>NZ_JBPQGP010000005.1:4800000-9146357 GCF_051374625.1 Kitasatospora sp. HPM-01-4 | reverse complement strand
GGCCATGTGGTGAAACGCGCGTCCAAGCCAGCTATCGGGACGATGCTGGCCAACCTGCGGCGGGAACGACATGGTCCTGGAGCGGGTGGACGAGGAGCTTCCCGGCAGTTGGTACATCCAGGTCCGGCTCCGCGAGAACAACACCTTCCAGCTCGAATACCGGGACGGCGTGCTGGGCTGCACTACCAGACACTGACTATTTCCCAGGAGAAGGCCCTCGGGGCGCTGCTCGGCTGGGCTAGCGCGAAGCCGGGCTGGCGGACGGCTTCATGTGGAACAACATCGGTGAGCAGTTCGGCTCCAGCTACAGTGACAGCCGGAGCCGTCCGGCGGCGCGGAGCCGTCGACTGGTCCGGAACTGGTCTGACCAGGGTGGTCAAGGTTCGATGGCACGAACCGCACAGTGGTCCAACTTCAGTGGCAATCGGTCAAGGATCAGTGGCACGGGACAACCAGACCGCCGAGCACCACCACCAGGAGAAGGCCAGCCCCGGGACAGCGGCCAGGACTACCGGCACCTAGTGCTGTGACCGGGAGGTCCACCGTGATCGGAAGGCGGCTCGCGGGACGAGCGCACGCGCAACAGCTGGTATTACTGGGGCATGCAGGAAGAGACGGCACGCTCCGCGATCGACACGTTCATCTCCGCGTTTAACGCCTCGGACGACAGCTATGTGACCGCCCTGCTCTCCCAGGCCCTGACCTCAGACGTGGTCTTCTGGGGGCCGTTGGGTCGCATCGAAGGAATCGCGGCGGTCGAGCGGTTCGTGCTGGACATCCGGCGCCACCCGGCGGGGACCGGCACGATGGTGCGCTGCTCAGCGGTGGACATGCCTGACGAGTGGGCCCGGTACCAATGGGTCTTCACCACGCCGGACGGAGGCCCCCGCCTGGCGGGAACGGACATCGTCCATCTGCGCGCGGAGCCTCCATCGACCAGGTCTCGTCTTTGCAGGGGAGATCGAGCCGTCCGCCTCCTGAGTCGTCCTTCTGTCGCTGTCCTTCTCGTGAACTTGTCCCTTTCGGCACTCCGGGGCTGCGGTTCGCGGTCGGTCAGGCTGCGGCGTTGAGGGGGCGTCCGCCCCAGCGGATGCCCTTCTCGCTGCGGATGCGGGCGCGTTCCTTGCGATCAGGGCGGCAAGTACGTCGGGGTGGCGGGCGTTGGCGTTGCGCCGGCACGGGTAGCGGTGCAGTGCCCGGGTTTGCGTGGGGTGGCTGCGGTGATGGGAGTTGGCCAGGGCGAACTGCCGCAGCGGGACGGCGGCGCCCGGCAAGCGGGCAGGCGGGGGCGCAGCCCGGCCGGAGCAGGCAACAGCAGGCCCGGAACGACGGCACCCGGCCCAGACCACACCGGCCGCCACCACCCCGACAACCGGCACCGCGCGACACCCAGCCCGGCCCACCAAGCCGAACAGCGCCCCCGCCACCACCCCAGCCCCGCAATTCCGACCCCAATTCAGACCACCACCGGCAACCAATCCGCCAAAACAACCGAACGAAATACCCGGCGGAATTCACACCCGAATGCACGCCCACATCACCCACCGGCCCCCAAGCAGACCGACCTGACCCCCACCTCCAACCAACCACCACACACAGTCACCAACCCAGCCGCCACCCACCGGACACCCCCCAACAAGCACGATCAAAGGTCCAGACGACCCGGCGGGCGAGGCCATTCCACGCCCCACAACACCCACAGGTCACGCCCGGTCCTTCGCCGGGTAGAGCCTCGCGTGCAGCACCCGCGCCTCCCACCACGGATCGTCCGGAGCGCAGACCAGCCCGGCCACCGGCTCCCGCTTGGTCGGGACCGGCAACACCAGCAGGCCCAGCTCCTCCACCTCCCGGTCGCTGACGCACTGCGGGCACTCCAACCGGCCCAGGCCGGCCGTCCCGGTCAGTTCCAGCGGCGAGCCGGCTCCCCGCCGATAGACCCCCGGCACGACCAACACGGCCGCAGCACGGCGTTCGCCTCTCGGGTAGCCTCCAGCCGCACCTGGGCCTCGGCCTCCCGCCCCAGGCGCTCCGTGTGTTTCCTGGTGGCAGGGCCAGCAGCGGCCGCCGGGCCGACGGGTCCACTCCTGCCGTCCCTGGGGGCCGTACTCCAGGGTGCTCTCCTGCTTCGGCACGTTGCCGCGTTCGTGCAGGCGAGCGTCTGCATCAGCTCGCGGTGGGGGCTGGGCGGCAGCGTCGGCCAGGCGGCGGTGGGCGACATCGGTGGTCCGGTGAGCGTGGTAGGCGGCCTCGGCGGCGCGGTCGGCGACATCCCGGCGGTGGCTCTCACGACACAGCGCGTCCTGCAGGACGGTATCGAAGGCGGGGTCGTAGCGCTCGGCTCGGGTCTCGGCGGTGTGGTCGCGTACGCGCTGCCACTCGGCGCGGACGGCGGCCGCGGTAGCGGCACCGGTCTCGTCCCCAGCGTCGGTGTGCCGGGTCGGCGGTGCGCTGGTCATCCCGGGCCCGGTGCAGCGCCTGCTGGGGGTTCTCCAGGGTCATCCCGGCCGCCCGGCGGCGGACCCGGCCACGGACATCGCCGAGCGGCCCGTGCTCCCGGCCGCCGAGCGCAGCCCCTCAACGTCCCGGCCAGGCGGCGTGGAGGCGGGGTCGGCGGGATGCTGGGGCGAGGACTGATACAGAGAGGTGTCCAAATGAAAGCGATCGTGGTGATGGACCAGGCCGCGGGAACGGCCGGGATGACGCTACGGAGCAGCCCCGGCCGGAGCCGGCGATAAACGATGTCGTCGTTCAGATTCATGCGTCGGGATTCGTCCCAACCGAGATGGCGTGGCCCTCGACATGGACCGATCGCCTCGACCGCGACCGAACACCGTCGATCCCCGGACATGAGCTGGCCGGAGTGGTCACCGCCCTCGGCTACGGCACGGCGGGTCTCCTCGGTGGACAGCGCGTGTTCGGCCTCACCGACTGGTATCGCGACGGCACCCTCGCCGAGTACGCGGCCGTCGAGGCACGCAACCTCGCGCCGTTGCCGGGCGACGTCGACTTCACCGTGGGCGCGAGCCTGCCGATCTCAGGCCTCACCGCGTGGCAGGGACTGTTCCAGTACGGCCACCTCCAGGCGGGGCAAAGCGTCCTCGCGCACGGCGCGGCCGGCGCGGTCGGGACGATGGTGACGCAGCTCGCACGAGAGGCCGGCGCCCACGTCATCGGCACCGGACGTGCCGCTGACCGTCAGAAGGCACTCGACTTCGCGCAATGGAGTTTGTCGACCTCGACAACGACACCCTGGAAGACGTCGGCGAAGTCGACCTGGTCTTCGACGTCATCGGCGGCGACATCCAGAAGCGATCCGCAGGCCTGATCCGGGCCGGAGGGACACTGATAACCGTCGTCGGGCCGCCTGAGGCGCGGCCCGCCCACGGCCTGGCGATCGACTTCGTTGTCGAGTCCGATCGTGCCCAACTGGGTGAGATCGTCCAGCGGGTGCGGGAGGGACGACTGCGCACGAACATCGGCAACGTCGCGACCCTCGACGATGCCGTCGCCGCCCTCAACCCGACCGAGCGACGCCAGGGAAAGACGATCATCCGCATTCGTCCGTGAGGACTCGGGAACAGCGCGGGCCTTCCGTCCTCGTAGACCAGCAGCAGCCGCGTAGCGATGTCAACGACATCGGCTTCCCGTTCCAGCCGTTCCTCGCGTTCCGGTGACAGGACCAGCAGCAACCGCCAGGCCGGCGCTCGACGGCCACCGGGCCGGCGCTTCCACTGACGGCCACCGGGGCGGCGCTTCCACTGACGGCCGATCTCGTAGACCTTGGCAGCATGACGATCCCCGTCACGGGAGCAGATGATGTCTGAGGCATGGACTTGGCGGTACGTGGTGCCGGTGGCGAAGGAGGCCGGCCTGACTCGCAAGTGGCAGGTGTTCCTGCCTGGCGGCGGACAACGGTGACCAGGCACTGTCGGAGCTCCAGTCCCGGCGCCTCGATGCGGCGATGGAGGTGTTCGCCGTCAAGGCGTTCATCGTGCCGGCGAGTGGCTTCCGGGTGTGGAACTCACCTCATAGAGCTGGGAGTCCGCCGGCAGAAGGCTCCGGACGCGTCGGCCGCCCTCGTGCGGTGGAGCGTGATGCCCCCGGAGCACGTCGCCTTCGCCCCCCACAAGGTGAGCCGCTGAACGCGGACTGGGCGTACGTCGGACGGATCGACTCTGACATCGCGGGCCGGACCATGGCCGAGGTCCTGTAGGAGACCGTCCCGACCATGCGGCGGCTGCTCGACCGCAGCAAGCTGTGGGCGGAGATCAGCCGGCCCGGCTTCAACTTCCACCGTGGGCAGCCGCCCGGCTGGGCCCGGATGATTTCCGGGTCGACGAGGCTTCACCGGCCGAACTGGACGAGTTGGTCGGCCAGGTCGAGACGGGCTGTCCGGTCGTGGACGAGTTCATCGCCCGGGCCCGGACCCGGGCAGCCGAACACACCGGGTAACGAGGGTGGTCGGCCGCAACCCCGGCCGGGCGCAGCCGGATCGGTGACCGCTCGGTATGGCACCTCCAGTGGCACAACCGGCCCAGGTCAAAGACTCCGCGGCGCCCACTCACACGCCCTGCATCGCTGGTCGTACAGGGCGGCCGGGTACGAGCGGCCGTCCCGGCCTGGACGGGCCGGGGCGGCCGGGGGTGCGGGAGGGGTCAGCCCGTGACAGTCCCGGCACGCCGGTGGACCGTGACATCCTCGGCGTAGGGGGCGGCGAAGGCATCGATGTCGTGGCTGTTGTACTCGGCGAGCTGCTGCTCGACCACGTCGCGCGGTTCGGTCATGTGGGTGAGCATTCCTTGTCTTGCGCGGAGTTCAGGCGGCCAGGCGGCGGGTGGCGAGTTCGGCGTAGAGCGTGGCGCCGTCGGGGAGCACCGCGTCGTCGAACTGCGCGTAGGGCGAGTGATTGGGCGGCAGGTCCTCGGCGTTGCTCCCCTTCGGGGCGGCGCCGAGCCACGCGAAGGAGCCTGGAACGGCGTCCAGTACCCGGGAGAAGTCCTCCGACACGGTCGCCGGGTTCGGCAGCGTCCGGAAGCGTTCCTCGCCGAAGACCTCCCGGACGGTGTCCGCCAGGAAGTCGGTCTCGGCCGCGTCGGTCACGGTCACCGGGTACCCGGCGATGTACTCGACCTCCGCCCGCAGGCCGTGGGCGGCCGCGATGGCCCGGACCAGCTCCACCGTGGTGTCGGCGACCCTGGACTGCGCCTGGGCGGAGAAGGTGCGCACGGTCGCCTCGAAGCGGGCGGTCTCGGGGATCACGTTGCGCTGGGTGCCGGCCTGGAGCAGCCCGACGGTGACCACCGCCGGGTCGAACACGTCGAACTGGCGGGTCACCATGGTCTGCAGGGCGGTGACCATCTCGCAGGCCACCGGGATGGGGTCCTTCGCCCTGTGCGGCATCGAGCCGTGGCCGCCCGTACCGTGGACGGTGACGTTCAGCGAGCCGGAGGCGGCCGTGATCGGTCCGCGCCGGGAGGTGAACTCCCCATGCGGCATGGCCGAGGCGACGTGCAAGGCGTAGGCGGCGACCGGGTGTTGGCCGGCCGTGTCCAGCACGCCCTCGGCCAGCATGGCGCCGGCTCCGTCGAATCCCTCCTCGCCCGGCTGGAACATGAAGATGACGTCGCCGTGCAGTTGCTCGCGCCGGGCGGCCAGCAGGTGTGCGGCACCCGCGAGCATGGTGGTGTGCAGGTCGTGTCCGCAGGCGTGCATGGCGCCGTTCTCGGCGGCGAACGGCAGCGGGGCCTTCTCGGCGACCGGCAGGCCGTCCATGTCGCCGCGCAGCAGCACCGCCGGCCCCGGTCGCCCGCCGCGCAGCACCGCGGTGACCGAACTCAGCGCGGAGCCCTGGCTCACCTCCAGCGGCAGCCCGTCGAGGGCCTGCAGCACCCGCTCCTGGGTGCGCGGCAGCTGGAAGCCCAACTCGGGAAACCGGTGAAGGTCGTGGCGCAGCCGGACCAGATCCGGGGCCAGAGCGAGAGCGTCATCGTGCAAGGACACAGGTGCCTCCGTCGAACCCGCGTGCGGCGGGAACTTGTGCAGAACGATCTTGTTCCGTGATTCTGGATCTCGTCGCGGGAGTTTCCCGCGATTTCGCAGGATCACGCCATGAGGAGGCCCTCCGATGAACGATTCCACCGGCAGTCGACGGTGACCGGCGCCGAGGTGACGGTGGATGAGCTGGACCTCGCCCTGGTGAACGCGATGCAGTTGCAACCGCGGGCGCCCTGGTCGCTGCTCGGCCAGACCCTCGGGATCAGCCCGGTCACCGCCGCCCGCCGCTGGCGCCGGCTCTCGCAGGCCGGGATCGCCTGGGTGACCGCCTACGGCCTGCCGCACCCCGAGGACCGCGGGTGCGTCGCCTACCTCGACCTCGACTGCGCTCCCGACCGGCTCCGGCGGATCGCCGACGACCTGGCCGAGGACCCGCACGTGATGAGCATCGAACACGTCTCCCAGGGCTGCGACCTCGCCGTCACCGCGGCCTTCACCGACCTGGCGATGGTCTCCCGGTACACCACCGAACGGCTCGGCCGGCTCCCCGGGATCAACGCCGTCCGCGCCCACCTGGCGACCGGCTTCTACGCCGAGGGGATCCGCTGGCGACTGGACTCACTGGACCCCGCCCAGCGCGAGGAACTCCACGACGATCACCCGGCCGGCGACGGGCCACCGTCCGGAGTACGAGCTGAAGTCCGGGAACAAGACCGGGAATTGCTCATCAGACTAAGCGTCAACGGCCGCCTCGACCAGGCCGAGCTGGCCACCGCCACCGGGCTCAGCCCCTCCACACTGCGCCGCCGCCTCGACCGGCTGGCCACTTCCGACGCGATCCGCTTCCGCTGCGAGATCGCCGCCCGCGACGCCGGACGGCCGGTCCTGGCGACCTTCCGGGCCGACCTTCCCCCGGACCGACTCGACGAGATCGGCCCCCAGCTCGCCAGACTCCCCGAGATCCGGTTGTGCGTGTCCGTCACCGGCACGCACAACCTCATCCTCTCCGTCTGGCAGCGCTCCCTCGCCGACGTCCAGCGACTGGAAACCGCACTCGCCCGCAGGTTCCCCGACCTGCGGGTGGCCGAGCGCCGCATCTCGCTGCGCACCGTGAAACGGATGGGCCGGATCCTCGACGCGCACGGACGCGCGGTCCGCGCCGTGCCGATGGACATCTGGCGGGACCCGGTCCCGGCCTCCTGATACTCCAGCCGTAGACCGTGATCTTGCCGGCGGGGGCCGCTGCGGGAACGCGAACGGCCACCGCTGTGCGCGGAGTTCCAATACCCGACTCCACTATCAAACCCGACGCCTGACGAGGTCATCACCCACATTCCGGCTCACCATGAACGGCAGCGCACCGAACAGGCCGAGCCACCCGCCCCGACGGCGCCCGGCTACCACCCCAAGGTGCCGGCCACCCTGTTCCGCGCCGCGACTCCCAGCCGGGGGCAGCGGTGACCGCTTGGCGCGGTGAGGCAGATACTCGGGCGCTCCGCCAAACCGGCCTCCCCGGGGCAGGGGGCCGGACCTCACGCCTGGCCCGGGTGCCCGGCGGGGTCGTCAGCCGGGCAGCCCCGGGAGGACCGGGCCGGATTCGTAGGCGATCACCACGGTGTGGGTGCGGTTCTGCGCGCCGAGCTTGGTCAGGATGTTCCCGACGTGGGTCTTGACGGTCTCCGGGCTGACGGTGAGCGCGTGGGCGATGTCGGGGTTGGAGCGTCCGGTGGCCATCAGCCAGAGCACGGCCTCCTCACGGAGTGTCAGGCCGGCGTCCGGCGGGGCCTTCGCGGAGTCCAGCGGGCGGGCGGTGACCATCCGGCGCAGGTCGGCCGGGAAAAGGATCTCCTCCCCCGCCGCGACGGTCCGAACGGCCTGGGCGATGCGGGGCACGGGGAGGCGTTCGAGCGCGAACCCGCTGGCCCCGGCGCCGGGCGCGGCGGTGACGTGGCCGTCGTTCTCGAACGTGGTGATCACCATGGCCTTGGGCGGGTCCGGTACTTCCGCGAGGATCCGCCGGGTCGCCTCGATGCCGTCGCAGCGCGGCATCCGCACGTCCATCGGCGCCACGTCCGGCCGCAGCCGCCGGGCCCCTTCGACCGCTTCGGGGCCGTCGGCGGCCTCGCCGACCACGGTGATCCCGGGCTGCGCCGCGAGCAGGACGCGCAGGCCGCTGCGGGTCACCGCGTCGTCGGCGGCGATCAGCAGCGTGGCGCTCATGCGGGAGTCCGGACGGGGAGGCGGGCCTCCAGGACCCAGCGCCGGCGCCGGCCGGCCCGGCCCGGAACTCGCCGTGCAGCAGGCGCACCCGTTCGGCGAGGCCCGGGAGTCCGTGGCCGGAGGTCGGGAAGGCCGCCCGCCCGCTCCGGCCGCGGCCGGTCCGGTTGGCCACGCCCAGGGCCAGGCCGTCGAGCGAGAGCGCCGCCGTGACGCGGATCGGACCGTCCGCGCCGTGCCGCAGCGCGTTCGTCACCCCTTCCTGGAGGATCCCGGTAGGCCGCCCGCGACAGCGCCGCCGGCACCCGGGCCAGGTCGCCTGACAGGTCGGGCTCGACCACCGTGCCCGTGTGCCGCAGCCGGTCGAGCAGTTCGGGCAGGTCGGTCGGCGTCCGGGCGGGTGCCGTGCCCGCGGCCTCCTCGCGCAGCACGCCCAGGACGTAGTCGAGGTCCTCCGAGGCGGCCCGGGTCGACTCCTCGATGCCGCGCAGGGCGGCCCGGGCGGCCATTGGATCGCTGGTGAGCACTTCGCCGACCACCGCCGCCTGGATGGTGGCCGCCGTCAGGGTGTGTCCGATCGGGTCGTGCAACTCCCGGGCCAGCCGGTTGCGTTCGGCCAGCCGCCGTTCCCGCGCGGCCGCCGGCGCGAGCCGTTCGGCCGGGGAGGGGCCGAGCAGGCGCGGTGCCAGTCGGCGCAGGACGCCCGACACCGCCACGCACACCAGCGCCGCCGGCAGCACGCACAGCAGGGCCGCCGCCCAGCTCGCCCAGCCGTCCCCGGAGCGCAGCGTCCGGCCGAACAGCGACAGTTTCGCCTCGTCGCCGAGCCGGCGCCCCGGCAGGGCCGGCGCCGCCAGCAGCAGGTTGGCCGTCAACGTCGCGCTCCAGCCCGCGGCGACGTGCAGCAGCAGCCACAGCGGGGTCCGCCGCCAGTCCACGCCGGGCGGCCCGGCCGACTCCGGCAGCGGCGCGGCCAGCAGGCGGCGGGCCCCCGCGATCAGCACCCGCCCGGTGGTGCGGGCCAGCCCGGCCGCGGCGATCAGCCCCGCCCACACCACCGGCACCAGCGCGGCCCGCACCCCGTACGGGCCGGACTCCCGCAGCAGCGCGGGCAGCACGGCGAACGGCAGCAGCACCGTGCTCGCCGCCGCGCCGGGGAACGCGAACAGCACGCCCGTGTATGTGGAGCCGCGTAGCAACGGCCGGATTCCCCAGGTCATGGACGCCGAGTATGACGTCCCGCACCCCCGGCCTCCTCCCCCGATCGGGGGAGCGCGGTTTCCCTCCCGCCCGGGAGGCGGGCACGGGGCGCCGTGTTCCAGGATCGGTCAGGCCCGGAGCGACCGGGCCGATCACGGAAGGACAGCGGATGCACGCCCCTGGAACGACGGCCGCCCGGCCCGCAGCAGCACGCGACACCCCGGCGACGGCGGCCGTGGCGCTGGGCACGCTCGGCCTGTTCACCTCGTTCGCGGTCGTCGGCGCCCTGTTCGGCGCCGCCGGCCTGATCACGGGCACCATCGCCCTGCGAGCGTCCGGACGCACCGGCACCGGCCGGGGCCGCGCGCTCGTCGGCCTGCTGCTCTCGCTCGCCACGATCGCGCTGTCCGTCCTGGCCGCCGCCTTCATCGCCTGGTACGCGAACCACACCCAGGAGTGCTACCGCCCCGACGGCCTCCACCAGTACGTCCAGTGCGTCCGCCGCAACCTCTCCGGGCACTGACCGCGCCGGAAACCCCGGCGAACACCAAACCACACACACCATCAGAGGTGACATTCCATGAACTCACGTACACCGCTTGGGTTCCACGTCCTGCGTCGCAGGACGACTCACGCTGCCGTCGCCGTGACCCTCGGGGCCCTCGCCCTCGGCACGCTCGCCCCGTCCGCCGACGCCGCCCCGGGGGCCGCCAGGCCGGACGCCACCCAGCAGCGTCTGAACGCAATGGTGAGCCCCGATCACGTGCCTGGCGCTCTGGCCGCCGTCCGTGACCAGGCCGGCCACACCCGTACCTATGCCGCGGGCGTCGGGGACCTGGCCACCGGTGCGAAGGTGCCCCGGGACAGCCAGGTGCGGATCGCCAGCGTCACCAAGACGTTCACCGCGGTGGTCGTGCTGCAACTGGTCGGCGAGGGCAGGATCCGCCTCGATGACCCGGTCGAGACCTACCTGCCCGGCCTCCTGCGCGGGCAAGGTATCGACGGGCGCCACATTACGGTGCGTCAACTCCTGCAGCACACCAGCGGACTTCCCGACTACGAGGACGACGTCACCGACGACATCCTCCAGCGCCGCTACCTCTCTCCCCGCGACACCCTGGACATCGCGCTGCGACACGAAGCCGTCTTCGCCCCGGGAACGAGTTGGGGGTACAGCAACACGAACTACCTGGTGGCCGGGATGATCGTGGAAAAGGTCACCGGACAGCCCCTTGCCGAGGAGGTCGACAAGCGCATCACCGAGAAGATCGGGCTGCGCCGCACCTACCTCCCCGCCCCCGCCGAGACCACCCTTCGAGGGCCCCACCCCCACGGCTACCACAAGGACGGCCCAAACGGATCGCTGCGTGATGTCACCGAGATCGACCCCTCCGCGGCCTGGGCGGCGGGCGCGATGGTCTCCACCAGCTCCGACCTCACCCGGTTCTTCTCCGAGCTCATGAAGGAAGGCCACCTCCTCAGCGGCCCCGAGCTCGAGCAGATGCGCACCACCGTCCCCACGGGCATGCCCGGCTACGACTACGGACTGGGGATCATGAGGACACAGCTGTCGTGCCACAAGACCGTCTGGTGGCACAACGGCAGCATCCCCGGCTACGGAACCTGGAGCGCCGCCACCGACGACGGACGCGCCGCCAGCGTCACGATGACCGCCGACCCGACCAGCATGGCGGACCTGCAGCCGGCCGAGGATGCCGTCGACGCGGCCCTGTGCGGCTGAACCACGCCTGCCTGAGAACCGCCGGCGCGCTGGGGAACTCGACCGGCGTCGTTTGAGCGGACCCGCAGAGGCGCCCGTGCACCGGGCCGGCACGGCAACGGTATTCAAAAGACGACGAAGGCATAGGCCGTCGAAAGCGGTTTCCAGGGATCGCTGCAACACGTGGTCGCTTGTTCAGGCCGCGAGCAGTTCGGACAGACGCTCGGCTGGGATCTCCCAGCCGAGCGGGCTCCGCCCCGAACAGTGGACACTTCTGAGCTTGACTCTGTCGGGGATCTTGGAGTTCCCGGTGTGCCCGCCTGATCAGCGGGCATGCTCCGGGCTGATCGAAGACCCTGTCGTTGTCGAGGTGTCAGTTGTCGCTCCGTCCCCGTTCCGGTGAGCAAATCCCGCCTCTGACCGCGCAGATCGCGCGGGCGAGCAACCCAGGCGGTACGACGGCGATGTGGGTGATAGACCGGCTGGACGGGCTGTGGCGCGACGACGACTTCGCGGGCTGGTACCCGCGGGACGGACGCTCAGGCATCTCGCCCGCCCAGCTGGCGACCGTGTGTGTGCTGCAGTTCCTGCTCGGCCTGTCGGACCGGCAAGCGGCGGAAGCGGTCCGCTGCCGCATCGACTTCAAGTACGCCATGGCCATGGAACTGGACGATCCCGGCTTCCACCACAGCGTGCTGGCCGACTTCCGCGAGCGCCTGGTGCTGGACGACCGCGCCGACCGCCTGCTCGATCTGGCACTCGCGCGCCTGAAGGAGGCCGGACTCGTACGCGAGCGCACCACGCAGCGCACCGACTCGACCCACGTCCTGGCCGCAGTGCGCGAATTGACTCGGCTGGAACTGGTCACCGAGGCGGTCCGTGCCGCGCTGGAAGAAGTGGCCCGCACCGCTTCGCACCTGCTGACCGGCCTGGTCGACGAGGAGTGGGGGCGCCGCTACGGCCGTCCGGTCCGTCTGGGCAAGAACCCCACCCGGCCCAAGACCAGGATCATCACCGCCGGCGACGATGCCTGCCGTTTGCTGGAGCACCTCCATCGGCACGGGCCGGGCTACCGGCCCGGCCTACAGGCCGAGGCCCTGCGACAGATCGTCGTGCAGAACTACTACCGCGACGCGGCGGGCCGCCTGCGCTGGCGTACCGCCGCCGACGGTGGCCTGCCGCCCTCGGCGGCAGCGATCGTCTCCCCCTACGACACGACAGCGCGCTACGTCCGTCACGGGCACATCATCAGCTGGAAGGGCTTCGCCGCGCATGTCACCGAGACGTGTGCCTCCGACAGCGTCAACGTGATCACGGACGTGGCCACCACCTCGGCGGCCACGAACGACGGCCAGGCCCTGCCCGGCATCCACACCCGCCTGGCGCGTCGTGCGCTGCTGCCCGCCGAGCACTTGGTCGACGGTGGCTACACCTCGCTGGTCCACCTGGAACGAGCCGCCCGTGAACATGGGGTCACCGTCAGCGGGCCGCTTCCCGGCAACCCCACACGCCAGCACCGCCGAGGCGAGGGCTTCGACCGGGACGACTTCCACATCGACTTCGACCGCCAACAGGTCACCTGCCCGAACGGCCAGGTCAGCGCCGGCTGGCACGGCCCTTACCCGACCTCTTCACCCACTGCGGCCCCGCTGATCGTGGCGCGGTTCGCCAAGGGGCAGTGCCAGCCGTGTCCGGACCGTCCCCGCTGCACCAGCTCCAGCGACGCCCGGAACGTGGGCTTCCCGCCACGAGAGCTCCGCGATCTGCAAATCCGGGTCCGCGCCGAGCAGCAGACGGCCGTCTGGAAGGCCCGCTACGCGGTCCGCTCCGGTATCGAGGGCACGATCAACGAGTTCGCTCACGGGCACGGCATGCGCCGCTGCCGCTACCGAGGAACTCCCGTCACCGAGACCGCCGACCGCCTACCAAACCTTCCTGGACGAGAACGACATCCCCCGGCTGAAGTCCTGGCGGACCCTCGGTACGTGAGCCCGATCGTCCAAGATCCCCGACAGAGTCAAGCTCAGAGGTGAATTCCGCAGGGGAGCAGCAGAAGCACTCATATGCCGGAGAGCGGCCCCCGTAGTTCCCACCTAGGGTACGACAGTGAAGATCCAACGAATTGGATCTTCACTGTCCTGCGCCGACGAAGGAGGAAAGCATGGCAGGCAAGGCTAGCGTCGTGTTCGCCCACGGCTTGTGGGCTGATGGCTCCTGCTTCGCAAAGCTCATCCCCACACTCCAGGGCGAGGGGCGCGAGGTCTTCGTCTCACAGCACGGCCTCGACTCGCTCGAAGGCGACGTTGCCTGCGTCACTCGCGCGATCAACCACGTGCCCGGCCCGGTCGTGCTCGTGGGCCACTCCTACGGCGGCACGCTGATCACCAAGGCGGGCGTGCACGACCGGGTGGGCGCTTTGGTGTACATCTGCGCGCTCGCCCCGGATGACGACGAGACCTCGCAGCAGCACCTGGACGCATTTCCTAGCTCGCCGGTTTTCGAGCACCTCGAGGTGGCCGACAACCGCATCTACCTCAAGGAGTCGGTATCGGCCACTTCTGCGGTGATCTGCCGCTGGAGGAACAGAAGCTCGTGCTGGCGACCGCTAACCCGCCGATCGCGGACCTCTTCGACCAGCAGGTTCCCGGCAACGCCTGGCGAGCCAAGCCGAGCTGGTACATCGTGGGCCTCCAGGACCGCACGGTGAACCCGGACCGGGAGCGCGCTTCCGCCGAACGTATGAAGGCCACGACCGTCAGCCTCGACAGCAGCCACGTCCCGATGCTCTCACAGCCCAAGGCCGTCCTCGACGTCATCCGCAACGCCGCGAAGACCCTGGAGTAAGGCCGAGGACCGCGAGGCCGCCACCAGGGGAAATGGCCTGGGACCGTCCTAGCGAAACGGTCGAAACCGGACACGCTGGGACGAGGCTGGGACACACCCGGGACAGCCCCTGTCCCAGCCCCGCGGATCGGCCGCCGAGCCCGTCCCACCACCGTTCGACTGTCCTGTGACAGATGATCCCGGCCGTTTGCCAAGCGATCTTGACCGCCGGACTATCAGCGGCAGATCCCGTAGCCATTGCGGGCTGGCTGCCTGCGTCGCTCACCGGTCGGGCGAGTCACCACGACGTCGCCGTCCTCGTACGAGACCCGGTCGCCCGCCGCGACGAACACCGGCCTGTCCAGTCCGACATGGAAGTCGGAGTGAAGCGGGAACTCACTGAGTAGCAGCATTCGCGGCATTGGGGTGGCTCCGTCGAAATTCACACGCATGGATCGAGCGCCCCGGAGGATCCGGTGCGGCCGCGACAGGTTTCCGGCCCTTCTCAACGTGCCGTGTCTCCGGCCGCCTCGGGCGACGGGACACGGAGCGGTCAGGCGGTGCGCCGGCGCCGCCGGGCGTAGGCGGCCGTGATGACGGCGACCAGCGGTCCCCACAGCAGAAGCGGCGCGTAGCAGGCATCATAATCCAGGCGGCCACGCCCTGGGGAGCCCGGGGGCTGCCCACGGAGGCGGGCAGCTTGGCCCAGAACATCGGCACCGTCACCGCCATCACCGCGAATGCGCCCAGGGCCGCCGGGGCGGCGGGCCCACTGCTCGCGGCCGTCGGGGCCATACTCCCAGGTGCTCTCCTCCTTCGGCACCTGGCCGCAGTCGGCGCAAGCCAGAGTCCGCATCAGCTCGCGGTGCGCCTGACGGGCCTTCTTCTCCCTCTCCTTCTGGCGCTGGTCGTAGGCGGCACGGCTGTTCGGATTGTCCAACGCCTCGATCAGGGAGTGCCGGCCGATGCTCGGTGCGGTGGCTCGTGAGCGGTGATGCCGTAGGCCGGCAGCCGGGCCGGACGACCCCGGCTGCCCGTCCACCCGGACGGTGTGTCAGAGGATGGCGAGCCTGTCCACCAGCAGCTCCACCCTCCGCTCGGCCTCCGCCCGCGGCAGCCGGCCCGCCCGGGTCAGGGTGGCCAGCCCGTGCAGGGCCGCCCAGAACACCTCGGTGAACAGTCCCGGGTCAACGCCGTCCCCGGCGACATCGCCCAGGCTTTCCATCAGGGCGGCGAAGCCGTCCTTCAGCGGCTCCGGGGTGTCCTCGGCCGCGAAGGCCAGGCCGCCATCGAGCTGGAACATGGCGTCGTAGACCGCCGGGTTGCGTTCGGCGAAGTCGAGGTAGGCGCGGGCCAGGGCGGTGACCCGGGCGCGAGGGCCGTCCGCGGCCCAGGTCGCGGCCCGCAGCGCCGCGGCCATCTCGGCGGCACCCTCCAGGGCGACGGCGCCGATGATCTCGCGCTTGCCGCGGAAATGGCTGTAGAGGACGGGCTGGCTGTATTCGATGCGCTCGGCGAGCCGGCGGGTGGTGACCGCGTCCCAGCCCTGCTGCTCGGCGAGTTCGCGGGCCGTCGCCACGATGAGGCGCTCGCGGTCCGCCCGTTCGCGCTGCTTGCGTTCCTGTACCGACATAACCCGATCCTAGCATCGCTAGACAAGCGAGCATCAGAAGCATTAGCGTTGACTCATCAGCTAGCACTGCTAGATCCCGGGAGGATCATCATGCTCAACGCACTCGAGGTCTTCACCACCGTGGTCGTCGGTCTGATGGTGGGGGTGGAGTTCTCCGTCGCCTTCGTCATGAACCCGATCTTCAACGCCCTCCCCGAGGACAGTGACCAACTCGCCCGCGCCCACGGGGGCCGGATGCTCGGCGCCGTGATGCCGGTCTGGTACATCGGTTCGCTCGTCCTCGCCGCGCTCTGGGCCGTCGCCGGATGGCATCACCACGGCACCGGCCTGGTCGTCACCGCCGGCGCGCTGCTGATCCTGAGCGTGGTCATGTCGATCCTGCTGCTCGTCCCGATCAACAACCAGGGCAAGACCTGGACCCCCGAGAACCGGCCCGCCGACTGGAAGGAGCAGATGAACCGCTGGGACCGGTTCCACTACGCCCGCGTCGCCGTCATCATCGCCGCCTTCGCCCTACTGGTCGCCGCCCTCGCCTGAGCCCGCGGGCCAAGATCGCGCAGGCGGCGCGCACTCCCCCACTCCGCAGGCGGTAACCGACGATTCGCACGGAACCACACCGCCCTCGGGACCCGGGACCCCCTTCTACCGGGGGTCCTTCCTCATGGGACGCGGGCCCGCCAGCTGCCTTTGGCAGTCCCAACCTCACACCGCGCCTCGGCCGCGAACCGCTCAACCGCCAGCCGGATTTGGGTGACAACAAGCGCGGCAACTGGCGCCAGGTACAACAGTCTTGGCCCATCGGTGACAACTATCCGGTTCCACCGCAACGAAGCCGCCAGCTCAGGGCCCATAGCTGGTGACGACCAGTGTGTCCCGGCACAGCGGTACGCGCGTGGGGGTGGTCAGCGCCACTGGTAGGACGTACCGGTCATCGCCGGGAGCAGCACCGGGCCGCCCGCGGCGGTGTCGGGCCGGGCAGCTTGGTCGAGGACGGCACCGATGGCCGGGTACAGGTCGAGGCCGGCCGCGTCGGCCACCGGCAGCCGCACCACCGGCGCCTGGGCTGGGTCGTCCTGCTCAGCCGTGGCGACGGCCCGGTTAAGGGGAAGTTGTCGTACCGATCGCGGGGCTTGTCGATCGAACGGGAGTCTTGCTCGGGTGATCGCGGCCGGTGCCGGGCGTGCGAAGGCCCAGTCGGCCTGCCGGGCGATCTTGCGCGCTTTGACCGGGAACCGCCGCGGCTACTCATTGATCACCAGCGGGAAGCTGACATTCCGGTACCCGGCTACTTGGGCCCCTCCGTCGCCGTGGCGCTGGCACAGACGGGGTGGGTGCGGGCGGCGTAGGAGCGGGCGGCCACGATGAGGCCGATACCCAGACCGCCGAATGCCAGGCCGCCGAACTCGACAAACCAGGTGATCCCCGAGCTGGTGGTGAACGGCGGGGACGGCTTGATCTTGGGTAGCACACCGGCAGCCATGAGCGGCGCCATGATGAGGAGGGCGGCCCCGTACATCGTCAGTGGGATACCGGTCAGCCAGGCCGGGATCAACGGCAGCAGGCGCGGGACCCGTCGTCCGGACAAGAACAGCGTCCAGCGGGGAAACACCTGCCCCCACACGTACAGCAGCCCCAGCAGCAGGAAGATCCCGACCATCGCGGCCAGCACGGTCACATCGATCCCCGCCGACGCGGTTGCCTTCGACGGCCCCGACGCGCCGACGCTCGTCGTCCTCTGCCAGTCATCGCCCGCGACGCCGAGCGCGTTGCCGCCCAGCGTCCAGATGGTCTTGGCTCCCGCCCACGGCAGGAGTCCGCCCATGAGCAGGTACACCGCGACGCGGGTCCGCCCCGGGGCTCGGGAGGCGGCTGGGTGGGCAAGCGGGCCGTCGGCTGCGCCGACGTGCGGCCGCCCGCATCGCGGGCAGTCTCCGCGCAGCCGTCGGCGGTACGACAAACCGACGAGGAGCAGGAGGGCGGCGCCGACCGTGTTCAGCAGCACCTGGGCCAGCCCGGTGGCGCTCTCGATCCCCGAGAGCGTCGCAATTGTCACGAAATAGATCGGCAGCCCGTTCATTCCCACGACGAACACCGGGAGCGCCACGATCAGTGCCGTCGCCACCGCGACCCGGCCGAGCTTGGCGAGCATTCGGGTGCTGGCCAGGCAGGCGCCGCCGGCCAGGAGCGCGAGGGCTGCCAGGAAGAGCTGGACCCCCGGCGCGTACGCGGAGTGCTCCTTCCATTGCACGGTGGTGTCCGTCACCGCCCAGGTGACCTCGACAGCGGCGTACAACACGCCCCACACCGCAGCGACCATGGGCGCCCACACAGGCCACCGCCGCCACCACAACATCCGCCCCGCGCTTGCAGTCGGCGGCTTAGGAACGCCACCTACCTCCGAGTTCGCAGGAACAACCACCATGACCCCCGTATATCCGGATTGCCGACGCTCCAAGATTCCGCGTCACCCGCGCCGATCACATCCATCCCACGGATCATCCGGCCTCCCCCGCGCGGGGGAAGGCCGGATCGTGAGTGTCAGCCCGGCCGGAGGATTAGGGAAAGAACTCCCCGTCCTGCATGGCACGTTGATCCGCCTCCAGGTCGAGCGCCTGCCCGGCGACCGCGACCCGAAACCGGTCTGACTGTGGTGCTCGGCCACCGGCGCCGCGCCAGCGGACGTGAACCGCTGGTGGCAATCATTCCTGCGACGCTTCGACCTGGAACACACCTTCCGACTCATGAAACAGACACCCGGCTGGACCGCCCTGAGGTTCCCCCGAGGTGCGGAAGGTTGCCGGAGATGGCCTGATGGGCCATGAGTGGACGTTAAGTCCGTTTCTGGTAGCGGCCTCGTCCGGGTTGGGTGAGGAAGCCTTGGCGGGTGAGGCGTCCGAGGCGGCTGCGGGTGATGTTGACGGACGCCTCGTCGGTGGGCATGCCGAGGAGGTCGTGCAGCTCGCGTGCCCGGAATGCCTGGTCGGGGTGCTGGTTGAAGGCATTCACGATGGCCTGGTAGGTGGTGTTCGTCTCGGGTGGTTCGGATTCGGTTCCCGCCGGCGTGACCTCCGCGATGATCTTTCGGGCGGTGGCCAGGTCTGTGAGCCGCGCTTCGGTCTCGGTCAGGTCGGCGGCGATCAAGGTGCCGTTCGTCTGCTCCACCACCCACCGTTTCGGCTGCGGGACGAAGCCCTTGCCCTGGTCGGCCGGGTTGCGGCGGACGACTTCGACGTCGATGTCCAGCAGTGCACCGTGGATGACGACCTCGTCCTTGAAGCCCTGGTCCACCAGGGCCTTCTCCAGACGCATCCCGCACCGTTCGGCGGCCTGGTCGAGCAGGGCAGTGCCGGCGGTGTTGTCGTGAGCGGAGGCGGCCAGGACGACGACACCGATGATCAGCCCCATGACGTCGACAGCCAGTCCCCGCTTGCGGCCCGACACCTTCTTGTTCGCGTCCAGTCCCGTCGTGGTCTTCGGAACACCGGCGGCCGCGCGGACGGACTGGGTGTCGATGATCACGAGGGACGGGTCCTCTAATCGGCGGGCCCTCTCCCGGACCTGGCAGCGCAGGAGTTCCTGGATCCGCTGGTCGAGCCCGTCCTGGCGCCACAGGCCGAAGTAGTAGAACACCGCTGACCAGGACGGCAGGTCATGGGGCAGGTAGCGCCACTGACAGCCCGTCCGGTTCTGGTAGAAGACCGCGTTCACGATCTCCCGCAGGTCGCAGGACCCCGGGTCCCCGGTCGCCGACCGCGCCACCCGGTCCTGCTTCCAGGCAGTGATCATCGGCTCGATCAACGCCCACTGCTCGTCCGATAAGTCGCTCGGATACGCCCGTCTGTCCATGCGCCGCAGAACATCACCCGAACCCCGACGGGCACGCCAGTACGGTCGAGGTTCACACGAACGAGCGATCACAAGCCGAGAGAAAAGGGACTTAACATCCACTTAGAGGGCATTTGGTGAGAGTAGTTTGCCCTTTATGTCCTAGTAGGTTCCTTGCCAGGTTGGTGTGGTCTCGTCCGTTATGCGCTTGGTGAGGTTGTCGATCGAGGCGATGTGGATCATGGCTTCTGAGCTGGCCGGGAGGGTCTCGTAGTCGCGGGCAAGGCGGCGGCGCTGCATGATCCATCCCAGAGTCCGTTCGACCACCCACCGTCTTTTCACCACGTGGAATCCGGGTACGTCGGACTTCCGGTGGACGACCTCGACGTCGATACCCAGGCTTGCGCCGTGCTCGATCATGGCGTTCTTGAAGCGTCGACCCAGCTCTTGGAGATGCTCGGATAGGTCTTCTTGGCCTGGTTGAGGAGGCGTATTCCCAGGGCGTTCTCGGACAGGCTTGCGGCGGTGACGGTGACGGCGAGGATGAGTCCGATGGTGTCGGTGAGGATGCCCCTCTTCCGGCCGACGATTTTCTTCGCGGCGTCGGTTCCCTGGCTGGTCAGGGGCACGTTGGTGGAGGTCTTCACGCTCTGGGTGTCGATGACCGAGGCGGTCGGCTCGGGTTTGCGGCCTTCCTTTACGCGGGCGAGTCCGGTGAGGTCGTAGTTGAGTTGGGCGAAGATATCCTCGTCGCGCCAGGCGGCGTAGTAGGCGTAGACGGTGCCGTGGTTGGGGAAGTCGTGCGGGAGGTACTTCCAGGGGATTCCGGTGCGGTTGACGTAGAGGATGGCGTTGAAGACGTCGCGCAGGTCGACCTTCGCCGGCTGGCCGGTTGGTCTGCGGTCGAGTCGGGCCTTTCTCCATGCCGCCAGAATCGGCTCAATGAGGGCCCATCGGGCGTCGGACAGGTCGCTCGGGTACGGCTTGTGCTCGGTCATGACACAGCGTCAGCACGGACGGGGCGGAGCGTCCCGTTCCACTGTCCGTTGGGCGTTTCTGTGACTTCTTCAAACCAGACGGACTTCAAGGCATGGATGCGGGCGAGACGGACAGCCGATCCTCTGATCGGAGGAAGGACGCTACTCACCTATCGGGCATAACGGCGCCAAATCGTCAGACCTATAAGGCATTTAAAGGATTAGACATGCCAAAACGCCCACTGAGACCACATAGGCCCGGGCTCGCTGCCCGGGCCAGCAGCGATCGGACGACGACGGAGTCGACGGCGACGACCCGGTCCGCGTCCGGGGGTGCCGGGCGGCTCAGGGCGCGTACCGGCACACCGTGACGCCGCTCTTCGCTCCGCAGCCCATCTTGCTGTAGCTAGGGTTGATCATGTTGTAGTAGTGACCCCAGCGGTAGTATCCCGCCTGGTTGGCGTACGGGTCATGGTTGGGATCGGAGTCGTAGGCGCTCTTCTCGCCGGCCCACTGCCCCGTGGCCTGGCTCGGCCCGGCGCCCGACATGTTCTCAGCGGCGTTGCTTATCGGCGCGTGGTGCAAGGAGCCGCCCGCAGTGGATGCCGGGTTGTCAGCCCAGGACTGTGCCGCGGAGGCAAGCCCGCCGTCCCAGGTCAGACCTGACTGGCCGGCCTGGGCGCGAACGCTGTTGGTCTCGGAGAGGATGGCCTGTTGGTCGCCGGGGCTGATCTGGGCGGGGAACTCCGCCGCATGGGAGACGGTCGCGGTGGCAACCGTCGCCAGCATCATGCCTCCGGTCATCAGCGCCGTCGCGAAGATGTTCGCGGCGCGATGGTGTACCCGAGTTGGATTTCTCATTGCGACCCCCTGGTCGCACAGAAAGCAGCAGCAAGTGCCGGCGCGGACCACGGCCGTCACGGAAGCGGGCCGCACGCCTGGCTCATGCGATGGCCAGGACGCCATCGGCGACAAATCGCTCTGTCCGGCGGCCACATGACCGCCGTCAATAGCACCAGCGTATGTCCAGGACGTCTCCGCGGCGACCGAAGAAGCCGCTGAGACTTCTCTGTGCAGCCGGTGATCGAGGCTCTGCGCTTCGTAGCCTCGAATCCGCCCCGGCCAACCGACTTTCCCAGACGGCGATTTCTGCGAACTCGTCGCGGTTTCAAGTCAGGAGCTCCCGCGAATCGGACTCCGGCGCCTTTGGCCGTTTCACGCCGCGTCCGGCAGCGGAGCGCCTCCGCACGCCCGCCCCGCGTCGACCTCATGCAGGTTCCCGCATATCTGCAAGTCACCTTTCCCGGACCAAGAGTTGGTCAAATCAGCACACTGCCGAGATGTGCTCCGCCGTCGGCCGGGCGCACACTCCGCCCCGGATGTTCCTCGCCCCGGATACGTCAAGCAGCCCTGGCCGACGCCTACTTGTTCCGGCGCGACTGCTCGTGCCGGACGGCACCGAGGAGCACGGCGACCGCCGCACCGACCAGGGACAGCGCCGGAGCGGGGTTCACGAACGAGGGGACGAACTCGATGCCGTACCCATCGCTCCAGCTACGGCCGGAGCTCAGCGACAGCAGGCTGCCCTTGGGAAGCACCTCGGACTCCGCCGGGTCGCCGTACCGAGCCGGTCCGCACACCCGCGGCTCGTCCTCGACCCGCCGGCAGCCCTTCAACAGCCCGAAGGCGTACAGCGCGGCCGCGGCAGCGAAGCAGCCCACAGCGGCGTCCCGCCAGGCACTCATGGGTGTCGCAACCCGCAGGCCGCCACGCCGCACCATGGCGGCGCACAGGTGCACCAGCAGGGCGGTGGCCGCCGCGGCCAGGAACAGGGCGGTGAGCATCGTCAGGCCGGGACTCCGGCGGTCTCCTCGGCCAGCACGAGGAGGTCGCCGGGGGCGCGTCGGGTCTCGGTCAGTTGCGGCGTTCCGGCTTCCGCAGTGGCGAACGCCGGACCGCCGAGGCCCCGTTTGACGGGCCCCGGCGGCGTGTTGCTGACCGGTACGCAGGCACTGCGAGCTGATCCCGTACCGGCGCGCGACCGCCCGCACGATCGGGTGGCGGCGCCTGGCGGTCTCCTTCGCCGACTCGTGACTGTCCACCATGACGGGTCGACACGGCTCACGGCCCTCGGCGTTGGTGACAGTCCACCAGCGCGTGAGCTCGCCGGGGGCGTCCTCGGCTTCAACGCGGCGCCACGCGGCCTCGAGGTCGAGCACCGCGACGTACTCGGCGGCCTGGGGGCGGCTGAAGCGCAGCGAGCCGTTGGCCGTGGTCCGGCAGGCGGGCTCGTGCCAGGTGGTCCGGACGGCCATCCCTCCCGGGGTGAGGTGTTCGCTGGACCAGGCCCGGCAGCACCCGCCGACCGGCCGCGCCAGGGCCGGCGGCCTGGCGGCTCGGGCCGGATGCTCGGCATCGCCCGGCTGCACAACCTCGCCCTCGCGGGGTAACTCCCGCCCCATACGAGACCAGAGAGGCCCAAGGGAGGTGGCTCCCCACCTCCCCGGCTCGGAGAATGTTCAGTCGATACAGAACTCGTTGCCCTCGATGTCCAGCATCGGGATGCACGACTCGTTTTCCTCATCGGCGTACAGCGTCCGCACGTGGGTCGCACCGAGCGCGACCAGTCGTGCGCACTCGGCTTCGAGCGTGGCGAGGCGCTCGTCCCCCACGAGCCCGGTACCGACCCGGACGTCGAGATGCACCCGATTCTTAACGATCTTGCCTTCGGGGACGCGCTGGAAGTACAGGCGCGGGCCCACACCTGAGGGATCACTGCAGGCGAACCATGATCCCTGCTTCTCAGGAGGCAGGGTGCGGTTGAAATCGTCCCAGGTGGTGAACCCCTCCGGTGGCGGCGGCATGACGTACCCCAACACTTCACACCAGAAGCGAGCGAGGCGCTCAGGTTCTGCGCAGTCAAAGGTGACCTGGAACTTCTTGATCGCTGACATCGGCGCACCATACCGCGTACCAGGGGGACCCTGCCGCTCATTTCCCCAGCAGGATCCGCCCGTCACCCGTCGCATCCTGCGCCGCCTTGGACACCAAAAACAGCGTGTTCGTCAAACAGCCGACGGGCCGAGCATGCGGTTGAACAGGTTGCGCTGGGCGGCGGCATGCCAGTCCCCGTGGTCGTCACGGCGGCGCCGGTAGTGGGCCTTGGCACCAGGTGGGGCGGTGATGGCCCAGAGGTAGCCGACGTGGTTGAGCCGGTCGTTCTCCACCCAGCGGCGGATGATGCTGGACTTCTTGCCGGAGGCTCGGGTGACGGGTGAGGCGCCGGCGTAGGCCTTGAAGCCGCGGGCGTCGGCGAACCGCTAGCGGTCGTCTCATAACCCCACTCCCGGAGACCGTGGCCCCGATTCAGTGCTTTCGCTAGCGTTCAGCTCCGACGGCAAGACCCCTGGCCACCGGAAACGACGACATGACGACTGTCCGGCTGTGGAAGCTCACTTGAGGGCGCCGCTCGACGTGCCCTGCCCGAGTTCTACCGACAGGGCTGGCACCGGTCCACTATGAGCTCCCCGACCCACGGCACCGCCACCTGGTGAACACCGCGGTCAGTTGGCGACGTGGGCCGCGGTCATCCCGCCGTCCTCAGGCCAGCGGGATGTTCAGGACCTCCTGAAACTCAGCCCGCGCGGACGAACTCCATGTTGATCGAGTACATGAACCGGCCGACCTGCACGCACTCCCAGCCGACGGCTTCGACGGCCCACCGCCTCTGTGACGCCACCATCAGCAACGGCGACGCCGACGGGGATTTCGGCGGAGGCATCGCCAACTTCGGGACGCTCACCGTCACCGACAGCCGGATCCGCGACAACCGCGGCAACTTCTCCGGAGGCATCGGCGCTGTCACCGGCACCACGACCACGATCGCCGACAGCATGATCACCGGCAATCACGCAGTGCACAACGGCGGCGGCGTGGCCAACGACGGCGACATGACCATCAGCCGCAGCCGGATCATCGACAACTCCGCCGACCAACTGGGCGGTGGCGTCGCCAACGACGGCACGCTGCGCATCGACGACAGCAATCTCAACGAGAACCAGGCCGGGACCGGCGGCGGCGGGCTCACGACCTTCGGCAACGTGACGGTCACGGTCGTCCGCAGCAACATCAACAACAACCAGTCCGCCGTTGCCCCCGGCGGCGTCTACAACAACGGCAGTTCCGTGACCCTCATCGGAAGCCGGGTCAACGGCAACAGCCCCACCAACTGCCTCGGTAGCCCGACCGCGGTGGCCGGCTGCTCGGGTTGATCCCCGACCGTGCCCGAAACGCCCCGGCCGGCGGCGGCGCCTCGGGCTGGTGGGGCTGACTTCCCATCTGTACGTCCTTCAGCCAGGCGCCGATCGCTGAGACCAACCCTGTGTGGGCAGCTGCTGCTGACGGGGGCACCCTCAAGATCACGGACAGGTGCAACCCGGACCCTGGCCACCACGGGTCCACCGGGCCGAACTCGCGAACGCTATGGATGCCGCGCCGAGGAGGCGCCCCGCACAGCCGACGCGGGCCCGCCCTGCCCGCGCTACGCATGGCCGCCCTCCTCGACCCCGCACGGCTCCGGCGCTCAACATCACCCTGGCATTACGGCAGACCCAAGATCATTCACGGAAGCGCGGTCGGAACCCCGAGTTTCCCCACCCCGCGCTGAGTGGGGGGACGGACCTGCTGGTCTTGGTGCCCCAGCGGACGCCCTCCACTCGGGAAGCTGCGATGGGACCCCGAGTAGCTCTGCGTAGTGTTCCGACTCCGTGGCATCCGGACACGGAGCCTCCGTAAAAACCCGTTGGGCGGACCACGGTGACCACTGCTAATCTTCCGGAGGCCGTGCAAGAGGACGAGGAGGTGGTACCCGTGAACGTATTCACGTGGGTGCTCTCCTCCGGGGTCACGGTCGGGCGATAGGTCGTCCGGGAGCGCCGTCTCTGAGCACTCCCGAAAGGCACGACCATGCACTTCACTTCTGAACAGCGCCTCGACGGCGGCGTCCTCGAACGCGAATTCACCCTCGGTGAGGTCCCAGGCGTCCTGTGGACACCCGGATCCGCGTCCGCACCGGCGCCGCTGATCCTTCTCGGCCACCCTCCCCTCGGGCTGCGCAAGATGTACCCCCGACTGGTGGCGCGGGCCCGGCACGCTGCGGCAGAGGGCTTCGCGACGGCCACCATCGAGCTCCCCGGGAGCGGCGACCGGCCTCGTTGGCCCGCCGTAGAGCAGGCCCGCGCTGACCTGCGGCGGGCGATGGAGGCCGGCGATCCGGTCAGCGACGAGATCGTCGACGCCCTCATCCTTCCGCTGGTCGACAAGGCGGTCCCGGAATGGCAGGCCGCCCTGGACGCCCTCCTTACGCTGCCCGAGATCGGCGGCCCGGTCGGGTACTCGGGGGGAGTGATCTCCATCGGGATCCGGCTGGCGGTGGTTGAGCCGCGCATCGCGGCCGCCAGTCTGTTCGCCGGTAGTTTCGTGCCTCGCGCCATGTTCGAGGAGGCCCGCCAGGTCACCATTCCGCTGCACGTTCTGCTGCAGTGGGACGACGAAGGGAACGACCGACAGGCGGCCCTGGACCTGTTCGACGCCTTCGGCTCCAAGGCAAAATCCCTGCACGCCAACATGGGCGGGCACACCGGCGTCCCGCAGTTCGCAGGGGACGCCGCGACCCGGTTCTTCACCCGGCATCTGCGCTAGCCACCGGCCGGCCCCGCCGTCGGGCCGGCAGCAGACGGTAGGCGGCGCCGGGCAGGACACCGCTCATCGAGGACAGGTCCCGGCCCTTCTCGATGGCAGTGGCCAGCAGATGCACAACCGCCCCGACCGGCCAGTACCGGCCGGTCGGGGCGGCGCTCGGCCACCAACGCCACGGCGATCCTTCAGTGACGCCTCAACCAGCTGCCCGGGTTCGACATAATTCGGCAGCCTGGAGTGGCGAATCCGGGGTCTGACCTGGGCGGACGTGCTTGTGACCGCCTGGAGGGCGTTTCTCTAGGCGGTCGCGTTTCTGCTGGTCAGCGGGTTGCGGGCTGAAGCGCGACGACCTGCTTGGGGACGGGGATCTGCAGCTTCGCGAGCAGGTCCCGCTGAGGCTTCGTCAGGGCGGTGACCTGCTGGAACGTTCCGGTGGGGCCGGTGAAGGTGCCCAGGTGGAGGCGGTCGAGCTCGCGTCGGATGTGCGGCCAGGTGTCGCCGGTGGTGGTCTCGGTGATCCTGATCAGCAGGAGAGCGAGCCAGCACAGGACGACGTGGGCTCGGATGCGTTCTTCGAGTCGGTGGTAGACGGGCCGCAGGTCGATGATCTGCTTCATGTCGCGCCAGCCGCGCTCGACTTCCAGCAGTTGCTTGTAGCCGAGCGCGATGTCCTCGGCGCTCAGGTGAGGGTCCGAGCAGCGCAGGAGGTACTTCCCGTCGAGGTTCTCCTCAGCCTTGATCTTCGCCTGGTCGATGCGGAGCTTGCCGGCCGGGGTGGCGCGAAGGTAGCGGTTCAGGCCGGGCTTGTCGGCGATCCTGCCGCGCAGTTCGCCCCGCTTGAAGTCGCTGAGCTTGTCGGTGTCGGCGATCAAGTCGGCAAGTTGGGCGACGAGTTGTTCGCGCATGTGCCGGTCACGCTCGGCCGCTTCAGGGTTGTGGCAGATCACGAACCGGTCGGTGTCGGATATCCGCACTTCCTTGACGCGCATGTTCTCGCCGACGTCCTGGTAGCGGCCCTGCCGGGACAGGGCGGCCTGCACCTCGGGGCTCCCGGAGCGGAGCTTCTCGCCGATGATGTAGGCGTGGTCGCCCTTGCGCAGGTAGCGGCGGTTCTCGGCGGAGGAGAATCCGCGGTCGGCCACCCACACGATCTTGGAGAGGGTCCAGTCCCGCATCTCGTCCTTGACCTGCCGGATCAGGGTCTGGTCGGAGGCGTTGCCCGGCCAGCACCAGCAGCGCACCGGGATGCCGTCGCGGGTGACGGCCATGCCGATGACGATCTGCGGCAGGTCGTCGCGGGAGTCCTTCGACTTGCCGTAGGTCCGGAACCCGACCGGCTTCGCGTCGCCGCCTGCCTGGCCGTCGCCCTCCAGCCTGCGGCCGGCGTTGTCGCGGGCGACCGGCTCGTCGGGCTCCTCCAGCTCGAAGTAGGTGCTGGTGGTGTCGAAGAACAGCAGGTCCACCTCCAGGTTCAGCAGGTTCGCGACCTCGTCGAACACCTGCTTCTCCAGGTCGTCCTTGACCTCGTGCAGCCAGTCCATCGCCCGGTAGCAGGTCTGTTCGCCGGCATCGGCCAGGCCGTCGATGTGCACGTCGTTCGTGATCCAGTCCGCGGCTGCGAGCTTCGAGGACGGGGCCAGCGCGCGGTTGGCGACAAGGGCGAACAGCACCCGCTCGGTCGCGGCCATGTCCCGGCGGCGACCCCGCTTGGGCTGCCCGACTCGGCCCACGATTTGATCGATCCGCAGTCGGCGCCAGAGGTGGTCGAGTACGTAGGCGCCGCCGAACGGCACCGAGGAGACGAACTCCAGGTCGGAGGCGGCGGTCGCGGCCAGGGTGTCCCCCGGCTCCAGCAGCCTCGATAGAGACGCGACCAGGCGCTTGACCGCGTCGCGGTCCAGGTCGTCCTCGCGGCCGAAGGTGAACAGCACCTTCGGCACCGCCCGCCCCTTCACCGGGTCCCACTCGTTGTGGGCTAGGTGCAGGTACCGGACCGTCCCGGACTTGTTCTCCCGCTTCGTCGTCTTCACGTACACGACTCCAGACGATAGGCCGAAGCAGCAGGCCAGCGCAGGAGAATCAGAAAAGTCGCGTCTCTAGGCATTCTCGGGCGCCAGCACCCACCGCAGCCCGATGACCTGCACGTTCAACCCCGGAGACCCTCTAGAACCCGCGAATTACGTCGAACCCGGGAGCTGGGGAGCGAACAGCACACCTGGCCGTTTTCAACCGTCCTCATCATGGGATCACCGCGTCGGGATACACCACGACCAGGCGGTGCTCTGCGTAGGTGGTGCGCAGCCCGGCGTCGCAGAGGTGGCATTCGGGGATCAGATTCTGCACCAGGCGGGCGGGGACGGAGCGGCCGTCACGGCTGCAGGCGTTGACGGTGAGGATGCCGCTGGGCAGCGGGGCCTGGTCGGTTGGCTGCCAGCGGACCGCGACGCCGAGGCCACGCGGTCCGAGCTCCAGTACCGCGCCGGGGCGGCCGTCCCCGGCCTGGACCACGTCGATGCGGACAGCCGTGAGAGCGGCGACCGTCGCATCCCACAGCGCCCGGCCGCCCTCGGCCGCAACCACGGCGGCGGGGTCGGGCGCGGGCACGGGTTCGGGGCGACCAGTGGAGTGGTGCTGGTCGTACATCCGGCGACCCTACAGGGCACCGGGTGATCGGGGTCAAAGCCGTAGCGGGCGGCGAAGCGCGGCCATCGCCCCACGCACCAACGGAGGGGAACGGGCGACCCAGGTCCCGATCGGCAGGCGCGGGCCGGCTGCTGCACAAGGCGAACTCCAACCCCCCGGGCGCAGCGGCGGAGTCCGGGACGGGGCGGGTGCCGTCAGTCATCGCGTGCCTTCCGGGACGTCGGGAGAGGGTACGAACGGCCGTCCCTGCCAGGGAGAGCCGGGACGGCGGGGGTGCGAGTGGCAGGGCGGGCGCAGATACGGCACCGCAGCCAGCCATCGACCTGGGAATACGAGGTCTCGGGGCGCACGCCGCACTGCTCGCAGGTCCGGGTGCCGGTGGTGCGGCGGGCGGCGGCCGCGGCGAGCTGCGCGGCGGTGGCCGAGGTGGGGACGGACTCGTGGATGTCGAACAGGGCGAAGGTGTCCTTGCGGTGGGCCTTCTCGGCTTGCGCCTGGCGTGGCGCGGGTAGCGAGTGCCGCCTGGGTCGGCTTCTTGGAGCAGTCATCAGTTCAGCGGTGTGGATGTCATTCTGAGGCCGGATCGGACCGAATACGGTCGGTCGCCGAGCTCACCGTGCGACGCACGCACGCCTGTACCGCCCCCCATGTCCGGCCGATGGCGACGGTTGCACAACACACTCAAGCGAACTACTAAGTTCCTTAGTTATAACTGGAGGCCACCCGCCGGCGCCCCTCGCCCTGGGCTGGACTTCCAGGCTTTTTGCACTCACCCCGGTGGCGGCCCCTCGCTGTACGGGAGATCAGACCCGCGAACGAGGAGTGACGCCCTGATGGGAACGCGCCGACGCCCGAAGCCCGCCGGCAGGGCGAAGATGACCGTGCTGGCCGCCACCGCCGGAGCCGCCTCCCTCTTCCCCGCCATCGCCCACGCCGAACCCGGTCAGAGCATCGACCAGGTCAAGGCCCAAGTGGACAAGCTCAACGAGGACGCCGAGTCCGCGACCGAGCAGTACGACAAAGCGCAGGACGAGCAGCGGCGACTCCAGGCCGACGCATCCACGCTCCAGGACCGGCTCGCCGCCCAGCAGGAGAAGATCAACAAGATCCAGGGCATCCTCGGAGCGGTCGCCTCGCAGGAGTACCGCGACGGCGGGATCGACCCGTCGCTCCAGCTCATCCTCAGCAACTCTCCCGAGCAGTACCTCCAGAGGGCCTCTCAGCAAAACCAAGCGAGCGGCCGGCTGGCCAACGCGCTCCGCGAAGCCCAGCTGCTGCAGCGCACCATGAACCAGGAACGCGCCGAGACCGCCGGGAAGCTCGCCGAACTCGACCAGACCCGAACCGCCATGGCGGCGAAGAAGACCGAGGTCCAGGCCAAGCTCGCCCAGGCCCAGTCCATCCTCAACGGCCTGAAGGCCGCCGACCGGGCCAAGGTCCTCGCCGACAGCGACGGCAACGGCCAAGCCGCCTCCCGCAGTTCCAATCGTCCCTCCACCTACAACGGCCCAGCGTCCGGCCGTGTGAAGGCCGTGCTCGACTTCGCCTACGCCCAGCTCGGCAAGCCCTACCAGTGGGGCGCGACCGGCCCCGGCTCCTTCGACTGCTCCGGTCTCACCCAGGCGGCCTGGCGCGCCGGCGGTATCTCGCTCCCGCGCGTCTCCCAGGACCAGTGGAACGCCGGCAATCACGTCGCCAAGTCCGACCTGCAGCCCGGCGATCTCGTCTTCTACTTCTCCGACCTGCACCACGTCGGCATCTACATCGGCAACGGTCAGATCCTGCATGCGCCGCGCACCGGTGAGGACGTCCGGATCGTCGGCCTCGACGTCATGCCGTACATGGGCGCGGTGCGCCCCTGAACCGCCCTCACCGATCATGCCCAAGACGCTCGCCACCGCAACCGTCGACCGGCGCCCGCACCACTCGCACACCGTGCTGACCAAGGTCGGCGCTCTCCCGGCCCGCCTCGGGACCCACCGACCGTTCACCGACCTGATCAGCGACATGGAGGCGGCCCTCGACCTTCAGCGGCACCGGCCCGGCACCCTGCCCCGCCACACCACCTACCTCCACCAGCGCACCGCCGGACGCATCGGCAGCCTCGCCCGCCTCATCCGCGAAGCCGCCCTCACCGCCATCCTCGACGGCACCGAACGCATCACCCGCGCTTCTCCCGACACCGTACGCCTGGACCACCTCGCCGAAGCCCACCACAAAGCCCACACCCACAGCCCCGCGTTCCGCGTAATTCAGCGGGCTGGAGGATCAAATCTGGGCTCTGACCTGCGCGGACATGGGTGTGGCCACCTGGAGGGCGTTTCTCTAGGCGGTGGTGTTTCGGCTGGTCAGCGGGGTGCGGGCTGGAGGTCGAGTACCTGCTTGGGGTGGGGATGCGGAGCTTGGCGAGCAGGTCTCGCTGAGGCTTGGTCAGGCCGGTGACCTGCTGGAACGTGCCGGTGGGGCCGGTGAACGAGGCGCTGGAGCTCGCGGCGGGCCTCGGACCAGGTCGCCCCGGTCTGGGTCTCGACGATGCGGATGAGAAGGAGGGCGAGCCAGCACAGGACGACGTGGGCCCGGATGCGCTCAGTTTCGGCCCGCGATCCCGGCTTCAACGCCCTGACCCGCGGCTTCATTCCGTCAGATCCTCTAGAGCCCGCGAATTACGCGGAACGCGGGTCCCGGCCGGCGCCGCCAGCCTGGCCGCCCTCGAAGAGCACGGGCCCAGCGCCGACATCTGGTCCCCCTGACGACGCCCCACCCCGTGCCTGGCACCAGCTACAAGGCTCCGGGACAACCCGCTGACCAGCAACGACACCGATACCTTGATGGTCTGCCCTGGAGTCCGGGGCAGGCCTTCAAGGAATCCGCGCGTCGGCCGGGATGAGGACGCTCAAGTACGCAACCAGCTGTCGCGGAAGGTCCCCACTGCTTCAGGGTCGTTGGGAGCCTTGTTGGCGATCAGCGCGGAGAAGGCTGCCTTCTCGACGGCCCTGATCCACAGTTCGCCGGCGTACGTGGCGCGGTCGACGTCGGACAGGCGTTTGCCGACGACTTCCGCGACTGCCTCGCGTTGTTCAGCGTCCAGCATCCGAAAGGCATCAAGGATAGTTCCGGCAAGCGCGGTCTCGGTGGGGTACGCGAAGGTCAGCTGGATCCAGCCCGCGATGTTCGCGGTCACCATGTAGAGGCTGTCACTGGCGGTTTGGACGTCGAACCAGAAGTTCGGGTCCTCCTCGTCGTCGGGAGTGGGCAGCGCGGCGAAGAGCGCCAGCAGGCTCTGGTTTGCGGCGGTGACGGTGGGCTGGGCGGCGGTGATCGCCGACAGCCGCAGAGCGTGGTCGACTGTGAGCTTCGACAGCTCCAGGTCGGGCGGGCAGTTGAGGTTCTGCTGGTCGGCCGACATGGTCGCCAGCAGCGCCGCTGCCGCAGACACTGCCCACTCGACTCCACCCTCAAAGCCGTGTCTTGGTCCCCTGCCGAAACCGAGCGGGGCCCCGCGTCCCGAGTACGACCAGGTCGGTTTCGATCACGATCACAACCTGCTGCTCCGGGCAGCCGGACCGCCCCGGTCCAGCGGATCCGCCGGTCACTGGCACGCTCCTGCCCGAGGGAGACATGAGGTGTGTCAGTGACTCGGGTTACGGTGCCAAGCATGACCGATTGGATCAAGTGCGGCGTGATCGCGTGGCTGGGCGAAGACCGCTACGGGGGCGACGAATCCGTCCTGGTGTACTTCAGGGGAACCAGCCTGGCCTCCATGACAGAAGCGCTAGTCGCATTGCACCGGCCGCCGCTTGCCTATGGCAATGATGCGGCGCCCGGCGACTGGGGCGTGATCGTGCACAACCTGGTCAATCCGTCGCGCGACGACTACGGCGACATCGACTACCGAGAGCTGTGCCCCCCGGGTGCCGAGCTGGTGGTGTTCGTCCCCAACCCGTGCATCGCCAAGGCCCACGGGCCCAAGGCCTACCACTACAAGGACGGCCGGACCTCATCCTGCATCGACTACGAAGGACCCGAGTACGTCGGGGAACACTGGCCCAACGAGCTGGCCCCCCTCATCACAGCGGCCGGACTGGACCACGAGGACAGGAACTTCGAGAACCAGCTCACCAAGCTGATCTGCGACCACCTGGGGCTGCCCCCGCTGGACCGCGGCAGTCTGACGGTGGACCATGACCTGATGGCCTCCCACCTCTAACTGAACCGCCCCGGGTTCGGTGGAGACTCGATTTCGTGTGAAGAAGAGGCCCGCCGCAGGCGCAGCGAACCCTCAACGCCACCGCCCCACCCAACCAGCCAGGCACTGGTCCCCCGACGGCAGGTCGAGGACGACAGCCACCGGCCAGACAGCGGGTGAGCCGCGGCGCTTCCCCGGGCGTCGGGGAGCCGCGCGTGCGACAACAGGCCGGGCGACGCTGCTGCCGGCGCTCAGGCCTCGACAACCCCGTAGATACGCGAACGCAGCTGTTCCTCAGCCCAGTCGGCGTCCACGCGCAAGTCGAACCAGAGCCGGTCGCGCCGTTCTTCGGGCCGGTCCAGCCCGACCGCGGCCCAGCTGAACACGCCCCAGAGCACCTCCCGGCGCTGCCCGGGCGCGCTGACCGACAGCGCGAACGGCACCGCAAGGCCTGCCCGAGTGACGGTGATGCGCTGTTCGTCTTCCGGGTGCGGGCGGCCGCCGGTGAGAAACCGCGGGACGTCCGTCACCTTGAGCCACGCCACCGTGGCCCCGGGCGCCTGCTCGCCGAGGATCCCGGCGATCGACTCCCGGACGGCCAGCGCCGGGTCCTCGCCCAGCCAGCCCAGCCAGTGATCGGGGGAGGTGAGCCGGGAGAAGTCGTCCTGCGGTGGCCCGAACCGTGGATTGTCCTGGAACTCACCGGTCAGCACCCCGTCCTGACCGACCTTCCAACCGCGGCGGACCGCCTCCGGCGGCACGTAGCCCCGGGGGTCGTCGACGTACTCGGTGGCGATCTCGTACACCCAACCGCCAGGGTATGCTGCCGCCTCTGCCACCAATCCCGGCGGCGGAGTCGGTTGGACCTCACGACCGCGCGACGAAAAAATCCCCACCGATGCCTCCCCCTTGCCTACAAAGCCCGAGCGACCGGCCGGGCAGAACCGATTCTGCCCCACTCCCCCGGCCTACGGTTCTGACCGGCATAAACTCTGACGCGCTGTTGCGGTCTGCGTGAGAATGACATGGTATGACATGGTCCTTCGTCACTCACGTCAGCGATAGGCGAGCACTACCCGTCAGCAAAGCTCGCAAGGTAGCTGAGCCCATCCCACTGACATACAGCTGACGATGCCAACCTGACGCTCCCACGCAGACCATCGCCCAGGAGATCGCCAGGCCGACCCCGCCCGCGGCGTCGGGCGCAGTGCCGTCAGGGAGGGCCCGAGCGGCCCAGGAGCGCGTCGAACCCCGCTGGCACCCGCCCGCCACCAGCCACACCACCCAAAAAGGGGGACAGAGGGGTTACCGGGATTCCCGTCAACCCACAATTTGTCCTCTGACCTGCGGAAACCTTCAAACCCACAGTGAAGTCACTGGCCGGGGAGATGTTCAGGGAAAAGTCGGGGAAACGAACCCTCCCCCAAAAGCCCTGACGGGGCGCCAGCGGGCCGAAACCACCGCCGGGGCCGTGCCCGGACCGGCGTAGCCCTGGCAGGGCTCCGCAGGGGGCCTGCCAGGCAGCACAGCTACTCGGCGGCGCGGCAGTGGTGGCTGGAACCCGACGGCCGCGCCTGGCGCGCGGCCGCCGGGATGCCCCGCACGCGCTTCATGCCGATAGCCGCCGGCGGCCACACATACTCACCCGCAGGCCTGATCACTCGAACGAAAAGGTGTCGAATCACCATATTTCTTTCCATTCCGCTTACGGTGACGCGCGGTGGCCTGTGCTCTTTGAGGTCCTGTCCAGCCGCTGCGGGCCGGTGCGGCGTCAGAGCACGCGGCTGGGGGCACGGGTGGTGGCCGCGGTTGCGGGGCCGGCCCTGGTGGTCGCGTCCGTCGTCACGGCACGATCCGTCCCGGTCCCAGGGCCCGCGTCGCCACCCTTCCGGTTCTTCGAGCGAGAGGTATGGCGATGCTGGCTTTCAGGAAGCGACGGCTGTGGGGACCGGCTCGGCACGATACGGGCCTGGGCCGGGCCCCGCGGTGGAAAACGTGGCTGCGTGCCTTGGTGGCGGGACCGGTTGTGCTGGGGATCGTGGCCCTGCCCGTGACGGCGGCCGTCCCGGCTCAGGCCGCGACGTCGGGGACCTTCGCGTACGTCACCAACGCCAGTAGCAACACGGTGTCGGTGATCAACGCGACCACCAACACCGTCACCGCCACCATCCCCGTCGGCTCAGGGCCGCTCGGGGTGGCGGTCAGCCCGGACGGCACCACCGCCTACGTCACCAACGGCAACGTGAACACCGTGTCGGTGATCAGCACCGCCACCAACACCGTCACCACCACCATCCCCGTCGGCGCCAACCCCAACGGGGTGGCGTTCAGCCCGGACGGCACCACCGCCTACGTCACCAACGACGGCCCGCACAACGTGTCGGTGATCAACACCGCCACCAACTCCGTCACCGCCACCATCCCCGTCGGCAACGGGCCGATCGGGGTGGCCTTCACTCCGGATGGCACCACCGCCTACGTCGCCAACTTCATTGACAACACGGTGTCGGTGATCAACACGGCCACCAGGACCGTGACCACCACCATCCCCGTGGGCACCGGGCCGATCGGGGTGACGGTCAGCCCCGACGGCACCACCGCCTACACCGCCAACCAGAACTCCAACAACGTGTCGGTGATCAACACGGCCACCAACACCGTCACCGCCACCGTCCCCGTGGGCACCCGCCCGCAGACGGTGGCGGTCAGCCCGGACGGCACCACCGCCTACGTCACCAACCTGCTCTCGAACACCGTGTCGGTGATCAACACCGCCACCAACACCGTCACCGCCACCATCCCCGTCGGCGCCAACCCCAACGGGGTGGCGTTCAGCCCGGGGGGCACCCGCGTCTACGTCGCCAATGAGGGCTCGAGCAGCGTGTCGGTGATCAATGCCTCCACCGACACCGTCATCACCACCGTCCCCGCCGGCACCAACCCCTTCGGAGTGGCCACGGCCAGAGTCCCGGTCGTGGCCACCGCTACCTGCCCCACCGGCAGCGTGATCACCGGCGGCGGATACCAGCAGAGCGGCGGCGCCGTCCCACCCGTCGAAACCACCAGCCGACCCGTCGGCAACACCTGGCAGATCCTCGCCGACAACCCGAGCACCAACTACACCAACATCACTCCCTACGCCGTCTGCGCCCCCTGACCCACCGCGCCCCCGCGGCCGCCGTAGCGGCTGCGGGGGCGCAGGGGCACAACCGCGGCGACCGGGCAGGACTCCGCGATCGCCAGTCGCAGCCACACATCACGCCCGAGTGGGCGTTTAGGGATGGTTTGCGATACTAAGTCGCCTCGATAGCCAGCATCTTCGGGGCGATTCGCACCTTACGTTCGTCTTCGCGACGTTCGCCTTCGTGGCCGGCGCCCGGGCCGCCGGGGACGAGTGCGCGCCGCTGGACTTTCCTGCCGGAGGTCTACCACCGCTATGGGCGAGGGCCGGGGCGGCGGCCTGCTCGCCCGAGAGGTCCAGGTGGACGTCGCGGGCTCGGATCGCATCCGAGTCGCGGATCGTGAAGGTCGTGGCACGGCTCATCGTGCTCAGCGCGCCCCGGCGGCGTGCGGGTAGGTGTCGGCGGAGGCCTGCGGACATCCGGGCGGCGGTCGGGTCGTCGAACGGGAAGTACGCGCGTACTCCTCGAACTTCGAGGTCAGCACGGCCAAGCCGTAGTTGTGACGGGGGCGCCTCGCCCCTGGTCAGACACTCGGCACCGCGACCGGCCTGGCCAGCACCTGGTCCAGGGCGTCGGCGAGGAACCGCTCCGGATCCGGGACCGGCGCCGTGACCCGCATCGCGACGATCGCGTCCGGTCGCACGAGCAGGGCCCCGTCGTCGGAGAGCCACGGTGCGAAGACCCGGTGCGCCGGCAGACCGACGCCCGCCGCGGCGGCGAGCCACCGGTCGCCCGCGGCGCCCACCAGCAGGGTCCACCGGGACGCGACCAGGTCGAGCGTGGAGACCCCGTCGACCCACGCGTGGGGCACCCGTGAACCCGGCGACCCGTCCAGCGCCACCGCCAGGTCGAGCGTGGACGGGAGTTCCGGCCGCGGATCGACGACGGCGGCCGAGTCGTACCGCTGGCCGAGGTGCACGACCGGCGCCGCCCACACCCCCGCCGCACCCCTGGCGGCGTCGGCCTCGGGTCCACGCCCCCAGTGCAGCGCCGGGTCGGCGAACCTGCGCATCGCCTGGTCCAGTGTCGCCGTGGCGACCGGCTCGCGCTCCTGCGCGTAGGTGTCGAGCAGGCCGGCGCCTGCCTCGCCGTGGTGGACGGCGGCCAGCTTCCACGCCAGGTTGTGGGCGTCGGCGACACCGGTGTTGAGACCGAACGCACCCAGGGGTGCCACGGTGTGCGCGGCGTCGCCGACCAGGAAAACGCGGCCGACGGCGAAGCGGTCGGCCAGGGCGCTCCGGGGCCGCCACGGCAGCACGCTGCGCACCTCGACGTCGAGGTCGGGATCGCCGACCGCCGAGCGGACGACCGCGACGCAGCGCTCGTGCGTGAAGTCCTCGGGGTGCTCGCCCCCGTCCACGTCGCAGGTCATGTGGAAGACCCAGGTGGTCGCTCCGTCCACGGTCACCAGCAGACCGGGTGCCTCCGGCGTGGTGATCGTGCAGGTGCCGAAGGACATCCCCCGCAGGTGGGGCCGGAGGTCGGCGCGGAACAGGATGTTGATCTTCGACTTGCCCAGGTCGCCCGCCCCGGAGGTGCCGACGCCGAGCGCGGTCCGCACGGCGCTGTGTGTGCCGTCCGCGGCCACCACGCGCGCGCAGCGCAGCGAGTAGCGACCGTCGGGCCCCTCCAGCTCGACGTCGACCCCGTCGGCGTCCTGCGCGATGCCGACCAGGCGGGTCGACCAGCGCACATCCGCTCCGCGGCGCGCCAGGTCGGCCGCCACCACGGCGTCAAGGCGGTCCTGTGCGCAGACGCCACGCAGCCTGAACGGTGTCGTGTCCAGCTCGGTGGCGGACCGGATCGGCATGGGCACGGTCACGACATCGCCCGCGCCCATCTCGACGACGGTCCGCGCCACCGCCTTGGCCGTGGCACCGCGCAGGTCGACAGCGACAGCGTCGACGGCGGCGTCCAGCCCGAGTTCACGCAGGATCTCGACCGTCCGGGGCCCGATGCCGGTGGCGCGCGGGTGGACCGACGGCCCCGAGCGGCGTTCGACGAGCACCGCGGGGACGCCGTGGTGGGCGAGCAACGCCGCGGTGAGCAGCCCTACGCTGCCGCCCCCGACCACGAGGACCGGCGCTTCCGGATACACTGTTTCCGTCATGGCTACACCGTAGCCAGAAGCTAGAATGCCGGTCAACGAGAAAGGGAAGCACCCGATGACCGAACCCGCTCCCTGGTCGGTGTGGACCAGGCCTCGCCCCGAACCGGCCCGACGCGCCCCGGGGGTGGACCAGTACGTGGCCGCCGCGCTGGCCGTCGCCGACGCGGAGGGCCTGGCCGCGGTCTCGATGCGCCGGGTCGCGAGCGACCTCGGCTCCGGGACGGCCACCCTCTACCGCTACATCACCAACCGCGACGAGTTGGTGGACCTGATGGTCGACGCGGCCCAGGGCGAGGAGCCGCTCCCCGACCCCACCCCGGACTGGCGCACCGACCTCGCCGCGGTCGCGCACGCCCAGCGCGCGACCCTGCTGCGCCACCCGTGGCTGGCGGCCGAACTGGCGGGCAGGCCCTCGCTCGGCCCCAACACGTTGCGCCGGGCCGAATCCGCCCTGCGCGCCGCTGTCGCGCTCACGCCCGACATCACCCTGGCCTCGCAGGCGCTCAGCGCCGTGCACGCGTACGTGCTGGGCTCGGTGGCCACCCAGCAGGCCGCTCGGCGCGCCGAGCAACGCACCGGCCTGAGTGAGGAGCAGTGGCAGCGCAGCCTCGGCCCCTACATCAGCGCCGTCCTCGCGGCGGGCGAGCACCCGATGCTCGCCCGCCGCGTCCATGAGGCCGAAGAACCCGACCCCGACGCGGAGTTCGCGTTCGGCCTGGAGTGCGTACTCGACGGCCTCGCGGCCCGATTGGGTCGCTGACCGCTCAGTACGGCTACCGGTGCCCAGCTTCCGACCGCTGCACCCTCGTCTACGAAGAGCCGGAAATCCGGCTCCCGCCCAATTCCTCCCATCGCTCATGTCGCCGAATATCCGGAACGGGGTTCATGGCGAACTCCGGCGGGCGCCGTCGGCGTCGACCGGTGACTGTCCGGAAGTCGGATGGCCCGCTGCCACAGCGGCAGCGGGCCCGTCCGGTCCGGTGCGCACGTCGCGGCGGACACGGAGCCGCCTCTCAGCGGACGTCGAAGTCGTTCTCGTCCCATTCGAAGTCGTCCGATCCGAAGCCTCCGTACGTGCCGCCGTTGAAGTAGTCGGCGAGCGCCGGGCCGATGACGGCCCGCACCTCGTCCTCGTCTTCGGCCAGCGCCAAGGCGGCGGCCTGCTCGCCGGTCAGAGTGACGTGGACGTCGCGCGAGCGGACGGCGTCCGAGCCGCGGATGTTGAAGGTGGTGGCACGGCCGACGCGGGCGGTGTGGCCGGAGAAGGTGCCGAGCTGCGCCAGTTGCTTGGCCTTGCGCTCGCGGCTGCGCTCGGTGGTCTGCACGCGGACCGCGTCGGTGGCCAGCCAGTCGGCCGAGGTGGTCGGGCGCGGGAGCGGTGGCCGGCCTTGCCTGGCACGGGTGGCGTTCTCCTTCTCCCACCGCCTCTCGGCGGCGCGCGAGAGCTCCGGGGGCTTGGCGGGTGCCGTCGATTCAGCGCTCGACCGTCCTCCGGCTCACGCCGTAGGCCGCGGCCATGGCCTTGGTGGAGCCGCCGAACATCTTGTCCTTCACCTGCCCGGCCTGCGTCGTCGACTACACCGGTGCCTTCCGCGATGGGAACAGCGCCTCGCGGACCCTGCCGAACATGCCCCTGCCCGCCATCAAAGCTCACCGTCTTCCTCGGCGTCGTCGTCGACCTGCTCGACGGGGCTGCCGTCGGTGCCGAACTGGTGGACCAGCCGGGACGGGTGCTCCCCGCGCTCCATCGCCGCCACCGCCTCGGCCAGGGGGACGAGGACTCGTGCTTGCGGCTGCCCGGGGCGATGCCCATGCGCAGCGCTCCGGGGACGGGGGTGCCGTCGCCCTTGAGCGGCAGGAGCCAGCCCGGCGAGGACCAGGGCGGTGAAGCAGTCCTCGATGAGGCCGTCGGTGTAGCCGCCGTCGGCCCAGATGAGATCCAGCAGGTGGTGCGCGTCGGCTACTTGGGCGAGCAGTGCCTTCGCAGCGGTGCGGTCGCCGATGTCCGCGGGAGTGACCGTCACTGCCAGCAGCAGGCCGAGCGTGTCGACGACGACGTGTCGTTTGCGTCCGTTGATCAGCTTGCCGCCGTCGAAGCCGCGGCTGTCGGCGCCGACGACGGCGTCCGCCTTGACCGACTGCGAGTCGATCACGCCCGCGCTCGGCTCGGCGTCCCGGCCTGCCCGGGAGCGGACCCACGAGCGCAGTCGGTCGTGGAACTCCTTGACCAGGCCCAGGTCGCGCCAGCGGCGGAAGAACGCGTATACGTGGTCCCACGGCGGGAAGTCCGCGGGCATCGCCCGCCACTTGATTCCGTTGTCGACCAGGTAGTGGATCGCGTCCAGCATGGTCCGGTGGCAGTACGCCTCCGGTTGCCCGCCCCTGCCCTCCAACCAGCCCGGCGTGGGCAGCGTGACGCGGGCCTGGGCCCACTCGGCATCGGTCGTGTCCGACGGATATCGTCGAACACGCTCACCATGGTCGGCCGCGTTCCCGTACGTGTGAGCGAGGCAATCACACGACGACGCACGGGAGTTGGACGCAACAGGCACGAGCGCGACAGACTGGGACAACAGGGCCTCCCTGTTGCTCGGCAGGACTTGGGCTTGATTCGCTTTGACGGACACCCCTGATCAGGGGCTTCGGTCCCGGGGGCCGAGCAGGTTGTGTCGGCGATCGCCTCGTAAGAACTGCCGAAGCGCAGCAATTGCAGCATCTTGTCGACGATGATCCGGTCGCTGATGCGTCGGCGGTGGCAGCCAAGTGAATGGTCCGGGTGGAATTCCGGCCGCTCGGGCAGCAGGACCGCGAATTGGTCCCAGAGCGGCTCGGTCAGCCATGGTGGAAGCGCAGGCACAGGTCTCCTCGTGTCGGCGTACACGTGAACGTCCCCAGCCACGTACGGATGAACGTGGCCGCTTCTTGATGCGTCGTGGGCTGTTGCCCGACACTCTGCTGCTTGGTCGGTGAGGAGAGTGCGGAGGGCGGCTGACGGTGGTTCTGGATCCGCATCGCTGGTTGGAACTGAGGCGTTTCCGTGGCCTGTTCGATTCCGGGTCGATGAGTCTGTCGGAGATCGCCAGGGAGACGGGGCTGGACCGGAAGACGGTCCGTAAGTACCTCTCGGCCCCGGGCCCGGCCACCCCACCACGCCGGTCGTCGAACGGACGCTCGCGGGCAAGGGTCATCGACGAGTTCGCGCCGCTGGTCGACTCGATGCTCCGGGCGGAGGTCCTGATGAAGGCCGCCGTGATCCACGAGCGCCTGGCCACCGAGTACGGGTTCACCGGGAACTACCAGCGCGTCAAGCTCTACCTCCAGGAGGCCCGCCCGCGGATCGCCGAAGAACTCGGCATCACACCGAAGGAGCTGGCGGGGATGCACCGCCGGTTCGAGGTGATCCCGGGCGCCCAGGCCCAAGTGGACTGGGGGGACGAGGGCAAGATCCTCGCCCACATGGGCATCGACAAGGTCTACTCCTTCCACATGACGCTGTCGTACTCGCGCGACCCGTTCTGCTGCTTCACCACCAGCCAGGACCTGCAGACGTTCTTCGACTGCCACCGCAGGGCGTTCGCGCACTTCGGCGGGGCACCGATGACGATCGTCTACGACCGCACCAAGACCGTCGTCCGCCGCCACGTCGCCCCGGGCGAGGCGGTCCCGCTGCACCCGGAGGCGGTCGGCTTCGCCGGCCACTACGACTTCGACCCCGACGTCCTGGCCGCCTACCGCCCCACCGGCAAAGGCCGGGTCGAACGCCAGGTCCTGATCGTCCGCGACCACGTCCTGTCCGGCCGGGCCTTCTCCTCCATCGAGGAGATGGACTCCGCGTTCGCCGCCTGGGTGCCCATCCGGCGCGCTCAGATCCACAAGACACACCGCGAAGTCATCGGCGAGCGGGCGGCCCGCGACCACGCGGCCCTCAAACCGCTGCCACCCACCCCGTATCTGGTGGCCGAGCGGCACCTGCGGCCCGTCGGCAAGGACTGCCTGGTCGCCTTCGGCGGCAACCTCTACTCGGTGCCGGCCCGCAAGGTGCGACCGCGCCAGCTGGTCGAGATCCGGGCCACGAAGTCGCAAATCATGCTGCACTCCACCGTCCCCGGCACCGACGGCGAGACACTGCTGGCCATGCACGCCAGGGCGGTCGGCCGGGGTGCCCGCGTCGTCCAGGAGACGCACTGGGACGGCCTGCCCACCGGCAAGGGACGCCGGACCACCACGGGTGATGTCCCCTCCCAGCCCCGCCACGAGCGGCCTCTCGGCCGGGAAGCCGGACCCCTGCAATCCCTGCTGAACCGGGCCGCGATCACCCGCATCGAAGTCGGCCGCCGTCCGCTGTCGGTCTACGACGAGCTGACCGGTACCCGCCCCTTCACCACCAACCGACCGACGAAGGAACCCTCTTGAGCCAGCTGACCGGCAACCGCATCCGGACCACGGCCGCCAAGCTCGGCCTGCCCCACCTGGCGGAGACCATCAACGAGTTCACCCGGCGGGCGGACGAGGCGAAGATGGGCTACCTCGACTTCCTCGACCTGGTCCTGTCCGAGGAACTCGCCGTCCGCGACGACCGGCGCTTCCGCCAGGGCCTGCGGCTGTCGAAGCTGCCCCACCACAAGACAATCGACGAGTACGACTTCTCCTTCCAGCCCGACCTCGACCCGCGCAAGGTCAAGGACCTCGCCACCCTCTCTTTCGTCGAGGCCAAGGCCAACGCCGCCCTCCTCGGGCCGCCCGGGGTGGGAAAGACACACATCGCCGTCGGGCTCGCGGTCGCGGCCTGCCGAGCTGGTTACTCCATCTACTTCACCAGCCTCGACGACATGGTCCGCAACCTCAAGGCCGCCGAGACAGCCGGTCGCCTGGCCAACAAACTCGGCACCTACCTGCGGCCCGGCGTCCTGGTGGTCGATGAGGTCGGCTACCAGCCCCTGGAGCGAGCCGAGGCGAACCTGGTCTTCCAGGTGATCTCCAAGCGCTACGAGAAGGGCTCGATCATCCTGACCTCGAACAAGACCTTCAGCGAGTGGGGACAAGTCTTCGGCGACGAGGTCCTCGCCACCGCCATCCTCGACCGGCTCCTCCACCACTGCGACGTGATCTCCATCAACGGCCCCAGTTACCGCCTGAAGAACCGCCTCAAGGCCATCGAGCGAGACGCGGAAGTGGCCTGACATCCAGCCTCGTTGGACGTCGACTGTCCGCCGAGCTTGACCGGTGTCAGTGTGCGTCAGGAGTAGAAGCCTCGGCCGTACTCTTCGCGGTTCAGCTGGAAGTCGTCCGGTCGATCACGGCGGAGCTCCTCGTAGCGCGCGACGAAGGCGTCCAACGCCTCGTGCAACGTGCAGTCCGACACCTCCCGGATTGCCTTGATCGCGAAGACGATCCGGTGATCCAGGATGTCGCGGTCTACGCTCTCCGGCAGCTGTCCCATGGGGTCGACAGCGTAGCGGAGGCCCCGCGTGCACTGGGCCTGAGCGGTTGGGACCTCCTGGCAAGCAGCCAAGATCTGGCGCCAGAGACCGCCTGATAGCTGGGGACGTTTAGGCGTACGCAGTTGGGGAGTCAAGGCCGTACGCCGACACCTCGGTGATCACAGAGCGTCAGCAACTCCATGGTCAAAGGGACCTGTGCCCGCTTGGCTACCCACCTTCCCAACCGCGCCTATCCGCGCGGCCGGACAGCGTTGTCAACGCTTACGGGCTCGGCGAACCAGGGCGGTCGACCTGAGCACTCGACAACGCGCGTGCTGGCCATGGCTGGGGAACTCTTCCCACGGAGCCTCTGCGCACGGATGGCGAGAGCGTAGGCACTCAGATGCTGTTGGCGATGCGCTCGTGGTCGCGTTCGCCCTCGCGGGTCTGGATACCAGCGGCGAGCAGCCTGTGGGCGAGCTCGGTGACCTCATCGCCGAACGCCGCGAATAGGCCCTCGTTTTCAACGGCGTACGCCGCACGCGGAATCGGCGGCGCGACCGCGTCGACCGCAGCCTTCGTGATGGAGATCACCTCCGGCCGGAGGCCGGCGATCCGTCGGGCGAGGGCGTCGACGAAGGAATCGAGTTCTGCGGCGGGCAGGGCACGGTTGATCAGGCCGTACCGTTCCGCGAGCTCCGCGCCCACGAGTTCGGCGCCGAGGATGAGCTCCAGCGCGCGGGCCCTTCCTGCAAGGCGCGTCATGTTCACCGTGCCACCGCCTCCGGGGAGGATCCCCATCAAGGACTCCGGCTGCCCCTGCCCCGACTTGCCGATCGCCGCGAATCGCATGTCCAGGTACATGAAGAACTCGTTGCCCGCGCCGCGCGCGAAGCCCGCCAGCTTGCCGATGGTGACCTGCGGCAGCGAGCGGACCTCCTCGCTCATCGCCTGGAGGATGTTCAGGCCTTCCGGGACGGTCGAGCCCGGCGCGGCCGCGATCGCGGCGCGAGTGGCCGCAGGCAGCGCGTCAGGGTCGGTGAGGTAGGCCATGTCACCGTGCGCAACGAAGAACTCCGGGTCAGCACTCTCGAAGACGATGACGCGGACGTCGGCGTCGTCCCGCACACGCGCGACGAATGCCCGGAGTGACGGCAGGAGGACCGCGTCCATCAGATTGAGCGGCGGGTGATCGATTGTCACCGTCGCGACCCCGTCCGAGACGTCGATCGTCAGGGCGGGAAGGTCTTCGTAGCTCATGAGGTGGCTCCATATCGCGGTAAGAGACGGCCCGTGACCGGGCCGCCGGCTGGGGACAGCGTCGCGAATCTCAGCATCGCGACTGACACTGAGTATCAGGTTAGAAACCTGTATCCGAAGAAGCAAACGAGTGTGTCGGAGTACACTCGTCCCCATGAGCGCAGCGCCAGTCGGTACCCGTGAGATCAGCCGCCACGCGGTGCGAGCAGAGCTGGCCCGCGTCGCGTTCAACCGGTTCTGCCTCACCGGCTTCAACCAGGTCACCTTCGCCGACCTCTCCGAAGCCGCCGGAGTGTCGCGGAGCACCTTCCTGCGCTACTTCCGCACCAAGGAAGACGTGGTCCTGTTCGTCTTCGACCCTGTCGGTGACGTCATCACGGACGCGCTCGATGCCGAGCGGGCCAACCAGGACGACTGGAGCAGGCTGCGCAACGCCCTGGAGTCAGCCGTGAGGTTCCTTGTACGCGACGTCCAGGAACTCGTGACGATCCTCGGCCTCATCGAGCAGACCCCAGCCCTGTGCGCACGCCTCCGCGAGAAGCAGACTGAATGGCGACCAGAGATCGTCGCCCGACTGCAGAAGACAACCTCCTCGGCCGACGGGTCGTCGGTCGTCGCCAACGTTCGCGTAGCGGCGGCGCTCGAAATCTTGTGGATCGTCCTCGGGCAATGGAGTGCGAGCGACGGCCAAGAGGACCTCGGCAAACTGCTGGACGTTGCGTTCGCCGCCTTCTCGACCCCGGCACGCCAGCAGACGGACGCTCCGTTGTAAAGGGCCGAGGCGGCGGCTTCCTCGACGGTGCCGAAGCGGCCGAAGGGAGTGGTCGACCCGGCGGCGGCGATAGCGTCGTCGGAGTCCAGCCCCGGCCGCGAGCGCAGGAGTGGGGTGTCGATCCGGCCGAAGCGGACGGTGTCCACGCGCAGCCGTGCCGGGCCACCGAGGCCTCCACAGCACCTATCTGCTCTTAGAGGGTGTTCGATAGGGGATTCCCCCCAACTGTCCGGCTTTGGTTCTTGCGGCGCGGACTCGGTTCCAGGATCTCGTGGCGGCCGGGTCCGTGTCCGCGATATTGATCAACTGTGACGGAACGACGCCGGTATCCCTCGGACCTGAAGGACGATCAGTGGGAGCTCATCGAGCCCATGCTGCTGGAGTGGCGACGCACCCGCGCCGAAGGACGTGAGCCCACGACCGGGCTGCGCGAGGTGGTCAACGCGATCCTCTACGTCGCGCGGACCGGCATCGCATGGCGCTACCTTCCGCACGACTTCCCACCCCACACCACCGTCTACGGCTACTTCAAGGAATGGGAACGAGACGGCACCACCGAGCGGATCCACGACACACTCCGTGACCAGCTCCGGGCGAAGAAGGGCCGCCGCATCCTGCCCAGCGCCGCGATCATCGACGCCCAGTCCGTGAAAGCCTCACCGAACGCCCCGGCCGACAGCCAGGGCTACGACGGCGGCAAGCGGGTCAAGGGCCGCAAGCGCCACATAGCCACCGACACCCTCGGCCTGCTCCTGGTTTTGATCGTCACCGCCGCCGGCGTCCAGGACTCCGCCGGCGGCAAGCAGGTCCTGGACACCCTCGCCGCCCAGTGGCCCACCGTGACCAAAGCGTGGGTGGACGCCGGCTACAACAACGCCGTCGTCAAGCACGGCGCCGCACTCGACATCGACGTCGAGGTCGTGGCCCGGGACAAGGAGCAGAAAGGCTTCGTCGTCCAGCCGATCCGCTGGCGCGTGGAGCAGACCTTCGGGATCATGTCCCGGTACCGGCGGCTCCACCGTGACTACGAGGAACTGCCGGACCGGTCACGCTCGATGATCCAGTGGGCCATGGTGAACTCCATGACCGACCGCCTGACCGCCAGCCCGGACAGAACCGGGCAATACCTCCGTCCGAAACCGCCTGCGGCAGCCTAAATCGGTATCGAACACCCTCTTAGAGGCTGCGCAGATAGGCGGCTGGTCATGGGCGGCGTCGGGGGCGGGTGTCCCAGCGGTGGGTGGTCCAGGCTCGGCGGATCAGACTGCGGACGGTGATGACGGTGTCGGCGAGGTCGAAGAAGGCTTCGATGACGCTGGTGCGGCGCTCGTAGCAGCGGGCGAGGCGGTGGAAGGCGTTCTGCCAGGCGTGGGTGCGCTCGACATGCCATCGCCGGGTGGCCTGGACCGGCGCCTTGGTCCCCTTGCGCGCGATCTGACCGCACAGCTTCCGCTCGTCGAGCACGGCACGGGACTTGTCCGAGTCGTAGCCGGCGTCGAGGTGGACGGTGATCTCGTCGGGCAACGGCCCAAGTCCCTCCAGGAGATCGAGAGTTGGCGCCAGGAGCGGCGAGTCGTGGCGGTTGGCGCCGGCCAGGACGCGGCCGAGCGGGATGCCGTAGCCACCGGTCATCCCGGACCGTTTCATGCCCTGCTTGCCCCGGTCGACGGGTGAGCGTCCGGCCGCTTCGCCGCCGCCGGGGGCCTTGGTGATGGCGCCGTCCACGGCAATCTGGTCGAGGACGAGGCCGACGACGCGGTCATAGGCCTGGAGAGCGATCTGCTTCAGGCGGGCGAACAGGCCCAGGCCGATCCACTCGTCGCGGCGGCCTCGGATCGTGGCGGCCGAGCAGGTCGAGTCCGCTATCGCCTCGTAGGAGCAACCGAACCGCAGGACTTGGAGCAGCTTGTCGAAGACGATCCGGTCGCTGATCCGGCGTCGGTGGCAGCCCAGCGGGTGGGCTGGATCGAACTGTGGCCGCTGCGGCAGCAGGGCGGCGAATTGGTCCCAGAGCGGTTCGGTCAGCCAGAATGGCAGCACAGGCACAGGTCTCCCCAATGATCACAGAGCGTCGCAACTCCATGATCAAGGAACCTGTGCCTGTCTCGTCCGCCGACTGGTCCCACCAACCGCCTATCTGCGCAGCCTCTTAGAGGGTGTTCGATAGGGGATTCCCCCCAACTGTCCGGCTTTGGTTCTTGCGGCGCGGACTCGGTTCCAGGATCTCGTGGCGGCCGGGTCCGTGTCCGCGATATTGATCAACTGTGACGGAACGACGCCGGTATCCCTCGGACCTGAAGGACGATCAGTGGGAGCTCATCGAGCCCATGCTGCTGGAGTGGCGACGCACCCGCGCCGAAGGACGTGAGCCCACGACCGGGCTGCGCGAGGTGGTCAACGCGATCCTCTACGTCGCGCGGACCGGCATCGCATGGCGCTACCTTCCGCACGACTTCCCACCCCACACCACCGTCTACGGCTACTTCAAGGAATGGGAACGAGACGGCACCACCGAGCGGATCCACGACACACTCCGTGACCAGCTCCGGGCGAAGAAGGGCCGCCGCATCCTGCCCAGCGCCGCGATCATCGACGCCCAGTCCGTGAAAGCCTCACCGAACGCCCCGGCCGACAGCCAGGGCTACGACGGCGGCAAGCGGGTCAAGGGCCGCAAGCGCCACATAGCCACCGACACCCTCGGCCTGCTCCTGGTTTTGATCGTCACCGCCGCCGGCGTCCAGGACTCCGCCGGCGGCAAGCAGGTCCTGGACACCCTCGCCGCCCAGTGGCCCACCGTGACCAAAGCGTGGGTGGACGCCGGCTACAACAACGCCGTCGTCAAGCACGGCGCCGCACTCGACATCGACGTCGAGGTCGTGGCCCGGGACAAGGAGCAGAAAGGCTTCGTCGTCCAGCCGATCCGCTGGCGCGTGGAGCAGACCTTCGGGATCATGTCCCGGTACCGGCGGCTCCACCGTGACTACGAGGAACTGCCGGACCGGTCACGCTCGATGATCCAGTGGGCCATGGTGAACTCCATGACCGACCGCCTGACCGCCAGCCCGGACAGAACCGGGCAATACCTCCGTCCGAAACCGCCTGCGGCAGCCTAAATCGGTATCGAACACCCTCTTAGACCGACCGGCAATAGGTGCTGGCGAGGTGGCCCGGACGGCAGAACGGGCACGGGTCCACGCGATCATGGAGTTCTCTACGCTCAGTGATCACGAAGGACAGCCGTGCCCGCGCTGCCATCTTGCCTGCTCGAACCCCTCTGGGACCAATTCGCCGCACTCCTGCCCACACGACCGGAGTTCGCTGTGGGCCACCCACTCGGCTGCCACCGCCGCAGAGTCCCCGACCGGACCGTGTTCGAACACGTGGTACTCGCACTGGTCCACGGCTCGGGCTACGAGCGCCTCTCCAGCCCCGGATGCTCGGACCGCACCATCCGTCGAAGACTCAAGGAATGGGCGGAACAAGGCATTTCCGAGGCCGTCCACGCTCTCGCGCTCCAGGCGTACGACCGCATGATCGGCCTGGAACTGTCCGAGATATCCGTCGACGGCTGCATCACCAAGGCCCCGTGCGGCGGCGAGCGTGCGGGCCGGTCCCCGGTCGACCGCGGAAAGCAGGGCCTGAAACGCTCGATCGCCACCGAGGCCCACGGCGTCCCGCTCGGCCTGATCGCCGCGGGGGCCAACCGCCACGACTCGCCTCTTCTCGGACCAACCCTCGAGGCCGCCATCGGGCAGGTCGGGCCCCTTCCTCAGGACGTGAATGTCAACCTCGACCGGGGCTACGACAACAACAAGTCCCGAACTCTGCTTCGGGAGTTGGGCTTCACCGGTGAGATCGCCCGCAAGGGCGTACCCGCCCCGATCCAGGCCGGCAAGCGGTGGACCGTGGAACGAACGCACTCGTGGATGAACGGCTACGGCAAGCTGCGGCACTGTACCGAGAGGAACGGCGCGGTCGTCGAGTTCTATCTCCACCTGGCCGCCGCACTCGTCACACTCCGCATGCTGATCCGCCGCGCCACCACCCGCTACCGGTGGGGCGACCGTCCCACCACACGCCGCCTCAAGTGATCCATTTGCCGGTCGGTCTTAACAGCATCCAGTTGTGTGGGGGGCGGCCGGCCGTACGGTCGGCCGACCCCAGCTGCCGACTCCCTGACCGGGGCGCAGTCACGGCGGCATGGCGCCGCTTGGACGGCCTGCTCCGGTGCCGCGGGGCCTCGCGGTCAGGGGTCCGGTCTAGCTGGGCGCAGGGCGGCTACTTCCAGTAGTAGTAGTCGGCGCCGAGGTCGGGGTTCTCCTCGCCCGGGGCGACCTTGGCGCCGATGCGGTTACAGATGAAGTCCCGGCTCAGGCTCCAGGTCTGGTCGTCGCGGTTGACGACGGAGCGGACCGTGCCGGAGGGCACACGGTCGCAGCTGTGGATGTAGGGGCCCTGGTAGGCCTCCATCTGGCCGCCGTAGTTGGCCTGGGGCCAGAAGCAGACCCAGCCCGGGTAGCAGTCGGCGGGACCACTGACCGGAGGCGCGGCCGCCACAGGCGCCGCCGTCGCGAATGCCAGGGCACACGTGGCGGCAGCGAGCACCGCGGTGCGGCCACCCGCGAGAGAGAAACGCATACAACACCTCCATGGACACGGAACGTGACAGCGTGGTCACTCTATCGCGCCAGACCGGCCATATCCCGGACGAGCAGCTCCGCCGATGAGCGCGGACGCAGCGAGCCGGCTGGACCGAACTCGACCAGGAACAGCACGACCAGCTGACAGCACCCGGGATCACCGAGGACCAGGAGCAGGCCGCCGCGCGGGCGACAGCCGCGGCCAGGCCGAAGGCGTCGCTGGCAGACCGGTTCGCGCAGGGCCTGGAGGCGCTGGCCGCCTTCGGTGGGAAGGCCACGCGAAGGTGCCTCGCACGCACAAGACAGCGGTGAATGAGTGACGCTCGGCGTCGATCGACGCCAGGTCGCGGGCGATCCTCCGCCGAGGGGCTCTCAACTCGCCCACAGCACAGGGGCAGTGGGGTGTCCACGCGGCGGAGCTCCAGACCACGGCAGATAGCCGATTGTGAACGGAGCACGCCGATCGGACCGGGCCCTTGTTCCCCGCCCTGCTTCGCTACGCTTGCCGGGTAGGTCGGAACTCTGGCCCGAAGCTCGTTGCAAAAGGCTGTGCTCGGGGCACCTCTCCTGTACGGGCGGGGTGCTGCGGGTCGAACCGCTGTGGGTGGAGTTGTTCACGGGAGTGTGGATGAGCGGTTCGGCCGGCTGGTGCGAGCCGTGTGGGAGCGGCGTGGTGAGGGGCAGCGGCTTGGCAGGCCGTGGTGCCTGCCGCCGGCGGACCGGGTCCAGCGTTCAGCGCCCTCGGGGGATGAGCGCTGCCCCGCCGGTCGCGACCGGGCATGCCGCCTGGGCGACCTCCGGCCACCGCTCCGTGTGCGTCGCTGTCCGCTCGATCGGCAGGCAGGTGCCGTCGGCGGAGCGCCGTGGGCTCATTGAGGTCGTTCATCCGCGGTCCGGCCCGGTTCAAAACCCTGATACCCGCCTTCAGTTGACCGTCGTGACCGATTGCAGAGGTGCACGGTGCATGAGCTGATCCTCCATCACGCGACGGATCTCAAAGACAAAATCGCCTTTGCCGACGCCGATGACGCGGTGAGCTACCGCGATCTCGCTCGCCGTACTGCCCGGGTGGCCGGCAACCTCCAGGTCGATCGCGGAAGCCGGGTGGCGCTGTACCTGGGCAACGGGGTGCCCGCTGTCACGGCCACGCTCGGCGTCTGCCGTGCCGCCGCGGTGGGAGTCCTGCTCGACCCGCGAAGCGGCGACGACGAGCTCCGGTTCCGGCTGGCGGACAGCGGTGCCGGGTTGGTGGTCACCGACCGTGAACACCTGGCGCAGGTCCGGCGGGTGGCCGGGGTCGGTGTGGTGACCGTTGACGACCTGCTCGCGCCCACCGGTACGCCGCCACGTGACGACCTCGGGCCGGACGAGCCCGCCTGGCTCCACTACACGTCCGGGACCAGCGGGGACCCGAAGGGCGTGCTGTCGACGCAGGGGGCCTGGCTCCGGTCGGCGGAGCACGCCTACCGGGGACTGCTGGGCATGTCCGGCGACGACCACCTGCTCTGGCCGCTGCCGCTGTTCCACGCCTTCGGGCATTCGATGTGCGTGGTGGGCGTCCTGACTCTGGGCGCGAGCGCCTACGTGATGGACCGTTTCACGCCGGACCGGGCTGCCGCCCTGCTTCGCCGGGTACCGTTCACGGCGCTGGGTGGCGTGCCGACGGTCTTCACCCAGCTCCTGGACGTCGAGGCCACGCTGCCGTTGCGGTGTCTGTCGGCCGGGGCCCTGCTGCCGCAAGAGCTGCGGGCCCGGTTCCGCGGCACGTTCGACCGTGAACTGCACGACGGCTACGGCAGTACGGAAGCGTCCGGAAAGATCGCCATCGACGGCGTCGTGCTGCCCGGAATCGAAACCCGGCTGGTGAACGGTGAGATCCACCTGAGGATGCCCGGTGCCGGTCGGTGGCACGCCACCGGAGACCTCGGCCGCGAGGAGAGCGGCCGGCTGGTGGTGACCGGGCGGGCCAGTGAAATGATCATCCGGGGTGGGGAGAACATCCACCCGGTCGAGATCGAGCGGGTGCTGGCCCGCTGCCCGGGCGTCCAGGACGTGGTCGTGGCGGGTGAGCCCGACGCGGTGCTCGGTGAGGTGCCGGTCGCCTACGTCGTGGGCGACGTGGATCCGGCGACGTTGCTCGCCCACTCCCGCCGCCAGCTGCCACCGCATCGGGTACCGGACGGGATCCGCCCGATCAGCCGGATTCCGCAGACCTCCTCGGGCAAGCCGGCGCGGAAACGGCTCCGGTTCCAGTACCTGCTCGATGTGGTCCGGCGGGAGACCGCGGGGATCACCGGCCTGGCGCCCGGGGCGGACCAGCCGTTCGTCGAAGCCGGTCTGGACTCGCTCGGCGCAGTGCGACTGCGCGACCGGCTGGGCACGGAGCTGGGTGTCGCCCTGCCGCCCTCGCTGGTCTTCGACCACCCCACGCCCCGCGCGGTGGCCGACCACCTCGCCGGCGGGGCCGCAAGCCCGCCGCCGCCCGCCCGCGAGGCCACCGAACCGATCGCGATCGTGGGCATGGCCTGCCGCTATCCCGGTGGGATCAGCTGCCCCGAGGACCTCTGGCGGGTGGTTGCCGCCGGGCAGGACACGATCACGGAATTCCCCACGGACCGGGGCTGGCCGTTGGACGAGTTGTTCGACCCGGACCCTGACCACGTGGGCACCAGCTACGTCACTCGTGGCGGCTTCCTGACCGACGCGGCCGACTTCGACGCCGGGTTCTTCCGCATGTCGCCGCGCGAGGCCCTGGCCACCGACCCGCAGCAGCGACTGCTGCTGGAGACGGCCTGGGAGGCGCTCGAGCGGGCGGGCATCGCGCCCGAGTCGGTGCGGGGCAGCAACACCGGTGTGTTCGTCGGCCTGATGTACAACGACTACGCCGGTCGCTTCCGGGGCGCCGCGCACCAGCTGGAGTCCCAGATCGCGTTGGGTGCGGCGGGGAGCGTGGCCTCCGGGCGGATCGCCTACAGCCTCGGTCTGCACGGGCCGGCGCTCACTTTGGACACGGCCTGCTCCTCGTCGCTGGTCACCATGCACCTCGCCGCGGACTCCCTCCGGGCCGGCCAGTGCGACCTGGCCCTGGCCGGCGGTGCGACCGTCATGGCCACGCCGGACAGCTTCGTGGTGTTCAGCCGGCAGCGCGGCCTCGCCCCGGACGGACGGGTGAAGCCGTTCTCCGCGGCTGCCGACGGCACGGCCTGGTCGGAGGGAGTGGGGCTGCTGGTCCTCGAGCGGGTGGCCGACGCGGTGCGCAACGGTCACCCGATCCTGGCCCTGCTGCGAGGCTCGGCGGTCAACCAGGACGGGGCGTCGAACGGCCTCACGGCGCCCAGCGGACCCGCCCAGGCGGCCGTGATCCAGCAGGCACTGGCCGACGCCGGGCTGACCGGCGCCGAGGTGGACGTGGTCGAGGCCCACGGAACCGGCACCGCCCTGGGCGACCCGATCGAGGCGGCCGCGCTGCTCGCCACCTACGGCCAGAACCGGTCGACTCCGGTCCTGGTCGGTACCGTCAAGTCCAACCTCGGGCACACCCAGGCAGCGGCCGGGGTCGCGGGCGTGATCAAGACCGTGATGGCGATGCGGCACCGCACCGTTCCCGCCACGCTGCACATCGACGAGCCCACCCCGCACGTCGACTGGGCCGCCGGTGCGCTCCGCCTGGTCACCGAGCCAACACCCTGGCCGGCGCAGGACCGTCCGCGCCGTGCCGGGGTGTCGGCTTTCGGGATCTCGGGCACCAACGCGCACGTGATCGTCGAGGAGTACGAGCAGCTGCGGGTGGCGTTCCTCTTCCCGGGGCAGGGGGCGCAGCGGCGCGGCATGGGAAGGGACCTGGCCGCCAGGTATCCGGTGTTCGCCGCGGCGTTCGAGCATGCGTGCGCCCAGCTGGATCCGGAGCTACGAGAGGCGATCGGCACCGACCTGGTCCACCGGACGGACTTCGCCCAGGCGGCCCTGTTCGCCTACGAGGTGGCGCTGTTCCGCTTGTTGGAGTCCTGGGGACACCGGCCGGACGCGCTGATCGGGCACTCCGCCGGGCAGATCGCGGCGGCTCACGTGGCGGGCGTCCTGTCGCTGCCCGACGCGGCGAGACTGATCACTGCCCGAGGGCGGCTGATGCGCGAACTGCCTGCGGGCGGCGCCATGGTCGCCGTCCGGGCCGCCGAGAGCGAGATCCGGCTCACTCCGCGCACCGCGATCGCGGCCGTCAACGGACCGGACTCGGTCGTCGTGTCCGGCCCGGAGGAGGACGTGCTGGCCGTCACCGCAGGGTTCGAGCAGGTGACGCGGCTCACCGTCAGCCACGCCTTCCACTCCCCGCTCATGGACCCCATCCTGGCCGAGTTCGCCGAGGTGGCACGGAGCCTGACGTACCGTCCGCCGGTTATTCCGATCATCGGCGCCCGCCCGGACGATCCCGACTACTGGGTGCGGCACGTGCGCGAGACGGTCCGCTTCGCCGACCACGTGGCCATGGTCGACGGCGCCGCCCTGGTCGAACTGGGCCCGGGCGACACGCTGGCCGCGCTCGTCGAGGGCGTCATCCCCACCACCGACCCCGAGCAGGCGGTGGCCCGGCTGCGGGGCACCCGCACCTTCCACCGCCAGCGCTACTGGCTCGACCGCGCAGCCGAGCACCCGTTGGTCGAGTCGACCGTGATCGTGCCCGGTTCCGGTGAAGTGGTGTGCGTCGCCGACCTCAGTCCGGTGTGGCTTCTGGACCACGTCGTCGGCGCAGCGGCGATCGTGCCCGCCACGGCGATCCTGGAGCTGGTGCTGTACGCCGGGGAACGCGCCGGCTGCAACAGCGTCGACGAACTGGTCCTGCACACGGCGATCCGCCTGCCGGAAACCCGGCGGGCCGAGATCGTGGTGCGACCGGAGTCCGACGGCGCGCGGCCGTTCGAGGTGCACGCGAACGGGGTCTGCTGTGCCAGCGGCCGGCTGGACTCCCGGCCCGCGCCGCAGGTGGAGATCGGCGAGTGGCCCCCGCCGGACGCCGAGGAGCTCGAAGTCGAGCACGCCGACTACGGACCCGCGTTCCGCGGGCTGAGTAGGATGTGGCGCCGCGGCGACGAACTCTTCGGCGAGGTGCGCGGGGAGTTCCCGGACGCGGGGCGGTTCGCGCTGCACCCCGCCCTGTTCGACGCGGCGTTGCACCCGGCACGGCTGCTCAGCGACGGAGTGCCGTTCGCCCTGCGCGGCGTGCACCTGCTGGCGCGAGGCGCCACGGCGTTGCGCGTCCGCATCCGTGCGGGGCGGATCGACGTCACCGACCAGACGGGCCGGCCGGTGGCGTACGTCGAATCACTCACCGCGCGTGCGCTGACCGGAACCGGCCGGGGCACCTTGTTCCGCCCGGAGTGGCACCGGGTTACGGGACCGCCACAGGGAAAGCTCCTCGAGGTGCCTGCAGGGGACGCGCCCGACGCCCTGGCGCTCGCGCTGCGGGAGTTGCAGGCCGCTCACGAGCACCTGACCGTTCTGGTGCGGCCGGGAGACCTCGCCGGAGCGGCGGTGGCCGGCCTGGTCCGGGTCGCGCAGAAGGAGCACCCCGGCCGGTTCACCCTGGCCGAACTCCGCGACGGGCGGACGGAGATCGTGTCCGAGCGCGCGAACCTGGTCCCGGTGCCGGGCGGCGCCTTCAGCTGGCGCGGGACCGTCCTGGTCACCGGTGGCGGCGCGCTGGGCCGGGCAGTGGCCGACCATCTGCGGGGGCTGGGCGTACGCGTCGTGGTCGCCAGCCGCACCGGCGAGACGCGGCTCGACGTCACCGACCGGGAGGCACTGGCCGCGCTGGTCGACTCGATCGAGGACCTACGGGCCGTCGTGCACACCGCCGGGGTGCTCGACGACGGAATCCTGGCCTCGATGACCCCGGCGCGCCTGGCGACGGTGTGGCGCCCCAAGGCCGAAGCGGCCTGGTACCTGCACGAGTTGACTGCGCACCGGGAACTGGACGCCTTCGTGCTGTTCTCCTCGGCGGCCGGTGTACTCGGTCACCCCGGACAGGCCAACTACGCGGCGGCCAACAGTTACCTGGACGAGCTCGCGCGCCACCGGCGGCGGCTGGGGCTGCCCGCCCTCTCCCTGGCCTGGGGCCCGTGGACGGTCGGGATGATGGCCGACCGGACCGCTGATCCCGGCCTGCTGCCCCTCACGCCCGCCGAGGGCGTGGCACTCCTGGAGGCCGCGCTGGGCACCGACGAGCCGGTTCTGGTGCCGATCGCGTTCGACCGCGCGTCCCGGCCGAAGGTCCGGAGCACGCCGGAACCGCTCCCCCCGACCAACGTGCTGGAGATGGTGTGCGCGGAGGTCGCCGCCGTGCTGAGCTACCCGGACGTGCACCCGGACACCCCGATGCCCGACCTCGGTTTCGACTCGCTGACCTCGATCGAGCTGCGCAACCGGCTGGAGGGACGGACCGGGCTGCGCCTCCCCGCCACGGTGGTGCTCGAATCCGCCACGCCCAGGGCCCTGGCCGACCAGTTGCGCCCGCCGCCGCCCCCGGGGTCGCTCACCTTCCTCTATCGCAAGCTGTGCGAGCTGGGCCGGCCCCGGGAGGCCATGCACCTGCTCGTCTCCGCGTCATGGGCGCTGCCGTCGGCGGCGACGCTCCCCTCCGCCACCCCACGCAGGCTCAGCGATGGTGAAGGCCCGGCGATCGTCTGTTTCCCCGCCTTCGGCTCACCCCCCGGGGAGTACGGCCCGCTGGCCCGGCACCTGCCGGGCCTGTGGGTGCTCCCCCACCCGGGATACGAGGGCGGCCCCGTGCCGCAGGACATGGAGGCCCTCGTCCAAGCCCACGCCGCCTCGATCGGGCAGCTCGACCGACCGGTGGTACTGCTGGGCCGCTCCACCGGCGGCCTGGTCGCGCAGGCCGTCGCGGAACGGGTCGACGCCGAGGCGGTGGTGCTGGTGGACACCCACCCGCTCCGGGACGAGGAGTGGCTCGCCGAACTGCCGGTCCGCGGCGCGATCAGGCTCGACGAGCCCGCTCTCGCGGCGATGGGCGCGTACACGCGCATCTTCCTGGACTGGCAGGGAGAGACGACCGTTCCGACACTGCACCTGCGAGCCGGCGAAGTGCCAGGTGACCACCACTCAGTCCTCGAGGAGCACGTGGCCACGACAGCGGAAGCAATCCGCCTGTGGCTCTCCCGGACAGTCTCGCCCCAGCCGGGACGACCGTTGGCGTGAAGCCCCGGAGTTCGACACCCGCCGCCTGACCGGGCGCGGCGGAAGGGCTGCAGGCCCTGGGGCCCGAGCGGTCCGTCAGAACTGGCTGCGGCATACCCAGGTGCGGGCGGGGCCCGCTCGGTGCCGCGCGGCGCGAGAGCCGGGTGCGCACCAGCCGGCCCATGACCTGGCGCAGCGTGGCGGGGTCGACGTCGCGTCGCCCCGGGCGAGTTCATCTCCTTCTGCGGTATGTCGATCGGTTTCGAGGACGTCACGGTGGGTTACGCCCGTACGGGCCGGGCACCGCTCGCCGAGACGGTCACGTTCGTCGAGGGTTAGCACTACACAGGGCACATATCGGACATCAGTCATCGAAAGAAGGCGCATGCCATGAAGTTCGCAGTCATCGGCGGAACCGGGCTGATCGGGTCACGGGTCGTGGAGAACCTGAACGCCGCCGGGCACCAGGCCGTACCGCACTCCCTGTCCACGGGCGTGGACATCATCACGGGCCAGGGGCTGGAGGCGGCCGTGGCAGGCGCCGACGTCGTCGTCAACCTGACGAATTCCCCGACCTTCGACGACGCCTCGCTCGCCTTCTTCCGGACCTCGATGGACAACCTTCTCGCCGCGAGCCGGCAAGGCGGGGTCGGGCACTTCGTCATCCTCTCGATCGTCGGCGTGGACCAGGTGCCCGATCTGGACTACTACCGCGCGAAGGTGCTTCAGGAGGAGATCCTCAAGGCCGGACCGATCCCGTATTCCATCGTCCGTGCCACGCAGTTCATGGAGTTCATGAACGCGACCCTGGCCATGACCACCGACGGCGACACCATCTGCCTGCCGCGCACACCGATCCAGCCGATCGCCGCCGCGGATGTCTCCGACGTGGTCGCCGAAGTCGCCGCAGGCAGCCCCCTGAACGGCATCGTCAACATCGCGGGTCCCGACGTTTACCCCCTCGACGAACTCGGCCGGCTCACCGTGACCGCCAAGGGCGACGGGCGCCGTGTCGTCACCGATGACACGGCCGGCATGTTCGCCGCCGCCCACGGCGACGTCCTCACCGCCCCGAACGATGCCCGCATCGCCCCCACCCACTACGCCGACTGGCTCTCCTGAACCAGCCCCCTCCAGCGCAGCCGTCAAGTCGGGGGCGGTTGGGGTGCTGGGCGAGGGCGGCGTGCAGCGTCGCGCCGACCTGCCACGCCTCGGCGTGCACGACAGGCTCCGGCACGCCGCCAACCCGGTCGGACGCCGGGGACGCAGCCGCCGTGCTCGCCCACCACCTCGACCAGGCCGGGGACTCCGATCGCGTCAGGGCATAGCGCTCCCGGTCCGTACGGCGGCCCGCCACCGTCGGCTCGGGGGCAGGCCGCCACTGTGAAAGACCACTGTGAAAGAGGGGCAAGGTGCTATCGGCCGCGGTGCCGTTCTTCGGCCTGCCGCCGGGCCGACGCCCGCCGCTCGCGTGCGGCTTCGGCGGCTTGGCGCTTGGCCGCCGCGCGGTTGAGGTGGCCGGCCTCCTCGTGGGCCCGGGCCAGAGCCGCCTCAGCGGCGGTGCTCAGCGGCCGGGCCGTCCGCTCCTTCGCGGCCTGCCGGGCGAGCCGCTTGGGGTTCACCGGCTGCCGCCGCGCCCGCCGTTCGGGCGGCGGCTGCGGCCAGACCCCGGACGTCCCGGGCAGACCGCTTCCAGCAAGGCCCGGCCGCGCTCGCCGCCTTCGTCGTACGTCGCTTGATTCCGGGTCCCCGTACCGTGGCCGGAGGTGCCGCGGTGGCGGTCGGGTCAGCCCGTCGCGGTACTCAGAGGGTGTCCCAGAGCTGGTCGGCGGCGGTGTTGCACGGCCACTGGATGATCGGCGTGCCCCAGGACATGCTGCCGCCCCGGTTGCTTATGCACATGTTCGAGTTCTTGTTGATCAGGTGGATCGGCCCGGTGTCACTGCCGCTCCAGTACCAGATCTGGTTCGCACCACCGTGGCAGGTCCACTGCCCGAGCTGGGCCCCCGCAGCGGTGGTCCAGCCGGGCGCCTCCAGGCACATCCCGTAATCGTTGACGAGCTCGACGCCGTCACCGGACTTCACGAACGACCATGCCTGGTCGGAATTGTGGTTGCACTCCCACTGGATGGCCGGCGTCCCGTTCGCGCTGCCGCCCCCGGATATCCCGAGGCAGAGCCCCGACTGCCGGTTCTGCAAGGCCGGCGTTGCGGCAGCGGCGCTCTGCTCCGTCGCCACCGTCGACGAGATCACCAGCGCGAGCAGGGCGCCCGCGGTCCTGGCGGTCCGTCCGAAGCTGAGGGTCTTTCGCATGTCTACTCCCCGGTCATGGGCATTCGCTCGAATGCGAACTGACACTCTGCCACAAACGATGGGCCCGGCCGCCCGACGTGCCGGCCGCAGCGGTGCCCCGCACGCCCGGGGTCAGCCATCGCCGATGCCCGGCGGATGGGGCGCGGTCTTCGTCGTCCCGGTCGTGCCGGGCAGTGTGGCGTACCCGCGTCGGCCGCCGCCTGGGCCGTGCTCAACACCGTCTTCCCCCAGACCTCACACGACCGGTTGCAGTGGTGGCGGGACCGACGCCGCCACCAGCGCTTGCGAGCGGCCCGACGCGGCCCGCGCGGCCGCTGAGTGCCGCAGGCCGGGACGGCTCGGGCCGCCGGGCAGTGCAGGGTGCGGGCGGCTGATCCCTGGTTCCCGGAAGCCGTCGACGGTTGGCGTCCCGATGAACGCCGGTCCAACCTTCATCGCTGGACCTGGCCGGTGCGCACCGCCGTTCGTAGCATGACCGGTAACCGACAACTGAAGGGCCCTCATGAACAGCAGGATCGTGACCTGGCTCGGCGCCCCCGCACTGGCCGTGGGAATGCTGCTCGGCGCAGCTCCGGCGCACGCCGGCACCGGGGTGCGGATCGACGGCGCGACCGTCTCCGGCGGCGCCTCGACGACGGTGAACGTCACCATCGAGTACTCCTGCGACGCCGGTGGCTTCGTCAGGTCCGCGACCGTGATCGCCGAGGACCAGCACTCCGGTGCCCTCGGCACCTCCCGGTTCACCCCGAACTGCACGGGCACGACCGTGAAGTCAATCGTCCCGGTCGCGACCCTGAACCAGAACGGCTATGCCGCGGGCGACCCGACGTCCGTCCGCGCCTCGCTGCTCGACGTGGACGACACCGAGGTACTCGGGACCATCGCCCAACTCACCATCGGCAACGGGTAGGAGAGCCGACCCCCGCCCGCCGGACCCGCCCACCGCATCCGCCTGCCCCACACCTCTGACGGCCACCGCCTCCGCACCTACAGCAGCGCCCGGAACCACCTCCAGGACGGCACGGCCAGCGGCGGCGACAACGACACCAGGACGAGCCTGGCCGGCACCACCGCCGACCGGACCCGGGACAGCCGACCAGGCCCCCTGGATTCCCCCACCCACCAGCAGGTCACGCCTTCCGGTCCTTCGCCGGGTAGAGCTTCGCATGGAACACCCGGACCTCCCACCACGGATCGTCCGGAGCGGACACCAGCGCGACCACCAGCTCCCGCCTGGTCGGGCAGGCAGCACCCCTGGACGATGCGCTCCAGGCTCGCGTAGGTGGCGTACACGGTGACCGGCTCGCCCGCCTTCTCGGCGGCGACCAGGTCGGCGATCCGCACGGCCTGCGTGGTCACCGCCAGGTCGAAACGTGCATGCGCTTCCGCCATGGCATCTGCCATCCTCAGGCGCATGCCAGCCCGTAACCGCCGTCTGCCGCGCGATCTGTCGTGGCCGCTCACTCCAACGGACATCCGCACCGTCCTCGGCGCGCAGGAGACGGATACCGTCGACCTGGATTTCGGCGACCGCCTCTGGGGGGACGGGACTGCGTTGCACGTTGAGTGGGTGCCACCCATCTCCTCCAACTACGGCGGCGGCATCCATCCCGGATGGTGGTCCACGGTGCGGGTTCGTGTTGCCCCGCTCCCGGCCACCGAACGGGCCGCGGCTCGGCACGCCCTGCGGCAGATCGCCCTTCCCGAGCTTGCGGCCTGGATCAGTGCCGCCCGGCACGCGCCGGAAGCCTGGACCCTGTCCCGGCACAGTCGCTCCTGGCGGCTTGAAGGCGGCATCACCGCTTACCGCGACGACCAGCGGCCGTACCGGTGAACCCCCGATCGACAGACACGAACCGTCGTACGGTCAAACTTCGTTGAGATCGGTCAGGGTTGATCGAGACGGGTCGCCCGTCCCGGCACCCGGGACGGGCATCAAGGTGGCCGAGCTGCGGTGGGTTGTCCCAGTTCTGTCCCAGGTCCGGGTCGGAACACTGCCACCTGGGGAAATGGGCTGGGATCGTCCCGGTATACCAGACATACCGGCCGGGCTGGGGCGAGGCTGGGACAGCGCCTGTCCTGGGGCTTGTCCGACTATTCGCGCCCGTCGGGAATAGTCAGACAAGGGCCTACGGGTGAGACTGCCGGTCGCTCACCCCCGGCCGGCGCAGGTCCCGGCGTCGACGAGGTCCTGCCACGCCTTTCCGCTGGCCGCGAGGTCGGACAGGTCGTAGAAGTTCACCGACGCGGCGAACTGGCGCTGCCCGTCCGCCGCGCCGAACATGCCGGTGCTGTAGCCGGGGATGCCGCCGGTGAGGCCCCAGTACAGCCCGCACGGCGTGTCGTACCGCTGGAGGCCGAGGCCGTAGTCCTTGCCGTCGCCCAGGCCGGTGGTGTGCTGCATCTCGGCGAGTTCGGCTGGGCGGAGCAGCTTGCCGCCGAGCAGGGCGGCGATAAACCGGTCGAGGTCGGCGGCGGTGGAGATACCGCTCCCGGCAGGGCCGGCCCAGGTCGGGTTCTCGAGGGTGACGTCGGCCGGCCCGGTGGGCAGCTGGAGGTAGCCGTGGGCGTGCGGGCCGGGGATGAACGGCGAGCTGACGGGCATGGAGGTGTGGGTCAGACCGAGCGGGCGGACGATCCTGCGGTCCACCTCCTCGTTCCAGGTGTGCCCGGTCACCTTCTCGATGATCATCCCGGCCAGGACGTAGTTGGTGTTGGAGTAGTTCCAGGCGGTGCCGGGAGCGGCTGGCGGCGGGAGCCTGTTGGCGATGTCGATCAGATCCTGGGCCCGGTAGTCCTTCCACCTGCCGCTCTCCACCCAGTCCGGCTTGGTGAAGTCGAAGGCCGGGTCATTGGTGTGGTTGGGCAGACCACTGGTGTGGTTGAGCAGTTGGCGCACCGTGACGGCGGCCCCGTTCGGCACCTCGCCCGGCAGGAAGCGCTCGATCGGATCATCCAGGCCCAGCCGGTGCTCACCGACGAGTTGGAGGACCACCGTGGACACGAAGGCCTTGGTGACGCTGCCGATGCGGAAGCGGCCGTTCTCGTCGACCGGCGCGCCGGTGGCGACCTCGGAGGTACCGGCCGCGCCCTTCCAGGTCAGGCGGGAGCCCTCCCGGACGGCGCCCAGCGCGGCCGAGGCACCGCCCTGCTTCACCATGGCGGCCACCGCGGCGTTCAGGGAACCCCGATCCACCCGGGAGGCGCTGCTCCCGGCCGTCGGGCTCGGGCCGCCGTCCACCGGGGTGCCCTGCGCCGTCGCCGCCGGTGCCGCGGTGGCCAGCAGGCCCGCACCCACGAGCGCCGTCACGGCCGCTCGGAGCCGCTGGCGGCGCTGGCGCGTTCCCGGCGTGCCGCGGTCCGACCGAATTCCGCTGTTCCCCGTCATGTGCCCCGCCCTTCCGAACGGGCGGCGCCCTGTCGGCGTCCGCCCCACCGCATGACACCCTGTCAGCTCGCTCCGGAATCAGTCCTCCGCCCCAGGTACCGTCCGCACCCGATCCCTGCCACGGCTTCTCCCCCTGAAGAGGTAGGCCTCAGGTCGGGGACGGCCCGCCAGGCCCGGGCGGCCGGTGAGGACCTGGACCTGGTAGCCGAGCAGCCGCACCGGCACCCGCTCCCGCTCCCGCTCCCGCTCCGCCGGATCTGCCACCTGGCCGGGAGCCAGGGCAACCGCCCACCAGTAGACGTGGTCGGCCGGCCCGCGGGGGTGGAACGGGCGCGCCGGCGGTAGCGCGCCCCCGGCCGCCGGGTAGCACGTCCGTAGCGGACGGACCGTCGGGCCCGAGCCGTCCGGCGCCGGACGACCGCTTCGCCGCCGGGCTCCCCCCTTGCGACGCGCCGATCGGGAGCGGTCCCCGATCGGCGCGGTCAGCTCGAAATCTCAGCGCTGCGCAGAAGCTCCAGGGCCGGGCCGTCGACGGAGCATGCGATCGCCGAGAGGACGACGACTCCTACGCCCAGATCGGGGGTGAACGCAACGAAGGAGGCGGATCCGCCGGTGCCGCCGTTGTGCCAGAACCTGGCCGGCCTCGACGGGTCCGGGTGCCGCTGCTCGAACCACCCCAGGTGGACCCAACGCCCTTCGGCGACATGCCGTTCCTCGCAGCGGGCGAGCCGGATCGCCGCTGCCAGGTCAGTGGTGTCCGGGCGGAGGTGGGCGCGCACGAATCGGGCGAGATCGGTGGCGGTGGCCCTCAGGCCGCCGGCACCGGCCAGGTCGGCCAGGTTCCACGGCGGGGCGGGCCGCCCGTGTCGGTCGTGGCCCTGGGCCAGGCCGGGGACGTCCGGGCCGGTGCGGGTCAGCCCGAGAGGCCGGACGAGTTGGCGATCCACCAGGGTCGCGTAGTCGGTCGAAGACCGGCGGGCCAGGGCCAGGCCGAGCAGCCCCGCGCCCAGGTTGGAGTAGCGGAACCGTTGGCCGGGAGCGGCGGAGAGCCGGGTGCGGGGCAGACGCGCGAGCAGCCGGTCGGCAGTGCACCGGGCATAGGGGTCGTCCGTGGCGCCACGCAGAAGCGAAGTCCACAGCATTCCTCGCGGCAGCCGCGGCAGGCCCGAGGTGTGCATGGCCAGCTGCCGGAGTGTGATCAACGCTCGGCCGCGGGCGGGCACGGCGGCGCCCAGCACGTCGGCCAACGGCTCGTCCAGGGCCACGGTGCCGGACACCACCAGACGGGCCAGGGCAAGGGCGGTGAACACCTTGGTCACCGAACCGATCTCGAACACCGTCGCGGGCCCGGCGCCGCCCGCGGCAGCCGACTCGATCCGATCGGCCGTCACCACCGCGACGGCCGCCGCGCCACCGCGCAGGGCCAGCTCCTCGGCGGTCCGCCGGGCGAGGTCCGCATGATCTGCCACGATCCCATCGTCGGTGGGGACGTTCGGATCTTCCTCGCCCATGACGACGATTCGCGCCTCGCCGCCGTCATCCCGGAGGAGGAGCTGAGCCACCCCAACAAACCGGCAGGTGGTCGACGGGGTGTTGTGGCGGCGGTGGAACCGGCACCGCGGACCGGGTTGTCGGCACCGCCTGACATCATGCCCCGGTGCACGTCACCCATCCGCCCGCTTTCCGAGGCGACTTCGAGATCCACCTGACCGTCGCGCCACGCAAGGCCGCCGAGCTCGGCGCCTGGGCCGCCGCGCGCGGCCTGAAGGTCGTCGACATCGAGCTGTCCCGCGGGGCCGTCCCGCGGCAGCCGATGCTCACCCTCGCCGCCGCGGGCACGCTCGCCGAGGCCGCCGCCCTCGCGGGGCGGACGGCCGCCACCGCGGGCGCGGCCGGCTTCGACGTGCTCCGCACCAAGATCGAGGCCGCGCCGTGGACGGACGGGGTGCCCGCCACCGACGACGAGGCGCAAGCCCTCGGCCCCTCGTACTACTTCGAGCACCACGTGAAACTGCTGCTCGACGGCGAGCCCGCCGCCGAGCTGGCCGCCGTCGCCGAACGACACGACGCCCACCTCTCGCGCAACGCCCGCCGGGTCCGGCCCGACGGCTGCCGCGAACACTTCGTCACCCAGCGCTGCCGCCTGGTCGGCTCGGTCACCGCCGGCCATCGCCTCGCCCGCCTGCTGGATGATCTGTCCGCCCACCACATCCAGTCCGTCGAGCGGGAGTTCGCGGTGCTCGACACCGCCGAGGAGCTCGACGCCGGCTGGCTCGACGAAAGGCCGCACCGATGACCGGCAACTGGAACACCCTGGGCTACGGACCGTGGGATGCCGCCCTGCGCGTGCCGGACCGCCGGCCGACCGACGAGGAACGCAGAAACCTCGACCTCCCCCGCTCGCTCTACCCGGTGGCCGACGAACGGGCCGTGCAGCGTGCAGTGTTCGACCCGTCGCTGCTCGGCTACGTGAAAGCGATGCGCGCCGGCGACCCCGCGTTCGACGACCCGGCCGTCGGCGCCCGCTGGTACGACGCGCGCCGCAAGGCGCTGGACACCGCGCTCGCCGCCGTCGCCGCCTCGCCCTGGGCCGACCACCTGGTGCTGCGCGGCTCGGTGCTGCTCACCGCCTGGTACGGCAAGGCCGCCCGCGAGCCCGGCGATCTCGACTTCGTCGTCATCCCCGCCGACTGGGAACTGGCGGACCCGCGCACGGACGCGATGCTCGGCGGCCTCGCCGAGGCCGCTGAACGGCTCGGCGCGGACGACCCGTCACCTTCGGGCGTCCGGCTGCACGCCGCGGGCGCCGTCCACGACGAGATCTGGACGTACGACCGCGTCCCCGGCCGCCGCCTGGTCCTGCCCTGGACGGCCGACGGCACCCCCGGCGGCACCGTGCAGCTCGACTTCGTCTTCACCGAGCCACTTCTCGCGCCGCCCGTGCGCACCGCCGTCCCCCCTCTCGCCCGCGCCGGCGGCCCCGCCGACCCGCGCACCACGGACCTGCTCACCGCTGACCGCGAGCTCTCGCTCGCCTGGAAGATCCTCTGGCTGGTCACCGACGGTTTCGCCCAGGGCAAGGACCTGTACGACGCGGTGCTGCTCGCCGAGTCCGTGCCGCTCCGCTACGAGCTGCTGCGCGACGTCTTCGAGGGTGTCGACGACGGCTGGTGGGCCACCCGCCCGGTCAGCCCCGAGGACATGGCGGAGTCACTGGAGTCCGTCGAGTGGGACGAGTTCCGCAAGGAGAACCCGCACGTCGGCACCGCCGAGGAGCAGGCCGAACGGCTGCTGGCCGCCCTCGCTCCCACCTTCGCCGACCGCTCCGGGGAGGAGCTGCACGCGGTGTGGACTCGGACGGAAGCCGCCGACGCCGAAACACGTTGACCCCAGCACCACCGACCCACCGGCCCCGGTGAAACCGGGCCCTACAGCCCGCCCGGCGGCCGGTTCGGGCAGTGTCCGGCAGGCAGGCAGAGGGAGGGTGTGGGCGAGCGGCGACACCAGGGGTCGGCCATCCCGGGGCGCGAGACCGGGGCACGGCGGCTGACCCGTGCGCTGCGCGAGTCGGTGGAGCAGGTGAGCACGGCGGTCCTGGTACCGGCCGAGCAGTTCCACCAGCCGCACAGCGGCACCGCCGGGATCAAGCAGACCCAGAAGCCACTGAGCCGGCCCCACACCGAGGGCCTGGCGGAGTTTCGTGCCCCTCCCCCAGGCCCGCCGCGCGAAGACCTGACACCTCACTACCCCGGGGGGCGGCCATCGCGGCGATCGTCCCCGACGCCCGGCCGGCCCCCAGGGGGCAGGCGAGCAGCTCACCGCCCGGTTCGCGCTGCCCGGCCCCTCTACTGAGCCGACTGGGCCGGCTCGGCCTGCCCGCTGCGGAACACCTCCCTGACGAGCCTGTGCTGCGCCTTCTGGAACGCCTCGGCCGTGGCAGCGAAGTCGAGCTCGGCGTCCCCGGTGGTCAGCGAGGCGGTCAGGGTCTTCCTGCCGTCGGGGGTGCTGTACATCAGCGCCGCCCACCCGAAAAAGCCGCCGTTGTGGTTGAAGATGGTGCCGCCGTCCGTCTCCTCCACGAACAGCCCCAGGCCGTAGCCGAGTTTGGGGTGCGGCGTGCGCATCTCGGCCAGCAGCGAGGCCGGCAGGAGCTTGCCGCTCATCAGCGCGGAGAAGAACGTGTGGAGGTCCTCGGTGGTCGAGATCATGTCGCCGGCGGCGGAGATCCAGGAGACGTTGAAGCGGGTGACGTCGACCACCTTCCACTGGCCGGCGTGCTCGTACCGGTAGTAGCCGTGAGCGTGCGGCTCGGGGATCTCCGGCGAGGCGCCCGGCACCACGGTGCCCGACAGTCCCAGGGGCTGCAGGATCAGCCGCTGCATCTCCTCGGCCAACGAGCGGCCGGTGACCTGCTCGATCAGCAACTTGGCCAGCACGTAGTTGGTGTTGGAGTAGCTCCAGTCCGTCCCCGGCTCAAACCGCGCCGGCTTGGACAACGCCAGCCGTACCAGTTCCTCCGGCTGGTAGGTGTGGAACTGGTTGTCCACGTACTCCTGGCCCTGCCAGGGGATCCCCGGCGCGACCGTCCCGTCGTCGTAGTACTCGCCGGTGAAGTTGAACAGCCCGCTGGTGTGCTGCAGCAGCATCCGCACCGTGATCCGCCGGTCCAGCCCGAACCGGGGCAGGTAGTCATCCGCCGGGCTGTCCAGCCCGACCCTGCCCTCGGCCACCAGTTGCAGCACCACGGTCGCGGTGAAGGTCTTGGTGGTGCTGCCTATCCGGAACCGCCCGTTGCACGGCGGCTTGGCGCTCTCGCCCAGCTTGCGCACCCCGGCGCTGCCGACCCACTCGCCCCGCTCATCGTTCACGCGCAGTTGCACCCCGGCGAAACCGGAATCGACGATCTCCTCGATGGCCTTCTGCAGCTCCGGGCGATCGTGCCCGGTGAGTGCGAGGGACATGACTGTGCTCCTTGAAGGTTGTGTGCGCGGTTGTCGCGGTGAGGTTCCGGCTGCCTGGGGCAGCGATGAGGTCGTGCCGGCCGGCGAGGGCGTGAGCGGGCGAGCGCGTCCAGGGCGGTGGCTGTGCCGGGTTGGCCGTGCGAGGCGCCCGCCGGGCGCGGCATCCATGGCGTTCGCGAGTTCGGCCCGGTGGACCCGTGGTGGTCAGGGTCCGGGTTGCACCCGCCCGTAAATCCTGAGGGCACCTCAGACGGTCGTGTCGCCGTAGGACGTGCACGGCCCGTTCGCCCGATGGCCGGTCGTTGGAGGGGTGCTCCTCTGGCGGGGGCGGGTCAGAGGCTGCGGGCGGTGATGTCGCCGTGGGAGGTGGTGGCGTGGATGTCGAGTTCGGTGGTGCCGTCGTTCCTGAGGGCGTTGTTGATGCGGCCGTGGGCGGTGCCGGCGTCCAGGGCGGCCGAGACTCCGGTGGCGGCGCCGATGGTGATGTCGCCGGACTGGGTGCGGAGCTGGACCGTGCCGCGTACGGCCTCGGTGATCCGGATGTCGCCACGTGCCGTGCTGATCTGGGCGGGGCCGGTGAGGCGGCCGACCTCGACGTCGCCGTCGGTCGCCGTGAGGCGGACGCTCGCGGCCTCGTCGATCGTGATCCGGCGGTACGCGCCTTCGAAGACGACCTCGCCCAGGCGGCCGACGCCGCGCAGCTCGCAGGCGGCGGCCCTGGTCTCGATGCGGGAGCCGGCGGGCAGCTGGACGGTGACCTCCACGGATCCGTTGCCGAGGAGCGCGTTCTTGGGTTCGGGGGTGTGGATCCGCAGGACGCCGTCGGTGTAGGCGACGGTGGTCTGCTCGGCGGTCTGGACGTCGCGGCTCTTGGAGGGGTCGGCGGGCAGGATCTCGACCGTGGTGTCGGCGCGGTCGGCGGCGATGAACTGGATGCGTCCGGCGGGGACGGCCAGGACGGCGGAGATCGGGGTGGGAGTGTCGAACTTCTGCATGATGCTCTCCTGTGCTCGCTCGTTGTTTCCGATGCGTTGACGATCCCCTGCCGTCCTGACACAGGACAGCCACCGCACTGACACCGTCCCTGACACGGTGTCACCTCAGCGAAACGGCAGGCACCGATGGACACCACCACCGAAGCACGTGACCGACACCCCGCTCATGACCTGGCGCAACGCGGCGAACTTCGCCCCGGCCGGGAGGAAAGTGGCGGCTTCGCGGCAGTTGGCGGCGGTCAGGCACTGGAGCTTGTGGCCATCCCCGTCCCCCAGGCGCAGTTCCTCCCGCATTCTCCCGGCGGGCGTCGTCGGGGTTGCGTGACAGCCGCGGTTCGTTGCCGGCGGCATCCGCAACGGGGGCCCGAGGACGAAGTCCTGGTCACCGTGGTCGACGTGCGACAGGTCTGCCCGCAGAAGGTGCGCCGCGACCTGCTCTCAATCAATCCGGTCACCATCGGGCAAGCCCTCAAGGCCGCTCGGCAGCTTCCGGGCGAACACAAGATCACCATCACGCCGACCGTGGCCCACTACTTCACCCGAGCCCAGGACCTGTGCGCCTTCATCACCCAGGCCGACCCGGACCAGCACCTGATGGAGCCAAGTCGCCATGCGCTCACCAGCCCGGCGCCGACCGGCATGACCCGCGAAGCCCTGCACGCTCTGCTCGAAGAGCTGGTCGTGCCCTACGCGGCCGCGATCGAGAAACGCCGGCACAGCGACGGCGACCGCCGTCCCGGCACTCGTGGCGGCACCCTCACCCAGCAAAGCCGCCCCCGAAGCGTCGGCGCGGTCCATCAACCGCTCGACGTCCTCGTCCGTCAACCGCTCATCGACCGGCTTGACGACCGGTTCTTCCTTCCCGCCCATGCCCCGTCCGTTCCAGCCGGCCAAGGCCCTGAGCCAGGCCTCGGCCAGCCTCCCGGATCACGGACTCGCACGAACTTTCCGACACGCTCGTTTCGGATCGGCCCGGGGAGGCAGATGGCTGGACTCACGCACGCGTACGGCGATGAGGCATCGTCGGCATTCAGTTGTGGTGACTGCCCGCCCACACGGCGGGGGTCCGCTGCGCCCAGGGAGCAGCCTGTTCCAGTTGTCCGGCGAGACGGAAGAGGACGTCCTCGCGTCCGTATCCCGCGGCGAACTGGATGCCGATGGGGAGTCCGGTGGCGGGGTCGGTCTCCAGGGGTACGGACATGGCGGGGGTGCCCGCGACATTGAACGCGGCGGTGAAGGGCGAGCGGTGGAAGACCTGCCTGACCCAGCCGAGACCGTCGGCGCCCTCGGCACACTCGGCATACGTGCCCAAGGGGACGGGCAGTTCGGGCAGGGTCGGGGTGAGCAGCAGGTCGTAGTCGGTGAAGTACCGGCCGATCGCGCGCGCGACGCTGTTGCGCATCGTGAGCGCGTGGACGAACTCGGCCCCGCTGACCTGCTGTCCGTAGGCGTAACTGGCCAGCATCTCGGGTTCGACGGTGGTGGAGCCGACGGGTCGCCCGAAGGCCGCGGCGAAGCCGTCGATCCACGTCACCAGATTGGTGCTCCAGATGCGGGCATTGGCCAGGGTGAATTCCTCCCAGCTGACGCCGAGGTCGACCTGGACCTCTTCCACCCGGTGCCCCAGGGACTCGGCGAGTCGTGCGGAGCGGAGTGTGGCGTCGACGACGGTGCCGTCGACGACCCGACCGCCCCAGGGCCGCGTGAGGAGGCCGATCCTCAGGCTACCCGGGGAGCGGGTGACCTCCTGCGCATAGGGCCGCTCCGGCCGCCGGGCGGAATAGGGGTCACCGGCCTCGGGGCCATGGACGAGGTCCAGCAGCGCGGCGCTGTCGCGTACCGAGCGGCTGAGGACGCCGTGGACGGCGAGCCCGTTGAAGACCTCGTCCGCGTCGGGGCCCAGGGAGATCCGACCGCGGGTCGGCTTCAGTCCGAACAGACCGTTGCTGGCGGCGGGGACACGGATGGAGCCCGCTGCGTCGGTGGCATGCGCGATCGGGACGATGCCCGCGGCGACGGCGGCTCCCGAGCCGCCGCTGGAGCCGCCAGGGCTACGGGTCGGGTCCCAGGGGTTACGGGTGGCGCCGTACAGGACGCCTTCCGTGGTGGTGCTGTATGCGAACTCCGGAGTCGCCGTACGCCCGAGCGTCACCAGCCCGGCGCGACGGAAGCGCGCCATGAGCGATGAGTCGGCTCCGGCGACGTTTCCCGCGGCGATACGGCTGCCCAGCTCCACCCGCTTGCCGGCCATCGCGACGGCGATGTCCTTGATCAGGAAGGGCACCCCCGCCAGTGGCGTACTGCCCGGAGCCGGCGTGTCCTGTGCGGGCCAGGTCTCGACAACGGCGTTGATCTGCGGATTCACCAGGTCGGACGCCAGCTGGGCGGTCGAGGCGAGTTCCGCGGCAGTCACTTGGCCGCGAGCCACCAGTCCGGCCAGGCCGACACCGTCGTAGTTCACGTACTCGGAGAGCTTCACTTCCGCCCATTCAGGAGAATCGGTACCGATAGGTATCTCAAGAGACCGATCGGTATCACACGAGACTGGTCGGTAACGTAACATTGCGGCCAGGGTGGCGCAACGCCCCACCGGACCGATGAGGGGCCGCATGGCGAGCGTGGAGAGAGTCAGCAGGCAGGGCAGGGTGGCCAAGTTGCCGCCCCGGGAGCGGATCCTTGACGCGGCGGAGGAGCTCTTCTCGCGCGAGGGGATCAAGGCGGTGGGTGTCCAGGCGATCGCCAGCCGGGCCGAGACCACCAAGATGGCGCTGTACCGCCACTTCGCGACCAAGGACGCGCTGGTCGAGGAATGGCTCCGCATCGTCGCAGCCGACTACACCGCCGCGTTCGACCAGCTGGAGGACGCGCACCCCGACGAGCCCCGGGCGCAGATCCTGGGGATGGCCCGGTTCATCGCCGACGGACTTTCCGAGATTTCCCACCGGGGTTGTCCGTTCATCAACTCCATCGCGGAACTGCCCGACCGCACCCACCCGGCGCGGCAGCTGATCGAAGCCCACAAGGCCGGCCAGGCGCGCCGCCTCACCGAGCTGTGCGCCCGGGCCGGGCTGCCCGACCCGGACGAGGCGGCCGCGGAGATCACCTTCGCCCTTGAAGGAGCCCAGGTGAGCACCCAGAACGGAAGCATCGAGCACACGAGTGAGCGGCTCATGAGGATCATCGAAGGCATCCTCGACCGCCACACGGCCCCCAAGACCGCCCCGTGAAAGGCCGCACCACAGAGTGATCCTGACGTGGCGGAGCGCCCCCGCCGCAGTCACCACCGGCACCGCCGCCAGCTGCTACACCACCCGCCCGCACCCTCGCTGCTGTTCGTATTGGCCGACACCCGGTGAGCAGGCCGCCCGGCAGCGGACCCGCGCCTCCAGTCCATCGCCGACGTCCACCCGATGGTCGGCGGATACCGATGACCGTGGAGGCCGGCGCCGCCCGCCTGGCCGAGTTGGAGCAGCGCGGCACCAGCGCGGAGGTGTGGCACACCCTCATGAGACAGGTCACGCAGCCGCAAGCACACAGACCGGACCTGCAAGGCGTACGCGGCCGCGATGACCGCGGTGCCCCGGCGGCCTGCCCTCGTCATAGGCGACCAGGGCGGGCTGGCCAAGTAACGGGAAGACTCTGTCCATCTACGGCGCGCAGTCACACGAGGTCGGCGGCGCTGGCGGTAGCGCAGCGGACGGCCAGGTCCGGGGGGACTCTGAGCAGCCATGGCGGCGGCGGGTCACCGCAGCGGGTTCATGGCCGCTGTCTCGTCCTCCAGCAGGGCGTTGACCTGCTGAGTCGTAGACACCCAGGAGGCGTAGAGGTCGGCTTGCGCGGCCTGGGAGTCCGCAGCGGTGGCTGCCGCCGTGCAGTTGTCGGCGGAGGCCGCCAGTTGCTGCAGGTAGGAGCTCCAGGATGCGCTGGCCGTGTCCCACGGTGGTGCCGGGAACGCGCGGGCTTGTCCGACTGCGGTGGCCAGGTCCTGGCAGCTCTTCCGCAGCTGCGGGTCCCGGGCGATGGCGAGCCAGTCAAGGTTCTGCTTTACCAACGACGGCTGCAGCTGCTTCAGCAACGACGGCTCCAGCTGCTGGGCGTAGCGGAAGAACGCGGTGTGGGAGCCGGCAAGCTGCGACTGCCCGCCGCCCTGCAGCCAGTCCCGGTAGCTTACCTTCCCGATTTCCTCCGGGCTGTAGTGCGTCGCCGGTGCGAGGCCCAGTGCTGTGCCCACGAGGTCGACCCGCGGGTGCCGGGCGTCCGGCCACAGGTGTAGCGTCGGCCAGACGGCCACCGCTACGAACATCCCGGCCACGGCCACCAGCCCCAGCCGCGCCGCAGTGCCCGGCAGGCCGACGGCCGCGGGACGCGGCTTGGGCCGTCGGCGCAGTCTGCGGCCGAGCAGGACGCCGGCCATGGTCAGCACGAACCCGAGGATACCGACGGCGCGCAGGGCCTCGAAGGCGACGAAGACGTCGCCGGGGCCGGGGCAGCCGCCGGCCGAGAGCCCGAGACCGGGCAGGCAGGCATCGGTCCGGTGTTCACCCCACAGGAGGAGGCAGCACAGCAGGCTGGTGAGGGTGGTGGCGAACAGGGCCGGCATCATCCGCGTTCGCCGGGAGCCGAGCAGGACGGCGGCGCCCGCCTGGACGGCCAGGACGGCAGCGATCTCCCAGCAGAGGAACACCACCGCGTATCCGCCTGTTGCCCGGACCGCAGGAGGAGCTGTCAGGTGTGCCAGGATCCGCAGGCCGATGTCGAGCACCAGCCACATCGACGCCGCGATGGCCCCGATGCGGGCCGCGGAACGAATGGCCTCGCGCCGGGCCGCTCCCACGAGCAGGGGGAGGAGCCACAGCAGCGGGGCGGCGAAGACGGTCACCCGCCCGATCAGCGCCGCCAGGATGAAGGGAGCCAGTACGGCCTCGACGACGGCCAGGTCCAGCCCGGTCCCGTGTGCCTGCGACACGAAGTGCCGCCACACCGTCGTGTCCGCGGACAGGGTCGGCCCGAGCGGCGGCAACTCGTAGTTGTAGTCGTTCCACCAGCGCAGGCACGCCCATCCCACCAGCAGCATGACGGCAGCGGCCAGCACCCGACGTCGCCGGCTCGCGGTGGCGACCAGCTGCCAGCAGTGTCCCGCCCAGTGGCACAGCACCAGAACGGCCGTCAGCATGAGGGTGACGATGATCAGGTCCTGCCCGAGACCGGCCGCGGTGAACGACCCCTCCGAGCCGGGGCCGTTCCGCAGCACCCCGTACATGCGCAGGGCGCTGAGGCCGTAGGCCGAGGCCAGACCGAGTCCGAGACCGAGGCCCGCGCGCGTGTACACGCCGCGGCCACCTGCACCCGAGCGGATGAACGCCGCGCCCCGCCAGGCGACCACGACCACCACCAGGGCCGTCAGCGCCGTGGCGGCATCGTAGGTTCCCTGATAGGCGAAGGACCCGGTGGGAGCGTTCCAGTTGTCCTTCGCCTGGCGCGCGTAGTCGCCGGCGATCTGGACCACGAACGCGGCCGTGAAGGTCTCCCAGAAACCAGGCCGCAGCAGCCCTTCGGGCCGCTCCAGCAACCGCACCCGGGTCAGAAGCCGCGGGTGGGTGTGCCACCAGCGGGTGCCGTCCCGCTCGGCCGACACCGCGAAGACCCCACGCAAGGCCGCCGGGCCGGTCCACTGTGCGGCCCGGGCGTCGGCGTAGCCCTCCCGCGCCCGCAGCACCGAGACGCGCAGGACGTAGCCCAGCGCGATCAGGACGAGGAAGAACCAGCCCAGTTCGATGAACTGGGAGAGCAACAGGTGCCGCGAGCCGCGCAGCGGGTTGCGCAGCGGCTGGGTGGTCTCCAGGAGCGGATCCGCCAGGGCGGCCAGGACCGGGAGGACGGTCACCAGGACGAACGCCCGCCAGACCGCGAGCGTCAGATAGGTGACGGTCACATCGCCGTTGCGGACGTGGGCCAGCTCGTGGGCCACCACGGCCCGGAACTTCTCGGGGGCGTGGCGTCGTTGCGCCACGAGTCCGACGCTCAGTGAGACCCGGCGCCGGCCGAGGCCACCGAACGCCTGCCCGGCGGGGCGGAGGTTGGCCGGGTCGAGGAGGAAACGCGGCGCACGGGACAGCCCCGCCAGGCCCACCAGCTCCCGCAACTCCTCGCGCAGGGCCGTGGAATCGGGCGAAGGCAGTTCCTCGATCGGCACCAGCCGCCGACGGCGCCCGTGCCACCAGGGATGGAGCGCGAACAGCAGCAGCGTCACCAGCGCCAGCACCCCCAGCACACCGGCCACCGACAGGATGTTGGGAAGCGCCACACCCGCCGCGCAGTGCTGGTAGTGCTGGTACTTGACCTCGTCCTGCGGCGAGAGCCAGGCCGAGGGGCCCATCTGCGTGTAGTAGCCGCTGTACACCTCGCACCGGGCTTCGGGGAGCCCGTCAGTCGGGTGCCAGAGGTCGACTAGCGTCCCCCACCACGTCGCGGTGACGGCGGCCGCCAGCAGGACCAGCGAGGCAAACCGCAGGGTCGTGCTGGACGGAGCGCTGAACGGACCCTCGGCCGGACGCGCCATCTCAGGCGATCCCGGTGTCGTCGCTCTCCGGTGCGCCCTGCGGCGGGGGGCCGTCCTCGACCGCCGTCAGCAGCGCGTCCACCAGCGCCTGCGCCTTCTCCGCCGCGACTCCCAGTCCTTCGGCCTGGGAGAGCAGTTGCTCTCGCAGCCCGGTGTCGCCCGCCGCCGAAGCTCGCACTTCGGACCCGTTGGTCAGACCCGGCACCGTACGCCCGGTTCGACGAAGCCTGCGCCAGGCATGCAGCAGGCCATGCCCACCGCGCTTGAGGACCTCGTCGCTGACGTTGTCCAGCAGCCGGTTGTACAGCGAATTCGCCAACGCCAGCGCCACCGGACTGATAAGCATCACCGCGGTGTCCCACCCCGACCCGATGACCCCGTCCGCATAGCGTCGCTCGCGCGGCAGCTCGCCGCGCCTGGCGAACTGCGCGGCCAGCGGCTCGAAGAACACCAACTCCTCCGGCGCCACCACGCCCACGGCCTGTCGGGCGGCAAACGTGACCAGTTCCTGCCGCCGAGCCCCTGCCTCGTGCACGACGATCCCCCTCCATGACAACCGATCGCCCCCCGGCGCTGAGATTCAACCACCAAGTCCCCTCAGCGAGTGAGGTTTTGGGAGTTCCTCGAAGGGTGCAGTGGGCAGCTCGGCCGGAACGGTGTCCTGTCTCGGATCGCGGCGGTGCAGGCTGCCGTTGACGGATCCGCGAGTGTCGGCGAACAGCACGGTGTTCTCGTCCGGGCTGGTGGCGGAGAACGCGCGGCGGGTGGCGGCGCATCCACGGCTCCGGGGACGGCGCGGGCGGCTTCGCCGGGGTGAGCGAACCGGTCGGCGCAGCGGGTGATCTGGAGGCCGCGCACGCCGCACTCGCAGCCGCGGTCGAAGGCCACGACATACAGCCTCCCGCTCCACCGGATCGGCCACCTGGCCGGGGTCTGGGACCAGCACCGGCGGGGTGCGACGGCCCCCAGGGGTCCCGGACAGGAGCAAGGGGTGTTCCGGTCCTGACGTGGTTGAGCCGGGTGTGCATGCTGTACAGGACCCCTCGGCCCGGTTGCGCGAGAAGCCGTCGAAGCCGACGTCGAGGAGGACGTGGCGATCGACGGCCGCCGACCGTCCCAGGTCGATCAGCGGGCGGGTCAGGAGCGCGTAGTTGTGCCACGGGTGGCGCCAGTCGACCGATACCAGCCCGCCGCCCCGATCGAAGACACGCAGCTCCTGAGCCGTGCTCGGCCACCCCGCACAGCAGCCACCGGATCAGCGGGTGCGTGGCCTGCTTGCCGGTGATCGGATCCCGCACCAGCGGCGGTGTCTCCAGCTCCCGGACCGTGCCGTCCGCCGCCTCAATGTCGCCGCGGCGGCCGGCCCGGGCCACCTCCCGGTTCCCGAGGCGGGCGGTGATCGCCTGAGCCCACCGGGCCTTCTCGGCCTCGACCAGCATGGTGCTGGTCTGCAGCAGGAGCTTCACCGAGCGCTCGCCACGCGAGGACGGCAGACGGAGAGCCGTGCAGACGGCTCGCACCCCAACAGCTCGACAGCTGTCCGATTTGTCGTATCTGCGACGAGAATGGGTGGGGTCCGCCCATCACCGCTGGAGCTTCCGATGGATCTCGGACTGCTCCGCCCCCTGTTCGAGGTCGCAAGTCCGGTCGTGTCGGTGCACCTGGACACGAGCCGGACCGACCAGGACTCGGACAAGCGCCTAGAGGTCACCTGGCGCGATCTGCGCCGCGACCTGGAACACCACGGTGTAGACGACTCCACCCTCCGAACGCTCGACGACGCCGCGGGCGGCTCGCCCCACCTCGTCGGCCCGCAGGGCGAGTCGCTCTTCGTCTCCGACGGCAAGCTGCTCGCCGCCTTCACGCTCTCCGAACCGCCGGCGCGCAACCGGGTCGTGACGGGCCCCCTCGCCGACCCGCTGGAGACCGTGCTCGACCTCGACCACCAGCTGCCTTACGTGATGGTCGCCCTCGACCGCGAGGGCGGCGACATCGACGCCTACCCGGCAGGCGCCTTCGACCCCGTCACCAGCCGCACCTACGACGGCAGCACGCTGCACATCACCCGGGTCCGGGCGGGCGGCCCGTCGATGGCCTCCTACCACCGGCGGACCCGCAACGTGTGGACCGACAACGCCGCAGGGGTCGCCGCCGAGATCGCCGAAGCCGTCGAGGCGGTCGGCGCCCGCCTGATCTTCGTCGGCGGGGACCCGAAGGCCCTCGGCGTGCTGCGCGAACAACTCGCCCCCCACCGGCTCGAGGCCGAACTCGTGGACGTGCCCGGCGGGCGCGCGGGAGGGGACGCCCTCACCGCGCTGCGGCAGGCCGTCGACCAGGCACTCGCCGACGCCTCGCGCCGAAGCCACGAGCAGGCGATGAACGGCTACCGCGAAGCACTCGGCCAAGGGCGGGCCGTGCACGGCATCCCCGCCGTGTCGGAGGCCTTCGCCAACAGCAGCGTGCACACCCTCCTGCTCACCGCCGACCGCGGCGCGGACCCGCTCAAATGGGGTACCCACGTCGACCCGCGGCTGGTGGCCAGCGCCCGCGAGGCCCTCGGCGAGCACACCGCGGACGCCTTCGAAGCCCCCGCTGCGCAGTTGCTGCTGAACGCCGCCACCATGACCGGCGCCGCCTTCAGCGAACTGCTGCCCGATGTCCACGCCGACGACGGCTGCGCCGCCGTCCTGCGTTACGGCGACTGAACGCCCCTACTCCCCCCGACCGTCCGGAGGTAGGAATGTCTGAACTGATCGTCATCGGCTACGACGGTCCGACCCAGGCCACCCAGGCCTACCAGCAGGTACAGAAACTGCAGGGCGACTTCATCGTCAACCTTGCCGGCCTCGCCGTGGTCCACGTCGACGAGAAGGGCGAGACCCACGTCGACACCCCCTCCAAGATCGTCGGCGTGTCCGCCGCAAGCGGAGCCCTCTGGGGTGCCGTCTTCGGCCTGCTCTTCCTGGTGCCCGGCCTCGGCCTGCTCCTCGGCGGAGCGATGGGCGGCCTGATCGGCAAGCTCAGCAAAACCGGCATCAACGACCAGTTCCGCAACCAGGTCCACGATCTGCTCGGCCCCGGCAGATCCGCCGTGGTGATCATGGCCTCGAAGATCACCGAGGACAAGTTCGCCGCCGCCATGCAGCCCTACGGCGGCACCAGGCCCCTGAAGTGAAGTACCGCACCACCTCACCACGCCGGGCCGGCCGAGCCGCGCCCGGCGCAGCCGACGATCCGGATTGACGACACATGTCCAGAGAAGATGCGGCCAACACGACCGGTGCCGGATCGGCGCCGGCTGCCAAGTTGACGTTGCTGACGTTGACCTCGATGGTCGTCGGCTCGATGGTGGGCGCCGGGGTCTTCTCACTGCCGCGCCGCTTCGCCGAGGAGACCGGAGTCGCCGGTGCGCTGATCGCATGGGTGATCGCCGGCACCGGCATGCTGATGCTCGCCCTGGTCTTCCAGACTCTCGCCGTCCGCAAGCCCGACCTCAACGCCGGTGTGTACGCCTATGCCAAGGCGGGCTTCGGGGAGTACCTCGGTTTCTTCTCCGCCTTCGGCTACTGGGCCAGCGCGTGCGTCGGCAACGTGACCTACTGGGTCTTGATCATGTCCACGATCGGCGCCGTCGCTCCCGCGCTCGGAGAAGGAGACACCGCACTCGCGGTGGTCCTGTCCACGGTGGGACTGTGGTCGTTCTTCTTCCTCATCCGACGGGGCACCAAGGAGGCTGCGGCGATCAACCGGATCGTGACCGTCGCCAAAATCGTCCCGATCCTGGTGTTCGTCGTCCTGGCGCTGTTCGTCCTCAAACCGGACGTCTTCGCCCAGAACTTCCGCGGCGCCGACTATGCCGGCTCGCTGTTCCACCAGGTCAGGGGCACCATGCTGGCCACCGTGTTCGTGTTCCTGGGCGTCGAGGGCGCCAGCGTCTACTCCCGGCACGCCAAGCGCCGCGAGGACGTCGGACGCGCCACGGTGCTCGGCTTCCTGAGCGTGTTCGCGGTCTTCGCCTCGGTCACCATCGTGTCCTACGGCATCCTGCCGATGAGCGAGATCGCCCAGCTCCGGCAGCCCTCGATGGCCGGCGTGCTGGAGCACGCGGTGGGCACCTGGGGGAAGGTGTTCGTCAGTGCAGGCCTGATCGTCTCCGTGCTCGGCGCCTATCTGGCGTGGACGCTGATGGCGGCCGAGGTGCTGTTCGTCGCCGCCAAGGACGACGACATGCCCAGGTTCCTGCGCCGCTCCAGCGCCGTGGACGTCCCGGTGCCGGCACTGGTGATGACCACCGTCCTCACCCAGGCCATGCTGATCATCACGCTGTTCTCCGAGGACGCGTTCAACTTCGCTCTCGACCTGACCAGCGCGCTGAGCCTGATCCCGTTCCTGCTCGCCGCCGCGTACGCCGTGAAGATCCTTAAGCCGAAGGACACGGCCGCCCTACCCGGCACCAAGCGTGACCTCGTGATCAGCGTGCTCGCCACGGTCTATACGGCATTCCTGCTCTATGCGGCAGGTCTGAAGTACGTCCTGGTGTCCTTCATCATCTACGCGCCGGCCACGATCCTGTTCGTCATGGCCCGAAGAGAGCAGGGCAGACGGGTGTTCTCACCCGCCGAACTCGTCATCTTCGCCGTATCGGTGACCGGCGCGGTCCTCGGTGTGATCGCGCTGGCGGCCGGCTGGATCAGCGTCTGACCACCCGTCCGCCCGGACCGTCGGCGTCGAACTCCCAGGAAAGGTTCACCATGCCAAGCCAAGACAGCACGGCCTCGACCGCACTCGGCGTCCATTCGGAAGTCGGCAAGCTGCGAAAGGTCCTGGTCTGCGCGCCGGGGCTCGCCCACCGCAGACTCACCCCGACCAACGCGGACGACCTGCTGTTCGACGACGTGATGTGGGTGGAGAACGCACAGCGCGACCACGCCGACTTCGTGAACAAGCTCCGCACCCGGGGCGTGGACGTCGTGGAACTGCACGACCTACTCGCTCAGACCGTGGCGATCCCCCAGGCCAGGGAGTGGCTCCTCGACCGGAAGATCATCGCGAACCAGGTCGGTATCAGCCTGATCGACGGCACCCGGGCCTACCTGGAGTCCCTGGAACCACGCGCCCTGGCGGATCTCCTGATCGGGGGCCTGGCCACCTCCGACCTGCCCGACGAGTTCCGCTCACCGTACGTCGCACTGGCCCGCGAGGCGACCGGGGCCCGTGAGTACCTGATGCCACCGCTGCCCAACACCCTCTACACCCGGGACACGACCTGCTGACTCTACTCCGGCCTCACCCTCAACCCCCTCTACTGGCCGGCCCGCCACGACGAGACACTGCTCATGAAGGCCGTCTACCAGTTCCATCCGGACTTCACCGGATCCACCCTATGGTGGGGGGACCCCGAACAGGACTGGGGACAGGCCACCTTCGAAGGCGGCGACATCATGCCGGTCGGCAACGGCGTCGTACTCATGGGCATGAGCGAACGCACCTCCCGCCAGGCCATCACCCAGGTCGCCGCGGCCCTGTTCCGCAACGGCGCCGCCGAGCACGTCATCGTCGCCGGCATGCCCAAGCTCCGGTCGGCGATGCACCTCGACACCGTCTTCACCTTCGCCGACCGCGACATCGTCACACTCTTCCCGACCATCATGGACGCGGTCCACACCTTCTCCCTGCGCCCGAGCGACGAAGTCCCCGGTGTCGAGATCGTCGACGAGGGTTCACACACCTTCGTGGCGGTGGTGGCCAAGGCGCTGGGGCTGCAGAAGCCGCGCGTGATCGAGACCGGTGGTGACGTCTACGCCTCCGAGCGCCAGCAGTGGGACAGCGGCAACAACGCCGTCGCCATCGAGCCGGGGGTCGTGTTCACCTACGACCGCAACACCCAGACCAACACCCTGCTGCGCAAAGCAGGGGTGGAGGTCATCACCATCGTCGGCGCGGAACTCGGCCGCGGCCGCGGCGGCGGCCACTGCATGACCTGCCCTCTCATCCGCGACCCTTGAAACTGTGGGGACACGCCCAGCAGTTGAACCCCTACACGCTCAGCCTGCTCAACGGCGTCGCCGCGGGGAAGACCACCGGCATGATCGCGATGGACTACGCCGACCGCCCCCTGCGTACCAGGTCGTTCAGAGCCAGAGCTTCCAATTCAGGTTGGCGGGCCTGGCGCCGGCGGCATCACCTACAGGGTCGAAAACGTGTACAGCGGCCTGGTCCTGAGCATGGCCGCCAACGGCACGGTAACCGTGCAGCCCACCAGCACCTCGAGCGATCAGTACTTCACAGTCGTCAACCAGTCCGACGGCTCCGTCGGTATCCGCGGCGCACACAACGGCCTGGTCCTGGACATGTCCAGTACGGGCGCGGTGACCGGCCGGCCCTACGCCGGCACCACGAACCAGAGTTTCCACCTTTTCGCCCAAGGCGACGGTTCGACCGGCATCCGCAGCAAGTACTACTGGGTCGGCGCCTGATCAAACCGCGCGGCCACCCCAACGACGCGGCCGCCCCGCTTCCCACCGGCCCCCGGCCTGGCCCGATGCCGTCTCTCACCGGCGTTCTCACCGGCCCACCAGGCCGGTGGGCCGCCGCTCCGGGTTCCTCGGAGGTGCGCCCGATCAGGCAGTGCGGGGCATCTCGCCGAGGTGCTGCACCGGCTCAGCGGCAAAGGACCCGAGCCACGGGCACCTCGTCGGCGGCCCACTTCACTTCAAGCGGCGGGCGCTGGAGACGGAGCAACGGCCACCACGCCGGTCCCGGCCCTACTCAGCCGGCGGTCTGCAACCGGCCGCGCCGCAGCTCCAGGACCTGGTCGCAGGCACGGGCCACCTCGCGGGCGTGGGTGACCAGGACCACACAGCAGCCCTGCCCGTGGGCGAGCTCCTGGAAGATCTCCACGATGCCGCGCGCGGTGTCCTCGTCGAGCGATCCGGTGGGCTCGTCCGCACAGAGCAGCCGCACCTCGCAGGCCAGGGCCCGGGCGATGGCGACGCGCTGCTGCTGGCCACCGGAGAGCTGCAGGGTCCGGCGGTGGCGGTCCTCCTCGTCGATGCCCAGACGCTCCAGCAGTTCCTCGGCGCGCTTGCGGCGGTCCACCCCGCGCACCCCGGTGATCTCCATGGCGGAGGTGATGTTCTGTACCGCCGTCATGTAGGGCAGCAGGTTGAAGGACTGGAACACGGTGGCGACGTGCCGGTTGCGGTAGCGTTCCAGGCCGATCCTCGCCACGTCCTGGCCGTCGTAGCAGACCCGGCCCGACTGAGGGGAGCTGAGGCCCGCGGCCAGGGACAGGAAGGTGGTCTTACCGCTGCCGGAGGGCCCGACCACCGCGTACATCCGCCCTGCCTCCAGCTCCAGGTCCACCTGGCGCAGGATGTACCGCGTCTTACCGCGGTAGGGGTAGCCGAAGCTGACGTTGTCGAAACGCAGCAGCGCGCCGCCCGCGGGCTTCTCGGGGCTGGTCATGTCACTCTCCCTTGGTGAGGATCTCGTTGGGCTGCAGGCGCATCAGGCTCAGGCCGGGGGCGACCACCGCCAGCGCGGCGATGCCCAGGCCCGCGGCGCCCACGCCCGCGATGTCCCCGGCGCCGAGACTGACCTCCAGCTTCGAGATCGGCTTGATGCCGGTGCCGTCGACGGGTGAGCCCCCGGCGCCGGCCAGCTGGCCGGGGTTGTTCTTCTCCTGTTGCCGCGCGTTCTGCTGTGCGGAGCTGACCTGGTCGGAGAGCAGCGAGCTGCCGAGGGCCTGGGAGAGGAAGGGGCTGACGGCGGTGGACAGGCCGACGGCCAGCAGTGCGCAGGCCACGACCTCGGCGAGCTGCTGCCCCAGCAGCCGCGGCTTGCGCTCCCCCATCGCCATCAGGATGCCCAGCTCCCGCCTGCGATCGCGCACCTGGGCAGCCACCAGCAGGGCGACGATGCCCAGACCGGCGACGGAGACCAGCCAGACGGTGAGGGTGGCGAAGTCGGCGGTCTTGTCGATGGGGCCGACCATGGCCTGGTACTGGGTGTCGTTGAGGGTGATCGGAAAGAGCTTCGGGTCGAAACCGGCCTTCTTGGCGGCGGCGTTGAGCGCGGCCAACTGGTCCGGGCCGGTGAGGTTGAAGGTGGCTTGCTTGACCGGCGCGCCACCGGCGCCGACCTTCTGGCTGTTGAGGGCGGCGGCACCGTCGAGGGTGGTGTAGATCAGGTTGCCCGGGTCGGACATCGGCGGCACGTAGCTGCTGGAGGAGGCCGTGCCGCTCCTGTAGACGCCGACGATCGTGAACTCGATCTCCTTGCCCAGGTCACCACTGTCGAGCGCGTTGACCTTCAGCTTGACCTTGTCGCCGACCTTGAGGTGGTCGGCGTTCGCGAGCCGCTGCTCGACCAGGATCTGGTTGCCGCTGGACTTCTCACTCAGGCCGTGCCCGGAGACGATCGAGGAGTCCCCGCTGCGGAAGGCGGACAGCTGCGAGGAGTCCAGCACACCGTTGACGCTGAAGAAGTCCGTCATGACGCTGTTGGCGCCGCTGGAGTCGGCGGGGGGCGGCACCGCGCGGTACAGGGGGATGCCGCTCGTGGGGTTGGCCCCGGTGTTGTCGACGAGGTAGTTGTAGCTCTGCACGCCGGGCATGCGGGCCATCTGGTCCAGCTTCCGCCGATCCAGGTTCCCGGTCTCGAGGCCGAACTGTCCGCCCTTGGGACCGACGTCGACCGCGCCGCTGTTGATGGCGGCGTTGAGGTCCCATTTCATCGTCGCCACCGCGCCGACCTGGCGTTTGGCATCCTCCGTGGCTCTCGACACGGCCGACTGGACCAGCAGACCCGACAGCACCAGCGTGCAGATCACGGTGAGTATCAGCACCATCAGCGCCGTCTTGCCCGGATGTGCGATCAGGCGCCACCAGGCGCGTTTGAAAGGGTTCATGTTCACGCGTTCACGCTAGGAGCGGCCGTCTGTGGACGGTCTTTGCTCGGCGGTCGGGTCCGGCGGCCGGGTTACCGTCGAGGCATGCGTGTACTGATCGTCGAGGACGAACGCCCGCTCGCCCGTGCCCTGGAGATCGGGCTGCGGCGCGAGGCCATCGCCGTGGACCTGGCCCCGGACGGCGCGGTGGCGCTGGAGCGGCTGCGGGTCTACGACTACGACGCCGTGGTGCTGGACCGGGACCTGCCGGTCGTGCACGGGGACGAGGTCTGCCGCCGCATCGTCGCCGAGGGCTCCGGGGTGCGGGTGCTGATGCTGACTGCGGCCGGGACCACCGGCGACCGGATCGAGGGCCTGGGGCTGGGCGCCGACGACTACCTGGCCAAGCCCTTCGACTTCGACGAGCTGGTGGCCCGGCTGCGGGCGCTGTACCGGCGCGCCCCGATGGCCTACCCGCCCGAGCTGGCCCTGGCCGACCTGCGCTTCGACACCCACCGCCGCCGCGTCACCAGGGCGGGCCGCACGATCGCGCTGACCCCGAAGGAGTCCGCGGTGCTGGAGCTGCTGCTGCGCGCCGACGGCGGGGTGCTCTCCCTGGGCGACCTGCTGGACAAGGCGTGGAGCCTGGACTCGGATGCCGGGGACAACGCGGTACGCCTGGTGGTCCACGCGCTGCGGCGCAAGCTGGGCGATCCGCCACTGCTCCACACCGCCGTCGGTGCCGGCTACTATCTGCAGGCACCATGAGGCGCCCGGGCCCCAGCCTCCTCGGGATCAGGGGCCGGCTCTTCGCCGGGTTCGGGGCGCTGCTGCTGGCCGCGGCAGGGCTGATGGCCCTGGTTCTGGTAGCGGGGATGCACTACCTCCCCTCCTACCAGACCACGGTGGTCGTTCCCGATGGAACGGTGCACTGGGAGAATTCCACCCCCGCCTCCCCGCTACCGTCGACGCCCAGCACGGGCACACCGATCCAGCCGACCCACGGGGAACCGCAACACATCTCCAAGGTGAGCACCCTCACCGACGTCCAGTCCGCCGTGCTGACCAGCTGCGCCGCCGGGCTTGGCCTGGTGGCGGTCTCCGGCACGGTCGCCGGGTGGTTCCTGACACGTCGTCTGCTGGCGCCGCTGCGGGCGTTGGACGAGGCAGCCTCGCGGGTGGCCGAGGGCGATCTCGGGCACCGGATCGACGCCCGCGGGCCCGACGACGAGCTGCACTCGCTGGCGGACAGCTTCGACACCATGACCGTCCGCCTGGAGCGGGCCTTCGGGGCGCAGCGCCGCTTCGCCGCGAACGCCTCCCACGAGCTGCTCACTCCGCTGACCACGACCCGCACCGTGCTGCAGGTGCTCTCGGCGAGCCCCGGCGAGGAGGGGGTGCGCGAGCTGGCCCCGATGCTGACCGAGGCCAACGAGCGCAGCATCGGCATCGTGCGCTCCCTCCTGCGGCTGGCCGAGACGGAGCACACGCCGCTGGAGCGGCAGCGCACGGACCTGGCCGCGCTGGTGGCGGAGGCGGTCGCGGCGGTGGGCACAGTGGCGCAGGAACGGGGCGTACGCGTCGAGGGCGGGGCCGGGCCCGACGGGCGGCAGGGCGTCGGGCCGCTGTGGATCGAGGCGGATCCGGTGCTGCTGCGGCAGTTGGTGGGCAACCTGCTGGAGAACGCCCTCACCCACAACGTCCCCGGCGGCCGGGTGGTGGTGCGGCTGTCCGGCGACGGGCGGCTGGGAGCCGTGGTCACGGTCTCCAACACCGGGCCCGCCGTCGACCCGGAGACGGTCGACCGGCTCTTCGAGCCCTTCTACCGGGCCGGGGGCCGGGTGGCCCCGGCGGAGCGGGACGCGGACGGCGGCGGCCGGGCCCCGGTGCGCGGCCACGGCCTGGGACTGTCCATCGTTTCCGCGATCGCCGGCGCCCACGGCGGGAAGGCCGGCGCCGTGCCGCGTCCCGGCGGCGGACTGACCGTCACCGTCCAGCTGCCCGGCGGGGCCTCAGCCGCCCGCCCCTGACGCGCGCAGCGGGCGGGCCCGGCGCGAGCTGCGGCCCGGCAAGAGGAGCCCGGGCCGCAAGCGGGGGCATCGCCACCGACGTGCTCGGCCTGGGCGCCAAGCCGCCGTGGCCCGCCGATCAGCAGTCCGTGCGCGACAGGTACACCGGAGGGAGTTCATCCTCCTCAACGTTCCCTTCGCTGCCCTCCCGAGCCACGTCGACATCCCCCTCGACCTGCCTGGGCACGGCCTCCCAACGCGGCTTCCTCCACACCGGCTACTGCTGACGCGGCCGGCCGGCTCCGTGCGGTCGCCCGCCTCGCGGCAAAGACGCCCACCGCCGAAACCGACCACCACCCCTACCAAGCATGGCCCGGTCCGAACGCGGGCCCTTGCCTGCTGGAGACATCAGCGGGGGCGTTAGAGTCCGCTCTATGGATGACAACACCGCCCTCTGGCACCGGATCGCCGATCTCCTTCCGGAACCCGCCTCGAAGGAGGTCAAGGACTGCTGGGAGATCGGGGAACAGGAGTGCGGGCTCGGCCTGCTGGTGGAGGGCCTGCTCGCCCGCCAGGTCCCGATCAGCGGGGCGGACCGGGCGCAGATCTCCGTACTCGCCGAGGAGTGGGGCGAGCGCGAGCGGCTCACGCCCGGCATCCTGCGCTGCCTGGGCGACGGCGCGCCCGCCACGGTGCGACTGCTCGATGGTGACGGCGACGAGGTCGAGGTGGTGACGGGCTGGAGCGAGTCGGAGCTCGCCGACCTGGTGCTGGTGCCGTGGATCGGCTGCACCCGCTGCGGCCGGATCCTGCTGCGCGCCCACGTCTGGGAGCCCTGGGACGACTTCTCCCACCTCGCCGAGCACTACGTGATCAGCACATCGAGCTGCGACACGGCGCTGCGGATCTTCCCCTCCGGTTCCGCCGGTGAGGCCTTCGCCGAGCTCCTTCGGAGCTGCCCGGAGGCTTAGCCGGACGTTGAACGTCAGGTTCAAGGGTCGGGCCCTCGACTCGACGGCGCGCGGGCGGCCGGCTGTCGGTCTACAGGTGGACGCGCGTGGGAAGGTAGAGCCGAACGGGGTGACGGGGTCGCGCGTCCTCATCGATGCTCCTGTGAACGGCGAAGGAGGACAGCCCTCCCCCGCGCGGGGGAGACGGCGGTACGGATCTCCTTCCGAAGCCGGGTTCGAGGCCGGCCCTCAGGGACGACGCCGGGGCGCGGACACGCCGGGACGATAGTGCCCATGACTGCCGCCCGACTCGACCCCGCTCTTCCGCTCCCGCCCCGCTGGGCCGTCCGTGCCGCCCATGCCGCCGCGCTGGTCACCCTGCCGTCCGGGATCTGGCGCCTGCTGCTGGCGGCCGGTTTCGCCGCCAGGTACACCCAGGCCGGCTACGAGGCGATGGGCTTCACCGGCTGGGGCGCGGTGTACGTCGTCGGGCTCAGCATGGCCGGAGAGCTCCTGGCGCTGCTCACGCTCGGGCTGGTCCGGCCGTGGGGCGAGGTGCTGCCGCGGTGGGTCCCCCTCGCCGGCGGGCGCCGGCCGAACCCGCGCGCGATCACCGCGGCGGCAGGCCTCGGCGCAGGGGCGCTGACCCTGGGCCTGACCCAGTTCGCCCTCTGGTGGGTCTTCCCCCACCCGGACATGACCCCTCTCGGCAACACCATCGCCGGATTCCTCTACCTGCCCCTGGTCGCCTGGGGGCCACTCCTTGCCGCCGTCACCGTCGACCACCACCGCCGGCGCCGCGCCGCGCCGCAGGAGTCTGACCGCCCCGGCATCGCCCTCGCTCCGAGCGCTTGGCATGAGCGGTACGGGCGGCGCGCCTACCCGGCGTCGCCGTCCCCGTGGAGCGGTGATCCGGAAGCGGCCCGGCAGCGGGTGAGCGAGGAGCAGCCTCACGCGCCCACCGGATCAGGCGCGGCAGCTCCGGCCGCCGTTCTCAAGCCTGACCGCTGCCGGCCGCCGAGCGCAGCTCCTCGATGAACTCCACGGCCGCCCGGGCGTTCAACAGCCGTAGTCTGATCGGCGGTTGACCCGTCACCACCCTGATCTCCAGCTCGCCGTGGCCCGAGGCCTTCACGGACCGCACCTGCGACCACGCGAACTCCCCGCCCTGCCCGTACGGCGGCGTGTGGACCAGCCCGGCGGGCGTGACGGCGAGCCGGCCCCGATCGAACCGGACGCTTCCCTCGGCGCGCAGCGTCTCGTTCAGGTCGACCAGGATGGCCGGGATGATCCGGTTGTCGATCTCCTCGAACAGCCGGGCCATCCGCCGCACGTGCAGCAGGGTGATCGGTCCGGCGCCCCCCGCGATCCAGATCACGCCCTGCTCGTAGGTGCGGGTGGTCCGGGTCTGGCCGGCGCCCAGTCGCTCGTCCCGGTAGCTCTCCGGGGTGTACTCGGTGGCCCTGATGTCGTCCCAGCGGACGGTGCGGTCGGGCCCGGCCTGGGCGGCGAGGAGCAGACCGCCCTGGTAGACCAGCACGGCCTGCGTGCCCTGGACGGGTGCCAGCCGCCCGTACGCGATCCCGGCCGCGATCATCACGACGACGGCCACCGCCAGGGGCCACCACGTGCCGACGGCCACACCGGCGCCCATGCCGATGGCCAGGGCCGCACCGCCGATCCATGCCTGCATCGCCAGCGTCACCGGCCGGTACCGCGGGTGCACCGCGACCGCTTCCCCCAGGCCGGCCTTCGTGGCCGTCGCCTCGTATTCGTCCGGGTCGATCATGTCAACTCCCCTATGTTGCACAGCCGATCGTGAACATATCCGACCCGGAGCAGGTCATGTCAGGGCCCCGGACTCGCGGAGCACGATCCGCTCGGTCCTGATCGGGGCAGGTGGCCACGCAACGGGCCCAAGCTCAGTCATGGCGGGCAACCTATCGCACACCCGCCGGACAGAGACCTCAGATGACCCGCAGCGGCAACGACGCGACGACCGTCCCGACTTCGCTTCCACAGGTCAGTCGCGCCCGGCCTCGACAGCCGGCTCCGAACCTCCACACCACGACCTTCATGCCCGACACCACAGCCTACGACCGCGAACCCGGCACCGAACGACACCAACTCCTCCCCGACATCACCGAGTTCAGCGACAACACCCGATACAGCGTCACCGACGGCCTCCATCGAATCCTGGCCGTCCTCACCCTCGGCCTTCCCGCCCGGACCACCGGCATCACCCCCCTGACCCCAACCCCGGGCCAGGCCAACGTGGATGCGGGGCACCACCTTGCCCGGCGACCTTCAGGTCGCCGTCCCAGAACGGCAGCGCGGCCGGGTGGCTGCGGCATCCGACTGCACGGCCGCCGGCGCCCGCTGCGCCTCGATGGAGCAGCTCGCGAAAGCCGGCCACGCCTGGGCCCCTACCCGTGCGTCCACCGCGGCCACCCGCACGGGAGGCCTCCTCCAGCTGGCGCAGGACACCTTCCCAGTCAGTTCCGCGCTGCCCCCAGTGGCCTACCGTGCCGGTCGGGCCGGGGTCAGAGCGACGAAGAACACCGGGCACCGAACAGGCTCGGCTCAGCGTCCGCACACTCGGCAGGGACGGCGGGTCCGCCGGTGGTACGACACCGCAGCCGCGCCGAGCCCCAGTCCCCACAGCCAGTACGCGGGCATCGCCACCCACAGGAACGACAGCGGCAGTGAGCCCGGCTGCGGCCTGGAGTGGATCGTCTCCCCGACCAACTGGCCGATGCCCACACCGAAGTACACCAGCAGCCCGACGGAGATCCCGGCTGCCGGCGGCAGCAGCAGCCGGCGCGGCACCCGGCGCCGGGCCAGCAGCGGCACCCAACGGGGGAAGGCCCGGCCCCAGCCGTGTACCAGGGACAGCGGCAGCAGCGTGCCCGCTATGACGAAACCCGCGTCGAACACCGCAAGGGACGCCCCCTCGGCCAAATCGAGGTGTCCCGGACCGACCCAGCCCAGACCGTACTGGGCGGCGATCCTCAGCCAGCAGGACGCGACCGCGCCGTAGGCCCCCCACCAGGCCCAGCGCGGGGGCCGCGCCGGCTCAGCCGGCTGCGCCTCCCCGGTGCGGCTGCAGCGTGGGCAGTCGCCCCAACGGCCGCGCCGGTACGCGGTGGCACAGCCGAACAGCAGGGCGGCCACCGCGAAGCAGGCCGCGCGGCTCAGCGCACCGGGCAGGTTGTGTGGGATCCGCAGCCCGGGGATCAGGGTGCCGACCACGTCGAGCAGCAGCAGCGGGCAGGAGACGAGCAGTACACCGCTCACCGCCCAGGACGCCCCCAACAGGCCACGGTTGGGCCCGGCGGCCGTCCGCAGTCCGTGCGCGAGCCCCACCGCCACCACACACAGGACCACGACCCCCCAGCGCGGGACCACCAGCAGATCGGTACCGAACCGACCGAACGACGGAGCGTGGCCGAGCGACCACCAAATCTGCGGCGCCGCGTAGCAGGCCGCTGCGGCCTGGGTCACCGGAACGGCCCACCGCAGCCGGTTGCCGGGCGCGTCCGCCTCCAGCGCCGCCCGCTTGCGCGGACGCGTGGTGGGCTGCCTGGCGGAGGCCGCCGTACTCTCCCGGGTCTCTGATGTCATGGCTCCACTCTGAGATCGCTGATCCCGCCCTGAACCGGCCGGACGAACGAAAGCGCTCCCCCACCAGAGGGAGATCTCCAGCGGCCGCGAGGAGGAGGCAGGACTACCTCGACCCCGTCGCGGTCTTCCGCGCCCTCGGATGGCCGGCCGATCCCCGCTGACGGAGCGAGCCGCGGACGTGAACGGGTGCTGCTGCCACCTCTCGTGAACATCGAACAGCTCCCCCCAAGTTGCCCGTGGAGTCGGGTATTGGAACTGTCCGAATGCCTGCGGATCCGGCCTTCGTGGCCCGCTCGCTAATCTGTACGAGTGATTGACCCGACGCCTCTTGCCAGTACCGCCGGCTACGGCGAAGCCGCAGACACACTCGTCGAGCAGTACGAGAGCGTCTCCTTCGCCGACGTCCACCGCGACGTACTGCACCTGTTCCCGTCTCAGCCCAGCGCGATCCTCGACATCGGGGCAGGCAGTGGCCGCGATGCCGCCGCGCTGGCCGGTCAGGGGCACGTGGTCATCGCCGCTGAGCCCACCGCGGAACTTCGTGCCCTGGGCCAGCGGATCCATGACGACCGGGACATCGAATGGGTCGATGACTCGCTGCCCGAAATGAGGATGCTTCGCAGTCGCAGCCAACGGTTCAACCTGATCCTTCTGACGGCCGTGTGGATGCATCTGGACGAAATGCAGCGGGCGTTGGCGATGGAGAGCATCGCCGACATGCTCGCCTCCGAGGGGCGCGTGATCCTCTCCCTGCGGCACGGCCCCGTCCCGGCCGGACGACGGATGTTCAACGTTTCGGCGCACGAGACGATCGAGCTCGCCCGGGGCCATGGTCTGAGCGTTGTGCACCACAGCGAACGTGAAGACCCGCATGGTCGGCGAGGCGTGCGCTGGACCTACTTGGGACTGCAACAGGAGAATGCCGCCGACACCGTCTGACGAGGTTCTCGACACGGGGCGGAATCGACGTGATCGGGCAGCTGGAAGCCCCGGGGCACGGCCTGGTAGGCCCGGGGGCGGCATCCGCGGGTCCTCCCGCTCGAAGCCGATGACGCCCGGGTGAACGGGTGACCCCGCCTGCTCATCGAGGAAGACGACGAATTCCCGGGCAAGCGCCGCCTGAACCTCACCGTGAGTGGGAAGTCGGCCTCGCCGACTTCCCACCGCCCACCATCGCCTACGGCAGGCGCCGCCGCTTGGCGCACTGTCAGTCGTAGAGGCCCGCCCCCTCGCCCGCGGCCGCGCGCACGAGCGCATCGGTGAGGGCAGCCGGGGTCGTGAGCATGGGGAAGTGGCCGGTGGGCAACTCGAAGTAGGTGACGCCGGGTTCGGCGAGCCTGGCGAACCCGGGGGCTCCGGTGGCGTGCAGGGAGCGGGCGACGTCCCGGCTCACCGGCGTCGCGGCCGCGGGCGAGGACGGGCTGATCGCGGTGCCCGGCCAGCCGCCCCCCGGCGTTCCCGAGAGCGAGCGGGAGCGCTACTACCGCCTGGCCACCCCGCGCCCCGGCGCGACCGTGACCGACCCCGCCCGGCCGGCCGGCCGGAGCCTGGACCGACACCAACGCGGCCTCACCGGCCGTTCGTCTTCGCCGTTTCGCCACATTCGGCGGGAGCGGCGGGCATGATGTGCAGGCACACTCCCCACCCGACCGGACAGCTCAGGACCAGATCGAGGAGGCACGATGCCCGACGTGGAACCGCTGGTGAGCCTGGCCATGACCGGCGCGACCACCGTCGTGGCGGCGATGGCGACCAGCGCCTGGGAGTCGGCCCGGGCCAGGACCGCCGCCCTGTTCCACCGCCGCGGCGACTCCCGGCAGGACGTCGAGGCCCAACTGGAGCGCAGTGCCGCCCGAATAACGAGCGCCGGAGAGGCCGCCGCGGTCCGGGAGGGTGAGATCGCGCGCTGGCAGGCGGATCTGGTGGACCTGCTGCGCGAGCTGCCGGACACCGAGGACGGTCTGCTGGCCCTGATCCGGGAGCTCCAGCAGCAGCTTCCGCCGGTCCGGCAGCAGTGGGTCCAGCACGTCACCGCGCGCGACGGCGGCTCGGCCTACGGCGCACTCGGGCCGGGCAGCAGCGTGCACGTCCACCATCACACCGGGCCGGCGCCCACCGACGAGCCCCTGTGACGTCCGATCCGCAGACGTCCGGTGCGTCGGTGCCCGGTCAGCCTCCGGATCCCGTGAGCGTCCATCAGGAGGTGCGAGCGGAGAGCGGCTTCGCGTACGGGGTGATCGGTGGCGACATCAACGTCTTCGGCGACGGGCCGCCGCTGTACGTGTTGGAGACCTGGCGTCCGGCACCGCAGGCGGATCCGGGGTATCTGCGGCAGCTGCCCAGCCGGATGCTCAACGCCCGCTTCGCCGTAGTGCCGTTCACCGGCCGGGCGGAGGAGCTCGCCGGGCTGCGGACCTGGCGCGACGAGGGCCCGCGGCTGGCCGTGCGCTGGCTGCACGCACCCGGCGGCCAGGGCAAGTCCCGGCTTTCGGCCGAGTTCGCGCACGCCTCGCTGGCGGACGGGTGGAAGGTCGTCACCGCCACCCACGGGCCGGGTACCGTCCTGCCGCCCCCGGGCAGTCAGGACCTGCGCCTGACCGGTGCCACCGGTCTGCTGCTGATCGTCGACTACGCGGACCGGTGGCCGCCCAGCCATCTGACGGCGCTGTTCAGCAACGCCCTGCTGCACCAGACCGCCGTGCGGACCCGGGTGCTCCTGCTGGGCCGCAGCGCCGACCTCTGGCCGGCCGTACGCGGCGCACTGGCCAACCACCAGGCCGCCACCTCGACCCAGCTGCTGGCGCCGCTGCCCGGCGGCGAGGGGACGGCGCGGCAGGCCCGCGCGGCGATGTTCGCCGCGGCCCGCGACAGCTTCGCCGCCCACTACGGCACCTCCGCGGCCGCCGTCAGCCCTCCGGGACCGTTGGACGCCCCCGAGTTCGGCCTGACCCTCGCGGTGCACACCGCCGCGCTGGTCGCGGTCGACGCCTACGTCACCGGTCGCCGACCGCCCGGCGACATGGCGAACCTGACGATCTATCTGCTGGACCGGGAGCACCTGCACTGGCAGAACCTCTACGGCGACCCGGCCCATGAACTCGATCCCGCCGGACGGACATTCACCACCCCACCCGAGACGATGAACCGGACGGTGTTCACCGCCGCTCTCACCGGCACGCTCACCCGGCCGGACGGCACCGCCGTGCTCGGGACGCTCCGGCTCGACCCCGCCGCGCAGATCCTCACCGACCACGCCGCCTGCTATCCCCCGGCCGGCTCCGCCCCCGACACCGTCCTGGCGCCCCTCTACCCGGACCGCCTCGCCGAGGACTTCCTGGCGCTGACCGTCCCCGGCCACACCGCCGACTATCCCGCCCAGCACTGGGCGACGCCCACGGTGGACCTCCTGCTGGACCGGGCCGCCGACCGCACACCCGCGCCCTGGACGCCGCGTACCGTCACCTTCCTGGCCGCCGCGGCCGAACGCTGGCCGCATCTCGGCCCGGCCTGCCTGTACCCGCTGCTGCGCCAGGACCCAGGACTCGCCATCGCCGCCGGAAGCGCCGCCCTCACCGCACTCGCCGGCATCCCCACCATCGACCCGACCGTCCTGGAGGCCGTCGAAGCGCGCTTCCCGCCTGATCGGCACACCGACCTCAGCCCGGGCATCGCGGCCCTGACCGCCCGCCTCGCCGCCCACCTCCTCGCGGCCACGGACGATCCCGCACGGCACGCCGGCCTGTACACCACCCTCGCGGTGCGCCAGTCCTACGCGGGCCTCCACTCGCGCGCCCTGGCCGCCTCCGAACAGGCAGTGGCGATCTACCGGCACCTGGCCGAGGCCGACCCGGCCGGCTACCGGCACCTGCTCGCCAACGCCCTCTCCGTACTCGGCAACAGCCTGGCGGACGTGGGACGGCGGGCAGAGGCACTGACCGTCGCCGAGGAGACGGTGGAGATCTGCCGGGGGCTCGCTCAGGCCGACCCCGCGGCCCACGAGGGCAGCCTCGCCCCAGCACTGGTGAACCTGGGAATCCGCCTGGGCGAGGCGGGCCGCCATGACGCCGCAGTGGCCGCCGCCGAGCGGGCCACGGAGATCTGGCGGCGCCTGGCCCAGGCCAATCCGGCGGCTTTCCTGGACGACTACGCCACCTCGCTGAACAACCTCAGCACCGGCCTCGCGCGCCTGGGGCGGGGGGAGGAGGCGCTGGCCACCGTGGAACGCGCGGTGGAGATCCGGCGGCACCTGACCGAGACCGACCAGGCCCGGTACGAGTACGAGCTCGCCACCTCGCTCGGCAACCTCACCCTCTGCCTGGCGATGCAGGGCCGACGCGCGGAGGCGTCGGCCGCGAGCGAGCAAGCCATGGAGATCTGGCGGCGCCTGGCCCGGGCCAACCCGGCCGCCCACGAGCTCGATCTCGCGACGTCGCTGACCAACCTCGGCCGCCTCCTGCCGGAGCTGGGACGGCACCAGGACGCCCTGGCCGCCGCCGAGGAGGCGGTGGAGATCTGGCGGCGCCTGGCCCGGGCCAACCCGGCAAGGTACGAGCCCGAGTTCGCTGCCTCGCTGAACAATGCGGGCCGCTGTCTGGGAGATATGGGACGGGATGAGGAGGCCCTGGCCGCCACCGGGGAGGCGGTCGGGATCCGGCGGCGCCTGGCGGACGCCAACCCGGCCGCGTACGAGCCGGACCTCGCGATGTCGCTGACCAACCTCGGCTGCCATCTGTCGGAGGTGGGACGGCATCAGGAGGCGCTGGCCGCCGGGGAGCAGTCGGCAGCCCTCTACCGGCGCCTGGCCCTGACCGATCCGGTCGCGTACGAGCCCGACCTCGCCCGCTCGCTGGACAATCTCGGCAACCGTCTGACGGAGGTGGGCCGGCACCAGGAGGCGCTGACCACGACCGAGGAGGCGCTCCGGATCTGGCGGCGCCTCGCCCGCGCCAACCCGGCCGCGTACGAGCCCGACCTCGCGATGACGCTCCACAACCTCGGCGCCGACCTGGCGGAACTACGACGGTTCCGGAAGGCCGTCACCGCCCTGGAGCGGTCGGCAGCACTCCACCGACGCCTGGCCCAGGCCGACCCCGCCGTCCACTCCGCCGGACTCGCCCGCACGTTGCTCGCCTCAGCAGCCGTACGTCTGGTCTGGGGCCGCGACTTGCGCGGTGCCCTGCGCTCGGCCGACAGCGCCGCCGCCATCTACCTCCAGCTGGCCGACCGACTCCCCGCGGCGTTCACCGACCACCTGCGACACACCATGCAGCTACAGGCGGAGCTGCTCGCCCGACTCGGCCGCCGTGCGGAAGCGGAGAAGATCCATCGTCTGCTCGTCAGCGATCCCGAGGGTTGACCGGAACCCCAGGTCAACGCACCCGCCCACGCGGCCTCAGCGGCACGGTCCCGAGCGACGGGCACACGAGCGGTCCGGAGGACACGGCGAGGCTACTTCACGGCCGCCAGGCGCGGCGGGTCACGCATGCCGGGTAGTACTCGGCTTGGAAGCCGCGGATCGCCCGGGCGGGTTCTCGACCGCCTTGCGAGGCTGCCGGGGCCTGGCTGCCCCTGTGTGCGGGGTGTGGGAACGGCAGCGGCTCCAGGTCCGCCTCAACCCGCCCGTAGCCGCCGTGTCCAGGCGACACGGCGGCTGGGCTGGACAGGAGCGGCCTGACGGCCGTCTGAGACCTGTCCTCGCACCGGGGGTCGATCACGCGTCAGTTCATCGAAACGGCGGGTTCGGCCGGTACGCGGGAAGGATCGTCAACCCGCCCGGCCGTTCTCACGCCGATCAGCCGCTCCAGCGCGCGCCGAACGCGATGGCCCGAAGCTGGTCGACGGTCAGTGCGGGCGTACCCGGAACAGGGGCGGCCGGGTCGGTGCCGTTCCACTCGGACACCGCCACCAGAGTGCCGTCGGGCCGCAGCGCCTCGACGACCCACTGCACGACCGGCTCCGCAGCGCTCTTGCTCGCGCCGTACGTCCGGGCGACCGTGAGTGTCCCGTCCTCGCTGCGGACCACCGATGCGGGGTCGACGTCCTTGGTGAACGCGGTCCGGCGCTCCGGGTCCCCGCTCTCCGAGCCGGGCATGACGTCGATCCCGACGTTGCTGGTGCGGTCCGCGAGGGTGACCGAGAGGAGGGTGGAGCCGGGTACGTCGGCGGCCCCGGCGTCCCGCGCCTGCGCGCCGGCCGGCAGCAGGCCCCGCAGTGCCGTTCGGAGCTCGGCCGCCGCCGGGGGGTCGGCCACGGTGCCCGGCGCCGGCGGTGAGGCGGTCGCCTGGGTGACCGCCCCGAACACCGGATCCCACACGCTGCTGGCGACCACGTCGGTCAGCCACTGCGTGCTGACCGGCAGGACCTGCCGTGCGGGCCGCTCCGCCGAGCCCCGCGCGAGCTCGTTCACCTGTACCTGCCGCCCGTCCGGAGCGGTATAGACCACCCACCATCGCCGGGTCCAGTCCGGGGCCCGCGGAAGGAACTTCTGGACCATCAGGATCGATCCGTCGGACCGGACCACGCGGTTGCACAGCTCGGTCGGGTAGTCCACCGAGCCGATGCACTGGGTGCCCTGGGTCGCCGCGGTGATCGGCACGCCGACCCGCTCGGCGGACAGATCCAGCTGGGCCGCCCCCTGGCCGTCGTCGAACTCCAGGACGGCGAGCGGGCCCTGACCGGCGCCGCGGTCCCCTGCCCCGTACCCGGCATCGACGGTGACCCTGCCCGCGGGCAGCAGCGCCTTGAAGGTGTCGGTCATGAAACGGCCGGTGATCTCCGGGCTCATGCCGCCGGCCGGCCCCTGGCCGCCCGCCCGCCCCGGCAGCGTGCTCACCGTGACACCCGCAAGCACCACCACCGCGACCGCCCCCGTCACCACCGCCCGCCTGCGCAGCCGGCGCCTGCGCCCACGGCGCTCCGAGGCCAGCGCGAGCGTCTCGCCCGGCGGCTCGGGCGCCCGGTCGGCGATCGCGCGCAGCGCCGACGCGAACTCCTCCTCGTACGTCATCGTTCAGCTCCTCAGGGCGGAAAGGGAGTCGGACCCGAGTGCCTCGCGCATCCGCGCCAGCGCCCGGCTGCTGCGCGAGCGGACGGCACCCGGGTTCAGGTTCAGGGCGGACGCGGTCTCCTCGACGCTGCGGTCCTCCCAGAAGCGGAGCACCAGCACCGCCCGGTCCTTCGCCGGCAGCTCACCGAGCGCCCCCAGCAGGGTCACCCGCAGCGCCGGGTCGGGGTCGTGGGCGGCGGCGTCCGCGAACGTGTCGGTGACGTGCTCGGCGCTGCTGCGCCGGCGCCGGTACGACAGGAAGGTGTTGACCAGGACGGTCTGCGCATACCCGGTGGGATTCTCCATCCGGGAGATCCGGCGCCACTTCAGGAAGACGCGCCCGAGGGCCTCCTGGGCGAGGTCCTCGGCGAGATGCGCATCGCCACCGGTCAGCAGGTACGCCGTCCTGACCAGGTGCCGCCCCCTCGCCGCAACGAACTCCCGGAAGTCCAGCGGCCCTGGAACGGTGGTTGTTGTGCGGTCCATACCTATCCAACGCGATGGGCACCCGGTTCCGTCGCACCCTGGGGCATTCGTGGAGTCCCGACTACGGGCCTGGGAGTCGTTCACGCACAAGCCGGAGCGGGTGACGGACACGGTGCAGCAGGTGCTCAGGTGCCCGGCACGCAGCTTCCGCTCATGGGTGCGGGACCACGCGGAGGACTTCCGGTAGCAGCCCACCCCGGACGGGCCCGTCCCACCGCACGGATCCGACCGGAGACGGCTGGGCACCTCAGGCGTCGAAGATCAGCACTGCCTTGCCGTGGAGCCGGCCGACACGCAGAGCGTCGACGGCCTCCGCCGCGCCGTCCCGGCTGCCGCGCCAGGTGATGCCGGGGGTCCAGGTCGTCCAGGCGGTCCGCCGGATCACCTGGCGCTGCGGCGGGGTCCGGTGCGATACCGGGTCAGTTCGGGTCGACGACGGTGGTGAGCACGCCGGTCTTGAGGTCGTAGGCGTAGCCGCCAATCTTGAACTTGCCGATACTGCCGGCCAGTTCGGGGGCCCGGCGCAGCAACTCGACATCGGTACGCACGGTGGCGGACGGGTCGAGCACCGCCATGGCGGCGGCGGTCTCCTCGTCATAGCCGCCGCGTTCGGCGTAGGTGCGGCGCAGTTCGGCATCGGCGAACAGTCCGGAGCCGCAGTCGGTGTGGTGGATGATCGCCACCTCGAACCAGTCGGCGTCGGGGGTCTTGTTCTCATGAAGATGGCAGATCCATGTCAGATCGTGGACCATGGAGGGGGTGATGCGGCCCCCGACGTTGCGGGCCACGATCGCCTCGCCGAGCTGTACGCCCACGATCGCCGCGGGCTCCACTCTCGGGTCGATGCAGGTGATCAGGTACACCTGCTTGAACGGGACGAACGGGACCTCGGGGACATGGGTCTTGGCGTCGGTGGCGGCGAACTGCTTGTTGCGCTCGAGGTAGGTGGCGAAGTTCGATGAGGTCATCGTCGCGTTTCCAATCAGAGTGGGTCGGTGGACGGCGAGACCGAGCTGGTGGCCTCCAGTATCAGGTCGGTGACTTCTGCGGGCCGGGACGTCGCGGCGGCGTGTGGGGATTCGGCTTCGACGATGCTCGATCCGGCGTATTCGGCCGTGAACCACAACTTGCGACAGCCCGGCTGGCCTGAACAGACCCTGCGCTCCGGCTCTGAGTGCTCACCCCGCGCGGCTCCACCGCCATCAGCGCTCGGGTGCCACTCGCACCCCGACGGCAGCGGCTGCTCCGCACCCCCCCGGGGCCCGCGAACCGGACCCAACACCGTGGACCCCGGCCCGACCTGACCGGGCAACGGCGGTTTCACGGTCCAAGGGCTGCTACTGGCGAGGGCCTTCGCACTCGGGCGGCAATCTGCCGAACGGTCATCTCGCCCCCGACGCAGGCCTGCTCGCGCCGCCAGTCGACCAACGAACAGGGCCGGGGCCGGCGCACTCATGCGCCAGCCCCGGCCCTCATCGTAGCGGGGACAGGATTTGAACCTGCGACCTCTGGGTTATGAGCCCAGCGAGCTACCGAGCTGCTCCACCCCGCGTCGGTGAGACCACCTTATACGGCGATCGTGCCAACACGAAATCGTCCTATCCCAACGGTCCGGTCCGCCCCTACCGGCCTTGCCGCGGTCTTCCTCACGGACCGCACACCGACCCAATCGACCCCGCCCGATCGGGCAACCAGACGCACCCGGCCGCCGCAGGCGCGGCACCTCCCCAGTCCTCCCGGGGCCGGGGCCGGCAGCGAAGCCGGGGCAAGCCACTGGCCGGCGGTCCGCGTGATCTGGAGGTGACGCACTCCGCACTCGGGGCCGCGGTCGAAGGCCACGACGTACGGCCGCGAGAGGAACAGTGCCGAGCAGCACACGGCGAGGACCAGCAGCCGCTGCCTTGGGGACAGCTCGGACACGACACCACCTTGGGGCAGAACGGTTCGGGACTGATTGTGGGAGCACACGGAGGACAGTGGCGGCGCACCGACCCCGGGCCGGAAGGTGTGCGCCAAGGCGCCGGGGCGGTGCGCCGCCGGGGTTCACCAGCGCAGGAGCCGGCCGGTGGCGGCGAGGCGGTCGAGCACTTCGCGGGTGGTGGCGCTGGCACGGGGGCGGTCGCCGTGGGTGAGGTAGGCGATCTCGGCGATCTCCGAGCACGGGCCGGGGGCGCCGGTGGGCGTGGCGGTGCAGCACACCGTGCGCACGGTCGTCCCGGCGGGTTTGCCGTCGGCCGGGGCCTCCACCGTCAGGAAGGGGGTGATGGTGGAGGCGTCCAGGGTGACGCCGAGTTCCTCGCGAACCTCGCGGAGCAGGGTCTGCTCGATGGTTTCGCCTGGTTCGGGCTTGCCGCCGGGCAGGTAGAACCGGTCGCGGCCGTGGGTGCGGGCGGTCAGGAGCCGGCCCGCATCCAGGTGGATCCAGGCCACCTTTTCGATCACCTGGGTCATCAGGCGGTGGGGACACCGGCGACACGACGCTCGCCGCCGTTGCGCTCCTGCCAGAACCGGTACACCTCGACGGCGTCCTCGCGCGGCTCGTAGCGCATGGGCAGTCGGCGCTCCTGCCAGGGCTTGGCGAACTCGTCGTAGAAGGTGGCGAGTTCGAAGTACTTGCGGTCGTCCACGTAGTGGGGCTCGTAGGCGTCGCGGGTGGTGAGGAAGACGACCTCGTCCGGGGAGCAGTAGTAGAGCGAGCCCAGGCACATCGGGCACGGGTGGGCCAGCACGTAGATGGTGGCGCCGGTCAGGTGCTCGGTGCCCAGCTTCACGCAGGCCTCGCGGATGGCGAGGATCTCCGCGTGGGCGGTGGGGTCACCGGTCTGGGCGACCTCGTTCGGGCTCTCGGCGAGGATCTCGCCGTCCTTGACGATGACGGTCGCGAACGGGCGGCCGCCCTCGGCGACGTTCTGTCGGGCGATGTCGATGGTGCGCTGGACGAAGTCCATGGAAGTCCTCCGGAGGTGGAAGGGGGGTACGGGGCCGTCTCGCCGGGAACCGGGGCGGGCCGGAAGGCTGGTTCCGGCCCGCCCCGCTACGCTGCCCGGTCTGTGACGCGGCCTTGGCGTCAGGTCAGAAGGGCTCGGATCAGAAGGGCTTGGTCGGCAGGTACTTGCCGTCGAGGGTGATGACGGCGCGCTCGCCGCCCTCGGGGTCGGCGACCTTCTTCACGTCGAGCTTGAAGTTGATCGCGGAGATGATGCCGTCGCCGAACTCCTCGTGGACCAGGGCCTTGAGGGTGGTGCCGTAGACCTGGAGCATCTCGTAGAAGCGGTAGATGGTCGGGTCGGTCGGGATGCCGCCGGGGATCGAGCCGCGGGTGGGGATGGTCTGCAGCAGCATCGCCGCGTCCTCGTCCAGGCCCAGCAGCTCGGCGACGGCCTTGGCGGCGTCCTCCGGCAGCGGGTGCTGACCGAGGACGGCGGCGGTGGTGAAGGCCACCGACAGGCCGGAGGCGTCGGCGATCTGCTTCCAGGAGAGGTTCTTACGGATCTTGGCCTCGACGGCGGCGGTGGCGAGGGCCTCGCGGGCGGTGGGGTCGAACTGGGCGTGCACCATGATCGGTACGTCCTCTTTCTCTTGGGTGGACCACTTCACGGACAGAGGGCGAAGTGGTGGGTACGGGGCTCCCGGCACGCTGTCGCGGACGGGGAACCGGATCCGGCAGGTGGGGTCAGGCCGCGAGCGCGGGGATGGCGGTGGACAGTTCCTCGACGCGGCCGGTGGCGATGTCGAAGACCCAGCCGTGCAGGGCGACCTTGCCCTGTGCCAGGGCGCGGGCGACCGAGGGGTGGGTGGCCAGGTTCGCCAGCTGCGCGAGTACGTTCTGCCGCACCAGGGCGGAAACGTCACCGGCGGTGGTGGTACGGGCCTGGGAGGCGTCCGCGTGCCGCAGCCAGGCGGCGACCGCCGGGGCCCCGCCGAGGTCGTGGCCCTCGGCGAGGGCGGTCATCGCGCCGCACGCGGAGTGGCCGCAGACGACGATGTCCTTCACGCCCAGTGCGGCGACGGCGTACTCGATGCTCGCGGCCACCCCGTCGGCTTCGGGGGTGTAGGCGGGCACCAGGTTGCCGGCGGTGCGGATGACGAACAGGTCACCCGGCTCGGTGCCGGTGATCAGCTCGGGGACGACGCGGGCGTCGGAGCAGCTGATGAACAGCGTGTGCGGCGTGTGATGCGTGGCCAGGTGGGCGAAGAGCTGCGCCTTGGCCGGGAAGACGTCCCGCTGGAAACGGGCGACGCCCTTGGTGAGGTCCTGCATGGGTCACTCCCTTCGGTGGTGACCGGCCCCTGCGGGCTGGTGAGATCCACCATGCATGACCTGTGCATATAGTGTCCAAGAGCTGTTGACCATGGAAGCTATTGCTCATATCTATAGTTGCTTCCATGGCCGTTCTCGAACTACGTCACCTGCGCTACCTGCTCGCCGTCGCCGAACACGGCAACTTCACCCGCGCCGCCGAAGACCTGCATATCTCCCAGCCCACGCTCTCCCAGCAGATCAAGCAATTGGAGCGAACCCTGGGTGTGCAGCTGCTGGACCGCACCGGCCGCACCGTACGGCTCACCGACGCCGGCGCCGTCTACACCGACCACGCCCGGCGCGCACTACGCGACCTGGCCGCCGCCGAACGCGCCGTCCACGACGTCCACGACCTCTCCCGCGGCCACCTGCGCCTGGGCGTCACCCCCACCTTCACCGCCTACCTCATCGGCCCGCTCACCGCCGAACTGCACACCCGCCACCCCGGCATCAGCCTGACCCTGGCGGAGATGACCCAGGACCGCATCGAAGCGGCCCTGCTCGCCGACGACCTCGACCTCGGCATCGCCTTCGCCGGCCCCCACCCGCCCGGTATCACCGCCGTCCCGCTGTTCACCGAAACCCTCAGCCTCGTCACCGGCACCCGGCACACCCGGGCGATGCCTGATCCCCTACCCGTCCACGCTCTTCAGGAGGAACAACTGGCGCTGCTCAGCGGCGACTTCGCCACCCGCGGCTACATCGACGCCTACTTCGCGGACCACCGCATCGCCCCCCGCATCACGGTCGAGGCCAACTCCATCCAGGCCCTCACCGAGATCGTCCGGCGCACCCCTCTGGCCACCGTCCTGCCCGACGCCATCACCCACGACCACCCCCACCTCACCCCCGTCCCCCTCGACCCTCCCCTGCCCACCCGTACCGTCACCCTCCTGCACCGTGAGGGCGCCTACCACAGCGCCGCCACCCGCGCCTTCACCCGGCTCACCCACGATCTCGTCCACACCCGCGACTACACCCCGCCCCCGTCCGGAAACGGTACGGCCGAATCCTTTCCGGGCCGCTGATCCGACCGCCGGGCCGACCAGCCCGCGTGTGGTGGACCATCGCTCCCGGATCCGTCAGGCCGGGGCCCGTGGCGCGCACGGCCTCCAGGTCCGTACGCGCCGGCCTCGGCGATCAGCGCGGTGCCGTCGACGAGTTCCCCGTCGTCCGGCCCGCCACGTGATCACGACTGTTCACGATCCCTGGACCAGGCGGTGCGCGGCGGAGGCGAATCCCAGCCAGGTGTGCCGGTTGCCCGCCCAACACCAGCCCACCTTGGGGGCGTTGCGGCGCTCGCGGCCGTCCCGCCCGGTGCCGTTGCTGATCCAGATCGCCGGGGTGCGGGCGTCAAGGGTGCCGTTGGTCTTGCGCAGCCGGGAGCCGATGGTCATGAAGCAGTGGTTGCGCTCCAGGACGGAGGGTTGCTGCATCACCCAGTGGATGCCCTCGGTCAGCAGCAGCGGGGTGCGGCCCTGCTCGACGAGGGCGGGCAGCGCCTCGTTCGGGCTCCAGTTGGCCATCTGGTCACCGCGGTTGAGGCCGGTGAGGAGGTAGAGCGGGGCGTCGGGCAGCGCGAGCGTGTCGAGCGGGGCGTCGGGCAGCGCGAGCGTGTCGAGCGGGGCGAAGAGGTCTACGTCGGGCATGTCGGTGACGACGAATCCCGCCTTGCCGTCGCGGCTCAGCAGCGGCGCGAGGGCGGAGGCGGGAGCTTGGTGCGGGTGAACGGCAAGCAGGGCGCCGTCACCGCCCGCAGAGGCCTCGGCGGCCGCGGCGAAGGCACGGAACTCGGCGGCGGAGAGCCCGGCGATCTCGTGCACTCCCAACTCGATCAGGCGCTCGGCCTGCGCGCTCAGGGCCGGGAGTGAGGCAAGAACGACGGGGGTGACGGACGTGGTCTCGGGCACGATGCTCCCAGGGATGGCGACGTAGACGGGCCCCAGGGCAACGTGGCGGCCCGTCAGGACGTTCCCACCGCTGCTGACCCCTGCCGGGAGATGATCGACCCGGCCCGCCTCGCCCCGCCCACCAGGTCCTCGACGACCGGGGATGTCTCGGCGTCCCGCAGCCGGGCGGGCTGGACGGGCCGACGGCCTGACGTAGAGCCTGCCCTTTCCAGGGGAAGGCTGTCCGGGCTGAGCTCCGCACAACATGGTTTTCTGATACTCCTGTTGGCGCTCCTGGCGCTGCTCGGAAGCCTGACCGAGTGGGCCTGGTACAGCTTCCGGCCCGCCCCGACGCCTGATGTGGCCAGACGGCGCACGCCTACCGCCCGTGCGGCTGTGCGAGCGGTGCGACCGAACCCGGGGGCCGGACCGTCTGTGAGGTCAGGGCCCCGGCACCGAGCGGCTCCGCACGGCCGGTGTGCGGTTGACTTCTACGAGGACTGGATCAGATGAACGAGTTCCGTTCCACCCTGAGTGAGGAACTGTCCGACAGCGACCCTCCCCCGCTGGGCGACCTGGTCGGCGCCGCCATCCGTCACGGGCGGCGGGCCCGGCGAATTCGCACCGTCGGCGCCGTCGCCGGCTCGGCCGTCGCCCTGACGGCGGTCGCCGCACTGGTCGGCGGCCTGCCGGGCACCACCGCCACGCCCACCGGGCCCGGTGCGGCCACAGCCTCGAAAGGCAGCGCCCCAGCCGGCGCGCCGCCCGCCACCGTGCCGGCCACACCCGCCGCCTTACTGCAGGCCGCGCTCAACGCGCTGCCCCAGGGCACGAAGACCGAGCACTACGCCGGTAACCCGGTCGACACCGCCGACAACCAGAACCCGAGCGCCGAGTTCTACGTGCGGACCGAGAAGGGCCTCGGGATGGTCCGGGTGCTCCTGTTCGACGGCACGGGCGACAGGCGCGGCTGTGACACCTCCACCGACCGCCCGGGTGACCAGCGAACGGATCAATGCTTCACGAACGCACGGGGCGAGGACGTGTACCTCTCGCACCCCGGCAACGGCGTCCAGGACACCTCGGTGGTGGTCCTGCACTCCGACGGCACTGGGGTCCAGGTCAGCCTCGGCAGCCGGCTGGAGTGGAACGGCGCGACCAACCCCCAGGGGGTCACCCCGCTGACCGACGACCAGGCCGTCGCGCTGGCCGGCGACCCGGCACTGAGCCTGACGATGGCCCCGGACTTCGTCACGGCGGCGAACACGCACTTCGCCGCGCTGCCCGCCTTCCACTGATCCACCCGCCGCGACCCCGCCGTCCGGGAGCTTCCGCGGCTCCCCCACACTGACGTGCGCGCACGGGGCATCAACTACGACACCGGGACCTTCCCCGGCCACCTCCTCACCCGAAAGACCTTCGACCCCGAGCAGGTCCGGCACGACATGACGGCGATCGCCGGTGACCTGCGCTACGACGCCGTGCGTTTCTCCGGCCGCGACGCCGATCGGCTGAGCATCGCCGCGCGGCACGCAGCCGACGCGGGCCTCGAAGTGTGGTTCTCACCGTTCCCGGCCGTCCTTCCCCCGGGCCGGATCCTGCCGTTCTTCGCCGACTGCGCGCAGCGCGCGGAGAGGCTGCGACGGAGCGGTGCGCAGGTGGTGTTCGTCACCGGCTGTGAGCTCACCGTCTTCGCCCATGGCTTCCTCCCCGGCGACACCTGCCTCGACCGCCTCCACGCCATGACCACCGCCGACCTGCAATGGTGGGCCTCTCTCGGGTCGGTCCCCGAACGCCTCAACGCCTTCCTCACCCAAGCCGCGACGACAGTGCGCGCCCGCTTCGGCGGGCGGATCTGACGCTTCGAGGCACCGACGCAGGCCCCCACTCGCCGGATGAGGCACTCAGCCACAGGAACCAGGAGCAAGGGCCCCCTGGCACGGCACCGGCCAGCCAGGCGCGGGCCGGCCACCCGCACCGGCACCGGGCGGGACCAGTCCAGGCCGCATGCCGTGCGGCGCCCGGATCCGGGCGCCGCACTCGGTGTCGAACCGGGACACGCCGGGAAAGCCCGGGGTCAGCTCACCGTCACGGCCGCCGTCATCTCCCACACCAGGGCCTCGCTGCCGTCAGGGCCGGCGGTGAGCCTGCGGCCGTCCGAGCCGGTGATCCGGGCTGCGTCGCCGGTGCCCAGCAGGCCGCCCCCTTCGAGTTCGGCGCTGCCCCGCGCGATGAACAGGTGGGCGAACGGCGCGGTGGGCAGCTCCAGGGTCTCGCCGGGCCGGATCCGGGCGACGTGCAGGGCGGCGTGCTTCTGCCGGATGGCGATGGCGCGCCGACTGGCGTGCTCGGGCATGCCGGAGGCCAGGGTGACCCAGCCGCCGCCGGCGAGTTCGTCGTTGATGTCGAGCTGCTCGTAGCCGGGCTGGATGCCGGCGGTGTCGGGAATGGTCCACATCTGCAGGAAGTGCACCGGCGTGCGGTGCTCGGGCTCGCCGGTGAGCGTCCAGGAGTCGTTCTTCTCGCTGTGCAGGATCCCGGTGCCGGCGCTCATCCGCTGGGCCAGCCCCGGATAGATCACGCCGTTGTGCCCCTCGGAGTCCTGGTGGACCAGGGCGCCGTCGAGCACCCAGGTGACGATCTCCATGTCGCGGTGCGGGTGGGTGTCGAAGCCGGTACCCGGCGCCACCACGTCGTCGTTGGAGACCAGCAGCAGCCCGAAGTGGGTGTTGGCCGGATCCCAGTGCCGCGAGAACGAGAAGGAGTGCCGGGAGTCGAGCCAGCCGGCGCGGGTGTGGAAGCGCTCGTCGGCGCGGCGGATGTCGAGTACGGATGCCATCGGAAGCCCTCCTCGAAGGTTGTTGACCGTTCAACAATACCGCGTCCGGACGATATTCCCGCCAGCGGTGGCGGCGAAGCCGGACCCGAGACGCTGGGGGCTCCGACCAGCCGGTGCGACGACCGAGCGACCGGTGCCCGGTGGTCCGCACGTCACATCGTTGCCATGCTCGGAATCGAGTCGGCGAAGCGAACTGGGTGTGGCCCCGCTGTCGATGCGGCACGGAAGGCGAGCGATGTACGTTTTCACCCGCCCGGGTGCTGCCGTGTGCCGGCCGCGCCGAACGGCCTGCCCGGCGACATCCGCCCGGCGCCCCCCTCACCCATTCACGTGAGGGACACGGGTGCCGTCGTTGGCCGATCCTGGTCCCGAACCGGGAACGCACGGGGTTCGGCTCTGGTCACTCCCCCCGGAGCGTTGCGGACCTGGTGCTCAAAACCTGACCTCAGGGTGCTTCGACGAGGTGATGCCCAGCAGAACAAGGCGTGATCAAAGCCGCTGCTCCGCACTGCACGTGATCTCCGAACGACGGCTGGTCGGCCGCGTGACCCGACCGGCTGAAGTCCTCCCACATACCGGGGAGTTCGAGCAGATTTCCGCCGCCATTCGACAGAAGGTGACCACTTCCATGAGCGCCATCGAAGACAAGAACAAGGCCATCGTCAGCGAGGCTTTCGAGACCCTCTTCAACAAGCGGGACTTCGCCTCCGCACAGCGGTTCTGGTCTCCCGACTACATCCAGCACAGCGCCCACATCCCGCCCGGCCGCGAGGGCCTGTTCACCCTGGTCAAGAACCTCCCGGAGCTGCACCACGAGACCGAACTGATCCTGGCGGAAGGGGACATGGTCATGGTGCGCGGGCGCTTCACGGGACACGGGGAGCCCGCCCCCTGGATCGCCGTCGACTTCGTCCGCATGGAGGACGGCGTCCTGGCCGAGCACTGGGACGTGATCGAGGAGGAAGTCTCCAGGGAGAAGTCCGTGAGCGGCCTGCCGATGTACGGAAACGACTTCCCCGAGGACCGCTGACCACCACGGCCGACCAACGTCGTCGATCAGGCCGCACATCATCAGAGGAGTACCGTGAAGATCTCCAGTGCCTTTGCCTCCTCCTTGGACGCACCCGCCCACATCGCTGTCGCCGAACGGCTCGGCTACGAGCGTGCGTGGCTCTACGACACTCCCCACCAGAGCCCCGACGTGTGGATGCTGCTGGCTCTCGCCGCGGAACGCACCGAGCGCATCGGCCTGGGGCCAGGAGTGCTGGTACCGACTCTCCGCCACCCCATGGTCAACGCGGCCGGGGCCGCCGGTCTGGCCGCCCTCGCCCCGGGAAGGGCCGCCGTCGCCTTCGGAACCGGTTTCACCAGCGCACGCGCCATGGGAGCCAAGCCCGCCACGTGGGCATATCTCCGTGAGTACATCACCGCGTTCAAAGGCCTGCTCGCGGGAGAGACCGTGGAATGGCAAGGCGCCCGCCTCCGCATGATGCATCCGTCCGGCCATGCCCCCGAGCGCCCGATCGACATCCCGGTCGCCATCTCGGCCACGGGGCCCAAGGGGCTCGCCATCGCCCGTGAGCTGGGCGACGGGCTCTTCTCCGTCAATGAGGAAACGTCGGGCGCCCGGGACTTCTCCTGGGCGGCGCTGACCGTTCACGGCACGGTACTGGCCGAGGGCGAAGCGCTCAACTCGCCGCACGTCATGGCCGCGGCGGGCCCGGGGAACGCGCTGGCCTACCACTTCCTTCACGAAGCCGGCCAAGACGTGCGCAGCCTGCCCGGTGGCGAGCAGTGGCTGAAGTCGATCGAACGCACCGATCCGCGTGACATCCACCTGGCCGTCCACGAACAGCACTTGGTCGGGCTGAACGAGGCCGACCGCGCCGCCTGGCACGCCGGAAGCTGGGAGGCGGTTCCGCGCACGACGTTCACGGGAACCCGCGAAGAGGTTCGGAAGCGTCTTGCCGAGGTCGCCGAAGCAGGCGTGACCGAGCTGATCTACCAGCCCAGCGGACCCGACATCCCCACCGAGCTCGAGGCATTCCTCGAGGCCGCGACGGGGCTCTGACCACGGCCCGGCCGTTCAGCCGGACCGAGTGTGTGCCGCAGATTCAGGTATGTGCACCGGGCGATCCGCTCACGGACTCTCGGTGCCGGCCTGCCCGTCCCGATGGCGGGCAGCATGACGCGCCTCCCCATGGCCGGGGAACTCGTCGGCGATCTTGGTCGTTCCCCTGCGAACGGAAGATGGCCGCCTAACACCTTACGGAGGACCCATGGCCGTTGAGCGGCATGTACGCCCCGCGACGCCCGAGGACGAGGCAGCCGCCGTGCGGACTCTCGCGCGGGCGTTCGCCGACTACCCCTTCACACGCCACGTGGTCTCGGCGGACGGCCACGAGGAGCGGGTCCGGCGGCTCCAGGAGCTCTTCCTGACCCGTGTCGGCATGGCCTACGGTCGTGTCTGGGTCACCGACGACGCGAGCGCCGTCGCGGTCTGGACGACCCCGGACCGGGACGCCTCCCCCGGCTTCGCCGAGGCCGGTCCGCTGGTCGGAGAGCTCGCGGGTGACCGCGCGGCGGCGTACGAGTCGGCCGAACGGGCGCTGGAACCGCACCGCCCCGAGGAGCCCGTATGGTTCCTGGCCACCGTCGGGGTGAATCCGGCGTCCCAGGGCAGGGGCCTCGGCAGCGCGGTGCTCCGACCCGGCCTGGACGCCGCCGACCACGCGGGGTACCCGGTCTTCCTGGAGACGTCGAGCGAGAGGAACGTGAGGTTCTACGAGCGGCTCGGCTTCACCGTCACCGCGGACATCCGGCTCCCCGACAACGGGCCGCGCACCTGGTGCATGCGCCGGGAGCCGAACCGCTGACGACGACCGGCGGGCGGGCGGCCGCGGGAACCGACCGGCCCGGGCGTCAACGCCGATCGAGCCCCGGCGCGTCCGGCGAGCCGGAGCGGCGGTTCACAGCCCTGACCACCGTCGAGGCGGCTGAGGCCGGACGGAGGGGAGCCGAAGTGTGCCGATGGCCCGTCCCCGACCCACCGTCCGTCGGTGAGGCCACGGTGATCGCGGGCGCGGCGGCGTTCAGCGCGGAATCACCCAGTCCGGCGCCCAGGTCCCGGCGGCGTCGTGGCCGGCCGCTGTGGCGGCGAGGTGGGAGCGGAGGGTGGCCAGCGCCGGGTGGGGGTTGTCGCGGTGCCACAGGAGCGAGTGCGGGTAGACGGGCGTCGGGTCGGTCACCGGGATGCGGCGCAGGCCGTGGCCGGCGGGCCAGACGTCGGCGGCACCTCCCAGCGGTAGCTGGGGGAGGGTCCGCTCGCCCATGAAGGTGGCCAGGGCCGGGGTGTCGGCGACGGTGTCGATGAGCGCGTCGGAGCCGAAGTTGGGGCCGGTCGCCTCGATGGTGAGACCGAACTCGGCGACGAGGTCGTCGTAGTAGGCGGCCCACTCGGTACCGGGGACGATGCCGGGCATCCAGATCCGGTGCCCGACGAGCTGAGCGAGGGTCACCGACCGGGCGCCCGCAAGCGCGTGGGCGGGGCCGGTGAGGAGCTGGAGCGGCTCGTCGAGCACCCGGACGGACTCGATGTCCTCGGGAAGGGGCCGGCCGGGCGCGGCGACGGCGCGGAAGGACGCGTCGATCGCACCGGACCGAATGGCGGCGACGGCCGTCTCGACGTCGAACAGCATTACCACGTCGAGCTCGATCTCGGGGTGCGCGCGGTGGAAGCCGCGCATCAGGCCCGACGCCGCGACCCGCGAGGCGATCACGTCGACGCGCAGCGGACGGCGGCCGGTCCGCACGGAAGCGGCCGCACGCTCGGCGACGCGCAGCAGCTCGCGCGCGTGGGGCAGGAACGCCTGCCCGTCGATGGTGAGTCCGACGCCGCGCGCGGTACGGGTGAACAGCCGCACGCCGAGGTTGCGCTCCAGCGCGGCGATGCGTTTGGAGACGGCCTGCTGGGTGACCGCCAGCTCGGCGGCGGCTTCCTGGAACTGCCCCGCGTCGGCGGCGGCGACGAAGGTCCGGACGGTGTCGAGGTCCATGCCGACACCTTAGGGGAACAACCGTTGGTTGTGGCCGGGGGTCCTGTGGTTGTTTGATCCCCGGGTGTGCTGCTCGCTTTGATGCTTCCGTTCGCGGATCGGTTGTACGGATGAGTGGCGAGGGGCGTCGGGTATGAGGAGCGGGCACCGGCTGGGACATCTGCCCGGGCATCGGCTGGGGCGGCGGTTCGGGTGGTTCTGGGGAGCGTACGGGACCAGTGCGCTCGGCACGTGGCTCGCCTTCGGCGCGTTCCCGCTGATCGCCGTCCAGGTGCTGCACGCCGGACCGGCCGAGGTCGCCGCGCTCTCCTCCGTGGGGGCCGCGGTGGGCGCGGCGGTGGCGGTGCCGCTCGGCCCGTGGGTGGAGTTCCGCCGCAAGCGGCCGGTGCTGATCGCGATGGACCTGGTGCGGTTCGCGGCGCTGCTGACGATCCCCACCGCGTTCGCGCTCGGCGTGCTCACCTTCCTTCAGCTCCTGCTGGTCTCGGTCGTCGTCGCGGCGGCCGACATCACCTTCCGCGCCGCCTCCGGCGCGTACCTGAAGACGCTGCTGCCGGCCGAGGACCTGCTCGTCGCCAACGCCCGGTTCGAGTCCACGGCCTGGACGACCACGATCATCGGACCGCCGCTGGGCGGCGCGGCGATCGGGCTCCTCGGTCCGGTGGCGACGGTGGTGGCCGACGCGGTCAGCTATCTGCTCTCGGCCCTGGGCATCCGCGCGACGGGCGGGCACGAGCCGCGGCCCGAGCACCAGAAGGCCGCGCGCATGCGGGCCGGGGACCTGCTCGACGGTTGGCGGTACATCCTCGCCGACGCGACGCTGCGTCCGCTGTTCTTCAACACCGCCTTGTTCAACGGCCTGGTGATGGCCGCCGAGCCGCTGCTGGCCGTCCTGATGCTCGGCCGGTTCGGCTTCGCGCCGTGGGAGTACGGCCTCGCCTTCGCCGCGCCCTCGATCGGCGGATTGCTCGGTTCGCGGCTGGCCCGGCCGCTCGTCACCCGGTTCGGGCAGCACCGGGTCCTGGTCGTGACCGGGGCGCTGCGCGCGCTGTGGCCCGTCGGCCTGACCTTCCTCGGGCCGGGCACCGAGGGGCTGCTGCTGGTGATGGGAGTCGAGCTCGGGCTCATCTTCTGCTGCGGGGTCTTCAACCCCGTCTACGCCACCTATCGCATCGAGCGCACCGCGACCGACCGGGTCACCCGCACGCTGTCCGCCTGGGCGGTGACGACCAAGGCCTCGACCGCGCTCCTCACGGCCCTCTGGGGTGTACTGGGCGGCCTGCTCGGCCCGCGTACGGCCATCGGCCTGGCCGGCGTGCTCCTGCTGGCGACCCCGCTGCTGCTCCCCCGCCGCGCGGCGGCGCTTCCCTCCGAGCCGGAGCCGGCACCGAGCCACGCCTGACGGGCCGTCGGGGCCATCAGGCGTGAGGGAAGGCCGGGCGAGTGCTGGTTGCGGCAGTGACCGGGACGGACCGGGTCCTCAGTCCGGTGACCGCCGTTGGGAGTGCTGCTGCAGCGCCTGCTCACGAAGGGCTTGGATGAGCGTCGTGACGTGGGGCCGGTCGCTACGGCTGATCGCGGCGACACCGATGTGCCGGACTGGCCCCGGCGGCTTGACCGGGACGGTGCGGAGGCCGGGGATCTCCGGGGCGAGCGCGATGGAGGGGACCAGGGAGATTCCCATGCCCGCGGCGACGAGCGAGCGGGCGAAGAAGTAGTCGGTGGTGGTGCCGCGCACCTCCGGGGCGAAGCCTGCGCGCTCGGCGTAGCGGCGCAGGTATGCCTCGGCCTTCAGGCAGCCGAGCACCCAGGGCTCGGCTGCCAGCTCGGCGAGGTCGAGCACGTCGCTGCCGGCAAGCCGGTGCCCCTCCGGCAGGACGACGTGCAGGGGGTCTTCCAGGAGTGGGGTCCACTCCAGGCTGGAGCCGGGGGTCGGCCCGACCGGCAGTGGGCCGTCGAAGTGGTAGGCGAGCGCGACGTCGACGGCGCCCTGGCGGACGAGCGGCAGGGTGTTCTCGGGCTCGCCCTCCCTGAGGTGGAGCACGGTACGGGGGTGGGCTGCCATCAACCGGGTGAGGGCGCCGGGCAGCAGGAGGCGGCCGCCGCTGGTGAAGGTGGCGACGGTGAGCTGTAGACGGCCTGTACTGAGCTGGTCGACCTGCTGTTTCGCGTGTTCGAGCTCGGCGGCGACCGATTCGGCGGCGCCGACCATGATCTGGCCGGCCTGGGTGAGGGTGACGCCGCGGGTGCTGCGGGCGACGACCTGGGCGCCGAGGCTGCGCTCCAGGGCGGCCACGTGCTGGGAGACGGCCGAGGGGGTGAGGTGCAGGGCAGTGGCCGCCCGGTTGAAGCTACCGTGCTCCGCCACCGCCCGCAGGATGCGGAGCCGCTGCATATCGATCAACAGTTTGCCTTAATGCGTTTCCAGTAAGCCGACACTTCTGCTGATGACGATAGATCTCCAGGATGGGGGGCATGCAAGAGATCTGCGTCATCGGCGGAAGCCGGTACTTTGGAAAGCTCCTGGTGAAGCGTCTGCAAGCGGCGGGCCATCAGGTCACCGTGGTCAACCGCGGCTCCACCCCGCCGCCCGCCGGTGTCGGGCACCTCGTCGTCGACCGCGATGACGAGGCCGCCCTGACGGCCGCGCTCGGTTCCCGCACCTTCGACGTGATTGTCGATCAGGTCTGCTACACCCCCGTGCAGGCCGCTGTAGCCGCCCGCGCCTTCGCCGGCCGCACCCGGCGCTACGTCATGACGTCCACGATCGAGGTCTACGACCCGCTGACCGCCGCGCTGTCGGCTGTCCCGCCGGGCACGCCGGTACCGGAGGAGATCGTGGATCCGGCCACCTGGCTGGCGGACACGGACCTTCCCTGGCACGACGACCTGTACCTGGAGGCGCACTACGCCGAGGGCAAGCGTCAGGCGGAGGCCGTCTTCACCCGCGCCGGCGGCTTCGAGTTCGCCTCGGTGCGCAGCGCGCATGTGCTGGGCGGCGGCCCGCAGGAGTTCACCGGCCGGCTCGCGCACTACGCCGAGCGCATCACCCGGGGCGAGGAGATCACTGTGCACGCGAAGGCGCTGCCCACGGTGTTCATCCACCACGAGGAACTGGCGGATCTGCTGCTGTGGGCAGCCACGGCCGACTTCACCGGCCCGCTCAACGCCTGTTCCGACGGCCCGCTCGACGTACACGGCCTCGCCGCGGTCATCGCCGCGCAGGCCGGCCGGGAGCCCGTCTACCGGACCGTCCAGGCGGGCGAGGAGGCTTCCCCGTTCTCCTTCGACCGCCACTACGCCATGAGCAACGCCCGCGCCAAGGAGCTGGGCTTCCTCTTCTCCCGTACCACCGACTGGCTGCCCGGCGCCGTCGCCGAAGCCCTCACCGCCCAGCCGTCACCCACCGCCTGAGGAACAGACCACCATGCAGTACCGCACCATCGCGGACACCACCGTCAGCGCCATCGGCCTGGGCGCCATGCCACTGTCCATCGAGCACCGTCCGAACGAGACGCGGGCCGTCGCCACCATCCACGCCGCCCTCGACGCGGGTGTCACCCTCATCGACACCGCCGACAGCTACCACTGGCACGCCGGCGAGGTCGGCCACAACGAGCTGCTGATCGCCCGTGCCCTGGCCCGCTACGGCGGCGACACCTCCGGCATCCTGGTCGCCACCAAGGGCGGCCGCGGCCGACCCGGCGACGGCGGCTGGACCGTCACCGCCACTCCGGAACATCTCAGGCAGGCCGCCGAGGCCTCCGCCAAGCGCCTGGACGTCGACGCGATCGGCCTCTACCAGCTGCACAAGCCGGACCCCGCCGTGCCCTGGGCGGACTCCGTCGGCGCGCTGCGCGAGCTGCTCGACGCCGGCACGATCCGTGCCGCCGGGATCTCCAACGTCACCACCGCCCAGATCCGCGAAGCACATGCGATCCTCGGCGACGGACTCGTCTCCGTGCAGAACCGGTACTCGCCGGCCGTCCGCGACAGCGAGGCGGAGCTGCAGCTGAGCACGCGGCTGGGTCTGGCCTTTCTGCCCTGGAGCCCGCTGGGCGGAATCTCGCGCAGTTCCCTCGACGGCCCCTCCGGTTCCACCTCCGTCGGCACCGCCTTCCACCGCATCGCGGACGACCGCGGCGTCAGCCCCCAGCAGATCGCCCTGGCTTGGCTGCTCGCCCGCTCCCCGGCAGTGATCCCGGTACCGGGAGCCAGCCGCCCGGCCTCCATCACCGACTCCGCCAAGGCCGCGGACCTCGAGCTGACTACGGAGGAGCTGACGCGGCTTGAGGAAGCTCTGCCGGCTTGAGACGGGTCATGGGGCGTCGCTCGCCGTCGCCCCCGTAGACGTCCTCGCCAGGCCGCGAGCGCCGAGAATCCGGCCACCGGGTTCTCCCGGTTCTGCGCCCCTGATACCGGCGATGCCGAGTACAGGCGCGCAGAACCGGCTTGCGCCTGCGGCTACTTCGCGCCGAAGGCCTTCTCGATGTCCTCGACGACCTTCTCCGCCGCGATCGGGCCGGAGCTGCTGCTCCACACCTGACCGTCAACGCCCATGAGCTGATTGGTCCCGACCGCCTTCAGCCGGGTGAACGCCTCCTGCTTGCGGGCGGTTTCCAGGGCCTTCTCGCCCTCCGCGTTCAGGGTGGCGACGAACACCCGGTCCGCGTCGGCCTTGTTGAGGTTCTCCAGCGACAGCGGGTCGGAGTGCGGCTGCGCGCCCAGGCCGTCCGCGATCGGCAGCGTGGCGGCACCGGCCTTCTTCAGCATCTCGCCCGGCATGTTCGTCGTGTTCATCACGATCGGCCCGTTGGGCATCCAGCGCATCACCACCGCCGAGCCGTTCTTCCCCTCACCCGCCTTCGCGGCCCGCTTGTCCAGGGCGTCGAGCTTGGTGGTCAGGTCGTCCTTGTGGCCCAGCGCCTCGCCGTACACACCGAGCACCGACCGCCAGTCGCCGGACTTGGGCACGACGGTCGGCGCCACCGCCGAGAGCTGGTCGTACCGGGACTTCTCCACCCCCGAGGACGTCAGGATCAGGTCCGGGTTGGTCTTCAGGATGGCTTCGATGTTGGGCTCCTTGACCGTGGCCACCAGCGGGATGCCGTCGGCCTTCAGGTAGGCGGGCGCGGTGGTGCCGCCACGGCTGGAGCTGGTGCCCACCGGGGTGATGCCGAGCGACAGCGCGGTGTCCAGCGCGGTGTCGCCGAGCGCGATGATCCGCTTGGGCTCGGCCGGGACCTCCACCGCGCCGAACGCGGTGTCGAGCTTGCGCTTGCCGCCCTTCGCGGCGGAGGAGGACGAAGCGTCGCTGCCACCCGCAGAGTCGCCGGACCCCGAGGAGCCACACGCCGTCAGGCCCAGCGAGAGGGCGCCGACCACGGCCGCACCGAGCAGAGTCCTGGTAAAGCGGGTGCCAAGCATGAGCATTCTCCGAGCAATGGTAGTTTACGGACGAAGCAATTTCTGAGGTTAGCCTAACCATAGTTGAGGCCCTGATGGAAAGGCCCGGTGTGACGTTCCGATCACTACTGCTGCGCGGTGTGCTGCCCGCCGGCGCGATACTGCTGGCCGCTGTGCTGGCGAGCCTGCTACTCGGCGCGGGCGATGTGGGGCCGTCACGGGCCTTCGCCACCCTGCTCGGTGACGGCGACTCCGACTCCCGGTTCACCGTGTTCCACCTGCGAGTCCCCCGTACCGCCGTGGCCCTCGCCGTCGGCCTCGCCCTCGGTGTCGCGGGCGCCGTACTGCAGGCCGCCGCCCGCAATCCGCTGGCCGAGCCCGGGCTTCTCGGCGTCAGCACCGGAGCCTCCTTCGCCGTCGTCGTCGCCATCGTGCTGGGCGCGAGCGCCGCCGGCGTCGGCCCGTACGTCGCCGTCCTCGGCGCCGCCGCCGGCTGCCTGCTCGCTCTGGGCGCCGCCCGGCTGCGCGGCGCGGGCGACGACCCCGTACGGCTCGTCCTCGCCGGTGCGGCCCTGAGCGGGCTGATGAACGCCGCGTCCTCCGTCCTGCTGCTGGCCGACGCCCGGGCCGCCGACGAGATCCGCTTCTGGACCATCGGCTCGGTCTCCGGCCGCGGCACCGACCAACTCCTCTCCGTCCTGCCGGTCCTGGTGCTCGGTCTGCTCCTGGCCCTGGCCTCCGGCCCGGCCCTGACCGCCCTCAGCCTCGGCGACGACGTCGCCACCGGCCTCGGGCACAGACCCCGGCGGGCCCGCGCCATCGCCGTGACCGCCGTGGCCCTGCTGGTCGGTGCCGCCACCGCCATCGCCGGCCCGGTCTCCTTCGTCGGCCTGGTCGTGCCTTTCGCCGCCCGCGCGCTGGTCGGCCCGGACCTGCGCCGCCTTCTTGTGGTATCCGCCTTGCTTGGGCCGGCCGTCGTCCTCTTCGCCGACGTGGTCTCCCGCCTGGTCGCCCGCCCCTACGAGATGCCCCTCGGCGTGATGACCGCCCTGTGCGGCGCCCCCGTCCTGGTCGCCGTCGTCCGCTCGCACAGAATGCCTTCGCTGTGAAGACGCCCACTGCTCCGGCGGCGCCTCGGCCGACCGCCCTCCCCGTACCGCCCGGCACCCGGCTGCTCGCCCTGGGCAGCCGTTCGGTCCTCATCCCCGTCCGTCCCCTGCTCGGTTGCACCGCGCTGCTGGCCGTCGCCGTCGCCGTGACCGCCGTCTTCCTGGCCGTCGGCGAGACGAACCTCAATCCGGTCGACGCCCTGCGCGCGGCCTTCGGCAGCGGCACGCCCCGTGACGTCCTGCTGGTGGAGAGGCTGCGACTGCCCCGCGCCGAGGCCGGACTGGCCGTCGGCGCCGCCCTCGGCATCGCGGGCTGCCTGATGCAGACCCTCGCCCAGAACCGGCTGGCCACCCCGGACACCGTCGGCTTCAACGACGGCGCCACCGCCTTCGCCGTCGCCTCCGTCACCGGCACCGCCACCCAGCTGCTGCCCTCCGCCGCCGCCCTCACAGGTGCCGCCACCGCGGCCGCACTCGCCTTCGCCCTCGGCGGCGGAGCCGGCCGCAACGGCTACCGCTTCCTCGTGGTCGGTCTCGGCATCGGCGCCGTCTTCGGCGCCGTGACCAACCTCATGCTCTCCCGCGCCGCCATCGACTCCGCCAACGCCGCCTACGCCTGGACGGTGGGCACCCTCAACGGCCGCGACACCGACGCCGTCGCCACCCTGCAGATCGGCCTCCTGGTCTGCCTGCCCGCCGGCATGCTGCTCGGCCGTCGCCTGTCCCTGCTCCGCTTCTCCGACGCCGTCGCCACCGGGCTGGGCGTACGGGTCCGGGGCCTGCGCATCGCCGTCCTCATCGTCGCCGTGGTCTGCGCCGGCCTGGCCGTGGCCGTCGCCGGACCGCTCGGCATGATCGCGCTCGCCGCCCCCGAGGCTGCCCGCCGCATCGCCGGACCGCGCTCCGTACCCGTCCTCACCTCGGCCGCCGCCGGAGCCGCCTTCACCCTGCTCGCCGATCTGATCGGCCGCACCGTCCTGTCGCCGCTGGAAGTGCCGGCCGGTCTGGTCACCGCCGTCGTGGGCGGCCCGTACCTGTTGTGGCTGCTGCTCACCACCCGTCCCCGGAGGACCGCATGACCACCCGCACCGCCCCCGCCGATACCGCCGCCGACACGGCCCACCGGCTGGAGACCAGTGCGCTCACCCTCGGCCACGACCGCACCATCGTGGTACGCGAACTCGACATCGAGCTGCCCGCCCGGCAGGTGACCGTCATCGTCGGACCCAACGGCTGCGGCAAATCCACCCTGCTCGGCGGCCTGGCCCGCACCATCGCCCCCCGCTCCGGCGCGGTCCTGCTCGACGGCAAGCCGCTCACCTCGCTGTCCACCCGCGTGATAGCCCGGATCATCGGTCTGCTGCCGCAATCCGCCACCGCCCCGGACGGGTTGACCGTGCGCGACCTCGTCCGCTACGGACGCCAGCCGCACCAGGGCCTGCTGCGTCAGTGGTCCACCGCCGACGCCGAGGCGGTGGACCACGCTCTCTCCGCCGCCGACCTGCACGACCTGGCCGACCGTCCGCTGGACACCCTCTCCGGCGGCCAGCGCCAGCGTGCCTGGATCGCGATGGCCGTCGCTCAGGACACCGACATCCTCATGCTGGACGAACCCACCTCGGCACTGGACATGGGCCACGCCCTGGAGGTGCTGGAGATGGTGCGCGGCCTGACCGAACGCGGCCGCACCGTCGTCCTCGTCCTGCACGACCTCACAACCGCCTGCCGCTACGCCGACCACATGATCGCCATGCGCGACGGCAGAGTGGCGGCCCAGGGCGCGCCCCGCGACATCGTCACCCCCGACCTGGTGCGCGAGCTGTACGGGGTGGAGAGCGCGATCCTCACCGACCCGGTCCACGGCACGCCCGTGATCTGCCCGGTCGGCCTCGCCCCGCGTCCCACCGAGGTCGGATAACGTCCCCCGGTTCTGTCCGGCGGACCATGTGACCACCTGAGAGTGTCACCCGACTCTGCCTCACGGCCGGCACGCTGTTGGCGATCTTCGCTGGGTGAAGATCGCCAACAGCATCGTCTGTGTGAACACTCCTGAATGTTTCCCGTCCTCAAGGAGGGTGAGGAGTTCGCCGCGCCCCACAGCCTGATCAACATGCTCACCGGACACGAGCAGACCCCATGAGCCGGCGCCGGAACCGCAGTTCGCCGTCTACCGGTGTCCACTGAGTTGCTGGAATCCGGGGTGGGTGTCGAGGAGCTCGGCGTACGTTCCCGTGGCGGAAGCCGTGCCGTGCGAGAGCATGACGACACTGTCCGCCGCCTCGATGGTGGACATCCGATGGGCGATGACGAGCAGGGCGCACTCCTTCCGAAGGCTGTGCAGGTTGACCGTCAGGGCAGCCTCGTTGGCGGGGTCGAGGTGGGCGGTGGGTTCGTCCATCAGCAGCAGGCGGGGGCGGGCCAGCACCGCACGGGCGATGGCGACTCTCTGGCGTTCGCCACTGGACAGGCGTGCCCCGCGCTCACCGACCTCGGTGTCGAGCCCGGCCGACAGGCGGTGCACCTTCTCCGTGAGGTTGACGAGGTCGAGGACCTCCCACAGCCTGTCGTCGCTGACATCCGGGGCCGCGTAGGAGAGGTTGTCCCGCAGGGTGCCGTGCAGGATCGGGCAGTCCTGTTCGACCCAGCCGATGTGTGAACGCCACTCCTCGAGGCCGAGATCGGTGGCGGGCCGCCCGTCGATACGGATACTGCCGCTCCACGGCTCGTAGAACCGGCTGATCAGTGCGAAGGTGGTCGACTTGCCGGCGCCGGACGGGCCGACCAAGGCCACGAGCGCGTGCGGAGGAACAGTGAGTGACAGTCCACGAAGGACCGGTGCGTCAGGGCTGTAGCCGAACCGCAGATCACGAATCTCCAGCGAAGGAGCCGAGGGTGGGCTCTGGGCCGACTGCCGCAACGGTGTGCTCCGACTGGTCCCGACGGTGCTGCCGCCTTCCGTGGTGCCGCCCTCGATGGGAAGCGCGTAGACCTCCTGGACGCGTTCCATGGCGCCTTTGGCCCTGTTCACCGACGCGATACCGTCCATCAACTCGGTGACCGGACCGGTAAGTTGGGTGGCGTACAGCAGCATCGCCACGAGGCCGCCCAGCGAGAGGGCCCCCTGGTCGACACGGGCCGCACCGACCAGCAAAACCAGGACGAAAGCGGCGTTGATGGCCATCTGAGCGGTGGGGGCGATCACCGCCGTAAGCCGGGCGCTGCGCACCGCGGCGTCGTAGGCGCGGTGGGCCAGCGTGCCGAGATGGTCGATCTCTCGGCGTTCAGCGCGGTTGGCCCGGACGGTACGCAGAGCCGACAACGCTCGCTCCAGTCCGGCCGAGATCGCTCCGACCGCGGTCTGCAGTTCCGTCGACGAACGGCCGACCTCGGCCGACAGCCTGTTGATCACGACGCCGCACACCAGCAGGACTCCCAGAACGAGCAGCATCAGGACCGGGTCCATCACGAACATGGCGACGACGCTCCCCAGGGCGACGCACAGGTTGACGGCGATCTGGACGGAGGCATGCGTCAGCGCCTCACGCAGGACGACCACATCCGTCGAGGCGCGCGCCATGAGGTCACCGACGCGCAGTCGGTCGAAGGCCTGCATGTGGACCCGCAGCAGATGCGAGATCAGCCCGGTACGCATGCCCAGGACGAACCGCTCGCCCGTGCGCTCCATCAGGAAGACAGCGAAAGCACCGACGAGCGCCTGGGCCAGCAGCAACAGGACGAGGACGGTGACGGGGAGAAGCAGCGGCCGATGTGCGGTGAGCGCGTCAACCACTCCCCTGGCCGCCAACGGTTGCACGACACCCACGGCGGCAGCGATCAGAGTGAGGAACAGAGCGGCAGCCAAAGCGCGCCGCCGCCCTCGGGTCAAGGTCCACAACTGCCGAACCATCGTAAACGCAGCTCCATTTCGGGCCCGCCGCCCCGAGCCGTCACGACGGGCGTGCTCGGGGCGGACCGACCGGCATCGTGCGGGGCACTGCGGGCCGGGCCCGGGGTCAGCCCGCCTCCACCAGCCCGGACGACTGGAGTTGCTCGGTCATCGCCGCGAGGTCCAGGTGCGCTTGGGCCGGTGCGATGTCGAAGTGGGATGCGAACTCTTCGGCTACCTGATCCAGGGTGCAGCCGTCCAGGAGACGTCGCAGTGCGTAGGCGCCGGTCTGGTTGAGCTGCCAGTAGTGTCCGGTGCGCTGGCTCAACAGCACAGCGCCGTCGTCCGTATCGGTGGACACGGTGTGGGCGGTCAGGCGGAGCGTCATTCGGCCCTCCGGGCGGGGTCGTGGAGCCGGTCGGCTCTCAGGTCGTACGCATCGGATGCTTGGGGGCGACGGTGAGCAGGGGCCGGAAGTAGCCGTCGGGATACGGCTCGTCAATCACCCGGCCTTCGGCCTCGACCCAGGCGTGGGCGGCGAACGGCGTCGTACGCACACCGGCCTGCCACGTGGGCCACACGCCCTTGAACCGGCACAGCACGGCCGTGGCGATCGACCGTTGCAGACAGTTGTGGACGGCGCAACGCAGGCTGACCGCGACGACCGCGGTGCGGGCCGCCGACGCCTGGGCGGCAGTGCCCGGACCGGCGCCGGTGCGCAGCACCCCGAGTACGGCACGCAGATACCCGGGCGGCAGTTTGGCCAGCGGCCGGGCGACGGCCACGGCGGCCAGCGGCAGCAGGCGCCGGTGCAGGGGCAGCCGGGTACGGGGCTGTAGCGCGCAGGGCGGACTGGTCACGGTGTCTCCTCAAGGTCGGGCACACTGCGCGGATGACCAGCGCCGCCGCGGGCAGGGCCGGCGAGTACCGCTGGGACGGCTGGACGGGCCGCGATCTCCCGCAGCCACAGCTCGGCGCCGATCGTCGCCTCCAGCTGGGCGGACCAGACGTCCCCGGTTCGCGGCGGCGTGATCAACGTGGTCCGCAACCTGCCCACGTCGATCAGGCCGCGGCGTGCCAGCAGCGAGTCCGCGAACAGCTCCAACAGGTCGGGGACGTGTTCCTGCAAGGCGCGGTCGACGGGCTCCTCACAGTCGCCCTTGGTGATCCGGTTCAGGATCACGTCGGGCACGAGGCCGCGCATCGCCTCCGACAGCACCGGCTTGTACCGCCAGGGGCTGTAGCGCTCATGGGGAAGGGTGGACAACACGGCCTCGACCACCCGGTCGTCCAGGTACGGCAGTTCCAGGGAGAGCCCCTCGGCGGCGTACTCACGGCAGAGCAGTCGAAGCACCGGGCCCGCGCTGCGCAGCGCGGTGAGGGCCTCATGCTGTCCCCGGTCCCGCGCGAGGGGGACGACCTGATCCGCCACGCCGCGGAAGACCGTCTGTGTGGCCTTCACCGCGTCCCCGGTCGCCCACGGTGTCGCCGGGAGCCGTTCCCCCCAGCCGAGGTTCGGTGACCGGGGCAGCGGCGTGGTACGGGCGAGGTCATCGGCGCACCGCCGCCACCAGTCGCCGAGGTCTCCCCCGCGCAGCAACGCGGCCAGGCTGGGCGCCAGCGGCCAGCAGTGCAGCGCCCGGTGGGCACGCAACTGCCGCCAGGCGGTCACCGGCCGACGGCGGAAGAGCGTGCGCAGGTAGGCGGCGCCGCCGGTGAACAGCTCATCCGCCCCGTGCCCGGCCAGATGCCGGGTGGCACCGTGCTCGACCAAGTGCCGGATCCCGAACCGGATCGCGTTCATCCCCCGGGTGGCAGCCCGCGGGGCCTCCGTGTCGACCGACCAGTACGGCGGGGCGAACACCGGTGGAGCGTCGGTGTCCGGCACGGTCAGGTGCTCGGCACTCGTCAGCAGGCGTGCGGCCTGTCCGGCGTACAGCGGGTCGTCGTTGATCGCGCTGCCGCCCGTCCAGCAGAAGGTCAACAGGTCGGGGCTGTGTTCGGCGGCCAGAAAGCACAGCGATGTGGAGTCCATGCCGCCTGACAGGTCGGCGGACAGCCTGCCCTGGTGGGGTTGCCGATGCGCCACGGCCTCCAGCAGCCTCTCGCGCACCCCGGCCGCCCCCTGCGGCAGAGGGAGGGTCGGCTCCGGCGGTTGCCACCAGCGCACCGACCGGGCGGCGCCGTCGCCGGGGATCACGAGACAGGAGTCCGCGGCCACCTGGTGCACGCCGCGCCACCAGCTGCGCTCGCTCAGCGGCGTGAAGAGCATCCCGTACGTCACACCCGCTGCGACCAGGTCCTCGTCGGGCTCCGCACCGATCGCTTCGGCCAGCACGTCGGCCCGGTCGCCGGCGATCGGCACATCGCCGAGACGGGCGGTGAAGACGCAACGCGTCCCGCTGACGGTGCCTTGGAACCGCACCTGCCCATCGATCGAGGCCACCACGTGTGCGTTACCGGGAAGGCGGCGGGCCAGCCCGTCCAGATCCGACAGGTCGCGCACCGATGAGACCAACGACTCAAGCCGCCCCGGCGTGACCGGGCTCAAGCCGAACACCGCCACTCGCACCGGGCCCGCCGCGGACACCACCATGTCCCCCGGTGCCCACGAGCCGGCCAGCCACGGCCGGCCGGATGCATGGGTCACCATCTGCAATGCACGGCTGCCGACCTGACGGTGGGCCCATGCACCGCCCGGGGAGTCCGGAAAGACCACAAGGTGGTCGTTGAGCGACTGCACCCGCCTCACCCCCAGGTATCACGGCGGCGTCCGCGCCACCGCCGTTTCGACCACTCGACCACGCACGCCGCACACGCACTGGCCCCGGTGCCGTACGGCGTCCCCGCCAAGAGGCCGACGTCAGGAGGTCGACCGGTCGGCGGCTCGGCTCCAGAACCCCAACGGCACCACAGAACGTGCACCACCAGGGAAGATCGCACAACTGGATAAAATCAACCTCGCCCGGATCACGCCATTTCAACAACGTTATGACTAAGTCAATGTGATGCATATCATATGCATAGTCTAAGATTTTTCGCTCGCCTTAGATCATCCTTGCTCGAACCAATGATCGCCACGCCTGATATCAATTCGAAACCGATCGGGCGATGCTTCGTGTAGGGTCCACATGCATCCGGGAAAAGTTCGCCCTCAATGGCCGAAGTTGGTTTATCCGAATGGACACTTCGAAGGACAACCGGCTCAATGGTGTGACGCCATGCCAGGCTTCGACCTAGATGCATTGGAGAGCACCGTGATCAAGAAGCAGCAGCTGCCCGAGCGTTACACGCCGCCCGCGGCCGCCAAGGTCGGCGACTTCAGCAAGGACACGGACGGCACCATCTACACCCTGAAGGACGCGACGACTCTGGGCTTCAAGAAGCCCCGCTGACGAAGCGCCGCTTCCGCCACCAGCGGCCATCGGTCACGACCGATGGCCGCCCCGCCCTCCGCAGGCTTCGCCCCGCTTTCCCCTGGGGCGAAGCCCTCGGGTGGCAGGCCGGGATGGCACGCCTCGTCTCTCATCCCATCAAATCGGCCTTCCGGTGACAGCCGCCGAACCTCCAACCCACCGGCCCTGACGGCACCGCCGTACTCGGCCGGATGGTGGCGGTCCAGGATCCGTAGGCCGGTTCGGCCGAGGTGGGCTCGCGCGGCCCCGGGGTAGCGGCGACCGCACCTCCGGTACCAGCGCAGCCGGGCGCTCGACGGCCTCGCCGTACCGGCGCTCCGTCCGCTCGGCCACACCACAGCCGTGCGCCCACCGACGAAACCGCTGTCAGTCAGGCTGCCGCCAGGCCTCAAGGACGTCCGACAGCGGTTTCGTCGGCTGCCCGGCGGACGAGGAGGCGGAGCATCTCGCAGGTGGAGAACACCGTCCGCGGCGGCGATCACCGACTGGCCCGGACGCCGAATCGAGCCCGCTCTCCGGCAGAAGCTCCCGCAGCCTGACTCCCGTCACGAACCACTGCCGCCTGAACGCCGGGTGCCGCACGTCCGACCGCGACGCCGCACCCGGCCTCGGCGTGCGCCGCCCGTTGCCGCGCCGGTGACAGAGCCGCTGCCCCGGCAGGCATCCTCCAGCGCCCGTGAGCGGAAGTCGTCGATCGCCACCCGGGCACCGCCTCCGCGTCACCGAGCACCTCCGGTTTGTGGGGCTCCAAGGCCGCCTCAGAACCGTCCGGAACACCCCACCAGGGTGGGACCTACCCAGGTCCAGCAGGCCCACGGCCGCCTTCCGAGCGCAGTCGTCGGCGTCGGCCGGGTCCGTGGCGCGCGCGAGCAGTGGCTCCGCCTCAGGGGGTCCTCGGTGACGCCCCGTCGCCGGACCACCGTACGGCGGCAGCGGACGAAGCCGCTCCCTGGCGGAACGAGGCCGGCGGCGCTTCGACGACCATGCGAATTCGCCCCCCATGAGGCCGAAAGCTCCGACCCATGCCGTGCGGGAATCGCAAACCCCGGCAGAATCGAGGTGTGGGGGCGGCCCCGGCGCGCCGCAGGCGCCTACACGAGAGGACGATGTCATGCCCGACTTCCACCCACAGGACGATCATCTGATCGTCAAGCCGATCGGGGAGCCGACCCAGCAGGACCCGGAGACGTGGAAGGGCGAGGTGGTCGCGGTGGGGCCCGGCCGGTCGCTGGAGAGCGGCAAGCTGCACCCGCTGGACGTCAAGGTCGGCGAGAGGATCCTCTTCAACAGGTTCTCCGGATCGGAGATCGAGGTGGAGGGGGAGGCGTACGTCGAGCTTCCCGAAGAGGAGATCCTGGCGCTCTCCGCGGAGTAGCGGCAGAGCGGCTGGCTCACCGGGCGAGCGCCCGCCGAGGGCAGCCCGGTAGCCGGCCCTTCGCCGGTCCGGATCGGGGACGGCCATGGCGGGCCCCGGGGACCAGGCGGCGAGGTCCGCGCCGCGCCGCCTGCTGCCAACCGCCGGAACCACACCGCGACACCACCGGGAACGGGCCACGCCCCGGGGTCGGCCGCCGCAACGCCGACGAGGTCGCCGGGCATCATGCCGACGACCTCGCACGGTGACGAGCAACAGCGACGACTACGGGTGGAAGCTGATCTCCGGGTTCTCGGGGGTCGGCCCGTCGAGGATCGGCTGGTCGATCCCCTTCAGCTGCAGATCGAAGAAGGCCGCCACGTACTCCCGGGTGAGCTGCACCCCGCGCTCGGCGCCGATCGTGGTGCCGGGAGGCTCGGGAAGGCCGAGCTTCTCGAAGAACAGCGGATTGTCGGTGAATGTGCCGTGGTTGGAGCCGGCGACGGTCAGCCAGCGCTTCCAGCCGTCGAGGTTGGCCCAGCTCTCCGTCCAGCTGGGATCCTCCTGGCCGTCGCCCAGCGGGTGGCCGATCATCAGGAACGGCTTGCCCTTGAGTCCGGTGGCGGGCACCGGGAAGTCCATGGTGCCGTCCAGGTTCACCCCGGCCCGGATCCGGTCGTCGGTGAGCAGGGCCGGGACGGTCGCGGAGCCGCCGACCGAGTGCCCGGCCATGCCGATCCGGTCACGGTCGATCATGCGGGCGTAGCGCCAGGCCGGGTGCCGATGAGCGGTCAGCTGGTCGATGACGAAGGAGACGTCCTTCGCCCGGCTCTCGTTCAGGGCCGCCCAGTCCTCCTCGGTCTTCAGCTTGCCGCATTCGACGCAGGTGAGCGTCTGCCCGTCGGGAAAGGTCGTCCCGGTGTTCTCGTAGGTGTGGTCGACGAGCGCGACGACGTACCCACGACTGGTCAAGTCCTCGGCGAGGCTGGTCAGTTCGGTGCGCGGCATGGTGAAGCCGGGAGAGAGCACTACCAGCGGGAACCGGCCGTGCCGCGGGAGCGCGTCGGTCCTGGCCCACGTCCGGGCGCCGGTGACCACCTCGGTGGGGATGGTGTTGCCGGGCAACTTCGTGTCCAGCATGAGGCGGGCGGCCTCAGGGGTCATGTACGGGGCCGGACCGCCCGTCCCCTCCTTGGCGGGGTAGTACATCGACACCATCAGCTGGCGCGGGCCCGCCGACGGGACCCACGGGTCGGGCCGGTCCTGGTCGACGAGGTGCAGGATCTCCCGGCCGACCGCGTACGGTCCGGTCGGGCGCGGGAGATCGACGTGGACGCCCGCCGGCACGGTGGGCGGGGCAGGCGCGGTGGCTGCGACAGAGGTGGCGGGCGCGGCCAGCGCGGGAGCGGCGACGACGGACATCGGCAGGGCGAGCAGGAACGCCACGGCCACGGCAGTACGACGAATTCCGGTCATGGCTAGGACCGTAGGCCTCCCCCAGGCGATTTGACGTCCCCTCAGCGGCGTAAGGGTTTCACCTGAGAGCGCGGCGGGATTCGAGATGCGGTCCCTAGGGGGTCTGGATCAGCAGTGACAAGGAGCCGATGCCGGCGGCGGCGAGCAGGGCGTCCAGCAGCACGGTCTGCGGGTCGGTCAGCTTCCTGTTGGTGCGGACGTTGTCCGTTGAGTCCGACGCTCAGCTCCACCAGACGCGGAACTCGGTGGGCAACGACCTCAGAGCGTCCAACCGAGCCGCCAGCTCGGGCGAGGACACCTCGATCCGCTGCCCCTCCACCAGCGGTGCGGAGCTGTAGATCTTGCGCAGTGCGAAGTCCCAACCGGAACGATCCCCAGGGGCACATCCGGCCATGACCTTCAGCCGGTGCGGCTCGTACCGGATCATGGTGCTCTCCGCTCGCGTGACGGTGCAGGAGTCGAAGGCGGACCACAGCAGCGGATCGGCCATCCTGGCGAGCCGGGACGGAGTGAGGGTCGTGGTGTCGAGTAGTCGGCAGGCCAGTCGTCGGACCACCGAGACCGGACCCACGTTGTCCCACGAGGTGTGCAGCCGTGCTTCCGCGCAGATCAGGCCGACGAGTGCTGCGGCGGTCTCGCGGTCGGCTGACACCGCGGAGTCCCTGAGGTCGAGCCGGCCCAGCATGACGGCCGGATCGGCGTCGAGACGCCCGGCGGCCCGCCCACTGCGTACGTAGGAATCGAGATGGTCGAGATTCAGCAGGCCGGAGCGGCTGGTGAGTGGCGAGGGCGGCTGTCCGCCGAGTGCGGCGGCGACGGCCTCAGTACTGATCCCGTGCTTCTCCAACACGGGATGGATCGGGTCGGTCCGCAGCAGGTGCAGGCCGATGGCGTGATGGTCGAGGCCGGCAATGCCTTCGAGGGTGTGGCTCAGTGGCAGGTGGCCGATGTCGTGCAACAGAGCCGCGACCCTTAGCAGTTCGTCCTCCGGACGGAAGTGCGCGACCAGCGCGAGGACACCGAGGGTGTGCTCGAGTCTGGAGTACGACTGCAGGGTGCTGATCGTCGAGGCGCCGCCGTGGGCGACGAAGTGCAGACGCCGTAGCGGTTCGGTACGCAGCAGGTCCACCTCCACCGGGTTCAGGCGGACCGATATCCGCCACAGCGGGTCGGTGAACGTCGGGGACAGGCCCACGACATTGGTCGGGACGGGCCATGCGGCGGCATCCCCGGAGCCCTGCGGCGAACTCTGATCCATCTGGCTGTCCACCGGTCCACCCTAGCGATCCGTCGATGGCTTTCACCACGCTTGTGTAACATCCGTACTCGGATCTCAGTCATTACTTGGAGGGGTGTCTGAATGTTGGAGCTCGCGCGCTCGTGGGTCGACGGATGGACCGTCTCCCGGCGGGTACCGAAGCCGGTGGACGTGCCGTGGGGGCTGAGCATCCAGGTCGGGCTGCCGACCCAGACGGTCCGTCACGTCCTGCTCGACGCCGATGTCGAGACCGCCCGCGGGCTCGTCGGCGCGATCACCGAACCGGCCACCTGGATCAAGGCCTTTCTGGAACCGGACGTCATGGAGCCGTGGTTCCCGCCCGAGTGGGAACCGACCGATCCAGGCTTCCTGATGGCCGTCGACCTGCGCCCGTCCGTCGTGCGCGCGCCCGACGGTTACACAGCCACCGCCGAGACCGCCGACGATGTCATAAGCGTGCGCATTCTGGCCGCCGACGGGGAACTCGCCGCGCGCGGTCAGATCGGCCTGACAGGTGCCGCCTGCGTCTTCGACCAGATCGTCACCGAGAAGGCTCACCAGCGCCTCGGCCTCGGGACGGTCGTGATGGGCACACTCACCAACGCGGCCATCGAGAACGGTGCGGCTACCGGCATCCTGGGCGCGACCGTCCAAGGCCGAGCGCTCTACGAAACGCTCGACTGGAAGGTCCTCGCACCGCTGACCGGCTTCATCTACAAGCCCGTCGCTCCCTGAACCGCGACCCGGGTCCCGGAACGGCGCCATACAGCGTCGTCACGGCCAGCGCCGTGGACCTGGGGTCGGGTGTTCCGTGAGGGACTGGGCCGCACACAGGACCTTTCAACGCTCCGAAGTACCGTTGTTGACCGCCTGTTGCGACGCGGTCCGCCGACCCCAGGTCACCCGCCGCCCCTGCCACCAGCCGGTCCGGCCCACCAGCGCCGACCTGGCTCGCAGGCTTCGGGACGGAGACGAGCGACTCGAGCACCTCACCGGCTTCAGACAGCTCGGCCTGGCTCCGCTTGACCTTGACACAGTGACAAGGCCTTCACTGTGGCCGAGGAGGTGGTCCTGATGACCATGCGGAAAGAGGACACGAACACGAGGCGAGCTCTCCAGGCGCTGGAGGACAACAGCTCGTCGGTCCGGCTGCAGGCGGCGCTGGCGGTCGGCACGACCCCGGACCCGGGGTTCGTCGGCAAGCTCATCGAGCGATGCGCGATCGAACCCGAGTTCTACGTGCGCGAAATGCTGACGTGGGCACTCACCCGCCACGCGGCATCGATGACGGTCCCGGTACTTCTCGACGAAGTCCGCTCGGAGCGTGCGCAGGCGCGGAGCCAGGCGTTGCACACGCTGTCCAAGATCGGGGATCGGCAAGCGTGGCCGGCGATCACACCGGCGCTGCTGTCCGACGCCGACGACGAGGTGGCCCGGAGTGCCTGGCGGGCAGCGGTCGTGCTCGTACCCGAAGGTGGGGAACACGAGTTGGCCGTAGCCTTGGCGGCACAGCTCGGGCGCGGCGAACGGGAGACGCAGCTGAGCCTCAGCCGGGCGCTGATCGCACTCGGGGAGGTGATGTTGCCGGCACTGGCCGCCGCGACGACGGATCTCGACCCTCGCGTGCGGGCACACGCGATCGCCACGGAACGGCTGTGGCACGACCCGAGTGCCGGATTCGAGTTCGCCGTCGAGGAGGCGAAGCGCATCGCAGTCCTCGGCGGGGCCGACCAGGAGGGGCAGTAGGCAGTGTTGATCGGTGATGTCGCGCGACGGTCGGGGGTCAGCGCCCGCATGCTCAGGCACTACGAGTCGCTCGGCCTGGTGCGGCCGACCGGTCGTACCGATTCCGGCTATCGGGAGTACTCCGGCGAGGACATCCGGCGGATCTTCCACATCGAGAGTCTGCGGTCACTGGGGCTGTCGCTGCGCGACGTCGGGCGCGCGCTCGATGACCCCGGCTTCGCGCCCGTGGAGCTCGTCGACGACCTCATCCGCCAGACGCGGGACCGCATCGCAGCGGAGACGGAGCTGCTCACGCGACTCCGTCGGATCGGTGCCGCGGAACCCGTCGGCTGGGAGGATGTCCTCCAGACCGTCGCGCTCCTCCAGGCCTTGGAGTCGAAGAGCGCGGGGACGCGGCAGCGCGCGGCCCTGTCCGCGGGCGAGGAGGTTTCCGTACCGGTGGAAGCACTGGTCGAGGCCGTCCTGAGCGAGTCGGACCCGAACGTCGCCGGAGCCCTTCGTTGGGCTCTGGTGCAATCGGGCGAGGACGGGCTGGCACTGCTGGCGGAGGGCCTCGGCTCAGCTGCGGCCGAGGTGAGGAAACGTGCCGTCCAGTCCATCGCCGAGATTCCGAACGGTGAGGCGACCGCACTGCTGCAGGACGCCCTCGCCAACCCCGACGTCGTGGTCCGCAGGTACGCGGCTCTGGCGCTCGGGGCACGTGGAGCAGCCGACGCGGTACCAACACTCATCGACATGATCGTCGAGGAGGTGAACGACGCCGACGCAGCCGATGCACTGAGCGCGCTGGCGAGTGATCCCCCGTTGGCGGATCAGATCGCTACCGGGCTCGTCGACTGCCTCGCCCACGGCACCGTTGGACCGTCTGCACGTCGACGGCTGACCCAGGCGCTCGCGGACGTCCCGGGGATCACGACGTCACGTGCCCTCGCAGATCTGTCACATGACGAAGACCGTGCCGTTGCGCTCACTGCGACGTACATTCTCACGCTGCGCGAGACACGACGGTGAACCTCGCTGAGGCGGGACACCTGCCCGCCGCACTCGACGACGCCGCACCCCGTGTCCTTTGCCGGTAGATCCTGGCCGTTTGCCAGGTGGGTTCGAGCGCCGGGCCTGGTGTGGCGGGGATCCGGTCGCGGGGTCTCCGTGGGCTGCTTTCACTCGTTCGCAGGTCCGCTCGGCGCACGCCGACGAGCGCACGCCAACGGGCGCACGCCGACGGGCGCACGCCGACAGGCGCACGCCGACAGGCGCCACCGCGTCAGCCGGGCAGGCGGCCGGTGAGCAGGAAGGTGGTGAACGGGCCGCTGACGCGAGGATCGCTGAAGTCCACGCCGTGGCCGGCCGCGTCGATGGTCACCATGGCGGCCCGGTGGCCGAAGGCGTCCAGGGTCTGCCGGGCGCCGGAGTACGGGGTGGAGGGGTCGCGGAGGTTCTGCAGCATCAGGATGTTGCGCGGCCCGGCGGGGTTCGGGCGCACCTGCGGCTCGTGCGGGCGGTAGTGCCAGAAGGCGCACGGCCAGACGTTTCCGGACATGCCGTCGGTGAGCGGGTAGCGCTCCCGGTCGGCGGCGGTGCGTGCCGCGTAGTGGGCCGGATCGCGTGGCCAGGCCGAGTCGTCACAGATCACCGCGTCCTGTGCGGCGACGAAGTTGTCCGGGATCACCAGCGGGATCGAGCCGCCGAAGGAACTGCCCGGTGGCAGTGCCGTGGCACGGGTGGCGGCCAACTCCCAGACGGCGGCGGCCAACGGGTAGTAGCGCGGGTTGGTCAGGGAGGTGTAGGTGATGGCGCGCAGGGCGACGCCGGTGAGCGTACGGCCGTCGGCGAGGGTCAGCGGCGCGCGGTCGAGTTCCGTGGCCAGCCGGAGGTAGGTGGCTCGGACGGCCTCGGGGGTGGCGCCGAGGTGCAGGGTTCCGTCGTGGCCGGCAAGGTACTCGGCCAGTGCCGGGAAGGTGTCCGCGGCGCCTTCGCTGAACAGTCCGATCGCCTGCTGCTCGCCTCCCGGGGCCACCGTGCTGTCCAGCACCACCCGGTCGGTGCGGGCGGGGAAGAGGCTCGTGTAGACCTGGCCGAGGTAGGTGGCGTACGAGGTGCCCAGGTAGGAGATCCGGCGGACGCCCAGCGCGGCGCGGATCCGGTCCAGGTCGCGGGCCGAGTTGGCGGTGGTGATGTCGGCCAGATAGTCGCCGCTCGCGGCCGCACAACTGTCGGCCACCCGCTTGGCATAGGCGAGGTTGTCGGTGATCGAGCCGTCGGGGGCCGGGAAGGGGTAGTTGAGCTGGGCCGCGCGGTCGGCAGCCGACAGGTCGCAGCGCACCGGAGTGCTGTTGCCCACGCCGCGCTCGTCGAAGCCGATCAGGTCGTAGGAACGGAGCACGGCGGGCGGCAGCAGCGAGGCCGCCTCCCCCGGGTAGTCGAGCCCCGAGCCGCCCGGCCCGCCCGGCACCACCACGAGGTCACCGCGCCGGTGCGCCGGATCAGCGGTGCGGATCCGGGAGATCTCCAGGGTGATGGTGCCGGACTCCGGGCGTCGGTAGTCGCGTGGAACTCGCAGGCTGGCACACTGCTCGCGCGGATCACGCGGGAACGGTGTGCCGTTGGCGTTCGGGGTCGGCGACGGGCAGGCTCCCCAGGAGAGCCCGGCGGACGGGGCCGCGGCGGCAGGCGGGGTCAGGGCGGCCAGCAGGAGCGCGGTCGACAGCAGTGTGCCGCCGGTCGCGGCCGTACGGCGCAGAAGTCCGGTCATGGATTGACGGTACGAAAACTGTCGCACCGTCAGCCTCGGAGCGGGGGTGGACATCGCTACGGTGGCCCTCCACCCGTTCGGCTCCATCTCCGGGTGGAGAGGACACCGAAGCATCGCGCCGCCCACGTCGTGGTGGTTGCCCCACGCCGGATCGCGCGGCTGTCGGGGTCGGCGAGCGCTCAGCGGGTTTCTGCCTCCGAAGACCGGCCGACGCCGGGCACCGCTACCCCGCCAGCACCGCCAGCCACGGATGGCCGGGGTGAACGCGCTCCAGCCACCCGCTGAGGACGTCCCGTCGCGCCCGGCTCAGCAGCGGCTGCACACCGTCGAAGTCCGCCTGATCCTTGGGCCGTACCGCCTTCGCTTTGAACAGCAGCACCAACTCCGGTGCCAGATAAGGGATTCCGTCCGCCGTCCACTCGATGATCGCGTCGTACGACAGTCGAAGACTCTCGTCTCTCCGGTAGACCCAGACCCCGCCCTCGTGCGGCTCGCGGAAGACGTCGAACAGGAACTGACCGCTTGCCGGATCCCGCAGCCAGGTCTGGTGCGTGGCCGCCAGCTCCTCGACTCCCGCCGCCGGCCAGACCCGCCCAGAACCCACCGCGTCAAACACGTACCCAGGGAAGCGGTCCCGGATCTCAGCGAATCCCGCCGCGGGCACCGCGATCTCCAGATCCCCGTGCGGCCGCGACTGCCTTCCGCGGAACAGATCCAGCGCCCAACCTGCTGCGACGCACCAAGGCGCTCTGATCCCGCCCAACCGCTCCGCGACCTGTTCCGGCCGCCATGGGTCCGCCCATCGGGCATCCAGTTCTTCCGCATCGAGCACAACGCCGCCGGGCGGCAGGGATCCGGTCATCGTCACAACCTACTGCGCAGCCCGACCCGACCGGTCCGTCTTCAACGGCGGCGAGCCGCGTCCATCGACCTTCGGTGGCAGGTGGTCGGGGTTCGCCGGCTCGGGACACTCATCGGATTCGTCGCTGATATCAAGTTGCTTTATTCATCGTCAAGTTGACGTGGTGTTCACTTCAAGAGCGCGAAGCGGCCCGCATCCGGCGATCGCACCGGCGGGTGTGGCCATGAGCGAGCATCGGCTGCCGTGCGCGGTCGGCACAGCCGAGCGCGCGGTTGTCCAGGACGGCTGCCGGTAGGATCTCCTGCCCATGGACGCAAGCACATTGAACGAGATGATCGCTATCCCGCCTGGGCAGGTCGTCCTGTCGGACCGGCGGACGCAGCGCAGCTGGGGGGTCGAGGTCGCGCCCTATCAGCTCGCGGCGTTCCCGGTGACTCAGGCGCTCTACGCGCAGACCACCGGCCGACGGCCGAGCGCCGCCCGAGGGGACCGGTTGCCCGTCGAAGGCGTTTCCTGGTGGGACGCCGTCCGGTTCTGCAACGCCCGGTCCCTACAGGACGGGTTGGCGCCCGTCTACCAGCTCCGTGACGACGGTGAGGGCGTCGAGTGGGACACGTCCGCCGACGGGTACCGACTGCCGACCGAAGCCGAGTGGGAGCACGCCTGCCGCGCCGGTACGACCGGACCGCATTACGGGCCGCTCGACGAGATCGCCTGGTACCGCGACAACTCACACGAGCGAATCCACGACGTGGGCGGCAAACGGCCCAACCCGTGGGGCCTTTACGACATGCTCGGCAATGTCTGGGACTGGTGCTGGGACGTCTACGACGCGGAGGTCTACGGCACCTACCGGGTGCTGCGTGGCGGCGGCTGGTTCGACGAGCACTGGAGCTGCCGGGCCTCCGCGCGTCGGCGCAGCCACCCGAGCTTCCAGGTCGAGGACGTGGGCTTCCGCCTCGCACGTTCCGTCACGCGCTGACCTCCGTGGATATCGCCGCGGATCTCCCCGGCGGATCCGCGGGCGGCGCAACCAGTGCAGGTGGGCGAACGCGCGCTCCACGACCCGGCACGGCGTGCGCGACGGCCCAACGGCCATGGCCGGTCGGGAAGTCGGCGAACGGAGGCCGGAGACGACCGCGACGGGTCGGCGGCCGGCCCGCTCGGCACCGACACACCGGCAAGCCGCGCGCCTTGCGGTTTCGGCGGCGTGCGTCGGTCATTGGCCGGCGGGAGCTGCGAGCGGCGGGGTGATCGGCCAGCGGGGCCCGGCCTCGGCGTCCTGCAGCCAGGCCCACTGTTCGGTCCGGGTGACGGTGATGCCGTAGTCGTAGCGTGAAGGCCGGCCCAGTTCGTTCCATTGGTCCCAGGCGGCCAGTAGTCGGTCGCCGAGACGCCGAGGTCCGCCCTGGTGGAGCAGCGCCGTACCGTCGTGCTGGGCGGACAGTGCGGCCCAGGAGCGGTCGCCGTCGTGGATCCACGCACAGGTGCCCCACTGGCCGGTGCCGGTGACGACCTGCGCGCGTGGGACGGCCACCCGTAGGCCGAACTTCAGATCCCAGTTCTCGCTCAAGGGCAGGAGGTCGCGCGCCACGGTCCGCTCGGTCTCGGGCTCGTCGGTGCCGCGCACTGCCGCGTACCCGCTCCAGCCCGACGCGGCCCGCGGCGCCGGTGCACTGCGGTCGGCCATGAACATCCCCAGTCCTTGCACCCATCCCGAGGCGCTGCGCCCGTCCGCGGCGACGGTGAGGGCGACGTGCCCGAGTCGGCCCCAGGGATAGACGATCCGGCCTCCGGGCCTGGTCGCCTCGACCCAGCCGAACGGCACCGTCTCGACGGCGTAGGTGGCGTGAATCCGGTCGACCTGGTCGCCGCCGGGCGGCTGGGCGCTGGTGGCGTTGGCGGCGACGACCGTGGCGCGGACGCCGGCGGCCCGCAGCCGGGCGCGGGCGAAGTCGGCGAGGTCTTCGTCGAGTTCGGTGGAGACCACTCGGCCGGGGCCGGCCCGCCAGGCGGCCAGCGCGGCCGACCAGCCCTGCCCGGTGCCCACGTCCCACACCTGGTGCCCCGGGTCGATGAGCAGGCTGTCCAGCATGTCGGCGACCACAGCCGGCGCGGAGAGGCTGGAGGAGGGCAGACCCGCGGTGACCTGGGTGACCGCAGCCGCGTCCTGGTCGGCGAACAGTTCCCCCGCCCAGCCGTCCGGATCGGTGTCCCGGTGGATCGGCACGTAGCCGGTGCCGTCCCACCGCCACAGCACGTCGGGCGCGAACCGGTCGCGCGGCAGTGCTGCCATGGCCGGGCGCAGCCAGGGCGAGCGATCGGGCCAGGCGCCGCGCCGCTCCATCGCGGCGTCGAGCCGCGCACGCAGGTCGCCCAGGTCAGGCGTCACTTCTTGTGCTTCCCGTCCGAGGGCGGCGGGGGCGGGACCTGACCGTCGGCGTTGCCCGGAGGCGGGCTTCCGGTGCCGGGATCCGGCGCCGGCTTGGAGTGGTCACCCATCACTGGTCTCCTCCTTCGTGCGGGGACAGGACCGGCGCCCATCCTGGTGCACACCCGCGGTGCGGCGGTAGACGGCGCGTGGAGGCATCAAGGGGTGGTGAACCCAGGCGCAGACACGGCCGAGGCCGCCCCTCCCCCGCCCGAAGCGGCGACGCTGACGGACCGTCCCGGCCGGGGTAGCCGGGGTAGCCGGGGTGGCCGGGACGGCCGGGACGGCGGTGCGGGGACGGGGTCGGGGCCACAACGGGCGGCCCGGAACCCGCCTCTTCGCACGCGATGCCCGTTCTTCACCGCACCATCAACCTCCTTGCTGCACCTGCCTGCTGGGATCCTGCCCACACACGAACCCGCTGTGCCGGCACGCGACGGCACAGCGGGTTCACCACCAGTGGAGGCGGACGGGCGGAACGCACTCCGGCCGAACGGTTCCGCTCTGAACGGGTGTCAGCTCTCGGCGGAGCCCCGGCGGCGAGCCGCGACGACCAGGCCCGCACCGGCGGCGAGGACGGCCGCGGAGCCGCCGACCTCCCAGCCGAGGCCGTCCCCGCCACCGGTGAAGGCAAGCCGGTCGATGCCGGTGGTGGCGGTGGTCGCGTCGGCGGCGCTGGTCCCGGTGTGGTCGGACGCGGGCGTCACTCCGCCTTCCGAGGCCGTGCTGCCCGCGCCGTTCGTCCCGTCCTGGCCGTCGGTGCCCTTGTCCCCCGACGGCTGCCGACCGGCCGCCTCGTTCGCCTCGTCCTCCGCGCGGGCCGTGAACTGGCCCTCCTTCAGGAAGTCCAGGACGTCCTGGTAGGAGCCGTTCAGTGCGGCCTTGCCGGCCTTCCGCACCGCGGGACCGCCGACACTGACGATCTGCACGAGCCGGACCCGGTTGTCGGTCTGGCGCTGCTCCTCCAGCTCGACCTCAAGGAAGTGACGCAGGTCCTGAGCAGTACCGTCAAGCGCCTTCTGAGCAGCCTCACGCACACCACGGCCGCTGTCCTTGTCGGCCAGGATCCGCTCCACCTCAGCCCGGTCCTCGTCCTCGGCGCGAGCCTTGAACTGACCGTCCCTGAGGAAGTCCACCAGATCCTGGGGAGAGCCCTTGAGGGCAGCCTTGCCGGCCTCCCGCACCGCGGGACCACCAACACTCATGACCTGGAGGACCCGCACCCGGTTGTCGGTCTGGCGCTGCTCCTCCAGCTCGACCTCAAGGAAGTGACGCAGGTCCTGAGCAGTACCGTCAAGCGCCTTCTGAGCAGCCTCACGCACACCACGGCCGCTGTCCTTGTCGGCCAGGATCCGCTCCACCTCAGCCCGGTCCTCGTCCTCGGCGCGAGCCTTGAACTGACCGTCCCTGAGGAAGTCCACCAGATCCTGGGGAGAGCCCTTGAGGGCAGCCTTGCCGGCCTCCCGCACCGCAGGACCACCGACACTGATGACCTGGGAGACCCGCACCCGGTTGTCGGTCTGGCGCTGCTCCTCCAGCTCGACCTCAAGGAAGTGACGCAGGTCCTGAGCAGTACCCTCAAGCGCCTTCTGAGCGGCCTCACGCACACCAGGGCCACTGTCCTTGTCGGCCAGGATCCGCTCCACCTCAGCCCGGTCCCGCTGCTCCGAGGCCGAGATTCCCCCCGATCCGGTGTCGGAGGCGGCGTCAGGGGCCGAGGCGCCGGAGGGCTGGAGGTTCTCGGCGGCGGAGGCCGTCGAGGGGAGCAGAACCGCGGGGGCGAGTGCGACCGCCGTGAGTATCGCGGACACCCGAGCCATCTTCATCAGGAAAACCTACTTCTTCGAGAAGATCTTGAACGTGATCATGATAGGCCCTCCTTTATGCTGGCTATACCGATTATTGACCTACCCTCAGTGACACCCGGGTGCCGACCGGGTCGGTCGGGCCCCCGGGGAACCGGGGGCCTTCAGCAGGGTCAGGGCGTACATCGCCGCGCTGCTCTGCCGGTCATCGCGAGCCGTGGACGACCGTTGGCATAGGGAGCAACCCTCTAGGCTGGGGCGACCATCATGATCAGAGGGGAGGAATCGCGCCTTGGGGGACTACTTCCGCGTTGAGGTGAACGAGCTCGATCGGCTGCTTCAGCAGTTGCACCAGAGTCAGGACGACCTTCGCACGGCGCTCAAAGCGATGCACGACATCGGTCCGAAGAGCACCGGCAGCTCGTCGCTGGACCACGCATGCGACGAGTTCCACAGCAGCTGGCACGACGCGATCAAGCTGATATCCGACGGCACCGGGCAGATCGAGGAGAAACTGCGCGAGACGGCGGACGACTACACGGGGACGGAGCAAGCGATTCGCGACGCTCTCGGCAAGGGGGCGGGTGCGGCATGAGCAGTGATCACGACTTCCCGGCTCTCACCTTCGATCCCGCTCCCGGCCGACCCGCGAGCGTGGATGCCCTGGTATCCCAACTGACCACGGCCGCCAACGCGTTGGAGAGCGCATCCAACACGCTGACGTCCATCAGCCACGGCGGCAGCGCCTGGGAGGGCAAGGCGGCGGACGGCTTCGCGCGGAACGTCGGCGAGCTGCCCAAAACCATGGACGACAGCCTGGACGCGCTGAGATCCGCCTCCACTCAGCTGTCGTCGTGGAGCAAGCAGCTGGTGGGCTACCAGCAGACCGCGAGGCGCTACGAGGCGGAGGCCGAGGATGCCAAGCGGCGGCTGAAGGAGGCGGAGGCGCGCAGGAGCACGGCCACCGACCAGTACAACTCGGCCGCGGACGACCCCGCTTTCAAGCTGATCGGCTACCGCTTCTCCGACGACCAGCAGCTGGCGGAAGCCGAGAGCCGCATCAGGACGGCGCAGCAGAACCTGGCTACGGCGAACCAGCAGCTGCAGGCCGCGTCACAGGAGCTCTCGTCGATCGAGGACGAGCTCCACCACATCGTGAAGCAGGCCAAGGAACTCCACGCGCACCACCAGCACGATGCGGACCGGACGGCCAAGGCGCTGCGTTCGGCGAACCACAACGCGCCGCACATCGGCACCTGGAGCAAGATCGCCGATGGTTTCAAGAAGGTCGGCAAGAGCATCAAGGACTGGGCGCACAAGCACGCCGGTGTCCTGAAGAAGATCGGGGACATCGCCGGGGCGGCCTCAGCAGTCCTCGGTATCGCGGCGCTGGCCACGATGTGGTGCCCGCCGCTGTCGGCCGCCCTCGGAGTGGCGGCGGCCGGCGCGTCGGGGATCGCGCTGGGCGCTCACGGGTTGGCGAAACTCGGGGGTGCTGACGTCAGTTGGACGACGATCGCGCTCGACGGGGTCGGCGTGGTGCCGTTCCTCGGCGGCGCGGCGAAGGGCATCAAGGGCGTCACCATGGGCGTCAAAGCCATCAAAGCAGGCGAGGGCCTCGCGGCCGGCGGAGCGAAACTGGCGGAGGCGGGCAAGGCCATCGAGAGCACGCACATGGCCGGCGGCCTCCTCCACAGCAAGGTCATCTCGCCGGTCTTCACCAAGACCCCGCTGCGGAACCTGCCCGGTGCCGTCACGACCCTGGACAAGGCCGGGAAGGAAGTCCTGAGCGCCTCCTCCTGGTGGTCACGCGGCATCCAGATCGGTATGAAGGGCACCGGTCTCGGCATGCACGCGCCCACGCTCTACCAGGAAGTGACCTCATGACGACCGACCAGGCCACCGCCGCAGCGCCGGTACTCGACGACGAACTGGACATCCGCTGGGATGTCCCGGTCGTCTTCCACTCCCTGGGGGTCGACCTTCCCGAGGACCAGCGCGAGGCGCACATCGCGGAGATCGCTGCCGAGGTCTGGTCCGGTGGAACCGCCTTCCAGCGCACCACCGTCGCCGGCTGGTACCAGGAGATCGCCGCGGAGGCCGCCGAGGACGGCGCCGTCTACGCCGGTTTCGCACTGCTCGGCACCGACGACGACCGGGTCAGCGTGGCGACCCTGGTCATCCTGGCCGAGGAAGCGGACACCTCCGACCCCGAGATCGCCGCCGCCGCCCTGCTGGAACTCCTCTCCGCCGACCCCGCCAACGAGGTCTTCCGCTCCGACATCGCCTGCGGACCGGCCGTGGTGTCGATCTCCGGCATGATCGTGGACCTCACCGAACAGGCCGGCGAGCCGACCTCGCTCGAACTCGCCCAGGCCGAGGTCCACATCCCCGTGCCCCTGGCCGACACCCTGCTCGTCTGCCGGATCAGCACACCGTCCGTCGCCGACTTCCCCGACTACGTGACCATGCTCGCGCAGATGGCCGACACCGTCGTCTACAACAAGCCCGGCACCACCCCGCAGGCCGCTGCCACGGCCGCGCTGCCCAGCCAGTCCAAGATCACGGAGGCCTTCGGATGAGCGGCCGGCACACCCCGCCGCCGCCCGGCCTGAACACCGGCCCGCTCCCCCGGCGATCCGTCGTCGGGCTCACCCTGCAGCTGTGGCTGCAATGGCTGTACGTCCTCCCCTGGATCGTGGTCTACGAGGCCTGCCAGCTCTACACCGTGGGGGAATCCTGGGCCGAGGGCAACAGCACCAGGCACATCCTCACCCCCGCCAAGTACCGGCTGGAGCGCCACGGCACCCCCCGGGACTGGGAAGTCTGGGCGGACAGGGCCCTGGAGATCGGAACCACCGTCGCGCTGCGCCACGAACGCGATCGCCGAGCCGAGAACGCCCGCGGCGACAACCGGTACAAGCACAAGGAGACCGAGCCCACCACCTTCATCAAGAAGCGCTACTACCGCGGCATCGGCGCGGCAGGAGTGGCCGCCCTCGCCGCGCGCCGCGGCTGGGACGTGGACTGGACGCGGAGCGACCCCGAAAACGTGGTCCATCTCGTCTACCGGCAGCCGCTCGGTGCCTGACGAAGCCGCTCCCGGGAGCACGGACCCGGTGCCTTCCGCATGACCACCAGCGCGGCCGACCCCGGGGCGCGGCTCGGCGCCATGGAGCGCCAATGCCGTGGCCGGAGCCGCCCGCCGGGCTGGTGGTGTCTCAGGTCCTCATGGCGCAGGCGTGAGTGAAGCCAGCGCGGTGGGCCGTACCGCACCGGCGGCGGCCGAGCCGAGCAGCAGGCCGGTCAGGTCACGGGGCGGCGCCTGCTCACCGGTCGAGGCCGCCGCTGTGATCCGGTCCAGCCGGAAGCCCCGACCGGCCTGCCGTGTGCGGCACCAGGCGATGAGGTACCACCTTCCTTCGGCGGTGAGCAGTCCGGCCGGTTCCACCACGCGGTCGCTCTCCCGTCCTGCCGCGTCGACATAGGACAGCCGCAGCACCGTGCTGTCGGTGAGGGCCTGTTCCACTGCGGCCCGGACCGACTCCTCGGTCCGGGCCGGCAGTGCGACGATCCGTGCGGCGAGCTCCTGGGCCGCCACCGAGGCGGGACCCGTCATCGAGGCCGCGATCTTCTGCGATGCCGTGCGGGCCGCACCGGCGTAGGGGGCCGAGGCGTCGGCCATGGCGAGCGCGGCGACCAACGCCGAGGCTTCGTCGGCGGTGAAACGGATCGGAGGGAGAGTCATCGCCGGGTCGATCGACCAGCCCCCGCCTCGCCCCGGTGTGGCGCGTACCGGGACACCGGCCTCCATCAGTGCCTGCAGATCACGCTGCACCGTGCGTGTGCTGACCTCGAACCGCGCGGCGAGCGCCGCGACCGTCCGCGACCGCGGCGCCGCCGCGCGCAGTTCTTCCACCAGTGCATAGAGCCGAGGAGTGCGATTCACGAGGTCGACGCTACCGTCACGCGCCGGCCAGGAAGTCCCGCTCACGCCGCAGTTCCCGCTCGGTGATGGTCAGCGGGAACAGGGTGAAGCCGTGCATCGCGCCGGCGACGACACCGAGCTGTACCGGCGCCCCTGCCGCCTGCCACCGTCCTGCCAGAAAGAGCGAGTCGTCCAGCAGCGGATCCTCGGTACCGACGACGATCCTGGCAGGCGGCAGGCCGGCCAGGTCGGCGAACAGCGGCGAGACCTCCGGGTCGCGGCGCTGCTCCGCCCCCATCCCCGGCGTGAAGAGCTCGTAACTGCCCCGCAGCGAGTCGGAATTGCTCAGCAGCCGCCTGGAGCCGAACAGCCGCTGGCTCGGTGTCATCGACAGGTCGTACGGGCCGAAGAGCAGCTGGGCCGCCCGGAACGCGCCGGTGATGCCGTGCCGGTCGCGAAGGCGCAGCAGTGTCAGGACACTCAGGTGGGCGCCGGCCGATTCGCCACCGATCAGCAGCCGTCGGGTACCGAACTCGGCCGCGGCGTGGTCCACCAGCCACCGGGCGACCGCTTCGCAGTCGTCGGGTCCGGCGGGGAACGGATGCTCCGGCGCCAGGCGGTACTCCACGCTCACCACGGCCAGCCGTGTCTGCACGGCAAGCCGCCACAGCCTCTCGTCCTGCCCGTCCGCAGAGCCGAACACCCAGCCACCGCCGTGTATGTGCAGGTACACGCCGTCGACGTGCTCCGGCACGAACGCCCGGACTCCCACCCCGCCGGCCACGACGCGGTCCTGGCCCTGCGGCAGTCTCACCGGTGGCGTGTCACCACCGAGCCGGTTGCGCCGCAGGAGCGCCAGCACGGTTGCATCCGGCGCTTGCCCGCGAGGTGGACGGCTCGCGGCGGCAGCCTCGAACTGCTCGTTGAATGCCAGGGTTTCGGGGAGACAGTCCTCATCAGTGATCGTCATGCGTCTACGGTCGCAGCTGTCCGCGACAACACCCTGTCACCTTTTTCTGACCTGATTTTTTTGTTGATCCCTGCGGGCTTCGTGTGCGGTGTGGCCGAAGCGGCGGCTCCCCCGTACGGGGGAGGGCGAACCCACCAGCGGGGGAGGCCGCCGGACCAGCTCCGCGGCCAAGGTGGCTTCATGACCGGCAATGACGTCCATGACTTCCGGGACGGTCGCAGCGGTACCCGGGTGGCGGACCGGCTCGCCTTCACCGTGCGGCCGCCCCGGTACAGGCCCCAGCCCTTGGGCTCCCCAGGCGCGGGCCAGGGCCCCGATGGCGACCGGCTGCGCAGGCGCATTCGTACACGTGCACACGGCCCACCGACCACCGACCACCGACCACGCAGCCAAGCCGACCCCGCGGCCCGCAGCCCGCACCTCGAAACCCGGAGACAACGATGAAGCACAGACTCGCCGTAGTACTGGGCGCCCTCTCACTCAGCGCGACGTGCCTCGCCGTCGCCGCTCCGGCGTCAGCGACGACGCTCTCCTGGAAGCCGTGCGCCCAGCCCAACGGCCCCACCGACCAGCAGTGCGCTGATCTCTCCGTCCCCGTGGACTACCGAAAGCCCGACGGCGCCCGCCTCACCCTGCGCGTCACCCGCCTGGCCGGCGACCGCCCGGCCGCCCGGCGCGGCACCCTGCTGGTCGTCCCCGGCGGCCCGGGCGGTTCCGGCGTCGACGCACTCGCCCACACGGGCCCCGCGATGCGCGAGGCCCTGCACGGCGCCTACGATCTGGTCAGCCTCGACCCGCGCGGGGTGGGTGGCTCCACGGCAGTCGGCTGCGACCTGAGCGCGGACGACCGGGACGTGATGAACCTCCGAAGCTGGCCCGGCCCCGGTGGCGACATCAGCGACAGCGTCGCCCGCGCCCAACGCATCGCCGACGCCTGTGCCCGCAACGGCGGCGCCATCCTGCGCAGTTACTCAACGGCGAACGAGGTGCGCGACATCGAGCACCTCCGCCAGGCCCTCGGCACCACGAAGCTGTCCATGTACGGGGTCTCCTACGGCACATACGTCACCGCCACCTACGCGCAGGAGCACCCCGAGCACACCGACCGGGTGGTGCTCGACAGCACCGACGACCCCGACCCGGCGCGAGTGGAACGCGGCTGGCTCGCCGACACGGCGGCCGGCACCGACGAGCGGTTCCCCGACTTCGCCCGCTGGGCCGCCGACCCCGCGCGCGACCGCGACGGGCTGAGGCTCGCCCAACACGCCGATGACGTACGGCCGTTGGTGCTGGCCCTCGCCGACCGGCTGGACCGCGCGCCCCGGCCGACCACCACACCGCACAGACCGCTCACCGGCAACATCCTGCGCCAGGCCGTCCAGCAGGCGCTCACCTACAGCGACTCCGACTTCCCCTGGCTGGCCCAGCTGATCAAGGCGGCCGAGAACCCCGAGGCCACACCTGCCCTGCCCCCCGGATACACCACACCGATGCCGGACCAGGACACCGCCGTCTTCACGGCGACGCAGTGCAACGACGTGAGCTGGCCCCGCGACGTCAGCGGCTACGCCCGCGACGTGGCCACCGACCGCGTCCGGCACCCGCTCACCGCCGGGCAGCCGGTGAACATCACGCCCTGCGCCTTCTGGCACACCGAGCCGACCGACAAGCCGGTCCACATCACCTCACATGGACCGTCCAACATCCTGATGCTCCAGAATCTCCGCGACCCGGCCACGCCCTACTTCGGTGCCCTGCGCATGCGGACGGCCCTCGGCGCCCGCGCCCGACTGGTCACCGTCGACCACGGCGGCCACGGCTCCTACCTCTCCAACGGCGACTCCTGCGGCGACCAGGCGGTCACACGGTTCCTCCTGACCGGGCACCGCCCGGCGGCCGATCTGCGGTGCACCGCATAGCCGGGACCGGAGCCGGAAGCAGAGCCTCGGCATGGCTACAGCGCCGGACGTACGGTCCGCGGGATTCACGCTCCCCCGTCATCGGATCCTCCCGGGCTGATGCCGTCCGCTGACCGACGATCTACACCGAAGCCATCGGAATGGTTCAGGCCCTCGGACGGGACGACCCCGCGGCGCAGGAACGCGTGGGGCAGGTCCGGATGCCGTAGCTCCGACGACAGTTCCAGGGGCAGTGCACGGAGCGTCTCCGTGAAGTCCGCGAAACACTCCCTCAGCTTGATCTTTAACCTTTGCGGCGGGGTCGAGGGCTGCTGGCCTCGGGTTTCTTCTTCGTGGACGGCTTCGAGGTAAGCCGCTGTCGCAGACTGCGCGCAGCCACGGTCGGCGGACGGCGAGCAGGCGGGCATCGAGCCTTCCCCGCGTGCGTGGGGCACACCGTCCTGACGACGCCGGTGTACCCCACGCCAGTTCAGGCGGCGTGCCCTCCGTCGACCGCGAACTCCGCGCCCGTCACGTACGCCGCTTCCCGGCCTGACAGATACGCCACCACGGACGCCACCTCCTCGGCCGTCCCGAAGCGGCCGACAGCGGTCATCGCCGCCTGGCCGGACGCGAAGGGGCCGTCCGCGGGATTCATGTCGGTGTCGATCGGGCCCGGGTGGACGATGTTCGCCGTGATCCCGCGCGGGCCCAGCTCCCTCGCGAGCGCGCGCGTCAGACCGACCAGAGCCGACTTGCTCATCGCGTACAGGGTGGAGCCGGGACCCAGCACGCGCTGGGTCAGGCAACTGCCGACGGTGATGATCCGGCCGCCGCGCTCCATACGTGCGGCGGCCGCCTGGGCCGTCAGATACACCCCGCGCACGTTCACCGCGAGGACTCGGTCGACATCGGCGACGGACACGCTCTCCAGCGGCGCGATCAGCCCAACGGCGGCGTTGTTCACCAGGATGTCCAGGCCTCCGAGCGCCTCCGCCGCACGCTCCACCGCGTCCGCCGCCTCCTGCGCGTCCGCGGAGTCCGCACGCAGGGCCACCGCCCGGCGCCCCAGCGCCTCGACGGCCCGTACGACGTCCTCCGCCTCCTCCTTGCCACGCACGTACGTGACGGCCACGTCCGCACCTTCCCGCGCCAGCCGCAGTGCCGTCGCCGCACCGATCCCACGGCTGCCGCCGGTGACCAGTGCCATCCTGCCGTTCAGAGTTGCCTGTGAAGTCATGGACCCATCCCACCGGCCGGGCACGAGAAGCACTGGCGGCGAACGGACATCGACCTCGGTGGCAGCGGCGAACCTGCAGGCCAGCCCGCGACCGGGCGCGGATGCAGGCGAAGGATCACGGCGCGGCGGCTGTGACGTGACAGCTCACCACCACCTTCACCTGACCTGGCATCAATGTCCTGGGCCACAGTCCGACTGTTCGTCATAGTCCTGCTATGAAACCGGAGTTACATCCAGACCAGCGCCTGAACCGACCGTCTGGAGACTCGACCCGAGCTGATGACGGGCAGTGGTGTCACCGAGTCAGATCGCTCCAAAGGATATGCAAATAGATTGCTAAGGTTGGCTTTGAAACGAAGGGGATCGCATGAATCAGATACTTGGAACGCATGCCACTGGCCGTCGTGTCCGGCGTGGACTCGGTGTCGGAATGGCGGCCGCGCTGGTCGTCGCGGGCGCAGCGGCCTGCTCGTCGGGCGGCGGGAGCAGCGAGGCGGGGGCGTCAGCGGCGAAGAGCCCGGAGGTGTTCGGGCCGGCTGGATACCGGGGGCTGACGCCGGGTATGGCGAAGGACGCGGCGCTGGCGACCGGCGCGCTGGAGACGGCCCCGGTGTCGCTCCTGGGCGGCTGCACCGACTTCTCCTACAAGGGCGGCCCCGCGCCGGACGCGACCCGGATGGCCGCCGAGGCAGCGGCTGATGCCAAGTCGAAGGATCTGAACGCGAAGGCGGACACGGTGGACACGGCGGCCGAGCCGGAGAGCCTGCCGTCGAACGCCTCGGCGAAGGAGGCCGCGGAGTTCGCCAAGCGCGCCGCGGAGTCGGCCGACCGCGCGCTGGCCGACGCGAAGCTGATGGAGCAGGCGGCCAGTGCCCATGCCGAGGTGATGAAGCTACGCGAATCGCGCGATGCGGCGTTCCTGGTCCCGGGCCGGGTGTCGTTCGGCACGGACGGACTGCGCGAGCTGGCCGCCCCGAGTGGTGCCCGCACCGCTGAGGGCGTCGGCGCGGGATCAACCGTGGACGAGCTCAAGAAGGCGTACAGCGCCCTCGATCTCGCCAAGAACGGCAAGTACCAGGCGCCCGTGGCGGGCAAGCAGGGCTGGGTGTACGAGTTCACCGTGGAGGGGGAGAGGGTCAGCGGCATGGCGCTGGCCAACCCCGACATGAAGTGCGCCTGATGTGACCGACGCCCGCGCGGGTCGATGTGTTCCTCTGTGGGGCGGGACACGACGACCCGCACTTCGGGGTCGGACCGCGTTTGACAGCCCTCCCGCCCGACCCGCTGCCGTCGAATCCCCGGGCATGCCTCTTGCCTCGTGCCCTACCGGCGTGCGAACGGGCTGATCTTGCTCCGCTCTGGCGGACTCCGACGGCGCGGTGGTCAAGCCCGCGAGGACGGCCTCGAGATCGGCGGTACCGCAGGACACCTCATCCCGTCAGACGCCGCGGCCCCGCGCACGCCGTCTCCGGCCTGGTGTGACGTTCTGGGGCGACCGGACGATCAGCGGACTGGTCGCGATGGCGATCTACACCACCGCCCGGCACTTCGGCCAGTGCGCCGATGAGATGCCGGTCGACCGCTGGGCTACATCACCCGCCACCCGGCTGAGGACCTTCCCGGAGACCACGAAACGGTGGTCCTCCTCTACTTGGCCACGACCGGCCTGACCGTCGAACACCTCACACTCCCCGACGCATTGGGCCCTGGTGTACCCAGCGAACTGATCGGCGCCACCGTCGGGCGGATCGTCTCGCCCACCTGACAGCAGGAAGCCCCGCCGACGGGCCGAGACCACCGGCCCCTCTCCCCCGCTGTCCCTTCTGCGACCGGGGAGTCCTCAAGGTAGGCCGCGCCCACATCCCCGGAGAGGCTGGAGGACGGCGCCCAGCTGAAGCTCGGCGCCCGGCTGCTCGACACGAAGAGCAGGCGCGTCGGCCCGCGGTACGGACCGGCTCTCCGCTCTCGCCGAGCCGGGGTCGAGCCAGCCACTCACCTCCTTCGATCAGAAGGCAACATCCCGAGCAGTGTGGCTAATTGAAAGGCAGTGCGCGATTTCTGGTGTACAATCTGAAGCGAAGGACGACCTCCGGGACCGATGTCACGGCGGCCGACGGATCACTCAACCCAGGGGGAGAACACCATGACCTACCAGCTCGAAGCAGTCCGGGCGACGATCGACGAGCGCCTGCGTGAGGCCAGGGAGTACCGCCTCGTCCGCGCGGTCCGCCTCAAGAACCGCGCCGAGCGCGCTGCCCAGCGCGCCCGCCAGGCCCTGACCGGCCTGAGCGCATGACCACCCGTCCGGAACGGGCCGTCACCACAACACGGTGACGGCCCGTTCCGTTTCCCGTCACCGACGATCCATGCCGCGGTCGATGTCGCACTCCTCGATCCGGTCGGCCGGACGTCCGTCGCACTCGATCGCGTGGTCTCCCGGGTGGCCCGGCCGGGCGGGATGGACCGGTCCCCTCGCCGAGCACCCGGAATCGGTCAGTGGTCACTCCCGTAGTGCTCCAGGGCCAACTCCAGTAGCTCGTTTCGATCAGGCCGGGTGGTCGATGGTGCCGGTATGGCGCCGGGCCGCCCCGACGAACAGGCCGAACAAGTCGCAGATGCTGCGAGGGTCGCCGCCGGTGACCTCGGCCTCCCGAAGGAGGCGGTCCTCCCGGAGTCGGCTGATGGGCATACCGAGCACGTCGTTGATCCAAACTCCCCTGCGGTCACGGGCCACCCGGAGCGCACCGCGTCTGCCGTTCCGGCGTGACCGAGCTGGCCGGGCGGACCGCGCATGCTCGCGGCCCCCGGCTGGCCCTGGCGGGGAGAGCAACTGGTGCGCCCGTCCGCGAAGGTGATGTGTCTCCAAGCGCGGATCACTGGTCGTATGCAGGACAGCGTGCTGCCGCCTGTGCCGCGCGATCGGGTGCTGACCGGAATCGTCGCCCATCTTCCTGGAGTGCAAGAAGCGGTGGGCCCTCCCCGGAGTGGGGGTGAGCACACCGCTCCTGTTTGTTCTGCATTGGCAGAACCGCAACCTCCGCCACCTGGCGCGGATCCTGACGTCGGAAACAAGGGACGAAAGCCCAGTAGAGCCCTTCCGGCTGCTCCTGCGGGCTTGCGGGGCCTTTAAGTTCAGCTCCCGACGTACCACTTCTGGTTGTCGCCACCGTTCGCGCGCCACAGCTGTGCCGGCGCGCCATTGGCGCCGCTGTAGCCGCCGATCTCCATGGAGTATGAGCCGGAGGCGAACTCCGTGACGGGGCCGACGCCGTCGGGGTACGCAAGGTGCCACTGCTGGTTGCTCCCCCAGTGGCAGTCCCACTGGATCAGCTGCACGCCGTTGTCCTGGGCCCCGCCTGGCCTGTCCACGCACTTGCTGCTGTTGAGGTTGACCAGCGCAGGGAAGCTCGGACTGTAGAGGTCATTGAGGTACCACTGCTGGTTCCTTCCGCCGGTGCAGTCCCACTGGCGCACAGCGGCACCGCTGTTGGTGCTCCAGTCCGCCACTTCGAGGCACTTGTGGGTGCCCAGGTTGATAAGCCGGTAGGGCCCATGGAGGCGCCCGTCCGCGCTGGCGGGCTGCGCCACCATCCCCAGGGCGAGACTGAATCCACTCGCGACGGCAAGCACTCTCCACACTCGACTGCGAAGTGCCGACTTCACCTGACCTGACCTCCACGCATCCTCGTGACCACACCCTGACGTGTGGTCGCCATCGAACAGGTTGGAGCTCTCGGGCGGGCACCCATGAACCGCGTGCATGCAAACGGATAGTCCGTTGCCAGCCATGATCCCCCCGAAGATCCCCCTCAGCGGTAAGAGACTATCCATGGCAACTTCTTTGTCAACTCTTTATATCTGCGCGAAGCCTGGAACAGTACGTCCCATCGCCGGAGCGTGTCTGAAAGATCGTTAGGCCCGTGAGGGTCTGTAAAAAGAACGGCTCTGCCGCATATTCGGTAGTCCTGACCAAGCCCTACCAGGCGAGGCCCGAGGAGCGGAGGACGCCGCGGCCGCCCTGGTCGACGAGGCCGAACTGCCCCACACCGTCGGCGACTGACTTCCCCTCACCGGCCCTCCACCCCACCCGGTCTGTGGCCGCTGCCCGGTCCACCTCTTCGGTGAACCCGCAGGTCGGGGTTGCACCCTGCAGGTCCAGGCGTGCAGCGCATGCCCGAGCTGCTGAAGCTGGAGCAGCCCCTGCTCCTGGTGCCGCCGGGCCTACAGCCGTCCCTCGAGCCGGGCGGCCAGCCGGGCCAGCGCCTCGGCCTCCGCGCTCCCTGCCTCCGCGCCGAAGACGTGCACCACCAGGCCCGTCTCGCCGGGGGCGGCAGGCACGTGCAGCACCTCGAAGTCCAGGGTGAGCAGCCCGGCTTCGGGGTGCCGCAGCCGCTTGCGGCCTGGTGTGCACATCACCACCTCACCGGAGGCCCAGATCCTCCGGAAGTTCTCGCTGAGCGTGGACAGTTCGGCGATCAGCGAGGTCAGTGCCGGGTCGGCCGGGTAGCAGCCCGTGGCGGCGCGCAGTTGGCCGACCACCTCCGCCGCCCTGGCCTCCCAATCGGGGTGAACGAGGCGGGAGGCGGGGTCGAGGAAGAGGTACCGGGCCTGGTTCGGGTCTCGCCGCCCCGACTCGCCCACCCCGCCGATCAGTTCGGCGCCGAGCGGGTTGGCCGCCAGCACGTCGAGGCGGTAGTCCGTGGCGAAGGCCGGGGAGTCGGCCAGCGCGTCCAGGGTGCGGCGGAGCAGCGGGCTCACCCGGGCCGTCGGGGCAGCGCCGCATCTGGCGCCGACCAACGTGGTCAGGTGCCGGTGCTCCGCCAGGTCGAGGTCGAGCGCCCGGGCGAGCGCGTCGAGCACCTCGGGAGACGGCTGGGTGGCTCGCCCTTGTTCGAGCCGTACGTAGTAGTCCACGCTGATCCCGGCCAGCTGGGCCAGTTCCTCGCGCCGCAGCCCGCGCACCCGACGGCGCCCACCGGCAGCGATGCCGACCCGCTCCGGCGCAACCCGGCCCCGGCGGGCCTTCAGAAACTCGCCGAGCGCTTTGGTCTCCACACTGTCCATGCCCCAAGTATCGGGCTTCGGACATGGGTGGCCCTCGCAGTACCAGGACTCGCGGTCCACCGGAAGCACCGGGCTCTGGCTACCGCCCCGCCCCCGAGCGAGCCTTTCCCCATGACCACTACCCCGCAGTCGCGGAACATCCTCCTCGTCACCGCCCACCCCGAGCCCCGCTCGCTCACCTCCGCCCTCGCCTCCTTCGCCGTCGAGCACCTGAGCGCGGCCGGGCACCAGGTCCAGGTGTCCGACCTCTACGCGATGAAGTGGCGGGCCGCACTGGACGCTGACGACTTCCCGGACCACCCCGCCGACCGCCGCCTTGAGGTCCTGCCTGCCCAGGGCGCGGCCACCCGGGCCGGGCGGCTCTCCCCGGACATCGCGACTGAGCAGGAGAAGCTGCTCTGGTCGGACGCGGTCATCCTGCAGTTCCCGATGTGGTGGTTCTCCGTGCCCGCGATCCTCAAGGGCTGGATCGATCGGGTCTTCACCTTCGAGTTCGCCCACGGCCCGTCCGTCCCCCCGCCGTACAGCGAGGGCGCCCTGGCCGGTCGCCGGGCCCTGCTCGCCACCACCATCGGCGCCCGCGAGTCGGCCTTCTCGGAGCGCGGCGCCCACGGCCGCCTCTCCGACGTCCTCCACCCGCTCCAGCACGGCCTGTTCTGGTTCACCGGCATGGCACCACTGGAGCCGTTCACCGTCCACGGCTCGGTCGACGTCCCCGCCGACCGATTCGCAGCCGCCAAGCGCGCCTACGCGAGCCGCCTCGACCGCCTCTTCACCGACGCCCCCATTCCCTACCGCACCCTCACCGGCGGCGACTACGACCGTGATCTGCGCCTCCTCCCCGGCACCGAGACCCCGGGCACGGCCGGCCTGGACATCCACCTACGTGCTTGAGCGGGTCCGAACCCGCCCCCGGCGCAGCGGTCTCGCGCCGCGCCGGAGAGCCGAGTTCACCCCGGCGACCCACGACGGCCTCGGCACTCGTCCCGTGACCGGGATGTCCGTCAGAACGGGTCAAGCCCACCCGGGAGTTCGGCCGCATCCGCGTTCACACGGCTCCCCCGGACTCGGAGTCGAGGCTGCGCGTGCACACCTGGACCAGCTCCCGGCCGGATCACGCCGAAACCGCCGCCGGGACCGCCACGGGTGGGCCGGCGCGTCGTTAGTGACGGTGAAGGCACCCCCGGCCATGTGCGACCGGGCCGAGGTGCACTGCCGGGCCGCGCGCCCGGCTCGGGTGAGCGGCCGAAGGGCGGGGTCCGGGAGTGGTGGGGAGCGACGGAGCGGTCGCCGGTTCGCCAGAGCTGCGCGAGTCGTACGAGGCGTGCGATGCCGAGCTGCGACGGCACCTGGTGCACGTGTGGACGGGGTCTGCCGTGCTGCCCCCTGCGGTTCGCCCGTACGTCCACACCGTGCACGCCTTCGCATCGCGGACCGACCGGATCGCCGACAGGGGTGCGCCGAAGGACCGGATGCGGCGGTTCGCCCGCTGGCGGGCCGACACCATGGCGGATCTGCGGTCCGGCCGCAGCGACCATCGGCTGCGGCGGGCGTTCGTGGACACGGTGCGGCGCTGGGACCTGGACCACGCACTCGTCGCGGAGCACCTCGATGCCATGGAGGCGGAGGCCCAGGCCCCGCCGGTGTTCGAGACGTTCGCGGACCAGCGCCGCTACCTCAGAGGGGTCACAGGCACGATCGCGCAGCTGTGGGCCCCGATGCTGGGCGCCGAGGGGCCGAAGGCACTGCGGCTGGCATCGGTGCTCGGCGAGGCGTGCCAGTTGGTGGACGTCTTCGAGGACCTGCCCGCCGATCTCGCCGACGGCCGGTGCTATCTGCCGCGCGAGGATCTGCGGGGGCTCGGCCTGGGCCTCGCCGACCTGGCGCGGGGCGAGCGCCGGGAGGAGCTGGAGGAGCTGGTTGGCATCCAACTGGCGCGCTGGCACGAGCTGTTGGAGCAGGCGGTGCCGGTGGCGGGGATGGTGGCTCGCGAGTGTCAGCCGTTCCTGCACGCCGTGCTGTTGGGGGTTCAGCTCCAGTTCGACGAGGCCACGTTGCAGGGGGCCCGGGTACTGACCGAAGGTATCGCGCCGCTGACGTCGACGGGGGCGCCGTGCCGTCGGCCGGCCTGGCCGGGGGCGGGGCCGGTGCCCGGGCATGTCGCGGTGATCCTGGACGGGAACCGGCGTTGGGCCGAGGCCCGCGGCCTTCCGGTGGACCAGGGCCACCGCGCGGGCGAGCGGGCGGCGATGCGGCTGGTCATCGCGGCGCTTCGGCTGGGCATCCGGCACCTGAGCATCTACCTCTTCTCCACGGAGAACTGGAACCGCTCGCGCGAGGAGCTGGCGGCCCTGTTCGATGCCCTGGCCGACTGCATCGCCCGGGGCATCGAGTGGCTGCACGGCCTCGGTGTGCGGGTGCGCTGGTGCGGGCGGCGCGACCGGATCGACCCGTCGCTCGCCTCCGCGATCGCCCTGCTGGAGAACATGACGTCGAACAACGACGTCCTGACACTGACGCTCTGCCTGGACTACGGCGGACGCGACGAGCTGGCGGCCGCCGCCCGCGCCCTGGCTGCCGAAGCTGCGGCGGGCACGCTGCGCCCCGAGAAAATCGGCCCCGCCGACCTCGCCCGCCACCTGTACGTACCGGAACTGCCCGATGTCGACCTGCTGATCCGCACCTCCGGCGAGCAGCGGATCAGCAACTTCCTGCCCTGGCACCTCGCCTACGCCGAACTGCTCTTCGACCCCACTCCCTGGCCCGACTTCGACCTGGCCCGGCTGCGGGAGGCCGTCGCCGCCTACACGGGCCGCGAGCGCCGCTTCGGCGGCAACCTACCCTCCCCCGCCCGCCCGGTGGACCCGGCCCGGACCGGCTGAGCAGTCCGGGCCGACACGTCACTCACGACGTCGGCGGGGTGTACACACCCTCGGCGGTCACATACGCCAGCACCGTGTCGACCGTGAACGCGGGCCCGCCGAAGGTGTTGGTGAACGTCTCCACCAACTCCGGTGTCGGGCGCAGCGGCACCTCGGCGAGGCGGACCTTCATCGGCCTGCCCAGCGCTACGCTCTCCGTCGTCAGCAGGCCCTCGTCCGCACCGGGCCGGAAGACCGAACGGTGCCCGATGTCAACGCCGTTGACCGCGCACCTGCCGAACGCCAGCCCGTCCTGGAGGACGCCCTCCAGCTCGGTCACCCGGACGTCGCCGTTCGGCGTGCTGACCGCGATCCCGCCGTCCAGCCGGCCGTTGCCGTGGGCCTTCGACGGCTTCGCCGGCGACGGATCACCCGCACCGGACCGTACCGGGAACCGGATCGCCGTACCCCGGGCGTCCGTCACCAACCGCGCCGGGGCCACCGCCTCCACCACCGCCTGGAACCGGTCCAGCTGCTCCTGGGCCCTCGGGGTCCAGCGGACCTCCACCCAGCCGTCGGAGACCGTACCCAGCGTTCCGGCCGCGGTGGTGCCGGAGGCCGTACCGGTGAACTGTGCCAGCAGCGGAGCCGTCAGGGCCGCGCCCAGAACTCCTCGTCGCGTAGCGCTCATCGACGTGCACCCATCCCTTCCTCGGGCCGCGGGACACGGCCCCGGACGGATCGTCCGCCCGCCCGGTCACCGGCACTGCGGATCGGGCGGGTAAACCACCCGAAGGAAGGGCGGAGGCGGGATGCCCGGGAACCGGGCTCGGGCGCGGTCAGGCGAGCAGGGTGGCCTCGATGCCGGCGAGGACGGCGGCCAGGCCCTGTTCGTAGCCCTGGTCGAAGTCGTGGAACATCACCCGCCCGGCTTCGGCGGCCAGGGGGTGGGCGGCCAGGCGCTGGGCGCGGGCGTCCAGGTCGTAGCCGTCGTCACCGGCGAAGGGGTTGGGGCCCATGGCCTGCTCCTCGATGGTGTAGCCGATCGTGTAGCTGTAGCCGGTGTACCAGGCCCGGGCCGCGGCCCGGGGGGTGAAGCCGGCCTCGGTGAGCAGGCGCAGGGAGGCTTCCAGGCCGGCCGCGTAGCTGGTGTCGGTGAAGCGCGCGCCGCTGTAGACCTTGGCGCCGTCGCGGTAGCGCAGCAGTTCCGTCCGCAGGCCGCGCATGGTCGCGAGGTAGGTCTGCCGCCACTCCCCCGCCGCCGGGATGTGCGCGGGGTCTGCGGTCATACGGCGCATCATCTCGGTCGCCATCTCGTCGAGCAGCGCCTGCTTGTCCTTGAAGTGCCAGTACAGCGCGGGTGCCTTGACGTCCAGTTCGGCGGCGATCGCGCGGAGGGTGAGGCCGTCCAGGCCGACGTCGTTCAGGAGCCGGAGCGCGGTGTCGACGACGAGGCGGCGGTCGAGTTTGGGGGTTCGCTGCGGGGTCACGGTTGACAGCTTAACGCCGTTAAGTGCAGGCTTCGGACACCGGCTACTTAACAGCGTTAAGGAGATGCTCGTGACCTCCCGGACAACCGCTTCGCACACCGACGTCCTGATCGTCGGCGCCGGCCCCACCGGTCTCGCCCTCGCGGTCGACCTCGCCCGGCGCGGTGTGGCCGCGCTGCTCGTCGAGCGCGGCCCGGCGCTGTTCCCCGGCTCGCGCGGCAAGGGCCTGCAACCCCGCACCCTGGAGGTCCTGGACGACCTCGGCGTGCTGGCCGAGGTCCGCGCGAGCGCCGGACACTACCCGCCGAACCTGTTCTGGCGCGACGGCGAGCCACAGGGCGAGCGCCGCATGTACGACCCGACCGAACCCTCGGAGTCCGAGCCGTACACCGAGACGCTGATGCTGCCGCAGTGGCGCACCCAGCAGGTGCTGCACAAGCGGCTGCGCGCCCTCGGCGGCTCCGTCGCCTTCGGCCGCGAGCTGGTGGGCCTGACCCAGGACGAGGACGGCGTCACCGCCGAGTTCACCGCCGGCGGCCCCGTGCGGGCGCGGTACGCGGTCGCCGCCGACGGCGGCCGCTCGACGCTCCGCCGGCTGCTGGGCATCGGGATGACCGGGGACACGGTGGACCCGGACCCGATGCTGGTCGCGGACGTGCGGGTGAGTGGTCTCGACCGCGACCACTGGCACGTCTTCCCCGACGACGGGACGGGCGGTGGCGGGCCGATCGGCGGCCTGCTGGCCCTGTGCCCGCTGCCCGGCACCGACGAGTTCCAGCTCGTCGCACGGTACCCGCGGGGCACGGCGGCCGACCCCACCCTGGAGGGCATCCGCAGGACGGTCACCGCCCGCTCGCACCTGCGCGCCGAGCAGGTGGCCGCCGTGCGGTGGGCCTCCGGGTTCCAGCCCCGGGCGGCCCTGGCGGACCGCTTCCGCGCGGGCCGGGTCTTCCTCGCCGGCGACGCCGCGCACGTGCACTCCCCCGCCGGCGCCCAGGGCCTCAACACCAGCATCCAGGACGCCTACAACCTGGGCTGGAAGCTGGGCGCCGTGCTCGGCGGCACCGCCCCCGAGCAGCTGCTCGACACCTACGAGGAGGAGCGCCGCCCCAACGCCGCGGCCATGCTGGACCTGTCGACCCGGGTCCACCACGGCGAGGTCCGCCGCGGCCGGGCGACCCAGCAACTCGGCCTCGGCTACCGGGAGTCGTCGCTGTCGGCGGAGACCCGCCCGGACCTGCCGGAGGGCGCCCTGCGGGCCGGGGACCGCGCACCGGACGGCCGCCGGGGCGGCGTGCGGCTCTTCGACGCCTTCCGCGGCCCGCACTGGACCCTGCTGGCGGTCGGCACCGACGCCGAACTCCCGGGCACCGCCTGCCCGGTGGTCCGCATCCCGGCCTACGAGGCATACGGCACCGGCCTGTTCCTGATCCGCCCGGACGGGTACGTGGGCTGGGCCGGCACCACGGCCGACGGCTTGGCCGCGTACGCGGCCCGCCACGGGGCCCTGCGCCCCTGACACCCCGGCGGGCAGCCGGACCGCCTGGAGTCGGGGCCGGGCCACGGGCGTACCCGCCGAAACCGACCACCCCGCGCGGCTTCCCCCAGGGGCTCTACGAGCCCGAGCCCGGTTCACGGAGCGCATCGAGCGCGTCGGCGCACCGACTCCTCGCGCGGTGCCCGTGGACGGGTGCCCGGCGGGGGCGAGGCATGCTCTCGAGTGGCCTTTCCCCGGGCCCCGGCTAGTCTCACATAGAGGGACATGTGTTCCTCGCCGCCTGTCGGTTCGCGGGGTCGGAAGGGATTCTCCTCTCGACCCCCGAGCCCTGACAGGGGCCCCTGCGGCGGTGCCGGCCGTTCACGCCCCGGCGGCCCCGGGGCTGACCGCAGTCCGTGTGAGCGTTTCCCCGCTCGGGTTGTCGGCCGTCTGGCGCGGTCGGTGCCGGTCGGCGGCTGCCAGCCGCCGGTCGGCCTCCTCCACTCGGTGTACCGGCCGAGGCGGCAGCCCTTGTGCCCGCCACCGTCTCATCGCTGGAGTGCACATGACCAACATCATGCCGGTCGATGGCATCACTGCCGACCCCGAGGCCCGCGACGCGGCCGACCTGGTCATCCGCAACGGCCGTATCCACACCGGGGACCCGGCCCGGCCCGCCGCCTCGGCCCTGGCCGTTCGGGGCGGACGCATCACCGCGGTCGGCGACGACCGTGACACCGCGCCCTTCGTGGGGCCCGGTACCCGGGTGGTCGACGCGCTCAACCGGCGGGTCGTCCCCGGGCTCAACGACTCCCATCTGCACGTCATCCGCGGCGGCCTGAACTACCTGCTGGAACTGCGCTGGGACGGGGTCCCCTCGCTGCGCGCCGCCCTGTGGATGCTGCACGAGCAGGCCGAGCGCACGCCACCGGGCGAGTGGGTACGGGTGGTGGGCGGCTGGACCGGCGAGCAGTTCGCCGAACGCCGCCTGCCCACGGTCTCCGAGCTGAACGCTGCCGCGCCGGACACGCCCGTCTTCGTCCTGCACCTGTACCAGTCGGCTCTGCTCAACCGGGCGGCGCTGCGGGCGGTCGGCTTCACCAGGGACAGCGTGGCGCCCCCGGGCGGCCAGATCGTCCGCGACCACGCGGGAGAACCCACCGGTGTGCTGCTGGCCGCCCCCGCCGCCGGCCTGCTGTACGCCACACTGGCCAAGGGCCCCACGCTGGCCCCCGAGGACCAGCTCGGCTCCACCCGCCACTTCCTGCACGAGCTCAACCGGTTCGGCCTCACCAGCGCCATCGACGCGGGCGGCGGCTTCCAGAACTTCCCCGAGAACTACGCGACGGTGATGCGGCTCGCCGAGCAGGGGCTGCTGACCCTGCGCATCGCCTACCACCTGTTCCCGCAGACCCCGGGCCAGGAGCTGGACGACCTGCGGCGGTGGACGACCACGTCCCACCCGGGCGACGGGGACCAGTGGCTGCGGCTGAACGGCGCCGGCGAGACCCTGGTCTGGTCCCCCTCGGACTACGAGAACTTCACCGAGCCGAGGCCGCTGCGCCCGCAGCGGGCCGACGGCGAACTGGAGGCCGCCGTCCGCCTGCTGCTCGACAACGGCTGGGGCTTCCGCCTGCACGCCACCTACGAGGAGACCATCCGCGCCGATCTGGACGTCTTCGACAAGGTGGCCGCCGACGGCGGCTTCCCCCGCGGCGTCCCGTGGTTCTTCGACCACGCCGAGACGGTCTCCGAGGCCAGCCTGGACCGCATCGCGCGGATGGGCGGAGCCCTGTCCGTCCAGAACAGGATGATGTTCCAGGGCAGCGCCTTCCTCGACCGCTACGGAGCCGCCCGGGCCGCCGAGGCCCCACCCATCCGCCGGGCCCTGGACCGCGGGCTCCTCGTCGCCGCCGGCACCGACGCCACCCGGGTCTCCAGCTACAACCCCTGGCTGTCCCTGGAGTGGTTGGTGCGAGGGCGCACCATCGGCGGCCGGCCGCTGGCCTCGCCGGACAACCGGCTCGACCGCGCGACGGCACTGCGCCTGTACACCGCGGCCGGCGCCGCGCTCACCGGAGAGGGTGACATCAAGGGACTGCTCAAGGAGGGCCACTACGGCGACCTCGCGGTGCTCTCCGAGGACTTCTTCTCCGTCCCCGCCGGCGACATCTCCCACATCGAGTCGCTGCTGACCGTCGTCGGCGGGCGGATCGTGTACGCCGCCGGCGAGTTCGAGGGCCTCGCCGCACCCCCGCCCGACGTCCACCCCGACTGGAGCCCCGTCGCCCACTTCGGCGGCTACCACCGCACCCCACCGCCGAGCACACCCTCGGGAGTGCGCCAGGCCCAGGCGGTGGTGGAGGCCGCCGCGCAGTCCGAGGAGCACCGCCAGTGGCGCCTCGCCCGCGGCTGTGCCGCCGACGGTTCGCGGACCTCCGACATCTCCGACCCCTGCTTCATTTCCTGATCGATCGTCAGCCTCCTTGTTTGGACCGTCAGTTGAGAGGTGCTGCACCATGGCCGATGTCCGGAACGCCAAGGCCGATCCCGCTTCCTCACTCCTCACCCCGCAGAACAGCGTCCTCGTGCTGGTGGACCATCAGCCGCAGATGTTCTTCGGCACCACCAGCGCCGACCGCGGTGAGATCATCAACGCCGCTGTGGGCCTGGCCAAGGCCGCCAAGGCCTTCGACGTCCCGGTCGTCCTGACCACCGTCGCGGCAAAGACCTTCTCCGGTCCACTGCTCGCCCCGCTCGCCGACGCCTTCCCCGACCAGAAGCCCATCGACCGGACCACGATGAACTGCTGGGAGGACCCCAGAGTGGTCGACGCCGTCAAGGCCACCGGCCGTCCCAAGATCGTGATGGCGGGCCTGTGGACCGAGGTGTGCATCGCGCTCGCCTCCCTGTCCGCCACCGAGCAGGGCTACCAGGTCTACGTCGCCACCGACGCCTGCGGCGGCGTCTCCGTGGCGGCCCATGAGAACGCCATCCGGCGCATGACGCAGCACGGCATCGTGCCGACGACCTGGCTGACCACCCTGCTCGAATGGCAGCGCGACTGGAGCCGCACCGAAACCTACGAGGCCGTGATGGACATCGTGCAGCAGCACGCCGGAGCCTACGGGCAGGGCGTGGTCTACGCACACTCGATGTTCCAGGAACCGGCCGCCGTCAGGTGACCGCGTTCGCAGGATCCGGGGGCCCGTTGCGACGGGCCCCTTTGTCCGTGCCCGGACGCACCGGCGGGAACGCACCAGAAGGGATCGGGCCGTATGAACGCACCGACAGCCGGCGGCACGGCCACCGGGTCGACCTGGCAGCCGCTGGCCCTGCCAGTGTTCCGCGCCCTGTGGCTGGCGCAGTTCGTGTCCAACATCGGCGGGTGGATGCAGACGGTCGGCGCCCAGTGGCTGATCACCCAGCAGTCCGGATCCGCCGGGCTGGTCGCCCTGGTGCAGACCGCGGCCAGCCTGCCGATCCTCCTGCTGGGCATCCCCGCCGGAGCCCTGGCCGACATCGTCGACCGGCGCCGGCTGCTGCTCTGGGCCCAGGTCATGATGCTCTCCGCCGCCGCGCTGCTCGCCGCCCTGACCGTCCTGGGCCACATCAACCCCTACGGCGTACTGTCGCTGACCTTCCTGCTCGGCTGCGGTACCGCGCTGATGAACCCCGCCTGGCAGGCCATCCAGCCCGAACTGGTGCCCCGCGCCCAGATCCCGGCCGCCGCCACCCTCAGCGGCGTCAACATGAACCTCGCCAGGGCCGTCGGACCGGCCCTCGGCGGCCTGGTGGTCGCCGTGCTGGGCCCCGGCGCCGTCTTCGCCGTCAACGCACTCACCTTCCTGGCCACCATCGGCGCGCTGGCCGCCTGGCACCGGCGCACCGCGACGCGGGCGATGCCCGCCGAGCAGATGGTCCCGGCGCTGCACGCGGGCTACCGCTACGTACGCAACGCCCCCCGTATCCGCCGGGTGCTGGCCCGCACGCTGCTGTTCGTCCCGGCAGCAGCCTCCCTGTGGGCGCTACTGCCGGTCGCCGCCCGGCAGTTGCTGGGCCTGGGCGCCGGCGGCTACGGCCTGCTGCTCGGCGCGATCGGGGTCGGGGCCGTACTGGGCGCGGTGTTCCTGCCGAAGGTCCGCAGCCGCTGGTCCAGCAACACCGCGCTCGCGGGCGGTGGCCTGCTGTTCGCCGCCGCCCTGGCCCTGCTCGCCCTGGTGCGCACGCCCTGGGCCGCCGGGGTGGTCCTGCTGTTCGCCGGTGTCGCCTGGGTCGGTGTCCTGTCCACACTCAACGCGCAGATGCAGGTCACCGCGCCGGAATGGGTCCGTGCCCGCGCCCTGGCCGTCTATCTGACCGCCTTCCAGGGCGCGATGGCCATCGGCTCCGCCGTCTGGGGTGCCATCGCCGACATGGTCGGTCTGGAGGCGGCCCTGCTGGTCTCCGCGGTCGTCCTGGCGGCCGGCTCACTGGTCGGATGGCGCCTGGTGGTACCCGACTCCACCCTCGACCGGTCCCCGTCACTGCACTGGGCGACGCCCACCATGGTGCTGGAACCCACCGAGGCCGAGGGCCCCGTTCTCGTCACCATCGAGTACCGCGTCCCCGCCGACCGCGCCGACGCCTTCGTCCAGGCCATGGGCCCCGTCGGCCGCTCCCGCCTGCGCACGGGCGCGCTGGACTGGAACCTCTACCGCGACGGCGCCGACCCCGACCGGTACCTGGAGACCTTCCTCGTCTCCTCCTGGGACGAGCACCTGCGCCAGCACGGCGGGCGACTCACCGCCTACGACCACGAACAGGAGGAACTGGCACGCTCCCTGCTGGAGCCCGCACACACCTTCCGGGTCTCCCACTACCTCCCCGCACGGGCCCGCACCCGTACCTGAAGACGGCCCGGGCGCCGCTTCCGGCTCGCCATGCCCCGTCCACGAAGGATCCGTTCATGCCTCCCGAGCCCTCACAACCCGGTCCCCAGGCGCCCTCCGCAGCCCCCGCCGCCGCCGCGTCGACGGCGACGATCGCGACGATCGCCAGAAACAGCGCCCTGGAAGGCCTCCTGACGCTCGTGCTGCTCTTCGGAGTCGCCACGATCGTGCGCTGGGTCGTGGGGCCCTCGCCCGTCTCCCGTGCCGTCCCTCAGATCCATCTGCAGCTGCTGATCGTCGGGGTGTGCGTGGGCCTCCTGCTGACCGGCCTGATCCTGAGCCGGCCGGGGCGGATCTCAGGAGGGCACATCAACCCCGCGATCTCGCTTGCCATGTGGCGCTTCGGTGTGTTCCCCCTCACGGCCGTCGTCCCCTACGCGGTGGCGCAGCTGCTCGGGTCGGTGCTCGGGGTGCTGGCGGCGCGCGCCGTGTGGGGACGGGCGGTTCAGGATCCTCCGGTGGTCGACGCGGCGTTGCAGCCCGGGCCGGGCTGGTCGGCCGCCGAGCTGGCGGTCGCGGAGACCGTCGCCATGGGCGTCATCGTCTACCTCGTCGGGTACTTCCTGCAGGTTCCCAGGCTCTTGCCACTCGTTCCCTGGCTGGTCGGGTTCCTGATCGGGGCCGCCATCGCCCTGCTGGGCACCACCACCGGCGGGTCGGTCAACCCGGCGCGCCAGTTCGGCCCCGCGGTGGTCTCCGGACAGCTCGGCTTCCTGTGGGTCTACCTCCTCGCACCCCTGGTGGGTTCCGTGATCGCGGCCTGGCTCCTGAACAGGAGGTGCCGCGCCGTACTGACCCACCGGCTGTGCGGCGATCACCCCGACGGCCCGCGCCCGCAAGGGTGACGGCGGCCTGCGCGCGGGGCGCCACCGCTGCCGCCGCGGGCCGGTTCCGGGCACGGTTCCCGTGGTGTCCGCCGTCGGCTGAGCCCTTCCTAGCCGGGATGTCCGCCCGGGGCGAGCCGCCGGCGCGGGGGTTGCGCGACGGATGCGCGGCCCGTCGGGAGCTGATCTAGCCTCCAGATGTGTGATCGAAGCCGCGCGGTTCACGGAACGGAACGGGCGGCGGCCCGCCGGAGGGCGGTTCCCCTGCGACCGATCACCGTCTTCCTCTGTCACGGCCACCGCCGAACTCCGGGTGCAGCACCACTGAGCTGGGCTCCCGACTCGAAGGGGTGTCTTCCCATGAGGTACCGCGTCATCGCGTTCCTGGTTCCCGCGACGGTGGCCGCCACCGTGCTCCCCACTCCCGCCTCCTCCTCGGCGCACGTCCCGCTCAGTGGGTGCGGCCCGCGGCCCGCCGCCTCCCGCCTCGCCGTCGGACCCCAGTACGACACCACCCATGTCTACGTCGAACACGGCAAGGTCCCTGCCTTCAGCGCGAGTTGGAAGGCGACCTTCGGCGGTTCCAGCACGGCCGTCTCGACCACCACCGTCACGCCCACACCCAGCCGGACCGAGTCGGAACTCGTCTTCTCACCGGTCGGCACACTGTCGGTGTTCGACTTCCAGACCCCGCTCCCGTACCCGTTCGGGACGGAGCGCACCGGCTGGCTCATGAAGGACTTCGACAAGGGCGTCCAGAGGGCCAAGGACAGCGGCGCGTCCCTGCTCGTCGCGCCGTTCCCCGACCCGATCGGCCGCGACGCCGTCATCCAGTTCCCCGGTGGCGTCAACACCCAGATCTACTGGCACACCACCCCGCCGTCCTACCCGCCCCTGACGACCGTGCCGGAGAACAGGGTCTACCTCCCGAACGACACCCTCGACGCGTTCCTGTGCGCCTACCTGAAGTTCACCGGCGGCACCGTCACCTCCGACGACGCACACGCCGACGCCGCCGGCATCGGTATGCCCGGGGGCACCTACCGCCGTATCAGGACCTCCTCCGAGTTCGGCGACACGCTCATCACCGTGACCGACGGCCACCTGCCCTACCCGTTCGGACGGGAGGTCACCGGATACCGGGTGGCGCGCCTCGGCGAGAACCTCGACAGGGCCAAGGCCGCGGGAGCGAAGGTGCTGTGGGGCCCGCACTCCTCCACCGACCGCGACAGCGCCATCGTCGAGTTCCCCGGCGGCTACATCGCGGAGATCCACGACACCGCCGGCCGCGGCGCGGCCCACGGCGCGGCCGGGAAGAACCTGCCGTCCCCGAACGGGGATTCCGGCAGAACCCGACAGCCCCACAAGTAGCGGGCCCCGAGCGACCGCCCTGGAAGGCCACCGGGCCCGCGGACGACGGCGTCGCTCTCCGTACGCTTCCCCCAGTCCAGGAGGGCACCTTGCGCGCAAGACTCGGCTTGGTCCTGATGTTCGTGACCGCGAACATCCTGACGTCGGCCACCGGCTGCTCGCCGGCCTCGACGCGGGAGGCGGGAGTGGGTCCGGTGGCGACGTCGAGGCCCGGTGTCGGCGCGGTCCCCGGCCCCTCGCCGATGCAGCGGGCGGCTCCGTCCTCCGATCCGGTGCGAGGCACGTTGCTCCAGGCCCCGGCGCTTCCCGGAGCACAGCCGATCTCGGGCAACGACCGGGTGTACACCGCCGATCAGGACTCCAACACGGTCAGCGTCATCGATCCCGCGACCAACACGGTGCTGGGCACCATCGCCCTCGGCCAGCCGCGGATGGCCCCCGGCGCGGATGTGCTGGGGGCCATGTACGACGGCGAGATCAACGTGCACGGCCTGGGCTTCTCCCGGGACGGCAGGTGGCTGGACGTCATCGACGTGACCACCAACGCCGTGCACGTCATCGACACCGCCACCAACCAGGTGGCGCGCACCGTCTACGTGGGCCGGGCGCCGCACGAGGGGTTCTTCTCCCCCGACGGCACCCGGTTGTGGGTGGCGGTCCGCGGTGAGGACTACGTCTCGGTGATCGACTGGCAGGCCGGCCGGGAGGTCGACCGGATCCACACCGAGGACGCGCCGTCGAAGGTGGTCTTCAGCCCGGACGGCAGGCTCGCCTACGTCAACCACCTGCGCGCCCAGGTGCTGGACGTGATCGACGTGGCTTCCCGGCGGATCGTCAGGCGGGTGCCCATCCCCGAGGAGGCCGGGGGCTCGTCCGACGAGGCGATCTCACCCGACGGCAGGGAGATCTGGCTGGGTATGCCCACCAACGGCCGGACCACCGCCGTGCTCAACACCGGCACCTACCGGGTGGAGGCGGTCCTGCGCACCGGGCCGCGCACCAACCACCCCAACTTCGTCACGGTCGGCGGGGTCGACTACGCCTACCAGACCGTGGGCGGGCTGAACGAGACCCTGGTCTACCGCCGGTCGCGTGACGGGAGGGCGCCGGCACTCGTGAAGACCATCCACGACAACGGTCACGGATCCCACGGCATCTGGCCGAGCCCCGACAACACCAGGGTCTACGTCGCCCTGCAGAACTCCGACGCGGTCGACGTCATCGACACCAGGACCATGTCCGTCATCACGACCCTTCACATCGGCCAGTCGCCGATGGCGCTGGTGTACGTGGCGCGCGGCGCTCCGGCCACCACGACCCGGAACCTGGGCCGGCAGGGTCTGGGCATGCGTACGCGGAACCTGCCCCTGGAGGTCCACGGCACCTCCGGCAGCGGTACGGCGCTGATCCGGGCGCTGCCCGGCATCGATGAAGTCGACATCGGTGCGACGGGGCTGCCGCCCAACCAGCTGTTCACCGCCTACGCCGGCGACGGCACCCGCATGACGGCGCTGATGTCCATGACGAGCAACCAGTCGGGCGACATCGACGAGGGGTTCTCGTACTCCTACTTCTTCGCCAACCACTACGGCTCCGTCGTCCTCAAGCCGGGCGCTCCACACTGACCGGCACCCCGCCCTGGCGGGTTGGTGCGCTCCAGGTCGAAGAGCAGTCGTTCGATGTCGGTCATCAGCGATCCGTAGACGTGCCAGGCACCCGGTTCGGCCAGCGTGCCGCGCCTGATCTCGTCGGTCATCGTCCTGTGCCAGGTCGTGGCGTCGTCGATCGCATGACGCAGCGGCCCGCACACGTTGTCCGGGTCGGAGCCGATGGTCCGCCCGGGGGCGGCGAACGAGTTCATCGCGTCTCCGGCCGCTTCCAGGGTCGCCGCGTACCGGTCGAGGAAGAGCCGGCTCAGGCCGTGACCGGCGTACCGGCCGTCGACGCTGTCGGCCAGTGTCCGTGCGATGCCCCGGACCTGGAAGGAGACCCGGTGCAGGGCGCGCAGCACCTCGCCGTGGGCCGACGGATTCCGTTGTCCGTGGATGAAGCACCGCGTGTTCCAGCGCAGGCTCTCCTGGCCCTGGCGTACGTCCTCCTGCGCCTGGGCCACCAGGTCGTCGAGGTGTCTGCCCTGCTCCAGCCACAGGTGGGCGCGGTCGGTGTGCCGGCGCTCGCGCAGTCCGCGGCCCATGTCGCCGAGCAGTTCCCCCATGGCCGTGGCGAGTTCGCGTACCGAGGTGTCGGAGGCGTCGAGGTGCAGCGGCGGGAGGATGAGGGCGTTGACCGCGATTCCCGTGACCGCTCCGGTCAGGGTTGCCAGGGTCAGTGTGACGACGTGGCCCACGGGGACGGCTGTCGCCGCCGCCAGGGTGAGCACCGCTGTCGAGGCGATCTGCAGGCGGCTTTCGGAGCCCGGACGGCCGCCGGCGACCAGCGCGATCGCGGGGATCGCGGCGACGCTTCCCGCGGCCGGGCCGAGCAGCCAGATGACGAACACCGCCAGCGACAGGCCTGCGGTCCTGGCGGCTACGCTGCGCAGCGCCTGCGTCACCGATCGGTAGATGGTCGGGGCGTTGACCATGGCCAGGGCGGTTGCCACGGCGAGGTACTGCTGCTGTCCGGGGAGCCACCACGAGGCGGCCTGCCAGGCGAACAGGGCCGCGACGAGCCCCTTCACGCTGCGGGTGAGGGCGGTGGGCGGCTGTCCCGGGAGTGACGGCCGCCAGGCGCGCGGCAGCCGCAGGGCACGGCTCGGCACGTTCCGCCACCGGGGGGTGGCGGTCTGATGTGGCACGAAGGCCGGGGCTCTCACGTCTCTGCTCCTGCTTCGTCTACTGCTCCGCCCGCTGCGGCGGTGTGACCCGTACCGGGATCGAGCGAGGCCGCCGCACGGAAGCGTCCTTGGCCCCGGGGCGGGATCTCGGTCGCTGCCCGGCGGCCGGCGCGACAGCCCGGCGCCCAGGTCGTATCCGTCGGCTTGCCGGCCGGCGGGCGCCGGTCGACAGGCGCGGCTCCGGCCACTCCGTTTGATCTGCGCAGCCGTTCACGCCGTGACCCTCTGTACCGGTTGCGGCGCTGTGATGGCGGGTGCGCGTGCCGTGGGCGCCGCAGCCCGACCGGACGCCGATGTCCGGCCAGGCTGCGGCGTGAGCGGAGCGGCTCGGGGCCGCGCGGTGTGCCGGCTGCCGCGCGTTCCCGCCCCGAGCCGTCACCGGTCAGCGGAAGATGTGCGGGTTGAACCCGTAGACGTCGATGGTCTCGACGATCCGCCAGCCGTTGTCCCAGAGGTAGAACTGGTGGCCGTCGTAGCGGTACCGCCGGTCGTGGTCGTTGGAGTACCAGTAGCTGCCCTGGCGCTCCCAGAGGCGGTAGCCGTCGTAGCGGCCGGCGTACCCGTCGCTGTACCAGTCGTAGCGGTCGCCCTGGTGGTCTCGGACCTGGAAGGCGACCGGGGAGGGGGAGACGGCCGCGCCGTGGTGGGCGGCCGGGGCCTGTGCGGCCGAGGCGCTACCGCCCGCGAGCAGGAGCGCGCCGAGCGTCGCGGCGAGCAGACCGGCCGCGGTGGCGGCCCGTCGTCCGAGGGACTGATTCATGATCTTTCCTCCTTGATCGGCCCGGAGCCGTGGAGATCGATGGCTCCGGACGGCGCCCCACTGTGGTGGAGCGAGATCGACGCTACCCGCAAATATGTTGAACGTTGTACATCTTGATCTGTGGGGTATGTCATGCCGACCGAGAAGGCGGACGGGGGAATAACGGGCGGGGCAGTCGCGTCACCCGCGGCACCCATGAAGGCGCCCCCGACAGGCGTGGCACCGGCAGGCAGGCCCATCACGACGGGAGCCACGGACGCGCACAGCCGGGAGCTCTCCCGGCTGTGCGCGGGCCCGCCTCCCGGCCGACGCGGCGTCGGCAACCCCGAGTCCTCGTCCTCTCAGCTGATCAACCACCGTGAGGCAAAGGGAGGTTGATGGATGTCGCAGCCGGCCTCCCCGCCACCGGCCTACCAGCGCTACACCGGGACCCGGGACGCGGCGGACGCCTCGACGGTGCGCGGTTCGGCGGCCGTGTCGAGGACGGGAGCGGTCCGGCGCGAGGAGAAGGAGATCACGGCGAGGCTGGCGAGTGCGAGGGCGGTCACGGCGGTGAGCATCACGGTGTAGGAGGCCAGCGAGGAGAGCGCCGCCAGGATGGCGGGCAGCAGGAATCCCGAGTAGCACAGGGCGTAGTAGACACCGGTGATGCCGGCCAGGTCGTCCGGGGTGACCATGCGCTGGATCTCCATCAGGCCGGAGACGACCCCTATCCCGTAGGCGGCTCCGAGGAAGACCGCGCCGCCGAGTCCGAGCAGCGGCGAGCGGACGGCCGCGTCGCCGACGCAGACGGCCATGCCGCAGGCCATCAGGACCATGGAGACGATGACGCCGCGCGCCGAGGAGAGGGAGTCCAGGCGCTTGGCGAACGGCTGGACCAGCGCACCGGTGCCGAGCGTGAGGACGGTCAGCAAGGTGGCGTAGGCCAGGGACCAGTGGCCGAGCCGGTCGCCGACCAGCTGGGGGGTCACGGCGTAGGCCACGCCGGCCGAGCCGAACACCCACGGAGCCATCGGGAGGATCACGCGCAGGAAGCGGCGGTGCCCGGCCGCGGGAACCTTGAGGTCCGCCCACAGGCTCTGGACGGCGACGGTGCGGGCGCGTGTCTCCACGGCCCTCGGCAGCAGCAACAGGGCGGGTGCGGTGACCAGGATGTGGGCGAGGTACGGGGTGACCATGGGCCAGGGGCCCCACTGGGCGAGCGTGCCGGCCGCACCTGCGCCGAGACCGAAGCCGAGGGTCAGCGCGAGGGAGGCGCGCCGCGCCCCGGCACCGGCGTCGGCGGCCGGGTCGTACGGGGCCTGGGAGAGCTCCTTCACCCAGCTCGTGCCGACCGCCATCGCGATGCCGACGGCTATGCCGGCGAGGAGGCGTCCGAGGTAGATGGGCAGTTCGCCGACGGTCCCTCCGCACAGGACACCACTGGCGGCGAGCGAGGCCACCACTGCGGCGATCATCAGCGGACGGCGACCGTAGCGGTCCGAGGCCGCCCCGCCCACCAGCAGTCCGGGGACGAGCCCGAGGACGTAGGCCGCCAGGAAGGCGTCGACGGTGACTTCCGAGTAACCGCCCAGGTGTCGGTACATCAGCAGCAGCGGGGTGAACTGGTTGCCGCCCCACCCGCAGCAGAGCATGGCGACGGCCGCCGGCAGCCACGGCCTCCCCCTGCCGGATGGCGCGGCAGGACGGGCGGACGGCCGCCGGGTGGTGCTCATGGTGGTGCTGCTCCTTGTCGGATGGTGGTCCCGGCGGTCCGTCGGGGTGTTCACGCGGGTCGGTGACGGCTTCGGAGGGGGTCGCGGAAGGATCAGTGGCCGGTCACGGTGCGGTGGGCGTCCAGGTGTGCTCGCAGGGCCCCGGTGAATCCCTCGGCGTCGCGGGCCGCGATGCGCTCCACGAGCGCGGTGTGTTCGTCGACCAGCGAGGCCAGTCGCTCCGGCTGCACCTGGAGCAGCTGCACGGCCATGCGGCGCTGACGGTCGCGCAGCGTTTCGTAGAACCGTTCGGCGAGCGCGTTGCCGGAGGCCGTCACGATGCCCCGGTGGAACGCCTCGTCCGCTTCCGCGAAGGCCGCGACGTCGGCCCGGAGGGCGGGCTCGCGCTGGAGGTCGATCAGTTCGGACAGGCGCCGCAGCAGCTCGGTGAGGGGCTCCGCGCGGCGGGTGATCCGGCGTACGGCGGTGCTTTCGAGCGCCTCGCGCAGTTCCAGGACGTCCTCGGCCTCTCCCGGCCCCACCGGTACGACGACGGCCCCGCGCTTGGGGAAGAGCTGGAGCAGTCCCTCGGCCTGCAGCCGCAGGAAGGCCTCACGGACCGGGGTGCGACTGAGCGAGGTGCGCTCGGCGATCTCACCTTCGCTGATCAGACTTCCGCCGGGGAGCCGGCCGCTGAGGATGAGGTCTTTGGTCAGCTCGTACGCGCGGTCCGCTGCCGGGATCCGGGCGGGGGGCGGGGTGTCGGCCATGGATCAACCGTAACACCATAGATACAAGCTTAGATACATGAGCCCTCGCGACCCGGCGGACCACGCAGACCAGGCAGGACGGGCCTGCCATAACGGGGAGGGTGTCGGCGAGGACCGGGAGCACCTGGAAGGCCGTGCCGGCGTGTCAGAAGCCGGGCCTGAACGCACTGGAGGGCCTGGGCGGTTGCGCGGAGCGACCGTGACTACGATCGGACGAAGGCGGCCCGAAGCGTCATATCGACAGGAGCGAGCAGTTGAACACCTATCAGACCCGCGTCCCGGTCACCGGCGGCAGCGACTTGTGGGCCGAGCGGGCCGGCGCCGGCACTCCTGTCGTCCTGTTGCACGGCGCCGGTCATGACAGCCGGCTGTGGGACGCCGTGTTCCCTGAACTGGCCCGGCATCACACGGTGATCCGCTACGACGCCCGGGGCCTGGGACGGTCGGCACCCTCGACCTCCTCCTTCTGGGACGTCGAGGACCTGCGCGCCGTCCTCGACCACTTCGGCCTCGACGTCGCCGCGATGGCCGGGCTGAGCATGGGCGGCGAGGCAGTACTGGACTTCGCGCTGGCCTACCCCGAGCGGGTCAGCGCCCTGGCGCTGATCGGGGCATCGGTCAGTGGCCACACCTGGCCGGACAGCCCTGAGCTGTCGGCCTACGCGAAGGCACGCCGCGATCGTGACACCACACGGCTGGCGGAGCTGGAACTGTCCATCTGGGCAGCCATGGGTGCCCAGGCCCCCGGCGGCGGACTGATCACGGCCATGGTGGACCAGAACGCCGAACGACGGGTCGCCTGCGAATCCCTCGCGCTCTACCCGGAACAGGATGCCGTTTCCCGCCTGGACCGGATCAAGGTGCCGACACTGGTCGTCCACGGCGACCGGGACCACCCGGAGATCGGCACGATCGCCCGGCGACTCGCCGAGGACATCCCCGACGCACGCCACGAAACCGTCCAGGACGCCGACCACTACCTGCCACTGCGCACTCCCGGGCGCCTCACCGAACTACTCCTCGCACACCTGGGCTGACACCACAGGCCCCGGCGAACCACGGAACGCTCCGCCCGATCCGGGCGAGAGCCGATCCTTTCCGTCCGGTACCCGGTACCTGACCGCGCCGGGACCGGCACGCATCGCCGTCCCGCTGCTGTGAGCGCAGACCTTTACAACGCCGAAAGGTCGTCTTCAGGTACACCTGATGACATGCGTGTACTGATCGTGGAGGACGAGGAATTCCTGGCGGAGATGATCGCCGAGGGGCTGCGGCGCGACGCCCTGGCCGTCGACGTGGTCCACAACGGCCAGGACGCGCTGGATCGGCTGCGCCTCGGAGACTACGAGGTGCTCGTTCTCGACCGTGACCTGCCCGGTGTGCACGGGGACGAGGTCTGCCGCAGCGTCGTCGAACAGCGGCTGTTGACCAGGGTGCTGATGCTCACCGCCGCGGGTTCCGTACGCGACCGCGTCGACGGCCTGGACCTGGGCGCGGACGACTACCTCACCAAGCCGTTCGCCTATGAGGAACTGCTGGCCCGGGTGCTGGCACTGGGCCGCCGCGCCCACCCGGCCCTGCCCCCGGTGCTCGAACGTGCGGGCATCACCCTGGACACGGCCCGCCGCCAGGCCTTCCGGGACGGCCGCCACCTCGCGCTCTCCCGCAAGGAGTTCGGAGTACTGGAAGTGCTGATGCGCGCCGAGGGCGCGGTCGTCAGCGGCGACGACCTGATCGAGCAGGTATGGGAGGAACACACCAGCTACCGCACCAACGCCGTACGGGTGGCCCTCAGCAAACTCCGCGCCAAGCTCGGCGAGCCCCCGGTCATCGAGACGGTGCCTGGCCACGGCTACCGCATCGACGGCCCGGTACGAGACGCATCCGGCTCCCGGTAGGGAAACGGGCCGCGTTCGCCGTCAGCTCGGCGGCGCCGGCCTGGCGGGTGGCCGCGCGGGAGCGAAGGGCAGCCGGTCAGGCCGCGGGGACGGGCTGCAGCCGGTAGGCGTCCCCATGCGTGATCACACGGCCGGCGGTGGGCGGCGCGAAGTGGGTGCCGAGGAGGAGGGCGCCGGTGTCGGCGAGGGAGCCGAGCAGCTTACGGCGCGTGGCCTCGGACTGCCGCGGGTCGATGTCGACGCAGGCGCCGATGGCCGGGTGGGCGAGCTGGACCGGGTGGTGGACGCAGTCGCCGGTGATCAGTGCCGTCTCACCCCGGCTGGTCAGTTCGACGGCGATGTGGCCGGGGGTGTGGCCGGGCGTGGGGATCAGGCGCAGGCCCCGGGCGATCTCTAGGCCCTCGACCGGGACGTCGATCGCGTCCAGCAGCCCCGCCTGCTCGAGGGGGATCACGGAGTCGCGGAACATCTGCTTGCGCGCTTCCTCCATGTCGTACCCGGCCCAGAACTCCCGCTCGGTGCGGGAGGTGAGGTAGCGGGCGTTGGGGAAGGTGGGGATCCATTCGCCGTTCGCCTCCCGCGTGTTCCAGCCGACGTGGTCGGCGTGCAGGTGGGTGAGGATCACCAGGTCGACGGAGTCCGGGGGGAAACCGGCGGCGGTGAGACGCTCCAGGAAGTCGGTCCGCAGGTTGTGCCAGGCCGGGTTGGCCCGCTCCTTGCCGTTGCCGATGCCGGTGTCGACGAGTACGCGCAGCCCGTCCACGACCAACGCGAAGCTGTGGCTGTCGAGGTGCAGGATGCCTTCGTGGTCGGCGAAGTGGGGGTGCAGCCAGTCCTGGCCGGTCACCACCTCGGGGGTGGCGTCGGGCAGCAGCCACGGTCCGGTCGCGGGCGGCAGGAGGATCTCGTCGACGCGGTGGACGGTGACGTCGCCCACGGTCCAGGAGGGGACGGAGCTGGCGGGGGAGGTCTGCATGGTCGGTTGCTTCCTCTGTTCTCTTCAGCTGTTCTCTTCAGCGGAGGTGCTCGTCTGCGGGGTGGAACGGGGCCGCTCTGACTCCTTCCCGGCAAACGCAACATGTTTGCTTTAAGTCACCGTAGAACCTACAGTCGATCTAAAGCAAACCGTTAGCTTTTGGCGTGGGGTGCTCCACCGCTCCACCCCTGACGCAGGAGAGAACATCCATGTCCTCCGCTGAACTCACACCGCCCGAGGCCGCCCGCTGGGCCACCCGTGCCGGTCTTCCACTGCCCGACGACCGCCATGCCGCGGTCGCGGCCACCGCCAACCACATCCACTCCGTCGTCGCGGTCCTGCGGGAACTGGACTTCGGGGACACCCCGCCCGCCGGCGCCTACCGCGCGGGAGAGGAGGAGCACGATGCAGCCGTATGAGCTGTCCCTCGCCGCCGCCGCGGAGGCGATCGGGGCCCGGCGACTGTCCCCCGTCGAGCTGGTGGACTCCGTCCTCGACCGCATCGAGCAGGTGGAGCCGCACCTCGAGGCCTATGTCACGGTCACCGCGGAGCGGGCGCGCCGGGCGGCGCGCGAGGCCGAGCGCGAAGCGGCTCAGGGCTACTACCGGGGGCCGCTGCACGGCATCCCGATGGGACTCAAGGACCTGATCGACGTCGCCGGATCGGCCACCACGGCCAGCTCCCGGGTCCGCGCCGACCACCGCGCGCAGGCCGACAGCACGGTCGCCGCGCGCCTGAGGGCCGCCGGCGCGGTCCTGCTCGGCAAGACGCACACCCACGAGTTCGCCTACGGCCTGACCACCCCGCAGACCAGCAACGCCTGGGACCGCGGCAGGGTCGCCGGCGGGTCCAGCGGCGGGTCCGCCGTCGCCGTCGCCTCGGGCACGGCGACCTTCGCCCTGGGCACCGACACCGGCGGATCGATCCGCGTGCCCGCCGCACTCAACGGGGTCGTCGGCCTCAAGCCGACCTACGGCCTCGTCCCCCGCCACGGCGTCACGTCCCTGTCCTGGTCGCTGGACCACGTCGGCCCGATCACCCGAACCGTCGAGGACGCGGCCCTGGTCCTGACCGCCCTCACCGGGCACGACCCGCGCGACCCCGCCTCGCTGGCCGCCCCCGCCGTGGACTACCGGCCGGGCGCGGACACGGACCTCACGGGGCTGCGCGTCGGCCTGCCGCGCAGCTACTACTTCGACCACGTCGACGCGGAGGTGGAGGCCGCCGTCCGGCGCGCCATCGGGCAGTTGGAGGCACTCGGCGCACAGCTCGTCGAGATCGACATCCCGATGACCCGCTACATCAAGGCCACCCAGTGGGGGCTGATGGTGCCGGAAGCCACCGCCTACCACGAGGGCACCCTGCGTACGGTCCCCGAGCTGTACCAGGCGGACGTCCGCATCCTCCTCGAAGCCGGCGAGCTGATGACCGCCGGGGACTACCTGCGCGCCCAGCGCTCCCGGACGCTGATGCAGCGCGAGTGGGCCCGCATGCTGGAGGAGGTCGACGTGATCGCCGCCCCGACGGTGCCGATGACCGCGGTCAAGGCCGACGAGGAGACGACCACCTGGCCCGACGGCACGACCGAGAGCATCTCCGACGCTTACGTGCGTCTCTCCTCCCCGGCCAACATCACCGGGGTGCCCGCTCTGTCCGTCCCGGTCGGCCACGACACTGCGGGCATGCCGATCGGCATGCAGCTGCTCGGCCGGCCCCTCGGGGAACGCACACTGCTGCGGGTCGGTCACGCCTACGAGCAGACCCAGCCCGCCCGAGCGCTCGCGCCGGTGGCCTGAGAGTGGTGCGTGGGTCGGGCCGGAACCATCCGGCCCGACCCACACCCCGTGCGACTCCGGAGAGGACGAGGACCGGATGCCCACAGCGAGGCCGGACGGGCCCGCTAAACGCAAGGAATGTGCTTTAGGGTGGTCCCATGAGCCGTAAACAGATGGTGCGCCCCGGCGGGCGCAGCGCCCGGGTCCAGGCATCGGTGCACACCGCTGTGCGCGAACTCCTGTCGGAGGCAGGCCGCGACGCGCTGACGGTACCGCTGGTCGCCCAGCGCGCAGGAGTCACCCCCTCGACGATCTACCGCCGCTGGGGTGACCTGCAGGAGCTGCTATCGGATGTCGCGGTGGAGCGTCTGCGGCCCGACACGGCGCCGGAGGACTGCGGTGACCTGCTGTCCGACCTGACGGCCTGGGCCGAACAGTTCCTCGACGAGATGGCGTCCTCCTCGGGCCGCGCCTACATCCGCGATGCTCTGCTCGGCGACCCGGACGGCGGCAACGCCGGCCAGTGCTCGGCCTACGCGGCCGAACAGGTCGACGCCATTCTCGCCCGTGCGATCGCCCGCGAGGAGAAAACTCCCGCCGTCGAGGCGGTCATGGACCGCATCGTCGCCCCCCTGATGTACCGGATCCTCTTCCGCCCGGCCGGGCTCGACACCGCGTACGCGCGTCGGCTCGTGGCCGAGCTCCTTGACCCGGGTTCGGCGTGAACCCACGGGGCCACCGGCATGCGTCAGGCCGACGCATCCGCGGGTCCCCGCGAAACCGGAGGATGCCGAGGAATCCGAAGGACATCGGCGGAAACGACGGCCGGACGTCCCCGGGTCATGACGGCCGCCCGCCGAACCGCCAGTCGTGCACTTCGACGTCGGCGTACCTGCCCTGGGTCAGGATGGCGCGTGCCGTGTCCGGGTCCGGCGCCCGGAGCAGCACCGCCGCGCCCAGCCAGGCGGCACCGTTGTCGGAGAGCAGCGGCCCGTAGGCGATCAGCTCGTCCCGGTCGGCCGGCACGGCGAGGTCGGCGGCGAGAACAGGGCCGGCCTTCCACCACGCTTGGCACCCAGACGCCGGCCCCTTACCCGAGCGCGTGAGCGGAATGCTGCCATGCCACATACTCCAACGCATTCCCTGTCAAGTCAGCATGTTGAAGGTGGTCTCCGCGCTGTGAAGCTGGAGGGCTGCGAGTGGGCCGCCATCAACTGCGACAGCGCCACACTGGCGACGTTTCATGACGGGACTGGAGGAACGGCCCGGAAGGCGTGTCGCACCGTGTCACCGGTAATGCATATGGCATGACCGGTGGAGCGATTCGGGCGTACGGCCTCTACTACGGCTAAGGGCCTGGCCGGACTGGACGAACGCCAGGTCCGCTGCTGGAACTCCTGGCACCGCTGGACCACGCTGGCCATGCTCGCGCAGGCCTTCCTCGCCATCACCGCCGTCGTCGAACGAACCCTCAGCGACTCGCCTCCCAAGCTCGCCCCGCTGACCTGCCCCGAGATCCGACGCCTGTTCACCGTCCTGCTTCCGCAACCCGTCCGCGACCCCGCCCACCGGCTGCGATGGTCAGTATGGCGACGCCAATACCAAGCACGCGCCCGCGCTTGCCACTACCGGCGGCAGGCTGCCAACAACCATGAAGATCAAGATCTACAGCTGCCGTACTAGCGGACACCCTCCATGCTGGATTCGCAGCGTGGGACGTGGCAGACACAGAGATGAGCGATGCCCTCCCCGGATCCTGCTGGGGAGGGCATCGCTCATCTCAAGGCCGTACGGTTTTAGTACCCTCGCCAGGCTTCCGAAGTCTGGTTGGTGTAGATGTTCCAGACCTGCCAGTTGTTGACGCAGCCGCCAGGGAAGCCGTAGACACCGATGCCGCCGTCCAGGCACACGTTGTAAGTATCGTTGTGGAAGTTGATGAAGTGCTCCAGCCCCGCAGGGTTTCCAACGTTCTGCGCCGGAGCGGCGGTGATCATGGTCCAGACCTGATCCCAGTTGTTGCCACCGACCTCGCAGGTTTCCCAACGCGTACCGATCGAACCCTGGATCTGAGAGGGGCCCTGGCCCGCGACTCCCAGACACAGCGATCCGCTGGGGCCGTTGGTGATGATCTGGACGCGCGCGCTGCCATTAGCGTCCGGTTGCGCGCTCTCCAGCCGGATCCAGCTGGTGCCTCTAGCCATGCACCCGGGCACCGTCACGCCGCTGCTGCCCAGATCTGCGTATTCACCTGCCAAGCACTGCTGGGTGGCCTGGTTGACCATCTGGATGCTGGGGTTGTCCCAGTAGATCGCAGCGCTTGCCGTGCCGGTGGTGCCCAGCAGCAGCGCGAGCGCCGCCGTCAGAGTCGCGGCCAGCTTTACGAGGCGGCTGGACAGGAGTTTCCTGATCCGGATCAAGGCGCTTTCGCTGAGTTTGAGCATGCTTCCCCCCGATGGCGGCCTCGGTTGGGCCGCCGTTAGTCCGCACGACAGCTCACATGTGCTCGGGCCAGCCGGGTGAGTGCGAGCTCCATCGCTTGACCAGAGTCTCCAACACATCGTGTGGAGTGTCTAGTTGCACAGTGAAGCCGGCGTGAGGTTCCTCCTGATCTTGGACAGCGCGTCCTGATCGCGATCTACAGCTGGAGTACTAGCCTCCGCGTTTCGGTTGGGATCGGCTGAGTCGAATTGATGGTGTGGGCGGCGGTCGGATGATCGGCTGTGAGTGCTGGGCATGCCGAGTGCCCGATGCGGCGGCCGGTGTCTCCGGGGTCCTCGGGTCGCGGGTGGGCAGGGTTGTCGTATCGGTTCAGGTGATGGGTCGGGGCAAGGCCTGCAGTCGGGTGAAGGCGGTGACGAGATCGTGGCGCCAGGGCCAGGTGGCGGCGACCGCAGGTGTAGTCGGCGGGCGCCGCGGGTGATGCGCGCGGCGGCGTGCAGCAGCCGGTAGCGGAGCTTCTTCGGCTCGGCGGTGGCCAACTCTCCGTCGAGCAGGAGGACGTGAGTCCAGGCAAGCAGGTCGATTGCGGCTAGGGACAGCTCCAGCCACGCGGCGTTGATGGCGAAGTGGCGCGAGGGGAAACGGCCGAATCCGGTGGTCTTGCCGCAGCGGATCCGGTCCTCGATGCGGGCGTGCGCGCGGTGGCGGACCTCCAGCAGTTGCAGGGAGCCCTCGCCGTAGGGGGTGTCGGTGAGGAATACCTGGTGGCGCATGCCCTCGTCCAGGTCGAACAGGGACAGCTGGGCGCCGGGGTGCGGGCGTTCGCGGCGCACGATGATCCGGGTGCCCTCGGGCAGGCCCGGCAGGTCGACCAGTCCGGTCAGTTCGGCGACCTCGGCACCGTCACGCAAGGAGCCGTCCTGTTCGAGGGCGGGATGCCATACCTGGTCGGGCAGGTGGCGGATCGCCCGGCGGATGGGCTCGGTGATGGACCATCCGACCGAGAACGACGCACGGACGCCGCGCGAGCCCAGGGCGCGGATGTGGGCCAGGAAGGTCTTGGCAGAGCCGGCGGCGTCGGCGCGGATGAGGATCTCGGTGCCGTAGCGGTGGGCGTCGGGTATCTGGGCGAGCGCCGAGTCGAGCACGGCGATGTGGTCGGCGGCGGTGTTGGCCCCGGCGTTGCCCGGCCGCAGCACACCGGCCAGGGCCTCGCCCGTGTTGTCGAGGAAACACAGCAGCGGGTGGTAGCCGAAGCCGTGCTTGTAAGTCGGCGCCGCGTTCTCCTTCTCGGAGTGGCAGGTGACCAGGGTGGCGTCGATGTCGAGGACCAGGCCTGGCAGTTCGCGTCCGCCTGCGTGAGAAGCGGGGATGCCGTCGCGGGTCTCGCCAGCTTGCAGCCAGGCGATCTCGCGGGCGGCGGCGCGGGCCGCGCGCAACGCCTTGAGCGTGGCCGGGTCGATGCCAGCCAGTAGCCGCCAGGCGGTCGGGGTGGAGGCGACCGATCCGAAGACTTCGGGCTGGTCGCGCAGGAGGGCCAGGTCGGCGATCGCCTCGCCGCCGTCGGCGAGCATCACCGCCAGGTCGACGGCGATCCGGCCCGGTTCGTGGCCGGTGCCGCGCGGACGAAGCCGACGCAGAGCATCGCTGAAGGCACTGGCGAGGCCGGTGACGTCGGCGAGATCGGCTAGCAGGCGGGATCCGGCGTGGCTGACAACCCCGCGCCCGTCGGTGGAGACGACGAGCCGGGGGCGTGACCCGGTGGTGTGCACGTAGACAGTGCCTTCCTGCTGGCCGACGGAGGCGTTGGACAAGCCGCATGGTCCCAGCTCAGAAGGCTCTTTCGCGTTCCGGTCGCGATACGGACACCGCGACACCCGACATCGGACCCACCGGCAACGGCGGCGGCAGCACGTTCGCGCTACTACCGTTCCGACTGTCTATAGTGTACATATACAGCTGGAGAGGAACGGAGGGACCGTCATGCGGGTGGTGTTGTCCAACAGTTCTGGCTTGCCGCTCTATCAGCAGATCAAAGAGCAGATCGGCACGGCCATTTTGTCGGGGGAACTCGCCGAGGGCGGCGCCCTGCCCTCGGTGCGCGCCCTCGCTCGTGATCTGCGGATCAGTGTCATCACCACCACCCGCGCCTATGCCGAGCTAGCCGCCGAGGGGTTCATCGCCACAGTCCCCGGCAAGGGCGCCTACGTCCTGCCGCTGGATTCGGCGCTCGTGCGCGAGCAACTGCTGCGCCAAGTGGAGGAAGGCCTGCAGACCGCCCTGGACGCCGCCCAGCGGGCCGGCCTCGACCGCGAGGATCTGATCCGGATCCTGGACGGGTTGATGCAGGCCGACCACGAACACGCCTGAGATCAGGAGGATCCATCAGTGCACAACGATCTCGCGTTCACCCTGCGTGGCGTGGGCGCCGACGTGGGCAACGGCTTCGCGTTGCGCGATGTGAGCTTCGAACTGCCCACCGGCTACGTGATGGGCCTCATCGGCGCGAACGGCGCCGGCAAGACCACGACGATCCGCTGCCTGCTGGGCATGCGCGGGATCGACACCGGCGAGATCGAACTGCTCGGCCACCGCGTGCCCGGCCCGGTCGCGCTGCGCCAGGACGTCGGGGTGGTGGTCGACCAGACCTACCTCGTCGGCGACTGGCGGCTGGCCGGGGTCGAACGCGCCCTGCGCCCCTTCTACGACCGCTGGGACGGCGACCGCTACCGGCAGTTGCTTGAGGAGTTCGGCCTCGATCTGCAGGCGAAGGTCAAGGACCTGTCCCGTGGCATGGCGATGAAGCTGATGATCGCGGTGGCGCTGTCGCACCGGGCGCGGCTGCTCGTCTTCGACGAGCCGACCAGCGGCCTGGACCCCGTCTCCCGCGACGAACTCGTCGGCATCATTGGGGACTTCCTGCTCGACGAGGGGCACAGTGTCCTGTTCTCCACGCACATCACCTCCGACCTGGACCGCATCGGCGACTACCTGACGCTCGTCCATGACGGCCGAGTCGTCCGGACCGGACCCAAGGACGAGATCCTGGAGGCCTACCGGGTCGTGCGCGGCGGCCCGGACGATCTGAGCGACCTCGTCGGCGTCGAGCTTATCGGCGCCCGGCGGACCTCGACCGGGGCGGAAGCTCTCGTACGCACCGAGGAAGCCGACTTTCTCGGCGGGGGCGTCCTCGTCGAGGCGCCCACCCTCGAGGAGATCGCCATCCACATCGGATCGCCGTCCATGAAGCCGGCTACCCACCGGAACGGTCACCGCGGAGGGATCGCATGACCGCCGTCGCCCGCATGGCCGTGCTGCACCTGCGGACTGTCGCACCGTACAGGACCCAGGGCCTCCTGGTGTTCGGACTAATGGTCCTGGTGCTCGCCCGCAACCCCGTCGGTCTCGTACCGGCGCTCGCGCTGCTGCTCGCCCCGCTGGTCGCCGTCCACCCGTTCGTGGTCGCCGACAAGACGGGCCTGGAAACGCTGTACGCCGTCCTGCCCGTGCCGCGCCGCACGGTGCTGCTCGGGCACTACGCCTGGGCCCTGGCGAGCTTTCTCGCCACCGTCACCACAGGTTCGGCTCTGACCGTTCTCCTCGCGCAGGCCGACGGCGTGCCGCTCAGCGGTCGTACCCTGATAACACTGCTGACGCTGTCCTGGGCGCTGTTCACGGTCAACATCGCGATCCAGTTCCCGTTGCTGATCAGGTTCGGGTACGCGCGAATCAGCGTGCTGGGCACCACGCTGCCGCTGGCGCTGATCATGCTGACCGTCTTCCGGCTGCATCTGACCATCGCGTCGATCCAGGTCTGGCTGCCGCTTCTCTGGGCGGCCGGCGCGGCCGCGATAGTGACGTCCGCGGCCCTGGCGGCGCACGCGCCAAGGCCACAGGCATAGCACGACTCGGGCCGCCGCCAGCGAGATCGGCCAGCAGCCGGGGTTTCGCATGGTCTCGGAGAGACCGTCGCCTTCTTCTGGCGCTTCGCCTTCGGGGCAGGCGTCTGCTACATGCTGGTGTGGGGGCTGTTCACCGTCACGCTGCCGGCCTGGTCCGCTCACCTCGGACACGGCGTGGCGGGCACCTGGACGGTCCGGGAGGTCCAGTGCGGTACGGGCGACAACCCGAACTGCACCGCGCTGGGTGACTTCGTCTCCACGGACCTCCGGCTCACACGTGCCCACCTGTCGATGGACATCGACCGCTCGGTCATGCAGACGGGAAGGTCCTTCCCGGCCGTCGACGTCGGCAGGGATCATCTCTTCGAGCCGGGCGGGGGAAAGGCGTGGATCGGATCCTCCCTCGCGGCGGGCCTCGGTGTGGCGCTGCTCGGCCTGTGGATCTGGTGGGTGCCGATCCGGGACGGGAGGCGTCGCGGTTGGTCTCTCAGCCTCACCGAATCCCGCTTCGCGTAGCGCGCCGAGCGGCACGGTAGGCGCGGTCGGGTCCGACCCGGGCGAAGACTCAGCTACGGATCCCCGCCGCGTGCAGTCTGCGGCGCACCTCGTCCCATTCCGGTGTGATCGTCTCGGTCGTGCGGGAGCCGACGCCGCGGTTCTTGAAACCGCTGGAGGTGGAGATACAGACCACCGGCCCGCCGGGGTCTTCGATCGTGCGCAGTCCGGCGAGTGAGGCGGCACTCGAGAGCTCGGTCCAAAGCCCGTTGCGAGCAAGGGACTTGTGGGCGGCTTCGAGTTGCGCCTCGCTGAGTTCGAGGACGCGGCCGCCGCTGTCCTGGACGGCGACCACGCCGCGGTAGCCGCTGACCGGGGAGACGATGGAGTACGCCTCGGTCGGTTCGACGGTGACGTGTGCCGCGGGTGCGCCTTGTCGCATCGCCTTGGCGAGTGGCGCGGCCGCGGCCGGCTGGCAGGCGTACATCCGCGGCAGCCGCTCGGTCAGGCCGAGCCGCCGGAGTTCGGTGAATCCCTTCCAGATTCCGAAGATGAGCTCGCCGTACGCGGTGGGGACGAACACGGCCGCGGGGACGCCGATGTCCTGGTGGATCTCGTAGGCGATGGTCTTGTATCCCTCGGGGCCGAAGGCGTGACCGGTGTGGGTGGTGGTGAGGTTGCTGACCGGGTGCAGGCCCGTCCGGTCGACGATCTGCCGCATCAACGGCCACCTCGCTTCCCAGGGCACCGGCAGCACCACCGCGCCGTAGGCGTTCAGGAAGGCGTCGACGGCGGGGGGTGGTTCCGGGCCCGCGATGACGACACACCGCAGGCCGGCGCGGGCCGCGGAGGCGGCCGCGGACGCCCCGTGGTTGCCGGACGAGGCCACGATGACGCCCGGGGCCCCGATGGCGGCAGCGGCGCTGACGGTGCAGCGGTTCATCCGGTCCTTGTGGCTCCAGGTGGGGTTTCGCGACTCGTCCTTGATGAAGACTCCGGTCTCGATCTCGATCAGTGGCGTGCCGCCTTCACCCAGCCCCGGCGCGGCCAGCGGCGGAAGCAGCGGCGCCCAGCGGTCCAGCCCGTTGCCCCGCGCCGCTGCGCCGGGAGAGGCGAAGACGGCGGGGTCGGCCCGGTCGTAGGCGTAGTCGACCTCGACCGGGTAGGAGATGTCGTCGGTACTGGTTCTCGGACATCCGCTGGTCATGGGCGGCCACAGCGCATAGCTGACGGCGGGATCGCCCAGCGATCGCTGAAGGATTGCCAAAGAGCGCTCTGCTGCCATGGGTTGAGCCTATCGATCTGCTCATCGACGATGACCGTGCTCGGGCCGGAGCGAGCGGAGAAGGAGCGTTGATCCGCTCCCGGATCGCCGAGTCCTCACACAGCATTCCGGAGTCGTCACGGCGAATCCTGTTGCCCGGGGGCGGGCGCACCGCGATGATCTCCCCTGTGTCCGACACTGTGTCTACGGGTTCCGCTCTGCGGCCTTATCCCAAGATCGCCGCGAGGGAGCGGCGTGCCGTATCCGGAGGCCGGGAGTGGATCGCGGTGGAGAAGGTGCACGGGGCGCACTTCGCCGTGGTCTGCGACGGCACCGGGGTCCATCCGGCGAAGCGGCGTGAGCTGCTGGGCGACGATGCGCTGGACGGTTTCTTCGGTGTGAGCAGGGTGTGGCCGGTGCTGTCGGTGGCGGCGGCCCGTTTCGCCTCGGCGGTGCGCGGTGTGTGGGGCGATTCCGCGGTGGTGACGGTCTACGGCGAGCTGGCCGGCGGCTGTTATCCGCATCCGGATGTTCCCGCGGTGGCCGGAGTCGAGCCGGTTCAGACCGGTGTGTGGTACTCGCCTGGCCTGTGCTGGCTGCCGTTCGACGCCTCGGTCGAGAGGGACGGGGACCGGTGGTGGCTCTCCGACCGAGCTCTGCGCGATGCCGCGGCCGCCGCCGGGCTCATCTGTGTTCCCGTTCTCGGGCGGGGCGCGCTGACCGGCCTCCAGGAGCTGCCCTGCGCCTTTCCCAGCAAGGTCCCGGGCCTCTTCGGGCTTCCCGAGCTGGTGGGCAACCTCGCCGAGGGCTATGTGCTCAAGCCGGCCGGTGAATGGCAGGAGACGGGCGGCTCGGACGCCCACCCGCGGCCGGTGGTGAAGGTGAAGCAGAAGGCCTTCGCCGAGGACGAGCGCTTCGACGGCGCTCGTCCCTATCTGGCACCGCGACAGGGAGCGGCCGGGGTTCCCGCCTGGCTCCTGGTCCAGGCATCGGCACTCCTCACCCCCGCCCGTGCGGCCGCCGCGGTGAGCAAACTGGGACCGCGCACTCCCGTGGACGCCGTGGCGGAGGAGATCACACGGGACGTGGCGGAAGAGCTCGCCGAAGCCCTGGGAGGACTCGAAGACGCAATCCTGCGCGCTCTGGAACGAGCGCTCGGGCCCGGTGCGCGCTCCCTTGCGGTGTTCGACGCGGAGGACCGCCGCACCGCCCGTACATGATTCCTCCCCGTGGCGACCACGAGAGCATCATGATTTTTTCGAATGCTCCGGAGACGAAGAGCAGCAGCTCACGTGAATTATGGCACTGCTTTTGATCATTCACGTTCATCTGGGCTTATGTCAGTTCTATTGACCGCCACCTGCCGCAGCGGCAGGGTTGTCCCCGCTCGGCCGCCTGACCGGGCAGAACAGCGAGCAGGGAGGTTCTGATGAAGTCGACTGCTGCACTGAAGAAGACCGCCAAGAAGATCACCGTCCGCCGGACCGGCGACGTGCGCCTGACCTCGGCCGCGTGCCAGTGCCCGTACCACGCTGCCGCCTGACGGTGACTTCGTGAGTACCGCCCGGGTGCACCGGATCCCCTCCGGCGCACCCGGGCACCCGGAGTACCGGGCGAAGCTGCTCATCCGAGGCTTTGGAGCGCTGTGAGCGAACCGACCCTTGCGGTACACGAGTTGAGCTTTGTTCCAGAAGGCGAGGACGAGGTCCTGGTCGGCCGGCTGGACACCGGTTCCTACGCGGTCTTCCCCGCCGACGGCGCGCAGCTGCTCAGACGGCTCACCGAGGGGATGCCGCTGGACGAGGCGGCCGCGTGGTACGAGGAGACCTTCGAGGAACCGGTCGACGTCGAGGACTTCGTCGCCACGATCCGCGAGTTGGGATTCGTCCGCGAGGCCGGGGCCGAGGAGGTCTCCCCCGCCGCGCCGGTCCGCTTCCAGCGGCTGGCACACGCGGTGTTCTCCCCGGTGGCCTGGCTCTGCTACCTGGCCGTCCTGGTGTTCTGGCTGCTGGCCGTGGCGCGCCACGGCGAACTGCGCCCCGCCCCCTCGCAGATCTTCTTCGTCAGGTCGCTGCTCGCGGTCCAGCTGGTGATCACGTTCGGCCAGGTCCCGCTGCTGCTGGCCCACGAGGGCTTCCACATCCTGGCCGGCCGCCGGCTGGGCCTGCCGACCAGGCTGCGGCTGAGCAACCGGCTCACCTACATCGTGGCCGAGACGCAGACCAACGGCCTGATGAGCGTGGAGCGCCGCAAGCGCTATCTGCCGTTCCTGGCCGGCATGGTCTGCGACGGCGTGGTACTGGCCGCCCTCGGCCTGATCGCCGCGGCCGACCGCCACCACGACGGCGGCTTCTCGCTGACCGGCCGGGTCTGCCTGGCGCTCGGCTTCACCGTGGTGATGCGGATCTGCTGGCAGTTCCAGCTGTACCTGCGCACTGACCTGTACTACGTCTTCGCCACCGCGCTGCGCTGCTACGACCTGCACGACGCGAGCAAGGCCGTGCTGAGGAACCGGATCTGGCGGCTGCTGCGCCGCCCGGAGCGGCAGGTCGACGAGAGCCGGTGGAGTGAACAGGACCGCCGGGTCGGCGCCTTCTACGGGCCGTTCATCCTGCTCGGCTTCTGCGTACTGGCGGCGATCACGGTCTTCGCGAGCGTACCGGTCACCGTCGGCTACCTGCGGATCGCCACCCACGCTCTCGGCTCCGGACGCGTCGACGCCCACTTCTGGGACTCGCTGCTGTCCCTCGTCCTGAACGCGGCCCAGGCCGTCGCCCTGATCGTGCTCTCCCGGCAGAAGCGCCGCGAGCAACGCCGCAGGACCACTCCGGAGCCTTCGTCCGTACTCTCCCCGTCTCCGACCGCCCCGATGGAAGGGTGAACCGACATGGCCAGCCACCGCAGGATCATGAGCGAGAGCCCGGCAGCCCGGTTGCGTGTGGCCGCCGGCGACGGGGACGCCACGGTCGTGGCCCGCTGCCACCGGCGGCTGCGCGGTCCGTACACCGGTGTGGACACCGTGCTGCGCGCCGTGCTGCCCGAGGCGGCCCGCCGCTGGCCGGCTCTGGTGGAGTTCCACCGGATGGAACTCCTCTACGGCATACCGGAGTTGACGGACCTGATCGGTCCCGCGCCGCGGACGCTGGCGATCGAGTCCTCCTTCGAGGAGCGCACCCGGTTCTTCGGTTCCGGGATGATCCGCTGTATGAGCCAGGGTGTCGTCTCCTTCCTGCTCGACCACGCCCGCCAGTTGCGGTCCTGCGGTGAGCGCCCGCCGTACCTGGTCTTCGACGAGGTGGACCAGGCGGAGCCGACCACCCAGGAGTTCCTCGCCCTGCTGCTGCGCCGCGCCGACCCCGGGCAGCTGAGGGTGGCGGTCTGCACGTCACCGGGCGAGCTGCCCGAGGAGCTGGAACGGGCGCTGGCCGGGTACGCCGAGCGGTTCGACGCCGAGCCGGAACGGAGCGGGCCGGAGCAGAGCGGGCCGGAACGGAGCGGGCCGGAGCAGAGCGGGCCGGAGCAGAGCGGTCCCCAGCGGAGTACGCCGGGCTCCGCGCGCCAAGCGGCCGAGCTGGCCGAGGCCTACGTCCAGGGCGACTGCACCGGTAGCGACCCCGCCGAGCTGCTCGCCTATCAGGAGGCCGCACCGGAGCTGCGCGCGCGGCTGCACGACCTGCGCGCCGAGCAGCTGGAGCGGTCCGCGCCGAGTTGGGGCCTGCGGGTGGGAGCCCTGACGTACCACCGTGAACACGGCAGCGACCCCTCCGGAGCCGGCCGGCTCGCCCTGCTGGCCGCCCAGCGCCACTGCGTCGAGGTCGGCTTCTCGGCCGCGGTGATCGACCTCGGTCTGCGGGGGCGGGCCGTCACCGATCCGGGCGTCCACCAGCACGACTACTGGGAGTTCACCCAGCAGGCGGCGGCGGCCTGCATCCCGCTCAACCGCACGGCGCAGTCGATGGAGCTCTACCTCGACGTCATCCAGCGGTTCACGGACCCCAAGGTCCACATGATGACCAGTTACTCGATCGCGATGCTGCACACCCGCTTCCTCCAGCCCCGCGACCACGATCTGGCGCTGCGCTGGCAGAACAACGCGGTCGCGATCGCGGGCATCCTCCCCGACCCGGCCGAGCGGCTCACCTTCAGCGTCTTCCACGACAACGGCCTGGCCCTGGTGGAGATGCACCGGGGCAACCTGGACCGCTCACTGGAACTGGTGGAGTCCTGCATGGCCCGGCTCGACGCCAGGCTGACGGACGACCAGTGGCGGCTGCACCGCTCGCAGCTGCTGTACAACAGGGCCCGCCTGCTGACGGCCACCGGCAGGCTGGACGAGGCCTTCGCCGACTACTCGACGCTGGTGGATCTCGACCCCTACTACACCGACTACCTCTCCGAGCGGGCCCGGATCCACCGCACACGCGGCGACTTCGCGGCCGCGCTGGCCGACTACGACCGCGCGGTGGAACTCGCTCCGCCGTTCCCCGAGCTCTACTACAACCGCGGGACGGCCCGGACCGAGGCGGGCGACACCAAGGGCGCGCTGGCCGACTTCGACTACGTCCTGGAGATGGAACCCGAGGACACCGACACCCGCCTTGCCCGTGCCGAACTCCTGCTCGGGCTGGAGGAGTTCGATGCGGCCGCGGCCGATGTCGCGGCCGGCCTGGCACTGCGGCCCCAGGAGCCCCGGCTGCTGTGCATGCGCGGAACCGTCGCGCTGCAGCGCGGCGCGCTCACCGAGGCCTTCGAGGCGCTCGACGCGGCCCTCGGCCTCGATCCGGACTACCCCGCCGCCCTGCTCAACCGCGCCGTCGTCCACTACGAACAGGGCCGCCACCAGGCCGCGGTGAAGGATCTGACCACGCTCCTCGACCTGGTCGGCGACGACCCCGACGTGCTGCTCAACCGCGGTATCGCGTACCAGGCCGACGGTCTGCCGGACCTCGCCCTGGCCGACTTCGACCGAGCCCTCACCCTGCCGGGTGCGGACGAACCGGAGCTGGAGGCCCGGCGCGCGCGGTGCCACCGCTGACCAGGGGTGCCGGTACCCGGGTACCCGGTGGCCCGTACCGGCACCACCTGGTCGAAAGCAGTCATCGGCAGGGGTGCCCATGTCCCCGGTGGCGCCGGAGTCTAACTGCCGCCCGGCTCACCCTCGTACGCCTTCCGCAGCGCCGCGATGTCGAACTTCGTCATCGCCATCATCGCCTCCGTCGCCCGCCGGGCCTTCACGGGGTCCGGGTCACCGATCATCTCCGGCAGCACGGTCGGCACCACCTGCCAGCACAGGCCGTACCGGTCCTTCAGCCAGCCGCACGCGATCTCCTGCCCGCCCGCCGAAAGCCGGTCCCAGTAGTGGTCCACCTCCGCCTGCTCCGCGCACGGGATCTGGAACGAGACGGCCTCGTTGAACCTGAACTCCGGTCCGGCGTTCAGTGCGAGGAAACGCTGGCCGGCCAGCTCGAACTCGACCGTGAGCACCGACCCGACCGGTCCGGGGCCGGCCTCCGTGCAACGGGTCGTCCGGCCGAGCCGGGAATCCGGGAAGACCGACACGTAGAACGCGGCAGCCTCCTCAGCCTGGCCGTCGAACCACAGGCAGGTGGTGAAACCGGTAGCGGGCGTGTTCATCGGGACCTCCCAGCAGCCGACACAACGGTGCTACCGACGGTCTCACGGATGCCCGACGGCACCGGACATCCGACGCGCCAGCGGGTCCACCACGGCACCAGCGGCCCTGTGCCGGTGTTCCGCCATCGGTGTCGGAAAACGCACCCGGGAAACCGGGGAATCACCGATGCGTACTCTGCCCAGCACCGCCGACCGTTCCACTACGGCGACTTCACCGGATCGGGGAGGAATCGTCACGCGCTCTCACTCCGAGGGCGAGGGGGACGCGGACCCCAACACCTCGCCCGCCACCGCGGCCTGCTGCCGCATCTGCACCTTGATGGTCCGCAACTCGCCGGCGTGCTGCGCCATCAGGGCCCGCTGGTGGTTCGCATCCGATGCGTACCAGACGCCCACCACGTTGTACTGCCCCTTGCAGGCCAGGTCGGCCTGGGCCGTCCGCTGCTCGCCCGGCGCCGGCTTCGGCCCCGCGAACGCCGGGTCGTTCACCGCGTCCATCGGCGTCGCATAGTGGTACCCCTTGCCCGCCATGCACGACGACCAGTCCTTGAACACGGCCTGGACCGCGGGGTCCTTCATGGCCCCGGAGAATCCCTCGGAATTGATCTGCTTCACCAGGTCGGCCTCCCCGAAAAAGGTCGCACCGGCCGAGAGCTTCTCCGTCATCCGCCCCATGCAACCACCCGCCGGGACCGTCATCGAGCGATAGGCCGTAGGCGTCCCGTCGTTCTTTCCAGGGGTTCCGTTCCCCTTCAGGACCAATTGGTAGCCCTGTTCGGTGTTCTCCGGCGGATCCGGCGGAGGCGTGAAGTCGAGGTATCCGGGATCGGCCGGACCGAAATGATATCCGGTGGTTTTCGCCTGCGCCGAGCTCGTCACTCCGTACCGCATCTCGGTGATCGTGGCCGGCGCGCTCTTCGGCCCGAGATAATGGCCGGGGAACGAAAGACCGTACCCTTTCATGCATTCTTGCAGAAGGGCCTGCGCGGCCTTTCCGTACAGGGTCTCGTCGGCCTGGGACGGAATGTAGTCGGCGATCGGCAGACGCAGGTCGGCGCTCTCCACGGTCGTCGGGGCCGGGGACGGCGCCGGCGCACCGGTGCTGTCGGCACTGGCGGCGGAGCATCCCGGAAGTGCCCACATCGCCGCCAGTGCGGCGCAGGAGCCGACGGCTGCGGCGAGCGGACGGGACAGCGGGGAACGGCCGAACATGCCTGGTTACTCCTCATCCGGCTGGACGATGACACGGCAGGTGGCCGACCGGGGAAGCTGCCCCGGTCGGCCACCTCGGTGCTGCTAGCTCCAGAACCAGAGCGAGGCGTTGTTGTTGTAGGTGTAGCCGAGACGGTTCTCGCCGGAGTTCGGGGCGAGGTAGTCCGAGCTGCCGGCGTAGTTGGAGTTGTAGAAGATGCTGGCCGCACCCGGGCCCCAGTTGTAGGCGGAGGCGGCGTTGTTCTTGACCGCGTCACCGTTACTGAAGGTCCAGCCCGCGAAGTTGGGGACGTTGCCGTACACGTCCACGGTCCCGCCGGCGTAGTTCGAGTTCTCGTACAGGGTCACGTGATCCGCGGACGCGACACCGGCGGCGCCGATAGTCGTGAGCGCGGCGCCGGCGATACCGAGCGCGAGAACGTGCTTGATGCGCATTGGTTCTCCTCTTTCGTTGACGTACTCGGCTGTTCTGCCCATATGCGGGTCTCCCCGCTGGCATCGAGAACGCTACCCACCGGCATTCGGGCCGGGCAACGCCGTTTGGTTAGCGTATGGAGACAGCCAGACGTTCCGCATGAAGCTCGACTATCACCACGAGTTCCGCCTTTCGGTGTGACGCTGCGCCTATGGGATGCATTCGGGCATTCCGCCCAGCGCATGGTGCACCAGGAGCCGTCCGTACACCTCCTGCCGGATGCCCTCCGCGGTCTTGCTGATCAACGGGCCCCTCTCCCGCTCGGAGCCGAGCATGACGCCTCGGAGCAGCTCGTGTTCGCCGGCGGTGACCGCGTCCAGGGCGAGCAACTCGGCGGCCGGGGCGAGCTCGTGGTCCAGTTCCGTGGTGACCAGCCCGGATCCGACGACCCGCAACCGCCGGCCGCCCATGGCCGTCAGGTACGAGCCGTCCGGCAGCCATCGGCGGGTCTCAGGTCGCCGCCATCCTGTGGGCGCCAGCCAGGCCATCTCCGCGCGTACCTCCGCCGCGGCCCGTAACAGGTCGTCGGTGAGCGGGCGTCCGGCCACCATCAGCAACGTGCCCGGGGGCGTGGAACGCAATAGCGCGCGCTCTGTCCCGGCCTCGCCGAGCACGACGTTCACGATCGCGCGGCTACCGGCCTCGACCAGTGCGACCACCCTCAACGTGGAACCGAGACCGGTGCCCTGCGGCAGCTCCATGACCTGCTCCTGCACCAGCATCAGGGGTCTGTCCCGCCAGCGCGGGCGCGGGATGCCGGGACTCGCGACCGGCCGGGCGGCCAACCGGACGAGCTCACGCAACGGCGCGGATCCCAGTCGCTCGCGTGCCTGGAAGATGCTCGCCTTGCTCGGCAGGTGCTCGCCGCTCGGTAACCGCTCGTCCCCCCAGAGTCCGCCTCGGCGGATTCCCGCGGTCAGTCTGCTCATCACGTCGAGGTACGGGGCGGGAGAGAAGAGCGCCATGGCGAGGACGAAGTAGACCATGAGCCGTGCCGACAACAGACGTCGGCGCTGCTCGGTCCGCCCGCAGGAGGCCACGGCCTCGTCGACGAGTGCGGGTGGATAGCTGCACAGCAGCAGGCCGATTCCGGTGTTATCGGTGGAGAAGACCATAGTGACTCCCTTACGCACGAGTCTGGGTGGAATGGTGCGGTACCGCCCAGGACAGCGGTCCGTCGACGACCGTGGTGCGTTCCGGCATGCCGTGCTGGAACAGGCGGTCGTCAGCCGGACCGGGTCGGCCCCGGTGGCTCGGGCCGCCGGCTCACCAGGCACCCTGGTAGCGGCCGCCCGGCTGGACGGCCAACGGAACCTCGGCTCTGTCGGCGACGGGTTGAACAGGTTCCGGATCTTTCGGAGCCCCGGGGACGGGCGCCTTCCGCACAGGCGCCGGCCCGGCCGTGGCAGCCGGCCCCGACGCCGGGGCGTTCGGTCAGCCGGAGGGCCGGGGTGACGGCTCACCGGTCCGGGACCGGGTCGATGAGGCTCCACACCGATCAGCAGCGTGCCGCGGACGTGCCCCTGGCGCAGCCCGAACTCGTCGATCCCGAGTACGCGCGGGTTCTTCGACGCCGGGCCGGACACCGCCCGGCTCAGCCGCACCTGGGCCGAGCGGCCGACCACCGCGTTGAGGATCCCGGCCGACCACCGGCCCCGTCCTGCGGGCATCAGCGCGACCGTCCGCACAACGGCATGCGGTCACGGACTCCGGCGCCCCGGCCGGAAGCCCGGCCCGGCGACCTGCCCGACGAACGCCGCCCGGGAACATGCCGCTGCGACACGTCGGAAGCGACGGATCCGCGATCCCGGAACCACCCGGCGGTGACCGACCGCCGAATCGGCCCGGACCTGTGGCGCGGGCGCGTGGTCCTCACCGCGCGACCGCGGTTTCGACCGGGGCGGGCCGGTTATGACCGCCTGTCAGCTCAGGGTGGAAAGTGATCCGGAACCGGTTTCACCCGTCGCCAACACACGGTGCGCGACCTCCTCTTGACCGGAACAGGCGCAACCGGCCCTCGATCCGTCCTGCCTGCCGCCTGGACGAGCCGGACGGAGTGGGGTGTTCGGTGCGGCCTCAAAGAGTTCCTCCGCCCGCGGTGAACTCGCGGCACCGGCCTGGTCGGGCGCAGCAGGCCCTCGGCGTCACCGGGGCGCCGACCGCAGGACCTGTGATGCCGAGGTACGCGGTGGTGAGGACGAGAGCAGCCCGCTTGCTGATCATGTATCCCCTTCAATCGGCCTTCGAAGCTTCGGAGATGCGTACCAACCATGCCGGGAGGATCGCCCCGTGTCGATAGCGCTCACTCCACCGCCCTTGGTAATGCGCGCACTTGACCTGATCCGCTATGGCGGTGTCTCCGGCACGCCGCGTTCGGCGTCGTGGGGCTGGTTGCGTGCCCCCCGGCTACCGCGCGGCGGCCGGGCGGCTCGGTGCCGGCCTGGGCCAGGTCCGATGGTGCTGGTCGATGACGTAGTGATGGCCGTGGTGCCAGCCGCCGTCGGCGTGGTGGGCGTCGGCGAGGTGGGGGTGGCCGGCGGGTAGCTCGGTGTGGAGGTGGTCGAGTCGGGCGGGGTCGCCGGCCGGCCAGAGCACGGTCGCTCCCGTCGCGGCGGCCAGGGCGACGGCGCCGAGCACCGCGGCGGTGACGGGAAGGCCCGCGCCCGCGGCGAGCCATCCGGCGAGGGGGTAGGTCAGCAGCCAGCAGCTGTGGGAGAGGGAGAACTGGGCGGCGAACGCGGCAGGCAGATCCTCGTCGGCCGCGGAGCGGCGGACGACCCGCCCGCCCGGGGTGAGGACCGCGCTGCAGGCGGCGCCGATCAGCGCCCACGCCGCGAGGAGAGCGGCCCAGGACCAGGCGGAGCCCGCACCGGCGGTCAGCGCGGCGACACCGGCCAGCACGGCGGGCAGGATGAACGCGGCGGGCAGCATGACCGCGCGGTCGCTCATCCGGACCAGTACCCGGGGCAGGAGGACCGCGGCCAGCATGGAGCCGGCACCGTAGGCGCCGAGAGCCAGCGAGACCGCTCCGGCGGGCCGGTGGAAGTGGTCGCGGACGACGACCACGGTGTTCACGAAGACGATCGCGCCGGCCGCGGCGACCGCGAGGTCGAGGGCGAGCAGGGCCCGCAGGCGCGGGGTGGCCCAGAACAGGCGCGAGCCGAACACGGCCTTGGCGTAGAGACCGCCGGTCCGCTCCACCGGGGCCGGCTTGGGCAGCACGGCGGAGACGACCAGGGCCGCGGACCCTAGGTAGCCGGCCGTGGTGCCCGTGAACAGCCAGTCGTACGGCACCGCGGTCAGCAGCAGTGCGGCGAGTGCGGGGCTGAAGAGGCTCTCCAGGTCATAGGCGAGCCGGGACATGGACAGGGCCTGGGTGTAGTCGCGTTCGGCGGGCAGCACCTCGGGGATGGTGGCCTGGAAGGTCGGGGTGAACGCCGCGGACGCCGCCTGCAGCAGGAAGACCGTCAGGTAGATCTGCCAGACCTGGGTGACGAACGGCAGGGTGAGCGCGACACCGGCGCGTGTGAGGTCCATCGCGACCATCAGTGCCCGCCGCGGTATCCGCCCCGAGAGCGCGCCCGCGACCGGCGCGATGGCGACGTAGGCGACCATCTTGATCGCCAGCGCCGTACCGAGCACCGCCGAGGCATGAGCCCCGGCGATGTCGTACGCCAGCAGGGACAGCGCCACGGTCGCGAGGCCGGTACCGACCAGCGCGACGACCTGGGCGGTGAACAGGTGGCGGTAGGTGCGGTTGCGCAGTACGGACAGCATGGCCCCGTCCCGGTCAGCGTGGGATGACCCTCACATCATAGTAATCGCGTGCGCATGTGTGCACATATTGATTTCGGAAGGACGCCACCGGGCGATGGACTCGGGTCAGTCGTGCGGCGGCAGTGAACCGATCTGGTGGTCGGCCACGTTCAACGCCTCGTCGACCAGGCGGCGCAGGTGGCCATGGCGCAGCGAGTAGACGACCCGGCGCCCGTCCTTGCGGGTGGCGACCAGGCCGGCCAGGCGGAGTTTGGCCAGGTGCTGGCTGACCGAGGGCCTGGCCGCGCCGGTGGCTTCCGTGAGGGTGGTGACGTCGGCCTCCCCCCGGCCGAGCCTCTCCAGGAGGGCGAGCCGAGTACGGTCGGCGAGCAGGGCCAGGACCGACGCGGCGACATCCAGCCGCTCGTTGCCGCCCCGCTGCTGCGAACTCTGTGCATCTGCCACGCCGGTGCTAGTGCTCATCCGACCATCGTAGAGCCGGACCAGTGCGCACGCGTGCACCCATGGAGGTCTGTGACCGCCTCACCGCCGGCCCCCGACAACAGCGAACGGCGTCCGGCCGCACTCCCCCGCCCGCTCGACCGCGCCGTCGCTACCGGACTGATCAGTGTGCGGCGCGCACGTCCATTCCATGGCGCCGCAGCAGGGCGGCCGTCACACCGTCGCCGGGGCGCAGAACTCCGTCGAATGAGCCGTCGTAGATTTCTCCGCAGCCGCAGGAAGGGCTGCGGGCCGTCAACACGGCGCCGGTGCAGCCGGTGCGGCGAGCGACGGCCAGAGCCCGATGGGCGCCTTCGACGAACTCCTCGGTGACATCGGTTCCCTGGTCGTCGACGACCCGGGCGCGGCCGTCCAGGACGTCGTCCCCATCGCCGCCCATGATCTCGGCCGGGCGCCGCGGAGTGGCCAGTCCTCCTGCCGTCTCGGGGCAGAAGGGGACCGCGCGCTTGCCCTCGGCGGCCTCGGTGGCGAACGCGGACTCCTTGGCCCTGCCGTCGTACCTGCACGGCACTCCGCTGAGGCATGCGCTGAGCAGGATCGTTTCCACGGTCGGCCCGGCTGCCGGCAGCGCCAGCGCCTTGGCGTAGCAGCGGCTGAGCTGCTTGTCCTGGTAGGGCGGGTAGTTGGGGATGGGGGTGTAGCCGGAGCGGGTGTAGAGGGCGATGGCCTCGGGCTGGTGGACCGCGGTCTCCAGGCGGACTTCGGGGTGTCCGAGATCGGCCGCCATGCGCTCGGCCTCGGCCAGCAGCCGGGTGGCGATGCCGAGGCCTCGGGCGTCGGGCGCGACGTACATGCGCTTGAGCTCGGCCGCGCCGTCGGGGAAGGGCTGGATGGCGCAGCAGCCGACGAGTCGGTCGCCGGTCTCGGCGAGGAGGAAGCGGATGTCCGGGTGGATGTGGGCGCCGCCGGTGCAGGGCTCGTCGGGGTAGCGGGCGGCGAGGTCGGCGTCGAGGTCGCGGACCAGCCGCAGGATTCTCGGGTCGTCGGATGCGGCCTCGGTGATGGTGAGGTCGTGGGTGGTCACAGACTGCGTTTCCCTTCGAGCATCAGGTCCAACTCGGCTTCCAGTACGGGCCGTTGAAGGCCCGACGAGTGCGCGTCGGGGCCGGTCACGGCTTCGAGGGCCAGGCGCCGGGCAGGCGACCGGCACTCGGACCCGCGACTGCGGACTCGACGGTTCCGACCGGAAGCGCGACCAGACTACGGCCTCCACCCGTCACTCCTCGTCCAGGGGCAGCGCCTGTTCGGCGGCGGCGTACCGCGTCTCGCGCGAGGTGTCCCGCCCGGTCATCAGCGCCGCGCCCCGCCCTCAGCGGATGAGGACGGGGTAGCCGACCGCCGGCAGCACCCATAGCGTGACCGCGTCGACCAGGACGAACGGATACTTCACGCGGCTGTGAGGCACCACGTCGGCACCCGGGCCTGACGCACGTCCGCAGTCACGCGGGCGCTGGGCGCGGCGAGCATGCGGACGGGGCGGGAGAAGGTCGGGTCGGACGCTGCGAGCCGTCTCCGGCACGGCGAAACACGACGTCGGCCCGCCCGACCCGCAGCGGGGTCGGGCAGGCCGACGTCACACGGCCCCGGCCTCTGCCGACAGCGTCCGGACGTCCGGTCGGGACGCGAAGGCACGGCCTACGAGAGGGGCTCCCCTGTCAGACGGGCTTCAGTGACCGGTGCTTTCGTCCCGGTCATCGCAGCCGTCCCCACGCCGGGCTTGCCGGGGCAGTGGTCGTGCTTCTTCCTGCAGATCGTGACGGTGGCCTTGGCGGGCTCACTGACGACCTGGAAGCCCTGCGGGGCGGTTCCCGCAGCCACCGCGATGTTGGTGATCCTGCAGGGCTTGCCGTGACCGTGGCCATGACCATCGCCACCGCGGCCCTCGGTCATCCTGCAGTCGTCGAGGTCGGCCTGCGTGATGGTGTACGTGCCGTGGCAGGTGGTGCTGTCACCGGGGGCGAGGGTGGTCGCGTCACAGGTGACGTCGGCGACCCGGTCGTCACTGACCAGCACGTCGGTCAGCGTGGCGCCGCCGGTGTTGGTGACGGTGTAGGTGTACATCACCTTGCTGCCGACGGTGAACGGACCGCGCGAGACCACCCGCTTCTTCAGCTCGATGTGCGGTGCCCCGACCGGCAGGGTCAGCTGGGTCTCCGGGGAGGTGATCGTCGCGCCGTTCGCGCTACCGGTCGCCGCGGCGATGTTGGTCACCGAGCCGGCCGCACCGTCGGCCGCGGTGATGGTGTACGTGCCGGTGCAGGTGGTGGTGTCACCCGGACGCTCCGACGGCGCCAGCGTGGTCGACCGGCAGGCGATGTCGGTGACGTGGTCGTCGTGCACCGCGACGTCGGTCAGCTCCACTCCGCCCGTGTTGCGGACGGTGTAGGAGAAGGTGACCGTCTGCCCGACGGAGTAGGGGCCGGGCGTCTCCGCCTTCTTCTCCACCACGAGGCTGGGCGGCTGGTCGAGCGGCACGCTCTGCGAGGACGGCGGTGAGGTGACCGCCCCACCGTTCGAAGTACCCGTCGCGACAGCCGTGTTGTCGATCGAACCACGGGTCACATCGGCGGCCGTGACGGTGTAGGTGGCGGTGCAGGTGACCGTGTGACCGGGCGCGAGTGTCGTCGAGGGACACGACACCGGGCCGATCTTCGGGTCGTTGACGGCGACATCGGCGATGTCCGTCGTACCGGAGTTGGTCACCACGAACTCGTACGGCACCCGGGACCCGACGGTCAGGTCACCGGGGAGTGGCTGGCCGACCTGCTTGACCAGGTTCAGCCGCGGAAGCGGCTGGTCAGTGGTGACGACCAGGTTGCGGATCAGGTGGACGTCGGTGAACAGACCGGTGGATGCCGCGAAGCCGAACTTGTAGGTGGAGGGCACGGGGGTCGGAGCGGGAGTGCTGAGCACCTGCTGGAACCCGCCGCCGTCGTTGAAGTCCACCGACACGGTCAGCACCGGGTTGGGCGCCGGGGTGAGCTCGATGTGAACGCTGCGGCGGGAGGGTTCGAGCGCGGCCTCGGCCTCGGCGGGAGTGGCTCCCGGAGGCAGCACGGTCAGCGGCCCCTGCAGCTTGCCCGGAAGCGTGGAGGGCCAGGGTCCGGTGGTGGTGAAGTTGCTGGTGGTGGCGGTCAGGAAGCAGTAGCCCTCGGTACCGTCGCCGGGACCCCGCACCGTGACCATGTTGGCCCCCGGCGCGGGAACGCGGAACGCCGTCCCGGCGGGCGACCGGGTGGCGCAGCCGTTCCCGCGGTGCTCCCAGTCGCCGAAGTAGTTCCCGAGGACGTCGAGGCCGACCCCCAGGTAGCCGCGGTCCACACCGGGCAGGAAGGTGGCGGTGGGATCATCGTCGGGAAGCTTCTGCGCGTACCCGAGGCCGCCGCCGAAGGCGCCCGGGTGGGTCAGCGTGCCATCGCCGTCCACCAGGAAGAACGAGATCCCGTCGGCGGGGGTGTTCGGGGTCGTGCTCCCGTACTGCCACTGGTCGAACGTGACGTTGAGACCGTCGTTGGCCGGCAACGCCTGGTTGTAGAGGACGGCACCTGACTGGTCGTTGGAAGCGTCCGTCAGCCGCAGGTAGCCGTGCGGCGCTCCGTTGGGCGGCGGCACCGGGCCGACGCCCTCGGGACAGCCGCCGAGCGGGTGGTTCCCTGGGCCCGGCGCGGCGGCGGCCGGCGCACCGGTGAGGCACGCCGACCCCACACCGATGAACTCCGGGGCCGTCGCCTGCGTGAACGTCTCCTGCACCAGAGGGGAGCCCGTGGCGCGGGGCCGCGCCTGAGCGGTGTCGGCGACGCTCAGCGCCGACGACGCTCCCGCACTGACGAGGAGGGTCAGTGCCGCCGCGGCCAGCCGGGAAGTTCCCGTACGCCGACCGGGCGTTGGTCTTCTTGGCATCATGTCCGTCACAGGTAGCAGAGCCCTTGCCCATGCGGCCCGACGCCGAGCCGCTCCGAACGTCCGACAACCCGAAAGGCCGAGCTCCCGGGCTGCCGGCCAAGCCGGTTCCTCCGGCGGTTCTACCGGCATCGCGCGCCCGCGGCGGCCGCCGCTCCGGCAGGCGGTCAGCGCTGACGTCCCGGATAATGCGCCGGATCAGCGGCCGAAGATCCGGCCGGACAGGTCATGGGCGGCCGGCCGGCCCGCCCGGGCTCCCCCCACCGCCGGGAAAAAACTTCCGGCCGCCCGTCACATCCATGCGTCGCGCGGGGTCAGAGCAGTGACAGCAACGCAGGAGACCGGAAGGAACACCGTCATGGACACCCAGCCGACCACCGCCCCGACCACCGCTCAGGCCACCACCCGCAACGCGGCGGCTTCGCGGCTGCCCAACCCGATGAGGCTCGTCCCCGAACTGGGAGCCGTGGCCGGCGCCCTCTTCAAGGCCGTCAGCAACGGCTCCGTACCCCGGACCACCATCGACCTCGTCCAGCTGCGGGCCGGCCAGATCGTCGGCAACACCTACCTGACCGTCATGCACACCGACAGCCTTCGCAGCGCCGGGGAGTCCGAACAGCGCATCACCGCCGTCGCCTCCTGGCAGGACGCCCCCTACCTCACCGACGCCGAGACCGCCGCCCTCGCCCTGGCCGAAGCCGTCCTCCAGCCCACCACCCACGGCGAGAGGGTCCCCGACGAGCTCTACGCCCGCGCCGCCGAGCACTACGACGACAAGGCCCTCGCAACCCTCGCCCTCGCCATCGGCCAGGTCGGCTTCTTCATCCCCCTCGCCCTCATCGGCAAGCCCCTGCCCGGCGTCAAGCCCTCCGAGCAGTGGACCTGACACCCACCCGAACCCCGGCCCCGGGCGGGCCGCACAGGGCACGGCGGCGAGCCTGGGTGCGGCCGGTCCGGGGCAGCGGAATCCGACCCAACGGACCTCTTCACCCGGCCTCCGACCCAAGCCACCAAGGACAGATGATGCTTCGTCACATAGTTCGATCGACTGCTGACAAACGCTCGATCACTGTGTGAGACTGCTCCCCGATGACCGGAGCGGAGTTGAGTGCCGCTCCGGCGCAACGGGGGAACAGGTCGGCATGAGCACAGGTACGGGCCGAATACCGGCTCGGCACGCATGGCCGCGGTTCGTGGTGGCCGCGCTGGTCACGGGGGCACTGGCCCTGGCGGCACTGGCCCTGCAAGCCGCCTCCGGTCAGGGGCCCGCGCCGGGACCCGGTCCACTCGCCGGGCACCCGGGGATCGTCATACTGCTGGCCCTGGGCTGCGCCGTCGGCGGTGTTGTGCTGACGACCCGCAACCGGAGGTTCGCGCGCGGGGCGGACACGACGAGCCCGGTGGCCCGGCGCCTGGCCTCGGCCGGGGCGGTGCTCCTCCCGTTCGCGGCGGTCGCCGTGCCGGTCCTACTGGTCTGGCCCCTGCCTCCGCCCGTCGAGCAGTTCGACAGCCCGGTGGCGGTCGGCGGTGGAACGGGGGCGGCTCCCGGCACCGTGCCGTCGCAGGCGGCGCAGCAGGCTTCCACATCGCCGTCCGACGGGGGATCCACCGCCCGGATCGACCTGCACCCGCTGCTGGCCGTGCTGGGTCTGGCGCTTGTGGTGCTCACCGCCGTGGTCGTCGCCGTGCTGCTGTGGCGGCGGTTCCCCCGCCGCGTGCCGAAGTCACCGGACTTCCACAGCACCGAGCCGCTCACCGGCCGGGCTCTCGCCGATGCCGTCGACGAGGGCCGCCGGGCGCTGCGAGGCGCCGACGTCCGCACCGCGGTGATCGCTTGCTACGCCGCCATGGAGGCGTCGCTGGCCGGCTCCGGAATCGTCCGCCGGGCTTCGGACAGCCCGGCCGATCTGCTGCACCGGGCGAACGCCACGGGTCTGCTCGCCGGTCCGCACGCCCTGGCGCTCACCTCGCTGTTCCGCGAGGCCCGCTACTCCAGCCATCCGCTGGACGCGGCCCGGCTGGAATCGGCCCGGGCCGCGCTCGACGCCATCGCGGCCCAACTCGCCGAGCACGGCTCCCGGGCGGGCCGGTCCACGGCGACAGGCCCTGCGGGCCGCCGCACCGTGGACCGGGCCGAGGCGGGTACCCCGTGAGGCGGAGCCTTCCGCCGGGATCCGCCCCGCGGATACTCCTGGCGCTCTGCACGGCGGCCGGCGGTGCCGAGACGGCACTCGCCCTGGTCTACGGGCTCCGCGCGGCGTCCGCCGGAGCCGTGGTGATCGCCGCCGCCGCTCTGGTCACCGCCCGCTACACGACGGGCTTCGACTCCCAGGACAGCGGAGTGCGCGCACCGCTGCGTCTGATCGAGGAGCAGCGCGCCGGTCTCGGCGACCTGCACCGGGTGATCGAACACGGGCTGGCCGGCCGGGGTGACGGCGCGCAGGTGCTCCGCCGGCGGTTGCAGTGGCTGTACGCGGCCCGGCTGGCCGAGCTGCACGCCGTCTCCCTCTACGACCGGCCGGAGGCGGCCGCCGCCCTGGTCGGCCCCGAGGCCTGGTCGTTGATCGACCCCGCGCTGCCCGTCACCTCCGAGGCGGTCCCCGCGCCGGTGCTCCGCGCCGCCGTGGACCGCCTCACCCACCTCTGACCGACCACAGCACCGTAGGAGCGCAGTGAGCAGCACCCCCTCATCCGACACCGGTCCGTCGATCCCGGCCATGACTCCCCTGCAGGCCGGGGAGCTTGCCCGCCGGATCCTCGACGAGGTCGGCCGCGCCGTGGTCGGAAAGACCGAGGTGCTCGAACTGGTGATGTCCGGCGTGCTGGCGGGCGGTCACGTCCTGATCGAGGACCTTCCCGGTCTCGGCAAGACCCTGCTCGCCCGCTCCTTCGCCACGGTGCTGGGGCTGGACTTCCGGCGGATCCAGTTCACACCGGACCTCCTCCCCTCCGATGTGTCCGGCGCCCCCTTCTACGACCAGCGCACCGGTGAGATGGTCTTCCGGCCCGGCCCGGTCTTCACCCACCTCCTGCTGGCCGACGAGATCAACCGCACCCCGCCCAAGACCCAGGCCGCCCTGCTGGAGGCGATGGCCGAGTCCCAGGTGTCGGTCGACGGCGCCACCCGGCCGCTGCCCGACCCGTTCGTGGTGATCGCCACCGCGAACCCCATCGAGTACGAGGGCACCTACTCCCTTCCCGAGGCTCAGCTGGACCGGTTCCTGCTACGGGTGCGGATGGGCTACCTGCCGGTGGCCGCGGAGGCGGCGATGCTGCGCGCCAGACTGGATCGCGCCACCCCCGAGACGGTGCTGCGGCCGCTCACCGAGCCGGCCGAGGTGCTGGCCATGCGGGCCGCGCTGGAGCAGGTGGAGGTGGACGACGACCTGGTCGCCTATGTGGTGGCGTTGGTCGATGCCACCCGCTCCCACCCGCAGATCCAGGTCGGGGCCTCCCCGCGCGGCTGCCTGGCACTGGTTCAGCTCGCCCGTGCCCACGCCGTGCTGGACGGCCGCGACTACCTGATCCCGGAGGACGTCAAGGCCCTGGCCGTTCCCGTACTCGCCCACCGCGTCACCCTGCGCCCGGAGCTGTGGGTGCGTCAGATCGCCGCCGACGACGTGATCGCCGAACTGACCGAGACGGTCGCCGCCCCGCAGACGGTGCCCGGCCCGGCTGTCCGGCTGTGAGGCCCGGTCGGGCTCGCGGCTCGGTACGGCGGGCCGCCGTGCGGACCGCCCGCCAGGGCGAGCGGACCCCGCAGGACACGTCGGGCGCCCCGGAGGACCGGCGCGGCCTGGTCCGGGCACTGGGCCCCCAGCCGGCCTCCGCTCCCGCCGTCCTGCCGGCCGCTCCCCCGCCCCACTGGCGCGCGAGCGAGCGGGCCCTGCGGCTGGCCACGGTGTCGGCGGCCGCCGGTGCCGCCGCACTGCTCACCGGGCGGTCCTGGCTGCTGGCCCTCGCGGTGGGTCCGGCCGTGCTCCTGGTGCTGGCCGCGGCGGGCCGGAGCCGCCCGGTCCGGCTCGACGCCCAGGCCCGGGTCGATCGGCGCCGTGCCTTCGAGGGCGACAGCATCGACGTGCGGATCGAGCTCTCCTTCGACGGGGTCGTCGGCTGGGTCGATCCGGGCGTCTTCGCCGGCCCCGGCATCGAGCTCAGCGCTCTGGAGTCGACCGGCGCGGTGGTCGATCTCCGGTTCACCGCCCACCGGTGGGGCCGCTGGTCGCTCGGTGCCGTGGACCTCGACGTCCATGACCGCGGCGGGCTGACCCGGCGTACCGTCCGGGTCGACCTCGGCGAGGTCCAGGTCTTCCCGACGCCCTCGCACTCCTCGCTCACTCCCGTTCAGGTCCGCCTGCCCGAGCGGATCGGCGAGCACACCGCCGGGCAGAGCGGTGAAGGCGTGGAGGTGATCGGAGTGCGTCCCCACGTCTGGGGAGAGCGTCAGCGGCGCATCCACTGGCCCTCGACCAGCAGGCGCGGCACCGTCCAGATCAACCAGTTCGCGGCCGAGCGCACCGCCGACGTGGTCGTCCTGATCGACGCTTTCGCCGACTTCCTCGACCCCTCCGACGGGACCTCCAGCCTTGACGAGACGGTGCGCGCCGCCGCCGGGATCACCCGCGCGTACCTGCGCAGCCACGACCGGGTCGGTGTGGTGTCGGTCGGCGGCAGCACCCGCTGGCTGAGGCCGGGAAATGGGGCTGCGCAGTTCTACCGGCTCGTGGAGTCGGTCCTGGAGGTGCGCAAGGACCTCACCTACCACGTGCCCGACGTCGCCGTCCTGCCCCGGCCGGTGATACCGGCCGATGCCCTGGTGTACGTGCTGACACCGCTCGGCGACCAGCGCGTTCTGGACGTGCTGCGCGACCTGACGGAGCGTGGCAACCCGCTGGTGGTCATCGAGGTGCCGACCGGCGACCCCGAGCTCGACCCCCGCGACGCGATCGCCGACCTCGCCCTTCAGCTGTGGCACGCGGACTGCGAGGCCGTGCGGTACACGCTGCGCAGCTGGGGAATCCCGGTGCTCGCGCTGCGGCCGGGCGAGGGCCTGGACCTCACGCTCGCACCGCTGCGGCGCACCCGTATCCGCGGAGGGAACCGATGACCGAACAGCCGACCGCGGTCCGGCTCACGCGCAGCCTCGGCACCGCCCTGGCCGTGGCGGCCGCCGCACCCGTGGCGCTGCGGCAGGGGCCGGTCGTCGCGGTGCTGGTACCGGCCGGCGCCGCACTGGCGGCGTGGTGGGCGAGCCAGGCGGTCGTACAGCGGCCGGTCGCCTACGCCTTCACCTGGCGTGCGCGGCTCGTCCGGCACCGGAACACGGCGTTCGCGGTCGCCTGCGTCCTCCTGGCCGCGCTGTCCGGACCGCCGCTGTGGGCGGCGGCCTGCGTGGCCGCGCTCCTTCTCGGCTACCTGCTGTGCGTGGACGCCGCCGCCGGTCCGGCGGGGCTGCGGCAGCTGCGCAGCCGCTCGGTGCCTGCCGCGGCCTGTGCCGCGAGTGCCCTCGTCCTGCTCGCGTCGTACGTGTCCGTGGCCGCCAGCGGGTGGGGGCGGATCATCGCGGCCCTGGCGGTGGCCTGCTCGGCCGTCGCGGTGGGACTGGCCCTCTGGTCCCGACGGCCGGATTAGCGGACGCCCCGCCACCGCTCCGGGAGCGGATCCGCGCCGGGGCCGGGGCATGACCCCGGGCAGCCCGCAGGCCGTGGCGGCGGACCCTGTGGTCGGACCTGTGGTGCCACCGTCGGGACTGCGCCGCGCGGAGCCCCCAATACTCGGGTGATCACCGATCAGGGGGCTGGGGATGCGACCGAAACTGAAGTCCGACGTGCTCTACGTGCCGACCGGTGACGGGGTGCACGTGTTCGGCGCCGGAGCCGATGTCGCGCTGCGCGGCCGGTCCGCCTATCAGTGGTTGGACCGGATCGCACCGTATCTCGACGGTTCAAGGGAGTTCGAAGACCTCGTCCGTGATCTCCCCGACGACAAGCGCACCGTGGTGGACACGCTGGTGCGGCGGCTGCACGCGGCCGGCTGCGTCGTGGACGCCACCGAGGACCTGCCGCACGGCCTGAGCGCACGGGAGTTGGAGACGTACGCGGCCGAGATCGCCTTCGTCGAGTACCACCGGGACTCTGCCGCACGGCGGTTCGAGTCCTGGCGCAACAGCGCGGTGGTGGTGCTGGGTTCGGGTCCGGCGTTCACCGCGCTGGTCTGCTCGGCGCTGCACTGCGGGGTTCGCCGGCTCCGCGCGGTACGGACGCCGGAGAACGCGACCGACACGGTCCGGCTGGCCGAGTTGGCCGCCGAGGCGGCGCGGCGCGATCCGGACCAGACGCTGGTCCAGGTCCCGCTGTCCGCCGAGGAGGAGGCCGCGCTCGCCCGCGCGGACGTGGTGCTGCACGTGGCCGCCTCGGCTCGCGAGGTGGACCGCGCGCTGCGCCTGGACGGGCTGTGCCGGGCCTCGGACACCCTCCTGGTGCAGGGGCTGGTGCTCGACGACGTCGCATGGCTGGGTCCGGCCGGGCCGGCCTGGGAGTCGGCCTGGCTGCGGCTGGGCGCACACGGACCGTTCCGGCCGAACGAGTTCCTCACCGGTCCGGCCGCGGCGGTGGTCGCCGGGCACCTCGGGCTCGCGGCGTTCCGGGCGGTGACGGGCGTGACCACGGCCGACGACACCAAGCTGACCAGGATCGACCTGGAGACCCTGCGCACCTCGGCCCACGCGTTCCTGCCGCATCCGGCCGCCCGGGCGGCCCGGGTGGAGACCGAGGCGCGGTTCACCGACCGGATCACGCGGTTGAGCCGGGCCGATCCGGTCACCGAGCAGGACTTCTCCGCCCGGGCCGCGCGCTGCTTCGACCCGCATACCGGCGTCATGCGCGAGCTCGCCGAAGGGGACTTCACCCAGCTTCCGCTGAACGTGACCGAGGCCGTGCCGCACTCCGAGGGCGTGCCCCGGGTGTTCGGCTCGGGCCTGGGCTTCGCCGAGGCCCGGCAGAAGGCCGCGCTGCGCGGCCTCGCGGTGTACGCGGCGGGCGCGGCCGATCCGCGCAGGTTCGGGCCGGGCGGCACCGTGTGGGGCTGGGACCTCGCCGGTCAGCGGGTCAGGGCCGTGCCGGCGGCCGAGGCGTTCACCGTCGCGACGGGCCTTAGCGCGCGGTTGAGCTGGGACGACGCCGTGACCGACGGCATCGCCCAGCACTGCGCCGACCTGGCCCTGAGCGACGTGCGGGCCGGCCGGGCGCGTCCGGTCGCCGTGGAACCGGCCGGGCCGGCGCTGGACGCGAGGGCCCGGCGCTTTCTCGACCTGCTGCGCTCGGCCCGGGGCTCCGTCCAGGTCGCCGACATCGGCGGCGCGCTCGGTGTCCCGGTCTTCGCGTGGTGGCAGGAGGGCCGGCCGGTCTCGGTCACCTGCGGTCCGAGTGCTCTGGCCGACGGTCTGGAGCAGGTCGTACTGGACCGGCAGGCCGCCCTGGCCGGTGAGCCGGACTACGCGCCGGCCCTGATCCGCGGGCTCGACCTCCCCGCCCGGGCGTCCGAGGTGCGTCGGCCGCCCGAAGGGGACCGGCGGCAGTTGGTCGATGCGCTGCTGCGCCGCGGGCTGCGTCCGGTCGTGGTGCCGCTCGACCACGATCCCGAGGTCCACGAGCTGCTCCAGGCCGTGCTGAAGGTCGTGCTGGTCGATGGGTGAGTCCGGGGCTGCCGATCCGGCCGGTCTGCGGTTCTGGTGGCGCACCTTCGAAGGGGTCCAGGAGCTCTTCGCGGAGGGCCACGGCGAGGAGGGAGGCCCGGACGACCCTCTGCCGACCAAGACCTACCGAGGCCTGCCACGGCATGTGCTGAGCCCGCCGGCCCGGCACATCGGTGACGCGCGCTGGTCCTTCACCGCCTTCCGGCGGGCCCGCCCCGAGGGGGGTCCCGGCCGGGACGTCCTGGACGAGCCGGCCCTGTCGGCGCTGCTGCACTACACCTACGGGCTCGGACGGATGGAGTCGGGCCCACACGCGGTCTGGCCGTACCACCGGATGGTCGCCTCCGCGCGCTGCTTCTACCCGGTGGAGCTGTACCTGTGGTCGGCCGATGGGACGGGGGATCTGCCGGCGGGGTGCTACCACTACGACCCGGCGCACCACGTGCTGACCGGGCTGCGTTCCGGTGGCATCCCCCTCGGACTGCGGACCGCCACCGGAACGGGACGCGACGGCACTCTCGCCCTGCTGGTGGCGGCCGTGTGCTTCCGCAAGACGGCGTTCCGCTACCGCGACTACGCCTACCGCCTCTGTGCCCAGGAGGCCGGTATGACGGTCGGGAACGCGCTGCTGGTGGGAGGCGCGCTGGGACTGCGGACCCGCGTGCACCACCGGTTCGACGACGCCGTCGTCAACCGTGCGCTGGGCCTGGACGGGGACGAGGAGACGGCCTTCGCGGTACTCGACCTGTCCCCGTGGCGGCCGTCCGGGACAGCTTCGGTGCCACACGCCGCGGAGGACGTCGCTCCGCTGGCCGCCATCCGTCCGAAGCACGTGCGCACCAACACGGTTGATCCGGCCGCCTGGTCGAGGCTGGCCGAGCTCGACCGCGCCGGCCGGTTGACCGGCACCGGTTGGGACACACCGGTGGACCAGGACGCCTTCCACCTCCCGGCCGACGGTCCCGAGCCACCGGCCGGCCCTCCCGCCACCGCGGACCGGATGCCGACGGACACCGCGGACCGGGTGCCGCTGGCCGCCGCGGAACCCGAACTCCTCGACCTGGCCCAGGCGTTGCGCTCACGCGACTCGGGTGGCCGGATGTTCCTGCCCGACGGCAGGCGGCTGCCCGCCCGTCAACTGGCCGGACTCCTTGGCCACGCCCTCGAACCGGTACCGTCCGACCACACCGCGTCGCCCTGCCGCCCGCTGGTCGACTGCCACGTACTCGTTCTCAACGCCGTCGGCGTCCCCGCCGGTCTCTACCGGCTCGGCCCGGCGCCCGAGTTGGTCGCCCTCCCGGGCCGGGACTGGCGCCCCGTGGTGTCGATGCTCTGCGACCGGACACCCGCGGTGAACTCGGCGAAGGCCGGCGCGATCGTGTTCCTGAGCGCCGACCGGATCGCGGGCGATCGCTGGTTCGGTGATCGCGGTTACCGGATCCTGCACCAGGAGGCCGGGATCGTCGCACAGCGGATCAGCGTGCTCGCGGCGGCCGCCGGGCTGTCCGCGCGGATCACCAACGGCTACCACGAGGGCCTGGTCCGCGACCTGATCGGCGCCGGCGAGGCGCACGTGCCCGTCTTCACCCTCGTGATCGGCCGCCGCCGGGCCAGCGCGCAGTACGAGGCGCCGCTGGTCTGGTGACGCGTGCCACCGAAGCGGCGCCGCCCGCAATCCTACGGTCGGCCTTCGGTCACACCGTGAAGACCACGGCCCGGCGCCCGACCGAACTTTGGTGTGGACCGGTTCTGGTCCACACCGAACGATGACGAAGAGAGGAGGACTGCGATGGAGAAGGACCTCGTCCTGGACCTCGCCGACCTCAGCGTCGATGAGCTCGACATCCTGCCCACCGCGCCGGGCGCCAGCCTGGAGTCGATCAACGTCGGCCACGCGATGGTCGAGATCGGCGCGTCCAACTGCACCTCGCAGGGCACGCCGGCGAGCTGCTGTTCCTGCTGCTGCTGCTGACGCGGCGAGCACGGCCGTGTCCGGCGCACAGCCAGTGCGCCGGACACGGCACCGCGACTACCCACGAGGAAAAGACGTTGACCGACGCTCTCACAGTCTCCCCCCGCCCGACCGGTGTCGCGGTGCTGGGCGAGGGTCTGCTCGCCGCCGCGATCCGGACCTCCGTCTCCCGAGCGCACCGGCTGATCGCGGACCCGGACGCCGGCTGCGCGGCGATCGTCACCGCGAGCGACGGCTGGGACGGTGCCACCGCACCGGACCGGACCGGCACCGGATGGCTGCCGGTGCGGGTCGAGTTGGGCAACGTCGTCATCGGCCCCTACGTGGTGCCGGGCCGGGCCGGTTGCGCGCGGTGCGCCCGGACCAGGCGGGAGCGGGCACTCGGCCCGGACAGTCCCAGGGCCGAGCTGGTACGCCGGTTCGGCGCCGAACTGGCCGGCCGCACCGCCCCGCTGCTGTCGGCCTGGGCCCGCGACGCGGTCGCCGACCTCGTCTCGGCGGAGCTGGCCGACCCGCCGGGCCGGTGGACGACCGACGCCATCGTGATCCTCTCGCTCACCGGCCTGACCGTCGACACGCACCCGTTCCTTCCCGATCCCGGCTGTCCCGGGTGCGGCGGCCTGCCCGCCGACCACCCGCCCGCCCTGATGGACACGGCGCGCCCCAAGCCCGACCGGGACACCTACCGGATCCGCGATCTCTCCGCCGGCTGGGACAGCCTGGTGCGGACCTACGTCGACGGCCACACCGGGGTGATCCGCCAGCTCGACGTGCGCACCGACTACCACTACCCGATGGTGTCCGCACCGCTGTACCTGCCGGGCGGCGAGCAGGAGGCCGGGTTCGGCCGGGACCTGGACTACGGCGGCTGCGCGCGCACCGCGCTGGCGGAGGCGTTGGAACGGCTCGGCGGCGCCCGTCCGGGCGGCCGGCGCACGACGGTACGGGCGAGCTACCGCAGCGTGTCGCAGCAGGCCCTCTGCCCGACCGAGCTCGGCCTGTACCCGCCGGAGCGGTACGCGGAGCCCGGCTTCCCCTATCCGCCCTTCGATCCGGACCTGGAGCTGAACTGGGTGTGGGGCCACTCCTTCGGCCGCGACGCGCCGGTGCTGGTACCCGAGGACTACGCCTACTACCGCACCCGGCACGGCAGTTCACTCGCCCGGCCGCTGGCGTACGAGGTGTCCAACGGGTGCGCCCTGGGCGGCTGTCTGGAGGAGGCGGCGCTGCACGGCGTGGTGGAACTGGCGGAACGGGACGCCTTCCTGCTGACCTGGTACGCCCGGCTGCCCGTGCCCCGGGTGGACCTCGGCACGGTGGCCGACCCGCGCATCGGGATGCTGGCGGAACGGATCAGGCAGGACGGCGGCCACCGGGTCGCGGCCTTCGCCACCACCTTGGAGCACGGCATCGCCACCGCCTGGGTGATGGCGGTGCACCCCTCACCCGGAGCGGAGCCCGCGGCGATCTGCGCGGCGGGCGCGCATTTCGATCCTGAACGGGCCCTGCTCAACGGGCTGTTGGAGCTCACCGCGAACCTGGGCTGGAACCGGGTCGCCCACCGCGAGGAGGCCGCCAGGATCGAGGCGATGGTCGCCGATCCGGACCTGGTGCGGGAGATGCGCGACCACTCCCTGCTGTACTGCCACCCGGCGGCGTTCGACCGGTTCGGCTTCCTGCCGGGCGACGATGCCGGCCGGCCGGTGGCCGAGGCGTTCGAACGGGCCACCTGCCGGCCGCGCGGCGAGGACCTGCGCGCCGACCTGGCCGAGGTCCTCGCGCGGTTCACCGACCGCGGCCAGGACGTCATCGTGGTGGACCAGACCACGGACGAGCACCGGGCGGGCGGCCTGGCCTGCGCGAAGGTGATCATCCCAGGGCTGCTGCCGATGACCTTCGGACACCGGATGCGCCGCACCCACGGTCTGCCCAGACTGCTCCGCCTGCCCGCCGAACTCGGCTACCGGGAAAGCCCGTTGGACCCATCGGAGGTCAATCCGCATCCCCACCCCTTCCCGTGACGGGAGTTGACCATGACTGAGGACCTCTCAACCCCCGACACCTTCGGCGTGCGGATCGGCGGGCTGCCGGTGTCGATGCTGGACGACCTGCGATCACCGGAGCTGTGGCGGCAGGTCGAGGCGGTGCTGGCCGGCGAGGACCGCCTGACCGCCGCCGCCGCGGAACTCTCCGACGAGCTGTTCGAGCTGATCGGACGCGAGCCGGCGGGCAAACCGCTGCTGGTCGCACTGCGCCGGTCCATCCACAACCGCAGGCCGCCGGCCCGGTACTGGAACGACGACGTCCGTGCGCTCCTGCCGGCCGGCGTGGCCGACGGGGTGCGGTCCTGGCTGGAGCTGACGGCCACGCACCAACAGGACCTGGTGCTGCTGGACGAGCTGATCGCCCGGCACACCGAGACCCAGCACGCGCTGCTGCGGAAGGCGGTCGGCGATCCGGCGTTCCGGTACGGGCTGGTGCTGAGCAGCCCCGTGCTCCACGACCGGCTGCGCGCCTGGCTGACCGGGCCGGAGGAGAGCGCACCGGAGGGCCGGCTGGCTCTCCGGCTGGCCAAGTACCTGGCCCGGATCACCACCAAGACCACGCCGTTCAGCACCTTCACGATCAGCGGCCTCGGCCGCTGGCAGGACCGGGCCGGCGCGGCCGCGAAGGCTGCGGAGGCAGGTGGGCAGGGCGGTTTCACCGTACGGACCGTCGTGGAACTCAACCTGTGGCTGGTCCAGCAGCTGGTCCGGGAACTGAGCCGGCATCCCGCGCTCGCACCACACCTGCGGCTGCGGCTCAACCCGAGCGCCCTGCTGACCGGCGACCGCTGGGAGTTCCTCGGCCCGGGCTCCGAGGAGCCGCTGCGCAGCCTGGCGGCGAGCAGGCAGGTCCGGGTCTGCGTGGACGTGGTGGCCGAGGCCGGGCGGACGCACGCGGAGGCCGCCGAGCAGGTGGCGGCCCGCACCGGGAGCAGCCCCGCCACCGCCGGAGCCTATCTGCGGCGGCTGGTCGAACTCGGGCTGCTGGAGGCCGAACGGCCGTTCGCCGACCAGGCGCTGGACCCGCTCGGGGAACTGCGCTCATGGGTGGCCGGCGCGGGACCGTCCCTGGCCCCGGTCGTCGGCGAACTGGACCGGCTGGCAGACCTCTTGGCCGGCTACCCGGCGCTCACGGACCCGGCGGACCGGCTTCGGCACACCCGGCACGTCGAGACCGCCCTGCACCGGATCCGCTCGCTGGTCGGACCGGAACGGATCGAGATCCCGGCCAAGAACGGCATCATCGAGAACGCGCTGCTGGTCACGGTGGGGACCGGACCCGACCGGCGCGACTGGGCGCCGGTACTGCGGGATCTGGACCTCGTGCGCCGCTGCTACGCCCTACTGGACCCCGCGCTGCCCGGCCGGGTCGCGCTCGCCGAGGCGTTCGCCGAGCGGATCGGCCCGGGCGCCGAGGTACCGTTCCTCGCCTTCCACCGCGCGGTACAGGAGTGGTTGCGCGAGGACGGCGAGCTGCCGGGCGTGCTGTCCATCGCCACGCACGGGTACCGGGCGCTGGAGGGCCACCGGCTGCCCAGGATCCGTGAACTGGCCCGACTACGGGCACAGTTGTGCGCCGAGGTGCTGGCCGGGCCGGTGGCCGGGCGTGGCGAGCTGCGGCCCTCCCCGCAACGGCTGTCGGCGCTGGCCGACGGCTGGCCGGTGTGGATGCGGCCGCCGGACTCGGTGGCCTTCTACGGTCAGCCCCTCGGCGGGCCCGGCGAGCCCCGGTTCGTGATCAACGCCGTCAACTCCGGGCACGGCCGCGGCCGCGACCGCATCCGCCGGCTGCTCACCCAGGCCGGGGTCGCCGTCGAGGCGGACACGGCACCGCCGCCGGGCGGTGTGGTCATCGCCGACACCTGCCGCCACTACGGCGCCAACGTCGGGCTGCGTACCTCGGCGGTGGCGGAGGAGATCGACTATCCCGGCGGCCTCAGTCAGCTCGGTGCCGACCACCGCGTCCCGGTCGGCGACCTCGTGGTGCGCCACGATCCCACCCTGGGGCTGCTCACCCTGCTCTCCCGCGGCCGCGGCGCCGAGGTGCGCCCGGTGCACCCCAACCTCATCGCGGAGCTCTGGCTGCCGCCCGCGATCCGGCTGCTGATGCAGGCGTTCGGCGCCACGCCGAACCTGCTCATCCCGGGCCGGCGGATGTTCGGGGACACCTCGCTCGACGGGGTCGACCAGCTGCTGGCCGAGCCCGCGGTGGTCATCGGCAGGACCACGGTGAGCCGCCGCCAGTGGGTGTTCCCGGTGCGCACGGTGCCCGTCCGTCTCAAGGGCGAGACCGACCGCCGCTATCTGCTGCGGCTGGCCGCCTGGCTGCGCGAGCACGGCATGCCCGTCCGCTGCTTCGTCCGGGCCCTCGACCCGGCCTCGGTGGTCGGCGGCAGCGTATGGCGGATCAAGTCCCGCAAGCCGCTGTACGTCGACTTCGCGAACCTGCTGCTGGTCGGCGTCTTCGAACGGCTGCTGGCCGGACCGGAGCACGTGCTGTTCCTCCAGGAGGCGCTGCCCGACCCGGCCGACGCACCGCGCTACGGGGACCACGGATCCCGGGTGACCGAATACCTCGTCGAGATCAACGGAGGACAGGATGCCGACCGCTAGCGACCGACTGGACCCCGCTTCGGCGCAGGCCCCGGACTGGGTGTGCGCGCACGTCTTCTACGACACCGGCCAGGACGGGCTGCTGTCCGGCTGTGTCCGGCCGCTGGTCGGGGAGCTCCTCGCCGAGGGCCTGGTGCAGCGCTACTTCTTCCTGCGGTACTGGGAGGGCGGTCCGCACGTCCGGCTGCGGCTGCTGCCCGCCCGCACCGCCGACCGGGCCGAGGTCGAACTGCGCACGAGGAATCGGATCCTCGCGTTCCTGGAGCGCCACCCGGCCCCGAACGTCGTGGACCGCTCGCGCTTCGCCCGCCAGGCCGCGGAGCTGGCCGGTCTGGAGGGCCGGGCGGGCCACGACCAGGTCGTACGGGAGAACAACACCGTGGAGTTCCTTCCCTACGAACGCGAGCACGCCGAGTACGGGTACGGACCGGCCATCGCCGCCATCGAGCGGCACTTCTTCGAGTCCAGCCGGCTGGCGCTCTCGGTGGTGGCCGCCGAAGCGACCCTGGAGCAGCGCGCCCTGCTGGCCTTCGACCTGGTCGTGGGAGTGTTCGCGCTGAGCGACGAGGTGCGCGACCGGTGGCGGCGCCACGGCGGACCGCCGCTGCCGTTCGGCAGCGGTCCCGAGGCCCCCGAGACGGTGGCCCGCCATCTGGCGCAGCGCGAGCGGCTCCGGGAACGGGCACTGCACACCTGGCGGATGGCGGCCCGCGGGGAGGGCACGGACCAACGGGCGTACTGGCTGGCCTCGGTGCGCGGGCTGCGGGACGAACTGCACGGCCTGGAGGACCGGGGCGGTTTCTCCACCGAGTGGGCCGCCTCCCCGCTGGCCGGACCGCTCGACCTGGCCGCCACCGGCCATCCGGCCACCAGTCTGGTGCTGCTGCGCTGCGCGCACCTGGTCAACAACCGTCTCGGGCTGACCCTCTGGCAGGAGAACCAGCTGCGGTTCCTGGTCGGCCGCGTCCTCGCGGAGCTGCCCGAGGCGTTGACCGCGTCATGAGCGACTCGCCCGCCCGTTGGCACAGCATCCACGTCCACCACCACGACGAGCGCACCGAGTCCGCACTCGTACGGCATGCCGTCCGGCCCGCCTTCGATGCGGTGCGCACCTCGGTCGGCGGGGCGTGGTTCGGCCGGCACTGGCGCCGTGGACCGCACTTGCGGCTGAACTTCCTTTCCTCCGAGGAAAGTTGGGCCGCCGAGGTGCGGCCGACAGTCATCGCGCGGGTCACCGGGTACCTGGAGGCCTATCCTTCGACGGCCCGGCTTGACGAGGCCGCGCTGGCCCCGGTGCACCAGCGGCTGGCGGAACTGGAGATGGAGACCGGGCCGCTGCACCCCTGGGTGCCCGACAACGCCGTTCTCGAACAGCCCTACGACCACCGGTTGCAGGTACTCGGGTCGATGCGGGCCAGCGAACTGCTCGCCGGCTTCCTCAGCGACACCACCGATCCGGCGTTCCGGATGTACGACCATCTGCACTCCGGCGGCGCGCTGCCGATGCTGGCGCTGGACCTGATGTGGACCACCACGGCGGTCGCGGCCGTTCCGTTCGAGGCGGGCGGCGCACCGATCGAACGCGGCTTCCTGTCACTGCGCTCGCACGCCGACGCCTTCCTGTCCCGCACACAGGATCCGGCCGTCTTCCGGACGGCCTTCGACGAGCGCTACCGGCGCCAGGCCGACGCGCTGTCGGAGCGCCTGCGCGCGGTGGAGTCCGTGCTGGCCGGTGACGGGGAGGAGCTGCCGTTCGTCCTGGAGTGGGCCGAGGTGGTGCGTCGCCACCAACGGATCGCCTACCCCTTGCTGGCCTCCGGCGAGGTGTCGCTGCGCGGGGCCGGCCGGGCGCCGCGGATGCCGACTCGTCAGGTCAGCGAGTTCCACCGACTGCTGCAGAGCGACCACGGCCACGCGGACTTCCTGTGGACCGACCACTGGTTCGCCTCCTTCCGGCTGCTGGTCAACTACCTGTACGTCCACCTGGGCCGGCTCGGGCTCAGGCCGGTGGACCGGGCGCTGCTGTGCCATCTGGCGGCGAACACCGTCGAGTCGGTGCACGGTGTCTCGGCGACCGGCAGCTTCCAGCGGTACGTGGTCCGCGCGTCCGCCGCCGATACTCCGGAGTGGGCCCGGCTCGGCGCGCAGTGGGCGGACGGCCCGGCCTGAGGGCTCCGCGACCTGCCGCTCCACGAGTGGCGCCCTCACCGGACCCCCGCGGTCCTCGCCGGGATGACCTCGGCGAGCTGCTGACGTCCGGAGATGCCGAGTTTGCGGTAGGCGCCGGAGAGATGGAACTCCACCGTCCGTACGGTGACGAACAGCTTCCCGGCGATGGCCCGGTTGGTGTACCCGTCCCGGGCGAGGCAGAGGATCTTCAGCTCCTGCGGAGTGAGGCTCAGCAGGGCCGGGTGCGGCGGCTCGTCCGCGCCCTCCGGACAGATCGCCTGCCGTGCCGCCGTGATCCCGTCCACCAGCGGGCGCGCGGAGCAGGACCAGGCGGTGGAGAGCGCGGCCACCAGCTCGGTGTACGCCTCATGCGGCCGGCCGGCCTCGCTGAGCGCGGTACCGAGGTCGAACCGGGCCCTCGCCAGCTCCAGCCTGGCCGGTGAACGCGCCAGTGTGCCGACGGCCCTGGTGAGCAGGCCGATGCGCCGCGAGCCGGCCTCGGTCATGGCGACCGCGTGTTCCGCGATCCCGACCGCGCGCGGTGTCCCCCACCGGCGTGCGTCGTCCAGCTCGGCGCCGGCCAGCCTGGCGGCCTCGGCGGCCTCACCCGCCGAGGCGAGCAGCCGTGCGGCGCGCGAACGCCACGGCAGCACGGCCGGATTCCGCACCCGGCAGTCGGCCAGCAGCCGGCCGGCGGCCAGGTGGTCCTCGACCGCGCGCACCGGGTCGCCGGTCTGCTCCCACAACGCGGCCCGCGCGGAGAGTACGGCCAGGGTGTCCCGCCGCGGCGGCAGCTCCTGGTCCAGTCCGCAGCCGGTGAGCAGGGTGCGGGCGGTGTCGGTGTCACCCATCAGGGCCCGCGCCTCGACCATGGCCGCCACGGCCAGCAAGGCCAGCCGGTGCCCCGCGGACACCAGCGCGCACAGCCGGTCCACCATGGGCGCCAGCGCCTCGGCCGCGCCGGCCAGGTCACCGCGGACCCGGCAGATCGCGGCGCGCAGCAGCTCGGCGGCGACATGGTCCCACCGCCCTGGAGGTACCCCGCCGACCAGGCGGATCCGACTGCAGTGCGTCCACGCCTCGGTCAGCTCGTCGGCCCGGATCAGCGCGGCGCAGCCGTGCCACAGGCCCCTGCCCAGGCTGTCGCCGCCGCCGGCCAGCGCCCGCCTGGCATGGCGCACGGCTGCCTCCCGGTCCACGCCGGCGTCCACCGCCTCGGCGGCTCGCAGTGCGGCCAGTTCCCAGCAGCTGCCGCCTGCCTGTGGAGCCTCGGTGACCAGGTCGTCCAGCCGATCGGCGGACCTGACCAGCCAGGCGGGACCGCCCCGGCAGACGAGCGCCTTGTGCAGCCGCAGCCGCCAGACGTGCGCGGCCGCGGTCGGGCCGAGCCGCTCGGCGGCGTCGTCGAGGACCGCCACGGCGTCCGCGGGCCGCCCGCACTCGGTCAGCAGACCGGCGAGGGCGGCCGTGTGGTCTGCCACGGTCTCGGGGTCCTCGGCCTCCTGCCGCGCCGCGTCCAGCTGACGCACGGTGAGCTCCGGGTCGACGAACGCTTCCAACGCGGCGAGTTCGCACCGCACGGCCGCCCTCACCTGCGGCCCCAACTGCTCCCGCAGCAGACCGCGCAGGTGCCGTGCGGCGTCCTCGGCCCTGCCCTCCTGCGCCAGCCTGCGGGCCGCGATCCGCAGCGGCCGTACCGTCCAGTCCAGGCCGAGCGGACCGGCCGCGACCAGCTGCCGTGCCACCCCGGTCACGTCGAAGTGCCCGTCGCGCAGGATCTCGGCCGCCCGCAGGTGCAGGGCGGCCCTCGTGCCGACCGGTATCGCGCCGATGACCATCGAGGCGAGCAGCGGGTGACGGAACGCCAGCGGAGTGCGGTTGGCCAGCAGGCACCGGTCGACCAGCTCGTCGACCGCGGTCAGGGCGTCCGCCACGGTCAGCCGCGCGAGTTCCGCGGCCTGCGCGATCTCCGCGTCGGTACCGAGCACGGCGACCGCCCTCGCCAGCCCGAGCGCCGGTTCACCGAGACCGCCCAGCCAGCGCTCGGTACCGGGGAGCAGCCTCGAACCGGCGGTGGCGCGCAGCTTCTCCGCGGTGGGGGCGGCACCGATGTGCTCGGACAGCAGGGCCTGCAGCAGGCCGGGGTTGCCACCGGTCAGCTCGTGGCAGACCGCGGCGGCCTCCTCGTCGAGCACGACCTCGCAGCGGGCGGCCGCGAAGTCGGCGAGTGCGGACGCCGGCAGACCGGTGAGGGTGAGGTGTTCGGCGAGCGCGGCGAGTCCGGTCCTCAGCTCGGGCCCGCCACCGCCACCGAAGTACCCGGCGGACAGGGCGAGCACCAGCCGGTGCGGGAACGCGGACGCCGACAGCTCCAGCAGCCAGCGCAGCGACCACGGTTCGAGGTGCGCCGCGTCGTCCAGGCAGACGGCCACCGGTGCACGCCGGGCCTGTGCCCGGACCTGCTCGACGAGATCGCGCAGAACCTCCGGCGAGGGCGCGCGATCCGCGGCCTGCGCGGGCGCCGCGAGCAGCCGGCCGAGCACCTGGTCGGCGGCCGCGAACGGCACATCGGGCAGATTCCGCGCGTTGGCGACGGCCACCTGGAACCCCGCGTCGGCGGCAAGCGCGGCCAGTGCCGCCACCACCTCCGACTTCCCGCACCCCGGCTCCCCCTGGATCAGCACGGTGGTCGGCTGTCCGGCGCGGGCTCTGTCGATCACACCACTCAGCCGTGCCAACTCGGGCTCACGCCCCGCCGCCCCGATCCAGGCCATCCGTCCCTCCCCGCACGAACCCGCCGCGCTCCCGCCGCCGCACGGAATCCGCACGACCCGGAGCTTGTGACCGGCAATCAACCCGGTTGATGCGCAGCAACTTTATGACAAGAGATGGTGTACGACCAGGTTGTGGTCGGATTCTCCCGCACCGCCGCCCGGGCCGTACCGCCGTCGGAGCGGGGGTGCGGGGCGGCCATCTCCAACCAACGCTGCTCCCAGGCGAGTTGATCACCGCTGTGTGATTTCCACCACCCTGGGCACGCGCCGCGTCGGACCTGTCTCCGGACGGCCACTCAATGCCCGATCGGGCACAACTCGACGCTGTCGATCGCCGACTGGTCAATACCTGGAGAGATGGGCGTGTTTTTCATACAGGCTTTTCTTCATATGTCAGACGTTCTTCCGGTCCGGTCACCCACTCGAGCAGTCGAGGAATGCACGGCCGGGACCGATGGTGGTGGGGCTGACCGGGGGTCACGCTGCACGCCCTCGGCCTTCACCAGCGTGACAGTCGCCGAACTCGCCTGGGTGTCCGCAGCCGACAGCGGCCGGTGCGCCCCCGCGCTGCGGGAGCTCCTGGCCCGGCTCGATCCGGCCGCGTAAGGAAGGGCCCGGTCCTGACCGGATCCGAGCCGGTGCGGGCAACCGCCGGGGTTCGGCACCCGTCGAGGCTTCACCGGGCCCTGGCCACGCGCTCTGACCCGAGGCCGTACGTCTTTCCCGGTTGCGCGTACAGCCGAGGCAAGGTGTGCCCGGCGCCGTGCCCCGGAAGGTCCACCGGACTCCCGGGCCGGGCGCTCACACGGCCGTCTGCGCGCAGCGGATCACCGAAACGACTGAACGCGTCCCCACGCCGGTTCCCCGTCCCGGCACCGCCGTTGTGCCCGCGCCTCCTGGGGAGGAAGCGGCCACGACCGGGAACGAGCGTGGTCTTCGCGTGACGGGTCGCGGTCGCGGTGCCGACGGATCAAGGCGACGCTGTCATGGGAGCGGACCTGGCCTCGCACGTCGGAGTGCGGGCCTGGTCACGCCGGACAGGAGGGTGGCGTTCATGGCAGAGAGGCCTGATGCGCGGCGCGAGCACGCGGAGACCGGCACCGGTGGAAGGATCACCGGTCCTTCGATGTTCGCCGGGATCGCGCTGTCGGTGAGCGGGCCGCTCAGCATTCTCCTGGGCGTGGCCGGCATCGCACACGACAGCCTGTTCTCCCCCGCCGGTTATGCCTACCGGTTCGATCCGACCTCCTGGGGTTGGGTCCACCTGGTGGTCGGCGTGGCGCTGTCCGCCGCTGGCGTAGGGGTGTTGGCGGACCGGAGCTGGGGCCGGTGGACGGGGGTGGCGGTGGCTGCGATCAGCCTGATCACCCAGTTCATGTTCGTTCCGTACTATCCGGTGTGGTCGATCATCCTCATCACGCTCGACCTCCTCATCATCTGGGCGCTGAGCAGGTTCCAGGCCCACCCCGGCTAGAAGGCCGATGAAGAGAGCCGTCGGCCGGCCCGACGTCCTGTCCGGCGACCAGGGCCAGCAGACCCACAGAGTTCGCGGTCACGGTTGTCGTGGTGGCACCCCACCGGTTCGACCGGCGGGGTGCCGCACTTTTGACCTCGCCTGGGTGATGAAGCAGACCAGCCGCGTTCGACGGCGGGGGTCTGGTTTCGCAACCTGGCCTACCGCCTGGTGCTCCCGCAGCGGCCAGACGAGCCAGCGCTGTTGCGAGAGGCCGTCGAAAGCCTCTGGCTGCATGGACCGGACTGGGACGACATCGCGGCAGACCTGAAGCGGCGAGCCGACTCACTGGAAGCGGGCTGAGCCGAACGGGTTCTCGCCGGTGGGACGACCGCGTGTGCGCGCGCGGTCAATCATCCGTACGCTCACGGCAAACTCGGAGGCTCCCCGCATCGCTAGCATGCCGAAATGCCGGACGGAAGCCCGCGTCACGGCTTCCGGCAATGTGCGTGTACATGCCAACTCCACGCCTATTGCAGGCGGAATAAATAATGCGCATATGCAATTACTGTGGCTGGTGTGCGGTTACCCGGCACGGGTCGACCGCAACCGGCCCGCAGCACATGGAGCCACCGACTTGGAGTCTGCCTTGAGTTCGCTCTTCACTCCCTACACCCTGCGGTCGCTGACCATCCCCAACCGCATCTGGATGGCGGCCATGTGCCAGTACAGTGCGGCGCCGGAGGGCGACGCGGTCGGTGCCCCCACGGACTGGCACTTCGCACACCTCGCCGCACGCGCCTCCGGCGGGACCGGGCTGATCATCACCGAGGCCACGGCCGTCAGCCCTGAGGGCCGCATCACCCCCTATGACCTCGGCATCTGGAACGAAGCCCAGGCCGCCGTGTTCGAGCGCATCACCGCGTTCCTGAAGAGCCAGGGCACCGTCCCCGGCATCCAGTTGTCCCACGCCGGGCGCAAGGCGTCCACCGAGCGCCCCTGGGTCGACCGCGGGCGGCCGATCGCCCCCGACGAGCCTTACGGCTGGACCCCACTCGGTCCCAGCCCCTTGGCCTACAGGGAGGAGTCGACGACCCCGAAGGAGCTCACCCGGGAGCAGATCCGCGAGATCGTCGAGCAGTTCGCCGGGGCTGCCCGGCGCGCGCTCGCGGCTGGGTTCGAGGTCGCCGAGATCCACGGAGCCCACGGCTACCTGATCCACCAGTTCCTCTCCCCGTACAGCAATCACCGCACCGATGAGTACGGCGGTTCGCTCGAGGGACGGACCCGCTTCGCACTGGAAGTCGTCGACGCCGTCCGCGCCGTGTGGCCGCAGGAGCTGCCCGTGTTCTTCCGCATCTCGGCCACCGACTGGCTGGAGGAGAACCCCGAGGACGACCGCGAGGGCTGGACCGCGGATGACACCGTCCACTTGGCCAGGGAGCTCCAGGCCCGCGGCGTGGACCTGATGGACATCTCCACCGGCGCCAATGTTCCCGACGCGAAGATCGTGACCGGCCCCGGCTACCAGGTGCCCTTCGCCGAGCGGGTCCGCAACGAGACCGGCATGCCCGTGGCAGCCGTCGGCATGATCACCGAGCCGGCACAGGCCCAGGAGATCCTCACCTCCGGCAAGGCGGACGCCGTCCTCCTGGCCCGCGAACTCCTGCGCAACCCGTACTGGGCCCGTCGTGCCGCCGCCGAACTCGGTGGCGAGGTCGCCTCCCCGGTCCAGTACCACCGCGCCTGACGGCAGGCCCCGGCCGGTGCTTTCTGCCTTCCCCCCTCCTCCCACCCCTCCGATGGACTGCTGTGCGGCTTGGGCCGTCGGTTCGTGAGCGCTGACCCTCCAGCAGGCGTTGTGCTGGCGTGCACGCTCCACAACCGGAACCTGGGCTTGATGGGTACGGCTTGGACCTTCGCGATTCTGACCGGCCGGTACTGGTCCGCGGCCACCTATGGGGTGGTGGGCCATGGTCGCAAGGCGCTGACCGCCGACCTCCCGGCCGGCTTCGCAGCCGTGCTGAGCATCGAGGCCGACACCCTAGCCGCCCTGACCGGTATCGAACCGGCCTGCGGCACCACGGCACCCCGTGCGGCAGTAGCCGACATGGCCAGGCCGATCAGGGACGCCCGGCGCCTGACCGCCGATCAGGTGCGTCAGGTACGGCGACTGGTCGGCCAGGTGCCGGATCGGTCGTCAGCAGGCCGTCGGTGGGATGTCCAGGGCCTCGAGCTGGCGGGTGGTAATACGCCGGATAGCCACGACCGAAGGCCGCCACCCACGGAGTGGCGGCCTCCAGTGCCTTCTCGCGGCCGCCGTAGCGTATAGAAGCGGTCGGCGGCGCCGCCCGGCAGCAGGATCCACGCGGCGCCGAGGTCGCAGGCTGGATCGCCTGCGAAGAGGTCGCCGAAGTCGATCACGCCGCAGAAGGTGCCGTCCACGGTGAGGACGTTGTCGCATCGAGCGGAACCCGCGCCCTTTGACGTTCCAGCAGAACATGTAGGAGTTCGCCGCGAGCTCGTTCCCGGGTGGCGGCGGGGCTGCGACCGCCGATGGACGCGATCGCGGCGGAAGTCTCCTGACCTACGGGAAAGGGGCTCCGCCGGGGGTCCGCCGACTTCGAATGCGCCTCTGTTCGGTCTCCGCGTCCTCATGGATACGGGCATTACGCGGTCTCTTCATGCGGTTCGGTCACGACCTTGCCCAACGCTCCCGCGGCAGAAGGGCCTGAGCCATCTGCGTGGCCCGCTGCCGGGCGGGCAGGGCCAGTTCAGGCAGTCGACGGTTGCGCGGCTTGGTCGCGCAAGCCCCAGGTGTGCCCTCACGCACCCTTGACAGGTATACGCCATTTCGATTGAGTCGCCTCAACTCCCAAACCAGCGAGGAGAGGTGACGACACATGTCAGTCAAACGCGTTCTCGCATTGTTGTCCGCCGCGTTCACGGTGCTGGCGCTGGCCGTCCTGCTGCCCGCGGGCACGGCGGGCGCGGCGTCCTGCAGCACGTCTCTGAACCCCGGGCTCTGCGGCGCCCCGGGCGAGCGGACCGCGTTTCCCCGGGCCGGCTGCGACTACCCGAACTGGGTGGCCGGCCAGTACTACCCGACCGGTTCGATCGTCAGGTACACCAACGGCGGCTACTACCGGGCCACCCACGACAACCCCGGGTACGACCCGGTGATCAGCACCTGGTACTGGGAGCCCTACGCCTGCGACCCCAACCAGCCGCCCGGCCAGGGCCAGTTCCCGGTCAGCGAAGCCCAGTTCAGCCAGATGTTCCCGAACCGGAACTCCTTCTACAGCTACGCCGGTCTGACCGCCGCGCTCGGCGCCTACCCGGCCTTCGCCGCCACCGGCAGCGACACCGTCCGCAGGCAGGAGGCCGCCGCCTTCCTCGCCAACGTCAGCCACGAGACCGGCGGACTGGTCTACATCGTCGAGCAGAACACCGCCAACTACCCGCACTACTGCGACTGGAGCCAGCCGTACGGCTGCCCGGCCGGGCAGGCCGCGTACTACGGGCGCGGACCGCTCCAGATCAGCTGGAACTTCAACTACAAGGCCGCCGGCGACGCCCTGGGCATCGACCTGCTGGACAATCCCAACCTGGTGCAGACCGACTCCGCCGTCTCCTGGAAGACCGCGCTCTGGTACTGGAACACCCAGCGGGGCCCCGGCAGCATGACACCGCACGACGCCATGGTCAACGGCCGCGGCTTCGGTGAGACCATCCGCAGCATCAACGGCTCGATCGAGTGCAACGGCGGCAACCCCGCCGAGGTCCAGGACCGGATCAACGCGTACCAGAACTTCACCCGGATCCTCGGCGTCGATCCGGGGCCGAACCTGAGCTGCTGACGGCGGCCGTCACGGTCGGTGGCCCGGGCCGTCCACTCCCGGTGCCATCGGCCGAAGCAGCTGGCCACGGCCCGCCCCACCGGGGCGAGGCGTCTTCCGACACACAGGCGCCGGCCGGACCGAGGGTCAGTGGCCGGCGCTGACGCCGCCGTCGACGTGGAGGATCTCACCGGTGACGAACGGGGCCCTCTCCAGGTAGATGACCGCATCGACGATGTCGCTCACCTCGCCCATCCGGCCCATCGGGTGCAGGGCGGCGAGGGCCTGGCGGTCGTCTCCGGCGTGCATGGGGGTGCTGATGGTGCCCGGCGAGACGGCGTTGACGCGGATACCGCGCTTGGCGTACTCGATGGCGAGGGACTTGGTGGCGGACTGCAGACCGCCCTTGGTCAGCGAAGCCAGCACCGAGGGGACCTTGGAGTTGGCATTGTCGACCAGGCTGGTGGTGAGGTTGACGACATGGCCGCCCGCCTGGGTCAGCATGTGGGCGATGGCCAGCTGGGTGATGTGGAAGAACCCGGCGAGGTTCACAGCCGTCACGGCGGCGTAGTCGTCCGCGGTGTAGTCGGTGAAAGGCTTGGCGACGAAGAGACCGGCGTTGTTGATCAGGGTGTCGATCCGTCCGAACCGCTCGACGCCGGCGGCGATGACGCGTTCGGCGGTGGCGGGGTCGGAGATGTCACCCCGGACGGCCAGGATGCCCGAGTCGTTGCCGGGGGCGATCGAGCGCGAGGTGGCGACGACGGCGTAGCCGAGCTTGCGGTAGGCGTCGACGAGGCCGGCACCGATGCCCTTCGACGCACCGGTGACGACTGCGACCTTCTGGTCCTGAGAGCCCATGACGAACCTTCTCCGAGATGACGCGGGGAGATTCCCTGACGATGAGGTGGAGACTCCTCGACCCGGACTGCCCGACCGGTCGACTGCCTGGACAGTAGGCAGCCGGACGAGCGGAAGTCAAAGGTCAACACGGCCTGGACCAGGACCGGTTCCCTTCTCAGTCATCCGCGGGGCCACCCGGCCCATCCGCCCGGCCGGGCCTTCGACGGAGTCGGTGTCCTTGCCGCCGCCTCGTGGAACCTCCGTACCCCCAGCGCGTCCGCACCCGATCCGTCGTCAACCCGACCACCGGCCCGGCATCGAAAGGGTGGTTCCGATCTGATTTTCCCCACCCTCCGAGGGATCCGCGCAAAGATGCTCCGGTGCTTCGCCCTCGAAGCACCGGAGCGTTTGACCAGTGACTCGCGCGGCCCGCCCGCGCCATCGGAGGAGTGAAGATGTCCGCATTCCGTGTCATGGCCGCCATGACCTCGGCCGCCGTCACCGGCGCGCTGGCCCTGGCCGCCCCGGTGGCGGCCGCGCCCGCCGCGGGCTCGTTCGTGGTCAGCCAGTCGCAGTTCAACCAGATGTTCCCGAGCCGCAACCCCTTCTACACCTACCAGGGCCTGATCAACGCGCTGAGCGCCTACCCGGCCTTCACCACCACCGGAAGCGAGACGACCCGCAAGCGCGAGGCGGCGGCCTTCCTCGCCAACGTGAGTCACGAGACCGGCGGTCTGAAGTACGTCGTCGAGCAGAACACCGCCAACTACAGCCACTACTGCGACAGGAGCCAGCCGTACGACTGTCCGGCCGGCCAGAGCGCCTACTACGGGCGCGGACCGCTCCAGATCAGCTGGAACTTCAACTACAAGGCCGCCGGCGACGCCCTGCACATCGACCTGCTGCACAACCCGTACCTGGTGGAGAAGGACGCCGCCGTCTCCTGGAAGACCGGCCTGTGGTTCTGGAACACCCAGAAGGGCGCCGGCACGATGACCTCGCACGACGCGATGGTCAACAACAAGGGCTTCGGCGAGACGATCCGCAGCATCAACGGCGACCTGGAGTGCAACGGCAAGAATCCCGACGAGCGCCAGGACCGCATCAACCTCTACAAGAAGTTCGCCGGCCTCCTCGGCACCGACCCCGGCGGCAACCTCTCCTGCTGATCCGTACCTCGCCCTTCCCAGGGCCGGGTCAGCCGACTCCCCTGCCTCTGTGCCGAGTTCTTCCTACCGACCGAACCCGCCGAGCGTCGTTCGGCTCAGTTGTTCGAGGCCTTCGGCCGGGGGTGACGATCGCGAAGACCGGGTCCGGGAAGGCCGGGTAGCCGAAGACGGTGTCCGGCGCCGCGGTGTCGCCGTCCCCCGGACGAGCTTCTCAATCGCGGCATCGTCGAAGTTCTCCTTGAACCGGTGCCCCGCCAGCGCCAGGCCGTCGAACACGCGCCGGGCCAGAATGATCGTCGCCTGGGGCTCGCGGGCCGGTTCGAGCTTGCCGCGCGCAAGGTCCCGGCCAAGTCGGAGCGGCGCAAACTGATCAATCAACTATCCCTTTCTTTAGGTCAAGTTGATTGAGTGTCAAATAGAGATCGCCCTCCCTGTCGCAGCCCACGCCCCAGCTGGTCCGACGCCGCAGTCGGCACGCGGGGAAGTCCTCGGCAGCGCGGATCAGTTGCAGCAGTGTCCCGCCCATGGCGCAGTGCCCACTACCGGGCGCCGGTCACGCTCTGGAGCGCGAGGCTGATGGCCGGGGCGACCGGATCGGGATGATCGGCAAGGTGCGGGTCGGCTCGACCGCCACGGCGTGGCCGGTGGCGGCCAGGCCGCAGATGACGGCTGCCGCGACCACCGGCGACATGTCGTCGACGGCGGTAGGCCAGGGTGCGCGGACAGCTGTCCGATGCCGTTCACACCCGGGCTGTCCGCGCGCCCGAGTCGCGTGCGGCCGGGGGCGAGGCCGTGATCAGGGCTCGGACCGGGCCGAGGACCGTCAGAGCCATCGACGCCGCCGGGGGTCGGGGTGGAGGTTCGTTTGGTCGTATGCGACGCGACACCCGGTTGCTCCGGTCACATCCTGGAGGCGCGGGCGCCCACGCGCGGCACGGTTTCGCACGTCCGCGACGACAGGACGACGTCCGCAGCCCCCTCCCCGGCGGATCCGCGCTCGGCCACGGCTGAGCGCTGCCCGTTCACGGGCGCCCGCACCCCCGGCTCCGCCTTCCCGCGGGCGGCCGAGCGCACCAGAGAGGCACCGAGTATGACCGATATTGCCTATGTGAAGATCCATCCCGCGATCGGTATCGCGCGGGTCGGCAACAGCGAGCAGTTCTTCTACGGGCCGGAGACACCGGACGAGAAGCCCAGGGACCCGGGCTTCTACAAGGAAGGCACCGGCAAGATCAAGCGGCAGGCGGCGCGCTTCCGTGTCTACGGCTACGACAGGAACGGCACGGTCGTCCGGGAGATCCTGGACGGGCAGGACGGTGCCAGCGTCGAGTGGACGGTCCACCTGGCCAACCAGAAGGCCGCCTGGTACAAGTTCTCACTCGCACTGGACGTCCCCGAGGCCCAGCGTCTCTCGCAGGACCAGTACGGCCTGCGCAACGCCACGTTCGCCTCCAGAAACGACCTGCGCATCGATCCGGGAACCCGAACGATCTCGGGGGCGAGCCAGAGCGGGCAGAAGTTCGATACCGGAAAGATCAACGGTACCGCCGTCTACCTGGGCGAGTTGCAGACCGACGACAAGGGGCGGCTCGTCGTCCTGGGCGGCAGGGGCGGCTCGGCCTCGTTCACCAACCCCCCGACCAAGCTCACCACCTTCGGCAACAACGACGGCTGGCACGACGACACCTCCGATGGGCCCGTGACCGCCACGGTCAGGATCAACAACCAGGCGGTCGACGTGAAACCGGCCTGGGTGGTGGTCGCACCTCCGAACTACGCGCCGGACGTCAAGGGCATCGTGACGCTCTACGACCTGCTCCACGACCTCTTCGTCCAGAGCGGAGACCTGCACTCCCCCACCACCGTCACCTTCGACGAGCACATCAAGCCCCTGCTGCAGCGGTTCACCGGACACCAGTGGGTCAACCAGGGCTTCGCCGGCGAGTTCGGATGGAGGGGCCCCAACGACTTCACCTCGCCCCAACTGCTCGCGGTTCTGGGCAACAAGAAGGACCAGTACCTGGAGTTGCGGCGGCGCGTGTACTACCAGATGCGCAGCTACGACCGGGACGGCCTCTCCCCGCTGCCCTGGCCCTGGCTCTACGGAGACGCCATGGCCGTCCCCGCGCAGTCCCCACGGCAGTACGGCGTCCTGACCGTGACCCAGGAGCAGATGCTGGCCCTGTGGGTGATGGGGGACTTCGACGACAAGACGCCCCACACCACCTACACGTCACTGGACGACGCACCCGTCGCACTGCAGCCCGGGCTGCTGGACCGCGCTGCCCTGGACTACTGCCTCGCCGACGCGTTCCACCCCGGCTGCGAGGTCACCTGGCCGATCCGCCATGACACCATGTACATGGAGCCGTTCCGTATCCTCCACCGCCCGGCCGGCGATCCCGAGCCCGACTACGGCCCGTACCTCACGCCACAGCGCGCGCTGTCGGCCAACGGCCCCCTGCACGGCCAGATCCCGGGCGGCCTCACCCGCTGGATGGGCCTGCCCTGGCAGACCGACACCGCCAGCTGCCGCTCAGGCTACGAGCTGCGAGCCAACATCGGCCCCCGCTACAGCCCCTACCTGCCGACCTTCTGGCCCGCCCGGGTGCCCAACCACGTGCTGAAGAAGACCGACTTCGACATCGTCAACCAGAAGCCGAACAGCAGCGTCACCGAGGACCAGCGTGAACAGGCCTTCGAGAGACGCGCCGTGTGGCTGCGGTTCCTGAGCCCGGACAAGCTGACCGGCCTGCAGGACATGGTCGACAACTGGTCCAAGTTCGGCGTCGTCGAGACCAACAGCTACACGGTGGACGACAAGTTCCCGAAGGCGATCCTGGTGGAGTCCACCCCCGACCCCTCGCTCCCCCCGGTCGACGACCGCCAGAACCTCGTCAACGTCCATGTACGGGAAACCGGCCACCCCCGGCTCTCCGAGGCGGAGCGCACCACCGTCAACGAGCAGACGGCCCAGGAGATCGCCCGGACCACCGAGTTCCGGCCCGAGGAGATCTCGGCCGGCTACATCGCCAAGGTCGACCCCTTCCGGGACGCCGGATGACCACGGCGGCGCCCACCGGCGGTCTGGCCGCCCTGAACCGCAGCGGGTACGACGCCGTCATCGCGGGCGGCGGACCGGCAGGCGCCGCCGCCGCCCTGACCCTGGCCCGAGCGGGACGCGCTGTCCTGCTCGCCGATGCCGGCAGCGGTCCCCCGAAGACGGGCGAATCCCTCGTCCCCGCCGCCCGGCTGCTCCTCCACGACCTCGGCGTCGACGTCCGGGCACTCGACGCCGACCACCGCGCCTGCCACGCCACCCTCTCCGCCTGGGGCTCGCCGCGGCTGCACCGGACGGACTTCATCACCGACCCGTACGGCCACGGCTGGCACCTCGACCGCCCGGCCTTCGACCGCCTGCTGCGCGCCTGCGCCCGGGCCGACGGGGTGCGGGTCGCCGAACGGACCGCGATCTCCCACCCCGTGCCGCAGCCGGACGGCGGGTGGCAGGTGACGGTGCGCACCGACACCACGGCGCGCACCGTGCGATGCCGGTGGCTGGTCGACGCCACCGGTCGCCGGGCCTCGCTCGCCACCCGCTGCGGAGCCCGGCGCCACCGCTACGACCGCCTGGTCGCCGTCCACCTGCGACTGACCCCCGACGCCTCCGACACGGAGGAGGCCTCCCTCGTCGAGTCCGCCCCCGACGGATGGTGGTACACCGCACCCCACGCCCCCGCCCACCGCCTCGTCACCTACTTCACCGACACCGACCTGGTGCCGCCGGGACTCGGGAGGACCCGGACCTTCCTCGAGCGGCTCGCCGCCACCCGGCACACGGCCGAACGCACCTGGGGCCGCTCGCCCCTCGCGCAGGCGACGCCACGCCGGTGCGCCGCGCACACCGCACAACTGGAGCCGCTGGCCGGCGAGGGCTGGATCGCGGCCGGGGACGCGGCGATCGCCCTCGACCCGCTCTCCTCGCAGGGCGTCCTCACGGCTCTTTACTCGGGCCTGTGCGCCGGCCGGGCGGTCGACGCCCGGCTGCGTGGCGAGACCGACGCGCTCGACGTCTACGCAGCACGGCTGGGCGAGACCTTCGACGCCTACGTCCACGGCCACCGCGAGATCCACGCGTGTGAGGAGCGCTGGTCCAACCGCCCGTTCTGGCAGCGCCGGCGGTCACCGCTGCGTCCGGGCGGGATCCGGGGTGCGGGCCCGCCCGGTGGGGCTACCGCTTCTCGAAGGAACTGAGGATGCGTTCGGCCACCAGCGCCGGTTGGTCGGTCGGCAACGCGTGGCCCGCGCCGGGCACGACCTCCACCCGGGCGGAGGGCACGAGGCTGCGGAGGCGGTCGGCGACCTGCTGCGAGTCGTGCAGGGCGCTGCGCGCGCCGAGCAGGAACTGCGCGGGGACTCGCAGACGGTGCAGTTCCTCGTCGGAGAAGACCGGAGGCACCGGGAGCGCGCGGCGGAATCCCATCGACGCGCTTACCAGGCGCATCAGTTCGGCCTCCAGGATCGTGCTGTTGTCGACCAGGCGGGCCAGCCGGGGGCGGAGCGGGCGCGGCGCCAGCCCGGCCAGACCGCCGACGATCACCCAGGTGTAGAACCGCCTTCCGGGCTCGGCGAAGCCTGCGGGATCCACCAGGGTGAGTGCGGCGACCCGGCCGGGGTGGTGGATCTGGTGGTTGAGCGCCAGCCAGCCGCCGTAGGAGCAGCCGACGACATGAGCCGCCGTCACCTCCAGTGCCGCCAGGAGTTCGTCGAGCCAGGCCGCGCCGTCCCGACCGTCGCTGATCGGGGCGGTCTGCACGCTCGCGCCCGGCTCGCCGACCGTGTCCACGGCGATGACCGAATGGTGCCGGCCCAGCGCTTCGAGGTACCGGTACCACATCAGCGAGTTGCCGCCTGATCCCGGCAGCAGCACGATCGGCTCGCCGCTCTGCGGGCCGGTCCGGTAGACGCGGGTGGTTCCGAACGCGGTCGGGATGTCGAGCGCCGTCCGCGGCCCGGGCCACAGTTCCTCCAGAGCCCGCTCATAGGCGGCACGGAACCGGTCTGAGGCCTTGTCGCTCTTGAACTCGCCAATTCTCATGATACATGTGTATCACGGCATGATACAGGTGTACCAGAGAGAGGGAGGTCGCATCATGACCGCGCGGGTCGATCACGAGGAACGCCGAAGGCAGATCGCCGAGGCACTGCTGCGCATCGCCGACACCCAGGGGCTGCAGTCGGCCAGCATGCGGGCGGTCGCCACCGAAGCCGGCGTCTCGCTGCGCCTGGTGCAGTACTACTTCACCACCAAGGAAGCGCTTCTACTGGACGCGCTGGCCAGACTCGGCGCCCAACTCCAGGCCCGCATGGGCGAATGGATCAGCGCGGCGGGCTCACCGCCCACGCCGCGCAGCCTCGTGACCGCGGTCCTGTCGAGCATCCTGCCGACCGATCCGGAAAGCCGCCGGATCACCAGGACCTACGCCGCGTACTACACACTGGTCCTCAGCGATCCCGCACTGGTGGAGAAGCACGGCACGGCCCAGCCCGACCTGCTCGAGGCCTTCCTCGCCAAGCAGATCCGCGCGGCCCAGCAGGCCGGGGAGGTCGATTCCGACAAGGACCCCCAGATGACCGCCGCCGGACTGGCGGCCATGGTCAACGGCCTGGGCTCAAGCGTGCTGGGCCACCAGCGCACCGGCGACTCGGCCATGGCGATCCTCAACCACCACCTGGACCAGCTGTTCCGCTCACCCTGAGCACCGGCGAGGGCCACCCACGCCCTGGGGCAGCAGGGCGTGGGCGAAAGCCGGACGGACGGCCGGAGAGCATCAACTTCGAGCGCTACCACCGCGATCGACAGCTCACTCCCCGTCAGAACCCCTCTCCGGGAACTGCCGGCGTCCCGCACCACCCTCTTGGCGGAACACTTGAGATGATGCTTAAATACCTATCAATTAGGAAAGTTTCCTAATGTTCCCCAGGTGCTGTGCCATCGTGGCGGCTCGCGCCGCCCAGGAGTACCCGCACGCCCTCACGGCCGCCCACCCGGACGGATCCCCGACGACCTCGGGCCGGCCGGGCCACCAACGAGGTGCTGTGTGAGCGGCAACCGGGCGGCTGCCTCCCGGCCGAACGGGCCGAACGGGCCGAACGGGCCGACGGCCACCGCAGCACACCTGAACCGACGACTCATTTCTGACGTTCCATCAACTACCAGACTGTGCCGTGCCTTCCCTGCCGACAGGAAGGGCAACCGTGCCCCGCAGAGTGATGCAGTCCCTGACCAACGGCGTCGCGCCCTCCACCCCACCCTCGGACGCCGCCTGAACGGTCGTCCCCGCCCTCCCAGACCCACAATCGGTCGGCGGTACAGCCGAGTTGGAGCATCGGCCCAGCGCGCATGACAGCGGAGATCCACACAACCGGCGGGTCGCCGCAGTCGACCCTGGCATCCGGCGCGCACGCTGCCGGATGACGTCCGCCGGGCCCGTCCGTCGCCGCAGGCCTGACGTAGCGTCAGAAATGGCTTTGGCATTCCGCTCGATCGCACGCCGGCCTCGGACTCCAGACCGGACAGACCGGACCCGCCCTCACGGGCCGGATCGCGCACACCTTGTCCCACTCACCGAACCCCACCACCGAAAGGAACGGAACATGCACGGATCGAGGCGCGTACGCCAGTGGTCGAGTGCGGCGCTGGCCGCTGGAGCGTTCGCGATGCTCAGCGCATCGCCCGCTCTCGCGGACATCCCGTTCAACCAGCCGATCAACGGCATCGCGACCTACTACGGTGACGCGGGCTACGGCGCGTGCGGCACGCCCATCAACGCGTCGCAGGACATGCTGGTCGCCGTCTCCCCCGCCTACTGGACGACCGCTAACAGCAACAACGACCCGCTCTGCCAAGGGGTTTCCGTCCAGGTGACCTACAACGGCGCCACCGTCACCGTTCCCGTCGCGGACAAGTGCGCGTCCTGCGACCCGACCCACGTGGACCTCAGCCAACCGGCCTTCCAGCAACTCGCCGATCCGTCACTCGGGTTCGTCAACGTCACCTGGCAGTTCGTCTCGACCGGTGGCGGCGCCGCCTCGGCCAAGGCGGTCGCCGCCCTCAACGCCAGGGCCACCGGCGCCACTTCGCACCGCTGACGCTTCCTCCCGCCCAGCTCACGGATCACGGTCAGGGCGCGGGAGCCGGGCGAAGTCCGGGCAGCATCAACCGGCTTCCCGGGCTTCCCGGTCTCCCCGCCCGCGCGGCCGGCACCAGGAAGCCTGCCTTCCCCGATGCGCCCCCTGAAGGCATGACGCACCGTCTTCGCTTCCGGAAAGGCGGATCGGAACCGGCCACCGGCCACCGGCCACCGGCCACCGGCCACCGCCGGACACGCCACCGAATGCGGAACAGTATTCCGAATCGTATTCAGTGAATAGACATATGTGTCAACTCCCCCCTCCACGCTTCTCCCTCCCACTTGGGAAGACGCCCTTTTCTATATTTTCCGCATGCCAGCCGTTGACCACCGTTAACCAACTCTGCTTTGCTACACCACCAACAGGCGGCAGAGATGACGGACGGTCAATTCGCGATGCGGATCAACCGGACGTTTTCGCAGGAACTGCCGCCTCTCCCTTCCCCACAAGGGACCACCCGCCGCCTTTGGCGCGCAGGTGGTCGGCACACGAGAGGAACCCTTACCCCATGGGTCACTCCCCCACCCGACGTGCGAAGTACTCGGTACTCACCGGTATAGCGTCACTTGCACTTGCGGCAGCCGGTTTCACCGCCGCCGCCCCGGCACAGGCGCAGGCCACGCCGAACGGATCCTCTGGCACCACCAACGAGTTCAACCCCTACAGCCCGCAGAACGAGCACCCGTACCGGCACGGCGTGATCCCGGGCGTCAAGCAGCACGAGAACATGAAGGCGTGGGCGGCATCCCACAGCGCCGCGGCCACCACCAGCAAGAAGACGCTGTCCTACGGCGGCGGCGTCGACGGCATCGGCGTCCAGAGCGGCCACTCCAAGGTCTACCTGGTCTTCTACGGCACCCAGTGGGGCACCCAGGGCACCGACGCCCAGGGCAACGCGACCTTCACCGGCGACCCGTCCGGCGCCGCGCCCGTCACCCAGCAGATGTTCAAGGGCATCGGCACCAACGGCGAGACCTGGTCCGCCGATCTGACCCAGTGGTGCGACGGCCCGAACGTGGCCGCCGGCGCCACCAGCTGCCCCTCGAACGCCAACTTCATCCCGTACCAGAGCGGCGGCGTGCTCTCCGGCGTCTGGTACGACAACTCGGCCGCCTCCCCCAGCAAGGCGACCGGCAAGCAGCTGGCCCAGGAGGCCATCAAGGCCGCCGACCACTTCGGCAACACCACCGCGGCATCCAACCGCGACGCCTACTACATCGTCCTGTCGCCGCACGGTACCAACCCGGACGACTACGCGAACCCGACCACCGGCTACTGCGCCTGGCACGACTGGAACGGCGACACCACCCTGACCGGCGGTGCGGCCGCCTCGTCCTACGGTGACATCGCCTTCTCCAACCAGCCGTACAACATCGACCAGGGCGCCAACTGCGGCGTCGGGTTCGTCAACTCCCCCGGCACCCTTGACGGCTGGACCATGACCCTCGGCCACGAGTGGCACGAGATGATGTCCGACCAGAACCCGGCCGGCGGCTGGACCAACCACGTGAGCGGCAGCACGTACAACGGCCAGGAGAACTCCGACGAGTGCGCCTGGCTGAAGCCCGGCACCACCGGCGGCGCGGCCAACGTGTCCTTCGGCTCCTTCGGTACCTTCGCCGAGCAGGCCAGCTGGTCCAACGACACCAACTCCTGCGCCATCTCGCACGCGATCCTTCACTGACCTCGCATCTCCGAACGAACCCGAGCGCACCGGGATGGGCCCATCGCCTGCCCCGGTGCGCTCGTCTCCACTCCCCGGGGGAGCTTCCGAGGCGGTGCCGGTCGAGGACGTCCGCATCGACACGGAACCGAATCGCCAATCCGGATGCACCAGTTGATCAGATTCGGGCACACTGCGCTGGTGAACACTGACACAGCCCCGTCTCCACAGGAACAGGCACTCCGTCATGTCGCATCGCTGTCATCCGGGGCCCCGGTCGACCCTTCGCTGCGAGTGACCCTGAACTTCCACCCGGACCGCACGGTGCACGGTCGGCCGATCCTGCTCGCGTTGGCCGAGGACGGCGTCTACTACTCGCAGTTCGTCACGGGCGCGAGCAACGGCGGCCTGACGGCCCACCCCGGCGGCGACCGGTGGCGCTGGGAGAGCCGGATCTTCGGGGGCGCGTACGACAGTGCGCTTGCTCACGAGCGGCCTGTCTACGGCGCACTGGACTTCCGACGCGAGCCGCTCGGCGGAGCGCCCCGGTTCGGCTCCGCACACTTCCGGCTGACTGCCGAGACCCTCCGACGAACCACCTTCTGCTACCCGGACAGCGTCTTCGAACCATCGGCCTTCGGTGTCGCGGCCAGTATGTCCCTCATCGAACTGGCCGAGGCCGATCGCCAGGACGCGCTCGACGACTACATCGAGGCGCAGGTGCACGGGCCGCTCCTGCTGAAGCGCGATGTCGAGGCACTGGTCCTGGACCCGAGCTATCGAGGAACGGCGGTGGAAGCGGCGGCCCGCAACCTGCCGTGCCCGCTCGAATGGCACCCGGGACTCCGACTCACCGTCGAAGAACTCCGACGCCACCCGGACTACCGCGGCCAGGAGTACGTCGACCTGGGAACCGAAATCGCCGTTGACGGCTACCTCAGTCCCCGGATCATCGGTGACGCCGCACGCACGGGGCTCCATGACCAGCAGGCGCTCAAGAGGGTATGGCACTGTCTGGCGCGCTTCGGGGCGCCCGAGGAGCGCGACGCGTGATCAGGCAGGAGTTCGGGCGGTTCCGACACCCGGCTCCACCACCAGCACTCTGCCCGGGCGGGTGACGGCGCCTACGCCAAGGGGACGAGGCGTCGGTGTTCGGCCGGGAGCCGGGGACAGACGGCCCGAGAGGGGACGCCGGCACAGGCCCGGAGCGCCGGCCCCCGAAAGCCTGGCCATGGGGCTGTCCCCCCGTGAAAGTGTCGGGCCAGCCCCAGCGCACCCGGGCCGCAGCGGGCGCAATGATCTTCTCAACCGCGTTTGACATCAAGAAGGTTGAGGAGATCTCACACATGACTGGTATCGGGAAGCGCCTCGCCGCGGCTCTCGCCCTGGCAGCGGCACTGGCCCCCGCGACGGCCGCCTACGCGTCACCGGCGGCGTCCGCGTCCGCCACCGCGCCGGCCCCCGTCCGCGCGCTGGACCGGATCGCCCATCCACTGCTGTCGGCGGAGCCGGGTACCGGCACGGCCGATCTGCGCGCCCTCGGGGCGATGGTCGGCGACGCCAAGGTGGTCGGCCTGGGCGAGGCCACGCACGGCTCGCACGAGTTCTTCGCGCTGAAGGACCGAGTCTTCCGCTACCTCGTCGAGCAGAAGGGATTCACCACCTTCGCCCTGGAGATGAGCTGGTCGGCCGGCCTGCGGATCGACGACTACCTCCAGCACGGCAACGGCGACGCACGGCAGGTCGTACACGAGACGATGGCCGGATCCCCCTGGGACCGCGAGGAGTTCGTGACCCTCGTCCAGTGGATGCGCGACCACAACCGCCGACACCCCGACCACCCGGTCCACTTCCTGGGCGATGACATCGGCGCGCCCAGCCTCGACGCGCCCGTCTTCGACGCGGTCACCGACTACGTCCGGCGGAGCCGTCCGGAGTCCCTGGCGCGCCTGAACGAGCTCCTCACCGGCCTGCGCCCGCTCGACGACGCCATCGGCTACCTGGAGCGGCCGCTCGCGGAACGGCAGCAGAACGCAGCCAGGGCACAGCAACTGCTTGAGCTGATGGAACATCAGGGAAAGCCGGGCGACGATGACTTCGAGTTCGCCCTGCAGAACGCGCGCGACATCGCCCAGACCTACACCTTCCTCACCGTCAACCCCGACGACCAGGCCTCGTTGACCGCCATGGAGCGCTACCGCGACCAGGTGATGGCCGAGACCACGATGTGGTGGCAGCGGCACACCGGCGGCAGGATCCTGCTGTCGGCCGCCGACGACCATGTCGGCTACACCTCCACCGACCCCACGACGTATCCGAAGACCCAGGGCTCGTTCCTCCACGACGCCCTGGGCGCGGACTACCTCGCCATCGGCACCACCTTCGACCAGGGATCCTTCCTCTCCAAGGACCAGGCGCTCGGCGGCGACTGGAAGAAGTTCACCGTCGACCCGGCCGGTCCCGGCACGAACGAGTACACGCTCGACCAGGTCCGGTACCGCGACTACTACGCCGACCTGCGCAAGGCCCCTGCCGACGCCCGCACATGGCTGGACATCGCGCGCCCCACGTACGACGTCGGCACGCAGTTCCCGAACGACGGCACGCCCGAGATCGCCATCGGCCGGGCCTATGACGTCCTGGTCCACCTCCACACCGTCCGGGAGGCGAGCAAGCTGTAGTGCCGGGAGGCCGGCCCCCGTCCTAGCCGACGGCCTCGGCTGCCACCGGGTCTCCGCGGCTCGCCCCGCCTCCGAGGCCAAGGAGACCGGAGCCGGTACACCCGGGGCCAGCCGCGGTTACCGGCAACGTGGGACCGGCGACAAGTCGAACAGGCTACTCGTGGGCCTCCCGGTGGGATCCGATCGGTGCCCGGCTGCGTCAGACCGGCACCATCGCCCACCGGCACGAGGAGACCCGATGCCCCTGAAGAGAACCGCCGCCGTCGCCCTGGCGCTGCTGGGGCTGGCCGGCTGCGCCTCCACCACGACGGTCCGGTCGACGCCCGCCCCTTCGCCGTCCGAGGTGGTCCTGGACGAAAACGCCGACCACACCACGGTCAAGGTCGGCGTCGGTACGAGGATCAGGGTCGAGCTGCACAGCACCTACTGGTCCGGCGCTGCCAGCTCCGCCACCGCACTGGTGGCGCCCAGCGGGTCACCGGAGACCTCGCCCGCTCCCTCCTGCCGCCCGGGCGGCGGCTGCGGGACCGTCAGCAGCGCCTTCGTCGCGCGCGCGACCGGCTCGGCCCTGCTGACCGCCGACCGGACCAGCTGCGGCGAGGCGATGAACTGCCCGCCCGGCCACCGGACCTACCGCGTCACGATCGAGGTCACCGGCTGACGCGCCGGACGCGGTCGCTCATCGGCGCCCGACAGCCCGGGGGGCCGAACAGGTCGCGGCGCCCCCGGGCTTTCGGGCGTCAGGCCAGCGCCAGGAAGAGCTTCTCGAGTTCGGCCTCGCTCATGGGCGGGGTGTCACCGTCGGCGGCGTTCATGCACTGGCGCATACCACTGGCGACGATCTTGAATCCGGCACGGTCCAGAGCGCGCGAGACGGCGGCGAGCTGGGTGACCACGTCCTTGCAGTCACGGCCGGCTTCGATCATCGCGATGACGCCGGCGAGTTGGCCCTGCGCACGGCGGAGCCGGTTGAGCACTGCACTGACCGCGTCCTCGTCGACCTGCATGGGTCACCTCCGCTGGACTGATCCCGATATTCTGCGAGTATACCTCAGGGGGTATTGGGACTGGATGTTCACGGAGCGACCGGGCCGCTGGCATGAGTACGCCCACCGGGCCGGCCCGTGAAAGGCGGGCAGGCCGCCCCTTGGGGGGTTCGGTCAGTTCTCGGGCCGGACGAGCGTGGCGGCATCGGTGTTGGCGCCGCACAGTACCACGCAGACCTTCTCGCCACTGCCCGGCCGGTAACCGCGGCTCGGCACGGTGGGCTGGGCGGACGGATCCCGTTCGGGCACATGCTGGTCCGGGCCGGTCAGGGCCGCCAGGGCGGTGGCGGCACCGTGCTCGACCGCGACGCGCCGGTGCTCCCACAGCGCCTGGCGGGCGCGGACGATCTCGCCGTCCGCCACCAGCACGGAGCGCACGCCGTCCTGCTGGGCGGTGTGCAGGGCCATGGCGGAGGCCCGGCGGGCGCCGAGGGAGTCGACGGCGACGGAGTCCACGGGGACGTCGACCGGGCGGCCGGCCGCGAGCGCGGCGTTCAGCGCACGGCAGTTCTCCGGCTCCACGGCGACGGTGCGGATGCCGTGGTGCCGGGCGGCGGTGGCGACCCCGGCGAACAGGCCGCCGCCGCCGACCGCGACCACCACGGTGTCCAGGCCGGGGATCTGCCGGCGGATCTCCTCCAGCAGCGTGCCGGCCCCGGCCGCGACCAGCGGATGGTCGTAGGCGTGCGAGGTGAGCGCGCCGCTGGCCGCGGCGAACTCCTCGCACGCGGCCAGCGCCTCGGCGTACTCCGAGCCGACCAGCCGCACCTCGGCGCCGTAGCCGCGGAGCCTGGTGATCTTCACCTGCGGCGCGTTGGCCGGCAGGAACACGGTGGCCCGAACTCCCTGCTGCTGGGCGGCCCACGCGCACGCCAGCCCGGCGTTGCCGCCCGAGGCGATGGTCACCCCGGCGTCGGGGAGGGAGCCGGCCTCGCGGTGGGCCTGGATGAAGTTCTGCGCGCCCCGGGCCTTGAACGAGCCGGTGTGCTGCATGAACTCCATGGCCAGCCACACCTCGCACGGCTCGGCGGACCGCTCGTCCAGGGGATCGCCGTGGGCGGTGCGGATCGCACCGGGGTCGACCGGGGCCAGGGCGACGGGGCGGATGCGTCCGGCGATCCGGTCGGTGGCGGCCTCGATGTCGCCGTACGTGAGTTGGTGCACTTCGTCGCTCCTGCCGAGAGAGGGCCACGACCAGGCGGTGAGCTCCGTGAGGAGGGGGAAGCCCAGCGTGATGGTACGCCGCACCGTACGTTGACTCGCATGCCAAGGCAATCCACTTCCCTGGACCTCGCGACTCCCGAACGGATCGAGGAGCAAGCCCTGTTGATCGTGGATCAGGCCGGACACACCGCGCTCAGCATCCGCACCCCGGCCGCAGCGCTGGACATCTCGGTGGCCTCGCTCCAGCGCCGGTGCACCCGACCTGGCCGGGCTGCTGGACCTGGTGAGGTAGGCGCGCGGACGGCATCCTCGCCGCCTGCCGCGACCGGACCGCCGCGCCGGAACCGGCCCACGGCCGGACCGCCGTCGCGGGTCGCTCGCCTCGCCGGGCCGGGCCCGCGACATCCGCGGGCCCGGCGGGTGATCATCCTCGAAGTGCGGCGAGGGTTTCCTCGATGGCGGGCTGGCCGGGCCGGGGACGGTTGTAGGGCAGTCGGCCGAGCAGCGCGCCCATCGCGCAGGTGTTGCTGAGTGCCGAGAAGAGCAGGCCGCCGCCGACGGCCGCCGACAGCCAGCGGGCTCCCGGCAGTACGAGGTCGGCGAGCATGCCGGCGACCACCAGTGAGCCGGCGGCCAGGCGGACCTGGCGGTCCATGGCCCACACGGTGCGAGCTCCGGCCGGGCGGTCGACCGGGTGACCGGCCCTCTCCCAGGCGGAGGTGCCGCCGGTCACGGTGGCGGCGGCGACACCAACGGCGGCCAGCTTCCCGCACGCGGTCTGGGAGCGCGCCCCGGAGGCGCAGACCATGGCGAGCTCACCGCGTTCGGCGGCCGCGCGCAGGACCGGTACCGCCCGGTCGAGCTGGTCGAGGGGGATGTTGTGCGCGCCGGGGATGTGGCCCGCGGCGAACTCGCCCGGGGAGCGGACGTCGATGAGGGTGAGCCGGCCGAGGCGTTCGTGGAGCTGCTCGGTGGTCAGGGGTGTTGCCATGATGATGTGGTCCTTCGTGTTCGGGTCGGGGGGTTGTCGTAGGGGGCCGTCGGGGTTTGGGTGTCTTGCCGTCGGGCGGGGCCGACGGCGGTCCTCGGGGGGGTCGGCGGGTCAGCGCAGGGCGTCGACGAGCATCAGTGCGGCGACGGCCAGCAGGGCGAACGCGAACGTCCGCTGGAGCGCGGGGCCACTGAACCGGTCGGCGAGCCGTTTGCCGTCCCAGGCGCCGAGCACGGCGGCGGCCGTGAACGGCGCGACCACCGCCCAGTCCAGGTTCCCGGCCGCACCCAGGCGCGGCACCAGGGCGGCCATGGCGTTGCCGCTGATCACCAGCAGGCTGGTGCCGACCGCCTCCGCCATGGTGAAGGCGAGGGCGGAGACCAGGGCGGGAACGGTGAGGAAGCCGCCGCCGACGCCCAGCAGTCCGGTGATGGCACCCAGTCCCGCGCCGGTCGCTACCGAGCGCACCGGCCCCGCGGGCTGGGCCGCGCCACCGTTCTCGTGGGGTGCGGTGCCCGCGAGCCCGGGAGCCTCGCCGCCCGGATCGGCGGCTCGGCGGGGTGCGAGCATACGCCAGGCCGCGATACCGGCCAGGGCCGCGAAGGCGGCGGTGAGCACGCCGGCGGGCAGCCGGGACGAGAGGGCGCCCGTGGCTGCCGCCGCGGGCAGGCCGGCCAGGACGAACGCGGCGCCGGTACGCCAGCGCACCCGCCCGGCCCTGGCGTGGGCGAGCAGGCCGGCCAGGGAAGTGACCGCGACGATCACCAGGCCGGCGGTGGTGGCGTGGGCGGGGGTGAAGCCGAGCAGATAGATCAGGGCCGGGACGGCCAGCATGCTGCCGCCACCGCCGAGCCCTCCCAGGGCCAGGCCGACGACACCGCCGCCGACCAGCGCGAGGATGAGCGAGGTCATATGACACCACCGCTCCGGCCGGGCGATGCGACGACCGGATGCCCGGCCCGCGCCGCCGTCCCACCTGCGAGGTTCCGCGCCTCGACGCTCCGCCCGGCAAGGATCCCGGGGGCTCGCCGGGAGCGGCCACCGCACCGGCGGATCGCCGGTACCTGCCGCCCGTGGGCCTCTCCCAGCGGAGTCCGTCCCGGGGCACGGCCGATGAGCGCTGCCGGGACCGCGCGGGGTGCGCGACCGGCTGCGAACCCGCCCTCCTCGCGGACGGTGAGCGACACGGCCCGGCCGCCGCGGAAACGGCCGCGCACCGCGACGGGCGCCGACCTCCCGGGATCGGGCAGCAGATGGAACCACGACATGAGTTGTCCTCCGATGGGTGTGGCACAGACGGACCGGAAACGTCGGCCTGGCGCCGGTGACTTCGTCGGCGGTCGCAGCTCGGCGACTCATCCGATCCCCCCTGTCCGCCGACAATAATACCCACGGGGGTATTCTGGAAGTCGCAGAGATACCCCCACCCGTATCGGTAACAGCCACACTCCGGCGCGTGACCGACTTCCGAAATATACCCAGGGGGGTATCGTGGACAGAGTTCGGCTCCCCGCAGGAGGTCCCTCGCGGACTTCGCCCGGTCATCACGAGCACGCCCGCCGGAATCAATACCCCTAGGGGTATATTCGAGCCGTGGCCAACCCTTCAGACTCCGAAGAAGAGGAGACAATCCCATGATCTTCAGCCAGTACTACCTCGACTGCCTCTCCCAGGCCTCCTACCTGATCGCCGACGAGACCACGGGCCAGGCCGTGATCGTCGACCCCCGCCGGGACGTCGACGAATACCTCGCCGATGCCACCGCACGCGGCCTGACCGTCGTCGGCGTCATCAACACCCACTTCCACGCCGACTTCCTCGCCGGCCACCTCGAACTCGCCGCCCACACCGGCGCCTGGATCGGCTACGGCCGCCGCGCCGAGACCGAGTACCCCATCCGCCACCTCACCGACGGCGAACGCATCTCCCTCGGCGACGTCACCCTCCAGATCTTGGAGACCCCCGGACACACTCCCGAGTCGATCAGCGTCCTCGTCCACGAGCACGCCACCGACGAAGCCCCCTACGGCGTACTCACCGGCGACGCCCTGTTCATCGGTGACGTCGGCCGCCCCGACCTGCTCGCCTCCGCCGGTGTCACCGCCGAGGAACTCGGAGCCATGCTCTACGACAGCGTCCACCGCAAGCTCATGGCCCTGCCCGACCAGGTCCGCGTCTTCCCCGCTCACGGCGCCGGCTCCGCCTGCGGCAAGAACCTCTCCACCGAGAAGCAGTCCACCATCGGCATGCAGCGCCTGACCAACTACGCCTGCCGGCCCATGGATCAGGACACCTTCGTCCACATCGTCACCGCCGGCCAGTCCGCCGCCCCCGCCTACTTCGGCCACGACGCCGCCCTCAACCGGCAGGACCACCCGCTGCTCGACCGCACGAACGCCGCCCGCCCCCTGTGCCCCGAAGGCTTCAAGGAGGCCCGTGCCGCAGGCGCCGTCGTCCTCGACGCCCGCAACCCCCAGGACTTCGGCGCGGGACACGTCCGCGGCGCCATCAACGTCCCCGTCGACGGCCGCTTCGCCGAACAGGCCGGCACCGTCCTCACCCCCGACAGCGACATCGCGATCATCGCCCCGCAGGATCGCGAGGACGAGGTCATCACCCGCCTCGCCCGCATCGGCTTCGACCACATCGCCGGCTATCTGCGCAACCCCGGCAACGCCCTGCCCGCCCTCGCGGACGACGTCACCCCCGCCAGCCGCCTCACCGCCGACCAGCTCCGCACCGCACTCGCCGGCGAGCAGCCCCCCACCGTCCTGGACGTGCGCACCTGCGGCGAACGCGAAACAGGATTCATCGAAGGGTCCCTGCACATCGCCCTGGCCGAACTCCCCCACCGCCTGCACGAGATCCCCACCGACCGCCCCCTGGTCGTCCACTGCGCCAGCGGCCACCGCTCCTCCATCGCCGCCAGCCTGCTGCGCCACCACGGCCGCACCGACGTCTCCGACCTCCTCGGCGGCTACAGCGCCTGGCACACCCTCACCCACCCCGCCCACGCCTGAACCCAGCCACCCCGGCGCCGGGGCCATCGCCCGGGCACGCCCCCACAGCGCTCATCTCCGGTCGTGCCGCCGCCCTTCCACACCCTGGGGGAACAGAGGTCTTCGCAGGGCGTGGAAGGGCAGCGTTCGGCCGCCGAGTACGCCAAGACCTACCCGTGCCGCACCAGCGCCTCCCAGGCGGTGGCGTCTCCCGCCTCGGCACCGAGGAGCAGCTCCTCGAGCGGCCGCGGGTCCTGCCCGGAACCGTCCTTGACCTCCGTCGTGCCGAACATGCCGAGGGCGGACAGGATGTCGGCGCGGTGCAAGAACAGCTGCGCGACGGCGGCGGACCACAGCCCGGTACGCGCTTCCGCGGTCTTGGCACGGGCCTGGGCACCTGGCCTCCCGCCGGACCGCAGGACACCACCCCCAAGGTGTTCCTCAGCTTCGACAGCCGCTACTTCATCGACGAACGCGACATCACTCGGGCCACCGGCTGGCGTTCGTTCCCGATCACGCAGGTGGGCAGTTCTTGGGAGGTCGCCGTTCCTGAGGCGGACTCACGACGGAGTCTTCGCAGCTCAGTGGCTATGAGTCGGCACCGTAGTAATCACAACATGTGTGGCGCGAGACGTATCGGCCGGCTTCACTCGTCAGTGGTCGCCAGCAACGTCGGCGGGACGGTGTGGACGGTCACGCAATTCGGCTCTGTCGGGGATCTTGTGATGACGCAGGACCCGGGATAGGTGATCACCACCCCTGAACCGGCTGGGGCAGGTCCTTCCCTGAAGTAGCGACGTTTTACCTTGGTGTCATGGGAGAGATGAACGCGAGGCGGCAGGTCGAGTTGACGCACGAGGACGTCCACGCCGGTGAGCACGGTACCCGCGCTCGGTGCCTGCCCGAGCCGTGGATGTGCGATGTCTTCCATGTCGACGGCAGCCTGAGGGACATTCGGGTCCTCGACACGACCCGCGGCGAGTGGATCGCGGTCCTCGAACGCCTGCGTGTTGTAGCCGACGAGACCGAGGTCGAGCACCCCTACCCCCAGCTCGATCCCGTGCGTCCGGACTTCGCCGACCTCTTCCGCGTCTGGGCAGACGAGCCTGAGGGCCAGGGGACGAGTTTCTCCTTCCGGGCCCGCTTGGGCTCTGTGTGGTTCTTTGCCCTGCCCTGCGACGAGGAGGAGATCGAGTTCTCCGTCTGGCCCGAGGACGTCGTCGACGGGGCGGGGGTGGCCTCCGTGCTGCGGTTCCTGGTCGAGGTGGCGACGGCCAGTCAACGACTGGCCCTGCTGACCGGCGAGGTTGTCCGGTATGACCCGGGGATGCCGACGCTGATCTCCTACGACCCTGTCACCGGCCTCACTGCCCACATCTGAAGGGTGTTGTGGACGTGCGCTGTCGCACGGTCATGGGGCGAGGAGTACGCGTTGGCGTAGGAGGTCGAGGTTGGCTCGTCCGTAGGCCATGCGCTTGAGGAGCTTGATTCGCGTGACATGACCTTCGACCTGGCCCGAGCTCCAGGTACTGGACAGTCCGGCGACGACGGCTTCCTGGTCGCGGCGGAGGCCGGCGACCAGGGAGTGGAGGGCGGGTAGGTCGTCGGCGAGGACTCGGGTCATCCAAGCGGGCAGTAGGTCGCCGCGTCGGTCGTGGAGCATGGCGGCGAAGTCATCGCGGAGCTGCGCGTCGCTGTCCCCGAGGCCGATCTCCCCGCCGTTCTTGCGGCCGCATTCGGGCTGCATCCCGATGGCACCCCCATGGATGGCATGCAGGCGTTCCAGCTCGTCGCTGCGGGGGCGGTGGGAAGTGATCACTGTCCCACCGCCCCCGCGTCCGAGGTCAGTGGCTCGTGTTGAGCCGACTGATCAGCTGGCGGTTGGCAGCTCGGGCAGCCTGGAGTTCTTCGTTGCGCTCTTCCAGTTGACCGGCGAGATCGACCGCTTGCCGTTCAAGGGCGGTGATGCGGCGCTTGAGCTGGTCGATGTCGTCGGGTCCGCCGAGTCCGGAGTCTCTCCACGCCTGCTCGCCGAGGAGCTCGGAGAGCTTGCCCTCCAGGGTCCGGATCCTTGCAGTGAGACGGCCGGCGCGTTCGTGGGCGTTGGCCAGGTCGGCTTGGAGTGAGGCGCGGGTGACGAGGGGGCCGGTGCTGTCGGCCCTCGGCTCGGAATCGGCGGCGTGGACCTGGGCGAGCAGGTCCTTGTGGCGGTAGAGGAAGGCGCGGTCGACACCGGCCTGGCGGGCGATGCCGGAGACGGTGATGGGTGTGCCGGCTTTGACGGCGGCGGCGACAGCTTTGATGACGCGCTGGCGGCGCCGGGCGGAGTCCACCCGGCGGCCGTCGGCCATGGATGTGGTGGTCACGGGGTCCTGTCTGGTCCGAAGTCGACGAGTGGCTGACGGACGGCTGGCAGACCGAGGTGGACGACGTTGTTGCGAGCGCGTCGCACCAGAGCGGTGGCCTGCTCGATCTCGGTGCGCTCCTGCTCGGAAAGCCCGTTGACGGAGTCCTTCACCCGGCCGATCAGGCGGCGGACGCGGCGGATCTCCTCGTCGGAGGGCATCGCCCCGGCCTTCGCCCACGCGTCGGCGTCGATCACGGCCGCCAGGCGCTCGCGGTTGCGCAGCAGGTCGGCGAGGTAGGCCTCCAGGTCGGGAAGGTAGGACACGTCGGTGCTGAAGTGGCCGCAGCCCACGCAGCGGAAACGGACCGGGCAGTCGTGGCCGCCCGCGGCGACGTTGGACGGTTCGCTGCACAGCCCGTACGGGACGGCGACCTCGCCCACGGCCCGGCGCAGGCGCTCGGTGTCCGGCAGAGCCTTGACGGTGCGCCAGACCCGGTTGCCGTGGCGGTCGAACTGCATGGCGGTGACCCGTTCGACGGCCTCACTGCGCCGCTGTTCACCGACCCGCTAGACGCAATACCGGTGACTTTGGTGGGCTTTGCTCGTTGGGTTGGTTGTGCCAAGGCCCGGACAGGTGAAGTCGTCGGCGGATGTGCGGTTCTCGGACCGGATCGCGCTTGGGGTGCTGACCCGGGCGTTCCCGCCCGAGTTGGTCGACGAGGTGGTCGCGGAGTGCGGCCGGGCCGAACAGCGTCATCGCCTGCTTCCGGCGCGGGTGGTCGTGTACTTCGTCCTGGCGATGTGCCTGTTCTGCGGGCAGGGCTATGAGGAGGTTGCCCGGCTCCTCACTCAGGGCCTGGAGCAGGGAAGCGGCCAAGGCGCCTGGCGGGTGCCGACGACGGCGGCGATCGGCCGGGCCCGCCTGCGGCTGGGCCCGGAGCCGTTGCGGGCGCTGTTCGCCCGGGTCTGCCGCCCGGTGGCCACGAAGGAGACGGCCGGCGCATGGTTCCGTGGTTGGCGGCTGGTCGCGATCGACGGCACGACCTTCGACCTGCCCGACACGCAGGGGAACGCGGAGTTCTTCGGCCGGCCCGGCACCTGCCGCGGGCAGGGCCGCAGCGCCTACCCACAGGCCCGGGTGGCGGCCCTGGTCGAGTACGGCACCCACGCCGTGTTCGCGGCCGAGGCCGCGCCGCTCGCGGTCCACGAGACCGCGCTGGCCCAGCAGTTGTTCCCGTCCCTGACCGAGGGGATGCTGCTGCTGGCCGACCGGGGCTTTCGCGGCTTCGACCTGTGGCGGGCCGCCACCGGCACCGGCGCCGACCTGCTGTGGCGGGCCAAAAGCGACGCCGTGTTCCCCATCGTGGCCGAACTCGCCGACGGCTCCTACCTCTCCGAGATCGTCGCAGCCCGGGACAAGAACCGCCGCGCCGACCCGACCCAGGTCCGCGTCATCGAGTACACCCTGGGCCCGCACAGCACGGACACCACCGTCTACCGGCTGGTCACCAGCATCCTGGACCCCAAGGCCGCCCCGGCCGCGGAACTCGCCGCGCTCTACGTCCAGCGCTGGGAGATCGAGACCACCCTGGACGAGATCAAGACCCACCAGGGCGGCAGGAACCTCGTCCTGCGCTCCCAACACCCACGCGGGGTGGAACAGGAGATCTTCGCGTTCCTCCTGGTCCACCACGCCCTGCGCGACCTGATGCACCAAGCCGCCCGCCGTACCGACTGCGATCCCGACCGGATCTCCTTCGTCCGCACCCTGCGCATCGCCCGCCGCCACGTCACCGCCCAGGCGGCGCTTTCCCCCCTCGCGACTCGCCCGAGCACTCACCCAGAGCCTGTACGAGATCGGTGAACGGCTCCTGCCCGCACGGCGGTTGCGTGCCAACCCCCGCGTGATCAAGCGCAAGATGTCCAACTGGGCACTCAAACGGCTCGCGAACCTCGACCCGCCGCAACCGGCCCCGCCCGACATCACCCTCGTCGGACCAACCAAGACCACCCCGACCCGCCGGAAAACAACCTAAATCACCGGTATTGGTTCTAGACGAGTAGTTCCGTTGTCCGATCTGTTGCGCGGGTTTGATGTCGAATGTGCGCGTGGTCGTGCCCGTGTCGTGCCCTGGGCACTGCTGGAGGCCGACGTAGGGTGACTGATCCATGTCGATTGCTGGCTCCAGGCGTCCTTCAGTAAATGGAGGAGCTGAACATCCCGCCGAGCTGGCGGATCTCCTCCAGTGGGTAAGGGGTCTGCCTGCTCTGGCGCTGGAACTTGCGGTTGAAGTCGGACATGACTGCGGCGATCGGTGCGTGCCGGGCAAGGATCGCCGCGGCCTCCTCCGGGATTCCCGTGGGGCGCTTGCCCTCCGCGTAGGCGCGCACCAGCGCGTAGCGGCCCTCCCGGTCCTCCCGCTCGTATCCGTACAGAGCGGTGACCAGCCAGTTCACCAGATACGTGGCGGTGTAACAGCGGTCGTAGGTCTGGTGCCGGTTGAAGAAGTCGGCCTCGTGCTGCGACAGCTCGAACCCGGAGGACATGGCGAGGCCGTAGTCCGCGAAGTAGAGGCGCTGGCCGTCGGTCAGGATGTTCTCGAAGTGCGCGTCGAAGTGAAGCAGCCCGCGGCTGTTCATGAACGAGGTGCCGGCCGTCAGCTCCCGCTCCACCACGGCGCAGGCCCGGTTGGTGGCTTCGTCTCCTGCTTCGACCTGCGTGCTCAGCCACTGGTGCAGGTTCTGCGGGATGTACTCCAAGAACAGCGCGACGCTCGCCGAGGACTGCTCGAGAGCCTCGATCCGGCGGCGCACCTGCGATCCGCCGCCCCAGTAGGCGACGGCCCGTTCGACGTCAGCCAGTTCCTCGGGCAGGGGCGTCGAGTCCGGCAGCACCCGCCAGTGGTACATCAGGGGGAAGCCCTCGTGTTCCGCCGCCAGCACCCAGTTCGTCGTCATGGTGTGCACGGCGAGCTCTCTCCAGGCCCCGAAACCCGGCCCGCCGATGAGGCCGACACTGTACTGACAGAAGGTGGGCACATCGAACAGATTCGCCGTGGACCGGACGTGCGCAGGCTGCCTCTCCAGATCGGTGAGGGGCACCCGCTTCACGAAGACCGGGGTGCCGGCGACCTCCAGCAGGGCCGACTTCCCGCCGATGCCGGATCCGACCGGCACAGCCGTGTCCACGAGCTCGCGCAGGGCGCGATCACTGCACAAGGCCAGCGATGTGGAGACGGCGCTATGGGCGGTCAGACGCGCATCGCGCGACATGTCAGGGCACTTCACTACGGCCTCCACCTTGGGTGCCGACCTCGATTCTGCAATGGCTACGCAGTCCCGCCGAACACAACGACGCGTGGCTCTGCGATTTGGCCTCCGGAGTGGGCATAGAGCGTCCAAGATCCGTGTGTGACGGCAGTCTTGAGCACCCTCTTGACGGCACTCTACGTGAAGATCGACGACGAAATTGGAGGAACCAGGTGCCTCCGTAGACCGCCGCTGCTCAGTGACTCCGAACTCGTCTGTCTTGCTGTGGCCCAGGTCCTGCTCGGGTACCACTCGGAGGCCCGGTGGCTGCGCTACGCAAACAAGCACCTGACCGACATGTTCCCGCACCTGCCCCAACGGCCCGGTTACCACAAGCGTTTGAAGGCCGCACTGCCGCTGCTCAAGCGCATGATCCGAGAACTCGCCATGGACAGTGACTTCTGGACCGACACGATATGGATCGCCGACTCCACCCCGGTGCCGTGCGGCATGTCACGCCCGACCGGCGAGCGTTCGAACATGGCGGGCTGGGCCGGCTATGGCTACTGCGCGTCCCACTCCCGTTCCTTCTGGGGCGTGCGCCTCTACCTGGTATGCACTCCGACCGGGATGCCAATCATGTGGGCCTTGGCCAACCCGAAGATCGGCGAGCGCGAGGTGTTGGCGGCGATGCTCGAAGTCGACGCCGACCTGGTCGCCCGGCGTGAAGGCATCCTGCTCATCACGGACAAGGGATTCGCGTCCAAGTCGTTCGAGAAGGACCTCGTCACGCAGGGCATCGAGCTGCTGCGGCCGTCGCTCAAGCGAGAGAAGAAGTGCTACGGAGAGCCCATGCTTAAGTGGAGCACCCGGACCTCGGGGTCCCAGCCCAGCAGCTCCAGGAACTCCTGCTCGACCACCGCCCACAACGCGGTGACGATCGGATCGCTGCTCCCGGTGGCGGTCCTCGTCGGCAGGGCGGCGGTCACCGGGTGCCCTCGGCGGTCAGCTCGCGCGGGCTGGCGACCCGTTCGACCGCTTCCCGCAGGCGGGTGGGTGCAGGGTGGAGGTACGGCTGGGCGGGGGCCGGATGGTTCTGGCCGAGCAGCGCCTGGATTTCATCGAGCGTGCCGCCGGCATCCGCGACGTTGCTCGCGAACCCGTGCCGCATCCGGTGCGGTGCCACCGGTCCTTCCAGGCCGGCCCAGGCGGCCAGGGCCTCGATGAGGTCGCCGATCGCGTCCGGGGTGACCGGTGATCCCAGCGGGGCACGGAACAGGTTCACCAGCAGGGAGTCGCTGCCGCCAGCACCGAGCCGCTCGTGGCGTTCGGCGACGTACTGGTCGAAGGCCTGCACCACCAGGAAGTTCACCGGCTGAACCCACCGGCGCTGCGACTTCGACCACGCCCCGTTCGAGTTCTCCCGGCGCACCACGTGCAGACGGGCCCCCTCCGACGCGCAGCCCAGCGCCCGCGAGTCCATCAGGAGGTGGAAGTCCTCTCTGCGCAGCCCCGCCACCTGCCCCCAGCGCAGCCCGACCCGGGAAAGCAGCAGCACGATCAGGCGGTCCCGGGCGTTGCGGCACTCCCGGAACATCGCCACCACCTGCTCATCACTGGTGCGGTCAACCGCCGACACCGGCTCCTGGAGTCGGTGCCGAGCCTTCAGCCGGTAGGCCAGCCCGGTCCCCTCGCCCCGCGCCTCCTCCGGCAGGCTTCGCGTGTCGGCAAGCTCGTAGAGCACGACCAGCACCCACTTCGGTGCCACGCCGTCGCGGATCGCGTGAGTGAGGAACCCCCGGACGCCGGTCAGGATCCGTTTGACCCGGCGCTCACCTCGCACCGGCTCGGCTCCAGGCCCCATCCGCACCGTGCCGATGCTGCCGTCCGGCTCGATCGGGGTGTACTGCAGCCACACCATGAACAAGCCCAGGTCCTGTGCCGCCTTTCCGGCCACTGCCGCCCCGTCCGCAAGCACCAGGTGAGGTACAGGGCGGCATCACCGGCGTAGCCCTTGGTCGTCAGCTCAGCCCGGCTCTGCCCGAAACGCAGATGGCGGAGCCAACGGTCAGCCGGACGTACAACCTCCAAGCGGTCATCGACAACTCTCCAGTACTGCACCCCGGATGGCATTCGAATCGGAAACGCTCGCACTTCTCACCTCGGGCTCTGTGAACTCAGCAACGACCAGCCACAGAGCAGCACCCCCGAGAGCCGGCTCCCGACTCCCAACGAGGTGCCCTAACCCAACGTCACACCACAAGGCCGCCCCCCAAGAAGACAGCGGCCGCCCCGCGGAGAACGACCGCCGTCACCACCGGACCGCCCGAGTAATTGTCAAGAGTCGTGGTTGAGTGCCTGGGCGGCGGCTACCGACCAGATCTGCTCGGCCAAGATCTCCGGACTCAGCGCGCCGTCCACGATCACGTCGCATTCGTCTCGCAGCGGTTCGATGTAACGCTCGTGGGCCGCCCGCCGGTGCTCTACGTAGTTCCGCAGGAGAACCTCGATCGGGAAGCCGCCCCTGACGCACTTTCGTTCGATCTTGCGGGCCAGCCGAAGGTCCGCCGCGAGATCGATGAAGACGTCGAGGCGGAGGCAGGGCTGTCGTGGGGTGACCCGGCGGGCGAAGAGCCCGTCGACGATCACGACCGGGGTAGTGGCGAGCGCGGCGTCAGTGTCGGCGTCGAGCCGCTCGATATCCACCGAACCGGGATCCCCGACGTCCAGGCGCGGGACTCCGGCCTCGTCGCGTGCCCAGATTCCTCGCTCCGGGGCGGTGAAGTAGTAGTCGTCGCCGTGCAGCACGCTTGCCGGACCTTGCACGGCGGACGACACGAGCGCACCGGCTAGCGTCGTCTTGCCCGCCCCCGCACCACCGGTCAGTGTCAGCAGCACGTGATCCCCCCTCCTCTCGATCGATGGACCGAGGATCGCACGGCGGAGCCGCGCTCACGCCGCTGTCCGTGTCGGTTCCACGAGCCGGCCGCGTTCGAACCGGGCTCCGGCGCGGACGAGCAGGACGAGGTGGGCACCGTTGACGGAGCGCCATCGGGCCTGGGCCGACTTCGGCATGGCATCGAGGACATCGGCGGTTCGTGAACCCAGCACCTTTGTTCACGGGTGTCGGGGAAGACCTCGCGCGGGGCCTTCCAGAACCCGAACGCCCCGTCGCCGACCGCCAGGACAAGACCTACCAGCAGCTGTCCGAGGAGCCCGCATATCCGCGGCCAGGATCAGGAAAGGTCATCAGAGCTGCCGCTTACCGGGACACGCTCCTGCCCGCCACGCCGCCCAGTCACTCCGACGGGGGATTCCCCGCACGCCTGGTCGGGGCAGCGGCCGATCGACACTAGGGTGAGCCCATGAATGCGCAAGTTCCGCTCAAGGAAAGGGCGTTGAACGCCGAACGGATCGCCCGGATCGGCCGGGAGGTGAAGGCCGTCCTCCCCGCCTTCGACGCGGACGCCTTCACCTCGGACGTGATGACCGACCTCCCACAGCTGGAGCTGAAGGCACGGATCGCGCGCACCACGCGCGCCCTGCACGAGCACCTGCCGGTCACCGGCCCTGCCGCACTGGACGCCCTCGTCCGTTCCCTGCCGCCCTCCCCGCAGGCCGCGGGCGTCACAGGCGACTTCGGTCTGCACATCTACTCTCCGCACTCCGACTACGTCGCCCGCTACCACCGCACCACCGACAGCCTCGACCAGGCGCTCGACGCGCTGCGCTCCTTCACCCGGTACTTCTCCGCCGAGGACGCCGTCCGGCACTTCCTGAACGACTTCCCGGAGCAGACCGTGGCGGCGGTTGGGAGGTGGGCCCGCGACGACGACTACCGGGTGCGGCGGCTGGCCAGCGAGTCCACCCGCCCCGTGCTGCCCTGGTCCCCGCGTATCACCCTGCCTGTCGACGCGGCGCTCCCCGTCCTCGACCAGCTGTACGGCGACGGCAGCCGCTTCGTCACGACGTCGGTCGCCAACCACCTGCGCGACATCGCCGCCAGCAGTCCGGATCTCGCCCTGGCCACTCTGACCAGGTGGAGGGCCGAAGGGCGGGCCACCGCCAAGGAGTTGGGGTTCATCTCGCGCGAGGCCCTGAAAGCCAGGCTCAAGCAAGGCTGGCCGCCGGCCTACGCATTCCTCGGCTACGCGAGCGACGCCCCGGTCGTACTCTCCCCGGTCAGCCTCGAACCCGCCGAGCTCGCGGACGGCGACACGCTCGCGTTCGCCGCAAACCTCTCCGCGGACACGACGACACCGGTGCATGTGATGTACGTGATCTCCTCGACCGCCCCGACGGGGACCCGCCGGGAGAAGGTCTACTCCCTCACCAAGGCGACGGTCGCCCCGGACCGGCCGCTGCGCCTCGACAAGGCCCACACGTTGCGCTCGACCGCCACCACGAAGATCACGCCGGGGGCCTACACGCTCGCCGTCCAGGTGAACGGGCGTCGGATCGGCCCGTCGGCGGAGTTCCGGGTCGTCGAGCGGTGAGCGCCCAGGCCACAGCCGCTCGACCGGGCCCATGGGCGGGATCCGTGGAGGCGGCCGCAGCGGCGGCCACGGAGGCGGGACCCTCATGCACCTGAGCCGGCGACGGCCCGAGAAGCGGGCGCACCCACCGTACCCCCATGACCAGGCCGACGGGCCCCGGGAGCGGGTGCACACGGTTCTCCTCCGCCCTTGTCCACACGCCGTTACCCGTCCTCGCACAGAGAGGCCCCGACATGCCACCCACCCGCAGTGACATCATCACGCTCGTCCGCGCCTACCAGGAGCGCCATCGGTCCGAACGCGACGGGCTGGAACCACTGTTGGCACTCCTCGACGCCGAGCCGGAGCCGACCGACCGGGCGACGCTGCCCGCGCACATCACCTGTAGCACCGTGGTGATCGACCGCGACTGTCGGGTCCTGCACGTCCACCACAGGGCCAGCGGCCTGGTACTCGCCCCGGGCGGGCACGTCGAGGCCGGCGACGAGGACCTGCTGGCCGCGGCGCTGCGCGAGGCGCGGGAGGAAGCCGGCATCGCGCCGGGCGACCTGTGCCTGACCCCGCAGCTTCTCGGCTCCCCGCTCGACATCGACGTCCATGAGATCGACGCCGAACCGGCCAAGGGCGAGCCTGCGCACCGGCATTACGACTTTCGCTTCGCGTTCTACCTTCCGTGCCAGCAGCGGCCCGCGACCGTGCTGCAGGGCGAGGAGGTCTCCGGGGCTGAGTGGCGGAGCTTCGAGGAGGTGAGCGCACCGACGCTGCGCGCCAAGCTGCTGGCCGGTGGACTCGATGGCAGCCCTGGGCCGGTGAACGCCTCGGTGCTGATCTTCGACGACCAGGGTCGGTACCTGCTGCATCTGCGCGACAACCTTCCCGGCGTCTGGGCAGCTGGGGAGTTCAGCCTGCTCGGTGGAGGGCGCGAGCCGCAGGACCGCTCGCTGGAGGAGGCGCTACGGCGCGAACTCGCCGAGGAGGTCCCCGGTCTGGAACTGGGCGCACTCGAGCCCTTCGCCGTGGAGCACGTCACCGGCACTGCCGGGCTGTGCGTGCCGGTGCAGATCTTCGCCGCCCGCTGGAACGGTGATCCCGACACGCTGACCCTGAACGAGGGTGTCCTGCTGCGCTGGTTCCCGCCTCACATGCTGGACCGGCTCCTGCTGCGCCCCTCGACCCTCGACCTGGTGCGCCGGCATGCCGCACAGACCGCTGCCCGCCCGTGCCTGCCGCAGCCGCCGACCACGCCCGAGGCGCAGCCGTGCCGGGCCCGGTCGACGAACGCCGCCGACCTGGAGCGCCGCCCGACAGCCGGGCAGCCGCCCTTCGACCTGCTCACCGAGGCCAGGGCCACCGGCGCGCAGCGCCTGGCCACCGCGGTTCTGCTCGTCAATCCGGCCGGGGAGCTGCTGCTCGTGCGCCGGGCAGCCGGCGCTCTGCCGGACGGGCTGTGGGAGCTGCCTGGTGGCGGCATCGAGGACGGCGAAGGCCCTCTACAGGCCGCCCTGCGTGAACTCGGCGAGGAGACCGGTATCACCAGGGCGCGGGTCACCGCCTACCTCGGCCACACGGACTACGACAACGCCCACGGGCTGCGGGTGCGCGAGTTCGCCTTCGCCGCCACCCTGGACCATCCGCAGGCCGTCGCGCTCGGTGCCGAGCACGACGGCCACCGGTGGGTGCTACCCGCCGGCCTGCCCGAGCGGATCGCCGACCACGAGCGCACCCTGATCGGCCGCCATGCGGCCCAGCCCAAGTCCTTCCCCGGCTACCGGCCGCTGCCGGCCTACCTGAGCGGCATTCCCTCCGCCACGCTGTGGGCCGATCTGTTCTTCACCACCACCACGGGCGAGGTGGTGCTGCTGCGCTCGGTCAACCCCGCGAAGGGCCTGCAGTACCCGGGCGGAGACGCCGACTTCACCGATCTCACCCCGCTGCACACGGCGGTACGCGAGACCTGGGAGGAGACGGGCCTGTGGTTTCCGCCCGATCTACAGCGTCTGCCGATGGTGGCCACTGTCGTGGAACGGCCCCGGGCCGGCTGGCCGACAAAGGTCGGGTACATCTACTCGGGAGGGGAACTCACTGCCGCGCAGCTTGCGGCGATCCGGCTCGATCCGCGCGAGCACGACGCGGTCGTCACCCTGTCCGCGACCGACCTCCAGCACCATGCCGGTCCCCACGACCAGGATCTGACGCGTGCCGTCCTGGCCGCGGTGCGCAGCGGCGTCCCGGCCCACATCCTGCGCTGATGCCGGACCCACCGAGTCGTTCATCAACTCGGCGAAAATCCGGACGTGTTGGGCGGTGCACGCGAGCCATGAGGCTAGTTACGACAGCCCGCCCGGCGAGTAGCCACCCCCGGCACTTGAGCAGCCACCGCGGGAGCCGACGATGGCAACGGGCATTGTGGTCCCCGGGATGGACGGCGTTAAACCGGTCAAACCCCTGGAGGACACGGCGCGGCAGTGCCGTCCTCGCCGGTGGATCACGGTCCTGTCCTCGTCCGCGACAGTGTTGTCAAGGAAGCGCCGCCCTTGGCCGGGCACCACGGGGTGTCTGCTTCTGGCACCCCCGGGCAGACAGGCCCGGTACGCCAAACCCGCCAAATGATATGTCATTTGACGCCGTGATATCTTGGCGGCCGGGGTGTCATGGCGGGAACTCTTCCCTGCATGTGGCCGAGCAAGGAGTTGGACCAATGACAATCTTCGAGCCGATCACGGGCCGCTATGTCACGGTCAATGGCGCGCGTACCTATTTCGACGAGGCCGGGGCAGGCACCCCGATCGTGTTGATTCACCCGGGGGCCACGGACTCTCGGGTCTACAGGCATCTACTGCCGCTGCTTGCTGAGCGCGGATATCGTGCGATCGCACCCGATCTTCCCGGGCATTGCCGCTCCTACCCCGCGCAGTGGAAGCCTGGGACGTCCATACATGACCATGCCGAATTCGTGGACGCATTCGTGAAGACGGTTCTGCCCGGAGAGTCGCCCTTCGTGCTCGGCGCCTCCGTGGGAGGCCTGACGGCACTGGATCTCGCCGCTCACCACGGTGAGTGCTATCGAGGTGTCATCTCGATGCAGGCAGCGTCGTGGACACCGCTGTCGGCTGAGGCCGCTGCGTTGCTGGCAGGTCAGACGATGACGCCCGATGCCGGCTGGACCGATCACCTCGAGCATGCGGCGGTGGCCTCGGCGAGCAAGAAACTGACCCCTGAGCAGGAAATAGAGCTGAGGTGGCTGCAGCGCAGTACCTCCCAACTGGCGGGGAAGTTCGATGGCCAGGCATGGGCCTCCCACGATCTGCGTGGTCGGCTCGGCGATGTCCGGTGCCCGGTCCTGATCGTGCAGGGCACCGACGACTTCCTCGTACAGGATGAGCTGGTCGATGACACGGTCGCAGAGATGGGCTCGGTGGCGCGGCTTTTGAGGGTTCCTGACATCGGTCACTACCCGCCGTTCGAGAACCCGGAGTGGGCTGCGCGGGTCACGGACGATTTCGTGAAGGCAGTGACGGCCACAGAGGAGCCGTTTGCCGTGGAGTAGTTGATGGGATTGATACAGCTCCGCGTCTGGTTCTGGGACTTCATCCACCGCAACAGGTGTGGCGCTATGGCTGAATCGGGTGATCGCCCGCAGCTGAGGGCAGTGTGGCAGTCCAGGCCGGTTCGCAGCTCAGTGACAATGGAGCGGTCGGGTTGGCCTCGGGCTGGCCCGTGGTTGAGTGATCGGGTCAGTTCTCGGCTGGCGGCTCGCGCGGCCTCTGACTCCTCTGCTTTCTCGGCGAGTTCGCCCATTTTGCCCGCCCCCTGTTGTTCGGGCATGGAGATGCGCGTCGCCGGAGCTACCGGTGCCAGCCGCGGCCGCCGAACTGATCGCAGCCCACCTGGACGACCCCGACCCGGTCACCCGCGAAGTCGCCACCGACGTCCACACCCGCCTGACCACCGCCCTGGAGGACGCCCCACCCGGCCGGTGATCACCCGCCGCACCGAGATTTGACCGACGCCGGCGATCTCCGAGGTCAGACGTCGTGCTGACCGAGCCCCGCTGGACGTCTGTCCAGCGGGGACTCTTCTTCACGACCGCTAGCCGATGGGCCCCTCGGCCCGGGGAAGGCCGGCGATGATCAGGTCGAGGGCGAATTCGAAGCGCTGGTCGAAGTTGTCAGGGCCGACGTACGGCAGGACCGCGACCAGAGCCGGGTAGGTGTCGGCCGGAACCTGGTCCGGAAGGAGGGCCGGTGCGGCCTCCTGGGCGGCCTGCTGTTCCTGGGTGAGACCCAGGGTCAGGTAGAAGATCGACCAGTGGGTCCACGCGGCCGTGCGCGGCGAGTGGCCGGCCGCCAGCAGGGTGGCGATCACGGTGTCGGCGTAGCGCAGCGTGCGGGGCTCGGCGGCGAAGACCCCGGCGACCATTCTGGCGGCGTCGCGATGGGAGAGCAGCGCCGCGCGGCAGCGGCGGCTCAGTTCCTTGAGCCGGTCGGGGAACGCCTCGGGCAGCGGCTCGTCGAGACAGTGCGCGAGAAGTTCGTCCGAGGCCAGTTCGAGCAGGCGGCCCTTGCTGGAGGCGTGCCAGCGGACGGTGTTGTGCTGCACGCCGAGCCGGGCCGCGACAGCGCGCATGGTCACCCCGTCCAGCCCGTGCTCGTCGAGGACCGCCAGCGTGGCGGCGACGATCTCGCCCCGTGTCATGCCCATCCGATACGCCTTCCCGGTCGGCTTCCGCACCCCTGTTGTCCAATGGACAATTCTAGGGCATGCTCATCCTTGTCCAACGGACAAGAGCGAGAGGAAGTGGTTGTCATGCTCGACGTACTCATCGCCGGGGCCGGCCCGGTGGGGCTCTGGCTGGCCGCGGAGTTGCGCCTGCACGAGGTGGAGGTGACCGTCGTGGAACGCCGGGCGGCACCGGACGGACGGTCGCGCGCGGTCGGCATGCAGGCCGGCACGCTGGACACCTTCGCCACCCGCGGACTCGCGGAGCGGTTCATCGAACGCGGCACCCCGGTGCTGACCGGTCACTTCGGAGCGGCGACCACCCGGCTGGACTTCTCCACGGTCGGGGCGGTGCACCCGTTCATGCTGGCGCTCGGTCAGTCCGTCACCGAACAGCTCCTGGAGGAGCACGCGGTTGCCGTGGGCGCCCGGGTGCTGCGCGGGGAGGAGGTCGTCTCGCTCACCCAGGGCCCGGACTCCGTCGAGGCGGTGATCCGGGCCGGCGGCACCCACCGGACCGTGCGGGCCCGCTGGGTGGTGGGCTGTGACGGCACCCGCAGCGCGGTGCGTCAGGCGGCCGGCATCGACTTCCCCGGTCAGGACACCACGCTGACCGGGTGGCTCGCCGACGTCGAACTCGACGATCCGCCCACCGCGCCGCTCGCCGCCACCGGACCGGCCGGTTCGTTCCTGGCGGCCCCGATCGGCGACGGCGTCCACCGGCTGGCGGGCCTCTCCACGGCCACCATGCACTACGGCACCGGCGAACCGCTGACCCTGGAGGAGGTCCGCGAGCAGACCCGCACGCTACTGGGACGGGACCTGGGCATCCGCAACCCCCGCTGGCTGTCGCGCTACGGCAACGCCACCCGCCAGGCCGCGCGGTACCGGGCCGGACGGGTGCTGGTGGCCGGGGACGCGGCGCACATGTTCTTCCCGGCCGGTGGGCAGGGCATGAACCTCGGCATCCAGGACGCCACCAATCTGGGCTGGAAGCTGGCCGCCACTCTCCAGGGCCGGGCGCCCGACGGACTGCTCGACAGCTACGACACGGAGCGCCGGCCGGCCGCCCGTGCCGTCATCGACAACACCCGCGCGCAACTCGCCCTGTTCGCCGCGGCGAGCCCGGAGCAGATCGCGCTGCGCGAGGTCTGGTCCGCCGCGCTGGCCGAACCGGAGACCAACCGCCAGTGGGCCCGCCGGATCGCCGGCTTCGACGACCCGCTCCCCGCCGGCACCGCACCCGGCGCGCACCCGCTGAACGGCACCCGACTGGCCGGCCTCACCCTGGACACGCCCGACGCACCCACCGCCCACCCGCTGATGCACCGCGGCCGGCCGCTGCTACTGGACCTCGGCGGGACGCGGACGCCGTGCCCCACGGATGGCCTGGAACAGCGAGCAGCTGCCGTCAACGCTGAAAAAACCGAGCCGATCTGGCGGGACGTCACCGCCGTTCTGATCCGGCCGGACGCCCGGATCGCCTGGGCCAGCACCGACACCGACCCACAGCGCCGGGCCGCGGACTGCCTCACCGCCCTGCGCGCCCTGCGCCGCTGAGCGCGCTCGGTGATCCACCCGCCGGCCCGCCCGACGCCCCTCTCTCACGGACCAGGCCGGATCAGCGCGCGACTCCCCCAGCCCCAGCCGGGGACGCCCCCGTCCATGCGTGCACCGCCTACTGGGCGTGCGTTGTCCGTTCGGCATCGCGGATGGCGCGAGCGGCGTTGATGAGCCCGATGTGGCTGAAGGCTTGGGGGAAGTTGCCGAGGGCCTCCGCTGTGGCGGAGTCGGTCTCCTCGGCCAGCAAGCCGAGATCGTTGGCGTGTGCGAGGGCGGCTTGGAAGACGTGTCGTGCACGGGCGGTGTGGCCGGTGAGTGCGAGGGCTTGGGCGAGCCAGAAGGTGCACAGCAGGAAGGTGCCTTCTTCTTCCTGCAGCTCGTCGGTGAGATAGCGGCGGACCAGGCCCTTGCGGTCGGTGAGGTGGGTCGCGATGGCCAGCACGGTGGACTGGACGCGGGGGTCGTGCGGCGGCAGGAAGCCGACGATGGGCAGCATCAGCGCGGAGGCGTCGAGGTCGTCACTGTCGAATGCCTGGGTGAAGGCGCCCAGGCCGGGATTCCAGCCGCGTTGTTCGATGGCTTGGCGGATCTGGTCGCGCTCGTGCTGCCAGTGGGACAGGCGCTCCTCTGCCTGGAGGGCGGGGGCCATGGCGATGGCGCGGTCCAGGGCGACCCAGCACATCAGTTTCGAGTGGAGGAAGTGTCTGCTGGGTCCACGTCTTTCCCAGATGCCCTGATCCGGTTGGGTCCACCGCTGGGCGGCTGTCTCGGCCGCCTGGAGCAGGAAGGTGCGGGTGGCCGGGTCGAGGGGCTCACCGGGCGGGAGGGTCTGGTGAGCCGCGTCGAGGAGTTCGCCGTAGACGTCGAGTTGGCGTTGGCGCCAGGCGTCGTTGCCGATCCGAACGGGGCTGCTGTTGCGCCAGCCGGTCAGGTGGGGCAGCAGCCGCTCGCTCAGATCACGTTCCCCGCCGATGCCGTACATGATCTGCAGGTCGGCACCGCGGTCGAGTTGGGTCGCCGCGGCCCGGGCGAGGAAGCCGAAGAAGCGGTTCTTCTCCTTCTCGCAGGCGGCCGTGGCAAGCGCCTGGAGGGTGAAGCTCGCGTCGCGGACCCAGGTGTAGCGGTAGTCCCAGTTGCGCGTCCCGCCCGCCGTCTCGGGCAGGGAGGTGGTGGGCGCGGCGACGATCGCCCCGGTGGGAGCGAAGGTCAGGGCTCGCAGCACGCGTCCGCTGTGGCCCACCTGATCCTGCCAGGGGCCGACGTAGCCACGGTGGAGCTTCGACCAGGAGCGCCAGCCTTCGGTGGTGTCGGACATGCGGCGCCGGATCCGCCCCGCCCGCCAGCCCACCGACTCCCCTTCCCACGCCGGCCCGACGTGCAGGGCGAATCCGAGGCGGTGCCCCGCCGAGAGCGGGATTCGGCCGTGCGCTGTGGAGCCGCTCACCCGCAGGTCGACGGGGCTCGACAGCAGCAGAACGTGGGCGCCCCCGTACGCCGCGAGCCCGCCTCGCACGGCTGACAGCAGCGGGTGGACGAGTCCGAACTCCGGGCGCGGCGCGTAGGCGATCTCGATGGTCACCTGCCCTTCGGTGCAGGTGACCTGTCGCAGGAGCGCTCCGGGGGAAGTGGTGCCGAGCGCGTGCCCGCGTTCACGCCGCCCCAGGGCAAGGGCATCGCGCAGGACCGCCGTACCCGCGGTCGTACGGAAGGTCGTCTCCAGAACGAGGGTGTCCTCGATGTAGCGGCGGCTGATGTCGACCGGGCCGGCGGGGTGGATGGACCAGTGGCCCGCGTCCTCGTCGAGAAGTCGGGCGAAGATCGCCGGGCTGTCGAACCGGGGCAGGCACAGCCAGTCCACTGAGCCGTCGGAGGTGACCAGCGCGGCCGAGCGGCAGTCGGACAGCAGCGCGTGGTCACCGATCGGTCGCGCACTCATGCGTCGCAGCCCGTCCACCTCGGGCCGGACGCAGCCCGGCTGGGAGGACGTGAGCAGTCGCCCGCGCCACAGGTGTCTCCAGATGCCTGACGCGTGTCGTTGATCCCAGCCTCCCTGCACAGCGGATGCGCCTCCACCCAATCAGCACAATCGGTGGATCGCATGTGCCGGCCGGCGGCGGTTGCCCCGACCGGGTGGCACGACCTGGTGCCGTCGGCCCGCGCTCGGCGTCTGATCGGCGTACGTCGTGTCTCCTCGCCTTTCGCATGGGCAGCTGCGCCTCAGCAGCGACGTCTCGAGGTTGAGTCCTGGCAGCCGAGGGCGAGGAAGCATCGCCGGCTGCGTCTCGGTCGGTGCGGTGTGGATCGCCTTCAGTACCGGCACCGGCTTGGGGTGGTCGCGCCTGGACCCGGACCTGAACGACGCGTGCCGGTCAGGTCTGCTTACCGAGTTGCTCCGGCAGGTTGGTGAACAGACGTCTGGCGTTGGTGCGGCCGATCTTGATTCGGTCGTTGTCGCTGATGGCGGCGTTGTCGAACCAGTCGGAGGCCTCGCGCATGGATTCGTAGGGGTAGTCGCTGGAGTACAGCACGCGGTCGGAGCCCATCTCGGCCATGGTCGCGTTGAGCGTCTGGGTGTGGAAGTTGCCGCTGGTCGTGACGTAGAAGTTGTTGTTCAGGTAGTGGGTCAGCGGCTTCCGGTACTTGATCAGGTCGCCCATCTTGGACGCGCGGTGGTCGATGCGCCAGATGTTGAACGGCAGGGTCTCGCCCAGGTGGCCGAGGATGATCGTGAGCTTGGGGAAGCGGTCGAACAGGCCGCTGGTCATCAGGCGCAGCGTGTGGGTGGCGGTTTCGACGGTGAAGGTCCATACGGCGCCGAACAGTTCCGGGTGGCCCTCGTAGATGCCCTGGTTGCCCGGCAGCGGGTCGCGCGGGTGCAGGTAGAGCGGCACGCCGAGGGCCTCGGCGCGCTCCCAGAACGGCAGGTAGCGCTCGTGGTCGTAGTACCAGCCGGTGTTGGCGTCGTTGATGTTGGTGAAGCCGTTGAGCATCGCCCCGTGGAACCCGAGTTCGTTCACGCAGCGCTCCAGCTCGGTCGCGGCTGCGGCGGGGTCTTGCATGGGCAGGGCGGCGAATCCGCCGTAGCGGTTGGGATTGGCGGCCACCAGGTCGGCCAGCTCGTCGTTGGCCTGCCGGGCACGGGTGACGGCACGCTGCGGGTCGGTCTCCCCCTGGATGCCGGGCGCGGTCAGTGAGAGCAGCGAGTAGTCGATGCCGGCGGCGTCCATTTCCGCCAGCCGCTCCTCTCCCAGGTCGAGCAGACGCCGGGCGATTTCCCTCATCATCTCGGGATTGACGTACTGCGGGAGTTCGTTGCTGAACTCCGGGAGGTTGAAGTGTTCTTCGAGCGCGATCTTTCCAGGCACGCGGCAACTCCTTGTGTGACTGAAGGCACCTTTCGGGCCGGTACGGGCGTCGGCAGTGGCTGTTTCGCGGCGCTGACGACCTCGTCGGCGGTGGGTGTCCCGCCGAACCACCGGAGCACGTCGAGCGCGTGGGCCTCGTCCTCCCTGGTCACCCCTTTGGCCGTGTGCACCACCCCCAGAGCCATCCGGGCGGGATCAAGCCCGCCCATCGGTATGCCCTCCCGGCTCCGCGCGGCGGCCACGTGGGCCTCGCCGGGCCTCGGCCCGTTGCCCACCCTCACACGCTGCTCTCGCAGCCGCCAGTCAGATGGGTCGGCGTCACGGGGCACCCAGCTGTCGGCGTCGTGCAGCACGACCGGCGGGCTGTGCCGACGCCCCGGACCTCCTGGCCGGGTGGTCCCGGCGCTGCGGGCGAGCCGCCGAGAGCGGCCCTGCGGGCAAGGAGCACAACGCGGCTGCGGGTGGCCAGGAGTCCGAGTTCGGCGAGGCGTTGGTGCTGGGCGGGCGTGAGGACGCGTCAGGCAGCTCGCCGGCACCGTCGCGGGCCGGCATTCGATGTCGTGTCGCTTTTGCGGCCTGGATTGGTGGAGCGTCAGTATTCCAGGCGTGTCGTGTTCCCTCCGGTGTCGGTCACAGCGCGGGCTGCCGGGCCTCAGACTGCGGTCTTCGGCTGTGTGGGGCCGAGGTAGTGCAGGGCGCCCTTCTTGGCGAGGCGGCGGCCGAGCGCGTCGACGCTGGGGCGGATGCGGCGGGGGTTGGTGCCGAAGGAGCGGTAGGCGGTGTGCCAGGCCTCGATGCGGGGGTCAGCCTCGTCGGCGGGCTGCCAGGTGCCGTCGGCGAGTTGCCGCTCCAACTCCTCCAGGGCTCCGGTGGTCAGAGGCCAGGGTTCGTGGCCGCGAAGACCGGAGGCGGTTACCACGGCGATGAGGGTGTCGGGGAAGTCCGCTGCGACGGCGGGGTCGAGGTGGAAGGCGGGCACGGGCGGGTTCCGTTCGGTGAGTCTGAGCAGGTGTGGGTCAGGGCTTCCGGGGGCCGCTACGTGAACTCCGTGAACCGGCGTATCAGCCTTGGCCGGGGCTTGATCGTGTCGTCCGGATCAAGGAAGCGTGCTCGCTGCTGCGGACCCCGGCCGTCCACCGTCGCGTTGAAGACAGCTGCTCGGGATCAAGGTGGATGGCCCCGGCGGTCGGCATCGGATGCGCCGCGCCGGGGGAAATCCACCGTCCTCGTTCCCATGGTGCGTTTCGACGCGGCGTACGGCGACCAGATCATCTTCGACAAGATGCTGTAACTGCTGCGCTTCGGCTGCTCTTACGAGGCGATCGCCGACACAACCTGCTCGGCCACCACGATCCGCAGCCGACGTGACGAGTGGATACGACGGGGCGTTTTTGCCCGGCTCAAGCAGCTCTCACTGGAGTCCTACGACCGTATCGTCGGCCTCGTCCTCGACCAGATCGCCGTCGACGGGGCAATCACCAAGGCACCTGGAGGCGGGGAGGCCGCCGGACGCTCACCGGTCGACCGCGGCAAGCAGGGACTGAAGCGCTCGGGCATGACGGATGGATACGGCATTCCGCTGGGCCGTGTCCTGGCCGGTGCCAACCGCCACGACTCCCCGCTGCTCGCCCCGACTCTGGACCGTCTGGAGCGCCTCGGCCCGTTGCCCGACACCATCACCGTGCACCTGGACACCGGCTACGACTCGGACACCACTCGCGCTCTACTCAGGGAACGCGGTCTGCATGGACGCATCGCACACAAGGGGGAGAAGGCGCCCATTCAGGCCAGTCGGCGTTGGCACGTCGAACGCACTCACGCGTGGCAGAACGCCTTTTGCCGTCCCGCCCGGTGCTACGAGCGTCGCGTCAATGTCATTGATGCCTTCTTCGACCTCGCCGACACAGTCATCACCGTGCGCAGCCTGATCCGGCGGTCCTGGACAACTCACCGCTGGGACGAACGCCCGAACCACCGACCGTGATCCTTCGGCCCCGCTCCAGTCACTTCGGCAGATCGGCGGAGAGGAAGGGAGCAAGGAGCGCGAACAATGCGTCGGGGCGGTCGAGGGGGATGATGTGGCCGCAGTCCTGGAGATGGTGTCCGACCAGGTCATCGGCGATGGGACGGAGTTGGCGTTCGAGCCCGGTGCCGACGGGGTGAGAGCCGACGGCCATGGTGGGCATGGTGAGCCGAGCCGTCGCGACGGCGTCCTGGATCTGCTGCGCGCTGGTGGGCAGAGCCCGGTAATAGGAGAACGCGCAGCGCAGGGCCTCGCTCCCGGTGTACGCGTGAACGAAGGCCGCACGGATGTCGTCGGGTACTCCTCGCCCGAGCGTCCCCGAGTCGAGGAACCAGTCGATGTACGGGGCTTCGTTGCCGGCCAGGACGGTCTCAGCGAGGCCGGGGACGGCGTGGAAGCCGAACCACCACGGGGCGCCGCCCGCGACGACGTGTTCGACTCCGGACAGGCGGCCGAGCAGTGCCTCCATCACGACCAGGCGCCGGACGCGGCCGGGCCGGCGCAGCGCGAGCAGGACGGCGGGGGCGGTGCCCGCGTCGATGCCGACCACCGCTGCCGAGGGCTCGCCGAGTGCGTCGAGCAGCCCTTCGGCGTCGGCGGCCAGGGTGCCTGCGTCGTAACCCTCGACGGCACGTGCACTGGCACCGAAGCCTCGCAGGTCCGGAGCGATGACCCGGTACCGTCCGGCCAGTCGGCCCATGATGCCGCTCCAGAGTTGCCAGGTGTGCGGGAAGCCGTGCAGCAGGAGAACTGCGGGTCCGTCCCCGGCGATTGCGACGTTGAGTTGGACGCCGTTCGTGGCGATGCGGCGCAGTTGGTGTGCGGTGGGGACGGGCATGACGGCTCCTCCGACTGGTTACCACTGGTGACCACAGAACGATAGGTAACTGTCCGACCGCTTCCTAGACGGCACTTTCAGGGAAGGTGGTGAGCCACAGGTGACCACCCGAGGGGCCCGGGCCGCCGGTCGTGGGGTACGCGGCGATCTGTTCGATCCCCACTGCCCGACGCGGCAGTTGCTGGACCGCATCGGTACGAAGTGGACGTCGATGGCCGTCAAGAAGCTCGCCGATGCCGCACCGGACGAGGTGCGCTTCGCAGAGCTGAGACGCCGGATGCCCGGCGTCTCGCACAAGATGCTGTCCGTGACGCTGCGAAGCCTGACCCGCGACGGGCTGGTGTCGCGTCGGGTCGAACCGACCGTGCCGCCGCGGGTCTTCTACCGACTCACCGGACTCGGGCTGTCCCTGGAAGCCGCGCTTGCGGGGCTGCGGACCTGGGCGGAGGAGCACATGGCCGAGATCGACCGCGCCAACGAAGCCATCGACCAGGAGGTCGATGAGGGATAGGCAGGCCGGTTCCGCGCTCAGTACTGGTTGGCTTGGGTACTCGATGTAGCCGGCGTCGCCGCCCTGCCAGCACGGAGGAGATGGAGGGGATGTCGTCGGCGCGGTGGCTGGTGACGAAGGAGCTGGTGAAGGACGACGGGGAGATGGTGTTCGAGGACGGCATCTCCCGGTTCTGCGCTGAGCACTCCAAGATCCTGAAGTCGCCGTCGAGAGCACCTATCTGCGGTGCCTCTCAGGCGAACCATCTGCCGTCGGCGTCGACTCGATCACCCTGAAGGGGTTCACAAGCAACTTCTGACGTCGCTTCACTGCGGCGTCCAGCCCGGCTCGCCCTGCCAATCCCTCTCGGGCGCCGTCGCCGGCACCCACCACACCGGTCGCTTCACGAAGGTCCCCTGGCTCGCCAAGCTGCTACGGGTGTCGACCCCCGCCGACCGCGGCCCGGGCCGGCCCTGGCGACCCGGCACCCCGCCGCCGGCCACCCCCGAGGCGCACACCCCCGGGCGCGTACATCTCTTCGAAGTCACGGTTACGGGCCGGGCGTCGCATGCGGGCCTTGAGCCCGAAGCCGGGGTCGACGCCCTGGCGGCAGGGCCCGTCCACAGCGCCATCACCGCCGCCGCGGCCGGAACCGTCACGTCGTACCCGACCCCGCACAGCCCATCTGGGCAGCTGAAGTCCAGGACCAGCGTGCCGTCGAGAACCCGATGCATCGTGGTCGGCGGCACATCCCGGTACGCCTGGTGCTCCGTGACCGCTACCGCGGTCCCGCCGCCACCGGTCACCCGGATGTCTCCCGTCTCGCCCATGATCACCAGCGTCCGCACCGGACCGCTCACGTTGTACCCGACATCCCGGTGCTGCTTGAGCGACTCGTCACCGCACCCGGTCAGCCCACCGCTCAGCGCAGCGACGCCGACAGTCCAAGCCAGCACGCGATTCAGGCGATTCATCACGACCCCCCTCGATCAAGATCACCTGGAGTCAGATGCTGGACTGGTGGGCCTCCTCGGCTGTGCGCAACTGGGTCAGCTCCGCCTCCAGAGCCTCGATCCGAGCCTCCAGCTGCTGCTTGTCCCGTACCGCGTCCGCGTAGCCCTCCTTGTGGCGCTTGGCGATGTGACTGAGCGTGTCGACGCGGTCGGCGAAGGCGTCCCGTTCGGCGGCAATCGGTTGGACGACGTGTTCGGCGACCGTGGCCGCGATCCAGTCCGCCCAGTCACTGATGTGCTGGGCGCCTCCCGGACCGTGGAGTTGGACGTCCTGCAGACCACTGAGCATGGCGGGGCGAATGGTGTCGGCGATCCGCTGGGCAACGGCGGTCTGCGCGCTCACGGCGTCTCCTTCTTCGGTGGTCGGACGGGAGCCGGCCGTCGCGGTCGACGGTCTCCCGGGACACCATTGTGACGGCCGAGGCAGTCGTCATGTCCGCCGGCTGCGGGCACGGGGTCCGCGTCCTCCACGGGTACGACGGTCACCGATGCATGGTCCACAGCTGCGGCGGTGTGCGGTAGAGCGGTAATTCATGAGCGACGGAGCACCTCAGTCCGGACGTCGCCGAAATCTGTCCAGGTCCACAGCCACCGTCGGAGTGACGCGGTCGCGTGTTGGAGACCGTCATGGGGCCCTGGCCCCCGTCCGGGTCCCACCCCTCCGCGTCGAGGGCCGAGCGGGCCGCATGCCTCGCCCACATCGGCTTCGACCGTGTCACCGGCCACCCGTCCGATCCCGAGACGGCGTTCCGCGACGCCGCGGACCAGATGCGCCAAGGCCGACGGCTGACCGTCCAGGCCCTGCGCGACGCTCTGACGGCCACCGGCCGCCCATCGTCCCGGACGTGCGCGGCACCGTCGAACACGCCGGGGCGCCATCCCGGACTCCCTGCACATCTGGCCTGCCGAACTCCCCAACCACCACGGCGAGTTGCCCACCGACAGGCCCCTCGTCCCGCGCTGCGCGGGCGGCAACCGCTCCTCCATCACCGCCAGCCCGCTCCGCCGCCACGGCCACGCCGACGTCTTCGACCCCATCGGCGGCTACCGCGCCAACGGCCTTGGGAGCCTTGGCGGTCCGGGAGCACGGGCTTCCGGACCGCCGTCGGACACCGGTGCTCAGGCGCTCTTGGCGGCGGCGAAGCGGGTGGAGACGTCCTGCCAGTTGACGACGTCCCAGAGGCGGGTGACGTAGTCGGGGCGGACGTTCTTGTACTGCAGGTAGTAGGCGTGCTCCCAGGCGTCGAAGGCGAGCAGCGGAGTGGTGCCCTGGCCGACGTTGCCGTGGTGGTCGTAGACCTGCTCGACGATCAGGCGCTTGCCGAGCGGCTCCCAGGAGAGGATGCCCCAGCCGGAGCCCTGGACGCCGACGGTGGCGGTGGTGAGCTGCTTCTGGAAGGCCTCGAAGCTGCCGAAGTGCTCGGTGATGGCGTCGGCGAGGGCACCTTCGGGACGGTCGCCGCCCTCGGGGGAGAGGTTCTGCCAGAAGAGCGAGTGCAGGACGTGGCCGGAAAGGTTGAAGGCGAGCGTCTTCTGCAGGCCGACCAGGCCGCCGAACTGCTCCTTGTCGCGGGCCTCGGCCAGCTGCTCCAGCGTCAGGTTGGCGCCGTTGACGTAGGCCTGGTGATGCTTGGAGTGGTGCAGCTCCAGGATCTCCGCCGACATCGCCCGCTCGAGCGCGGAGTAGTCGTACGGAAGGTCAGGCAGTGAGTAGGTGCCCATCAGGACACGGCCCCTTTCGACGGTGATGATCGTGCTGGGATCACACTATTGCGTATCACTTGCAATAGCTACTGACATGCTTCAGCATGTCAGATGCGGAGTCGGCCGCGTCATCAGCCGACCGGAGGCACTCCCGAGCGGGCGCGCGTCCTTGCCTGACTGACGATCGTCTTCCCGACCGGCGCCCGCCGGGACATCGGCCGGCCCCGCACCCCTCACATCCCGCCGGGGCCCGCAGCATCCGCACCCGCGGACGGGCTGCCATCGGGAGCAGTTCCGGCCCCACATGCGCGGCATCGACGACGTTCTCGGCTGTCAGCCGGCCCACAGCTCGCTCATACCGGTCCGCTCCATAGCGGCAACTCCGTGGTGACAACACGCCTCGGGGTGGCCCGAGTTCCTCTCGGGCCGCCCCGGAGGATTGTCAGGCGAGGCTCTTCTCCAGCGCCGCGACGTAGTTCTTGATGAAGTGGTCCCGCACGCCGGCGCTGGCCGGGGCGAAGGCGTCGGCGGTCAGGCCCTTGGCCCGGTCGGCCAGCCCGCCGAGCAGTCCCATGGACTCGTGGATCCTGCCGTCGGCGTCGATGTGCCGGAGCGCGTCGACATGGGTGAAGACGGGCTCCGGCGGGAGCTGCGGCACGATGTCGTCGTTGTTGACGAAGCGGTACATGCGGTCCTTGAAGCCCTTGTTGTACGCGGCGGCCAGGATCCGGTCGCAGGTGCGGGGCTGGCCGTAGGTGAAGACGCCGTCCGCCTGGAGCCTGGGCTCCTCCAGATACAGGCGGACACCCGCGAGCATGGCGAGCGCACCGCCGAGGCTGTGGCCGGTGAACCACACCGTCTGGTCGTTGGTCCGGAACTCCGCCAGGGTGTCCCTGACGGCCGGGAAGACCGATTGCAGCGCCGCACCGAAGCCGTAGTGGACGTACCCCGTCATGGCCGGGCCCGGCCACGGCGGCGTGCTGGCGTCCGAGAGCCAGTCACGGATCTCCGCCGGTTCCGTGCCGCGGAACGCGGTGATGATCATGTCATCGCTGGCCATGGTGTACGCCTGGGTGTCCTCCAGCGGGAACGGCGGGGTGAACCTGGTCTGGTGATGGCGTACCCGGTCGAAGCCCCAGGCATGGACCTGGGCGTCGATGGCGACCTCGTCCTGGTAGGCCAGCTCCGACGCCTTGGCCAGCCAGTAGGCGAGCGGAAGGCTGTACTTCTTGGCATGGTGGTCGAGCGAGGTCGGTACGGGCACGGGGGAAGTCCTTCCAGGTCGGGCCGGGCCGCACGTCGGCGGTACGGCGCAGGCACTGATGCCGGTGATCCGGCCACGCCGTCCTACCCGCCGACGAAGCCGGCGGCTTCCGCGATGCTCCGTATTCACCCGGTTGACGGCTCCGACCACAGGCCCCGTGGGGCGGTGAGGCCGCTCGTCTCCCCCGCGGCGGCCCCGGAGCGGGGGAACCTCAGCCCTCGGCCGGTCCGGGCGGACCAGCTGGGGTCGGCTCGGTGGCGACCGTCCGCGTGGGCGGTGCCGCCGTGTGCGGGCCGGCCACGGCGTGGGGCAGCCTGCGCACTGCGGCCGAGGCCAGCGGGATCATGGCGGCGACTCCGTAGACGACGCCGGTCACGGCGGTCACCCGGAAGCCGCCGTAGGCGTGGGCGAGCGGGCCGACGCTGAGCTGGCCGACGGGAATCGCGAGGTAGGACAGCAGGTCGTCGTAGGAGGAGACCCGGGACAGCACGTGCGCGGGCACGTGTTCCTGCAGCGAGGTGTCCCAGCCGATCGCGGCGACGGCGGATCCGATGCCCGCCACGAACGCGGCGGCGACCAGCCAGCCGGCGTGCAGGTGCGCACCGAGCGCGAGCAGGGGCAGGGCCCCCAGCGCGCTCATGATCTGTCCGGCGCGCAGCAGGTACCGGATCACCAGCCGGTACATCAGTGCGCTCATCACCAGCAGACCGAGGCCGCGGGCGCTGAGCACGAGGCCCCAGGCCGCCTCGCCGCCGATCCGTCTGGTGAGCTCCGGCCCGAGGATCTGCCAGGTGCCGGTCTGCACCAGGTTGATCAGACAGAACGTGGCGGACACGATCCACACCCAGCGGATCCGGCGGAACTCCGTCCAGCCGTTTCGGATGTCGGCCGACAGGCCCGTCGAGGAGGGTGCGATCGGGCTGGAGACGCGCAGTCGGGTCAGGCAGCCGGCGGCGACCAGATAGCTCAGGGCGTCGAACGCGATCGCCGGCCCGCCGCCGACGGCCGCGACGATGAGCCCGGCCAGGCTCGGGCCCGCGATCTTCGTGGCGTTGCGCGTCGCCGCCAGCAGGGAGTTGGCCTGCTGGAGCCGGTCGGCGTCGACGAGTTCGGGGACGACGCCGCGCAGCGCCGGCGTGGTGAAGGCGGCCAGCACGCCGTTGAGGGCTTCGAGCCCGGCTACCAGGAGGAGGGAGTACCGGCCGCTCAGCAGGAGCGCGGCGACGCCGCCCTGGGTGAGCGCCGAGCCCAGATTGGCGGCGACCAGCACCGTACGCCGGGAGAACCGGTCGGCGGTGGCGCCCCCGAGCAGGAGGAACGCCAGCAGCGGCACCATGTGGGCGGCCAGGACGATGCCGAGGTCGTCGGTGTTCCCGGAGGCGTCGAGAACCGCGAACGCCAGCGCTACGGGAGCCATCGACGTGCCGAGCAGGGACACCGTCTGCCCGGTGTAGAACCAGCGGAAGTCCGGCTGACGAATGATCAGGAGTGAGAGGCGCACGGGCCGTATTCTCGGGGCGCCGTCGGCATGGGCGCCAAGCGTTTTGGCAGGCGGCGAAGGATGGCGCGGTCGAGGCCGCCGGCTCCGGGCGTTCGCCTCCCCTCGGACGGACACTACCCGGACACTCCAACTGCACATCCATGCCCTAACTCTCCATCATTTCACGAGAGTTCACTCATCAGGGTGAACATAGAACTCATGTCCGGTGCACATGGGCGCCGTCGCGGATAGTGGGAAGCCGATCAGGGAGCACCGCACCCCCGGACAGGACCGGCGTCCCCTGCAACCACCCGGCGCGAAGCCCGGCGGCCTGATCCGCGGAGAGCGTGCACGCGACGGAGCGAAGGAGCGAAGTGAAACCGGTCATCGGACTCGCCGTCGGCCGAGGAACGGGCGCGGAGCTCGCGGCCGTCTTCGAACAGGTTCTGGGCAGGATCGCGCAGTTGCACGAGACCGACATCGAGGTCGTACGCTCACCCCGGGTCTACCACTCCTACCTGTCACTGAAGGCCGAGCGGGCGGGTGTCGAGCGGATCGGCCGGCTCACGCAGGAGGACGCCGCGCACTACGAGCGGTTCTGCCGCGAGCAGGCGGGGCTCGGCACCCGGGCCGTGTTCCGCACCGCGATCAACGCCCAGTCCCTCTACCTGGTGCGGCAGCGCCTCCAGGCCGTCAAGGTCGAGACCATCACCGCCGGGGACGCGACGCTGCTGCTGGTGCGGGACGAGGCCCAGGGCTTCTACACCGGGGAGAACCGCCACTCCCCCGGACTGGTCACCCGCACCATGGAGTTCAGCCGGGAGGTCACCGAGCAGGTCGTCTCCTTCGCCGTCCGCCGCGCCGCCCGGTTGTGGCCGGGCCACGGGCCCGCCCGGGTCGTCATGGCCTACAAGTTCCACCTGCTGGACGGCGCCCTCGACGAATGGGTGGCGGAGATCTCGGCGCGGCACGGCGTGGAGGTCCAGCTGTTCCAGCCGGACACGGTGAACCGCAATCTGATCGCACACGGCCTCTCGGACCGCACCGTCATCATCGCGGGCAACGAGTGGGCCGACATCATGCACGTGGTCCTGCTCGACCGGTTCGCCTCCGAGCGCCAGGAGAACCGCTGCACGGAGAACGTCCACCTCCACCCCGACCTCAAGGGGCTGGTCGAGTACCAGACCGTGCACGGGTCCGCCGACGACCTTGAGGGGACGGGCACGGTCAACCCGGTGGCGACCGTCCGGGCCGCCGCTCTCATCGCGGAGCGGCACGCGGGCTGCTCAGGGGCGGTCCACGCCACCGAACGCGCCCTGGCGGCCGTCCTCGAACAGGGCATCAGCACCCCGGACCTCGGCGGGCGGCACTCCACCACAGCGGTGGTCGACGCGCTCCTCGAGGTGCTGGAACCGCACCTGCCCGAGGACATGACGGCCCCCGCCGGCGCACTGGCCACCGGATCATGACCACCGGACGCGGAACGGCGCTGGTCGTCGTCGACCTGCAGAACGACTTCTGCGCGGGCCCGGTCGCCACCTCCCGGTACCCCGGTGACCCCGCGACACTGGAGGCGGTGACGGCGAACACGGCGCGGGCCGTCGACTCGGCGCGGGCCCACGGCGTCGAGGTCGTCTTCGTGCGGTTCCTCGGCGACGTGGTCCACCAGCGGGCGAGCTGGCGGCACCGCGACGCCGTACTGGGCAAGCGCCCCAAGTGCCTTGAAGGCAGCTGGGGCGCCGAGTTCCACCTGGTGGCACCGGCGCCCGGCGAGGCGGTCTTCACCAAGCGGGCCTGCTTCGACGCGTTCCTCAGCGACGGGTTCGAACGCCACCTCATCCTCAGCGGCGCTGAACACCTCGTGTTCACCGGCCTGTTCACCGACGTCTGTGTGGACTCCACGGCGCGCACCGCGTTCCAGAAAGGGTTCCACGTAACGGTGTTGCGGGACTGCACTACAGCTCTCCATCTGCCGGACGAGCGGATCCTGCACTTCATGAACCGCGTCTACGGCGCCCGCGTCACCACCCACGACCAGCTCTCCGTCTGGTCACGGCGCCCCGGTGAGGAGGACACATGGCCGGCACCGCCCGGCTCGGCACCGGGGTCGAAGGCGGCGTCGGCCTGACCGCGCTCATGGTCGCCGCGGCCCGGGCGATCGAGACCCGCCGCCCCGACGCCCTGGCACAGGACGTCTACGCGGAGCACTTCGTGCGCGCCGCACAGGCGTCCGCCCACTGGCCGGTCCACCCCCGGCAGGTCCCGGACGGCGACGCCGATCCGCTGTGGGGCAGGCTCGGCCGCTACTTCGGCCTTCGGACCAGGGTCCTGGACGACTTCCTCCTGCGGTCCGCGCACACGGGCACCAGCCAGGTCGTCCTGCTCGGGGCCGGGCTCGACACCCGGGCGTTCCGGCTCGACCTGCCCCCGGGCCGCACCGTCTTCGAGATCGACCAGGAGGACGTCCTCGCGTTCAAGCAGCGGGTCCTCGACCGGCTGGGCGCCGCACCGACCGCGCGCCGGGTGACGGTGGCGGCTGATCTGCGCCTCGGCTGGGCCGGAGCACTGACCGCCGCCGGCTTCCAACCCGCCGAGCCCACCGCCTGGTTGGCCGAGGGCCTGTTGCTCTACCTCCCCCGCGACGCCGAGCGAGGCCTCTTCGCCGCGGTCGACGGACTCAGCGCGGACGGGAGCACGCTGGCCTACGAGGTGAAGCTGGGTACGGAGTCGGCCGCGGTCCGCGCGAACCCGGTCTACTCGGCCGCGCGGAACCGCATCGGCGTCGACCTGCTCGCCCTGTTCGACGGGGAGCCCCGGCCCGACTCCGCCGGTGACCTGTCCGAACGCGGCTGGTCCGCGTCGGTCCGCACCCCGTTCGACTTCAGCCGCCACCACGGTCGCGGCCCGCTTCCCGAACCGGACGACGCACTCGGCGGCAACAGGTGGGTGTTCGCTCACAAGTCCGTGCCGTGACACGGCTGTCGAATCGGTGCCACCGGCACGGAACCCGGCAGACGGTCGGCGCGACGAGTAGCAGGACCGGTCCCTCGGCGCTGACGGCTGTTCCGCCGTTCCCCGTCGCTGTCCTCGGCCCGGCCTAGCCGAGATCGAACGGGGCCGGGTCGTGGCCCTCCCAGATCCGGCGGGAGGCCTGTTCGGGGTAGGGCACGGTCGTCGACTCGGTGTCCAGGACCCGGGTGAGCTGCCGGTCGGGGCGGTAGGCGGCCCAACCGGCCTCGCCGGTGGTCGCGAAGCGGACCCACGCCTGCTGGAGTTCCCGCGACACCGCGACGGCCTCGGGGGTGGGCGGGGCACCGAAGAGCTGCGTGCCGATGGGGCTGTCCAGCGTGCCGAACGCCAGGGGGACGTCGAGGCTGTGACAGGCCCCCAGGACCCCTCCGAGGGCCGGGGAGGTCAGCCGCAGCTCGAACAGGAACGAGGTTCCCCCGGCTACGGCGTTCGCCTCGGCCAGCCGCATCGAGGGCATCCGGAAGACGGCATCGGAGTACACCGTCTCCAGCAGCTCCTCCGGCGTGGCCTGTGGGCTGGCGGCGCGATAGGCGTCCGCACCGTCCGGTGCGGGCGCGAACAGGTCCAGGGCGGTACGGGCGTCCTGCTCCGTGAACCGGCCCACCCGCCCGGTCATGACGCTGAACAGCCGGAACTCGTCGCGGGTGTGTCCGACGAGGAGATCGATTCCGTCCGCGCGGCCATCCGTCAGCGCGGGCCACGGCGTTTCGGTGAGGACCTCGCCGTCGACCACGGGGCATATGGCGACACCGGCCTGGGCGAGCCGCCCCCAGCTCTCGCGGTGGTTCGGGAGGTCGACGCAGAGCGCGGTGACCTCCTCGGCCAGGCGCCAGGGGTCGACGGCGGCGAGGGACTCGGCGGTGGGCACCGTACCGAGCCGCTCCGCGAGCACGGCGGCGACCTGCTCCGCCAGGGCGCGGGTGCAGTGCAGGCCCGGCACCGAGTGGGTGATGGCCCGCCGGAACAGGCCGCGTGCCCGCTCCATCGTCAGCAGGGCGGCGATCGACCCCGCCCCGGCCGACTGCCCGGCCACCGTGACCTGGTCGGGGTCTCCTCCGAAGGAGGCGATGTTCCGACGCACCCACTGCAACGCCGCGATCTGGTCGAGGAACCCCCGGTTCGGCGGAGCGCCCTCAAGGAAGGCGAAACCCTCGGCACCCACCCGGTAGTTGACGCTCACCACGACGAGCCCCGCCCCGGCCAGCGCCGCCGGGTCGTACTGCGGGTCACTGGAGTCCGCGGCCATGTAGCCGCCGCCGGGGATCCACACCAGCACCGGCAGCCCCGCCGCGCCCGGGTCCGGAGTGCAGACGTTGAGCGTCAGCCACTCCGTACCGTCCGGCGAACTGTGGTGCACCGGCCCGGACTGCGGCACCACGGGCCCGAACTCGACCGCCTGCCTCGTCCCTTCCCAGGGCCGGGGTGGGGCCGGCGCGGCGAACCGGAGCGCTCCCACCGGCGGCTGGGCGTAGGGGATGCCACGGAACACCGCGTGACCCCGCAGTCGGCGGCCCTCCACGACGCCCTCCGCGGTACGCACCCTTGGCTGTTCGGACATGTCGCTTCCTCCTCGGCGGAGCTCTGTTTTAGGTCATCCGTATTATTTCAGTCGACTGTATTGTGTCAACGGTATTGAGCGACGACGCACGGAGAATCCGACGATGCCGAAGCAGGTGGACCACCGCGAACGCCGGGAGACGATCGCCCGAGCACTGTGGCGGGTGGCGGAGCAGCGCGGCGTGACGCATCTGACCATGCGTGAGGTCGCACAGGAGGCGGGCATCTCGCTCGGGCAGCTGCAGCACTACTTCTCCTCCCGGGAGGCGATGCTCTCCTTCGCCATGGAATTCGCGTCCGAGCAGGCCTCGTTGCGCGTCGGCCGGGGCCTTGCGGGGCTCGGCGACAGGCCGCACCCCCGTGACGTGCTCCGGGTGATGCTCACGGAGATGCTCCCGCTGCATGCCGACGCCCGCGCGACCAGCCGGATGAGCGCCGCCTTCGTGCTGGAGGCGCTGCACAACGAGAACTTCCACGCGCGGGCGCGCGGCGGGATGGTCCAGGGACGCGCCATCGTCGAGCAGTTGGTCCGCCAGGCGATCGCCGACGGGTACATCGGCGCCGATCGCGACCCGGTGGCCGAGACCAATCTGCTCCTGGCGCTCACCGGCTTCACCACCCTCATCGAGCTGGCCGTGGTCGAACCCCAGGAGGTGCTCACCGCCGTCGATCAGTACCTGGACAGGCTGTTCGCCGAGGACGGCCGGCGCACGGCGTCCTGACCGCGCCGGGGCCGCCCGGCTCCGCGCCCGCAGCCCCCTCAGCCGGCCCCGGTTCCTGACACGGCCCGGAGTGCCGTCGCCGCACGATGTGCGGATGTCCCGGTTTCGCTGATGCCCCGGTTTTGCCGATCCGGCAAGAAGTTTGGCCAAACCGCCATGTCCCGTCCGACGATCGCCGAGGACGCGAGGAGGGGCTTCGTCCGACCGCGGCGGACACCGTCCGCGCGGTGGCCGAGCGCCGCGCCCACGGCACCACTACCGAGGAAGAGGGACGATGAGCGAGCAGTTCGACAGCGAGATCGGCCGGTACTGGGAGGAGCACTACCGCTCGCGCGAGCGCCTGTGGAGCGGGCGGCCCAACCCGTTGCTGGTCGAGGTGGCCGCGCCGCTGGGCCCGGGCCGCGTCCTGGACCTGGGCTGCGGCGAGGGCGGTGACGCGGTCTGGCTGGCCCGTTCCGGCTGGCAGGTGACCGCGGTGGACGTCTCCGCCACCGCCCTGGAGCGGGCCCGGGCGCACGCGGTCGAGGCCGGGGCCGCGGACCGGATCGACTTCCAGCGGCACGACCTGGGCCGCACCCTGCCCGAGGGCAGCTTCGACCTGGTCTCCGCCCAGTACCTGCAGTCGCAGGTGGAGTTCCCGCGGGACCGGGTGCTGCACTCGGCGGCGGAACTGGTGGCCGACGACGGTCTGCTGCTGGTGGTCGACCACGCCGCGGCGCCGCCGTGGTCCGGGCACTTCCACGAGCATGTCTTCCCCACCGCCCGCGAGACCCTGACCGAGATCGGCCTGGCCCCGGACGACTGGCATCTGGAGCGCCTGGCCACGCCCGAGCGGGAGGCCGTGGGCCCGGACGGCCAGCCGGGCACGCTCGCCGACAACGTGATCCTGCTGCGCCGGCTGGCCCGCTGAGCGGGACCGCCGCCGGCTCCCGGGCAAGGGGAGCCGGCAGCGGTGGCCGTCCGGTGGCCGCCGACGCCCGGTCGGCCGCCCGCGCTGTCCGCGCTGTCCGCGCCAACCTCCCGTTCAGGTAAGGACGTTGACCGTCCTGACCCCCACCACCGAGCCGAGGTTCAGCGGGCGACGATCCGCCGGAGCCAGCGGGAACGGGTGTCGAGGGCCTCCCGGCTGAGGACCGCCCGCGGTGCGAGGGTGTCGAATCCGTGGAAGGCGCCGGGCCATACGTGCAGTTCGGCCGCGCCGCCGGCCTGCCAGATCGCGTTGGCGTAGGCCACGGCCTCGTCCCTGAAGGTCTCGGCCGACCCGACCTCGACGTAGGCCGGGGGAAGTCCGGACAGATCCGTGGCTCGGGCAGGGGCCGCGTAGGGCGGCAGGTCGGCGGCGCCGTACCGGTCGCCCAGCAGCGCCTGCCACGCGGTCGCATTGGAGGTTCGGTCCCAGGTGTCGTGGCCGGCCATCTGATGGCTGGAGAAGGTGTCGTTGCGGTCGTCGAGCATCGGGCTCAGCAGCAGCTGACCGAGCGGAACCGGCCCGCCGCGGTCGCGGGTCAGCAGGGCGAGGGCCGCGGCGAGTCCACCGCCGGCGCTCTTCCCGCCGATGATGATGCGGTCCGCGTCGAGACCCAGTCCGGCCGCGTGCTCGGCCACCCAGGTGAGTCCGGCATAGCAGTCCTCCACCGGTCCGGGGTACCGCGTCTTCGGCGCCAGTCGGTACTCGACGGAGACGACGGCGAGCTGCAGCGGGAGCGCCCACTCACTGAGCAGCCGCGGAAGCACCGACCACGCATTGCCCATGATCATTCCGCCGCCGTGCATGTAGTACAGCAGCGGCAGCTGACCGGTGGCCCCGGCGGGCCGTGCACTGACCAGCCTGACCTCGCTCCCGTCCCCGTCTCCCGGCGCACGCAGTTCCTCCACCTCGAACCGGCCACCGGCCTGGAGTTCCCGGACCGTCGGCAGGGGCCGGGCCGCGGCGTCCCGCTCCTGCCTGGCCGCAAGACCCTCCGGGGTGAGCGGCTCCCTCACCTCCGCTCCCATGGCCGCCAGCACGGCACTCAGCTCAGGGTCGAAGGCAGGCGCCCGCCGAGCCGTCGAGACAGGGCCTCGCTCCGACGGCATTTCTCCGACACCCATGACAGGACCTCCCCCTCGGCCGAGGAATGCCCGGCGGCATCCCGACCGGGACAGCTTGTCAGCCAGTCCGCACCCAGGGGAAACCCCGGCGGGGTACGCACCCTGACCGCAAGGGGAGCGGCCCTCATGCACCTGGCGCTCTGCAAGACCGTTCCCGGACTGTCCGACACAGCCGGCCGCCGCGTACGTGCTGCGCATCCTCGCCGGAACCGCCGCGGCCGTCCGGCGCGCCCGCCGCTGCTGGACGGAGATCACCACCCCCAATATCTCCCCTTACGATTATGTCGCACGCCGATGTAATATCAGGATATGAGATGGCTCGACGGCACTCCGCTGCCGTGGAGCCCGAGGACCTTCGCCCAGCAAGGCATCCGCCGAGGGGAAACACAGATGGCGGACCGAACGCACCACACCGACGCCCGACCCACCACGCCTATGATCCGCACCCTTCTCACCGTCGAACGCCCACGGCCCGAGGCCGTCCGCAACCACGCGGGGGCGTGGCGGTTCGCGGTGCTCACCGTCTGCTTCGGCGCCTTCATGGGCCAGCTCGACGCCAGCATCGTCACCCTCACCTACCAGGCGCTGCGCGAGGAGTTCCACACCACGCTCGCCGCGGTGCAGTGGGTCTCGCTCTCCTACCTGCTCACACTCGTCGCCCTGCTGGTACCGATCGGCCGCTTCTCCGACGTGCACGGCCGCAAACTCATGTACCTGTACGGCTTCGCCGTCTTCACCCTCGCCTCCGCCGCCTGCGGCCTGGCCCCGACCCTGGCGGCCCTGGTCGGCTTCCGCGTCGTGCAGGCCGCCGGCGCCGCACTCATGCAGGCCAACAGCGTCGCCCTGGTCACCACCAGCGCCCCACCGGGCAGGATGCGCGCCGCCCTCGGCATGCAGGCCGCAGGCCAGGCGATCGGCCTCGCCCTCGGACCGACCGTCGGCGGTGCCATCGTCGCGACCCTCGGCTGGCGCTGGGTGTTCTGGATCAACGTCCCCGTCGGCATCCTCTCCCTGATCGCCGGACACTACCTGCTCCCCCGTACCCGCGAACGCGCCCGCACCTCCTGCACCGACACCGTCGGCGTCGCCCTGCTGGCCGCCGCCACCACCTGCGCCCTGCTCGCCCTGTCCGTCGCCTCCGGACTCGGCACTCCGGTGTGGACCGCCGCCGTGCTGGGCGCCGCCGCAGCCGTCGCGGGCTGGGCCTTCCTGCGCCGCCAGTCCCGGCACCCCGATCCGCTGATCGACCTGGAACTGCTGCACCGAGGTCCGGTCGGGACCGGCCTGCTGGGCGGCCTGTGCGGATACCTGGTGCTGTTCGGACCGCTGGTCCTCGTCCCCGTCGAACTCGCCCGCCGGCACGTCTCGTCCATATCCGCCGGGATGGTGCTCACCGCCCTGCCGGTCGGTTTCGCGCTGGCCGCGACCTTGGCCGAGCGGCTGCTGCCGCTGGGCTGGGACGACCGCAGGCGCAGCCGCGCGGGCGCGGCGGGCTGCATCGGGGCGCTGGTCCTGCTGGTCCTGCTGCCCGTCCACGCCGCGCTGCTGCCGGTACCGCTTCTTCTGCTCGGCCTCGCGCTCGGGGTGTTCATCCCGGCCAACAACTCCGTGGTGATGCACGCGCTGCCGCGCAGCGCCGCCGCGGCCGGTGGCGGCATGGTCAACATGACCCGTGGCCTGGGTACTGCCCTCGGTGTCGCCGCGGTCACTCTGGCCCTCCACCTGGCCCACGGCACGGCCGGCTATGTGGCGGCCTCGGCCGTTCTGCTCGCCTTCGCGGCCCTCGCTCTCGCCACCACCGCGCCGACGCGGCCCACGGCGGGCGCCCCGGAATCCTGAACGGGGACTTACGGCTTCCGCACCGCGTGCCCGGCACGACGGCGGGCCGGCGCGGCGAGTCCACCGGTGCGCGGGCGCGGGCCCGGGCCCGCCGTCGGGGAAGGGCGTGACCGGTTCGGCCCCAGGTCGTACGTCTCCCGGCCCGGTCCCTCTGCGGCTTCCGACCGTTACGCCCCGCAGGGTGCTCAATCGATGATTCCTTCCGCGAGTTCGTCGTATTCGGTCCTGTCGGGAGGTCGACCGCGTGTGGGGCAAGTGGATCGTCTGCGGTGTTCCGACCGCCGCGAGGGCGGAGTTCTCTTCCGGTCAGCGCGCGTGGTCGGCCATCAGCGACCAGCCCGGCCTGGTCGGCCAGCTGGGCGGCTGGGATCTCGCCACCGGCCGGGCCCATGTCCTGGCCCTGTGGGCCGACGTCGACAGCTACCGGGGCTTCATGCGCGAGCGGCATGACGCCGTGGCCGCCACCGCCCGGCAGTCCGCCGCCTACGACTCGATCGGGATCGCCACCGGCGAGACGGTCCTGGAGTGGGCCGGCGACCTGGCCGGCCTGCCCGATGCCGTCGAGGCCGCCGGGCTGCTCCGGCTCGCCGACTGCCGACTGCTGCCCGGCCGTGCGGAGCACTTCCTGAGTGTGCAGCGCCGCCTCTGGGTTCCGGGCATGGCGGCGGCCGGCGGAATGCTCGCCGGCGCCGCAGTCCGGCTCGGCCAGGGCCGCTGTCTGATCGCCACTCTGTGGTCCGGACAGGCCGCCCACCGGCGCTATGTCGCCCGGCACCTGCCGGAATTGCGCGCCCGCGCCGCACTCGCGGACGATCTCCGGTCGATGACCGGTCACGTGGTGGCCCTGGAACCGGCCTGGCGCGCCCGCCCCGAGCCGGTCACGCCCTGACGGCGAACCCGCTGTCCTGTCCCGCGACGCGGGAAGTCCGATTCCTCCCGGTCCGAACACCGGGCTCCCCTCGAAGGTGTCCATGAAGAACCTCACCGGCCGCCGCGTGGTCATCACCGCCGCCGGCCGCGACTTCGGCCGTACCCTCGCCGTCCACTTCGCCGGGCTCGGAGCCGAGGTCTTCCTGTCCGCGCGGACCCTCGCCGCCGCCGAGCGTGTCCGGGGCGAGATCCGCGGGCTCGGACACGAGCGGGTGCACGCCTTCACCTGCGACCTGACCGATCCCGCCTCGATCCGGGCGTTCGCCGCCGCCGTCGCCGAGCGCACCGACCAGGTCGACGTCCTGGTCAACAACGGTGCGCGCTACCTCCACGGCGCGGACCTGCTGTCGGTCGCCGACGAGGACGTCGCCGACACCATCGCCTCCGGTGCGACCGGAACCGTCCTGGTCACCAAGGCCTTTCTCCCCCTGCTGCGCGCCTCGGCCGGACCCGACGTGGTGAACATGGTCTCGGCGTGCGGCACGGCGGGCCATCACCGCTCACAGGCGCACGAAGCGTTCTACGCGGCCAAGGGCGCGCAGGCCGGGTTCGCCGAGATCCTGTCCCACCGGCTGCGGGCCGAGGGGATCAGGGTGATCTCGCTCTACCCGCCGGACTTCCACAACCCGGACCCGCTGTCCGAGGAGTGGAACCGGACACCGCGTGGCGCCGGCGACGCCCTCACCGCGAACTCCCTTGTGGACTGCGTCCTGTTCGCGATCTCGCAGCCACGGGACTGCTTCATCAAGGCGTTCCTGTTCGAGCAGGTCCAGGGCGGTGTCTGAGATCTGCGGCGCCCCGGCCGGGGGCTGTCCGCCCGGGCCGGAGCGAACTCCCCCACGGCTTCAGGCCGGTGTCACGAACCCCGACTCGTACGCGGCGATCACCGCCTGCGTCCGGTCCCGCGCACCCAACTTGCCGAGCACCGCGCTGACATGGGACTTCACCGTCTCGGAGCCGATCAGCAGCTGCTCGGCGATCTCGGCATTGGACAGCCCCCTGGCCATCAGCCGGAGCACCGCCGCCTCCCGTTCGGTCAGCGCGGCCCGCTCCATCGCGTCCCGGGCCGACCGGCTGCCGTACTCGGCGGCCAACGCCCTTACCGCGGCCGGGAACAGCAGCGAGTCGCCCTCGGTGACCAGCCGCACCGCGTGCACGATCTCCGCGGGCCGCGCCCGCTTGAGCAGGAAGCCGTCGGCCCCGGCGCGCAGTGCCTGGTACACGTACTCGTCGTTCTCGAAGGTCGTCACCACCAGGATCTTCGGCGGCGGGGCCACCGTTCGCAGCACGGCCCTGGTCGCCTCGATCCCGTCGAGCAGCGGCATCCGCACATCCATGGCCACCACGTCAGGGCGCAGCCGCCGCACCAGGGGAATGACCGCGGCACCGTCCGCCGCCTCACCCACCACCCGGATGTCGGGCTGGGTTTCGAGGACCACGCGCAGGCCGGCCCGGGCCAGGGGTTCATCGTCGACCAGCAGCACGGTGATTGGCATCCGATCAGCCTACCGAGAGGTCGGCCGGGCGCTCCCGGGAGTCCCGCGGTACCGCCGCACCGTCGAGGGGCAGCCGTACCCGCACCTGCCACTCGCCGTGGGAGGAGCCCGCCTGCGCCTGGCCGCCGAGCAGGGCCGCCCGCTCGCGCAGGCCGCGCAGCCCGCTGCCACCGCGGCCGGGCACGGAGGCGGCCTGCCCTGACAGCGGGTTGGCCACCGCCAGCTCCAGCTGCCGCCCGCTCACCGCCACCCGCACCCTGATCGGCACCGGGCCCGAGTGCCGCAGCACATTGGTGAGCGCCTCCTGGAGGATGCGGTAGCCCTCACGGGAGACCGGCCCCGGCACTTCGTCCAGCGGTCCTGACAGTTCGGCGTCCACGGTCGAGCCCGAGCTGCGCGCCGACTCCAGCAGCCGGTCCGCCTCCCCGAGGGTGGGCCGTCCGCTCACCGGCCGGCCGCTGTCACGCAGGACCAGCAGCACCCTCTCCAGGTCCTCCAGTGCGCCCCGCCCGACCTCCTCGATCGCGGCCAGCGCCCGTTCGGTGAACGCCGGGTCCCCGCCTGCCCGGGCGGCACCCGCCTGCAGCACGGCGAGGGTCAGCGCGTGGCCGATGGAGTCGTGCAGTTCCCGGGCGATGCGGTTGCGCTCCATCAGCTGCTCGGTGCGCTCCTCCAGGAGGCGCAGCCGCTCGGCGGGGGACGGGCCGAGCAGAATCCGGGCGAGCGAGGTGACGAGCTCGCCGAGCGCGGCCAGCAGGACGGGCGTCGCCACGCCCGGCAGCAGGGCCAGCGGTGCCCACCACCAGTGCGGCTGCCAGGTGCCGAGCGCCGGAATGGTCACCGGAGCGCCGCCGAGCCCGAGTCGCAGCAGTTCGACGGTGAGCATCGGCCCCCAGGCGGTGGTCATCACGGCCGCCGCGGCGAGGACGAGCCGCACCTCCATCCAGAGCACCGTCAGCCAGCGGTCCTGCCAGGTGGTGGCGGGCGCCGCCGCGATCGAGGCGTCGGGCCGGCCGCGCTCGTCCGGCACCAGGAGCAACTGGGCCTGGACGCCCTCCGCCAGACGGGCCGCCGGGATCAGGCCCACCGGCACGGTGACGATCCCGAGCAGGTAGAGCTGGCTCGGGCCGAAGAACATCCACAGCGCGATGGCGCCGGCCGGTACGCACAGGTGGAACCAGCGCGTGTAGGTGACCGGCCGCGCCGGCGACCGCAGGAACCGGCGGAGTCGAACGTAACGGCTGATGTCGGGCACCTGGTCATCCTGCCAGCGCGGCCGGTACGGCGGCTCCCCCGCACGGGGGAGAGCGCACCCACCGGCGGGGGAAGCCGCCCCGCCTCCCCGGCGGCCACAGTGGCTCCATGACCAGCATCGACGTTCACGACCTCACGAAGGACCGCGGTGGTACCCGAGTGGTCGACAGGCTCACCTTCAGCGTGCGACCGGGCCGGGTCACCGGGTTCCTCGGCCCCAACGGCGCCGGCAAGTCCACCACCCTGCGCCTGATCCTCGGCCTCGACAGGCCGACCTCCGGTTCCGCGACCATCGGCGGCCACCCGTTTGCCGGGGTGGGGCAGCCGCTGCGCACCGTCGGGGCACTGCTCGAGGCCCAGGCCGCCCACGGCGCACGCACCGCGCACAGTCATCTGCTCGCCCTGGCGGCGAGCAACCGCATCCCCGCCGGGCGGGTCGGGGAGGTCCTGGAGGAGGCGGGGCTCGCCTCCGTCGCGGACCGCCGGATCCGGACCTTCTCGCTCGGCATGCGCCAGCGGCTCGGTCTGGCCGGGGCCCTGCTCGGCGATCCGGAAGTGCTGCTCCTGGACGAGCCGTTCAACGGGCTCGACCCCGAAGGGATCGCCTGGACCCGGCAGTTGGTACGCCGCCTGGCCGGTGAGGGGCGCACCGTCCTGGTGTCCAGCCACCTGATGACCGAGACGGCGGCGTTCGCCGACCACCTGATCGTCCTCGGCCGGGGACGCCTGCTCGCCGATGCGCCGCTCCGGGAGTTCATCGACGCCCGTATCCGCCCCCGGGTCAGGTTGCGCACCAGCGAAGGAGCCCGGCTGAGCACGGTACTGCTCGCCGGGGGCTTCACTCCCCAGGAGAGCGGCGACGGCTACTGGACGGTACCCGGCGCGCAGCCCGACGAGATCGGCCGGCTCGCCGCCCGCGAGGGCATCCCGCTCCTCGAACTCGCCCATGAGGAGGGCACGTTGGAAGAGGCCTACTTCGATCTGACGGAGGGCGAGGCGGCGTACGCGTCGCGGCCCGCCCCGGCCGCCCGGGAGGTGTGACCGTGCCCGTGACAGCCCTGCTGCACAGCGAGTGGCTCAAGGTCCGCTCCCTGCGCTCCCAGCTCACGGCGCTGGCCGCCGTCCCGCTCGGCACGGTGGTGGTGTCCGCCCTGCTCTGTGGCGCCGGGCCGCGGCCCGGCACGGTCGCCGACCCCCTCCAGCTCTCCTACGGCGGCGTGACCTTCGGGCAGATGGCCGCCGTCGCCTTCGGCGCCATGGTGATGGGCGCCGAGTACCGCGACGGTGCCCTGCGCCTGTGGCTGACCGCGGCACCCGGGCGAGGCCGGTTCTACGCGGCCAAGCTGGCCGTCGTCGGCGGACTCTCCCTCATCGTCGGGCTGGTCACCGGCCTGCTCGCCCTTCTCACCGGGAAGGCGCTGCTGTCGCACCCCGACATCGGCGGCACGGTCGCCCTGCGCTCCGTTCTGGGCTGCGCCCTGTACACCGCCCTGGTCGGTGTGTTCGCGATGGGACTCACCGCCGTGGTGCGGGGGCTCACCGGCGCGCTGTGCGTCCTGGTGCCCCTGTTCACGATCCTGCCCTTCATCCTCGGCACCGCGTCCGGCCGTGGCAGTGCGACCGACTTCCTTCCCGACCAGGCCGGGCGGCAGATTCTGCTTCAGCACCCGGCCGGGGCCCTCGGCCCGTGGAGCGGCATGGCCGTCCTCATCGCCTGGGCGGCGCTCGCGGTGGCGGCCGGGTGGTGGACGCTGAACAGCCGGGACGCCTGAGGCGGATCCGGCCCGGCGAGGGCGAGGCCCGCGTGCGGGACCCTCCCCCGCCCGGTGCCGTCTCGGCATCCGCCGGCTCCCGTACGGCCATGTCAACTGCCGTCCACGGCAACCGGCTTCCCGATGCGGCGTGGCGTCCTGGGTGTACCCGCGCGGCCGGTGATGATCGTTGGGCAGGGCCACGGAAGGCGGGACGGCGGAAGGCGGAACGGGCATGCCCACCACGCGGACCATGGCGGCGCTCGCCCTCATGCTGCTGCTCGCCGTGGGCCCGGCCTGCACGGCCCGCCCGTCGACCGTGCCTCGGCTCGCCACCGGCGTACCCAGCGCCGCGCGGCTCCCGTCGGGCACCAGGTCGCCGGCCGCACCGCAGGCCGGGGACTGGCCGACGTACCAGCACGACGCCGCACGCAGCGGCGTGGCACCCTCGGCCGCACCGCTGGGACAGCCGGTGCGCACCTGGACGGCCACGCTGGACGGCGCGGTGTACGGGCAGCCGCTCGTCGTCGGCGGCCGGGCGTTCGCGGCGACCGAGCGCAACACGCTGTACGCGCTGGACATCGCCACCGGCGCGGTGCTGTGGAGCCGTAACGTCGGCGCCCCGGCGCAGGCTTCGGAGCTGCCCTGCGGGGACATCGCACCGTTGGGCATCACCGGGACACCGGTCTACGACCCGCGGACCGGGCTCGTCTTCGCGGTCGCCGAGCTGTCCGGCGGCCTCCACCAGCTGGTCGGACTCGATGCCGGGACCGGTGCACCGCTGGTCAGCCGCGAGGCCGAACCGCCGCGCGGGAAGCGCGCGGCGCACCAGCAGCGCGGCGCGCTCGCGCTCTGGCGGGGCCGGGTGCTGATCGCGTACGGCGGACTGTACGGCGACTGCTCGGACTACGTCGGCACGGTCCTTTCGGTGCCGGCCACGGGCAGCGGGCCGACCCTCGCCTACACCGTGCCCACCTCTCGCGGCGGCGGCATCTGGTCGCCGGGCGGGCCGGTGGTGGGCGGTGACCGGATGTTCGTCTCGGTCGGCAACGGCGCCGCCACCGAGGGCACGCCGGGCGGCTACGACGGCTCGGACTCGGTGCTCGCCCTCACCGCCGATCTGCACCGGGCCGACTTCTTCGCCCCGGCCGACTGGGCGCAGGAGAACGCGAACGACCTCGACCTCGGCTCGCTGGCCCCGGCGCTGGTCGGACGGCACGTGTTCATCGCCGGCAAGAGCGGCATCGCCTACACCCTGGCCGCCGACCATCTGGGCGGGATCGGCGGCCAGTTGGCGCAGACGCGGGCCTGCCGGGGGTTCGGCGCCGCGGCGGTCGACGGCGACACCGTCTACCTGCCGTGCGCGGACGCCCTGGCCCGCTTCTCGGTGGCCGCCGACGGCTCGATCAAGCCCGGCTGGCGGGTACCGCTGCAGGGAGCCGGCTCTCCGGTGGTCGGCGGCGGCGCGGTCTGGGTGGTCGACAACGGACGCGGGCAGCTGAACGCACTCGACCCGGCAACCGGCCGCATCCGCCGACAACTCACCGTCGGACCGGTCCCCCACTTCGCCTCACCGGCACTCTCCGGAGCACGCATCCTGCTCGGCACGATGACCGGGGTGACGGCCTTCACGGAGTCCTGACTTTCCGTCAGCGTCAAGGCCGGAGGCCGATCCGGCCGTCGACGGTGCGTCTGCGCAAGGCCGACCGGGGAGTCCGTCATTGTCGCTCCGCCGCGGCCGGGGACTACCAGCGGGCCTCCAGGGTGTCGATGTGGGCCTCGACATCGGCGACGGTGGCGTTGGTCCGGTAGCCGACCTGGTGATTGACCCGGATCATGTGGGAATTGTCTGCGGCGGTGTTCGTGGCCACCCGGCTGATCTCAGGCCGCTCGGCCCGCAGCCACTGCATCTGGCGGGCCTTGATGAACCGCCCGAGGCCATGACCGCGGAAGGCCGGTAGCACCGCCGTCTCCTGCTGGTAGCCCAACGTCGGCCGACTCGGGCTGATCACCATCTCCGTCAGCCCCGCCACCGCGCCGGTGCTCTCGTGGACCGCGACGACGATCCGCTGCTCTTCGCCCCGCTCCCGCAGGTCGGCCTCATGCCGGCGGACCCGGTCCACCGTCCAGTCCGGGAAGCGGAGGCTCGACTCCCCCGCCGGGGCGTCCATGATGGCGGTGCGGGCCCGCGCATAACCGGCCACCAGCGCTTCCGGAGCCGCGCCGGTCCATTGCTCCGCCCTGTACCCGTCCGGAGCCGCGACTCGCCACAGCCGCGGATCAACGTCCGGGACCGCGAGATCCTGCAGGACGAACTCCTGCACCCTGGCGAACCCCAGGGCACTCGCCCACTTCTCCCCCTCACCGCCGACCTTCAGTCCTTGTCCGGTCACCACGACCCGCCCCGCAGCCCGCGAGTCGGGAAGCGTCGCCCGCAGCAGCGCGGTGCCGATGCCCTGTCGGCGACTCTCGGGAACGACCCGCACGCTGGTGATGGTGAGCTCGACGTTCTCATGCTCCGGAAGCGTCAGGGTCGCCATTCCGACGATGCGCCCGCCGGTCCGGGCCACCCAGTATCGCTGCGAGCCCAGCAGCGAAGTCGGCATACGCAGTTCCTCCACGAAGGACGCGTACGAAGGCGCCGGCCAGTCGGAGAATTCTCTGAACACCGCCGTCGAGGCCTCGTAGCACTCGGCTATCTCATGCTCCGTTGCAAGAGCCGGAACGAATGGTGCGATGTCGATATGCATGGCTGAACAAGCTTCCTTCGCTGGAGTTCAGGTGCGGTGATCGGCACCTGATCATTTCAGCGCGAGATCGGTTGTGTCGACCGGGTAACGAGGCTGTCGTCGGGACCGGCACCCACCACCACGCGCTGACCGCCGAGTCCCGCGTGTGCCCGCCCTTGAGCGGGAGTTGGCCGGCGGCCCGCGCCGACGCCTACCGGCAGCGACCCCACGGCTCCATCCTGTCGCCCGACCTCTCCCCCGGCCTACCCGCCGTCCCGGCGCACCGCGCCGGGTCCTCGCCCACCTGCCCCGCACCCATGGAAGACGTATCCTGGGGCTACACATGATGATCGTAACTTCGCTTCACAGTAAGGGAGTTGCGACCGACCAGACGGGCTTGACAGTACGCCGGGCTCACCGCGTTGGCCGCAATGCCCACCGACGAGGCAAGTCCGCTGCCAAGGCAAGGAGCATCCCGGCGACGTCACCGCCTGACGCGCCGGTTACACCGCGGGCGAAAGACGACGGCTGCACCAACCGTCGGGATATGGTCGGCCCATGACTGCCGTTCCCGCGGATCCTACGGCCCCGGACGTGGCCCTTGTGCTGGCCTGCTACGCGGCCTACGCCCGAGGTGACATCGACACCGCCGTCGCCCCGCTCCACCCGGACGTCGAGTGGATCGAGCCCGAGGAGTTCCCGGGCGGCGGCCGGCGCACCGGCCCCGCCGCCGTCGCGGAGTACCTGCGCGACTCCTACGCCCTGTGGAGCGAGCTGGTCTCCGAGCCGACCCCGTACCGGCGGGGCGAGGAGATCGTGATCGTCCATCACTTCCACGGCCGTCTCACCGACGGTACCGCCCATGACGTGACGGTCGCCGACGTCTTCACCGTCCGCGACGGCCGGGTCGTCCGCATGCACGCCTATGCCGATCCGGCCGACGCCCTGTAGCAACCACCCGCGCCCGGCACGGGCCCGTCACCGGTGGTACACCGACAGCCGCCCGTCCGGCTGCGCGGCGACCGAACGAGACGCCGTCGGCCTTGCGGCACGTGACCGCCGTGTCCGGTGAGCCACCCGCCATCCGCTGAGCGGGCCGACGGCGCGCCGCCCACACTGGAAGGCAGGCCAAGTGGAGGAGGCGAGGTGGAGTCGGACGCAGACGCCCTCACTCGCTCCCTCGCGCCTTCGGCGCGCCGGGCGTCGCGCCCGGAGTCGGAGCCGGCGATGCCCGATCCGTGGACGCTGCGCTACGAGGGCTTCGACCCCGCCCAGGAGGGGGTTCGTGAAGTCCTGTGCGCCGTGGGGAACGGCTACCTGGTCACCCGCGGCGCCGCTCCCGAATCCCGTGCGGACGGCGTCCACTACCCGGGCACCTACCTCGCCGGGTGCTACGACCGGGCCTCCTCCAGCGTCGACGGTCACATCGTCGACAACGAGGACCTGGTCAACTGCCCGAACTGGCTGCCGCTGACCTTCCGTCCGCAGGGCGGCGAGTGGTTCACCGGCCCACCGGTACGCCAGTGTCTAGAGCTGGACCTGCGCCGCGGCGTGCTCACCCGGCAGGCGCTGGCGACGGACGCGCAGGGTCGCCGCACCCGGCTGGTCCAGCGCAGGATCGCCAGCCAGGCGCAGCCGCACCTGGTCGCGCTGGAGACCACTCTGGTGCCGGAGAACTGGTCCGGCCGGCTGGAGGTCAGCTCGGCGCTCGACGGCACGGTGGCCAACACCGGTGTGGCCCGCTACCGCGGTCTGACCAGCCGCCACCTGCTCCCGGCTGGGCAGGGCGCGGACCGCGACGGCCTGCTCTGGCTGGAGGCCGCCGCCATCGGATCGCCGCTGCGCATCGCACTCGCCGCCCGTACCCGGGTGCACCAGGCGGGCACACCGGTCCCGGCGGTCCGCACCGAGCGGTTCCGGGACGGCCGGGCGGCCCAGATCCTCGTCCTGGACGCCGCCGAGGGCCGGCCGGTCACCGTGGAGAAGACCGTCGCGCTGTACACCTCCCGTGACCCGGCGGTCGACGATCCGCTGCGGGCCGCCCGGCTGCTCGCCGCGCAGGCCCCCGGCTTCGATCAGCTGGTTTCCGAACACGCGCTGCGCTGGGCCGAGTTGTGGCATCACTGCCGCATCGAGGCCGACTTCGACGGCGTCGGCGCGCTGCACCTGAACCTGTTCCACCTGCTCCAGACGTACTCCGAGCACTCCGTCGACCTCGACGTCGGCATCCCCGCCCGCGGCCTGCACGGCGAGGCCTACCGCGGCCACGTCTTCTGGGACGAGCTCTTCGTCCTGCAGCTGTTCAACCTGCGCTTCCCCGAACTCACCCAGGCCGTCCTGCGCTACCGCCACCGCCGCCTGGACGCCGCCCGCCGGGCTGCCCGCGAGACGGGTCTGCGCGGCGCGATGTACCCCTGGCAGAGCGCGAGCGACGGCCGTGAGGAGTCACAGCGGCTGCACCTGAACCCGCTCTCCGGCCACTGGCTGCCCGACCACAGCCACCTCCAGCGGCACGTGGGATCGGCCATCGCCTACAACGTCTGGCAGTACTACCAGGCCACCGGTGACCTGGACTTCCTCGCCACCACCGGCGCCGAGATGCTGCTGGAGATCGCCCGGTTCTGGTCCGCCTGCGCCGACCACGACCCCGCACGCGGGCGGTACTCGATCCGCGGCGTGCTCGGCCCCGACGAGTACCACGACGCCTACCCCTGGGCCGAGCGGCCCGGGGTGGACGACAACGCGTACACCAACGTCCTGGCCTCGTGGGTGCTGGCCCGGGCGCTCGACACCGTCGAGGTGCTGCCCGAGTACCCGCGCGCGGAACTCCTGGAGCGGCTCGCCCTCGGCCCGGAGGAGCTGGGCCGCTGGCAGGAGGTCAGCCGCCGGCTGCACATCCCCTTCCACGACGGCGTACTGAGCCAGTTCGACGGCTACGAGCGGCTGGCGGAACTCGACTGGACGGCGTACCGGCGCCGCTACCCCGACCTCCGGCGCCTCGACCGGATCCTGGAGGCCGAGGGCGACACCGTCAACCGTTACAAGGCATCCAAGCAGGCCGACGTGCTGATGCTCTGGTACCTCTTCTCCGCCCGCGAGGTGCGCGGCCTGCTGCGCCGCCTCGGCTACCCGGCCGGGGACGAGCTGCTGGCCCGCACCACCGGCTACTACCTGCGACGCACCGTGCACGGCTCGACCCTGAGCTCGGTGGTCCACGCCTGGGTGCTGACCCGCTCCGACCGCCGCGCCGCCTGGCACCACTTCCGCGACGCGCTGACCGCCGACCTGCGGGACGTCCAGGGCGGGACCACCGCCGAAGGCGTCCACCTCGGCGCCATGGCCGGCGCCGTCGACCTGCTCCAGCGCTGCTACACCGGACTGGAGATCCGTGCGGACGCCCTGTGGATCGACCCTCATCTGCCGTCCGCGCTGGGCCACTTGGCCCTGGACCTGCGCTACCGGGGCCACTGGGGCCTGGCACTCTCCCTCGACCAGCGGCAGATCACGGTGGGCCTGCGCGAGAGCGACCGGAAGCCGGTCCAGGTCCGCTTCCGGGACTCCCCGTTCACCATCCGGCCGGGCGAGAGCCACCGTTTCACCCTCTGACCGGGCCCGGTTGCCGCACCCGCCCGGGTTCACCCACCGTCCTGGCGGCCGGACCACAGCGGCTCCGCCCACTCCGGCTACCGGCTCTCCCCCGCCCGGTGGTCGAGTGTGCGGCGGCGGAGCGTGGAGCGGGACGCCGCCCCCAGCGACAGTCCGGCCAACGTCATCAGCCCGATGGAGGCGGCGGCGTCCGCGACGGTGTCCGTGCCCGGCCGGGGCGCCGCCGCGGGCCGTCCGAGCTCGTTCACCCAGACCGCCACGGTCCCGCCGACGCGGACGTCGTTCGAGACGGCCGACGGCTCGCGGTGCCGGTCGGACAGCGGGTGGACCCGGGTGGCATCCGCCGTCATCGCGGCCCCGCCGGGCAGCGCCGCTCCGTCCGTGGTCGTGACGACCGGGTGGAGGTGACGGGCCGTCTGCGGCTCGGTGCCCCGCCCGTACTGTGCCGTCGGCGGTCCGACCGCCGCCGCAACGGCCGGTGCTCCGACGGAGGCGAGCACCAGGACCAGGACGAGTCGGCCGCGCGCCCGGTCCGGACGCCGGCGCGGCAGCCCGCCTCCCCCGCCCTCGGCCGGACTGGGTTGCCGCCAGAGCGTCGCGAGCGCGGCCGGGCAGCGGTGGGGAGCGCTATCGGCGGACATGGCACGCCTCCTGGGTACGGAGGGTAGGAGTGCTGGCATCGGCGCCCGCGCGGGGCCGACGGGCCCAGTCTGCTCGGCAACCGTACGGAACCCGTAGGGCCCTTCGGGCCTTCCGGCCCGCCGGCGGGCCCGGTCCGCCGGTCCTTCCCCGGGGCCGGTGGCCCCACCGGTCGGCCCCTGGCCGGCGGTGCGGCGAGGCGGTGCCGTGGAGACGGCGGCCGCAGAGGCCGCGGCCCACGCCCTGGGATCGTCCGGACACATCCGCACGACGGGCCGCTGAAACCGACGCCTGACGCTCGGTCGCCCCGCCGGACCTCGGCCGCCTCACTCCCACCCCACCGCCCCTCCCGGGATTTGTCGATATCAAGTATCTTGACGTCGAGATTGATTCCGAGAGTGGACACGGGGGCCTCGCCATGCGATGGAACGGGGATGGACTGATAGCACAGCTGCGGCGGCCGCCGGGCGGGCGGGATGCGCGGATCATGCTGCTCGCACAGTGCGTGGACCGGACCGGGACAGGGGTGTGGGCCGCGGCCTCGGTGCTGTACTTCACCTTCGTGAGCCGGCTGGACGCGCGCCAGCTCGGACTGCTGCTGGGGGTGGGGGCCATCGCGGGGATCGCCGGGTCACCGCTGGCGGGGCGGGCCGCCGAACGGTTCACCGTGCGCGGCCTGCTGATCGGATGCCACCTGCTGCGGCTGGGGACCATGGGCCTGCTCCTGGTCGCCCACGACTTCGCCGCACTGCTGCCCGTGGTGGCCCTCACCTGCCTCGCGGAGCGGGCGGCCAAGACACTGGAGATGCTCTTCGCCACCCGGATCGCGGGTGAACGGCGGAGCACCTACCAGGCGCTGTTCCGCAGCGTGGCCAACGCCGGGTACGCGCTCGGCGCGGGCATCGCCGCGCTCGGGCTCGCCGTGGGCACCACGAACGCCTACCGCGCGCTGATCCTGGCCAACGCGCTCTCCTTCGTGCTGGCCGCCGCCCTGGTCCGGCGGACCAGGGAGCCGGTCGGCCACGCTCTGGTGACGGCGGAGAACGACGGCAGGACCACTGACGGCCCGTCATCCGCCCCCAGCCCCTGGCGGGACCGCGGCTACCTGCTCTTCGTACTCCTCGACATCCCGATGAACCTGGACGACTCGGTGCTGAACGTCGGCCTGCCGCTCTGGCTGGTCCACCACACCGGAGCGCCGCACGCGGTCGTCCCCGCCTTCCTGGTGGTCAACACCGTGCTCGTGGTGGTCCTGCAGCTGCGGATCTCGGCACGGACCGAAGGCCCGCGCAGAGCGGCCGCGGCAGTGGGCTGGTACGGAATGACCCTGCTCACCTGCTGCCTGGTACTGGCGACCGCCACCGGCGGCGGAGCCTGGTCGGCGTCACTCGCCATGCTGGCAGCCGCGATGCTGGTCACCCTGGCCGAACTGATGCGCTCGGTGAGTTCCTGGGAGCTGGCGGTCAGTCTGGCGCCGCCGCGCGCCCGGGCCTCCTACCTGGGAGTCGCCGGGATGTCCCAGTCGGTCCAGAAGTCGGTGGGCCCGCTGCTGCTGACCGGCGCGGTGATGACGGCCGGTCCGGCGGGCTGGCTTGCGCTCGGCGCAGCGGTCACCGGGCTGAGCCTGGTACAGCGACGGGCCAGCCTGCGGCGACTGGCGACCCTCACGGCGCCGGCCGCGCCCCGGCAGGCCGTCAGCGCCGTCGGCGGCTGACCGTTCGTTCCGCGCGCGGGAGGCGGCGGTGCGGCAGGAGGCGGCGGTGCGGTGGAGGGCCGTCATCGCAGGGCGTCCGGTCACAGACCGTCCGGTGGCCGCAACACCGGCTCCGGTGGAGTCAGTTGGTTCGATGTCAGGGTGAGGGCGGCGGTCCGCGTCGTCCACGGGCGCCCCAGCGGTACGGCCCCGCCGGACGCGCCGCCGCCCCGCTCCCCCGTGTGGCTCGTAGTTTCGTGGTGGCCCGCAGAACGCGGGCCTTCGCGATCCGAGCAAGGACGGAACACATGACGTCGACGATCGGCCTGCTGGCCCGCATCGAAGCCCTGCCCGAGCACGCCGAGGAGGTCGAGGCGCTGCTGCGCGACGCCCTGGCATCGGCTCGTGAGGAGGAGCAGACCCTGACCTGGTTCGCCTTCAGGGAGAGCCCCACCGTGTTCGGGATCTTCGACACCTTCGCCGATGAGAGCGGCCGGGCCGCTCACCTCAACGGCCGGATCGCGGCGGCCCTGATGCGGATCGCCCCCACCCGCCTGGCCACCGATCCCGACATCCGCACCGTCGACATCCTGGCCGCCAAACTTCCCTGAACAGCTCACCGCGGAGGGGCGGGACCGCAGGCCCGGCCTCGCCCTTCCGCCGCCCGCGTACGCCTCCGGAGGCCCCCGTAGGCCTCCGGGCCGGCAGCCCCCAGCCAACCGGGTTCGTCCCGGAGGGGACGGCGGTTCGGACGGGGGCCGCCGCTTCCACGGGATGTGCACGTGGCGCCCGGGGGCCCGCGGCGAGGGAGAACGGGCCGTCGGTGTCGTCGCTGCCCGGGTATCCGCCGGCCGGTACCGGGACGCCCGTCGGCTGCCGGGAGGCCCGCCCGAGGGGGCCGCGTACGGGCGGAGCGGGGTGTCTTTCCGCTCGCTCGGCGCAAGGTCCACAGCGTGGTGCGGCCCGCGCACGGCGGGGCCGGGTTAGACATTTACCCATGGCCCGAGCCCTGCCCCGCTCCTTCTGGCCGTTCCGGCGCCGACCGTCCGGCCGCCGCGAGCGGCGCCAGCCGGACGCCGTTTCGCCCGCCTCGTCGGCGCGGCACCGCCTGGGCATGCGGAGCCTCGCCGGGCAGATGTTCCTGCAGCAGGTGCTGATCGTGCTGCTGCTCGTGGTGGCGGCCGTGGCCGCCCTGCTGATCCAGGCCCGCAGCGACCAGTTCGACGAGGCCCGCGACCGCTCGCTCGGCGCTGCCGAGTCCTTCTCGCACACCCCGGGTCTGCCGGCCGCCATGCGCCTGCCCGACCCGACCGCGGTCCTCCAGCCGCGGACGGAGGTCGCCCGCCGGCAGGCCGGAATCGACTTCCTGGTGGTCACCAACCGCGACGGCATCCGCTACACGCACCCCGAGCCGCAACTGATCGGCAAGAAGTTCGTCGGTACGATCGGCCCCTCCCTGCAGGGCAGGACCACCATCGAGAGCGTCCAAGGACCGCTCGGCCACGAGCTTCAGGTCATCGTCCCCGCCTACGACGAGGGCGGAAACATCATCGGGATCGTGTCCGCCGGGGTCAAGGTCAGCGGGGTGAGCAGCGCGATCAACCGCCAGCTCCCCGTGCTGCTGATCACCGGTGCCGCCGCCCTCGCGCTGGCCACCGCCGGCACCGGCCTGGTGAACCGCAGGCTGCGCCGCCAGACCCACGGCCTCGGGCCCGCCGAGATGACCCGGATGTACGAGCACCACGACGCGGTGCTGCACGCGGTCCGCGAAGGGGTGGTCATCGTCGGCGGCACCGGCCGCATCCTTCTCGCCAACGACCAGGCGCGCCGCCTGCTCGACCTCCCCGCCGATGCCGAGGGACGCGCCGTCGGCGACCCCGCCCTTCGGCTCACCCCCCGGATGGCGGAGCTGCTGGCCTCCCGACGCATCGTCACCGACGAGGTGGTTCCGCTCGGGGGCCGGCTGCTGGCGATCAACAACCGGCCCACCGACCGGAAGGGCGGCCCGCCCGGCAGCGTCGCCACCCTGCGCGACACCACCGAGCTCCACATCCTGACCGGTACGGCCGAGATCGCCCGCAACCGGCTCCGGCTGCTGTACGACGCGAGTCTCGCCATCGGCACCACCCTGGACATCCGGCGCACCGCCCAGGAGCTCACCCAGATCGCCACCCCGCGCCTGGCCGACTACGTCACCGTCGACCTCGCCGAGCCCGTCCTCGAAGGCGAGGAACCGCAGGCCCTGGTCAGCGGCACGGCAGCGGTACTGCGGCGGGTCGCGCTCACCGGCCCGGGCCCGTCGCCGCTCTACCCCGCGGGCGGGCTCCAGACCTTCGCCGGCCCCACCCCCCAGGCGACGGGCTTCGTCAGCGGACACCCCGTCCTCGTACCCGACCTGTCCGCCGACAACGGCTGGCGGAACCAGGACCGCGAGCGCACCCAGGACGTGATCGACTTCGGTTTCCACTCGCTCATCACTGTCCCGCTGCGGGCCCGGGGCGTGCTGATGGGCGTCGTCAACTTCTGGCGCACCCGGGAGAGCGAGCCGTTCGACGAGGACGACCTGTCACTGGCCGAGGAGCTCACCAACCGGGCCGCCCTGGCCATCGACAACGCCCGCCGCTACACCCGCGAGCACACCCTGGCCACCACGCTCCAACGCCATCTGCTCCCCCGGACCCTTCCGCCGCACCCGACCCTGGACATCGCCCACCGCTACCTGCCCGCCCCCACCGGCGCCAGCGGTGACTGGTACGACGTCATCCCGCTGCCCGGTACCCGCACCGCGCTGGTCATCGGCGACGTGGTCGGGCACGGTCTGCACGCCGCCGCCACCATGGGCCGGCTGCGCACCGCCGTACAGAACTTCTCCACCCTCGACCTGCCGCCCGGTGAACTGCTCGCCCACCTCGACCAGTTGGTCTCCCAGCTCGACCAGGAGGCGTCCGAGACCCAGGCCGTCATCGCCGGTGCCACCTGCCTGTACGCCATCTACGACCCCACCGCCGGCACCTGCACCCTGGCCGGCGCCGGCCATCCCGCGCCCGTCCTGGTCCGCCCCGACGGCACCGTCGAGGTCCCCGCCCTCCCCGCCAACCCGCCGCTGGGCCTCGGCCACCACCCCTTCCACGCCGCCCGGCTCCGCCTCCCCGAGGGCACCACCCTGGTGCTGTACACCAACGGCCTGATCACCAATCACACCCGCGACCTCACCGCCGGGGAGAACGCCCTGTTCGCCGCCCTCGCCGACCAGCGCGGCCGCACTCCCCAGGAGACCTGTGACGAGGTGCTCGCCGCCCTGCGGCCGACCCGGCCCACCGACGACACCGCCGTCCTGGTCGCCCGTACCCACCTCCTGCCGCCCGACCGGATCGCCGACTGGGACGTTCTCTTCGCCCCCACCGCCGTCGCCGCGATCCGCACCGCCGCGGCCCGGCAGCTCGCCCGGTGGGGCCTGGACGACGAGGTGTTCACCACCCAGGTCATCCTCACCGAGCTCGTCACCAACGCCATCCAGCACGCCTCGGGCCCCATCCACGTCCGGCTCCTCCACTACCACGACACCCTGGTCTGCGAGGTCTCCGACGCCACCGACACCACCCCGCACCCCCGTCACCCCGCACCCACCGACGAGAGCGGCCGCGGCCTGCTGCTGGTCACCCACCTCACCCAGCACTGGGGCACCCGCCACACCCCCACCGGCAAGACCATCTGGACCGAGCAGCGCGTCGCGCCCGCCGGCCCGGACCCGTGGACGGGCCCCGAGCGGGGGTGAGTGCCGCTCCTCGCGCGGTCACGGCGACGGTCACGGGCACCGGCCCGAGCGCGTGGGGCCCGCGGGGATCCGGCCGGGCGTACCGGTCCCGCCGAGTGCGGCGGTCCCCGGCGCTATGGTCGTGGTGGGAACGTACGGCACCGTCCGCCCCGGTTCCCGCCGGGGCGGCGCAGGGGAAGGGGATCGCGTTGGCGGGGATCATGGTGATCGGGGGCGGGATCGCCGGGACGGCGACGGCCCTGGCACTGCACAAGGCGGGGTTCGGGGTCACCGTCTACGAGGCGCATCCGGACAGCGGGGAGGACATCGGGGCCTTCCTCACCCTGGCGAGCAACGGTATGCGCGCGCTGGCGCAGCTCGACGCGGCCGAGCCGGTGGCCGGCCTCGGTTTCCCGATCACCCGCATGAGCATGATCGACGAGGCCGGCGCCCCGCTCTCCGCCATGCCGCTGGGCGAACACGACCACCCGCTGACCCGCTACCGCTGTCTGCGCCGCGCCGAACTCGGCGCGGTACTGCAGCGCGAGGTCCGGCGGCGGGGCATCCCGATCCGGCACTCGGCTCGGCTCGTCGCCGTCAGCGAGAGCGAGACGGCCGCCACGGCGGTGTTCGCGGACGGCAGTTCGGCCACGGGTGACCTGCTGGTGGGCGCCGACGGTCTGCGCTCGGCGGTCCGCTCGCAGCTCGATCCGACCGCGCCCGGACCGGAGTACGCGGGCCAGCGCGTCTTCTACGGCTACACGACGGGTGCCACGCCCGTGCCCGGCGACCCTGACCTGATCACCATGGTCCGCGGCAGCGGTGCCGCGTTCGGCTACCTGGTCTCCCCCGCCAAAGAGACCTTCTGGTTCGCCCGGGTGCCCGGCCCGGCGGCGACCGCCGAGGAGATCGCCCTGATGACGCCGGGTCAGTGGCGGGAGAGGCTGCTGCCGCTGCTGCGCCCCGACCGCACACCCGCCGCCGACATCGTCGCGGCCACCGACGACAGGCTGCTGGTGACCAACGCCCTGCACCTGGCGCCCGGGGCCCGCTGGCACGGCAGGCGTACGGTGCTCGTCGGCGATGCGGCCCACGCGGCGTCTCCGGCGACCGGTCAGGGTGCCTCGATGGCGCTGGAGGACGCCGTGGTGCTTGCCAAGGCGCTGCGCGACGCCGAAACCCCGGCCGCGGCGCTGGACTGCTACGAGCTTCACCGCAGGCCCCGGGTCGAGCGGAACATCACGGCCAGTGCCCGGCTCACCTCCAGCCGGACCGACTCCCCGGGCCCGCAGGCGCGGGACTCCGAACGCCCGGCCTCCCGGGTGGACGAGGAGCTCCTGCGGCTGCTCGACTGGGACACCCCGCTTCCCGGCAGCGGCCGAGGTGCGTGACGGGCGGTCCGCCCGAGCAGGGCTCGCCGCCGTCCACCGTCAACGGTCAGTGGCCGGCGGCGAGTTCGCGCACCACCTCGGCGAAGCCGAGGACCAGCGGGTTGTCCGTGCCGGCGGACCAGGCCAGTACGACCCGGAGCGGTTCCACGTCGGTGAGCGGAACCCAGGCCAGGTCCGGGCGGGCGTAGTACCGGGTCATGCTCAGCGGGGCGAAGCAGACGGCGGAACCCTCCGCCACCTGTTCGAGCATCTCCTCGACGTTGTCGTTGGTCGGCCCCCAGTTGGGGCTGGAGCCGTCGGGTCGGGGGTTGACGGCCCACCAGTCGACCCAGTCCCGCGGGGCGCGTTCGGTCCACATCAGCGGTTCGTCGCCGACGTCGAGGACCGAGAGACCGTCGCGGTCGGCCAGCGGATGTCCGATCGGCAGGCCGACGACCCGGGGCTCGGTGTGCACCGGCTCGGCCCGCAGGCCGGTGAGGTCGGCGGGTAACCAGACGAACGCGACGTCAACCCGGCCGTCCCGTAAGGCCATCGCCTCCTGTCCCCAGTCGAAGCGCTTGGGCTCCACCCGGACGCCGGGGTGGCGGCGGGCGAACTCGGCCCGCGAGCGGGTGGTGAGCTCACCGGCGCCGCTGGCCTCGAAGCCCACCCGCAGCACCCCGGTCTCGCCCCGCCGGTGCCGCTCGGCGGCGGCCGCGACCCGCTCCGCCTGGCGTACCGTACGGCGGGCCTCGGCCACCACGTCCCGCCCGGCCGAGGTCGCGGTGACGCCCCCCGAGTGCCGGTCGAACAGCCGCACACCGAGTTCCGACTCCAGGTTCCGCAGGGCGTACGAGAGGGCGGGCTGACTCACGTACAGCCGGGCGGCGGCCCGGCCGAGGTTCTCCTCGTCGGCTATCGCGACCAGGTAGTGCAACTGACGCAGCTCCATCCGGTGATCATAAGCCGTCTCTATCGAGCCACCGGGACTCTGTCTTGGACCGTCCGGTACGGCGGCTGACATAACTGGAGTCGTCAACGACCAAGCGACGCCGGGCAACAGAGGTTTCCGGGCGCCGCGGATCGAGGAGATGAAGATGTCCAGCGTTCCCTCCGCCCAGCCCGCCGAGCGCACGGCCTCCGGGCGGGTCTGGCTGATCACCGGCGCCTCGTCGGGTTTCGGCCAGGCGCTCACCGAGGCGGCCGTCGCGGCCGGTGACACCGTCGTCGCGGCGGTCCGCCGGCCTCAGACGCTGGACGCCCTCGCCGCCGCGCATCCCGACCGGGTGATCCCGGTCGCCCTGGACGTCACCGACCCGGCGCGGATCAGCGCCGTGGTGGCCGAGGTCCTGCTCTGGTACGGGCGGATCGACGTCCTGGTCAACAACGCCGGCCGCGGCCTGATCGGAGCGGTCGAGGAGTCCACCGACCGCGAGCTGCGCGATCTGATGGACCTTCACTTCTTCGGTCCCGCAGCGCTGACCCGAGCGGTTCTTCCGCAGATGCGCCGTCAGGGTTCGGGCGCCATCGTGCAGATGAGCAGCATGGGCGGGCGCTTCTCGTTCCCGGGTGTCGGCGCCTACTCGGCGACCAAGTTCGCGCTGGAGGGGCTGTCCGAGGCGCTCGCCCTGGAGGTGGCCCCGTTCGGGATCAAGGTGCTGGTGGTCGAGCCCGGTTCGTTCCGGACCGGCTTCGCCGGAGGCGGTGCCCTGCAGCAGTCCGCGGCCATCCCCGCGTACGACGAGACGGTCGGTGCCGTCCGGGCCGTGCTGCCGGACAGCGACGGCAAGCAGCCGGGCGACCCTGCCAAGGCCGCTGCCGCCATCCTGACCGCGCTGGACGCCGAGCACACCCCGCTGCGGCTGGCGCTCGGCAATGACGCCGCCGACGAGATCCTCCGCCACCTCGACGCCTCCCGCGCCGAGGCGCTGGCCTGGGAGTCCGTCAGCCGCGGCACGGACTTCGACGACTGATACCCGTAGGAGCGGCGCGCCGGGCGCCTTCGCGAGGCGCGGCCGGTGGTATTGCGCGCCCTCGGCGATGCGGTGGGCGGACGGCCTGCTGATGGACGGTTGTGCGGGCGGGGTCTCCCCCGCCCGCACAACGGTCAGTCGCCCGGCGTCACTTCAGGTCGACGACCTGGTGCATACCGAGGGCGGCGTGCGGCAGGCCGGTCTTCTCGTCGGGAACCAGGTCGAGCACCGCGTAGCGGCCCGGCTGCAGGCCGTGGGCCTGGATCGAGGCGCTGCGGTCCGGGGAGAAGGCGCCGAGGCCGGTGGCCGGGCCGGTGAACGGGGACTGCGCCCGGCGGCCGTGCGCCATCGCGTCCAGGTAGGTGTGGACCTGCTTGTCGGTGGTGCCCGGGGCGACCGGCCGCAGCTGGGTCTCGTGGATCTGCGGCGAGCCGTTGTGCACCAGGTAGGCCAGGTGGACGTGGTCCAGGTCGTCGGTCTGGAACCGCGGCCCGTCGGACGTGGCCCGGTGGACCACGATGCCGTGGGGGTAGCGGGCCTGGTTGGCGTTCATGCCGTTGGTGCCGGCCAGCTCCATGGCCTTCATCACCGGGTGGGCCGGGTCGGCCTTGAAGGCGGTGAGGTCCAGCAGGTAGACGGTGCCGGGGCTGACCTCCTCGGTGAACTGTTCGTGGACCTTCGTGGTGACCATCGCGCCGCCGAGTGCGTCGGCCTCGCCGCGGACCGCCCGGATGCCCGCCGCCGCGGTGGACGGCGTACGGCTGACCGAGCCGGCCAGGTCGTGCAGCACCTTGTCGATCTTCACTCCGGCGTGCGGGCGCAGCAGCTGGAGCTGACGGCCGTTGGGGTCGTCGGTCTTGACCCGGAAGCTGACCAGGCCGCCGAGGTGCTTCTGCGGCGCGGTGATGCCCGCCTTGTCGACCTTGACCTCGATCGGGTGTTCCTCGGGCGACTCCGCGCCCGCGATGCCCGCCGTCGCGACGGTGGTGGCGAGCGCGAGGGCGGCGACGGCCGCCACTCGCACGGCGCGGTTGAGCAGTTGGTCCGGCATGAAGATCCTTTCGTCGGGTGGCTTTTCGCCGCGCGAAGGATCCCCAGCCGTCCGGGCGGTGCAGCGGTTTCGGGGCGAGGCGAACCGATTCGGCCTAACGTCCGCGGCGGCCGGGCCCCGGAACGGCGGGCGGGTGGGGAATCAAGTGCCTCTTCCCGTCATCCGGTTGCTTCGCCCACACGGCCCAGCTGAGCTGACGTATCGTCACAGACGCGTGAAGCCGCAGCCGTCGAGCAGGAGGAGTGCCTTGGCCACCGAAGTCCCTGACGTCGTTCCTCAGCACCCCGGCACGGGAGGTCCACCACCGGAGCTCGACGCTTCCGCCGTCGAGTCCTGGCGCGCCTCCGGTGGGCAGTTGGTCGAGCTGCTGGGCCGGGTGAGCGCGCTCGGCGGGGTCGGCGCGGTCCGACTCGGTCCGCGCCCGACGGTGCTGGCCACCGGGGCGCCGGCGGTGCAGCACGTGCTGGCCCGTCATCCGGATCGCTACGTCAAGCGCTCGCACCGTGCCCGGATCCTGGTCGGCGACGGGGTGCTCTCCGCCTCCGGCGAGCAGTGGAAGCGTCAACGGCGCCTGCTGCAGGCCCAGTTCACCGGCACCGGCATCCGCCGCTTCGAGCAGCGGATCGCCGACGCCGCACACCGCACCGCCGGTCACTGGGCCGAGTGCGCCCGTACCGGCCGGCCGACCGATGTCGGTGAGGACCTGCGGTTCTTCGCCCTGGACACCATCTGGCGCTCCCTGACCGGCCACCCGCTCGATGCCGCGACCCATGACGAACTGGCCGCCATCGAGACGGTCGTAGCCGCCCTGCCGACCACCCCCGTCCCGCCCGCCTCGGGCGGTGTGCCCGCCGCTCAGGCCGCCGTCGAGACGGCGGTGGCCGCCGATCTCGCGCGGATCGACGCCGTGGCCGGGCACGCGATCGACGCCGCCCGCCGGGGCGGCGCCGGTCCGGACGGCCCCGGCCTGCTGCACGTCCTGCTGGACCTCGCGACGAGCCGCCCCGAGTACACCGACCGGCTGATCCGCGACGAACTGGTCACCCTGCTGGTCGCCGGGCACGAGACCACCGCGAAGACACTGGCCTGGCTCTACCTGCTGCTGGAGCGTCATCCGGAGGAGGCCGACCGGGCACTGGCGGCCGGAGCGCCGGGCTCCGCCGCGCGCAGGGACGCCGTCCAGGCCCTGGTCAGCGAGACCCTGCGGCTGTATCCGCCGGCCTGGCTGCTCCCCCGCCACGCTGTCGAGGACGACCTCCTCGACGGCTTCCGGATCGAGGCGGGCACCGACGTCTTCCTCTCCCCCTACCTGACCCACCGCGATCCCGGGCTGTGGCCCGATCCCGAGCGCTTCGACCCCGAGCGGTTCACCGCCCCGGGACGCCGCCCGGCCCAGCCCGGCGCGTACCTGCCGTTCGGGCTCGGCGCCCGCGCCTGTCTGGGGCTGCAGTTCGCGATGCGCGAGATGACCGTGCTCCTCGAACAGCTGCTGCCGGCCTTCAGCCCGGTCTTCCTGAGCACCCCGAGCGCGGCCGTGTTCGGCTTCATCGTCCGTCCCGACGGTCCGATGCCGGCCGTCATCACGGCCCGCCGCTGATCCCTGCGGCGCGGCTGTCACGGGCCGGGCACGGGGTACGGGCGGGAGCGGGAGACCGACCGGCCGTCCGTACCCGCCCCGGCCGGCGTCCGGCTCAGAGCGGGCGGTACATCATGTGCAGCCCCACATAGCCCTCCGTCGGGTGCCGGAATCCCTCCGGGACCGTGCCCAGGATCTCGAAGCCGAGCGAGCGGTAGAGCTTCACGGCGTGCGCATTGGTCTCCACGACCGCGTTGAACTGCATCCCCCGGTATCCCTCGGCGCGGGCCCACTCCAGCGTGTACTCGCACAGTGCCCGGCCCACGCCCCGCCCGGAGTACGCCGGGTCGACCATGTAGCTGGCGCTCGCGATGTGCGAGCCGTTGCCCATGCGGTTGCGGTTCATCTTCGCGGTGCCCAGGACCGTACCGGCCTCGTCGACGGCGACCACCGTACGGTCCGGGGCGGGCAGGAGCCACCAGTCGCGGCCCTGCTCCGCGGTGAGATCGAGCGGATAGGGGTAGGTCTCGCCCGCGGCGACGATCCGGTGGAAGAACGGCCAGACGGCGGGCCAGTCATCGGTGGTGGCTTCCCTGATCAGCATGCGGTCAGGATGCCGGTGCCGTACCGGGTCCGCCAGCGGTTTTCCCGTCCTCGACAGCCGTGCTCGGTGCCGGTGGCAGACGGCGCCCGCGGCGGTGTCCGATGGGGCCGCGGCGTCGGCGGGCCCGGCCGGGCGTCCTCCCGCTCCCGTCGGCGCCACGACCGCCCGGTCGGCCGCCGGGGCGTCCGGACGAGGTGGTCGGACACGGATGCGGATAGCGTGGTGTTCTGAGGTTCTCCCCCGGGCGGCCCGGTCCTGGGGCGTCCGGAGCCGACGCACCCCGTGCGAAGCGTTCCGGGGGCGGCACGGGTCCGCGGCGCCCGGGGGCCAGAACCCGTGGAGCGGCAGGAGCGCGCACCGAGCGCGATCCCCGGAACCCGGTCGGCACGGCACGGTGCGACGTACGGCCGTCCCGAGCCGGCTCGACCGCCGCGGGTCACGGCCGGCGCGTGTTCTTGCCGTGCGGGAGCGGAAAGGGTGAGGGCGCGTGCGGATGGCAGTGCCGGCCCGGCGGTGGTCTCGGGCGCGGCTGGTGGGCGCGCTGGCGGCGGCCGTGGCCCTGGTCGCCGGTTGCGGCGGCTCCGGTGACCGGCCGGGCGGACCGGCGGCTACCGGCGGCGGGAACGGCACCGTCCAGGTGCTGTACTGCGGGTCGCTGCAGAACTTCATGGAGCACGACCTCGGTCCGGCGTTCAGCGCCGCGACGGGCTACCACTACCAGGGGGTCGGCGGCGGCTCCACCGAACTCGCCAACCAGATCAAGGGCAAGGTGCGGCAGGCCGACGTCTTCGTCAGTGCCAGCTCGAAGGCCGACGACTCCCTGGAGGGTGCGGCCAACGGCGGGTGGGTGTCCTGGTACGTGACGTTCGGCAGCACACCGGTGATGATCGCGTACAACCCGCACAGTGCGTTCGCCGCCGAGCTGAAGGCGAAACCCTGGTACCAGGTGATCACCGAACCCGGGTTCCGGCTGGGCCGTACCGATCCCAGGCTCGACCCCAAGGGAGAGCTGGCCATCGAGGCCCTCCAGCAGGCGGCCCGGATCTACCGGGATCCCGGCCTGGCCGCCTCGGTCGAGAAGTCCTCCCAGGTCTTCCCGGAACAGGAACTCGACGGCCGCCTGGAGGCGGGACAGCTGGACGCCGCCTTCTTCTACAGCAACGAAGCGGCCGAGCAGCATGTACCCACCGTCGACCTCGGCGCGGTGGACGTCGCCGCCCACTTCACCGTGACGGTGGTCAACCGCGCGGCCAACCCCGCGGGAGCCACCGCCTTCGTGCACTACCTGCTGGGCGACCGGGGCAGGGCGAGTCTGGCCGCGCACAACGTGACCCTCTCGACGCCCACCGTCTCCGGCGACGCCGGAGCGGTCCCCGCGCCGCTCCGTTCCGAACTGCCGCGGACGAAGGGCTCCGGCTGATGATGAAGGAGGCGGAGGGTGAGTCCACGACCGACGCAGCCCCGGGGTCAGGTGCGTTTCCTGGGCACGCCGCTGCCCTGGCTGGCAGCGCTCCTCCTGCTGTACCTGCTGGCCCCGCTGGGGGCCTTCGTCGCACGGGCGACGGGTGCCCCGCCCGGGGCGCTGACCGCGCCCGGTATCGGCGACGCGCTGGCCGTCTCACTGGTGACCGCGACCATCGCCACCGCGGTCATCACCGTCCTCGGCGTCCCTCTGGCCTATCTGCTCGCCCAGGTCCGAGGCCGTGTCGCCACCCTGCTGGGGATCGCGGTGCAGCTCCCCCTGGCCCTGCCACCCCTGATGAGCGGCATTCTGCTGCTGTACATCGTCGGACCGTACGCCCCGCTCGGACGGCTCTTCGGGGGCCGGCTCACCGATCACGCCGCCGGGATCGTGCTGGCCCAGGTCTTCGTCGCGGCCCCGTTCCTGATCGTCGCAGCGCGTTCGGCCTTCGCCGCCCTCGACCCGGACCTCGCGGACGTCGCCGCCACCCTCGGCCACGGACGCCTGTCCCGGTTCGTCCGCGTCGCCCTGCCCGGCGCCGCCGCGGGCATCCGGGCCGGCCTGCTGCTGGCCTGGCTGCGCGCCTTCGGCGAGTTCGGCGCCACCGTGGTCCTCGCCTACCACCCCTACTCGCTGCCGGTGTACACCTACGTCCAGTTCGGCAGTACCGGGCTCACCACCACCCTGCTGCCCGTCGCCGTGAGCCTGATCGCCGCCGTGGCCGTCCTGGCCATCAGCCACTGCACCGCGCATCCGCGGCTGCACCGCCGCCGCCATGGCACGCTGCCCCCACCCCGGGCCCCACGCGCCCGGACCAGCTCACGCCTCACCTTCGACCTGCACGCACGGGCCGGAACCTTCCAGCTGCGGATCGCCCACGCCGCCCGGGGCCGCCACCTGGCGATCCTCGGCCCGTCCGGTGCCGGCAAGTCGCTGACCCTGCGCCTGGTGGCCGGTCTCGCCACCCCCCAGTCCGGCTACGTCCGCCTCGACGACGACGACCTCACCGCGCTGCCACCCGAACACCGGGGCGTCGGCTACGTCCCGCAGGATGCCAGCCTGCTACCGCATCTGCCGGTCTGGCAGCAGATCACCTTCGGGCCCGGTACCGACCCCGCCCTGGCCGTCTACTGGCTGCGACAGCTCCACCTCGACGGGCTGGAGCAGCGCCTGCCCCACGAGCTCTCCGGTGGCCAGCGCCGACGCGTCGCCCTGGCCCGTGCCCTCGCACGAGACCCCCGCCTGCTCCTGCTCGACGAACCGTTCACCGGCCTGGACACTCCCGTACGGGACGAACTGCGCTGGGAACTGCGCCGCCTCCAGCAGGGCACCGCTCCCACCACCGTGATCATCACCCATGACCCCGAGGACGCGGCCCTCCTCGCCGACGAGATCCTCATCGTCGCTCACGGCCGGCTCCTGCAGGCCGGGGAGCAGCAGGAGGTCTTCGCCCACCCCGCCACTCCTGAGGCCGCGCATCTGCTCGGCATCCGCAACCTGCACACCGGACACCTCGCCGACCCGCGAACCGTCGTGGTCGACGGCACCCGGATCACCGTGGCCGCCACCGACCTCCCCCCGGGCACGCACGTCACCTGGTGCATCCGGCCGGAGGACGTCCGCCTCACCGACACCGGAGGCCATCCGGCCACCATCCTCGACACCGTACAGCTGGGCGCCGTCACCGAGATGCGCGCGGCACTGGCCAACGGACACTCGCTGAGCATCGCCGTCACGACCCAGGCCGTCCCCGCGACCACCGGCGACTGCCGGATCCACCTCCCCGCCGAGGCCATCACCGTCTGGCCGACACCCCCCGACGGCGCCCGGCCCGCACCGGCCTCCCACGCCCTCAATGCCCATCCCGACCGGGCGGAGCCCGATGCTCTGCGCCGTTCCGGCGAAGACGGTCCGCTTCAGCCCGGCCGTCGACGGCCCCGCCGCGCCCCGTGGGGGCGCTGAACGGGACCGGTCACCGCCCGTCCTTGCCGAACCGTGCGATCCGGTGGACCTCGGGGTCGAACCGTGTCCTGCTGCCGCTGTCCCGACCGGCTCCGGTCCAGCTTGACTTGGAGCGCTCTCCAACTCCTAACGTCCGTTGTATGACCACCACTTCTCAGCGCAGGCTCGGCTCGGAATTCGGGATGCGGAGCAGCGCGGACGACGTCCTGCGCGGAATCGACCTCTCCGGAAAGCTCGCGATCGTCACCGGCGGCTACTCCGGTATCGGGCTGGAGACCACGCGTGCGCTCGCCCGTGCCGGTGCCCGGGTCGTCGTTCCCGCGCGGCGGCGGGCGAGTGCCCTGGCGGCCGCCGAGGGGATCGAGGGTGTCGAGGTCGGGGAACTCGACCTGGCCGACCTCGGGAGCGTGCGGGCCTTCGCCGAGCGTTTCACCGCCTCGGGTCGCCCCGTCGACATCCTCATCAACAGCGCCGGGGTCATGGCGATGCCACTGACCCGGATCGGGCCGGGCTGGGAGGCGCACTTCGCGATCAACCATCTCGGTCACCACGCGCTGGTCAACCACCTCTGGCCGGCTCTGGCGGACGGCGGTGCACGGGTGGTGGCGGTGTCCTCCGCCGCGCACCACCTCTCAAACATCCGCTGGGACGACCTCCACTTCGAGCAGGGTTACGACCGGTCGCAGGCGTACGGCCAGGCGAAGACCGCCAATGCGCTGTTCGCAACTCATCTCGACGCTCTGGGGCGGGAGTTCGGGGTCAGGGCGTTCTCGCTGCACCCCGGCAAGATCCTCACCCCGCTGCAGCGCCACCTCTCCGACGCGGACAAGGTGGCCTACGGCTGGATCGACGAGGACGGCAATCCGATCGATCCCAGTTTCAAGACTCCCGAGCAGGGTGCGGCCACCCAGGTGTGGGCGGCGACCTCGCCCCGGCTCGCGGAGCTGGGCGGCCTCTACTGCGAGGACTGCGACGTCGCCGAGCTCACTACCCCCGACGACGCCCCGCTCACCGGGGTGCGCGCCTACGCCGTCGACCCCGAAGAGGCCGCCCGGCTGTGGGAGCTGTCCGCCCGTCTCACCGGAGCCGACGCCTTCGCCCAACGCTCCTGACCCGCTGTTGCCAGGCACGCCCCGGTCGCGGTACGAAGGCTGTACCTGGTCTCCCGTGCGCCGGGCGGCCTCAACCGACCGTCAGGAGTGCCGTGTTCACCACCCGACCGACCCTGCAGGGCACCTTCGGCATGGCGGCCTCCACGCACTGGCTCGCCTCGTCCTCGGCGATGGCGGTGCTGGAGGACGGCGGCAACGCCTTCGATGCCGCCGTGGCCGCCGGGTTCACGCTGCAGGTGGTCGAGCCGCACCTCAACGGGCCGGCCGGTGAGGTGCCGATCATCCTGGCTCCGGTCGGCGGCCGGCCGCAGGTGCTGTGCGGGCAGGGCTGGGCACCTCGCGGCGCCACCGTCGAGCACTTCACCTCGCTCGGCCTGGACGCCGTGCCCGGCACCGGGCCGCTGGCGGCCGCGGTCCCCGGTGCGTTCGACGCCTGGATGCTGCTGCTGCGCGACCACGGGACCAGGCGACTGCGGGACGTCCTGAAGTACGCCATCGGCTACGCCGAGCAGGGCCACCCGGCCGTGCCGGGGATCGGGGCGGCGGTCCGCGCGGTGCGGGCGCTGTTCGAGAGCGAGTGGCCGAGCTCCGCCGCCCTCTATCTGGCGGGCGGCCAGGCCCCGGCGCCCGGTGCGCTGTTGCGCAACCCCGCGCTGGCCGCCACCTGGCGGCGGCTGCTGGCGGAGGCCGAGAGCGCGGGCAGCGGCCGCGAGGCACAGATCGAGGCGGCCCGGCGGGTGTGGCGGTCCGGGTTCGCGGCCGAGGAGCTGGCCGCCTTCGCCTCGCAGGCGGTGATGGACAGTTCGGGTGAGCGGCACGGGGGTGTGCTCACCTGCGACGACCTCGCCGCCTTCGAGGCCTGCTACGAGGAGCCGGTCGGGTACGAGTGGAACGGCTGGACGGTCTGCAAGCCGGGACTGTGGAGCCAGGGCCCGGTCTTCCTGCAGCAACTCGCTCTGCTGCCCGATGAGTTCGGTCAGAGCGTCGTCCCGTACGGCGGCCCGGACTACCTGCACACCCTGATCGAGGGCGGCAAACTCGCGATGGCCGACCGGGAGGCCTGGTACGGCGACAGCTCGCCGGTCGCGGTGGCCGAGCTGCTGGACGGCGGGTACTGCGCCCGGCGGCGGGCGCTGATCGGCGCGCAGGCGTCGGCCGAGCTGCGGCCCGGACACCCCGGTGGGCGGACCCCTCGGCTGAGCGGGCACGCGCTGCGCGCGCAGCAGGCCGCGGCGCACGGCGAGGCGCACCCAAGGGCCGGCGGGACGTCGCTCGGGGTGGGCGAGCCGACGCTGGATTCCGACGGTTCCACTCGCGGTGACACCTGCCACCTGGATGTGGTGGACCGCTGGGGCAACATGGTCTCGGCCACGCCGAGCGGCGGCTGGCTGCAGTCCAACCCCGTGGTCCCCGCGCTGGGCTTCCCGCTCGGCACCCGGCTGCAGATGGCCCGGCTGGAGCCGGGTCTGCCCGATTCGCTCGTCCCCGGCCGCCGGCCGCGCACCACGCTGTCGCCCTCGCTGGCACTGCGCGACGGCGAGGCGGTGCTGGCCTTCGGTACGCCCGGCGGCGACTCGCAGGACCAGTGGAGCCTGCACTTCTTCCTGGCCGTCGCGCTGCGTGAGCCGGTGCGCGGCGGGCTTGACCTGCAGGGCGCGATCGACGCCCCGAACTGGCACCAGACGAGCTTCCCGTCCTCGTTCCACCCGCGTGCCATGGACCCGGCGGGGGTGACCGTCGAGTCGCGGTTCGGTGAGCCGGTCATCTCCGAACTGCGGCGCCGCGGGCACCGGGTGACGGTCGGCGGGGCCTGGTCCGAGGGGCGGGTGAGCGCGGTCGCCCGTGACCCGCGCAGCGGGATCCTGTCGGCGGGAGCGAACCCTCGTGGGATGCAGGGGTATGCGGTCGGCCGGTAGGACGAGCGTAGGAGGCGGGAGGCCGAGCGGGGGAGGCGGGAGGCCGTGCGGGCGCTGCGGAGCCGTACGGCTGCCGGCGCTCGCGGTCAAACAGGCAGAGCGTCACGGCGCTGATTTCCCGGCGATTCTCCTGAAAACACTCGGAGTTGACGCCGGATGGACATTGACTGTTCATGCCAGGCGGATTCCGGCCGCCACCCGCGGCGCGGCAGTCTGACCGTAGGGGGACCCAGGACAGGGCGTTCCCTGTCCTCCCGTCACCCGTCCCGCAGACTGTCAGAGACATCCGCAGGAGAGTGAAGCCAGTGCGAGAAATCGGACGGCGGGCTTTCATCACCGGCGCCGGCGCCATCGCCGCCGTTGCCGCCATCGGCATCCCGGCCTTCGCCGACGACCATGCCAGGGACGCCGCCACGGCCGACGAGTACGTCGACGTACAACTACTCAACATCACCGACCTGCACGGCTATCTGCAGTCGGCACCGGACGAGAACGCGGTCCTCACCGGTGCCGGAGGCGAGAAGGTCTCCGTCGGCGGGGTCGCCTATCTGGCCGCCCATCTGAACCGGCTCCGGGCGGGACACCGGAACTCCGTCTTCTTCGCACCCGGAGACCTCTTCTCCGGCTGGGAGTTCGACGCGGCGGCCTTCGCGGACGAGCCGACCATCGAGGCGCTCAACCGGATGAAGCTGGACTTCGCCTCCGCCGGCAACCACGAGTTCGACCGGTCACCGGCGTTCCTCACCCAGCACATGGAGAAGGGCGTCCCGTTCTCCAGGGCCGGCTGGGACGACTCGTTCAAGGACTCCGGCGGACACCGGTTCCACGGCGCCGACTTCCGCTACTACAGCGCCAACATGGTGTGGAAGGCGAGCAACCGCACGGTTCTTCCGCCGTACAACATCGAGTGGGTGGACGCCGGGCGGGGCCGCAGGCTCCCGATCGGGTTCATCCATCTGACCGCGACCGGCACCGAGGCCTTCCCCGCGTCCTTCCAGCCCGCGCTGGCCTCCCTGGACGAGATCGAGAGCGCCAACCGCTGCGCCGCCGAGCTCAGGTCACGCGGTGTCAACGCGATCGTACTCAGCATGCACGACGGCGCGGTGGCCGGCAGTGACTTCAACAGCGGCAGCAGTCCCTCGGGGCCCGCGTACGAGCTGGCGCTACGGGTCTCCCCCGACATCGACGCGATCGTCACGGGCCACTGGCACTGCGCCTTCAACATGATGGTCCCCGACCCGAACGGCGTGCCGCGCCCGTTCGTCGAGGCCGGCTGCTACGGCCAGCTGATCAACGAGATCAACCTGCGGCTCGATCCGGCGACCGGCAGGGTGGTGCGCGCGCTGACCACCTCCACCAATCACCCCAACACCCGTGATGTGGCGCCGGATCCGGAGCTGAAGCAGGTGGTGGACTACTGGGCCGGGTACGCCGAGCGACGTTCGAAGACCGCCGTCGCCAAGCAGACCGCCTCCTTCACCCGGCAGACCAACCGCGCGGGCGAGAGCACTCTGGGCGATCTGGTGGCCGACTGGGCGTACTGGGCCGGCCGGCAGCCGCAGGAGCCGATGAACGACGGCAACGCCTACCCCGCCGCCCCCGCCGAACTGGCCGTCATAGCCATCGCGCCGCGCGTCGGCCAGTGCATCATCGGCGACGACCTGGCCTATGACACGCGCTCGCACGGAACGGTCACCTTCGGAAAGGTGTTCAACGCCGTGGGCTACGGCGACGCGATCGTCACCGCCACCGTCACCGGCGCGCAGATCCACGACGCGCTGGAACAGCAGTGGAGTGACGCCGGCGGTGGCGCACTGCGGTTCGCGCCGCTGGCCGTCTCACACAACGTCCACTACGCCTTCGACGCCACGGGCACGGTGGGCCACCGGGTCGACCCCCGCGATGTCCTGATCGACGGGAAGCCGCTGGACCTGACCCGCCGCTACCGGATCGCCATGCCCGCGTACACGCTGATCGACGGCGACGGGTACCCGGCCTTCACCGGCTACACCGAACCCTTCAGGCACACCAGGGACTTCGAGAACTTCCCCGCCTACCTGAAGGCCCGGAAGCGGATCAGCCCGGCGCCGCTGAACCGGGTCTCGGTGAAGAACGCCGCCGCGCACGGTGCCCGGATCGGCGAACTCGCCGAGTCGCCCGCCCCGAGCCCGGTCCTCGGTGCGGCCCGCCGGGCCGAGGCCGCCGCCCGGACGGCCGTCGGCGGGTTCCGCATCCCCTGCTGAACCCCTCGCCGCCGAACCGGACTTCGCACCCCAGGCCGTGTGCCACCCGGTCGTCCCGCCTACCCCCGGCGGGCGGAGAGGTACTGGGTGGCGCACGCGGAGGCCAGGAGGAGGCCGAAGGCGACGGCCAGCATGCCGGTTGCCGGGGCCAGCAGGGCGGCGGAGTCGGAGGAGGTCGCCATCAGCCTGAAGAGCCGGTTGACGGGCGGCACTCCCCGGGCGAACAGGAAGGCCATGACCAGTACCAGTGCCACGAGAAGGGCATGGCCCTGGCGGCTGAAGACCAGGCGTGAGCACGGCAGTCCGATGGCGATTCCCGTGCAGGCACAGGTGAGTTGGGCGACCGCACCGAGCAGGAGGTCGGCCGGCCCGGGGTCGTACGAGCCCACCCAGAGCGGGAAGAGCAGCCCGAAGACCATCAGGGCCAGGCAACCGATCAGCGCCGTGGCGACCGACCCCACCAGCACCTTGGCCGGCCTGCCGGTACCGACCACGAGGATCGCCCGCTGCTCCGGGCTGTCGAGACCGAGCAGCGCTGTGGTCAGCCAGGTCGCGGCGACGAACAGGGCTCCCGCGGAGGAGGCGTACGCGGGAGGGAGCGGGCCGCTGCCGTCGACGGTCAGCACGCCCATCAGGCCGGTGAACAGCAGGAGCGGTGCCAGATACCGCTGGGTGTGCAGCACGGTGGCGAGCGAGTACCGGATCAGGGCGATCACCTGGAGCTCCTTCCCGGCACGGCGTCCGCCGGGCCGACCGGATGGACGTCGCCCCGGCCCTGGTCGTCCCGGGTCACGGTCAGCACCGACCAGCCACCCTGCAGCACGGTCAGCAGCAGCGTGTCGACGCATTCGCGGTCCACGGTGACGGCACGGCGTCCGCCGCTCCGCGTGACCGAGCGCACGCCGCCGATCGTCTCCCAGTCCGGTTCGCTGAGCACACCGCCGTGGACCGGGTTCGCCAGGACGACCTCGGTCACCGGGTGGTACGCGGTCGACTCCTGCGCCGCTCGGAGCGCCACCGCGCCCTTCTCGACGGTGTAGGTGCGCGCGGCCAGCACCTTGGTGACCGCCTCCCGGTGGTCGGTGAAGACCACCGATCCGCCCGCCCGGGCCACCTCGGCCATGATCTCGGCCAGGGTGCCGTGCGCCGACGCGTCCAGCCCCGACCACGGTTCGTCGAGGACGAGCAACTCCGGTTCCACCAGCAGTGCCTGGGCCAGCGCCACCTTCTGGGCGTTGCCCTTGGAGAGGGTGCGCAGCTGCGCCTCCTCACCGCCGACGAGCGCGAGGCGGTCCAGCAGGTGGTGCGCCCTGGCGGCGGCGGACCGCGTCCCCAGACCCCGGACACGGCCCAGGTGCGTCAGGTACTCCGCGGCGGACATCCGCCCGTTGGGCGCGAAACGGTCGGGGACGTAACCGATCAGCCGAGGCCGCCCCGAGACCACCCCGCTCGTCGGTCTGGAGATCCCGGCCACCATCCTCAGCAGCGTCGACTTCCCCGACCCGTTGCCACCGGCGAACGCCACCATCTCCCCGCCGGGGATCTCCGCGTGGACGTCCCTGACGACCCACTTCCCCCTGCCGTAGCGTTTTCCCACCGCTTCAAGCCGCAGCACGTGACTCCCCGCCCTACCTGACCGACCCACGGTACGCGACCACGATAGGACGCACTGCCACGCGCCGCTCGGCAGCCCCGGGTTCGGGGCCGAGCGGGCGCGTCGGCCTCACCGGCACCCCGTCACCCGCCCGGGGACCGCCACCGTGACCGCCGTCGCCGTCCCGGCCTCATGGCACCGCCCGGCACACACGCAGCTCCCGCAGGTGCGGCACCCCGGTCAGTCAACGGAACGGGCCGTCGTCGGCGAAGGCGTGCGCGGCGAAGCGTTTGCCCATCCGGCGGTAGGCGGCGGCGGTGGGGTGCAGGCCGTCGGCAAGGTCGTCCACCTCGTCCGGGCCGAGCAGTTCGCGTCCGTCGAGGTAGTGCAGATGGGGATCGTGTGCTCGCCGGGCCGCCACGATTCGGGCCAGTTCGTCACGGACCACCCTCAGCGACAGTGCCCCACGGGCCACATCGGCCGGGTCGCCCAGGGCTGTGATCTTCCCGTCCGGGCCCATCGCGGTCGGGCCGGGAGTGGAGTCGAGTGCCGGACAGCTCACCGGGGACACCAGCAGCAGCGGGGTGTGGGGGTGACCGTCCCGGATCGTGTCCAGGAACCCGTGCACCGCCGGGCCGAACGTCCGCCGCCGGAAGGTGGCCAGGCCCACGATGTTGATGCCCACCTTGAGGCTGATCAGGTCGGCGGGCATGTCGCGGATCGTCCGGGCGACATAGGGGTCCAGCATGTCGTTGCCCGCCTGGCTGAGGTTGATCACCTCCACTCCCCCGAGCGAGGCCGCCACCACCGGCCAGGTGCCGGTCGGGCCGTCGGCTTCGAGGCAGTGGCTGATCGAACTGCCGTGGTGCACCCAGCGGCGCCGACCGTCCGGCAGCGGTGCCAGCACCTCGCCGTCGGCACGTAGTGCCACCAGTTCCGTGGGGGTCTGCTGCGGCAGCCACAGTTCGACGTTCTTCATACCGGGCGGCAGCCCGGCGAACCGTACGGTCCCCGGCTCCCCCGGGACCAGCCGCTGCGCGGCACCGGGGCCCGCCATCCGCACCACATTGCCCAGCGGTGCTCGTTGGCGCCCGGCGGGGGCACCGTCCACCAGCAGTTCCAGCATCCCGGTCGGGCGGGGTTGAGGATCGGTGTCGAGTTGCCCCGTGGAGGTGAGTACCTCGAACTCCAACTCACGCGCATCGGTGCGGAACACCAGCCGCACCCCCGAAGGCATCACCGTCACCCCGTAGACCGACGGGTCCTGGTACTGCTCCTTGGTCCACGCGGGCAAGCGGCGAGGCATCACCCCCGCCTGCGTCCTCTCCAGGTCCAGCGCACCCCGTAACTCCACCGGCCCGCCCACCAGAGGAAATGCCCGCATCGCCACCGTCACCGCTCCCCACCGCTCTCGGCTCCGGATGCCTGGACGCACCCGCGAGTTCTCCCACCGCCACCCTGACACACAAGCACTGCCTGTTGTCGAGGACCTTTCCCGAAACCCCCGGCACGGCACCGGCTCACACCGTCCACCCGGTGGCCGGGGCGGTGGCCTGCCCGCACCGGCTCGCGGCCGAGGAGGAGCTCCTGTCGGTGGTCGACCGGCGGCGCCGGAAAGGCGGTGCCCGTCCCGACCGGCCGGGACGGGCACCGCGGAGCCGAACACCCGTCCCGGCCGACCGGGACGGGCTTGCCGGTGTGGTCAGTTGGCGTTGCTCGAAGTGATGACCGGGGCGCAGGTCTTGGGTGCGGTCTCATGGTGGCCGGCCAGCCAGAAGCCGGTGAGGAGGCCTGCGACCGCGAGGACCTTGTGCCGGTTCCGCTTCCACCATGACGGTGATCCGGCTGCCATGAACCGCAGTTGGGCGTAGTCCGGATGTTCGCGGGGCGGGGCGTCCCTGAACAGTCCCATCTCTGGTTAACCTCCGTTCTCTACGGGAGAGTTCATGACGATACGCCCCATTCCTCCTTGATCGCTGGGATTAAGCCCCTTCGGCGGCAGGTGGCGTCAGCGCTGCCGTTCGAGAAGCACGGCGATGCCGTCGAGAATGCGCTGCAGCCCGAACTCGAACAGGCCGTCGAGGTCGAAGTCGTAGCCGGTCCTGGTGAGCCGTTGCATGATCGGGAAGTCCCCGGCGGCCAGGATCGCGTCCAGCGCGGGCTCCTGCGTGTCCAGCCACTCCTCGCTGTCGACACCGCTGACCGCCTCGGCGTCCATCTCCAGCTCGACGTTGACCGCGGTGCCCCTGATGTAGTTGAAGAGGGTGAGGTGCGCGGTGAAGACCGTCGACACGTCGAGCCCGTGGCCGTCCAGGGCGGCGAGCGCCCACTCCGTGTACGGGATCGCGCTGGCGATCGGCTGCGGGCGGGTCACCGAGAGCGCCGGTGCCAGCCAGGGGTGCCGGCGGAACATCGCCCACATCATCCGGGCAGCGAGTTCGAGCCGCTCCCGCCAGCCCTGCGGCGGGTCCGCGGGCAGCGGCCACTCGGCGAACGCCCGGTCCATCATCTTCATCAACAGGTCGTCCTTGTCGGCCACATGCCGGTAGAGCGACATGGTCGCCACGCCGAGTTCGGCCGCCACCCGGCGCATCGAGACCGCGGCGAGCCCCTCCCGATCGGCGACCTCCACGGCGACGGTGACGATCCGGTCCGGGGCGAGCGTCCCGTCCGGAAGACCCCTTCGCTGGGTCCGCGCCACTCGTTCCCCGGCAGCCGCGCGCTCACCGGTAGCCGCGCGCTCACCGACTGCCGCCCGCTCACCGGCGTCGGCCGGGGCTGCGACAGGGGCCGCGACGACGGTGCCGACGCCCGGCACCGCGCGGACCAGGCCCGCCTGCCGGAGTTCGGTGAGCACCCGGGTGGCGGTCGCCATCGCGACACCCCACTGCCGGGTGATCTCCCGGGTCGAGGGCACCCGCTCCCCCGGCGCCAGCTCGCCCGCCTCGATGCGCTGCCGCAGTTCCGCGACGATCCTGCTGTAGCGCGGTACGTCCCGCTTGTCCACGATCTCCCCTCCGCACTAGTGCACCTAAGAGTGCGCCTCCAGCTTAGCCGCAGCACCCGACAGCCCCCGAAATCACCGGTCCGCACTAGTGCACTAGCAGCCAACTGCACTATCCAGCAGCGGTTTTGCGACTTGCATAGTGCACTGCGTACGGCATACATTCAGCCTCATGCAGAACACCGAGATACTCGTCTCCGGCGGCGGCATCGCCGGCCCCGCACTGGCGTACTGGCTACGCAAGGCAGGCTTCACCGTGACCGTCGTCGAGCGGGCCCCGGCCCCCAGGCCGGGCGGCCAGACCGTGGACCTGCGCGGCGCCGGCCGCACCGTGATCACCCGGATGGGACTGATGGACCGGGTCCGGGAGATGACCGTCGAGCAGCGCGGTCTCGCCCTGGTGAACGGCTCCGGCCGGATCACCGCGCGGGTGCCGGAGGACAGCTTCGGCGGCGAGGGCATCGTCTCCGAGATCGAGATCCTCCGCGGCGACCTGGGCGACCTCCTGTACGAGGCGACCCGTGACGAGGTCGAGTACCTCTTCGACGACACCGTCACCGGGCTCGACCAGGACGCGAACGGGGTCACCGTCACCTTCGAGAAAGCCGCGCCGCGCCGCTTCCACCTGGTGGTCGGCGCGGACGGACTGCACTCGGTGGTGCGCGCGCTGGCCTTCGGCCCGGAGTCGGAGTGCGTCCGTCCGCTGGGCGTCTACAACGCCTGGTTCACCACCACCGAGCCCATGGAACTCGACGGCTGGTACCGGATGTACAACGCACCCGGCGGGCTCGTCGCGGCCGCCCGGCCGGGTCGGCTCCCCGGTGAGATCAAGGCCGGGCTCAGCTTCCGCTCCGCGCCGGTCACCTACGACCGGCGGGACACCGCCGCCCAGCGGGAGTTGCTGGCCCGGCGCTTCGCCGGCGCCGGATGGGAGGTCCCGAAGCTGCTGCGGGCGATGCGCACGGCCCCCGACTTCCACTTCGACTCGATGGGCCAGGTGCACCTGGACAGCTGGTCGCGCGGCCGCGCCGTGCTGCTCGGTGACGCCGGATACTGCGCGACACCGCTCACCGGGCTGGGCACCAGCCTGGCCCTGGTCGGCGCCTACGTACTGGCCGGTGAGCTGGCCGCCGCCGACGGCGACCACCGCGCCGCCTTCCGCGCCTACGACCGCGTCATGCGCCCCTATGTCGACCAGGCGCAGGAACTGCCGCCGGGCGGCGCCAAGGGCTACGCACCGTCCAGTGCACTGGCCATCCGCCTGCGGGCCGCCTCCATGCGCTCGATGACCCGCTGGCCGATGCGGAACGTGCTCGCCGCACAGTTCGCCAAGGCCGGGAACATCGCCCTGCCCGACTACGGCCGGCCGGCGGTGCGGTGATCGGCTCCGGGCCCGCGCCCGCCCCGGGCGGGCGAACGGATCGCCTCGCTTCCACCGGCTCCTGACGCTACGTCACTCACCGGGCTCGGCCCCGGCGCGGCCCTGGCCGCCCTGGCGTCCGCACAGGGGTATGTTGACACCCACGACCGTGTAGCCGTACCGCTGGAAGGCCCCGTAGCGGGCGAAGGGGACTTCGTCGAAGCCGGCGGCGAGGACCATCGCCGGTGCGCCGTTGCCCGGTCCGACCGTGATGGCGGGGAGTTCGGCGATGCCGTCGGCGTCCAGGACGAGTTCACCGAAGCGGCGGCCGTCCGCGAACCGGGAGCCGGTCTCGGAGTCCAGTGAGATCCAGATCCGCTGCCCGGCGGCCGGCGTTCCGCCGAAGTCGTGCCGCCGGTCGTCGGAACCGTTCAGCGGCTCTCCCGCCACCATCGGACGGTCGGTACGGATCAGCCGCACCAGTACCGTCCCCGACGGCAGTTCCTGCCCGGCCGAGACCTGGCGCGGGACGGCCCGGCTCACCGTGATCCGGTAGAGGTCGCCCTCCTGGCAGCTGGTCTGGGTCATCCGGAACCACTTGCCGTCCCGGTCCTCGATGTCGAGTCCCCGGCCGTTGCGGACCACCTCGGTCCGGCCGTCGGCGTGCACGAACCGGTGGTCGTCGACGTACGGGAAGAAGTCCTCGTCCCGGGCGCCCGTACGGACCGGGCCGGTAGTCGTGCTCATCTGCGCTGAACTCCTGTCGGGGGCGGTTCCACGGGCCCGGCGGGGCTCATGACACCGACCGTAGTCCTCCGAGCGGCCCACCACCGTGTGCACGGTGAACAGCCGTCCGGCGCCCACTGGGCACTTTGCACTCCTTTTACCCGGGCGCGCCTCGGGCGGCGGGGTCCGGGTGAAGCGGAACCGGGCGCACGCCCCACCCGGCTGGGCGGTGGCTCACCCCCTGGCGATGGCCTGCAGGGCGATCAGCAGCTCCGCACGGTCGACCGCGTCGTCCAGATCGTGGTCGATCAACTGCCGGATGCGCTGCAGGCGTTGGCGCACGGTGTTGCGGTGCACCCCGAGTTCGGCCGCCGCGTCCTTGAGCGATCCCGCGTTGGTGAGCCAGGCCCGTACGGTCGCCAGGTCCTCCGGTTCGCCTTCGAGCAGCGGGCGCAGCACGCGCGCCGCCCACTGCCGCATCCGTTCCTCGCCGAGGAGTTCGAGCAGGCGGCCCCGGGAGAGGTCCTCGAAGCGCACCGTGCGGGAGCCGCCCGCGTGGGCGGTGGCCAGGGCCTGCTCGGCCTCGGCGAGTCCGGAGCCCAGGGCGGTCAGTCCGCGCGGTTCGGAACTGCCCAGCAGGCCCTCGGCCCTGGTGGTGATCTCCGGCAGCTCCTGTTCCAGCCGGCCCTCGGCGGTGGCGAGCACCACCAGCCGGTCCGGCCGGACGGCGGCCAGGTGGCCTTCGCGTCCTCGGGCGGCCGCCGCCGCGCAGGCCAGCAGTGCCGTGTCGAGCTGTCGCGGCTCGATCTCCAGCAGGTGTACCCGCAGCGGTGCGGCCGGGAGCTGTGCGGTGAGGTCGCCGAGCACCGCCTCTGCCTCGGCGAACCGTCCGGCGAGCAGCAGGTCGAACACGGCGGCGTAAAGGCGGCGTTCCGCGCGGTACTGGCCGCGCGAGCGCTCCAGTCGGACGGTGAGCAGACAGGCGGCGGTGTCGACGGCCGCGAACGCGTAGGAGTCCAGCTGGTTCTCGCGGCCCACCACCAGCAGTCCGCGCACCCGGTCCACACCGAGCGTCTGCAGCTGGACCGCGTCCTGCTCCACCCGGACCGCCGCCGCGGCACGCGGACCGGTACGCAGCAGGTAGCCGAACTGCTCGCCCAGCTGCGCCAGTCGGCGCTCCGCGTGGTGCGGTGAGGCGTGCACCGGCCTGCCCACCGGGCTGGTGAGCACCGCCCAGCCGTCGATCGCCTTCGCCAGCCGCTTCACGATCCGCCGGGCGCCTTCGTCGGAGGCGGCCGCTCTGGTGAGTTCCTGGGTGGTCCGGTGCAGGGCCTGGGCCTTGGCGTGCTCCTCGGCCGCGATCGCCGTGGCGACCGCCCTGGACACCGCGATGAACGGGGTGGAGCGCGGTACTTCGAACAGCGGCATGCCGTGCCGGCGGGCCGCCTCGACCAGTTCGGGCGGGCAGCCCGTCAGCCGCTGAGTGGCGTCGTAGCCGAAGCCGATGGCGCGCACCCCGGCCGCGCGCAGCCGCCGGACGTACTCGTCGGTCTGGGCCGGATCGCGTGGCAGCAGCCAGGTGGTCAGCAGGACCAGGCCCTGTTCCAGGAACGGTGTCGGGTCCTCCAGGTCGCTGGCGTGCACCCACTGGACCGGTGATCGCAGCTCCTCGCCCCCGGCCAGCAGCCGCAGCCCGAGTGAACGGTCGGCCAGCAGATCCTCCAGCGTCACCGGCACGTCCGCCCCGCCTCCCGCTCAGGCCTTGATGCCGGCGATCTCCAGGGGCAGATGGCGGGGGCCGCGCAGGATCGGGCTGCGCCGGTACGGCGGCGGGTCCTGGAGCAGGCGCGGGTCGTCCAGGCGGCGGATCAGCTCGGCGAGCGCGATCTGCGCCTCGATCCGGGCGAGTGGTGCGCCGAAGCAGCTGTGCACGCCGCTGCCGAAGCCGAAGTGCTGGACGTCGCGCCGGGTCGGGTCGAAGCGGTCGGGGTCGTGGAACTGTCGCGGGTCGCGGTTGCCGGAGGCGAGCACCAGGATGAGCGGTACGCCCTTGGGGACGGTGACACCGGCGACCTCGACGTCGGTCAGCGCGGTGCGCTGCGGCAGCAGGTGGACCGGTGGTTCGTAGCGCAGCAGCTCCTCCACCGCCCTGGGCATCAACTCCGGTTCACGGCGCAGCAGTTCCAGTGCCTCTGGGTACCGCAGCAGGGTGAGCACGCCGTTGGTGATCAGGTTGACGGTGGTCTCGTGACCGGCCAGCAGCAGCAGGACGGCGCTGGACATCAGCTCCTCGCGGGTGAAGCCGCCTTCGGGTCCGGGGTCGTTGACGAACGCGGAGAGCATGTCGTCGGAGGGCTTGCCCCGCCGGCTCTCGGCGAGTTCGCCGAGGTACTCGCCCATGGCCTTGCGGGCGTCCAGGCCCGCGCGCTGGCGTTCCTCCGGGTTGCTGTCGGGGGTGGGGTCGAACCCCGCGATCAGCGTCTCCGTCCAGACGTGGAACTTCGGTTCGTCCTCGCGGGGTACGCCCAGCATGCGGCAGATGACGGTGACCGGGAGCGGGTAGGCGAAGTCCTCGACTAGGTCGATCCGGTCGCGCCCCTGCAGCGGGTCGATCAGCCGGGTGGTGATCTCGGTGATCTCGTCGTGCATGGCCTCCACCCGGTCGGGCGAGTGGGGCGGGCCGAAGGGCCGCATGGCGATGGTGCGCAGCCGCTCGTGCTCGGGGTCGTCGCGGCCGATGAAGGAGACCTGCGCCGCGGCCTCCTCGGATCCGAGCAGGTCCGGGACGGTGCGGTTGCGGCGGTCCGAGCTGATCCTCGGGTCGTGCAGCAGTCCGGCGATCTCGTGGTAGGTGCCCACCAGGTAGCTGCCGTCGTCCTGGCGGGTCACGCCGGCTTCGCGGAGTTCGGCGTAGAGGGGGTACGGATCGGCGCGGTTGGCGTAGTCGGTGATCCGGCGGAACAGGGTGTCGGCGGCGGCCATGCGCGGGCTCCTCAGCGGTGGCGGTGGCGTCGGTCGGGGGGTGGTGGGGGCTCAGCCGCCCCGGTCGAGGGCTCAGCCGCCGCCCCAGCGCCGCAGGGTCAGGCGCAGATCCGGCAGGTGGCCGGTGAGCGCGACGGTCGGGCCGTGCGAGAGCACCCTCGGGTCGGGCACGTCGGAGGGGACCGGCGTGTGGGACGAGGGTTCGACGGTGGCCGGCTCGGGCGGGAAGGGCGCGGCGGTCTGGATCAGCCGCTCGTAGTAGGGCAGCCACTTGGCCCGGTTCACGCTGACGGCGGCGGTGACCCGGCCCCGGTAGCCGTACACCGCGACGAACCGGCGTGCCTCCAGCGAGCCCTGGGCGAGGACCACGTGGTCGGAGAAGGTGGGCACGCCGACGGACTTGATGTTGAGGCCGAACTGGCTGGACCAGAAGGCGGGCACGGCCAGGTGGGGGCGCCGCTTCGGTCCGGGGTTGACCATGTTGTGGGCCGCCACCTCGGCCTGCGCGACCGCGTTGCCCCAGTGTTCGAGCGAGATCAGTTGGTACTCGAACAGGGGGTGCGGGAAGCGGGCCACGTCACCGGCGACGAAGATGTCGTCGGTGACGATCCCGTACATGTTGAAGACCCGGCAGCCCGCGTCGCAGGCCACGCCGCGCGGGCCGGCGGCGAGCCCGGACTCGGCCAGCCATTCGGTGTTGCGGACCGCGCCCAGGGCGACGACGGCGACGTCCGCCTCGATCCGGGTGCCGTCGGAGAATTCGGCACCCGTCAGCTTGCCGTCGCGGCCGTTGAGCTTGGTGACGGTCACCCCGCAGCGCAGGTCCACTCCGTGGGCGAGCTGGAGTTTGGCGGCCAGGGAGGCGAAGGCCTTGCCGAGGGCGCCGACCAGGGGTGCCGGGCCGCGCTCGGCCACGGTCACCTCCAGGCCGCGCTCCCGGCAGGCGGAGGCGATCTCCGAGCCGGTGAACCCGGCGCCGATCACCAGCACCCGCCTGGGACCGGCCTCCAGCCGCTCGGCCAGACCGGCCGCGTCCTCGCTGGTGCGCAGGGTGAACACCCCGTCGAGCGCGCCCTCCTCGGCGTTCGGCCACGGCCTGGCCCGGGTTCCGGTGGTGATCAGCAGCCGGTCGAAGGGCAGTCGTTCCCCGTCGGCGAGCAGGACCTCCTTGGCGTTCCCGTCCACCGCGGTGGCGCGCAGGCCGAGCCTCCACTCGGCGTCCACCTCGCGGCGCCTGGGCAGCCCGGTCTCCTCGGCGGCCACCCGTCCGAGCAGGACCTGCTTGGACAACGGCGGCCGGTCGTAGGGGTGTTGGCGCTCATCGCCGACCATGGTCAGCCGGCCGGTGAAGCCCTCCTCGCGCAGGGTCTCGGCGGCGCGCAGGCCGGCCAGTGAGGCGCCGACGATGACGATCCGGTTGTTCTTGAGGTCATCGGACATCGGGACCGGTCTCCTCCTCGACCAGGATCGCCTGCACCGGGCAGGCCGCGGCGGCCCTGCGGACGCGCTCGCGCTCGTGTTCAGGGGCCAGCGGGGTGTACAGCAGGGCCTCCTCGCCGTGCATCTCGAACACCTGTGGGGCGAGGAAAGCGCACTGCGCATAGCCCTGGCAGCGGTTCAGGTCGACGACGATCTTCATCCCGGGTCACTCCTCCCAGCGCGGCGTCTGGGTCCGTCCTACCGCTGCCCGGCCGGCCGCGCGGCCGGTACTGCTCCGTGCGAGGGTTCACGCTGCGTGGCCTCGCCGTGCGAAGGCCCTCGCCGCTTGGTCCCCGCGGGCACCGGCGCACCGCGGGGAACCGCGCGGCCGGCCACCGGGAGCGCGCCCGGCGCCGGCCGGCCACCGGGAGCGCGCCCGGCGCCGGCCGGCCACCGGGAGCGCGCCCGGCGCCGGCCGACGGCGGACGCCGGGGCCTCCACCCGGGCGGGAACGGCATCCGGTACCGGAACCGGACCGGTGACGGCCCGTGGGGAAACGTCCGGGAGTGGACGGCCGGCAGCGGCTGCCACGACACGCCGTCCGAACTCCACGACGACGTGGGCTCGTTCGTGGCGAACACCGACGCCTGCTTCATCCACTGGGATCCGGAGGGGAGCTGCCGGGTGCACGGCGGCGACTGGCGCCGCTACTACAAGGATGGCCTCGGCGGCCATATAGACGGTGTCAACGGGGGCAAGTGCTGATCCCCGCGCCGGCTCGGGGCCGCGCCTTCGCGGCGATGAAGGCTCCGGCCCTCGGCACGCCGCGTCCGGCCGCACGGCCGAAGCGCCTCGCACGGCTCCCCGAACACCCGGCTCCCGTAGGCCGATCGGCGTGCACAAGGTATAAAGTCACCCAAATCGGCGCGCTGCGACCGCTGTTCCACGCGGGTGCGGCCGATCGTGCGGCTCATGGTCACAGATACGCTCACTCCGTCCCGGACCCCCGATCCGCTCACACCCCGTACCCGCAGAGCCCCGTGGAAGTCCCCTGAGGGACAGCCCGGGTACGCCCGTCCGGTGCTGCTGGGCATCGCCTGCGTGGCGGCCGTGCTGTTCGCCTGGCGCATCAACCACAGCCAGTACCACGGCTTCTACGCCGCCGCCGTGCGCAGCATGAGCCAGAGCTGGAAGGCGTTCGTCTTCGGCTCGTTCGACCCCGCGAACACGATCACCCTGGACAAGCTGCCCGGCTTCCTCTGGCCGCAGGCACTGGCCGCGCACCTGCTCGGCTTCCACCCCTGGGTGCTGACGCTTCCACAGGTGCTCGAGGGAGTGCTGACCGTTCTGGTGCTGTACCGGACGGTCCGCCGCTGGGCGGGGGCCGACGCGGGCCTGCTCGCGGCCGCCGCCTTCACCCTCACCCCGGTGACCGCCGGACTGTTCCGCACCTCGGTCGAGGATCCCGCCTTCACCCTGATGCTGGTGCTGGCCGCCGACGCGGCGCAGCGGGCGGCGCTCTCGGCGCGGCTGCGGTCGCTGCTGATGTGCGGAGTGTGGGTCGGCCTGGCGTTCCAGGCGAAGATGCTGGAGGCGTGGACGGTACTGCCCGCGCTGACCGCCGTGTACCTGCTCGCGGCACCGGTCACGCTGTGGCGGCGGCTGGGGCACCTGGTGCTGGCCGGGCTGCTGGCACTGGCCGTCTCGGTCTCGTGGATGGCGGTCGTCACCGCCGTACCGGCCGGAGCCCGCCCGTTCGTCGACGGCAGCACGGACAACTCGGCGGTCAGCATGGTGGTCGGCTACAACTTCCTCAACCGCTTCTCCGCCGTGGGACTGAACGCGGCGGACACCGGGAGCGTCCAGGCGGTCCGCGGCGGGCCGAGCCCCGGCGGGTCCGCCGCAGCGACCGGTACGGCTGCCGCCACCGCTGCGAGCACATCGCCGGCCCCCGCCGCCGCTGCCGGCACGCCGACGGCTCCGGCCACGGCCTCCGCCGCGACGCCGACGGGCGACGCTCCGGCCTCCGGCACCGGCGGCGGCTCGCGTGACGGCGGCTGGACCAAGATGTTCGGCCGTCAGTTCGCGCCGCAGACCGGCTGGTTCTACCCGTGGGCCGTCCTCGCGCTGGTCTGTCTACTGGTCTGGCGGCGGCGCGAGGCGCGGACGGACGCGCTGCGCTCGGGCGCGGTGCTGTGGGGGACGTGGCTGGGGCTGTTCTTCCTGGTGTTCAGCGCGGGCAGCGTGGGCAGGCACAGCTACTACATGGGCGTGGTCGCGCTCGCGCTGGCGGCGCTGAGCGGGGCGGGTGCGATGCTGATGTGGCGGGAGTTCCGTTCCGAGAGCCGGCGGGCGTGGGCCCTGCCCGCCGCGATCACCACCACCGTGCTGTGGCACGTCTTCCTGGCCACCCGGTTCCCGGAGTTCCTGCCGTGGCTGGCGACGACGGTGCTCGCTCTCGGCGGTCTGGCGCTGGGGCTGCTCGGGGCGGCCCGGCTGGGCGAGGTGGCGGACGGGCTGAACGGGGACGAGCACGCCGGGCGGTCGCCCGGCCGCCGGCTGATCCTGGCCGGCGGGGTGGCGGCGACCGTCACGGCGGCCCTGGTCGCTCCGGGCGCCTGGGCCTGCTCGGTCCTCACCGCGGAGTACGGCGGTTCCAGCATGGGCACCGTCGGCCCGTCGGGCTCCAACCCGGCACCCGCCCCGCAGCCGCAGCGCCGGGTGGACAGCAGCATGTCGGCCGACTCCACGGGCCGGCTGACCGTCTCGCAGCAGGCCCTGCTGGGCTATCTGCGCGCGCACCGGAACGGTTCCAGGTACCTGTTCGCGGCCTCCAGCTGGGGCGGTGCCTCGCCGTTCATCCTCGCCACCGGGGAGCGGGTCCTGCCGATGGGCGGCTTCACCGGCCTGGCGCCGTCGCCGACCACGGCGGAGTTCCAGCGGCTGGTGGACACCAGGGCCGTGCACTACGTCCTGCTCGGCAACAGCCTGACGGCCGGCACCCTCTCCGGCGGCGGCCCGGCCGGCACCGCCGCCTCGCAGATCCGCTCGTGGGTCGAGTCCACCTGCGCCGAGGTGCCCGCCGCGGAGTACGGCGCCGGTACACCGTCCGCCGGGCTGGGCGCCCGGGCACTCGACGACGGCTTCGCGGCCCAGCAGCGGCTCTACTCCTGCGCCCCGAGCCGCTGATCCGGGCGGCATCCCGCCGGATCAGGCCAGGTCTCTATCACATCACCTTCACAAAGAGATGAATAGTCAACAATAGTCCGCTCGATCCGGCCATATCTGAAACCAGCTGTCCGATGGACGGTCACCGTCTGTCCGGATACTGGACGGATTCCTGGACGGCGGCTAGATCGTCACCGAACCAGCCAGGACACGGCTTCTCGCCGGTCGGGCCGTCCGTGCCACCCCGCCGCGCCGTCCGTTCACCCGCTCGACGGACGGCGCGGGGGCGGGACAGGAGAAGTCCGGATTCATTCCCACAGGTTGCTCTTAACGGCGATTTTCGACCAAAGTCGCACAGGTGAACGCCTTTCAGCGCCTCTTGGCAGGTGAGGCCTTACGACACCGCGACTTCCGGTTCCTGCTGTCCGGGGCCGCCGCGAGCCAACTCGGCAGCCAGGTGACCCTGGTCGCCCTGCCGCTGGCCGCAGTACTGGTCCTGGACGCCTCGCCGCTGCAGGTCGGCCTGCTCACCGCGGCCGAGACCGCGGCCTTCCTGCTGGTGGGCCTGCCCGCGGGCGCCTGGCTGGACCGGATGCGCAAGCTGCCCGTACTGATCCGTGCCGACCTGGTGCGCTGCCTGGCCGTGGGTTCGGTCCCGTTGGCGGCGGCGGCGGGTGTGCTGACGATGGCCCAGCTGTACGCGGTGGCGCTGGTCACCGGTGTGGCCACGGTGTTCTTCGACGTCGCGCACCAGTCCTTCCTGCCACGGCTGCTGCCGCCGACGCAGCTGGTCGAAGGCAACGGCGCCCTGGAGACCGTCCGGTCCACCGCCCAGGTCGCCGGTCCCGGGCTCGGCGGCGGGCTGGTCCAGCTGCTCGGCGCGCCGCTGGCCATCGTGGCCGACGCCATCGGCTACCTCACCTCGGCCCTGCTGCTCCTGGGGATCCGCGTCCGCGAGGAGCGACCGGAACCGGCGCCGGGCCGCTCACTGCGGGCGGACATCGCCGAGGGCGTCTCGTTCGTCCTGCGGCACCCGCTGCTGCGCACCATCGCCATCACCACCGCCACCTCCAACTTCTTCTCCGCCCTGCTGGCCGCCGTGCAGACCGTCTTCTGGGTCCGGGTGCTCTCGCTCTCCCCCGGCACCATCGGCCTGCTGCTGTCGGTCTCGGCCGTCGGCGGCCTGGTCGGGGCGCTCTGCGCCGGGCCGCTGGCCGCGAAGTTCGGGCAGGCCAGGCTGATCTGGCTGTCGCTGACGGTCAGTTCACCGTTCGCGGTGCTGTGGCCGCTGTCCGCCGAAGGCGCGGGCGCGGTGCTCTTCGGTACCGGCTTGGCCGTGGTGCTGTTCAGCGCCGTGGTCTACAACGTCGCCCAGGTGAGCTTCCGTCAGACCATCTGCCCGCCCGCGCTGCTGGGCCGGATGAACGCCACCATGCGGTTCCTGGTCTGGGGCACCATGCCGCTGGGCGCACTGGCCGGCGGCGCGGTCGCCGCCGCGGCCGGGCCCAGGGCGGCCCTGTGGGTGTGCGCCGCGGGCTTCCTCCTCGTGCCGGTGCCGGTGCTGATGTCCCCACTGCGCCGGATGCGCGACCTTCCGTCCGGCGACGCGGCGGACGCCGGGTCTCCGGACGCCGGGGACGGGGCCGGGGACGGGGCCGGGGACGGGGCCGGGGACGGGGCCGCAGGCTCCGGCGACCCGGTCGAGGTCGGGAGCAGGGCCACGGCCGCTGCCGGGGCAGCCCGTGCCGAGCCGGTCGAGGTCGGTTCCGGGCAGAGCCTCGACGGCCGCGGTACGGAGCCCGCCTCCACGCCTCCCGTCCGCTGAGGACGGTGCCGGGCGGGACCGGCCCGGTGCACCGCTGCGGGCGCGCCACTCCGCCCCTCAGGGGACCGTGCCGGCCCCGCGCTCCCAGATCCGCCGAACCGAACCCGCCCAGCCGAACCCACCCGACGGACCCACCCGACGAACCAGCCCGACGCACCGAAGCCGCCCGCGGCGCCACCGACCACAGATCCGCCCAACCGCCAAGAGCCGAAGCGGAGATCCTCCCGTGCCCGCCAGCCTCACCGACGCCTACCTCACCCACTACCGCTCCGCCGTCTCCTCCGCCGACGACCCGGCCACACTGCTCCCGGTCACCGGTGCCCAGCGCCGGTTCCTGCTCGTCCGCCGCTTCGACCCGCAGGGCCGCCCCGACGTGGTGCCCCTGTTCTTCGCCTTCCCGCGCGGCACCGTCGATCCGGCCCGGCTGCACCGCGCGGCCCTGCGGGTCGCGGCCCGCCACCCGGCACTGCGCGGCACCTTCACCGATCTGCGCGGCACCCCCGTGCTGCGGCTCGGTGCGCCGGCGGCCGAGGTCCGGGAGGTCCCGGTGCCGCCCGACGGCACGGCCCACGAGGCGCTGCGCCGCGCGCTGCTCGACTGGCCCGCGGAGGGGCCCGCGCTGCGGCTGCTGCTGGCACGCGGCCCGGAGCACGACGAGGAGGTGCTGGCCGTCGCCCTGGACCACGCGGCCTGTGACGAGCAGTCACTCGGCATCGTCACCGCCGGCCTGACCCGGGCCTACCGCGAGGACGCCCCGGGCGAGGAGGCCGATCCCGATCCGCAGGAACTCGGCGCGGCCGTCGACGCCTACCGCGAGGCGGTCGAACTCCAGCTCGCGGCCGAGGACTCGGCCTCCTCGCCCGCCGCCCACGCCCACTGGGCCGCCAGACTCGCCGGCCTCGGCGGCACTCCGGCCCCCGCCGGGGACGACCGGCCGACCGGCATGCTGAGCCGCCGGCTGCCCCTGGGCGAAGGACCCGCGCGGCGGATCGCGTTCCCCGCCCTGCTGGCCGCGGTCGGCGCGGCCGCCCACCGGCTGTCCGGGCCCGACCGGACGCTGGCACTCGGCTACCCGTGGGGCGGCCGGCCGGCTGCCGCGCAGCAGGTGCTGGGCTGCTTCCTGAACACCCTGGTGCACCCGGCCGCCCCGGGCCCGGCCGATCTCGACGAGCTGAGCGCCGCCTGGTGGGACGACCTCGACCACGCCGACATGCCCTTCGACGAGGTGCTCCGCGCCGCGCGCTCGGGCGGGGCGCAGTGGACCGGGGCACTGGACGGCCTGCTCACCTTCGAGGACCTGCACCGCCGCCCGCCCCTGGTCCTCGGTGGCACGGACGGCCGCGAGACCCACCTGACCGGCCGTCCCCTCGCGGCTCCGTTCGCGGTCTCCGCCTCCCACGGCGACGACCTCCTGATCCGTCTGGCCTGGAACCGCGGCCACTTCACCGACGAGGCGGTCCACACCGCCTTCGAGGTGCTCGTGGACGCGCTCCAGGGGCACGGGGAAGCACACCGCTGACCCCCGCCCGGCCCGGGCAGCACCCCGGGAGCGAGCGCCAGGTCGACCGCGCACACGGCCGACCTCGCACCTGCGACCTCCCTCCGGACAACCGGGTCCGCACCGCCCTCCGGCCCCGGTGGCACCACCCGAAGGCCCCGGCCGCGGCCGGCCGGTCGCGCACACGGCCGACCGGGCGGCGCCCCGTACTCCCGGGGCGGTCGGCGAAGCGCCCTGACCGGGCGGCCCGCCACGGCCCCGGGGAAACCCCGATCCCGCCACAAGCAGATCTCAAGCCCGCCACAAGCAAAGGGACTTGCCGATGTTCGCTCTCTCCTCCTCGCAGGAGATCGTCTGGCTGCACGAGCAGATGCTCCCCGGCAGCCGTGCCTACAACTTCACCGCCGCCCTGGACCTCTGGGGCCCCCTCGACATCGCCGCGCTGCGCGCCGGTCTCGCCGCCGTGATCACCCATCACCCGGGCCTGCGCCTGGAGTTGGTCCCCCAGCCCGGCGGGCTCCCCGCCCAGCGGGTGCGGGAGCAGGCCGAGCCGCGCCTGCGCACCAGTGACCTGTCCGCCGAGGCCGAGCCCGAGGAGGCCTTCCGCCGCCTGCTGTCCGCCGAGGCCGAGGAGCCGCTGGACACCGAGCAGGCGCCGCTGCTGCGCTGGCACCTGGTCAGGCTCGCCGAGCAGCACCACCGCCTGATCCACGTCGAGCACCACCTGATCCACGACGGCCACTCCTTCGCCATCCTGCTGCGCGACCTGTTCACCGCCTACCGCGCGCACACCCTCGGCGAGCAGGCCGAACTCCCGCCCGCCCGCTCCTACGAGGAGCACGTGCGCACCGACACCGACGGCAGCAAGGCACGGGCCAGGGAGCTCAGCCTGGCGTACTGGCAGCAGGAGCTGCGGGACGCGCCCTTCGACCTGGCCCTGCCCGGTCTGAAGCGTCCGGGCTCGGTGCGCCGCCACCGGGGCGGGCAGCTGCGCCAGTCGATCGGCGCCGACCTGGCCGAGCGGCTGCGCGAGCGGAGCAAGAGCGACGGCCACACTCCGTTCAGCACCCTGCTCACGCTCTTCGCCGAGATGCTGCGCCGGCACAGCGGCCACCACGAGCTGGTGGTGGGCACGGCGGTGGGCAACCGTCCGGTGGGCTTCGAGGGCACCGTCGGCATGTTCGTCAACACCGTGCCGCTGCGGCTCCGGCTCGACGCGGGCGCACCCGGTACCGAAGCGGTGGACGAGGTCACCGACACCCTGCTGCGGGCGCTTCCCCACCAGGACGTCCCCGTACAGGAGTTGACCCGTTCGCTGGGGCTGCACACCGGTGGTGCCGACAACCCGCTGTTCGACGTGATGTTCAGCGCCCACGACGCCGCGCTGCCCGAGGTCGAGGCTCCGGGCCTGGAGATCTCGCTGTACGAGGGCTTCAACACCGGTACCACCCGGTTCGATCTGGACCTGGTGCTGCTGCCCGACGACCGCCGGGTGGTCGGCGAGCGGCACGGTGCCGCCGGAATGACCCTGGTCTGGGACTACGACGCCGACCTGTTCGGCGAGCCGGTGGCACAGCTGCTGGCCGAGCGCCTGCTGGACCTGCTGCGCGCCTACCTGGACGCCCCGCTGACCCCGCTGGCCGCCCTGAGCGCCTCGACGGTGGACCCGGGCGACCCGCCGGCCGCCCCCGACCTCGCCCTGCTCGACCCGGTGGCCGCGCAGGATCCGAGCCGGATCGCGATCATCGCCGGTGCCGAGCGGCTGACCTTCGGCGACCTGGACCGCCGGGTCGGCGAACTGGTGGAGCGGCTGCGCACGGCCGGGGTGGCGCCCGGTCAGCCGGTGGCCGTACTGCTGCCCCGGGGCGTGGACAGCGTGGTCGCCCTGCTGGCCTGCCTGCGCCTCGGGGCGGTGTACGCGCCGCTCTCGCCGGAGGACCCCTCCGCCCGCCTCGGCCTGCTGCTGGAGCGGCTGGAGCCCGCGCTGGTGCTCGCCACCCGGCAGAGCGCGCTGGCGCTGCCCGCCGAGGGCCGCCTCCCCGCGCTGCTGGACGGTCCCGCGTTCCCCAAGGCCGAGCCGGCGGCGGTGCTCGACGGCGCCGCGTACGTCATCCACACCTCCGGGTCGACCGGTGTGCCCAAGCCGGTGCTGGTGGGCCGGGCCGCACTGGCCGGCTACGTCGGCGCGCTGGCGCAGCGGTACGGGCTGAGCGAGACGGACCGGGTGCTGCTCTTCGCCCGGCCGTCCTTCGACGTGGCACTGGAGGAGGTGCTGCCCTCGCTGGCGGCCGGGGCCGCACTGGTGCTGCCGCAGCGCGAGGTGCCGACCGGTCCCGAGCTGGTCGCGGTGCTGGCCGCGCGCGGCGTCACCGTGGCCAATCTGCCGACCAGTTACCTCCTGGCCGTACGGGAGGATCTGCGCGAGGCGCTGCGGGACGGGCGCTGGTCGCCGCGGCTGATCGTGCTGGGCGGTGAGCGGCTGCCCGCCGCCGCGCTGCGTCCGCTGGCCCAGGACACCTCGGCGACGGTGCTGAACGCGTACGGCGTCACCGAGGCCACGGTCACCTCGACCGTGCACGAGGTCACCGCGGCCGACCTGGCCGAGGACATCGAGGAGATCCCGCTGGGGATCGAGCTGCCCGGAACGCGGGTGCACGTCCTGGACCAGGGACACCACCCGCTGCCCGCCGGTGCGATCGGTGAACTCGCCGTCTCCGGAACGGCGTTGGCCGAGGGATACCTCGGCCGGGACGAGGTCACGGCGGCCCGGTTCGCCAGGCCGGCCGCGCTCGGCGGTGAGCGGGTGTACCTGACCGGCGACCGCGGCTACCGCGATCAGGACGGCCGGCTGTGGTTCCTCGGCCGCCAGGACAACCAGGTGAAGCTGCGCGGTTTCCGGATCGAGCTGGAGGAGATCGAGGCGGCGGCCTCCGCCGAACTCGGCGGGCGCTCCTGCGCGGTGGTGCTGGACCGGGACTGCTCCGCGGGCCCCCGGCTGGTCGGTTTCCTGGAGGGCACCGAGCAGCCCGACCAGACCGCACTGCACGCCGCGCTGGCCCAGCGGCTGCCCGGGGCACTGGTCCCCGGCACCTGGGTGGCCCTGGAGAGCATGCCGGTGCTGCCGGGCGGCAAGCCGGACCGGGCCGCGCTGGTCCGCCGGCTCGTCGAGCTCCCCGAGCCCGGCACGGAGCCGGCCGAGGAGCCGGCGGCCTTCGCGGACCCCGCGCAGGCCCTGGTCGCCGAGGCGTGGCGCGAGGTGCTGGGCCACGACCGCTTCGGCCCCGACTCGCACTTCTTCGAGGTCGGCGGGCACTCCCTGCTCGCCGCCCAGCTCTCCGCCTGGCTGGAGCCGCACCTGGGCCACCGCCCGCCGCTGCGCACCCTGTTCCAGCACCCCGTGCTGGCCGACCAGGCCCGCGCCCTGACGGGCGGCCGCTCGTGACCTGCGCCCGCCGACCCGTCCGCCCCCAGCCCCAGGACCCGACCGGAGCCGCCCTGTGAACTCCACCCCTTCCTCCGTCCTCGAGGACGGACACCGCGAACTGGTCGAGGCCTTCGAGAGCTTCGTCCGCCGCGAGCTGGTGCCGCTGGCCGCCGAGCTGCCCGAGACCGCCGACCAGCCGCCCGCCGATCTGCGCGCCTACGTCCGCAAGCGCTCGGCCGCGCTGGGCTTCTACGCCGGGGACTACCCGGAGGAGCTCGGCGGCTCCGGGATGCCGTTCACCGCGGTGGTGCTGCTGCACCACGCGGCCGGCCGCAGCGGCTGCTCGCTCGCCCCGTACGCGCTGGCGGGTTCCGACGGGCCCAGCCCGCTGCTGCGCCACGGCACGCCCGAGCAGATCGAGCGGTACCTGGCGCCGCTGGTGCGCGGCGAGGCGGCGCGCTGTCTGGCGCTGACCGAGCCGCAGGCCGGCTCCGACGCCTTCCGGCTGACCTGCACCGCGCGGCGGGACGGCGACGGCTGGATCATCAGCGGCCGCAAGACCTTCGTCAGCAACGCCGACCGGGCCGACTTCGCCCTGGTGGTCACCGCGACCGACCTCGGGGACGGCCCCACCGGCGGTGCCACGGCGTTCGTGCTGCCGATGGACCAGCCGGGGCTGCGGATCGGCCAGCGCTACGAGGGCATGTCGGGCGAGCCGCTGTTCGAGCTGATGCTGGAGCAGGTCAGGGTGCCGATGGACGCCGTGATCGGCGGCGAGCAGGGTGTCGGCGCCGCGATGGCGCTGGCCATGGACAGCCTCTCGCGCGGCCGGCTGGTGGTCGCCGCGATGTCCAACGGGGTTGCCGAGTACGCGCTGCGCCTGGGTGTGGAGTACGCGCGGGAGCGGGAGGCGTTCGGCGAGCGGATCGGCAACTACCAGCACGTCCAGGAGCACCTGGTGCGCAGCCGGGCCGAGGTGGAGGCGTCCAAGCTGCTCACCCTGGCCTGCGCCCGGCTGGTCGATGACGGCACCGAGGCGCCGGAGAACGCGGCGCTGGCCAAGCTGACCGCCTCCGAGACGGCGGTGCGGGTGGTGGACCGCTCGCTGCAGGTGCACGGGGCCACCGGCTGGGTGCGCGGGCATCCGCTGGAGTTCCTGTACCGCTACGTCCGGATGATGACCATCATCGAGGGGACCTCCGAGGTCCAGAAGGTGATCGTCGCCAGGGCGATGGGCCTGGGCTGAGCCCATGGGCCGTCACCGCCGCTCATCCCTGCCGCTCGTCCCGCTCGCAGACCCGGAGACCAGATCATGACCGACATATCGGCTCTCAGCATCGCCCACGGCCGGCCGCACCAGGACGCCGCCGTGCTGGAGTGCTACCTCGACTGGGTGCGCCGCACCCCGGACGCGCCCGCGCTGATCGACGGCGAGCGCAGCTGGAGCTACGCCGAACTCGACGCCCTGGCCGTCTCGTTGGCCGACACACTGCGCGACCGGGTGCGTCCCGGCGAGCTGGTGGGCGTCTGCCTGGACCACTCGGTGGCGCTGGTCGCCACCGCGCTGGCGGTGGCCCGGCTGGGCGCCGTCTACCTGCCGCTGGGCCCGCGCCCGGGCGAGCGGCGGCTCGCGGCCGTGGCGCGGAACCTGCGCCTGGGCTGCCTGATCGGCGACCCCGCGCTGCTGCCGCCGTCCCACCGGGCCGGTGCGGCGGAGCAGTCGGCGCTGCCCCTGCCCGCCGAGGGCGCGAACGCCGCCGCCGGTGTGGTCGCGGCCTTCGCCCCGTCGGCACCGGAGTCGGTGGGCGCACCGGCCGGTACGTACTACTCGGTGCTGACCTCCGGCTCGACCGGCACCCCGAAGGCGGTGGCCGTCGGCGAGGAGTCGCTCGGCGCGCTGCTGCACTGGTACCGCGAGCTGACCGGCCTTGGCCCCGGCGACCGGCACAGCCTGATGATCGGGGTCGCCTTCGACCCGCACCTGATGGAGCTGTGGGCGGCGCTCACCTCCGGCGCCGCGCTGAGCGTGGCCCCCGACGCGGTGCGCTGGGACCCCGGTGCGCTCACCGACTGGTGGCACCGGGCCCGGATCACGGTGTGCGTACTGCCTACGCCGCTGGCCGAGCCGGTGCTCGACCTGCCTTGGCGGGATGACCTGGCGCTCCGCCATCTCACCGTCGGCGGCGACAGGCTGCGCCGCTATCCGGCGCCGGAGGTCACCGCGCACCTGCACAACGCGTACGGCCCGGCCGAGGCCACGGTGGCGAGCACGGTGCACACCATGGCGCCCGGTGCGGCGCCGGACGGCGCGGACACCCCGCCGATCGGCCTTCCGCTGCCCGGTGTCGTGGTCGCCGTCACCGATGAGGACGGGCACCCGGTCCCCCGGGGCACCTCCGGTGAACTGCGCATCGGCGGGCGCTGCCTGGCGCTCGGCTACCTCGACGAGGAGCTCACCGCGCGGCGTTTCGTCGCCGCCCCCGAGGGCGCCGAGGGGATCGACCGGGTCTACCGCACCGGTGACCGCGTGCTGATGCGGCCCGACGGGACGCTGGAGTTCCAGGGCCGGCTGGACGACCAGGTGAAGGTCAGCGGAGTGCGGATCGAGCCCGCCGAGGTCGAGGCGGCCTTCGAGCGCGACCCGCGGGTCCGGCGCGCCGCCGTCGCCGCGCGGCCGGGTGCGGCGGGCGGGGTGCGACTGGTCGCCTTCGTACAGCCGGCCGAACCCGCCCTGAGCGACGGCGCCGAGCTGCTGCCGCAGGTGCGGGAGTGGCTGCCGGAGCAGGCCGTGCCCACGCTGGTCCACCTGGTCGACACCTTCCCGCTGGACGCCAACGGCAAGGTCGACCGGGCCGCGCTGCTCGCCGGGGCGCCCGAGTCCGAGGCGGCCGCGGACGCGGACGCCGCCGCCTCGCCGACCGAGCAGACCGTGCTGCGGCTCTGCCGTGAGCTGCTCGGCCGTCCGGAACTCGGCCCGCTGGACAACTTCACCGACGCGGGCGGCAATTCGCTGATCGCGGCCCGTCTGCTGGTCGCTCTGGAGCAGGAGTGCGGCGTACGGCTGCGCGCTCCTCAGCTGCTCCGCCAGCCCGATCTGCGCCGACTCGCGGAGCTGGTCGACTCCCGACGCCCGAGCGCCGTCGCCGCCTCCTGACCGCACGCCGCACCAGGGTGCCCCGGCCACTCCCCGGGGCACCCGGAAGGGAACTCCGATGACCTCTCCCGTACCCGGCAGCGTCCCCGGCCTGATCGCCCGGCAGGCCGGGCTGCACCCGGACGCGCTGGCCGTCTCCGACGGCACCACTGTTCTGACTTACCGTCAACTCGTCGTGGCCGCAGGACTGCTGTCAGCGGACCTGACCGAGCGCGGGATCGGCCCCGGCAGCGCGGTGGGCCTGCTGGCCGCCCGCTCCACCCGCCTGGTGGTCGCCCAGCTCGCCGTCTGGTGGGCGGGCGCGCACGCCGTACCGCTCGACCCCGCGTACCCGCGCCCGCGGACCGCCGCGATGCTGGACGACGCCGGGGTCGGCCTCACCCTCGGCGACAAGAGCCTGCTGGCCGAAGCCGGACTGCCGGACGACCGGACCATGGTCCTGGACCTCCCGGACGTCGGGCCCCAGGACACGACCGCCGTCCAGCCCCCGCACCCCGGCCTGGACGATCCCCGGGCGGTGGCCCTGGTGATGTACACCTCCGGTTCCACCGGCCGCCCCAAGGGCGTCGAGGTACCGCACCACGCGATCACCGATCTGGTGACGGCGGCGGACGGGATCGCGCTCGGCGCCGACGACCGGGTGCTGTTCCACTCCTCCACCAGCTTCGACGCCTCGACCTTCGAGATCTGGGCGCCGCTCGCGCACGGCGCCGCCGTCATGGTCTCCCTCGCCGAGCGGCCGACCGCCGAGGAACTGGCCCGGGACGTCGAGCGGTTCGGCATCACCGTGGCCTTCCTCACCACCGCGCTCTTCCACCAGCTGGCCGCCCGGCAGTCCCGGATCTTCGGCGTGGTGCGGGCCCTGATCGCCGGCGGCGAGGCGATGTCCGAGCAGCACGCCGCGTCCGTGCTGCGGGCCTTCCCCTGGCTGCGGCTGGTGAACGGCTACGGGCCCACCGAGGCCACCACCTTCACCACCCTGCACCCGGTCCGCCTCGACGACTGCGCCGGCCGGCTGCCGATCGGCCGGCCGTTCGGCGGCTCGCGGATCGCCGTGCTGGACGACCGGCTGGAGCCCGTACTCCCGGGCGTCCAGGGCGAGTTGTGGATCGGCGGCGCCCGGCTCGCGCTGGGCTACCGGGGGCAGCCCGAGCTGACGGCGGACCGGTTCCGGGAGATCCCCGGCCACGGCCGGATGTACCGCAGCGGCGACCTGGTCTCCGCCCGCCCGGACGGCACCCTGGACTTCCACGGGCGGGCCGACGACCAGGTCAAGGTGCGCGGCTTCCGGATCGAGCCCGGTGAGATCGAGCACGCCCTGCGGCTGCTCCCCGAGGTCGCCCAGGCGGCGGTCGTGGTGCGGCGCGCCGGGCAGGAGGACGCCGCGCTCACCGCGTACGTGGTTCCCGCCGAGGACCACCGGCCGACCGCCGACACCCTGCGCACCCAGCTGGCCGGCCGGCTCCCCGAGCACCTGATCCCCACCGCCTGGACCTTCCTGGACGCCCTGCCGCTCACCGGCGCCGGCAAGGTCGACCGCCGCGCCCTGGCCGAGACCGGCCCGGCCGCGCCCGTCCAGGCGCCGGCCGCCGAGCTGACGCCGCTCCAGCAGGCCGTCGCCGAGGCCTGGTCCCGCTCACTGGGCCGTCCGGTCACCCGGCCGGACGCCGACTTCCTGGCCGAGGGCGGGCACTCGCTGATGGCCATGTGGGTGGTCGACGACCTGCGTGAGGACCTGGGCGTGGAACTGTCGCTGGCCGACTTCTTCGCCCACACCACCGTGGCCGACCAGGCCGCGCTGATCGAACAGGCCCTGCTCGCCGCCCACGCCGAGCCGCACCCGGAGGGCTCCCGATGACCCGTACCGACCAGGCCCAGACCGACCTGCTGCGGCTGGCCAGGGAGCGGGCCGGCGGTGCCCGCCCCGCGGCCATCCCCCGCACCGGCGGGAGCGGTCCGGCGCCGCTCTCGCACGCCCAGCAGCGGATGTGGCTGATGGACCGCCTCGGCCAGGGCGGCGCGCTCTACAACGTCCCGCTGGCCACCCGGCTGCGCGGCCCGCTCGATCCCGGGGCACTCGCCGACGCGCTCACCGCCCTGACGGACCGCCACCAGATTCTGCGCACCCGCTACGGGCAGGACGGGGACGAACCGTTCCAGGAGCCGCTGCCGCTCGCGCCGGTCCCCGTCCCCGTGGTGCCCGCCACACCGGAGGAGACCCCCGGCCTGCTGCGCGCCGAGGCGTCCCGCCCCTTCGACCTGGCCGACGGTCCGGTGCTGCGCGCCCTCGTCCTCAGGCACGCCCCGGACGACCACACCCTCCTGCTCACCCTGCACCACATCGCCGTGGACGGCGGCTCGCTGCCCGTTCTCACCGCCGAGCTCGCGGCGCTGTATTCGGCGGCGCTCGACCGCGGCCCCGCTGAGCTGGCCGAACCCGCCCTCCAGTACCGGGACTTCGCGCACTGGGAGCGCTCCCGTGCGGCCGAGCTCACCGCCGGGATCGACACCTGGGCGGACCGCCTGGCGGGAGCGCACCCCGTCCCGCTCCCCCGCCGCGCCCACCGCGGGCCGCGGACCAGGACCGCGGGCCTGCACACCGAACCGCTGCCCGCCGAGACCCTGGCCGGACTGCACCGGCTCGGCCGCGAGCAGGGCGCCACCCTGTTCACCGTGGTCCTGGCGGCGGCCTTCGCCGCCCTGCACCGCGCCACCGGCGAGCCGGACCTCACCCTGGGCTGTGTGAGCGGCCATCGCTCCCGTCCCGAACTGCGCCGACTGGTCGGTCTGTGCGTCAACACCCTGCCCATCCGGGCCGACCTCACCGGAGACCCGGGCTTCACCGAGGTGCTGGACCGGGTGCGCGACTCGCTGCTCACCGCGCAGCAGCACCACCAGGTCCCGTTCGACCTGGTGGTCGAGCGCCTGGGCGCGGCCGGGCGCAGCGCGGACGGCACCGCGCTGCTCTCGGTCACCTGCGACGTGGTCCGACCGCCGGAGCCGCTGCGGCTGCCCGGCCTGGCGGCCGAGGCGGTCGAGGTCGACCTCGGTCTGGCCAAGTTCGACCTGGGCCTGTTCGTCGAGGAGGGCCCGCAGCCGCGCTGCCTGGTGCAGTACGACACCGAGGTACTGGACGAACCGGCCGCGCGCCAGCTGCTCGCGTCCTTCGGCGCCCTGCTGGCCGCGGTGGCCGAGGACGGTGGCCGGCGGCTCCGGGAACTGCCCGGGGAGCCGCTGCGCGGCCAGGCGCACCCGGCCCAAGCCGCCCTGCTCGCCGAGGACCGGGTCGCCGAGGCCCTGGTGGTGGAGCGCGACGGTCTGCCGCCGCTGGCGTACGCGGTGGTCGAGGGCGCGGGTGCGCCCGGCGGCACCGAGCTGCGGACGCGGCTGCGCTCCCGGCTCCCGGCCGGGCAGCTCCCGGCGGCGGTCACGCTGCTGGACGCGCTGCCCCGCCGGGCGGACGGCACGGTCGACCACGGGCGGCTGCCCGGACTGGCCGTGGCCGGCGGCCGCCCGGTCGGCCGGGAGAGGCTGGAGACCGTCCGGACCGCCTTCGGCGAGCTCCTCGGTTCCCGCCCCGATCCCGACGCCGACTTCTTCGTGCTGGGCGGCCACTCCCTGGTCGCCGTCCAGCTCGCCGAGCGGCTGCGCGGGCGCACCGGCCTGCCGCTCACCGGACTGGACGTCCTGGAGCAGCGCACCCCGCGCGCCCTGGCGGCCCTGCTCGACGCGCGGGAGGCCGAACGGCGCTCGGCGGCGGCTCGGCAGCCGGGTCGCGCGGCACGCGGCACGGTACGCGAGGGCACGGTACTGCTCACCGGCGGCACGGGCGGCGTCGGCGCGGCCCTGCTCCAGGAGCTGATGGCGCAGGGCCGCCCGGTGCGCGCGCTGGCCAGGCCCGAGTCCGCGCACCTGGTGGCGCTGGACGGGGTGGAGGTGGTGGAGGGCGACCTCTCCGATCTCGACAGCCTGCGGGCGGCGGTGACGGGGGTCGACGCGGTCATCCACGCGGCCTGCACCTTCACCTCGCCCGAGGTGGACGTCGCCGCGATGCGCACCATGGTGGACTCCTGGCGGCGGGGCGACTTCGTCTTCGTCAGCAGCATCGACGCCTACGGCCGGCCGGCCGGTACCGAGGTCCCGGAGGGCGCGCCGGCCGAGCTGCCGGTGTCGCCGTACGGCCAGGGCAAGCTGGACTGCGAGCGGATCCTGCTGGCGGCCGCCGGTACACAGGGCCGCGGCGCGGGCTCCGTGGTCCGCTCCCCGATCGTCTGGGGTCCGCAGCGGCGGCTGCGGGACCAGCTCCGCTGGGGTTCCACCGGGGCGCTCTTCCAGGCGGCGCAGGCCGGGCAGCCACTGGTGCTGCCCGACCCCGCGACGTACGGCGACAGCTGGTACGGCGCCTGCTGGGTCCACTCGGCCGCCCTGGCACGGGCGGTGGTCGGCTGCGTCGACGGCACCGGCCGGGCGGACGGCCAGGTGGTGAACGCCGTCTCCGGCCATGTCTCCTGGGCCGAACTCGCCGCCGAGCTGGCCGGGTTGCTCGGTTCGGCGAGCACGGTCGAGCTGCGCCGGGACGCCGACCCCGAGGCCGACGCCGAGCTGCTGCGTCCCTGGCGCTACCGCGCCGACGTGCTGGCCGGCCTGCTCCTCGCGGAGCCGGGCGAGGACTGGCGCAGCGTGCTGGCCGCGATGGTGCGCTGACACCGGGATCGGGCCGGTCCGCCGGATCGGTCTCGGCCGCTCTCCGGACCGGCCGGATCCGCCGCCGCGCCGCCGTCCGTCCCGGCGGACGGCGGCGCGGCGGCGGATCCGCTTCCGGCCCACGACGGGCTGCTCGCGCCGCTTGTGGGTCAGCCGACCGCGAGCCTGCTGAGGACCACGCGGCCCCCGTCCCCGTACGGCAGCGCCTCGCTCGCCTGCTGGTAGTCGCCGACCGCGAACCTGACCGGCATGCCCCGGTACGCCGAGGGGACGGGGACGGTCTTCCTGACCGTGCGCCCCGTACCGACACGGGCGGTGAAGGTCAGCGTGCCGTCGCCGTTGTCGCCGAGTGTGTAGCTGAAGGCGGTGTCCAGCGGGACACCGGTGAGCAGCCGGTAGACCGTGGACCGGTCGGCGGCGTCCTTGACGGTGACCCGGATGACACCGGCGTCGTAGTGCAGCATCACCAGCGGGACCGAACCGTCGTCGCCCGCCCCGTGGATCTGACCGACGATCACGTCATGGGTGGAGCCGGGCACCTGGCCGACCCGGACGGTCGCGGCGAGCGTCCGCTTCTGCTTCCCGGCCGTCCAGCTGTCGCGTCCGACCAGCTCGGTGCGCGGGTGCCGCGAGGAGGCGGTGGTCGCGCCGACCGAGGGTGCCCAGAAGTCGAGGCTGCCGTCCGCCTCCCGGTTCAGGTAGGGGGACTTGAGGGCGGCGGGGCGCAGGATCGCGGCATGGTCGCCCGAGGTCCCGCCGGAGGCGTCGACCGGGAGGATCAGGTCCCAGCCGTCCAGTGAGACCGCGGCGCCCCCTCCGGCGGGAGCCCGCCCGCCGCCCGGTTCACCGGCGCTCGCGGAGGCGGTGGACGCGGCGCTCAGTGTGAGCGCTCCGACGAGGGCGAGCGCACCGGCGAACCGCAGCCCGCGGGAGGCTCGGCGAGCGGCCCGGTCGGCGCTGGTGGACCGCTTCGGATCCGCGGCGTGGTCAAACGGCATCGGGAGGTCCCTTCGACATGAGGAAGCGTCATAACCGAATGCCCGACTGCGGCTTGGGAGGGTGACGGAGCAACACCGGTCGCCCGCGACGCCCGCCCTCTCCTCCCCGCCCGTCCGGCACTCGCCCGCGTCACCCCGAGGACGCTGCCTCGGGCCGGCGGTCCCGCATGCCTACCCACCTCGACTGTCGCGAACACGTCACTTTGGACAATTCCCGCGATACCCCCGGCCGTCACCGGCACCCGCCCCTGGCGTCACCCGACGTACGTGGGAGCGGGCGACCAGGTCGGCGGCAGTTCCGCCCGCGGATCCCCCGACACCCGCAGTGGATACCGGGACTGCCACCACCGCCCCTCGGCGGCCACCGCGCCGCCGCCCGCACCCGGCGAACCGATCGGAGCCGTGGCCGCACGGAACCGGCGGTCCAGCGCGTCGAGTTCGGGCCGGCAGAGCCGGCGGACCCGTTCGGTCAGGATCGGCCAGGCGTCATGGAGCCAGTCGCGGTCGGCCACGTCCTCTTCGAACTCCCAGGCCCACACGGCGTCGAAACCCTCCTCGACACTCGCGACGAGTTCCGCCCACGCCCCCAGCCGGGCGGTCAGCGTCAGAACATGCGGGTAGCGATCGGACAGCACCTGCACGGCCCGATGCACCGACACATGGTCTTCGGCGTTCAGCGATTCGCTCTCCATGGCCGGTAGCGTCGCAGGCGCCGCCCCTTCAACAATCCTCTCCTGGCTTAACTCCGGATGACCGATCGGTAACGGTTGGTAATCCACCCGGGCCGGCCGGCCCGCCGGAGCGCGGGCGACCGCCCCGGCTCGGGTCAGGCCGGGCGGCGGCCCCAGGTGGTGATCAGCGGCGCGGTGGTGACGTCCAGCCCCTCCCCGCGCAGGTTGGCCAGGTGGGCGTCGATCTCGTGCTCCTCGATCAGGCCCTGTCCGACCAGCTGGGCGCGGATGTGACGGACCGTCGCCGCCTCCAACTCCCGGCCGACGGGCGAGGTCAGCGGGAAGAAGCCCTCCGCCGCCACGTCCACCAGACCGGCCTCCCGCAGGACCCGGGGCAGGGTGCGGCCGTAGCCGAGGTCCACGCCGCGCTGGGCGAGCAGGGTGCGGAAGGCCGCCCGGATCCGGTTCGCCAGCTCCTGCGCCGGGCCGTGCTGGTCGGGGCAGGCGAGCGGCTGCAGGGCCGGGTCGGCGTCCTCGATCACCAGCCAGCCACCCGGGCGCACTGCCGCGACCAGCCGCTTCAGCACCTCCGCCCGGTCGGCGAGGTGCACCAGCACCAGCCTGGCGTGCACCAGGTCGAACGAGCCGGCGGGCGGCGCGTCCTGGACCACGTCGTGCCTGACCACCTCGACCTGCGCGGGCAGCGGGTCCGCCAGCCAGGAGATGTCGAGATCGGTGGCCAGCACCCGTCCGGTCGGCCCGACCCGCTGGGCGAGTCCCGCCGGGACACCGGGACCGCCCGCGCCGACCTCCCAGCAGTGCCACCCCTCGGCAAGGCCGAGCCGGTCCAGGTGGTCGAAGGTCCAGCCGTCGAAGATCTCGGCCAGGGCGTCGAACCGCTGCCCCGCCTCACGCTGCCGGTTGTCGAGAAGGTATCCGGATTCCGTTGCCGCGCCATCACTCGTCATACCCGTCATCCTGCCGCAGCCGCCCCCGTCGGGGCGCACCGGGTCTCCCCCGCCTGCCGCCGTCGATCTCCCGCGAGCCGGCCGGCGGCGGGCCGCGGCGGGTCCACTCGTCAACTCCCGCTCCACTCAAGCACGATCGCCTGCCCCACCTGTCCCGGCGGGCGCGAACTCCACACCGAGGGCAACTCGGCCGCGACGTCCAGCGGATCGATCGAGGCCCGGCCCCATTCGTTCGGTCCGTTCGGTGATCCGACCCCAGGGAACCGGGGCCGCCGCCCGTTGGTCGGCCGTTCGGCAAAGCCTCCAGAGACGCACACCCGAGCACAACTCCGGTATGACGTACCTCACATCGGACAACCCGCCCGCATCCACACCGGGCTCTTTGGCGTCAGACAGACCGGAGGTCGGTACCGATACGCACGAGGACGAGACGACGGCACCGTGGTCGACGGACGCGCGCGCCGGGTGGCCCGGTGCCACCGGATCCGAGGACCGGACGACACCGCCCTTCACCAGGCCGGTCCTTACTCGGATCCGCCGGGCCCACGGCCGCGGCCTTCGACGACCGACGACCGACCACCGCACCCATCGACGTTTTCCCGACCGCTCACCGAGGACTGACCGTCTTGTCTGCCGACCGCCCCTCCCGACCTCCTCGCCGCCGTGCACTGCTCGGCCTGTTCACGCTCGCCGCGATAGCCACCGGCACCGGCTGTGCGGCATCCAGGTCCGACCGGAGCATGGACCTCGGGGCGGCCCCGCCGCAGCCCGCCGCACCCTCCCACGGCACCTCGCCGGCCGCCCTGGCCACCCCGTCCGCCTCGACCGCGATCGCCGGCCTCGGGCCGCGGACCCTGGGCCGGATCCCCGCGGGCACCCGGCAGGCCGTGGTGGCGACCGGCGAGGCGACGGACTCGGCCACCACCAGCGTCCGTCTCTGGAGTGCCGACGCCGGCGGCCGCTGGGCCCCCGTGGCCGGCCCCTGGCCCGGCCACAACGCCCGCGACGGCTGGACCGAGGAGCACCACCGGGGCGACCTGCACAGCCCGATCGGCGTCTTCACCCTCAGCGACGCCGGCGGCCGGCTTCCCAACCCGGGAACCGCGCTGCCGTACTACCGCTCCGACTCCTTCGTGATCGACGGCGACGGCTTCGAGGGCGAGGACCTGGCCGGGTCCTTCGACTACGTCGTCGCCATCGACTACAACCGGGTGCCGGGCCGGAGCCCGCTGGACACCCGGCAGCCGATGGGGGCGGCCCGCGGCGGCGGGATCTGGCTGCACGTGGACCACGGCGGGCCCACCCACGGCTGCGTCAGCCTGGCCCCGCCCGACCTGGTGACGCTCCTCAAGGCACTCGACCCGGCCGCTCGGCCGGTGATCGTCATGGGTCCGCGCGACCACCTGGCCCGCTGAGTCCCCCAGGACGCGGGGACTCCCGTACGCCGCCGGAGTGACCCGATCCGGCCGGACGGGAGTCCCGTAAGGCCTTGGGATGTTCCTGCTCCGCCGACCGCACGGCCTCCATCAGGCCGTTGTAGCCGCAACACGCTCCCGTGGACCGGAAGCCGGCACGCGCGGTCGGCCACGGCGCGCAGCGCGGCCGCCCTCTGTCCAGCGCCCACACCGGGCGGCATGATGGCGGTCGCGGACGGCCGTTGCCGTGCCGCCAGGTCTCCGGGGAGAGGAGCGCGTACGGTGGCAACCGAGTCCGAGTCTGCGGTCAGGATCGAACAGACGGGCCAGGTCCGGACGGTGATCCTCTCCCGGCCCGCCGCGCGCAACGCGGTGGACGGCGCCACCGCGGCCCAACTCACATCCGCCTTCGAGGACTTCGAGGCCGATGACACCGCCTCGGTCGCGGTGCTGTGGGGCGAGGGAGGCACCTTCTGCGCCGGAGCCGACCTCAAGGCCGTCGGCACGGACCGCTCCAACCGGCTGGCCGCCGACGGCCCGGGGCCGATGGGGCCGACCAGGATGCGGCTGAGCAAGCCGGTGATCGCGGCCATCGCGGGGCACGCCGTCGCCGGGGGCCTGGAACTCGCCCTCTGGTGCGACCTCCGCATCGCCGCCGAGGACGCGGTGTTCGGTGTGTTCTGCCGCCGCTGGGGCGTACCGCTGATCGACGGCGGAACCGTCCGGCTCCCCCGGCTGATCGGGAGTAGCAGGGCGATGGACCTGATCCTCACCGGCCGTCCGGTCGACGCCGAGGAGGCCCTCCGAATCGGCCTGGCCAACCGGGTCGTACCCGTCGGCGAGGAGCGGGCCGCCGCCGAGGAGCTCGCCGCCGAGCTCGCCCGCTTCCCGCAGACCTGCCTGCGCCACGACCGACTGTCCCTGCTCGAACAGGACGGTCTCGCCGAGGCGGAGGCCATCGCCAACGAGTGGCGGCACGGCCTGGTCTCCCTCGCCGCCGACACCGTCGCCGGAGCGGCTCGTTTCACCGCCGGAGCCGGACGCCACGGCTCCTTCGACCACTCGCCGGACTGATCCCCACCCCCTGCGCGCACCGGGTTCCCTCCCTGGCCCACTCCCCCGGACGGGTGACCCCTCGGGCGCGCTGGGAACGGCTCCCGCCCACCCGCGCCTAGCGTGAGCTGGCAGCCGCACCCTGTGGCATCAACCTCCTTGAAGAAAGGGCGACATGACGACTCCGCTCGACCAACTGACCGGCTCCTACACACTGGATCCGGCGCACACCCGGATCGGTTTCGTGGCCCGCCACGCGATGGTGACCAAGGTCCGCGGCGCCTTCAAGGAGTTCGAGGGCAGCGCCCACCTCGACGGCACCGACCCGACCCGCTCCACCGCCAAGGTCGTCATCGACGCGGCCAGCATCGACACCGGCAACGAACAGCGCGACGGCCACCTGCGCACCAACGACTTCCTCGACGCCCCCGTCTTCCCCCACATCACCTTCGTCTCCACGGGCGTCGAGCGCGTCGGCGACACGGACTTCCGGCTGAACGGCGACCTGACCATCAAGGACACCACCCACCCGGTCGCCATCGACTTCGAGTACACCGGCAACGCCCGCGACCCGTTCGGCAATCTCCGCGTCGGTTTCGAGGGCTCGCTGACCATCAGCCGCAAGGACTACGGCATCACCTGGAACGCCGCGCTGGAAGGCGGCGGTTTCCTGGTCGGCGACAAGGTCGTCCTGGAGCTCGACATCTCCGCCATCAAACAGGACTGACCCGCCGGGGTCCGCCTGAGCAGGGCCGGCCGCGCCCCACCCGCCCCGTACGACAATGGACCCCTTGACATCCTCCTCCGGCCGGAGCCGGGGGTTTCCTCCGAGGGATTCAGATGAACGAACGCGTGCTCGTCGTAGGCAGCCTCAACATGGACCTCACCATACGAGTGCCGCGACTCCCGGCCCCCGGCGAGACCGTCTCGGGGCAGGACGCCGTCCGGGGAGCCGGGGGCAAGGGGGCCAACCAGGCGGTGGCGGCGGCCCGGCTCGGCGGTCTGGTCCGCCTGGTCGGGCTGCTCGGTGACGACGAGTTCGGCGCCCGACTCCGCTCCGGCCTGCACCGCGAAGGGGTCGACGCCACCGCGGTGGGCACCCTCCCCGGCGCCGCCACCGGTCTGGCCCTGATCGTCGTCCAGGAGGACGGCGAGAACTCCATCACCCTTGCCCCCGGTGCCAACCGCCACCTCGACGAAGCGGCCCTGATCCGGCTGACCGGCGGCGACCCCGCCCGCTTCACGGCCGACAGCGACATCCTCCTGCTCCAACTCGAAGTACCGGTGGCCACCGCGCTCGCCGCCGCCCGCGCGGCCCGCGCGGCGGGAGTCCGAACGGTTCTCAACGCCGCCCCGATGCCGCCCTTCGACGACCGGCTCCGTCAACTCATCGCCTACACCGACGTCCTGATCCTCAACCAGAGCGAGGCCACCGCCCTCCTCACGGCCGCCGGCCTCGCCGCCACCGGCCCCTGGCCCCGGCGCGCCGCCGCACTGCGCGGCCTCGGCCCCGATCTGGTCGTCGTCACCCTGGGCGCGGACGGCGCCGTGGCGGAATCCGCCGACGGACCCCTCTCGCACCCGGGCTTCCCGGTGGACGCCGTCGACACCGTCGGCGCCGGTGACGCCTTCTGCGCGGCCCTCACCCTCGCCCTCGCCGCTCACACCCCGCCCGCCACCGCCCTCCGCCGTGCCTGCGCCGCCGGTTCCCTCGCCACCACCCGCCCCGGTGCCCAGGCCGCCCTGCCCACCCGCGCCGAGGTCGACCGCCTGCTGGCCCCGGAAGGCGGCTGACCCGCCCGGCGCGGTCCGGCCGGCGGCGTTCGCCCCCTGTCCCGGACCTCGCGGCGGCACTCCCCGCGCCCTCGGCGGACCGATCACGCGGTTTTCCGTGCCGCCGGCGCCCGCCCCCGGCCGATCGGGTGACCTCGCCGCCCGGGCTCGGACGAGGCTGCGGTGCGGTGGTTCACGATCCCTAGCAGATCGGGTGAGCCGGAGGTCGGGATGCGGATTCTGCTCGTCGCGAGCGCGTTCAACAGTCTGAGCCAGCGTGTCTTCGCCGAACTGCGCGAGCGCGGGCACACCATGGCGGTCCATCTGGGGTCCGGCGACGAGGAGCTGCGCGAGGCGGTCCGCAGGCATGCCCCGGACCTGCTGCTGGCGCCGATGCTCAAGGCCGCCATCCCCCGGGACGTCTGGTCCACCCGCACCTGTCTGGTGGTCCACCCGGGGCCGCCCGGCGACCGGGGGCCGTCCGCACTGGACTGGGCCGTCCACGAGGGCGCCGAACGCTGGGGTGTGACCGTGCTCCAGGCGGACGAGGTGATGGACGGCGGCCCGGTGTGGGCGAGCGCCGGCTGCCCGCTGCCGACGGCCGGCGACGGCACGCCGCTGGGCAAGAGCGACCTCTACCGCAACGAGGTGGCCGATGCCGCCCTCGAGGCGGTGCTGCTCGCCGTGGAGCGCTTCGCCTCCGGCAGGTACGCCCCGCAGCCGCAGCTCGGCCCGATGTGGCAGGTGCCCGACCACACCCGCCCGTACTTCGGGCAGCCCCTGCGCCGCATCGACTGGGCGGTGGACCCGACCGCCACCGTGGTCCGCAAGCTGCGGGCGGCGGACTCCCACCCCGGTGTGCTGGACGACCTGCTCGGCGGCGAGTGGTATCTGCACGGCGGCCATCCGGAGGACCGACTGCGCGGTGATCCCGGGGAGTTGATCGCCACCCGGGCCGGCGCCGTCTGCCGGGCCACGGTGGACGGCGCGGTGTGGATCCCCGAGCTGCGGCCACGCCGCCGGCCCGGCGGCCCGGCGACCTTCAAGCTGCCCGCCACCCTGGCCCTCGGCGAGCTGCTCCCCCACCTGCCCGAGGTCCAGGCACCGCTCACCCTGCCAGGCGGCCGCCGCACCTGGACCGACCTCGACTACCGCGAGGAGGGCCAGGTCGGCTTCCTGCGCTTCTCCTTTCCGGGCGGGGCGATGAGCACCTCGCACTGCCGCCGCCTGCTGGACGCCTACCGCTCCGCCTGCGACCGCCCGACCTCGGTGCTGGTGCTGGGCGGCGGGCGGGACTTCTTCTCCAACGGCATCCACCTGAACGTGATCGAGGCCGCCGCCGACCCCGCCGAGGAGTCCTGGCGGAACATCAACGCCATGGACGACCTGGTGGAGGCCGTGCTGACCACCACCGACCGCCTGGTGGTCGCCGCACTGGGCGGCAACGCGGCGGCGGGCGGCGCGATGCTGGCCCTGGCGGCGGACGAGGTCTGGTACCGCGACGGTGTGGTGCTCAACCCGCACTACCGCCTGATGGGCCTGTACGGCTCGGAGTACTGGACCTACACCCTGCCCCGCCGGGTCGGTGAGGCCGGCGCCCGGCGGCTCGCCGAGCAGGCACTGCCGCTGACCACCGGGGTGGCGCAGCGGCTGGGCCTGGTGGACCGGGTGCTCCCCAGCACACCGCAGGACTTCGGCGCGGCCGTCGGCCACCTCGCCGCCCTGCTGGCCGGCTCCGGGCGCCTGCAGGAGCGGATCGCCGCCAAGAAGAGCACCCGGGAGCACGACGAGGCCGTCCGGCCGCTGGCCGCGTACCGGGCGGCGGAGCTGGAGCGGATGCACCAAAACTTCTTCGACCCCGGTGAGCCGTACCACGCGCTGCGGTCGGACTTCGTCCGCAAGCGGCCGGTGTCGGGCACTCCGCCGCGGCTCTGCTGACCCACCCGTTCGGGTGTACCGCCCGGCGCGGTCGGCGGTAACCGGTTCGGCCCACCCAGCGAACGTACCGGCGGTTCTGCTGCTAGTAAGTCAATGGGTTCGTTATGCCGGACTCATCCCGTTTCCGAGGAGGCATCCTCATGGGTGCTACAGCAACGCCGGAGCGCACCGAAGCGCCCCCGGTGCACATTCTGTGGATCAACGCGGGCCTCAGCTGCGACGGTGACTCCGTCTCGCTGACCGCCGCGATGCAGCCGAGCATCGAGGAGATCGTCACCGGCGCCCTGCCCGGCCTGCCGAAGATCGAGGTGCACTGGCCGCTGATCGACTTCGAGTGCGGCCCCGTGCAGGGCGCCGACACCTTCATCGAGTGGTTCTTCAAGGCGGACCGCGGCGAGCTCGAACCCTTCGTCCTGGTCGTCGAGGGGTCCATCCCCAATGAGTCGATCAAGAAGGAGGGTTACTGGTGCGGGTTCGGTGACGACCCGGCCACCGGTCAGCCCGTCACCACCAGCGAGTGGCTGGACCGGCTCGCGAACAAGGCCACCGCCGTGGTCGCGATCGGCACCTGCGCGACCTACGGCGGCATCCACGCGATGGCCGGGAACCCGACCGGAGCCATGGGTGTGCCCGACTACCTGGGCTGGAACTGGAAGTCCAAGGCCGGGCTGCCCATCGTCTGCGTCCCCGGCTGTCCGATCCAGCCGGACAACTTCGCCGAGACGCTGACCTACCTGCTCTACCAACTGGCCGGCGCCGCACCGATGATCCCGCTGGACGACAAGCTGCGCCCCGCCTGGCTGTTCGGCGCGACCGTGCACGAGGGCTGCGACCGCGGCGGCTACTACGAGCAGGGCCAGTTCGCCACCGAGTACGGCTCACCGGAGTGCCTGGTGAAGCTCGGCTGCTGGGGTCCGGTGGTCAAGTGCAACGTCCCCAAACGCGGTTGGACGGGCGGCATCGGCGGCTGTCCCAACGTCGGCGGCATCTGCATCGCCTGCACCATGCCGGGCTTCCCCGACAAGTTCATGCCGTTCATGGACGAACCGCCCGGCAGCAGGGTGTCCTCCGCCGCCAGCAGCGCTTACGGCGGCACGATCCGCTGGCTGCGTTCGATCACGGCCGCGACCGTGGACAAGGAGCCGAAGTGGCGCCGCACCGGCCGTCGGCTGACGACCGGTTACCACGCGCCCTGGTGAGCCCCGCGGCGCCGCACACGGGGTGAGGTGTGCGGCGCCCTTTCCCCTTGGCAGATTCCGAAGGAAGGCACGACGAGGACGATGGCAGAGACGACGAGGACGGCCGGCGACGGCAGCGGCCTGGTGGAGATGTCCTGGGACCCGATCACCCGGATCGTGGGCAGCCTGGGCATCCACACGAAGATCGACTTCAAGCAGAAGCGGGTCGCCGAGTGCTACAGCACCTCGTCGGTCTTCCGTGGCTACAGCGTCTTCATGCGCGGCAAGGACCCGCGCGACGCGCACTTCATCACCAGCCGGATCTGCGGTATCTGCGGTGACAACCACGCGACCTGCTCGGTGTACACGCAGAACATGGCGTACGGGGTGAAGCCGCCGCACCTGGGCGAGTGGATCATCAACCTGGGCGAGTCCGCGGAGTACATGTTCGACCACAACATCTTCCAGGAGAACCTGGTCGGGGTCGACTACTGCGAGAAGATGGTCCGCGAGACCAACCCGGGTGTGCTGGAACTCGCCGAGCGCACCGAGGCACCGCACGCCGGCGACCACGGCTACCGGACCATCGCCGACATCATGCGCGCGCTCAACCCGATCGAGGGCGAGTTCTACCGCGAGGCACTCCAGGTCAGCCGCTACACCCGGGAGATGTTCTGTCTGATGGAGGGCCGCCATGTGCACCCCTCCACGCTGTACCCGGGCGGTGTCGGCACGGTGGCCACCCTCCAGCTGTTCACCGACTACCTCACCCGCCTGACCCGCTACGTCGAGTTCATGAAGCGCGTGGTCCCGCTCCACGACGACCTGTTCGACTTCTTCTACCAGGCGCTGCCCGGCTACGAGGAGGTCGGCCGCCGCCGGGTCATGCTCGGCTGCTGGGGTGCCCTGAACGACCCCGACCACTGCGACTTCACCTACCGCAACATGACCGACTGGGGTCGGAAGATGTTCGTCACCCCGGGCATCATCGTCGACGGCAAACTGGTCACCAACGACCTCACCGAGATCAACCTCGGCATCCGGATCCTGCTCGGCAGCTCCTACTACCAGGACTGGGAGGGCCAGGAGCAGTTCGTCACCCATGACCCGCTGGGCAACCCCGTCGACCCCAGGCACCCGTGGAACCAGCACACCATCCCGGCGCCGCAGAAGCGGAACTTCGACGACAAGTACAGCTGGGTGATGTCCCCGCGCTGGTTCGACGGCAAGGAGTACCTGGCCCTGGACACCGGCGGCGGCCCGCTCGCCCGGCTCTGGTCCACCGCCCTCTCCGGTCTGGTCGACATCGGCTACATCAAGGCCACCGGCCACAGCGTGCAGATCAACCTGCCGCGCACCATGACCAAGCCCGAGGTCACCTTCGAGTGGAAGATCCCCAAGTGGAGCAACGCCCTCGAACGCAACCGGGCGCGCACCTACTTCCAGGCGTACAGTGCCGCCGCCGCGCTGTACTTCACCGAGAAGGCGCTGGACGAGGTCCGCGCCGGACGCACCCAGACCTGGGAGAAGTTCGAGGTGCCGGACGAGAGCATCGGCTGCGGCTTCACCGAGGCGGTCCGCGGCGTCCTCTCGCACCACATGGTGATCCGGGACGGCAAGATCGCCAACTACCACCCCTACCCGCCGACCCCGTGGAACGCCAGCGTCCGCGACAGCTTCGGCACCCCGGGACCGTACGAGGACGCGGTGCAGAACACCCCGATCTTCGAGGAGAACAGCCCCGAGAACTTCAAGGGCATCGACATCATGCGCGCCGTGCGCAGCTTCGACCCCTGTCTGCCCTGCGGGGTGCACATGTACCTGGGCGGCGGACGCACCGTCGAGAAGATGCACGTACCCACCGGCCTGAGCGGGCTTGGCGGATGAGCGCGGAGCAGACCGGACTGCGGGTCCAGGAGATGCTGGACTCGCTCACCACCTCGGGGCAGGCCGAGGCCGGCGAGGCGCTGGTGCGCGAGCTGATGGCCTTCTACGGCACCGGGCTGGCCCGGCTGGTGGAGCTGTTGCCGCCCCGAGTCCTCGCCCCGCTGCTCGACGACCGGCTGGTCGCCGGGCTGCTGGTGCTCCACGGCCTGCACCCCGAGGACGTCATCGCCCGGATCGCGCGGGCGCTGGCGGACACCCGTGTGGAGATGGTCGGTTTCGACCGGGAGAGCGGCACGTTGACGCTGCGCAAGCTGAGCGGTTGCGGCTGCGGTGCCGAGGAGAGCGTCGAGAGTGAGCTCTCCTGCCACGCCCCCGAGGTCACCGCGGTGGAGCTGGAGCGGCCCGCCGCACCGCTGCTGCAGATCGGCTCCCGTCCGCCCGCCGCCGCGGAGGCCCGGTGAACGCGCGTCCGGTCAAGGGGCCGGGCACGGCGCTGCTGCGCCGGCTGCGCGAGCCGGCGCCGCCGCAACCGGAGCGCTGCGGGTTCTGCGGGGTCCAGCTGCCGCCCGGCCACCGGCATGTGGTGGACACCGAGGAGCGGTCCCTCGCCTGCACCTGCGCGGCCTGCGCGCTGCTGTTCGAGTCGCCCGGTGCCGCCGAGGGGCGCTACCGCAAGGTTCCGGACCGCTATCTCGTCGATCCCTCGCACGAGTTGGACCGGTCCGACTGGGAGTTGCTGCAGATCCCGGTCTCCACCGCGTTCTTCTTCCGCAACACGGTGCTCGGGCGGCTGGTCGCGCTCTACCCCAGCCCGGCCGGCCCCACCGAGAGCGAACTCGACCCGTCGCTCTGGGAGTCGACGCTCGGCCGCGGCCGGCTGGCCGCACTGCTGGAGCCGGATGTGGAGGCGCTGCTGCTGCGCCGGACGGCGGACGGCCTCCGGTGCTTCCTGGTGCCGATCGACATCTGCTACGAGCTGGTCGGCCGGATGCGCCTGCACTGGAAGGGGTTCGACGGCGGCGCCCCGGCGCGGGCCGAACTCGACGCGCTGTTCGCCCGGGTCGAGCGGCGCTCCCGGGTACTGGCCGAGGAGGTGGCCTCGTGACCGGGCTGGAGTTCAGCTGCACCGGGGTGCGGACCGATCCGTACGCGGCGGGCCCGACCCTGGTGTTCCGGTTGCGGATCGCGGCCGGGGAGGGCGTCCGGGTGCACGCCCTGGTGCTGCACTGCCAGCTGCGGATCGAGCCCGCCCGCCGCCGGTACGGGCCCGGGGAGGCCGAGCGGCTGGGAGTACTGTTCGGCGAGCGCAGCCGCTGGCCGGGTTCGCTCAATCCGGTCCAGCTGGCCCAGGTGTCGCTCACGGTACCCGGGTTCACCGGGTCGACCGAGGCGGATCTGGTGGTGCCGTGCACCTACGACATGGACGTCGCCGCGACCCGGTACTTCCACGCCCTGGCGGACGGCGAGGCTCCCCTGCTGCTGCTGTTCTCCGGTGCCGCGTTCACCGGCCCCGGCGGCTTCGAGGTGCAGCCGGTGCCCTGGGACCGGGAGGCGCCGTGCCGGCTGCCGGTGCGGGTCTGGCGGGACATGATCGAGCAGCACTTCCCCGGCTGCGGCTGGGTCCGTCTGCCGCGCGACACCATGGACGCCCTGCTGGAGTTCCGCTCCCGCCGCGGGCTGCCGTCCTGGGAGGCGACGATGCGCGCACTGCTGGACGACTCGGCCGTGGCCGCCGAGGGGAGCCTGCGGTGAGCGGGTCCATGCCACCGGCGGGCTTCGAGGCCGCCCGCCGGATCGCGGACGCCGTACTGTTCGAGGGCTATGTGCTCTACCCCTACCGGGCGTCGGCGGCCAAGAACCGGATGCGCTGGCAGTTCGGGGTGCTCGTCCCGCCGTCCTTCGGCGCGGCCGGCTCCGAGCACTCCCGCCAGCGCACCGAGTGCCTGATGGAACCTCGCCGGGGCGCGCGGCTGGCGGCGGAACTGCGCTTCCTGCACGTCCAGAAGCGGACGGTGCAACGGCAGCGGGCCGACCGGGGTTTCGAGCCGGCGGACGAACTCGCCCTGCCCGACCGGGTGCTGGTGCCCTGGGACGAGGGCGTCCCGGAACAGATCGAAGTCTCCTTCCCGGTCGAGGAGTTGATCGGCGATGGGGTCACCGTCCCGTTCGAGCTGCCCGCCGGCGAGGTGCAGGAGATCGTGTACCGGGACCAGAAGGCCGTCGGGCGCCTGACCCGCCGCAGAGAGCGGCTCGACGGCGTGCTGCGCCTGTCGGCGGCCGAACTCCCCGGCCCGTACGGCGCCCTGCGGCTGAGCGCGGTGGTGGAGAACACCAGCGGCTGGTCACCGCCCACCGGGGCCGACCGCGAACTCGCGCTGCGCCGTTCGCTGGTGTCGGCGCACCTGCTGCTGGGGCTCAGCGCGGGCGGCTTCGTGTCGATGACCGATCCGCCGCAGTGGGCGGCGCCCGCGGTCGCGCAGTGCCGCAACGAGCACACCTGGCCGGTGCTGGCCGGGGCGGCGGGCCGGTCCGATGTGCTGCTGTCCTCACCGATCATCCTCGCCGACCACCCGGAGATCGCCCCCGAGAGCCCCGGCGCCCTGTACGACGCCACCGAGATCGACGAGATCCTCGCCCTGCGCACGGCCGCTCTGACCGAGCGGGAGAAGCGTGAGGCCCGGGGCACCGACGAACTGGCCGGCGCCGCGATCGACCTCGTCGACTCGATGCCGCCCGAGGTGCTGGAGCGGCTGCACGGCGCGGTGCGCAACCTGCGGGAGGTCGCCGCCGCGGGGGTCGTCCCGGCGGGGGCGGACGGCGATGCCTTTCCCGGGCCACCGCCCGACACCCCGTGGTGGGATCCCGGCGCCGACCGCGGCGTCGATCCGGCCCTGGACCGGATCGTGGTCGACGGCCGGTCGGTCGGGGCCGGCAGCCGGGTCGTACTCAAGCCCGGGCGGCGCCGTACCGATGCGCAGGACCTGTTCCTGCACGGTCGGACGGCACTGGTCGAGGCGGTCCTGCGGGACGTGGACGGCGCCGTCCACCTGGCCGTGACGGTCGACGGCGACCCCGGCGCGGAGCTCTGGCGGGTCCAGGGCCGCTTCCGCTACTTCCAGCCGGACGAGATCACCCCGGTGGAGGAGCTGTGAGCGGCGCGGGTGTGCGGCCGGTGACGGGTGACCGCGTGCTCGTCGCCGGTGTCGGCAACATCTTCCTCGGCGATGACGGCTTCGGCGTCGAGACGGTACGGCGGCTCGCCGCCCGACCGCTGCCCGAGGGTGTGGAGGCCGTCGACTTCGGGGTCCGCGGGGTCCACCTGGCCTACCGGCTCCTGGACGGTTACCGGACGTTGGTGCTGGTGGACGCGGTCCAGCGGGAGGACCGGCCCGGCACGCTCTACCTGATCGAGCCGACGGGGGACGGCCCCGTCGAGGCCGACTACTCCCTGCTGGACGGGCATCGGATGGGACCGGACGCGGTGCTGGCGCTGCTGGCGACACTCAGCGCCGGCACCGGCGCCAGCCCGCCCGAGCGGGTCCTGGTGGTCGGCTGCGAGCCGGAGTCGGTGGACGAACGCCTCGGCCTGAGCCCGGTGGTGGCGGCAGCCGTCGACCGGGCGGTCGAGCTGATCCTTCGGGTGGTACGGGACGGCGAGGCCGCCGGCCTGGTACGCCCGGTCGGTTTCGGCGGTCCGGTGGCGGGCCGCGAAGAGAGGAAGGTGCCCTGATGCGGAAGTTCCTTGTCGCGTGCGTGGTCCTGGCAGGTGCCGGACTGGTACTGGCCGTCGCCCAGAACCTGCCCGACATCAAGCGGTATCTGCGGATCAGTCGGATGTGACGGCAGGCAGGCCCCCGGCGGTGCGGGGAACGGCGACGGCCTGATCAGGCAGGCACCCCCAGGGGCGCGGGGAAGCGCCAAGGACCGCGCACGTCCGTGCGCGCGGCCTCCCGCCCCTGGGGGTCGCGCCGTGCGCGGTCGGATTCGGTTCGGCACGGGTGTCCTCCGCACCCCACCGGCCCTCACGCGGCTGGATTCCGCACGGTTCGGCTGCCATCCGGCAGGTGTCCCCCGGGCCGTCGACCTATCGGAGTTTGGGACGAATGGCGTAGTCCGGTGCGAGGGCGCGGCGCGGCGGCGGGGATGGCTGGCCGGGCCGACCTGTAATGGGTCGCGGAGCGAGGGGCGGCGGGCCCGCGACCGGGCGACGGGGAGAGGCCGATGCACGAGATGTCGATCGCGTTGGCCGTGGTGGAGCAGGTGGCCGAGGCCGCGCGCGGGCATGGTGCCCGGGCCGTCGAATCCGTCCGGCTCCAGGTCGGCGAGTTGGCCGGGGTGGTGCCCGAGGCTCTGGAGTTCTGCTTCGAACTCGCCTGCGCGGACACCGTGGTGCGGGGCGCGAAGCTGCTGGCCGAACCGGTCGCGGCCCGCGCCCGCTGCGGTGGGTGCGCCACCGAATGGCCGGTCGGCATGCCGCCCGACCTGTGCTGCCCGGATTGCGGCGGTGCGCAGGCCGAGCTGCTGTCCGGTCGGGAACTGCAGATTCTGAGCGTGTGCTGGGCCGATGCTCCCGCGCTCGCCCCGACCCACCAGGAGGGCTGAACCCGTGTGCCGTGTCGTCGATCTCCAACAGGCTGTGCTCGCCCGCAATGACGAGCAGGCGCGGGAGCTGCGCGCCGAGCTGGCCGGCCACGGCACGGTCGCGGTCAACCTGCTGTCCAGCCCCGGCAGCGGCAAGACCGCCCTGCTGGAGGCCGAGCTGTCGCTGGCCCGGGAGCGCGGGGTACCGGTCGCCGCACTGACCGCCGACCTGGCCACCGAGAACGACGCCCTGCGGCTCGCCCGGTCGGGTGTGCCGGTGAAGCAGGTGCTCACGGACGGGCTGTGCCACCTGGAGGTCGCGATGCTGCGCGGGCATCTGACGGGCTGGCTTCCCGAGGGCACCCGGCTGCTGTTCGTGGAGAACGTGGGGAACCTGGTCTGTCCGGCCTCCTACGACCTCGGCGAGTCACTGCGGGTCGCGCTGGCCTCGGTGACGGAGGGCGAGGACAAACCGCTGAAGTACCCCACGGCGTTCGGTCTGGCGAGCCTGGTGGTGGTGACCAAGACCGATCTGGCCGAGGCGGTGGGCTTCGACGAGGCGGCGTTCCGCGCCAACGTCGCCCGGGTCAACCCCGGGGTGGAGATCGTGCTGACCTCCGCGCGGACCGGCCTGGGGACGGGTGAACTGCTCGACCGCGCGCTGGCCGTACTGGACGGCGCCCCGGTCCACCGGCCGGTCATGGCGGCCCGGCCCGCCCATGTCCACGATCACGCCCTGGTGCGGGAGGGCCGGTGACCGCGCCGGCGCGGACCGGAGCCGTACAGCGAAGGCGGGTCGCGATCGAAGGGGTGGTCCAGGGGGTGGGGTTCCGGCCGTTCGTCTTCGGGCTGGCCACCGAACTGGGACTGGCCGGGCATGTCACCAACACCGGTCAGGGCGTGCTCGCGGAGGTCGAGGGCAGCGCGGAGGCCGTCCGGACGTTCTGCCGCCGGATCCGTTCCGACGCCCCGCCGCTGGCCGAGGTGCACACCCTGGCCCAGGAGGTGGTGGCCGTCACCGGCGATCCGGGGTTCACCATCGTCGCCTCGCGGGACACCGGTACCCGACGGGCCGTCATCCCGCCCGACACCGCCACCTGCGCCGACTGCCTGGCCGAGCTCGCCGATCCCGCCGACCGGCGCTACCGGCACCCGTTCATCACCTGCACCAACTGCGGGCCGCGCTACACCATCGTCACCGGGCTGCCGTACGACCGTGCCAGGACCAGCATGGCCCGGTTCCCGATGTGCCCCGACTGCGCGCGGGAGTACGCCGATCCCGCCGACCGGCGTTTCCACGCCCAGCCGATCGCCTGCCACGCCTGCGGGCCCCGGCTCAACCTGGTCGGGACCAGGGGCCGCAACCGCGCGCTCGGTGAGGACCCGGTGACCGCCGCCCGGAGGCTGCTGGCGGACGGCGCGATCCTGGCGGTCAAGGGCATCGGCGGCTACCACCTGGCCTGCGACGCCACCGATCCGTCGGCGGTCGCGCTGCTGCGCCGCCGGAAGGCCAGGGGCGACAAACCGTTCGCGGTGATGGTGCGTCAGCTCTCCGACGTGGAGGAGCTGGTGGAGCTCGGCGAGGCGGAGCGGCGCCTGCTCACCGGAGCCGTACGGCCGATCGTCCTGCTGCGCCGGCGGGCCGGTGGACCGGTGGCCGAGGCGGTCGCCCCGCGCAGTCCCGACCTTGGCGTGATGCTCCCGTACACCCCGCTGCACCACCTGCTGTTCGGGCTGCCGGGCGATCCGCCCGGGCCCCGGCTGCTGGTGATGACCAGCGGCAATCTCTCCGGTGAGCCGATCGTCACCGATGACGGCGAGGCGCTGCAGCGGCTGGCACCGCTGGCCGACGCCTGGCTGTTGCACGACCGTCCGATCCACGTCCCGTGCGACGACTCCGTGGTGCGCTTCTGGCAGGGCGGGGCGCTGCCGGTCCGGCGCTCACGCGGGTACGCGCCGCTGCCGGTCGCGCTGCCGCTGCCCGTGCCGCCGGTGCTGGCGACGGGTGGCGACCTGAAGAACACCTTCGCGCTGGCCGAGGGGCGCAGCGCCTGGCTTTCCGGCCATGTCGGCGACATGGACGACCTCTCGACGCTGCGGGCCTTCGACCGCGCGGTGTCCCATGTGCGGGAGCTCACCGGGGTGGGGCCCGAGCTGGTGGCGACGGACCGCCACCCGGGCTACCGCTCGGTGCAGTGGGCGCTGCGCCGGTCCGCCGCAGAACGCTCGGGGACGGTGCGGGTGCAGCACCATCATGCGCACATCGCCTCGGTGATGGCCGAGCACGGCCTGGACGGTGGCCGTCCGGTGATCGGCATCGCCTTCGACGGGACCGGCTACGGGGACGACGGGGCGGTGTGGGGCGGGGAGGTGCTGCTGGCGGACTACGACTCCTTCCGGCGCTTCGCGCACCTGGCGTACGTACCGCTGCCGGGCGGGGACGCGGCGGTGGAGCGCCCGTACCGGATGGCGCTGGCGCACCTCCATGCCGCCGGTCTCCCCTGGTCGCCGGAGCTGCCGTGTGTACAGGCCTGCCATGAGCGCGAACTCCAGTTGCTGAAACGCCAGTTGGACCGGAATCTGAACTGCGTGCCGACTTCCAGCATGGGCCGGCTGTTCGACGCCGTCTCCTCGCTGGCCGGGGTGTGCCACCGGTCGGGCTACGAGGCCCAGGCGGCGATGGAGCTGGAGGCGGCGGCGGCCTCGGTGAACGAGGTGGGCGAAGGCTACGGGTTCGAACTGCTCACCGGGGAGGCCGGATTGGGAGCGGCCGAGTGGACGGCCGATCCAAGGCCGGTGCTGGCGGCCGTGGTTGCCGATCTGCGGGCCGGAGTCGGCCCGGAGGTGATCGGGCTGCGGTTCCACCGGGCGGTGGCCGGGCTGGTGCGCGCGCTGTGCGTGCGCGCCCGCCGGTCGCACGCGCTGGAGACGGTGGCGCTGAGCGGCGGGGTGTTCGCCAACGCCCTCCTGCTCGGCGACTGCGCCGAGGCGCTGCGCCGGGACGGCTTCACCGTGCTGGTCCACCAGCGGGTGCCGCCGAACGACGGCGGGCTTGCGCTGGGCCAGGTGATGGTGGCCGCGCGGACCCGGTGAGCGGTCCGGCGGGACAGGGCGGTTCGAGGCGAGGAGAGGGCGGATGTGCCTGGCGGTTCCCGGAAGGGTGTTGGAGATCGAGGAGCGGGAGGGGACCCGGATGGCCCGGGTCGACTTCGGCGGCGTGGTCAAGGACGTGTGCCTGGAGTACCTGCCGGACCTCGCGGTGGGTGAGTACGCGATCGTGCACGTGGGCTTCGCGTTGCAGCGGCTGGACGAGGAGTCGGCCCGCAGGACGCTCGACCTGTTCGAAGAACTCGGCCTGCTGCAGGAGGAGTTCGGCGACCCCTGGGTAGCGGCGGAGGAGATGGGGCGATGAAGTACCTGGAGGAGTTCCGCAATCCCGAGCTGGCGGGCCGGCTGCTGGCGGACATCCGCGCCACGGTGACCCGGCCGTGGGCGCTGATGGAGGTGTGCGGCGGACAGACCCACACCATCGTCCGGCACGGGATCGACCAACTGCTGCCCGAGGAAGTGGAGTTGATCCATGGGCCGGGCTGCCCGGTGTGCGTCACCCCGCTGGAGGTGATCGACCGGGCACTGGCGATCGCCGCCCGTCCGGAGGTCATCTTCTGCTCGTTCGGCGACATGCTCCGGGTGCCCGGCTCCGAGCGGGACCTGTTCCGGGTGCGCAGCGAGGGCGGGGACGTCCGGGTGGTGTACTCGCCGCTGGACGCGCTGCGGATCGCGCAGGAGAACCCCGGTCGTGAGGTGGTCTTCTTCGGGATCGGCTTCGAGACCACCGCTCCCCCGAACGCGATGACGGTCCACCAGGCGAAGAAGCTGGGCATCCGCAACTTCAGCCTGCTGGTCTCGCACGTGCGGGTGCCGCCGGCCATCGAGGCGATCATGCGGTCTCCGGACTGCCGGGTACAGGGCTTCCTCGCGGCGGGCCATGTGTGCAGCGTGATGGGGACCGACGAGTACCCGGACCTGGCCGCCCGCCACCGGGTGCCGATCGTGGTCACCGGCTTCGAGCCGCTGGACATCCTGGAGGGGATCCGGCGCACGGTGGGGCAGTTGGAGCGCGGGGAGCACGTCGTGGACAACGCCTACCCGCGTGCCGTACGGCCGGAGGGGAACCCGGTGGCGAAGGCGATGCTGGCGGACGTGTTCGAGGTCACCGACCGGGCGTGGCGCGGTATCGGGGTCATCCCGGCCAGCGGCTGGCGGCTGTCGCCGCGCTACCGGGACCAGGACGCCGAACACCGCTTCCCGGTCTCGGACATCACCCCGTGCGAGCCCGCGCAGTGCCGCAGCGGCGAGGTGCTCCAGGGGCACCTGAAACCGAGTGAGTGCGAGGCGTTCGGCACGGTGTGCACGCCGCGTACGCCGCTCGGGGCGACCATGGTCTCCAGTGAGGGGGCGTGCGCCGCGTACTACCTCTACCGGCGCCTCGGCGCCCCGGCTCCCGCCCGGCAGGAGGTGGACTCCGTTGCGTGAGGCGACCGATACGGCCGAGAGCGCACCGGACCTCTCCGGCTGGAGCTGTCCGCTGCCGCTGCGCGACCATCCGCGGGTGGTGATGGGGCACGGCGGCGGCGGTGCGCTCTCCGCCGAGCTGGTCCAGCACGTCTTCGCCCCGGCCTTCGGCGGGCCGGTGCTGGCCGGGCTCGCGGACTCGGCGGCGGTGACGCTGGGCGGTGCGCGGATCGCCTTCTCCACCGACTCCTTCGTGGTCCGTCCGCTGTTCTTCCCCGGCGGCGGCATCGGGGACCTGGCGGTCAACGGGACGGTCAACGACCTGGCCATGAGCGGGGCCCGGGCGGCGTATCTGTCCTGCGGGTTCATCCTGGAGGAGGGCGTCGAGACGGCGGTGGTGGCCCGGGTGGCGCAGGCGCTCGGCGCGGCCGCCCGCCTGGCCGGGGTCCAGGTCGTGACGGGTGACACCAAGGTGGTGGAGGCGGGACGCGGCGACGGCGTCTACCTCAACACCGCCGGGATCGGGCTGATCCCGACCGGGGTCGACATCCGGCCGCAGCGCGCGGTGCCCGGTGATGTGGTGATCGTCAGCGGGGATCTCGGACTGCACGGGATCGCGGTGATGAGCGTGCGCGAGGGGCTGGAGTTCGAGGTGGAGATCGAGAGCGACTGCGCCGCGCTGAACGGGCTGGTCGAGACGATGCTCGCGGTCACGCCCGATCTGCACGTGCTGCGCGATCCCACCCGCGGCGGGCTCGGCGCGGCTCTCAACGAGATCGCCGCGGCGGCCGGGGTGGGAGTGGTGATCCGGGAGCGGAGCGTGCCGGTACCCGAAGCGGTGGCCGGCGCCTGTGCCTTCCTCGGGCTCGACCCGCTGTACGTCGCCAACGAGGGGAAGCTGGTGGCGTTCGTGCCGCGCGAGCACGCGGACGCGGTGCTGGACGCGATGCGGGCACACCCGTTGGGCGCTCGGGCGGCGGTGATCGGCGAGTGCGTGGCCGAGCACCCGGGGATGGTGGTGGCCCGCACCGGTCTGGGGGGCACCCGGGTGGTGGACCTGCCGGTGGGGGAGCAACTGCCGCGGATCTGCTGAGGGTTGCACCGGGGGCACGCGGCTCCGCCCGGTCGGCCTCCTGATCGACCACGCGTGACCGGCCGCTCCGGGGCACGCGTGGTCGTGTGCGCGGTCCGTGTGCCCCTGCTCGTCACGCCCCGTCTCCGCGGCGGCGGTGTCGTCGGGGCGTGCTCCGCCCGCGTTCGGGGCCGGGCCCGGTCGTCCTCCCCGGTGCACGGTCGATGCCACCCGGGAGGCGGCGGTTCCTCCCGGACCCGGGCCGGACTCTGCGCCCGCTCGCGGGCGGACCGCGCACGCTACCGGCAGAGGCTGCGCTCGGCCGCGTCGGCAAGCCGTTCGGCGACCTGCTCCAGCGGGAGGGAGCGGCCGGTGTACAGCAGGTCGAAGCCGTCGAAGCTGGTCAGCACCCAGAGCAGGTCCGCGGCCTCGTCCACGGTGACGCCCGCGCGGAGCAGGCCCTGGTCCGCCAGGCGCAGTGCGCGGTAGCGGCACCCGGCGGCCCGTCCCTGCTCGATGCGCTGGACCGCACCGCCGACCGCGTCCGCGTTGAGCATCGCCATCGAGTAGAGCGCGCGAAGCACGTCCCGGTGGGCGGCGAACATCTTCACCACCCCGAGGAGTCCGCCGCGCAGACCCTCGCGGGCGTTCGGGTGGGCGGTCGCCGCCAGCATCTCCGTGAATCCGCCGCGCTCCAGGAGGTCTTCGGCGAAGGCGGCGAACAGGCCGCCGCGTGAGCCGAACACCAGGTAGACGGTCGAGCGGGCGACTCCCGCGAGCCGGGCGACCTTGTCCAGGGCGACCGGCTCGGCCGGGGCCTCGGACAGGAAGGCGTAGACCGCGTCGAGGATGCGGCGCCGGGTCTCCTCCGAGGCCTCCGCTCTCAGACGCTGGTCATATTTTCGAGTGGCCATGGGCGCTGATCCTACAATCACTTGACAGGCTGTCCGATGAAAGACAGGCTGTCCAGTGAAATCGGGGGGAGCGGGCGTCATGCACTCAGGAGAGCTGCCGTGTGCGGTGGCTGAACGCAGGCCCAGGCGATGCCGGGCCATGATTCCCGGCCGGCGCACGGCCCTTCCCCTCGCGACGGGAGCCCACAGGGCTTCCCGCTTCTCCGTGTCCGAAATTCGGACACCTGGATCACTCATTTGACGTAACGTCAGATTCGAACGTCCATGCAACACGCGAGGAGTCACCCCATGCGCGTCCTGTTCACCGCCCCGGCCGCGGCCGGGCACATCTTCCCGATGATTCCGACCGCTCACGCCCTGCGCTCGGCCGGCCACCAGGTCCTGTTCGCCGGCTCGGCTCCGCTGGAGATGCTGCGCAGCACCGGCCTTCCGGTGGTCGAGGTCGGCGACGGCACCGGCATCATCGAGGCCTTCAAGCGGGTCGTGAAGGACCAGCCCGCGGAGTACGTCGCCAAGGACAGCACCCAGGAGGAGATCCTCCAGCGCGCCGCCATCGGTTTCGCCGAGCACGGCCGGGTCGCCATCGAGGGACTGCTGCGGGTCGCCACCGAGTGGAGCCCGGACATCATCGTGATGGACCCCTTCGCGGCCGCCGCTCCGCTGGTCGCGGCCAAGCTCGGCATACCCACCGTGTCCCACAACTTCGGTGTGATGCAGGGCCTTCCGATGCTCGACCGGTTCTCCGACCTCCTCGCCGCCGACTACCAGGCGCACGGACTGACCGGTCACGGCAAGCCCACCGTGATCGACGTCGTCCCGGCCTCGCTCGGCGGTGACGGCGGCGGCTGGCGCGTCCGCTACGTCCCCTTCAACGGCGGCGGCGTCGTTCCCTCGGACCTCACCAGCCGCGGCGAGCGGCGCCGGATCGCGGTCACCCTCGGCACGGTGCTCACCGAGTTCGCCGGGGTCAACCCGATCGCCTGGCTCACCGAGCAGGCCGCCGAGGTGGACGCCGACTTCCTGCTCGCCGTCGGCGACGCGGACCTCACCCCGCTGGGCACCCTGCCGGACAACATCCGCCCGCTGCCGTGGACCCCGCTGGCCGAACTCCTCGACGCCAGCGACGCCGTGATCCACCACGGCGGCTCCGGGACCATGCTCACCGCCGCGGTCGCCGGTGTCCCCCAGCTGATCCTGCCGCAGGGCGCGGACCACTTCATCAATGTCTCGGCCGCCGTCACCAAGGGGTTCGCGCTCAGCTCCGACAGCGACTCGGTGGACGCCGCGCAGCTCACCCGCCTGCTCGAGGACAAGGGCCTGCGCGACGCGGCCACCGCCCTGCGGAGCGAGATCAACGAGCTGCCCTCGCCCGCGGCCCTGGTCGGCGACTTCGAGCGGCTCCACCGCGAGACGCGCTGAGGCTCCCCCGGCCCGTCAGGGCCACGAAGGGGTGCGGGGAACCACATGGGCGGCGCGCTGCCGATCCGCGCGACCACTCAGGCGGTTCTCCGCACCCCTCGGTGCCGGCTATCCGGCGGCGCAGTCGAGGGCGATCTCGGCGAACTCCTCGATCAGCGGCGAGCTGCGAGCCCCGCTCCAGGCCAGGCAGACCTGGTGGGGGGCGATGCCGGTGACCGGGAGCCGGACGATGTCGGGGCGCGGGTAGGCGAGCGCGACGGAGCGCGGCAGGACGACGATGCCGTTCCCCGCCGCGACCTGCTCCACCTTCTCCTCCACCGTCCGGACGGCAGGACGGGTGGTGGACCGGTGGCCGCCCCGGTATCCGCTGCCGGCCGGCCACTCCGGGACGGCGGACGGGTCCTGGAGCAGCCGCTCGCCGGCGAGGTCGGCGATGGTGACGGCCGCGCGCCCGGCCAGCGGGTGGTCGGCGGGCAGGGCGGCGACGCGCGGTTCGGTGAACAGCCGCCGGACCCGCAGGCCGTCCAGGTCGACGGGGAGGCGGATGAAGCTCACGTCCACCCGGCCCTCACGCACGACGGCGGTCTGGTCGTCCCAGGAGGTCTGGACGAAGTCGACGCTCAGCTCGGGGTGGCGGGCGGTGAACGCCCGGGCGGCGACGGTGGTCGTGATGCCGGGCATGAACCCGATGGTGAACACGGTGCCGTGGGCCACCTCCCGGACCCGCCGACGCAGCGTTTCGGCGGCCGCGAGCAGCGGCCGGGCCTCTTCCAGCAGCCGGCTTCCCGCCGGCGCGAGTGCGGTGGAGCGCCGGTCCCGGTACAGCAGCGGAACGCCCAACTCGGCCTCCAGCGCCCGGATCTGGCGGGAGAGGACGGGCTGGGCGATGTGCAGACGGGTGGCGGCGCGGCCGAAGTGCAGCTCCTCGGCCACCGCCACGAAGTAGCGCAGTTTGCGCAGATCGACGTCCATCCCGCCCCTCCCGAACCGCCTGAATCCCCCTGATACCCCAAGGGTATGACAGCGGGCCGAAGAGGTCTTGGACACCATCCGCCCCAGGGGAGCACCGTGGTGGTGCCGGCCGACAGCTTCGGTCGCACCTACCCCGTCGCACCTACCTGTGAAGGTGGAAACGTCATGCCCCTCTCGGATCAGCGCGTCGTCGTCCTCGGCGGAACCTCCGGCATCGGACTGGCCGTCGCGGCCCAAGCCGCCCAGGACGGCGCCGAGGTCGTGGTCGCCTCCCGCAATCCGCACAGCGTGGAGCGGGCGCTGGCCGCACTGCCGGCCGGTACCCGTGGCGAGAGCGCCGACCTCGCCGACCCGACCCAGGTCCGCGAACTCCTCGGCGCGATCGGGGAGTTCGACCACCTGGTGTTCACCGCGGGCGAGCCGCTGGCCCTGCTGCCCGCCGACGGCCTCGACCTCGCGAGGGCCCAGGAGTTCTTCCGCCTGCGGTACTTCGGCGCGCTCGCCGCCGTCAGCGCCGCCCTCCCCCACCTCCGGCCGTCCGGCTCGGTAGTCCTCACCAGCGGGACGGCTGGCGCCCGCCCCGGTCCCGGGTGGACGGTGGCGGCCGGCATCTGCGGTGCGATCGAGGCCTCGGTCCGCGCACTGGCCCTCGAGCTGGCCCCGATCCGGGTCAACGCCGTCGCTCCCGGAGTGGTCCGCTCCCCGCTCTGGGCCCCGCTGACCGACGCGGACCGCGAGCAGCTGTACCGGAGCACGGCGGCCGCGACCCCGCTGGGCAGGGTCGGTGAGCCGGCGGACATCGCACAGGTCTACGTCTCACTGATGCGCCAGCCCTTCACCACGGGCACCACCGCGACCGTGGACGGCGGCGGAGTGCTCGTCTAGATGCTCGCCCGGGCAGCGGAGTTGACGCCGCTGCCCGACGGTGGCGGCCGAGGGGCGGTGCCCACCGGGAAACTGAGGGTTTCGTGATTTTTGTGTGATGTACCGGATACGGGCTTGTTATCCAGGTGATGATCCCTCTACTCTCCCTCCAGTTCGCTGTTGCGGACTCCCGGACGCAGTACGCCGAGTCCTGCCCGCCCGTGTCCGGGACATCGAGCAAACCCTGGGCAGGAGCGGGGGAACCAGGTCAGTCGCCGCCCCCACGGCTTGGGGTGAAGCCGCGTACCCGCGCGGCCGGGCCACCTCCCGGTCCGAACCCGACAGCTCACCTCGCAGGCGTACGGAGAGGAACGTCCCGTGGTCTTTTCCGGTTCCGGCCGCCACCGCCGACCCACTCAGGCCGACCGTGCCATCGCCGCCGCCGGAGTGGCGAGCGTGGGTCTGGCCCTTCCGCTGCTCACCGCCACCGGAGCGCACGCCACGCCCGCCACCACCTGGGACGCCGTGGCCCAGTGCGAGACCGGCGGGAACTGGACCGCCGACGACGGCAACGGCCACTACGGCGGCCTCGGCCTCACCCAGCGCACCTGGGTCACGCACGGGGGCGACAAGTACGCCGCCCAGCCCGACCACGCCACCAGGAGCCAGCAGATAGCCGTGGCCGAGCGCGTCCTCGCGGAGTCCGGTTCCGGCCTCTGGGCCAACTGCGCCAGCTCGGCCGGTCTGACCGGCGGCTCCACCACCGGTGCCACGCCCACCCCGGCGCCTTCGGCCACGAGCACGCCCGCCCCGGCGCCCGACGCCCCGGCGGCCACGCCCACGCCGAGCACTCCCTCCGCCGACACCGGCGGCAGCACGCCGGGCACCCCGGACCCGACCTTCCCCGGCCGCGCCGGCTACGACCCGAACGCCGGTGTGTACTGGTTCCAGGACAACGGCGTCTGGCACTGGACCGTCCAGCACGACGTCTACATCCAGCACATGAACGCCGCGGCCGCCGCCGACGCCCCCTCGGGCGCTCCGTCCGCCGATCCGGGCACCGGTACGGCTCCGGCCACGCCGAGCCCGGCGGCTCCCGGCACCGCCCAGCCGTCCCCGTCGGCGCAGGCCGACGGTCCGAGCGCGGGCGCCTCCACCCCGGCGGCGCAGGCGCCGGGCACCCCGGCCGCCACCGGCACCCCGCAAGCTCCGGCGGCACCCGTCGCGGGCGCCGGCGCGACCACCGCGCCCGCGACGCCGGGAAGCCCCGCCGCCCCCGGCACTCCGTCGGCGCCCGGTGCCCCGGCCGCACCGGCCGCACCGGCCACGACCACGCCGCAGACCTACACCGTCGAGCACGGGGACACCCTCTCCGCTATCGCCCGGTCGCACCAGATCGACGGCTGGCAGCACCTCTACGAGAGCAACAAGGGCACCATCGGGGACAACCCCGATCTGATCCTCCCCGGCCAGGCCCTGAACCTGCAGCAGCGCTGACGCGTCGGCTCCGTCCCGGGCCGGGGTCAACGGCTCGGGACGGAGCCGCGGTTACGCGGCTGCGGCCCGCTGGTCGTCGGGCTGCGGAGGGTTCAGGTCGCGAAGCCGATGTGCACGTGGTCGTGGTGGGTGGCGTCACTGAAGAACTGGTCGGGCGTCGTCCCGCCGGAGAGTTGACGGGGCCCGCCCACGTTGTAGGACCCGGCGGCGGCCGCCGCGCGCATGAAGCCGTCGACCAGGGCGTGCGGGGTGGCCGGGTCGACCACGGCACGGCCGTCGATCCGCCAGACGTCGAAGGCCCGGCCGCGCGGGTGGTCGCTCGGACGATCGGTGCCGAACACGTCGAGCGGGTGGCCTGATCTGATCACGCTGACCGCGAAGTCATGAGCGCCTGCCAGGGTCAGCATCGCGGTCAGCACGCTGTCGTGGACGGCACCGCTGCGGATGTCGGCCACGGCTGCCGGGGGCAGGGTGATCCGGTGGTCCGCCAGGACCCGCGCGGCGAGCGGGGACGGAGCGGAGGCCGGCGGTCCGGGTGCGGCCGGGTGCAGGGCGGTGACGGTCCAGCGGGGGCTCGCCGCGCTCAGGCGCACGTCCACCGTGGTGCCGCCGGGCACGGCCGGGCCGGCTGCCGTCCCGGTCCACTGGTCGCAGACCACCAGGACACTGGCCGAGTCGGCGAGGATCCCCCCGTACTGGGCGACGATCACCTGGAGGGCGGCCCGGTCGGCGGCCGGGAGCAGCGGGCCGGCCTGGTCGGCGAGGGCGGCGTCGAGGCCGAGCGGTGCGATCCTGGCCCGGGCCTGCGCGGTGCCCCGTCCGCCGTCCGGCCAGGCTCCGAGCGCCTCGACGAGCTGCACGGCACGCAGTTTGACGTCCGGCTGGATCTCGCCGGCGCCCGGCGTCCAGGGTGAGGTCGCGGGCAGCGCCGATGGCGCGGCGGGGGACGCGGCGGTCGGGCCGGTCCGGGTGGCGGCCGGGCCGCTGGGCGTGGTCGACGCGGCGGGGGCGGTGCGGTGCTCACCGCAACCGGCGGCCAGCAGGACCCATCCGGCCCCGGTCAGGATGCTGCGACGGGAGGGCCGGGGGGATGGGCCGTGGTCCGGGTCACCGGCCTGACGCTCTGTCATCTCGCCACTATGACCGGCCGCATCGGGCGCCGACGTTCAGCTCGCCGTCGCCCGGCGGGCGGTACGCCACCTGAGACACCACGCGGCCGGGCCGCGGCCGGGCCACGGCCGGTTCGCCGCCGCCCCACGGCCGGGAAGGCGGCAGCGGCGGAATAACGAGTGGCCAAGGCGTGCGAGATGCACCCAGAATGGGACGATGATCATCAGACTGGCCCGAATTGACGACCTCCCCCAGCTCCAGGACATCGAGCGGGCGGCCGGTGAGTCCTTCCGCTCAATCGGGATGCCCGAGATCGCCGAGGACGAGCCGCCGACGATCGACGAGCTCACCCGCTACCAGCGGGCCGGGCTGGCCTGGGTCGCGGTGGAGGCGGCCGACCGTCCCGTGGCGTACGTGCTCGCCGAGCCGGTGGACGGGAACCTCCACGTCGAGCAGGTGTCGGTGCACCCGGACCATGGCAGGCAGGGCATCGGACGCGCGCTGCTGGAGCACCTGGCGGCCTGCGCGAGCGCCGACCGGATGCCCGCGCTCACCCTCACCACGTTCACTCAGGTCCCCTGGAACGCGCCGTACTACGAGCGTTGCGGCTTCCGTCCGCTGGAGCAGTCCGCGCTCACCGCCGGCCTGCGGGAGATCCGCCGCCGGGAGGCCGAGCACGGGCTCGACCGCTGGCCCCGGGTGTGCATGATCCGTCCGCTTCCTCTCGGCTGACACCGTTCGAGCGCCTTCGGCGGCGCGGCACCCGCTCGGCCGGCGCTCCCGGGGAACGGACGGGGCCGGCGGGCGGGTGTGCCCGGCGGGCGAGCCGTCCCGGCGACCGGCCCGGTCAGTAGGAGCGGCGGTACCGGAGCATCCGGGCGGCGAGGAGGGCCTCCTGCCCGGCCAGTCCGAGGCCGATCACGGTGAACGCCCCACCGGGGAAGGCGATGGTGCTCCAGTCGAGTTGACCGGGGAAGGCGGCGTGGCCGGGCCGGTCGGGGTCGAAGAGGACCTGCACGTGGTCACCTGCGGACAGGCCGTCCGGGCCGGTCCAGGGGTCGTCGGCCGCCGCCTCGACCGGGCCCTGTCCGGTGTCGATGGTGAGCCTGATCGCGGCGGGGCTCTCCTTGGTCCCGGCCTTGACGTACTCGGCCGAGGTGACCACCGCGGGGACTTCCTCGGCATCGGCGTAGTGCATCCACATGTGGACCTTGGTGCAGTCGAAGACGACGCCGGTGATCGTGAAGGCGGCGGCGCCGACCAGACTCACCAGGGTGTGCAGGGCTCGTCTGCGCACCCTGGTGCGGTTGTGGCCCGTCGGCGTGAAGTCCGCCCACTCGAAGACCGCTTCGGCCGGGTCGGCCGCGAAGACCGCGCCGGCCAGGCGGCCTGCGGTTCGGTGTCCCGGGAAGGCCGGACGGCCCGAGAAGACCGGCAGGATCCTCCCCAGGCCGTACCCGGCGTAGCCGCGTCCGGCGAATGAGTGGCGGGTCGTGTCATGGCTGTTCGACGTCACAGCTTCCCCCTGGTCTGTCGTCTGTCGCCCCCCGTGCCGCCCGCCTGGTCCGACGCGTCCGGCACCGAACCCTCGGTCAGTGGCGGGCACCTCCGGCAGCGACGATGGGCAGCCCGTCGCGGACCGCGCGGGTGACCGGTGTGCGCTCGGCGATGTCCAGCAGGCGGGCGCGCTGGGCCTCGTCCAGTTCGCCGGTGAGGTCGATCCGGCGGGTGAGGCGGTCGCCGTGCTCGCTCTTCTCGTAGGCCATGTGGACCCGGACCTGCTCCAGCGGCCAGCCCTTGCACTGGGCGTACATCCGCAGAGTGATCGCGGTGCACGAGCCGACGGCGGAGAGCAGCAGGCCGATCGGCGTCGGAGCGGTGTCCTGGCCGCCCGAGGACTCCGGCTCGTCGGCGGCCACCGGGTGCTTGCCCGCGCGGATCTCGACCCGGTAGTCGGTGGCGGTGCCGGTGGCGACCACGGCGGCGCTGCGGGTGAAGGTATCGGCGTCGGTGGCGTTCGCCAGGTCCATCTCGGGTCGCTCCAAGGTGTCGTCGGTCCGGCCTCGCCGCCTGGGGCTCGCCGCTCCGGTCAAGTCCCTCCGGGATTGGGGCAGTTGGCCTTGGAGGTGGATCCGGAAGCCGCACGGTTCGTCATTCAACTAGTTGTATGAGACCACAAGACCCGTCCGGGCACCACCGGACTTCCCGATTCTCCGTCAGCCCGCCACAGCCCGTCCTCAGGTTCCGACCACACCTCGGGAACCAGCCCCGCACCCGCCTCCACCGCCATGGCGTCGGGTGGATTCGGAAGCGGGGATTCGGGAGTCGGATTCCGGCCAAACCCCGCGAGTTGGCAAGAAGCCCTTCGTGCGCGACGGGGCGTGGGTTAGATTGCAATCAGTTGCCCGAGGCAACTGATTCCCCTCTCCCACCCGAGGTGCGCGCGATGAAGGTGACCATCGATCAGGACCGCTGCTGCGGCGCGGGACAGTGTGTACTGACCGCCCCCACGGTGTTCGACCAGAGCGAGGACGACGGACTCGTCCAGCTCCTCACGGATCGCCCCGACCCCTCGGTGCACGCCGAGGTCCGGCTGGCAGCCGCACTCTGCCCCGCCAACGTGATCACCGTGCACGAGGGCGACTCCTGAGCACCGGCGACGTCGAACAGCACAGCACCGGACGCCGTTCCCGGCCTTCCTGACGCACCGACAGCCCGGTCCCCCCGTTTCTTCAGCGCTCGGAAGACGCACCTGGAAGACGCACGTGGAAGGAACCGCATGACCACCGTTGCCAACGGTGCGGCCGACAGCATGCCGACCGTTCCCGCCGCCAGGGGCACCTGCCCCTTCTCTCCCCCGCCCGCCTACGAGGAGGCCCACCGCACCACCGGCCCGATCAGCCGGGTCAGCCTCTGGGACGGCAGCCAGTGCTGGCTGCTGACCGGCCACCGGCAGGCCAGATTCGTGCTCGGCGACCGCAGGTTCAGCGCCGACATCCGCCACCCCGGGTTCCCGATCCTCTTCCCCGGACGCCGCGAGCTGGTGACCCGCTCCACCCCGACCTTCATCCGCCTGGACGACCCCGAGCACGCCCGCCAACGCCGACTTCTGACCGGTGACTTCATCATCAAGCGGGTGGAGGCGATGCGGCCGCAGATACAGCAGATCGTGGACGAGACGCTCGACCGCATGATCGCCCGAGGCGGGCCGGCCGACCTGGTGCGCGACTACGCCCTGCCGGTCCCCTCACTGGTGATCTGCCTGCTGCTCGGCGTCCCGTACGAGGACCACGAGTTCTTCCAGAAGCAGAGCCACGCACTGCTGAGCCTCAGCTCGACGCCGGCCGATGTCGAGACCGCACAGGACGAACTGAACTCCTACCTGGCCGAGTTGGCCGCCCGCAAGCAGCGTGAACCCGACGACAGCGTGCTCAGCCGGCTGGTCGCCAAGGGCGAGGTCACCCTGGAGGAGGCCGCCGCGATGGGCGTACTGCTGCTCATCGCGGGCCACGAGACCACCGCCAACATGACCGCGCTCGGCACCCTGGCCCTGCTGCAGAACCCCGAGCAGGCCGAGCGGCTGCGCTCCGACCCCTCCCTGATCAAGGGCGCGGTCGAGGAACTGCTGCGCTACCTGACGATCGTCCACCTCGGTGTCCCCCGGGTCGCACTGGAGGACGTGGAGATCGACGGCACGCTGATCAAGGCCGGTGACGGAGTGCTGTCCATGATCTCCACCGCCAACCGGGACGAGGAGGTGTTCCAGGACGCCGACCGGCTGGACGTGACCCGGGAGGCCCGCCGCCACCTCTCCTTCGGCTTCGGTGTCCACCAGTGCCTGGGCCAGCCGCTGGCCCGTGCCGAACTCCAGATCGCCCTCCAGACGCTGCTGGAGCGGCTGCCCGGTCTGCGGCTGGCCATCCCCTACGAGGACGTCCGCTACCGGACCGACATGGCGATCTACGGAGTGCACGAGCTGCCGGTCACCTGGTGAGACCCTGGCCGGGCGCTGCCCGGCCGGGCGCGTGCGCTCCCGGCCGGGGGCGTACGCGGTCGGAGCACCGCCCGGGCCGGATACCGGCCTGGGCGGTGCTCCGCTCGGATGCCCCCTACACCCGCGCGGGCGCCCCGAACCACCGGTGCAGCGCCTCCCGCAACCCCCCGTCCGCACCCTCACCGACCCAGCAGACATAGCCGTCGGGCCGGACCAGGATGCTCGGCCCGTCCCCTCCGTCCCGGGCTGTGCAGTCGACCCGGTCCGACCAGGGCGCGACCGCCCCGGCGAGATCCGGCCGGCCTTGGGCACTCAGCAACAGGCCGCGCCCGCCGAGCAGTTCGATCCCCGGCAGCCGGGCACCCAGCAGCGGGTGCGCGGGCTCCCCCGGCATCCGGTAGCGGATGTCCAGTCCGGAGATCATCCCGGCGATCCGCCGGTTGGCCTCCGGCGTGGCGAGCAGCTCGGCGAAGATGCCGCGCAGGGAGAGGACGTCCAGGTCTGGCAGGCTGAGCACGCCCTGGGCCCTGGTGTTCTCCAGCACCATGGCGCCCACCGGGTGGCGTTCGTCGTGGTAGCTGTCCAGCAGCCCCGGCGGCGCCCAGCCGTGCAGTTCGGCGGCGAGCTTCCAGCCGAGGTTGAAGGCGTCCTGCACACCGAGGTTGAGGCCCTGGCCGCCCATCGGGGTGTGGATGTGGGCGGCGTCCCCGGCCAGTAGCACCCGGCCGTCGCGGTACCGCTCGACCTGCCGGGAGGCATCGGTGAACCGCGAACCCCAGCGCAGCTCGCGCAGCCGGACGGCATCACCGTGGTGCAGGCGCAGCCCGGTGCTCACCTCGTCCTCGGTGACCGGGGCGGACCGCTCGACGCCCTGCTGCGCCGGGCCGCCGAGGACCAGCCGGTGCAGACCGTCACCGAGTGGCAGCAGGAAGCAGACACCGTTCTCGTTCGGTTCGAACTCCGGTAGCCGCCACTCGCCGCCCGCCGCGCCTGGGCCTTCGAGCACCACGTCCGCGACCACCGCCGACATCCGGCCGTCCCGGCCCGGGAAGGCGACGCCCAGCCCCTTGCGGACCGCACTGTGCCCGCCGTCCGCACCGATCAGGTACCGCGCCCGCAGGCGGCGGTGCCCGCCCGCACCGGTCACCGTGGCCGTGACGCCGTCGGCGTCCTGCGCGAAGTCCGCCAGCTCGTGTCCGCGCAGCACCGGAACGCCGTGCTCGGCCAGCCTGCCCTCCAGGAACTCCTCCACCCTGGCCTGCGGGATACCGACCTGGTACGGGAAGGCGGTGTCGAACACCGTGTAGTCCAGCGGCAGTCCGCAGAAGTGTCCACCGGGGACGGTCGCCACCGCCCGGTTCAGCACCGGTTCCAGCCAGCCGCGCAGCTGGAGGAGCTCGGCGGTGCGCGGCTGGAGGTTCAACGCCTTTGACTGGCCGGTGCGTTGCGGCAGTCGTTCGAGCACCAGGGTGTCCACGCCCGCGAGTTGCAGTTCGTTGGCGAGCAGCAGACCGGTGGGCCCGGCTCCGACCACGAGAACGTCCGTGTCCATCTCCGCTCCTTCTCTTCGAAGTTGACGTCTGACCGGCTTCCGCCGCTCAGACCTTGAGCCCGTGCCGTGTGACGTAGCGGTAGTGGAAGCCGAAGAGCGCACCGAGCACCACCAGCCACTGCACCGTGCTCACCAGTGGAACCGCGTCGACCGGGAGGGTGCAGGCGAGCACCACCCGGACCACGGCGTCCAGGGTGAATCCGGATCCCCAGACGGCGGTGAGCACCCGGATATGCCGCCGGAAGGCGGGATCGCGGTCCCAGTTGCGCAGCCACTCCTGTGCGCCGTCCTCACCGATCTTCGCCGCGACGACCGAGCGGGAGGTGGTGAGCATGAACGGCCGCCGGGTCGGCAGCGTGCCCAGCACCCACAGCCCGAGCACACCGATCAGCCAGCTGTCCCTGATCAGCAAGGTCCTGGGATCCCCGGTCACCAGTGACATCAGAGCGCCGACGACCAGCAGGAGCAGGGTGAACACCGGCATCACCTCGATCCGGCGGCGCCTGGCCATCCCGAGGGCCAGCCAGGGCAGCACCAGCAGGCCGCTGACCGTGAGCGCCGCCCACTGGCTCATGCCCAGGCCGTGCAGCAGGTAGTAGCCGCCGAGCGGAATGCCCAGCTCGAAGACGAGCGACCGGATCAGCTGCCGGCGTGCGGCGGCGGCCTTCTGCTTCTCGGTGGGCTCGATGGTCCGTACCGCTGACTCACTCATGGTCTCCCCCTGTGATTCTCTCTGTGCCGTACTGTTCGCCGTTGCCTGACTGTTGCCGCCGCCTGCCGGTCTCCCTTACGGCATACGGCGGGTGGCCAGGTCGAAGATGTCCGCCAGCTCGGCCCCGCAGGCCGCGATGTCGAGCTCCGGGTCTAGCACCGAGCGGGCGATCACGCCGTCGATGGCTCCGCGAAGGGCCGTCACCATCACCTTGGCGTCGAAGTCCCGGAACTCCCCGGATGCCTGGGCCTCGCGCATCCGCTGCTCCTGGATGCCCATCATCGCCTTCAGCGTTCCCACGAAGCCGATCCGGTGCGGGTCGTCCCCCTTGAGGTTGGTGAGCACCTCGTTGAGCGCGGGCAGATGCTTCGGATAGACCGTCAGCAGCCCGATGTTCGACTCGATGAAGGCCCGAAGCCGGCCCCGGTAGCCGTCGGCCGCCTCGATCCGGGGCACCATATGGGCCTCGGCCACCCGCATCACCTCGGTGACGACCTCGTGCATCAGGTCGTCCTTGCCCTTGAAGTGGTACGAGATCATCCCCGTGCTGCTCAGACCGGCCTGCTTGGCGATCTTCGAGAACGAGGTCTTGGCGTAACCGACCTCCGCGAGCACCTCGATGGCGGCCTGCACGATCTGCGCCCGCCGCGCCGACTCGGTGAAGGTCCTGCCCGCGTTTTGCTCGCTCACACTGTTCTTTGCTGGCATGAGCAAAACTGTAAGGCTTCTTGCTCAACCGAGCAAGAGCTTGGCCGAGTCCGTCTTCCGGGCAGGCCGAAGGGCCGTCCACCACGGGAGGATGAACGGTCTTCGGACGACATCCGGTGAACGGTCCGGCCGGCCGTGCGCCCTCCGCAGCCCACCGTCCCGAGAGCCCGGACGGGGGCTCGGCCGGGCGGCGGTGAGGGCGGGTCAGCAGCCGAGGGAGCGGATCTCCTCATGGATCAAGTCGGCCAGCGGGCCTGCCAGTCGCGCATGGCGGCGGTCGGTGATGGCGGTCACCACCGCGTTGGTGCCGTGGTGGGCCATGGTCACGGCCAGCGGGTGGCCGGGGCCCAGTGGGGGGACGAGGGCGAAGCCGGTGGCGGTGGCGGGGCCGAGGGTGAGCCGGCTCGCGCGGGTCGCGACGCTGGAGCACAGGACGGAGAAGTACCGGGGCGAGTCGACATAGCGGCCCAGGAGTGCACCGAGCGGTGTGTAGCGGAGCGGCTGGCGTGCGACCAGCTCGGCCTGCGCACGGGCCCGTTGCCTGAGCTCGTCGCGGTGGGTGCGGCCGTGCACGGCGGCCAGCCGCCGCTTCGGCTGCCGTCGCACGGGCAGCGGTACCCGGACGGTGGCGTAGTGGTTGCCGAGCAGCAGCCCCTGATCGGCGCCGCGCACGTCGACGGGGACCAGCGCGCAGACCCCGGGAAGCAGCGGCAGGCGCCCGGTGAGGCCCAGCCTCCGCAGCGCGCCGGAGGTCGCGGCCAGGAACACCGCGTTGCCGGACGCCGGATCCGGCGACAACGCGGCGCGGGCGGCGTCGAGTTCGGCTCGCGGGATCCGGCTGAAGGCGAGGGTCCGCAGCGGTTCGACCGGGCCGTGGAACGGCAGTGGGCGGGCGCGCGGCAGCAGATCCGACAGGGCCCAGCCGAGTTGGCGTCCCGGACCGGCCGGGGTCCGCTGCCCAGGTGGAGCTTCGGACGGCGGTACCGGCGGGCCGTCGAGCAGGGTCCGGAGGATCGCGACCAGGGAGCATCCGTCCAGCAACGCGTGGTGGGCACGGAGCAGCAGGGCGAAGCCGCCACCGGCCGGTCCGGGGAGCAGGTGCAGCTGCCACGGGGGCCGGCCGGGGTCGAGCGGGCGGGCCACCAGCTCGTCGGGGCTGGTGGTCAGGGGTTCCGCGTGGATGTGGCGCGAGGGGTCGAAACCCGTCTCGCGGGTCCAGCGCGGCCAGTCCGAAGGGGCGGCCTGGGTGGCGGACAGGCCCAGGCGCTCGTACCCCCGCAGGCGTTCGTGTGCCAGCTCGCGCAGGGTGGCGAGGGTCGGTGCGGGGCCCTCGAACCAGGCGAGGACCGCGACCGTCATACAGGCCGCGCCGCTGCGCTGCTGCCGGTGGAACCAGGCGTCCTGCGGCGGCATGGGGGTGCCTGCCGACGTCCGGACACCGACCGGGAGCGGGGGCGCGGGTGATGTCACGTGGGGTGTCCTCTGTCGGTGGGGCCTGGGAGTTCCGGGCGCCCTGTCGGTGGGGCTTGGACGTTCGGGTCGTCCTCGGCCGGTGGGACCCGGGAGTCCGGGGTGCCCCGTCAGACGGGCCCGGGAGTCCGGTCCGCGCGCCGACGGTGGCGCGGCCTCAGCCGCCGAGGCCGTCGATCGCTCGGGCGAGCGCACCCGCCCCGTCCTCCTGCGCCAGCCGGGCGGCGAGGGCGCCCGCACGCCTGGCGAAGCCGGCCTGGCCGGTCGCCCGGGTCAGGGCCCCGGCCAGCCGCCCGGCGGTGAGCCCGGCACAGGGCAGCACCTCGGGGCTGACGCCCAGTCGGACCAGTCGCGCCGCCCACCAGGGCTGGTCGGTCATCACCGGGACCGGTACGGCCGGCACCCCCGCGCGCAGCGCGGCGGCAGTGGTACCGGCTCCGGCGTGGTGGACCACGGCGGCGGTGCGCGGCATCAGCCAGCCGTGCGGAAGGGCGCCGACGGTGATCACGTCATCGTCGATCACGGACAGCCCGGCCCAGCCGGACTGGACGATCCCGCGCAGCCCGGCCTGCCGCAGGGCCCGGGCGGCGATCTCACCGAGCCGTACCGGGTCGCCGGGCGTCATGCTGCCGAAGCCGATCAGTACCGGAGGCGGACCGGCCGCGAGGAAGTCGGTGACCAGCTCCGGGGGTTGCCAGTCGGGGCACTCGTGCGGCCACCAGTACCCGGCGACGTGCAGTCCGGGCCGCCAGTCCGCCGGGCGGGGGACGACGGACGGGCTGTAGCCGTGCCAGATCGGCCACCGGCTCCGCTCCCGCTCACGGCGCAGACGGCCGCCGCCGTGGTGCGGCAGGCCGAGCCGGGCGAACAGCCGCCGCCGGGCCGGGCCGTAGAGGCCGTCGACCAGCACATTTGCCGCTCGGCCGCGCAGCAGGTTGGCCGGGCCCGGGGGCCGCCAGGCCATGGCGCACGGGGAGAACTCCCTGGTGGGCACCTCGGGCTGGAGGAACACGCCCATGCTGGGGATGCGGTGGTACTCCGCGAGCGGCCCGCCGATCGGGGCGGCGAGGGTGGACAGCAGCAGCAGGTCGGCCTTGGGGTCCACGGCGTCGAGGATGCCGTCCACGAGTCCGAGGGTGGCCGGTTCGACCGCCTGCCGGAGCGATCGCAGCTCCTGCAGCCGGTGGACGGCACCCCGTGCGGGCGCCGTGTCCCGGAGTCTGCCGTGCGCGCCGACCAGCGCCTCGAACGGGTCCGCCGCCAGCGGGCGCAGCCGCAGGCCGCAACAGGTCACCGCCTCGGCGTACTTGGCGTGGGTGACGATCTCCACCTCGTGGCCCTCGGCCGCCAGCCGGTGCCCGAGGCCGGTGTACGGCGCGACCGAGCCCATGGTGCCCACCGTGATGAGCTGGATACGCATACCCGTGGGCCTCCCGTTGCCGATCCACCGCAGCCGCCGCACCGAACGCGACAGGCCCGAACACCGTCACACCGAACGCGGCCGAACCACCGCTGTCTGCCAACGAGTTGCCCTCGGAAGCGGTTACGGCCCCGCGTCAATGTCCTCTGCCGGGCCGGGAGATCCGCTCGACGCCGCGGCAGTAGGGGAGCCCTGACAGGGACTCCTCCGCCAGGAACCTGGTGGCCAGGTCGGCGACTTCACCGGTCCGCTCCAGGTGCAGCATGTGGTCGGCGTCGGCCACCTCCGCGAACCAGCTGTCCTCGCAGGTGGCGGCCAGCGCCCGGCAGAGGTCGGGCGTGGTGAAGGTGTCGTGCTCGCCGGTGGTGACCAGGACGGGAGCGGCCGGGGCCCGGCTCGGGTCCACCATCTCGTGCCTGAGCAGGCGGTGGGTGTTGGCGAAGGTCTGCTCGACCTCGTCGGCGCCCAGGTTGAGCAGCCGGCGCAGCAGGAACCGGCGCACCCGCGCACCCGCGGTGACGGACGCGCCCCAGTCGGCGTTCATCAGCAGCTCGACCGAGGCCTCGGCGAACTCCTGCATCCGCCGCTCGGCCAGGAGGTCCATGGTGCGGCGCATCGCGATCCGGGCGTGCTCGGGGATGGCGGTCATGGTGCCGATGAGCACTATCCGCCGGACGCGTTCGGGGTGGCGCTGGGCCAGCCGGTAGGCGATGGCGGTGCCGTACGAGCCACTGACGATGTTGGCCGACGGCAGCCCCGTCTCGTCGAGCATGTGGACCAGCGCGTCGGCGAGGAAGTCGGCTCCGTAGCGGTCCGGGAGGACCCCGCCCGCGCCCCAGCCCGGCGGGTCGACCGTCAGCACGTCCGCGTGTGCCAGGAACTCCCGCTCGAACCGGCCCCAGGTCTCCTTGGTCTGGAACGCGCCGCCGATCAGCAGCACCGGCGCGATACGCGGCGCGCTCGTCCTGACCAGCCGCGACTCGCAGTGGTACCCCTGCCAGCGGTGGCTCGACACCTCGGCCGGGAAGGCGGTGGAACGCGCGGCGGCGCGGGGCGGGGCTGCCAGCGACACGAATGCCTCGTTTCTTTCGCCGAGAGGTGAGGGCTGCATCGGAGATACCCGGGGAACCGGGAACGCCCCGGAGGGCGGGAACGCCACGGGCGTCCGGGGCTCCGGGGGAACACCGACTGACTGACTATCAGAGCCTAGGGGCGCCCGTGCCCGTGGCACGCACAACGGCGAATGCTTACCACCAAATAGTGAATTCTCCGGAGGGAGCGGAACGGGGACGGCGGAGAACCGCGCGATGGGCTCCGTATCGCCCTCGCGCGGTTCCCGTACCCGGAGTTCGGGCGGCCGGACGCGCCCTAGTTGAGGCTGTACCAGCCCGGCGGCCGCCAGGGTTCACCGGTCAGCAGCCACTCCCGGTCGACCAGGGTCAGCCGGATGCCGACGGTGCCGTCCAGGCCGCTGCGCAGACGCGCGCGGGCCAGCCGGAGCAGGGCCGTGAGGCCGTACTTGTTGATGAGCGAAGTCCGGTAGCGCGCCGTGGTGTCGGGGTCGCAGACGGCGGCCCGGGCGGGCACCGGGGCACCGGTCGCCCTGCCGTGGCCGTCGCACGGAACGACGAACACCCGCGAGCCCCTCCGCACCTGCCGCACCGCCCGGCTGTCGGCCGGGACCCAGACCCCGAGCGCGGCGCCGTCCGGCACCACCCAGGTCGGAGCGGTGAGCGGGGTGCCGTCGGCGGTGGTGAGCAACAGGTGGCGGCGGGCCGCCAGTTGCGCGGTCCGGCGCTGTACGGCCGGCTCTTCGTGGAGCGCTGTCGTCGTCATGTCACAGCTCCGAGTTCATCCGAGGTGGTTCGACGTCGTCCGGGACCGATGAGGGATTGCGGAACGCATCACGGGACCGCGCCCCGCCCGCCTGGAAGGGGCACGGGCCGGAGAACGGGGAGAGGAGCATGGGGCGGGAGCACGTCACACGGTGCTCAGTGGGCGTCGGCGTGGTGTCCGTCGGCGAGCTCGCGCTGCTCGGCCGCGGTCGGCTTGGCGATCTGGCCGGCCGGTCCGAAGTACGCCGTGGACAGCCGGGCCCTGGTCCTGGCGAGCGTTCCGGCCCTGCGCTCGACCCCGTTGCGGTCGGTCCCGGCCGGGAGTTCGAGCGGCCGGTGCTGCTCGTGTGCGGTCAGCCGGTGCAACTGCTCGGGTGTCAGCGGCTGGTGGACCTCGACGAACTCACCGTGCGGCAGTCGCCTGATGATTCCGCTCTCCCGGCCGTGCAGCACCTTCTCGCGGTCCCGGCGCTGGAGGCCGAGGCACCACCGCTTGGTGACGAGGAAGACGACGACCGGTACCGCGAAGACGCCGATCCGCACGGCGTAGGTGATCGCGTTGAGCGAGAGGTGCAGATGGGTGGCGATCAGGTCGTTGCCACCGCCCGCCAGCAGGACCAGGTAGACACTGATCCAGGCGGCCCCGAGCGCGGTGCGGACGGGCGCGTTGCGCGGCCGGTCCAGCAGGTGCCGCTCGCGGGTGTCACGGGTGATCCACGCCTCGGCGAACGGGTAGACCGCGATCGCGCCGAGCACCAGCGGGAAGAGCAGGAAGGGGATCAGGATGCCCAGGTTGAGGGTGTGGCCCCAGGCCCGGACCTCCCAACCCGGCATCACCCGGATCAGGCCCTCGGCGAAGCCCATGTACCAGTCCGGCTGCGCGTCCGTGGACACCTGGTCCGGCCGGTACGGCCCGTACGCCCAGATCGGGTTGATGGCGACGACGGCCGATACGGCGGCGATGACACCGAACACCAGGAAGAAGAAGCCGCCGGCCTTGGCCATGTAGACCGGCATCAGCGGCATGCCGACCACGTTCTTCTCGGTCCTGCCCGGACCGGCCCACTGGGTGTGCTTGTGGTAGAAGACCAGGATCAGGTGCGCCACCAGCAGGCCCAGCATGATGCCCGGGATCAGCAGTACGTGGATGGTGAAGAAGCGCGGCACGATGTCGGTGCCGGGGAACTCACCGCCGAACAGGAACATCTGTACGTACGTGCCGACCAGCGGCAGCGCCAGGATGGTGCCCTCGATGAAGCGGATACCGGTGCCCGACAGCAGGTCGTCCGGGAGCGAGTAGCCGAAGAAGCCGTCCAGCATCCCGAGGAAGAGCAGCAGGAAGCCGAAGATCCAGTTGATCTCACGCGGCTTGCGGAACGCCCCGGTGAAGAAGACCCGCATCATGTGCACGAACATCGCGGCGACGAACACCACCGCCGCCCAGTGGTGGATCTGACGGATCAGCAGACCGCCGCGCACCTCGAAGCTGATGTTCATGGTCGAGGCGTACGCCTCCGACATCCGGATGCCGTCCAGCGGGGCGTAGGGGCCGTGGTAGACCACCTCGGCCATGCTCGGCTTGAAGAACAGCGTCAGATAGACGCCGGTCAGGATGATGATGACGAAGCTGTAGAGGCAGATCTCCCCCAGCATGAAGGACCAGTGGTCCGGAAAGATCTTGCGCAGGTTGGCCTTGGCGAGGGAGTAGACCCCGAGCCGGCCGTCGGCCCAGTCGGCGGCCCTGACGCCGCGCGAGGCCGTCCTGGTTGATGGCATCACACACCCCTGTTGATCGGAGGATGGCGGGAGAACATGGCGGAAATTAATCGGGGAGCACTCCCCACTTCCGGAACCGACTGTAGCGCAACCGGGGAGGTGTCCCCGGTTCCTGTTAGGGTCGGGGTATGCCAGAGCACTCCGAGAAGCCCGCAGACCGCCCGAGGAGCCGGAAGGCGACCGGGAGGCGCACCGGGGCCGCCGGAACGGCCGTGCCCGACCGGGCCGCCGCGCCCCCCGGCCTGCGGCGGGACGCCCAGCGCAACCGGGAACTGCTGCTGGCCGCCGCCCGCGATGTGTTCGCCGAGCAGGGACTGGGCGCACCGCTCGACCTGATCGCGCGCCGTGCGGGTGTCGGCAACGCGACGCTCTACCGGCGCTTCCCGACCCGGGACTCGCTGATCGAGGAGGTGTTCGCCGACGCACTGTCCGAGCTGGCTGAGGCCGCCGAGGAGGTGCTGGAGATCGAGGACGCCTGGACCGCGCTGACCCGCTACTTCGAGCGGATCTTCGCCCTGGTCGCCGCCGACCGGGGGATCAACGACCTGGTGACCATGAGCAGCCCGGACATCAGGGCGCTGGCCGACACCATCGAGCGCAACACCCGGACCGTCTCCACCCTGGTCACCCGCGCCCAGGAGCAGGGCACCCTGCGCACCGACGTCACACCCACAGACCTGCTGGTGGTGATGGGACCGGTCTGCCGCGCCGTCCCGGCCTTCGCCACCGTCCATCCCGAGGCCTGGCGCCGCTACCTCGCCATCGTCCTCGACTCGTTCCGCTCCGGCCCGCCCCGGCCGCTCCCCGGCCTGCCCACGGCGGAGGAGGAGTTGGACGGAGTCTTCACCGGCGTCTGGGAGATCGACCGCTGATCCCGGCCGGGCCTTCGGCGCGGGCGGTCGTACGCCACGGTGCCGCCGGCGGTCGGCTCTCGCCGCACCGCCGGCCGTCAGGCCTCACCGCACCCGGGCACATCGAGGGGCCGTCCGACGGTTGACCACATGGCCCGCTCCCCCGTGGCCGCCCGCCCCCGGCCTCTCCGCTCCCCGCCGCCGGGCCGTCCGCCGCCTTCCGCACCTCCTGCTCTGCGGCGGGAGACCTGCTCTGCGGCGGGAGACGCGGAAGGCGGCGGGTCCGCATCCCGCCGAGAGCGGTGTCACTCCCCCTCGGCCACGTCGTCCGCCAGGACGTAGCCCTGGGCGCGGCACCAGCGCCGGACGGCCTGGACGCGCTGGGTGGCGGCCTCGGCCACGGCGCTCCCCACGGGGGTGGCCATCGCCTCGCGGCGCTCGCGGGCCGCGTTCTGCTTCGCGGCCTCCACCACGTCATTGGCGACCCAGCTGTCCAGCTCCCCGTGCTCGCGCCAGCGGGTCAGCCGGTTCTCGGCTGCGTGGTAGGTGGCCTGCCGGTCGCTGTCGCGGGTCGCGATGGCGATCTGCCGCCAGTGCTCGGAGCGCGCCGTGAGGTACTCGTCGATGGCCTCGCGGGCCACGGTGGCGTCCGGATCCTCGTCCGGTTGGTGGTTCATCACGAAGGAAAGGTAACGGCCGCCCCTCCCGCCGTTCCGGGGGCTCGCCCGCACAGCCGGAAAGGATCAGGCGTGCCCGCGCGGCACGGCGTGGCCCGAGCGGTGCGCGGGAGCCGGGACCGCCGTCCGGGCGGCACCGCGCAGGTCATAGGGTCTGGGGTATGAGTTCGGACGAGGGAACTGTGCGCGTCGACAGCTGGATCTGGTCGGTCCGGTTGACCAAGACCCGTTCACTGGCGGCGACCGCCTGCCGGGCGGGGCACGTCCGCGTCAACGGCACGCGCGTCAAGCCGGCCCAGCCGGTGCGGCCCGGGGACGAGGTACGGCTGCAGCAGGAGGACAGGGAGCGGATCGTGGTCGTCTCCCGGGTGATCAGCAAGCGGGTCGGTGCGGGCGTCGCCGCCGAGTGCTTCGTCGACAACAGCCCGCCTCCGCCCAGCCGCGAGGAGATCGCCTCGGTCGGCCTGCGCGACCGGGGTGCCGGGCGGCCGACCAAGCGCGACCGGCGCGAGCTCGACCGGCTGCGCGATCCGGGCCGCCCGCCCGAGCGGTGACGACGAGCGGCCGGGAGTTGCCCGGGTCCGGCAGGGTGCGGCCATCAGCCGCACCGAGCCCCCGGGGAGACCAGTCTGCTGCCCGAAGTGGCCGCCCACTCCGCGGTGTTGACCTGCGGATCGCGGCGGGACCGGACAGGCCGACGCCCGCCCGACCGAGAGCGGCGGGGCGGGCGCGGAACGGTGAGGTCAGTGCCCGGCTGCGGCCTGGGCGGCCGCCGGGGCGTCCAGGACGCCGAGGATGTCGTTGAGGATGGCCACGAGGTCAGCGGCGATCGCGGCCAGGTCGCCGGGGATCGCGGCGGCGTTGCCGGCCAGGACATCGGCCAGCAGTTTGGCGAGGTCGGTGTTGAGCTTGGCGAGGTCGGACGTAAGGCTGCGCGGTGCCGCGCCCTGCCTGGTGGCCACCTTGTCGGTCTCCGCCTGCAGGGTGGCGACGGCGTCCCTTGCCGCGTCCACCTGGGCCTGGAAATCGGCCTTGTCGGGCTGGGGGTTGGTCTTGACGGTCTGCGCGACGTCGTCCACCCTGCTGGTGAGGTCGCCGAGCAGGCCGAGCTCGTGGATCTGCTGGAGCGACTGCGCCTGGTCCGCCTGACTCGCGTGGGCGGCGGCGGTCTGCGGGACCGGTACGGTGGCCGCGTTCGCCTGGACGGTGGTGGCAATGGCTCCGGTGAGCGCGACACCGGCAAGTGCCGCAATGATCCGCTTGTTACGCATGAAACAACCTTTGCTGTGTGATCTGAGGCCGCAGAGGGGCGGCGATCGCCAGCCTCACCCAGCTCATAACGGTTCGCAATCGCAAGACTCCGAACGGTCACCTCACCCTCCGTGCGCGGCCTGGCCGGAGCGCCTCGGCAGGGCGGGATCGCCGCAGTAGGGCGAGGCCGCGCCGCCATCGAGAGCACGATCAGCACCACGGCTGCGCCCGCCGGACCGTCGGGGCGCCGACGGCGGAGCCGGGTATCGCGTCAGCCCGATGGGGTTGTACAGAAAGCCGTCTGACGGACTGCCAGACGGATCCGGGCCGAGGAGCCGCCCTCCCCGACGCGCGTCCGTCCCGGCGCGAGCCGCCACCCCGACCCGGACCGCCCGCGTTACATTGAGCGGAACAGGACCGGCGGGGAAGCCGGCACGGAGGCGGCCGATGCACTCGATCACCGACTGGCTGCGCGGCCTTTCCGGCCCGGTGGTCTACGCGGTCGTCGCCGCAGTGGTCTTCGCGGAGGACGCCCTCTTCTTCGGCTTCGTACTGCCCGGCGAGACCGCGGCCGTGCTCGGCGGCGTCCTCGCCCACCAGGGCAGGGTCTCCATCGGCTGGCTGATCCTCACCGTGGTCGGCGCGGCCGTCGTGGGCGACTCGGTCGGCTATGAGATCGGCCGTCGTATCGGTCCGGGAATCCTCGACTCCCGGCCGCTGCGGCGCCACCGCCGGCGCCTCGCCGAAGCGCAGGACCTGATCCGCCGCCGCGGCCCGGTGGCGGTCTTCGCCGGCCGCTTCATCGCGTTCTTCCGGGCGACGATGCCCGCCCTGGCCGGCGTCTCCCGCATGCCCTACCCCCGGTTCCTGCTCTTCAACGCCCTCGGCGGCATGACCTGGGGCACCGGCTTCCCCCTGCTGGGATACTTCGCCGGCAGCGCCTACAGCCGTGTCGAGGGAATCGTCGGGCGCACCACCGCCATTCTGCTCGCCGCCCTGGTGGTGGTCGCCCTCACCGTCTGGCAGCTGCGCCGTCGCAGGAGCGGGCGCCGCAGCCGGCCCCGGGACGACCACGACCGCAGGCCCTGAACCTCGTCCACTCCCGACGGCAGCGGCCCATCGCCGCGCGGCCGTTCACCGGACCGCAACCCGCGGGATCCCGGCATGGACCGCACCCCGACCGCCATCCCGCCGGACCCGGATGCGTCAACTACACCCCGGATGGCGCTAGTTCAATCCGTCATCAGTGACTGTCCATTAGCACATCGCTCATCGCTCCGCCGACGGCCGTCGAGTACACCCGACCACCGCCCGACCCGCCTCCGCCGGGCCCACCCGGGGACCGCCGGCGGCGGTGAATCCTCTCGATCGTCACTCAACTCACCCTTGCTGAAGGTATTTTGGCGGCCATGGGAGGTCTCGCGCTGGTTCTCGTGGGCCTGGTGACCGCGGCGGCCACCGCCACGCTGTCAGTGCGCCTGGCGCGGAAGGCGGTTCGGAGTCTGGGCCTGCACCGGCGCGGGGTGCGGACCACGGGCCGGGTGGACTCGATCCGCCATCTTGAGGACAGCGAAGGCAACCCCTACGCCCGCGCACTCGTCGCGTTCGAACTGCCGGACCAGCGGACCGGGTGGACGGACGCTCCATGGTGTCGGCCGGACGGCACCGCGTACGCGCCCGGCGACCGGGTACCGGTGCTGTACGACCCGCAGCACCCGACGCGGGCTCACACCCTGCCGCCGGGGCGCCGGCCGCAACTGCGGGTCCGGGCCGGAGTGCTGGCTCTGCTCGCCGCCGTGGCGGCAGCGGGTGCCGCCACCGCGGCCTGGCTGGCTCTCGCCCTGCGTGGGTGAGGGCGGGGTCGGCGTCCACGGTACGGACCGGTCCAACGAGCCGCCTCCCGCCGGTGAGTAGCACCGGCCTACTCGTACGAGTAGTGGTGAGCGCCAATTTGCCTGGCTAGTGTCCCGAACGAGAGTTCGTAGACCGATTCGCCGCTCGCATACGAAAGGGATGGCCAGTGGCAGCTCGTCGGGAATTCCCCCTGACTGCTTATCAGCGTGATATCTGGGCCGCCGAACTGAGTGCTCCGGATGACCACCAGTTCAACGTCATCGTTCAGGACCGACTTGACGGCCCGATAGCCCTGGATTCCCTGCGGGAGTGCCTCGTCCGGGTCCTGTGCCGCCATGAGGTGTTCTCGCTGCGCTTCGACGAGCGGGACGGATTACCCTTGCAGTGGGTGGAGGAGACGACCCCCGAGACCGCCTCCTCCTGGATCGACTACCTCGACCTCAGCGGCGAGGATGATCCACGGGCCGCCTGCGCGGCCTGGATGGGACGTTCCTTCACCCGTCCGGTGCCACTGCGCCGCAGCCCTCTGTTCAGGGCGACCCTGCTGCGCGAGAGCCCGAGCGTCGTCCACCTCCACCTCAAGGGCCATCACATCCTGCTGGACGGCTGGGCGTTGGACAAGGTGCTCGGCGAGCTCTGGGCCGAGTACGCGCGGGCCGTCACCGCCGAGGACGGCCCGACCGCCGCCGATGCCGGGAACACCGCGCCCCGCTACCTCGAGCTGCTCGACTCCGAGGCCGCCTACCGCGGTTCGGCCGAGTACGAGCAGGCCCGCGTGTTCCACCGGGAGCGGCTGGAGGGTGTGACGCCCGCCCTGTTCAACCGCAACCTCCACAGGCTGCCCGAGGGCGGGCAGCGCAGCGCCCGCCACAGCTTCACCGTGGACGAAGAGCTGGTCGCGCGGATCCGCAAGGGCGGGAGTTCCCCCTTCGCCTTCGTCGCGGCCGCCTTCGCGACCTATCTCTCGCGGATCCACCGCGCCGACGAGTTGGTGCTCGGCGTACCCTTCCTCAACCGGCGCACGCCCCAGGAGCTGGCCACCGTCGGCCACTTCGCCAACAACCTGCCGCTGCGCGTGGCGGTGCCGGCGGACGCGACCCTGCGGCAGCTGGCCGCCGGGATACGGGCCTCGACCGACGCGCTGCGCGAGCACGAGCGGCTCCCCCTGGGCGACATCCTGCGCGATCTGCCCGGCGGTCCGACCGGTGACCGCAGGCTGTTCGACGTCACTCTCTCCTACCTGCGCTACGCCCGCACCGAGCCGGCGCCGGGGATCGAGCTCACCAGCGACCGGGTGGCTCCGGTGCACCGGCAGCACGCCCTCTCCGTGGTGATCCACGCCATGGAGGACGACTCCCGGCTGCGGATCGACCTCGACTACGCCCGCGACGTCTTCGACCGGGACTTCCCGATCGAGGCGGCTGCCGCACACCTCCTGGCCCTGATCAGGAACGGTGTCGAGGAGCCCGAGCGCCCCGCCGTCACGCTGCCCGTGCTGAGCGAGGCCGAGCAGCTGGACCTCCTCGCCCACCGCCAGGGCCCGGACGTCGCGTACCCGGCCGACCGGACGCTGCACAGCCTCATCGAGGAGCAGGCCGCCCGCACTCCGGACCGGATCGCGGTGGCCGCCACCGGCTCCCACCCCGCCCTCGGCTACGCCGAACTCGACGCCGGCGCCAACCAGGTGGCCCGCGCGCTGCGCGCCGAGGGCGTCCGCCCCGACGACCGGGTCGCGGTGCTGATGCGGCGCTCACCGCAGACCGTCCTCGCCCTGCTCGGCGTGCTCAAGTCGGGTGGCGCGTACGTGCCGGTGGACCCGGGGTACCCGGCCGAGCGGATCCGGTTCCTGCTCCAGGACTGCGGTGCCCGGGTGGTGCTGACCGGCGCGGACTCGCCGGTTCCCGAGGTCGACGACTCGGTACGCGTGCTGCGCGTGGACGAACTGCTGGACGGCCCCGGCGAGCCGCTGGAGCCCGCCGCCGACTCGCACAACCTGTCCTACGTGATCTACACCTCGGGTTCGACCGGCCGACCCAAGGGCGTGATGGTCGAACACCATTCGGTGGTGAACCGGCTGGCCTGGATGCAGCGGCGGTACCCCGTCGGCGAGGGCGACGTACTGCTGCAGAAGACCCCGATCTCCTTCGACGTCTCGGTGTGGGAGCTGTTCTGGTGGGCGATCGAGGGCGCGAGCCTGGCGCTGCTGCCGGTGGGCGGCGAGCGGGATCCCCGGACCATCCTGCGCACGATCGCCGAGCAGCGGGTGACGGTCATGCACTTCGTCCCCTCGATGCTCGGCCCGTTCCTCGACCTGCTGGAGGAGGAGCCCGGACTGGTGGATCAGGCCGCCTCGCTGCGCCGCGTCTTCTGCAGCGGTGAGGCGCTCCCGGCCGCGCGGGTGGCCCAGTTCAACCGCGTCTTCGGTGCGACGGGCCGGCCCGCTCCGCAGCTGGTCAACCTCTACGGGCCGACCGAGGCCACCGTCGACGTCTCGTACTACGACTGCCCGGCGGAGGGGGTGGACCGGGTACCGATCGGCCGGCCGATCGACAACACCGGCCTCCATGTGCTGGACACACACGGCAACCCGCAGCCCGTCGGTGTGCCCGGCGAGCTGTGCATCACCGGCGTCGGGGTCGCCCGCGGCTATCTGGACCGCCCCGAGCTGACCGCGGAGAAGTTCGTCGACGCCCCGCACCTGCCCGGCGCCCGGATGTACCGCACGGGCGACCTCGCCCGCCGGCTGGCGGACGGGAACCTGGAGTACCTGGGCCGGATCGACGGGCAGGTCAAGATCCGTGGCAACCGGGTCGAGCTCGGCGAGGTGCAGAACGCCCTGGCCTCGGTCGACGGGGTGCGTGACGCCGTCGTGGTGGACCGGAACTCCGAAGCCCGGGGCACCCACCTGGTGGGGTACTACGTCGCGGAGGAGGAGCTCGACACCGCCCTGCTGCGGGACCGGCTCTCCAAGGCCCTGCCGGAGTTCATGATCCCCGCGTACTTCGTGCGGATCGACCGCGTCCCGCTCACCCCGAACGGCAAGGCCGACCGCCGGGCGCTGCCGGACCCGCAGGCCGTCGCCGGGCCGTCGGCCCAGGCCGCCCCTCGGAACGGCGCCGAGGCCGCCCTCGCCGCCGCCTGGGCCGAGGTGCTGGAAGTGCCGCAGGTCGGCATCCACGACAACTACTTCGCGCTCGGCGGCGACTCCATCCTGATGCTGCGCGTCCGGGCGGCGGCCGTCAGGCGCGGGCTCGACTTCTCGCTGAGCGACCTGATGCGGTATCCGACCGTGGCGGAGCTCACACCGCACACCACCACCGGACAGGCCGCCGCCGAGGAACCGGCCACCGAGCCCTTCGCGCTGGTCTCCAGCGTGGACCGGGCCCGACTGGAGGGCAGGCAGGACGCCTACCCGGTCTCCCGTCTCCAGCTCGGCCTGCTCTACCACAGCCGGGCCCAGCAGGACTCCGCCGTCTACCACGACGTCTTCCAGTACAGCCTCAGCCTGCCCTGGGACGGCGAGCGGTTCCGCCTCGCCTTCGACCGGCTGGTCGCCCGCCACCCCGCACTGCGCTCCTCCTTCGATCTGGGCAGCTTCTCGGAGCCGCTGCAGATCGTGGACGCCGAGGTCGCCGGCGCCCTGGAGATCACGGACCTGCGCGAGCTCGACGCCTCGTCGGCCGACGCCGAGATCCGCCGCCATGTGGACGAACGCCGGTACCACCAGTACGAGTTCGAGCGGGCGCCGCTCTACCGCCTCCGCGTTCACCTGCGGCCCGAGACCGTCGAGCTGGTGCTCAGCTTCCACCACGCGATCCTGGACGGCGGCAGCGTCGCCAACCTGATCAGCGAGCTGCTCCAGGACTACCTGCACAGCCTGGGCCTGGAGATCGAGGCGGTCGCGGACCGCGCACTGCCCTCACCGGCCCGGCATGTGCTCGCCGAGCGGCAGGCGCTGGAGTCGGCCGAGGCCCGGGCGTACTGGACCGGGCGTTTCGCCGGTGTCCAGCTGCCGCAGCTCAGCGCCTTCCGGCCGCACCAGCCCGCGGGCAGCGATGACCTGATCATGCGCAATGTCGAGCTGGGCGCGGAACTCACCGGGGCCGTCCGGGATTTCGCCCGGGAGCGGACGCTGCCGGTGAAGTCCGTGCTGTTCGCGGCCCACCTGCTGACCCTGCGGCTGTTCTCCGGCTCCGCCGACGTCACCACCGGTCTGATCACCCACGGCCGGCCCGAACAGGCCGAGGCCGAGCGCATCGCGGGCCTCTTCCTCAACACCGTGCCGATCCGTCTGGACCGCACCGGTGCCGACTGGACGGAGATCGTCCGCGAGACCTTCCGGCAGGAGCAGGAGAGCCACCCGCACCGGCGCTACCCGCTCAGCGCGATCCAGGAGGACCTCGGCGGCACCGTCCTGGAGACGGCCTTCAACTACGTCCACTTCCGCCAGCTGGCCGAGGTGTTCGGGCTTCCGGGTGTGGCCCTGCTCGACTTCCGCACCTGGGAGGAGACCAACCTCCGGCTCCTGGTGAACGCCGTCACCGATCCCACCGACGGACTGATCCGGCTGCGGATCGACTACGAGGGCCGCACCTTCACCCCGGACCAGGCCGAGCTGCACTCCCGTGTCCTCGTCGACGTCCTGCGGCGGATGGTCCACCACCCGGACGAGCAGGCCGACTTCGGCTTCCTCGCCGAGGAGGCCGGCACTCCCGCGGGGGCGACCGCGACCGGATCCGGCCTCACCACACCGTCGCGGACCGAGGTCCCGGCACCGGACGTCGTCCACGCCGTCCGGGAGCGGATCGCCCACACCCCGCAGGCCGTCGCCCTGGTCGCCGACGGACAGCGGTGGACCTACGCGGAACTCGGCCGAACCGCCGAACTGGTGGCCAGGCGGCTGATCGCGCTCGGCGCCAGGCCCGGCGACCGGGTGGGCATCGCCATGGAACGCTCTCCCGAGACCGTCGCCGTGATCCTGGGCGTCCTTATGGCAGGAGCCGCGGCGCTCCCGCTGGACACCGGCTATCCCGAGGAGCGGATCGCCGCGATGCTGGAGCAGGCCCGGCCGTTCCGGGTCGTCGCCCACGGCCGCCAGGCCCGCCTGGTCACCGACGGGACGCCCGTGCTCACCGCCGAGGAGCTGCTCGCCCCGGCGGATCCCGGAACCGAGCCGGAGTCCGAGGCCGTGGTGCCGCCGCGGATCGACCCCGAGAGCACCGCGTACCTGCTCTTCACCTCCGGCTCCACCGGCCGCCCCAAGGGCGTGGCGATGCCGCACCGCTCCCTCGCCAACCTGGTCGCCTGGCAGAACGGCATCCCCAGCGGCGCCGTCGGCGGGACCACCGTGCAGTACGCTCCGCTGAGCTTCGACGTCTCCTTCCAGGAGATCTTCTCGACGCTCTGCGGCGGCGGCACGCTCCGGCTGCTCACCGAGGAGCAGCGCCGCGATCTGCCCACCCTGCTGCGGCTGTTGGACCGGGAGGGCGTCGAACGGCTCTTCCTCCCCTATGTGGCGCTCCAGCAGCTCGCCGAGGCCTCCGCCGCGCTCGGCATCGTGCCCGGGGCGCTCCGGGTGCTGATCTCCTCCGGCGAGCAGCTGCGGGTCACCGAGGAGATCCGCCGGCTCTGCGCCGCCCTGCCGGGCGCGATCCTGGAGAACCAGTACGGGCCGACCGAGTCGCACGTCGTCGCCAGCCACACCATGTCGGGTGACCCGGCGGACTTCCCCGCGCTGCCGCCGATCGGCACGGCGATCACCGGCGCCCGGGTGCTGGTCCTCGACGCCCGGATGCGGCCGGTACCGCCCGGGGTGACCGGCGAGCTCTACCTGGGCGGCGCCTGCCTGGCCCAGGGCTACTTCGGCCAGCCCGAGTTGACCGCCGAACGCTTCGTCCAGGACCCGGCGGGACCGGCCGGGGAACGCCTCTACCGCACCGGGGACCTCGGCTTCACCCTGCCCGGCGGCGCGGTGGTCTGCGTCGGCCGTGCCGACTCGCAGGTCAAGGTGCGCGGCTTCCGGGTCGAGCCCGCCGAGGTGGAGGTGGCGATCACCCGGTTCGCCGCCGATCATCCGGGGCTGTCCGAGGTGGCGGTGGTCGCCCGGCAGCGCGAGGGCAACGACTCCTTCCTCGCCGCCTTCCTGGTCGGCGATCCCGAGCGGGCCGACCTGGTCCAGCTGGGCAAGCAGCTGCGGTCGGTGCTGCCCGGGTACCTGGTGCCCACCCACTTCGAGTGGCTCACCGCCCTGCCGCTGACCCCCAGCGGCAAGCGGGACGACGCGGCGCTGCGCCGGATACCGCTGACGGTGGCCGCCTCCGCCGACGACACCGCTCCCCGGGACACCTACGAGCGCACCCTGGCGACGATCATCGGCGATCTGCTCCAGCGGCCCTCGGTCGGTGTGCACGAGAACCTCTTCGAGCTGGGCGGGACCTCGCTCACCGCGATGCGCCTGGTCGTGCTGATCGAGCAGCGGTACGGGATCAGCATCCCGCTCTCCGAGTTCATCGCCGCGCCCACGGTCGCGGAGCTCGCCGGTCGGCTGCGCTCCGGCGGGGCTCAGACCGCCTTCGATCCGCTGGTGCCCATCCGGCCGGGCGGTGCGGGCCGGCCGGTGTTCTTCGTCCACCCGATGGGCGGCAACGTCCTGTGCTACGTGCGCTTCGCCAGGTATCTGCCGGAGGGTCGTCCCTTCTACGCCCTGCAGGCGGCCGGCGCCGATCCGGGCACCGAACCGCTGGGCAGCGTCGAGGAGTTGGCGGCCGAGTACATCTCCGCGCTGCGGCGGACGCAGCCGAGTGGACCGTACGTCATCGGCGGTTGGTCCTTCGGCGGCTTCGTGGCCTTCGAGATGGCCCGCCAGCTCCAGGCCGCCGGCGAGGAGGTCGAGCAGCTGGTGCTGCTGGACACCACCGCGCTGAACCGGATGCGGCGCGGATACACCGACGACGACGCCCTGCTGGGCTGGTTCTTCTGGGAGCTGCTCTGGCTGCAGCGCGGCGGAGACTCGCCGCTGGAGGCCATCCCGGCCGAACTCACCGCCCTGGACGAGAAGTTCGATTTCATCGCGCAGCTCGCCATCGCCGAGGGCGTACTGCCGTCGGGCAGTTCGGCCGCGGTGGTCCGCCGGCTGTTCCGGGTCTACGAGGCCAACTGGCGGGCCGCGTACGCCTACCGGCCCGATGTCGTGGAGCAGGACATGACGCTGATCCACGCCCTGGAGCCGCTGCCCGAGGTCCTGGACTCGATGCACACCGCGGTCGGCAGCATGCACCAGGACCCGTCGAACGGCTGGCGCGAGTGGACCAGCGGCGAGCTGACCGTGATCGACGTACCCGGCGATCATCTCAGCATCATGGAGGAACCGTACGTGGCCCATGTGGCCGAGGTCGTGGCCGACCGGATCGGACAGTGACATGACGGACATCGCAAGGAAGGAAGCGGAAGTGACGGACAGTGGAGTGCGGTCGGACCGGCCCCGGAAGGCGCTGGTGATCGGCGCCGGAATCGGCGGGCTCACCACCGCCGCGACGCTGCGCAGTGTCGGCATGGACGTCGAGGTCTACGAGCGGGCGACGGAGCTGCGGGCCGCCGGTTCGGGGCTCTCCGTCATGAGCAACGCCACCGCCGCGCTCCGCTCGATCGGTCTCGACTTCGGCCTGGAGCGCTACGGCCGGCCCCTGACCTCGTACCACGTCAGGACCGACCGCGGCGAGCTGATCAGGGAGTTCCCCTTCGCCAAGGTCATCAGCCGGATCGGCGCCCCGAGCGTGCTGATCACCCGCCCGGCACTCCAGCAGGCGCTGCTGGAGCAGGTCGCCGGGATCCCGCTGGTACTCGGCGCCGCTGCGCGGGAGTTCGAGATCGACGAGGACTCGGGCGGGGTCCGGGTCCGCTTCGAGGACGGTCGGGAGGCCCACGGCGATGTGCTGATCGGCGCCGACGGCTTCAACTCGGTGGTGCGCCGGCAGCTGGCCGGACCGGAGGAGGCCCGGGAAAGCGGCTACATCTGCTGGCTCGGCGTCATCCCGTTCGAGCACCCGCGCTTCACCCCGGGGTCGGTCACCCACTACTGGGGCAGCGGACGGCGCTTCGGCCTGGTGGACGTCGGCGGCGGCCAGGTGTACTGGTGGGGCACCATGAACATGCCCGTCGAGGAGGCCCGTGACTGGCGCGGTGGCAAGGCGGACGTCGAGCGCGCCTTCGCCGACTGGCCCGAGGAGGTCGAACTGGCCGTCCGCAGCACTCCCCAGGAGGCGATCATCGCGGTGCCCTCCCGTGACCGCGCCTTCCTGGAGCACTGGGGCCGAGGCCCGGTGACGCTGCTCGGCGACGCCGCACACCCCATGCTGACCAGTCTCGGCCAGGGCTCGGGCATGGCCGTCGAGGACGCGGTCGTCCTGGCCCGCAACCTCGCCTCGGCCTCCGACCTGCCGCAGGCGCTGCGCCGCTACGAGGACGAGCGGCGGGAGCGGACCCGCGCCATGGTCGCGGCCACCCGGGCGACCAGCGAGCTCGAGCAGTCGGAGGGCCCTGGCCCGGTGGCCGTCCGCGACGGGCACTTCCGCTCGCTCCCCGAGGACGAGCTGACCCGCATGCTGGAGGAGTCCCTCACCTTCGGCTAGCCCGGTGCGTTCCGCTGAGGCCGACCCTCGGGTGGGCCTCAGCGGGACCGGGCGGTTCACGGCTCCCTGCTGCCCGCCCCCACCGGTGTGCCGTGGCGGGCCGCCGCCCGCAGCAGATCGATCCGCGAGTTCACCCCGAAGCCCCGGAACAGCTTCCGCAGGTGGTAGTTGACGGTGTGCGGGGAGAGGTCGAGACGGCGGGCGATCTGCCGGTTGGTCAGGCCCTCGCTCACCAGCTGGATCAGCGTGTGCTGCTGTGCACTGAGCGGGGTGGGGGCCGTGGCCCGGGGCGGCGGATCCGCTTCGGCCGGCTGCCGCGGCGACCGCAGGGCGTCGGCCTCCCGGAGCAGGGCCTGCCGCAGGGTCGCCGGAACCGATTCGGCGATGACCCGCCTCACCAGTTCGCCGGCGAAGACGACCCGGCCGCCGTCATGGCGCATCGCCCCGGTGGCGCAGGCTTCCTCCAGTAACAGTAAGAGCGCGGCAGGATAGGTGCTCAGTATCGGCGCCAGCTCCTCGTACACCACCTCGCTGCCCAACAGGGATGCCACGGACAGAAGTTGGCGGCACTCCCGGGAGTGCTGACCGAGCGTGGCGCGCACTCTGCCGTGCAGCCGCTCTGGCAGCCGGTCCGTCAGCAGCTCGGTCCGGCCGTGGACGGTCCCCAGGCCCCGCTCCTCCTGCAGCCCGGTCAGCAGTTCCACGATCAGCCCCGGATTGCCGGCCGCCTGTTCGACCAGCTCGGCCAGCTGGAGCGAGAGCGGACCTCCCAGGTGCTCGGCGGCCAGCCGAAGCGAAGCGGCGGACGACAGCGAACCGAGCACCAGGCGCTCACCGCGCCTGGTCGGGTCGGACCGCAGGCCGCGGAACGGGTCGGGACCGGTGGAACTGCGCCGGGCCGCCACCCAGACGGCATGGCTCCGGGGGCCGCGCCACTCGGCCGCCCCCGCCCCGGCCGGCCGGCCGGGAAGGCCGTCGGCCTCGTCGACCACCACGAGGGTGGGGTGGACACTCGCGGTGTGCCGGCAGTGGTCGCCCGGGCGGGCCGCCGAGCCGCAGCGGTACCGGGAGCGCCGCACCCCGCAGTCCACGGCGGCCTCGTCCCCGACCCGGAAGCCGAGCTGTTTCGCCAGGACCACGGTCTCCCGCAGCAGACGGGTCTTGCCCGATCCCGGCACTCCTTCGACGGTCAGCAGCGCGGTCCCGCCGCGTCGGCCGTACTCAAGAAGATCGCGAACACACGACAGCTCTCGCTCCCGGCCGCACAGCAGGGTTTCGGGCGGCGCGGTGACCATGGTGAACTCCAGTTCCAGCTGATCCGATCGGCGCGCGCCACCCTCCTCTCCGGCCTCGCTGCCGGAGCCGAGCACGGTGGCGCCCCGGGAAGTTCATTCCCTTCGGACACGGATTCGATCAGTCGACACACTGTGTGATGCACCACTCACCCGTCCCACCGGACATCCCGCGACCTCGGGCGCGCCCAAGGCCCGGCGGCACCACGGCGAGAGCGCCTCGCCGGCGCCCCTTCCACCCGCTCCCCGCGACGAAGACCGTCGCGGGGCGCTCACTCCGCGGGCGGCAGGGGGCCGATGCGCAGATGTGCCAGCTCAGCGGGCCTGGGGACGTTGGGGCGGTAGAAGGGCGGAGCGTGGTCGACGGCGGTCGCGGGAGCGTCGGCCAACTGGAACCGGTCCCGCAGGCGCCGGTAGAACCCGGTGGGTGCCAGCCGCACCAGGCGCAGGCGGTACGGAGCCCGGTAGGACGCGACCCAGTCGCCCGGATCCAGTACCCCGCGCAGCTGCCCGTCGACGCTGACGCCCACCCGGCCGGAGTGCTCCAGCACCCGCACCGCGACGGGCTCGTCGGCCGCGGCTATCACCGTGCGGTCGAACGCCATGTGCGGGGCCACGGGGGTGAAGACCAGCGCGTCCGCGGCCGGGGAGAGCACCGGTCCCCCGGCCGCGAAACTGTAGGCGGTGGAGCCGGTCGGAGTGGCCACGATCAGCGCGTCGGCCGAGTACGTGGCGAGCAGTTGTCCGGCCAGGTACACGGCGACGCCGACCTGCCGGTCCCGCGCGAGCTTCTCGAAGACCACGTCGTTCACGGCGGTGACGTCCAGCCCGACCCCCCAGCCCACCTCCTCCGCACTGCCGGGGCGCACGGTCGGAGCGGGCAGCGCGGGGCCGCGCCCGTAGCACAGCACCGCCTCCAGCCCGCTGGGTATCTCCAGCGGCCGTGACGCCCGCATGGTGAGCACCATGCGTTCCTCGCACGCCGCCCGGCCCTGGTCGAAGGCGTCGAGCGCGTCCTCGACCTGGTCGGGGGTGATCTCGGTGAGGAAGCCGACCCGGCCCACGTTCACGCCCAGGACCGCGGCACCGTCCTTGGCGGCGATCCGCGCACCGCGCAGGAACGTACCGTCGCCGCCGAACGTGACGATCAGCTCCGGGTGGCCCGCGGCCGTCGCCTCCTCCTGGCCGCTGCGCCGCGGTCGGCCGTCCTGCCACACGTCGATCTCGGTGCAGGCGACACCGTGCGCGGCACACCACGCGTGGGCGGTACGCGCCCCCGCGACAGCAGCGGAGCGGCCTTGGTGGACCACCAGGCCCAGCCGGGTGAGAGACATCCTTCTCTCACCCTAGACCGCCGGGGCCGACCGCGCCGGATCGTGCTCGGCTCATGCGGGCCGCTCGCTGCGGTCGCCGCTCCAGAGGGTGTGGAAAGCCCCGTCCCGGTCGGTGCGGCGGTAGGTGTGTGCTCCGAAGAAGTCACGCTGGGCCTGGATGAGCGCGGCCGGGAGCCTGGGCGAGCGCAGGGCGTCGTAGTAGGCCAGCGCCGCCGAGAACCCGGGGGCGGGCACGCCCAGTTCGGCCGCCGAGGACACCACCCGCCGCCAGGCGTCCTGTGCGCCCTCCAGGGCCTGCCGGAAGTACGGGGCCGTCAGCAGCGTCGCCGGCTGGTCCCCGCCGCCGTAGGTCTCGGTGATCCGGTTGAGGAAGCGGGCCCGGATGATGCAGCCGCCGCGCCAGATCGCCGCCACGGCACCCGGGTCGATGTTCCAGCCGTACTCCTCGCTGCCCGCCTGGATCTGATGGATCCCCTGCGCGTAGGCGACGATCTTCGACGCGTACAGGGCCTGCTCCACGGCGTCCGCGAAGCCGTCGGCCGCCGCCCCGCGCAGGCCGCCTCCGGCCGGACCCGGAAGCCCCTGCGCGGCGCCGCGGAGGTCGGCGTGGCCGGACAGCGAACGGGTGAAGACCGCCTCGGCGATCCCGCTCACCGGAACGCCGAGGTCCAGCGCGGTCTGCACGGTCCAGCGCCCCGTTCCCTTCTGCTCCGCCTGGTCCAGCACCACGTCGACGAACGGCTTGCCGGTGGCGGCGTCGGTGTGTCCGAGCACCTCGGCCGTGATCTCGATGAGGTACGACTCCAGCCGTCCCCGGTTCCAGGTGCGGAAGACCTCCGCGATGTCGGCCGGCTTCAGCTGCAGGGCCCGCCGCAGCAGGTCGTAGGCCTCGGCGATGAGCTGCATGTCCGCGTACTCGATGCCGTTGTGCACCATCTTCACGAAGTGGCCGGCGCCGTCGGGGCCGATGTGGGTACAGCACGGCTGCCCGTCGACCTTCGCGGAGATGTCCTCCAGCAGCGGGCCGAGCGACTCGTACGCCTCGACGGAGCCGCCCGGCATGATGCTCGGACCGTTGAGCGCACCCTCCTCGCCGCCGGACACACCGGTGCCGACGAAGTGCAGCCCGCGTTCCCGCAGGGCGGCCTCGCGGCGCCTGGTGTCCAGGAAGTGCGCGTTGCCACCGTCCACGATCATGTCGCCCGGCTCCAGCAGCGGTGCGAACTCGTCGATGACCTCGTCCGTGGGCCGACCCGCCTTGACCATCACCATCAGCCGCCGCGGCCGTTTCAACGACGCCACGAACTCCTCCGGCGACTCGGCGGGCACGAAGTCCCCCTCGCTTCCGAACCCGTCCATCAAGGCCTTCGTCCGGGCCGCGGTGCGGTTGTGCAGGGCCACGGTGTGCCCGTGGCGCGCGAAGTTGCGGGCCAGGTTGCGGCCCATCACCGCCAGTCCCGACACGCCGATGTCGGCTTGCTTCGCCATGATCATCAACTCCTGCTCCTGACCGCCTCGCAGCCGTGGCGGCAGACCGGTGGGCGCAGCTCACATCATCACCCGTCACGGTGGTCCCCGCAGCGGCGGAGGAGCTCCGGCGCCGCACCACCCGCGTGCGCCCTGCGCGCGGAAGTGCCCCACCGGCGCGCGCCGTGCCATCCGTGCGTGTGCGTTCCCGTGTGCGGAGCTGCCGGTCCACCGCCGGTCGTGCCAGCCGCCTCTACCCAACCCCTGCGGGGCGCCGCCGGACCCGTCGGGTACCGGTCCCGCGCCCCGCACAGTGCCGTCGCCGTGCTCCCGTCGTACCGTCGGTAGTACGCCCTGCCCAGGACGTCCACCGGACGTCGTCGGTCCGAGGCCGCCCGACGGTCGTGCTGTGCGCGGGCCGTCCGCGTACCGCTCCCCCGGCCGCGGCGGCCGCCGGCTCCGCGCGGATCAGTACCGCGCGGCTCCGACGGCGGCCGGTACCGCGGAGCGGAGTGTCCCGCGGTCCGGCTCCGGCCCCGGCGGCGATGATCCGCCGATGCCCGGCCGGTACCCGTCGGGCCGCTTCCCGCTCTCCCGTCACCGGCCTCCAGTCCACCGGCCCGACCAGCCCCCAGACAGCTCCCCCGGGACCGACCGCCCGACCGCACGGCGACGGCCGGAACCGGCGAGGGCGGCCCGGAACCGGGTGACCGCCCCGCCGCCGCACCCCTGGGCATTGGAGGAGATCATGGAACTCGCCTTTCTCAGCCCGCTGCTCGCCGGTCCCCTGCCGGAGCGTTCCCGCCCCTGGGCCTCCGTCTACCTGGACACCTCCCGGGCGACCGAGGACGCGGTGAAGCAGCAGGAACTGCGCCGCCGCGCGGTCGCCAGGCAGCTCGCCGACCAGGGCGCCGACGAGCCCACCCGGACCGCGGTGCACGACGCGCTGGCCGCCGGGCCCGTCTCCGGAACCCCGGCCGGGCGAGCCCTGTTCGCCACCGCCGGCTCGGTGGTGCTGGACGTTCCGCTGGACGCCGCCCCGGCCATGCCGGAGGCCACCTGGTCCGCCGTGCCGCATCTGGCCCCGCTGCTCGCCCTGCGCGGTGAGGCCACCGCCTGCCTGGTCGCCCTGATCGACCGCACCGGTGCGGATCTGGAGCTGCGCGACGGACGGGTGGACGGCCAGGCGCGATCGCGCGTCGGGCTCGGCAGTGTGGAGGGCGAGCAGTGGCAGGACCGCGGCCACCGGTCGGTTCCGGCCGACCGCTACGGATGGCACTACGAGCAGCGGGTCCAGGACACCTGGGACCAGACCGCCCAGGTGATCGCCGATGAACTCGCCCAGCGCTGGCCGGACAGCGGTGCCCGGCTGCTGGTGCTGGCCGGGGACGCCCGCGAGCGCCGGGCCGTGCACAGCCGGCTGCCCGACTGGCTGCGGCCGCACAGCGTCGAGATCGACGCTGGTGCCCGGACCGCCGGGACCTCCTCCGAGGCGCTCGACCGTCGGATCGCCGAGGTCCAGGCCGAGCACCAACGGGAACGGCTGGACGGCGCCCTGGACCAGTTCCACGCCGGGCGCGGCCGCCCGGGCGAACACGGCGCAGCCGGACCGGACACCGGCCCCGGCCCGGCGGCCGAAGGCATCCCGGCCGTCCTGGACGCCGCCCGCCGTCACCAGGTGGCCACCCTGCTGCTAGACGAGTCCGCGGGCGACCCCGGCCGCGAGGTGTGGGTCGGGCCCGAGCCCGACCAGCTCGCCCGCCGACGCACCGACGCCCACGCCCTCGGCGTCTCGCGACCGCAGCCGGCCCGGGTCGACGACGCCCTGCTGCGGGCCGCGGCGGCCGCCGGTGCCGAGGCGCTCCTCGTCCCCGCCGAGGTCGGCGGGCCGGCGGGCGGGGTCGGCGCGGTGCTGCGCTGGAGCGACTGACCGCGCGCTCGGCGCGGGACGGCGACCGGCTCGCGCCCGACCTGGCGGGCGAAGGTGCCGGGTCCGGCGGGCGAAGGTGCCGGGTCCGGCGGTGACCACCCGCGAGGCGATGTGGTCGGCGCCGGCCCGGCGGTGCTCGATGAGCCGGGCGGTGATGTCGCCGGGTCCTGCGCGGGCGTCCTCCTCGGGTGAACAGGGAATCGAGCAGCCGGTCGCTGCCGCCGTCGGCCGGCTCGTCCGGGGTGGATCCCGAACGTGCCGAGGCGCTGCGGTAGTTGACCGGTCTCCGGGAACGCCCACGTGTGCGGAGCCACCCGATCGGGTGATCCAAGGAATCGGCCCGCCACCGGCCGGGCAGACGGCATCCGACGACATGCCCTTCACGTCTCCCGGGAGGATGCCATGACCGTGATGATCCTGTTGACCGTGCCCCTGCTGGTCGCCGTCGGCCTCACCTTCACCCGGATCGGCCTACCCCCCGCCCGTCATCGCCGCCCCCAGTCGAACCGTCCGGACCGCGGAAGAATGGCCCAGCCGACCGCGGTGCGATTGGCCCAGCTGGAGGGCGAGGCCCGGGTCTAGCCTGAGTCCACTCCGCCGGACGGCGGACGTCGGGGCCCGGAGAACGTATCCGGGCCCTCGAACCGAGCAGTGGAACGGAACTCTCCATGCGTGTCTTCGTAGCGGGCGCCACCGGTGCCGTCGGCCGCCTCCTCGTCCCCATGCTGCTGGCGGCCGGACACGAGGTCACCGGCGGCTCCCGCTCCGCTGCCGGGACCGACCGGATCAGGCACCAGGGTGCGGCGGCGGTCCGGGTCGACGTGTTCGACACCGAGGGGCTGCGGCGCGCGGTGGCGGAGGCGGCTCCGGAGGCGGTGATCCACCAGCTGACCGATCTGACGGGCGCTGACGGTGCCGCCAACGGGCGCCTGCGCCGCGAGGGCACCCGCAACCTGGTGGACGCGGCCAGGGCCGCCGGAGTGTCGAGGGTCGTCGCCCAGTCCATCTGCTGGGCGTACGCCCCCGGTGACGGACCCGCCGACGAGTCGGTGCCGCTCGACGACAGCGCGGAGCAGCCGCGGGCCGGGATGGTGGCCGCCGTCCGCGCGCTGGAGGAGACGGCCGCCGAGGCGGACACCGCGGTGGTGCTGCGCTACGGCATCCTCTACGGTCCGGGCACCTGGTACGCGCCCGGCGGTGCCGTCGGTGCGGCCCTGGCCGGTGACCGGTCCGCGCGGTTCCTGGGCAGCACCGAGGCGGACGGTTCGGTGAGTTCCTTCGTCCATGTCGCGGACGCGGCCAGGGCGGCGGTGGCCGCCCTGGACTGGCCGGCCGGGCCGGTCAACATCGTCGACGACGAACCCGCGCAGGCCGGGGACTGGCTCCCGGTGCTGGCGCAGGCCCTCGGTGTGCCCGCTCCCGACGCCACCCAGGGACGGCTGGACTGGGCCCGTGGCGCGCTCAACGGCCTGGCCCGCTCGCGTGGTTGGCGCCCCGAGCGGAGCAGCTGGCGGACCGGCTTCGCGGACCAGGGCGCCTGACGCCACCGCGTCGGGCCGGCGGCCGCCGGTCCCCGGTGGGTTTCAGGGACGGGAGCCGATCGCGCGGGTCAGCCGACGCCGTTCGGGCGGAACTGGATGCTGATGCGCGGGCCCGCGGCGCGGGCGGTCTTGGGGATGGCGTGCTCCCAGGTGCGCTGGCAGCTGCCGCCCATGACCACCAGGTCGCCGTGGCCCAGCGGGAGGCGCCGGTGGGGCGCGTCGCCGTGGCGGGGGCGGAGCACCAGCGGCCGGGGATCGCCGACCGAGAGGATGGCGACCATGGTGTCCTCGGTGCGGCCGCGCCCGAGGCGGTCGCCGTGCCAGGCGACGCTGTCCCGCCCGTCCCGGTAGAAGCAGAGCCCGGCGGTCGTGAAGGGCTCACCGAGCTCCTCGGCGTAATGGGCACTGAGCGCGTCGCGGGCCTCGGCGAGGACGGGGTGCGGCAGCGGCTCCCCCTCGCGGTAGTACGCCAGCAGCCGGGGCACGCCGACCACGTTGTCGTACATCTTCCGCCGCTCGGCCCGCCATGGGACACCGGCCGCCAGGTGTTCGAACAACGCGTCCGAACCGGTCAGCCAGCCCGGCAGCAGATCGATCCAGGCGCCGTGGGACAGCTCGGTACGGCGCAGCGCGGCCAGCTCCCGCAGCCGGAGCGGCGCGGCCTCGGCGGAGTCGAACAGCGATGCCTGAAGGTGCACACTCACGTGACCAGCGTACGCCACATATCGAACACCTGATCGGATGGGCCGTGGTCGAAAGGTGGTACGGCCGGGCAAGGTGCAGGGTGGAGGCGTGAAAGTACGGGAGCCTCGCACGGGGACCCGCCGGCCGGGCGCGACCGGACTGCTGGTGCTGATCCCGCTCGCCTTCATCGTGCTGATCTCCGCCATCGACATCGCCTCCCCGCCCTACGTCCACCTCGGGCCGCTGCTCGTGGTCGCACCCGCGATCACGGCCTCGTTCGCCGGCTCCCGTCTCACCGCCCTGATCGGGTCCGCGGCGGTGGCGGCCCAGGTGCTCATCGGGGTGTTCCACGGGGGTCTGGGCACCACCAACCACGAGGCCCAGGTCGCGGCGCTGATGGTGGTCTCAGCCGTGATCGTCTTCTACTGCCGGGTGCGGGAGCGCCACGGACGGGAACTGACGCATGTGCGGTCGGTGTCCGACGCGGTCCAGGAGGTCCTGCTGCGGCCGATCCCGGAGCAGCTGGGCCCGCTCCTGGTCGCCGCGCGGTACCTGGCGGCCGAGGACGAGGCCCAGGTCGGCGGTGACCTCTACGCCGCCACCCGGGTCGCCCACGGCACGCGGCTGATCATCGGAGACGTCCGGGGCAAGGGACTGGCCGCCATCGGCGACTCCGCCCACCTGCTCGGCGCCTTCCGCGAACTGGCCCACCACTACCGGGATTTGCCCGCACTCGCCTCCGCGCTGGAGCAGAGCTTCTGCCGCCACCTGGCGGAGGAGGTACTGGCCGACGCGGGGCACGGGGAGCACGGCGAGCGCTTCGCGACCGCCCTGCTGATCGACATCCCCGACGCCTCCCCCGTGGTCAGGACGACGACCTGCGGCCATCCGGCGCCGCTGCTGCTGCACGACGGCCGGGTCCACTCCCTCCACACCCGGGAGCCGGCACCGCCGCTGGGCATGTGCGAACTCCCGGACATCCGCTACCCGGTGGAAACCTTCGCCTTCGAACCCGGCGACACCATCCTGCTGTACACCGACGGCGTCACCGAGGCCCGCAACCGCTCCCGCGCCTTCTACCCCCTCGCCGACCGGCTCACCGCCTGGACCTCGGCCGAGCCGGCCGGCCTGCTCCAGCACCTCCAGCGCGACCTGCTCGACCACGTCGGCGGACGGCTGCGGGACGACGCGGCCCTGATCGCACTGAAACGGTCCTGACCACCGTCGGGCGGGCGGCTCCACCAGCCGATCAGTCCCAGCCGACGGCCAGACGGTAGACCTGCCGTGAGCCGCCCTCCGGCCCCGGTTCGGCGGACTCGGCGGGGACGAAGCCGAGCCGTTCGTAGAAGACGCGCGCACCGCCGGCGACCGCCCCCGGGTGGTCCGCCCCGAAGGTGACCACCTCGACGGTCCCGGGACCCGGCCCGAAGCGGCGCATCGCCTCCGCCACCAGCGCGTGCCCGACACCCTGCCCGCGCGCCCGCTCCGCGACGACCAGCCAGTGGATGCGGTGTACCGGGGCCTGCCCGCCGAACAGCAGCCCGCCGAGGAGCCCCTGCCCGTGGGAGGCGGCGACCAGGGCCGTGGCCCGGCCGATGTGCTTGTGCAGGGCACGGTGGAAACCGGGCTCTTCGACCATCGGGCCGAACCAGTGCTCCACCTCGGCGGCCAGGCCGAGGAAGCCCGCGAAGTCCTGCTCCCGGGCAGCTCTGATGATCATTCCGCCAGTCTGCCAGAGGCGCCCGGCCCCTCGGCCGGTGCCCAGAGCCTGCGCACCGTCTCGAACACCTTCTGGTTGTGCGAGATCTCGACCACGTTCCCGTCCGGGTCCCGCAGGGCGCAGACGTAGCCGACCCACTCGGACACGTCCTGCGGCTCCCAGTGCAGACAGCCGAGTTCCCTGGCCAGCTCGGCGATCCGGTCGACCTCGCTCCGGCTGGGTACCTCGATGCCCAGATGGGCGAAGGGGGTCAGCAGGCCGAGCTGCCTGCCGCTGTCCCGGCTGAACGCCACGAGCACCAGCACGAACGGTGTCTCGTACTGGCCGGGGTTGGAGAGCCAGGCGCTCTGGCCCGCGTCGTCCGCGAACCGGCCCACCACCACCAGCGGCGTCAGTGCGGTGTAGAAGTCGATCGCCCGGTCGAGATCGCCGACCGGCAGGGCGACGTGCGTCCAGCGGGCTTGCGGCAGTTGGTCGTTCATGCGGCTCCTTTCCGGCCTGGTCTGTCAACGAGTCTGACGGACGCCCGGCCCGGGGTCGAGGCCACCGATCCGGCCGGACCGCGGCCGCCTGGAGGGTTCCGGCGGCCGCGATCGTCGGGCGTCAGGGCAGGCGTGGCACGGTCGCCGGACCGACGGCCGCGGGTGCCGCGGGCGCCGGCGGCAATCCGTCGGTGCCGCAGGCGGCCAGCTCGACCAGCCGGTGGGCCAGCCTGCTGGTCCGTGCCGGGTCCGTGACGTCGTAGGGGTTCGCCGATACGGCCACCTGCCGGTGGGCTCCGGCATCGCCGAGCAGATAGGTGGCGTAACCCCTGATGCCGCCGGTGTGGCCCCAGAATTCTCCGCAACCGGTGGTGAACTCCATCAGGCCGAGGCCGTAGCCGAATCCCGCCCCGGTGTCGACCGCGCGCTTCATCTCGGCCAGTTCGGCCGGGGGCAGCAGTCTGCCGCCGAGCAGTGCGGCGTCGAAGCGGGTGAGGTCCGCGGTGGAGGAGATCCCGGCGCCGGCCGAGGAGGCCCCCGACGGGTTGAGCAGGGTGATGTCGGCCGGTCCGGTGGAGAGCTTGAGGTAGCCGTGGGCGTGCGGTCCGGGGACGTACGGTGAGGTGACGGGCATCGAGGTGTCGTGCAGGCCGAGCGGCCGGATGATCCGACGCTCGACCTCCTCGGCCCAACTGCGGCCGGTGGTCCGCTCGATGAGCATTCCGGCCAGGATGTAGTCGGTGTTGGAGTAGTGCCAGCCCTGGCCCGGCCGGAAGTAGGGGGCGTGCCTGGTCGCGATGTCCACCAGCTCCCTCGGCTGGTAGGTGCGCCAGCGGTCGACGGCGAGCCAGCGCCGCTCGGCGGCCTCGTCCGGGCGCTCGAAGCTCGGGTCCTCGGTGTAGTCGAAGATGCCGCTGGTGTGGTTGAGCAGCTGGCGGAGGGTGATCGCGCCGCCGTCCGGGACCACCCCGGGCAGGTAGCGCTCGATCGGTCCGTCCAGCTCCACCCGCCGCTCGGCGACCAGTTGGAGCACCACCGTCGCGACGAAGGTCTTGGTGACGCTGCCGATCCGGAAGCGTCCGTCGACGGGCGCCGGCCTCCCGGTCGCCTGGTCGGCGGTGCCGGCCGCGCCCTGCCACACGGTGTCGCCGTCCTGCCGGACCGCTGCGATCGCCGCCGACACGCCGCCCTGGTCCACGAGGTCCTGCAGCGCGTCCCGCAGCGCGACCGGATCGGTGTGCCTCTCTGCCGCCCGCCCCGCCGCGGTCGGCGGTGCCGCCGCGCAGGCGGCGGGTGCGACCAGGCCGACGGCGGTCGCGCTCACCAGTGCGGCGGCAGCGGCCCGAAGGCCGATCCGCCTGACATCCGCGCCCGCCCTGGACCGGATCCGCCTCTGCGTCTTGCCCATGCTTCCCTCCCTGGTCCGGCCGGGCTCTCCCGGCCGATCCCACCGTGTCAGCCGCCGCGCCACCCGGACCTCCCTCTCTGGTCGGGGGTGCCTCCCTCTCAGGTCGGGTCGCACGGTCCCGCCGGGCCGGACCTTCCCGGTCCTCGCGGCAGGCGGGCGGGGCCAGCGGGGCGGTGCTCGCCGGAGTAGCATCGATCAAGAACTCGGCGAGCTGTCCGCCGGTCGCCCGAGCGGTTCCCTCGGCCGCCGGCGGAGGCGACGACGCCCGTCGGAGGCGAGGATGTCCGAGAAACCCCCCGGAGCCGGGCGGCGGGACCCCGGCGGAAAGCCGCGGCCCGATCTGACGGTGAGCCCGCCGAAGAAGTCGAGCGTCGGCCTGCCCGGGATCACCGAGTCGGTGCGGTACGCGCTCGGCGAGATGGGGCCGGGACGCAGTCTGCGGACGCTGCTGAAGGTGAACCAGACCGACGGGTTCGCCTGCCCGAGCTGCGCCTGGGCCAATCCCGGACCGGAGCACCGCAAGACCGCGGAGTTCTGTGAGACCGGGGCCAAGGCCGTCGCCTGGGAGGCCACCCGCAGGCGCGTCGACGCCGCGTTCTTCGCGGCGCACGGCGTCGCCGAGCTGCGCGAGCAGGACCACCACTGGCTGGAGGCACAGGGTCGGCTCGCCGAGCCGGTCCACCTCGCCCCCGGGGCGACGCACTACGCGCCGATCTCCTGGGACGAGGCGATCGCGCTGGTCGCGGAGCGGCTCAGGTCCCTGGACGATCCCGACCGCGCGGTCTTCTACACCAGCGGACGGGCCAGCAACGAGGCGGCCTTCGTCTACCAGTTGCTGGCGCGCCGGTTCGGCACCAACAACCTGCCGGACTGCTCCAACATGTGCCATGAGTCCAGCGGCGCGGCGCTCTCCGAGACCATCGGGGTCGGCAAGGGCACGGTCACGCTGGAGGACATCACCGACCACGCCGAACTGATCTTCATCGTGGGCCAGAACCCCGGTACCTGCCACCCCCGGATGCTCACCGCCCTGGAACAGGCCAAGCGGCGCGGCGCGCGCGTCGTGGCGGTCAACCCGCTGCCGGAGGCGGGCTTCGGGCGGTTCCACAACCCGCAGACGGCGCGCGGCCTGGCCGGGCCCGGTACCCCGATCGCCGACCGCTACCTGCCGGTCCGGGTCAACGGCGACCTCGCCTTCTTCGCCGGGTTGAACCGCACCCTGCTGGAGCGCGAGGACGCCCGGCCCAGAAGCGTGCTGGACCACGAGTTCATCGCGCGCTACTGCGACGGATTCGAGGAGGCCGCGGCGGCGTGGCGCTCCCTCGACTGGGCCGAGCTGGAGCGGCTCAGCGGCCTGTCCCGGCGGCAGATCGGGGACTGCGCCTCGGAGGTGCAGAAGGCCGGGAGCGTGATCGTCTGCTGGGCGATGGGCCTGACCCAGCACCGCAACGCCGTCGCCACCATCCGCGAGATCGTCGACTTCCTGCTGCTGCGCGGCAACATCGGCCGGCCCGGCGCCGGACCGGCGCCCATCCGCGGGCACAGCAACGTCCAGGGCGACCGCACCATGGGCGTCTGGGAGAAGATGCCCGACGCGTTCCTCGACCGGCTGCGCGAGGAGTTCGGCTTCGACCCGCCGCGCGAGCACGGTCTGGACACCGTGGACTCGATCCGCGCGATGCGCGACGGCAGGGTCGACGTCTTCTTCGCCCTCGGCGGCAACTTCGCGGTGGCGACCCCCGACACCGAGGTCACCGAGGCCGCACTGGCCGACTGCGCGTTGACCGTTCATGTCGCGACCAAGCTGAACCGCTCGCACCTGTGCCACGGGCGGGAGGCGCTGATCCTGCCCTGCCTGGGCCGCACCGAGCGCGATGTCCGGGCCGCCGGCGAGCAGTTCGTCACCGTCGAGGACACCATGGCGACGGTGCACGCCTCCCGGGGACGCCTGCTGCCCGGCTCGCCGCACCTGCGCAGCGAGATCGCGATCGTCACCGCGCTCGGGCACGCGCTGTTCGGCGAGGACCTCGGCTGGCGTGCGATGGGCGAGGACTACGCGGTCATCCGCAGGCACATCGAGCATGTGGTGCCCGGCTTCCACGCCTTCGAGGAGCGGGCCGCGCAGCCCGGCGGCTTCATGCTGCCGCGCGGTCCGCACGACTCCCGCACCTTCGCCACCGCGACCGGGCGGGCCCGGTTCACCGTCAATCCGCCCACCGCGGCCGAAGTGCCCGAGGGGTACCTGCTGTTGCAGACCGTGCGCTCGCACGGCCAGTTCAACACCACCGTGTACGGCATGGACGACCGGTACCGCGGTGTCAGGGGCGGGCGACGCGTGGTCTTCGTGCACGCCGACGATCTGCGCGGCTACGGCCTGCGCGACGGCGACCTGGTCGACCTGGTCAGCGTGTACCGGGACGGCGAGCGGCGCGCGCGGAACTTCCGCGCGGTGGCCTACCCCACCCCGCGCGGCTGCGCGGCCGCGTACTACCCGGAGGCCAACGTCCTGGTGCCGCTCGACTCCACGGCCGAGGTCAGCAACACCCCGGCCACCAAGTCGGTCGTGATCCGTCTGGAGCACGCCACGTGACCTCGGGCGGGCCGGAACGGTTGACCGGGCAGTACCCACCCGTCGTCTCCGGAGGCTCCGATGCCCGCCCTCGTCCGATTCACCGCCGCCCTGCTCGGTGCCGCCGCGCTGGCGGCCGTCGCCGCCGCGAGCGCGGCCGCCGTCCCGTCCGGGCCGGCCCTGATCAGCAAGGACCAGCACGTCAGCGTTCCGGTCCTCGCCGTCACCGATGTCGGCGACCTCACCAAACTCGCCCTGCTCGGACAGGACTTCGCCGGTCTCCTCGGCCGGTAGCCGGGGCCCGGGCGGCGGCCCGGGCCCCGGTCGCGGCCACGGTCAGGCCGCCGTGCCGCGGGCCCCGGCCGCGACCGGCACCGGGGACGGCTCCGGCAGTGCCTCGGCGGACCAGCGGCGGGCGAGGACCGCGCACACCATCAGCTGCAGCTGGTGGAAGAGCATCAGCGGCAGTGCCATCAGGGCCGCCGAGCCGGGGAAGAGCACCGAGGCCATCGGCAGCCCGGCCGCCAGGCTCTTCTTGGAGCCGCAGAAGACCAGGGCGATCCGGTCCCCGCGGTCGAAGCCCAGGCGGCGGCCGACCAGCACGGTGCAGCCCAGCGCCACCGCCAGCAGGACCGCCTCGACCAGGAGCAGCGCGCCCAGCCGGGGCAGCGGCAGCTTGCTCCAGATACCGCCGACCACGCCCGCGCTGAAGGCGCTGTAGACCACCAGCAGGATCGAGCCGCGGTCCACCAGGCCGAGCACCCGGCGGTTGCGGCCCATCCAGCCGGAGATCCAGCGGCGCAGCAACTGCCCCACCAGGAAGGGCAGCAGCAGCTGCTCGACGATGCCGAGCACCGAGCCGGCCGAGATGCCGCCCTGGGTGCTGAGCAGTGCGGCGGCGAGCAGGGGCGTGAGCACGATGCCGACCAGGCTGGAGAAGGTGGCGCTGCAGACGGCGGCCGCCGCGTTGCCGCGCGCGATGGAGGTGAACGCGATCGAGGACTGGACGGTGGAGGGCAGCAGGGTGAGGAAGAGCAGTCCCTGGTAGAGCTGCGGGGAGAGCAGACCGGGGACGAGCGCCCGGCTCGCCAGCCCGAGCAGCGGGAAGAGGACGAAGGTGACGGCGAGCACGGTGCCGTGCAGGCGCCACTGCTTCAGGCCGTCTAGGGCCTCCCGGGTGGACAGCCGCGCGCCGTAGAGCAGGAAGAGCAGGGCGACCGCGCCGTCGGCGGCGTCCGACACCACCGTCGCCGCCGCGCCTGAGGCGGGGAGCAGGGCGGCGAGGGCCACGGTGCCGAGCAGGGCGGCCAGGTAGGGGTCGAAGGGCAGGCGGCGTACGACTTGGGGAAGGGGCATGGTCCCAAGCCTGGTCCCGGCCTCGGTGATTGTGAATCCCGCTCATCGCACTCACTGTCATCACACAATACGATGACCGAGCTAATCTGGTCGGGTGTTCGATCCGATCCAGCTCAGGTCCTTCCTCGCGGTCGCGCAGACCGGCGGGTTCACCCGGGCCGCACAGCGGCTGGGACTGCGCCAGTCGACGGTCAGCCAGCACATCCGGCGGCTGGAGGAGAGCGCGGGCCGGCGCCTGTTCCGGCGGGACACCCACTCCGTCGAGCTCACCGCCGAGGGCGAGGCCATGCTGGGCTTCGCCCGGTCGATCCTGGACGCCAACGAGCAGGCCTTCGCCTACTTCTCCCGCACTCCCGCCCGAGGCCGGGTGCGGTTCGGGGCGTCCGAGGACTTCGTGTACACCGAGCTGCCGCAGATCCTGCGGACCTTCCGGCGCGGCAATCCGCTGGTGGACCTGGAGCTCACGGTCGGCCTCAGCAGTTCCCTGTACGAGCAACTCGCCGACGGCAGGCTGGACCTGGTGCTCGCCAAGCGGCCCTCCGAGGGCTCGGAAGGCCGCCTGCTCTGGCGGGACCAGCTGGTCTGGACCGGGGCCGAGGACTTCAGGACCGAGCCGGGCCAGCCCGTGCCACTGATCGTCTATCCGCCGCCGAGCATCACCAGGGCCCGCGCCCTGGAGACCCTCGACCGGGCCGGGCAGCCGTGGCGGATCGCCTGCACCAGCACCAGTCTCTCCGGGGTGCGCGCCGCCGCGCTGGCCGGTCTCGGTGTGATGGCCCATGCCAGAGGCCTGATCCCGCCCGGCCTGTACGCGCTGCCGCCGCAGCCGGAGCTCCCGGACCTCGGTGAGACCGAGTTCGTCCTGACCTCGGGGCGCAGGACCGCCCGGGGGCCGGTGCGCTCGCTCGCCGAGGCACTCCTCGCGGGCGGCGACCGGCTGCAGCACGTTCCGCCCGACCGGCCGCCGCTGCGGGGCTCGCGACGGTGAGGCGGCGACGGCGAGGCGGCAACGGCGACGGCGGGCCGGTTCCGTCATCCGGGCACCTGGCGGACCCTCCTGCGCGATCAGTACGATCATGCGATGCGCGAATCCATTGAGCCTTACCTCGATGAGCCGTACTCCGTCCGCACCGAACGCCTCGACCTGCGCGCCACCACCCTCGACGACCTCGACGTCCTGTTCGCCCTGAACACCGACCCGCGCACCTGGGGCCACCAGCCCGAGGGCAGGCACACCGATCCCGCGACCACCCGGGCCTGGATCGAGCGGGCCATCACGGCCTGGGAGACCGACGGCCTCGGGTACTGGACCGTACGGCTGCGCGCCACCGGGGAGGTGGTCGGAAGCGGCGGCGCCCAGCAGCACCCGGGCGGCTACTGGAACCTGTACTACCGCCTCTTCCCGGCCCACTGGGGACACGGGTACGCCACCGAACTCGCCGGTGCCGCCCGGCGGTTCGCCGACCACACCGCCCCCGGACTTCCCTTCATCGCCTGGATCCACGCGCACAACACCGCCTCCAGGGCCCTCGCCACCCGGATCGGCCTGCACGACTACGGCCTGCGCCCCTTCCCCAAGGACGGCACCCTGGCCCACGCCTACGCCGACCGCGAGCCCGTCCTGTGAGACCGCGGACCAGGGTGACGGATCGTCAGTCCGACTCCGCCGCGCCGAGCAGATGCCCGGTCAGGATCGCGCGCAGCTCGGCCAGCCAGGCGTGCACGGTCGCGGGGTCGAAGAGACCGGCGTCGTACTCGACCTCGCCGGCGTAGCCGTCCTGGTCCGGGGTGAGCAGGATCGACAGATCGGCCCGGGCGCCGTCGCCGGGGATGTCCTCGATCTCGGCGGTGACACCGGGCAGCTCCAGGCCGGCCGGCGGGATGCTCTGGACGCCCAGGATGATCTGGGGGAACTGGGCCGGGATCACCACCCCCGCCTCCCGCAGGGGCTCCAGCAGCAGACCGAACGGGACGGCCGCGTGGTCCATCGCGTCCGCCAGGCCGTCCCGGGCCGCCGCCACCAGCGCCCCGAACCCGCCGTCGGCGCCCGGTCCGCCCAAGGTGCGGCGGTCTCGGTCCGGGAGGGCGTCCGGCCGGGTGGCGAGCCGGATCGGCAGATTGGCCGCCAGCAGCCCGACCAGCTGCTCGTGCTCGCGCCGCCCCCGGTTGGCGTGCGCGAGCATGACCAGGGCCTCCGGCGAGCCGGTGAGCCGGCCGAGCAGCTCCCCGAGCGCGGCCAGCAGCACCGCCGCCGGAGTGGCCGAGTGCCGGGTGGCGTACCGGTGAACGGCCCGCGCCAGCGGGGCTTCCAGGCGGAACTCCGCCATGCCGCCCGCCCCGGAGCGCTGCGGCGGGCGGGGCCGGTCGGTGGGCAGGGGCAGGGCGAGCGGCAGACCGGCCAGTCGCTCGGTCAGCCGCCGTGCCGCCGCCCGTACCGACTCCCGGGTGACGACCGTGCGCTCCCAGAGCGCGTGGTCGGTCATCTGGCAGTCCACGACCGGGAGTTCGGCCACGTCGTCACCGATCCGCTTCCGGTAGCAGTGGCCGAGGTCCGCCAGCACCGTCGCCAGCGCCCAGCCGTCGAGCGCGATGTGGTGCACGCTCAGCAGCAGCACCCAGTCCTCGGGCCCCGAGCGCAGCAGTTCGGCCCGCAGCAGCGGCGGCTCGGTCAGGTCGAACGAAGCGGCGGTCATCGCGGCGACGGCCGCCGCCAGGTGTCCCTCCGGTTCGGTGACCGCGGCCTCGGCCAGATCGGTGACCGGCAGCGGCACCGGCCGGGCGGGCAGCACCTGCTGGAGCAGCCCGAGCTCGGTCACGGCGAACCTGGTGCGCAGGCTGTGGTGCCGGGCCACCAGGTCGGACAGCGCCCCGGCCAGGGCGTCGGGCCGCAGCGGACCCCGCAGCGCGATCCTCAGGTTGATGTTCCACAGACTCGGGTCCACCACCCGCCCGTGGGCCAGGTGCATCCGCTGCTGGGCGATCCCGGCCGGGGCGGCGGACTCGGCCGCCCCGGCCCCGGTCAGGGTCTCCACCAGCCGTTCCCGGCAGGGCGCGAGCAGTTCGCGCAGCCGCCCGTCCACCGCCCCGGCCGGGGCCTGGTAGGACAGCCGGCCGTCCCGCCAGCTCAGCGCGATGTCACGCCGGTCGAGCTCCTCGACCAGTTCCCGCCAGCTCACAGTTCCCCCACCTCGAAGGTCTTCGCGGACTCGGCGGCGGCCTCGGGGACACCCCGCTCGGCCATCGCCCTGATGGTCGGGCGGCGGAAGAAGTCCAGCACACCGATGTGCAGTCCGGTCGCCTCCCTGACCCGGTTGAGCAGCCGGGTGGCGGCCAGCGAGTGCCCGCCGACGTCGAAGAACGAGTCCTCCACGCCCAGTCCGTCCAGGCCGAGTTCGGCCGCCCAGAGGTCGTGCATCCGCCGTTCCAGGTCGGTGGCGGGCAGGGCGACCGGGGAGTCGGCGCCGAGCGGGACGGGATCGGGCAGCGCTCGGCGGTCCAGCTTGCCGTGCACGGTCACCGGCAGCTCGGGCACCGCGGCCCAGAGCCGGGGCACCATGTGTTCCGGCAGCAACTCGGCCAGCCGGTCCCGCACTTCGGACAGCACGGCATCCTCGGCCAGCACCAGATGGGCGGCCAGCGCCGTGCCACGGGAGGTGCTGCGCGCGGTCACCGCCGCCGCCACCACTCCGACCACGGTGAGCAGCACGGTCTCGACCTCGCCGGGTTCGATCCGGTAGCCGCGGACCTTGACCTGCTCGTCGTTGCGGCCCAGGTACTCCAGCTGCCCGTCCGGCCGCCACCTGGCCAGGTCGCCGGTCCGGTAGTAGCGGCCCTCGGGGCCGTCCAGGAAGGCGGCCGCGGTCTCCTCGGGTCGCTTGAGGTAGCCGAGGCCCACCTGCGGTCCGAACACGCAGACCTCGCCGACGGCGCCCACGGGCACCCGCCGCCCGGCCCCGTCCAGCAGCGCGACCCGGGTGCCGGGGGTCGGCCGTCCGATCGGTGCCCGGTCGCCACCGTCGGCGGGGACCACCGCAGAGGTCATGCCGTGGGTCTCGGTGGGGCCGTAGTGGTTGATCAGCCGGCACTGCGGGTGGGCGGCCAGGAAGGCGCGCACCTCGGTGGTGAGCAGCAGCTGCTCGCCGCCCGCGATGATCTCCTTCAACCCGGGTGCCGGGTCCTTGGTGAGCTCGGCGGCCAGCCGGCTGAGCGGGCTGTAGGGCAGGTGCAGCCGCTCAACGCGCCGGTCCCGCAGCAGGGCGGCCAGCGCGCCGGCGTCGTACCGGGTCTCCTCCTCCAGCAGCACCAGGGTGCCGCCGGTGCCCAGGGTGGTGAGCATCTCCTGGATGCTCACGTCGAAGCCGCAGGACGCGTACTGCAGGGTGCGCATCGGCGGGTGGGCGGCCGTGTTCCAGTCGATCAGGGTGTCCAGCGCCCGCACCGGCATCAGGCAGCCCTTGGGGATGCCGGTCGAGCCGGAGGTGTACAGGCAGTACGCGGGTGCCTCCGGGTCCGGCCGGAGCACCGGGAGGCCGCTCTCGCCGCGGTCCTCGGCGTCCCCGGCTGCCGCGAGGTCCTCGACCAGGATCCTGGGTGCCTCGATGCCCAGCTGGTCGGTGGTCCGCGTGGTGATCAGCACCCGGGGGGAGCTGTCCCGGACGATCAGGCGGCAGCGTTCGGCGCCCTGCGCGAGGTCCAGCGGGGTGTAGACCGCACCGATCCGCAGTACGGCGAGCAGCGCGGCCACCTGGTCGACGCCGCGCGGCAGCAGGGTGGCGACGTGGTCGCCGGGGGTGACTCCGGCGGCGTGCAGGCGGCCGGCCAACGCCGCCGCCCTGGCGGTGAGTTCGGCGTAGCTGGTGGCATGCCCCGCGGCGTCCTCCACGGCTGTGGCGGTCGGGACGGCGGCGGCGGCCTCCGCCACCCGGTCGAGGGCGCTGCGGGTCGGCAGTGCGGCCGGACCGTGCTCCAGGGCGCCCGGGTCGCCGGCCGTCGCCAGCAACTCGGCCACCGGACGGGCCGGTTCGGCCGCGGCCGCGCCGAGCAGCAGCTCGAAGGCGTCCAGCAGCCGGTCCACGGTGGCCCGGTCGAACAGGTCGGTGGCGTACTCGACGTGGCAGCGGATGCCCTCGGGCAGGTTGGTCAGGTAGAGCGTCAGGTCCACCACCGAGCGGTCGACCACGTGGTCCAGCGGGCGCGCGGTCAGACCCGGCATGTCCAGCTCGAACAGCGCCTGGTTCTCGAACTCCACCAGCACCTGGAACAGCGGGTTGCGGCTGGTGTCCCGCTCCGGGTTGAGTTCCTGCACCAGCACCTCGAAGGGCAGCTCCTGGTGCTCGTAGGCGTCCAGCGCCACCGTGCGGACCCGGCGCAGCAGCTCCTCGAAGCCGGGTTCACCGGCCAGGTCGAGGCGCAGTGCCAGGGTGTTGACGAAGAAGCCGACCAGCTCCTCGGTGCCCTCGGGCCGGTTGGCCACCGGGGTGCCGATCACCAGCTCGTCCTGGCCGCTGAACCGGTGCAGCACACCGGCGAACGCGGTCAGCAGCACCATGAACAGCGTCACCCGCCGGGAGCGGGCCAAGTCCCTTACCGCAGCTGACAGTTCCCGGGGTAGCAACCGGACGTAGGCCTCCCCGCGCCCGCTCGGGGCGGCCGGGCGCGGCCGGTCGGCGGGCAGTTCCAGCACCGGCAGCTCGCCGCCGAGCACCTCCAGCCAGTGCGCCAGGCTCGGCTTGTGGGCGCCGGCCGCGACCTGGGCCCGCTGCTCGACCGTGTACTGGGCGTAGCTGGTGGAGAGCGGGGCGAGCGCGGCCGGACGGCCTTCGAGCTCCGCCCGGTACAGCTCGCCGAGCTCCTCGGTGATCAGCATCGCGGAGTGGGTGTCGATCACGATGTGGTGCATCGACAGCACCATGACGTGCCGTTCGGGTGCGAGTCGCAGCAGCCGGGCCCGGAACAGCGGTCCCTCGGCGAGGTCGAACTGGAACGTCCCTTCCTCGGCGACCAGTTCGCCGATCGCCGCCTCGGGATCCGCGCCGCCCGCCACGTGGTCCAGCAGTGGCCCGTCCGCGAGCGGCAGGACCAGCTGGTACGGTTCACCGTCCGCCTCCCGGAAGACCGTGCGCAGCGCCTGGTGCCGCTCCACGAGAGCGCGCAGCGCCCGGTCCAGTGCGGCGGCGTCCAGCCGTCCGGCCAGTTCGACCGCCTTGACCTCGTTGTACGTCGAACGGTCGGGCAGTATCCGGTGCAGGAACCAGAGCCGCTGCTGCGCGTACGACAGCGGGGCACGGCGCTCGCCGACGGCGCTGCGGCGCAGCTCGTCCAGGTGCGGCAGTCCCTCGCGGACCAGCGCCGGGGAGAGGCCGAAGTCGACGAAGGCGGCGATCTCGTCCGCTCCGGCCGCGCGCAGCGCGTCCAGTACCTCGCGGCTGCTCTCGGGTGTGCCGATCAGTGCCCGGGAGGCGCAGTAGCGCTCGTAGGCGCGCTCCAGCACGAACTCCAGGTCCTCCTCGGGCATGTTCTCGTAGTCCAGGGTGAGGCCGAGGCTGTTGGCGACCTGGCCGAAGAGCGAGAGCGAGGAGCGCAGGTAGTCGCAGAACGGCCGGTACGCCTGCTCGCGGGCGGTGGCCGGGTCGGCACCGAGGTAGGCGTGCACCAGCACGACCACTCGCCCGGCCTCCGGGTCCAGGCCGTGCTCGGCCCGGGTCCGACGGTAGAGCGCGATGTTCTCGGCGAGCTGCTCGACGCTCTGGGTCATCAGGTTGGTGATCACCCCGAGGTCGTGCCTGGCGGCCTCCCGGTAGCTGTCCGAGTTGCCGACGATGGCGGTGAACATCGGCGGCTGCTCCTGCAGCGGCCTCGGGTGCAGCCGGACCTCGATCTCCTCGCCGTTGCCGCTGCGCCCCCGGTACGGCTCACCGCGCCAGAGCGAGCGGATGGTGTCGATCTGCCGGTACATCAACTCCTTGTGCTCGCCGTACCGTTCCGGGAAGAACAGGAAGTCGTTGGGGTGCCAGCCGCTGGCGCAGCCGAGGCCCACCCGGCCACCGGAGAGGTTGTCCACCACCGACCACTCCTCGGCCACCCGTACGGGGTGGTGCAGCGGGAGCACGGCGCAGCCGGCGTTGAGCCGGATCCGCCCGGTCTCCCGGGCGAGCGCGGCGGCCAGCACCGAGGGGTTGGGGAAGATGCCGCCGAAGGAGTGGAAGTGCCGCTCGGGCAGCCAGACGGAGTGGAAGCCGTTCCGGTCGGCGAACCGGGCTCCCTCCAGCACGATGGCGTACTTGTCGGCGGGATCGGTGTCCAGCGGGTAGTCGCCGAAGAAGTACAGGCTGAAGTCGACCGGGCGGTCGGGGGAACCCGGCTCGGGGGTGAAGGTCTCCACGGCCGCCGGAGTGGTCCCGGCGGCGGGCCGCTGCTCCATGGGCCACTGCTCGGTGGGCCGCTGCTCAGTGGGCCGCTGCTCAGTGGACGGCGAGAGCGGTGGCAGCGGGGTGGCCGGGCGCGGGGCCGGGACGGCGATCGCCCGGCTGCCCGGGAAAAACCCGCCGCGCCGCAGGTCGCGCAGCGACTCCCGGACGGCGTCCGCGACGAACTCGATGTCACCGTCCGAGTGCGCGGTGGAGAGGAAGAAGTTGCGCCACTCCCAGACGTAGACGCCGCGCACCAGCAGGTGGTGGAAGAGCAGTTCCATGTCGGCGCGCGGCTCGAAGCGGAACAACGAGCCGAAGTGCGCCAGCCGGAGCTGTAATTCCTCCGCTTCGAAGAAACGATTCAGCGTGTCGGCCAGCTCGTCGGTCCTGGCGTTCAGCCGCTGCTGGAGACCGGGGCCCTGCTCCTTGAGGTGGCGCAGCACGGCCCGTGCCGCCACCATCGAGACCGGGTGCTGGATGTAGGTGCCGCCGAAGAAGGTGGTGTCCTTGGGCGGGTAGCCGGCGTCACCGTAGCTCCAGTAGCCGCCGTCGATGCCGTCCATGACGTCCGCGCTCCCGGCGATGGCCCCCACCGGGTAGCCGCCGCCGAGCACCTTGCCGTAGGTGGCCAGGTCCGGCTTGACGCCGTAGAAGGCCTGCGCGCCCTCGAGGTGCGGGCGGAAGCCGGTGAGCATCTCGTCGAAGACCAGCACGATCCCCCGCCGGGCGGTGAGCTCACGCAACTGGCGGACGAACTCGACCGGTTGACGGGAGGGATGGCGGCTCTGCACCGGCTCGACCAGTACCGCCGCGATCTCCCCGGAGAGCTCCTCGATCACCCGCAGGCTCTCCGGGTCGCCGTACTTCAGCACGATCAGCTCGGCGACGGCGCTGCCCGGGATGCCGATGGAGACCGGCACGGTCTCGCGGTTCGCCCCGCTGCCGACGGTACGGCCCAGGGTGTGGTCGAAGTGCCCGTGGTAGGAGCCCTCGAACATCACCACCTTGTCCCGGCCGGTGTACGCACGGGCCAGCCGGATCGCGCCGGAGTTGGCCTCGGTTCCGGAGTTGGCGAAGGCGACCCGCTCCATCCCGGTCAGCTCGGCCAGCAGCTCGGCCGCCTCGCCGGTCTCCTCGCCGCGCGGTCCGAGCCGCAGACCGCTGCCCAGGTGCTCCCGGACCGCCTCGTTGACGAACTCCGGTTCATGGCCGAACAGCAGCACACCGAAGCCCATGGTGATGTCGACGTAGGCGTTGCCGTCGATGTCCTCCAGCCGCGAGCCCCGGGCACGGCGGGCGGCGATCGGGTACAGCATCTCCTTGGTCGCCGAGCGGAAGCCGACCACCGCCCGGCTGTCGGCCAGCACCCGGCGGTGGCGCTGGGTACTGGCCTTGGACGCGGCGGTACGCGCGGTGAACCGGCCGACCAGGTCGTCCAGGTGCCTTCGCTGCTCGGCCGTCAATCCGCCACCCGCCATACCGGAGTCCCGCGCGACGGTGACCCTCGGGCCGTGCATCGGCGCTTGCGGCACGGCGGGCTGGGCCGCGGCCGGTACCGCCGCGGGCGCGACGGGAGCCGGTATCGCCGCGGGTCGGGCCGCAGCCGCTGTCGCCGCGGGTCGGGCCTGGGCCGGTGTCGCCGCGGGTTGGGCGGGAGCCGGTGCCGCGACGGTCTTCGACGGCGGTGCGGCCTGGGTCAGGCTCTGCGCGACCGGGTGCGCGGGCTGGGCGACCGGTGTCCCCGCGGGTGCTCCGGCCAGCAGCGAGAGCTGGTTGTTCATCAGCACGGAGAACTGCCCGATCAGGTCGAGCTGTCGTCCGACCACGGCGGCCGCGTCCCCACCGGGTGCCGCACCGGCCGGCGCCACCGCCGGCAGCGGCGCGAGCGGTACGGCGGGAGCGGCCGCGACGGGGGCGGGCTGCTCGGGCGCGACGGCGGCGACGGGGGCGGCTGGGGCGGCGAGCACGACGGGGGCGGCGAGTGCGACGGGCGCGGCAGGGGCGGCAGGCGCGGCAGGGGCGGCAGGGGCGGCAGGGGCGGCAGGCGCGACGGGCGCGGGCCGGTCCGCCGTCGGCACCTCGGTCGCCGCCCGTACCGGCGCCGCCTCGAGCGCCTCCGCCGCCGGGGCGGCCGGGACCGGGACACCGGCTGCCAGGGCCGGACCCGCGGCGGGGGCGACGGCGGGGACCGGCACCGGGGCAGGAGCCGGAACCAGCGCGGCCGCGGCCTCCGGGCTCATCCGGCCCGAGATCAGCTCGGCCAGCCGACCGGGGGTGTCGGCGTCCTCGAACATCTCACGCATCGACACCCGGACCCGGAAGGCCCGTTCCAGGTCCCGGATCATGTTGATCATCGACAGGGAGTCCGCGCCGAGGTCGAAGAAGGCGTCGTCCTCGCCCACCGAGCCCTCGGGCATGCCCAGTTGGCGGGCGGTCTGCTCCACCACCCGGGCCAGCACGATCCGGGCGGCGGACTCGGCAGCCGTGGCGTCCGGCTCCGGCGCGGCGGACCCGACGGCCGGAGCGCTCGGTTCCATGGGCACCGGAGCGGCCTCCGGAACCGGCGCCGCCTCGGGCGCGTTCGTGGCGGAATCCGCGGGCAGGCGGGTCTCGGGCAGGTCGCTCATGACGGGTTCCTTCTCGGTCGGCCGGCCGCTCGCGGTGAACCAGTGGTGCGTGCGTTGGAAGGGCTGGGTGGGCAGCGGTACCCGGCGGGCCGGTCCGCCCGGCCATGCCTGGGCCCGGGCGAGTGAGGCCCAGTCGACCGGTGCGCCGTGCGCCCACAGCCGGGCGGCGGCCGAGGCGAGCAGCTGCTCGGGCCCGGCTCCGCGCCGGCCGCTGGGGACGAACACGGCGTCGGGCAGCTCGCGCCGGCCGAGACCGGTCAGGGTGTGGTGCGGACCGACCTCCAGGAACAGCCGGTGGCCGAGGTCGGCGAGCCGTTGCAGGACCAGGTCGAAACGGGCGGTCCGCCGGGTCTGCCGGACGAAGTGCTCGGCGTCCAAGACCGTACCGGCGGGCAGCACGGCCCCGCCGAGGTTGGTGACCAGCGGCACCCGCAGCGGCCCGAAGCGGACCCGGGCCAGCTGGGCGCGGAAGCCGTCCAGGACCGGGTCGAGCAGCCTGGAGTGGAAGGCGCGGGTCGCCGCCAGCCGGTCGGTGCGCAGCCCGTACCCGCCCAGCACCCGCTCGGCCTGGGCCACCTCCTCCGGTGTCCCGGCCAGTACGCACTGTCCCGCGCCGTTCACCACGGCGACCTCGACAGCGCCCAACTCCTCTGTCAGGTCCGACAGTTGCCCGATGCCCGTCTGGACGGCGGTGAGCGCTCCCACGGCCGTGCCGCGCTGCATCAGCCGTCCGCGCACCGAGGCCAGGAAGAGCCCGTCCGCGAGGTCGATCGCACCGGCCGCGTGGCAGGCCGCGTACTCCCCCGCGCTGTGGCCGGCCACCGCCGCGGGGGTGACACCGAGTTCGGCCCAGAGCCGGGTGTAGGCGGCCTGCACGGCGAACAGCGCGGGCTGTGCCGCCTCCGTGGTCCACTCCTCGTCCGGCCCCTCCAGGAGCAGCGGCAGCAGCGGCTCGCCCCAGGTGTCCCGGTACAGCCGGTCGCTGGTGTCGAGCACCTCGCGGAAGGCCGGGAAACGCCGGTACAGCGCGCCGGCCATTCCCCGGTACTGGGCTCCCTGACCGGTGAACAGCAGCACCGGCCGGGCCGCCGTCCGCCCCGCTTGATGGCTCAGGTGGGCCGGTCCGGCCTCCTTGCCGGCCAGGAACTCGTCCAGTACGTCGGCCAGTTGACCGGTTCCGGTGCCGGTCACGGCAAGCCGTCGGCGCAGCGGCCGGCGGCCCGCGCCGAGGGTGAGCAGCAGGTCCGCGGGGCGCAGGTCCGGCTCGGCGCGCAGCCGGTCCCGCACGGCCGTGGCCAGCTGCGCCAGCCCCTCCTCCGTCCGGGCGGAGAGCGGCAGTACGGTCACCGGTTCGCCCGCTTCTCCGCCGGAGGCGGGGGCGGGCGCCGGCGGTTCCTCCAGGACCAGGTGGGCGTTGGTGCCGCCGACGCCGAGCGCGCTGACCCCGGCCCGGCGCGGGGTGGAGCCCTCGGGCCAGTCGGCGGCCTCGCGCGGCAGGCGGAACGGGCTGCCGTCGAGGCCGAGCGCGGGGCTCGGCCTTGTGTGGTTGGCCAGTGGCGGGATCCTCCGGTTGCGCAGTACCAGTGCGGCCTTGATCAGACCGGCCATACCGGCGGCGGTGTCGAGGTGACCGATGTTGGGCTTGACCGAGCCGAGCGCGCAGAAGCCCTCCGCGTCGGTATGGGCCCGGAACGCCTGGGTGAGCGCCTGGACCTCGATCGGGTCGCCGAGCGGGGTGCCGGTGCCGTGCGCCTCGATGTAGCCGATGCTCTCGGCCGGGACCCCGGCGACGTCCAGGGCCCGGCCGACCACCGCGGCCTGGCCGAGGACGCTCGGCGCGGTGTAACCGACCTTTCCGGCACCGTCGTTGTTCACCGCCGAGCCGAGGATGACGGCGTGCACGGTGTCGCCGTCGGCGAGCGCCCGGTCGAGCCGCTTGAGCAGCACGGCGGCGACGCCGTTGCCGCCGACCGTGCCGTCGGCGCGTTCGTCGAAGGCCCGGCAGACGCCGTCCCTGGAGAGGATGGACCCCTCCTGGTAGCGGTACCCGGCGGCCTGCGGAACGTGGAGCGCGGCGGCCCCCGCCAGCGCCAGGTCCGAGTCCCCGGCGAGCAGTGACTGGACGGCCAGGTGGACCGCGACCAGCGAGGTGGAGCAGGCGGTCTGCACCCCGATCGCCGGACCGGTCAGGCCCAGCCGGTAGGAGACCCGGGTGGCCGAGAAGTCCGCCTGGTTGCCGATCGCGATCTGCAGCGCCGCCACCGGCTCGGCCGGATCGGCGACCTCGCCCAGCGCACTGCGGTAGTAGTCGCGCAGCGCGTACAGCGTCATGCCGGTACCGGCGAAGACGCCGACCCTGGTCCCCTCGGGAGTGCTGCCGTAGCCGCCGTCCTCCAGGGCCTGGTGGCACAGTTCGAGCAGCAGCCGCTGCTGCGGGTCCATCAGGGCCGCCTCGGCCGCGCTGATGCCGAAGAGCTCGTTGTCGAAGGCCGCGATGTCGGGGAGCGCCCCGGTGACCGGGACGAAGTCCGGGTGGGTGTACTCGGCCTCGGGGATCCCGGCGGCGGCGAGCTGGTCGGCGGTGAACCTGGTGGTGCTGGTGACGCCGTCGACGATGTTGCGCCAGTACTCCTCGGGTGTGGCGGCGCCCGGGAAGCGCAGTGCCATGCCGATGATCGCCACCCGCCGGTCCGGCGCGGCGTCGCCGCCCGGCTCCTGCCGGCGCGGGCCCTGCCCGGTGGCGGTTCCGGTCGCTGCTGCGCCGAGGTGGGCCACCAGGGCGTCCACCGTGGGGTGCTGGAAGAGCGCGGTCGGCGGCAGCGCGGTCGCCAGCCGGTCGCCGAGCGCGGCGTGCACTCGCATCAACTGGATCGAGCCGAGCCCGAGTTCATGGTACGGACGGGACGGGTCGACCGGCTCGCCGAGCACCCTCTCGAAGGCCTCCAGAACGCTCGCGCGCAGCGCGGCGGCATCCGCGCCGGGACCGGGCCCGACAGCCGGGGCGGCATCCGCGCCGGTGCCGGGCCCGGCCGCCACGCCGGCTTCCGCACCGGCTCCCGCAGCGGCCGGCCGCGGCTCCGCCGCACGCGGATCGTCCGCCGCACGCGGATCGTCCGCCGCACGCGCTTCGTCCGCCGCGAGCAGGCCCGGTCGGCCGGCGAGCAGCAGTCGGCGGGCGGCGGGACGGCGCGGGTCGGGGCCGGCGAAGTACAGCCCCGGCCCCCGGGCGAGCAGCAGCGGGGTGAGCCGGCGCCCCTCGGCGGCGGTCAGCACCGCGATGCCCCGGTCGGCGGCCTGCTCGGCGAGCGAGGCCTCGCGGTTCATCCCCACCCTGTTCCACAGCCCCCAGGCGATGACGTAGCCGGGGATGGACTCCGCTCGCCACAGCCGGGTGAGCTCGTCCTCCAGATAGCGGTTGGCCGCAGCGTACGAAGCGGACCCGACGGCCGCCTGGATGCCGATCATCGAGGAGAAGCCGATCAGGTGGGCACCGGGCCGTCGCCTGACCAGTTCGGCCACCGCCCGGGTGCCGTCCGTCTTGGCGCGCAGTGCCTCGCGCCAGGCTTCCGGTGTCAGGTGCTCCAGCAGTTCGACCCGGTAGCTGCCGGCCAGGTGCAGTACGCCGTCCAGCGAGCCGCCCCATGCCTGTTCCGCCTCGGCGACCGCGCGGGCGAGTGCCGCGCCGTCCGCCACGTCGGCCACCGCGTAGCGGACCTCGCCGCCGTGCCGGGCCAGGCGGGCCAGTGCACCGCGCCGCCGTTCGGCCTCGGGTCCCGGGGCGTCCGGGTCGGTACGGCCGACCACCAGCAGGCGGATGCCGTAGCGGCGCAGCAGTTCGGGCAGGATCTCCTCGGCGACCCCGCCGAGGCCGGTGACCAGGTAGCGGGCGCCCGGGGTGAACAGCGAGGCGGGCGGCCCGGAGGGCTCCGGTGCGATCGGCCCGAGCCGGGGCACCCATGGCCGTCCGGCCCGCCAGGCCACCTCGGGCTCCGGGTGCGGCTCGGCCAGCAGCCGGGTGAGCGCGTCCGCACCGCCCGCGGAGTCATCGTCGGGCAGGTCGATATGGCGTACCGTCATGTCCGGCCACTCGCTGCGCGCCCCGGCGGCCAGTGCTGCCGTCAAGGCCCCTGCGGGACGCGGCACTTCGCCGTCCGCGACCGCGTGCAGACCGGAGCTGACCGTGACCAGCTCCACCGTGCCCGCGGCAGAGCCGTGGTGGGCGGTGAGCGCGCGCAGGCAGGCCAGCAGCGCCTCTCCGCACAGGGCGGTGTCCGCCTCGGGGCCGTGGCTCCACAGGTAGACGATGCGGTCCGGCCGTGTCCCGTCCGCCGCCAGGGCCTCGAAGAGCGCCTTCCAGTCCTGCTCCCGTACCGGGTCGAGGGCGTAGCCACCGTCGGCGCGGCGCTCGAACTCCGCCGCTCGGCCGACCTGTCGCGCGGCGTGGTGCAGTGCCGGTGAGGTGGCCAGCGCGTCGGAGAGGGTGCCCGGGCCGGTGGGGCCGAGCAGCAGGGTGGTACCCGGCAGCGGCCCGGCGGGGGCGGGCACGGGCCTGGGATCCCAGTGCAGCCGGCGCACGGTGTCGGGCAGCGTACGGGCGTTGCCCTCGGCGAGATCGAGCCGGACCACCGTGTCGTCGAAGTCCCCGGCCAGCAGGCGGTCCCGGATCGCGGTGCGCTGGATCTTCCCGCTGGTGGTCCGGGGGAAGTCGGCCGCCGGCACGGGCAGCACGTGCACCGCCGGCTGGAAGCGCTCGGCCAGTACCGTCCGCACCCTGCTCACGGTGGCGAGCAGTCGGTCCGGAGCCGCCTCCTGGTCGTCCGGGACGAAGAAGACCACCAGCTGCTCACTGCCGGTCTCGGCGTCCGGCACCCCGCATGCGGCGACATGGCCGGAGCGGACCTCGGGCAGCGCCGAGACGGCGTCCTCGATCTCATGGCAGAAGTAGTGGACGCTGTTGATGATGATGATCTCTTTACGGCGTCCGGTCAGCACGACCTCGCCGTCGGTCAGATAGGCGAGGTCTCCGGTGTCGAACCAGCCGTCGCCGACGAAGGCCTCGGCGTTCGCGGCCGGGTTGTCGAGGTAACCCGGGGTCACCCGGCCGGAGTTGATCTGGAGCCGGCCGATCCGCCGCTCGGGCAGCGCGCCGCCCTGGTCGTCCGCGATCCGGACCCGGGTGCCCGCGGCCGGACGGCCCATGCTCAGGAACGGGGTCGCCTGGTCCTCCTCGTCGGGCCCGAGCGGCTCCAGCTCCCCGTTCAGCGAGGAGGTCCGCACCCGTTGCACCGTGCCGGGCTCGCCGTACCGCTTGTACGTGATCACCGTGCAGGTCTCGGCCATGCCCCAGCCGAGCAGCACCGTGTCGGGCGTGATCCCGAACGGCGCCGTGGCATCCAGGAAGTCCTGCACCACGGCCCGGGTGCACTGCTCCCCCGCGTTGATCAGGGTCTTGACCGAGGAGAGGTCCCAGCTGCGGCCGGGCGCCGCGCGGACCGCCTCGGCGACCAGCCGGTAGCCGAAGTTGGGCGACCAGGAGTGCGCGGCACGGTACTTCTCCAGGGTGTCGAGCCAGCGCAGCGGGTCGGCGATCACCAGCTCGGTCGGGAGGTGCACCTGGTCGGCGGCCACGGCCACATCACAGAGGTGGAACATCAGCAGGCCGGCCACATGGTCCAGCGGCAGCCAGTTGACCGTCGTGTCACCCGGTGCGATCCGTTCCTCAAAACGTGCCCCGGCGACGTACTCCATGATGCCGCGGTGGGTGATCTGGATGACCTTGGAGCGGCCGGTGCTGCCGGAGGAGAGCTGGAGCATCGCGACGTCGTCCGGCCGCACCGCCGGCAGGTCGGCCTCCGGGAGGCCGGGGGCGCTGCCGGGCGCCGCGTCCACCGGGATCACCCTCAGTCCCGCCACCGGATAGTGCTGTGGCAGGGCCCGCAGGCCCTCGACGGCCGGGCCGCAGGACAGCACCGGCGGGTGGTCCAGGCTCTCCCAGGCGTGGCAGAGCTTGTCCAGCACCGGGTTGGGGCCCTGGTAGCCGGGCGGGCGGGCCACCGTCACCGGCAGGATCCCGCCGATCAGGCAGGCCCACAGTGCCGGGAAGTAGTGCTCCAGATCCGGGACTTGGAGCAGTGCCCGGTCGCCGGGGCGCAGCCCTTCGGCGGTGAGCAGGTCGAGCACCCGGCGGGAGCGGGCAAGCAGCTCCGGGTAGCGCAGCAGCAGGGTGTCGCCGTCCGGCCTGACCAGGTGGAGCCCCCGGTCGGGCTGGGTTTCGGCGGCCCGTAACAGTGCCTCGGTGAGGGTGGCGGGACCGGCGGCCGCCGGCAAGGGTATGCCTGCCGCGATCGCGGGCGACCGCCTCGGGCCGGCGTCCTCGGTGCCCGGGTGGCCCCCGGCGTCCTCGGCGGCCGCCGTCCCGTCGGCGGCCCGGCCGGGCGTCCCGGCGGCCGAGGCTCCGGTGCCCACGGGCCGCCAGGCGGGGTCCAGCCGGCGGATGTGCACCCGGCCGGCCGGTTCGGCGGCAGGGGTGGCGGCGGCCAGCGCGGCGGCGTCCGGTGTGCCGTCGGCCGCACGCGGTATGCCGTCCACCAGGACCGTCCGGGTGGCCGGGTCGTGGTCCAGCAGCTGGGCCGCGGCGAGGCGTTGGAGCCGATCCAGGTCCCCGGCGACGGCCGGGACCAGGTAGGCGACCAGGACGGACCCGCCCTCGGGGGTGGGTTCGGTCAGCAGCGCGCAGTCGGCGACATCCGCGCGGCGCAGCAGTACGGCCTCCAGCAGGCGGAGCCGGTGCCCAGGGGTTTCGGTCGTGCTCATCGTCGGTTCTCCGGAGTCGTCGCGGTCACGGATCCGGTCGCGTTCCCGGATCCGGTCGTGCTCTCGGTAGCGCTCAACGGCCCGGTGGGGCCGGGCACTTCGGTGGTACGGCGGTGACGGTGGGCGAGGCGGGCGGTCAGCAGCAGGAACCCGAGCGCCAGCAGGATCGGGACCGAGTGCGAGACCGCGACCACGGTGAAGGGTGCGAAGAGCTCCAGCAGCGGCGCGCTGAGCAGCATGCCGACACCCATGCCGAGGCTCTCCGCGGTGGCCACCAGTCCGAAGGCCTGGCCGCGCCGTTCGTCCTCGACGGCCTGGATCCGGGAGGTGTAGGAGATCTCGGTGAAGCCGTCGGCCAGGCCCGCGCCCACCGCGACGGCCAGCAGCACCGGAAGCGGCAGCGGGGTGAAGGCCAGGATGAAGCAGGTGGACATCAGGATGGTGCCGATCGCGAACGCCCGCTCCCCCGGCTCCCGGCCGCGCCGCAGCAGCAGCCGGGTCACCAACTGGTGCGCGCCCAGGCTGCCGACCGCCCAGAACGCCCAGAACAGGCCCACCATCGCGGCGGGGTTCCCGGGGTCGCGGATCGACGCGTACACCGGCATGCCGACGTTGTGCGCCGCCGATCCGAAGGCGTCCACCAGCCGGATCGCGACCATCGCGCCGATCACCGGCAGGGCCCGCAGCAGCAGATAGCCGGCCCGCCAGGAGGACTCCTCGGGCCCGCGGGGGTCGTCGGCGGCCCCGGCCTCCTCGGCGGGGCGCCGCTCGGCCCGGGTGCGCAGCGGCAGCCAGGCCATCACCGCGCCGAACACCAGGAAGCTGGCCGCGTCGACCAGCAGCGCCGCCCGGAACCCGGCCCAGGCGACCACCACGCCCGCCGAGGCGAAGCCCAGCACCATCGCGGTCGAACGCCCGGTCACCATCAGGCCGTTGGCCCGCACCCGGTGCTCCTCACCGACCATCTCCGGGATGCTGCTGCGCAGCGCGACGGCCGAGAAGGACCCGGCGGCACCGAACAGCGCTGCCAGCCCCCACAGCACGGTGATCCGTAGCTGACCGGGCGTCAGGGTGAGTGCGACGAGCCCGGCCGCCTGGCTCAGCGCGCAGCCGATCATGACCTTCCGCCGGTCGAACCGGGTGGTGAGCCGGCCCGCCAGCAGTCCGGCCACGAACCCTCCGGCCAGCCGCAGCACCAGGTAGCCGGCGGTGCCCAGCGCGTTTCCGGCCGCCTGGTAGGCGAAGAGGCTGAGCGCCACCATGTTGAGCTGGCTGCCGTAGGAGGAGGCCGCATCCCCTGCGATCAGCCACAAGAACGGTCTGGGCAGACGTGTGCCGACGGCCGCTTCGGACATGGCTGTTCCCCCCACGGATCACCTCGTACCGGTGTGCCATTTCATATACACGCACCCTATTTCTCCAGCCCCACCGGACTCAAGAGTTCTTGGCAAGCAAATGACAACGCCGTTTCCGCATGCGATCCACACCAAGTCACCGCAAATCTGACGCATAGTCACGGCAAAGAGCCCCGCTGATCGCCCTTCACCTCCCGGCGCCGGACCGTCCGCCCGGTCGGCCACCGGCCCGGCGAGCCTTGGCAATCGGGTGAAGGCCACGGCGCGGAGCGCGTCCGCGCGGGAACGGCAGGGGCTTCACGGTATGGCTGTGCGGAACGGTCGGTCGTGGACGGGAGTCGTGATGGCGCGGTGGTGGAGCAGAGCCCGGATCGGCGGACGCACGCGGCAGGCGGTCCGGGACTCGGCCGTCGCACTCGACGGCCGGGCCCCGCTGTTCGACGGGCTCAAGGGGCTGCTGCGGAAGATCTTCCCGGACCACTGGTCGTTCCTGCTGGGCGAGCTGGCGCTCTACAGCTTCGTGGTCCTGCTGCTCAGCGGGGTGTTCCTGACGCTGTACTTCCAGCCGTCGATGGCGCAGACCGTGTACACCGGACCGTACGCGCCGCTGCACGGGGTGCTGGTCAGCGAGGCGTACTCCTCGACCCTGGCGATCAGCTTCGAGGTGCGCGGCGGGCTGCTGATCCGCCAGATCCACCACTGGGCCGCGCTGGTGTTCACCTCGTCGATCGGTGTCCATCTGCTGCGGATCTTCTTCACGGGCGCGTTCCGCCGCCCCAGGGAGGTCAACTGGCTGGTCGGGCTGACGCTCTTCCAACTCGCCCTGCTGGAGGGCTTCGCCGGGTACTCGCTGCCCGACGACCTGCTGTCCGGCACCGGACTGCGCACCGCCCAGGGCTTCGTGCTGTCCGTCCCGCTGGTCGGCACCTGGCTGAGCTACTTCCTGTTCGGCGGCGACTTCCCCGGGCAGAGCATCATCCCTCGCCTGTACACCACGCACATCCTGCTGCTGCCGGGTGCGCTGGCCGGTCTGATCACGCTTCATCTGCTGCTGGTGTTCTCCCTCGGGCACACCCAGTGGGCCGGGCCGGGACGCCACAACCGCAACGTGGTCGGCAAGCCGCTGTACCCGCAGTTCCTGGTGAAGACCAACGGCCTGCTGGCGATGGTCTTCGGCGTGCTGGCGGCGGTCTCCGCGATCGGCCAGATCAACCCGATCTGGCGGTACGGCCCCTACCGCCCCGACCAGGCCTCGACCGACGCCCAACCCGACTGGTACATGGGGTTCATCGAGGGCGCGCTGCGGCTGATGCCCGGCGCCGAGACCCGGCTGTGGGGCCACAGCATCCCCTGGAACCCGCTGATCCCGGCCGTGCTCTTCCCGCTGGGCTTCTTCCTCGCGCTGTACGCCTACCCCTTCCTGGAACGCTGGGTCACCGGTGACCAGGGCCCGCAGCACCTGTGCGACCGCCCGCGCAACCAGCCCACCCGCACCGGACTCGGCGTGGCCGGGTTCTCCTTCTACGTGATCCTGCTGCTGGCGGGCGGACAGGACGTCATCGCCCGCACCTTCGCCGTCTCGGTGGAGGGCCTCGACCGCGTGCTGCGGGCCCTGCTGTTCGTGGTCCCCGTGGTGGCGTTCTGGGTCACCAAGCGGCTGTGCCTGGGCCTGCAGCAGGTCGACCGCGAACGGCTCGCCGAGGGCGAGGAGAGCGGGTTCATCCGCGAGTCGGTCGAGGGCGGATTCAGCGAGAGCTCGCGCGCCCTCGACCACCGGCGGCGGTACGCCCTGGCGGCCCGGACCGTACCGCGCCCGCTGCCCCGCCCCGCGGCGGGCGCCTCGCGGCTCGCCCGCCTCCGGGCGGCGCTGAGCTCCTGGTACTACCGGGACCGGGTCGAGTTCCCCAAGCCCCGGGACGAGGAGCGGACGCCGTCCGAGCAGGGCTGATCACGGCCGCCGCCGGCCGTACTGGAAGACGAAGCCCGCCACCGCGGGAAGCACCACCCCCAGCCCGATCACCGCCAGCCACAGGCCGAACACCACGCCGAGGGCGAAGAGCGCCGTCCCCAGGGCGCAGAGCACCGGGTAGAGGCTGTGCGGCGCGAAGAAGTCGAGCGGTCCGGCCCCCTCGGCGATCGGGGTGTCGTTGCGGTCCTGCAGCCGCTCGCCCCGCTTGACGTGCTGGGTCCAGCAGAACAGCGCCACCAGGCCGGACATCAGGAAGGACACCGTCAACGCCACCGTCCCGGCCGGTTCGGCCGCCAGCCAGCCGTAGAACGCGCCCGTGACGCCGAAGAACACGGCGACCCCGGCGAACAGATAGCCCTCGGTCCTCATCGGCTGCCGCTCTCCTCTCGGGACTCCAGCGCTTCCATCGCCTCGCGCGAGTACTCGGGGTGGTTGAGGTCGAAGGTCGGGGCCTCGGAGCGGATCCTGGGCAGCGCGTGGAAGTTGTGCCGCGGCGGCGGGCAGGAGGTCGCCCACTCCAGCGAGCGGCCGAAGCCCCACGGGTCGTCGGCCTCCACCCGGGCCGCGTACCTCATGGTGTGCCAGACGTTGTACAGGAACGGCAGGGTGGACAGCCCCAGCGCGAACGAGCCGATGGAGGAGATCGCGTTGAGGGTGGTGAAGCCGTCGGCGGGCAGGTAGTCCGCGTACCGCCGGGGCATGCCCTGCGCGCCGAGCCAGTGCTGCACCAGGAAGGTGGCCTGGAAGGCGGGGAACAGCAGCCAGAAGTGCAGCTTCCCCCAGCGCTCGTCGAGCATCCGGCCGGTCATCTTCGGCCACCAGAAGTAGAAGCCGGCGAAGGTCGCGAAGGCCACGGTGCCGAACAGCACGTAGTGCAGGTGGGCCACGATGAAGTAGCTGTCGGACACGTGGAAGTCGATCGGCGGCGAGGCGATCAGCACCCCGGTGAGGCCGCCCAGCAGGAAGGTGACCAGGAAGCCGACCGAGAACAGCATCGGGGTCTCGAAGGACAGCGAGCCGTAGCGCATCGTGCCGACCCAGTTGAAGAACTTCACCCCGGTCGGCACCGCGATCAGCAGCGAGGTCGCCGAGAAGAACGGCAGCAGCACCTGCCCGGTGACGAACATGTGGTGCGCCCAGACCACCGCCGAGAGCCCGGTGATGGTGATGGTGGCGGCGATCAGCCCGTAGTAGCCGAAGATCGGCTTGCGGGAGAACACCGGGATGATCTCCGAGACGATCCCGAAGAACGGCAGCGCCACGATGTACACCTCGGGGTGCCCGAAGAACCAGAACAGGTGCTGCCACAGGATCGCGCCACCGTTGGCCGGATCGAAGACATGGGCGCCGAACTTGCGGTCCGCCTCGAGAGCGAGCAGCGCGGCGGTCAGCACGGGGAAGGCCAGCAGGGCCAGGATCGAGGTGAACAGCACGTTCCAGGTGAAGATCGGCATCCGGAACAGGGTCATCCCCGGTGCCCGCAGGCAGACGATCGTCGAGATGAAGTTGACCGAGCCGAGGATGGTGCTCATACCGGCCACCACCAGGCCCATGGCCCACAGGTCACCGCCCGCGCCCGGGCTGCGGACCGACCCGTTCAGCGGGGCGTAGGCGAACCAGCCGAACGAGGCCGCACCGTTGCTGGTGAGGAACCCGCTCACCACGATCAGCCCGCCGAACAGGAACACCCAGTAGGTGAAGGCGTTCAGCCGGGGGAAGGCGACGTCCGGTGCCCCGATCTGCAGCGGCATCACGGCGTTGGCGAAACCGGCGAAGGTCGGTGTCGCGAACAGCAGCAGCATCACGGTGCCGTGGATGGTGAACAGCTGGTTGTACCGCTCCCGGCTGAACAACTGGTTTCCGGGCTGGAGGAGTTCGGCCCGCATCAGCATCGCCAGCACGCCCGCGAAGAGGAAGAACCCGAACGCGGTCAGCAGGTACATGTTCCCGATGGTCTTGTGGTCGGTGGTGCGCAGCCAGCCCAGCACCACGGCTCCGGTCCGCACCGCCGGCCGCTCCCCCGCTTCCGCGCCGCCGTCCGCCCGGGCATCCAGCTGTTCGGTCATTCCGTGCCTCTCTGCTGACGGACGGTCAGCGGCGTCCACCGACGGGTCGGGCGCACCTATCGAAGCACCAAAGAAGCGCCGGACCGCGCAGCCGGCGTCCTGCGCGTTGCGTTCGAGCGCGGCCACCGGCCGGGGAGGTCACCGACGGCCACCGGGCACCCGGGCACCCAGGCACCCGGCCACCCGGCCACCCGGGGCCGGACGGCGCGGACCGGACGGCGCGGTCCGGCGGAAGCGCTCACCGCCAGGGCGGGCGGGGAAGCCCGGACGGCAGCCTCTGGCATGGCGCGCCGCCCCGGCCGCCGGACGGTGGTTCACTGCGCGATGATTGACCGTCAGCGGACGACGGCCCGACCGCAGGAGTCCCGATGACCTCCGACCGCACCGCCTCCCGCTCCCGCCGGACCCCTCGCCGCCGGGGCGCGGCGACCGCCGCCGTGGCTGCCGCCTTCTGGGTGGTCATGGTCGGCACCACCATCCCCACCCCGCTCTACCCGCACTACGAAGAGGCGTTCGGCTTCTCCGCGTTGATGGTCACGGTCGCCTTCGCGGTGTACGCGCTCGGCGTGGTCGCCGGTCTGCTCGGCCTCGGCTCCCTCTCGGACCGACTGGGCCGCAAACCGGTGACCGCCACCGCGCTGGTGCTGACCGGGGCCGCCGCCTGGGTCTTCCTGGTCGCCGACGGTCTCACGCTGCTGCTGGCCGGGCGAGTGCTCTCCGGGCTCGCCGCCGCGCTGGTCACCGGTGCGGCGACCGCGCACCTCACCGAACTCGCCGCGCCCGGCGAGCAGATCAGGGCCGGCCGGATCGCCCTGGCCGCCAATATGGGCGGTCTGGCCGGCGGCCCGCTGCTGGCCGGCACTCTGGCCGAGTGGGCACCGGATCCACTGCGGCTGGCCTGGATCGTCGACGCCGCACTGGTGCTGGTCACCCTGCTGCTCCTGGTCCCGGTACCGGAGACCGTCCAACGCCGCACGGGAGAGCGGCTGTTCGCCGCCCGGCTGCCGAGGGTGCCGGCGGAGATCCGGGCCCCCTTCATGCGCTGTGCGCTGGCGGCCGGAGCCGGCTTCGCGGTCATGGGCGTGCTCACCGCCACCACCGGGCTGTTCTTCACCATGCTGCTGCGGCTGGACTCCCCGGTACTCTCCGGGGCGACCGTCTCGCTGACCTTCGTCTGCGTCGCCATCGGCCAGCTCCTCGCCCGGGTGCTTCCTCCCCTTGAGGTCCTGGCGGCCGCCTGCCTGGGCCTGGTCGCCGCTGCCGCGATGCTGGCCGCCGCGATGCTCACCGCCTCCGCCGCACCGCTCCTGGGCGCGGCGGTGGCCGACGGGCTCTCCGCCGGCCTGGCGCTCGGCGACGGCATCGCCCTGATCACCAGGCGGACCGCGCCCGCCGTCCGGGGGCAGGCGTTCTCGGCCCTGTTCGCGATGGTCTACGCGCTGCTGGCGCTGCCCGCGATCGGCGTGGGCGTGCTGATCGTCCACATCGGGCTGCGAAGCGCCGGGACCGTCTTCGCCGTCGTGGTGGCGGCGCTCGCCCTCGGCGTGCTGGCGAGCCTGCCGCGCGGGCGGCTTCCCGCCTGACCGGCCGGACTCAACGGCCTTGCAGGGACTTGACGTTGTCGCCGAAGGTCCAGCCCTGGGAGCCGTCCCAGTTGACCGACCAGGTCATCAGCCCCTTGAGTCCGCCGCCGTAGCCGCTCCAGGCCTGGGACACCGAATCCGGCGACATGTAACCGCCGCCGGCCCCCGGTTGGGCCGGGAGTCCCGGCACCTGCCTGTCATAGGGGACCCTGATCGTGGTGCCCTGGACGACCAGTCCGGCGTTCAGGCAGTCGGTCTGCGCGGTGAAGCCCTCGACCGTACCGGCGGAGTAGGAGTCACCCGAGCAGCCGTACATGTCGCCGTTGTAGTACTGCATGTTCAGCCACCAGAGCCGGCCGTTGTCCGCGTACTTCTTCACGATGGGCAGATAGGCGCCCCAGATCGAGCCGTACGTCACACTGCCACCGGTGACGTAGGCGGTCTCGGGCGCCATGGTCAGGCCGAACTGCGGGGGCATCTGGGCCAGGATGCCGTCGATGATGCGGATGAGGTTGGCCTGCGAGGCGGAGAGGGTGTTGATGTCACCGCTGCCGGTGAGTCCGGTCTCCAGGTCGATGTCGATGCCGTCGAAGTTGTACGCCTTCAGGATCGGCACCACGGTCTGGACGAACCGGTCGGCCACCGCGGTCGAGCTGAGGTCGATCCCGGCCGCCGCGCCGCCGATGGACATCAGGACGGTGAGGCCGGCCGCCTTGGCCTGGCACATCTCGGCCGGCGTGGGGACCTTCACCGTCGAGTCCATCCCGTCCTGCCACAGGGCGGTGCCGTCCGAGAGGATCACCGGGAAGGCGGCGTTGACCACGTTGTAGCCGTGGGCGCCGATCCGGGCATCGGTGATCGGGATCCAGCCGAGCGGCGGATGGACGCCGTTCGCCGCACCGTCCCAGTTCTCCCAGTACCCCTGGAGCACCGGGCCGGCGGGCCTGGACTTGACCGTGCAGCTGTCGTCGCGCGGGGCGCTCGGCGCCGCGGCCGCCGGCGTCTGCACCGCGAAGGTGACGGCGGCCGCCACGGCCAGTCTCAGGCCGGCCCTCAGCAGGCGTGGTCCACGACCGGTCATCTCGGACTCCCATCCGGGTCCTGACGGGCGGTGCACTCCGAGTGGGGCGCACGGCGGTGTCCGCACCGTAGGGTGGTCCAGACCTGTCGTCAATAGGTTCCGGCGGTCCGGTCGGAACAGACGCACCGTCAGAAGCTCCGATTGGAAAGTCAGTTGTCCCGGCGCTCCTGCTCGTACCGGATGGCGGCGAGCACCAGGGCGATCGCCGTCCCCGCCAGGGAGAGGACCAGGCCGGGGTTGACGAGCCAGGGCACGAACTCGATGGTGTACCCGTCGCTCCAGGTGCATCTGGAGCTCAGCGGCAGCAGATCGTCCTTCGGGAGCACCTCGGAGACCACCGGGTCGCCGTACCGGGCCATCCCGCACACCCGCGCCTCGTCCTCGACCCTCCGGTAGCCCTTCAGCAGCCCGAAGGCGTACAGCGCCGCGGCACCCGCGAGGCAGGCGAGGGCGGCATCCCGCCAGGTCCGCGCGGGGGTCTCGGCCCGCAGACCGCCACGCCGCACCACCGAAACGCCCAGGCAGCCGATCGAAGCGACGGCCGCGGCGCCCAGGAACACGGCGGAGAGCATGGTCAGCGCGGGGTCCTGACCGGTCTCCTCGGCCAGCACGAGGAGGCTTCGCAGAGCGTGACTCACCGCCGCGCGCCGAGGACAGAGCACCGTTCCTTAAAGATCACGTAAAGCGGTATACGCCAGCGACGGTTTCACGTCAACCGCGGCACCCCCGGCCGGTCGCCCCCACCGGTGCCGGCGGCAGCTCGAACGGCTCACGGCGACCGCCGGGAACCGCTGCGGACCCGCGACGGGCACGCGCACACGGGCGGCCGTCAGAGCAGGGGCGCACCGTAAGTACAAGATCCGGGCCCTCTTCCGTTCCCGGTACGGCACGGGGTACTTCTGAGAGCGGGTATCCGGCCGGTAGGCGTACTCCGGGAAGGAGCGGCACCATGGGTGATGTGCGGGCACAGGACGGCTGGCAGGTGGACGAGCGCTGTACCAACTGCGACGTCGCGCGGCAGTTGGCACCGGGACTGATCGGCGAGGCCGGCGGGCGCTCGGTGGTGCTCCGCCAGCCGGACGGCGAGGCCGAGGTCCGGCTGCTCCAGGCCGCCGCGCACGCCTGCCCGACCAGGTCGATCCACCCGCCGGACGGGCGGCTGGCGGCGGAGACCGACCCCTTCCCGCTGGCCCTGGACGACACCGTGCTGCTGTGCGGGCACAACTCCAGGCGGACTGCGGGCGCCAACTCCTATCTGCTCCACCGCCCCGGCGGCACCCTGATGATGGTGGACACCCCGCGCTGGAGCACCACACTGGCCGCGCGCTACGAGGCCCTGGGCCCCGTCACCGACATCCTGCTCACCCACCGCGACCACGCCGCGCACGGCCGCCGGTACGCCGACCGCCTCGGCGCCCGCCTCTGGATCCACGAGGGCGACCTCGACGCCGCCCCGGACGCCGACCGCGTGCTCCGCGGCACCGACCCGGTGGAGATCGCCGAGGGAGTGGTCGCCCACCCCCTGCCCGGGCACACCCGGGGCAGCGTGCTCTATCTCGCCGACGAGCGCTACTGCTTCAGCGGCGACAGCTTCTACTGGTCACGGAGCACCGCGGACATCGAGGTCGCCGAGAGCGTCACCTGGTACTCCATCCGGGAACTGTCCGCCTCGCTGGCCCGGACCGCCGATCGGCTGCGCTTCGAGTGGCTGCTGCCCGGCCACGGCGACCGCAGGCACCTTCCGGCCCAGGAGATGGCCGAGCGGCTGCGCGAGCTCACCGAGCGGACCCGCCGGCTCCGTCCCCGCCCGATCGACTTCACCGCCGTCCGCTGGTGATCGCGCCCCGCGCCCGATAGCCGCACCCGGGCGGCTCACGGTCCGGCGGCCCGCATGGCGTGCACGATCACCCTCCGCGCGTCGTCCAGATACCTGGTCAGCTCCACCTCGGCGTCATCACTCTCGCCGGACTCCAGCAGCCCCGCGAGGATCTGGTTACGGCGCAGGAACGGCTCGTGGAATCCGTCCGCCGTGGGCACCGCCCCGAACGCCAGGCGCAGTTCGGCGAGCAGCCGGGACATGCAGTCGTCGATCCGCCGACTGCCGGCGAGTGCGGCGACCGCGTGGTGGAAGCGCAGATCGGCGGTACCGACCGCGACCCAGTCCGCCCGCTGCTCGGCGGCCTCGGCCTGGGCCAGCGCGATGCGGACCCTGGCCATCAGCTCGGGGGCCGCGTGCCGGGCGGCGCGGACGCCCGCCATCTCCAGGGCGAGACGCAGCGTGAAGATGTCGTCGACGTCCAGTGGGGTCAGCACCCGGACGAAGACGCCGCGGTTCAGCTCGTGCACCACCAGGCGCTGGTCGACCAGCAGCCGGAACGCCTCCCGCAGCGTGTTGCGGGAGACCGCGAGCGCCTCACCGAGCGCCTCTTCGAGGAGTCTGGTCCCGGGGGCGAGCCGCCCCTCGGTGATGTGCTCGCGCAGCACCTCGGCCACCCGCTGCGCCACGCCGGTGCGCTCGAGTCGGCCGCGGTCGGCCGCCAGTGCGCCGAACGCCCCTGCCGCGCCCTGCTCGCCTCCAACCACGCGGTCCTCCCGCTCCGTTCGCAGCCCCGGCTCCGGTCATCGAGGAAGGAACCGTACACCCACACTCTTGTCGGATTGTTCAACAACCCCTAGCCTCGCTACGACTCTCCCCGGGGGCCCTCCCCACAAACCCCCCGGGGCCCTTCCCCACACAACGGTGACCTCCCGTCCGGAAGGCGGCCAGGGCGTGATCGTTCTCTTCGGCATCCTCATCGTGGTGGCGGGATTCGCCACCAGGCGCAACCCCCTGCTGATCGTCGGTATCGCCGGTGTCGTCACCGGTCTGCTGGGCGGGCTCTCACCGGCCGCGGTGCTGGAGGCCTTCGGTACCGGCTTCGCCTCCAGCCGCTCGGTGACCCTCTTCGTCGTCGTCCTGCCGGCCATCGGCCTGCTGGAGCGCAGCGGTCTGCAGGAGCAGGCCCGCACCCTCATCGGCAGACTGCGCAATCTCACCGCCGGACGGCTGCTGGCGGTCTATCTGGTGGTACGGCAGCTGTGCTCCGCCCTCGGGCTCACCAGCATCGGCGGCGCGGCCCAGGCGGTGCGCCCCATGGTGGCACCGATGGCCGAGGCCGCCGCCGAACGCCGGCACGGGACGCTCTCCGACCGGGCCCGGGAGCGGGTCCGCTCCCACGCCGCCGGCGCCGACACGGTCGGGCTGTTCTTCGGCGAGGACTGCTTCCTGGCGGTGGGCTCGGTCCTGCTGATCACCGGCTTCGTCAACGCGACGTACCACACGCACCTGGAGCCCACCCGCCTCGCGCTGTGGGCCATCCCCTCCGCACTGTGCGCCGCCCTCATCCACGGCACCCGGCTGCTGCGCCTGGACCGCCGGCTGGAACGGGAGTTGCTCGCGGCGAACCGCGAACTCGCGGCTGTCGGACGCCGATCGCCGCAGGGGGCGAAGTGATCCAGGCGGAGTGGCTGTACTGGCTGGTCGGCGGTCTGCTCCTGACGATGGCGGCGCAGATGGCGACCGACCGCAGCAATCCCAGGAGGTTCGGTTCCGCCGCGTTCTGGGGGCTGCTCGGCCTGAGCTTCGTCTACGGCACCTGGGTGGTGCGCAAGACCGCGCCCGCCGCTCCGCTCGGCGCCGCCGTTCTGGCCATGACCTGTCTGGCGGGGTTCGGCCTGACCGGGCGCGGCACGCCCAGGACACCGGCTCCCGAGCGGCGCGAGGCATCCGCGGCCAGGCTCGGCAGCCGGCTGTTCCTGCCCGCGCTCACCATCCCGCTGGTCGCCCTGGTCTGCGGCACGCTCGCCAAGCGGTGGCACCTCGGGGGCAGGGCGCTGCTGCAGCCCGGCAGCGAGAGCATCATCGGGCTGGGGCTGGGAGCACTGGCCGCCGTGGCGGTCGGGCTGCTGGTGACCCGCGAGCGCAACCCGGCCATCGCCGTGCACGCCGGCCGCGGCCTGCTCGAATCGATGGGCTGGGCCCTGCTGCTGCCCCAACTGCTCGCGGTACTGGGCTCGATCTTCCAGACGGCCGGGGTCGGCACCCAGGTCGGCAGGCTCGTCACCCACCTCCTGCCCGACGGCCACCGCTACCTCGCGGTGGTGGTCTACTGCGTCGGCATGGCGCTGCTGACCGTCGTCATGGGCAACGCCTTCGCCGCCTTCCCCGTGCTGACCGCCGCGATCGGCTGGCCGGTGCTCATCGTCCGGTTGCACGGCGATCCGGCGGTGGTGCTGGCCGTCGGAATGCTGGCCGGATTCTGCGGTTCCCTGGTCACGCCGATGGCCGCCAACTTCAACCTGGTACCGGCGACCCTGCTCGAACTGAAGGACCAGTACGGGCCGATCAAGGCTCAGCTCCCCACCGCGGGCGCGATGTTGGTCTGCAACATCGCCATCATCTCGGTCTTCGCGTTCTGAATCCCCAGGGCCGGGCCCCGACGGCCCCGGCGACACCGACCACGAGAGGCACCATCCCTGATGACCCGGGTCCTGCTCACCGGCTTCGAACCCTTCGACGGCGCTGTTCTCAACTCCTCCTGGGAAGCCGTCCGGCTGGCCGCCGGCAACCCGCCCGACGGGCTTGAGGTGATCCCCCGGCGGCTGTCCTGCGTGTTCGGACAGGCGGCCGACGAACTGCGCGCGGCGGTCCGGGATTCCGAGCCCGACCTGGTGGTCTGCGTCGGCCAGGCCGACGGCCGCCCGGACCTCAGCGTCGAACGCATCGCCGTCAACATCGACGACGCGCGCATCCCCGACAACGCCGGCCGGCAGCCCGTCGACCAGCCGGTGGTACCCGGCGGTCCCGCCGGGTACTTCGCCACCCTGCCGGTCAAGGCCTGCGTGGCCGCCATCCGCGCGGCCGGCCTGCCCGCCTCCCTCTCGCACTCCGCCGGCACCTTCGTCTGCAACCACGTCTTCTACGCCCTGATGCACCTCCTGGCCGCCCGGTACCCGGCCGTCCGCGGCGGTTTCGTCCACGTACCCGCCCTGCCGTCGCAGGTCCTCGGCCGGGCGGTGCCTTCGCTGCCGTCCTCCGCCGTCGCGACCGGCCTCGGCGCGCTGCTCACCGCCGCCGCCGATAACCACTCTGACCTGCGCGTTTCTGAGGGAGCCACACACTGACGCATCACCCGGTCGGCCCAGCGCGGGTCGCTGCGGGTACGGCTCCCTCCTACCGTCGGAGGAAGCCAGGCGCGGCATCGGCACCGAGTGCCAGGCCGTGCCGGAAGGGAGCAACCCCATGCGTCCGGTGAAGATCACAGCCATCGCGGTGGCAGCGGGTAGCCTGCTGGGTCTGACCGCCTCCTCGGCCCTCTCGGCCAACAGGCCGAGCGCCGCGGCGACCTCCACCGCATCTCCGTCTGCGTCCCCGTCGGCCAAGGCCACTCCAACGGCCACCGCCACCCCGTCCCCCACCGCCTCACCGACTTCCAGGCCCACCCCGGGTCTCAGGACCGCGGTGATCCCCGCGACCGCACACCCCGACCAGAGCGTCGCGCTGTTCCTGCGCGGCTGCCGTAACCCCGGGCGAGGCGGAACCGCCGAGGGTGCGCTGATCGGCAAGGGCAAGGAGAGGGCCCCGATCGGGGTCACCGAGCTGGTCTCCGGCCAGCGCGGGACTCTCGTCGCGACTGCCAAGCTCACCAACGTCAAGAGCGGCGGCAACTACGAGATCTCCTTCTACTGTGCTTCCGACCCCAAGACGGTGGTCAAGGCCACCCTCATGGTGAGGTAGCTCCGGTCTGACGAGCCGGTGGATCCACGCCCCACGGGGCTCGGGCCACCGGCTCTGCCACGTCCGCGACTTGGCGCGGCCACCACCGGAACGCTCTCGCGGTCGACGGCGGATCAGCTTCACCGGCCACCAAGGCGGTTCACACCTCGACGGCCGGGCCCCGTAGTATCTCCGCCGCAGCAGACCAGAAGGAGTTCCCGTGCCCATCCGCCCCATCGGTTCCGTCCGGCGAAGCATCATCAGGCCGACGGCACTGGCCGCCGCCTCCCTGACCGCCCTGCTGGCACTGCAGTGCGGCACCGCCGCCGCGGCACCGGTCCAGCCGACGCCCGTCCCGGCGGCCGCCGGGGCCCCGGCCCAGCGGCAGGTGCGGATCACCGAGGGCCAGGTCCGCGAGGTCGGCCGGGGCGGCGACATCCTCTACCCCAGCGTGACCAGCTGTCTGACCGTCACCGTACGACTGCGCGACGGCGGACTGGTGGGCGCTCACGCCAGCCTGTTCCAGGTGCCCGGCGAGTACCGGTCGGACCAGATCCTCCCGGCGCTGCGCCGGCAGGTCGGCGAACTGCGGGTGACCGCGGTGGAGGTCAGGGGTGCCGTCGGCGCCTGGGACCCGAGCTACCTGACCAAGGCCATCGAGAGCTACGGCCCTGACGAGAACGTGCCCTACCCCGTCAAGCCCGACCACGGCGGCATCGCCGAGGCCGTGGCCCACGCGCTCGGCCAGCCCCGGGCGAAGGTCACGGTCCAGGACCTGCCCGACGGGGACATCACCGTCCGCTGACCGCCCCGGCCCAACCCGGCTACGGGCTACGGGCTACGGGCTACGGGCTACGGGCTACGGGCTACGGGCTACGGCGCCATGGCCGCCTCGGCGGCCTCCGGGCGGATCCTGGCACGCACCGCGTCGAGGTACTCGGCGATGGCGTCGCGGTTGCGGACCAGGCACTCGACCCGCTCGGTCATCCGGTCGCGTTCGCGCTCCAGTGTGGCGAGCATCTCCGGTGTCGCGTCGGGGAAGTGGATGACCCGGGGCTTGTCCAGGCAGGGGAGGATCTGCTTGATGATCCTGGTGGGCAGCCCGGCGTCGAGCAGCCCCCGGATCTGCAGGATGCGGTCCACGAACCGCTCGTCGTACTCGCGGTAGCCGTTCGAGGAGCGGTCGGCGACGATCAGGCCCTGCTCCTCGTAGTAGCGCAGCAGTCGGCGGGGTGTTCCGGTACGCTCCGACAGTTCTCCGATGCGCATGTGATGCACCTCACATCCGTTCGCGTTGACCCTCACATCAATGTGAGGGTTCGAGCATACGCGACATGAGCCACAACAGCACTCGACTACTGGTCAACTCCCCTGCCGAACAGGAGAATCGCCATCTTCCCCGGCTGGCGCTGCTGGCACTGGCCACCGCCGTCTTCATCACCAGCCTGACCGAGACCCTGCCCGCCGGCGTGCTGCCGGCGATGAGCGCCGACCTGAGGGTCAGCGAGTCCGCGATGGGCCAGTCGGTGACGATCTACGCGATCGGGTCCGCCGTCACCGCGATCCCGCTGTCCGCCGCCACCGCGGGATGGCCGCGCAAGCGGCTGCTGCTGACCGCCATGGCGGGATTCGCCGTCGCCAACACGGTCACCGCGCTCTCGACCGACTACCCGCTGACCATGGCGGCCCGGTTCCTCGCCGGGGTGGCGGCGGGCCTGGCCTGGACACTGCTGGCCGGGTACGCCCGCCGGCTGGCGCCCGTCCCGCTCCAGGGCAAGGCGATCGCGATCGTCATGACGGGCATTCCGATCGCGCTGTCGCTGGGAGTGCCCGCCGGGACCTTTCTCGGCAAGGCACTCGGCTGGTGGGTGGCGTTCCTGGCGATGACCGCGCTCGCGATGGGCGTGATCGCGTGGATCGGCGCCCTGGTCCCCGACCACCCCGGACAGCGGACGGAGGGGCGGACCCCGATCCTCGGGGCGCTCGCCGTCCCCGGTGTGCTGCCGGTCCTGTTCGTCACCCTGGTCTTCGTCCTGGCCCACACCGTCCTCTACGCCTACATCGCCCCGTTCCTCGGCCGGGCGGGGCTGGGCGGCTCGACCGGCCTGGTACTGCTGGTCTTCGGCGGCGCCTCACTGGTGAGCATCTATCTGGTGGGCGCCCACATCCGCCGCCGGCTGCGGAGTCTCACCATCGCCGGTACCGTCCTGATCGCCGCGGCGGCGGCCGTCCTGGCGCTGTGGGCCCACAGCGCCGCTCCGGTCTACCTGGCGGCGGCGCTGTGGGGACTGGGCTGGGGCGGGATTCCCACCCTGCTGCAGACCGCGGCGGGCAACGCCGGCGGCGACCGGGCGGATGCCGCGCAGACCATGCTGGTCACCCTGTGGAACGTGGCCATGGCCGTCGGCGGGGTCGTCGGCGGGATCCTGCTCGGCCTGTTCGACACCACCTCACTGCCCTGGAGCGTGCTCGCGCTGCTGGCACCGGTACTGGTGGTCGTGGTCGGCGCCCGCGCCCACGGGTTCCCCGCACGACGGGGGTGAGCACCGTCGAGCCGGGGCGCTCCGCCGTCGACAGCCGGTGGAGTGCCTCGACCTGACGCATCGTCAGACAGTCGGACTCTCCCGGCAGTACGCCGGGATGTCCGGAAAACGTCTATGCGCCCGGCGCCGGGCTCGGTGACGATTCCGGGGATGGCTCGGCAAGTCCCGTCGACTGGCACCGCGTGCACCAGGACAGGAGGACTTCCGTGGCTCCAGCATCGAGGGCCGCACCAGCGTCACGGGCGGCATCGCCCTGCCCCGCACCGGCCGGTTCGCGCTGTCGCCCCGCGCACGGCTCCGCCCTCCCCTCGAAGCGCCTGCCGTCGAGACCAGAGCCCGGCCTGGGGCCGACGCCCGGAGGCGGGAACGCCTGGCCGGTCCCTGGCTCCGGCTTCCCCGCCCCACTGGTGTGACCGTGGCTGCCCCGGTCAGCCGTCGGTCACCGAGGCGGTCCGGCCCGGGTTCGCCACCCGCCTGGCCGCCGCGGAGGATTCCACCGCGGGGGTTCCCATCGCGGCTCCGGTCGCGCTCGCGCACGACGGCGGAGCCGGGTGCACCGGTGTGCCCGGCCGTGCGCGGGACCGGGGCCCGACCCGGATGCGGAGCCGGTAGGCGTGCTGTCGCCGGTCCGCCCGGCCGGGGAACCGCCGTAGTCCGCCGGAGGGGTCCGCTGCTCGCGGCGGCCGCCGCCCGGGAGGACCGAAGACCTTCGCACCACGGCTGCTGAGTCCGGCCGCTGCCGAACGCTTCCGTCCGCCCGCCGCCCGTACCCGTGAACTCCCGTCGGCCGCAAGGCTCGTCGCGCCCACCCAGGAGAGTGATGCTCACCGCCCCGCCGCCCCGTCACCGCCCCGCTCACACGGCCGCCGCCTGCCTGGTGCTCGACAACGGGCGGCTCCTGCTGCCGGATTCCGGCTTCCGCGCCGAACTGCCGTCCGTGGTGGTCGAGTCCGGGACCTCCTTCCGCCGGGCCGCCTCCACCGCCCTGGCGGACAGCACCCGGCTACGCGCCCCGGCCGGGCACCTGGTCTACCTGGCCGAGCTGTACGCCCAGGCCGACCGCCGTGCCGGGGTACCGGCCCGCAACCTGCGGGTGTTCGGCTGGCGGCTCCCCGACCGGGCGGCGGCCGCCCGGGCCGCCCCGGCCGGACACCGCTGGGTGCCGCTGGACCGGCTCGGCGAACTCGACCTCGCCCCCGCAGCCTCGGGCTGGCTGCGCGCACTGGGCGTCCGGCTGGCCGCCATGGCGGAGGACCGCCCGCCACCGGCCCTGATCGAGCACTCGGCGCACCGGCTCATCGACCCCCTGCCCGTACTGGGCCGCCCCGCGGCGCCACCCGCCGTGGCCGTCCTCGGGCCGCCCGCGGTCGGCAAGAGCACCCTGCTCAACCACTGTGCGGCAGAGGACACCCGGGTCGCGCGCATACCGGACGTCGTGCCGGTCAACCGAGGGCCCGGCCGGGACGACTACCGCACCCGCTATCTGCTCGGGGACAGCTCGGCGGCGTTCTTCTGCCAGCTGGAGACACTGCTGCTGCGCGTCCTGCGGGACCTCAGGACCGGCCGGTCCGGGGTCCTCGACCAGGACGTGCACGGCTCGCTCGCCTACGCGAAGGCGCTCTACCTCAACGGCGATCTCACGGTCCAGGAGTACGAGGCCTACTACCGCTACCACCACCTGGTCACCGCCATGCTGCCGCCGCCGGCCACCGTGGTGCACCTCACGGCCCGTACCGAGGTGCTCATGCGCAGGCTGCGCCGCCGCGACCGCAGACTCGAGCGCTCCTTCACCAGCCGGTACGTCGCACTCGTCGCGCAGTGCTTCGAGGACGTGGCCGAGGAGTTGGCCGCGCGCGTACCTGTCCACCGCATCGACACCTCGGATCTCGGCCCGGAGGAGGTGCTCGACCGCTTCCGCCGCCTGGTGCCCGGAGCGCACCCGCCGCCTCCCGAGGAGCCGCCCGCGTGAGCGCCGCGGCTCTCCGGTGCCGTCCGGCCCGGCTCCGGCCGGAAGGCGGCCGCGCCCGGCGGACGTCCGCAGGCGGGATGGAGCCCAGCGGGTGACGATGGACACGCAGTGTCCCGGAACCCAGAGAGGCAGGTGCGGGCCATGAGCACCTCATCAGACTTCCCGTCCGGCACCGACCCGCGTGACATCCAGCCCCAGGGCACAGGCCGGCCGCACGGCGCCGGCCCGGCTCCGGAGGCGGGCGAGGGCGCGGGCGCGGGCACCGGCGTGGGCGCGGAGACCGAGGCGCACGACCTCGCTCCGTACGGTGGCGCGCTCAACCTGCTGGCCAACGCCACCTGGCAGGTGATGCTGACCGCGGGTGTGGCCGCCGTGGCGCTCGGTGTGTGCGTCCTGGTGTGGCCCGGTGCCACGCTCTTCGTGGTCGGGGTGCTGTTCGGTGTCTACCTGCTGATCAGCGGCGTGTTCCAGCTGACCGCGGCGTTCGGCCACCATGTGCCGGGTCATCTGCGCGCGCTGCACTTCGTCAGCGGCGCGCTGTTCCTGCTGCTGGGCCTGATCTGCTTCCGCAGCGCGGCGGAGACGATCCTGCTGCTCGCGCTCTGGATCGGCTTCGGCTGGCTGCTGCGCGGCGTCATGCTGACCGCGGCGGCGATCTCCACTCCTGCGATTCCGGCCCGCGGCTGGCAGATCTTCCTCGGTGTGCTGACCACGATCGCCGGGATCGTGCTGATCGTCTCGCCGTTCCGCTCGATCGCGGCGCTCACCCTGGTGGCCGGCATCTGGCTGATCGTCCTGGGGCTGATGGAGATCATCCATGCCATCCAGCTGCGTTCCCGGATGAGGAAGCTGACCTCCGGCGCGCCGAGCGCCACCGCCCCCGGGTTCGGTACGCGCCCGCACCCGCAGACGTAGTTCCGGGTGCCGCGCCCGCACGATCGCGGTGAGGCGGCCCCGGACCGGGAACGACGAGGGAATGCCAGCTTCGCGCGAAACGGTGGCCGAAGCCGTCCGACGCCGTCTCAAGGAGCCCGTCGTCGTCCTGACGGTGCGCGCGACGGTGGCGGCCACACTCTCCTACGCGGTCGCGGTCCAGCTGAGCAGCGAACCGGCTCCGCTGACCGCGCCGCTGACCGCCCTGCTCGTCGTCCAGGTCACCCTCTACTCCACCCTGACCACCGGCATCCGGCGGGTGAACTCGGTCGTGATCGGGGTGCTGATCGCCATCGGGTTCAGCTCCGTGACCGGCCTGTCCTGGTGGAGCCTGGGGCTGATCATCCTGGCCTCCCTGACGATCGGGCACTTCGTGCGGGTCGACGAGTTCGTCCAGGAGGTCGCGATCAGCGCCATGCTGATCCTCGGGGTCACCCGACTGGCCTCGCAGGCATGGGACCGGGTGCTGGAGACCCTGATCGGCGCCGGGGTCGGCCTGCTCTTCAACTTCGTCTTCGCGCCCCCGGTCTGGGTGGACACCGCGGGCGAGTCGATCGAGGACCTGGCCCGCCGGACCCGTCACCTGCTGGTGCGGATCTCCGAGGAGCTGAGCAGCCCCACCACGGTCGAGCGTGCCGCCGCCCGCCTGCACGAGGCGCGCCGGCTCGACCAGGCCATCGCCGACGTGGACGCCGCGCTGCGCCAGGCGGAGGACAGCCTGCGGCTGAACCCGAGGATCCGGGAGGGCGTGCTCTCCCGGCTGGTGCTGCGCACCGGGCTGGACACGCTGGAGATCTGCGTGGTCGTGGTGCGGGTGATGGCGCGTTCACTGACCGACCTGGCCAAGCGGCGCGGGCAGGACGAGGCACTCTTCCCGGCCCCGGTGGCGCTCGCCCTGGAGGAGCTGCTGGTGCATGTCGGCGGGGCGCTGGTGAGCTTCGCCGTGCTGGTGACGACCCAGGTGAGCCAGAACGCGGAGGAGGCCGAGAGCCGGCTCACCGCCGAACTCTCGGCCGCCAGGGACAGCCGGGACACGGCCGCCCATATGCTGCTGCGGCAGGTCCAGGAGCACCCGCACGCCTGGCAGTTGCACGGCGCGCTGCTGGCCGAGGTCGACCGGATCCTGGACGAGCTGGACCTGGAGCACCGCTCACGGCGCCTGATGGAGGAACTGGACCGGGCCTCGGTGGCCAACAGCGGGCGGTTCGAGTGGCTGGAGCGGCTGCGCAGCCTGGCCCGGGGCGAGAAGGGCTGACGGCCGGGTCAGGCGGCCTGCTGGGAGGCGGCGGCCTCGGGGCGCAGATCGCCGAGGCCGAGCGGGTGCGCGGGGGCGTCCGGCAGGATGATCCGGCGGGTCTGCCGGAGGTCCGGCCCGACGTGCAGCAGTTCACCGGGCGCCATCAGCCGCCAGGCCGGGTTTTCGTCCATGCGTTCGCTGGCCACCACGACCGTGTCCGCGGACCGGAGGTCGCTGGAGTGCACGCGCATCCGGCCGGCGGTGCCGCTGTGGTCCAGGTGCCGGTTGCCGTGACAGCCGCCGGCGGTCCTGACCAGCTCGTACAGCTCATGGGTGTCGGGGTAGCGCAGCGCCCAGAGTTCGGTGGGGGTGGTGAGGATCAGATTGAGCGCGTAGAGGGGCAGGTTCCCGGCGATCCAGCGGACCGCCTCGGTGATACCGGCGGTGATGTCGCCGCCGTTCGCCCTGATCTCACGGGTGATCAGGGCGAAGACCCGCTCGGAGTCGGTGTCGCCGAAGACCAGTGAGCGGTCCGTCGCGAGGTGTGCCTCCAGCTGGTCCAGCCCGCCGACGACACCGTTGTGTGCGAACAGGCGGCCGTCTTGTTCGAACGGGTGGGTGTTGCGAGCCGTCAGGCCGCCGGTGGAGGCGAAGCGGATGTGGGCGAGGAAGGTTGCGGACTCCACCTCTCTGGCCTCCTCCGCGAAGGCGCGGTCCTGGTAGGCGGCGATGGGCTCCTTGTCCACCTGCGGGGTGCCGTCGGCCGCGAAGAAGCCGAGGCCGGTCCCGTCGGGGTCGCGGTGGCTCTGGTCACTCAGGCTGTCGGGGGCCTCCAGCAGCCAGAAGGTGGCGCGGGTGCGCTTCGGGCTGCTGCTCAGGCCGAACAGACGGCACATCGGGCATTCCTCCGCTCGGATCGGGTCCACAGCGGTTCCCCCTCGGCCGCCGCGCCACTCCGACCGGAGCACCATCACACCCGGACAGTCGCACCCCGGCACCGATGTCACACCTCCGCCCGATTCTGTCCCCGATCGTCAACTCCTGTGAAAATCAAGCCGGTTCGATCCACCCATGCGGGTCACCGCCACGGCCGACCCGACCACGTGGGAACCTCTCCATCGGCGGTGCCGACCGGCGCGCAGCAGCACCTCGGGCGCCGTCGGGACGCTCCCCTTCCCCGGGTGCGCGCCGCCCGGTATCCGACTGGGGCACGCCCGGGCGCGTGTACTCCCGGGTTTTCCCCGCGCGCGCGAACAGACTGTTCGTCCACGGTGCCCTTCGCGCCCCGAAGAGGCGCCCCACGCACCCCGGAGAAAGGAATCGAGCGCCATGACGCCGAACTCCGCATCCACCAAGCAGAAGCAGCGGCACACCGCACCGCCGGCCCCGAAGGACATCGCTTCGGTGCTGGCCGGCACCCATGACCTGGAGCAGGCCCTCGCCTTCTACCACCGCTTCGCGGCACCCGATGTGGACAACCTCTCCGTCGCGGAGAACTGTCTGGTCTACGAGGACTCCCTGCAGATGCAGGTGTTCAAGAACATCAAGCTGATCGACGAGAAGTACATCAACTACCTTCCGGCATACGGCGAGGACGACCTGCGCCAGTGGTCGGCCGACCTGCTCGGCCACGCGTTCGGGACCACGGTGAAGAAGGAGCACGTGTACGGCACCGCGGGCGTCGCCTCCGCCCTGGAGTGTCTGGCGTTCGGCCTGAAGGGGGAGGGCACTGCCGATGACCCCCCGCCGCTGCGGGACGGTGACGCGGTCCTGCTGCCCGCGCCGTACTGGCAGGGGTTCAACTGGTCGTTCGAACAGCGGCCGAAGCTCACCTGCGTGCCGGTCAACCTCCCCACCTCGGGGAACGAGCGCTTCAAGCTCACCCTCAAGCTCATCCAGGACACCTACGGCGAGTACCAGAAGAAGAAGGGCAAGGCGCCGAGGCTGCTGGTCCTCACCAACCCGCAGAACCCGCTGGGTGTGAACTACCCGAAGGAGCTGCTCGAGGAGATCTACACCTGGGTCATGGAGAAGACCGAGATGCACATCATCTCGGACGAGATCTACTGCTTCTCCCAGATCTCCGGCTCGAAGCCGGCCTTCGTCAGCGCCCTCAAGCTCGATGCCTACCGCAAGCACCCGAACCGGGTCCACGTCGTCTGGGGCTTCGCCAAGGACTTCGGACTCTCGGGCTTCCGCACCGGATTCCTGGTCTCCGGCTACGACCCGGTCAGGCGGGTCATGGAGGGCAGCAAGGACGACGCCGAGAAGCGCGCCTCGCTCTCCTGGTTCAGCCCGTTCGACTCCCTCAAGCAGTACGTGATCGAGGCGATCCTCACCGCCAAGGCCGACGGCGACAAGTCCGAGCCCTACACGACCTATGCGATGAAGCGCTACGGCGGTCTCCTCACCAAGAGCTTCCAGCACGTCAAGGACCGCCTGGACGCCAACAAGATCAAGTACGTCCACGACGACGGCGGCAACGCGGCGCAGTTCTTCTGGCTCGACCTCACCGACTACCTGAAGCCGAAGCACCACGACACCAACGGCGCCGGCTCCGCCTCCGCCGACCTCCCCCTCCAGGCGCTGAACACCCGGGCCCTGGACCCGCGGGAGGATGCCCTCTTCCACTACCTCGTGGAGAAGGCCCAGGTCACGCTGCTCCCCGGCGGGGTCATGTCCTGCCCCACCCCCGGCTTCTTCCGCCTCTGCTACACCGCTCTGCCGGCCGAGAAGGTCGGCGAGGCCGTGGACCGGGTGGCCAAGGCCCTGAACTCCTGGTAGCGCCCCGCGCTGCGGCCGCCCCGGGCCCGACCGGGGCGGCCGCGGCCGCCATCGATCGCCGGCCGGCTCCGCCCGGACGGGAAACCGACACGCTGACCGCGGACGGGAGAAACCGGATGACCGACAGGACGGACACCGACGTGGTCCGGCCGGACGACGACGGGCCGCTGTCGCGGTTCGGCTACCGGCAGCAGCTGCGCCGCACCCTGCACCTGCGCGACCTGGTGGTCTACGGCCTGGTCTTCATGGTGCCGATCGCGCCGTTCGCGATCTTCGGCATCGTCTTCGACATCTCCCGGGGCATGGTGGCGCTCACCTACCTCGTCGGGCTGGTGGCCATGCTCTTCACCGCCGCCAGCTACCGCGAGATGTCCCGGGCCTTCCCCATCGCCGGCTCCGTCTACTCCTACGCGGGGCGCGGGCTGCACCCGTGGGCCGGCTTCCTCGCCGGCTGGGGCATCCTGCTCGACTACCTGCTCGTGCCGACCCTGCTCTACGTCACCGGAGCCGTGGCGCTCCAGTCGGTGCTGCCCAGTGTGCCGCAGCGCGGGTGGATCGTGGTCTTCGTGGTGTTCAACACCGTGGTGAACCTGCTGGGGATCGAGACCACGGCCCGGCTGAACCGGCTGTTCCTGCTCGGCGAACTGGCCGTCCTGGCCGCGTTCGTGGTCCTGAGCACCCTCGCCGTCGCCCGCGGGGTCGGCGGCGCGCACTGGAGCCTCGACCCGTTCTACAACCCGGGTGTCTTCTCCGTCGGCGTGGTGTTCTCCGCGCTGTCCGTGGCCGTGCTCTCGTTCCTCGGTTTCGACGCGATCTCCACCCTCGCGGAGGAGGCCGAAGGCGGCAGCAGGGTGGTCGGGCGGGCCACCGTACTGTCGCTGTGCCTGGTCGCGGCGCTGTTCGTGGTGCAGACCTACCTCGCGGCGCTGCTGCTGCCGGGCCGCACCAGCCTGCCGGGTGAGGCAGCGCAGAACACCGCGTTCTACGACCTCGCGGGGGTCGTCGGAGGCGGCGCGTTCAAGGCGGTCGTGGCGATCGCCGCCGCACTGGCCTCCGCGGTCGCCAACTCGCTCGTGGCGCAGGCCGCCACGTCCAGGCTGCTGTTCTCGATGGCCCGTGACGGACAGCTGCCGCGCTTCCTGGCCCATGTCGACCCCCGGCGCCAGGTGCCCGAGCGGGCCCTGCTGCTGGTGGCGGCGGTCAGCCTGGGGCTGGGACTCGCCCTGGCCGGCCGGGTCGGCCTGCTGGCGTCGCTGGTGAACTTCGGCGCCCTGTTCGCCTTCCTGATGCTGCACCTGTCGGTGGTGTCCCACTTCCTGATCCGCCGCCGTCAGCACACCTACGGGATGCACCTGGCCGTGCCGGTGATCGGTTTCGCGATCATCGGCTATGTGCTCTACCACGCGGACGTCCACTCCCGGATCGCCGGCACGTGCTGGCTGGCGGTCGGCGCGGCGATCCTCGCGGTCCGCCGGCTGACCGGCCGACCGACCGGCCCGGGACTCGGCCCCTGACCGGCCGTCGGTCCGCCCACGGCCGCCGGAGCGGTCTCACCGGTCGCCCAGCGTCTGCCGCAGCAGCTTCTTGTCGGGCTTGCCGGCGGCGGTCAGCGGGATGGCCGGAACCAGGTGGACGGCCTCCGGAGCGTACAGCCGGCCCTTGCGGGTGGTGACGAACTCACGCAGCAGGCCCAGGTCGAGGTGGTGGCCCGGGGCGGGGACGACGGCGGCGTGGACGTGCTCGGTCGAGTCCTCGGCACTGACTCCGAAGACCGCGCACTGGGCGACGGCGGGATGGGCGAGCAGCAGTTCCTCGACCTCGGCGGGGTAGACGTGGCCGCCCACGACGATGATCATGTCCTTCCGGCGGTCGACGATGAAGAGATAGCCCTCCTCGTCGAGGTAGCCGACGTCCCCGGTGCGGACCCAGCCATCGCGCACGACCTCGGCGGTGAGCTCGGGCTGCTTCCAGTAGCCGCGCATGACGCCCTCGGACCGTACGTGGATCTCGCCCTCCTGCCCCGCTGGCAGCGTCCGGCCGTCCTGGTCCCGGATCGCGATCTCGACGCCGGGCAGCGGCCGCCCGACGGTGATCTGCCCGCCGGGCCCGCTCACGGTGTGCTCCTGCGGGCCGACCTCGGTGATCGCCATGGCCTCACTCTGGCCGTAGGTGCCGTAGAGGACGGGACCGAAGGCCTCGGCCGCCTGCCGCAGGCGGGCCGGTGAGGCGGGGCAGCCGCCGTAGGTGATCCGGCCGAGGCTGGACAGGTCGGTGCGGGAGCGGTCGGGGTGGTCGAGCAACTGGTAGAGCAGCGGCGGCAGCAGCCACAGATGGGTGATCCGTTCCCGCTCGACCGCGGCCAGCACCTCGCCCGGTTCGAAGGCCCGCTGCAGCACCACCGAGCCGCCGCGGAACAGCGCCATGTCGGCGAAGATGCCCGCGAGATGGGCGAGCGCAGTGCAGGCCAGATAGCGCGGCTCCGCGCCGGCGCCGGTGAGCGGGGCGGCGATACTGCGCCGGTACGGGCCGTGGCTCATCCTGATGCCCTTGGGCACTCCGGTGGTGCCGCCGGTGTGCCGGATGCACCAGTCGTCCTGCGGGCCGACCGGGACGGCGAACGGCTCCGGCGCGCGGTCGGCGGAGCTCGCCACCACGTCCTCACCGAAGGGTCCGGGGCCGAGGGTGAGCACGGCGGGGAGCTTCAGCAGGGGCAGCAGCTGCTCGGCGTCCCGGTACCGGGTGGCGTCGATCAGCAGCAGTTCGGTGTCGACGCTGTCCACGACGCGGGCGAGCGTCTCGGGAGCCATGCCGTCGTAGAGGAAGACCACCCGTGCGCCGAGCAGGTTCACCGCGTAGCGGGCCCCGAGCGCTTCGGGGGTGTTGCCGGTCAGCAGGGACACGGTCATGCCCCGGCCGATCCCCCGCCCGGCCAGCTCGTGCGCCAGCCGGTACGTGCCGTCCCGGAACTCCCCCGCCGTGATCCGCCGGCCCTCGGCGCTGGTCAGCACCGACCGCTCGGGCGTCCGCGCCAGCACGTCGAGGATGGCTTCGGCATAGCTGGTGAAGCCGCCGTCGGACTCGGCGGGGCGGTGTCGTTCGTCGTTCATCGTAGGGTTCCCCTCGGTCGCTGAGCCCGGCCGACCGCCGGGCCCGTCCGGTCGTAAGTCCGTGAACCGGTCCGAGAACGACGCTATGCGCAATCGCTCATGCCTTCCACGATCAGTTCCGCCATGTGCTCATGCCTCCGGAGTACTCAGGCCGGTGCCGGGCGGGTCGGACCTCACGGCGGGGACGCAGCCGAGCCGCTCGACGGCGAGCTCGCGGAAGTTCCGGGCGGCGGTGGAGAGATAGCCGTCCCTGCGCCACACCAGCGACAGCACACGGTGGCAGTCCGGGACGTCCAGGCGCACCCAGGAGACGGGAGCGTGCGACGAGGCGAGGCGGGATATCTCGGGGACGAGGCCGATCCCGAGACCGGCGCTGATCAGGTTCTGGGTGGCGCCGGGTTCGTCGCCCTCGCAGCCGATGACGGGGGTGAGCCCGGCCTCGGCGAAGAGCCGGTCCAGCAGGGCGCGTTGCCAGTGCCCGGGCCTGGTACTGACGAACGCCTCCTCGGCGAGTGCGGCGATGTCCACGCGGTCCCGTCCGGCGAGGCGGTGGCCGAGCGGGACGGCGAGCAGCACCTCTTCTCTGACCAGCTCGACCGAGCACAGCGCCGATCCGTTCAGCGGCTGCGAGGCGATGCAGAAGTCGACTTCCCTCGCCTGGAGTTGGCGGTTCATCCGGTCGTTGGAGGACTGGAAGAGCCGGACCGTCACGCCCGGGTACCGGGCCCGGAACGCGGCGAGCATCCCGCTCAGCGTGAGCAGGGTCTCGGCCGCGACGGCCAGACTGCCGTGGTCCGAACCCGCCGCGTCGGCGAGTTCGCGGCGCGCGTCGTCCAGTTCGGCCAGCGCCCGGTCGACCCGGCGGAGGAAGGCGGTGCCGTAGCGGTTCAGCCGGATGCGACGGCCCTGGCGGTCGAAGAGCGGTACACCGAGTTCGGCTTCGAGGCGGGCGATCGTCCGGCTCACCGAGGGCTGGGCCACCCTCAGTTCCTCGGCGGCGCGGCTGATGTGCTCGTGGCGGGCGACCGCCTGGAAGTAGCGGAGCGACAGCAGATCCATGGCTACTCATCTCGTGTTCAGGAAGGCAACATCATCGCCGACCTCGATCCGGAGAGCGCCGTCGCCCGCATGGCCGCCCCCGTTCGGCAGCCACGACCGCGCCCCGCCCGAAAACCGGCACCCCGCCGCGGCGCGGCTGGGGCACAATGAGGGCGCTGTCGATCAAGGCTGCCGATCAACACTGCCGATCAAGACTGTCGGTCAACACTGCCGGTCAAAACTGTCGGTCAACTCGCAAGGGGGATACCGTGCGCAAGCACACCAAGGGCCTGCTGGCCCTGCTCTTCAGTTCCGCGCTCGCCGTGACGGCGGGCTCATCGAGTGCCGGCGCCGCCACCGCTGCCTCCACCACCGCCGCTGCCTCCGGCGCGCGGGGGCTGGAGATCGGTGTCCCGGCGTACGTGTGGCCCGGCGACCCGATGCTCTCCGGTCTGCAGACGGCCACTCCGGCCGCCTCGATCGTGATCCTCAACCCGGGCAACGGCGACTCCGCGTTCACCCCGGCCTGGCAGGCCCAGGCCGACACCCTGCGGGCCGGCACCACCGCCGCGGGCGGGCACACCCGGGTGATCGGCTACGTCCACACCGACAGCGGCGCCCGGCCGCTCGCCGACGTCGAGGCGTCCATCGACAACTACCTGAAGACCGCCGACGGCAGGCTGCACGTGGACGGCATCTTCTTCGACGTCGTCAGCCGGGACTGCGGCACCGCCAACAGCACCCGCGACTACTACTACACGCTGCGCCAGTACGTGCAGACCGCGATGAACGCCATCGACCCGGCCGCACCGGAGCTGGTGGTGGACAACCCCGGCACCGCGATCGCCGACTGCTACCTGGACCCCGCCCACCGCACCGCCGACACCTTCGTCACCTACGAGGGCAGCTACGCCGACTACACCGGCGGCGGCTGGCTCGGCGGCAACGTCTTCAACCTCACGGCCGGCTACTACTCGGGGGCCTCCTTCGACCCGAGCGGCACCTCCTTCTGGCATCTGGTCTACGGCGTGCCCGACGCGCCCCGGATGCAGACCGCCCTGGACACCGCCTTCGCCCGGGGCGCCGGCTACGCCTACGCGACCGGCGCCACCCTGCCCAACCCCTGGAACACCGCCCCGAGTTGGGGCTTCGCCGCCGAGACCTCGCACGCCGCGACCCTCGGCTGAGGCCGTCCCGCGACGGTGCACGGCTGACCGGACGAGCCCCCACCGCGGATCGCGGTGGGGGCTCGTCCCGGTTGCCCGGGCAGCGATTCCGAGATTCCCGACGGATCCGACGGCACCGGATCGCCGCAGGATTTCGAGGCGGACGGACGGATTTCACCGCTTCCGCCATTTCCTCATTCACAACGGAACCGTACGTATACGTAACCGGACCCGGCGGACACGCGGGCAATCCGTCCGACCGCCCAGTGATCGGCCCCGCCCTCGCGGAGCGCGCACCGCCAGACCGTACCCCGCCTGCACCCGATGGGCGCACCCGTGCGGCATCGGGCGGGCGACCGGTATTCCGCTTACGGCATTTCGTTTCCCGGCGGCCCGGCGGAGAACTAGCATCTCCGCTGTGAGCGAATCGAATCCGAATACGTTTGCCACCACCTCCGAGGACAGCCCCCCGCTGCGGATCCGGGAGGTGCCGAAGTCCGACCTCGACCGGGCCATCGACCTCGCCTCGCTCGTCTTCCTGGAAGAGTACGAGGACGACCTGCGCGCCAAGCACCGGAAGTTCCTGCTCCGCTGCGACCGGATCGGCGCCTATGAGCACGGCCGGCTGGTGGGCCTGCTCGCCACCGTCCCACTGCGGCTCTCCGTGCCCGGCGGCCAGCTCCCCTGCGCGGGGCTGACGTTCGTCTGCGTGGCACCGACCCACCGCCGTCGCGGGGTGCTCTCGGAGCTGGTCTCGGAGCTGTGGCGCCGGTGCGCCTCGGCGGGCCGGCCGCTCGCCGCGCTCTGGGCCTCCGAGGCCGCGATCTACGGCCGGTACGGCTTCGGCGCGGGCACGCGGCTGTGCACGGTCGAGATCGACTCCCGGCGCCCGCTCGACCTGCGCCTCGCGCCCGATCCCCGGCCGCTGCGCCTGCTCGACCCCGCCAAGGCGCCGGCGGCGATCGGGCCCCGTTACGAGGCGGGCCGGGCCGAGCGGGCCGGCCGCCTGGCCAGGGACGACTACTGGTGGCGCGAGCAGATCCTGCCCGAGGAGGACGAGGACGACGACGAGCTCAGCCCGCCGCGGGTGGTGGTGCTGGGCGACGGGCCGTCGCCGGACTACGCGGTCTACCGCACCCGCGGCGGCGACGACTCCCCCGGAGCCGTCGAGGTCTACGAGCTGGAGGCCGGGAGCGGCCCGGCCGCGGCGGCGCTGTGGGGCTACCTCGCCGGCATCGACCTCACCTCGAAGGTGCGGGCCTGGGGACGCCCGGCCGACGACGCGCTGCTGCTGATCGCCGCCGACCGCGACCAGGTGCGCGTCACCCAGGACTTCCCCGCGCTCTGGCTGCGGCTCACTGATGTCCGGGCGGCCCTCACCGGGCGGTCCTGGGCCGCGCCGGTCGACCTGGTCCTCGACGTCCAGGACGGCTCGATCCCCGCCAACAGCGGGCGGTTCAGGCTGACGGCCGGCCCGGAGGGGGCGTCCTGCCATCCGTGCCCCGATGCCGCCGACCTCTCCCTCGACGTACGGGATCTGGCGGCCTGCTACCTCGGCGGCACCCGGGTGGGCGATCTGCTGCGGGCCGGGCTGGTGGTCGAGCACACGGCGGGCGCGGCCCGGGCGCTGGACGCCGCGCTGCACACGGACCGCCTCCCGTTCACCAGTGACGAGTTCTGAGCCCTCGCGGACCGGCCGCCTCCGCTCCACCGCCACAGGCTCTGTCAGGTACCGCTCCATTGACCGGCACCGGCTGCTACTTCCAGAGTGGTGACCAGGTGCACCGCACCGCGATCGCCGGACCGATCCGGGCCTCCCGACCGGACGGCAGGGCCGGGTAAAAGCTGAACCCGCAATGGAAACAACCGGCAAAACCGGTTGCCGTGAGGAGTTGACGAATGGTCAGTCAGGGCCTCGAGCCAACCTCCGCGTCTCCTCGCTAAGTTCACAGACTCGCCAGTCCACCGACAACTGAAAGGCACCTACGGCCCCAATGCTTTACGCGGCACCGAGGCCGGGCGATCGGCCCGGCCACCCCCCGCATCGGTCCGCGGCTCGACCACGAGGCCCATGCGGCGGAATCCCCCGCTTCCGTGAGAGCCGCGGCACACCGCCCGGCTCGTCTCCCCCTGGAGTCTCCATGCGTACGAGGTCGCGTTTTGCCGGGCTCTCCGCCGTCGCCACGGCGACGGCGGTTGCGGCGTCCCTGGCCCTGGCTCCGCACAGCTCGGCCGCCGCCGCGCCGGCGGCCGGCACCGTCCCCGCTCCCGCGCACATCGTGGTCGTGGTGGAGGAGAACCACTCCTACGACGACATCATCGGCGACACCGACGACGCCCCCTACATCAACTCCCTGGCGTCCCAGGGCGCGCTGATGACCTCCTCCTTCGGCGTCAGCCACCCCAGCGAGCCCAACTACATGGCGCTGTTCGGCGGTTCCACCTTCGGCCTGAGCTCCGACTCCTGCCCGGTCAACGAGGGCAACACCGCCAACCTCGGCTCCGAACTGCTGGCCGGCGGCCACAGCTTCACCGGCTACTCGGAGAACCTGCCCAAGGCCGGCTCGACCAGCTGCACCGCCTCGGGCGGCTACGCGCGCAAGCACTCCCCGTGGGCCAACTTCAGCAACATCCCGGCCGCCGACCAGCAGCCGTTCTCGGCCTTCCCCACCGACTACAACCAGCTGCCCACCGTGTCGTTCGTGATCCCGAACCTCAACGACGACATGCACGACGGCACCATCGCCGACGGCGACTCCTGGCTGCAGAACAACCTGTCCAACTACGCGACCTGGGCCCAGCAGAACAACAGCCTGCTGGTGGTCACCTGGGACGAGGACGACTACACCGAGAGCAACCAGATCCCCACCCTGTTCTTCGGCGCGCACGTCCAGCAGGGCCAGTACAGCGAGACCATCAACCACTACAACCTGCTCGCCACCCTGGAGCAGATGTACGGACTGGCTCCGGTCGGCCAGAGCGCGAGCGCCGCGCCGATCACCGACATCTGGAACTGATCCGTCCAGGGTCCCGGCCCCGGCGCCCCGCCCGGGCCGGGACCCTGCCTGCTCGAAGGACCCCCATGCCGGAGCGCACACCCCCCGTACCCGCGGCCCGCCGGCTCCGCCCGGCGCTGGTCGGGCTGGTACTGCTGGGCACCACCGCCCTGATCGGCTCCGCCCCCGCCGACAGCAGCGAGCTCGCACCACCCGGTGGGAAGCTCCAGGTGGACACCACCACCTGCGGCACACCGCCGGGGCGCCTGCCCGCCGGACGGATCTCGTTCAGCGTCACCAACAACTCCAAGGTCTTCGCCACGCTCTATGTGGTCTCGCCGGACGCGAGCCTGGCGTACGCGGAGATCCCCTGGCTCGGCCCCGGCAGGACGCTGCCGCTCGCCACCACCCTGACGGGTGGCCGGTACGCCGTGCGCTGCGTCTTCTCCAGCGGCCCGGTGCTCACCACCAGCCCGGTGACGGTCATCGGCAGGGCGTCCGGTGCCGTGGCCGGCTACCCGCCCATGCCCGACAAGGAGCTGGGCGCACCGGTCAAGGCCTACCGCGACTACGTCAAGACCGCGCTGCCGGACCTGCTCGGCGCGGGCCGCACGCTCGACGCCGACGTGGCCCGCGGCGACCTGGGCGCGGCCAGGTCCGACTGGCTCGCCGCACACCTGGACTACGAACGCCTGGGCGCCGCCTACAACTCCTTCGGCGACTTCGACAAGTCCCTGGACGGCATGGCCGACGGGCTGCCCCAGGGCGTCGACACCCCCGGCTGGACCGGCTTCTTCGCCATCGAGTACGGCCTGTGGCACGGCTGGGACGCCGGCCGGCTGCGACCGGTCACCCAGCAACTGGTGACGGACCTCGACGGCCTGGTCCAGGACTTCCCCAGCGAGGACACCGACCCCGGCGACCTCCCGCTGCGGGCCCACGAGATCCTGGAGAACTCGCTGCAGTTCCAGCTGAACGGCATCGCCGACTACGGCAGCGGCACCACACTGGCCACCCTCGACGCCAACGTCCAGGGCACCGAGAAGGTACTGGACATCCTCGCGCCGGTGATCCGGCCACGGGATCCCGCACTCCTCGACCGGCTTCAGCGCCAACTCCCCGGCTACGAGGGCAAGGTGGCGGCGTACCGCGGCGAGGACGACTCCTGGACGCCCTCCTCGCACCTCACCACGGCGCAGCGCCAGCGCCTGGACGGAGAACTCGGCGATCTCCTGGAGGAGTTGGCCGTCCTGCCCAACCTGCTCACCCCGAGGAACCACGCATGACCGCGCCCGATCCTTCCCAGAGCCGTGCGCCGCTGCACCGGCGCGCCTTCCTGCGTGGCGCGTCGGTGGGTGCCGCGGTCGGCGCGGGCGCGCTGGCCGGGGCCTTCGCGGCGGCCGCCGATCCCCAGGCGGCCGATCCCCGGGCAGCCGGTCCGTCCGGGCGGCGGATCCCGTTCCAGGGTCCGCACCAGGCCGGTGTCACCACGCCGCAGCAGGATGCCGCGTCCTTCGTCTCGTTCAACGTCATCGCGCCCGACCGGGCCGGCCTCGAGCAGCTGCTGCGGACGCTGACCGAGCGGATCCGGGTGCTGACCTCGGGCGGTCCGGTGCCGGCCACCGACCTGGCCTCGCCGCCCACCGACAGCGCGACGCTCGGGCCGGTGCTGCCGGCCGACGGGCTGACCGTCACGGTGAGCCTCGGCGCCTCGCTCTTCGACGACCGCTACGGGCTCGCGGCGCGCAAGCCCGCCAAGCTGGTGCCGATGCCCGCCTTCCCCGACGACGACCTGGTCGGTTCCAAGGAGCTGCACGGCGACCTCTCGCTGCAGATCTGCGCGGACTCCCGTGACACCGTGATGCACGCGCTGCGCGACATCACCCGGCACACCCGCGGCGGTATGCAGCCGAACTGGAAGGCCGACGGCTTCCACGCCGCGCCGCGCCCGTCCGGAACCCCGCGCAACCAGCTGGGGTTCAAGGACGGCATCGCCAACCCCGAGGTCGGCGATGCGGCGGTGGCGGACGCGGTGCTGTGGACGCACGGCGGCACCAACGGCGAGCCGGCCTGGGCGGAGGGCGGTTCCTACCAGGTGGTGCGGATCATCCGGATGCTGGTCGAGTTCTGGGACCGGGTCTCACTGCGCGAGCAGGAGCGGATGATCGGCCGCCGCCGCGACTCGGGGGCGCCGCTCGACGGCACCGGGGAGTCCGACACGCCCGACTACCGGGCCGACTCCCAGGGCCTGCTGACCCCGATGAACGCGCACATCCGGCTGTCCAACCCGCGCACCGCGCAGACGGAGAACCAGCGGATCCTGCGCCGCGGCTACAACTACGACCGCGGCCTGGACCTCGACGGCAACCTGGACGTCGGGCTGATCTTCTGCTGCTACCAGCAGGACGTGGAGCGGCAGTTCCAGGCCGTGCAGCAGCGGCTGGCCGGGGAGCCGCTGGTGGACTACGTCTCACCGACGGGCGGCGGGTACTTCTTCACCCTTCCCGGGGTCAAGGGCCCCTCCGACTGGCTCGGTTCGGCGCTGCTCTCCTGACCCGTCCCCGTCCCGGCAACGGCTTCCGGCCCGTTGCCGGGACGGGGACGCCCACGACCCCGGAGAAATATCTCGACGTAAAGATACTTGATATCGAGAGAACTTGGGTGGAGGATGAACCTGACAGCGAGGCTCACCGCCGAAGGAGTCACACCCATGCGCCAGGCCACCTGGGACCCTCAGCAGTACCTGCGCCACGCGGGACACCGCACCCGCCCCTTCCTCGACCTGCTCTCCCGCGTTCCGGAGCCGGCCCGCTCCCCCGCCCTGATCGCCGACCTGGGCTGCGGTGCCGGGAACGTCACCGCCCTGCTCGCCGACCGCTGGCCCGACGCGCGCATCACCGGTTTCGACAACTCGGCCGAAATGCTCGCCGCCGCCGAGGAGTTCGCCGGTCCTACCCCCGCTGGCGGCAGCCTCGACTTCCGCCCGGCCGACGCCACCGGCTGGGCCCCCGACCAGGCGTACGACCTGATCGTGTCCAACGCCACCCTCCAGTGGGTCCCCAACCACCCCGAGCTGCTTTCCAGCTGGATCGACTCCCTCGCCCCCGGCGGGACTTTCGCACTCCAGGTCCCCGACCAGTCCACCGCCGCCAGCCACACACTGCTCGACGGCCTGTGCCGGAGCGCCCGCTGGCGCGGACGCCTCGCCGACCGCGCCGACGAGCAGCGCCAGTTCGTGCTCAGCCCGGGCGGCTACCTCGACCTCCTGACCGGTCTCGACTGCACGGTGGACGCCTGGGAGACCACGTACGCCCAACTGCTCACCGGCCAGGACCCGGTGCTCGACTGGGTCAAGGGCACCGCCCTGCGGCCGGTCCTCACCGCGCTGGCCGATGACCCCGAGGCCGCCGCCGCGTTCCTCGCCGACTACCGCGAGCTGCTCCGCACCGCGTACCCGGCCGGTCTGCACGGCACCGTGTTCCCCTTCCGCCGGGTCTTCGCCGTCGCCACCAGGCGGAGCTGAGCAGCGATCAGGCCGCCCGGGCACGCAGCCGGCGCAGCATCCGGGCGTCCTCGAACCCGACCGAGCGGGCGGCCGAGTCGACCGTCGCACCGTGGCCGATGAGGTGTTCGGCGCGCTCCAGGCGGAGCGCCTGCTGGTAGCGCAGCGGGGTGAGCCCGCCGGTGGCGCGGCCGAAGAGCCGGGTGAGGGTGCGTTCGCTCACCCCGACGGCCGCGGCCAGGGCGGGCAGCGGCAGCGGCTCGGCGAAGCGGGCGTCGATGAGGTCCTGGGCGCGGTGCACCGTGTCGTCGAGGTGGGAGCGGTGCCTGAGCATGGCGCTGGCCTGCGGTTCGTGACCGTTGCGCCGGGCGTAGACGACCATGTCCCTGGCCACCTGGGCGGCGACGGCGGGGCCGTGCCGGGCCGCGACCAGGTGCAGCGCCAGATCGATGCCACTGGCGATCCCGGCCGAGGTGACCACCCGGTCGTCGACGGTGAAGAGCACGTCGCGGACCACCACCGCACGGGGGTGGCGCCGGGCCAGCTCGTCCTGGACGTCGTGGTGGGTGGTGCAGCGGCGGCCGTCGAGCAGCCCCGCCCGGCCGAGGGCGTCGGCTCCGGCGCAGATGCTGGCGACGGTGCCGCCCCCGGCATGGTGGTCCCGCAGCGCCTGGAGCGCGCGCTCGCCGATGGCCGGCCTCTCGGCACTCGGGTGCACCCGCCAGCCGGGCACCACGATCAGGTCCTCGGGCCCGAGCTCGGGCCACTGTGACCGCGCGGCCAGCGGCAGCCCCTGGGCGCTGAGGACCTGGGGCCGCTCGGCGACGTAGCTGAAGGCGTACGGGTGCCCGAAGTCACCGGCGGTGGAGAAGACCTGCGCGGGGCCGGCCAGGTCCAGCAGGTGTACTCCGGGCACCAGCAGAAAGACGATCCGGTTCACGATCCGGTCATCATGCCTGATTCACCGCGGCGGCTTCCAGCTCGTCGACGGTGGCGATGGTGGCGAAGCGGCCGGCCAGGGCGTACTCGGTCCGCCTGATGATCTCCTCGGTGCCCAGGGTCCGGGGGTCCGCGAGCAGTTCCGCGGCGCTCAGGTCGGCCGGGGCGTCGCGGTGCGGGATGGGGTGGGTGGCGGTGGCGTCGGTGACGAAGGTGACCCGGTAGCCGAGGTCGCTGCCGACGCGGGTGGTGGTCTCCACGCACTGCTCGGTGCGCAGTCCGCACAGGGTGAGCTCGCGGACGCCGTGCTCGGTGAGGAGTTGCTGCAGGTTGGTGGTGGTGAAGGCGTTGTGCGAGGTCTTGTGGATCAGCGGCTCCCCGTCCCTGCGCTCCAGTTCGGCCATCAGTCGCACATGGCCGAGCTCGGGGTCGAAGGTGGTGCCGGTACCGGGTTCGATGTGCAGGACCCACACCACCAGGTCGCCTGCCTGGCGGGCGAGCCGGACCAGGCGGTTCACCTGGTCGGCGATCTTCGGGTCGGAGACGGTCTCCCAGAGCTCACGGGCGCGGAAGGACTCCTGGACATCGACAACGATCAGTGCTCGGTTCATGTCCCCGAGTCTGGCCGGTCCCGGCGGTCGGCCGACAGGCCGCATCAGGTCCGAGGGCGGACCGATCCGGTCACGGCGACAGGCCACCGGCACCGACCGGACCGGACGCGCTACGGACGGCGCAGCCAGTTCCCCCGGTGCGGTGGCGGATCGGCGGGCCGGCAGCACGGCCTGGAGCACTCCTGCTCGTCGTCCTCCGGATCGATGACGAACGTGTCCCTGCCGTGGATCGTGCGCGGGGGGTTCTCCCGGTCCATTGACCATCCTCCGTTGCAAGCCGGTTGACCGAGGATGAGGCTACCCCCCGCCATCCGCCATGTACATGGCATTGCATGGAATCCCGGCGCTCCCCGCAGCCGGAAGTGCCGCGGGGAGTGCCGGGGGCACATCACGCCGCCGCGGCCTCGGCTGCCTTCCGCAGCGCCTTCTTGTCCGGCTTGCCGACATCGGTCAGCGGCAGCTCGGAGACGAAGGTGATCCGGGCGGGCTCGTACATCGCGCCACGCTCGCGCAGCACCAGGTCGCGCAGCTGCCGCTCGTCCACCTCACCGCCGGGGGCGGGTACGACGACGGCGTGCACCTGCTCCATCCGGTCGGCGTCGGGAACGCCGAAGACGGCACTCTGCTGAACATTGGGGTGGGAGTTGAGCAGGTCTTCCAGCTCGGTGGTGTAGACGTGGCCGCCCACCACGATGATCATGTCCTTCAGCCGGTCGACGACCGTGAGGAACCCGTCCTCGTCCAGCCGACCGAGGTCGCCGGTGTGCAGCCAGCCGCCGCGCAGCACCTCGGCGGTCAGCTCCGGCTGCTTCCAGTAGCCCTGCATCACGCTGCGGGAGCGGACGCAGATCTCGCCGAGTTCACCGACCGGCAGGTCGTTGCCCGCCTCGTCGCGGATCGCCACCTCGACGCCGGGCAGCACCTTGCCCGCGGTGCGCAGCCGGTCCAGCCGCTCGGGGTCGTGCTGCTCGGCGGTCAGCACACTGACCCCACCGGCCTCGTTCTGGCCGTAGAACTGGAACAGCACCGGGCCGAGCCGCCGGACCGCGTCGGCCAGCCGGACCGGGGAGGCCTGGCAGCCGCCGTAGATCAGGCTGGTCAGGCTGGAGGTGTCACGGTGCTCGATGTCGGGGTGGTCGAGCATCTGGTACAGCAGCGGCGGCAGCAGCCAGAGCCGGGTGATCCGCTCGCGCTCGATCGTGGCCAGCACCTCGGCGGGCTCGAAGTCCTCCTGCAGCACCACGGAACCGCCGGCGGACAGGGTGAGGTCGACCAGGTAGCCGGCCCCGTGGGCGATCGTGGTGCAGACCAGCTGGCGGTGCACCTCCTCCTGCACCTCGCTGAGCTGCTCACGCATGCCGCTGACCTGCTCGAAGGTGGCGCAGATCCCCTTGGGGTGACCGGTGGTGCCGCCGGTGTGGCGGATCGAGCAGACGTCCTCGGGCTGGGCGAGACCGCCGAACGGCTCGGCGGACTGCCCGACCGCCAGCTCCAGCAGGTCCTCTCCGTCCTCCAAGGAGTCCTTCACGGAGTCCTTCACGGACCCGAGGAACAGGACGTGCTCGACCTCGGCCTGGCCCACCAGCTCGGCGGCCCGCTCGGCGAGCCGCGGGTCGACGATCAGCGCACGGGTCTCGACGTCCCGGACGATGGCGGCCTGTACGTCCACCGAAAGCTTGTTGTACAGATGGTTGATCCGGCTGCCGAGCAGGTTGGCCGCGTACCGCGCGGCAATCGCCTCCGGCAGGTTCCCGCTCAGCAGGGTCACCGTCTGACCGCGACCCACCCCGCGCTCCCGGAGCACCCGGGCCATCCGGTAGACGAGATCGCGGAACTCGCCCGCGGTGATGCGCCGCCCCTCGTGGACGGCCACCTCCAGCCCGGGCCGTTCCCCCAGCGCGTCGAGGTTCCGCTCGACGTAGCTCTGGAATATCTGCGAAGTGCTGGACATGTCATTCCCCTCCAGGCGCCGGCCCACGGGTCCCCCGCGCCGGCCTTGCTGACCTTGCTGACATCCGGATCTGACGTTCCGTCAGATAGAACGGAACCCCTCCTGGGCCTATTCCGTCAAATTAGTTGCCCGGAGCAACCATACGTATGGTAGTCGCCTCCTCACGCAAGATCAAGACGGTTGGTGACTCCCCAGTGACCCACCGTGCGTACCCATCCGAGCCGGGTGCCCGCCCCGGTGGGCCGGCAGGTGGTTCCGCCTTCCAGGATGCGCTCCGCACCGGCCCGGTGCGAGGCGAGCGGGGCCGGGCCGGCGAGGCCGACCGTGACCCGAACTGACCGACCGTCACCGCAACGCGCGTGTAAGGCTCGTGTCTCCCCGCCACCGAGGGCAGGATCGAACGGTCACACCAGGCCGACCGCCCCGGGGAGAGAGATGCCGCTGCGAAGCCACCCGATGCACCGGATCCGACGGACCCTGCTCTCCGTCGCGCTGCTGCTGGCCGCCCCGGCCCAGGCGGTCCCCGCCTCGGCGGCGCCGGTACCGGCCGAGCGGCCCTCGGCGCTGGTCGACCCGCTGATCGGCAGCCTGGGCGGAGGGGGGACCTTCCCCGGCCCGGCGGCCCCCTTCGGGATGGCCCAGCCGAGCCCCGACACCCTCGGCCCCGACGGCTCCGGCTCCGGCTACTCCTACGAGCACGGCGCCATCCTGGGCTTCAGCCAGACGCATCTCTCCGGCGCCGGCTGCGGCGTCAACGGCGAGGTGCCGATCCTGGCCACCACCGGCCCGGTCACCACCTCCGACCCGGCCGCGTACGCCGCGCACTTCAGCCACCGCGACGAGCGCGCCTCGGCCGGCTACTACCGGGTCGGCCTGGACAGCGGGGTGGTGGCCGAGCTGACCGCCACCGCGCGCACCGGCTGGCAGCGGTACACCTTCCCGGCGGGCCGCCAGGCCAACGTGCTGGTCAACACCGGCCGCGCCGGCATGCCAGTGGACAGCTCGGAGTTCCATGTGACCGGTGACCGGACCATCGAGGGCCGGGTGACGGACGGCCGGTTCTGCGGCAGCAGGAGCGACCGCCACACGCTCTACTTCACCGCCTCCTTCAGCCGTCCCTTCACCTCCTTCGGCACCTGGCGCGGCGGCACCCTCACCCCCGGATCCCGGGACTCCGCCGGGCGCGGCGGCCACGGCAGCGGCGGCTGGCTCACCTTCGGAGCCGATGGAACCGAGGCGGACCGCCGGGTCGTGGTCAAGGTCGGGCTCTCCTACACCGGGGTCGAGGGCGCGCGCCGGAACCTGGCGGCGGAGACCACCGGCCACGACTTCGACCGCACCCGCCGGGCACTGACCGCCGAGTGGGACCGGCGGCTGGGCTCGGTGCGGATCGCCGGTTCGGACCGGGCGCACCGGACGGCGTTCCAGACCGCGCTCTACCACGCGCTGCTGCACCCCGACCTGATCGGCGACGTCGACCGGCGCTACCCGGGCGCCGACGGGAAGATCCACACCGCGACCGACTGGACGCCGTACGCCAACTTCTCGCTCTGGGACACCTCGCGCACCCAGAACCAGTTGCTCGAACTCCTCGTCCCCGAGGTAGCCCGCGACATCGACCTGTCGCTGCTGGCGGTCCACCGCGAGGGCGGCTGGCTGCCTCGGTGGTGGCTGGAGAACAGCGAGACCGGGGTGATGACCGGCGACCCGGTCACCCCCTTCCTGGTCGACGGCTGGTCCAAGGGCCTGCTCGCCGGGCACGAGCAGGAGGCGTACCGGGCGCTGTGGCAGTACGTCACCCAAGTGCCGCCCGCAGACTCCCAGTTCAGCGGACGCAGCGGCAACCTCCGTTACGCCGCGCTCGGCTACCTGCCCTATCTCGGCGACTGCCCCGGCAAACACGGCCAGGACGACGACTGCCAGCACCCGGTCTCCGCGACCCTGGAGTACGCGGCGGCCGACGCCGCCCTCGCCCTGATGGCCGAGGCCCTCGGTCATCACGAGGACGCGGCGCTGCTCACCGCCCGGGGCCGCAACTACCGCACCCTGTGGAACCCCGGTACCGGCTTCTTCGGACCGCGGAACCCCGACGGCAGCTGGGTGGCCCCCTTCGACCCGGTGTCCGGTTTCGAGCACGGCGACGGCGGCCGGACCGCCTTCCACGAAGGCGGCGGCTGGCAGTACCTGTGGTCGGTTCCGCAGGATCCGGCCGGACTGATCGGCCTGCTGGGCGGGAAGCAGGCCGCCACCGCCCGGCTCGACTCCTTCTTCGCCTACGACCGGCTGCTCGCCGACCCCGCCGGCGCGGCCCGCACCGCCTGGGTCCACGGCGCCACCGACTACTTCGGCCGGACCACCTACAACCCCGACAACGAACCCGACCTGCTCTCCCCGTACCTCTACCTGTGGACCGGCCGGCCCGACCACACCGCGACCGTCGCCCGCGCCGCCGAGACCCTGTTCACCGACGCCCCTGACGGCATCACCGGCAACGACGACCTGGGCACCATGTCCGCCTGGTACGTGCTGACCGCCCTCGGCCTCTACCCCGGCGCCGCCGGTACCGGGACCTACCTGCTCACCACCCCGAGGTTCCCGCTCGCCGTCCTGACCGTCGGGCCGTACGGTGAGCGCCAGGGCGGCCTGGTGGTGATCCGGGCGCCGGGAGCCGACCAGGACACCCGCTACCCGGCCGACCTGGAGCTCAACGGCCGCCCCTGGCACCGCACTTGGCTGACCCACTCGGCCCTCGCCCACGGTGCGCTGCTTGACCACCGGCTCTCCGCCTCCCCCGGCCGGTGGGGCACCGACCCCGCCGACGCCCCACCGGCCGGCACCGCGGCGCTCATCCACCGGTGACCCCGCACCGGCTCAGTCGCCGGCCGGACCGTCCGCCGTGCCGCCGGCGGTGCCGTGCGGCAGGTCGACGGCCGGGATCACGCCGAGCCGTCCGGCCCGGTAGTCCTCGACCGCCTGGCGCAGTTCCGCCTCGGTGTTCATCACGAACGGGCCGTAGTGGGCGACCGGCTCCCCGATCGGCCGGCCTCCCAGGATCAGCACCTCCAGCTCGGGCGTGTGACTGTCCTGCTGGCGGGCGGCGGCCACGGTGAGCAGATCGCCCGGCCCGAAGACGGCCAGCCGGCCGGTGTGGACGGGGCGCGCCTCGGCGCCGGCGGTGCCCCGGCCCGCCAGCACGTAGACGAGGGCGTTGAAGTCCGGCCGCCAGGGCAGGGTCAGCTCCGCGCCCGCACCGACGGTGGCGTGGATCATCGTTATCGGCGTGAAGGTGGTCCCGGGACCGGTGTGTCCGGCCACCTCCCCGGCGATGACCCGGACCAGCGCGCCGCCGTCCTCCGAGGCCAGCAGCACGGCCTCGCGGCCTTCGATGCCCTGGTAGCGGGGCGGGTTCCACTTGTTGGCGCTCGGCAGGTTCACCCACAGCTGGATGCCGTGGAACAGCCCGCCGGAGACCACCAGGTGCTCCGGCGGCGCCTCGATGTGCAGGATGCCGCTCCCGGCGGTCATCCACTGGGTGTCGCCGTTGGTGATGACACCGCCGCCGCCGTTGGAGTCGGCGTGCTCGAAGATGCCGTCGATCATGTACGTGACGGTCTCGAAGCCGCGGTGGGGGTGCCAGGGAGTGCCCTTGGCCTCACCCGGCGCGTACTCGACCTCTCCCATCTGGTCCATGTGGACGAACGGGTCCAGCTCCCGCAGGCCCACACCGGCGAAGGCGCGCCTGACCGGGAAGCCCTCTCCCTCCAGCCCGCTGGGTGCGGTGGTCACCGACACCACCGGCCGCTCGGCGAGGACGGTGCGGTCGGGACGGGGGATGCGGGGCAGGGCGAGGATGTCGGAAACGGTGATTGCGGGCATCGGACTCTCCTTCGGAAGCCGGTCCCGGGTCTGTTCTGTACTGCCGGGTCTGTGCTGCCCGGCCTGGCGCTCTCGGACCGGTGCCGCCGGTTCCACGCCACCGGATCCGTGCTACCGGATCCAACAAATGTTGAACTCTGAACATTCCCTGAGAGTGCCCTCCGGTCACCCGCACTCTCCACCCGGACGCCGGACGGCGCGAGCGGAGCACACCCGGCGGGAAGCCGGCGGGGACGGCTGCTCTCCAGCTCATGATCTCGCCACCCGAGCCACCGGCCGCGACCTGGGCACCTCACCCGCCCCACAGGGGCTCCGGGCCCCCTTGGTGAAACCGGGATCGCCTCGCGGACATCAGATGACGGAGTGTCACAGGCCCTTGGTACGGTCGGCCGCATGACGCAACTCGATCACCACACCCGGCAGCCCGTCACCGCCTCCGACGTCCGGCTCGCCGTCAGCCTCGCGCTGGCCGCCCTGAGCGGCGGTCCGGAGGCGGCGGAGGCCTGGTCCGTCAAGGCCGGCCCACTGGACTGGGACTGCTGGGAGACCGCCGAGCACCTCGCCGACGACCTGTTCTCCTACGCGGCGCAGCTCGGCCCTGCCACTCCCCCGCTGGACGACTACGTGCCGTTCCGGTCCGCGGCGGAGCACCCGGGCGGCCCACGGAACGCGATCTTCGCCGACCGTACGGCCGGCCGCGCGGGGCTGCTCCAGGTGCTGGAGGCCAGCGGGGCACTGCTGGCGGCGATGGTGGCGACCAGTTCGCCCGAGCTGCGGGCCTACCACAGCAGGGGGATCGCCGACCCGGAGGGCTTCGCGGCGATGGGGGTGGTCGAGACGCTGGTCCATGTGCACGACATAGCCGACGGTCTCGGTCTCGCCTGGGAGCCGCCCGCCGACCTGTGCGACCGGGCGCTGGGGCGCCTGTTCCCGGGTGCCCCGGCAGACCCGGACCGCTGGCGCACCCTGCTCTGGTCGACCGGCCGGGCCGCGCTCCCGGACCACCCCCGGCTGACTTCCTGGACCTGGGCCTCCGCACCGGAGGGCGAGCGCACGGCCTGACCGCCGTCCCGGCGGGCTGCCATGACCAGGCAGAATGGGGGTCATGTCCCGACGTAGCCAGAAGCCCGCGGCCAGGTCCATCGCCAAGTCCACGGCGGCCCCCGCCGCCGTGGTCTCCACCTCGCCCTGCCCCTGCGGGCTGCCCTCCTCGTACGGGGAGTGCTGCGGCCGGCTGCACCGGGGTGAGGCGGCGGCCGTCACGGCGGAGGCGCTGATGCGCTCGCGGTTCAGCGCGTTCGCCGTCCGGGATGAGGCGTACCTGCTGCGCAGCTGGCACCCGGACACCCGGCCCGAACGGCTGGATCTGGACGCACGGCTGCGCTGGGTGCGGCTGGAGATCCTGTCGGCCTCCGACGGCGGTCCGTTCCACAGCGAGGGGGCGGTCCGGTTCCGCGCGCACTACGCGGAGGGGCGGCAGGAGGGCGTGATGGAGGAGCTCAGCCGCTTCGTCCGGGTGGACGGCGCCTGGGTCTACCTCGACGGCGTGGTCGACTGACAGTCCATCAGCCCGGTCGGCCGGTGGATCCGACGCCCGGCCGACCACGGGCCGTACGCCCGGGGGCGGCCCACACGCCCCCGGGCCCCTCCGGGCCGGGGCGGTACGCCGGATGGTCTCCGGGCGAACCGGTGTGACCGCCCGTTACTCCGCATGAACATTTCATAACGGCACGAGTGAACCCTGCCGCACCGGGAGATGGATCCGACTTACCGTCAGGATCCCGTCCACCCAACGCACCGGAGGACCCCGTGCGCAAGAGGATGATCATCCCTGCCGTGAGCGCCGCGCTGCTGCTCCTGGCGAACCCGGCATCGGCCGCGACCCCGACCCCTGGCTCTCCGGGCATCGGCGACCCGTACTACCCGACGTACGGCAACGGCGGCTACCGCGTGTCCCACTACGACCTGCGACTGAAGTACCAGCCCTCGACGGACGAACTGCAGGGCACCGCGACCCTGCTCGCCACCGCCACCCAGGACCTCTCCCGGTTCAACCTGGACTTCGCCCTGAACGTCAGCGAGGTGGTGGTCAACGGCCGTCCGGCGAAGTTCGCCGCCACCGGCGAGCAGGAGCTGGAGATCACGCCGGCCGCGCCGCTCGCCAAGGGTTCGGGCGTGACCGTGGTGGTGCGCTACTCGGGCGTGCCGTCCAAGGTCGCCCGGTACGGCTTCACCGCCTGGCTGCGCACCCCGGACGGCGGGGTGGCGGCCGGGGAGCCGGAGTCGGCCTGGTGGTGGTTCCCGAGCAACGACCACCCCTCCGACAAGGCCACCTTCGACGTCTCCGTCCTGGTTCCCGACGGCACCCAGGCGATCAGCAACGGTGTACTCACCTCGTCCTCCTCCGAGTTGGGCTGGACCCGCTACAACTGGCGCGAGAACAAGCCGCAGGCGACCTACCTGGCCACGCTCGCGATCGGCAGGTTCGACGTCACCACCAGCACCAGCTCCGGCGGGCTGCCCATCATCAACGCCTACAGCAAGGACCTCGGCGACAACGACGGCTCCGCCCGGGCCAGCGTGGAGCGCACCGGCGAGCTCGCGGACTGGCTGAGCGGCATCTTCGGCCCGTACCCGTTCAGTGCGCTCGGCGGCTATGTCCCCAACACCAAGACCCACTTCGCCCTGGAGACCCAGACCCGGGTCTTCTACAGCCCGGCCCAGTTCGCGAACGGCGCCAACCCCTCCGTGGTCGTCCACGAGCTGGCCCACCAGTGGTACGGCGACAGTGTCTCGCTGGAGCGCTGGAGCGACATCTGGCTGAACGAGGGCTTCGCCCGCTACGCCCAGTGGCTCTGGTCCGAGCACGAGGGCGAGGGCACCACCCAGGAGCTCGCCGACTACCTCTACGCCTCCCACCCGGCGGACGACCCGTTCTGGACCGTCAAGCCCGGTGACCCGGGCCCCGCCCACCAGTTCGACACCCCCGTGTACGAGCGGGGCGCGGCCGCCATCCAGGCACTGCGGAACACGGTGGGCGACGACAAGTTCTTCCAGATCCTGCGGGCCTGGCCGACCGAGCACCGCTACGGCAACGCGACCGTGGCGGACTTCCAGGCGCTGGCGGAACGCATCTCCGGCAAGAAGCTGGGCGACCTGTTCCAGACCTGGCTGTACACCGCCGCCAAGCCGTCCGCCTCGACGACCGGTACCGCCAAGTTCGCGGCGGCGGCCAAGGGCTCCGTCAAGGAGCCGCGTTCCTGGAAGCAGATCGAGGCGACCAACGACATCCACGAACAGGACAGGCACTGATCACCTCCGCGAGGTGACGCTGACGGCCTGGCCGGACCGCCGTCCGGCCAGGCCGTCTGACGTACCATCAAAATCCGTTCATCAGTGGAATTTCGGCACTTTTCCGGCGCTCTCGCAGCACGGAAGGTCGACCACGGGGCCGGCCGCGGGGGCCGTCGCCGGCGTTCGCCGCCGGACCGGTCGAACCGGCTCCACTCGGACCGCCCCACCCGCCCCACCGCACCGGTCGCCTTCACCGACGAGCAGCGGCGAGCCGTACGAGGGGCGCCGTGCCCTCCCAACCCGTCGTCGAGCGGATCACCGCATCAGCACGGCCGGCCGGCCACCGCCGCCGGATCCCCGTCGAGGACACCGTGGCCCGGGGTGCGGCGGCACCCGGCGGCGGCACCGACTATGTCAGGAGAGCCCGACCGCGCCGGACGCGTTTGCGCAGGTCAGCAGGGGCGTGGTCGAGATCACGCCGGGTAGGGGGCCACCTACGGTGGCGTAGGTCACTTCACACAGTGAACTATTGCGGTCATGGCTGACTACCAGGAGACCCTTGACCTCAGCTCCTACGCAGCTCTCGGGGACAGTTTCACCGAGGGCCTCAACGACCCAGGCCCCGACGGCCAGTTCGCCGGCTGGGCGGACCGCCTCGCCGGGATGCTGGCCGCACGCCGCCCCGACGAGGACTTCCGCTACGCCAACCTCGCCGTCCGTGGACGGCTGCTCGACCAGATCGTCGCCGAGCAGGTTCCGCAGGTCCGGCGGATCGAGCCGGACCTGGCGACCCTGTGCGCGGGCGGGAACGACATCCTCCGCCCGGGCAGCGACCCGGACGACGTCGCGGAACGCTTCGAGGCCGCGGTGCTGGAACTGCGCGAGCACGTGGGCACGCTGCTGATCTGCACCGGCTTCGACACCCGTGGCATCCCGGTTCTCGGGATGCTCCGCGGCAAGATCGCCACCTACAACGCACACCTGAGGGCGATCGCCGACCGCAACGGGTGCAAGGTCGCCGACCTCTGGTCGCTGCGCTCGGTGCACGACCGCCGCGCCTGGAGCGAGGACCGCCTGCACCTCTCCCCCGAGGGGCACCAGCGGGTCGCCCTGCTCGCCGCCCGCGCCCTCGGCTTCGAGGCGGGCGACCCCGAGGCCCCGTGGCCCTACCAGCCGACGCCGTCCCCGGCCGACGTCCGCCGGGAGAACATCCAGTGGGCCCGCGAGTTCCTGCTCCCCTGGGTCGGCCGACGGCTGCGCGGCGAGTCCTCGGGCGACCACATCGAGGCCAAGCGCCCCGATCTGCTGCCGCTCTGACGACCCATCAGGACCTGCGGAAGCGGTCGGGCTGCGTCCTTGTGCTTGATGGATTCCCCTCGGGTCGCCGCTCGAACGGGCCGGTCTCCCAACGAGCCCACCCCCTCTCGGGTGACCGGCACCCGTACGGGAGCCCGGCGAGGGGGCTGCGGGACGTGGTCTGAGCCTTCCGGCCCGAGTGCCCGTACCCCGGGGTGGCGGTGTTCGGCGCGCGCGAGGCCCGCCGGTCCTTCGGGCGGGAGGCGGTCACCGCCGCCCTGCTGGACCGGCTGGCCAGACGGCTCGGACGCGGCCCGGTCGCGCTCGTGGCGCCCTCCGGTGCCGGCAGGTCCTCGCTGCTGATGGCGGGTCTGCTGCCGGCAGTGCGAGACGGCGCCCTGTGCGACGGGCCACCACCGGAGACCTCTTCGCCGATGGAGCAGAGGCGCGACGGCGCCCCGCCCGACCGGGCGCCGCCCACCGCCCACTCTGACTGCGGCTACTCGCCCGCCGTGGTCGGCACGCCGACCGCCCGGCCACCGGCCGCGCTGCTGTGGGTACTGGAGTCAGCACTCGGTGAGTTGGCATTGGAGTTGACGGCTGATCAGCCCCCTCGAGGAGGCGGCCGCAGCGATCCGCACCCCACTCGGCCGCTCCCGTCAGCCAGCGACCACGGGATGGTCGGCACCCGGCGAACTGGTGCTGACGGTAGACCAGTTCGAGGAGATCTTCACCCCCTCCGCCCGGACGAGAGCGAGCGGCACGCCTTCGTCCGCCTTCTCCACACTCGACAACTCACGTCTCGTACATGACAGTTGACGACAATCCCGTCGGCCTGCCGATCGCCGTCCCACTCGGCGCCCGGGCCGACTCCTGCGGGCGCCGCCTGGAACACCCCGAGCCTGCCCCGGTCTTCACCCACGGCTCGCTCGCCCTGCCGCCGATGAACGCCGCAGATGAACGCCGACGACGACCGCCGCCGAGCTGCACGCCTCGATCGCCCGTCCTGCCAGAGCGCCGGTTCGGGTCGGCACCCCTCAGCCGGACCACACCGCCCTGGACAAGCGTCTTAAACATCGGTCCTGTACATCTGTCTCAAACGATCGTACGATCCCCTGCCATGACCACCGTCACCAACGTCCGTGCCAGTCGCCGCACTTGGACGGGACTCGTCGTTCTCCTGCTCCCGTCCCTGGTCCTCTCGATGGATCTGGGAGTGCTCTTCTTCGCCGTGCCCTTCATCAGCGCCGATCTGCGGCCCAGCGGCACCCAGCAGTTATGGATCATGGACAGCTACTCGTTCATGCTGGCCGGACTGCTGATACCCATGGGGGCGCTCGGCGACCGGATCGGCCGCCGCCGACTGCTGCTCTGCGGCGCGGCCGGCTTCGCCGCGGCCTCCCTGCTCGCCGCGTACTCCGGCGGGGCCGCCCAGCTGATCGCGGCCCGCGCCCTGCTCGGCATCACCGGCGCCACCCTGATGCCCTCCACCCTCGCGCTGATCCGCAACATGTTCCAGGACCCCAGGCAGCGGCAGACCGCCATCGCCGCCTGGACCGCGGCGACCACCGGCGGCGCCACCCTCGGGCCGGTGGCCGGCGGGCTGATGCTGGAGCACTTCTGGTGGGGGTCGGCCTTCCTGCTCTCCCTCCCGGTGATGGCACTGCTGCTGATCGTCGGCCCGTTCCTGCTCCCCGAGTACCGCACCCCGCAGCGCGGCGGCTTCGACCTGCTCGGCGCCGGACTCTCGATGGCCGCGCTGCTGCCGGCCGTCTACGGCATCAAGACGCTGGCGGTCGAGGGCTGGAGCCCGGTCGCCGCTCTCGCACTCGCCGCCGGCCTGGTGGCGGGCGCCCTCTTCGTCCGCCGGCAGCGCACCACGGCACACCCGCTCATCGACCCGGGCCTCTTCCGGATCAGGGCCTTCAGCGGCGCCATCACGGTCAACACCGTGGCCATGTTCGCCATGCTGGGCTTCACCCTCTTCACCTCGCAGTACCTGCAGCTGGTCAAGGGCCTGAGCCCGCTGGCCGCCTCGCTCTGGGCGCTGGTGCCGAGCATCGGGGTGGGCGCCGCGGTCGGCATCTCCTCCGCACTCTCCGGCCGGGTCCGCCCGGCTCACCTGATGGTCGGCGGGTTCCTGATCGGCGCGGCCGGCTTCGCCCTGATGACCCGGGTCCAGCCGGGCTCCCCCCTTGCCCTGGTGCTCACGGCGGCCGGTGTGCTCTGCGCGGGCACCGTCGGGACCACCACGCTCACCGCCGACCTGGCGCTCTCGGCCGCACCCGCCGAGCGGGCCGGCGCCGCCGCCGCCACCTCGGAGACCGCCACCGAGCTGGGCAGCTCGCTGGGCATCGCCGTCCTCGGCGCGGCCGGTGCGGCGGTCTACCGCTCCCGACTGAACGGCTCGCTGCCTAACGGACTTTCGGGCGAGGCGGCGAGGGCGGCGCACGACACACTCGGCGGTGCGGTCACCGTGGCGGCGCACCTGCCCGGGCGGACGGGGAGCGAACTGCTCACCGCCGCCAGGACGGCGTTCGCGGACGGCATGCACCTGGCGGCGGCGGTGGGCCTGGTCGTCATGATCGGGGCGGCACTGCTGGCCGGCCGGCTGATGCGTCACCTCCCGGTCGCAGCCCCCGCCACCGAGGCGGACATCCCGTCGGCGGACGCCCCGTCCGAGCCGACTCCAATTGCCTGACTATTCATCAGCTTTCTCCCATTTCAGCGATATTGACGTCTTCTTGATGGGGTGTCATTCGAGGAACTGGGGTTCCGTCGAGATGAATAGGGGGTTCCCAAACGCAGATCCAGGTCATAGCGTCCGTACAGCCGCGCGCGGAGAAGCCCGTCGAAGCCCCAGCGCACCGCAGGTGCCGAAGTCGCCAGGTAGGGCCTTTCGCCGACCATACGGGCCAGTTCAGTGAAATTTGACCTGATCTTAGAAAAGACTGTGATCAATTTTGAGAATCCAACACGGGGATAGGTCTGTCCTCTCCGGCGGATCCATGTCATACGGCCGGGCCGTGTCGCCCATGGAGTGGGTGTTCCTGGGAATCCGGCCGGGGCACTGCGTGGTCCACCTGGTGGAGGGCGACGGGCATCTGCCGGCCGAGGAGCTCGCGGCGGCGGTGGCCGCAGCCGCCGAGGCCTCGCCGGGTATGCGACTGGTCCGCCGGGGCCGGCGCTGGGTCGACGGCGGAACGGCTCCGGCCCTGACCGTGCTCCCTCCCGACTCGTTCGACCGCCGCCGTTTCGACTCGCCCTTCCTCCAGCAGTCGCTGGACGGAACCGGCGCGGCCTGCGAGGTGCTGCTCGTCCCCGGAACGCCGTCCACCGTGGCGTTCCGGGCCTTCCACGGCGTCACCGACGGGCGCGGACTGCTGCAGTGGATGGCTGACGTGTTCCGCGTGCTGCGCGGCGAGGATCCGCTGGGCGCGACCTCCCGGCTCAACGACGAGGAACTGATCCGGGCGATCGACCGGCCCGGCGGCCTGCCCCCGGCCCTGCCGGCGCCGAAGCTGGAGTGGCCGTCCGTGCTGGGGCGCCGCTCGCCCGGCTCGTCCGGCCTGCTCTGGCGCCGTCGGACCGTCGACGGACGTCACCCGGCGGCAACCGCCAAGGTGGCCGCGGTCCTGGCCCAGACGTACGGCTCGGGGCGCGGGCGGTTCTTCGTCCCGGTGGACCTGCGCCGGTACCGGTCAGAGCTGCGTTCCACGGCCTCGCTGGCCCGGGCGCTGCGGCTGGACGTCGCCGCCGGCGACGGCTGGCAGGACGTGCAGCAGCGGATGCTCAACCTGCTGACCGAGAACGCCGAGCTGGCCCCGCCGTTCTCCGGCTCGATCCTGCGTATGCCGCTGCCTCTGCTGCGTGCCACCAACGCCGGGCTCGACCGGCTCGCGACCAGGCGGGACCGGTACAACAGCCTGGCCTACCTCTCCCACATGGGGAGCGTCGATCTCGCCGACTACTCCGCCGGGGACTTCCGGGCGGACACGGTCTACTCCCTGGGCGCCACCAGCCCCGCCAGCCCGCTGGAGGTCGACCTGGTGGAGAGCCCGGGCCGCACCGAGATCACCGTGGCCTGGCACGACGGCCCGGGCATGGCGGCGCGGGCCGAGGACGTCCTGGACACCCTCGAGGAGGCGCTCTCCCCCCGGGCGCACCGGCAGTGGGAGGGCAACCGCACCGAGCGCCAACTGCCCTGTGAGCGCTCGGTGGTGGAGCTCTTCCGTGAGCAGGTCGAGCGCACTCCGCACCGGATCGCGCTCAGCGGCCCCGAAGGCGAGGTCAGCTACGCGGAACTGAGCCGCCGCGCGGACGCGGTCGCCGCCGAGCTGCGCGAGCACGGGATCGGCCCCGGTGACGTGGTCGGGCTGCTCGCCGGCCGTACGGTGGCCGCGATGGCCGGGCTGTGGGGCGTGCTCCGCGCCGGGGCCTGCTATCTGCCGCTGGACACCCGGCACCCGGACGCCCGCATCACCGACCTGCTGTCCGACGCGGGGTGCACCTACTGCCTGGTCGAGCGGCCCTACGACGAGCGCGAGTGCGTCCGCTCGGGTACCAAGGCGCTGGTCCTGGACGACATCACGGCGGACGGCCCCGCCTCGGCGGACCCGCAGGACGTCACCGTCCGCCCCGAGGACCTGGCCTACGTCATCTACACCTCCGGCTCGACCGGGCGGCCCAAGGGCGTGCAGATCGAGCACCGGAACCTGGTCAACTACGTGCACTGGGCGACCCGTGCGTTCGGCGTCGACGAGGACACCCGGCTGCCGCTGCTGACCTCGCCCTCCTTCGACGTCTCGGGCACCTCGGTCTTCCTGCCGCTGCTGGCCGGCGGCCGGGTGATCCTGATGCGGGACGACCCCAACCACCTCTCGCTGCGCCGGCTGCTGGAGGAGTCGGGTGCCAACACGCTCAATCTGACCCCGTCCCACCTCGACCTGATCGGAAACCTCGACCTGTCGCCCACCGGCTACCGCACGGTGATCGTGATAGGCGAGCAGCTGCGGGTGGAGGTCGCCGCCCGGGCCCAGGAGATGTTCGGCCCCACCTGCCGGATCGTCAACGAGTACGGCCCGACCGAGGCCACCATCGGGTGCACCGCGTACACCTTCGACCCCGAACTGGCCCGCGGGAGCGCCGTGGTGCCGATCGGGCGCCCGGCGGACAACACCACGGTGTATCTGCTCGACGCGGAGCGCCGGTTCGTCGCCCCCGGCGAGACCGGCGAGATGTACCTGGGCGGTGCGCAGCTCGCCCGCGGCTACCTCGGCCGTCCCGAGCTCAACCGGGAGCGCTTCGTCCACCTCGCCGACGGCACCCGCGTCTACCGCACCGGCGACCTGGCCCGGGTGCTGCCCTCGGGCGAGATCGAGTGCGTGGGGCGCATCGACGACCAGGTCAAGGTGCGCGGCCACCGGGTGGAACCGGCGGAGGTGGCCCGGGCGCTGGAGGAGCACCCCGCCGTGGACCGGGCCGTGGTGGTCGCCCGGAGCGGTCCCGGGCGGTCGGGCAAGGCCCTGTACGGCTACGTCCTGGCCAACTCCGCAGTGACTGAAGGGGAGTTGACCGATCACCTGACCGCGTTGCTGCCCTCCTACATGGTCCCGGCCGCCACCGTGGTGGTGCCGGAACTGCCGTACACGGTGAGCGGGAAGGTGGACGCCAAGGCGCTGCCCGACCCGTTCGGCGAAGGCCCGCACACCCCCGCGGAGCGCGGGACGGAGCCGTCGGCTCCGCTGGATCCGGTCGAGGAGGCGGTGGCCGGCATCTGGGCGCGCACCCTCGGGGTGGAGCGCTCCCGGCTGGACGCCCAGGCCGACTTCCACCACCTCGGCGGGGATTCGGTGTCCCTGCTCGCCATGCTCGCGGCGGTCTGCCGCGAGGTGCTGACCCCGGCGCAGGAGGACGCCTTCATGGGAGAGCTGGCCCGGATCCTGGGCGAGCCGACCCTGGAACGCGTCGCCGCCCTCGCCCGCGAGGCCCGCGGCTGACCTCCGCCTTCCACACCATCCCTGCCCCGCCCGGCCGTTGACGCGACCGGGCGGGTCAGGGTCGTCTCGTTCCCTCTTCCCGCCGATCGCATCGCGGCAGGCACACTACCGAGTGGAGCCGCTCCCGGTCCTGATTCCACCTCAGCCGACCATCGGCGGACACACGGCCACCCGGCACCGCCTCCGCGAAGCTCAGCGGCGGTTTCCCGAACGTTTCCCTTCTCCTGGCGAGTTGGGAGACGGCTGCCGCGTTCCTGCCGGACTACCGGGCGCGGGTCACCGTCATCTACCTCCAACTGCGGCTGAACCTTCCGCCCGCATCTCCAACAATCCCTGGTGGCAGGGACGTTCAGGCTGCGGCCGCGAGCACTCCCGCGCGGCGCAGCAGCCAGCGGTTGGTCCGTCCGACCAGACCGGCCTGGTCCAGGACGCCGATCACCTTGGACGCCAGCTCGGTCTTGACGGCGCGCCAGTGCGGGTTGGTACGGGCGGCCTCGCGTCCCACCCGCGGATCGATGCCGACCGCGGCGTAGACCCGGGGATTGATCAGGCTCTTGGTCGTCCGCAGGACGATCAGCCCGATGAACAGCTGCTCCCAGCGGCGCCGGACCGGGCCCAGGTGCACCCGCTGGAGCTCCTCGCGGGCGTAGCTGATGTGCCGCGACTCCTCGATCACATGGATCCGGGAGACCTGACGGGTCAGCGGCTGCAGCGACTCGTCGTTCATCAGCTCGCGCTGGAAGGCGTCCAGGATCTCCTCGACGTACATGGTGCCGCCGAAGGTCTGGCTGTGTGTCGAGGTGGCCTTGAAGATGCGTCCGAGCTCGTGGGAGAGCCGGCCGGGCCCGTAGGCGGGCACGCCCATCCAGGAGATCATTCTGGCGAACATCACCGAGTGCCGGCACTCGTCGGCGATCTCGGTCAGCGCGTACTGCACGTGCGCGGTGGTCGGGTCGCGGTCGAAGGCGTGCCGCAGCAGCATCTGCATGAGGATCTCCTCGAACCAGATGCCCACGCCGGCGATGCTGGCCACCTCGTGCTTGCTGAGCTCGATCCGCTGCTCCTCCGTCAGCCGCTCCCAGAGCTCGGTGCCGTAGAGGGAGAGGTGCCTGGGCGGGCAGTAGTAGCGGCCGGGCAGCGGGGCGGCGGACCAGTCGACGTCCTTGAGCGGGTCGAAGGAGAGCTTGGCGGAGGAGGCGAGCAAGCGCTCGGCCGTGCGCTGACGGTCCCGCACCTGCCTGTCGGCGCCGGTACGGCTTCGCTGGATCACGCTCATGGGCAGCTCCTCCTCGGCTCACCGAGGGGCGGCCGGCCTGGCGGTCCCCTCCGTTCCGAAGCTAGAGACTATTAGACGCTGCGTCAATAGTGCTTGCGGCAGGCCGCCCATGCCCTGGACCGGCCGGCTCGCCCCGTCACCTCCGCCCACCGGGATTCCAGTCCCGCGGCCACGGGACGGCTCCTGACCGTGGAGGGGCCGAAAACTCGGCCGGGGCGTACCAGAGGAGAGAAGGCGGTGCGCTCCGGGGCCGCTCAGCGGGGAGGCATGCTCCGGAGGCGCTCAGCGGGTCGGCGCGTCCGGGCCGTCCGACGGGCGGGGCGGAACGACGGCGGGAGCGGCCGACCAGTAGTCGGGGTCGACCGGCCCCCGGCGGCGCAGGTCGGACCTGATCTGGTCGGCCAGCCTGCGGGTGTCGCGCCGGTTCACCGCGGCGCCGAACCCCGCGCCGATCAGCAGCGGTGTCAGCGTCGGCAGCCTGCGCAGCGTGGTGCGGGCCAGCCGCCTGCGCAGCTTCTGCCGCACCTCCGCACCGATCGCCACCGCCGCGAGCCCGGCCGGGCCGACCAGGGCGCCGGGGTCGATACCCCGGCGGTTCGCCCAGGCGGCGACATAGGCGGTGCCGCGCTGCGCGGCGCTGCCGACCACGGGCTGGCCGTACACCTGGTGCAGCTCGGCGATCAGCTTGACCTCCACCGCCGCGACCGCCAGCGTCTCGGAGGCGATCTCCACCGCCATCGCGGGCGGCACCGGCAGCATGGCCACCGCACCGACGCTCGCACCCACGGCGGCCGACGCCCGGCACGCCCCGGCGACCAGCCGGTCGGCCAGGTCCTCGGGACCGACGGCGTCCGGATGGTGGGCCCGCAGCGTCGCGAGGTCCCGCACCGGGATGCGCGGCGCGGCCTGCATCAACCGGTCGGCCAGCACCCGGCTGCCGTCACCGGCGCCCCTGGCCGCCGCCAGGCCCCCGCGCCCGAGCAGCCGGCCCACCGCGCGGACCAGTGCGGTGGCCCGCTCACCGCCCCGGCGGCGGTACCACCGCGCCCGCGCCTCGAGGGTCTCCCCCGGCAGCCGCCGCTCCATCGCCTCGGCCAGCGCGGACAGCTCCTCCGCTGCCACGGCGGCCTCGTCGGGAACCTCCGCCCCGCGCGCTCGTGCGGGCGCCCCGGGCCCTTCGGCCGGCCCGGCGCCCCGGCCCGTTCCGGCCTCGCCGGGAGCCTCGCCGGGAGCCGCTCCGGTGTCCCTCTTCGGCGCCCAGCCCTCCGTCGCCTCCGGTCCCGCGCCGGGCACTCCGCCGCCGGGACGGCCGGTGTCGGGACAACCGGTGTCGGGACAACCGGTGTCGGGACGGCCGGTGTCGGGACGGCCGGTGTCGGGACGGCCGGTGTCGGGACGGCCGGTGCCCGCGGGCGGGTCCGACGGCCCGGCGCCACCACGGCCGATCCGGCGAATCCTGCGGAAGGACGGTCCCATGTCCTCCGCCTACCCGTCCCACCACCATGGCACGCCTCACCGGAACCATCCGCACACCTGGACACCGGGACCGGCCCGACCGCGTGAGCGCTCCGAAAGCGGCGCAGGCCGGGCGGCGCACCCGTCGCCGTTCCCCCGGACGGCGGGATGCCAGAATCTGGACAGCGCGGAATTCGGCCCGCGCCCCCCGGGAGGAGAGAAACGTGGACACCGGCGCAGCCCCGATCGCGGCCATCGACATCGGCGGTACCAAGATCGCTGCGGCGCTGGTAAGCGGCGACGGCACCCTGTTGACACGTACTCAACGGCCCACCCCGGCCGCCTCCGACGCTCAGACCGTGCTCGGCGCGGTACTGGACGCCCTGGACGAGCTGGCCGCCGCCCCCGGCTGGTCCGGGGTACGGGCCCTGGGCGTGGGCAGCGCCGGTCCGGTGGACATCGGCCGGGGAACCGTCAGCCCGGTCAACATCCCGGGGTGGCGTGGCTTCCCGATCGTGGACCGGCTCTCGGCCCACCCCGCCGTCAAGGGCCTGCCGGTGGTACTGGCCGGGGACGGCATCGCCATCGCGGCCGCCGAGCACCGCTTCGGCGCCGCGCGATCGTACGACAACGCACTGTGCATGGTGGTGTCCACCGGTGTCGGCGGCGGTCTGATCCTGAACGGTCGGATCCATACCGGCCCCACCGGCAACGCGGGCCACATCGGTCACATCACCGTCGATCTCGACGGTGATCCCTGCCCCTGCGGCAGCCGGGGCTGTGTGGAGCAGCTGGCCAGTGGTACCGCCATCGCCCGGTACGCGCTGCGCTCCGGCTGGCGCCCGGTCTCACAGGACGCCTCGGCGGTCGCCGTGGCCGCCGCCGCCCGCGCCGGGGACCCGGTCGCGCTGGCCGCGTACGAGCGGGCGGGGCGGGCGCTGGCCGCCGCGATCGCGGCCACGGCGACGCTGGTCGAGCTCGACGCGGTGGTGATCGGCGGCGGGGTCGCGCAGGTCGACGGCCTGCTGTTCGACCCGCTCCGGGCCCACCTCCGGACGTACGCGGCCCTCCCGTTCGCCAGCGGCGTCGCCGTCCACCGCGCCCGGCTGGGCACGGACGCCGGCCTGGTCGGCGCGGCGGCGGTGGCCGCCGCGGGCATCTGAGCCGACGCGGCAGCCGCCCCCGGGCGACGGTACGCGGTGCACCGGGCCAGGCCCAGCGCCCCCTTGGGGCGTTGCCCGGTCGGCCCTTTGCACGGGATCTCGCGTGGAGCGACAGGACTGCCCCATGGGACGATGACAGGGCTGATGACTGACCCCCGGGCGGTTGCCTGACCATGCACACCGACGAACAGGGACCTGGTACGGCGCCCCGCCACGGCTCCACGGGCGGGGAGCAGGAGCACGACGGCCTCCTGACGGTCCCGATCGCCACCGCGCTGGTCGCGGCCGACGGCCGGATCCTGCACTGGAGCCCGGACGCGGTGGCGCTGCTCGGCTACACCGCCGAGGAGGCCATCGGCCGGTACGCCGCCGACCTGCTGGTCGGCGACGAGCGGCGGCCCGAGGTGCTGGAACTGTTCGACAGCATCCTGCACGGCCGGTCCTGGTCCGGGGTGTTCCCGGTGCGGCACCGCGATGGCCACCAGGTCAACCTGGAGTTCCGCACCCATCCGATCTCGGGTCCCGGGGGCCAGCCGCTGGTGCTGGCGGTGGCCTCGGACGTGACCGTGCTGCAGCAGTTGCAGGCCGACCTCGCGGTACTGGACGGCTTCTTCAACCAGTCGCCTGTGGGCATGGCCGTCTACGACCCGCAGCTGCGCTTCGTCCGGCTCAACGAGGCACTGGCGCGGGTGAACGGCCTGTCGGTGGCGGAGCATCTGGGCCGCCGGCTGAGCGAGGTGCTGCCGGGGATCAACGGCGAGGAGATCGAGGCGGTGATGCGGCAGGTGCTCGCGGGCGGCGGCCCGGTGGTCGACGCCCGCTCGCACGGCCGCACCCCGGCCGATCCGGAGCACGACCACGCCTGGTCGGCGTCCTACTTCCGGCTGGAGCGGCCGGACGGCGAGGTGCTCGGGGTCAGCTCCACCGTGGTCGACGTGACCGCGCGCTACCGTGCCGAGTCGCGGGCCGCCCGGGCGCAGGAGCGGCTAGCGGCGCTGGTGGAGGCGGGCGAGTCGATCGGCACCACGCTCGATCTGCGGCGCACCGCACGGGAGTTGATCGACGCGATGGTGCCCAGGGTGGCCGATGTCGCCGGGGTGTTCGCGCTGGAACGGCTGGTGTCGGGGCCGGAGAAGAGCGATGACGGGGCGCCCGGGAGGGACGAGGGGGGCGTGCAGCGGGTGCGCCGGCTGGCGGTGGGCAGCACCGACCCGTCGTACCCGATCCGCTATCTGCCCCCCGAGGCGGTGTACCGGATCCCGCCGGAGTCGCCGTACGCGCGCGCGATGGCCGGCGGCCGGACCGTGGTGGTGCCCTCCTGGGAGCTGCCGCTGCTCACCACGGGCATGCCGCCCGACGAGCGGCAGGCCTACCGGGGCAAGTACTCGCAGGCGGTCCGGATCACTCCGCTGGTGGCCCGGGGCACGGTGCTGGGCATGGTGGTGTACTCGCGCCGCGGCTCGCACGCCCCGCTGGACGACGAGGACGCGAGACTCGGCGACGAGCTCGCCGCCCGGGCGGCGGTGGCGATCGACAACGCCCGGCTCTACCAGCGGCAGCACGAGACGGCGCTGGCCAGGGCGGAGGCGCTGCGCACCGCCAAGGCGGCCCAGGCACGGCTCGCGCTGGTGAACCGGGCCTCGGCGCAGATCGGCACCACACTCGATCTGACCCAGACGGCAAGGGAGTTGGCCGAGGTGGCGACCCCCGATCTGGCCGACTCGGTGGTGGTGGAGGTACTGGAAGAGCTGGTGCGCGGCGAGGAGCCGAAGGCGCCGAGTCCGGCCGACCGTTCGGCGCTGCTGCGCCGGATGGCCTACCACGCCACTCCGGGTTCCCGGTTGCAGCCGGTCGCGCGGGTCGGCGAGGTCCACCGGTTCCCGCCGTCCACACCGTACGCATGGGCGCTGGCGCACCGCCGCCCGGTGCTGATACCGGAGCTCGAGGGGGCCGCGCTCACCTGGTTCGCCGACGACCCGCGCCGGCTGGCGGTCGCCGCCGCGGAGGAGGTCCGCTCGTGCATGGTGGTGCCGCTGATCGCCCGGGGGTCGCCGGTCGGTGTGACCGCCTTCTACCGCCACCACCGGCGGGCGCCGTTCACCGAGGAGGACCTGGCGCTGGCCGGGGAGCTGACCGCCCGGGCGGCGGTGTCCATCGACAACGCCCGCCTCTACAACCGGGAGCGGGAGGCGGCCAGGCTGCGCCAGCAGGCGCTGGACGAGACGCACGCCGCGCAGCAGCGCCTGGCCCTGCTGAACGAGGCCAGCACCCGGATCGGGACGACGCTGGACGTCCACCGCACGGCCCACGAGCTGGTCGAGGTGGTGGTGCCGCGGTTCGCCGACTTCACCACGGTCGACCTGCTGGAGTCGGCGCTGGAGGGCGATGAGCACGCGGTGCTGCCGCTGGACGGTCCGGTGCTGATGCGCGCGGTCGCCGTCGGCGGGGTCGACGAGAGGGGCGCGCTGACCGAGCGGGGCGCCATGGCCGACACCTCGGACCGGGTCGGCGGCCTCTCGCAGTCCGCCGAGCTCTACGCCCAGAGCCTGCGGACCGGGCGCTCGATCCTGGTGGCCGAGGTGGACGAGGCGGCGCTGCGCCGGATCGTCGCGACACCGGAGCGGGTGGTGCCGAGTCTGGCGGCGGGCGTGCACTCGTACCTGATGGTGCCGTTGCTGGCCCGCGGGGTGGTGCTGGGCGGCGCGGAGTTCGTCCGGACGGTCAATCCGGAGCCGTTCACCGCCGCGGATGTGGCGCTGGCGGAGGAGTTGGCGGCCCGGGCGGCGGTCTGCATCGACAACGCCCGGCTGTACCGGCGTGAGCGGGACACCGCACTGACGCTGCAGCGCAGTCTGCTGCCGCAGGAGGTGCACCACTCGCTCGGGCTGGACATCGCCTACCGCTATCTGCCGAGCAGTGTGATCAGCGAGGTGGGCGGCGACTGGTTCGACGTGGTGCCGCTGTCCGGCGGGCGGGTGGCGCTGATCGTCGGCGATGTGATGGGACACGGCATCAGGGCCGCCGCCACCATGGGCCAACTCCGCACGGTGGCACGGACGTTGATCACCATCGACCTCGATCCCGCCCGGGTGCTGCGGCGGCTGGACGAGGCCGCGGCGGCGGTCGGCGAAGGGCAGTTCGCGACCTGTGTCTGCGTGGTCTTCGACCCGCTCGACCGCAGCTGCATCGCGGCCGGTGCCGGGCACCTGCCGCCCGTGGTGGCCGACTCGCCGGGCTCGGCCCGGCTGCTGGACCTGCCGTCGGGCGCACCGCTCGGGGTCGGCGGGGTGCCGTTCAGGTCCGTGCACTTCACCCTGCCCGAGAACGGCATCCTGGTGCTCTACACCGACGGCCTGGTGGAGCGCCGGGACCAGGACCTGGAGGAGGGCATGGAGCTGCTGCGCCGTACGGTGGCCGACCGGGGGCACACCCTGGAGCAGACCTGCGACGCCGTGCTCACCGCGCTGACCTCGGACGCCGTCCAGGGTGACGACATCGCCGTGATCATGGCCCAGGCCCGGGCGGTCGACGCGGACCGGCTGGCGATGCTGCCGCTGGCGGGCGACCCGTCGATGGTGGGCCACGCCCGGCGGTTCATCCGCCGCACACTGGACTCCTGGGACCTCGGCGGGCTGAGCGACCTGGCGGAGCTGCTGACCAGTGAGCTGATCACCAATGCGCTGGTGCACGCCGGAGCACCGACCGAGCTGCGGGTGTTCCGCAACGCGGTGCTGACGGTGGAGGTGTCCGACGTCGACGGCCATGCGCCGAGGATCCGCCGGGCACAGGACTCCGACGAGGGCGGGCGCGGTATGCACCTGGTCAATGAGCTCGCCCACCGCTGGGGAAGCCGCAGCACCGCCGAGGGCAAGGTCGTCTGGTTCGAACTGGAGATCCCGCCGGGCCGCCCGCGGTAGGGCTCGCCCGACAGTTCGCGCGGCGGGAACCGTCGGACGATCCCCGCGCCCTCGCGGCGCGTTCGAGGGATCCGAGTCGCGCCCCGGCCACCTCGGTTGGCCCGGCCACCCGCGCGGGATCAGGCGAGGCGGGTGCGCAGCGCGGTGATCCGGTCGACGGCAGCCACGAACGCCTCCGGGTCGAGCGTTCCGTCGCTGTAGGCCAGGGCCAGCGCGTCGGTCGCCTGGCGTCCCTGGTCACTGTCGCGGGCGGAGCACAGCACGAGGTCCATGCCGGCGTCGGCGGCCGCGACGGCCCGCCGGGCGGTGGGGCCGACGGGGCCCAGGGCGCCGGCTTCCAGGGCGTCCGTGATGGTCACGCCCCGGTAGCCGAGCCTGCCCCGCAGCTCGCGCTGGACCATCACGGGTGACAGTCCGGCGGGACGGCCGGCGTCCAGCGCCGGGTACGTCGCCCAGGAGAGCATGACGAGGTCCACACCGGCGGCGATGGCCGCCGGGTAGGGGGACTCGTCCACTGCGCGCAGTCCGGCCAGCGGGACGGGGAGGGTGACCGGTACCAGGTCGGTGTCCTCCCCCGCCTTGGCGGTGCCGAGGCCGGGGAAGTGCTTGGCGGTGGCGGCGACGCCCGTGTGCTGCTGGGCGGTGAGGAAGGCCCGCCCCAGGGCGGCGACGGTTGTGGGGTCCTGGGCGTAGGAGCGCCCCCTGTGGTCGATGAAGTCGTCGGGGGTGCCGTAGACGTCCAGTACCGGGGCGAGGTTGACGTTGAGTCCGGCGGCACGCAGGTTGTGGCCGGCCTCGGTGCCGGCCCGGGTGGCCACGGCCGGTGCGTCCGCGGACTCCCCCACCTGCCGGGCGGACAGCTCCGGCGGGCCGGGCAGCCGGCGTACCGCCCCGCCCTCCTGGTCGGTCATCAGCAGCAGCGGCGCCCGCACGGGGCTGCGCCGGTGGGCCTGCCGCAGCCGTTCGGTGACGGCCCTGATCTGCCGGAGGTCGGAGATGTTCTCCTCGAAGAAGACGACCCCGGCCGCGCGGCCCTCCTCGATGTCCCGCAGCAGGCTGTCCGGCGGGGTGAGACCCGGGTAGGAGTAGACGACCCGCTGCCCGGCCAGCTGCCGCGCGGTCAGCCGGACCGTCCGGGCCCCGCCCGAGTGATGCCCTCGTTCCCCTGACGGTCCGGCCACCGGGGTACACCGTCGGCCGAGCCTGCCGGTACGCCGTGGACGAGCAGAACCGGATCAGGACCGGCATCGAACTGACCGACGGAACGCCGTACTTGGGCGCCGTGGTCACCCGCGGCCGTTCGGACGGCCGAGGACCTCGCGGCCTCGGCCGGTCCGTACTGCTGCTCACCGCGAGGGGCCGCGGGTGCGGTTCTCCCGGTTCACCGTCGGGCCGGCGGACCGGGCGCCGCACACCGGCCTCGGCGGCTGACCGGCCCGCCCGGCGTCCGGCCGGGCCGGCGCCGCAGCTTCGGGTCAGCCGCCCGCGGTGGTCCGGTAGGGCGCTGCGGCGTGCTGGGCGGCGTACAGCAGGGCGGGCTGGAGCTTGGGCCAGAAGTAGCCGTCCTGGCAGCTGTAGGGCGGCAGGAAGCCGTCGCAGCCACGGCCGTCGCTGTCGCCGATCTCGATCGTGAAGCTCGCCAGGCCGAGCTTGTCGTAGGTCCAGTCGTCGGTACCGCCGGACGCGTCGTAGAGGATCTCGCCGGCCTGGCCGTACTGGTAGCCGGTGATCGCACCCATCCGGGCGGCCATGGCGCGCAGCGCGGCGTCGTTGCCGGTGTGCACGGTGTGGTCGTACTCCCAGGGGAAGAGGACCATGCTGGCGTCACTGTGCAGGGAGATCATGACACCGCGGGCGTCGAGCGGGGCCGCAGCCGAGTCCCCGCTGCCGCGCACGGCCGGGTACAGCTCGCGGAAGAGGTTCTCCAGGGCGGTGTTCTCGGTCTCGGAGTCCGGGTTGGGTCCGAGGTAGGTCTCGTCGCAGGGCTGGTCCGAGCTGCCGCTGGTGCCCCAGTGCGAGTCGGCGTTGCGGTTCAGGTCGATGCCGCTCTGGCCGCCGAAGCCACAGGAGGAGCCGTTGACGTCGTCGGCGTTCTTGCGCTGCAGGTTGGGATTGTCGCCGCCCTGCTGGACGATGTCGACGCCGTCGGGGTTGGCGATCGGCACCACCCACAGCTCGGTGGAGTCCAGAAGCGAGGTGACGGTGGGGTCGGTGCCGTAGCCACCGGTCAGGTAGTCGATCCAGCGCCAGGAGACCTCGCCGGTGGTGATCTCCCTGGCGTGGATCTGGCTCATCAGGAAGAACCGGGGCTTGCGCGAGTCCGGATTGAGCTGGCAGTCGCCCGGTCCCAGCTTGGTGATGCAGACGGCCTTCAGGTCGTAGCCGCCCTGCTGCCCGTTCTGCTTGCGCCAGGACTGGCCGTAGGTCACCACGGTGGCCAGGTCGGGGTGCGCGGCGGCGGTCTGGTCCAGGTGCGCGTACTGGGCGTCGACCGTGCGGTAGCCGCCGTAGTACGTGTCGTCGACGCCCGCCACGTGGACGGTCTGCGCGCTGCTGTGCCCGCCGGGCACGACCCGGTCCACGGACCAGGTGAACCCGAGCCGGTGCAGCCGCGCTCCGGCCGCCGTGTCGCCGAGGACGAACAGGTCGTCGCCCTGGCGCCGTTCCAGGACGTCGAAGCCGCCGGCGAGCAGCTTCTGCGGGTCGCCGGCCTTGTGGATCGGGACCCGGAAGACGAACGCCTGGGCCGCCGGTCCGGCGGAGGCGGTGTCGGCCTGGGTCAGAGCGGGCAGCGCGACCGCTGCCAGGGTGGTGACCGCCGACACGGCGGCGATCACAAGTCGGTTCCTGCGCATGGGAGTTGGCCCTTCGAGTGGGGGTGAACGGCCCGAGCGCCGAACAAGGTACCGCCGAAATCACGTCATGCCCATGCTGATTCGCCTGTCAGAAACCCGACTTGACGACTATGCGATCCGACCGACCGCGCTCACCCTGGGCCTGTCCGACGGTTCGCGTCGGGTCGGCGCGCGGCGGGAGTCGCCGGACACGCCCCGGGGAGCGGACGGCCCCGCACCGGGGCCGCGGCCCGGCTCAGTACGGGCGGGCCCGGGACTGCAGCGACTTGGCGAGCTGCGCCGCCCTGGCCTTCGGGAACGTCACATGGTCCGGATCGCCCGCGGAGGTGTAGCGGTCGGCGGGATTCGCCGCCAGCCGGTCCAGCCAGGTGGTCGAGCCGAAAGCGGCCTCCGGGCCGCTGGCCGCCTCGGAGCGGATCCGCGGGATCGCGGCCGGGTCGAAGGCGGCGTCGAACGGCGAGCGGGACGGGTTGGACCCCACCAGGTAGACACCGCGGTGCTGGTAGGCCACCGGGCCCGCGCTGCCCGCCACGGCGAGCGAGCCGGGCTTGGGCATCGCCCCGTAGGGCAGGGCCAGGGACTGCACGGTCGTGCCGGGAACGGCCTTGGTGATCTCCGCCAGCTCACTCGCGATGGCCTCCTGCACACCCGCCGCGTCGAGGGTGGCCAGGTTGGAGTGGTGCAGCGTGTGGTTCCCCACCTCGAAGCCGTGCCGGGTGAGCCAGCCGAGCGCGGCGGCGGTGCCGGTGGTGGAGAAGGCGGAACCGTTGACGAAGAAGGTGGCGGTGGCGCGGAAGGCGGGGTGGACCCTGGCGACGTCCAGCAGGATCCCCAGCGCGCTGTCCGGTACCGGGTCGCCCTTCGCGTCCAGCCGGACCTGGCTGTTGGTGGAGTCGTCGAAGGTCAGCACCACCGGATGGGTACCGGCCGGGATGTCGATCCGGCCGCTGGTGAACTCGGCCGCGGTGACGGGCACGTAGTTCTCCCGGGCGAGCCGCTCCAGCTCGGCCCGGAAGTCCGCCGCGGTGCGGTCGTAGACACTCGCCGGGTGGTCGCTGAGCTGGTGGTACATCAGGACCGGAACACTGCCCAGCTCGTTCGCCCGCACGGTCTCGGGCCCGGGCGGTGCGGACCGGGTCTGGCTCGCGGAGGCGGCGGGTGCCGGCGCGGGGGCGGAGCCGTCCGGCGGGTACCCGGCGCAGGAGGCGGTGGCCAGGAGGAGGACCACGGCGGACAGGAACACGGCGGAGCGGCGCATGGGGCCTCCTGGTCGCGGGAACTGCCCTCAGCCTCACCGCGGTCGCCCTTCCCCCGCACCTCAGCGGTCCCGAACAGCCCAACGGTTGACCCTGACGAGCTACGGCGGGGCGGACGGCCTTGGACCGGCCGGCGCCCGGGGAGCGTCCAGCGCGGGTGAGTCCCGGTCAGCTGCCGCCCGGCCGTGTTGCGAGGTCAAGCACATTGAGGGAGATATAGGAGAAATCCATCCATCAGATGACAGGCGGTGCCTCCATGTGCCCATCCTTCGCCAGCGGCGCCTCCCGGAGAAGACGGCTCCTGTGCCGGGTCCCCAGGCGCCGGCCACGGGAGACGCGCGTCCTCCTGCGGTCCCGCAGGAGCCGGCTGCTGCTCACCGCGGGCATAGCCGCGGCCTGCGCGGCCCTGGGCGCGTTCGCTCTGGGCACCCCGTCCGCCGGTATCCACCTGCACGGAGTCCAGGACCGGCAGTGGTTCAACGCGGCCACCGCCCGCTCCCTCGACCTGGTCGTCACCGCCGACGAGGACTCCACGCTGAAGTCGCTCAAGGTCACGCTCGACGGCAGCCCCGTCCCCACGCACCGCGACGGCCGGGAGCTCCATCTGCGGCCGACCGCCCTGCCCGACGGGGAGCACCAGGTGTCCGTCCAGGGTGCGGGCCGGCTGCCGTTCACCAGGGCGACCATCACCCGGACCTTCACCGTCGCCACCACGGCGCCCGCCCTCCACCTGGAGAAGGTCGCGGCGGGCCGGCCCCACTCCCCCGTGACCGTACACGGCACCGCGAAGAACGCCGCCGGGGTCGTGGTCGAGGGCGTCAGGGCCCCGGTGGCCGCCGACGGCACCTTCTCGGTCAACGTGGCCGACCCGCCGCCCACGATCAAGGTCGTCGCCACCGACCGGGCGGGCAACAGCACCACCGACACCGTCCGCGCCACCAGGACCCACCCGCTGCTGCGCGCGGCGCACCTCACCGCCCTCGGCTGGACCTCGGACCCGCTGCGCAACGGCATCCTGGACCTGCTCCGGCAGAAGAAGCTCAACGCGGTGGAACTGGACATCAAGGACGAGAACGGCGAGGTCGGCTACGCCTCCCAGGTGCCGCTGGCCAAGGAGATCGGCTCCGCCAAGGGCTACTACGACGCCCGGGCGACCATCGACGCGCTGCACAAGGCGGGGGCCCAGGTGGTCGGACGCATCGTCGCCTTCCGCGACCCGATCCTCGCCACCGCCTCCTGGCAGGGCGGCCACCGCGAGCGCGTGGTCCAGACCCCCGGCGGCGAGGCGTACCACGGGGGCAACTACGGCCAGCTCTCCTTCACCAACTTCGCCGACCGCACCGTCCGCGACTACAACCAGGCCCTCGCCGTCGAGGCGGCCTCACTGGGCTTCGACGACATCCTCTACGACTACGTGCGCCGCCCCGACGGTCCGCTGACCACCATGGCCTTCCCCGAGCTCGGCGGCACCACCCCCGAGCAGAGCATCGCGGACTTCGTGGCCGAGACCCGGAACAAGCTCGGCGACCAGGGCACCTTCCTGGGCGTGTCGGTCTTCGGGATCGCGGCCACCCGCCCGCTCGAAATCGCCCAGGAGATCGGCGCCCTGGCCAGACAGGCCGACTACATCGCCCCCATGGTCTATCCGTCGCACTGGGGCCCGGGCGAGTACAACGTGGCCGATCCCAACGCCCAGCCGTACGACATCGTCCGCCGCTCCCTGGCCGACTTCGCCAGGAAGACCGACGGCACCCAGGCCCAGGTGATCCCGTGGCTGCAGGACTTCTCCCTGGGCGTGCACTACGGACCCAAGGAGGTCACGGACCAGATCCGGGCCGCGGCCGAGAACGGAATGCCGTCGTTCCTGCTCTGGAACGCGGGCGCCCGCTACCAGGGCGACGCGCTCTCCGTGATCCACTGAATCCGCCGAATCCCCGCACGGGGAATGCCGATCACCCCTCACCACCCCGCCATCTGGTGCACACTTGGATCCGTGGCCCCGCGCATCCCCCCGAGCGCGGGGCCACATCACACGCCCCGAACAGCAGTTCCCCCACGCCGAGTTCGGCGGAGCCGGGCCGCCGGAGCGGCCACTGCGGGGGCCGTTCACTGCCGGTCGGCACTAGGGTCACATCCCGCAGGTTGAGGCCGGCACGGCGATTCGACTCGGCGGGACAGTGTCGACCGGAATACCTGGTCAGTGCCCGGCTCCCGGTCGGAATCAGCCATGCGAGGGTCAGAGTGTCTCGACGCCCTTGCAGCGTGGGATGACACCTCGAATATCCCCTTCCCCATGGTGCCGAGGATGGTTTCGCGCTGGTCGATCCGGCGCAGGGAATCGCTGATGCCGTCCTCGACGGTGAGTTCGGTCTTCCAGCCGAGGAGGTCGAGGGCGCGGGTTGTGTTGAGGTCATGGGAAGCCGGCTAGTTCCAGTCGTCCTCAGCATCCGACTCGGACTCGAACTGCCACCAGAGGTCGATCCGGTAGGTTTCGAGGACGTCACTGTGAGCCGCGAAGACAGCGTCCAGCTCCTGACTGTCTGGCTCCGGAAGACGCCTCATGAGCCTGGCCTCTTGCTCTGCCGCCGCCTCCCGCCCCCGCCAGGAGACGTGAGCGGCGTAGATGCCAGGGCGCGGAAGGTCGATCTCGCCGGCGATCTCGGGGACGAAGGCCCTGATGACCAGCAGCCCAGTCGGGCTGTCAAGGACGGCCGCAGCCTGTCCTTCCGGCTCCCAACCGGCCTCTGGCGTCGGCGCAGGTCCTTCCCATACCCGAATGATGATCTCCGCGGGTGCCGTGCCCTGCAAGCTGTGCAAGTACAGCTGGCGCCCACTACTGGCCACCACGGTCGCCCTGCACCGCTCAGCAGCCACGGAGTCAGGAAGGTAGGCATCCGAGTCGTACACCTGGATCAGACCGTGGTCGGGCTTGGCCGTGGCGCGGAACTCCAGCTCGGTCGGCATCAGCTCTCCTGGCTTGTAGCACTGTTCAGTCACTGATTTCAAAGAGCCCGTCCGCTGTCCTCGCCGCACCTTCGGCTTGGTCGACCAGCCGCAGCGCAGTCCTGGTGGCAGCGATGAGGGTGGGATCTCCCTCGGCGCGTCGCTGCTGCAACGCTTCCTCCAACAGGGCTCGGGCCTCCTTGGTCCGGCCTTGGTCCAGGCGTTGCTTGCCCAGATGTTGGAAGCAGAAGTACAGCATGTCCGGCGCGTGGGCTTCAGCGAGCTGGAAGGCCACTTGGTACTGGGGCTCCGCGGCTTCCAGATCGCCGGAGTAGCGGTGTGCGTCGCCCAGGTTGATATGGACGGCGATGGCGAGTTTCCTGTCCGCGAGCGCCAGCGCCTGTGTCAGTGTGGTGATGGCCTCGTCGGAGCGGCCCAACACCAGAAGCCCCACACCTGCCCGACGCAGGAGTGCGGGCTGATCGAGCGGGCCGTCGAGCAGGGTGGCAACCATCTGAGCGAGGGCTTCCCGATCGGTGGGTACCATGCGGCCGGACTCATCCAGAGTGATCAAGTCTTCCATGGGGGGTTCCGCCTTACGTCCGTCGGCCGGCCTTCGGTTGCCAACCAGGTCTGTAGCGGCAGGTTAGGGATTCGAGTGGGAAACAAGATCACCAACGAGGAGGAAGACACGCCGCCTCCTCGACGGCGAAACTGAAACTACGCGGGTGGGGCCCGGTTGCTCACCACGGAGACTCGCCTCCTACTCACCGCTTCACCGCCTCTGCGTGGCTCCCGAACCCGACGGCGGCCTGCTCCGTGTAGCCGCGCAGCCAGTCGCAGGGCGACTTGTTTCGGTGCAGCACCAAGTGCAGCTCCTCGACGGTCGTCCAGGACACGTCCGCGGGCGTCCGGGCCGGGGTTTCGCGTGCGGGGGATTCAGGCGTGCGGGTAGCTCTCTGACGTGGTCGATCACGCTCAACTAGCGGCTCGGCGAGTCGAGATGGCACTGGTCGTCCAAGCGGCACGGTGGGCGCCCGACAAGCCGGGAGCCGACGAGGGCGAGATCAAGGTCCAGGCTGCGGCCAGCCCAAGATCAAGACTGTCGGGCGGGTACGCGATGATGATCCGTCCCCTCGCGACAGGAGAACGGTCATGCACCTCACCGCCACCTACGAAGTCACCCGGCAGGAACTCCTACGAGCCAACAAGCAGGCCTTCTCCAGCCGACGTGAAGCCCTGTGGGCTTGCTGCACCGGCCTGCTGATCACCGGCCTCCTGGAGATCAGCACGAAGAAGGCCATTACCCTCGGCGCCATCAGTCTGGCATTCGGCCTGATGAGCCTGCTGCAACTGACCGTCGGGACCCGCATCTCCGCGAAGCGCATGATGGCAGTGTTCAACAACCCCGCCGAGGTGACAATCACCGAGGAAGAAGTGAGCGTCCGCCGGCCCGGCTCCCACACGACGCTCGCCTGGTCGTCGCTCGAGCGGGTCATGGACACCGAGGAGTTCGTCTTCATCTACCAGGCCAAGAGGGCACGCGGCTTCATACTCAAGCGCGGCTTCACCCCCGAGCAGCAGGAAGAACTCAGCGCCTTCCTTGCCACGCTCCCCATCGCCGGCCCCAAGGAGGACAGGCCGGTAGCCGCAGCCGGCCAGTAACAGGCCGAGCTCTGCCCGGGGGCGCTGCGCAGCGACCGCAACGCCCCCGGTTGCGAGAGGCCGGAGCATGCCCCGGCGGGCCTACTCCGACGCTGGTTCCGACCTCTTCGGCATACCCGCCGTGCACGGGTGACCGCACCTCGGCCGCGTCCTGCGCCGCATCCGTGTCCGGCAGCACCCGGCCACCGGGGCGGTCACTGCGGGGTGACGTACGCTCCGGAGATGCCGCCGTCCACCAGGAAGGTGTTGGCGGTCATGAACGAGGCGTCGTCGCTGGCCAGGAAGGCCACGGCGGCGGCGATCTCCTCGGGTTCGGCGAACCGGCCGAGCGGGATGTGGACCAGGCGGCGCGCGGCGCGCTCGGGATCCTTGGCGAACAGCTCCTGGAGCAGCGGGGTGTTGACGGGGCCGGGGCACAGGGCGTTGACCCGGATGCCCTCGCGGGCGAACTGGACGCCCAACTCCCGTGACATGGAGAGCACTCCGCCCTTGGAGGCGCTGTAGGAGATCTGCGAGGTCGCCGCGCCCATCACCGCCACGAAGGAGGCGGTGTTGATGATCGAGCCCTTGCCCTGGCGCTGCATGTGGGGGATGGCGTACTTGCAGCACAGGTAGACGCTGGTCAGGTTGACGTCCTGGACCCGCTTCCAGGCCTCCAGGCCGGTGGTGAGGATCGAGTCGTCGTCCGGTGGGGAGATGCCAGCGTTGTTGAAGGCGATGTCCAGGCTGCCGTACTCGCGCACGGCCCGCTCGTACATCTCCCGGACGGCGTCCTCGTCGGTCACGTCCGCCTGGATGAACAGGCCGTCCACCTCGGCGGCGGCCTTCCGCCCGCTGTCCTCGTTCAGGTCGACGCAGACCACCTTGGCGCCCTCGGCGGCGAACCGCTTGGCGGTGGCCAGTCCGATGCCGCTGCCTGCGCCGGTGATGACGGCCACCCGGCCGGTCAGTCGCTGGGTCACTGTGCTCACTCCTCGGTCGAGATGAAGACGTTCTTGGTTTCGGTGAAGGCGAGTACCGCGTCGGGCCCGAGCTCGCGGCCGAGGCCGGACTGCTTGAAACCGCCGAAGGGTGTCGAATACCGCACCGAGGAATGGGAGTTGACGGAGAGGTTGCCCGCCTCCACGCCTCGGGCGACCCGCAGCGCCCGGCCCACGTCCCTGGTCCAGATGGAGCCGGAGAGCCCGTAGTCACTCCGGTTGGCGATCCGCAGCGCGTCCTGTTCGTCCCGGAACGGGACCACCGCGACCACCGGGCCGAAGATCTCCTCGGTGAAGGCCGGCGAGTCGCCCTCCACGGGGAAGAGCACGGTGGGCGGGAACCAGAAGCCCGGGCCCTCGGGGGTGAGCCCCTGCACCGCGACCGGCGCCCCGTCGGGGACGTAGGAGGCGACCCGGTCGCGCTGGGCGGCGGAGATCAGCGGCCCCATCTCGGTCTTCTCGTCGCGCGGGTCGCCGACCCGCACCCCCAGGACGGCCGGTTCGAGCAGCGCCATGAACTCGTCGAGGACGGACTCCTGGACCAGGAGGCGCGAGCGGGCGCAGCAGTCCTGCCCCGCGTTGTCGAAGACCGCGTACGGCGCGCTCGCGGCGGCCCTGGCCAGGTCGGCGTCGGCGAACACGATGTTGGCGCTCTTGCCGCCCAGTTCCAGGGTGACCGGCTTGACCTGCTCGGCGCATCCGGCGGCCACGGCCTTACCGACCCGGGTCGAGCCGGTGAAGACCACCTTGCGGACGTCGGGGTGGGTGACGAAACGCCGGCCGACCACCGGGCCGCGTCCGGGCAGGACCTGGAGCACTCCCTCGGGCAGACCGGCGGTCCTGGCCAGTTCCGCGAGCCGCAGCGCGGTCAGCGGGGTCAGTTCGGCGGGCTTGAGGACGACGGTGTTGCCGGCCGCCAGGGCGGGTGCGAAACCCCAGGCGGCGATCGGCATCGGGAAGTTCCAGGGGACGATGACGCCCACGATGCCGAGCGGCTCCTGGAAGGTGACGTCCAGGCCGCCGGCGACCGGGATCTGGCGGCCGAAGAGCCGTTCCGGGGTGGCGGCGTAGTACTCGATGACGTCGCGGGCGTTGCCGGCCTCCCAGCGGGCGTTGCCCACGGTGTGCCCGGCGTTGGCGACCTCCAGCCGGGCCAGGTTCTCCAGGTCGGCGTCGACCGCGGCGGCGAAGGCCCGCAGCAGCCGGGCGCGGTCGGCGGGGGTGACCCGTCGCCAGGTCTCGAAGGCGGCCTTCGCCCGGGCGATCGCGGCGTCGGTCTCCATGACGGTGGCCATGGCGACGGTCTCGATCACCTCCTCGGTGGCCGGGTTGACCACCTGGAAGAGGTCGGGTTCGGTCATTCGGGGTCCTCCTTGCGGCTGCTGGTCCTCACGAAGGCTGCGAAGAGCCGGAGGTCGGCCGGGTCGGCCTCGGGGTGCCACTGGACGCCGACGGTGAAGCCGCGGTCCGGCCGTTCCAGGGCCTCGATGCTGTGGTCCACGCTCCAGGCGGTGGCCGTGAGGCCGGTGCCGAGGCGTCCGACGGCCTGGTGGTGGTAGCAGGGGACCTTGGCGGTCTGGCCGAGGATCCGTCCGAGCCGGCTGCCGGCCAGGATGGTCACGGCCTGCTGCTGGTAGGTGGCGGGGGCGATCCGGTGCCCCTCGTCGCCGAGGTGGTCGGGCAGGTGCTGGATCAGGGTGCCGCCGTGGGCGACGTTGAGCAGTTGCAGGCCCCGGCAGACGCCGAGGACGGGCAGGTCGCGCTCCAGTGCTCCGGCGAGCAGCGCCGACTCCCAGGTGTCGCGCAGTGTGTGGGGCCGGTCGGTCCTCGGGTGCGGGGCGGCGCCGTAGCGGGCGGGGTCGATGTCGGGTCCGCCGGCCAGCAGCAGTCCGTCGATCCGTTCCAGCACCCCCTCCGCGCCCTCGGTCTGGGGAGGCAGCAGGACGGCCGTGCCGCCGGCCCTGGTGACGGCGTCCACGTAGAGCTGCGGGATCAGGGCGGCGCTCTGGTGCCAGACGCCCCAGGCGGCCTCGCTGAGGTAGCCGGTGATCCCGATCAGCGGCCGGCCCCCGCCGGCGGTCGCGGCCGTCACAGCCGCTCGAATCCGCGGCGCCGTTCCCAGTCGGTCACCGCCGCGTCGAAGGCGGCCAGTTCGACCCGGCCGGCGTGGGTGTAGTGCCGGACGACGTCCTTGCCGAAGGCGAGCGCGGCCGCTTCGCTCCGCTCGAAGGCGGCGACGGCGTCGCGCAGCGTGGCGGGGACGCGCGGCGCGTCGGAGGCGTACGCGTTGCCGGTGAACTCCGCCTCCAGCTCCAGCTGTTGCTCGATCCCGTACAGCCCGGCGGCGATGGTCGCGGCGACCGCGAGGTAGGGGTTGACGTCACCGCCGGGCACCCGGTTCTCGAAGCGCAGCGAGGGCCCGTGGCCGACCACCCGCAGGGCGCAGCTGCGGTTGTCACGCCCCCAGGCGATGGCGGTGGGCGCGAAGCTGCCCGCGACGTAGCGCTTGTAGGAGTTGACGGTCGGGGCGAGCAGCAGGGCGAACTCGCCCAGGCAGGCGAGTTGGCCGGCCAGGAAGTGCTCCATCGCCTTGGAGAAGCCGTGCGGACCGTCGCCGGCCAGCACGCCTGAGCCGTCCTCGTCGCGCAGGCTGAAGTGGATGTGGCAGGAGTTGCCCTCGCGTTCGTTGTACTTGGCCATGAAGGTGAGGCTGTACCCCTCCTGCCCGGCGATCTCCTTGGCGCCGGTCTTGTAGACGGCGTGGTTGTCGCAGGTGGTCAGCGCGTCCGCGTACTTGAAGGCGATCTCGTGCTGGCCGAGGTTGCACTCGCCCTTGGCCGACTCGACGGTGAGTCCGGCGCCGGCCATCTCGTTGCGCAGGCGGCGCAGCAGCGGTTCGATCTTCGCGGTGCCGAGGATGGAGTAGTCGCTGTTGTACTGGTTGGCGGGGGTGAGCTGCCGGTAGTCCTTGTGCCAGGCCTCCTCGTAGCTGTCTCGGAACACGATGAACTCCAACTCCGTTCCCACGTAGGCCTTCCAGCCGTAGCCGGCGAGCCGTTCCAGCTGGCGGCGCAGCACCTGCCGGGGTGAGACGGGGACGGGATTGCCGTCGTGGTCGGTGACGTCGCACTGGACCATGGCGGTGGCGGGATGCCAGGGGACCATGCGCAGGGTGGCGAGGTCCGGCCTGAGGACGAAGTCGCCGTAGCCGGTCTCCCAGGAGGAGTTCTCGTAGCCGTCCACGGTGTTCATCTCGACGTCCACGGCGAGCAGGTAGCCGCAGCCCTCGGCGGAGCCGGGCAGGACGTCGCTGAGGAAGTACTCGGCGGCGATCCGCTTGCCCTGGAGGCGGCCCTGCATGTCGGTCATGGCGAGGACGACGGTGTCCACCTCGCCGGCCGCGACCAGCGCGCGCAGCCGGTCGACGGTGAGTCGGGTGCTGCTCATCTGCTCTCCAGTTCGCTTGTCCGCTGGGACGGTTCGGTGGGTAACGACTGCACCTTGGGGCCGGTGAACCAGTGCCGGGCCGAGACCAGCCACCAGATCCCGGCCGAGCCGAGCACCACGGCGACCGCGACGGGGGTGTAGTTGAAGCTGGTGGCGGTGATCGGGCGGACGGTGGGCAGCATGAACAGCACGGTGATCAGCACCGTCCAGCCGACCGCCAGGGTACCGACGGGCCTGCTCCAGCGGCCTAGGTGCCAGGGTCCGCGTTCGAAGGCGTCACCCTGACGGAGTCTCAGATAGACCGGGATGACGTACGCGATGTACAGCCCGATGACGGAGATCGAGGTGACGGCGGCGAAGGCGGTGGCGTTCCACAGGTCCTGGGCGCCGAGCAGGAAGGCTCCGCCGGTGGCGAGCCAGACCGCGTTGACGGGGGTCTGGCTGCGCGGGCCGATCCGGTGCCAGATCCGCGATCCGGGGAGTGCGCCGTCCCGGGAGAAGGCGTAGATCATACGGGAGTTGGCGGTCACCGAGGCCATCCCGCAGAAGAACTGGGCGCCGATGACGATCAGCAGCAGCAGTTCGGCGCCGCGCGTGCCGAGCGCGTCGAGGAAGATCTGCGCGGGCGGCACCCCGGTGGAGCTGTGGACGGCGCCGTCGTAGTCCCGGATCGCGAAGGTGATGCCCAGCAGCAGGATCCAGCCCGCGACCAGCGACACCACGACGGAGTTGACGATCCCTCTGGGGCCGGACCGGGCCGCGTCGTGGGTCTCCTCGGTCATATGGGCGGAGGCGTCGTAGCCGGTGAGGGTGTACTGGGCGAGCAGCAGGCCGAGCAGGGAGACGTAGAGCGGGTTGTGGAAGCCGGTGTCGTCCACGAAGCGGGTGAACACGAAGGAGGCGGAGGCGTGGTGGGCCGGTATGGCGACCAGCGCGCCGACGATGATCAGGACGCCGAGGACGTGCCACCAGACGCTGACGTTGTTCAGCACCGCCACCAGCCTGACGCCCCGGGTGTTCAGCAGCCCGTGCAGCAGCAGGATGACCGCGAAGATCAGGACGGTGTGGGCGGGGGTGGAGGCGTAGCCCCACTGGAGTTCGAGGAAGGCGTTGGTGAAGGCGGCGGCGCCGAAGTCGACGCTCGCGGTGACGGCGATGCCGCCCATGAAGTTGCACCAGCCGGTGAGCCAGGCCCAGGCGGGGGCCCGGGAGGGTGCCAGCTTGGCGGCCCAGAAGTACAGGCCGCCGGCGGTCGGGAAGCTGGAGCAGATCTCGGCCATGGCGAGCGCGACGCAGAGCGTCATCAGCCCGACCACCGGCCAGCCCCAGGTGATCAGCACCGGGCCGCCGGTGGTCATGCCGAAGCCGTAGAGGGTCAGGCAGCCGGAGAGGATCGAGACGATGGAGAACGAAACGGCGAAATTGGAGAACCCGGTAAGGGAGCGGGCCAACTCCTGGGTGTAGCCGAGTTCCCGGAGCCGTCGCTCGTCCGCCGACAGGGTGGCGTCGGCGGGGTCCGGCGGCGGGTGTGGTGAGTGTCGGTCGGAGGACATGCGCACCCCTGGGGGTTCGGTGGGGGAATCCGAAACGTGCGCCCACAGTGCTGTGGCCGCCAATGGCCCGGAAACAGACCTTTGGCGTACTGCGCATGCTTCACCCAGCGCTCGCCTTGCGTCAAGAGGACGTGCGGAGACCGGCGTTGACGCCCCTGCCCGGCCCTCCGGGTACGGTCTCCCGCGAATCGCGCCGGGTGGCCGAGGTCCGCCGGAGGTCTCCCGGACGCGGGCGCCGGCGGCCTGAGCCGGGGCGGCATTGTGTGATCATGCCGACATGACACCTGGTCGGATCATATTTCTCAACGGCACGTCCAGCTCAGGGAAGTCGAGCATCGCCCGGGAGCTCCTGGACATCCTGGACGACGGCGTGTTCTTCCACATGGCGGTCGACGGCTTCAACGCGATGCGCAGCAAGCGGGAGCTCGGGGCCGAGGAGTTGGACGCCGCACTGCGGCGGACCAGGATGGGCTTCCACCGCTCGATCGCGGCCATGGCCGAGGTGGGAAACGACGTCGTGGTCGACCACGTGCTGAGCGAGCCGTGGCGACTGCTCGACTGCCTCACGGTACTGCGGCCCGAGGACGTGCTGTTCGTCAAAGTCCACTGCCCGCTGGACGAACTGGCCCGTCGTGAGCTGGCCCGGGGCGACCGCCCGCCGGGCCTGGCCGCCCACCAGTACGACCGGGTTCACTCCCACGGCGACTACGACCTGGAGTGCGACACCGGCACGGCGAGTCCCCGCGAATGCGCCGAGCGGATCAAGGAGTTCCTCCCGCGCCGGCCCGGCCCCACCGCCTTCACCCGCCTCCACCGGCGTTTCCTGACGGCCGGCCCGGGTCACGTCGGCGAGGCTCCCCGCGCGACGCTCACGTGATGTCCAACGGCGCCGCACCGACGAATCGTTCCCGTCTGCGATGTGACTTTTCGCCGACCGTCCATGCCTTCTCACCCCGCCGGGCGGGGCCCCATACTCCGAGACCGGGATCGGCCGCGGCCAAAGTGACCGGCCGTCAGGCCTCCCGGTCAGAGCGCCCGGCGAGGCGGCTCAAAAAGCCAAGGAGAGTGGTTCAGGGGTGGCAACGAAGATGGTTACCGCAGCGGATTCGGGTACCTGGAAGCTCGGGGACAGGGAGGTCAACCGGCTCGGCTTCGGCGCGATGCGCCTGACGGGCAACGGGATGGCCGGCAACTCCGACGGGGCCCCGATCGACCGGGACCTCGCGATCAGGATTCTGCGGAGCGCGGTCGAGCAGGGTGTGAACCACATCGACACCGCCGCGTTCTACTTCTCACCGCTGCGCTCCGCCAACGAGCTGATCAATCGGGCTCTGGCCCCCTACCCCGACGACCTGGTCATCGTCACCAAGGTCGGACCGGGGCGGGATCCGTCAGGCCGGTGGCTCCCCACGGCCAGGCCGGAGCAGCTTCGCGGGCAGGTGGAGGAGAACCTGCGTCAACTCGGTCGCGACCACCTCGACGTCGTCAACCTGCGCAGGAACGGGATCACGTCGATCGCCGACCATTTCGGCGCGCTGGCCGACCTGCGCGACGCCGGCCTCATTCGCCATCTGGGTATCTCCAGCGTCACCCCGGAGCATCTCGCCGAGGCCCAGGCCATCGCACCCGTGGTCTGCGTACAGAACTGGTACGGCCTGGACAGGCGGCGCGCGGATGCCGACGGCCTGCTGGACAGGTGCCGCGAGCAGGGAATCGCGTTCGTACCGTTCTTCGCGATCTCGGGGAACCGGCGCGAGGCGTCGGCCGGTGACACCCACGATGACCGGATCCTGGCGGTCGCGCGCGAACACGGTGCGACCCCGGCGCAGATCCGGCTGGCGTGGACCCTGCACCGAGGGCCACATGTGCTGGCCATCCCGGGCACATCCGATCCCGGCCACCTGACCGAGAACACGGCCGCCGGCGCGCTGCGGCTCTCCCAGGCGGACCTGGACCTGCTGGATACCCTCGGTCAGAACGACGCCTGAGCCGACGGATGTCCATCTGTCACGACCGGTCCTCCACCGGTTGCGACTGCTCCATGTCGACGGCCCGGCCGACACCGGCCGGGCCCCCGAGCACATCGGAGCCACTCCGCTCGGTCGAGAGCACGAACGGCCGGTGCGGCCCGGCCCACGAGCGCCCCCAACGGCGCTGACTCAGATCTTCGGCGCATCTCGGATGTCTCGGCCGGTGCCGCCTTCGCGTCAAGAGGACGTTTCGAGACCGGTGTTGACGCACATCCCGGACCCGTGACCGGAACCGCACCCCGGTGCGAATCCCTCGGTACCATGCCCGGGTGGAGCAGGCGGACAGAGGCGGGATACCCGCGGACCGGCGGCGCGGCAGCCGCCCGGACGACGACTGGCAGCGCGGTGCGGTGTTCCGGCCGGTCCGGACCGGCAACGCGTTCGAGGAGACGGTCCAGCGGCTCCTGGAGGCCATCAAACTGGGCGTGTTCGAGTACGGCGACCGCCTGCCTCCCGAGCGCGAACTCGCCGCCCGGCTCAACATCAGCCGCGAGACCCTGCGCGAGGCGATCCGCTCACTCCAGCAGGCCGAATGCGTCGAGTCCCGCCGCGGCCGCTACGGCGGCACCTTCGTCACCTACCGCCAGCCCCCACCCGACCTCGGCGAACTCCGCCGCGCCGTACGCCACATGGGCGCCGAGTTGGAGGACGCGCTGACCTACCGGATGGTCCTGGAGACCGGCGCCGCCGAACAGGCCGCCCGGCGTCATCTGACGGACCATCAGGCCGACCGGCTGCGCGGCAGCCTGGCCGACCTGGAGCAGGCCACCCCCGAGGCGTACCGGCAGCTCGACTCCCGTTTCCACCTGGCGATCGCCGAACTCACCGGCTCCCCCTCCCTGGCCGCGGGCGTCGCCGGGATCCGGATGCGCCTCAACGACCTGCTCAACGCCATCCCGATCCTGGACCGCAACATCGAGAACGCCTTCGAGCAGCACCGGGCGATGGCCGAGGCGATCCTGGCCGGCGACGCGGAGCGCGCCCGCCGGGCGACCGAGGAGCACCTGGCCGCCACGGCCGCGCTGCTCCGGGGGTTTCTGGGCTGACGGAGAGGGTGTCCCCGAGCCCCGGCAGGGTCCGGCCCTTGAAGAGTCCTCGCAGCGGTCTGCCGCCCTGCCAGGGAAACGATCACGAGCATCCACCGGCCGGCCCACCCGGACTCCGCGGGAGCGTCGCGGTGAGATCAGCCCCGGTGCGCGCCGCGGACCTCCAGGTCCTCCAGCAGCTCCCTGGTGGCCTCGGCCACCGCCGCCACCGCCCGGTCGAACACCTCCCGGTTGTGCGCGGCGGGTGCCCGGAACCCGGACACCTTCCGCACGTACTGCAACGCCGCCGCGTGGACGTCCTCCTGGGTGACCTCGGGCATCACCGGAGGCCGCAGGGTCTTGATACTCCGGCACATGCCCCCAGTGTCCCGCACCCGTACCGTACCCGGCCCCGCGTCTCCGGCCGGGCCCTACGGCCACCGGATCCGCGGCCACCCGTGAACCGCCGGTGCGCTCGCCGATGCCCGCCGAGTGTCCGAAGCTGGAGGAAAGCAAGCCCGCCCCGGGGGGACTCCCGCCGCGGGGCGGTACCCGCTCGTCGGGAGGCAGCGTGCAGCCGAGTGACCGACCTCCGTTCCCCGGGGCCTCACCCGGTGGGCCCGCGGACGCCGCGCGCCGCCAACTGCGGCTCTGGATCGACGCCGTGGCCGCCGCGGTCGCCCCGCTGGCGGTGATGACCGCCGTCGCGGCGCTCGGACTCTGGGCCGCCGGGGCCGCCGCACTGCCCGAGGGCGCCTTCCCCGCCGTGCTGGCGGCCACCGTGCTGCTGGCCGTCGGCGTACCACTCGACCTCACCGGAAACGCCGCCTTCGTCGCCCAGGCGCAGGGCGGGATCACCGGCCTGCCGCTGTCGGTCACCCTGGCCGGGGCCCTGGTGGCGGGCGCCGCCTTCCTCCAGCCGCTCCGGCACCGCGCCCTGGTCGGGCCCGGCGAGCTGACCGGACGCGCCCTGCGAACGGCGGTGCTCTGGCTGGCGCTGCTGCTCCTGGTCCGCCACTACGCCCAGCACACCTTCACCGTCCCGACCGGCGACTCGCTGCTGGACCAGCTCGGCAGCATCTTCGGCGGCGCGCCCACCGTGGGCTTCCGGGCCGCCCCGCTGCCGACCCTGGGCGTCGGCTTGGCCTGGCTCTGCGGGGTCCTGCTGCTGGCCTTCCTGGTCGCCAGGCGCGCGCCGCTGCCCGCGCGCCTGCTGCGAGTGCACGCCACCGTCCGGCCCGCCGGGCACGCGGTGCTGAGCCTGCTGACGTCGTACGTCCTGGTGGGCCTGGTCACCGGTCTGGTCTCCGCGGCCACGGACGGGCACCCCCGGGACACCTTCGCCGTACTGCTTCTCGCGCTGCCCAACCTCGCCTGGATCGCACTGGGCGTCGGCATCGGCGGCTCCTGGCACGGCCACTCGGCGGGTACCGTCGGCCTGCCGATCCCTGAACCGCTCGCCTCGGTGCTCCAGGCCTCCCGGAGCCGGGACGTCAACCTCGACCTGTCCTCGCTCGCCCAGCAGGACGGCCGCAGCTGGCTGCTGCTCGCGCTGGCGGTGGTCCTGGTCCTGCTCACCGGCTTCGGCGCCGCTCTGCACTCCCCCGGCCGCCTCCCGCTCTGGCGGCACGCGCTGAGCCTGGCGCTCGCACTGGCCCTCGCGATGCTGGTGATCGGGCTGCTCACCACCGTCTCCGCCGAGTTCGGCCTCTCCCTGCTCGGCCTGCACAGCGGCGCGGGCAGCCTCCACCTCAGCCCCGACCTGCTGCGCACCGTCGCACTCGGCGCTCTCTGGGGAGCGGTCGCGGGCCTGCTCGGTGCCCTGCCGGCCCGTAGCGCGCCCGAACGGATCCGGCGCGGCTGAGGCGCGGCTGACGGTTCCCGCCGGACGCGCGACGTGAATCGTCGGACACGCCCCAGGACGGACCCCCGACGTCGCATACCCGCCGGTCCGGGCCGGACCGATCAGGCCGGATCCCGCCCACGGGCCGTCGGGCGCCGTCAGGGTGTCGTCAAGGCGGGCGCGATGCGCGTAGGCCGCGCGTCAAGGCCGGGTACGAACCGGCTCCGCCGGGCATCCACTTGAACTGCGGGCCGGACCTGCCACGAGCCCGCAACCGCACGTGGAAGGAAGCCGTCCGCCATGTCCCAGACCCCGGTCGCCGCCGTCCGGCCCGCTCGACTCCCGGTCCTTCGCTCCGACGGGCCGCCGGTCGGCAGCCCGTGGCCCGCCTCCGCCCGTCCGGCGTCCGGTGGCGAACTGCTGGTCGGCGGGGTCGGCCTGGCAGAGGCCGCCGACAGGTTCGGCACCCCGCTGTACGTCCTGGACGAGGACGAGGTACGCCAGCGTGCCCGGGCCTACCGCACCGCCCTGCCGCAGGCACAGGTGCTGTACGCGGCGAAGGCCTTCCTGTGCAGCGCGATGGCCGACTGGGTGGCCGAGGAGGGGCTCGGTCTGGACGTCTGCTCGGCCGGCGAACTGCGCCTCGCCGCCGCGACGGGATTCCCGCCGGAGCGGATCCTGCTGCACGGCAACGCCAAGAGCCCCGAGGAGCTGCGGCTCGCCCGCCGCCTGCGGGTCGGCCGGATCGCCATCGACGGCCTGGCCGAGATCCCGCGCCTGGCCGCCCTCGCCATCGCGGACACCCCGCAACGGGTACTGGTCCGGGTGCTGCCGGACGTCCCGGCGGGGCACCATGCGGCGGTCCGCACCGGGGTGGCCGGGCAGAAGTTCGGCTTTCCGATCGACGGCGGCGACGCGGCCGAGGCGGTCGACCGGGTGCTCGCCCAGCCCAGCCTCCGCCTCACCGGCCTGCACTGCCACCTGGGTTCCCAGATCACCGAGGTCGAGCCCTACCTGACCGCGCTGGACCGGCTGGTCGCCCTGCTGTCGGAGATCCGCGACCGGCACGGCGTGGAGCTGCCCGAGCTCGACCTCGGCGGCGGCCACGGCGTGCGCTACCGCCACGGTGACCAGGAGCTGGACCTCGCCGACTTCGCCGCCCGGGTGACCGCCCACCTCGCCGCCCGCTGTGCCGACCACGGCCTCTCGGCACCGCGTCTGATCGTCGAACCGGGCCGGGCGATCGCCGCACCGGCCGCCGTGGCGCTCTACCGGGTGCTCTCGGTCAAGCACGGCACGGACGGCCGGACCTTCGCCGCCGTGGACGGCGGGATGAGCGACAACCCGCGCCCCGCCCTGTACGGCTCCCGTTACGCCGTGCGCCTGGTCGGGCGGAACTCCGGCGCCCCGACCGCCGCCATCGACGTAGTCGGCAGGCACTGCGAGGCCGGAGACGTCCTGGTCCACTCGGCCGAACTCCCCGCCGACCTGCGCCCGGGCGACCTGCTCGCCGTCCCGGCCGCCGGTGCCTACCAGCTCTCCATGGCCTCCGGCTACAACCTGGTCGGCCGCCCGGCGGTGGTCGCCGTCCGCGACGGGCGGGCCCGGCTCCTGATCCGCCGGGAGACCGTCGAGGACTTCCAGGCCCGCGAGGTGGGCCGATGAGGCCGAGCCGAGGCGCGGGGTCGGGTCCGTTCCGACATGCGCGGCCGACCGGCCGCGGCGGGTTGCCACTTCACCGCGGATGACCCTGGAGGCCAGGGCTGCGGCCGCCGGCCATCAGGCACCCGTTCCGGTCGCGCTGCGAAGTCACCGGGCCGCCCGGGTAGTTGCGCACGCCCCGGCGGAACTACCGCCGCATGATCGCGGGTTCCTGCCGCCGCAGCAGCCGCCCGACCAGGAGTCCGAAGAACAACGAGAGCACCGGCATCATGACCAGGTTGAGCAGCCAGGTGCCCGGACGGTGGGCGAAGAGCGGGTCCGCGGTGACCGCGCCCGGAACGAAGTGGTGCAGGTCCACGGTCGCGGCCATGGCGGCGAACGCCCAGCGGGCGGGCACCAGCCAGGAGAGCTGGTCGAGTACGGGCACGGTGTGGAGCTCGAGCAGGGCACCGCAGAAGACCACCTGGACGATGGCCAGCAGCACCAGCAGCGGCATGGTCACCTCCTCCCGGCGGACCAGTGACGAGACCACCAGGCCGAGCATCATCGCGGTGAAGGCGAGCAGTGCGCCAGCGATGGTGATCTCGGCGAGCGGTGGCAGCAGTACGCCGCCACCGCCCTGTGGGCGTAGTCGTACCCCGCCCAGGGCGACCAGGGTGAGCACCACGGCCTGGACCACGGAGACGGCGCCCAGTACGGCGACCTTCGAGCAGAGGTACGCCGATCTGGACAGGCCGACGGCGCGTTCGCGCTGGTAGATGGCGCGTTCCTTGACGAGTTCGCGCACCGCGTTGGCGGCTCCGGTGAGGACCGCGCCGACGCAGAGGATGAGCAGCGCGCTGGTGGCGGTGCTCGGGGTGAGCCCGCTGCCCGCCAGGGCACGGGTCATGGCGCCCATCACGAAAGGCAGCGCGATCATGACGGCCAGGAAGGTCCGGTCGGTGGCCAGTGTGGCGGCGTAGCGGCGGACCAGGGTGCCGAGCTGGGACCGCCAGCCCTGCGGGGGCGGTGGCGCCGCCATGGATCCGGGGTGCGGTTCCTCCTTGCGGGGCCGGTGCATCGCGGCGGCGATGTAGCGGCGGTAGGCGGCGGAGTCGCGGTACTGGCCCGCCCAGTCGCGGTCGGTGTCGTTCTCGAAGGCTTCGAAGGCTTCGGGCCAGTCGCGGTAGCCGAAGAACTCCAGGGCTTCGGCGGGCGGCCCGTAGTAGGCGATCCGCCCGCCGGGGGCGAGCAGCAGCAGGCGGTCGCAGAGCTCCAGGCTGAGCACGCTGTGGGTGACCACGATGACGGTGCGGCCGTCGTCGGCGAGCTCGCGCAGCATCTGCATGACGGAGCGGTCCATACCGGGGTCGAGGCCCGAGGTGGGCTCGTCGAGGAAGAGCAGCGAAGGCTTGGTGAGCAGTTCCAGGGCGACGCTGACGCGTTTGCGCTGACCGCCGGAGAGACTGGCGATGACCTGGTCGGCGCGCTCCCCGAGGCCCAGTTCGGCGATCACCTTCTCGACCCGGGCGGCGCGCTCGGCGGGGTCGGTGTCGCCGGGGAAGCGCAGTTCCGCGGCGTAGCCCAGGGCCCGGCGGACCGTGAGGTGGGTGTGCAGGATGTCGTCCTGCGGGACCAGGCCGATCCGGCTGCGCAGTTCGGCGTAGTCGTGGTAGAGGTCGCGGCCGTCGTAGCGGACGGTGCCGCGGTCGGCGGGGCGCAGCCCGGTGAGGGCGTTCAGCAGCGTGGACTTGCCCGAGCCGCTGGGCCCGGCGACGGCCAGCAGGCAGTCCTGGCCGACCGGGAAGGTGATGTGGTCGAGCAGCAGCCGGCCGTCGGCGACGGTGACCACCAGGTCCTCCACGTCGAGGTCGATGTCGCCGGTGTCGACGTACTCCTGGAGTTCGTCGTCGACCAGGCAGAGCACGGCGTGGCCGATGCCGATCAGGTCGCCGGGTCCGACCTGGGCCCGCTTGACGGGCACGCCGTTGAGGTAGGTGCCGGTGTGGCTGCCGAGGTCGGTGATCTCGTAGCGGCCGTCCGGGGTGGCGTGCAGTTCGGCGTGGTGGCGGGAGACGGAGAGGTCGGGGACGACCAGGTCGTTGTCGCCGCCCCGGCCGATCCGGACGATCCGCACGGGCAGTTGCCGCACGATGGCGGGGGGACGGGTGGAGCCGGTGATCGAGCTGAGTCCGGAGACGGCCGGTGCGGGCAGCGCCCGCAGGGTGGCGGCCGGTCCGTCCTCGGGGTTGCCGAAGCGCAGCGTGGTGCCGGGGCCGAGGTCCAGGTGCCGGACCCGGCGGCCGCCGGTCCAGGTGCCGTTGGTGCTGTCGGTGTCGTCCAGCGTCCAGTGGCCGTCGTCGGTGTGGATCACGGCATGGTGCCAGGAGACCCTGGGGTCGTTCAGGACGATCTCTCCGGCGGGGTCGCGCCCGACGTGGTACTCGCGGCTCGGGCTGATCACCTGCCAGTCGTCGGCGGTCTCCAGGACCAGCTGCGGCGCGGCGGACGCGACGGGTCGCTGTCCCATGTTCCTGATGCTAGACCTCCGTCCGGGTGGCCGCCGCTGGGCCGTCCGGGCGCTCCTTGAACAGCCGTTCGGATGCGACGGCGGCTCGTTCGGGTGAGCCAGTAGGCAGTGTCGCTACGGGGTGACGTGCGGCCTACCGGGGGAAGATAGGGCCATGAGCGACGAGCAGCAGGGTCAATCGCGGGCCGGCAGCACGGTCTCCTGGGCCACCTGGACCACCCAGGGGATCCTGTCCGGGCGCGGCGGGGTGCTGACCAAGGAGATCGGCGCGATCAGCGGGGATCTCACGGTGCACACCATGTGGATCGACGGGGAAGCCCGGCTGACGGTCCAGTACTCGGGTGCGCTGGACTGGTTCACGGTGCAGGGCAGTCCGGTGCCGGCCGCGGACGAGCGGACCGCGCGCGACATCCACCAGGCGATGGTGAACGCGGTGAAGACCGGGGGTGGGGCGCAGGCTCCGCGGTAGGCCCGCCGAGGGGCCCGGCGGCAGCCCTGGCAGCGGGCTTCGTACGGGCCTCGGCGGTGGGCCTCCCCCGGCCTCGAATTCGTCTCCGCGACGGGGGGCCTTCCAGCGGGTCGAGCCGTCAAGCCCGTTGGCGCCCGGATGTTCCCCGAGCACCGGTTCAGCGAGCACGCGGGCGGACAGGCAGGCGCACGGACAGGCAGCTGATCAGACGGGATCGGACCAGACCGGATCGGACCTTATCTGACTGTCCGTCGGGTGGTAGTTTGCGCCTCACGACAAGCGGGGGGCTTTCGGCCGTTCCGCACCGGTCTGCGGAGGCCTGTAGTCCCCCGAGCCCTGCTCCGGTGCGGTGTGTCCGGGCTGCGCCCCGCCGTACCCGACCATGGGAGCGATTTTGCCTCTGCCCGCCCGCCTGCACCGCCGCACACTGCCGCTCGCGGCCGTGGCCCTCACCGCCTCCGTGCTGGCCGGTTCCGCCCAGGCCGACACGGTCTCCCCGGCCGATCCGACACTGGCCGCCGACCTCGACACCCTCCTCGCCAGCCCGGCGCTGGCGGGTGCCGAGGCTGCCGTCCAGGTGATCGACCTGGGCTCCGGAAAGGTCGTCTACCAGCACCAGGCCGACGCCTACCTCACCCCGGCGTCCACCATGAAGACCATCACCTCGGCCGCGGCACTCGACCTGCTCGGCCCCGACTACAGGTTCACCACCGAGGTCCGCACCACGGGCACCCGCAAGGGCGCCGTGCTCGACGGCGACCTGGTGCTGCGCGGCGGCGGCGACCCCAGTCTGCTTCCCCGGGACCTGGACGCCCTGGCCGCCAAGGTGGCCGCCTCGGGTATCACCCGGGTCGACGGCCGGCTGTTGGCCGACGGCAGCCGGTACGACAATGTCCCGTTCGGACAGGGCTGGGCCTGGGACGACGAACCGTACTCCTACAGCCCGCAGATCTCCGGCCTGACGCTCGCCACCGACAGCGAGTACGTGATGGACACCGCCAAGGTGACCGTCGTCCCCGGCAAGCAGGGCGAGGCGGCCAAGGTCGAGCTCTACCCGGCCGGGGCTCCGCTCAGGTTCAGCGGCCGGATCACCACCGGCGCGGCCGGCAGCGCGCAGAGTGCGGACGTCGAGCGCGAGCGCGGCGTCAACGTGCTGCAGCTGACCGGCAGCGTCCCGGCCGGCGGCGCGCCCGCCGACTTCCTGGCCACCGTCGAGGACCCGGCCCGCTACACCGGCCAGGTCTTCGCGGCCGCACTGGCCAAGCACGGGGTCAAGGTCGGCAAGGGCGTGGCGGACGCCACCGGCCGGGAGTCCTCCAAGGCGCTGACCAGGCACTCTTCGCAGCCGCTCGCCGAGCTGATGCCCCCGCTGCTGAAGCTCAGCAACAACGGCATCGCCGAGCACCTGACCAAGGAGATGGGCAAGGTCAAGGGCGGCGCCGGCACCTGGGCCGCCGGGGTGAAGCAGATCAGCGGCTTCCTCAGGGCCAACGGCCTGTCCGGCCCGGCCGGTCGCCAGGTGGACGGCTCCGGCCTCTCCCGCTACGACCTGGTCACCGCGGGCAGGATGACCGGCCTGCTCAAGGTGGCCGCGGGCAAGCCGTGGTTCAAGAGCTGGTACGCGGCGCTGCCGATCGCCGGCAACCCCGCCCGGATGGTCGGCGGCACCCTGGCGACCCGGATGGTGGGAACGCCCGCGGCCAACAACGTGCACGCCAAGACCGGTTCGATGAGCGGCGTGGACAACCTCTCCGGCTATGCGACCGCCCCCGACGGCCGCAGGCTGGCGTTCACCGTACTGGTCAACAACTACGCGGGCAGCAGTCCGCGCGCCGTCGTGGACGCGATCGCCGTCCGCCTCGCCGCCGGCCCCGCCACGACCGCGGCCGGCAAGGCCACGCCGCGGAACGCACCCGCTCTCCTGGCCCCCTCGGGGGACTCCGCCGACGCCCCCGCCACCCGCTGGGACGGCTGCGAGGCCATCGGCCGCTGCTGACGCCGCCCGGCCCGAGGGCCTCACCCCGTGGCGGCCCGACCCGCCGGACGCGGGAAGAACCGTGACCGCGCCCTGCCGGCATCCGCCGGCGGGGCGCGGTCACGTTCCGTCCTCCGCCGGCGCTCCGGATCGGGGAGGGGCCCTCGCAAGGTTTCCGCAAGCGTCCGGCAGGCGTTTCGCCAGGCGTCCCGGGCATCCCCGAAGTGGCCGCAGCCGTGCTTCCGCGGCGCGGCCGGACAGTCGGTCTCATCGATCAAGGGGGATGCACCAATGGCATCGAAGAGTGCGGGGCTCCCGCCGGTCCGCCGTGCCCCGGACCAGTGGGCGACGCTGAACGACTGCAAGCGGGTGCTGGTCGCCGTCCACACCCTGGTGTACGGCCAACGACTGCAGGACATCTTCGAGTTGCTCCGGGCCGACCTGCGGGTCCAGGTGGTCTTCACCGTTGCGCCGCACGCCTTCAACGCGGGCGTGGACGCCTTCCTGCGAACCCTCGGCGCCGCCGTGCTGCCCTGGGAGGAGGCGGTGCGGTCGGAGTTCGACCTCGCGCTGGCCGCCGGCTCGCAGGGCATCGAGCGGATCCAGGGCCCGGTGGTCCGGCTGCCGCACGGCGCCGGGCACATCAAGCTCTCCCGCGCCGCCGACGGCGGGCCGCGCACCGTCGGCGGGCTCGGCCGCGACTACCTCACCTGGGCCGGGCAGGTGGTGCCGGCCGCCGTCGCCCTGGCCCACCGCGAAGACCTGGACGAGCTGCGCCGCTGGTGCCCCGAGGCGCTGCCGTTCGCCGAGGTCGTCGGCGACGCCTGCTACGACCGGATCGCCGCCGCCCTGCCGCAGCGCGAACGCTACCGAAGGGCGTTGGGGATCGGCACGGAGGAGACCTTCGTCCTGGTCGCCTCCACCTGGGGCCTCGGCTCATCGTTCAACCGGCTGGACGCACTGCTGCCGCGACTGCTCACCGAGCTCCCGCCCGAGAGCCACCGCACCGCACTGCTGCTGCACCCCAACGTCTGGGCCGGGCACGGTCGTTGGCAGGTAGAGGCCTGGCTCTCCGAGTCGGCGCGCCGGCGCATCCACCTGATCCCGCCGGAGGCGGACTGGCGCACCCTGCTGGTCTGTGCCGACGCCGTGATCGGCGACCACGGCTCGGTCACCCTCTACGCGTCGCTGGCCGGGATCCCGGTGCTGCTCGCCCGCTTCCCGGTCCAGGACGTCAACCCCAACTCCCCCGGAGCCTGGCTCGCCCGTACCGCCCCCGCGCTCTCGCACGGCCATCCGCTGTCCGAGCAGCTCGCCTACGCCAGGGCGAACTACCGGCCCGAGCCGTACGCCCGGATCGCGGCCCGGATCTCCTCCGAGCCGGGCCGCTTCGACCGCAGGGTCCGGCGGCTGCTCTACCGGGTGATGGGCCTCGGCGAGCCCGCGTACGAGCCGGCCTGTGAACCACTTCCACTGCCGGGCAAGTTGGCCGCCTTCGACACGGATCGGGCACGCCCATGGGCCAGTTGACGAATCCGCCGGCCGCCGGCTCCCGGGTCTCCTTCGTCCGGGTCGCCCTGCACCTGCCGACCCTGTCCGCCGCCACCCGGCTGGTGGAGGAGCACCTGAGCGTCGATCTCGACAGCACGGAGACCGGCCGGTGGCGGCCGCTCGCCGACGTGCTGCACAGCGAGCGGCCGGACAGCGTCGAGGGGGCGGTCAGCCGGGCGCGGTGGGAGCTGCGCCGCCACCCCGGCTGCCGGGTCACCGCGGTCCGGACCGCCGACGGGGCGGTGGTCGCCGCGACCGCCGCGCGCACCCTGCACCTCGTCGCGACCCCGGGCTTCGCCCGGGTGGTCGGCTCCCTGCTGCACACCTGGCTTGCCTCGGGACTGGCGATCCCACCGGAGCTGGCCCTCTCCGCCGAACCGGCCGGAGGCGGTCGGGACGGCGTCGACGGGGCCGGGGACGGCCGCACCGCGGAGGGCCGGGGCCTAGCCGCTCGGGGCAGCGGTGGTCTGGCCGGAGGCGACCGGGGCGGGGCCGCTCAGCTGGTGTCGCTCCGCTGGGACGATCCTCCGGGCAGGGCCGCGATCCGCTCGGCGACCCGGAGCATGTCCGGGCCGGGGATCGACTCGTAGATCCGCAGGGCTCGCTCGTACCGCTCCAGGGCGGTGTCCGGGCGGCCCTGCGCCAGCGCCGACTCGCCGAGCCACTCGACCGACCTGGCCTCGCCGTTGCGGGAGCCGCAGTCGCGGAACTGCCGGACGGCCTCGTCCAGTCGGCTCTCGGCCAGTTGGTACCGCTCCTGGACGGCGGCCACCCGGCCGAGCAGGGCGAGGGCCCGGGCCGCCTCGTACGGGTCGGGCAGGTCGAGCAGCTCCCGGTGTGCCGACTGCAGCAGTTCCTCGGCCCTGACCGCCCGGCCGAGCGCCAGGCAGGTCTCGCCGAGCGAGATCCGCGACAGCGCCGCACCCCGCCGATAGCCGATCTCGGTACGCAGGGCGAGCGCCTCGACCAGGAACGGCACCGCTTCCTCGTCCCGCCCGGCCAGGTGGTGGGACTGGCCCAGGCCGTGCAGCGCCTGGGCCTCGTCCCGGCGGCTGCCGCTCTCCCGCGCCAGCGCCAGCGCGCGGCCGAACCACTCGATCGCCTCCTGGTGCTGACCCGAGTTGCGCAGCCCCGTACCGCCGGAGGTGAGCATCCGTTGCTCACCCGCCCGGTGCCCGCACCGCCGCGCGGCCGCAAGGCCGAGCCGATGGGCCTCCGTCCACTGGCCGTACGGCCGGAACCGGAGGAAGAGCGGCCACATGGCGTCCACCAACTGCCAGGTGAGCGAGTCCCAGCCGTGTCCGGCGGCCGTCCGTACGGCCACCATCAGCTGTTCGCCTTCGGTGTCCAGCCAGCGCAGCGCGCCCTGCTCGTCGCGAAACGGTGCGGACGGTGCGGACGGCGCGGACGGCGCGGACGGCGCGGACGGCGCGGCGGGCGGGCCCGGCAGGTCACGGTCGAGGTTCCGATGGCTGGGCGAGATGATCGCCTCGGCTCGGGTCGCCAGCGCGAGGTAGTGGACGACCACCCGCCGGACGGCCGCCTCTTCGTCGGCGACCGCCTCCGTCCGCGCGGCCCGGGCGTGCAGGCGGACGAGATCGTGGAAGCGGTAGCGGTCCGCCCCCTCCTCCTCCAGCAGGTTCACCTCGGCCAGCGAGTCCAGCAGCAACTCCGCCTCGATGAGCTCCAGTTCGGCCGCGGCGGCCACCAGGCCCGCGGAGAACGACGTCAACGGCAGCCCGCCCAGGAGCCGGTACATCCGGGCGGCGTCCGCCCCAAGCGCCTGGTACGAGGCCTCCAGGGCGCTCTGGACCGCGCTCCTCCCCTCCAGCCGCAGCGCCGCCAGCCGCTCGGACTCCCGCGCCAGCGCCTCGGCGGTGAAGGACACCGGCTGCCGGGGCCGGACCGCCATCCGCGCCGCCGCCACGCACACGGCGAGCGGAAGGCCGCCGCACCGCTCCACCACCTCCCGGACCGCCTCCGGCTCGCCCTCGATCCGCTCCGGTCCCACCCGGTTGCGCAGGATCTCGGTGGCCGCCTCCCGGTCGAGCAGCGGCAGTTGGTGGAACCGTGCCCCGTCCATGCCGAGCGCGGTCAGCCGGCTGCGGCTGGTCACCACCACCAGGCTGCCCCGTGAGCCGGGCAGCAGCGGCCTGACCTGGGCCCCGGTGAGCGCGTTGTCCAGCATCAGCACCAGCTGCCGGTCGGTCGTCAACGACCGCCACAGGGCCGCCCGTTCGCCGACCGGCGGCGGCACCGGACTCACCCCGAAGGCCCGCAGCAGCCCGCCCAGCGCGTCCGACGGATCCATCGGCGTGTCCAGCGCGTGGCCCCGCAGGTCCACATACAGCTGACCGTCCGGGTAGCCCGGCGACAGCGCCCTCAGCCAGGACGACGCGAGCGCGGTCTTCCCCACCCCGGCCGGCCCGCTGATCACGATCAGGGCGCCGCCCTCGTCCCGCAACCGGTCCAGCGCGGCGACGTCCCTGTCGCGGCCCGCGAAGTACACCGGGGCGGGCAGTAGTTGCTGCGGCACCGGCAGCCGTACCTGAGGGGTGTGCAGATGGATGCCGCCCCGGATGTCGCGGGCCTGGACGGTCGTCCCGGTGAACCGGGCGGAACCGCTGATCAGATTCGCGTTCGCCCCTCCCCGCTCGACCATGGCGATCCACTCGGCCAGACGGAGCCTCGACTCGACCCCGGTGGCGCATTCCGTCACCAGCACCGTGGCCAGTTCTCTACGCCTTACCGGACCTGATGATTCCGATTCGGCCAGGAGGAACAGCCGGGACAACTCCCCGGATGCCGCCGACTCCGCCCTGAACCGGGAGCGCAGGAGCTCCCACTGTTCCGGAGTCGCCGCACTCAGGGCGGACAGCAACGAGCTGATCGTCAGTTGTTCCACCGGCCGTTTCCCCCGTTCACGGCTGTCCGTTTGGAGCTCGTTTTCCCCTGCCGCCTCGCTTTAGCACATGAATCGCGGCCGGAAGAGGTTTTCCGTGGAAGTGGATCGCGCTTTAATCTCTGAATGCTATGGCACAGTCGCCTGCGTTCTGTCATGCTCCCACACGGAGTAAGGATGGGGAACCAGCCACGGCCCGCTGGGGGAGAATTGGTGACGATCCAATTGCTCGGCACGGTGGACATTCAGGCAGATGACCAGGTACTCCCGCTCGGGTCCGACCGGGAACGCGGAGTACTCGCCTCCCTCGCACACGATCTCGGCCGTCCGGTCTCCAGGGAGACGCTCGCCGAACGCCTCTGGGAGGACGATCCGCCGACCACGGCCTTCGCCACCCTGCAGGGCCACCTCTCCAAGGTCCGCCGGGTGCTGCGCGCCGCGTCGGCCATCGAGGCACCGGGGTCCGGGCGGCCGGCTCCCGAGATCACCCGCACCGCTCACACCTACCGGCTGGAGGCCGAACCGGATTCGGTGGACTGGCAGTTCTTCATCCGCTCGGTCGGCCGGGCCCGTTCGCTCGCGGCCGCGGGTGACGACATCCGGGCGCTGGCCGCGTTCAAGGAGGCCGACCGCCTCTGGCAGGGCGAGGCGCTCGCGGGGCTGCCCGGCTTCTGGGCGCGCACCGCCCGGACCGCGATGGACAACCAACGGCTGACCGCCACCCTCACCCGGTTCGCGATCGAACTGCGGCTCGGCCGCTACCCGGATCTCGTGCCCGAGCTCTCCCGGCTCTTCGAGCTCAAACCGGACAACGAGACCGTGGCCGGCCAGCTGATCACCGCCCTGTACGGCTGCGGTCGTCAGGCCGACGCCCTCGACGTCTACCGGCGCGCCAGGGCGCGGCTCCGGGAGACACTCGGCACGGAGCCCGGCGAGCGGCTGGCACGCATCCACAGCCAGGTACTTCAGGGCGCCCCGCCGGCCGACCTGGTCACCGACCGGTCCCGCGCGGGACGTCCTGCCGCGGTCAGCGCCGTCCGCGGCCCCTCCACCCTGCCGCCCACCACCGAACTGGTCGGCCGGGAGGACGAGTTGTCCCGCCTCACCGCCGCGGCCACCGCGGCCGGATCCGGCGGAGTGATCAGGATCGAGACCATCTCCGGGATGGGCGGCGTCGGCAAGACGGCACTCGCCGTCCACGCCGCCGAGCTGCTGTGCGACCGTTTCCCCGACGCGCAGCTCTATCTCAACCTCCGCGGGCACTCCCCCTCCCGGCAGCCGCTCGCTCCCGAGGCCGCCCTGCGCGACCTGCTCGCGGCGCTCCGACTGCCGCCCGAGTCCCTTCCCGCCAGGGCGGAGGAGCTCGGCGCCCTCTGGCAACGGGAACTCGCCTCCCGCCGCGCGGTGATCGTCCTCGACGACGCCGCCGGGACCGACCAGGTCCGCCCGCTGCTGCCCAAGAGGTCGCCGTCGCTCGTCCTGGTCACCAGCCGCCACCGCCTGGCCGAACTCCCGGGCGCCACACCGGTCCTGGTACCGACCCTGCCGGCGGACGACGCCGTCGCGCTCTTCCGCCACCACGTCGGACCGGACCGCGCGCAGGACACGGAGCTGGTCCGCACGATCGTCGAGCGCTGTGGACACCTCCCGCTCGCCGTCACCCTGGTGGCCAGCCGTTTCAAGGCCCATCCGGCCTGGTCGCTGCGGGACCTCACCTGGCGGCTCGTCCGCGAGCCCGGGCGCCTGGGCGAGATCCGGCACCGGTCGGACGAGCTCACCCGCTGGTTCGAGCTCTCCTACCGGTCGCTCACACCCGGACAGCAGACGGCCTTCCGAAGACTGGGACTTCACCCCGGCCCCGACTTCGGCCCGTACGAGGCCGCCGCGCTCTTCGGGCTGAGTCTCGACAACGCCGAGCGCATGCTCGAAAGCCTCCTGGACTGCCACCTCCTGGAGGAGCCGGCCCCGGACCGCTTCCGGGCCCATGACCTCCTCGCCTCCTACGCCGCCATGCTGGCCGCCCGCGACGAACCCCCCGACGGGCGGCAACGGGCGCTGGACCGGCTGACCGCCTTCTGCCTGCTCGCCGCCGACCGGGCGGACCGGCTGCTGTATCCGCTGCGCTCCCGCCTGACCGTGCCGCACCGGGAAACCGGATCCCCGCAGCCGCCGTTGGCCGACGAGACCGAGGCCCGCACCTGGCTCGGCCGGTCCATCGGCACACTGATCTCCGTCGAACACCTCGCCCGCCGCCACGGCCGGCCCGCCGAGGCCGCCTGGCTGGCCCATGTGCTCAGTGAGTTCCTGCACAAGGAAGGCCACTTCGCGGAGGCCGAGACCATGCACCGGGCCGCCGCCGCCCACTGGGAGAGCGTCGGCGAGACCCGGGTCCAGGTCCGCGCCCTGCTGAGTCTCGGCACGACCCTGGAACGCCGCTCGCTCTACCCCGCGGCCGGGGACATCGGCGAGCGTGCCCTGGTGCTCGCCGGGACCGTGGACGACCTGGACGGCCGCATCGAGGCCTACCTGCTGCTCGCGACCACGCACTGGAGCGTCGGCGAGTTCGACACCGCGCTGATGATCCTGCGCACCGCCCTGCGGGTGCACGCCGGCCGGGGCGGCCGCTGGAACCGGGCCCGGATCCTGAACAACATGGCGGTACCGCTCTCCCTGCTCGGGGAGCAGCCGTCCGCCCTGGCCGTCTTCACCGAGGCCCTGTCGGAGCTGCGCCACATCGGCGACTCCCGCCTGGTGGCGGGCAGTCTGAGCAACATCGGACAACTCCAGCAGGAGATGGGCGACCCGGAGTCGGCCCGGCGCTCCTTCGAGGAGGCCCTGTCGCTGGCCTCGGTGGTCAGCCCGGACGACCACCTGGCCGCCATCCGGATCAACCTGGCCGGCACCCTGACCGCCCCCGAGGAACTCCCCCGGGCGCTCGACCTGTGCAGAGCCGCCCTGGGCACCTGCCGCCGGCTCGGCGACCGCCGCAACGAGGCCAACGCCCTGATCGGTCTCGGCCGCGCCCATGCCGCCTCCGCCCAGCACGCCGAGGCCAGGGCCCGCTACACCGAAGCCCGCGACCTCGCCCGCGTCATCGGCTCAGCCCTTGAGGAGACCATCGCCCTGCACGGAATCGGCCGGGCCGAGGCCGCACTCGGAAACCGCGCACTCGCGGTGAGCCGACTGACCGAAGCCGTGGACCTGGCCCGGCAGATCCGCTCCCCCATCGAGGAGTACGGGGCCCGGGAAACTCTCGACGCGATACTCGAACAATTCGACAGCGAGTCGGATTCACCGAATGAGTGATCGATAATCCCGGATACGACGCGCGCCCTCATCTCCGGAAAGTCCACCACGTGCCGGACCGCCCACTATCAGACTTTCTGCCTGCACATCGTCGGATCGGCGCAGGAGTCAGCCCAAGGGGTCAGCACGGATTGGCGACGGCAATCGACGCACCGCTAGCGTTAACGGCCGTAAACATCGCCGAAAGCCTCACCGGCAATTAAAGCATCAGCTTTTGCCTTGGGGCAAGTGCCCAACCTTTGAAGGAACCCCTCGTGCTCAAGATCCTGGCGGCGACCGTCGTGGCCGTCACCGGCCTCGTCCTCTTCTCCCCTGCGGCCCAGACCCAGGAGGCCACCCGGACGGCAAGCGCCGCCAAGACGATTCCGGCGGTCTACATCATGTTCGCGCAGCAGCCCTGACCCGAAGCGCTGCTCCTCCACCCGGCAACCGGGCCGAGGAGCAGCGCGAGTCACTCCAGATCGCGTCGGCGCGCCGACTCGGCGGCCTCCGCCGCGACCGACCCCGCGTGGACCAGGCGATGGCCCAGCTCGATCAGGGCGCGCCCGGCGGCGAGTTCGTCGCCGATGACGGCGGCGGGCGGGTCGTGGGGGCTGCGACGGGCCTCGGCGTCGGCCTCGAGGATGTTCTGGCCGGTGTCCAGTTCGAGGTGCGCCTGGGTGAGGTCGCCGTCCTCGGTCAGCCGGAGGCGCATGGTCCACTCCGTGCTGTGCGGAGGCGACTGCCGCTGGTCGGCGCTCACCGCAGGGTGTCTTCCGTCGGTTCGTCGAGGCGGTCGCCCTCGGCCAGCGACTCGTCCTGCGCGTGCGCGGTCTGGTACGAGGTGATGCCCTCCTCCGGGTCCACCGCCCGGACGTCCTCCCGCTCCTTGGTGGACTTGTCTGCGAACTTCTCCTGCATGTCGGACATCGCGGGCTCCCTCTGCTCGAACCCGGCACCCCCTCGGCGCGACGCCGCGGCGCGCGGCCGGCCGGGCAGCACGTAGCTGTTCTGCTACCAGCCTGCCCCTACCGCGCCGTCAAGGCCACTCACCCGCCGAGCCTGGTGAACGCCTCCAGTTCGACCAGCAGCGAGGGGTTGACGATCCCGACGATCGCCCGGACGTCCGCCGGGGCCACCACCGGCCAGAGGACCTCTCGGGCGGCGCGGTAGCGGGCCAAGAGCCGCTCGCGGTCGGGGGCGGAGAGCCGGGCCGCACGGGCCGGGACCGAGTTGTGCGCGTTGTCGGCGATCTTGAGTAGGGTGGCCGAATGGTCGGTGGTGATCTGCTGGAGCATGGCCTGGTACGCCACGCCGGGGGCCCTGGTCACCCGGCGGACGGTCGCGACCACACCGAACGGCACCCCGGCGCGCAGCAGGTCGTCGGCACCGAGCCCGGTGTCCTCCAGCACGTCGTGCAGCAGGCCCGCCATCTGCAGTCCCACACCGAACGGGGCGAGCCCGGCCGCGACCGCGCGCAGGTGCCCGAGGTACGGTTCGCCGATCCTGTCCAGCTGCCCGGAGTGCGCGTCGGCCGCGAGGGCCTCGACCTCGGCAAGGGTCAGGTCGGGCACGGCGGTCTCCCAGGTGAAGTGACGGATGATCATTCGGCCTGCAATATAGTCGAGTTGTCGAACCGGAGAGGAACCACCAGGTCGTGCAGGTGAGACCGATCTCCCCAGAGCGTCTGACCGCCCTGCTCGCCGAGCGGATCGACGCCCATCCGGCCGGGGCGGCCGGCGGATGGCTGCGGATCGCCGTCGACGGGGCGCCGGCGGCCGGCCCCGGCGAACTGGCCGACTCCCTGGTCGAACCCCTGCGGCTGCGCGGCCGCCCGGTACTCCGGGTGTCGGCCGCCGACTTCCTCCGCCCGGCCTCACTGCGCCTGGAGTACGGCCGCCACGACCCGGACGCCTACCACGACCTCTGGCTGGACGACGGCGCACTGCTCCGGGAGGTGCTCGACCCCCTGGAGCCGGGCGGAAGCGGGCGCGTCCTCCCCTCCCTCCGGGACGCCGCCACCGACCGGTCCACCCGCGCACCGTACACCGAACTCCCGCCCGGCGGTGTGCTGTTGCTGGACGGCGCGCTGCTGCTCGGCCGCTGGCTGCCGTTCGAGCTGACGGTGCACCTCGCGCTCTCCGCGTCCGCACTGGCCCGGCGGACTCCCCCGGAGGAGCGCTGGACGCTCCCGGCCTTCGCCCGCTACGAGGCCGAGACCGGCCCGTCCGCGCTGGCCGACCTCACGGTGCGCTCCGACGACCCGCGTCATCCGGCTCTGGTGCTCCCCTGAACCCGTGGCCTCCCTGTCCGGTCAGCCAGCGTCCGATCAGCCGGAGTCCGGCCAGCCGGCCGGGGAGGGACCTCGCTGGCAGCGCGGGCACCAGAAGGCCGGACGCTCCCGGCCCTGGTCCCGCGTGTGCGGGGCGGTACGGATCGGGGTGCCGCAGCGCAGGCAGGGGCGGCGGGTGCGGCCGTAGACGAAGTTCCGGCGGTCGGGGCGCTGCTCGCCGGTGGTGGGGTGGCCGGTGCGGAGTCTGTTGGCGTCGAGGAGCTGATGGGCCCGGGCGAGGATCCGCTCCAGGGTGGGGACGGTGCCGAGCGGGGTCCAGGGCGTGACTCCGGCGAGGAAGCAGAGCTCATTGGCGTAGACGTTGCCGATGCCGGCCAGCTTCCGCTGGTCCAACAGGGCTTCGGCGATCGGGAGTTCGGGCTGCGCGTGGAGCCGGCGCAGTGCCTCCGCGAGGTCCCAGTCGGGGCCGAGCAGATCCGGGCCGAGGTGGCCGACCACGCGCTGCTCCTCGGCGGTGCGCAGCAGCTCGACGACCGGGAGCCGGTAGCCGACGGCGGTGTGCTCGGCCGTCGCGAGGACGGCGCGGATCTGGTGGGCGGGACCGCCGCGCCAGCGTTCGCCGGTCCGGTAGAGCTCCCAACTGCCGTCCATCCGCAGATGGGTGTGCAGGGTGAGTCCGCCGTCGAAGCGGGTCAGCAGGTGCTTGCCGCGCGGGGTGACGTTCAGGACCCGCTGCCCGCGCAGGTCGGCGGTGGCATGGGCGGGCACCCGCAGATCCGCACCGGTCAGCAGACGGCCCGCCAGCGCCTGGTGCAGGCGGGCGGCGGTTCGGTAGACCGTGTCTCCTTCGGGCACGGTTCCATCATGCCGCGCGGTCGGCCGCCGGTTCCGTACCACTCCGCCCGGGTGCCATAGGGTCCTGGCCCCCGGCCCGGGCACGCCGGCAAGGGCGGACCGAGCGGCTAGCTTCGCCGCTATGAGGATTCTGGTCACCGGCGGCGCCGGGTTCATCGGGTCGGCGGTGGTGGCGCGGCTGGCCGGAGCCGGCCACCCGGTGCGGGTGCTGGACGCGCTGCTGCCCGCCGTGCATCCGGCCGGGCGGGCGCCGGTGTGGCCGACGGGGGTCGAGTTCCTCCGGGGCGACGTACGGGACCGGGCGGCGGTGGAGCGGGCGCTGCGCGGCGTGGACGCGGTCTGCCACCAGGCGGCGATGGTGGGCCTGGGCCTCGACTTGGACGACGCACCCGACTACGTGAGCTGCAACGACCTGGGGACTTCGGTGCTGCTGGCGGCGATGGCCCGCGGCGGGGTGCGGAGTCTGGTGCTGGCCGGGTCGATGGTGGTGTACGGCGAGGGGCGCTACCGCTGCGCCGTGCACGGGGACGTGGCGCCGGGGCCGCGCCGGGTCGCCGATCTGGACGCGGGGCGCTTCGAGCCGCCGTGCCCGCGCTGCGGCGAGCCGCTGGCCCCGGGGCTGGTCGGCGAGGACGCGCCGACGGATCCGCGCAGTGTGTACGCGGCGACCAAGCTGGCGCAGGAGCACCTGGCCGCCGCGTGGGCACGGGCCTGCGGCGGCCGGGTTCTGACGCTGCGCTACCACAATGTCTACGGGCCGGGGATGCCTCGTGACACGCCGTACGCGGGGGTGGCCTCGCTGTTCCGCTCGGCACTGGCCAGGGGCGAGGCACCCCGGGTGTTCGAGGACGGCGGTCAGCGGCGCGACTTCGTCCATGTCGCGGACGTGGCCTCGGCGAATCTCGCGGCGCTGGCGGCGGTCGGCGGCCGTCCGGCGGGCAGTGCGCGGGTGTTCAACGTCGGCAGCGGTGCGGTGCACACGGTGGGCGAGATGGCCGGGGCGCTGGCGGCGGCGTGCGGCGGCCCTCGCCCGGTGGTGACCGGCGAGTACCGGCTCGGCGACGTCCGGCATGTCACGGCGGACTCGTCCCGGCTGCGCGAGGAGTTCGGCTGGCGGCCGACGGTCGCCTTCGCCGACGGCATGGCGCGGTTCGCGGTGGAGCCTCTGCGCGAGGGATGAGCGGCCGAGCTGCGGCGATACCGCACGCCGACGGGCGGTGGACCAGAGGACGGCGACTGCGCACCCGAAATGGCCGGCCGGCCCGTACGCCGGTCCCGACGGACTGCACAGCCAAACTGGACAGCCAAGACTGCACAGCCAGACTGGACAGTTTGGACTGAAGGTTTTAGCCTGGAGGCATGGAAGAGACCACCGGAGACATCTCCGAGTCGGCCGCCCGTGCGGCGAGTGAGCTGCGAGTGGTGTTCAGCCGGCTGCGCCGTCGGTTCATGGAGGTGACCGACCGCCAGGACCTCACTCCCTCCCAACTGTCCGTGCTCAGCCGGCTGTCCAAGGACGGAGCGGCGTCGGCCAGCGTTCTGGCGGCCGCCGAACGGGTCCGCCCGCAGTCGATGGCCGCCACACTCGGCGTGCTCGACCAGCGCGGACTCATCGAGCGCCACCCCGACCCCGAGGACGGCCGCCGGCAGCTGGTCACCATGACCGTGCTCGGCCGCGAGTACATCGCGGGCAGCCGGCAGGCCCGGGAGGAGTGGCTGGCGCGGGCCCTGCAGGACCGGTGCACGGAGGAGGAGCGCCGCACCGTCGTCGCGGCGCTGGCGCTGCTGGATCGGCTCACCCGGTCATGACCTCGCTCCTCGTGCGCCTGACCCGCTCGCGGCGCCGCCCCGCGGCGGAGTCCCGCCCCGCGGCGGAGTCCCGGCCCGCCTCGCCGGACGGCTTCAACCGCAAGCTGATCGCCCCGATGGTCCTGGGGTCGGTGCTGAACCCGGTCAACTCCTCGATGATCGCGGTGGCTCTGATACCGATCGGGGCCGCCCTCGGGGCACCGCCGTCGCAGACCGCCTGGCTGGTCTCCGCGCTCTACCTGGCCACTGCGGTCGGCCAGCCGGTCATCGGCCGGCTGGTGGACACCTACGGGCCCCGCCGCCTCTACCTGATCGGGACGTCGCTGGTGGGGATCGCCGGACTCCTCGGCGCCCTCGCACCGTCCCTGGACTTCCTGATCGCCGCCCGGGTACTGCTCGGCTTCGGCACCTCGGCCGCCTATCCCGCCTCGATGTACCTCACCCGCAGCGAGGCCAGGCGCACCGGTCAGGACAGCCCGGGTGCCGTGCTGACCGCACTCGCGGTCGCCAGCCAGACCGTCGCCGTCGTCGGGCCCACCCTCGGCGGACTGCTGATCGGCCTCGGCGGCTGGCGCACCATCTTCACCATCAACGTCCCGCTGGCACTGGCCTGTCTGGTCCTCGGCACGCTGCGACTGCCGAAGGTCCCCCTGCCGGAGCGTGAGCGGAGCTCGTCCACCGCCCGGCTGGACCTCGTGGGCATAGCGCTGTTCGCGGCCATGCTGGTCTCGCTGATGCTGTTCCTGATGAGCCCCCGGCTCGCCCACTGGTACCTGCCGCTGCTCGCCGCCGCGGCGGCCGCGGGCTTCGCGGCACGGGAGCTGCGGGTGGCGGAGCCGTTCATCGACCTGCGGGTGCTCGGCGGCAACCCGCCGATGCTGGCCACCTTCGCCCGCCAGGTACTGGCCTACACCGCGGTCTACGCGTTCATGTACGGCTTCGCCCCCTGGCTGGAGGAGGGCCGCGGGCTGCGCGCCTCGGTGGCCGGGCTCGTACTGCTGCCGCTCTCCCTGAGCGCGCTGCTGGTCTCCGGCGTCACCGGACGCCGGAGCGAGATCCGGGGCAAGCTCGTCGCCGGCGGCGTCTTCCAGATCGCCGGCTGCGTGGTGCTGCTGCTGGTCCGACCGGGCTGCTCGGTGTGGCTGCTCATCGTCGTGGGCGTGCTCCTGGGCATCCCCCAGGGCCTGATAGGACTCGCCAACCAGAACGCGCTCTACCACCAGGCCGATCCGGCGCGGATCGGCTCCGCCGCCGGGCTGCTGCGCACCTTCATGTACCTCGGCGCGATGACCGCCTCCGCCGCCAACGCCGCCTTCTTCGGCCACGGCGTGGGGACCGGCGGCCTGCACCGGCTGGCGCTGTTCATGGCCGGCTGCGCCGCCCTGCTCCTGGTGGCGACCCTGGCGGACCGCTCACTGCACCGCCTCGGCCGGCCGGCCGCGCGGACACCGGGTCAGGCGGCGGTGTAGCCGCGGCCCCGGACCGCTCCTGGCCGCACCCGCACTCGCAGCCGCCGAAGCCCTCCCGAACTCCCTTTTCCGCACTACCCGTTACCACGCGACCGACCCCGAGAAAGGGCACACCCATGGCTCTCAGCACGCTCGACCCGCGCACCGCGCTGGTCCTCGTCGACCTGCAGAACGGCATCATCGGCATGCCGACCGTCCCGTACACCGGCCCCGAGGTGGTGACCCGGGCGACCGAACTGGCCGACGCCTTCCGCTCCCACGGTGCCCTGGTCGTCCTGGTGCGGGTCACCGCCGCCGCCGACGGCTCGGACGCCGTACCCGGCCGCACCGAGGCCCCGCGCCGGGCCGGCGGTCTGCCGGAGGGCTGGGACGTCATCGTCGACGACCTGGCCGGCCGGCCCGGGGACATCACCGTGACCAAGCGCAACTGGGGCGCCTTCCACGGCACCGACCTCGACCTGCAGCTGCGCCGCCGCGGCATCACCCAGGTCGTGCTGGCCGGCATCGCCACCAGCATCGGCGTGGAGTCCACCGCCCGGGCCGCGCACGAGCACGGCTACCACGTCACCCTGGCGACCGACGCCATGGCGGACATGGACCAGGAGGCGCACCGCAACAGCATCGAGCGGATCTTCCCCCGGCTGGGCGAGACCGGCACCACCGCCGAGATCGTCGAACTGCTGGCCAAGACCCGCGCCTGAACCGTGTTCTGACTCCCGCCGCACCCGCCGGGCGCCCACTCGGGCCCGGCAGGTGCGGTGCTTCCGGGCCGCCGACCCTGATCGGCTTCCGCGGCGGACTTCACCCCAGGCGATCGGCCCAGTCCGGCGGTACCCGCCCCGCGGGGCCGGGAGTCGGCTGGTCGGCGGGGTGGCTCTCCGGCGGTGCCAGCCGCGGACCCGACTCGTACATCTCGGACGTCTCGTAGTCCCAGAACCAGCTCTCGCCCGGTTCGAAGCTGCGGATCAACGGGTGCCCGGTGGCTTCGGCATGGGCGGTCGCATGCTTCGCCGGCGAGTCGTCGCAACAGCCGATGTGGCCGCAGAGCGCGCAGCGCCGCAGGTGGAACCACCACCCGCCGACCGCGTCGCACTCGAGGCATCCGGTACCGCTCGGCGGCACCGAGGGGTCGATTCCGTTCCGGGAACTCATGACAGCTCCTGTGGGACGTCGGAGTCGGTGGAGGTCAGCGGGAGGCGCACCTGGAACCGGGTGTCGCCGGGGACGGACCGCACCCGAAGGTCACCGTGGTGCTTGTTGACGACGATGCGCCACGAGATGTCCAGGCCGAGGCCCGTACCCTCACCCACCGGTTTCGTGGTGAAGAACGGGTCGAAGATGCGGTCGCGGATCTCCGCGGGCACCCCGGGCCCCGTGTCGCCGAACTCGACGAGGAGACGGTCGCCGTCCCGCGCGGTGCGCACCGTCAACGTGCCCTCGGCGCCCGTGCTCCTCATCGCTGAAACGGCGTTGTCGATCAGATTCGTCCAGACCTGGTTGAGCTCGCCGGGGTAGGCCGGGATCTTCGGCAGCGTGCGGTCGTACTCCTTGACGACGGTGATGCCGGGGCCGATCTTCCCGGCGAGCATCAGCAGCGTGCTGTCGAGCAGTTCGTTCACGTCGGCGACCTGGTAGGGCGCCCGGTCGAGTTGGGAGTACTGCTTGGCCGCGGTGACGAGGGCTGAGACGCGGGCGGTCGAGTCCTCGATCTCGTTCAGGAGGAGTTCGGTCTCGACGGTGCAGTTCAGCCAGTGAACGGCGCCTTCCAGGGTGTCCTCGTCCACGGCGGCCGCGACCTGGTCCAGCCAGTCGGCGTCGAGGCCCGCCTGGACGAACGTCGGCGCCAACTGCCATCCGTCCGCGATGCCCTGGGTCTCCAGCCAGTCCAGGACGGCGTCCTCCCGGTCCGAGGCTTCGAGCGGGCTCAGGGTGCCGGCGGCCTTGGCGACGCGCTCGGCCGTGCGTTCCTGGATCTCGACGAGTGTCTCCAGGCTGTCGCGCCGGTACGGGCCCGTCGCGATGGCGCCGAGCTTGTGGCGCATGCCGGCGACCCGCTCCCGCAGCGCCGCCGTCGCCCGCACCGCCGCCGCGGCGGGGTTGTTGAGTTCGTGGGTCAGCCCTGCGGACAGCGACCCGAGGGCCAGGAGCCGTTCTCGCTGGCCGACGGCCTGCTGGATGTTCTTGGTGCCGAAGAAGAGCCCCTCCAACAGGTGTACGGCCATCGGGAACCACTCATGCATGATCTCGGCGAAGGTCTCCGCGGGAAGCACGAAGAACCGCGAAGGCTCGGTGGCACGCAGGGAACTGTTGTAGACCTGCTGCACGCGCTCGCCCAGGTAGGCCTGGAAGGCTCCCGCGTAGACACCGCGGCTGGAGCTCCGGTTGACCTCCACGTCGTCGTCGCCGACCTTGCGCGAGAGGACGAGGGCTCCTTCGAGCAGCACGTAGAAGCAGGTGGCCGGGTCGCCCTCCTGGTAGACGGGCCCGGGGTCGAACGCCTCCACACGGCCGTCGCGGCACAGCCGCGCGATCTGTTCGGGGGCCAGCTTCTCGAACAGGAACAGCGTGCCGATCTCCTCTTGGCTGCACGGCAGCGGCCGCCCGTTCACGACTGCTCCAGGTACCGGTGCGCGAGCATGACCGCCATGGCTCCCTCTCCGACGGCGGAAGCGACGCGCTTGGCGGACTCGGCGCGCGCGTCTCCCGCCACGAACACCCCGGGCACGTTGGTCTCCAGGTGGTACGGCGGCCGGTCCAGCTCCCATCCGGGCGGTGGACGCCCGTCCGCGGTCAGATCGGGGCCGGTCAGGATGAAGCCGCGCGCGTCCCTCAGCACCGTGCCCTCCAGCCAGTCGGTGAGCGGGGCCGCGCCGATGAACACGAACATCCACTGGGCATCGACGAGTTCCGTGTCCCCGGTCGCCGTGTTGCGCAGGGTGAGCTGCTCCAGTCGGTGGGTGCCGTGGGCGGCCTCGACGACCGTGTCGGTGCGCACCGAGATCGTGGGCGTGCCCTTGATCTGCTGGACGAGGTAGTAGGACATCGAGGCGGACAGGGATGGTCCGCGCACCAGGATGACGACCGACTTGGCACCCCGGGCCAGGTACATCGCGGCCTGCCCGGCGGAGTTCGCCCCGCCGACGATGTACACGTCGTGGCCCTGGCACGCGGCAGCCTCGGTCAGCGCCGAGCCGTAGAACACCCCGCACCCGGTCAGGTCGGCCACACCGGGCGCCTCGAGCTGCCGGTACGACACGCCGGTCGCGAGGATCACGCAGTGCGCGGCGACCGCCGAGCCGTCCGAGAACCGGACGACGCGCGACGCGCCGTTGATCTCCAGCCCGGTGACCTCGCGTGCGGTCAGTACCTCGGCACCGAACTTCGCCGCCTGGCGCCGGGCCCGGTCGGTGAGCTGCGCCCCGGACACTCCGTCCGGGAAGCCGAGGTAGTTCTCGATCCGTGAGCTCTGGCCCGCCTGACCTCCGGTCGCGGAGCGTTCCACGAGGACGGTACGCAGACCCTCGGACGCCCCGTACACGGCCGCTCCCAGGCCCGCGGGCCCGCCCCCGATGATGGCGAGGTCGTAGAAACGGGCCGAGGGGGTCGTGGCCAGGCCGACCCGGACGGCGAGGTCCTGGTCATCGGGCTCGATCAGTGCCGTGCCGTCCGGAGTGATCACCAGCGGGAGCCGCAAGGCGTCCTGACCGGCGGCACAGAGCAGCCGCCGGCCCTCCGGTTCGTCGGAGGAGTACCAGCGGTACGGCACCTCGTTGCGGGCCAGGAACTCCCGTACGCCCCACGAGCGAGCCGACCACCGGTGTCCGACGACCTTGGTGATGGCCACCGGCCGTTGATCGGTGGCCCGCCAGACGTCCAGCAGATCGTCCACGACCGGATAGAGCTTCTCCTCCGGCGGGTCCCAGGGCTTGAGGAGGTAGTGGTCCAGGTCGACCACGTTGATCGCGTCGATGGCCGCATTGGTGTCCGCGTACGCGGTGAGGAGCACCCGCCGCGCGCCCGGATACACGTCGAGAGCCTGCTCCAGGAACTCGATGCCGTTCATCTGCGGCATGCGGTAGTCGGCCAGGATCACCGCCACGAGGCCACCCCGCAGCTTCAGCTCGCGCAGGGCGTCCAGCGCGGACTCCCCGGACTCCGCGCGCACCACGCGATACCCCTCGCCGTAGCGTCGCCGCAGGTCACGGGCGACGGCACGGGACACTCCGGGGTCGTCGTCCACGGTCAAGATGACGGCCCGCGCCGCGTCGGCAGCCTGTGCCATGCGTCTCCTGCCCCGGGCTGGCAGGTCCTCGTTCTGGCGTCGCCAGCCCGTGTACGCCCGTACGCCGGTGGCGTCCATTGTAGGAGCGGTTCTGCGGCTTCGCTCCGAGAGGCCGGCCGCGGCACCGACATCGAGGCCGGCGTTCCGGTGCCCTAACGCCCCCCGAGCAGCCAGCCGGCGACCGAGAGCGTCCCCATCGACACCAGGGTCGAGTACATCACCGAGTCACGCGCCAGGACCGTGCTCAGGCCGTACTCGCGAGCGTAGGTGAACACGTTCTGCGCGGTGGGCAGTGCGGAGCAGACCACCAGTGCGAGCAGCTGGTGCGACGGCAGGTGGAGGAGCAGACTGCCCACGGCGAGTGCGATCAGCGGCTGCAGCAGGTTCTTGATCACCACGGTGAGGGCGACCTCGGTGCGCCGGGCCGGGCGGCCGGCGGTCCGCCTGCCGTGCAGCGACATCCCGAGGGTGACCAGCGCGGTCGGCACTCCCGCGCCGCCCAGCACCTCGCAGGAGTGCCCCAGGGTGGGCGGCAGGTGCCAGCCGGAGGCGGAGGCGAGCGCACCGAGCGCCGCGGCCAGGACGATCGGGTTGCGCAGCGGCATCATCAGCAGCCTGGGCACCCGGCCGACGCGCTCCTCGGCACCGTCAGCACCCTTGCCGGTACCGGCGTCCAGCAGGGCGAGGATGACGGGGGTGACCATCAGCACCTGGAACACCAGCACCGGAGCGATGAACGAGGCGTCGCCCAGCACCTGCAGAGCCACCGGGATGCCCAGGTTCGCGGCGTTGACGTACCCGGACGCCATGCCGGCTATGGTCCGGTCGGCCGGGCCCCGGCCGAACCACCACCTGGCCGCGGCGGCCCCGAGCAGGGTGGCCGCGGCGGTGCCGGCCGCGAAGGCCGCCATGGACGGGTTGGCGAAGCTGTCCAGCGGCGTCCGGGAGATCATCACGAACAGGGCCGCGGGCATGGCCACATGGAAGACGAACCGGCTGAGGACGGTCTCCGCCTGCTCGCCCAACAGGCCGGTGCGGCCCACCAGATAGCCGACGGCGGTCAGTGACCAGATGGGGGCGAAGGCGGCGAGCAGTGGGTGCAGGGTGTGCATGAGTCCTCGACTGGTCCGTGCGGTCCGCGCGATCCGCCGACCGCTCTTCCGGGTGGGGCAGGTGTCCGGGGTCTCCGGCCGCCCCGCAGTCAATCAGGCCGCGTCGACGGCTTCTCCACCAGCTGCCAGGCCCTGACCGCATCGGCGCCCCTCCTATGTGACGGACCGTCACACCCCGGGTACCGGCACGCCCCGCTCCGCCGGCCGGAGCGCGCGCCGGCCGGGTACGGTGGCCGGATGAGCGAAGCGTCCCGTACCGAGACCGACGATCAGGGCAGTCCCGTACGGCTCGGGCCGGTACGGCGGGTGGTGTCGCTGGTGCCCTCGCTGACCGAGGCCGTCGCCGCCACCGCGCCGCAGCTGCTGATCGGCGCGACCAGGTGGTGCACCCACCCGGCCGACCTCGTGGTGGAGCGGATCGGCGGCACCAAGAACCCGGACGTGCCCCGGATCACCGAACTCCGTCCGGACCTGGTGGTGGCCAACGAGGAGGAGAACCGCGCACCCGATCTGGCGGCGCTGCGGGCGGCCGGGATCCCGGTCTGGGTCACCGAGGTCCGCACCCTGCCGCAGGCGCTGGCCTCACTGGACCGGCTGCTCACCGTCGCCTGCCGGCTGCCGCGCCCCGCCTGGCTGGACGAGGCCGGGGCGGCGTGGGAGGCGGTCGGCGAGGCACCGGCGTACGTGCGGGCGGTGGTACCGGTCTGGCGGCGGCCCTGGATGGTGCTCGGCCGGGACACCTTCGCCGGGGACCTGCTGCACCGGCTCGGTGTGGCCGTCATCCACGCGGACCACCCGGAGCGCTACCCCGCCATCCCCATCGGCGAGTTGCTGGCCACCGGGCCCCAGCTCGCCGTGCTGCCCGACGAACCGTACCGCTTCACCGCCACGGACGGTCCCGAGGCCTTCCCGGGTATCCCCTGCGCCCTGGTCAGCGGGCGCCACCTCACCTGGTACGGCCCCTCCCTGGTCCGGGCCCCGGCCGTCCTCACCGCCCAACTGCGCGCCGCCCAAAGGCCCGAGGACCCCCAGGGGTGACCGACCGGATGCGGCCCGGGCCCGGTCCCGGCCGACCGGCGGTCGAGGGCGGATCACCGTACCCGGACGACGGTCCGGCCGGGCACCTGCCCCGCCCTCGGCTGCCGCGCTCAGCCGACGAGCAGGCGCTCTCCGAGCAGGCTGGCGAACTCCGGCCCCAGACCCAGGACTTCACCGGCATAGCCGCGCACGGAGCCGTGCCGCGCCGCCAGCTCCGCGAGGAAGAGCCGCATCAGCTCGGCCGGCGCGCGCCCGTAGCCGGGCCAGTTCGGCTCGCGGCCCGGGTTCCCCGCGCGCCAGTCCGCGATCAGCCGCTCGGTGGCCAGCCCGGTGAGCGCGAAGTCGGCCACGATCGTCTCCTCGGGCACACCGAGCAGGCCGAGCACGAGTGCCGCCACGATTCCCGTACGGTCCTTGCCCGATGCGCAGTGGAAGACCAGCGGGCCGTCGGCGCCGGCGATCACCTCCAGGGCCCGCCGGAGCTCCTCGACCCCGTCCTCGGCCACCTCCGCGTACCGCTCCGCGAGGAAGGTCGCGGTGTCGACCTCGGGGCCGAGCGCCGCCTGGTCGTACGGCCGGTGCTCGATGCTGAGGTTGTGGTACTCGACCCCGAGGCCCTCCGGCACCCGGCCCCTGGACTCGATCTCCCACGGGTAGCGCAGATCGATCACGGTACGGATACCGAGGCCCAGGAAGCGCTCCCGGTCGGACTCGCTCGCCAGCTTGGCCAGCGAGTCCGAGCGGTAGAGACTGCCCCAGCGCACGGTGCGGCCGTCCTCGGTGCGGTAGCCGCCGAGGTCGCGGAAGTTGTGCAGCCGGTCGAACTCGATGTCTCTGATCATCAGGTCACTCTAGAGTCTGCACGCTTGGGCTCCGCAGCCGAGGATTCACCGTCGATGTCCCACAACCGAGGCCCCGCTGCCGGGACTTCGCGGCGGAGCCCTTACGGCCGGGGCCCCGACCCGAGCAGCCCGCCCAGCCGGGCCACCGCCTCGGCGACCATCGCCTGGTCCTGGGTGTGGCAGAGCCGGAACCAGCCGGGGGCGTTCGGATGGAAGATCTCGCCGGGGATGATGCTGACCCTGGCCCGTTCCAGGATGGTCTGCCAGAGCCTGTGCTCACCGGCGTAGGTCGGTTCGGGCAGGTGGGCGCGCAGGTCCAGCCAGAGCGAGCAGCCGGCCTCCGCCGGGATGTGCGGTATGCCCTGCCGCGCGAGCGCCTCGGCGGTCGCCGCGTACGAGGCCGCGAGGCGGCGGCGGTTCTCGGCGAGGAAGCCGGCCGTCCACTCGGGGTCGGCCAGTAGATCGGCGAGGAACGCCTGGGTTCCGGTGGAGACCGGGGCGAAGTAGCTGAGCGCCCGGGCGGCCGCCCTGACCCGGGGATCGGTCACATGCAGCACACCGGTCTTGAAGCCGGGCAGGCCGAAGTCCTTGGCGAAACCCCAGATGGTGTGGGTCCGTCCCGCCCTGGCCCGGCCCACGGCCGGGTTGCGCAGGCTGGTGAACGGGGTCGGGCCGAACACCGAGTGCGAGTACAGCTCGTCGCCGACCAGGTCCAGGTCGTGCGCCGCCGCGACCTCGGTGAGCTCGCGCAACCGCTCCGCGCTGTGCACCTGTCCGAGCGGGTTGGAGGGCGAGGCCAGCACCACGGCCCGGACGGTGACGCCCTGCCGGCCCAGCTCGGTGACCGTACGGTCCACCGCCCGGGCGGAGAGCGCGAAGCCGTCGGACTCGTCCATCAGCGCCGGCACCACCCGTGCGCCGGAGCGGCCGCCGAGGTCGGTGTCGAAGGCCGCGTAGTAGGGCGCGGGGACGACGATCGCCTCGCCGGGGTCGCAGAGGACGGTGGCGATGATGTCCAGGGCGGCCGTGGCGCCGCTGACCACCACCAGGTCCTCGGGGTCGACCGGGGACTGCCCGGTACGGGTGAGGAGCCCGGCGATCCGCTCGCGCAGCACGGGAGTTCCGTGGAGCTCGGCGTACCGGGCGTGCTCCTCGGTCAGCCCGCCCGGCCGGGCGAGGCGGTCCGCGAGCAGATCACCGACGAGTCGGTTCTCGGCGGTGCCCAGGTTGAGGTAGCCGTCCGGCCGCAGCCGGGGGTGGTAGGGCCGGGCCTCGGCTCGGAAGTGGGCCTCGGCGATGGCCGGCGAGGCCGCGGTGAGGGCGGCGGCGGTCCGTGACACCATCAGTGGCCTCCGGTGTTCGGGTCGGTGGGGGCGGCGGCGGGGGCGGCTGAGGTGATGAGCCCGGGGTGGACGCCCAGTCCCATCGAGGCGTCGATGACGGCGCCGTGCAGCAGGGCGGAGTGCGGTCCGGCCAGCCAGTGGACCAGCTCGGCGACCTCGTCCGGTTCGATCAGCCGTCCGCGCGGCAGGCGGGCGAGCAGTCGGGCGCGTTCGTCCGCCGAGAGGCCGGTGAGGGTACTGGCCTCGAGCATTCCGGTCGCGGTGGCCCCGGGGCAGACGGCGAAGACGTCCACGTTCTCCTGGGCGAGTTCGGCGGCGAGCTGCCGGGTGAGGTGGCCGATGGCGGCCTTGCTCATCCCGTCGGCGAGCCGGAAGCCTGGGAACTGGGAGATTCCCCCGCCGACGCTGGAGATGTTCACGATCTTGCCGAAGCCGCGTTCCCGCATCCCGGGCAGCAGTTGCCGGATCAGCCAGAGCGGCCCGACCGCGTTGATCTGCAGCAGCGCGGCGTCCTGCTCGTGCTCGGGCCCCTCGGCGTAGCGCTCGATGGTGGCCGATCCCGCGCCGGCGTTGTTGACCAGGATGTCGACCGGGCCCGGGAGTTCACGCTCCAGGCGCTGGTGGTCCGCCCAGTCGCCCTGGTGGAAGGGGAAGGCCTGGACGGCTCCCGGCCGCTCGCGGTTCAGTTCCGCGGTGAGCGCGGCGGCCCGCTCGCGGCCCGAGTGGTAGGTGAACCAGACCCGGTGGCCGTCGGCGGCGAACCGTTCCACGCAGGCGCGTCCGATGCCTGCCGAGCCACCGGTGATCAGGACGTTGCGCAGTTCCATGTGCCCCCTCGGGCTCGGCTGCCGGCCACGCGGGTGGCGCACGCGGCGAGATCCAACCGCCCTCGGTGGAGGCGGCTCGGTCATGGCTCGGTTGTGAACCGGCTTGATCATCGCACCGGCATGAGCATAACGACAGCCCCCGGGAAAATTCAGGCGACGCCGCCAGATCAGGGTGCTAGCTTCCGATCACATGAAACCGGTCACCGAAGAACAGATCCGCGCTTCCTTCCTGAACTGCACCAAAGGGGAGGCACGCAGGCTCAGTCTGCCCCGTGGGCTGGCGGATCAGCCCTGGGAGGACCTGGACTTCCTCGGCTGGCGCGATCCGGGTGCCCTCGACCGCGCCTACCTGGTCGCCGAGCGGCCCGACGGCCTGGTCGGCGTCACACTGCGCGCCACCACCGGGATCCGCCGGACCGTGCTGAAGAGCAACCTCTGCTCCCTCTGCATCACCGCCCATGCCGGTTCGGGCGTCGCGCTGCTGGCCGCGCGCCGGGCGGGCCAGGCCGGCCGGGACGGCAGCACCGTGGGCACCTACATCTGCGCCGACCTCGCGTGCTCGCTGTACGTCCGGAAGAAGAAGCGCTCCCAACTGGCCGAGCGGGTCACCGAGTCGCTGACGCTGGAGGAGCAGATCCTGCGGACCCGGGTCAATCTCGACGCCTTCCTGGACCAGGTGCTCCAGACCGCCTGATCCGTAACGGACCAGGCGGCCCGCGCCGTAGGGCGTGTCCGACGGTTCCCGCCGGGCACTCGGTTCGAACTGTCGGACACGCCCTTGGAGTTGGACCGCTTCGGGGCCGGCCCGCCTTCCGTGTGGGGGTGGCTGTGCGGTCAGCCGGCCACCGCGGCGAGCCCGGGGGCCCGGGGCGGGACGGCGCCCCGGGCCTGAGGGGCCTCCCCGCCGACGGCGAGCTCACGCCGGTCGGCGTCCAGCGAACTGACCAGCCCGCTCAGCAGCCTGCGGAAGTTCGCGGTGTCGGCACGGTGGTCGGCGGGGTGGATACGGTCGTCGGACGGCATACGGCGGGCACTCTCCTCGCGGGCTGCGGCTGGTGATCACCGTCATCCTCGCGGCCGGACCTCAACAGCCGATAAACGATCAGAAGCGCGAGAAGCGCGAGAAGCGCGAGAAGCGCGGGCGCGGGCCTACGGTTCCTGATCGTGCGTCAGGATCGGTCACCCGATGCGTCGAACCGGTCGTGGACGCCGGCCGTCTCACCGCTGGGCGCGGCGGAACTCGCCCGGGGTGCGGCCGGTCTCGCGGGCGAAGAACTTCCCGAAGTTGGTGGCCTCGGTGAAACCGAGCGCGCGGCCGATCGCGGCCACGGGCAGGTCGGTGTGGGCGAGCAGCCGCTGCGCCTGCAGCGCGACGCGGGCGTCGGCGAGCTGCTTGGCGCTGCGGCCGGTGGCGGCCAGGCACGCGCGCGTCAGGGTTCGAGAGGAGTAGCCGAGCCGCGCGGCGTAGTCCTCGACGGAGCGGGTGGTGGCGAAGGAGCGTTCCAACTCGCGTCGGAAGGCGAGGTGGACCTCGGCGCCGGGCGCGGGCGGGACGGGGCGTCCGGCCGGGTCCGCGAGACGCGCCATGCGAATGAGCAGCGCACCGAGAAGTTGGCGCAGCAACGCTCCGGTCAGCTCGACGTCGATGTCGGCGGGTACTGGTGTGTCAGGGGTCCGCTGGTCTCGCAGTGACCTGTATTCCGCCTCCATCTCCGTCACGGCGCGGTCGAAAGCGTCGAACCCGTCGGACGGCAGACACCATGCGACCGGGCCGAAGCCGTCGAGCACCTCGCGCGTCGCGGGCAGCGGCGGCGGGAAGTCGGCGGTGAACAGCAGCAGGACGGCGTCGAGGTCCGCGGGGCGGCCGTTCGCATCGGAGGGCAGGCGCTGCACCTGACCGGGCCGCAGGTGCAGCAGCGTACCGCGGGCACACGGGTATGTGACGAAATCGACCACCGCGGTTCCCTCGCCGCCGCGTACGAGCATGATCTGGTGGAAGTCGAGGCGGCTCGGACGGCGGGCGACCGAGCTCTTCAAACGCGACCTCAACGCGTCGAAGGTCAGCACCTCGACGCCGGTGTGCAACCGGTCGGGATTGTCGTAGGCGATGTCGATGACGTCGCGCTGTCCATTTTCGACCATCTCAGGTCGCGACTCTACCTCGTCCGGAGGGCGGCCGCGGGGGCATCGTGGAGTCACGGCCGAGCGGCGGGCGCCAGACCGGGCAGCGCGCCGGAAAGCCGTCACCACCATCCCTTCGTGAAGTGAGGACCTCTCACCATGTTCCCTGTCGTCACCGACCCCGCGAAGCTGCCGGTCCTGTTCCAGGACGCCCTGAACGCCGGCGACATCGACGGCGTGCTGGCCCTGTTCGCCCCTGATGCGGGCATGCGCACGGTGGCCGGCGAGCACATCGCCGGCGCCGAGGCGCTGCGCACGGAGATCGGCGGAACCGTCGCCGCCGGCGGCAGGCTGACGAACGTCTCGCGGCACACGCTCGTCGGCGCGGACACCGCCCTCCTGGTCACCGACTGGACCCTGGAGATCGACGGCCCCGGCGGCGAACGGATCGCCCCGACCGGCACCACCGCCAACGTCGCCCGCCGGGACGCCGACGGCGGCTGGCGCTTCACCGTCCTCAACCCGCTCGGCACCGCCTGAGACCATGCCGGCCGCGCGGCGCGGCGGCGGGTGACGGGCCCTCGTCCTGAAGTGAACCCACGGGTCGGTCTCCCGGAACCGGAGGTGCCGACCCGCGGGTTCGCCCCAGGGGCACCTGTCACCTGGGCACAGTTACCCGACCGCAGGGCCGGGACGGGGGATGCCGAGCGCCCCGACGCGTTTGACGGTTCGAAGGATCGGAGCGGTTTCGATCCCGCGGACACCCGGGAGAAGGCCGGCTCGATTGGCGATGTAGTCGTACAGGGCATAGACGTCCGGGCACAGGACGGAGCCGAGCAGGTTGGTGGGGCCGGTCGTGGCGGCGGCGAAGGAGATCTCCGGGTGCTGGGCGAGTGACCGTCCCGCGGCGGCCAGTCGGGACGGCTCGACGGAGATCCACAGGAGTGCGGTGCCGGTGTAGCCGAGGAGCCGGGGGTCGACGTCGAGGTCGAAGTACAGCGCGCCGCCGGCCCGCAGTGACGCGATCCTGCGGCGGACCGTGGCCTCGTGCCAACCGGTGGCCGCCGCCAGGTCCGTGTGGCTGGTGCGGCCGTCGCGGGCCAGCGCCGACAGGAGGAGGCGGTCTCCTCCGTCGAGTTCGACCGGCTCCGGGAGACTGTCCGGTGTGGTGGATGGCACGGTGAGCCGGGCGATCTGTCCTTGGGTGAGGACTGAGGTGACTCCCTTCCAGCCGGTGGGGCCACCCCAGAAGGTGTGCAGGACGCAGTGTGCGCTGATCGCCGTCACCGGGCGCGTGGCGGGGAGTCTCTCCAGCAGGAGTGCGTCGCGCTCGTGCTCGTCGGCGGCCCGGAGGGTGCAGACCACTTCGGTTCCGCCTGACGCCAGACGGACCCAGTAGGTGTCCTCTCGCCGGGCGAGGGCCTCGGCGACGGCGGTCGAGGCGCCGGGGGCGCACTGCAGCCGGATCACCCATTCCACGTGCCCGAGACGGCGTGCGTCGAGTCGGCCGAGCACCCGGAGCGCGCCGGCCTGGCGCAGCCGGCGGTAGCGGCGGGCGACTGTCTGGTCGGAGACGCCGAGGACCTCGGCGATCCGGCTGAACGGCGCCCGGCCGTCGATGTGGAGGGCATGGACGAGTTGGCGGTCGAGTGAATCCACGCTCGCACAGCCTATCGGTGTCGGAATTCGGCGCGGATCCGCCTCCGGCTGGGGCGCGCCCACGGCGCGGGTCATCGTGAGGGAGGGCCGCCCGGGCCCCGCGATTTCGCCGCTGTGAGGAGTACTTGATGTCCGACCTTCCGCCGACCTGCCGTGAAGTCCGGCTCGCCGCCCGGCCCGAGGGCCTGCCCGGCCCGGAGCACTTCGATGTCGTGGAGATCCCGCTGCCCCGCCCGGCGGCCGGCCAACTGCTGGTCCGCAACCGCTTCTTCCGGGTCTCCGCCTCCCTGCGCATGATGGTCAGCCAGGGCGCCGAGGATGTGCGGGGCGTGCCGTTCCCCGCGCTGCGACCGGGCGACACCCTGGTGGAGGAGGCGGTCGGCGAGGTCGTCTCGGCGCCCGCCGGAAGCGGTCTGTGCCCCGGTGACCTGGTCTCGCACTTTCTGGGATGGCGGGAGTACGCCGTCGTGGACGAGGCGGCGTGCACCCGGCTGGACGGGACCCTGCCGGACCCGGTCGCCTACCTGGGACATGGCGGGACGGCCTATGCGGCGCTGACCAGGGGGGTGCGCATCCGGCCCGGCGACACCGTGTTCGTCTCGGCCGGCGGCAGCGCGATCGGTTCGATGGCCGGTCAGATCGCCCGGCTGCTGGGCGCCGGCCGGGTGATCGGCAGCACCGGCTCGCCGGAGAAGGCCGAACGGCTCGTCCGTGAACTCGGGTACGACGCGGCCCTGGTCCGCGGTACCGACGAGCCCATCGCCGGTCAACTGGCCGAAGCCGCTCCCCAGGGCATCGACGTCTTCCTGGACAGCGTCGGCGGTGACCAGTTGCGCGCGGCGGTCACGGCGGCCCGTGAAGGGGCGCGGTTCGTCCTGATCGGCGCCCTGTCGGGGCAGTTGGCGCCCCGCGGTACCGGGCGGACCGCCCCGGTCGAGCTGGACTCCTTCCCTTTCCTGCTGAAGAGGATCAGCATGCGGGGCTACAGCGCCGACGACGATCCCGAGGCGCGCCCGGAGTGGCTCCAACGGTTCGGTGACTGGCTCCGGTCCGGCGACATCACCTTCCCCCACGTCCGCATCACCGGCATCGACCACGCACCGGACGCGCTGCTGCAGGTCATCGAAGGACGCCAGCTGGGGACCGTCGTCGTGGAACTGTAGGGGAACCGACGAGCCGACACCGTGAGGTCCGGCCCGGCAGGGTCGTGACCGACCCGCTCGGCCGGTGCGGGACGGTCGTGACCGACCCGCTCGGCCGGTGCGGGACGGCCCGTGTGGCACCGGAACCGTACCGCGACACCAGGCCGAGTGCCCGTCGCGGAGCCGCCGGAGGGCGGGGCGGCCTCAGCCCCGGCCGAGCACCCGGTCCACCGTGATCTCTATGACCACGCGCTCCGGGTTCTCCCTCGGCGGCCGGTAGCGCTCGGCGTAGCGGCGCACCCCCTCGGCGACCCGGTCCGGCTCGTCGCTCACCACCGCGATGCCCTCCAGCGTGCACCAACGCGGCCCGTCCACCTGGCAGACCGCCACCCGCAGCCCGGACGGCCCGGCGGCCAGCACATTGCGGACCTTGCGGCTGTTCCGGCCGCTGATCACCCGTGCCGTGCCGGTCTCCGGGTCGAGGGTCGCGCCGACCGGGACGACGTGCGGGGTGCCGTCCGGCCGAAGGGTGGTCAGGGTGCACAGATGGTACTCACGCCAGAAGCTGAGCAGGTTCTCGTCCAAGGCACGCGGGTCATGAGGCATACCGGCATGCTACGTCCCGCACCTGGGCGCCCGCCGGGCCCCTGCCGAACTCCCCTGCCCGTCTCCCGTTCCCGCCGGGTACCGGCCCCCGCCACCGGCCCCGGCCCGGCCGTCCGCGCTGCCGCCGCGTCCGGCCCGGACCGGCGGCGGCCCAGGCGCACCCGGGATGGCCGACATCAGATGATCCATTGGCCGGTTCACGCTCTTCCTGACCGGGACTTGACGAGTTACCGTCGGTAACGGCGCGCAGACGTGGCGTGCCCTCCCCCGACCGCGAGGAGGACGGAATGACCGTCGAGCACGGTGAGACCCAATCCACTCAGCCGCTGATCCCACTGCACTGCCTGCGCCGTGCGGAGCCCGGACCGCCCAGACTGGCCGCACTGCCCAACGGCACCCCGGTCTGGCTGGCCACCAGGCACGCGGACGTCCGCCAGGTGCTCACCGATCCACGGCTGGACCGCGCCACGCTGTTCGCACCGGACGCGCCGCCGACCTCGACCGGACCGAACCTCCTGGACGACCCGGAGGGTCTGCTCAACATCGACGGCCCCGAGCACCAGCGGCTGCGCCGCACCGTCCAACGCGCTTTCACCCCAAGGGCGATCGAGCGCTGGCGCCCCTGGGTGGAGACGGTGGTCGAGGAACTGATCGACAGCCTTCAGGCTTCGGGCTCGCCGGTCGACGTGGTCGCCGGGTTCACCCGCTCGCTGCCGGTCGCGGTGATCAGTCGGCTGATGGACCTGGACGGCATCGACCACGAGCGCCTCGCCCACTGGAGCGACCACGCGCTCTCGGCCTCCGCCTACCCCGCCGAGCAGGTCCGGGAGGCGATGCGGGAGTTCTACGCCTTCTCGGGGCAGCTCATCGCCCAGCGCCGGAAGAGCCCCGGTGAGGACCTGGTCAGCAGCCTGCTGCTGGCGGCGGACGCGACCGAAGGTGTGACCGAGGGCCAACTGGTCGCGCTGGTCTGCGGTTTGGTGGTGGCCGGGCACGAGACCACGATGACCTCGCTCGGCAACGCGCTGGTCCAGCTGCTCTCCGAGTCCCCGGCCGCCTGGGCGCGGATCGGGGCGGATCCGGAGAGCGCGACCGCCGCCGCGGAGCAGCTCCTGCGCGCCGTTCCGCTCAGCGACGCCACCGAGGCCCCCGGCCTGCTGCGCCGCGCGGTCGCCGACCTGGAGATCGGCGGAGTGGCCATCCCGGCCGGCAGCGTGGTGGCCGCCGACGTGCGGACCGCCAACCACGATCCCGAGGTCTACCCGCCGAGCGACACGCTCGACCACTTCGCCCCGCTCGGCACGCCCAGCCTCACCTTCGGCGCCGGACCGCACCACTGCCTCGGCGCCTGGCTGGCCCGGATGGAGCTGGAGCTGGGCCTGCACCAGCTGGCGAAGCGGCTGCCCGGCCTGCGGCTCGCCGACCCGGTCGAGGAGATCTCCTGGCGGCGCGGCCTGCTGACCCGCAGCCCGGCCGCACTGCAGGTGGCCTGGTGAGCGCCGACGGGCAGGAGCTGGTCGTCAGGGTGGACGGCACCCGCTGCGTGGGCAGCGGCACCTGCGCCCGGACCGCTCCCCTGGACCTCGAACTCGGGCCGGACGGCCGGGCCAGGCCGCGGCGCCCGGTCTCGGACGGCCTGCCGAACCTGGCCGAGGCCGCGGAGCTGTGCCCGGTCGAGGCCATCACCGTTCTCTCCGCCGCCACCGGCGAAGTGGTGGCCCCGCGGTACTGAGCGGCCCGACTGCGACGCCGCCGCACCCCGGTGCGGCGGCGTCGGCCGTCCGGCACCCGTCACGGGCGGACCACTCCCGGCCGGCGCTGCCCATCGGACACCGCAACCGCCGGACGGGCCAAGGCTGTTGACGCACCCTGGCTCCTCATCGCCCGGACGTCAGGCGAACCGTCCCGGATCGGACCACCGAGGTCGAGCGGCGAGCCGCCGGGCGCATCGCCGCCACCGGGCGGCCGTAGAACCGCAGTCGGCGCAGCAGACCGAGCGGTATGCGGTCGGTCCGGCACTTCCTCTCCACCAGGGAGCGGTGTCTCGGGCGCAGCCACCCCCGCCCTCGCATCCACCGGCCCGCGCCGGCCTCTCAGGATGCCGCGAACTCCCCCGGACGAGATGGTCCGAACGGCGGTGAGACGGCGGGAGGAGCTCCGCCGCCCGGTTCAGTCGGACAGTCCGTTCGGACGTCCTCCGGCATCTGCACCGTCGTACTCACGCTTCGCCAACCGCTGCTGCGCACCAGGGCCGAGCGCCAGACCGAAGCCGAAGCGCTCGGCGGTCTGCCGGATCCGCTCCGGCGGGAGCGAGCCGTGCCGCTGGAGCACCAGGCGCGGCCGGCCGTGCTCGTCGACGCCGTCGGTCCGGTGGAAGGCCAGCACGGAGGCGGACATCGGCTCGTGCAGCGGGTAGTTGCGCAGTGCGACCTGCTCGTCGGCGTGTTCCAGCACCCGCACCCCGGCCTCCCGGCCGAACTCCGAGCGCAGCCCCGCCGCCCGCCAGTGCGCGGGCTCCTCGATGGCACCGGCGGACCGGGAGCGGCTGGCCGAGGCGATGAACAGCAGGTCACCGCGGGTTCCCGAGACGGCCCGGGAGAGGAAGTCGTTCGACGGGCAGGAGTAGCCGGGGGCGATCACCCGGACCGTGCGCCGACCGCCGTCCATCGCGGTCAGATGGCCGGGCACATGGGCGGGGGCGGGCCCCTGGAAGCCGAACGGCCCCAGGGCGAACAGTGCGTCGATCAGTGCGGCGACCGCCTGGTGGCCGATCCCGTCGGGCAGCCGGGCCCAGTCGAAGAGCAGCGGGATCCGTGCCGGAGCGGTGGTCACGCTGCCGGACTGCCCGGCGGGTCTACCCCTCATCAGATTGACCCGCCTGACGACGGCCGCCTCCGGACGGGCGGTCAGCGCGTAGAAGTTCCCGAAGCCGTGTGCCACCGCCAGCCCCGCCACCACCGCACCCGCCGCCCACCGCACGTCCTCGGCCCGACCCAGCACGGCGCGCCGTCCGGCATGGGCGCCGTCGTCGGCTCCGCCGCCACCGGCGCAGTCACAGTTGCTCGCGACCATCCCGAACCTCCGTACACCCACATTCCCTCAGCCATCAACGCGACAGGGGCCAAAACGTCACAGCGGTCGCGGAAACCCGCCCCACCCCCACCTCGACGGCCTTCCGAATCCCGGAACTGTCAGACCTTGGCATTACCTTCTCTTGGGGAACCCTTGATTACCAGAGGGCAGCGGAGAAATCCGTGAGAACGAGGAGAGGAAGTGCACAGCACCGTCGCTTCAGGCCGCCCCCCGGCCCGCCACCGTGCCCATCGGCCCCGGTGGGCACCGTCCCCCCGGCAGCCGCCGGCGCCGCGACCGAGCACCGGCCATCGAGTCCCGGCCGCCACTGAGGTCCGACACGGCATCAGGTCGTTCGTCCGGGTTACCGACCGCAGCCAATCGTCCGTCCGACGGCGCGCCGGACGGGGCACCCGTGCGAGTCCTCCGATCATCGGATTCCGATCGGGGGTCAGCGGCCGGCGGTTCGAGCCGCGTCCGGTGGAGGTCACGCAGCCGTCTCCGGCGCCGATATGCGCGGCCTCGAATGAGCCTCCGCCGTCACCGCCACTGGAGACCGTTCCCATGCGCAAGCCGATGACCCGCAAGCCCGCCGTCGTGTCGATCGCCGTCGCCGGCGCCCTCTGCCTGAGCACGGGCGCGCACGGCTTCTCGCACACCGCCACCACAGGGGCCCGCGCCGGCTTACCGCCGACCGCGCACTCCGGCTCCGCCCGGCCCGCCGCACCAGGCGCCCCTACGCCGCCGAAGGGGCTCTCCCCCTTCACGCCGACGGTCCCCGACCCCACCACCGCCACGGCCGAGGAGCTCGCCGTGGGCGCGGCGGTCGCGGGCATCCCCTCCGATCCGGTCACCGACCCGCAGGGGCAGGCCGGTCAGCCGATCTCCCGCAGCGAGGTGCTGGCCAGGGCGGAGAGCTGGGTGACGGAGGGCGTCCCGTACAGCGCGAGCGTGCACTACACGGACAGCTCCGGCACCTACCGGACCGACTGCTCCGGCTTCATCTCGATGGCCTGGAACCTGCCGGCGAGCGCCGCCAACAACTGGGGCGAGACCACCTGGACTCTGCCGGACTTCGCCACCCGGCTCGGCGGCCTGGGCGAGCTGCGGGCCGGTGACATGATCGACAAGATCGATCAGCACGTCGTCCTGTTCAAGGAGTGGGCCGATGCGGCGCACTCCGCCGCGGTGGTCCTGGAGCTGGCGCACAGCGGCACACGTGCCCGGCAGTCGACCTACTCCCGCTCCTTTCTGACGACGCGCAACTACCTGCCGTTCCGGTACGACAAGATCATCGCCCCTGCCGCCTCCGCCCCGGATGACGGCATCCTCCGCCCCCTCCGCCCACCCCTGCACACCGGCACCCCGCGCGAGCTACCCTGAGTAGCCCTTCGACTACCGAAGGGCTACTCAATCGGGTAGGCACTCTTCCCCAGCGGCCGTCAACATGGCTAGCGTGTCATGCGCATGGCCCATCCGGTCACGCGTCCGCCTGTCGAAGGGAGGAACCATGTCCGTAGCGCCCGCTCGCAACCTGCCGGCCCGCGGCCGAAGAAGACCCGTGAGCCAGGGGTCGCCCCCGCTCACCGCCTCCGGCACGACCAGGAGCAACCGCTAGCGCGGATGCACCTCCAGGAAGGTCCGCACGGCTGACTCCAGAGCACCCTCGATCCAGGCCGGCTTCAGGCTGGTGTGCTCACCGGCGAAGTGCACCCGGCCCTCGACGGTCCGGGCCGCCGGGTGCAGCTCGTGCACCTGGCCGGGGGTGAACATCACCGCCTCGCCGAGCGCGTAACGGGCCCGGGCCCAGGACTGGGTGGCGCCCACCCCGGTGAACTCGGTACGGGCCCGGGGCCCGAACATCCGCACCATGTCGTCCAGCGCGAAGGCGTACCGCTCGCCCGGCGTCAGCGAGTCCCAGCGCATCGCGTCGTCCGACCAGGTGTACGAGGCCAGCACCACACCGCCCTTCGATCCCTGCGGCGAGTGCGAGGGGAAGTAGGTGAACCTGCTGGCACTGTCGGAGACGCAGCCGCCGCCGGTGAAACCGTTCGCTCCCTCCTCCCAGAACCGGTTCTTGAACTCCAGCAGCACCTTGGTCGCCGAGTCGTAGTGCAGTTCGGTCACCGCACGACGCTTCTGGTACGACATCAGCGGCTCGATCGAGCAGAAGCGCAGCGCGCTGAACGGGATGGTGACGATGGCGTAGTCGCCCTCGAAGACCTCCGTCGGGGCGGTCGGCGCGCCGTCGCAGGACTCCTCGCCGCCGCTCTCGGCGGTGGTCTCGATCCGCACCCCGCTGTCCGTCTGCACCAGGCGGGTCATCCGACGGCCCATCCGCAGCTCGCCCTTGAGCTGTTCGGCGAGCTTGTCGGTGAGTACGGCGGTGCCGCCCTCCAGCTCCCAGTAGCGGTTGGTCGGACTGATCACCGCGTGGTCGATCAGCGTCGGCACCAGGGAGTAGTGCAACCGCGAGGTCATGTTCTCCAGGGTTCCGGCGGCCTGGATCCGCCGGTCGTCCCAGCCCGCCTCCTCGACCAGGAAGCGGCGGGTGGAGTAGTCGGCGTACTTCTGGAAGATGCCCGTCCAGGCGGCCAGCCGGTCGGCGATCGGTCCGTCCGGCACCGTGACGCTCTTGAACGCCTCGTTGACCGCCGCCGTGGTGGTGGCGTCCAGGTCGGTGCCGAAGGTGCGGTTGATCGCACGAGGGGACTTGGCGTACGCGGCGCGGGTGCTGCGCGCTCCGTTGACGGAGATCCAGGTGCGGAAGTTGGCCGTCGGCGCCTGGAAGGTGTCGTCGCCCGGACGGTTGGTCCAGACCTCGCCGGTGAACGAACGGTAGACCACCGGCGGAACCTCGCCCACCGGCCTGGCGCCGGGCGAGACATCGGCGTTGTAGAACAGCCGCCGCCCGATGCCCAGCTTGTCGGCCAGCGACAGCACCATCGGGTGGAAGTCCGGCAGCCGCATGGCGCCCGCCTCGGCGTGCAGCTGCCTGTCGTCGAAGATGTTCCGGAAGGTCTTCACCCGGCCGCCGGTCCGGCTGGCGTTGGCCTCGATCACCACCACCTCGTGCCCGGCCTGCTTGAGCAGGTACGCGGCGGTCATGCCCGCCACCCCGGCGCCGACCACCAGGACCTTCTTGCGCGCGGCCCGGGGCGGCAGCTTGCCGTCGATCAGGATCCTCAGGTAGTCGAGCGTCAGGTCGCGCTGCTCGTCGTCGCTGACCATCAGCATCTTCCGGGCCAGGTCGCGCGACTGGTGCTCGTCCGCACCGCCGCGCTGCATGGCCGTCGGCACGGCGGCCGTCGCCGGCCGGCCGACGAGTCCGGCTGCCCCGGCCACAGTGGCCGCGGCGGCGGCCGAACCGAACAGCGTCCGACGGGAGACCCCGCCGCGCCGCCGGCTCGCCGACGGCTGACTGGTGGACAGATCGGTGGGCAGATCCACGGAATCACTCCATCGCATAGTCACTTGGACAACATCCGAGGCAACTGATGGAGTACTGCAAGGTCACGCCGCAGTATGGCAATTCACCCGTTCGAGTGAGTGACGACCCATGGCCGGGCAGACCTCACCCGTCCGAGCGATCACCACGGGTGGGCGCCGGCCGACCCCCGGCGCCGTTACGCGCCACGCACCGCGCCGATCGCTACTGTGCTGCCCATGCCCACCCCTTCTCTTGAGGTACGCCTGCGCCGCCTCGCCGAACGGCTCGGCACCCGCCACCGGACCCCGATCGAGACCTGGTACGACTCCGAACGCTGCGGCTGGACCCTGCGCTGGTACGACGGACCTTCGGTGGCCGCGATCAAGACCGAGCTCGGCCGGGTGACGGACCCGGGCACGGAGGTACTGGTCCGACGGGACCTCACCACCCGGGCGCTGGCGCTGGCGGCGATCCGGGAGACCCGCGCGGGTGCGATGCGGCGCCGGATCGGCAGCTGGGGTCAGCGCTACCACCTTGAACACGTGATCGGGGACCAGCCGCATCCGGAACGTCCCGCCGACCCCCGTGAGGAGGCGATGCTGGAGCGGCTGCTCGCCGAGGCCACCGCCGGTGACGGGCCCTGGTCCGTACCGGACGAGAGCCGGGCCTTCGATCTGATCGCCCGCGACGGTATCGCCTGGCTGCTCCCCAGCCACCGCCTCGCCGCCCCCGGGGAGCCGGCCGGGCTCGCCCTCGACCCGCTGGAGTTCCTGACCGCCCGCTACGCGCGGGGAGTCCACCGGACCGCCTGGGAGACCGCTCTCACCACCATGCCGCTGCGCACCGCGATCACCGCCGCCCAGGCCGACCCGGACCCGGGCGCGGACGCCGCCCGCGCCGCCCTCGCGCTGCTGCCCACCCTCCGGGACCAGCTCACCGTCGAACTCGACACCGTCCAGGCCGTCCTCACCCGGACGGCCGCGGCCGCGGACGCCGAGGCGGCCGAAGCCTCCTGAGGACAACGGTTAACCACCAGGGGCCGGCCTCCCGGTGGTCGCCGCCGGGGCTCAGCCGGCGGTGTCGGGGGCCGGGGCACGGCCGACTTCCTGCACACCGCCCTTGACCAGGAACCTGCCGATCATGAACTGGTAGAAGGCCCCGCCGACGACACCGCCGATCAGCGGGCCGACGATCGGCACCCAGAAGTAGAGCTTGCCGTACTGGTCCCGCCAGGCGTGGCCGTAGCCGGTGAGGTAGCTGGCCAGCCGGGGGCCGAAGTCACGGGCCGGGTTGATGGCGTAGCCGGCGTTGGTCCCGAAGGCCATGCCGATCGCGACCACGATCAGTCCGACGATGAAGGGGCCGAGGTTGGCGCGGGGCGGATCGTTGAGCACGTCGGTGACCGCGAAGACCAGCAGCACCAGGATCGCGGTCCCGATCACCTGGTCGCGCAGCGCGCCCAGCTGGCTCACCGGGAAGCCGCCGTTGCCGGGGAGGGTCGAGAACACGCCCTGGCTCTTGATCGAGTGGTGCGGGTCGAACTTGGCCAGGACCTCGGTGTAGTTCCACCGCACCAGCAGGGCCGCCACGAACGCCCCCGCCGTCTGCGCCAGGGCGTAGGGGCCGACCTTCCGCCAGGGGAAGCCCTTGAAGGCCGCCAGTGCCACGGTGACCGCGGGATTGAGATGGCCGCCGCTCATCCGGGCCGCCACGTAGACGCCGAGGGTGACGCCGAATCCCCAGGCCCAGGCGATGCTGTCGTGGTCGCCGAGGCCGGCCGCGAGGACCTGCGCCACCACACCCACGCCGAACAGGATGAGGACCATGGTGCCGGTGAACTCCGCGCACAGTTCTCCCGCCAGTCCCCATCCCGGTCCCTGCTCCGATCGCTCAGCCATCTGCACTCCCGAGGGTCCTGTCGGCCGGGCCGGCCGTCGGCGTCCTCCTCATCGTGTACTCAGAGCGCGGACGGCTGCCCGTCAGGCAGGGCTACATGGGGGCGGGGTCCACCCGTCAACAGTGTTAGGGGCGCCAGGATTTGAATCTGCGCCCCCTTGACGCTGAAGTGCGCCGGGCCTGTCATGACATGACGGGGTGAGGACCGGTGCGGAGGGGGCTGGGCGTGGACGGCGAGGAGATCGGCTGGCTGACGGTGCCGCAGGTGCGCACGCTGTGGCCCGGGGTCGGCCCGGTGCACGAGACGGCGGTGGCCAACGGGGTCCGGTTCCGTACCGACACCGCCGACAGCGCCTGGGGCCCGCACACGGTGGTGCGCTACCACGCCGAGGACGTCCGCCGGGTGGCCCCCGGGCTCACGAGCGCTCCCGGCGCGCCGGCCGGCCGAACCGGGCTGGCCGGCTTCCTGTACGTGCTGCTCCTGCTGGTACAGGTGGCCGCCCTGGCCATCTGGGCCTGGTACCAGAGCCGGGCGGGCACCCACGGCTTCTGGCACTGACGGACACACCGGCGGACACCGGCGGGGCCGTCAGAGCGCGGCGTCCCGGGCGAGCAGCGCGGCCTGCACCCGGTTGTCGCACTCCAGCTTGGCCAGGATCCGGCTCACATACGTCTTCACCGTGCCCTCGCTCATATGCAGCCGGCCGCCCACATCCGCGTTCGACAGGCCCTCACCGAGCAGGTCCAGGACCTCTCGCTCGCGCGCCGAGAGCGCGGCCAGCCGCCGCCGGGCCGCCTCGCCCCGGACGGCGCTCTGCCCGGCGGCGAGGCTGTCCACGATGTGCCGGGTGGCGGCGGGCGACAGGAAGGCGTGGCCGCCGGCCGCCGCCCGCACCGCCTGGATCAGCTCGCCCGGTGCGGTGTCCTTGAGCAGGAAGCCCGCTCCGCCCGCGGTGATCGCCCGCAGCACGTTCTCCCGTTCGCCGAAGGTGGTCAGGATCAGCGCCCGCGCGCCGGGCACCGCCCTCGGCAGCTCGGCCAGCGCGGTGAGGCCGTCCATCACCGGCATCTGGATGTCCAGCAGCACCACATCCACCGCGTGCGCCCGCGCCAGGTCCAGCGCCTCGCGGCCGTCGGCCGCCTCCGCCACCACGTCGATGTCGTCGGCGGAGGTGAGGATGAGCCGGATCCCGGCGCGGATGAGCGGCTCGTCGTCGGCGACGAGGACTCGGATCACTGCTTGGCCTCCTGGGCACGGGTGCTGGTCTGCTGGCTGCACCTAGGCACGGTAGTGCACCTTTTCGATCAGTACGCCATCGCGGAAGCAGAGCCGGCTCACGTATTCGCCGGTCAGGTCGTTGTCCGGCTGCTCCGCGGCGAACCAGAGACAGGACGCCCCGGCCGGGGCATCGGGCCCCTTCTTCCGGTAGTCGCTGGTGACGAAGTCGCTGCCGCGCGGCAGCTTGGCCCTGACCGCGCCCTCCGGCTGGCCCACCTCGACCGAGTCGTAGACCTCGTGGCTGAGCGTCGCGTCGTCGGTCGACTGGACCAGCATGTAGCCGCCGAAGCCGAGCAGCCCCAGGAAGGAGAGGCTCGCCAGGCCCACCGCGACGGCGCAGCCGAGCGCCGGGCTGCGCCGGACCGGCGGTGCCGGCGGCGGGGCCTCCGGCAGGTCGGGGTCGTCCGTGGGCGGGCGGCCGGTCCCCTCGTACGGCAGGACCCCGGCGAGCCGGAAGCCGCCCTCGGGGGTGGGGCCGCTGTGCACCATGCCGCCGAGCAGCCGGGCGCGTTCCCGCAGACCGGTCAGGCCTTGACCGCCGCTGACCACCGGTCCCTGGGCGGGCGCGGCAGAGGCGCTGTTGACCACCTCGACCAGCAGCGCGTCCGGCTCGTAGCGCAGGGCCACCTCGATCGGCGCGGCCGGGGCGTGCTTGTGCGCGTTGGTCAGGGCCTCCTGGACGATCCGGTAGGCGGCGTGGCCGGTGGCGGCGGCGAGCGGGCGGATATCGCCGGAGCGGGTCAGCCGCACGGTGGTCCCGGCGGACCGGAAGTCGTCGGTGAGCCGCTCGATCGCCTCCACGCCGCCGGCGGCACCGGTGTCCCCGCCCGGCCCGACCACGCCTTTCGACCCCGCCACACCGACCGCGTTCTCGTCCCGCAGCAGGCCGACCGTCTCGCGCAGCTCGCGCATCGCGGTCACGGCGGCCTGGCGCAGCACGGCCACCCCCTCGCGCTGACGCTCCGTCAGCGTACGGTCCACCTCCAGGGCGCCGGTGTGCACGGAGATCAGCGCGAGCTGGTGGCCCAGGCTGTCGTGCATGTCCTGGGCGATCCGCTGGCGTTCGCGCAGCCGGGCCTGGTGAGCGATCATGGCGCGCTCGCGCAGCAGCTGGTCGTTGCGCTCCTGCAGGGTCCTGAGCAGGGTGCGCCGCTGGGCGCGGTAGCGGCCGAAGACCGCCGGCAGCACCACGAACAGCAGGAACACCGCCAGGTTGAGCCCGATCAGTCCCTTGCGCGGCAACAGGCCGATGTTGTACCAGAGCGAGACCCCGGTGGAGGCCGCGAGGACCACCGCGCTGGCGGCCGTGAGGGTCCAGGCCCTGGCTGTCCGGTAGCCGGCCGACCAGCTGGCGGCGACCATCATCGGGGCGAAGCCGCCGAACGCTCCGAGGCCCACCGCGGTGAGCAGCAGGACCGCCAGCGGGAGTCCGCGGCGCAGCAGGTAGAGCGCGACGGTGGCGAGGGCCACGGCGAGCGCGCCGAGCGGGCTGACCGGATCGGCCAGCGCGAACAGGCCGCCGAGGAGTGCCAGCAGGAGTGCGGGGGCTCCTTCGCGGAGGTACTCGCGCCTGCCCCAGGGACCGGGGAGGGCACGCTTCCGTGCTGCTGTCCAGAGCTCTGCCGTTTTCGCCACCCGGGCGAGGGTACCCAAACCGGCCGAAATGCGCGGTTGTCTTTGGTCTCGGCCGAGTACGACGAAAGTCCCGGATCACGCGGACCGCTCCGTGGAGGACCGCCCCGCTCCCGGGTGGCCACGGTCCGCACAGGGGGCCGGGGCCACGGTCCGCCGGGTGGGAGGGCTACGGGCGGGCGGTGAGGAGGAGGGCGACGTCGTCGGCGCGATGGGTGGAACGGCGGGCGGCGCCGAGGAGGCGGTCGGCGAGGGCGTCCAGGGAGTGGGTGGCGGTGCTGTGGGCGAGGGAGACCCTGAGACGGTCGATGCCCTGGTCGATGGCGGCCCCGGGTTCCTCGACCAGTCCGTCGGTGTAGAGGGCGAGGACCGAGCCGCGCGGCAGCTCGAAGGTGCTGACCGGGTAGGTACTGGTGTGCTCGACGCCGAGCAGGGGGCCGCCGGCCAGGTCGAGCGCCTCGGTACGGCCGTCCGGGTGGCGGAGCAGCGGGGGCAGGTGCCCGGCGCGGGCGGCGTGGGCCCTGCCCTCGGCGGGGTCGAGTCGGATCAGGCAGCAGCTGGCCAGCAGCCCGGGGTCGAGGTCCACGAGCAGGCGGTTGGTGCGGGCGAGGACCTTCCCGGGCGGGTTGCCGACGGTGGTGAAGGCCCGGACGGCGCTGCGCAGCTGGCCCATGGTGGCGGCGGCGCTGACGCTGTGGCCCTCGACGTCGCCGATGACCAGGCAGAGTCCGTGCTCGGTGACGATGGCGTCGTACCAGTCGCCGCCGATCTCCATGCCCTGGGTGCCGGGCAGGTAGCGGCCGGCGATGGCGAGGCCGGGCACCTCGGGGAGCCGGTGCGGGAGCAGTGCCTGCTGGAGGCCGCGGGCGAGGGTGAACTCGGCGTCGTAGAGGCGGGCGCGTTCCAGGGCCTGGGCGATCAGGCCGCCGAGCGCGGTGAGCACGGAGCGTTCCTCGGTGGTGAAGATCCTGGGCTGGTCGAAGCCGAGGATGCAGCTGCCGACGGGGTGTCCGGAGGCGATCAGCGGGAGGAAGGCCCACGCGCGCATCTCGTCGACCGGGATACCGGGGTAGGCGGCGAGGAGTTCGTACTCGGACTCGAAGAAGATCGGGACACCTCCGGTGATGGTCTCGGTGCCCGGGAGTCTGGCGTGGACGGGGATGCCCTCGAACTCGTCCAGGAAGCCGTCGGGGTATCCGGTCTGGGCTGCCAGGTAGAGGCGGGACTCGTGGACCAGGTAGATCGCCAGTTCCTGGCCGCCGAAGCCGGGCAGGATCTGCTCGGCGACGGCGCCGCAGACCTCGCGGACGCTGACCGCCTCGGTGAGGGCGCTGGCGAGCTGGAGCAGATGGTAGGTGGCGCCGGGGCCGGTGACGGCCGGTGGGGGAACGGCCTCGGCGGTGGTCGGTGAGGAGGCCGGACGGCGGGCCTCTCGGGGCGGCGCGGTCGGGACGACCCGGCCGGTGATGCCGTGGGTGTCGGGGTAGAGCGAGAAGGCGAGCCACTGGTCGGGCGGGCGGCGGGCGAGGAAGGCGGTGGGTCGCTGGGAGAGCATGGCGGAGCGGTAGCGGTCCTCGTACGCGGGGTCGGCCAGCCAGGGCAGCACGTTCCAGGGGTGGTGGCCGATCAGCTGCTCGCGCGGGGTGTCCACGAGGAGTTCCATGCTGCGGTTGAGGTAGGCCAGGCGGCCCTCCGGGGTGAGGGCGAAGATCCCCTCGCGCAGTCGTTCGACGGCCGCGACCGCGGCGGCGCCGGTACCGGTGTCCAGCACCGCACCGATCAGGTGGGTGCGGACCGGACCGTCCGGCACCCGGCCCCAGATCCGGACCGGCCGGTAGCGGCCGCTGCCGTCGCGCAGGCGCACGAAGCGGGTGGACAGGGTGCCGCTGCGGGCGGCCGCGAGGCCCGCGATGCGCAGCCCGCGCCGGTCCTCGGGGGCGATCAGGTCCACGAGGCTGGTGCCGGCGAGTTCCGCGGCGGAGCGGCCGAGGATGGTCCGGAGCCCTTCGTCCGCCGTGACGGTACCGGCCATCAGATCCCAGTCGAACGTCCCGACCCTGACCACCGGGCCGGCCGGCCCCGGCAGCTCGACCACGACCGGTTCGCCGGTCGCCTCGACGGCCGCACCGGCGCCGGGCAGAGCAGCGAGCGCGGCGCCCAGGCGTCCGGCGGCGGTCCGCAGGTGGCGGCGGGCGGCGGACGGCACCTCCCGCTCGAAGCTGGGCCAGAGCACGCACAGCACCCCGAAGACCTGCTCGCCCAGGCCGATGGGCGCGCAGGCCAGGGCGAAGGCGTACGGCATGCCGACGGAGAGCCGGGGGAAGCGCCGCATGGTCTCCTCGGCACCGGCCAGGCTGATGGTGCGGCCGGTGCGGTAGGCGACGGCGGCGGGCAGTTGTCCGGCCACCGGTACCCGGCGGAATCCGCTGAGCAGGGACAGCGGCACTCCGGCCACGACGCCGAGGACGAGGGAGCGCCGGTCGGGTGAGCGGAGGTAGACCATGCCGCCGTACGCCGAGGTGTTGTGCACGGCCCGGCGCAGGCCGTCGGCGAGCAGTTCCTCCGCCGAGGCGTTTCCGAGAGGCGCACGGAGAGTGGGCGGGCGGTCTCGTACGGTCCGCTTCGCTCCTGGACCGCCGCTCATTTCAGGGCCGGACCGGCCCGCGGGGACACCCTGGCGCACCTTCTCTCTGTACGCCCGGGCCCCAGGGGTGTCAACCGGGACCCGCTCCGCTCGGCTCCGGACGAACCGGCCGCTCCTCGCCGGGCGGGCCGGCTGCCTCCGGGCCCGCGGGGAGCCCCGCGAGCGGCCGGGCGCCTTCGTGCCGGGCTTTCCGCGCGCTGCCCCGCCCCCGGCACTGCCTGCCGTCGGTGTTCCCTCGGTCCGCGACGGTGACCGGCTGGCCGCGGCTCCGGCACCTCCCGCGTGTCCCCGGGCCGAATGGGCGACCCGGCACACCCGGTGGTTTCGACGAACCGCCAGGACACAGCGGGAGCTGGGAAGACATCCCACCCATCGGCACTGCGACACCGGCCAACTGACGTTCAGTCAGGTATCGGCAGCCCGTACAGCTGGGTGTCATGGCCGGCGAAGAGGCGGCTGCCGTCGGTACCGAGGCTCCAGTACTGCACGCCGGAGGCGGAGTCGCGGAACTGCCAGCGCGGTTCGCCGGTGTGGATGTCGATCGCGCGGACGCCCTGGTCGGCGGGGCCCGGAACGTAGAGGGTGTCGCGCACCGGCACCGGGCAGCAGCGCGAGTCGATGCGGAACGGCAGCGTGACCGCCCACTTCTGCTTCCCGTCCGCCGGGTCATGGCGGGCGATCCGGCCGTCGTCGCGCAGCAGCAGGACGTCTCCGTCGACGGCGACCGCCCGGAGGTAGCGCCAGGTGTCGCTCTGCTCGGGAGCGAGTGCCCAGGCCGTGCCGCCGTCCGCGAGCCGGATGGCCTGCACTCCGCCCGTCCGGTTGATGGTGTAGACGTGCTCCGGGCCCACTCCCCCGAGCACAACCTGTTCACCGGCCTGGACCGACCACTGGCGCGCACCGTCGTCGGCCTTCAGTGACACCAGCTCACCCGGTCCGCTGCGGACCAGCAGCCTGCCGCCGGGGACCGGGAGGAAGCCCGAGTACCAGACGCCCTCGGGCTGCTGGTGGACCCAGAGCGGTCGGCCCGTCTCCCCGGCGAGCGCGAACAGGGCCGCCACGTCGGCACGCTGCTCCTGCCAGGTCATCCCGTAGAGCACGCCGTCGTCGCAGGACATCAGCTGCGGCGTGCTGTCCGGGCCGCCGAGCTCCGGCGGGCAGGACAGTTGCCAGTCGGCGGCCGGATCGGTGAGGTGGAAGCTTCTGATCCGGCCGATCCGGGAGTCGAACACCCGGTCGCCGCCCGCGAACGCGGGGTTGGCGCCCGGCGGCACCGGCCCCTCTCCGGGCTCCGGCTGGGGCTCCCCCTCGGACAGGTCGATCCGGCGGCGCCCCGCCCCGGTGACCGGGTCCAGCGTCAGCAGGTTGCCGTTGTCCACGAAGACCGGGAGCGTGAACGCGCCGGTCAGCCCGTCGGCCGTCTGTACGGCGACGTCCCTGTGCACCCAGAGCGGACGGGGGCCGGGGCCGATGGCCTGGCCGCTCGGGACGGCGGGCTTCGCGGACCGCCTGCGGGCGTTCGGGGCGCCCCCGTTCAGCCACCACGCCCCGCCCACGACGGCCAGCCCGCCCGCGCCGAGGATAAGCTGACGCCGCGTCACACCACTGCGGTAGGGCTCGGGTTCACTCTCCTCGCGGAAGGACGCCGAGCCGGCACCCGTCGGCGCCTCCGGACCCGCCTCCATGCCCGGCTCCAGGTCCAGCAGGGTCTCGCCGACCCGCTCACCGGACTCCTCCGCCCGTGCCTTCCGTACCACGCCCGTACCCTCCCCCGTGACAGCTTGCAGGGAGGATAGCCGACCCTTATCGGGCACGAACCACCGGCCGACGGCAGCCGTGCGGCCCGCCGGGAAGGCCGCGCCCGGCCGGCGCCCCGGTCTGAACCGGGGATCCTGCCCCTGCGCCCCCAAGGGCGCCGCAGTACCCGGGCCCGGACGGCGGCCCCGCCGCTCCGCCCGCCCTCCCGGACCTCCGGGGTGTCACCCGACTCCCTCCCGGCGGCGGGTAGGGTGAGCTTGACCTGGTACGTACCTGAGATTGACCATCTGGTCGCTCTCATATGACCAGGCCTGACGGGGCATGACCGGGTGTGACCGAGGTCCTGGCGCCGGTCGGCGCGAGGCCTGCACCTTTTCTGAACGGGAGTCACGGTGACGGAGCAAGCGAAGGCCGAGGACCGCAACACACTGGCGCAGCTGCTGCTGGACCACCCGCCCATGGTCCGCGAGCTTCCCGAGTTCGCGGTCGAGGGACTGCCCGCGAGCCCCGCCGAGCTCTTCGGCGAGTGGCTGACCGAGGCGTTCCGGGCCGGGGTGCCGGACCCTCAGGTGGTCACGCTGTCCACGGTGGACACCGACGGCTGCCCCGACGCCCGGGTGCTGGTGCTGCGGGGCATCGACGTACCGGGCGCGGGCCTGGTGTTCGCGGCCGACGCGGACAGCCCCAAGGGCCGCCAGCTGGCCGCCCGGCCGCGGGCGGCGATCACCGTGTACTGGCCGCTGCTGGGCCGTCAGATCAGGGTCCGGGGCGTGGTGGAGATCGCGTCGCCCAAGGAGTCCGCACTCGACTTCCTCAGCCGCTCGCCCTGGTCGCGGGCCGCCTCCCTGGTCGGGCACCAGAGCGAGCCGCTCACCTCCTTCGAGGCGTACGACAGCGCCGCACGGGAGGCCCGGCTGCTGCTGGAGGCCGACCCGGAGGCGATCGCCCCCGGTCACACCGTCTACACGCTGCGGGCCGTGGAGGCCGAGTTCTGGCAGGGTGACGCCGCCCGCCGCCATGTCCGGGTCCACTACTCCCGCAACGAGCCGGGGGCGATCGCGGGCGAGTGGTCCCGCACCCTGCTCTGGCCCTGACCGGCCCGCCGGCGGCGCTGTGACACCGGACACAGCACCGCCGCACACAACTGTGAGGCCCTGGTGAGGACTTGGGACACCCCGCGTTCGCCCGCCGGTTTCCGTGGATACGGTGCCACCGGGCGCGGCCGGCCTCACCCCCCGGGACGGGACTGTGATCGTGATCACTCCGATTCCGTCCCGGATTTCCGTTATCGGACACCGGCCACCGGATCTCCCAGTGCGTCAGGGCAGAACGGACAGGCCGACGGAGAAGGTGGACCACAGGATGGACAGGGACTGCGGCACGGCGACGGTGGTGCAGGCGCAGGCCGGGGACCGGCGCGCCACGGACGAGCTGATCGGCAGCCACCTCCCGCTGGTGTACAACATCGTCGGCCGGGCGCTCTCGGGGCACCCGGACACCGACGACGTGGTGCAGGAGACCATGCTGCACGCCGTGCACGGCCTGCCCTCGCTGCGCGAGCCGGCCAGCTTCCGGTCCTGGCTGGTCGCCATAGCGATGAACCAGATCCGGCGCCGCCACCAGAACTCCCAGGCGCAGCCCGCCCTTCCGGGCGGGTACGAGACCGGTGGCTGCGAACCGGCCGACCCCAACGCGGACTTCGTGGACCTGACCATCGTCCGGCTCGGGCTCTCGGGCCAGCGCCGCGAGGTCGCGGAGGCCACCCGCTGGCTGGACGAGGACGACCGCGAGCTGCTGGCCCTGTGGTGGCAGGAGGCCGCCGGCCAGCTCAGCCGGGCGGAACTGGCCGGCGCGCTGGAGCTGGCGCCGCAGCACGCGGCGGTCCGGGTGCAGCGGATGAAGAACCAGCTGGAGAACGCCCGGGTGGTGGTCAGGGCGCTCTCCGCCGTACCGGTCTGCGGAGTGCTGGCCGAGGTCACGGCCGGCTGGGACGGGGTGCCGGGCACCCTGTGGCGCAAGCGGATCGCCCGCCACGTGCGGGAGTGCGGGTTCTGCGCGCAGCAGCGGGACGGCCTGTTCCCCGCCGAGGGGCTGCTGGCCGGGCTCGCCCTGGTCCCGGTTCCGCACGGGCACCTGGTGTCGAGTGCGCTCACGGGTGCTCTCTCCGCTCATTCGGCGACCGCTCATTCGGCCGCGCAGTCGGCTACGGCCCAGGCGGCGACCGCTCATTCGGCCGCTCATTCGGCCGCGCAGTCGGCTACCGCCCAGGCGGCGAACGCGCAGGCGGCCGGGGCCGCCCACGGTTCGGCACCCGCCGCCCACCACTCCGGCCCGGCGCACGCCTCGTCCGCCGGCCGGAGGGCCCACCGGCATGCCGCCGGACGTGGGCGCCGGGCACTGCCGAAGGTGTCGAAGTCCCCCAAGCTGCTGCTGACCGCGCTGGGCACGGCGGCCGTCACGGTCGCCGCCGTGGGTGTGGTCGCCGCCGAGCAGGAGCAGCCATCGAATTCGGTGACGCAGGCCGACACGGTCACCGCCCCGGAGAGCGTCTCGGCGCTCTCGCTGGGCACCGCCGCGACGTCCGGCGCCGCCCCGTCGTCCCCGGCCGCTCCGTCAGCCTCGGCGTCCGCCTCCTCGGCTGCGCCCTCGCCCTCCGCCTCCGCGACTTCCTCGCCCAGCCCCTCCGCTGCCGCGTCATCGCCGACCCCGACGGCGACCCGGACCCAGTCGACTCCCCCCGCCGCCCCCGCCGTGCGGCAGGCGCCGGTCGCCTCCTCGATACAGCAGCAGGTCATAGACCTGGTCAACGTCGAACGCGCGAAGGCCGGCTGCAAGCCGGTCAGGAGCAACTCCAGGCTGCAGAGCGCCGCGCAGGGGCAGTCCGACGACATGTCGGCCCGGAACTTCTTCGACCACACCAACCCCGACGGCGCCGGGCCGCAGTCCAGGATCGACGCCGCCGGCTACCAGTGGAGCACCTGGGGAGAGAACATCGCGCACGGGCAGAGCTCTCCCGCCGACGTGATGGACAGCTGGATGCACAGCCCGGGCCACCGGGCGAACATCCTCAACTGCGCCTTCACCGAGCTCGGTGTCGGTGTCCACCAGGGCGGCAGCGGCGGCCCCTACTGGACCCAGGACTTCGGCACCCCGAGCTGAGCCCGGCACGACGCTCACCCGGCCCTGCCGCAAAAGAACTTGTCCGGGGGCCGGGTGAGCGCCGAGGATCACGCCCATGGAACGACCCGCCGAATTCATCCGATACGACCAGGTCGAGCTGCGCCGCTGGCGCGCCGACGACGCCGCGGCCATGGACCGCCTGGTCACCGACGCACTGCCGCACCTGCTGCCGTGGATGCCCTGGGCAGCCGAGCACGACTACGCCGCGGTGGCCGACTACACCAGCCGCAGTGAGCAGTGGTGGGAGGACGGCGAGGCGTTCAACTTCGCGATCACCACGGGCGGCGACCTCGTCGGCAGCTGCTCCCTGATGCGGCGGATCGGCCCCGGGGCCCTGGAGATCGGCTACTGGATCCACCCGGAGTGGACCGGTCGCGGCCTGGTCACGATGGCCGCCGCCGCGCTGGTCCGGGAGGCGTTCGCGATGCCGGACGTGGCCCGGGTGGAGATACACACCGACAGCGCCAACACCGCCAGCATCGCGGTGGCCCTGCGACTGGGCTTCACCGAGATCGCGCGCAGGCCCTCGCCGGACGGCCCGTCCGCGCCCGCCCGGGACGGTGTGGACGTGGTCTGGGAGCTGTCCCGCTGACCGTACGCCAGAGAGCCGCCCACCAAGGCCCGTGCGTGTCATGGGTGGTAGCGGCGCGACGTTCCGGCCCAGACGTGGAGGCCGTCGACCATGTCGCGGGTCCCGTTCAGGTACCAGCCGGCGGCCGGGTGCCGGCGCAGCAGGTGGCCGCGGAGCACCTCGCTGTCGTCCCGCAGGCGCCGCACCCGGGTGCGGACCACCTGGACCGCCTGCTTCCGGCTGAGCCCGTGGGTCCGCTGAAGGGTCATCACCATGTTGAACTGGACCGCGGGCAGGCCTTCCTCGCGTTTCAGCGAGCAGAGGTCGTTGATGAGGGTCGCCGCGTCGGCGGTGTACGCGCGCAGCCGGTACAGGGCGGGCTCCGCGAGCAGCAGCGCCGGGGCCTCGGTGCCGCGCACCCGCTCCAGCATGTTCATGAACGGGTACAGGCAGCTGGCGTGGCGGCGTAGCAGCGCCGTCTCGGAGAGGTCCGGAGTGGTTCCCCCGGCCCGGTGGTGGGTCTCGGCGAGGAAGGTGGTCAGGCAGGCCTGCCACTCGGCGGCGGCCCGGTGGCGCCAGGTGTCGGGCATCGGCCCGGCCTGGCGGTGCCAGAGGTCCCGCCACGCGGCCACCAGCGGGTCCTCCGGCGCGATGGCCGGGGGCCCGGGGTACCGGAGGATGCCGAGCAGTGGGTCGATCAGGGCGTGGGCGTCCTTCGGGCGGTGGCCGACCGGTCCGTCGAAGCGGTCGTCGAGGATGGTGAACCAGCCGAGGATGTCCAGCAGCAGGTCGAGTTCGGGCCCGCGGGCCCGGGGGTAGGCGTGGCCGATCAGGTCGGGCAGCGCGAGCCGGTAGTGCGGAATGTCCTTCGGTGCGAGGAGGTGGCGGCCGACCGCCCAGGCGGTGTGGCGGGTGACGGCGGCCTCGAACTCCTCGGGGCTGCGCGGGCTGCAGTTCCGTTTCTTCGGCGCTAACTCGGCGGCGTGGAGAAGGGAGTTCACCGTGTGGCCTCCGTCGGACAGGAGAGGGTTCCCTGGGACGGGAGGCCGTTTCGGGCGGCGGCCCGGCGCGGGGTGACGGCGACCCGCAGGCCCTGGGCCTGGACGGCGGTCCACACCACCTCGCGGGTCCGCACGCCGGGGACGGGGGTCAGCTTCCAACGGCGCAGGATCGTTGCTGCAGCCACCGCCATCTCGGCCCAGGCGAAGGCCTCGCCGATGCACTTGTGCTTGCCCGCGCCGAACGCCATGAAGGCGTGCCGCCCGGCGGCCGGCGCACCGCCCGGCTGCTGCCGCCCGGGGTCGAAGCGCATCGGGTCGGGGTACAGGGCCGGATCGCGGTGCAGCGCGGTGAGGCTGTAGAGGAGTTCGGTGCCGGCCGGGACGGTGTAGGGGCCGAGCTCCACCTGCTTGGTCGCGGTGCGCATCAGGAAGGCGTTCGGTGTGTGCAGCCGCAGGACCTCGTGCGCCACGCTCCGGGTGTAGCCGAGGCGTTCGATCGCCTCGGGGGTGAGCTCGGCGCCCGGCTCCAGCTGTTCGTCCAGCTCGTCCAGTACTCGGGCCGCCACCTCGGGGTGGTCGAGCAGTTCCTGGATGAACCAGGTCAGGGTGGAGGAGATGGTCTCGGTGCCCGCGCCGAACATGGTGATGGCCTCGGAGCGGACGTCCGCCTCGGTGAGCGGACGGCCGGAGGCGGGGTCGACGGCGCCGCGCAGCAGGGCGGTCAGGGTGCCGTCGGCGGGGGCCGCCTCCCCGGCGGCGCCGACGGCCTGGTCCACCACCCGGTTGAGCACCCGGACGGCGGCGTCGAAGCGGCGGTTGACCGGCAGCGGCAGCCGGGCGAACGCCGGGTGCGGATAGAGGGACTGGACGATCTGGCCCTTCACCATGTCGGGCAGCGCCCGGTGGAAGGCGATCGTCGAGTCCTCCCGCAACCGGGCGCCGAACAGGGCGCGGGTGACGATCTCCAGCGCCAGGTGGTTCATCTCCTTGGGTACGTCCACGACTTGGCCGGCCTGCCAGCGGCCGATCCGCTCCTCGGCCACCCGCTGCATCAGGGGTACGTAGGCGGTCATCCGGTCGGGGCCGAACACCGGCTGGACGGTACGGCGGCGGTCCCGGTGGGCCGACCCGTCGGACATCAGCAGACCGTCGCCGAAGGCGTTCTTGAGGGTGTCCTGCACCGCTCCGCGCGGGCAGTCGCGGGCGAGCGCCACCAGCAGTGTGTGCACCAGGGCCGCGTCGGTGACCACGAGGACCGCGCGCGGTCCGAGCCGGATCTGCACCACTCCGCCGTAGCGGGAGAGCGAGCCGAGGAACCCGAGCGGGTCCCGCAGCAGCGCGGGGGCATGGCCCAGGACCGGAACTCGCCCGGGGGCCAGGGGAACTGCCGACACACGCCGGGCGGTCGTCGCGACCACGGTCTCTTCCTTCCAGCAGGCAACAGGGATCGTCCCCGACCGCACCGCTGTGCGAACGGGACACGCCCTGGGAGAACGCTTTCGTGGAAGGTCGGTTTCGCCGGACGGCGACAGATCACCCCATCGGCCCAGCGGTCGTCACCGGGCGGACCGGCGCGACCCGGCGACCGGGTACACTCTCCGGCCGATCGGCGGGATCCCGATCAGTCGGGCTGTAAATCCCACCGGAAGGTTGTCGCTCGACGGGAGCCGGCCGAGCGTGGCCGCGCGTGGCCGAGGCGTTCGGCAGCACCCCGAGCATAGCGAGGATCAGTCCGCCGGTGAACTGACCTGTCCGGGTGCGATCTTCTTCTGCCTTGTTCTGATCGTCCATCCCATGGATCTTCCGCCGGAGTTGACGCGGGATTTAGTGCGCCGGCGGCCCGAGCAGATGGAGCAGGGTTCGGTCGTGCCGGAGCAGCCAGGAGAGATAGGCGGGGTTCACCCGGGCCAGCTCGACGTAGGCGGCGTGGAGATCGGTGTGGAGGGCGTCGAGTGCACCGGCACTCAGCGCACCCCGCCGCCAGATGAGCAGCAGCCGGACGGCCAGCGGGTCCCCGTGGATCGGCCGGACGGCGGTACCGGGACCGGCGACCGCGATGGGCTGGCAGGGGCGTACGGCCTCGCCCGAGGCGACGAGTTCGGCGGCGGTGGCGTTGTCCCTGACCTGCACCACGCGCGGGTCGAGACCGGCCTCGCTGAAGACCCGGCGCAGCGCCGCGTACTCGTGGTCGGCCGCCGGATCCACCATCCAGGTGTCGCGGGCCAGGTCGGCGAGGTGCACCACGGGCCGGGCGGCGGCGGGGTGCCGGTCGGACAGCGCGACGAACCGCGGCTCCCGGGCGACCAGTACCCGGTGTTCGGCGCCGGGCGGGACCCGCAGCGGGAAGCCCTCGCTCTCGTGCACCATGGCGAGGTCGAGCTCGTCGTCGGCGACCATGCGCAGCAGGGCGATGGCCGATATGTCGACGTGGATGGCGGGGTCGGTGTCGGCGCAGCGCTCGCGGAGCCGGCGCAGCCAGCCCGGGACGGCGCGACTGCCCACGCTGCCGATCCGCAGCCGCCTGTGCGCACCGCCGGAGGCCTCCAGCCGGGCGGCGGCGACCAGGGCGGCCATCTCGCTGAGGATGGGCCGGGCCCGGGAGAGCACCGAGTGGCCGAGGGCGGTGGGCTGGCTGCCGGTCTGCTCGCGGGTGAACAGGGCACCGCCGATGGTCCGTTCGATCCGGTGCAGCTGGGTGGTGAGGGAGGGCTGGGTCATGCCGAGCCGCTGCGCGGCCTTTCGCACGCTGCCGGTGTCCGCGATCGCGCACACCACTCTCAAATGCCTCACATCCAGTTCCACGACGAGATCATAACTACCCGTCAGATTGTTCGCCAGGGACATGCCAGATAGTGAAACGTTTCACCATGGAGTTACCAAGCCAGGGTATTGGGTCGAGCTATCGCCGGTTGACATCATCCGCTCGCTCGGCGGGCTGAACCAAGCTCTGTCCAGCACCGGTTCACCTGATGTCCACGGCGTTGCCCCACAGCGCTCGTGGAACTCCCGATTGGAGTCCCCCACATGAAACTCCCCAGGCTTGCCCTGTCCGCCGCGCTCGGACTCGCACTGGCGGGCGGCCTGTCCGCCGTCCCCGCCGCCGCGGCGGGCGCCGACGCCACCGCGCACCAGGGCTACACGGCTTCCTCGTACGCCGGTTCGGCCGCCGAGGCGGCCGGCAACAAGGCCTTCTACCAGGCCGTGATGAAGTCCGCCCTGGCGAAGCAGGCGGCGAACCCCTGGCTCCAGACGGTGGTCGTGACCTACAACCCGAGCAGCGCACCGTCCTTCGCGAGCCAGATAGCCGCCAGCGCGCAGATCTGGAACAGCTCGGAGCGCAACGTCCAGCTCCGGGCGGGCAGCAACGCGGACTTCGACTACTACGAGGGCAACGACCCGCAGGGCTCGTACGCCAGCACCGACGGCCACGGCCGGGGGTACATCTTCCTCGACTACAGCCAGGCCCGGCAGTTCAACCCCACCCGGATCGTCGCGCACGAGACCGGGCACGTGCTCGGCCTGCCGGACCACTACTCGGGTCCGTGCAGCGAGCTGATGTCCGGCGGCGGCCCCGGCCCGTCCTGCACCAACCCGTACCCGAACGCCACCGAGAAGCGCCGGGTGGACTCACTGTGGGTCAACGGCCTGGCCGCCCGCTGACCTGGCGGCGCACCTGTGAACCCTCCGGCCTCCCCGGCTCGCCGGGCCGGTGATCCCCCTCACCCTGGCCGGTAGGACGCAAGGGCGCGGCGGGGTACGGCTGTCCGTACCCCGCCGCGCCCGGTCGGCCGTGCCTCGTGCATCGTGCGTCGTGCGTCGTGCGTCGTGCGGGTCAGTGCCGCTTGGCCGGGGAGGCGTTGATCCCCCGGTCGAGCAGCTGCTGGGCGTAGAGGCTGGTCGGCAGGAGGTGGGTGCCGCCGGACTGGACCTCGCCGTCACTGCCCTTGGCAGGCGTCCCGGTGCAGCCGATCGCCCAGTTGTGGGCGGTGGGCGGATCCTGGACCGTGTACGACTGGGTGGTGCAGTTCCAGGCGGTGCTGTTGGCGTCGGACCAGCCGTGGCCGCTGCCCCGGGTGCCGTTGTTCACCAGCTGCAGCGAACCGTCGATCCGCAGGTCGTCGTAGAGGGTGCCGCTGCCCCAACGCTCGTGGCCGCCGGAGTCGTAGGTGTCCTGGACCAGCGTGGCCTTGCAGTCCGAGAACACGTTGGGACCGGCCTGGCGGCCGTAGGTGGTGAAGGCGTGCACCTTGGTCGCGGTCACCGCGCAGTCCTGGACCAGGTTCTCCTGCCCCTGCAGCAGGTACGCCTCGGAACGGGCCGAGCTGTCGGTGGTGAGCATGTCCAGCATCTGGGTGTGCAGCACCGAGATCCGGCGGCTCTGCGGGCCGAGGGAGGTCTGACCGGTACCGCCGAAGTGCCGGGCCACGGTGTTGGAGACCCAGGAGTCCTCGACCGCGTTGAACTCCCAGAAGGCCGCGTTGTAGAAGCTGTTGGCGTAGTCCGGGTCGCCGGACATCGCCTGGCCGTCGGCGCCGAGGTTCTCGATGCCGACGTGGTCGATGCGCGGGAAGGTGTAGCGGTAGACCGTCGCCTGGGTGTACTGCTTCTCCAGCGCGTTGGTCAGCGGGATGTCGATGGTGACCTTGTTGCCCGAGACGGCGGTGATCTTCCGCTCGAACTTCAGGCTCCAGTTCGGTGAGAAGACACCGGTCATCCCGATCGCGTCGATCCACGCCTGTGTGGTCGGCCGCTCCACCACCACCTCGTCGCCCACCGAGAGGCCGGCGGTGCTGTTGAGCGTCAGAGTGGTTCCGCCGACCGGCACGTAGTCGTCGGTGACCTGGGCCGGCGTACCGACCGTGGTGTAGCGGGACTTGTCTCCGACGGTCAGCAGCGTCCGTACGGTGGGCCGGTCGGCGACCAGGGTGGTCTCCGAGGCCCCCGCGCCGCGCAGCACCACTCCGGCGGCGTTGATGTGCAGACTGCTCGCGATGCGGTAGCGGCCCGCCGCGAGCTGGACCGCGCCGCGGAACCCGTTCGCGTCCAGCGGCAGGGCGGAGGCCTTGTCGATGGCGGCCTGGACGGTCGCGGTGTCGTCCCCGCCTCCCGGTGCGGGGACGGTCACCCGGGTGGGCACCGCCGGCAGCGCGACGCCGCCGCCCGCGTACCCGGCGTAGGAGTAGTCGGGCACCCGGTTGCCCTGCGCGTCCCGCCCGTAGACCAGATGCCCGTTGGACATGCCGATCCACTGGCCGCCGGTCGGGCCCGCCGCGGTGACCGGCCTGCCGGCGGAGGTGACACCGGCCGTCGGGTGCGCGGAGGCGGTGCCGAGCGCGGCCGATGCGCCGCCCTGGGCGCAGGCCACGACCGCCGCGCCGACGACCACGGCCGCGCCGGCCACGGCGGCGATCCGCCGGCGGCTGCGCGTGCGTTTGTGGGTGTGTGTCAAGAGAGTCTCCCCCTGCGGTGCGGTGAGGCGGTGCCGGCCGTCGGCCGGCCGCCGCCCCTGATCCGGTCAGGCCGGACGGTCGTCGTCCGGCCGTTGGCCGCCCAGCCTGTCGTTGATCAGGCGGGCCAGTCGGCGGATGCCCTCGTCCAGCTGCTCCGTGGTCAACAGGCTGACCGACAGCCGGAGTTGGAATTCCGCCTCCGGTGCGTCATGGAAGTGGCGCATCGGGGTCCAGAGCACGCCGTAGTCGCGCGCCGAGGCTTCGAGGAGTGCGCCGTCGACCGGGAACGGCACGGTGACGACGAGGAAGAAGCCGCCACTCGGGGTGTTCCAGCGGACACCGGTCGATGCCGGGAAGGCCTGGCCGAGGCCGGCCAGCACCTGGGCCAGGTTGTCCCGGTAGCGCGCGATCTCGCGCTCGTTGGCGCGCAGCAGACTGCCCTCGTGCTCCAGCAGCTTTCCGGCGATCACGGCCTGCGAGATCGCGGAGGTGTTCACCGTCAGCATGCTCTTGAGCTTGGCGAGTTCGTCGGCGAGCAGTCCGGTGGCGCCGGACGGTGCGGTGACGGTCTGGTCGGCCACCACGAAACCCACCCGGGCGCCCGGGAGGCCGGTCTTGGCGTACGAGCCCAGATAGACCACCCGGCGGCGGGTGTCCAGGGCCTTCAGCGTGGGCAGCCGCTCCTCGCCGGCGGTGAACAGGCCGTACGGGTTGTCCTCCAGGAGCAGCAGGTCCTCGCGCTCCGCCAGCTCCAGCAGGGCGTGCCGGGTGCGGAGGTCGAGGCTGAGCCCGGAGGGGTTGGAGTGGTCGGCCAGCAGGTAGCAGGCCCTGGGCCGCAGGCCGTCCGCGCGGGCCTGGCGGAGCACTTCGGCGAGGTCGTCCAGGTCCACGCCCCCGGGGCCGCCGCGGACCGTGCGGACCGGCATGTCGACCAGCTTGGCGGCACCCGTCAGTCCCACGTAGGTGGGCGCCACGGCGAGCACGGCGTCCTTCTCGTCGGTGCGCAGCGCGCGCAGCACCAGGAACATCGCCTCCTGGCAGCCGACCGTGACGACGATGGACTCGGCATCGGCCGTGATGCCCTCGTCGGCCTGGAGGTTGCGGGCCACCAGGCCGTGGATGATCCCCTTGGTGCGGCCGTACTGGAAGAACGCCCGTCGCGCCTGCTCGGGGTCGAGCCCCTGCTCGGCCGTCAGGTGGTGCTCGTACCGGCGGAGGTAGCGGTGGATCGCCTCGATGTCGAAGAACTCCTCGTACGGGCGACCGGCGGCCAGTGAGAGGGCGCCGGGGTGGCGCCCGGCCACCTCGTTGAGGAAGTTCATCGACTCCAGGGCCGGGTCCGAGAGCGAGGAGTGCAGCTCGTTCAGGTGCAACTGCCCGGCGGGAGTGGTGAGTTGTCCGTTGTCGTTCATGGGAGTTCCTGGCTGTGCGGGGTGTGCCGGTGCGGGCGGGTGATGGTACGCAGCGTGCGGGCCTCGGCGGGCGAGGAGCAGCCGGCCAGCCCGAGGGCGTCGTCCAGTTCGGTGGCGAGCAGGTCGAGGACCCGGGACGCGCCGGCTTCGCCGTCAGCCGCCAGTCCCCAGATCAGCGGCCGGCCGACCAGGGCGCCGTCCGCCCCGGCGGCGAGGGCGCGCAGGACGTCGAGGCCGCTGCGGATACCGCCGTCGAGCAGTACCTGGCACCGGTCGCCGACCGCCGCGCGGACCTCGCCGACCAGCTGGACGGCGGGTGCGGCGCCGTCCAGCTGCCGTCCGCCGTGGTTGGAGACCACCAGGCCGGCCGCGCCCGCCTCGACCGCGCGGGCCGCGTCCTCGGGGGCGAGCACGCCCTTGAGGACGATGGGCAGCCGGGTGGTGGCGCGCAGTTCCGCCACGTCGTCCCAGGTGAGGTCGGGGGCGAGGGCCAGCGCGGTGTGGGTGGCGACGGCCGAGTTGAGGGCGGTGCGGTGGTGCGCGGCCGAGCTCGCGGCCTCGGTGAGGTTGGCCGCGGTGACCTCGGGGGGCAGTGTGAAGCCGTTGCGGATGTCCCGCAGCCGGCGCCCCATCCACGGTACGTCGACGGTGAGCACCAGGGCGGTGCAGCCGGCGTCCTCGGCACGCTGGATCAGGTCGTGGCGCTGGGCGCGGTCGCGCAGCCAGTAGAGCTGGAACCAGGTGGTGGCGCCGGTCGCGGTGATCTGCTCGATCGGGTAGCTGCTGAGGGTGGCGGCGGTGAACGGGACACCGGCCCGCTTCGTGGCCCTGGCAGATGCCAACTCGCCTTCGGGGTGGGCGAGTCGGTGGTAGGCGACGGGCGCGACGGCGACCGGCATGGCGGCGGTGGCGCCGAGCAGCTCGCAGGCGGTGGTGCGCGCGGAGACGTCGCGCAGGACCCGGGGGACGAGGTAGATCTCGTCCAGCGCGGCGCGGTTGGCGGCGAGGGTCCGCTCGGCGCCGCTGCCGCCGGCGATGAAGTCCCGGACCTCGGGGGCCAGGATCTCGGCGGCGCGCTCCTCGATGTCGGCGAGGGTGAGGGCTTGGGGCACGGTGGTTCCGGGGTTGTGCGTGGCGGTCGGGTTCACTGCGTCGGGCCGTTCTGCTTGAGGCGCTCGGCCTCGACCGCTTCGTAGAGCGCCTTGATGTTCGAGCTGCCGAAGGTCTCGGCACCGATACGCTCGATGACCTCGAAGAAGAGGGTCTTACGTTCGTGCGCGGATCGGGTGAAGATCTGGAAGAGCTGTCCGCCGTGGTCCTCGTCGATCAGCAGGCTCAGCTCGCGCAGCTCGGCCACCGAGTGGGCCTTCGGCGTGACGCGCCGGGCGAGCGCGTCGTAGTAGGCGCCGGGCGTGGAGAGGAACCGCACGCCGCGCGCGGACAGTGCGCCCACCGTCCGCACCGCGTCGTCGGTGCCGAAGGCGAGGTGCTGGACGCCGGCGCCGCCGTGGCCCTTCAGGAAGAAGTCGATCTGGCCGGGGTCGGCGCCGGTGTCCGGCTCTATGACGGTGAACGTGACGCTTCGCGAGATGCTCTGCACCACCTTGGAGTTCATCGCCTGGGTGCCGACGCCGATCCGCTCGGTGAAGGTCTGCTCGAAGCCGAGGACGCTGCGGTAGTAGTCGACGGTCTCGTCCAGTTCGCCGCCCGGGACGCAGACCGCGAAGTGGTCGAGTTCCAGCAGCCCGGGGTCCTCGCCGTCACCCCGGGCGCAGGTGTCGCCCGGGGCCTCGGCGACGGGCGTGAAGCCGGCCGGCAGGCGGCCGGGGTCGGCCGGGTCCCGCTGGACGAAGGTGTGCACCACGTCGCCGAACCCGCCGATGGTGGCGGTGACGGCCGGGTACTCCCCCGGGTGGGTCCTCGGCCCGGCGATCGGGCGGCCGCCCCGGCTGACGGCCTGGGCGAAGGCCTCGGCCGCGTCGGCGGTGCGCAGCGCGATGTTCGCCACACCGTCGCCGTGCGCGAGCACGTAGGCGGTGGCGGGGTGGTCGTCGACGGTCGCCTCGGTCAGCACCAGGGTGATCCGTCCCTGGACGAGGGCGAGGCTGCGAAAGCCCTCCTCCGGTGAGCCGGCCATGCCCGCGACCGCGAAGCCGTACCGGCCGCGGAACTCGGCGGCGGCGGCCTCGACGTCGGCGACCTGGAACTCAACGTAGTCAAGGTCGAGGTCGGCGGGGAAGGCGCCGGTGGACATTGCTCGCATCTCGGTTTCCTCTGCTCGCTCTAAGGGGCCGTCAGTGATCCGGACAGTAGCCCGGGCGTTTGAACGTCCGGAATGGTAAAGAGATTTCCAAGACAGCACATCAACTGCCGTTTGTGGAACACGGATTGGCCTGACCTGGAGCCGGCGGAACAGGGTGGTGCACGCCTCGGGTTTCACGAACGTTTAGCCGATCTTCACCTCTGGGCCGCCCAGGGAGTGCTGTCCACCGAAAGGCGGCGGTTAGATTGATCACCACCACGAAGCGTGACGATGCATCGATCGGACTGCTTCCCGCCCTGCCCGCCGCCCGTGGTCATCGCGCCGCCTGAGCCGACATCCCCGACGGCAGGCCGCCGCGCACCTCACCCCCAACTGCCGACCAACCGGAGCACTGACATGTCGGACCCCCAGGCCGCCAACTCCAGCTGGCCGCTCATGGCCGGACAGTCCGGCATGTGGTTTGCCCAGCAGCTCGACCCCGCCAGCCCGGCCTACCAGGCCTCCGAGTGCACGGAGATCCACGGCGCCATCGACCCGGCGCTGTTCGAGGCGGCGCTGCGCCAGGTGATCGACGAGTGCGAGGCCTTCCGGCTGGGCTTCACCACCGTGGACGGCGAGACCCGCCAGGCACCGCGCCCCGTCGAGGACTGGCCGGCCCTGCGCGTCGTGGACGTCTGCGAGGAGAGCGACCCGTGGGCCGCCGCGCTGGAGTGGATGCGGGCGGACCTGGCCCGCCCGCTGGACCCGGCCTCCGGCTGGGCGATCACCCAGGTGCTCTTCCGGGCCGCCGACGACCGCTGGTTCTGGTTCCAGCGCGCCCACCACGCCCTGGTCGACGGCTACTCGGGCCGGCTGATCGCGGCCCGGATGTCCGAGGTCTACACCGCACTGGTCGAGGGCCGCGAGCCCGACGCCGCCGGTACCTTCCCCTCGCTGCGGCACCTGATAGCCGAGGAGGCCGACTACCTCGCCTCCGACAGCTACCGGACCGACCGCCGCTACTGGCTGGACCGCCTCGCCGACCGCCCCGAACCGGTCACCCTGGCCGGCCGCACCGCCCCCGCCTCGCACGGCCATCTGCGCCACGAGATCCTGCTCACCCCCGAGCACGCCGACACACTGCGGAGCGCCGCCCGGCGCCTGGGCGTCAGCTGGTCGGCACTGGTGCTCTCCGCCACCGCGCTCTACACCGGCCGCCTCACCGGCGCCGAGGAACTCGTCCTCGGTCTCCCGGTGCCCGCCCGGGTCGGCCGCACCGCCCGGACCGTCCCCGGCATGCTCACCAATCTGCTGCCGCTGCGGCTCACCGTGCGCCCCGAGCTGACGCTCAGGGAGCTGGTGCGCTCCACCAGCGCCGCGGCCCGGGAAGCGCTGCGCCACCAGCGCTTCCGGTACGAGGAGCTGCGCCGTGAGCTCGGGGCGGCCGGTGGCACCGGCCAGCTGGTCGGCGCGACCGTGAACATCATGTCCTTCGACTACGACCTCGGCTTCGGCGGGCACCCCGCGACCTTCCACAACCTCAGCAACGGCCCGGTCGAGGACCTCGCCTTCGTCGTGTACGACCGCCAGGCGGGCCAGGGCATGCGGCTGGTCGTCGACGCCAACCCCGCGCTCTACGACCCCGAGGAGCTGACCGGGCACGCCGCCCGCTTCCTCGCGCTGCTCGACACACTCGCCGCCGGTGACTCCGGGCTTGTGGTCGGGCGGGTGGAGTTGACCGATCCGGCCGAGCGCCGTCGGCTCACCGCCGCCGCGACCGGCGCCGCCGTGGAGACGCGCTCCACCACGCTCACCGAGCGGTTCGAGGCCCGCGCCGCCCGTACGCCGGAGGCGACCGCCCTGGTGTGCCGGGGCGTCGAGGTCTCCTACCTGGAGCTGAACGAGCGAGCGAACCGGCTGGCCCGGGTGCTGGTCGAGCGGGGTGCCGGTCCGGAGGACATCGTCGCCCTGGCCCTGCCGCGCTCGACCGAGATGGTCGTCGCGCTGCTCGCCGTCCTCAAGTCCGGTGCGGCCTACCTTCCCGTCGATCCGAACTGGCCGGCGGAGCGCATCGACTACATGCTGCGCGACGCCCGTCCGGTGCTGGCGCTCGCCGTCGAGGAGACCGCGGCGGTGATCGACGGCTCCGTCGAGGCGCCGGTACTGGTGCTCGACCGGCCCGCCTTCACGGCCGGATCGGCCGACGTGGACGGCGCGGACGGCACGGACGGCGCAGACCTCACCGACGCCGACCGGCGCGGCCCACTGCTGCCCGAGCACCCCGCGTACGTCATCTACACCTCCGGCTCCACCGGCCGCCCCAAGGGCGTCATCGGCATCCACGCCGCCGAGGTCAACCATCTGAGCGCCATCGCCCGCCGCCACCCGTACCTGCCCGGCCGGCCCGCCCTGGCGAAGAGCTCGATGAGCTTCGTGGACGGGTCGAGCGAGGTGCTGGCCTCGCTCCTGCACGGCGAGGGAATGGTCCTCGCCGACGGCGAGCAGGCCAAGGACCCGGCCGCGCTGACCGGGCTGATCGCCGAGTACGGGGTCGGCCGGATCATCGTGGTGCCGAGCCTGCTCGCGGCCATGCTGGACATCGCCGAGCCGGCCGAACTCGCCTCCTGCGAGCTGTGGGTGACCACCGGCGAGAGCATCCCGCCGTACCTCGCGGCCCGCTTCGCCGAGCTGCTGCCCGGCGCCCGGCTGGTCAACTTCTACGGCTCCTCCGAGATCTGCGGTGACTCCGTCTCCGGCGACTGCGGGCCGGACCGCCAGCCGATCGGGCTCCCCTTCGACAACACCACCGCCCACGTTCTCGACGCCGCCCTGCGCCCGGTTCCGGCCGGTGCGACCGGTGAGCTCTACGTCGGCGGTGCCGCACTCTCCCGGGGCTACCTGCGCCGCCCCGGGCTCACTTCCGAACGCTTCGTCGCCGACCCGTACGGCCCGCCCGGCGCCCGGATGTACCGCACCGGCGACCTGGCCCGCTGGGACCGCCAGGGTGAGATCGAGCTCCTCGGCCGGGCCGACGCCCAGGTCAAGGTGCGCGGCAACCGGGTCGAACTCGGCGAGGTGGAGGCCGCGTTGAGCCGCCACCCGGCCGTCCGGCGGGCGACCGTGGTGGTCCGCGAGGACCGGCTGATCGGGTACACCGTGCTCGACGACGCCGCGGGCGCGACGGCGGAGGCGATCCGGGAGTTCACATCGCTGTCGCTGCCCGACTACATGGTGCCGAGCGCGATCGTTCCGCTCCCGGCCATCCCGCTGACCCCGAGTGGGAAGGTGGACCGACTCGCGCTTCCCGCACCGGAGTTCAGCGGTTCGGCTGGCGGGCGTTCCCCCCGGACCGAGCGGGAGGAGCTGCTCTGCTCGCTGTTCGCGGAGGTGCTGTGCATCTCCTCGGTCGGTATCGACGACGGCTTCTTCGACCTCGGCGGGCACTCGCTGCTCGCCACCCGCCTGATCAGCCGCATCCGCGCCGTCCTCGGCGTCGAGCTGGCACTGCGCGACCTGTTCGAGACCCCGACCGTCGCCGGACTCGGCGAACGCATCACCCACGCCGCCTCCGCCCGACCCGCACTGACGGCCGCCGAGCCCCGCCCCGAGACCATCCCGGTGTCCTACGCCCAGCGACGGCTGTGGTTCCTCGACCGACTGCAGACGGCGGGCACCGCCTACCACCTGCCACTGGCCGTCCGCCTCACCGGCACCCTCGACATCACCGCCCTGGAAGCAGCACTCGGCGACGTCGTCGCCCGCCACGAAGCCCTGCGCACCGTCTTCGCCGAAACCACCGAGGGACAGCCGCACCAGCGGGTCCTCAGCGCCGCCCGCATCGCCCTCCCCGTGCACGAGGCATCCGAGGCCGACCTGGCCCGGGCCCTGGCCGACGAGGCCGCCCGCACCTTCGACCTCGGCACCGAACTCCCGCTCCGCGCCGCCCTGTTCACCCTCGGCGAGAACGAGCACATACTGCTGCTGACCGTCCATCACATCGCGGCGGACGGCTGGTCGATGGCACCGCTCGCCCGCGACGTCTCCACCGCTTACACGGCCCGCCTGAACGGCGAGGCCCCCGGATGGGCCCCGCTGCCGGTCCAGTACGCCGACTACACCCTCTGGCAGCACCAGCTGCTGGGCGAAGAGGGCGACGAGGACAGCCTCGCCGCGCGCCAGCTCGCCCACTGGCGTGAGGCCCTGGCCGGTCTGCCGGAGGAACTGGAGCTGCCGACCGACCGGCCCCGCCCGCTGACCGCAAGCCACCGGGGCGACACCGTCCCCGTCACCATCCCCGCCGAGATCCACCGCAAGCTGGCCGAACTCGCCCGTACCAACAGCGCCACGCTGTTCATGACCCTCCAGGCGTCACTGGCCGTCCTGCTGTCCCGGCTCGGCGCCGGAACCGACATCCCGCTCGGCACGCCGGTCGCCGGGCGCTCGGATCAGGCGCTGGAGGACCTGGTCGGGTTCTTCGTCAACACCCTGGTACTGCGCACCGACGTATCCGGCGACCCGAGCTTCACCGAACTCCTCGGCCGGGTAAGGGAGTCGGACCTCGGGGCGTTCGCCCACCAGGACATCCCCTTCGAGCACCTGGTGGACGCCCTCAACCCCACCCGCTCACTCGCCCGCCACCCGCTCTTCCAGGTCATGCTCACCCTCCAGAACAACACCGAGGCGGCGCTCGACCTGCCCGGTGTGGTCAGCCGGATCGAGCCCGCCCAGGCCGGGGCGGCCAAGTTCGACCTGGCCCTGAGTGTCAGCGAACTGTCCGATGAGCAGGACGAGTTCGCTGGTCTGCGCGGTGAACTCGAGTACGCCACCGACCTGTTCGACCGGTCGACGGTCGAGCTGCTGGCCGAGCGCTGGGTGCGGCTGCTCGCGGCGGTGACCGCAGAGCCGCAGCTGCCGGTCGGCACCCTGGAGATCCTGGACACCGCCGAGCGGCAGCGGATCCTGACCGAGTGGAACGACACCACCGCACAGGTCCCGTCCGCGACCCTGCCGGAACTGTTCCAGGCCCGGGCCGCGAAGACTCCCCAGGCCACCGCCCTGGTCTTCGAGGACACCCAGCTCAGCTACGCCGAACTCAACGCCCGCGCCAACCGCCTCGCCCACCTGCTGACCGAACACGGCGCCGGCCCCGAGCGCACCGTCGCACTGGTCCTGGAACGCTCGGTGGAGATGGTCGTCTCCCTGCTCGCGGTCCTCAAATCCGGTGCCGCCTACCTGCCGATCGACCCGGACCACCCCGCCGACCGCATCACGTACATGCTCCAGGACGGCGCACCCGCACTCGTCCTCACCACCACCGCCACGGCCGGCCTGGTGGCCGCACCGAGCCTGGTGCTGGACTCCCCCTCCGTGGCCGAGCAGCTGGCCGCCCTCCCGGACACCGACCCGGCACACTCCCCGCGGCCCGGCAACCCGGCGTACGTGATCTACACCTCCGGCTCCACCGGCCGCCCCAAGGGCGTCGCCGTCCCGCACCGGGGCATCGTCAACCGCCTGGCCTGGATGCAGCACGAGTACGCGATCGGCGAGGGCGACCGGGTGCTGCAGAAGACCCCGTTCGGCTTCGACGTCTCCGTCTGGGAGTTCTTCTGGCCGCTGCTGGAGGGCGGCACCCTGGTGGTCGCCAAGCCCGGCGGCCACAAGGACCCCGTCTACCTGGCCGAACTGATCCAGCGCGAGCGGATCACCATCGCCCACTTCGTCCCCTCCATGCTCCAGGCCTTCGTCCAGGAGCCGGCCGCCGCCGGCTGCACCGGCCTGCGCGCCGTGCTGTGCAGCGGCGAGGCCCTGCCGGGCGATCTCCGCGACCGGTTCCACGAGGTGCTCGCCGAGGTCCCCCTGCACAACCTCTACGGCCCCACCGAGGCCTCGGTGGACGTCACGTCCTGGGCCTGCACCGCCGTCGAGGACGGTGCGAGCGTGCCGATCGGCCGTCCCGTCTGGAACACCCGGGTGTACGTGCTGGACGCCGGGCTGCGGCCGGTACCGCCGGGTGTGCCCGGCGAGCTCTACCTCGCCGGTATCCAGCTGGCCCGCGGCTACCTGAACCGCCCGGGACTCACCGCCGAGCGCTTCGTCGCCGACCCCTACGGCACGGCCGGCACCCGGATGTACCGCACCGGTGACATCGTCCGCTGGACCTCCGACGGCGCCCTGGTCTACCTGGGCCGCACCGACGACCAGGTCAAGATCCGTGGCCTGCGCATCGAGCTGGGCGAGATCGAGGCCGCGCTCACCGCCTGCCCCGACGTGACCCAGGCCGCCGTGCTGGCTCGCGAGGACCGCCCGGGCGACAAGCGACTGGTCGGCTACCTGGTACCGGCGGTCGAAGACATCGATCTGACCCTGGTCCGCGAGCACCTCGCCACCACACTGCCCGACTACATGGTCCCGGCCGCGCTGATCCCGCTGGACGCGCTGCCCGTGACGCCCAACGGCAAGCTGGACCGGCGAGCCCTGCCCGTGCCCGAGTACTCCTTGGACCGGCAGGGCCGCGCTCCCAGGAACCAGCAGGAGCGGCAACTGGCGGAGATATTCGCCGAGTTGCTCGGCCTGGAGAGCGTCGGAATCGACGACGGGTTCTTCGAGCTGGGCGGCCACTCGCTGCTCGCCACCCGCCTGGTCAGCCGCGTCCGGGCCGCACTGGGCACTGAGCTCGCCATCCGTGACCTCTTCGAGGCGCCGACCGTCGCCGCTCTGGCCGAGCGCCTGGATCCGGCCGGCCGGGCCCGCCAGGCGCTGGTCCGGATGGAGAGGCGTCCCGAGGCGGTCCCGGTCTCCTCCGCCCAGCGCCGGCTCTGGCTGCTGAACCGCATCGAGGCCACGAGCACCGCCTACCACATGCCGCTCGCCGTACGCCTCACCGGAAAGCTCGACCGGGCCGCGCTGGCCTCGGCACTCGCCGACGTGGTGGCCCGGCACGAGTCGCTGCGCACCGTGTTCGCCGAGAGCCCCGACGGGCTGCCGTACCAGCGCGTCCTGGCCGACGCGCACATCGAACTGACCGGTGCCGAGGTCACCGAGGACCGGTTGCCGCAGGCACTGGCGGTCGAAGCCGCGCGCGGTTTCGACCTGGCCGTCGAGCCCCCGCTGCGCGCTGCGCTCTTCACCCTTGGCGACCAGGAGCAGGTGCTGCTGCTGACGCTGCATCACATATCCGGTGACGGCTGGTCGCTGGTCCCGCTGGCGCGCGACCTCTCCGCCGCCTACGCGGCCCGGCTCGACGGCTCCGCTCCGCAGTGGGCGCCGCTGCCGGTCCAGTACGCGGACTTCGCGCTCTGGCAGCACGAGCTGCTCGGTTCGGCCGACGACCCCACCGGCCTGCTGTCGCAGCAGGTCGGCTACTGGAAGCAGGCGCTGGCCGGACTGCCCGAGGAGCTCGCGCTGCCGACCGACCGCCCGCGCCCGCCGGTGGCCGGTCACCGTGGCGGTACGGTTCCGCTGGAGATCCCGGCCGATCTGCACCGCCGGCTCGCGGAGATCTCGCGCGAGCACGGCACCACCCTCTTCATGGCCCTGCAGGCCGCGCTCGCCGCCCTGTTGACCAGGCTCGGCGCCGGTGAGGACATCCCGCTCGGCAGCCCGGTCGCCGGCCGTACCGACGAGGCGCTGGACGATCTGGTCGGCTTCTTCGTCAACACCCTGGTCCTGCGCACCGACACCTCGGGCAACCCGAGCTTCGCCGAACTGCTCGGCCGGGTGCGGGAGTCCACTCTCGCGGCCTTCGCGCACCAGGACGTCCCCTTCGAGAGCCTGGTGGACGCGCTCAACCCCACCCGGTCGCTCGCCCGTCACCCGCTCTTCCAGACCATGCTCGCCCTGCAGAACAACGCCGAGGCCGTGCTGGACCTGCCCGGTCTGGCGAGCCGGGTGCAGCAGGTCGAGGTGGACACCGCCAAGTTCGACCTCTTCTTCAACCTCTCCGAGCGGATGGACAAGGCCGGCGGTCCCGCCGGGATCACCGGCATCGTCGAGTACTCCACCGACCTGTTCGACCGCGCCTCGGTCGAGACGCTGGGCGCCCGCTGGCTGCGGCTGCTCTCCGCGCTCACCGGCACTCCGGACCGGCCCGTCGGCGACCTGGAACTCCTGGCCGAGGACGAGCGCCGACGTCTCCTGACGGACTGGAACGCGACCGCCGCCGAGGTACCCCCGGCGCTGCTGCCCGAGCTGTTCGAGGCCCAGGCGGCCCGGACGCCCGAGGCCACCGCCCTGGTCTTCGAGGGCACCGAACTCAGCTATGCCGAGCTCGACGCCCGCGCCAACCGCCTGGCCCGGCTGCTGATCGAGCGTGGTGCGGGTCCCGAGCGCACGGTCGCGCTGGTGCTGCCGCGCTCGGCCGAGCTGGTGATCGCGCTGCTGGCGGTGCTCAAGTCCGGTGCGGCGTACGTGCCGGTCGACCCGGAGTACCCGGCCGACCGCATCGCCCATGTGCTGGCCGACGCCGCACCCGCGCTGGTGCTCACCGCCGAGGCCCTGGCCGGCCGGCTCCCCGAGGACGCGCTGGCCGTCGACTCCGCCGCGACCGCCGAAGCACTGGCCGGGCGGGCACAGGGCGGTGTCACCGACGCCGAGCGGATCGCCCCGCTGCGTCCCGAGCACCCCGCATACGTCATCTACACCTCCGGTTCCACCGGCCGTCCCAAGGGCGTTGTGCTGCCGCACGCCGCCCTGGCCAACTTCCTGGCCGACATGGGCACCCGCTTCCCGCTCACCGGGCGGGACCGCTGGGTGGCCGTGACCACCATCGCCTTCGACATCGCCGCCCTTGAGCTCTACCTTCCGCTGATCAGCGGCGCCCGCGTGGTGCTGGCCCCCCGGCACACGGTGATCGACCCGGCCGCGCTGACCGGTCTGCTGGTCCGCTCGGGCGCCACGGTCATGCAGGCCACGCCCTCGCTCTGGCGCGCAGTGACCGAGCACGGAGCCGAACTCCCCCGGCTGCGCGTGCTGGTGGGCGGTGAGGCTCTGCCGGGGCCGCTCGCGGCCGCCCTGTCCGAGCTCGGTGAGGTCACCAACCTCTACGGGCCGACCGAGACCACCATCTGGTCCACGGCCGCCCGCACCGGGGCCGGGACGCCGGTGCCGCCGATCGGCCGTCCGATCGCCAACACCCGGGTGTACGTGCTGGATTCGCGGCTGCGTCCGGTCCCGGCCGGGGTCTGCGGCGATCTGTACATCGCCGGCGCCGGCCTGGCCCGTGGCTACCACGACCGGGCCGCCATGACGGCCGAGCGCTTCGTGGCCGATCCCTACGGCCCGGCGGGATCGCGGATGTACCGCACCGGTGACCTCGCGCGCTGGACCGCCGAGGGCGAGCTGCGGTTCGCCGGCCGTGCCGACGCCCAGGTGAAGCTGCGCGGCCACCGGATCGAACTCGGCGAGATCGAGGCCGCGCTGCTGCGCCACCCGTCCGTCGCGCAGAGCGCCGTACTGGCCCGCGAGGACCGGCCCGGTGACGTCCGCCTGGTCGGGTACGTGGTGCCCGCGCGGACCACCGCCGCCGAGCGGGACGAGTCCCGGGAGAGCGAGCAGGTCGAGGGCTGGCAGGCGGTCTTCGACGCCGAGTACCAGGACAGCCCCGAACGGGTCTTCGGTGAGGACTTCCGGCTCTGGAAGAGCAGCTACGACGGCTTGCCGATCCCGCTGGAGCAGATGGCGGAGTGGCGTGACACCACGGTCGAGCGGATCCGCTCGCTGCGGCCGAGGCGAGTCCTTGAGATCGGGGTCGGCAGCGGGCTGATCCTGGCGAAGCTGGCCCCGGAGTGCGAGGCGTACTGGGGCACCGACGTGTCCACCGGCGCGATCGAGACGCTGCGCGGCAAGATCGCGGAGCTGCCCGGGCTCGCGGACAGGGTGAAGCTGTCGGCGCAGCCGGCGGACGTCGTGGACGGCCTGCCGACCGGCTTCTTCGACACGGTCGTCATCAACTCCGTCGCGCAGTACTTCCCGAGCGCCGACTACCTGATCGACGTCGTCCGGCAGGCACTGGCCCTGGTCGCTCCGGGCGGCACCGTCTTCCTCGGTGACCTGCGCAACCTGCGCCTGCAGTCCTGCTTCCAGGCCGCGACCCGGCTCAGCCGGGCCGAAGGGGCCGACGACCCCGAGGCGCTGCGCCAGGAGATCGAGCACGGTGTGCTGGCCGAGGAGGAACTGCTCGTCGATCCCGCCCTCTTCACCGCGCTGCGCGGCCGGCTGCCCGAGCTGGCGGCGGCCGAGGTGCTGCTGCGGCGCGGACGCCACCACAACGAGCTGAGCCGCTACCGATACGACGCGGTGCTGCACCGCCGCCCTGCGGCCGCGGGCGGCGATGCGACCGGGAGCGGCCCGGCGGCCCTGACCGGTGACACGTCCGGGAGCGGCGAAGCGGTCACCGTCCGCCTGCGCTGGAACACCCTGGCAGCGGCGGTGGACGAGCTGGCCCGGTACCTCGAGTCGGAGCGTCCGGCCCGGATGCGGGTGACGGAGGTGCCCAACGGCCGGCTGGCGCGCGAACTCGGCGCGCTGCGGGTCCTGGAGGAGAACGGCACGGTCGCGCAGGCACTGGCCGCCTACCACGGCGGGCAGCCGCTCGAAGACGACCTGGATCCGGAGGAGTTCCACGCGCTCGGCGAGCGGCTCGGCTATCGGGTGGCGGTCGAGTGGGCGCGCACGGACGCCGGTGCGCTCGACGTCGTCTTCACCGACCCGGCGAGCGGACCCGACACCGAACAGGAGGACCCGGAGCCCGGCTCCGCCGCCGCGCTCTCCTCCTTCACCAACACCCCGGCGGGCTCGCGCGAGCTCGGCGCCCTGGCCAAGGAGCTGCGCACCCACCTGGCCGAGCAGCTGCCCGAGTACATGGTGCCGAGCGCGTTCGTGACCCTGGAGGCCATGCCGCTCACCCCGAACGGGAAGCTGGACCGCAAGGCCCTGCCCGCGCCCGGTGGTTCCGGGCCGGTGGCCGGGCGCGCACCGCGCGGCGAGCGGGAGGAGCTGCTCTGCTCGCTGTTCGCGGAGGTGCTGGGCATCTCCTCGGTCGGTATCGACGACGGCTTCTTCGACCTGGGCGGGCACTCGCTGCTGGCCACCCGCCTGATCAGCCGCATCCGCGCCGTCCTCGGCGTCGAGCTGGCACTGCGCGACCTGTTCGAGACCCCGACCGTCGCCGGACTCGGCGAACGCATCGCCCACGCCGCCTCCGCCCGACCCGCGCTGACGGCCGCCGAGCCCCGCCCCGAGACCGTCCCGGTGTCCTACGCCCAGCGACGGCTGTGGTTCCTCGACCGACTGCAGACGGCGGGCACCGCCTACCACCTGCCACTGGCCGTCCGCCTCACCGGCACCCTCGACATCACCGCCCTGGAAGCAGCACTCGGCGACGTCGTCGCCCGCCACGAAGCCCTGCGCACCGTCTTCGCCGAAACCACCGAGGGACAGCCGCACCAGCGGGTCCTCAGCGCCGCCCGCATCGCCCTCCCCGTGCACGAGGTATCCGAGGCCGACCTGGCCCGGGCCCTGGCCGACGAGGCCGCCCGCACCTTCGACCTCGGCACCGAACTCCCGCTCCGCGCCGCCCTGTTCACCCTCGGCGAGAACGAGCACATACTGCTGCTGACCGTCCATCACATCGCGGCGGACGGCTGGTCGATGGCACCGCTCGCCCGCGACGTCTCCACCGCTTACACGGCCCGCCTCGACGGCGAGGCCCCCGGATGGGCCCCGCTGCCGGTCCAGTACGCCGACTACACCCTCTGGCAGCACCAGCTGCTGGGCGAAGAGGGCGACGAGGACAGCCTCGCCGCGCGCCAGCTCGCCCACTGGCGTGAGGCCCTGGCCGGTCTGCCGGAGGAACTGGAGCTGCCGACCGACCGGCCCCGCCCGCTGACCGCAAGCCACCGGGGCGACACCGTCCCCGTCACCATCCCCGCCGAGATCCACCGCAAGCTGGCCGAACTCGCCCGCGCAGGCGGCGTGACCCTCTTCATGGCGCTCCAGGCGGCCTTCGCGGCCCTGCTCAGCCGGATGGGCGCGGGCGAGGACATCCCCATCGGCACCCCGGTCGCCGGCCGCACGGACGAGGCGCTCGGCGAACTGGTCGGGTTCTTCGTCAACACCCTGGTACTGCGCACCGACGTCTCCGGTGACCCGAGCTTCACCGAACTCCTCGGCCGGGTAAGGGAGTCGGACCTCGCGGCGTTCGCCCACCAGGACATCCCCTTCGAACACCTGGTGGACGCCCTCAACCCCACCCGCTCACTCGCCCGCCACCCGCTCTTCCAGGTCATGCTCACCCTCCAGAACAACACCGAGGCGGTCCTCGACCTGCCCGGCGTGCGTGGATCGGTGGAGCCGATGGCGGGCCAGGAGGCCAAGTTCGACCTGTCCGTACGGCTCTCCGAGCGGCACTCGAACGGTGAACCGACCGGCCTGGCCGGCGTGCTGGAGTACGCCACCGAGCTGTTCGACCGGGACACCGCGCAGTCGCTGGCCGACCGCTGGCTGAGGCTGCTCGCGGCGGTCACCGCCGAGCCCGACCGGCCCGTCAGCCAGGTCGCGGTCCTTGACGGCGAGGAGCGCGAACGCATCCTCACCGAGTGGAGCTCCGGCGGCGCCGCGGCACCGGCCGGCACCCTGCCCGCCCTGTTCGAGGCCCAGGCGGCCCGGACCCCGGACGCCACTGCGGTGATCTTCGAGGGGCACGAAGTCTCCTACGCCGAGCTCAACGCCCGCGCCAACCGCCTCGCCCGGCTGCTGGTCGAACGCGGCGCGGGCCCGGAGCGCACCGTCTCACTGCTGCTGGAGCGCTCGGTGGAGATGGTCGTCGCCCTGCTGGCGGTGGCCAAGTCCGGTGCGGCGTACCAGCCGATCGACCCGCAGTACCCGGCCGAGCGGATCGCCTACCTGCTGTCCGACGCCGAGCCCGCGCTGCTGCTCACCGACCGCGCGACGGCGGGCCTCGTCCCGGCCGGGACGGGTGCCGAGCAGGTGCCGCTGGACGCCGAGGACACGCTCGCCGCACTGGCCCCGCTGCCCGCCACCGATCTGACGGACGCGGACCTCGTCGAGCCGCTGCGGCCCGGCCACCCGGTGTACGTGATCTACACCTCCGGCTCCACCGGCCGCCCCAAGGGCGTGGTCGTCGAGCACCGGTCGCTGGTCAACTACCTTCACTGGAGCGGAGCTTCGTACTCCGGTGCGCAGGGCACCGCCCTGGTCCACTCGCCGATCTCCTTCGACCTCACCGTGGTCGGCCTGTACACGCCGCTCACCTCGGGCGGCGCGGTGCACCTCGCGGCGATGGAGGACGACCCGGTCACCCGGCGGACCCTGGCCGCCCGGCCGGTCACCTTCCTCAAGTGCACGCCCAGCCATCTGCCGATGCTGGAGGACCTCCCGGCGGAGTACTCGCCGACCGCGCAGATCGCCCTCGGCGGCGAGGCGCTGACGGCGGAGGCGCTGGCCGCCTGGCGGGCGCTCCACCCGGCGACCGAGGTGGTGCAGCACTACGGCCCGACCGAGGCCACCGTGCACTGCACCGAGAAGCGCATCGCACCCGGCACCGAACTCCCCTCCGGCCCGGTCCCGTTGGGCCGCCCGATCGCCGGTTCCCGGCTGTACCTGCTGGACGGCGGACTGCGGCCGGTCGCACCGGGCGTCCCCGGTGAGCTGTACATCGCCGGTGCGGGCCTGGCCCGTGGCTACCTGCGGCGGGCGGGCCTGACCGCCGAGCGCTTCGTCGCCGACCCGTACGGGCCGGCCGGCGCCCGGATGTACCGCACCGGCGATGTGATGCGCTGGACCAGGGACGGCGAGCTCGTCTTCCTCGGCCGCGCCGACGACCAGGTGAAGATCCGCGGCTTCCGGATCGAACTCGGTGAGGTGGAGGCCGCGTTGGGCGGCCGGCCGGGAGTGCGCCGGGCGGCCGTGGTGGTCCGCGAGGACCGGCCGGGCGACAAGCGGCTGGTCGGCTACGTGGTACCGGCCGACGGCGCGGTCGTCGACCCGGCCGAGCTGCGCCGCCGGCTGGCGGCCGACCTGCCGGAGCACCTGGTCCCGGCGGCGGTCGTGGTGCTGGACGCGCTGCCGGTGACCACCAACGGCAAGCTGGACCGGCGCGCCCTGCCCGCCCCCGACTGGAGCGCGGACACGGACGGCCGCGCGCCGCGCACCCCGCGCGAGGAACTGCTCTGCTCGGTCTTCGCCGAGGTGCTCGGGGTGGACCGGGTCTCGGTGGACGACGACTTCTTCGAGCTGGGCGGCCACTCGCTGCTGGCGACCCGGCTGGTGAGCCGGGTGCGGGCGGTGCTGGGCGTGGAACTGGCGATCCGCGACCTGTTCGAGGCGCCGACCGTGGCCGCCCTGGACGGCCGGCTGGCCGGCGCGGAAGCCGCCCGCCCCGCGCTGCTCCCGGCCGAGCGGCCTGAGGCGGTTCCGGTGTCCTTCGCCCAGCGGCGGCTCTGGCTGCTGGACCGGCTGGACAGCGCGGGCTCCGCCTACCACCTGCCGCTGGCGGTCCGGCTCTCCGGTCCGCTGGACCCGGCCGCCCTGGCGGCGGCCGTCGGCGACGTGGTGGCCCGGCACGAGGCGCTGCGCACCGTGTTCGGCGAGGGCCCCGACGGGCTGCCGTACCAGTGGGTGCCGGTGGACGCCGAGGTCCCGCTGACCCTGATCGAGACCACGGAACAGGCGCTGTCCGGGGCTCTGGCCGACGAGGCCGCACGCGGCTTCGACCTCAGCGCCGAACCGCCGCTGCGCGCCGCGCTGTTCAGCACCGGCCCCGACGAGCACGTGCTGCTGCTGACGCTGCATCACATCGCCGGTGACGGCTGGTCGCTGGCGCCGCTGGCCCGTGACGTTTCGGCCGCGTACGCGGCCCGTCTGGACGGCGAGGCCCCCGGATGGGCCCCGCTGCCGGTCCAGTACGCCGACTTCGCCCTGTGGCAGCGCGAGCTGCTGGGCGAGGAGGGCGACGAGGGCAGCCTGGCCGCGCGCCAGCTCGCCTACTGGCGTGAGGCGCTGGCCGGTCTGCCGGAGGAGCTGGAGCTGCCGACCGACCGGCCGCGCCCGCTGACCGCCAGCTACCGGGGCGACACGTTCTCCGTCACCGTCCCGGCCGAGGTCCACCGCAGGCTGCTGGAGCTGTCCCGCGCCCACGGCGTCACGCTGTTCATGACGCTGCAGGCGGCTCTGGCCACGCTGCTGTCCCGGCTCGGTGCCGGGAGTGACATCCCGCTGGGCACGCCGGTCGCCGGGCGGACGGACCAGGCGCTGGACGAGCTGGTCGGGTTCTTCGTCAACACCCTGGTGCTGCGCACCGACGTCTCCGGTGACCCGACCTTCGCCGAACTCCTCGGCCGGGTGCGGGAGTCGGATCTGGCGGCGTTCGCCCACCAGGACATCCCCTTCGAGCACCTGGTGGACGCCCTCAACCCCACCCGCTCACTCGCCCGCCACCCGCTCTTCCAGGTCATGCTGGCACTGCGCAACAACGCCGAGGCCGAGCTGGCGATCCCGGGCGTCGAGGCCACCGTCCTTCCGGCACAGGGCGGTTCGGCCAAGTTCGACCTGTCGCTGTTCGTCACCGAGCAGCGCGGCGCGGACGGCGATCCGGCGGGTCTGCGCGGTGAACTCGAGTACGCCACCGACCTGTTCGACCGGTCGACGGTCGAGCTGCTGGCCGAGCGCTGGGTGCGGCTGCTCGCGGCGGTGACCGCAGAGCCGCAGCTGCCGGTCGGCACCCTGGAGATCCTGGACACCGCCGAGCGGCAGCGGATCCTGACCGAGTGGAACGACACCACCGCACAGGTCCCGTCCGCGACCCTGCCGGAACTGTTCCAGGCCCGGGCCGCGAAGACTCCCCAGGCCACCGCCCTGGTCTTCGAGGACACCCAGCTCAGCTACGCCGAACTCAACGCCCGCGCCAACCGCCTCGCCCACCTGCTGACCGAACACGGCGCCGGCCCCGAGCGCACCGTCGCACTGGTCCTGGAACGCTCGGTGGAGATGGTCGTCTCCCTGCTCGCGGTCCTCAAGTCCGGTGCGGCCTACCTGCCGGTCGACCCGGACCACCCGGCCGACCGCATCACGTACATGCTCCAGGACGGCGCACCCGCACTCGTCCTCACCACCGGCGCGACCCGGAGCGCCGTCCCCGGCTCGGTCGAGGTCCCGGTGCTGGTGCTCGACGAGGCGGAGGTCGGCGGGCGGTTGACCGCCTGCGCCGACACGGACCCGTGCGACGCGGACCGGACCCACCCGCTGCGGCCGGACAACCCGGCGTACGTGATCTACACCTCCGGCTCCACCGGCCGCCCCAAGGGCGTCGCCGTCCCGCACCGGGGTGTGGTCAACCGGCTGACCTGGATGCAGACCGACCATGTGATGCAGCCGACGGACCGGGTCCTGCAGAAGACCCCGTTCGGCTTCGACGTCTCCGTCTGGGAGTTCTTCTGGCCGCTGCTGGAGGGCGGCACCCTGGTGGTCGCCAAGCCCGGCGGCCACAAGGACCCCGCCTACCTGGCCGAGCTGATCCAGCGCGAGCGGATCACCATCGCCCACTTCGTCCCCTCCATGCTCCAGGCCTTCGTCCAGGAGCCGGCCGCCGCCGGCTGCACCGGCCTGCGCGGGGTGTTCTGCTCCGGCGAGGCCCTGCTGTCCGAGCTGCGGGACCGGTTCCACGAGGTGCTCACCGAGGTCCCGCTGCACAACCTCTACGGCCCCACCGAGGCGTCCGTCGAGGTCACCGCCTGGCACGCCGAGCCCGGCGGGGCCGGGGTCGCGGTGCCGATCGGGCGGCCGGTGGCGAACACCCGGGTGTACGTGCTGGACGCCGGGCTGCGGCCGGTACCGCCGGGTGTGCCCGGCGAGCTCTACCTCGCCGGTGTCCAGCTGGCCCGCGGCTACCTGGGCCGCCCGGGACTCACCGCCGAGCGCTTCGTCGCCGACCCCTACGGGCCGGCTGGCACCCGGATGTACCGCACCGGCGACGTCGTCCGCTGGACCACCGACGGCGCCCTGGTCTACCTCGGCCGCACCGACGACCAGGTCAAGATCCGCGGCTTCCGGATCGAGCTCGGTGAGATCGAGGCGGCGCTCACCGCCTGCCCCGACGTGACCCAGGCCGCCGTGCTGGTCCGCGAGGACCGCCCGGGCGACAAGCGACTGGTCGGCTACCTGGTACCGGCGGTCGGGGACATCGATCTGACCCTGGTCCGCAAGCACCTCGCCACCACACTGCCCGACTACATGGTCCCGGCCGCACTGGTCCCGCTGGACGCGCTGCCGCTGACCGCGAGCGGAAAGCTGGACCGGCGGTCCCTGCCGGCGCCGGACTTCGCGGCGGCGGTCTCCGAGAGGGCCCCGCGTACCGAGCGGGAGCGGGTCCTGGCCGGACTGTTCTGCGAGCTGCTGGGCCTGGAACGGGTCGGCGTGGACGACGGCTTCTTCGAACTGGGCGGCGACTCGATCACCTCCATCCAACTGGTCGCCCGCGCCCGCCAGGCCGGACTGGTCTTCACCGCCCGCGACGTCTTCACCCGCCAGACCGTCGCCGAACTCGCCCAGAGGGCCCAGGGCACCGAAGCCGCCGTCACCGAGGACACCGACGCCGGAACCGGCGACCTGCCCGCCACCCCGATCATGCACTGGCTGCGCGAACGCGGCGGCCCGCTCGACGGCTTCCACCAGGCCATGCTCCTCCAGACCCCCACCGACCTCGACCAGGACCGCCTCACCCACGCCCTCCAGACCCTCCTCGACCACCACGACGCCCTACGCGCCCGCCTGCTCACCACCGACAACGGCCACTGGACACTCCACATCCCACCCCGCGGCCACCTCAACGCCACCGACCACCTCACCCGGATCGAGGCCACCGGCCTCGACGGGACCGAGTTGCGCGCGCTCTTCGAGCAGCACGCCAGGGCGGCGCAGGACCGGCTGGCGCCGGAGCGCGGGGTGATGGTCCAGCTGGTCTGGTTCGACGCGGGCCCTCAGGCCCCGGGCCGACTGCTGGTGATGATCCACCACCTGGTGGTCGACGGTGTCTCCTGGCGTGTGGTCCTGCCGGACCTGACCGCCGCGTACCACGGCACCGCCCTCCAGCCGGTCGGCACCTCGCTGCGCACCTGGGCCACCGGGCTGGCAGCCGAGGCCGAGCGCAGGAGCGGCGAACTCCCGCTCTGGCAGGCGATGCTGGACGGCCCGGATCCGCTGCTGGGGTCGCGGCCGCTCGACCACACGCGGGACACCCGGCGGACCGTCGGCCACCTGGAGCTCACGCTGCCGGCCGAGCTCACCGAGCCGCTGCTGACCAGCGTCCCCGCACTGTTCAACGCGGAGGTCAACGACGTCCTGCTGACCGGCCTCGCGCTCGCTGCCAACCGGTGGCGCGGTGACCTGGGCGGTCTGCTGCTGGAGCTGGAGGCGCACGGCCGTGAGGAGTTCGCGGAGGGCATCGACCTCTCCCGTACCGTCGGCTGGTTCACCAGCGCCTACCCGGTCCGCGTCGACCCCGGCGCGACCGACTGGGCCGAGGTCGTCGAGGCCGGACCGGCCCTGGGCCGCTCGCTGAAGGCGGTCAAGGACCAGCTGCGGCTGATCCCCGACCACGGCATCGGCTACGGCCTGCTGCGCCACCTCAACCCCTCGGCCGGGGCTCTCCTCGCCGGACTGGCCACTCCCCAGCTCGGGTTCAACTACCTCGGCCGCTTCACCACCGAGCAGCAGGGCGCACCGGCCGAGTGGGGGCCGGCCCCCGAGATGGGCGCGATGTTCGGCGGCGCCGACGAGCTGGCGCCGCTCGCCCACACCGCCACCGTCAACGCCCGGACCGAGGACCGCGCCGACGGGGCGTACTTCGTCGCCGCCTGGTCGTGGGCGACCGGGGTGCTGGCCGAGCAGGAGGTCCGGCGCCTGGGCGAGTTGTGGTTCGAGGCGCTGACCGCGCTGGTACGACACGCACAGCGGGCCGACGCCGGCGGTCTGAGCACCTCAGACGTATCCCTGGTGGAACTTAGCCAGGACGAGATCGACATGTTCGAAGACGAGTTCGCGGATTGGGACCTGTAAGCACCATGGCCAACGCACGTACTGCCAACGCACGAATCCAGGACATCCTTCCGCTCTCGCGGCTCCAGGAGGGCATGTTCTTCCACGCCCAGTTCGACGAGGAGGGCGTCGACGTCTACTCCTCGCAGCTGACCCTGCACCTGGACGGTCCGCTTGACACGGCCGCACTGCAGGCCGCCGGGCACGCGCTGCTGGAACGCCACCCGAACCTCAAGGCCGCCTTCCGGCAGGCCGATTCGGGCCGGTTGGTCCAGGTGATCCCGCGTCAGATACGGCTGCCCTGGGCCGAGTTCGACCTCTCCTCGCTCGCCGAGGCCGAGCAGGCGTCGGAGGTCTCCCGGCTGTGCACCGAGGACCGCGAACGGCGCTTCGACCTCGCCAGGCCGCCGCTGCTGCGCTTCACCCTGATCCGGCTCGGCGCCGAGCGGCACGTCCTGGTCGTCAACCACCACCACATCCTCTGGGACGGCTGGTCCAACGCCCTGCTGATGGCCGAGCTGTTCACCCTCTACCAGCGCGGCGGGGACGCCGCCGGGCTGCCCCGGATCGCCCCCTTCAAGAACTACCTGGCCTGGGCCGCCGCCCAGGACCGCGACAGTGCCGAGGCGGCCTGGCGTACCGCGCTGGACGGGCTGGAGGAGCCGAGTCTGCTCGCCCCGCCCCTCACCGAAGGGCCCGGGCACGAGAGCCCGGCGCCGACCGGGCGGGTGAGTGCACTTCCGGAGCGGACCGCTCTCGACCTGTCCGAGCAGGCGACCGAGGCACTGGGTGCGCTGGCGCGCCGCCTCGGCGTGACCGTGAACACCGTGGTGCAGGCCGGGTGGGGCCTGCTGGTCGCCCACCTGACCGGGCGGGACGACGTCGTGTTCGGCGCCACGGTCTCCGGACGGCCGCCGGAGCTCGCGGGCGTCGAGAAGATGGTCGGCCTGTTCATCAACACCCTTCCGGTGCGGGTGCGGACCACCCCGGCCGAGACGGTCGCGGAGCTGATCCCCCGGCTGCAGGCCGAGCAGTCGGCCCTGCTGCCCCACCAGCACGTGGGTCTCGCCGAGGTCCAGCGCTGGTCCGGGATCGGTGAACTCTTCGACACCAACGTGGTGTTCGAGAACTACCCGCTGGACGCCGAGTCGCTGGCCATGACCGGCTCCGCGATCCGCGTCACCGCCGCCGAGAGCCGCGAGGCCACCCACTACACCCTCAACCTCGCCGTGGTCCCCGGCAGGCGCCTGAGCCTGCGCCTCGACCACCGCACCGACCTGTTCGACCACTCGGCGGCGGCCGGCGTCCTCGGCCGGCTCGCCCGGATCCTGTCCGGGTTCACCGCCGACGCGGCGCAGCCGGTCGGCCGGCTGGACCTGCTCGGGCAGGCCGAGCGGGAGCTCCAGCTGACCGGGTGGAACGACACCGCCGCCGAGGTCCCCGGCGCGACGCTGGCCGAGCTGTTCCAGGCCCGGGTCGCCCGCGATCCGCAGGCCACCGCGCTGCTCTTCGAGGGCGGTGAGCTGAGCTACGGCGAGCTCAACGCCCTTGCCAACCGCCTGGCGCGGCGGCTGGTCGAGCAGGGGGTCACTCCGGAGACCGGTGTCGCCCTGCTGATGCGGCGCGGTGTCGGCCTGGTGGTGGCCATCCTCGCGGTGGTCAAGGCCGGCGGCTTCTACGTGCCGCTGGACGCCCGCTACCCGCTCGCCCATCGCCGGCTGATCCTGGCCGAGACCGCGGCGGCCGTCCTGCTCACCGACCACGCGCTCGCCGAGGAGGCGCGCGGGCTGGACCCGGAGGGCGCCCTGCCGGTCCTGGTGGTGTCGGACCGTCCCGAGGCCCCGGACGCCGACCGGGACCAGGGCGACCTGGATGTCGCCTGTGCCGGTGACCGGCTCGCGTACGTGATGTACACCTCGGGGTCGACCGGTCGGCCCAAGGGCGTGGCCGCGACCCACCGGGGTGTGGTCGCCCTGGCCACCGACCGCCGTTTCCGCAGTGGCGCCTACGAGCGGGTGCTGCTGCACGCGCCGTACTCCTTCGACGCCTCCACCGCCGAGCTGTGGGTGCCGCTGCTCTCGGGCGGCCGGCTGGTGATCGCCCCCGACGGCCTGCTCGGCGCGGCCGAGATGGAGCGTCTGCTCCAGGAGTACGCGGTCACCGGTGTGTTCGTCACCGCCGGCCTGTTCGGGCTGATCGGCGAGGAGCGTCCCGAGGCCTTCCGCGGCGTCCGCGAGATCCTCACCGGCGGCGACGTGGTCTCCCCGACCGCCGTCGCCCGGGTGCGTGAGGCCAGCCCCGAGACCCGGGTGGTCATCGGCTACGGCCCGACCGAGGTCACCATGCTCGCCTCCACCCACGCGGTGGACGGCACCGAGCCGGGCGCCGTGCCGATCGGCCGCCCGCTCGACAACACCCGGGTGTACGTGCTGGATTCGGCGCTGCGTCCGGTCCCGGCCGGCGTCGCGGGTGAGCTGTACGTCGCGGGCATCGGTACCGCGCGCGGCTACCTGGACCGGCCGGGCCTGAGCGCCGAGCGTTTCGTCGCCGATCCGTACGGGCCGGCGGGATCCCGGATGTACCGCACCGGTGACATCGTCCGCTGGCTGCCCGGCGGGGTGCTCGCCTTCGTCGGACGCGCCGACGAGCAGGTCAAGATCCGTGGCTTCCGGATCGAACTCGGCGGTATCGAGGCCACCTTGGCCGCCCACCCGGCCGTGGCCCGGGCGGTGGTGGTCGTCCGCGAGGACCGCCCGGGTGACAAGCGCCTGGTCGGCTACGCGGTGCCGGTACCGGGCGCGGTGGTGGACGCCGCAGAACTGCGCGCGTACATCGGGCAGACCATGCCCGAGTACATGGTGCCCAGCGCCGTGCTGCTGCTGGACACCCTGCCGCTGACGCCCAACGACAAGGTCGACCGGCGTGCTCTGCCCGCACCGGAGTTCGGCCCCGCCGAGCCCGGCCGCGGCGCGCGTACCGCCCGCGAGGAGACCCTCGCCGGTCTGTTCGCCGAGGTCCTCGGGCGCGAGGGTGTCGGCATCGACGACGGGTTCTTCGAGCTCGGCGGCGACTCCATCACCTCGATCCAGCTCGTCGCCCGTGCCCGCAAGGCCGGGCTGGTGATCACCGCCCGCGACGTCTTCACCCATCAGACCGTCGCCCGGCTCGCCCAGGCCGCCCGCGGCGAGGACGCCGCCGTCACCGAGGACACCGACGCCGGACTCGGCACCGTCCCCGCGCTGCCCATCCTGCACGCCCTGCGCGAGCGCGGCGGCCCGGTGGACGGCTTCCACCAGGCAATGCTGCTCCAGGTGCCCGCCGAGCTCGGTCCGGACCGGCTCACCGGTGCCGTGCAGACCGTCCTCGACCACCACGACGCCCTGCGCGCCCGCCTGGTGGTCGCCGAGGACGGCCGGTGGACCCTGCACGTTCCGCCGCGCGGCGAGGTCAGGGCCGGGAGCCTGGTCACCCGGGTCGATGTCACCGGCGGCGACGAGGACGGGCTGCGCACCGCCATCGCCGAGCAGACCCGGGCCGCCCGCGGCCGGCTCGACCCCCGCGCCGGGGTGATGGTCCAGCTGGTCTGGTTCGACGCGGGGCCCGACCGCTCGGGCCGCCTGCTGGTGATGATCAACCACCTGGTGGTGGACGGCGTCTCCTGGCGGGTCCTGCTCCCCGACCTGGCCGCCGCCTGGCAGGGCGGCGAGCTCCAGCCGGTCGGCACCTCACTGCGCAGCTGGGCCACCCTGCTGAGCGCGGAGGCCGGCCGCAGGTCGGCCGAGCTCCCCTACTGGCAGTCGGTGCTGGCCGAGGAGGAGCCGCTGCTCACCGCCGGCTCGACCGGTCCGCGCCCGGCCGGACGGCTGGAGCTGACCCTGCCGGCCGAGCTCACCACGCCGCTGCTCACCACCCTGCCGTCGCTGTTCCACGCCGAGGTCAACGACGTCCTGCTCACCGGTCTCGCCCTGGCCGTCGGCCGCTGGCGCGGGCGCGGCGGCCCGGTCCTGGTCGAACTGGAGGGCCACGGCCGCGAGGAGTTCACCGAGGGCACCGATCTCTCCCGTACCGTCGGCTGGTTCACCAGCGCCTACCCCGTCCGCCTCGACCCCGGCGCCGAGGAGCCGGGCCGGGCGCTGCGGGCCGTCAAGGAGCAGCTGCGCGCGATCCCGGACCACGGCCTCGGGTACGGCCTGCTGCGCCACCTCGACCCCTCGGCCTCGGCCGTCCTGGCCGGACTCCCCGCTCCGCAGCTCGGGTTCAACTACCTCGGCCGCATCGACACCGGCCGCGGCGCCAGCGGCACCGACTGGTCGCCCGCGCCCGGGCTCGACGCCTCGGATGGCGAGGAGTCCACCCACACGCACCCGCTCGCCGTGAACGCCTGGACCGAGGACGGCCCTCAGGGCCCCCGCCTGACCGCGGCCTGGAGCTGGGCCGCCGGCCCGCTCACCGAGGAGGAGGTGCGCCGGCTGGGCCAGACCTGGTTCGACGCGCTGGTGGCCCTGGTCGAGCACGCCCGGCAGCCGGGTGCGGGCGGGCTGAGCCCCTCCGACGTCCCGCTCGCCGGGGTGACGCAGGACGAGCTCGACCGGCTCGCCGTCGCGCCGCTCGCCGATGTGCTGCCGCTCGCCCCGCTCCAGCAGGGCCTGTTCTTCCACGCCCTGTACGACACCGAGGGTCCGGACGTCTACACCACCCAGCTCACCCTCGGCCTCCAGGGGCCGCTCGACCCGCGGGCGCTGCGGGCCGCCGCGGGTTCCGCCCTCGACCGTCACCCCCATCTGCGCGTCGCCCTGCGGCAGTTGGATGACGGCCGGGCCGTCCAGGTGGTCCACCGGGAGGTCGAACTGCCCTGGCGGGAGGTCGACCTCGGCCACCTCGACGCCGACGCCCAGCGCGCCGAGCTCGACCGCCTGTGCGCGGCCGACCGCGCCCGCCGCTTCGATCCGGCCGTCCCGCCGCTGCTGCGGTTCACCCTGGTCAGGCTGGCGGAAGACCGCCATGTCATGGTGCTGACCAACCATCACATCCTCTGGGACGGCTGGTCCATCGGCGTCCTGATCGGCGAAATCCTCTCCCTCTACCGGGAGGGCGACGACCGCCGGCTGCCCCGTGCCGTGCCCTTCCGGGACTACCTCGCCTGGGTGGCCGGCCAGGACGCCGACGCCGCCCGCGAGGCCTGGCGGAGCGCCCTCGCCGGTGTCGAGGAGGCCACACTGCTCGCCGGCCCGGACCACACCCGCCGGCCCCGGCTCCCGGAGAAGCTCCGAACGCTCCTCTCCCAGGAGCTCAGCGACTCGCTCACCGCCACCGCCCGCCGGCTGGGCGTCACCCTCAACACCCTGGTGCAGGCGGCCTGGGGCCTGGTCCTCGGCCACCTCACCGGCCGCGAGGACGTCGTCTTCGGTGCCGTGGTCTCCGGCCGTCCCGCCGAACTCCCGGGCGTCGAGCGCATGGTGGGCCTGTTCATCAACACCCTCCCGGTCCGGGTGAGCACCAGGGCGGCCGAGCCGCTGTCCGCGCTGCTCGCCCGGCTCCAGGAGGAGCAGTCCGCCCTGCTGCCCCATCAGCACATCGGGCTGCCCGAGATCCAGCGCTGGACCGGCGGCACCGGCGAGCTCTTCGACACCGCGGTCGCCTTCGAGAACTACCCGCTCGACGCCGGCACCCTCGCCGACCCCGCCCATGAGCTGCGCATCACCGAGGCCGCCGTCCAGGACGGCACCCACTACCCCCTCACCCTGGTCGTGATCCCCGGCGACCGGCTCGACCTCCGGCTCGCCTACCGTCCCGACCTCTTCGACCGCACCGCCGCCGAACAGATCGTCGCCCGGTTCCGGCGTGTCCTCGGCGCCCTGGTCGCCGACACCTCACTGCCCACCGGCCGGCTCGACCTGCTGACCGGGGCCGAGCGGGAGGCGCTGCTTCCGGCTTCCACCACCGGCACCCCTCAGGCGCCGTCCACCACGCTCCCCGAACTGTTCCAGGCCCAGGCCGCCCGCACTCCCGAGGCCGTCGCCCTCACCACTGACCGACTCTCGCTCCGCTACCGGGAGTTGAACGAGGAGGCGAACCGCCTCGCCCGGCTGCTGATCGCCGCCGGCGCGGGCCCCGAGCAGGTCGTCGCGCTCGCGCTGCCGCGCTCCGCCGACCTGGTGGTGGCGCTGCTCGCCGTCCTCAAGACCGGTGCGGCCTACCTGCCGGTGGACCCGGACTCCCCCGCCGACCGGATCTCGTTCATCCTCTCCGACGCCTCTCCGGTCCTGCTGGTCACCCAGCGGGAGGTCGCCGAGCGCCTGCCCGAGGACGCGGTACCGCGGCTGCTGCTCGACGAGGCCGGCACCGTCCGGGCCCGGGCCCGGCAGTCGGCCGGGGATCCGACCGACGCCGACCGGCGCTCCCCGTTGCTGCCCGACCACCCGGCCTACATCATCTACACCTCGGGCTCCACCGGCCGCCCCAAGGGCGTGGTGATCCCGCACCGGAACGTGGTCCGCCTCTTCTCCGCCACCGACCACTGGTTCGGCTTCGGCGGGGGCACCGGCGAGCCGGACGTCTGGGCGCTCTTCCACTCCTACGCCTTCGACTTCTCGGTGTGGGAGATCTGGGGTCCGCTGCTGCACGGCGGCCGCCTGGTCGTGGTCCCCTACCTGGTGAGCCGCTCGCCCTCGGATGTCCTTCGGCTGCTGCTCCGCGAGGGCGTCACCGTCCTCAACCAGACCCCCTCCGCCTTCTACCAGCTACTGCAGGCCGAGGAGGAGCTGGGCACCGGCGCCATCGCCGCGCTGCGCACGGTCGTCTTCGGCGGCGAGGCCCTGGACCTGGGACGGCTGGCGGACTGGTACCGCGCCCACCCGGACCACGGGCCGCGGCTGGTCAACATGTACGGCATCACCGAGACCACCGTGCACGTCACCTACCGCCCGCTGGACGCCGCCACCGTCGCCGCCGCGACGGGCAGCGCGATCGGCTGCGCCATCCCCGACCTGGACCTGCGGGTGCTGGACGGCGGTCTGCGCCCGGTACCGGCCGGGGTGGCGGGCGAGCTGTACGTCACGGGCGCGGGCCTGGCCCGCGGCTACTCGGGACGCCCGGGGCTGACCGCCGAGCGCTTCGTCGCCGACCCGTACGGCCCGGCGGGATCGCGGATGTACCGCACCGGCGATGTGGTCCGGCGGCGGGCCGACGGCGAGCTCGAGTACCTCGGCCGGGCGGACGACCAGGTCAAGATCCGCGGCTTCCGGATCGAACTCGGCGAGATCGAGGCCGCACTGCTGCGCCACCCGGCGGTCCGCCAGGCCGCGGTCGTGGTCCGCGAGGACCGGCCCGGCGACAAGCAGGTGGTCGGCTACGCGGTACCGGCCTCCGGCGGCTCGCTCGACACCGCCGAGGTGCGCGAGCACCTGGCCGTCGAACTGCCCGCCTACATGGTCCCCGCCGCCCTGGTCACGCTGGACGCGCTGCCGCTGACCGGCAACGGCAAGCTGGACCGCCGTGCCCTGCCCGCGCCCCAGCAGGGCGGGACCCCAGGCGGCCGTGCCCCGCGCACCGAGCGCGAGCGGCTGCTGTGCGGCCTGTTCGCGGAGGTCCTCGGGCTGGCCGAGGTGGACATCGACGGCGACTTCTTCGCCCTCGGCGGCCACTCGCTGCTCGCCACCCGTCTGGTCAGCCGCGTCCGGGCCGTGCTCGGCACCGAGCTGGCCATCCGCACCCTGTTCGAGACGCCGACCGTCGCCGCCCTGGCCGAGCGCCTGGGCGAGCAGCCGGGCGGCTCGGCCCCGGCCCGGCCCGCCGTGCGCCCGATGGCGCGCCCCGAGGTGCTGCCGCTCTCCTTCGCCCAGCAGCGCCTGTGGTTCCTCGGCAGCCTGGAGGGCCCGAGCGCGACCTACAGCATCCCGCTCGCGGTGCGCCTGACCGGCCGTCTGGACCGCGAGGCGCTGAGCGCCGCCCTGGGCGACGTGCTGGCGCGGCACGAGGCGCTGCGTACGGTCTTCCCGCAGACCGCCGACGGCACGCCGTACCAGCGGGTGGTCGAGCCGGCCTTCGAGCTGGAGACCGTCGAGGCGGACGAGGAGAGCCTTCCGCGCCTGCTGGCCGGGGTTGCCGGACGCGGCTTCGACCTCGCCCGTGAACTCCCGTTCCGCGCGGCGCTGTTCGCACTCTCCGAGGACGAGCACGCGCTGCTGCTGACGGTCCACCACATCGCGGGTGACGGCTGGTCGATGACCCCGCTGGCCGGCGACCTCTCGACCGTGTACACGGCCCGGCTGGCCGGCTCCGCCCCGCGGTGGACCGAGCTGCCCGTGCAGTACGCCGACTACGCGCTGTGGCAGCGCGAGCTGCTGGGCGCGCCCGAGGACTCGGAGAGCCTGCTGAGCGGCCAACTCGCCTACTGGCGGCGGACCCTGAGCGGCATGCCGCAGGAGCTGGCGCTTCCCACCGACCGCCCCAGGCCCGCCACCGCGAGCTACCGGGGCGAGTCCCTGGCCTTCCGTACCGACGCCGCCGTGCACGGCGCCCTGGCCGCGCTGGCCGCCAAGCGGAACGCGACCGTCTTCATGGCCGCCCAGGCCGCCTTCGCCGTCCTGCTCGCGGGGCTCGGCGCGGGCACCGACATCCCGCTCGGCACCCCGGTCGCGGGCCGCACCGACGAGGCGCTGGACGAACTGGTCGGCTTCTTCGTCAACACGCTCGTGCTGCGCACCGACCTGTCCGGCGACCCGAGCTTCGCCGAGCTCGTCGACCGGGTCCGGGAGGCGAACCTGGGCGCCTACGCCCACCAGGACGTCCCGTTCGAGCATGTGGTGGAGGCGGTCAACCCGACCCGTTCGATGGGCCGCCACCCGCTCGTACAGACCATGATCGCGTGGCAGAACAACGCCCAGCCCCACCTCGACCTGCCCGGCCTGCGGGCGACCGCCGTCACCACGGGTGCGGTGGCGGCCCGGTTCGACCTCTCGCTCAGCCTGGGCGAGGCCACCGCCGAGGACGGTTCGCCCGCCGGGATCGAGGGCAGCATCGAGTTCGCCACCGACCTGTTCGACCGGGCGACGGTGGAACGGCTGGCCGAGCGGTTCCACCGGCTGCTCACCCAGCTCACCGCCGCACCGCACGCCCCGCTGAGCCGGCTCGACCTGCTCGGCCCGGCGGAGCGGGAGCGGCTCCTGGAGACGTGGAACGCCACCGACACCCCGCTCGCGCCGGCCACGCTGCCCGCGCTCTTCGAGGCCCAGGCCGCCCGCACCCCGCAGTCGACCGCCGTCGCCTCCGAGGGCGCCGAGCTCACCTGCGCCGAGCTCACCTATGCCGGTCTCAACGCCGCCGCCAACCGGCTCGCCCGGTACCTGGTCGGCCTCGGCGTCGGCCCGGAGCAGCCGGTCGCCCTCGCGCTGCCCCGCTCCGAGCGGTTCGCCGTCGCCTTCCTCGCCGTCCTCAAGGCGGGTGCGGCCTATCTCCCGGTGGATCCCGGCTACCCGGCCGAGCGGATCTCGTATCTGCTCCAGGACGCCAGGCCCGCGATGGTCCTGACGGACAGCCAGACCGCACTGCCCGAGTACGGGATCACCAGGATTCTCCTGGACAGCCCCGAACTCGGCTCCCGGCTCGCGGAGTTGCCCGGCCACGACCTGTCGGACGACGAGCGCCGCGAACCGCTGCTGCCCGCCCACCCCGCCTATGTGATCTACACCTCCGGTTCCACCGGCCGCCCCAAGGGCGTCATGGTCCCGCACCACGGCATCGCGAGCCTGGCGAGTGCGCAGATCGAGCGGTTCGCGGTCCGGCCGGACAGCCGGGTGCTGCAGTTCGCCTCGACCAGCTTCGACGCGGCCGTCTCCGAGCTGGCCATGGCGCTGCTCTCCGGCGCCACCGCCGTCCTGGCCCCGGCCGAGCGACTGGCTCCCGGCGCACCGCTGGCCGAACTGCTCCAGCGGCAGCGGATCACCCATGTCACCCTGCCCCCGGCGGCGCTCTCGGTGCTGGAACCGGAGGCGCTGGCGACGGTGACCACCCTGGTGACCGCGGGCGAGGCCTGCCCGCCCGCACTGGTGGAGCGCTGGTCGGCCGGCCGACGCATGATCAACGCGTACGGTCCGACCGAGGCCACCGTCTGCGCCACCATGAGCGAGCCGCTCCGCGCCGGCACGACCCCGCCGATCGGAGGGCCGATCGAGAACACCCGGGTCTACGTCCTGGACGCCGCCCTCAGGCCGGTTCCGGCCGGTGTCCCGGGCGAGCTGTACATCGCGGGTGCCGGCCTGGCGCGCGGCTACCTGGGCCGCCCCGGGCTCACCGCCGAGCGCTTCGTGGCCAACCCGTTCGGCGCCCCAGGCGCCCGGATGTACCGCACCGGTGACCTGGTGCGCTGGAGTGAGGACGGGCGGCTCGACTACCTCGGCCGCACCGACGACCAGGTCAAGCTGCGCGGCTTCCGCATCGAACTCGGCGAGGTGGAGGCGGCGTTGGCCGCCCATCCGGCGGTGCGCCGGTCGGCGGCCGTGGTCCGCGAGGAGCGGCTGGTGGGCTATGTGGTGCCGGCCGGCGACTCCCGGGAGCTCTCCGGTGTCCTGCGCGCCCACCTGGCGGAGCGGCTCCCGCACTACCTGGTCCCGGCGGCGGTCGTGGTCCTGGACGCGCTGCCGCTGACCCCCAACGGCAAGACCGACCGCAAGGCCCTGCCGGCGCCGGACTTCGCCGCGGCGGTGTCGGGGCGCGCCCCGCGTACCGAGCGGGAGCGGGTCCTGGCCGGACTGTTCTGCGAACTGCTGGGCCTGGAACGGGTCGGCGTGGACGACGGCTTCTTCGAACTGGGCGGCGACTCGATCACCTCCATCCAACTGGTCGCCCGCGCCCGCCAGGCCGGACTGGTCTTCACCGCCCGCGACGTCTTCACCCGCCAGACCGTCGCCGAACTCGCCCAGAGGGCCCAGGGCACCGAAGCCGCCGTCACCGAGGACACCGACGCCGGAACCGGCGACCTGCCCGCCACCCCGATCATGCACTGGCTCCGCGAACGCGGCGGCCCGATCGACGGCTTCCACCAGGCCATGCTCCTCCAGACACCCACCGACCTCGACCAGGACCGCCTCACCCACGCCCTCCAGACCCTCCTCGACCACCACGACGCCCTACGCGCCCGCCTGATCACCACCGATGACGGCCACTGGACACTCGACATCCCACCCCGCGGCCACCTCAACGCCACCGACCACCTCACCCGGATCGAGGCCACCGGCCTCGGTGAAGGGGAGCTGCGTGACCTGATCGGCCGTGAAGCCCGCACCGCACAGGGCCGCCTCGACCCGGCCGGCGGCACGATGCTCCGGGCCGTGTGGTTCGACGCGGGCCGGCAGAGCCCGGGCCGACTGCTGGTGATGATCCACCACCTGGTGGTCGACGGCGTCTCCTGGCGCGTCCTGCTGCCGGACCTGACCGCCGCGTACCACGGCACCGCCCTCCAGCCGGTCGGCACCTCGCTACGCACCTGGGCCCGTCTGCTCACTGCGGAGGCGCACCCTCGGACCGCTGAACTCCCCTTCTGGCGAAGGATGCTGGAGGGCGACGACACCCCGCTCGGCTCGCGCGCACTCGACCCGGCCCGGGACACGGAGGCCACCGCGGGCCGGCTCGACCTGACGCTTGAGGCCGAGTTCGCCGAACCGCTGCTGTCGAGCGTCCCCGCGCTCCTCCACGCCGACGTCAACGACGTGCTGCTGACCGGCCTCGCCCTCGCGGTCGAGCGGTGGCGCGGCCACGGCGGCGGGGTGCTCGTCGAACTGGAGGGCCACGGCCGCCAGGAGTTCACCGAGCGGGTCGACCTCTCCCGTACCGTCGGCTGGTTCACCAGCATCCACCCCGTCCGGCTCGCTCCCGGCGGCCAGGACGCCGGCCGGGCCCTGAAGGCGGTGAAGGAGCAGCTGCGCGCCGTCCCGGACCACGGTCTCGGCTACGGCCTGCTGCGCCATCTCGACCCCTCGGCCTCGGCCGTCCTGGCCGAACTCCCCACTCCGCAGGTCGGATTCAACTACCTCGGCCGCTTCGACGCGGCCAAGGCCCAGAGCTCCACCGACTGGTCGGCCGTTCCGATCGGCACCGAGCACGGCGGCCTGGACCCCCGCTCTCCGCTGACCCAGGCGCTGACCGTCAACGCGCGGACCGAGGACCGCGCGGAGGGTCCGGCCTTCGTCGCGGCCTGGTCGTGGGCGTCCGGCGTGCTGACCGAGCGGGAGGTCCGCGAGATCGGCGAGCTGTGGTTCGAGGCGCTGCGTGAGCTGGTCGCCCACGCGGCGCGGCCGGACGCGGGCGGCCTGACCCCGTCCGACGTACCGCTCGCCCTCGTCACCCAGGACGAGCTCGACCGGCTCGCCACCGAGCCGACGGCCGACGTGCTGCCGCCCGCACCGCTGCAGGAGGGCCTGTACTTCCACAGCCGCTACGACTCCCAGGGGGTGGACGTCTACACCGCGCAGCTCGCGCTCGACCTGGACGGCACGCTGGACTCCGGTGCGCTGCACCGGGCCGCCCTGGCGCTGCTGGAACGCCACCCGCACCTGCGGGCGGGCTTCCGGCAGTCCGCGAGCGGGCGGCTGTTCCAGGTGATTCCGCGCGAGGTGCGGCTGCCGTGGGCCGAGGTGGATCTGAGCGGGCTGTCCGGGCAGGAGCAGCGCGCCGAGACCGACCGGCTGCGCGAGCGGGACCGGGCCGGCCGGTTCGACCTGGCCGCGCCGCCGCTGCTGCGGATGACCCTGCTGAGGCTGGCCGACGACCGGCACACGCTGGTGCTGACCAACCATCACATCCTGTGGGACGGCTGGTCGATCGGCGTCCTGCTCGGTGAGCTCGTCGAGCTCTACCGACAGGGCACCGGCGCCGGGCTGCCTCGGGCGACGCCGATGCGCGACTACCTGGGCTGGCTGGCCGTCCAGGACCGACAGGCCGCTCGCACCGCCTGGGCGGCATCGCTGGCCGGTCTCGAGGAGTCCACCCTGATCGCGCCGGACAGGGTCGCCGCAGCGGAGCCCGGGCTGCCGCAGCGGCTGTCCGAACACCTCTCCGCCGAGCTGACCGAGGCGCTGGGAGCGACCGCCCGCCGGCTGGGCGTGACGGTCAACACGCTGGTCCAGGCGGCCTGGGGCATCACCCTGGCCCGGCTGACCGGCCGCACGGACGTGGTCTTCGGTTCCGTCGTCTCGGGCCGCCCGCCGGAGCTGCCGGGCGTCGAGCGGATGATCGGCCTGCTGATCAACACCCTGCCGGTGCGCGTCCGGCTGGATCCGGCCGAGTCACTGGGCGCCCTGCTGGCCCGCCTCCAGGACGAGCAGTCCGCTCTGCTGGCCCACCAGCACCTGGGCCTGGCCGAGCTCCAGCGCCTCTGCGGCCTCGGTGAACTCTTCGACACCACCTATGTCTTCGAGAACTACCCGGTGGACACCGCCGCCCTCGCCACCCCCGGGGAGGGACTGCGGATCACCGGCGCCGACGGCCGGGACGGCACCCACTACCCGGTGACCGTGGCCGCGCTTCCGGGCCCCCGCCTCGGCCTGCGGGTGGACTACCGGCCCGAGCTGGTCGGCCGGGACACGGCCGAGCGGATCACCGCCGGTCTGCGCACGGTCCTGGCGGCCATCGCCCGCGACCCCGGGCTTCCCCTCGGACGGCTGGAGTCGCTCGACGAGGCGGCCGACCGCCGGGTGCTGGCCGCAGGGAACGGCGCCGTGACCGGCGAACCGCCGGCCGGCCTGCCGGAGCTGTTCCGGGCCCAGGTCGCCCGCACACCGGATGCGATCGCCGTCGTATCGGGTGAACTCTCGCTCACCTACCGCGAGTTGAACGCCCGCGCGAACCGGCTGGCCCGCCGTCTGACGGCCCTCGGGGTCCGGCCGGAGGACGGTGTCGCGATTCTGCTGGAGCGCTCGGCCGAGCTCGTGGTGGCGGTCCTCGCCGTCCTCAAGGCGGGGGGCTGCTACGTCCCGCTGGACGCCCGCTACCCGCTCGCCCACCGTCGCCTCATCCTGGCCGACACCGGCGCCCGGGTCCTGCTCACCGACCACGCGCTGTCGGCGGAGGCCGACGTCCTCGGCCTGCCGACCGTACTGCTGGACGGGGACCCGGCGAACGCCGAGGACCCGACCGATCTCGAATCGGCCGTCGTACCGGACCAGTTGGCGTACGTGATGTACACCTCCGGCTCGACCGGCCGCCCCAAGGGCGTCGCGGTCACGCACCGGGACGTCGCGCAGCTGGCCCGCGACGGGCGGTTCGCGGGCGGGGCCCACGAGCGGGTGCTGCTGCACTCCTCGTACGCCTTCGACGCCTCCACCTACGAGCTGTGGGTACCGCTGCTCTCCGGCGGCCAGGTCGTGGTCGCCCCGGCTGAGGCGCGGACTCCGGCGGAGCTGGAGCGGGTGCTGCTGCGGCACCGGGTGACCGCCCTCTGGGTGACCGCGGGACTGTTCGCGCTGATCGCCGAGGAGCGCCCGGCGGCGTTCCGGGGCGTGCGCGAGGTGCTCGCGGGCGGCGACGTGGTGTCACCCGTGGCGGTGGCACGGGTGCTGGCGGCTTGCCCCGGGACCCGGGTGGTCATCGGCTACGGCCCGACCGAGACCACCACCTTCGCCACCTGTGCCGACCTCGACCCCGACCGGGTCGGCGCCGGGGCCCTGCCGATCGGACGGCCGCTGGACAACACCCGGGTGCGGATCCTGGACGCGGCCCTGCGACCGGTCGCGCCCGGAGTGACCGGTGAGCTGTACATCGCGGGTGCCGGACTGGCCCGCGGCTACCTGGGCCGCCCCGCCCTGACGGCCGAGCGGTTCGTCGCCGACCCCTACGGTCCGGCCGGTGCCCGGATGTACCGCACCGGCGACCTGGCCCGGTGGAGCGCCGACGGTGAGGTGCTGTTCGCGGGCCGCGCCGACCAGCAGGTCAAGCTGCGCGGTTTCCGCATCGAGCTGGGCGAGGTCGAGGCCGCGCTCACCGCCCATCCGTCGGTCGGCCGGGCCACCGTGACGGTCCGCGAGGACCGGCCGGGCGACCGCAGGCTGGTCGGCTACCTCGTCCCCGCCGAGGGTGAGGCCCCCGACCCCGAGCTGCTGCGCAAGCGGCTCGGCGAGCGGCTGCCGGAGTACCTGGTACCCAGCGCCCTGGTCCTGCTGGACTCGCTGCCGCTGACTCCCAACGGCAAGGTGGACCGGCGTGCCCTGCCGGCCCCGGAGGCCGGGCCGCGTACGGCGGGCCGCGCACCCGCCACCGAGCTGGAGCGGCGCCTGTGCGAGCTGTTCGCCGAGGTGCTCGGCCTGGCGGAGATCGGTGTCGAGGACGACTTCTTCGCCCTCGGCGGCCACTCCCTGCTCGCCACCCGCCTGGTCGGCCGCCTGCGCGGCGTCCTCGGCCGGGAGGTGAGTGTCCGCGACCTGTTCGAGGCGCCCACCGCCGAGTCCCTCGCCGGACGTCTCGGCCGGGGCGAGGGAGGCGACGACCTGGAGGTCCTGCTGCCGCTGCGGACCGACGGAGAGCTCGCACCGCTGTTCTGCGTGCACCCGGGCTTCGGCATCGGCTGGTCCTTCCGCGGCCTCGCCGACCACCTGCCCGACCGCCCCGTCTACGCCCTGCAGGCCCGCAGCCTGCGCGAGAGCGGCCGGCTCCCGGACAGCGTCGAGGAGATGGCCGCCGAGTACGTCGAGCGGATCCGCGAGGTCCAGCCGTCCGGTCCCTACCACCTGCTCGGCTGGTCCTTCGGCGGCGCGGTCGCGCACGCGATGGCCACCCGGCTCCAGGCGGCGGGCGAGGAGGTCGGACTGCTCGCCGTGCTCGACTGCTACCCGGGCACCGAGGTCTCCCGGCCCGACACCGCCGAGCTGCGGCAGGAGCTGCTGGCCGGTCTGCTGCGCACCCTTGGCGGCCCCGCCACCGAGGGCCCGCTGACCGCCGCTCAGGTCGCCGCCCTGGTGGACACCCCTGCGCTGCCGGGCGAACGGGAGGTCACGGCGGTCGTCGAGACCTTCGTCCGGAGCACGACCCTGCTGGACAAGTTCACCCCGATGACATTCCACGGCGATCTGCTGTTCTTCACAGCCGATCATGGTCGGTCCGAGACCGCACCCACGGCGGAGATCTGGCGGGGTCACTGCACCGGACGGGTACTCGACACCGCTCTCGCCTGCACCCACCACGACATGACCGGGCCGATCCCCCTCGCCGAGATCGGCCGGACCGTGGCCACCGCCCTACGGCGCGCCTGACCACCCTTCCGGGCGGCGCGACCGCCCCCCCCCCCGACAGATCAGCCGACAGATCACCCGACGGACAAGGAACCACCACCATGGCCAACCCCTTCGAAGACCCGGACACCACCTACCTCGTTCTGGTCAACCACGAGAACCAGCACTCACTCTGGCCCGCCTTCGCCGAGATCCCCGCCGGCTGGACCACCACCCACGGCCCCACCACCCGCCAGTCCTGCCTCGACCACATCGAGACCACCTGGACCGACATGCGCCCCACCAGCCTCATCCAGGCCATGGCCGACGCACGCTGATCACATGACCGCCGCGGGCCCGGGCGATCCGCCCGGGCCCGCGGTGTCCCCGTGCCGGGGCCTCGGTCAGCTGCCGACGTAGGCCGCGAGGTGCTCGCCGGTGAGGGTGGAGCGGGCGGCGACGAGGTCGGCGGGGGTGCCCTCGAAGACGACCCGGCCGCCGTCGTGGCCGGCGCCGGGACCGAGGTCGATGATCCAGTCGGCGTGCGCCATCACCGCCTGGTGGTGCTCGATGACGATGACCGACTTGCCGGAGTCGACCAGCCGGTCGAGCAGACCGAGCAGCTGCTCGACGTCGGCGAGGTGGAGGCCGGTGGTCGGCTCGTCGAGGACGTAGACGCCGCCCTTCTCGGCCATGCAGGTGGCCAGCTTGAGCCGCTGCCGCTCACCGCCGGACAGCGTGGTGAGCGGCTGGCCCAGAGTGAGGTATCCGAGCCCGACGTCGACGAGGCGGCCGAGTATGCGGTGCGCGGCCGGCGTACGCGCCTCACCCGTGCCGAAGAACTCCTCGGCCTCGGCCACCGGCATCGCCAGCACCTCGCTGATGTCGCGGCCAGCCAGCCGGTACTCCAGCACCGACGCGTCGAACCGCCTTCCCTCGCACTCCTCGCAGGTGGTGGCGACGCCGGCCATCATCGCCAGGTCGGTGTAGACGACCCCGGCGCCGTTGCAGGTGGGGCAGGCGCCCTCGGAGTTGGCGCTGAACAGCGCCGGCTTCACTCCGTTGGCCTTCGCGAACGCCTTGCGGATCGGGTCGAGCAGTCCGGTGTACGTCGCCGGGTTGCTCCGCCGCGAGCCGCGGATCGCACCCTGGTCGATCGACACGATCCCCGCGTCGGCGGCCCCCGGCTGCCCCGGCAGCGCCCCGTGCACCAGCGAGCTCTTGCCGGAGCCGGCGACGCCGGTGACGACGACGAGCACCCCGAGCGGGATGTCCACGTCGACGTCGCGCAGGTTGTTGGCCGCCGCGCCGCGGACCGGAAGCGTGCCGGTGGGCGTCCGCACCGTCTCCTTGAGGGCGGCCCGGTCGTCGAGGTGGCGGCCGGTGACGGTGCCGCCGGCCCGCAGCCCCTCGACGGTGCCCTCGAAGCAGACGGTGCCGCCCGCCTGACCCGCGCCCGGGCCGAGGTCGACGACATGGTCGGCGATCGCGATCATCTCCGGCTTGTGCTCCACGACGAGCACCGTGTTGCCCTTGTCCCGCAGCCTCAGCAGCAGCTCGTTCATCCGCTGGATGTCATGGGGGTGCAGGCCCGTGCTGGGCTCGTCGAAGACGTAGGTGACGTCGGTGAGCGAGGAGCCGAGGTGGCGGATCATCTTGACGCGCTGCGCCTCGCCGCCCGACAGCGTGCCCGACGGCCGGTCGAGCGTGAGGTAGCCCAGACCGATCTCCACGAACGAGTCGAGGGTCTGCCCCAGCTTCGCGAGCAGCGGCGCCACCGTGGTGCACCCCCCGCTCGAAGAGCCCGGGGAGGGTTCGCCGAGGCCGCGGACCCACCGGGCCAGGTCGCTGATCTGCATCGCGCAGGCGTCGGCGATGCTGAGGCCCTCGATCTTCGAGGACCGGGCCCCTTCGCTGAGCCGGGTGCCGTCGCACTCGGGGCAGGTGGTGAAGGTGACCGCCCGCTCCACGAACGCCCGGATGTGCGGCTGCAGCGCCTCCTTGTCCTTGGACAGGAACGACTTCTGGATCTTGGGAATCAACCCCTCGTAGGTGAGGTTCACGCCCTCGACCTTCACCTTGGTCGGCTCCCGGTAGAGGAAGTCGTGCATCTCCTTCTTGGTGAAGCTGCGGATCGGCTTGTTCGGGTCGAGGAGGCCCGACTCGGCGTAGACCCGTACGGTCCAGAAGCTGTCCGACTTCCAGCCGGGGATGGTGAACGCGCCCTCGGCGATCGACTTGGAGTCGTCGTAGAGCTGGGTGAGGTCGATGTCGGAGACCGCGCCCCGGCCCTCGCAGCGCGGGCACATGCCGCCGGTGCGCGAGTAGGTCGCCTTCACCGCCTTCCTGGCGCCGCGCTCGACGGTGATCGCACCGCTCGCCCGGACCGAGGGGACGTTGAAGGCGTATGCGCTGGGCGGGCCGATGTGCGGCCGGCCGAGCCGGCTGAAGAGGATGCGCAGCATCGCGTTGGCGTCGGTGGCGGTACCGACCGTGGAGCGGGCGTCGGCGGCCATCCGCTGCTGGTCGACGATGATCGCGGTCGTCAGCCCTTCGAGGACGTCGACCTCGGGCCTTGCCAGCGTCGGCATGAAGCCCTGCACGAAGGCGCTGTAGGTCTCGTTGATCAGCCGCTGCGACTCCGCGGCGATCGTGTCGAACACCAGGGAGCTCTTGCCCGAGCCGGAGACTCCGGTGAACGCCGTCAGCCGGCGCTTCGGGATCTCGATGCTGACGTCCTTGAGGTTGTTCTCGCGCGCGCCGTGTACGCGGATGAGACCGTGGCTGTCGGCGTCGTGCGGCGCGGGCGACTGCGCGTCCGTCCTCGTGGCTGTGCTCATCGTGTCTCCATCTGTTCGGCGGGGCCGCCCCGGCGGTCTCCGTCAACGTCGCCCGGCTCGATCTGACCAGCTTCGAGCAGTATGTCCGGTTCTCCTTCGTCGGCGCGGTCGCGGTGGCGGCGGCTGTCCGCTCAGCGCTGCCGGCCGAGGTGGCGCGCGGTCCGTCCGGCCGGCCCCGCACTCGGTGCGGGAAGCGGGACTTCCGGCCCGCCGTGGCCCGCCGTGGCCCGCGAAGCCTCGGGGCCCCGGCCACGCGGCGCGTCCGGCCGAGGTGCCAGGCTAACAAGCGGCGGCCGGGCGCCGGCTCACGGTCGGACTTCCCGCCCCCGGTTCCTGCTCGACAAGTTCACCCCGATGACACCCCTCGGCGATCTCCCGTTCTTCGCAGCCGATCATGGTCGGTCCGGCGCCGCTCCCACGGCGGAGGTCTGGCGGGGTCACCGCACCGGACGGGTACTCGACACCGCGGCCGCCTGCGCCCGCCACGACACGGCCGGGCCGATCCCCCTCAGCGAGATCGGCCGGGCCGTGGCCACCGCCCCACGGCGCGACCGACCACCCGGCGGATCAGCCGACAGATCACCCGACGGACAAGGAACCACCACCATGGCCAACCCCTTCGAAGACCCGGACGCCACCTACCTCGTCCTGGTCAACCACGAGAACCAGCACTCACTCTGGCCCGCCTTCGCCGAGATCCCCGCCGGCTGGACCACCACCCACGGCCCCACCACCCGCCAGTCCTGCCTCGACCACATCGAGACCACCTGGACCGACATGCGCCCCACCAGCCTCATCCAGGCCATGGCCGACGCACGCTGATCACGTAATCTCCGAGGGCCCGGGCCAACAACCCGGGCCGCCATGTCACCGCACGAGACCGGAGCACATCAGCGATGTCGACTTCTCCCGCCACCGGCTCCTCCGCCCCCGCCACCGCCGCGCGAAACCGCGCCTGGGTGCGCGTGCTCACCACGCCTCCGGCCGCCCGGCTCCGCCTGCTGTGCCTCCACCCCGCGGGCGGCGGCCCGTCCTTCTTCCGCGACTGGCCGGCCCGGCTGCCCGGGGACATCGAGGTGCTGTCGGTGCAACTGCCCGGCCGTGAAAGCCGGTTCGGCGAGCCCCTGCTGAGCGACTACCCGCGGGCGGTCGAGGAGCTGTACACCGGACTGCTGCCGTACCTCGACCGCCCGTACGCGATGTTCGGGCACAGCATGGGCGGCCTGCTCGCGTACGGACTGGCCATGGCCGCCCAGCGCGACGGCGTCCGTACGCCCGAGCGGCTGCTGCTGAGCGGCTGCTCCGGGCCGGGTGCCAAGCCCGCCAAGCCCGGCCGCACCGGCTGGTCGGACGAGGAACTCGTGGCGGATCTCAGGGAGATGGGCGGCACGCCCGAGGGGGTTCTCACCGACCCCGAGCTGCTGGCCCTGATCCTGCCGACCCTGCGCGCCGACTACGCGATCTGCGACTCCTTCGGCCGGCCCGACGGCCCGCTGCTCGACTGCCCGGTCAGCGTGTTCGGCGGGGAGGACGACGTCCACTCGGTCGACGCGCTCCGGCTCTGGTCCACCACCACCCGCGCCGCCACCTCGGTCCGCACCTTCCCCGGCGGTCACTTCTACCTCAGCGAGCAGTCGGCCGACAGCCTCCTGGCCGCCGTCACGGCGGACCTGACCGCCACCGCCTGAGCGCTCCGCTCGCGGCCCGAGGTCCGCAGACCCGGCCGGCGATCCGAGGAAGCCGGTCGGATGAACCCGTGGACCCCCGGACGGTACGGCGGGGTCCGCCCGCCGGCCCGGCGGCAGCACCGGGAACACCCGGAGCGGGCCGGCGGTTGACCGCTCCGGCAGACACCCATCGAAGGGAATTCCGTGAACCTGTACGACATCCCGCTGCGCACCCTGGACGGTCAGCCGGCCTCGCTCGCCGACCACAAGGGGAAGGCGCTTCTCGTGGTCAACGTGGCGTCCAAGTGCGGCCTGACCCCGCAGTACGCGGGTCTGGAGCGGCTGCAGCAGCGCTACGCCGAGCGCGGGTTCACCGTGCTCGGGTTCCCGTGCAACCAGTTCATGGGCCAGGAGCCGGGCAGCGCCGAGGAGATCCAGACCTTCTGCTCCACCACCTACGGCGTCTCCTTCCCGCTCTTCGAGAAGATCGAGGTGAACGGGGACGGCCGGCACCCGCTGTACGCCGAACTCACCAAGGCCGCCGACGCCGAGGGCGCGGCCGGTGACATCATCTGGAACTTCGAGAAGTTCCTCGTCGGCGCCGACGGCGGCGTGGTGGGCCGCTTCCGCCCGCGCACCGAGCCCGAGTCGGCCGAGGTGATCGCCGCCATCGAGGCCCAGCTGCCGTCCTGACCTCGCTCCGCGCCCCCGCCGGGGCCCGTCGGTGGCGGGGGCGCCGGGTCATGTAGTGTTCTTCCCGTCCAGCACTGGACGCAATTGACGAGTCGAGGAGGTGGGACCGATTACCGCTGTGTCAGGTCGGGTGCTCCCATCCCACGACCGCGCGGACGCACCGAAGCACGAGTAGGTGACCGCGGGGAGCATCCAGAAGGCTTCCCGAAAGGTTACCGTGCCGGTTTTCCCGTCAGCTCTCCTCCGCTCCACCGTTGTCACCAGACTGCGCTCCGCCGGCTGTGTCTTCGCCGAGGACGAGGCGCGGCTGCTCCTGTCCACCGCCGGCACTCCGGCCGAGCTCGCCGCGATGGTGGACCGCCGGGTCGTCGGATTCCCGCTCGAACACGTCCTCGGCTGGGCCGGGTTCCGCGGCCTGCGGATCTCCGTCGATGCCGGGGTCTTCGTGCCTCGCCGCCGTACCGAGTTCCTGGCCGGGCAGGCCATCGCGCTGGCCCGTCCGGGCGCCGTGGTGGTCGACCTCTGCTGCGGTTCGGGCGCGGTCGGCGCCGCGCTGCTCGCCTCCCTGGACGGGATCGAGCTGCACGCCGCCGACATCGAGCCCGCCGCGGTGCGGTGCGCCCGACGCAATGTCACCGGCGCCAACAGCCGTGTGTACCAGGGCGATCTGTACGAACCGCTGCCCGGCACCCTCCGGGGCCGGGTCGACGTCCTGATCGCCAACGCGCCCTACGTACCGACCGGGGAGATCCCCTTCCTGCCGCCGGAGGCCCGCTGCCACGAGCCGCTGGTGACGCTCGACGGCGGCGCGGACGGGCTCGACATCCAGCGCCGGGTGGCCGCCCAGGCGGCCGGCTGGCTCGCCCCGGGCGGCCACCTGCTGATCGAGACGAGCGAGCACCAGGCTCCGCAGACCGTCGCGGCCTTCACCGCCGGGGGCCTGGCGGCCCGGGTGGCCACCTGCGACGACCTGGACGCCACCGTCGTCATCGGCACCAGGCCGTCGGCCGGTTAGGCCCGGACCGCTCCGGTGGAGGCCCGGCGGACCCGTCAGACCTCCACCGGGCGGCGGACCTGTGCGCGGGCGCTCCAACGCCCCTCCAGGCGGCTGATCCTGATCGGGTGCCCGAAACAGCCGCTGATCAGCTCGGTGGTCATCACCTCGTCCACCGGCCCGGACGCCACGCACTCGCCCTCGCGCAGCAGCAGGGCGTGCGTGGTGGTCTCGGGGAGCTCCTCCAGGTGGTGGGTGACCAGGACGGTGGCCAGCTCCGGGTGCCGGGAGCGGAGCAGGTCCAGGCTGCCGAGCAGGAGTTCCCTGGCGGTGAGGTCGAGTCCGGTGGCGGGCTCGTCGAGCAGCAGCAGCCGGGGCCTGGGCATCAGGGCGCGGGCGATCAGGACCCGTCCGCGCTCGCCCTGGGAGAGGGTGGTCCACGGCGACTCGGCCATCCTGGCCAGGCCCATGGTGTCCATCAGCTGTTCGGCGTGGGCGCTCTGCTCGGGTGTGGGCCGCCACCGGAGTTCCGGTTCGATGCTGTTGGTGAGGCCGGTGAGCACCACCTCGCGGACGCTGCGCGGGCTGCGCAGCGGGTGCCGGGGATTGACGTGCCCGAGGTGGGCGCGCAGCGAACGGATGTCGACCCTGCCCAACTGCCTGCCGAGGACGTGCACTTCGCCCCGGGTGGGATGGGAGACCGCGCCCAGCAGGCCGAGCAGGGTGCTCTTGCCCGCGCCGTTGGCACCGAGCAGGGCCCAGTGCTGGCCCGCCTCGACGGTCAGCGAGACCGACCGCAGCAGGTAACGGCCGTCGCGTACCACGTCCACCTCGCGAGCGCGCAACAGCGGTCCCTGGGACGGTACTTCCACGCTCGCCATCTGCCGGGTCCTCCCTGGTGCCGACCTGTACTGACCTGTACTGACCTGTGCGGAACTGCGGCGGACCCGGTACGAGCGGCCCTGCGGCAGGCTAACAGCGCGGCGCTCCCCGCCGCCGGGCCGTCCAGCCCTCGGTCACCGGTCCCGGTGCCACTGCTCCCGCCACCGCCGCTCCCGCCACCACCGCGTGCGAACGGAGCCGCATGCGAACGAAGCCGCGCACGAACGAAGCCGCGTGCGGTCGAGGCCAACCGGCCATGATCTCCCGGAACTTGTCCGCCGAGCGTCCCGATGCGATGACAGCTGTGCAACTACTCCGCACCCGAGGAGGATCACCCGGCCGATCTGGCCGCACACTGTCAGTGGAGGTGGGGAGGATCCGACCGGTTGCCACCGAAAGGGAGGGAACGAGCGATGGACAGTGAGGCAGCGGCGTTCGGGGAGGCGCAGGCCGTCCACCAGCTGTTCGAGGAACACGCCCGCCGGACACCCGAAGCACTCGCCGTCGTCTGCGGCACCGAGCGGCTCAGCTACGCGGAACTGAACGCCAGGGCGGACCGGCTCGCCCGGCATCTGGCCGAGCTGGGCCTCGGCCCCGGCCACCTGGCGGCGGTCGCGCTCGGCCGGGGCCCGGAGCTGCTGACGGCACTGCTCGCGGTGCTCAAGTCCGGCGCGGCATATGTGACGTTGGAGCCCACCGGTCCGGATCCGACGGTCCGCCATGTGCTCGCCGAGGCGAATCCGCTGGTGCTGCTCACCGAGGAGGCGTTCCGGGTACGGCTCACGGACGCGAGCAGCCGCACCGTGCTGTGCCTGGACACCTCCGCCGCGGCGATCGCCGCCCACCCGGCGGCTCCGCTCGGCATCCGGGTGAGGCCCGCCGACCTGGCCTGCGTGTTCTACACCTCGGGCTCCACCGGGATGCCCAAGGGCGCGCTGATCGAGCACCGCAACCTGCTGCACGCCTACCGGGGCTGGCAGTCGGTCTACCGGCTCTCCCCCACCGACCGCTTCCTGCAGACGGCGACGCTGGAGTTCGACGTCTTCACCGCCGACTGGATCCGCGCGCTGGGCACCGGCGGCACCCTGGTGATGGCCCGCCGCAACTTCACCCTGGACCGCACCGCCGAGATCTCCGAGCTGCACGAGCTGGTACTGCGCGAGTCGGTGACGGTGATGGAGACCAACGTCCACACGCTGCGCCGCCTGTTCGCCCACCTCCTGCCGCGCGGGCTGGAGTTGGGCCGGGTCCGGCTGCTCTCGGTGGGCGCGGAGAAGTGGTACCTGGACGAGCAACTGCGCCTGCAGCGCTACCTCGGCCCGGGGGTTCGCCACATCAACGTGTACGGCGTCGCCGAGGCGGCGGTCGACAGCACCTACTTCGACAGCTCGACGCTGGCCGAGGCGCCGGAGCAGGCTGAGCTGATCTCGCTGATCGGACGGCCGTTCCCGGGCACCCGGGTACACCTGCTGGACCCGGCCGGGCGGCCGGTGCCACAGGGGCGGCCCGGCGAGATCTGCCTGGCCGGCCCCGGTGTCGGCCGCGGCTACCTGAACCGGCCCGAACTCACCGCGGCCCGCTTCCGGTCCACCGACCTCGACCCGGACGGCCGGATCTACCGCACGGGCGACATCGGGCGGCTGCGCGCCGACGGGCTGCTGGAGTACCTGGGCCGCGTCGACGACGGTCCGGACACCGGTACCGGAGCGGAACCGGGCAGTGCGGAGTCCACGGCCACCGCCGAGCTCGCGGAGGCCGAGGCGGTACTGCGCGCCCACCCGGCCGTCCGAGAGTGCGCGGTCACCCGGATCCGGACGGCCGGGGGCCGTCCGCGACTGGTCGCCTACGTGGTGACCGGCGGGCCGGCGCCGGAGAGCGGAGCCCCGGAGGGCGGCGCGGAGGGCGTGGCCGAGGGCTGGGCGCTGCGCGCGTACCTCGCCGAGCGCCTGCCCGATCGGCTGATACCGGACGCGGTGGTGCCGCTGTCAGCCCTGCCCCGCACCCGGGCGGGCAAACTGGACCGCCGCAGCCTGCCGCTCCCCGCCCAGCGCGACCACGCCCCCGGGGCGGCCGTCCGCACCGGCACTCCCGTCCGGGCGGGCTCCGCCAAGGCCGGGGCCGGGGTGCGTCCGCGCGGCAGCGCCAAGGCGGGCTACCGGCCGGTGCGCGCCACCGGCGGTGCGACCCCGTCCGAGCGCGGGACGATGGGCCTGCTGTCGACGCTGGTGTTCGCCTTCATCGCCTACGCCGTGACCGATCTCTGCTGGCCCGGCTCGACGGACCTGGCCGGCGTGCCCTCGCCCTGGGGGACGCTCTTCCAACTCCTGTACATCGTCGAGTGGCTGGCCTTCGGTACCGGTGCGGCCTTCCTGCTCTTCGGCCGACCGGTCCTGGAGCGCGTGCGACCGACCCGCCCACAGCTGCTCGTCGGCTCGGCGCGGATCGCGATCGCCTGGCTGCTGATCGCCTGGTGGCCGCAGGACAACTGGTACCGCATCACCAGGGCCACCGACTGGCCCCGGGAGGCCGCCCTGGTCTACGGCTTCAACATCACCCTGGTCATCGCCGCACTCGTGGTGGTCCGCTTCCTCGCCTGGAAGCCCGCCGCGGTTCGCACCCGCTGACCTTCTCGGCCGGCCCAGGGGCTGACCCTGGGCCGGCCGAGAAGGTGCACGGGCTCGCGCCGGCGGGCGGTCACCGCCGCTGCTCCGGTACCGGCCGGATCCCGGGCCAACTGGTCAGCATGCGCCGGCGCAGCTCGGTGCTGAGGCGGCCCAGACCGCGCAGTCCGGGGTGGCCTGCGGCCAGTGCGCCCACCACCGCGAGGCGGTGGGCGAGTCTCTCCCGGGCGGTCGCGCTGCCCCACTTCCAGTCCCTGACCGGGAGCCGGGCCAGCTGGTCGCCGCTCCCTCGCCGGGCACGCTCGACCAGTGCGTCACCCCTGATCAGCCAGCCGGCGCAGGCATCGGCAAGGTCCTGGCCGGGCCCTGTGCCGACCCCGCCGCCGGGTTCGGTGCCGGTCTCGGCGCGCCACACCGCGCGGTACGCGCTCTCCGCCCGCGTCAGCAGCGGCTCGGGCACGGCGGTGACGCACCAGCAGGTCGGGAAGCCGATCCGCAGATAGGCGAGTTCCGTCAACCCGCTGCCCAGCGAGGCCTGTTCGAAGTCGATGAACCTGACCCCGTCGCCGGTGTGCAGGTCGTTGCCCGGGCACGGGTCGCCGTGCAGCAGGGCATGGCCGGGCGCCTGGCGGAGCCGGTGCACCAGGTCCTCCAGCTCCCCGCGCACTCCTGCTGCCACCGGCACCTCCAGCGTCTCGGCCAGCCCCAGGAAGGCGTCCACGTCGGCCTGGACCGGCCCCTGCCAGCGCGGCAGCAGGCCGGCGTCCCGCTCTCCCGCGGTGGCGTGCAGCCGGGCCAGCGACTCGGCGTAGCCGACGACCCAGTCGCCGGTCGGGCTCCGGTGCTCCAGCTGCTCCAGGACCAGTACGCGCTCGCCGGGGTCGGTGGCGAGCAGCGCGGGCACCACGGGTGTGCGGGCCCGGGCGGCGATCCGCAGCGCGGCCACCTCACGGGCGTACCGGTCCTCGGCCTCCGGTCCCTCGACGAGCTGTTTCACCACCACGGGTGCCCCGTCGAGCTCCACCCGCCAGACCCGTGAGCGCGGGCTGCTGCCCAGCCGCCGGGACCTGCCTGGTGTTCCCAGCTCGGCCCGCAGGCCCTCGCCGAACGGCACCTTCGACCACATCCGCCGTCCCCTCCCCGTGTCTTGGAGTGCCCCAGTGGACGACGGCCGGGCGGATCTGTCCAGCGGTTTCGTCCGGCGGACGGCTTCCGCCGTCGATGGCACCCGCCACCGGCACATGCCCAACGCCCTTGCCGCGTCTTGGGGTTAGCGGAGACGATCGCATGATGACGCGACTTCATGACGACGTACGTCTGGCCGGCGCCTATCAGTCGGGCAACGGGATGCCGGAGTCCTCGCTCCGCGCGTGGGCGGAGCTGATCGGGTCGTTCGCGCCCTGCTCGGCGCCCGCCGTGGTGGAGATCGGCGCGGGTACGGGCATGTTCTGTGCGGCGCTGGCCCGCTGGCGGCGGGCGGCACCGGTGGTGGGCGTCGATCCCTCCGTGCCGATGCTGGAGCAGGCCCGGCGGTACAACGCGCCGCCGGGTGTGCACTACGTGGTCGGCTGCGCGGAGGCGGTGCCCGTCCGCGCGGCGGGCTTCGACCTCGCGCTGCTCTCCCGGGTGGTGCACCACCTGCCCGATCGGCCCGCCTGCGCCCGGGAGTTGGCCCGGGTGCTGCGTCCGGGCGGAGCGGTGGTGATCCGGACCACCTTCCGGGAGCGGCTGGACGCGCTCGTCTACGACTACTGGCCGCGGCTCCGGGCCGTCGACGAACAGCGGTTCCCCGGCCGGGACGAGGTGCTCACCGACTTCTCCGCGGCCGGCTTCGCGGTCCGTGAGGTCCGCTCGTTCGCCCAGCCGGTCACCCCTAGCCTGGGCGCCTTCCACGAACGGATGGCCACCCGGCCGCAGTCGAAGTTCGCCTTTCTGACGCCGGAGGAGTTCGAGACCGGTCTGCGCCGTCTGCGAAGCGACGCGGAGTCCGAGCCCGCTACGGCGCCCTGGCCCGTCCACGAACGCTACGACGTGGCGGTGCTGACCCTCGTCTGATCCGTCGGCGGCGCGAGCTTCCAGGGGTGCGCGGAGTCACGTGCCCAGCGCTCAGCCGAGCGGCACCACCGGTCGCGCGGTTCCTCGCGCCCCACCCGCTCGATCAGGCGTACGTGACTTTACGTAGACTTGGGTCACACGTTCCCCAGGGAAGGCGCGACGATGTTCGAACTCGGCACTGACGGCCCCAAGGTGATCGTCGTCGGAGTCGACGGCTCGGACTCCTCCTGGCGTGCCGCCGCCTACGCCGGCGGGCTCGCCCGCCGGCAGGGCGCCAGGCTCGCGCTGGTGTACGTCCAGCCGGTGTCCGTCATGCTGACGATGACCGGCTACGGCGCCGAGCTCAGCGGGACCACCGAGGACGTCGCCGAGGACATCGAGCGGGAGATCCGCACGGCCGTCGGCCGCCTCGGGCCGGGCTTCAGCTCCTCCTGGGAGTTCCACACCCTGGTCGGCGACCCGTTCACCGGCCTCGCCAAGACGGCGGACGAGCTGCGCGCCGACGCCGTGGTGGTCGGCGCCTCCGAGCAGGCCGGGCACCGGGTGATGGGCTCGCTCGCCGTCCGTCTGGTGAAGGCCGCCCGCTGGCCGGTCACCGTGGTGCCGTGATCCGGCGCTCCGTGTTCCGGGCCGGTTCGGCCGCCGGCGCCCCGGCCCTCGGCGGTCAGCCGCGTTCGACCGGTCCGATGGTCAGCGCGTGGACGGTCGGCCCCGCACAGTGCTCGGTCGTCCATGGCAGGAAGAGGGCGGCCTGCTCGTTCGGCGGGTAGATCCGCAGCCCCTGAGCGGAGGAGAGCTGGCACTCCTTGGGGTCGTAGCCGCCCACCCCGTTGCTGTCGTGCAGGACCGCCTTCGCCGTCTGGCCCGGCCCCAGCTTCACGGTGGTGACCGCGCCCTCGGTGCGCGTGGCGGCGTTTCCGGACTGCACCCCGTTCGCGCCGACGTACGAGACGCCCGGATAGCCGCTCATCGTGCAGTTGGTGTTGGAGGTGTTGGTGAACACCAGGGTCGAGTAGTACTGGCCCGCACCGACGCTGGGGTTCTTCTGCACCACCGAGAGCTCGTTGCTGGTGCAGGCCCGCGTCGAGCCGGTGCCCGCCTTGACCGCCGACGCCCCGGACGAGGCCGGCTGCCCGCCCGAGGCCGCGTCCGAGCCCCCGCCCGAACCCGCCCCCGCACTCGCCCCCGTGGAGCCCGCAACGCCGACGGAGCCGCTGGCTGAGGCGGCCGACGGCGCACCCGTCGCCGACCCGCCCGAAGACGACGAGCACGCCGTACCCGCCAGCGCCACCGCGGCGATCACCGCGACCGGCGCCGCGACCGCGCGCGCCCTCGAACCCGGCGCACCCATCCCTCGAACCGACCTGATTCGCATCTGCCACACCCCTTGCAACGGCCCTGATCCACGGGCTTCTGACACTGTCAACCTGCCCGCACCGAAACGCCCAATACCCATGTGTTGCAGAGCCGTTGCACATCTCGGACAGCCCTGGGACACCAGGCCGACACCGGGCCGACGGCCGACGGAGGGCCGGCGGGCGCTCGATCCCGCTCAATCCTCCGCTCAGTCCCCCATGAACACCACTCGACGGGGCGAGCCCGAGGCCCCGGGCGCCGCCGTCACCGAGGTGCGCCCGGCCGGTACCGCGCGCTCCCGGCCCCAGGTGCGGATCTCCTCGATCTGCTCGGGGTTGGTTCGGCTGAGCGGGGTGGTGTTGACGAAGGTGTCCAGCACGAAGGACGGGCGCAGCCGGGCGGCGCCGCCGTTCAGATGGACCTCCGCGCCGACCTCGTGCAGGGCCGCCTCGATGTCGGAGCCGGCGAAGCCCTCGGAGAGGTCCACCAGGCGCTCCACCTGGTCCGGATCGGGTTCGGTCTTGACGTAGCGGCGGTAGTAGAGCTCGATGATCTCCTTACGGTCCTGCGGGTCGGGCAGGTCCACGAAGAAGAGTTCATCGAAGCGGCCCTTGCGCAGCAGCTCCGGCGGCAGGCTGCGGACGTCGTTGGCGGTGGCGACCACGAAGGCCCTGGACTGCGACTCCTGGAGCCAGAACAGGAACTGGCCGATGATGCGCTGGGCCGCACCTGACATGTCGTGGCTGCCGGCCAGCCCCTTCTCGATCTCGTCGATCCACAGGATGCACGGCGCCACCCGGTCGGCGGTCTCCAGGGCCTCGCGCATCCGCCCCTCCGACTCGCCGAGGTACTTGCCGTGGATGCTCGCCATGTCCAGCCGGTAGAGCGGGAGTTGCCACTGTGAGGCGATCGCCTTGGCGGAGAGGGACTTGCCGCAGCCGGGTACGCCGACCAGCAGGACTCCGCGCGGCGGCCGCAGGTCGGTGCCGCGCAGGTCGGCGTGCATCAGCTCGTTCTTGCGCTTCAGCCAGTCGCGCAGATTGCTCAGTCCGCCGACCGAGTAGTCCGAGGACTTGAGCTGGACCCGCTCCAGACCGGCCAGATCGCTGAAGATCCGGTCCTTGGCCTGGGCCAGCGCGAGCACGTCCTCGCGCCGTACCGCACCCCGGGCCACGATGGTGGCCATCAGGTTGACGGCCTCGGCCTCGGTGACGCCGAGCAGGAACTCCGAGGCGCGGCGCGCGTCGTCCTCGCTCCACTCGATCGGGACCACGCCGTGGTGGTCGTCCAGGAAGCCGCGGACGGTCTCGAACATCTCGTCGGCGTCCGGCAGATCGAGCCGCAGGCTCATGCCCAGGCGCTGGAGTCCGCTCCAGATCGGGTTGTCGGTGATCAGGACGATGCTGCCGGCGTTGGCGTCGGCGAGCCGGGCCAGTTCGGCGACGTGCCGGGTGAAGTGGGTGTCGCCCTCCAGGCCGTCCGGGTCGACCAGGATCAGGGTGGCCATCGGCCGGCTGGTGAACTGCGCGGCGGCGAAGTCCATCGCCCCGGTCAGTGAACGGTCGTCCTGCACGGTGGCGTTGGACCTCAGCTCACGCAGCCCGGTGGCCCGGGTGTAGATCCAGAACGGCTGGCTGGTGCGGCGCGACTGGGTGGCCACCTCCTTGACCAGGCGCAGCGCCCGCTGCTGCTCGATGGTGCGCAGTCCGATGACCGGTACCCGCGCGGTGAGGTAGCTGTCGAGGTCGGCACGGATGTCGGCGTAGTTCGGCATGGGGAGCCTCGGGTCTCGGTTCGGCCGGTGGAGGCCTTGGCGGTGGTCCGGCCGGTGACGGTTTGGGCCGGCGGGTCAGACCGACCGGCGACAGGGCACGCGGCGTCCACGCTCCCTATCGCCGGTCGGTCTCAGCCGGTGATGATGCGGCGGCGGGGCGCGGCCGTCGGGTCGTAGGACCAGCCGCTCGGGTCGGCGGGGGGCGGCTGGGCGATGACGGCGGTGAGCGGGTTGTCCCGCAGGGTGCGGCGGCGGGCCTCGACGACCCGTGGATCCGCGCCGAGGGTGGTCAGCCGCTCCAAGTCGCTCTCCAGGTCCCGCTGGATCCGCCGGACCGTGTCGTCGAGGAGTCCGGCCAGCTGGGCCCGCAGTTCCTCGGGCAGCGCGGGGTGCGCGGCCAGGGCGCGGACCCGGTGGAGTCCGCCGCGGGCCTGGGCGACGGCCCTGCCCACGGCGAACTCGTCGCCGGCCGCGTTCATCGCCGCCGTCAGCGCGTCCGCCCAGCCCTGCAGCCGCTGGTTGAACGCGCTCTCCAGTCGCGCCCGGAGACGGTCGAGGGTGTCGGCTGGGAAGTCCCCGGGCGCCAGCGGGGGCAGGCCCGCGCCGTCCACCGGTTCGCCCCCGGCCCACCGTTCGAGGAAGTCCGCCCAGGCCTGGTAGGGGCCGCCCAGTGTTGCCGGGCCGCTCATCGGCCGGCGCCCGGGCGCCGTACGGTGACCTCGCCCGGAGGCAGCGGCTCCCAGTCCGGGAGGCTGTCGACGATCCGGCGCAGCCGGTCGGTGACCCGTTCGGTGGCGGGCCTGGGCTGGGCCGCCCACGGGGAGGCGGCCGGGCGGCGCGGCGGCGTACCGGGATGGGACGGTGTGGTCACTTGGCGTCTCCTTGCGGCGCGCCGTTCTGCCCGGGGCGGACGGCTCGCCCGTCGAACGGGCTCTGGGCGTGTACGGCCGTGGCCAGCGAGGCGATGAACTCCCGGGTGCCGGCCTCCACCTGGTCGGCTTCCCGGTAGGCGCTCTGCCAGTCGGTCAACTCGGCGGCTGCTCCGCGCAGTTGCTGAAGGGAGTCGTTCCTGGCCCGTTCCAGCAGCTGCCGGGTGGACTCCACCGCCTTGCGGGCGGCCTCCGAGCGCAGGTGGATCAGGCCGCCCCAGACCAGGCCGACCAGTACCACGCCGACCAGTGCGACGCCGATGGCGGCCGTGCCGACCACGATCAGGATCAGCGCGAGTACCAGGCCGAGCACGCTCAGCTGGCGCTTCAGCGGGTAGGCGAGGGCGGCCAGGAAGGGCTGCATGTGCTGGTCCCAGTGCTGGGAGAGGGACTGTTCCAGGGTCTCCAGCGGGGTGTTGAACGACCCGTACCACGGCGGCAGGTTGAACGCCTTGGCGCCGGCGGTGTGGCTGGCGGTGAACGTCGCCTGGACATCCGGTGGCTGAGCCATCCGGTAGTCCCGGCTGAACCCGCCGTGGGCCTCGGCGAACCACTCGTGGCAGGCCGCGACCGCCAGCCGCTGCGTGGCGGCGGAGGCCCCGATCGCGTCGGGGTTGAGGGCGGCGGTGGACTGCACCGTGAGGATGTCCAGGGTCTCCTCCAGCGAGGCCGAGTCCACGTCGACGGTGTGCCGGGCAGCCTGGACGTCGCCGTGGTGCTCCACCACGGCGTGGTTGAACGCCAGGTCGCGGCGGAGCGGCAGTTCCTCGTTGTCGTACTCGGAGACCAGCCGGTCCAGGATGTCGTCGATCGCGTCCTCCAGCCGCTCCGACGGCCTCGACTCCCGGTCCAGCAGCGCGGTGTACTTGGTCAGCACCGCCTGCTGGGCACCGGCCGAGGAGAGCACGGAGTCCAGCAGCGGCCACTGCGGCGAGACCGCCGCCAGCCTGGGGAACCGTCCGGCCGCCGAGGGTGTGCGCAGGCTCTCGATCTCCGCGCGCCAGCGCGCCACCTGGGCGGCCCGCGCCTGGTCGTCCTGCAGCAGGGTCTCCCGCCAGCGGTCGAGCGTCTCGCTGAGCAGCTCCCGGCCGACCGGGCCGAACGCCCCCTGGGAGATGGACTCCAGGATGACCGCGAACTCCCGGCCGAGTGCGGCCGGGTCCTGGGTGATCAGGTAGTGCCGCAGCCAGCGGACCGCGCTCTGCTGCCGGCCCTGCCGGCGCAGCACCAGGGCGAAGAACAGCGAGGTGCGTTCCGGGGAGCGCCGGAACGCCTCCTCGACGGCCCGTTCGCACAGTGCGGGCTCGTCGGCCGACCAGGCGGCGAGGGCGACCAGGGTCGGGGCGAGCCAGTAGCGCGGGGTCTGGATCATGAGCTGCTCGCTCACCGTCCGTACGGTGTCCTCCGACACCAGGCCGACGTCGAAGGCCTGGAGCAGGCCGACCGCCGTCCGCCGGATGGTCTTGTGGTGGCCGAACTCGTGGTCCACCTGGTCCTGGATGACTCCGATCCGGGTCTCGGCCCGCTGGACGTTGGCGGTCAGCTCGGCCTGCCGGGCGAAGGCCAGGAAGTCGGCGCGCAGCTGCTGGAGTTCGCCATGGGTCTGCTGCTGGGCCGCGCCCACGGCGGAGACCTGGCCCGACACCTGGCCGACCTGCTCACCGAGCCGGGCAACCATCCTGTTGACCTGCGCCACCTGGTTGCGCAGGACGTGGTCCACCTCGGTCATACGACTCTCCGTTCGGGCTGCTGCAAGTCCGTGCGGTGCTGCGGGGCTCGGGGGTGCCGCGAAGCTCCGCCCCGCTGCGGGCTCTCGTGCTGCTGTGGGGTCTCGTGCTGCTGTGGGGTCTCGTGCTGCTGTGGGGTTCGGCGCTGCCGCGTGACCTCCCGGCGGTGGGACCGGCGGGCGGAGGTCACGGGCGCACCACCGTGCCGTCGGGGAGCACCGGCAGGACCAGCCCGCCCTGGTACACCTCGACGTACGCGTAGGCACCGGTGCGCACCAGCATCCGGGCCGCCGCGAAGGGAGCGGGCATCGGGTCGGCGGGCGCGAAGTGCTGCACGATGGCGTGGGTGAGGTCCAACCGGTGGTCCACGAACGGCGGTCCGAGGTGGCAGGTGGCCAGGAAGCCGAGCGGGAAGTCCCCGTAGTCGGTGGTGTACCGGTCCCTGAACCAGTCGGCCAGCTGACGGCAGGCGGCCGGGTCGAGCTCGGCGTCCAGGCGGCGCACCGCACCCAGGTACTGCGCGGGCCGCGTCCTGAGCCGCTCGGCGCCCACCCCGGTCCTGGCCTGGCGGGCTCCGGTGACCGGCCCGCTCGCGGCCTGCCGCCCGGCCGCGATGTCCGTGCCCGGGCGGACGACACGGCGTGGCTGTTCGATGAAACCCATGAGTCCCCCGCTGGTCATGGTGCGACCGCGCCGCTCTCCCGGCGCACGGTCGAGAAGGATATTGGCTCCTCCCCCGGCCGGGCCGGGGAATTTCCTGGCTCACACTGCCTGGCCGCCCTGCGGACGGCCGGGTCTTCCGCGATCGGCACCAGCCGGGTCGAGACCAGCCCGGACCAAAGGGCCTGCGGAGAAGGACACATGCTCGGTTCCCGCAACGCGACCAGCACCCTACCAGGCGGGCGGGCGCCGATCCCCCGTCGGCGGATCGGCTCTCCCCGCACCGTCGGAGAGGAGGCCTGGCCCCGCTCCCGAGGCCCCGGCGACCGCACTTCCATGGTGCGCGGCCGCACGGGCGATCGGTACGGTCCGACCGGAGGACGACCGGGTTCCGGCCGGAAGACGACCACTTGACGGGGCATCACACCGCCACCGCCTGGAAGACTTCTCCCCCATGAGGACCGTGTTTGCACTCCTGGTGGGCATTGACGACTACACCCGAATCGGCCGCGCCTCGCTCGGTGGCTGCCTCAACGACGTCGCGGCGGCCCGCAGTTGGCTCGAGAAGCAGGTGGAGCCCTCGCCCGTGATCCGGACCCTGCTCGACGCGGACGCCACCGTCGAAGCGGTGGCCGAGGGCATCCGCACCCACCTCGGACAGGCCGGGCCCGAGGACACCGCGCTGTTCTGGTTCTCCGGCCACGGCACCGAGTTCCCGGCCCTGCCGGAGGAGTTGGCGGTCGAGTCCACCGGCAGATCCCAGGCGCTGGTCTGCGCCGACGGCCCGCTGCCGGACAAGCGGCTGCGGGTGCTGCTCGACCGCATCGCCGCCCGTGGCACCCATGTCGCCGCCGTGCTCGACTGCTGCTACGCGGGCGGCGCCACCCGGGACGCGGTGGGCACCGTCCGCTTCCTCCCGCCGGACCCGTCCTGGCCCGCGGCCGCGGCCGCCCGAGACGCCGAGGGCACACCGACGGACCCCGGCCATGTACTGCTCGCCGCGAGCCGGCTGGACCAGCTCTCGTACGAGGACTGGTTCGACGGGCGACAGCACGGGGTCTTCACCCATGCGCTGCTGGGGGCGCTCGGCGAGGCCGGCGGACGCGAGTCGACCTACCGCCGGCTGCTGGCCGCGGTGCACTGCCGGGTGCAGCGCTCGGGCGACCGCCAACGCCCCGTACTGCTGCCGCTGCAGGCCGGCGGTCCCGCCGACCGGCCCTTCCTCGGCGGAGCCGTCCGGGAGCCCAGCCGGCACCTGCTCCGGCACGGCCCCCTCGGCTGGGAGGTGGACTGCGGCACCGTCCACGGGCTGCACGGCGGTGAGGACGGCGCCCGGGGCACGGAGTTCACGGTGACCGCGGAGCCCACGGTCCCGCCGACCGGCCAGGACGCTCCCGGAACGGGCGGGGACGTTCCCGGCACGGGCGGAGCGGTCCTGCGGGCCAGGAGCGTTGGCGCCGAACGCACCCTGGTGGAACCGTCCGGCTGGGCCCCCGATCCGCGCCGCAGCTACCCGGTGGCGCTCTCCGCGCTCGCGCTGCCCCCGGTCTCCGTCCTGGTCGAGGCGCCCGGCGCCCCCGGTGCGGCGCGGGAGTTGGCCGAGGCCCTCGGCAGCGCCGGACCGGGCGGCGGCCCCTCCCCGCTGCTGCGGACGGCCGCCGGACTTGAGGACGCGTCCGGCCTGTGCCTTCGGGTCGTGGTGCACGGCGGCCGGGCCCGGATCCTGCTGCGCGACGGCACGTCGGCCGTACCGCCGCTGCCGCTGGCCGGCCCGGCCGACGCCCGGCGGGTCGCCGACTGCCTGGTCCACCTGGCCTCCTGGCACCAGCTGCGGGACCTCACCAGCCCCGACCCGGTCCTCAGCTCGCTGGTCCGGGTGGAGGTGACGCCCTGGGACGGCGACGACCCGATCCTCCCGGACGGCTCCGGCGAACTGCTGTGCGCCTACGGCGGCGGCCCCGGTGACTGGCGGGTGCCACGGGTCTCGATCCGGATCCGCAACCGCTCGGCCGGCCGGACCCTGTGGTGCGTCCTGCTCGACCTCACCGACAGCCACGCCAGCCACTCCGCGCTCTTTCCCGGGCACTTCATCGGGCCCGGCGGCGTCGGCCACGCCCTCGACGGCGAGCCGGTGTACCTCAACCTGCCGGCCGGGCGTCCGGTGCGGCCCGGCTCCTACACCCGGGACTGGCTCAAACTCATCGTGGCCGAAGGCGAGTTGAACACCGTTCCGTTCCAGCTCGACCCCTGGGACCCGACCGCCCCCGTGGACCGGAAGACGCAACGCCACCCGGACGGGGTGTTCCGTCCCACCGGTCCCGACCGCGGCCGGGACCTGGGCCCGGGCCCCCGCCCGGCCTCCCCCGGCCGGTGGGCGACGCTCACCCTCCCCATCCGCACCGTCGTCCCCGACCACCGGAACGCGGGGTCCTGATCTCCGCACACCGCTGCGGGCCCGTTCACCGTCCCAGGTGCGTGAACCCCGCCCAGGCCGAGAGGTCGTCGGGATCGACCGCCGCCGCCCGGGCCGCCAGCACGGGCGGCATCCCCGGCGGCAGCCGTCGCGCCGAATCCAGCATCCACAGCTGGGCCCGGCGCAGCGCCCGCCCGGGCTGCTCCTGCTCCCGCCGCAGGTAGTGGTGGGTCATGAACATCAGTACCGAGGTGGCGTCATCGGGCACCGGCCAGAGCGAACCGATCACCGAGCGCGCCCCGGCCACCAGGAAGGCCGTCGCCAGGCTGTACGCCTCGTTGTGGCCGCGTCCCGAGACATGGCTGCGGCAGGCCGCGAGGACCACCAGCTCCAGCCGCCCGTCCCGCCGCCCGGCCGCCTCGGTCAGCTCCTCGGCCGCCAACTCCCCGCCGCTGACGGAGAGATAGGAGCTGTACCGCTGGTTGGCGGCGACCGTCGCATGGCAGGCCAGGTGCAGCACACCGCCGTCACGCCCCGTACCGTCGCCGCGCAGCCAGCCGAGGACCTCCGCGGGCGTCCCGGGCCCGTCCGCCTCGCCCGCGGCGCGCCGCCCGAGGAAGCTGCCCCGCGGGTAGAAGGCCCGCTGCACGGCGTCGGCCTCCTCACCCGCGTAGTGCAGGTCTCCGGTCGGGTTGCCGACGATCAGGGCGCTGCCGGTGTGCGGTACGGACGGCCGGGCGGCCACGTCGCACAGCAGCCGGGCCGAGGCCGCGTACGCGATCTCGGCCGCTTCGACCGCGTAGCGGCGGCCCTCCCCGCTCTCGCGCTCGCACCAGGCCGCGTGCCACGGCACCGCGCCGAGTGCGCCCATCGGCACCAGGATCAGCGACGGGGGGCGGGTCCGGCCGGGCGGTGGCACCAGCAGTTCCAGCAGCGGCCGGACCGCCGCATACCAGGCCCAGGCGCAGAGCCGGTCCAGCTGGCGGCGCAGCGGAGGCGGGGCGGCCACAGCGCCGGTGGCGAACGGTGCGGGGCCGAGGTCCCTGGCGACGGGCCCGCCGGGTAGGTAGTCGCGCAGCGGTCCGGCGCTCTCCTTGAGCAGCGGCAGCGGCAGCGAGTGCACCCCGCCGTCGGCGGTCACCAGGACGGCGGCTCCGCCGTGGTCCTCCGAAGCGGGCATCAGATACACCAGGGCGTCGGCCCGCAGGGTGCGCAGGGCGGTGCCGATCTCGTCCGGGGCGGGCGGATCGAGCAGCCGGGCCGATGCCGGGCCCTGCTTCTCGCTTCCGGTCAGCGCGGTGAGCACCCGGCGCCTCAGCTCGCTCGGGACCCCAGCGCCGGGCTCGGTACCGGCGTCGCCGTCGGCCGCTCCCTGCTCCGCGCCGGCGGCCCGCCACTGCTCGGCCAGTTCCCTCTCTCCGGCGGCGGTCAGCATCTCGGGCACCGACTGCGAGGTGGTCGCGGCGTGCAGCACCAGGCCGCGGCAGGCGTCCAGCGCCTGGACGGCCTCCTCGGGCGCGCCGTCCTCCAGGCACCAGGCGGCGGCCTCCAGCGCCGCCGCGGTGGCCTGGGCGGCGGCCTGCGCCGCGTGCCCGGTGCCGGACTGCAGCAGCACCGCCCAGGAGAACCCGCGCAGCGCGTCCAGGCCGCAGCGCCGTCCGCGCCGCCGGTCGGCGCGGGCCGGGTCGGCGCGCAGTCGCAGACCGCGCCCCAGGGACACGTTGATCGAGGCCCACAGCCGGTGTTCGGGCCCGCCCGCCAGCCGTGCGGCCCGCTCCAGCAGTCCGAGTCCGGTCTCCAGGCCCCGGCGGTCGGGCCGCTGGGCCGCGGTGGCGCAGCAGGCGCTGCCCAGCCCCGACGCGTACCGCAGCCAGTCGTCGCTCCCTTCCCGGGACAGGGCCAGCGCCTCCTGGACCAGGGCCATGCCCTCGTCCAGGGCACGCTGGTCGGACCTGGCCGCGCCCTCCCCGGTGCGGGCCAGGCCCACGTCGCCCAGCACCCAGGCCTGCCGGTCGCGCGGCAGCCGGGCGGCCTGGCGCCGCAGCTCGGCCACGGTCGGGCCGTCCGGCGGCCGGATCGAGAGCGGTGCGCCGACGGCACGGGCGAGGTGGTCGCGGGCGGTCCTGGAGTTCTCCAGCATCGTCCAGATCTCCCCGCGGGCCGGGTCCTCGGGTTCCAGCTCGTGGTACACCTCGGCCAGCGTGGTGATACAGCGGTCGGCTTCGGCCAGGTCGCCCCCGCGTGCGGCGCGCACCGCACCGGAGCCGGCGAGCTGGCCGTCCATGAGCCGTCTCATGTAGGGCGGGAAGGACGGCTCGTCCCGGAGCCGGTCCATCGCCCGTGTGGCTGCGTCGATGTCGTCGGCCCCGCCGTGCAGCTGGCCCCGGTGTCCGGTCGCCACCGAGCGCATCATCTCGACGTGCCGGCCCAGGTCCTCCCTCCCGTCGGCCAGCCGCCGGGCCGCTTCCAGGTGTTCGATCGCCTCCTCCAGGTCGGAGCCGTCGCCCGCGGTCGCCGCGTGCAGCCGGATGCGGCCCTCGCCGCTGTGCAGCCGGCTGAGCGAGACCGGATCGTCCCGGTACGCCTTCGCGGCGGCCTCGAAGAGCTCCGCCCGCCGCTCTGCGGGGACACCGCTCGCATGCGGGTCCAGGGTCGCGATCTCGCTGTGCAGTATCCCCGCGAAGGTCCCGTACTCCGGCGCTGCCGGGTCCATACCGCGCCACCTCGTGTACAGCCGGTCGAACTCCCGTGGCAGTTGCGCGATCCCGCCGACGTCGTTGACCAGATGGCTGAAGTCGCCGTCGCCGTAGCTGAGGAAGTGGTCACCACGGGCGAAGCCGGCCTGGAGCTCCCGGTAGCCCTCGTAGGCCTCCTGGTACAACCCGTCGAGCGAGTCGTCCCGTTCGGCGAGGCCCTCATTCACCAGTTCGAGCCTGGCCCCGGCGTAGAGCACCGTGATCATCCTGCGGACGTCCGGGTGGCAGTGCTCGTCCGCCAGTACCGCCGCTCCGGCACCGGCCACCGCCCGCAGGTGCTCCGGATCCCGGTCGGTCCGGTAGCTGCGGTGCCGCAGCATGGCCAGCATCGCTGCCACCCGCCAGCGCGGCCCGTCGCGCTCGGCCTGCCAGCGGTCGAAGGCCAGTTGGACCAGCCGGAGCGCCCGCTCGCGCCCCTGCTGGTCGTCCCGCTCGGCGGCCCGGTCGTAGAGCAGGCGGCCGAAGGCGTCCAGCTGGGTCGGCAGCAGCTCGTCCAGCGCGTCCGGCTCGGCCAGCAGCGGCTCCAACTCCGCCAGCGCCGCGGCGACCTGGCTCTGATCGCCCCACTGCCACCACAGGAGCGCCCGGATCACCACCTGCCTGGCCGCCGCCTCGCGTCCCCACCACGGCCGCTCCCCGGACCGCTGCCCGGCCTCGACCAGGGCCAGGCCGAACTCCGACCTCGCCTCCTGCAGCAACTCCCGGTCCACCGCGGCCTGTCCGTGCACCATCAGCGCGGTGGCGAGGCCGTAGCGCAGCAGCCCGAGGTCGCTCTCCGGGCCCGGGGCGGCGAGCGCCGCGCGGTAGTGCTCGGCCGCGCTCTCGGCGTCCGGGATGCCGCCGCCGGCCCGGTAGCGCTCGTGGTGCAGTCCGCCGAGTCCCTCGTGCAGCTCGGCGGCCTGCTCGCTGCCGGGTGCGTGGTCGGGCAGCGCGGCACGGTGCCGTTCCAGCGCCTGGTCGAGCAACTCCCGGCGCAGGTAGTCGGGTTGGCCGAGGGCCTGCGCCCAGCGCAGCCGGGCGAACCGGGCGAGCAGGTACCGGCCGAGCACCCTGAGGTGCTCGTACTCGGGCTCCCGGCCCGGTCCGGCCAGCCCGGCGGCGATCAGCTCCTGCGCGCGCTCGAGCAGTTCGCGGCCCGGCCGCCGGTCGTACCGGAACGCCAGGACGTGGCCGTGGACGATCCGCCAGGCGTCCCAGATCTCCCCGTCGTCGTCCGGGCGGGCGAAGGCCCGCTCCAGGGCGTCGGCGGCCAGCCGCAGATCCTCCGGGTCCTCCTGCCGCAGGAACAGCTCGTAGCTGAAGTCCCCGGCCAGCGCCCAGCCCGCGGGGCCGGCCGGGTCGTCCGGCGCCAGCGCCGCGAGCTCTTCGAGCAACTCGTCCCGCTGCCTGCGCAGTTCCCGCTCCGGCACCTCGCCGGCGTACCGGCCGTCGTCCGTGGTCCCGTCGTCCTGCCGCGTCACGGGGCGAGCCCGGCTCGGTACGGCTCCAGCAGGGCGTTGAGCCACTCCCGGCCTTCCGCGGTGTCGAAGTCGACGTGCCGGCCGGGCAGTTGCCCGATCGCCTCGGGCGGGCAGCGGTCACCGAAGAGGACCAGGGCCCGGTCACCGGGCTCGCGCTTGGAGGGCCAGAGGAAGCCCTGCGCCCAGGGGTCGGTGTGCTCGCGGATCCAGTGGCCCCAGTCCCGGGTGAACGGGTACTCGGCGGCCTCCGCCTGGACCAGCCAGGAGTCCTGTGCCACACCCGCCAGATCCCGGCCGGTCACCAGCGACACCAGCTCCAGCCCGGTGGCGAGCCGCAGGTACGACAGCCGGCGGCCGCGCACCGCGGCCCTCGGCACCAGGCGCGGCGCACCGTCCGCCTCGAAGGGCACGGACCGCAGCAGCGACTCGCAGACGGCCGCCTCGGCGGTGAGTCCGGCGTACAGGTAGCCGTACGGATCGCAGCGGGTGGCGTCGAACCGGCCGCCGCCGTAGAGGCAGTGCGCCGGAACGGGGTTGAACGCGGTGCCGGGACGACGTGCCGAGTGCAGCCGGTAGAGCGGGGTGCCCGGCGGCAGGGTGACCTTGGCCGGCGTACCCGGCAGCACCCGGGGCGGTCGCGTGTTCGCCATGCCGTTACTCCCCCTCCGCCAGATACCGTGCGGCATCCACCACTTGGCCCTCCCGGCCGGTGCCGAGCAGTTCGGCCGGGCTGCCGCCCAGCCAGGCGTTGGCCGACAGCCACCAGTCCGCGACCGCCCACGGGTCCTGCTCGGCGCCGAGGATCAGGTTCACCTCCAGCACGGCGGTCCTCGGCCGCCCGGCCGCGCCGAACTGGAAGCCGGGTATCCGCTCCACCCCGCCCGGGCCGCGCAGCCGCAGCAGCCCCGGGGTCGCCGGGTCGCCGCCCAGCAGCCGCAGTTCCGGCTCGTCCAGCGCCGGTTGGGCCAGCAGCCGCCGGCGTACCGAGCCGAGTACCGGACCGACCATCCGGTGGCCGTCGAGCACCAGCACGGCCAGGTCGTCCGGCCCGAAGCCCAGGTACGAGTGCTCCTGCCCGGCCGGGTCGAACCGGGCCCCCGTGCCCCCGCCCAGCTCCGCGGCCTCCGGTCCGGGCAGCGAGTCCAGCAGCAGCCGGGCCGCCTGTGCCGCCAGGTCCGGGCGGCCCGGGTCGTCCTGCGCCGACGACCTCAACGCCGCCAGCGCCGCGGCGAGTTGCCGCGCGGCCTCCTCGGTGAGCAGCCGCGACAGCCGCTCCCAGTCGGCCGCGGCCGCGGCCAGCACCCGGTACGGGTTCATGTCGCTCCTCCGATCACGGCCGCCTCACCCACCGGGCCCATCGTGCCCGCCGCCGCGGTGCCCGTGAGCAGCCGTTCCACCAGGTCCGCCGCGGCCGGCCGGCGCACCACCAGGTGCACCTCCCAGTCCGCGCCGCGCGCCAGCTCCGCGTCCACGGCCGACCAGAGCGCGGCGCAGCTCTCCTCGTAGCGCAGCCCGCCCCGCCCGGCACCGAGCAGCGGGAGGCAGACCGACCGCAGCGGCGGATCGAACCGGGCGCTCTCCTCGGCGAGGAGCGTGAAAACCCTGGCGACCGCTCGGGTCACATCGGCCGGCAGCACGTCGTAGTCATTGGTCCCCGCCCGGGGCACGGCCACCGCGGCGTGGTAGATCCGGCGGACTCCCTGCTGCGCCAGCGCCCCGGAGCCGACCGCCGCCACCGCGCCCGGCAGGACCGCCCGGCCCGGCGCTCCGTGCCGGGCGGTCCATCTCCGCAGCTCGTCGTGGACCAGGTCCTCGACGAGCTCCCCCGTGGGCCCGCGGAGCGCACCCGCCCGCCGCAGCGAGGCGGAGACCGAGGACTTGTACGGCTCCGGCAGTGCGAGGTAGGTGTTGGTCGGCGAGACCACCACGTCCACGTCGCGCAGCAGGTCGACCGGATGGACGTGCAGGGTGACCGCCACGGTCCGGCCGCCCGAGCGCACCCGCAGTTCGCGGTGCCCGCCGGTGAACGGGCCGGCCGGTGCCTGCTCAGGACCGGGTGCCTGCCCGGGACCGGGTGCCTGCCCGAGACCGGGCGCCTGCCCGGCCGCCGCCTGTGCGACGAGCCGCACCACCTGGTCCGCGAGCTCGCCCAGCACCATCACCTCGTGGTGCTTGCGGAACCGCTCGACGCTCACCCCGTACACCCCGGCCGCCCGCTTGCGCCGGTCGGCCGGGGGCCAGTCACGGGTGCCCTGGGCCAGGCCCAGGCTGTACTCGGCGGCCGAGCGGAGCGTCCCGGAGTCGATCCCCGCCAGTGCCCGCCGCAGCAGCCGCTCGACGGAGGCGGCGCGGTACTCCGGTTCGTCGACGGGATCGGTCGCCCGCGCGGCGCCGGTCAGCGACGGCAGCTCCAGCTCGCGCAGCCGCACCAGGCCCGCTCGCCGCACCTCCCGCACCTCCCTCAGGACTGACGCATGGTCAGGCAGGTCTGTCTGCGGCATGCCCGAAGGATCGCACCGCCGCGACGGCTGCGACAAGTCGGTTCCCGCACTGCCATCCAACCGCACGGCCCGGTCGGCCGCCGGTCGGCTCCCGGGCGAAGTCAGGTCGTGTCCACGGCGCTTCACACCCTGGGCGTCCGGCCGCCGCGGCGGTGCGAGGAACGGGGCGGCTCCATCGGGCCGATCACGCGGTACCCGGCGTCGCGGGTACGTGGCCGTCCGAGTGCCTCCGCCGGAGGTGCCGGGTGGTTCGCCGCGCCGTGCCCCGAGGAGCCCGCTTCGGACCACCGGACCGCGCCGGCACCGGGTCACCCGGCCTCGCTCTCCAAGTCGCCCCACAGGTCGGCCGGTTCGAGCAGGGCCCTGCGCAGCACCGCCTCCGCCGCCGTGAGCTCGTCGAGCGAGCGGGCCGCCAACGCGACACCCACGGTCGGGAGTTCCTCGAAGCCGGCGGTGGGGATGGTCGGCAGCAGCGTGACTCCGAACCGGGTGAGTCGGGCGGCGACCAGAGCCAGCTGGTCGAGCAGGGCGGGCTGCGCCAGGCGGGCCCCGAGCGGCACCTGGTCGATGGTGCGCACGACGTGGCCGGCCGGCCCGCGTACGGCGTCGAGCCGGGCCCGCAGCATGAAGGCCACGGCCGGGCCGGTGAGCCGGAGGTTGGTCTCGGTCGGGGCGAGCCGGCCGCCGGGGTCGACCACGAAGTCGATGTCGTACCAGCCCCGGTGGCCCTCCGCCGCCAGCGCCCGGCCCACCTCCTCGCCGAAGGCGCGGGCGGGCGCGGCGAGCGCCTTCGGCACCACACCGGGACCGACGGTCGCGCCACGGTAGTTGACACCTTCGACGTCCATCACCGCCACGCCCACGGGGTGGACGCCGCCGTCCTCGGCGATCACTCCGTCGAAGGTGAGGTCGGGGAAGCGGCGATGGGCCGGTATGTGCTCCTCGACCAGGATCCCGTCGCCCGGCGGCAGCACACCGGCGGCCCTGAGCTCGCGCAGCGCCGCGCGGGGACCGCCCGCCGTGCCGACCTCGTCGGCCGTCAGGACCACCGTGCCGTAACCGCCCACGCCGTGCGGCGCCTTGAGGACGACGGTCCGCCCGAGAGCGGCCCGTTCACGCACCAGCCGGACCAGTCCGCGCGGCGAGCCCGCCGGCCGCTGCTCCGGCACCCGGACGGCGGGGTGCCCCGGGGCGAGCCGGGTGAACAGCGCGTGCGACTCGGCCTTGGACTCGAAGCGCCGGACGGCCTCGAGCGACCCGCCCGCCGTGTGCGTGCCGTCCGTCCCGTACGCACCGGCGCCCCCGCGCCCCGGCTCCGCGGCCAGGCCCGCGGTCGCTCCCCACGGCCGGACGGGCAGCCCGAGCCCGCCGATCCGCTGCCGCAGCGCGGGACGGGCCGCGAGCCCCTCCGCGAGCGTGGTGTCCTCGTCCGCGATCCCGCTGTGCAGCTCCACCGGGTCCCAGGCCAGGGCGTCGGCCAGCATCCGGAGCCAGCCCTCCTCGACATGGTGCGGGAGGACCAGCACGGCGGGGTGCGGGGTGTAGCAGGCGGCCAGACAGGAGTAGTGGTGGCCCAGTCTGCGCAGCTCCCGGCTCTGTGGGAGGAACTGCGCGTTGAAGTCGGCGACGTTGCCGAGGTGAACGGCCCGTCGGCCCCCCGTCCAGGCGTCCTGCCACGATGCGGCTCGCACCGTCCGAGCCTACGGCCCCGGCCGGACGCCCGCGGCCACTTCGGTCACCCGTCGGTTCCTCGCCCGGGACTTCTTCGGCCTCCTCGTGCCGACGGCCGCTACGCTTCGCCCGGATGCCAGGCCGGCCACTCCCAGGGACGGTCGTCCCACCGCACCCGCACGGGGTCATGCGGGTCGAGCTCCGGGAAGAGCTGTTTGATCCGGGGTTCGAACTCCTCGGGCGCGAGCGGCTCCCAGCCCACGCCGTGGAAGTGCACCAGGCGGTAGCGGCTGTCCGTACGGAACTCGGCGATCCTCACCAGCGGCTCCTGCTCGGCCGCGACGTCCTTGTTGCTGCTCATGGACCCAGCATCAGCGGGGCGGCAGTTTCACGCACCCGCACGACCGCCGTGCGGATGCCGCTCCGCGCCGCCCCCGTACTGCCGTGCACCGCCCGCGCACCGCCCGCGCACCGGCGCGGCGGGCCACACCCGAGACGCTCCCGGAGGCACGGCCGGGAACAGCGCCGGGGACGGCCCCGGGACACCACCGCCCGCCCGGGCTCTGCGAGGACGGGCGTTCCGCCGCACGGGCCTGGCTCGTTGAACACGACGGCCCGCCGCTCCTGCGGGCCCGGAGCACACGGGAGGACGTGTGGAAGAGAAGTGGCAGGCACCATGGCGGTACGAGTGGGAGCAGGAACCCCCGGACGCCCAGCCCCCGGACCCCCAGTCCCCGGCGCCACCGGCCGCGGCGCCGGCCGCGGCGCCACCGCCGACCCCGTGGGAGCCGCCGGTCACTCCCCCGCCACCGCCGGGGCGCCGGGCCCGCCAGGTGGCGATGGCCGCGGGCGGCCTCACCGGGCTCGCGCTGCTGGGCGGCCTGCTGGCCACCTGCGGGCCGTCCGGCGGGCACACCGGCACGCTGGTCACCGCGCCGGTGTCCGGCAGCCCGGGGGTCGAAGTGACCTCGATCCTCCGCCCGCTCGCTCCTCGTACGGGCTCCGCGAGCCCGTCCGTCCCGCCCTCGGGCCCGGCGTCGTCCGTGCCGTCGGGCCCGGCGTCGTCCGTGCCGTCGGCGGCCCCGGCCGGGGGCCCGGCAGTGGCCGCCGCCGCACCGGCGGACGACTCCGGCCGGCAGCCCGAGCAGTCGCGGACGCCCCGTCAGCACGGCCGGACCGGACCGGCCTCCCCGCCCCGGCACCAGTCCCACGGCGCGCCGTCACGGACCGCCCCGGCCGGCCCGTTCCCCGGGCTCAAGGTGTGCGACGAGGCCGAGCGGCTCGGCGAGTGGAAACCGGGCTCGGAACAGGCCGAGCGCTGCCGCAGTCTCTACGGCAACTGAGCGAGCGGCGTCGCCCGGCCACCGATGAACCGGCCGCCGGCCGCCCCGCCGTGCCGCCGGTACCGCCCCGCTCGTCCCGGCGGGGTGCCCGCCCGTCCCCGGCGGGTCGTCGGCCCGCGGTCGCGCCCTACCCGCGCGGTGTCTTCTCGCCGTGGACGGCGGTGTACTCGGCGGCGAGCCACGGTGCCAGGTCCTCGACCAGCATGGCCAGCAGCGCCGCGTCTCCGCTCCGCGTCCGGGCGACCGCCACGGCGGTGCGCATCTGCTCGGCCCGCTCGGGGTAGTAGCGCGCGAAGATCTCACCGGAGGCGGCGAGATCGCTGGTCCACCCGCCCCAGCGGGGCATCACCAGCGTGAACCCGCTACGGACGAGGCGGCGCGAGACGCTCCTGCCGAGCGACCTGAGCTCGGCCTCGCGCTCGTGCTCCGGACGGGCCGCAGCCGTGGCCCGTGCCAGCCGCTCGCGCCAGCGCGGGACCACCAGCGCCAGATCGCCGTTGGTCTCCCGGGCCAGCAGCGTGGTCGGCCGGTAGCGGGGCAGCCGGGTGGCCAGGTCCTCGCCGAGCAGCGGAGTGCACAGACAGGCGATGAACCAGCCGAGGTCGTGCCGTTCCAGTTCGCTCAGCAGGACGGCCTCGCTGAACAGCAGCACACCACCGCCCACGATCTGCGGGAACCGTGCGTCGAGCGCCGCCAGCAGGTCCGCGGCCGCCGCCCGGTCGGCATCGGTCGGCTCCCGGCGCAGCGCCAGCAGCAGGTCGAAGTCGGAGACACCGGGGACGGCGGTGCCGCGCGGGATGCTGCCGAAGAGGTAGGCGCTGTGCAGCAGCGACGGGCCGAAGCTCTCGGCGATCTTGGTGCGGGCCGCCTCCACCACGGGCGCGAAGGCTTCCGGTACGCGGCTCAGTGCGCCCTCCCGGGCGATGTACCCGTCGGCGTCCAGTCCTCGGTCGGTCATCTCGGTGCCCGTGTCCGTCACGGCCTTCCCCTTCCAGCGGTGCTGCCCGGGGCAGCACTCTGCACCAGGCGGGCCCGGCCGGTCGAGCCGTTATCCGGTGCACCGTCAGCGCTCCCCGCTCGCCGACGGTCCGGTGCACCGGTCAGAGGTCCTTGACCAGCTTCTCGAAGCGCAGGTCCGGCCGGCGCGGTATCCCGAAGCGCTCGTCGCCGTAGGGGAAGGGCAGGTAGACGCCGGTGCGGCGGTAACCCCGGCGCTCGTACCAGGCGATCAGTTCTTCCCGCTGCTCGATGACGGTCATCTCCAGCTCGGCGGCGCCCCACTGCTCCCGTGCGACGTGCTCGGCGTGTTCGAGGACGGCCCGGCCGAGTCCGCCGCCCTGGTGCTCGGGGCGGACCGAGAACATCCCGAAGTACGCGACGTGGCCGCGCCGTTCGAGCTGGCAGCAGGCCAGCAGCTCGCCGGCCCGCTCGGCGACCAGCACCAGGCCGTGCGGGTGCTCGATGGCCCCGGTGACGCCCTCGGCGTCGGTGCGGCGGCCGTCCAGCAGGTCGGCCTCGGTGGTCCAGCCGGCCCGGCTGGCCTCACCCCGGTACGCGGACTCGACCAGCGCCACCAGCGCGGGCACGTCCGCCGCCTCGGCCGGGCGGAACGTCAACTCGGCACCCTTGGACGACACTCGTCCCTCCCACTTCACCGCTGCCTGCGGGCCGCCGGTTTCGAACGGCCCGTCTGCATCGTGCCACACCGGCCGCCGTGCTCCCGACCTCGGCACCGGCGCGCTCCCGGCCGGGCCGGGCCCGGCCGGCCGCCGAACCGAGGTGGCGCGGATCGCCCGGGCCGGCTACGGCTTCCCGTCCGATGCCCGGGCTCTTCACGCTTTCAGTTGGCGACGTTTGGACGAGCCAGGCACCCGGGCGCACGTCGCCACGGGCCCCTGACCGTCCTGTCGGACCCGGCTGCGAAGATCACGCCCATGGATCTCGCTGACGCCCTCGCCGGCCTCGACGCCCACCCCTGGGCCCGCGTCTCGCACGCCTACGGCCCCGCGGAGGACCTGCCCGACCTGCTGCGCGCCCTCGCCGAGGGCGGGGGGGAACGCCGAGGAGGCGATCTCCGAGCTGTACTCGTGCATCCTCCACCAGGGCACGGTGTACTCCGCCAGCCTGGACGCCGTCCCGTACCTCGCCCTGATCGCCGCTGCCGCCCGGCCCATGACGGCCGAGGTCCTCTGCCTGCTCGGCGGGTTGGCCGAGAGCGATGACGAATGGGAGATCGCTCCGGGCGCCGTCCGGGCCGCCGTTGCCGCCCAAATCCCGCTGCTGACACCGCTACTGGCAGATGAGGACGTGGACGTCCGGCTGCTCACCGCCTGGACGCTCGGCCACACCCGGGATACCGAGGCCGCTCTGGTCGCCCTGCGGAGCCGGTGGACGGCCGAGGCCGATCCCGGTGTCCGGGCCGAACTACTCATCGCCCTCGACCGGGTGGACCGCCCCGGCGCCGCCGCCGAGGCCCGCGCGCTGCTCGGCGCGGCCACGCCCGCGCCGCTGCGACTGGCCGCGCTCCTCGTCGCCCTGGACGCCGGGGAGCCGTGGACCCACGTCCACCACGACGCCGCGCTCAGCCTGCTGCCCGCCCGCGAGTTCACCGTCGACCGGTACAGCATGCACCACCGCGACCCGCTGCACACGGTCGTCGACAGCCTGCTGCGCCGAGAGACCGGGGCAGACCGCGAGAGCGCGTTCGCCCTGCTGGAGGCCGCCCTGCGCGACGGCCGTCCCGAGGTGCGGAGCGAGGCGCTCTCCGCGGCCGACCACGCCTGCTACCTCTCCCGCAGCGCCCCGCGGCGACTCGTCCCGGCCATCGCTCCACTCGCCGCCGCGTCCCCGGCCTCAACTCTGCTCGGCAAACTCGGCCCGGCCGCCGCCGAGGCCGCGCCGCTTCTCGCCCGACTCGCTGCCCAACCCGACGACGAGGCGGCCGACCAGGCACTGGCCGTGCTCGTCCGGGTCGCGCCCCGACAGGCCGCCCCGCTGCTGGCCAAGGACCTCGACCGGCGCCCCCGCGCGCTCGACGCCGCAGGCGACTTCCACGCCCCCGCCTTCCCCTTCGACCCTGCCCTGCTCGCCGCCGTCCGCGCACGGCTGGCCGCGGACGGGCTCGGCAACAACGAGACCGCCGACCTGGTCCACCTGCTGCGCCAGTGGGGCCCGCTGGCCGCCGCCGCGCTGCCCGAGCTGTATGCCGTGCTGCCCCGCTTCCAGTACGCGGCCACCGCCATCACCGCCGTGGCCGCCGCCGGCCCGCAGGCCGAGCGCGAGCAGGCAGGCGGCGTGCTGCGGGCTGCCGCCGGGTCGCTGATGGTGGCGCAGGCCCACCACGACCTCACCGGCGAGACCGACGTCCTGCTCGATGCCGTCGCCAAGGCACTCGCCGTCGGCCCGAGCGAGGTCGCCGAGGCCGCCCAGGCCGCCCAGGCCGCCGCCGCTCTGGGCGCGACTGCCGCCGAGCTGCTCCCCGCCCTGCGGGCAGCCGTCAGCGATGGCGCCGAGCCGACCACCCCGCAACTGGACCGCGACATCGCGATCGCCATCGCCCTGTGGCAGATCGACGGCGATGCCGAAGAGGCCGTCACGATCCTGGCCTCCATCCTCGACCGCACCGCCGGCAACCAGCTCTGGTACCGGTGGACCGCCATCCGCGCCATCCGCGCCACCGCCCTCCTCGGCGCGGCCCCCGGCTCCTGATTCCCCGACTGGAACAACTGCTCACCGAACCGGAGAAGGCTCCCTCCGCTGCCCTCGCCCTGCTCGCCATCACCGACCCCGACGCCGTCGACCTCGGCCGACTCGCCGGGGCCGCCCTTCACTCCGCCGAAACCGGAGCGGACATCTCCAGCGCCTGCGAGGCCCTCCAAGCCCTCGGCGCCACTGCCCTGAGCACCCACCACCGCCTGCGCGTCGCCGAACTCGCCGAGAAGGACCGGCGCGTCATCGGCTCAGGCTCCGCGAACAGCATCATCCGCGAGGACGAGCGACTGCGCGCCATCCTGACCGCCATCTGATCCCGAGGCCGGGGCGGACGAATCAGCTCGCGGACGGTCCGGTCCTCCGCGCCGCCGGGCGATTCCGCGAGCGAGCGCATCACCTCGATCGCCTCATCGCCCCGGCCGTGCCCCATCAGGAGCTACAGCACCGCCCTGGAGTGCCGGCGGGCCTCCAGCCGAGCGGACAAGGGAGTCACCCCTCGTACGGCGGCCCCAGCCGCACCGCGCCCCGCCGCACGGCCGCCGGCAGGGGGTGCGAGGCGCCGGTCGCGGCGCGGTGCGCGCGACGCCACGGCCCCGGGTCGCCGCCGAGCACCTGGACGATGTCCGACAGCAGTTCGACGTCCAGCCGGCGGCGGCCCGCCCGGAAGCAGTCGTACACGGTGATCCGCCCGGGTGTGCGCTCCGCCTCGGGGATGCCCCGCGCCGCCCTGACCGAGCTGATCCGCCGCGCGATCGCCGTGTACGAGGGGCTCCCGGCCTCCTGCCGCAGCCGCGTCAGGCACTCGGCCAGCGCGTCCAGGGAATACGTCTGAGTCGGCGCCGCCAAGGAGTCCGCTGCGTTCTCCTGACAGACACACGGTGCCGCCTGTGGCCTGGTCACAACCTTCCGCCTCCCCACCGAACCCGCCGATCCCGGCTCACAGCCAGCTTCGCCATCGCAACGATCACTGTCAACTGATGTGAATGGAATGGCAAAATTCATACATTTCCGCTGTCCGCAGAGTCGGCACCGTTCGGGATCGTTCGGGATGCTGCCCGGCGCCGTACACCCTTCGCCAGGATGATCCGCACCGTGACCGGACGTCAGAAGTGAGGTAGTGGAAACCATGAAGCCCGTACGCAAGCTCGTCTCGGCGCTGGCGCTCTCGCTCGGCCTGAGCTTCGGCCTGCCCGCCGTCTCCGCACAGGCGGACGCAGCCAACCCCCAGCCCTACGCTTACGGATTCCTCGCGGCCCTCGCCCGCCCGGCCAGCGGCGGCCCGAACGGCACCTACTACTGCATGGACGAGTACCGGCAGATCAACGGCGACGGCCGACCGATCGTGCTCCGCCCGTGCGACGGCTCCTGGAACCAGTTCTGGTTCGTCTCCCAGGACGGCCTCATCCACAGCACCAACGACGGCCGGTGCCTCTGGGGCCACTACCCCACCGGCCCCAGCGACAGCCCGGACGCCGTCGCGGTCGGGTGCAACAGCAACGACCCGCACCAGCGCTGGACCTTCAACACCGACGGCAGCGTGTGCAACGCCGACGGCGGGTGCCTGAGCTACGTCGGCGCCGCGTGGCTGAAGAACGCCTACCACCTGCAGACCCTCGGCCGGAACGCGAGCCTGGGCCAGACCCAGCAGTTCGACTGGCACCACTCCGACAGCAACCAGCCGATCAACCCCAACATCTAGTCACTCAGGGCGAGTTGCCCCCATCCCGGCTGCGGCTCCGGACAGCCTGACGGGCGAGACGGGCCGCCGCCGGGGCGCAGGGGTGCGGCGCCGGGGCCATCGGGGAGCCGACGGCATTGAGCCTCGGGGGGCGGCGACGGCATCCTCCTGGTCGCGACGGGCAACTGATGTGTGACATTTCACATGTCAGACTACTGGCCGGGTACCGCACCGCGCGACCACGATCGGGTCGTGACCCTCACCGACCCCTTCCTTGCCCTCAGTGCCCGTACCGGCAGGTTCACCTTCGGCGCGCCGCGCGCGTTCACCCTCGCCGAGGACGGCTCCCGGCTGCTGCTGCTCCGCTCGACCGGTCCCGAGGATCCGGTCGACCGCCTCCACCTGCTCGACACCGCCACCGGCCAGGAGCGGCTCGTCGCCGACCCGGCCGCGCTCGCCCCCGGCCGCAGCGGCCACCGCGACGAACTGCCCGCCGTGGAGCGTCGGCTGCGCGAGCGCACCCGGCTGGTCGCCGCCGGGATCGGCGGCTACGCGGCCACCGCCGACCTCTCGGCCGCCGTCTTCGTCCTCGACGGCCGGCTGTTCCGCACCGACACCGCCACCGGCACCAGCACCGAACTCCCCGTCGCCGGGCCCGCGTTCGACCCCCGGCCGGACGCCACCGGCGAGCGCGTCGCCTACGTCGCCGAGGACGCCCTCTACGTCACCCCCGAGCCCGCACCGCTCTCGCCCGCCGACGGCGCCCGCTGGGGCGTCGCCGAGTTCGCCGCCGCCGAGGAGCTCGGCCGCTCCCGGGGCCACTGGTGGCGCCCGGACGGCCGAGCGCTGCTGGCCACCCGGGTGGACGAATCCGCCCTCCCCCGGCGGTACTTCGCCGACCCTGCCCACCCCGGCGAGCCGGCCGAGGACTTCGCCTACCCGCAGGCCGGCGGCCCCAACGCGGACGTCCAGCTCTGGGTGCTCGGCCTCAACGGCAGCCGGGTCCGACTGCGCTGGGACGCCGCCGCGTTCCCGTACGTCTGCGCCGTCTCCTGGGCCTCAGACGAGGAGCTGCTGCTGACCGTCGCCGACCGGCTGCAGCAGAACGTGCTGCTGCTGACCGCCGACCCGGCCACCGGCGAGGCCCGCGAACTCTCCCGGACCACCGACGAGTTCTGGGTCGACGACCTGCCGGGCACACCTGCCCGGCTGTCCGACGGCCGCCTGCTCACCGCCCACGACACCCCGCAGGCCCGCGGCCTCGCCCTGGACGGCGAGCCGCTGGACACCACCGGGCTGCAGATCCGCCGGGTGGTCGGGCGGTGGCGCGGCCGGCTGCTCTGCGAGACCGGCCAGGGCGACCCGGCCGACCAGTACGTCCACCTGATCGACCCGGACGGCGGCGCCCCCGAACTCCTCACCACCGGCCCGGGCACGCACTCCGCGCTCGCCGCCGCCGGCACCCTGCTGCTCACCTCCGCCGACACCGAGGGCATCCGCCGCCGCCTGCTGCTCGACGGCCTTCTCGACGGCCGCGTGCTGCCGCTCGCCGACCTGAGCGCCGCGCTGCCCCACCGGGTACGCCCGCAGCTCGCCCGGGTCACCGACCGCGCCCTGCCCACGGCCGTGGTGTACCCGCGCGACCACACGCCCGGCCGCCGGCTGCCGGTCCTGCTGGACGTCTACGGCGGGCCCGGCTTCCAGGCCGTGGCCGCCGAGCCCCGCCGCTGGCAGCTCCGCCAGTGGTGGGCCGACCAGGGCTTCGCCGTGGTCACCACCGACAACCGCGGCACCCCGTTCGTCTCCCCGGACTTCACCCGGGCGATCTTCCGCCGCTTCTCCCAGGTGGCGCTGGACGACCAGGTCGACGCCCTGCACGCGCTCGCCGAGCGCCACCTTGACCTCGACCTCGGCCGGGTCGGCGTGCGCGGCTGGTCCTACGGCGGCTACTTCGCGGCGCTCGCCGTGCTGCGCCGCCCGGACGTCTTCCACGCCGCCTGCGCGGGCGCCCCGCCCACCGACTTCCGGCAGTACGACACCGCGTACACCGAGCGCTACCTCGCCCTGCCCCAGGACAACCCCGAGGGCTACGCCGGCGACTGCCTGCTCACCGACGCACCGGGGCTGACCAGGCCGCTGCTACTGATCCACGGGCTGGCCGACGACAACGTCCACCCCTCGCACACCCTGCTGCTCTCCGAGGCACTCACCAAGGCCGGCCGCCCGCACGGCGTGCTGCCGCTGCCGGGCGTGACGCACCTGACCCCGGGCGGGGTGAGCGAGCAGATCACCCAGGCCGAACTCGCCTTCCTGCGCTCGGCTCTGGGGTGATCCGTCGAGTTCTCCGGGGCGGGGCGGGGAGAGCAGACGGATGAGGACCGGACGCGGCCCTCGTAAGGTTCCCCACCACGTCCGAGCGGGCGGTTCCAGCGAGGGGTGCGCCCCTCGCTGGAACCGTGACCGCCCCGCGTGGGGGAAACGGGGCGGTCCGGCGGCTCTACAGGCCGGCTCCCCGGGCCTCCGGGAAGTGGCACGCCACCTGCCGGCCGCCCGGGCCGGCGACCCGCAGCAGCGGACGCTCCGTCCGGCAGGTCTCCTGCGCCTTCGGGCAACGCGGATGGAAGGTGCACCCGGTCGGCGGGTTCGCCGGGCTCGGCGGGTCACCGAGCAGGACGATCCGCTCCCTGGCCCGCTCCGCCGCCGGGTCCGGCAGCGGCACGGCGGACAGCAGCGCCTTCGTGTACGGGTGCGCGGGGTTGCCGTACACCTCGGCCTTGTCCCCGATCTCGACGATCCGGCCCAGGTACATCACCGCGACCCGGTCGCAGACCCGCTTGACCACCGAGAGGTCGTGCGCGATGAACACGTACGCCAGACCGAGCTCCTGTTGGAGGCGGGCCATCAGGTTGACCACCTGGGCCTGGACGGAGACGTCGAGCGCGGAGACCGGCTCGTCGGCGATGACCAGCTTCGGCGAGGTGGCCAGCGCCCGCGCGATGCCGATGCGCTGCGCCTGGCCGCCGGAGAACTCATGCGGGTAGCGGTCGAGGTGCTCGGGGATCAGCCCGACCACCTCCATCAGCTCGCCGGCCCGCCTGCGCGCGTCCGCCGCGCTCGACCCCCGGACCAACAGCGGTTCGGAGACGATCCGGGCCACCGTCTGCCGGGGATTCAGCGAGGAGTACGGGTCCTGGAAGACCATCTGCAGGTTCCGCCGGTGCGGCCGCAGCTGGGCCTGGGAGAGCCCGCCGATCTCGGTGCCCTCGAAGGTGACCGTGCCCGAGGTCGGGTCGAGCAGCCGGACGATCATCCGCCCGGTGGTGGACTTGCCGCAGCCGGACTCGCCGACCAGGCCGAGCGTCTCGCCCTTGCCGACGTCGAAGCTGACCCCGTCCACGGCCCGGATCGGGGCACCGGGCCGGCCGGTGCGCCCGCGCCGGCCGGGGAAGGTCTTCACCAGGTCCCGTACGGACAGCAGGGTGTCGGTCGTGACCGTCATGGCCGCGCTCCTTCCGGCACCAGCGGTAGATGGCAGGCGGCCTGGTGGCCGGGGGCGAGCGGGCCGAGCACGGGGCGTTCGGCCAGGCAGCGGGCGTGCTCCTCGGCGGACGCGGCGGTGGTGCGGGCGCAGCGTGGGGCGAAGGAGCAGCCGGGGGCGGGGGAGATCAGCGACGGCGGGCTGCCGGGAATGGCCCGCAGCGGGGCGTCGTCGGTGTCGTCCAGACGGGGCAGCGAGTCCAGCAGGCCGCGGGTGTACGGGTGCGCCGGGGCGGCGAACAGCCGGTCCACCAGGGCCTGTTCGGCCGCCCTGCCGCCGTACATGACCAGCACCTCATGGGCGACCCGGGCGACCACGCCCAGGTCGTGGGTGATCATGACGACGCCGAGGCCGCGCTCCTGCTGGATCCGGGCGATCAGGTCGAGGATCTGCGCCTGGACGGTGACGTCGAGGGCCGTGGTGGGCTCGTCGGCGATCAGCAGGTCGGGTTCGCAGGCGAGCGCCATGGCGATCATCACGCGTTGGCGCATGCCTCCGGAGAACTGGTGCGGGTACTCGTCGAGCCGGCGGGCCGGCTCCGGGATGCCGACCTCGGCCAGCATCTCGGCCGCCCGTGCCCGGCCGGCCTTGCGGGAGGCCCTGAAGTGCACCCGGTAGTGCTCGGCGATCTGCTCCCCGACGGTGTAGAAGGGGTGCAGGCTGGACAGCGGGTCCTGGAAGATCATCGCGATCCGGCGGCCCCGCACGGTGCCCAGCTCCCGTTCCCCGAGCCCGTTGAGCTCCTGCCCGCTCAGCCGGATCGAGCCGGTGACGACGGCATCCCGGTGCAGGCCCATGACGGCGAGCGAGGTGACCGACTTGCCGCTGCCGGACTCGCCGACCAGGCCGAGTGTGCGCCCGGCCTCGACGGCGAAGGAGATGCCGTCCACCGCCCGGACGGTGCCGTGCGGGGTGTCGAAGGAGACCCTGAGGTCCTCCACCTCCAAGAGGGACATCAGTACCTCACTCTCGGGTCGACGTACGCGTAGAGCAGGTCGACCAGCAGGTTCGCGACGACGATGAAGGAGGCCGCGAGCAGGGTGACACCGAGGATGACGGGCTGGTCCGAGCGGACCAGCGCGTCGTAGAACAGCCGTCCGACACCGGGCAGTCCGAAGATCGACTCGGTGATGACGGCACCGGCCAGCAGCCCGCCGAGGTCCATGCCGAAGATGGTGAGGATCGGCGTCATCCCCGAGCGCAGCCCGTGTTTGACGGTGACGGTGCCGGCCGGCAGGCCCTTGGCCCTGGCGGTGCGGATGTACGGCTCGGCCATCGCCTCGATCATCGAGTTGCGGCTCTGCCGGGCGTACATGGCCGCGTACAGCAGGGCCAGGGCGGTCCATGGCAGCAGCAGGTTGGAGGCCCACTTGACCGGGTCCTCGGTGAGCGGGTGGTACGCCGGGTACGGCAGCAGCCCGGCCGTCCGGACGATTCCCCAGATCAGCATGATCGAGGTGAAGTAGACCGGCAGCGACGCGGCGCCGACCGAGAGCACCATCAGCGTCCTGTCGATCACCCCGCCCTTGCGCAGCGCAGAGGTGACGCCCGCGCCGAGGCCGAGGAGCAGCCAGAGCACGGCCGCGCCGATGGCGAGCGAGACGGAGACCGGCAGGCGGTCGGTGAGCAGGTTCCAGACCGGCAGCGAGTACTCGTAGGAGTAGCCGAGGCAGGGGAAGCCGCAGTGGGTGGCGCTGGGCCCGCTGCCGTAGTCACGCCCGGCGAAGATGCCGGTGACGTAGGTGGCGAACTGCTCCCAGACCGGCTTGTCCAGGCCCATCGCCGTCTTGACCTCGGCGACCCGCTCGGGGCTGCAGGTCTTGCCGCAGGCGGCCACGGCCGGGTCGGAGGGCAACAGGTAGAAGATGGTGAAGGTGATCGCGCAGACGGCCAGGAGGATGCCGGCCGCGGCGAGCAGCCGACGGCCGAGGTAGAGGATCACGACCGGCCTCCCCGGGGGTCGAGGATGTCGCGCAGCGCGTCGCCGAGCAGGGTGAAGGCGAGCACGGCGAGGAACAGGAAGACCGTCGGGATCAGGAAGTACGTCGGGTCGGTGTCGTAGAAGCTGATGCTCTCGGCGATCATCTGGCCCCAGGACGGTGTCGGCGGGCGCACGCCCACGCCGAGGTAGCTGAGCGCGGCCTCGGTGGCGATCATGCCGGGGACGAGCAGCGTGGTGTAGGCGATGATCGGGCCGGAGACGTTCGGCAGGATCTCCCGGGTGAGGATCCGCCAGGAGCGCGCGCCGCCGACCTTGGCGGCCTCGACGTACTCCCGGTGCTTGAGCGAGAGGGTCTGGCCGCGCACCACGCGGGCGATGCCGGGCCAGCCGAACATGCCGATCACGAGGGTCATCAGCAGGATCCGGTTGACGTCCTCGGCCACCGACATCATCGAGATCATGAAGATCAGGGACGGGAAGGACATCGTGAGGTCCACCAGCCGGGAGAGCACGGCGTCGGTCCGGCCGCCGAAGTAGCCGGCCGCGATCCCGACCAGGGTGCCGGTGACCACGACCACGGCGGTGGCGGTGAACGCGATCACCAGCGAGACCTGGCCGCCGTGCAGGACCCGGGCGAACAGGTCGCGTCCGGTCCCGGGTTCGACGCCCAGCCAGTGCCGGGTCCCGACCCCGCCGAAGTCGCCGATCGGCAGGCCGCCGAGGTACGGGTCGATCGCGCGTCTGTCGAACTCGTCGGGGGACCAGCCGCCGAGCGCGCTCAGCGGTCCGGCCAGTGCGGTCAGCAGGACCAGGAGGGCGACCGTGACCAGGCCGAACCGGGCCGAGCCCCTGGCCCAGAGCCGGTCCCAGACCAGCCGCCACGGCCCACGGCCGGCGGCCTTCGCGGGGCCCGCCGAAGCGAGGGCCGCGGCGACGGGCGCTGCGACTCCTCGTTCGCCTCCGGCCGCTCGTGGTCCGGTGTCGACGCTCACCCCCAGCCTCGAACTTTCGACACCGGCGCGGTCCTCGGCCCCCGAGGGGGTGGTGTCACTCATCACGGACGGCCCCTCAGCCCTTGCTCTTGGAGGGGTCCTTGAGACCGATGGTGGCGAAGTCCCACTGGCCGGTCCAGGCCGGGTGGCCGAAGGCGCCTGCCACGTTGGTGCCGGCCAGCAGCGGACGGCGCTGCCAGAGCAGCGGCACGGTGGGCGCCTTCTTCAGCAGGTCCTCGCTGAGCCGCATCCACGCCTTGTTGGCCTCGGTGACGTCGCTCATCGCGTTGATCTGGTCGATCCGGTCCGAGGTGGCCTGGTCGCGGAACTGCTCGACGTTCCCCTGGTTGCCCTTCTCCTTGATGTTGCGGCCGTCGAAGACCAAGGGCAGGAAGGTGGCTCCCGACGGGTAGTCCGGGCACCAGCCGAGGATGGCGAGGTCGGGCGCGCTCTTGGTGTCACCGATGGTGTCGTAGTAGACCGACGGGTCGGCGGTGGTGATGGTGACCTGGATGCCGACCTTGCCCAGCGACTGCTGGAGCGCCTCGGCCCGGGTCTTGTCACCGGAGGAGACGGTCAGCGAGACCTTGAGGTCGGTCTTGCCGGCCTCCTTGAGCAGCTGCCTGGCCTTCTCCGGGTCGCCGGTCGGGGCGATCTTCAGGGTGTCCTGCCTGGTGCCGCCGGTCAGTGCGGGCGGCAGGTAGGAGGTGGCCACGTCGGCCATGGCCGGTCCGCCGTACGCGGTGACCTGGCCTTCCCGGTCCACCGCGTACATCAGCGCCTCGCGCACCTTCGGGTCGTCGAACGGCGCCTTGGAGGTGTTGGGGTAGAGCATGTCGGTACAGCCCTGCTGCTCGGCGATGAGCCGGGACCTCACGTCCGGTTTGGGCAGCACCTTGGCTATCGACTCCGGGCGCAGGTTCATCCACTCGACGGCGGAGGCGTCCGCGCCCTCGCTCGCGATGATCCGGTCGTCGACCTGGCCGGCCTTGAGGCCCTGGACGACGACGATCCTGTCCGGGTAGGCCTTGCGGACCGGGTCGGTGGACTGGTCCCAGTTGCTGTTCCGGACCAGGACCAACTGCTTGCCGCGGTCGTAGGTCTCGATCTTGTACGGGCCGGAGGAGAACGGGCGCAGGTCGTACTGGGTGCCCTTGTCCCGGGACTGCGGCACGGGCGCGAAGGTCGGCAGGGTCGCCGTGTAGGAGAACTCGGCGACCGGGCGCTTGAGGTGGAAGACGATGGTCCTGTCATCCGGGGTCTCGATGCTGGCCAGGTGCTCGCCGTTCAGCGGCCCCTTGTAGTTCTCGCCGCCGGCCAGGTACTGCTGGGCGTAGTCGGGGCCGCCGGTGAGGTCCGGGGCGAAGGAGCGCTCGACGTTGTACTTGATGTCGGCGGACTTGATCGGCGTGCCGTCCTCGTACTTGACGCCCTCCTTGAGGGTGAAGGACCAGGTCCTCCCGCCGTCCGAGGATCTGCCGAGGTCGGTGGCGAGGTCGGGGACGATCTCGCTGCCGGCGGCGCCCGGCTCGGCCTTGAAGGTGACCAGGGTGCGGTAGAGCAGCCGGATGCCGAAGTCCATGTTCGGCATGGTCCAGTTGCGGGCCGGGTCGAGGTGGGCGAAGTCCTGGTTGGAGAGGACGGTCAGGGTGCCGCCCTTGACCGGGGTGCCGCCGACGATCGACCCGGAGGCGGCGCCGGGGGCCCTGGAACTGCCGGCCGCCGAAGCGTCGCCGTCGTCGCTCTTGTCGTTCCTGCAGGCCCCGAGGCCGAGGGTGAGGGTCGCCGCGAGGGCCGCCGCGAGGGCGGCGTGGGTGCGCCTGGTCATGTAGCAACTCCGCTGTGGGGGGCCCGCCGTGAAGCCCGTGCTCCGCCCCGGCAGGTGGTCCGAGGCCCGACCGGGAGGGCGACCTTCGAGGTCCGGGCCGCTCCGCCGTGTGACCCGTAACATAATAATGTGAAATTGCACTGACAAGAGGTAGTGCCGCCCGTTATCGAGCTGTGTCCGTACCGCACCTCTCCAGCCCCGCACAGGAGTTGACCGGCGCGCCTCCTCCGGATCGCGCGGCCGGGACGGTGGCCGGGCTTCCGGCGGCGCACGGGCACCGTGATCGGCTGGTCGGCCGATCACGGTGCTCATGTGGTGCCGGTTACCACCGCCCGCGCGGCGACGCTGAGTTGAGCTTGGAGCTGAGCACCGAAAGGAACGTCGGGAGCCTGTCCACCGCGGACTTGGGGACCGGAGTGGTCTGCACGGTGTCCCGTACCAGATCCTGGACCACGAGTTTGTAGGTGCCGCCTTCCTGGATGAGTTCGGCGGAATAGAGCAGTGTTTCCATCAGGGGCCCTTTGGTTGTCGATCGTCCGGCGAGTCGAGGGGGTTGGGATTGACGGGCACTACGCGCCGTTGAGCCAGCGGTTCCACGCCCGCACGGCCTGCTGCTCGTCCGCCTCCTCGGCGAAGAGGTGGTGGCCCAGCCAGATCGGCCAGTTCCAGGAGCTGCCGTTGAAGAAGCGGTACAGCGCGTCCGGACCGCGCAGGCCGACGAAGTCGCGGTCGAGGTAGTCCACGACCACGTCCACCGGGCCGCCGTCTCCCCCCGGGCCGCCGTCTCCCCCCGGGCCGCCGTCTCCCCCCGGGCTGCCGTCTTCACCCGGGAGGTCGAGTGACAGCCGGTCACCGACGGCCGTGTCGTCAGCCAGGCCGAGGCGTCGGCGCAGTGCGGCGAAGTCGTCGGGACCGTCGGCCGGTTGGGGCCGGTCGGCCTTGACGTACACAGCGGGGCGGCCGGCGAAGTGCGTCAGGTACTGGGCCAGGCTGTGCTGGTAGAAGTCGACGTGCTTCTCGGCCGCGTCCGCCCTGGTGTCCCAGCCGTCGTCGACCACACCCTCGTGCACCCAGTGGATGCCCATGCGCAGTCGGCTCGTTCCGCCCTCGCCCGGCTCGATGTGGTAGCTGAGCGTGTTGGAGAACCCGTCGTCCCTGGTCACCCGGGCGGCGAAGCGGTACGGCGGTTCCCACTCCGCGACGGTGCCCCCGCCACGGGAGACCGCCCCGCCGAGGTGCGGCTCGATCTCCATGCGGTACAGCCAGCCGAGGTTGCCGGCGCCAGTGGCGACCGCGTGCCAGACCTGCTCGGGTGCGGCGGGCAGGTCCTGCTCCCGGCGTACCTGGAACTCCCGGGCCATGGTCGGTTCTCCTTTGCAGCGATTGTGCAGCGTTGACGGATCAGTGGATGAGCGGCAGGGCGCTGAGCCGCCGCTGAAGCGGGTTGGGCTTCCAGTCGAGGGCGGACTCGTCAGCGAGCCGCAGGTGCGGGAGCCGGCGGATCAGCGTGCCGATGGCCACCTCGGTCTGGAGCTTGGCCAGCGGGCCGCCGAGACAGAAGTGCGGGCCGTTGCCGAAGCTCAGGTGCCGGTTGCCGGCACGCGACAGGTCGAGGCGGTCCGGGTCGTCGAAGCGGTCGGGGTCGCGGTTGGTCGCGCCGAGGAACAGGTACACCAACTCACCCTCGCGCAGGGTCTGTCCACCGATCGGCACGTCCTCGGCGACGACCCGGACGATCGCCTGGGTCGGCGTGTCGTAGCGGGCCAGCTCCTCGACCGCACTGCGGATCAGTGCCGGGTCCTCGCGCAGCCGGGCCAGTTGGCCGGGGTGGCGCAGCAGCGCGAGGGTCCCGTTGCCGATCAGGTGGGTGGTGGTCTCGTCGCCGGCGGCGATGAGGACGAAGCAGGTGGAGAGGATCTCCGCGGTGGTGAGCCGGTCGTCCCGCGCCTGCGTCGCGACCAGGGCGCTGATCAGGTCGTCGCCCGGATCGGCCCGGCGTCGGCGGACGAGTGCGGCGAGGTACTCCTCGTACTGGTCGATCGCCGCCTCGGACTTGTCGATGTCCTCGCTCAGCCGGCTGAAGCGGCGGAACCAGGTCTTGACCTGCGGGCGGTCCTCGGGCGGGATGCCGAACAGCTCGCAGACGACGGCGAGCGGCAGCGGGGAGGCGACCGCGTCGATCAGGTCCATGGCCGGTCCGGCCGCGACGGCCTCGTCGAGCAGCCCGTCGACGATGCTCTGGATGCCCTCGCGCAGGGCTTCGACGCGCCGGGCGGTGAACGCCCGGTTGGCGAGCTTGCGCAGCCGGGCGTGGTCCGGCGGGTCGGTGTTGGTCATCACCCGGCCAAGCCGGTCGGTGAGCCGGCTGAAGGCCTTCAGGTCGCCGCCGAGCGTGCCGTAGGCGCGGGTCATCCGGTCCCGGTCGTTGGACAGCCGCAGCTCGCTCAGGGCGGCGTCGACGTCGGCGTACCGGGTGAGGTACCAGATGCCCTGGGTACTGCGGTGGACCGGGCTCTCGCGGCGCATGCGGGCGTAGACCGGGTAGGGGTCCCGGCAGGCCTCGGGCGTGTACAGCGCCTGGGCGAGGCCGCCGGGCCCGGCCGGGCCCGCGACGGGGCGGGCCTCGGCCGGGGTACCGGTACCGAGAGTGTCGGTGGAGGTCACGTCGGCCGCGCTACCGCTGGGCGTCCATGGCGTCGGCGAGGCTCTTGGGCCGCATGTCGGTCCAGCTCCGCTCGATGTGGTCGAGGCAGGCGGCGTGGGTGTCGGGGCCGTGGGCGACGGTCCAGCCCTCGGGGACGTCGGCGAACTGCGGCCACAGCGAATGCTGGTTCTCCTGGTTGATGAGCACGAGGAAGGTGCCGTCCTGGTCGTCGAACGGGTTGGTCATGGGTCAGTCCTCCTGGTGGGCGATGGTGGTGGCACCGGTGATCTCGGCGGTGACACCGGAGATCTCGGCGAGGCGGGCGGCCAGGACCGGTCCGATCTGGGCCAGTGAGCCCGGCTGGGTCATGCGGTCGTGGCGAGTTGTGACCTCGTGGGATTCGACCCGCCCGGCGACGTAGGGCTGCCAGATCCCGGCGCCGGCCTGGTCGTCGGCGCGGTCGATCGTGGAGTTGAACAGCAGCAGGTCTCCGTCGAACCGGCTCGGGACGTGGTCGACCGCGAGTTTGGCATTGTTGATCATGATCTGGACGACGGCCTCGATGCGCCCCTCGTCCAGGCCGGCCAGGGCGCTGCCGCGGCGGCGGAGGATCTCGGCGACCTCGGCGTAGGTCAGAGCCTGTTCGCCCAGCTCATCCGGGTCGCAGTCCAGGATCCCGACGAGGACGTCCCGCTCACTGGGCACGGGCACTTCCTCGAACCGCACGTCCTTGACCGGGTAGGCATCGAGGATCGCCAGCAGGTCGGTCCGCTCCCCGCGGGCCTGGAGCTCGCAGGCGATCGCGTGGGCGATCAGCCCGCCGGCGGACCAGCCGAGCAACCGGTAGGGGCCCTCCTGCTGGACCTTGCGGATCTGGTCGGCGTAGTCGGCGGCCATCTCCTCGTAGGAGGACGGCAGTTCCTCCGGCCGGGCGAGGCCGCGTGCCTGGATCGCGTACACCGGGTACTCCGGGCCGACGTGGTTCATCAGCCCGGAGTAGGACCAGCTGATGCCGCCACCGGGGTGGATGCAGAACAGCGGCGGGCGGCTGCCCGTCGACCGCAGGGGAAGCACCACGTCGAAGGCGTCCTCCGGGTCGTTCATGGCCAGCCGGCCGGCCAGACCGGCCACGGTGGGTGCCTCGAACAGGGTGCGCAGGCTCACCCGGACGCCCAGCGTCTCGCGGACGCGCGAGACCAGGCGGGCGGCCAGCAGCGAGTGCCCGCCGAGGTCGAAGAAGCCGTCGTCGATGCGGACCTCGTCCCGGCCGAGGACCTCGGCGAACAGGGCGCACAGCAGCTGCTCCTGCGGAGTGCGGGGGCCGCGGCCGATGCCCTCCGCTTCGTATTCGGGTGCCGGCAGGGCGGCCCGGTCCAGCTTCCCGTTGGCGGTCAGCGGCAGCCGGTCCAGGGTGACGAACGCGGAGGGCACCATGTACTCGGGCAGTTCGCGGCCGATCCGGCGGGACAGTTCCTCCGGTTCGGGCCCGTCCTCGAAGGCGGGCACCAGGTAGGCCACCAGCCGCCGGTCGCCGGGCCGGTCCTCACGGGCGACCACGGCCGCCTGGGCGACGCCCGGGCACGCGGCGAGTACGGCCTCGACCTCCCCGGGCTCGATCCTGAAGCCGCGCAGCTTGACCTGGTCGTCAGCCCGGCCGGTGAACTCCAGGGTGCCGTCGGGGAGCCATCGGGCGAGGTCTCCGGTGCGGTACATCCGCGTTCCGGCGGGCCCGTACGGGTCCGCGGTGAACCGCTCCGCCGTCAGCGCCGGCCGGCCCAGGTAGCCCCGGGCGACGCCCGCCCCGGCCAGGTACAGCTCTCCCGTGACGCCCGGCGGGACCGGCCGCAGACCCGGGTCGAGCACGTAGGCCCGCATGTTCGCCATCGGCCGGCCGATCGGCACGGTCGCAGTGGTCCCGGTCAGAGCGAGGACCCTGTGGTGAGCGGCGAAGGTCGTGGTCTCGGTCGGGCCGTAGCCGTTGACCACCGTCAGCCCCGGGCAGGCCGCCAGCACCCGGGCGACGGCCGCCGGCGGCACCACGTCGCCGCCGGTCCACACCTCGCGGACCCCGGCGAGCAATCCCGGCCGCTCCTCGGCCACCAGCCGGAACAGACCGGCGGTCAGCCACAGTCCGGTGACCCGCTGCTCGGCGACCGCGTCCTGGAGCAGGTCGAGGTCGAGCCGGCCGCCCGGCGCGACGACGACCCGGCCGCCGCCGAGCAGCGGCACCCACAGCTCGTACGTCGAGGCGTCGAAGGCCGTCGGCGAGTGCAGCAGCACCCGCTCGTGGCCGCCCTCGCGCCAGCACGGGGCCAGCGCGAGCGCCGCCACGTCGCGGTGGGTGACGCCGACGCCCTTCGGTCGGCCGGTCGAGCCGGAGGTGTACATCACGTACGCCAACTGGCGTTCGTCGCAGGTGATGTGAGGATCGGAGTCGTCAGGCTCGGCCTGGCTCAGCGCGGTCAGCACGTCCTCGGTGAGCACCAGTGCCGCACCGGTCTCCCGGACGATCAGGTCGGTCCGGGAGGACGGGAACCTGGGGTCGAGCGGGACATAGGCTCCACCGGCCTTGACGATCGCCAGGATCGCCACGACCAGTTCCGCCGAACGCTCCAGCAGCACCGCCACCGGTGTCTGTGCCCGCACGCCCTGGCCGATCAGTGCCCGTGCCAGCCGGTTGGCCCACTGGTCGAGTTCGGAATAGGTCAGTTCGGTACCGCCCGCGACGACGGCCACCGCGCCCGGGGTGGCCCGCACCTGCCGGGCGAACAGCTCCGGCAGGGCGGCCTCGGGCAGCTCGGCGGCGCTGTCGTTGAACTCCTCCAGCAGCCGGTGGAGTTCCTCGGCGGACAGGATGTCGAGGCGGCCGATCGGCCGGTCCGGCTCGGCGGCCGCCGCGCGCAGCAGCCTCACCCACCGGGCGAACAGCAGCTGAACGGTGCTCGGGTCGAACAGGTCGGTCGCGTACTCCACCGCGCCGAGCACACCCGCCGGGCTGCCGTCCGCGCCGTACTGCTCGGCCAGGCTGACGGTCAGATCGACCCGCGCGGTGCCGGTCGGGGCCTCCAGATAGGCGGTTGCCAGTCCCGGCAGGGCGAACTCGCCCACCGGGGCGTTCTGCAGAGCGAGCATGACCTGGAACAGCGGGTGGTGGGCCAGGGACCGGGTGGGGTTGACCACCTCGACCAGGTACTCGAACGGCACGTCCTGGTTGGCGTAGGCGGCGAGCGCCTTCTGCCGCACCCGGCCGAGCAGTTCGGCGAAACCGGGGTCGCCGCTGGTGTCGGTGCGCAGCACCAGGGTGTTGACGAAGAAACCGACGAGGTCGTCCAGTGCCTGGTCGGTACGCCCGGCGATCGGGCTGCCGATAGGGATGTCGGTTCCCGCGCCGAGCCTGGTGAGCAGCGCGGCGAGGCCGGCCTGGAGCACCATGAACATGCTGGCACCGTGGGCGGTGGCCACCTCCCGCAGCTCCCGGTGCAGGTCGGCGTCCAGCCGGACCTCGATCCGGCCGCCCCGCTGGGTCGCCGCAGCCGGCCGGGGCCGGTCGGCGGGCACCGGAACCTGGTCCGGCAGGCCTGACAACTCCTTTTTCCAGTAGTCGAGTTGGCGGGAGAACAGGCTGCCCTGATCGTCGGCGCCACCGAGCAGGTCGCGCTGCCACAGCGTGTAGTCGGCGTACTGGACCGGCAGCGGGGACCACCGCGGTTCCTCACCCCGGCAGCGGGCCGCGTAGGACGCCGCCAGGTCGCCGGAGAGCGGGCCCATCGACCAGCCGTCGGCCGCGATGTGGTGCACCACGACCAGCAGCACGTGCCGGTCCGGGGCGAGTGCGTACAGCTCCGCCCGGATCGGCGGCTCGGCGGTCAGGTCGAAGCCGCGCTGGGCTCCCTCGGCCAGCCGGCCGGGCAGCCGTGCGTCGTCGAGCTCGACCACCGGCAGCTCGGGGCGGGCCTCGTCGGCGCTCAGCACGAGCTGGTACGGCACGCCGTCCGCTTCGCGCAGGACCGTCCGCAGGCTCTCGTGCCGGGCGATCACGTCGGCGAGCGCGGCATGCAGCGCCGCCCGGTCGAGTTCGCCGTCCAGGCGCAGCGCGAGCGGCATGTTGTAGGTGGCGCTCGGTCCGTCCATGCGGTGCAGGAACCACAGGCGTTGCTGGGCGAAGGACAGCGGGATCCGCTCGGGGCGCGGACGGGTGGTCAGCGCGGGCCGTGCCGTGACGGAGCCGTCGAGCCGGGCCGCCAGCCCGGCCACGGTCGGGGTCTCGAACAGCGTCCGGACCTCCAGTTCCGCGCCGAAGGTCGCCCGGACCCGGGAGGCCAGGCGGGTCGCCAGCAGCGAGTGGCCGCCGAGGTCGAAGAAGCTGTCCTCCACGCCGACTTGGGCCAGTCCGAGCACGTCGGCGAAGAGTTCGGCGAGCAGCTGCTCCTGCGGGGTGCGCGGGGCCCGCCCGGCCATGGCCATCCCCAGGTCGGGGGCGGGCAGGGCGCGCCGGTCGAGCTTCCCGCTGGCGGTCAGCGGCAGCGCGTCGAGGACGACGAAGGACGACGGCACCAGGTAGTCGGGCAGCCGTTCGCGCAGCCGGTCACGGAGTTCGCCGATGAGGGCGCTGGTGCCGCGGCTGCCGGTCGGGCGGTTGGTGAGCGAGGACAGCTCGGTGCCGGCGTCCCGGTGCGGCCGGTAGGGCTCGATCGGGGAGCCGGAGGGCATCGACCGGTCGGCGAAGACGACGTCCAGTGCGTCGGCTGCGGCCGACCAGGTGACGCCCGTGCGGCGGCCGAGTTCGCTTCCGAGGGCGTGGAAGTCCTCCGGGTCGGGCAGTTCGCCGCTGTCCGGGGCCTTCAGCCGGTCCATCAGCTCCGCGAGCGTGCCGTCGCCGTCGCGCACCGCCCGGGCCAGTTCGGCCTCGCGCGCGACGCGCCGGTTCGGCACGCCGGTGATCCGCACCGGGCCGGTGTCCTTCCCGGCGAGCAGCTCACGCAGTCCGGTCAGGCAGGTGACCTCCCGGCCCCACGTCAGTTCCGCCGCATCGGCCGGATCCGCCCAGGTGGCCGACCGCCTGTGCAGCGTGACGTCGTAGCGGTAGCGGGTCAGCTCGTTGTGGTGGTGGCCGCGCTTGACCTCCACGGTCACGGCGCCGATGTCCGTACCGCGGCCCTGCAGGACGGTGAAGAAGTCCGGGTCGACCAGGAGTTCCTTCTCCACCAGGAGGGCCTGCTCCACCGCACGCCGCACCGCGGGCAGATCGGTGCCCTCGTCGGCCCGGTGCAGCTGGACGGCGGTGGCCAGGGGGCGCAGCAGCCGCAGGTTGCGGACGTCGCCGACGAAGAGCGCGCCACCGGGGGCGAGCAGCCGCATCAGCCGGTCGACCACCTCGGCGAGGTAGTCGGCGGAGGGGAAGTACTGCACCACCGAGTTGATCACGATGGTGTCGAACGTCCCGGCGGGCAGCCCGTCGGTGTCGTGCGCCGGGCGGGTCCGCAGCACGACCCGCTCGGCCAGGTCCTCCTGCCGGGCCACCTGGGCCGCCAGCGCGTCGATCGCGGTGGCGGAGAAGTCGGTCGCCCAGTAGGTCTCGCAGTGCGGTGCGATTTGCGAGAGCAGCAGACCGGTGCCGCAGCCGACCTCCAGCACCCGGCGGGGGCGCAGGGCCAGGATGCGCGCCACGGTGGCGTCCCGCCACTCCCGCATCTGCTCGAGCGGGATCGGGCTCGTGTCGTAACTGCTGTTCCAGCCAACGAAGTTCTGGCCGAAGGCGGTTTCCTCGGGGGTGATGGGCAGGGCGTCGTAGATGTTCCGCCACTCGTCCACGTGGCCCAGTTCGAGGCCGCTGTCCCGGGTCGTGTCCTGGCGGGGCACGACGTAGCCGATGAGCCGGTCGTCCTGCGCGAGGACGGCGGCCTGGGCGACGGCGGGATGCTCGGCCAACGCGGCCTCGACCTCACCGAGTTCGACCCGGAAACCACGCACCTTCACCTGGTCGTCCGCCCGGCCGACGAACTCCAGCTCACCACCGGCCCGCCACCGCACCACATCACCGGTGCGGTACATCTGCTCCCCTGCCGCACCGAACGGGCACGCCACGAACCGCCCGGCCGTCAACCCCGGCCGACCCAGGTACCCCCGCGCCAGACCCGCACCCGCGACGTACAACTCCCCCGCCACACCCGGCGGAACCGGCCGAAGCCGATCATCCAGCACATACACCCGCGCATTGGCGATCGGACGTCCGATCGGCGGCACACCCGAACCCGGCGACAGCGGAGCACTCATCGTCGCGCACACCGTCGTCTCCGTCGGACCGTACGCATTGATCATCCGCCGCCCCGGCGCCCACCGCGCCACCAACTCCGGCGCACACGCCTCACCCGCCACCACCAGCGTCGACGCGGTCACCCGGTCCTCGGGCAGGGCCGCCAGGACGGACGGCGGCACGGTCACATGGGTGATCCCGAGGGCCGGGTCGGTCAGGGCGGACACCGGGTCGGCCGCGGGCGGCAGCACCAGGGTCGCGCCGCGCAGCAGTGCGGTGTACACCTCCGACACCGAGGCGTCGAAGCTCGGCGAGGCGAACTGGAGCACCCGGCTTCCGGGTTCGATCGCGAACCGCTCGATCTGCGCGGCCACCAGGCTGGCGATCCCCGAATGGGCGACCACCACGCCCTTGGGCCGGCCGGTCGAACCGGAGGTGTAGATCACATACGCCGGATGACGCACATCGAGCGCGACCACCGGATCGGTCTCCGGCCACTCGGCCACCCCGGCCACCACGGCCGGATCATCGATCACCACCGCCGGACGGGCATCCTCCAGCATGAACGCGATCCGCGACGCCGGATACCCCGGATCCACCGGAAGATACGCCGCCCCCGCCTTCAACACCCCCAGAACCGCCACCACCGACTCCACCGACCGCGGCAACGCCACCGCCACCACCCGCTCAGGACCGACACCCCGAGCGATCAACGCATGCGCCAGACGATTCGCCCACGCATCGAGTTGACGGTACGTCAGCTGAACATCCCCGGCCACCAGCGCGACCGCCTCCGGAGCCGCTGCCACCCGGGCCGCGAAGGCCGCCGGCAGCGTCCGTACACCGACGGGCACCGCGGTGGCGTTGTTCTCCTCCAGCAGTCGGCAGCGCTCGTCGGCACCGAGGATGTCGATCGCGCCGATCGGCCGGTCCGGGTCGGCGGCGACGGCCTCCAGCAGGAGGGTCCAGCGCCGTGCGAGGGTGGCCACCGTCTCCCGGTCGAACAGGTCGGTGGCGTACTCGACCCCTCCGGTGATCCCCGCCGGGCTGCCGTCCGGACCGTACCGCTCGCTCAGGCTGAAGCCCAGGTCGAACTTGGCCGTCCCGGTGGGCACGGCGAAGACGGCGGCCCGCAGGCCGGGCAGCCCGAACTCGCCCATCGGCGCGTTCTGCAGCGCCAGGATCGTCTGGAACAGCGGATGGTGCGACAGCGACCGGGTCGGGTTCAGCACCTCCACCAAGTGCTCGAACGGCACGTCCTGGTGCGCGAACGCCGACAGCGCGGTCTCCCGCACCCGCCCCAGCAACTCCACGAAACTCGGATCACCACTGGTATCGGTCCGCAGCACCAGCGTGTTCACGAAGAACCCGACCAGATCATCCAGCGCCTCATCCGTACGCCCCGCGATCGGACTCCCGATCGGAACATCCGTCCCGGCACCCAACCGCGTGTACAACGCCGCCAACGCCGCCTGCAGCACCATGAACAGACTCGCACCCGACCGACGGGCCAACTCCACCAGCGCCGCGTGCAGTTCGGGAGTCAGCTCAAGGCCGATGTGGTCTCCCCGGTAACCGGCGACGGCCGGGCGGGGGCGGTCGGCCGGCAGCTGCAACCTATCCGGAAGTCCGGTCAACTGCCCGGTCCAGTAGTCGAGTTGTTCGGCGAACCGACTGTTCGGGTCGGTGGCTTCACCGAGCAGGTCGCGCTGCCACAGAGTGTAGTCGGCGTACTGCACCGGCAGGGCCGGTGACTGCGGATCCTCACCCCGGCAGCGGGCCACGTAGGCCTCGGCCAGGTCGCGGGAGAGCGGGCCGGTGGACCAGCCGTCGCCGGCGATGTGGTGCATGACCAGCAGCAGCACGTGCTCGTCCGGCGCGAGTACGAACAGCTCCGCCCGCAGCGGCGCCTCCGTCGCCAGGTCGAAGGGCTGCCGTGCCGCCTCGGCGAGCCGCTCCGGCAGTTCGGCCTCCCGTACCTCGGTCAGCCGCACCCGGAGCCGCGCCCGGTCCGGGTCGAGAACGCGCTGGCACGGAACGCCGTCGATCTCGGGGAACACCGTCCGCAGGCTCTCGTGCCGGGCCACCACATCGGCCAGCGCCCCCTCCAGCGCCCGACCGTCGAGGGTCCCGGTCAGCCGGAGCCCCAGCGGGATGTGGTACGTCGCGGCGGCGCCGTCCATCCGGTGCAGGAACCACAGCCGGCGCTGGGCGAACGACAGTGGTACCGCCTCCGGCCGCTCGCGCGTGGTCAGCGCCGGCCGGGCCCGGCCGGCCTCGGACAGCGTCGCCGCCAGTCCTGCCACGGTCGGCGCCTGGAAGAGCGCGCGCAACTCCACCTCGACACCGAGCACCGAGCGCACCCGCGCGACCAGCCTGGTGGCGAGCAGCGAGTGCCCGCCCAGGTCGAAGAAGTCGTCGTCCACACCGGCCTGCGGCAGGCCCAGCACCTCGGCGAACAGCTCGCACAGGATCTGCTCCTGCGGAGTGCGCGGCGCCCGTCCCGTCCCCGTGCCGACCGAATCCGGCGCGGGCAGCGCCGCACGGTCCAGCTTCCCGTTCGGCGTCAGCGGCAACGCGTCCAGCACCACGAACACGGACGGCACCAGGTAGTCGGGCAGGCGGTCGACCAGGTGGCCGCGCAGCTCGGCCGGCCGGACGGTCGCCTCCTGGCGGGGCACGATGTAGCCGATGAGCCGGTCGTCCTGCGCGAGGACGGCGGCCTGGGCGACGGCGGGATGCTCGGCCAACGCGGCCTCGACCTCACCGAGTTCGACCCGGAAACCACGCACCTTCACCTGGTCGTCCGCCCGGCCGACGAACTCCAGCTCACCACCGGCCCGCCACCGCACCACATCACCCGTGCGATACATCTGCTCCCCTGCCGCACCGAACGGGCACGCCACGAACCGCCCGGCCGTCAACCCCGGCCGACCCAGGTACCCCCGCGCCAGACCCGCACCCGCGACGTACAACTCCCCCGCCACACCCGGCGGAACCGGCCGAAGCCGATCATCCAGCACATACACCCGCGCATTGGCGATCGGACGCCCGATCGGCGGCACACCCGAACCCGGCGACAGCGGAGCACTCATCGTCGCGCACACCGTCGTCTCCGTCGGACCGTACGCATTGATCATCCGCCGCCCCGGCGCCCACCGCGCCACCAACTCCGGCGCACACGCCTCACCCGCCACCACCAGTGTGGTGGCAGTGAGTTCGGCGTCGCCCACCGCGGCGAGGGCCGAGGGAGGCAGGGTCACATGGGTGACGCCGAGCCGACGGTCCGTCAGCGCCTCCAGTGGCGCCTCGGCCGGGGCCAGCACCAGGGCGGCACCGGTCAGCAGGGCGCCGCACAGGTCCCAGAACGACGCGTCGAAGCTCGGCGAGGCGAACTGGAGCACCCGGCTGCCGGGCTCCAGGCCGAGCCGCTCGATCTGCGAGGCCACCAGGCTCGGCACGCCGGCGTGGGTCACCACCACGCCCTTGGGCCGGCCGGTCGAACCGGAGGTGTAGATCACATACGCCGGATGACGCACATCGAGCGCGACCACCGGATCGGTCTCCGGCCACTCGGCCACCCCGGCCACCACGGCCGGATCATCGATCACCACCGCCGGACGGGCATCCTCCAGCATGAACGCGATCCGCGACGCCGGATACCCCGGATCCACCGGAAGATACGCCGCCCCCGCCTTCAACACCCCCAGAACCGCCACCACCGACTCCACCGACCGCGGCAACGCCACCGCCACCACCCGCTCAGGACCGACACCCCGAGCGATCAACGCATGCGCCAGACGATTCGCCCACGCATCGAGTTGACGGTACGTCAGCTGAACATCCCCGGCCACCAGCGCGACCGCCTCCGGAGCCGCCACCACCCGGGCCGCGAAGGCCACCGGCAGCGTCCGCACACCGACGGACACCGCGGTGGCGTCAGGGCCGGCCACCAGGGCGCGGCGCTCCTCCTCGTCCAGCACGTCGATCGCGCCGATCGGCCGGTCCGGGTCGGCGGCGACCGCGGCCAGCAGCCTGCGCCACCGGGCGAACAGGGCCTCGACCGTCCCGCGGTCGAACAGGTCGGTGCTGTACTCGACCACGCCGCTCAGACCGGTCGGCGCACCGTCGGGCCCGCGCTGCTCCGCGAGGCTGAAGGTCAGATCGAGCCGCGAGGTCCCGGTGGGCACGGCGATCCCGGCGACCGTGAGGCCGGGCAGGTCGAAGTCGCCGCCCGGCGCGTTCTGCACGGCCAGCATGGTCTGGAACAGCGGGTGGTACGACAGCGACCGGGACGGGTTCAGCACCTCCACCAGGTGCTCGAACGGCACGTCCTGGTGCGCGAACGCCGACAGCGCGGTCTCCCGCACCCGCCCCAGCAACTCCACGAAACTCGGATCACCACTGGTATCGGTCCGCAGCACCAGCGTGTTCACGAAGAACCCGACCAGATCATCCAGCGCCTCATCCGTACGCCCCGCGATCGGACTCCCGATCGGAACATCCGTCCCGGCACCCAACCGCGTGTACAACGCCGCCAACGCCGCCTGCAGCACCATGAACAGACTCGCACCCGACCGACGGGCCAACTCCACCAGCGCCGCGTGCAGTTCCGCGTCGATCCGGACGTCCAGCAGGTCGCCGCCGTACGACACGGCCGCCGGACGGGGCCGGTCGACCGGCAGTTGCAGCTGCTCGGGCAGCCCGGCGAGCGCCTCGCTCCAGTAGGCGACCTGGCGGGCGAACGCGCTGTCCGCGTCCTGCTCGTCGCCGAGGATCTCGTGCTGCCACAGCGTGTAGTCCCCGTACGTCACCGGCAGCGGCAGCCAGTCGGGCACCCCGCCGCCCCGCCGGGTGGCGTACGCGGTGGCGAGGTCGCGGGCCAGCGGCCTCATGGACCAGCCGTCGCCGGCGATGTGGTGCATGACCAGCAGCAGCACGTGCTCGTCCGGCGCGAGTACGAACAGCTCCGCCCGCAGCGGCACTTCCGACGTCAGGTCGAATCCGCGCACCGCCGACTCGCGCAGCAGCGCCGGCACCTCGGCCTCACCGGCCGCGCGGACCGTCAGGGTGACGGCTGCCTCCGCGGCGTCCAGCACCCGCTGGCGCGGAACGCCGCCGGTGTGCGGGAACACCGTGCGGAGCGTCTCGTGCCGGGCCACCACGTCCGCCAGTGCCGCGCTCAGCGCGGCCTCGTCGAGGTCGCCGGACAGCCGCAGCGCCAGCGGCATGTGGTAGGTGGCGCTCGGTGCTCCGAACTGCTGCAGGAACCACAGCCGGCGCTGCGCGAACGACAGCGGCATCGGCTCACGGCGGGGCCTGGGGGCCAGGGCCGTGCGCGCGGTGCCGGCGTCGTGCAGCCCGGCCGCGAGGCCGACCGGCGTCGGCGTCCGGAACAGGCTGCGCAGCTCCAGTTCCACACCCAGGGTCGCCCGGACCCGCGACACCAGCCGGGTCGCCAGCAGCGAATGGCCGCCGAGGTCGAAGAAGTCGTCGTCCGCGCCGACCTGCGGCAGGCCCAGCACCTCGGCGAACAGCTCGCACAGGATCTGCTCCTGCGGAGTGCGCGGCGCCCGTCCCGTCCCCGTGCCGACCGAATCCGGCGCGGGCAGCGCCGCACGGTCCAGCTTCCCGTTCGGCGTCAGCGGCAACCCGTCCAGCAGGACGAACGCGGACGGCACCAGGTAGTCGGGCAGGCGGTCGCGCAGATACGCCGCCAGCGCCGCCGCGGTGACCGGGCCCTGGGCCGAGGGCACCACGTACGCGACGATCCGGGTGGCGCCCGGCCGGTCCTCACGCGCGAGCACCGCGACCTGGGCGACGTCCGGGTGTGCGGCCAGCTCCGCCTCGATCTCGCCCGGCTCGATCCGGAAGCCGCGCACCTTCACCTGGTGGTCCACCCGGCCCGCGAACTCCAGCTCGCCGTCGGCCCGCCAGCGGACCAGGTCGCCGGTCCGGTACAGGCGCGAGCCCGCCGGGCCGTACGGGTTGGCGACGAACCGCGCTGCCGTGAGCCCGGGCCGGTTCAGATAGCCTCGGGCCAGACCCGCCCCGGCCAGGTACAGCTCACCCGTCACTCCGGATGCCACCGGTCGCAGGGCCGAATCCAGCACGTACACCTGGCAGTTGGCGATCGGACGGCCGATCGGCACCGGGAGCGGGCAGTCGGCGGGGTCCGCGGGCAGCGGGTAGGCGGTGATCACATGGGTCTCGGCGGGGCCGTAGTGGTTGTGCAGCACCCGGCCCGGCCGACGGGCCTGGAAGCGGCGCACGGCACCGCCCAGGCGCATCGCCTCGCCGGCCTGCGCGACCAGCCGCAGGCTCGGCAGCTCCAGCCCGGCCTCCTCGGCGGCCTCCGCCAGCGCCTCGATCACCAGGTTGGGCGCGAACAGCTCCTCCACCCGGTGGCGGTCCAGCCAGCGGGCCAGCAGCTCGGCGCTGCGCCGCTCCTCCTCGGCCGGTACCACCAGCGTCTTGCCGAACAGCAGCGCGGACAGCATCTCCTGCACCGACACGTCGAAGCTGACCGCGGTGAACTGGGCGGTCCTCGCGCCTGCTTCGCCGCCGACATATCGATGGTGCCACTGCAGCAGGTTCACCAGCCCACCGGCGGGCATCACCACGGCCTTGGGGCGGCCGGTGGAGCCCGAGGTGTAGATGACGTACGCGGGGTGCCGCGCGTCCACGGCGACGCCGGGATCGGTCTCCCTGCGCTCCTCGGCCGGCGTGACGGCTTCGAGGTCGGCGAGCACCACGGCCGGACACGCGTCGGCGAGCATGTACTCGATGCGGGTGGCCGGGTAGTCCGGGTCGATGGGCAGGTACGCCGCACCGGTCTTGAGCACCGCGAGGACGGCGACCACCAGCTCGGCGGAGCGCGGCAGCCGCAGAGCGACGATCTGCTCCGCCCCCACCCCGCGCGCGATCAGCGCGTGGGCCAGGCGGTTGGCCCGGAGGTTCAGCTCGCGGTACGTCAGTACGGTGTCCCCGAGGACCACCGCCGGGGCGTTCGGGGTCGCCCGGACCTGGGCCTCGAACAGGGCCGGCAGGCTGGTGGCCGGAGCCGGGCACGCGGTGTCGTTGCGCTCGACCAGCAGCTCGCGCCGCTCCTCGGCGGTGAGGACGTCGATCCGGCTCAGCGGCCGGTCCGGTTCGGCGACCGCCGCCGCCAGCAGCCGCACCCAGCGGGCGACCAGCGCCTCCACGGTGGCCCGGTCGAACAGGTCGGTGGCGTACTCGACGTACCCGTCGATGCCCTCGGGCACCCCGCCGGTGCCGCCGCTCTCCCGCAGGTGGAAGGAGAGGTCGAACATCGCCGTCGGCGTCCGCAGCGGCACGATCTCGGCGTGCAGGCCGGGCAGTTCGAAGTCGGAGCGGGGCACGTTCTGCCACGCGAGCAGCACCTGGAACAGCGGCTGGCGGGCGAGCGACCGGGCCGGGTTGAGGGTCTCGACCAGGTACTCGAAGGGCAGGTCCTGATGCGCGTACGCGGCCAGCGCGTGCTCCCGGACCCTGGCCAGCAGCTCGGCGAAGGTCGGGTCACCCGAGGTGTCGGTGCGCAGCACCAGCGTGTTGACGAAGAACCCGATGAGCTCGTCCAGGGCCTGGTCGGTCCGGCCCGCGATCAGGCTGCCGACCGGGATGTCCGCTCCGGCGCCCAGCTTGTCCAGCAGGGCGGCCAGTCCGGCCTGCAGCACCATGAACACACTGGCGCCGCGCTCGCGTCCCAGGCGCACCAGCCCGTCGTGCAGGTGGGCGTCCAGCTCGACGGCCAGATGGCCGCCGCGGTAGGAGGTGGTCGCCGGACGGGGCCGGTCGGCGGGCAGCCGGAGCTGCTCGGGCAGCTCGGCCAACTGCCGCGTCCAGTAGTCCTCCTGGCGGGCGAAGCGGCTCTCCGGGTCGGTACGGTCGCCGAGCAGCTCCTGCTGCCAGAGGGTGTAGTCGGCGTACTGCACCGGCAGCGGCGCCCACTGCGGCTCCTCGCCGCGGCGGCGGGCCGCGTACGCGGTGGCCAGGTCGGCCGAGAGCGGGCCCAGCGACCAGCCGTCACCGGCGATGTGGTGGAGCACCACCAGCAGCACGTGCTCGTCCGGCGAGACCACGAACAGCTCGGCGCGCACCGGCGGTTCGGCGGCCAGGTCGAATCCGCGCCCCACGGCCTTCGTCAGCAGCTCCGGCAGGCCACTCTCGCCGGTCTCGGTGAGTGGCAGCCGCGGCCGGGCCGCCTCGACGTCCAGTACCTGCTGGTACGGCACGCCGTCGGCCTGGGGGAAGACGGTACGCAGGCTCTCGTGCCGGGCGACGACGTCGCCCAGCGCCGCGTGCAGCGCTTCCCGGTCGAGACCGCCCGACAGCCGCCAGGCCAGCGGCATGTGGTAGATCGAGCCGGCGCCCTCCAGCTGGTGCAGGAACCACAGCCGCCGCTGGGCGGAGGAGAGCGGCACCCGGCCGGGCCGCTCGGTGCGGCCCAGCGCGAGCCGGGCCCGGCCGGCCTCGCCCAGCCCGGCGGCCAGCCCGGCCGGGGTCGGCGTCTCGAACAGGGTGCGCAGCTCCAGCTCCACGCCCAGCGTCGCGCGCACCCGGGCGACCAGCCGGGTGGCCAGCAGCGAGTGACCGCCGAGCTCGAAGAAGTCGTCGTCCGCCCCGACCCGGGCCACGCCCAGCACCTGGGCGAACAGCTCGGTGAGGACGTGCTCCTGCGGTGTGCGCGGCAGTCGACCGGCTCGCGACACGGTGTACTCGGGTTCGGGCAGGGCGCGCCGGTCCAGCTTCCCGTTGACGGTCAGCGGCAGCTTCTCCATGGCCACGTACGCGGCCGGCACCATGTGGGCCGGCAGCCGCTCGCGCAGGTGGGTCCGCAGTGCTTCCGGCTGGACGGGCTCCCCGGTGACGGGCACGACGTAGGCGACCAGCCGGGCGTCGTCCTCGGTGCGCACCACGACGGCGGCCTGGGCGACCCCGGGGTGTTCGAGGAGCGCCGCCTGGATCTCGCCGGGCTCGATCCTGAAGCCCCTGACCTTGACCTGGTCGTCCGTCCGTCCGAGGAACTCCAGGTTCCCCTCCGAGTCCCACCGCACCAGGTCGCCGGTGCGGTACATCCGCGACCCGGCCGGCCCGAACGGGCACGGCACGAACCGCCCGGCACTCAGGCCCGGCCGGTTCAGATAGCCGCGTGCCAGCCCCGCGCCCGCGATGTACAGCTCACCCGGCACACCGGCCGGCACCAACCGGAGCGCCCCGTCCAGCACATACACCCGGACGTTGCCGACCGGCCGGCCGATCACCGGACGCGCACTCGACTCCAGCGGCGCGACCACCGAGTTGACCGTGCACTCCGACGGCCCGTAGAAGTTGAGGCAGGACACCCCCTCGACCGCCCGCAGCTGCTCCCACAACCGCTCCGGTACCGCTTCTCCACCCGCCGCGACCACCGCCGGACGCCGTTCGGGATCGCTCAACAGCCCGTGCGTGACCAGGACTTGGAGATAGGACGGGGTGGCCTCGACATAGTCCAGGCCGCAGCTCGCGGCGTACTCGACGAAGGCGTTCGGATCCGCCCAGGTCTCGCGGTCCAGGACGTGCAGCTCATGGCCCGCGAACAGGCTGAGCAGCTGGTCCCAGGAGGCGTCGAAGGACACCGAGGTGGTCAGGGCAACCCTCGGACGCTCCCCACGCGATGCCGGGAACAGCACCGGGCTCTGGTGGGCGAACAGGTTCAGCAGGCTGCCGTGCGTCGCCACCACGCCCTTGGGCCGCCCCGTGGATCCCGAGGTGTAGATCACATAGGCCGGGTGGCCAGGGTCGACGACCACCGCAGGGTCCGCCGCCGGACGGCCCGCCACCAACGCGGCCGTCTCCGGGTCGTCCAGCACCAGCCAGTCGACCGGACCGGCCTCGGCCAGCCGCTCCCGGGTCCGCGCATCCGTCAGCGACAGAGTCGGCCGGACGTCGTCGAGCATGTACGCGATCCGTGCGGCCGGGTACTCCGGATCCATCGGAACGTACGCCGCACCCGCCTTCAGCACCGCGAGGATCGCCACCACCAGCTCGGCCGACCTCGGGAGGGCAACCGCCACCAGCCGCTCAGGACCCGCACCCCGCGCGATCAGGGCCTGCGCCAGGCGGTTCGCCCGGGCGTCCAGCTCCGCGTACGTCAGCGTGACATCACCGCACACCACCGCCACCGAATCCGGGACCGCCCGCACCTGCGCCGCGAACAGCTCCGGCAGACTCGCCGCCGGGACCTCGACCACCGGACCGGTGCCCACGGCCAGCAACTCGCGGCACTCCTCCGCGGCGAGCAGGCCGAACCGGCTGAGGCGCGCTCGCGGATCGGTGACCACCGCACGGAGCAGCCGCACCCACCGCGCGACCATCGTCTCCACGGTGGCCGGGTCGTACAGGTCGGTGGCGTACTCGACGAATCCGTCGATCCCGTCCGGGGCGCCGTCCTCCCCGTGCCGCTCGGACATCGTGAAGACCAGGTCGAGCTTGGAGGTGGCCGTCATCAGCGGCATGTCCAGGACGCGCAGGCCGGGCGGGGTGAACTCGGCCCGGGGCGCGTTCTGCAGCACCAGCATCACCTGGAACAGCGGGTGGTGCGACAACGACCGTACCGGGTTGAGGGCTTCGACCAGGTACTCGAACGGCAGGTCCTGGTTGGCGTAACCGGCCAGTGCCGTGTCCCGGACCCGGGTGAGCAGTTCGGCGAAGGTCGGGTCACCCGAGGTGTCCGTACGGAACACCAGGGTGTTGACGAAGTACCCGACCAGCTCGTCCAGGGCCTGGTCGGTCCGACCGGCGATCGGGCTGCCGACCGGGATGTCCTCGCCCCCGCCGAGCTTGCTCAGCAGCGCCGCCAGCCCGGCCTGGAGCACCATGAACAGACTGGTCCCGTTGGTGCGGGCGAGCTCGCGCAGGCCGCGGTGCAGCTCCGGGTCCAGCTCGGCCCGTGCGACGCCACCCCGGTACGAGGCGACCGCCGGCCTGGGCCGGTCGGCGGGCAGCCGGATCAGCTCGGGCAGATCCGCCAACTGATCGGTCCAGTAGGCCGCCTGACGGGCGAGCAGGCCCTCCCGGTCGGTGGCCTCGCCGAGCAGCTCGTGCTGCCACAGGGTGTAGTCGGCGTACTGGACCGGCAGTTCCTCCCACCGCGGCTCCTCGCCACGGCAGCGGGCCGTGTACGCGGCGGTCAGGTCCCGCGCCAGCGGGCCCAGGGACCAGCCGTCACCGGCGATGTGGTGGAGCACCACCAGCAGCACGTGCTCGTCCACCGCCGGCTCGAACAGCTCCACGCGCAGCGGTGGTTCGACCGCCAGGTCGAACCGGCGGGTCAGTGCCGCCGTCAGCGCGCCGGACAGCTCGGCCTCCGTGGTCCGGCTCACCGGCAGCGCCGGGCGGGCCGCCGCGACGTCCAGCACCTGCTGGTACGGCACGCCGTCCACCACCGGGAACACCGTCCGCAGGCTCTCGTGCCGGGCCACCACGTCCGTCAGGGCGGCGTGCAGCGCATGCCGGTCCAGCGGTCCGGACAGCCGCCACGCCAGCGGGATGTTGTAGGTCGCGCCGGCTCCCTCCAGCTGGTGCAGGAACCACAGCCGCCGCTGTGCGAAGGACAGCGGGACCCGCTCCGGGCGCCGGTACGGCACCAGCGGCAGCTGCGCCTGGCGTGCGCCCGTCAGGGCGGCGGCCAGGCCGGCCGGGGTCGGGGTCTCGAACAGGGTGCGCAGCTCCAGCTCCACCCCGAGGGTCGCGCGGACGCGCGCGGCCAGCCTGGTCGCCAGCAGCGAGTGCCCGCCCAGATCGAAGAAGCCGTCCTCGACGCCGACCCCGGCCACCTCCAGGACCTCGGCGAACAGCTCGCACAGGATCTGCTCCTGGGGCGTGCGCGGCGCGCGGCCCCTCACCGTCGAGGCCGACTCGGGTGCGGGCAGCGCCCGGTGGTCGAGCTTGCCGTTGGCGGTCAGCGGCAGTGCCTCCAGCGCCACGAACGCCGACGGCACCATGTACTCGGGCAGCCGCTCGGCCAGGTACTCCCGCAGCTCGGCCGAGTGCGGCGCGGCGCCCGCCGCCGGCACCAGGTAGGCGACCAGCCGGGTGTCGTCGGCCCGGTCCCGCCGCGCCAGGACGGCGACCTGCGCGACGCCCGGGTGCGCGGCGAGCGAGGCCTCGATCTCGCCGAGCTCGATCCTGAAGCCGCGCACCTTCACCTGCTGGTCGGCCCGGCCGACGTACCGCAGGCTGCCATCGGCACCCTGGCGCACCACGTCGCCGCTTCGGTACATGCGCGAGCCGGCCGGCCCGAACGGGTCCGCCACGAACCGCCCGGCAGTCAGCCCCGGCCGGTTCAGGTAGCCGCGCGCCAGGCCCGGGCCGGCCACGTAGAGCTCACCGGCGACGCCCGGGGCCACCGGCCGCAGGTGCGCGTCCAGGACGTACGCGCGCAGGTCGGGGATGGCCGTACCGACCGGTCCGGCCGCTCCGGCGGCGACGGAGCGGTCGAGCGCGGCATAGGTCACGTGCACCGTGGTCTCGGTGATGCCGTACATGTTGACCAGCAGCGGAGCGTCGTCCGGGTGCCGCTCGTACCAGCTCGCCAGCCGGGCCGGCTCCAGCGCCTCGCCGCCGAACACCACGGTGCGCAGGGCGAGCGAACGGCCGGTCCGCGGCGCCTCCTCGTCCGCCTGCATCAGCTGGTAGAAGGCGGACGGCGTCTGGTTGAGCACCGTCACCCGCTCGCGGACGAGGAGGTCCAGGAAGCGGCCGGGCGAGCGGCTGGTCTCGTAGTCCACGACGACCAGGCGTCCGCCGTACAGGAGCGGGCCCCACAGCTCCCACACCGAGAAGTCGAAGGCGTAGGAGTGGAACAGCGTCCACACGTCGTCCGCGGAGAAGGCGAACAGCTCCCGGACCGTGGTGAACAGCCGCACCACGTTCCGGTGCGGCACCACGACGCCCTTGGGCCTTCCGGTGGAACCGGAGGTGTAGATGACGTACGCCGGGTGCCTCGGATCGACGGCGACGCCCGGGTCGCCGTCCGGGCGGGCGGCCACCAGTGCGGTGGTCGACGGGTCGTCCAGCAGCAGCCGCTCCACCGAGTCCGCGCCCGGCAGCTCACCGACCTGACTCGTCGTCAGCAGTAGTGCGGGCCGGGAGTCCTGGAGGAGGTACGTGATCCGGGCCGCGGGGTACCGCGGGTCCACCGGCACGTAGGCGGCGCCCGCCTTGAGCACCGCGAGGACGGCCACCACCAGCTCGGCCGAGCGCGGCAGTGCCAGCGCCACCAGCTGCTCCGGCCCCACCCCCCGGGCGATCAGGGCATGCGCCAGCCGGTTGGCCCGGGCGTTCAACTCGCCGTAGGTCAGCGTGACATCACCGCTCACCACGGCGGGCGCGGCCGGGTCCACCCGCACCTGCCGCTCGAAGAGCGCGGTGAGGCCGCTCCCGGGGATCGCTTCGCTCTGGCCTGGGTCGGCCGGCAGCAGCGCCCTGAGCTCGTCGGCCGAGAGCACGTCCACCCCGCCGATCCGCCGGCCCGGGTCGGCGGCCACGGCCCGCAGCAGCCGCAGCCACCGCTCGACGATCCCCGTCACGGTGGCCGCGTCGAACAGGTCGGTGCTGTACTCCACGATGCCCGACAGCCCGTCCCCGCCGGGCTGTTCGGCCAGGATGAAGGTCAGGTCGCACTTGGCCGTCCCGGTGTGGACCAGATCGGTGGCCACCCGCAGCCCCGCGAGGTCGAACTCGCCCACCGGCGCGTTCTGCAGCGCGAGCATGGTCTGGAACAGCGGGTGGTGCGCCGTCGACCGGGCCGGGTTCAGCGCCTCCACCAGGCGCTCGAACGGCAGGTCCTGATGGGCGTACGCGGCCAGCGCGTCGGCGCGCACCCGGCCCAGCAGCTCGGTGAACGACGGGTCGCCCGAGAGATCGGTGCGCAGCACCAGGGTGTTGACGAAGAAGCCGACCAGGTCGTCCACGGCTTCGTCGGTGCGTCCGGCGATCGGGGTGCCGATCGGGACGTCGCTGCCGGCGCCGAGCTTGCCCAGCAGGGCGGCCAGTCCGGCCTGGAGCACCATGAACAGGCTGGCGCCGCCGCTGCGGGCCAGCGCCCGCAGGCCCTGGTGCAGTTCGGCGTCGATGCGCACCGGCACCAGCGCGCCCCGGAACGACATCGCCGCCGGCCGGGGCCGGTCGAACGGCAGCTCGACCTGCCCTGGCAGGTCGGCCAACTGCTGTGACCAGTAGGCGATTTGGCTACTCAGCAGGCTGTCCGGGTCCGATGCCTCCCCGAGCAGCTCCTGCTGCCAGAGGGTGTAGTCGGCGTACTGGACCGGCAGCGGCGCCCACCGCGGCTCCGCCCCGGCGCACCTGGCCGCGTAGGCGGTGGTCAGGTCGCGCGAGAGCGGGCCCGTCGACCAGCCGTCTCCCGCGATGTGGTGCACCACCAGCAGCAGGGCGTGCTCTTCCGCTCCCAGGGCGAACAGCTCGGCGCGCAGCGGCGGTTCCACCGCGAGCTCGAAGCCGTGCCGGGCCGCCTCGGCCAACCGGTCCGGCAGCTCGTCCCGGGCGACCTCGGTCACCCTCAGCTCGGGCCGCGCCGCCCGCGCGTCCAGCACCCGCTGGCACGGAACGCCGCCGACCACCGGGAACACGGTGCGCAGGCTCTCGTGCCGCTCGACCACGTCCGCCAGGGCGGCCTCCAGCGCCGGCCGGTCGAGGGCCCCCGACAGCCGCAGCACCATCGGCACGTTGTACGTGGCGCTCGGTCCCTCCATGCGGTGCAGGAACCACAGGCGGCGCTGTGCGAAGGACAGCGCCGCCTCGGGCCGCTCGCGCCGTACCAGCGCGGGCCGCGCCCGCCCCGCGCCGTCCACCGCCGCCGCCAGGCCCGCCACGGTCGGCGCGTCGAACAGGTCGCGCAGGGACAGCTCCACGCCCAGGACCGAACGCACCCTGGCGACCAGTCGGGTGGCCAGCAGCGAGTGCCCGCCGAGCTCGAAGAAACTGTCGTCCAGCCCGGCCTGGGACACCCCGAGCACCTCGGCGAACAGCCCGGCGAGCAGCTGCTCGGCCGCGGTGCGCGGGGCGCGGCCCGAAGCCGCCGGTTGCCGCTCGGGCGCCGGGAGGGCCCGTCGGTCGAGCTTGCGGTTCGGGGTCAGCGGCAGTTCGTCCAGCGTCACGTACGCGGCCGGCACCATGTGCTCGGGCAGCCGCTCCCGCAGATGGCCGCGCAGCGCGCTGCCCGCCGCCGTGGCGCCGGGCACCGGCACGACGTAGGCGACCAGCCGGGCGTCGTCCTCGGTGCGCACCACGACGGCGGCCTGGGCGACCTCCGGGTGTTCGAGTAGCACGGCCTGGATCTCGCCGGGCTCGATCCTGAAGCCCCTGACCTTGACCTGGTCGTCCGTCCGTCCGAGGAACTCCAGGTTCCCCTCCGAGTCCCACCGCACCAGGTCGCCGGTGCGGTACATCCGCGACCCTGCGGGCCCGAACGGGTCCGCCGTGAACCGCCCGGCACTCAGGCCCGGCCGGTTCAGATAGCCGCGTGCCAGCCCCGCGCCCGCGATGTACAGCTCACCCGGCACACCGGCCGGCAGCGGGCGAAGCGCGCCGTCCAGCACGTACACCCGGGTGTTGGTGACCGGCCGGCCGATCACCGGACGCGCACTCGACTCCAGCGGCGCGACCACCGAGTTGACCGTGCACTCCGACGGCCCGTAGAAGTTGAGGCAGGACACCCCCTCGGCCGCCCGCAGCTGCTCCCACAGCCGCTCCGGTACCGCTTCCCCGCCCGCCGCGACCACCGCCGGACGCCACTTGGGATGGCTCAGCAGCCCGTGCGCGACCAGGACTTGGAGATAGGACGGGGTGGCCTCGACATAGTCCAGGCCGCAGCTCGCGGCGTACTCGACGAACGCCTCCGGGTCGGCCCAGGTCTCGCGGTCCAGGACGTGCAGCTCGTGGCCCGCGAACAGGCTGAGCAGCTGGTTCCAGGAGGCGTCGAAGGACACCGAGGTGGTCAGGGCAACCCTCAGACGCTCCCCACGCGATGCCGGGAACAGCGTCTGCAGCTGGTCGGCGAACAGGTTCAGCAGGCTGCCGTAGGTCGGCACCACGCCCTTGGGCCTTCCGGTGGAACCGGAGGTGTAGATGACGTACGCCGGGTGGTCCGGGTCGACGGCCACCAGCGGATCGACCGCCGGGCAGCCCGCCACCAGCGCGGCCGTCTCCGGGTCGTCCAGCACCAGCCGGTCCACGGAGCCGGTCTCGGGCAGCCGGTCAGCGGTGCGGGAGTCGGTCACCAGCGACGCCGGCCGCGCGTCGTCGAGCAGGTAGGCGATCCGTGCGGCCGGGTACTCCGGGTCGACCGGGAGGTACGTCGCCCCCGCCTTCAGCACCGCGAGGATCGCCACCACCAGCTCGGCCGACCTCGGCAGGGCAACCGCCACCAGCCGCTCAGGACCCGCACCCCGCGCGATCAGGGCATGCGCCAGGCGGTTCGCCCGGGCGTCCAGCTCCGCGTACGTCAGTGTGACATCACCGCACACCACCGCCACCGCGTCCGGGACCGCCCGCACCTGCGCCGCGAACAGCTCCGGCAGACTCGCCGCCGGGACCTCCACCACCGGACCGGTGCCCACGGCCAGCAACTCGCGGCACTCCTCCGCGGCGAGCAGGCCGAACCGGCCGACCGGCTCCCGCGGGTCGCAGTCCGCGACGGTGTCCAGCAGGGCGAGCAGGCGCCGCTGGTGCGCGGCGAGTTCGTCGTCGCCGAAGTGCTCCGGCGAACCGTGGAGTTCGATCTCCAGGTCACCGCCGCCCCGGTGGCCCAGCACCCAGACCGTGAGCCCGCCGGGAGCGTCCGGGAGAAGGTGACGTGCCCTGGCGGGCTGCCCGCCGAAGCTCGGCGGGGAGTCGAAGACCACGATGTTGACGACGAGTGGGAACGCCGCCCCGACGGCACCTGGCAGGCCGAGGTCCCGGAACAGGTCCTCGCTGCGGTAGCGCTGGTGCGCGAGGGCGGCGTCGGCCTCCCGTGACACCTGGGCGACCAGGTCCTGCCACCGCGTGTCCGGCCGCACCGACAGGCGCAGGGGCACCACGTTCGACACCGCGCCGGGTGTCGACATCAGCGCGCGTTCGCCCTCCCGCCCGGTGGTGGGAAGGCCGATCACCACCTCCTGGTCCCCGGTGAGACGGTGCTGGTAGAGCGCCGTCAGGGCCAGCAGCAGGCGGGACCAGGGGACTTCCATCCGCGCTGCCGCGGCTCGCAGTGCTTCCATACGGAGCGCCGCCGGCTCCGCCGCGCCCGTACGGGGCGCGGCGTCCCGGTCGTCAGGAGCGCGGCCGGTGAGCCGGGTCGGCGTCAACCGGTCGGCGAAGCGCTCCATCCAGTACGAGCGGTCACCGGTGAACTGCGCCGAGGCGCGGTAGTCGGCGTCGCTCCGGATCAGGTCGTCCAGCGAACGGAACGCGGACGACGGTACCGGACGGCCCTCGGCCAGCGCCCGGTACACCTGCACGAACCGCCGCCGGACGAGGGAGTAGCCGAAGCCGTCCATCACCAGGTGGTGGTAGCTCTGGTACCAGAGGTGGTGCGTCGGTGAGAGCCTGATCAGCGCATAGCCGAACAGGGGGTCACGGGCGAGGTCGAGCGGGCGCATCCGGTCCCGCGCCATCCACTCCAGGGCCGCCGCGCGCGGTGCGTCCTCCTCGCTGAGGTCGAGGAAGGCCGGTGTCCAGTCCCACGCCTCGCGAACGACCTGACGCGGGCCCTGATCGCCGTCGACGAAGCTCACGTGCAGGGCGTCGACCTCGCCGACCACCCGGCGCAGCGCGGTCTCGAACAGCTCGGGGTCCACCGGCGCGTGGATCTCCAGGTACTCGCCGAGGCGGTACGTGGGGATCGGCGTCCGGGAACGCTGCTCGGCGAGCCAGATCTCGCGCTGTGCCGCTGTCAGGGGAAGAGCGTCGCCGTCGCGACGGGACATGGGGGTTCCTCCAGGAGTGTGGGGGGCAGGCGTGGTCGCAGGCCACGCGGCGGTGTGCCGACCGCGGTGCGGTCACGCGGTCGACGGGAGGGCTGCGTGCGGCTGCGGTCAGGCGGCGAGGTCGCCGGCCTGGAGCTGCCAGAGGGATGCGTAGAGTCCGTGCCGGGCGAGCAGTTCGTCGTGGGTGCCCTGTTCGGCCACCACGCCGCCCTTGTCCATGACGTAGATCCGGTCGGCGTGGCGGACCGTGGACAGCCGGTGGGCGATGATGACCATGGTCCGGTCGGCCGCGAAGCCGCGCAGCGCGCGCTGGATGGCGGCCTCGGTCTCGTTGTCCACGGCGGAGGTCGCCTCGTCGAGGACCACGACCGGCGAGTTCTTGAGAATCGCCCTCGCCAGGGCGATCCGCTGCCGCTGGCCTCCGGAGAGGGCGGCGCCGCGTTCGCCGATCATCGTGTCGTAGCCGTCCGGCAGCGTCGCGATGAAGGTGTGCGCCTCGGCCATCGTGGCCGCCTCGACCACTGCCTCGTCCGGGGCTCCGAAGCTGCCGTACCGGATGTTCTCGGCGATGCTGCCGTCGAAGAGGAAGGGGTCCTGGGCGACGAACCCGATCGCGCTGCGGAGATCCCGGCGCGGCAGGTCGCGCACATCCCGGCCGTCGAGCAGTACGGTGCCGAAGGCCGTGTCCTGGAAGCGCATCAGCAGTTTGGCGATCGTCGTCTTGCCGGAGCCGGTGGCGCCGACGATGGCGGTGGTCTTCCCGGCGGGGATGGTCAGCGAGACGTCCTCCAGGACGGGCGGCCGCTCGGGGTAGGCGAAGGTCACCTCGTCGAGGACGATCTCCCCGCGCACCTGCTGGACGTCGAGCGGTCCGCCGGTGCCCTCGGTCTCGACGGGCAGGGCGTGCAGTCGCCGGACCCGGTCGTAGGCGGCGAGCGTGCGCTGGTACTGGTCGGCGACGCCGCCGAGCCGGTTCATCCGCGCCAGCACCATCTGGGGCAGCCCGATCAGCGGGCTGAAGACCTCGAACGGCAGCGTGCCGTTGAGCACCGAGCGGCCGCCGAGCAGCAGGGTGCCGGCCATGGAGCTGGTCGTGCAGATCCGGACGGTCTCCGCATGGCGGATCGTGCCCCGGTCGGTCTGCCGGCTGCTCTCCTGGGCCGCCTCGCTCAACCGGTCGATGCGCTCCGCCTCGTAGTCCTCGGTGCAGAAGCTCTTGACGGTGGCGCCGGCCTCCAGGGTGTTGACCAGTTGGCTGTGCAGCCTGGCCCGGTCCTCGCCGGAGACGGCGTAGTCGGCCGCGGCCTTGTCCTGGTGGTGGAGCGACAGCCAGGCGATGACCGGGATGGGCAGGAACGCGATCCAGGCGATCTGCGGCGCCAACAGCAGGAACAGCGGCACCAGGATGAGCAGGCTGGTGCCCAGTTGCAGCACGTCGTTCGCGGAGGTGGCGAAGAAGGTGCCCAGCTGGCCGACGTCCTCCGTGAGCGCGCCGGCGACCCTGGTCGTCCGCTCGCCCTCCAGGTGGCGCAGTTCGAGGCGCTGCACATGCGCGTAGGTCCGGTTGCGCCACTCGTGCTGGATGTCCTGGCCGAGCCTGCGCCACTGGATGTTCGAGGCGTACGAGAGTCCGGCCACTGCGGCGCAGGCCGCGGCCACCAGCCCCACCAGGCCCCAGAGTTGGGCGGATGCGGTGGTCAGACCGAGCCGGATCAGCGGGGTGGCCTCACCCTTGATGAGCACCAGCGCGGTCCAGCCGAGGAACGTGCCCAGTGCCATCTCCGAGATCTGGCAGGCGATTGACAGCGCGGAGGCGCGGTAGAGCCGCTTTCGATGTGGTCCGACGATCTCCAGCAGGGGGTGCCCGGCCTCACCGGGCGCTTCCACGGCCGGTGCGTGGTCGACGGCTCGGCGCCAGGCCCGCCGGACGACGGTCGCGGTCGCGACCGCCACCCCGCCCAGCGCCACCAGCTGCCTGCTCAGCGTCGACCCGCGGACCAGGGCGACACCGGCCGCCACCCCGCCCGCGACGGCGAGCGCGGGACGCGCGCCACCGCGGCCCGCGCGCGGTGGCGGCGGCGCGGCGGTCCGCTCCGGTACGGGACGGCCCGAGCGGACCGTACTCTCCACCGCCTGGGTGGTGGCCGTGCGGACGAGCCGGCCGACGTCCGCGGCGCTCACGCGCGCGTCGTGGCGGACGAGGAGCCCGCCGGTGATCGGGCTGGCCTGCGCCTCGGTGATACCGGGAATGCGCCGCAAGGTCGCAGCGAGGCCTTCGGCGACCCTGGGCCGCCCGAGGACCAGCTTGACGTCCCAGCGCTGCCGGCCCGGAATGACCGAGCGCGGGCGCACCTCCAAATCCACGGAGCGGTATCCGGAAGCGGCACCCAGCAGAGATGGCATGTGTACGATCACCTGTTTGCGGAGGTCGCAGAAAGCGTCACGGGCAGGACGGAGAACTGCGACAGATCGGAAAGTCTGAAAAGGAAAAGATAAGGCTGTCGAGCCGACGCCCGACCGCCGTGTGGGTGCATTTCTTCCGGGTCGAATCGGGGTACGCACCCACACGGCGGAATCCCGTACGGCCGGACCGTCAGTGCGTCTTGGCGGAACCGGTGGTCGGGCGGATCTTGGAAGTCCTCGCCTCGCTCTCGGCCCGGCTGACGACTTCGCCCTTCTCCACGCTCGGGACGCTCTGAGTGCTCGGGACAGTCGGAGCACTCGGGACGCTCGGAGCGCTCGGAGCGCTCGGGACGCTCGGAGCGCTCGGAGCGCTCGGAGCGCTCGGAACGCCGTTGCTGGCGGGCCGGGACCCTTCGCCCCCATGGGCTTTGATATCACCGGCGACGATCTGCGCCGCCACCACCTCGGCGGCCACCTCGGCCGCGAGGTCGTGGATGTTCTCCCCGGCCTCGTGGGCCGCCTTCTTCACCTCGAGGGCCAGCCCGACGGACGTCTTGACGACGCCTCGCATCAGCGGCTTCAGGAGTCGCTTGGCCAGCGGCGCGACGATGAGACCTACCAGAAAGGGCGGTACTACGGGCGGCATGATGCTCCATCCCCTCTACACATACGTATGACAGGCCCCGGGCGCTGCGAACACCGAAGCAGCGCATAGCTATGCGGACGGAAGCACCCGTTCTGGAATTCGCGATTCACGTACCGGATCGAATTCCCCATGGATGGGACCAACCGCCCGCTCTTATCCGTCACCGTAGTCGAGTCATGTCCGTCGAAGCCAAACGGCCTTCGCTTGTTTCACCCATGCGGGTGATCATCGACCCCGATCAGGTGCGGATTTCAGCACGCATTCTCATCGCACGCACATATGATCGGATTTTCGATCGTTCCCCTCGGTGCCACTGCTCACCGCGGCTCCCGCAGCGGACGGTGCGAGCAAGGAGCCCTCCCGACGCATCGGTCCCCCACCGCGGGGATACCCGGCGGTCTCCTCCCCCGTCCGCGCACCTCGACGCGAGCGCACAGGCCACAGCCGCCCGGGGGCGCGGCACTTGCGGCCTGGAGCCCCGGGGGCGCGGCACTTGCGGCCTGGAGCCCCGGAGTCACCGCTCAGCGCCGCAGCGCCTGCCACCCGAGATGATCGCGGGCCTTGGCGGGGTTCCAGTGCCGCCCCGAGGTGTCACCGGTGATGTGGAGGACATCGAACCCGTGGCGGTGCTCCAGCGCGGCCAGCACCGCTCGCGAGAGGTCGCCGGCCGCGACGCCGGGGATCGGCGTACCGTCAGCCGCCCGGTGCACCACCGGTTCGCGGCCGGGCAGCGCCCAGGCCGGCCACTGCTCGTCAGGGGTCGGCCAGGCCAGCCGCAGCACGGTCACCGACATGCCCCACTGTGCGACCGCCGCCTCGCACACCTGCTCGGCCAGCCGCTTGGTCAGCCCGTACAGGTCGGTCGCATCGGCCGGCACCGACTCGTCCAGCCCGCGGTCGGTGACCTCCTGGTAGACGGAGAGGCTGCTGATGTGCACGGCGTGGCCGATACCGGCCTGGTGCGCCGCCAGCAGCGCGAGGTGCACCGAGGTCACGTTGACGTCGAACTCCCGTGCCACACAGGCGGGACCGCCGTCACCGCGGGGCGCCAGCGCGGCGTGCAGCACCACGTCGACCCCGCGCATGGCCCGCTCCAGCGCGACCGGGTCGGTGGCCGTCCCCACCACATGGTCGTGATCACCCGCGGGCGGCCGGGGATCGAGCACCCGCACCTCGTGCCGTTCCGCCAGAGCGGGCAGCACCAGGCTGCCGACATGTCCGGACCCGCCGATCACCAGAACGCGCACTCCGCGAAAGTACCAGGGATGCGGCCTCATTGACATGGCATCGGACACCAGATGCGGGACATCGCGGCGACGGCCAACTCCCGTATGCTCGCCGGATGGAGACGGATGGCGACGCGCACCACGGTGAAGTCATGGTCGCGGGGGCCTACTTCGCGGATCTGGTGTTCCACGGGCTGCCACGGTCGGTGCGGCCCGGTGGCGAGGTGTTCGCCGAAGGCTTCGCGTTGGTGCCCGGCGGCGCCTACACACTGGCCATGGCGATGCACCGGCTCGGGCACGGTGTGCTGTGGAGTGCGGATTTCGGCACGGATCTGTTCAGCGGCGAGGTGCTGTCCGCCGCCAGGGCGGAGGGGCTGGACGAGAGGGCCTTCCGCCACCACCCGTTCCCGGTACGGAGCCTGACCGTCGCCCTGTCCTCGCCCGACGACCGGGCCATGGTCAGCTACCAGGATCCGGTCGCCCCCGAGCCGCTCGTCCCGTTGCTGAACCGGCACCGGCCGCGGGTGCTGATGCTTCCGCAACTGCGCTGGGATTCCGAGCTGGTGGCGGCGGCGCGCGCCGCCCGCGAGGTCGGCGCGCTGGTGGTCATGGACTGCCACGACACTCCCGCCACCCTCGACGTCGCGGCGGTGCGCCGAGCCCTCGCCCAGGTGGACGTCTTCACGCCGAACGCCGCCGAGGCCATGCGGCTGACCGGCGCCGGTGAGCTGGACGACGCCATCGCCGAACTCGGCGCGCTGGTACCGACGCTGGTGGTCAAGCGGGGCACCGAGGGGGCCACCGCCGTCCAGGACGGCACACGGCACGATGTGCCCGCCGTTCCCGTGCGGGCCGTGGACACGACCGCGGCGGGCGACTGCTTCAACGCCGGATTCGTCCACGGTCTTCTCACCGGCTGGGACGTACCGGTCTGCCTCGCCGCGGCGGCGGCCTGCGGTGCCGCGGCGACCACGGGCCCGGGTTCCAGTGCGGCCCTGCGCGCCGAGGACCTCCACCGCCGGCTACCCGCCGGATCTCCTGGTCCCACCGCTCCCGCGGACGAGTAGCCGATGCGGGCAGGATGAACACTTCACCGCGCCGAGTGGTCGTGTTAGCGTCCGTCGGATGTCGAGGATTCTGGTCACCGATCTGGACGGCACCCTGCTCGGCGGCGATCCGGCGGACCGGCGGCGGCTGAGGGACGCGCTGGCACGCCATCCCGAGGTGACCGTGGTCTTCGCCACCGGCCGGGGACTGGCCTCGATCCGGCAGCTCCTGCGCGACCCGCTCGTCCCGAGACCACGGTGGATCATCGCGGACGTCGGCGCCACGGTGGCCGACGGCAGCGACTTCTCCACCGTCGAACCGGTGCAGGCGCAGTTACGCACCGGCTGGCCGGGACCGGAGCGCGTCCGGGCCGCGTTACGCCGCTTCCGGCACCTCTCCTACCAGCACGGCGTGGCCCAGGACGGCCGCTGCTCGTACCACCTGGCCCCGGAGCGGCTCACCGGCGAACTCACCGAGGCGGTCGAAGCCCTCGGCTGCGGCTGGACCTACTCGGCCGACCGCTACTTCGACGTGCTGCCGCCGGCGGCCTCCAAGGGCCACGCGCTGCGGGCCCTGGCCGAGAAGCTCGACTGGCGGACCGAGGAGATCCTGGTCGCCGGCGACTCGCTCAACGACCTGTCACTCTTCCGCCTCGGCACCCATGGGGTGGTCGTGGCCGGTGCCGAGCCGGCTCTGCTGGCGGCGGTCGCCGAACATCCCCGGACCCACCGCGCGAGCCGGCAGGGAGCGGGCGGCATCCTGACGGCGCTCCGGTCGCTGGGCTGGGTGGTACCGGACCCTGTCCGGACGGAGCGCCGGCACCCGCTCGTGGTCGGGTACCACCGCCCGCCGGTGCACTGGACCGGCGAGAGCTGGCAGACGCCTACCAGCCCGAACGGCATCATCCCCACCCTCACCAGCGTCTTCGCCGACGGCCTGGCGGGCGTCTGGGTCGCCGCCCTGCCCGGCGGCGACGGCACCTCCGCTCCCGTACCGCCCACCGGGCTGCCGCTGTCCCTCGTGCCGCTCAGCACCGCCGAGTGGACCGGCCACTTCCACCAGGCCTGCAAGGAGACCCTCTGGCCGGTCCTGATGTCCGAGCCGGGCCGATCGGTCTTCGACGACCGCGCGTGGGCCTCGTACCGCGCCGTGAACGCGCGGTTCGCCGAACACATCAGCCGGCAGGCCGCACCCGGTGCGACCGTCTGGCTGCACGACTACAACCTCTGGCTGGTTCCGGCCCTGCTGCGCGCAGCCCGGCCCGACCTGCGCACCGGGCTGTTCCACCACACGCCCTTCCCTCCCCCGGAGATCTTCGCCACCCTGCCGGTCGCCGCCGAACTGCGGACCTCCCTGGCCTGCCTGGACTGGGCCGGCTTCCACACCGCCGCCTTCGCCGAACGTTTCCGCCGCACGCTGGCCGGCCTGCCCGGGCTGCCGCGCATCCAGGTCTGCCCGCTCGGCATCGACCGGCCGGCCATCACGGCGCTCGCCCGCACCCGGACGCCGCCGCACCGGCCCGGCGACAGCCACCTGGTGCTGTCGGTCGAACGCCTCGACTACGCCAAGGCCCCGGTCCAGAAGGTCGAGGCCATCGCCCGGCTCCTCACGCGCCGACGCGACCTGCGCGGCCGGCTGACCTTCCGGCTCGTCTGTCCACCGCCGGAGCCGGGCATCACCGCCCACGACACCACCCGCACCCTCCTGGAACAGCGCGTGGCGGAGGTGAACAGCACCTGGCGAAACGGGAGTTGGAGACCGGTGGACTACGTCTCCCGCAGGCTCTCCTTCGCCGAGGTGGTGGACGAGTACCTGGCCGCCGACGTGCTCTGGGTGACCTCCCTGCAGGACGGGATGAACCTGACGGCCAAGGAGTTCATCGCCGCCCAGGCCGCCCTGCCGCCCCACCGCGCGGGCGGGCCGGGCGTCCTGGTGCTCTCCCGCCACGCCGGCGCCGCCGCCGAGCTCGGCGAGGCGGCCCTCCTCACCGACCCGCACTCCCCGGACGACCTCAGCGCCGTCCTCGCCGAGGCCCTCGCCCTCACCCCCGCCGAACGCCGCACCCGCATGGACCGGCTCGCCGCCCTCCTCGGTGACGAGCGGCCCGCCGACTGGGCGGCACGGATCGTCGACGCGATCAGAGGGGAGGAGGGGGCGGTCGATCCGCTGTGACAGGACCTGGCTCTGGTCCGCGCCGATGGTGTCCGTCAGAGCGGAGCGAGCCTGGTTCCGCGCCGACTCGCACTGATGTTTCTGCGGGCCATGCCCGCGGGGATCAGGCGGCGCCAGGGCTGTGTCGTACCCGCCGGGCTGCCGGGCGTGCCGGTGTACTTCACCTCACCACCGACCGGTCAGCTCGCCAGGAGCAGCAGGAGCAGGGCCGCGGACCAGCTGAAATTGGTCGAGTTCCGTCCCTCGCCCGTCAGCGGGTCGTAGTTCTCCCGCAGCGGCCCGTCGCCGCCAAGCCCGGCGGCGGTCGCCAGGAGTCGGTCCGTCACTCGGCGGGCGTCCTGGTTCCAGCCGTACCGGCGCAGGCCTTCGATGGCGAAGTAGGTCTGGTCGATCCAGGCCGGTCCGCGCCAGTAGCCGGCCGGGTCGAAGTGGGACGAGCTGCGGGCCACCGTCGGGAAGGGCATCGCGCTGCCGAACTCCGCCGGGTCGAGCAGGAGTCCGCGCACGGCGCGGGCCTGGGCGGGCGAGGCGGTGCCTGACCAGAGCGGGATCGCGCCCTCGATGCCGCGTCCGCGTGCGGTGAGGCGGGCGCCGGTGGCCAGGTCGGTGTCGTGGAACCAGCCCGTGGACGGGTCGAACATGGTGTCGCGCACGGCCCGGTCGATCGTCTCGGCCCGGCCGCGCAGCCGCTCGGCGGCGGGCCGGTCGCCCAGCTCGGCGGCGATGGCGGCCAGGTAGCGGTGGTCGGCGGCCAGATAGGCGTTCAGGTCGACGGACCGCTGGCCGAGGGACCAGCCCAGCAGGGTCCCCTCCGTGCTGCGGTTGGCGACGACCGTCGCGCCGAGGGCGGCGTCGAAGCGCGGCGCGTTGTCCATGCCCGACTCCCAGGCCGCCGCCTGGAGGCAGTCCCCCGGAGCCGCGTTGCCCGGGTCCACCGTGGCGCCGTACTCGCACAGGCCCTCGCCGTGGTGGTCGCGGTTGCGCAGCCACCACTCCTGGTAGGCGGTCAGCTTGGGCAGCATCTCGCGCAGGAACGCGCGGTCGCCGCCGCGCCGGTAGACCTCCCAGACCGCCCAGGAGGCCAGCGGGGGCTTGGAGTTGCGCTCGTTCCAGTTGCCGCCGCCGGTGCTCGGGTCGTTGTAGAAGACGCAGTCCGGGATCATCCCCGCGTCCAGCGGACGGTCGGCGGAGCCGGGCTGGATCTGGTGGTCGAACATCGCCCGGATCTGGTCGGCCGCGAGGCCGGGAGCGAAGACGGCGGTGCCGACGGCCTGCTTCCAGGTGTCCCAGGCCCAGACCCCGCTGAACCACTTGTACGAGAGCGAGGGCGTGACCGCGTCATACCGGATCCGCCCGGCCGGGCTGCGCCAGTTGGTGACCAGGGTCTGCACGCACTTGACGGCAGCCCGGCGGCGCGCGGCCGGGACGCCCTCGGTCGCGCGGGCGACGTACCCGGCCCAGCGGTCGGCGCCCGCCGCCGCGACCCGGTCCGGTGCGCGCAGCGCGGCGTCGGCCTCCGCGGCGGCGCGGGAGTACTCGGCGTCGGTGAAGGTGTAGCTCTCGGCCCAGTGCAGGATGCGGGCCGTTCCCGGGAACAGCCGTACGGCGTCGGCCAGTTCGGTGCGGTAGCTGTCGCCGCCGACAGTGGTGCGGACCGGCTCCGCGTGGCGGACCTCGAAGCGCTCGGTGCCGTCGGTGAGGTAGTCCCAGGTCTGCCGCACGCGCGCGAACCGGACGCCGGCGCCGCGCTCGGCGGCGACCAGCTTCGGCGCGTCGTGCTGCGGGGCGTCGGCCGGGCGCAGCAGCGTCCCGGTCCAGGCGATCCGGATGGTCCGGGCGCTGGCGCCGTCGTTGGCCAGCCGCGCCCTGACGAGGGCGGTGCGGTTGCCGGCGAAGCGCAGCTCCAGGGTGAGCACCAGTCGGCCCCCGAGGTCGTAGGACTGCCGCAGCAGGCCCGGCAGGGATTCGAGCCGGGGAGCTCCACCGCCGGCGAGGTCCAGCACCCGGCCCTGCTCGGTCAGTTGGAGGCGGCTGAAGCCGTCGCTGAGCCACCACGGGTACTCCTGGGCCAGGTGGAGCGGGCCGGTGAAGCCGCCGAGCGGGTCCTGCGGGCGTGGCAGGGCGTAGGCGTGCCAGGCGCCCAGGTCGGCGAAGACGTTGATCGGGTTGTTGTCGTCGGCGTCGCCGGGGTAGGCCTGCGCGGGCGTGCCGTGCAGGTCGAGGACATCGGCGTAGCGCTGGTCGGCCGGGGCTGCGGCGGCGGCCGGTGCGCCGAGGGGACCGGCCACGGCGAGGGCGGCGCCGGTGGCGGAGGCGGCGGCCAGGAAGTGACGGCGGGTCAAGGGGCTCATGGGCGTTCCTCGGCTGGTGTGGGAGTGGACGTGCGGGCGGGAGGCCGGGGGCTCTCCGTCGGAGGAGGAGCGGTGGTGTACCGCGCCGTCGTCGCTCGTCCCGCCGCCGACCGCCGTGGATCTGTGGGCAGAGCGCAGGGCAGTCACGCGCGGTGGACGGATACTCCGCGCGTGACTGCCCTGGCCGTGTCCCGGTCGGTCAGTACTGTGTGCTGACGGTGACGCCGCTGAAGCCGGTGGCGGCGTAGAGGCTGAGGTACCGGTAGCCGGCCGTCGTGTTGGTGACGGTGAGGCTCTGGGCGGTACCCGGGTTGGTGGACGAGGCCGTGTACGACTTCGGCGAGGCCCAGGTGTCCGGGTTGTAGTACAGGTAGGCGGTGCCGGTACCGCCGGTCGTGGAGACCTTCAGGGTGGTGGTGCCGGCCGGGAGGTAGAGGTACAGGTAGTCCAGGTTCCCGGCGCCGGCCGCCCGGTTGGCGCGCGAGCAGTTCTGGCCCATCGCGTCCGTGCGGGGGTCGGTGCAGGTCGGCAGCGCGGTGCCACCGGTGGCGACGGTGACCGAGACCGGTGTGCTGGCGGTCCTGCCCGAGCTGTCGGTGACGGTCAGGGCGACGGTGTAGGTGCCGGCCGCCGCGTAGCTGTGGCTGGGGTTCCGCTCCTTCGACGATGTGCCGTCGCCGAAGGTCCAGGACCACGAGGTGATGCTGCCGTTGCCGGTCTCGACGGACTGGTCGGTCAGGCTGACCGTGCTGCCGCTGACCGACTGGCTGAACAGCGCCGTCGGGCCGGCGGCGTAGCAGGCGCCCGCCGCGCAGCCGGTGAGCCAGCTGTCGAAGTCGGCGTCGTAGGCGGTGCCGAGGCTGTTGTAGACGGCGTAGCCGCCCTGGAAGTCACCGGTGCGGAAGTGGCCGAGCATGGTCTGGATGTCGTTCGGGTGCTTCTCGAACATGTACCGGACGGCGAGGTAGCCCCACGGGTAGGTCCGGGTGGAGTCCGAGTTGTCGTAGGTGTTCTGGAAGATGGTGCTGAGCTTGTAGGTGTGCTTGGCGGCTTCCTGCATCGCCTGGGTGTCTGTGGTGCCGCGGTAGGCGTAGGACTCGTACTCCGCGAGGCCCTCGATCCACCAGATGTCCGGCACGGAGATCTCGGTGCCGAAGCTGCCCTTGATGTCGTAGCGGCCGTCCAGGTAGTGCGTGTACTCGTGGTTGAGGTTCCACACGTTGGCGACGAAGCCGTCGTTGTACGACTTCTGGTACATCACGGAGACGGCCTGGTTGCTCGGGTCGGTCACGTCCATCAGCGTCTCGCCGCCGTTGTCGGTCGAGTTGCCGTAGATCGCCCAGGAGTAGGTCGTGTAGTCGGCCTTGTTCGCGAAGACCGCGAGCGTGATCGTCTGGTCGTACTGGCCCGGGACCGGGCCGTTGTCCTTGACCAGGTTGTGGAAGAACGGATCCTCACCCTGCAGGCTGGCGCAGACCGCGGCCAGGTCGGCCGGCGAGAGCGACTCGGCGACGATGGTGCGGTTCGGCGCGCACGCGTAGGTGTCCGGCAGTACCGCCGCGGTCAGCTTCGCGGGCAGGTCGCAGACGCCGTAGTACGAGCACTGCGCGCCGTCGAAGGCGTTGGCCTGGTAGGCGGTGTGCACCCACAGCGGGCCGGTCGGGCCGGTGATGGCGGAGGCGCCGAGCACCGACTTCACCAGCGGCTTCGCGACGGCCTCGACCGCGGGGCCGTCACCGGCCATCCGGGCGAGGTCGTTGCCCGCGTTGACGTCGAGGAAGGCGTTCGCACCGCTCAGCAGGCCCTTGTTCTTGATCGCGAAGCTGCTGAGGGTGTCGAGGACGCTCGGGTCGGCGGCGACGGCGGCGACGAAGTCCGGGTTCCAGTTGGCGCGCCACAGCGGCGCTGTGAGCACCGCGTTGACCGCGTTCACCATGCTGGGGACCGCGTCGTAGGAGCTGTTGTAGCCCTTCAGCTCCCGCTTGTAGACGTCGAGGTAGTCGCCCTGCAGGTTCGCGCTGTCGGTGAGCACCAGCACGTCGTACAGCACGTCGCCGTTGCCCGCGGTGACGTCCGCCGCGTGCGGGTTGGCGAAGAAGGCGTCCAGGCCGGCCTTGCTCGCCGCCGACAGCTTCGCGTCGTAACCGCCCACGGAGGAGGCGTTGTTGGACTGGACGAAGTAGCCGGCGCGGAGGAACAGCACCAGCTGCCAGATGCCGGAGGAGTCGTCACCGCCGTAGCTCGTCGCCAGGTTCCGGAAGGCGTCGGCGACGCTGAGCATCTGCGGTTCCTTGAAGATGCTGCCCGCGCTGGTGCCGGTGACGTTGAAGAGGGTGTTGACGCAGTCGGTGGTCGAGGACTCCACGAAGGAGACCAGCGCGTTGCCGGAGCGGCTGCCGAAGTCGGCCGGGGTGCAGCTCTGCGCCCGTGGGGCGGTGAGGGTGTTCGGCCTGGCGGCCGGCCCGGCCGCGGGCGCGCCCTGCGCCGTCTGCACGGTGGTACCGGCCGGATGCCCCATCACCGCCTGGCCGAGCAGGGCCGGCGGGAGCGCGGCGGCGACCGGGGCGGAGTCCTCAGAGCCACCGGGGACGGTGGCGCCCAGCGGCTTCGGGAGGGCGGCTGAGGCTGTGGCAGCCGCCTTGCCGGGCTCCGCGGTGGACGCGGCGAGGGCGGGTACCGGCAGCAGGCCGGCGGCGGACACGCAGCCGGCGATGACACCGGCTGCGAACGTGAACGCGGGTATTCGTAAACGCACCGCTGGTCCATCTCCTGTGTGGGGGAAACTCGTTGGGGGTCGAGCAGGGGGCTTGGGGGTCAGGGTTGACGGAATCCTGTCATCGGGCCGCCGGAGCGGACAATGTGTGAGGGGATAGCAGAACGCGCCGGTCCGCCATAACACCGGCTGCCACCGCGCGTCGGTGAGTGCTCGCCCGGGCGACCCCGATCGCGGTGGTCACAGGTGCGGTGGTCACGGATGCCGTGGTCACTGGTGCGGTGGTCACGGATGCGGTGGTCACTGGTGCGGTGGTCACTGGTGCGGTGGTCACTGGTGCGGTGGTCACGGCCGCGGCGCGCGGTAGGTTCTCGAGGCCCAGGCCTGGAAGTGCGGCGAGCCTGCGATCAGCTCCCGGTAGGCGGCGGTCGCGGCGCCGAACAGGGCCTCGACCACCTCCCCGGTCGTCGCCGCGGGCCGCCAGGCGAGCAGGTAGCGGGCCCAGAGCGGCGTCCCCACCAGGGGTTTGACGACCACGTCCGCCAGCGGCCGGGTGGTCGCCTGGACGACGGCGACGCCGAGCCCGTCGGCGACCATGTCCTGGAGCTCGAGCCGGTCGCCGAGGAACTCGTGCACCGTCGCCGGGGCGAACCCGGCCGAGGCGCACGCGCTGAAGAAGACCCCGGGCCAGCCCGCGCCGTCATCGGGCGTCAGGAACCAGGCCTCCTCGGCCAGGTCGGCCAGCGCGATCTCGGTGCGGTGCCGCAGCCGGTGACCGGCGGGCAGGGCCACGAAGCTCGGTTCGGTGACGATGCCCCGGTGCGCGACCAGTTCGGAGTGGTGCAGCTCCATGCCCGGGTAGTCGACGGCGATGGCGACGTCCAGGCTGCCCTGCTCCAGCAGCTCGACGATCTCCGAGGAGCGGTAGACGCTGCTCACCGTGAACAGCAGATCGGGCATCTGCACCCTGGCCCGGGACAGCAGACCGGGCAGGATCGGCGAGTTGGTGGCCGCCAGCCGCAGCTCCCGGCGATTCCTCGCACTCTCCTCGGCCGATCGGCGCCCGAGGCAGTCGGCCCGCGCCAGCACCTCGCGCGCGGCCGCCAGCACCTCGGTGCCGAAGCCGGTCGGCGCCACCCCGGCGGCCGTGCGCTCGAAGAGCGGGGCGCCGAGATGCCGCTCGATCCGGCGCAGCTGGGTACTGGTGGCCGGCTGCGACGCCCCGAGCGCCACCGCCGCCCGCCCCACGCTGCCGGTGTCGGCGATCGTGCACAGCACCCTGAGGTGCCGAAGCTCCAACTCCACAGCGTGCCCCTTCCCTTGCCCGGTGGGCCGGTCGCGCCCTCCGGGCGGCGTGCGCCGGCGCGCCGCTCCCATATCTGTCATGGCATATGTGACATGTCATTCCCTGTTCACGATCGCGCCGCCTCCATGTCGCGTCAAGCCCCGTCCCACCGCACGGTGTCCGCCCGGACCTGGCGCACGCTCTGCGGCAGGCGGCGCACCTCGCCGGTGCCCGGCCGGGCATGCGTCCCGGACCTCACGAGTCGGGTCGGTCTTCCGCCTTCGGGGGGCCTCTACAGGCACGACCTCAATGCCGGGCTCAGCGTCCATGCGCTCGGCGAAAGCTTCATGAGTGTCGGTCGGCTGCCTCGCCGGACCGTCCCGGCCGGAATCCGAAGGGCGGAGATCAGCCCGACGGCCGGCCTTCCGGATTCGGTCGGCCGGCCCCCGGGTGCGGCGTGTCGCCTCGGCGTGCGGCTTCGGCGTACACGTCCGTCAACTGCCGTCATCACCGGTCCAGTCGACGGCCTGCGGATCACGGCTGTCAACCCCTATCGGCGCTGTTCGGTCACAGTGCCGGGGACGATGTCCAGAACCGCCATCATGCCCTTGTCCTCGTGGTTGAGGATGTGGCAGTGCACCACGGTCCTGCCGGTGAAGTCGTCGAAGCGGATACGCAGCACGGCGTTTCCCCCGGCCGGGACGTTGATGGTCTCGTACCAGCGGTGTCCGCTCGCGGTGGGGCGGCCGTTGAGGCTCATCAGCTGGAAGTGGTTGGTGTGGGCGTGGAAGGAGTGCTGCTCACCGGTGTTGTTGACGATGGTCCACTCCTCGACGGTGTTCAGCCTGGAGGTGATGTCCACCCGGTTCGGATCGAACTGCCTGCCGTTGATGTAGAACTCGGTGCCGGCCGAGTTCTCCGTGTAGACGAGGTCGCGCCGGGCGGCGAGGACGGCATGGCTGAGGTCCTCGTTCGGCGCGAACCGCTCGGGCAGCCGCACGGGCCGCACCGGACTGCCCTCCGTGACCACGGTCGCCAGGTTCACCTGGGGGAACTGGTTCCCGTCCGGGCCCGTGTTGTAGGCCAGCGTCTGCAGCGGGGCCCTGCCGGGCTCCCCTCCCTGCACCAGCACGTCGAACCGGGAGCCCGCCGGGATGACCAGGGAGTCCGCGGAGTAGACGCGCTTGACGGGGTATCCGTCCTGCGCGATCACGTGGAACTTCCGCCCCGGCAGGTGGAGCTTGTAGTAGATGTTGGCGCCGATGTTGGCCAGTCGCCACAGCTGGGTCTCCCCCGGCCGGATGCGGATCAGCGGGTTCTGCTGGCCGTTGACCGTACGGTTCGTGGGCGCGCCGATGCTCAGGTTCTCGGTCTTGACGGAGTCGCCCTCGACCTGGTCGTCCTTGAGCGCGATGACGCGCTCGGTGATGTGCTTCAGGGAGTCGGGCAGGTACTCCTGCAGCCCGTCGACGATGATGATGCCCGACTCGCCGCCCGCCACCTGCGGTGCGGAGAGCATGTCCGCGTGGGAGTGGTACCAGTAGGTCCCCGGAGTGATGTCACGCGGGATCCGGTACGAGTAGTGGAAGGTCCCACCGGGTTTGATCTCGACGAAGATGTCGTCGGACGGGCTCTTGGGCGAGACGTGCAGCCCGTGGACATGGAGATTGGTCTCCTCCGTCCACTCGTTGACCATGTCCAGCTCCACCCGGTCGCCCGGACGGATGCGGAGGGTGGGCGGCATGTAGGAGCCGTTGTAGGTCAGGGCGAACAGCTCGCGGTCACCCACGGCCACCTTGCGTCTGGAGACGGTGATCCTCGCCTTGAGGACACCGTCACGGCTCACCAGCTCCGGAGGATTGCGCAGTGGCCGGCCGCTGCCGGTGGGGAGCCCCGCGGACGAGTCCGGTGAGTCAGCGGACGGCGCCGCCGCGGGTCGGGCCGGCTGCGCGGCCCACGTGCAGCCGGCACCGCCGGTGGCGGACGCCGTGATGAACACCAGGCTGGTGGCGAACGAGGCCAGGGAAGAACGAGGCCGCATGGGGCATCTCCGTCGAGGGCCGTGGACCGGTGACGACGGGACGTACCCGGCCTCCGGTCCGGTGGGCGTTTCCCCCGTGCCGGATGGATCGTCACGGGGCGAATCGTTGACGCCCTCCATACCACCCCGAGCCCCGGCCGACCGCACGCAGAGACGTCCATACGCGCCACCGGGAGCCGCCGCGCCGCCGCGTCCCGGAGCTGCTCGGGTCCCTGACTTCTTTTCAGATTAATAGTGAGGATTTACTTTCCCATTACACCATCAGGGTGAGGCTCCCCCACTACATTTGCCCGAGCACAGTCAACCTTGCGCCGAAGACACCCCCATGTCTGTGAGGCAGTACCTCGGGCCTCCTCCACCCCCACTCGGAGAACCCATGTCCATACGTCGCCGCACCGCTGTGTCCGCCGCCGTCCTGGCCACTCTCGCCAACGCGGCACCCGCACTGGCCGTCTCCGGCTCCCTCCCGTTGCAGGCCCCGATGGCCGCCACCGCCCGGCCGCACGTCGGCCCGCACGGTGGCGGCCTGCGCAACAGCACCAGCGGCAACTGGTCTGGCTACGCCGCCACCGGCTCCAAGTTCACCAGCGTCACGGCCAGTTGGGTCCAGCCCGCGGGCAAGTGCACCAGCGCGACCACGTACTCGAGCTTCTGGATCGGTCTCGACGGCGACGGCAGCAACTCGGTCGAGCAGACCGGCAGCGAGGTGGACTGCTCGGGCGGCTCCCCGCAGTACTACTCCTGGTACGAGATGTACCCGGCGTACCCGGTCAACTTCAGCAACACCGTCCGTGCCGGTGACCACTTCACCGCCGGCGTCACCACCAACGGCAGCGGCTCCTTCACCCTGACCCTCTCGGACACCACCCAGGGCTGGAGCCACACCGTCAACTCGACGCTGAAGAGCGCCGCCCTGGCTTCCGCCGAGGTCATCGCCGAAGCGCCCTCCAGCTCCACCGGAGTGCTCCCGCTCACCGACTTCGGCACGGCCGCCTTCACCAGCGCCACCGCCAACGGCCAGTCGATCGGCAACTTCTCGCCCGACCGGATCACCATGGCGTCGGGCAGCACCACCAAGGCCACGACCTCCGCCCTGTCCGGCGGTCAGAACTTCTCGGTGACCTGGAACCACAGCTGATCGTCACGGCCGGGTGACCTCCGCGCCCCGGGAGGCGCGCCCCACCCGCCGTCCGCGACCGTCACGGACGCGGACGGCGGGTGCACCGCGGGCCCCTCAGGTGCGGTAGGCGTAGAACAGCGCGTCCGGGTAGGACATCACCAGACTCGCCACCGACCGGCGGTAGGTGTCGGTCGAGTGGTAGGTCACGTAGGGCATGCCGTTCGCACCCCGGTACGTGACGATCATCGAGTGGTCCTTGGAACCGTCACGGTCGAAGTCCATCTGCAGGATGTCCCCGACGCCCATCTGGTAGACGTTCGCCAGGTTCGACGCCCGCTTGCTGGAGAGCGTGAACCAGGACCACTCATTGGCACCCACCCAGGACCAGCTCTGCGCCGAGGAGTCGGCCCACCAGTTGTGGTAGTCCGAGTCGTCGCCGGGCACGTTCTTCCAGCCGCCCGCCTTCAGCGCCTGGCTGATGAAGTTGGTGCAGTCCCCGCCCTCGCCGTTGAAGTGCGGGTACGCGGGGTTGTAGTGGCTCCAGTACTTCTCCGCGTAGGCCGCCATGGCCGCGTAGTCGTACCCGCTGCTCCCCGTGGTCTTCGGGAGCGGCGACGCCGGCCAGGAGGTGGCCGCAGGGGTCCCCTCCGGGTAGTCGTCGTCGTCCGCGGCCTTCGCCACGGTCGGCGCGGGCGCGTTGACCGCCGGGAATCCGGCATCCTCGTTCCTGATGCCCGTCAGTTCCCAGCGCCCGTTGGACGTGGCGGCGAAGGTCACGTCGTGGTGTGCCTGGAAGCCGGTCGTCGCGGGCTCGTCACCGCGGACGTTCTTGTAGGTCAGGGTCGTGCTCTCGGTGACCTCGACGTCGGCACGCCCACCGCTGATCCGGACCTTGTCCACCGCGACCCGGGTGGAGCCGGCTCGGTACTCCTCCCCCACGGCCGCCAGTCGCGCCTTACGGGCCCGCAGCGAGGAGAACACGGTGTCCTCGGCCCGCGCCAGGCCGGACGCCAGGCCGACGCGCGCGTCGGATCGAAGAGCCTCGTGCCGCACCGGGGTTGTGTCCAGGAGCGCCGCCGTCCGCTGGCTCAGAACGGCCTGGGTTATCTGCTCGAAGGACGTGACGGTCGCCTTGTCCACCGTACCGGCCGCGCTCGCCGCCGAAGCCGACGGCAGCGAAGCGGCCGACAGGACCGCTGTCACTGCCAGTCCCACGGCGGACCTCAATATGGCTCGTCTCACGTGATCTCCTCCTCTGACGACCGGTCAGTTGATCCGATAGAGGAATCTTCGCATCCTTTTGGGGATCTTTCGCCAAGAACCGTCCACATCGAAGCCGGAACGGCCCCATCGGTCGTGATGTTCCGTCAGGCCGAAGCCCATGACCTGTGGGACCGTCAGCGATCCACCATGCCCGCGGGCGACGCGATCCCGCCGCCACCGGGCCTGCTGGGTGATACTCCGGAGCATGACGAAGAGTGACCACTCCGACACGCAGGAGCCGGGTGCGCCGAGCCCGTCGGAGCAGCTGCCCCGGCTCGACGGGCAGCAGCTCGAGATGGTGCGCCGGGTCGGCCGGGAGTGGGGGCGGGTGGCCGGGGATCCGGAGCTCCGGCGCCGTGCGCTGCCCGTCGATCCCAATCTGGGTGAGTACCCGGAGTCGGTCCAGCCCGCCCGTTTCGGACGCTTCGTCAGGATCGCCCCGCTGTCCGGTGCGGGCGGGCGGGTGGAGGCCGTGGAGGAGACCGCCGAGGCGGCGGTCCGCCCCTCACCGGTCGCGACCTTCGGCCACCGGGTACGCCGGGTACTGCTAGGCCAGCCGCTGCGGAGCACCGCCATCGCGCACGAGCGGATGCGCAAGCTCGTCGCGCTACCGGTGCTCTCCGCCGACGCGCTGTCCTCGATCGCCTACGGCCCGGAGGCGATGCTCGCCGTCCTCGTGCTGGCCGGCTCGTCCGGTCTGCGGTACGCGCTGCCGATCGCGGCGGGGATCGCCTTCCTGATGCTGGCGGTCGGGATGTCGTACCGGCAGACGATCCGCGGCTACCCGCACGGCGGCGGGTCGTACATCGTCGCCGGGGACAATCTGGGCCCCCTGGCCGGCCTGGTGGCCGCAGCGGGTCTGATGGTCGACTACGTCCTGACCGTGGCCGTGTCGGTGGCCTCCGGGGTCGCGGCGATCACCTCGGCGGTCCCGTCGCTGACGGGTGCGACGGTGCCGATCGGCCTGGGCGTGATCGTCGTCCTGCTCGCCGGGAACCTGCGCGGCGTCCGGCAGGCCGGGGCGGTCTTCGCGGCCCCGACGTACGTGTTCGTCCTGGCCGTCGCGCTGCTGGTCGGGTACGGCCTGGCGGACGCCGCGGGCCGGGGCTTCCAGCCGGCCCCGACCCCGCGGCTGAGCGTCTCGGAGGGGGCCGGGCTGCTGCTCGTCCTGCGCGCCTTCGCCTCCGGGTCGACCGCGATGACCGGTATCGAGGCGATCTCCAACGCCGTCCCCAGCTTCCGCCCGGTCGAGTGGCGCAACGCCCGTACCACGCTGAGCTGGATGGTCGCGCTGCTGATCACGATGTTCGCCGGCACCGTGGCGCTGATCCACCTGGACGGAGTGGTGCCCAGGCCCGGCGAGACCGTCCTGTCCCAACTCGCGCACCGCAGCTTCGGTACCGGCTTCCTGTACGTCTTCACCCAGGCGGCCACGGCGGCGATCCTGCTGCTCGCCGCGAACACCGCCTACAACGACTTCCCCCGCGTGCTGTTCCTGCTCGCGCGCGACCGCTACGCGCCACGGATGTTCCTGCGCATGGGCGACCGCCTCGCGTTCAGCAACGGCGTCATCCTGCTGTCGGTCACGGCGGCGGTGCTCTACACGGTCTTCGGCGGCAGGACCGATCCCCTGATCCCGCTGTTCGCGGTCGGTGTGTTCCTCGCGTTCACGATGTCGCAGACCGGCATGGCCGTGCACTGGTGGCGCGGGCGCGGCGCCAACTGGCGTCGCAGCCTGGCCTTCAACGCGGTCGGAGCGATCCTGTCGGCCGTCGTCTTCATCACGGCCGGCATCACCAAGTTCACCTCGGGCGCCTGGGTCGCCGTGATCGCGGTGGGCCTGTTCGTCCTGCTCGCGCTCCGGATCCGCCGTCACTACGACGTGGTCGGCGCGGCCACCCGGCTGCACCCGTGCGCGATCGAGGTGCCCAAGCCCTCGCTCGTCCGGCTCGCGGGAGAAGGCGGCGAGCGGCCGACCCGCGAGACGCTCTCCCCGGAGGCCGAGGAGGAGAGCGAGGAGGAGAGCGAGGAGGAGAGCGAGGAGACACCGGAGGAGATCCGCCATCTGACGGTCGTTCCCGTAGCGGTCCTGGACCTGACCGCCATGCGCGCGCTCGCCTACGCGGCCTCGCTCGAACAGCCCGTCCTCGCACTGCACATCAGCCCCACCGAGGAGGAGGCCGGGCAGTTCCGCGACTACTGGCGCCTGTGGGGCGCCCACCTCCCGCTGGAGGTCGTGATCTCCCCGTACCGCGCCGTCGTCGCACCGCTGACCGACTACCTCGAGGCGCTGCACCGGCAACGCCCCGACCTCACACTGACCGTGATCCTCCCCGAGATCGTGGTCCGGCACTGGTGGCACGCTCCACTCCACAACCAGGTCGCACCCCGCCTGCGGCGCGCCCTGCGCCACCTGCCGAAGGTCGTCATCACCACCATCCCCTTCCACGTCCCGAGCTGACCGCACCCCATCCCCGGCCTCCGCGGCCGAAGATGGCGGCCGGCCGGCCGCACGGCGCCTCCCGGGTGCACTCGCGGCGGCAGTGGACGGCGCCCCGGGTGCCGGCCCGCGACTTCGCGAACTCGGCGGCCGCGCCGCACCGTTCGCCGTCGGGTGACCGCCGTCAGTCTCCGTCCGGCCCGGCGGTGGCCTGCTCGACCGTGGCGAAGACCCGGAAGATGTCCCGCACGCCGGTGATCTCCAGCATCCGGGCGACGACCGGCGTGGGTCCGGCGAGCACGATCCGCCCGCCGGCCGCCTCGGCGGTCAGCCGGGCCCTGAGCAGCAGGTTGAGGCCGGTGGAGTCGCAGAAGGCGAGACCCGAGCAGTCCACGACCAGCTGGGCCGGGGCCTCCCGGAGTGCCTCGTCCAGCGCCTCGCGCAGCACTCCCCCGCTGTCGTGGTCGAGTTCGCCGTCCAGGGTGAGCACGATCCCGTGTTCCCACGGCCGGGCGGAGACGGTGAACTCACCGGCGTCCGTCGGGTGTGCATCCATCGGCCGCGCTCCTCCCGTGCCGGCGGGGCCAGGCTCCTCCACCATAGTCACCGTCCCGAGGTCCCGCAGCGGCGGTTCAGCGCAGCCGGAGGCCGAGGAGGCAGATGTCGTCCTGCGGGTTGGGGGCGTCGAGGCGGCGCAGCACGTGGTCGAGGCAGCCGTCCAGCTCCGCGGCCCGGTACTCCCCGACGGCGCTGAGCAGCCGCTCCAGGCCGCTGTCGAGGTCGTCGCCACGCCGTTCGACCAGGCCGTCGGTGTAGAGCAGTACGGCCTCTCCGGGCAGGAGGGGCAGCTCACAGGACGCGTAGACCGCGGCGGGCACCGCGCCGAGCACCAGCCCCTCGGGCAGGCCGAGCAGGCGGACATCACCGTCCAGGGCCACGACCGGCGGCAGGTGCCCGGCGCGAGCCCAGGTGAGCCTGCGGGCAGCGGGGTCGAGCAGTCCGCACACGGCGGTGGCGATGTAGTCGCTGCGTTCGTGGCAGAGCATGCCGTTGAGCCGCCGGAGTATCTCCTGCGGCGGCAACCCGGTGTACGCCATGCCGCGCAGCGCGTGCCGCAGCTGGGCCATCCCGGCGGCGGCCCGCAGTCCATGGCCCGAGACGTCGCCGACGACGACCAGGACGGTGCCGTCCGGGAGGGTGAGGATGTCGTACCAGTCACCGCCGACCCTGCCCTCGCGTTCGGCGGGCAGGTACCGGACCGCCACCTCGAGGCCCGGTTCGTGCGGCCCTCGGGGCACGTCCATCAGAGCGTGCTGGAGCGCCTGGACGGCGTGCTGCTCGATCGCGGTCTGTCGGCGCTGCTCGGCGAGTTGGCTGCGGGTGCTGGACAGCGCCCGCTCGGTGCGGCGCCAGGCGGTGACGTCCTGGACCACGCCGCGGACGGCCACCACCTGACCGGAGGCCGGGTCGGACACCGTCTCGGCCATCGCCCGCAGGGTGCGCCTGGTCTCACCGGTCCCGGTCCCACCGGAGCCGCTCGGCCCGGTGAGGCGGAACTCGGCCGTCGCGGGACTCCGCCCGGAGAGCAGCCGGGCGGTGGCCTCGCGGACCGCCTCCCGGTCCTCGGGGACGATCGCGGCGAGGACGACACCCGGTTCGAGCTCTTCGGCGCCCTCGGGCAGCCGGAACAGCCGCCGCAGTTCGGGCGAGCAGGAGATCCGGCCGGTGCCGGCCAGCCAGCTCCAGGTACCGAGCCGGGCCAGCCGCTGGGCCTGGGCGAGCTGGGTCTCCCGCCGCTCCTGCTCATCGTGGGTGCGCCAGCTGACCAGGACGCCGTCGAGGAAGGGGGTGGCGTTGAGGGTCATGCAGGAGACGTGCACGGTCCCTCCGACCACCTCGATGAACTGCTCGATCTGCCCCTCGTACGGTGTGCCGGTGGTGGCCACGTCCAGCAGCTGCTGGAAGGTGCCGGAGGCCACCATGCCCGGGTAGAGCTCGGTGACCCTGCGCCCGAGGATGTCCCCGCTGTTGCGGCCGGCCAGGTCGACGGTGGCCGCGTTGGCGTGTTCGACGCGCAGGTCGACCACCTTGCCGGTGGCCTCGCGGACCGCGGCGAGGATCAGTACGGGGTCGAGCAGCGCGTCGAGTACGGCGCGGAACCAGGGCTCGGTGGCCGGTTCCAGCGGGCCGAAGCCCTCGGGCTCGGCACTGACCACCCGTACCAGCTGGGCGGCGGTCAGCCGGGCGAGGGCCGAGAGGTAGCGGCTGGTGGCCGCATCGGGCCGGAACTCCTCGGGCCAGCCGAGCTTCATCGCGCCGATCAGGCGCTGGCCGGTGCGCAGCGGCAACGCGCACACGGTGCGGCCCGGGATCAGGTCCTCGCCGGTCAGGTCGGGGTAGCGGACGGCGAACTCCTCCCGGCTCTGCACCCAGACGGTGGCGCCGAGCTGGGCGGCCTCGGTGAGCGGTACGGCGGTGCGCGGCGGGATCCGCTGCCACTGGCTCAGCTGGTGCGCGGGCACTCCGCAGCTGCCCACCAGGCGCAGCGCGCCGTCCGGTTCGAGCAGCGCGAGGACGACCGCGGCGGTGCCGAGCGCACCGAGCCCGTACTCGTGGAGCAGCCGGGCGAGGTCGTCGGGGCCGTCGGCGGAGGCGAGGGCGGACGCCACGAGGTGGTAGCGGGCCGCGAAGCCTCCGGCCTGCGAAGGCGCCGGGCACGGCGGGCGGGTCCGTCCGGCGTCGGTCACGGGCGGGGATACGGGTTCGAGGCCCGGCGAATCGGGCTCGGGTCCGCGTCCCGGGTCGACGGCTTCGGGCGGGGCGGCGACGCCCAGCAGTTCGGCGGCCAGCTCGACCACCTTGCGGTTGCCGTCCCTTGAGCGCCGTACGAGTTCCTCGAAGGCCTCGTCGGGAGTGCAGCAGAGCCGCTCGGTGAGCAGACCCTTGGCCTGCTCGATCACTCCCCTGGTGCGCATCGCCGCGCGCAGGCCGTCCAGCTCGGCTCGCAACCGGTCCACCGTGGCCTGCAGAACCGCGCGCTCGGCCGATTCACCACTCATCGGGAGCCTCCGGGTGCGAAACGCCCATACCACGCCCTGAAGGAGCGGATCAATCGTAGGCCGGACCGGTGTCGCCGCACCACTGTCCAGGCCGGCCACCGGGCCGGCGCTCGACGACGGTGGCCTGGACGATCTTGCCCTGGGGCAAGCGGATGACGTGTACGCCCCGGCTGAGTCCGGTCACCACGACCAGTCCGTAGCCCGCCGGGGGCGAGGCCGGAGCGAGCAGTTCTCTGCCGGTGTCCTCGACGGCCACGTCGATGGTGCCGTCATCACCGGGTGCGACCGTCAGCCGGCACGGCCCGGGCGCGTGCCGACAGGCGTTGGAGACCAGCTCGGCGATCACGAGGAGCACATCGGTCCGGGTCTCGACCCGGAAGCGCGGACCCGCTCCGGCCGCGAGCTCCGCGAAGAACTCCTCGGTCGCATGGCGGGCCGCGCGGACCGAACCGACATGGCCGTTCAGGTCGAGCGCGAGCACAGGCATCCAACGCACACCACTTCACCCCGGCTCTGCTGGGGTTCTCGTCAACCCACCCTTAATGATCTCTACCGCGGGTCTTCAGCCCGCGGAGGTTCCCTCCCGGCGGTACTCGCGCCTACCCGTTGCACGGCCGGTCAACCCTTCTCAACGGCTGGTCTCGCCGTTCTCGACCTGTTCCCTCAGCCGGGTGAGGATAGCGGTCAGCATCCGGGAGACCTGCATCTGGGAGACCCCGATCCGCTCGGCGATCTCCGACTGCGTGTGATCGCCCCAGAAGCGCAGCAGCAGGACGGTGCGCTCGCGCTCGGTGAGCAGACGGAACAGTGGACGGACCGCCTCCCTGAAGACCACCATGTCGAGGTTCCGGTCGCAGCCGCCGAGCCGGTCGGCCAGGGCGCCGCCGGAGTCGTTGGTGCCGTCGTCGGGCAGGGCGTCCAGCGAGTCGCAGCGGTAGGCGCGTCCGGCGTTGAGACCGATGGTGACCTGCTGAGGGGTGAGGCCGAGGTCGTCGGCGAGCTCCTCGGGACTTGGCAGCCTGCCAAGCCGCTGCTCCATCCGCTCGGAGCCGCGGGCGACCATCAGATAGAGCTCCTGTGTGCTGCGGGGGACGCGCAGCGGCCAGGAGGTGTCGCGGAAGAAGCGCTTGATCTCGCCGGTGATGGTCGGCAGGGCATAGGTGGCGAACTCGACACCGCGGCCCGGATCGTAGCCGTCCACGGCCTTGATCAGGCCGATGGTACCGACCTGGAGGATGTCGTCCATCTCGGCGGCGCGGTGGCGGAAGCCCGCGGCGACGAAGCGGACCAGCGGCATGTTGAGCTCGATGATGGTGCCACGGACGTAACCGTAGGCGTCCGTCTCGGGTTCAAGTTCGCGAAGGCGACAGAAGAGTGCGTCGCTGAGCGCGCGGGCTTCGCTCTTGCCCATGCGGCGCATCTGCTGCGGCGTGAGCTGGCGGTCAATGCCGACGGCGGGCACGTCCGGCTCCGGGACGGACGCGGCTGTTGTGGCGGACTGAGCGGTGGTGGCGGACACGGGATCTCCCGGGAGTCGCGGGCCCACACCTCTGCGCGCATCGAACGCGGAAAGCGAGATCGCGCTGCGCGATGGCACGGGCCGTCTTCGCCCGAGGTCGCGACGTGTGGGATGGGACCCGCCCGGCCCGGCTGCTTAAGGCCACGGGGTCCCGGCACGGCGAGGCGTGCCGCTGGACCGGCGGCGATGTGGAATCGTCGCACCGGAGTCGGGGCATAGCCCCAGAACGCTCCTCGGGGTCTTGATACCCGCACACGGCTCGGCGAACCCTCCCTGGTCGAACCGCCCCGGTAGTCGACCGTCGCGCTCCGACGCGCCACCTGCATTGCTTGATCGCCAAGTTCCTTCCCGATGTCCGATCCCGGCTCCACTGGTGCACCGGTCGTCCGGGTGTCGGCTACGGGGCGGGCGTCGGAGGCGGGGCCGGGTCCGGGTCAGGCGTGGGAGGTCCGGGATCCGGATCGGGGTGCGGTGGCAGCGGCGTCGGATCGCCGGGGCCGGGGCCGGGACACGGGAGTGGACCGGGCTTCGGGGGATGGATGTCCGGATCCGACGGAACGGGGACAGTCATCGAAATTCCTTTCCCAGCGGCCAAGCACGTTGCCCGCTGCGACTTCTTCACCTTCTGCCGGTCTCCCTGTCGTGGGGGCTGAAGCCGCCCCATGCGTATCGTCAACTTGCTTGCTGCACAGTACGCCTGAGCCCAGGGCGGCCCTCCTCTTCTCGGCGGCCGAACGGTCCGGCCGCGAACGGTACCGAACCCGGACCAGCGGCAGGCACGACCCGCTGAGCGCATGCACACGTGAACACGGTCCCAGGCAGCGGCAGCGGCCTTCAGTCTGGAGGTTCCTCGGGTGCCGCAGGGCGGGGCCCGGGCTCCTCTGCCGGGCCCGGCGGCTCGGGCGGCACCGGGGCGCCGGGTGGTACGGGAAGCTCCGGAGGGTCGTGCGGCACGGGTGCGGCGTCGGGGTCCGGAGGTACCGGGGCGGAGGCCATCGTGGTGCTCCTATCGGCCGAGGGCGTCCTCGAGCTGCTTCTTGTTCATGCTGGATCGGCCCTTGATGTTGCGCTGCCTGGCCTCGTTGTACAACTGGTCGTAGGTGGGTCCCTGGGCACCACTGTGGGAGCGCAGGCCCCCGCGCCGGCCGGACGAGATGTCCTCGATCGACGTGCGGCTCGCCGTCTTGGACTCACCGTGCCGGGCGCGTTCCTTGTTGACGGTGCGAGCGGCGATCTCCTCGGCGGTGTCCTCGTCCCGGCCGCGCTCCAGCAGGCCCTCCTTGATGTGCTCGTACTGGCGTTCCCGCTTGGGGCTCGATCCTCGGGGCATCTCACTCACTCCTCCTCTGCACTCCTGCGGGTACGCGGGCTCTGCGCTCCTGCGGGTACGCGGCGCGCCTACCCTGCATCGCCGATGCCAACCCGTCCGGCCCACGGGTGACTGCGGAGGGCGTCGGCGTGCTCCCCGGCCTCGGGCCCCGGGCCCGGTGCGGTTCAGATTCCGGGTGCGAGCCGAACGGCGGCTTCGAGCATCAGGGCATGGACGAACGCCTGGGGAAGATTGCCGCGTAGTTGGCGTTGGGCGACGTCGAACTCCTCCGCGTACAGGCCCGGCGGTCCGCAGGCGGCCCGGTTGCGTTCGAACCAGCGCACCGCCTCCACCGTGTCTCCCTGCTGGTGCTCGGCGAGCGCCACGATGAATCCGCACAGCAGGAACGCGCCTTCGGCGTCCTGCAGCGGCCGCCGGTCGTGCCGGAAGCGGTAGCAGTAGTGGTCCTGGGCGAGGTCGGTGAGCACCGCGTCCAGGGTGGCACGCGTGCGCGGGTCGTCTGCGGTCGGCACCCCGCGCAGGGCGGGCAGCAGGAGGGCGGCGTCCACGCCCGGCTCGGTGGGTGAACGCTGCCAGCGACCGGTGGGGTGCAGGCAGTCGGCCGAGGTCTCGGCGATCACCCGGTCCGCCAGGGCCTCCCAGCGGGCCGCGAGGCCGCGACCCGCTGCGGGGCTAGCGGCCGCTATCGCGCGCAGCCCGGCCGCGCAGATCAGCCGGCTGTGGCTCCAGCGGTCGGCGTGCAGTTCCCAGATGCCCGCGTCCGCATCACCGTGGCGGAGGGCGATCGCGTCGGCTGCGGTCAGGGCGGCGCGCCAGCCTTCGGCGTCGAGGCGGTCGTGGCGGGCGGCGGATGCCAGCAGCAGGCTCTCGCCGAACCCGTCGAGCTGGAACTGCTGGTTGGCCCGGTTGCCGACGACGTCGAAGCCGCCGGGGTAGCCGGGAAGGTCCAGGACGTGCGGGGCGGGCACGGGAGCGCCGGTGACGGTGTAGGCGGGCGCCAGCTCGGGTCCGTGTTCGAGGAGTCGGGCGGTGACGAACCCCACCGAGTCGTCCAGCAGTGGGTGCGGCCCGACGGCGGCGACGGCCTGGCCGATGTAGCACTGGTCACGGATCCACACGTACCGGTAGTCGTAGTCGCGGCCCCGCTCGGCCCGCTCGGGCAGGCTGGTGGTGGCTGCGGCCACCGTGCCGCCACCGATCCCGGTCATGCCTCGCAGCACCGCGTAGGCGTGCCGGGCGTCCCGTCGGCCGAGCGTCCCGGGCAGATCGGGTACCTGCTCGGCCCAGGCCGTCTCGGTCGCCCGCCACAGTCCCTCGACGGCTTCGGCCCTCTCCAGCGGCCGGTCGGACAGCTCCAGAACGAGGTCGTGGTGGGTGCCGGGGGCCAGCCGGAGTGTGGCGTGCAGCGTCGGAAAGCCACCGGAGTCCTCGACCTCGGCGTCGGGTGCACCCGTCCAGCGCAGCCGCAGGCTGCCGGCCCGGGCGGTCCAGCATCCGGTGTCGTCGCGCCGCACTCGCCGTAGCCGGTGCTCGCCGAACCCCGCTGCCGGCTGCAGCCGGACCTCGAGCTCGGCGGCGCCGTCCACCGCGATGACGCGGCGCAGCAGCACCGCACGATCCGTCCGGCCGGGATGGGCGAGTGCCTCGCGGCATTCGACGATGCCCCCGGTGGTGACCCAGCGGCTGCGCCAGATCAGAGTGCCGCTCTCGTAGTAGCCGCCCCACACGAACGGCGCGGTGGGGGTGACGGCGTACCAGCCGGGCCCGCCGATCAGGGCGGCGAAGACGGCGCCACTGTCCCAGCCGGGTACGCACATCCACACGATGTCGCCCCGCGGGCCGACGAGGGCGCCGCGCTCGCCGTCGGCCAGCAGAGCGTACTCGCGGAGCACGTGCGGCGCGGGGGCGTCAGGCCGTGCCATCGTTCTTCCCTCCGACCGGCGCGGTCCGGGCGCCAACCCGGTACGGAGCCGACCGGACGCGTCCGGCCAGCGGTCGGTCCGAGGCAGGGTGCCGGTCTGCGCCCGACCCAAGGTGTCGGCCTGCAGGCGGGAATTCCCCTCTCATGACCCATCACGCCATCTCCGGGAGCCTTCCGCACCTCGGGGAAGGCTCAGCGTGCGGAACGGATCGGCCGGGTCGTGGGGGGCACACAGACCTGCCTCGCGCCAGGGGCGTTTCCGGAGAGGAAGACGGGGAAGCCGCCAATCACAGGAACGCTCACGACCAGGGGTGTGTCATGTCAACGCAGGACCCCGATCCCTATCTCACCCCGGGACTCGACAGCCACCGGACGCTGCCCGTCGGGGAGACCCCGCCGGTGGAGGGCAGCATCTCCGGGATTTCCCACACCGAACCGTCTGAGGTCCGCAAGGCCTGGGAAGTCCTGCCGATGGTACTCATCGTGCTACTCGCGGTATCCGTCTCAGTGATGCTCATCGGCATGGTCGTCGCACTCAGCAGCTGAGCCCCGGACCGCCGGGCGGACGCGCCCGAGCGCACGCAGGCGTCGTAACCTGCCGTCCCGTACAGCGGCACTGCCGACCGCCACGATGCGCCGCCGGCATCGCCGCGAGCCTGTTGCCACCAGGGTGCGCGGCGCGCACCAGTCGGTGCGCGCCCTCCCTACCGGGACGGCGACCCGAGCCTCAAACGGACTTCCACGTACGGCCCTTGCTCCTCGCGGCTCTGCTCCCCCGCTCGGAACAGCTCGGCCAGCACACGCACCATCGTTTCCACGTCGTCCGGAGCACCAAGCAGGTCAGCGGTGATGCCGTCAGCCGAGGAGACCGGATTCCGCTGCTCCGTGCTGTCCCGTGTATCGAAGGCCTGCGACGAAACCACCGCCGGGCCGGAGCCGGGTATCCCGCGGGAGTCCTGGAGGCCGCTTCCGGTCACTGTCCATGTGCCTTCCGGTGTCAGGCAGGGAGGCGCCTCCCACACATTGCTGACCCGGTTCCGTCCACGGCCGGTGTGAGTCGGGAAAGCCTGCTCCAGGACGTCGAACACCGCACCCACGGCACTCTCCGCACCGCCTTGGAGACAGACGAGGACATGGCCCGAGAACAGCGGCAGACTCATCTCTCCACCCGATCACTCCGCTAGGGACAAGGAACTCGCGATCGTCACGCTGGCGCATCGCGCAGGTGCGCCGGCCGACACTGCGGTAGCGGTCGGCCGGGCCGGCCTCGGTGATGCCGTCGTCGGGAAACAGCTCCTCGTTCGGCCCGCTTGACCTCGACGGCCCGGCCGCCGGCTCGGATCTCAGTCGTGGTCACGGTTGTGTCCCGCCCACGCCTCGGTGGCGACCTGCTTCAGTGTCCGTCCACTGCGCACCGAGCGGGCCCGCTGCGGGTCGGGGGTGCCGCGTCCTGCGGTGTGTCCGTGCTTTACCAGCAGCCATGCCTCGCGCTCGCCGGCCCCGCCCTGCCGGAACCGGGTGAGTGCCCAGTCGCCGTGGAGCTTGCGGCCGTCGAGTCGGAACGACGCGTGGCCGCCCTCCAGCGCCTCGACGAACGGGATCTCGTGACCGCCCCTGTCGATGCTGCGGTTCACATAGGTGCCCTCGTCCCAGATGATCACCGTGCCCGCGCCGTACTCGCCCTCGGCGATGGCGCCCTCGAAGTCGCGGTACTCCATGGGGTGGTCCTCGGTCGGCATCGCCAGCCGCTTGTCGTGCGGGTCGTCGGACGGCCCCTTGGGAACCGCCCAGGACCTGAGCACGCCGTCGACCTCCAGCCGGAAGTCGAAGTGCAGCGTGCTGGCGTCGTGGATCTGCACCACGAACACGGACTCCGAGTCGGCCGCGTCACTGTTCCTTCCCCTGGGCTCGCGGGTCCTGCGGAAGTCCCGCCTCCGGCGGTACTCCGCCAACGTGTCCGATCCAGGCATCGTCCTCCACTCCTCGAGCGCGGCTCTGGTCCGCCTCTATCGAGCATCTGTCCAACCGGTCCGTTCTGACACGTTGGACCGGTGCGCCGCTCAGGGGTGCACAGGCGCTCAGGGGTGCACAGGCTCCGACCGGGCGTGAGGGCAGGGATTCCGGGCAACCGCAACCACGGAAGCCGTGTGAAGGAAAGGCGAGGTGCCCTGGCGATGACAACTGACACGATCACATCCAGGCTGCTGTCCGAACACGGCCGAACGTATGCCGCGGAGGCCGGCATCACGCTGCGCGACAAGCCGGCGCCGCTGTACCAGCTGCTGGTGCTCGTGGTGCTGTGCTCGATCCGGATCAAGGCCGACACGGCCACCGGTGCCGCCCGGCAACTGTTCGTGGCCGGGCTCCGAACCCCTCGGGCGATGGCCGACTCGACCTGGCAGGACCGGGTGGACGCGCTGGGCCGGGCCCACTACGTCCGGTACGACGAGAGCACCGCGACAGCCCTCGGCCACGGGGCGCGGCTCGTGCTCGAACGCTGGCACGGCGATCTGCGGAGGATGCGGAAGGAGGCCGACGACGACCTGGACGCGCTGCGGGACCTGCTGCAGGAGGTCCCGAGGATCGGGCCCGTCGGCGCGGACATCTTCTGCCGAGAGGTCCAGGCGGTGTGGCCGCGACTGCGGCCGTTCTTCGACGACCGGGCGTGCAAGACCGCCAAGGAGCTCGGCCTGCCGCACACGCCCCGCGGGCTCGGGGATTTGGTGGCTCCGGGGGACCACGCCCGACTGGCCGCCGCGCTGGTCCGGGTCAGCCTGTCGAAAGAAGCGGTGAAGGAACTTCAGACCGCGTGACCACCTGGCTGCCCGTCGAGCAGGCTCAGTGCCGCGGCGGTGATCGCGTCCGCGTCGATGCCGGCGGCGTGAAGCTGCTCGGTGGGAGTGGCGGAGGCCAGCTTGCCGCGGACGGCGAGCCGGACGATACGGGGTGCCTGGGTGCCGTCGGCGAAGGCCTCCTGGACGGCGTCGCCCAGGCCGCCCTCGGGCCGGGGGTCCTCCACCGTGACGAAACGGCCGGTCAGGGAAGCGGCAGCACGCAGCGTGGCGGTGTCGACGGGTTTGAGCGAGTAGAGGTCGACGACGCGTGCCTTGATGCCGTCGTCAGCGAGCCGGTCGGCTGCCCGGAGCGCCTCGTGCATTGGTTCCGGCGGCCACGATGGTGATCTGGTCCTCGGTCGTCGCCCGGGGCAGCTTGCTGCCGCCGACAGGGAAGGCCTCGTCCGCCGGGTAGATCACGGAAGTCTTGCCACGCGTTGTGCGCAGTCCCACATCGAGCCTTCGGCCATTTCGCTGTCCCCGCACAGCACCCACACACGGTACGGCAGACCGTCCAGCCGTCGGCCCGCCAGGGCGAGGCCGACGCCGATCGGCAGACCCTGGCCGAGTGAGCCGGTGGCCACCTCCACCCACGGCAGGCGCGGCGTCGGATGGCCTTCCGACGGGCTGCCTTCCGTGCGGAATTCGAGCAGTTCCTCGTCCGAGATCGCCCCCGCGGCCTTGAACATCGCGTAGAGCAGGGGCTACGCATGGCCCTTGGAGAAGATCAGGTGATCGTTTCCGGGATTGGACGGCTCGTCCCAGTCGTACCGCAGATGGTTGGCCGACAGGACGGCCATCAGATCCGCCGCGGACATCGAGGACGTGGGATGGCCGGATCCCTCGGCATCCGCCGCGCGGATGGCGTCGATCCTCAGCTGTTGCCCGCGTTCCCGCAGCTGCTCGTAGTCCACCGTCATCACCTCCGTACGGCTGTCCATGTGGGTGGCTACCCCGTCGCCCTCCCCTTACGCCGTACCGGTCTCGACCAGGGCTTCGTGGTCCGCGGAGTCGGCGTGCGCTGGGGGCGGTGGGTGCGGGGTCGCGGGAGTCGGTGGGGCCGGTCAGGGCTGGCGCAGCGCTTCGGTGAGGCGGTCGGCGGCGTTGACGACGGCCTGGGAGAGGTGTGCGCCGGGGTGGCGGGTGAGGCGTTCGATCGGACCGGAGACGGAGACGGCGGCCACGACCCGGTTGGACGGGCCGCGGACGGGGGCGGCGACGGAGGCGACGCCGGGCTCGCGTTCGCCGATGGACTGGGCCCAGCCGCGGCGCCGTACGCCGCTGAGGGCGGTGGCGGTGAAGCCGGCACCCTGGAGTCCGCGGTGGAGGCGCTCGGGCTCCTCCCAGGCGAGCAGGATCTGGGCGGCCGAACCGGCCTTCATCGGAAGGGCGATGCCGACCGGGACGGTGTCCCGCAGGCCGGAGAGCCGCTCGGCGGCGGCGACGCAGATGCGGATCTCGCCCTGCCGGCGGTAGAGCTGGGCGCTCTCGCCGGTGACGTCGCGCAGGTGGGTGAGGACCGGGCCGGCCGCGGCCAGCAGGCGGTCCTCGCCTGCGGCAGCGGAGAGTTCGGCGAGTCGGGGGCCGAGGATGAACCGGCCCAGCGTGTCCCTGGTGACCAGGCGGTGGTGTTCGAGTGCGACGGCGAGTCGGTGGGCGGTGGGCCGCGCCAGACCGGTGGCGGCGACCAGTCCGGCCAGGGTGCTGGGGCCTGCCTCCAGGCTGCCGAGGATCAAGGTGGCCTTGTCGAGCACGCCGACGCCGCTCGTGTTCTCCATGAATGGGTACTCCAGTCTCAAGTCCCGCGAGCGGCGGGTGGGTTGCGCTCGCGGAGGTGCTCCGGGCGGGGAGCGGGGGCGGTCAGCGGGGACAGGCCGGAAGAGTCGGCCGATTGCCTGCGCCGGACACGAGACGGGTACGCGGAAGGGCCGGGGCGGGAAGCGCCCGGGCGAAGGACAGCACAGAGAGCACCGTGTCTCCTCATCTTTCCCGCGCCACGTTGGCGACAGGCCGGAGTTGGCACTGATCCCGGGCGGCACGGCGCGTACTTCGGACGCCGGGTCGACCGGGGAGTTGCCGGGGCTTCGTAGGGCCGGTCCCTCCACCCCTCTGGATGATTCGCGAGGAACCATACAAGATTCCCCGGGCCGCCCGTCAAACCTCCCCCACCCTCACGCGCGGGAGGCTGCCCGAATACGCTCCGGCGAACGGGACATCGTCGCATCGACCAGGTGGAGAACTGCCGGACGTTCGTGGCACATGGCCTCCGGCCGTCACCGGGGTCTGATCGCGCCGGCGTCCCTGAGTCTCCGGGCCGGCCGGGACCAATGCGCGCCTACCGGCTGCACGCCGTGACGGTGCCCGCCGCGCTCGCGCACCACTCGCTCCGGGCCCTCGGACCGCCGCGCCCGCAGACCCGTCTCCACCGACACCGGCTCAGCCCGCAACACCCCACCCGCACAGGAGAAATGCCCGGCGCCGACCTTCCGGAACGGGCTTCAGGGTCGGTCAGGTGACCGGCCGCCGGTCCGCCGCTCAGCTGTGACGGGGGGAGCCGAGTCCGTCCAGCAGGGCCTCGATCCCGGCCCGGAACTGACCTGTGGCCGGGGCCTCGCCGAGGCGCTCCCCGGCGGCGTGCAGCAGCGGGTAGGCGGTGGCGGGCAGGTCGGCGAGGGTGTGGCGCCACCAGGCGGCGTACTCGGCCTCCTGCTCGGCGCCGGTGCGCGGGATCTCGTAGAGCACGCTGCCGAGGGTGTGGGCCAGCACGAGGCGGTAGGCGGCCACCGCCTCCTCCAGGGTGCGTCCGTCCGCGGTCAGTTCGGCGAGCAGCCACTCGACGAGCCCGGCGACCTCCGGGCTCCACAGCTTGCGCTGGGCCAGCAGGTGGGCGAGGGCGGGGAAGCGCAGCATGCGCTCGCGCAGGGCGAGGGCGAATCGGGTCAGCGCCTCCCGGCCGCCGGTCCCGGCGGTCCGCTCAAGCTCCAGGCCGCCCAGGATGCGCGAGCACAGCAGGTTCAGCAGCTGATCACGGCCGTCCACGTGGCCGTAGATGGTCATCACGCCGCAGCCGAGCCGGCGGGCGAGCCGGGGCATGCTGAGCGCCTCCAGGCCCTCCTGCTGGGTGATCTCCATTGCGGCGTCCACGATCTGATCCGCCGTCAGGGCGCCGCGGGCCCGCCGCCTCGCCCTCCGGCCCGCCGGGGCTCCGGCTTCGGCGCTCATCCCTCATCAACCCCTTGCGTCGACTGCGGCGCCAGCCTAGCGTAAGGACGACCGTAAGGCTTACGGTAAGCCTTACCAAGAGAGGGGAGCCACATGCCACACCACGAGACCAGCACGCCGCCGCTGGCCGGGCTGCGGGTCCTGGACGCGGCCACGCTCTTCGCCGGACCACTGGCCGCGAGCCTGCTCGGCGACTTCGGAGCGGATGTCATCAAGATCGAGCACCCGCGCGGGGACCCGGCCCGCGGTAACGGGGCACAGGTCGGCGGGGTGTCGCTGTGGTGGAAGACCGTCGCCCGCAACAAACGCGCCGTCACCCTGAACCTCGGCACCGCCCAGGGGCGCGAGCTCTTCCTCCAACTCGCCCGCGACGCCGACGTGGTGGTGGAGAACTTCCGCCCCGGCACCTTCGAGCGGTGGGGCCTGGACCATCCGGCCCTCGCCGCCGTCAACCCGCGCCTGGTCCTGCTGCGCGTCACCGGTTTCGGCCAGGTCGGGCCGATGCGCGAGCGGGCCGGCTTCGGCACCCTCGCCGAGGCGATGAGCGGTTTCGCCCACAGCACCGGCCAACCCGACGGGCCGCCGACCCTGCCGCCCTTCGGCCTGGCCGACGGCATCGCCGGCATCGCCGGGGCCTTCACCGTGCTCGCCGCCCTGCGGGCCCGCGAGCGCACCGGGCGCGGCCAGGTGATCGACCTGTCGCTGCTGGAGCCGATCCTGGCCGTGCTCGGCCCGCAGCTGACCGTCTTCCAGCAGCTCGGCCTGGTCCAGGAGCGGGTCGGCAACCGCTCCGTCAACAACGCCCCGCGCAACACCTACCGCTGCCGCGACGGACGCTGGGTGGCCGTGTCCACCAGCGCCCAGAGCATCGCCGAGCGCGTCCTCCACCTGGTCGGCCGCCCCGACCTCGCCGCACAGCCCTGGTTCGCCGACGGCCACGGCCGCGCCGCCCACGTCGAGGAACTGGACGCCGCCGTCGGAGACTGGATCGCCGAACGCGACAGCTCCGAGGTGATCGCCGCCTTCGAAGAGGCCCGGGCCGCCGTCGCCCCGATCTACCACGCCGGCGACATCCTCGCGGATCCCCAGTTCCAGGCCCTGGGCACCATCGCCCACCTCGACGATCCCGAACTCGGCGACCTCGTCCTCCAGGCCCCCATCGCCCGCCTGTCCGACACCCCCGGCCGGCTGCGCTGGGCCGGACGCCCCAGCGGCGCCGACAACGCCGAGGTCTACGGTGCCCTCGGTGTCGACGCCGAGCTGCTGGCCGAACTGCGCCGCCTCGGGGTGGTCTGAGTGGCTCGGGAGACCGCCTTACCCGTCCGCAGCTGGCTCTACGTCCCCGGTGACCGCCCCGACCGCTACCCCAAGGCGCTGGCCGCGGGCGCCGACGCCGTCGTCATCGACCTCGAGGACGCCGTCCCCGCCGAGCGCAAGGAGTACGCCCGCCGCTCCGCCGCCGCCTTCCTGCGCGAGCACCGGCCGCCCGACGTCCACGTGCGGATCAACCCCTGGGAGCGGGGCGGGCGCGAGGACCTCGCCGCCCTCGCCGGCCTCGCCCCCGCAGGACTTCGTCTGCCCAAGGCCGAATCCGCCGAACAGGTCCGCACCGTCGCCGAGGCCGCGCCCGGCATCGGCCTGTGGCCCACCGCCGAGACCGCCCTCGGCATCGAACACGCCTATCGGATCGCCACCGCCCATCCCCGGGTGCGCGGCCTGCTGTACGGCACCGGCGACCTCGCCACCACCGACCCCGACGTCCTGGAGGCCCTCGCCCTGCGGGTGCTGGTCGCCGCCGTCGCCGCCGGCCTGCCCCGGCCGCCGCTGAGCGTCCACCCCGTGCTGCGCGACCTCGACGGCCTGGCCGAATCCACCCGGCGCGGGCGCGAGCGCGGCTTCTACGGCCGCTCCGTCATCCACCCCGCCCATGTTCCCGTCGTTCACGCCGTCTTCGCCCCCACCCCCGCCGAACTGGCCCGCGCCCGCGAGGTGCTGGCCATCGCCGACGCCCATGGCACCGGCGCCCGGACCGGCCCTGACGGGCAGTTCATCGACGCCGCCGTGGTGCGGCACGCGAAGGCGGTCCTGGCCGCCGGAGAGGAGACCGGTCATGCGACTGCTTGACGCCCTGCGCGCCGGCACCCGCGTCTACGACCTGGCCCAGCCGCTGGAGAACGGCATGCCCTGCTCGCCCAGCCACCCCGGCTTCCAGCTCGCCCTGATCCGCCGCCACGGCGACCGCCCCACCCCCGACGGCGGCTCCGGCTCCAACGAGCTCATCACCCTCGGCGGCCATGTCGGCACCCACATCGACGCCCTCGCCCACGCCGCCTTCGGCGGCCGCCTCCACGGCGGCCTGGACGCCGCCGAGAACAGCCGCGGCGGCCGGCACCGGGAGCTCGGCATCGACACCGTCGCCCCCATGCTCTGCCGCGGCGTCCTCCTCGACATCCCCGCCCTGCTCGGCCTCGACCGCCTCGCCCCCGGCTACGGCATCACCCCCGACGACCTCGCCCGCGCCCTCGGCGACCTCCCGCTGGAAGCCGGCGACGTCGCCCTGGTGCGCACCGGCTGGCCCCAGCTCTACACGGACGCCGCCGCCTACCTCGGACACACCACCGGCGTGCCCGGCCTCACCGGCCAGGCCGCCGACTGGCTCGCCGCCCACGGCGTGCGCGCCGCGGGCTCCGACACCATCGCCTTCGACCGGATCCTGCCGGGCCTGGGACACACCCGCATGCCCGCCCACCGCGCCCTGCTGGTCGACCACGGCGTCCACATCATCGAGGTGCTCGACCTGGAGCAGCTCGCCGCCGACGGCATCCGCGAGTTCCTCTTCGTCCTCGTCCCGCTCAACATCCTCGGCGCCACCGGCTCCCCGGTCCGCCCGCTCGCCCTGGTGGAGGCCTGACCATGCCCGAACCCGCCCCACTGGTACGGCAGTTGGCCGACTTCGCGCTCCGCTGCCAGCGCCTCGGCCTGCCCGAGGCCGTCGAGCGGCGCACCGCCCTCGCCCTCCTCGACACCTACGGCTGCATCGCCGCCGGCGCGAGCACCGACCCCGCCCGGGCCGTCGCCCGCCACCTCGCCGAGGATCACCCCGGCCGCGCACTGCGCGAACTGCCGCGCGCGGCCGCCGCCCGGTGGCTGGGCACCGCCGCCCACGCCCACGACTACGACGACGCCCAACTGCCCACCATGGTCCACCCCAGCGCGGTCGCCGTCCCCACCGCCCTCGCCCATGCCCGCGAGGCGCCGGCCGACCAGCTGTTACGCGCCACCGCCGTCGGCGCCGAGATCGCCCTGCGCGCGGGCGCCGCCGCCCTGGACGGCAACGACTCGGCGCTCTTCGACCGAGGCCTGCACATGACCTCCCTGTGCGGGACGCTCGGCGCCGCCGCCACCGCCGGACTGCTGCGCGGCCTGGACGCCGAGCGCCTCGCCCACGCCCTGGCGATCGCCACCAGCCTGGCCTCCGGCCTGCTGGAGGCCAACCGCGTCGGCGGCACCGTCAAACCCTTCCACGCCGGCTGGGCCGCCGCAGCCGGCACCACCGCCGCCGCCCTCGCCGCCCACGGCCTCACCGGTGCCCCCACCGCCCTCGAAGGCCGATTCGGCTACCTCAACGCCTTCATCGGCCCCCACGCCAGCGCCGAAGCCCTCACCGAGGACCTCGGCGAGCGGTGGCACTATCTGGCCACCGTCGTCAAGCCCTACCCGACCAACGGCTTCACCCACCCCGCCGTCGAACTCGCCACCCGCCTGCACGCCCAAGGGGTACGCCCCGACCAGATCGACACCGTCCACCTCGACCTGCCCGAACCCGTCCTGCGCACCGTCGCCGAACCGCCCGCGGCCAAGGCCGCACCACCGAGCGGCTACGCGGCCCGCTTCTCCGCCCCCTTCACGGTCGCCGTCGCCCTGCACGGCGGAGGAGGGCTGGGCATCGCCCTTGAGGACCTCCACGACGACGCCGTCCGCGACCCCGCCCTGCTCGCCCTCGCCGCCCGTGTCCACTGCCGCCCCGGCGGGCGGGAGAGCGCCGCCTTCCCCGAACACCTCGGCTGCACCCTGCGCGCGCGGCTGCGCGACGGCACCGTCCGCACCCTCCGGGTCGCCGACACCCTCGGCTCCCCGGCCCGCCCGCTCACCCCTGCCCAGGTCGACGCCAAGTTCACCGCCAACACCGCCGCCCTGCCCGCAGCGGCCCTCGCCCCCGTCCGTGCCGCCACCGCCCTCGCCCCCCACCCCGACGGCGCCGTCGCCCTCCTGCCCGCCCTCGACGCCGCTTTCGCCGCCGCCTTCACCGCCGACACCATGAGCTGACCTGAAAGGCTTCCGAAAACGTTGTAGCCGAAGGAAAGTTGACGCTTCGTCACATGGCGTCAGTCATCCTCCTGCCGGCCGGCGACGAGCAGGACGACCCCGTGCGAAGCGGCCTTCCGGTCTGCGGCGATCTCCTGATAGTCCGGCGAGTCCGCCCATTCCCGAAACGCCGCGGCATCCGGGAAGGACAGCAGAACGACCTTCTGGTGGCCCCAGGCGCCCTCCTCGACCGAGGGGTTCTCGTCGGCAGCCAGCAGACGCCCCCGGAATCGGCCGAGCACCTCCATGAAGCGGCTCTGATAGCGGTTGTAGCGGCTCCGGTCGGTGATCGTGAGCTGTGCCAGGGCGTAGACGGTCACTGGTGGACCCTCCTTTCGGCGGGCTCCGCGAGGCCCGTGGTCATACGTCGCCCTCCGGACGGCGGCTGATGACCACGGGCGGTCGGCGGGTTGCGGTCACCGGTGCCACTTCGCGGTGAAGGCGGTGGCCTCGCGGTCGTTGCAGCGGAGCATCACCGGGGTTCGCCCCGATCGGACGGCGCTCAGCGTCAACGCCCGCTGACGTCGACTCTACGGAATGCGCGCGGAAGGTCAAGGGTGATGCTCCGTCAGATCCCCACCGGCCGCCATGCGGTGTGCCGTCAAGGCTGTACGGAGCCGGGCCACGGGCGGGAGAGGATCTCGCGCAGCGCCGCGAGGCTCTCGGCGCCGAGGTGGGCGGCGAGTTCGTCCTCCAGCTCGGCGAGGATGCGGGCGGCGACCTCGCGGCGCCGGGCGCCGTCGCCAGTGACCCGGACGAGCGCGGCACGGGGGAAGCCCGAGCCCGCCTCGGTGGAGAGCAGTCCCTCGTCGACCAGCTGCCGCACGGCCCGGTGCATCGTCTGCCGGGTCACGCCGGCGCGTCTGGCGAGTTCGGCGATGCTGACCGCGTCGCGGTCCCACAGATGCGCGAGCACGGTCAGGTGGGCCGGGGTGATCGGCACGACGCCGGCTGCCGCCAGGCGGCGGACCAGCTCCTCCTGGAACCAGCGGGTGCGCTGCATCAGCAGTGCGAGCAGCGACAAGTCCGGTTCCGGAGAATCGAGTTGCTTCATCTGGTTGCTCTTTTCCTGACTCGGCGTATCGTCAGTGTCAGCATAGGTGACACAGGGAGGTCCAGATGCAGTCGAACCACGACGTGGACGTTCTCATCGCCGGGGCCGGACCGGCCGGGCTGACCGCCGCGTTACAACTCGCGCGCTGGGGCGTCCGGGTGCGCCTGGTGGACGCCAAGTCCGGCCCGGCCACGAGCAGCAGGGCGCTCAACACCCACTCCCGAACGCTGGAGCTGTACGACCAGTTGGGCATCCTGGGCGACCTCGCGCCCTTCGGAACCCGGGTGAACGCGTTCGTGCGCCACCTGCCGGACGGACCGGTACGCATGGCGTACGAGTACGACGGCCTGCCCACCCGGTTCCCGTACATGTTCATGGTCGACCAGGTCATCACCGAACGGGTTCTCCGCGGCCATGCCGCCGCCCACGGCGTCACGGTGGAGTGGCACACGGAGCTCCGCTCGTTCACCCAGGACCCCGACGGGGTCGAGGTGCTCCTGGAGCACACCGCCGACGGCCGGACGCACACCGAGACCGTCCGCGCGCGCTACCTCTGGGGCTGCGACGGCGGCCACTCGACCGTCCGCAAGGCCCTGCGACTGCCGCTCCAGGGCGACACCGCGCACACCTGGCTCGTCGCGGACGCGCGGCTCGACGCTCCACTGGCCCGCGACGCGATCCACTGGCTGTTCCCGCCCGGCGGCGCGGTGCTGCTCTTCCCGTTCCCCGACCCGCACAAGTGGCGGCTGCTCGACACCACCGGACACGGCGACCCGGGACGGCCGGACCTGGTCGCCGCCGAGTTCGGCGCGCGGATCGGCCAGGCGCTCGGCACCCGGGTCACCATCGAGGAGCCGACCTGGGTATCGTCCTTCACCGTGCAGCAGCGCGCCGTTCCCGCCATGCACGTCGGCCGGTGCTTCGTCTCCGGCGACGCCGCGCACGTCCACTCCCCCGCCTCGGGGCAGGGCATGAACGTCAGCCTGCAGGACGTCCACAATCTCGCCTGGAAGCTGGCCATGGTGGTGCGTGGTGAAGCCGGTCCCGCGCTGTTGGAGACCTACGACGCCGAGCGCCTCCCGGTCGGCCGGGCGCTGCTCACCAGCACGCGGGAGGTCTCGGAGATCGCCATGGTCTCCATCACCGCCGAGGACGCCCGCGGTTCCGACCGCCCCTTCCTGCGCCGGCTGGTGCGCGAGATGTCCGGCCTGGCCCTGCACTACGCCGACAGCCCACTCACCGTCCCTGACCACGTGAACGCCTCAGCTGCCGCCGGCCCGCGGCCCGGACAGCGGCTGACCCAGGTCGGCGCCGCCGACGCGGACAGCCCGGGCTGGACGATGCTGCGCGCCGCCCTGCGCGAACCGGCCTGGCACCTGCTGCTCTTCGGCGCCGCCGGCACCGCGCCGGCCCCGGCCGCCGCCTCGCCCGCCTGGCTGCGCACCCACCTGATCACGCCTGGCCCCGCCGGCAGCCCCGGCGCCGGCACCATCCCCGACCCCGACCTGACGCTCCACCGGGTTCTCGCCGCCGACCCCGGGCACTGGATCCTGATACGTCCGGACGGCTACCTCTCGGCCCGGGGCCACCACCTCGACTCCACGACGATCGACAGCGTCCTGGCACGCGTCCCCGGCCTGCGGCAGGCGGAAGGGGGCCGGCACACCGGTACCGCCCCTTCGCCACGATGATCGTGCGAGCTCCGGAAACGGCATCGCCCCGTGTCCCGCCGCCCAGGTGGAACGACGACCGCGGCGGCGGGCCCTGGCCGCCGCCGAGGCCTCGGTCGCCGCGCTCCCGGAGGAAGGCGGCCGACTACGGTGGGCGGCACTCGGCCGGCCCGCTCCGCGAGCGCCCGGGCCCGGCGCCTCCCGAAGACCCGGGTCAACCCGCGAGCAGCTCCTCCAGGTCCGGACGGCAGTCCCCGCACCCGGTGTTGGCGGCCGTGGCGGCCCGCAGCGCGGACAGATCCGCCACCCCTTCGGATATCGCGGCCAGGATCTCGCTCTCCCGGACCTCGGCGCAGAGGCAGACCAGCGGGTCCTCGTCGGTCCCGGGCATCACGCCGCCGCCTCCTTCGCCAGGGCGGTCAGCGCCTGGTCCAGCACCGAGGCCATCGCGTCCAGCTCGGCCTCGCCGATCACCAGGGGCGGATGAATGTTGATCACGTTCGGTGCCATGCCGGTGGAGGCGACGATCAGCCCCAGCTCGGCATCCACGCCCAGGCAGAGCTGACGCAGCCTCGGAGCGTCGTCCCCGCTCAGCACCAACCGGGCCGCGCCACCGAACGCGGCCGTCTCGGTGACCAGGTCCGGATGCCGCTCACGCAGCCCGGCCAGCCGCTCGGCCATCCCGCGCTCGAGCAGTCGCAGGTCGGCCACCGGGTCGGGCCAGGCATCCCAGCGGTCCAGCACCGCACTGACCACGCCCAGCGCGTGGGGGATCCCGACGTAGGTGGAGGAGTGGCTCCCGGGGCGGTAGTGCTCCGGGTCGGCCAGCGGCTCGCGTGCCCAGACGGCGCTCAGCGCTGCGGCCCCGTTGGTCAGTGCCTTGCTCGCCACCACGACGTCCGGAACGACACCGGCGCGCTGGAACCCCCAGCGGGGACCGGTCCGGTGCATGCCGGTGAAGATCTCGTCTGCGATCACCACCGCCCCGTTGGCCCGGGCGTGCGCCACCGCGCCGCGCAGCAGCTCCGGGTCCGGTTCCACCATCCCGCCCACGTTCTGCACCGACTCGAAGACGAACGCGCTGACCCGGCGACCGAAGCCCGGGCCGCCGACCCCGGTCAGCTCCGAACCCCAGCGGGTCACCGCGGCCCTGCACCCCGAACTGCACCCCGGCTTCTCGGGTCGAGCGTGGCCGCACCGGTTGCAGTCGGGTGTCGGCAGCCGGACCACCTCCAGGCCCCACCCGGCCAGCAGTTCGCGGTAGCGCGGGCTGGAGCTGAGCATGCTGGTGATGCCGGACCGGCCGTGGAAGGCTCCCTCGAAGACCACCACCGTGCCGGGGCCGACGTTGCTGAACGCGATCCGCAGCGCGGTCTCCATCCCCTGGGCGCCCCCGAGGTCGAGCTCCACCCGGCCGGGCTGCCCCACGCTCTCGCTGAACAGCGCCTCAAGCCGCGCCAGCAGCCCGACCCGAAGCTCCGACTCGCAGAACGACGGCAGCGCCGGGAGATCCTCGCAGTAGCGCAGCGCGGCGCGCAGGATCTCCTTGTCGTAGCCGAACGCGACGCTGCCGTTGGCCGCCTCGGCGTCCAGGTAGCGGCGCCCGTCCGCGGCGTACAGCATGCTGCCTTCGGCCCGGACGAACCGGGGTACCTCGGCGGCACGGTAGATCAGGTTCCCGGCGCCGACATGGGCCGGTACGACGGGGGCGGGCGGGGTCATGCGTCCTCCTGCGGGCGCCAGTCATCGGCTTTGCCGGTGGGCAGCAGCGCCGCGACGCCGGGTTCGTTGCACTCGATCCAGCCGGTCAGCACGGCCAGCACGTCCCAGCGGGACGAACCGGCCGGCAGCGGGGTGTCGCGGAGCACGGCGAGCCAGTCCTCGATGTGCTCCGGGGCGGCCAGGTCCCGGGCGCAGCTGCCCCACGGCCCGTCCAGTCGCTCGAGCCGGTCCAGCGAGGCGGCCAGGTCCAGGTCGTGGGCGGGCGTCTCGTGCTCCAGCTCGTCCAGCAGGGCCCGGATCGCCCGTTGCGCCGCCGCCGACCTCTCCTGATCCGGGACCTGATGGCTGCTCAGGACCGGTGCACACCAGTCCCAGCCGGTCCGGTAGGAGAACAGCTGCAGCTCCCGGACCACGTCGGCCGGATCATCCGCGGTGTGGATGAAGTTGAACAGCCCGTTGACCCGGCCGATCCGGGTGCGCAGATCACCCGAGCGCGAGCCGCTCGGGTCGGCCACCCCCTTGGCCGAGGTCAGCCGGGCACTGGCCGGCAGCCAGGCAGGCCGGCCGCGGTCCTCCAGGAGGACCAGCAGGCTTCGACCGGAGCCGAGCAGGTGGTCGACCACGGCGATGCGCTGCTCGGAGGCGGCGTTGAACTGGTAGCGCCAGAGCTCGCGGGTGAGCAGCGGGTCGAAGCGGAAGGTGGTCGCCGCCACCGGGTGCCAGCCGTCGGCCGCCAGGGTGTCCAGCACCAGCTCGCAGCGGCGACCCGCCACCGCGTCCGGCTTGAGCACCAGGAAGGTGAGGTCGCGTACGGTGGCGAAGCCGAACCGGGTCGCGAAGGCCCTCAGCCCCTCCCGGAGGTAGGTGTCGTACCGGTACCAGTCGCGCTTGCGGGGGTCGCGGGCCAGTTCGGCGAGCGCGGCCTCGTCCACCGCGGTGCGGCCGCTCCGTTCAGTCGTGGCCGGCATCGCCGAGCCTCCTTCCTCCGAGGGGTGTCGGCACCCCGTCCACCAGCACCACCGGGCTGCCGTCCGGGTGGCGTTCGGCGGCCAGCGCCAGTCGGCCGGCCGCGAATGCCCGGACCGTCCATTCCAGGCAGGGCCGGTCACTGCGCTCCTTCTGGAGCAGCTCCAGGTTCTCGGCATCCGCCACCGAATCGGTCCGGCCCCCGGTCGGCACCGGTGGGCCCTGGCAGAGCAGCGCGCCGCTGTCCTGGCCCTCGTCGACCAGGAAGCAGGAGGTCCGGGTGGTCCGGTGACCGAGTGTCAGGGCGAGCCGGACCGGGTCGTTGCCGACCAGCAGCCGGGTGCCGTCCGGGGCCAACCGGGCCAGGTCTCCGGGGTGTTGGTTGATCATGCGACCGCGGAACCGGTCGAGCAGGTCGCCCTCGATCCAGCGGTGGTAGGCGAGCACGATCAGGTCGAGCGCGCCGTGCTCGGTCTCCCAGGCGGCGATCCGACGGTCCAGGCCGTCGTGCCAGGCGCGGGCGCGTTCCCGGTAGCCGGCCCGGGCCCGGGCGTCGCGGGCTTCGGAGGCCAGACCGCAGCTGGCGTCGAAGTCGCCCGTCCACGTCGTCACCCGGTGCTCCCGGGCGACGTCAAGGGCCTTGGCCCGGCTGCCGTGCGAGGCGACCAGGCAGACCTGGAAGGACTCCGGTTCGGCCTGTTCCATGGCCAGCAGGGTGCGCAGATTGGCGCCGGTGGCCGAGACCAGCACGCCGATCCGCAGCGGGCCGCCGGTGGAGAGCCGGCGCACGGCGGTGTCGGTCATCGTTGGCCGCCGGCCGCTTCCAGGGCCGACCAGGCCTGCCGGGTGGCGGACAGCAGGCCGTCCGCGAAGTCCTCGGCGGCCGGCGGGGTGATGCCGAAGGCCCGGTGGGCGGTACCGGCGGCCAGGTTCCAGAGCTGCTCGCCTTCGATCCGCTGGCCGAGCGCGTTGCGCAACTGCTGGGCCAGCGGCTGGGATCCGGCGGCCACGACGCCGTTCTCCTGGTACCAGAGACCGTTCTCCTCACCCTGGGAGAGCACCTGGCCGCCGAGCCGGGCCGAGTCGCAGCGGTCGGTCATCATCATCGCGTGCTCGGGTCCGACCAGCTGGACCGCACGAGTGGCGATGGCCAGATCCACGTGCTCGCCGTCGAAGTTGATGCAGGCCGCGATCCGGCCGGCGGCTGCCTCGCGCATGATCGCCGCCGGCACCGGTCCGGCGATCTCGTCCATCGCGGCCAGTGACCAGCCGGGCAGGTCGTAGGAGGCCAGGGCGGCATCGCGGCCGGCCCGGGCCCGGGTGGTACGGAAGGCGTGCCGGATGTTCAGCGGCATGTCGTTGAAGAGATGGTCGGTCACCACCCGGTCCCCGGTGCCGTTCCATTCGGCGGACCAGGCCAAGTCGACGATCTCACCGACGAGTTCGGCGCTGCGCCGGGGGTCGGCCCGGGTGAAGTGGCCGAGTGCCGGACGGACGCCGTGGCCCACCAGCGTGGGGATGATCCAGTCGAAGCCCGGGTGCCGGTCCGTCAGTTGGCCGTGGAAGTCGGAAGCGGGGGTGAACGCGTCCGGCGACAGCACGATGTAGCAGAGGCCGGATTCGCCCAGCCGGGCCAGCCGTTCCCACTCCTGGCGGGTGGGCGCCCAGACCGTGGCGGCGGGCGTGCCCCCATGACTGGCCAGCAGCGGCCCCTCCAACGCCACGCCGACCACGTGCGGGATCCGGCCGGCGCTGCGCATCGCGGCATAGCGCGCCATGAACCGTTCGAACTCGGCCAGCCGTTCACGGTGGAGGTAGAGCGTCGGGATGCTCAGCACACCTTCCTGGGCACAGACCTGCTCCAGGGCCAGAAGATCCAACTGATCGAACTCGGAGAAGTCGACGCCGGCGAACCCGTGGCAGTGCACCTCGACCGGCAGCAGCGGTACCGAGACGGTCTCGGCGCCAGCTCCAGGATTGTTCCGCACCATTCCACCTTCACTGTTCCAGGGGTCGCGGCGCCGCACCCCGATGATTCCGCCGATCGCCCGTCAGACCTGCTTGCGAGAAGGATTAAAAGACGTACTCGGCGGATGGCCGATTGGTTCGGGGAAGCGCGCCATTGATCCGAGACCGGCGCGACCAGATTCCCCCGAAGATATAGGAACGAACACTAGCCGATCATGACCATAACAGACCGGAGTTGGGCACGGAAGGCCCGAAACCGACACCCAAAGACCATCGCCTCACCCGATCCGGACATCTGATACCGCGTCACAAGCCCAGAAAAGTTGCCAAACTTAGCAAAACGGACTTCCGACGCTTCGCCATTTTATCTACATAGACCACGCATCCGGCACATCTTCAACCGAATCCGCAGGCCACCAGACTATTGACATGGCCACACGGACGCGTGTTAACCTCCGTTTCACATGATAATCGTGGGGAATTTCGGTCGTCACCGGAAGCGTCGGCCGCGCTGGGGGATTCCGTCCTAAACTGGCCTCCCCTGCCGCCACCGATGAATCGCGTACGACTTGGGCCTGTTCAGCGGAGTACATCATGATGCATGATTTATTGGGTTCCGATCAGTCCGGCCCTCCCATTGACGACCTGTACGTCTGCGACCTTGACGGGACGCTGCTGCGACCGGACGCCACGCTGAGCCCGGCCTCGCTCCAGGGCCTCAACCGACTCCTGGACGCCGGTGTCCAATTCACCGTCGCGACCGCCCGCAGTCTGCCGGCGGTACGCCGTCTGCTGGCCGGCGTCCGGCTGCGGCTGCCGCTGATCCAGCTCAACGGCGCCTTCATCACCGACCCGGTCGACGGGCGGCACCTGGAACACCGGCTGCTGGATCCGGACACCGCCGACGCGGCACTGCGGATCCTCGCGACGCTCGACCTCGACGCGGTGCTCACCAGTTGGGACGGCACCGCCGATCACGTCGGCTTCGGCCCTCGAAGCAATCCCGGCACCGCCTGGTACATCGCCGAGAAGCAGGCCATGGGCGACCCGCGACTGCGTCCGCACCCCGGGGCGCCCGATGTCGCACCCGGCGAGCGGATCGCCACCGTGACCACCTTCGCCCCCGACGGTCAGGCCGCCGCGCTGGCCGCCCGAGTGACCGCCGCGCTCGGTGACACCGCCCTGGTCACCCACGCTCCCAACCACTACGTGCCGGGCTGGTCCGAGCTCCAGATCGTCCATCCGCAGGCGGAGAAGGGCACCGCGGTGCGTCGGCTGCGCGAACTGCTCGGCCGGCCGGCGGGCAGGTTGACCGTGCTCGGCGACCACCTGAACGACCTGCCGATGTTCGCCGTCGCCGACCGATCGGTAGCGCCGGCCAACGCCCATCCGCAGGCCCTCCAGCAGGCGGACCTGGTGGTCGGCGGCAACAACGACGACGGCGTGGTGCGCTTCCTGCTCGCCGAGCACTCAGCCGGCGGAGCCGCACCGTGCTGATCGTGATCGAGGGCATCGACGGCAGCGGCAAGTCCACGGTGGCTCCACTGGTCCGCCGAGCGCTCGCTCCGCAGGCGGTCGGACCGGTCGCCGCCGGGAAGCACGCGATCGGCCCGGCGGACCCGGACACCACCCAACGGGCCGAACAACTGCGGCAGTTGATATGGGCCTCGGCCGAGTCAGCCGGCGATACCTTCGGCGCGGCGCACTGGATCCTGCTGATCGCCTCCTGGTACGCGGGCCTGTCCCGGCTGCGCCCGGACCTCACCACCGACGGCGAGCTCGCCGTGATGGACGGTTGGTACTACCGCAACATCGCCAAGACCCTGATCCGCGAACCGCTCGACCCCGCCTGGGTCGAGTCGCTCTTCGAGCCGGCGCCGCAACCCGACCTGGTGGTACTGCTCGACGTGCCGCCGGAGACCGCCTGGCAGCGCCGCACCGACTTCAAGGACACCGAGTTGGGCCGCTGGGACGGCTTCGACGGACCGCCGTTCGAGTCGTTCTGCGCCTACCAGGGTCTGATCCGCCAGGAGTTGCTGAGGATGGCCGAGGACCGGGGCTGGCTGGTTCTCGATCCCGGCCCCGACGCCACCCCCGAGCGGACCGCCAACGTCATCGCCGAGTTCGCCCGCCGCACCCCCGTCGGCCGAACCGACCATCCCGAGGAGGACCTTTGTTCGCCGACATGGCCGACGAGATAGCAGCGATCGGGGCCCAGGACCCTCGTGCGCCGATCCACCTGCACCGCGCGGATCTGCCGTTCAAGAAGCTCGACTCGCCGTGGTACCGGATCGCGCTGCGCCGGGTGGCCGCCGCCGCCCAGCCGCGCAGCTATCTGGAGATCGGGGTGAAGGAGGGCGGCTCGCTGGCCGTCGTACTGGACGCCTCCGCCGCCCTGGAACGGATCACCCTCTGCGACTTCTTCACCGTCAACGAGAAGAAGCGCGGTCACCGCGACGTGGCCGCCGCCCAGCTCACCTCGCGCGGCTTCGCCGGGCAGGTGACCTGGATCGACGGCTCCTCCACGGTGACCGTCCCGACCATCATCGAGAGCTTCGACCTGGTCGGGGTGGACGGCAGCCACCGGCGCGCGATCTGCGCCGCCGACCTGCGCAACGTGCTCCCGCGGGTGACCGTGGGCGGGCACATCGTGGTGGACGACCTGTCCCTCTACGAGGACCACCGGCTGGCCCAGGTCTTCGACGAATTCGCCGCCGAGTTCGCCGACCAGGTCAGCGTGGTCTACCGGACCACCGAGGCCTGGCCGGGCGTCGGCGTGCTGCGGAGGAACGCATGAGCATCGAGACCCTCGCGGCCGCACTGGGCGAGGCCATCGCCGGGCGGCGCACCGAGCAGGACTTCGCCGAGCTGCTGGCCGGGCACCCGGAGGCGGCCGAGTTCGTCGAGCAGACCCTGGGCACCGCACTCGCCCGGCAGGACTGGGACGCGGTCGACCTGTTGCTGCCGGTCTGCACCGAGCACCCGGAACCCGGGTACGCACAGGTACTGGCCGACATCCTGGACCGCCAGTGCCTGGAGATCTCCAACCGGCAGCTGGTGGCCGCGCTCACCGCGATCGCCTCGCCCGTCGCCCTGCCGGCGCTGGAGCGGGCACTCGAGCGCACCACCGCGCCCCACCCGGACTGGGTACCGGACACCACCGGCGACCGGCAGGCCGTCGAGTTCCGGGACGCGTGCACCCAGGCCATCGCCGCCATCACCACTCGCGAGGAGCACATATGAGCCACCAGCTTGACCAGCTGACCGTCGACTGGAGCGACTTCGAGGCGGCCGGCGAGCAGACCCGCGAGGTTGTGCACCGGCTGGCCGGCGACAAGGCGGCGTTGCGCGAGCTGGTGTACGGCGTGGAGCACCGCCCCGAGCTGCTGGCCATGTGCGAGCGCCACCAGCTGCTCGACTACCTGGTCCTCTACGACGCCTTGGACCGTGGCTTCAGGCTGCGGCTGCACATCTCCACCGAGGACCACTACGACCGGCCGCACGATCACCGCTTCTCGTTCTCCAGCCGGATCGTCACCGGCGGCTACACCCACACCTGGTACCACCTGGACGGCGACCTCTACGCCGACGGCCCGGACCAGGAGGCGCTGCGGTACCTCAACCGGGACACCCCGGACCCGCGCGGCCACACCCACCTGGAGCGGCTGACCCCGCACCTCACCCGCTGGGAGTCGCCGGGCAGTTGCTACACCCTGCACCACAGCGCCATCCACACCACGTTCACCACCCCGGACACCGTCTCGCTCTTCCTGCGCGGGCCGGTGGAGAAGGACCGCTCGGTGATCATGGACAAGGAGAGCGGCAAGCTGTGGTGGCGCTTCGGCCGCCAGGACGAGCCGGAGAGCCGGCACCGGCAGAAGAGCATGGGCCTGGAGGCCTATCTGGAGATCCGCGAGCGGCTGGAGAAGCTCGGCGTCATCTGACCGCGAACGTTGCCGAGCGACCGCGCAGTGATCCGACCCCGTAGAGGAAAGGGCCGTCCGTGACAACCGAATCTCCGGACCGAGTGCACGTCAACAACACCCGCGTCGAACTCTTCGACGAGATCGACCGGATCGACTGGGAGGACCTGCCGAAGGCGGCCGTCCTGACCCAGCGCCTGATCCGGGACTTCGCCGCCGACAAGGCACTGTTCCGCCGCCTGCTGCTCGCCGTCGAGCATGACCCCTACCTCTGGGCCAAGTGCGAGGAGGACGTGGTCGAGGACAAGATCGTCCTCTGGGACGACGTCGAGAAGGGCCTGCGGATCCGGCTGCGGATGTCCACCGCCTACCAGCAGCAGCTGGCGCACAACCACCGCTTCTCGTTCACCAACCTGGTGCTGCGCGGCGACTACCTGCACCGCAACTACCACGCGCGCAACGGGTTCGACGAGAACACCCTGCCGGAGGACGTGCAGCCGGTGATGCTGCACGAGGACCGCGCCGGGGACTGCTTCACCATCCACCACAACGCCCTGCACTCCACGCCGTTCACCCAGCTCGGCACCATCTCCCTGGTGCTGCGCGGCAATCCGGTCAAGGACCGGGCACCGGTGATGTTCAAGGAGGCGCGCGGCCGCGCCGAGGCGGTGCGCCGGCTCCGGGAGCAGTCGGAACTGCCCGAGGTGGAACCGGAGCAGGCCCAGGTCGGCGAGATGTTCTGGCGGGTCGGCGAGGACCAGGAGTCGGCCGAGCGCCGGGCGGAGCGGCAGATGACCGTCGAGAAGTACCGCTACTGGTGCGAGACCCTCCCTGAGCTCGGGATCATCTGAATGGCCCTGCATCGACTCTCCGCCGCCGCGGCTCCCCTGCGCTACGGACTGATCGGCCCCGGCAGCCATGCCGAGGAGCAGCTGCTGCCGGTCCTGGCCCAGTTGCCGGGGGCCCGGCTGGAGGCGGTGGCGGCCAGCCGGCTGGAGTCCGCGACCAGGGCCGCCGAGCGCTGGCAGGCCCGGTACGCCACCGACACCTGGACCGACCTGGTCGACCCGTCGGTGGTCGACGCCCTGGTGGTGTCGGCCTCCCCGGAGCTGCACGCCGAGGTGGTCGGTGCGGCACTCGCCGCCGGCCTGAGCGTCTTCGTCGAGAAGCCGCCGGCCCCCGACACCGCCGCGCTGCGCCGTCTGATCGCCGCCGAACTCGCCGCCGCGCCCGGCACGGTGGCCTTCGTCGGCTTCAACTTCCCCTACGGGCAGTCCTACCGGAAGCTCCGCGGCGCCCTGACGGCCCACGGCGAGCTGCGCGCGATGGACGTGCGGATGGTGTCGGCGAAACCGCTCGCCCCGGCCTGGCAGTGCGAAACCGTCCTGGAGAGCCTGCTGCAGGGTCTCGGCACCCACGCGGTCGACCTGGTGCTGCGCGAACTGGGCGCTCCGGAACGGGTGTCGGCCCACCAGGCGCTGATCGACGAGCGGCGCCGTGCGGTGCGGATCACACTGGAGTACGCCGACGGCCGGCTTGCCACCGTCCACCTGGGCAACCACTCCAATCGCCTGGAGTACCGCTGCGAGCTGGTGACCGACCAGGGTGTGACCGGGGTACTGGAGCAGCACAACACACTGGTGCTGGGCCGCCCGGCCGGCGCCGCCGGAACCGGCCTGCTGGACGCCAAGGAGACCCTGCGGTACGACTGGCCCAGCCGGCGCGGGGGCTACGACCGCACCGGCTACGGCCCCGAACTCGCCTCCTTCCACGAGTCGGTCACCGGGCGCCGGCCGAGCACCTCGCCGCTGGCGAACTGTCTGGACACCTACCTGGTGCTGGACGAGGTGCTCGACCAGCTCACCGGGAGCGTCCGATGACCGCCGACACCCCGCTGGCCGGCCGCACCGCGCTGGTCACCGGCGGCAACCAGGGCATCGGCGCGGCCGTGGTGGCGGAGCTGGCGCGACTGGGTGCCCGGGTGGCGGTGAACCATCCGGACGAGGATTCCCGGCCCACCGGCCTCGATCAGCTGCCCACCTCGTGCCTGGCGCTGCGCGCGGACGTCCGCGACCGCCGTCAGGTGGACCGGATGTTCGACCAACTGACGGAGAATTTCGGCCCGTTGGACATCCTGGTCAACAACGCCGGGGTGTTCCCCCGGGCTCCGGTACTGGAGCTGGACGAGGACACCTGGGACCTGGTGCTCGACACCAACCTCAAGGGCGCGTTCCTGTGCGCCCAGCGGGCGGCCCGGCTGATGGCGCCACGCGGCTTCGGGCGCATCGTCAACATCGCCTCCACCGCGGCCTTCACCGGCTCGCCGCGCGGCGCCCACTACGCGGCCAGCAAGGCCGGCCTGGTGGCGCTGGGCAAGTCCATGGCCCGCGCCCTGGGCGGCTTCGGGATCACCGTCAACACGGTGGCACCGGGTATGACCGAGACCGCGCAACCCGGCCTCGACGCGGCGGGCTTCGCCGCCGAGGGCGCCCGGATCCCGCTGGGCAGGGTCGGTCTGCCGGTGGACGTGGCGCAGGCGGTGGCGTTCCTGGTCGGCCCGTCGGGCGGCTACCTGACCGGCCAGACGATCAGCGTCAACGGTGGTGCGGTGATGGTGCCGTGACCGAGCCGGCGGATCCGTTCGAGCCGCCGCTGCCGCGGGTGGTCCGCAAGATCAGGTCCGAACTGCAGCCCTGGGTCCAGGAGTTCATCGCCCTGTCGCCATTCGCCGTGCTGTCCAGCTCGGACGGCGCGGGCAACCACGACGCCTCGCCGCGCGGCGGTCCGCCGGGCTTCGTGCGGGTCCTCGATCCGCACACCCTGCTGATCCCGGAGGAGCCGGGCAACCGGCTCTTCCAGACCTGGCACAATCTGCGGGCCAACCCGGGAATCGGCCTGCTGTTTCTCATACCGGGATTCCCGGAGACCGCCCGGGTGAACGGGACCGCCGAAGTCCTCCCCCGCGGGAATCTCCGCTGGACCGAATTGTCGACGACTTTCGACAATTCCGGCCGGCTGGCCGGAGGACTGCTGATCAGCGTGACCGAGGCCTACTACCACTGCGGCCGCGCGGCGAAATTCAGCCATCTGTGGGACACCGCGGCCATCAACCGCCACCTGGCCGATCCGCCGCTGCCCAAGCGGCCACCAGCGGAGAAATCGCCAGCCTGACGCCAGTCTGACTCGAGGCTCCGGATCGGCCGCCCCGTAGCGACCGTCCGAGCTGCGGCATTTCCTCGGCCGTATACTTCGTATACGTTCATAAGATTTTCGGCAACCATCTTCTGTTCGAGCCGCGCCGACTGCTAATTTCAAATCCCCGCACCACGCGGCGGAATGCAGTCCAGGCGCAGCTGCCTCTGCGCACCGTTTCAGGAGGGAGGTGATTTCAGATGGGTGACGAGCTGATCGTCCTGGAGTCCGGCTCCGGCACGCACGAGATGTGATGACTCCCCGCGAGGGGTTGCATCACCAGGGGTGCGAGGCGGCCGAGGCCGCCTCGCACCCCTTACCCGTACGACCCGTGTGCAGCGAGAACGGACCCACCTGATGTTCACCCAGTTCCCACCCCACGATCCCGAGCAGTTGGCCTGGGCGCGCACCGCCGCGGCCATCGCCCTGGAGCGCCATCCGGGCGTTCCGGCGTACCTGAGCGGCGCCCCGCTGGCCGGGCTCGGCACGCCGGCCTCCGACATCGACCTGTTCGCGGTGTCCGACCGGGGGGCCGGGAGCGAGCAGATCTTCGTCGAAGAGACCCGAGTGGACCTGGAGTTCGTGCACCCCGCGAACCTGGCGGAACTGGTCGCCGGGGCCGAGACCTTCGCGGTCGCCGAGCACGACATGTCCCAACTGAGCTTCGGCAAGCTGCCGGTGCTGGACCGGCTGGTCCGGTTCACTCTCGGCGAGGTGCTGGCCGACGACCGGGCCGGCACCCTGACCGCCCTGCAGGCCCGGGCCCGGGCCGCCGCCGACGACATCGGCAAGCTGGTGATCGCCCGCCTCGCGGTGGACACCGGCAATCGGGCCGAGGACGCCTTCGGCGCGCTGGCCGTGGGTGATCTGACGTCGGTCCAGTACCTGGGCCGACTGGCGCTGATCGGGGCGGCCGAGGCCCTGCTCATCTCACGCGGTGACGCCTACGTCGGCCCCAAGTGGGTCTGGACCCGCTGGCGCCGCACCATCGGCGACCGACTGGGCACGCGGGTGACCGAGGTGCTGCACGACCCGGCCGTCCCGGCGGAGACCGCGTTCTGGCTGGGCCAGGACCTGCTGGTGCACGCGATCACCGGCTTCGAGTACCCGATCGTGGTCGACCCCGAGCCCCACCTGCCACGGCGCGACCCGAGCGTCACCCCGGCGCTGACCACCGGCCCGGTGCTGCTCAACCGGCAGGACAGCCGCGCGGTCCGGATCAGCCCACAGGGCGCACTGCTCTGGGGCGCGGCGCACGGCCGCCCACGGGCCGAGGCGGTGTCCCTGGTCGCCGGCCTGCTGGGGATAGCCGAGAGCGTGGTCGACCCCTACTACACCAACCTGGTGGCTGCCGGCGTGCTGCGCACCGACGAGGCCTGAACCATGCCGGCCATCGAAATCACCGACCTGGTCCGCGAGTTCCAGACCGGCCGGGGCAAGGTCCGCCGCGCGGTCGACAACCTCTCGCTCAGCGTGGAGCCGGGCGAGCTGTTCGGCCTGCTCGGCCCCAACGGCGCCGGCAAGACCACCACCATCAAGATCCTGATGACCGTGCTGCTGCCCACCAGCGGCCGGGTGCGGGTGGCCGGCCTGGACGTGGTGGCCCAGCCGCGCGAGGTCGGCCGCCGGCTCGGCGTGGTGCTCGGCGGCGACCGCGGTCTCTACGACCGGTTGAGCGCCCGGGACAACCTGGTCTACTTCGCCGACCTCTACGGCCTCGACTACCGGACCAGGCGCCGACGGGTCCCCGAACTGCTGGAGAGGGTCGGCCTGTCGGACCGCGCCGGGGACCGGGTGGAGGCGTTCTCCCGCGGTATGCGCCAGCGCCTGCACATCGCCCGCGGCCTGCTGCACGACCCTCAGGTGGTCATCATGGACGAGCCCAGCAACGGACTCGACCCGGTGGCCGGCCGGGACCTGCGCGAGCTGGTCAGGTCGCTCACCGCGGACGGCCGGACGGTCCTGCTGACCACCCACTACATGCAGGAGGCCGAGGCGCTCTGCGACCGGCTCGCCGTGATCGACCACGGCCGCCGGATCTACCAGGGCACCGCCGCCGACCTCAAGATCGCCACCGACGGCCGCCAGATCACCGCCATCGAGTCCTACGGCGTCGACGAGGGCCATCTGGGCCGGCTCCGGGAACTGCCCGGCGTGGCACTGGTCAACGTGGCCGAAAGCGCCGGCGGCCAGGTGGTCTATCTGCAGACCGACGCCCGGCACGACGCCACCGCCGCGGCTCTGGAGGTGCTGGCGGGCCTGTCGATCGGCCGGATCACGGTCAGCGAACCCACCCTGGAGGACGCCTACCTGCGACTGGTCGCCGACGCGGCCGAGCGCGGGCAGGCGGCCCCGGCGGGTGCACCGTGACGGGGGTGCGGGCCGTCGCCCGCTTCCTGATCACCGCCTCCTGGCTCCAGCTCAAGCAACTCGGCACCGCCCGGCTGCAATTGATGACCGCCCTGGTCCAGCCGGTGCTGTTCGCGACCATCGCCTTCCTGCTCTTCCGACACGCGCCGGGGCGGGAGTCGCCGACCCAGATCGCGATCGGCGCCGGCCTGCTGGGCATGTGGGCCTCCACCCTGTTCGGCTCCGGCGCGGCCATCAGCCGGCACCGGTTCATGGGCCTGCTGGAGGGCATGGTCGCCGCGCCGATGCCGCTGCCGGTGGTCATCCTGCCGGTCACGCTCGCGTCGGCCGTCCTGGGCCTGTACTCGATGCTGGCCACCGTCGCCTGGGGCTACTCACTGTTCGGACTCCCGCTGGCCGTGCACCGGCCGGTGCTGTTCGTCGGCTGCGTCGCCGTCACCGTGCTGACCCTCGGGGTGCTCGGCCTGCTGATCGCCGCGGTCCTCTTCCTCTACCCGGCCTCCCAGGCGCTGGCCAACGCGGTCGAATTCCCGATCGCCCTGCTCAGCGGCATCCTGGTGCCGGTGTCGGCGCTGCCGGCGTTCTGCCGCCCGCTCTCCTGGCTGGTGGCGCCGATGTGGGGGGTACGAGCGGTCCAGGACGCGGCCGCCGGCGGGGCGTTCCCCACCCTGCCACTGCTGATGTGTGCGGCGCTGGCGCTCTGCTACCTGGCGCTGGCGACGGTACTGCTGCGGGTCCTGGTGGACCGCGCTCGGAACAAGGCGAGGCTGGCACTGGCATGAACCGACTGCGGGTCTTCTTCGTGGACAGCTGGCTGGCCTACCGCGGTGGCTTCCGGATCCTGACGCCGGCCATGTTCATCCCCACCGTGATCGTCCAGCCGATCGCCGAGCTGATCTTCTTCCTGCGGATCGGCCAGTACGCCGGGACCCGCGACGCGTCGTTCTACGTGGTGGGCAACGCGCTCTACAGCTGCGCCGTCGGCGGCATGTTCAGCATGGCCGTCGCGGTCGCCATGGAGCGTCGCAACAACACCCTGGTGATGGTGCTGGCGGCCCCGGTGGACCGGCTACTGCTGTTCGCCGGACGGATGGTGCCCGCGTTCTGCGTCGGCCTCTGCACCGGCCTGGTCACCCTGACCACCGGCTGGCTGCTGGCCGGCCAGGGCCTGACGGCCGGCCGCCTCGCCCCGCTGCTGCTGGCGTTGGCCGTCTCAACCGGATCCGCCTGCGCCTTCGGCCTGCTGGTCGGAGTGACCGGCCTGCGCACCCGGGACATCAACTTCAGTGCGGGACTGGTGCTGACCACCTGCCTGCTGCTCAGCGGGGCCAATGTGCCGATCTCCGAATTCCCGGCGCCGGTACGCCTGTTGGCCGAGCTGATGCCGATGACGCTGAGCATCGAGGCGGCCCGGCGCGGACTGGACGGCCGGCCCGGGGCGGCGCTGCTGCTCGTCGGCCAGGTCGCACTGATCCTCGGCTATGTGGCCGCCGCCGCACTCGCCCTGCGGGTGATCGAACGAGGCGCCCGCGCCGCCGCCGCCCTGGAGCTCTCGTGACCACGCACTATCCACCACTCGACCGCGGCCCCGACGTCGAGGACCTGCACGGCCGGCTGGTCCCCGACCCGTACCGGGCGCTGGAGGGCCCGGACCCGGCGGCCGCCGACTGGCTCGCCGCCCAGCAGGCCCTGGCCCGCCGGCGACTGGACGCCACACCGCACCGCACCTGGTTCGAGCGGACCGTCCGGGAGCTCTCCGAGCTACCCGGGCGCGGCCTCCCGGCCGCCCGCGGCAACCGCCTGTTCCACACCGAACAGGCTCCAGGTGTGGCCAACCCGACCCTGGTGGTCCAGGAGCCGGCCGGCCCGCGCCAGCTGGTCGACCCGGCGCACTGGGGCAGTGCCGCCGGCGCCCGGATCACCGCCTGGAACGCCGCTGGGGACGGCTCCCTGCTCGCCTTCCAGATCTGCGACGACGGGATCGACGACGGACCGCTGCGCGTCCTCGACGTGGCCACCGGCACCCTGCTCACCGAGGTCGCCGACGATCTGCGCGCCCCCTCAGTGGCCTGGGGCGGCCCGGCCGACCGACGGCCGACCGGCATCTTCTACCCGCGGACCGGCGGCGACGGACCGCCGGCAGGGCTGTACTTCCTCGACTTCACCACCGGCGACCGCACGGCCGCCTGGACACCGGGCGCCGCCGGAACGCCCGTCTTCGCCGTTCCGGCGGTCTCGCCCGACGGCCGCTGGCTGCTCACCACCGTCCGCCACGGCGCCGACCCGCGCACCGAACTGCTGATCGCCGACCTGGAGTCGGCACCGCTGGGCGAACCGATGCATCGACAGCTCGTGGCGCCGGGCGTGGCGTTCACGGCGGCCCGGTTCGGCGGTGACGGCCGGATCTACGCCTTCACCCAACTCGGCGCCGCCCGGGGCCGGATCTGCGTCTTCGATCCGGCCGCGCCCGACCCGGACGACTGGCGGGAGCTGACCGCGGCCGGGCCCGGCGCGACGATCCGTGCCTTCGCCCCGATGCACGACCGGGTGGCGGTCTGCCGACTGGCCGACGGGCGCACCGAGGTCGCCGTGATCCAGCCGGACAGCGGCGCCGAAACCCTGCTCGCACTGCCCGGTGACGGCACCGTCTCGGCAATGACCGGCAGCCCCGGCGCGGACAACCGGCTCTGGATCGGCCACGCCGAACCCGGCCGGCCGGCCACCGTGCTGCAGTTCGCCCCGGCCGACGGCGCCACGCCCGGATACTGGTTCCGGCCCGCTCCGCCGGAGCGGGACCGCGGGATCCGTGCCGACCGCACCAGCTGCCGCTCGGCGGACGGCACCGAGGTGCCGATCAGCCTGCTCACCGCCGAGCCGGTGCCCGAGGGCCCCCGCCCCGTGCTGCTCAGCGTCTACGGCGGCTTCGGGATCAGCGCCGAACGGACCTTCAACGCCGAGACCTACGCCTGGCTGCTGGCCGGCGGCACCCATGCGGTGGCCCATGTCCGCGGCGGCGGCGAACTCGGTGCCGGCTGGCACGAGGCCGGCCGCGGCCGCAACAAGCCGCGCTCGGTGGACGATCTGATCGCCGTCGCCGAGCACCTGATCGCCACCGGCGTGACCGGGCCGGAGCAGCTGGTGGTGTTCGGCGCGTCCAACGGCGGCCTGCTGGCGGCCGCGGCCGCCGTCCGGCGGCCCGACCTGTTCCGCGGCTGTGTCTGCGTCCACCCGGTCACCGACCTGCTGCGCTATCCCCTGCTCGGCGACGGCCGTGCCTGGCTCGCCGAGTACGGCGACCGCGCCGACCCCCTGGACGCCGCTGCCCTGCTCTCCTACTCGCCCTACCACAACGTTCGCACCGGCGTCCGCTATCCGGCCTTTCTGCTGATGGCCGGCACCGCCGACCGGCGGGTTCCTCCGGTCCACGCCCGCAAGCTCTGCGCGGCCCTGCAACACGCCACCGGGGCCGACCCGGCGTCGGCCCCGGTGCTGCTGCGCGAGCAGCGGCACGCCGGGCACGGTGTGATCCCACGTGACCAGGTCCTCGGCTGGCTGGCCGACCGGCTGGCCTTCACCACCGACCTGGTCGGGCTGCGACCCGCGGGGCCCGACCGTGACGACTGCTAGCCTGCGCGTTTCGCTCGGGGCCGTGTCCGGATCATGACCACGGACGCGAAAGCGCCTTCTGACACTGCGATCCCGGCGAGTTGGGGCGTCTGTGCGGGCAGAGGAAGGGTGCCCGGCCGGCCACCCACTCGATCGAGGCATTTCGCTGCCCGCCGCCGGAGTGAAACACCAAGACTCCGCCGTGGAATTCGTTTCGCTGCCTGGAACCCACCGTCTGCTCACATAGGGTGACCAACCGGGTTACACCCCTTCAGCGTCCTTCGGCGGGTGTAACGCGGTCGTCCGTCCGCCTGAGAAGACCGATCCCGGATTGGTCCTGGATCACACCCGCCCGTGCGGCTGGGGACTCGTAGAAGAAACGATGACCATGAATGCGAACTCCTCTCCGCCGGTCCGGCGGTCGCGTACGGCGTGCCTCGCCGCTGTCGCCGTCGCCGTCGCCGGAGCACTGGGACTGCTCAGCGCGTGCGGCGGATCATCCTCCAAACCCGCCGGCGCGCTGAGTCCCGGCCCCGGCCAGACGCTGCCGGGGTTTCCCGGCGCCTCCGGAACGAGCGGTACGGTCTCGGTCAGCCCACCACCAAGCACCTCCTCGGCCCCGCCGTACGGCGGCCAGCCGTCCGCTCCGGCGGCCGCCAACGCGGTGACGATCAAGAACTTCGCGTTCTCCCCGGCCACGCTGACGGTCAAGGCGGGCACCAAGGTGACCTGGACCAACACCGACCCCGACGCTCACACCGTCACCAGCAAGCAGGGGTCGGGCGGTCCGCTGCAGTCGCCGGCCCTGGCCACCAACGACACCTACAGCTACACGTTCGACAAACCCGGCACCTACCCCTACTTCTGCACCATCCACCCGTTCATGACCGCCACCGTGGAGGTGACCCCATGACCGAGGACACACACGACTCCGACGGCGGCGGCAGGCACGGCATGACCCGCCGCCAACTCATGCGGCACTCCGCCTGGTTCGGTGGCGCCGTGGTCCTGACCGTCGTCGCGGGAGAGGTGATCAGCCATATCCCCGGTTCGTCGAGCGCGGCCCCGGCAAGCAGCGCGGACCTGCATTTCGTGCAGGTCTCCGACAGCCACATCGGCTTCCAGGGCCCGGCCAACATGGACGTGGCCGGGACGTTCGGCACAGCGATCAACCAGGTCAACTCCCTCGGGTTCCGACCCGCCTTCGTCATGCACAGCGGCGACCTGACGCACCTTTCCACCCCCGCCCAGTTCGACCAGGTCAAGCAGATGCTGTCGCAGCTGGACACGGACCGGGTCTTCACCGTGCCGGGCGAGCACGACTCGATCGGGGACAACGGACCACGCGCCTACCGACAGGCCTTCGGCAAGAACACCCTCGGTGACGGCTGGTACAGCTTCGACACCCACGGCGTGCACTTCATCGCGCTGGTCAACACGCTGCACCTGGAACAGCTCGGCCATTTGGGCAACGACCAGATCGACTTCGTGCGCAAGGACATCGCCGGCCTGTCCTCGGACACCCCCATCGTCATCTTCAGTCACATCCCCTTGTTCGCGATGTATCCGGCGTGGGGCTGGGGCACCGACGACGCGGTGCAGCTGCTGTCGATGTTCCGCCGCTTCTCCTCGGTCACGTGCCTCAACGGGCACGTCCACCAGCTGTTCTCCAAGACCGAGGGCAACATCACCTTCCACTCGGCCGCCCCCACCTGCTACCCGTTCCCCAAACCCGGCCAGGGCCCCGCCCCGCTTCCACAGGTGCTGCCCGCCGGACGCCTCAAGGACGCACTCGGCATCCGGACCGTCAACTACTGGCAGGGCACCCACGCACTGGCCGTCAAGGACGAGAAACTCGTATGAACACCCGGAGCCTGCCCTCCCTCGCACCGCGCCTGGTGCTCGCCGCCGCGCTCGCGGCAAGCGGATACATCCACGCCCAGCTCTACATCGACGGATACCGCTACGTCGACGTCGTCGGCTCGTTGTTCCTGCTGCAGGCCAGCACCTCCTTCGCGGTGGCCGCGCTCCTTCTGCTGGCGGCGCCCCCGCTACTGCGAATCGCCGCCGCCACGATCGCCATCTGTACGCTCGCCGCCTTCGCCGCGTCCCGCACCGTCGGACTGTTCGGGTTCTCCGAGCAGGGCCTGCAACCCGCCCCGCAGGCCCTGCTCAGCCTCATCGTCGAGGCGCTCGTCCTGCTGATCCTGGTCGCCTGGCGGGTGTCCGAGGCTGCGGCGGAATCGAGAGCGGGGGCGGCCGATCACGCGGAGGGCCTCGCCCGCCCCGCCCGCCACCGACGGCTCTACGACGTCCTGTGGCTTCTCCTGCCCGTGGCGGTGGCGATCGGCCTCTTCTGGTTCGGCCGGGTACACACCCCTGACTACCAGGCCAGCCTCTTCGGGAACCGCGGCGACGACGCGAGACTGCTGAAGGCCCAACTGGGCTCCGCACTCCTGGGCCTGGCGCTGATTCAGCTGCTCCTCGCCCTGTGGATCTACGGCCGCCTGCCCGCGCTGCGAGCCGCGCCGCACAGGGTCCACACCACGCACCGCCTCATCGGCCTGACCGCCTTCCTGCTCTCCCTGCCCATCGCCCGGCACTGCATCACCGCCTACGGCGTCCAGTTCGCCCCCACCCGTGTGGCGCTGCACTCGCTCACCGGCTGCTTCCTCTACGGAGCCTTCGTCGCCAAGGTCATCGTCGTCCGGCACCGCCGCTGGCCCGGCTGGGCACTCCCGCTGGCCGGCGGTACCCTCGTCACCGCGATCGCCCTGGTCTGGTACGCCGCCGCCTTCTGGTACCTGAACGGCCTCCACGCCCCCGGTCTCTGAGCGGAACGCGAGGCTCCCCTCCCGACAGCCGACAGCGGATTCCCGCGCGGCGAGGACGTCGTGGTCTCCCGGCCGGCTCGACGCGGACGATTCGATCGAAACGCCTGTCACGCCCGCGTGAGATGCCTAGGATCAGCGGCAACTGACCCGTGGGGGGACAAGCATATGAGCAACAAGATCGGACTGGCCGAGGTCCTGGCGGCACTCCATGAGGAACTCGCGGTCGCGGCGAAGGCCGCTGAGGGCCACGAGCTGCGCTTCCCCGTGGAGGGGACCACCGTGGAGCTCCAGGTAGCCGTCACCGTGGACGCGAAAGCCGGCGGAAAGGCCAAGTTCTGGGTGCTGGAGCTCGGCACGGACACCGGGTACAGCAGGGAGCACATCCAGACCGTCACCGTGCAGCTGGGGGCACCCGTGGACCGCCACGGCCAAACGGTACTGGTCTCGTCGCGACCCAGCACCGAGAAGCCCTGACGGGAATGCCGGAGAGTCGGTACGCGGTGGAGGTCCTGTGGGACTCGGGACCTCCGTCCGCACCCAACTGGATTGTCTCGTCGGGGTACTGCATCGGTGCCGGTTACGTCCTGACGGCCGGCCATGCGGTCGGGCCGGGATCGGTCTCCGTACGGTTCTGGGGCAGCGAGGAGTTCCCCGCCAGGGTCGTGGTCCACGGCGGAGAGCAGGTGGACCTGGCGATCCTGGCGCTGGACGGACCGGGCACCCCTGAGGCGCCGCACGTGCGCGTCGCCCACGTCGATACCGGCCAGGCCACGCGCCTTGCCTGCCAAGGCGTGGGCTTTCCGTGGTGGAAGGAGGACGAGAGCGTCTCCGGAGGGCCGCGGTCACGCGGTCGCGCCCAACTCGTCGGATTCGTGCCCACCGCGGAGGGGCCGGTCGGTGGCCGCCTGACCCTGCATGTGGAGGCCGCACCACGTGACGTCACGAACGGCCGGACCGACTCGGTCTGGAGCAGTGTCTCAGGCACGGTGATCTTCACCGGAGACAGCTCCGGCGGCGAGTTCGCCATCGGCGTGGTCGTGGCGCACCGGCTCAGGGACGGTGTCAGCGCACTCACCCTGGAGCCCCTGTCAGCCATAGAGCGGCTGGAGCCGGGCCGCCGCGAGACGTTCCGCTCACTTCTGGGGATGGGCCGTGGCGTCCGGATTCCGCTACTCAGCGGCACGGCCTATGCGGAGCCCACCCCGCAGCGGCAGCTGTCGGTCCGCCGGATTCTCGCCGGCGTCGTCGCGGCCGTCCTCATAGTCGCGGGCACCCTGTGGTGGAGTTCCAACCGGGCCTCGGTGGCGGACGGACTCACCGACGGCCCCGGCATCAACACCACCCTCACCGGCACCACCCAACCAGGCGAACCGACTCGCTGGTGGGTCCTGAAGGACCCGCAACCGGCCCCCGGCACCGACACGAAGATCGACGTGCTGGCGGCGGCGCACGAGGGAGCGCCGATGGTCGAGCAGACGATCAGGTTCGCGCTGCAGGGCAACCGGCACAGCGGCGTGATGGTCACCGACATCGGCGCTCGTGTGATCGATCGCAAGCCGCCACTGGCCGGAACCGCCTACATGGCGGAGTCGGCGGGTAACGCCCCTGCTCTGAGGATCGGCCTCGACCTGGACGAGGACCAGCCCCGCGCCCGGACGTACAGCGACGGTGACAGCCGCACACTGGGGGGCTTCTACTTCGATGCCGACGGCTTCACCCTCGCCTACCGGGAGACGACGCCGGTGACCGTCACCGTCTTCGCCCAGCGGAACCTGGTCAGCTTCGTCCTCGTCATCTCGTACTCGGTCAACGGCAAGCTGGAACATGCCGAGATCACGGACAAGGGCGGCAAGCCGTTCGTGGTGTCCGGCATCCCGGAGCACCTGGCAAGCGCCTACACCCTGCCCGTAGGCCCTCCGGGAACCACCTGGACCACGGCAGGAACCACCGGGGCGGACTTCAACGGCCTTGCGGTGAGGCTGAGGCCCTGATGCGCAGCGACACGAAGATCATCGCTGGACTCCTGGTCCTCGCCCTGAGCGTGGCCGCCGGCATCGTCTGGCACTCGACCCACCACGCGGGGCCGGTTCCGAGCCGCGACTCCTGGGCGCTACCGGAGGACCCCTGCCAGGTGCTGACCGTCGATGAGCTCAACCTCGTCGCGGAAGTCCCCGCCGACTCGTACTACCGCAAGCTCCCCATCACCGCCCTGGGCGACTCACTGACGTCTTTCGGGCTCGGCAACATCGACATCAGCTACCAGACCGATCCGACCTCCTGCCAGTTCGGCCAGTCGACGACCGACACCGCGGCCAAGCCGCCGCCGCCGTACGAGGACACACGGTGGGAAGCGGAGTGGCAATACGGGCATGTCACGGCCGAAGCCTGGAACCACGGGAAGCAGGGCTTACTCGGGAACGGTCGGTGTAAGTCCGTCGACGATCCGGCGGGGGCTCAGGATGCGCTGTGGTGCGATGAGAACGGGCTCTTCCTGCTGCACGGCGGCATGATGTTCGGCTTCCGCGTGCAGAAGGAGCTCCTCCCTCCCGACTACGGCCCTGTCACCACGATCGACTCGGAGAGCGGTGCGAGGACCATGGCGGTGAAGGTACTCGACCGGATCACCAGAGGCTCCTTCCCCGCGCCGCCCGCTGCCGGCGGCCCCGCGTACGGAAGCAACGTCCTCATACGGGAAGGGAGCGACGGGAAGACACGGACGGAGCCCACCGCAGCCCCGGGCATCGCCCCTGTCGCGGTCTGCTCCCCGGCACGGCAACCGTCGAGCGGCCGGCCGAACGTCCCGGTGCCGCCGGAACTCGCCTTGCCCAAGGGCGTCTCCCTCCCCCGCGACTGGCAGGTGTACGGCGTCAGCGTGCCCGGCGGCAAAAGCCCGGGCGCCGGCCCTGATGTGGTGTACCTGGCGGGCCCGCCGGCCCGCTGCGCGACCGTGGTCGGCATGCCGGGCAGAACGGGCGACCTCGTGGTCCACGACACGGACACCGTGGTGGGAATCGGGGATCTCGCCGGCAAGGACATCCAGCGCGCGGTCTTCGCCGACATCCAAGGACTCCCCAGTAGCGAACGGACCGTTGACGCCGCATGCGGCATCGAGGACCCGGCACTCAGGGCATCCGTCATCCAGCGGCTCGGACTTCCGCCCTGCAAGCCCGCCGGCGCGACGGCGGTAGGCGGCCTGCTGACCCTGGACACCGCCGATCCCGACCTGATCCTCATCGTCAGCAGCTCGATCAGACCCGGAGACCAGTACTTCACCGACGTCAACTACACCCTGCACGCCTATGTCGTGGACCCGACGCATCGCAGTGTCGACGAGCAGTGGATCGTCTGCGATCCGTGGGCGCAGGAAGTCGCGGCCTGCCAGGCCACCTTCGCGCTGTTCCTGCTGAAAGGATCCCGGGTCGGCACCATGCTGGACTCCGGGCGGTCTGCGGCCGTACTGGCGGCCCTCTCCGGCTTCCTGACCGCCCAGCTCCCGCCGGGGAGGCACTGACCGGGCGTCCCGTCGGTTCCGTCGGGTCCGCACCACCGCGGCGGATCCGGTACCCGAATGAGAGGGAAAACAGGCCGTATGCGACCATACGCGCCATGTTCAGCACAATTCCGCTGGTCCGGGATCCCGACACCCCGGCCGATCCGCGCCGTCGCCTCCTGCTCGAACTCGGTGCGGGCCTGTTGAGCGGCGGTCTGCCCGTCCACGACGTGGAGGAGGAACTGCGCGGGCTCGGGCGAGCGCTGGGAGCACCCGATGTGCGGGTCGCCGCCCTGACCACCGGGCTGTTCATCGCGCTCGGCCCCGACGACGCGACCGCGTTCGAACCCGTCGGCCCTCCACTGCGGTTCGAGCAGACGGCCGACATCCTCGACGTGGTCCACCGGCTGCGCGCGGGCGGACTCGACGGACACCAGGCGCTGCACGACCTGGACGCGATCCGCCGGGCGCCGGCCCGCTGGCCCAGCTGGGTCGCGGACCTCGGAATGCTGCCGGTCGGGGTGGGGCTCTGCCTCTTCCTGCAACCGGTGGCGGCGAACGTCCTCGCCGCCGGGATCGGCTCGTTGATCGTGGTGGGCCTGACCATGACGGCCCGCCGGCTGCCACTGCTGCGGCCGCTGCTGCCGGTCGCCGCGGGCTTCCTCGTCTCCGTCCTCGTACTGGAGGCCGCCCAGGCCTCGCTGCTGAACGGGCCGCTGCGCACGATCGTCGCCACCCTGGCGATCCTGCTGCCGGGTGCTCTCCTGGTGACCGGGCTCTCCGAGATAGCGGCGGGCGCGGCCAGCGCCGGGACAGCCAGGCTGATGTCCGGCGCCGTGCAGCTGGCGCTCTTCCTCACCGGCGTGGTGGCCGCCGCCACCGCCACCGGCGTTCCCGCCTCAGCGCTGGCCAACACCCAGGTGGCCACGCCGAGTTGGTGGGAGATCTGCCTGGGACTGGCGCTCGCCGTGGCCGGGATCGTGATCAACGTCAACACTCCTCCGCCGGCCATCCCGTGGATCGTCGCGGTGATCGCGGTGACGGCCGCCGTCCAGGTGCCGGTGACCTCCGCCGGCGGCGCGGCGGTGGGCGGCCTGGCCGGCGCGGTCACCGCCGCAGCCGCGGCCACCATCGTGCACTGGCTGCGGCGCGGCTCGTCCTGGCAGGTGCTCTACCTCCCCGCGTTCTGGGTCGTGGTACCGGGCTCCTTCGGCCTGCTCAACACCGCGCAGATCGAGGTCGGCGACGGCGCACGCGCCGTACTCGCCGCGGTCTCGGCCGTGTTCGGCGTCTCCGTCGGCACACTGATCGGCGCGGTGATCAGCCGGCTCCCCCAACCCGACCTACTGCAACCGCGATCCTGACCCCGGACGGGCCGGGCTGCCGCCGGCTTCACGCCGGTCCGCAGCCCGCACCCGGCGCCGTCCGGTCAACGACACCGCCGGGTTCCCTGCCCGCCGCCCCGCCGCCCACCGGGCTTCAGCCCCGGCGTCCTTGAGCTCCAGCCGATCCACGAGGTCAGGGCTGCATCGGCAATTCACTGAACTATCAAGTGAGTTGGCTTTAATCATTCGTTACCCACAGCCTCTTCACTTCACCTTGTCCAACCCGGAATGCTTCACCGCGACGTGCACGACGTGCGTCCGAACGACTCCGGGGAGGACCACCACATCATGGCCAGCAGGCACCGCCGTCCGCTCCTCATCAGCGCCATCGCGCTCACCACACTCGGTCTGACGACCAGCCAGGCCCTTGCCACGAACCCGTCCGCGCCGCGCCCGTGGCAGGCCACCCATCTCGCGGACACCGCCCACCACCCGGGCGCCAAGACCGCTTCGCCGGCCCGGCAGGCCCCGTTGCTGGACGGCGGGTCCGACGGTGGCGACGACGGCGGCGCGGACGAGGCCTTCAACTCCATGGAGTCGACGGCACAGTTCCAGGAGGCCCGTACCGCGCCTGGTGTCATCGCGCCAGGTGCCTATGGCGCGGCCTGGGCGCAGCTCCAGTCGATGCCGCACACCGGCGGCTCCTGGAACCAGGTCACCGACAAACCGTACAACGAGGACGATCCGCGCTACCGCGACGTCAACTCCAACTCCAGCGGGGGCGCCGGTAGGACCAGTGGCAGGATCACCGGCATCGCGGCCGACAACGGCGGCTATGTGTACGCGGGAGGTGCCAACGGCGGTGTGTTCCGCTCCAGCACCGGCGGTGGCCACTGGGAACCGATCTCCGACAGGCTGCCCTCGCTGTCCACCGGCGCGCTGAGCCTGGACGGTTCCGGACGGCTCTGGTACGCCACCGGTGAGTCCAACACCGGCGCCACCTCCTATGTCGGTACCGGCGTGTACGTCCTCGCCGACCCCAGGCACGGCCAGTTCACTCCGGGCATGCGGATCGGCGGCGCCGAGCTGGAGTCCACCACCATCCACGCGCTGCGGTTCGGCGGCGACAAGGTGTGGGCCGCCACCAGCCGCGGCGTGTGGAGTCACTCCACCACCGACCTGTCCGGCCCGTGGACGCTGGAGTTCGCCCCGAACCCGGACTACCTGCCCGGCGGCAAGCTGGCCTCCGACCCGAGTGCGCCGTACAAGAACATCGCCAACGACATCGCGATCGACCCCAAGGACCCCACCAAGGTCATCCTCGCGGTCGGCTGGCGCGGCGGCGACACCTACAACGGCTTCTACACCAAGGCCGCCGACGGCGGTTGGCAGCGCGTCGCCTCGCTCGGTGACCTGCCGACCGACGCCGGCAACGTCGGCAACGTGACCTTCGCCCGCTCGGCGGACGGCTCGCGCTACTACGCGATCGACCAGTCCCCGGCCATGACGGCCGGCAACCCCGACACCGGCCTGAAGGGGGTCTACGTATCCAAGTCCGGTTCCCCGTTCGGCCCCTGGACGCTGATCGCGGACAAGGACAAGCTGATGGCCGCCGGCTCGGCACTGCAGAGCGCCGGCTACGAGCCGGGCATCCAGTCCTGGTACAACCAGTTCCTCCAGGTCGACCCCAGCAACCCGGACCACGTGTACGCCGGTCTGGAAGAGGTCTTCGAGACCAAGAACGGCGGGCAGAACTGGACCACCCCCGGCCCGTACTGGAACTTCGGCTTCCCCTGCTGGTCGATCGACCCCACCAAGCAGACCGGTGACTGCTCGCCGACCGTCCACTCGGACCAGCACGCCGTCGCCATCGGCAGCTACCACGGCCAGACCTCGGTCTATGTCGGCAACGACGGCGGTATCTACAACCGCCCGGTCAACGGCGCGGTCGACTCCGGCGGCCATGCCAAGGACTGGAAGTCCCTCAACGACGGCACCATCGACACCCTCCAGTACTACTCGGTCGGCGTCGGCACGGACCCGGCCGACCTGTCCGGCAAGGGCGTCGCCATCAGCGGCGGCATGCAGGACAACGGCGAGTCCATCCTGCGCACCCACGACAGGGTGATGGGATCCGACTTCGGCGGCGACGGCGGCGACACCCTCGTCGACCCGAAGAACGGCTGCAACATCGCCGAGGAGTACGTCTACGCCGACATCTGGGTCACCCAGAACTGCGCCGTCAACAACGGCGCCTGGAGCACCGACCCGTCCAAGGCCACCTCCTACGAGGTCGCCCCGCCGGACAAGGCCACCAGCGCCGCCCGGTTCATCGCCCCCATCACCGCCGACCAGAAGAACACCGACACCTGGGTCGCCGGCGGGCAGCACATCTGGGTCCAGAACAAGGGCTTCGCCATTCGCAGCGGCAGCGAGTGGAAGAGCGCCTACGACCTCGGCGCGGGCCACTTCGCCACGGCCGTCGCCGCCTCCGGCGGTACCGTCTACGCCGGTTGGTGCGGCCCCTGCAACAACCAGGGCTTCACCCGTGGCATCGCGGTCGGCAACGCCGACGGCACCGGCTGGCACCAGCTCAACCTGCCCGTCGACGGCAGTCTGCCCAACCGCTACATCTCCTCCTTCGCCGTCGACCAGAACGACGCCCAGCACGTTTTCGTCGCGTTCAACGGCTTCTCCCGGACCTGGACCGAGGGCCCCGGCGCCGGCATCGGCCACGTCTTCGAGAGTCACGACGGCGGCGCCACCTGGACCGACATCTCGGCCAACCTGCCCGACGTCCCCGCCGACTCCCTCAACCTGCTGCCCGACGGCGGCATCGCCCTCGGTACCGACCTGGCCGCCTTCTACCGCGCGCCCGGCCGGACCGACTGGAAGGTCCTCGGAGAGCACCTGCCCACCACCACGATCATGCAGCTCAAGACCGGCCCCGACGGCAGGCTCTACGCCGCCACTCACGGCCGCGGCATCTGGTCCACCGATCCGCGCCACCTTGGCCGCAACGAGCAGGACGACCAGGGCAACCAGAACAACTGAACGACCGTTCGCTCTTCACCGGTGCCAGGCCCGACCTCCACGGGGGTCGGGCCTGGCACCGGCTTTTCCGAAGCGCTACGAGCTTCCTGCCGGTACCGGCGCGGCCGCGGCGGCCCGTTTACCGCTTCGCGGCCCTGGCAGATCTGTGCCGGCATCCTTGCCGCCTTGCCGCTTCGGCTTCGGCTTCGGCTTCGGCTTCGGCTTCGGGTTGAGCAGCTTGACGAACGGTTTCTCCACCATGTCGTGCAGCATCGTGGCGAGAATCAGCGCCACCGAGAAGGAGGCGATGGTGAGGGCCAGCGCCTGCACGGTGGGAAGTCGCGGCGGGCCGTCGAACAGCTTCATCGCGGTGAGGATTACCAATTCGTGGACAAGATAGAAGGCGAAGGAGATCTCACCCAGACGCACCATCCGGGGGTTCCGCCAGATCGACGCGGTGCGCTCCACGTCGGCGCGCGCCGCCGCCGGTATCAGCAGCACACAGCCGATGATGCCGGTCGCCGAAGCGGATATCAGCGGCTTCCCCGTCCAGAGCACGAGCTTCTGTGTGAGGAGCAGCCCGGTGACGAGGACCGCTGCCGACACCGTCATGCCGGGCCCGCGCCAGCGGCCGTTCCTGACCAGCTGCGCGAGAGCGATGCCGATGAGGAACTCCAACAGCCGCACCGGCGGGAACTGGTACACCAGGAACAGCGGCCTGATACCGGTCTTCTCGCCGACCCAGTCCATCAGGAAGGGCACCGCGATGACGAGTACGGGGCCGACCGCGACGATGGCCCACCAGGCGCGGGCCCCCATCCGCATGATCAGCGGCACCAGGAACGGAAACATGAGATAGAAGAAGAACTCCACGCTCAGTGACCAGGACACGCCGTTGTAGCCGTACCAGTACCGAGGGGCGAAGGCGGCCCAGGACTGCGTGAGCGTCAGGTTCGCCGCCGCGATCCGGCCGCTGAGGTGCAGCCCTTCCCAGCTGAACAGGGCGACAGCGCCCAGGAAGGTGAGGAAGTGGCTCGGGTAGATCCGAGCGAAGCGGCGGCGCCAGAAGGAGACGACCCGGTCCTTGGGGCGCGCAGACCACGTCAGGACGAATCCTGAAAGGACGTAGAAGAACGAGACACCCATTCTGCCGCCGCAGAAGAGCCACTCCATTGTGCTCTGAGCGTGCTTCTGGCCGAAGAACCCTGACTCGCTCATGATGTGGAAGCAGAAGATCATCATGGCCGCCGCCCAGCGCATCCCGGTCAGCGACGGTAGCCGCGATGCGTGGTCCGGAGAATCGCCGGCCGCACGGACGGCAGCAGTACTCATTTCGTTCGATCCCTCCCCTTGGAACCGACGCAGCGTAGCAACGCCCCTTTCACGGGCGAGGAAGCGGGTCGCCCTCGAACCGAACACTCCGGGCACTCAGCCGTCCCGAACAACTGGCGCATCCCCACCGAGGCCCGCACGAACGCGAAGGACGCCGCCGAGCTCCTTCGCGTCCTGCTCGCGCTGACCGGTGCCGAGATTCGGTGTTGACGGACGATCACCACCAACGATCAGCTCCCGACCGGCACGAGCATCCCGGCCGCGGCCCACGGCAGCCCCGTGACCTGCGTATTCAGGCTGAAACGAGCTCGCTGTCCGCCTTGCACCGGGAGACGAACAGCAGGTTTCACCACAAGTCCGAACGTAGTGCCCACACTGCCGCCCAGGCTTCGCACGGGGCATTGACCCGGTGCGGACGACTCTGATTCCCTACCTCATGGCCAGTGGTGCACCGCTCGTCTGATCCACCGGTACTTCCTCAAGCACTTTCCCCCACACGCCAGTTGGCGGTTCGGATGTCCGGCACTCGATGCCGGCCCGGATCGCTCTGGCAGATTTGCGCCGGTTCCCCCCAGAGCCGGCGCGGAGCGCAGAGAGGACAACCTTCCATGGGCCACCCCCACCAGCGCCGCGCGAGCCGCACCTTCCTGACCGGAATCGCCTCGCTGAGCCTGATCACCGGCGCCGTGCTCGTCGCGGCGCAGACCCCGGCGTCGGCGAGCGGATCGCACGCGTCGTCGCAGGCGAACCCCTACAGCCCCCAGTACCAGCACCCGTACCGGCACGGCGCGATCCCCACGATCGCCCAGAACAGCAACATGAAGGCGTGGGCGCAGACCCACACCACGGCGGCGACCGGCCCGGAGACGCTGTCCTACGGCGGCGGGATCGACGGTACCGGCGTGAACAGCGGCCACTCCAAGGTCTACCTGGTCTTCTACGGCAACCAGTGGGGCACCCAGAGCGCCGACGCCAACGGCAACGCCAAGTTCTCCGGCGACAAGTCCGGCGCGGCCGGCGCGGCCCAGCAGATGTTCAAGGGCATCGGCACCAACGGTGAGACCTGGTCGGCGGACCTGACCCAGTGGTGTGACGGCCCGAACGTCCCGGCCGGTGCGACCAGCTGCCCGTCGAACGCCAACTTCATCCCGTACCAGTCCGGTGGTGTGCTGGCCGGCGTGTGGTACGACAACGCGAGCAAGTCGCCGAGCGCCGCGACGGGCCACCAGCTGGGCCAGGAGGCCGTCAACGCGGCAACCCACTTCGGCAACACCACCGCCGCGTCCAACCGCAACGCCTACTACGTGATCCTGTCGCCGCACGGCACCAACCCGGACAACTACCAGAACCAGTACTGCGCCTGGCACGACTACACCGGTGACTCCACGCTCACCGGCGGCGCGGTGAACTCGCCCTACGGTGACCTCGCGTTCAGCAACCAGCCCTACAACATGGACTCGGGCGCGGGCTGCGGCGTCGGCTTCGTCAACTCCCCCGGAACCCTCGACGGTTGGACCATCACCCTGGGCCACGAGTGGCACGAGATGATGTCCGACATGAACCCGGCGGGCGGCTGGACCAACCAGCAGAGCAGCAGCTCCTACTACGGCCAGGAGAACTCCGACGAGTGCGCCTGGCTCTCCCCCGGCACCTCGGGCGGCGCTGCCAACGTCAAGTTCGGCTCCTTCGGCACCTACGCCGAGCAGGCCAGCTGGTCCAACGACACCAACAGCTGCGCCATCTCGCACGCGATCCTGCACTGACGCACGACCGGCAGGGGCTGACGGCCGGTCCCTGACGGCGCAGAGGTGACAAGGCAGGGCGGGCACAGAGACTCCGTTGGTTGATGACCGGCCCCTTCGTGAGGTCCGTCGCCGTCAGGCGGCGGACCTCAGCGTTTCGAAGCGGGAGATACGGGTGGCGCCTCGCGGCGTGTCAGTGCTCCAGGCGTCGAGCCGGATGAGGTTCATCGCCGCGGCGTTGAACAGCGGCCTGCTCGGTCGCCGGGCGGCCGTACCGACTGGGCGCGACGCGCAGGTCGTACGGCGAGTTCGGCCGCGTCGGTCGGCTTGCGACGTTGCGAGCGTGGTGGTAGCGGGCGGATGCTCGGCCGCGGCGGCCAGGCCGGTGTGCTTCAGGCTGCTGAGCGGGAAGTCGACAGGACCGACTTCCCGCAGGCGATATCTGATGTCGCCGTCAGAGGCTCACGGCCGGGCTGTAGTTCTCGCCGATAGTCCCCGTGGCCGGGGAGTATCCGGCCGGGTAGAAGAGGTTGCCCACCGCGCCCGTCTGGTAGACGCCGGGTGTGTAGGGGACGTAGGCGTCGGCACTGTTGATCCCAGCGCACGCGCACTGCACGGCGCCCGAGGAGGCGACCAGGGAGCCGTTGCTGTAGAGGCCGATGTTGATCACGACGTTCTGCATCGGCGCCGAACACTGCAGCGCCGCGTTGCCGTGGACGATGCCCAGCTCGTGGATCGGAGTGTCCACGGTCAGCGTGCAGTTGATCGCCGTCAGCGACGACACCTTCGGCGACCGGGTGACCGAGGCATGTGCCGAGCCGGCGGCCATTGAGATGGTGGTGACGCCGGCCGGGACGGTGAACGTGACCCGCGTCGCGCCCGCGGTGGACGGCGCGAGGTGCGGGGTCGCCGGCCCGGCGTCGGCCGCCTGCGCGGCAGGGCCCACCGCCAACGGTCCGACCATGGCGAGCGCGGTGACCGCGGCAGCTGCGAGGACTCGTCGTAAGGCCATCGATACCTCCTCAGATGTGCAGAGAAGGTCAATCTTTCGTGCTTGTCAGGCGCGCGTCAATACAGTGTCCGAACGCGGACTCGATCCGGCTGACAACCCTCGCACTTGCCCTGTTCGCGGTCGGCAACGCTCAGCCCGGCCGCGGCATTGAGCGCACTCACCTATCGCTCGTCGGCATCAGGACGAGCGAGGCCGCCGGAGTCCCTGGAGGAGGAGGACGATCAGGCGTCGGGGGTCGTAGCGGGGGTCGTTGTCGCGTCCGACACAGAGGTTGCCGATGCCGCGCATCAGCTCGTACGGCTGCGTGCCGGGCCTGATGTCGCCGGCCTCGACCGCAGCGTCGAGCAAGTGGGCGCAGACCGGCAGCAGGCGGTCGAGGAAGTAGGCGTGCAGCGCGGCGAAGCGGTCGCTGTCGGACTGCAAGGCGTCGGCGAGTCCGTGCTTGGTGACCAGGAAGTCGACGAAGAGGTCGATCCACTGGCGCAGCGCGTCGAACGGCGAGTCGGCACTGGCCAGCAGGTTCGGGCCGGCCTCGGCGCACTCCTCGATCTGGTGGCGGTAGACGGCGGTGACGAGATCCGCCCGGGTCGGGAAGTGGCGGTAGATCGTGGCCATCCCGACGCCCGCCCTGGCCGCGATCTGGCGGATCGGCGCGTCGACGCCGGAGGTGACGAACACGTCGGCGGCGGCAGCGAGCACCGTCTGCCGGTTGCGCTGCGCGTCGGCCCGCTTGCCTCGGGACGACGGCTCGCCTGCAGGGCTCTCGGTGGCCATCACGTAGTCCTTCCATGCCGATTGACAAAACGGAGCACCGCTCCGAATACTAAATGGAGCATCGCTCCGTTTCAGGTTAGCCGAAGCGGACGCTCCTGACCGCCTTGTCCGTCGCCGGCCGCAGGAGGCCGGCGGACGGCAGGTGCCGCCGAAGGGAATCCACCTCGTGAGCACATCCACCGCCACCAGCACCGACGTTTTGGGCACACCTGCCCCGGTCCTGTCCTTCAGTCCCGTAGTCCTTTCCGTGCCCGGACGTCCCGTCGAACTCCAGGTGCGCGTCTCCGCACCCGCGACCGGAGCCGGCCTTCCCGTCATCCTCCTCTCCCATGGTCACGGCCCCTCGAACAACCTCTCCTCGCTCAACGGCTACGCGCCGCTCGCCAACTTCTGGGCCGCCCACGGATTCGTCGTCGTCCAGCCCACCCACCTCACCTCCCGCACGCTGAGCCACCTGGTCGCCGACGCACCCGGCGCACCCGACTTCTGGCGCTCCCGCGCCGAGGACATGACCCACATCCTCGACCGGCTCGACGTGATCGAGCGCACCGTGCCACAGCTCGCGGGACGGATCGACCCCACCAGGGTCGCCCTCGTCGGACACTCACTCGGCGGCTTCACCGCCGCCCTCCTCCTGGGCGCCGGACTCAACGACCCCGACACCGGGAACGTGGTGCACCTCGTCGAGCCCCGGATCAAGGCGGGCGTACTGCTCGCCGCGCCCGGCCGAGGCGGTGAAGTCCTCAACGGGCCCATGGCCGAGCAGTGGCCGATCATCGGGGCCGTCGACTTCTCCACCATGACCGCACCCGCCCTGGTCGTCGCCGGCGACAAGGACGACTCCCGGCACTTCACGGACATGGGGCCGGACTGGCACGCCGACCCCTACACCCTCGCCCCCGGCCCCAAGACCCTGCTCACCCTGTTCGACGCGGAGCACGGACTCGGCGGGATCGCCGGATACGACGCCGCCGAGACCACGGACGAGAACCCCGAACGAGTCGCCGCCCTCGCCCGGCTCACCGCGGCCTACCTCCGCACCCAGCTTCACCCCGGCGCCCCCGCGTGGCGGACCGCGTGCGAGGCACTGACGACCGGCCCCGACCCGGTGGGACGAGTCGAATCCAAGTAGGCGCCCGTCCCCATAGGCGCCCTGCCGGGCAAGGCGGAAGGGGCGCACAGCAACAGTCACCGGGCTCATATCCGACGACGATGTCCGGCAACGGACCACCACGGTGTGAAGTGCCTCGGCACCCAGGGCCCGCAGCTGGAACCGGCTGCTTCCGCGCTGCCCAGGCTCCTGCGGTGTTCGAATCGCAGCCGACCGCGCACACTGCTCAGACTGGTGAACAGCTGCTGGTACTACTCGTGACGTTCGAGTCGATGTGGACAGCGCGGTCGTGGACCAGGGCGAGGGTGCCGGGGAAGGCGACCGGGCCGATCGGCCCCACATACGCGGGGATGCTTCAGGTGATGGAGCGCTCGCGGGCGGCCTTCTTCAGCGCCCCGCCCACCAGAACCGTCACCGCCGCCACCGATCCGGCCGGCAGTCGGGGCGGGCCCGCCGGCATCGCCTTCTTCTTCGTACGTTCCCGGCGCCCGGGTCAGCGACCGGATCGGGCGCGGGGCACCGGCTACAGGGTTGTGGAGGTAGGAGAGCTGGACGGTGCGGGCGGCCTGCTCGGGGGTGTCGTGGAGCATCGCGACCTGGGTGGCACCCGTGACCGGCGGCTGAGCCAGCAGCGGTCGCACTGGCATGACTACCTCTCCGCCCACACTGCGATCAAGCCGTCCTAACCGCGTGAAACGCCGGCACCAGCCCCGCGAGTTGGCCTGCGACGAGCGTGCCGTGACGACCGGTCATAGGTGGCCGGTGCCATGTCCTGTTCTCCGAGCAGCACGAACACCAGCATCAGTCAGGCCGGAAGTGTTCCATCCGCGCTCGACCGCACAGTGACTTCGGGGAAAATCATGGCACTCGAACTACCGCCGGAACTCGGCGCCGTACTCAACCTCCTCGGGCTGGACTGGCCCCAGGCGAACGAGGACGAGGTGAACAGGCTCGCAGACGAGCTCAGAAAGCTGGCCTCGACGCTCGACTCCGTCCAGATGGACGCCAACAAGGCACTCACCGTGCTGAAGGAGCTCTACCACGGCGCCTCCGCGGACAAGCTGGCCGAGTTCTGGGGAACCGTGTCCAAGTACTCCGGCATGGTGGTCGAGGCCTGCGGGGCCACTGCGGCCGCGCTCAACGCGGCGGCGCTGGTCATCGAGGGCTGCAAGACCGCCACGGTGACCCAGCTGGTGGCGACTCAGGGCGAGATGGCAGCCGCGTCGGCGACTGGCCCCTGGAGCAGCGCGGCCATCATCGCGGCCGGCAAGCAGATCATCTCCAGCATCCTGGAGGGGGCGGTGTCCGCGCTCGGCCACGCGCTGGCCCAGCCGGTGGCCGATCTGGTGGAGACCGTGGTCAAGGAGGTGACCGGCGGAGGGTCGGGGCCGTCGAACAGCCCCGGTTTCGGGGTGAACCTGGACCAGTTGGCCTCCTGCGCTCTCGACCTCCGGGGTCACGCCGACGACATCGACTCCCAGGGCAGTTCGTTCCGGCGGATCGTCGATGGCCTGGACGTGGGCCAGCCCGGAGACGCGTTCGGCAAACTGGTCATCGCCGCCGCCGAACAGATCGCCACCATCGTCGGTGAGGAGGTGCTCAAGCGGCTGCTCGGCTCATTCCGGGGCACCGCCGACGGGATGGACCAGGTGGCACGCAACCTCACTGAGAACGAGGACGCGCACACCCAGCAGATGCACACCTTCCTGACGGGGCAGAACTCGCCGTCCTCACTCAGCCCGCTCCAACTCGCGGGTGGGGTGGGCGACGTGACCACAGGCGACCCGCAGCACGTGGGTCTCCCCACAGGCGACGGACCGCGCCCCGGGCTCGACCACGCTGGTACCGGCGCTGGCGGGGCTCTCGCGGGCGCAGTCGGGTTCCTGGCCAAGAGCAACGCGAAGACGATCCGGGCATCGCTTCCGCTCGCGTCCAACCAGCCCACGGCAGAAGCCGATCACGCAGGCACCCTGCCACGGCAAGCACAGGCCGCCGGTCCACGCCCGGTCTTCGCTCCTCCCGGGATCGACCAGGTTCCGTCCGGGAACGACTCCAGGCTGGTCGACGGTCACCAGAGCACGGAACCCAGTGGCCTCGGCCGCCAACCGGCCACGCAGACGCCCGGGATGGTCAATGCGGTCCCGTACGGTCGGACAGGCGGCGCCCAAAACCGGGGTCAGGGCGTTGCCGGCCAGGTACGAGAGGCAGCAGCCGCTCAGCAGCGCAGCACTCTGCAGACCCGCGAGAACGATCCAGCCGCTTTCGACTCCTCTGACTGATCGTCCGGCTGCCAGGTCGCTACGGGCGGTGTAGTCGTCGACCTCGGGGCGCTGCCTCCGGGCACCGGGATACCAAGCCGCGGGTGGACGGCCGGGCGCTCGACGAGATTGGCGAAGGCCGCCTTGCCGGCCGGGGTCCAGTGCTGAGAGCACCCGCCCGGAGAGCCGGAAAGGGGGCGAGCAGGTCGTCGTCGACGGGCGTCGGAGGCAGCCGCACGGCCGGAGGGTGTACTGAAAACGGCGGTGCCCGAGTTCTTCAGCACCGCCACTTTCTGGCACCGTTTCTCGCGCACGATTCGGCATCGCTTCGACCTCGGCCGCCACTTGCTGATCTTGTTCAGGAATCGGCGGCGACCTCACCGGGCGGGGGTTGGTCAGGGGTGTTGGCCTGGCGGATGGCCGCGTCGACCTGCGCCCGCTCGTAGCCGCGGCGGACGAGGTCGAACTGCGGGCGCGCGGGACGCCGATGCGGCGGCAACGCCAGGTACTCATCCACCTGCGCCCGCTCGTAACCCCGCCACACCACATCGAACCGAGGCCCCGACCGCAGCCCACTAGCCGGAGGCAAGGAGTCCAGGCGGATCGCCGCGTCGACCTGCGCCCGCTCGTAGCCGCGACGGACGAGGTCGAACTGCGGGCGCGCGGGACGCCGATGCGGCGGCAACGCCATGTACTCATCCACCTGCGCCCGCTCGTAACCCCGCCACACCACATCGAACCGAGGCCCCGACCGCTCATCGACAGGGACGGCCACTGGAGCAGTCGGCTGTAGGGCGTGCGAGATGAGCGCGTTGGCGGACGCCGCAGTGGGCCGGGCGGTGGGGTCCTTGTCGAGTAGTTGCATGATGAGGTCCGCCAGTCCCCCGGCGTGGCGTGGAGGGGCAGGGTGGTGGGAGAGGACGGCTGCCAGGGACTCGGAGCGGGTAGGGCGCTGGAACGGGTCTGTCCCGTCGAGTGCTTGGTAGAGAATCACGCCGAGGGAGAAGAGGTCTCCGGCCGGGCCGTCGTCACTGCGTTCGATGCGTTCGGGGGCGAGGTAGGGCAGCGATCCGATCACCACGCCCGTGCTGGTCACCCTGGTGTCGCGGTCGCGCACCGCGATGCCAAAGTCGGCCAGCAGCACCCGGCCGTCATCGGCGAGTAGCACATTGGAGGGCTTGACGTCCCGGTGGACGATACCGGCAGCGTGGGCCGCCTCCAGCGCGGACAGCACTGCGCGCGCCACCTCGCACGCTCGCGCGACAGTAAGCCGTCCGGCGGCCCGTAGCTCATCGTCGAGCGAGCGCCCTTCGATGAGTTCCATGACGATCCAGGGCGCTTCGCGGTCGGCCACCACATCGTGAACCGACACGACGTTCGGATGAGCGCGCAGCTGCGCCGCGTTCCGGGCTTCCCTCATCGTCCGCGTGATGAGGCCCGCGCGCTCCTTCTCCGATACCGTGGGGGGCAGCAGAATCGCCTTCAGCGCGACCTCAAGACGAAGGTGTTCGTCCCGGGCCCGCCAGACCTGTCCGAATCCCCCTGCTCCCAGTTCCCGCACGAGCCGGTAGCGCCCGGCCACCACCATCCCCGGGAAACCGCCGTCGACCATCCGTCCTCCCCCGCTTGAACGCCGCGTTCCAGCATGGCACGGCACAGGAAGCACACACACCCCGCCGACGCCAACCGAACCCAATCAGGCTCGGAGGCCCGCGGCAGCCCAGGCACCTGGAAGGTCAACACGCCGGAGGGCAGCCCGGCTCGACGCTGAGACCGCCCCTCAATTCGTCGGCCCGCGCACGCGGGGGTGGTCCCAAGGTGGCCCCAGCCCGGGTGAGGATGCCCTGGCGGCAGGCGCGGGCTTCGATCTCGCCCGCCGCTTCACAGAGCGCTGACGCCCCGGCCCCGCCACCCCCGTCAACCAGTGGCTGCCCGGTGAGTTCAAACGCCCGCCGAGCCCGATCAACCCGTCGTGCGGGCCACCGCAAAGCCACAGGTCAGCGGTGTCGGTACAGCTACTGGAGCCGGAGCGCCCCGGTCTGCCAGTGTGCGCGAGCCCGGTCGGGCTCGGCGGGGACCTGACGGCCGAGGCGGGAGGCCAAGCTGCGATACGGGGCCAGGGACCTGGTGTCGCCGACGGCCGGCAGCGAGGCCGGCAACGGCTCGCCAACCGCAGCGCCCAGCGCCCTTGTTCACCTCCAGTCGCACCTCCGCCTGGTTCCGTCTGCTTGCCGTAGCGGGAAGGCGGGTCGTGGGGGCGTGTGGCAGCCTGACTTCGACCGACTGGACAGGGGCGGGGCCGCAGTCACCGCTGGAGAGGAACTGCTATGCGGGCCATCATCGTCCGAGACCGCGCCGCCAGCATCGAAGGAATGTCCCTGGCCGAGCTGCCATACCCCCATCTCGCCGAGAACGACGTCATCGTGCGGGTGCACGCCTCCGGGTTCACCCCCGGGGAGCTGACGTGGCCGGGCACGTGGACCGACCGCGCCGGGCGGGACCGGACGCCGAGCGTGCCCGGGCACGAGTTGTCGGGGGTGGTCGCCGAGCTGGGCTACGGCACTACCGGCCTCACGCTGGGGCAGCGGGTTTTCGGGCTGACCGACTGGACCCGCAACGGTTCGCTGGCCGAGTACACCGCGGTGGAGGCCCGCAACCTGGCCCCGCTTCCGGCGGACATCGACCACACGGTGGCGGCCGCGCTGCCCATCTCGGGGCTGACCGCATGGCAGGGCCTGTTCGACCACGGCCGGCTGGCCACCGGGCAGACCGTCCTGATCCATGGGGCAGCGGGCGGGGTGGGGTCGATCGCGGTGCAGCTCGCGCGGGAGGCCGGGGCCCGGGTGGTCGGCACAGGCCGGGCCGCCGATCGGGAGACCGCGCTGGGCCTGGGCGTGAACGCGTTCGTGGACCTGCAGGCCGACCGGCTGGAGGACGTCGGCGAGGTCGACCTGGTCTTCGACGCGATCGGCGGCGAGATCCAGGAGCGGTCGGTCGCGCTGGTACGGGCCGGGGGCACGCTGGTGACCATCGCCTCGCCGCCCCCGATTCAGCCCCGGAGTGGCCGGGCGGTGTTCTTCGTCGTGGAATCCGACCGCGGCCGGCTGGCCGAATTGGCCCAGCGTGTCCGGGACGGCCGGCTCAGGCCGATCGTCGGCGAGGTCAGGTCGCTGGAGGAAGCCCCCGCCGCCTTCGGTCCCGGCCGACGCACCCGGGGCAAGACCATCATCCGGGTGACCGACGGCCAGTAGCCGGCCACGGGCCCGCCGGGGTCTGCGGCGGTCAGGGCGTCTCGCCACCGTGGTTCCCACTTCCACACCGGCAGCCGACCTCCCAGAGCACCCACCAGACGGAGAGCCGGGGGTGGATAGCTCAGAAGCACTCCGAGGGAGAAGGGTTCCGTCGGGAGCGGAGCGCTGCCGGCCTTCGCGCAGCATTCACGCGGCGAAGGCGGTCGGGGCGCTGCGGCTGCCCTAGGACGCCCTGGCCACCGGTCATGCCCGGAACACGACGGTGAGAGGACCACGGTGGGATCCAGCTACTTCGTCAGCGCCGACCAGAGCAGCGGCGTCACATGGGCGTTCACACCTGAGCAGCTCACCGAGGCCGTCCTGCGCCGCTGGCCCGACAGCACCATCGCCGAAACCCCCGCGGACGGCCTCGACATCAAGGTCCGCGTCCACGACCAGCACTGCGAGATCACCTACCAGACCGACCAGCACGTCTTCGTCTTCCGTGACCAGGACCCCCTGCGCCCGCCTATCGCGATCATCCACACGCTGCTTCGTGATCTCGCCCCCGCTGGCGCGGCGGTCTGGTGGACCGACTTCGATGCCAGTCTCGCGCCGTTCGATGTCACCGCCGACCTCGACCAGGTCGTCGACGACTTCGGCATGTGAGTAGCCAGGCCCAACGGCCTGACCGAGCGTGAGCGCCAGCAGCGCGCCCACGACCGTCGACTGTGCGAGCGCACCCCATCCGGCCTGGTCCATAGCCAGGTGTGCCAGCTGCAGGATCAGCAGCCCACGGCCGATGACCGCCGCGCCGGTGATGAGTGCCTCCTCCCGCCGGTGCCCCACCTCGCCCGCCAGCGTGCGAAGGATCAGCAACGCGACGGCGAGGCAGAGGAGATAGGAGCATACGAGCGCCGGCGTGGGCCGAGGTGTCGCGATCAGGATGATGCAGCTGCCGACCGTCCAGCAACAGGCGCTGAAGAGGCAGGTCGCGCGTCGTCCGTGCCGGACCAGGAACGTCCGCTTGCCGAAGAGGGCGTCGCCACGCACATCGCGGAAGTCCTTGAGCAGGATCCGGCCGATGAAGCCCGTGTAGAGCCCAAGGAGCATCAGCAGATCGCGCGGGTGGACGGCGGACCGGGCCGCGGTGAGGGCCAGCAGGTAGGGCAGCGCGACATAGCAGGCTGGCAGTGCCAGAGCCGCGACGGCTCCCCGGTCGGCGAGGCGGAGTGGGCGCAGCGAGTACCCGGTGCTCACCGCGAGGGCGGCGAGCATCAGCAGTCCCGGGCGGGGTCCGAGTACGAATGCCGAGGCGAGTGCGACGGCGGCGGAGACCATGGCGGTGACGACGAGATCCCGGCTGCCGGCGGCGGCGGTGACCAGCGGTCGGCTCCGGTCGCCGGGAAGGTTGACCTGGTCGATGGCCTGGTCGGACAGATCGTTGACACAGACCGAGCAGAGCAGGAAGGCCATGACCGGCAGGAGACACTCGGCCAGCAGCAGACGGTCCTCCGCATGTCGGGCCTGGGCGAGGCCGAGTGCGACGTATAGGGCGAAGAGCACAGCGACGGCGGGGCGGCTGAGTACGATCAGCACGCGGATTCGGTCAGCTATCGGTCGATCAGTCATCTGCTACCGCCATCACTTGTTCGGGAACAACCGGATCGAGCCAGTCGAGAGCAACACCATCACCCCGAGAATCCCCAGGCCGCTGAGCACCAGGACAACCGCGAGCACGCAGCCGAACACGGTGCCGATCGTCGCCAGGCACGCCAGTGGCCGCTCCCTGGTCGCGGACCTGCGTGATGCGGACCTGCGCGATGAGTCGGGCGGCGACAACGGATCCCCCACGGACTCTCCCCCTTCTGCGAAGTCTTGACGGACCACCAGCCAGTGTCCACTCCGACGTCGCCCCGGCGCCTGAGTATTCGTACTCAGGCGCCCCCGCCGACCGGCGGAGGACCCGGCGACACGCCATCCCCTACCCCACGCACTGGACGGCACGAAAGCGGTGCAACGGCCCGCCCGCGGCAGACACGGCGTGAGCGGTCAGAGCCGGGCATCCCGACCGCGCTCAATGCCAGGAACAACCTGCGGCCTCGACACAAGCACCCGAGTGCTCTCAAACGCGGCACCATCGATCGCCGAGAGCACAGGGCGTACTCGCCACCGAGCAACACCTGCTCTCCGTACTCGCCGACAAAGCAACCGGGCTTCACCGTCCACCCGGAACGGCCTGCCACCGCACAACGCCCAAGTGATCTACGGGCATAGCGACTCCTAACAAAAGGAGGCTTATGGACCTCCTGGAATGACGGGGAGCTGGGAGTTTCCGCCCCAGGAGCTGACCTTCGGCTCGGGGATGACCTGCTGGCGACGGCTGCGGGACTGGAACGAGGCCGGGGCATGGCGGCGCCTGCACGAGCTGCTGCTGTCCGAGCTGCGGGCCGCAGATCTGCTGGACTTCTCCCGCGCAGCGGTCGACGCCACATCCGCGCGATGAAGGGCGGGCCGGCCACCGGTCCGTCCCCGGTGGACCGGTGGCCGGCAGCAAGCACCACCTGATCGTCGAGGCGCACGGCATCCCGCTCGCGGCAATAACCACCGGCGGCAACCGCAACGACGTCACCCAACTGATCCCGCTGATCCAGACCGTCCCGTCGATCCGCAGCGAGCGCGGCCAGCCCACTGCGCCGCCCCAAGCACCTGTACGCCGATCGCGGCCATAACCACGAGGTCTACCGGGACAAGGTCCGCCGGTTCCAGATCACCCCGCACCTCGCCCGGCGCGACACCGGGCACGGCTCCGGCCTGGGCGTGTACCGCTGGGTCGTGGAAGGAGCGGTCGCGCTGCTGCACCGGTCCCGCCACCTGCGCATCCGCTGGGAGATCCGCGACGACATCCACCACGCGTTCGTCACCCTCGGCTACGCCGTCATCTGCTGGCGACGACTCCGCACCGCACTCTGTTAAGTGGCTCTGTAGAGGAGCAGGGACAGCAGATGTCCACTTCGGGAGGCAGTTCCCAGGGCCGCTGTGTTCGAATTGTTCACGAGCACCGGCAGCACCGGTTGCCGGCGTTCAGTGGCGGTAGGCGGTTGTCGCGATCTCGATGAAGGATCGGATCAGCGGGTTGGTGTCACCTTCGTTCCATACCGCTACCACCGGGCTCGGCGGCATGTCGGTCAGCGGTACCACGGCCAGCTCCGCGGGCAGGTCGTGTCCGAGCGGGGCCAGGCCGACCGTGCCGTTCCACAGCACGGCGTGCAGGCATTCCTGGACGGCGCGCACCACCGGGCCCTCGCGCGGCGTGCCGCCGTTCCAGTAGGACTGCCAGGCGGGGTCGGTGCCCTGGGGGAACTGGAACCAGCGGCGGTCGCTCAGCTCGGCGAGTCGCAGCCGGTCGCGGCGGGCCAGCGGATCGTCGGCGCGCAGGACCACGCCGACCGGGTCGGTTCGCAGCGCACGCACCGTCAGGGCGGTCTCGTCGAACGGCGCCCGGGTCAGGGCGACGTCGACCAGTCCGGTGCGCAGCCCGCATGTCGGGTCGGTCAGATCGGTGTCGCGGATGCGGATGTCGATGCCGGGGTGGGTTCGGCGGTAGGCGGCGGCCAGCCTGGACACTCCCGGGTCGGTGCCGTCGCCCAGGATGCCGACGGTGATGGTCGCGGTGCCGGCTGCCGCGCTCACGCGTACGCGGACGCGGTCGGCGTGGTCGAGCAGGGCCCGCGCCTCGTCGAGCAGCACCGCGCCCACCGGAGTGAGCGTGACGCCGGTGGGTGAGCGGGTGAACAGCAGGGCCCCGACATCGGCCTCCAAGTGCTTGATCGCCCGGCTGAGCGGCGGCTGACTCATGTGCAGTCGGGTGGCTGCCCGGCCGAAGTGGAGTTCCTCGGCGACGGCCACGAAATAGCGCAGGATCCGTAGCTCCACGCTGCAACGATACCCGTGGGGTATCGGTGCTGCGGGATGGGTCTTGGACACCGGCAGGCTCCCGGCGGTGCACTTGTGAGCATGACCGAAGAAGCAGAGGCCAACGCGCCGCAGGCCGACCCCGCCGTATCGGTGGTGGGTCCCGGCGACGGCGAGACGATCGTTCTGGGCACCACGCGCATGCGCGTCCTGGAGGACGGCAGCCACACCGGGCACCGCCTCGCGATCGCCGAGTCCGTCCTCGCCCCGCACACCCAGGGACCGCCGCAGCACCGCCACGCCCGACACGACGAGGGCTTCTACATCCTGTCCGGGACCGTGCGGTTCACCGTCGGGGACGAGGACCACGACGCCGCCGCGGGCACGCTCGTGATGGTTCCGCCCGGTACCCCGCACAGCTTCGCCAACCTGACCGACCGACCCGCCGTCATGCTCAGCACGTTCACCCCCGACCTGTACGTGCAGTACTTCCGAGACCTCCAGGAGGAGCTCGCCGGCGGCCGGCCCCTGACGCCACAGGCCAACATCGACGCGATGAGCCGCTACGCGACCGAGCCTGCCACCGACCTCGCCTGAATCAGGCGACGGGTCCCCGTGAACCGGTGACCCATGAACGGGAACCATGAACATCGCCTACTGGATCGTCGCGGGACTGCTCGCCCTCTTCTACTTCTACGCGGGCACGCTGAAAGTGATCCGCAGCCGCGATCAACTCCGTCCGATGATGGCCTGGGTCGACCGCATACCCTTGCCCGCCCTCAGGGCGCTGGGGACGGTCGAAATACTCGGCGCGACCGGCCTGATCCTGCCACCGCTGACAGGCATCGCGCCCCCGCTGGCGCTGGCCGCGGCCATCGGCTTCGTACTCCTCCAGGCCGGTGCGATCGCCGTCCACCTGATGGGCGAAGACCGCCGGATCGCACTCAATACCGGGCTCACCGTTACCGCGGCTGTGACCATCTGGCTGGCCACCAGGCTGTGACAGAGCACAGCCCTCGACTGGTGGATGCAACTGCAGGGACAGCCGCCGCACGGCTGCTGTCATTTCTCGTGGACATCGAACATGCCGCCATCCCACGCGCTGCTCGGTGAGGCGTACATCTGCTGTCGCAGCAACTCGTGAACAAAGTCAGGCAAGAGTGAGGGCAGGCGATGCGCCCCAGGGGATGGCCTGCTCGATGCGTCAGAACGCACTCACAGCAGTCGGGCCCGCGCAGCCTCACATCCGGGATCTCAGCACGTCGACCTCGCAGCCCGGCGCGAAGGGGTCGAAGCCGTGCTCGATCAGCCAGCGAACTGCCAGCAGGCTTCGCAACGACCACCACGCGTGGATCACGTCGAGGTCGATGTCGGTGCCATAGCCGGCGATGACGTCGTCGAGGTGCTCCTCGTGTCCGAGCGTGAAGGTGGCGAGATCGTACAGGGCGTCACCCTGGCCCGCCTCGGACCAGTCGATGATGCCGGTGACCTCCCCGTCGTCGACGAACACGTGCGCGACCTGCAGGTCGCCGTGCGTGAACGCCGGAGTCCACGGCCGGAGCGCGGCCTCGGCGACCTGGCGGTTGCGGGTGACCAGGTCGGTGGGCAGGACGCCGTTCGTCACGAGCAACTCGCACTCGTCGTCGAGTTCCGCCGCCAGCGCGACGATGCTCCGGCCGGCCCGACCGGGCCAGGGCGGCAGCGGCGCGTCGTGCAGCTTCCGGATGGCGGCGCCCGCCGCGGCCCACGCCGCCGGTGACCCGGTCGACGGCCCGCCGAGGCGCCCGAGCGTCGTCCCCGGGAGCGCGGCGATCGCGAGCACGGGCGGCTTGCGCCACAGGACCTTCGGGGTCGGGACCGGCGCGAGGGACATCGCCTCGACCTCGACGTCGATGCGCGCCTGATCGGCGTCCACCTTCAGGAACACATCGCCGACGCGCAGGGTCGCGCGCTCGGAATGGGCGACGACGACTCTGACCTCATCCATGGGCGACCAGTATCCCGGGGATGACCGCCGACGTCGCCGGGTTTATCGCGTGCGATTACGCGGCTGACCGCGTCCCGCTACCCGGCGGCCTCGGTGTTCACCCGCGCCGCCGGCTTGGCGATGGTGTTCAAGCTCGTCGAGTCTGCCCAGGCCCGCTGGCGGGCCGTCAACGGCGCCCACCTCGTCCCGCTCGTCCGCGCCGGAGCATGCAGGGAGCCGTGAGCATGCCCGGGCTGACAGCGCCTGCGCCAACGGCACGAAGCGTCGGTGTTTCGCTATGCGCCGGAGGACAGTCGGCTTGCGGCCTGGTCCCATGGCTGAGGCTCGACCAGGTCGTCCCTGTCGAAGGCGTCCTCCTCGAACCAGCCCGTCCCCGCGAGCCATGTCTCCAACCACGCTGCGAGGCTGGCGGAGTCGAGGAACCAACACTGATCCCACGATCCGCCGCTGTACGGGTTCGGCTCGAAGAGCAGGACCTGACCGTCCTCACTGAGACAATCAACGCCGGCATACATGGCACAGCCCCAGGTCAGGATCGGTACGACGCCCTCGGGCCACTCCGGGTGCTCCACTCCAGCGGACGCCTCACGTCGCGTCAGGTATTCGCCGGCGACGCTGGAACCCGGACCGAGCAGTGGCAGCAGTCGGTAGTCAGGGCCGAAGCCGCCGTCAGCGACCTCGCGATACAGGCGGGCGAGCAGGGGATGCAGCGCGAAGCCCAGTTGCCCCTCGGCCTCCGCAATCCGGGCATCGTCTACAGGCGCGGGAAGGTCCTCGCTGTCCGATGCGGCCCGGGTGGCAACGCGTTGCACGAGGTCATCGATGTCGGTCATGACCGTGATGCTGTCAGAGCCCGCCGACATGTCGATGGCCAGGGCCGTCGGGCGGACTGGTGGGCCCCGGGAAGTTCCGGGCACGGCTAAGTCCAGGAAGGTCAGTGCTCGTTTTCCGGCGCCAGGAAGTGTTCAGCGCACTCGCCGGCGAAAAGACACAGCTGGTCCACGACCTGCCGGAACCTCTGCGGAGCCCAATCCCTTCCGCCAGCCCCCAGCCCACCACGCCGGGGGCAGGTCACCCCTGCACCGCTTGAGATAACGCCCTACATATCGCCTGTCCGACGGGTCGCGTCACCGACCCCGCACCCGACAGCACTGTCACCCGAACGGCGCAGCATGACGTGCCACCCACATGGATGAAGATCAAGCTGATTAGTGCCCCAATCGAGGCAATCCGTGAAAGGGGAACCAAATGCGCATTCGACGAATCCTCGCCGCCGTCACCGCCACAGCAGCCCTCGCCGGACTCGGCCTCACAGGCGCCGCCGCCACCGCCGCCACCGCACAGGGCGCCCCATCCTACGTCACCCCCTCTCAGTGCGAGAAGGGCGGCGGAACGCCCCGGATCGACCTGCCGGGCAACCCCTGCAAGGGTGGTACGTACGACGGCCAGGAGGTCGACTAAACCCCACAGAGCGCCCCGCAGCCACGCGCCGCGGGGCGCTCCCGCGCGAGCGTAGCCGGGAGAGTCGCAGGGACTGTGCCGGAATCGATCATCCAGGAAACCGCGAGGCGCTCTACCGGCGGACCGCCGAGATCAGTCCGCCGGGCCGCTCCTCGCGCTGCGGCGGGGTGCTGATCGGGCGGCCGTAGGCGGCACCGCACTCGCGCAGGGTGTGGCTGCTGGCCTCCCAGCCGTGCCCGGCCAGCCAGCCCACCGGGTCGTCGGGCATCTCCGAGACCCACATGGACGCCGCCGATCCCGGTACGGCGTCCGCGCCGAAGCGCTCGATCACGCCGCGCGAGCCCAACGTCAGCCCCATCCGACTGCCTGCCGCCGACCGCGCGCTGATCCGGGCCAGCAGCAGTTCCACCGCGTCCTCGGGCAGATAGATCAGCAGTCCTTCGGCGATCCACACGGTCGGCAACGCCGGGTCGTGCCCTGCGGCGGCCAACGCTCCTGGCCAGTCCTCACGAAGGTCCACCGCGACGGTGATCCGCTCGCAGCGTGCGACGGCCCACTCCTGGCGCAGCACCGAAGCCTTGAAGTCGAGTGGCGCGGCGGTGTCGACCTCGAACAGCCGGGTGCCCTCGGGCCAGTCCATCCGGAAGGCCCGGCTGTCCATGCCGGCGCCGAGCAGCACGACCTGCCGGACCCCGGACTCGGAGGCCTGCTGCAACAGGTCATCGAGGAACTTCGTCCTGATGACGATGGAGTACGACACGGCCAGCCGGCGGCGGCGCGTGGCCTCGTCACCGGGTGGCGGCGAGGAGGGCCACAGGCCGCCGGCGGCGGCGAAGGCCTGTGCCAGTGGGTCGCGGAACAGCGCCTTCTCCCGCTCGGTCTCCAGCGCCCGCACCCTGGCCACCCCTACCGCCGTGGCCCACACTCCCGACGGCTGCACCCGCTCCTGCTCATCAGTCACCGCGCCAGCCTAGATGATCGATCCCAAGGGGCCTGATAAGGGGTGCCAGGTTCATGCGCGGCCAGCCAGTCATGCACGCATCGACCGCCTACGACCGCTAAAACCACCATTGGGCAAAGGAGTGAACATGGGAGACCTCAGTGGAAAGGTCGCACTGGTCACCGGCAGCAGCCGGGGTATCGGACGGGGCATCGCCGAACGCCTGGCCCGGGACGGCGCCCTGGTAGCCGTGCACTACGGCAGTAACGAGGCGGCGGCCGAGGAGACCGCTGCGGCCATCGCCGAGGCCGGTGGCCGGGCCTTCATCGTGGGCGCTGAACTGGGCGTTCCCGACGACGTGGACACGCTTACGGCTGGACTGGAGGCCGGGCTGCGCACGCACGGAGAATCGGCGATCGACATCCTGGTTCACAACGCGGGCCTCAACCTGATGGGGCGCCCGATCGAGGTTCTCACCCCTGACGAGTTCGACCGGATGGTCGCGGTCAACATCAAGGCACCGTTCTTCCTCACCCAGCGGTTGCTGCCACGGCTGCGCGACGGGGGCCGGATCATCAATATCTCATCCGTCTCCACCCGTATCGCCTCCTCCCACGGCATCGCCTATCCGCTCACCAAGGGGGCACTTGAGGTGTTCAGCCACACCCTGGCCAAGCACCTCGGCCCCCGCGGAATCACCGTGAATTCCGTCGTCGTCGGATTCACCCGCACCGACATGACCGCCGGAGTGCTGGCCGACCCGGCGAACCTGGAGCGCAACATCGCCCTGACCGCGCTCGGCCGGATCGGCCGGATCCCGGACATCGCCGACGCGGTCGCCTTCCTGGCCTCCGATGACGCTCGTTGGATCACCGGCGCCAAGATCGACGTCACCGGCGGCGTCAACCTGTAGCAACCTCAACGCGAAGGCCGTACCTGGGCCTGCCCGGGCCCACAGCGCCGGGGAAGCGAGCCCGGGACCTGTTCCAGAAGTGGGTCTCTCTGACTGACTGATTTAGAGGCTGCGCAGATAGGCGGTTGGTGGGACCAGTCGGCGGACGAGACAGGCACAGGTTCCTTGATCATGGAGTTGCGACGCTCTGTGATCATTGGGGAGACCTGTGCCTGTGCTGCCATTCTGGCTGACCGAACCGCTCTGGGACCAATTCGCCGCCCTGCTGCCGCAGCGGCCACAGTTCGATCCAGCCCACCCGCTGGGCTGCCACCGACGCCGGATCAGCGACCGGATCGTCTTCGACAAGCTGCTCCAAGTCCTGCGGTTCGGTTGCTCCTACGAGGCGATAGCGGACTCGACCTGCTCGGCCGCCACGATCCGAGGCCGCCGCGACGAGTGGATCGGCCTGGGCCTGTTCGCCCGCCTGAAGCAGATCGCCCTCCAGGCCTATGACCGCGTCGTCGGCCTCGTCCTCGACCAGATTGCCGTGGACGGCGCCATCACCAAGGCCCCCGGCGGCGGCGAAGCGGCCGGACGCTCACCCGTCGACCGGGGCAAGCAGGGCATGAAACGGTCCGGGATGACCGATGGCTACGGCATCCCGCTCGGCCGCGTCCTGGCCGGCGCCAACCGCCACGACTCGCCGCTCCTGGCGCCAACTCTCGATCTCCTGGAGGGACTTGGGCCGTTGCCCGACGAGATCACCGTCCACCTCGACGCCGGCTACGACTCGGACAAGTCCCGTGCCGTGCTCGACGAGCGGAAGCTGTGCGGTCAGATCGCGCGCAAGGGGACCAAGGCGCCGGTCCAGGCCACCCGGCGATGGCATGTCGAGCGCACCCACGCCTGGCAGAACGCCTTCCACCGCCTCGCCCGCTGCTACGAGCGCCGCACCAGCGTCATCGAAGCCTTCTTCGACCTCGCCGACACCGTCATCACCGTCCGCAGTCTGATCCGCCGAGCCTGGACCACCCACCGCTGGGACACCCGCCCCCGACGCCGCCCATGACCAGCCGCCTATCTGCGCAGCCTCTTAGTCGGGTCATATGGGGACCACGTCTTCGGTGGCGATGGGCACCGGGATTGGGCTGTTCGTGGCGGGGATGCACTCGACAGCGCTCCGTGGTTTTCGGTGGGAACGGGCGCCGTTTCGGCGGGTTCGGGAGCCACTGATCGGGTGACCTGCTGGTCGGGGCGGAGTGTCCGAGGGAGGCCATCGCGGGAGTGTGTCGGCGGTCGCTGAACCTGGACCCCTTTGAGGAACCCGCCGACCGTTAGGGGGTCACGTTTCAAAGAGCGCGGACAGAAGTGTCGATAGCTTGTGGGTGCGGGCCCTGGGGCTGCCTCCCTGACAAGATGCGGCCAGGGGCTCGCACCTGGTTATGCAAGCGATCTGCAAGAACGAGTCGCGCTGCGGCCCCTACTGGGAATCGGGCTGGCGGCGCGCGAAGAGAATTGCTCCGAGCGTGCTCTCGGCTGAGCTGAGAGTCATCTGCGCCTCGACCGCGAAGCCGGCATCGTTGAGCCAGGCGGCTACTCGGTCAGGCTGGCGGCGATGGACGTAGACCTTCATCGGGTGACCGCCGTAGCCCTGGGTCTTCAGCCGCGACTCATCGCCGACGTGGAAGCTGAGTAGTAGTGGACCACCAGGCCGCAACACTCGCCGGAAGTGCGCGAAGACCGAGCCGATCTCGTCGTCGGGGACGTGGATCAGCGAGTACCAGGCGACCAGGCCCGCCATCGAGGCATCGGTGAGATCGAGGTCCGTCATGGAACCGACCTCGAAACGTATGCCAGGGTGTTCACGCCGAGCCACCTCGATCATCGCGGGCGACAGGTCGATCCCGAACGTGTCCACGCCCAGTTCACGCAGGTAGGCCGTGATCCTCCCTGTCCCGCATCCCACGTCCGCAACTCGCCCCCCGCCTGTGGTCTCCACGAAGTCGGCGAACAGCGTCAGGGCCGCGCGTTCGTAGGGCGTTTGGTCCAGGAGGTCGCGCACTTGGTCCGCATAGCTGAGTGCGACGGTGTCGTAGGACGTTCGGGTGTCTGCCACCCAGCCTTCAGTGTTCATAGCCAGCCACCGTAGTTCACTGACCAAGGCGTGCCCGCCGCGACCGCGGTCCACTTTCGGCCGCCTTTGACGAGGGGCGCGTGTCCCGGACTGCTGGGTCGTCACTTCGGTGCTGGGAAGAGGGATTCCTGGGTGCTCTGGAAACGGTAGGACTCGGTGCCGGTCTGGATGAGGGTGCAGCGGAAGGTGATCCGGTCGGCGATGGCCGCGCAGAGGCGGGCGTCACCGAAGGTCTTGTCCCACTCGGTGAACCCTCAGTAGTCTGCGCCGCTTCGTCGGATTCCCCTTCGATGGGCTACATCTTGGAGGGTTTTCAGCCTCGGAAGCGGAGTATCCGAACGGGCGCAAGGCGGCGTAGTGCGTGATCGCATTCGTACACGGCACTGCCAGCTTGTTCTCCGGCATGGCCGCCGGGACATGCTGCATGATCGTCAGTCGTGACTCGCCGGAGACGTGCGCGGACTGTAGGCGCCCGGCTGCGGTGTCGATCACGCCAGCGAGGCTGGGGCCGTGTTCCAGACAGCGTTCCTCCAACGCGGTGAACGCCTGGTCGTAGGCGGCCTGGGGGCTGGTGCTCCCCATCGCCGCGTCCGTCGTGCGTAGCTTCTGAGCCTCCGCACTGGACCCCGGGGAGGCTGCCGGTGGCGATGACTGTGCCGGGCGCGAGGAGTCGCTGCACCCGGATAGCGCGACTATGGCGGCAGCTGCGGTGACTGCGGCGGAAACGGATCGGTTCATGGCGCCACACAACAGTGAACCTCTTTTGCGACCATTGGGTTTGAGGCATCGTCCGCGATTCGACGGTCAGATGTCCCGGGTCCGACGATCCAGCTCCGTGCCGATCGCCTCGCGCAGCTCATCATGCCGCGGGCCGAGTGCGAACTCCTCGCTGTGCCAGTTCCGTCGCGGGTACAGCCACACCGACGCCCCCGCGAGGTCCGAAGGCTCCCACTCGTACCGCGGCCAGACGTGGGCATGGAGGAAGGGGTCGGTGTTGCCGAGGATCTCCAGGTTCACGCGGCGGAACGCCGGATCGAGCCGTGCACAAGCCTGTTCGACGGCTTCGCCAAGCCGGTCCATGTCGTACAGGAACGTCAGCCGCTTCCGCTTGGGCAGGTCCGACAGCCGCTGCGCAGCGGGCGTGTCGGTCAGCAGGACCGAGTAGCCGGGCAGGAACTGGACGTCTCCGATCACGGCGAACCCGGCGTCGAGGCGTCGCAGGACGGTTGGGTTCTCGCCTCGCAGCGCGCTGCCGACCCTGTCCGTTCTCCAACCACCGCTCACGGCTTGGACTGTACAGGGACGGGGTTCCCGCGTGGTGGGGTACTCGGAGAGGCACCCCATCACGCGGGGGTCGGTTCTACTTCCCGGGTCGTCCGAGCTGGTGGACGGTCCAGCCCGCCGCGCGCCAGGGCTCGGGGTCGAGGGTGGTGCGGCAGTCGACCAACAGCGGGTTGACGGGATGGCCCACCAGGGCCATCGGGTCGGCTTGCTGGTACGCGGGCCATTCGGTGGCCAGGACGACGAGATCGGCGCCCTTGAGGGCGGTCGGCAGGTCCGAGGTGTAGTCCAGTTCGGGGTTCCGGACCATGGCCGTGGCCACGGCCTGCGGGTCGTGGACGGTGACGCCGCCTCCGGCCTGCTGCAGGGCCTGCGCGAGGGCGAGGGCCGGGGACTCGCGGACGTCGTTGGTACCGGGCTTGAACGCCGCGCCCAGCACGGTGACCCGGGCGCCCCTGACGGGGCGATCGCCCAGGGCGCTGGTGATGAGATCCATGGCGACGTCGATCCGGGACTCGTTGATCCTCTCGGCGGCGAGCAGGAGGCCGGCGGCCTGGTCGGCACCGAGTTGCCTCGCACTGGCGGTGAAGGCGCGGACGTCCTTGGGGAGACAGCCGCCGCCGTAGCCGATGCCAGGCCTCATGCCGCCGGCGCCGATGCGGGGGTCGATGCCGAGGATCTCCACGATCTTGGAGATGTCACCGCCCGCGGCCTCGCACATGTCCGCGACCGCGTTGATGTAGGAGATCTTCAAGCCGAGGAAGCTGTTCGCCGCGCCCTTCGCGAGCTCCGCTGTCTGCGGGTCGGTGACGAAGATCGGGACGCCGGCGTCCACGATGCCGGCGTAGACCGCGCGGATCGCCTTCTCTCCCTCCGTGGTGGTGACCCCGGCGATGAGGCGGTCCGGGCGCAGGGTGTCCTCGACGGCGTGCCCCTCGCGCAGGAACTCCGGGTTCCACACCACCTCGACGCCGGCGCCCGCCGGGGCCAGACGCTGGGCGAGGGCGGTGACCTGGAGGGTCGTACCGACGGTGACCGTGGACTTCCCGACGATCGTGCACGCCCGGGTGAGATGCGGGGCGAGCTGGCGGATGGCGCCGTAGACCTGCGCGGTGTCGTAGGAGCGGCCGTCGGCGTCGATCGGGGTGCCGACGCCGATGAAGTGCAACTCGGCGAACTCTGCCGCCTCGCGGATGTCGGTGGTGAACCGCAGGCGCCCGCTCGCGGTGTGTCGGGCCAGCAGCTCGGGCAGGCCGGCCTCGTAGATCGGGCATTCACCGGCATTGAGCAGGTTGACCTTGGCCTGGTCGACGTCCACGCCGATCACATCGTGGCCGAGCTCGGCCATCGCCGCCGCGTGCGGGATGCCGAGGTGACCACAGCCGATCACGGATACACGCATTACGGAGTCCTTGTCTGGTCGGGGAGCACACCGTACTCGGCGTGCTCCCCGACGCTATCGGTTCCGTAACTGGCCTACGGTTGAACCGAGTTCGCTCAAATGTTCACGTTGAGGAGTTCGGCCGGGCGCACCAGGGCGGGGTGGCCTCGGAGCGCACGGCGACGTCGCTGTCGCGGACGCCTTCGATCAGGTACACAGCTGCCGGTCGCTCAGCCCGGACGTCACCGGCCCGTCGGCGCACAGCACCGTCTGCCTCGCCGCGAGTTGAGCGTCACTCAGGCCAGGCCCTCCCCCTGGCGGACCGGCCGGACCAGGTCCTCGGGTTGTGGGGCGCTCGGTCACGCTGGATGCGCTTTCGTGGCCGCCTACCAGCACGCTATCCCGCGCCGCGCGACGAAAGCCGCCGTGTAATCCGGTCGAACAGCTCCGCCAGCGGCTCGCCGATGTCCCGACCGAACTCGGTCAGCCCGTAGGTGACCTGGGGCGGCGTCGTCGGCTCGACCCTCCGCCAGACCAGGCCGTCCTCGACCAGCGTGCGCAGGGTCTGGGCGAGCATCTTCTCGCTGATGCCCTGAATGCTCTCGCGCAGCTCGTAGAACCGAAGGTCCTTGCTCCGCAAGGAGATCAACACCCAGATACCCCATCTGCTGGTCACATGGTCGACCACATCGCGCGCGGGGCAGTCGGTGTGAAACACCTCATACCCTTCCCCTGCCTCAGCCTGCATGAGCTGCGAACCTCCCACCATGTCATGAGCTTACCTCCAGGTATGTCCTTACCAAGAGTAAGCCCGGGCGCCTAACGTCTGGGCCACAGCGGACATCTGACGAAGGAGCTGATCATGATCGTGGTGACCGGGGCTACCGGGAATGTGGGCCGGCCGTTGACGCGGGCACTGGCCGAGGCGGGCCGGCAGGTGACGGCGGTGTCGCGGCACGCGGCAGCCGTGCCGGACGGCGTCCGCCACCTGGCGGCCGACCTGGCCGATCCGACCGGCCTCGAGCCTGCGCTGGCCGGGGCGGAAGCGCTGTTCCTGCTGCTGTCCGGCGACCTGCACGCCGCCGGAGCCAGCCCGGCCGACATCATCGGCCAAGCCGCGACCAGCGGGGTCCGCCGGGTCGTCCTGCTCTCCACACAGGGCGTAGCGACCAGGCCCTTCGGCGCAACGCGGATCGCGATGCGCGCGGTCGAGGACGTGCTGCGGGAGTCCGGCCTGGAGTGGGCCATCCTGCGGCCGGGCGGCTTCGCCTCCAACGCCCTGTGGTGGGCCGAGTCCGTCCGCGATCGGCGGGTCGTCGCCGCGCCCTTCGGCGACGTCGGGGTGCCGATCATCGACCCGGCGGACATCGCCGAGGTCGCGGCGGCCTGCCTGCTGGAGGACCAGCACACCGGCGGCGTGTACGAGCTGACCGGCCCGGAGGTGATCACGCCGCGCCAGCAGGCGGAGGCCATCGCCGCCGCGCTGGGCTCGCCGGTGCGGTTCCACGACCTGACCCGCGACGAGGCCAAGGCCGCCATGGCCCAGAGCATGCCGGCGGACCTCGCCGAGGACACCCTGACCATCCTCGGTTCCCCGAACCCGGCCGAGCTGCGCGTCAGCCCGGACGTCCAGCGGGTTCTCGGCCGCGCTCCACGCCCGTTCGCCGACTGGGCCGCGCGCAATATCGCCGCGTTCCGCTGAAACCGGTCAGCGCCGCTGGAACGGCCGACGCCAGCCGCCGGCTGGGACCGCAAAGCCACCGCCGTCGCCACCAACTCGCCCTTCACCAGAGCGCATGCGTACCGGCGGACCTGTGCGAAGTGACGCCGGGATTCAACGGGTTCCGTCTGGATTGCCTCGGTCGAGAAACTGGCGGACGTCCGCGGCAAGGGCGGTCAACTGTGACCCGCCCTCCAGCCAGGTGGTGACCGAGACTTCCCAGGAGTCCTCCCGGGTGGTCCATGGCCGGAGAGTCCAGGTCAGGCCGACGTGGCCACCGGACCGGAAGACCGCCCGCAGGGCAAGGTGGTGGGTGCTCCAGGTGCGCTCGCCCTCCCAGCCGCGGAAGTCGGCGGCGAGCTTGTCGAGGAAGTCGGCCAGATACTCTGGGCCGCAGACCCAGGTGATGACCGAGTCCAGCCGGGCTTGGAGACCTTCAGCGTGCACTTCCACCGCGAAGCCGGTCCCGTACTCGTCGGGGAAGTAGCGGCCGGACAACCTGACCTGGGTGGTCGGGTCCTCCTGGGAGCGGACGATGACAGCCGGCGTGGCGGTGGGATCGGTGTCCTTGACGTTCATCCGCTGGACAGTAGACGGCTTCGCTCCGGAAGTCATCGCGACTCCGTTCGACCGGGCAGACGGGAGGTGTCGACATGATCGGTATGGAACGTCACTGTGCTGCTCCCCCTGGCTCAGTACGGAGACACTGAGCCAGGGCGGCCACCACGGTGTAGGCCGGGTGGCCGTCGGGGCAGCCGCGCCGCCGGTTGTACCGCTGGGTAGTTCGCGGGTCGCGGGTGGCGCCGACGCGGATGTCGACGGCGCGGACGGGGTTGGGGCGGCCACAGTGGCGGCGGGCCGCAGGTTCGACGTCAGCGGGCGGTTGCGGGCTCTCGGTGGCTCATGTCGGATGCTGCTTCTTCGGTCCGCGGTTTCGACCGCGGTCTGACGACGTGTCGAACACCGAGCTCTCAACCCGGCGTCATTCCCTGTGCCGTTGCTCGCCGGACATGGTAGTTCCAGCGTGTGAGTGACCTGACGACGGTCTCGGCGCCGATGGGGTTGGAGCTGTGAACGAAGACCGTTCCGATCCGGAAGGGCCGTCCGCTGAAGGCGGCTTCTTCCATGAGGGTCACCACGGGCATGATGGTGTCGTCGCCGCCGAGATCGTGGTCGAGCCAGAGTTCGTCGATGAAGCTGTCGCGGTGCTCTTGCAGGAGCTGGATGCCTTCGCGGCTGGTGCGGGCGATCCGCGTGGCTCTGGGGAGCGGTCGGAGGTCGTCTATGCCGAGGATGACGGGCGTTGGTGCGGCCGGGTCTTCATTCACCTGAGCATCATCACAGTAAGAGCGGCCGCGAGAATCGCAGGGCCGGCGAGGACCGCGTAGCCGGACGGTACTCCGACAGCGGCCGTGAGATTCCGGCACGGGCGGTGGGGCCGTTGCGATGCCTGGCGACGATCAGGTCGGCCTCACTGGCGCGGGGCGTCCCCGGGGGACGTCGAGTTCGCGCGCCATGGTCTTGAGGTGGCGGGCTTCGAGTTCAACTACTGGTGCGGGGTTGGCGTTTGTCTCGGCGGCACCCCTGACTTGATGTCTAGGGTTGCCGGTGGCGGTCGGATCGAGGGGGCGGGGCGTTGGACGGGTCAGCGGGTGTGGACAGCGAGGTGCTCGCCGCTGTGCGAGCGGCGGACGGGGCGGCATTCGCCGGGCTTGCCGAGCGGCATCGGTGGGAGTTGCGGGTGCACTGCTACCGGATGGTGGGCTCGTTCGACGACGCCGAGGACCTGGTGCAGGAGGCGTTGCTGCGGGCGTGGCGCTATCGCGGGAGTTTCCAGGGCCGCTCCGCATTTCGGGCGTGGCTGTACCGGATCGCGACCAACGTGTGCCTGGACTTCCTCGACCGGCACCCGCGGCAGCCGGCGCCGGGTGAGTCCGGCCGAGCGGCGGAGGTGGGTTGGCTGCAGCCGTTCCCGGACCGGTTCCTGGAGCCGGTGGCCGCCCGGGAGGCGGAGCCGGAGGCCGTGGTCGTCGCCAGGGAGACCATCGAGCTGGCGTTCGTGGTGGCGATCCAGCATCTGCCGCCTCGCCAGCGGGCCGTGCTGATTCTGCGGGACATGCTCGGCTGGCCGGCGGCGGAAACCGCCGCGCTGTTGGAGATGAGCGTGGCCGCGGTGAAGAGCGCGTTGCAGCGGGCACGCCCGGTGCTGGGGGAGCACCTGCCGGAACGCCGCGCAGGGCGGGCCCCGGCCACGCCCCTCGCCGGCCGGGAGCGGGAGCTGCTGCGGCGTTTCGTGACCGCCCACGAGCGGGCCGACATCGCGGCGTTGGCGGAGCTCCTGAGCGAGGATGTGCGGCTGTCCATGCCGCCGTTGCCGTACTGCTTCACCGGCCGGGCGGAGGTCGTCGCCTTCGTCGAGAACGCACTGGGATCGGGGTCGCCCTTGCATCGGGGGCAGTGGCGGGGTGTGCCGGTGGCGGCGAACCGGCAGCCGGCCATGGCCGGCTACATCCGGCTGCCGGGAGAGTCGGCCTACCAGGCTCAGGTGCTCAACGTGCTGCGAGTCGAGGACGGGGAGATCACCGAGATCGTCGCGTTCGAAGCCCGTGTCTTCGGCGCGTTCGGCCTGCCGGCCACCCTGTCCTGACGACTCCGATTCCTTTTCCGCGCTCGGGTGGTCTCACAGTGCACGACCGCAACCGGTGCGGTCGAGGAGGCGAGGAGCTGGTTGTGCACACACTGACCCACAAGGAACTGGCGGCCCTGCGGCAGGGAGATGTCCGCCTGCTGGACAGCGACATCGCGCAGGGCCTGCTGGCCTCGACCGAACTCGCGCGCGTGGCGTACGTGGCGGCCGACGGCACACCGCGGGTGTTCCCGATGCTGTTCCACTGGACCGGGCAGGACGTGGTGCTGTCCACCTTCTTCCCCGCCCGGAAGATCGCGGCGCTGCGGGCCAGGCCCGATGTGGCGATCACGATCGACGCCGCCGGGACCCCGCCGCGAGCACTGCTGATCCGTGGCCGTGCCCAGGTCACCGATGTCGACGGAATCGTTCCGGAGTACGCGCTGGCCATGCGCCGCTACGGTGGCGAAGAGGAGGGCGCGGCCCGGGTCGCGGCCGTCGACCATCCCGGTGTGCGCATGGCCCGGATCGCGGTACGCCCCGCCTGGGTGGGGGTCCTGGACTTCCAGACCCGGTTCCCCGGTGACTCCACGGCCGCCGAGTTCACCCGGCGGGGACAGGCGTGATGACCGAGTACGTTTTCATCCCCGGAGCCGGATCCGATTCCTGGTACTGGCACCTGCTCGCCGACGAACTGCGCACCCGCGGCCACCGTGTGGCCACGCCCGAGCTGCCCTGCAACGACGATGCGGCCGGGCTGCCCGAGTACGCCGACACGGTGGCCGCCGCGATCGGCGACCGCACCGGCACCGTGCTGGTCGCCCACTCCTTCGGCGGATTCACCGCGCCGCTGGTCTGCCGGCGCGCCCCGGTCGAGCGACTGGTGCTGCTCACCGCGATGATCCCGCGGCCTGGCGAGGCCCCCGGCACCTGGTGGGCCAACACCGGTTACGAACAGGCCCGACGCGACCAGGACGAGCGCGACGGCCGGGACCCCGATGACGAGGACGCCCTGTTCTTCCATGACGTCCCGCCCGCTCTGGCCGCCCAGGCGCGCGAGCACGGTCGCCGGCAGTCCGAGACCCCGTTCGCCGCGCCCTGGCCGTTGCCCGCGTGGCCTTCGACGCCGACGACGTTCCTGCTCTGCCGGGACGACCGCTTCCTCCCCGCCGCGTTCATGCGCCGCGTCGTCGCCGAACGCCTCGGGATCGTTCCCGACGAGATCGACGGCGGCCACATGGTTGCTCTCACCCGACCCCGACAACTCGCCGACCGCTTGGAGGCGTACACCACCACGGACTCGACAACGCCCTGACCAGCACCGGCTGTGACCGAGCGCTGGACGCTCGGCCCTGCCGGTCCCTGTTACTGGCCGGTGACACTCCTCCTCCGCACTGGCCGGCGGTGGACGCCCGTATCGGTACCCGCGGCGGCGGGGCGCGGTGCTGCTCGGGTCCAGGACGTACTGCCACTGTTCCCAGCTGGGGTCCATGATCGGCGGTCCGTCGAGTTCGAGGGCCAGCCGAGTGCGCAGCAGAGCCAGTGGCCGCCCGGCGAGCACGATCGCGGTGGTGCCAGTGCCAGCCTCCGAGCGGGTTGACGGTGTAACGTGCGCGCGACCGTCGCGGCTTTCCGTCCGTCAGCATCCCGAGCCCTGCCAGGGCCCGCTCACCATCGACAGCCAGCCCGGCCGAGGACCGATTACCAGGCACCAGGTCGTGGGCACTGCTCTCCCGCCCGTGGGGCGAGATCGTCTCGTCGGGAACCACCTGCGGCGCCGGCGCCGGGCCCACACCCGAATGGCATGCCCGGGATGCAGGTGAGCACTGACCGTGATCGTATGCCGCTGTCGGTACCCATACAGGTGCTCCAGGCGAGTCCAGGAGGAGTCCCCGGCTCTTCGACCATCCAGGATGCGGCCGGTCTCAGTCCGAGCATCGACGAAGGCGGCCCCGACCGGTCATCACCGCCGGGTCAGTCAGGCGGGGTAGCGGCCCAGACCGCAGGTGCACACCACCGTGCTCGATCCGAGAGGGGCAACATGGGCGAGGAGAGAGGCTCAGCCCTGGCAGACGGGTGGCACGGCGAAGGGTGCCCGGCGGGTCTCTTCGCGCGACGGTCGATGCTTCAGGGTGCGGCCGTCGGCCTCGTCGGGGCGGCAGGCGGGAGCCTGCTGGGCGGCCGGGAGGCCATCGCCCAGGGAGCGGGCGACAGCGACCGGACGACCGGGGCCCTGATTCCGTTTCACGGCTACCACCAGGCGGGCATCGCCACCCCGCCGCAGACCGTCGGAGCGTTCATCTCCTTCGACGTGACGGCCGCCAACCGCGCGGAACTCATCGAGCTGTTCCGCGCGTTGACCTCCCGGGCCCGATTGCTGACCTCGGGGCGCACGGAACCGAATGCCTCCCCGGACGCTCCGCCCGCGGACAACGGGATCCTGGGCCCCGGAGTCGTGCGGGACGATCTCACCATCACCGTCGCCGTCGGTGCGAGCCTGTTCGACACCCGCTACGGACTGCACGCGCGCAAGCCCGTCCAGCTCAAGACGATGGTGCCGTTCCGCCACGACGACCTGGACCCCGAACTGTGCCACGGCGACCTGTTGCTGCAGGTGTGTTCCGGTCACCGCGACAGCACCGTGCACACGATGCTCGACATCCTGACCCACACCAAGGGCATGCTGAAGCAGCGCTGGAGCTTCCACTGCCAGCGCAATCCGCCTCGCCCGACCGGGATTCCGCGTGACTGGTTCGGGTTCAAGGACGGCATCACCAACCCCGACACCACCAGTACGGCCCAGCTGGACAAGCTGGTCTGGGTGCAGCCCCACACCGACGAGCCGGCATGGGCGGCCGGCGGGACGTACCAGGTGCTGCGCGTCGTCCACTTCTTCGTCGAGGCGTGGCAGAAGGTGCCGGTCGCCCAACAGGAGCGGATCTTCGGCCGCCGAAAGATCAGCGGCGCTCCTCTGTACGCTCTCTCGGACGACGCGCCGGACACCTTCGATCCCATCTACACCAACGACCCGCAGGGACTGATCACCCCGCTGAACAGCCATGTCCGGCTCGCCAATCCGCAGACTCCGGAGACCGCGTCGACCAGTTCCATCCTGCGTCGCAGCTACGACTACGAGCGCAGCCCCGACGTGGAGGGCCGTCCGGACCTCGGGCACCTGTTCTGCTGCTTCCAGCGCGAGCTCAACACCTATGTCACCATGCAGACCCGGCTGGAAGCCGAGGCGCTCGTGCCGTACATCAGTCCGCGCGGCGGGGGTTACTTCTTCGCCCTTCCGGGAGTGCGCGACGACCAGGACTACTTCGCCCGTGGGCTGTTGACCTGACTGCTGCTTCCGGACCGGTTCCGCGGAAGACGGTCCGGGCCGCGAACCGAGTTCCGCGAAGTGCCCAGGAGGCGAGATGCGTATTGGCACCCACACCGACCGCGGCCTGGTCGGGAAGGCGGTCCGGCCGGTGCCGGCGGCCGGCCTCGGGCTCCTGCTGGCCTGTGGTCTCCTCGCCGTGCGGCTCATCCCGGCACCGTCCCCTTCGCCGTCCGCCGCCCCACTCGCGGACGTCAAAGGCCGCGTGTACGTCACCAATCAGCTCGACAACACCGTCTCGGTGATCGACGCCGCTACCAACAAGGTCGTCGCGACCGTCCCGGCCGGCGACGCACCTGAAGGCATCGCGATCTCCCCCGACGGAAGGTACGCGTACATCGCCGACAACGGATCGGCCACGGTCTCGGTACTCGACACCCGCGACAACGCGATCGCCACCACCGTGCCGGTCGGGCACGGACCCACCGGCGTCCGCCTGAGCCCGGACGGCACCTACCTCTACGTCGCCAACGGCGGTTCGAACAGCGTCTCGGTGCTCGACACCCGGACCAACCGGGTGACCGCGACGGTCCCGGTCGGCGTCTCCCCGGTCAGCGTCGCCGTCAGCCGCGACGGCACCGCGGCCTACGTGGCCAACGCCGGGTCGCACAGTGTGTCAGTCCTCGACACCCGTACGCGGCGCGTCGTCCGGAGCCTGCCCGCCGGACGCTCCCCGGTGGGCGTCGCCGTCACCCCGGACGGCGAATCGGCCTACGTGGCCAACGAGACGGCGGCAACCGTCTCGGTCGTGGGAACCCGCGCGGGGGTGGTGACCGCGACGGTCCCGGTCGGCGAAGGCCCCTTCGACGTGGCGCTGGCACCTGATGGTTCGAGGGCCTACACCGCTGATCTCGGCCCGGGCACGGTGTCGGTGATCGACACCCACGGCCACCGCGTCTCGGCGACCGTTGCGGTGGGCCCTCCGGGTACCGACCCGTTCAACCTGGCGGTCACCTCGGGCGCGGTCTACGTCACGAACCAGGGAGCGGGCACCCTTGCGGTCATCGATCCCGAGAGCCTCAGGGTTGCCGCGACCGTAACGGTCGGCACCAGCCCCTACGGCGTGGCGGTGCTATCGCGGTCAACTTCGTCCGGAAGGGCATCGGCAACTCCGTGACAGCCATCGTGCCGCGGGTGCGGACTCGTGTGGCGTCACACCGTAGTGACCGGCTCCACGCTTCGCGACCTGGTCTTCAACGCCGGTCCGGCAGAGACCGGGCGCGATGAACAGCCCCCCGTCCATGCGAGGTTTCGGGTGCGGTCACCGGTCTGGTCGACCTGCGCTCCCTTGGTGCGCGAGGTTGCGGTGACCGGGCCGACTGCGGTGTCACACGGAGATGCAGTGCGGCGAGCAGTAGGCAGAACGCGGCCATGGCGGACCACAGCGCGGTCGTCCCCGCGCGGGCGATCAGCTGGGTGCCGAAGACGGGTGCGAGCGTCGCGGCAATCCCCCAGCTGGTGCCGAAGACGGCCAGGTAGCGGCCGCTTCCGCCGGGTGGCGCGAGGTCGGTGACGAGCGCGTAGATGCGTCCCATCACCAGCAGATCGCCGAGGCTCCTCACGGCGGTCGAGACGAGCAGCGCCGGCAGGGTGCGGGTGAGGGCGTAGCCGGTCAGCCCCGCGGCCAGGAGGAGATGGGCGAGGGCGAGCGCGACCGGCGTGCTGAGCCGGGCTACCCGGGGCAGCCGGATCAGCGGCTGGGCGAGCACGGTGGTGGCCGCGGCGGCGGTGAACAGCAGCCCGGCGTCGGCGGTGGGCAGGCCCTGCCGCGTGAGTGCGAGCGGCAGGGTGATCACGGCCTGCTGGTTGATCAGCGCGTAGGCGGTTCCGGTGGTCAGAACGCTCAGCAGGGCTCGGTCGCACAGCGGCCGTACGGCGGCGTCGTCCTGGTCCGCTCCGGGCGCTGCCGGGCGGTCGCGGGGCAGGGCGAGGCGGATCAGCAGTGCGCAGGCCAGGCAGGTGGCGGCGTCGGTGACGAAGAGCCAGCGCAGGTCCCAGCGTCCGAGCAGGGCGGCGAGCAGCCCGGCGCCCATGCCGCCCGCCGCGAGCGCGGCGCTGAACAGGCTGAACGCGCGCACCCGTTGCTGCTCCGGCACGGACTCGCCGATGATCGCCTGGCTCGGCGGTTCGTAGAGCTCGAAGGCCAGCCCGAGCAGCACCGCCCCGGCCACCGCCCAGGTGAGCGAAGCGGAGGCCGCGATCGCCAGCTGGGCGACCGCGCATCCGCAGAGCCCGAGGACGATGGTCGTACGCCGGCCGATCCGGTCGGCCAGATGTCCCCCGGCCAGCCGCGAGGGGATCGTCGCGAGCCCGAAGGCGGCGCTGACCAGCCCGGCGGTGGTCAGGCTCGCGCCGTGGTCGGTGCTGATCAGCGCGGTGAGAAAGGGCAGTGAGAAGGCCCCGAGCCGGTTGACGACCCGGGCGAGCAACAGCAGGCGGACGGTGCGGGGCAGCGGTTCGGAGCGGGGCATGGTGCCTCCCGATGGTCGTGCATCGTCAATGTCAGTGATCAGCCGTCGGCGCCGTCGGCCCAGACCCCGGCAATTCGCTGCGCCGCCGGGGCCGGTGGTCCGTCGTCAGGTCGGACCGGAGCCTTCGGCGAAGTGCGGCAGCACCATCGCGACCAGGGCGTCGACATCGGCATCGGCCATCGGTTCGCCGGTCATGCCCATCCGGTGGAGCAGGGTGCCGACGACGGTGTCGATGAAGAACAGAACTCTGGTCTCCGGCTCCTCGAGCGCGTCCTGGAGCGCGAGGCGGTAGGGGTCCTGCAGCCGGGTGGAGAGGATCTCACGCAGGGCCGGGTCGCTGACGGCGTCGCTGAAGACGCCCGCGAACGCGTCGCCCACCCCCGGCTCGCCGATCTTCGCCGCGATCCAGCGGATGGTCGAGGACATGAGCTCGGCCCGATCGGCGCCTTCCTCCAGCGGCGCCGGGCCGAACGCGTCGAGGAGGCAGTCCACGATCAGCGCGCCCTTCGACGGCCAGCGGCGGTAGACCGTCGACTTCGCGATGCCGGCCGCGGCGGCGATGCGCTCGACCGTGGCGCGCGCGTAGCCGATTTCGTGGACCGTGCTCAGGGTGGCGGCGAAGACCTCGGCGTCGACGCCGGTGCGCGGGCGTCCGGGCGGTCGGGCGGGAGGAGGCGTTCTCGTCATTCCCTCACCATAGCCAGTTTCGCTACCTCAGGTATCGATACCTGAGGTAGCGGAACTAGCTGGGTGGTCCACCGGAGCGGGCGGGTCTGTCGTCGCACCCGGATGAACCCGCGTCACCCGCGCCCGGCAGAATGCGGTGGGGCGAGGCCGCCCCGAGACGGACCGGCGATGCACCTGAAAGGCCCTCATGTCCAGTACGCGACCGCGACGTCCCCGTATCCGGGCGGGCGCTCTCCGGGCGACTGTCTCCGCGGCCCTGGCACTCGGCCTGGCCGCCTGTGACCATAGAGCCGGGCCTGCCGCCTCCCCTCCCCCGGTGCGTCCGGGCTCCACCGCCACCGGCGTGCCCAGCCCCGCCGCGTCGTCCGGCCCGAGTGCGGGGACACCGGGCGGCACGACGCCCGCCCTGGAAGCCTGGGTGTACCCGGGCTCGTCCGGCGAGTCGACCTGCCAGGCACCGGCGGAGTACGGGGACGGCCGACTGCGTGACGGCGTCCTGAAAGCGGAGTACTGGCAGGTCGGCAAGGACGGCGCCCTGGTCCGGCAGACCGCCGCGGACCTGCCCTGCAACGGCTTCAGCGACGCCAACGCGGCCGACCTCAAGGCGCACTCGGCGGCCCAGTACGTCACCGTCTCGGCCATGGACCGGCCCACCGTCGCGGCCCTCGTCGACGATCCCGGCCGCCGGAGCGCCGCCGTCTCGGAGCTCACCCGGTTCACCCGGAAGATCGGCTTCACCGGAGTGGACATCGACTTCGAGGACTTCTGGAACTGGTCCCAGGACGACGAGCACGGCTACGAGGCGTTCGTCTCCGAGCTGGCCCACAGTCTGCACGCGGCCGGGATGCGCCTGCAGATCGACGGCCCGGTCGAGGCCGGCGACGGCGACTCGCCGTTCGACTACACGGCGCTGATGCGGGCGGGGGCCGACCAACTGGTCATCATGGACTACGGTCGGATGTTCAACACCACCGACGGCCGGTGCTGGGCCATCTCGCCCCACGACTGGGTCCGTACCGGTATCAAGTACGCCCAGTCCAAGGTGCCGAACCGCGACCAACTGGTCATCGGCGTGGCCTCCTACGGCTTCAGCGCACCCGACCCCTGCGACACGGGCAAGATCAAGGACAGTGTGCCCCTCGCCGACATCCGCAAGCGGCCCGGCTACAGCGAAGACGCCGCCACGGTGGCCGCACGCCGGGACCCCGCCTCCGGCGAGGTCCGCTGGACCGACCACGGCACCCTCTACGACTACACCGACCAGGCAGCCATGGACGCCAAGCTCGACGTCCTCCGGAAACTCGGCGTCACCCATGTGTCGGTCTGGGTCCTCGGCGGAAACCCCTGGTTCTCCGCCGCGGCGCTCGACCGGTGGCGGGCCCGCTGAGCCGCGTCGATGTGAAGCCCCGTCCGCCCCGCCGTCCCAGTCGCTCCTCGCACCCTCCCTACCTGACCACCCACCCGCCGCGGGCGATCGGCTGAGCCGGGACGGGTCACGGCTGTCGGCGGAGGCCTGGCGGTCGGTTGCCGCCGATCGCGAGGCCTCCGTTCCGCGCTATCGGCGCAGTTGGTCGAGCCAGGTGCCGACCAGGCCGCGGACGGTTTCGGCGGACTCCACCTGCGGGTTGTGGCCGACACCGTCGAGCACCGCCGCCGCCATGCGGGGGTAGTGGTCAAGGAGGGCGAGCTGGTCGCGCCAGCCGACGAGGGCGTCCTGACGGGTGGTGATCAGGAGGTGTCGGCCCTGGTGCTGTTCCGTCCGGTGTTCGGGCCAGTACGGGATCAGGAAGTCGGCTTCCAGCTCGGCGGCGGCCGCTCGGTCGTGGGCTCGCCGCCCGGGGAGGACGTACTGCTCGAAGAGGTCCCAACTCGGTTTGGTGTGGCGGGCCATGAGGGCGGCGAAGAGGTCCGGGTCGGCGCCGGCCGGGAGGCAGGCGAGGAATTCTTCGTCGCGCTCGACCGCGGTGACCTGGGGCAGGTCCCGGTCGGTGCCCCAGCGAACGACCGGCACCAGCAGCGCCGAGCCCAGGACCTGCTCCCCGTACCTGGCCGTCACCGCCCGGGCCAGTTGCCCCCCGAACGACTGCCCGACGACGGCGAAGGGTTGCTCGCCGACGGTGGCGTCGATCCACTCGAAGACGGCCTCCGCCAGGGCGGTCGCCGAGGTCCTGTGCGGGAGGCGCGGACTGGCGCCGTGGCCGGGGAGGTCCGGGTAGAGGCGGCGCCAGCCGGGGCGGTCGGCGAAGACGGGTTCGAGCGGGAGCAGGAGGCGATGGTCGACGGTGTAACCGTGGATCAGGACCATCGGGGTACCGGCGCCGAACTCGGTGTGGTGAATAGCGGATTCGGTCATGTCGGCAGCGTCCGACTCTGACACTAGTGTGAGGGTCAAGCGGGGAATTCCTCGCTCAGGCCAGGCGCTTGACGACGGACAGGTACTCCTGGATGGCGTCGCGGTTGCGGGTCAGACAGTCGATCCGACGCGTCATCCGGTCCGACTGGGACTCCAGCGTGGCGATGATCTCCGCTGTGGCGTCGGCGAAATGGATCGTCCGGGGGCTGTCCAGGCAGGGCAGAATCTGCCTGATGATGCGGGTGGGCAGACCGGCGTCCAGGAGGCCGCGGATCTGGAGGACCCGCTCGACGAGGCAGTCGTCGTATTCGCGGTAGCCGTTCGCCGCGCGGTGCGGGGTGATCAGACCCTGCTGCTCGTAGTAGCGCAGGAGGCGGGGCTGGGTCTCCGTCAGCCGGGCGAGTTCGCCGATGCGCATGTGACCACCCTCATGTTCGGATCGGGCCGATACGGCTGGACCTTGACATGAGTGTCACACATCGATGATCTCCTCCACGGACCAGCTTCTCTCCCCCGGCCGCCCGGCCGCCGCCCGGCTTCCCTGGCCCGGTCCGCCGGCGCTGAGCGCCGCCGGATTCGTCACGATCATGACCGAGGCCCTGCCCGCCGGCGTCCTGCCCGCCATCAGCTCGGACCTCGACGTCAGCCGGTCCGGCGCGGGGCGGGCGGTGACGCTGCTCGCGGGGGTGGTGGGGTGGCGGGCCACGTTCGGGTTGACGAGTGCGTTCGCCTGCCGCTGACGAGGCGGAGAAGGCCCGGAAAGCGGGGAGGCCCGGAGGAACAAGGCAGCGGACCAGCAAGGTTCAGCGGCATCGGTTGCGCGGCGGCAGGCTGGAGGGGTGGCGGATATTCCGCCGCCGTCCGAAAGGAGCGTGGCAGGGATGCGGGTGTTCATCACAGGCGGCTCCGGTTACATCGGCCGTTCCACCATCGAGGCGCTGATCCGGCGCGGTGGGAAGGTGACGGCGCTGGCGCGCAGCGAGCACTCCGCGCGCACCGTGTCGGACCTGGGTGCCGTCCCCGTCACGGGGGCGCTCACCGACATCGACGTTCTTCGGGAGGCGGCCCACCAGGCCGACGGGGTCATCCATCTCGGGGTGGACTACGCCGAGGGCACGGCGGAGATCGACCGCGCTGCGGCGAGCGCGCTGCTGGAGGGGGCGGGAAGCCGTCCCTACGTGCACACCGGCGGGGTGTGGGTGTACGGCGACACCGACGGCGTCGTCGACGAGGACGCTCCGCTGAACCCGCCGCGGATCACCGCCTGGCGTCTGGAGAACGAGAAGCGTGTGCTCGCCCGGGCGGCCACCGGAGGGCATCCGGTGGTGGTGATGCCGGGGCTGGTCTACGGGCGTTCGGGCGGGCTGGTGCAGCAGTACTTCGTCGAGCCGGGGCGTGCCGCCGGTGCCGTGCCCTGCATCGGGGACGGCTCCAACCACTGGGCGCTGGTTCACGTCGACGACATCGCCGAGTTGTTCGCCCTGGCCCTGGGCGCCCCGGCCGGTTCCGTCTACGCCGGGGTGAGCGGACAGAACCTCCCGCTGGCGGACATCACCCGGGCCCTCAGCCACGCCGCCGGATGTCCCGACATGGTCGACTCGCTGTCCCTCGGGGAGGCCGTACGGCGGATGGGCCCGATCGCCGAGGCGTTCGCCCTCGACCAGCAGCTCACCGGCGCCCGCGCCCACCGTGAGCTCGGCTGGACGCCTACCCGTCTCGACGCCCTGACCGAACTCGCCCGGAGCTGACCCGCCCGCCCTGGCCGGCGCGGCACGACCAGGAGCCTCCTCCGTGTCTGCTGCCTGGCGGGCATTCCCGGTCGTCGTCGCCCCCTCCCGTTTCCGCGAACCGAGCAGCTGTTCAGCATGGGAGTAGTGGTACCCGTTGGCCCCGGCAGGCACCGGGGACCGGCCGGTCACGAGGACGAGGGGGCTGTCCGCCCCATCGGGAAGGCGGTGCCGGATGCGTGGCCTGGAAGTCACCGTGGTGATCCTCGCGGCCGTGCTCATCATGACGTGGCTGGCTCGCCGCCTGCGCTGGAACGAGCAGGTCCTGCTGGTGGCGGGTGGCTGCCTGATCGGCCTGACCCCCGACTTCCACAGGCTGGTCCTGCCTCCCGAGGTGGTCCTGCTGCTGTTCTTGCCCCCACTGCTCTACTGGGAGTCGCTGACCACCTCGCTCCGTGAGATCCGGACGAACGTGCGCGCCATCGTGCTGCTCGCGACCGGCCTGGTGCTGGCCACCGCTGCCGCCGTGGCCTCGGTAGCGCACGCGCTGGGCCTTTCCTGGCCGCTCGCCTGGATCCTGGGTGCTGTCGTCGCGCCCACCGACGCCATCGCCGTGGCCGCGGTCGCCCGGAACCTGCCCCGCCGGGTCCGGACCATTCTCCGGGCGGAGAGCCTGGTCAACGACGGCACCGCGCTCGCCCTCTACACGGTGGTGGTCGGCGTCGCCGTTGCGGGGCTGGCCATCACCTGGTCGGGTACCGCCCTGCGATTCCTGCTCGCCTACGCGGGTGGTGCCGCGATCGGCTGCGCATGCGGCGCCGTCGTGGTGGCTCTGCGCAGGCGGCTTCACGACCACACCGCGGAGAGCGCCTTGGGCGTGCTCACCCCGTTCGCCACCTATCTGCCCGCGCAAGCCCTGGGTGTCTCCGGCGTCCTGGCGGTGGTCGCCTGCGGTCTCATCCTCAGCCAGGCGGGCCCCAAGATGATCAGCGCGGGCGCGAGAGTGGAGCTCACCTCCTTCTGGGACGTGAGTACATCCATCCTCAACAGCGCCCTCTTCGTCCTGGTCGGTATCCAAACACCCGCCATCGTCAGCGAGATCGGCTCCCGCTCCCCGGGGCACGCGGTCATCACCGCCTCGCTGGTCAGCGGCGCGGTGATCGCCACCCGCCTGCTGTGGCTGTACTCGGTGCCCTACCTCATCCGCGCCGTCGACCGCCGCCCGGTCCAGCGCACGCTGCGCTCCGGCGCCCGGCAGAGGTTCCCACTCGCCTGGAGCGGGGTGCGCGGGGCCGTGTCGCTGGCGGCCGCCCTGGCCGTCCCGGCCACCACCGCCGCGGGCCGGCCGCTCGCCGGGCACGCCCTGCTGGTCTTCACCGCCGTCACCGTCATCCTGGTCACACTGGTCCTCCAGGGGACGACCATGCCCGCGGTGATCCGCTGGTCCGGACTTCACAGCGACCCCGACGAGACCGTCGAGGAACACCGCGCCCACCGCCATATCGCCGCCGCCGCGCTGGAGGCCCTCCCCGAGCACGCCAACCGCCTGAAAACCCCGCCGAAGACCGCCGAGGCCGTCCTGAACGAACTGCGCCAGTACGCCGCCGAGGACACGGGAGCACCGAAGACCGACGATCCCGGCGTGCAGGCCGGACTCGAACTGCGCCGCGCCCTGATCGGCGTCAAACGCGGCGCCCTGATCCGCCTGCGGGACCAGCGCAGCATCGACGACATCGTCCTGCGCCGGCTGCAGTCGCTCCTGGACACCGAGGAGATCAGGATCGAGCTGGCCCTGCGTGCCTTCACCGGTCCACCGCCATAGCCACCGGCCGGCGAAGACGGTCGACACGCACGGGGGCCGGCCACCCGGAGCAGCCGCCGGCCCGCGAATCGAAGCGGAGCGACTGGCACCGCCCCACGGCCGAGCCGGCGCCGAGGAACCGCGAGGTGGCGTCGACGTGGTCGTCGGTGATGTCCTGGCCCGCGATGCCGGGGAACCAGATCACCGTGGCGGCTCCGTAGGCGGCGCACATCGCGGTCTCGATCCGGGCCTGGGACATGCCGGGGTTGCGGTTGGCGTTGATGATGCTGCTCCGGGTCGCCATCAGTGTTCCGGCGGCGTCGGTCTCGATGGCGCCGCCCTCGGCGACCAGCCCGGCAGCGGTGAACGGTATCCCGAGGTAGGCGGCGATGCGCTGGGCGACCAGGGCATCGTTGCCGTGCGGGTTCTGGTGGTTGCCCCAGCCGTTGAAGTTGAGGCCGATCGCGTCGAGGCCGCCCGCGCCGTCGGTTCGGAAGACGGGGCCGGTGTCGCGCATCCAGCAGTCGTCGACCGGGATGTCCCCGATGACCGTGACGTGTGAGCCGCACATCGACTGCGCCTTCGCGACGCTGGCGGGGTTGGCGCACACGGTCACCGGCTCGTACTTCGCGATGGTCCTGGCGACGAGGGCGATGTTCGACTGGACACCGCTGAGCTTGCTCCGCCAGATGGTGCTGCTGTCCGGCCAGGCCATCCAGGTGCGGGTGTGCGCGACGGTGTCCGGCGGCACGCGATGGCCCATGGCGGCCGCCGGTCCGCCCGCGGTGGTGCGGCGTTGCCCCGCCAGTGCCTGCCCGCCGGTCGCCGCGGTCAGCGCGGTGCCGGCGAAGGCGAGCCCGGCAGCTGTCAGGAACCGGCGTCGGCCGAGGTGCCCGTCGACCGGCGTCTCGGGTCTGGAGTGGTCGTCCATCACTTCCTCCATGTCAAAGTCCGTTCCTCAATAGACAGTTGACTGAATAGATAGAACTGGCCAAGCGCTCGGTCAATACCTCGCGCAGACATCCGCCCGAGCCGCGTCGCCGTTCCCCGACGACAGGCGCCCGTCGGGGAACGCGGGCGGCATCACCGCCCCTGCCCGGCCCTGCGGTCGCTACAGTGACGGCCATGGCGATACAGGCGAAGGGCACGGATCAGGGAACGGCCTCCAGCCCGGGCGGCGCCGGCCGACCGCGCGCCTCCGCCAAGGGCGAGCAGACCCGGGCCCGGCTGATCGCGGCGGCCCGTACCCTTCTCGCGGGCGACGGCGCGGGGCGGTTCACCACCCGCAACGTGGCCGCGCTGTGCGGGGTCTCGCACGGGATGTGCCACTACCACTTCAAGGACCGCACAGACCTGATCGTGGCCGTGGTGGAGGACATCCGACCCGAGTGGATCACACCGCTGGAGGAGGCGGTCGCCGGCCCTGGCGGCTACGCCGGGCAGGCGGAACGGGTGCTGGCGCTGCTCACCCGGCCCGAGAGCCCTGATCTGGCCCGCCTGCACGCGGCCCTGCACTGGCTCGCCCTCAACGACGAGCGGGTCCGGGTCAGCCTGGAGGCGGAGTACGGGCGATGGCGGTCCTGCTTCGTGCGCCTGTTCCGGTCCCTGGTGGACGAGCGCGGCGACGGAGCCGACCCCGTTCCCCTCGGCGAGGCCTTCGCCGCCGCCGTGGACGGGCTCGCCGCCATCGGCTCACTCGACGGGACGGTGGACGCCACGCGGGTGCTGCGCACACTGATGGACTCGCTGTCGTCCGCCGTGTGAACGGCCGGGCGGCGCACCGTCACTGGCCGGGACCGGCTGCGGCGGCTTCGGCCTCCCGTTCGCGGCGCAGCCGGTGTTCGGTACGGATGCCGAACCAGGCGGTGCAGGTCAGGCTGGCGGCGATGATCCCCTCGGCCCAGAAGAAGGCCACGTAGTCCATCAGCGATCCGATGGGCGGCGATCCGGGAGCGGCGTTGCGCATGCCGATCAGGGCGAACAGGCTCGCCGCCATCCAGCCCAGGGACGGCCAGACCAGACCCTCGCGCTTGCGGTAGAGCACCTCGGCGGCGCCGAGGACGGCCAGGGCGAGGGCCCACATCGCCGCGATCATGAACCAGGAGAGGATGAACGTGCTGCGGGACCGGGTGATCTTCGCGTCCAGGGTCACGGCACCGGCGCCCGCGGCCGCGGCCTGTGGGCGCACGACGAAGAACGGGTCGGTGTCGGTGAAGACGAGGCCGATCGGCAAGGCCGCGGCACCGCTGGTGGCGGTGAAGCCGGCCTCCATGCGGTAGCGGTCGAAGGGGTAGTCCGTCTTGGTGCCGTTGTACATCCCCACCTGGACGAGCTGTGACGCCGCGCTCTCCCCCTCGGCTGCCCGGATGGTCACCTTGGGGGCGCCGCTCACCGTGATCTCGACGGGGCGGCTGAAGGTCTGGGAGCCCGGTCCGGCGGCGAACCTGCCGTGCGGGACCGGGGAGACGTAGAGCGTCAGCTGCTGGGCCGTGGGGTCCACGTCCTGGGCGGTGACGTCCAGTTCGATCCAGTCCGGTGCCGACGGGATCGCCAGTTCCCTGGTCTGCTCGCGGGTGTCGCGCTCGTTGAGGTACAGCCCGACACCCGTCCCGCAGAGGGCGATGACCATCGCCAGGATGGTGGCGAACCGCCAACGGCGGCGGGGGGCGCGGTGAGCGGCCGGACCGGTCGCGGTGCTGGTGTCTTCGGTGGTGACCTGCACGGTCGTCCTTCCTGCGGCGGTGGCGCCGGGCCGGCAGGATCGCTGCCGACCCGGCCCCGCACGCCGGTCTTTCTCGGTCGCCCGGGCCCGGCAGGCCCCATCGCCTGCCGGGCCCGGGCCGTCTTACAGTGCGCGGCGCGCGGCGGCGATCCGGTCGGGATCCCAGCCGGGCCGAGGGACGGACTCCAGCAGCAGCCTGGTGTAGGCGTGCTGGGGGGAGCCGAGGACCTGGGCGGTGGGGCCGGCCTCGACGATCCGCCCGTGGCGCATCACGATCACGTCATCGGTGACGCAGCGGACGACGCCGAGGTCGTGGGTGATGAACAGGTAGCCGACGCCGGTCTGTTCGCGGATGTCGGCGAGCAGGTTGAGGACCTGGGCCTGGACGGAGACGTCCAGTGCGGCGACCGCCTCGTCCAGGACCACGACGGCCGGCTCGACGGCCAGCGCCCGCGCGATGGCGACCCGTTGGCGCTGACCGCCGGAGAGCTGGCGCGGCAGCGCGTCCGCCGCCCTGGTGCCGAGGCCGACCTGGTCGAGGAGTTCCCTGATCCGTGCCCCGTGGTCGGTGCCGGGGAAGTGCAGGCGCAGGGTCTCCCGGAGGACGGCTTCGACGCTGGTGCGCGGGTCGAGGGAGAGGTACGGGTCCTGGAAGACCATCTGGACCTCTCGGGCGCGGGCCAGCCGCTCGGCCCTCCCGCGCGCGCGGCCGGTGCGAGCCCGGTCCTGGACGGTGACCTGCCCTTCGTCGGCCTGTTCGAGGCCGACGATGATGCGTGCGGTGGTGGTCTTGCCGGAGCCCGACTCGCCGACGATACCGAGCGATCCGCCGGCGGCGAGGGTGAAGGAGACGTCGTCCACCGCCCGCACTGCGCCGAAGGTCCGGCGCAGCCCGGTGACTTCCAGGACCGTGCCCGAAGTCCGTTGCGGGGCTTGGGCGGTGGGCTCGGCGCTAGGCATCGGTGGCGCTCCCTTCGAGCCGGTCGCCGTGGTGGCAGGCGGCCAGGTGCTCCGGCTGTCCGGGTGCCGGCCGTGCCGCGGGGGCCTGTTCACGGCAGAGGTCGGTGGCCAGGCGGCACCGGGCGGCGAACGCACAGCCGCTCAACTCCTGGCGCAGGTCCGGTGGTTGGCCGTCGATGGCGGCGAGACGTCCGGGCGGGGCGTCCAGCCGGGGGGTGGAGGCGAGCAGTGCCGCCGTGTAGGGGTGCCGGGGCCGGTCGAAGAGCGTGGCCGCGGGCCCGGTTTCGGCGATCCGGCCGGCGTACATGACGTAGACCCGGTCGCTGATCGCGGCGGCGAGCCCGAGGTCGTGGGTGACGAACAGCAGCCCGGTGCCGAAGCGTTGGCGCAGCCGGCCGAGCAGGGCGATGACCTCGGCCTGGCTGGTGACGTCGAGCGCCGTGGTGGGCTCGTCGGCGAGCAGCAGGACCGGGTCGCCCATGAGCGCGGCGGCGATCATGACGCGTTGGAGCATTCCGCCGGACAGCTGGCCGGGGTACCGGCGCGTCAGCTGCGCGTCGAGGCCGACGGCTTCGAGGAGTTCGGCCGCACGCCGCTCGGCGTCGGCCGCGCTCATGACCCCGGTGAGGCGGACGCCCTCGGTGAGGAAGTCGCCGATGCGGCGCAGGGGGTTGATGGCCACGCGGGGGTCCTGGAAGATCATGGCGGCCTGGCCGGTGCGCAGGGTGCGCAGGGAGTCGGAGTCCATGGTGAGGACGGACCGGCCGTCGACCAGGACGCGGCCTTCGGTGGTGGCGCCGGGTGGCAGCAGGCCGAGGGCGCTGCGGGAGGTGAGGGTCTTGCCGGAACCGGACTCGCCGACCAGGGCGACGGTCTCCCCCGGTGCGACGGTGAGGTCGACACCGTCGATGACGGGACGGGCGGTGCCGGGCAGGTGGAGGCGGAGGTCCTGGATGTCGAGGGCGTTCACGCGGTCCTCCGGGCGACCCGGTCGGCCCAGCGCTCGCCGACGACGTTGAAGGCGACGACGGTCAGCACGATGGCGGCGCAGGGCAGGATCGCGGAGAGCGGGTAGCCGTGCTGGATCGCGGTCTGGCCGTCGAAGACCATCCGCCCCCAGTCGGGGGTGAGCGCGGGGATGCCGAGTCCGAGGAAGGAGAGGCCGGCGAGGTCCATGAGGGCGTATCCGAAGTTGATGGTGGACTGGGCGAGGACGATCGGGGCGATGTTGGGCAGGACGTGCCGCAGGCAGATCTGCACCGCGGAGTGCCCCTGGACCTGGTACGCGGCGACGTAGGGCCGGGCCCGTTCGGCCAGCACCAGTGAGCGGGTGAGCCGGGAGACGTACGGCAGGTAGGCGATCGCGAGGGCGATGACGGGGGCCGACAGGCCTTCGCCGTACACGGACACGATGAGGATGGCGAGCAGCATGCCGGGGAAGGCGAAGACCAGCTCGGTGCTGCGGGACAGGACGGAGTCGAGCCAGCCGCCCCGCCAGCCGGCGGCGACACCGATGACGACACCCGCGACGGTGGAGAAGACGACGACGCCGAGTGGGCCGAGCAGCGAGGTGCGGGCGCCGAGCAGCAGCCGGGAGAGGGTGTCGCGGCCGGCGGCGTCCACACCGAGCAGGTGGTCGGCGCCGGGCCCGGCGAGGGCGTTGCCGAGGTCGACGGCGTTCGGGTCGTACGGTGCCAGCCAGGGGGCGAGCAGAGCCGCCAGGACGACCAGGGCGACGGCGCCGAGGCAGACCGGGTAGAGCGGCGCGCTGGTGCCCTTGAGGCGGCCGAGGCCGGGCCGGCGGGTGAGGGCGACACTCATGCGTCGGACCTCCCCGAGCCGAGGGTGACCCGGGGATCGACCAGCGGGTGGAGCAGGTCGACGGCCAGGTTCACGGTCATGAACAGGGCGACGATGATCAGCGAGATGGCCTGGACGGTGGGGAAGTCCTTGGTCGTGGTGGACAGTTCGAGGAGCTGGCCGATGCCTCCGACGCTGAAGGCGGACTCCACCAGGATCGTGCAGACCAGCAGGGTGGAGACGATCAGGCCGCCGGTGGTCAGGACGGTGCCCAGCGAGTTGCGGAAGACGTGGCGGCGGATCACGTCGCGTTCGGGCACGCCCCGGCTGCGGGCGACGGTGACGTGCTCGCCCTCCAGGGCGTCGAGCATCGCCGACCGGGTGACCCGGGCCAGCATGCCGATCAGGTAGAGCGCGAGCGCGACGGCGGGCAGGGTGAGGTGCCAGAGCATGTCGGCGAGGCCGTCGCCGGCGCCGCTGGTCGGGAACCAGCCCAGCTTCACCGCGAACAGGCCCTGCAGCAGGACGGCCGCGACGAAGGAGGGGGTTCCCACCGCGAGCGCGGTGGAGACCAGGATCGCGGAGTCGGTCGCGCCGCCGCGCACCGCGCCGATCCAGCCGAGCGCCAGGCCGATCGCGGCCACCACGACCAGGGCCATGGCGACCAGCAGCAGGGTCTCGGGCAGCCGGTCGGCGAGCAGCTTCGACACGTCGGTGCGGTAGGTGATGGAGCGTCCGAAGTCGCCCTGCAGCACCTGGCCGAGCCAGCGGAGGTACCGGACGAGGAACGGGTCGTCGAGGTGGTACTGGTCGTTGATCGCCTGCAGGGCGGCCGGCGAGGCCGACCGGCCCGACAGGAGGAAACTCGCCGGGCTGCCCGGCGCCAGGTACATCGCGCCGAAGACCACGAAGGAGGCGCCGAACAGGGTGACGGCCATCTCCACCAGCCGTCGGGCGGCGAATCTCAGGAAGTTCACCGTGCGGCCCCCACATCGGCGGCCCACGGGTAGTACATGTAGGAGATGGTGGTCGGGGCGCCGGTGATCCGCTTGTTGAGGAAGACGGCGGTGGGCCACTCGGCGACCGGGATCCACAACAGCTGCCGGGAGGCGGTCTGCTGGAGCTTCGCCTCGATCGCGCCGCGCTTGGCCGGGTCGTACTCCGCGGTGGCCTGGTCGACCAGGTCGTCGTAGGCCTTGTCGCTGTAGTGCGCGAAGTTCTGGTAGGCGCCGGTCTTGAAGTTGCCGAGCAGGTCGAGCGGGTCGGTGACGGAGTCGTAGTACGTCTCCGGGAACATGTCGATGCCTTCGCGCGCCTTGGGGTCGGTGAACAGCGCGGTGAAGGCGTTCGGGGCGATCGTCTTCAGCTGGACGTCGAGCCCGATCCTCGCCCCGGCGGCCTGGACGGCGGTGGCGAGCAGGGAGACGTCCTGGCCGATGGTGCTGGTGGCGACGGTGAGCTTCTTGCCGCTCGCGCCGGCCTCCTGGACGAGGGCCTTGGCCTTGTCGATGTCCTGCGCCGTCGGGGTGAGGCCGTCGAAGGCCGTCTTGCGGACGTCCTCGGGGGCGGTGGCCCAGGCGGCCCTGGTGGTGAGGGAGCCGGTGACGGTGCCGGCGCCGCCGAGGCCGGTCCTGACGAAGCCGGAGCGGTCCAGGGCCAGGGACAGGGCCTGGCGGACGCGCAGGTCGCCGAGCGGGCCCTGCATGTTGGTGACGTTGACGTTGACGGTGCTCAGGCCCTCGCCGAAGTAGAGCGTGCCCGGCCCGCTCTTCTTCAGCCGGTCGTAGCTCTCGGTGGGGATCAGGTAGCCGCCGTCGACGTCGCCGGTGAGCATCGCGTTGGTGCGGGCGGACGCGTCGGTGAGGAAGCTGAACACGACCTTCTTGGCCTTGGCCTTGGTGCCCCAGTAGCCGTCGAAGCGCCGCAGTTCGATCGACTGGCCCTTGGCCCAGGTTCCGAGCAGATACGGGCCGGTGCAGTCGAGGCTGCCGCTCGTGCCGTAGTCCCTGCCCGCGGCCTCCACGCCGGCCTTGGCCGCGACGACGCCGGCGGCGGTGGCCATGTACTGGGGGAACTGGGAGTCGGGCCGCTTGAGCTTGACGGTGACCTGCAGCGGGCCGGTCTTGGTGACGGACTCGACGTTCTGGAACACCTGGGCCCAGGCCGCCGCGTTGTCGGGGCTGGTCTGCCGGCCGAGGCTGTACACGACGTCGTCGGCGGTCATCACCGTGCCGTCGTGGAAGTGCACCCCCGAGCGCAGGTCGTAGACCCAGGTGGTCGGGTCGGGGTTGGTGGCCTTCTCCGCCAGGCCGGGTGCCAGGGTGAGCCGGGGGGTCCAGCGCATCAGGCTCTCGCAGACGTTGGCGAGGATGGTGTTCTGCGGGTAGTCGAAGGCCTGGATGTAGTCCAGGGTGGGCGGTTCGGCGTAGGTGGCCCAGGTGAAGGAGTCGATCTCCCCCTTGGCCGGCGGGGTGGAGGCGGACAGTTCGATGCCCGCCTGGTCGAGACCGCCGCCGTGCGGCGGGCCGGAGCAGGCGGCGACCAGGGCCGCGGCCGAGAACAGGGCGGTGGCGAGGGCGAGACGCCGACGTGGTGGGGTGCGTCTCGCGGGTGCGGTGGGAGTCATGAGGGGTTTCCTCCGTTCGCTGGCGAGGGGTCAGGCGCGGGCGGCCGGGATCTGCTGGGTGATGCAGTGGACGCCACCGCCGCCGTAGGCGATCACGCGGGCACGCACGCCGACGACCTTGCGGTCGGGGTACGCGGCGGCGAGCACGGCCAGCGCGCCCTCGTCCTGGGGGTGGTCGGCGACCGGCACGACGACCCCGCCGTTGGCCAGGTAGAAGTTCAGGTAACCGACCTCGGTGCGCTGGCCGTCGACCTCGACGAAGGCGGCCTGCGGCACGTCGATGATCTCGAAGCCGCGTCCCTGGGCGTCGGTGGAGTGTTCCAGCACGGCGCGGTTGGCCCGCATCCGTACGTGGTCCGGGTGGTCGGGCTCGGCGGGGAGCTGGACGACGACCTTGCCGGGCGCGACGAAGGCGCAGACTCCGTCGACGTGTCCGTCGGTCTCGGTGTCGAGCGCGCCGCCGTAGGGCAGCCAGATCACCTTGGTGACTCCGAGGCGGGCCTTCAGCTCCTCCTCGATCTCGGCGCGGGTCATGTCCGGGTTGCGGTTGGGGTGGAGCAGGCACTGCTCGGTGGTGATGAGCGTGCCCTCGCCGTCCACGGTGATCGCCCCGCCTTCGAGGATCATCTCGGAGCGGATCGCCGGGATGCCGAGGTGGTCCAGCAGGAGGGCGCTGATCCGGTCGTCGGCGTCCCAGGGGTGGTGCTTGCGGCCCCAGGCGTTGAAGCGGAAGTCCACGCCGGCGCGGCGGCCGTCCTGGTCGAGGACGAAGATCGGCGCGGAGTCGCGGAACCAGGAGTCGTCCGTGGGCAGTTCCACGACGGTGGTGCCCTCGCCGCACAGCGAGCGTGCCTCGTCGCCGTGGCCGGGCGGCGCCACCATGGTGACCGGCTCGAACTCCGCGATGGCGCGGGCGACCGCCGCGTACTCGCGCTTCACCTCGTCGAGGGTGTCGCCCCACAGGTCCGGCCGTACGGGCCAGGCCATCAGGCAGCCTTCGTGCTCGGTCCACTCCGCGGGCATTCGAAACGTCATGGGAAACCTCGTCTGGTCTGTCCCCCGCCGGACCCGGTGCGCTGGGCGTGTTCCGTGCTCGCTTGCCGGGTCCGGTCGGGACGGAAGGGTGGTGGGGGCGGAGGTCCTGGCGGCCCGCCTCGGTGGTTCCCCGCGGGCCGCCAGGAGGTCAGAGGACCGGCGGGACGGCGGGCTGGGACTGGGTGGCGCAGTGGATGCCGCCACCACCGGAGGCGATGTTGTCGATGTTGATCTGGACGATGTCGCGGCCCGGGAACTCGGCCTGCAGGACGGCGTAGGCCGAGGCGTCGGCGTTGCCGTCGCCGAACTGGGGGACGAACACGGCCCCGTTCGCGACGTAGAAGTTGGTGTAGCTGGACAGGAAGTCCTTGCCACGCCCTCGGATCAGGGCGCGGTCCGGGCCGGGGAGTTCCACGACGGTCAGCGGGCGGCCCTGGGCGTCGGTCGCGTTCTGCAGGACCTGCTTGGCCTGCTGGTAGACGTCGATCCAGATCTGGTCCGTGCCGGGGCCGGGTCTGTCGAGGATGACCCGCCCGGCCGAGGTGAAGCGGGCCAGGCAGTCGATGTGGTCGTCCGTGATGTCCTGGCCGGCCAGGCCCGCGAGCCAGATGACCTTGTCCATCCCGAGCGTGCTCTTCAGGGCCTGCTCGACCTGGTCCTGGGTCATGCCCGGGTTGCGGTTGGGGTTGACCAGCGAGCTGACGGTGGCCAGCAGGGTGCCCTGGCCGTCCGTCTCCAGGGCACCGCCCTCGCCCACGAAGGGGGCCTGGACGCGGTCGACGCCGTACCCGGCGAGGAGGGCGGCCGCGACCGCGGCGTCCTCGGCGTAGGGCTGGTAGTAGGGGGTGCCGGTCTTGCCCCAACCGTTGAAGTTGGTGTCGACACCGGCGATGACGCCCGACGCGACCACGAAGGTCGGGCCGAAGTCGCGGATCCACAGGTCGTCGTTGGGGATCTCGACGACGGTGATGCCGCGGGAGCCGCCGGGGCCGCACCAGTACCGGGCGTCCGCGGCCTGGCCGGGGCGTGCGACCAGGACGACCGGCTCGTAGCGGGAGATCTCGTTCGCGACTCGCGCGATGTCGTCGCGGACCGCCGAGAGCCGTGTTCCCCAGATCGACGACAGGGCCGGCCAGGCCATGAAGGTGCGGTCATGCCGGTCGCTCTCGGCCGGCATCCGCGGTCTCGATGCGGCGACCGGCGCGGAGGCGGTCGCCGCCCGCGCGGCGGCCGGCAGGACCGATCCGAGGGCTATCAGCGGTAGGGCGGTCGCGCCGAGCCGGAGCAGACCGCGCCGTGAGGGTGTGGGGGTGGTGTTCATGAAGCGCTCCCTTGCAACGTGGGAGGTGGCTGGGTGCCCCGCATCCTTCACTGAACTGAATTTTCAGTCAAGTATTCGGGGCCACCAGGACCCCGCACCCCCGACTCGGCGCCGGGTTCACCTCCTCCGAGCCAGCCTTCGCGCGGTACACCGGCGCCGACCAGGCTGGACCCCTGCGTCACTCCGGTCGAAGCGAACTGAAATTGTGATCAGATCTAGCTCTGACCTGAGCGGATTACGGATAGAGTGGGCGACCATGCCAGACCGTCGGACAGGGATACTCAAGGCCGCGACCCGGGTGATCGCCCGACGCGGTGTGCGCGGGCTGCGGGTGGGCGAGCTGGCCGCCGAGGCCGGAGTGTCCACCTCGCTCATCTACTACCACTTCACCGATCGTGCGGGCATCCTGCGGCAGACGCTGGAGTTCATCAGTGACCGCGCCGACCGCTACACGGCCGAGGGGCAACCCGTCTCGAGCCGCGCCGTGGACCCCCGCGCCGACCTGGAGCAGGTCCTGCTCCTGGAGTTCCAGGACACCGCCGAGGTACGGGAAAACAGCACCGCCTGGGGCGAGTTGAGGGCTACCGCCGTCTTCGAGCCGGAGCTGCGCCAGGAGCTGGCGCGGGCCACCCACACCTGGGTGCACGACGTCGCCGAACTGCTCGCCCGCGCCGACCCCACCGGCACCGCCCCGGCGCACGCCGCGGCAGCCGAGCGGCTCACCGCCCTCGTCGAGGGCCTCAGCGTGCGCTGGCTGAGCGGCTCCCTGCCGGGTGAACACGCTCGCCACCTGCTCCGCGGCGCGATCGAGGCGGAGCTGGAGCACTGCCGGTCGACGACAGGGACGACCTACGGCGCCCACCGGCCCGGCAGGGCCGGATTCGGCCAGAACTGACAAAACCTCTAAACTCTGCGGCGCCGGCCGTGCCGTCCACACCGGCCACGCATTCCCACCGGTCGTACCGCTCGCGGCGAAGCCGTCGAATCGCGGTACGGCCGGGGCCGGGCCCGCCCGGCCCCGGCCTCCGTCCTGTCCGCCGAGAGAGGCAGCCCGCATGTCCGCTGACCGATCCCCCTTCACCCTGCTGCCGGTCTTCCAGGAACTGACCGCGGACGACCCGCGCGAGGTCGGCGGCTACCGGCTGTACGCACGGCTCGGCGCCGGCGGCATGGGCCGGGTGTACCTCTCGTACACCCCGGGCGGCCGGCCGGTGGCGCTCAAGGTGGTGCGGCCCGAGCTGGCCGAGGACCCCGAGTTCCGGGCCCGTTTCGCCCAGGAGGTGGCCAGTGCCCGGCGGATCCACGGGCTGTTCACCGCGCAGGTCGTCGACGCGGGCGTGGAGACCGCCACGCCCTGGCTGGCCACCACCTACGTGCCGGGCCCCTCTCTGCACCAGGTGGTGCAACGGTTCGGCCCACTGCCGGAACGGACGGTCCTGCTGCTGATCGCCGGCATCGCCGAGGCCCTGCAGGCGATCCACGCCACCGGGGTGGTCCACCGCGACCTCAAGCCCGGGAACGTCCTCATAGCCGCCGACGGCCCCCGGGTGATCGACTTCGGGATCGCCCGAGCGGCCGACGCCAGCGCGCTCACCGGCGCCGGGCTGCGCATCGGCTCGCCCGCCTACATGGCTCCCGAGCAGGCCATGGGCCGGGCCGCGACGCCCGCCACCGACGTCCATGCCCTCGGGGCCCTCGCCGTCCACGTCGCCGGCGGCATCCCGCCCTTCGGAAACGGACCGGACCCCGCGGCCCTCTACCGGACCGTCCACGAGGAGCCCGATCTCAGCCGGGTCCCGGAAGGCCTGCACGAGCTGCTCCTGCGCTGCCTCGCCAAGCAGCCCGAACACCGTCCGACCACCGCCGAGGTGATCGCCGCGGCCCGGAACCACCCGGCGGTGGGCGGGCACCTCAGGTTCGGTGAGGACTGGCTTCCGCACCCGCTCACCAGCCAGCTCACCCGGCACGCCGATCTCCCGCAGGAGCCGGCCGAGGCGCCCACCGCCCTCGTGCCCCGACCCGGCGGGGACACGGCCGAAACGGTGCTCGCGCCGTACCCGGACGCCACGCTCGCTTCGACGTACGCCCCGACGCTCACCGCCCTGTCCCCCGGCCCGGGCCTGCCGGCACCGCCGGCTTCCTCCTTCGCGGCACCGTCCGGATCCGCCACCTCCGCCGCACCGCGCCCTGGCACCGCGGACGGAGCCGGCCGCAGGCGCACCCTCGGACGGACCGCACTGACCGCCGCCGTCGCCCTGGCCATCGGCGCCGCCGGGATGGCGCTGGTGCTCGACGATCCGGCAGCGGTGGACGCGGCGCCCGCCGACGCCTCTGATTCCCCCTCGCCCGGCGCACCGACCGCTCCGCCCGCGCCCGGCGGCGCGCCGGCCTCCACCGCGCCGACTTCCACCGCACCGTCCGGCACCTCCCCCTCGGCCTCCGCGCCGACCGGCGGCTACAGCGCCGCCTACCGCGCCGTCGAACTCACCGCGGCGGACTCCGGCTACGAGTTCGACCTCGCCTCGGGCAAGGTGGTCCCGATCGACAGCGCGACCTGGTTCGTCGGCCGTACCGAGAACGGGTTCCTCCACCCGGAGGGCGCCGACACCTACCTCGGCCGGGACGCCGGGCTCGGTGTCGCCGAGTGCCTGGAGGGCCTGGCCACCCGCCCGGCAGCCGACCTCCGGTTCAGCGCGGTCGGACCGCGCGGCGCCTTCTGCCTCCGTTCCCCGGACGGCCGCAACCTCGCCGTCGTCCGGGTGCTGTCCACCGCGGACGCGGACGGGCCGGTCCGGGTCTCCGTGGACCACTACCACCGCAACGGCTGAACCGCGGCGAACGACTCGACTCGCTCCACTCGCAGCACAAGGGCCGTCGCCCTGACTCCGCAGCACGGAGGCAGAGCGACGGCCCTCGCCGTGATCGAAGCCCGCGGGCCCGCCGCATGGAACGGCTCTCGCCGTCAGCACACCCCGGGGCGCCGGGCGGAGTCACGCGCCGGTGCGGGCGCAGCGGGGCCGGCGACGGTCGGCCCCGCTGTCACTAGGACGGCCCGGCTATGGACGGCTCGGCCTTGGGCTGCCCGGCTTTGGGCGGCTCGGCCTTGGGCAGATCGGGCGGCGGGAACGCCGTTTCGCCGGCCGGAGGGCCGTTCTCACGCATCACCGCCGCCTCGGCCTTCAGGATGCGCATCGACTTCCCCAGGCCGCGCGCCATCTCGGGCAGCTTCCTGGAACCGAAGAGCAGCACAAGAACGGCCACCATCACCAGGACGTGCCAGGGCTCCAGACCATTGCGCAACACCTCTGCCTCACCGGCCTTTCGTCGTCGTTGCTGACGCTGCGCGCTCGGCAGGTCAGATCGTGTCGGGGTGGTTCGCGGACCTCACCGTAAAGCTTGACTGATTTTTCAGTCAATGCGACAGTTCAGGTCCGGCGATGCCGCGGTCGACCGCGCCCCGTCCGCCGACCGGCCCTGCGCGGACCGCTCCCCCGGAGCCCGTCCCCTCCGCCGAAGCCGATCCACCCTCAGCACCACCGGAGTTACACGTGCCCCTGACCCCGCGCGCACGCCGCGCGAAGCCGCACTCCCCCGCCGGAGCCGGTGTGACCGCGCTCGGCGACCGCCTGCGCCAGCGGCGGCGACCCGGCGGCCGCGCCCTCCGACATCTCGTACTCGCCGAGGCGAACGGCGCGACCGCCAAGAAGGTGAAGGAGGTCGAGATCAGCCTGCCGGCCCCGGACAAGATCGCCGGCTGCAGTGACGCCTTCGTCTCCCCCTACATGGACTTCTCCACGGGCCCGTATCCCAGCCCCACAACCACCGACCGGAGGGAACCGTGCAGCTGACCCCCACCGAACGCGACCGCCTGCTGATCTTCACCACGGCCGAACTCGCCCGAGCCCGCCGCGCCCGCGGCCTGCGGCTCAACGTCCCCGAGGCCACCGCGCTGATCTCCGACACCGTCTGCGAAGCGGCCCGGGACGGACTGCGGCTGGCCGAGGCCGTCGAGCGGGGTCGCTCCGCCCTCGGCCCCGACGACGTCCTGCCGGGAGTGCCGGACCTCGTCACCGAGATCCACGTCGAGGCGGTGTTCGACGACGGCACCCGACTGGCCGTGGTCGCCGACCCGTTCGGCGGCGGCAGCCTGGCCGAGGCCGCGCCGGGCGCCGTCATCCCCGACGGCCACACCGGCCCCGAGCGGGAACCGACGTGCACCCTGACCGTGCGCAACACCTCGGACGTACCGATCTCGGTCACCTCGCACTTCCACTTCTTCGAGGCCAACCCGCGTCTGGCCTTCGACCGTGAAGCCGCCTACGGCACCCACCTCGCCGTCCCGGCCGGCTCCTCGGTCCGCTTCGACCCCGGCGCCACCGTCGAGGTCAGCCTGGTGCCGATCGGCGGCGAGCGGGTCGCGATCGGCTTCGCGGGGCTCGTCGACGGCCCGCTGGACCTGCCCCGGGTCCGGCGGGAAGCGCTGCGCCGGGCGGCGGCGCAGGGCTACCTCGGGGCGGACAGCGGCAACGACGGACGGGAGACCAGAGCGTGAGCGACAGCATCTTCGAAGCCTCCGAGTACGCGGCCGTGCACGGCCCGCGGGCCGGGGACCGGGTCCGCCTCGGTGACAGCGGCCTGGTCGTCCGGGTCGAGTCCGACTCCCAGCAGCCTGGCGACGAGTTCCTGGTCGGCTTCGGCAAGACGGCCCGCGACGGACTGCACCTCAAGGCCGCCGCCGTCCGCGACACCTGCGACCTCGTCATCAGCAACGTGCTGGTCATCGACGCGATCCAGGGCATCCACAAGACCTCGATCGGCATCCGGGACGGCCGGATCGCCGCCATCGGCCGGGCCGGCAACCCCGACACCCTGGACGGCGTCGACGTGGTCGTCGGCACCGGGACGGCGATCGTCTCCGGCGAGGGGCTGATCGCCACCGCCGGCGCCATCGACACCCACGTCCACCTGATGTCCCCGCGCATCATGGAGGCCTCGCTCGCCTCCGGCGTCACCACGATCATCGGCCAGGAGTTCGGCCCGGCCTGGGGCGTCGGGGTCAACTCCCCCTGGGCACTGCGGCACGCCTTCAACGCCTTCGACGCCTGGCCCGTCAACATCGGCTTCCTGGGCCGCGGTTCGTCCTCCCACCCGGCCCCGCTCGTGGAAGCCCTGGCCGAGGGCGGCGCCTGCGGGTTCAAGGTGCACGAGGACATGGGCGCGCACACCCGCGCACTGGACACCGCGCTGTCCGTCGCCGAGGACTACGACGTCCAAGTCGCCCTGCACACCGACGGATTGAACGAGTGCCTGTCCGTCGAGGACACCCTCCGCGTCCTCGACGGACGGACCATCCACGCCTTCCACATCGAGGGCTGCGGCGGCGGACACGTCCCCAACGTCCTGAAGATGGCCGGTGTCCCCAACGTCATCGGCTCCTCCACCAACCCCACCCTCCCCTTCGGCCGTGACGCGGTCGCCGAGCACTACGGCATGATCGTCTCCGTCCACGCCCTCAAGGTCGACCTGCCCGGCGACGCCGCCATGGCCCGCGACCGCATCCGCGCCGGCACCATGGGCGCCGAGGACGTCCTCCACGACCTCGGCGCCATCGGCATCACCTCCTCCGACGCCCAGGGCATGGGCCGGGCCGGCGAGACCGTGCGCCGCACCTTCGCGATGGCCGGCAAGATGAAGGCCGAACGCGGCCCCATGGACGGCGACGGCCCGGGCGACGACAACGAACGCGTGCTGCGCTACATCGCCAAGCTCACCATCAACCCGGCCATCGCACACGGGCTCTCCCACGAGGTCGGCTCGATCGAGGTCGGCAAACTCGCCGACATCGTCCTGTGGCAGCCCGCCTCGTTCGGCGCCAAACCGCAGATGGTCCTCAAGGCCGGCTTCCCCGCCTACGGCGTGACCGGCGACCCGAACGCCGCCACCGAGACCTGTCAGCCGCTCGTCCTGGGCCCCCTGTTCGGCGCCCACGGCGCCACCCCCGCGGACCTGTCCGTCGCATTCGTCAGCGGCGCCGCCGCCGAGGCCGGCACCCGCACCCGCCCGTACGACACGATGACCACCCGGCGCCGCCGTGTCCCCGTCCGCCACACCCGCGGCATCGGCCCCACCGACCTGGTTCGCAACACCCGCCTCGGCGAGATCCTCGTCGACGCCGGCAGAGGCCTCGTCACCCTGGACGGCACTCCCCTGCACTCCGATCCCGCTCAGGACGTTCCACTGAACCGCCTCTACTTCCTCTGAGCCGGCGCTGCCCCGGCCCGCCCCGATCCGCCCGTCGGCCAGGCGCACGCGGGCCACTTGCCGACACGAGTGTCGGCAAGTGGCTATGATCCCGACAGGTGCGTCGCCAAAATGGTGCGGCGCCGGATTCCGTGGAGTTTCCATGTCCTACACCGTCATGAACCGGATCGACGTCGCCGCCGAGGGGGCCGACGCCTTCGAGAAGCGCTTCGCCGCGAGCATGACCGCCACCCTGCCCGGTGTGCCCGGCCTGGTGAAGTCGGCCCTGCTGCGCCCGCAGGCGGAGGGTCGACCCTACGTGGCCGTCATGGAGTTCACGGGCGAGGACGCGTTCCGGACCTGGATGTCCTCGGAATCCTTCAAGGCGGCCCACGGTCACTCGGCCGAGCAGCAGGACGCCGGCGCGGCGCACGTCGAGGCCTTCCACACCGTGGCCGAGGTCACCGCCTAAGACTCCTCCGCTCCGTCCGGCTGCGGTCGTCCTCGGCCGGACGACTCTGTCGGCCCTCACCGGCGCGGCGATACTAGGGGTCGGCCGTCCGCAGTCGTCACTATGCGGACGGCCGGCAGATCGACCGTCACGCGCAGGAGGACAGAGCCGACAATGCCGAAGATCAGCGCCGCCACAGTGGCCGAGCACCGCGCCCAGCAGCAAGCGGCTCTGATCGGGGCCGCCATCGACGTCCTCGTGGAGCAGGGGGCCGCCGCGGTCACTCCGGCGACCGTCGGTGCCCGGGCGGGGCTGGCCCGCTCCAGTGTCTACCAGTACTTCCCGTCGGGTGCCGCCATTCTCGCCAGCATCGTGGAGTCGTCGTTCGCCGACGCCGACCGGGCCGTCCGGCAGGCCCTCCACGGCCTGAACGACCCCGTCGAGCGCATCGCGGCCTACATCACGGCCGAGCTGCGCCTGGCCGAGCAGGGAGCCCACCGGCCCGCCAGTGCCCTCATGCGGGCGGACCTGCCACCGGAGTGCCAGGAGCGCGTGCGGGAACTGCACCACCAGCACGCGGCGCCGCTGCTCGCCGCGATCACGGACTGCGGCGCCCCGGATCCCCTCCTGACCGCACACCTGGTCGGCGGACTGCTCCAGGCCGCCGTGAACGTGGTGGACGCCGGTGGCGACCGGGCGGCCACCACCGAGCGCACCCTCTCACTCGTCCGCGCGGGCCTGGTCCCCACAACGACACGGCCATGAGCCCGGCCGACCGCCGGGAACGGGACAGGCCGGCACCGGCGGCACCCGGCAACCAGCACCCGCGATCAGCACGGGGACGCGTGGCAGAAGCCGCGTCGGGATGCGGAGGGCCGTACCGGCTCCTCGTGTGCTCGCAGGCGGACGGCGACGCCGAGTGCGACGATGAGGGGGATTCTGCCCGGCCGGCAGATGGCGGGAGGAGCGGACATGGAGATCAAGCCGCAGGCGGCCGTCATCCCCAAGGAGACCGACCAGCTCGAACAGGGGAAGTACGGCCCGATTTTCCCGAAGACACCCGCGTGTTACGGCTTCACGATCGTCGCGAAGGTCAAGCCGGGCCGGGCTGAGGCCATGCGGGAGTACGGCCACGCCCTGGCCGACGCACTGCGGAGTGATCCGTATCTTCTCGCGCCGCTGAAGCTGCACTACCTGCGCTGGGTGCTCTTCGACGACGACACGCGCTTCATGTACCAGGGAATCTTCGACACCGATTTCGACAAGTACACCGAGGACGCCGTCGCGCTGTTCAGCAAGGCGGGGGTGAGCACGGCTTTCGAGAACCTCGAGGGATTTCCCGAGGACTGGAAGACCAACCCGGAGGCGTTCGTCAGGTTCGTGCGTGAGCACCACTGCCCGAGCTTCATCGAGTACGGGGAGTACCCCTACGTCACGGCCGACGAGATCAAGAAGGCGCTTCGGATCAAGAACGCCCTGTCGGAGATGCTCGACCAGTTGCAGTGACAGCCTGCCGCCCGCGCCGAGCGCGGGCTGACGCGCCGTCGGCCCACAGCCGAGGGGAGGCGGAATGAACGAGGTCACCACCGCCCGCACCTACAACCAGAACCACATCACGCGCGCCCCCACGCCCGGCCGACGGCGGGTGAGCGTCTATGTCTCGTGGAGCTACCCGGCCGAGGCGGGCAGGAACCCGGCCGAGCTGGACAACCGGTTCTCCACGATGACCGAGGTCCGGCGGGTGGCCTGGCCCGCCTACGAGGACCCGAAGTGGTCCGACCCGCTGAGGTTCCAGCAGGGCATCGCGGGTTCACTGGAGTTGTTCTTCTGGGCCTGGGTACCGTTCCAGCAGTTCGTGCGGGAGACCACCGGGCACCCCGTCCCCGTGTACCAGCGCATCGACCAGGCCGGTTTCCGCACCCCGCTCGACGAGCGGGTACTGGCCGACACCGACACCCTGTTCGTGTTCGGGCTGGACCACACGGTCACCGGCCAGGAGGCGGAGCCCGGTGAGGTCGAGGCGCTGCGGGCGTTCCTCAGCCGGGAGGACGCCTGCCTGGTCCTCGGACCCCACCACGACGTGGGGGCATCGGACGACGTGGCGGTGCGGGACGTCGAGTACCACCATCACGGCGATCCACTGGTCCCCCGGCAGCAGCGCTTCGCCGGATACCTCCGGGGCGTGATGCACGGACTCGGTGTGCCGGTGGAGAACCGCTACGGGCTGCGGCCCGCCGTTCGGGAGCAGAACAGGATCGCCCCGTTCTCCGCGTTCAGGGACCTGGACGCCAAGGGCTGGCTGGAAGGAGTGACCAACTTCAACTTCCACCAGCACCTGCCGCACTACGCCGTGACGACGGACGAGCCGGACACCGTTCACGTCCTGGCCAGGCAGCCGATCGACACATCCAGGCCGCATCCGTTCACCGAAGCCGGCAACACCGCCTTCAACATGTTCCTGTGGATGCCCCCCGGAGGTGGGCGCGCCGGCGACATCCTTCTCGCCGACTCCACGATCTTCAGCTCCTTGTTCGGCGGCGATGAGAGCCTGCGCAATTTCTGGCGGAACCTGGTCACCAGGTAGCACCACGGCGAGCCGTCGGGCACCGCACGACGGCGAGGAGGTGATTTCCGTGGGCGGTGCGCGACCCGCGCTGGAGCTCGACGACATCCAGCGCGGAGTGCTCAGCTCCCGGCCGACCCCGTACGCGGCGGCCTACCTGGTGTTCCGCATCGACGACCGGGCGCACGGGCGGGAACTGATGCGGCGCGCGAGCACGGTGGTGACCTCGGCCGCCGCCCCGGTCAGCCCCTCGGGCGAGACATGGGTGAGTATCGCGGTCACCTTCCGCGGACTGGAAGTCCTCGGCGTGCCCAGCGCCTCGTTGGAGACGTTCGCGTGGGAGTTCCGGCAGGGGATGGCCGCACGCGCCAAAGCGCTGGGCGATGACGGCGAAAGCAGCCCCGAGCACTGGGAGGCGCCCCTGGGGACGCCGGACGTCCACGTGGTGCTCACGGCGGTCGCACCCGACGCGGCGCGGCTGGAGGCGGCCATCGACCGGGCCCGCCCTGCCTACGACCAGCTCACCGGAGTGACCGCGATCTGGCGGCAGGACTGCCACGCGCTGCCCACCGAGACCGAGCACTTCGGCTACCGCGACGGTGTCAGCCACCCGGCCGTCGAAGGCAGTGGCATCCCGGGGTCGAACCGGCTGGAGGCACCACTGAAGGCGGGCGAGTTCGTGCTCGGCTACCCGGACGAACTCGGCGGCACCCAGGCACCGCAGCCGCAACTGCTGGGACGCAACGGCAGCTACGCGGTCTTCCGCAAGCTCCACCAGGACGTCGCCGCGTTCCGCCGCTACCTGCGCCAGGCCGCCACCGGTCCACAGGACGAGGAACTGCTGGCCGCCAAGATCATGGGCCGCTGGCGCAGCGGAGCTCCGCTGGCACTCAGCCCGCAGCACGACGACCCCGCCCTCGGCGCCGACCCCGGCCGGCGCAACACCTTCCTGTACGCGCGCGAGGATCCAGCGGGGTTCACCACCCCTGGCGGCTGCCACATCCGCCGGGCCAACCCCCGGGACGCCTCGGTGGCGGGCGAGGTGCGCCTGCACCGCATGATCAGACGCGGCGCCGCCTACGGCCCGCCCCTGCCCGACGGAGTCCTGGAGGACGACGGGGTGGACCGGGGCCTGATGTTCGCCTTCGTCGGGGCCCATCCGGGCCGACAGTTCGAGTTCGTCCAGTCCCAGTGGATGAACGACGGCGTCTTCTTCGGCGCCGGCGACGCCAGAGACCCCGTCACCGGGGCCCACGACGGCAGCGGCGGCTTCACCGTTCCCCGGCGGCCGGTGCGCCGACGCCTGCCTCCGCTGCCGCGGTTCGTCGTCACCCGCGGCGGCGAGTACTGCTTCCTACCGGGCCTGCGCGCCCTGCGCTGGCTCGCCGACCCGCGCGACTGACCGCGCGACGAGGGCGCGCCCCGGCATCGCCCCGAGGCGCCCCACCGCCCCGAGGGGATCGCCTCATGGAGACACTGCATCTGCTGTTCAACGCCATCACGGTGATCTTCATCGCGGCCACCATGTTCGCCGCCGGCCTCGCAACCACCGTGGAGGCCCTGCGAAGCGTCGTCACCGACATCCGCCTGCTCGCGCTGGCCCTGCTCGCCAACCTGGCGGTCATCCCGCTGCTGGGCTGGGGCATCGGCGCGCTGTTCGGCCTGCCCGCCGCGGGGTTCATCGCCCTCGTCCTGACCGCTTCCTCACCGGGCGGACCCTTCGGGGTGAAGCTGGCCATGGTGCAGAGCGGCGACGTCGCCGCCGGCGCGGCCATGCAGGTGCTACTCGCCACCATCGGCAGCCTCACCTTCGCCCCCACCGCCAACGGCATCCTCAGCGCCGCCGACGTCGGCCAGGAAGTCTCCCTCGACATCACGGCACTGGTGGGAACCGTGGCCCTGCTTCAGCTCCTCCCCTTCGCGGTCGGTCTGCTGCTGCGCCGCTACGCGGCACCCACCGCACGGGCATGGCACCCCGCAGCGGCCGCGGTCTCGAACGTGACCTTCCTGGTGGTGCTGGCGGGCATGCTTCTCGGCAACTGGCGTGACGTCCTCTCCCTGTTCGGCTCGCTCACCCTGCTGGCCGGGCTCGTCCTCGCGGCCGCCGCCTTCACCACCGGTACCCTGCTCTCCGCCGGACCGCCGGTGCGCCGCACCACCATGGGAGGCGTCGCCGCCGTACGCAACGCCGGGCCCGCGCTCGCCGCGATCGGCATCGCCTTCGCCGACCAGCCCGCCATCCTCGGCGCACTCGCCGCAGTCCTGCTCAGCGGCCTGGCAGCGGCCCTCCCCATCGCCGCGGTACTCAACAGCCGCAGGAACCAGGGGCAGGACTGAGCGCCGTTCACAGGGATCCCGGTCGAGGGAGAACGGCTGTGGCCTGCCGGGTCCACGGGAGCCACCGCACCCGGGGACCCGGCGTCAGGCCCGCACCCTCACACGGGCCCGGCTCAGACCGCCCGGCGATAGGGAGCGTGGGTGAAGAAGGGGGTCCCCCCGGCCGAAGGCTGGGGGAGGGGCGAGAGCCGAGTCTGGGCGTGCAGCGTGAGGAGAGCGCAGCGGCGCTGCGCGCGACGAGGGATGTGCGTCCGAGGGCCCCTCCTGCCCGATGGCGGGCAAGGAGGGAGAGAGCTATCGGCACGCGACGCCGCGGGCCCTATCGCCGGTCGGTCTTAGGTGATGGACCACTGCTGCAGCGGCGAGCCGGTGTCCGGCTGCTGCGTCACCGGGGCGCCGTCGGAGGCCGAGGCGGTGGTGAGCAGGAGTCCGCTCCTGGCCGAGCTGACGGTGTACGACCCGTTGGCCGACTGCTTGACCTTCCAGCGCTGGTTGGCGGCACCGCTGCAGGGCCACTGGATCACCGCGGCTCCGGCGTCGGTGGAGCCGCCGCTGACGTCGGCGCACATCTGCGAGGTGCCGTTGACGAGTTCGTACGAGCCGTCGGTCTGCTGGACGAACTGCCACTGCTGGTTGCTGCCGCCGTTCGCGCTCCAGGTGATGAGCCGGTTGCCGGCGGTGGTGCTGTGGTTGGCGTCGTCAAGAGCCTTGCCGCCCGTGGTCAGCACATGGGTCCCGCTGAGAGCGGGGTTGACGGTCCAGGTGAAGGAGACCGAGGCACGGGCGGTGCCGGACGAGGCGGTGACGGTGACGTTCGAGACTCCGGCGCCGGTCTGAGTCCCGGAGATCAGGCCCGACGAGCCGATGGAGAGTCCGGCGGGCAGGCCGGTCGCCGAGAAGGTCAGCGGCTTGCCGGTGTTGTCGGTCGCGGTCAGCTGCACCGAGGCGGCCCTGCCGACGGTGCCGGACTGGTCGCCGGGGCTGGTGACCACGATCGTCTCGGGAGCCTTCCCGGTCGGGGTGAACGCGAGGGTCTGCTCGGCGGCGGTGCGCCCGCCGCCGACCGGGTCGCCGCTGGTGTCGGTCCAGGAGCGGGCGGGTGTGGTCTCGGTGCGCCGGCCCGAGTCGCCGGACATGCCGATGAGCAGGCCGCTGTAGCGGTTGACCAGCTGGTACCCGCCCTTCTCGGCAGTGCTGGGGAGGATGAACCACTGCTGGCCGACAGTGGCGTTCCCGCCGGCGGCGACGGTGACGGTCAGGCCGGCGCCCCAGGCCCGGCCGGCCGCCGAGCCGGAGTCGACGCCGAGCAGCCGTCCGGTTCCGGCGTTGACGATCCGGTACGATCCGTCGCCGTCGGACAGGAAGCTCCAGGACTCCAGTGCGGAGCGGGTGGGCTTCGCCGACGAGGTGGTGGCGGAGCTGCCGGTGGCCTGGGCGAGGACGCGACCGTCGGCGTTCCGGATCCGGTACGTCTTCGTCAGGTCGACCGGCGGGGTGGCCGGCTTGGACGAGCCGATGGTGATGTCGGCGTACTCGCCGTCCGACGTGGCGCAGGCGATGGCGCAGTACGAGCGGAAGGTCTTCCCGATGATCGTGGAGTTGGTCCGGTTGGCGCTGTCGATCATCCAGCGGTACCAGGAGCCGGAGGTGTAGCCGCCGCTGTCGCCGATCAGGGTCCACTTCTGGGTGGCGAGATCCTTGGTGGCGTAGAACTGCTGCGGTTTGGTGCCGGACACCACCTCGGGTTCGCCGATGTAGAGGCCGAGGTAGGCGTCATAGGAGATGTTCATGATGAACAGCTGTGACTTGGACGGGAGTTGACCGGCGGCGACCTGCTGGTCGACGGTGCCGGTGTTGGACGGTCTGTAGTCCTCGGCGGGCGGGGTGTACCCGGTCGGCGTGCTGGGGGTGACCGGCACCATGTTGCTCTCCAGGCCGCCCTCGCCGGGCTGCGACCAGGTGCCGTCGTACCACTTCTGCCACGAACCGGCCGCCATCTTCGCGGAGATGGGGGCGCGTGCGACGTGTGCCAGGCCGCCGTTGCCGCCGCCCACACCGCCCTTCGGGATGATCCGCGAGCCGTAGTAGACGTAGAAGTAGCCCGAGGCGGTGTCGACGAACAGCCGGGGGTCACCGTCGCCGTAGTCGTAGGTCTGGTTGGGGAAGGCGGAGTCGTCCCCTCGGGTGGTGCTGTAGGGGGAGGTGATCGCGTGGCCCTTGATGGACCAGGTCTTCCCCTGGTCGGTGGAGACGGCGTAGTCGATCGCGTCGTAGTGCAGGCCGTCGCCGAAGGGCTGGGGGGTGAACTCGTTGTGCACCAGCCCGTACCAGTTCCCGGTGTCGGGGTCGGCCCAGACACCGACCAGGTCGCAGTAGTTGCGCTGGGAGTAGCCCGAGCCCTGCGGCGCGTTGCTGGACCGCAGGCCGGTGGGGCTGTTGTCGCACCGCCAGGTGGTGTCGTCGTTCCGGTCGTTCGGGTTGGCGGGGTTGACCGCGTCGCTGATCGCGGCCGACCTGGTGGCGCTGTCGAAGTCCGTGCCGGTGTAGAAGTCCCACTGCCGGGAGTCGGCCGCGCCGTACAGCGAGTGCGACTGCTGGAAGTAGAACGTGCCGTCCTTGTCGGTGTAGACACTGGCCGGCGTGTCGTCCGGGTACGCGTAGGTGCCGGTCGTCCCGACGGAGATCGTGTACGTGGCGGCGGACGGCCTGGCGGACGCCGGGGCGGCTGCCAGCGTGCCGGTGCCGATGGTGGCCAGCGCTGCGGCCGTCAACGCGCTGACGAGCCTTCTTCGAGGAGCTGACACTGGTACTCCTTTTCCGTGGAGGGGTGCGCCCTTGCACCCCTCGGTCTGGGGGGATGCGGAGCTGGAGAGTGGTCTGTGGTGCCCTCGCGGGGGGAAGGGCTGCCGGTTCAGCCGTCCGCCATGCGGAAGTCGTACTGCGGTGGTACCGGTCGGGCGGGGTGGACGGCGAGCCAGAGCGTGTCCAGCGAGACCTCACCCTCGCGCATGTTGTCGACCTGGATGCCTTCGGTCAGCAGGCGCCTGACGCGGTCGTCGTCGCCCGAGGTGTGTGCCGCGTTCGCCTCGGCCAGCCTGATCCTTCCGTGCTCCCGCTGGACCGGGGGCAGCTCCTCGATCAGCGCGAGGGCCTGGGCGGGGCGCTCGGCCCGCAGTAGGGCCTCCAGCGTCTCGATCGTCAACTCCAGCAGGTCATCGCCGAGTTGATGAGCCGAAACCATGAGGTCTGCGGCCTCCTGCCGGTCCGGGGCGAGGAACGCCAGCGCCCGGAGCGCCCACGGCGAGATCTGCGCGGCGATCGAGCGTTCGAACGCCTCGCGGGCGGCTACTCGCTCCCCGTCGGCCAGCCGCAGCAGCCCGAGGTGGTAGAGCGCGTGCCAGTCCCCGGCGCTGTCCTCCAGCAGGGCCCGCCAGTGCGCCCCCGTGACCGGTTCGGCCGGTGGGTCGCACACCGGGAGTGCGCCGGTCCCGAGGAGCTGCCGCCAGGGTTCCTGGACCGCGGCGGGCTTTCCGAAGGGCAGCAGGGGAGAGGCGGCCAGCGCGCCTGCCTCGATCTCCAGGGCGGCCCAGCCGCAGCCCTGCACCAGCAGCTCCTCGGGCTCGCCGAACTCGGCGGCCAGCGCGTCGGCCAGCTCCAGTTCCACCGGCGGGACCATCGCGTCCAGCGCCTCGCCGGCAGCCGATCGGGCGGTCCCCCAACTCCCGTGTACGGACTCGGGATCGGCCCGCAGCAGGCCGTACGCCTCGGTCCACGACCAGGTTGCGCCGGCCGGTAGCGGCAGGTGCTCCAACTGGGTGCGGGCCAGGCCGGCCTGGATCTCCAGATAGGCGGAGTCCGGGCCGGAGAGCCACTCCTGCCAGTGCCTCCCACCGGTGGCGGTGCCCCAGCAGAACAGCTTGCGACCGCGCAGCCGCCCGGTGGAGGTCTGGACCAGTCCGGAGCCGGTCTCGTCCAGTGCGGCGATCCAGCGGCGTTCGCCGTCGGGGATGTCGAGGAAGTAGTCGGCGGCGCGCAGGACCCGGCCGGGGTAGCTGCGATCGGCCCCCTCGACCCGCGGGAACGGGACGCGCCGCAGGTCGCTGACGTAGTCGCAGTGGAAGGCGTGGTCCGCCGGGCCGAGGACGCGGACACCCGGGTGCTCGGGCACGGCGATGTTGGACCACCAGTACACCGGGGTCTCGGTGGGGGAAGGATTGTGCACGGCGATGTGGACGTAGAGCACCGGGGAGCCGACGGGCAGCCAGGTGTCCATCCGCAGGACCAGGCGCCGCAGCCGTTCGAAGGCGTACATGCGCAGTACCGGGGTGCCGTCCGGAGCGGCCAGGCGCGCGGCGTGCAGCGGTTCGCAGGTCAGCGGCCAGTGCCCGGTGGTGCCGAGGTTCCACTCCACACCGCCGGCCAGCCAGGCGTCGCGCAGCGCGAGGTTGGCCGGCTGGAAGATCCGGTTGCGGTGCAGGAGTTCCCGCCCGCTGGGGCGGTGGACCAGGGACCACAGCCGCCCGCCGAGGGAGGGCAGGAAGGTCGCGGTGAGGATCTCGTTCTCCAGCACCACGCAGGCCAGTTCACGCTCCGCGCGGACGCGGTCGTAGCCGCCCTGCCTGGTGTACGGTAGCAGTGTGTGCGGCGCCCCGTAGGCCAGGTTGCGGCGCATCTCGGCGTCGACCCCGACGCCCGCGCCGGTCTGCCGGGGAATGCCGTGCAGGATCGGCAGGGTGCCGCCGAGCGGATCGGGGGTGCTCTCGATCCGGAGTACGTCCGTGCGGAGCGTCGAGGTCATGTGCCGATCCCAACCGTCATGCCCTGGATGATCCGCGTGCCCGTCCAGGAGAAGAGCGCGATCATCGGGGCGAGGAAGAGCGGCACCACCAGGACCTGGCCGGGCACACCGAGGCCCATGAGGCGACGCGGGTGGACCGGCCCCGAAGACGGTCCGTCCGGGGCGGGTGCCGGATCGCCGTCGCCACGATCAGCCGTGACGGCTTCGACGACGCGGCCGGCGGACATGGTCGATCTACCCATGGGTGTTTCCTCTCCAAGGCGCGAGAAGCCGCACGGACGTGCCGTCAGCGGCGGTCCCAACCCGGGGCCGTGGCTAACTGGTTGGGAACCCTAGGGGCCGGTTGACCGGTAAATCAAGAGGCACGTCGGAACTCCTAGGATGTGACTGCGGAATCGCGCCGCCTGCCCTCGCTGTGGGCTTGAACATGGCTGTTGTGCCGGGATGTAACGGTCTTGACGGCGCTCGGTGCCGTGACTACGTTCCGGTTGACCCCAGTTGACCGGTAAAGATGAAGGATCCATCCATGGTGACGATGCAGGACGTGGCCGAGCGTGCCGGAGTCACGAAGCAGACCGTCTCCAACGTCATCAGGGGCCGGGGGGCCGTCAGCCCGGCGACCGCGGCGCGGGTACGCGCCGCGGTCGAGGAACTGGGCTACACCCCCAACCTGGTGGCCCGGTCCCTGGCCACCGGCGCCACGAAGACGGTGGGCCTGTTCGTCCCCACCGTGGCGGGCGCCTTCTACGCCGACATCGTCGAGGAGGTCGAGGACGTCCTGGACGAGAACGGCTACCACCTGCTGCTGTGCACCACCCGCCTCGACGGTGGACGCGCCAAGCGGCACCTGGCCGGTCTGACCAGCCGCTCTGTGGACGCACTGCTGATCGCCGGCGACCGGGACCTGATCGACCACCTTCCGCTGCTGGCCGAGGCCCGTTTCCCGGTCGCCCTGTGCGCCTGGGAGACCGAGGCCCCGGACCGGTTCGCCGTGGTCACCATCGACTACGAGCGCGCCGGCTACCTCGCCGGACGCCACCTGCGCGAGCTCGGACACCAGCGCGTCGCCGTCCTCGCCAGCCCCGACCACACCCCGCGCGTGGCTGGATTCCGGCGCGCCTTCGCCGCGGACGGCCTGACCGTCCCCGACGGCGCCGTCCACATGGCGCCCGAGCCCACACTCGCGGGCGGCTTCACTGCGGCGAACGCGGCACTCGCGGCCGACCCGGGTACCACCGCGCTCTTCGCCACCCACGACATCCTCGCCCTCGGCGCCCTGGAGGCGGCCCGGGCCACGGGGCGCTCCGTCCCGCAGGACCTCTCGATCGTCGGCCACGACGACAACCCCGACGTCAGGCTCGCCCGCCCGGCGCTCACCAGCGTGGCCATCCCCAAGCGGGAGATGGCCCGGGAGGCGATCGAGCTGCTGCTGCGCGCCCTCGCCAGGTCGGGCGCCCCGGCCAACTCGCTTCAACTGCTGCGCCCCGAGCTGGTCGTCCGGGACAGCACCGGCCCGGTCGGCGGCACGCCGGCCGTCGGACCGTGATCCACCGGGTGCGAGCTTCCAACTCCCCGAAAAGACAGCCGACTTGTCGACGACCCCCGTCGCCGGTCGTGCACACGACCCGACCCCAGAGCCTCGACCTTCTGCTTCCCCCCGGCACACCGGAACCCGCGGTGACCGATCCGACCGGCCGGGTCGTCGCGGTACCGGCCTCCCCCACCGGGGCCGGGGTGCGCCTGAGCGTCGATCTCAGCGGGGAAGAGACTTACCGGGTCTCCGCTTGAGCGGGTCCGTGCCCCGGTTCCGCCGGATCACCGCATACCCGCGGCGGTGCACTGCCAGAGCGGTCAGTCCTGGGCAAGGGGACGGGGCCCGTACCGCCTGTGCGGTACGGGCCCCGGATTCCGCCGCGAATCGGAAATCGCGCAGCGGGAGATGTCAGAGAGCGAGAGGGCGAATGTTCTCCGCCTGGAGGCCCTTCTGGCCCTGCGTGACGTCGAACTCGACCTTCTGGCCCTCAATCAGCTCACGGAAGCCTGCGGCATTGATGTTCGAGAAGTGGGCGAACACGTCCGGGCCGCCGTCTTCCTGCTGGATGAAGCCGAAACCCTTTTCCGCGTTGAACCACTTCACGGTGCCGAAAGCCATAAAAAATTCTCCTTCGAAGGCGCTGTAGACCCGCACTGCGCGGGCTATCCGTCGCCGCACTGATGACCCGCCGGGATCTCAGAAAAAAAATACGCCTGCGGTGAGAACCAGCAGGCGCACACAGAGTTCATGGGAACCAAAACTGCAACTCCTACGACCGTAGCAGGCTTCGGAGCGGAACGGGAATTTTCGCAGCACTTTTCTTCGGCGTTTCGGCGAGGAACTGGTGGTGCCGGCTGTACGGACCGGCCGGCCGCACGGCCAACCGGTTGCCCATGGGACCACCGGCGCCGAAGAAGCTCTGGCCGTCGACGGCCAGAGCGGCTCTGCGATGGCGCGGCCGCCAGCGGGCGAAGGGAGTGACGGCACCTGAGCGTCCTGAAGAAGGCGGGTCTGGTGGCCACACAGCGCCGCGGACGGTACGCACCGCACCAGCTGGACGTCACGGTCGTCGCCCGCCTGGGCAGCGACTTCCTCGAGGGCATACTCCGCCGACCGGGCCGCCCGGCCCGGGCCGCCGCGGGCCACCTCAACCGAAGCGGGCGCGCCGCAGCACGCCCCCCGCTTGCCTCAGCCACATCCGCGGACACCGTGGAACCTCCTTCGTGAACACCGGCCGGCCACGAGCGTGCGCAGGGCCTGTTCGGCCGCGACGTCTGCCGGGGTGATCACGATCAGGCACTGATCCGGATTACCCGGGGCGGCGAGCACGTCGTAGCAGACGGTCAACTCGCCGACCTCCGCGTGCCGGATGCGTTTGGTGCCGTGGGCGCGTTCCTGCACCGTGTGGTCGTCCCACCAGACCGCGAACTCGGTGCTGCGGTCGCGCAGTTCGGCGATCAGGGCGAGCAACGGGGGATCATCGCGACGCCGTGCGAGGTTGGCCCGCAGATTGCCCACCGTCTCACGGGCCACCCTCGTCCAGTCCAGCTGCGTCCGGCGTACCTGCGGCGACAGGAACAGCAGCCGTGCGGCATTGGCCGCCTCGCCGGTACCGAAGTCCTCGCCGAAGAGCGCCGCGGCGGCGGTGTTGCGAGCCAGCACGTCGAGACGGAAGTCGACGACGTACGCGGGCAGCAGCGGCATCCCCTCCAGCAGCACGCGCAGGGAGTCGCTGACCCGAGCCGGGACATGACGTGTGAGAGGGGCCTGTCCCCGCGCGATGAGGTGCAGATGCCGGCGCTCGGACGGCGACAGGCGCAGGGCCTCTGCCACGGCGTCGAGAACCGCGGTGCCGGGGGTGCCCACGCGCCCCTGCTCGAGCCGGATGTACCAGTCGATGCTGACCGCCGCGAGCTGCGCGACCTCCTGGCGCCGCAGTCCCGGGGTGCGGCGCCGACCCGCACGCGGCAGGCCGACCTGCTCCGGTTGCAGCCGAGCCCTCATGACACGCAGGAACTGCGCCAGGTCGGCGCGGTGCCGGACTTGTTGACTCCCCACGATGTTCATGATCCGCAAGACCGGCAGGCGCTGTCCAGCGGCAAGCCTGGCACCGCGAATACCAGCATGCGGCGGGCCTTCCAGCCCGCCGGTCCTCTCGGTGATCGTGGATCGCCACCCGGCACCGAACAGGAGAGTTCCGATGAAGCAATCGACGCGTACCGCCGCCGCCCTGGGCGCCGCCGCCACCACGATGGTCCTGGCCGCGACGACCGCGGCCGCGCACGGCTCCCACCCTGACTCCCGCCACCACGCGGGCTACGGCTACACCAGCGTCCGCAAGGGCATACCCGACTCCGCCGCCCGCTTCACCGTGACGAGCCCGCAGCTGCGCGACGGCGGCACATTCCCGGCCGGTGCCTGGGCGGACGCCTTCGGCTGCTCCGGCAGCAACCGGCGACTCGAGCTGTCCTGGCACGGTGCACCGACGGGCACCCGCAGCTATGCGGTCACCATGTTCGACCGGGACGCGCCCACCGGCGCCGGCTTCTGGCACTGGCTGACCTGGGACATCCCCGCCACCGACACCACCCTGGGCGGCGCCCTGCCCGTCGGCGCCGTCGCCGGCACCAACGACGCCGGCCTGACCGGGTACGTGGGCCCCTGCCCGCCCGCAGGCGACATCGCCCACCACTACCAGATCACCGTGTACGCCTTGGACGTCCCCAGCCTGGAGCTGCCGGCCACCACTCCCGCCACGGTCACCGCGTTCACCATGAGCAGTCACGTCATCGGCTACGCCCGTCTCACCGCGACCGCCCAGCGCTGACGGTCGGCTTCCGACCCCGTGCCGGTACAGGCCGACAGCCGACGGCCTCTACCGGCGTTCGGGCCTGAACGCGCGTCAACGGAACGGGGCTCGCCCCCGGTCAGCCTCCCCGGGGCCAATCGCCCGACAGGTCTTCAGCCATCCCGTGAGAGTCTCGAACCTGGGTTCTCCTCGGGGGGAGGTGATTGAACTGGCCCGATCGTCAACGGAGTTCGGGCGTGGACCGGCCCGGTGGCGGACCGGCCGTCCCCTCGCGTCACGTCCTGGCCGCATCCCGGGTCACGCGGCCCTGTCCCCTGCCCGGCCCGGGCTCTCCGCAGCCCGCTGCCCGGAGGTGCCGACGGACGTCATCGGCACCTCCGGGGGCAGGGTTGTGCGTTCCGCCGGCCTTCTACTCGAAGTAGAAGGCCGCAGCTCCGTTATCCGCCATATAGATTGAATCGCCTATGTAGTTGATGTTCTGCAGCTTCCCGTCTCCGTGCTTCCCGGTGTAGATCAAACGGTGCGCCTCTCCACGGACGACGACTCCCTTGCCGCCTATGGTGATCCCCGAGGCTCCTGTGACCTCGATGCCTTCCGCGAACTTCACAGCGCTGCCACCGCTGGTGCTGATTTTGTAGGGAGAGACCCAGGCAGAGCCGACTTCGAGGTCCTTCTTGATCGTGGCATCGCCCGTGACGGTGAGGTTCCCGCCCACCGTGAGCGCCTGCTGAGCGGTGAGGTCCCCGTCCACCTGGAGGCCCTTCTTCGCTTCGAGGGAGTCGCCCACCGTGGCCGTAGCCGTCGCGTCGAGGTGCCCTTCCACCGTGAGGGTCTTCTTCGTGGTGAACGCCTCGTGCGCGGTGACGTCCTGGAGGTCGGTGGAGCCGGTCACCGCGAGGTCACCGTCAACCTCCACTCCCGTGAGCTTCGGGTTCTTCACCGCGACCGTCGTCGTCAGGAAGTGCGTGGCGGTGCCGATGGTGTAGGAGAGCTCGAAGGTGGTGTCGCGGTCGATCCTTCCGCTCCACGTGAGGTCGTTCCCGACGTCCTGCGGCTTGCCGTCGCCGTAAGCGATCTTGTAGTCGAGCGTCGTGGGGCCCCGCCACGAGAGGTTCACGGTGTCGCCCGCCGCCACTTCGAGCCGGTCGGCGTGGAAGTCGATGACCGCCTGGGCCGGGATCGCCGGTGCCGGGAACTTGGCGAGGGCCAGCTTGGTGAAGCGCGGGCTGACGGGCCAGGAGCCCTGGTCCGTGGTGGCGGTCTCGCGGATCTCGATCCGGGCGGTGCCCGGGAGGTCGCTGATCGTCAGGTTCTCCAGGGTGATGGTGACACCGGAGACGTCGACGGCCGCATCGCCCTTGGTCGGCTTGGCCGAGAAGTTGGCGTAGTCGCCGGCGGGCAGTGCCATCTGGGTGCTGTCGCCCTGAAGGTGCGTCACCGTCCAGTCCTGGGCCTGCCCATCGCCCGCGTCGACGCTGAGGAGGCTCTGCGCCAGCGTGCCGACCGGCAGGGAGAACAGGATCTCCCGGCAGTAGACGGTCTCGCCGCCGCCGTTGGAGACGACGATGTGCAGGGCCGTGGGCGGGGTGTTACTCGCGGCCCGCGCGTACAGGGGGAACGGATCGCTGATGACCGCGTAGTCCAGCAGGGGCTGACCGGGGTCCGACTGGCTCATGGGGATGGGTCCTTTCGAAGTCGAGGGTGTCACTTGGTGTTGAAGCCGCCGGACAGGCGCAGGAAGCCGGTGCGCACGGTCGGGCCGTCCTCGTCCAGCCGGGCCTTCTGGTCGATCTGGACGATCGACTCGTGAGCCCAGGTGGGGGCGGGGTCGGTGCCGGCGGGTGCGTCGGGAACGACGAGCTCCGCCCAGTCCCACGTGCCCTGCGGGGCGGTGGGGTGCGGCAGGGCCAGCGCGTTGACGAAGTCGGTCGGTGCGTCGTCGCGGGCCGTGCTCACGTCCTTGGCCGGCACCTTCCGCGTCGTCGTCAGCACGGGGCTCAGCCGCAGCGCCACCTGCATCGCCGCCATCGCGGTCCGGGTGAAGCGGGACGGAAGCCGGAGCTCGGTCACCGGGAGGACGTCCGTGGTCGCGTGGACGGTGGCCTGCGGGTCGAGCAGCAGGGTGATGTGCGTCTGCTGCGTGGAATCCGCCCGCAGCGTGGGCCAGTTGGCGTCGGAGATCTCGGCGACGTACTCCGTGTGCGGGGAATCCCCCGGCGTGGCCACCGAGTAGAAGGTCCCGTAGTCGTCCTCAGAGAAGTAGCCGATCAGGCCGTCGCCCTTCTGCCCGGCGTTGCCGAGGCGGATCGGCCACCGGTAGTCGAGGTGGGCCATCTCGGGAGGGGCCGGCCGCACGGCCACGCGCTGCCGCCAGTCGGTCAGGGCCCGCCAGTCCCGCGCGTACTGCCAGCCGGGGTCCGCGACCGGCGGGCCGTCCAGCTCGAAGCCGAGGCGGGTACGGACCAGGGCCAACGGGCGCCCCAGCAGCGCGCCGAGCACCTCGTCGCCGTACGGGTTGCCCGGGTCGATCCCGGCCAGCGCGTTGTCGACGGTGGCGAGCAGGTCGGCGAAAGCGTCCGGGCCCTTCGCGGCCAGCTCACGGGCGAACGCGTACAGCTGCGGTCGTGTGTCCCGCAGGTCGTCGATGGTGTGGACCCGCGAATCCGGCAGCGGGCCCCAGCCGATCACCTTCGTCGGGTCGCCGCCGGAATAGGCCGCCCGGAGTTCGAGCCGCAGCTCGCCCAGGGGCTCGCCGGTCGGCGCGTAGCACAGCAGCGCGCGGTCGACGTAGTTGGGGACGATCCAGGCGCCCACCGGCGTGGTCTTCGCGGTCAGGTCGACCAGCTGGGTGTCGTCGTGCTCGTTGACGAAGTCGAACCGCAGCCGTGCGGGCTGGAGCAGTCGCGGCGGCAGCTGGACGAAGCGGTCCTTGAGGTCGTCCTCGGCGTACCTGCCGTTGGTGTGCAGGCTGTCGGCCACCTTCGGCTTCAGATAGTCCGCGTCCTGGTCGAGCAGGACGTCCAGGGTCTGGCCGAACTCGTCGATCACGCTCAGTACGTTCAGGGCGAACTGCCCGGCCCGGAGCTGGGTGAAGCCGGACGGCTGCCAGCCCTTGAACGGTTCGGGCAGCACGCCCGGGTCCGGCAGGTGGCTGAACGCGTCGCCGACGAGAGCGCCGATCGCGCCGGGCGGGCTCAGGTTGGGTGCCGGGTCGCGCAGGGCGAAGGCGTCGGTGAGCCCGTCCAGCCGCTGCGAGAGCAGGTCCAGGTCCTGCACCTGCGCCGCGGCACCGCGGAACGCCTCGGCCACCGCCGGGTCGTGGTGCTCCGCGGCGTGCCGTTCGAGCCCGCTGCTCATCGTGTACTGCGGCAGCGGCACGAGGAACCTGCGTCCCGTCACCTCGACGGGCTCGACGGCCGCGGAGCCGTTCTGCCACGCGTAACGGCTGCCGTCGAACTTCCAGTTGGGCGAGTCCACTTCACCGTAGGGCACCTGCCAGTGCTTGACCCTCCACTGGAAGAGCAGCGGCTTCCACGGCTGCCGCCACGGCTGTGGTGCGATGTCGGGAGTGAGCGGGCCCGGCTTGCCGAGCACGTACAGGAACTCGCCCAGCAGCGCCGACACGATCTGCGGCAGCCCGCCCACGTGCAGGGAGCCGAAGGGCCCGGGGAACGCGGCACCGGGCCGCACGCCGCCGAGGATCTGCGACGGCATGCGGCACAGGAGTGCCCCGTCGCCCGTCAGCGCCTTGTGCGCGGCATGGCTCTTCGAGCCGGCCAGCACCACCGTCGGGTCCGTCACCTGGTAGAACGGCGGCAGCGCCTCCCGGCGGACCTCGTACCTGTCGGGCAGCGGGTGCTTCGTCCGGTAGTCGGCGACGGCACGGTCGAGCGCGGGGCCGTCCGCGCCGTACGGGATCGCCGCCTGGAGCTGCTTGAGCCCGTCCAGCCGCATGGTCACCGCGAAGGCGAGGCCGTTCTCGTTCGCCGGGTCGATCTCGGCGCGCAGCTGCTCACGGGAGTACTGCGGCGGTATGAGCGGCAGGCCGTGCATCCACCACAGCGCGTACAACCGCTTCTGCAGCGCCGCGAGTTCACGGGCGGCCTGGTCGTACGCGTCCTGGGCGTTGTTGAGCGTCGCCAGCCACTCCTCCTGCCCGGAGGCCATACCCGACCAGGTGACCGACGCCGGGTCGCCCGAGGCGTTGCCCTGGTCGGTCGTGTCGGCGAGCCGCCACACGTAGCCGCCCGGGAGCTGCTGGAACCAGCTCCTGTGCATGGCCTGTGCGGTCTCGACCTCGCCGTCGGGCCCGTCGAGGGTGTCCAGGAGGCCGCTGCCCAGCGCGTGCAGGAGGTGGGCGTCCGTGTGGCCGAAGGCGTTCGCGGAGTCGGCGGGCAGCGCGGCGCGGGCCTTGGCGATCAGGGCGGCGTTGGCCTCGTCCGCGCTGCTCCCGACCGCGATGTTGTCCTGGACGGCGGTCTTGTCGGGGCGGTCCGAGTCCGGGGCGCTTCCGGCGCGGTCCCAGCGCACCGTGAGGGCGCGGCCGCAGTAGGCCGTGCTGCCGGGCGTCCAGCTCTGCGGCAGATCGGCGACCGTCCAGCCCAGCCCGGCCAGTACGGATTCCGTCGTCGCGCCCGGCGTGATCCTGCGGCGCAGCTCCTCCTGTGCCGGGTCCGAGTACCAGCCCACGATCTGGTAGTTCACCGTCGCGGTGTCGACACCGGTCAGCGGGTCGTGCAGCGAGAAGACGTTCTCGTTGTACGGCTGGTAGGCGTGGAAGGTCATGATGCCGGGGCCGGCCGCGGTGAGGAACAGCTCCTTGCGGCAGGCCTCGGTGGGCTCGTTCCAGTCGGCGCCGTCGGCACCGATGCCCTGCGCGCTGCCGATCTTCGTCGTGACGATCGTCGAGCGGTACGGCGTCACCGCCGGGTCCGTGACGCCGGGCCTGACGGGGTGCATGAAGCGCGAGGTGCCCTTGTCCGGGTCCAGGTGGTCGCTCTCCACCACCCAGGCGGTGGTCTGGGCGTCGTTGTCCTGGACGTGCCGGACGACGAGCCAGCGGTTGGGCACCAGCGGGAACTCCGTCCGCCCGCCCGCGGTGCGCGCACCGCCCTGGCGCAGCGCGTCGGGCAGCTCCCAACGCACGTGGACGCCGTCGTACTGCTTGAACTCGTCGTCGGTCTCGCCCTGGTGGGTGGCGTTCCAGGGAACTTCGTTGCTGAAGGGGTCCGGTTCCGGGCTGTGGTTGTGGCGCAGCAGGTTGAAGTTGGGCTGCCAGCGCCGGAATCCCCGGCCGTCGCGCTGGCGCACCTCCTGATTGACCACCAGGGCGTCCACGTTCACCGGGACGACGAGGGTCTCGCCGCGGTCAGCCATTGGGGTGGTCTCCTGTCGTGATGAGGGTGTGCCGCACGGCGGTGGTGAAGGTGCGGCGCTGCGCGGCGTTGATCATTTGGATGGCGAACTGGCTCGGGGTGAGCGGCTCGTCCAGGCCCAGGGGGCCCTTCAGGTCCTCGGCGAGGCGCGCGACGCGCAGCACGTGGTCGGGGTTGGCCGTGCCGGGGTCGCGCAGGTAGGAGCCGAGGCCGGGGGTGGCCGGGAAGGGGTGCTGGGCCGGGTCCAGCTCCTTGCCGATGTCGTCGCCGGAGAGGGCGCGCAGCCGGATGATGCCGTCCTCGACCGGGTCGTCGCTGCCGCCCGTGTCGGGTTCGTCGATGCCGAAGTGGACGCCCTGCTGCGGCTCGGCGATCTCCACCCGGCCGGGGATCCCCTCGATGAGCACGAGCAGGATGTCGTCGGCGAGCGCCTCGCGGCGGATGACCGGCAGTGCCTTCTCGTCGTCTCCGGTGGCGGTCGGGCTGGTGTAGGGCCGGACCTCCAGCGCGGGCCAGCCGCTGACGAGCTGTGAACGCAGCAGCAGGCCGGTGACCGGCGCGGCGAACGGGGGCAGCGGGGCCTGGCCCTTGGGCCCGAACATCAGCTCGTCCGAGGTGAGGTCGAAGGTGTGGGAGAGTCCGACGCTGAGCGCGCCGTCGAGCAGCGTGGCGGTCCAGTCGGGGTCGGTGTAGAAGAAGCGCAGGCTCTCCGCGGGCAGCATCCGGGCGTCGGGGACGAGGTGCGCGAACGGTACGCCCGTCAGGTTCCGCAGGCCGAGCAGCCGGTTCCGGACGAGGGCGAGGTCCTCGTCGGCCGTGGGGACGAGCGGCTCGTCGGCCGTGGTGAGCCGGGCGTGCAGCTCGGTGTCGGCGCGCAGCTTCTGCGGGGTGAGACCGGCGGTGACGGGCAGCTCGGTCGCGGCGGGCGCGGGGGTGACGCGCGGCGGCCGTACGGCGGTGTCCGGCGCGGGCGCGGCTGCGGCCGGGGTACGGCGGGCCGGCGCGGCCAGCAGCTCGCCGAGGTGGTCGCCGAGCCCGTTGGTCACCAGGTGTTCGAGCCGCGCCCGTGCCCCGGTCGGAGCCGAACCGTTTCGCCGCTGCTCAAGGGTCTTCTTCTCCGCCGCCCGCTGCACCTTGCCGCGCAGCCGGAGCAGCGCCGCGCCGAACTGGTGGTCCGCCAGGGCGACACCTCGGCCCGCGGTGAAGGCGGTGGCGAGGCTGACGTCGAAGACGCCGTACTGCTCCAGGTGGATCAGTGCCTCCGCCGCACAGCGGCGGCGTTCACGGTCGCTCTGCGGCTGTGCGGGCTGGGGGAGGAACGGGCCCCGGTACCAGCCGAAGGTGGCGCGCCCCGACTCCGTACGGCACGAGACCGGCAGATAGCCCTTGTCGAGCCGGTCCGCGACCTCCCGCTGGTCGGGGCCGGACAGCGGAAGGTCGGCGAGTGGGACGCGCAGCAGCAGTGCGGAGCCCTTGTCGCCCTCCGTCTCCACGAAGTGCTCGGTCAGGGCGGCGAACCCGGGCGCGTGGTCGGGGATCGTCTCGAACGACCACGACCACAGCGAGATCAGCCGCAGCTTCCCGCCGGGCCCGTCGTAGGTCTCCTTGGAGCCGTCGGGCAGCCGCGACTGCCAGCCCTCCAGCGAGACCAGGTGCGCGACGTAGCGCCCGCCCGCCGCGCGGGGCAGCCGGTTGCCGACCACAACCGCGTAGTCGCCGACCTGGATCAGGTCGTCGGTCAGCGTCACGCCCTGGTGCTGTTCGTTGACCCGGCGCACGTGCGTGAGCAGCGGGAGCTCGGCCTCGGTGGGCGCGACGGCGTGGAAGACGGCCGCGGGCACCAGGATGGTGCGGCAGACCCGGTCCATGTCCTCGGCGGGGATCGGGTCGGTCTTCGTGTCGAAAGCGGGCAGGACGACGCCGCTCTCGGCGCCGGTCAGCTCGGCGACCGTCTTCGCTTCGGTGCTGCCGAGGCAGTGCGGGTCCGTGTCGGGCAGCTCGCCCTCGCCGAAGACGAGGAGGGCCAGCCACGGCAGTCGCGTGCCGTCCGCGGCCGTCGCCTCGTCCCGCTCCCACGGCAGGGTCGCCCGGTCGAGTGTGAGGTGCGGCAGGACGTCGTCGTACAGGCCGGTGGCGCCCGGCGTCGGGTACGCGCCGTGGATCCAGTCCGGCTCCACGGTGAAGCGCGGCGCGCGGACCTCCACCTGCTGGGTCACCGGAGTGTCCAGGTAGCCGTCCTCGTCGACCCGCGTCCCGTTGCGGGTGAGGGTCTGCCGTGCCTTGAGGGTGTACCGCCCGGCGGTGATCTGCGGCACCAGCGAGTCGACGAACTGCACGTTCAGCTTCGGGTCGGGGTCCGGGGCGTACTCGGGGTGGCTCATGCCGCACCGCCTTCGGTGATTCGGGTCTCGCGGGGAGCAGCCTGCGGCCCGAGGGCCGGCGGCACGGTGACGGCGAGCGCCACCGGATCGTCCTTGAGGGGGACGGTGGCCGGAAGCAGCACCGGCTGGGCGGACGCCACGTCCACGACCCGGACCTCCCGGACCTTCGACCGGGCGACGTAGAGCCGGTCGCCGAGGGCGGACAGCGCGAGCGCGATCGGCTGCGCGCCGACCCACACGGGCTCGGCCGCCTCCTGCGGCAGGTCGCCGCTGGTGTCGAAGACCGAGACCGTGCCGGTCACGGCGTTCGCCACGTACAGCCGCCTGCCGTCGGCGGAGGCGACGAGGGCGCTCGGGCCGGAGCCCGTCCGCAGGGTGGTGGCGATCTTCTCGGCGGCGATGTCGATGACGGTCACCGTGGACTTCCCGGTGTTGAGCGCGTAGAGCCAGCGGCCCTCGGGGTCCGCGGCGAGGCGGGTGGGGAAGGGGCCCGCCGACAGGTACGCCCGGGCGGTGGGGTTGTCCAGGTTTCCGACGTCCACCTTCGACACGGCGTCGACCTGGGGCAGGGCGATGTAGACCGTCTCGTCCCACGGCATGGCGGGAATCACGTCGGCCGGCTCGGTGGTCGACTGGTCCGGTGCCAGCGTGCCGTAGCTGTGGCGCACCGTCGGAGCGCCGTTCCGGAAGTCGACGATCGCCAGCTGACCCGGCTGCGCGTAGGTGATGTACGCCCAGTCGTCGGCCGGCGAGAACGAGGCGCCCCGCGCGTTCTGCGGCAGCCAGGAGGGCGAGCCGCCGTTCAGGTCGGTGGCCGGGCCGGGCGGGTTGGCGGCGATACCGAAGGCGTCGATGTGCTGCGAGCCCGGGGCGGCGGCGCACAGCCGGCTGCCGTCGGGGCTGACGGCGAGGTGGTCCGCACCCTGGTTCCGCAGCGCGATGGGCTGGTACGCCGTCAGGCTCTGCGCGTCGACCGGCGTCACGGTGGCCCCCGCGCCCAGTACGTACAGCCGCTCGCTGGCGGTCGGCTCGCCGGGGACCGGGGGTGCCGGCTGCGCCGTGACGTCGCCCGCCACCAGTGCGTCGGTGGCCGTGAGCCGCTCGTTGGTGCCGGGGCTCACTCCCAGGTAGTCCATCGCGGCGAACAGCCGGTCGCGGGACTGGTCGACCGGCGCACCGGTGACGGCGCCCGCGTTCGCACGGGGCTTGGGCACAACTACCGTTTCGGCGACGGGCTCCGCGGCGACCGGTTGCCCGGCCTCGACCGGTGCGGGCCCGGCCTGCGCGGGGGCGGCTCGCATGACGTCCCGTACGGTGGCCGGCCGCACCAGCGGCAGCACGCCGTCCGGCCTGCGGTCGTCGTGCGCGATCGTCCCGGCCCTGATCGGCCCGGGTGTGCTGCCCTGTGCGGGCGGTGGCAGCCGCAGGTCGACGCCCATCAGCTGGTCGTCCACCCGTGCCGGGCCGTTGGGGCTCAGCTTGCCGTCGTACGGGCCCCAGAGTGCGGCGGGCAGGCTCGCCCGGTCCTGCGCGGCGTCCCCGGCGTACCAGGCGCTCAGGTCGTGGACGTCCGAGCCCTTGGTGAGCGTGACGGTGAGGACCGAGTCGAGGTTCCTGCCCTCGTCGCGGCGGGGGCGGATGTCGACCTCGCTGCCGGGGTGGTCGTCGGTGGTGCTCGCGTCCTTGCCGAGGCTGAGCCTGGAGACGGGGACGGCCGTGCGGAGCGCGAAGGAGAAGGCGCCGGGGCCGACGATCCACAGGGCCGGTTCGTCCTTGGACCGGACCGGCAGCAGTCCGTCCACGGGCACCAGCCGGAGCGCGTCCTGCTTCGCGGGGAGCTGCTTGACCACGTCCGACCAGGGGGCCGCCGTGTCGTCCTGGGCGCTGCCGTCTCCGAAGCCGATGGTGAACGAGATGAACCACAGGTGGACGGTGATCTCGCCGCCCGTCGGCGGCCCCCACAGGTGCAGGGAGGCGCCGACCTCGACGCTGATCGTCTCGCGTACCAGCCACAGGTCGAGCACGAAGCTGACGCCGATGCTCACGCCGATGTCCGCGTCGAAGTGGAACGGCGCCCACTCGATGAGGATGTCGGCGTACGCGGTCAGCCAGGCGTGCAGGTCGCCGGAGCGGAAGTTCACGTCCAGCGCGCCGCCGGCCATGATCGCGCCGGGGGTGAGCGCGAAGTACGAGCCTCCGCTGATCGTCAGTTCCGAGGTGACCGTCCAGTTGAAGCCGAGCCTCGGCACCTGCGGATAGTGGTCGGGTACCAGGTACTTGGGGTGGTAGCCGCCCAGGGTCAGCACGAAGTCCCCGGCGTGCGCGTCGTCGAACCAGGTGTACAGCGCGAACCCACCGGTCAGGACGCACGACTCGGACAGCAGGAACGAGCCGGGGGCGAGCTGCGCGGTCAGCTTCAGGACGCGCTCGCTGGCGCGGTACTTGGCGGACAGCCCCAGCCGCACCCGCGCGTAGGTGCCCAGGGAGCGGTCCTTGGGGAAGCTGGCCTCGGCCGTGCCGAGCACCGCGACGGCGAAGTCGTCGCCGACCTCCAGCACCAGCAGTGCCTGGCCCTCGAGGAACTCGAAGACGCGGAAGCCCAGCCCGGCCGCGAACCACAACTGCCCGCTCCTGGGCCGCACCCAGGCGTTGTCTCCTTCCATCAGCGTGCCGAGGACGTCCAACGGGTCGGTGGAGTCCAGGCCCTTGAGGAACGGGAAGTCGAGGACCTGGTCACCCTCGGGCAGCCGCAGATCGGTGTTGAGGCCGAACCCGGCCATGATGCTCGTGACCTGGACGGGCGGCGGGCCGCCGAACTCGCCGTCCACCTTGCCGAAGAGGAAGAACGACGGCTGGTCGGGGTGCGCGGTGGGGCGTGCGTACGCACCCAGGGCGGTGAGGCCGAACTCCTCGGCCTTGACGGTCAGTACGCCTTCGATCAGCGGGTCGTAGTTCTTGTCCGTCCTGTCCACCAGCGCGCCGCCGATCGCCAGCGGCGGCCGGGAGTAGTCGACGCTCAGCCCGTCCAGGCGGAACTTCGGGACGGTCGGGTGGGACAGCTCGATGCCCAGGCCCAGCCCGTCGACACCGACCGTGAGCCCGGCCATGCCGAGGGAGGCGTCGAAGAGCACCCACACGGTGCCGTCGGCGAAGCCCGCGCCGACGCGGCGCAGGGTCAGCGGACCGACGGAGCGCTGAACACCGATCCAGGCGACGAGCGGAAGGCCGCCGCCGCTGCCCTCGGCGACGGGCGCGCCGTCCTGCGTGATCGTGCGCGGGGCCGGGGCTTTGTCGCTTCCGCCGTCGCCCCGGACGGCGATCGACGTCGTCCCCGTCCGGCCCGGCAGCTTCAGGTCGACCGTGAAGGCCATGCCCTTGGCCGGGCCGTCGGCGGGCAGCTGGGGAAGCGTCGCGTCGACGGCGGTCAGCGCCTTGTTGAGCTCGGTGACGCGGTCGGCGGTCAGGGCCTCGGAGGTGACGAGGGCGCCCAGCCCGCACAGGCCGATGTCCTCGGCCTCGGGTATCTGGCCCTGTAGCAGCGGCACTTGGGAGAGCCTGGCGTCCAGTCCTAGTCCGACCCGGACGGCCCACGCGCGGCTGCCTCCGGACGGCTGGTCCGAGACGACGACCAGCGAGCCGCCGCTCTTCTCCTTGGCGGCGAACACGACGGCCTTGCGGGCGGTGGTGTAGCCGACCGTGATCCCGTCCAGGGTGCCGAGTACGGTCAGCACCTGGTCCGCGGACGCGTCGGTGATGCCGAGGAGGCGGGCGAGGTCCGCGAAGGAGACGCCCCCCGAGTCCGCGCAGGTCGCGGTGAACTCGGCCTGCTGGACGTCCTTGACGGTGAAGGTCAGCTCATGCTCCGGGGAGACCTCCAGGACGAGGGTCCCCTCGTACTGCTGGTCGTAGCCCGGCTGTCCGTCGGTGCGCTCGGTGAGCTCCACCGTGACGTCGAGGTCCGCCTCCACCGCGCCGAGCGGGAACCGGGCCTGCGCATGGAGATCGAACTTCTTGGCGGCACTGTCGTACGTGACCGTCAACTGCTCGACGGTGACGTCCTGGAGGACGGGCGGCGGCTGGATCCCGAAGGCGGCGAAGGCGTCACCGAGCCCCATGTCGGTGGCGTCCAGCTCGAACCGCCACCCCCCGCCGGTCTGCCAGGAGCCGTGCACGTCCACGGTCGCCTCGCCCAGCGTCCAGACCGCGGTGGCCTCGGCCGTCGTCGTGCTGCCGGCGTGGAGGAGGCTCAGCGTGACCTCGGAGAGGGCGATGTCGTCGGTGACGTGCCAGACGTCGGTGAGGTCCACGTCGATGCCGTAGCCCCAGGCGGGACCGCGCCCGAGCTCCGCGCCCACCGTCAGGCGGTCGATGGTCAGTTCCGGGGGCACGGGGACGCCCGGGAAACGGGCTTCGAGCAGCTTGCCCAGGGGCAGCGGGCCCTCCAGAGCACCGGTGAGGGTGCGGTCGGGCAGGCTCACCGCGACGTCCACGGCGACGCCGTCCGTCAGGGTGACCCGGCCCCCGAGCACGGTGGCGAGGGCGGGCTTCGTGCCGTGCGGGTTGCCGACGACGAACTCCGCGTGCAGGCCGTCCACCGTGATCAGGTCCGGCAGAGCCACCCAGGAGCCGCTCAGCGCGAGCCGGATCCCGAGGGCGAGCCAGCGCGCGTCGGAGCCGCCTTCAGGTTTGCCGGGTGCGAAGTTGAGGCTCAGGCCGGTCAGTTCGAGGGTGGCGCCCTCGGGCGCGATGCCCGTCAGCAGATCGAAGGCCCCGGCCAGCGACTGCTCCCAGGGCAGCAGCGCGTCCAGGCCGGCCAGCGGTACGCCGGGGAAGTCTCCCGTCAGCCGCCAGCTCTGCAGCTCCCCCTGGGGCGGATAGCCCCACAGGTAGGGCCGGGGCGACGTCTGCTGGTCGGGGAAGAGCAGCTCCACCCCGCAGCCGACCTCGGCCGCCGCGGTGGCGCCGGCGGCGGGCTCGACCCCGAACACCAGGTGCTGCGGGCCGAGTCCGATGGTCTCCAGTACGGAGGGGATGCCCGCCAGCTCGGCGGGGAGCCCGGGGCCGCCGGCCTGGAGGACGACGTCGACGCGCACGCCGGCAACGGCCTGGCCGTCGGTGTCGGGCAGGAAGACGACGACGGCCGGGGAGGCGGCCTGGTCCTTCAGCGCGACCTGACCGGTGACCCGCAGCGCGTCGGTGTCGACGGCCGGGCTTGCGACGGTGAGGGTGGCGTCGGGCAGGAAGCGGGTGAAGAGGTCGGCTAAGGGCGCGAGTTGGAGCGTGTCCGCGGTCATGCGCAGGGAGCCGTCGCGCTGCGCCTGCTCCAGGGTGTCGCGTAGCTCGGCAAGGGTGAGAGGCATGGTTACCGTTCCTGTCTACGCGTAGGTGATGGCGTAGCCGCTGGGCTCTTTGGCGTCCAGCACCAGGTGCCAGTCGACGCCCTTCTGGTTGGGCAGTGCCATCGAGCTGAAGATCCCTTGCGCGGGGGTGTGGACGAAGGGCCCGTTGGGACCGCCTCGATCGTCCTGTGCGACGTATCCGCAGGAGGCCGGCACCGTGGCTCGCGGATAATTGATGTTGTTCCTGGTCCGCACGTTGTTCCAGTACGGCACCACACGGTTCATGTTCCTGACCCGGCAGGTCGCCGACCCCCGGAACTTCTTCACCCCGGTGCTGAGGAACAGGGCGCTCGGCTTCGTGACGTCCAGCCAGCCGTTGCTCGTGGAGGTCTCGCTGCCGTGGTGGCCGAGTTTGAGCCACAACTCACCCTCGCGCTTGACCAGATCGGCTGCCGCGCCTTCCAGACATTCCTCGTTCAGCACCACCGCGTCGGCCATCAGCAGCACCTTCTGCCGGCTGCCCACCGGACCGTCGTCCACCAGGACGGTCACCAGGCTGGACATGTTGGCGATGGGCTCCTTGGGACCGGACGCGAACTTCGTCTCGTCGCCCATGTACGCGGCACCGACCATGTACAGATTGGCACCGGTACCGGGCAGCAGCTTCTCCGGTGTCGCCGGCATGTTGACGAGCTCAGGCTCCTGCTTTATCGCCTGACTGCCGGAACTGTCCTTGAAGCTCTGCCAGTTGTCGATGAGCCTCGCCAGAAACTTGGTGCGGTCCTTGTAATCCCGGGCATCGAGTCCGTACAGAATCCGGTCGATGCCGAACCTGAGGATGTTCGACCCGTTCGCGGTTTCCAGGACATCCCGGAGCAGATTGAAGTGGTCCTCGTCGGGATGGGTGATGATCAGGCAGTCCAGGACGCCCGGCTTGGGCAGGTTGCCGAGATACTTGCCCATCTCAGTCTGAAGTCGCTGGACCAATTGATCCTTGGGCGACGCCTTCGAGGCCGCGGCGTTGTGATGCGGCACCGGCCCCGTCGAACCGCAGTCGATCAGTACCGCGTGTTTGCCCTGCTTCTGATTGTTCTGCCAGTCGTAGAACCACAGCAGCGTGCAGTCGCCCTGACCCACATTGAAGAAGACGGCTTCAACCGGCATGAACCTCTCCGCATTACGTGGAAAGAAAACGGGAACGCCCGATCTCTCCCACAACACCCCCGGAGCCGGGCCGGGTTAGCATAATCATCTTTTCGGGAGGCCCGCGTCGCCGCCGCACCTCTTTCCGGCCACGCTTGCTACGTGCACGGCACACCGCATCATGGGCGGCCGACTCACCGCACGACCGCCGACGCCAGTGCCAGCAAGGCCCCCAGGGGACGAACACTCGGAGTAGCGCCGAGGTGACGGTCGGCTCTCAGGTCGGGCAAACATGGCCGAAGATCACCCGTTGGGCACGCCACCACCAATGAAGCGAGCCGACCAGGGCGGCAGGGTACGGCTGACGCACATCGCGGGCCGGCGGCTCTGGTCACGGATCCGACGCTCCGTCACTCATCCCGGACGACGGACCTGACGACGGACCTCCTCCCCCGCCTTCTCGGCTGACGGTCCTCGCGCACGTCGAGAAGCAGGACGCGGCCAGGACCTGGAGGAAAGCCTCCTCAGGCCCGCGTGATCGCGAATCCACCGAGAGCGAACAACACCCGGCCGCCGGTGGCGAGTTGCGGGTGTTCGCGCCGAACGGCCGCCGCCTGCTCGGGTCAGGGGCGTGCCGGTTCGCCCGGCCGGGGTCGGCGTCAGTGTGCACCCCACGCGGATCAGCAACGGCGGGGCGAGCCCGGCTGCAAGTGGACCAATGCCCGCGGTGAGAGCGGGCCGGGTGATCCGCGCCCGCTCCACGGTCTCCGTCACCGTGCGGCGGCGGCTCCGTACAGGGCGCGGATCAGGCGGTCGTTCTCCGGGCCGGCGGCGGCGGGGAAGGGGGTGCGCCGGCGGGTGTAGCCGTAGGCGATGCCGTTGCGCGGGTCGGCGAAGGCCTGCTGGCCACCCGCGCCGCTGTGGCCGAAAGAGCCCTGACCGAGCTGCGGGTAGTACTCGGAGGTGGCGTGGAACCCGATGGTGAACGCCTTCTGCGCGCCGAGGACCACGTCATGGCCGATGGACTGGATCTGCCCGACCGCCGCGAGAGTCTCCGGCCTGAGCAGTGGAGCCGAGCCGTCGACCGACCCGATCGCGGCCGCGTACATCCGGGCCAGACCGCGCGCCGAGGCCACCCCACCGAACGAGGCGGTGCCCAGGGTGCGGACCACCTGGAAGTTCGGCAGCTCCCACACCCCGGGGTTCTGCGGGTGATTGCGGTTGAAGGCGATGCCGGACAGGCTGTTCGGGCCGCTCGCGGACTCCGCCAGCGCGGCCAGCCGCTCGGGAGTCGCCACCATCGGCTGGGCACTGAGGAACCGGGATTCCTGCTCCGGTGGCAGCCCGAGGTGGAAATCAACCCCGTACGCGTCGCGCACGCGCTCGGCGAACAGCTCCTGAACCCTGCACCCCGTGGCGCGGCGCACCACCTCGCCGCTGAGCGCCCCCATGACCAGCGCGTGGTAGCCGAACGCGGTACCCGGCCGCCAGTACGGGCGCTGTGCACCGAGACGCTCGGCGACGCTCCGGTCATCGGCGAGTTCCTCGATCGTGAACCCTGCGTCCGCGCCGACCAGGCCGGCCCGGTGCGCCAGCAGCTCGCCCAGAGTCACCTCCCCCTTGCCCTCCACCGCGAACTGCGGCCAGTAGTGGCTGACCTTCTGCTCCAGGTCCAGCACGCCTTCCTGCACGAGTGACGCGACGACCAGGTGCGCGGCCCCCTTGGAGGCGGAGTACGCGCCGAGCAGTGATTCCGCGGTGATCTCCGGGCCCGTCCACAGGTCCACGATCGGTTCCCCGTGCCGGTAGGCCACGAGCTGGGCGGCATAGTCGCCGCCCTCCCCGGTCGCGACCGCGGCGAACTCCTCACGGACCGGCTCGAACCCGTCGGCCACCGTGCCCCGCACCACGTTCTCGTCCATCATCACTTCCTCTCAGCTCCGTTCAGCTCCGTGACGACATGGGTTCCCGCGGGCGTCCCGCGAGCCCAGCCAGCTTAGTTACCAATGGTTACTTATTCTTCCGCACTGGTCCAGCCCGGGATGGAAACTCTCGTCGCGGGCACCCGCCGACAGTGGTCTCGTATAGTCCTGGCCATGGCCGATGCCCCGACAACCCGATCACGCCGGGGACGCCCCGCACAGATCAGCCGCGAGCTGATCGTCGACACCGCCATCTCGACCGGGAACCTCGACACCCTCACCATGCGGGAACTCGCCGCCCGCCTCGGGGTCACCCACGCCGCGCTCTACCGCTGGGTCAAAAACCGCGACCAGCTGTTCGACCTCATCAACGAGGTCATGGTCGAACGGGTCCTTCCTGCCGAGGGCCCACGAGAGCATGACTGGCGGCTCTGGCTCGCGCACCTCGCCTGGGGCATGCACGACCGCTTCCTGGCTCTGCCCGGCTACGCGACCCGCATCTCGCGACCGCACCGCCACACCGTCCAGAGCTTCGAACGACTCCGCAGCAGCGTCATCACCGCCTTCACCGACGCCGGAGTCTCGCCCCACCTGGCCGAACAGAGCTGGTACATCTTCATCACGTCCGTCGTCAGCTGGCTCGCCGTCCAGGAGCACCCCCTCGACCTCGGCGACAGCACCCCCCGCTTCGAACTGTTCCTCGACACGCTTCTGCGCGGCCTACCCGCACAAGAACCAGGCGCCGAACGACGATAGACCTCGGCACCGCAAGGCGATGGCGGTGAGAGGCCGAGCAGGAGTCCGGCTCCGGTGAGGAGACCGTCGGGCACGTCCGGCCGGTACTTCAGGCCGAACGCCTGCCACACCCGCAACACCGTCGACTGCGACAGACCGGCCCGCTCGTCCATCGAGCGGGTCGACCAGCGCGTGGCGTTCTTCGGCCTCGTCTCCAGCGTCAACCGGACCTGTTTTCGGCAAGGTGAAAGAGAGCCGCTGCGGCAACGAGAGTGGGAGCCACGCTTCGACAAGTTGATCACGAGCCTGTTGCTCTGATCATGTGCGACATGCCGCTTCCGGGGTAATGCCTGGTGTTGAGCTGTTTGGCCGGTCACGCTGTGCGGACTGTTGATCACGGTCGTGTCAGGAGTCCGTGGGTGTACAGATCGCGTGAGCGGCTTTACGAGCAGATCCGCCGGGATCGTCGGCTGGACCCCACGGTGTCGGCACGGGCGTTGGCGCAGAAGTACAAGCCGGCGGCTGCCGCCGGATCCGCGTCCGCTGCCGGACCTGTCCAAGTACGACCGGCTGCCGGGGCCGGTCGTCAGCACCACGACGACGAAGGGCACGAGCGCATGAGCTCCGCCAGGACCGTTGATGAGACGCTCGCGGAGCATCCGGTGCCGCCGCGGCGGATGCCGCTGCCGCAAGCCGAACCGGAAGACGCGATCATCGACGAGGCATGCCGGGAGCTGAAACTGCCGACCATTCGCGCCCGGCTCGTGGAACTGGCCACTACCGCCCGACGCGAGGGGTTCTCTTACAAGCAGTTCCTTGCCGATCTGCTGCAGGTCGAGTGCGCCGACCGCGACGTGCGCCGAAAGCAGCGGCTGGTGAGGGCCGCGAGGTTCCCGCAGTCGAAGCGGCTGGAGGACTTCGAGTCCGACAAGAGCCCCAACGTCACCCCCGAGTTCGGCTACCTGAACCTGGACAAGAAGGGCGCCAAGCTGTTGTTCCAGATTTCCACCAAGCGGGAGCAGCGCAAGGCGACCGCGGTGGCCTCGAACGCCCTGTTCAGCGAGTGGGACAAGCCCTTCACCGACCCCCGCCTGTGCGCGGCGATTGCCGACCGGCTCACCTTCAAAGGCACCCTGATTCAGACCGGCACCGATTCTTACCGGCTCAAGGCCACCGAGGCCGAACGGCAGACGAACAGGCGCCGGTGATGGCAAGGAGACCGAACCAGTCTGGACCGTCGGATCAGTCCGGTCGGGCCGGCCGTCTGCGTCTGGGCGTCGAGCTCGAGCAGATCGCCGAGCAGCTCAGCTCACTGGCCCGGGCGCAGGACCGGTTGCATGACCTGTACGAGGCGGTCCTCGGCCGGGACGTGGACCTGGCCGTGGTGCTGCAGCTGATCGTCGACACCGCGATGGAACTGGTCGGCGCCCGCTTCGGGGCGCTCGGCGTGCTCGACGAGAACGGCGAATATCTTGAGCGGTTCATCCCGGTGGGCCTGTCAGCGCAGGAGCGGGCCGACCTGGCCGGGGTGGATTTTCCACGCGGTCGCGGCCTGCTGGGATACTTGATCGCGCACCCGGTACCGCTGCGCGTCGACGACATCTCCGCCCACCCGGACTCAGCCGGCTTCCCTCCCGGTCACCCTCCCATGCGCACCCTGCTCGGGGCCGCGATCAGCACGCGCGGCAAGATCTACGGAGACCTCTACGTCGCCGAACGGCACGACGGCCAACCCTTCGACGCCCACGACGAAGCACTCATCATCGCACTCGCCAGCGCCGCCGGCTTGGCCATCGACGACGCCCGCCTCTACGAACAGACCCGTCTCGACGCCGAACACTTCCAACGACTCCTCCTGCCACAACTGCCCGACCTGCGACCCTTCGACGCCGCCGCGGCCTACCGCCCCGCCAGCACCCCCAGCCACATCGGAGGAGACTGGTATGACGCGCTCCTGGTCCCCGACCACGCCTGCGCAGCCGTCATCGGCGATGTCGTCGGCCACGACCTTGAGGCCGCCGCTGCCATGTCCCAGATCCGCAACATGCTGCGCGCCCTGCTCTACGACCAGCGCACCCCACCAAGCGCCGTCCTCACCCACCTCGACCGCGCCCTCGAAGCGATCACCGACCAGCCCGTCACCACCGCCTGCCTCGCCCGCATCGAACCCGCCCAGCAAGGCACCTGGACACTGCGCTGGAGCACCGCAGGCCACCCCCCACCCCTGCTCATCACCCCCGACCACCAAGCCCGCTACCTGCACGCCGACCCCGACCTCCCCCTCGGCGTCGACACCGCCCAGCCGCGGACGGACCACACCCACCCCATGCCAGCAGGCTCTACGGTGATCTTCTTCACCGACGGGCTCTTCGAACACCCCGCACACCCGGTCGAAACAGGGCTGGACCGCCTGGCCGCCCTCGCCGCCGAACACGCCGCCCTACCTCTGCACGACCTTGTCCGAGCCCTGGCCGACCACCACCCCAGCGACGGCCACGACGACATGGCCATCCTCGCCCTCCGCACCCCACGCGGCTGACAAGGCAGCACGCCACGGACGAACGCCTACGCGAAGTCGTCACCAGGGCGAACGTTGCCTGATGCGGCACCAGCAGAACGGGTGCGTCCACGCGAGATCGATGTGAGTTCTCGAATGCCCGTCATGTAGGCAGCGCCATACGGCTGAGCCGCACCCGACACGGCACCGATCACCACGGCGTCGGGCGGACGAGGTGGATAACTGGATTTCGCCACACCCTCAGATGAGTCGCCCGCCCTCATACTGCGGCCTGGAAGCGTGCCCGGCGTACCCGGGGCGCTGGGAGGTCGCGACAGCCGCCGCAAGCGGGTGGGGGTTGCCTCGGACGATGCCGTCACCAGACGGCCGATCGGGTCGGCTCACCGACCCGCTCGGAGGATTGATGCACGTATCCCGTGCCTTGCGTTCGATCGTCGCCGCCACCTCGATGGGAGCGGCGCTGGTGGCCTCCCCGGCGTGGTCCGCCGCGCCCACCGCCAGAGCCGTACTCGAGCCGGCCGTCCACGGGACGGCTACTCGGTCCGCTGACTCCGGACCAGCGGTGCACCATGACACCTCGCCACCGTTGCGTGAACTGGCGCAGAGATCCGGAGAGCACCGGTCCACCCCCAGCGTCATGCCTCCCGGAGAGGTGCCGCACCCGTCCCTCACCAAGGGCGCCCGTCCGGATCAGGTGGTGCAGGGCCGCGACGGCAGCAGGGACCAGATCCGGTTGGGCGTCAGTTTCGATGGCATCCGGGAAGCCGGGGGTGTCCCGCCCGACCCCAACGCCTCGGTAGGCTCCAGCCAGATCGTGGAGATCACCAACTACGACCTCGCGGTGTACTCCAAGACCGGTGCCACGGTACTCGGGCCACTGACCACCCAAACCCTGTTCAGCGGGTTCGGCGGACCGTGCGAGACCTCTCAGAGGGTGTTCGATAGGGGATTCCCCCCAACTGTCCGGCTTTGGTTCTTGCGGCGCGGACTCGGTTCCAGGATCTCGTGGCGGCCGGGTCCGTGTCCGCGATATTGATCAACTGTGACGGAACGACGCCGGTATCCCTCGGACCTGAAGGACGATCAGTGGGAGCTCATCGAGCCCATGCTGCTGGAGTGGCGACGCACCCGCGCCGAAGGACGTGAGCCCACGACCGGGCTGCGCGAGGTGGTCAACGCGATCCTCTACGTCGCGCGGACCGGCATCGCATGGCGCTACCTTCCGCACGACTTCCCACCCCACACCACCGTCTACGGCTACTTCAAGGAATGGGAACGAGACGGCACCACCGAGCGGATCCACGACACACTCCGTGACCAGCTCCGGGCGAAGAAGGGCCGCCGCATCCTGCCCAGCGCCGCGATCATCGACGCCCAGTCCGTGAAAGCCTCACCGAACGCCCCGGCCGACAGCCAGGGCTACGACGGCGGCAAGCGGGTCAAGGGCCGCAAGCGCCACATAGCCACCGACACCCTCGGCCTGCTCCTGGTTTTGATCGTCACCGCCGCCGGCGTCCAGGACTCCGCCGGCGGCAAGCAGGTCCTGGACACCCTCGCCGCCCAGTGGCCCACCGTGACCAAAGCGTGGGTGGACGCCGGCTACAACAACGCCGTCGTCAAGCACGGCGCCGCACTCGACATCGACGTCGAGGTCGTGGCCCGGGACAAGGAGCAGAAAGGCTTCGTCGTCCAGCCGATCCGCTGGCGCGTGGAGCAGACCTTCGGGATCATGTCCCGGTACCGGCGGCTCCACCGTGACTACGAGGAACTGCCGGACCGGTCACGCTCGATGATCCAGTGGGCCATGGTGAACTCCATGACCGACCGCCTGACCGCCAGCCCGGACAGAACCGGGCAATACCTCCGTCCGAAACCGCCTGCGGCAGCCTAAATCGGTATCGAACACCCTCTCAGAACGTCGACATCGGGGATCCCGTAGTCCGCTGGGACTCCCTGGCCCACCGCTGGATCGTCAACCAGTTCGCCCTCGACGAGACGGGCACCACGAATCGACTGTGCGTGGCCGTCTCCACCACCGAAGACGCCACCGGCGAGTACTACCGGTACGACTTCGGGTATCAGCACTTCATCGACCACCCGAAGGTCTCGGTGTGGCCGGACGCCTACTACGCGGCTTTCACCGGCGGGACGTTCTTCGAGGCGTGCGCCTGGGACCGGAACAGGATGCTGCGCGGAGCCGACGCCGACCAGCAGTGCTACACCATCCCGTCACCGACCATCCCGCTCCCCACGGACCTCGACGGCACGACCCCACCGCCGCAAGGCGAGCCCAACCTGCTGATCGCCCTCAACCCCGCCTACAACAGCCTCCAGTACTGGCGGTTCCACGTCGACTGGGCGGACCAGACCCGCACCACCGTCACGAGCCCGAGAGAGCTGCGGGTGGCCCCCTACACCCCGGCCTGCGCGAGTACCGATCCCACCCGGTGCGTCCCCCAGGCCGGCACCACCCAGAAACTGGACTCGCTCTCCTACTCCGTCATGTACCGGCTCGCCTACCGCAACTTCGGCGACCACCAGACCCTGGTCTTCAACCACGCGGTCGACGCCCCCGGCGGCATCGGGGTGCGCTGGTACGAACTGTGGCTGGACCGCGGCCGACCGGTCGTCCATCAGCAGAGCACCTACGCTCCAGGGCCCGGGTACCGGTGGATGGGCTCCGCGGCCCAGGACAAGGAGGGCGACATCGCCCTGGGATACTCGTCGTCGTCCTCCCAGGACCATCCCTCGATCCGCGTCACCGGACGCCTCGCGCACGACCCGCGGAACGTGATGACATTCCGGGAGACCACCGTGTGGACCGGCACAGGCTCCCAGACCGGGAGCAACCGCTGGGGTGACTACACCTCCATGGCGATCGACCCGATGGACGACTGCACGTTCTGGTACACCAACCAGTACCAACCGGCCGACGGCACCGGAAACTGGAACACCCGTATCGCCTCCTTCCAGCTCTCCGACTGCTGCGACCACCACCGCCACGGGTGACCCCCTCGGCGGACGGCACACAGCCGTCCGCCCCAGCCCCCATCGGGAGAAGACAACCGCCACAGGCCCGAACCTCAGCGGCGATCTCGGCGGCGACCAGCCCCTGGGCCGGGGCGATGCCGATCGCGGTCAACAGATCCTGCTGGTCCGGCTCCAGGCCGGGCCAGCAGGATCGTTGCGCCTGCACCCAGCGGCTGAGTTGCTCGCCCTCGAACACGGCGTCGGCGGGCACCGCGTTGAGGCCCGGTTCACCGCCCTTCGCTGCTCCGCCCTGAACAGCACCGATCACGGCGGCCACAAGGAGCAGGGCAGCATGATCCGCCGCTGCATCATCTGGCGGAACAAGCACGCTGCCGGCGAACGGCTACGCGATGTGGTCTACAGGGCAAACGTTGCCTGATGCGGCACTGGACCGCCCCAAGCATCCGATCACCGTCATCCGGGAGTGACCCGCGCGCACCCGACCGGTCCCGCCGCCCGAAACCTCGCACTGCGCCTGACCAGCCGAACGGGTGAATCCGGTGACGGCCACGCACTGCGCGACCTCCTCGCCCACCCGAGCGTCCGTGACCACCTCGGACCCGACCGGACAGCCGCGCTCGAACGCGCTCTCGCCGCCTGCGCACTGGGCTCCGGCGCCCTGCCCGCCCCCCCCCTTCGCGAGCGGCTGGAGGAGGCTCTGGGCGGCGCCTCGGAGGTGCTCGAAAACTCCCCGTTCGACCCGGGCTCGCCCGGTGGTAATCCGCTTGAACGGCGCATTCGAACAGCACCATCATCAGACGCTCCCGGTGCCCGAATCAGCCCCAACTCGGCTTTCTGGAGGCCCACTTGGGCCATTCACTTCTGCCGATGCGGCGGCTCCGTATGCCCGCGCACCGTCCGTGTCTGGAGGAGCTCTGGTGAACACCCACGCCCTGATGGTCAGCCACCTGTGCAAGGAGGCGAACGCGTGAGTACCGCGACCCGATCGGCCGAGACCGCCGACGAGGAGCTGCAGTGGCTGGCCGACGGCCGTCGCATCGAGGCGATCGAGGCGATCAGCGTCAGCGCCATGGCCCGCCGCCTGCCCACCCTCGTGGTCCGCGCCTTCCGACTCGGCTGGCGCATCGACCGCACCTCCGTCGCCCTGCTGCTGACCTGCCAGGTCATCTCCGCCGTACTCGGCGCGGCCGGACTGTTCGCAACCACCGGCACGATCGCGGCCCTGTTCGATCCGGGCCGGATCGGCGACAAGCTCGCCCACGCCGCGCCGTCCATCCTGGTGATCGCAGCGGCGGCAGGCGCCCGCTCGCTGCTCGGCATCACCATCCGCACCATCACCGTCCACCTGTCCCCTCGCATCTCCCGCGAAGCGGAAGCGGCGGTGCTGCGCGCCACCGTGGCCGCCGAGCTGACCGCCTACGACCACGCCGGCTACAACGACGAGCTGGAGGCCGCCGACCGCGGGGCCGAGGTGTGCGTGGACATCGTCGGCGAGGCACAGAACCTGATCGCCTCACTCGCCTCCCTCATCGGCGCCGCGAGCGTGCTGACGGTGCTCCACCCACTGCTTCTTCCGCTCCTCGTGCTGGCCGCACTGCCGCAGGGCATCGCGTCGGTTCACGCCGCCAGGGTCCAGTTCCTCGCGAACCGGGCCGCCATCGGCGACCGCCGGATCATGGCGAACCTTCGCTGGTACATCCACCTCAAGCGCAACGCCGACCAGGTCCGCTCCGACACCATGGGCGACTTCCTGCTCGCCAAGTACGAGCAGGTCGGCCGACGGCTGGACGCCGGCTCCCGGCAGGCTGCGATGAAGGGCGCCAAGGTCTCGGTGATCGGCGCCGCCGCGTCCGGCCTCGGCACCGCCCTGGTGTGGGTCGCGATGCTCTGGCTGGTCGGCACCGACCGGATGAGCCTGCCCCACGGCGGCGCGGCGGTGTTCGCCCTCGCCGCGGTCAGCACCAGCCTCCGCGGCATCGTCGGCTACGGCGCCGACCTGTTCCGCACCGGCATGTACCTGGACGACTGGTCGAGCTTCCTCGACACCGCCGGCGGCCACCGGCTGCAGCGCGGCACCGCTGTACCGCAGGCACCGCAACGGATCTCGGTGAAGGACCTCACCTACGCCTACCCCGCCTCCGAGCGCACATCACTGGAGGGGGTGAGTCTGCACGTCGACCGCGGCGAGATCCTGGCGCTGGTGGGCGAGAACGGCTCGGGCAAGACCACCCTCTCGAAGCTCCTCGCGGGCCTGTATCTGCCGGCCACCGGATCGGTGCTCTGGGACGGGCACGACACGCGCGACCTCGATCCGCACGCCCTGTGGCGCCAAGTCGCGGTCGTGCCCCAGGACTACGCACGCTGGCCGTTGACCTGCCGGGAGAACATCACGCTGGGACAGCCGGCCGCCGACGGAGACGAGGCCGTGATGCGCGCCGCCGAAGCCTCCGGGGCGGGCGAGGTCGTCGCCAAGCTCCGCCGGGGCCTCTCCACGCTCCTGGCCGTGGAGTGGATGGGCGGCGAGGAGCTGTCCGGAGGTCAGTGGCAGCGCCTGGCCATCGCCCGGGCGTTCCACCGCGAGGCCGGACTACTGGTCCTGGACGAGCCCACCGCCGCCCTCGACCCGCGGGCCGAGCACCGGATCTTCCAGAACCTGCGGGCCATCGCCCGCGATCGGGCGGTCGTCCTGGTCACCCATCGACTCACCAACGTGGCCGTCGCCGACCGGATCGTGGTCCTCGAGGAGGGGAAGGTCCTCCAGGAAGGGACGTTCGCCGAGCTGGTGGCCGACGCGGGCGGCCGGTTCAGGGAGTTGTGGGACCTGCAGAACGAGCGCACCGGCGTGCCCGCCCAACGGGCCGTACCGGTGCGGGAGACCGAGGAGCCCCTCCAGTGATCGACTTCGACGTGCTGACCGAACCGGCCTTCCGCGAAGGCGTCGAGCGGATCGGCGTCGGCGTGGTGGTCCGCGACACCTCCGCCCGGGTCCTGGTGATCCGCGACCCGGCCGGGCGCCTGCTGACGCACCAGCGCAACGACAAGCCCGGCATCGCCTGGCCCGGCGTCTGGACCCCGATCGGCGGGTGGCGGGAAGCCGACGAGACCCCGCAGGAGACCGCGTCCCGGGAGGTCCGCGAGGAGGCCGGGATCACCATCACCCGGATGCGGCTGATCCCAGGCCCACAGCACGACCTCGTCTCCCCGCTCACCCGCGTCCTGCACGCCGCCTGGGACGGTCCCGACAGCGACCTGCGGCTCGGCGACGAGGGCCTGGCCGTACGCATGGTCCCCCTCGCCGAGGTGCTCGACCTCAAGGTCCCGCCCTACATGCACCACTACCTGCCGCTGCTCGCCGCGGCGGCCGACCAGACCACCGGAAGGACCTCGTGAACCAGCTCGACCGCACCGACCGACCAGCGGACACGGCACACCGCGCGCCCGGGACGGACCCGCTGACGCTGGTCGTCGGGGTCCACCTCGTCGTGATCGACGGCGGCACGGTGCTTCTCGGACGGCGCCGCAACACGACCTACGCCGCCGGCCTGTGGCATCTTCCGGCCGGGCACATGGAGCGGGGCGAGCCCGTCACCCGTTCCATGACGCGCGAGGCCGAGGAGGAACTGGGCATCGCCATCGCCGAGGACGATCTCGAACTCGTCCACACGCTGCACCACCTCGACGCCGACGACGGGCGCAGCCGTCTCCAGCTGTTCTTCCGCTCCGCACGCTACGCGGGCCAGGTTCGCAACGCGGAGCCGCACAAGTGCGAGGAGCTGCGCTGGTGGCCGCTCGACCGACTTCCGGACGACATCGTTCCCTACACCGCGCACGCCCTCGGCGAGATCGCCCGCGGCAACCGGCTCTCCACCGTCGGCTGGTCGGCATGACCGGGCCCGCCCTTCCCGAGGACGCCGACCGGCTGCTGCGTGGGGCGGCCGGCTCGTACGAGCTGGTGGGCGTGCGCTCGCGGGACCGTTCGGGCCGGCCGGCGGTGTGGGAGGTCCGTACCGACGGCGGACAACGCCTGTTCGCCAAGCGGCACAAGAACGAGCTCATGCACCGGCGCGAGACCGCCGCCTACCGACACCTCGCACCCGCGCTCGGTCCCGACCGGGCCCCCACCCTGCTGGCTGAGGACGCCCGGTCACTGCTCGTCGTCACCACCCCGCTGCCCGGCACCCCGGCCATCGAGGCTGCCCTCAGCCCGGCCGAGGAGCGCGAGGTGTACCGGCAGGCCGGCCATTTGGGAGACTCCTCAGCCGATGCCGGTGATGATGGACGCGAGGGAGAGCAGGCCTGCGCCGAGCGCTCCCACGGCGGCGTAGCGTCGGATCACCTGCCGGGTGTCATGGCGGCGCAGGTAGCGCAGCAGGGCCGCGCCGAAGAGGAAGCCGGTCGCCCAGAGCAGAGCGAGGAACCACGGCACCCCGTCCTTTGTCGTACCTCGTGGCAACCGCGCGGTGGCGCTTGAGCCGGTTGATGCCGCATTCAACCGCGTGTCGCTGCTTGTAGTCGTCCTTGTCGAACTTGGGCGGGCGGCCGCCTCGGGAGGCGAGTTTGTGGCGGTTGCGGATCTGGCCCGCCTTCTCCGGGATGGTGCACTTCACGCCGCGCCGGCGCAAGGTAGGAGCGGTTCGCACGGGAGCCATAGGCCTTGTGGCGCGGACCCGGTCCGGCTTCGTACGGGGTCGGCCCGGTCCGATGCGAGGTGCCCGGATGCCGTCAAGGACCGGCTGGAACTGGGGACTGTCGTGCCGCCGGCCTGCGGTGACGAGCAGGGACAGCGGTTTCTGTCCCTGCTCGACTGCCAGGTGCAGCTTCGTGGTCAGCCCACCGCGTGAGCGCCCGAGACCGTCGTCGTCCGGCTCGGTGTCGACGCCGCCGGGTGGCTCCTTATCGACAACGATCCGCCGCACCAGGGACGCGGCTGCTGCGATGGCGGTCTCGCAGTGCGTGCTTGGGGCCGTCCGCGTATCTCATGTGTCTGCCTGTGGGTCCGGTGCCGGTCAACTGTCCCTGTCGCATTGGGTGGTCGCGGTCAGCTCGGTCAGGAGCCGGGTGATGGTGGGCGTTGCGACGTTGTGCCGGTCGGCTGCCCGCAGGAGCGCACCGCCGATGGCGTCCAGTTCCAGCGGGCGGCCCGCTTCGGCGTCGCGCTGCATCGATGACTTGGTGCCGGCGGGGAACGCGTCGTACAGCGCCAGCGTCTTCGCGGGGGCGGCAGGGACGCCGCAGGCCGCGCTGACGGCGGCGGCCTCCTCCACCAGGGCCACGAGCTCCGCACGGCGTTCGGTCCGCACCCCGCCGATGGTGAGGCCATAGCGGGTGGTCAGCAGGGCGAAGGGGGCGAGGAAGGCCAGTTTGGCCCAGAGTGCCGCGGTCTCGTCCTCGGCGACGCGGGCGGTGGCTCCCGCCGCCTGGAGCAGGTCGGCGAGCGTGTCCAGCCGCTTGTCCGTGCCCGCCAGGTCGATCTCGGTGAACGGGCTGCCGTGCTCGATGGTGCCGGGTGCGGTCCGGGTCGCCTCGACGCGGATGACGCCCGCCACGACCCGCTCGGCGCCGTAGCGTCGGCGCAGCACGTCGAGATGCTCGATGCCGTTGAGGAGAGGAACGACGAGGGCGTCCCGGAGCATGGCGGGCGGGATCCGCTCCAGGGCTGCGTCCAGCATGGTGTGCTTGACGGTCACCAGGCACAGGTCAACCGGTTCGCGCAGCCGGGTGTCGGCCTCCACGCGTGCGGTGAAGTCGCCGAACTGCGCGCTGTGCACGCGGAGCCCGTTGTGGTGCAGTGCCTGTGCGGTCGACTCTCCGGCGACGCAGATCACGCGGTGCCCGGCGCGGGACAGCAGGGCGGCGAGCAGGCCGCCGACGCCACCGGGTCCCAACACGGCCACCGTCTGCTTGGTTGTGGTCACGTGTGCTCCTGTCGTGCTTGCAAGACCAGTGTGGTCGGGCGGATTTGCCGGATGGGGGGCTGTGGTGGGCCTGGGTGCTTGCCCTCGGCACTGTCGCGGGTCGGCACCCGTCCGCTGCTTTCGCCGCGTCCGGATCGGGGTGAAAGCAGCGGACGGGTTGCCGCCCTGGGCCCTGCAGTGATGATCAGTCAACTCGGAAACCCAAGTCAATCCACGGGTTTACTAGGCCATACCCAAGCAATAGCTTGGGTCATTGTGACTCTTGATGATCTTCGTGTCTTCGCCGCGGTCTGCCGGACCGGCTCGCTGAGTGCCGCCGCTCGCGATCTGTCCTGCACGCAGTCCGCCGTCAGCCAGCACGTGAAGCGACTTGAGCGGGAGCTGGGCCTGAGCCTGGTCGAGCGGCACACGAGGGGGGTCGTGCCGACCCCGGCGGGGCGCATGCTTCACACGGCGGTCACCGAGGGCCTGGGGTGCATCGACCACGCGCTGCGTCGGCTCGAAGAACTCGCACGCGCGGAAGGCGGATCGGTGCGGGTCACGACAGGGGCCACTACCGTCCGGCACTTCATGTCCGCCGCCGTCGTCGACTTCCGCCGGCGCTTCCCCCAGGCCAGCCTCGACTTCCAGACCGAGACCTCCAGTGCCGGCTGCTTCGACGCCCTCACTGCCGGCGGCGTCGACCTCGCCTGGATCACCCTGGGGCCCGCGACGCGCACCATCGAGCAGCACCCCGTCGTGAAACTGCCCTGGGCGCTCGCCGTCTCGACGACCGACCCCCTGGCGGGCAAAGCGTTCATCGAACCGGCCGACCTGCAGGACGCCCGGCTCATCGGACTCCCGGAGAACTCGACCTCCCGCCTGCAACTCGGTGCCTGGCTGGCGGAGTCCGGGATCCGGCCGGTGTTCGACACGAGCGTCGCCGACTGGGACACGGCGATCCTCCTTGCTGAGCTTGGTCTCGGCCACGCCGTCGTCCCGACTCTGCCGGCCTGGAGCGGCCCCGGGCACCCGGGCCTGCGCCTGATCCCCATTCCCGCGCTCCCCGCCCTCACCGCAGGCTGGGCAGTGCGCCGCTGGGACGCCCTGTCCCCGCTGGCCCGCGCTTTCGCCGAGACCGTCGCGCACCACTGCGGCAAGCAGGCGAGCGTCCCGGGATCAGCCGATCGTTCTCGGCCTTCGCTCCGGCGTCAGGGACGTGATGAGCCATCAGGGCAGCCCTGATGCGGATCAATTGTCATGCCGTCACCACGGGCACACCGTCCGGACGATTGGCGAGCAGGGCCGCGACATGGTCCGCGCAGCGCAGGGCCGCCGTGGACATCGCATTCCTGGTCATCCCGGCGACATGCGGGGTCAGCAGCGCGTTCGGCAGGCCGAAGAGCGGCGAGGCGAAGGCGGCGTGCTCGTGTTCGAAGGTGTCGACGGCGGCTGCCGCGAGCGGATGTTCTGGGTCGCGCAGCGCGTCGGCCAGTGCCTGCTCGTCGACGATTCCGCCCCGGGCGGTGTTCAGCAGGATCGACCCCGGACGCATCAGTGCCAGCTCCGTCCGCCCGATCAGCCCTCGGGTCTGCGCGGTGAGTGGCAGATGCAGGGAGACCGCGTCACTGGTCGCCAGCAGTGCGGGGAGGGAGGGGGCCAGGGGTACTGATGCCTGGGCCGGGCGCCGCGAGAGCCCATGGACCTCCATGCCCAGGGCGGTGGCCCGCTCGGCCAGCGCCAGGCCGATCCGCCCCAGCCCGACGATACCCAGGGTCAGCTCCGACAGCTCCACCGTGGGCGCGGCCGGTGCGCGCCAACTGCCTTGGTGCGCGGCCTCGTTGTGTGACGGGAGGTCCCTGGTCAGGGCGAGTAGCTGGGCCAGGGTGAACTCGGCGACCGCGTTCGCGTTGGACCCTGGGGTATGGGTGACCGAGACCCCGTAACGGGCGGCGGCCGCCAACTCGACGTGATCGGTGCCCGCTCCGGCCCGACCGACCACACGGAGCCGGTTGGCCAGCGCGGCGTCGGTAGCAGCCGAGAAGAACGCGGCGCGTAGCGGCACACCGGCACGGGACTTGACCGCGTGGTAGCCGAGACCGTCCCGGACGGTCTCGGCGATCAGCGTGGACTCGTCGAAGGCATCGAAGTCGGTGAAGTCCACCCTGCCGTCCCAGGCAGCCCGCGCCCCGGCAGGATCGGCCACCCGGCGGAGATTCAGCGTGACGGCCAGGCGGTGACCGAGCAGACGCTCCAGCTCCGGACCGAGCAACTCGCCAGGAGCCGCGTCCAGCACCAGGACTCGGGCCCGCTCCATGTGGCCTCCCTTCCCCTGCACGGACCCTACTGTTCTCCAGGGACCGGTCACTGGGAGCCCCTCCCTTAACGCCCCGCTGCCGGGCTGACGGGGCGGCCTGCGGCCCACGGTGGCGTGCCGGGAACCGGAGGCAGGCCGGGAGTGTCAGCCGCTGTAGACGTCCTCCACGTAGCGGCCCTGGAAGACCAGCTCCTGGAGCCAGGCGTGGGCGTCCTCCTCCTCGGCTGCGGGGGTGCGCTTCAGATACATGTCCCGGAAGGCCGCACGGACGCCGGGGGCCATGCGGGCACCGTCGCCGCAGACGTAGACCTCGGCGCCGGCCTGGAGCAAGCTCCAGATCTCCTCGGCCTCGGCGGCGATACGGTCCTGGACGAAGCGCAGGCCCTCCACCGGAGCCTCGCTGAACACCGGGCGCATCGAAACGGCCCCGGCGAGCTCGGCGCCGTTCAGTTCGTCGGCGTGCAGGTAGTCGGCGTCTGGGGCGTCGCAGCCGAAGTAGCACAGCGCCGGAGCCAGGCGGGTGCCGTCGGCGACGAGGGTGCGGCGGTCGGCGATGGCACCGCGGAACGGAGCGAGCCCGGTTCCGGCGGCGATCATGATGACCGGCATGGTGTCGTCGTGGCCGATGCGGAAGACCTCGCGGCACGGCTGGACTCGGGCGTACACGGTGTCGCCGGGGCGAACGGTGCTCAGGTAGCCGGAGCCGGTGCCGCGGTACGTGCCGCGCCCCGAGCGGGCGGGCGCCTGCAGCAGGGAGACCATCAGGTCCATGTGCTGCGGGTCGGCGGCCGGCGAGGACGAGATCGAGTAGTGCCTGGGGCGCCGCGCGGGCAGCAGGTCGAGCAGGACCGGCCAGGTCAGGAGCCCGTGCAGGGCCGGGCTGTCCTCGATGACGTCGAGCAGTGTCCGCGGGTCGGCGGACTGGTCGGCTGCGAGGGCGCGCAGGGCGGCCTGTTCGGGCGGACAGGGGTTGAGTTCGGCCAGCTCGGTCAACTGCCCGGCGGTCGGGCGGTCCTGCAACTCGACGTGGTGGGTGAGTAGTTGGCGTACGGTCAGCGGACGGTCCACCGCGAGACCGTCGCGGTGCGGGCGGGTCGGCACGATGTTGAGCACGGTGTCGAGGTCGGCGCGCAGCAGCCGGGCGGCGCGCTCCACCACGCCCGCGTCATTGGCAGGCAGCACGGTCAGGTGGTCGGCGGTGCGGTAGCTCGTGCCCTCGGGCAGTGCCAGGCGGACCAGGCGCTTGACGCGCGGGTAGTCCGGGCCGGTGAGGCTCTCCACCGCGGTCACGGTCATCGCTGTCATGCCATGGCGCGCGGCCAACGCGTCGAGCTCGCCGCCGGTGACCTCGGTGACGGCGTACGTGGAGCCGTTCCGGTCGGGCGCGGCACCCGCGCTGTCCGGGTCGCCATGGTGTTCCAGCAGGGCTGTGCCCAGGGCCGCGGTGAACGCCTTGACGCTGCCGGTCAGGTCGGCGGAGGCGTCGGCCTCGGCGCGCGGCAGGACGCGGGTGGCACCGAGCGCGGTGAGGCGGTCGTCGATCAGTGTGGGGACCCGCTGGTAGGTGGCGGACCAGTTGCGGTCGCCGACACCGAGCACGGCGTAGCGGACGCCGTCGGCGGCGCCGGGGGCTGCGTTCTCCAGCCGGCGGACGAACGCGGCTGCGTCGTCGGTGGGTTGGCCGTTGTAGGAGGCGGCGGTGATGACCACCAGCCGGTCGGTGGGCAGGCCGTCCGCGTAGGCGTCCAGCGGGGCCACGGCGGTGTCGCAGCCGAGTTCGGCGGCGGCGTCATCGAGCCGGCCGGCGAATTCGCGGCAGGTGCCGTAGTTGGAGCCGTGCAGCAGCAGCACTCCGGTGCCCGGCAGGACGCGGGTCGGCCGCGCGGTCTCGACCGCCTCGGCGCAGGGCTCCTGCGCCGCCGCCTCAGCGGGTAGCGCGCCGTGGTTCGCGGCGCGGTCTGCCGGGGTGCGCGGGGCCAGGGTGAGCTGGAAGCCGTCCGGCTTGATGGTCAGGCTCTGCTTGATCGTCAGCTGGTAGTCCGCGTGGTCGATCAGCCGGTACCGGTGAACCAGCATGGCGAGCAGCATGGTGGCCTCGTGCAGTGCGAACTGCCGCCCGATGCAGGCGCGTTCGCCGGTGCCGAACGGCTTGTAGGCGTGCGGGGAACGCGCCGCCTCGGCCTCGGGAGTGAAGCGGAACGGGTCGAACGCCTCCGGGTTGTCCCCCCAGGCGGGGTCGCGGTGCAGCATCGGGGTGACGACGCGGACCGCCTGGCCGGCCCGCAGCGGGATCCGCCCGCCGATGACGGTGTCCACGCGTGCCTGGCGGGCGAAGGTGGGCGCGGCCGGCCACAGCCGCAGCGTCTCGGCCAGGACCTGACGGGTCAGGCGCAGGCGGCCGACGTCCTCGAAAGTCGGTTCCGGGTCGGCCTGGTCACCCCACAGCTCGTCCACCTCACGCTGCACCAGACGCAGCACCGCCGGGTGCTTGGCCAGGTGGTGAAGGGCGAAGGCCAAGGTGCCGGAGGTGGTCTCGTGCCCGGCGATCAGGAAGGTGATCACCTGGTTGCGGATGTTCCCGTGGTCCAGCGGTGTGCCGTCAGACGGGTGGGCGACCTCCAGCATCAGCGAGAGCAGGTCGGGGTGCTCGGGCTTGGCGCCGCCGCTGGTGCGTGCGGTGATCACCTCGTCGACGACCGACGACAGAAGGGCGGCGTCCACCCGCATCGCCTCGTCGCGCTCGCTGTAGTCGGTGCCGGGGATCCGGGCCAGGCGGGTCATCGCCCACTCCAGGCCGCGCACCATCGCACTCACGAACGGGTGCGGCTCCTGGCGGTCGAACGAACCGAAGTCGAACCCGAAGCCGGCCAGGCCGATGGTGTCCAGGGTCATCCGGGTCATGTCGTCCGGCACGTTCACCAGCAGTCCCGCTGCGGCGTGACGGTCCCAGGAATCGATGAGCCGACGCGCGACCTTCAGCATCACCGGGTGGTAGGTGCGCATGGATCCCAGCGCGAAGGCCGGCATCAGGATGTCGTGGGCCTTGGCCCAGTTCGGTTCCTCGTTGAAGGCGGTGAACAGGCCGTCGCCCGCGAACTCGCGTACGTTCACGAGCGCCGGGCCGACGAGCTTGCGAAAGCGCTGCTCGTCCGCGAGATCCGTGACCAGGTCCAGGCTGCTGACGAGAAGCAGGTCGCGACCGTGCAGCCGCTGGACATAGGCCCCGCCGTGCTGCCGGGCCAGCTCCATCTCCTGCAGGACGGGCGTGGCACCCGGACCGGTCGCGGAGATGTCGATCACTGGAACGTCGTTGCCGTTCACTGCCCGCAGCACGGGCCGGGTCTCGTTCATGGAGTGAGCTGTCCTCCGAGGTCGGGATTGGGACGGCCGCCGTCGGTGCGGCGGCGCTGTCTCCACCGTGGCGCGACCGGAAGGACCTCACATGCCACCGTGCTACAAATTCTTGTAGCGATATCGGACGGACAGGGTTGCGATCCCCGGGCGCTCTCTCTTATGGCGCACCGTCCCTGGAGCCAGGCCAGTAGGAGCCCAGATGCAGACCCTCGGACAGCAGCCCGACGGCGAACCCGTCCGGTGGTTTCCCCCGCCCGACAGCGAGCAAGCGGTCTTCTGGCGCAACCGGGCCGCCATCCTGTTCGACCGGATACCGCTGCCACTCGTCTTCTGCGACGCCGAAGGCACCATCATCGTGGCCAACCACGCCATGGCCACGGAGTGGGGTGTGCTGCCCGGGCGCCTTACCGGGCGCAACGCCATGAAGCTGTTCCGCCCGACGGACGAACGGCGGCTCGACCAGATCACCGAGGCGGTGCGGCTGCGCCGCACGCTGCGCTACCCGGTCGAGATCACCTGGTCCCCCGCCGCCGGCAGCGAACGACATGGCGAGATGACCATCGACGTGATCAGCGACGCACCGGACATCCCGCCGAACCTGCTGCTGATCCTGCACGTCGTCGACGGACCGGCCGAGCCGCGCGCCGCGCAACCGACCGGCCCCGGCCAGGCCAGCGACATCGAGGCCCGCGTCCTGGCCCTGGCGGCGGGCGGTGCCACGAGCACCCGCATCGCCACCGAGCTGGGTCTGACCGCGGACGGCGTCAACTACCACCTCACCCGCCTGTCCCGGCGCTGGGGAACCCCGAACCGCACCTCCCTGGTCGCCCGTGCCTATGTGAAGGGCGTCCTGGCCCCACACGCGTGGCCCCCCGAACCCACCGCACCAGGCTCGGAGCCCACACCGCCGGCCTGACGAGGTGTGTGTCCTCTGCCGGTGCGGCGATCGACGGCGGAGCGCACCCCATGGCTACCGGTGCACCGGCGCCTGTGAAGGCCCGTCCATGTGGCCGTGGCGGTAGGCCCAGGCGGCGAGTTCGACCCGGTTGCGGACGTCGAGTTTCAGCTGTGCGCCGGCGAGGTGTTTCTTGACCGTGCCGAGGGAGATGTGCAGGCGTTCGGCGACCTCGGCGTTGGTGAGTCCGTCGGCGGCGGCCTGAACGGTCGCCAACTCGCGCTCCGACAGTGGGTTCCGGCCGGCGTCCGGGAGCGACGGCCAGGCCCGGCGGGAGGTGAAGTGGCGCAGCAGGCGGACGGTGACCTGAGGGGAGACCATGGCCTCGCCCCGGGCGGCGGCGCGGACCGCCTCGATGAGCATGGTCGGACCGGCGTCCTTGAGCAGGAAGCCGGCTGCGCCGCCGTGGAGGGCCTCGTGTACGTACTCGTCGAGGTCGAAGGTGGTGACGACGATGACGCGCAGCGGGTCAAGGACGCCGGGGCCGGCCAGGCGGCGGGTGACGTCGAGGCAAAAAGCCGTCCGCTGGACGGTCGCCGCCGCCGTCCTCGCCGCACTGGCCGCCTTCGCCGCCGGTCCGCGCAGCGCACCGGTCGCCGCCCACCGCAGCGGTGACGCCGCACTGGCCGAGCGGGTCGCCGGCCTGCTGCCGGACGGGCAGGGGGCGGGCGGCTCGGTGGGTGTCTCGGTCGCGATCGTGGACCACGACAAGGTCACCAGAGCCGTGTTGGGGACCACCGACGGCTCCACCCCGGCCACCCCGGACACGGTCTTCGAGACCGGCTCGGCGCAGAAGGTTCTCACCGCGAGTCTGCTCGGCAGCCTCCTGGACGCCGGGAAGATCAGGCTCACCGACACCGTCGGCGCCCTGTGGCCCGAGTACGCCTTCGCGGACCCGGCGGTGGCCGCCATCACCGTCGAGCAGCTCGCCACCCACACCGCCGGCCTGCCGTCCTTCCCGTCCGACGGACCGCGGTTCCCCCTCGCGATGGCCGGATACCTGCTCGGCGGCAACGGATATTCGATCCTCCAGGACCCGGTGCGCGCGCTCACCGGCCTGACCGGCGTCGGCCCGAAGCCGGACACCGCGTTCTCCTACTCCAACCTCGGCTACGCCGTCCTCGGCGAGACCCTCGCCAAGGTGGACGGCCGCGCCTATCCGACCGCCCTGCGCGAACGGGTCCTCGCACCGCTCGGCATGGACCACACCACCGTCCGCACCACCCCCGGCACCCCGGACCACGCCGCCCAGCCGTTCCACACCGCCGGAACCCCGGTCGTACCGTGGACCAACCCCGGGTGGGCGGCGGTCGGCACCGGCACCTGGACCACCAGCGCCGACCTCGCCCTCTTCCTGGCCGCCAACGCCGCCCCGAACCCGCCCGCCCCGCTCGCCCTCACCCACACCCCGCACGCCGTCGTCGCCGACTACGCCGACCGCGACGGGCACATCGGCCTCGGCTGGCAGCTCTGGAACGCCGGTGGCACGACGATCAGTTGGCACAACGGGCTGACCAACGGCTCGCGCGCGTTCCTCGCCCACACCACCGACCAGCGCGCAGTGGTCGTCCTCGCCAACTCCGCCCGCACACCGGTCGAGAAGATCGGCTTCGCACTACTCGGCATCGACGCCCCCGAGTTCGACCAGCCGCAGACCCCGCACCCCCTCCTGCTCGGCGCCACCGTCCTGCTCTCGACCGGCGCGCCCGCGCTCGCCCTCCTCGGAGTGGTGCGCCCGCGCCGGGCCCGCCTCTCCCGCCCGCTGGACCGGCTGAAGGCCGTCTCCCTGCCGCTGACCGCCGCCACCTGCTGGCTGCTGGCCGTGCGGGTCGGCGAGTGGGGACACGTCCCGGGAGTCCTCTGCGCCCTCGGTGCCGGCCTGCTCGCGGCGGGCGTCGCCGAGTCCGCCCGCCGCTGGCCCGACCTGCCGACCACCCGGGGCCGGTGGCCCTGGCTGCGCGCCGTCACCTTCGCCCTGCCCGTACTACCGCTGGCCGCGCTGCTCTACACGACGATGGTGATCACCTTCGACCTGCCCTGAGCAGTGCGCGCCGGACGGCTGTCCGACCACCCGACCGTCGCCGCCGGACCCGAAGGCCCCCACCCGCCCGGCCACCGACCTGCCGGGGCCCGTCGACCCGGACGCCTATCAGCTTCCGACCGACCCCACCGCCGTGCCGCAGCAGCGGAATTGAGCGACGTAGCACGGCGGAACCCATTGGCTCCGGCCGACATGCCGCTCTGCCGGTCAAGTTGAACGGACTCTCCTGGCCGAAGACGACATCAGCGATCCGGCGTCAGCCGGCGACCCACGGTGCTTCGGGGAGCTTCGCGGCGCCGTTCCGTCCGGAGAACTCCACGGTGGTCGGGGTGCCCAGGCCCGCCATCCGCATGGTGACCCTCCGCAGCGTGCCGTCGCCGTCGACCCAGTACGTCAGCGGCGACCGTCCACCGTCGGGCCCCGCGTCGGGCGCGGTGCCCTGGGCGCGCGGTCCGGCGAAGCGGTCGTAGCTGCGGCCGTCGATCCGGTCCCGGCCGAGCCAGCGTGCCCCGGACTGGGCGAGCAGCAGCGGGTTGTCGGGGCGGTCCGCTCCGAGCTGGACCAGCAGCTGGAGCCCGGCGTCCAGCGGATCCGCCGTGTACGAGCGCGGGGACCAGCCCGCCCGGGGGACGTGCTCGGCCTGCTGCCAGGGCGGGCCGGAGTCGCCCTCCGGTGCGGGCGCCAGGCCCAGACCGCCGCTGTCCCAGACGACCAGGCCGTGATCGAGCTGCCCGGCGGCGGCCCCGGCCGCCCCGGTGACCTGGTAGCTCCCCACACCCCGGTGGGTGCGGTAGTCCACGACCCCGCTGACCCGCACCACCACTCCGCCGCCCTCGGTGGCGGTGAGGGTCACCGTCACCGGACTGGCCTGGTACAGGTTCAGCCGTGACAGGGCCAGTCGTGACGCCTCGTCAACCGTCACCGGCCGCTCGGTGGCGTCGGCGGAGACGGTCCGGTAGACGGCCAGGCCGCCCGCCGCGGTGCCGCACACCGCGATCGCGATCAGTGTCCTGAACCAGAACGTCCGACGCGGCGTACGGACGTCGGTCCTCGTCTTCCGGGCCATGCGGTTGCCTTCTCTTCTCGGTCGGTCACAACACACGGGCGGGTTCCCGGACCGATGGTCCGCGAACCCGCCCGATCCGGCCCTCTCCGACGGCCGGCACGCCGGGCGCCGAGCGTCGGAGAGGGGAGGGCTAGTGGTGCTGGGCCCTGCGCCTGCGGACCAGCACGAGCACCGCCGTACCGATCACGGTGAGCACCGCACCGCCGCCCAGGAGCAGCGGAAACTCCTGTCCCCCACCGGTGTAGGCCAGGTGCGAGTCGGGCGCGGCCGGTGTGGTCGGTGTCGGTGTGGGCGTCGGGGTGGGCGTCGGGGTGGGCGTCGGCGACGGCGACGGTGTGGGGATGAGCCGGTTGACCGCTGTCACCGAGACTCCGTCGTCGAGATTGTCGGAGGTCAACACCAGCGGGCCGAACACCGTGACGTCCGGAACCTCGTAGCCCGCCGGCGGGCTGATCTCCTGCCAGTAGTACGTCCCCGGTAGGCCGGTGCCCTGGCAGATGCCGTCGGTGCCGGTCGTGCAGGGCTCACCGACGGGCGTGTCCGGCTTCGTACCGGTGGTCTGCAGGCCGTCGGTGCCGTTGGTCTCCTTCCAGAGCTGGAACTTCGCCCCCGCCAGCGCTTTGCCGTCCTGGTCGTGTTTGACGACCCGCAGCGCGCCTTCCTGCTGGCGGAAGCCGAAGTCATAGGTGTGGTTGTTCTCGCCCGGTCCGCCGGTGGTCAGCGCCCGCTCGGGGAACTTGGCGCCGGGCGGGACGATGCCCTTGGAGTCGATGAAGTGGTTGTCCCCGACGTCCGCGTCCGTGGGCACCCACTGGTACAGGGGGCCGCCCTTGGCGTAGTCCGCCGGGTTGTCGATCCGGATGGTGTACTTCGTCCTCGGCTTCAGGCCGCCGTCGACGTCGGAGTCGTCGAAGTAGTACTCACCACGGGCCGTCGTCTTCGTCGTGCCGACGATCTTCCCTGACTCGTCGTACAGGTGGACGGTCGCCCCCGGGACCGGCCGCTGCCCGGGGCTCTGGATGCCCTTGCGCTCGGGGTCGTACCAGACCCGGTTGCCGATCTGCAGCGGGGCCTGGTCGCAGAGCACCTCCAGGTCGCCCATCGACGCGCCCTTGCCGAACGGGGCGACGCTCCCGGGCGGGTTGAGCCGCAGCCCGAGCTTCGGGTCCTGCTTGCCGTCCCGCTGGAGGAACGACGTGCCGTACCCGAGGGCGGTGTGGTTGGGGTCGAAGGCGGAGACCGCGATGGTGTTCTCCACCTTGGAGAGCGCCATGCCGGCGAACGCCGTGTTGTGGTGACCCACCCCGGCCCAGGCGGTGTCGAAGAACCGGGTACCCCGGGGGGACAGCCCGCAGCCGTTGTCGGTGTCCATCACGTACGTGCCGTTCGACGGGCAGGCCTTGTCCAGGTCACCGCCCGACATCACGACGGCGGCGGAACCCGGCTTGGGACCGGCCGGCGCGCGGTCGCCGAAGCGGTCGCGGAAGGCCAGCAGCATCGAGCCGTCGGTCTCGAAGCCGATCTCGCCCAACTCCGGCTCGGGGTTGGCGATGGTGGAGTTGCCGCACTGCCGCCCGTTCTGCGAGGTCGGGTAGGTGTTCGTCCACGGGAACCACCCGGCGCCGTCGCACGGCCCCGAGCCGACAGTGGACTGGCGAGGATAGTCCAGCGGCTGGTCCAGCACCGCCTTCCCGAACGCCCCGGTGCCGAGGTCGAAGGGCAGGACCACCGCGCGCAGGTCCGAGACCTTCCCGGTGGATTCTCCCGAACACACTCCGCCGACGTAGCCGGTGCCGTCCTGCAGCCCCAGCCCGAACGGGCGCCAGTCCCCCGCCGCCGGGCAGCCCGGGTCCGGGATCGCGTACACCGCCTTCGGCGCGGTCGCGCTGGGAACGCTCGCGTCGTAGCGGTACAGCTTGCGGTTGTTGAGGTTGACGACGAACAGGTCCTTGCCGTCGTCGGTGATCTTGATGCCGCCGAGGCTCTCCTTGCCGGGCACGTCGAGGAAGGCGTCGTCGGTGCCAGGCCCGTGCGCCGTCGTCCCGGCGTCCGGAACCGTGGCGAACAGTGTGGTCTTCTTCTGCCCGAGGTCCGTGACGTAGATCGCACCGGCGCCGCCCGGACCGTAGTCCGTGGTGCGCTTGGCCGCCGCCGAGGAGAACACCCGCCTGTCGGCCTTGTTCCAGGCGATGCCGAACAGCGTGCCGGTCTCCGCGTCGGTGGCGATGTTCGTGACGTTGACGTCCACGCCGTCCTGGCCGCGCGCGCTGTACGGGAAGGACACCAGCGTGCGCTGCGACCCGCCCTCGCGCGAGGCGGACTGACAGGTCGTCACCAACGGGGCGTTCTTCTGGCAGTAGTCACCGGGGTTCCACAGCCCGGTGGTGTACGCCGCGTTCTTCCCGCCGGAGAGGTCGACGAACTCCTCGTTGCTGCTGAGCTGGTTGGGCGCGCCGTCCAGCCCCTGCCGCGAGGCGAAGGCCGGAAAGAGCACGCCCGGCTTCGGATTCACCACCTGGACCCGGTACTTGCCGCCGGTCGCCTTGCTCGTGGCCGGGGCCAGGGTCACCGTGCCGTCGGCCGCCGTGAGCCCTTCGATGCCGACCCCGGCGTCGTCGGTGAGCGTCACCTTGACGCCCGCGATGCCGGGTTCCAGCGCGGGCGTCCACACCCCGCTGGCGTCCACGGCCCGGATCACCCGGACCGTCACCGACCCGTCCCCCGCCTGGGAGTACGCCGCCGGAGCCGCAGCCAACGAGCAGCCGCCGATTCCCACGGCGAGCGCCGCGACACGGCCTACGGCGCGGCGGCCGAGCACACCCGGCCGCCGTCGGCCCGGCACGCGCGCGGCGCCGCTCGGTTGTTCATTCGTAGCTGTCATCCCCTGCTCTCATCGTTCAGAAGGGCCTGCTGCCCGACCGTGTGAGGGAGTACGTAGCGATGGCGGAGAAACCGCCTCGTGAACGAAGCTTAAAGCGGATTTACACAAGCACGTGGCAAAATACGGAACTTGACCCTCCGTCAAAGGATCAAGTAACGGTTCCTGCTCGCACGCTGGGGCGGTCCGACAAGGCGGCGGGCGAGAACTCGCCTGCCTGTCGCGGCCGGAAGGTTCCGAAGCCCGCCAGAGGCCGTGCCTGAGGGAGCGGCAAGGGCTGCCGAGCCCGGCGTACCGCCCCGCCGGGCGATCGCCGCAGCAGTCTCACCCGCCGAGGTAGTACGAGCACGGGAAGGGCCCGACCGGTCGGCCCGATCCCACGAGCGTGACCTGCACGTCGTTCGGCCGTACGCCGTCGACCAGCAGCGACTGGGCCCGGGCGAGGCTGCACACCAGTTGGCCGTTCGCCTTCTGGTCGCGGCCCGGCTCGAAGGAGATCCCGGGTGCCCGGACGGTCACCCGCCGCCCGTCACCCTCGACCGAGTACGGGCCGTTCCACATCAGAGTGGTGAGTCCGGCGCGCTGCTCGGCGGGTGAAGGCCCTTCGGCGAGCAGCTTGAACACGTCACCGAGCTGCTGCACCCGGACGCCGGGCCGGGCCACCCCGCGCAGTCCGTCGTCGCCGACGAAGTAGATGCGCAGCCCCTTGGTCAGGCCGGAGGCCGCCGGCCCGCCGTCCAGCACTCCGGTGGGCGGGACCCCGGTGGACGGCATCCCGCATCCGGCGAGCAGGAGGAGCGTCCCTGCGGTGAGCGCGGCCCGGAGCCGGCGCGATCCGCTCATCCGGCGGCTCCCGCACGGGGCAGGCGCAGGGTGAAGACCGCACCGCCGTCCGGGGCGTTGGACACCTCGATCGTGCCGCCGTGCAGCCGCGCGTTCTCCAGGGCGATCGCCATGCCGAGACCGCTTCCCTCCGACCGGGTGCGGGCCGAGTCCGCTTTGTAGAAGCGGTCGAAGACATGCGGGAGGACATCGGGTGCCAGTCCGGGGCCGTGGTCCCGGACCGACAGCGCCACGCCGTCGCCGTCCGAGGTCAGCACCAGCTCCACCGGCGGTGCGCCGTGCCGCACCGCGTTGCCGACCAGGTTCGCCACCACCACGTCGATCCGCCGTCGGTCGATCACTGCTCTTACCTCGGAAGGGAGTTCGGTGTGGACCAAGGAGGTCCAGCCGCGCAGCTCCAGCGAGGCGCGCACCGTGGCGGCCACGTCGGTCTCCACCGCGTTGAGTCGGGCCGCCTTGGCGTCGAACCGGGAGATCTCCATCAGGTCGTCCACCAGTCGGGTCAGCCGCGCGGTCTCCGCGCTCACCGTCCGGGCCGCCGTCGCGGCGTCCGGCGGCAGTTGACCCGCGGCCGCCTCCTCGTCCAGCACCGTGGTCACCATCGTCATCGCCGCCAGCGGGGTGCGCAGTTCGTGTGAGACGTCCGCGACGAAGCGCCGGGCTCTGGCCTCCTGGTCGCGCAGCTCGCGGTCCGAGGCCTGGAGTGCGCTCGCGGTGGCGTTGAACGTCCGTGCCAGCTCGGCGAGTTCGTCCCTGCCCTGGACCACCGCGCGGCTGGAGAGCCGACCGGTCGCCAGCTCCCGGGTGGCGCTCGAGAGAACGCGAACCGGCCGCAGTACGGTCCGCGCTGCCAGCAGTGCCAGGGCCACCGCGACCAGCAGGGCCGGCCACAGACCCCGGCTCACGTTCCTCAGGAGTGCGGCCGTGTCGTCCCGTTCGGCCCGCAGCGAGGTGATCGCGAACGCCTCCAGACCGGAGGACTGTCCGTCCTCGGTGAAGGTCACCGGCGTTCCGACCACCAGGTACGGCTCGTCCTGCCAGCGGGTCCGCTGGAGCTTCAGCCCCGTACCCTCGTGAACCGCGGTCCGCAGTTCCGTGGGGATCCGCGAGGGGTCGGTCCGCGCGTCCGAGGTGCCGGTCAGCTCCCCGTACACCGCCACCACCTTCGTCCCGCCCCGCAGTCCCTGCGCCACCCGATCGGCGAACACGTTGAGCGAGGACGCGTCCGGTGGCACGTCGAACTCCGCCGCGACCTCGCTCACCCTTGAGCGGAAGTCCGCCGTCGCGGTGGACTGGGCGCGTTGCAGTACGGCGGTGCGTGCGTCCCGGTACGCCAGCATGGTCGCCGTGGCCGCGCTGACCAGCGCGATGAGCACGAAGGCGGCCAGCAGCCTGGTCCGCAGGCCCGCGAACACCCTCACAGCGGCCCGAAGCGGTAGCCGAAGCCCCGGACCGTCTGGATGTAGCGCGGTCTCGCCGGGACATCCTCGATCTTGGCCCGCAACCGTGCCACGGCCGCGTCGACCAGGCGCGAGTCGCCCAGGAAGCCGTGCTCCCAGACGGATTCGAGCAGCTGCTCCCGGCTGAACACCTGGCCCGCCGACGCCGAGAGCTGCAGCAGCAGCCGCAGTTCGACGGGCGGCAGGGCGATCGGCGCACCGTACTTGGTGACGGTCAGCGCGGACCGGTCCAGGCCCAGGCCCGCGTACTCCTCGACACCGGCCCGCTGCCCCGGCCGGGACACGGGATCGGCCCGCCGCAGCGCCGCCCTGATCCGGGCCTCCAGGACCGGCGCCGTCACCGGTTTGACCACGTAGTCGTCGGCGCCCGCCTCCAGGCCGGTCACCACGTCATGGTCGTCGCCGCGCGCGGTCAGCATGATCAGCGGCATGGTGGAGCGCGCCCGGATCCGTCGGCAGACCTCGAAGCCGTCGAGTCCGGGGAGCATGAGGTCCACCACCGCCAGCTCTATTCGCCCGCCGTCCGGCCCGTCCAGCAGCGCGAGGGCCTCCTCGCCGCTGCCGGCGACATCGACCTCGTACCGGTGGCGGCGCAGGACGAGCTCCATTCCGTCGCGCACGGAAGCGTCGTCCTCGATCAGCAGAACATGCGGCATGGTGACGATTATGGTCATGATTTGTCCGCTTCAGTACCGGTACGGGCAATCAATCGAAGCTCGTCGGACATTGTTACGTTCTCATCATCTGTTCATGCCTGGCTCACCACGTGCCGTGCCGACAGTGGTCGCCATGAACCCGAGAAGCACCCGGCGGCGCCTGGCCGCCCTCGCCCTCCTCCCCGTCCTCGCCCTCGCGGCCGCCTGCGGTGAGGGGGGCGGCAAGGCGGACGGCATCGCCGAGGCCCCCGAGACCGCCACCGCCTCCAGCGGCAGCTCCGCGCCGGCGGCCGCCGGGCCGGACAGCGGCGGCAAGAGCGCCTTCTACGACGCCCAGCTGGCCTACGTCCGGTGCATGCGCACCAAGGGAGGGGTGAAGAACTTCCCCGATCCCAAGCTCAGCGGCCACCTGGACTGGACCAGGATCGACGAGATCGCCGACCCGAACGGCCACGGAGAGGAGCAGAAGGGCGGCAGGAACGGCGTCTGCGCACCCGAGATGACGGCCGCGATGAACCTGGAACCCAAGCGGGACGCCCAGAAGGACTTCGAGTCGATGCTCGCGCACGCCAAGTGCATGCGGGAGAACGGCGTGTCCAAGTTCACCAACCCGACCATGTCCCACGGCAACGTCCTGCCCGGCGGCGACCCCGATCCGGTCAACTCCTCCCTCGATCGCAACTCCGCCACCTACAAGCAAGCCCGCCAGGCCTGCAAGGACAAGCTGCTCGACGGTCTGGACGGCATGCAGTGAAGCGCTCCAGAGGGCTCCTGCTCGCCGCGGTCGCGACCACGACCGCACTCGCCGGTGCCGTGGCGGTGGGCGCCGGAACGATCGGTCACCGGGAGACCGGCGCGGGTGCCGGAAAGGACCGGCTGCCGCCCGCCACCACCGAGATCACCCGTACCGACCTGGTCCGCAGCAAGAGCGTCGACGGGCAGCTGGACTTCGCCGGACGGCGGACGGTGAAGGCTGCCGTCGAGGGCACCGTCACCGTCGCGGCGAAGCCCGGCAGCACGGTCAGCGCGGGCCAGGAGCTGTACCGGCTGGACGACCGGCCGGTCACCCTGCTGTACGGACAGGTGCCCATGTACCGCGATCTGAAGACGGGCGACAGCGGTTCCGACGTGCTCCAGCTGGAACGCAACCTGCGCGACCTGGGGTTCGGGGCGGGCCTCCACGTCGACGTGCACTTCGACCAGGCCACCGAGACGGCCGTCAAGCGCTGGCAGAAGTCGCTGAACCGTGAGACGACCGGCACGGTCGGCAGGGGGGACGTGGTCTTCCAGCCCGAACGGCTCAAGGTGGTCGCGGCCGACGCGGCGCTCGCCGACCGGGTCGGCCCGGACAAGGCGGTCCTCACCGTCGCGTCCGTCCGACCCGTCGTACGGGCCCGACTCGACCAGGGCGACGCACCGTTGACCGCACCCGACACCAGGGCCGAGGTCACCCTGGCGGACGGAGCCACACTCCCGGGAAAGGTCTCCGGAACGGTCCGCCCCGAGGCCGCCGAACCCTCCGCTCCGGGCAGGAACGGCGACGGAATCACCGTCGAGATCGCTCTGGACGGCTCGCCCGGTACGCCCGCGGACGGGCCGGCGACGGCCACCGCGACGGTCAAGTTCGTCAGCGAGGCACACCGGGACGTGCTCACCGTCCCGGTCGAAGCGGTCGTCGCCCTGCGCGGGGAGAACGGCGGCTACGGACTCCAGGTGGTCCAGGGCGACAGCGTGAAGACGGTACGGGTCACCACCGGGATGACCGCCGACGGCCGGATCGAGGTCCAGGGCGAGGGACTCCGGGCGGGCATGAAGGTCGGGGTGGCCAAGCAGTGACCGCACCTCAGGAACCAGTGACCCCGCCCCAGGCCGAAGCGATGGCCCCTCCCCCGCCCACCCCGGTGGTCGAACTGATCGGCGCGGTCCGGACCTACCCCGGCGAGGTGCACGCCCTGCGCGGTGTCGATCTCCGGATCGACCAGGGCGAACTCCTCGCGATCGTGGGGCCCTCCGGCTCCGGGAAGTCCACCCTCCTCAACCTGATCGGCACCCTCGACCGGCCGACCGCCGGCACCGTACGGGTCGCCGGGCAGGAGGTCGCCGCACTCTCCGACCGCCGGCTCTCGGCGCTGCGCGCCCGCCGGATCGGCTTCGTCTTCCAGCACTTCCACCTGGCGGCCGGGCGGAACGCGGTGGACAACGTCGCCGACGGGCTGCTCTACGCGGGAGTCCCGCTACGGGAACGGCGCGCCCGGGCCCGGGCCGCGCTGGAGCGGGTACGCCTGGGCCACCGGCTGGACCACCGCCCCCACCAGCTCTCCGGCGGAGAGAAGCAGCGGGTGGCCATCGCCCGTGCAGTGGTCGGCGAGCCCGCGCTCCTGCTCGCCGACGAGCCGACCGGTGCGCTGGACACGGCGTCGGGCGAGCTCGTCATGGAGCTCGTCCACGAACTCAACGCGGCCGGGACGACGATCTGCGTGATCACCCACGACAACGAGATCGCCGCCTCGCTGCCACGGCGGATCCGCTTCCGCGACGGCGAGATCGTCGCCGATGAGAGGGGGACCGCCCGGTGAACGCGCTCGACATCCTCCGGGTCGGGGCCGTCGGTCTGCGTGCCCGGCGTGCCCGGGTGGTGCTCTCCGCGCTCGGTATCGCCATCGGTATCGCGACCATGGTCGCCGTGGTCGGCATGTCCACCTCCAGCCGTGCCGACCTGATGGAGCGGCTCGACCGGCTGGGCACCAACCTGCTCACCGCCGAGGCCGGGAAGGACGCGCTCGGCCAGGAGGTGAAGCTCCCGAAGACGGCCACCGCCATGGTCGAGCGGATCGGTGCGGTCCAGCACGCGACCGCGACCGCCGACCTCGACGTCCGTATCCGCCGGAGCGCGGTCGTTCCCGAGGAGCAGACCGCCGGGGTCACCGCCCAGGCCGCCCGCACCGATCTGCTGGAGGCCCTCGGCGCCCGGACCGCCCGGGGCGTCTGGCTCGACGGACCCGGCGAAGGGCTGCCCGTCACCGTGCTGGGCGCGATCGCCGCGGAACGACTGGGAGTCACCGCCCCCGGCGAGACGATCATGATGAACGACCAGCAGTTCGTCATCGTCGGCATCCTGGAACCCGTCGAGCTGGTCCCGACCCTCGACCGGGTCGCACTCGTCGGATTCCCCTCCGCCGAACGGTACTTCGGCTTCGACGGCCACCCCACCACGGTCTTCGAACGCTCCACGGACGCCTCGGTTGAGGCGGTGCGCGCGGTGCTCGCCCGTACCGTCAACCCCGGCAACGAGGGCACGGTCAGGGTCTCCCGGCCCTCCGACGCGCTCGCCGCGAAGGCCGCGGCCGACAAGGGCCTGACCACGCTCATGCTGGGACTGGGCACGGTGGCGCTGCTGGTCGGCGGGGTCGGCATCGCCAACACCATGGTGATCTCCGTGCTCGAACGCCGGGCCGAGATCGGCCTCCGCCGCTCACTGGGCGCGACCCGCGGCCACATCCGCCTCCAGTTCCTCACCGAGGCGCTGCAGTTGTCGGCCCTGGGCGGGGTGGCGGGCGCGGTTCTCGGCGCGCTGGCCACAATCGGCTTCGCGAAGGCCCAGGGGTGGACCACGGTGATCCCGCTCTGGGCACCCGTCGGAGGGCTCGGTGCGACCCTGCTCATCGGACTCCTGGCGGGCCTCTACCCGGCCGCCCGAGCCGCCCGGCTGCACCCGACCGAAGCCCTGTCGGCAGCCAGTTGACCGTCCGTCACCCGTACGGTCCGCTCCGGGCGGAGGCCGGGATTCGGTCGCCCCCTCCGCCCGGTGCGATGCGGGACGGCGGCTGGCAACACACGGTCGGCACCGGGCCGCACGGGAAGACCCTCGGCCTTCTCGGGCTGGGAAACCTGGGCAGCAGCGTGGCCAGGATCGGCCAGGCGTTCGGCATGGGCACCATCGCCTGGAGCCGGCACCTCACACCCGAACGCGCGGCCGAGCACGGGGTGACGGCTGTGACCAAACAGGAGTTGTTCGCCACCGCGGACGTGCTGTCGGTGCACCTGGTGCTCACCGACCGCACCAGACGGCTGGTCGGCAGTACGGAACTCGCCGCGATGAAACCGTCCGCGATCCTGGTGAACACCTCGCGGGGGCCGATCGTCGATCAGGACGCCCTGCTGGACACCCTGCGGCGCAAGGCGATCCGGTGCGCGGCGCTCGATGTCTGCGACGTCGAGCCGCTGCCCGCCGACCATCCCTTCCGTACGCTGCCGAACACCGTACTCACCCCGCACATCGGCTACGTGACCCGCGAGCTCTACGAGGTCTTCTACCGCGACGCGGTCGAGGACATCGCCGCCTTCCAGGCGGGACGACCGATACGCACCCTCACCTAGCCTCCGCCGGGGCGGCGAAAGGGCCCGGCGGCCGGATTCGTGGTGCAGGAGTGCCGTCGCTGCGCCGGCCGAGGTGCCGGTGCCTCCGGTGAGCGTGGCCGAGGTGTGCCGGTTACGATCCCTGCAGAGGGCGGCTCTGACAATGCCCATTCGCCATGGCGCGGCCGGCGGGCTCCAGCACATTTCAGGCACTGACCCCCGCGACATCTCCTGGTCTCGACAGTCGACAGACTTTCCGGCAATCCAGTCATGCTTCTGGGCGCTTTCTCACGCAGAAAGGTCGAGGTGATGAAGGCTATTCGGTTAGCCCGACACGGTGAGCCGTCCGAGGTTCTGGAAGTCGAGGACGTGCCTGTCCCGGAGCCCGGGGACGGGCAGGTGAGGATTCGCATCCTGGCGACCCCCGTGAACCCGTCGGACCTGCTGTACGTGCGGGGGTTCTACGCCGGCGTCCAGGCCAGGTTCCCGGCGCCGGTCGGATTCGAGGGCGTCGGCATCGTGGATGCCCTGGGGCCCGGGGTGAACGGCCTGACCAGTGGGCAGCGGGTGTCGGTCGTCAACGGGCAGGGGGGAAACTGGGCGGAATACGCTGTTGTCCCCGCGGGTGACCTGTTCCCGGTGCCCGATGAGATCCCTGATGAACAGGTGGCCTCCTTCGTCGTCAATCCCGCCTCCGTGATCCTCATGGTCCGTCGTCTGCTGGCGGTCCCCAAGGGGGAGTGGCTCCTGCAGTCCGCGGCCGGTTCCGAGCTGGGACGCATGGTCATCAGGCTGGCCAGACGCGACGGATTCCGCACCCTGAACGTCGTCCGCAGACGCGAGTCGGTGGCCGCGCTGGAAGCTCTCGGCGCTGACGCCGTCATCGTGTCCACCGAGGGGCCGATCGACGAACAGGTCCGCAGCATCGTCGGGCCCGAGGGTGTGAAGTACGCCATCGATCCGGTGGTCGGAGAGACCGGAACGCAGATGTTCAAGGCGCTCCACGAGGACGGGCGGATGCTGGTGTACGGCTCCCTGACGGGCGAGCCGATCCGCGTCGGCGACGACCCGCGGTACATCCTGGCGGGCCGCCGTATCGTGGAGGTCTTCTGGCTCGGATACTGGCTTCCGCGACTCACCGACGCAGAACGACGGCAGTTGGGGGAGGATATCGTAGCGCTGATGCGAGAGGGAATCCTTGAAACCTCTCCCGGGCGTCAGTACTCCCTCGACGAGATCGGTGAAGCCGTCGCCCAAGCAGAGCAGAAGGGCCGGCAGGGAAAGGTGTTCCTCGTACTCGGGAAGTAGCGGGGACCGGTCTTGCCACCCGCGACGCGGGCGCCGGAAGCACGGCTGAACGCGATGTCCCCGCCGATGCTTACGGCCGCCTCCTGCGGTAGTCCCCCACCGCCGATCCGGACGTCATCCGGGTCGGTTCCCCGCCCGTCATCGGCGTCAATCACGACTGTGTCCGGCTTCCTCGGCCTGCTCCCGGGCTGCCATCACGTCTTCGCCGTGTTCGAACGCCCAGACGCCGAGTGCCTCGATCGGCTCCAGGAGTGTCCGCCCCAACCCCGTGAGGGTGTACTCCACGCGCGGCGGCGAGCCGGCGTACGCGCGGCGCTCCACCAACCCGTCGAACTGGAGTCGACGCAGTGTCTCCGTGAGAACTTTGGGGCTGATCCCGCCGATCCGCTCGCGCAGTTCACCGGGCCGCGAGGGCCCCTCGCGCAGCGCCCACAGCACGACGGCGTTCCAGGTGTTGGCGAGCAGATCGAAGGCGAGCCGGGCTCGGCAGTCGGCGATGAAGCCGTGGTCAGTGGTCACTTACCAGATGGTGCCCCAGCAGTTTGACCTCCTTGCAGTGACCTGTCAGTGAAACCGGGACGACACTAGGGATCCGCGATCGCGTCGGCCCCGTGTGAGAGCTGGAACGGCCACCGCACGATCTTCAGGAGTCCACACGACGGCCCTCCGGGCTGTGATTCGGCAACGTGTGCGGAGCTCTCAGCCTCGGGATGACGTGCGGGTTGAGCCCAAGAGGGGACGCGCCCGATGACCTGACGTGATAAAGCGGCTGTCGAACGGGAAATAGGCAGGAACCAACCCCGAACCAAGGGAGACGAGATGCCCTCACCAGCCTGGAAGACGGACCCCGAGCAGCACGACTTCCCCGCGGCGATGGACTACCTGGAACTGGTGCTGGAGCCCGAGGCCGCACAGCAGGCCGTGGAGAGGCTCAAGAGCGCGCCCACCATGGTGAAGAAGGCGAAGGACATCCTCCGGGCGTCGCAGCTCTCGCTGCTGCCGAAGGAGAACGTGCACGTCGCCGAGAACATCGACAAGGTGCGGCAGGGCAAGAAGCTCTCCCCGGTCCTGCTGGTGCGCGGCCGGCCGCTCATCATCGCCGACGGCTACCACCGCGTGTGCGCGATCTACTATCTCAGCGAGGATCTCGAGGTCCCCTGCCGCCTCGCATAGTCGCGCCGGTTGCGCGGGGCGTGCCCGGTTCGGGCCTTCTAGGCTGGGTGGTGGTGTCCGGCGAGCCTCGGAGGTAGCGGTGGGGAGCGCATCGGAGGGTTCGGTACCGCTGCCGCAGTTGCGTCTGGACGACCTGCTGGACGAACTGCAGGCCAGGCTGAATGCCGCCCGGGCCACCCGCGATCGGATCCACAGCCTGTTGGAGGCGGTGCTCGCGGTCGGCCGGGACCTGGAGCTGGCCCAGGCGCTGCGGCACATCGTGGAGGCGGCGGTGAGCCTGGTCGACGCCGAGTACGGCGCCCTCGGGGTGATCGGCGAGGACCAGCGGCTGTCGCAGTTCATCCCGGTCGGGGTGACCGACGAGCAGGTGAAGCGGATCGGGGCGTTGCCGTCGGGCCACGGCCTGCTGGGCGAACTGATCCGGTGCCCCGTGCCGTTGCGGCTCGGCCGGATCTCCGAGCACCCGTCCTCCTACGGGTTTCCCGCCAACCACCCACCCATGGACAGCTTCCTGGGCGTGCCGATCCGGGTCCGCGACAAGGTCTTCGGCAACCTCTACCTGACCGAGAAACGCGGCGGCGGCGAGTTCGACGCCGAGGACGAGGCCGTGCTGTCCACGCTCGCGGTGGCGGCGGGGGTCGCGATCGACAACGCCCGGCTGTACGCCCGGGGCAGACTGCGCGAGCGGTGGCTGGCGGCCAGTGCGGAGATCACCGGCAGCCTGCTGTCCGGGAGCTCCGAGAAGGAGGTGCTGGACCTGCTGGTCACCCGGGCGGGCGAGATCGCGGGGGCGGACCTCGCGGTGGTCGCCCTGTCCCTGCCCGACTCCGAGGCCTTGGAGGTCCAGATCGCCGCCGGGTTGTGCGAGCGGGAGCACCGCGGTCTGGTGCTGCCCCTGGAGGGCTCGTTCATGGGCGCGGCGGCGCGCACCGGCGAACCGGTGGTGAGCGCGAACGTTCGGCAGGACCCGCGGATCACCGCCGGGCCGCCGCGCTGGCAGGGGCTGGGGCCGGCCGTGGCGGTGCCGATCGGCACCCCGGAACACGGCGTACACGGCGTACTGATGCTGGCCCGCGCGGAAGGCAGTCCGCTGTTCGAGTCCGATGAGTCGGGGCCGCTGCTGAGCTTCGCCGGACACGCCGCGCTCGCGATGGAGCTGGCGGAACGGCGCCGGGACTCAGAACAGATCGCCCTGCTCCAGGAACGGGACCGGATCGCCCGCGACCTGCACGACCTGGCGATCCAACGGCTGTTCGCCACCGGCATGACCCTCCAGGGCGCGATCCGCTTCATCGACCACCCGGAAGCCGGAGACAGGGTGCTGCGCGCCATCGACGACCTCGACGAGACCGCGAAGACCATCAGGTCCACGATCTTCGGCCTCCGATCCCGGGAAGCGGGACCCGCGGCCAAGGGGCTGCGCGCCAGGGCGGTCGAGGTCGTCGAACGGGCGGCGGCCGTACTCGGTTTCACCCCGGGCCTGCGGATGTCCGGCCTGCTGGACGTCACCGTGCCGCCGCGGACCGCTGACGAGGCCGTCGCCGTCCTGCAGGAGGCGCTGTCCAACGCCGCCCGGCACGCGAACGCGACCTCGGTGGAGGTGGTCCTGGCAGCCGACGCCGAGCTGACGGTCACCGTGACGGACAACGGTGTAGGGCTCCCCCAGGGCGGCGGGCGCCGCAGCGGACTGGCGAACCTCGCCGAACGGGCGGCGGCGCTGGGCGGCGCCTTCGACGCGCACGCACTCCCGCACGGCGGCACCGAAGTGCTCTGGCGGGTCCCGCTGCCGCCCGCGTGATGCCGGTGGTCTCAGCTGCCGTCGGCCTCCAGCACCTCGGAGACCGGCAGCCGGGGCGTGGGTGCGCCCTCGGGGCCGTAGCCCAGGCGGATGAGCATCTGGACGTGCCCCGGGCCCTGGTGCGGGTCGCGGGCCTCCCACCGCAGGTTGGGCCACTCCATCGCCTGGTGAAGCAGCGAAGCCCGCACCTGACGGACGGTCGCGGTCAGCAGGACGTGCTCCAGGGCCAGCCCGGCGCGCAGCCAGTCCACCGGCAGGTCGCGCTCGGTGGCGAGCACCGCGATGCACGGTTCGGTCTCGAAGGTCTCGGGGGCCTGGTGTTCGGAGGGGTGGATGGCCGAGAAGTCCCGCATCGGCAGGTGCCCGGCGGCGTCCTGCGGACCGAGCGAGGCGGCCGGAATGCCGTACGGCTCACTACCGGGCCCCTGGATCCAGCTGCGGCTCTCGCTGCGGTGCTCGGGGTCGGTGACGTTGCGGCGCTCAGCCTCGGCGGTGAGGTGGAGCAGCCGGGGCGTCTCCTCCCGGCCGGGGAAGTAGAGCACCGCTTCCTCCATGTGGGCGGCCTCGACCAGGTCGTGCCGTACCTCGGGCGGGATCGGCGGGCCGTGGAACGGGGTGCGGATGGTATGCCGGTGCCAGATCGCGTCGTACAGTTCGGCGGTCCGCGGCAGCCGCGCCCGCGACGGCTCGTCCAGACGGACGGCGGCCAGCAGGTCGGGGTCTGCCGGGTCCGGCAGCAGGTGCACGTCGGGTGCCCAGCCGAGGTGGCGGGCGGCGGTGCGGAGGTTCAGCACCGCCGCGCCGACCGAGATGTGCAGGGCACGCTGTTCGGGGTCGGTGGTGGGGAGCGACCGCTCGCGGGCGGAGCGGACTTCCAGGGTGCTGGTCTCGGGCCGCAGGCGGTAGTGCCAGGGCTGGGTGTTGTGGATGGACGGGGCGGCCACCGCGGCGGAGACGAGCTTCTCCACCGTGGCACCGTCCAGAGCCATGGTGACCATGGCGGTCTCCCGGGGTGGGTTGGGTCAGCTAGCCGTAGGCTCTGCTCCGGAGCGCAGGACCTCCAGGCGGTGCCGGCACCTCCGGCAGGATGAGTGTCCGGAAGAGCGGCATGCCGGTGACCATCAGGCCGAAGCCCCTGGCGTTCGTACCGTGGTCGTACCAGTACGTGATCGCGGGCTCCACGCTTGTGCCGTAACGCGGATGCCCTCTTCGCCCATGGTGCGACCGGTCCGGTCGGCGGCGCTTGGGCCGTTCGGATCATTGTGCTGGGCCGCGCGGCTCAGCGCGGGTGCCTGGGATGCGCCGGTTCGGCGTGGGCGGCGAGGACGGCCGCCTGGAGGCGTCTCTCGACGCCGAGTTTGGCGAGCATGCGCGAGACGTGGTTCTTCACGGTCTTCTCGGCGAGGTAGAGCTCCTGGCCGATCTGCCGGTTGGTCTTGCCCTCACCGACCAGCGCCAGGATCTCCCGTTCGCGTGGCGTCAGTTGGGCGAGGGCGGCGTCGGTGTCGGACTCGTCGTGGTGGCGCAGACTCTCCATCAGCCTGCGGGTGGTGGCGGGGTCCAGCGTCGACTGCCCGGCGGCGACCGTCCGCACCGCGCTGACCAGGTCGGCGCCCTTGACCTGCTTCAGCACGTACCCGGCGGCCCCGGCCATGACCGCGTCCAGCAGGGCGTCGTCGTCGTCGAAGGAGGTGAGCATCAGGCAGGCCAGCTCGGGCATCCGGTCCCGGAGTTCACGGCAGAGGGTCACCCCGTCGCCGTCCGGCAGCCGCACGTCCAGCACGGCCACGTGCGGGCGCAGCGCGAGCACCCGGGCGAGGGCCTGGGCGCAGCTGCCCGCCTCGCCGACGACCTCGATGTCCGGCTCCGCCTCCAGCAGATCGCGCACCCCGCGCCGGACCACCTCGTGGTCGTCCAGCAGGAAGACCCGCACGGGCTGTCCGGATTCGCTGGGCTCGGTCGTGTCCATCGCTGTGCTCCTGACCGGCGGGCGGTTCTCTCCTTCGATTCTGCGCGTCCCGGGACGCTCGGGGTTCCCCGCCATGCCGATGTTCCGGGGCACCCGCGGGACCCACCCGATTCCGATCGAGGTGTCGCAGGACTGCGGGCCGTCGAGCGGGAGGAGGCAGCACGCGGCATCCCGGTGCGTCGGTCCGAGTGTCGTGGGCGGGCTCTCCACCGGCCCGGCCCACGGTGCGGCCGGGGTCAGCCGGTCGGGACGGCTGCGACCGGGCACCGTGCGTGGTGGATCACCGCATGGGCGACCGATCCGAGGCGGTGACGGCCGCCACTGCTCCTGCCCACGATGAGTAGCTCCGCGTGCCCGGCTGCATGGAGCAGCGCCTCGGCGGTGCCACCCGGGCGCGCCTCCTCGATGACCTCCACGTCGCCGGACGGGCGATCGCGCACCACCTTCCGGATGTCTCCCAGCTCCTTGTGCGCCCAGTCGGCCCGTCGCTCCTCCGTGGAGTTCCTCCACCAGGGTGGCGGGGCCCAGACGTGGACCACCCGCAGGTCCACGCCACGCGACCGGGCCGCCTCGACGGCGAATTCCAGGACGGCCTCGGACGGGTCGTGGGCATCGATGCCGGCCACGACCTCGTCAGACGGCGGCTGGGAGGCTTCATCCCGGATCAGGACGACCGGGCAGTCGGCGCGTGTGGCGACCGCCAGGCTCACCGAGCCCAGGAGCAGGCCGGTGAAGCCGCCGAGCCCGCGCGAGCCGAGTACCACGAGGCGGGCGCTGCGTGTCTCGGTCACGATCCCCTGCCGGGCCGGCTCATCCAGCAGCGCGGTGCACACCTCCAGGTCCGGGTGGTCCGAGCGGAGCTCCAGCGCGGTTTCGGCCAGCATGCCCAGGGCCCGTCCGCGCACCTCGCTGACGCCCGGCAGTCCCGGGGCCGCGCGCTGCGGCCACGGCCAGGCGTGGACCAGGCGCAGTGGTGCACCGCTCCTGACCGCCTCGTCGGCCGCCCAGCGGGCTGCGGCCAGGCTCGCTGGCGAGCCGTCGACGGCGGCGAGCACCGGCCGGTTCACGAGGTCACCGGCTCCGGGCCACCGCTCGCGGCGGTGAGCCGCGCCTCGGCGGCCACCACTCCGGGTACGGCCCGGACCAGACGTTCCAGCAGCGTTTTCGGCGCGGCTTCGGGCAGCGAGCCGGTGAGGGTGACCCGGCCCTCCTCGGCGTGGACGTCGACCCCCGACGCGTACCCGGGCCCCAGCGCCGCGAGCAGTTCGAAGCGGACCTGCTGGGCGAGGTCCTCGTCGGTTCGGAGGTGGACCTTGAGCAGGTCGCCGCGGCTGACGATGCCGACCAGGCGGTCCTGGGTGTCCACGACCGGCAGGCGTTTGAGGTGGCCGCGAGCCATGGCCCGGGCGGCCTCGGCGGTCGGGCTGTCGGCGTGCACGGTGACGGCCGGGACCGACATCAGCTGTCCCGCCGTCAGGTTGTCGGTGCTCTCCGGGGCACGGTCCTGGGCACCCAGCAGATCGGCTTCGGAGACCACCCCGATGACCCGGCCGTCCCCGGTGAGCACCGGTGCCGCACTGATCCTCCAGCGTTGCAGGGTCTCGGCGACCTCCTGGAAGCTCGTGTCGCGTCCGACGGCGATGACAGCGTGGGTCATCACCTCGCCCACGGTGTCCCAGCGCTGTTCCACGATGTGCTCCTTCAGGGTGCGGGCCAGGTCGCCGGTCCCGGCCCGGGGCTGCCCTCGCGCAGGGCGCTCCAGGAGACCGGACCGAGCAGGTCGGCGAGGCGTTGCAGGACATCCAGGAAGAGGTCGTCGATGGTCAGGACACCGGCCAGGCGGTGGCCGTCCAGTACGGGCAGCCGGCGCACACCCGTGCGGCGGAACGCCCGGTAGGCAGCGGCAAGGTCATCGGTGGTGTCGAGGGTGACGGCGGGGGCGGACATCAGCTCGGACACCTGTGTCCCGGGGTCCGCGTTGCAGGCCAGTGCCCGGACCACCAGGTCCCGGTCGGTGAGGAGGCCGTGCAGGGTGCCGCCCTCGGCCACCAGGACGCAGCCCACCGCCTCCTCGTCCATGCGCCGGGCGGCGTCCCTGACCGTGGTGTGGGGCGTGACGGTGACCGGCGGTGCGGTCATGAGATCGGCGACGCGCATCTCTTGGGCTCCTTCAGTTCGATGGTCACCTCCGGCCGCCGGTCCAGCGAGTCGTGGGCCGTTCGGTGGGACACCAGCGCGAGCAGGTCGCCGGCCCGCTCGCGCTGCAGTGCGGGTGCGTCCACCCGTACGCCGATCGAGGGACACGGACCGGTACGTCGTCGGCCACCGGGTGGTCGGCTCCCAGCCTCGTTGCGCCGGCTCAGGTAGTGGCTCCTCCGGTGGGCCGGGGAGGCTACGGGCTCCACTGGTGTGGAGGCGGTCTGGGTGGACATGATCGGCCTCCGTGCTCCTCAACTGCCCATCGGCGCGGACCTCCCCCCTTCCAGCCGAGCCCGCCGGACCGCGCCGGGACAGGGCTGGCCGGTACCGTCCGCCCGGCTGACGGACTCCCGCCGAACCTGGGCCGTTCGGCCCAGGCGGGGAGCGCCCCGGTCGGCCTGGACAGGGGGGACCGCGGCCGCTGGAGACAGACGGGCTCACGCGCGATCGTGGAATCCGGGAGCCCTTTCGCCCGCAGTGAGCCCGAACAGCCGAGGAGGTGGGTCGGGTGACCAGGATCAGGACCGTGTGGCGCCCCTCGCGTGCCGGAGAGCTTCCGGCGCTCGACCCGCGCACCCCCTTGGACCGTCCGCTGCCCTGCTGATCCGACCGACCGTGACCCCGTGGAGGAACGCCATGCGCCGTGTCATCCGGTTCGCCGAACTCGGCCGCGACGATGTCGGCCTGGTCGGCGGGAAGAACGCCTCACTCGGCGAACTGATCACGCGGTTGAGCCCGTCCGGCATCCGGGTGCCGGACGGCTTCGCGACGACCGCCGACGCGTACCGGGAGTTCCTGGACACCGGCGGGCTGTGCCGGGTCATCACGGAGCAGATCGACCTCCTCCACGGCGGAGCCCCGCTCACCGAGGCCGGTTCGGCCATCCGGAACGCCATGCTGGCCACGCCGCTGCCCCTCGAGCTGGAGCACGAGCTCACCGACGCGTACGAGCGGCTCGCCCTCGACCTCGGGCGCACCGCTCCGGATGTCGCCGTACGCTCCAGCGCGACCGCCGAGGACCTGCCTCAGGCGAGCTTCGCCGGTCAGCAGGAGACCTTCCTCAACGTCCGGGGCCGCACGGCGCTGCTGGACGCGTGCCGCCGCTGTTACGCCTCACTCTTCACCGACCGGGCGATCGACTACCGCGAGCGGATGGGCTTCGGCCACCTCGCGGTCGCGCTGTCGGTCGGCGTACAGGTGATGGTCCGTTCCGATCTGGGCGGGGCCGGGGTGGTGTTCACCCTGGACACCGAGACCGGGTTTCCCGAGGTGGTGGTGGTCAGCGCCGCGTGGGGGCTGGGCGAGACGGTGGTGAGCGGGCAGGTGGACCCGGACGAGTACGTGGTGTTCAAGCCGCTGCTCAAGGACCCCGCCCTGAACCCCGTCATCCATGCCGAGATCGGCCCCAAGCGCCGCAAGGCCGTGTACGCCGAGGACGGTCTGACCCGCACGGTGGACACCACGGCGGCCGAGCAGGGGCGACGTGTCCTGGACGATGCCGAGGTCCGCACGCTCGCCCGGTGGGGCGTGGCCGTCGAACGGCACTACGAGTGCCCGATGGACCTCGAATGGGCCAAGGACGGCCGGACGGGTGAACTCCTCCTCGTCCAGGCCCGGCCGGAGACCGTACAGTCCCGCCGCCGGGGCGCCGTGCTGCGCCGGTACCGGCTGACCGGGAAGGGCGAACGGCTGGTGGACGGGATCGCGGTCGGCGAGGCGGTCGGTGCGGGGCGGGTCTGCTCGCTCGCCAGCCCCGTCGAGCTGGAACGCTTCCCGACCGGTGCGGTGCTGGTCACCTCGATCACCGACCCGGACTGGGAACCCCTGATGAAGCGGGCCGCCGCCATCGTCACCGACCACGGCGGACGGACCTCGCACGCCGCCATCGTCAGCCGCGAGCTCGGGGTCCCCGCCCTGGTGGGCACCGGACGGGCGACCACCGTGCTGACCGACCGCCAGGAGGTCACGGTCTCCTGCGCGGAAGGCGCCGAGGGCCACGTCTACGCCGGTCTCATCGACTACGAGGAGACCGAGACCGACCTCGGCTCACTGCCCACGACACGCACCCGGGTGATGCTCAACCTGGCCGACCCGGCCGCCGCCTTCCGCTGGTGGCAGCTGCCCGCCGACGGCGTGGGACTGGCCCGGATGGAGTTCATGGTGGCTCACCAGGTCCGGGTGCACCCGATGGCGCTGGCCCACCCCGAGCGGCTGTCCGCCGAGGACCGCCGACAGGTCGAGGAACTCGCTGGTGGCTACACGGACTTGACGGAGTACTTCGTCGACCGCCTCGCCCGGGGAGTGGCGCGGATCGCCGCCTCCCGCTGGCCCGATCCGGTGGTGGTGCGCACCAGCGACTTCAAGACCAACGAGTACGCGCGGCTGACCGGTGGAGCGCCCTTCGAGCCGGTCGAGGCCAACCCGATGATCGGCTGGCGCGGCGCGAGCCGGTACTACAGCGAGGGCTATCGGGACGGCTTCGCACTGGAGTGCCAGGCCCTGCGGAAGGTCCGTGACGGCATGGGCCTCACCAATGTGGTGGTGATGATCCCGTTCTGCCGCACACCGCAGGAAGCCGACCGGGTCCTCGATGTGATGGCCGACAACGGGCTGCGCCGGGGCCGGAACGGTCTGCAGGTCTACGTGATGGCGGAGATCCCGGCCAACATCCTGCTCGCCGAGCAGTTCTCGATGCGCTTCGACGGCTTCTCCATCGGCAGCAACGACCTCACCCAGCTCACCCTCGGCGTCGACCGCGACTCCGACCTGCTGGCCCACCTCTTCGACGAGCGCGACCCCGCCGTCACCCGCAGCATCGAGACCCTGATCGCAACCGCCCACGAAGCCGGCCGACACGTCGGACTCTGCGGTCAACGGCCGAGCAACGACCCGGAGTTCACCGGCTTCCTGGTCCAGGCCGGAATCGACTCCATTTCGGTCACCCCGGACAGCTTCGCCGCCGTCAAACGGCACGTGGCCGCTGCCGAGCAGAGCTGAGCTGAGCTGAGCTGAGCTGAGCGAGTGGCGCGGGCGTGGCACGGGTTTCACAACCGCTCTGCTTTCACAACCGCTCCGCCCGGATCCGAGCCACCGGTCGTCATGGGGGACCAGCCCAGGCGTTCACGCTGCCGCCGAGGGCCTCACTGGCGCCGGCCGGCCTGGTAGGCGTGGGGGTGTTCGAGCTGGACCTCCGTGTCGTCCTCGGTCCAGTCGAGACTCTGGTGGACCGCCACCACGCCGTCCACGGCCCGGCACAGCTGCTCGGCGATCGGAACCAGGCTCTTGCGCGGGAGCCGTCCGGTGAGGGTGACCACGCCTTCGTGCACGGCGACCTGGACAGCTCCGGGTGCGACCCACAGGGTCTGGCCGAACACGTCGTGGGTGATCTCCTCGCGGATCGCCGCGTCGTGCCGCAGGAAGACCTGGAGCAGATCGCGGCGGCTGACGATGCCCACCAGGCGGCCGACCTCGTCCACCACCGGGAGCCGCTTGACCTTGTGCTTGTCCATGGCGCGCGCGGCCTCGGGTACGGACCAGGTGGCACGGGCGGTGACGGCGGGGCTGGTCATCAGGCCTCCGGCGGTCTCGGCCTCCGCGCGGGCCCGGTCCTGCGGTTCCAGCCAGCGACCGGGGGTACGGCCCTCGGGGTCGGGGAGGACGGCTTCCTTGCGGATCAGGTCGGCTTCGGAGACCATGCCGAGCGGGCGTTCCTGGTCGTCGATGACGGGGATCGCGGTGATGTCGTTCCGGTGGAACAGCGCCACGATCTCCTTGAACGGCGTGTCCGGCCGGGCGGTGACGACCTCCTGGGTCATCACGTCGTGAACAGTGCGGTGCTGCATCGTCCTCACTCCTCCACGAGTGTCCTCTACCTCACACTCTCCGCCCGGCCCGACGGGTCGGCACAGGGCCGTTCGGTCCCACTGCGGGGGCCGGCCCGGTCCAGCGGACAGCGGCCGCTCCGGGCGGGACGATGGGTGGATCCCAGGTCTTCTGGAGGTCGCCATGACGACGGAAAGCACTGCGCCGCACCCGATGCCCCGGCCGGGCCTGCTGACCTTCCTCGGCGGCGTGGGTACCGTCACCGGCAGCAAGTTCCTTGTCGAGACCGACCATGCCCGGGTCCTGGTCGACTGCGGCCTCTTCCAGGGCCTGGCCGAACTGCGCCGCCGCAACCGCCGCCCGCTGCCGCTCGATCCCGCCGACGTCCAGGCCGTCGTGCTCACCCACGCCCACCTCGACCACTGCGGCTACCTCCCCCGGCTGGTCCGGGACGGCTTCCGCGGCCCCGTACTGACCACCCCCGACACCATGCGGCTGGCCGAGCTGATCCTGCGTGACAGCGCCCACCTGCTCCGTGAGGAGGCCGACCACGCCAACGAGCACGGCTGGTCCAAACACCGCCCCGCAGAACCGCTCTACACCGACCAGGACGTCGAACACGCCCTGCCCATGTTCGACCCGGTACCGCTGGACACCGACGTCGAGATCACCACCGGCACCGTCCTGCGCCTGCACCACGCCGGGCATATCCTCGGCTCCGCCTGGGCCCGCCTCACCCTGGAGGACGGCCACTCGGTGGCCGTCAGCGGTGACCTCGGCCGCCCGGTGCACCCGCTGCTACGCCCGCCCGAACCGTTCAGCGGCGCGGACGTGCTGCTGATGGAATCCACCTACGGCAACCGGCACCACGAGGAGACCGCGGCCCGCGAGTGGTTCGCCCGCGCCGTCGAACGCACCCTCGCCCGCGGTGGCACCGTCCTCATCCCGTCCTTCGCCGTCGACCGCACCGAGGTCGTCCTGCACCAGCTCGCCGAGCTGCGCCTCACCGGCCGCCTACCCGCCGGTGCCCCCGTCTACGTGGACAGCCCGATGGCACTGGCCGCACTGCAGATCTACCGCGACGCCTTCGCCACCCGCTCCCCGGAGCTGCGCCCCGAGGTGCTGGACGAGGGCGGGCGAGCCCTCGACCCCGAACCGTTCTCGCCGATCCACTCACTCCGGGAGTCCCTCGCGCTGGAGCACTCCGAAGTGCCTTCGGTCCTGGTCTCCGCCTCCGGCATGGCCACCGGCGGGCGGGTGGTGCACCACCTGCGCCGACTGCTGCCCGACCCGCGCAACACCGTGGTCATCGTCGGCTTCGCCGCCGAGGGCACCCGGGCCCGCGACCTGGTGGACGGCGCACGCGTGCTGAAGATGTACGGCACGTACTCCCCGGTCCGCGCCGAGGTGGTCAACGTACCCGCCTTCTCCGCGCACGCCGACGCCGCCGAGATCATCGAGTGGCTGCGCACCGCCCCTCCGCCGAGCGCCACCTACCTGGTGCACGGCGAGCCGGACGGGTCGCAGGCCCTGCGCGACCGGATCGACCGCGAACTGGGCTGGACCGCCGTCGTGCCACGCTCCGGCGAGCGGGTCCTGATCCGCTGAACGGCGGGCATGGGCCGATCGGCGGCGGGCGGCCCTGATGCGAAGAGGGCGCTTCCGGGGCAGGCTGGGCGCAGCGTTCCACGTGAGGAGAGGTCATGGCCGAGAAGGAGCGGATCGTCGTCGGGGTGGATGGTTCCAAGCCGTCCCAGGAGGCCCTCCGGTGGGCGGTGCGGCAGGCCCGGCTGGTGGACGGGGTGGTCCTGGCCGTGATCGCCTGGGAGTATCCGCAGCTGTACGGCTTGTCCTCATGGGCGCCCACCCCGGAGAAGCCCACCCCCGAAGGCGTCGCCCGCTCGGTGCTGAGCGCCACCGTCGACGAGGTCGTCGGGCCCGAGCCGCCGGTGGAGATCCAGTCCCAGGTCGGCCAGGGCCCGGCAGCCGAGGTGCTGCTCAGGGCTGCCGACGGAGCTTCCCTGCTGGTGATCGGCAACCGCGGGCACGGAGGTTTCACCGGCGCGCTGCTCGGATCCGTCGGACAGCACTGCACCCAGCACGCGCACTGTCCGGTGGTGGTCCTGCGCGGTCCGGCGGACTGAGTCGATCACCTGAGTGGTCGGCTCCGGAGGTCCGCTGCGGGCCGCCGGTATCCATGGGTTCGGGTCAGTGTTGCGTGATCGTCCGGCGGCGGTAGGACCGCGCGGCGATGAGAAGGCCGATTCCCCACACCAGGAACTGTGGGATGCCGTAGACGACGATCCACCGGCTGAAGATGCCCGGCTCGTTCCACTGAACGGCAGTCAGGACTGCGGCCCAGACGGTGTACAGGAGCAGGAATGCCGCGACCGTGAATGCTGTGGAGGCCAGTGTCCGTGGCGGGACCCTGCGTCCCGCCACGAGCGGCACCCACCTCGGGAACACCAGGCCCCACGGCCTGACCATGCTCAGTGCCAGCACACCGGCCATCGCGGCCATCCCGCACAGCACGAACAGGTAGGGGCCGCCACCGCCGGCGTACCAGGTGCGGAACTTGCTCCCGTCGGCCCACAGCGGAGTGCCGAGTGCCCACACCGAGTGCAGCGGGATGAAGCCGACGGTCGCGGAGAGCGCTGACGCGTAGGCGGCCCTGAGGGCCCGCCGGGACGGCGGCGGAACATCGGCCGCTGCGGGTTCGGGGCGGGGAACGGAAACCTGGGACATGATCGGACCTCCGGGAACGGGGCGACGAAGAACGCGCTCACGTCGCACTGTTCCAGAGGCGTGCCGACCACCACATCCGCGCTCAGGTCGACGACCACTCGTGCCCGGGAGCGACCGTGGCGTGGGCTCCCTCCCCCGTGGAGGGGAGGCCGGGCTCCACCCTCTTCGTGTCGCCCGTGCACCTGCCGTCGGGCATGCGCCGGCCCGATCGCGGACCGGTCACAACCCGAGCGGCATCGGACGGCCGGCTTTCTCCTCGGTCCGGCCGAGGTCGTGGACCAGCGGCTCACGGTCGCTCAGCAGCCGCGCCCGCTCCTGGTCGTGGTGGTCGACGGCGATGATCAGGGCGAACCCGCTCCGCTCCCCGGCCTCCAGAACGGCGGGCGTGTCCGCGAAGAGCGCCGCTCGCTCGGGCCGGGTGTGCAGCAGCCGCAGCAGGAGCTGGAGCAGCGCCGGGCTGGGTGGACCGGCGAGCCCGTAGTGCTTGGTGTCCTCCGCGTCCACGAAGACCTCCACCAGTTGGTCGAGCCCGGCCCGGTGCAGCATCGAACCGCAGTGGCCGCTGCTGGAGAACGCTCCCACGGCGACACCCGCACCGCGTAGGTCGAGCAGGGCCTGGTGGACACCGGGGCGCGCCTCCAACCCCTCGGAGTCCAGCAGTTCCATGAAGCGCTGGTCCTCGTGGCGGGCCAGTATCCGGCGGAGGTCCGCCTCGGCCGGGCCGAGGTGGCAGGTCGCGAGGTCGATTCGGTGGGAGGGCGGGTGGAGCAGTGCCGCCGCGATGTCCTCGTCGAGGAGGCTGGCCAGGTGGGCGGGCAGGTCCGCCGAGGCGTCCAGCGGCGGCCGTGTCTCGCCGGTGACGCGGGCGTACTGGGCGGTGAAGGCGTGCAGTGTGTCCCGCCAGGCGGCGGTGCGCAGCGGCAGGGAGTCGGTGAGCACTCCGTCGGCGTCGAACACCACGGCATCGGTGCGGCGGGGGTCGAGGCGGGTCACTGTCCCAAAGCCGGTCATCTGTCGGCCTTCCCCTCGATGTCGTCGAGGTCCCAGTGGAGCCGGTCGGTGAGGCCGGCGATTCCCTCGATGCGGGCGAGTTGGAGGCAGAGCGCTGCGGCGTCGCTGCGGGTACGGGTGCGGCCGGTGACGGTCAGGCGGCCGCGTTCGCATCTGATGTGCAGTGAGCTGGGGACGACGCCGGTACCGGGGGTGAGGGCGAGGGTCAGCGCCTCGTTGCGCATCCCCTCGTCGTCGCGGCGCAGGGCGTCCAGGAGGTCGTGCGTCGAGACCATGCCGGTCAGCCGGTTCTCGCCGTCGACCACCGGCAGATGGTGGATCGATTCCCGGTGGACGGTGGCCGCCGCCTCGGCGACGGTCCGGTCCTCGGCCACGGTGACGGCCGGGGCGGTCATCAGGTCGCGGGCGAAGAGCTCCGTCGGATGCGGCTCGGTGTAGGCGGCCAGCAGGTCGGAGGCGGCGACGACGCCGGTGACGGTGCCGTCCGGGGAGACGACGGGCAGGGCGCCGCGCCGGGTGGCGGTGATGGCCGCGACCATGGTGGCGAAGTCGGTGTCGGGGGTGACGGCGACGGCAGGGCGGCTCATGCAGGTCCGGACGAGGGCCCGGCCGGGGATGCGCGCGTGGCCTGGATCGGCGAAGGTCTCGGTCGGGGTGCCGTCGAGGATGCTGTGGTTCATGGTGCTCAGTCCTCTTCGGTGGCTGCCGGTCGGCGGAGCCGTCGCAGGTAGGGGTCGAAGGACGGGCGGGGTTCCAGGCGGACCCGGGCGTCCACGCAGAGCACGCCGTCGGGCCGGGCGATCAGCGGGTTGAGGTCGAGTTCGGCGAGCTGCGGGAGGTCGGCGGCGAGATGGGAGAGCCTGGCGAGGACGTCCCGGACGGCTGCCAGGTCGACGGCCGCCGCGCCCTGGTGGCCCGACAGCAGTACGGAGCCGCGCAGTTCGGTGGGCATGGTGGCCAGGTCCCGTTCGGTGAGCGGGGCGAGCCGGGCGGAGCGGTCGGCAAGTACCTCGGTGGCGGTGCCGCCGAGCCCGAGGAGGACCAGCGGCCCGAAGACCCGGTCCTGGACGACTCCGGCGAGCAGTTCCAGCCCGGGTGCGGCCATCGGCTGGACCACCACGCCGGTGAGCCGGTGGCCGAACCGCTCGGTGAACTCCCGGAACGCCTGGCGGACTTGGCCGTCCGCGGCCAGGCCGGTGCGGACCGCGCCGGCCACGCTCTTGTGGACCTGGCCCGGCCAGTACGCCTTCAGCACGACCTCGCACCGGTGTCCGAGTTCGCGCAGCGACCGGGCGGCGATGACGGCTCCGTGTTCGTCCGGGGCCCAGATCGAGATGGTCAGCGGCAGGCCGTAGCAGTCGAAGAGCTCGACGGTCAGGGCCGGGTCGAGCCAGCCGCCGTCCGGGTTCGCGGTGAGGAAGGCGTCGGCCAGCCGCCGGGCGCCCTCGGGGTCGCAGCCGGGCGGGGCCGCTGCCTCGGGGCTGGGCGGCTCGGCCAGCCAGCGGGCCCGGTCGCGGGCGTGGGCGAGCGCCCGCGCGGCGTCCTGGGGGTCGGTGTACGAGGGGATCCGCCCGCCGTCGGCGCAGGTCAGCAGGCGGACCGGCACCTCCTGGCTGAGTAGCACGGCGGCGAGGGGGACGCGGCGGCGTGCGGGGCCGTCGAGCAGGGCGCGGACGGGGTCGTCCTGCGCTGCGGCGGTCAGTGCGGTGGGGACCAGGCAGACCAGCAGGGCGTCCACCGCCCGGCTGCGCGCCAACGTGTCGATACAGGCGGCCAGTTGGTCTGGGGTCACGGCCGCCGTGGTGTCCACCGGGTTGACGGTCGAGGCTCCGCCGGGGAGCAGGTCGCGCAGCTCGGCGGTGAGGTCGCCGGGCAGTTCGAGCTGGGTCAGGCCGGTGTCCGCGCAGGCGTCGGCGGCCAGGATTCCGACACCGCCCGCGTTGGAGACCACGGCCACCGCGCACCGCGCCGAGGGCAGCGGCTGGCTGTGCAACAGGGCCGCGGTGTCGACGAGTTCGGCGAGGCTGCGGGTCGCGGTGATCCCCGCCTGGCGGAACAGGGTCTCGCGGGTGACGGTCGGGGTCGCGGCCGCGGCGGTGTGCGAGGCGGCGCCCCGGCGGCCGGCGGGCGAGCGCCCGGCGTCCACGGTGAGGATCGGGAACCGGCGGGTGACCCGGCGCGCGGTGCGGGAGAAGGCGCGCGGGTTGCCGAAGGACTCCAGGTGCAGCAGGGCGAGGTCGGTACGGCCGTCGCTCTCCCACCACTGCAGCAGGTCGTTGCCGCTGACGTCGTACTTGTCACCGAGCGAAACGAAGCTGGAGACCCCGATGCCCAGCCAGGCCAGCCGCTCCAGCAGCGCGATTCCGACCCCGCCGGACTGCACCGCCACCCCGGCCGTACCGGACACCGGGAAGGCGCCGCCGAACTCGGCGTCCAGCCGGATCCCGGGGTCGGTCTGGGCGATGCCCAGGCTGTTCGGGCCGACCAGCCGCATCGAGTGGCGGCGGCAGGCGTGCATCAGCCGCCGTGCGGCGTCCGCGTCCAGCCCAGAGGTGAGCACCACCAGCGCCCGCACCCCGGCCTGCCCGCACTCCTCGGCGGCGCCCGCCACCACGACCGGCGGCACCGCCAGCACGGCGAGGTCCGGGGTGCCGGGCAGAGTGCTCAGCGAGGGGTACGCCCGCTCGCCGGCGACCTCGGCGGCGTACGGGTTGACCGGCCACAGTTCCCCGGTGAAACCGGCCTGCCGGATCTTCGACAGCACCGACTGCCCGACCGAGCCCGGCCGCCGCGAGGCGCCGACCACCGCTACGGACGCCGGGCGCAGCAGGGCGGCCAGGCTGGCGACATCGGCGCTGCGGCCCCGCTCGTCCACGGCCTCGCGGTAGCGCTCATCCGCCTCGTCGAGCGGGACGCGGAGCCGGATCTCGCCCTGCTCGAAGCGGCGGCGCACCGGCAGGCCCAGGTCGGCGAAGACCCGGTGCACGGCCCGGTTGTCCGCCAGGGTGTCGGCCTCGAAGGTCCGGATGCCGTTCTGCCTCGCCGCGTGGACCAGGTGTTCCAGCAGCAGGGTGGCGACGCCCCGGTGGTGCCAGTCGTCGGCGACCGCGAGGGCGAGTTCGGCCGTCTCCGGGTGCCCCGGGGCCGTCTCGCAGTCGGCCTCCCCGACCAGTTCCCCGCCGGCCCATGCGCCCAGCGCCAGAAGGTCCCCTCTCGGCGGCCCGCACAGCCGGTCGGCCGCCAGTTGCGGGGCGCGTCTGCTCGCGCCGAAGAAGCGCAGCCTGCGGCTGTCATCCGACATCCGCGTCTCGTGCAGGTCGAGAACGGCCGCGCGGTCGGACGGGCCGAGTGGCCGGATCGAGACGGTGGTCCCGTCGGCGAGCAGCGCCTCGACGGTGCGCGGCGGGTGCTGGGCGGTGGACATGGCACCTCCTCGGTCCGTGACGCTCCCCGAGCGGTACACCTCCACCATCCGTCCGCACCGCGCGTTCCCGACAGGGCCGACCGGCCCCGGGACTTCCCCGGCCGCTCCCGGCGGCGAGGGCGCGCGGCCCCGCGCATCGGCCCGAACGGCCCTCCCGGGCGACGGTCCGGGCTGCCGAGACTGGGAGCAGACCGGTGAAGTGCAGACTCCGAACCGAAGGGAGCTCCTGATGAACGGCTCCACAGCCCCGACCGGCGCAGGAGGCCGCCACCCCGTGGTCGTGGGCGTCTCCCGCTCCGAGGCCAGCCGCTGGGCCGTGCGCTGGGCCTCCGACGAAGCCGCCTGGCGCGGCCTGCCGCTGCACCTGCTGCACGCCCAGGACTGGCCCACCGGCATCTCCCCGCAGACCGACGCCGAACGGCCGGAGCACCACTGGATCGTCGCACTGCGGGCCCACGGCGAAGAGCTGCTGGAGAGCGCCCGGCTGCTCGCCTCCGAACGCCACCCCGAGCTGGAGATCGACACTCGGCTCGCCGAGGGACGGCCGGTTCGCGTGCTGCGCGAGTCCGCCGAAAACGCGGCGCAACTGGTCCTCGGCGGCCGGCACCTGGCCGAGCCGCAGGCCACCCTGATGATCGCTTCCAAGGGCGCGTCCCTGGTGGGCCATCCCCCGTGCCCGGTGGTACTCGTCCCCGAACCCGAACCGGACACCTCAGGCTCCGGTCCGGTCGTGGTCGGTATCGACGGCTCCGCCGCCTGTGAGGCCGCGATCGGCTTCGCCTTCGAGGAGGCGGCTCTCGGACAGGTGGACCTGCAGGCGGTCGAAGTCCGCCGCCCGCGCGAGGCTGACCGCCCTGACCTGGTGGAGGAGTCGCTCCTCGACCTCTCCGAGTCACTCGCCGGCTGGCGCGAGAAGTACCCGGATGTCAGGGTCAGGCATGAGGTGCTCACCGGCGACCCCGCTCAGATGCTCTCCACCGCCGCGCGGCATGCCCGCTGCCTGGTGATCGGCAGCAGAGGGCGCGGCGGCTTCCAGGGACTGGTGCTCGGTTCAACCGGCCGTGTCCTGGTCAACCGCTGCCACAGCCCGCTCGTGGTGGTCCCGCCCGGCTCCCTGGGCCGATGACGACAAGGAGGCAGGCCATGTTCATGCAGAACGCGGGCTCGGCCGGGAAGCGCCCGGCCGACCCCGGCGACATCGGTCGGCGCATCGCCCTGCGCCGGCGGCAACTCGGGCTCAGCCTCCGGGAGACGGCCGCCCGGGCGGGCATGGCCGAGACATACCTGGAGTACGTGGAGTCCTCGCCCGCCGCGGTCGACATCGCCGCGCTCACCAGGCTGGCCGGAACGCTCGGCACAACGACCCAGCAGTTGCTCGGCGGCGGTCTCGACCTGCCGCCGGGGCGGGAGCGGGCCAACGCCCATCCGGTGCTGGCCGAACTGAGTACGGCGGAGTGCTGGGCCAGGCTCGCACCGGGCGGCGTCGGCCGCGTGGCCCTGAGCTCCGCCGAGGGGCCCGTCGTCCTTCCGGTGAACTACCGGGTGCTCGACGGCGCCCTGGTCTTTCGCACCACCGCGACCGGGGTGCTGGCCTCCGCCGTGGGCGGGAAGGTCGCCTTCGAGGTCGACCAGCTGGACGAGGCGCTGTGCACCGGTTGGAGCGTCCTCGCCACCGGCACCGCCGCGCTCCTGGAGGACCAGGAGACCACCGAACACCTCGAGCACCGCGGCTTCCCCTCCCCCTGGGCCGGAGGAGACCGCGACGTCTGGGTACGGATCGAGCCCACCGCCGTGACCGGCCGCACCATCCGGACCGAGCAGACGCCGCCGCCCTCCGGCCGCTGAACTCGGCAACGGCCCTGTTCCGCACGAAGGCGGACAGCGACGAACGGGCCATCAGTACTCGACGGGGACGGCGGGGGCGATGCGGGCGAGGTAGTACAGGTCGATGTGATCGGTGCGCAGCCGGCGCAACGACGCTTCGCAGGCACGCCGCAGATCGCAGATCGTTGGGCGAGCCGACGGGAACCAGGCCCTCGGCGGTGCGGGTCAGTGGTGCCGTAGGTACCGGTCATGCTCATGCAGCCAGGCCGAGTCGGGAGACCGCCGGGCCATCGGGTCCAAGGGTGGGGTGCTTCGTTCCTCCGTCACTTTGCCAGGGCCGCGCGGAGGAACGCGAGGATCTCCGTCTGGGCGGCCTCGGCCTGGGGTTCCACGCCGGGCAAGGTGAGGAACGCGTGCCTCGCGCCCGGGTATTCGGAGAGCCGCACGCAGGCCCCTGCCTCGCGCAGCCGCTCGGCGTAGCGGCGGCCGTGGTCGGCGACCGCGTCCCGGGTGGGCACCACCACGAGCGCCGGGGCGAGCCCGCCCAGGTCGTCCGCGTACAGCGGCGAGAATGCGCCGGCGTCGGCCCCCGGCGGGACGGCGAGCCGCTGCATGAGCCGCAGTTGCGGCAGGGCCCGGGTCGGGCTGTACGCGTACTCGGCGATCGAGGGGTAGTCGAACATCGTCTCGGTCACGTCGACCACGGGGTTGACCAGCACCTGCGCCTTGAGCTCCAGGCCGGCCTCCCTGGCCCGGACGGCCGTCAGCGCGCTGATCAGCGCCCCGCAGCTCTCACCGAAGACGGCCGCGCGCCCCGGGTCGACACCCCACTGCGCGGCGTGCCGCACCACGTGCTCGAGTACCTCCCAGCCGTCGTCAGCGGCGTTCGCGAGCGAGCTGTCCGGGGCGAGGAGGCGGTGCTCGACCGAGACGACGAGCGCGGGCAGGTGGGCGGCGAGGTGGCTGTTGGTCCAGTCGCACTGCACTGCCGTGCCGACGAAGCCGCCTCCGTGGACATGGACGACGAGTGGCAGGTCGGTTCGGGTGTCGGCTTCGCCGTCTCCCGTCGACACCGGCCGGTAGACCCGGATCGGGAGGTCACGGCCGGGCAACGCCACCTGCTGCCAGACGATCTCGGCGCCGGGGTTCGGTTCCCCGAGCACTGCCCGAGCCGTGCCGGACGCCCGCCAGCGGTTCTCCGCGTCGCGGTAGGTGCGCAGTTCCTCGGTCGTGATCGCCGAGAAGTCAGGCTCCGGCGGCCGTGTCGCGGCAGTGGTCCCACTCATGTGTCCTTCTCCCCTCCCGGCCGGATGCCGGGTGCGTCGTCGTGGCCGGACAGTGCATTGCCCTCATTATGCACGCAGTGCGTGCATCACCAAGTGCATAAGTTAGGCTGAGCCCGGACGAGAGGGGCGAGATGACTGGCCGAAGGCGATGGTCGACCGAGGAGATCCTGGACACGGCGGCGGAACTGCTGCGCACGAGCGACACCGAGTCGTTCAGCGTGCGCAAACTCGCCGCAGCGCTCGGGACCGACTCCTCCAGCCTCTACCGGCACTTCCGCAACAAGACCGAACTGCTGCGCGCGGTTGCCGACCGGATCCTGCTGGCCGCCATGGACGGCTACCGCCCTGAGGGCGACTGGAAGCAGCGCATCACCGCCCTGGCCCTGCGCCTGCGTGAGGCCTTCGGCGAGCAACCCCAACTCGCCACGGTGTGGGGACGCTATGCGTCCGGCGGCACCGGATCCCGGTTGGTCATGGAGGAACTGCTGCAGGCCCTGCGCGCCTCCGGCCTGCCCGACGAGGAGATCCCGATGCGATACCACCGCATCGTGATCCTCCTCGCCGCGCTGATCGCCTCCGAGGCCGGCGTCAGCACCATCACCCCCAAGGAGTACGAACAGGCCATGGAGCAGTTCCGCGTCGCGGTGCTCGGCGCCGACCCCGAACGCTTCCCCGCCCTGGCCCACTTCGCCCGCGACATCCGCCCCCTCGCAGCAGACCGCCGCGCCGCATTCGAAGAGATCCTCGCCGCCCAACTCGCCCACATCGAGGCCCAGCTCCCCTGACGTGCCGGATCACGCGTGCCGTGCGGTCGGGTCGCGCCACTGCCGCCAGCCCGGTGCCGCAGGCGACCTGGCACCGGGAGGGCGGTACCGCCGACCGCATCAACCCCAAGGTGTAAACCCGTGGGCCGATGCCCGCGCAAGTGATCAATCGGTGGGTTGATGCCGCACGGGAGGGGCACGTGACAGCGTTCCCCTGTGCCCACGGACTGGCCGTCGCGGCACGACTGACGATCCGTGACCACGGGAGGGACCGTGACCGCCACGCCGTTCACCGGCCGGAAGGCCATGACGCGCCGCCGCATGCTGGGAACCGCACTTGCCGCCGGGGCCGCCGTGCCGCTCGCCGCCGTCGCCAGCCCCGCGTGGGCGGACCCGGGCGACCCGGCCGCTCCGGGCGCGCCCGCCCCCGCCCCGACGCGGCTCACGCTGCCCGAGCCCACCGGGCCGCACCCGGTGGGCACGGTCCAGCTGCACCTCGTCGACCGGTCGCGCCCGGACGCCATCGCGGGCCCCGGGCACTTCCGCGAGCTGATGGCCACCGTCTGGTACCCCGCCCGGGACGTCGAGCGGTACCCGGTGGCGCCCTGGATGCCGGCCGGCGCACTGAAGGCGTTCCTCGCCGACGTGGGGTTCAGCGCCGTGGCCGACCTGGCGCCGCTCACCTCCGGCCACGTGGGCGCTCCGGTGCGGCGGTCGGGCCGGCGGCTCCCCGTCCTCGTGTACTCGCACGGTGCGCACAGCCACCAGGGCGACCACACGATCATGGTCCAGGAACTCGCCAGCCACGGATACGCGGTCGTGACGATCGCCCACCAGTACGACACGTACACCGAGTTCCCCGACGGCCGGGTCGCCGTCCCGCTCCACGACCCGAAGGCCCCCGCCGCCCCGGGGGACTACGCCGCGGACCTCCGCTTCGTCCTCGACTGCGTCGAACAGCTGGCCGCCGGGTGCAATCCGGACGTCGAGCAGCGGGAGCTGCCGGCCGGGCTGCTCGGCTCCCTCGACCCCCAGCGCATGGGCGCGTTCGGCTGGTCGAAGGGCGGGACGGCCACCGCCTGCGCCACGCTCGCGGACGACCGCATCCGCGCCGGGCTGAGCCTCGACGGCCCGATGGTTATGCAGCCGGCCCTGGCCGGCGACCTGGACCGGCCGTTCATGATGATGTCCGCCGTGTTCACCCGGGCCACGGATCCCGAAGCTGCCGCGTTCTGGTCGCACCTGCGCGGGTGGCGGCTGAACATCCAGGCCCAGGGCGCCGTCCACGTGTCGTACGGCGACAACGAGGCGCTGTTCCCGCAGGTGGCGAAGCTGTTTGGATGGACCGGGCAGCAGCTCCAGGGCACGATCGGCACCCTCGATCCCGACCAGGGAGTGAAGATCCAGCAGGCGTACCCGCTCGCGTTCTTCGACGAGCACCTGCGCCACCGTCGGGGGCACCTGCTCGACGGGCCGTCCCCGGCCTTCCCGGCGGTGACGTTCCTCCCGTGAGTACCCGGGAGTACGACGCGTAAGGGATCCACGGTCAAGATCGTTTGGCAGGCGGTCAAGAGCACTTGCCGCAGAACACTGCCATTCGATCTTGACCGACCGTCGCCCGGCGGCCGCCGACCGCTGGTGGCTTTCACTCCGGAGCCTGGCGAGTTCTGCCCCAGTGAAACTCCCCCGCTACTCGATCGGGCAGAAAATCCGCGACAAGGCCCGCCGACCAGACACCATCGAGGACGAGCGCCGCCGCCGCAGGACGCTGGAACGGGTCGACCCGTGGAAGATCCCCGCCTTCGACCCGAACTCCTCGGTCCCCGGCCTCGATGACGACCAGAACGGCCCCAATCCGCCTTGCGGGGCAAAACCGCGGCCGTCGACGAGGACCAGGAGCAGCGCGCCGAGGAGGTACCGACCGGGACCGCCGAACCGGCCCGGCCTGCTCCGCCGGCCACGCTGCCCCGCCAGCACAACAACGATCCGCTGCGCCCCCCGCGGGAGCCGTACCTGCGCGGCCTGGGCCGCAGCCACGCGCGTCAGCAGTCGGTCTGATGCAACGACCCTTCAGCACCCCGGGTGTCCCGTACGGCGCGGTTTCCGTCACCAGTCCAGCGGTTGACCGTGGCGGAAGAAGCCCCCGGTGGGGCCGGAGTCGGGGAGGGTGGCCGCCCAGACCACTCCGGCGGCACCGGAGGCGACCGGGCCGCCACTCGGGCCGCCCATGTCGGTGGCGACCCAGCCCGGGCAGACGGAGTTGACGAGGATGCCGTCCGCGCGGAGTTCGTCGGCGAGCTTGAGCGTGAGCACGTTCAGGGCCGCTTTGGAGACGCCGTAGGCAGGTGTTCCGCCGGACATCGTGGCCAGCGACCCCGATTCGCTGGAGACGTTGACGATCCGGGGATGCGGGGAGCGGCGCAGCAGCGGGAGGAACGCGGCGGCGGTCCGCCAGGCACCGAAGAGGTTGGTCTCCAGAGTGCGGCGGACGTCGTCGAGATCGGCGTCGGCAGCACGCGCACCGGTGTCGTAGTTGATGGCCGCGTTGTTGACGAGCACGTCGAGCCGGCCGAACTCGGCCGTCACCGAGCGGGCGAGTTCGTCGACGCTGCGGTCGTCGGTGACGTCGAGTCGACGCGGCAAGGCCCGGCCGGCCATGTCGGTGACGGCCGCCTCGGCAGCCTCGGACCGTCGCGCGCACACCAGTACCGTGTACCCCAGTTCGGCGAGTTGGCGGGCGATTTCCCGGCCTATGCCCCGGTTTGCGCCGGTGACCAGCGCGATCGCTGAGGCAGGATCAGGCACGGCGGCTTCCATTGGCTTCTCCCGTGAAGTGGGCCCGGTGCGCTCGGTCTCCGCGCCGAGGGGTCTGCTGAAGCGTACTCAGCCGGGCCGTCGCCCCGCAGCCGATCACAGGTACGTTGCCGGGTGATCGGCCAGGTCGGGCACGACCGAGGACGAGCGACCTGCGCGGGCCCGTGCGACCGTGCGACCGTGCGACAGCGGATCAAGGGGTGCCGGCGCGTACGGCGGTGGTCGCCAGAGTGGTGTAGTGCATCGTGAAGCGGCCGCCCAGAGCGTCGATGGCATGGCCGACCGCGCCCAGTATCTCGGCCAGCTGATCGGGACGGAGCCGGGTGAGGCCGCCGGTGGTGGGGAGCAGGTCCAGCCACTGGTCGCGCGTGTAGGCCTGCTCCCAGTCGAACCGCCACTGTTCCGGGTCGTTGAACTGCTCGGTCTCGCGGATCCTGTCGGAGATCTTCGCGTACCCCGCCTGGTACATCTCCAGCGGACGTCGAGCCGGCTGACTGCTGAACGGGGAGTCGGGCGCCACCCGCTGGAAAGCTGCGGCGAACGGCTCGGCCACCTCGGCAGGCGGTTCGAATACGTGCCCGAAGATCGCCAGGCGCCCGTTCGGACGCAGCACCCGGGCCGCCTTCACGGCACCGGCGACCGGGTCCACCCAGTGCCACGACTGGGCGGCGATCAGTGTGTCGAACATTCGGCCAGTCGGCTCCCAGGCTTCGAAGGTCGCCACCTCGACCTGCAGGCCGCGGGCTTGTGCGAGGGCGGCCATCCGCGCATCCGGCTCGATGCCGAGCACGGCGCAGTCGGCGGCCTGGAACTGGCGGGCCGCGATGCCGGTGCCGCAGCCGACGTCGAGCACGTCAGCCCCTGGGCTCCCGGCGACGATGCGCGCCACCAGTCCATCGGGGTAGCCGGGTCGGGCCTGGTCGTAGCGTTGCGCGTCCGTGCCGAACGATTCGGCCGTCTGCCGGGCCTGATGCGGCTGCGCCGGTTCGGGTTGCTCTCGCGGTAAAGTGGGCACGCGTTCACTCTAGTGGGCAGGTGCCCACATGCCAATGGACGCCAGGAGCCCGGACCACGAGAGGATCCGCAAGTGCCGACCGGGGTACACCTTCGCGACGCGCGGCAGCAGCTGTTCGACGCCGCCGAACGCGTGCTGCTGCGGGATGGCCCCAACGGGCTGACCAGCCGGGCCGTCACCGACGAGGCAGCCTGCGCCAAAGGCGTCCTGCACCGGCACTTCACCGACTTCGACGCCTTCCTCACCGAGCTCGTGCTCGATCGGGCCGCACGGCTCGAGGCACAAGCGCATGCGCTGCGCGAGACCGTCGGCACCGGCACCGTGGCCGACAACCTCACTGACGCGCTGACCACCCTGTTCGGACCGGTTCCCGTGGCGATCATCCCGCTCATCACCTTCCGGGACGAGTTGCGCGCGCGGCTGCGGCAAGCCAGGCCCGGAGGCGGCATCGCGATCCTCGCCCAGGTCACGACCGCGGTCTCCGCCTACCTGGCCGACGAGCGCGCTATGGGCCGTATCGCGGCCGACGCCGACATCGACTCACTCGCCCTCTCCCTGGTCGGAGGCGGGCATCTCCTGTTCGCGGACCGCGACCCCGACCCACCGACCACGGCAACCGTCAACAGGCTGGTGACCACGGTGCTCGCCGACGTCGTGCAACGGCGGCCACGCCGAACCTGACTCGCAGCGGGCAACGGTTCGCGCCGAAAAGGGGCATCAGCGTCGACTGTCGCCGGGCGCGAGCAGGCTGATGAGCCCGACGGTCGCCGCGGCGCCGCCCACCGCCGCAACGGCACGCCGCTCACGCCGGAGGCAGGCCGACCGGTCTGCTCGGCAGCCATGCGGAGTCCGCAGGGCCCTTCGGGCCTCCTGATACGCCGGGAGGCCCAGCCGGAGGGGCGGTCGGCCCCTGGCCGGAGGGGCGGCGGCGCGGTGCCATGGAGGTAGCGGCTCGCCCCGGGCACCCGGCGGAGCCGTGGTGATTCAAGGAGCACGAGATGAAAGCCGCAGTCGGAGACCGGATCATCGTGGCAGGCACCCGGCCCGGCACCGCGCGCCGCGACGGCGAGGTCGTGGCGCTGCACCACGCCGACGGCAGCCCGCCCTACGACGTGCGCTGGGCGGACACCGGAAGGGTGTCGGAGTTCTTCCCCGGCCCGGACGCCAGGGTCCACCACTACCAGCACCCGGAGCCCGAAAAGGAGCACACCGCGGAATCCGGAATCCTGCACCTCTTCGCGGACTGACCGCGTCTACGCCGACTGGCCGCGAAGGGGTATCACCGCTGCGAGTCGTCGAACTCCGCGGCCCCGCAGCCTGATCAGCACGAGAGCCGAGGCGAAGGCCGGTTCTCTGTCCCATCGCGTGCCCACCGCCGCCTGTCCGTACACGGTAGCGCGGCTTTCTCAGTCGGCAGTGCACTCCAGGCGGTCGGTGACCGACACCACGCCGTCCACCGAACGACACAGGCGCAGCACGATCGGCACCAGGTAGGGTGCCGCGATCGTGCCGCTGAGCATCACCCTGCCCTGGTCGACCTCCACGCCGATTTCCGCCGGGCTGACGCCCGTCACCTGGGCGAGGACGTCCTCCACGATCTCGCTGCGGATGGAGTGGTCATCACGGAGGAAGACTCGTAGCAGGTCGCTCCGGCTGACCATGCCCACCAGGCGGCCGTCGTCGTCGACCACCGGAAGCCGCTTGACATGGTGTCTGTTCATCAGCCGGGCGGCGGACACCACGCTCGTGCCGGGCGAGGTGGAAATGGCCGGGCTTGTCATCAACTCCCCTGCGGTGACGGCTTGCCGTCCATCGCCGGCCGCGGGCTCGGCGAGCAGACTGGCCGGGTCGTCCTGGGCGGCCTGGGTCCGCAGCAGGTCGGCCTCCGAGACGATGCCGATCGGCCGGTCGTCGCCGTCGACCACCGGCACGGCGGTGATGTCGAACTCGGTGAGCAGGGCCAGGATCCCCCGGAAGCCCGTATCGGGCGCCACCCGGATGACCTCGTGGGTCATCACGTCCGCAACGCTGCGATGCTGCATCATTCGTCACCTCTCCCACGGCCTGCCCCAGCACATTCGCCGGAGTGTGCCGGTTCCACGATGCCTCAGGGCCCAGGAGACGTCACGAGAGGCTCCGGGACCTCGGTCCGAGGGTCCAACGGCCCATGGCCGTGGCAGGCGCTGCGCCCCATTGGCCGATGCGATCACGGGGGCAGCCGGAAGAGGGCCGGTGGACCCACCGGACACGGGCCCTGAGGCTGATGGCACAAGGACGCCGGAGTGAGAGGCTGGCCGGGTAGGGAGCCCCCTGGAGTCGGTCGCCCGACCGGTCCGCCACCGGCCCTCCGACGGTGCACCAGTCGTGGCTCCCCGGTCACCCCGTCTCGCCCTGGAAGCCGTGCCATGTCCAACGCCCGGATCACCGACCTGTACGAGGTGACGATGGCGCACTCGTACCTGCTGGAGGGGATGACCGCCCCGGCGACGTTCAGCCTCTTCGTCCGGAAACTGCCGCCGGAGCGCGGTTTCCTGGTCGCGGCCGGACTGGAACCGGTCCTGGACCACCTTGCCGAGGTGCGGGTGGACGAGGAGGACCTCGCGGCGTTCGCCGCCGCGCTCGGCCGCCCGGCACGGGAGCTCAGGCCGCTATTGGGGCTCGGCTTCACCGGTGAGGTGCGGGCCGTGCCCGAGGGGCGGATCGTGCTCGCCGGTGAGCCGCTGCTGGAGGTGACGGCGCCGATCGCCGAGGCGCAGCTGGTCGAGTCCTACCTGCTCAACCAGGTGTGCCACCAGACGGCGGTGGCGTCCAAGGCGGCACGCTGCGTGATCGCGGCAGCCGGGCGGCCGGTGGTGGACTTCTCACTGCGGCGCACCCACGGCGTCGACGCCGGTGAACAGGCCGCCCGGCTGGGCGCGATGGTCGGCTTCGCGGGAACCAGCAACGTCGCCGCCGCCCACCGCTACGGGCTGCGCGCGGTGGGCACGATGGCGCACTCGTACGTCGAGGCTTTCGGCGACGAAGCGCAGGCGTTCCGCGCGTACGCGCACGCCCATCCGGGGCCCGTGACCTTCCTGGTGGACACCTACGACACCGGGGCCGGGGTCGCGGTGGCGGCCCGGGTGCTGCGCGAGCTGGGGCTGCACCAGGGCTGCGCGGTGCGGCTGGACAGCGGGGACCTCGGAGTGCTCGCCATCGTGGCGCGGCGGATCCTGGACGCCGCCGGGCTGCCCGGGGTGCGGATCACGGCGAGCGGCGGCCTGGACGAGTTCGCCATCGAACGGCTGGTCCGCGAGCGGGCCCCGATCGACCTGTTCGCCGTCGGCACGTTGGTGGGCGTGTCGGCGGACGCGCCGTACCTGGACGCGGCGTACAAGCTGGTCGACTACGACGGCCGGCCGACGATGAAGCTGTCCGCTGACAAGTCCACCGTCCCGGGCGCCAAGCAGGTCTTCCGCAGCCCCGGTTTCGCGGACACCATCGCGCTGCGGGACGAGCCGGTGCCGCCCGGTTCCCGGCCACTGCTGGAGACGGTGATGGCCTGCGGGCAGCGCACCCGGCCTCCGTGCCCGCTGGCCGAAGCCCACTCCGCCTTCGAGGCCGACCTCGCCCAGCTCCCGCCCGCCGCACGCCGGATCACCGGCCCCGCCCCGCCCGAGGCCGCCACCTCCGAGCGGCTGCGTCGGCTGACCGCCGACGTGCGGCGACAGCTCGAAGCAGGACTGCACTGCGGACGGGACGTACCCGCCCCGCAACACTGACCGAGCGCGGCGGGTGAGGAGGCCCTCACGTCCCAGTCGGCGTTACCCGGCTGCCACCGCTCCCCCGGCCAAAAGCACCTCGCCAGCCCGCTCGGCCGGCGACCGGCCGTTCTCGCGGTCCGATGGGGCGGTCAGCCCGGCCACGAGTACCCGGCCCCACGGCTTCGAACTCGCGAGCCGCGCATGCGGATCCGCCGACTCCCCGTTCTTCCTGACGGTGAACTGACACACCGCAGGACTCAAGGCACAGCACGACTCAGTCACGGTCCCACCCACAACTGTGATGGCAGTACTAGCCTTGTGCACCGGCAATCCTCGTCCGCATTACCGATCATCAGCCCCCGGAAAAGACTGATCGCCGCAGCCCGTACGGCACTTCCTTCCTTCGATGTGACACCTCGTCAGTCTCCATCTCTCAGCGGGAAGGCTTCCCCATGAGTCGAACAGGCATATGCCCAAGGGTCCTCATCGTCGGGGCCGGTCTGGCCGGTACCGCCACCGCGATTCGAATGCTCCGCTTCGCGCGCAGGCCGCTTGAGATCGTCCTGCTTGAGCGGCGTGCCGACTACCGTTCCGCCGGCGTCGCCTACCATCGCGACGGCAACCCCTGGGACCATGTGTTCAACATCCAGGCGGGTCGGATGTCGGCGTTCCGGGAGGACGTCCACGACTTCGTCCGCTGGGCCAACCGCGAGGCCGACCGCCGGGACTGGCCGGAGCCCTGGGCCGAGTTCGAGTTCGTCGAGCAGGGCCCGGCGCCCCGGCGGATCTTCCAGGACTACCTGACCGATCGGCTGGCCGAGGCCAGGCGGGAGGCCTGCCCCGGCGTCGTGCTCGTCGAGATGGACGGCGAGGCGGTCGACATGGACGTGCACTCCACAGGAGTGGATGTGACGGTACGTCAGCTTCCTGAGGGCGGCCTCAAGGTCGGACAGGGCCCGGACGTGACCGTACTGCTCGCCGGACACGTCGTTCTGGCGACCGGTCTCGAACTCAGGGAGCCGCCCTTCGCCGCCGAGGTACTCGCGCACGCCTCCTTCGTGCGGCACCCGTACTCGGCGGCCGGCGTCCGCAAGCTCGCGGCACTCCCGCCCGAGGCGACCGTCGCGATCGTCGGCTCCGTGCTGAGCGCGTACGACTCCGCGGGCCTGCTGCTGCGCCAGGGCCACACCGGGAGGATCCATCTGATCTCCAAGACCGGGACGGTGTTCCGCGCGTACCCCGGCGGACATGAGCACGGAGTGTTACAACTTCCCTGCCCGAGAACACTGTTGGAGCCGTACCGGAATCGTGAGGAGTTCCTGGCCCGGGTCCGGACCGAGTGGGAGACGGCGCGCTCGGCGGTGGTCCGGGAGCATCCCGAGGTCGATCCGATGGTGGTCGCGGAGCGGGTGGCCAAGGCGTGGGAGCCGCATCTCCCCGAGGCCATCGAGCGGATTCCCTCCGCGGAACTGCGCAGCCTGCTCGACGAGTTCGGTACCGCGATAGCCGCGATCCGGGTCGGCGCGGTGGAGTACACGATGGCGGTCATCGAGCGAGCGATGCACCCGGCGGACGGTCCGGTGGAGCTGCTCGTCGGCAAGGTGGAGAGGATCACGCCGGTGGGGTCGGGGCGGCTGGTCGTCTCGGTCGCGGCCTCGGAGGAGAAGCACGCCGTCGAGGCCGATCTGGTGGTGTCCAACTTCGGCAGGGAGTGGGACTACGGCAGGGTAGGCCAGTCACTCTGGAGGAATCTCCTCCGGAAGGGGATGGCGGTGCCCCACGAGCGCACCGGGCGCGGCTTGGAGGTCGACGACCAGGGGGTGCTGCTCGATCCCGACGGGGAGCCGGCCGGGCCGATCTCCGCGGTCGGCGTACTGAGAGAGGGCGACGAGATCGTGCGGAACGGCCGAACGGGCGCGTTCGCCTTCAATCTCGCCGCCATCAAGAACCAGTCGATCGCGGTCGCCGCGTGCGTGATCGAGCGGCTGGAACTGCAAGAAGGCGTTGCGGCAGAGAACATGACTCATCGTCAAAAACTTGTCAGCAACATGGAGGAAGCGAACCGGGCCGGATTCGAAGACGCTGTGGACCTGGAGGTGAGAAGGTTGGCCGCGCGTGCTCGAAGCGAGCGGGAACTGCTCGATTCCAGGGTGGACGCCCGCATCAGGTCCATAGGCGAAATTCCCACCCTTCCGCTGGATGCTTCCCGGCGTGACCGCCTGATGAGGGCGGTGGTCAACCGGGCCGCCGTCGAACGGCTCACCGATGTCTCCGTGACGCCGCGGCAGCTGCGTCGACAACTGGGGTTGGCGAACGCCGAAGATCTGGAGGAGTAGGTGAATGGGCGACGGATTCAGGGATTCCTGCTGACCGGTGGCACACAGAGCGTGTTACGAGGTACCTGTAACCGCACCAGCGCCCCGCGCGAGGGATCCATTCTCGTCGCTCCTTCCCTCGAAGCGGGTCTGTACGAAGCGATCGTGGCGGCGCGTGCGGTCGTCTGCGGTTCGGGCGGGCCGACCGGCCATATGCAGTCCCTCTGCCGCGGCAGGGGCATACCGGTGCTCCGCGTCGACCAGGCGGATCTCGCCCACCTGGTCGGCGAGGTGACGCTTCACCTGGACAGCGAGACGATCGTCATCGGGGCCGACCCGCGTGCCGGCGCCCCGGTTCCGGAGGCCGGGAGCCCCTCGCCGGACGATCTCGGCTCGGCCTGTGCGGTCATCGCGGATCTGCAGGACATCCAGACGATCAACTCCTGTGGTCCGAACGCAAGTCGGGTCGACTGCTTCTTCATCCGGGAGGAGTTCCTCTGCCTGGCGGCGGGCCTGCGGCCGCTAGACTCCCTGGCCGGCGGCCCCGGCGAGATCGCGCTCTACGGGCGGGCCGTGGCGGACCGGCTGTGTGCCTTCGTCGAGGCGCTCCTGCCCGGACAGCGGCTGGTCCTGAGGTTCCTCGACCTCCGCTCCGACCACGCCGCCAGCGTCACCGAGCTGGCCCCGGTCGCGGTCGAACCCAACCCCGAGCTGGGCCTGCACGGCGCACGCTGGCTGCTGGGTTCGACCGCCTACCGGAACGCGTTGCACGCCATGCTCGGGTCTCTGAGCGAGCGGCTCGGCAACGAGGCGGGCCGGGTGCACCTCTCGGTTCCGTTCCTCAACGACGCGGAGGAGTTCGCCCGGCTCAGGGCACACCTCGAGGTGCCGGCCGGGGTGCCGGTGGCCGCGTTCATCGAGACGCCCGCGGCGGTGCACGCCACCCCGGCGATCTGCGCCGCGGGCGCCAGCGAGTTGTTCGTCGGCACCAAGGACCTGGTGCAGTTCTTTCTCGCCGCGGACCGGAGCAACCACCTGGTGGCCGAGTCCTACCAGACCCGGCATCCGGCCGTCATGGACGGAGTGCGACGGGTGGTGGAGTCCGCGCGCGCCGCGGGTACCCCGGTGAGGGTGTTCGCGCTGGGCGCGGACCTCGCCCACTGCCTGGAACGCCTGCCCACCCCGGACGGCTACATGATGTGCACCGCCGAACTCCGGCAGGTCCTCCTCCAGTCGCGGCCCTGACCGGGCCGGACGGACGGGAAGCGTTCGACGCCCGCTTCCGGGCCGGGACGGCGGGACACCGCTGTTCTGCCCCGCGGCGGGGCGGTGCCGCGGAGCGGAACCAGGAGCGGTGCGTCCACCCGATGACGTGGCGGCCCCGGTCGTCCGCGCTCCCCGCTCGTTCGCCCTCACTCGGTCCTGCCCTCCTTGGTCCGCGCCGCCCAGCGTCGCCGTACCGAGTCCTCCTGCTCGGCCTGCTCCAGAGTGAGATCGACAGCGGCCAACTCCGCGGTCAGACGCGGGATCCAGTGACGGCGCAGCGCGCGGACCCGCTGCCTGGTCCGGTCCTTCTCCACTCCGACCAGGAGGGCGGCGGCACGGGCGACCGCGTACTCGGCGGCGGCCCGTACCGCCGCGCGGTAGGCGGTCTCGGCATGCGCCAGGGCGGTGTTGCCCGGGGCCGGCCTGTCAGCGGGCCGGACGGCGTCGGTGCAGGAGGCGGCGGACGGGTGGTGCACGCCCATCGAGGTGGCCCACTCGACGGTGACGTCCACCCGGTCGGTCACGGCGGCTGCCTCCAGGGCCCGTTCGCCGCCCAGCAGCAGCCCTCGCAGCAGCCAGGTCTCGGCCTCGCCCAGCCTTCGGTGCCAGCTCTGCTCCGCCGCGGCCTCGGCCTTCCGCAGCTGCCGGTGCCGCTCGCTCAGGATCCGCAGCTTCCGCTCCAGCAGGTCCGCACCGCGCAACGCGACCTGAAGGCTGTGGTGCAGGCGCAGCCGTCCTGCCCGGCCCGGCGGGGTGCGGCGCGGCGCGGTCATGTCGCACCGTGAGCGTCGAGGAATTCCGGTGGGATCATCGGGAGTTGGCTTCTCGGCAGGGTGAGCAGGACGTCCCAGGCGCGGTCGAGGGCCACGTCCAGGAGAAGGTTCTCGTCGGTCCGCTGGGCCAGGAAGCGGTGCAGGAAGGCCTCGTCCAGGTCCAGGTACCGGTGGTCGGTGGAGCTGAGCGCGAACTCGCCGATCAGGTCTGCCAGTTCGCGCACCTGACGGGCCCGGGCGAGCGCGGCGAGCAGTTGGGCGGCGACGTCGAGGTGGTCACCCCTGGTACGGCCGGGCCCGGCGCCCTTGCGCATCAGGCGGGAGAGCGAGGACAGCGGGTCCACCGGCGGGTAGACCCCGCGCGCGTGGGCCTGGTGGGACAGGACGATCTGCCCCTCGGTGATGTAGCCGGTCAGGTCGGGCACCGGGTGGGTGATGTCGCCCGCGGGCATGGTGAGGACCGGCAGGACGGTGACCGAGCCCGGGCGGTCCAGGATCCGTCCGCAGCGTTCGTACAGCGAGGCGAGGTCGCTGTAGAGGTAGCCGGGGTAGGCCCGTCGGGCGGGGATCTCTCCGCGTGCGGCGGACACCTCGCGCAGGGCCTCCGCGTAGGCGGTCATGTCGGTCATCACCACCAGGACGTGGCGGCCCTGGTCGAAGGCGAGGTGTTCGGCGACGGTGAGCGCGAGGCGAGGGGTGAGCAGCCGTTCGATCACCGGGTCGTCGGCGGTATTGAGCAGCAGTACCAGTTCTCCGGCACCGGCGCGTTCGGCGAGCGCGTCGCGGACGAAGGAGGCGTCGGCGTGGGTGAGTCCCATCCCGGCGAAGACCACGCTGAACGTCTCGCCGCCGCAGCTCGACTGGGCCGCGATCTGGACGGCCAGTTCGAGGTGCGGCAGACCGGCTGCGGAGAAGACCGGCAGCTTCTGCCCCCGTACCAGGGTGGTGAGCACGTCGATGGCCGCGACACCGGTCAGCACCGGCTCGGCGGGCGGCCTACGGCGCACCGGGTTGATCGGGGCGCCGCCGACTGCCGCGTCGGTGGTGCCGAAGACGGGCGGGCCGCCGTCGACGGGTTCACCCCGGCCGTTGCAGACCCGGCCGAGCCAGCCGGTGCCGACCGGGATGCGCAGCGGGGTGCCGGCGAAGGCGACTGTGGCGGCGGCCGGGTCCATGCCCGCGGTGTCCTCCAGGACCTGCACCACGGCGAGGTCACGGTCCACCTCCAGGACGAGGCCGTGCCGCTCCTCTCCGGAGTCGAGGGTGATCCGGACGAACTCGTCCCAGCCGACTCCGGTCACCTGGCCCACTACCAGGAGCGGCCCGCGCAGCTCGCGGACATCGGTGTACTCGACCTCGCCCCACACCGTCACGGCAGCTCCCGGAGCGTGGCGAGCACGGCGTCCCTGCGGGCCGCCACGGCGGCGGCGTCCTGCGGCTCCACCTCCTCGCGGGCGCGCAGCAGCGGTGTGAAGTCCACTTCCTCCACCTCGTCCACCGGGGTGCCGGAGTCGATCAGTTCGCGGCATTCGGCGATGACCGCGAGTACGGCCTCGACCAGCGCGGCGGTCTTCTCCGGCGGGCAGTACGCGTCCTTCGGGGACAGGGCGCTCTGCTGGAGCACTCCCTCCCGGACCAGCCTGCCGCCGAGCACACTGATCCGCTCCTGCGCCGGCAGTGCGGTGATGCCGACCAGGTCCACCAGGTCGGCCAGCCGGTCCGCCTCGGCGAGCAGGGCCGTGACCTGCTCGCGGCGCTCCGGCCAGGCCGGGTCGCCGGAGCGTGTGTGCGCGGCGGCGAGCGAGGGGACGTCCCGGGAGAACGACCCGGACCAGGAGACGGCAGGGTAGTGCCTGGCGTAGGCGAGTTCCCGGTCGAGCGTCCACAGGCAGCGGACGAAGCGCTCGGTGTGAGCGGTGACCGGTTCCGCCAGGTCCCCGCCCGGCGGCGAGACCGCGCCCAGGACCGTTACGGAGCCTTCGGCGCCGCCCAGGGTGCGGACGGCTCCGGCGCGTTCGTAGAAGGCCGCGAGTTCCGAGGCAAGACCGGCCGGATAGCCCTCCTCGGCCGGCAACTCACCCATCCGGGAGGCGAATTCGCGCAACGCCTCGGCCCAGCGCGAGGTGGAGTCGGCGATCACCACGACGTCGAGGCCCATGTCACGGAAGTACTCGGCCACGGTCGCGCCGGTGTGCACGCTCGCCTCACGGGCCATCATCGGCATGTTGGAGGTGTTGGCGATCACCACGGTCCGGTCGGCGAGCCGGCCGCCGGTACGCGGGTCGTCGAGCTCGGCGAACTCCGCGATGACGTCGGCCATTTCGTTGCCGCGCTCTCCGCAGCCGACGTAGACGATGACATCCGCGTCGCACCACTTGGCGATCTGCTGCAGCAGCATGGTCTTGCCGGTGCCGAAGCCGCCCGGCACCGCGACCGTGCTGCCCCTGGCGACCGGGAAGAGCAGATCGATGGCACGCTGACCGGTGTTCAGGGGTCCCCGGGCCTCGATCCGCTCCCGGGCGGGACGCGGCCTGCGGATCGGCCATTCGACAGTCGCCTTCAGCTCGACGCCTCCCACCACGCCGAGTACCGCCGTCGCGGGGTAGTCGCCCTCAGGGGCGATCCGCTCCACCGTCCCGGCGTGCCCCGGCGGCGTCATGAGGCGAAACGGCACCGGCCCCGTGCGGATCTCGCCCAACACTCCGCCCTCCCCCAGCTGTTCACCCGCCATCACTCCCGGAACGAATCGCCAGGTGCGGGCGTCGGTACGGATGTCGCCGCCCGGAACGAGCCGGTCGGCGCCACCGGAGAGCGGGCGCAGCAGGCCGTCGAAGACCCCGCCCAGCAGCCAGGGCCCCATCGCCGCCCGCAGCGGGCCGCCCTGCGGAACGGCGGGGTGGCCCGGAGCCAGGCCGCCCGTGTACTCGTACGCCTGCACGGTCGCCACCTCGCCGCCGATCGCCACCACCTCTCCCGGCAGCCGGTCCGGGCCGAGCAGCACCACGTCGTGCATGGCGGTGTCCCCGGTGTACGCGACTTCGACCAACGGCCCGGCCACCCGCAGGATCCGGCTCACGGCGCCCACAGCGTCTCCGCTTCCGCACCGGCCCGGTCCAGTGCCCGGGCGGCCAGCGCCGGCAGACCGAGGTCGACGCGACGGCCCGGGGCCGAGGCCACCACCCCGCCCTCCGGGTGCTCGGTCAGCCGCGTGTCCGGTCCGAGCAGTCGGCGGGCCCGCTCCCGCAGCCCGTCGCCGATCGCCGGGTCCGCCTGGTAGAGCTCGCGTAGGCGCTCGGTGACGCGGGTGCGCAGCTGCGCGTAGGCCTCGTCCTGGGTGGCGAGTTCGGTGGCTCTGGCCTGGCGGCGAGCTCGGGCGAGCTCTTCGCGCCTGGCCCTCTCCCCGTCCGCCGCGCCCTCGCTGCGGGCTTGTTCGACGATCGCCTCGGCCTTCGCCCGGGCAGCTGCCACGGCCTCGGCGGCCTCCCGGTGTGCCGAGGCGAGCAGCGCCTCGGCGTCCGCTCGGGCGGCACGCAACAGCTCGGACCGGACAGGTCCCAGGGCATCCGTCCCCGGTGCCGCGCTCATGGCGCCATCACCGCGGTGAGCGGTCCGACGCCCTCCGGCAGCGGGGAGCCGAGTGCCTGGGCCGCCGCCGGGGTGAGGATCACCAGTTCGACGTCTTCGGGCAGGTCCGCCCAGGCCCGCCGCACCGCTTCCGGCTGCTCGGCGACCAACGCGGTCACTCCGGCCAGGGCCCACCCGGCCACCCTGGTCCGTTCCCCAAGGGCCACCACCGCGCCCACCCTCAGGCCCTCCCGATCAGCAGGATCGCCACCACCAGCCCGTAGACCGCGATGCCCTCGGCGAGGCCGACGATGACCATCGCCCGGCCGAACAGCTCGGGTCGTTCACTGAGCGCCGCGATGGCCGCGGCGCCGGTGTACGCCACGGCGAGCGCGGCACCGATGGACGCCCCGGCGACCGCGATGCTGGCGCCGATCAGCGCGGCCGAACCCAGCCCCGTACTCGCGGCGGCCGCGGCGGGAGCGGCGGCCCGCGCGGAGCCGTCGAGCGCCGCCACCAGCAGCACCAGCGCACCGGCCAGGAGCACGGCGTTCGCTCCGATCAGCCAGCGCACCGCCGCCCGCCGGCGCCGGCGGGTCAGCAGACGGACACCGGCGAGCGCCGCGACCAGCGCCGGAAGTGCGATCAGCCAGGTGATCACTGGTTAGCCTCCGTGTGTCGAACGGACGGGTGCCAGGGACGGAAAGGGCGCCCCAGACTCTCGAAGACGCGGGAGAACAGCTCGTAGAACTCCAGTCGCAGTGCCTGGACCCCGGCCACCAGTGCCTCCAGCGCGAAGGTGAGCGCATTGCCCACCACGAAGAGCAGCACCGCCCCGGCCAGCCCGCCCACCCCTCGCCCGGCCAGGGCGGACGTACCACGCCAGACCACCTGGCCGAGAGCCGCATGGGTGAGACCGAACGCCGCGATCCGGGCGAACGAGACGGTGTTCGCGAAGATCCGCACCACCGCGTCGAGCAGTTGGACCCCGGTCTGCAGCACACCCCCGGTGCCGCCCGCACCACTCCCGTACAGACCCGCGCCCGCCAGCACCACTCCGCCCAGGGCGAGCACCGATCCAACAGCCGTACACGGTGGTTGGTGCAGGTACAGACCGGCGCCGATGGCACCGAGACCGAGGAAGAGCGCGAACCCGGCGGCGCCCGAGGTCGCGTACAGGGCTCTGGCCGGACCGCCCTCGCGCCACCGGTTCACCGTCCCGACCGCATAGGCGAGTGAGAGGAGCACGCCGCCGAGGCCCACCGCCGAGGCGAGCAGCCGCTCTGGCTGCTCCAGCGGGTCCAGCCAGAGCACCGGCAGCACACCGGTCGGCCCGAAGAACTCCCCGTAGGCCACCCCGGCCAGCGTGCTGGCCAGCCCGGCTCCGGCGACGAAGGGTACGAGACGACGCAGCGGTGCCAGCCGGCGCGGGCGGCCCAGCCGCAGCAGCAGAGCCGCCAGGAGCAGCAGCAACCCGTGCCCGGCGTCGCCGAACATCAAGCCGAACATCACCACGTACGCGATCCCGGCCGGCCAGGTCGGGTCGAGGTCCGCGTAGGGCACCGTGCCGTAGGTCGTCACCAGCGGAGTGAACGCCCGGTGCACCGGGCCCCGGCTGCGCAGCAGCGTCGGCGGATCGGTGCCGCGCGGCTTCCGCAGCGGCACCAGGGTTCCGCCGACAGCAGCCAGTAGCCCGGCCACACGCGGCACTTCGGCGGCCGGGCACCAGCCGCCGAGCGCTGCCGCCTCACCGTCGTGGACGGCGCTCGCGAGATACTCCTCGACCTGGGCCTCGCCCACCAGCAGGTCCAGGCGCCCTTCCCGCTCCAGTTCGCCGGGGTCCGGTGGCACTCCGGCGACGACGGCCGGGACGGGGCGGGCGGCCGCCGTCCGCTGGAGCCGCCGCCCGGCCGGCCCCGGGACGGCCTCCTCGATCCGGTCGATCTCCACGCATCCGGCCTCGGCGATCCGCACCAGCACCTCGCGCAGCACCGCCTGCGGGGCGATGATCGCCACCCGCCGCATCCGTACCGGAGCCACGGCCTCAGACCAGCGCACCGAGCACCTCCAGCGAGCCTCCGCCGCGCTCGGCCAGCTCCAGAGCGGCACGCACCCGCCATGCGTCCGCGGACAGTACGGCGACGGCGCCCACCACCGGTTCGAGACCGTAGCGGGCGCCGCGCAGCAGCTCGCGGCCGTCCCGGTCGAGTGCCTTCCACCAGCGGGCCTCGGCCCGCCACAGTTCGTCCGGGCTCTCGACGCCGTCCACCGCCCAGCGTGCCGCCGGCACCAACCGCCGTCGGAAGTCCTCGAAGGAAACCGTCTCGACGGCCCTGTGGCCGAGCAGCCGGGCCGCGTGCCGGGCGGCCTGGCCCGCCAGCGGCCGGCCGGTGACGAACCGTCCGCGGGCCGCCAGGAGGGCGGCGCGGCCTGCCGCCCAGCGGTGCGCGGGAGGCACGGTGTCGGCAGCCCGGACGGCGGCCGCGACCCGCATCGCCGTTCCCGTGGCCGCCAGGCCCTCGCCGCCCGGGTCCCCCCATGCCGAGGCGGCCAGCACGGACCGGACCTCGGCCGGGGTGCCGGCCCGCGCCAACCGGTTCCACGCCGTCGCCAGCGCGCCGAGCCGGTAGGGCTGCGGCGTCCGCGCACCCTCGAGCGCCCGCAGGCGGTCCTCGGTGTTGGCGATCTCGAACCCCGCAGCCAGCACGCGCACGGCGTTCGCCCCGGAGCGCGGCAACCAGCCTGCGAGCACCCGCAGGTGCCAGAGCAGGGTCACGGAGACGGCCCGCTGCGCCTCGGCGACCGTGGCGTCGGCCGTCAGGGCCCTTCGGTAGGGGGTGGCCGCCAGCTGCCGCAGGGCATCACCGAGTGACGCGGAGGCGGCGAGCTGTCCGACCGTCTGAGCCCCGAGGCAGCGGGACAGCAGGCCTCTCGCCCGGGTGACTCCGCCGACCCACTCGGCGCTCACCGAGGCCTTCCTCTCTCCTCCGGCGGCCGGAACGCCTCCGCCGCGATCCGGTCGACCAGCGCGGGCATCCGCTCCCGGGCCCGTCGGCGTACCTGCTCGGCCGAACGTTCAGCCGCGTCCAGCAACCGCGCCACCTCCGCCTCGACCGATCGCCGGACCGCCGCGCCGGCCTCCTCCCGCACCTTCGGCGCTCCCGCCCGGGCCTGCGCGATCAGCTCCGCCGCCTGCTCGGCTGCCTCCCTGCGCACCTGCTCCGCCCGGTCAGCGGCGTCCGCCCGGATCGTGGCCGCTTCGTTCTGGGCCTGCGTCAGCTGGTTGAGGGACGGTCCCAGTTCGGCGGCCAGCTCGGCAGCCCGGTCGGCCGGGACGCCGGTCGCGGCGGCCCCCGGTGTGCCGGTGGGCCGGAACCGTGCCAGGAAGTCGCGGACTCGCACCAGTGGAACTCCCCTGTGGGTGATTTCCCCCACTTCAGTGTCCACGTGCGACGGCCCCTGTCGCCCGGGATGAGGCCGTTCGCCACCGGCGGCGCTCCCGGGTGGCCCGCAGCGGGTGGGCCGACGTGTCGTTCGGCCGCCCGCGGCGTGTGCTCGCCGCGGGCGAGTTGCCTTCCGGGCCCGCGGCGACGTGAGGCGCCGGGCACGGGTCACTTGATCGACGTGATCCGGTCGTCGACGGTGAGGACGTCGGCCTGTGCCGGGAAGATCTTCCCTCACATCGGTTCCCTGCGCCGGAGGGGTGGCGGCGAGGACGAGTCGGCGGACCGGTCACGGATGGCCTTGGAGATGCCCGTCCGGTCTCCTGAGCAGGGCCGAGTGGCCCAAGCCCTGGGGGACGACCCTCCCACACGCTGGAGACGGCTCCGAACCGAGGAAGGTGAGTGCCATGCCGAACCTGGGAGTCGCGGTCGTGCGACAGTACGAGCGGGGCGTGGTGTTCCGGCTCGGCCGACTGCGCGGAGTGCGCAACCCCGGGATCCGGTTCATGATCCCGCTGGCCGACCGGATGTGGAAGGTCCCCCTGCGGACGGTGACCATGCCGATCCCCTCCCAGCAGGTCATCACCCGGGACAACGTCTCCATCGGCGTCGCCGCGGTCACCTACTTCCGCCGGGTGGACCCGGTGAAGTCGATCGTGGAGATCGAGGACGTGGCCAGCGCGATCGGCCAGATCGCCCAGACCACCGTCCGCAACGTGGTCGGCCAGTCCCTGCTCGACCAGGTGCTCACCAACACCGAGGCCCTCAACCAGCAGATCAAGGAGCTCCTCGACCACCTCACCCAGCAGTGGGGCGTGCTCGTCCTGCTCGTGGAGCTCAAGGACATCGAGCTGCCGACCACCATGCAGCGGGCGATGGCCCGCCAGGCCGAGGCCGAACGCGAGAAGCGTGCCAAGATCATCGCTGCCGAGGGCGAGGCCCTCAGCGCGGACCGCCTCGCCGAGGCCGCCGACGTGATCGCCGACCACCCGATCGCTCTCCAGCTGCGCAACCTTCAGATCCTGGCCGAGATCGCCAGCGAGAAGAACTCCACCATCATCTTCCCCGCCCAGTTCCTCGAGAGCGCACGAGCCCTGTCCCGCTTCGTCGACCAGGAGAGGCGGCCCACCGAAGCCGCCCGGACCCCGCCCGTCGTACCGGCAGTCCCGGTCGGCGACCGGAGGCCGGATCCCGACTGGCCCTTCCCTCGGGACGACACCCTCACCGATCCGCTGAAAGGACAGGCCTGGACATGAGTACGAACACCGCGGCCCCGAAGCTCCGTACCAAGCGGTGGACCCTGCGTCTGGACCTCTTCGAGGAGGACGACGTCACCAAGGTGCACGCCGTACTCGACACCGGCGACAACCAGTTGGAGAGCCGCACCACCGCCCACCGCAACCCCCATGATCCGCCCGTACCGGAGATCGGCGACGAGTACGCCGCCGGACGCGCCCTCGTCGACCTCGGCAACCAGCTGCTACGCGCCGGCACGGCCGACGCCGCCGCGAACGAGCCGTCCGCACCTGAGTAAGACTGAGCACGAAAGCCACGGACCGTCATCGACGGCACCCGCCCCAGAACAACCAGGCGAGCACGGAAGACCGCTCGGCCCCGCCGGCGGAGGCTCGGTGTCCGTACAGTGCGACCGGATAGACGACTCGCGGTTGGAGGAACAGTGGCCGATCCTGGAGAGTCCCGTCCCGTCGTCTTCGGTGTGGACGTCAGGCACCCGGAGCTGTCGGCGCTCGCCTGGGCGGCCGACGAGGCCGAGCGGCGCCGGGCACCGCTACGGATGGTGCACGCGGAACCGCCCTTCCGCCTCGGCCTGGGCGGCTTCGAGGGCGTCGCGTACCGGAAGCCCGGTCGCGGCCCCGGCGAGGAAGCGCTTGACGAAGCCGCCGCCTTCGTCACTCGGCGGCATCCCGGCCTCGACGTCGCCGCCTTCGTGGTGGAGGGTGTCCCTGCACAGGTGCTGTGCCGGCAGTCCGAGGAGGCACAGCTGGTCGTTCTCGGCACTCGGCGGCTGAACCGGCTGGAGGAGTTCCTGAGCTTCGGTTCGGTGGCCGTGCCGGTCAGCGCCCAGGCAGCCTGTGCGGTCGTGGTGGTACCGGAGCCCGAGCACGCCGCCTGCCAGTCGCCGTACCTGGTGGTCGGGGCGGACGGCAGCCCGGCCTCCGAAGCGGCCGTTGATTACGCCTTCGAAACCGCCGCCGTACGCGGCGCGGACCTCCAGGCACTCTGGGTCTGGGAGCCCACGCTGCTGGACTCCGCGAACGAGGTCCTCGTACTCCAGAAGTGCCGCCGCCTGCTTTTCGAAGCGATCACCGAACGGGAAGAGCGGTATCCGGACGTCACGGTGAGCCGCCGAGTAGTGCGTGGTCACCCTGTCGAGGAACTGGCAAGGGCCTCCGAGCACGCGCTGGCGGTCGTCGTCGGACGGCGAGGCCGGGGCGGATTCACAGGGATGAGGCTCGGCTCCGTCCCGCACGGCCTGCTTCACCGCGCCCACTGCCCGGTCGTCACCGTGCCGGAATCCGACGGACACTGATCGCAGGCCCGGACGGTCATCCGCTCTCTGGTCCGGTCCGGAAGTGGCTCGGTCTCCGCCGCCCCGGACGGCTTCGCCGCGGTCGAGCAACGGAGGCGGCCAGGCGGCCTACCGCTCGGGTTCACCGTCCTGCACGCGGTGGACCCTGGTCCAGGCCTCGCCACAGCCGCAGCGGAGATGCTCCACCAGCTCGCCCTGCTCGTTCACATCAAGTCCGTGGCGCAGACGGACATGCACGTGCTCACCCATGGTCGACCGACTTTCGCTTGATCGCTGCTCCCGGCAACGGACCGGAGCCATCCATCGTCCACGAAGGGCCGGCTGGCCGGAAGGGAATGCGATGGACCTCACCGCTTACCCACCGCCCGGCGACGGCGGAAGGCGTCCTCACGGCCGGCCCGCTCCGCCGCGAGGTCCACGGTGGTGGCGGCCTCGGTGAGGCGCAGGAGCCGGTGGCGACCCACCGGCTGGTCCCGGCTGTCTCCGCGTCCGTCCTTTGAGCCTCGACTCGTCCGATCGCGGAGCCTGGTCCGGCACCGCAGGATGAAGGAAGTGGTCAACCGCGTAAGGAGGACGACGATGGCCGGTGAACTGCTTCGCAGGCGTGCCCACTGGTGGCCCTCGATGCCGGACCTGTTCGAGGACTTCCCCTTCGACCTGCGTATCTCCCCGGAAGAACACATCATCCGCGTCGAGGAGAGCCAGGAGGAGGGCGCGTACGTCATCAAGGCCGAGCTGCCGGGGATCGACCCGGCCAAGGATGTCGAGATCACCGTCGAAGGGGGTGTGCTGACCGTCCACGCCGAACGCCGCGAGGAGAAGACGGAGAAGCACCGCTCGGAGTTCCACTACGGCTCCTTCACGCGCAGCATCCGGCTCCCGGAAGGATGCGAGGAGGGGGACATCACCGCCAGCTACGACAAGGGCCTGCTGACCGTGAAAGCGCCCATGCCCAAGGCGGAGAAGAAGCAGCCACGGCGGGTCGAGATCACCAGCGGTCCCTGAGGCCGTAACACGCCCCATCCGGATGGGCGCCGGTGGACGCGGTGTGTCCTCGGCGCCCGTCCGCCCGGCGATGGAGCCTCATCCGCTGCCCTGTGACGCGTGATCAGAGCCGCTCTCACGCCCGTACGCACCCCCAGCCCCGGAGGCCGTGCGGGCCGTCCCGGAACGGGCCCGCCGGACGTGCTCCGTGACCTCCTTGTAGGAGCCTTACCGGTGAAGCGGACGTGAGCCGCGAACTTCGCCATGTTCACCGCCTCGGTGCGCTCCGGTCCGGCGATCCCGGGTGCTGCGGGCACAGGCCCCTCGAGCGCTCGCTGCCGCCGGCTGGTCCTGATCTAGGCGGAGCGAACCTAGGAGATCCGATGGTGAACAAGCCCATGACCGGGCAGACGCCCGAAGTCCGGATCGAGATCCAGGGCGATCTACCGCCCGGTACGGCGGAGTCCGCCCGCAGCGCGATGCTGGCTGTGCTCGGAGAGGCACCCGAGCCTGTGCTGTCCGCCCGGATCCGGCTCACCCGGATGGCCGACCCCGCGGCCGAACGGCCCTTCCTCGCCCAGGCCAACCTCGACGTCAACGGTCGCCTCGCCCGCGCCCACGTCGCCGCCGGGACCATGACCGAGGCCCTCGATCTGTTGCACGACCGAATCGTCCTGCAACTCGCCCGGCTGAGTCGGCACTCGGAGGTCCGCCGGGAAGGTGTACCGGAGTCCGACGAGTACAAGCGGCTGCTCCGGACGGAGCCCACGCACCGCCCCCACCACTGTCCGCGCCCGGCGGAGCTGCGCGAAGTGGTCCGGCACAAGTCCGTCCCCCTGCCGCGCGAGACCCCCGACCAGGCCGCCTTCGAGATGGACGCCATGGACTACGGCTTCCGCCTGTTCTCCGAACTCACCACCGGTGAGGACAGCGTCCTCTACCGCGCGGCACCGACCGGCTACCGGCTCGCCCAGGTGCACCCGCGGCAGCTCGGCGCTGTCGCCATCCCGCTGACCGTCAGCCCTTTCCCCGCACCCCGGCTGAACCTCGTCAACGCGAAACGCCGGATGGACACGCTCGGGCAGCCGTTCGTCTTCTTCACCGACGACATCACCGGGCGGGGCAACGTCCTCTACCGCCGATACGACGGGCACTACGGCCTGATCACGCCCGCCGAGTGATCCCTGACCCCGAGGATCCGACCACGACCGAAACGCTGAGGAACGCTCTGCCGGCCATCGAGCCGGCAGTGGAGCCACCGACGCGGCTACCTGGCCGCCCTTGACCGGCTGCCGCACAGACCGGAGGAGCTCCGGACGCGTCGGCTGCCGCCGCTGCGGGGACGACCACCCACGGCCCAGCGCGCTCGAAGACGCCACGCTCCTCCTTGCGGAACGCAACCTGACCGCAGCTCCGCGCTGCGCTGCGGCCGGATCGAGCATGCGAGCGAACGAGGTGCTCCGTACCGTCCGTGCCAGGGGGAACCGGCATGCAGACCGGCGGGACCTGGGAGATGCTTCAAGCAGGACGTCCCGTTCGGATCCGTGCAGAACGCGGGTCGTGCCATCGCTGCGGACTCGGCTGTCGCCGTAGCGGCTCACCGTCGACGACCCCAGCTTCGCAAGGGAGGGACGGCACCATGATCGAGAAACCGGACCACGAGGAGAGGATCGTCGTCGGTGTGGACGGCTCCGAGCAGTCCAGACGGGCCCTTCGATGGGCGGTTCGGCAGGCCCTGTCGACCCATGCGGTGGTGGAGGCGGTGATGGCCTGGGAGCCGCCGTTCTCCGGGTTGGGCGACGTGGTCTCCGTGGAGCAGCGGAACCAGATCGGCGAGATCGCCCGGAAGGCGCTGGCCGAGAACATCGAGAAGGTCGTCGGTTCCGAGCCGCCGGTGGAGATCCGGGCGCGCACGGTCGAAGGAGTGGCGGCGCAGGCACTGCTGAACGTCGCCGCCCAAGGGGCGTCGTTGCTGGTCGTAGGCCACCGGGGTGTCGGCGGCTTCACCGGGGCGCTGCTGGGCTCCGTCGGCCAGCACTGCGTCCAGCACGCCCCCTGTCCGGTCGTCGTCGTCCGTGGTCGCAACGGTTGAGACGTCTCAGCCGCTCCCCGGCGTCTGCTGCGCACCGTCGAGCACCTCACGCGGGTCCTCGACCCGCCGAAGTCGACTCGGCAGGTACGCGTGGGCGACGTCCGCCCCTCTGTCTCCCGTTGGTGCACGCAACCCATCGCCCGTCCACCACCGCTCAGGACGGTGCTCGGCGGCCGTCCCGCCGACCCGGCTCAGGGAAAGTGCAAGGTTCTCGGCTCCTCGCGGGCACCTCCGATCCGGATGGCGGACTGGACTCGGGAGAGTGAGCCTGGAGATGGGGCAACGGCCGAAGGGGTGTCCGATGAACCGCCGACACGGGTGCGTGCGCCGCGACGCCGTGCGGCCGCCGTCCGCCTGTCGTACCGGTCTCGCGACCGCCCCGGTCGCTGCGTCCGGGACAGCGGGACACGGTGGCGGAACGCCGCGCGGAGGACCTGCGACGGCCGCAGCGGGTCAGGAGCCCGCCGGGACTCGGCGGGACCTGGGCGGCATGCGCCGCTCCACACGACCGCGCTCTCGTATCAACGGCGGAACGACCGGCAGGAGTAGTGATGACTGACCCGGTGATCGTGGGGTTCGACGGCTCCGAACGAAGCCTGCGCGCGCTGATCTGGGCCGCGAACGACGCGGCACTGCGCGGCTGCCCCCTCTACATCGTCCATGTGCTGCCGTCCTGGGAGATGGACTTCCCGTTCCATCCGCCCGGCCGGTGGCAGAGCGCGAGCAGGCGCGGTGCGGCGATCCTGTCCGAGGCCGAGGCGATGGCCAGGGAGAGCCATCCTGATCTCGAGGTGGGCTGCCAGCAGCTCTCCGGTTCGCCATCCGAGGTCCTCTGCTCCGTGTCCGAGCAGGCGCACAGCGTGGTTCTCGGTGCACGTGGCGAGGGGGGCCTGGGAAACCTGCTGTTCGGATCCATCGGTCTGCAGGTCGCCGGCCACGCGGCGGGCCCGGTGGTGGTGGTCGGCCAGCTGACCACCGGTCACCACCGCGTCGTGGTCGGGACCGACGGGTCGCCGCACTCCGTCAGCGCGATGGAGTTCGCGTTCGACGAGGCGTCCCTGCGCGGTTCCAAGGTGCGGGTACTGCGCGCGTGGCAGATGCCGGTGCCGGCCGAGGCTCCGGAGCGGCAGCCCGATCCCGGGGAGGTCGAGGCCGAGCAGCGGCGGGAGGTGGAGGAGCAGCTGGCCGACCTTCACAAGCGGTATCCCGACGTGGAGATCGAGACGGAGCTGATCCGGGGCAAGGCCGCCCCCGCGCTGATCCGTGCCTCCGACCGGGCGGATCTCGCGGTCGTCGGCTCCCGTGGCCGGGGCGGCTTCCACGGCCTGGCCCTCGGTTCAGTGAGCCACGCTCTGCTGCACTACGGCACCTGCCCCATCGCCGTCGTACGCCCTCGCCCCGAGCGGACCCCAGCGTGACGGGTGTGGTCGGTGACGGCCTCGTCGTGCGCCGGATCGGTCCCGGACTCGACCGAAGGCCGGCACCTCTGATGTGCAGGGATGTCAGCCTCAGGATGTTTCCGGTGAACGGCTCTGCCACGAATTCGCTTCTGGTGCGGGGCAGTTGACAGCGGATGTCACCCGTCCGCACCACACCGATCGCCGCAAAACACGGGTTCGGATTCGATGGCAACGGGCTCTGAAGGGCACGCCAGCCATGCCGGCCCACGACAGAGGAAGGACTCCCCATGCCGTTCAACAAGGGTGACCACGTGCGTTTCTCACCTCGGCCCGATGAAGAGAAACGGACCGAAGAGGGCACCATCGTCGATGTCGCACAGGATCGCAAGGGGCGTACCCACTACGAGGTTCAGCGCGACTCGGATCCTTCTGGGCCTGACCTCTTCCTCGGGGAGGACGACATAGAGAAGGCATGACGAGCAGTGCTCAGCCCAGGACTTGTGGATCGGTTTCGGGAGGGTGCGCGGAGGGCGCACCGTGAGCCGGGCGGCGTACTTGGACCCAGGAGGGTGCCTGAGTGTGCTCGGGCCGCGGCGGCGATCGGACGTCCGCCCCAGCGGTAGAGCCTTCTCGGAGACACGGCGGGTGGCGACCCGGTAGCTTCGCGCCGTGGGTGAGGCCATCAGGACGGTCGTGACGGCTGCGGGGCTGTTCGCGGGGACCAATGTCGATGACGTGATCGTGCTGGCGGTGCTGTTCCTGGCCGGCCGCGCGACCGGGAGGCCCAGCGCCAGGCAGGTCTGGGCCGGGCAGGCGTCCGGTTTCGCCGTCCTGGTGCTGATTTCGGTGGTCGCCGCACTGGGGCTGGCCATCGTCCCGGAGGCCTGGGTCGGCCTGCTCGGGTTCATTCCTCTGACGCTGGGCGTACGGGGCCTGGCCAGAGCCGCCCGGGCACACCGGGCGGGAGGCGAGGTCCCGGCGGCTCCGGCGAGCGGACTGGTGTCGGTGATGATGCTGACCATCGCGAACGGATCGGACAACCTGGCGGTGTATCCGCCGGTGTTCCGCACCATCGGTGCCGGTCCGGCCCTGGTCACGGTCGCGGTCTTCGCCGCCGGAGTGGTCCTGTGGTGCCTGCTCGGCTCCTGGCTCGGCTCGCACGAGCAGGTCGTGGCGGTCATCGAGCGGTGGGGGTGCTGGATCGTCCCCTCGGTGTTCATCGCCGTCGGAGCGATCATCCTGGTGGGTTCCGGCGTCCTCTCCAGGCTCCTTTGATCTGTTCATCAGCCGCCGATCGAACGTGCCGGGGCGGCCGATCGGCGTCGCACCGGTCGGACGCCCCGGCACGCGATCCTGACCGTCCCGGCTTCCCCGGCGGCGGTTCAGCGCGCGGAGGCCACCTCGGTGCCTTCGAAGCCGGCGGCGTCCTCGGTGTCGGCGGCGTCACTCATCCCCAGGCGCAGGTGGTCGATGTGGTAGACGGCCTGGTCGAGGAGTTCGGCGACGTGGTTGTCGTACAGCGCGTAGACCACGGAACGGCCGCGACGCTGACCGACCACCAGCCCCAGGTTGCGCAGCAGTCGCAGCTGGTGCGAACAGGCGGACTGCTCCATGCCGACCTCGTTCGCCAACTCAGTGGCGGCACAGGGGCCTTCGCGCAGGCGGGCGAGGATCAGCAGCCGGGAAGGGGTGGCCAGGGCCTGGAGCGTAGTGGCGACCTTCGCGGCGTTGGCCGCGTCCAGGCGCGCACGCGGGACGGCGTTCTCGGCTGCGGTAACGGCTCCATGACCCATGCGTCCATCATACCGACGACAGATGAAGAGATGTTCATGTATTCCTGTATGGTGATTGACGTCGTCAGTCCTGCCCTGCGCGAAGGATCCCGTCTGCCATGTCTTCCGCCCTGATCTCGCGCCCCGCGCCCACCGCGGCCGCGCACCCGACCGTCGCTCCCAGGCGGCGCACGCGTGTGTTCTCGCTGCCCGAGGCCCGCTGGGCCGCGGCCGCCACGGTCCTCTTCCTGCTCGCACTGGTGCTGCAGCTGACCGGCGTGAGCGCCTGGGCCTGGGGCCCGCTGTACGCGCTCGCCTACGCCACCGGCGGCTGGGAGCCCGGCTGGGCCGGCCTCATGGCGCTCAAGGAGAAGACCCTCGACGTCGACCTGCTGATGATCGTCGCCGCGATCGGCGCGGCCTCGATCGGGCAGGTGATGGACGGCGCGCTGCTGATCGTCATCTTCGCCACCTCCGGTGCGCTGGAGGCACTGGCCACCGCCCGCACCGCCGACTCCGTCCGCGGCCTGCTCGACCTCGCCCCCACCACCGCCACCCGGCTGCTGGACGACGGCACCGAGGAGAGCGTCGCGACCGAGCAACTGGCCGTCGGCGACATCATCCTGATCCGCCCCGGCGAGCGGGTCGGCGCCGACGGGCGTGTCCTGGACGGGGTGAGCGAGGTCGACCAGGCGACCATCACCGGCGAGCCGCTGCCGGTCGCGAAGGAGCTCGGCGACGAGGTCTTCGCCGGCACCCTCAACGGCACCGGTGCACTGCGGGTCAAGGTCGAGCGCGACGCCTCCGACTCGGTGATCGCCCGGATCGTGAAGATGGTCGAGGAGGCCTCCGAGACCAAGGCCCCGACCCAGTTGTTCATCGAGAAGGTCGAGCAGCGCTACTCGATCGGCATGGTCGTCGCCACCCTCGCGGTGTTCCTGGTCCCGCTGGCCTTCGGCGCCGCGCTGACCGGCTCGCTCCTGCGGGCCATGACCTTCATGATCGTCGCCTCCCCGTGCGCCGTGGTGCTGGCCACCATGCCGCCACTGCTGTCGGCGATCGCCAACGCCGGACGCCACGGTGTGCTGGTGAAGTCCGCCGTGGTGATGGAGCGCCTTGGCCAGGTCGACACGGTCGCACTGGACAAGACCGGCACGCTGACCGAGGGCACCCCGCGCGTCACCGACATCCGCCCACTGGCCGGCTCCGGCCTGGACGAGGACGAACTGCTGGCACTCGCGGCGGCGGCCGAGCACCCCAGCGAGCACCCGCTGGCCCGCGCGGTCGTGGACGCCGTCCGCGCCCGCGGCCTGGAGATCCCGGTCGCCGAGGGCTTCAGCTCCGCTCCCGGCATCGGCGTGAGGGCCACCGTGAACAGCGCCGCGGTCGCCGTCGGCGCCCCGGCCCGGCTGCTGAACGGCGCCCAGGACGCGGTCTCCGCCGGCGCGGCCACCATCGCGGATGTGCTGGAGGACGGCGGCCGCACCGCCGTGCTCACCGTGGTCGACGGCGTGCCGGTGGGAGTCCTGGGCATCGCGGACCGGCTACGCCCGGATGCCGCCGCGACCGTCGGCGCGCTGGCCGCGCTGACCGGCAACGCGCCGATGCTGGTCACCGGCGACAACCCGCGCGCCGCCGCCCGCCTGGCCGCCGAGGTCGGCATCGTCACCGACGAGGTCCACGCGGGACTGCTGCCCCAGGACAAGGTCGAGGCCGTCCGCCGCCTGGAAGCCCGTGGCCGCAAGGTCCTGGTGATCGGCGACGGCGTCAACGACGCCCCCGCCCTCGCCGCCGCCCACACCGGCATCGCCATGGGCCGGGCCGGCTCCGACCTCGCACTGGAGACCGCCGACGCGGTGATCGTGCGCGACGAACTCGCCACCGTCCCCACCGTCGTCGCCCTCTCCCGCCGGGCCCGCCAGTTCGTCGTCCAGAACCTGGTCATCGCCTCGGTGTTCATCACCGGCCTGGTCATCTGGGACCTCGCATGGACCCTGCCGCTACCGCTCGGTGTCCTCGGACACGAGGGCTCCACCGTCATCGTCGGCCTCAACGGCCTTCGCCTGCTGCGCGAGTCCGCCTGGAAGCGCGCCGGCGCCGAGGGCGGCAAGTGAACGAGCGCGCCCACCAGGCCGCCACCTCCGAGAAGCGAGCGACGCCCCGCTGCACCATCACGGTCTGGCGGGGCTGGCGCTACGACTCCCCCAAGATGACTCTGACCGCGCCCGCGTGGACCTGTGAATCTTGATGATCACGGATGGCTGGTCGGGCATCCCGGCCCGATGGAGACTTTCCTGACGGCATGTCATTCGTGGGTGTCAGGTCTTGATCCATCGAAGCGGGCAGCGGCGGGAACGGCGCTTGGGCAGCACGGTCTCCTGATCCAAACAACCCCGTCAACTCGTCGCCGACCGGCGCTTGCGGGCATCCGCCCGTTCGACGAGGCGGTCCGATTCGGCTGCCATGGCGCTCTCTCGGTTTCTCTGATTCAACGTCAACCCTCCTGGCGCCAGGACGGTTCGGCGTACGCATGCCCTACCCAAACGATTGCGCCAAACGTTTGGGCCGAGCATACTGACGGTCGCATCCCAGGGGAGGCAGCGCATGCTGAAGTTGGCAGAGTGCGACGAGATCGCGGCCGTGGTCGAGCTCGGCGAGCGCAGGTCGGTACACCGGCTGCACCGCTACGTGCCGCTCGTCGTCTGGAAGTGGGGTGGGATTTCCCTGCTGGTCGCCTCGTTGCTCATCGTACGCGCGGGCCACCTGTGGCCCGCCGTCGGTGTGCTGACCGGCGGCCTCGCGGTGCTGGGTGGGATCGGCCTGTTGACGGTGCCCAGCGGACTGCAAGCCGTTCTGGTCTACGACGGAGGCCTGGTCCTCGCCGCCGACAAGCGGTCCGTGGGGGTTCCCTGGGCCTTCGTCGAGTGGACGGTCCACATGGTGGGCGATCACGACACGGAGCGGATCAGCGGCGGCCGGGAGAGGCTGACCGTCCATCATGAGATGAGCATGATCTGGATCGTAGGCATGGACGTACCGGTGGAACTGCTGCATGTACGGCGCCACCGCTCCCTGATCGAGTCGATCGACGCCCAGATCGAACCGGCCGTCGAAGCCCGACTCCGGGAAAGCCTGCGCACCCGCGGCCTCGCCGAACTGCCGGGCGGGGAACTGACGCTCACCCAGGACGGCCTCGTTGTCACCGACTCCGCCGGGCATCGCACGATGGTCGCCTGGACGGAACTGACCGCCGTCACCCAACCCGCACACAGCTCCCTCCTGATCCATGCCCGCACCCTCCGGCACCCGGTACCCGTCGAGGTCGCCAACGCCCGCGCGGTACTCCGCCTCATCGAACAGACCCACTCGGTGGCGCGCCCCGCCAGGGAAGCCTGAGTGACGAGGCCTGGTCCGCGTCGAGCTGCCAGTGCAGTGATCGGCCCGGATTTCCGCCGGGCCCCTCGATCACCGCGGTCCTCGACAGGGCTAGGACGATCGATTCCAAGGGGTCAGTCGCCTGAGTCCAGCGCCCTCATTGACCGTCTGGCCCTCATTCCCTTCAGCAAGGGCACGGCGAACGCGGCACGTGGTCAGTCAGTGCGGTCGGAGTCCGTCGAAGACCACATTGAAGATCCGTTGCCGGGACGCCGGGTCTGCTCCGAGGTGTTCCATCGTCATGCTGGTGCCGGCCAGCAGGGCGATCAGTTCCGGCAGGCTGAGGTCCGGGCGGACGGCTCCGGCCCGCTGTGCCGCGTCCAGAAGTGCGGCAAGCTGGGCCTGGATCACCTCGCTGGACTCCCGTAGGGCCGCATGCGCGTCCATGCCCGCTGCGGCGAGTGCCTGGGCGAACTCGTTCTTGCCTGCGGACTCTTCGACAACCAGGCGGAAGCAGGCAAAGAAGGCGTCGGCGGGCTCCATTTCGGCGGCCAGACGGGCGGTCTGGGCTGCGATCGCCTCCAGCCTGCGCACCATCACGGCTTCCAGCAGCGCTTCCTTGGTCGGGAAGTGCCGGAAGAGTGTGCCGACTCCGACCCCTGCGGTCCGGGCGATCTCCTCGGTCGGCACACCCACGCCATGGGCAGTGAACACCTCCGTGGCGACGTCCAGCAGCCTGGCGCGGTTACGGGCCGCGTCCGCCCGCAGCGGGCGCTCCTTGGCACCACTCATCCCCTACAACCTTCCTCGCCTCCGCAGAGCCCTGCTGGACAAGCGGAGTGTCCAGTCCTTATCGTCAAAGCGGACTCGCTAGTCCGATTCTAGCGACGGATTCCGACGGAGGCTGACCATGCCCGAAACGCTGACGCCACGCGAGGTCTTCACCAAGCTGCTCGACAACATCGCCGCAGGCCGATACTCCGAACTGGCCGGGCTCTACGCCGATGACGCCGTGGTGGAGACCGTCTTCGAACCGGTCGGCCCGCGCCGCACCGAGGGGCGGGCCGCACTCAAGGAGCGGTTCGCGCAGGTCGCCGCAGCCAGTCCGGTGGAGCTGACCCCGGCGAACGTGGTGATCCGGGAGACCGACGACCCAGAGCTGATCGTCGCCGAATGGGACTACCAGGTGCACCACCGGCCGACTGGGAAGACCTTCGAGTCCGCCAACATCCAGGTACTGAGGGTCCGCGACGGCGTGATCGTCCACAGCAGGGACTTCCACGACCACTTGGCCCTCATTGCGGCCAGCGGCGCCCTGCCGCAGCTGGTGGCAGCACTGGACGGCGAGTAACGCGAGTGCGGCGCCGCAGGTCGCGAGTTCTCCGATGCTCGACCGCGGCGCATTCGCCGACAGCGGGACTCGGTCTCCGCCCCCGTGATGCGCCGACGATCAGCCTCGCAGTCAGTCGTAGGCGTTCAGTGAGCGCATGACGGGCTGGCCGGTGCGGCGGTTGCGCCAGATGGCGGCGGTCATCGCGAGGATCCGCTGGAGCACACGGACCATCACCCCACCAGGAGTGCGGTCGCGCGGGAGTCCAAGTCTGGCGTCACATCCTGACCTTGGCCTCCCTCGTCCCACGTCCGCAGCCAGCCCTTGGAATCATTTATCCAGTGGGAGCGGCCCGTCGGCAGTGCCGGATTCGTTGAGCAAACGATTGGGCCGCCGCGTGCGGTCACGGACCGGGCGGTGGCGGTAGGTCTGCTCGCGCGGGGGGGCAACCGGGGCTGCGGCCCTGGGGGGCGTGACGCACGAGATCGTCCGGTTCGCCTACCGAGAGCAGAACGACCGCGTCCTGGTGTTGCGGGTCCTCGCGGGTGCGCGTCCCGCAAGAACCACGCTTACCTGCGGCGTCGCGGTATCCGCTGCACCGTTCCGGACAAGGCCGACCAGATCCGCTACCGCAGGAAGCGCGGGTCCGGCGGTGGCCGGCCACCGAAGTTCGGCCCAGAGGACTACAGGGCCCGGCACGCGGTCGAGTGCGGCATCAATCGCCTCAAGAGCCATCGAGCCGTGGCCACCAGGTACGACAGAATCTCGGTCCGCTACGAGGCTACCGTCCTCGTCGCCGCCATCAACGAGTGGTTGTGACGTACTGGTCCGACGACAACTCGAACACCCGTACTCGCCGACCGCCGGTGGGATTGACGGTCTCACGGAGCAGATGCATCCCCAGCTTGGTCATGATCCGTTCGGAGGCGTCGTTGCCCACCTGAGCGATGCTGACGATCCGCTCCAGCCCTCGCTCTTCGAACCCGAACCGTACAGCGGCCACAGCGGCCTCGGTAGCCAAGCCCTGCCCCCAGTGAGAACGTCCCAGCCGCCAGCCGACCTCAACCGCCGGCAGTACCTCCGGCAGGAAGTGGGGCACCGAAAGGCCGGTAAACCCGGCCAGCTCGCCAGTGGACCGGATCTCCACGGCGAACAGACCGAAGCCCTGTGACTCCCATTCGCTCTCCCATGCCTGGACCCCGTCGCGAGTCTGCTGTTCGTCACGGACGCTGCCGTCACGGATCCACCGCATGACCTCGGGGTCGGCATTGACGGCGGCCATGGGCGCGACGTCTTCCTCGCGCCAGCGACGCAGGATCAAACGGGGAGTCTCAAGCGTGACCATCCGATCATTCTGGATCACAAATGGGCTCTCCGCCATCCTCACCAGGCACTCTCGATACACGCCCTGGACGCTATGCCAGTGACTTAGACCGACCGGCAATAGGGAGCGTGGGTGAAGGAGCGGGTCGAGAGCCGAGTCTGGGCGTGCAGCGTGAGGAGAGCGCAGCGGCGCTGCGCGCGACGAGGGATGTGCGTCCAGGCGAGAGCTATCGGCACGCGACGCCGCGGGCCCTATTGCCGGTCGGTCTTAGTGGTCGGCTCCGGAAGTCCTTCGGGGGTTGACTCTGAGTCAGCCCCCGACAACAGGCGCCGGAACGCATGGCATGCGGCCGTGCGGGCTTCACTCAGCGGCAGGCTTCGGAGATGCCTTCGAGCCAGTCGCGGATCGCGCCTCGCTGCTCCGGTGTGAACGCAGCTTCCAGTTCGGCTTCACGGCGGTCGACGGCGATGCGAGCTTCGGCCAGGCGTGCCCGCCCGGACTCGGTGACATGGATCTGGTGACTGCGCCGATCGGTCGGATTCGGGCGCCGTTCGATCAGGCCCTCCAGTTCGAGACTGCCGAGCATCTCGTTGGCGGCTTGCCGGGAGCTTGCCACCTCCCGGGCGACGTCCGAGGCCGACAGCCCGGGCTGTGTCTCGGCCATGAGCAGGGTGGCGTACTGCGAGGTCGACAGCCCAAATGCCTTGAGCTCTGCGGCAATTGCAGACCGCATGTTCAGCCAGACCTTGCGGACCATGAAGGTCAGTGACCCGACCGCGTCCCGATGGGGATCCAATGCTCAGCTCTCCTCAGGGATCGACAGGTTCCTGACGATTATGCCATGATCCGATCGTCAGGTTCTTGACGATCGTACCGAAGGTTTCCATGACGACGCCTCCGACGTTGCCGAAGTCCAGGCAGCAGTTGATCCTCGCCGTACTCCTGTTGTCCTCGCTGCTGATCTGGCTGGACAACACCATCCTCACCGCCGCTTTCGAGACCCTGGCCGATCCGGTCCGCGGACTGGGCGCCAACCCCGCCCAGCTGCAGTGGGCCACCGGCTCGTACACCCTGGTCTTCGCCACCTTGATGTTCACCTCTGGCGCCCTGGGCGATCGCTTCGGGCACCGGACCGTGCTCGCCACCGGGATGGCGGTCTTCGCCGGCGCCTCGGTGTGGGCGGCGTACGCGGGCGACGCGGGCCAACTGATCGCCGCTCGGGCCGCGATGGGCATGGGGAGCGCACTGATCATGCCCGCGCAGATGGCCATCCTCATGTGGACCTTCAGCGGTCCCGCCCGGGCGACCGCGATCGGCATCTCCTCGACGTCCGCCGGCGTCGGAATCGCCGCGGGCCCGCTGCTGGCCGGCGTCCTCCTCGGCCACTTCTGGTGGGGCTCGATCTTTCTGGTCAACATCCCCATCGCGGTGCTGTCGCTGATCGGAATCGCCACGCTGGTCCCGAACTTCCGCAGCCCCACCCCGCGTCCACTGGACCCGGCCGGGCTGCTGCTGTCTATCAGCGGGCTCGCCTTCCTGGCCTACGGGCTGATCCACGCGGGGCAGGTGGCCTCCTGGAACCCGCTGTCGGTCTGGGGCTCGATCGCCGTCGGAGTGGTCCTGCTGACCGGCTTCGTGCTCGTCGAACTACGCCACCGGCAGCCCAGCTTCGACCCCCGGCTGCTCGCCCAGCGCGTGTTCGGCCTCGCCAACGTGGCGCTCGGGCTGCTGATGTTCGCCATGACCGCCGCCAGCTTCTACGGCGCTTTCTACCTGCAGGGCGCACGCGGCTTCTCGCCACTGCAGGCGGGCCTGGCGTTCGCCCCGACCGCGCTCGGGGCGATCGTGGGGGCGCCGCTGGGGGTCCGGCTGGCCCGCCGCTGGACGCTCCGCGTGGTCACCGCGACGGCGCTGACCACGGCGGGGCTGGCCATGGGCTGCAACATGCTCTTCGGACTGCACACCCCGCTGGTCTTCAACGAGATCGCCTACATGACCCAGGGCCTGTCGATCGGCATGGTGATCGGCCCGGTGACGGGGGGACTCATGAGCGCCCTGCCCCTGGAACGGGCCGGCGCCGGATCGGCCGTCATCAACACCGTGCGACAGACCGGCAGTCTGCTCGGGATCGCGGTAGGTGGCACGATCATGTCGATCACCTACCGGCACGCGATCGAAGGCTCCCTGCACGAGTACGCCGGCCCGGTGCAAGACCAGGCGCGGGTCTCCGCGGAAGGGGCCCGGCACGCTGCCATCACGATCCACCAGCCCGCCCTGGCGCACGCCGCCGATGACGCGTTCATCCACGCCATGCACGTCAGCGCCGTCTGGACCATGCTCATCGCACTCTCCGGAGCAGCCCTGCTGGTGACCGCCTTGCGTCCCACCCAAAAGCCCACTGCGGTTCCCCCGAGGCTCAGAAAGCTGCCGGACATGGCCGCCGACGGACAGTAGGAAGTCTTCGTAGCGGTCGCTGCCGGCGCAGTAGAGGGCGAAGCCCCACCTGCAAGTTGCGGCCCGTCGTGATCCGCTTCTCCCGATCGGCCTGCCTGCCTTGCGCGTTGCCACTGCCCGCCCGATAGCCCCGACCGCTGCCGAGCGCGAACGCCTGAAGAAGATGGCCTACGGCCACAAGACCGAGCACCGCCTGCGGATCCGCGCGCAGGTGGTACTGCACGCGGCCAGGGGCCGCTCCAACGCACGCATCGCCCGCGAGACGGGCCTGCACCTGGACACCGTCCGCTGCTGGCGGGGCCGGTTCGCCGAGCAGGGACTGGCCGGGCTGGCCGACCGCAAGCGCTCGGGCCGCCCGCCCGCGTTCACGCCACTGCAGACCGCCCAGGTCAAAGCCCTGGCCTGCCAGCTGCCCGCCGAGACCGGGGTGCCGCTGACGCGCTGGTCGTGCCCGGAGCTGGCCCGCGAGGCCATCGAGCGCGGTATCGCCACGTTCGTGTCGGCCTCCACCGTCCGCCGCTGGCTGGCGCAGGACTCGCTCAAGCCCTGGCAGCACCGCTCCTGGATCTTCATCACGGACCCCGACTTCGGCGCCAAGGCCGAGCGCGTGCTGGACCTGTACGCCCGCATCTGGCAGGGCCAGGTTCTGGGAGAGGATGAGTACGTCATCAGCGCCGACGAGAAGACCTCCATCCAGGCCCGCTGCCGCTGCCACCCCACCCTCGCCCCCGGCCAGGCCCGCGCGATGCGGGTGAACCACACCTACCAACGTGGCGGCGCGCTGGCCTACCTGGCCGCCTACGACGTCCACCGCGCGCAGGTGTTCGGCCGCACCGAACCGCGCACCGGCATCGACCTGTTCATGAACCTGGTCACCCGGGTCATGACCCAGGAGCCCTACGCCAGCGCCAAGCGCGTGTTCTGGATCGTCGACAACGGCTCCTCCCACCGCGGCCAGGCCGCCGCCGACCGGCTGACCGCCGCCCACCCGAACGCGGTCATGGTCCACACACCAGTCCATGCCTCCTGGTTGAACCAAGTCGAGGTCTACTTCTCGGTCATCCAACGCAAGGTCGTCTCGCCCAACGACTTCACCGACCTCACCCAGGTCGGGGACCGGCTCCGAGCCTTCGAGGACCGCTACAACGCCACGGCACAGCCATTCCAGTGGAAGTTCACCACCTCCGACCTGGACGATCTGCTGGCCCGGCTCGACCGACACACACTCGCCGACCGACAAGAAGAATCCTCCGTCGCCCTGGCGGCCTGATCAACCCCCGAAGGACTTCGAGAGCCGACCACTTAGCTCCTCGAGCCTCCGACGTGCGGAAACGCAACCGGCCGCAAGCCCCAACAGCCGCCGAATTCACTGGTGTTGGCACTGTTGGACGGGTAGATCCGAAGTTCCGCTCCGCCCAGTCCGACGTCAACGTCCCGGTTTCCGCCCCGGGTAGCGGATCACCCGCCCGTGATCGGGCCGAGGTAGGTGCCGCCGGAGACGTCGATGGTCTGGCCGGTCACCCAGCGGCCCTGCGGAGCCGCCAGGAAGCCCACCACATCTGCGATGTCCCCCGGCTCGCCGATCCGTCCGAGCGCCGTGACCGACTCAAGTCCGGCCACTGCCTCGGGAGCGCCGGTCCACCCGGCGGTCATGTCGGTCAGCACCACCCCGGGTTCGACCGTGTTCACGGTGATCCCGCGCCGACCCAGCTCGTTGGCGAGCGACGGGCTGAGGGCAGCCAGCGCCGCCTTGGTGACGGTGTAGCCGATCTGCATGGGATTCGCGATCCGGGTGGCCGCCGAGCCCACGTTGATGATCCGTCCGCCGTCCCGCAGCAACGGCAGCGCCCGCTGGATCACGAAGATCGGCGCGCTCACGTTGACAGCCAGAAGCCGCTCGAACTCCTCTTCAGTGAGCTGCCCGATCGAGCTGATCGAGTGGACGCCCGCATTGTTGACGAGGATGTCCAGGCCTTCCGCGCCGTGGTCCGCCAGCCCGGCGGTGAGCCCCTCGAACAACCGGTCCAGCGCACCGCTCTCACCGAACCTGGCCTGCACCGCGAACGCCCGCCCGCCGGCCTTGCCGATCAGCGCCACGGTCTCCGCGGCGGCCGCGTCGTTGCCACCGTAGTGGACCGCGACCAGCGCCCCCTCGGCGGCGAGCCGCAAGGCGACCGCGCGCCCGATCCCGCGCGAGCCGCCCGTTACCAGTGCGGTCCTGCCGTCCAGTTCGCCCACGATCGCCTCTCCCCTCCGTGTTGCCCCGGTCGAATCCAGGACCGGTCTCGAGTGAGTCCGAAGTTCCGTGCTGTCAAAGGGATGAAGGTGTCCAAGATCCTTTTGTGACGACCGCCCCGAACACCCTCTTGACCGCACTGTACGTGAAGGTCGATGACGAGATCGGAGGAACGCGATGGATGGGCCGCCCGCCCCGACTCATCGACGCCGAACTCGTGTGTCCCGCGGTCGCGCAGGCACTCCTCGGCTCGTCCAGCGTGAAAGTCCGCTGTCAATCCGAGAGTTCAAACCGGCATCGACCGGCCTGACCGCCATGGGCACGGACAGCGGTCCGGCCGTGCGACCGCCCGCCTCGGCGAGCGCGGCGGCCTCGGCCACAATAGGGGCTGACGGAAAGGGCGGTGGCGGTATGGCAGGTGTGGACGGGCCGGTCACGCTGCAGGGGATCGCGGAGCAACTGGGGCTGCACGTCTCGACGGTGTCACGGGTCCTCAACGGCAGGGCAGGCGTGCAGGACCGGGCGGCGTCCGGGGAGACGGCGCGACGGATCCGGGAGCTGGCCCGGGAATTGGGTTACCAGCCCAATCCCCACGCGACCAGTCTGCGCACCCGGCGCAGCAACCTGGTGGGAGTACTCTTCCCGCGTCTGTCGGAGATCGTGGTGGCCACCATCTACGAAGGCGTGGAGCAGGAAGCGGCCGAGCACGGGCTGTCGGTCTTCGTGACCAACACCCGCGACGATCCGGACGTACGGCGGGAGCGGATCGCCATGGTGCTGGGGCGCCGGGTGGACGGGCTGATCATCGGCGACGCGCATCTCGACGGTGCGGCACTGACCGACCCCGCGCTGCACGGTGTCCCGTTCGTACTGGTCAACCGCCGCACGGACGGGGACCATCCCGCAGTGACCTGCGACGACGTCCTGGGCGGGCGGCTGGCGGCCGAACACCTGCTGGGCCTGGGGCACCGCCGGGTCGGGGTGATCGCCGGGGAGCCGTTCGCCAGCACCGGAACGGACCGCGTGGCGGGCTTCCTGGAACGCTACCGGAAGGCCGGTCTGCCGGTGCCCGGCCACCGGGTGCGCCACTGCCGCTTCGACACCGTCGGCGGACGCCAGGCGGCCATGGACCTGCTCTCTCTTCCCGACAGGCCCACCGCGCTCTTCGCCGTCAACGACCTCGCCGCCATCGGCGCCATGGGCGCCGCCCGCGACCTCGACCTGCGCCCCGGCAGCGACTTCGCACTGGTCGGCTTCAACGACACCCCTCTCGCCGCCGAACTCCCCATACCGCTGACCAGCGTCCACTCACCCATGGCCGAACTCGGCCGCGCCGCTGTACGCCAACTCCTGCACCGCATCGCCGGCGAACCCGCCACCTCCCAACGCCTGCGCCCCGGGCTTGTCACCCGCGCCTCCAGCGGCGCACCCATCGGCCCTGCGCTCATCTGAGCTCGACTCTGTCGGGATTCCCTTTCACTTGTGTGTCAGCTGACTTATCGCCAGGATTTCGGGCGCGGGATCTCGCCGCGCTCCAGCGCGCTGTCCCTGATTTGCTCGTAGCTGGCGTTCCGATTGGAGCTCGATCCGCTTGCCCCTCACCCACTCCTACTGTTCGTGAGGGGCGCGTCCGCCCCGGACCCGTGAGACGAACCCGGCAGCTGGGGCGGGCATACCCGCTCTCACCCGTCCTGCCGCCCGCCGCACTTGGTGGGCGAGGGCGCCGAGGCAGTGGGCGGCCTGCTGCTGGAGGCTACGGGCCCGCGCCTCGTCGTCGAACCGACCGTGCGCCCCGAAGTCCTGGCACGAATCCACCGGGTGGTAGAGATTGTCCGGGTCGTCCGTGCGCCGTCTCTCGCCGGTCTGCTGGGAGTCGAAGCCCGTGCGCGCCAGGTAGCGGTCCAGTAGGGCGGGGGCTATCGCGTTGGCCACCAGGGTCGCCACCGTGCTGGCGCCGACCCAGTACTCTCGCCGACCGGGGTGGTCGGCCGCGTACAGCACGGCGCGCGCGGCGACCTCGGGCTGGTAGATCGGCGGCACCGGCTGCGCACGCCGTGGCAGGCGTGAGCGGACCCAGTCGAACTGCGGGGTGTTCACGGCCGGCATCTGCACCATCGTCGAACGCACCCGGGTGCCGGAGGCCAGGAGTTCGCAACGCAGCGCCTCGTGCCAGCCCTGGATGGCGTGCTTGGCGCCGCTGTAGGCACTCTGCAGGGGGATGCCGCGGTACGCGATCGCTGAGCCGACGTGCACGAGGACGCCATGGTCGCGCGGGAGCATGCGGCGCAGGGCAGCACGGGTGGCGTAGACGTAGCCCAGGTAGGTCACCTCGGTGACGCGCCGGAACTCCTCCGGGGTGATGTCGGTGAAGGGGGCGAAGACGGAGGTGAACGCGACGTTGACCCACACGTCGATCGGGCCCAGCTCGTCCTCCGCTTGCTGGGCGGCGGCTTCCACTGCCCCCGGGTCCGCGACGTCCGTCTCGATGGCGATCACTTTCGTGGCGCCGGCCAGCTCGGCCTCGCACACCGCCCCGTCCAGGCCGGCACGGCCTCGGGCGATCAGCGCGAGCCGGTCCCCTCGGGCGGCGAATGCGGTGGCGCAGGCACGTCCGATGCCACCGCTGGCCCCGGTGACCACCACTGTCCTGCCGGCGATTTCGTGAACTGTCATACGGTGCGCGTTTCCCCGACAGGCAGCGTCAAACGGGCGCGGCGGCCGTGCGAGGGGCGTGGGCGGACCGTAGCGTCGAAGACCGGCGAACGAGATTCGAGGGAGGCGGTTGATGCCGGCCGCAGCGCTTTTCGATGTCGACGGGACTCTGCTCGACACCAGCTACTGGCACACCATCGCGTGGACGGAGGCGCTCGCCCAGTTCGGCCATACGCCGGCGATGGCGCGGATCCACGGTGCGATCGGCATGGGCGGCGACCAGCTCCTGGACCACCTGCTCGACGACCGGCGTGACCGCGACGAGGACAAGGCGATCAGCACGGCGCACCAGGCGCTGTTCGCCCGGCTGTGGCCCAACCTGCGGGCCTTCGACGGCGCCGCCGATCTGCTGCGTGCACTGAAACGGCGCGGCTGGAAGATCGTCCTCGCTTCCTCCGCCTCCGCCAGGGACCTGGCAGTGATGCGCCGCGCCCTGGGTGCCGACGACGTGATTGACGCCGCAACCAGCGCGGACGACGTGGACGCCAGCAAACCCGCCCCCGACATCGTCCACGCCGCCCTGGCCAAGGCCGGCGTCGAGCCGGACCAGGCACTGTTCGTCGGCGACACCCCATGGGACGTGCAGGCCGCCGCCCGGGCCAAGGTGCCGTGCATCGCAGTGCTCTCCGGCGGCTTCGGCGAACAGGCCCTGCGCTCGTCCGGAGCCCTCGAGGTCCACACCAGCGTCACCGAGCTCCTGGCCCGCCTGGACGGCAGCGCGCTCGCGGACCCGGCCCGCTACGCGCCCGGATAGCCGCAGCAGCGTGAGGTGAGGTTCCACCCGCGGCCGTGGGCTCCATCGACCATCCCCGCGTAGGCTCAGGGGCGCCGACCGAGACCGGCGACAGCCGGGACCGCGAGGACGCTCGCCGCCGCGAGGAAGAGCCAGGGGAAGGACGGGCCAGCGGAGAGCAACGTGGTGAAGAGCAACGGCGCGGCCGCTCCGCCGAGCGTCCAGGCGAGTTGGAAGACCGCTTGGTAGCGTCCCTGGAACTCTTCCCGCGCCATGTCGACGCTGAGTTCGCTGATCGGCGGGGAACCCAGGATCTCCCCCGCGGTGAACGCCAGCATGGCCACGACCGCCGCAGCCGGGACCGTCCAGGTCGGCAGCGAGGCGAGCAGGGCGAAGCCGAGGAAGGCCACGGCGTTCAGAAGCGTGGCCGTGATGACGACTCGACTGGCCCGGTAGCGCTCTGTCCACCGCCCGGCGGGCGTCTGGACCACCGCGACGAGCGCGGTGTTGATCACGACCAGCAGGCCGACCAGCCAGGTTCCGGTCTTCAGGGTCTGGGTGACGTAGACCGCGAGCAGGACCGAGGGCACCAGCCCGGCCAGGACGAACGCCAGGTTGGCGGCCACCAGTCGGAGGTACGCCAAGTCCCGGAGCACGCTGAGATATCCGCCACGCCTGCGCGGCGCGCCGGGGGTCGCGCCGCCGGCCGCCGAGCCCTGCACGCCCGGTGTGGACACTCCGGTGGGGCGCCAGCTGCCGATGAGCCAGGCGGCCAGGACGAAACTCACCGCGTTCGCCACCACGACCGCGCGCAGCCCGGTCGTGCTCCCGATGCTGACGGCCATCGCGCCGCCGGCGGCTCCCGCACCCGCACCGACATTGCGCAGGGCTCGGGTGAAGGCGAACCAGCGCGTGCGCTCGCCGTCTTTCGCCGCCAGGACCACCAAGGAGCGGCTGGACGTCCAGTAGGCGCTCGCCCCGCACTGGACGACCACTACGGCGAGCACGATCGACCACTCGGAGCGGCAGAGCAGGTAGAGGACGTAGCCCAGCGCCGAGATCAGGTTCCCGCAGACCACCACCCGCCGCGGCCCGTAGCGGTCGATCATCGTGCCGACGAGAGCGGGCGCGGGCATGGCCAGGATCCGGCCGAGCGTGAGCGCCGCGCCGACGTAGACCAGTGACAGCGTGGTGGTGCGGGCGAAGAAGATCACCGGGAACGACATCATCAGGCCGTTGCCGAGGCTGTCGATCGCATTGGCCGCGACGAACCGGCCGTTCCCGCGCAGGTCGGGGAGGCCGAGGCGGTCCGCGAGCCGGTACTGGCGCGCGACCGCGCGCGCCTCGCCGGAGTGCGTGGTCATGGGCGGATCCTTGTGTGAACGGGCAGGTGGCAGCAGTCGTTGAAGGACCGCAGTGAACCGGTGCCCCGGCCGTCATAGCGGATGACGGTGAGGGAGGCCGGGGAGAGCTCCATCCGGAACGGCGCCTGCGCCGAGCCCCCCAGCGCCTCGCCCACCAGGACCTTGATGGGTCCGACATGGCTGACGACCAACACCGTGCCGCCGCGGTGGCGACCAAGGATCGCGTCCCGCGCGGCGGTCACTCGACGCGTCATGTCACGGAAGCTCTCGCCGGACGGCGGAGCGGCGGTCTCGTCGCTCTTCCAGGCGGCCAGTTCGGCCGGCCAGCCGGAGGCGACCTCGTCGTGGTGCAGCCCTTCCCAGAGGCCGAAGTCCATCTCGCGAAGCCGCTCGTCGATGGTCACCGGCCGGCTCAGCGCCCGCGCACAGTACTCGGCGGTGGCCTGCGCCCGGCGAAGCGGCGATGAGACGATCGCGTCGACGCTGTGAGCCGGGTCGACGCTCTCGTCCGCGCGGCCGTGGGCCAGGTGACGGGCGACCGCTTCGCCTTCCGTCCGGCCGAGGGCGCTGAGTCGGGGATCGGCGCCCGATCCCGAGAACAGCTTGCGCGGGGTCAGCTCGGTCTGGCCGTGCCGGAGCAGGAGCAGCGTCGTGCCGGGCCCCTCCTCCGTCGACCAGCCCCGGGCTCGGGAGGCCGCCGCGAACGCTCGCCCCTTCATCGCGCCGCTTCGGCAGGGGTGTCGGGGTACTCGGAGTCCCGCCGGTTCCCGATCTCGCTCACGCCCAGGGATTCGGCGAGCCTGCTGATCGCGGTCCGCAACTGGCTCTGCAGTTCGGCTTGATCGTCGCCGGTCCCGAGCGCGGCACCGGCCCGGTGCCAACTGGCCTCGGGGAAGGGGATGGTGCGTCCCTCCCTGATGCTCTGCCAGACGGTCTCCACCAACGGCAGGCCGGCCAGCAGCGGGGCTGTCTCGGCGAACCGGTGGACATAGCCGGAGGCGATGAGGAAACGCACCGCGGCATGGCGGTGCCCGCCGCCCGCCGGGTCCTGCGCGAAGACCGGCTCACCCAGCGCGAGTCGGGCCTGGACGGTGTACGGGTTCCAGCCACGGGCTCGGCGGACCAGGTCCATGATGTGGCCGCCGCCCGGCCGGGCCGCGAACTCGATGTTGACCAGTTCCTCGCCGCGGATCCGGTACTCCGCGTGCAGGAAGGCGTCCTGCACTCCGTGGGCGTCGACCAACTGCTGGACCGCCGCTCGTGCCACCGCATCCAGTTCGTCGCTCGGCGCGACCGCGTGGCCGCGCTCCAGGAAGAACTCCGGCCCGGCCAGCTCCTTGCGGGTCACCGCGAGGAGCTGCACCCGGCCTCCCTGAACGGCGGTCTCGACGCTGATCTCCGGGCCGTCGACGAACTCCTCGGCGATGCACCGGCCCGAGCCGCTGTAGACCACGGCCCGTTCCCAGGCCCGGGCAGCCTCCTCGGCAGTGCGCACGATCCGCACCGAAGCGCTTCCGCCGCTGTCCACCGGTTTGACCACGAGCGGCCCGGCGGACGTCGCCTGGAAGGCCAACAGCGCATCGAGTGAGGTGACTTCGGCGTTGCGGGGGACGGGCAGTCCCGCCTTCTGGAGTGACAACCGCTGAAGGTACTTGTCGCGGGCGAGGGTCGAGGCCCTGCTGCCCGCGTGCGGCAGGCCGGCTCGCTCGGCGATCAGCGGGGCCACCGCCGCGCACTCCTCGGAGAGTGTGACCACGCCGTCGTGCTCCTTGGCCGACCGCACCAGAAAATCAGCGAGTTCGGAGTCGAACTGCGGATGCCCCGGGTGCGCTCGGCGGACATCTACGGCCAGGAAGCGGTCACACAGGAACTCGTACCGCGGCTTGGAGAAGCCGTCGGCGAGGGTGAGCTGCAGGCCGTCGCGAATCCAGGTCGCGAAGGCGGACTGGTGGCCGTCGCCGGCACCGAGGACGAGAAGTCGTTTTACTGCCATGGGGGTTGTCTCCAGTGGTCGAGATCGGGATGTCCCAGCCGGTTCTCACTGGCTCGGTGCGGCTCTCCCGGGAAGTGCGGTGATGCGCAGGTCCTGGCCCATCGGTTTGGTCTCCAGGACATCGAGACGGACGCCGTCCGCCAGGGTGGCGATGCCCGCGTCGGCCAGCACGCTCGGGCCGGCCCCGAGCAGGAGCGGTGCCACATAGCCGACGATCTCGTCCACGAGCCCGGCGCGGAGCAGTGCCGCGGCGATCCTCGGCCCGCCTTCCACCAGGACCGAGTGGATGCCACGGGCGTACAACTCCTCCAGAGCGCGGGAGACGTCCGCACCACTCTCCGCCGTTGCGGGAACCGCGATGCGGTGCACCCGCTCGGGAAGATGGGCAGCGGAGGCGGCGTCCGTCAAGAGGAGCAGGGTGGGAGCGGACTCATCCCAGATCCGGGCATCGGCCGGCAGGTCCGCCGCGGAGCCGGCGAGAACGACTCGGGCCGGGGGCGTCCCCCGTACCCCGTGCCGCAGCCCCAGGTGCGGATCGTCCGCACGCACGGTGCCCGATCCGACAAGCACCGCATCGTGGACGGCCCGCAGCTCGTGTGCGTCCCGACGGGCCTCCACTCCCGTGATCCAACGCGAGGTGCCGTCCACCGCGGCGGCGCGGCCGTCCAGGGTGCCGCCGAACTTCCATGTCAGATAGGGGCGTTGCTTGGCGACTGCGTGCAACCAGAAGCGGTTCGCGCGCCGCGCCTTCGTCTCCAGTACGCCGCCGACTACGGAGAGTCCCGCCGCGCGCAGGTAGTCCGCGCCACCCGAGGCGATCGGGGTCGGGTCCGCGACCGCGTACACGACTCGGCGGATTCCGGCCGCACGTAGAGCATGGGCGCACGGGCCGGTCCGGCCGACGTGTGCACACGGTTCCAGCGTCACCACGGCGGTCCCGCCGAACGCGCTGCTCCCGGCCCGCCGCAGCGCGACGGCCTCGGCGTGCGGACCGCCGGCGAACTCGTGCCGTCCTTCCGCCACCGGCACACCGCTTCGGTCGAGGATGACGCAGCCCACTGTGGGGTTGGGCGTGGTCGCCCCCAGATTGCTCCCGGCCAGTTCCACCGCCCGCCGCATGGCGCGCCGTTCCTCTGCCGACACCCGCGGGACGATCGTCACGAGGAGACCTCGACACGCAGCATGCGCACGCACCTGGTCAGCTCGGCCGCCTGCTGAGCTCCGGCCGCGCGCATGGCCGCGCCCGTCACCGCTGCCATCGCAGCGGTGACGGAGGGGCGGTTGGGACTTCCGTTGACAAGCAGTGCTCGCATGGGCACGGGGGACCTTTCTGGCTGCGGGGCGGATTGTTCACTCGACATACCGGGGCATCTCGATCGCGTGGTTGGTCACCTGCGCCTTGGTCTCGAGGTAGTGGCGGTTGTAGGGGGTGATGTGGACCCCCGTGGGGACGCGCTCGAGGACGTCGACTCCGTAGTCGCGGAGCTGGCGGACCTTCTCCGGATTGTTGGTCAGCAGCCGTACCCGGGCGGCGTCCAACGCCTGGAGCATGTCCGCGGCGACCCGATAGTCGCGCGAGTCCGCCTGAAGGTCGAGACGCTCGTTGGCCTCGTAGGTGTTCAAGCCCGCGTCCTGCAGGACGTAGGCATCGATCTTGTTGTAGAGGCCGATTCCGCGCCCTTCCTGGCGCAGGTAGAGCAGATAGCCGCCGGCCTTGTCGATCTCGCGAAGCGCCTCGCCCAGCTGTGGGCCGCAGTCACAACGGGCGGAGCCGAGCACATCGCCGGTCAGGCACTCGGAGTGGATTCGCACCAACGGCTCGGGGTTGCCGCGGTAGTCGCCGAGCCCTATCGCGACGTGTTCGCCGTCGTCGCCCAGCCCGGCGAAGCTGAACACGTCGGCTTCGAGCCACTCGCCGAGCGGCGTCTTGAGCGGGACGTGCACACGTGCCCGCACGGTGCATCGTGCTTCAGTCGTGTCATTGCGGATGTAGACGGCCATGGTGGTGCCAGCCTTCTCGGTAAGGGCGGGTTGTCAGTGGTGGTGGTGGTGATTGCGCCGCGGACTTCAAGAGGTGACGTGCGGCTTAGGGAAGGTCAGATGGTGATCACCGGGGCGTAGTGGCCGAGTTCGGCCTCCCAGGTCCCGGCCAGTCGCCGATTGGCCGAGACGACCGGGGCGGGTGCGCCACCGTACCCACGGTTGTTCGGAATCGCCCACAGGGGTGAGAGTTGTGCCCCGCGCAGCGCCTTGGCCCGGGAGGACGAGGTGCCCAGATGGAGCCGGCGCAACCCCTGTGAGCGGTATGCGTCCTGGATCGGCTCGTAGAAGACCAGTGAGAAGTACTCAGCGGCACCGTGGAGCCGGTCGTAGTCGAATCCGGTGGCGCGGATCCAGCACGTGCCCGCGAACTCGTAGCAGAGGCTGAAGCCGACCATGTGCTCCCCGAGGAAGCATCCGATGACGGTTCCCGTGTCGCCCAAGCCTTCGGCCTGGGCGCGCAGCAGTCGCCGCATCGGCTCGGGAGCCGCGGAGTGGCCGTACTTGCCCTGCAGTTCGGCCAGCAGTCCGCCCGTCTCCTGCCAGCACTCGGAGAGTTTCAGTCGGCGCACCTCGTAGCCGGCCTCGCAAAAGCGCCGCCGTTCCCTGGAGATGACGACGCGGCGCTTGCTCGGCAGGGAGCGCAGGTAGGAATCGAAGTCCGCGCCGGGCAGAGCGATAGCCGCATCCAGCTTCTGCAGGTGCGCGACTTCGGCTCCGGTAGCCGCCTTCAACTCCGCGGCGACCTCGTCGCGGACGTACAGCCACCACGCTTGTTCGGCCTCGTACGCATGGACGAGTTCCTCGACGGTCTGCACCAGGAGCCGGAGGCAGTCGGCGCGGTCTTCCGGAGCGAGTTCGGAGTCGAGGAGCGGAGAGTTGTGGTAACCGCGTCGAGCCCCGGCCACCACGAGAGGCTTCGCCTCAGCGACCCCGGTGAGCTGCTCATGTGGCCGATAGCCGGGGTTGAGCTCGGATTCCACGAGGTAGACGGGGGTCGCGGCCACGAGCCGGGCATTCGTATCAGTCACCAGGACATAGCGGGCCGTGGCGGTGGTGCTGTCCTCCTCGTGGCGCAACCAGCGGTGGCTCAGGTAGAAGCCCGCGTCGCCGGCGATCCGGTCCCAGGCGTCCGCATCGACGTCGTCCAAGCTGCGTGTGACGGTGACCTTCATGCCACGCCCACCGGCTTCCGCTCCGAAGAGTCGCCGAAGCCGGCCACCAGCTTCCGCGCCGTCTCCGCGGCCTGCAGGTGCGGTACGAGCGAGATCGCGCCCGTGCGTTCCAGGGACACGGCCAAGGCGGCCAGGGCGTCGGCATCGGCAGCTCGGACGAAGCCGCGCGCTCGATATCCCTCGACGACCGGGTGCACCCAGCCACCGGCCTCGGCCACGGCCGCGACAGCGGCCGAAGCCGACTCGTCGTCGGGCAGCATGAACTCGGCGGCCAGCATCGGCACGGCCGCTCCGGCAGGGGGGCCGCTCGCAAGCGCGCAGTCGACGGAGGAGAAGCCCCGACTGGTCCAGTGCAGCAGCGTTGCCCACGAGGTCCGCGGATTGCATTCGAGCACCACGACATCGCCGTCGTCGGTGCAGACCAGGTCGAAGTCCGCGATGCCCTGGTAGTTCGCTGCGGCGAGCATGGCCTCGGCCGCCTGGAGGAGGCGGACGGGCGGCGCGCAGGCGGGCGCGACTCGGGGCCGGTGAAGCGGGTGCCGGTCGTCGTCGGTACGTCCTTTGACGCTCCAGCCGGTGGCGTGGCAGGTGCCGTCGGCGAACCGCACGGTCTCCAGCGAGCACTCGACTCCCGCGACGAACTCCTCGACCACGACGTGCGTGCCGTAGCGACGGCCGAGCTCCCGGGCGGCCGCCAGGGCCTCGGCACCGGTGCCGACGCGCGCCTGCTGCTGGCCGGCCCAGGCCAGGGCCCCCTTGACCACGACACCGGCGGTTGAGCTTTCGCCCAGCCGTCGCACCGCTTCGGCTCCGCGCTCCCGGCCCGCCTCCGAACTCCAGACCGCGCCTGGAGCGACGCGGACCCCGGTCTCCATGGCCAAGGCCCGGGTTGCCCCCTTGTCCAGCAGGAGCCGCGTGGCCGCTGCGTCGTAGCGTCCGGCCGCTTCGGTGAGGCAGGCGGCTTCCAGCGCCGCTGAATCGGGCTCGGCTGTGATCACCACAGGTGCGGCCGAGCGTGTCAGGACAGCGCACGCCCGGTCGGCCACAGCTGCCACGCCTGCCGGATCCGCCGGGCCTGTCGCGGGCAGGAGCCAGTGCTGCTGCGCGCCGACGGCGCGCGCCTCGCGCAGCAGCTCGGGGTCGTCGGGGGCGACGACGAGCACCTCCATGCCGAGGGAGGTCGCTGTGTGCACCGCAGATCGCCATAGCGGACGGCCGAGCCGACGCGGGCTCCCGAAACGGACCAGGGTGCCCTTCACGAGGTGGCAACCCGGGCTGTGCCGTGGGCCTCGTTCCAGCCCATGTCCATCAGGACATGCACGTGCGGCGGACGGGTGGTGGCCTGCTCGGCGGTGACCCCGGCGAGCACGGCGAACACCCCGAACGCGAGGACGACGACAAAGGTGCGGGTTCGAGACTTCATCACGGCTCTTCCCTCTGCTCTGCTTCTCGGGCCGGTGAACGCTTTGACTCCGACCGATCGCCATCCTGTGGCGTATCAATGTCATGTTCAAAGAGCTTCTGAACTGCGCACATGTACATTTCTTAGTTGTGAAGCCGACACAGACCTGTTTAGAAACGGACAATTGCCCGCAGAGCGATGGCATCTGTATAGAGGCGCTGGAGTGCTACGAGCGCGCGCTGGCCGGTGAGGGAATTCGGACCAGCGACGTGCCGCCGTGCCTGGCTGCTCTCGGCATGATGGTGGAGCGCGACGACGTGCCCGGACTGTCGCAGGCTCTGCCGCCCACCGTCGGGGCGTTGGCCTCCCTGCAGCCGCTGGACGACCAGCTCGCCGAGATCAAGCGTCGGCGAGCCACCGTACGGGCGGCCCTGTCGGTGTACGAGAGCGTGTACGCGCAGTTCCAGGCCGGCAATCGGATCGACATCAGCCTGCTCTCCGGCAAGCCCGTGATCGACCGGGCCCTGGACGCGGCCGCCCTGGCGTGTCGCAGTGAGTTGCTGACGGCGCAGCCGGGCGGGGGTCGCCCCGTCGAGGTCCTGGAAGAGGCGGTCGCCCGCGAGCAGGCCTTCGCGGATCGGGGGGTGCGCCGCAGGACCCTCTATCAGCACACCGTGCGCTTCCACCAGCCGACGCTCGCTTATGCGCAGCGCGTCACCACCGCGGGGGCCGAGGTCCGAACCGTCCCGGAGGTCTTCGAGCGGCTCATCGTCATCGACCGGGAGGTCGCCTTCATTCCGGTGGGCGAGATCCGCAGCAGCGCGGCACTGGAGATCCGGCATCCCGGCCTCATCCGGTACCTGGTCCTGATGTTCGATCACATGTGGGAACGTGCCACGCCGCTGGATCCGGCCGCGCGCGAGGAGCAGCAGCGCCACGTGGCATCCGTGCTGTCCGACATCCAGAGCGCCATCCTCACCCACGTCGTCGCGGGTGAGACGGACGACGTCATCGCGCGCCGGCTCGGCATGAGCCGGCGCAGTGTGGTCGAGCACGTCCGCAAGGTCTCGAAGCAGTTGGGCACCAACAGCCGTGCGCAGTTGGGCTACGTGCTCGCGAAGTCGGGATTGCTTAACAGGTGAGGCTATTGTCCACTTCTGTAAAGATCTGTCTCGGCTTCACAACTAAGAAATGTACATGTGCGCAGTTCAGCAGATCTTTGAACGGGAGGTTGATACCCCACAGGATGGCGCTCGGTCGGAGTCGAAGCGTTCACCGACCGAAGAGGAATCCGCCACTACCAGGGTCTGGTTCCCGGGCTGCCGAATTCAGGAATCCCTGACATCGCAGCAGCCAGACGTACACCCAGGAGCGACGATGGACCCGACAGTGAAGTTCTCCGGCAGCGGCCCGACCGTCATGGACTGGTTCGCTTGGACTGACGTCCCCGCCGGCCAGGTAGCGATGGGAACACCGCTGGACGAGATCGACGAGGTTCTTGCCGGCTTGCCGGACTTGGACGTGCGCAGGGCCTGGTTCGTGAAGGAGACACCGCGCCACGTACGCCAGGTCGCGGCCTTCCTCATCACCACGCACCTGGTGACCAACGCTCAGATGCGCGAGTTCACCCGGCGCACCGGATACGCCTGGCAGCCCATCGCGGCCGACGACCACCCGGCCGTTGCCGGTCACGACGACGCCGTCGCGTTCGCGGCATGGCTGGCAGAGCGGTCGGGACTTGAGATCACCCTGCCCTCCGAGGAGCAGTGGGAGCGCGCCGCTCGCGGAGCGGACCTGCGGGAGTACCCGTGGGGCGATCACTTCACTCCCAACCATGCCAACATGGACCGCCACAGCCTTGGCACCACCGCCCCGGTCGGCAGCTACCCCAAGGGAGCCAGCGCCTTCGGCCTGCTCGACATGGCGGGCAACCTCGACGAGTGGACCGCTACGGAGTACCACCCGTACCCGGGTGGCGGACCGGAGGTACCGGTCGAGGAGACGCACGCGCTGAGCCGTTTCGTCACCCGCGGCGGAGGCTGGAACCACTGTCGCGACGCCGGGCGCTGCGCCCGCCGGCACGGCGTCTACCAGGCGCCCGCCTTCGTCGGGTTCCGACTGTCCGTCACCCGCTGACGGGGTCCCGGCCAGGAGCCGGTCAAGGCTTCGCATCCGGCTCCGGCAACCCCGCCGATGCCGCGCGGCCAGGCGCTCGCGGTGCGAGGGTGCGCGCCATCGACGCCGGGGCCCGAGCCAACCCGCACAAGCAGCGGCACCTGGACGTCAGGGCCGCCCACGCGGACACATAACCAACCTGGAGGTCCTACCTCATGATGCGCCACCGCGGACCGATCAGCGGCGTTGCCGCGTTCAACGACATGTACGTTGCCACCGCGGGCTACGACAACCAGCTCATTCTCTGGGAGGCGCCGACCAAGAGTCCGATAGCCCGGGTCACCCACGACCACCTGGCCAACCAGGCCGCCTTCAGCCCTGACGGCCGCTTCCTGCTGAGTTCGTCCAGCGACTACACGGCACGCCTGTGGACCGTGCCGGATCTCAAGCTGGTCGCCGTGCTCGCCGACCAGCGGGACGACGTGGAGATGTCGGTCTTCCATCCGCACAAGGAACTCATCGCCACCGCCTCCCGTGACCACAACGTGCGCGTGTACGACTTCACCGGCGCGCTGAAGGCGGTGTTCACCGGACACACCGCCGACGTGATTTCGGCCGAATGGGACGCCCAACGCGATGAACTGATCTCCTCCAGCGACGATGGCACCATCAAGCGCTGGTCGCTCCGGACCGGAGGACTGATCTCCGAGATCGACCTGCAGGGTGTGGAGACCGATACCGTCGCCATCACCCGTGACGGCACCATTTACGCCGGCAACGACGACGGGGAGATCATCACGGTCCACGCCTCGGGGACCAGCACCGAGCCGGCGCACGAGGCCGGGATCAAACGCCTCGTCTACAACGCGGCCCTCCGGATTCTGGTCAGCCTCAGCTACGACCGCACGCTGCGCCTGTGGGACACCCGTGACGGGCTCACCCCGGCGGGCTCCTCCTCCCTGCCCTCCGACATCTGGCCCCGGTCCTGCGCCTTCCTCAACGAGTCGACGCTGATCTTCGCGACCTTCGGCTCGTCCTACGCGACGTATGACATTCCGTCTGACACCTGGAACCTGGACGGCATCGAGGCGACCCCCGGTGTGAACGCCGTCGCCACCGTGGACGGCAGGACGCTCACCATCGGGGACGCCGGGCTCCTGTGGAGCGACGGTGTGCCACACACCGAGGTCGGCAGTCTGTGCAACTTCCTGGTCCAGGTCGGCGACAGGGTGCTGACCGGAGGTCAGATGGGCGTCGTCTTCGACGCACTGACCGGTGAGGTGCTGTACCGCCACCGTTCGCCGCTCAACTGCGGTGCCGCCTTCGAGCGGGACGGCATCCCGCATGTCGTCCTCGGCGCATACACCGGCGAAGGGCTGGTCTTCTCTGTCCGGAGCGACGGGACCGTGGTCCACGAAGCCACCCTTGAGCTCCATGAGAACGCCGTGAAGGGCGTGGCCGCCTCCGGAGGGAGGATTTTCGCGGTATCCGCAGACGCCGCCGCCGCCTGGTTCTCCACTGACACGCTCGAGCTCCAGCACCGGGCCGACGCCGCCCACGACAAGATCGCCAACGGCTGCGCAGCGCTTGGCGCGCTGGGCTCCTTCGCGAGCGTCAGCCGGGATCTCAAACTCCGCCTCTGGGAGGGTTACACCGCGACCACGCTGGACACCCCGCACGACCACTCGATCAAGTGCGTCGCGGCCTCCGATGACGGCCTGCTGGTCGCCACCGGCGCGTACAACGGTCTGGTCGCGGTGTACAACACGGCGTCTCGGACCTGGTCGGCCGTCCAGCGCCCCACCACTGCGGGCATCTCGTCGCTCCACTGGGACGCCACCGCCGATCGCTTCCTCGCCGGGTCGTACGACGGCACCGTCTACTCGATCACCGGCTGACCCGCCACCGCCCCACCCGGCGGCTCCCGGGGGTGCCCACGTGCGCTTGGGAGCCGTCGGCTGTCCGGTCCGCGCGAAGGCGCGAGAATACGCACTCTGGCCAGAAGAACGGAGTACACGATGTTTGCCGCTGTCTACCGCTGGCGCGTGCACCCAGGCGAGGAGGCCGCCTTCCAAGAAGGCTGGGAGCGGCTCTCGATCCGGGTCCAGAAGGAGTTCGGCAGCCTGGGCTCACGGCTGCACCGCTCCCCCGACGGCACCTACATGTCCTACGCCCGCTGGCATCACGAGTCGGACCGGCTCGCCTATCGGGATCACTACCGGGTGGACCCGATCGGGTTCCGGCTGATGCACGGAGCGATCACGGAAGAGCTGCCGTCCGAGGAGTTCACCATTGTGGGAGATCTCCTGGACGATGCGGGGCTGCTTCCCGTCGGGCTGTTGGTGGACGGCGAAGTCGGTCGGGCGCAGATCCGATGAGGGTGCTGTCGACCACCCAGGCCTGCTGAGCGGCAAGCTGCTTCCCGCCGCCCAGCTCGACGAGATGACGACCACCGTTCCCGAAAACCCGGCACAGTCGACCGGGAACGGCTATGGGCCGGGGCTGCGCAAGATCCTCTTCCCGTGCGCCATGTGGGGCCACGACGGCCAGGCCGCCGGCTACTCCAACGAGGCCTGCGCCGAAGCCGGCGGCCGACGCACCGACGCCGTCCTCCCCATCGTCTCTGGACGGCAGCGCACTCGCGGACCCGGCCCGCTACGCGGCCCCGATAGCCGCAGCAGCGTGAGGACACATCCGACGCAGGCTGCACAGCCTTTCCCTGGAGCAGCCCATGACAGTACCGCACGGCGGCCTGACGCCACCGCGACCGGGTGGTGCCACGTGATCGGAGCACCCGCCGGACCACACCTCGGCTGCTCATGCGTTCTCAGCGGCCTGTGGAAGGCCCGTGCAAGCGGTCCCGAACGCGGTCCATCACTCCCAGCTCCGGTGGCGGAAGGCGGTCCGGCGGAGCCGCCCCGAGGTGTGGTCGAGGCCGGGTCCTGGCTCTCTCCTTGGTATCCCTTGCCATCGCCCCCAGGCTCTCCAGTTCGTCGGCCTCCACAGTCCCGCGGAGAGCTGGGAACAGTTGGGCTTCTTCCGCGTGCGCATGGCCGGTCACCTGCTCGGCCAAGCGGGCGCCCAGGCGATCGAAACCTGCGGAGGTGGCGCTGAGTCTCGAGAGTTGCCACAGCAGATCCTCCACGCCGGCATGGTCCGCCAGTTCCTCACGGACGATGGCGTCACCGTCCGGCAGAACGCGACGGACCACGGGGTAGAGATGGGTCTCCTCCACTACCGAGTGACGGACCAGCGCGGTGGTCACCTTGTCGATGATCTCCTTTCGCTCGTCGTCGCCGAGAGGAAGACCGGAGATACGGCTGAACTGGACCTCCACACCTCGGTGATCCGCGGTCAGTTCCTCAAGGATGTCTCCTCCGTTGCCCATGGCCGGTACTCCTCGATTAGTCCACGTCTCGCCCTTGGCGCCTGCCCACATTGTGTCCGGGCTAACTTTCGTCATCCTGGGAACAGGTACCGACCGTTCGCCTCCAGAACCCGGAGCAGCCCGACCGCCACCGGTTCCCAAGACTCCGGACGCCAGGATCGTCCGCGGGCAGCCCGGATCTCCGATTCGCTGCCGGAGCTGATGCGGCGTGGCGCGCAGACGGCGTCCTCGCGCATGAGCGGCGTCCGCCCGGTGTGAAAACGGACTTGCCGGGCAGCCGCCTGGATGGGCCGGTTACCCGAGATCACCACTGACGTGGGCGGCCGGACCAAGTCGTGGCGAAGAGGAGGACGTCATGGCCGTCAGACACGTGCTGATCAAGCGACCGCCGGATCAGGTGTGGCGGGTGCTCGGCGATCCGACGCGGTACGCGACCTGGGTACCCGGGACGAGGCGAACCCGGCCGAGCGGCGGAGACTGGCCCGATGTCGACGCCAGCCTGCACTACACGCTGGCAGCAGGGCCGTTCCGGTTGAGCGGCCGCACCGTCGTGCGGATCTGCGAGCCGTTGCGCCGCCTGGAGCTCGAAGCGTATGCCGGCCCGCTGGGCAGCGCGCGGATCGCTGTCGAGCTGGTGCCCTGGGGTACGGACACGGTCGTCATCGTGGACGAGCATCCGCTGCGGGGTGTCGGTGGGGGCCTCCACATAGCGCCGACCGACCTGCTGCTCCACCTGCGCCACCGCCGGATGCTGGCCCGCCTGTCCCGGGCGGTGGAGGAGACGTCACCTGGCACCGTTGCACCGGCCCGGGAGCACCCGCGGCAGACCACGGCCTCCACCCCAGGAGGCGCGGCATGACCGACGACGCCGTCGTCATCGGTGCCGGACCGAACGGCCTGGTCGCGGCGAACGTGCTCGCGGACGCGGGCTGGCAGGTGGAGGTCCTGGAGGCCCAGGACCGCCCGGGCGGCGCCGTGCGCAGCGACCGCGGTGTCCATCCCGACTATGTCAACGACCTGTTCAGCTCCTTCTATCCGCTGGCGGCGGCCTCACCGGTGATCGAGGGACTCCATCTGTCGGAGTACGGACTGGCCTGGAGCCACGCTCCGCTGGTGCTTGCGCACCCGTTGCTCGAGGGCCGGTGTGCGCTGCTTCATCGCGGCGAGGCGGCGAACACCGAGGTGTTCGAACGCGTCTTCGGCGCACGGGATGCTCATGCATGGCAGCGGCTGTCACAGACGTGGCGCGAGCTGGATCCCTGGCTGATCCGGGCGATGTTCGCGCCGTTCCCGCCCGTACGCGCCGGCCTCGCGCTCGTCGCCCGGCTGCGCGCCGCGGGCGGGCTGCGCTTCGCCCGGTTCGCAGCGCTGCCGGTGCGGCGACTGGCCCAGGAGGAGTTCGCCGAGGCCGGCCCAGGACTGCTCCTGGCCGGCTGCGCGCTGCACGCCGACTTTCTGCCGGAGTCCCCGGGCAGCGGCCTGTTCGGTTGGCTGATGGCCATGCTGGGGCAGCAGTACGGCTGGCCGGTGCCGGTAGGCGGCGCCTCGGCACTGAGCGGCGCGCTGGTGCGCCGGCTGCAGGCCCACGGCGGCCGGGTTCACTGCAACGCCCGGGTTACCGAGGTCGTCGTGCGCTCGGGCCGCGCGGTCGGCGTGCGGACCGCGGACGGCGACGGCGTGGTGGCGCGCCGTGCTGTCCTCGCCGACGTGTCCGCCCCGCAGCTCTACGGCCGACTGGTCGGCGAGGAGCATCTGCCGGACCGGTTTCGTGACGATCTTCGACGGTTCCAGTGGGACTTCTCCACGGTCAAGGTCGACTGGGCGCTGGACGGTCCGATCCCGTGGACCGCGACGGATGCGGCCCGGGCCGGCACCGTCCACCTGGGCGCGGACTTGGCGGAGTTGAGCGACTACGCGCTCCAGGTGGCCAGCGGCCGGATCCCGGCCCGGCCGTTCGGGCTGCTCGGTCAGATGACCACTGCGGACCATACCCGGTCACCGACGGGCACCGAGTCCGCGTGGATGTACACCCATGTCCCACAGCGCGTCCTGGACGACCTCGGAGCGGAGGGCATCAGCGGCCGCTGGGACGAACGCGAGAGCGATGCCTTCGCCCGGCGGATGGAGCAGCAGGTGGAACGGTTTGCTCCAGGCTTCCGCAAGCGGGTGGTCGGGCGGCGCGTGCTCACCCCACCGGTGCTGGAGTCGCTGGACGGGAATCTGGTCGGCGGAGCCATCAACGGTGGTACCGCTGCTGCCCATCAGCAAGCCGTATTGCGACCTGTGCCCGGCACCGGTCGACCCGAGACCCCCGTGAAGGGACTCTATCTGGCGTCCTCGTCCGCCCACCCCGGTGGAGGCGTGCACGGAGCGTGCGGCGCGAACGCGGCCCGGGCGGCGCTACGCGGGCAGTATCCGGTGACCGGCCGACTGCTCAGCCCCGTACTGTCGGCTGCGCAGCGTGTACTGTCCGGCCCGGGTAACGGGTGACGGGTAACGGGTAACGGGTGACGGGTGACGGGTGAGGAGACAGTGCCGCACAGTGCGGGTTGCCTGTCGCCGTCACGGGCACAGGATGGATATGGATAGGGAGCCTGCCGGAGTGTTCGGGAGGGCCGATGAATCGTGTGGAAGTCTTTGTGCGCCGGATCGACCGCTTCCAGCAGCGCCATGCCGTAGCTGGGATACCGTTCGCGGTCATTCAGAAGTTCGGCAACGATCAGGCTGGCGGCAAAGCCACCATCATCGCCTACTACGGGCTTTTCGCGATCTTTCCTCTGCTCCTGGTCTTCTCCACCATCCTCGGTTTCGTCCTGAACGGGGATCCCGCTCTGCAACAGCGACTGGTCAATTCCGCGCTGGCCGACTTCCCGATCATCGGTAGCCAGTTGCGCAACGCGGCGCACCCGATGCAGGGCAGTCCCCTGGCGCTCGCGGTCGGCCTGGCCGGGGCGCTCTACGGCGCGCAGGGGGTCGGTCAGGCCGCGCAGAACGCCATGAACACGGTGTGGAACGTGCCTTTCAAGGAGTGGCCGGGATTCGTAGGCCGTCGGGTGCGAGGATTCGCGATCCTCGTGGTCCTGGGGCTCGGGGTTCTGCTGTCGAGCGCCCTGGTCGGATTCGCGCCCAGATTCGGGCCGCTGGCCGGCGCGTGGACCTGGGTCGCGTCAACGATCGTTAACTTCGGTGTCTTCCTGGCTGCCTTCACGATGCTCACCGCTGCCACCGTACGGGTGCGGGACGTGCTCATCGGGGTGGCGGTCGCCACCGCGTTCTGGGAAGTGCTGCAGGCGGTGGGGAACGTGTACGTCCGCCACGTCATCAGCCACGCCGCCGACGTGTACGGCTTCTTCGCGATCGTGATCGGCCTGCTGACCTGGGTGTTCACCGGAGCTCGACTGACCCTCCTGGCGGCGGAGATCAACGTCGTCCTGCGCTACCGGCTGTGGCCGCGTTCTATGACCCAGCCGCCTTTCACGTCGCAGGACAAGGACGCGTTCGCCCTGCTCGCGAAGATGGAGGAACGCCGACCGGAGGAGACGGTCGAGGTGACCTTCAGCGCCGAGGCCGACCGACAGCCGCTCGACCTACCGGCCGCACCTGCTCCGCCTCCCGCTGCCACCGATCGGGCAGAGGAGCCCCCTCGCTGACCCTCCGCCGCATCGCCCGTACCGGATACGGGTAACGTCAACGGCCAGGAGAACAGAGCTGATTGCCCGTCGGGATCGCTGCGGGTGTCCAGGAATCTACGGTCTTCCCCATCAGTGCCGGAGTGAGAGCTGCGCGGGCCCACCGCTTCTAGTCAGGAGGTGGAAGCAGGGTGCCGAGGGGGCCCAGGTCCAGATTGAGGTCCTGCATGGTCAGGTCGTATCGCGCGCAGAGGTCACTCATTCGGTCGTGGAGGGCCATGAGGGTGGCTCCGAGCGTCTCCTCCTGCTCTTCGCTGAGTTCGCCGGTCTCGACGCGGTGGAGGGCTTGGCGCTCCATGAGCTGGCGCAGGAGTTCGACGACGGTGAGGACGAGTTTCATCAGGTCCCGTTCGACCGTTTCCGGGTTCGTGGTGATCCTTCGCAGCCGCTCATGTGGACTTCCGGGGTCTGTGGGGAGGCTCTGCGGTGTGGCCGGCAGGAGGCGGAAGGCGCGAGCAGCCGCCTGCGCCACCTCTTCGAAGCGGCTGGGAGATTGGCGGGCTTCACCGGTCATGGCTGTCGTCTCCGCGACGGGGCGCTGAGCGCCTGGGGGGCGGGATTGTGCTCACTGACGGACACGATCAGCGCGCGCAGCGAGATACGCACGAGGTCGATGTCCGCGATGGACAGCACGAGGTCACCGGTGAGGACCACACCGCCGCTGAGCAGCCGGTCCAGCAGGTCAATGAGCGCGACCTGGCGTTGCGGCACGGCCGTCTCGGGCCGGGCGGGCAGGAAGTCGGTCGTCGTCATGGCGCTCCCTCCTCCTGCAGAGCGGCGAAGGAGTAGGGCACCCACGGCCCCGTGACGTCGACGCGGACTCCGGCCAGACTCTCGGTCGAGTGCAGGATGTCGGCCCGGAACGAATCCGCCCGGTCCAGTGGCACGAGGTAGGCGTCGTTGCAGACGTTCACACCCGGTCCGACTGCCAGTTCTCCTTCCTGGGGCCGGTGGCGGACTCGGTCGACGGCATAGACACGGGCCACAGCCTCGATACGCTCAGCGGCACGCTCGGCCGCCCGGAAGGCATCCTGGCGCGAGTCCTTCTCCGCCCGGCGTTGGCGCAGGTAGGCACGTCCCGGGCTGAGGTCCGGGCTCGGTGTGGGTGCGATCGGCGGCGCGTCGATGTAGAGCTTGACGCCCCACTCCACGTGACCGGCCAGACGGCAGAGCTGGCCGAGGAACACGTCCCACCGGTTGTCGAGCACGGCCCGCACCCGGTTGTCGTCGAGGTACACCGTCGCCAGGCGCAGCGGGAGGACAGTGGTGCACGCCGCGATCGCCTCGATGACGCGGTGGTGGGCGCGGGCGAGTGCCTCCAGCCACTCGAGGTCCTCAAGATGGCGGCTGAGCGCGGCCTCGTCGAAGTCTTCCTCCGGTACCTGGCTCACGGCGGCCACCACGCCGCCATGAGCGGTGTGCACGAGGTGCACTGGGGCACCGCTGACGCCGACGAGGCCGTCCACGGTCTGCCGCAGGGCGTCGGCGTTCTGTGCGACGGCATACGTGTAGGTGAGCGAGCCGGCGGTCATGACTCATCTCCTGTGGTGGGCCGGGGCCGGGGCTCCGTTCGCTTCACGTGGGAAAGACGACTGACAGCCGTGGAACGCTCATCGATGTCCTCCGCCGACGGCAGAGCGGCCGCACCGTTGCGAAGAGCCTTGATCTGTGCACGCAGGCGCCGGTTCTCGTCCTCCAGCGAGGACTCACCACTGGCGCGGGAGGAAAGGGAGGGGTCGTGCTCCCACCAGTCGATGCCCATCTCCTTGGCCTTGTCCACAGAAGCGATCAACAGGCGCAGTTTGATGGTGAGCAGTTCGATATCGAGGAGGTTGATCTGGATATCGCCGGCGATGACGACACCCTTGTCGAGGACTCGTTCCAGAATGTCGGCGAGATTGGCCGAGGACTGACCATAGGGTGGTGCAGCCCGGGAGGGAAGCGAACTGAGGCGGTTGGCGATGGGTTCAGTCACGGCCTCTCACCTCATCTCCCTGACGGTGCGTTGGATGTGGTCACATGTCGTTGTGCTTGTGGGCTCTGATTTCGTCGAGCCGGTCCAGCAGTTCGTCTTCCCGCTGGTTGAAGGTTTCTTCGTCGATGTCTCCTGCCAGGAGTGCATTTTCGAGTGCAACGAGTTCCTGTTGGATGGGCACGGGGTCGTAGTACTCGTCTTCGGCCGCTTCGACTACGCGTTCCAGTACCCATATCGTGCCGCGCACGGGAGCGACTGGTAGAGCGAGGATCTCGGTGAACAGTCCCATGGAATTCCTTCCTAGACGAAGCTGTAGGCGGGAAGCGGGCCGTACAGCCGGAAGTTGAATACCTCTCCGAGCTCGTCAGTGAGGTCCTTTTCAGCGGAGAGGAACCGCTCTCGGTTCTCTCCGTCCACCAGAAAGGAGATGTTCAGGAAGTCACCGCCGGTCGGCTCGGACATTCGTTCCTCGCGGACGTGGGGGCGCAGCGATTCGGTGATTCCTGCACCCATGGCCTGGTGACGGGCCTGAACTTCCTTGACGACGAGCTCGCCGAGGGCCAGAGGCAGGTCCGGGTTGCTGTTGCCGGCTTTTATGTCATCGTTGAGACGTCTGGCGTCGCCGGATTCCGCAAGGACCTGACGCAGCAGCACGTCCTCATCGATGGAAACCTTGAGGTGGTACTCGGCACAGTCGTCCAACGCTGCCAATCGCTGGGTGTACTCGTCGCAGTGTTGTTCGAGCACTTCCCGTACGGCGTCGTCGTCGCCGGCGGTGAGGCCGAATCTCAGAGGAAGAACGGTACCGTCGGCCATCAGCCGTTCCTGGACGGTTTGGTGGGCCAGGAGGTCGCGGCGTTTCGGTCGCAGGTCCTCGGAAGTGTCGCTGACGATCGCGGACAGCGGTCCGGCGCGCACGATGCGCAGCTGGGCTGGCGGGTCTCCCACACCGGTGAGGCCGTCCAGGTGTTGGGGGTGGCCGGCGGCGGTGATGGAGTATACGTAGACGGCCATGGTCACTCCTCACGCCGCCTAACGGGTCGGCGCACGGACCTTTCGCGTTTCGGCTCGGGTTCTCTGTCGTCGTCGCGGTCGCTCCCCCGCTGCAGGGAGTCGGTGATGGCCTCGACGGCTCCGCTGAGTGCGCCCTTGCTCTTGCCGCGCGCTCCGCCTTCGGTGATTTGTCCGACGACGTCGGTGAGCTGGGCCGGCGCCTTACGGCCGGCCTCCAGGTCCAGGCGGTTGCAGGCTTCGGCGAAGCGCAGGTAGGTGTCCACGCTGGCGACGACGATCCGAACATCGATCTTGAGCAGTTCGATGCCGACCAGGGACACGCGAATGAAGACGTCGATGACGAGCCCGCGGTCCAGGATCAGTTCGAGGATGTCGTAGAGATTTGCGGTGCTCCCGCTCCTGGAAACACTGCCTGTGCTTTGCGGCACCACAGTCATGGCGCCTCCCTTCCGTGCCCGCCGCTGCGGCGGGAGCGGATGTCTCACCTGGTCCGAGAAGCTGGAATCTCAGGTGGACCGGTCGATCTGTCCTCGGGTGTAGCGGCGGATCCGCTCGTACGCCATGAGTTCGCCTTCCTTGTCTAGCGTCACCCGGTAGCTGGCGATCACGCTGGTCGTCTCAGGGACGCGTTCCAGTTCCACCACCTCCACATCGGCCTGCCAGCCGTCCTCGATGGGTTTGAGCGCCGAGACGGATTCCGGGGTGCGCCCAAGCAGTTCCGTGAGCTGCTGCGCGGCGTAGCGCATCGCTTGCGGCGCTGAAACCCGGCGCTGAGGAGGTCGTCTCGTCTCCCCCACCTCGCGGCGGGTCCGGCCGGGACCGGCGCGACCAGTGGGCGGGTCTGTGTGGGCAGGCCTCCGTGGTCTGGCGCCATCCTCCTTGTCTGGGACCATTTTCCTTCTCCGGAAACTGGAGACGACGTCCTGCGCCGTGCTGACTTGCACTTGCGGGCAACCCTCTTCATCGTATGGGGGCCACCATCCCGGCTGGGGCTACGGCGCGGGCGCGCCCCGCGTGTGGAATGCCAGCCGTCTCGCTCCCCCGTGTACCCGTCTTCGCGGATTCAACTCGCCATAGACCTATGCGTCTTGAAGTACGGCCTGCCGTGAGACGCCCGGCTCGTGTAACGGCCGGTTCCGGGCCTGGCGCCCCGCGTGCGCACGCCGGGTTGGCTGGCCAGACTGAAAGTACCGAAGCGCACCGGTGCGGACATCGGGTTCGAGGACGCCGGACGAGGCGATGGCATCAAGCGCCGGGCCGAAAGTGGGCGTCCCTGAATCACCGGCAGCCCCGCTTTGGCCTCATGGAGCTGCGGACTACCGCAACGTGATTCGTGAACAGTTGTGCAACGAGGTCGGCGCCTTCCGTTGGTTGCAGGACTGCTGCTGAGCCTCCAGGCTCGGCACCCTGAGCAGGCCTGCGGCGTCACTGGAGGGGCGAATGCCGGAAAGGAATGACCCCCATGAACAACACCACCAAAGTCGCTCTCGCGGCTGCGGTCGCCGGCGGGTACGTGCTGGGCCGGGCCAAGAAGGGGCGTCTCGCACTCGCCGTCGCGACCTACTTTGCAGGCCGAAAGGTCGGACTCGATCCGCGGCAGCTCGCCACTGAGGGACTGCGACGGCTTGGCGAAGTACCGCAGGTGGCGGAGCTGAACGAACAGGTCAGGGGAGAACTTCTGGAAGCCGGCAAGCATGCGGTGGCCGCCGCGGCTAACCGCCGCATCGGGGAGTTCGCGGACTCCCTGCGGGAACGCACCCTCGCCGTGGGAAAGCCGAAGTCCCAGGAGGAGCCGGAAGAGGAAGAGGCGTACGAGGAAGAGGATGAGCTCCAAGCCGAGGAGCCGGAAGAGGAGGAGCCCGAAGAAGAGGAAGAAGAGGAAGAAGAGGAAGAGCCCGAAGAAGCGCGCCGGGAGCGCCCCCCGCGCCGCCGTCGCACTGCCCCTGCGGCCGAGGAGCGCGAGCGTCCGCGCGCCTCGCGGGCAGCTGCCAGGGATACGTCCGCGGCCCCCACCGGGCGAAAGCCCGCCAAGAAGGCCGCCGCTTCGGAGAAGACCACTCCGGCAGCGAAGACGACGGCATCCGCCAAGAGGGCCCCGACCCGCTCCACGCCGTCCAGGACCACCGCTCCCAAGGCCACAGGCAAGCAGACAACCGCGTCGACGACGAAGGCCCCGGCCAAGACCGCCGCAGGCAGGGATGCCGCCGCCAAGGCATCCAAGCAGTCCACCCGGCGGAGGTAGATCATGCCCAGGACCCAACAGGAGCCCTCCGCGCTCTCAAACCTCGACCGGCTTGGCGACGAAGTCGTCAACTACCTCGGTGCCCAGCTGGAGCACCTGGCCGAGAAGGCGGGAGACAAGATCACCAACGTTACCGATCAGCTCACGAATATCGCGGCGAACGGAGGCATACTGCCCAAGGTGGGTGTCCGCGTCCTGCAGGGTGACTCACCGGTCAAGGCCTTCCTCGGTGAAAAGGCGAAGAGCATCAAGGACAGCGTCGTTGACAAGGTCAAGCAGAAATTCGGCGGCGGCAAGGCCGGCCGTAAGGCCGGCAAGAAGGTCATGAACATCGTGGAGGCTCTCGACATCGGTCTGCCTGTGCGGACCGTGTACAACCACTGGACCCAGTACCAGGACTTCAGCGGCTTCACCAAAGGCGTGCGCAGCGTCTCCCAGGTAGACGAGGTGTCCACCAACTGGAAGGTGAAAGTCGGGCCCTCGACCCGTGGCTGGAAAGCGACCGTCCAGGAACAGGTCCCGGACGAACGCATCGTCTGGACCTCTGAAGGTGCCAAAGGCACCACTCGGGGATCCGTGAGCTTCCACGAACTGACGCCGACCCTCACCCGCGTCATCCTCGTGGTGGAGTACTACCCCTCGGGGTTCTTCGAGAAGACCGGCAACATCTGGCGGGCCCAGGGCCGCCGACTGCGCCTTGACTTCAAGAACTTCCAACGGCACGTCTCCTTCACCACCGAGGAACCTGAGGGCTGGCGCGGTGAGATCAGCGACGGCGAGGTCGTCCGCACCCACGAGGAAGCCATGGAGGAGGAGGAAGCCCAGGACAAGCAGCCAACGGGCGAGTACGACGAGGAAGAACCCGAGGACGAGTACGCCGACGAAGACGAGTACGCCGACGAAGAGGAAGAGGATCAGTACGACGAGGAACCCGAAGACGAGTACGGCGAGGACGAGGAGAGCGACGAGGACGAGGAGGGCGAGGACGAGGAGGGCGACGAGGACGCGGAGAACCGCGAGGCCTGAGTTCCCCTACCGCTGCCAGTGGTTCCCCACCCGATCCCGACGTCGATCGAGGGCGGATCGGCTCCGCTTGGTGATGGCGGAGCCGATCGCCGTGCCACTTTCGGAAGGACGAACCAATCCTCATCGACACCAGAGTCCGTCTGGCGGACGAGGTGCCTTCCAGTCGACCTCAGGACAGAGGCCATTTCCGCTTTTCAGAAAGTTTTTTCCGCGAGCAGGTTAGTTACATAGAAAACGGGCAGACGAGATGCTAGTTCCGCGAAGGAGGAGCTATGAGCACGACGAAGAAGATCAAGCATGCCGCCGAAACTGCCACGGGCAAAGTCAAGGAAGCTACCGGCAAGGTGGTAGGCAACGAGAGTCTCGTCGCCAAGGGCAAGGGCAAGCAGGTCAAGGGCGATGCGGAGCAGGCCGGCCAGAAGATCAAGGACGCCCTGAAGCACTAGCCGACATCATTCAGCCCTCGGCTCCGGCGGACTCACAACCGGACTGATGGCGGCCCGACGATACGCGGGCCGCCATCGCCGTTGGAGTGCCTGGTACTCGTGGCGGCCGATCGGGCATTGCTCACGTCGACATTCGGCTGGCAGATCTGGCCAGGGCCCGCTCACAGACGACACGCAGGGGCGCATGGCAGCAGCGTTCCTCGCCGACGGCCGGCCCCGCGCATTCCGCACTTGACCGGCGGGACCCTCCAACCGGACTGGCCTGGCGGCCGCCCCTCCGGCAGGCGTTTTCGCGGATGGCTTCCGGGCAGCCGCACCACATGGTGCGAATCGGCTACACGATGATGACCGAACAGCGCGACCCGTGCGGCCTGGTGGACGACTTGGTGCTCGCTGAACGCGCTGGTTTCGACTTCTCAGTGATCTCCGATCACTACTTTCCATGGCTGGCTTCCCAGGGCCACTCACCCAACGCCTGGGCAGTGCTGGGTGCGGCGGCCCAAGCGACCAGGCGGATCCCGCTGATGACGTACGTGACCTGTCCCACCATGCGATACCACCCGGCGGTGGTGGCCCAGCAGGCGGCGACCGTGCAGCTGCTGTCAGAGGGCCGGTTCCGGCTCGGCTTGGGTAGCGGGGAGAACCTCAACGAGCACGTGATCGGCTGCGGATGGCCCGTGGCCGCAGTCCGGCAGGAGATGCTGGCCGAGGCTGCGGGAATCATCCGGGAACTGTTCGGCGGTGGGGTGATCAGCCGTCGCGGCAAGCACTTCCAGGTCGAGTCAGCCCGACTGTGGGACCTGCCCGACCCTCCGCCGCCGATCGGCATCGCGGTCTCAGGCCCCCGCTCCTGTGCTCTGGCCGGGCGGCTGGCGGACTACGTGATCGCCGTCGAGCCGAAGCAGTCGCTGGTCGAAGGCTTCACTCGGAACGGCGGTGACGGCCGGTCGGCGGTGGGCCAGCTGCCACTCTGCTTCGACCACGACCGGGACGCGGCCCTCGCCCGCGCGCACGAGCAGTTCCGCTGGTTCGCCGGCGGCTGGAAGGTCAATGCCGACCTGCCCAGTCCGGACGCCTTCGCCGCCGCAAGCGCCTTCGTCCGCCCCGAGGACGTGGCGAAGGCGATCCCGTGCGGCGATCGCGTCTCGGAGGTCGCCGAGGGCGTCGGGAAGTTCATCGCGGCGGGGTTCACCGAGGTCGCCCTCGTCCAGGTGGGCGGTGACAGCCAGTCGGCCTTCATCGACTGGGCGCGCGACCGCCTGCTGCCCGCGTTGCGCGAACTGTGACCGACTGATTCGCGCAGTAACACGAAACCCCGGGGCACCGTACGTCGACCACTCGGCAGGCCTTCCGAGGTGCTGGGTACGGCTCCGCCGGTGCACATTGACGTCATGGCCAAGAATGAGTGGGCACCGGCCACGGTGCACTGCCGCAAGGGCGAGCTGACGGCGGCGGACACGGGAGCCGCCCAGATCACCGGACTGGTACGGGTGAGCGGGCGCTGGGTGCGCCTCCGGCCACCGGGAGGGGGTGACGAGACCTGGATCGCGGCTTCCGCCGTTCAGCGCATCGTCTGGGGACGGCGGCCAGCCGACTGAGACTCGATGGCGCTCGCGGTGGACGGGCACCGGTGCCCGAGCACGGCGGATCGGTGGCGACCCGGACACTGTCGAGGCGCGGGTCGGCGGCGTCCGGCATCACCATCCCGGTGTCGATACCGGTGTGCAGGTAGTCCAGCACGTCCGCGGTCAGGCGCTCGCCCGGCACGGCGACGGGGATTCCCGGCGGGTAGGGGGTGAGCATCTCGGCGGTGATCCGGCCGGCGGCCTCGCGCCAGAGCACCTGCTCGGTCGGGCCGAAGAAGGCGTCTCGAGGGAGCATCACCTGCTCCAGGCGCAGGTGGGCGGGGTCCGGAATGGGGACCGGTCGGGCGGGTGGCAGGTCGGACGCGTGCCGGGCGAGGTCGGTCAGGGCGTGAAGGAGCCTGCCGGTGGTGTGCTCGTCATCGGCGTGGGTGAGCTGGGCGCTGATACGGCGGTGGTCGCAGATGTGCAGGTTGATGCGGTGCTCGGCCCGCAGCCAGTCGCCGCCGTCGTAGCCGCTCACGCCCAGAGCCGAGATGTCGATGAGACCTGCAGCGGATCCAGGTCGGCGGCGCGGCCTGGGCCGCAGAAGTCGTCGCGGCCGTGCACGTGCATGCCCTCGATCCGCTCGATCGACTGCCTGGTGCGATGGGCGAGCTCCAGGGCGTGGTCGTAGAGCTGTTGGCCGTACTGGACCAGCTGCCGACGCCAGCCGTCCAGGGCGGCGTAGATCAGCACGGACGGGCTGGTCGTGCCGAGCAGGTCCTCGCGCTGCTTGAGGAGCCGCGGGTCGATAAGGTCGCCCTGTAGGTGGAAGACCGAACTCTGTTCCAGGCCGGAGACGACCGCCTTGTGGGCGTCCCGGCCCACGACCAACTCCTCATGCGGGCAGGCGACTGCCAGCATCGCCGACTTCACCGACAGCGAGCTTCCGCAGGTGGAGAAGAAGGTGTGCCCCGACAGCGTCCGCCATCAGCGCCTGGGCCTCCTCCAGCACGTGGTGGGAAGCAGTGCGGTCATCCAGTCCGGCGGTGGCAAGGATGTCCGAGATGAACACCGCGTCTCCCAGCGCCGTGAGAACTCTCGTGTCGGCGCCACGGCCCTGTTTGTGGCCCGGCGGCGTGAACGACAAGCGGTGATAGGCGGCCAGGGCTTCCAATACCAGTGCTCGGTCATGGTCCATGTCCGGCGGCTTCCCGGGTTCGACGGACGGAAACCGCACCGCCAGGCGATTGGCGCACCGGCGAGGAGCGCAGAGGCTGGCTGGAAGTGCGCCGTCACGTGCGAGCGCATGTTCAGCCCCCGCCCGCAGTGCGGAAAGCGTCCTGGCACAGCGGCAGCGCGATGTCCTTGCCGGGGCGTGAGGGTTGTGCGTCGCCTACGGGCGGGATCAAGGGATGGTCGCCGCGGCCTTGCGAGATGTTGCCGGGATCGATGAGCGGTGCCCGGTCGGAGGCAGGCTCACGTCCACCCGGGTTTCGCCTGAACGACGGCGTCGTCAGCGCGACGGTCCTGCGGATCACCAGGCCACGTTCTCCAGCCCCGTCGAGGGGGACCGCCTCGGCGACGATGGCCACCGCCCACGGCGCGGACGAATCGGCTGGCCGCCGGTGAAGGTTTCGGACCAGCGCCAGACTATGGGGCGTGCGTTCCCGGGCGAAGGTCCGATCGGCCCTCTGACACGGCGTGTGCCGGGGACATCCGGCACCGTGGAAGGGCGGCCGGATGCCGCGACGGCGGCGGGGACACCGTTCGGGCCCTGATCCGTGGACCCGCCGCCGACCCCCAGATCATCTCCGCAGGCGGCCAGTTCGGGAGTACCGAGTGGAGGACTTCGACACGGTGGCGGACCGGCTCTACGCTCTCGCGCCGGGCCGGTTCACTGCGGCCCGCAACGCCGCCGCCGACCAGGCCCGGCACAGCGGCGACCGCCGATCAGCCGGACCGCACCCAGCAGGAGTGGGCCGAGCGCCTTGACCAGGCCAGCGAGGCCCTCACCCGGGCGCAGCGCGATGGCGATCTCGTGCGGCAGGCGGTGGGCCGTATCGGCCGTGAGCTGGAGCGTTTGGCCGCTGCTCGTGAGAGGGCCGTTCAGCGGGTTGAACGCGCTACCGGCGTGTTGCGGCAGGCCCGGGCCGAGGCCGAACAGGCGGCGCAGAAGCGGGATGAAGCGGAGCGGGCGTATGTGAGGAAGCAGGCCGAGTGGGAAGACGCCCGGCGGGTGGTGAAGAAGGCCGAGTGGGCTGCTGAGGCGGCGCGGCGGCAGGTGGAGGAGTTGGCGGTTGAGGCCGCCCGGAGCAGAAGAGGAGGCCGGTGAGCGATGGCGAGGCCGATTTGGACCGGGGTGCTGTCCTTCGGGTTGGTGACGGTGCCGGTGGCGTTGTATTCGGCGACCGAGTCCCACACGGTGAGTTTTCATCAGATTCAGCGCGGGACGGCCGACCGGGTGCGCAACAAGCGGGTCAATGAACGCACCGGCGAGGAGGTGCCCTACGGCGAGATCGTGAAGGGCTATGAGCTGGCCGAGGGCGAGTACGTGATCGTGGAGCCCGAGGAGCTGGAGCAGATCTCTCCCGGCCGGTCGAAGACGATCGACATCCGCGGGTTCGTCGATCTCGACCAGGTCGATCCGATCTTCTTCGGCACCACCTACTACCTCGGCCCCAAGGGCAAGGAGTACACGAAGGTCTACGCCCTGCTGGTCAGGGCCCTGGAGCAGTCGAACAAGGCCGGGATCTCCCTGTTCTCGATGCGGGGCAAGGAGTACCTGACGGCGGTGCGGGCCGAGAACGGGATGCTGGTCTCCCACACCATGCACTTCGCCGACGAGGTCCGCGACCCTCTCCGGGAGGTCGACGACCTGCCCGCCGCCGGCACCGCGGTCGGCGAGAAGGAACTCGCCGCGGCCAAGCAGCTGATCGGCATGCTCGCCGTCGACTGGGACCCGGACGAGTACCACGACACCTTCGCCGAACAGGTCCGCGACCTCATCGAGGCCAAGGCCGCCGGCAAGGAGATCGCCGTCTCCCAGGGCCCGCAGGAGACGCCCACCAACGTCGTCGACCTCATGGAAGTCCTCAACCGCAGCCTGGCCACCGCCAAAGACCACGCCACAGCCGGGCGGGAAGCCGAGGAAACCAAACCCGCGCGCGGCCGCACCCGCAAGGCCGTGAAGCCTTAGGCTGATGTCGTGGCCCTGGTCCGGATCGAGCGCCTGTCGCGGCTGTCTGTCGGCGAGGTGCGGCGACGGCTCACCGACTGGGAACGGCATGCGCAACGGGTGCCGTTCACGGGAATCACCGTGACCACTATTCGTGGCCCGCACCGGAGTCGGCCGCCTGCACTTCGACGACCCATTGGAGGTCGTTCGTCGGCAGCCGCCGTAGGGGACCGGACGGGCCACTGTCGTCTGGAGAAGCGGGGCTCCACCGTCGCGGGGTGGGCCGAGATCGTCGCTGCGACCGCCAAGGCACCCGGCATCACCGACTGGCCGGCGAGGCGGTTGTCCCAGCACGATATCGGCTGTTCGCCCCGCGTCCTCGCTGTGGTCCCGGTCGGCTGCGCGCGGCTGCCGTAGCGGCACCGGCCGCGCCGCTACGCTGCTCTGCGCCTGCCGGATTCGAGGCACACCCTCCGGGCCACGCCAGCGGCCGCCGTCCGATCAGGACCTGGTCCGCACCGCGTGCTTTGACCTGCGATCCGTCAGGCCTGCAGATCGGCCGGTGGCGGATCAGCTGTCGCTGCTGCCGTTGCCCGATCTGTTTGCCAGCCCCGGCAGCGGAAAGTCGCAGCGTATGAACCGCGTCAGGGAGATGAGAGCCGGGCCGGAATGCACGTCGACGCGCCGCGCACCGGACCGACCCTCGCGGTTGCCGAGCGGGTCCTGGCGGGCGGCGGCGGGCCGGACGGTCAAGGGGTTCAAGGCCGATCAGCTGGGCGTCCGGGCCGTGACGCTGACAATTGCGGGATCCTGGCGCTGTTCCCGGTGGAACGACGAACAGCGCCAGCGGGCCCACCGCTCGCCACCCGGCTCGAGTACAACGCCCCAACTACCCGGCCGGAGGAACCGATGAACCTCACGAAGATCGCCTACAAGCCGGTCGGCCTGCTGCTCGGCGCCCTCAGCGGCGTGATCGCCGGGGCGGCATTCAAGCTGGCATGGAAGTTCGTGGCCCACGAAGAGAACGCCCCGCAAGCCACCGACGAGCACCGCGACCTGCGCCGCATCATGGTCGCGGCGGCGCTTCAGGGCGCGATCTTCGCTGCGGTAAAGGCCGCAGTCGACCGCTGCGGGGCTGCAGCCACCCGGCGCATCGCGGGGACTTGGCCCGGATGACGGCAGCGCCTGCGACGACGCCGGCGAATAGCCGGCCGACACGGCGCAGGACGCCCTTCCCGTGATGGGGGCGGGCGGCCGAACACGATGTTTGTAGCCGGGCGACGGTTGGAGCGGTACCTGCTCCATGAGCTGGTCGCCAGCGGCGTCGGCCATGGTGGCGAAGGACGGTGTCGATGTCCCACTGGTGACCGGGGCCGGGAGCAGCCCGATCTGGTTCCACCCGGCCGGGACGGTCACACAGACGGTCCGATGCGAGCAGGACTTCGGCTCTACTGCGCGGCTCCAGGTGGTGAGCACCACCGGCGAAGCGGTTCCGAGTACTGATCTGCGGGCCCACCGGTGCACCTGCCGCGTGCCGTATAGCAGGGTGAGTTGGATGTGTCAGCGGGTGCGGCGTCGGCCGCCGCGCCGGAACCGGACTGCGGAGATGGCCAGTGCGAGGATCAGCACGGCGACCCCGATGAACAGCAGGTAGAGCAGGCCCTTGGCGACGACGCCGACGATGCCGAGCACGATCGCCACGATGATCAAGAAAAGCACCCAGGCCATCTTCTTCGGTCCCCTTCGTGGGGTGTCGGAGTCCTATCGGCGCGCTAGGCGCCGTTCCCCGCCCGCGCCCGGCACGTAGTCAAGCTTGTAGTGGGCGAAGACGGCCGCCTCGTCCTCGGCCGGCAGCTCGCCGTCGATGTCAATCGCTGGTGCCTTCTTGACTTGGCTCTTGGGGTGGGCGACCCGCAGATAGCCTGGGCCGACCCTCGCGTTGGCGAGGGGGACGAACACCAGACGGCGGTGCGTGGGAAGCCCGACTGTGACGGTGGCGAACAAGGGCCTGTCGGTCGCGGTGTCCACGTAGACGGACTCCAGCGTGCCGATCCTATGACGCTCGGCATCGACCACGTCGTGGCCGCGCCATTCCCGGATGTCATCCGCTTCGAACACCAGCAACCTCCGAGATCAGTGGGCATCTCCTATCCTCCTACCTGGGCCACCGCCGCGCCCGCGCGGAGCGCCGAACCGAGCGCATCGACGCGGCTGCGGGCCGCGCAGTGGGGAGGACGGAACTCTCCGGTCGCAAGGCGATCAGCTCACCAGCCGCCTCCTCGCCCATAATCCCACCCAGGTCGACGGCGCATCGCTCGGGCCAACACGCGGCAAGCGGCAGGTTCCCGATCAGCGGCGCAGCGCTCGCCGCCAGTCCAGCCGTGGCCGCCCTGCCCAGCAGGCCGGCCGCACCGGCACCTGGCGCCTCGATACCCCGGCCCATCAATCCCCGCACCGCGGTAGTCCGCACCCACTGACACCCAACTCAACTGAGGAGCAAGGCCCATGGCTGTGAAGAAGTTCTGGACGATCGCCCACTCGTGCGGGCACGAGGTCGAGCGTGACCTGTCCGATCGCCTGGCAGATCGCCGTGCCGGTTTCGCCGCGTGGCTCGCCAAGCAGGAGTGCACCGACTGCTGGAAGACCGCCGGGGACGGTAGTTCGCAGGACAAGGCCGCCTGGCTGGCGGCCAAGCGCGCCGAGGAGCAGGCCGAGTCCGATGCCTGGTCGCAGCGGTACCGGATGCCGCCGTTGGAGGGCACCGAGCGTGCTGTTGCCTGGGGCGTGCGCTGCCGCCACCAGATCCTCGCCGCCGCCTACACCGCGCTCGTTCTCGAAGGCGCCATGGACGAGACGGCGTGGGAGCAGATCGAGACCGCGGCCCGGACGATTACCCGGGCCGGGTGGTGGATCGACCAGCGTGCCTCCGATCCCGACGACCTCGCTGAACTGCTGGACGCCGCAGCCGAGCGCGACCGGCCCACCGAGAACCCGTTCGTCTGACCCGACCGCGGTGGCGGTGCCCGGCCACCAGGGCACCGCCACCCCCGCCGACCGCGCACAACCCGCCCGACGAAGGAACCTCCGCCATGACCTCCAGAAGAACACCGCGCGCCCCGCCCCACCCCTCCCCACCACTTCTTCCTGGACCTTTCATGCCCACCCCTCGCACCAGCGCGCCCTCGACCACCACCGGGAGCGACAGCCTTCTCCACCTACTCTTCAGCGCCGTCGGCACCGCGCTCGGCTTCGGCAGCTTCGCCTGGCTGACCGGCAACACCACCAACAGCCTTATCGGTTCCGGGCCTTGGGCGCCGTTCAAGCCCGTCGACGCCCTCCTCCACCCCGGTGTGCTCTGGCCGCACCTGACACCGATCGCGGTGCTCATCGGCGCACGGATCATCCCCGGCCTGCTCACCCTCGCCACCACCACCGGCACCCTCACCATCTGGCTGCGGCGGCGCGGCGGCGCGAAGACCGGGCTCGCCCGCAAGCAGGACCTCGCCCCGCTCATGGACCCGGAGATCACCGCCAAGGCGAAGAGCCTGCGCCCGAGCCTGGCCGACCTCAAACCGAAGGAGATACTCCCGGCCGACCGGGGCATCCTGGTCGGCACCCTCACCCCCGGCAAGACCGAGGTCCGAGCCTCCTGGGAGGACGTCCTCGTCGCGATCATGGCCCCAAGGTCCGGCAAGACTTCCGGCCTGGCGATCCCCGCCATCCTCGCCGCCCCCGGCCCGGTCCTACTCACCAGTAACAAGGCGGCCAACGACGCCTACACCGCAACCGTCGACGCCCGCGCGAACGTCGGCAGGATCTGGACGCTCGACCCCCAGCAGATCGCCCACCACCCCCGCCAGATGTGGTGGGACATCCTCGCCGACGCCCACACTCTCGCCGGCGCCAAGCGCCTGGCCGGGCACTTCGTCGCCGCCAGCGTGGACGAGTCCAACGGCTCCGACTTCTGGTCCACCGCGGCCAGCAACACGCTCGGCGCCCTGTTCCTGGCCGCCGCCAGCTCACGCCGCCCGATCACGGACGTGCTGGCCTGGCTCTCCTCCCCGGCCGACCGCACCCCCGTCGACCTGCTCACCGATGCCGGCCACCACGCGGTCGCCGCCCAGCTCCAGGGCACCGTCTCCGGTGCGACCGAGACCCGGGACGGCATCTTTGAGACCGCCCGCCAGTACGCCAGCTGCCTGCTCGACCCCGAGATCGCCGCCTGGGTCACCCCAACCGACGACATCCCGCAGTTCAAGCCCACGGACTTCGCCACCTCCCGCGACACCCTCTACCTGCTCAGCAAGGACGGCGGCGGCTCAGCCTCGGCCATCATCGCCGCCGCAGCCGACGCGGTCATGCGCGCGGCCGTCATCGTCGCCGAACGCTCCGGCGGCCGACTCGACCCACCCACGCTGTGCGTCCTGGACGAAGCCGCCAACGTCTGCCGCATCAGCGACCTCCCCGACCTCTACAGCCACCTCGGCAGCCGAGGCGTCATCCCCATGACGATCCTCCAGAGCTACCGCCAGGGACAACGCTGCTGGGGCGAAGCCGGCATGGACGCCCTCTGGTCCGCCGCCACCACCAAAATCATCGGATCGGGCATCGACGACGCCGACTTCGCCGACCGCCTCTCCCGCATGATCGGCGACCACGACGTGCAGACCACCTCCGTCTCCACCAGCGACAACGGCAAATCCACCTCCATAAGCATGCGCACCGAACGAATCCTGCCCCCGGACGCCATCCGCGCCCTCCCCAAGGGCCGCGCCTTCCTGTTCGCCACCGGCCTGCGCGCAGCCATGCTCGACCTGCGCCCCTGGTACAAGGAACGCTCCGCCAAGGAGATCGGCGCAGCCTCCACCCGCGCGACAAAGGCCATCACCGAACGCGCCATCGCCAAGTCCGCCTCCCACAACGACTTCGGGCTCTCGGCGTGATCAATCTGCAGCTGGACTCAGTCCGCTCCCTCAACGCCCGCAATTTCACTCATGCCTGGCACTGCCACCACGCCCCACCGATCGGACAGGTCCTCGCCATCGGAGCCGCCGACAACGACAGCGTGCAGCACAGGGGCGAGACTACGCGGCGCGGGCTGGCGCGTGATCGCGCAGCGTACGCCGGAAAGGCAACGGCGTCGAACTTCGCGACATCACCAATCGCGCCTTGCAATCAACTCCTCCACATCCGCGTCCTGGAACCCGTATGCGGCGGCGATGAAGGCAAAATCCTCGGCGATCTCCTCACGTGCGACCGTCTCAATCTCACTACCGGCGGCCTCGAACGCCTCCTGCAGAGCATTGAACTCCTCTGTGGCGGAGGCGGTGAGAGCGTAGAGGGAGGCGAGGTCAGACGGCGGGTCCGCCTCGATCCGCTCACACAGCCGCAGCAGAATGTCACGGCCGCGGTCGACGACGGCGTCGGGGTAGTACTCATCCGTGTACAAGGCCCGCAGGAAGCGACGTTGGGCAACCTGATCGTTGGTAATCGGCATGCTGTGTCTGCTCCGGTTCGTCGGTCGTGTCGGACGCCCTGATCTTGCACCCGCGCACTGACAACCGGCTGACCTGGGCACCGCGATATCCATGCCCCCAGAGGGACCACGCCTGTATCTCGATTCTCAATAACGGGCCCACCCCACGGCACTGCAGTGGCGAGCCCTTCGTGACGGCTTTGATGGAGAAGTGACGCGACGTCGTGGCCTTCAACGCCACGATCCGATCCGGAAGCGCGAAGGCCGATATGGAGGGTGCTCCACTGCTCGGCCCGGCATACCTGCGCCGCTCACACCCGAGCGAAATCTTCGACGCCATCGCGGATGGCGAGTTGGAGACCAGCGAGCGGAGCGGTTGCTCCCCCTGATCCTGCCGATCTGGCGTACCCATCACCGGCGACTACGGCCTCGCTGCCTGAACTACGTTCCCCGTTTATCTCTTTCAGGAGATTCATCGTGTCTTCTCCCGTTCCACCTTCTGTTTCTGGCTGCGGTTCTCTGGCCGGTTCCCCGGTCATCCGGCACGCCGGCCAGTGGTGGCTGGTCACCGGCAACGGGGCGATCCTGGCCACCGACCCGACGTTCACCGGCGAACTGGACCGGTTCGCAGTAGCGATGGCCGCCGCCGACCAGACGGTTGCAGACCTTCGTGCCGACCGATGCGATCGCAATGACCGGCGGCGCGGATGAGCCCGCTTCTGCAGGCCGAGCAGGCCGTACTCGGTGGCGTCCTGATCGATCCCGGCCAGCTCGACCGCCTCTCCTGGCTCACCCCGGACGACTTCTACCGCCCCATCCACCGGGCGATGTTCGCCGCGATGCGTAAGCTCCACGCCGACCAGCACTCCGCATTCGCGGCGGACGGGCAGGAGGTGCCGCTCGCCTGGGTGACCGACACCGTCGCCGAGGCCGGCCGCAACGTCCGGGGCCTGACCGCCTCCTACGCCCACACCCTGATCGGGGCCTGCCCCCGCCCCGGCAATGCCCCGGTGTACGGGCGCATGGTGCTGGAGGGTGCGATCCACCGCACCGTGACCCAGCACGCCATCCGCCTCCACCAGGCCGCCCGAGCGGACGCTCTCCAGGGCAAGGTCGACGGCACTCTGCACCAAGCCGACGTCCTGGCCGAAGTCCTCGCCGACCTCGCCCGCCGCTGGGGCATCGAACCCAGGCCAACCACCTCCGCCACCACCCGACCACCGGCCAGCGCACATCCACCGATCAGCACTGACCACGCAGCAGACGAGGAGTTCCTGCTACGCGTACTGGTGAACAAACCCGGCGCTATCGACGAGGTCGTCGACTGGCTCCGGCCTGACGACTTCGCCGACCACGGGCACGGCCAGCTCTACCACTGCCTGGGTGCACTGCACCACCGGGGTGAGCCGATCGACCAGCTGACCACGCTCTGGGAAGCCCAGCGACGAGGGACCCTGGCGGACGGCACGCTGACCGTCGAGCGGGTGCAGCAGATCTGCGGCGGGCCCGGCGCCGGATCCGCCGAGTACCTCGGCGAACGGATCATGCGCTCCTCCATCGTCCGCACCGCCGCCACCTCGGCCCGCGCGATCGGTGAACTCGCCGACAACAAGGCACTGGCACCCGGCCGCCTCATCAACCACGCACTGCACGCCCTCGGGCCGCTCGACGAGGTCCGGGCCCGCTGGCAACGCGCCGCGGCATCACCGCCCCAAGCCCCGCCGACGGATCCACCGGCCAGGACGAAATGTGCCGACGCCGCGCTCACCCGCAGCCAGCCCCGACCGTCAACTCCGCTCTCCCTGGCCCTCCCCGCCTCCACCTGGACGCCCACCGCCCGCCCACCGCTAAGGAGCCGCTCGTGAGCACCACCACCGCACTGAATCGCAGACCACACCGGTTGCCCGCTACCTCGTCCACCACCCCCGAGGAGCCTCCGTGACCACGTCCTCCTACACGCTGGCCCTACACACAGAGGCATCTTTCCCTGCCCGATGAGAACCACTGCACCCGACACCCGACACCCCTGCGCCAGAGGCCGTCCCACCAGGCCGGCGCTTGCTGCGAGCCGACCCCGCCGCACCCCGCCCTCCTCCAGAAAGAGGCACCTTCATGTCCGAAGCCATCCAGGGCCCTTCCGAGAAGCCGATCCGCATACCCGTCGAGGACTTCCACGACCTCGCCTCCGCGCTCACCCGGACCATCGCCGAAGTCCGTCAGCACGGCGTCCTCCTCGACCACCTCACCTCCGAGGACGCCACCACCTCCGACACCTCAGCAGCCGAAGAAGCCTCGCCCACTACCGAAGAAGTAGCCGTCGAAGCCGAGAAGCCGGCCTCCGTATTCATCCTCGCGCTGGTCGGTGAAGCGTACGACGCCGAACTCGCCGCACTGCGTATCTGGGTCGACCACCTCCTCCTGCCCGTCTACGGCCGCGAGATCAGCACCACCCGTCCCTGGTGCCACGAGTGGGACAAACACCTCGAAGCCGTCGCCCGCCTGCACGGCCTGTGGCTGGCATGGCAACAGATGACCGACGCTGAGGCCGGACTCGCTGGTCCCTCAACCTGGCACCGCGACCACCTCGCCCCAGCGCTGCTCGAACTCCGCGCTGCCGACGGACCATTCGCCGCCTGCACCACCAGCCCGGCCCGGCCCAACCATCGCCTCCTGGCCGGCCCGGTGTCCGCCGAGTTCGAACTCGCCACGTGACGACCCACCACGACCCCGCCACACGCGACCCCGCAGCCCCGACGGAACCAAAGACCAAGCGCCCGACGCCCGCTCAAAAGCGTGTGCCCATGACTGGCCGGGTAGGACGAACACCCAGCCGAATCAGAGCCAATTTCGGGTGTGTCCAGCCAACGGCTCTGGCCCGTATTCGGTGGTAACCAAGAGTGATGGCCTTCGTTGACGTTACGTGCGCGATGTCAATGAGCTTGTGGGCACGGTGTTTTCGGGGCTGTCGGCGCTGGTCGTCGTGGACGTGGTGGACGAGGGCGGGGTTGTCCGGGTGTTGGCGCGGACCCGGGACAGTCCGGTGCCGTGTCCCGCGTGCGGCGCGATGACCGAGAGGGTGCACAGTTTCCATCGGCGGACGGTGGCGGACGTGCCGGTGGACGGCCGACGGGTGCTGGTATCCGTGCGGACACGGCGGATGGTGTGTCGGGTGCTGGGGTGCGGACGGCAGACGTTCCGCGAGCAGGTGCCGGGCCTGCTGCAGCGCTACCAGCGTCGCACGGCCCGGCTGGCCGCCCAGCTCGGGGCGGTCGTCAAGGAGTTAGCGGGCCGCGCCGGCGCGCGGCTGCTGCATGCTCTGGCGGTTCCGGCGTCCCGCTCGACGGCGCTGCGGGTGCTGATGCGTCTGCCGCTGCCCATGAGGCGGGTGCCGCGGGTCCTCGGCGTGGACGACTTCGCTCTCAAGCGGCGCCACCGGTACGTGACCGTCCTGATCGACGCCGAGAGTGGCGAGCGGGTCGACGTGCTTGCGGGGCGAGGCGCCGACGCCCTGGAGACGTGGCTGCGCGAGCACTGCGGTGTCGAGGTCGTCTTCGATCCCCGCCGCGGGTGTGGCCGCGCACGTCGCGGTGCACGGACGAGCCGTGACCTCAACTGGTCTGCTCGACGGGGCAGGGCACGAAGGTGCTGCTGTTCTCGTCGACGGACAGTTGCTGTCCCCAAGGCCAGCGCCGCGCGTTGGGGCAGTCCAGGCGTTCGCAGACGCGGCAGCCCGTGCCGACCGGGATGGCGGCGGACCGTCTACTCAGGTCCAGGCTGTCGGAGTAGACGAGCCGGTCAGCTACGTCCTGAGGACGGCGTCGTCGACTCCGGCCCCGAGTCCACCGCGTGCTGCTCGACAAGGTGTTCCCGTCGCGGGCCCACCTCATCGGCACCGCTCGCCTGCGCGAACTCCTGCGGGATCAGCCAAAGATGTCGTAGGTGCGCCGGTAGATGGCGTCCGTGTGGCCGCGCACGTCGCGGTGCACCTTCTCCAGGCGCCGGTAGAGGTGGTGGTGGGCCTGGCTCGGCAGGAAGATCTCGCCCGGCCGGACCATGGCCGCCACCGCCTCGTCGAAACCGGCGTACGCGCCCACGCCGACGGCCGCGCAGATCGCCGAGCCGAGACCGGCCGCGCTGGAGGCCTCGGCACGTCGGGCCGGGACGCCGTGCACGTCGGCGTGGATCTGCATCATCAGGTCCGAGTGCGATCCGCCGCCGGAGACGATGACCTCCTGGTACTCGGTGCCCAGCTCACTGGCCATGCGCGTGGCGGTGTGGTGCACGGTCATCGCGAGCGACTCGAGGATCGAGCGGTAGATGTGGAACCGTCCATGACGGCCGTCGAAGCCGAGCAGGCTGCCTTTGCGAAACGGCGCCTCGTCGGGGGCGAGCCAGTCGAGAACGGTCATCAGGCCGTCGGAGCCCGGCGGCACCGCGGCGGCCTCGGCGTTGAGGTAGTCCTCGGCGGACAGCCCCCGCTCGCGGGCGTACGCGGACGCCTCCTCGCCGAGCAGGTCGCGATACCAGCTGACCGTCCACATGCCGCGCCGCACGCCGCCCGACTCGTACAGGTAGGCGTGCGGCTCGGAGGCGTAATTGGTCCAGAAGTCGGAGGAGTTGGCGATGTGGCGCGGGCCGGTCGCCATGCCCGCGACGTAGGTGCCGAGCGAAACGAGCAGCGTGTCCGGGGTGCGCAGTCCGCAGCCCAGGGCCTCGACCGCCTTGTCGTTGGCGGTAGCCACGACCGGGATACCAGCGGGGATGCCAGTGTGCGCGGAGGCCGCTTCGGTGACCGGACCGAGGATGTCGCCGGGCTGGACCAGGTCGAAGAGCATCGAGCGCGGAATGCCCGCCTTGGCGTACGCGGCCTCGTCGTCCGTCCAGCGCATGGTGTGCGGGTCGAGCGGCCACATGCCCGCGTAGTTGGCGGCGGTGTCACGGAAGGTGCCCGTCATGCGGTGGCTGATGTAGCCGGAGGAGGTCGTGACGTACGCGGCCTCGGGGTTCGTCGGCGCGTACGGCATGCCGACCCGGCTGTCCATCCAGCTCATGACGGGCTGGGCGAGGGTGCCGTCGGCCTTGAGGACCGCGCGGCAGAAGCGGATCGTGCACAGGCCGACGCCGATGATGTCCGCCGGGTCGCCGTCGAAGGCAGCCATGGCCGCGCGGCCGGCCTCGCCGATCGACGTCCACAGGTCGTCGTCCGGATGCTCGACGACGCCGGGGCGCGGTGTGTCGTACGGGCGCAGTGCGGCCCGCCCCTCGCTCACGGCCCGGCCGTGGACGTCGAAGACGGTCACCTTCGACGACTGGGAGCCGTTGTCGATGCCGATGAAGTAGCGGGGACGGGTGCTGGTCATGCCCACTCCGGGGGTCGCGAGAGGAGGAAGGTAGGGGTGCCCGTGCGGCCGGCCGTGGAGGGCCGGCCGCACGGGCGTGCAGGCGGGGCTCAGTCCTCGATCGGGAAGATCGTGCCCTTGTTCATGATCCCGTTGGGGTCGAAGGTCTCCTTGAGCTTGGTCAGGATCGTGTACGCGCTGCCGTGCTCCTCGGCGGCCCACGGGGCGCGGTACTTGCCGATGCCGTGGTGGTGGACGATCGAGCCGCCGGCCTTCAGGGCCTCCTCGACGATGATCGCGTTGAGCGGGATGTGGTACTTGCCGATCTCTTCCCTCGGCTCGCAGTTGATCTTGTAGTCGTAGACGAAGTACAGGTTCGTGCCCGTCTGGTACGAGTGCGAGGAGTGGGCGCCGAGCATCGTCAGGTCGGCAGCGTGCGGGTACTCGCCGCGGATCCGGCCCATGACGTTCTCGTACAGCTCGACCGTGCGCGACCAGTCGACCGAGACCTCGGTGGTGTAACCGAGCTCGGCCTGGGTGAGCATGACCTGCTTCTCGGCCTCGATCTTCTCGACGCCCCAGTTGAGGTTGTCGAACCAGTTCTCGATGCGCTGCGGGTCGACCTTGACGTGCGGGTGCTGGTCGATGACGCGGGTGATCTCCTCGCTGGTCGCCTCGACGATGCCCCTGGGGCCCTCGGCGACGAAGACCACGACGACCTTGTTGTCGTAGAAGTCGGCGAAGTGCTGGCGGGCGTCCTCCGGCGAGTACACGCGGACGACGGACGGCTTGAAGCCGTTCGTGATGACCTCGCGGATCACGGAGATGCCGGTGGCCATGTCGTCGACGAGGAAGCCGTGGAACTCGTTGTTCTCCGGCATGTACTTGAAGATCTTGACGGTGACCTCGGTGATGTAGCAGAGGGCGCCCTCGTTGCCGATCACGATGTGGCGAATGTCCGGGCCAGCCGAGCGGCGCGGGACGTTCTTGATGCGGGTGACGGTCCCGTCGGCGAAGACCGCCTCCAGGCCGACGACCATGTCCTCGATGGCGCCGTAGAGGGTGGAGAACTGGCCGATGGAGCGGGTGGAGACCAGGCCGCCGTACTGGGCGAGCGGCTTGGACTGCGGGGAGTGACCGGTCGTCAGGCCCTGCTTGCGCAGCTCATCCTCCAGGACTTGGAGCTGGACGCCGCAGCCCACGGTGGCCTGCATGTTCTCGGTGTCGATCTTGATGATTTCGTCGATGCCGGAGCCGTCGAGCACGAGGGTGTCCTCGACCGCGGCCTCTAGGCCGCCTTCGGTGCCGGTGCGGCCGGTGCGGGCGACGACGTTGATCCGGTTGTCGTTCGCGAAGGCCAGGACCTTCTGTACGTCCACGGTGGAGCGGGCGTTCACGATCGCGGCCGGGATCGGGCCGTCGAAGATGCCGTGGACCGACTGGTACTTCTTGAAGCGGTCGACGCTCGCCTCCTTGAGCTGCTGCTCGTCGGTGATGATCTGTTCGCCGGCGACGAGCCCCTTCAGCTGCTCGACGATGTCCTGACGGCTGAGCTTCGAGAGCGACTTGGCCATGGTGTTACCTCTGCCTCTGGTGGTGCGTATGCGGTGGAGTCGTTTCGGGCTTCGGTGTCAGCGGACCAGATAGCCTCCGTCGACCGGGAGAACATGGCCGTTGACGTAATCCGATGCGCGGGACGCGAGGAACACCGTCGTACCCATCAGGTCGGCTACGTCGCCCCAGCGGCCCGCCGGAATGTGGTCGAGGACACGCTGGTTGGTCTCGGGGTTGGCCCGCGTCTGCTCGGTGATCTTCGTGGCGAAGTAGCCGGGCGCGATCGCGTTGACCTGGATGTTGTACTGGGCTAGCTCGTCGCAGTACGCCTTGGTGAACCCGGCGATGCCGTGCTTGGTGGCGGCGTAGGCCGGTGACCACTGGCCGCCGAGGAAGGAGAACATCGACGCGATGTTGATGATCTTGCCGGAGCGCTGCGGGATGAGGTAGCGGATCGCCTCGCTGCTCAGCTCGAAGGCGGCGGTCAGATTGAGGGCCACCATCGGGTCCCACTGCTCGCGGCCGTACTCCGTCACCTCCCGGTTGATGCACATGCCGGCCGAGTTCACGAGGATGTCGAGGGAACCGAGGCGCTCCACGCACGTGTCGATGACCTGCTTGGGCACACCGGGCGCGGTGAGGTCGGCCTCCAGGAACTCGTAGCGCACGCCCTCCGCCTCGATCAGCTCGCGGGTCGTGCCGTCGTCGTCCGCGATCGAGGGGACGAAGACGTTGGCGCCCGCCTTGGCGAGGGCCAGGGCGAAGGCCTGGCCGAGGCCGGTGTTGCCGCCGGTGACGATCGCGTTCTTCCCGTCGAGGGAGAAGAACTCGCAGTTGAACTCGGTGATGTCCATGGTGAGTTGGCTCTTTCCTTGCATGTACGGCGGTGTACGGCGGTGTACGGCGGTGTACGGCGGTGTACGGCGGCGGGGTCAGGCGGCGACCGGTTCGGGCGCGGCGCCGGCGGCGGGCGTACGGGACTTCAGTTCGCGTTCCCAGGCGCGGATCGTGAGGGTGGCGAGGACCAGGCCGATCACGGCCATCACGGCGAGGAAGGCGAACATCGCGCTGTATCCGCCGCCCTGCTCCGGCACCCCGTTCGCCGGATCGCCGATCCACCACGCGCACACGGCGGGCAGGAAGGCGTCCGGGAGGTAGGCGACTCCGGAGGCGAGGCCGATGACGCCGCCGCGCTCGCGCTCCGGGATCTCGACCTCGCCGACGGTCGCCCAGTACACGCCGCGGGCCGCGAACACCATGAAGGTCAGCACGAACATCAGCAGCAGCACGAGCCAGGTCAGCGAGGAGCTGGTCGGCAGCACCAGGAAGGCGGCGGCGATCACCGCGGAGGCGGCGAAGAGCAGGCGCAGCAGCTTCGGCGAGGAGCGGGTGACCTTGTCGGCGAGGAACCCGCCGACGGGAGCGCCCACGAACTGGAAGACGTAGGTGCGGATCACGCCGACCACGGCGACCGTGCCCGCCGCGACCCCGTAGTGGTTCTCCAGGAGCGGCGAGAAGTAGCCGAGCGTCGTGTAGAAGCAGTACATCATCATCACGGTGCCGCCGATGAGCCACGTGTACTTGTTCCTCGCCGCGGCCGCCAGCTGCTTTAGCGTCACCGTGGAACTGCCCTGCTGCGCAAGGCGTTCCTCGTCCCGCGCCACGAAGAACCAGACGAGGACCGCGAAGACCAGGGCGAGCACGCCGTAGACCCGGATCAGTCCGAGCACACCGTTCGAGGCGACGACGGCGGCCGAGACCAGCGCGGTGCCGACGAAGCCCAGCACGGTGGAGGTGATGCCGCGCACCGCCTCGTTCATGCCGAACAGCCGGCCCTGCTGGGAGGAGTCGCCGAGCATGCCGATCGACTTGACCACCGCCGACCAGTAGAGGCCCATGCCCATGACGGCCATCGCGACGTGCGCGGCGAGGACCGCCCAGTAGCCGGGCGTGGTGGCCAGGTAGAGATCCGCGAGTCCGGTGCCGGCCAGCGCGACGACGATCAGCTTCTTGGGGTCGAACTTGTCGGCGAACCAGCCGCCGACGAAGTACATGACCATGGCCACGACGCCGACGATCGAGATGATGTTGCCGTACTGCTGCGCGCTGAGGTGCAGGGCCTGGTAGGTCGGCTCCAGGAAGAGGAAGCGGAGGTAGATGACCTGGAAGATGATTCCGCCGGTCATCGACAGGATCAGGAAACTGACCTGTCTCTGGATTCTGGTCACCCTGCCACCTCTTCGTGGAGTTCCCGAAAGTCCACCCAAAACGGACATCGGTATGCAAAAAAGAACAGCAAGCTTCCGCGAAAATTCGGAAGGTTACTGTTCTCTGGTCTCTAGTAACTGCCTGGGCGCACGAGCACGACGCTCATGTCCGCAGGCCGATATGCGATTGTCGATCAATCGCGGCCCCTCTTTGGACCGCCCGACCAAGGTAAACCGGCGTGATTGAGAGTGTCAATAGCAGGTTTACATACCCCATACGTCGTGGTTGGACGAGGCGATCGCGCTCGCCCCCGCCTTCAGCGCGGCGAACACGTCTTCACGGTCGCAGACCAGGCCGCCAGCGATCAGCGGGACGTCGATGTCGGCGACCACCCACGAGATCACGCGCGGCATGCAGCCGGGCAGGATCTCCACGCAGTCCGCCTTGGACTGGCGCACCTGCGTGGCGAGATTGCGGTACGACATCGAGTCGATCAGGAAGAACCGGTGCACGGCGAAGAGGCCCTGCTCGCGGGCGGCGCGCACCATGAACGCCTTGGAGCTGAGGACGCCGTCGGCGTCGGTGCGCTCCTTCACGTAGCGCACCACGATCTCCTTGCTCGCGAACCCTTCGAGCAGGTCGACGTTAACCAGCACAATCCGCCCGGCATCCTTGAGTCGGCGCACGATGTCCGGCAGGTCGAGAAGGTTGCCGTACAGCAGGAAGACGATGCGGCAGTCCGCGCGCAGCACGGCCTGCAGATCGGCCTCGTCCTTGACGCTGGCGACGACCGGGTGCTCCTCCAGGAGTGCGGGCAGGGACGGGGTGCCCAAAATTGACCTCCGAGAACGGCGGGAAGGCTGTGCGGAACAGCATGCTCCGCACAGCCTACGGCGTGTCTCCGTGCACGCGCCGCAGTGATCGAGTCCCATCGGCAGCAGGAACGTGCCGACGCCCGCGCCCACCCGGCTCATCGCGGCGGCGAAACCGACGCCCGTCATGCGCAGCGACATCGGGAACATCTCCAGCGGCTCGTCAGCGGCACCCGGCAAGACGGGACTCGACGCGCTCCACGGCTCTGCCCGGCGGGTGAACCTGGGCCCACGGCACTGTCCAGCCCGTACCTCCCGACGATCTCGGCAGTCCGCTCACCGTAGGGGGTCTGTCCAGCGAACGGCTCTGGCCCGTATTCGGTGGTAGCACTGTGTAGCGGTCACTGGAGGAGGATGCGGTGGCGGAGCAGGGGGAACCTGGCTCGGTCGTGCATCTGCCTCATGATCCGCTTGGTTCGCGTATTGACGCCCTCGGTCCGGCCGTTGTGGTGGGGAAGGGTGAGGCCGGCGTTGACTGCGGCGCGGTCGAGTTCGAGGCCGTTCACGAAGGCGTGCAGGTGGGGAAGGCTGGAGATGCGGACGGTGGCGATCCACTCGGTGAGCTTGATGTCGTTGCTGGTTGCGGGCGTGAGGAGCCCGGCGAACTCCCGGACAAGGCGTGTGAGTTCGCTCATCTCGGGGCAGGCGATGGTGAGCTCTTGCAGGAGCTCGGTGTCCCTGCCCCGCAGGTTGACCCGCGACGGCGAGCGCGATCTGGAAGGCCTGCTCCGGGGACTGGCCGGATAGGACCCGGACGAGGGCCCCACCCGGTCACCGGTGTCCTGTCGACCGCGACAGCGTGCGGCTCGCCCACCTCAGAACGAGAAGCTGCGCCGCCAGGTGGAACGACTGGAGAAGGAACTGGCCCGGAACAAGGCCGCGTTGGAGGTCCTGGGAAAAGCGTCGGCACTCTTGGAAATGATCTCCGAGAGCGCGGACTGACGCACGTCGCCGACCCCGTCGTGGACGAGGCGTTCACCGGCGTCGAGCAGGAGCTGGGCGTCACGGCCGCGTGCCGGCTGACCGGCCGTTCCAGGGCCACCCACTACCGCAGACTGAAACCGCCAGCGCCACGCAGGCCCAGAAAGCCACGGCTCCAGCCGTCAGCCTTGAAACCCGAAGAGCGCGAAGCGGTACTGGAGTTTATGAACAACGCCGAGTACGCCGAGCTTCCTCCCGCGCGCAGATCTGGGTCCGCGAGCTGGACGCCGGACGCTACCACTGCTCGGTCTCCACGATGTACCGGATCCTGCGCGAGCGAGGGCAGTGCGGTGAGCGACGCCGCCAGGCCGCCCACCGGCAAAAACGGTGCCCGAACTGGTCGCCACCGCGCCCTCTCAGGTGTTCACCTGGGACATCACCAAGGCGGCCGGCCCCAGGAAGGGCATCTGGTACCACACCTACGTCATCATCGATATCTTCAGCCGCTACATCGTCGGCCACACCGTCGAACTGGCCGAATCGGCTGCAAGAGCCGAGGAGTTGATCCGCGAGACCATCGAGCGCAACGGCATCGTGCCTGAGACCGTGCACGCCGATCGCGGCACCGCGATGACCTCCAGGAAGGTCTCCCAGCTGCTGATCGATCTCGGCGTCACCCAAAGCCACTCGCGCCCCAAAGTCTCCAACGACAACCCGTACAACGAGGCCCAGTTCAAGACCACCAAGTACATGGCCGACTTCCCGCAGCGATTCGATTCCCTGTCTCATGCCCGGGAATGGTTCGACGCCTTCATCTTGTACTACAACCACGAGCACCGGCATTCTGGCATTGGTCTTCACACGCCTGCCAGCGTGCACTTCGGCACTGCCGAGGAGGTCCGCGAGCAGCGGGCCGTCACCCTCGTCGAGGCATACGCCCGGCATCCCGAACGCTTCGGGCGCCGTCCCAGACCGCCCGAGATACCGCAGGCGGCCTGGATCAACGATCCGGCCAAGCGCAGGGAACCCGCACCACAAACCTCATAGCGTCACGACCGTCTCACTGGACTTGAAATCTTACGGTGGAAGGCCCCGCCGTGCTTGGAGGCGGCGCGCTGCTGTGCCACGGCCACGAGTGCCGGCCGGTAAGAGTCATCGGAGGCGTAGCCACCAATACTCAGGTCCACGAAGTCGGCCAACCCGAAAGCCCGGAGCTTGATCTCCGCGCGTCCCTGCAGATTGCCAGTAACCACCGTGGGCAGCAGGTCCTCCGCTCCGTGGGCGGCGGCAAGAGCCTCCCGCGCACCAGGCATCATCTGGCCGGTGCTCCTCAGCTCCTCGGTGCGCTCGGCGAGCAACTCCGGGAGCAGCGCGACCAGTTCCTCGGCCAAGACGTCCACCTCTTCCTGCGGGACGTCGTTCGCGCGTAGCAGGGCTCGGCCGCGGTCGCCCTCAGGGCGGGCTTCACCTACATCAAGCAAGTCCTGGACGCGGACGGCAACCGGTTCGACCGGTACGTCCGCAACCTGTCCCGCGAACCAGCCCATGGTGCTGACCACTGACAGCAAGCGGGAACCGGCTCGGAACACACGGCCCTGAGCCGAAACCCCTTGGACGGCAAGGGGATCGGCTTGCTGAAATGGCAGACGGCCGCTGTCGGAGTCGAAGGGATGCGGCGATGACCGAGATCAGGCTGCACCTGTCGGTGCGCGGCCTCACCGACGCGGACCTGCCCTCCTGCGGCTGGGCCGGCTCCCCCAAGCACGTGCGCGAACTCGTCCACCAGCTCCGCCGCGCAGAGGCGGGCGAGATCGACTACCTGGCGGTGTGCACGCCGGTCGGGCTCCCCGTGGCGGTCGGCGGCGTCGACTACACGGTCAAACCCGGTGCCGGCACGCTCTGGCAACTCAGCGTGCACCCGGCCCTGCAGTCCTGCGGGATCGGCACGCTGCTGATCCGCTCCGCCGAGCAGCGGATCGGCGCCCGGGGCCTGACCCGCGCCGAACTCGGCGTCGAGGAGAGCAACCCGCGCGCCCGCGCCCTCTACGAACGCCTGGGCTACCGGGCCTTCGGCCGCGAGCTCGACTCCTGGGACGTGGAGGCCGAGGACGGCTCGCTCCAGCGGTACGAGACGATGTGCACGCTGATGCGCAAGGACCTGACGTGACGCTGGATTTCGCGGCGTTCGTCGCCGATGCTACGGCCGACCCGGCCGTCGTCGGGCTCGTCCTCAAGGGCTCCCGGGGGCCCTCGACGGCATGACCACCCGTCACTCCGACCACGACCTCTACGTCATCCTCGCCGACGACGCGGCGAGCGAGCTGGCCGCGCTGGACGGCTACCGCTCCGCGCGGCTCGACCTGGTGGTCACCACCCTCGAACAATTCCGTCGGCCCGCCGACTGGGAGCGGTACGCCATCGACACAGGGCTCTTCGACCACCACGCGCCCAGCGACCAGGGGCCCGTACGATTGCCCGCCCGCCGTTACGTCAAACGCCTTACATGACGACGGCCCGCATCCGAGGCCGGCTTCCGGCTCCCTCCGCCGCACCGGAGCCAAGCCAGCTCGATCACGGCTGCTTGAGCGAAAGGTTGATGGCCAGTCAGGTGACACGTGCCACTGCGCCACAGTGCGTTGCCGGGCGAGAATGCGGGGCATGACCTTGTGGCCTTTCGAACCGGTTGGCCGTCGCCGTGGCCGCCGCGGTCACCGCCACGCTCGGTACGGGATTCGGGTGGGCGGGCCTGCCGGTCTCCGCCTGGATCCAGTTCGCCGCGGGAGGCGCCCTGGTCCTCCTGATCCTGGTGGCCCTGATGACCCTGGTGGCCCCCTGGTCACGGCCTGCCGCCGCCGTCACCCGGCCCGGCCGCGGCCACAACGGACCACGGCTACCAGAGGCCGAGCGCTCCCGCCAGGCACGATCACCGCCCCCGGCGCTGGCGGCTCTCGAGGTAGCGGACGGTCCGCCGTTCGCGGAACTGATCGTGGAGGTCGGTGTCGAGTTCCACGATCGGCTGGTGGAGGCCGCGGTCGACAGCGGTTTCGTGCCCGCCGAGCAGCCCCGCCGCCCGAGATCGGCGGCGACCTCGTGACGCGCCTGGTGCTGGCCGACGGTCGCCACGGGTTGGAGCCGAACTGGCGGGTCGAAGTGACGCCCGACTGGCTGGCCGCGGCCGAGGACAGGGGCGCCGTCCTGGTCGATCTCGTGCTGCCGGGCACATGGCCGCCCGGCCTAGTGGGGATGGAGCCCGAGGTGCGCCGCGACACGTTCACCCGGGGGCTCGACCAGACGGGAGCCGGGGGCCGGGTGCTGCACGGACCAGCATCTGTGCGGTTGGTTGTGCCGTGGCCGGTGCCGGTTGCGGGGCCGGAACCCGTCACGGCCCATGAACGAAAAGCTTCACTCAACACTCAAGGAGGAGGCCGTTAATGGCCAAGGAACAGCACAATGCCAAGAGCGGCAACGCGAAGGCCGGTGGGACGTCGCGGCGCAGTACGCTGAAGGCGGCCGTGGTTGGGGCTGGGGCGGTCACCGCGGTGGGCGCGGCGGCCTCCGTCGCGCACGCGGACGGGCCCGGGCGCGGCGCGCCCACCTTCGTCCTCGTCCACGGCTCGGGGAGCAACTCCTTCTACTGGCAGCCCTTGTTGCGCGAGCTGGGTCTGCGCGGACACCGCGCGATTGCGGTCGACCTGCCCGGGCACGGGCTCGGGGCGTACCTCCCCGAGTCCTACCAGTGCCCGCAGGACCTTGAGCGGCTGCGCACCGAGCCGTCCCCGATATCCAAGGTGACGCTGAGCGACTTCGCCGCGCATGTCATCGGCGTGGTGCGGCGGGCGCGCCGCAACGGCCCGGTAGTGCTGGTCGGCGGAAGCCTCGGCGGTGTGACCCTCAACGCGGTCGCCAACCAGGTGCCCGAGCTGGTCGCGCACCTGGTGTACGTCTCCGCGTTCTGCCCGACCGAGCACCCCTCGGTGCTGCAGCTGATGATGACCCCTGAGGCGGCCACCAGCTCCATGTCCAAGATCCCCGCGGTCCAGACGCCGCCGGAGCTGGGCGTCAGCCGGGTCAACTGGCGCTCGGGCGACCCTGCGTTCTTCGCGATCATCAAGGAGGCGATCGCCGCCGACCGGCCGGACGCCGAGGTCCGGGCGCTGATGAACATCCTGGAGCCGGACGAGTCGGCGGCAGTCGGCGCGAGCGAGGAGGCCCGCGGGCTGCCGGCGAAGTGGGGCCGGGTGCCGCGTACGTTCGTGCGCTACACGCAGGACCGCACCATCCCACTGCCGCTCCAGGACCTCATGATCCGTGAGGCGGACGACGTCACACCGCACAACCGCTTCCGCGTGCGGTCGCTGAGCGCGCCGCATGCCGGCCCGCGTGACCCGGGACTACTGGCACACGAGCTGGAGCTCGTCGCACGGCTGTGCCGCTGAGCGCCTGCCACGGCTTCCATCGCCTCCGTCGTCAGTCGCGGACGAGCAAGTCCGCAGCCCCACGACGGCGGCCGGCGGCCGGCCGGCGCGCCAGAGTTCGGCCGTTCTTGCGCAGCAGCGGAGCGAGTTCGCCGAAGCGGTAGAAGATCAACGGGCCGGTCGAAAGGCCGGAACCGCGCTCCGGGCCGACTTCACGCCATGGAACTGGACGATCCCGGCTTCCATCACAGCGTGCTGGCCGACTTCCGTGAGCGCCTCGCCCAGGACGACCGCGCTCGGGCGCCCCTGTTCCGCGGCCGCTTGGACCGCCGCCTTGCCCGACCGCCAGCCGAACTTCGGCACCGCGGACGACCGGGCCTAATCGGACTCCTGCCCCAAGGGGCGCCGGTGGTCGCCATGGTCGAATCCAACCCGGACGCCGTCCCTGTCCCGTCCGGGGCCAGCCGCGGGGAGATCCAGGAGCTGCTCGACACGCTCCTCGAAGCCGAATAGCACCAACGCGGCTGCGCCCCGCCGTGATCCGGCGGGGCGCAGCCAGCGGTCAGTCGGCCGACATGCTGGACGTCCTGCTGGTCCGACGCCGCGTCAGCAGCAGCCCCCCGAAACACTGCCGTCCCTCTGGGCCAGCGGCGCGGGCGCCGGAGTCGCCGAGCTCGGCACTGCCACGAACAGCAGCGCCGTGCCGAGGACCAGCCCGGTGACAGCGGCAACAACGGACTTGAGCTTCACGAGTCCCCCTGTGGGTTGTTGATTAGTGCTCCGAGTCAAGCGCCGTTGACGCCCGCCTGTCAATGATTGGCGGGCTGGCTCGCCGCCCGCACGACCAACTCAACCGGATCACGCCGTCATCGCGGCTGCGTACTTCTCGAACCCCTCGGCAGCCTGCTCCAAGAGGAGGCCTCGCGGATCTGCCAGAAGGGCGGCAAGATCACAGAAGGCGGAATCGTGGGGGCCGCCGCGTGTTGATCACCGTGAGGCCCCCGTCGCGGCCGATGTCTCCCCGGGGCCGGTTGGTCAGCGCCGGACGTAGAAGGTGGCAGTGTCGCGGTTGCCGAGCCAGCGCAGTGTCAGCGGGCACCGGGAGAGCGGGCGCCAGCGGGCGGCAAGCTCGGTGAAGAAGGAATCATCGGCGCAGATCCCGCCGGCGCCGTCGCCGAGGTAGAACAGGCCGGAGCCCTGGTAGGCGTGCAGGGCGTCGGCGGCCATCGGGTCGCGGTGCGGGGGCCAGAGCAGCGCCAGCACCCGCTCGGGGTGTGCGGCGGCGTCCTCGGCGGCCCGGCCCGGACGGACCTCGGTGAACTGGAAGCGATCGGTCCAGCCGTTGTGCTCGGCGCGGGCCTCGGCGTCGGTGGCCAGGACGTCGACGCCCCGGGCGCGCAGCAGCCACGCCCAGTAGCCGCTGCCCGCGCCGACCTCCAGCAGGCCGCGCCCCTCCAGGCAGTCGCCGATCCAGTCCAGGGCGGTGCGCGAGGCCAGCGCCCAGCTGTAGATGCGGGAGAGCTCCTGGCGCCGGGGAAGCGGCGGTCCCGACTCCGCGGGCAGGTGGTCGAAGACGTCGATCACGGGCGCCCGGGGAGTACCGTGGCGCAGCGCGGGATACCAGAGCAGCGGGACCATCTGGGGGTTCTGTGCGGCGAATTCGACGTCCTGCTCGGGCAGCAACTCGCCGAGCGGCCGGAACGGCCGGTCCCATCCGGCGTGGTGCAGCTCGGGGCAGGAGGCCCAGAGCCGGACCAGCCGCTCGGCGGTTTCGGCGATGAGCCGGACGGCGGGGTCGCCCGCCTTGGCGGCGGACCGGTCGCCGGACTGCCCGGTCGGCGCCGTGCCGTCGGGGGTGGGGTTCTCGGGGTCTGCTGCCAAGGGGGCGGCCTTGCCTGGGTACACGTCAGGAGCCGTCTAGGGTCCACTGGTTGTGGTCATGGCTGTGACGACTCATTGCACGTAGCCGTGGTCCGGGACGACCAGGCTGTCGGTGGCGTCCGCGGGCTGGGTGTCCGCGACCGCAGGGTTCGAGAGTGCCATGTGGGCCTCGACCACGATGCCGTGGGACGAGGTGGGCAGCGTCCCCGTGCTCACTCCCACGGCCGCGGCGGCGGCGAGGGCCGCAGTGGCGGCGCCGATCAAGACGCCGTGACGATTACTCAGCTCCATGGCATAGCCTCCGGGTTGCGAAATTACCTCGGGCAGCGTAGCCAGGAAGATCATTTCGAGCAATCTGTTTTGATCACGCGCGACCCTGCCCGGCCGGTCAGGCAAGGCGTCGGAAGCGTCGGACGCACCCGCACAGTGCGGTGTGCGGGCGCGTCCAGTGTCAACGCGGGTTCAGAGGGTTTCGTGATCTGCCTGCGCAGCACCGGCGCGATCGTAGGCGGCGTTAACATCAACAACATCGTCCGGGCACCCTCCGGAGCGGAACCCTGGGCTATCCCTCCTACGCCTCGACGACCGGCCGTGGCTACATGACCGAAGGACTCAAGGCTCGTGATCCAGCTCGCCTTCGGCCAGCTGGACCCGCACCGGCTGGAGGCGAACATCCAGCCGGACAACGCCTCCTCGCTGAACCTCGTCAGACGCCTGGGCTTCCAGCACGAGGGCTCCTCGACTGCCTTCCAGTACATCAACGGCGAATGGATGGACCACGAACGCTGGGCCATCACCACTGAGATGGCACGCGAAGCAGCACAGTTCACGAACTCCCCCGACACCCCCGATGGTGAGTGACTCGATCTTCAGTCCGCAAGGGCAATCGACGGCGCGAACGTTGCCTTACACCCTCGCTTCAGCCGCGTACGTCTCGAACCCCTTGGTGGCCTGCTCCACGTAGCCGCACAGCCAGTCGCAGTCCTGGCTCTCACCGCGCAGCACCAGGTGTGTCTCCTCCGGTGTGGGCCAGGAGACATCGGCGGGCGTCCGGGCTGGCGTGCCGGCGCAGGGCTGGAAGACGCTCTGCGCCAGGTACGTGACCGAGTTCTCCCGGGCGTCGCAGTGACGGTGGTGGGCGTGGAGCCGGCGGGCGAAGGTCATCTCCAGCCGCACATCCGGGCCTGCCCTGGCACGGGCGACTTCGCCGATCCGGCTCAGGCTGAGCGTCACGTGCTGCAGGGCCCGCCATCGCTGTTTGAGCTCGGCGGCGGTGCGCTCGCCGAGGGCCCTGGCGTGCCACAGCAGCGTGTTGAACATGCGCGTGTCGACGTGAAGTGCGTGTTCGGACTTGCCCTTTGGGCGTCGGACAGGGATGCGGATGCCGATGCCCGCGCCGATGTAGCCCCACCTTCGAGACCGCCGCTGCACGAGCCGGTTCCACAGCGCTCTGACATAGTCACAGTACGTCACCCCGCCGACTTGACAACGTCATTGGGAATCACTGTCAGTAGGCCATCGGCCGCTGCCTTGTACAAGGCGGGCCACGGCCTCCAGGACGGCGGGGGGAGCGCCGGCCAGGTTGCCGCGCTCCAGCTTGGCGTACTACTCGACACTCACGTCGGCCAAGGCGGCGACCTCGCTGCGGCGCAGGCCCGGCACCCGGCGGCGGCTGCCCGAGGGCGTGCCCGCCTGCTCGGGGGTGATCTTCGCTCGCCGCGAGGTGGAGGAACTCGCGGACCTCCTGGCTGTTGTCCACGCCTTCGACGTTACGGCGCGCAGGGTCCGCGAGGGGTGGACTGCGGGTACACCCCTCACTGGTAACTCGCTGCGCGCCGCAAGAGGGGGTTGTCTGGAGGGCGTGGGGCTGTCCGCCCGGGTCGTGAAGGCCGTGCGGCCGGCCCGTACGCGGCGGCGGTGCGATCCGCACCCCACGCCTCCCCCGAAATGCGAAGGAAGCCCTCTCATGCGCGGCGCAGTCATCCACGCCCCTCGGGATGTCCGCTTCGAGACCCTGGACGACCCGAGGGTCCTGGATCCCACAGACGCGGTCATCCGCACCGCGGTGACCTGTGTGTGCGGCTCGGACCTGTGGCCCTACCGGGGCGCGGAGCCGCTCGGCGACCCGCACCCGATGGGCCACGAGTACGTCGGCTTCGTCGAGGAGGTCGGCTCCGAGGTCACCGCCGTCCGGCCGGGCCAGTTCGTGGTCGGCTCGTTCGCGACCTCGGACAACACCTGCCCGAACTGCCGCAACGGGTTCCAGTCGAACTGCCTGCACCGGGAGTTCATGAGCACCTGCCAGGCCGAGTACGTGCGGATCCCCAACGCCCAGGGCACCCTGGTCGCCACCGCCGAGGTGCCGGGCGAGGAGTTCTGGCCGGGCCTGCTGGCCGTCTCGGACGTGCTCGGCACCGGCTGGTGGGCCGCGGACGCCGCCGAGGTGAAGCCCGGCTCGACCGCGGTGGTCGTCGGCGACGGCGCGGTCGGCCTGTGCGGTGTGATCGCCGCGAAGGAAATGGGCGCGGAGCGGATCATCGCCATGTCCCGCCACGAGTCCCGGCAGAACCTCGCCAGGGAGTTCGGCGCCACCGACATCGTCACCGAGCGCGGTGAGGAAGGCGTAGCTCAGATCAAGGAGCTGACCGACGGCATCGGCGCCGACAGCGTCCTGGAGTGCGTCGGCACCTCCCAGGCGATGCAGCAAGCCCTGCACTCCGCCCGTCCCGGCGGCAGCGTCGGCTTCGTCGGCATCCCGCACGAGGTCGCCGTCGACGGGCAGGAGCTGTTCTTCTCCCACGTCGGCCTGCGCGGCGGCCCGGCACCCGTGCGCCGCTACCTGCCTGACCTGATCAAGCGAGTCCTGTCGCGGCGGATCGACCCGGGCAAGGTCTTCGACCTCACCCTGCCCCTGGAGCAGGTCGCCGAGGGCTACCGGGCGATGGACGAACGCCGCGCGATCAAGGCCCTCCTCCAGCCCTGACCCGGCCCCCCGGGGGCGGCCGTACCCTGCCGCCCCGCGGGCCCGACCGGCAGAACGACGATGCCCTCGACTGCACCGCCTCCCACCCCGTCCCGTTCTGCTTCTGCCCCGCCGCGTCCGCCGCGGTGGCGCTGACCGCCCTCGCCCTCCGCAGCCGCCGCCCGCACACCGGTTTCGTGCGGTGCCGGTCGCCCTCTGATCCCTGACCCCGTTGGGAGAACACCGCGATGAACCCCGCCTACGACTTCACTGGTCAGGTCGCCTTCGTCACCGGTGCCTCCTCCGGCATGGGCCTGGCCACCGCCCGCGCCTTCGCCGCCTCCGGCGCGGCGATCGCTCTCGCCGACCTCGACCGGCCCGCCCTCCACAGGGCCGCCCGCGAACTCACCGACCAGGGCTACCTGGTCCTCGCCCTGCCCTGCGACGTCACCGACGAGCAGCAGGTCGCCGCCGCGGTCGACCGCACCGTCGCCACCGTCGGCCGCCTTGACGCCGCGTACAACAACGTAGGAATCCAGATCCCGCCCGGCGACGCCGCCGACGAGGCCGCCGAGGTCTTCGACCGCGTCCACGCCGTCAACCTGCGCGGCATCTGGGCGAGCATGAAGCACGAACTGCGCCACATGCGCGCCCAGGGCAGCGGCACCATCGTCAACTGTTCCTCCCTCGGCGGACTCGTCGGCATCCCCGGCCGCGCCTCCTACCACTCCTCCAAGCACGGCGTGATCGGCCTGACCGGCAGCGCCGCCCTCGAATACGCCCCCCGTGGCATCCGCATCAACGCGATCTGCCCCGGCACCATCGACACCCCGATAGTCCAGGACATGATCGCCAAGGGGGAACTCGACCGCGTCGAGGCCGAGGCCAACCAGCCCATCGTCCGCCTCGGCACCGCCGACGAGATCGCCCAGGCCGCCCTGTGGCTGTGCAGCCCCGGCGCGAGCTTCGCCGTCGGCATCGCCCTGCCCGTCGACGGCGGCTACGTCGCCCGCCGAACCCAGCACCGCCACCCGAGAAAGGCCGATCTCCATGGAATTCGTCCAGCCCCAGCCCACCAGCAAGGCCCCGGCCGACCGGTTCACCGGCGACGTCTGGTGGGACGTCATCGCCGCCGGACAGGCTCCCTCCCGCCTCCGGGCCAACCTGGTCCGCTTCGCCCCCGGCTCCCGCACCCACTGGCACACCCACGCGCTCGGCCAGACCCTGCACGTCGTCTCCGGCACCGCCCTGATCGGCACCCGCGATGGCACCCTCTTCGAAGCCCACCCCGGCGAGACGGTCAGCTGCCCGCCCGGCGAGGAACACTGGCACGGCGCCGCCCCCGACCGCTTCATGGAACACATCGCGATGTGGGAGGCCACCGGCGACGGCACCCCCGAGACCACGTGGGCCGAACCCGTCACCGATCAGCAGTACGACGGCTCCCGCACCCGTCGGCCGTAGAGCACGGGCCGACCGAGACATCTCCCGGGCGAGCGACGACCAGAGAGCACCAGTGCTCACGGCCGGTGATCCCGGGCAAGGCCTGCTTCCACTGGTCAGGACCTGGTCAGAACCTCTGGCAGTACTCGGTCGGCCGGATCCTGGCTTTCTCGGCAACGCGCCGTTCCTCCTGAAGGCGCCTTCCGAGTGGAGATCGCTGGCCAGGTGTGCAGACGTGTCCACGGTCTCACCCGGCTTCGGGGCCAGGGTGCCCGTCCGCCGGGGCGCCGGGCAGAGTTACCGCGTACTGTCACCGGAACCGAGTCCCTGGAGAAAGTCCGGCGCCGGTGTCCGCGTAGAACGGCACGCCGCCGGCGGTGGTCTCGCCGGTGGCGTTGGCGTGAACGATGACGACCTGCGGGGGTGCTGGCCGCGGCCCCGGGGCCCAAGGCGCCACGGGTGACGTCGGGGCTCGTTCATCGCGTGCGACGGCCGCTGTACGAAGGTCCGGTCACCGAGACCACGGACCCGCCGCCCTGCGCCGGCCCCGGGAGGGAGAACCGGGGCCGGCACGCGGAGCGATATCACACGGGGGTGCCGGGAACCAGGGTGAACCCCGAGCCGCAGGCAGCCGCCAGGTTCACGGAGTCGAACGGCGTCGCAGTGATGTTGCACACGGCCCGGTAGATCGCTCCCTTGTCCGTCTCCACGTTGAGGTAGAGCGTATTGGGGGGATTTCCATCGCTTTCGGTAGTGGACACGGCGGTGTCGACCACACACTTCGGGGCGCCGGGGATGACGTCGACGTCCACCCACACTCCCGGGTTCCGACTGTCGTTGAGGAATGCCTCGCCCTTGCGGTTCGTAGCCAGGTAGAACTCGGTGCCCGAGAAATCTCCGTAGTCCACGACGTCGGCACTGAAGTCACGCTCTTCTCGTTCGCAGCGCTTGTCGCCCCCGTTGCCGCCTTGCGAGTGGGCCGAGTTCCCGGACTGGAGACCGGGGGTGGTGGAGTTGGCTCGAGCCGTCGTGACCATGCCGTTCTGGGCAGCCGCGGGCGAGACAAGGAGAAGCCCGGCGACTACCGCTCCGGCTACCGTGGACAGGCCTCTGAAGCCGTATTTCATTCGTGAATCCCTTTCTCTGGGGCATGCGATGCCAGCCCGATAGACTCGAAGGAGTTCTTCGAGCCCGCTCACTATCAGTGCGATCTCACTGTGAATAACTTCCGGCGGCCCTCGGAGGATTCGTCGAATCGGACCACAGAGCTGATTTGCACTCGAACGAAATGGATGGTTTCAAAGGATCGTGTGCGGAAACCCACGCCGCGCCGGAGCTGTCGCTCGCTGGGAGCACGGCGCTGCCGCCGGCCGGGGGGTGCGGTTTCTGCACCACCGGTTCGGCGATGGCCGCCAGGCCGATCACAGTGGTCGCGGTGCCGTGGTGAACCGGCCCGCCGCGAGAGCGTAGAACCGGTCCGCCACCATTCCGAAGTCCCTCCGAACCGGCCGCCGGCGGAGCTGACCTGAGTCGGCGGCGGGTCCACACCTCAGGGGCCGAACGGTGGCCCCACCGCCGTCGCGGCATCCGGCCGCCTCTCCACCGTGCCGGATGTGCACGGCGCACGCCGCGTCAGACGGCCGATCGGGCTTCGACGAGATTTCGGGGAAGACCTGTCCGGCGGGCCCTGCTCCGCGGCGGCCCGTCGAGTCCCTCGGGGTACAGGGGTGACGATGGTGAAGTCATCGGAGTGCAGCGGAAGTCCGAAGGAGCGTAGCAACGACGTCTTGGGCGGAGCCCGGCTCGCGGGGGGACCATTGACCTGCGGCGCCTGTCCCAGTACTGGAGGTCCCGATGTACGATCCGGCCGTCCCCGGCCTACGGTGCCTGGTCACCGGCGCCACCGGTTACATCGGCGGCAGGCTGGTACCGGAACTCCTCGCCGCCGGGCATTACGTGCGCTGCCTGGTCCGCGACCCCGAGCGGCTGCGCGACCACCCCTGGCGCGCCCGCGTCGAGGCCGCATCCGGAGACGTCACCCGGCCCGAGACCCTGCCGCCCGCCTTCGAGGGCGTGGACGTGGCCTACTACCTGGTGCACGCGCTGGCCACCGGGCCGGGTTTCGAGGCCACCGACCGTGCCGCGGCCCGGGCCTTCGCCACGGCCGCCGAGGCCGCCGGGGTACGCCGGATCGTCTACCTCGGCGGCCTCGTCCCGGAAGGCGTCCCGGCCGACCGGCTCTCCCCCCACCTTCGCTCGCGCGCTGAGGTGGGCCGGATCCTGCGGGAGAGCGCCGTGCCCACCGCCGAACTGCGCGCGGCCGTGATCCTCGGCTCGGGGTCGGCCTCATTCGAGATGCTGCGCTACCTGACCGAACGGCTGCCGGTGATGGTCACTCCGCGCTGGGTCGGCACCAGGATCCAGCCGATCGCCGTCCGCGACGTGCTGCGCTACCTCACCGCCGCCGCGATGCTGCCGCCCGACGTCAACCGCGCCTTCGATGTCGGCGGCCCGGACATCCTGACCTACCGCCAGATGATGCAGCACTACGCCGAGGTGGCCGGCCTGCGCCCACGGCGCATCATCGCGGTGCCGGTGCTCACCCCCGGCCTGTCGAGCCTCTGGGTCGGCCTGGTCACCCCTGTACCGAACGCGATCGCACGGCCACTGGTCGAGTCGTTGCGTCACGAGGTGGTGTGTGCCGAGCACGATATCGCCCGGTACGTCCCCGGCCCGCCTGAGGGGCTGATCGGTTTCGACGAGGCCGTTCGGCTCGCCCTGCGGCGGGTCCGGGACGCCGAGGTCGCCACCCGCTGGTCCTCCGCCAGCCTGCCCGGCGCGCCCAGCGATCCGCTGCCCACCGACCCGGGGTGGGCCGGCGGCAGCCTCTACCAGGACGTTCGGGAGCGCCGGGTGGCCGCGACTCCGGATGCGGTGTGGCGGGTGGTGGAGGGCATCGGCGGGGAGAACGGCTGGTACTCTTTCCCGCTCGCCTGGGCGCTGCGCGGTTGGCTGGACCGGTTGGTCGGCGGCGTCGGCCTGCGCCGTGGTCGGCGGGATCCGACGCGCCTGCGGGTGGGCGACTCCTTGGACTTCTGGCGGGTTGAGGCCATCGAGCGGCCACGGCTGCTGCGGCTGCGCGCGGAGATGCGACTGCCTGGCCTGGCCTGGCTGGAACTCTCCGTGGCCCCCGACGGCGCGGGCGGCTCGTACTACCGCCAGCGGGCCCTGTTCCACCCCCGCGGCCTGGCCGGCCACGCCTACTGGTGGGCGGTGGCCCCCTTCCACGCGATCGTCTTTGGCGGGATGGCCCACAACATCACCGAACGGTGCACGACCGCCGTCGGCGAGGCGGTGGGCCAGCCTCGGTGGTGAACCCGCCGGCAGCAGGTCGCGGAGGGCGGTCGGCCGGCAACCGCAGCAGTACTAACGGAGGTACTGCTCGATCACGTCGGCGCCGCGCGTGACTCCACCACTTCGCAGGATGGCTTGGCGCATTCCTGCAAGATTGATGCGTACTGCCGGGTCTGAGGCCACCCTGCTGATCGCCGCCCGCAGTGCTCCGGCGCTCACCATGTCGGCGTTCAGGCGTTCGCCGAGCCCGAGCTCCCCCAGGCGCCCGGCGTTGGCGGCCTGCTCAGGCGTCCGCGGGACGGCGACGAGGCCAACCCCGTAATGCAGCGCCTCCATGACGGAGTTCATTCCGGCATGCGATACGAAGGCGGTGGCATGGCGGAGTACCGCCAGTTGCGGAAACCGCGACCGGACGTCCACCCGGTTCGGGAGGGCGCCCAGTACGGCGGCATCCGTATCGCCCACGGTCATCGCCAACTGCCACGGCCCGTCGGCGACAGCGTCGATGCAGGCGCGGTAGAACTCCGGGCGGCCGTTGAAGACGGTGCCCAGTGAGACATACAGCAGTGGTGCGTCGGGGCCAGGCGGTGACCACTGCTCGGCCTGCTCGCGCCTGCCCATCGAGGGGCCGATGAAGTGAAAACGTTCGTCGAAGCTGTCAGCGGCCGGCTGGAACTCTCGTGGGACGAACACGAGGTTGAGCCCGTCCGCCATCGTCATGGTGTCGGCGACACCGAGCGGGACGCCGTACTCGGCGGAGAAGGCCTCACAGTCAGCGGCGAGCAAGGCCATCGCCGGAGAGTCCGCGTCGAGCCCTGTGGTCAACTGCCGGTCCAGCGAGTACGCCTCGTTCGAGGCGAGGTGAGGGAAGCACTGCACGGCAGGGACCCCCAGCCTCCTGGCGATGATCCGGGCAGGCCAGTTCGTCGTGTCGTAACAGATTGCGTCCACCGGCTCCGAGGCACAGTACCTCTGCAGCACCGGGTAGGTCGCACTCATTGCCGCGAAGTAGTGGCGCAACCAGCCGGCTACGGCCTCTGGGCCGATCTTTGACGGCGGTGTGAACGGCTCCAGCGGCGGTAGCTCCAACCAACGTGCGCCGGCACCGGTGACCGCGGCGGCGTGGCCTGCCCCAGTGGCGTAGTCCACCCGGTGCCCGCGCCGTACGAGTTCCTCGACCAACGGCAGCATCGGATTGATGTGTCCATGCCCGGCCAGGGTCATGAAGAGTAACTTCTTCAGCACGGGGACACCCTGGCAGCACCAGCGCCGCGACGCCATCGAGATTCGCGACTCGCCGCAGCCACTGCCGTCCCACCCGTTTCCCGGTCAAGCACGCGATCAATGTCCTGGAGGGCTCGGCACGGCCGCCGGACACCGCACGGACCCTGGTTCTGTGGGACCGGCGCGCGAGGTGCGGCACTCGCCGGGCCACGCCACAATCGAAGGGAGGAATGATGGTCGTCACACGATTCGCCCCGCCGATGCCGGCCGCCCGCGGCCCGCTCTCCGACCGTATCCGGTCATTGCTGCTCGCTGGACCGCCTGGAACCGGTCCGCTCGCGCCTCTGCCGGAGCGCGTCGGTGCGGACCCGTGGGGCGAGGACCACCAGCTGGCGCTGTACCTGTGCTACGAACTCCACTACGGGGGCTTCGCCGCCGTCTCGCCCGAGTGGGAGTGGGATCCCGAACTGCTGCGGCTGCGCCGCGCGTTGGAAAGACCGTTCCTCACCGCCCTACGCGCGGGCACCAGACCGCTGCCCCGCCTCCCGGCCCTCTTCGAACGGCTGCTGACCGAACCGAGAGACGGCAGTGGAGCCTCGCACTTCCTGCTCGCACACGGAGAGCGTTGGCAGGCCCGCGAGTATCTGGTCCACCGCTCCCTCTACCACCTGAAGGAGGCCGACCCGCAGACCTGGGTGGTGCCGAGGCTGCCCGGCGCCGCCCAGGCGGCGCTGATGGCCGTTCAATTCGACGAGTACGGAGCGGGCCGGGCGGAACGGGCACACACCCGGCTTTTCGCTGAGATGATGGCCGACTTCGAACTCGACTCCCGCTACGGGCACTACCTGGACGTCGCGGCCGGGGCTGCCCTGGCCGTGGTGAATCTGATGTCGATGTTCGGACTGCACCGTTCGCTCCGGGGCGCCCTGGTGGGGCAGTTCGCGGCAGTGGAGATGACCTCCTCGCCCAGCTCCGCCCGCCTGGTGGCGGCCTTCGAGCGGCTGGGGGCCGGACCGGCAGGTATCAGGTTCTACCGCGAGCACGTGGAGGCCGACGCGGTGCACGAGCAACTGGTGCGCCACGGCGTCGTCCGGGAACTTCTGCTCGCCGAACCGGAGTTGGAACAAGACATCGCCTTCGGTGCGGCGGCGGCCTGTGCGGTCGAGGAACGACTTACCGAGCACCTGGTCAGCCACTGGCGCAGACGAGAGAGCTCACTGCGCCGCGGTGTTCTCCTCGGTGGCTGAGGCTGCGGACCGGTGGCGCCGGTGGCTGGTGTCGCAGAACGGGTAGCAGCGGCTGCGCCGACAGGCGCAAAGCGCCACGGTAGGCCGGTCACACCTGATGACCGAACCGTCCGCCAGGACGATCTCGACCGGCCCCTCGACCAGGATCGGACCGTCCTCCGTCGGCCAGACCCGGCGAGCATCGAGCTCACGGTTGACGGACACCGCGGATCACCACCAGTTCCTCCTCCCGGACCCCGGCCCGGATCAGCCCCCGCCGCTCGAACCAATCGGCGCGGGCGGACATCACCCGCCCGAACCGCTGCCACTGCCGCGCCACTATCCCGGTCTCGAGCCCTGAGCGTTCGAGGGCCGCGATGGTGGCTGGGATCCCCGCGAGGGATGACTGCACGATCAGCAGGACTCCGCCGGGTACCAGCTGGGCGGGGGCCTGGGCGCAGATCCGGTCCAGCAGCAGTCGGCCGTCCGGCCCGGCGTCCCAGGCACGGGCGGCACCGCGCTGCGGCGGGCGGAGACGCTCCGCCGGCACGTACGGCGGATTGCTGACGATGAGGTCATACCGGTGCCCGTGGACGGGAACCATCAGGTCACCGTGCCGCAGACGGATTCGGCATCGGTGGAGCGTGGCGTTGATCCAGGCTGTGGCCAGCGCGAGCCGGGAGACGTCCACTGCGGTCACCCGCGCTCCGAGCCTGACAGCAGTTACCGCTATCGCGCCGCTGCCGGTGCCCACGTCGAGCAGTTCGGCACCGTCACAATTCCGTTCCCTGGCCAAGCTCTCCGCCAGCAGGACGGTGTCGGCCTGCGGCGGATAGACCCCGGGCAGTCTCACCAACCACATACTGCACGTGTGCCCGGTGCCACGGAGGCCACACGGCGGATGCACCGTTTTGAGGCTGCTCACCTACCGCTCGTCTTGTCGATCGCGGGGCCGATGAGGTCGAGCAGCGCGGCCACCACCTCACCAGGGGGGCGATAGCCGCCCCCTGCCCGGGTCCAGTGCAGCCGTGGCGGGCGCTGTGCCACCGGTCGCGCCCTCGCGCCACCGGTCAAGGAATCCTGATAGCCCCCAACGGAATCACCAGCCGGTGGCTGACAGGTCGTGCAGGGCCTGCATCAGACGGTCTGGTGCCGCAGTGGTGGAGAGGGCGTTCAGGAGGCTGAGGGTGGTCCAGCCGTCGGCCAGCAAGGCGGCGTCGCTGTCGGGGCCGGGTTCGGTGTCGGTCTCGGTGAGGGTGACGGCGATGTAGCCATGGCCGCGGTCGGTCACGGTGGTCTGCACGGTGCCGAACGGCGCGAGTACGGCGTGGCGGATTCCGCGGACCTCTCCCAGCGGCAGGTTGGGGATGTTGACGTTGATCACGGCACCTGGATCGGTCAGGGCCAGGAGCGGTAGCAGCCGGGTGGTGACGGCGGCCGCGGTCTCCCAGTGCCAGGTGTCGCCGACGTCCAGGGATAGGGCCATCGTGCGGCAGCCGTCCAGACTGGCGGTCAGCGCGGCGCCCACCGTGCCGGAGTGCAAGGTGGCACGACCGGTGTTCGGGCCACGGTTGATTCCGGACAGCACGATGTGCGGAGCGGGACCGAAGGCGCCCCGGCCGGCGAGCATCGCGATGAACGCCGGCGCGGCGGCAACCGCGTGCGCGAGCACACCGTCCAGGTCCGGCAGATCGCGCCGTTCGACGACAACCCGTCCCTGGTCCTCCACCGCGGTCAGCGCCGCGCTGCTGCCGCTGGTTTCCTCCCGAGGCGCGGCCACCACCACGTGCGGCGACAAGGCGCAGGCCGCGCGTGCGAGGTGGTGCAGGCCCGGGGAGTCGATCCCGTCATCGTTGGTGACCAGGATCCGTGGGCGCCCGGTCACATCCGTGTCATCCATGCGGCCAGCTCCCGTCGGTTCATGCGCAGGTGGTGGGAGCCCTGGTCGTCGAGAAGGCGCAGTTCGGTTGCCGCGGCCAGGCGCTCGACAGCCTGACGGCTTCCGGTTCCCAGTCCGTGCCGGGTGGCGTTCAGGGCTCCGGCGCCCGCACCCAGACGCAGGGCGTCGGGCAGGTGGTCGCCGCGCAGCAGGCCGGCGATGATGCCGGCTGTCATGGAATCGCCGGCTCCGCGAGGGTCGGCGGGTGCCATGCGGGGGGTGACGATCTCGTGCAGGCAGCCGTCGACGAGGGCCAGAGCGGGCTGTTCGGCACGGGTGACCAGGACCGCCTCGGTGCCCCCGGCATGCAGGGTGTGCATCACCGCCACCAGCTCGGGGACAGTGCCGGCGGGGGCGAGATGGCCGGCCCGTAGTTCCTCGTGGCTGACCTTGAGCAGGTAGGCGCCGCCCTCGACGACTGCCGACAGCCACTCGTCGGCAAGGTCGGCGATCACCCGGCAGCCGCCTGCTGTCAGGTCGGCGGCCAGGCGCCGGTAGAGATCGGGCGGCACGAGGTGCCGGTCGGGTGGGGCCGGGCCGCTGAGCACCGCGATCCCGGCCTCCATGCCGCGGGCCAGGACGAGGTTGTGCAGTTCGTCCAGGTCGTGCCGCGACGGCCCGGTCGCCGTCGCCTCGGCGACCATGCGGCGCCCGCCCTCGCGGCGGTCCTGCACCACCACCCCGTTGCGGATTTCGCCGCCCACCGCGGCGACCTCGATGCCCTCCTGTTCCAGCAGCGCACGCACCACCTGGCCGCTCTCGCCGCCGAAACCGCCACACAGAACCGCGCGACCGCCCAGGCCGGTGAGCATTCGTGCCTGCCACACCCCCTGCCCGCCGGCGTGCAGGTGCACATCAGGGTCTCCGGCCCGCTCCTCCACGGTCACCGTCAGCACCGGCGCGGGCGCGAACACCACTGCTGTCCCCGTCACCGTCACCACCACCTCACGTTCGGCCGTGCGAACTCGTCTGCTCCAGGCCTGCACGGCTTCCGAACAGGCCGTCTCCTTACGGGGCTGGTTCCCATCATCGGCACCTCAAAAGCCCCGAAAATGCTCCGCGTCGGACTCCCGGCGATCCCGGGTGAGGGCCGCTCGCCTGATTACGGCTGTGCCGCCCGGGGTCATCCGAACGGGCGCTCGGGCACCCCTGACCGTTGCTCCAGCACAGCTGGGCACAGGCCCAGCGAGCTGGCCGGACAGCCGGACTTGCTGCGGCCGCATTTTCGACGGACGGTGGTGTTCCGGGCACCGCCCCCTGAACCGGGAGCGCGGCAGCCGCGCAGGTCCGTTGCAGTGGACGCGTTTTCGGGTTGAACGACCGATCTCGTGCAGCGCTTGGAGGAATGACATGTCGACCGATGCCATTGTGGTCCTGAAGGAGGACCACAAAGAGATCCGGCGCCTGTTCCGCGAGTTCGAGGCCACCGGCGAAGATGCCAAGGCGACCAAGCACAACCTCGTCGACAAGATCGTGGAGGCGCTCACGGTCCACACCTACATCGAGAACGAGGTCATGTACCCGAAGGTCCGCGAGCTCGTGCCGGCACTGGAGCGCGACATCCTGGAGTCCTTCGAGGAGCACCACGTCGCCGACCTGCTGTGCGCGGAGCTGGATGTGATGCGCCCGGAGGACGAGCGCTTCGACGCCAAGACGGCGGTTCTCATCGAGGCCGTACGCCGCCACATCGAGGAGGAGGAGGGCGACTGGTTCCCGAAGGTGCGGGCAGCGCTCGGACGCACAGCGCTCCAGCAGATCGGTGCCCGCATGATCGAGATCCGCGACGCCGCGCCCCGCAGGCCTGAGCACCCCGGGTTCCTGCAGAAGGCAGCGGACGCGATCCTCGGGTAGCCCTTACCCGGCCCTGCGCGGGGACCCCGGCCGCGTGGCGCCATACCGGGGCAGCCGTTCAGGGCCCCACTCCGTGGGCGGCATCCGGCGGGCAGCCGATCCGGGAGTCGCTTCTGGCTTCGTCGCGCACGGGACGGCGTTGCTGGCGAACGGCCCGGAGGACATCCTCACCGGGGGTCCACAGGCCGAGTGCTCCCCTTACCGGAAGAGGTGCGGCAAGAGCCTGGACGTCGGCGAGTTCCCAGTGCCAGCTGTCACGGAAACCCCAATCGAGGCAACAACCCTCGGTGGCGTGGTGGCAGCCGACGAGTTGCGCGGTGCCGATGACGGCGCCTCTCTCGTCCGGCCAATCGGGGTCCGCCGGCGGGAGCAGGCCCTTGTAGGTGACCAGGCCGGCGTGGATGAGGAGCAGGCCGCGGTACTTGGTGGGTCGGGGGCGGTTCTCGATCCGTTTCGGGCCGTACACGATGGCGTCGGCGTACGGCTGGCGCACGGTAAGTGCTCTCGCGGTGGTCACAGGTGCCGCCCCTCGCCGTCGGAGTGTTCGCCGCCGGCGCCGATGTGGGCAGGTAGCAGCCGTTGTGGCTGACGTACTGGTCCTCGGTGCCGGAACGTCGCTGCTCCCGGCACCCGCTCGCCCGCTTCCAAGCCCAGGCCGCGCTCGGCACGCTCACAGGATCCGTCCCCCATCGGCACAGCGCCACGTTTCGCGGCCCCGTCAGCTGTACTTCCAACCTGTGAGCCAGCGACTGCACCGGCCGAGCGACCGACTGCGGACACGGGTTGGCGCCCCTCGTCGCTTCCGCCTCGAGTCGCCTTCGTCATCACTGGATCCTGCCAGGCCTGTCCGCCCTGCCCGACCGGGTGCAAGCGGTCAGGTGATCAGCGCAGGAGGACGGCCAGGAGTTCGGCGAGACTGGGGCCGGCGTCGGCCGGGTGGCGCAATTGTTTGGCGGCCTGGATCTGGTACTGGTTACTGCGCCCGGTGCGTTCGTGGGTAAGGTAGCCGGCCTCTTCGAGGTCGACGATGATCCGTTGCACCGCCCGCTCGGTCAGCAGGCACCGCGCCGCGATGTCGCGCACCCTGATTCCGGGATCACGAGCGATCTGCACTAGCACGCGGGCGTGGTTGGTCAAAAAAGTCCACCGCCGCGCCGCCGCGGGGCACTCGTCCATGACACCAGCATACGACCGCCGATTCACGCAACCCTAAGCACGAAAAACAATCCGTGTAACTGTTGACATGGATCGCTAGTGGGCGAATGGTTGAAGGGCAAGCCAGGCCGCCTTGCGGCCAGGATCCTTGCTTGTGCGAAGAGGTCACCGTGGACAGCCTCGTCGGCTTCCTCTACGACCACATCGGCCGTCCCCGCGAGCACAGCGACCAGACCTGTCAGGTCGAGCCGCTGCGCCGCACGGTCCGTCACGCGGTCACCGCCCCGAGGCGCACCTCGCTGCCGGCGCATCCCCTCAAGACACTTTGGACTACCAGCAGGAAACCGTCAGCGAGGCGGGGGCCCGGCCTCCCACCTCGGCACAGGGTGAGGAAAGCCATGGCCACCGCCCGCCGCCCGATCCGCAACCCCAGCACTGCCCTCGGCAAACCCCGCACGCACGTCGTCCGGCTCCCCGTCACGCCCACCGACGCGCTTCCAGCACTTCGACCCGGGCCGCCCGGAAGGCACACCATGCTCGCCCCGGATATGAAGACATCCACCACCGCTATCGGCGACGCCCTGGTCTGCTCCATCGTCGGCTACGTCCACATGGACAACGAACAGCACCTGCGCCACGAACTGCGCCAGGCCCTCGCCCGGCGCCCCGTCCTCCTCGTGATCGACCTGCACGCCGTCGACCTGTTCACCACCAGCGCCCTCCACGTGCTGCTGACCGCCCGCCGGGCCGCGCTCGCTGCGGGCGTTCCCCTCGTGCTTGCCGCACCCAGCCCGCAGGCACAGAGGGTGCTGGAAATCACCCAGACCGACACCGTGTTCCGGGTGCTCCCGGCCCTGACCGAAGAGGCCCTGCACAGATGCGCCCCCTTCGAAACCGAGCACACCGCACATGACCGCCCGGTGAAAGGAGGTTGACGAGCTGCTTCTTGTTCCCGGCTCCCCGTGCCGGGCCCGCCTCTTGCCCACCGGTGCGGGCCGCGATCTTCTTGGCTCTCGCCCTCGCCACGTTTCAAAACGCCTGGCTTCGGCCACAGCTGCAAGCCCGGCCCAGCTCCGCCCCGGCGGAGCTGATCGATCAGGCCCGGCGGGCGCAGAATGCGGGGTTCACGAGGCTGGCCATCTCCGATCACTTCCATCCGTGGAACGACGCGCAGGGCAGTAGTGCGTTCGTGTGGTCGATGGTCGGCGCGCTTTCCCAGGCCGTGAGCCTGCCGGTCACCACACTGGTGACCTGTCCGACGATGCGGCTGCACCCGGCCGTCACCGCGCAGGCCGCCGCCACCTCCGGCGTGCTGCTCGGCGGGCGCTTCGTCCTGGGCGTCGGGACAGGGGAAGCGCTAAACGAGCATATCCACGGCGATGCGTGGCCGTCGTTCAAGATCCGGGCCGAGATGCTGGAGGAAGCCGTCGAGGTGATGCGGAAGCTGTTCACCGGCGGCCTGGTAAGCCATCGCGGCCGGCACTACCAGGTCGACACCGCCCGCCTCTACACCGCCCCCGACCAGCCGCTGCCGATTCTCGTGTCCGCGTTCGGGCCGAAGGCCGCCGCCCTGGCCGGCCGGGTCGGGGACGGACTCGTCACCATGTCTCCGGACGCCGATCTCGTGGGCGCTTTTCAGGACAACGGCGGCGCGGGCAAGAAAGTGGTGGGTGGGGTCAAAGTGTGCTGGAGCAGCAACCGGGACGCGGCCATCGACACGGTGCACCGTCTGTGGCCGACCGAGCTGCTGCCCGGCGAACTCGCCCAGATCCTTCCGACACCGGCGCACTTCGAGCAGGCCAGCGAGCTCGTCACCCGCGAGATGGTGGCCGACGCCGTCACGTGCGGCGACGAGGCGGAGGAGCACGTGGAGGCGGTGCGCGCCTATGCGCGGGCTGGATTCGACGAGGTGTACATCGGGCAGATCGGTCCTGATCAGGAAGTCTTCTTCGACGCCTACCGAGAGATCGTCCTGCCCGCCCTGAACCGCTGACTCACGCCCAGACCGGCTGCGGCACCACCCGCTACACCGACAGCGTGCGGACGGTGGACAGGCCCAGGCCAGCGCCGCCGAGGTCATTAGCGGCCAGTGCCACCGGCCCACGGGCGCAACCGGTTCAGCATGATGACGCCAGCGGCGCGGTAGGAATGCCGAGGTGGACGTCCGTACCCGCGATCAGCTTTTCGTCGGTGAGCCGCGGCGCGTCGACGGGCAGTCGGCGGTAGCAGGCCGAGGGCCTCACCGGCACAGGCAGACGGTTGGCGAGCGGCGGCGCATGCCGCGAATCGACAGCCTTCCTCCCGGGCGGCCCGGCCGAGGGCGTGGCGCATCCGCAGCAGGTGCCCGCCGACTTCCTCCTGCAGTTCGCTGGAACTCCTCGGGGGCCACGGTTGGCCTACCCCGGGTAGCGTCTGAGACGAAGCCGAAGCACCAGCGGACCAGGGCCGCCGAGATTCATCCGCTATCGGCGTACGGGGTTCGTGTGTACGCCGACATCCGCCAAGGCTGTGGACGGCGAAGCCGCAGTGACGCGGCAGCTCCCATCCCTGGTTCCCACCCGTCAATCCCGCGGGTCGGCGGCCCGGACTAACTATGGGGCGACCGAGTCGGCGGCTGGCGGTTGCGGCCGCCTGCCCTCCGTGACGTCGGCACGCTGCTCGGCATCCGCGGACTTGGCGGGTGCTCCCGGCCTGGCAGACCACTTGGTGTTCCCGGACAGGGGGGCCGCCAGCCGCTGGACGGCCTCCAGATCGTCGTCGTCCAACTGGCAGTGCAGTACGGGACGGCGTCGGTGTTGTGTGGTCATGTTCTCCCTCCTCTCGCGGTGTGAGGGTGTTTATGCCGCGTCTAACCCGTGGACACGGCAGTCAAACGGTCGGAGGCCGTGCCCGGGCGCGGATCGCTGCCCGGACCGGGCTGGGCTCGGCGCGCGGTCCGCAGCAGCGGATCGACCTGGCGGGCCGAGGCCGTGGAGAACCATCTGGTCGGCATCCCGCCGGTAGCCGAAGCGCGCCGACGGCCGTGGCGTCATAGCGTCGTGGGGAGCATTCACGGGGACGTCTGCGGGTGAGGGCCGGGCCCGGACGGTCAGCCCGAGCCGCGGAGCCGCACATGCAGGGTGCCGTCGGCATCAGTGCGGGTCTCGAACCTCGGTTGGGGGGCCGTGGCGGGTCCGTCGACGTTCCAGCCGTCGGCGAGGCGGAACAGGCTGCCGTGCCAGGGGCAGCGAACGCACCCGTCGACGAGTTCGCCCTCGGACAGCGGGCCGGAAAGGTGGCTGCACCGGTCGGCGAGGACGTGCACGATGTGCTGCGCTTCGCGTACCACCAGTACCGGAACCTCCCCGATCACACGGCGGCAGGCCCGGCCGAGGGGGAAGTCCTCAGGCCTTCCCAGTGGATGCCAGCCGGGTTCGACCAGATACGGCACTGGTTCCGCCTTGTTCGCCCCGGCGCCCTGCCGGTAGGCGATGTGTCCGCCCAGGAAGGCCCCGGCTCCGGCTGCTGCAAGGCCGGTGAAGCCGAGGGTCCGGCCGAGCCCGTGGCGGCCGCGTCGACGGGCGGCCCATGATCCGCTGTACAGGGCGATCGCCGTGGTGACGGAGACGGCGTGCACCAGGCCGGTGCGCCTCTGCTGCTCGTGCTGCTCGGCCCAGTCGACCCAGCCCGTCCATGCCGCCGGGACAGCGGTGATCACCCCAACGGCCACCAGGAGGCGGGCCGGGCGCTGGTCACTCGGCATCAGGTCGAGGACGGCCGCGGACATCCAGGCGCCCACCGGCAGCTGGACCAGCACGGGGTGCAGGGGGTGACCGAGGGGACGGCCGTGCAGCAACCCGCGAAGTCGGCCCAGCGGCAGGCCGTGCACGATCCGCTTGAGCGGCTCGGTCAGAGCATCCAGTTCGTCGGCATCGCCGACCGCGTCGAGCGCCTTCAAGATCCTTCTGTCCTGCGGTTCGTCGGCTGTGTGCCCGATGCGGGTGAAGAGGCTCCTCGTCATGGGCATCAGCTTCTACGCAGTAGGCGCTGTCGCGCGCGTCGGCGTGGGCCGGGCGGAGCAGCTCGCGGCCACGCCGGGTCGGCGGCGGGTCACGCGAACGTGTCCGGGTCAGGGCCGAGCCGTCCACTTCAACAACCTCCCGACCGGCCAGGTGGTAACCAACCGGTCCGACCCCAGACCCGCACGCGCCGCACGCGCGTATCCGGACGCCTGCCAGTGCAACTGCTCCGGGGCATGGGCGTCCGTATCCACGGCGAACAGACAGCCCGCGTCGGCCGCCAGCCGCAGCAGGTCGTCCGGCGGATCGCGTCGCTCGGGGCGGCAGTTGATCTCCACGGCGGTTCCGGCTGCGGCACAGGCCGAGAAGACGGCCTCGGCATCGAACCGGGACTGCGGCCGCCCTCTGCCAGTGATGAGCCGACCGGTGCAGTGTCCGAGCACGTCGACATGCGGGTTGCACACCGCCGCCACCATCCGGGCAGTCATCGGCCCCGGCTCTGCGCGCAGCTTCGAATGCACCGAGGCGACCACCACATCGAGCCGCCCGAGTAACTCCTCCTCCTGGTCGAGCGAACCGTCTTCCAGAATGTCGCACTCGATTCCCGACAGGAGTTGAAAGGACTCCATCCGGGCGTTGACAGCTGCAACCGCCTCCAACTGGAGCCACAGCCGGTCGGCGCTTAAGCCATGCGCAATCGTGAGCCGGGGCGAGTGGTCGGTGAGCACGGCCCATCGGTGCCCCAGTCCGCGGGCCGCATCGGCCATCTCCTCGATCGGACTGCCGCCGTCGGACCAATCGGAGTGCACGTGGCAGTCCCCCTCAGCCGCCGCCCACAGGTCCCAGCCCGCGCAGGCGGCCGGCCCGGCGTCCGCCTCCAGCCTCGCGAGATAGGTTGGCACTTCGCCCACCGACGCCTCCATGATCACCTCGGCGGTGACCGGACCGACGCCACGCAGCCGCTGGGCCTGTGCTGTGTCCACCGGACCGGTCGGCAGGCTACGGGCCGCTTCAGCCGCCGTGTGGAAGGCCCGAACCCGATATGGAGAGGCGCCGCACCACTCCAGGAGAAAGGCGATGCGCCGCAGCGCTTCGACTGGGTCCATGCCTCCAGTGTTCGCCGTCCGCCATCGACCTGCCCTTCTCGACTGAGAAGGGGCGGCGACAGTCGCCCTACAAGCGGATGCGGGCTGACTACGCCGCGGCCGAGACGAATTCCAACTCGCCGAAGCTGCTGGCGCACGCGGCCACGCCGAACCCAGACGTACCCCGGCCCGGGCCCGGTAGCCGCCACCACCGTCCTGGTGGCACGGCGAGCTCCGGACTTCCGTTCTCTCTCATCGGGCTTTGACTGAAAGAGGCCGTGCGGCGAACGTCCTGGCGCAACGGACGAGGAAGTGGGCTACCGAGGCCCAGGCCAGCATCCGGAGGGTCGGCGGCCTGCAGATTGGTGAGGCGTCACCCGGGTGCACTCGGATCAGCGTGGCAGCCGAGGCGTCGCGCCTGTATTCGGCGGCGGCTCTGCCAGGATCGCTGACCATGGCGACCAATGACGCTCTCCCGCTGTTCCCCGCCGACCGGTACCGCGAAGCGCTGTCAGCGCTTGGTGTTCGCGGACTGGAGGAGCAGCCGGTAGGTGGCGATCCGGTGTTCCTGCTCGGTGTGCTGCTCGCCTTGACCGAGACGCACGTCGGGCGGTTGGAACGGATCGACCTGTTGAAGGTCTTCGAAGGGTTCATGTCCGCGCTGATGGCCTTCTCGGGAGACGATCCGCACAAAGCCGCCCAATGCTGGGCGGTGGTGCTCGGCAATCGCATCAACCGTACTTCGGTCGAGCTGCACACCGGCGTCGCGGGCGAGGGAAAACTGTTCACCGACGTGGCCGACCCGGCGATGCTGGTCGCTGCTGATCTACTCAGCTTGGTCAACCGATCCAGGATCGACCAGGAGACCCTGGCCAGGACCCTCACGGTGATCGAGGACAACCTCAGCGCCGCCCGGCGGAAGCTGGAGACCATGCGCGAAGCCCTGCGTGAGCAGGGCTTCGACCTGTGAGCCCGGAATGGGCATGGTGTGTTGTGCCGCCGCGAGTGGCCGGGCCTTCCCGGTCGAACCCGCCGTCCTGGTCGGCGACGACACGGATACGGCACCCGGATCGCCTGGTTACCCATGTTGACGGTCGCGTGCGCCGGTGGCCGTCATCGAGAGCCGCCGATGGGCGTCAGGTGCGGGCGCGGAAACGCTCCGCCACCCCCGGCCGGAGGGTCAGGCCAAGGCCTGGCTCCCCGCTCCGGCCGGGAAGCACGGATCCGTCGACCGGACTGAAGGCACCGTCGAAGAGGAGGTTCTCGATCCGGACGTGGTCGTGGAACCACTCCAGGTGGCGCAGGTTGGGGATCGACGCGGCCGCATGCGCGTGGACGTGCGGAGCACAGTGCCCGGAAAGCTGGAGACCGTGTGCCTGGGCGAGAGCGGCGGCGCGCAGCCACACGGTGACGCCGCCGCAGCGGGTGGCGTCCGCCTGCAGGCAGTCCACGACCGGGAGCATGCGGGCGAAGTAGGCCAGGTCGTAGCCGTACTCGCCGGCCGCGACGTCGGCGGTGAGGGCATCGCGGACGAGAGCGAGACCGGTGAGGTCGTCAGAGGAGACGGGTTCCTCGAACCATGTCACCCCCAGTCCCGCCAGGGCGCTTCCGACACGGACGGCCTGTTTGCGGGTGTAGGCGCCGTTCGCATCCACGTACAGCTCGGCGTCATCGCCGACCAGCCGGCGGGACTGCTCGGTGCGCTCCAGGTCCCGCCGCTCCCGGGTGCCCCAGGACTCGCCGATCTTGATTTTGAAACGGGTGATGCCCTGTTCGGCCCAGTCTGCGAGTTGCTCGACGAGTCGGCGGTGGTCGTAGGTGGTGAAGCCGCCGCTGCCGTAGACGGGAACCTCGTACCGGGCGGCGCCGAGCAGGACAACCAGCGGCAGGTCGAGCAGTCGGGCCTTGAGGTCCCACAGGGCGATGTCGACGGCGGAGACAGCACCGGCGACCACGCCGGGGCGGCCCGCGTTGCGCACGGCGCGGCACATCGCCTCGTTCGCGGCGGGGACGTCGAACACCGGGCGGCCGATGACGGTGTCGCGCAGCTGCCCGGTGATCACCCGGGCGGTGGCGGGCGCGCCGTAGGTCCAGCCCAGGCCGGTGATGTCCCCGCAGCGTGCGTGAACAAGGACCATGGTTGTCGAGTCCCAGGCCAGGGTGCCGTCGGCCTCCGGGGTGTCGGTGGGGATGTCGAGGACCTGCACCTGCAGGGCCTCGACGGTCGGGCCGGTGACTGTCATGACGTCTCGTCGGCCGCGCGCTGGGCGGCCGCGCGCGCGTACTGCAGAAAGTCGGCCACGGCCAGGGCGGCCAGGGTGGCGGTGGCGAGCCTGGTGGTGCGTGGGACGAAGAGGGATCCTGCGGTGCAGGCGGTGGCGACCCACAGGCCGGTGCAGAACGGGCAGGTGACCAGCTCCCCGACTGCTTTGCGGGCTCCGGTGCCGCGCACGTCCTCCTCCAGTTCAGCCGGCCCGGAGGTCCCTTCGAAGCGGGCGAACGGTGCGCGCAGCGGGCTGGTGACGGGGTCCTTGGCGATCAGACGGGAGAGCTGGTGGGTGGCCAGCGCGTTGAGGGCGACATCCCACGGGGTCGGGTCGGGAATCCTCCGGCGGCCGGCCCGCGCGGCGGCGGTGATACCGAGCACCGTGGTGGCGTACAGGGCCATGACGCCGGTGTAGGCGGTCAGCGGGCGGTCGTCACCTCCGGTGTAGGCGCGGACCTCATGGTGGAACCGCTCGTGCAGCGACCTCATCGTGTCCTCCTCCGGGCGTGGTAGCGGTGCCGGGCGGCGAGAACCGCTCCCGCGGCGAGGCCGGTGAGGCTGCCCGCGACGCCCACGGTCAGTAGACGGGCCGGCGCGCTGTGCGACTGCGGACGTGGGACCGCCTTCTCGGGGTGGTCGCAAGGTGGCGGCCCGTCGAGTGCCAGGGCGAGGGCTTCGGCCAGGTGCAGGGCGCGTCGGCCGGTGGCCGCCTGGTCGATCTGGGTGCGGCAGCTGAATCCGTCGGCCAGCACGAAGGCGCTGGGGGCGGTGTCGCGTACAGCGGGCAGGACGCCCTGCTCGGCGATGTCCTGGGACAGGTCGTAATGGCCTTGTTCGAAGCCGAAGTTGCCGGCCAGGCCGCAGCAGCCCTCGTCGAGCACGGTCGCCTCCAGACCGGCGCGTCTCATCAGTTCACGGTCCGCCTCGGTGCCGAGGACGGCGTGCTGGTGGCAGTGCGTCTGTACGGTCGCCGCCCGGCTGGTGTGCGGTGGTCGCCAGCCCTGGGGGGCGTGGTTGGCGAGGTGTTCGGCGAAGGTGCGCGTCTGCGCCGCCAGGCGGGCGATGTCCTGGTCCCCGGCGAGCAGGTCCGGGGCGTCGGCGCGGAAGACGGCCGTGCAGGAGGGTTCGAGCCCGATGACCGGCGTGCCGGCCTCCAGCCATGGTCGCAGGATCCGGGTCGTCCGTTTCAGGACACGGCGGGCGGTGGCGAGCTGCCCGGTGGAGATCCACGTCAGACCGCAGCACACCGGCTTGTCCGGGACGGCGACGCGGAAGCCCGCGTCCTCGAGGACACGGATGGCGGCGTCGGCGATGTGGGGGTGGAAGTGGTTGGTGAAGGTGTCCGGCCACAGCAGCACGGTGCGCGGATCGTACGGATCGGGCTGTGCCCGACCGGCCCTGCGCCGGCGGTCCTGGAACGAGTCGGCGGCGAACGCGGGCGCGCCGCGGCGCGGGTCGATCCCGGCGAGCACCTTCCCGATCCGGCCGACGGCGGGGGCCTGGAGGACGGCGTTGGCCAAACCCGGTGCGGTGCTGGCGAGTTGTGCCCACAGCGGGAGCCAGCCCAGGGCGTAGTGGGCGCGGGGGCGGAGCCGTCCCCGGTAGTGGTGGGCGAGGAACTCGGCTTTGTAGGTGGCCATGTCGACGCCGACCGGGCAGTCGGATTTGCAGCCCTTGCAGGCCAGGCACAGGTCGAGGGCGTCGCGGACTTCGGTGGAGCGCCATCCGGCGGTGACGGGCGAGTCGTCGTGGCCGCCCAGCATCTCGAACAGCAGGCGGGCCCGGCCGCGGGTGGAGTGTTCCTCCTCTCGGGTGGCCCGGTAGGAGGGGCACATGACTCCGCCGTGGTGGGTGCGGCAGTTGCCGATGCCGACGCAGCGCAGCACTGCGCGGGAGAAGTCGTGGTCGTCGTCGGAGAACGCGAAGTGCGTCTGCCGGGGCTGGGGCCGCCAGGTGGCGCCCAGGCGCAGGTCGTCGTCGACGCGGTGGGGGTGGATGACCTTGCCGGGGTTCATCCGGTCGCCCGGGTCGAACAGCGCTTTGACCTCGCCCATCGCATCGACGAGCCGGGGGCTGAACATGCGGGGCAGCAGTTCGCCGCGTGCCTGCCCGTCGCCGTGCTCGCCCGAGAGCGACCCCCCGTAGGAGGCGACCAGGTCGGCCGCGTCGAACAGGAACGCCCTGAACGCCTCGACGCCCTTGCCCTCGCGCAGCTTGAACGGGATCCGTGTGTGCACGCAGCCCTGCCCGAAGTGCCCGTACAGGGAGGCCTGTTGGTAGCCGTACCGGTCGAAGAGCCGCTCCAGGTCGCGCAGGTAGTCGCCCAACTTCTCCGGGGCCACCGCGGAGTCCTCCCAGCCTTCCCACGTCTCGGAGCCGTCCGGCGGCCGGGCGGTCACGCCGAGACCCGCCTCCCGGGCCTTGAGCATCTCCTGTTCCCGCGCCGGATCGTCGGAGAGCGCCACCGTCGGGTCGTCCTCGTCGCGCCCCAGCGCCCGCAGCAGCTCGTACGCCTGCGCGTCGGCCTGCTCCGTCGTGTCCCCGGTGAACTGGACCAGCAGCCAGCTCTCGCCTTCGGGCAGGCGCTCCAGCGAGTCCAGGTAGGCGTGCTCCTCGCGCATCAGTTGCGCCATGCGCCCGTCGACGGCCTCCAGCTGGGTGGGACTGCTGTGCTCCAGCAGGGCGGGGACGGCGTCGGCGGCGGCGTAGATGTCGTCGAAGCCGAGTACCAGCAGCGCTTCCGCGGCCGGTACCTCGACCAGCTCCAGTTCGGCGCGCAGGACGGTTACCAGCGTTCCCTCGCTTCCGGCCAGGGCGCGGGCCAGGTCGAAGCCGTTCTCCGGCAGGAGGGAGTCCAGGTTGTAGCCGGAGACCCGGCGCGGGATCTTGGGATAGCCGCGCCGGATGTCGGCCAGGTGGCGGCCGACGATCTCCCACAGCCCCTGGTAGAGCCGGGCTCTGGGGCCGCCCTCAGCCACGATCCGCGTGTACTCCTCCTCGCTGGTGGCCCCGGCCCAGAACCGGGTTCCCTCATAGGTGAGCACCTCCAGGCGGCGGATGTTGTCGGCGGTCTTGCCGTAGGCCTGGGCGGATGCGCCGCAGCTGTTGTTGCCGATCATCCCGCCCAGCGAACAGTGGCTGTGCGTGGCCGGCTTCGGACCGAACTTCAGACCATGCTGCGCGAGTTGACGGTTGAGCTCGTCCAGGACGATGCCCGGCTCGACCACACAGGTACGCGCCGCGGGGTTCACCGACTCCAGCCGGTTGCAGTACTTGGTCCAGTCGATGACCACGGCCTCGTTGGTGCACTGCCCCCCGAGGCTGGTACCGCCGCCGCGCGACAGCACCGGGGCCGCGTACCGGGCACAGACGGCCACCGCGGCGGCTCCGGCCTCCACGGTCCGGGGCACCACCACGCCGAGCGGGACCTGACGGTAGTTCGAGCCGTCCGTCGCGTACGCGCCACGGCTGCCCGCGTCGAACCGGACCTCGCCGTCCACCTCCGCGCGCAGCGCCCGCTCGAGTGCGCCGAGATCCACCTTCTGAGTGCCGGACACGGGTCAGTTCCGTCCGTGGCCGGGCAGGAACTCCTGGATCTTCGCCTTGAGGCCCTGGCGCGCCACGCTGGCACGGTCGCTGTCACCTTGCAGTACCGCTGTGGCGGCCGCTCTGATCTGGTCCCAGGTGGCGTGCGGCGGGATCGGTGGCACCGCCGGGTCGGTGCGGAAGTCGATGACGAACGGCCGGTCCGCCGCCAGCGCCTGGTACCACGCCGGCTCCACCTCCTCGGGTGTCTCCACCCGCACCCCGTGCAGGCCGAGCAGTTGGGCGACGGCGGCGTATCGCACGTCGGGCAGGCTCTGCGACGGCTCGAACTGCGGGGCGCCCTGCATGGCGCGCATCTCCCAGGTGACCTGGTTCAGGTCGTGGTTGTTCAGCACCGCCACGACCAGGCGCGGATCCGACCACTCCCGGTAGTACTTCGCGACGGTGATCAGCTCCGCCAGGCCGTTCATCTGCATGGCGCCGTCGCCGACGATCGCGATCGCCGGGCGGTCCGGGTGGGCGAACTTGGCGCCGATCACGTACGGCACTCCCGGGCCCATGGTCGCCAGCGTCCCCGAGAGCGAGCCGCGCATCGTGCCGCGGAAGCGCAGGTGACGGGCGTACCAGTTCGCCGCGGAGCCGGAGTCCGCGGCCACGATCACGTTCTCGGGCAGCAGCGCGTCCAGGGCATGGACGACGTACTCGGGGTTGATCGGGTCCGCAGAGACCTCGGCGCGACGCTGCATGACCTCCCACCAGCGGGCCGCGTTCTCCTCCACCGTCTTGCGCCAGGTGCCGTCCGTCTTGCGCTCCAGCAGCGGGATCAACCGGCGCAGCGCCTCCCCGGCGTCGCCGACGAGGTTGACCTCGAACGGATAGCGCAGTCCGACCAAGGACGGGTCGAGGTCGATCTGCACCGCCCTCGCCTGGTCGAACTCGGGCAGGAACTGGGTGTAGGGGAAGCTGGAGCCCACGACGAGCAGGGTGTCGCAGTCCCGCATCATCTCGTACGACGGCCGCGTGCCGAGCAGACCGATCGAGCCGGTCACATACGACAGCGTGTCGGGCAGCGCGTCCTTGCCGAGCAACGCCTTCGCCACCCCGGCACCGAGCAGCTCGGCGACCTGCTCGACCTCCGGGCGGGCATGCCGGGCACCCTGCCCGATCAGCATCGCCACCCTCTCGCCCGCGTTGAGGACCTCCGCCGCCCGGGCGAGATCCTCCTCGGCCGGGACAGGGGCGTAGTGTCCGACCCCGAGGCTGGAAGGGACCTGCTTGAACGCATGCCTCGGCGGCTCGTAGTCCAGCTCCTGCACGTCGGCCGGGATGATCACCGCGGTGACCGTCCGCCGGGTGGCGGCCACCCGCATCGCACGGTCCAGCACGTTCGGCAGCTGGGCGGGAACGGTGACCATCTCGCAGAACTCCGAGGCCACGTCCTTGTAGAGGGTGAGGAGATCGACTTCCTGCTGGTAGGAACCGCCCATGGCGCTCCGGTCGGTCTGGCCGACGATCGCCACGACCGGAACGTGGTCGAGCTTGGCGTCGTAGAGCCCGTTGAGCAGGTGGATCGCACCCGGCCCTGAGGTGGCCGCGCAGACCCCGGTGCGGCCGGAGAACTTCGCGTACCCGACCGCCTCGAAGGCGGCCATCTCCTCGTGCCGGGCCTGGATGAACCGCGGCCGGTCCTCCGCGCGGCCCCAGGCGGCGAGCAGCCCGTTGATGCCGTCCCCGGGATAGGCGAAGACGTACTCGACCTCCCAGTCGCGCAGGCGCTCGAGCACGTAGTCGGAAACCTTCATCACCCAACTCCTCCACAGCGTCCTGGAACCTCGGTAAGAAACAGCAGGCCCATGAGCGCGGGTAACCGCTGAGGCCGCGGTCAAACGGCGGTCGCGCAGCGGCGATCGCGGCAAGCGCCGGGCTTCGGGCAGTATCCCCGCAGCGGGCACGCCGGACAGGCAGGCATGCCGGACGCTTGGATCCGGATGCCCCGAGCGGGGGCGGCCACCCGGTGACGGCCAGGCCGGCGACACCGTCCGACCCGACCCGGGCGTCACCCGAGTCCGCGTCGGTGACCGCGTCTCGGTGCCGTTCAACATCGCGTGCGGCAGCCGCCGCAACTGCGTGGACGGATCGGCCGCCTTCCGCCTGCGCACCAATCCAGCCGAAAGGGTCGACGGCGCTGCTCACGGCTATGCCGGCATAGGGCCCATGACGGTGGTCAGGCCGATTACCTGCGGGTGCCCTACGCGGATTTCAACCTGCTCTAACTGCCCCGGGGGCCCGAGCACGAGCAGGACTTCACCATGCTCTCCGACATCTTTCCCACCGGGTTGGCACGGTACCGAGCTGGCCGGCATGCGGCCAAGCGACCGCATAGCCGTGTTCGGTGCGGGCCCCGTGGGCCTGCTCGCCGCCCACAGCGCAGTGCTCCGCGGCGCGCCACAGTCGCCCTGGCTGAGCAGATCGGCGCGACAGCCGTAGCGGTCCGAACCACGGGCGGCATCGGAGTGGTCGGCGTCTACGTCCCGCAGAACCCGAAGGCCCGGCTTCGACTACGGCACTTTCTTCACCAAGGGCCAGCGGATGGGAACCGGGCAATGCCCGGTGAAGCGCTACAACCGGCGGTTGCGGGACCTGATCGTGGCAGGCCGGGCGAGGCCGTACTTCCTCGTGTCACACGAGTTCCCGCTCAGCCGGGCGCCGGAAGGCTACCGGCACTTCGACCGGCGGGACGAGGGCTGGACGAAGATCCTGCTGCACCCTGACGGAGTGGCCGTCGAACACTCGTAGCCCCACTTGCGGCACGGCCCGGTTGTCGCTGATCGGTGCCGCAGTCAGCAGAAGCGCGAACTTACGGGCTGCTGGCTGCGGCGGACCAGCCGCCGGGTGGGTAGGGGTGGGACCGGTCCATCCCGGAAGCTGTCGTGCAGCCGATCCTTCATGTCCGGGCGGCCATGGCCTCAGCGAACCGATGGACCAGCGCGGCGTTGAAGGCCGGCAGGTCGTCGGGTTTGCGGCTGGAGACCAGGACGTTCGGTCCCCGCTCGCAGACCTCCACCTCGCGGTCGACCCAGTCGGCCCCGGCATTCACCAGATCGGTTCGCACGCTCGGCCAGGAGGTGAGGGAACGTCCCCGGACCACGTCCGCCTCGATCAGCGTCCACGGGCCGTGGCAGATCACCGCCACCGGCTTGCCTCGGGCGAAGAAGCCCCGGATGAACTCGACCGCCTGTTCGTCCACCCGGAGGAAGTCCGGATTGGCTACGCCTCCCGGCAGAACCAGTGCGTCGTAGTCGTCGGCCGAGGTCTGCGAAACGACTGCATCCACGGGAAAGGTGTCCCCGGGGTCGAGGTGTTTGAAGGCCTGCACCCGGCCTTCCTCGGTGGAGACGAGTTTCGGGGTGCCGCCGGCCTTGGCCACGGCCTGCCAGGGAGACGTCAGCTCCTCCTGCTCCGCGCCCTTGGGTGCGACCAGGAATGCCACGGTCCTGTTCTGCAACCCGGTCATGCCGACCACCTTCTCTCCAGGTACGGGCCCCTCCCCGCATCTGCGCCGCATGCGACGGCCGAAACGCGGTTCTGGATCACTTTCCGTGCCAAGGCCACGGAGCGTCACCGGAACCGCGATCATGAACGGTCGTGACTGACGTTCTCCGCCAAGACCTCTGGCCCCGCCACACCCCCGACGTCGCGGTCAACTCCCGGACGCGTCCGCCTCGCGATATGAGGTCGCCGGTCGTGGTGGCGTGGACGGTTACGCGATCGGCGTCGGGGTCGCCCGGCACGAGCGGCGGCACTGAACGCGGGTCAGGTGTCGGGGACAGCCCGCGCTGTCCCGAGAGTGGCTGGCTATCGGTTGGCCCCGGCCATGTGGCGGCCGAGCAGCTGACCTCTTTCGTGCCTACCAGAGTGGAAAGACAACTCGTACGCCGACAGTCAGGGTTCGTGGCCGTGGGCAGGGCGGCCGAACAGGACGTCGTAGCCGGGTGGCAGCTGGAACAGGACGCGCTCCATGAGGTCGTCGCCGGCGGCGTCGGCCACCGTGGACAGCACGGCACCGATGTCCCAAAGGGCCGTTATCTCGGTGGCGCCCTCGATCCAGGCGGCGGTGGCGCGCACGAACCGGTCGGGGGTGAGCGGCTCGGCGGCCTGCAGGGGGTTGAGCAGGATCAGGGCGAAGGTCTCGGGCAGGCGGGCCGCGAGTTCGGCGCGCACCTTGCCGACCAGGTGGGCGCCGAGTAGGGCCAGGACGACGCGGGTGGCCCGGTCGGCATCCCGGGGTGTGTCGTATTCGCCGCGTTCCTGGACCGTGTCCAAGAACGCCTCCCATCGAAGAGTCACCGCGAATTCACTCCCTTCCGTTCCCAAGGCGGGCCGCGCCGTCTTCGGCAGGCCGGTCAGGATACGGCGGCAAGTCGCTGGTGGAGGCCGGTGAGTTGCAGCAGCCGTGCCACGCAGCGGCCTACGCCGAGCACGCCGGCTTTGTCGGTCGGCCTGGTTGCGGGCCGCTACGAGGACGCCCCGCCCGCGCAGTCCATGAACGTCACCTGCGACAGGTCGAGTACGACCTCGCGGTGCCTGCGCAGCGCGTCGGTCAGGGCGTGCTGCAGCGCAAGCGAGGTCGATGTCGCCGCTCGCCCGCACCACGGCAGAGGCGGGGCTGTGCTCGCGCATGGCGTCTCTCGCCCCTTTTTCGGCCCGCATTCGGGCCTGGCCTGCTGTGCGAGGTCGGCTTGAAGGCGTTCCGCGCCGCCCCCGGGGGGACGAGGCGGCGCGGAACGTGCAGGGGCGCTCAGGCCTGGATCTCCTTGCGGGTCCCGCTGTGGCTGATCGCGATCTTGCGGGGCTTGGCCTTCTCCGCGACCGGGATCTTCAGGGTCAGCACGCCGGCGTCGTAGTCGGCGCTGATCCCCTCCGGGTCGAGGGTGTCGGAGAGCATGACCTGGCGGGAGAAGACCCCGAGCGGGCGCTCGGCCAGCTCCCACTTCACGCCTTGGCTCTCGTGGCGGGGTCGGCGCTCAGCCTTGACGGTCAGCATGTTCCGCTCGACGTCGATGTCGATCGCATCCGGGTCCACCCCGGGCAGGTCGAAGCAGATCACGTACTCGTCGCCGGCGCGGTAGGCGTCCAGCGGCATCGGGGTCGGCCGCGACCATGTGCCGGTCGTGTTGAGGAACTGCTGGGTCAGCCGGTCCAGCTCGCGGAACGGATCGGTGCGCATCAGCATCGCGAAACACCTCCAGTACTTGACGGGTGCCAGTGCGCTTCGTCTGAAACCGTTCTAACATGTCATCTATCCGATGACAACTTGCCTCGTCGCCTAGAGAGTGACACTGATGCGAGAGACACCCGCTCCGCGCCTCAACGGCACGACCACACGCGCCGAGCCGGTCTCATTCCTGGCCGCCGCCGCGGCCCTGGCTGCCATAGACGCCGCCGTCCGCACCGCCCAGAGCCCGGCCCCCGCCGAGACGACGGGCTACGCGACCGAGGGCGGTCCCGAACCGGCCCTGGCCGCCCTGATGCTGCTGCGCGAGGTGCGCACCGAACTCGCCGGCTGGGAGGCGGGACTGGTGGAGAACGCCCGTGCCGCCGGCGCCACCTGGGCCGACCTCGCCCAGCCCATGGGTGTCGCCAGCCGTCAGGCCGCCGAGAACCGCTACCTGCGCCTGCGGCCCACCCGCAGCACGACCGCAGAACCGGCCCCCACCGGCGCCGAACGGGTCAAGGCCGTGCGCGACCGCCGGGCCGCCGACCGCACCGTCACCGCCTGGGCCCGCACCAGCGCTGCGGACCTGCGCGTCCTTGCCGCCCAGCTCGCAGCTCTCACCGACCTGACAGCCGAGGCCCTGCCGGCCCAGAGCGCCGTGCGCACCGCGCTCGCCGCCGCAGATGCTGCTGACCTCCTCACTCCCCTGGCCGGCATGCGACCCCACCTCGGCGCCGACCACCCGGACCTGGCCGCCCGTCTCGACGACCTCACCCGCCACACCGATCAGATCCGCCATGACAGCAACCGCCGACGCGCCTGATCCCGCTTCCGATGAGGACCGCTGGTGCCACATCCAGGACAGGCTCGTCCAGGTTCGGGCCCGCGTGCAGGAAGAGATGCGAGCCGCCATCGCCTCCATCGACGCCGCTCTGGCCGAACTCGACACCTTGCGCCGCCATCTCGCCGACCACCCCTGAGCTGTCAATGGCCATGTAGTGGTCCCCGCACCCCGCCCCGGCCACCGAAGAAGCCGGCCCCGTTGCGGCCCGCGCCCGGGGCACAGTCCTGCTCGTCACCGGCACCTTCGTCGGGTACCACGGCTTCCCGGCCACCACCGCCGCCCGCCGCCTGCCCCTGCTGGTCGCCCCCTCGCACGGCGGGAACGTCATCGCGGAGCTCACCACCGACCACCGCGAAGCTGTTCGAGGAGATCAAGGCCTTGCCGGCCGGGGACGACCGGCGCCGCGCGATCGCGGACGAGTTCACCATCGAGTTGGTACGCCACTCGGTGGCCGAGGAGCAGTACCTGTATCCGGCGGTGCGCGAGCACGTGCCCGGCGGCGACGCGCTGGCCGGTCGGCCGGAACGCCCTCTCGGACCAGGCCGCCGAGATAGACGATCCGGCCCGCCCCGGCCGCCTCCGCCGCATGCGCGAAAGCGCGGGCGGCCGCTCGGTCGGTGGCCTCGAAGCCCGGCCCGGTGGTCAGTGAGTGGACCAGGTAGTAGGCGACGTCCACCCCCTCGAAGACGGGCGGCAAGGCGTCCGGATCGGGTGATATCCGCGGTGGCGGCCTCGGCCTGGGCGCGCCAGGGGTGGTCGCGCAGCCGCTCGGGGCCGCGGACCAGGCAGCGCACCCGGTGCCCGGCGGCGAGAAGCTCCGGCACCAGCCTGCCGCCGATGTAGCCGGTGGCGCCGATGACCAGGCACCGCAGGCCGGTGGCGGCCGGATCGTTCATCGGGACCTCCAGATGGCAAAGGGCAACCCGCTGATCCCCCGCACGCCGGGCTCCGCCCGTGATTCGGTGCCGACCGGCCGGGCGCGGTCTACCAGAGTGTGGTCCACAAATAGGGGTGCCGGGCCGCGAGGCCCCTCGACGGCGCGGCAGTGGACCTTCTTGACAAACCACGCCCGCGTGCTGGTACAGATCGCCCGCGACCCCGGCATCAGGGTGCGCGCCATCGCGGACCGCTGCCTGCTGACCGAGCGCGCCGTCCAGCGGATCGTCGTCGACCTCGAAGAGGCCGGCTACCTCACCCACGAACGCACCGGCCGCAGCAACCACTACCACGTCCAGGCCGCCAAGCAACTGCGCCACCCGGCCGACGCCGGCCCGAGCCTCGCCGAACTCCTGGCCGTTCTCCTGCGCTGACCGACCCGGGTCAGCCGTGCGAGGTTCCGCTCCCTCCGCCACTCTGGAAAGGAGGGGGTGAGGCGACGGAGGGAGTGGTGGGGATGCAGATCGTTGTGGACCTCACGCGCTGCCAGGGCTATGCGCAGTGCGTGTTCCTCGCGCCGGAGGTGTTCCAGCTACACGGCGAGGAGGGACTGCTGTACGCCCCGGCCGTTCCCGACGACCAGCTGGAGCGCGTGCGCCAGGCCGCAGCAGCGTGCCCGGTCCAGGCCATCCTCCTCGGCAAGGAGGTGAGCTGCGGTGGCCGCTGACCTTCGAGAAGGCCGGATCGTCATCGTCGGCGCGTCACTGGCCGGGTTGCGGGCCGCCGAGGCGCTGCGCGAGGAGGGTTTCAGCGGCTCACTGACCGTGGTCGGGGACGAGCCCCATCCGCCCTACGACCGGCCGCCGCTGTCCAAGCAGGTCCTGCTCGGCCGGGTCGCGGCGCAGTCCACCGCTCTGCCGATGCGCCGGGACCCGGACGCCGACTGGCGGCTCGGCGTCCGTGCCACCGGCCTGGACCCTCTCGGGAAACGGGTGGTGCTGGCCGACGGCGAATCGCTTCCGTTCGACCGGCTGCTGATCGCCACCGGCACCCGGGCCAGGCCCTGGCCCAAGGCGGAGGAGGCCGCCCTGGACGGAGTGTTCACCTTGCGCACCCGCGAGGACGCCGCCGGGCTGGCCGAGCGGCTGGTCGCGGGGCCGCGGCGGGTGCTGGTGATCGGCGGGGGCTTCACCGGCTCGGAGATCGCCTCGGCCTGCCGGGAACGCGGTCTCGACGTCACGGTCACCGAACGCGGCCCCGCCCCCCTGGTGGGCGCGCTCGGCGGTACCCTGTCGAAGCTCGCGGCCGCCATGCAGCGCAACAACGGGGTGGACCTGCGCTGCGGGGTGACCGTCACCGCCCTGCGGGGCGACGGGAACGGCCGGTTCACCGGTGCGGACCTGTCCGACGGCAGCGCTGTGGAGGCGGACGTGTGCGTCGCGGCCCTGGGGGCGGTCCGCAACGTCGAATGGCTGGCGGACTCCGGACTGGCAGCAGGCCCGCGCGGGATCGCCTGCGACGCCGGGTGCCGGGCCTTCGACATGTACGGCATCGTCACCGACGACGTCTTCGTGGCCGGTGACGTCTCGCGCTTCCCCCACCCGCTGTTCGGCTACCAGATGCTCTCCCTGGAGCATTGGGGCAACGCGGTCGCGCAGGCCGAGGTGGCCGCCCACAACATGGTCAATCCCGGACCCCTGCGCCGCCCGCACCTCGCCCTCCCGACGTTCTGGTCGACCCAGTTCGGGCTCAACATCAAGTCCGTGGGCGTGCCCACCTTCTCCGACCACGTGGTCATCGCCCAGGGCACGCTGGAGGAACGTCGCCTGGCGATGGTCTACGGCTACAAGGGCCGGGTCACCGCCGCGGTCACCGTCGACATGGCCAAGTCACTCGACTACTACACGCGCCTGATCGAGACCGCCGCCCCCTTCCCGCCCCCGCCCGGCGCGTCCGACCGCCCACTCGCGGCCGAGGTCCCGATCCCCTCCGACGTGCCGGATCCGAGGGGACTCTCCCACGGCCCCACCGTCGCGCTCACCGGCCACCTGCCCAACCGCCGGCTGACCGTGGTGCAGCCCACCTGACCCATCTCCCGCCCAACCACGAGGAGCCGCACCCCATGGCCGCCGCCGACACCCTCCTGGAACGGATCACCGACTACGCCAACCGCCCCGACCCCTACCCGCTCTACGCGGAACTGCGCGAAGCCGGTCCCGTCGTGCGGCAGGCGGACGGCAGCTACCTGATTGGCACCTACCACGAGATCACCGCGCTCCTCCACGACCCACGAATCAGTGCCGATCCCCGCAGCCTCACCGCCCCGTCCGCGCAACCGGCCCAGGAGACACTGAAGCCGCCGTTCCTACGGCTCGACGACCCCGAGCACCACAGACTGCGCAGCCTGGCCATGCGGCCGTTCGGTCCGCCGCACAGCCCCGGTCGCATCGATGCCATGCGCGGCCGGATAACCGAACTCACCGCGGAACTGCTCCAGAACCTCCAGGACCCCACCCGGATCGACATCGTCGACGACTTCGCCTACCCGCTGCCCGTCACCGTCATCTGCCGACTGCTCGGCGTCCCGCAGGAGGACGAACCACAGTTCCGGCAATGGTCCGACGCGATCGTCGCCTCCGCCGACGTCAGACCCGACGAGGAGTCCTCCGCCGAGCGGGACCGGGCCGGCGAGCAGGCACGGATCGAGATGGGCCAGTACCTGGTAAACCTCGCCGAACAACGCCGCGACCATCCCACCGGCGACATGCTCTCCGCCTACATCAACGAACCCGACCCGGCCATGCGGCTCACCCACGAGGAACTCGCGGAAACCGCCGTATTGCTCCTCATCGCCGGACACGAGACCACCGTCAATCTCATCACCAACGGAGTCCTCACCCTGCTGCGCCACCCCGACCGGCTGGAGCAACTGCGCCGCGAACCCGACCTGCTACCGGCCGCGGTGGAGGAGCTGCTGCGCTACGAGCCCCCGGTCCACATGCGCCAACGCATCCCCCTCGCCGACGTTGACATCGCCGGCACCACCCTCCCCAAAGGCACCTCCGTCGTGCTCGCGCTGGCCTCCGGCAACCGCGACCCCAAGCGGTTCCGCGATCCCGACCGGTTCGACCCCACCCGCCCGGACAACCAGCACCTCGGCTTCGGCAGCGGCATCCACCTGTGCTACGGCGCACCACTCGCCCGTGTCGAAGCCCGGGCCGCGCTCGGCGCACTGATCCCCCGCCTCACCGGTGCAACCCTCCTCCAGGACCCACCCCCCTACCGGCGCTCCGCCATGCTGCGCGGACCCCGCCACCTCCCCGTCCGACTCTGACCGCTTATGGAGCGCGCGTCGGCTCAGGAGACGCGGCTGAGCCGTGCCGGGTTCTTCGGCGCGGAGGAAAGGGGCGGGGAGCCCGCTCGGTTGGAGAACTGCGATGCCGCGTCGTTTCGACTGCTCGGATCTTCCGAGCGTGCCATGGGTTTGCGCGAGGCCGTCTCGGCGGTGTGTCGGGGTGAGCAGCTCGTGGTGCTGCCCACCGACACCGTCTACGGCGTGGGTGCCGATGCCTTCAACCCGCCACCGCGACCTGAGCCAGCCCCCCAGCCACCACCCGTTCCAGGCCCCGGGCCCGCCCCGGACCATCGCCAGTGCCGGCACCGGTCACCTGATCCCGGCCGACCATGGGCGACCGGACGGTGGCGAGTACCGCAATCCCTCACCCGCCCCTGACCACGGACCACCGTCGTGAAGCGGACGGTCAATCCGGCACTTTTGTGCTTCCGTTCGGGCGGAGCGGGTATCCGCGGAGCAGGATGACCGAGCCTGAGCGGCAGCACGGTAATGACTTCCGGAGGCACTCCATGCTCCGCATATCCGTCACAGTGATGTCGACACCCGATCACGAGATACTGATGCCTTCGGAGCAGGCCACGGCGTTGTTGCGCATGGTTGCGAACGAGTGGCTGGAATGGCCGGACTACGGTGAGACTGATCTGGACCAGAAGACTGTCCGCACACTTGCAAACGTGTTGATCGATCTCGCTGACCAGGTGGATGTCGAGTGCATCGCATTCGCGTCTTGGAAGCATGCCGACTGAATTCACTGGCTTCGAATCGGCGGGAACGCGGTGGCGTGCGCCGCCGCAGCGATCGATCCGGCCCGGTCCTACCACGGTGGCGATCCGCACACTGCAGGCAGGTCCGTCCCGTCCGCTGACGGCTCCTCTCCACCGTGTCCTGTTCCAGCGATGACCGCCCGACATCTGAGGTCTACCGGGTGCCGGGCGGCCGGTTCGGACGACCCTTTCGTCAGCCGGGGGAGATACGGCCGCGCCAGGCGCCGGTCTCCTCACCGCGGGACTCGACGAAGTCCTTGAAACGCCGCAGATCGCCCTTGACCCTGCGGTCGAGCACACCGAGCATGTCGGCCGCTCGCTCGGCCAGACCCTCCGGTGCGACCTCCATGGCGAGCCTGACGCGGGTGTGGGCTTCATCCAGCGGCTGGAAGGTCACCACACCTTTCTGCGCAACGTCGCCACCGACCGTCCGCCAGGCCACGCGTTCGTCAGGCAGTTGGTCGACTATCTCGGTGTCGAACTCCCGCGTGACACCGGCGATGGTGGCCCGCCAGTGATTGTGGCGTTCATCCAGTTGCCGTACCTCCTCGACACCCTCCATGAACCGGGGGAACTCCTCGAACTGCGTCCACTGGTTGTAAGCCGTGTGGAGCGGAACGTCGACTTCGATCGATTCCTGAACCTTGCCCATGGCCTGCCCTCCTTCGCGCGGCGAATTTCGAGCGGTCCCGCTCTGCGGACCGCGAACACGCGTCTGCCCTGATCGCGCGGATCGAATCACGCCGCAGACGCGGAAGCGGCCGGCGGCGCCGTAGCTGTGGCCGGGCAACTTCACCGATGTCTTCGAACCCAAGGTCGGCATCGCGGCCGTCCAGGTACTGGAGGCGGCGGGGCTTCATGTTCGCCCTGCTGACGATCTCACGCTGCCGTCCCCCTTCCAGACTGATCGGTACTGACCAGCCAGTACTGTCCGGGTGACCGCCCTGGTTAGTGGCCAGGGCATCCGGGCTGGTGCTGACCGGGACACCCGGAACTGCTGGCCATCGCCCGCTAGGATGCCGCTACACCCTGCCCCAGCCGATGGACAAGCTCCGCACCCAGCACGGGCCAGCCAATGACCGCACCGACCCGGCCGCGACCACCACAGGACCGGGCCCTGACCGCACTCAGGCTATTGGCGGGTCGGGTAGACGGAGCGCATCGCTGCGCCCCGCCCCCCTCAGAACCGGACTTGCGACTTTCACCGCATCCGGCTCAAGCAAGCCGCATGGGCTTCGTCAGGTTTCTCCGCTGGACCGGCTGCCGTCCCCAGCGTGGTGCTGACGGTGGCAGTCGGCGTGGACGAGGCGGAGGTTGCTTCGCTCGTTCGACCCGCCGTGTCGCCGGTAGACGAAGTGATGCTTGTTCAGCATCTTCTTCGACGCCGTGAACCACTCGATCCACTCGCGTGGGCTGTCGGGCTCATACTCGGCTCCGGCGATGAGCGCCTGCTTGCACAGTGGGCACCGTCCCTTCTGGGTCGCGGCGAGGGCAAGACTCGTCTTGTCCATCGGCGGCGGCTCCTTCCGGCGGCGGCGCTTGTGCCAGTAAGCGGCCAGGGACGGATCGTCTGGCGACGCCGTCCCGAACACGATCTCGTGTCGAACGATGCTGGTCCAGGAGAACTTCGGGAGATAGGCCCCACTTTCGTGATCACCCAGCACCCACATGTCCTGCCTGGTCCTGTTGAAGCGGCCAAAGTACCGGTGCTTGATCCACAGGCCCGACTTGTTCGGGTGCCCGCGTCTCGCCCACCGGTAGACGAGCTTGAACATGTGGTTGTCCATCGCCTGGAACGCGTCGCTGGACACCACACTCCGGTAGTAGGCGCTCCATCCACGGACGATGGGCACCATCTTCTTCAGCAGCGCGCCGATGTTGCTGCCCTGAAGGGCGCGCACCTCGTCGCGCATGCGCTTCCGGAGTCTCGCGCAAGCCGTCTTGCTCGGCTTGACCAGCAGCTTGTCTCCGTGCCTGCGCACGGAGAACCCGAGGAAGTCGAACCCCTCAGTGAGGTGGACCACTTGGGTCTTGTCCTCGTTGAAGCGCAGACCCCTCGGCTCCAGCCATCTGGCCAGTTCCTCCTTGACGCGGTGTACTTGAGCTTCGTCGTGACCGAGCACAACGAAGTCGTCGGCGTACCGCACCAGCACGGGTGTGCCGGCCACCGCGCGCATCAGGTCACCCTTTCCGCGTCGGTAGCGGCAGCCCGCCGCCTCTTCCATCCCGTGCAGGGCGATGTTCAGCAGCAGCGGGCTGATCACCCCGCCTTGCGGGGTGCCCTCTTCCGTGGGTGCCCAGCGTCCACGCTCCAGCACGCCCGCCTTCAGCCAGCCCCGGATCAGGTCCCTCGCGGGGAACTGCCCGATGGTGGCGGTCAGGTGGTCGTGGCTGATGCGGTCGAACGCCGCCTTCAGGTCCGCGTCCAGCGCCCACAGGCGCTTGGCTCCCTTCCCCTTCGAGGTGAGGAAGACCGCCCGGATCGCGTCCTGGCAGCTGCGGCCGGGCCGGAACCCATACGACCTGGGCTCGAACCTGGCCTCCCACTCGGGCTCCAGCGCGTTCTTCACGCGGCTTTGCATCACCCGGTCACGGATGACCGGGATACCGAGCGGGCGCTGCTGACCGTTCGACTTCGGGATGTACACGCGCTTGACCGGCCGGGCCTGCCAAGGGACTTGGGACCGATGAAGCTCGGTCGCCAGTCGGCCCCGCGCCTGTGGCGTCAGGGCCACCTCCTTGTCCATGCCCGCGGTTGCACGTCCGGTGCTCTGCTGGGTTACCCGCCGCACGCTCACCAGCGTGTTGCTGTAGCTCCGCAGCACGAGCTTCTGGAGATTGCGGACCTTCTTCAGGTCCCCTTCCCGCGAAGCCTTGAAGATCCTCTGCCTCAGCCGCCGTACGTGCGCCTCGTGCTTGGCCCAGTCGATGCTGTGCCAGTCGAGGCCCTCGCCCTCCGGTCCGTTCACCGGGGCGGCGAGGGCGGCAGGCTCGATGGCCTGTTCGCTCATCAGTGCCTCCGTTGCATAACTTGTCCTTCGGTTCCGGCTTCCTCGCGTCGGTGCTTCAAAGGCTCACCTGGCCCACGTCAGCTCCCTTTCAGGCCGGGCACGAGCCCGTATCCGACGGGTTATGGCGGACAGCGGGTGAAGAGTCCGCTGCCCGGTTTCCCCCGGTCTTTCGACCAACCGGCGTTCGCTTCTTGGGCCATCCTGTTCCTGCTGAGGGATTCCGCTCTCCTTACGGTCGGCCTACCAGGAGCGAACTCCTGGACCTCATCAGGGTTTTCGTGTTCCGCATGTCGAAGATGCGGCTGGGGTGGGCGCCCTTTCTCCCCGGGACCAGCGGTGTCCGGCTCCCTGGACTTGCTCGATCCAGGGGCCACCTGACGCCTTACAGCGTCCGGGTCCTGCCCGCCGACTACTGACCATCAGCGCGGGTCCGACATGACGAGGATTCCTCAAGGGTTCACTCTCGTTCGCCCGTCCAGCCTTCCCCTCGCCTGTTGCTCCTCGATGGCCAAGGCGCCCTTGGGCTTGAACGCTCAGCTTCACACCCCGCCGTTGCCAGCGACGCATGTGAGCGCGGGGACAGATTCGGACACAAATCCGGAGGCATCTCGCTATGACTACCTCTTCACACGATCAACCTCACTTCGAACAAGCGACCTCACGCCGCACAGCAAGTTGTCGCATTGGATATCCCAAGGGGCCATCCAATTACACGCCGCCGCCTCGGACCGGACCGGACGCCTAGGCCGAGGCCGGGTTCTCCGCCCTGGCCCGGCTGCACGGATCCGTCGGCCGGAAACAGAAGCTGTACGTGGTCCGCGGCAAGGAACGCGGCCGATCTGATGATCGCCGACGACGGCCTTTCGGTACTGGTCAGCGCCTTCACCGAGGGCCGGGCAGCGTGGCGCGGCGTGGCGGACTCAGTGTCCTGATCGGCCAAAACGCCAGCGTGATCGGGTTCTCCGTCCTCGGCACCCTGGGTGTCGGGCCCCGTGGCCGGGCTGTCGGATTTCGCATGGCCGCGCCGATCGTGGGCAGACGCGATGGTCGAAGAGTCGTCCCGAGTCGAGGAGGCAGGCATGAGCGGCGCGGACAAGGTCCGGAACGTGGCGGAGAAGGCCAAGGGCCACGCCAAGGAAGCCGTCGGCAAGGTTGTCGGCGACCGTCCGACGGCGGCCGAGGGCAAGGCTGACAAGGTGAGCGCGGACGTCAAGCAGGCGGGAGAGAAGGTCAAGGACGCCTTCAAGGACTGACTCTCCACGACAGTCGGATGTCGGTTCGACCTGTCCGAGAACTACCGGGTGATGGCCGCGGCGAGCCTTTCGTCGTGGCCATCGTGTGTTCCGGGATCGTCGCGCTCGTCCCGATCGCTCCAGCCCGGCTACACTCGGCGGTCCTGAACCGGCACGAGCGTACGCAGACCGTCGAGCAGGGCGCCGAGATCGTCGTTCGGATGGCTCAGCTGGGGCCGGACGGCCCGACCGGCGGCCACTTCGGCGCGGTGGGCCGTCTACCCTGGCAGGCAACCGGTCCGTGGTACGGAGATCATCGCCGACCCGGTCACCGTGCCGCCGGCCGACCGTTCCGGTCCGGCCCTGGCCGGTGCCCGCGGCCCCGGCCGCTGTCGTGGCGATCCGCCGGCGCGGCGGCCCCGGACTCTACGGTGGTCCGATGACATCCGTTCTCGAGGTCGGAGTGAAATCCGTGATGGGCGGGTTGTTCGTGCTGGCCTTCGCACTCCTCGCGGAGGCCCTCCAGCCCAAGCGTCTGGCCGGAGTCCTCGCCGCCGCGCCTTCGGTCGCCCTGGGCAGTCTCATCGCCACCGTCGCTTTCAAGGGCCATCACGACGCGACCGTCGCCGCGCGCGGCATGGCGGTCGGTGCGGTCGCCTTCACCGTCTACTGCCTGGCCGCGGTCCCGGCACTCGGTCGTCTCGGTGCCCTGCGCGGTTCGGCCTTCGCCCTGCTGGTCTGGTGCGGTGTGGCGGCGATCCTGGCCGTTGCGATGGCCGGATGACCAGCCACCGGAACGACGGCATCCGGCTGGAGCTGCGCGCCGTCAGGCGGGTGCGTTCCAGGGACCTGCTGGTCCGCTTCGCCTTCGGTGCCGGCGTCTCCGCCCTTGCCGGAACGGTGACCGTACTCCTCGGGCCCTTCCCCGGCGGGGTGCTGCTAGCCTTCCCCGCGATCCTGGTGGCCAGCCTCACCCTGGTGGCGAAGGAGGAGGGTCTTCGCTCCAGCCGTGACGACGCCCGGGGCGCGGCCCTGGGCACGTTCGGGCTCCTCGCCTTCGCCCTGGCCACCGCTGTACTGATGCCTCGCGTTTCCGCCTGGGTGGCGCTGCCCGCCGCAACGGCGGCCTGGGCGGTGGTCGCCGGTTCGGCCTACGCCGTCGCACGGATCACCGGTCACGGGGGCGACGAGGGCTCACCCGAGGAAGACGGCCGTCAGCGGTCGCGCCGGTCGATGGACGGCTGACCGGGCGGCGGTCCGCTCGGCGTCGGGTCGCCCACCTACCGTCATCCGTGCGAGATGTTCCAGAAGAAGCAGGCCGCGCCGTCCAAGCCGTCGTCAGGCTCCGGCCGGTGCGCCGTCCCACCGGCCTGGGCGGCCTCGCCGTAGCCCGTCGAGAGGGCGGCTCGTCGAGAGCCCGGGACTGGACACCTCCGGGGTTCCGCCCTGGGCTCTGTGGTCGGGGCTTCAGCTGGTGAGGATCCGCTGGAAGAAGGAGCGGTACTGCTGGAGCGCCAGCCGAAGATCCTCGGTCTGAACCTCGCTCCTTCGGTTCCACTGCTGCTCCAGGCCCCGCTTGTGGTCCGCGAAGCTGGTGGCCAGACGCTGCATCAGATCCGCGACCAGTGCGTCCGCCGAGCTGACCGCCTCCCGCGGGTCGTCGACGAACTGGTTCTGGATCTCCAGCCAGCGGGACCTGAGCTCATGCTCGTCCTCCGGAGCGAACAGCGGTTCCTCACCGATGCCCGGCTCCCCCTCCGTCCGCTCCGCGGGCTCCCTCCCCTGCTGGTTTCCGCGTTCCTCCGGGGTCTCCTGGTCCTGGGCGGTTTCACGCTCCTCAAGGGTCTCCCGTCGCTCCGGCTCCTCCTCCACCGGGCCGCCTTCCCCCATCGCCGTCCCGGCGTCCGCTCCGGCGAGTCCCCCGGTGGCCTCGCCCGGGAACGTCGGACGTCCCCCGGCTGCCTCCGTCCCCTCCCGGTCCTGGCGCCGGGGTTCCTCCTGGGTGTCGGAGGTGCGGGCCAGATCCTCGGTGGTCAGGCGCTCTTCCTTGCTTCCGGCACTGCCTTCGTACTTCATCTGCTCCAACCCCGTTTCCGCTGCTTCATCCCATGTCCGTGCCGCCGGCCGCCCACCCTCGTTCCGGGCGCGTCGGACGGTCCCGAACGCCGTGTCATCTCCGTCCCCCGTCCGGTCGTCCTTCGCGACCATCACCGAGCAGCTCGTCGAAGAGCGCCCGGTAGTGCACCATCGCGCCGCGGAGCTCCTCGGTGGTCGCCTGGTGGTCGCGGACTTCCGCGTTCACCGCGTGGGCGGCCCGGAAGTGCTCCAGAGTGCGGCCGTGCTCCACGGACAGGTCCCGGAGCTGCTGCTCGTAGCCCTCCGTCGGGTATCCGCGCTCGCGCATGAGCACGGTGACCAGTCGGTCGGCCTGCTGCACCGCCTCGTCCGGCTGGTCCACGAACCGCTGCTGCACCTGTGTCCAGTCCTCGGCGTACCGCTCCCGCGCCGCGGCCGGCAGTGGCTTGATGTCCAGCCGGTCGTGGCGCTGCTCGCGGGCGTGCAGCTCCCGTTCGGCGGCGAACCTGCTCTCCGAGCGCTGGACGGTCCGGTCGTACTCGGGCCCGAAGCGCTCCTGGAGCCGACGACGGCGGGTGAGGTACCACGCCGTGACGGCCAGCAGGATGAGAACGACCGCGATGGGAACGATGATCTCGATAAGCGTTCCTGTCGACATCGAGTCCTCCCTGAGGCTCGGATAGCCAGCGGCTGCCCGGAACCGGCATCCCGAAACGCGGATCGCGGCGTCAGGGGCTGCTTCTCCGGTGGCCGCTCCCCCACCGAGAAGTCGCCGGGTCCCGCCGGAGGGGCCCGGCGGCCGACGCCCCCGGCGCGTCCGGCCGCCACGACAGGGCGGACCGTCGGGCGCCGGGTGTGTGAGACCGCCGTTCCTGGGCAAGCGCCGGGACCGGAGGTTGATTCTCATGGCTGTGCTGCTACTCGTACTGTTGCTGGCCCTGATCCTGGGCGGGCTCGGCTTCGCCGTCCACGTGCTGTGGTGGATCGCGCTCGTGGTGTTCGTCCTCTGGCTCGTCGGCTTCGCCGTGGGTCACCTGGGCGGCGCCAGATGGTACCGCTGGTGAGGTCCGTCCTTTCGCCGCTCCCGGTTCCACGGCCCGGCGACAGGACGTGCCCGCCCGGCCATCGGGTCGGCGGGCTCTGATCAGCCGACCGGGCCGAGGAGGCCCGGTCGGTCTCAGTCCCGATCGCTTCCGGCGGCACGCCTGCGGGCGTAGTAGCGGGCAGCCCGGACCCGGTCGCCGCAGCGGGTGCTGCACCACTGGCGCCTGCCGTGGCCGCGCAGTAGCAGCCGGCCGCAACCGTCGGCCGGGCAGACGGCCAGCTCCTCGGCCTCCGGTCCGCACAGCAGGCCGAGGGCGTCCTCGGCGATACGGGAGAGGGCCCCGGCGATCGGCGCGACGGCGGCGGAGATGTCCCGGCGACGCGGCCGGCCTCCCGCCGGCCAGTCGAGTCTGGGCACCGCCGGTGCCGCACGCAGCGCGGCGTTCAGGATGACCACGGCCTCCTGCTCCGGTTCCCGGCCGTCGGTCGCGGCGGTGAGCAACTCGCGGATCGCGTCGCGGAGTTCATGGAAACCCTCCACGGCGTCCGCGTCGAGGCTCGGCGGAGCTTCGGCCTCCGTGTGTATCCGGAGCCAGGCCGCCACCTGTTCCGGTGTGTCGAGCATGTCGACGGGGATGCCTCCGCGCACGGTCCGGGTGTTCACGAGGGCGAGCGCCGGCGAACGGTCCTCGCCCGGTGCGGCGGGCAGCGGATCGGGCCGACGGGTGGATGCGGTGTCGCTGGCTGGGCTCCCGGTCATGGCTCTCATGGTAACCATTGACCCTTTCCGTGAAGATCTACTAGCGTCTCACGGGACACAACAGTGGCATCCGTGAGAATTTCGGCTGTTGGCGTCCGTCGACGGCGGTCCGCTCCCCCTTCGGTGGTTGCCGGCACCGGGATCGGCCCCGCCTGTGCCGGTTTCCGATCGTTCCGTCCACCTGACGCGGCGTGCCGCAACCGGACGGATCCTTCGGGCTCCGGCGGCGGCGAGGAATCCGCCACCCGGTGGGCTGCCTCACGCGTCGCCTGACACGTCGTCCGGGCGGGACGTTCCGTCCCGGACGGCGGGCTGTCGCTGCTTCTTCAGGTATCCGTCTCTCATCCCTCACGAAGAGGAGACCATGCAGATCCGCTCCACCTCCGAATCCGACCGCGAGACCTTCCTGCGAACTCTGCTCAGCGCGTTCGGACAGTTCCCCACACCACCCGCCGAAGGCGAGGGCGCCTGGTGGTCGGCCTACGAGATGGACCGCAACCTCCTGGCCACCACCGACGAAGACCGCCCGGTCGGCACCGCCGGCGCCTACACCTTCGAGCTGACGCTCCCCGGTGCAGTCTCCGTACCCGTCCCCGGCGTCACCGCCGTCGGGGTACTGCCCACCCACCGCAGACAAGGCGTCCTCACCGCGCTGATGCGCCACCAGCTGCACCAGCTGCGCGCTGAAGGCGAGTTCCTCTCCGTCCTCCTGGCGTCGGAGGCCGTCATCTACCGCCGGTTCGGATACGGGCCGGCCACCTACACCCAGCGGCTGTCCGTACCGCGCCACCGCGCGGCCTTCGCGACCGCCGCGGCCCCCGGCACGGTGGAACTGCTGGAGCGCGCAGGCAACGACGAGCTACTGCACGACCTGTACGACCGCTACCGGCGCACCCAGCCCGGCGCCCTCTCCCGGCCCGGCCACTGGTGGCGGTCGGGTGCCGGACGACCGCCCGTCTCCCGCGCCAAGCGCCACATCGCCCTCCACCGGGACGCCGACGGCACACCCGACGGATACGCCAGCTACTCCGTGGCCGTCACCGATCCGGTCGCCTACGCCCGCACCCTCACCGTGGACGAGGTGATCGCCACCAACGACGAGGCCCATGACGCCCTCGCCCGCCACTGCCTGGAGCACGACCTCGTGACCACGGTCGTCTTCGCCAACCTCCCGCCGGAGCACCCGCTCCGCTGGCAGCTGGCGGACTTCCGCGCCGCGGAGGTGGCCGCCGACCACGACGGCCTGTGGGTGCGCCTGCTGGACGTACCCCGCGCCCTGGCCGCCCGCCGCTACCTCGCCGACGGAGAGCTCGTCCTGGACGTCGACGACCCGTTCCTGCGGGAGAACCAGCGCTACCTGCTCACCGTCACCAACGGCACGGCCGAGTGCGAACCCACCGACCGGGAACCCGACCTGTCCCTGAACATCAGCGACCTCGGCTCGGCTTACCTGGGCGGGGTCGCCCCGAGCACCCTGGTCCGGGCCGGCCGGATCCGCGCCCACCGTCCCGAGGCGGTCGGCCGAGCCGACGCACTCTTCGCAGCCGAGCGCCGTCCGCACTGCGTGCACTGGTTCTGAGCCGAAGCCACGGCCACCACGAACCGGTGGACCCGTCCGGCGTACCGGACATCGGCGGTGGCGCCGTCTCGCAGCCACTCGGACATCACGGACGAGAGCCGTGGTGCCCAATTCGTGGCGGAGCAAAGGCACTTCCGCGGCTCCGTGATCGCCGGCGCCGCGGCGGAGCGCGGATCGGGAGCGGCCGGTACGGCCGGTACGGGCCGTACCGGCCGGTGCCGGCCGCACCGCCGCGTCCACGCCGTCAGCGGCCGTGGAACGCCGCGGCGAGCCCGCGTTCGAGATCGGCGATCAGGTCGGTCTCGGACTCCAGGCCGACGGCGAACCGGACGAGGCCGGGCGGGACGCCGGCCTCGGCGAGCTGCTCCTCGGTCAGCTCCTGCCCCCACATGGCGGCGGGCCGGACGACGAGCGAACGCACGCCGCCCAGGCTCGCGGAGCGCGCGGGGACACGGAGCGCGGCGAGGAGCCTCTCCGCCGTATCGCTGCCGCCGCGCAGCTCGAAGCTCAGCAGCCCGCCGAATCCGCGCATCTGCCGCTTCGCCAGGTCGTGCTGCGGATGACCGGGCAGCCCCGGGTGGTTGACCTTCGCCACGGCCGGATGGTCCTCCAGGAACCGGGCGAGGGCGAGCGCTGTCCGGTTCTGGTGCTCCACACGCATCGCCAGGGTCCGCAGACCGCGCAGCGCCAGCCAGCCGTCGTGCGGACTGATGACCGACCCGATCAGGGTGTGCGTCTGCCAGATCCGGTCGACGAGGTCGGACCGGCCCAGCACGATCCCGGCCAGGACGTCCGAGTGGCCGGACACGGCCTTGGTGACGCTGTGCATGACGAGGTCCACGCCATGGTCGAGCGGGCGCTGGTTCACCGGTGTGGCGACCGTGTTGTCGGCGAGGGTAGGAATGCCTCGGTCACGGGCGAGCCCGGCGACCGCCTCCAGGTCCGTGATCTGCAGCAGCGGGTTGCCGGGGGTCTCCAGCATGATGAGCTTCGTGTTCGGCCGGAGGGCGCGCTCGAACGCCGCCGTGTCCGTCTGGTCCACGAGCGTGGTCTCGATCCCGAGCCGCGGTGCCAGGTCCTGAAGGAGGCTCAGGGTCCCCCCGTACATGCTCCGCTGCGCGACGATGTGGTCGCCCGCCCCGACGAGCGACAGGACGGTGGTCGAGATCGCCCCCATACCGGACGCGGTGGCCAGTGCGGCCTCGGCGCCCTCGACGGCCGCCAGGACCTTCTCCAGTCGCGCCTGTGTCGGATTGCCGTAACGGCGGTAGAACCGCTGCGCCCTGGTGGCGGAGCTCAGCTCCTCGAAGTCCTCGGCCGAGGCGGAGGCGAAGGGAACGGTCTGGTGGATCGGTGGTGCGATGTCGGGCTCGCCGTCGTCGGCGTCCGCGTGCACGAGCAGTGTCTCCAGCGTCATGGCGGTGTCCATGGGCTCAGCCTGCTGGCGAACCGGGCTTGAAATCGATATCCACTTGCCGGGAGATTGGACCCGGTGAACCTGATGGACCTCCGCGGCACCGGGCCGCTCTACCGGCAACTGGCCGACCGCATCCGCGACGCGGCCCGGCGGGGCGAGATCGGCGTCGGCTCGCGCCTGCCGTCCGAACGCGACCTGGCGCGATCGCTGGGGCTCAGCCGTACCACCGTCATCGCCGCCTACCGGCACCTGCGCGAGGAGGGCCTGCTCGAAAGCGCACGCGGCAGCGGGACGCGCGTGGCCGCCTCGGCCCGTTCGGTCGGACCCGCCGTGCCCGCGGCGGACCTGCCCGCGTCCAAACTCCCCGGCGAACGGCTCGACGGGGTCATCGACTGCGCGGGTTCCGTCCTCCCCGGGCTGGGCGGCCTGTCCGACGAGGCCCTGACCGTGACCGCCCACGACCTGCGCGGCCTCGCCGCGCGCTTCGACTACGAGCCGTTCGGCCTGCCCTCGCTCCGCGCGGCGATCGCCGATCGCTGCACGTCACTCGGGCTCACCACCACCGCCGACGAGATCCTGGTCACCAGCGGCGCCCAGCAGGCGATCGACCTGCTGTTCACCCTCTTCGGCAAGGACCGCGGGACCATCATCACCGAGAACCCGACCTACACCGGGGCCCTCGACGCCGCACGCGCCGCCGGCGCCACCGTCCTCGCCCTGCCCGTCGACGAGCAGGGGATCAAGGTGCGCGCGCTGCGTGAGGCACTGGACCGGTCACCGGCCCGGCTGATCTACCTCATGGCGACATGCCACAACCCGACCGGCACGGTGATGAGTTCCGCGCGCCGGCACGACATCGCCCGCCTGGCGCGAAGCACCGGAACGGTCATCGCCGACGACGCGACCCTGGCCGACCTGGCCTTCGACGCACGGCCCGGGCAGAGCCTCGCCGCCACTCCCGGCGGCGGCACCGTCATCACCATCGGCTCCCTGAGCAAACTGTTCTGGGCGGGCCTGCGCGTGGGCTGGATCCGCGCACCGCGCCACCTCATCACCCGGCTGGGCCGCCTCAAGGTCGTCACCGACCTCGGCACCTCGCACGTCGCCCAGCTCCTCGCCGAGCGCGCCCTGCCCGCCATCGACGGGACCAGGACCCACCGAAACCGTCAACTCACCGAACGGCTCGACCTCTTCTCCGGCCTGCTCCGCACCAACCTGCCCACCTGGTCGTGGACCCGCCCGCACGGCGGACCGTTCCTGTGGGTACGGCTGCCCACCGGCGACACGGAGGGGTTCTCCCGACTCGCCCTCCGCCACGGCGTACGCGTCCTGCCCGGCGGCAGGACCTCACCCGACGGCGCGTTCTCCGATCACCTGCGCGTCTCCTACGTCGCCGAGCCGGCCGACCTACGGCTCGCCGCCGAAAGGCTGCGCCGCGCCTGGGCCGAGCACGAGTCAGGCGAGGCCGGCTGAGCCGCGTCCGGCGTGACGGTCCGGCACGCCCGCGTCAGAACCGCCCCGGGCCGGCGCCCGCCTCGTGTCACTCCTCCTCGGAACCGCTGCGGATGCACGTCAGCACACCGGCCACCGAAGCGAGCCGCACCGTGAGCCGGCCGGCGTCGCCCTGCCCCTGCACCGACAGGGCCACCTCCACCGGACTCTCGAAGTCCTCGCCCGGGAGGGCCGTCGGGCTGGACAGCGTACGCAGTTCGAGAACGACGAAGCCCGCGTGTGTGCACTGATCGAGGAGTTCTCGCAGCACCCCCCGGCCGGGACGGTAGATGATCCGGTACGAGACCGTGGCCCTACGCAGTCCCGGCAAGCGGTCCAGCAACGGCTTGAGCACGTAGGAGACGGCGAAGTAGGCCACGACGGTCAGTGCCGCCAGCAGTGGCAGACCCGCGGCGGCGGCGGAACCCACGGCGGCCGTGAGCCAGATCGTGGCCGCCGTCGTCAACCCCTGCACCCAGCCCCGGTGCACGAAGATCACACCAGCACCTATGAAACCCAGGCCCGAGACGATCTGCGCCGCCATCCGTGAAGGGTCCAGCTCGACCGTACCGGCGTGCAGCACATCGGCGAAGCCGTACTTGCTCACCAGTGTGAACAGTGCCGCGCCGGCGCCGACGGTCGTATAGGTCCGCAGACCGGCGGCCTTCTGGCGGATCTGCCGCTCCACCCCGATCACGCCGGAGAGCAGCAGAGCGAGCAGGAACTCCACGACCTGGGTCCACCCCTGCCCTGCGGGCTCACTCGCCCACTGAGCGAACGTCATACGCACGACGCCCCCTTCTTCCGCAGCGCCCGCGGCGGCGGCAGCCGTCTCCGATGCGCGATGGCACGGCCGCACCGCCGACCTCCAACGCGGGGGTGCGACAACGCCCCTGTGCAGACAACGATCGTTCCCCGGCACCGGTGACGTCTGTCGCGCCGCCGGTTCCCACCCGGGGAGAATCCCGCCCCCGGACCGATGGTGTCGACAGCCGGACAACCTCAAGGTCTCGCCACTCTGTTGCCCAACTCCACTGAAGACCAGTGAAGTCGGGGCGCGTCACGGACGGATCCCGGCCGTCGACAGCGGCCGTGAGTGACGCGACGCCGGCGTTCTCTTCGTGCAGAGACGCCCGTTGTCGCCCTTGGCCTCCAGGCGCTCATGGCGCGTGTCCCAAGGTGCCCCAGGCTACTTCCAGTTACGGCGGGCGGCGGCAAACTGTCAACCCCTCGGACGACGCCACCAGCGCCCCGCGGCCGTCCATCACACGGGCGCGGCCGTCGGCGACCCTGCTGGTGCGCTCGGGCGCGAACCCCCGATGAACCTTTCGATCGACCGGCTCAAGGCGCGGCAGCGGCGGCCTGTCGACGTGCGAGGGCGTCGGACGCCTTGGCCGTGGCGTACAGCGAGACGGCCAAGGCGATGGCGAGGGCGGCACCGGCGGCGAGGACGCCGGCTGAGGACGCGGCCTGTGGACCGCGCGCCTCGGTCCTGGCCGAGCCGCTGAGGAAGGGCATGACCACGAGCACGGCAAGGCCGAGGGCGACCTCACCCCAGACGACCCTCGGGAAGTGCCGTAGCGTCAGGCGCAGGAGTGAGGCGGTGTCATCGGCGCGGCGGGCCCGCGCGATGCGGGGCATCAGCCAGAGCTGGTTGACGGCACCGGCCGCGACCAGGCCCAGGACCAGCAGGAGCTTCACCAGCAGGGCCAGGCCGTAGCCGGTTGTCCAGAGCTGGTCGATCGCACCGACGTGCCGCCAGCTCATCCAGAGACCGGACACGAGGACGGCGCCGACGCAGGTCATCGCGACGAGGCCGAAGCGGCGCCACATGTCGGCCCACAGCAGACCGGTGGAGCCGCCGAGGCGGCCTCGGGCGGCGACCAGGGCGACCAGTAGGGCCAGACCTCCGAGCCACACCGTGCCGCTGACGATGTGGATCTGGTCGAATACGAGATCCAGCACCCGGTCCGTGTCCTTCGGCGTGGTGGCGGGGACGGCGGAGATCAGCGTGGTCGCGAGCGAGAGCGGCAGTGCGGTGAGTGCGAGCGCGTCCAGTCGGTGCCGGGCGGCCGGCACGAACAGGGCGACCATGACGGCGGCCGTCAGCACCAGGACCGCGTTCTGGACGAGGTAGATCGTGCCCTGCGAGATCCAGGCCCCGTTGGCGGCGGGTGCGCGCAGGAAGTGCCATATCCGTCCGGGTGCGAGTGCCTCGGCGAACGGCATGCCCTTGCCCGCGCGAGCGAGGCGGGCGGCGAGCTGGAAGTAGCCGGCGACCAGCAGCACCACGCCCGACCAGGCGAGGTAGTGCGCCGACCGGCGGCGAAGCACCGCGACGTCACCGGCTTCGCTCGCCGGCGCCCGCAGCGCCGGGCGGACGGTGGTCGCGTAGGTGACGGTGGCGCCGATGGCTCCGCTCAGACCTGTGAAGTAGCCGGACTTGGTGAGGATCCGCCAGAGCGGAGGCATGGCGTATCCGGCCGTGTTCGCGGCCAGCACTATATCACTCATAAGGGAAGGCTAACCTAAGTTCTTGCCCTGATGTCCACCCCTGCGCCTGTTGCGCACTGCCCGCTTCATCGCGAGGATCCCGCACTGCGCTGGAGGATGAACCGGCCTTCGGGGCCCTGTGCGCGCACGGCGGCGACCTTCACACCTGCCAACAGGGGCACCGCCACTGCCCTCGCCCGTGGATCAGGCGAGGGAGATCTCCTCGATGATCATCGCGGTGCCGCCGACACGGACCAGCGGACCAACTGCACCGGGGCGGGTGGTGGCGGTGACGGTGGAGGGTTCGCCGAGCGAGTCCCCCATGTCGACCTCCAGTGCGGACAGGCCGTGGCCGGCGAGATGTGCGGCCAGGCATGCGGTGCTGTTGGCGTTGGCGATGTCCTCGGGGACACCGATGGAGGGTGCGAACATCCGGGCCGCGGCGCGTCCGTCCGGTGACGGCGTGCTGTAGACGTAGCAGCCCAGCAGTCCCAGTCGGTCGCAGGCGTCCCGCAGCCGGGTCATGTCGGGTGTCAGTTCCGCCAGGGCCTGACGGTCAGGGACTCGCACCAGCATCCTCGGGCGCCCCACCGAGGCGATCCGACACCGTACCGACGCCTGCTCAGGACCGATGCCCAGGGCGGAAAGGACCGGTTGCCGGTCCGCCGCGACAGGGGTGCGCAGCTGGACGGGCCCGGGATCGAAAGCCGCCTCGTACCGGTGGTCACCGCCGGTGGCCTGGCCGAGGAAGGTCCGGCCGCCGGCCCGCAGAACGGCCTCGTACTCCCGCGTCCGGGCGCGTTCGGCGAGTACCGCCAGCGCGGCCACGGTGCCGTGCCCGCAGGCGGGCAGCTCTCCGGCGGCGGTGAAGAAGCGCAGCGACACGGCCGGGCGGCCTTCCCCGTGTTCCCCGGTGGAGATGAACACGGCGTGCGATGTGCCCGCGGCGACCGGCACCGCACAGCGCTCGGCGGCACTCAGCCGCGCCTCGTCGACCACCGCGGTCGGGCTCCCGCCCCGGCCGGCGCGCTGACAGGCGTGGACGACGGTGACCGCGAGACTCACGGAAGCGGGAGGCCGGCCGAGCAGGAACGGGTGAGGAGCGGGCCCGGCATCCTGCGCACCCGGGTCGTCAGGGCGGTTGCCACACCGGCCCCCTTCGTCTCGCCTTCCGAAGCGATCGCCGATCGTAGCGCTTCGGAATTCGAAGCACCAATCCTGGAGGGGGAGTTGGGCGGTCTGCCACGGCAACACCGGCACGTGGCAGACCAGTTCGCACTCACCCCGTACGCCTTCCGGAACCGGCCTTCCGCGGCACACCGATCGCCGGTCCCACCTGATCAACCCTGCCGGACGCGCGGGCTCACGGTCATCCGGATGTCGTCGGCGGCCCAGAGTACGAACCGTTCGATCGGGGTCACCTGGTGGCCGGGTACCGGTCGGAAGCGAAAGCGCCTGAGCAGGACGGCCAGGAGCAGCTCTGCCTCGACCATCGCCAGGCCGGCGCCCTCGCAGGTGCGCGGGCCGAGTCCGAACGGGATCCAGGCCAGCCGTGGGCGCTTCGCGGATTCCTCGGGCGTGAACCGTTCGGGACGAAATCGCTCGGGCTCGGGCCAGTGGTCGGGGTTCAGGTGGACGGCCCAGAACGGGTAGAAGACCACGGCTCCGGCCGGGATCCCGTAGCCGCCGAGAGCGAGGGGCTCGGTGGTCTCCCGGGCTCCGTACGGGCCGGGCGGATAGAGGCGCAGTGACTCCTTGAGGACCATCTCCAGGTACGTCAGCCGTCGCAGGTCGGTGTACTCGGGCACCGTGCGGTCACCGAGCACGTGGTCGAGTTCGTCCGCGACGCGTCCGGCGGCCTCGGGGTGACGGCCGAGCAGGTGCAGGGTCCAGGAGACGGCGACACCGGTGGTGTGGTGGGCCGCGAGCATCGTCACGAGGACGGTGTCGCGGATCCGGGCGGGGCTCTGACCGGCCTCGATCAGCGCACCGATCAGATCGCCGCGGTCGGCTCGACCGCCTGATCGGTGCGCCGCGATCACCCGGTCGACCGTGGTGCGCAGGTAGGCGAGGGCCTGCTCGGTCCGCCCGGCGCGTTCCTCCGGGGTGCCGGGGAGCGGTGCCTGGTAGAGCCGTCCCAGGTATTCGGTCAGTACCTCCTCGAAGGCGGTGACGACGCCGTCCGGGTCCACGGTGTCGCCGCCCAGGGCGTATGCGCAGATCATGCGCAGCGACAGCGCGGTGAGGTCCTTCTGCAGGGCGACGGGTCCGCCGTCTGGCAGTGCGGCCCAGCGGTCGGCGAGTTCGGTCGCCAGAGCGGTGAAGCGGGCGAAGTGCCGTTCGTGCGAGGGACGTCCGGCCAGCACCGAGAGCAGGAGGCGGCGCCACGGGGCGTGTTCCTCGGCGGGGAGCACCTGCAGGTTGCCGGACTCGAACAGCGGGTCGAGGAAGGCGAACAGGCGCTCCGGCCGCCGGTCGAGGTGCGCCGTGGCCTCCAGCAGTACCGGGTCGGCGATCGACACGGCGGTTTCGGCGCCGGGGAGTTGGAACCGTACGACGGGCCCGTACTCGGTGTGCAGCCACAGCTGGTAGGTGTGCAGTCCGCCTGCCGCCGTGATGGCGCCGACCCCGCCGTCCGGCCGGGGCTGAGGACCGGGGATGGTCATCGGACCTCCTTCTGACTGGTCGTCCGATCCGTCTGTGCGCCGGGCGCCCCCGGGGGGCACCCGGCCGCGGGTACCAGTATCGCCGCGAGCGGCGGGGTGAGCCGGTAGCCTCGCACGGCGGCGGTGGGTCCGGCCCCGCGGTCAGACCGCGGGAGTACCGGTCACCAGTGGCCACAGCCGGCCCGCGCCGCTCTCCACCACGTGCCGGCCGATCCGCGCGGACCAGGCCTGCTCGTTGCCGTCCTCGTCCCGCCATGACCACAGCCGGGTGGTGGCCAGGCGCAGCGGGCTGAGCTCGGTGAAGCCGATCGCACCGTGCAGTTGGTGGGCGATGCGCGTGATCTCCCCCACCGAGGCGGACGCCTGTGCCGCGGCGGCCTGGGCCGCGAAGGCGGCGCTGTCCGGGTCGGCCGCCACGGTCGCGGCCGCCTCGAGGGCCGCGTCGACCAGGGCCGCCTCCTCGATCAGCTTCGCCTCCTCCTGCTTGACGGCCTGGAAGTGGCTGAGCGGACGGCCGAACTGGGACCGCTCCGCGGTGTGGGCCACCGTGAGCTCCACGCAGCGCCGCGCGGCACCCGCGATCAGCGCGGCCCGGGCCAGCCCGGCGCGCCGTTCGGCCTCGGCCAGGACCGCTTCCGGGACGCGGCGGACCCGTTCGGCGGGAACGGCCGTGTCGGTCAGGACGAGTTCGTCCCTGGGCTCGCCCGCCAGGTTGGCGCCCTGGAGCAGCCGGTAGTCGTCGGGTTCGAGCACGAGCAGCACCGGCCCGCCGGGACCCTCGGTCAGCACGACCACGGCCTGCGCGGCCCGCGCCCACGGCACCCGGGAGAGTGTGCCGTTGACGAGCACCGCGTCGTCGGTGCCGGCGGCTCCCCGCGGGCCGACCCGGCTGGCCGTGTCGACGTTGGCGAACCGGATCTCGAGCGGGCCCCGGGCGAAGGTGAGCGGCCCGGCCGGCAGGGCCATCCCGGCCTGGGCCAGCAGCGGGCGGGCGACCAGCAGGGCCTCGGCGAGCGGTCCCGGGCAGCCGTGGTAGCCGGCCTCACCGACCAGCGCGACCAGGGCGGCCGGATCGGCGTCCGGCGCGGGCAGCGCGTCGGCGGCGGTCAGGGAGTCCCACAGGGCGCGGGCGGCGTCGGCGGGCCGATCCAGTGCGTCGCCCGGGTGCCGGGCGAGCACGGCGGCGGGAGTACCGAGGTGATCGGTGGTCACGAGGAGAGCTCCGGGCCTCGGGTGATGATTCCGCGAAGGATCTCGTTGGTGCCGCCGCGCAGCGAGTTTCCCGGCGAGTGCGGGATCGCCGTGACGGGCAGTTCGGGGAAGGTGCCCTTGGTGGTGTCGGTGCGGGCTGGAACCGGGAGGATCTCCCGCGCCTCGCAGGCCTCGGGTGATGATTCCGCGAAGGATCTCGTTGGTGCCGCCGCGCAGCGTGTATCCCGGGGAGTGCAGGATCGCCGTGGCGAGCAGTTCGGGGAAGGTGCCCTTGGTGGTGTCGGTGCGGGCGGGAACCGGGAGGATCTCCCGTACCTCGTTGACGAGTTCGCCCTCGAAGCGGGTGCCGAGGTCCTTCACCAGGGCGGCCCGCACGTCCGCCGGGCGGCCGGCCTCCAGGGCGGCGGCCACTCCCAGTGACAGCTGCCGGATCGAGGACAGCCGTGCGGTCAGCCGGCCGACCCGGGCGTGCTGTTCGGGGGTGCAGGCCCCCCGCCGCAGCTGCTCGACGAGTGCGGCGAGCAGCGGCACGGTGGAAAGGAACCGCTCGGGCCCGCTGCGTTCCAGCGCCAGCTCACCGGTCACCTGCCGCCAGCCGTCCCCTGGGCGGCCGAGCAGGGCGTCGTCGCCGAGCTCGACGCCCTCCAGGTGGAAGTAGTTGAAGGTGTGCTCGCCGCTGAGCAGGCGGATCGGTTCGATCCGTATCCGCGGGTCGCGCAGTTCGACGATGAACTGGCTCAGCCCGGCGTGGCGGTCGTCGGACTCGTCGCCGGTACGGGCGAGCACGATGGCGTAGTCGTTCACATGGGCGCCGCCGGTCCACATCTTGGTGCCGGTCAGCTTCCAGCCGTTCTCGGTCCGTTCGGCCCGGGTCTCCACCGCCGCCAGGTCCGAGCCGGCGTTCTGCTCGCTCATGCCGATGGAGAAGAAGCACCGGCCGGCGGCTATCCGCGGCAGGAAGCGGCGGCGTTGCTCTTCGGTGCCGTGGCGCAGGATCGACGGCCCGGCCTGCCGATCGGCGACCCAGTGGGCCGAGACCGGGGCGCCGGCCGCGAGGAGTTCCTCGATGACGACGTAGCGTTCGAGGTTGCCGCGCCCGCCTCCGCCGTACTCGGTGGGCAGTGCCATGCCGACCCAGCCGCGCTCGGCGAGCCGGCGGGTGAAGCCTGGGTCCCAACCGGTCAGCCAGGAGTCGGGGCGGCCCATGACGGTCCCGGCGGCACGCTCCTCGGCCAGGAAGTCCCGTACCTCCTTTCGGAGTTGTCGCGTTTCGGGCGGTAGCTGGACGGCGCGGGCGCCGGTGGTGGGCAGGGTCATTGCGGTGCTCCTGTGGTCGTGGGCGGGTCAGTTGCCCGTGAAGTGCGGGGTACGGCGTTCCCGGCGGGCTTGGACGCCCTCGCGGAAGTCGGCGGTGGCGGTCGTCACCGGCTGGGCCAGGGACTCCCAGGCCAGGGCCTGCTCGACGGTCATCGGACCGCGGCCCAGGCCGTCCTTGGTGAGCCGCACCGCGAGCGGCGCCGCGGCGGCGATGGTGTCGGCGGCCGCGAGTGCGGCGGCGAGCACCCGGTCCGCGGGCAGGGCCTGGTGGACCAGGCCCATCGCGGCGGCCTCGGCGCCGTCGACGAGCCGTCCGGTGAGCAGCAGTTCGCGGGCGCGCGGCAGACCGACCGCCTCGGCGAGCAGCGCGGTGGTGGCCATCCCGGGGTGCAGGCCGAGGTGGACGAAGGGTGCGCCGAGCTTCGCGTCCGCGGCGGCGTACCGCAGGTCGCAGGCCAGGGCGAGGGCGAGTCCGGCACCGACCGCGTGGCCGTTCACGGCGGCGACCGTGGGTACGGGCAGGTCACGGACGGCCAGCCAGGTCCGGTAGAAGGCCGAGAGCCGGGCCCGGGCCGCTGCGGTGCCGAGGTGGTGTACGGCGGCCAGGTCGCCGAGGTCGGCTCCGGAGCAGAACGCGGGGCCGGTGCCGGTCACCACGACGGCCCGCAGATCGGGGTCCTCGCTCAGCGACCCCACGGCGGCGCGCCACCGCTCGGTAAGTCGGCCGTTCATCGGGTTGCGGTGGTCCGGGTCGGTGAGCGTCAGCACGGCGACTCCGCCCGGCCGGTGCTCGATGTGCAGGGGTTCCTGCTCGGTCATGATCGCTGCTCGATTCGTGTCGACGGCCGGTCAGGAGGCGGGGCGGAAGCCGATCTCGGCGAGCACTTCCGCGGTGTGCTGCCCGAGCCGGGGGCAGTGCCGGTGCAAACCCGCTGGCGTCCGCGAGAAGCGGACGGGCTGGCCGATCAGGTGGTAGCCGCCCTCGGTGGGGTGCTCGGCCCGCTGGAGCAGACCGCCCTCCCTCGCGTACGCGTTGGTGGCGGCCTCGGTCAGGCTGAGCACCGGTGCGGCCGGGATGCTGACCGAGTCGCAGAACCGCTGCCATTCGGCACTGGTGTGCCGTTCCGTGAACTCCCGGGCCAGTCCGTAGAGTTCGTCGGCATGGTGGGCCCGGTCGCCGAGTGTGCGGAAACGGGGGTCGTCGGCGAGCTCGGGGCGGCCCACGAAGCCGAAGAAGTCCCGCCAGTTGCGGTCGCTGTAGGGCAGGATGCACATCCAGCCGTCCGCCGTCCGGGAGGCCTTGCGCTGGGAGCTGAGCGCGCGCGGGTAGCCGATCGGCCCCTGGGGCGGGTCGAAGGTGGTCGCCGCAAGGTGCTCGACCAGATTGAAGGCCAGCATGGTGTCCGCCATCGGCACCTCGACGTGCTGGCCGGCGCCGGTGGCGTCCCGGTGGTGCAGGGCGGCCAGCACGGACTGCGCGATCACCAGCCCGCACACCTTGTCCGCCAGCACGGTGGGCACGTAGTACGGCTCGCCGCTGACCTGCTCGTTGAGCCACACCAGGCCCGATGCGGCCTGCACGATGTCGTCGTAGGCCGCGTGGTTGCCCAGTTCCGAATCGCTGCGGAATCCCTGGGCGTTGACGTACACCAGCCCTCGGTTGACCGCGGCGGCCTCGTCGTAGCCGAGCCTGAGGCGGGCCAGGGCGTGCGGGCGGACGTTGGTGATGAACACGTCCGCGGTGGCGAGCAGGGCCAGCAGCGCGTCGCGGCCCCGCGGGGTCTTGAGGTCGATCGCGACGCTGCGCTTGTTCCGGTTGAGGTTGAGCGCGCCCGCTCCCATACCGGGGTTGCGCAGCGGAGGGAACTGCCGGGTCATGTCCCCGGCCGGCGGCTCGACCTTGATCACATCGGCGCCCAGGTCGCCCAGCTGCTGGGCCGCGTACGGCGCCATGATCACACTGGCCAGCTCCACCACTCGTACCCCGGCGAGCGGGCCGGCACCCGCCTTCCGCTCCTGCTGTGACGACATCGCGGTCCTCCGGTGTCATTCGGAACCGGCCGGTCGCCGGTTGACGTACCGTCAGTCAACTCCCGGGGAAGCGATATCGTCCAATACTTCCTGGCCCGCCATTTCATATGCTGTTTCCTATGAATCCGACCCAGCGCCTCCTCTGATTCCGCCCTACCGCACCCCGGCGCCCTGCCGGGGCCGGCCCAGCAGGTGGCGCTCGTGCACCGGTCGGACGGCGGTGACGCGGCGGTCCAGCGGTCCAGCGGTCCACCGGACTGCTCGGCCCGCTCGCCCTCGCGGCCGGAGCGGAGCCTCCGGTGGCCTGCACGGCGTCGGCCGGACGCGACGGCTCCGCCCGCACGGAGGCGCGGGCGGAGCCGTGCCGGTCCGGGGCCCGGGCCCCGGGCCCCGGTCTCAGCCCCCGAGCCGGGCGAACAGCTCAGGGTGACCGGCCAGGGCCTCGGTCAGCGCCTGCTTGACGAACGGCTCGTAGCGGGCGGCGTCGGCGGCGGCCCAGTCGATCGCGCCGAACGGCGGCTTCGGGTCGTACTCGATCAGCAGCTGCACCTGCCGGGCGGTGTCCTCCCCGGCCAGCCGGCCGACCAGGTGCAGCGCCATGTCGATGCCGGCCGAGACGCCCGCGGCCGTGACGTACCGTCCGTCCTCGACCCAGCGGTCGGCCACCGGGGTCGCACCGAAGGGGACGAGCATGTCGCGGAAGAGCCAGTGCGTCGCGGCCTTGCGTCCCTCCAGCAGCCCGGCGGCGGCCAGCAGCAGCGAACCGGTGCAGACCGAGGCGACCACCGACGCGCCGGCCGCGGCCCGGCGCAGCCGGGCGAGCAGCGTCTCGTCGGCCATCGCGGCGATCGTCGGCACCAGACCGCCGGGCACCACCAGCACGTCGGGGTCGGGGACTTCGTCGAAGGTGTGGCTGGGCACGACGGACAGCGGGGTGTCGGTGCCCATCGGCTCGATCCGCTCGCCCAGCACGACCGTCCGGAAGCCCGGCACGGTGTCCGCCAGCGCGGAGCAGACCTGGAGCGGCCCGCCCATGTCGAGCATGGTGAATCCCGGGTAGGCGACGAAGGCGATGGTCCGGACCGGCTGTCCGGTCCCGGTGGTGGTGGTCATGGCTGAACTCCTCGGTGGCTGTGGATGGCACGGGCGGCGGCGCTGCGAAGGAATCCCGGTCAGGCTCCGGCCGTGTCCCGGTCGCGCTGCGGCCGCCTTGGAACCACCGTCGCCGCAGGCCCGGGGCGGCGGCAACCGGCACCCCGTCCGGTTGTCCGGAATCCTGCGATCCCCGGCTGACGGACCGGTGGCGGCGTAGGCTGGCGGCCATGACGACGACTTCCCGCCAGGTGGTGATCATCGGTTACGACCAGGCGGACCTGCTCGACATCGCCTGCGTCGCCGACACCCTGGACGCCGCCACCCGACTCGGCGCCGAACCCGCCTACGACGTACGGCTGGCGAGCCCGCACGGCCGGCCCGTCCGCTCCTCGGCCGGGCTGGTCCTCATCAGCCAGGTCGCCGTGGAGCGGGTCCGCGGTCCCCTGGACACCGTGCTGGTCGCCGGCGGCCCCGGCCATCTGACGGCCACCGCGGACGCCGGTCTCGTCTCCCACGTCCGGCGGCTGGCAGCCTGCAGCCGCCGGGTGGCCTCGGTCTGCACCGGTGCGAGCGTTCTCGCCGCGGCCGGCCTGCTGGACGGCCGGCGGACCACCACCCACTGGGCGTACGCCCGCGAAATGGCCGACCGGTACCCGGCGGTCACGGTCGACCCGCGCCCGCTCTACATCATCGACGGCGACGTCCACACCTCGGCCGGCGTGACCAGCGCGCTCGACCTCACGCTGGCCCTCGTGGAGGCCGACCACGGACCCGAGCTGGCCCGGCTGGTCGCCCGCTGGCTGGTCACCTACATGCAACGCCCCGGCAACCAGGCGCAGTTGTCCATCTACGTCAAGGACGCGCCGCCCGAGCACCGGATCCTGCGCAAGCTCGTCCTGCACATCACCGGCCACCTCGACACCGACCTCGACGCCGCCACCCTCGCCGCCCTGGCCGACATCAGCGAACGGCACCTGTCCCGGCTCTTCCTCGACCGGCTGGGCCAGCCTCCGGCCCGCTACATCCGCACCGCCCGCACCGAAGCGGCCGCCCAACTGCTGGAGGCCACCGCGCTCCCGCTCTCCGCCGTCGCCCGGCGCTGCGGCTTCGGCTCCACCGAGACCCTGCGCCAGGCCTTCCACTCCCACTACGGGATCTCGCCCTCGGCCTACCGGCTGGCGCTCCGCGCCGGCCCGCCCTCCGCCGGGTTACCGGTGCCGTCGCAAGCGGTTCCGGCGAGCGCCGTCGACGACCGCGGATGAGGCCGAGGTAGGCCCACCACGACGGCTGACCGGCCGTCACCGTCCCTCCACGGCCGCACGACCCACCCGGCAGCGGGCACCACCGGCGGGCCCGGGCCGGCCACCGGGCCACAATGTCGCCATGACCTTGATCTACATCCTGGCCGGAGTACTGGTCCTGCTGATCACGGTGGCGAGCATCCTGCGCACGCTGGTGGTGCCGCGCGGGCTGTACTCGCTGCTGGTCCACCGGCTCTGGTCCTTCCTGCGCACCACCCTGAGACGGCTGGCGGTGCTGCTCGGCGACGGCTACCGGGCGCACGACCGGGCACAGACCTGGCTCGCCCCGCTGATGCTGGTCGGCATGCTCGGCACCTGGCTGATCGGGATGCTCTGTGCCTACACCCTGCTGCTGCACGGCACCTCCGGGCTGGACTGGGGTGCCTCCTTCCGCGAGGCCGGCTCCAGCCTGTTCACCCTGGGCTTCGCCAGCAGCGACCGGTTGCGGCTGAGCGCGCTGGACTTCCTGGCGGCGGCCAGCGGTCCGCTGACCATCGCCCTGCTGATCGGCTACCTGCCCACCCTCTACGGCTCCTACAACCGGCGCGAGGTGGAGGTGACCCTGCTGGAGTCCCGGGCCGGTGAGCCGGCCTGGGGGCCCGAACTGCTGGCCCGCCAGTGGCTGGTGGACACCGAGACGGCGCTGCCGCAGCTCTACCGCGACTGGGAGCGGCTGGCCGCCGACATCGGCGAAGGACACTCCAACTACCCGATGCTGCTCTCCTTCCGCTCCCCGCGGCACAACCGCAGCTGGCTGATCGCACTGCTCGCGGTGCTGGACGCGGCCGCGATCCAGCTCGCCATCAGCCCGAGCTCGGCTCCGCCGGAGGCCCGGCTGGTGCTGCGCGCCGGGTTCACCGCGCTGCGCGACATCGCGCAAACCGTGCACATCGACTTCGACGCCGATCCCGAACCGGACGCCCCGATCCTGCTGGAGTTCAAGGAGTTCGACGCGGCGGTCGCCATGATCGTGGCGAGCGGTTACGTCCAGGAACGTGAAGTCGCCGACGCCTGGCCGCACTTCAGGGGCTGGCGGGTCAACTACGAGTCGATCGTCTATGAGCTGGCCCGGCGCCTGGACGCCGTCCCCGCCCTCTGGTCCGGCCCCCGCGACTTCCCGTTCACCCCGATCCCGCCCAGCCGCCCGGCCGACCGCCGGCCCCGGAGCACCGCCGTCTGACGACGCCGGAGCACCCGCGGTCCGACGGCGCCGCCAAGAATCCGTCAGAGACGCGCCGTCCGCCGCAAGTGGTCCGTCAAGCCTCCGCCTCCCCGGGCGGAAAAGGGAGTTCACTGGGAGGGTGCCCAACCCTCCTGTCCCGAGGCCCGCCGGGGTGGCGCCCGTGCTGCCCCGTCCGGTGGTCCGCGGCGCGAGCCGCCACCCGCTCCTCGACTCCTTCTTCCGCCCCGAGACGCCCGGGCCCGGCACCCTGGCGGCGCACGTCCTGCTCACCGGGAACGGCGCGTACTGGGCCGACCGGCCGCTCTCCCCGCGCACCCTGCTGGTGCACTGCGGCCCGCACCGGCTCCTGCGCGGCGAGCCGCGCCTCCTCGCTCCGGAGCGGCTCGCCCCGCTCGGACGGGGCCAGTTCAGCGCGCCCGAGCGCTTCCTCCCGTTGCTCGGCCGGACCTTCGACCCGGTCATGCCCTGGGTGCGGGTGATCTGCGTCCAGCAGCGCCCTCCCCGCCCGGTGGACCTTCCCCCCGGCATCAGGCTGCGTCCGCTGACCACGGCCGCCGCGGCGGCCCAACTCGCCTCCCTGGAACCGGGACTGGGCTGGATCACCGAGACCTGGGGGCCGAACGGGCCGAACCGCGCCCCGGCCGCGGCGGCCGGAGCCTGGGGCGCCTTCTTCCGGGGCCGGCTGGTCTCGGTGGCGGCCACCTATCTGCGCGGACTGGTCCACGAGGACGTGGCCGTGGTGACCGTACCGGAGTTCCGCCGCTCGGGCCTCGCCCTGGCCTGCGTCGGCGCGGTCACCGGCGCCGTCCGCCGCCGCGGCCGGATCCCCACCTGGACGGTGCCCGCCTCCAACGGCCCCAGCCGCGCCCTGGCCGAGGCGGCCGGTTTCGTCCCGGTGCGCCAGGACGTCGTCTACTGGGCCGGCCCGGCCCGCTGAACACCACCACCAAGTCACCGGCCCGGCCCGGTGGGCACCACCGTCAGGCCCGGCCCGCCGAGCACCGGTCAGGGCCGGCGCGGCGGGAGGTCACGGCCGGATCAGGCGAAGGAGAAGTCGCGGTCGGCGTAGGCGTGCATCGGCTCGTGCTTCCAGGGCTCCGGCCGCAGGCCCAGGTCGCGCAGGCCGAGACGGGCGGCGAGTGCCCGGGAGCCCGCGTTGTGCGCGTGGATCCAGGCGATCACGGGCAGACCGGGGTCGTGCCGCACGGCGATCCGCATCGCCGCCCGGGAGAACTCCGTGGCGTAGCCGTTGCCCCAGTGGGCGCGGGCCAGTCGGTAGTAGAGGTTCCAGAATCCCGGCCGCTGGAACTGGGCGCCCCCGACGCCGACCACCTCGCCACTGTCGCGGAGCCGGGCCGTCCAGTAGCTGACGCCGGTCGACTCCCAGTGCTCGACGCAGCGTTCGATCCACCGCTCGGTGACTTCCGGACTGGTGTGCCGGCCTTCCGGGTAGTGGCGCCAGACCTCGGGATCAGAGTTGACGGCGTAGAGGTCCGCAAGATCCGCCGCAGTGACGGCCCGTAGTTCGAGACGGTCGGTCAGTACGCGGTACGGCTCGCTGAGTTCGATCACCGGCTGATCGTACCCACCGCCGGTCCGCCGTGCTCCGCCGCGCTCCGAGGCCGGGCCCGGTGCCCGCCGGCCGCCGGAGTTCCCGACCGGAGGTCTACGGGCGGCCGCACCGGGTCGAGCCGGGACTCCGAGGCCGGGCGCTATCCATTATCACGCCGGTGGCTACTCAGGTGTAGGAATGGCTGAAAATGTCTCATCTTCTCTGCCCCGAAGGCTTGTTGTGATCGGCGAAGGCGCCCATCCTGAAACCGCCTTGGCATGGCCAGGGACACCAACCCCCGGATGAGACAGGAGAAGTGCGCATGAGAACGAGATCCCTCCTCACCCGTGTTTCGACCGTACTGGCCGGCGGCCTGGCCGCCGCCGGACTGCTCGCTCCGCCCGCGTCGGCCGCCGACACCCCGCTCGCCCTGGCCTGTCAGGCGACACCGCCGATCGGCTCCGCGCAGAACCTCACCCTGAACGCCGGGGTCAACGCCACCGCGCCGGCGACGGTGGCCGCCGGAAGTCAGTTCTCCATCACCCTGGCGCCCGACCCGCTCACGGTCCCGACCTCGGTGAGCTCGTACACCCTGCAGTCGATCAGCAACATCCAGCTCACCGTCCCGGTGCCCGCGAACAGCACCCTGGTCTCCGAGTCGGTCTCGGGCGGCTCCGGCATCGACCCCGGCAGCGCGAGCGTCGCCGTCAACGGCAACGACGTCGTCATGGCGGTGAGCAGTTCGATCACCGGCGGGAGCACCTTCACGCTGCCCGCCCTCACCCTGAACCTGACGGCCGGTGCGTCCGGGAGCACGGTGCAGACCGCGCTCGGCGGCACCGGCTACTCCGACCCCGGGCTGACCTTCACGGCGACCGTCCCCGTCAGCTTCTTCACCGTCGACGTGCCCACCGCCTGCTTCCCCTCGCCGCAGGCGGTCCTCAGCTCCACGAGCGTCAGCTGAGCGACTCCCCCACCGACTCGGCGGCTCACTGTTCCCGGGCCGCCGAGCCCCACCGGCCGGCTCCCTGGCCCGGTGGCCGGAGCGGCGCTCAGAGGACCCCCGTCCGGAGTGCGTAGACCACGGCCTGGGTGCGGTTGCGGAGGTTGAGCCGGGTGACCACGCTGTGCACGATGCTCTTGACGGTCCGCTCCGAGTAGCTGAGCTTCCCGGCGATCTGCTTGGTGGTCCATCCCTCGGCCAGCAGGCCGAGCACCTCGATCTCCCGGCCCGCCAGACCGGCGATGTTCATACCGTGCGGGACGAGGGCCGTGTCCCTGATCGTCCTGATCTGGTTGATCAGCACCCGCTGGACCCCTCCGCACGGCCCCGAGCTCTCCACCGCGGTCTCCACCACGGCCCGCTTGATGTCCTCGAACCCGCTCTCCTGCCGGTAGAGGAAGCTCACCAGCCCGAGGTCGATCGCCCGCAGCACATGGTGCTCGGGTAGATCGTGGGCGACCAGGACCATCGGCCGGACGGCACCCGAGGCCTCCTGCTGGATCCGTTCGACCCGCGACAGTGTCTGCCCGGTGACCTCGGTCGCCAATACCAGCAGGACATCGGCCGGCTGCCGCCCGGCCCAGTGGCTCGCGGTGATTCCCCTGCACGAGGACAACCACGACAGGGCGCCTTCACCGGTGATCGGATCGCTGGCGAGCACGGCTACGGAGATGGATTTCGTTGACGTACCGGCCCCCAATAGCGATCCGCCGGGAACCTTTTCGCCGAGACTGCCGACAGGTCGTGACGACACGTCAAAGTGGCTCCCGCTTACGGCAAGAGGCTAGGATGATCATGAGGAATTCGCAAGAGCCTCCGGCCGGTCGGCCCACGGCGCTCCCCGAGTGTTCTCCGGCACATTTCCGGTAGTTCCGCGTGTTGCCCTTGACAGATCGCCGTCAACAGGTCGCCGGCGAAACAGTACCGGCCGTGGTCGGCGCGCCCGCCTCGGCCGCCGACGGCCACCGCACCCGGTACGACTCGCAACTCTCCACCCCTGACCGGGCGGTGGCAATGACGGTGCCCCAACGGGCGGCTTCCCCTTCCCCTTCGGGCAGGAACGCTTGAGAACTCCCCGGGCACTGCCCATCTTGGGTTCGTGACCACGATTAATCACGCCGGGCAACCCCAAGTCCCGAGCGGTAATTCCGAATCCCCGGAGCACAATTCACCGCGGCCGGACCTCGCCTCACAGGCAGAAGTCCAGCGGACCGTCCTCCGGATCTGGGAAGACGTCCTTCGGCTCGACGGCCTTAACCCCGACGACAACTTCCTTGAACTGGGCGGCCATTCACTGGCGGCCTCCCAGATCATTTCCCGGATGCGGGAGGCCCTGCACACCGAGGTGCCGCTGGCCGCGGTCTTCGACCACCCCACCATCGCCGAACTCACCGCCTTCGTCCTGCGGCAGCGGCCACCGGCGAAGGGAACGCACTAGCGTGGAGCCTGAGATCTCGGCTCTGTCGTCCGCGCAGCAGCGGCTCTGGTTCTTCTGGCAACTGCAGCCCGACGGCAGCGACTACAACGTACCGAAGGCGATCCGACTGCGCGGCGGACTCGACCTGCCCGGCCTGGAACGGGCCGTCGCCCGCCTGGTCGAGCGGCACCCCATGCTGCGCACCGCCTTCCCGATGGTCGACGGCGCACCGGTGCTGCTCACGTCGCCGTACGCCACCGTCCCGCTGACCCTGACCGATCTCACCGAAGTGCCGGCGGCGGCAAGGGAGCAGCGCCTGTCGGAAGAGGTCGACCGGGCGGCCCTGGCGGCGTTCGACCTGGTGCACGGCCCGGTCTTCCGGGCCGACCTGATCCGGCTGGCCGAGGACGACCACGTTCTCGTACTGACCTTCCACCACATCGTCATGGACGGCTGGTCGCTGGCGATCGTCGAACGCGAGCTGGCGGCGGTCTACGCCGCCAACCTGGCCGGCGCCCCCGATCCGCTCCCCGCCCTGGACCACCGGTACCAGGACTTCGTCGACGCCGAGCAGCGGATGCTGGCCGGCCCGCGCCGCACCGCGGCGGTGGAGTACTGGCGGGACCAACTCGCCACCGCGCCGGGCCAGCTGGCACTGCCCACCGACCACCCGCACCCCCCGGTGCAGAGCCAGGCCGGGGACAGCCGGTCCTTCGCGCTGTCGCCCCGGCTCGTCCAGCAGATCCAGGCGTCACTGCCCAGATACCGGGTGAGCCGCTTCGTGGTGCTGCTGAGCGCCTACGCCGCGCTGCTGTCCCGGCTGGCGTCGGCCGAGGAGGTGGTCATCGGCGTTCCGGTCAGCGGCCGCACCACGCTGGAGGTCGAGAGCGTCGTCGGCCTGTTCGTGAACATGCTCCCGCTGCGCATCCGCGTCCGGCCGGGCATGACCTTCGCCGAGCTCCTGCACCACGTCCGCGACACCTTCCTCACCGGGTACGAGTACCAGGACCTGCCCTTCCAGCAGGTGGTCGAGGAGTTGCAGCCCGAGCGGCTGACCTCACGGCCCCCGGTCTTCCAGTGCGCCTTCACCTACGAGGACATCCCCGCCGACTCCACCGCCTTCCCCGGCCTGGCGGCGAGCCCGGTCGCGATCCGGACCGAGACCGCCAAGTTCGAACTGACCGTGCACCTGGCCTGGGGCACGGACCGGGCCGAGGGCGGGCTGAGCTACCGGACGGACCTGTTCGAGGGGCGCACCGCGGACCTGTTCGGCGAGCGCTACCTGCGGCTGCTCTCAGCCGCGCTGGCCGCGCCGGACACCCCGGTGTCATGGCTGCCGGTGCTCGGTGCCGAGGAGGAGCGGACCGTCCTGGCCGGCGCCGTCGAGCCGCCGATGCCCGCCACCGAGCCGGTGGACCTGCTGGTGGCGCGGCAGGCCCGCAGGCGCCCCGACGCCGTCGCGGTGCGCTCCGCCGGGCAGGAGCTGAGTTACGCGGAGCTCGACCGCCGGGCCGAGCTGGTCGCGGCCCGGCTGCGCGCGGCCGGGGCGGGACCCGGTGTCCTGGTCGCGACCTGCCTGCCGCGCGGCGCGGACCTGGTGACCGCCGAGCTGGGCGTCCTCAGGTCCGGTGCCGCCTACGTCCCGCTGGACCCCGCGAACCCGCCCACCAGGCTGGCCGCCATCCTCGAAGAGGCGCGCCCGCTGCTGACCCTGACGGACCGTCACAACTCGGGGCTCGTCGGCGGCGGAGCGCCGCTGGCCCTGGAGGACCTCTGGGAGGGCGCGGCCCCGCCGCCGGCCGAGCCCGCCGCCGGGGCCGCGCCCGGCGATCTCGCCTATGTCATCTACACCTCGGGGTCGACCGGGCGGCCCAAGGGCGTGATGGTCGAGCACCGGGCCCTGGCCAACCTGGTCGGCTGGCACCACCGGGAGTTCGGCCTCGGGCCCGAGGACCGCACCACGCTGATCGCCGCTCCCGGTTTCGACGCCTCGGCCTGGGAGATCTGGCCGGCCCTGGCCGCCGGGGCCACGCTGGAGGTTCCCGACGCCTCCACCGTGCTCTCCCCGCCCGACCTGGCCCGGTGGCTGGTCGAGCGAGGGGTGACCAGCTGCTTCGTCCCCACCCCGCTGGTCGAGCGGCTGGCCGACGGCGAGTGGCCGGCCGGGGGCGCCCTGCGTACCGTGCTGACCGGCGGCGACCGGCTGCGGTCCCCGGGAAGGCGGGAGCTGCCGTTCCGGCTGGTCAACAACTACGGGCCGACGGAGAACACGGTCGTCGCCACCTCGGGCACCGTCACGGCGGACCCGCACGGGCACGGAGGACAGCCGGACATCGGGCGTCCGATCGCCGGTGTCGAGGTCTACGTCCTGGACGCCGAGCTGCGCCCGGTGCCGATCGGGCTGCCCGGCGAGCTCTACCTCGGCGGCGCCGGGCTCGCGCGCGGCTACCTGGACAGGCCCGACCTGACCGCCGACCGCTTCGTCCCGCACCCCTACGGCACCGAACCCGGCGCCCGCCTCTACCGCACCGGCGACCTGGTCCGACGGCGCTCCGACGGCACCGTCGACTTCCTGGGCCGCAACGACCACCAGCTGAAGATCCGGGGCTTCAGGATCGAACCGGGCGAGATCGAGCACGCGCTGCGCGAGCACCCCGGCATCCAGGACGCCGTCGTCACCACCACCGAGGAGGGCGAACCCGCCCTCGCCGCCTACCTGGTACCGGGCGACCCCGCCCCCGACCGGGAGCAGCTCACCGCGCACCTGAGCCGCCGGCTGCCCGCCTACATGCGCCCCGACCGCTACCTGGTGCTGCCCGCACTGCCGTTGACCGCCAACGGGAAGGTGGACCGCGCCGCGCTGGCGGAGCACGCGACACCGCTCGACCCCGGCCCGGCGGCCGCCCCGCTCTCCCAGGGCGCGCGGTCACCGCTGGAGCGCTCCATCGCGGCGGTGTGGGCCGAGGCGCTCGGCCACGAGACCTTCGGGGTGCGGGACAACTTCTTCGACATCGGCGGCCACTCCCTGCTGCTCGCCAAGGTACGCGAGCTCCTGGTACGGGAGTTGGCCCGGGAGGTGTCGATCCTCACCCTCTTCGAACACCCCACCGTCGCCGCGCTCGCCCACCACCTCGCCCCGGCCGACGACCACTGCGCCGAACTCCCCCCGAGCGCCCCGGAGAGCGCGGCCCGGCTACGGCGCGGCAGCGCCCGGCTGCGGGCGATGCGCGCCCAGGCCCGCCGGGCGGCCGACGCACCCGGCGCGGCTCCCCAATCCACTAGTACTCCCGCTGGAAGGACCGACACGTGATCGACGCCGAGAACGACACCCATATAGCGATCGTCGGCATGGCCTGCCGCTTCCCCGGCGCCTCGACCCCCGAGCAGTACTGGGACAACCTGGTCGCCGGAGTGGACTCGGTGCGCGCCATCGAGGCGCAGGAGCTGCGGGAGTGGGGCGCAGACCCCGAACGGCTGGCGGACCCGCGCTACGTGGCGATGCACGGCGCGGTGGACGGCATCGGGGAGTTCGACGCCGGCTTCTTCCACTTCTCCGAGCGGGACGCCACCCTGCTCAACCCTCAGCACCAGCTGTTCCTGGAGTGCGCCTGGGAGGCGCTGGAGCGGGCCGGCTACGACCCGCACGCGGCCCCCGGCACGGTGGGCGTCTTCGCGGGAGCGGGCCGCAACGGCTACGCCTCCGTCTTCCAGGACCGGCCGGACCGGTTCCCGGGCGTGGACGACCTGGCGCTGCACCTCGCCAACGAGCCGGAGCACCTGTCCACCCGGGTCTCCTACAAGCTCGGCCTCACCGGGCCGAGCATGGCGGTGATGACGGCGTGCTCGACCTCGCTGGTCGCCGTCCACGAGGCGAGCCGGGCGCTGCTGGCCGGGGAGTGCGACTTCGCGCTGGCCGGCGGTGTCTCGCTGCGGCTGCCGCGCGTCGGCTACTGGTACCGGGAGGGCGGCACGATGTCGCCGGACGGCCGCTGCCGTACCTTCTCCGCCGACGCCAGGGGCATCGTGGGCGGTGACGGCGCCGGTGTCGTGGTGCTGCGCCGCGCCCAGGACGCGATCGACGACGGCGACCATGTGCACGCCGTGATCCGGGGCTCCGCGGTGAACAACGACGGCAGCGAGCGCGCCGGTTACACCGCGCCCGGGGTGCGCGGCCAGGCGGAGGTGATCCGCATCGCGCACGCGGCCGCCGAGGTCGACCCCGCCTCGATCGGCTATGTCGAGGCTCACGGCACCGGCACCCTGGTCGGGGACCCGATCGAGGTCACCGCGCTCACCCAGGCGTTCCAGGACGGTTCGGTGGCCGACGGCTCCATCGCGCTGGGCTCGGTCAAGACCAACATCGGCCACACCGACACGGCCGCCGGAGTCGCCGGTCTGATGAAGGCCGCGCTGGCGCTCGAACACCGCGTCATCCCCGCGAACCTGCACTTCTCGGAGCCGAATCCGGCCATCGACTTCGCCCGCACCCCCTTCACCGTGAACACCGCCAACCGCGGCTGGCAGCCGGCCGGGCAGCCGCGCCGCGCCGGGGTCAGCTCCTTCGGGATCGGCGGGACCAACGCGCATGTGGTCCTGGAGGAGGCCCCCGCACCCGCTCCCACCACCGAGCCGGGCCCGGGCGGGCACCTGCTGGTGCTCTCCGCGCGGACCCCGGCCGCACTGGACGCGATGGCCGCCCGCCTCGCCGGGCACCTGCGCGAGAACCCCGAACTGCCGCTCGCGGACGTCGCGTTCACCCTGCAGCAGGGGCGGCACCCGTTCGCGCACCGCCGGTACGTCGTCTGCTCCGACCACGCGCAGGCCGTCCGGGCCCTGTCCGCTCCGGCCGCCGGGCGGAGCACGGTGCGGGCGTCCTCCGACGAGCTCGTCGAACGGATCCGCAGCCACTCGGACGACGGCGAACTCGTCGGGCTGCTGGACGAGTTGGGAGGGCTCTGGCAGCAGGGCGCGGCGATCGACTGGTCCCGGCTCCACGACGGTGCGCGGCGCCGCCGGGTGCCGCTGCCCACCTACCCGTTCGAGCGGCGGACGCACCTGGTCAAGCCGGAGCCCTTCGCCCCCTCGGCCACCGCCCCGGCGGCGCCCGACACCGCCACCGGCACGGGCACCGGCACCGCTGCTTCGACCGAGGAGCGGCTCGCCGAGCTCTTCGCCAAGGTGCTGGGCGAGCAGGCGGACGTCGCCGGCCAGGACTTCTTCGAACTGGGCGGGGACTCCCTGAGCGCCATCCAGCTGCTCGCGCTGGTCGAGGAGACCTTCGGGGTGTGCCCGCCCCTGGAGGCCGTCTTCGACGCCCCGACCGTCGGCGAACTGGCCACCGTCGTCGAGGACCTGCTCAAGGTCATGGACGCCACCGAGGGGACCGCGTGAACCCCTCCGCGAAGATCGCACCGGCCTCCTCCGCCCAGCGGCGGCTGTGGTTCCTGGACCACTTCACCTCCGGCAACAGCGCCTACAACCTGGTCTCGGCACTGCGTCTGCACGGTCCGCTGGACACCGCCGCGCTGCACTCCTCGCTGCGCGACCTGGTCGCCCGGCACGAGACGCTGCGGACCACCTTCCGGGCCGAGGGCGGCGAGCCCTACCAGCACATCGCACCCGCGCTCGACCTGCCGCTCCCGATCACCGACCTGACCTCCCTCCCCGCGCCGCAGCGGGCGGCGCGGGCCGGCGCGATCGTCGAGTCGGAGGCCCTGCGCGAGTTCGACCTCGCCGAAGGACCGCTGATCCGGACCGGCCTGCTGCGCCTGGACGAGGGCGACCACGTGCTGTCGGTGATCTGCCACCACAGCATCTTCGACGGCTGGTCGATGGGCCGCCTCTGCGAGGAGCTCTCCGTCCTGTACGCGGCCCACCTCGCCGGCACTGCACCCGAACTGCCGCCGCTGCCGCTCCAGTTCGGCGACCACGCGGCGCAGGAGGAGGCGGCCCGGGCCGGCAGCGGGTACCGGGACTCGCTCGCCCACTGGCTGGAGCGGCTGGCCGGAGCACCCTCGGTCCTGGAGCTCCCCACCCCGTACACCAGGCCCGCCGTCCAGGGTTTCGAGGGTGCCTGCCACGACCTGCGGCTGGACCGGGAGACCTGGCAGGCCGTGCAGCGCACCGCGCGGGCCCACCGGGTGACGCCGTTCATGACCCTGCTCGCCGTCTACGCCCTGCTGCTCTCCCGGCTCTCGGGCACCGAGGACGTGGTGATCGGCAGCCCCTCGGCCGGGCGCACCAGCGCCTCGGTCCAGCCGCTGATCGGCATGTTCGTCAACACCCTGCCGCTGCGCGTCGACCTGTCCGGGGACCCGGAGTTCACCGCGCTGCTGCACCGGGTCCGCCGCACCGCGCTGGACGCCTTCACCCACCAGCACGTGCCGCTGGAGCAGATCGTGACCGAGCTGCGGCTCGACCGGGCGACCAGCCACGATCCGCTCTTCCAGGCCATGTTCGCCCTCCAGCAGCCGGCTCCCCTCCCCCAGCTGGCGGGGCTGGAGGTCGGGTTCCTCCCGACCCGCCCGCCGAAGACCTTCTCGGACCTGTGGCTGGAGGTCGTTCCGCACGGCGAGGGGGCCGTCTGCACCTTCCGCTACCGGACCGAGCTGTTCGACGCGGCGACGATCGAGCGGCTGGCCGGCCAGTACCGCACCCTGCTGGTGGGCGCGCTCGACGCCCCGGAGAGCAGGATCTCCCGGCTCCCCCTGCTGACGCCCGAGGAGGCCGACCGGATCCTGCGGCAGTGGAGCCGCAGCGCCGAGCCGTACCCCTGGGACGGCCCGGTCCACGAGCTGATACTCCGCCAGGCCGAGCGGACGCCCGAAGCGGAGGCGGTGGTCTTCGGGGACACCCGGCTCAGCTACGCCGAGCTGGCCGGCCGGGCGGGCCGCATCTCCCGGCAGCTCACCGAGGACGCACCCGTGGTGGCGCTCTGCCTGCCGCGCGGGGTCGAACTGCTGCCCTCGATCCTGGCCGTTCTGAGCAGCGGCCGCGCCTATCTGCCGCTCTCCCCCGAGGACCCGCCCGGCCGGCTGGCCCGGCTGCTCCGGTCCTCGGGCGCCGGCCAGGTCCTCACCACCGCCGAGCTGTCCGCCGCCTTCACCGGCACCGGGGTGCCGGTCCTGGCGGTGGACACCCTCGAGAAGGACGACGCCCCCGGCGAGCCGCCGGCCCCGGCCCCCGTCTCGCCGGAGGACCTGGCCTATGTGATCTACACCTCCGGTTCCACCGGCGAGCCCAAGGCGGTGGGCGTACCGCACCGGGGGCTGGCCAACCGGATCCACTGCCTGCGGGACTCCCAGGACCTCACGGCCGCCGACCGGGTCCTGCACAAGACCCCGTACACCTTCGACGTCTCGGTGTGGGAGCTGCTCGGGCCGCTGACGGTCGGCGCGGCCCTGGTGGTCGCCGAGCCGGGCGGGCACCGCGATCCCGCGTACCTGGTCGGGCTGATCGAACAGGAGGCGGTCACCACCGTCCACTTCGTCCCGCCGATGCTGGAGGTCTTCCTCGACCAGCCCGACCTGGAGCGCTGCCGCTCGCTCCGGCGCGTGCTGTGCAGCGGCCAGGCACTGCCCGTCCAGCTCAGGGACCGCACCCTGGCCCGGCTCCCGGTGCGGCTGTACAACCTGTACGGCCCCACCGAGGCCTCCATCGAGGTGACCGAGTGGCAGTGCCTGCCCGTGCAGGCCGGGCCCGACGGCCCGAGGGAGGCCAGGGTGCCGATCGGCCGCCCGCTCGCGGGTGTCGAGGTGTACGTCCTGGACGCCGAGCTGCGCCCGGTACCGGTCGGGCTGCCCGGCGAGCTCTACCTCGGCGGGGTCGCGCTCGCACGCGGCTACCTGGGCAGGCCCGACCTGACCGCCGACCGCTTCGTCCCGCACCCCTACAGCACGACGCCCGGTGCCCGCCTCTACCGCACCGGTGACCTGGTCCGCTGGCGGTCCGACGGCGCCGTCGACTTCCTGGGCCGCAACGACCACCAGCTGAAGGTCCGGGGCTTCAGGATCGAGCCGGGCGAGATCGAGCACCTGCTGCGCGAGCAGCCCGGTGTACTGGACGCCGTCGTCACCACCGCCGCCTCGGGCACTCAACACGCCCTCACCGCCTATCTGGTGAGGTCCGGCCCGGCCGCGGACGACGAGGCGTTCACCGCCGGACTCCGCGAGCGGCTGCGGGACCTGCTGCCCCGGTACATGGTCCCCGCCTTCCTGGTCGTGCTGCCCGCCTTCCCGCTGAACGCGAGCGGCAAGGTCGACCGCGCGGCGCTGCCCGCGCCCGCCGGAGGAGCCGCGCAGCAGCGGGTCGCTCCCCAGGACGGGATCGAGGAGACCCTGGCCGCCATCTGGTCCCAGGTGCTGGGCGGCCGGGAGATCGGTGTGACCGAGGACTTCTTCGAGATCGGCGGCGACTCGCTGCAGAGCGTCCAGGTGGTCCATCGCGCCCGCGCGGCGGGTCTCTCCCTCACCGTGGGGCAGATCTTCCACCACCCGAACGTCCGGGAGCTCGCGGCCCAACTGCGGCGGGACGAAGGCGGGGTGCGATGAACAGCCGCTGGCTGCTGCGGTTCCCGTCGCGTCCCGAGGCCCGGTTGCGGATGTTCTGCCTGCCCGGTGCCGGTGCCTCGGCCTCGATGTACCGGTCCTGGTCCGCGCTGCTGCCCGCGGAGGTGGAGGTCTGCGCGGTCCAGTTCCCGGGCCGGGGCGCCCGGTTGCGCGAGGCGCCGTTCACCAGGCTGGAGGTGCTGGCCGAGGCGCTGGCCGAAGCGGTGCTCGCCGAGCTGGACCGGCCGGCGGTGATCTTCGGCCACAGCCTCGGCGCGCTCGTCGGCTTCGAGGTGGCGAGCCGGCTCGCCGGCGAGGGTGCGCTGCTGTCGCTGGCCGTCGCGGCGCACAAGGCCCCGAGCCTGGGCAGTGCGGGGCTGCCCCACCACCTCCTGCCCACGGCCGAGCTGTTCGAGGTGGTGGCGCGGCTCGGCGGCACCCCGCAGGGTGTCCTGGACCGGCCGGAGATCCTGCGGCTGGCCGAGCCCGCGACGCGTGCCGACTTCGAGCTGGACTTCACCTACCGCTACCGGGAACGAGCGCCGCTGGACATCCCCGTGAGCGTGTTCGGCGGTCTCTCCGATCCCACCGTCTCCGAGGCCGAGCTGGCCGCCTGGCGCTCTCACACCGCGGGCGCCTTCAGCCTGCGGATGCTCCCCGGGGACCACTTCTTCCTCAACGGCCCGAGCGGAGCCCGGATGCTCTCGCAGCTGGTTGCCGACCTCAACGACCTTCAGCAGAAAGCACGGTGACGACATGTTCGAGGATGGCGACGACCGCCGCTACCTCGTGGTGCGCAACCACGAGGAGCAGTACTCGATCTGGCCCGAGGGCCGGGACCTTCCGGCCGGCTGGGAGCAGGTGGAGGCGCCGGGCGTCAAGTCCGAGTGCCTGGCCAGGATCAGGGAGCTCTGGACCGACCTGCGCCCGCTCAGCGTGCGCCGGCTCAGCTCGTGAACCCGCCGTCGTACCGGAAAGAGGAAACCCGTACCGTGTCGCCAGAACTCCGCCTGCACCGGATCTTCGCCGAGCAGGTCGCCCGCCGGCCCGACGCCCCCGCCCTGTCCGACGGGCAGGAGGAGCTCAGCTACCGCGAACTGGACGACCGGGCCGCCCGGCTCGCCGCCGCGATCCTGAGCCGGGTCTCCGGCCCCGGCGCGCGGGTGGGCCTGTGCCTGCGGCGCGGCAACAACGTGGTGGTCGCGGTCCTGGCGGTGTTCAAGGCCGGCTGCGCCTACGTACCGCTCGACCCGGCCTATCCGGCCGACCGGGTGCGCTACATGGCCGATGACGCCTCGGTCGACCTGGTCCTGACCGACACCGACCACCCGCCGGTGAGCGCCGCACCCGTGCTGCCCCTGGAGGAGGGCCTCTGGTCGCCCGAGGCGCCCCGGGTGCGGGAGGTCCCGGTCACCGCCGAGACGCCGGCGTACGTCATCTACACCTCGGGGTCGAGCGGGCGGCCGAAGGGGGTCGTGGTCTCGCACCGCAGTGTGGCGGCGCTGCTGTCCGCCTGTGACCGGGTGCTGGAGACCGACGAGCGGGATGTGTGGACGCTCTTCCACTCCTACTGCTTCGACTTCTCGGTCTGGGAGATCTGGGGCGCGCTGTCGCACGGCGCGAAGCTGGTGGTGGTCCCGGCCGACATCGCCCGATCCCCCGAGTCGACGCTGGACCTGCTGGAGCGGGAGCGGGTGACCGTCCTCAACCAGGTCCCCTCGGTCTTCCGCTACCTCTCCCGGGCCGCCGCCGACCGGCACTCGGGGCCGAACCGGCCGCGGCTGGCGCTCAGGTACGTCATCTTCGGCGGCGAGACCGTGGACATCGAGGCGGTGCGCGCCTGGCGGGAGCACGGCAAGGGCGTCGAGTTCGTCAACATGTACGGCATCACCGAGACCACCGTCTTCTCCACCTACCGGCGGCTGCCCGAGGCCGAGATCGATCCGACCGAGGCGGGCGGTGAGCCGGACGCCCCCAACCCCGCGCTCAACATCGGTGTACCGCTGGACGGGTTCGAGCTGGCCCTGCTCACCGAGGACGGCCGGCCCGCCGCGCCGGGGGAGATCGGCGAGATCCACCTGGCCGGTCCGCAGCTGGCCATCGGCTACCTGGACCGCCCCGAGCTGACCGCCGAGCGCTATCCGGTGCTCGCCCTGGACGGCCGGGAGCCGCGCCGCTACTACCGCAGCGGTGACCTGGCCGTGGCCCGGCGGGACGGCACGCTGGAGTTCGCCGGCCGCGCGGACGACCAGGTGAAGATCAACGGCTTCCGGATCGAGATCGGCGAGGTGGAGTCCGCGCTGCGGACGGCGGACGGACTGGACGAGCTGGTCGTGGTGCCGGCCACCAGCCGGATCGGCGAGCGCATGCTGGTCGCCTTCTACACCACCCCGGACGGCACCTCCCCGCACGGCATCGCCGAGCGGCTGGCCGCCCACGCCAGGGCCGCACTGCCCGCGTTCATGGTCCCCGGCCGGTTCGTCAACGTGCCCTCGCTGCCGCTGAGTCCGTCCGGAAAGACCGACAAGCGCGCTCTCGCCGAGCAGCTGCGCTAGGGCCTGGAGAACCGATGAACGACCACCGTTTGCGACAACTGCCGCTGTCCGTGACCCAGGAGGCGATGTGGGTCACCTGGCAGCTCGACCCGGCCAAGTGGGAGCACATCGTCCCGCTGGCCCTGGCGGTCGAGGGGGCCCTGGACCGGGACCGGCTGCGCCTGGCCGTGGCCGCCTTGGCCCGCCGGCACCCGCTGCTGCGGGCCCGGGTCCGCGACACCCCCGCCGGGCTCGTCCTCGACTGGGGTGACGACCTTCCGGTCCCGGTCACCGTACGGGAGGTGACCGGCCCGCGCGAGGCCGCGCTCACCGCGGCCCAGGCGCCGTTCGACCTGGCCCGCGGCCCGCTGGCCCGGGTCGAGGTACTGGAAGGGCCGGACTACACCGTCCTGCTGATCACCGTCCACCACCTGGTGCTGGACGGCACCTCGGTCCCCTTCCTGCTGCAGGACCTGCGCCGGGCCTACGAGGGACAGGAGCTGGGCGGTCCCGACGACCTCGCACCACTGCTGGAGCACGCCCGGCGCTCCCGGGAGGCGGCCGAGGGAGCGGCGGGCGAGCGGCTGCGGTCGTTCTGGCGCGAGGAGTTGGAGGCGATGCCCGCCGCGCTCCCCCTGCCGGTCCAGGCCTCCCGGTCCGAGGACGGCCGTCTGCCCTGCCTCGTGGACGACGAACTGGCCCAACAGGCCCGCATACTGGCCAAGAGCCTCGACATCTCGTACTTCACCGTGATGCTCGGCGCCCTGTTCGTCACCCTGCACCACCACACCGGCGGCGAGGACCTGATCGTGTCCGCGCCCTACCACGGCCGCTCTGACCAGGCGCTGCGGGGGCGGGTGGGCTTCTTCGTCAACGTGCTGCCGTTCCGTCAGCGGCTGCGCCCCTCGGACAGCTACGAGCAGGTCCTGCGTACCCTGCGCTCGACCATCCGGGCGGGCCTGGAGCACGGCGCTCTGCCGCTCCCGGCCATTCTGCGGGCCGCCCGGCTGGTGGGGCCCGAGGCCCGCCGGCACACCCACCAGGTGGTGTTCGAGTACTGGGACGCCACCCTCGGCGGCAGCGGACTGGACGTCCACGACTTCCGGCTCTCCCACGGCACTTCGAGCTGCCGGCTCAGCCTGCTCGACGTGACCGACGCCGCCGACTACCGGCTCACGGTGATGCTGGCCGAGGGCAGCACCGGCAGCCGGATGCTGTGGAAGGACCCGGCCGGCACGGTCGGGCGGCCCACGGTCGACGCGCTGGCCCGGGACTTCCTGGCCGTCGTCGCCGACATGGCGGCCGATCCGCACCGCACGCTCGCCGAGGCCACCGCCCGGCTGTCCCCCGTGGTGCGTCCACAGGCCGACCCGGGGCCCGTACCGACTGGACAGCACACCGCGGAGCCGTCGGCCGCCCTGGCACCGCTCACCGGGATCTGGCGCGAGGTGCTGCGCATCGAGGACATCTCGGCCGAGGACTCGTTCTTCGAGCTGGGCGGCCACTCCCTGCTGGCCACCACGCTGGCGAAGCGGATCACCGACCACCTCGGGGTGGAACTCTCGGTACGCGACCTGTTCTCACACCCCAAGCTGGGCGACCTCGCCTCGGTCGTCGACGAGCGGCTCGCCGCCGCCACGGCCCACGCCCCGGCGCCGGCGGCCGAGGCCGCCGACTGGGCGGACGGCTTCCCGGCCACCGGCTTCCAGGAGAGCATCTGGCTCGCCGAACGCCTGGACCCGGCCAACGCCCGCTACCACGTGCCGCTGTTCTGGCAGGTCCTGGGAGAGCTGGATCCCCGGCGGCTCGGCCTGGCGCTCACCCGGCTGGTCTCCCGGCACGAGATCCTGCGCACCCGCTTCGTGGACCGCGACGGCCGCCTCCACCACGAGGTCGCCGAACCGTGGATCCCCGAGGTGGACCTGCTGGACCTGAGCTCCGTCCCGGAGGCCGAGCGGCTGCCGCGGCTCAGCGCCTGGGCCGACGCCGCGGGGCGCGGCTTCGAGCCCGCCTCGGGCCGGCTGCTGGCCGCCGCGCTGGTCACCCTGCCGCACGGTGGCCGGGTGCTCGCCCTGTGCCTGCACCACCTGGTCATCGACGGTGAGTCGGTCCCCGTCCTGCTGCGCGAACTGGAGCGCTGCTTCGGGCAGGCCGAGGGCCCGGCACCCCGGCAGTACCGGGAGCTCGTCCTCGCCCAGCGGACCGGCGGCGGCCGGGCCGGGGCGGCGGCGGACCTGGACCACTGGCGCACGCACCTGACCGGCGCGCCGAGCACCCTCGGGCTGGCCGCACCCGCCGTCCCCGAGCGGCACGGCAACCTCACCCTCCCGCTCGACCCGGACCTGGCCCGGCGGCTACTCCCGGTGCGGACCGAGTGGGGCGTCTCCCAGTTCATGATCAACGCGACGGCACTGGCCGCCGTGCTGCACCGGTGGTCGGGGCTCACGGACCTCACCTTCGGCGTCCCGGTGGCCGGCCGGGCGGCCGGCGTCTTCGACGACGTGATCGGGCCCTGTATGAACACCCTTGTGCTGCGCTCCCGTTGCGAGGCCGGCAGCACCCTGGCCGAGCTGCTCCAGACCGTCCGTGAGGAGGTCATCGGCGCCTTCGAGCACAACGGCGCCCCGTTCGAGGAGGTGGTCGGGCAGCTGCGTCCCGCCCGGTCCAGGGGCCGGACGCCCTTCGTCGACTGCGTCCTCAACAGCGTCGGCATGACCGAGTGGTCCGGCGCCCTCGGTGACGCGCGGGTCGTCTCCCTCGGCCACGAACTGCAGCACGAGGAGACCAGTAAGTTCCCCTTCACCGTGACCTTCACGGAGACGGCGGGCACCGTCCAGGGGACGCTCGCCTACCGGGGCGACTGCCTCACCCCGTCCGACGCCCACCGGCTGGCCACCGAACTCGCCGCCGTCCTCGACCACTTCCAGGAGCTCCTGCCGCGACCCGCGGCCGGTCTCCCGGACCCGAAGGAGCTCTGACATGAGGGAATTCCGCTTCGGCGTCAACCTGGTACCGATGTCCGGACGCCAGGAGTGGCAGCAGCGCTGCCGGACCGCCGAACACCTGGGCTACGACGTCATCGCGGTCCCCGACCACCTCGGCGTCCAGTCCCCGTTCCCGGCGATGGTCGCCGCGGCCGAGGCCACCGAACGGGTGCGGGTCACCAGCTATGTGCTCAACAGCGCGTTCTGGAACCCGGTCCTGCTGGCACGCGAGGTGCTGTCCACGGACGCGCTCACCGACGGCCGGCTGGAGGTGGGCATCGGAACCGGGTACGTCCGCAAGGAGTTCGAGCAGGCCGGCCTGGAGTGGGGCACGGCGGGCAGCCGGGTGGGCCGCCTCGGCGACACCGTGACGGCGCTGCGCGCTCTGCTGGCGGCCCCCCGCGCACTGGGCTTCCCCGGCGATCCGTCCGAGGTCCCGCTGCTGATCGGCGGCAACGGCGACCGGGTCCTGCGACTGGCCGCCCGCCACGCGGACATCGTGTCCTTCGCCGGCGCCGTGCTGGCGAAGGGCTCGGCGCGGGGCACCCTGGAGCTGATCTCCGCCGAGGCCCTGGCGGAGCGGGTGGCCTTCTTCGAACGGGAGGCCGGCGACCGGGCCGCGCGACTGGAGCGCAACATCCTGATCCAGACGGTCCTGGAGACGGACGACCGCCGGAAAGCAGCCGAGGCGCTGCGACGGCGCTCCCCCTATCTGACGGTAAGCCAGATAGCGGAGGTGCCGACCCTCCTGTTCGGCACCGCGCAGGAGATGGCGGCGGCGCTGCTGGAGCGGCGGGAGCGCTACGGCATCTCCTACGTCTGTGTGCAGGAGCGCGATCTGACCGCCTTCGCCCCGGTGGTCGAACTGCTCTCCGGCCGCTGAACCACCCCGGGCCCGCCGCCCCCTGACGGCGGGCCCGGACGTTTGAACGGTCACCGGTGATGACTGGAATCCGCCCGAACGGATGCCGAAGGCGATCGGCGGACCTTAAGGCTTCCTTAGCCGGGGCTCTGACGGGATCCGCGAGCCGGAAACGCTCATAGGATCGGCCAACGCAAATCCGTGCCATCGCTATTGATGGTCCGTCAGAAAGGCGATCCACCCCCATGACCACGGAAGCTGGCCCCGCCCGCGGATTCGGCCGGATCCCGACGAGCACCGCCCGCCCCCGATCGGCCACCGCCGTGGCGGTCCTTGTCGTCCTGCTCGCCACAGCCTCGCTGGCCGTCGCCCTGTCGGCCCCGCACGCCTCGGCCGCACCGATACCGGGCTCCCCACTGGACGCCTACGACCACCGCGTCCCCTACGACACGGGCGTCCACCACATCGCCAGGCTCGCCGCACTGACCGCCTACGCGCTGATGACCGCCACCGTGGTACTCGGGGTCGTGCTACGGCTGCGCTACTTCCAGCGGTACGTGAACCGCGCCACCATGTACGGGGCGCACATGGTGCTGGCCCTGGCCGCCCTGATCTTCGGCGGCCTGCACGGGGCCACCTTCGTCTACCAGCCGATCTGGCGGCTGGGCGCGCTCGACGTCCTGGTGCCCTTCCTCGGCGGGCAGCAGCGGATCCCGGTCGGTCTCGGCGTCCTGGGCACCGAACTCGCCGTCGCCCTGGGCTGTTCCATCTGGCTGCAGCGGCGCCTCGGCTACCGGCACTGGCTGCGGATCCACCAGTTCGCCTACGCCGCGTTCGCGCTGGTCTGGCTGCACGTCCTCACCGTCCACCCCGAGCCGCGCCACCTCGACGTGGTCGCGCTCGGCGTGGCCCTGGGCGCGGGGACCTGCCTGCTGCTCTTCCTGGTCCGGGTGCTGCCCTCGCGTTCCCGGCTGCGGCAGCAGTACCTGCTGGCCGGTCCGGGGGCGGCCCGTTGAGCGCCCCGGCCGCCCGGCCGCGCGAGGCCGTCGAGCCGACCCGCGCGCAGCCGCCCCGCCCCGACCTGGTGCCGGGCACCGGGCCGGTGCGGGTCAGCGTGGACAACAACCGCTGCCACATCTACGGAATCTGCGAGCAGGAGGCTCCGGAGACCTTCCGCATCTCGGAGGGCGGCTCGCTCCACTACGAGACCGCCGTCCCCGCCAAGCACGCGGCAGCGGCCAAGCAGGCCGCGCGGCTCTGCCCCATGCAGGCCGTCACGGTGCGGGAGGCTCCCGCACGGCGGCCGCGGCCCAGGAGCGCGGCGCGGCGCAGCACCGGCCGGATCGTGGTGGCGGGCGGCGGGCTGGCCGGTCTCAGTGCGGTGACCCGGCTCCGCGAACGGGGCTTCGACGGCGAACTGGTCGTGGTGGGCGAGGAACCCAGGCCGCCGTACAGCCGCCCGCCGCTGTCCAAGCAGTTCCTCACCGGCGAGCTCCGCGGCGAGGATCTGACCTTCCACCAGCAGACCGACGCGCACTGGCTGCTGGGCACCCGGCTGGTCTCGCTCGACCCGCTGCGGCGGACGGTGGAACTGAGCGGCGCGGAACGGCTCGGCTACGACGGACTGGTGATCGCCACCGGTGTCGCCGCGCGCCAGCTGCCCGAACGGCCGCTGTTCAGCCCCCGGCTGCGCACGGTCCGCACCCTTGAGGACGCCGTGGCGCTCCAAGCGGCCCTGCAGCAGGCCCGGCTCCGCCGGGTGGTGGTCGTCGGCGGCGGTTTCGTCGGCTGCGAACTGGCCTGCACCGTGCGCCGGTTCGGGATGGACGTGACACTGGTGGCAAGCGGCGGACGGCTGCTCGAACGGGTCCTCGGCCCACAACTGGGCGAGGTGGTCGAGCGGATCCAGCGTCGCGCCGGCGTGGACGTCCGGCTGCGCACCCGGATCATCGACTGGGCCGACACCGGCTACGGTCTGCGGCTGCGCCTGGACGACGGTTCGTCGGTCGAGGCCGACCTCGTGGTGCTCGGCGTGGGCGGTGCCCCCCGCACCGAGTGGCTGCGCGGCGGCGGGCTGGACATCCGGGACGGAGTGCGCTGCGACCGCTTCTGCCGGGCCCTGGACCTCGACGGCCGGCCGGTACCCGGCGTGGTGGCGGCCGGGGACGTGGCGTGCTGGCCCAACGAGCGCTTCGACGCGGTACCCCGCCGGGTCGAACACCTCATCCACGCGGTGGAGATGGGCCAGCACGCCGCCGACTCACTGCTGCGCGGGCCCGACCGGGCACAGCGCTTCACCCCGGTGCCGCGCTTCTGGTCGGAGCAGCACGGCGTCCGGATCCAGGCGGTGGGCCTGCCGGCGCTGGCGGAGCGCATCAGGATCGCCGAAGGATCGCTGCGCTCCGAGCGCTTCGTCGCCACCTTCCACCGCGACACCCGCCACGGCCCGCAGACCGTGGCCGCGGTGGCGTTCGACCTGCCGAGCCGGCTGCTGGAGTACCGGGACCTGATCGGCCTGGTCACCCCCGCCCCCGTCACCCACCCGAACCCGAGGGGTCCCCGTTGAGCCGACGCGTCATCCGCTCACGCCGCTCCCGCCGCCGCGGCAAGCCGTCCTACCGGGGGCTGCTGCCGTGGCTGTTGAGCCTGCCGGCCCGGCTCCGGGTGCGCTGGGCGCTGATCGCCCTGGTCATGGTGACCGCCATGGGCGCGTACGGGTACCTACTGGTCTCCGCACCGCCGATGCCGCCGTCCCGGGCTCCGTCCGGGGTGTCCGGAGACGGCGCGGCCCGGCCGGCGGCCGGGCGGCCCTGAGCGCCCGTGCCCCCGTCCGGGCCGACGGCCCTCCCGGCGCTGGTCAGTCCCCTGCGGGCTCCAGCCGTCCCTCGCTCCTGTCGTCCGCGGCCTCGGCGTGGGCGGCCTCGGCATGGGCGGCATGGGCCTTGGCCGCCCGACGCTTGAACAGCCAGGCCGAGAACGCGCCGATGACGAGGGCGATGACCAGGCCGATGTAGGAGAAGTCCTTCAGCCACTTCTCGGCCACCTTGCCCACCTGGTAGACCAGCAGCGTGGTGCCGCCGGCCCAGGCGACCCCGCCGAGCACGTTGGCGATCAGGAACTTCCAGTACGGCATCCGCAGCGCGCCCGCGAGCGGCCCGGCGAAGATCCGCAGCAGGGCGATGAACCGGCCGAAGAAGACCGCCCACATGCCCCACTTCTGGAACGAGCGCTCGGCGGTGGCGAGGTGGTCGGGTCCGAAGTGCTTGGGGAACCTGCGGCCCAGCTTCTCGAACAGCGGCTTGCCGCCCTTGCGCCCGATCGAGTAGCCGATCGAGTCACCGATGATCGCCCCCAGGATCGCGCAGATCGCCACCCCCCAGGGGTTGACCGTCCCGGCGACGGCCATCATGGTCGCCGTGATCAGCGCGATCTCCCCGGGCAGCGGGATACCGAGGCTCTCCAGCCCGATGATCAACCCGACCACCGCGTAGACGGCCGTGGGCGGGACGCCCTCGATCCACTGATCGATGTGCAAGACCGGTTACCTCCGTGGGCAGCGCGAGACGACGCGTCTCGCTCATAACGAGCAGGAAAGGGCCCGCGTTCCCCTACGAGTCCCCGTGAGGGCAGCCTAACCCGACGGCCCTCCCCTATCTGAAACGCCTGATAGCCGCTGCCGGTTCCTACCAGCCGGTCACCACCGCGGCCGACCCTGCCTGGCGCGACCGGGCGGCAGAGGTGTGGTTCTCCTCACGCTCGGCCCGCGGCCCTGGCTTCAGGGCCTCCACCGCGAGGTGCGCCAGGTGCGATCCACTGGTCGGACATCGGCCGGGGTGATCTCCCCAACGGCGTGGTGGGCTGCGCACCGTACACAGGAGCATGCGGCCGAGCACCGGAGAGCCTCGTACCGGAACCGACGCCACCGGACAGGACGGCTCGGTCGGACGCACCTGCCCTTACACGGAGATCCCGGCGTGACGGATCGTCAGCTGCCTGCGCCAGGAAGGAAGCTCGTCGCGGGGGGCCGGTTACCGTTTGGTATAAAGGTTGGCTTGATGGTGGGCGGACGTGACGAGCCCGCCAACGGTCCGCGCTGTCAAGGAAGCTGGGTCTGCGCGGGGGGACCGGCGGAGCAACCAGGGGCGAACGGCGGGCATCGATGGCTGGGTTCAGGACGGACAGGCCAGGTTCAACGAAAGCTGAGTCGGAGGAGGCCGCGGCAACCGTGCCGCGGGCGCGGTCCGGTGGCGGGGGCCGGACCGCCGTCCTCCAGGACGTACCCGCCGGCGTGGCGGGTGCCGGCGGCGAGTCGGCCGATGCCCTCGACGGTGCTTCGGCCGCCGTGGCCGAACCGGCGGCGGACACTCCGGCGGCCGCGCTCCGAACACCGTCCGTGCTCGGTCTGCAGGGCCTCGCCGTGCTGGGGGTGCTGGCCGAGGCGGGCGGGATGCCGGGCTCGAGGTCCCTCCCCGCCGTCGACGCGGTCATCGTCGCGGCCGGGTTCCTGGTCACGTTCTCGGTACTGCGGGAGCGGCTGGCGTCCGGACGTCCGGGCCTGCTGCCGCGCTGGCGGCGCCTGCTGAAGCAGCAGACCCCCGCACTGCTGCTGTGCCTCGGGGCGGCGGTGGCCGCGGTCGGACTCGTCGGCGGACTTCCGATCGCCAAGGTGTTCCGCGTGTTCGTGCCGGCGGTCTTCCTGCAGTGCGCGGACTGGGCCCAGTTCCATGCCGACGGCATCCTGCCGAAGGCGGCCTACGACGGCTCATGGATACCCGAGCCCTTCGGGGCGGTCTGGCCGCTCAGTGTCGTCGGTCAGATCGCACTGGTCTGGCCGCTGCTGCTGACCGCCCTGCTGTTCCTGCTGCGCGGATCGCTGCGGGTGCTCGGCGCGCTCCTCCTCTTCGCGGCCGCGGCCCTTCTCGCCCTGCCGTTCACGCTGCCCGCGGCGGCCTGGCGGGGGCTCGCCTCGCACGAGGTGTTCTTCGCCGGCGCCGAGCGGATGCTCGACCTCGCGCTGGGCGGGCTCGCCGCGTGCTGCGCGGTGACCGTGCTCCGACGCCGTGGTACGGGCGGTGCCGAGGCCGGTACGGGCGGTGCCCGCACGGCCGTCGGCTGGACGCTCGCCGGGGTCGTGCTCTCGGTCGGGCTGGCAGCGGCCGGAGTCGGGTCGGGCGCCGGCGCCGAGTCGAGGCTGACGCACCTGGTCCCGGCTCCGACCGCCACGCTGCTGGCCGAGGGTGCCACCGCGCTGCTGCTCGCCCTGCTCGTCCTGGTGCTGGCACTCGGCCACGGCCCGCTGTGCGGGCTGCTCGGCCGCCCCCTGCTGGTCGAGTTCGGCCGGATCGGGTACCCGCTGCTGCTCGTCGGGCCGCTGCTGTTCTGGCTGCTGCGCCACGGCTGGCCGCGGATCACCTGGTACGGAGTGCTGCTCGCGGGCCTCGGCCTCAGCTGGCTCGTGGCGGTCTGCGTGCACTATCCGACCCGGCGGGCCGCCGTCAGGCCCTGGAGCACGGCACGGGCCCTGCCGCTGGTGCTCGCCGGATGCCTCGTGGTCGCCGGCGGCTCGTACTGGCTGCCCGCCCGGGCCGCCCAGCTGCTGCGTCCGAACGGCCCCACACTGGTCCTCGGCCTGGGGGACGGGCTGGCCGGCGACTTCGCCACCGCGCTCAACCGGCCCCGCGGGTCGTTGAACGGCGCGAGCGGGGTCGTCGGGCCCCTGGTCGACTGCGGGGTGCTGGCGGGCGCGGACGGCCACCCCGGCTGCGACGGCTGGCGGCAGCAGTGGCGGACGAGCCTCGCCGCCAGCGAGCCCGACGCCGTGCTGCTGCACCTGGGCAGGGACGCGGCGGACCGCACGGTGGCGGGCCGGAAGCAGACCGCGTGCGACCCGGCCTACCGGCAGCTGTACCTCGCGCGGCTCGCCGACGCCCTCCAGGTGATCGAGTCGGTGGTGCCGAAGGCCACCGTGTTCGTGATGAACGAGCGGCTCGACAACAGCGCGGCCGACCCGATCGGCGCCGCCTGCTACAACCAGCGGATCAAGGAGTTCGCCGACACCCATCAGGGCAGGGTCGGACTGGTCGACCTCAACGCCGAGCTCTGCCCGGTGGACGCCTGCCGCCAGGGCACGCCGCAAGGCCGCCGGTTCTACGCGACCGTGGACGGCACCCGGCTGACGGCCGACGGTCAGGCCCTGATCGCGCCGTGGCTCGAGCACCAGCTGCGCCCGACGGCCCCGACCGCCACCCGGTAGGCAGAACCGCCGGGCGGGTGGCCGAGGGCCGGTCAGTGCTTCGGCGTCCTGACGGGGTGCTTGCCGCCGGAACCGGTCTCATGGCCGGTTCCGGCGCCCGTGTCCTGGCTGCCGACGGGCAGCCGGTACGACTGTGAGAAACAGGACTTGACGGCCTGCTCGGTCGCGGGGCGTCCCGCGAAGTCCAGCCGGGAGTGGTCGTCGGCCGGTGGTATCGACGGGTTGGTGTGGAAGTTGACGGACCACCAGTAGACGCCACCGAGCCTGCGCTCCCGGACCACCTGGCACACGGCGGTGTACCAGGTCGCCTGCACCTGCGGGTTGACCCGCCCGTAGCGGTAGAAGTCGCCGGGGCTCCGGTAGGCGCCGTTCTCCGCGCCGATGCCGGCCTCGGAGAGCAGGGTGGTGGAGAGGTCGTCGGAGTGCTTGCGGTCGAGCCACTGGTTCCAGGCGGCCGCGATCTGGTCCGCACCCGCGCTGTCCGGTGCGTCGACCGGGAAGTAGGCGTCCACCTGGACCTGGTCCACCGGCACGTCGACGTCGTGCGCCACGTAGTTGTCCCAGTTGGTGTCGTACGCCAGCTCGCCGGGGAAGTGCCCGCGCAGCTCGGAGACCAGCGCGGACCAGTGCGGATCGCCCTCCAGCGAGACGAGTTCGGTGCCGGCCACCATGGTGGTGACGGACGAGTCCTTGGCGACGTCCGCGTACCGGTCCAGCAGACCGCCGTACGAGGCGAACCACTTCTCCCGGTCCGCGGGAGCGAGCGCGCCCCGCCACTGCGGGAGCAGACTGCGCTCGTCGATGATCGGTCGCAGGGTGATCCGCAGGCCGGCCTTGTGGAAGGTGTCCAGTGCCGGCTTGAGCCTGGCCGGGGAGGGCGTCTTCTGGCCCGTGTGCAGGCTGTTCGAGTCGATGCCGTCGATGTAGACGGGAAAGGAGAGCGCGACGGAGTTGGCGCCCAGACCCACCAGGTAGTCGGCGATGCGCTGGGCCTTCCCGCGGATCTCGGATTCACCGTCGGACGGCATGTCCTCCCAGTACACCTGGGCACCCCACTGCGGCATCCCGGGCTCCCAGGGGTGGGCCACGGTCGGTGTGTCGGCCGACGGGGTGGCGGTCACCGGGTCCGCGGCGTTGATCACCGGGTCGGCGAACTCCTTGACGGGGCTCGGCACCGGGGAGGGGGTGGCACCCGTCGAGAGCCTCGGCACGGCCGAGCCGGGCGCCCAGTGCAGCGGCTGGCTTCCCAGGGCGAGCGGTACGGCTGCGACGGCGGTCACCACGGTGACCGGGAGGACGGCGAGCCAGGGGCGACGGGATCGGGTCATGGCGTGGGGTTCCTGTGAGGTCTGAGCAGGTCGGGTCGCTGGCGCCGCACGGGGCCCGCGGCGGGTCAGGCGGGCTTCGCGATCACCACGAACTTGTTCTCCTCGCCCCGGACGAACTTCAGGAAGCCGCGGAACCCTCCGATGCCTTCCAGCACCGAGAAGACGGGTATGAGCGCGACCACGGCGATCGGCTCCCACCAGCGGCGCCGGCCGCCCGCCGAGACCAGCCCGTTCAGCCGGAGCCCCTCCCAGTACATCCAGATGACGTAGCCGAAGTTCAGCGCCCAGAGCAGCACCACGGACTGCGCGACCGGCGAGGTGTTCAGCGAGCCGCTCAGCCAGGCGAAGGCGAGCACCATGGCGATGTGCTGAAGCGGGCCGATGATCCAGGTGGAGACGCACAGGGCCAGGAACCAGCGGTGCCGCAGCGGGATGCTCCGGTTGAAGCACAGCGCCACCAGCCCCCACGACCAGCGTTCCCGCTGCTTGACGAAGTCCCGGACGCCCGCCGGCGAAGCCCCGTAGCAGCGGCCGTTGAACCAGTCGCTGCGGCCCGGGTAGCGGCGGCAGAAGGTGAGCGCGAGTTGGGCGTCCTCGACGATGGCCTTGGGGCCGAAGTCCCAGCCGATGGTCGCCTCGACGGAGGCCCGGAGCAGGAGCAGCTCGCCGTGCACGCCGGCGATGGGCGTTCCGGTGCCGGTGAGCGCCCGGAACCGGGCGATGTCGTCGGCCGGCCGGACCGCGTCGGCCAGCCAGGTGAAGCGGTTGACGGCGAGTTCGCGCGGATAGGTGAGTATGCCCTGCGCCATGTGCTTGGCCTCGTCGGGGCTGGACCGGCGCTGGCGGTTGATGAACTGCGCGAGCGTCTCGGCGGTGTCCGGCCCGACGCCCGTGTCGTCGTCCATGTGCAGGACCCACACCTCGTCCCTGGCCTCGCCCTCGGCGATCCGCAGCTCGTGCGCGTAGTGGTTGGCCCTGGCCTTGAACCGGGTGCCGTTGGGCGGCCGGTAGGCCTTCGGCACCGTGACGATCCTGATCCGCGGATCCGTGGCGCCGAGGGTGTCGATCCGCTCGGCGGCCTCGCAGTCCTCCTCGGTGAGGACGTCGACCCGGAGCTGGGAGAAGTACACCGGCAGATGGGCGACGTACGACTGGACGGACCGCTCCAGGGCCGGGTAGGTGTCATGCCGGCCGATGGTCGGCACCAGCACGATCAGGAGATCGTCGGACACCTCCGCGGCGGGGGCCATCTCGTGCCTGTGCCGGATCCGGCGCCGGATCAGCAGTGCGCCCTGGAGGCCCACCAGGACGCCTACGGCCGGGACCGACCACATGACGGTGAGGATCCAGCCCAGTGGAGTGTGGTTCGGCCGGTAGGTCCACAGGCCGAACGCGAGCAGGGCCAGGAACGGCAGGGCGAAGGGCGTCAGGCCGGGGCGCCACTGGGCGATCCGGTGAGCCAGTTTGTCGGTTGCCCTGGTCATACGGGTTGCACTGCCTTCCTCTGAACGCCCGAGGCGGTCCGACCGGTGGCCGGACCGCCTCGGGGCCTGCTCCTGCGGCTGTGGCCGTCGGCCGCTCAGCCCTGCTGCTGCGGGTCCCCCGGCGCGGGCTGGGCCGGCGCCGCCGTGCCCGGATACGCCGGGCCCTGCCGGCCGTACCCCTCGGGCGCGGGCGGACCGGCGACCGGCTGCTGCGTCGGCGCCTGCTGGTGCGTCGCCGGCTGCTGGTACGGGTTCACCGGCCCCGGGGCGGCGAAGGGCTGCCCCAACTGCTGCTGCGGGAACGGGCCGGGCGCGTACGCGGTCTGCTGGGCGGCCTGTTGGGCGGCCAGAGCCTGCTGGGCCTGAAGGGCGGCGGCCGTCCAGGCGTTGACCGGCGGTTGCCACGGCACATGGGCGCCGACCCGGCGGGTCAGCATCAGGACCAGCCCGACGCTGACGATCACACCGAGGACGAAGGTGGCCAGCAGCAGTTCACCCTGGGTACTGCTGGTGAACCAACCGCGCTGAGCGTGGTCGAACAGCGCCCCGGTGAGGCTGCGCAGCCGGTTGTACCCCTCGACCAGGGCGACACCGCAGACGAGACCGCGCGCCCAGTGGCTCCCGCGCAGGATGAAGAAGGCGCCGACTCCGTAGAAGACGGCATAGCTGAGGCTGGACGTCTCGGCCTGACCGGTCTTGTCGGTCGAGCCGTAGTACACGATTCCGAGCAGGAAGTTGCCGATGCCCACGTCGGCGAAGCAGTTCCAGAGTGCCCGCACCAGCAGTAGGGCGGCCCACCCGAGCGCGACATAGGCGGCGACCCGGTAGAGCTTGGGCACCTCGGCGGAGTCGTGCGACCCGATGCCGGAATTGTTCTGATTTCCCCCGCTGATCGCACTCACCTCTAGGAGTTCGCGTCAATATGTTTATGGTCGGATGAGGCCAAGTAGCATCATGGCAAAGGGAAGTGACGGTTTGCCAGCCTCCGCCCCGCCGGCGCCCGATTGTGACGAAGTCGTTCGTCCGGAGCCCGGTGGCCGGAGCACCGGACCGTCACTGCCGGTGCAGTTTCCGCCAGTCGAAGGCCGAACCCTGCGCCCTGCCGCCACCCGTGATGGCGAGTGGCGCGCGGAAGCTCGCCGTCAGGTCGTCCTGACTGTTGCGCCGGCTCGGTTCGGTGGCATTGTCCGCGGTGATCGCCTGCCCCCAGACCGACCAGACCACCCACGGTGTCCGGCCGAGGGTGTCCTTCTGGGCCTGGTTGACCGGGACGTAGAACGACTCGGCCAGCATGCGCGGCTTCCGGTAGGAGGCCAGGCCGTCGTACCACTGGGACGTCCAGGCGGACCGCCCGGGCGCCTGGGGGGTGGTGCTGTAGTCGTCCACGCCGACCATGTCCACGTACTGACCGCCCGGGTAGTAGGCCGCCGGATCGCCGCCCTTGGTGCCGTCCCAGGCCGAAGGCGACCACACGAAGATCAGATTGTGCAGCCCGCGGGTGCCCACCAGGTAGTTGTACATGATCTGCCAGAGCGCCTTGAACTTCTCAGGCTTCTGGTCGGCCCACCAGAAGCCGTTGGCGCAACTCGTGGCGTTCATCTCGTGGTACGGCCGCAGCAGGACCGGAACGCCGTGGTCGGCCAGGTAGGCCAAGTGGTCCGCCAGATAGGAGAGATCACCGAGCAGCGCCTGGTACTCCGGCGTGTCGTCGCGCCAGTCGACGACCCGGTCGAACCAGCCCGGGTCGTGCGCCGCCGGCGAACCGGAGCACTGGACCTCGGAGAAGGACTTCATCCTGCTGCCCGGGTAGGGCTCGTGGAAGGACATCCCGACGATTCCCGCCGGACCGCCCCCGTTCTCCGGCAGCGTCGTGGTCGAGCCGTCGCAGTTGTGCTCGGTGCCACCGGTGTAGTAGCTGCCGTCGGCGGGCCGGGGCAGCCCGGACCAGACCCCCTGCAGCAGGTCCACCACATCATCGGTGTACTGCCAACCCGGCTGGCACGTCGGCCACTTGCCGGTCGAGTAGCTGCGCGGGTCGCCCGCCGCCCACCCCGGCTCGTCGTACCCCGGGCCCAGGTCGGCCTCCACGAAGCCCGCCAGGCGGCCGGTGAGCTCCTCGGTCTTGCGGTAGTAGTAGCCGGGCTGCTTGAGTCCCGGCTGGTCTCCGTACTCGGGATTGAGCCGCTCGTTGTGCACTTCCACGTGCTGGCCGAGGACGGTGCCCTTGGTGGCGCCGCCGCGGGCCGCGTTCTCCAGCTCGGCTAGGGCCTGGTAGACCGCCTGCGCGTTCGGTGCGGCCTTGGGGTCGCGATCCGTGAGGGCGGTACCGACCAGCTCTGGCGGGGTCGAATCCGCCGGCGCCGGCGCCCGGTCGCCGAACGGGGCGCCGGCGATGAGCAGACCGCCCACCAGGCCGATGGTGGCGGTGAAGGCCGCGATCCGGATGCGCGCGTCATGGCGCTTCCAGAACGGGGGTTGCGAGTCCGGATGGAGGACGGCCCCATCCTGCCGGTCGCCGAACCCTCTGCCCCCCAGCATCCCACCGCACCCCTTCCGGTAGTTCGAGAGGAGCAGCGTCGGGAAGATCAGTGAAATCTCTTCGGACCCCGGCCTCACGCGAACTGATAGAGGGTCAGACTACTGGTGTCCGATGGGACGGACCGGGAACGGGTCGGGTCGGACGGCACCGGGCGGCGCCCGGTGTCCATGGGTGCGCATACCGCCACTCAGGGCGAGCGGACCGGACCGGTGCGGTACCTCTCGGCGAGCAGAAGCCGACAAGTGGTGATCTCGTTGGTCTTGGAGTCCACCTCGCACTGGGCGGTGACCGGGCGGTCGCCGGTCGTAGCGGCGAGCGGAACCGCGACCGCCGCTGACCCTGCCCTGCGGCCGACCGGGGCGCCGCCATGGGAAGGAGCGCGGTCCATGGCCGACGAACTGCTCGACCTGGCCATCGCCACGGCCGGCGGCCGCGAACTGTGGCGCACCGTAAGCCGTTTGAGGGTCGACATCTCGATCGGGGGCCCGATCTGGGCGTTGAAGGGCTGGCCGCCCGGTCGGACGTTCGACCAGGTCATCACGGTGGACCCGGGCCGGGAGCACATCGTGTTCAGCCCCTTCACGCGCCCGGACCGGCAGATGGTCTTCGACGCCGCGGCCGACCGGGTCACGATGCAGACCCTCGACGGCGAGCCGGTCGAGACCCTCGCTCCGGCCCGCGCCGGCTTCAGGGGCATGCTGCGCGACAGCGCCTGGGACGCGCCGCACCTGGGCTACTTCCTGGGCTACGCGTGCTGGAACTACTTCACCACACCGTTCCTGTTCTCCCATCCGGGCATCCGGACCCGGGAGATCGAGCCGTGGTACGAGGCCGGACAGACCTGGCGACGCCTGCGGGTGCGCTTCCCCGCCGAGATCGCCACCCACAGTCCCGACCAGGTGTTCTACTTCGACGCCCTCGGCGTACAACGACGCATGGACTACGTCGTCGAAATCAACGGCAGCACACTGGTCGGCCACTACACCGGCCGCTACCGGTCCTTCGACGGCCTGCTGGTGGCGACCCGCCGGCGTGTCTTCCGCCGCAACCCCGACAACAGCGTGAACCTCAACCTGCCGTCCATCACCCTGGACATCCACGATGTGGAACCGGTCCGCTCCGGCACGGAGGAAGCACAGCCATGACCACGCACACCACGACCGTCGACCACCCCGCACGGCGCCTCGTCGTAGCGCTCCCGCAGCCCTACGACGCGGCCCGCGAGCAGTACGAGACCCTGGTCCCGGAGGTCGATCTCGCCCGCTTCTTCCAGATGGCCTCCTGGCAGGCCACGCTCGAACTCGCCGAGATCAACGCCCCCCACGGGTTCATGCGCTACTACCGCAGCGACCTCACCGCCGTGATGGCCGGATCGCAGTCCTTCTGGAAGGCGACGCAGTACCTGATGGGCAACCACACCATCGCCGAGCGCATGTTCCGCCACGACCCGTCGGTGATGCTGCACGCGCCGCTGCGTACTCTCCTCTACGCCGACCCCGACGGCGACACGAAGCTGGCCGTCGACCAGCCGAGCCTGCTGTTCGCCAGCTACCACGACGAGCGGATCTCCGAGGTCGGCCGCGAACTCGACGCCCTGCTCGCCCGGTTGATCGGCCTGCTCGGCGCCGACGTGCCCCCGCACCTGGCAGCCGCGTGAGGCCGGGGGCCGTGGCCGTCGGCGATCCCCGGTTTGGTACACCCGCACGAACTTCGTCGCGAAGATGGTGCTTTGCGCCCAGTGGCTGCCCGGCCGCCCGCTTCTAGTGTCGTGTGCACAGACGCGATCTGATCCCCGCAGACCGGAAGGAGCGGGACATGGACGCGACGCGCGGCACCGCAGTCGGGTCGGGGCAGAGCATCCCGGAGGGGAACGGGCATCCGGTGGTGGAACCTCCGGTGCTGGGCGGGCCCGAGGAATCCGACTACTACCTGCTCGGCGGCCTGCTCACCGACGAGCAGCAGACTCTTCGCCACCGGATCCGCGACTTCATGGACCAGGAGGTCACCCCGATCATCAGTCCCTACTCGGCGAACTCCAGGACGGCGACCGAGGGACGACGGGTGGCCAGCGGTGGGACGGCCAGCGCGAGCGGCAGCAGGGCGCCGAGCAGCCCGCGCCCGCCGATCGGCCGGACGTCCCGCACCGCGACCACCGCCGGACTAGCGGTGCGGAGCTTGGCCTGCTCACCCGCGTCCATCGCCCACGGCATCGGGGGCACCTGGTAGCCATGGGTGCGGATCCTGCCGCTCAGGGTGAGACGGCTGAACCAGTGCGGCACGGCGTCCAGCACCAGCGAACCACCCGGGAAGCGCTCGGCGCAGCCCGCGAGAAGGGCCCGTACCTGGGCGGGCCGGAGATACATCAACAGGCCCTGCGTTGTTACAAGCACTTCGCGGCTGCGGTCCACCTGGTCGGCCCAGCTCAGGTCGGTGGCGTCCGCGGCCAGGTAGCGCTGCCGCGGCCCGGGTGGCAGCAGCCGCTCGCGCAGTGCCACCGACTCGGGCAGGTCCACGGTGACCCACTGGGCGCGCCCGTTGTCGACCCGCCAGTACTGGGTCTCCAGTCCTTCCCCCAGGCAGACCACGGTGCCGCGCGGCTCCCGGGCCAGGAAGTCCGCCACCTCGCGGTCGAAGCACGCCACCCGCACCGCCTGCAGCTGGGCCTGGAACCCACTGACGCCGAACCGCTCGGCGAACGGGTAGTCGATCCGCTCGACCAGCTCGACGGCCTTGGGATCCTCCAGCAGCGCATCCGGCCGGCGAGCCTCGACGGCGCGCTGCCAGAGCGTCCAGAGCGCCGTCTCGGACACCCCGGCCAGCTCGGCCGGAAGCGATACCGACGATCCGTCAGAAGCCACCGGGATCTCCTCGCCAACTCGTGTGTCCGACAGGTACTCCCAGGCAGTCCGGCACCCGATCAGGTCACCGACCCGCACACCGGCCCGTCACCGACGGGGTGCCGATCCTCTGCCCGCGGGCTCGGGCGCCACGACAGCGACCGTTGTCAGCAGCTGACGAGGACCGTCCCGCTTCCCCGAAACGACCGTCCCATATCGTCGGCACTCCGGCACCGCGGCGCCGCCGGTCAGCCGACGCCGAACGCGCCTTCGGGGGGCGGTGGCGAGTCCTGGGCGTCCGCGTCCCGTACCGGCGGGGTGCGGCCGACCAGACGGGTCAGGTCGGCGCCCTCGCAGAGCCGGGCCGGGAACGGGTCGCCGGCGAGGCGGCGGCCGAGCTCCTCGACGGGCAGCGGACGGTCGGAGCCGATCAGCAGGATGTTCCCGTACCGCCGGCCGCGCAGCACCGACGGCTCGGCGGCCAGGCAGGCGTACGGGAAGACCTCGCGCACGGTGGCCGCCTGTGCCCTGGCGAAGGCGAGCGGCGGACCGTCGGCGAGGTTGGCGGCGTAGCAGCCGCCGGGGCGCAGCGCGGCCCGCACCTGCCGGAGGAACTCGACCGAGGTGAGGTGCGCCGGGGTGCGCGAGCCGCGGAAGACGTCCGCGATCACCAGGTCGGCGCTGTCCGGCGGCGCCTCCCCCAACCGCTCGCGGGCGTCGCCGACGGCGATCTCGATCCCCTCCGGCCAGGGCAGCAGTTCGGCGATCAGCCGCATCAGCGGACCGTCCACCTCCACCACCCGCTGGCGCGACCCCGGCCGGGTGGCGGCCAGGTAGCGCGGGATGGTGAGGGCGCCGCCGCCCAGGTGCAGCGCGTCCAGCGGCTCCCCGGCGGGCGCGACGGTGTCGGCCAGATGGGCGATCCGCTGGATGTACTCGAACTCCAGGTACGTGGGGTCGGCGAGGTCCACGTACGACTGGGTGGTGCCGTCCAGGGTCAGCAGCCAGCCGTGTTCGCGGTCGAGGTCGGGCATCAGCTTGGCCGTACCGAGCGCGACCTCCCGCTCGACCGGTCGGCGCTCCCGCTCCTGACCGCTCATGCGGGCAGCGCGGGGAAGTAGGTGTCGATCCAGCGGTCCAGCTCGGCGAAGACCTGGGCGCGGGCCTGCTCGCCGGAGAGCACCAGGTCGTGCATGCCGCCCTCGATCCGGACGGTGGTGACGTGGCCTCCCAGGCGCGGCGCGAGCGCGGCGATGTCGTCGGCCCGCAGTACGGCGTCCCGCTGGAACATCGCCGGGTCCCACTTGGTGGTGGTGATGGAGGCGGTGGAGGCCATCACCAGGACCGGGCAGTCGATGGCCAGGCCCTGGCGGATCCGGCGGTGGCCGCGCTGGATGGCGGCGAGCCAGCCGGCGTAGAGCGGGAAGCCCTCGGCCGGCTTGAGGGTGAGGTCGAAGTCCCAGCTGCCCTTGTGGTCGCGGTGCAGGCTGTGCACGTAGTGCGGGTTGAGGGCGGTGGGCAGGGCGCGGGTGGGGGCGATCCGCCCGATCGCCTCGACGGCGGGCGCCCCGAGGGTGCGGACGGCCGGGGCGGCGGGCATCGACAGGAAGGGGCTGTTCAGGAAGAGCCCGTCGACCAGTCCGCGACCGGTCCGGCGGGCGGCCCACAGCGCGGCGATCAGTCCGCCGGTGGAGTGGCCGTTGACCAGCAGCCGGGTGTGCCCGTCGACCTCCCGGATGATCCGGACCGCCTCGTCCAGTTCCTCGTCGTAGGCCCTCAGGTCGCGGACGAAGTTGGGCGACTGATGGGGCCTCAGCGAGCGGCCGTACTTGCGCAGGTCCAGGGCGTAGAAGGAGAACCCGGCCGCGACGAAGTGTTCCGCGAGGTTGGTCTGGAAGAAGTAGTCGGTGTAGCCGTGGAGGTAGAGCACGGCCCGCTGGGAGCCGGGGACCAGTCGCCTCACCAGGGTCGCACTGACCGCGCCCTCATCGTCGGGGGCCAGCGGAAGCTCGACCGCCTCGTACGGGGCACCCAGGATGTCTTCTCGGAACTCCACGTCTGCTGCCGCACCCATTCTCTGCTCTGACCTGCCGTTACAGGGCCACCGTTCCAGGACCACCGACGATACCGCCCACCCGGCCGAGGTCAGCCGCCGGAGCCCTCCGCGGCCGCGGCCGTGGCCCTGCCGCGCAGTACCGAGACCACTCCGAGGCCCGCGGCACTGACCGGAACGGCGAGCAGCGCCCCGATGATCCCGGCCACACCGGAGCCCGCCACCACGGCGATCATGATGGTGGCGGGGTGCAGCTCGACGGTCCGGCTCTGGATCACCGGCTGCAGGACGTTCCCTTCGATCATCTGGACGGTGAGCACCACCCCGAGCGTCCAGAGGGCGGTGCCGAGGCCGCGGTCCGCCAGCGCCACCAGCACGGCCACCGTGCCGGAGAGGAAGGCGCCGATGAACGGGATGAACGCGCCCATGAACACCAGCGCGCCCAGCCCCGGTGCGCCCGGCACGCCGAGGAGCAGCAGGCCGATGGTGATGAAGGTGGCGTCGATCAGCGCGATCAGGGTGGTGCCGCGCATGAACCCGGCCATCGCGGCGAACGCCTTCTCCCCGCAGGCGATCACCGTCTCGGCCCGGGCGGCCGGCAGCACCGAGTGGACCAGCTCTCCGCTGCGGTGCCCGTCCCGCAGGAAGAAGAAGACCAGTGCCAGTGCCAGCACACTGCCGGTGATCACCTGGGTGGCGAAGCCGAGACCGGAGATGACCCCGTTGGCCAGCGAGGAGACCAGTGAACTGCCCGATCCGGCCGACTCCGACAGCCCGTGCCGGATCTTCTCGCCGAGCGGTCCGAGCCAGGAGGCCACCTTCTCACCGGCGTGCCGCAGCGAGTCGGCGATCTGTGGGGCGCTGTGCACCAGCGAGTTGGTGAGCACGGCCAGCACCGCGAACACCGCGACCACCAGTACCGCGCAGGTCAGTCCGGCCGCCGCGCCGCGCCCGAGCCCGCGGCCCACCAGCCAGGGCATCACCGGCTGGAGCAGCGCGGTCGCCAGCAGCGCCAGGACCAGGGGAATCGTCGCCGCCCGCAGCTGGACGAAGGCGAAGACCAGGAACCCGGCCACCGCGAGGAACAGGATCACCGCGGCCGACCACGCCGCCGCCCGGCGCACCGCGGGCGGCAGTGTCTGATCCGGCCTCTGGCCGTTCCCCGATCCCTCGCCCGCCGCCCCTGGGGGTGTGGTCTCCGCCGACATCCCGACTCCAGCTCCGCCCGACCGGTCCCGATTCGGACCATCTCAGCACGTGATCCAGCGGAATGTCCGGTGTTCGGCCTCGCGGCGCGTCTCCTACCCCGGGCCGCTCCGCCCTCGGCGTTCACGCGCGCTCCGTTCCGATCCGCGGCACTTTTTGCCGCAAAGGCAGGATGGATCCCCCCAATCCACAAGCTAATGGTAGGAATCTTCTATACGCATTAGCCACTCCAGCGAGAGGAGCCACCCATGGCACCACGTCCTCCCTTCCCTCCCTTCGACGAGGAGACGGCCCGCCAGAAGGTCCAGGCCGCCGAGGACGCCTGGAACACCCGCGACCCCGAACGAGTCGCGCTCGCCTACACCGAGGACTCCGTCTGGCGGAACCGTGACCGGTTCCTCACCGGCCGGGCTGAGATCACGGCCTTCCTGCGCGAGAAGTGGTCCAGGGAACTCGACTACGCCCTCCGCAAGGAGCTGTGGAGCTTCGGGGGCAACCGGATCGCGGTGCGGTTCCAGTACGAGCACCGCGACGATTCGGGCCAGTGGTGGCGCAGTTACGGCAACGAGCTGTGGGAGTTCACCGAGGACGGGCTGATGAGCCGCCGGGAGGCCGGAATCAACGACGTCCGCATCGACGAGGCGGACCGGCGGATCCTCGGCCCGCGGCCGGAGAGCGAGCACGGGGTGCCGTTCCCGCTGCGGTGACGGCGTACCTGCCCGGGGGCGGCTCCACCGCACCCGGGCGGCCCCGGCCGACACCTGCCCCGACGGCTCCGGAACCGCCGCACCGGGCGGCCGGCGCGCCCGGAGCCGGTCGTCACGTGCGCTCCGGTGACCGCCCGGCCGTCACGACTCCCGGCCACCGGGCGGGTGCCGGCGGGCCGGCAGGGCCCGGCGGAGTGCACGGGCGCTCAGCGCCGGCCGCGTCCGCTCACCGCCTGTGGTCCAGGACCCGGCGCAGCACCGCGATCCGGTTACTGGTCAGCGAGTCCACGCCCGCGGCGGCCAGCCGGAGCATGGTGCGGCGGGTGTCCACCGTCCAGGCGCTGACGGCCAGTCCGAGATCGCGTGCGGCTGCCACGTAGTCCGCGTCCACCAGGCCGAAGGGCGGGTTGACGTAGCGCGGGCGGAGGTCGTCCAGCAGGGGGCGGCTCGGGAGCCTGGGGTGCTTCCAGGTGAGCGCGATGTCGGCGTCCGGCGCGTGCTCCCTGACCGAGAGCATCGCGGCGACCGGGCCGCAGAAGCCGACCCGGTCCTCGACGCCGAGGCCGGTGACGGCGGCCCAGGTGGCGGCCACCGGGGCGGCGTCGTCCAGGTCGATGAGCAGCTTGGCGTCCGGGGCGGCGGCGACCGCCTTGAGCGTCTCGGCGAGGGTCGGCACCCGCAGTTCGCCGCTGCCGAGCCCGCCGAGCTGCTCCAGGGTGACCGAACCGATCCGGCGCGGGTCGCCCCAGAGGCGGTCGAGGGTGCGGTCGTGCAGCAGGACGGGGACGCCGTCACGGGTGAGCTGGACGTCCACCTCGACGGCGTCAGCCCCGGCGGCGAGCGCGGACTCGACCGAGGCGAGGGTGTTCTCGCGGTGGCGGTACGGGTCGCCCCGGTGGGCGACGGCGAGCACCGGACGGGAAGACGGAGCGGGCACGGTTATCTCACTCGGCGATATGTGGCGGAACATGGCGGAAAGGTTCTTTGAGGGGCGGAACTCGGCGTAGCCGGTGGGCCGTCAGCAGCGTTCCACGACCACGTTGGTCGACTTGACCACGGCGGTGGCGGGAGCACCGGGGACCAGGTTGAGCTCCTCCGCCGACTCCCGGCTGATCAGCGAGACCACCCGGAACGGCCCGGCCTGGATCTCCACCTGTGCGGCCACGTCGCCGAGCACCACATTGGTGACGATCCCGGGGAAGCGGTTGCGGGCGGACGAGGGACGGCCCTCCGCCTCGGCGTTCTCCGGTCTGGCCAGCTCACGGGCGAAGGCCGCCAGTTCGGCCCCGGCGATGATCCGGTGCCCGTGCTCGTCCCGCTCGGCGGCGAGTCGGCCCGCGTCGACCCAGCGCCGCATGGTGTCGGCGCTGACGCCGAGCATGGCCGCGGCCTCGCCGATGCGGTACGGGTTGATCGGCCGGTCGGGCTGGGCCATGAGCGCTCCTGGCGGTGTTCCGGTGACTGCTGGTCTCGTCCGGGCCATCCTGCCGTACCCGGGGGCCCGGATTCGACCAAGGGTCGACCGGCGCCGCTGCCGCTCCGACCCGGCTGGGGTCGGCATGTGCCGCACGTCCGAGAGGGTCAGCGCGGGATTCCCGGACGCTCCGTCACATATCCGCTCACCGCTACGGGAGTTGGCCGATCGGTCCCTCCGAAGAGCTCCCGCCGCACCGCGTCCCCCGCCGTGAGCACCGCCCCGGCCAGCACCGCTCCCCCGCCCGCCGTCCCGGCCCGCACCTCGGTGCGCAGCGGCAGCAGCCCGGCCAGCCGTCGCTCCACCAGTTCGGCCAGCACTTCGCCGCCCGCCCGGCCGATCTCGCCGCCGAGCACCACGCAGCCGGGGTCCAGCACCGCGCAGACGGCCGCCGCGCCGATCGCGATCCGTTCGGCGAGGGCGTTCAGGAAGTCCGCGGCCGCCGGACCACCGGTGAGCGCGGCGCGGACCACCGCCTCGGCCTGTGCGACCACCCCCGTCGCCGCCTCGGGCACCGGCAGTCCGTGGGCGTCGGCCAGGGCGCGGATCGCGGCGCTGCTCGCCAGCGAGTGGAACCCGCCCTCGCAGCCGTCCGCGCTCGGCAGCGACCCGGTGCCGGGGACCGGCAGGAAGCCGATCTCGCCGGTGCCGCCGGAGGCGCCCCGGCGCAGCCGTCCGTCCAGCACCACCGAGGCGCCCACGCCGTGGCCGAGCCAGAGCAGTACGAAGGTGTCCCGGTCCCGGGCGGCGCCGATCCGGTGTTCGGCGATCCCGGCCAGGTTGACCTCGTTCTCCAGGATCAGCTCGGTACCCGGTTCGGCGCGCAGCGCGTCCAGCAGCTCCACGTGCCAGCGGGGCAGCTTGCCCGAAGCGCTCAGCCCGCCGGTGGCCGGGTCCACCAGGCCGGGCGCTCCGACCGCCACGGCGTGCAGGTCCCCGGCGCCGACCTCCCGGGCGCGCTCGTGCAGGGTGCGCACCGTACGGGCGGCGAGGTCGGCGGTGTCCGCACCGTCCCCGGCCGACAGCTCGGCGGTGGCGAGCGTGCGGCCGGTGAGGTCGGCGATCACCAGGCTGACGCCGGTGGAGCGTACGTCGAGGCCACCGAGATGGGCCCGGTCCGCGACCAGGGCGTACAGCCTGGCGTTGGGGCCGCGCCGCACCTCCTCGCGCTCACCGGCCGGTTCGACCAGGCCGCTGCGCTGGAGGCGCTCCAGCAGGTCGGCCACGGTCGGACGGGAGAGTCCGGTGAGCTCCCGCAGTTCGGGGGCGGTCAGGGGGCCCCGGTTGAGCAACAGGTCCAGCGCCAGCCGGTCGTTGATGGCGCGGGCGGTGCTCGGGGTGGCCGTGCGCGCGATGGTCATGGGAACGCATCCTTCCAGAGGTTTCTATCAGGATTCCTACCTGATAATTTATCGACCACCGGTCGGCGCGCACGCAGCCGGGGCCGCACCCGCGCGGACCGGGCCACGCCGTACCGTCGGGAGGGAACGAGGCCATGCCGCACCAGCAGGCAGCACGGACCGGTGGGAACGCCGCACGCGCCAGGGTGAGCGTCGCCCTGGTCTTCGCCGTGCACGGCGCGGTGACCGGCAGTTTCGTCACCCGCATCCCGTGGATCCAGGACCATCTCCACCTGAGCCCCGGTCAACTGGGCCTGGCACTGGTCTCCCCCGCCCTCGGCGCCTCCTTCGCGATGCCGCTCGCCGGGCGGATCGTGCACCGCTTCGGCGCCCGCGCCGCCGTCCAGGGTCTGCTGACGCTCTGGTGCCTGTCACTGGCCCTGCCGGCGCTCTCGCTCGACCTGGCGACGCTCTGTCTCGCCCTGCTGCTCTACGGCGGCACAGCGGGGATGGCCGATGTCGCGATGAACGCCCAGGGTGTCGAGGTGGAGGAGCGCCTCGGCCGCTCGATCATGTCCGGGCTGCACGGGATGTGGAGCGCCGGCGGCCTGGTGGCCTCCGGCTTCGGTGTCCTGGCCGCCCACCAGCGTCTGGACGCCCGGCTCCAACTCGCCGTCACCGCCGTGGTTCTGGTGCTGCTGGCCCAGCTGGTCTGCGTCGGCCTGCTGGACGTCCGCCCCGAGCCGGACGCCGAGGCGCCGCCGCGCTTCGCCCTGCCGCCCCGTTCGGCCCTGGTGATCGGCCTGGTCGGCTTCTGCGCCGTCTTCGCCGAGGGCGCCAGCATGGACTGGAGCGGCGTCTATCTGCGCACCGTCACCGGCTCCTCGGCCGGCACCGCCGCCGCCTGCTACACCGCCTTCGCCGCCACCATGACCATCGCCCGGCTGTCCGGAGACCTGGTGATCCGGCGCCTCGGACCGGTCGGCGCGGTTCGCCTGGGCGGCGCGGTCGCCACCCTGGGCGGCGTCCTGGTGGTCGCGGCGCACACCCCCTACCTGGCCATTCCCGGCTTCGCGCTGATCGGCATCGGCATCGCCGTCGTGGTCCCGCTGGCCTTCGCCGCCGCCGGGCGCAGCGGCCCCAACCCGAGCCAGGCCATCGCCGGCGTCGCCACCGTCACCTACACCTCCGGCCTGGTCGCCCCCGCGATCGTCGGCGGCATCGCCCAGGCCAGTTCGCTGACCGTCTCCTTCACGGTGGTGACGCTGCTGGCGGCCGCCCTGGTGGCCGGCGCGGGCGCCCTGCGGCAGCGGCCGGCGGACGGCGTGGCAGGCGGCGCGCATCCGGTGGCGGTGACGGGCGGAGAGCTCGACCGCTGCCCCGACTAGCCGGCGTCGGGGCCCAACGAGCGGACGGGCCGGGCCGGTTCGGCACGGCGGGGCCGTCCTGGCTGTCGGGGGTGCCGCTCATGGCTGCCGCTCACCGGCTACCGCTCAGGGTTGCCGCTCATGGCTGCCACTCATGGCTGCCGCCGGAGGACGGCGCAACTGAAACGCTCCGGCTGAACGGGCGGGAGGACGTCCGCATCCGGATAGACCGAGCGCATGTGCTCCTCGGTGCAGAAGACCATGTAGTGCGTGCGCTCCTCGCCCTCACGGCACCAGTCGCCGCCGGAGTCGAGCACGAAGTCCTCGTTGTTGACGAGGGTCGCCCAGGTGATCCGGGCGCTGGTGGCCTCGGCCTCGAGGGCTTCCACGTCCATGCCGGGCTCCTGCCACCTGCGGGCGGAGGCCAGCCGCCACCGGAGGTTGTCGAGGTCCGGCCACTCCTCCGCACGTGCCCAGCCCGGCGGAGGCTTGAAGTAGGGGTCGATGAAGGTGAAGGCGAGGACTCCGTCGTCCGTGAGGAAGGTCCTCAGCTGGGCGACCAGTTCGCGCATCTCGGCCTTGCTGGTGTGACTGAAGACGGACTGGGCCAGGATGACGTCGAACCGCCCGAGATCGGGAACCGGCAGACGCCTGGTGCCGCCCGGGTTGTACTCGAAGTTGTAGCGGTCGTAGTGCAGGAAGGTGGCGTCCGGGTACCGGCGGCGGCCCTCCTCCACGGCCTCCGGGATGACATCCAGGCACCAGTAGTGGCCGTGCCGGATCGTGCACTCCGGATCGAGCAGCAGATTGCCCACGTTTCCACCGAAATCAAGCACCCGCTTGGCCGGCCAGCCGGGTCGGCCCAACTGCCGGTCGAAGTACCGGAACTGGCCCGTCCGGGCGGAGATGTACGGGGCCGCTGAGCCCCTGCCGGGCGTTTCCGTCATGCGGTTCTCCACTTACTGCACCAGAGTCGGGCCCTCGTACCGCGCTACCGACACCCAGCGTAGGCAGTCGGGCATCGCCCTGCCGGTCCGGACGCACCGGGCGGGCCTGGGCTTCTCCGGTTCGGGTATGCGACTGCTCCACGCCCGGGTCGCGGATGTGCATGGCCCCACTCGCGGGCGCCACGCGGCGTGGGCGCCCGCCTGCTCCGGGATCCGGTCGTGACGTGAGCGCTGCCGAACGCGTCACGGGTCGGGCGGCCGTGCGGGCTGTGCCGCGCCCCGGACTACCGGCGGTTCCAGCACAGCTGGGGCGACGCCCTGGGGGTTTGCCTTCCCGGCGCACTGGAGATGGATCGCAGGCTGCAGACGGACCGGCGAACGCCCGAGGGACGCCAGCGCACCTTTAGGGCGGCGGCCGGTGACCTGCCGGACGGCGCGTTCATCCGCCTGGACGGCGAGATCGGACTGGTGCGGCAGGGCCGTTGGCGGCCCTGGTCGATGGCCGGGTACGGCGCGGCGCGGGCGGTCGCCCCGGACCTTCGAGTGGAGGTGCTCACCCCCGCGGTGACGGTGCAGGTGCTGGCCGCCGGGTACGCACCCGTCCTGCACCCGTCCGCCGGATGAGCGGGAGCGGCTGCGGCCTGCGCCGGGCAGGCCGGAGCCTGTGCCGCAGCGGGTGAAATTCGGATCTCACATTCGCGGCAGCCGCACCGTCTTCCAGGTGAGACAGCCGGTGGAGAAGACGGCCGGACACGGCGAAGGCCCGAAGGCCGAGCGGAGGCCGCCGGGCCCGGAGGGGACCGGCGCAGGCCGGCTGTCCCGGGAATTCGGACACATCGGTTCGGATTCAAGGTCTACGGCAGGGCGAGGATGAAGGAACCATTCGAGAAGGCGGTCGAGCAGCACGGCGCGACCGTGCTGCGGGTGTGCCGGGCGCTGCTGGGGACACACGACGCCGACGACGCCTGGTCGGAGACGTTCCTGGCGGCGATGCGGGCCTGGCCGGGGCTGCCGGAGACGGCGAACGTGGAGGCGTGGCTGGTGACGATCGCCCGGCGCAAGGCGATCGACGTGCTGCGTGCCGCCGGCCGCCTGCCGTTGCCGGCCGAGGAACTGCCGGAGGCGCCCAGCTCGCTGGGTGTGCCGGGCGCCGGCGACGGGGAGCTGTGGGAGGCGGTGGGGCGCCTTCCGGCCAAGCAGCGGCAGGCGGTCACCTTCCGCTACCTGGCCGGGATGTCGTACGAGGAGATCGCGGCGGTCCTGGGCAGCAACACCGCGGCGGCCCGCCGGGCGGCGGCGGACGGCCTGAAGAATCTACGAAAACACTATCCGGGCGCGACCTCGAGAGGAGCATCTACATGAACGGCACCCGATCCCACGATGACGTCCTGAGCATGCTGTCGGCTCCCGTCGACGCCGGAACCCTGGCCCGGCTGCACCGCCGCCTGGAGGCTAAGGCCCAGGCCGCCGCCCTGGTCGACATCGCCTACACCGTCGTCGACTCCCCGGTCGGCCCTCTGCTGCTGGCCGCCACCGACCGGGGCCTGATCCGCGTCGCCTACGCGGTTGAGGACCACGACCAGGTCCTGCAGACCCTGGCCGACAAGGTCAGCCCGCGCATCCTGCACGCCCCCGGCCGGCTGGACACCGCCGCTCGCGAGATCGACGAGTACTTCGACCGCCGCCGCCGCACGTTCGACCTGCCGCTGGACCTATCCCTGTCCAAGGGCTTCCGGCAGCTGGTCCAGCAGCACCTCCCCGAGATCGGCTACGGCCAGACCCGCAGCTACCGCCAGGTCGCCGAACTCGTCGGCAACCCCAAGGCCGTGCGGGCGGTCGGCACCGCGTGCGCGACCAACCCGCTGCCGGTGGTCGTCCCCTGCCACCGGGTGCTGCGCACCGACGGCACCCTCGGCGGCTACATCGGCGGCCTGGAGGCCAAGACCGCCCTGCTGGAACTGGAGGCCGCCGCATGACCGCCACCACCGCCACCAAGACCGGGCCGACAGCGAAGAGGAAAACGGCTCCCGGCACGGACACCGGGGCCGGGCCGTGGGCCGGCCGGGCCGAATCCGCCGACTGGGAGGCGGCGGCCGCCGAACTCGACGCGTTCGGAGGCGCACTGCTGCCCCAGCTGCTCACCCCGGACGAGGCCGCCCGCATCCGGGACCTGTACGAGCGGCCCGAGCTGTTCCGCTCCACCGTCGACATGGCCCGCCACCGGTTCGGGTCCGGCGAGTACAAGTACTTCCACGTCCCCTACCCCGAGCCGGTCGAACAGCTCAAGCAGGCCCTGTACCCGCGGCTGCTGCCCATCGCCCGCACCTGGTGGCAGCGGCTCGGGCGCACCGCGCCGTGGCCGGACACCCTGGACGAGTGGCTGGACATGTGCCACGCGGCCGGGCAGTCCAAGTCCACCGCGATCCTGCTGCGCTACGGCACCGGGGACTGGAACGCGCTGCACCGCGACCTGTACGGCGACCTGGTGTTCCCACTCCAGGTCGTGATCAACCTGGACCGGCCCGGCACCGACCACACCGGCGGGGAGTTCCTGCTGGTCGAGCAGCGCCCCCGCGCCCAGTCCCGCGGCACCGCCACCCTGCTCCCGCAGGGTGGCGGCTACGTGTTCACCACCCGCGACCGGCCCGTGCGCTCCGCGCGCGGCTGGTCCGCCGCCCCGGTCCGGCACGGCGTCTCGGCCATCCGCTCCGGGCACCGGCACACCCTTGCCCTGGTCTTCCACGACGCCGCCTAGCGTCCCCGGCGGCCACCGCCGGCCTGTCCGTGGTCACCGGCCCACACGGCCGCCCCTGCCGTAACGGCAGGCCGGTATCCGGCGGGGGTGGCGGCGGCCGGATGCCGACCGGACAAGGTGTGCCGCCCGGACCCCTGCCGGCCGTGGAAGAACGTTGACGAGGAAGGCAATTCCATGGACCCCCTGACCAGCCCCCTGCTGGCCGATCCCCCACCGCCGGGCCCCGACCTGGCGGTCACCGATACCGAAGTCGCCGCGCTGGTCGGGCTGGCCCGGGCGCGCGGCGCCCGCAGCATCGCCATCGGCTCCGGCCGGACCCCGGCCGCACTGGCCGCCGCCGACGCGATCACCCGGGCCTGGCAGGACACCGGCGGCGTCGTGGCCGTCACGACCACCTGGCCGGAGACCGCGGCCTCCTGGCTGTGCCAGGCTCGCCAGTTCGCCGACGCGCCGGCCGACATCTGGGTCATGACCGGCCCGGAGACCGGCTGGGCCCAGGTGGCCCGGCGGCTTCTGTGGTCCACATCCTGGCGGCCCGACCGCACCCTGGCCACCGCCGCCATCGGCTGCCGGGCCACGCTGGCCCTGGTCGGCGCCCGCAAGCTGTCCGGCCTTACCGGGACCGACGCGAACGGAGAGACCTGGACCGTCACCGACGACGGCGACCTCACCGTCACCGGCCCCGGGGCATCACGATGACGGCGCTGTTCGACCTGCCGAAGGCGCCGCGCGATCCGGTCAGCCCCGCCCCCGGGGCGCACCTGCTGCCCGGCTGGCTCACCCCGGCCCAGCAGGCATGGCTCGTCGGCCAGTTCCGCACCTGGGCCGCCGGGCCGGTCCCGATCCGCGCCCCCAGCGTGCGCGGGCACCGGATGAGCGTGCAGAGCGTGTGCCTGGGCTGGCACTGGCAGCCCTACCGGTACAGCCGGCACGCCGACGACGTCAACGGAGCCGCCGTCCTGCCCCTGCCCGACTGGCTGGTCCGCCTGGGCCGCCGGGCCCTGCACGACACCGGCCACCCGGCGGACCACGTCGCCCGGTACACCCCCGACGCGGCGCTGGTGAACTTCTACGACACCGGCACCCGCCTGGGCATGCACCAGGACCACGACGAGGCCAGCCGGGCGCCGGGGAGCAACAACCGCACCGGGCGCCACACCCCTCCGGGCCGGAGCCCTTCGCCCGTTTCGTGATCGCATCTCACATTCAAGGGCGCCCGCGCGTCTGCACCACAGACAGGCAGCACGCGCAGACAGGAGATCGACATGGACGTCCGACACGCCCACGTGGACAGCCCGGTGGGACCGCTCCTGGTCGTCGCCGGTGACGACGCCCTGACCGGGCTGTACTTCCCGGGCTACCGGTACACGCCCCGGCCCTCGGCCTGGGGCCGGCGCGCCCACATCCCGGCCGACCCGGTCCTCGCCCAGGCCCGGGAAGAACTCGACGAGTACTTCGCCGGACAGCGGCAGGTCTTCGACGTCGCGGCGGTGACCAACGGCGACGAGTTCCAGGAACAGGTCTGGGCGCAGCTGCGCACGATCCCGTACGGCGTGCGGATCACCTATGGCGACATCGCGGTCGAGCTGGGCAGCAGGGGGTTCGCGCAGTCGGTCGGCCAGGCCGTGGGGCGCAACCCGGTGAGCATCGTCATCCCCTGTCACCGGGTGGTGGGCGCGGGCGGCAAGCTCACCGGGTTCGGCGGCGGGCTTGAGCGCAAGCAGCTCCTGCTGGACCTGGAGGAGCCAGCCGAGGCCCGGGCCGGGCGGCTGTTCTGATATGGAGAGCTTTTTGTCAAGGGACATGGGGGATGTCCCCGTTCGCGACGTAGTGTGGGCTGGCGGGAGGCCGGGCTGGGCGTCGTTCTCGACACGCGGTCAGCCTGATATGCGCGGGTTGGTTACCGCATGACCGGGTTTTCGTCGGGGGTGGGCCGCTGGTCTAGCGACCGAGCGTGGGCCGCTGGTGGGCCTGCTCATAGAACGGTCGCGGGTCACCCCTCGCGCTGCCTGGTCCGGTCTCCCGTCGGCCGGTTTGTGGGGTGCTGGGGATCAGCTGACCCGAGCCGACGGTTGACTCGGGCTGGCGCCCCGCCTACGGGCGTCACCGTGCTGCCCCCGGACGCCCCGAAGCTCGCCGAGCGTGGCACGCCGGGCATCGCTGATGGACATCGCCTCCGAGCTGCCCGCCTTGGTCTTCAGCCGCCTGCTCGGCTTCCACCAGGACACCGGGGACAACTGACTCGCGAACGGCAGGGCTTCGGCGCCGGCTACGCCGCCGAGATCAGCCGCCAGTGACACCGGCGTGCACACCGCCATCGCCCGGGAGGGTGAGCGTTGGCCGTCTTGCGCACGAGTTGCCCCGGGCTGATCCCCCGCCAGGTGATGTCTGTGGCCCGCGCTACCATGCGGCGATTTGAAGGCCTCATGAGTTTCACCGTTCCGCCGCCGCCCCTCGATATGGCGGACCACTTCCCGGACCTGGTTCCGCATGCTCGATCCACCACTCTGCTGTACCCGCGTGTAGGTGCCCCGGCCGGTGGGAGAGCTCGCTCGGTGGACCACTGCTGTGGCCGGCTGAGGTCATGTCCCCAGCTTGGCAGGGAACACGGTTCCTTCCGGTCGAACGCGGTGACGGTGGGTCGACACGGGACTCACGGCTCTGCGATCATGCGTGAGCTCTGTTCGTTCGCCCGTGAGGTGATTTTTTGAGGAAGGTAGCACTGCGTCCCCACGCGCTGTTGCCTCGGCAGTACGACGACCAGAAGATCCTGAGAACCACCGTGGATGCCTGGGGGAGAGCCCTGTGGCTGATCTGCCCCAACGCGGAACTCAGTCCCGACTATCCGGGCGGAAGGCCCTACCTGAGGCCCCGCAAATACCCTTACGAGGCGCTTCTCGTCATCAGTGACGGCGGCACGGTTCGGAAACAGACCTTGCACGATGTCACCGTGAGGGTCACCGGGCTGGATGCGCTGCCCAACGGTCGGTTCCTCCTCAAAGGCTATGGCGCTGAGGACGAGAAGAACGCCCAGATCTACGGCCGGGACGGACGCCGCCGCAGCAGCTTCGAGATGGGGCGCGGCATCGAGTTCATGATGGCGGACCGTCGGCACCACGTATGGAGCGCCTACTTCGACGAAGGCGTCTTCAGCGGCGACCCGATCAGCGCCAACGGCGTGGTGCGCTGGGACAGCGGCGGAAACCAGCAGTGGGGCTACTCACCTCCCAAGGGCGTCCGCCCCATCGACGACGTCTACGCCTTCAACGTCGACGACGGCGTCGCCTGGGCCAGCTACTACAACTACCCGACCTTCCCGCTGCTCGAGGCCCGGACCGACGGGCGCATCCGGCTGCGGAAAACGCCCGTGGTCGCCCCCCGGGGCATGGCCGTGCACGGGGATGAGATCGTCATGCTCGGCGGCAACCGACAGCAAGACCGGCTCCACCGCTGCCACATGACGGAGAGCGAGGTCCTGCTGATCGAAGAAGCGTGCCTCACCTTCCCCAACGGCACACCCCTCAAGCAGTACGCGCGCCCCGTCGGACGAGGACGGCACCTGTACCTGTACGGCAAGACGCGCAGACAGTGGTACGTGATGGAGATCTAGGCCGGCGGACGCTCGCTCCCGGCACGCCTTCGGCCTGCGCCGCGTGGTACGCGGCGGGGGCCGAAGGCGCCTTTGTCGTAGGGTCGTTGGGAGCGCTGCGTCAGCCGAGCTGGCCGGTCGGGCGCACGGTGATGTGGTTGATGTCCACGCCCACGGGCTGGTTGATGGCGAAGGCGATCGTGTTCGCGATCTGCTCGGGGGTCATCGTCGGCGAGGCGTCGGGGGTGCCGCCGCGCTCGTTCCAGAACGGGGTGTCCACCACCCCGGGGGCGACGACGGTCACGCCGACTCCGTCCTTGCCGACCAGCAGCCGGGTGTTCTCGGCCAGCGCGTGCGCGGCCCACTTGGTGACCGAGTACAGGTTGCCAGGCGTGTTGCGCACCCCGGCGACCGAACCGATGATCACGATCCGGCCCTTGGACTCCCTGAGGTGCGGCAGGGTCTCCCGCACCAGCAGGGCCGGGCCCAGGACGTTGGTGAGGACCATGGCGCGCATGTCCTCGGGGGCGTGGCTCTCCAGGTTGCCGGGCAGTGAGAAGCCGGCGTTGGCGATGACGTTGTCCAGTCGGCCCCACACGTCCACCACGCGGCGCACGGCGGAGGCGACGTCGTGCTCGTCGCTGGTGTCGCCGGTGATCGTCAGCAGCCGCTCGCCCGCTCCGGCCGAAGCGGCGAAGGCGGCCAGCTTGTCCGCGTCACGTCCGGTGACGGCCACATGGTGGCCCTGCTTGAGCAGGGCGCGGGCGGTGGCGGCGCCGATTCCGGTCGAGCCACCGGTGATCAGCGTGACGGATTCCATGGGACGGCCTCCTAAGCGATGTGGTCATCGGGGCTCCCGCAGCGTCCTGGATGTCCGCGAACGCGAGGCGGCGCGTCAAGTCGACGAACTCCCCGCCGTCGGCCCCCCGAAACGCCTGCACTATACCCAGCGATCTTCCCGTCGAGCCGGTCCACCATCGCTGACCGGCCACGACCTGGTCCCGAGAGCCATCCTCGAGGCCAGCTCGGCGCGAACCGATCCCTACCCGGCGTCCGCTCTGCCATCTCGCGCCTGGGAGGTGCCTGACGCCCGGCAGGACAACAGTCATGGGATGGTCATGGGTGACGCCGGTGGCATCTACGTCTTCGTGTGCCGTTCCTGCCCCAACTGGCCCACGACCCACCGCTATGACTGCTGCTGGCCGAAGACGGAGGAGAGGAGCGATACACATGAACGGGTTGCCCGAGATCGTTGGACGCGATGAGTTCGCTGCTCTGATCATCAGAACCGATTACGAGGATGAGGTGCCGGCCGGAGGGTCAACCACAAGCGCGTCGAGCGCCTGATGCGCGAGCACGGCATCGTGGGCGTCCACTTGCGCAGGAAGGTCCGCACCACCGTCCCCGAACCCGAGGCCACCCCGGTGCCCGACCTGCTCCAACGGGACTTCACCGCCCGGGCGCCGAACACCAAGTACGTCGGCGACATCACCTGTCTCCCGACAGGCGACGGCCAATTCCTCTATCTGGCAACAGTCTTGGATTCGCATTCGAAACGGCAGGCGCGCTGGTCAATCGCCGACCACATGCGCACAAAACCGGTCACCGATGCCCTGAGGGCGGCCGCCGCGACCAGGGGCGGTGACCTGCGCGGCGCGGTCTTCCACAGCGACAACGGCGCCCAATACTGCTCGAAGGAGTTCGCGAAGGTCTGCCGCGCGCCCGGCATCGCCAGAAGCCGTGGGGCCGTGGGGCCATGGGAACTTCGGCGGACAACGCTACCGCGGAGTCGTCCAACGCGACGCTGAAACGCGAGACCCTGCAAGGCAGCAAGCGATGGCCCGGAGCCCGCCCCGCCCGGCTCGCCGTGTTCCGATGGATCAACCGCTACAACACCTGGAGGAGGCATTCCCCCTCGACCACATGACCCCGATCGCCTACGAGCAGAGATCATTTACGCCGGCCACGGCCGCATAGCACCCGGTGTCCACGTTCCCGGGGGGAAGCCCCCACAGCGACGAGCAGACCAAGTGACGGTCACACTACCGCCCCGGCAGCTACCGACTCGGCCGCCGCTGGGTCACCCGCCACAGGCGGCGCGGCAGTTCGCCCTCCTCGAAGGCGTGTACCTCGACCGGCTCCCAGCCCTCGGTGAGCGTGTCGACGAGGGCGCGGGAGAAGAAGTGCACGGCGAATCCGCCGTGTTCGAAGATGTCGTCACCGTGGGCGACGCCCGTCCCGAAGTGGGCGTCGCCGGTGTGCCGGACGGTGTAGACGAACGTGCCGCCGGGCCTCAGCACCCGCCGTACCTCGGCCACCAGGGCCTCGATCTCCGCGGTGGAGAGCGCCATGCACAGCAGCATGTGGGCGAAGACCGCGTCCACGGAGGCGTCCGGCAGGGCCAGCGGTCGGCGGACGTCCTGGACGGCACGGCTCACGGCCACCCCGGCGGCCTCGGCCCGCTCGGCCAGCTGGTCCAGCGCGACCGGGCTGAAGTCGGTGGCGTGGACCGTGAAGCCGCCCGCCGCGAAGTGCAGCGCGTCCCGTCCGTGCCCGGCTCCGAGCTCGAGCACCCGCCGGGCCCCGGCCGCCCGGAACACCTCGGCGGCGTAGCGCGCCGCCTCGGAGGGTCGGCCTCCGTACATTCCGGGATGCTCGGTGTAGGTGTGCTGCCAGTGCTCGTGCTGGGCGCGCGCCAGTGCGCCGCCCGCCGGTCGTTCGTCCTGTGTCACACCTCACCGTATGCCAACGCCGGCCGACCGGCGCATCCCGCTGTCCCCCGGCCCCGGGCCCCGCCCCGCGCCCAGGGTCCCGCACGGGGCCGCCCGGCGGGCATGGCATCCTCGCTCTCATGAATTCCGCAGCTCAGCCCCTCTCCCCCGCCCACCGCAACCCGGTCGGGGCCCATGTGCCGGTCGCCGGGCGCGGGCTCGCGGGTACCGGACTCGCGTACGCGCGCAAGGTCGGCGCGGAGGCGGTACAGGTCTTCGTCGCCAATCCGCGCGGCTGGGCCACTCCGGAGGGCAACCCGGCGCAGGACGAGGAGTTCCGCGCGGCCTGCGCGGCTGCGGGCATCCCGGCCTATGTGCATGCGCCGTACCTGATCAACTTCGGCTCGGACTCCACCGCGACCAGGGCCCGTTCCACCGAGTCGCTGCGCCACTCCCTGCTGCGCGCCCATCGGATCGGCGCGCTCGGGGTGGTGGTGCACACCGGATCCGCGGTCGGCCGGGCGGCGGACGGCGGTTCCCGGTACGCCGAGGCGATGGCCCAGGTGCGCGAGGACGTGAGGCCGTTGCTGGACGAGCTGGACGCGCTCGGCGACGACGCACCGTGGTTGCTGCTCGAACCGACCGCCGGGCAGGGCAGTTCACTCTGCTCCCGGATGGAGGACCTGGCCGAGTACCTGGTCGCGCTGGACCGCCACCCGAAGGTCGGCGTCTGCCTGGACACCTGCCACGCCTTCGCCGCCGGGCACGATCTCTCGGCCGAGGACGGCGTGGCGCGGACGCTGGACGCCCTGGTCGCCGCCGTCGGCCCCGGGCGGCTGCGGCTGATCCACGCCAACGACTCGATGGACGTGGTCGGCGCCCGAAAGGACCGGCACGCCAACATCGGTGCCGGGCACATCGGTTCGAGCGCCTTCCGCCGGCTGTTCGCCCACCCCGCCACCGAAGGTGTCCCGCTGATCATCGAGACCCCGGACGGCCGCCACGACCCCGACCGCGTCGAGGGCGCCCGCCACACCGCCGATCTCGACCTGCTCAAGCAGCTGCGCGCCGAGGCCCACCGGGGCCGGTGAGGCCGACCGTGCACCAGCCGCCGCTCGCCCCGGACCGGCTTCCGGGGAGCGGGCCGGCGGCATCGAGTTCACGCCATCCCGGGCCTCGGCGCCGCCGGAACAGATCGCCGATCCCGGCCCGGGGCGGGACGGCGATCCCGCCACGTCCCACGGGATAACGGGGCACCGGGCCGGATTCCGTGCCGTGCGCCCGCCCGTCACCCGGCCACCGGACCACGCAGCTCAGGGCGTACGCAATCGGCTGGGCGCAGACTTTTGAAGCTGACCGAAACGTATGCTGCGCCGTGCGTTTCGATGAGTCAGGCTGAAGCCATCTGAACTTCGGCGGTTCGTTCACAATGTTGATTCATTTCAGCTGAACCGACTGCCGCCAACGGAGGGGAGCTCCGTGCGCGACCGAGGCGGATTATTACATTCCATTGAACAGGCGCGTGGCACCACCACAACGGACGGTGCCAGGTGAGTACGGGTCGACGGACCGCGGCTTTCTTCGACGTCGACGAGACACTCATCACGGCAAAAAGTATGTTCGAATTTCTGCGCTACTGGCTGGCGCGACACGGGGACGACGGGACAGTGTTCCAAAAAAGGGCCGACGCGCTGCTGGAGATGGCCAGGAGCGGCCCCCGGGAAACCGGCAACCGGGCCTACTACACGAACTTCGCCGGCGCTCCCGCCGCCGGGCTCGCGGCCGCCGGCCGCGACTGGTACGCCGCCTACCGCACCGGGCCGAAGGCCTTCGTCACGGCTGCGCTCGGCGCACTCGCCCACCACCGGGCCGCCGGCGACCTGGTCGTCCTGGTGTCCGGAGGCTTCGCGGCCTGCCTGGCACCGCTCGCCGACGACCTCGCCGCGGACCTGCTGCTGTGCTCGGACCCGCTGGCCGCCGAGGACGGCACCCTGACCGGCGCGGTCGGCACGGCGATGATCGGCCGGGCCAAGGCCGCCGCGGTGGCCGAGACGATCGACGCGTTCGATCTCGCGGCGGCGGACTGCTGGGCCTACGGGGACCACTCCAGCGACCTCGACATGCTCGCCTCGGTGGGGAACCCGGTGGCCGTCGGAGACGACCCCGTCCTGCGCGCACACGTCCGTGATCACGGCGGACTCGTCCTGCCGGCGACCGGCGGACCGCGGGGCGACACTCACGATCAGGAATTCGGAAAACCCTCCTCCATTCAAGCGGAAAATACGAGCATTCCGTGAATGCCGCACACCGATCGTCCACATAGTGGCAGAACGGCACACACCTGGATTTCAGGCTCCGCCTCGCCGCTCCCCGGAGGCCGTGCGGATCACCACGGCACCGCCGCACCACCGACCGAAGCCGGCGCGCCACGCGCAGAAGGGAAATCCCGCATGCCGGAAATCGCGAGCCCGACACTGATCGTCGTCGGCGACAGATTCGGGGCGTTCGCCGACCAGACCTCATCCGTCACCGTCTCCGGTCTCATCGAGCGGCTCCGCGCCGGTGCACACTCGGAAACGACCGGCCCCGGCGCGCTTTCACTGCTCGAAGGGCAGGGAGTCACCGCATACGACTGGGATCGAATCCGGTACGAACTGAAGCGGTGTGGCCTGGACGGAGACACCGTGATCCACCGCGGCTCCCGGGGGCGGCTCGGCGACCACACCGAGACGCACAAGCACCGCGAGAGCAACGTGCTCCTCGCGGGGCTGACCCGGAGCTCCGACCGGACCTTCCATGCCGCGCTGCGGCTCCACAACGACAACGAGCTGCAGCTCGACCACCAGGCGAGCCACGTCCAGGGCATGGTCGTACTGGAGGCCGCACGCCAGATGTACGTCGCGGTGTGCGAGCGGTACTACACCTACCGATGGCCGGAGCACCGCTACGGCCACGTGTTCGACCGGCTGGAGACCAGCTTCCGCAACTTCCTGTTCCCCGTCGAGGCCTCGATCGAGTGCGAGGTCCTACGGGTGGACCTGAGCGATCCACAGCAGCTGGCCTTCGACCTCGAGGTCGCCCTCGTCCAGGCCAGGCTGCGCTGCGCCACCGTGCGCATGGTCGGCACGGCACTGCCCGCCCCGCTGCTGGAACGCAAGGAGCGCCGTGGTGCCGAGCGGGCCGTCCGGCACGCGGCCACACGGATCGCCGCGCCGCCCGAGCTCGCCGCCGTCGAGTGAACCGGCCCACCCAGCAGTCGACTTGCCGCCGTAGAAGGGAACGCATGCGATGACCTCCCCCCTGCTCCTGGTGACCGAAGTACCCGTCGCGCGAGAGACCGTCCAGGAGGCGCTCACCGTCTGGCGAAGCCGGACGGCCGCTCCCGGGAGTGTGCTCTATGAGAGCACCGAGTCTCCGGCCGTCCTGGAGCTGACCCCGCTGGCCGGGCTCGCCGAGCTCGCCGTCCTGACCGCCCGGTGGCGCGACCTCGGCCAGGCGCTGGCCCCGCTGTCCACCGGGGACGTCCGCCGTCAGGTGCTGGCGTTCGTGGCGGCACCCAAGCCGGTGGCGAACGAGCTTCCGGACACCCCGTACATCCAGCTGCGCCATGTCGAGGTCAAGCCGCCGGTGCACGAGGAGTACCTCGCCTGGCGCGAGGGGACCATCTTCGCCGAGGTCCTCAAGTCCGAGCGGATCGAGGCGTTCCTCGCCTACCACTCCCTGCTGAGCACCGAGCCGGGGGTCATGTTCGTCTCCGGTTTCTCCTGCGAACCGGCGCAGTACCTGCCGACCTTCGCCTCGGAGCGGTACGCGGAGATCGCACGGCAGGCGCATCCCCGGTTCGTCACCGACGCCGGGCTCTACACCCGGATCTACCGGCGGGTGGCCGGCGGGGAGGGCGCGCGATGACCCGTTCACGCTCCTATGAACTGCGGATGACCACCCAGGGCCCGCTCTACCCGCCGAGCGAAGTCATGAACGCCGACGGACACTTCGTGGTGATCGGCGCGATCAACCGGCCGGCCGCCGACGGCACAGTGGCGGCGGAGTGGGGCAGCGCCCTGGTCGCCGCCGACAGCACACTGCCGCCGTTCGGGCGGAACGCCCCCTACCGGATCGTCCGGGAGCTGCCGGCGGAACTCTCCGACGAGGACCGGGAGATGGTCCTCTGTACGCTGCCGCTGCCCCTGCCGTGCTCCAACTACACGGCCGTCATGGCCCCGGAGCAGCAGCCGGACCCGTTCTCGGTGGTCCGCCCGAGCTATCCGTTCCACCAGGTCCCCATCCCCGACCTGCAGCCCGAGGACGGGCCCAAGGTGACCCGGCCCGTGACACTGGGCCAGTGGATCAAGGCGCGCGGCAGCCTGACCGTGACCCTGGCGGAGGAGGACACCGCGGCGGACTTCCGCGGAAGGTTCCACGGGCTCATCCCGAACAGCCTCTACACCGTGATGGCCATCCGGCGCCGTGATCTCGATCCGGACGGCCCCTCCCACCCCAGCCCGTTCGGCGTGCCGAACGTCTTCGTCGCCGACGAGGAGGGCAACGGCAGCTACTACGCCAGGATGCCCAACCCCTTCCCGGCACCCGACGCCAAGGACGCGGACAACCGCATCGTCAACTTCGTCGTGCTCTGGATGAGCTACCAGCTGAACTACGGCGGTGCCGTGGGACGGCATGGGCTCGGGGCCGACATCCACGCCCAACTCCGGCTGCCCGGGCCGGGGTTCGAGGAGTTCACCACCCACGCCTGACCGGTGGGGCGCAGCCCGCCCCGCACCGGTCGCCCAGCCGGCAGATCGGAGTTCCGGACATGCCGCACAGCCTCTTCCAGACCACACCGACCATCCCCGACCGGGGCCTGGCGGTCAGGCCGTCCAACGCCGCGGCCGGGCTCACCCGCCCCGTCGCGATCCGCTCGACCGGCCTCCACATACCGCCCCGGGTGGTGACCAACGAGGAACTGACCCGCACGCTCGACACCTCCGACGAATGGATCACCACCCGGACCGGCATCAGAGAGCGGCGCTTTCTGGCGGACAACCTGGCCACCTCGGACATGTGCATCGACGCCGCCCGGCAGGCACTGTCCCGCGGCGGCGTCGACCCGGCCGAGCTGGATGCCATCGTCCTCACCACCTTCACCCCCGACCAGCCGCTGCCGTCCACCGCGCTGATGGTCAAGCAGGCGCTGGGTGCGCACCGGGCCATTCCGCTCGACCTCACCCAGGCGGCCTGCGCCGGCGGGATCTACGCCCTGCTGGTGGCCGCGCACCTCCTGCAGAACGACTCCTACTCCAACGTCCTGGTCATCGGTGCCGACGCCGGTTCGCGCGCCACCGACCCTCTGGACCGCGGCACCCGGGTCTTCCTCGGCGACGCCGCCGGAGCCGTGCTGCTCGTCCCGGGGGCCGCCGGGTTCGGGCTGCTGGCCTGGGACACCGGCGACCAGCTCTCCTACGAGGTCGAGATCCCCGCCGGCGGCTCGCGTCTGCCCACCAGCCCGCTGACCGCCGAAAACCGCGGCCAGTACCTGAAGATGCAGGGCAAGGCCGTGTGGAACATGGCCACCAGCCGTCTGCCGGACAGCATCCGGAAGACCGCGCTGCGTGCCGAGGTCGAACTGGACGACATCAGGTACTTCCTGCTGCACCAGGCGAACCTCAACATCATCAAGGAGGCGATGCAGAGCCTCGGCATGCCCGCCGAACGCGCGCTCACGACCGTCGGCCGGCTCGGCAACACCGCTGCGGCCAGCATGTTCACGGTGCTGCACGAGGCCATGGCGAACGGGCTGCGGCACGGCGACCTCCTCATGATGTCCGGGATCGGCGCGGGCTTCCTGTGGGGTTCGGCCTGCTTCCGGCACGACGGGCGGTACTGACCGCGCCGGCCGTGATTCCCGCGCGCCCCGAACCGGACGGTCCGCGCCGCCGCACCGAAGCACCCGGGTCGGTCAAGGAGCCCCGGGTCGAACCGACAACCCAAGGAGTGTGATTCCACCATGACCAGTCCCTCCCCCAGCAAGGAGACGATCGAGGAGTTCGTCGTCGGCACCCTGGTCAAGCTGGGCCTCGACCGGGCGGAGCTGACACTCGACGCGTCCTTCGACGACCTGGGCGTCGACTCGCTCCATGTGACGGAGCTGGGCCAGGCCGTCGACCGCGAGTTGGGCATCCGGGTGCGCGCCGCGGACCTGGAGGAGACCAGGAGCCTGAGGGAGGCCCTGGCCGTCATCTTCGCGAAAGCCGAGCTCTAGAGGGAGGCTCCCATGACCGTCACCCTGACCGGGGCCGGCGCCGCGCTACCCGAACGGATCCTGAGCAACCACGACTTCGCCCATCTCGACACCTCGGACGAGTGGATCGTCCAGCGCACCGGCATCCGGGAGCGCCGCCGGCTGGCCGAGGACGCGAGCCTCGCCGAACTGGCCGCGCTCGCCTGCGAACGGGCGCTGTCGGACGCGGGCGTGACCCCACAGGACATCGGGCACGTGGTCGTGGCCACCTCCACCGCGGACCGGATCAGCCCCGGTATGGCCGTGGAGATCGCGACCCTGCTCGGCATCGACCGACCGGCCGCCTTCGACCTCAGCGCTGGCTGCTCCGGTTTCGTGTACGCGCTGGACCACGCGATCGCGACCATCGAATCGGGACGGGCCGAGCACGTCCTCGTCTGCGGCGCCGAGGCACTGTCCCGCATCACCGACCACACGGACCGGAACACCGCGGTGCTGCTCGGCGACGGCGCCGGTGCGGTCGTGGTGTCGAAGGCACCCGGGAGCCTGCGGCCGACCTTCGCGCTCGGCTCCGACGGCACCCGCATCGAGCTCCTCTACGTCGGGCAGGACCGGCTGATGCGGATGCGCGGACGGGAGATCTTCGAGAGCGCCGTGGACGCGATGGCCGATCACACCGAGCTGGTACTCAAACAGTCCGGCCTGAGTCCTGACGATCTCGACCTCTTCATCGCCCACCAGGCCAACGCCCGCATCGTCCAGGCCGTCGCCCGTCGCCTCGGCGTCTTGGGCGACCGGGTCTTCCTCAACGTCGACAAGGTCGCCAACACCTCCTCCGCCTCCATACCGCTGGCTCTGGCACACGCCCGGGAGCAGCAACTCCTGTCCCCAGGAGCGGTGTTGGGGTTGGCCGCCTTCGGCGCCGGACTCTCCTGGGGCGCCGGCATCATCACCTGGCGGGCTCCGGCGGCCGGGCGCGGCATGACCGGGCCCGCCGCCGACCGGGGTGGGCGATGAAGGTTCCGGGCAGCGTCGCCCTGGTCACCGGCGGCACCTCCGGTCTCGGTTTGGCCACCGCGAAGCGGCTGCTGGAGGCGGGCGCCCGGGTGGTCATCGCCAGCCCGTCGCGGGCGAAGGGCAGGGAGGCCGCCGAACGGCTCGGCCGCGGAGCCGTCTTCACCGCCGCCGACATCACCAGCGAGGCGGACGTCACCGCCGCGTTGGACGTCGCCCGGGAACTCGGCACCCTGCGGACCGTGGTGAACTGCGCCGGAATCGGCAGTGCCGTCAAGACCGTGGGAAGGCGCGGGGCCTTCCCGCTGGCCGACTTCGCCGAGGTCATCCGGGTCAACCTGGTCGGTACGTTCAACGTCATCCGGCTCGGCGCCCAACTCATCAGCGAGGCTGATGAGTTGGACGGTGAGCGCGGCGTCGTGGTCAACACCGCCTCCGTCGCCGCCTTCGACGGCCAGATGGGTCAGGCCGCCTACGCCGCCTCCAAGGGCGGCATCGTCGGCCTGACCCTGCCGGTGGCCCGCGACCTCGCCGCCCTGAAGATCCGCGTGGTCACCATCGCCCCGGGCCTCTTCGACACCCCGCTGCTCGCCGGCGTCCCCGAGAGGGCCAGGGCCGCGCTCGGTGCCCAGACCCCCCACCCCACCCGCCTCGGCAGACCGGACGAGTTCGCCGACCTGGCCCTGCACATCGTGCAGAACCCCATGCTGAACGGCGAGACCATCCGCCTCGACGGGGCCATCCGGATGGCCCCCCGTTGAGACCGTCGCGCGTCGGGAGCACCCGGCGTCAGAACCATCCACATTGAAGCGTCCCGTGTTGACACCACCCCGCGATAACCAGAGAGGACGGTCCCGACATGACCGGCAATCACGGACTGCTGTCCGGAAAGGTCAGCCTGATCACCGGGTCCAGCAGCGGCATCGGCGCGGCGGCCGCACGGGTCTTCGCCCGTGAGGGCGCGGCCGTCGTGCTGACCGCGCGCCGCGAGGACCGACTCGCCGCCCTGACCAAGGAGTTGCGGGACCAGGGAGCGGACGCGGAGTACCTGGTGGCCGATGTCGCCCGGGCCGATGACATGCGGCGCCTGGTCGAGTTCACCGTGGAGCGCTTCGGCCGGCTCGACGCGGCGTTCAACAACGCCGGCTACGGTGTCGGCCGCACGCCGCTGCACCTGCTGGACGACGCGCTGTACGACCAGATCATGGACACCAACGTCCGCGGGCTCTTCAACTGCCTGCGCCCCGAAATCGCGGCGATGCTCGCCTGCGGCGGTGGCGCGATCGTCAACACCAGCAGCGTCGGAGGGCTGGTGGCCACACCCGTGTCGGCCCCCTACATCGCCTCCAAGCACGCGGTGCTCGGGCTGACCAAGGCCGCCGCCGCGGAGTACGGCGCCCAGGGGATCCGGGTCAACGCCATCGCCCCCGGCACCACACGCAGCGAACTGGTCGAGGAGTGGTACGCCCAGAACCCCGGGATCGAGGCGGAGGTGCACCGCACGACCCCCCAGCCCCGCACCGCGGATCCCGAGGAGGTCGCCGAGGCGGCCGCCTGGCTCTGTAGCGACCGCAGTTCGTACGTCACCGGCGCGACGCTGGCGGTGGACGGCGGCTTCACCGCCCTCTGATGCCACGGCCCCGGACCGGCCGGTCGCGCACCGGCCGTACTCACCCTCTCGAACAGGTCAAGGAGAGAAGTCATGGTCGGTCGTCTTGAGGACAGCGTGGCGGTGGTCACCGGCGGGGCATCCGGAATCGGCCGGGCGATCAGCGAGCGGTTCGCCGCCGAAGGCGCCTCGGTCGCGGTCTGGGACGTGGACGAGAAGATTGCGACCGCCACGGCCGAGGAACTGGTGCGACTCGGCGCGAGGGCCGTGGCGTTCGGCGTCGACGTCACGGACGCGGGGTCGGTGGCCGCGGCCGCCGAGCGCTCGCTGGCGGAGTTCGGGCGGGTGAACCTCCTGGTCAACAACGCGGGCGTGTTCGACTACTACACGCCCCTCCTCGAAACCAGCGAGGAGCAGTGGGACCGCGTCCTGGACATCAACCTCAAGGGGATGTTCCTGGTCACCAAGGCGCTGCTGCCGGCACTCCTCGCCGACGGCGGGGTGGTCGTCAACACCTCCTCCATCTCCGGCGTGGTGGCCGGCGGCGGCGGTGTCGCCTACACCTCCTCCAAACACGGCGTGATCGGGTTCACCAGGCAGCTGGCGGCCGAGTTCGGCCAGCGGGGAGTACGGGCCAACGCGATCCTGCCCGGAGCGGTGGAGACTCCGATGACCAGGCCGATCCTCGACCAGGCCGATGCCGCCATTCTCGAAAGGGTCCGGAGCGTGCCCGCCGGGCGGCATGCGCAGCCTGCCGAGATCGCCAACCTGGCACTGTTCCTCGCCGGCGACGAATCCTCCTTCATCCACGGTGCCGCCTATCTCATCGACGGAGGGTGGACCGTCTTCTGAGCGGTCCAACCGCCTTTCCGGGCATCCGAGTTCACCGCTTCGGACGGCATGCGAAAGAAAGTGGACAGGTAACCTGTTCAGGCTTACTGTGTAGGTAACCTGTTCAACTGACCGAAGCGGTGATGACGGATCCATGGACCTGACAGCGTTGGCCACGGACCTGGATTTCGCGATACGCCGGCTGCGCGGCCGGATCCGGGCGGAGTCCGGTGTGGACGCCGAGGGGCTGTCACGGCCCCAACTCACGGCGCTCTACCGCGTGGTCCACGAGGGTCCGGTCACCACCAGCGAGCTGGCAGCCACCGAGTACATGCGGCCCCAGTCGATGAAGCAGACGCTGCTGGGCCTGGAGCAGTCCGGCCTGATCCAGCGCAGCCCCGACCCCGCCGACGGCCGCAGAGTGCTGCTGTCCGGGACACCGCGCGGCCGTGAACTGGTCACCCAGCTGCTGGGCCTGCACGCCCGCTGGCTGAGCGAGGCGATCGCCGGCGAGCTGAAGCCCGAGGAGCAGGAGACCCTGGCCGCCGCGGTGCGGCTGATCGAGCGGCTCGCCGACAGTGCCGCACAGCCGGCGGCGGCCCTGCCCCGCCGGGGCGGGCGAGGGGGAACACGGTGAGGAGCGAGTTAGCGGGCCGCCGCGCGGCGACGGCCGACCGAGCCGGTACACCGGGCTGGCGCCTGGTCACCCCGCTGCTGGTGGGATCGGCGCTTAATCCCGTCAACAGCTCCATTCTGGCGACGGCGCTGGTGCCGATCGCCCGCTCGTTCCAGGTGAGCCTGGTGGCCACCGCGGTACTGGTGTCGTCGCTGTACCTGGCCAGCGCGGTCGCGCAGCCGACGATGGGCAGACTCGCCGAACGGTTCGGCCCCCGGCGGGTGTTCCTCGTCGGCCTGGGCCTGGTCGCGACGGCCGGTGTCCTCGGAACGGTGGCGCCCAACCTGCCGACCCTGGCCACCGCGCGGGTGCTGCTCGGCATCGGCACGGCAGGCGGCTACCCCACGGCAATGATGATCGTCCGACGACTGGCCGAGCGTGAACCGGAGTTGAAGGTCGGCGGCACACTCGGCGCCCTGTCGGCCGCCGGGTTGGTGACCGCGGCCCTGGGACTGCCGCTCGGTGGGGCGCTGGTGGCGGTGGCCGGCTGGCGGGCGGTGTTCCTCGTCAACGTACCTCTGGCGCTCGTCGGCATCGTGATGACGCTCGGCTGGATCCCGCCCGACACCCGATCGCCCAGCCGTACCCCGGGAACGTCGCCGCTGGGCGAACTGGACCCGGCGGGGATCGCGCTGTTCGCGGGCACGGTCAGCTGCGTCCTGCTGTTCTGCAACGACCTGAACCACCCGGACTGGGCGCTGCCGGCCGCCGCCGTACTGCTGGCCGTCGCCCTGGTGGCCTGGGAGCGCAGAGCCAGGACGCCCTTCATCGACGTGCGGATGCTGGCCCGGAACCGGCCGTTGAGCATGACCTATCTGCGGATCGGGGCCACCCTGCTGGTGCCGTACTGCATCCTCTACGGCCTGTCCCAGTGGCTGGCGGAGAGCCGGGGGATGTCGGCGATCACGATCAGCCTCCTGCTGCTGCCCATGTCGCTGCTGGCCTCGCTGGTCACCGTCCCGTTCTCGCGGCGGCAGCTGGTCCGCGGGCCGCTGATCACCGCTGCGGCCGCGGCACTGGCCGGTTCGCTCGCGATGGTGTGGTTCGGCCGCCACACCCCGGTGGCCGTGATCGCGGCAGTGACCCTGGTGTTCGGGCTCACCACCGGCCTGGGCTCCGTGGGCAACCAGACCCTGCTGTACGCCCAGGCCCCGATCGAACAGGTCGGTGTGGCCTCGGGGTTGCTGCGCACCTCCACCAACCTCGGCGCCATCATGTCCGCCGGCCTGGTGAGCCTGGCGCTCGGCAGCACGGCCGACGACACCGGCCTGCACCACATGGCGCTGGCCCTGGCCGGACTCTCCGCGCTGCTGCTACTGGTCACCGTCATCGGACGGCTGCCGGCGCACACCCGCTGACCGCGGGCTCGGCTGCCCCGGCGGCGGCCGGGCCTCCGGCCCGCCCGGCGAGCCGCCTCGCTCGGGCGGACGCCCAGCCCCCAAATGCCCCTGTACACGCAAACGATCGGAAGGAAAGCACGATGACCGACGCGCTCACCCTGACACCGAGCCGCACCGCACTTCTGCTCATGGACCTGCAGGTGGGCATCATGGCCCTCCTCCCCGGCGACCACACCGCGGTGGTGCGCCGGGCCCAGCAGGCCCACCAGGCCGCCGCCGCGGCGGGTGTCCAGGTCGTGTTCGTGCGGGTGGCCTTCACCGAGGCCGAGTTCAAGGAGATCTCCAAGAACAACAAGACCTTCGCTCCCGCGGCGGAGCACCACCTCTTCGCCGAGGGCTCCCCCGAGGTCGCCTTCTGCCCCGACGTCCGCCCCGGCCCGAAGGACCATATCTTCACCAAGACCCGGACCGACGCCTTCAGCACCACCCGGCTCGACGCCTTCCTGCGGGAGCGCGGCATCGACACCCTCGTCCTGGCCGGCCTCACCACCAGCGGCGTCGTGCTCTCCACCCTCCGTGACGCGGCCGACAGAGACTACCGGCTGTTCGTCCTCTCCGACGTCTGTGCCGACCCGGACGCCGACGTCCACGACACCCTGATCAACTCGGTCTTCCCCACCCAGGCCGACCTCGTCGATCTCGAGTCCTTCAGCAGCGCCCTGGCCGACTGCCGCAGCCACGCGGCCGAGGCGGCGGAGTGACCGCAAGGACCGCGTAACCCGAACCCGGCCGATGAGCCCGGACCCCGGCGCGGTACGGAGCCGGGAGGACACATCGGCCGCTGATCCGGCAGCGCGGTCGAGCAGGCGAAGCCGGCCGGGGGCACGCCCCCGGTCGGCAGCATCGGATGGGGCATCGTCACGCCACGCGCCCTCCGCACGGCCGTCGCCCTCGCCGGAGGTGGGCACCCGACGGCGGTGGAGGCACGGCATGGCAATCCGGATCAGGATCGGCGACTACCAGCGGGTGACGGACGATCCGCTGGGGCGGACCTCCGTCGGCTACTTCCCCCGGATGACCGAGAGCGAGGCCTGGGAGGCCGGCCGCGGCGTATGGCGCCTGGACCTGCGCTCGGTCAACCGCGAGCGGTACGCCCTGGTCGTGGGCGAGGGCGTGGTACGGGCGATCGCCGAGATCACCGACATCACCGCCCACGACACCGCCCGGGGCAGGAAGAAGGCGCTCTGGGGAACGCTCCTCACCGACGGGCATCCGCTCTACGACCACTACCTCGACCAGCCCGACCCGCTGAGCAACGCCTCGCGCAACAGCGTCGCCTACGGGGAACTGCCCGAGGAGACCCGCCTGCGCCCCCGGGGCTGCGCATGCGGCTGCGGGCGCACCACCGAGCAGAACTTCGTCCCCGGCCACGCCCTACGGGCCATCCAGGCCCGGATCCGGGAGCACTTCGACGGCTCGGTGCTCTCGTTCATCACCTGGCTGGACCGCGAACTCCCGGCCGGGGCGCACCCCGCCGACGCGCTCACCGTCCACCGCACCGGGACCCTGCGGTGACCGGGCGGGCCGCAGGAGCCGCTCCCCGGTCCGAGACCGACCGGCGATAGGGCTCCGCGGCATCGCGCGCCGGTCGGTCTAAGACCGACCGGCAATAGGGAGCGTGGATGAAGAAGGGGGTCCCCCCGGCCGAAGGCTGGGGGAGGGTCGAGAGCCGAGTCTGGGCGTGCATCGTGCGGGGGCACCCCCAGCCGCCAGGCTGGGGGAAGAGAGCGCAGCGGCGCTGCGCGCGACGAGGGATGTGCGTTCGAGGGCCCCTCCTGCCCGATGGCGGGCAAGGAGGGAGAGAGCTATCGGCACGCGACGCCGCGGGCCCTATTGCCGGTCGGTCTAAGCTCACCGGGTGCCCCACGACTCACCTCCGGCCGACCCGGCAACGCGCCCGGCCCATCCGCTCGGCTCGCCCTGGCCGCGGCTCGCCCTGCTGCTGACGATCCTCGCCGCGGCGGCGGCCTCGCTGCTGTTCTGGGACCCGACCCGGGTGCTGACCACGGGGGCGCCCGGGCTGTGGCGGCTGCCCGTCTTCACCCTGGTCTTCGCCCTCGGCACCCTGGTGTTCGTCCCCAAGCCCGCGCTGAACACCGCCGCCGGGCTGGTCCTCGGCATCACCTGGGGGCTTCCGCTCGCCGTACTGGGCACCACCCTCGGCGCGGCCGGCGCCTTCGCTCTTGGAAGGTTGCTCGGACGCGACGCGCTCCGCCCCCTGATCAGGGCCAAGGCGCTGACCGCGCTCGACCGCCGGCTCACCGAGCAGGGCTTCCGCAGCGTACTGCTGCTCCGGCTCGTCCCGGGCGTCCCGTTCCAGGCGGCCAACTACGGCGCGGCCCTCTCCGGCGTGCGGGCGCTGCCGTTCCTCTCCGGCACCGCTCTCGGCGTCCTGCCCGGCACCGCCGCCTACGTCATCGCGGGAGCCAGCGCGGGGTCCCCCACCTCTCCCGCCTTTCTGCTCTCCGCCGCGGCGATCGCGCTGATGGCCGTGCTCAGTCTGTTCTCCCTCTGGCGCGCCTCCCGCCGCGGCGCCGGCGGAAAAGCCTTCGCGGCACCGGGCCGGGAGCTGGTAGGAAACGCGAATGAGCACCCGACACCTCGACCAGCCGGACCTTGACCCGCCGGGCCTGGACCCGTTGGAGACGCTGTTCGCCGAGCGGGCCTGCGAGCGCCTGATCGTCGACTTCCTCCGTCGGCTCGACCTGGGCGACCCGGGTTCGGTGGCCGATCTGTTCACCGCCGACGGGGTGTGGGAGTGGCCGCACGGAGAGCGCCGGGTGCAGGGCCGCGAGGCGCTGCGCGCGTACTTCGCCTCCCGCCCCGCCGACCGGCTGTCCCGCCGGATGTGCGGCAACATCCTGGTCACCGTGGTCTCGCCGGACGCCGCCACCGCGACCTCGTACTTCGCGACGTACCGGGTCGACGGCTACACCGGCGGGATGCTTCCGCCGATGCTGCCCGCCAACGTGGGGCACTACGAGGACACCTTCCGCAAGGTCGACGGCCGCTGGCTGCTCGCCACCCGGACCACCTTCCTGCCGTTCGGCGGGCCGACCCGGCAGCTCTGACCCGGCAACTCTGACCCGCCCGCCGAACACCGCCCGCCACCGTTCCGAGCGGCGGAGCACCGCACGGCCGAGGACCGGCGGCCCGGCGGCCCGGCGCCGAAAGGGCATCACCTCGGCGAATTCGCTGTCGGTGTGTCAGTGTCTCCGGTCACAATGTCCGGCATGAGCACCGAATCCGCTTCCGCCGCTCTCGTCCGTCTCGATCCCCCGATGGCCGCCGACGAGGCCACCATGCTCGCCGCCTGGCTGGACTTCCACCGGGCCACGCTCGCCCTCAAGTGCGAGGGGCTGACGGCCGAGCAGCTGCGGCTGCGCTCCGCCGCTCCCTCCTCGCTCTCCCTGCTCGGTCTGGTGCGGCACCTGGCCGAGGTGGAGAACTACTGGTTCCAGAACATCCTCTCCGGAAGCGACGAGCCGTCCCTGTACTGTGAGGAGGACAGGGACGGCGACTTCAACCAGGTGGACACCGCCGACCCCGGCGAGGCGTTCGCCACCTGGCGGGCCCAGGTCGAGCTGGCCCGCGAGGTCACCGCGGGGGTGCCGCTGGAGACGCCCGGCAGGAAGCTCCGCCGGGGCCAGGAGGTGACGCTGCGCTGGATCCTGGTCCACATGATCGAGGAGTACGCCCGGCACAACGGACACGCCGATCTGATCCGGGAATTGATCGACGGAACAACCGGCGAGTGAAGCTGTTACACGATCGTTGACAGGCAGTCAACTAGCCACTGACACACACCGATAAGGTCTACGCGCGCAACCGTTCACCGAACCGTGACGTCGCAGCAGATACCGACCAGGCTGCTCGCAACGCACCGTCCGGTGGTCGCGAGCGGGCACCGAAGCGGTGATCAGTGCGATACTCGGACAGTTCCGGCGGATGGATGACGTGTCAAAAGGACACGAACACCGGGGGAACGGTACGAGACGAGGCAAGGAGGCGCGGCATGGGAGCACTTCGCGACGAGCACCACAACGGGTGGCTGATGCCTTCCGGCAACTACGCCGCGGCGGTGTACGACGATCCGTGGGCGACCCAGGCGGTGGCGCCGGTTGACACGGCCGCGCCGGCACCGGCGAAGATCGTCTCGCTGAAGCCCACGGGCTTCGAGTCCGCCCGCACGGTCGGTGAGCACATCCGCGAGGGCATCCCGGTCGTCATGGACGTGACCGAGATGGACGACGCCGAGGCCAAGCGCATGGTCGACTTCGCCTCCGGCCTGGTGTTCGGCACCCGGGGCGGGATCGAGCGGATCGCCCGCCGGGTCTTCCTGCTCACCCCGGCCGACGTCGAGGTGATGGTGATCGACCGGCCACTCGACGAGACCGGGTTCTTCAACCAGAGCTGAGCCCGCCGGGGCAGGAGCCGAGCCCTTCGGGTCGGCTCCGCCGGGAGTTCCGGACCGGGGACGACAACCGTCGTCCCCGGTCTTTTTTGCTGCTCACAGCCCCGCGACCGAGTCTCGAATGAGAGCCCGATGAAGTGAATGAGACAATCATGTCTCATCTGATCTACAGTTGGTACATGGCTACTGATCGCGACTCCGTTCTTGAGGCAGCCGTCGGCGTGCTCTCCCGGCGGCCGACCGCCCATCTCGACGAGATCGCGCGCGCCGCCGGCATCAGCCGCGCCACGCTGCACCGGATCTTCCCGGGCCGCGACGCCCTGATCCGCGAGGTCGGCGCCCTGGGTCTGCGCAGGTTCGCGGCGGCCCTCGACAGCGCGGCGGTCGAGTCCGGTGACGCACAGGCCGCGCTGCGCCGCCTGGTGGACGCCGTCGTCCCCGACGCCGCACTGTGCGCCTTCCTCGCGGGAGAGAACCAGCTGTACGACGACCCGGAGATCAACGAGCTCTGGGAGGTCCAGGACGCCCGGGTCCGCGCGCTGTTCCTGCGCGGCCAGCAGGAGGGCGTCTTCCGGATCGAGCTCTCGGCCGGCTGGCTCAGCGAGGCGTTCTTCGACCTCGTCGCCGGTGTCGGCTGGGCCGTCCAGGACGGCCGGCTCGCCCCTCGCGACGGTGCCTACTCGCTCACCGAGCTCTTCCTCGGCGGCGCGCTCAGGAGGCCTGACCGATCATGACCACTCCCACCGTTCAGACGGCCGGAACCCGGCGGCGCTGGGCCGGCCTGGCCGTCCTGGTCCTGTCGGTCACCCTGGTCGCCGTCGACGCCACCGTGCTGTCCCTCGCCCTGCCGTCGATCAGCGAGACCCTCAGCCCCAGCGGCACCCAGCTGCTCTGGATCGGCGACAGCTACTCCTTCGTCCTCGCCGGCCTGCTGGTCAGCATGGGCGCCCTCAGCGACCGGATCGGCCGCAAGAAGGTGCTGCTGCTCGGCTCCTCCGCCTTCGGCCTGGCCTCGCTGCTGGCCGCCTACTCACCCGGCGCCGGCTGGCTGATCCTGGCCCGCGCGCTGCTCGGCGTGGCCGGCGCGACGATCATGCCGTCCACCCTCTCGATGATCCGCAGCCTGTTCCCGGACCCCCGCGAACGAGCCACCGCGATCGGTGTCTGGGGAGCCGGCGCGACGGCCGGCGCCGCTCTGGGCCCGCTGGTCGGCGGCATCCTGCTGGAGCACTTCTGGTGGGGCTCGGTCTTCCTGCTCAACCTGCCCGTGCTGAGCCTGCTGCTGGTCCTCGGCGCCTGGCTGCTGCCCGAGTCCAGGGACCCGAAGCCCGGCAGCTGGGACCTGCCCAGCGTGCTGCTCTCAATGGCCGGTGTGATCGGCGTGGTGTACGCGATCAAGGAGCTGGCCGCCGACGGGCTCACCCACTGGTACGTCCCGGCCGCCCTGGTGGCCGGTGCCCTCGCCCTGGTCGCCTTCGTCCGGCGCCAGCTGAGCCTGGCGTCCCCGCTGCTGGACGTCCGGCTGTTCGGCAACCCGCGCTTCACGGCGGCCGTGGCCGGTTCGCTGACGGCGCTGATCGGACTCTCCGGCGTGATCTTCTTCATGTCGCAGTACCTCCAGCTGGTGCGCGGCTACTCGCCGCTCCGGGCCGGGATCGCCGAGCTGCCCGCCTTCGCGGGCGCGGTGGTCGGCGGGCTGCTGACCGCCTGGCTGGCCCGCCGCACCGGCGCCCGCGCCACCCTGGTCGGCGGACTGCTGGTGATGGGTGCGGGCATCGCCCTGCTCGGCTGGGCCCATCAGGACAGCGCGTACCTACTGCTCGGCAGCTCCTTCCTGGCGGTCGGCACCGCCGAGGGCGTCGTCTACACCCTGGCCGCCGACCTGGTGCTCGGTGCCGCCCCCGCCGAGAAGGCCGGTGCCGCCTCGGCCGTCTCCGAGACGGCGTACGAACTGGGTGCGGCGCTCGGCATCGCGCTGGTCGGCTCGGTGGTCACCGCGATCTACGCCGGCTCGCTGAACTTCCCGGCCGGCACCCCGGCTGCGGCGGCGGAGCGAGCCAGGGAGTCGATCGGCGGCGCCGTCGAGGCCGCCGCGACCCTCCCGGGTGAGCTGGGGAGGCCGCTGCTCGCCCAGGCCGAGCACGCCTTCGTGCACGGGATGAACGTCGCGGCCGTGCTCGCGGCCGGACTGCTCCTGTTGTCGGCCGCCGCCGCGTGGCACCTGCTGCGCGACCGGTCCGGCGCTGCGGCGTCACCCGGTGACGAGAGCGACGAACCGGCAGCGGCCCCGGCCGCATCCTCCGGGCTCGCGGCCTGAGCCACGGCGTCCGGGGGGGCGCGGCGCACCACGCGGGTGACCATATGCACCCCGGCCGCCCTCCCCGCGCCTCTGAAGCGCGACCTCTGAAGCGCGGTCTCGCGCACCGCCGGATCAGTGGCTGATGGGGAGTTCGAGTTCGGCCCAGACCACCTTGCCGTTCTTGGTGGGGCGGGTGCCCCAGCGGTGGCAGAGCTCGCTGACCAGGTGCATCCCCCGCCCGCCCTCGTCCTCCTCCGCCGAGGTGCGCACCCTCGGCGGCGTCCCTCCGGAGTCGGCCACCTCGACGGTCAGGGTGCGGTCACGGAACAGCCGCAACCTCCGTGGAGCGTCGGCGTGCAGCAGTGCGTTGGTGACCAGTTCGCTGACCATCAGCTCCGCGAAGTCGGTGAGCGCGGACAGTCCCCAGGCCTGCAGCGTCGCCCGGGTGAAGCGGCGGGCCCGCGCGGGCAGCGGCCCGTCGCCCTCCAGCGGCAGGGTGGCGATCCGGTCGGCGGGGACGGGCAGCGCACGAGCCATGATCATGGCGATGTCGTCGTCGGTGCCGTCGGTGACCAGCGCGGTGAGGACCGCGTCGCAGCTCTCCTCCAGCGTGCGGCCGTGTCCGGCGATGATCCGGGAGAGCAGGCCGATGCCGTCGTCGATGTCCCGGCCCCGGCGTTCCACCAGGCCGTCGGTGTAGAGGGCGACCAGCCCGCCCTCGGGCAGGGTGAACTCGGTGCTCTCGAAGGCCACGCCGCCCACCCCGAGCGGCACCCCGGGAGGCACCGCCACCGTCCGGGCCGCCCCGTCCGGCGACACCAGGACCGGTGGGAGGTGGCCGGCCGAGGCGGCCGTGCAGCTCCGCTCGACCGGGTCGTACACCATGCAGATGCAGGTCGCGAACTGCCCCTCGCCGATGCCCATCGCGGTCTCGTCCAACCGGGTCAGCACCTGTTCGGGCGGCATGTCCAGGGTGGCCAGGGTGCGTGCGACCGTCCGCAGCTGGCCCATGGTCGCGGCGGCCCGGATGCCATGGCCCATCACATCGCCGACCACCAGCGCCACCCGCCCGCAGGACAGCGGTACCACGTCGAACCAGTCCCCGCCGACCTCGCTGACCAGACTGCTCGGCAGGTAGCGGTAGGCGATCTCCAGACCGAGGGTGCGGTGGATCTCCTGCGGCAGCAGGCTGCGCTGCAGGGTGAGCGCGGTCTCCCGCTCCCGCCGGTAGAGCCGGGCGTTGTCGAGGGCGATCGCCGCCCGGGCGACCAGCTCCTCGGCGAGCGCGACGTCGGCGGCGGCGAACGGCTCGGGGTTACGGGTGCGGACGAACTCCGAGCCCCCCAGCACCATCCCCCGGGCCTTGATCGGCACCATCAGATAGGAGTGGATGCCCGCCTCCAGCCCCGGCGCGACCCTCTCGGGGACGGCGACCAGCGCGGCGAGCGTCTGCTCGTCGACGTACGTCCGCAGCAGCGGCCGCCCGCTGCGCAGGCACTCGGTGTACGGCCGTCCGGCGTCGTACTCGGAGGTCTCGCCCACCGCGTCCGAGGCGTTGACCAGGCCGGACTCATACGCCTCGCCGACCGCCACCGCGCGCAGCCTGATGCCCCGGTCCGGGGCCAGGTGGGCTGGTTCCTCGCCGCGCAGCACCGGTTCCAGCAGGTCGACGGTGGCGAAGTCGGCGAAGCGCGGGACCACCGCCTCGATCAGCTCCTCGGCGGTGCGCTGGAGGTCCAGGGTGGTGCCGATCCTGGCGGTGGCCTCGGCGAGCAGAGTGAGGCGTTCCTGCGCCCGGGCGGCACGGGCCTCGGCCTGGAAGCGCTCGGTGACGTCGATCAGCGAGGAACTGACGCCGAGCACCCTGCCGGTGGAGTCCTCCAGCCGGAAGTAGGACGCGGACCAGGCCCGGTCGCGGCGCGGGTCGCCGGGGGTGCGGCCGTGCGAACGGGCGTCCACCACGGGACGTCCGGTACGGATGACCTGCCGCATCACGGCCTCGATCTCGGTGCTGTTCAGGCCGGGCAGCACGCTGCTGATCCGGTGGCCGACGTGCTCCTCGACCGGCAGGCCGTTGATCCTGGCGAGGGCGCTGTTGAGCCGGACGAAGCGCAGCTCGGTGTCGTAGACGGCCATCCCGATCGGCGACTGGGTGAAGCAGCCGTCCAGCACGGCGAGGTCCGCCTCGACCCGGCGCAGCGCGGCCACGTCGGAGGCGGTGGCCAGCAGCATCCGGGTTCCGCCGGGTCCGGTGACCGGGTAGGTGTGGAACTCCAGCTCGACCCGGTGGCCGTCGTGGTGCCGGATCGGGACGAGTCCGGACCAGCCGCCCCCGGCCATCAGCCGGTCGAACAGGGCCAGCACCTCGGGCCGTTCCGCCTTGGGGACCAGCAGGTCGGCGGCGTACGAGCCGACGGCTTCGGCGACGGTGTATCCGGTGATCCGCTCGGCGTCCTCGCTCCAGTGCAGGATCCTGCCGTCGTCTCCCACCAGGGCGGTGGCGAGTGGTACCAGCCGGTGGCCCCTCAGCCGTGCCGGGTCGGCGCCGCCCGGAGCCGGCTTCGCGTCCTGGCCGGCGCCGTCAAGAGCGGTCCACTCGAATCCATGCATGATCAGGAGCCCACCTGCCAGGTACCTTCCCGGTCGGGGCCGGGGCAATCCGGCTCACACCAGACTGCACGGCGCCGGGCTGCCCGGCGACTCCTCCGCCGGTCCGGGCGAGGCCCGTACGGGTCAGTCGCGCTCGCCGGGGCCGGCCTGGTCGCCCGTCTGCACCGCGTCGCGCGGTTGCGGACCGCCGGCCTGTTCCGGCAGGGCACGGCCGTGGTCCGGCAGGACGGCGTCGAGGGTGCGGGCCCACTGGCGGATGACACCGCTCCGGCGGGGGCCGTCGTCGGTGAGCAGGTTGGCCAGGCCCAGGCCTCGGGCCAGGTCCAGGGTGGCCTGGACGGTCTCCCGGACTCCCGCAGTGGCCTCGTCGGCGCCGAGGAACTCGACCGCCGCGCGGTGGGACTCCCGTCCGACGTGGTTCTCCAGGGCGGTGATCCGCTCACGCAGCGGTTCCTCGGTGGCGGCCGCCACCCAGAGGTGGAGGGCGGCCCGGAAGAGCGGACCGGTGTAGAGGCGGACGATCATCTCCACCACCGCCTCCGTTCTGGCCGGGCCGGCCGGCGGCAGCTCGTCGGCGTGGGCCCGCACGGCGGACAGCCGCTCGGCGGTGACGTGTTCGACCGCGGCGGTGAACAGGTCCTCCCTGGTCGGGAAGTGGTGCTGCGCGGCCCCCCTGGTCACCCCGGCCCGCTCGGCCACCACCGCGACCGTGGACCCGTTCCACCCGAGCTCGGCCAGGCACTCCACCGCCGCCTCCAGCAACCTGCGGCGGGTGGCACGGCTGCGGCTCTGCTGCGGGGCGCGGGAGGTGGCGGAGTGGAGGCTCATGGCTGCCTTCGAGTGACGGTCCATCGGTCGCGGCTGATCCTTTCACCTCGGGCGGGCGATCAGCCAGGCACCCCGGGAGAGCGTCCGAGGGGCACGGTACGGTTCCCGCTGGTGCGGCCGGCGCTACCGGTTCCGTTGCTCGCGGTCCCGCAGTTCGCGGCGGAGGATCTTCCCCGACACCGACTTGGGCACCGCGTCCAGGAACTCCACGGCCCTGACCTTCTTGTAGGGCGCCACCTGCCCGGCCACGTACGCCATGACCTCCTCCCCGGTGAGCGCGCTGCCCGGTGCCCGTACCACGTACGCCTTGGGCCGCTCGGCGCCGTCCTCGCCGGTGACACCGATCACGGCGGCGTCGGCGATCTGCGGGTGCGCCAGCAGCAGCGCCTCCAGCTCGGCGGGGGCGACCTGGTACCCGTTGTACTTGATCAGCTCCTTCACCCGGTCCACCACGAAGAGGTATCCGCGCTCGTCCAGGTAGCCGATGTCGCCGGTGTGCAGCCAGCCGTCCTCGTCGATCATCGCGTCGGTCTCGGCCGGCCGGGCGAAGTACCCCCGCATCACCTGTGGTCCGCGGAAGAGCAGTTCGCCCGGTTCGCCGACGCCGAGGTCCTTGCCGGAGCCGTCCAGTGCGGTCACCCGGAGTTCGGTGGAGGAGACGAGCCTGCCGACCGTGCCGTCCGGCGGGTTCGGGTCGTCTGTCTCCGTCACGGAGGCGACCGGCGAGAGTTCGGTCATCCCGTACCCCTGGTGGATGCGCGGAAGGCCGAGCCGGCGGGCGCAGGTCTCGGCGAGTTCGGCGTCCAGCGGGGCGGCGGCGCTGAGGACGTAGCGGATCGAGGAGAGGTCGTACCGGTCCACCATCGGGTGCTTGGCCAGGGCGAGGATGATCGGCGGCGCGGCGAACACGCCCTCGATCCGCTGGTCCTGGATCGTGCGCAGGAACTGTTCGAGGTCGAAGCGCGGCAGCACCACGACGGTGGAGCCGCTGCGCAGCGGCTGGTTGAGCAGGGCGGTGAGTCCGTATATGTGGAAGAAGGGCAGAACGGCCACGATGCGTTCGCCCGGCACCGTCCGGTGCATCGCCGCGGCCTGTAGCAGGTTGCTGGAGACGCTGCGGTGGCTGAGCATCACGCCCTTGGGCAGACCGGTGGTGCCGCTGGAGTACGGCAGCACGGCGATGTCGGTCGCCGGATCGATCCGCGGCTGCGGTTCGGGGGCGGTGGAGGCGAGCAGGTCGGTCAGCGAGCGGTGGCCCTCGGCCTGGTCGCAGACGAAGATCTCCCGGATCGCCGTCCCCTCCGCCGCGAGGCTCTCGGCCGCCTCCGCGGCAGTCGGCAGGAAGGCCGAGACGGTGATGATCCAGCGGGCCCGGCTGTCGCGTAGCTGGCCGGTCAGCTCCTTGGCGGTGGCCAGTGAGCTGACGGTGGTGACGGTCGCTCCGGCCCGGGTGATGCCGTAGAGGGCGACGGGGTAGGCGATGGAGTTGGGACTGTACAGCGCGACCACGTCGCCCTTGCGGACGCCCGCCTCGGCCAGCCCGGCCGCCACCCGCCTGGTCCTGGCGTCGAGTTGGGCGTAGCTGACGGACTGCCCGGTGACACCGTCGATGAGTGCCGGGAGCTCGGCGTGCCGCTCGGCGGTGGCCAGCACCGCGTCGTGGATCGGCAGTTCGAGGGGGGCGATGTCGGGATAGTCGCTGCGGAACGCCATACGTGCCTCCGGTTCGACGACAGTGGTACGAGTACTCGGTACCCCAGGGTGACGGCAGTCGACCGCTGGGAACAGAGCGCCTGCCCGTCCGGTTCCGCCGCCCGGTCAGTAGGACCTGGGCAGGCCGAGGGTGTGCTGGGCGACGTAGTTGAGCACCATCTCCCGGCTGACCGGTGCCACCCGGGCGACCCTGGTGGCCGCGATCAGGGCGGCCAGGCCGTACTCCTGGGTGAGCCCGTTGCCACCGAGGGTCTGCACCGCCTGGTCCACCGCACGGCAGGCGGCCTCGCCCGCCGCGTACTTGGCCATGTTGGCGGCCTCGCCCGCCCCGATGTCGTCGCCGGCGTCGTAGAGGTCGGCGGCCTTCTGCATCATCAGCCGGGCGAGTTCGACCTCGATGGTGCACTGGGCGAGCGGGTGCGCGATGCCCTGGTGGGCGCCGATCGGGGTGTCCCAGACGGTACGTGTCCTGGCGTACTCCACCGCCCTGCCGAGCGCCTGGCGGGCGATGCCGAGGGTGAAGGCGGCGGTCATGATGCGCTCCGGGTTCAGGCCGGCGAAGAGCTGCATCAGCCCGGCGTTCTCGTCCCCGACCAGGGCATCGGCGGGCAGCCGGACGTCGTCCAGGAAGACCTGGAACTGCTTCTCGGCGGTGACGAGTTCCATCGGGATGGGCCGGTACTCGAAGCCCGGGGTGTCACGGGGGACGATGAACAGGGCGGGCTTCAGCCTGCCGGTGGCCGCGTCCTCGGTGCGGCCGACGAAGAGGACGGCGTCGGAGTGGTCGATGCCGGAGATGAAGACCTTCCGGCCGGAGAGCAGCCAGTCGGTCCCGTCGCGGCGGGCCACGGTGCCGATCCGGTGGGAGTTGGAGCCGGCGTCGGGTTCGGTGATGCCGAAGGCCATCCGGCGGCTTCCGTCGGCGAGTCCGGGGAGCCACTGCCGCCTCTGCCATTCGGTGCCGAAGCGGGCGATCACGGTGCCGCAGATCGCCGGTGAGACCACCAGCATCAGCAGCGGCGCTCCGGCGGCGCCCAGTTCCTCCAGGACGATGGCCAGTTCACTGATGCCGGCGCCGCCACCGCCGTACTCGGCGGGGATGTTGACGCCGAGGTAGCCCAGTTTGCCCGCCTCGTCCCAGAGTTCCCGGGTGGGCAGCCCGGCCCGGGCCTTGGCCTGGAAGTACGCGGCACCGTAGCGGCGGCCGAGGTCGAAGACGGCCCGGCGCAGCGCCTGGCGCTCGGGTGACTCGGTGAACACGGACATGGTGGTGGTCCTTTCCGTGAGACTGACAGGTGGTCGATCGGGCGTCTGCGCGAAGTCCTGGCCCCTGCCCGCTTTCACCCCTCGCCGTTCGGCGGATCGGGCTGGACGACGGCGAGCAGGGTGCCCAGTTCGACCTGTTGGCCGGTGGTGACGCGAAGTCCGGTGAGCAGTCCGTCACTCGGGGCGCAGACGCGGTGCTCCATCTTCATCGCCTCCAGCCAGAGCAGCGGCTGGCCCGCGGTGACCCGCTCGCCGACGGCGGCGGCGAGGCGGACCACGGTGCCCGGCATGGGCGCGAGCAGGGCGCCCGGGTCGGTGTGGACGGCGGGTTCGGGGTGCCGTGGCAGGGCGGTGAGGGTGACCGCGCCGAGCGGGGAGTCGACATGGACGGTGTCGCCGTGAACGGCGATCTCGAAGGTGCGGGCCAGGCCGTCGGTGCGGAGGGTGACACGGTCCGGGGCGGCGGCGAGGAGCCGGGTTTCGGGATGGTCCTCGGCGTGCAGTCCGGTGCGGGTGTGCCGGTAGCGGACCTCGTACTCGGTGCCGTCCGCGGCGCGGTAGCGCTTCACCTGGGGCTGCGAGGGCAGGTTGCGCCAGCCGGACGGGAAGGCGCCGGGGCGGGCCGCGGCATCCGCGAGGGCGGCGGCGAGCGCGGCCTGCGGGATGTGCTTCTGCGGTCCGGGGCCGAGGTCGGCGGCGTGTTCGGTGAGGAAGGCGGTGTGCACCCGGCCGTCCAGGAAGGCGGGGTGGCGCAGCGCGGCGACCAGCAGCTCCCGGTTGGTGGTGAGCCCGTGGATTCGGGCGCGGCCGAGCGCGTCGGCCAGCCGGCGGGCGGCCTCCGCCCGGGTCGGGGCCCAGGCGATCACCTTGGCGAGCATGGCGTCGTAGTGGACGCCGATGACCGCGGGGCCGGCCACTCCCGAGTCCAGGCGCAGTCCGCTCTCCCGCACTCCGGTGGCGAACTCGGTCTGTACGTCCGGGAGCCGGAGCAGGTGGAGGGTGCCGGTCTGCGGCTGCCAGTCGCGCTCCGGGTCCTCCGCGTAGAGGCGGCCCTCGATCGCGTGGCCGCGGACGGCGGGCTGCTCGGGCGGCAGTGGTTCGCCCTCGGCGATGCGCAGTTGGAGGGCCACCAGGTCGAGGCCGGTGACGCACTCGGTGACCGGGTGCTCGACCTGGAGGCGGGTGTTCATCTCCAGGAAGAAGATCCGGCCGTCGGGTGCCAGCAGGAACTCGGCGGTTCCGGCGCCGGTGTAGCCGATCGCGCGGGCGGCGGTGATCGCTGCGGCGTGGAGTTCGGCCCGCACCCGCTCGGGCAGGCCGGGCGCCGGTGCCTCCTCGATCACCTTCTGGTGGCGGCGCTGCAGTGAGCAGTCCCGTTCACCGAGGGCCCAGACCGTGCCGAAGCGGTCGCCCAGCAGTTGGACCTCGACATGGCGGCCGGTCGGCAGGTACGGCTCGCAGAAGACCTCGGCCACGCCGAAGGCCTTGGCCGCCTCCGCCCGGGCCGAGGCCAGCGCTTGGGGCAGGTCGGCGAGTTCGGTGACGATCCGCATGCCGCGTCCGCCGCCGCCGGCCGCCGCCTTGACCAGCAACGGCAGGTCCTTCTCGGTGGGTTCGGCGGCGACGGTCAGCACGGGGACCCCGGCCGCCGCCATCAGCCGTTTGGCCTCGGTCTTGGAGCCCATCGCGGCGATCGCCTCGGGTGAGGGTCCGACCCAGGTCAGTCCGGCGTCCTGGACGGCTCGCGCGAACTCGGCGTTCTCGGAGAGGAATCCGTACCCGGGGTGGACGGCGTCCGCCCCGGCGGCCAGCGCCGCCTCGATGAGCAGGTCGCCGCGGAGATAGGTGTCGGCGGGTGCGGCGCCCGGCAGCCGTACGGCGGTGTCGGCCTCGCGGACGTGCGGGGCCTCGGCGTCCGGGTCGGAGTGGACGGCGACGGTGGCGATGCCGAGTCCTCGGCAGGTGCTCAGGATCCGGCGGGCGATCTCGCCCCGGTTGGCCACCAGCAGGGTGGTGATCATATGTCAGCCCTCACATCCGGAAGACGCCATAGCCACGCGCGCCCTCGACGGGGCCGCTGTGGATCGCGGAGAGGCAGATGCCGAGCACGGTGCGGGTGTCGCGCGGGTCGATCACGCCGTCGTCGTAGAGCCGGCCGGAGAGGAAGACGGGCAGCGACTCGGCCTCGATCTGCTGCTCCACCATCGCGCGGATCGCGGCGTCGGCGTCCTCGTCGTACGGCTGTCCCTTGGCCGCCGCCGACTGCCGGGCGACGATCGAGAGCACCCCGGCGAGCTGCTGCGGGCCCATCACCGCCGACTTGGCGCTCGGCCAGGCGAACAGGAAGCGCGGATCGTAGGCCCGTCCGCACATCCCGTAGTGTCCGGCCCCGTAGGAGGCTCCCATCAGCACCGAGAGGTGCGGGACCCGGCTGTTGGAGACCGCGTTGATCATCATCGCGCCGTGCTTGATGATGCCGCCCTGCTCGTACGCCTGGCCGACCATGTAGCCGGTGGTGTTGTGCAGGAAGAGCAGCGGGATGTCGCGCTGGTTGGCCAGCTGGATGAACTGGGCGGCCTTCTGGGACTCGGCGCTGAAGAGCACGCCCTGGGCGTTGGCCAGGATTCCGACGGGGTGGCCGTGCAGGGTCGCCCAGCCGGTGGCCAGGCTCGGGCCGTAGAGCGGTTTGAACTCGTCGAAGTCGGAGCCGTCCACGATCCGGGCGATCACCTCGCGCGGGTCGAAGGGCACCTTGAGGTCGCCGGGGACGATGCCGAGCAGCTCCTCCTCGTCGAACACGGGTGGCGGGGCGTCGAGTCGGGGCTCCGGTCCGGCCTTGCGCCAGTGCAGCCGGCACACGATCCGGCGGGTGATCCGCAGCGCGTCGGGCTCGTCCAGCGCGAGGTGGTCGGCCAGTCCGGAGGTGCGGGCGTGCATCTCGGCGCCGCCGAGCGACTCGTCGTCGGCCTCCTCACCGGTGGCCATCTTCACCAGCGGCGGGCCGCCGAGGAAGACCTTGGCCCGTTCCCTGACCATCACGGTGTGGTCCGACATGCCGGGCACGTACGCGCCGCCGGCGGTGGAGTTGCCGAACACCACGGCCACGGTGGGGATTCGCGCGGCCGAGAGCCTGGTGAGGTCGCGGAAGAGCGCACCCCCCGGGATGAAGATCTCCTTCTGGCTGGGCAGGTCGGCGCCGCCGGACTCGACCAGGTTCACCAGCGGCAGCCGGTTGCGCAGGGCGATCTCGTCGGCGCGCAGGGCCTTCCGCAGGGTCCACGGGTTGCTGGCGCCGCCGCGCACGGTCGGGTCGTTGGCGATGATGACGCACTCGGTGCCCTCGATCACCCCGATACCGGTGACCAGCGCCGCGCCGACCGGGTGGTCACTGCCCCAGGCGGCGAGCGGGGAGAGCTCCAGGAAGGGCGAGTCCGGGTCGATCAGCAGCTCGATCCGCTCGCGGGGCAGCAGTTTGCCCCGACTGCGGTGCCGTTCCACGTACTTGGGGCCGCCTCCGGCCAGTGCCTTGGCGTGCTCGGTGTCGAGTTCGGCCAGTTTGGCGAGCATCGCCTCCCGGTTGGCCGTGTACTCGGGGCCGGCCGGGTCCAGCCGGGTGGACAGGACGGTCATCGGGACACCTTCCTTCCTGCGGCGCGTGCGAAGGCGGTCGTCACAGCAGCTCCTCCGGAACGTCGAGGTGACGGGCGCGCAGCCACTCCCCCAGCGCCTTCGCCTGCGGGTCGAACCGGGCCTGCGCGGCGACGCCCGCACCGAGCAGGCCCTCGATGGTGAAGTTGACCGCGCGCAGGTTGGGCAGCAGGTGCCGGGTGACGGCCAGATCGGCGGTCTCCGGCAGCAGCCGGCGCAGAAGGTCGACGGTCAGGGTGTGCGCGAGCCAGCGCCAGCCGGGCTCGCTGCGGGCCCAGACACCGAGGTTGGCGTTCCCGCCCTTGTCCCCGCTGCGGGCGCCGACCAGCTGTCCGAGCGGCGCCCGGCGGGTCGGGCCCGGCTCCAACGGCTCTGGCGGTAAGGGCTGTTCGAGCACCCGGAGCTCCCGGGTCACGGTCGGCGGCGGCACCGGGACACCCGTACCGTCGGGAAGCACGGCCGTGTGGGTGATCGTGTGGGCGTCCAGGTGAACAGCCTCAAACACGCCGTAGGGCGCACCGGGGCCGGGTGGGGCGGTGAGGTGGAAGCCCGGGTAGCTGGCCAGGCCCAGTTCGACCGCCGCACTGCTCAACGCGCGGCCGACCCGGTGCTGGTCGGCGTCGCGTACGGTCAGCCGGAGCAGGGCGGAGGCGGTTTCCTCGGCGTCGGCGTCGGGGTGGTCGGTCCGGGCGAGGGTCCAGCGCAGCTCGGCGGGGCGCGGGTCGAATGCCTGCTCCAACTGCTCCTGGAGCAGGGCCGACTTGGCCTCGATGTCCAGCCCGGTGAGGACGAAGACCACCTCGTTGCGCCAGCCGCCGAGCCGGTTCAGCCCGACCTTGACGGTGGGTGGCGGCTCCTCGCCCCTGACACCGCTGATCCCGACCCGGTCGGGGCCGTCCTGGCGCAACCGCACGGTGTCCAGTCGCGCGGTGACGTCCGGACCGGCATAGCGTGCTCCGTCGGTCTCGTACAGCAGTTGGGCAGTGACGGTCTCCACGGTCACAGCGCCGCCGGTGCCGGGGTGCTTGGTGATGACGCTGCTGCCGTCGGCCTCGATCTCGGCGATCGGGAAGCCGGGGCGGCGTACGTCGTGTTCGTGGAAGAAGGCGTAGTTGCCGCCGGTGGCCTGGGCTCCGCACTCCAGGACGTGTCCGGCGACCACGGCTCCGGCAAGGGCGTCCAGGTCCTGCGGGCGCCAGCCGAAGTGTGCGACAGCCGGCCCGACCACCAGGGCGGCATCGGTGACCCGGCCGGTCACCACCAGGTCGGCCCCGCCACGCAGGCACTCGGCGATCCCGAACGCACCGAGGTAGGCATTGGCGGCCAGCAGGCCCTCCGGGAGCCCCAACTCGGCTGCCCTGGGCAGGAGATCGTCCCCGGTGACCCGTCCCACCCGCAGTGGGATGCCCCGCTCGTCCGCCAACTCGTGCAGCGCCTCGGCCAGTCGACCCGGATTGAGCCCGCCCGCGTTGACCACGATCCGCACGCCCGTCTCGTGCGCCAGCCCGAGGCACTCCTCCATCTGCCGCAGGAACGTTTTGGCGTAGCCGAGTCGCGGGTCCTTGAGGCGGTCGCGGGCGAGGATCAGCATGGTCAGCTCGGCCAGGTAGTCCCCGGTGAGGACGTCCAGCGCACCGCCCGTGAGCATCTCCCGGAAGGCGGAGAACCTGTCCCCGTAGAAGCCGGACGCATTGCCGATCCGCAACACCGCAAGTCTCCCCTGCCGCCGCGTGCCCCGCCCTGTCGCACCAACGGGCAGCAGCCTGGCAGCGGGCGAGTAATAAAGCAAGCGTGCATGCTTGTTTTTCCTCGCGGCAATTCACTTGGCCTCCATGGGACTTGTGACTGGAAGTCGCAGTTGGCGGTTGGAAGCCATAGTTGGCGGCTCGCTAGCTCAGCTACGCCGAGTGACCAAAGTGTCATGGGCAGCGAACGAGCTGGCACTACCACCCCGACCTATGCGTCAAGCCAGCTCTCGGCCAGTGTCGGAGCGACGGCGTCTACAAGGGGCAGTGTTCGTGCACTACAGCGGGCCCCCTTGGAACCAGCGCTCATAGTGCTGAGCTTCGACTCCATGCAGACCCGCTGGCGCCGACTGGAGCACTGACTGGGGTGCAGGCGTCTTCGACGAGCTCCACCGAACCTCCCATCGGAGCTGCACGCGGTCGGAGATCATTCCGGGAACCACGCACGCCTTGACACCTCCCACGTGCGGACTTGCGACCGGCCTGTCCCCCGCCGACCGCCGCAAGAGCAGCTGCAAGCACCAACCGATCCGCGACGGCAACGCCAACGAGGCCACCCAAAGCAGCGACGTTTGATGGCAGTTGGGCTTCTGGGGCAGAATAGGAAGCTGTAGCACTTGCCGGTGAAGCTGGCTAGACATCAAGGCGCCTACGCCCATCTGATGCTTCATGGCTGACGGCGGCAACGGTGAGCGGGAGCAGAGTGCGTTGAACAAGCTCAGCGACTTCCCCGCGCGGCACTTCGACCTCGGTTCCATTGGAGGAAATGGGAGTGCCGCAGCCGACTTGGAAGCGGATAGAGGACAGTCGGAGGCCACAGCATGGGAACTGTAGACGAACAGATTCGCAGCGCCGCCAGTACGATCTCTTCGAACATTACGTCCCTGGGGCACGATCGAGCACTGCTGGCACAGAACATCCTCAGCCAGCTCCGCAATCTGGTCGAGGGAGTGATGGTGCGAGTGCACGCCGGCAGCGGGGCTGTGGACTTCCAGTACTCTTCCGTCAGGCCTGCGGCGGACCACGTGAGTTCAAATGCCAAGCTCAACTTCCTCACACGATTCCATAAGCTGCTTCAGATCAGCGCGTCGCACTACACGATGGGCGGCGACCCTTCCGAACGGCTGATGCTGAAGTACTACGACTACCTGCACCGAATCCGCGACTTGGCTCATACTCAGCTCAGTCTCGAGATTCTTCCGAATCTGGAAGACTTTCCCGTGGACCTTGACCCCTCACTTCGGGAGTACCACGAGAAGATCTCGGCTCGGCTTCTGGCCTCGCGCTCGCTACCGCTCGGCCAAGCTCCCAAGGCTCGCTACTACATCCACGCAGTGCGCCCCTTCTTCACGGGCGGGCACATCTTCTACGAGGTGACCTTCTACAACGCCGTTAACAGGGTCAGTAAGTTCGATCGCATCATCGGCTTCACGGACATCGACATCACTGACAAGCACGCTGCCAATCTAACGCTTGCGAGCGACTCGATTCAGGTACTCGGGCAGACGATGCCGATCACGATCATCCGCGAGTGGGAGGTTTCGATCCGCCCATGCGAGTTCGACAACTTCGCAAGGATCTTCGGCCAGTCCATCACCGTGTCGTCCAGCAGTTCCGAGTATCGCAACCTGGCGCAGTATCTGACCACAACTTCATCGAGCCTGCTCGACCTCGTCGACACTACAGATGATCAGTACTCGCAAGTGAAGACCTGGGCAACGCGACGGTCGGATCGCCCCCAGATCTTCCCCGTACTTGACATGGCGCGCCAGATGATCCAGTCGAAGGCCGCCGGATCCAACGTGCTCCGCTACCTCATGCTGCGAATGAACAACCAGCTCATTAAGTGGCAGTTCACGCCGACCGCCTGCGGCGTTCTGTCGAACCTTCATCTGCAGTACGGATGCAAGCCGTTCGACGACATGCCCTTCTGTACGTCCTTGTATAAGCATAACCCCCGGATATCCGACCTTCTCGAAAGCTTGGACACGAGCGGTCGCACTCATGAGCTCCTAGCTCGACGCGTGAAGACCAACGTCGAAGACCGCGGCATGCTCTATACGCCGGCAAAGGACCTGGAGGATCTCGGAGACGTAGACCAGCTAGCAGCGACCTACAACGGCAAGGTCTACTACAAGCACACCGATCGGAAGCTGCTCAAGGACAAGGGACACGTCTTCATCAAGGGCTATGAGGACGGCATCGTCGAAATAATCGCCAAGCTCCAGCAGCTTGCGACTACAGGGATTGCTGGGTATGAGGCTGCGGTCAAGCAATGGCTTGCCCAGGCGCCCCCCGTCTCCGACGACCCACTTAAGGTACAGGCACTCCAGAAGCTCTTCGCCGATTCGCAAGTTGCACTTATCTACGGGGCCGCCGGCACGGGCAAGTCAACGATGGTCGGCCTCATTGCCAACTATTTCAACGGCAACGAGAAGCTCTTCCTCGCTCACACGAACCCGGCCGTCGACAACCTCAAGCGTCGAGTCAATGCACAGAAGTCCACCTTTCGCACGATCAGCAGCCACATCGGCCGCAACGACGCGACCGACTACGACGTCTTGGTTATCGATGAGTGCAGTACAGTCAGCAATTCCGACCTGCTCAAGGTGCTTGAGCGGACGTCCTTCAAGCTCCTCGTGCTAGTTGGGGACGTGTTCCAGATTGAGTCGATTCAGTTCGGAAACTGGTTTGGGCTTTCCAGGTCGTTCATCCCGAGCACCGCAGTATTCGAACTCGAGACACCTTTCAGGACCAAGAACGCGAATCTCTTGGACCTATGGTCGACTGTTCGTGAGCTGAAGGAGGACATCGCGGAGACGCTGGCACGCAACAGCTACTCTACGGTTCTGGATAAGTCTCTGTTCACAGCACAGCGGAACGACGAGATCATCCTCTGCCTGAACTACGATGGCCTGTACGGCATCAACAACGTTAACCGGTTCCTCCAGAGCACCAATCCTGGTGCAGCGACCCTTTGGGGTGCTTCAACCTACAAGGTCGGCGACCCGGTGCTGTTCAATGAGACTGATCGGTTCAGGCCGGTCATTTACAACAATCTGAAAGGCAAGATCGTAGCGATCCAGGCGTTCCCTGGTCGGATCCAGTTCGATGTGTCACTCGATCGACCGGTGACCGCCTTCGACGTTGATGGCGTCCAACTTCGGTACGTCCATGACTCCACGGTGCAGTTCGACGTCTATGAGCGTGGCAGCGGCGATGACGATGACGAATCGACGACCGGGTCCGTACCGTTCCAGGTTGCCTACGCAGTATCCATCCACAAGGCACAGGGCCTTGAGTACGACTCGGTGAAGGTCGTGATCACGGACGCCAACGAGGATGACATCTCGCACAACATCTTCTACACGGCGATCACCCGAGCGCGCGAGCATCTCCAGATCTTCTGGACGCCTGAGACCGAACATGCCGTCTTGGGCAGCTTGCAGCGGAGTGTCAACAAGAAGGATGTCGGTCTGCTTTCAAGTCGACGTGGACTGACGCAGGCACCGTGATCCGCTGTGTCGACTCGGAGGTGTCGACGGTCTGCTCGATGACGCAACGGAGCTTGCACAGGCAGTGGACGTCGGGATGGCCGCGTCGGGAGATCCTGGGCAGGATGCCGATGTGTCGCAGCTCCCGGTGGACGGCTTCGTTGTCGTCGCCGTTGTCGCCGCGCAGGGCATCCAGGCGTCTACGGCCGGCGGGACATTGTCGGCCGGGCCCACAGTCTGGGTGACGTCGTTGACGTTCATCGCAGCGGTGATCACCTTGAGAGGGCTGCCGTCGCCGTCGCAGATGAGCTGCTGCTTGCTCCAAAAGCAGTTGCTGCCGTTGGCGCTTACACCATGACGAGCGGCTCAAGTGGGCCGGTGGAGACGGTTGTGAGCCACGGAGGTCAGCCTGCGACCAGAGGCAGTGCCGAGCCAGCGAGCTGGCATCGGATCAACGACCCACGTTGATCGGCAGGTTCGGAGTACGCTCTGACCCTCGGCAACGGCACGTCCGTGGCGCTCCGAGACCTGGGGTTGGGGACGATGTCGGGAGTGCGATGCAGCTGACCCATGCCGAAGTGATCAACTTTCGTGCCTTGGAGCGGGTGGACGTCCGGGTTGATCCGAAGGCCACCCTCATCGTCGGGCGCAACAACAGCGGCAAGACTTCGTTCGTCAACCTCTTCGAGAAGTTCTTCGGCGAGGAAGACACGAGGTTCGTCCTGGAGGACTTCTCCACCGGTCGGATCGCAGACATCGAGCAGGCGCGGCAGATCTTCGCCGAGGCCCAGGCGCACGCTGCCCGGGGTGACACTGCGACGAGCGAGGACCTGTTGGCCAAGGCCTATGCCCTTGTCCCGGCAATCCGTTTGGTCCTCACGATCGACTACACGGAGGAGGACGATCTCGCTCCCCTTGCGGGTGTGATCCTCGACCTGGACGACGCCTGCTTTCAGGTCAAGATCGCGGCGGCGCTGGAGGCTGCCCGTCCCCATGACTTCCTTACGGCCTTTTGGACGGCCAGCCAGCGAGCACAGTTCGACCGCGTCAAGTGGCTCCGCAAGAACTTCTCGGACTACTTCACCCCAACATATAGAGCGGTCAGCCTCCTGGACGAAAGCGTCCGCAGGGACATCAAACGCGGTGTCGCGGAGTCCATCCTGTCGGTCAAGTTCGTCTACGCGCAGACGAAGATGGACGACACGCCGAGCGACAAAGCCCGCACTTTGTCGAAGACGTTCGAGACCTACTACAAGGTCAACAGCGTGCGAGAAGACCGTCACCAGAGCATCGAGCAGATCGAGACCGCCCTGGCGTCTGCCTCGAAGCAGCTCGATGACAACTACGCCACCCTGTTCGACCCGATCTTCGAGGACCTGCGCTCGTTCGGGGTCGGTACCATCACGCCGGTTCAGAAACCACGCATCGTCTCCCTCATCGAGGCCTCAGGAATCCTCCGCGGGAGCACCCGCATCCAATACCCGTCCGGGGACGAGGACTTCCACCTCCCCGAGGGTCACAACGGACTTGGCTACAGCAAGCTGATCTTCACGATCCTCCAGGTCATCAGCTTCCACCAGACCTACGAACGCACCACGCCCAGGCCGGCGCTACAGGTGCTGTTCATCGAGGAACCAGAAGCCCATCTGCATCCTCAGATGCAGGAGACGTTTATCAAGAACATCCAGGACTTCATCGACCGCAAGACGGGATGGAAGGTGCAGGTGGTCATCACCACGCACTCCTCCCATATCGTCGCCAGCAGCGGCTTCCACACCGTGCGCTACTTCGACCGTTCCGAGCCGCAGCTGACGGTCAAAGACCTGTCGACATTCCAGGCCAACGTCAAGGCCACGCCGCAGGGCGACGAGACCCTGCGCTTCCTGCGCCAGTACATGGTCCTGCACCGGTGCGACATGTTCTTCGCCGACAAGGTGATCCTAATTGAGGGCACGGCAGAACGCTTGCTCCTGCCCGAAATGGCGAAGCGGAGCGCGAAGGAGCTGCTACACCAGTACGTGTCAGTCATCGAGGTCGGCGACGCCTACGCAGTCCGATTCCGAGAGCTGCTCGCCTTCTTGAACGTCAAGACTCTCGTCATCACCGACATCGACTCCGTTTGCTCCAGGCATCGCGTTGCATGCCCGCCTGGTAACGGGCAAACGGTCACCGCGAACTCAACGCTCAAGAACTGGCTACCCGCGAAGTCCAGCGTCGCCGAACTTCTCGCCGTCGCCCCGGATGGCAAGGAACAGGGACACGTCCGCGTCGCCTATCAGATCCCCGAGCGAGAGTCGGGAACCTGCGCACGGAGCTTCGAGGACGCCTTCATCATCGCCAACGCAGAACTCCTCGCCCGCAACTACCGCCAACTCGCTCTCAAGGCCGCTTTCGTCAAGGAGGCCGGCGCCGACCCCACTCCCAACGACATCGAAGCCAAGGCCTACGACATCGCCCAGCGTCTCAGCGATCACAAGACCGACTTCGCCTTTGACGTCATGCTCCTCAACGACTGGGCCGTGCCCCGCTACATCGCGGAGGGACTGCAATGGCTCGCCTAGAAACCCTCGAAACCGTCGCAGTGGAGTTGGAGGCTCGGCGTAGCTTCCTCGTCGAAGCAGGGGCCGGCGCCGGCAAAACGACCACCCTGGTTCGCGCCCTTCAGCACCTGCTGACACGCCAACGCGCAGACCTCGAGGCGCACGGCCGTCGCATCGCCTGCATCACGTACACAAACGGAGCCAAAAGGAAGATTATCGAACGCATCGCCGCGGACCCCCTCGTCGATGTAGGAACCATCCATGAATTCCTCTGGAGCGCAATCCAGCCCTACCAGCGCGAGCTCTGGCAGCAGATCCTCAAGTACAACAAGGACTTGAACAAACCTGAAGACCTGGACGAGGTCCCCACGCCCCCCGCCATCGAGTATTCCGACCGCGGGCGCAGGCTGAGTGAGGGGCGCATCTCCCACGACGACGTCATCGCGCTCTCGCACGGGCTCGTCAAGGCCCATCCCAAGCTCATACGGATCATCACCAGCAAGTACCCGGTCATCTTCGTTGACGAGTACCAGGACACCTCGCCCAAGACGATGCAGCTCCTGCTGGACCACCTGGCGGCTGCGGGCCCAGAGAAATGCGTGATCGGACTCTTCGGCGACTCCATGCAGAAGATCTACGAGTCCGGCGTCGGAGCGGTGAAACGACCCGACCTGCTCACCGAGATCACCAAGCACGAGAACCACCGGTGCTCGCCTCCCGTCGTCGAGGTGCTGAACCGGATGCGGCCTGGGCTCATCCAGGATGCGGTCGGCACACAGCAGACAGGTGAGGTTCATCTGTTTCTCAACAGCGGCATCCCGGCCGGTCCAGAACGACTCACCGCTGCCGAAGCAACGCTCGCCCGGAACGGCTGGGCACGGGAGAACAGCAAGTACCTGCTACTCACCCACCGTGGGATCGCAGGCACGCTGGAGTACGCCAACCTCCTCGAGCGGTACCGGCAACTGGGCCGTTACGGCCCCGACGACCTCATGGCCCGCGAGGAGCCCTACATCCAGTACCTCACGCGCGTCGAAGCCATGTGCGCCGCCTTCCGCAACCACGACCTCGCCGGGCTGACCGACCTGCTGGACGAGGGACGGACACGGATCACCCGCCACGCCCACAAGCGCGCTATCAGCGGGGCCATCCGTGAGCTCGACGCTGTACGCACGACCGGCACCATCGGCGACGTGCTCGACCTCATGGCCGACGGCCACCTCCTCGCCATGCCTGGAAAGCTCAAAGACCTCGAACGCCGAAGAACCGCAGAAGACTTGGATGAGCGTGGCCAGCGACGAGCGGACTTCTCGAACAACATCCGTGACGTGTCCTACCGGGAACTCATCAGCGTCACTCACTTCATAGATGAACTGACGCCGTTCTCTACCCAACACGGTGTGAAGGGCGACGAATTCGAGAACGTCGTCGTGGTGATCGACGACCTCGCCTGGAACAGGTACAGCATCGGCAAGATGCTCGCCGGCACCGACAAACCCGACCGTACCGAGCGCTCTCGCAACCTGTTCTACGTTTGCTGCTCGCGGGCCCAGCGCGGCCTGGCAGTGGTATTCATCAGCGATCTCCCAGACGGGGCAGAATCCACGCTCCACGACTGGTTTGCTTCAGGCACTATCCATCGCTGAGCCATACCCGAGGGGCTGCCAGCTCACGTCAACACTGGCCGCTATAAGTCGCGCGCCGCCAGCATCGTTCACTCGTTGGGATGACCATCATCGGATCGACGTCCTCTTTCGGGGATCTCCAGCGCGCCGCTCTGGCATAAGTGGTGTCCTTGCCGCATGAGTGCGACGACCGGGAGTGAGCTCCGTTCCGATGTGTGTGATCTGGCGGAGCTGGTCACACCGTTCACGGGCGATGCCGACTTCCGCCAGAACTTGGTGCTCGCCCCCTCTTGGCCACGACGCTGGTCGACGACCTGGTTGATCGACGGCAGCCAGGTCGTCTGGCCGGTGCGGGATCTGGAGAGCGTGCCGGTACTGGATTCACAGCCGGTCCGCCGGTTCACCTGGCGAGCCCGGCAGCGGAATCGGCCTGGGCTGGAGCCGATGGTCTCGACCGGCAGAAAGCACGGCTTCGAGTCGCTGGAGGAGCGGGCCCTGCTGCGGGGGCTGGACTTCGTGCGGGCCCGGGAGGTGCTGCCGCAGCCGTTCCGCCTGGACTTCGAGCACACAAGCGGCCGCTCGGCGCACATCCCGGACTTTCTGGCGCTCATGCCGGACGGCAACTGGCTGTTCGACGTCCGGCCGGCGGAGTTGGTCCAGGACGAGGATGCGGTGAAGTTCGCCGCTACGCGGGAGGTCGCTGCCGCGGCGGGCTGGCGCTACACCGTGGTCGGCGGCTGGCGACACCACGTCCAGGGGGTGCTGGACGCGCTGTCGGCCCGACGTCGGCCTCGCACGGACCCGCTGGGGCTGCAGTCGCAGCTCCTGGCTGCGGCCGTCGAACGCCCCCGCTCCTTTGCGGAGTTGGTGGGTTCGACCGAGTGGCCGGCGCTGGCCCGAGTCGAGGCGGTCCACCTGCTCTGGCATCGGCGGCTGGGAGTGGATCTCGGATCACCGTTGCAGGACAGCTCGCTGGTCTGGCTCGGAGGGGCAGCCACCCGGGGGCGGTCGTGAGCAGGGGCGCTGTGCTGGTCGCACCAGGGGCCGGGCTGCGGTTGGGCGATGTCGACTGGACGGTCGAGGAGGTCGAGCCACATCTGGGGCGGATCATCCTGGCGGGGCCGAGCGGCAAGCGCGAACGAAGATCGCTTCGCTGGCTGGTGAACCACCCCGGTCTGCGGGTGTCGATGGTGGTGGACGGTCCAACGGCCGCGCGGCAGCCGGTGGTGCTGTCCGACCTCACCGAGGATCAACTGGCGCGGGCTCGACTGCGGGCGGAGCACCTGCTGGAGGCGGAGACGGGCTTCCGCGGCGGGAGCGCGGAGCGGGCTCTGCCGCATGAGCCGAGGGCGGGCTTCGACCCGGCGACGACCCTGCTCAAAGAGCGTCGACGGGCCAAGGCCCGGGAGGTTAAGGAGATGCCGCCCGGGGAGGCGCGGCGGCTGGGGCTCGAGTGCCTGAGCTTCCGGACGCTGGAGCGCCTGGGCGGCCGGGAGCCTAGTGAGGACGTAGTGCTGGCCTGCGCGGACGGCCGGTGGACGCGGCGGGGCGGCGGGCATCCGACGGTGACGGAGGAGATCCGGGAGGCCATCTTCGCGGTCCGGGCGGAGTTCCTGCGCCGGTCACGGATGAGCATGATGGCCCGGCACCGGCTGATGTGTCAGTACGTCCACGAGACGTTTCCCGACTTCCCCAGCGAGGACGTCCCGGGGCGCAAGACGCTGACACAAGTCTGGCGGGAGTGGTTCGGGCCGGACGGCTCCCGGCAGCGCTACGTCCGCACCGCCGAGATCGCCGAGGCCGGTCGGCGGGTGGTGGTCCACCGGCCGGGCCAGGTGGTTGCGCTGGACTCGACACCGCTGCCGGTGAAGGTCCGCGAACACGTCTTCGGCGAGCCGGTATCCGTCGTGCTCTCGCTCGCGCTGGACCTCTACACGCACTCGATCGTCGCATTCCGGCTCACGCTGGTGTCGGACACGTCGGTGGACATCGCAATGCTACTGCGGGACGTGATGATGCCGCTGCCGATGCGCGAGGGCTGGGGCGAGGACATGGAGTGGCCCTACCCTGGCGCCCCCGCCTCGCTGGTCGCCGAGTTCGCCGGCCACCGGGTCGCCGCGCTACCGTTCTTCGCACCGGAGACGGTCACCACCGATCATGGCAGCTCCTACAAGAACCACCAGATCGTCGCCGCCGAAAACGCGCTGGGCTGCACGATCCTGCCGGCGCGCACGCTACGGGCTCACGACAAGTCCGCCGTCGAGCGGGCGTTCTCCTCCATCAAAACGCTGCTGCTGGAGCACCTGCTCGGCTTCACCGGCACCGATGTCGCCGACCGCGGCGCCGACCCCGAGGCGGACGCGGTACTGACGATCGAACAGATGGAACACCTGATCGCGACCTGGGTCGTTCGGATCTGGCAGCGGCGGGAGCTGGGCGAGTACGCGCCGAGTTGGGCACCGGGCGAGAAGCACAGCCCGAACTCGCTGTTCGCGGCCGTCGTCCAGCAAGGCGGCCTCGACCTGGAGGTCCCAGGCCCGGAGCTCTACTACAAGGTCCTGCGGTCCCACCACGTCAAGATCCACCCGCACCGGGGGGTGAAGATCCTCGGGCTCTTCTACTACGACCCGGTGCTGGAGGAGGAACGCTTCCGTGGTCCGTCGCCGCGCGGCGGCCGGCACAAGGGCCGGTGGGTGGTCCGCAGTGACCGAAGAGATCGGCGCCAGGTGTTCTTCCAGGATCCGGACGACCCGGAGGTCTGGCACGTCCTGCGCTGGACCGGGCTCCCGCCCGAGGGCGAGGTCCCGGCGTTCTCCGATGTCAACGCCCAGGCCCTGCTCGGCGAGGTTCGCCGTCGGGGGCTGAAACCGCTCACAGACGCCGAACTGCTGCCGGTGCTGCTGAACCTCCTCGGCTCGGTGATCCCGGTCGCCAGCTGGCCTTCGCAGATGACCAAGCGGGAGAAGACCGCACGCTCCCGCCGGGCCGCCCAGGCGGCGCAGGCCGCCGCGGACCGGCCTCGGCCGCCCTCGCCTGAACCTGCCGGGGAACCCGCGCCGCAGCCAGGAGCGAAGGTGGTTCCCTGGCCGCGTGAGGCTGCGGGCGTCCAGGCGGCGGTCGACGCCGAACGGCGCCGCCGGCGCGAAGCCGCCGTCACGGGCCGACCGACACCGCCGCCCCGCCTCGGCGACTCCCTACGACGACGGAACCTGTTCCTGCTGCCTGACGACGACAGCGACACCGATGTGACCAGGGAGAACGCGTGACGGGCGGCCCCAGCTCAGCCAAGGTCCTCGCCGACCTGCTGGAGAACAAGCCGCTCCGCAGGGACACCTTCGAGGGCTGGCAGCAATACCGCACAACACGGCACAGGTTCGTGCCGGCGCCCGTGATCACGATCGACCAGTGGCGAACGATGAGCCCGCGGGACCGGGCTCTGCACGACATGCACCGCACCGCGACCCACGTGAATCTGCCCTTGCAGGAGACGCCGATGTCGCTGAAGGTCTCGCGCCTGGTGAACCGCAGGATCAGCAACAACGCCTGGAAGCGGAACTCCTCGACGCTCTCCGGGGTGATGGTCAACGGCCTGGGCTACCACGGCAAGACGGAGACCACGTGTGAGGTCGCCGCCTCTTTCGAGGACCGGTGGCTGGACCTGCACGCCCACGTCAACCCGCGTGCCATGCCCGGGACTCGGGACCTGCATGCCCCTATCGCCTACGTCCAGACCCCGGTGACAGCGAAACCGAAGAGTACCTGCCAGGCGGTCCTGGACTTCTTCGGTGCCCCCACGAAAGGCCTGACGCTGCCGCAGCTGGTTCGGCAGGTCGCCGAGTCGGCGAAGGACCACGGGGTTCAGGCGCTGATCCTGGATGACATCACCCGCCTACGGATGCACCGCGCGGACGACCAGGACGTCCTCGACCTCATCCGGGCGTTCATGAGCATGAACCTCACCCTGGTCCTGGTCGGTGTCGACATCCCCGGATCCGGCCTGCTGCGGGAAACGAAGTGGGATTCCCGTCACCGACAGTGGGTCATGCCGCCTTCCAAGCGCGCCCGTACGTTCGGCCTGGAACCCACCCAGACCGAGCGGCGATTCGACATGGTCGACCTCGATCGCTTCCGCTGCACCACCCCCAATCAGATCCAGGCCTTCCAGAACCACCTCGCTGGCATCGAGGACAGCCTGCGGCTGTTCGACGCGAGACCCGGGATGCTCACCGAGGGCACCATGCCCGAATATCTGATGCGTCGCACCGGTGGAGTCGTCGGCCTGCTGACCCGTCTGATCGAGGACGGTGCCCAGGAAGCCATCGACAGCGAACGCGAGTTTCTGGACGAGGAGTTGCTGGACGAGATCGTCCTTAGCCTCGACGACCCCGGCCGAGACCCGGACGCCGGCGAGATCCCCGTGATCGATGCCGTCGCGCCCGTTGCGGCAGCAAGCCGCAGGCCCGCCCTCAGTAAACGGGCGCGCAACACCGTCTTCGATGACGGCGGCCCTCGCACCGCCGAGGCGACACTCTGATGGCATCCACGCCGGCCGGACCGCACCCGCTGCCGCGAAGTCTCGTCCCGCTGCCCGATGAGAGTTTGCCCGGCTTCATCCTGCGGCTGTCCCACCGCCTCGATCAGGCGCCGGGCCGACTCATGCGTCTGGCCGGCCTGACGAACACCGCGAATCCGTCGAACAGCGCTCCGGTGAGGCACCTGTTGATGTTGCAACCGGGGCCCCTGGAGACCTTCACCCGCCTCACGCGGCTTACTCCTGAAGAGGCTCAGGGGCTGACTCTGCGGCAGTTCACCGGCCGCGATCCCGCTGTCACCGAGGCCCTGAAGCGGCCCGGCGGCAACCAGTACGCCAGCCTGATGATCCCGCCCTGGCTCCTACTGACCTCGAGCCGGTACTGCCCTCGGTGTCTGGCTGGCGACAGCACCGACATCCAGAACTGCCATGGCGGGCCCTGGAGGCTGCACTGGCGACTCGCGGCCGTCTTCGCCTGCTTGGAACACGGCGTCCTGCTGGAACATCTATGCCCCGCCTGCCACAAGCCCCCGTTCAGCAATCACGGCTGGGGCAGCCGGCGCCTGCTCTTGTCAGCGGTCGGGGCAGCGGCCCTACACCCGGCTCGGTGCCGCAACGGCGTCCTCGCCGCGAAGAACACCCAACCCTGCGGTGGGCACCTGGACACCGTCACCGCCCGCCCGCTCACTCGCGAGCTTGCATCGCTGCAGGCGAAGATCCTCCGCCTCATGGCGCCAGGGACCGAGCCGACCGCAGCGGCTGCGATCAGCGACATGCAGGTCATGGCGGCAATCGTCGCCGGAACCTGGCCACGTGCTGCCGTCCACGCGCCCTTCGACATTCCATTGGGTCTGGAGTCCCTGCTGGACCGCCGAGACACCATCAAAACCGACGTTCGATGGGACACCCCACCGCTCGACGCCGAGCCCACCGCGGCTCTGCTCGCCATGGCCGGCGCCCTCCTGGGGCAGCCTCGCGCCATCTTTCAGCAGAACCTCGACCATCTCCTCTCGGCGGCTGTACCTCACCCGGGTTCGACATAATTCGGCAGCCTGGAGTGGCGAATCCGGGGTCTGACCTGGGCGGACGTGCTTGTGACCGCCTGGAGGGCGTTTCTCTAGGCGGTCGCGTTTCTGCTGGTCAGCGGGTTGCGGGCTGAAGCGCGACGACCTGCTTGGGGACGGGGATCTGCAGCTTCGCGAGCAGGTCCCGCTGAGGCTTCGTCAGGGCGGTGACCTGCTGGAACGTTCCGGTGGGGCCGGTGAAGGTGCCCAGGTGGAGGCGGTCGAGCTCGCGTCGGATGTGCGGCCAGGTGTCGCCGGTGGTGGTCTCGGTGATCCTGATCAGCAGGAGAGCGAGCCAGCACAGGACGACGTGGGCTCGGATGCGTTCTTCGAGTCGGTGGTAGACGGGCCGCAGGTCGATGATCTGCTTCATGTCGCGCCAGCCGCGCTCGACTTCCAGCAGTTGCTTGTAGCCGAGCGCGATGTCCTCGGCGCTCAGGTGAGGGTCCGAGCAGCGCAGGAGGTACTTCCCGTCGAGGTTCTCCTCAGCCTTGATCTTCGCCTGGTCGATGCGGAGCTTGCCGGCCGGGGTGGCGCGAAGGTAGCGGTTCAGGCCGGGCTTGTCGGCGATCCTGCCGCGCAGTTCGCCCCGCTTGAAGTCGCTGAGCTTGTCGGTGTCGGCGATCAAGTCGGCAAGTTGGGCGACGAGTTGTTCGCGCATGTGCCGGTCACGCTCGGCCGCTTCAGGGTTGTGGCAGATCACGAACCGGTCGGTGTCGGATATCCGCACTTCCTTGACGCGCATGTTCTCGCCGACGTCCTGGTAGCGGCCCTGCCGGGACAGGGCGGCCTGCACCTCGGGGCTCCCGGAGCGGAGCTTCTCGCCGATGATGTAGGCGTGGTCGCCCTTGCGCAGGTAGCGGCGGTTCTCGGCGGAGGAGAATCCGCGGTCGGCCACCCACACGATCTTGGAGAGGGTCCAGTCCCGCATCTCGTCCTTGACCTGCCGGATCAGGGTCTGGTCGGAGGCGTTGCCCGGCCAGCACCAGCAGCGCACCGGGATGCCGTCGCGGGTGACGGCCATGCCGATGACGATCTGCGGCAGGTCGTCGCGGGAGTCCTTCGACTTGCCGTAGGTCCGGAACCCGACCGGCTTCGCGTCGCCGCCTGCCTGGCCGTCGCCCTCCAGCCTGCGGCCGGCGTTGTCGCGGGCGACCGGCTCGTCGGGCTCCTCCAGCTCGAAGTAGGTGCTGGTGGTGTCGAAGAACAGCAGGTCCACCTCCAGGTTCAGCAGGTTCGCGACCTCGTCGAACACCTGCTTCTCCAGGTCGTCCTTGACCTCGTGCAGCCAGTCCATCGCCCGGTAGCAGGTCTGTTCGCCGGCATCGGCCAGGCCGTCGATGTGCACGTCGTTCGTGATCCAGTCCGCGGCTGCGAGCTTCGAGGACGGGGCCAGCGCGCGGTTGGCGACAAGGGCGAACAGCACCCGCTCGGTCGCGGCCATGTCCCGGCGGCGACCCCGCTTGGGCTGCCCGACTCGGCCCACGATTTGATCGATCCGCAGTCGGCGCCAGAGGTGGTCGAGTACGTAGGCGCCGCCGAACGGCACCGAGGAGACGAACTCCAGGTCGGAGGCGGCGGTCGCGGCCAGGGTGTCCCCCGGCTCCAGCAGCCTCGATAGAGACGCGACCAGGCGCTTGACCGCGTCGCGGTCCAGGTCGTCCTCGCGGCCGAAGGTGAACAGCACCTTCGGCACCGCCCGCCCCTTCACCGGGTCCCACTCGTTGTGGGCTAGGTGCAGGTACCGGACCGTCCCGGACTTGTTCTCCCGCTTCGTCGTCTTCACGTACACGACTCCAGACGATAGGCCGAAGCAGCAGGCCAGCGCAGGAGAATCAGAAAAGTCGCGTCTCTAGGCATTCTCGGGCGCCAGCACCCACCGCAGCCCGATGACCTGCACGTTCAACCCCGGAGACCCTCTAGAACCCGCGAATTACGTCGAACCCGGGCCTCAGTCGATCAGCAATTGGGGACAGACATGGACCCGCTTGAGGGAGCAATGCTCCCCCACGATCCGACTCGACGTCGAGCACGCCGCCGCCAACCACATCCCTCGACCTCCCAGAAAGCGGGTGCCCAAGCCCTTCGCCAACACCCCGCTCCCGGCCGCCCAACGTGGTTACCTGCCTGAGCACATCCCTCAACGCCTGCCAGGCAGTTGGATGCGCATCCTGTTCGACCACGGCGCCAAGGAGTCCTGGCAGGACTCAGTCAATGAGAGGTTTCGTCGCACGGCGGCCGTCCATCTGATCCGGGCCTCAACCGGCGAATCTTTCCCGGAGGCGGCGAGGTTCCTGGGGATTCCCGCCTCCTGGGTCCACACCCCCAACACCTGGCTGTTCACCACGGATCGACACCACATCCAACAGCAACACCCCGTGGACTTCGCCGAGGCCTTCAAAGTCCTCGCCCGACATATCGCCCACACCCCCGAGCCCGTCAACTATCACTGCCGCCGTCTCCACCTCGCGCTCTGGTACCTCCGGTCCGACGACTGGCAGGCCATTCTGGATCGGTTGCCAGCCGCTGCCGAAGACCACTCGACGGATCCCGCCAGCGACGTCCATCTGGGGGCATCCGCCCACATCTGGACCGCCATCACAGGCAGCGATTGGGAGCTCGCCCCCTGCTTCAACCCCCCGCTCGCCCCCAGCCCCCAAGCGCTCTACTCCGGCCTGCCTCAGCACAACGTCCTCAAGCAGATCCACGAGCCCACAGGCGACCCCTTCTGGACGGCGCTGCGGGAAGCCCTCGACGACTACACCTTGCAGCTAACACAGCAGATCGACGCAACCCTCAACTGAACGATCGTCCCACTCTCCGTAATCGATGTCCGTGACGACCGCCAACTATCGCTTCCAGAAACCGCCAACCACCACCTCCAGCTGACACAGCCACCTGCACTAACCGCAGACCCGCCCGCCAACTACGACTTCCAGTCACAGGACTTGTGACTGGAAGGGGTGGGTAGCGGCTGGAGGTGACAGTCGGCGGCTCACCATCCCCGCCGCGGTGAGTGACTTGAGACGTGACGCCTTGGTCGGAACCCGGCCACGAGAGTTGCAGCCGGCATCGGGCGGGGACGTGCGACTTCTCGAGACAGGTGCCACCTGACCTCGGTGGGTGACACCACCCCGGGAGACGCCGAAGCCGTCGCACCGGATTGCCGCCGCACCCGTTCCCGTGGCGCGCGCAGCGCTAACATCGGGCTCCATGATCGTATGGCTCAACGGCACCCACGGCGCAGGCAAGACGACGACCAGTGCACTCGTGCAGCCGCTGATCCCGGATTCACGGGTGTTCGACGCCGAGAAGGTCGGCGAGACACTCATGGACATCACGCCGGGGCTGCCCAGGACGGACAACTTCCAGCACTGGCCGCCGTGGCGGCAGCTCGTAGTCGAGACCGCCCGCCGCGTGCTCGACTACACCGGCGGCACTCTGGTGATTCCCATGACCGTCCTGGTCGAGCAGTACTGGCGCGAGATCAGCGAGGGACTCGCCCAACATGACATCCCGGTAAGGCACTTCGTTCTCCACGCCGACCAGGACACGCTCCGCGGGCGGATCGAGGGGGACACTCTCCTCGGCCCCTCCCCGTTCCGTCTCGAATACCTTGAGCCCTACGCCGAGGCGGCCCGCACCTGGCTACACGGCGAGGCCGAGGTCGTCGACACCACGCACCTCACGCCCGCCCAGGCCGCCCTGCGGATCGCAGAGGCCGTCAAGAGCTGAGGTCCACCCGCCGTGCGCAACAGGCGCAGGTGGTGACAGCTCGCGGTCGGTCGCGAGAAGCGTGACCACCCGGTGCCGACAGGCGTGTCCCACGGACCAGAAGCCACCAGCTCGCCGAGCCTCGCCGGTCGTCCCGTCCCGGTCGATCCGGTCCCGGTCTCAAGTGATCCGGTCCGGTTCGCTCGGCGTCCCAGATGATCTGGTCCGTAGGGAACGTGCCGCCTGGACCGGCCCCCGCCCAGGCGGCCGCGCTGTCGTCAGCGAGCGAACTTCTCGATGGCCGCCGGCGTGACGGGGGTGAAGAAGTTGACGAGGTTGCCGTCGGGGTCGCGGAGCAGGAGCGAGCGGTTGCCCCAGGGCATCGTGGTGGGCTCGGTCACGAAGTCGGCGACGACATCGGTCAGGTTCCGGTACACGCCGTCCACGTCGGCGACGAGGAATTCGATGATCACACTGTTGTTGTCGGCCGGACGGGCGGAGCCGGGCGCGAACAGTGCCACGGTGCGGATGCTGCCGATCGCGAGGGTCGCGCCGGCGGTCCGCAGTTCGGCGAAGTCCTCGGTGGACCAGTCCGCCCGCACTCCGGTGGCTCGCTCGTAGAAGTCGACGAGGCGCGCGATGTCGCCGGTGATGATCCGGGTCGAGACGAAGTCCATGGTGCTCTCCTCAGGTTGGTGAAGCCGTTGCACCTCGGACGCTAGAGCAAATAGTGGACAGAATCGGTCCGGTATCAACGCTAGGCTCAGGGACATGGCTCGACCTACCAGCCGCGTACTCACCCTCCTGGAACTCCTGCAGTCGGGCGGCATCAGAACGGTGGCCGAACTCGCCGACCGGCTCGGCGTCGACGGGCGCACCGTACGGCGGTACGTGGACCACCTGGTCGACCTCGACATCCCCGTCGAGGCCGTCCGCGGCCGCTACGGCGGGTACCGGCTCGCCCCCGGGTACCGCCTGCCTCCGCTCATGCTCAACGACGACGAGGCGCTCGCCGTGCTGCTCGGCCTCGTCGCCGGCCGCAGGACGGGGTTGCTGACGGCGACCGAGACCGCGGGCGAGACGGCAGCGGCCAAGATCCGCCGGGCACTGCCCGAGCGTCTGGCCCGCCGGCTCGACGCCGTCATGGAATCCCTCGCCTTCACGGCTCCACCTGGCGAGTCGGCCACCCCGGAGACAGGGGTCCTGCTCGCCGTCGCCGATGCGGTACGCCATCGCCGCCCGATCTCGATCAGGTACACCACCCGAGACGGCCGACGAAGCGAACGCACGCTGCACCCGTACGGGATCGTCACCCATACGGGCCGGTGGTACGTCACGGGAGCCGATCCCGAGATCGGCCAGGACCGGACCTTCCGGCTCGATCGCATCGCGGACGCGAGGGCGCTGCCAGGCTCATTCGAGCCTCCCGCTGGACTCGATCCGGCACAGCGCGTCCTGTCAGGGCTCGCCAAGGCCGCGTACCGGCACGAAGTGACCCTGCGGATCCATGGGACGGTCGAACAGATCCGCACCCGGCTCCCCGCCAGCGTCGCGAGCGTGGAGGAACCCGCACCCGCGGAAGGAACGGATCCGCACACCGAGCGTTGGCTCCACGTCGAGTTGAGAGCAGAGCGGCTCGACTGGTTGCCTCCCGTCCTCGCCTCGCTCGACCGGCCGTTCGTCATCGAGCGACCGGACGAACTCCGGGACCTCGTCATCGCGCTCGCCGACCGGCTCGCCGCCTCTGCCCGCCAAGCCTGACGTCGCTGTCCGGACACCTCGCCGATTCAGCGACAGTTGTCTCACCCAAGAACCGCACGTCGAGTAGCGCTGTCAACGACATGGAGCGCGCTGAGCCACACATTTGCGACTACAGCCTCCGGTTGAAACAGACCGGCCCTCGTCGGCATCACCCGCCAGGTTCCGGGGCCCGCCACCGGTCGGCGGTATCAAGGAGCAGGGCGCCGCCCGGCCTGCCTCCCGTACAGGGCTCTGTATCCGTCGTGTATCAGGGAGCGCTTGATCGGGCGTCGATGTCGGTGGCACGGCAGAGATGTCCGATGTCTGCTGTATCGTCCCTTCACGTCCTGCCCCGTCCCGGCGACCGTCCGAAGAGGAGCCAACCGCCCGTGTCCGACCTCCGTCCGGTCCGCGTGCTGCTGGTGGAGGACGACGAGCTGATGCGGCGGTCGTTCACCGTCGCGCTCGGACGGTACGGGTACGAGATGACGGCCGCGGCCGACGGGCTCACGGGGCTGGAGCTGTTCCGGGACGGGAGCTTCGACCTGCTGATCCTGGACGTGATGCTGCCCGGGCTCGACGGGATCGGGCTGTGCCGCAGGGTGCGGGAGAGCAGCCTGGTGCCCGTGCTGATGATGTCCGCGCGCGGTGACGGACTCGACGTCGTGGCGGGGCTGGAGGCCGGGGCGGACGACTACGTGGTCAAGCCCGTCGACACGTTCGTGCTCGTCGCGCGCATCCGCTCGCTGCTGCGGCGGGCGACGTACGCACCGCTCCCGGGGCCGGAACCGGCCGCCCACGCCGAGGAGGTCCTCACCTTCGGGGACCTCGTCATCGACACCGCCGGCATGGAGGTGTCCGTCGCCGGCGAGCCCGTGGCACTGACCCCGACGGAGCTGAAGGTGCTCCTCGAGTTCGCCGCCCGCCCGGGCGTCGTGCTGGAGCGGCACACCCTGCTGCGGGACGTCTGGGACTACGGCTGGGACGGCGACAGCCGGGTCGTCGACCTCTGCGTGCAGCGGCTGCGCCGGAAGCTGGGCCGGGACCGGATCGAGACGGTCCGCGGCTTCGGCTACAAGCTCAGGCGCTGAGCCCGGTGCGACCGCTTCGCCGGACGCGGACGGGCCGTACGTCACTGCGGTGGAAGATCGCCGCGCTGGCCGCCCTCACCGCCTGCCTGGTCGCGGCGGCGGTCGGAGTGCTGGTGCACCTGTGGACCGCCCGGGACATCCGCAGCCGCGCCGCCGCCCAGGCCTTCAACACCGTCTACTCGGCCATGGACGTCTACCGCCGCACCGGCGCGCTCGTGGACGGCGCCGCGCTCGACCCGCCCGGACTTCCGGCCGCGCTGCGCGCTCCGGCCGACGACGACCGGCACACGGCCTACGACGGGAGCGTCCACGGGAACCTCGGGCCGAGCGTCTGGGGCGCCCAGCGCACCGCGGGGCCGGGCAGCCCGGTGCTCGCCGTCCAGGTCAACATGAGCCCCGAGCTCCACACCCTGGGCCGCCTCGACGCGACCGTGACGGTGGCCTCGCTGGTCGCACTCGGGGCAGCCGTGCCCCTCGCGGTGTACGGGGCCGGGCTGCTCAGCCGGCGGCTTCGGCGAGTCTTCGAGACCGCGGGCCGGATCTCCGCCGGGGACCTCGACGCCCGCACCGGGCCGACCAAGGGCCGCGACGAGGTGGCCGACATCGCCGCCGCCGTCGACCTCATGGCCGACAGTCTCGGCCGACGCCTGCGCGCCGAGCGGCAGTTCACCGCGGACGTGGCCCACGAGCTGCGAACCCCCGTCGGCGGCCTGATCGCCGCCGTCGACCTGCTGCCGCCCGGCGAGACGGAGGACCTGCTCCGCGCCCGCGTGCGCGACCTGCGCGGCCTGGTCGAGGACCTGCTGGAGATCTCGCGTCTCGACGCCGGCGCCGAACAACCGGTCCGCGCCCGGGTGCCGCTCGGCGCCGTCGTCGCGGAGGCGGTCGCGCGTACGGGCTTCGACACCGAGGTCACCGTCGAAAGGCACGGCCCGGCTGAAGGGGACGGTGCGGTCGAAGGAGAGGGCGCCGTCCTCGTGGAGACCGACCCTCGCCGGCTGGAACGCATCGTCGGCAACCTCGTCGTCAACGCCCACCGCCACGGCGCCGCCCCGGTCACCGTCGCCGTCGCCGGACGGACGGTCGTCGTGCGCGACCACGGCCCCGGCTTCCCGGCCGACCTGCTGCTCCACGGCCCGCGCCGCTTCCACACGGGCGCCCGGGAGCGCGGCTCGGGCCACGGCCTCGGGCTGACCATCGCCTTCGGCCAGGCCCGGCTCCTCGGCGCCGAACTGCGTCTGGACAACGCCGCGGACGGTGGCGCCGTCGCCACCCTGTCCCTGCCGCTGGACTGACGGCAGCCACTCGACCGACGGCGGCTACCCGACCGACGGCGGCTACCCGACCGACGGCGGGCCGACCGCGCGGCCGCTGAACCGATACGAACCGGAGCGGCCGCCGATACACAGCGGCCGGGGCCCCGATACGTTCCCCGGACACCCTTCGACGTGCAGTTCCCCGCACCGAAGAGGAGCCCCCGTGACAGTCGACCCCCTTGCCCTGAGCCCCGCCCCCGGGATCGCGGCCGCCGCCACCGACCTGACGAAGGTCTACGGCGCCGGCGACACCCGCGTCACCGCCCTGGACGGGGTGAGCATCGGCTTCCGGGAGGCCGAGTTCACCGCGATCATGGGCCCGTCCGGCTGCGGCAAGTCCACCCTGCTGCACTGCGCCGCCGGGCTCGACACGCCCACCTCCGGCTCGGTGCGCATCGGCACCACCGAGCTCGGCACGCTCGACGACCGGCAGCTCACCCGGCTGCGCCGGGACCGGATCGGCTTCGTCTTCCAGGCGTTCAACCTCCTGCCGACCCTCACCGCGCTGGAGAACATCACCCTGCCGCTCGCCATCGCCGGGCGCGGCCCCGACCAGCGCTGGCTGGACCGCGTGGTCGCCATGGTCGGCCTCACCGAGCGCCTCGGCCACCGGCCCGCGCAGCTGTCCGGCGGGCAGCAGCAGCGTGTCGCCGTCGCCCGTGCCCTGGCCGGGCGGCCAGCGGTCGTCTTCGCCGACGAGCCCACCGGCAACCTCGACTCCCGCGCGGGGACGGAGGTCCTCGGCTTCCTGCGCGACTCCGTCCGCGAACTGGGCCAGACCGTGGTCATGGTCACCCACGACCCCGTCGCCGCGGCGTTCGCCGACCGCGCGGTCTTCCTCTCCGACGGCCGCCTGGTCGACGAGATGGTGCGCCCCTCCCCCGACCGGGTGCTGGCCGTGATGCAGAGCTTCGACGCCCGCGCCACCACCCGCTGACCCCCGTCAACTGCCCAGGAGAACAAGCATGTTGAAAACGGCTCTGCGCAACGCCCTGGCGCACAAGGCCCGTCTGGCCATGACCGTGCTCGCGGTCTGCCTCGGCGTCGCGTTCGTGTCCGGCACCCTCGTGTTCGCGGACTCCACCGCGGCGGCCCACCGCGCCGCCGCCTCAAGGAACTTCGCCGGCATCGCGGTCACCGTGACGGCCAAGGAACCCCGGCCCGGGACCACCGCCGGGCAGCAGCCCAGCGCGCTCGACGACCCGCTCGCGCGGAAACTGGCCGACGTCCCCGGCGTCGCGGCCGTCCGGCCGTCCGCCGACGGCTCGGCCGTCCTGAACGCGGCGGACGGCACCCCGCTGCGGGTCGGTGCGCGGTGGGCGAACCAGGCCGCCGCGTACGTCCCGGGCCCGGACGGCACGGACGGCCGGTACCCGCTGGTCGAGGGCCGGACCCCGAAGGACGGCGACGAGATCGCCGTGGACCGCGGCACGGCCTCCGCCGGCCGGCTGAAGATCGGCGACCAGGTCACGCTCGCCACCGACGGGCCGGCCATGGCCAAGCGGCTCGTCGGCATCGTCACCACCGACGACACCCGGGTGACCGCCGGCGGCACCCTCATCCTGTTCGACCGGGCAACCGCCCAACAGCTGTTCGCCACCCCGGGCCACTACACCGGGATCGACCTCACCGCCGCGCCCGGCACCGACCCGTCCGACCTCGCCCGCCGGGTCACCGCCGTGCTCCCCGCCGACCGCGCCGAGGCCACCACCGGCGCCGCCCGGGCCGCCCAGCAGGCCGTCCTCGTCGGCACCCTGACCCGCGGCTACGAGAAGCTGCCGCTGGTCTTCGCCGGGGTCTCGCTGTTCATCGCCTCGTTCCTCATCGTCAACACCTTCACCATGCTCGTCGCGCGGCGCACCCGGGAGATCGCGCTGCTGCGGGCGATCGGCGCGCAGCGCCGCCAGGTGGCGCGCTCCGTCCTCCTGGAGGCCCTCGTGGTCGGGCTCCTGGCGTCGGCGGCCGGATTCCTGCTCGGCCTCGGCATCGCGTCGGTGCTGCCCGACCTCCTCGGCGGCGGGCTGCCCCGCGGCCCCCTGGTGATCGGCCCGGGTTCCGTCGTCGCGGCGCTCGCCGTGGGTGTGGGCGTCACCGTGCCGGCCGCGTGGCTGCCGTCCCGCCGGGCGGCCCGGGTCGCACCGATCGAGGCGCTGCGGACGGCCGAACAGCCGCCGCCCGCAAGCCGGTTGCACCTGCGGGCCGCGGCGGGCCTCGTCCTCGTCGTCCTCGGCGCCGCCCTGCTGGTGTCGCTCCGGGGTGCGAAGGACGCCTCGGAGGGGAACCTGCGGAGCGCGGTGCTCGGCTGCGCCGTCCTGGGCTGCGGCCTGATCGCGCTCGCGCCGGTGCTCGCCGCTCCGGTGATCCGGTCGTTCGGACGGCTCACCGGTCGCCTGGGCGTCGCCGGGCGCCTCGCCCGCGAGAACGCACTGCGCGACCCGCGGCGCACTGCCGCGACCGCCGCCACCCTGATGATCAGCACCGCACTGGTCGCCGGGCTCGCCACGATCGGGAACTCCGCCGCGCGGGCCCTCGACCACCGGGCGGCGGCCGGGCTCGTCGCCAACTACGTGATCGCCTCCCGCTCCACCATGGACGGCGTCGATCCGACCGCCGTCCGGCGGGTGGCCGAGACCGCCGGGGTGCGGACGGCGAGTGCCGTCACGGACTCCACCATGGTCGCCGGCGGCACGGTCCTGCAGGTCGCGGGCGTCGACCCCGAAGCGGTGGGCGCCGTCCTGCGGCCCGACGTGACCGGCGGCTCCGTCCAGGACCTCGGCCCGGGCCGGATCGCCGTCTCCGCCACCGTCGCCCGGGAGCACCACCTGAGCCCCGGGGACCGCCTCGACGCCCGTATGGGCCGCGCCCAGGACCTCCGGTCGTACACCGTCGTGGGCGTCTACCGGGACAACCCGACCGCGATGGACGTGCTCGCCGCCCGCTCCGAGGTGGCGCAGAACAGCTACCTGCCGGGCTCCGTCCAGCGGATCCTCGTCCGCACCGACGGCAGCTCGCAGGCGATGGAAGGCCGCCTGCGCACCGCGGTCGGCAACAGCCCGCTACTGAAGGTGCAGGACCGCGCCGGGTTCGTCCGCGAGGCCGCAGGCACCATGGGCGACCTGCTGGCCGTCCTGTACGGGCTGCTCGCGGTCGGCGCCGTGATCGGCGCGCTCGGCATCGTCAACACCCTGGCCGTGTCGGTCGCGGAGCGCACCCGCGAGATCGGCCTCCTGCGCGCCGTCGGCCTGGACCGCGCGGACGTCCGGCGGATGATCCGCCTGGAAGCGGTCATCGTCGCCGCGTTCGGCACCCTGCTCGGCCTGGCGGCCGGACTGGCGGGCGCCTGGGCAGTCGGCCCGCTGGCCACCGGCGCGGTCGAGCACTACACCCTGGCGCTGCCCTGGGTGACGCTGCTCCTCGTGTGCGTCGCCTCCCTCGCGATCGGCGCACTCGCCGCCACCGTCCCTGCCCGCCGCGCGGCCGCGCTCGGCCCCTTGGAGGCAACCGCGCAGGCGTGAGGCACTCCGTCCGCCCGTGGCGCCGTCCGCGGGGCCGGGACGCTCGGCGTCCAGCGACAGGTACCAGGAAGTGTCGCTTGCCGTCAGTGGCAACCGACTGCCGACTGATGACCAGCCGTAGAGCTGAACCGGCTTCCGGATCCGGGCCCTTTCGCCGGTTGAGCCGGTCCGGGCAACGTGGGGGACCGAGCGAGCTTGCAACCCCTTTCGGTTGCCTGGCGGGCTCGTCACTCATGGGCGGCCCAGTTCCTGACGGCCCGTCGGACAGATGGCCGGTCGCATCCAGCCAGGTCGTGCCTGGGTCCGCCGAGGAGCTGGCCTTGGATGCGGGCATGCCGTACCGTCCACGGCGTGGCGAGGACGTTGCGGTTGGCGGTCGCGCAGAGCACAGTGCCGGAGGATCCCACCGACCAGGGAGCCCTGCGGGCGGCCGGGCAGGAGATCAGGGCCCTGATGATTGAGGCCGCCGAGGCGGGTACGCGGCTGGTGCAGTTCCCGGAAGGGGCTGTCACCTACCCCGGCAAGCACGTGATGGCGGCCGGGCCGGCCGGCGAGCTGGTCCCGGCCGACTGGAGCCGTGCCGCGTGGGACGTCCTGCGCGAGGAAGCAGAGGCGATCACCGCGCTCGCCGGGGAACTCGGCCTGTGGACGGTGTTCGGATCGATTCACCCGCTCACTGCGCCGAACCGGCCGCACAACAGCCTCTACATCGTCTCCGACCACGGCCGGCTGGTCGCACGGTACGACAAACGGTTCCTGTCGCACACCGAGCTCTCCTTCCTGTACTCCCCGGGACGGGATCCGCTCGTCGTCGAGGTGGATGGCATCAGGCTCGGCTTCGCGCTGTGTATCGAGGCCAATTTCCCGGAGGTCTTCGCCGAGTACGAGTGCCTGGACGTCGACTGCGTCCTGCTGTCGGTGATGGTTGACGACGCGCCCCGGGCCCGCGTCGCCCAGGCGTACGGGACTCTCTACAACTACTGGCTCGGCTACTCCGTCCCGGCGCAGTTCAGCGCTACGGTGCCGTCCGGGATCGTGGCGCCCGGTGGACGGTGGCTCGCGCGCTGTCCCGCGGATGGACGTCCCGCCCTGGCGGTCGCGGACATCGACCTCGATTCGAGGGACGAGGACATCGACGTGGCCGTTCGCTACGCCCGTCCATGGCGCCGCTTGGCCCGAGCCGGGCTCTACGACGAGCGGATCCCGATCGGCGACACCCGCAGCGACACCCGTACGACCTTCTGAGGCAGGGCCGTCGCGAAGCCCGTCTACCTGACTGCCCGCCCGCGGCCCTCGGAGGCCCGCGAATCGGGGAAGAGTCGTCCGAGATGGTAGTGCAGGACCGAGACCGCGTCCTCCGCTGTCCGCTGGCCGAGCAGGACGCTCAGGCCGAGGCCGGCGGAGGCTGCCAGGAGGACGACGGCCTCCTGGCGGGCATCGAGGTGAGGATCGGTGTCCCCGGCCTGCTGGGCGGCGGTCAGCTGGCCGGCCAGGAAGTCCTCCATCTCGTTGGGTGCCGCCAGGAACGACTGGCCGGCGAGCGCGGGGTCGGTGACGGAGAGCACCGCGTACTCGGTGTAGACGAGGTGGAAGGTCCGGCTCTCCTCATCGGTGGGTACGGCTTCGAGCAGGACCGCCTCGATGATGTCGCGCGGAGCCGTCGAGGAGCCGGTCGCCCTCACCCGGTCGCGGACCCGCTCGCCCATGCGCACGGCCAGGCGGGTGAGGGCGGCGAGCAGGAGCTGCTCCTTGGTGTCGAAGTAGTACTGCACGAGCCGCACTGAGACGCCCGCCTCGATCGCGACGGACCGCATGGTGACGGCGTGCAGCCCACTGCCCGCCGCCGCGCGGAGCAGTGCGTCGATGATGTGGGCTCGCCGCTCCTCGTGATCCACCAGCTTCGGCATCGGGCTCCCTCCGAATGTTTTTATGGTACAAACATACCATCAAGTCCTGCTGTTCTGTGCACCGGGAGGGATCATGACCAGGACGAACATCGGCTACTTCGTCAGCGAGGAAGCCCGAACCAGGTTCCTTGAGGCATACGACCGTGCGATGGAGCTGTGGCCGAGTCCCCGCCGGGAACTCGATGTCGAAACCGCCTACGGCACCGTCCACGTCCACCACTACGGGCCCCGGACGGGCGAGCCGATCGTGCTGCTGCACGGCCACGCCGGGCACGCGTCCAACTGGTACCCGCAGATCGCGGCCCTGGGTGAGAACCACCCGGTCTACGCGATCGACACCCTGGACGACCCCGGCCGCAGCGTCCAGCGCGCCGTCGCGGCCGGTTCCGCGGAGAACGCCGCCTGGCTCGGTGAGGTCCTCGCCGGCCTCGGGCTGGAACGGGTCCACCTGGTCGGCCTCTCCTACGGCGGCTGGCTGGCCCTCAACCAGGCCATCCACGCACCCGAGCGCCTCGCGTCGATCGCGCCGCTGGACCCTGGCGGGATCGAGAAGGTCCCCGCGCGGTTCTACGCTCACATGATCGGTGGTCTGTTCGGAATGCTCGCTCCCCGGCGGTTCCGCCCCGCCGTGGGGCGACTGCTCGCCAATCCCGCGCTCAGCTCACCGCCCGAGATGATCGCCCCGCTGATGCTGGGCATGCGCACCTACAAGCCGAACACCCGCCCTGCGGCAAGGCCGTTCACCGATGAGGAACTGAGCTCCATCGAGCTGCCCACCCTCGTCCTGCTGGGAAGCCGCAGCGCCCTGCTCCGCCCGCGCCAGGTACTGAGGAGGGTCACCGCGCTGATCCCGGGAGTCCGGGCTGAGGTCGTGCAACGAGCCGGCCACGGACTCAACCTGGAGCGCCCTGACGTGGTCAACGAACACCTGCTGCGGTTCATCGCCTCCTGCCAACGGGGGTCACGGGTCTGAACGGCCGCGCCGGCCGGTGGAGCGCCGGCCGCGGGGACTCCAGGGGCGCCGGCGGGAGCCCCTGGAGAGCACAGACGGCGCGGCTCATGCCAGGATGCTCGGCATGTCCGGTCGCGCACTGAGCTTCGGAGTGATGGCGGAAGCGTACGAGCGGTTCCGCCCGGGGTATCCCGCGGAGCTCTTCGAGATGGTGACGGCGTACGCGGGTCATCCGGTTCGGACGGCCCTTGAGATCGGCGCGGGAACGGGCAAAGCGACCCGCCTGTTCGCTCGACGGGGGGTCGCGGTCACCGCGACCGAGCCCGACGGGGCCATGCTCGCCGAGCTGCGCAAGCACGTGCCGGCAGACGTCAGGACGGTGCAAGCCGCGTTCGAGGACCTGCGGCCGGGCGAGAAGTACCGGCTGGTCTATGCGGCAGCAGCGCTGCACTGGACGAATCCGGAAGGTCGGTGGTCACGCATGGCCGCGCTGCTGGAGCCGGATGGCGTGTTCGCCTCGTTCGGCGGGCCGCTCCGGCTGGCCGACCCGAAGGTGGAGGAGGCTGTTCGCGCGGCACGGGCACCGTTCCTGGAGAGCGACGAGGTTCCCTCCCCGGACGGGACGCCTCCGGAGCATGACATGCAGTGGCCGGGCACGGAGCTCCAACGGTCCGAGTGGTTCACCGATGTTCAACAGGCGGTTGTCGAAAGGCGCTTGACGATGAGCGCCCACGACTTCGTCGGCCATCTCTCGACCGTCTCGGCCTATCTCGTACTGCCTGCCTCCGAGCGGGAGCAGGTGTTCAGCCAGATCATCCGGGTTCTGCCCGAGAGGGTCGGGATGGCCGCCGACATCACCGTCCATCTCGCGCGCCGGTGCCAGTAGGGCTCGGTCAACCGGTGGACCTCCGTCCGGCGTTGACGGCACGGCGAGGGGCCGCTGCCGCGCCGGGATCCGCCCCCCCGGCGCGTAATCCGCTTGACCCGGCGACACGGCAACGCTGCACTGTGGCAGGGCACCACAAGCCGTGGTGCCGGTGTCCGGGGAGGCAACAGCAGCAATGAAGATCCGTTCCACGACCGCCCAGGACCTCGACGTCTTCGTCGACACGCTCCATGCCGCGTTCGGGCGCTTCCCGGAGACCCCGGCCGAGGGCGGCGGCGGGGTCTGGTGGTCGGCGTTCGAAATGGACCGCAATCTGCTCGCCGTGACGGCGGACGGGCGGCCCGTCGGGACGGCCGGTACGTACTCCTTCGAACTCACCCTGCCCGGTGAGATCCTCGCCCCCGCCCCCGGGGTGACCGCCGTCGGCGTCCTGCCCTCGCACCGACGCCAGGGCGTGCTCAGGGCGATGATGCGGCATCAGCTCACCGAGCTGCGGGCCCGAGGGGAGTTCCTCTCCGTACTGCTGGCCTCCGAGGCCTCGATCTACGGCAGGTTCGGCTACGGCCCGGCGACCTACACGCAGCGGCTGACGGTGCCGCGCCACCGCGCCGCCCTCACCCTCTCCCGGGCACGCGGAACGGCCGACGCCCCGGTGACCGGCTCGGTCGAGCTGCTGCGTCGTACCGAGTGCGGCGAGATCCTGGAAGAGGTCTACGACCGGTACCGCCGCGCACAGCCCGGCGCGCTGTCCCGGCCGCACCGCTGGTGGGCCTTGGGCGCGGGGCAGCCCCCGGTCGCGCCGGCGCCGCGCTACGTCGCCGTCCACCGCGACACCGACGGCGTGCCGGACGGGTACGCCACCTACTCGATCGACCAGCCCGACACCTTGACCGTCGACGAGATCATCGCCACCGACGACGCCGTCTACACGGCCCTGGCCCGGTGCCTGCTCGGACACGACCTGGTCACTCAGGTGGTGTTCAAGCACTTCCCGCCCGAGCACCCGCTGCGCTGGCAGCTCTCGGACTTCAACGCCGGCCAGCTGAGCAACCACACCGACTGGCTCTGGGTGCGGCTGCTGGACGTCCCGCGTGCGCTGACCACGCGCGGCTGGCTCACGGACGGCGAGCTCGTCCTCGACATCGACGACCCGTTCCTCGGCGAGCACGGCCGCTACCTGCTGACCGTCCGGGACGGCAAGGCCGACTGCGTCCCGACGGACCGTGAGCCCGACCTGTCCCTGGACGTGAGGGACCTGGGCTCGGTCTACCTCGGCGGCACCGCCCCGAGCACGCTCGTGCGTGCCGGACACATCCGGGCCCACCGCCCGGGCGCGGCCGCCCTCGCCGACGCCCTCTTCCGCGCCGAGCGCCCCCCGCACTGCCTGCACTGGTTCTGAGCCCGCACACGCCGACCGAGGGCACACCGCCCACTGCCGACCCGCCCCGAAGGAGGGCGGGTCGGCTCTCACCCTGGCGCGGATCGCACCGGCAGAACCACCCGCACATCCCGCACCACGTCAGAGCGGTCCGAGCCGGCACCACCGGTGCCGGAGCGGGTGCCAGGTTGCCGAGCACGGGCGGAAGCCGTCGGCCCGGGCCGTCCACCGGGGACGCGCCTCAGCCCACCGCCTTCCTCACGAGCGCACCGATCCGCTCCTCCACCTCGGCCGTCACCTCGGTCAGGGCGAAACCGGCCGCCCACATCGTGCCCTCGTCCAGCTTCGCCTGGTCGCTGAACCCCAGAGTCGCGTAGCGCGACTTGAACTTCTCCGCGCTCTGGAAGAAGCAGAGGACCTTTCCGTCCAGCGCGTAGGCGGGCATCCCGTACCAGAGCTTCGGCGCGAGGGCCGGGGCGTTGGCGGTGATGACGGCGTGGACGCGCTCGGCCATGATCCGGTCCGCGTCCCGCATCTCGGCGATCTTCGCGAGCACGTCCCGCTCCGCCTCCGCCGCCTTGTCCGCGCGCGAGCTGCGGCGCGCGGCCTTCTTCTGCTCCTGGGCGTGCTCCTTCATCGCGGCCCGCTCCTCGGCCGTGAATCCCTCGTACGCGCTGCTCTCGGTGCTGCTCATGGCGGATTCCCTCCTGAAGGTCCCGATGCGCGGGACCTTGCGAGGGGACGCTATCCCGGCCCACTGACAACCGACCCACTGACAACCGGCCCGGGTCACGCTCCCGGTGTCGAGCAGCCTCCGGGCCGTTCCACGACGAACTCCCGGTGCAGGCCCGCCAGTCCGGGCGCCCCGAGTGTGCGGGCCGCCAGCCAGGCGGCCGCGCCGGCCGCGTCGCCCGCGTGCGGGACCTCCGCTTCCGGCCACCGCCCCGAGATCCTTTCGCGTACCGCCGCCGCCAGCGGTGAGCCCTCCGAGAGCACTCCACCCGCCAGTACCACCGGATCCGTCGAACTCGCCGGCCGGACGGTGCCGAGGGTCGCGAGCAGTTGGTCCGCCGCCTCCGCCACCAGCCTCCGCGCCTCGGGCTCACCCGCCTCGGCGGCCCGCAGCACCAGCGGCGCCAGGCGTGCCAGCCGTACCGGCGCCTCCGCGTGCACCGCGCCGATCAGCGCCGATCGAGGATCCGCGATCGCCCCGTCACCGAGCAGAGCCTCGGCCACCGCCCCCGGCAAGCCGGTCAGCGCCTCCCGCCGGTCGATCCGGCCCAGCGTCAGCCGTACGGCGGAGCGCCCGAGCCAGTAGCCGGAGCCCCGGTCGCCGAGCAGCCAGCCATGACCGTCCGCGAGCCGCACCGGGGCGAAGTCGCGGCACTCCCCCGCGACCGCGCCCGTACCGCTGATCAGGACCGAGCCCGCCGGTCGGCTGGTGCCCGCCGCGAACGCCAACTCCACATCGCTGGCCAGCCGCGGTTCGACGGTCAGCCCGGACTCGGCCCAGATCTCCGCCAGCCCGGCCGCGGCCACCAGTCCGCCCGCGAGCCCCAGCACCCCGGCGGCCACGCGCCTTGGATCCACCCCGTCCAGCGCCGCGTGGAGGGTGCGGGCGATGCTGCGGGCGGCCGCTTCCGCGCCGTGCGAGACCGGGTTCCCTCCGCCGCCGCGCGCCGCGCCGACGACGCGGCCGCTCAGCTCGGCGACCACCACCCGGGTGGCGGTCCCCCCGACGTCCAGCCCCAGGACCAGCGGCTCCGAATCCGATGGTGTGCTCATGGCGCCCGTCCTACCCCGCCGCCGATCCGTCAAGCCCGCCGTGACGCTCGCGGTCCCTCACGCCGTGCGCCGGATCCGGCCGGCATAGCGCGCCTCCAGGGCCTGGTTGTGCTCGTCACCGCCGGGCACGTTGGCGGACAGGTAGACCGGCGGAGTACCACCGGACTCCTCGATCCGCCGGATCACCTCGGCGACCATCTGCTGAGCGAGCAGGGCGGCCGTGATCGAGGAGATCCCGCAGGCGCGGCCGCCGCCATGCATCGGCAGGACCGCGTCACCGTACGGTGCGCCGTTGTCCAGCACCACGTCGGCGAGGTCGCGCAGCCGCTGCCCGGACGGATGCTTGGGCCGGACCCGGGCGGTGTGCTCGGCGGAGGTGACCGCGATCAGTCCGTGCCCGTTCTCCTTGGCCAGCCGGGCGAGTTCGACCACGCAGCCGTTGACGCCGGAGTTGGAGGCGAGCACGAACACGTCGGCCGGCCGCGGATCCGCCAACTCGTAGAGCAGAGCGGCGGATTCGGTACCGCGCTCCAACTCCGGCCCCTCCAGCACCCCGACCGGACGGCCGCCGTAGAGCACCACGTCCCGCAGCGCGATCCGGTTACTCGGCACCAACCCTCCCGCACGTCCGGCGAGTTCCATCGCGAAGGCCTCGGAGTGCCCGGTACCGAAGGCCTGCACGATACCGTCCGCCGCCAGCGCGGCCGTGATCATCCCGGCCGCCCGCCGCACCCCCTCAGCCTGCTGCTCGCCGACCCGCGCGATGGCGGCCTGCGCGGCCGCCACGAAGTCCACTGCCGAGGGTGAGGGCACCGGTTCCTCCTCGTCGAGACCACTGCGATCGACCAACTATCGACAGTGCCTGACTTCCTGTCAACGACTGGACTGGACCAGATGTTTCACGCCGGCCTCCTGTCGAACAGGTTCTTCCGAACCTCGTCTCTTTAAACACAGGCCCGCGCCCACCACGACGTCGACGGCGATCTCGATCGTCTGCGGGATAGCTGAGCGAGGCCTCCGGGGGCGGACTCACCAGCACTCGGGTGCGGCAGGTCACAAGCACACGCCTTCGATCCGAGGTGGTCGACCCGTGGCCCGGAGGAGGCCCGGCCACTCCGGCTGCCGGACCGGCGGTCCTGGTCGCACGGCCGGCGAAGCGGTCGGCACCGCTCATCGGCGCACCCGCCGCCGCGAAGATCACACGTACCGGCGGGCACATCGGCGGCGTGGTGCCCGCGGGTGGTGCCGATGGCCGATTACGCGGGCGTAGGGTCGCTCGGCTGGGTGATCGGTGGGTGTGCTTGCGGTTCGCCGGGGCGGGCGGTGCCAACACTTTCCTGCGGGACCGACCCCGGCAGCCTCCGGCGGCGGGGGTTCCCGCATGACCAGGCACCATCCGCCACAGGAATGGAGAACACCGTGAAGGACATCCGCAGGGCCCTCGTGCTTGCCGGGGCAGCCGGTGCGCTCGTACTCGGGTCGGCAGGGGTGGCCTCCGCCTCGGCCAACGCCGTGGGCGCCGCCATCAACTCGCCGGGTGTGCTCTCCGGCAACAACATCCAGATCCCGATCGACATCAAGGCCAACATCTGCGGGAACAGCATCGGCGTCATCAGCATCCTCAACCCGACGATCGGCAGCTTCTGCTTCAACGGGCACTGACCCGACTTGTCCCGGGACGACGGCGTGGAACCGGTGCAGCCACGGTAGGCGGCACCGGTTCCCGTCCGTCGGCCCCCTCGCCAAACCTGGGGAGGCAGCCCTCACCGGTGCACCGGCGCTCCCCATCGCCCAACGAAGCGGTACCGGGCCGGGCGGGTTCCGCTCGGGCGCGCCCGCTCCGCGATCTCGCGTCCCGCATGAACGACGCCTACCCGTAACGGAGTTCGGCGACGGCGGTGGTCGCGGCCGGGACGATCCGTACGCGCCGAGCCGGCGGGCGCGGCCCCGGGGCGGCCGGGCGGACGACGGTGCGGAGAGGACGGGCCCCGGTCGGCCTCCGCCCTGGATCCTCGAACCTCCCTGGAAAGCGCACGGGTTGAGGGTCGGTGACGGTCTCGGCCGTCAGCTACAGCCCCGTTCGCGGCTCAGTCGGCGGCCGGGAGCGCGAAGCGCACACCGCTCAGCCGCTCCGACAGCTGCCACAACCGGCTACCGGTCTCGGGATCGGCGGCCCTCGGAGCCAGTCGCACCCGCTTGGGCGCACCGCGCAGCTCACCCATGCCGTCCAGCCCGAACAGCTCGCCGCCCCGCACGTCCGGGGCGGTGGCCGCGTACAGCTGGGGCAGCGCACCCTGGTCCGAGGACTGGGCGAGCGGTCGCCCCGCCCAGGAGCCGCCGTCGGCCGCCCTGCGGCACATGGTGTGGTGCTTCATCGACGCCTGCGCCGGCCATGCGGACCGGGCCCTGCGCGTCGTGCAGTTGATCCTGGGGACGCCGGCCCTGCTCGCCCGCTTCCTGGAGCGCCAGGCACAGTGGCGCGACGAGTTGGCGGCGGAGGTGGCCCGCCGCCTCGACCTCGACCCCGCGACGGAGCTGTACCCGCACCTGGCCGCCGGAACAGCGCTGACGGCCTTTCACACCGTGCTTCAGCGGTGGAGCGACAGCGGCGGCACCGAGGACCCCGCCGCACTGACCGACCGGGCCTTCGCCGTCCTCGCGCCGGCCCTGGACGCCGTCGTGCGATCCGGGGCACCCGCCGATCGGCCGTCGCCGTCCTGACGGCGGGCCGAGGCCGGGCACGCCCCGCGCCCGACGAGGGTGCCGCACTGTCCGACCAGGGTGCCGCGTCACTCAACTCGGCTGGTGGAGCCGGTTTGAAGTACCGGTATCGGCCAGTTCCGGCGCAGCCGGGCGGACCGCCCCGGCTCACATGGCCGCTGACGGTGCCCCGGTGGCTCTCGTCCTGTCGGCGGGTTCCGCGCCGTCCTCGGCGGGGAGGACGACGGGCTCCAGGTCGCCGCCGTTGAGGGTCTCGCCGCAGTGTCCGCAGACGATGCGGGGCATGGTGAGCTCCCCGCAGGTGCGGTGCCGCAGGCCCCGCATCTTGGGCCGCTCGGGGTGCCAGTGGTTGTGGGTCCACTGGGACAGCGTGATCCAGGCGGGGACGATCTCGCGGGCGGCGGCGGTGAGCCGGTAGTCGAACCAGTCCTTGTCCGGCCGGTAGCGGTGGCGCTCCAGCAACTCGACCTCGACGAGCCCGTTGAGACGCGCGGTGAGCGTGTTGGGGGCGATGCCCAGGGTGCGCTGCAACGCCCCGAAGCGCTCGACCCCGTAGAAGACCTCGCGGAGGATCGCGTAGTTCCACCGCTCGCCGAGCAGGGCGAACAGCTCCTGAGCCAGCGGAAGACCGGACTGGGACGGTGCGCAGTCGGTGCCGTGACGGCTGCCGCCGTCACCGTTGCGATGCTCGCTGGTCGACATGGTCCAAGGTTACCCAACTGACTAAAAGTCAGAAGTACATCTGGACAGCAAGTACTTCCAGATCGATAGTGATCGTGGGCCGTCCGACGGCACACACCGCGGACGGCCCGGGACTGGAGGGACCAGAACACGAGGAAGGAGTCGCCGTCATGCGGGTCTTGGTCGATCTCGCACGGTGTCAGAGCTACGGGCAGTGCGTCTTCGCCGCCCCCGAGATCTTCGAGCTGACCGGACCGGAGGTCCTCGAATACGACAGCGCCCCGGCGGACCTGCTGCGTGAGCAGGCCGAACGCGCCCGGGCCGCCTGCCCGGTCCAGGCCATCACCATCGGACCGGCGGCCGGCCCCGCGCGGGAGGCCGACGCGCTCCCACCGCGCACCGCGGCGGCCGACGCGGATCGGGGGCGGCGGTGAGCGCGGCCGTGAGCAGCGGCGGTGACCACCGGTCCTCCCCCGCGCCGGCGGCCGGCGGCTTACCGGACGACGGTCGGGTGGTGATCGTGGGCGCGTCCCTCGCCGGTCTGCGCGGGGCCGAGGCGCTGCGCGAGCAGGGGTTCGCCGGACGGATCACCCTCGTGGGAGCGGAGCCCCATCCGCCCTACGACCGGCCGCCGTTGTCGAAACGGGTGCTGGCCGGACGGATGTCCGCCGACGACACCGGGCTTCCCCAACGGGAGGGGTTCGAGGCCCAGTGGCGCCTGGGCACCGCCGCGGTCGCCCTCGACCGGGCGGCGCACACCGTGACGCTCGCCGACGGCGAGGTGCACGGCTTCGACAAACTGCTCATCGCCACGGGTACCAGGGCGCGCCGCTGGGCGAATCCGGAGGAGGCCGCCCTGGACGGGGTCTTCAGCGTCCGCACCCGTGACGACGCCCGAGCGCTGCAGGCCAGGCTGGCCGCGCGGCCGCGACGGGTCCTGGTGATCGGCGCGGGCTTCGTGGGCTCGGAGGCGGCTTCGGTGTGCCGGGAGCTGGGCCTCGACGTGACCGTCGTCGAGCGCTCCCCGGGCCCGTTGACGGGCGCTCTGGGCGGCCCGGCCGGTGCTCTGGCCGGTCGCCTGCAACGCCGCCACGGAGTCGACCTGCGCACCCGCACCTCGGTGCTGTCCCTGGCCGGGGACCAGGCCGGCCGCCTGTGCCGGGCCGAACTCTCGGACGGCGACGCGCTCGAAGCCGACGTGGCCGTCGTCGCCCTGGGGGCCGTCCGCAACGTCGAGTGGCTCGCGGGCTCCGGGCTCGCCGTGGACGGCCGCGGCGTGCGGTGCGACGCCTACTGCCGTGCGATCGACAGCACCGGGCAGCCCGACGAGGACATCCTGGTGGCGGGGGACGTCGCCCGCTGGCCGCACCCGCTCTTCGGCGACGAGCTCCTTGCCGTCGAGCACTGGGACAACGCGGTCCGGCAGGCACGCACCGCCGCGGTGACCATGCTGCACGGCCCGGTCCGGCCGCACTCCGCGCTGCCGGCCTTCTGGTCCAACCAGTTCGGCGTGAACATCAAGTCGGTCGGCCTGCCCTCGCGAGCCGATCAGGTCGCGGTGGTCCAGGGCTCGGTGGCGGACTCGTCCTTCGTCGCCGCCTACGGTCGACGAGGCCGTGTCATCGGCGCGCTGGCGGTCAACATGCCCCGCGTACTCGACGCCTACGCCGCGATGGTCACGAGCCGTGCGAGCTTTCCCCCGGCCGGGCGGATCCCCGACGCCCCCGATCCCATCCGGGTGCTCGCCACCTCACCCTCGCCGCTCGAACCCACCGTCCAGCTCAGTTGAGGAGGCCCACCGTGCCGGACAACGCCCGCTCCACCTTCGCCACCGTCGACATCGCGGCGTCGACTCCCCAGCAGGACCTGTTCGCCCGCGTCCTCGACCCGCGGAGCCGCGCCAACCCCTACCCCCTCTACACCGCGCTGCGCAGGCAACCGGTCTCCCGCCAGGCCGACGGCACCTGGGTGGTCAGCGGCTACGACGAGATCGCCGCCCTGCTGCACGACCCGCGCATCAGCTCCGACATGCGCAATGCCGGCCAGACGTCGGCTCCCGGCGCCGAGAGGTCGTTCATCCTGCGCGACCCGCCGAGCCACCACCGCCTGCGCAGCGCGGTGATGGCCAGGTTCACCCCTGCGGTGGTCGAGTCCCTGCGTGACGAGATACGCCGGATCACCGGCGAACACCTCGACGCCGCAGGGTCCGAGGGACGGGTGGACATCGTCGACGAGATCGCCTACCCGCTTCCGGTCAGCGTGATCTGCACGCTGCTCGGCATACCCCCCGAGGACGAGGCGCGCTTCCACGCCTGGGCCGACGCCCTGGTGCGCAACCTCGACCTCGACCCGGCCATGACGCCGGAAGAGGCCGAGCAGATCCGGCAGGCCATTGACGGCCTCGCTGACTACCTCACGCAGTTGACCTCCGAACGCGCGAAGAAGCCCGGTGACGACCTGATCTCGGGCCTGCTGACCGGCAGCACTCACACCGAACCCCTGCGCGGCGAGGATCTCGTGGCCACCACCCGGCTGCTCCTGGTCGCGGGCCACGAGACCACGGTCAACCTGATCACGAACGGCATGCTCACCCTCCTGCGCCACCCCGAGACCCTCGCGCGCCTGGGCCGCGAACCCGCGCTGGTGGTACCCATGGTCGAGGAACTGGTGCGCTACGAACCGTCGGTGCAGTTCCGGTACCGCGCCGCCCTCGACGACATCGACGTCGGCGGCACCACCATCCCGCGCGGCTCCTCGGTCGTCCTGTTGCTGGCGGCGGGCAGTCGCGACCCCCACCGCTTCGACCGGCCCGAGCAGTTCGTGCCGGACCGCACCCCCAACGAGCACCTCGGCTTCGGCGGCGGAATCCACTACTGCGTCGGCGCACCCCTGGCCCGTCTCGAAGCGCACATCGTGCTCCCCGAACTCGTCCGCCGCCTGGAGAACCCCCGGCTGGCCGAGGACCCGCCGCCGTACCGGCCCACCGCCGCCCTGCGCGGTCCGCGCCACCTGTGGCTCGACGTCGACCGCGTCCGCCCCTGACCCGACCTGCCCTTCCGACCGCGGCCGGACCGGGAACCCCGGCCGCGGTCGGGCGCGCGGGCACCGCACTCCACGCGGACCTGAAGCCGGGGCGTGGCGGCCTTAGCCGGGGGCGACCGGGACCGGTGGCCCCGGGCTCTCGTCGCCCGGGCACTGGCGGGGCCGAGCGGACGCCTTCTCAGGCCGTCTCGATGCGCTCCACGATGAGTTCGCACAGTTCATGCGTCCGCAGGGCGTCGTGAGCGTCGACGGTCCGGCCGGCCCGGACGGCGTCCAGGAAGGAGAGGACGATCTGTTCGATGCCGCGCTGGCGGGCGACCGGGACCCAGTCGCCGCGGCGTCGGACGCTGGGCTGGCCGAAGTGGTCGATCACTTCGGCGAGGTTGTGGACCTCGCGCTTGGAGTCGCCTCCGGAGACCTCCAGCACCTCCTCGGTCGAGCCGGAGACCCGGTTCATGATGCCCAGCGCCGTGAAGCCCCGCCCGGCGAGCGTCAGGACGACGTGCTCGAGCAGACCGTCGCGCGTGCGGGAGCGAACATCCATGTGCTCGATCTCGCCGGGAACCAGGAAACGGAGAACGTCCACGACGTGAATGAAATCGTCGTAGATCATCGGGCGAGGCGCCTCGGCGAGGCCCTCGCGGTTCTTCTGCAGCACGATCAGGTCGCGCGGGCGCTCCTTCGCCTGCACGTAGCCGGGCGCGTGGCGGCGGTTGAAACCCACCATCAACGAACGACCGGTGCGGTCGGCGAGGTCAACCAGCCGACGGGCACCGTCCAGGGTGTAGTCGAGGGGCTTGTCCACGTACACGTCGACGCCGGCCGTGAGCAGCTGCTCGACGATCGCGACGTGCTGGTCCGTGGCGGCGTGCACGAACGCGGCCCGGATGCCACTGGCGATCAGCTCGCCGAGATCGGTGAAGCGGTGCCCGGGAGCGATCCGATAGGTGTCACCGATCCGGTCGAGCTTGGCCCGGTCACGGGTCATCAGCCGAAGATCAAGACCAGGTACGGCGGTGAGGACCGGCAGGTACGCCTTGTTCGCGATATCCCCCAGGCCGATCACTCCAACGGGAAGCAAGGCATCAGTGATAGCGGGCCGGCCCATGGGGTCTCCTGTCAAGTGAACGATCAGCACCAGCCCCCACCCTATGCTTCAGCCGCCTCCAGCGATCGAGCCCCGGCCGCCGCCCCGGCGCAGCCGGTCCCGCATCACCGGGCAGCGAGCCGCCGGACGAGGCGGACGGCGGCGGCAGCCTGCCCAGCACCCCTGGCGCAGAGGGGAGTTCGCGGCCGCACGGCTTCTCGGCGGCCTGGACCACCGGAGCCCCCGTCTGGCGACTGCCACCCTGCCCCTGTTCCCGGTGTGGCGAATGCCTGCCTTCGACGGCAACTGCTAGCCGCATGTGCGTGATTCTGTAAGACTGCTGATGATGAGCCGACCGGGGGGATCGGGGATTCTCTGATGCCCGACTGCCGCCGCATCATTCCTCACCGGCGCCTTGAGTGTGGTCGAGTTCCTCTGTGTACACGAATCAGCCACTTCACCTCGGGGGATACCCATGGACAGCACCACCCGATCGCGGCTTCGGCCGGAACCTGCCGGCATCCGCGTCCTGATCCTGGACGAGTCGCCGATCACCCGCACGGGACTGCGGGCGGTGTTGCACCAGGCCGGTATCCAGGTCGTGGGCGAGGCCGGCGATCAATGCGAGGCGGTGGCCCTGCTGGCGGACACATCGCCGCATGTCGTGGTCGTGCACACCGGCGGCAGCCCCGCCGACGTCGCCGCGGCGCTGCGCAAGGTGCGGGACTGGGACGGCAAGGTCCTGGCGCTGGTCGGCGACGGCCTCTCCGACGCCGGCGTGGAGTCGGTCACGAAGGACGCCGACGGAACGCTGCTGAGCAGCGCCGGGGTCGAGGACCTGATAGCCGCGGTCCGGGTGCTGGTCGCGGGCTATTCGCTCTTCCCGGCTCCGGCCGCACCGTCCTGCCGTCCCTCGTCCCCGGGCGACGTCCCCTCCCAGCAGGTGCTGACGCCGCGTGAGCGCGACGTGCTGCGCCTGCTGGGGCGCGGGCGCACCAACGCGGAGATCTCCTCCCAGCTGTCGCTGAGCGAGAGCACCGTCAAATCGCATGTGCAGAACCTGCTGGCGAAGCTGGGGCTGCGCAACCGGGTGGAGGCGGCACTGCACGCGGTCGAGGCGGGGCTGGTCGGCTCGCCGTAGGCCGTTGGCGGGCGGACCGCTCCAATGGCTCGGGGCGCTGGTCCGCCCGCCCGGCCCGCCGCGGTGGAGCGGGTGGCTCGCGCAGCCCCAGCGCCCCTGGAGGTGCCGGGTCGGACGGCTGCCGCTCAGGCCGTGATCTTGGCGGCGGGAAGCTCGCCGAGGGCACGGTCGATCTCCGACTGGTCCGGCTGATAGTCCGTCAGGGTTCCGGCCAGGTAGGAGTCATAGGCCGCCATGTCGAAGTTTCCGTGTCCCGAGACGTGCACCAGGATGGTGCGCGCCTCCCCGGCCTCCTTCGCGGCCAGCGCCTCGTCGATCGCACCGCGCACCCCGTGCGCGGACTCCGGCGCCATCACGAAGCCCTCGTTGCGGGCGAACTGCACCGCCGCGCTGAAGACGTCGGTCTGCGACACCGAGCGCGCCTGCACGTACCCGTGCTCCACCAGCGCGCACATGGTCGGTGAACTGCCGTGGTGGCGCAGGCCGCCGGCGTGGATGGGCGCCGGGATGAAGCTGTGGCCGAGGGTGTACATCGGCAGTACCGGGCTGAGCGAGGCGGTGTCCGGGTAGTCGTAGGCGTAGCTTCCCCTGGTCAGGCTGGGGCATGCGTCCGGCTCCACGGCGACGAAGCGGGTGCCCGTGCGCTGCCCGCTGAGCACGTCGTACAGGAAGGGGTAGGACAGTCCGGCGTAGCCGGAGCCGCCGCCGACGCAGCCGACCACCACGTCCGGGTAGTCGTCGCAGATCTCCAGCTGCTTCTTGGCCTCCAGGCCGATCACGCTCTGGTGCAGCAGTACGTTGTTGGAGATGGAGCCGAGCGCGAAGCGGGTGTCCTCCCGGCTGAGCGCGTCCTGCACGGCCTCGCTGATGGCGATGCCGATGGAGCCCGGGGAGTCCGCGTCCTGCGCCAGGATGGCGCGGCCGGCCTCGGTGAGCGGGCTGGGCGAGGGGTGCACCTGGGCGCCCCAGGTCTCCATGAGGATCCGCCGGTAGGGCTTCTGCTGGAAGGAGGAGCGGACCATGTAGACCGTGACCTCCAGCCCGAAGAGCGAGCCCGCGAAGGACAGTGCGGAGCCCCACTGCCCGGCGCCGGTCTCGCTGGTCAGCCGGCGCACGCCGTCCTGGGCGGCGTAGTAGGCCTGCGCGATGGCGGTGTTGGGCTTGTGCGAGCCGGCCGGGGAGACCCCCTCGTACTTGAAGTAGATCCGGGCCGGTGTGTCCAGCGCCCGCTCCAGCCGCGTCGCGCGGTGCAACGGGGAGGGCCGCCAGATCTGGTAGAGCTCACGCACCCGGTCCGGTATCTCGATCCACCGCTCCTGTGAGAACTCCTGTTCGATGACGCCCTGCGGCAACAGGCCGGCCAGGTCCTCGGGACGCAGCGGCTCCAGCGTCCGCGGGTGGAGCGCGGGCGGCAGGCTCACCGGGAGATCGGGAACGATGTTGTACCAGCGGTCCGGCAGATCCGCGGCATTGAGAACGACGTGCGTGGTGGTCATGGAATTCGCATCCTCACAGGACGAAGGCTCGGTTGCGGCACGGCGGAGCCGGGACGCGGAAGCGGATTCGACGAGCAGTCGTCCCGATGCTAGAAATCGGCTCCGCCGCACAACACCAGGAAAAAGAACGAAACTCAGGAACCGTCGTCCGCCGTTGGTACCGGCACTTTCGGAGCCGCCCCGTCAGCCGTGGCCTCGGCGGGCACGGGCGCCGAGAGGCCGGCGCTGAGTCCCACGCCGACCAGCGCGCTGCCGGCCAGCTGCGCCGCGCCGAGGGTGCCGCTGCCCACCACCGGCGCCGTGAACGCCGCCGCCACCGGGATCAGACCGGCGAACAGACTGGTCGTCTCGGGACCCAGCCGGCGCAGGCCGAGGTAGTAGAGGATGAACGCGGCGGCCGTCACCGCCGCCGCCAGATAGCCCAGGGCGGCCAGTTCCTCCGGGTGCGGCCAGCGCAGCCGGCCGCCGGGCAGTTCGATGGCCGCGGCCAGGACGCCCATCTCCAGCATGGCCAGCCCGCAGACGTAGGTCGCGACCGGGATCGCCCCCAGCCGCGGCAGCAGGGGAACCGCCAGCAGGGTGAAGGACACCTCCCCCAGCAGGGCCAGCAGCGAGTAGGCGAAGCCCGGCACATCGCCCCGGCCGTAGCCGAGGACCAGGGCCGCACCGGCGACCACCAGCGCCGCCGAGCCGGTCAGCCGCCAGGACACCCGGCGTCCGCCCAGCAGCGGGCCGGCGACGGCCACCAGCAGCGGGGTCGCGCCCACGACGACGCCCAGTACGGCGGGCTCGGCGGAGCGCAGCGCGGCCAGGCAGGCCAGGTTGAAGCCGACCAGGCCGGTACCGGCCAGCAGCGCCAGCAGGCCCCACTCGCGCCCGGTCGGCCGCGGCAGGGGGATCCGGGCGAAGGCGGCGAGCAGCAGCAGGCAGAGCCCGCCCAGGGCGAACCGCACGGTCTGCCCGCTCAGGAACGGGTAGTGCGTGAGCAGGCTGGTGGCCACGAAGGAGGTGCCGGCCAGCGCGGTGCCCAGCCCGGCGCAGACGGCGCCGAGAGCCCGCGGCCGGGCCGCGCCCTTCGCCGGACCGGCGGGGCCCGCGGATTCACGTAATGTCATGGCGTGCAGGTTAATGGCGTAAAGCCTATTTCCACCACCGCACTTCGGGGGGTCGTGCCGCGTTTCTCCGCCTTAGGTCCCGGTCATTTCTGACGTGGTGCACGCTGCCGTCGCGCTTCTAGGATCCCGGTCGGGGCAGCGCCCGAATACCACCCGCTCGAAAGGATCACGGCATGTCAACCGGGGAATTGGTCGATCTGACGCAGCACGAGATCAGGGCGCTGCGGACCAGGTACAACCTGGCCGACGCGCATACACACCAGCGCCAGTCCATCAGCCAGGAGAAGATCGTCTCCCGGCTGCCCGCGTTGTGGAACGAGTCCGAGGAACGGCAGCAGGCCTATTTCGAGAAGCAGTTCACCGAGGCGTTCTTCCGCCTGCACGGCCAGACCACCGCGGTCGGCCTGGACCGGACCCTGCTGTCGTACTCCGCGAGTGTCTCCACCATGGTCGCCGCGATGTACCTGCGCCGGCACGATCTGACCGTCTCGCTGGTGGAGCCCTGCTTCGACAACCTGGTGGACCTGCTCAGGCACCTGGGCACCCCGCCCGCGGCGCTGCCCGAGGAGGCGCTGGCCGATCCGGAGACCGTCTACGCGGAGCTCGTCCGCCTGGTGCGGACGGACGCGCTGTACCTGGTCGACCCCAACAACCCGACCGGCTTCACGCTGTTCACGGACGGCGGGCGCGGCTTCGCGGAGGTGCTCCGGTTCTGCCGGGAGCACCGCAAGCTGCTGGTACTGGACTTCTGCTTCGCCTCCTTCGCCCTGCACAACGGCCTGGTCCAGCGCCCCGACGTCTACCGGGCGCTGGAGGAGTCGGGGGTGAGCTACCTCGCCATCGAGGACACCGGTAAGACCTGGCCGGTACAGGACGCCAAGTGCGCCCTGCTGACGGCAAGTTCGGACCTCTACGAGGAGGTCTACAACCTGCACACCTCGGTACTGCTCAATGTCTCGCCCTTCGTGCTGAACTTCCTCACCCACTACGTCGAGGACTCGATCGCGGACTCCTTCGCCTCGGTGCGCGAGGTGATCGACACCAACCGCGCCACGCTTCAGCGCATACTGGCCGGCTCGCCGCTCGAACTGCTGGACGGACGCGTGGACACCAGCGTCGCCTGGCTGCGCATCCGACCCTCCGGGCTCACCGCGGACGACGTGCACGCCGAACTGCTGGCGGCGGAGGTCTACGTGCTTCCGGGGACGTACTTCTACTGGGACAACCCCGGACGTGGTGAACGGTACGTCCGGATAGCGCTGGCCAGGCCGCCGGAGCAGTTCGCCGCGGCGGTGCGGGTGATCCGCGACACGCTCCTCGCCCATGAGCGCTGAGTCCGGGGCGGGGCAGGCGACGGGGCGGGACCGGGGGCCGGGGGTGCTGATCGACGCCTCGCTCTTCCTGGGCATGCACAGCCGCGACGAGCGCGTCCGCTCCGCCTGCAAGAACTTCTTCGTACGGCACCTGGCGGCGCAGCACACGCTGGCGATGACGCTTGAGCAGGTGGGGCTCTGCGACGACCTGGTCTGGCGCCGGACCCGCGAGGAGCAGGACGCCTACTACCCCTTCATGGACAACCTGCACAGCGAGCTGCGGATCACCCGCTTCGGCTTCCGGCGGGGCGATCTGGCGGCCGCCCTCGACTCTCCCGAGCTCAAGGGCCTCCCGCTGCCCGACGCGCTGCTGCTGGCGCCGGCCGTGCACCGGGGCGGCCCGCTGCACACCGCGTCGGCGCGCCTGCTGGGCCACCGCCGGCCCGGGCTTCCCGTCACCGCGCCACCGGACGGACCCGAACTCGCCTTCCCGCCCCGGCTGGAGGCGCTCTACCGGGACTCCCTGGCGCTCAGGTGCGACCTGACCGATCTCGACCGCATTTCCAGCCCCGACGACTTGGACGCGACATGACCGATCCGCAGACCCCCCGGGACCGGCAGGACGGCCCGGACCTCCGGAACCACCACAGGTTCTCGGGTGTGATAGCACCACTGGTCACACCCCTGGACCGGAGCCGCCAGGTGCCGGCCGAGGACGTGGCCCGGCTGATCGCCACGATCCGCACCGAGGTCACCGCGCTGATGCCGACGCTCAGTTCCGGTGAGGGCTGGCTGCTGACGGAGCGCCAGTGGCGGGACATGGTGGACGCCACGGTCCGCCATGCCGGCGGCCTGCCGGTCATCGCCGGGGTGCAGCTGCCCGACACCGAGGCCGTGGTGGCGCGGATCCGGCTGGCGGCCGAACTGGGCGTGGACGCCGTGGCGGTGACCACGCCCTTCGGCGCCGGGATCGGCCAGGACGACATCGTCGACCACTACCGGCGCGTGCTGGCGGCCGGCCTGCCGGTGCTCCTCTACAACGAGGAGGCGGTGTCCGGCAACCGGATCGAGGCGGACACGCTGGCCCGGATCTGTCGGCTGCCGGGCGTGGTCGGGGTCAAGGAGTCCAGCGGCGAGGCGGAGTTCACCCGGCGGCTGGTGGCCTCGGACCTGGGAGTGCCGGTCTTCGAGGGCTGGGAGAACCTGCTCTCCCAGGTGCCCGGGGTGCACGGCTTCATCGGTCCGCTGGCCAATCTGGAGCCGGCGCTGTGCAGGGCGCTGTGGCGGAGTCCGGGCCCGGAGCTGCAGGCGCAGGTGGACGCGGCCTGCGAGAGGTACGGCATCCTGCGCGAGGACTGGTACCTGCGGGTCAAGCGCGAACTGGTGACGCGCGGGGTCATCGGCACCGATGTGACGGCGGGCGGCCCCGCCGCCGGGGAGCCGGCGCCATGACCGCGGCGGCCGGGGCTGCTTCGGCGCTGCCGCCGAACGCCACCGTGCAGCAACGGCTGTACTGGCACAACCACACCGTCCCCGATGCCGTCGGCTACGCCGAGCTGCTCGCGCTGGAGGCCCGCTGGCCTCGGGCGGAGGCGGACGCGCTGGAGGCGGACGCACCGGAGTTCGGCTCCCTGGGCGAGCTGCTGGCGGCCCTGGAGCAGCGCCTGCGCGCCGAGGAGGCCGATCCCCCGGACAGCGAGCGCTACCTCGCCGAGCACGCCACCTTGCCGGAATTCGCCTTCGTCGCGGGCCAGTTCGCCGTGGACGGGCTGGTGGAGTCGCAGTCCCACCTGGGCGTGCTGCCGCGGCTGCCGCACCGGGCCCGAATGGCGGTGATGCGGGTGCTCATCGACGAGTTCGGCTGCGGCAACGAGGCCCAGGAGCATGCCCGGCTCTACCAGCGGCTGATGTCGGAGCTGGGGCTGCCGACGGACCCCTTCCAGCACGCGGCCCGCGCGTGCGAGGAGACGCTGGCCTACGTCAACCTCTTCCACTGGCTGGCCTCGCGGGCGCCGACGCCGGACTACTTCCTGGGCGCCTACGCCTACTTCGAGTCGAGCGTGCTCTACGGCTTCCGCTGCTACGCCGCGGCCTGCGCCCGGCTGGGCATCGCCAACTCCCGTTACTACACCGAGCACCTGCACATCGACAGCTTCCACAGCCGTGAGATGCTCGCCGCGCTGCGCGCCTGGGACCGCGAGCGCGGCGCGGACCTGCGCAAGGTCTGGGCGGGTGTCGAACTGACCAGTGCGACCGTCACACGCGCGACGGAGGCGGCGGTGCGCGGCGCCCGGGCGGAGGCCGGCACATGAGCCCCGCCGAACGGCGGGTGCGCCTGCGCCAGCTGGACGAGGACACGGTCGCCGTGGAGACGGAGGCCCCGCGACCGGGGCCGGGGGGCGCGGTGCTGGTCGAGGCCCGCTGCCCGCACCGGGGCGGCCTGCTCCGGTTCGCCCACGTGGACGCCGCGGCCACCCGGCTGGTCTGTCCACTGCACCACTCGGCGTTCGACCTGACCGACCACGGCACCCAGCTGGCCGGCCCGCCGTGCCGAGCGCTGCGCACCCGGCCCGTGACCCCGGCCGCATCCCGGGATTCCGAACAGGAGTGAACCGACATGTCCGACGACCGGACCACCGTCGCCGTCGACCCGCACGCCCGGCCCCTCGACCCCCGGCTGCCGCGCTCCCCTGACACCGTCGTCGTCTACTCGGACCTCAACTGCTCCTTCGCCCATCTGGCCGTGCACCGGTTGCACCAGGCCCGGACCCGGCTCGGCCTGGACGGTGTGCTCTTCTTCGACCACCGCTGCTTCCCGCTGGAACTCTTCGACCTGACGGTGAACGAGCGGCCGGGCGTCGACTCGGAGGTCTCGGTCGTGGGAGCACTGGCTCCCGAGGCCGGCTGGCGGCTGTGGCAGGGCCCCGACTGGACCTACCCCGTCAGCACGCTGCCCGCACTGGAGGCCATCCAGGCCGCCAAGGAACAGGGCTGGACGGCCTCCGAGACGCTGGACCGCGCACTGCGCCGCGCCTTCTGGGCCGAGGGCCGGTGCATCACACTGCGCAACGTCGTCCTCGACGTGGCCGTGGAGACCGGGGCGGTGGACGCGGAGCGGCTCGCCGCCGCACTGGACTCGGGCCGGCACCGGCAGGCCGTCATCGACCAGTGGCGCGCCGCCCGGGAGGACCGGGTCATCTGCAGCCCACACGTCTTCCTGTACGACGGAACCAACCTGGCCAATCCGGGCGTCGCCGCGCACTGGGTCAACGGCCGTTTCGGCACCGGCTTCCCGGTCATCGACCACGACGACCCGAGCGCCGTGGACTCCCTGCTCGAACAGGCCGCCGCGCTGCTCCAGGGCGTGTCCGACAGGGGACCAGGGCCAGGCGCCGGAGGACCCCGGCCTCAGGGGTCGGCGGGCGAGGAGAGTTGACACAGTGGAGGTCATCCGATCAGCCGAGCACCGGACTTGACCGGTCCGCATCGACGACGGGGAGCCGGCGATGGAGAATGGCCGTATGGCCACTGCGCGTTGGAACGGCGAGATCATCGCCGAGAGCTCCCTGACCACGGTCGTCGAGGGCAACCACTACTTCCCCCTCGACTCGGTCCGGATGGAGTTGCTGGTCCCCTCCCCCACCACGACCGTCTGCCCCTGGAAGGGCACCGCCTCCTACTACACGGTGCGGGTGGCGGGCGCCGAGAACCCGGACGCCGCCTGGTACTACGCCGATCCGAGCCCGGCCGCCGCGCAGATCACCGGGCATGTGGCGTTCTGGCGGGGCGTCGAGGTCACCGACGACTGACCAAAGGACGCCCCGGCCGGACCGGCAGGGCCAACGCGGCGCCGCCCCGAAGAAGTCGGGGAACCCCGGCGGCGACGGCCCGTCAGCCGGCCGAGATCCCCTGGGCGGCGGTCGTCAGGGCCGCCAGGACCGGCCGGATCAGCGGGTGCCGCTCGGCGCCGCTGCGCACGGCGGCGAAGACCTTGCGGGTGGCGAGTTCGCTGTCCACCCGGCGTACCGCGACCCGTGAGAGGTCCACGCCGCGCAGGGCCGAGCGCGGGACCAGCGCCACGCCCGCACCCGCCGAGGCGAGCGCGACGACGGCGCTGAAGTCGTCGGAGGAGTGCACCAGCCGGGGCTGGAAGCCGGCGTACTCGCAGGCCAGCAGCACCACATCGTGGCAGGGGTTGCCGGGGTAGGGGCCGATCCACGGCTCGGCGGCGAGGTCGGCGACGGCCACCGGACCCTGCGCGGCGGCCAGTGGATGGCCGAGCGGGAGGACCGCCTCGAAGGGTTCGGCGTAGAGCGGTACCCGGGTCAGCCGCTGGTCGTCGGCGCGGGGCGCACCGCGGTACTCGACGGCGACGGCGATGTCGGCCAGTCCGTCCAGCAGCATCGGCAGACTGGCGTCGCCCTCGGCGTCCAGCACCTTGATCCGTACCCCGGGTGCGCCCTCGGCGAGGGCGGTGATCGCCGGGGCGACCACCAGCGCGATCCCGGTCGCGAACGCCGCCACCGTGACCTCGCCCGCCACTCCCGCGCTGTACGCCGCCAGGTCGGCCTCGGCCCGTTCCAGCTGGGCGAGCACCGCGTCGGCGTGGCCGAGCAGGATCTCCCCGGCGGCGGTGAGGCGGACTCCCCGGCCGTCGCGGGCCAGCAGATGGTGGCCGGTCTCCTGCTCCAGCGCGGCGAGCTGCTGGGAGACGGCGGACGGCGTGAGGTAGAGCGCGGCAGCGGCGGCCGTCACGGTGCGGTGGTCGGCCACGGCCCGCAGGGTCCGCAGCCGTCGTGCGTCGATCACTCCGTCATTCTGCCAGTGCGGCGTGAGTGCTCGGACGCGGCCTCCGTCCGGCCGGCTCCGGGTGCGGGCACGGGGCCGGGGCCGGGGCCGGAGGTGCCGGGCCGGGCTCAGCGCCGCGACGCGTCGGAGGCTTCGGGGGTGGCGGGGTCCTCGGGTGCGGCGGGCACGCTCCGCAGATAGGCGAACCAGGTCAGGAACAGGCAGAACGCGTAGTAGATCAGGAAGACGAGGTAGGCGGCGTCGCCGTTGTGCGCGGTCAGGAAGGCCTGCCGGAAGGCGATGTTGACCAGGACCCCGCCGAAGGCGCCGACGGCCCCGGCGAGGCCGATCAGCGCGGAGATCGACCGGTGCGCGGTCCGCTCGGTCGCCACCGGGTCGGCGCCGGCGCGGATCGCCGCGTCGGCCCTGGCGCGGTGGACCGCCGGGATCATCTTGTAGGTCGAGCCGTTGCCGACACCGCTGAGCACGAAGAGGGCGATGAAGGCTGCCAGGAACAGGCCCAGCGAGTGCTGCCGGGAGGCGGTGAGCACGCCCGCCGCACCCGCCGCCATGGCGGCGAAGGTCCACAGGGTCACCCGGGCCCCGCCCCACCGGTCGGCCAGCAGACCGCCGACCGGGCGGGTGAGCGAGCCGAGCAGCGGTCCCAGGAAGGTGAGGCAGGCGGCCTTGACCGGTGTGTCGAACCGCTCGTGGAACTGGACCTGCAGCACCTGTCCGAAGGCGAAGCCGAAGCCGATGAACGAGCCGAAGGTCCCGATGTACAGCGCCGAGACCGCCCAGGTGTGAACGTCGCGCGCGGCGGTAGCAAAGGCCCGTCCCTCGCCGGGAGCCGCCGGGAGGTTGTCCATCCGCAGCGCCGCGCCGAGCGCCGCCAGGACGATCAGCGGAAGGTAGACCAGGAGCAGCAGCCGGGGGTGGCCGGCTCCGGCGGTCGCCATGACCAGCAGGCCGAGCAGCTGGACCGCGGGCACCCCGAGATTGCCGCCGCCCGCGTTGACGCCCAGTGCCCAGCCCTTGAGGCGCTGGGGGTAGAAGGCGTTGATGTTGGCCATCGAGGAGGCGAAGTTCCCGCCGCCGACCCCGGCGGTGGCCGCGACCGCCAGCAGCGTGCCGTAGGAGACGCCCGGGGTGAGGACGAGCCCCGCGAGCACGGTCGGCACCAGCAGGAGCAGCGCGCTGACCACGGTCCAGGTGCGCCCGCCGAACTTCGCCACCGCGAAGGTGTAGGGCAGCCGCAGCACCGAGCCGACCGCGGTGGGCACGGCGGTGAGCAGGAACTTGCCGGCCGGATCGATGTGGTACTCCGGGCCGAGGAGGAGTACCAGGACCGACCACAGGCTCCAGACCGCGAAGCCGATGTGCTCGCAGAGGACGGAGTGGACCAGGTTGCGCCGGGCGATCCGGGCGCCCGTGTGCTCCCAGAACCCGGGGTCCTCGGGCCGCCATTCGGCGAGCGGGGCGGTTCTGCCGGGTGGCGGGGCCGGGCGGGGCTCGTGGACGGTTGCGCTCATGGTGACCTGCCCTGGACGTCGGGAGGGGTGCGGGACTACGGGGTGGGGACCGCCCTGATCGGCAGGACCGGGAGGACCGCCGGGGTGCCGTCCGGGGCGAGCTCCTCGTCCAGGCAGACGCCCGTGCGCAGGTCGAACGCCTGCTTGTACATCGGCGAGAACACGACGGGCACGCCGTCACGGCTGCCGAGCAGGCCCCGCGAGATGACGTACGCGCCGCTGAACGGGTCGCGGTTGCCGACCGCGTAGAGCGCACCGCGCCGGTCACGGAAGGCCGCGACCTGCTCCGATCCGACCAGCAGGGCCACGCCCCGGCCGGGCCGCAGCAGCCGGTACTCGCACACGCGCGCCCAGCTGCCGCCGTCGAGGATCTCGACCGTCAGCGGACGGTCCGGGGTCTGCTTCGGGTCCGGGGTCTGCTCCAGGTCCGGGGTCTGCTTCAACGGGTGCGTACCTCCAGGGCGGGCCCCGCGATCAGGGCCGGGGTCGGTGAGTCGGGCCCGTCCTCGGGGCGGACCGGGCGGATCTGCCCGCGTTCCGGGACGAACCGTACGGTGGGGTCGGGCACCCCGGGCGCGTTGGCGAAGGAGACGAAGCGCCGCACCCGCTCCGGGTCGGCCAGGGTGGCCGCCCACTCGTCCTCGTAGGTGGCGACATGACGGGCCATCAGCTCGTCCAGTTCGGCGCAGATGCCCAGCGAGTCCTCCAGTACGACCGCGCGCAGGTGGTCCAGGCCGCCCTCCAGCCGGTCCAGCCAGGGGGCGGTGCGCTCGAGGCGGTCGGCGGTGCGGATGTAGAACATCAGGAAGCGGTCGACGGTGCGGATCAGGGCGGCCCGGTCCAGGCCGGTGGCGAGCAGGTCGGCGTGCCGGGGGTCATACCGCCGTTGCCGCCGACGTAGAGGTTCCAGCCCTCCGAGGTGGCGATGACCCCGAAGTCCTTGCTCCGCGCCTCCGCGCACTCCCGGGCGCAGCCGGAGACCGCCGACTTCAGCTTGTGCGGCGCACGCAGGCCCCGGTAGCGCAGCTCCAGTTCGATGGCCAGGGCCACCGAGTCCTGGACGCCGTAGCGGCACCACATCTCGCCGACGCAGGACTTCACGGTCCGCAGCGCCTTGCCGTAGGCGTGCCCGGACTCGAAGCCGGCTTCCACCAATCGGCGCCAGATCTCCGGCAGTTGGTCAACCGAGGCGCCGAAGAGGTCGATCCGCTGGCCGCCGGTGATCTTGGTGTAGAGGCCGAAGTCGCGGGCGATCTCCCCGATCGTGATCAGCCCGTCCGGGGTGATCTCGCCGCCGGGGATCCTGGGCACCACGGAGTACGAGCCGTTGCGCTGCAGGTTGGCGAGGAAGTGGTCGTTGGTGTCCTGGAGCGCGGCCTGTTCACCGTCCAGCACGTGTCCGCCGCCCGGGCCGGCCAGGATCGAGGCGACGGCGGGCTTGCAGGTGTCGCAGCCCTCGCCGCTGCCGTGCTCGTCGATGAGCCGGGAGAAGGAGGTGATCCCCTTGACCCGGATGATCTCGTACAGCTCGGCGCGGGTGTGGGCGAAGTGCTCGCACATCCCCCGGGCCCTCTCCACGCCGCCCGCCGCCAGCTCCTCGGCCACGATGGCGCCCAGCAGTTTCACGCAACTGCCGCAGCCGGTACCGGCCTTGGTGCACTTCTTGACCTCCGGAACGGTCGCGCAGCCCTGCCCGCTCACCGCCGCGCGGACGGCCCCCTTGCTGACGTTGTGGCAGGAGCAGACCACCGCCTCGTCGGGCAGCACGGGCTGGGCCGAGCCCGCGGCGGCGGGCAGCAGCAGGTCCTCGGCCGGGCCGGGCAGCGGACTCCGGCTGATCGCGAGCGGGCGGAGCGTGCCGTACGCCTCGGCGTCGCCGACCAGGACACCGCCGAGCAGCCGGCCGTCCGGGTCGACCACCAGCTTCTTGTAGACGCCCGCGCGGCTGTTGGCGTACAGCACCTCCAGAGCTCCTTCGGTGCTGCCGTGCGCGTCGCCGAAGCTCGCCACGTCCACACCGAGCAGCTTGAGTCTGGTGGAGGTGTCGGCTCCGGTGAACTCACCCGTACCGCCGGTCAGTTCGCGTGCCACCACCTCGGCCATCGCATAGCCGGGTGCGACCAGCCCGTAGACCCGGCCGTCGGCGGCCAGCGCGCACTCTCCGATCGCCCAGACGTCCGGATCGACGGTGCGGCAGTGCTCGTCCACCACGATGCCGCCGCGCTCGCCGACCGGCAGGCCGCACTCCCGGGCCAGCCGGTCGCGCGGCCGCACCCCGGCGGAGAAGACCACCAGGTCGACGTCGAGCACCGAGCCGTCGGAGAGTTCCATCCGGCGCACCCGGCCGTCCGGGCCGGCCTCGATCCGCTGAGTGCCCGCGCCGGTGTGGACGGCCACGCCGAGGTCCTCGATCCTGCGGCGCAGCACCTCTCCGCCGCCCTCGTCCACCTGGAGCGCCATCAGCCTCGGTGCGAACTCCACGACATGGGTCTCCAGCCCCATCGCCCGCAGCGCTCCCGCCGCCTCCAGACCGAGCAGTCCGCCGCCCACCACTGCGCCCACCCGGGCCCGCTCGGCGTCGGCGCGGATCGCCTCCAGGTCCTCGATGGTGCGGTAGACGTGGCAGCCGGCGGCGTCATGGCCGGGGACCGGCGGTACGAACGGGTAGGAGCCGGTGGCCAGCACCAGGGCGTCGTAGTCCAGTCGCCGTCCCGACCGGGTGGTGACGCTGCGGGTGGCGCGGTCGAGCGCCGTCGCCGGGTCGCCGAGGTGCAGGTCGATACCGTGTCGGCGGACGAACTCCGCCGAGCACAGGGAGAGTTCATCGGCCGAGGTGCCGGAGAACCAGGAGGTGAGGTGGACCCGGTCGTAGGCCGGCCGGGGCTCCTCGGCGAGCACCGTCACCCGCCATCCGGCCGTGGGCCGCTCGAACAGCGCTTCCAGGAAGCGCTGGCCGACCATGCCGTGGCCGACCAGTACCAGGTTCTTCTCCGTCCGACTCACGGGTTGGCTCCTCGGGTGGTGGTGAGCAGGGATAGGTGGTGGTGAGCAGGGATAGGGGGTCGAAGGGCAGCGGGTCGTCCCGCTCGAAGGCCCGGGTGAGTGCGCCGGCCGCGGCCAGGTCGCCCAGCAGGATTCCGCCGACCAGCCGGTCGCCGCGCAGCACGAGCTTCTTGTAGGAGCCCCGGATGGGGTCGGCCAGGCGCAGCACGTCCGTGCCGGGCAGGTCCTCCGCGGTCGAGCCGAAGGCCACGTACTCCAGCGGCCCCGTACTCAGCCGGGCCAGCGGGCGTGTACCGGTGTACCGGGCGCCCGGATCGGCGCCGGAGAGCCGGGCCGCCAGTGCGTCGGCCTGCTCGTAGGCGGGGCCCGCCAGTCCGTGGACGGTGCCGCGGTGTTCGGCGCAGTCGCCGATGGCGTGGACGCCGGGGACACCGGTGGCCAGCCGGTCGTCCACCACGATGCCGCCGCGGACCGGCAGACCGGCCGCCTGGGCCAGCCCGGTGCGCGGGCGCACCCCGCAGGCCAGCACCACCAGCTCCGCGTCCAGTACGTGTCCGCCCGCGAGCTCGACGCCGGTGACCCGTCGGTCACCGTGCAGCGCTCGGGCGCGGTTGCCGGGGTAGACCTCGACGCCGATCCTGGAGAGCCCGCGCCGCAGCGCGTCGCCCGCGCGCTCGTCGAGGTGGCGTTCGATCAGATGCGGCGCCTGATGGACGATCTCCACCGGGAGGCCGAGCGCGGCCAGCGCCCGGGCGGCGCTCACCCCGAGCACCCCGCCGCCGATCACCACCGCGCGCCCGGCGCACGGTGCGTCCTCCAGCAGCCGCCCGCAGTCGGCCAGGGTCCGCAGCGCGTGCACGCCCTCCTTCAGGCCCCCGGATCCGCCCGTCCCGCCGGAGGTGTGCAGGCCGCGCAGCGGGGGCAGCACCGGGTTCGCCCCGGTGGCGAGCACCAGGGTGTCGTACCCGGTCCGTCCGCCTCCGGCCAGCCGCAGGGTGCGCTCCCGCACATCGAGTCCGACCACCTCGCAGCCGGTGCGCAGCGCCACGCCCGGTTCGCCCGAGCCGCCGTACGGCAGGGCGATCGCCTCCGGGTCGTACCGGCCGCCGACCACCTCGGCCAGCAGGATCCGGTTGTAGGGGCCGCGCGGCTCGGCGCCGTACAGCGTCACTTCTCCGTCACCGCCCGCCTCGCGGTACTGCTGGGCGAATCTGGCGCCGGCCATGCCCGCTCCGACCACCGCGATCCGCTGCCCGCCCGTCCGACCGCTCCCCCGCCTCGCCCGGCGCGCCTGCCCGTTGGTCCGGTCGGCCGCCCGGGCCGGCCGTCCGCTCACCGGGTCCGCCCCTTCACTCCGGGGGCCCGCTCCACCCGGACGGCGCAGACCTTGAACTCCGGCATCCCCGACGTCGGGTCCAGCGCCGGGTTGGTCAGTGTGTTGGCCCGTCCGGCGCCGCCCCAGTGGAAGGGCATGAAGACCGTGTCGGGCCTGATGGTGTCGGTCACCCGGGCCGGGGCCAGTGCCCGGCCGCGCCGGCTGGTGATCACCAGCGGGTCGCCGTCGGCCACCTGGAGGCGCTCGGCCAGCCGCGGGTGCAGCTCCACGAACGGTCCGGGCGCGGCCCGGTTGAGTGCGGGCACCCGGCGGGTCTGCGCGCCGCTCTGGTACTGCGCCACCACCCGGCCGGTGGTCAGGTGGAGCGGGTAGTCGGCGTCCGGTTCCTCCGCCGCCGGCCGGTAGGAGACCGGTACGAAGCGCGCCCGGCCGTCCGGTGTGGCGAAGCGGTCCAGGAAGAGCCGCGGTGTGCCGGGGTGGTCCTCGGCCGGGCAGGGCCAGAACACGCCGTCCTCCGCCCGGATCCGGTGGTAGCTGATCCCCGCGTAGTCGGCCGGTCCGCCCGCCGTGGCCCGCCGCAGCTCCTCGAAGACCTCCTCGGGCCCGCTCGGGAAGCCGTGCTCCACGCCCAGGCGGGCGGCCAGCTCGCTCAGCACCTCCAGGTCCGTCCGGACGCCGGCCGGTGGCCGGAGCGCGGCCTGGCGAAGGATCACCCGTCCCTCCAGGTTGGTCAGCGTTCCGGTCTCCTCGGCCCACTGCGCGGCGGGCAGCACCACATCGGCGAGCTGCGCCGTCTCGGAGAGCACCACATCGCTCACCGCCAGGAAGTCCAGCGCGCGCAGCCGCCGGGTGGTGTGGGCGGCCCTCGGCGCGGAGACCACGGGGTTGGAGCCCATCAGCAGCAGCGCCCGGACCCCGCCCTCCGTCCCCAGGCAGTCCAGCAGTTCGTACGCCGAACGGCCGGGGCCCGGCAGCTCGTCCGGGGCGACACCCCACACCCCGGCCAGGTGCGCCCGCGCGGCCGGGTCCTCGATGGAACGGTAGCCGGGCAGCTGGTCGGCCTTCTGTCCGTGCTCGCGGCCGCCCTGGCCGTTGCCCTGCCCGGTCAGGCAGCCGTAGCCGGAACCGGGCCGGCCGGCCTTGCCCAGCGCCAGGCACAGGTTGATCCAGGCTCCGACGGTGTCCGTCCCCTTGCTCTGCTGCTCGGGACCGCGCGCGGTGAGCACCATGCCGGTGGCGGCGTCCGCGAACAGCTCCAGCGCGGCCCGCAGCCGGGCCACCGGTACACCGGTGATCCGCTCGACCCGCTCCGGCCAGTGCGCCATCGCCGCCGCCCGCGCCTGCTCGAAGCCCGAGGTACGGGCGGCCACGAACTCCCGGTCCACCCGGCCGTCCGCGACCGCCAGGTGCAGCAGGCCGAGGGCGAGCGCGAGATCGGTGCCCGGTACCGGTTGCAGGTGCAGGTCGGCGTGGTCGGCGGTGCGGGTGCGGCGGGGATCGACGACGACCAACCTGCCGCCGTTCTCCTTGAGTTCGAGGAAGTAGCGCAGTGCGGGCGGCATGGTCTCGGCCGGGTTGGCGCCCACCAGGATCACGCAGCCGGTCCGGGCGATGTCCGCGACCGGGAAGGGCAGGCCTCGGTCGAGACCGAAGGCGATCCGGTGCGCGGCCGCCGCCGAGGACATGCAGAACCGGCCGTTGTAGTCGATGTTCGGGGTGCGCAGCACCACCCGGGCGAACTTGCCCAGCAGATAGGCCTTCTCATTGGTCAGACCACCCCCGCCGAAGACCCCGACCGCCGACCGACCGTAGCGCTCGGCAGCGGCCGCCAGACCGGCCGCGACCCGCTCCAGGGCCTCGGGCCAGGACGCCTCGCGCAGTCCGCCGGCCCGATGGTCGCGGACCAGCGGCGCGGTGAGCCGGGCCCCCGGATCGAGCACGGCGGCGGCCGTCCGGCCCTTGCCGCAGAGCGCTCCCCGGTTCACCGGGAAGCCCGGGCGCTCCAGTACCTCGGCCGCTCCCCCGCCCGGCGGTACCTCAATGCGCATTCCGCACTGCAGGGCGCAGTAGGGGCAGTGGGTGTCGGTCCTCGTCATGGCACCGAGACTCGGGCAGCGCGGTTTCGCCCACGGGTCACGGGTGTTGCGGAGGCGGTACGGCCGCCTCATCCCGTCCCGGGGTCCAGGGTGACCCGGTGGAAATCCTCCGTAACATCCGGCGGACCCGTGCTAACGGACGCGTGATCACGGTGCAATCGCACCGAAACAACTCCGGCGCAGCCTGCACGTCATGAGTACCACCCAGCCTTCGGGCACCCTGATCGGTCTCACCGTCGCAGTCACCGCCACCCGACGGCGTGAGGAACTCGTCGCGCTGCTGGAACGCCGGGGAGCGCGGGTGGTCGAGGCCCCGACGATGCGGATCGTCCCGCTCGGCGACGACCGCGCGCTGCGCCGCGCCACCGAGCAGTGCCTGAGCGGCCCGCTCGACTACGTCGTCGCCACCACCGGAGTCGGCTGGCGCGGCTGGATGAGCGCCGCCGACGGCTGGGGCCACGGCCTGCGGCTCGCCGAGGCCTGCCGTCAGGCCGTGGTGCTCACCCGGGGCCCCAAGGCGACCGGTGCCGTCCGGGCCGGCGGCCTCGGCGAGACGTTCTCGCCGCCGTCCGAGGTCTGCGAGGACCTGCTCGGCTGGCTGCTCGCCCGTGATCTGCGCGGACGCCGGATCGCCGTCCAGGAACACGGCGCGCCGCTGGACGGCTTCACCGCGGCGCTGCGCGAGCGCGGCGCCGAGGTGATCTCGGTGCCGGTCTACCGCTGGGGCCCGCCCGAAGACCCGGCCGCCGTCCGCAGGCTCCTCGAACAGATCGTCCGGCACGAGGTGCACGCCCTGACCTTCACCAGCGCTCCGGCCATCGACGCCTTCCTGGCGGCCGCGCGGAGCCTCGGGCTGCGGGAGGAGGTCCTCGCCCGCCTGCGTGACGACGTCCTGCCGGTCTGCGTCGGGCCCACCTGTGCCCGCCCGCTGGAGGCGCTCGCCGTCCCCGTGCTCTGCCCGGAACGCGGCCGGCTCGGGGCCATGGTCCGCACCCTCGCCGAGGCGCTGCCCGCCCGCCACCGCCGCGAACTGCGGGCCGGAGAGCACCACTTGGTGCTGCAGGGCACCATGGTCGTGATCGACGACGGCCCGCCGGTCCGGTTGCCGCCGCTGCTCGCCACCCTGCTGCGCGCGCTGGCCGAACACCCCGGATGGGTCCTCAGCCGTGCCGAACTCCTGCGCCGCGCCTGGGCCGCCGGCCAGCGGGACGAGCACGTGGTGGAGGTGGCGATCGCCCGGCTGCGCGGCGCGCTCGGCGACCACGGGGGAATCGTACGGACGGTGCCCCGACGCGGGTACGGCCTGGTGACCGCCTCGTGAGCGGCTCCGGGGCGCGTTCCGCCCGGCCGACGCCTGCTCTTGCGGGGTACCCGTCGGCCCACCGGAGCCCGCCGGGCGGCGGGCTGCCGCCCGGTGTGCCCTCCCCCACCCTGCTCGCCGTCGCCCACGGCACCCGCGACCCGGCCGGGGCCGCCGTCTACCGGAGGCTGCTCGCCCGGGTGCGGGCCCTGCGGCCGGGGCTCCGGGCGGAACTCGCCCACCTGGATCTGGTCGGCCCCTCGCTCGAGGAGGCGCTGGCCGGTCTGCGGGGGCGGGTCGTGCTGGTCCCGCTGCTGCTCGGGACGGGGTACCACGTCCGTGTCGACATTCCGGCGGTCCTCGCCGCCGCGCCGCGGGCCGAGGTCTCGATCGCCCCTGCGCTGGGGCCGGATCCGCTGCTGGCCGCAGCACTCCGCGACCGCCTCGCCGAGGCGGGCTGGGACTGTGACCGGCCTTCCGTAGCCGCGCGACCCGACTGCCGGGCCCCACGCGCGGTCGTCCTCGCGGGGGCCGGTTCCGGTGACCGGGCGGCCAACGCCGGCACGGCCCGCATGGCGCGGCTGCTGCAGGAGCGGCTGGGCGTCCCGGTGGCCGCCGCCTATCTGAGCGCCGCCGCACCGACCCCGGCCGAGGCCGTGGCGGCCTTCCGCGCCCGGGGGCATCGTCACGTGGCCGTCGCCGGCTACCTGTTGGCCCCCGGCTTCTTCACCCGGCGCGCCGCGCGGGCCGGCGGCTGCCTGACCTCCGCGCCGCTGGGCCCGCACGAGGCCGTCGCCCGCCTCGTCCTTCACCGCTACGACCAGGCACTCACCCGCTGAACCGCCCCGGGGGAGCGCTCCCGGCCGGGGAGCGTGCGGCGCCGTCGTACCGCCGGCGCGACCGTCCTGTCCCGGTCCGGCCGCACCGGCGGAATTCTGGGCTGCCCCCGCCGACGGCCGTGCGGCACCGACGGGGGCAGGTCGGGGGGAGACGGGACCGGCCGGTCCTACTCGCCGAGCGCCGCGCGGGCGTCGACGAAGGCCGCGACGGTGCGCTCGACGTCCTCGGTGGAGTGGGCGGCCGAGAGCTGGACCCGGATCCGGGCCTGGCCGTGCGGGACGACCGGGTAGGAGAACCCGATCACGTACACGCCGCGCTCCAGCAGGAGTTCGGCCAGCCGGCCCGCCTTGGCGGCGTCACCGATCATGACCGGAGCGATGGGGTGCTCGCCAGGCAGGATCTCGAAGCCCGCCTCGGTCATCTTCGTCCGGAACAGCTTGGTGTTGGCGGCCAGCCGCTCGCGCAGGTCACCCGACTGCTCCAGCAGGTCGAGCACGGTGAGCGAGGCGGCGGCGATCACCGGGGCGAGCGAGTTGGAGAACAGGTACGGCCGCGAGCGCTGGCGCAGCAGCGCGACGATCTCGCGGCGCGCGGCGACGTAGCCGCCGGAGGCGCCGCCGAGGGCCTTGCCGAGGGTGCCGGTGATGATGTCCACCCGGTCCATCACGCCGTGCAGTTCGGGGGTGCCGCGTCCGCTGGGCCCGACGAAGCCGACGGCGTGCGAGTCGTCGACCATGACCATGGCGCCGTAGCGGTCGGCGAGGTCGCAGATCTCGCGCAGCGGGGCGATGTAGCCGTCCATCGAGAACACGCCGTCGGTGACGATCAGGCGGCGGCGGGCGTCCTGGGTGGCCTTGAGCTGGGTCTCCAGGTCGGCCAGGTCGCGGTTGGCGTAGCGGTGCCGGCGGGCCTTGGACAGCCGGATGCCGTCGATGATGCTGGCGTGGTTGAGCGCGTCGGAGATGACCGCGTCACGCTCGTCGAGCAGGGTCTCGAAGACGCCGCCGTTGGCGTCGAAGCAGGAGGAGTACAGGATGGTGTCCTCCTGGCCGAGGAAGGCCGAGAGCCGCTCCTCCAGCTGCTTGTGGACGTCCTGGGTGCCGCAGATGAAGCGCACCGAGGCCATGCCGTAGCCCCAGCGGTCCAGCGCGTCCTTGGCGGCCGCGATGACCGAGGGGTGGTCGGCGAGGCCGAGGTAGTTGTTGGCGCAGAAGTTGAGCACCTCTCCGGGGCGTCCGCCGCCGGTGACGGTGACGGCGGCGCTCTGCGGGCTGCCGATCACGCGCTCGGGCTTGAAGAGGCCGGCCTCGCGGATCTCGTCCAGGGTGGCGGCGATGTCCTCGCGGACGTTGTCGAACACGATGTCTCCTAACAGGCTGTCAGACCGGAGCGGGTTGTCGGCTCTCAGACGGTCCAGTCGAGAATGACCTTGCCACAGTTGCCACTTGCCGCCTCGTCGAAGGCGGTCTCGAAGTCGGCGGCGGGGTAGCGGCCGGTGATCACCGGACTGAGGTCGAGGCCGCCCTCCAGCAGGACGGACATCGCGTACCAGGTCTCGAACATCTCGCGGCCGTAGATGCCCTTGATGGTGATCATCGAGGTGACGATCCGCGCCCAGTCCACCGCGAAGTCGTCGGCGGGCAGGCCGAGCATGGCGATCTTCCCGCCGTGGGTCATGTTGGCGATCATCGACTGCATCGCCTCGGGGCGGCCGGACATCTCCAGGCCCACGTCGAAGCCCTCGCGCAGGCCGAGCTGCTGCTGGCCCTCCTCGATGGTGTGCTTCGAGACGTCCAGCGCCAGCGTGACCCCGATCTTGCGGGCCAGGTCGAGGCGGTACGGGGAGACGTCGGTGATCACCACATGGCGGGCGCCGGCGTGCTTGGCGACGGCGGCGGCCATGATGCCGATCGGGCCCGCACCGGTGATCAGCACGTCCTCGCCGATCAGCGGGAAGGAGAGCGCGGTGTGCACGGCGTTGCCGAACGGGTCGAAGATCGCGGCGACGTCCAGGTCGACCGGCACCCGGTGCACCCAGACGTTGGAGGCGGGCAGCGCCACGTACTCGGCGAAGGCACCGTCACGGCCGACGCCCAGGCCCACCGTGTTGCGGCACAGGTGGCGGCGCCCGGCCAGGCAGTTGCGGCACTTGCCGCAGACCAGGTGGCCCTCACCGCTGACCAGGTCGCCCACGTTGACGTCGGTGACCGCCGAGCCGACCTCGGCGACCTCGCCGACGAACTCGTGGCCCAGTGTCAGCGGGGTGTCGATGGTCTGCTGGGCCCAGCCGTCCCACTTGCGGATGTGCAGATCGGTGCCGCAGATACCGGTGCGCAGCACCTTGATCAGCACATCGGACGGGCCGATCTCCGGCATGGGGACGTCCATCAGCCAGAGTCCGGGCTCGGCCTTCTGCTTGACGAGTGCCTTCACGGCAAGGGCTCCTGACACACGGTGGAACGGACCTGCCGGAGGGGACAGGCCGAGGGCTGCCCGGCGTGCGGCCGCTGCCGGGCCGGGCAGAGTGAAATCTGCCTGGTCAGCCGGGGTGCGGTCCATCGAGGAATTCTTAAGGGCCGCCACAGCTGGGCTTCACGATCCTGCCCGAGCTGTGCCTCACGGCCCCCGGCGGCCCGCCGCGCACCACCCGTTCGGCCCAGACTGCGTCACCTCCGGGCCCCTGGATCCGGCCGTACACGGGCCCGGCGTACGGCCGTGGCACGTAAAATCTTGTCCGTGGCTTGTCAGTCCTCTTCTGGGACGCGCCCTCGCCGAACTACTTTCGTCGTCTGTGACAGTCCGTCGATCCCGTTCGTTCGCCGTCATCACCACGCTCCTCGCCGCCCTCACCGTGGCGCTGCTCGGCCCCTCGGCCGCGCGAGCGAGCACCGCCGGCCCGGTCCACCACCGCGCCAGCCAACCCGTCTACTCCTACACCGACGCCGTCCGGGAGACGGTCTGGGTCGACACCGGGCTGGACGGTGACGGCGACGGCCGCACCGACCGGGTCGCCGCCGACATCATCCGGCCCCGCGAACCCGCCGCGGCCGGTGTGAGGATCCCGGTCATCATGGACGCGAGCCCGTACTACTCCTGCTGCGGCCGCGGCAACGAGTCCCAGGTCAAGACATACGACTCGCAGGGCCACCCGGTCCAGTTCCCGCTCTTCTACGACAACTACTTCGTCCCGCGCGGCTACGCCGTGGTGCTGGTCGACCTGGCCGGGACCAACCGCTCCGACGGCTGCGTGGACGTCGGCGGACCGTCCGACATCGCCTCGGCCAAGGCGGTGATCGACTGGCTGAACGGCCGGGCCGACGGGTACACCGACCGGACCGGCACCACCACCGTCCAGCCGACCTGGGCGAACGGGTCGGTCGGCATGATCGGCAAGTCCTGGGACGGCACCATCGCCAACGGGGTCGCCGCGACCGGGGTGGAGGGGCTGAAGACCATCGTCCCGATCTCGTCGATCAGCTCCTGGTACGACTACTACCGCTCGGACGGCGCCCCGCTCTACAGCGGCACCCCCGCCGATCTGGCCGGCCTGGTGGAGAACTCCACGGCCACCGCCGACTGCTCCGCCGTGCAGAACCGGCTGGCCGCCGGGGCACCCGCCAACGGCAACTGGACGTCGATGTGGCAGCAGCGCGACTACGTCGCCTCGGCGTCCCGGGTCCGGGCGAGCGTCTTCGTGGTGCACGGGCTGCAGGACCTGAACGTCCGTGACATCAACTTCTCCCAGTGGTGGACGGCGCTGGCCCGAAACGGCGTCGAACGGAAGATCTGGCTGTCGCAGACCGGCCATGTCGACCCCTTCGACTACCGGCGCCCGGTGTGGGTGGACACCCTGCACGACTGGTTCGACCACTACCTGCTGGGGGTGGACAACGGCATCCAGAACGGTCCGGTCGCCGATGTCGAGCGGGCGCCCGACCGGTGGACCCAGGACGCGGCCTGGCCCGCACCGGGAACGGTGACCAGCACGCTCCACCTGACGCCCGGCGCCCTCACCACGGGCACCGGAAGCGGCACCGCCGCCTTCACCGACGACCCCTCACAGGGCGAGGCGAACTGGGCGGCCGACGCCGACCTCACCACCCCCGACAAGACGGCCTTCACCACCGGCTCCCTCACCCGGGACCTGCGGATGTCCGGTGGCGGCTCGATCACGCTGTCCGTCCGGCCGTCCACCCGCAGCGCCCGGCTGAGCGCGGTGCTGGTGGACCTCGGGCCGGCGACCATCCGCAACTACCAGGGAGCGGGTGAGGGCATCACCACCCTGGGCACCCGTTCCTGCTGGGGTGAGAGCACCCCGGGCGACAGCGCCTGCTTCCTGGACACCGCGGCCGACACCGCGCAGGTCGACTACACGGTCTTCAGCCGGGGCTGGGCCGACCTCGGGCACTACGCGGGGCTGAACCGGAGCATCTCGCTCACCCCCGGAAGGACGTACTCGATCACCTTCGACCTGGCCGGCACCGACCACGTCGTACCGGCCGGACACCGGCTGGCCCTGATCGTGGCCGGCACGGACAACGGGCTGATCGACCCGCCCTCCACCACACCCACCGTCACGGTCGACCTGGCGCACTCCTTCCTCCGGCTTCCGCTGGTGGGCGGCGCGGGCCAACTGCCGGGTACGGAGCGGCAACTCGACGCCCGGGTGCTGAGCGGGCTGCCCGCCGGACAGCCCGGCACCGTCGCCCGGCCGGAGAGCTTCCGCTGAACCTGCCCGCGTGCCGGTCTGCCGTTGACCGGCCGGCGCCGGACTGTCGCTGACCGGTCAGCGCCGATCTGTCACTGACCGGTCAGTCCAGCTCGTACTCGAAGGTGTAGGGGACCGACTGCTCGCCGTGCCGGAAGACGAAGCCGCCGGTCCCTCGCAGCCCGGCCAGCTCCCCGGTGCCGGAGCCGGGGACCACCTCGAAGGTGCAGCGGGTGCCTCCGGCGTCGAAGGAACCGCGCTCCTCGACGGCGAAGGTGCCCTCGCGGCCGTCGAGGCTGCCGGTCAGGAGTTCCATCCCGGCGTAGGTACCGGTCGTCTCGGTGACGTACGCGATGGCGTACTCGCAGACCGTGTCGGCGGCCTCGACGCCACCGGTGAAGGCGTTGGTGACGCTGGCACGGGCGAGCCGCGGGTACTCCTCGGCCGGGCCGACGGGGCTTTCCTTCCAGTCGGCGAAGGTGAACCGGCCGGTGATCCGGGTGGGCATGGGCGTCCTCTCGATCGACCGCGACCTCTTGTCCGCGCGGTGTGTGACCAGCCTGTCCGCCGTACCTGACATCTCCTGTCAGGTACGGGGGGACGCCTGGGAACTCCACAGGTCGGGCGGAGCGGAAACCGCGGACATCAGGCACAACGGGCACAGCAGCCGCAGCAGGCACAGCGGACAATGGCCCGATGCGCGCCGACCGGCTACTCTCCCTGCTCCTGCTGCTCCAGAACCGCGGGCGGATGACCGCGCCCGAGCTCGCCGAGGAGCTGGAGGTCTCGATCCGTACCGTCTACCGGGACATCGAGGCGCTCGGCGCCTCGGGCGTCCCGGTCTGCGCAGACCGCGGGCCGGCCGGCGGCTACCGGCTGCTGGAGGGGTACCGGACGAGGCTGACCGGGCTCACCGACGCCGAGGCCGGATCGCTCTTCCTCGCCGGAGTGCCGGGCCCGGCAAGGGACTTGGGCCTCGGTGCGGTGCTGGCCACCGCCCAGCTGAAACTGCGGGCCGCGCTCCCGTCCGGTCCCGCCGACCACGCCCTGCGCATCCAGGAGCGGTTCCACCTGGACGCCCCGGGCTGGTTCCGGGACGCCGAGCCGGTACCGCGACTGGCAGCGGTCGCCCAGGCGGTGTGGGAGCAGCGGGTGCTGCGGACCCACTACCGGCGGTGGAGCGGCGAGGTGCACCGGGAGCTGCAACCGCTCGGCCTCGTCCTCAAGGGCGGGATCTGGTACCTGGTGGCCCGGGCGGCCGGAACCGTCCGGACCTACCGGGTGTCCCGGTTCCTGGCGGTGGACGCGACGGCTGAGTCCTTCGAGCGCCCGGCCGGGTTCGACCTCGGCGACTACTGGACCCGGTCCTCCCGGCGGCTGGAGGACGCGCGCTACCAGGGCACCGCGCTGCTGCGCCTCTCGCCGCGGGCGCAGCGGCTGCTGCCCGCGCAGTTCGGTGCGGTGGGTGCACGGGCCCTGGAGCAGGCCGGGCCCCCGGACCGGGACGGCTGGGTGCGGGTCGAACTGCCGGTCGAGACCGAGGCTGTCGCGGTCTGCGACCTGCTCAGGCTCGGTGCCGAGGCGGAGGTCCTCGGCCCGCCCGAGCTCCGGGAGGCGGTCGCCCGTACGGTGGCGGAGCTGGCCCGCCGGTACGGGGGCGGTCCGGTGTCCGGCGTCGGCGAGGGAGCGCCCGGGCCGGACCGGGGGGACCGCCCGGCTCAGGGGTGCAGCAGTTCCGTGAGGTTGTAGGAGACCGGTTCCTCCAGCTGGTCATAGGTGCAGTCGACCGGCTCGCGGTCGGGGCGCCAGCGGCGGAACTGGGTGGTGTGGCGGAAGCGGGTGCCTTCCATGTGGTCGTAGGCGACCTCGCAGACGCGCTCGGGGCGGAGCGGCACCCAGGAGAGGTCCTTGGTGCCGGTCCAGCGGCTGACCGCGCCGGGGAGGCGGGAGGACGCCTGCGCGGCCTCATCGGTCCAGGCGGCCCAGGGGTGTCCGGCGATGTCGTCCATCCGCAACGACTGGAGCTCCTCGGCGAGTTGGGCCCGGCGGGCCGCCGAGAAGGCCGCGCTGACGCCCACGTGCTGGAGGTGTCCGGTGGAGTCGTAGAGTCCCAGCAGCAGCGAACCGACCACCGGGCCGCTCTTGTGTTCGCGGTAGCCGGCCAGCACGCAGTCGGCGGTGCGCTGGTGCTTCACCTTGAACATGGTGCGCTGGCCCGGACGGTACGGCTGGTCCAGCGGCTTGGCGACGACACCGTCCAGCCCGGCGCCCTCGAACTGGGAGAACCAGTCGCGGGCCCGGCCCAGGTCGGTGGTGGCCGGGGCGATGTGGACCGGCGGCCGGGCCCGGTCGAGTGCCGTGAGCAGGGCTGCGCGCCGCTCGGCGAGCGGGAGTTCTACCAGCGCCTCGGTACCCAGCGCGAGCAGGTCGAAGGCGACGAAGGACGCCGGAGTGCGCTCGGCCAGGGTGCGGACCCGGCTGGCCGCCGGGTGGATCCGTTCCAACAGCTCCTCGAAGTGCAGCCGGCCGTCGTGGGCGATCACGATCTCGCCGTCCACCACACAGCGTTCGGGCAGGTCGGTGCTGAACGCGACGACCAGCTCGGGGAAGTAGCGGGTGAGCGTCTTGGCGGTCCGGCTGCCGATCTCGACCTTCTCACCGTCCCGGAAGACGATGGCCCTGAAGCCGTCCCACTTCGCCTCGTACTGCATACCGGCCGGGATCTCGTCCACCGCCTTCGCGAGCATCGGCGAGACCGGAGGCATCACGGGAAGGTCCATGCTCCGATAGTGGCGGGCCGGTTGCCCGCCCGCGTGCCGGACACGGCGGGCGGAGCCCGCTCGGCCTAGCGTGGGCCCATGGCTGGAACGGCACGAGCGGTGGAACTGGAAGTGGACGGCCGGACGGTGCGGCTGTCCAACCCCGACAAGGTCTACTATCCGGAGCGCGGCTTCACCAAGCTGGACGTGGCCAGGTACTACCTGGCGGTCGCGCCCGGCGTGCTGCGCGGACTGCGCGACCGGCCGACCACACTCCAACGCTTCCCGGACGGTATCGAGGGCGAGTTCTTCTACCAGAAGCGCGCCCCGAAGAACGTGCCCGACTGGCTGCCGACCGCACGGATCGCCTTTCCCAGCGGGCGTACGGCGGACGAGATCTGCCCGACCGAAGAGGCCGCCGTGCTCTGGGCCGCGAACCTGGGCTGTCTGACCTTCCATCCGTGGCCGGTCCGCCGTACCGACACCGAGCACCCGGACGAGCTGCGGATCGACCTCGACCCCCAGCCCGGAACCGACTTCCGCGACGCCGTCCGGGCGGCCCACGAACTGCGCGGCCTGCTGGACGAACACGGCCTGCGCGGATGGCCCAAGACCTCCGGCGGACGCGGGCTCCATGTGTACGTCCCCGTGGAGCCGCGCTGGAGCTTCACCGACTGCCGGCACGCGGTGATCGCCCTCGGGCGGGAGCTCGAACGCCGGCTGCCCGGCCGGGTCACCACCGCGTGGTGGAAGGAAGAGCGCGGCGAGCGCATCTTCGTCGACTACAACCAGATGGCCCGCGATCGCACCATCGCCTCCCCCTACTCGCTCCGTGCCCGGCCGGAGGCCACCGCCTCGGCCCCGCTGCGCTGGGAGGAACTGGACGAGGTCACGCCGACCGACTTCGACCTACGGACCCTGCCCGAGCGGTTCGCCGAACTGGGCGATCTGCACGCCGACCTGGACGATCACGCGTTCTCACTGGAGTCACTGCTCGAACTGTCGGCCAGACAGTCCCGTGACGAGGGCCTCGGCGATCTGCCCTACCCGCCGGACCACCCGAAGATGCCCGGTGAGCCGGCTCGCGTCCAGCCGAGCCGGGCGCGTAAGCGCGAGCACTAGTTGTTCTGACCCGTGAGGTTGGGGACGCGGCTGGCGGGTGGTTTGCCTGCGAGTGCGGTGTGTCCGCGGTGGTGATTGTAGGTGTGGAGCCAGGCGGGGTAGGCGTCGCGGCGTTCCTGTTCGGTGCGGTAGGGCCTGGCGTAGGCCCATTCGTCGAGCAGGGTGCGATTGAAGCGTTCGACCTTGCCGTTGGTCTGGGGCCGGTAGGGCCGGGTTCGCTTGTGCGTGATGCCTTCGGCCGCGAGGGCATCGCGCCAGGTCCGGGAGCGGTAGCAGGAGCCGTTGTCGGTCAGCACGCGCTGGACGGTGATCCCTGCCCGGGCGAAGAACTCGCTTGCCCGGGCCCAGAAGGCGGTGGCGGTCTCCTTGCGTTCGTCGGGCAGGATCTCGCTGTAGGCCAGGCGGGAGTGGTCGTCGACGGCGTTGTGCAGGTAGCTGTAGCCGGCTTTGGAGCGGTTGTTGCGGCCGGCCTCACGGCCCAGGATCTTGTGGCCGCCGCCGTCGGGGATGTTGCCGAGCTTCTTGATGTCGACGTGGACCAACTCGCCTGGCGCGCTGTGCTCGTAGCGCCGCACCACGCGGCCGGTCGCGCGGTCCAGGTGGGCCAGGCGGGCGAGCCTGTAGCGGGTGAGGACGCGGTGCACGGTGGCTGGGTTGAGCTTCAGCAGGTAGGCGATGCGGGCCGGGCCCCAGCGGCGCAGGACGCGGACCTTGATGATCCGCCGCTCGGTGCGCGACGGGGTCCGCCGAGGGCTGCGGTGCGGGCGGCTGGAGAGGTCGCTCATACCGGCCTCGCCGAGCATGCGGTAGCGGTCCGCCCAGCGCTTGGCCGTGGTGGGCGAGACCTGGAAGCGCTCGGCGGCCCGCCGCAACGGCCAGCCGTCGTCGACTACGCAGCGGGCCAGGCGCAGGCGTCCGGTCTCGGTCAGCGGTGCGTTACGGTGTGGCATGAGGGCCTTTCTGGCTGAGGTGCAGATGTCGCAATCCACACCGAGCCAGAAGGCCCTCACTCATTTCAAGATCACCACGCCGTGAGCCCTGTCACCAACCTCCGTGGTCAGTACAACTAGTGCCGTATCAGGCAACGTTCGCCCTGCCGGAGGCCCTGCCTGTCCATGGCTTCGGCCGCTGGTGATAATCGTCCGATGAGCGCCATCGAACGCCCTTTGCCGCCCCTGAACGCCGACGAGCGCACCACGCTCGAAAGCTGGCTTGACTTCCACCGCGCCACCCTCGCCATGAAGTGCGAGGGCCTGGACGATGAGCAAGCCATCGTCGCGTCCGTGCCACCGTCCGGCTTCACATTGACCGGCCTCGTCCAGCACATGGCGGAGGTGGAGCGGAACTGGTTCCGCCGAGTGTTCGCCGGAGAACAGGCCCTGCCCATCTACGACCCGCGGGCCGACCCTTCTGGCCCCGACGGCGGCTTCGAACTGGCCGAGGGCGCCACACTGCACGACGCTCTGGCCACCTGGCACGCGGAGATCGCCCATGCCCGCGAGCTCTGCGCCGCCCGTGCCCTGACCGACACCGGCCGTTTCATGGAGCAGGACGTCAACCTCCGCTGGATCTACGTCCACATGATCGAGGAGTACGCCCGCCACAACGGCCACGCCGACCTGCTTCGGGAGCGCATCGACGGCACCACTGGTGTATGACACCAGATCAGTTAGGGTCCGACCTATTGTGAGGTGATGCGCCGCCGGGTTCCGTGCCGGGCGGCGCGTCGTGTCAGGGTGCTTGGGTGGCTGAACGTGTGCGCGTGCGCGAGATCGATGACGATGAGGGACAGCGGCTGCTGCGGATCATCCGCAGGGGCACCGGGTCGGTGGTGACCTGGCGGCGGGCCCAGATGGTTCTGCTGTCGGCTCAGGGTATGCCCGTGGCGAAGATCGCCGAGGTGACCTTCACCAGCGCGGACCGGATCCGGGACGTGATCCACGACTTCAACGTCGACGGCTTCGCGGCGCTCTACCCGAAGTACAAGGGTGGTCGGCCGAGGACCTTCACCCTTCCCGAGCGCCGCGAGATCAAGAAGACCGCCAAGTCCAAGCCGGCCGAGCACGGCCTGCCGTTCTCGACCTGGAGCCTGGCCAAGCTGGCCGACTTCCTGGTCGCCGAGGGGGTGGTCGACGACATCAGCCACGAGGGCCTTCGGGTCCTGCTCCGCGAGGAGGGCGTCTCCTTTCAACGCGTGAAGACCTGGAAGACCTCGAAGGATCCCGACTACGAAGCGAAGAAGGCCCGCGTCGAGCACCTCTACGCGATCGCCGACGGCGAGGTCATACCCGAGGAGGGCGAGCCCGAAGTCATTTTCTGTCTGGACGAGTTCGGCCCGCTCAACCTCCAGCCACACCCTGGCCGGCAGTGGGCCGAGCGCGGCGGCAAGGGTAAGGATCCCGACCGCGAGCCGCGGCCGAGGCGGCGGGCTACCTACACCCGCCCGCACGGGGTGAGGCACCTGTTCGCCGCCTATGACCTTGCCAAGGACAAGCTCTACGGCCACATCAAGAAGACCAAGAACCGCTCCAAGTTCCTGGAGTTCTGCCGGTACCTACGCAGCCTGTACCCGGCCGACGTGCGGATCGCGATCATCTGCGACAACTACTCCCCGCACCTGACCACCAAGCGCTGCCGCCGGGTGGCGAAGTGGGCCGAAGCGAACAACGTCGAAATCGCCTACACCCCCACCAACTCCTCATGGCTGAACCGCATCGAGGCCCAGTTCACCGCCCTGCGCTACTTCACCCTCGACGGCACAGACCACGCCAGCCACAAGGAGCAGGGCAGCATGATCCGCCGCTACATCATCTGGCGGAACAAGCACGCCACCGACGAACGCCTACGCAAGATCGTCAACAGGGCGAACGTTGCCTGATGCGGCACTAGTGCTTCCGGTCGGTGACCGGCAGAGCTCGGATCTGCGAGCCACGGCAACCGGGGCGGCGGACCGGTGACGGTCGGGGCAACGGACCGGCGGCAACCGGCCCACGGCACCCGGACCGACGGACACCTGACCCATGGACCGACGGCGCCCCGGTGGACGGACCGAGAGCCCTCGGGTCGGCGGACCGTGGAACTCAGATCAGATCGACGCGCGGGTCGATGACCCAGTGATTGCAGCGCGTCATGGCGCCACGCACATCGATCTCCTTTTCGCCGACCGGACGGAAGCCGAGCGAGCGGCAGACCCCGTTCGACGGGCCGTTGGTCACCGCCGGGTAGGCATGGACGAGCCCCCAGCGGTCCGCCTCCTCACGGGCCAGTTCGAGCAGCATCCGCTCGGCCTGTCTGGCGATCCCGCGCCCCTGGAACTCCGGCAGCACCATCCAGCCGGTTTCGGAGATCCGGGCACCGTCCCCCTCGTGGGACCAGAGGGTCACCGAGCCCGCCACCTGCTCCGGCCTGCTCTCGTCCGGCACGATCATCTTGATCCATGCTCCTTCCTCCTCCACCAGCCTGATGTCTCGCTGGACCTTCTCGGGTATCCACTCCCGGTCCTGCGGGCCGCCGAGATCAGCCATCATCACCGGGTCGCACCGCATCCGCACATACGCGTCGACATCACCGAGCTGAACATCCCGAAGCAACATCCCGGCCTCGCCCCTCGCAGCGTCACCGCCCTACCCCCGAAGCGCCGATCGGATATCTGGCGGATCGTCAACTTTTCTTTCCGGAGCCATGTTGCCGTAACCTGATCAGGTCTTGCCGCCGTCCAGCTGAGTCGCGACGCCCGACTGAGCCACCCCGTCCGGCAGACGTCTCCGCAGGTCGTAGGGTGATGGCATGTTGGAAAAGATCTTGGCCAAGGCCGCCGGTGGGATGTTCCCGCCCGCCGACGGGTCGGTAACAGTGGTTCCGCAGCCGAACGAGCGCGAAGAGGGCGTGATTGCGTTCAGCGCCCATGCGGTGGTGTTCACGCAGGAGGACCCGGAGTGGGTCCGGAAGGCGATCGCCATCGCCCCTGCCGATCCGCTGGCCGCGCCGATGTCGCCGTTCTTCCTGAGCGAATTCGCCGAGCGGACCGGCCGTGCGATGAACACCATCGATCTGCTGACCGTGGCCGACCGGCTGCCTGGCGAACCACCCATCCCCGTACAGCCGATCGAGGACCGTGAGCATCCGCGCATCGCCCGCGCGCTGCTCTTCCGTGACGATGTCAGGGCCTGGTCCGTGCCGGGTGGGGTGCTGGTGCTCGGGCGGGGAGTGGCCGGCCGCTGGGAGGTGGCGGTCGAAGTCGATCCGCAGGCTCGGGGACGCGGGCTCGGCCGGGCGCTCGCGGTGGCGGCGCGGCACCTGCTGCCGGAGGGCGAGCACCTCTGGTCGCAGCAGACGCCGGGCAATGTCACCAGCGTCCGCGCCTTCCAGGCCGCCGGGTACCGGCCTGTCGGCTCTGAAGCCCTGCTGGTACACCACCTGGGCTGAGCCTCCTCGCAGGATGGTGGTGCCGCCGGGACTGGATGCGGACCTGGTCATGACGTGACCTCGCGGGAAAGGAGCGGAATTCACGAAGTGGCGGGCCGCAGGACGCAGCTCCAGGGCTTCAACTCGCCGACAAAGCTGATGAGTTGATGATCGCGACTGACTCCCCTACGGGATGAAGGTGCCCGGCGAGGAGGCGGGCCGGTCGAACAGGCCGCTGTCGCGCTGCTTCAACCAGCGGTCGAAGAAGGCCGCGAGATAGGTCTGTTGAGCGGTCAGCACCGGGCCCGGCGGCGCCCAGCCGATCTGTGCTTGGACCGCGTCGGCGGACATCCCGGTCTGCTGGGCGATCTGCGGCATCAGCTGCTCGGCATCGGTGTAGGAGCCGTGCGTGGTACCGCGGAGGTGCAGATCGCGGTGCCAGCCGGGGGTGTTGTCCCAGAACGCCTCCCAGGCGCGGACGGTGTAGTGATCGCTGCGCTGACTTCCCATCAGCAGGAACGGTCGGTCGAGCCCGTCCACCGCGACCGGGGCGAGGTTGGGGCCGCCGTCGTCCTGGTTGTTACCCAGGATGCCGTCCATGTTGACGCCGGCCTTGATCCGCTTGTCGTCGTGCATGGTCTCGGCGGCCGTGTAGCCGCCGGCCGATTGGCCGAACATGCCGATACGGTGCAGGTCGGCGAGCTTGGCCACGTCCGGTGGCAGGACACCGGACGTGGCCAGCTGGTCGAGCACGAAGCGGGTGTCCGCGACCCGGGTGTCCAGCAGCTTCTGGCCCAGCGCCGGTATCCCCCCGTCCTTGATCGTCTTCTGGACGAAATCGTCGGTGAGGACCGTGGTGCGCACCGAGCCGTCCGGGAAGCGGACGGCCGGCGATTCATAGGTGTGGTCGATGGTCACCACCACATAGCCCCGGCTCGCGAGATCCTCGACCAGGGTGGTGTCCCAGGACCTCGGATCCCCCGCGCCCGGGGAGTAGAGCACCACCGGCACCGGCCCGCCCCGGGTGTCGGCCGGTGCGCCCCGGTGTGCGTGGGTCAGTGTGGCGCCCCAGTCCACCGTGCCGACCGGGACGCCGTAGTTCCGGCTGCCCGTGAACGTGTCGAAGGCCGCGGCCACCCCCGGGTCGAGCTGCGGGACCGGTGGGTAGTGGTCCGCCTGGACGGCGGGATAGACCACGCTGACCATCAGCTCGCGGTGCGGGACCGTGCTCACCCAGGGGTCGGGCCGCGAGGTGTCGACCAAGTGCAGGGAGACCGAACCGAGTTCGTGTGGCCCGGTGGGCCGGGGCAGGGTGAGTCGCGCCCGCTCGCCGGCGGGCTGACCGGCCGGCTGACCGGCGACGGGCCGGACGGCGACGCCTTGCCGCTCAGCGGGGGCCCGCTGAGCGGTGGGCTGGAGCCCGGGCAGCCGATGGGTGGCGACGGCGGCCGACGCGTCGGCGAGGGCGGCCGGCGCGGCCAGCGAGAGGACCAGGGCGGAGGGCAGGATCAGCTTTCGGATCATGGCATCCAGTCTGCTGAGCAGCCGCCAGCCGATCGATAGTGCAGCCTCCACTGTTTCAGGTACGGTCTGCACCACCCCCTGCCCTGCACCTGGCTACAGGCCGCACCCGGAAGACCTGCCCCGGTCACGCCGTTCGTACGGGCCGGAGCTACCCCCGGACGGGTGCCGTCGCGCTCACGATGTCGACCGCCCTGGTGATCTGTACGTCCGTCAGGTCACCACGAGCCGTCAGGCGGAGCCGGGAGATGCCGTCCGGGACGGACGGAGGGCGGAAGCAGCCGACCGCGAGACCGGCGGCGCGGCAGTCGGCGGCCCACTGGACGGCCGCCTCCGGCCCCGGGGCGTGGACCGAGACGACGGCGGCGTCCGGCGTGCTCGCCCGCAGACCGGCGGCGGTGAGCCGGTCCGCCAGGGTGCGGGCGACCTCGCGGGCGCGGCCGGCGCGCTCCGGTTCGGCGCGCAGCAGCCGCAGTGCGCCGAGCGCGGCGCCGACGGCCGCGGGGGCGAGGCCGGTGTCGAAGATGAAGGTGCGGGCGGTCTCGGTGAGATGTCTGATGACCCTCCGGGGACCGAGCACGGCACCGCCCTGGGAACCGAGCGACTTGGAGAGGGTGACCGTGGCGACCACGTCGGGCTGCCCGGCGAGGCCGGCGGCGGCCGGAGCTCCGCTGCCGCCGGGGCCGAGCACGCCGAGCCCGTGTGCGTCGTCCACCAGCAGCGCGGCACCGTGCGCACGAGTGGCGGCGGCCAGTCCGGCGAGCGGGGCCGCGTTGCCGTCCACCGAGAAGACGGAGTCGCTGACCACCAGCGCACGGCGATGCGTACGGGTGGCGAGCACCTCGGCGACGGCTGCCGGGTCGCTGTGCGGGGCGCGGTGGACGTCACTGCGGGAGAGTCGGCAACCGTCGATCAGCGAGGCGTGGTTGTACGCGTCGGAGACGATCAGCGTGTCCGGATCGGTGAGCGCGGTGAGCGCGGCGAGGTTGGCCGCGTACCCGGAGGAGAACACCAGCGCCGCCTCGAAGCCGCAGAACTCGGCCAGTTCCCGCTCCAGTTCGGTGTGCAGCGCGGTGGTACCCGTGACCAGGCGGGAGCCGGTGGCGCCGCCACCCCAGCGCAGCGCGGCGTCGGCGGCGGCCCGGGTGACGGCGGGGTGGTGGACCAGACCGAGGTAGTCGTTGCTCGCCAGGTCCAGTACCGGATCCTCGGCCGGACGGCTGCGCAGCGTACGGGTCAACCCGGCGCGGGCGCGGAGCTCGGCCGCCTCGTCGAGCCAGTCGAAGACGGCGTCCGGGGCGAGGACCTGCTGCTCTGGAACGAAGGGTGTGACCATGGTCCGCACTCTGTCATCCCTGGTGGCGGGCGGGCAATGTGCGTCGCCGCACATGCGCGGGCCCGGCGGCGCGGCCACCCGATCGGGTACCGGGCGTCACGGAGACGACGGGGTGTCGTGCCGCACCGGTGCCGGAGGAGTACCGCCGCGTGGGCGGAGTGCACCGGGCTCCCCCGACCGGATGCCGTTGCGGCCGGCGTACCCGGGCGTCAGGCGTCGCCGTCGAGGAGATGCTGCGGGATCTCGTGGAAGGTCCACTTGCCGGCGGTCCGGGTGAAGGCCCAGACCAGGTCGAAGCGGTCCGGCCAGGTGGCCGGTGCACCGGAGCCGTCCGCGCCGAGGGCCTTGACGATGTGCGGGATCCGGGAGTGCTCCCAGCAGATCAGGACCGGTGAGGAGATGCCCAGCACGGCCTTGGCCAGGGCCGCCTCCTGGGATTCGGCGTAGTCGGTGTCCACCGGCAGGCCGAGCGCCTTGGCCAGCGGGGTGACGGTCTGCCGCATCCGGTGCGCACCGGCCTTCGGGCCCTGGTCGGTCGCGGCGAAGATCCTGGTCGGGCGGGCCAGGCCGGGCTTGAGCGGCTGGCCCTGCGGCGGGTCGAAGAGCTGCGGCAGGGCCTTGGCCCGGGCCCAGCCGCGTTCGGTCAGGGAGTGGCTGTCCCGGTGGCCGTCGTCGTCGATCCCGGGATGGCTTCCGTCGGGCTTCTCACCATGCCTGATGATCATCACGAACACGTCCCCGGCGGAGCCGCCGGACGGCGCGGCCGCCGCGGCCGTGCCCGTACCCGACGCACCCGCGCCCGACGGGCCCGCCTCGGACGAGGCCTTGTCGCCCTTGCCGTTGTGGTTGCCCTTGCCGTTGTGCGAGGAGCACCCCGTCAGCAGCAGCGGGACGGCCGCGGCCAGTCCGCCGAGCAGCCTGCGCCGTCCCAGCGAACCCGCACCCCGCTCCGGCCGCCCGGCTCCCTGCGTCTCCCCCGTCGATTCCTCGGTCATACCCGGCCCCTCCTCGATCTCCGTTGTCGGTACGGACCATAGCGCCCGGCACTCCCCCGGGAACGGAGGGTCCGCCCGCTCACCGATCCGCACCGCCGCCGTCCGGTACCGGCCGCTGTCAACCTCCCTAAACTCGCGGTGCGTTGGAAGGTGTCGGCACCGGTCGCCCCGGCATGCGCCTTCGCGGCGGCGACGCCCGGCCGGAGTCCGGCCGAGGAGGCCGCCCCAACGGCCGTCCCCCACACGGTCATCCACAGGCTCCGTGGTGCCGAACGCCTCGCCGGTCCTGCCGACCGACCGGTGCACACCCGAGCCACCACCGTCCCCGCTCCCCGCTCCCCGCTCCCCGCTCGAGGCTCGAGGCTAGACTCGGCGCTTCGCTCGATCAGGGAGAGTCGGTATGAGCCATGGCCCGCGCACGGCCGAGGCGGTCTGGGCGGCGGCCGATCTGCCGGCCCGCCGGCTCGCCGGGGTGGCGCTCAACCCGGCGGCCCCGACCGATGTGCTGCTCAGCCTGCTCGACCGCGGCCCCGCCGTCGTACGGACGACCCTCTGCCGGGACCGGGAGCTCCCGGCGGAGGTGGTGGACGCGGTGGTCGTCCACCCCGACCACCGCACTCGGGGCAGTCTCGCCGCGAACCCGCACATCGAACCCGCCCAGCGCGCACGACTGGTGGACGACCCGCACTGGCTGGTGCGCGCCCGGCTCGCCGACGGACCGCGCCCCGGCGCGCGAAGCGAGCTCCCGGAGCACACGGTGGTCCGCATCCTCACCACGTACGAGGCCGAACATCTCGGCTCGCTCTACCGCCAGGTCCCGAGGTCGGCGCGGTGGACCTTCCCCTCGCACCCGGAGCCGAAGGTCAGGGCCTACGCCTGCACCTGGTGGCAGGAACTGACGGCGGCGGAACGGTCGGCTCTGCTCTCCGACCCGGACCAGGAGGTGCGCGAGCACGCCCGGAGCAGGCACAGTCTCCTCGACCCCGAGTACGTGGAGCGCGAACTGCCGGACCGGTCCTGTCACGCGCGCACCCACCTGCTGATGCACGGCGCGCTCTCCCGCCGGACGGTGGCACAGGTACTGACCGCCCCGGCGGGCCCCGAGGACCTGTCGATGATCGCCGGCAATCCGAGCCTCCCGCTCGACGTTCTGGCGCTGCTCGCCCGCCATCCGAACGCCCGGGTGCGCGAGACGGTCGCGGGCCGACCGGAGCTGACGGCACCACAGCGGCAAGCCCTCGCCACCGACCCGGACCCCGCGGTCCGCACCCGGATCTCGGTGCACCCCGCGCTCACCGAGGAGGAACGCGCCGCGATCGACTACCGGGTCGACTCAGACCGGGACTTCGGCCCCGGCGATCTCCCCGCCTGGCACCACGACCCCGGGCAGTCCCGCCGCCGCGCCCTCAGCGACCACCCCCTGCTGCGCCGCCTGGCCGCACAGGACCGCGGCCTGCCGCCGGACCTGGTGGAGCGCCTGTCCCGCGACCCGGACCTCGGGGTACGGGTGCTGCTCGCCCAGAACCACCCCCAGGCCCCCGCCGAACTGCTGCTGCACAGCTTCCTGGACTACACCGGCCACGGACGCTGGCTCCTGACAGACCGCCCGGACTTTCCCACCGAGGGACTGGCCGGCCACGCCGAGGCCGCGGACCCGATGCTCCGAAGGCTCGCCCTCCTCGACCCGCGGATCCGGCCGGAGATCACGGAGCGGCTGTCCGCCGACCCCGACCCCACGGTGCGGGCCGATGCCACCCGGCACCCGAACCTGCCGCAGCACCGGCTCACCGCACTCCTCGACGACGAGGAGCTCGCCCACGAGGCCGCCGCCAACCCGGGTCTGCCCCTGGCCGTGATGCGCCGCCTGGTGGTGGCACTCGACGGCTGAGTGCGGCATGCTCTGCCGCCCCGACGGCTCGGCGCTCCGGCGGCTGCTGGACTGGCTGTGGAGCGCGAGCGACCCTCGCCGGGAGCGGTACCTGCGACTGCTCACGGTGATCAACGGCTGGCCCGCCCCGCAGAGCCTTGCACCGGTGTTCGACTGGTCGGCCCGGGCTCTGCGTGCGCGAACCCCGCACCAGCCCCGCCCTTCGCGCATGACGAGTCCGGACGACCACGCCGAGCGTGCCAGCGGTGACCAGCTCGGTGACGCGCCACCGATCGGGCCGCTCGGACAGGGGCCGCGGTTCGTCGCCCGGCGGGTTCAGTGCTCGGGGAAGCTGAAGGTGTAGCCGTTGGCCTTGAGCCAGGGCAGGAACTCTTCGAGGGCTTCGAGGGTCTGGGCGCGGTTGCCGCCGCCGTCGTGCATGAGGACGGTGGGGCCGCGGCGGACCTGTACCTTGGCGGATTCGAGGATCTTGTCGGAGCCGGGACGCTCCCAGTCGCGGGTGTCGACGTTCCAGCCGAGGGGGCGCATGCCGTGGGCAGCGGCGATCTGGCGGCTTTCGAGGGTGAAGGCGCCGCCGGGGGCACGGTAGTAGTGGACCGGTTCGCCGCCGCTGGCCTGGTCGATCATCTCCTTGGCGTCGAGGATCTCCTTCTGCTGGTAGTCGACGCTCTTGTGGTCCATGGCGGTGTCGTGGCTGACGCTGTGGTCGCACAGGCGGTGGCCGGCGGCGACGACCTGCTTGACCAGGTCGGGGTGGGCCTTGGCGTTGGGGCCGATCATGCAGAAGACCGCCTTGACCTGGTTGCGGGCGAGGACGTCGAGGATCTTGGGCGTCCACCGCGGATCGGGGCCGTCGTCGAGGGTGATGTTGACGGTCCTGCCGGCGTCCTCGGAGCTGCGGGAGACGCTCATGTCGACCAGCGGCGCGGGCAGGCTCGGGTCCGGCGTGCTCGTGGAGGGCGGCACGACGGGGGCTCCGGTCAGCTGCGGCCGTTCCGGGGCTTCCAGGAGCCGGCCGGCCGTGGCGAGCAGCCCGACGAGGACCACGCCCGTGACGACGGTGCGCAGTACCGGGTGGCGGCGTGCGCGGCCCCCCGCGGTCACGGCCGCCGCCTCGGGTACGGCGGCCGCCCCTGGTCCGGGAGCGGTGGCGGCTGCGGTCCGGTCGTGGCCGGTGTGGTCGGGGCGGTTGCTCATGGCGGGGCTCCTCGCGCGGTAGCAGGGGACGCGGCTCTTCGACCGAGTCGGCCAAGACGGTGGAAACCACCGTCCGCCACGCGGTTCCCCGGCCTGTGAGCTGCGTATGAGCGTTTCGCAACAACCTCGCCGCCCCCGCCTCCCACGGCCCCTCCCAGTGCCGGCGGACCGGATACTGGTTGACATGTCACGGGTACTGCTGATCGAGGACGACGCTTCGGTGCGCGAGGCGCTGGCGCTGGGCCTGCGTCGCCAGGGCCACGAGGTGCGCATGGCCGCCACCGGCGAGGACGGGCTGGAGCAGGCTCTCAGGGAGCCGCCGGAGATCGTCGTGCTGGATCTGATGCTGCCCGGGATCGACGGCTTCGAGGTGTGCCGGCGGCTGCGCGCGGACGGAAGCATTCCGGTGATCATGCTGACCGCGCGAGGGGACGACATCGACACCGTGCTCGGCCTGGAGTGCGGGGCGGACGACTACGTGGTCAAGCCGGCACCGTCCCGGGTACTCGATGCCCGGATCAAAGCCGTGCTGCGTCGTACCACCGCCTCGCCCGGCTCCGCGCCCGGGACGGGCGCGGTGCGGGAGGTGCACGGCGACCTGGTGCTGGACCGCGCCGCGCTGACCGTCGCCAAGCGCGGCGTCCCGCTCCCGCTGGCCCCGGGCGACCTGCGCCTGCTGCTGGAGCTGGCCGCCGCGCCGGGCCGGGTGTTCAGCCGTGAGCAGCTTCTGGAGGCGGTGTGGGGGCTGTCCCGGAGCGAGGACATCCGCCTGGTGGACGCGGGGGTGAACCGGCTGCGCGCCAAGCTCGAGGACAGTCCGTCCGCGCCCCGGTACATCCAGACCGTACGCGGTTTCGGCTACCGCTTCGGACCGCTGTGACCACTCCACCGTCCACGTCCCGGCAGCGCACCGGCCGGCCGGGCGCCACCGACGCGGCCGTCGGCCGTCCGGTCCGGTGGTGGCGGGCCGCGATGGGGTTGCGTCCGCGGATGCTCGCCGCGTTCGTCGCCATCGCCGCCCTGACGGCCGTGGCCACCTCGGCGCTCACCTATCAGGCCGCCACCGACTCCACCCTCAACCTGACCCAGAGCACCACCCTGGACGAGCTGCGCCGACGCGTCGACGTCCTCGCGCCCGCCCTGCCCTTCCCGCCGACCCAGGCCGAGCTCGACCGCCTGTCCGTGCGACTCTCGGGCACCGGCGGCTTCCGCGACTGGCGCGTCCTGACCCGGTACGGCACCGCCCGCTCCGAGTGGACCGGTCCCGTCCCCGTCCCGGCCGACCTGCAGAACACCGTCGGCGCGGGCCACAGCTCCTTCCAGCGGTTCACCGCCGACGGGCACCCGTGGCTCGCGGTCGGCGTGCCCGTCACCTACGCCACCACCGGCCCCGCTGCCACGGCCGGCGACCCGTCCGGGCTGAGCGTCTACGCCCTCCTGCCCCTGGACCGTGAGCAGGCCGCCACCAGCGCGCTGCTGGCCGCCGCCGCCGGGGCCGGCGTGTTCGCCGCCGTCCTGGCCGCCGTCCTCGCACTGCTCGCGGCCCGCCAGGTCCTGCGCCCCATCCGCGCCCTGAGAAACGCCGCCTACGCCCTCGCGCAGGGGCAGCTGGACACCCGCCTCGCCGTGTCCGGCCACGACGAACTCGCCCAGCTGTCCAAGACGTTCAACCACACCGCCCGCACCCTGCGGGGCACGATCGAGGAACTGCGGGCCGTCGAGGCCCAGGCCCGGCGCTTCGCCGCCGACGTCTCCCACGAACTGCGCACCCCGCTGGCCGCCATGGTCGCCGTCACCGACATCCTCGACGAGGACGCCGAACACCTGCCTGCCGACACCGCCAGCGCCCTGCGCATGATCAGCTCCGAAACCGGACGGCTCACCCGCCTGGTCAACGACCTGATCGAGATCTCCCGCATGGACGCCGGCGCCGCCCCACTGCGCACCGAGGACGTCGACGCCTCGGCAGCCGTCCGCGACACCCTCGACCTGCGCGGCTGGAGCCAGATCATCGAACTCGACCTCCCCACCGCCCTGCCCGCCCGCCTGGACGCGCGCCGCTTCGACGTCATCGTCGCCAACCTCGTCGGCAACGCCCTGCGCCACGGCCGCCCGCCCGTCCGCCTCACCCTCACCACCGGCGGTCCGCAGCCGTACGCCGACCTGGTTCTGACCGTCACCGACCGGGGTCCGGGCATCCCACCCGCCGAACTGCCCCACCTGTTCGACCGCTTCTACAAGGCCGACAAGGCCCGCACCCGATCCGAGGGCAGCGGGCTCGGCCTGGCCATCGCCCAGGAGAACGCCCGCCTGCACGGCGGGACGATCCAGGCCGCCAACGCCCCGGACGGCGGCGCAGTGTTCACCCTCGTCCTGCCGCTCGGGCCGGGGCCGCTCACCAAGGACTCCCCATGACGATCCGTCGACCCGCGGTCGCCGCGGCGGCGCTGCTCCTCACGGCCTGCGGCTGCTCGATCCCCGACACCGGCGGCGCGGTGAGGACGGGCGGGCCGGCCACCGGGATCAAGCCCGGAACCCGGCTGTACTTCCTCAGCCCGCAGGGAATCCGCCTGACCATCCGGCCGGGTACCGAACGCGAGAGCCTCCAGCAGACCCTGGACGCCCTCATGGCCGGCCCCGACCAGACGGAGCGGCACACCGGCCTCTACAGCGACCTGCCCGGCTCCGGCCGGGTCACCGCCTCCAGCGCGGGCGGCACGGTCACCCTGCGCCTGTCCTGGCAGACCGCCTCACTGAGCCCCTCCGCGATCCAGCAGCTGGTCTGCACCGCCGAGGACGCCCCGGCCCCCACCGCCACCGTCCCCCGGATCGCCCTGGTCAGTAGCGACGCCCCCGCACCGGTCTTCCAGCAGTGCGACCTGCACCGCACCGGATGAGTCCGAAAGGGCTCCCGGTGATGCCGGTGATGCCGAAGACGACAGGGCCCGGCCCACGCCATCGCGGCGGGGTCCGGGCCCTGTCATCGGGATTGCCTTCCGGCGTCAGGAGTCGCGGCGGGGTACCGCGGCGGCGGTGGTCCGGTGGACGAGTTCCTCCAGCGGGCCTCGCCGGAAGACCCGCCGCCACAGCACCGAGGCGGCAAGCGCCACCACGGTGTACACCACGTACGGGATCAGGGACTGCGGGGCGTGGCCGATGCCGCCAGGGCCCTTGCCCAGAAAGCGGTTGGTGATGACGTCCTGGACGAAGTACCAGGTCATCGCCATTCCGCCAGTCGCGGCCAGCGGCCACAGCGTCCGCCGCCACACCTGGCGTTCGGTCAGCAGGAGCAGGCCGCCGAGCAGGGCGAGGGACACGCCGACCGTCCAGCCGATCTGGAGGGCGCTGTACTCGGCGATGCCCGGGCCGGGCTTGGACATGGCCCACAGTTCGGCCCAGGGGACCTTGGGCATCGGGGGCATCTCCGGCATCGGCGGCGGCCCGGTCAAGGGCCCGTCCGACGCGGCCGGCGGCGGGGGCGGCGGCGCCATGAGCGCGGTGGTGAAACGGTCGATCGCCGCGCCCTGGCCGAGCGGGTGCAGGATCAGCCACGAGGCCAGCCAGCCCCCGACCGCGACCGCCGTACCGGTGACGGCCATCCGCACCCGCACCGCGCGCTCGCGCAGGTTCAGGCGGCCGATGCCGAGGCCCGCCAGCAGCAGCGGCAGGGCGTAGAAGGTGTCCACGTCGAACAGGTACGACTGGAACACCGCGAGCCATTCCCCGGGGTGGGCGAGCACCGCGAGGCCCTCGGGCAGCTGCGGGGCGCCCGGGCCGACCGGCGGCAGGAACGACCAGTCCTGGCCCCAGTTCGCCTTGGCGATCTGGAACACCGGTACCGCCAGCGCGAGCACGCCGGAGGCCGCGAACAGGATCCGCGCCCGCAGTCGGGTCCACGGGATCAGGAACAGCAGCCACCCGGTGTACGCGGTGATGATGTTCCCCACGCCCGACACCTGCTCAAGGCACAGGCCCAGCAGGAACAGCACCCCGGCCCGGACCGCGATCCGCGCCCGGGCCCGGCGCATCGCCGCGCCGGCGAGCGGGGCGGCGCCGCCGCTCAGCAGCGCCACCGACACACCCGCCAGCAGGAAGAAGACGCTGCGAGCGCGGGTGTCCAGGAAGCCGTTCAGCCACTCCAGCGGCCCGGGCCACTCGTGCCCCATGGGGGTCGCCTCCAGCCACCCCGTGGGCACGAAGTGCATCCACACCATCCCGAAGACGGCCAGCGCCCTCAGGACGTCCACGGCCAGCAGACGGCCCATCGGCGTCTGCTGCGCGGCGTCCCGGCGCCGGGACGCCCTCGGCGTCCGTTCCGCCACCGACTCGGTAATCACGACAACTCCTTCGAACGACGTCAGGAGCCATCACGCTAGGAAGCCGGTATCAGCCCACCTCTATCGGACGATGACCGTTTCGTCACAGCGCCTGTCACCGCACACCGCCGCCCGCCGGTCGTCGGCCGGCGCCGGCTGATGAGACCGGAGCCGGACGACGAGGCTGACGCCGGCTGACGAGGCCGGCGTCAGCCTCGCGGGACCGGTGTCAGCCCGCGGGACCGGTGTCAGCCGACGAGACCGGCCAGCCGCGCCGCCAGGGCGTCCGGGCCCGGCATCTCCGCGATCTCGGCGCTGACCTCGCGGGCGGCCTTGGCCGACCCCTCGTCGGTGAGCAGCCGGTCCAGCAGCGCGGGGTCGACCTCCCCGGCGCTCGCGCTCAGCCCGGCTCCGCGCTCGCGCACCGCGTCCGCGTTGATGAAGCGGTCGGACCCGTCGGGCAGCACCAGTTGCGGGATGCCCGCGTCCAGTGCGGCGAGTGCGGTGCCGCTGCCGCCGTGGTGGATCGCGGCCGCGCAGGTGTCCAGCAGTGCCCGCCACGGCACCCAGCCGCACGAGCTGACGTTGGCCGGGAGCGCGCCGAGGGTGCTGAGGTCGAGTTCGCCGGTGGCGAGCACGAAGTCCGCGTCGACCTCGGCGGCCGCCGCGACCACCCGCTCGATCCTGGTCAGCCCGTCGATCCTGGGCGGCTCGGTGCCCAGCGTCACCGCCACGCGCGGGCGGTCGGTGGGCACGGCCAGGTGGTCGGGCAGTGCGGCCTCCCCGTTGTAGGCGACCGGCCGCATCGACCAGCCGTACAGCTCTCCCCCGGCCATGCTCGGTGGCGCCAGGTCGATGGTGTGCACCTGCCCCGGCAGCCGGTCGACACCGTGCCGGGCGAAGGTCTCCGCCATCTCGGCGAGCATCAGCTCTCGCAGCCTCGGGGTACGGACGAACCCCAGGTCGTGCTGGACCGCGGGGACGCCCAGGCTGGTCGCCGCGAGCAGGGCCACCGGGAAGAGGTACTCGTACACCACCAGGTCCGGCCGCCAGCTCGAGGCCAGCTCGACGGTCGCGTCGGCCACCGCGTTGTTGACGTGTGCGGCCAGCGGTACGAAGGCCTCGCGGTCGGCCGCGTTGGTCTCGACCACTCGTTGCAGCAGTTCGGGCCGCCGGATCCGGCCGGCTTCCCGGATCTCCTTGCGCCAGTCGACTCCCGGGGCCAGCGGCAGGAACGGCAGCCCTGACCGGGCGACCGTCTCCCCGCCGTCCATCGAGGTCACCGCGACCTCGTGGCCCAGCTCGCGCAGTGCCCTGGCCAGCGGGACCAGCGGGAAGAGATGGCCGACACCTGGCGCGCCGGCGAACAGTACTCGCATGAGGAACCTCGGAGGGTGAATGGGCGGGATCAGCCGGCGGCGCGGTGCAGGGCGGCTTCGAGACCGTCGAGCACCGCGTTGCAGTCGCGGTGCAGGGTCTCGGCGTCGACGGCGCTCAGCAGGTAGACGCCGAGCCAGTTCCGCGAGCCCGCGGCGGGGTCGAAGGCCGGTACCGGCCGGCCCGTCGGCATGGCGAAGGCGGGTACGGCCTCGATGGTGCTGCCCGGGGAGAGCAGGCGCTGCCAGTCCACGGCCTGCGGGTTCCACTCCGGCCTGGTCCGCCAGGGCACGCCTGCCGCGTCGGCGGGGACGACGGCCACCGAGGCGGCCGCCCTGACGCCTTCGGTCAGCATGGCCTCGGGGTACTCCACCCGTTCGCCCAGCAGCTGCCTGACCAGCATGCCGATCGGGTCGAGTCCGAACACCTCGTGGACCTGCCTGGTCGTCAGCAGGCCGCCGAACCGGGCCGCGGTCTCGATGACCACCAGCTCGCCGTCCTTCATCAGCTTGAGCTCGGTGTGCGTGCCGCAGTTCTCCAGCCCGAGCGCGTCGACGGCCTGCCGCGAGACCTCCTCGATCCGGCGCTGCAGGGGCACCGGCATGACGCACGGCGAGGTGCTCGCCACCTCGACGAAGGACGGCACGGTCGGCAGCTTGGCGGTGATGGACAGCGGGTGGTAGACCCCGTCCGCGACGATGCCCTCCACGCTCACGTAGTCGCCGAAGCCGGGCTCCTGGTACCAGCCCTCGGTGGAGCCCTGGGCGATCTCCTCGACCAGCCGGTCCCGGTCGGTGTCCGGGGCGTAGAGCTCGTTCATGCCGACCCGGCTGCCGGCCTGGAGTCCGCGCTCGATCTCCTCCCAGGCCCCGGCCGCGTCCTCGGCCGAGTTCAGCACGATCTGGGCGACCGAACCGGCGCCCCAGGCCGGCTTGAGCAGCAGCGGCGGGGTGAACTCGGCCAGTGCGGCGCTGAGGTCGGCGATGCTGTCGACCCGGCGGAAGCTGGGTATCGGTACTCCGGCGGCGGCCCAGGCCTCCCGCATCAGCCGCTTGTCCCTGGCGCGGAGGATCCCGGCGCCGGCACCGGCCAGATTGAGCCGGCTCGCGGCGTGCGCGACCGCCAGCACCGCGAACTCCGAGAGCGTGAGCACGGCGTCGGCCCCGATGGACTTCGCGTACTCCACGATCAGCTCGACCAGTTCGTCGCCGCGCGGCGCGTCGGCCACCTCCTCGATGCTGGTACAGCTGGGCCGCCACACCTCCTCCGCGATGGCGGGCAGCGGTGCCAGTGCGAGGACGTGCAGCTCCCCGCAGGCGGCGATACGCGGGAAGGCGTACTCCAGCGGTGCTCCGCCCTTGACGTAGACGTACAGAATCCTGTTCAACGTACCTTCTCCTGACGGTGGTTCAGTTGGCCCGGCACTACCCGGCGGTCCGGAAGGGGCGCAGCTGCAGCAGGCTGATCCGGTCGCCCTCGACCGCCCACTCGATGTCGACCGGGGCGGTGAAACCGTCGTCGGGCGAGAAGTGCGACTGCAGCAGCCTGCTGATCAGGGCCAGCCGGCGGAGGACCTCCCTGGTCGCGGCGGGCAGGTCGGCGGCGGCGGAGCCGAGCGAGACCGTGCGGCTGGTGCCCTCCATGGTGTTGCACAGGTACTGGAGCGGGGCGCCTTCGCCGGTGACCACCTCGGTCACCGAGCGCTGCGAGACGTTGAGGTAGACGTCGCGGAAGTCCTGCGGGCTGAGCGGGTTGCAGGTGACCAGCACACCGCCGGTGGTGGCGCCCACCTGCTCCTGGACGATCACACCCATGCGGCAGTGGTCCAGCGGGATGCCCGCCTGGTGCCGCAGGAGTACGGCGCGCGCGGACAGCAGGGAGGCCCACACCTCCTTGACGGCGTCCAGGACCGCGTCCGTGCCGGTGACGTGCGCCACCGACTCGTAGAGTCCGGCGGCGGAGAAGCCGGGCAGGTCCTCGGCGTTGGAGGAGCTGCGGACCACATGGACCGGGACGCCGTAGAGGTGGCGGTCGATCGCGCGGCCGATCTCGGCCCGGATCTCCTGTGGCAGCGGGGTGTCGCGGATCAGCCGCTGCAGTTCCGCGCAGAGCCGCTCGGTCTGCGAAGTGCCCGACTCCAGTGCGCTGTTCAGCCGGTCCAGCGCTTCCCTGAGCTCCGGTGAGGAGTCGAGGAAGCGCTGCTGGAGGGAGAACGGCAGCACGATCCCCCGCGGTACCTGGGTGTGTTCCTTCACCAGGTGTGCCACGGCGGCCGTCAGCTCGGTGTCGGCGGCGGTCTCCGGGAGGTCGAGTTGCCGCGCGAGGTACCGCAGCAGGTTGTCCCGGGGCGGCCGGGGGACGCGGTAGTAGCCCAGCCAGCGCGGTGATCCGTGCTGCAGCAGGTCGTGGAGCTCACCGAGGTTGGCGGCCTTGGTGCCGAACCGGACGTGGTCGCCCGCGCGCAGGTCGGACAGCGGGGCGATCGGGGTCGGCGTGAGGTCGGGCAGGTCCACGGTGACGCGCTCGGCCGCGGGTCGTGGCGGCTCCTCGCCGTCGTGGCGCCGTTCGGCGGCTTCCAGGACGAGGTCGGCGGCGTCGGTGTCGACCCCGTAGTCGACCCACCGGCCGTCGAGCCCTGCGCCGTCGATCCGGTCGATGACACCGATCCTGACGGAGTTGGGGATCCGCCACCCGGCGGCCATGACGTTGATGTGGGAGAGCGGGGTGGTGTGCTCGGTGTGGATGATGCCCGACACCCGGGGGATGTCCTCGGGAACCCGGGGCATCACGATGATGTCGTGCCACTCCAGCGGTTCGACGGCCGCCCGGTACTCCTCCTCGGACCGGAACACCCGCAGCCGCCCGTGGGCCCTGCCGGGGTTCAACGGCACGAAGGAGGCCGTGGAGTAGAGCTCGTGGGCCAGGATCCTGGGTATCTCGGACACCGGGATGTCCGCGACGTAGCCCTCCTGCAGGTGGTTGGCCGGTTTGAGGAACAGCGGCACCGAGGAGTCGATGTGGTCGCGTACGCAGTGGTAGAAGAACCGCAGCATGTCCTGGGACATGGTGTCGACGTCCACGGTCTCCAACGACAGGAAACCGGGAGCCTGTTGGCCGCCCTCCGGGTCCTGCCGGGTGTGCAGCGCGAGCGTGCCGAGATAGAAGCGGCGGTCGGGATTTCGGTAGACGTCGTCGTTGAAGGAATCGAGGCGGCCGGCCAACTCGTCGATCGACATGCCGAGTATCTCGCACCCGATGTAGCGGACGTGGAGTGTGCCGTCCGCGCTGTCGATGAAGTGGAGCACCGACTCGGTGCGGTCGAGCACGATTTTCACATAGGGGTAGCCCCCGACCTCTCCGGCTAGTCGGGAAAACTCCGGGAGCGTGAGTTCTTCGTCTACGAGGCGGGGCCACGTGGTCGCAGCATTGCGATCCGGACGGTGAATGCGCACAGTTCAGCCATTCGTCATCGTGTACACGGGAAGTGTGCACCAGGTCAGAAGGGTGGTACGGCTACGCACATATTGCCATCCAATCTGAACTTTTGACGAATAGTCATACGACTTCCGGTCAATTTGGATTGGTTCAGCCATAAAAATCCCGCCGACAACCCACGCCCGCAGGTCAAGTTGTGGCAAAGGTCACAGCAAGGAGGCGCCCGGACGGCCGGACGGTCCGGGATTTTCGGAATGTTGATTTCTGCACGATCCCCTGCGCCGGAAGGACGTTGACCCGATCCGCAGCCGCTCTGACGGCATGTCATGTTCAGTGCCACAAAGTGCGTCGAAGACCTACTCCCGCCGCACTCGCGCCGGTACTGTGCTCGCCACCGACATCCCGCCGGGGAGGGGACGTTCATGGCGATCGCACGAAGATCGGTGCTCAAGGGGTCGTCGGCGGCGGGCGCCGCCCTGGTGGTGGGCGGCGCCACCGAGGCCTGTGCCGAACCGGCCTCCTCGCCGGGCCCGTTGCTCCAGACCCTCCCGCACCGGCTCGGGGCGCCCAGCGTGAGCGGTCTCCACCTGCAGTTCGGCACCGACCCCGCCACCGAGATGACCGTCTCCTGGCTCACCCCGCAGTCGGTGCGGCAGCCGCAGGTCCGGCTCGGCTCACCCGACGGCGGACTCGGCCGGGTGGTCGCCGCCGAGACCAGGACGTACCGCGACGCCTTCACCAAGGAGGAGGTGTACGTCCACCACGCCCGCCTCACCGGGCTCCGCCCGGGCACCACCTATCTGTACACGGCCGCGCACGAGGGCGCCGCCCCGGAGACCGGCTCCTTCACCACCGGCCCGCGCGGCCGCGCCGCCTTCACCTTCACCAGCTTCGGCGACCAGGCGACGTCCAACCTCCGCCGGACCGTCACCCTGCCGCCCGACGTCCCCTCGCCGACCGGGGGCTTCCCGCTCTACACCAGCAGCCAGGTCGGCTCGGCCGCCTCCGCGGACATCGTGGCCGCCGTGGAACGGGTCGGCCCGCTGTTCAACCTGGTCAACGGCGACCTCTGCTACGCCTCCGCCGGCCCCCGCTTCGGACAGAGCCGCACCGCCACCTGGGCGGACTGGTTCATCAGCAACAGCCGCTCCGCCCGGCTGCGCCCCTGGATGCCGTGCGTGGGCAACCACGAGAACGAGCAGGGCAACGGCCCCATCGGCGTGGCCGGTTACCAGACGTACTTCGAACTGCCCCGCTCCGCCGCCTCCCTGGACCAGGAGACCCGGGGCATGTGGTACGCCTTCACGGTCGGCGCCGTCCGCTTCGTCTCCCTCGCCAACGACGACGTCGCGATCCAGGACGCCGGCGACAGCTATGTGCACGGCTACTCCGGAGGCGCCCAACGGAACTGGCTCGAAAGGGAGTTGATGGCATCGCGAGCAGACCGCTCGATCGACTGGATCGTCGTCTGCATGCACCAGCCGATGGTCTCCAGCACCAAGTCCGGCAGCGGGAGCGACCTGGGCGTACGCAGCTCCTGGGGCCCGCTCTTCGACACCTACGGAGTCGACCTCGTCGTCAGCGGCCACGAGCACCACTACGAGCGCTCGCACCCCGTACGCGGAGCCCTCCCCAACGAGACCCGCACCCCGATCCCGGTCTCGACCCGGACCGACGTGATCGACACCGGCCGGGGCACCGTCCACATGGTCATCGGCGCCGGCGGCAACTTCGCCACCTCCGAGAGCGACCTCTTCGACCGGCCATACGGCCGGGTCATCGTCTCCCTGAGCAGCCAGGTGGGCAACTTCCTGCCGAACCACCGGGATCCGGTCTGGGTCACCGAGGACGCTCCCTGGGCCTCGGTCCAAGACCGCCGGCACAACCACGGCTTCGCCGCGTTCGACGTCGACCCCGGCGACCGCCGGACCGGCCGCACCCGGATGCGGGTCACCTACTACACCTTCGACGGCCCCCACGGCGACCTGACCCCCGTCGACTCCTTCACCCTGGAACGGCAGCGCTCCGACGCCCGCGGCTGACCCCGGCACCACACGGCGGGACGGCCGGACGGGCCGGGCCGGCAGTACCGGTCCGGGCCGTCCGCCCGCTTCCGTCCGACCGGGCCGCCGTCAGATGATGCGCCCCAGGTACTGGTTGTCGACCAGCCACTTCACATTGAACTCCCCCTTGCCGGACGGGGCGCCGGGAACGAGGTGGTAGTCCAGTTGGTACTGGGTGCCGAGGCCGGGCTGGGCGAACCACGGGGCGATCGGTCCCGTGTAGAGCTTGAACGGCTTGAGCACGCGGTAGTCGTGGTAGTTGCAGCCGGCCGCCGGGGTGCCGACCAGGCTCTGCGGCGGGAGGGACCGCTGTGCGTAGGGCAGCCCCTCGGGTGCGAGGAAGCTGCCGCCCTCGCCGCCGTAGCGGTCGATGTCCTGGTCCTTCTGCAGGGTGACCGCGGTCTTCTGCGGCGTGCCGTCCGGGTTGAGGACGTATCCGTCCTGCGCCGGGTAGATCCAGTTGCCGTCCCGCCAGTACAGGTCGAGGAACCGCTGCGAGCCCAGGTCGTCGGTGGACCGGTACCCGGTGACCTCCTTTCCTACCAGGCCGAGGACGGGCAGGCGCAGCGGGCCCAGTCGCTTGTCCCCGTCGACGAGTTCGGTCGAACACTCCGCCAGCGACCTGTCGAGTCTGGCTCTGGCGGTGTCCTGCATCGCACCGCGCTCGGCCCGGAGTGTCTGCGCCTGGGCGGCGGCGGGCAGCGAACCGGTGAACAGGACCGCGCCCGCGGCCACGGTGGTTAGGATGCTACGAACCTTCACGCTGCTCCCTCGAACGAGCCGGCATGCCCGATAACCTGCGGATATGACACACCGTCGATATTTCGACTACCTTGTGTAGCCACGCGGCCTACGTAACCGCCTGGGATGACGGCCGGTCAACAGGACTCGCCGAGCACGCCGCACCGCGTACCGGCTGGACGGCACGCCCCTTCCGCACGCCGGGCGGACCGGGCGGGGGCACGGGGTCGGTCTCAGTCGAGGACGACGGGTTCGCCGGTCAGCGCGACGCCTTCCCGGCGCATCTCGCCGAGGGCGCTGTCGGTGCTGTCGGCGGCGACACCGGCGGTGTAGTCGAGCAGGACGCGTACGGCGAAGCCCGCTCGCGCGCCGTCCAGCGCGGTGGCCTTCACGCAGTGGTCGGTGGCGATGCCGACGACGTCGAGGTCGCTGATGTGCCGTGCCCGGAGCCAGTCGGCCAGCGGCGTGCCGTCCTCGGCCGATCCCTCGAAGCCGCTCTTGGAGGCCGAGTGCGCCCCCTTGTAGAAGACCTCGTCGACGACGTCCGAGTCGGCGACGGACGCGAAGTTCGGATGGAAGGCGCTTCCCTCGCTGCCGACCACGCAGTGCACGGGGAAGGAGTTCACGTAGTCCGGGTGGTCGGAGAAGTGGCCGCCCGGATCGATGTGGTGGTCGCGGGTGGCGACGACGTGTGAGTACTCACCTCGGGCGGAGCGCCGGACCAGGTCGGCGATGGCGCTCGCCCGGTCCGCGCCGCCCTTCACCGGGACGCTGCCTCCCTCGCAGAAGTCCTTCTGCACATCGACGACGATCAGTGCACGGTTCACGGCAACGCCTCTCCACACGGGGTCCGGGCCCCCATCCGTGCCCGTCCCGCCGCGGCCGGGCACGGCACGGACCGGTCATTCACCCGACCGACCGCATCGCCCTGCCCCGACCGACCGCATCGCCCTGCCAAGGCAGGCCGTCTACCTCCCCCAGATCCTCCGGTACGCCTCGCGGTAGCCCGGCGGGTCCCAGGACGTGGCCCCGGCGCTGTTGGCGGCCGTGGTGATGTGCACCGGTGCGACGTATCCGGTGGCGGGGTCGCCGGAGAAGGCCCGGTTGAACTCGTCGACGATCTGCCAGCCCTGCTGGGCCAGCGGCTCGGGGACGGTGGCGGCCTGGAACTGCCCGCTCTCGATGCGCTGGAAGGCCGAGGGGTCGCCGTCGCCCGCGCCGATGTTGTACGGGGCGCCGTCGCCCGGTCTGCCCGCCGCCCGCAGGGCGGGTGCGGCATCGGCGAAGTACAGGTCGTTGACGGCCACGGAGTAGGTCCACCGGCTCTGGAAGCGGGCGAGCAGGGCGGAGACCGCCTGAGGGGTGCGGCTGCTCGCGTCCGGGATCGGGATGTTCTCGGCGGCCAGCAGTCTGACCCCGGGACAGTCGGCGAGTCCGTCCCTGATCAGGCCGGACTTGTTCTTGGCGAACGGGATCGAGTCGTCGGTGAAGAGCACGACTCCGGCGTTGCCCTCGGACTCGGCGATGACCCAGTCCGCGCTGATCCGCGCGACGTCCGCGACGCTGGTGGTGATGTTGCTGAAGAGCCTGGGACTGCTGCTCGGGCCGGGCGTGGGAACCGCGTGCCAGCCGACCAGCGGGAGGTGCGCCGCCTCGGCCCTCGCCAACTGCTGTGCGGTCAGGGCGGGATCGAAGCCGCCGATGACGATGCCCGAGGGCTTGAGGTCGATCGCCTGGTTGAACGCCGCCTGGACGCCGACGGGTGTGCCCTGTCCGTCGACCACCCTGACCCGCCATCCGATGACCGTCGCCGCTTCGGCCATCGCCCTCGCCACGCCCGCGACACCGGGGTTGGTCATGGTCTGGGCCACGTAGACGACGGTCTTGCCGGGGACCGCCGCCGGGCCGCTGGTGGGGCCCTTCCAGGAGGTGTCCGTCCGCTCCGCCTGCCGGACGTCCGCCCTGGCCCTGGCGAGCGCGGCCGGGCAGCCGGCCCCCGTCGGCCCCGCGGTGCCGGGTCCGGCACCGGTCGACACGCCGCGCTGGCAGCCGGCGAGGACGGCGGCCGCGGCCAGCAGAGCCACGCCTCGGCGGGCGGTCCCGCGGTTCACGGCAGGTCCCGGGGAGCATCGCCGTTTGCCGGCGACCCGCCGCTCCTGGCTGCGCCGGCCCGCAGTCGGCGCCGGGCGGAGTAGCCCGCCAGGCCGACGGCGATGAGCAGGGCCGCGCCGTTGAACAGCGGGACGGCCCAGAAGTCGGCGCCGAGCTGGCCGATTCCGGCGAGGCCGACGGCCAGCACGGCGACGGCGACCACGGTGCCCAGGGCGTTGGCCCGGCCGGGCCGGATCGCGGTGGAGCCGAGCAGCGCGCCGACGAAGGCGGGCAGCAAGTAGTCGATGCCGACGCTCGGGTTGCCGATCTGCTGCTCCGCGGCGAGCAGGACACCCGCGCAGCCGACGACCAGTCCGGACCCGGCGAAGGCGTAGACGCTGTACCGGCGGACGGGGATGCCGACCAGTTCGGCGGTGCGGACCCCCGCCCCGATGACGTACAGGTACCGGCCGAGCGGCAGCCGTTCCAGCAGCAGCCACAGCGCCGCGGCGAGGACGGCAACGTAGGAGGCGGACACCGGCAGGCCGAGGAACCTGGAGTCGTACAGGTCGGTGAAGGCGGTGGGCAGGCCGCCCGCACCGGGGACGATCCGGGCGCCGCCGGTGATCCAGCCGGAGAAGGCGTACAGGATGCTGCCGGTGCCGAGCGTGGCGATGAAGGAGTCGATCCTGCCGTACTCGACGACGAGGCCGTTGAGGACCCCGAAGGCCGTCCCGCCCAGGATCACCGCCAGGCAGGCGAGGGGCCAGGGCCAGCCGCCGTCCACGATGAGCCACAGCACCACGACGTGGGCGAGGCCGAGACCGTAGCCGATGGACAGGTCGAACCTGCCGGTGGTGATGGGGATCGTCGCGCCGAGCGCGAGGATCGCCGGGATCGACTGGCTGGAGAGGATCGAGGAGATGTTGTCCAGGGTGGGGAAGGTGTCCGGCAGCACGACGGAGAAGACCAGGAACAGCAGGGCGGCGAGGGCCGGCAGGCCGTAGCTGCCGATCAGGTGGTGGCCCCGCAGGCGGCTTCGCCGGGAACGGCGCGAGGGCGATCGCGAGGGGGGTGCGGTCATCGGTCGGTCGTGCCCGGGTCGTCGTCGCCGGTGACAGCGGGCATCGCCGAGGCCGCGCGGGTCAACTCGCTGACGGTGAGGGCCGATCCGGCCGGCTCGGCGGTCACTCTCCCGCCGACGAACACCAGCGCGCGGTGGCACACGGTGGCGACCTCCTCGAAGTCGGTGGAGCTGAGCAGTACCGCGAGGCCCGCGGCCAGCGCCTGGTCCAGCAGACGGTGGATCTCGGCTTTGGCGCCGACGTCCACGCCGGCGGTCGGCTCCTCCAGGACCAGCAGCCGCCGGCGCACCCGGAGCCAGCGGCCGACCATGACCTTCTGCTGGTTCCCGCCGGACAGGGTGGCGATCGGCGCCTCGCTGTCCCTGGGGTGCACCGAGAAGCGGTCGATCAGGGCGGTGGCCTCGGCGCGCTCGCGCCGGGGGCTGATCCAGTGCAGCGCCGGGACGCCGCCTGCCCGGGGGTTGGCCAGCAGGTTCTCACGCACCGTCAACTCGGCCGCGCAGCCTGCCTCCTGGCGGTCTCCGGTCACCAGGCCGACGCCCACGGCGACCGCCTCGGCGACGGAGCGCGGAGCGTAGGGCCGTCCGTCGAGCAGAGCGCGTCCGGCCAGGATCGGCCGGGCGCCGGCCAGTGCGCGGCCCAGGTCGAGGTGGCCGGCGCCGGTGAGGCCCACCATCCCGAGGATCTCGCCGGCGCGCAGCCGAAGGCTCACCGGTCCGGCCTGCCCGGTTCGGACGCCGTCCAGGCGCAGGACGACCGGGGCGTCGGCGGGGGCGGGGGCGCGCCGGTGGCCGGCCGGTTCCCGGCCCACGATGTCGCGCACCAGGTACCGGGGGCTGTGGCCGGCCAGCGGTCCCGAGCTGATCAGGCGGCCGTCGCGCAGCACGGCGAAGGTGTCGGCGACCCGGTACACCTCGTCGAGGCGGTGGGTGACGTGGATGATGCCGTGTCCCCGGTCGCGCAGGGTGCGCAGTACGCCGAAGAGCCGGGCGCAGTCGGCGGCGGGCAGCCCGGCGGTCGGCTCGTCCAGGACGATCAGCTCGGTCCGCCTCGCCAGGGCGCGGGCGATGGCGACCAGCGAGCGCTCGGCGGGGGCGAGGTGGGCGATCGGCTCATCGGGGTCGAGGTGTCCGGCGACGACCCCGAGGGCCTCGGCGCAGCGCTGCCGGGTCCGCCGCCAGGAGATCAGTCCGTGCCGGCGCGGATAGCCGGTTCCCAGGGCGATGTTCTCGGCGACCGTCATCCACTCGACCAGCCCGAGGTCCTGGTGGATGAAGGACATGGTCCGGGTGGCGGCCTCGGTGCCGAGCGGGTGGCCGGCCACCGTCACCTCGCCCTCGTCGGCGTGGTGCACCCCGGCGAGGATCTTGATGAGGGTGGACTTCCCGGCGCCGTTCGGGCCGAGCAGGGCCAGCACGCTGCCGCGGTGGAGGTCGAGGTCGACGCCGGCCAGGGCGACGGTGCCGCCGAACCGCTTGGTGAGACCCCGGATGCGCACGAGCGGGCCCGCCGGGGTGTCGGGAGCGTCATGCATGGATCTCTCCTGGGTCCGGCCGCCGAGGCCTTCCCGCCGGATCTCGCCGTCTCGCGGTGCACCGTTCCTACCAGCTGGGCCCCCGCGGCCGCACCGCCGACACACTGTTTCGGGCGGGCGCGCCGCTAGATGGCGGGAATGTCCGCCAGATAGCTCGCGGACAGGTCGGGCTCGCCCGCGGGCGAGTCCAGGGCGCACTCGGCCCAGATGACCTTGCCGCGAGGGGTGTACCTGGTCCCCCAGGCCCGGGCGAGCTGGGCGACCAGGAACAGGCCGCGGCCGCCCTCGTCGGTGGTGGCGGCGTGGCGCAGGTGCGGGGCGGTGCTGCTGGCGTCGAAGACCTCGCAGATCAGGGTGCGGTCGTGGACCAGGCGGACCCTGATGGGCTCGGTGCCGTACCGGATGGCGTTGGTGACCAGCTCACTGAGCAGCAGTTCGGTGACGAACGCGACCTCCTCGAGACCCCAGTCGCTCAGCCTGCGGGTGACGGCGGCTCGGATCCCGGCGACGCCGGCCGGGTCGGCGGGCACGTCCCAGGCGGCGATCCGGTCGGGTGGCAGCGCGCGGGTGCGGGCGACGAGCAGTGTCACGTCGTCGACGAGGTGTTCGGGCACCACGGCGTCCAGGACCGCGCGGCAGGTGTCCTCGGGAGAGCGGTCCCGGTCGGCCAGCGCGCCGCACAGCCGGCCGAGGACCGTGTCGACGTCGCGGTGGCGGTCCTCGATGAGTCCGTCGGAGTAGAGGACCAGCCGGCTGCCCTCGGGGAGGTCGATCTCGGCGGTCTCGAAGGGGAGGCCGCCCAGGCCGAGCGGCGGCCCGGCGGGGAGCTCGGGGAGCGTCACCGTGCCGTCCGGATGGACCACCGCGGGTGGCGGGTGGCCGGCCCGGGCCAGGGTGCAGCGCTGGGTGGTCGGGTCGTAGACGGCGTACAGGCAGGAGGCCCCGATGACGCCCGCGCTGCCGGCGGCGGGCTCCGTGTCGTGCTCCCGGTCGAGGCGGCCCACCAGGTTGTCCAGGTGGGTGAGGAGTTCGTCAGGGGCGAGGTCCAGTTCGGAGAAGTTGTGCACGGCGGTGCGCAGCCGCCCCATGGTGGCGGCGGCGTGCAGTCCGTGGCCCACCACGTCGCCGACCACCAGGGCGACCCGGGCGCCGGAGAGCGGGATGACGTCGAACCAGTCGCCGCCCACACCGGACTCGGCGGGCAGGTAGCGGTGGGCGACCTCGACGGCGTTCTGCTCGGGCAGGCCGCGCGGGAGCAGGCTGCGCTGCAGGGCCAGCACCATGGTGTGCTCGCGGGTGTACCGCCGCGCGTTGTCGATGCAGACCGCGGCGCGGGTGGCGAGTTCCTGGGCCAGCGAGCGGTCGTCGTCGCCGAAGGGCGCGGAGTCCTGCGCCCGGTAGAAGCTGGCGACGCCCAGGACGAGGCCGCGGGCGAGCAGCGGGACGGTGATCAGGGAGTGGACGCCCGCCGCGAGGATGCGCTCGCCCGCCTCGGCGTCCTGGGCGAGCCAGCCGGCGGCCGTGCTCAGATCGGGTTCCAGTACCGCCTGCCCGTTGACCAGGCACCGCGCCTGGGGGGTGGTGGGGCTCAGGTCGACCCGCTCGCCCACCGGGTAGAACGGGCAGTCGTCACGGATGCCGTGGACCACCGTGCGGCGGAGGTCGCCGCGCGGATCGGCGGACTCCTCGCCGCGCAGCACGGCCTCGGGCAGGTCGATGGTGACGTAGTCGGCCAGGCGCGGGACGGCCATCTCGGCGAGTTCCCCGGCGGTGCGGGTCACGTCCAGGGTGGTGCCGATGCGGGCGCTGGCCTCGGACAGCAGCTCCAGGCGTCGGCGGGCCGCGACGGCGTACTTGCCCACTCCCGGTTCGCCCACGAGCAGCAGCCCGGTGGCGGTGCCGCGTTCGCCGGCACCGGCGGGGGCTCCGGGGCGCCCGGCCGCCGGAACGGGCGGGGTGGCACCCTCCGAAGGGCCGAGCCGCCCGCCGGCATGGCCGGGGACGTCGAGCCGCGGCCGCACCGTGTCGCCGTGCAGGACCGCCTCGATGACGACGCCCTCCACCCCGGACCGGCTCGTCACCGGGCGGCTCACGAGGGTGACCCGGCGTCCTCGGGAGAGGGTCACCTCGACGGCGGCCCGCTGGGCCCGGGAGATCAGCTCGGCGGCCCGCTCCGTGAGGACCGCCTGGTCGCGGTGGTCCAGTCCGCTCCGGGCCAGCTCGTCCACCCCGATCAGGCGCTGCCCGTCCGCGGTCGGCTCACCGCTCCGCACCAGGCGCCCGGAGTCGAGGTACGCCCGCAGCAGCGCGCGTTCCCGCGCCGAGCTCTGCTGCAGCAGTCGCCGTTCGATGACGGCGGCCGCCTTGCGGATCACGGTGTCCAGCGCCGGGTCCGCGTAGTTGCTCGGGAAGCCGAGGCAGAGGACGCCCTCGATGCGCCCGCTGAGCGGGTCGCGGACCGGGATCGCCGTACAGCCGTTGGTCTGGGACCGCTCGGCGAAGTGTTCGGCCCCGTAGACGTGGCACAGCCGCCGCTCGGCGAGGGCGAGGCCGATACCGTTGGTCCCCCCGTACCGCTCGGCGAACACGAAGCCGGGGGTGCTCTGGAACTCGGGCAGGCTCCTGGCCATGGACGGATCGCCGAAGCGGCGTTGCAGCACCATGCCGGCGCCGTCGGAGAGCGCCACGTTCATCGGGCTGCCCGCGAACCTGGCCGCCAGCCGTTCCAGCACGGGCCGGGCCGCGCGGATGAGCCGGCCGTCCGGTTCGAAGTCCGGCCGGTACGGCAGCTCGATCCGGTCCGGTGAGAGCCCCAGCAGCTGGGAGCGCTGCCAGGAGCTCAGGATCAGGTCACGCACCCCGCCCTCGACCGAGCCGTTGTGCAGGAACCGCTCACGGACGCGGGTGGGGCCTGTGCCCACCTCGTCGGCACCTGTCACGATCGCCACGGCACTCACACTCCGAGGGGCTGCCCCCTTCGAAGCAATATTAGGACTTCGCCCACGAGGCGGATTCCTCACGACCGCCCGGGCCGTGGCACGGCGCCCGCCCCGGCCGCGGAGCAGCCACCACCCGCACCGCGCCGCCACGGCGGCGCGCGGCCCTCGGTGGCACCCTGCCGACCGCCACCGCATCATCGGCTGTACGGGGGACGCGGGGCCTATGGCCGGTCGGTCCAAGGAGCGCCATGAGTGGTTCTGCCTTCCCACCCGAGCGGCCCGCCGATGGCGGTCCGGCGATGGAACGCGCGGAGTTCGACGCGCTCTTCGAGCGGCTGCGCCGCGACCGCCTCCCCGCTCCGCCCCGGTCCGCGCGTGCGGCGGCGGCCCGCCTGGTGCGCACCGGCGAGGTCGTCGCCATGGGGCGGCCGTGGGACTGCGTCGCGGGGCCCGACAACCGCCGGCCCGCTCTGCACCTGATGACCGAACTGGCGGACGTCACGCCGCCCGAGCCGACCGTGCACAAGGACTTCATCGCCGCCGACTACCACGGGAAGGCACAGACGCACCTGGACGCGCTCTGCCACATCGCCTACCGCGGACTGCTCTTCGCGGGAGTGCCGGCCCGGGAGGTGCTCTCCTCGCGGGGTGCCTCCTACGGCGCGGTGACCGACCTGCTGCCCGGGCTGGTGGGTCGGGGCGTGCTGCTGGACGTGGCTCGGCTGCGCGGCCTCGACTGGCTGGAGCCGGGGACGGCGATCGGCGGCCCGGAGCTGACCGCCTGCGCCGAGCGGCAGGGCAGCCCGCTCCGTCCCGGGGACGCCGTCCTGGTGCGCACGGGCCACCTCGCCCGGAGACGGCGGCTGGGCCCCTGGGATCCGGACGGCCTCAGCGCGGGGCTGCACCCCGGTGCGATGTCCGTCCTGGACGGGTCGCGGGCCTCGGTGCTGGGCGGCGACGGCGACAGCGACGTGCGTCCGAGCCCCGTCCCCGGCGTCCACTCCCCGGTCCATGTGCTGGCCGTCACCACCATGGGGCTGCCCCTGATCGACAACATGGACCTGGAGCCGCTGGCCGAGACCTGCGCCCGTCTCTCCCGCTGGGAGTTCCTCTTCGTCGCCGCCCCGCTGAACATCCCCGGGGGCACGGGCTCTCCGGTCAATCCGCTCGCCGTCTTCTGACGGTCGAGGCCCGCAGCCCGCTTCCCCCAGCACCGAAGGAGAACTGACTGAACGTCAATCATCCTTTAAGAAGGGCCAGTTGCCGGATCTGCTCAGCTGCTGCCGTTGACCACGGAGTCCTGGACCGCACCGGCCGAGAGCTGCCGCTTCGCGAGCAGGCCGTCATAGGTGCCGTTCCTGACGATCGTGTTCATCGCCTTCACCAGGATGTCCCGCAGCTGGCTTTCGTCCTTGCGGACGGCTATCCCGTAGGGGCGGGGCTGCAGTTGGGAACCGGCGAGCTCGAAGGTCTGGCCTCCGTCGACGGTCTGGGCGCTGTACTGCGCCTTCGGGTAGTCGGTGAGGTACGCGTCCGCCTCGTCGTCGCGCAGGGCGGCCAGCGCCTTCTCGTCGGCGTCCGCCTCCACGACCTTCAGCGGCTTGCCGGAGTGTTCGCACGCCTTCTGCTGGTTGGCCGCGAAGTCGTCGTGGATGGTGCCCTTCTTCACCGCCAGCGTCCTGCCGCACAGGTCGTCCAGGGTGGAGATCTTCTTGGGGTTGCCCTTCCGGACCACCGTCCCGAAGCCGGCCATGAAGTAGTCGACGAAGTCCACACCGTCGTTGATGTGCTTGTTGTTGTTGTCGACGCCCTGCTCGCGGTCGCGGGTGTCGGTGATCCCGGACATCGCGATGTCGTACTTCTTGCTCAGCAGCCCGGGGAGCACGTTCGCGAAGGGACCGACGTCCTGGAAGTCGACTTTGACGCCGAGCACCTGCCCCAGGGCGGCGGCGAGATCGGGATCGAGGCCGTCCGGCAGTCCGTCCGGGCTCTTGAAGACCACCGGGGCGGCGGTGAGCGACGCGCCCACCTCGATCGCCCCGGCCTTCCGGATCGCCTCGGGCAGCTGGTCGTGCAGTGAGACGCTGCTGCTGCTCGAACCACAGGCGCTCAGCAGCAGGGCTCCGGCGCTGACGGCGGCTACGGCACCGCAGCAGCGGCTGGTGAAGGCGGTCATCTTCGATACTCCCGGGTGGTGGAGGCACGTCGGGGCATGGTGACCACCGGCCTCGTCGACCGCACCCACCGGCCCCGTTCCGGTGAAACGGCATCCCGCCCACCGAGGCGGCCGGGGGCGGGCCCCGGCAGCGTCCGAAGGCGGAGCCGGTCAGACTATAGCGACCGTGCCCGACAGACGTTCAGCAAATGTTCGCAGCCCGGCGGTTACTTCGTCATGCCCGGCCGGACCCGGCCGGCCGCTGCTCCCGGACCGGCCGGCGGTCGGGCGGCCCACCCCGCGCCGGATGGGCCGCCCGGTCCATGTCAGCCGAGCGCGGGGATGATGCTCTCGCCGTAGGCGTCGATGGTGGACTCCACAGCGTCGTGCATGGCGTAGACGGCGAACTGGTCGACGCCGAGGGCGCGCAGTTCGGCGAGGCGCTCCAGGTGGGCCCGGGGCGGGCCGATCAGGCAGAAGCGGTCGACGATCTCGTCGGGGACGAAGGCGGTGTCGGGGTTCCCGGCCCGGCCGTGGTGGGCGTAGTCGTAGCCGTGGCGGTTCTTGATGTAGTCGGTGAGGGCGTCGGGGACCAGGCCGGAGTGCTCGCCGTAGCGGGCGACCAGGTCGGCGACGTGGTTGCCGACCATGCCGCCGAACCAGCGGCACTGCTCCCGGGCATGGGCCAGCGCGGCGGGCGAGTCGTCCTCGGTGACGTACGCGGGGGCGGCGACGCAGACGGTGATCGAGGCAGGGTCCCGGCCGGCTTCGGCGGCGGCTTCTCGGACGGCCTTGACCATCCACTCGGTGAGGAAGGGGTCGGCGAGCTGGAGGATGAAGCCGTCGGCCTGGCGACCGGTCAGGGCGAGGGCCTTCGGACCGTACGCGGCCATCCAGACCGGGAGCCGGGAGCCGGGCTTGACCCACGGCAGGTGGACGACGGTGCCGTCCACCCGGGCCTCACGGCCCTCGGCGAGCTCCTTGATGGCGTGCATGGCGTGCGAGAGCAGGTCCAGGGTCGCGGGGCGGCGGCCGGCCACCCGCTGCGCGGAGTCGCCGCGACCGATGCCGCAGACGGTGCGGTTGCCGTACATGTCGTTGAGGGTGGCGAACAGGGAGGCGGTCACCTCCCAGGTGCGGGTGGCGGGGTTGGTGACCATCGGGCCGACGGTCAGGCGGCTGGTCTCCGCGAGGATCCGGCTGTAGATGACGAATGGCTCCTGCCAGAGCACCACCGAGTCGAAGGTCCAGCCATGGGTGAAGCCCGCCGCCTCGGCCCGCTTCATCCGCTCGACGAGCAGCTGCGCGGGCGGGTCGGTCTGGAGCACGAGTCCGATGTCCACTGGTCTCCTTAGGCGAGGTACTGACAGGTGGCGCGCGGTTGGTAGCGTCCGTGTCCCGCCCGGCCGAGGTAGGCGTCGCCGTCGATGACGACGGTGCCCCGGGAGAGCACGGTGCGGACCTTGCCGGTGATCTCTTTCCCCTCGTACGCGGAGTAGTCGACGTTCATGTGGTGGGTTTCGGCGGAGATGGTCTGCCGGGCCGCGGGGTCGTAGAGGACGACGTCGGCGTCGGCACCGGGGGCGATGGTGCCCTTGCGCGGGTAGAGGCCGAACATCCGGGCGGGGGTGGCGCAGGCGATGTCGATCCAGCGGCGGCGGGAGATCCGGCCCTCGACGACCGCCTGGTGGAGCAGGTCCATCCGGTTCTCCACGCCGGGCAGGCCGTTGGGGATCTTGGAGAAGTCGCCGCGGCCGAGCTCCTTCTGGCCGCTGAAGCAGAACGGGCAGTGGTCGGTGGAGACCACCTGGAGGTCGCCCGTGCGCAGCGCCTTCCACAGTTCGGCCTGGTGCTCGCGCGGGCGCAGCGGGGTGGAGCAGACGTACTTGGCGCCCTCGAAGCCGGGTTCGGCCAGGTTGTCGGTGGACAGGAAGAGGTACTGCGGACAGGTCTCGCCGAACACGTCGAGGCCCTGGCGGCGGGCCGCGGCGATCTCGGCGACCGCCGAGGCGGCGGAGACGTGTACGACGTAGAGGGGGGCGCCGGCCACCTGGGCCAGCTTGACCGCGCGGTGGGTGGCCTCCGCCTCCAGGAGCTCGCGGCGGACCTCGCCGTGGTAGCGGGGGTCGGTTCTGCCCGCCGCGAGGGCCTGTTCCACCAGGACGTCGATGGCGATGCCGTTCTCGGCGTGCATCATGATCAGGCCGCCGTTGTCGGCGCCGCGCTGCATGGCGCGCAGGATCTTCCCGTCGTCGCTGTAGAAGACGCCGGGGTAGGCCATGAAGAGTTTGAACGAGGTGACGCCCTCGGCGACCAGCAGGTCCATCTCCGCCAGGCTGTGCTCGGTGACGTCGGCCAGGATCATGTGGAAGCCGTAGTCGATCGCGCAGTTGCCCTGGGCCTTCTCGTGCCAGGCGTCCAGGCCCTCGCGCAGCGAGGAGCCGACCGACTGGACGGCGAAGTCCACGATGGTGGTGGTGCCGCCCCAGGCTGCGGCCCTGGTGCCGGTCTCGAAGGTGTCGGAGGCGAAGGTGCCGCCGAACGGCAGCTCCATGTGGGTGTGGGCGTCCACGCCGCCGGGGATGACGTACAGCCCGCGGGCGTCGAGCACCTTCTCGGCCGTCCAGCTCTCGGCGGCGGCGCTGCCGTAGGAGGCCAGCGCGACCACCTTCTCGCCCTCGATCAGGACGTCGGCGTGCAGTTCCTCGGCGGCGGTGACCACCAGGCCGCCGCGGATCACGGTGCGGTTCACGGTCCGCTCCTCTCAGGCCTCGGTGAGCGGGCCGTAGGCGTCGGGGCGGCGGTCCCGGTAGAAGGCCCACTGCTGGCGGACCTGCTCGATCAGGTCCAGGTCGAGGTCGCGGACCAGGAGCTCCTCGTCCTTGTCGGAGGCGGTCTCCCCGACGAACTGGCCGCGCGGGTCGACGAAGTACGAGGTGCCGTAGAAGTCGTTGTCGCCGTACTCCTCCACGCCGACCCGGTTGATCGCGGCGATGTAGTACTCGTTGGCGACGGCGGCGGCGGGCTGTTCCAGCTGCCAGAGGTAGGAGGACAGGCTCCGGCTGGTCGCGGAGGGGTTGTACACGATCTCGGCGCCGGCCAGGCCGAGCGCCCGCCAGCCCTCGGGGAAGTGCCGGTCGTAGCAGATGTAGACCCCGACCTTGCCGACGGCGGTGTCGAAGACCGGCCAGCCGAGGTTGCCGGGCTTGAAGTAGTACTTCTCCCAGAAGCCCTTGACCTGCGGGATGTGGTGCTTGCGGTACTTGCCGAGGTAGCTGCCGTCGGCGTCGATCACGGCGGCGGTGTTGTAGTAGAAGCCGGACTGCTCGATCTCGTACACCGGGACGACGATCACCATCCCCAGCTCCCGCGCCAGGTCCCGCATCCGGCGCACGGTCGGACCGTCCGGGACGGGCTCGGCCCAGCGGTAGTGCTCCGGCTCCTGCACCTGGCAGAAGTACGGGGCGTTGAAGACCTCCTGGAAGCCGATGATCTGGGCGCCCTGCGCGGCCGCGTCCCGGGCCGCCCGCTCATGGGCCGCGATCATCGTTTCCGAGTCTCCCGTCCAGGCCGTCTGGAAGAGAGCTGCTCGAACGACTCGGCTCATCGGTCTACTCCTTCGACGAAGGTGCTGTAGACCGTTGAGACTAGGAGCTTCCCGGCGCCACGTGTAGTGCCACGCTGTAACGCCGGGAAGCCGTTTCCCTTCGGTACTGCTCCGGCCGCGGAATCCGGTGGGCTCAGACCTCCGTCGGAGCCAGCCGGCGCAGCACGGCGGGCTCCGCGAGGATCTCGTCCAGGACCGCCTTGGCGTGCCGGTAGTGCGGGGTGGCGAAGTGCTCCTGGAGCGCCTCCTCGTCCCGCCACTCCTCCAGGACCACCATCCGCTCGGGGTGGTTCGGGTCGACCAGCGGCTGGTAGCCGATGCATCCCGGTTCGTCCAGCGAGGGCTCGATCATGCCTTCCAGCATGGTGCGCAGGCGCTCGGCCTGGTCCGGCCTGGTGGTCAGTTCGGCGATCAGGATCATCGGGTGGTTTCCTCCGGGTGGACGGGGCCACTGCCGGCTCCGGTGCGGTCGAGAGCGGCCGCGATCTCCGACAGGTCGTCGGCGGTGAGGTTCAGGGTGGTGGCCGAGGCCCAGTCGTCCAGCTGGGCGGGGCGCCGGGCGCCGACGATGGCGCCGGTGACGCCCGGCCAGGCCAGGGTCCAGGCGATGGCCACGGCGGGGACGGTGGTGCCGTGCCGCTCGGCGATCGGGCGCAGCGCGGCCACCAGGGCGAGGTTGCGGTCGAGGTGGGTGGTGAAGTCGGGGTGGCCGCGCCGCCAGTCGGCCGGGTCCAGAGCGGCGACCCGCTCGGCGGAGAAGGCGCCGGTGAGCAGCCCGGAGCCGAGCGGCTGGTAGACGATGCCGCCCGTCCGGTGGTCGGCCGCCCAGCGCAGTTCGGCCGCCGCGTCCCGGCTGAGCAGGGAGAACTGCGGCTGGATCGAGTCGACGTGGGCGGTCTTCTCGGCGACGGCGAGCTGTTCGGGGCTGTGGTTGGAGAGCCCGATGGCGCGGACCTTGCCCTCGGCCCTCAGGTCGGCCATCAGCTGCCAGTACTCCTCCAGCGGAGTTCCGCCGCCCTGGTCGGCACCGCCCCCGGCACCCCACTCCAGCGGCTGCCCGTCCCCGGGCCAGTGCACCTGGTAGAGGTCGATCCGCTCGACGCCCAGCCGGCGCAGCGAGTCCTCCAGCTCGCGGCGGACGCTCGCGGGCTTCATGATCTTGCGCGGCGAGGCGAGCCGGTCGTTCTCGTCCCAGACCAGGCCGCACTTGGTGAACACGTACGGGCGGCGGCTCTCGGGCAGCCCGGCCACCGCCCGGCCGACCACCTGCTCGGAGTGGCCGAGGCCGTAGACGGCGGCGGTGTCGATCCAGTTGACCCCGAGGTCGGCGGCGCGGTGGATGGCGGCGATCGACTCGCTGTCGTCCTGGGCGCCCCAGCTGTAGCGCCAGTCGGCGCCGCCGATGGCCCAGGCACCGAAGCCGATCCGACTGATCGTCATATCGGTGCTGCCGAGCGGGACGAGGGGTGTGTCGGTCATGTCGCTCCATTCGCGTTCGGTGGGCTCACGGCAACAAGCCTGCCTCTGCCGGATCGGCTGTTCCAGGTCCGTTCTTTACCCGGATCCGGCAGGGCCAGGCCGAATGCCGCGCCGTCCGCGCTGACGGTCCGCACGGGCCGGCCGGGGCCGGCGTGCGGGACGCCGCGGCCGCCGGGCGACCCCGGCCGGGCACTGATCGCGTACGCCGTGGAACCGGGCGGCCCGGGCGGGGCCGCCCCGCTCCCGCCGGTCGGCTGCGCCGAACGCTTTGCCCGGGAGGATCACCAGCAGGCAAGATAGCGACGTGACCCTCCTGGACCTGATGCCGAGCCCTGCCACTCCCGATGCGCTGTACGAGACCTTCGTCGAGTGGGTGCAGGAGCGGGGCATCACCCTCTACCCGGCCCAGGAGGAGGCGCTGATCGAGCTGCTCTCCGGGAACAACGTGATCCTCGCCACCCCGACCGGCTCAGGGAAGAGCCTGGTCGCGGCGGGCGCGCACTTCGCCGCGCTGGCCGAGGGCAAGCGGACCTTCTACACCGCGCCGATCAAGGCGCTGGTGTCGGAGAAGTTCTTCGACCTGGTGAAGATGTTCGGCACCGAGCAGGTCGGCATGATGACCGGCGACGCCAGCGTCAACCCGACCGCGCCGATCATCTGCTGCACCGCCGAGGTGCTGGCGCAGATCGCGCTGCGCGACGGCGAGCGGGCCGACATCGGCCAGGTCGTGATGGACGAGTTCCACTTCTACGCCGAGCCGGACCGCGGCTGGGCCTGGCAGATCCCGATCCTGGAACTCCCGCAGGCGCAGTTCCTGCTGATCTCCGCCACCCTCGGCGACGTGCGCCGCTTCGAGGAGGACCTGACCCGCCGTACCGGCCGCGCGACCGCCGTGGTCCGCTCCGCCACCCGCCCGGTGCCGCTCTTCTACGAGTACCGGCGCACCACCCTGCACGACACCCTGGAGGAGCTGCTGAAGACCGGCCAGGCGCCGGTCTACGTGGTGCACTTCACGCAGAAGGAGGCCGTCGAGCGGGCCCAGTCGCTGATGAGCATCAACATGTGCTCCAAGGCGGAGAAGGACGCCATCGCCGACCTGATCGGCAACTTCCGCTTCACCACCAAGTTCGGCCGCAACCTGTCCCGTTACGTCCGGCACGGCATCGGCGTGCACCACGCGGGCATGCTGCCCAAGTACCGCCGCCTGGTCGAACGCCTCGCCCAGGCCGGCCTGTTGAAGGTCATCTGCGGTACCGACACGCTCGGCGTGGGCGTCAACGTGCCGATCCGCACCGTGCTGTTCACCGCCCTGTCCAAGTACGACGGCCAGCGGGTGCGGGTGCTGCGCGCCCGGGAGTTCCACCAGATCGCCGGACGCGCCGGCCGGGCCGGTTTCGACACCGTGGGCCAGGTGGTCGCGCAGGCACCCGAGCACGTGGTGGAGAACGAGAAGCTGCTCGCCAAGGCCGGCGAGGACCCCAAGAAGCGCCGCAAGGTGGTGCGCAAGAAGGCGCCGGAGGGCTTCGTCGGCTGGAGCGAGGAGACCTTCGAGCGGCTGATCGCCGCCGACCCCGAGCCGCTGGTCTCCCGCTTCAAGATCAGCCACGCCATGCTGCTCTCGGTGATCGGCCGCCCGGGCAACGCCTTCGAGGCGATGCGCAAGCTGCTCACCGACAACCACGAGGACCGCCCCGCGCAGCGCCGCCACATCCGCAACGCCATCGCCGTCTACCGCTCGCTGCTGGAGGGCGGTGTGATCGAGCGGCTGGAGGAGCCCGACGCCGAGGGCCGGACCGTCCGCCTCACCCTGGACCTGCAGGAGAACTTCGCGCTCAACCAGCCGCTCTCCACCTTCGCGCTGGCCGCCTTCGAACTGCTCGACCCCACCTCGCCCTCGTACGCGATGGACGTGGTCTCGGTGGTCGAGGCCACCCTCGACGACCCGCGCCAGATCCTCGCCTCGCAGGAGAACAAGGCGCGCGGCGAGGCCGTCGCCGAGATGAAGCGCGACGGCATCGAGTACGAGGAGCGGATGGAGCGGCTGCAGGAGATCACCTACCCCAAGCCGCTGGAGGAACTGCTCGGCCACGCGTACGACGTCTACCGCCGGGCGCACCCGTGGATCGGCGACCACCCGCTGCAGCCCAAGTCGGTGATCCGCGACCTGTACGAGCGCGCGATGACCTTCTCCGACTACGTCGGCTTCTACGAGCTCGCCCGTACCGAGGGCATCGTGCTGCGGTACCTGGCCGGGGCCTACAAGGCGCTGGAGCAGACCGTCCCCGAGGACCTCAAGACCGACGACCTCAAGGACGTCATCGCCTGGCTCGGCGAGCTGGTCCGCCAGGTCGACTCCAGCCTGCTGGACGAGTGGGAGCAGCTGGCCAACCCCACCACGCCGCAGGCCGCCGAGGTCAGGCTGGACGAGAAGCCCGCGCCGGTCACCGCCAACGCCCGGGCCTTCCGGGTGCTGGTGCGCAACGAGATGTTCCGCCGGGTGGAGCTCTGCGCGCTGGAGCACTACGAGGAACTCGGGGAGCTGGACGGCGAGTACGGCTGGAACGCGGACCGCTGGGCGGACGCGATGGACGGGTACTGGGACGAGTACGACGACCTCGGTACCGGACCGGACGCGCGCGGGCCCCGGATGCTCCTGATCGAGGAGGACGAGGACGAGGGCGCCTGGCGGGTCCGGCAGATCTTCGACGACCCGAACGGGGACCACGACTGGGGCATCAGCGCCGAGGTCGACCTGTACGGCTCGGACGAGGAGGGCCGCGCGGTCCTGCGGGTCACCGCCGTGGACCGTCTGGGCGGCTGAGCGGCGTCCTGCGGGGGCGCGGGGGGCTGCGCCGCCCCGGGCGGGGGTACCCGCCGGCCGGCGTGGCCCCTGTCCTGGGGCTCGCCCGTCGGGACGGGCTCACATCCAGAGGAAGGCCGAGCCCGCCGTGAAGGAGGCGGCTCGGGTGGCCCGGTCGAGCGCCGGGTCGGGAGTGGTGCCGGTGGTGCGGAGGTCGGCGTAGCGCGAGCTGGTGACGGTCAGGTAGTGGCCGACGACCTCGATCCGGCTGTCCGTCAGCGGCTTGGGCGCGGCGGGGCCGCCGGCCGGGCTCTGGGGCGGCAGCGCACTCTGGGACGGCTGCGGGCTCTGCGACGGTGCGGACGACGGCGATCCGCTCGGGTTCGGGGACTGGGTGGCGGCCGGGGCGCTGGGAGAGGGCGCGGGAGCAAACCCGTCCGCGGTCTCCGGGGTGAGGAAGGCGATCGTGTCCGGGTCGTCCTTCAGGGCGTCGAGCGCCTTGCGGGCGGAGGCCTCGTCGGCGAACCGCAGCACCGTCAGACTGGTGATCACCGGCTGGTCCACCTGGTTGAGGCCGACCGCGAGGTAGCCCTGGCAGCCGGTGTCACGGAGCACGTCGTGGCTGGCGTCCAGAAGCGTCTCGGCGCAGTCGTCGCCGTCCCGGTCGGCGCTGCGGCGGGCCTTGTACCCGTCCTGCTCGACCACGCGCTGCGGCGGGAAGTAGTGGTCCGCGGTGAACGCCTGGGCCTCCGTCAACGGCTCACCGGAGGCGGCCGCGCCGGCCGGGAGCGTCTTGCCGACGTCCGAGTTGGTCCGGCCGAGGCCGGGTATCAGGTCGCCCTTGCTCGAACTGGTCGCCATCCAGCCCGCTCCGGTGGCCGCCACGGCCACCAGCGCGCACCACACCAGTACGGGCCGGCGTCCTCCACCCCGATGGGTGTGGACGGCTTTACCGTCCTGCTGGCCTACCGGACGCGGATCGCGCTCCCCCTGCGTGGTCATGGCGCCGATTCTAAGCAGACGGACCTTCAATCGCCTGATCCGCCCGCCGGCCTGCCCGCCCCCGCCGACCTGCCCGGTTCGTCCGGGAGCGAGGACTGACGGCATTGTGACAACTCGCACACGCCCGGCGGGCCATCTTGGTGGGTTTCCTGTAGCGCGAGCGCAGGTCGTCCAGGCAGGATCAGGGCCATGGATCTGCTCGACACCCTCACCGCCAAGGGCCTGCGCCGGGAACTCCCCACCCGGGAGGAGGCGCTCGCAGTTCTCTCCACCACCGACGACGAGTTGCTGGACGTGGTCGCGGCAGCCGGCCGGGTACGCCGGCAGTGGTTCGGACGCCGGGTCAAACTCAACTACCTGGTGAACATGAAGAGCGGGCTCTGCCCGGAGGACTGCAGCTACTGCTCGCAGCGGATCGGCTCCAAGTCCGAGATCCTCAAGTACACCTGGCTGAAGCCGGAGCAGGCCGCCGAGGCCGCCGCCGCCGGACTGGCCGGTGGCGCGAAGCGGGTCTGCCTGGTGGCCAGCGGGCGCGGTCCGACGGACCGTGACATCGAGCGGGTGGCCACCACCATCTCCGCGGTCAAGGAGGCCAACGAGAACGTCGAGGTCTGCGTCTGTCTCGGCCTGCTCTCCGACAACCAGGCGGAGCGGCTGCGCGCGGCCGGCGCGGACGCCTACAACCACAACCTGAACACCTCCGAGGGCACCTACGGCGACATCGCCACCACCCACACCTACGCGGACCGGGTGGACACCGTCAAAAAGGCGCACGGCGCCGGTCTCTCCGCCTGCTCCGGCCTGATCGCGGGCATGGGCGAGAGCGACGAGGACCTGGTGGACGTGGTCTTCGCCCTGCGCGAGCTGGGCTCCGACTCGGTGCCGGTCAACTTCCTGATCCCGTTCGAGGGCACGCCGCTGGCCAAGACGTGGAACCTCACCCCGCAGCGCTGCCTGCGGATCCTCGCCATGGTCCGCTTCGTCTGCCCGGACATCGAGGTCCGGATCGCCGGCGGCCGCGAGGTGCACCTGCGTACGCTGCAGCCGCTCGGCCTGCACATCGCCAACTCGATCTTCCTCGGCGACTACCTGACCAGCGAGGGACAGGCCGGACAGTCCGACCTCGACATGATCAAGGACGCCGGCTTCGTGGTCGAGGGCACCGGTGAGATGACGCTGCCCCGCCACCGCGCGGACGTCGCGGAGGGCAACTCCTGCGGCTCGGGCGGCGGTTGCGCCCCGTGCGGCGACACCACCGCCGAGGCGGCCGAGGGTTGCGCCCCGTGCGGCGACGCCACCGCCGAGGAGACGGCCGAGGAGACGGCCGACGAGACCCGTACCGACCTGGTCCGGGTGCGGCGCCGCGGTGCCGGTACCGAGCTGGCGCCGAACGCCTGAGGACCGGAACCCCCATGGCACCACTCTCCCCCGACACCCCGCTCCCGGTCGACCGGCTCATCGCCCTGGACCGGGAGCACGTCTGGCACCCGTACTCGCCGATGCCCGGCAGCTCCACCCCGTACGTGGTCGAGTCCGCGTCCGGGGTGCGGCTCCGGCTCGCCGAACCGGCCGGCGGGCACCGCGAGCTGATCGACGGCATGTCCTCCTGGTGGTCCGCGATCCACGGCTACGGCCACCCCGAGCTGGACCGGGCCGCCCGCGACCAGCTCGGCCGGATGAGCCACGTGATGTTCGGCGGGCTCACCCATGAGCCCGCCGTCCGGCTGGCCGCCAGACTGGTCGAGATCACCCCCGAACCGCTGCAGCACGTCTTCCTGGCCGACTCGGGCTCGGTGTCCGTCGAGGTCGCGATGAAGATGTGCCTGCAGTACTGGCAGTCGCTCGGCCGCCCGGCCAAGCGCCGGCTGCTCACCTGGCGCGGCGGCTACCACGGCGACACCTTCCACCCCATGTCGGTCTGCGACCCCGAGGGCGGGATGCACCACCTGTGGGGCGGGGTACTCCCGCGCCAGGTCTTCGCCGACGAGCCGCCGGCCGGGTTCGACGCCCCGCTGGACGCCGGCTACGCCGCGCGGCTCGCCGAGCTGATCGAGCGCGAGGCCGGTGAACTGGCCGCGGTGATCGTGGAGCCCGTGGTGCAGGGCGCGGGCGGGATGCGCTTCCACTCCCCCGAGTACCTGCGCCTGCTGCGCGAACTGTGCGACCGGCACGGCGTGTTGCTGGTCTTCGACGAGATCGCCACCGGCTTCGGCCGGACCGGCGCGCTGTTCGCCGCCGAGCACGCCGGGATCTCCCCCGACGTGATGTGCCTGGGCAAGGCCATCACCGGCGGGTACCTGACGCTGGCCGCCACCCTGTGCACCAGCGAGGTCGCCAGCGGCATCAGCAAGGGCGAGATGCCGGTCCTGGCCCACGGGCCGACCTTCATGGGCAACCCGCTGGCCGCCGCGGTCGCGGGCGCCTCGATCGACCTGCTGCTGCGCCAGGACTGGCGGCAGGAGGTCAAGCGAATCGAGACGGGACTGCGGGGCGGCCTCGCGGGCGCGGCCGAGCTGCCCGGCGTACGCGACGTACGGGTGCTCGGCGCGATCGGCGTGGTGCAGCTGGACCACCCGGTCGACCTGCCCGCGGCCACCGAGGCCGCCGCCCGCGAGGGCGTCTGGCTCCGGCCGTTCCGCGACCTGATCTACACCATGCCCCCGTACATCACCGGGGACGACGACCTGGCGCGGATCTGCGCCGCAGTGACCGCCGCGGCGGTGGCGGGGTGAGCGACGACGTGAATGCCATCGACGGGGTCCTGTTCGTCACCGGCACCGGGACCGAGGTCGGTAAGACCGTCACCACCGCGGCGGTGGCCGCACTGGCGCTGGCCGCGGGACGCACCGTCGCGGTGCTCAAGCCCGGCCAGACCGGGGTCGGCCCGGACGAGCCCGGGGACGTGGCCGAGGTCCGCCGCCTGGCCGGACCGGTCCACGGGGTCGAACTCGCCCGCTACCCCGAGCCGTTGGCCCCCGACACCGCCGCCAGGCGGGCCGGGATGCCCACGGTGGGCCCGAAGCAGGTCGCCGAGTCGGTGGCCGATCTCGCGAAGCGGTACGACCTGGTGCTCGTCGAGGGCGCGGGCGGCCTGCTCGTCCGCTACGACGAGGAGGGCCGCACCCTTGCCGACATGGCCGTCGCCACGGCCGAACTCGGCCTGGATCCAAGGGTGTTGCTGGTGGCCTCCGCCGGTCTCGGCACCCTGAACACCACCGCGCTCAGCGCCGAGGCGATGCGTGCCCGCGACCTGGAACCGGCCGGCGTGGTGGTCGGCGCCTGGCCCGCCGAGCCGGACCTGGCCTGCTGCTGCAACCTCGCCGACCTGCCCGCATCCGCCGGGGCCCCGCTGCTCGGCGCGCTCCCCCAGGGCATCGCCGACGGCGGCGGCACCCCCTTCCGCCACCACGCGCGGCTCGCGCTCGCCCCCGCCCTCGGCGGCAGCTGGGACGCGGCGGAGTTCACCGCCAGGCACCGGGTGGATTTCTGACGCTCCGTCCGCTGTCCCGTCACCCGGTCTTCGGGTGGCGGGACAGCGGACGGCTTCCGGCGTGCCGGGCGATGCGTCAGTCGACGAGCGGCTTGACCCAGCGCCGCCAGTGCTTCTCGGGGCCGTAACCGGCCGACTTCCAGGCGTGCTGCGCCCGTTCGTTGGCCAGCAGCACCATCGCGTCGGCGCGGCGCCCGCCCAGCGCGGTGAAGCGCTCCTCGGCCGCCGCCAGCAGCGCGGTGGCGATGCCCTGCCTGCGCTGCCCGGGGTCGACGGCGAGGCGGTAGAGGTGGCAGCGCCAGCCGTCGTACCCGGCGATGACGGTGCCGACCACGGCTCCGTCCCGCTCAGCCACCAGCAGGGCCCCGGGGTCACGGGTGATCAGGCGGGCCACGCCGTCCGGGTCGTCGCTGATGCTCCGGCCCTCCGCCGCACGTGCCCAGAAGGCCAGCAGTTCGGGTATCCGGTCGATGGTGGCACAGCGGATCTCGATGTCGGTCATGGCACCCGGTCTAGCAGTGGAGGCCGTTCGGGCGCGGTGAATTCCGCTGGGCGGACAGGCCGTTCACTCGGCCTGCGCGGGCAGCGGCACCGCACCGCCGAGCCGCCACACCGTGGTCGCCTTCACCGCCCTGTCCTCCAGATCCGCCATCACGGGCACCTGGTAGGAGGCGAGGGCCGTGAACCGTTCCCGCGGCAGATACGCCCGACCCGGGTCGCCGACCAGCACCAGCGCACCCCTGGCGTGCGCGCGCTCCAGGAACGGCAGGAAGCGGGCGGCCATCGCCCGCTCGTAGAACACGTCCCCGGCGAGCACGACTTCGGCCTCGCCGCCGTCGCCGTCCAGCAGGTCGGCGCACTCGGCGGTCACCGAGACGCCGTTCACCCCGGCGTTCACCGCGATCGCGGCCACCGCGTAGTCGTCGATCTCCGCGGCCCGTACGGCGGTTGCCCCGCACAGTGCCGCCGCGATCGCGACCACGCCCGATCCGGCGGCCACGTCCAGGACCCGCTTCCCCGCCACCGCCTCCGGGTGGTCCAGGACATAGCGGGCGACCGCGACTCCCCCGGCCCACGCGAACGCCCAGAACGGGGGCGGCAGTCCGGCCTCGCCCTTGGCGGCCTCGGTCCGCTCCCACAGCTCGATGGCCTCCTCGGCCTGGTGCAGCCGGATCTCCGGCACGAACGGCACGGGACCGAGACTGGTCTGCTCCAGCACAAAAGCCGTACCGGCCCGGGTGGTCGCGGTGACGCCTGACATGGCGCTCCCATCTGCTCGCAACGGCAAGTGGAGAGACCTTACCGCCCGAGCGGCCTGCACGGCCGGAGCGCGGGCGCCTGCTCCCGTCGCACACCCGATCCTCACCCGGTACGTACCGGTTCGATACCGAAGCCGCCATGAGCTGCGGAAACGCTCGCCAGAGCGGTGCCTGCCGAGTAGCATCCGGCTCACGCCCTCCGGCGTCGTAGCCCCGTGTCGCGCCGTCCGGTCGGCTGATGCTCACGGGACGGCCGGGGGTCCGCGCGGCACTCGGCACCGCGCGCCAGAGCTGTCGCGCGTACGCGAAAGGGCAGGGACTTGGCGGATCGGCTCACCGGAGGGGACTCCTCCCTGCTGCGACGGATCAATGCGGCGGTCACGCTGCGCACACTGCGGGGCGGCCGGTCGGTCACGCTCACCCAACTCGTCGGCGACACCGGTCTGTCCCGGCCGACCGTCGAAGGCGTGATCGAGGGCCTGATGGTGTCCGGCCTGGTCGCCGAGGTCGACCGCTCCCCCGCCAACCGGCCCCCGGGCACCCGGCAGCGCGGACGCCCGGCCCGCTGGTTCCGCTTCCGCGCCGAGGCCGGACACGTGCTGGGCATCGAGATCGGCGTGCACGCCGTCCGGGTGGTGCTCGCCGACCTGGCCGGCCAGGTGCTCGACAGCAGGGCCAGGAAGATCGACGAGACCCTGGAGGCCGATGACCGCCTCGCCGCGGTCCGTGCGCCCGTCGCCGACATCCTGCGCGACAACGGCGTCTTGCGCGACAGCCTCTGGGCGGTCGCCGTCGGCACCCCCGGCATCGTGGACCGCGAGGGCGTCATCCGGCTCGGCACCGCCATGCCCGGCTGGACCGGGCTGGACCTCGGCGCCCGGCTGCGCCGCTCCTTCCGCTGCCCGGTGATCATCGAGAACGACGCCAACCTGGCCACCATCGCCGAACACTGGCAGGGAGCCGCCGTCGGCAAGGGCGATGTGGTCTTCGTGATGGCCGGACTCAGCCCGGGCGCGGGTTCGCTGATCAACGGCAGACTGCACCGGGGCTTCGGCGGCGCGGCCGGGGAGATCGGCGCACTGCACCTGCTCGGCCAGGAGGCCACGCCCGAGCGGCTGCTGTCCACCACCGGCAAGCCGCTGGATCCGCTGGACGAGGCGGCGGTGGCCCGGGTGCTCCGGCTGGCGCGCGAGGGCGACGAGGTCGCCCGGGTGGCGATGGACCGGTTCCTGCGGCGGCTGGTGCACGACGTCGCGGCGCTGGTGCTGGCACTCGACCCGGAGCTGGTGGTCGTCGGCGGCTGGGCGGCGGGCCTCGGCGGTGTACTGGAGCCGCTGCGCGAGCAGTTGGCGCTCTACTGCCTGCGCGCACCGGAGGTGGCACTGGCGGCGCTGGGCGAGGAGGTGGTCGCCATGGGGGCGCTGCGAGTCGCCCTCGACCACGCCGAGGAGCAGCTCTTCGCGGTCGACCCGCCGGGGGCGGCTTCACGCTGACGGGCGGCGCACGCCGGCGATCAGGCGGAGCCCCGCCCCCGTCCGTCCTTCCGGCTCTCAGGAGGCGCTGCGGACCGCACCCGCCCGGACCGGGGTGACCTCGACCTTGCCGGTCTCGCCGAAGGTGAGCCTGCAGGTGTCGGCCCGGTAGGTGGAGACCGCGAGGGCGACCAGGCGGTCCGCCGCCGCGTACTGGGTGGTGACGACCAGGACCGGGGTGCCGGGCGGACGCTCCAGCAGCGCGGCCTCCTCGGCCTCCGCGACACCGAGCTCGACCGAGCGGGACTGGCCGTCCGCGCCGAGCCGCTCCAGCTGCCGGAGCACCGACTTCGCCCGGTCCTGCTCGGCGGCGCCGCCGACGACATGCGGGACGGCGGGCAGGTGCGGCACGGCCGACTCCGGCACGTGCAGCGACTCGGTGGCCATGATCTGCCCCTGCACCAGCCGCAACCGGCGCACGGTGTGCACGGTCTCGCCCTCCGGGATGCCGAGCGCCGCGGCGAGCCGGGCGGAGGCGGGGGCGCTCACACAGTCCACGGTGCGCCAGGTGAGACCGCTCACCGCACCGGGGCCGCTCTCGCCGGGGCCGCCGACCGGAGTGGCGACCGGGATGCCGACGCGGGGAGCGGCGATCAGGGTGCCGATGCCGCGGCGGCGGACCAGGCGGCCCTCCATCTCCAGCTGGTCCAGCGCCTGCCGGAGGGTGGCCCGGGCCACGCCGAAGCGGGCGGACAGCTCACGCTCGTTCGGGATGACCTGACCGGTGGAGAACTCCGCGTCGATGGTGCGGAGCAGCACCGTGCGCAGGTGCCAGTACTTGGGCTCCGGTACTGCCGTCGGCTGTCCTTGCCCCACCGTGTCCTCCGCCCTGAAGGACGTCACAGCGGCCCCGTGCCCGGTGTCGTGGCAGGTGGGAGGGGCAGGCTTTATCAGTCCTTCTTTATTAAAGGTCTTTGCAGTAAGCGACCCTAGGGGGTTCCCGAGGAGATGGTCAAGACCAATGACACCGCACACGTCCTTCTCATCAGACCTTCATCCGGGCCGTTCGAAGCGGGATTCCGGCAGGTCGGAGCGGGGGCGACGGTTCGCCCGTACACCAACCGGACGGATACCCTTCCCCGGTGATCGTGGTGACTAGTGTGAATGTGAACGGCGTCCGGGCCGCCGCCAAGAAGGGCTTCCTGGAGTGGCTGGCGGCCACCGAGGCGGACGTGGTCTGCCTGCAGGAGGTGCGCTCCGAGCCGGAGCAGCTGCCTGCCGAACTGCGCGACCTGCCCGGCTGGCACGCCGTCTGGGCACCGGCCGCCGCCAAGGGCCGGGCCGGGGTGGCCGTGCTCTCCCGCCGGGCCCCTGAGCGTACGAAGATCGGTTTCGACTCGGCGGAGTTCGACAGCTCGGGCCGGTACGCGGAGATCGACCTGCCGGGCCTGACGGTGGCCAGCCTCTACCTCCCGTCCGGCGAGGTCGGCACCGAGCGCCAGGACGAGAAGGAACGCTTCATGGCGGAGTTCCTGGTGCACCTGGTCCGGCTGCGCGAGCGGGCGGCGGCGGAGGGCCGCGAGGTCGTGGTCTGCGGCGACTGGAACATCGCCCACCAGCCCGCCGACCTGAAGAACTGGAAGGCCAACCAGAAGAACGCCGGCTTCCTCCCGGAGGAGCGCGCCTGGCTGACCCGGGTCCTCGACGAGGCCGGCTACGTGGACGTGGTCCGCCGCCTGCACCCCGACCAGGACGGCCCGTACAGCTGGTGGTCCTACCGCGGCCGCGCCTTCGACAACGACTCCGGCTGGCGAATCGACCTGCATTGTACAACGCCGGGGCTGGCCGAGCGGGCACTCTGGGCTGTGACGGAGAAGGCTGCGACGCATGCTGAGCGCTGGTCGGACCACGCTCCCGTCACCGTGGCTTACGACCTCAAGGTCTGACGCCGGCTGCGCCGGCCGAGCTGCTCTCATGCCCGACAGCTCGGCCGCCGATCAGCGCCATGCCCGCGCGCAGCGGTCAGCGCCTTCGTTCACAAACCGGCTGACGCCGGTCATCCGACTGCGGTAGCGCCGCCCCCGGCCGCTGAAACGATCGCGCTGGAGCTACGGAAAACGGCGTTCGGCTCGACACCGGCACGCCACTCCTGCCCTGAGTTGTGGGAGCCCGACAGCTCAGCGATCATCGCCCTGGCCGGCATCCTGGAAGAGCGACGCGACCTGATCCGCACAGAGCTCGGAAAGCCCGACGACGGCGTCTTGTTCATGATCGCCAACAAGTTCGAGATCCGTCACCACGACGCCACCCAGCAGGAGGACTACGACCCGGCGTTCCTCGACTGGATCTTCTGGTGGTACCTGGCAACGGTCTAACTCACCACCACACTTGCCGGGCGCCAACAGGTCCGCGGCTGAGCAGCGCGGCCATGGCCGCGCTGTCGTCGGCCCCCAGGTGCCGGCGGCAGGGTCAAGGCCTGCCCCGCTCGGCGATGGATCGGGTGACGGCGGCGAGGTGATGGGAGGTCTCCCAGGCGCGTCGCTGACTGGGGCCACCGGGGCCGTCCGCGAGGCCGCTGGCGCGGATGCGGATCTCACCGTCTCCCCAGGACAGGTTGGTGTGAGTGTTGCACCAGACGTCGGCCTGGGCGAGTTGGCGGCACACCCGAAGCGTGTCGACACCTGCCGCGCCGACGGCTCGCACGACGTGCCAGTGGCGTCCGCTGGTGTAGCGCAGGTTGGCGGGTGCGGCTCGCACGCGGGTGGGGGCCGGCGGGTCGGGGTGGGTGACGCCGTGGTCGCCGAAGTCGGGCGGCGGGCCTGCGGCTCGTCGGGCGACGTGCTCCCACAGGTCCAGGTCGTAGCGGCGCAGAGCGGTGAGGACGTGGGGTGCGACGCGGCGCAGTGTCGGGGGGAACGCCCCGCCGGCGAGGGCGATGTGGCGCCAGGGCAGGGTGCGTGCCCAGGTCAGGACCTCGACTGCTCGTGGGACGAGGGCGGTGACCGTGTCGCCGTCGGGGAGGTAGCCGGCGTCGAGGAGAAGGTCGGTGTCCTGCGGCTTGAGCGCTACGGAATTGAGGGCGCCGAGCACGTCTTCGGTCAGTGCCCTGGGGCCGTCGGGCAGGTGGTACAGGTCGATGCGCAGGCAACCTCCTGCGCCATGTGCGAGCTGGGTCTGACGGATCTCGTCGAGGGAGCCGGCCGGGTCGGTGGTACGGAAGGCAGGGATGAGCGTGTGGAGCCAGTCCTTGAAGAAGTCGCTGAGCCACAGCATGGCGTGGCCGCGGAAGCCGGTCCCCACGGCGCCGTGCTGCCAGAGTTGCCCACAGTCGACGGTCACGGTGAGGTCTGCGGGAAGGTGCTCGCCGGCGTGTCTGGCGAAGGTCCGCACAACGTCGGCCAGGCGCTGGTCGGGGTGGACTTCGAGGAGCGGGCGGATGTGTGCTTGCACGTCGGCACTGGTGTTGCGTAGGGCGATGAATTCGCCCGCTTTGCCGCGCAGGATCGGTACGTACTCCATCGGCATCCCCCTGCTGACGGTCGTGCGTGCGCTACCCGTGGTTGCTGTCGCCTCGCCAGTGTGCGGCGATCGCCGCCGTCACACCAGGGCGCGCAAACGGCGCAGCGGGGTCTGCGTGCACCACCAAGGTCACGCCCCTTGATGCGAACCAGATCGGTGGAGACGGGACACCGGAACAGCCGCCCTATTCCTTCGAGGGATGTGGTGCCAGGTCAGAAGGACGGGTTCCAGATTTCCTTCGGCAGGCCGGCCAGGTGGTGGCACATGGCGGTCAGGGCGGATTCAGCGGTGGTCTCGGTCGGGGCGGGTGGTCCGCCGGGGATGGCGCCGAGGGAGGTGGGGAAGGGGTCGGCTCCGTTGAAGGCGGCCATCAGACCGGTGAGGTGGCTGATCAGGCTCGGCTGGGCCTGGGGCCCGGTCTGGGCGAGCACCATGTCGATGACGGCGGCGCTGGCCTGCGGGCTGACCAGGAGGGGCTTGAACACCTCGGCGGTCATCTGGGTCCGGGTCGGGTCGCGGCGCAGCCGTTCATCGGCGACCTGGAGGCCGATGTCGATGACGCGGCTGATCGGCAGGGCGGCGGGGCCCGCGGTGATCCAGTGCTCGTCGGCTCCCGTGTCGGTGCCGGTATCGCTCGTCGCCAGGGCGGCGAGGGATGCGGCGGCGGTGTCCTGGGGGATGAGGTCGGCGCAGGTGCCGGGCTCGGCGGGCAGGAAGGGAAGCATGCCGTTCATGGCCAGGCCGACCAGGTAGTGGAAGGCCTGGAGGCGGGCGATGCGGCCGGTGACGGAGTCCCCGATGACGGTGGAGAGGCGGGCGATGGTGGTGGGCAGGCCGGACTCGCGGACCATCGTCTCGGCGGTGGTCTTGGAGCGTGCGTAGGCGCCCAGGGTGATGGTCCGGCCGTTGGACTGCTGCTCGATGCGGGCGAAGGCGTCCGTGCGGGCGACGAAGGCCGAGGAGACGTACAGCAGCCGGGCGCCGGCGTCGGCGGCGAAGTGCAGGGCGTGACCGGTGCCGCGGACGTTGAGGTCGTGCAGCCGGTCAGGGGCCGCGCCGAAGTCGACGGAGCCGGCGCTGTGGACGATGACGTCCACGCGGGAGGCCAGCGCCCGGTAGTCGGTGGGGTCCAGTCCGAGCCAGGGACGGGTGATGTCGCCGCGGACAGTGTCACCGGTGAGGGGTTTGCGGTGGGTCAGAGTGACGACGTCACGGTGTTGGAGGTGCTGGAGCAGAGCGGAGCCGACAACGCCGGAGCCGCCGGTCAGCAGGATCGTCGGTCCGTTCACGCGCGTTTCTCCTCGGTCCGTCGGTGACGGTGGCGGTGTCGCGGTCCCAGCGAACGTCCAGCGGAATGGTGCTGGCCGGGATGGAGCCGGCGGGGTCGGCCGGTGTGCGGGCGGTGCGCAGCTCGTTGTCGATCTCGACGTGGCCGGGGTGCACGGCCAGGCGGCGGGCCACGTGCTCCTTCGCCGCGATGCGGGCCAGCCGGTCGCGCCCGGGTGGGCCTGGTGGCAGATCGTAGAGGACGGCGACCGCGCCGGGCGGGGTGTCCAGGGCCTCGACGTCTGTGCGGCGCAGCGTGGTCGTCCCGCCGGCCGTCGTGGAGAGCAGCAGCTCGGGGACGTACTGGCGGTCGCGCAGGTAGGCGCGGCGCAGCCTGGGCGCGGTCCGGGTCATGGCGTCGGCGGGCAGGAGCATGAGGACGAGTCGGAAGTCGACCAGGACACGCCCGTGGCCGCAGAGTTGGACGTCGTAGACCGGCATGGTCGGCTGACCGTCCTCGAACCCGCTGAACCGGGCCTCGACCTCGATTCGGCCGGACTTCGGGAGGGGATCGAAGACGCGAAGCCGGGCGAGACGGTGGGGGAAGCCGAGCAGAGCCGTGGGCCGTGGGGCATCCGAAGTCCCCTGCCTCACAGAGTTGATGACGTGGGTCGCGGCATCCAGTAGGCCTGGCTGAAGGAGACCGTGAGGGACGCTGCCGTGGTCGGCGTCGAGGATACCGCTGGAGCCCTCGGGGCCGGCACGCAGCGCCACGAGGTACTGGAAACCGGGTCCGTGGAAGAGTTCGCCGCTCTCGTACGGGTCGGGTGCGGTGCGGGGGTCGGTGAGCGGTGCGAAGCGTTCCGGGCGCCGGGTGTCCCAGGTGCCGGTCTCGATCTGCGCGGTGGTGACGTCGGCGTAGCGGGACAGGGTCGGGTCGTTGGCCTCCCACCACAGGGCCAGGGTGGCGGTGGGGCGGTCGGCGGGGCCGGTGACGGTGGTGCGCAGGCGGACCGGGTCGGGGACGGGGAGCCAGCGCCGCATTCGCAGGTCGCGGACGGCTCTGACGGGTCGTCCGCTGTGGCGGGCGGCGGTGGTGGCGAGGTGATCGGCGATGGACATCATCGGCATCGCCGGGACGGTCCAGGTAGGGCGGTGGTCCAGGAGCCAGGGCGCGGCCGCAGGGTCGAGGACCGTCTCCTCCACCGCGGCGACGGACTGCTCGGGTTGTGGTCGCAGGGCGGCCAACTGCCCATAAAGGAGGGCCTGTTGGCGCAGGAAGGCGAGGTGGAGTTCGGTGGCGCTCCGGTGCTGTGCGGTGACGGCGGCGAGCACGCGCGCGGCGGACGGGTCGGCGGCGGACGGGGTCCCCGCCTGCGCCGGGGACGGTCCGGAGGGGGTGGCGAGGACCGGTGGCAGGTGCGGTGCGCGGCCCATGGTCTGGGCGGGCTGCTCGGGTGCCGGAGATGCGGCGGTGTCAGCGGGCCAGGTGGTCACCGGACACCTCCGCCGCGGCGTCGGGACGTGTGCCGGCCGTCAGCACCACCTGGACTGGGGGCGTGGTGCTGGTCGTCTCGGCGAGGTAGGCGTCGGTACCGGCCTGCCATGAGATCAGCGGGACGGCCTGCTCGCGCAGGTGCTCCGCCACGGCCGGGGTGATCATGCCGCCCTGCCAGGGGCCCCAGATCAGCGCCCGCACCTGGCAGTCGGGCCGCCCCTTCTGCTCGGCCAGCACCACCTGGTGGAGCGTCTGGTTCGCCATCGCGTAGTCGCACTGGCCCGCGTTGCCGAAGACGGCCGAGACGGAGGAGAAGACGTGCAGCAGCCGCAGCGGATCGTCCGCGGTGGCGGCCAGCAGCGCGCGCAGGCCCTCGACCTTGGTGTCGAAGACGCGGTCGAACTGCTCGTCGGTCTTCTCCGCGATCAGCTTGTCGGCCAGCACGCCGGCTCCGTGGAGCACGCCGGTGACTGGTCCCCAGTCGGCCCGCACCCGGTCGAGTTCGGCGTTCAGCGCGGCCTGGTCGCGGATGTCGACGGCCGCGTACCGGGCCTGGGAGCCGGCCTGTTCGAGCGCGGCGAGGGTCGCCCGGATCTCGCGGCAGGCGGTCACCTGGCGGACCGTCGCACGCAGCTGGGCGGGTGTCGGGGCGGTGCCCTTGGGTCCGGGGACGGCGAGGAGGCGGGCGAGGTCGGTCTCGGTGGTGGCGGCGGCGAGGTCGGCGGGCTCGTCGAGGAGTTCGGTCCGGCCCAGGAGGAGGAAGCGGGCGCGATACCTGCCGGCGAGCGCGCGGAGCGCGGCCGCCGTGATGCCGCGTCCGCCGCCGGTCGCCACGATCACGGGGTCGGGGCCGAGGTCGGCCGGCGGACCGGGTTCGAGGCGTTCCTCGGCGAGGCCTGGGGTGAGCCTTCGGCCGTCGGCGGTGAGCCCCACGGTCTGGGTGGCACCGCCGAGGAGCAGTTCGTCGGCGAGGTCGCGGGCGATCGTGCCGGCGTCGCGGTCCGCCCGCTCGCAGTCGATGGCCTTGACCGAGGCCTTGGGCCATTCGCGGGCGGCGGTGCGCGCCAGCGCGGCGAGTCCGCCCAGCCAGGCCCGGGTCGGGTCCGTTGCCGTGCTGCCGAAGTCGCCGCCGGTGTCCTGGACGGTCACCAGGACACCGCCTTCGGCGGACAGGCGCGGCGCGATCGCGCGCGCGGTGTGGAAGGCCGCGCGCTGCACGGCCAGGGCCTCCTCGGGGGAGCCGATCTTGGCCAGGCCGCCGAGCAGCACCACGGCGGTGGCCTGCGGTGGCACGGTGCTGCTGACTTCAGCGGGGATGTCGCGGGCGGTGAGTTCGTCGGCGAGGGCGGGCGCGAGGCCGTCCCCGTCGTCGACGATCACGACGGTTGCGTGGCCCAGGCCGGGTAGGGCGGAGCCGTCGCGTGCGGATCGCACCTCTTGGAGTGTCATTCGGGTGAGCGGGAAAGCCCCCTCCCCCGAGGCGTGCGCTGGATCCGGGGCGGGTTCTCCGGCGGCCAGCTCCCGCATCCGTGCGGCGATGTCGCCCACGGTCCGCAGGGCCATCAGTTCGGCGAGGCCGGTCTCGGCGGCTGCGGCAGGCTTGGGGACCAGGGGACGCAGGGTGGCGAGGATCTGGACCCGGGTGATGGAGTCGATGCCGAGGTCGGTGTCGAGTTCCATCTGGGGGCCGAGCAGTTCCACCGGGTATCCGGTGTGCTGGGCGACGGCCGACAGGACCAGCGCTTCGATGTCGTCCGGTTCCGGTGCCGCAGGGAGCGGAGCACGGGGCGGCGGCGGCTCGGTCGGCTGCGCAGCCGGCGCCGGTACGGGCGGCGCCGCCATGGGTGGCGCGAGTGGCTCGGGTGACACGGTCGTGGGTGCCGGGATGAGGGCCAGCCCGGCGGACGGCTCGCAGCCGGAGTCGGCCGCGGTGAACTCTGCTCCCGTGCCCAGCAGCGTGGTGATGGCGGTGACCGACTGCTCGGCCATCCGCAGGTAGGCGGCATGAGCCTCGGCGGTCTGCCGTTGCAGCTCGACGAGCGCGGTGAGCAGGTCCGCGTTCGGCGTGCCCGGCTCGGGCGACGGAAACATCGCAGGTGCGGGCCGCTGCGGCGGCACGGGCTGCGAATGATCTCCCCGAGCCGCGGTCGTCGGTGCGGGTGGCTCGATGAACCAGGGGGCCGGGGCGATCGATGCCTCGGCGGGAGCGGGGTCGGTCGTGGCCGGGTACGGCTTGCCGAGGTTCCCGCCGCTGATCTTGACCGCGGCGGCCGACAGCGGCCTGGGCTCCTCGCGTTCGGCTTCATGGGGCGCCCAGAGGGCGTCGAAGGTGATCGGAACGCCTGCGGCCGAGAGCCGGCCGAGCGCGTCGTGCAGGCTGGTCACGCCGTGCCGGCCGACGCGGTCGAGGCTGACCGCGAGGTGGTCGGAGCCGTCCAGGATGCCCGCGAGCAGGCCGGTCAATGTGTTGCCCGGCCCGACCTCGACGAAGGTGCGCACCCCGTCGGCGTACATCGCGGCGATCATCTGCGCGAACCTGACCGGCGCGACCAGCTGACGTGCCACCAACTGCCGTACCGCGTCCGGATCTACCGGATAGCGGGCCGCCTCGGCGTTGCCGTACACGTCGATCAGCGGCGCCCGGACCGGCACGGCGCATAGGTGGTCGAGCAGGGGTCCGGCGGCCGCGGCGACCAGCGGGCTGTGAAAGCCGGTGGCCGTGTCCAGCCGCCGGGTGACCATGCCAGCCGCGCCGCAGGCGGCTTCCAGGGTTGCGATCGCCTCGCTGCTTCCCGACACCGTCACCTGGCGCGGCCCGTTGTGGCCGGCGACCCACGCCTCGTCCAGGCCGCATCCGGTGATCAGCCCGGTCACGTCCTCGCCTGTGGCGTCGACGGCGAGCATCGCGCCTGGGCGTGCGGCGGCATCGCGCATCAACTCGCCGCGGCGGCGGGCCAGGTCGAGCAGGGATTCGGTGTCGCAAGCGCGTGCGGTGTGCAACGCGAGCAGCTCGCCGAAGCTGTGCCCGGCCGCGCAGTCCGGCCGCAACCCCAGGTCCTCCAGGAGTTCCCTCAGGGCCAGGCTGTGGGCGGCGATGGCGGGCTGCGCCCATTCGGTGGCGGTCAGCCGCGTCCGCTGCGCCGCCTGCTCGTGGTCGGTGAACGCGGCGGGCGGGAACACCACCAGCGACAGCGGGACGTCGCCCAGCGCCAGCCGGTCGATCCGGTCCCAGACCCGCTGGGCCTGCGGGAAGTGCACGGAGAGGTCGGTGCCCATGCCCAGGTACTGCGAACCCTGGCCCGGAAAAAGGAACGCGATCCGCCCGACACCGCCCCGGCCCCGGCCGTAGTGGGTCCCCGTTGGTGAAACGAACGGCGCGTCAGGCTTCTCGCGCACCCGGGCGAGGACCTGACGCAGCTTCGCGGCCAGGTCCTCGGCATCGGTGGCGACCACGGCGAGCCGCGCCTCGCCCCCGGCCTTGAACTCCCGCTGCGAGGCTCGCGCGAGCGCCGGCAGCGCGCTCCCCTCCTCGGCCTTCGCCAGATACTCTCCGCACCTGGACAACAGCTCGCCAGGGGAGCCGGCGGAGACCACCACCAGCTCGGTGGGCCTGGCCAGGCTGCGCGGCGCCGCTTGGCCGCCACCGTCACCGCTCGGCACGAACTCCTCCAGCGTGACATGGAAGTTGGTGCCGCCGAACCCGAAGCTGGAGACACCTGCCCGCCGGGGGTGTGCCGCACCGTGCACCCACGGCCGGGTGGTGGTGTTGAGATGGAACGGGCCCTGCTCCAGGCCGAGTTCTGGATTGGGCCGGTCCACCTTGATGGTGGCCGGCAGCACCTTGTGGTGCAGGGCGAGGGTGGCCTTGAGCAGCCCCGCCGCGCCTGCCGCGGCCTTGGTGTGGCCGATCTGGGACTTCACCGACCCGAGCGCACACCACTGCCGGTCCGCTCTCCCGCTCTCCTCGAACACCGTGCGCAGGGCGGCGACTTCGGCCAGGTCACCGGCTGCGGTGGCAGTGCCGTGCGCCTCGACGAGGCCCACCGTCCCAGGGCCGTAGCCCGCCGCCGCGTACGCCCGCCGCAGTGCCCGCGCCTGCCCGGTGGCGAGCGGCGCGTAGATGGAGGTGCTGCGGCCGTCGGAGGAGGAGCCGACGCCACGGATCACGGCGTAGACATGGTTGCCGTCGCGCTCCGCGTCCGTGAGGCGTTTGAGGGCGAAAAGCGCCAGCCCCTCCCCCAGCATCGTGCCGTCCGCGCCTTCGGCGAACGGGCGGCAGTCACCGGTGGGCGAGAGTGCGGGCGTCTTGCTGAACGCCACGAACATCATCGGGTCGTTGAGGGTGTCCACTCCCCCGGTGATGGCGAGGTCGGCACGGCCGAGCACCAGGTCGTCGACGGCCGCCGACAGCGCGGCCAGCGAGCTCGCGCAGGCCGCGTCCACCGTGTAGTTGGAGCCCTGCAGGTCGAACCGGTTGGCGATCCGCCCGGCCACGACGTTGCTCAGCAGCCCGGGGAAGCTCGCCTCCTGCCACGGCACCCACTGTGCCGCGATGTCCTCGCAGACCGCCTGCGCCTGCTCCTCACTCAGCCCGTGACGGCGCAGTCCGCGCTGCCACAGCGGCCGGCCGAGGCGGGCCGCGAGTTCGCCCAGCAGTTCGAGCGAGGCGCTACCGAGGATGACGCTGACGCGGTCGCCGTCGGGCAGCCCGTTGCGGGAGCCGACCGCGTCCGCGAGCACCCGCTCGGCGGCGACCAGCGCGAGCAGTTGTGCGGTGTCGGTGGCCGGGAGGTTGTTCGGCGGCAGGCCGAAGGCCATCGGATCGAAGTCCACCTCGGGCAGGAAGGCGCCGCGCCGGGCGTACGTCTTGTCGGGCGCGGCCGGGTCGGGGTCGTAGAAGTCCTCCAGCAACCAGCGGCTGGGCGGGACGTCGGTCAGCAGGTCCCGGCCCTCCAGAACGTTGCGCCAGAACGCGTCCGCGTCGACGGCGCCCGGCATCACGGCGCTGATGCCGACGATGGCGATCGGCACCGACGGCGCGGGTGCGGCCGGAACTTCGCTGGTTGCCACGGCTGGTGTCCCCCGGGGATGCGATGACGAGATGGATCGGTAAAGCGGCCGGCTCAGAGCAGTGGGCGTGGCCGGAAGACGAATGCATGCGGCGGCAACGGCACACCGAAGGTCCGCAGTTGGTGCGCGCGGGTCACGACCGCGGCGCCCTCCAGCAGGTTCCGGGCGATCTGCACGACGGTGCGGCTGCCCGGATCCGCGAGGAAGCTGCCCGCCGTCCACCGATTGAACGCGCCCGCCGCGGGCCCGCACCACACCTGGTAGTCCGCGCGGCGCCCGGCCTGGCCGCTGACAGCCCAGCGGCTCGCGTGGCTCAGGTACCAGCGCAGGACCAGCGCCATCCGGTGCTTGGGGTCGGTCGCCGCGCGATCCAACTGAGCCGGGTCACGGTGCCGCCAGTACTCCTGCGTGCTGGTCCAGATCTCGTCGAGCGGAGCCTGGAACACGTCTCGCTCCAGCGCCGTCCGCTCCTCCTCGGGGATCTCCTCCAAGCAGCCGTGCCGGCGGTAGATCTCCCGCAGCCGCCCCGCCCGGGGCGCGAACAGGGTCCCGCGTCGCAGGACCTGCACGTTCATGCCCAACTCGAACATGTCCGCCGCCGGAGCCATCGCCACATCCGCCAGATCGGCGCCGGCGATCAGCGCCTTCGCCTCGTCGGAGGTGTCGGCCTCGACCGCCATCTGGTTCACCGAACCGGTCAGCACGTAGCCGGCGCCGAGCGCGAACGCCGCCGCCACGGACGCCGGATCCCCGAGACCGCCGGCCGCGCCGACCCGAACCGGCGCGGCGTAACCGAACGTGCGTCGGGCATCGTCCCGCAGTGCCAGGAACGAGGGGAGCAGCGCGAGCAGCGGGCGGTTGTCGGTGTGCCCGCCGCTGTCCGCCTCCACGGTGACGTCCGTGGCCACCGGCACCCGCGCGGCCAGCCTGACCTCCTCGGGCGTCAACTCCCCACGCTCCAGCAGGAGTCGGAGAAGCTGCTCCGGCGCAGGCGCCATGAACGGCTCCGCGACCTCCAGCCGGGAGACCTTGGCGAAGACGGCAGTCCGGCGCACCACCCGGCCCGCGCGGTCCTCGCGCAGACCGGTCGCGGCGCACCGCACCACCGCCGACGTGGGCTCCGCGAATGCTGATACGGAGATCCGCGGCACCCGGTACCTGATCAGCAGGTCTGCGGCCTGCTCCTCCCGTGCGGGCTCGAAGGGCGTGTGGATGAGGTTGACGCCCCAGTTGGGGCGGCCACCGAGCGCCGCCGCGAGATCGTGCAACGCCCTCTCCAGCGCCGGCAATTCGAGTCCTGCCGCGCCGAGGAACGCCAGCATCTCCGCCTGCGCCATCGCGGCGACCAGCCTGGTGCCGGCGATGCCGCTGGCCATCTCGCCGGCCACGTAGGGGAACCGCACGCCGTGCGCCTCACCGAACGAGCGGTCGCCCAACCACTCGGGATACAGTGCCGGGACCGTGCCGATCACGGCACAGTCCGGCTCCATCCCGGCGAGCTCGGTCTCCGTCGCCAGGCCGCGCAGCCCGTCGGACCGCCTGGCGACGAGGTACAGGGGCTCGCGTATGCGATGCGCGAGAGCGGCAAGCCACTCCTCGCCGAACAGGGCAGACGACACACGCGATCCCACGCGCTCGATCCGAACCGCCTAGAAGTCGCCGAAGAGCCAGTTCCCGCGGGCATTCGGGTCCGGGCTCGTGACGAACTCGGTGAAGGCGATCAGGTACGCGTCCAGCGTCAGGTAGCCGTTGTTGAAGAAGTCGAGCTTCTCGAACGACGTGGCGGCACCGGCCTCGTCGACCCGGAAGACCTCGCGGCCCATCCGCAGGTGCTCGGCCTTGCTGATCCGCCCGTCGCCGTCCGTGTCGGCCACGCCGAAGCTGGCATTGCACAGCAGGCCGATGAAGCGCAGCACCCGGTCCGGGGCCACACCCAGCGGAGTGAGCACCGACGAGGCGAACTCGTCGCTGCCGATCCGGCCGTCGCCGTCCTGGTCGGCCGGGGCCTGGAACTCCCGCCAGAGCTGCCCGAACGTCGCCTTCAACTCGTTGCTGCGCGCCGAATCCGACGCCGCGCCGCTGACCTTGGCCATCAGCTGGCCGAGCTGCTCGTAGTCCGTCTGAGTGATCACGCCGTCACCGTCGACGTCGATGACACCGAAGAGCCGGTCCAGCTTGCGACGCCGCAGGCCGTCACCAAAGAGGTCGATCACAGCAGATTCTCCCCGGGTAGCGATGTTCACGACAGAGCGCGGTCACCGTAGCACATCACCTCGCTCCCCTGAGTGACGGCGATAGTCATCGCACTTGTCGCATAAAGGAGTTGATCTATTGTCAGGTAAACGGTCGCGCCCACGTCTCCGGCCGCGCCGGCGCGAGTTGTCGCTGCTCGCACGACTCCCGCCCATGACCGGGAGGGAGCCGCGCTTCGCAATACCCAGCGGCTACCGCGAAAGCCCCTTTCGGCCTAGGTCAGAGCACCTTCACGACGCGCAGATACGTCTGGGCCGTCTGCAGGTCGTTGACGGTGATCTGGGCGTTGATCCGGTGAGCCGGGGTAGCGGGGTTGTTGAGCTTGTTCACGGCCCAGGTGGAGAAACTGGACCAGCCCTTCTCGAGATCGACCATCAAGCCGCGATCGCCGGGTGGGATGCCGCCCGTAACCCATCCCTTGTTGACCAGGTCGTCGATCTTGATGAATCGGGCGGCTTCGTTGACTTCCTGGGCCAGGACCAGTAGGGCCGCAGCGGCTTCCTTACCGGTGTCAGGCTTGGTGGCGAGGTCAGCCGCAGCCCGGTCGGTACCCGTCTTGCCGAGCGTCACCGCCTCCAGAGAGGTCTGTGCGCGCCTTTCCAGAGTCGTGTAGCTCCCGTCGTAGTCAAGATGGACTTGCTTGGTGTTGGCGGTGTGCTTGTAGGTGGTGTAGCTGCCGTCGTGTTCCTTGAGGGCGTGGTAGGTGTCATCGCGTGGGGTGTACCAGCCCACGCCGTAGAGGTCACTCGAACGCACGATCTCCCAAACCTGGGCCCCTGAAGCCGTGGTGAACGCGACGGGGAACAGGTCGTTGGTCGCGGTCGGGCGGATCTTGAACATGGTCTGGTAGAAGACCTGCCCGCTGGTCGCGCGCACACGCACAGCCTGCACGAAGCTGCTGTAGTTCGCAGCGGTCGCCGTACTCGTGTTCAGTGAAGGATCCGCACGGACGGCGGGTTTCTCCACCGCGGCGACAGGCTCGGACCACGCCGGTGCAACGACCGCCACCCCGGCACTCGCAGCCGCCGATACCAGTGTGAGCCCGGCCAGCAGGCTCCGCACCCATGATGTCGCTTTCATGAACCGCTCCATTCGTTCGTGAAATGCAATGACGTCATGTTCACTGCCGTGAGGGATCTCAGCTGGATCGGCTGACTCCCCACCCCGAACTGTTCATTCGTGGCAACGCACCTGCACTCCCGGAGACATATACGGGCCGGTTGGCGACCTGTCCGTCGCGGACCTTGATGTTCACGGCGTCGATGAACAGGACCGGGTAGACCGCGTCGAGGGGGCGCGTGCGCCAGTCGGCCATGCCCTCCAGGACCCGGTCGGTGATGGTGGAGACGGTCTCCTTGCCGGTGGTCATGCCATAGACCTCGGCCAGGTGGGCGACGATCTCCCCGGAGGTCAGGCCCTTCGCGGTCAGCGACACCACCAGGTTGTCGAGGCCCTCGGTGCGGCGGGCGTGCCGGGGCACGACCTTCGGCGTGAACGTCCCGGCCCGGTCCCGCGGGATCTCGAGCGTGACCGGCCCGGCCTCGGTCGTCACCGTCTTCATCCGGTAGCCGTTGCGCGCGTTGCCACCCTTGCGCGCCGAGCGGCCCGGCTCCGCGGTCGAGGCCAGGTGCTCGTCCATCTCTGCCTCCAGCGCCTGCTGGAGCAGGTGCCGGGTCAGCTGCTGCAGCAGTCCGCCCTCGCCGAGCAGCTGCATCCCGCCGGCCCTGGCCTGCTCGGCCGCCAGCTCGGCGACCGACGCCACCACATCCGACGCATCCGTGTTCTTCCTCGGACGCATGTCCAAGGCATCGGTCCCATGGGACTCCGACGAAACCGAACCGTCAGAAACTGACTCGATCTGGTGATCCGTCAGCGAGCTCATCAGTGTCTCCCTTGATCCGGGTGTCCACCTGATTCATGACACTCCCGGGGAAGCCCCCAAGGACAACGGTGTCGCCTGTTGTGTGCGGGCTGGAGCAGGGAGCTCAGCCCGTCGCCCCGGTGTGGGAGTGCTCTCCCGCACCGGGGCGGATCTGTCGGTGCGCATGACGGGCCGGACGTCCATCGCCGACAGGCCGGTCGGGCCGGAGTGGGGCTGGTCAGAGGGGACCGTCGACCGGGTTGATGGCGCCGACGCCGACGGGGATCCAGACCAGCCAGGCGGTCTTGTAGCTGCTTCCGCTGTCGCCGCCGGAGTCCGTGAACCGGACGGTGCACGCCTGTCCCTTGTGCAGCGCCAGCATCGTCGTCGCGTGGCCGTCCCGGACCGGGCCGTTGAACTTGAGGGCGGAGGCGCGGACTTCCTTGCCGCCGGCCTCGATCTTCACGACGGGGTTCCGGTCGCCTCCGGTGCACTGGACGATGGCGATGGCGATGCCCGAGGTCGGGGCCGTGAAGGTGCGCTTCCGGTTCCAGGTCAGGCCCCAGGACTGGACCGTCCCGAACAGGTTGGCGAGGCTTTGCAGGGTGAAGACGTTGTCGGTAGGGGGATTCAGGATGCTCTTCTGCTCGATGGTGACGTTTCCCTTGGTGACCAGCGGGCCGTTGACGTAGGTCGTCCGGCCTGGTGAGGAGAGGCCGAGGTGGGCGTCGATGTCCATCGTCGGGTAGGTGCCGAGGCCCATCAGGTAGCGGGCGTAGAGCGTCTTGCTGGAACTGACCTCGACGTTGCCGAGGAGGTTGATCCTGCCGTTGGTGGTGGAGGCGTCGATCTTGTCGACCTTGAGGGTCTTGCCGCCCGCCAGGGTGATCGAGGTGTTCGCCTGGAGGTGGCCGGTGGCGGTCAGGGTGTCCTTGACGGTGACGTCGCCGTTGGCCTGGATGTCGGCGTTGACGGTGAGTTTGGCGTTCATGGTCACCTCTCCGGCGAAGACGGTGGTGCCGGCCTCGACCTTCTTCACGACGGTGGCGCCGTTCTTGTGGGTGGCGGTGAAGGTGTCGGTGACGGAGAGCCGGTCGCTCGCCGTGACGGTCTTGGCCACGATGTCGGGGTCCTTGACCGTGACGGTCGTGGACAGGAAGTGGCTGACGCTCTTGCCGTTCTCGGTGGTGCGGGCATCGAGGACGAAGGTGGTGGTGTCGGTGAGCGCGTGGGTCCGGTGGCTCTGGCCGGAGACCCGGACGGGCGGCCGGTCGTCCCAGGCGAGCCAGTACTCGACACCGGCCTCGCTGCCCTCCCAATGCAGTTCGGTGGTACCGCCGTTGGGGACGCGGGGAGCCTTGCAGGAGAAGGCGCGGAAGAAGAACGGGACGGCGAGGTCCTCGCGGTCCTTGGCGATGTCCGGGGAGGTCACGGGCTTCTCGTCCCAGCTCTCGGTGTCGACGGCGGTCTCGATGGAGGCGGTGATGGCCAGCGCGGCGACTCCGGGGGTGCGGGCGACCGGGATGCTGGAGAGCACCAGGGTGAAGTGACGCCCAGCCGTGAACACCACCTTGTTACCGGGCATTTGGGGCGTGCAGACGAACGTCGCCGTCCGAGCGTCGGCCGTGGGTGTGATCCGCCAGGTGCCGTAGCCGCTGTAGTTGGCGGTGATCGGGTTGGGGTTGGTGGTCAGGTCGGTGGCCGCGGGGCCGACCGGGAGCTTGACGGTGATGCTGCGGCAGCTGACGTCCCTTGCTCCCTCGGGCTTGCTGAAGGTCAGCGTGACGGTGCCGTTCTTGGTCTTGCTGGCGGTGGAGACGAGGAACGTCGGCGGCTCGGTGGAATGGTCGAGGTGGAGCGGGGAGGCGGCCAGAGGTTCGTCGGGCATCGGGGTTCCTCAGCGTCGGCGGGTGCGGGCGGGGTCGAGGCGCCGAGGCTCAGCCGATGGTGACCTCGCCGGTGAACAGGGCGGCGTTGGCCCAGGTCCGACCGTTGTTCGTGCGGTCGGCGACGAAGGTGTCCTGGACGTCGACCTTGTCGCCCGCGGTGAGCGTGCGGGCCTCGATCGCGGGGCCCGCCACGGTGACCGTGGTGGAGTGGTAGTGGTGGACGGTCTGGCCGGCCGCGTTGAGGGTGCGGGCGTCGAGGACGAAGGTGGTGGTGCGGGTGAGCTTCGCCGTGGTGTGGGTGAGCGGGGTTCCGGTCGGTGTGACCTTGACCGACTGCTCGTCCCAGTAGAGCCAGTACTCGGTGTTCTGCGGGGTGCCCTCCCAGGTGAGGGTGGCGGGCTGGTCGTGGCCGACCCGCGGGGTGGTGCTGGAGAAGTTCCGCAGGTAGAACTCGTTGCCCGCCTTCTCGACCGGCGGAAGGTCGATGGTGTGGTCCTGCCACTGGGGGGTGCCGGTGGGGTTGGTGCTGGTGCTCACGATGACGGTGAGGCGGGCCGCGCCCGCCGTCCGGTTGACCGGGATCCGGGACAGGATCAGCGTGAACTCCCGGTTCGCGCCGAACACCGTGTCGCCGGACGCGGTGGCGGGCTTGCAGGTGAAGGTGATCGCGCTGACCTCACCTGGCGCGCCTGGGGTCGGCGGGGTGGTGCGGCGCTCGACGGCCCACTCGGTGCCGGCGGAGTCGACGGGGTAGTCGTCGACGTCGTCGGCGGGAGCCGCCTCGGTGCTGCTCAGCAGGTGGGTCGCGCCGGTGCCGACAGGCAGGGTGACGGTGATGGACCGGCACCGCACATCGGCCGACCCGGGCCGGCGGAACGTCAGGTACAGGGTGGCCCGCTTGGTCTCGGTGGCGGTGGAGACGGTGATGCGGTCCGGGCGGGTCGGGCAGACGACGTCGAGCGGGGTGGTGGCGGCGGTGCTCGGGGACATGCGGGCCTTCCGGTCGGGGCTGACTGGACGGTCGGGGAACGTCAGGCGCCGACGGTCACCGTGAGGTCGGCGCTGGTGCGGACGGCCGCCCCGGTCGCGTCCCGGCTGTCGGCGGTGATCCGCAGGCCGACCTCGCCGGGGGTGCCGGTGAGCGGGATGGAGTCCAGGAGGAGGGTGAACGCGGGCTCCGGGCCTTCGAATCGGACCTCGCGCCGGGGGTTGCGCGGTACGCAGGTGAACACGGTGCTGCGCGGGTCGGCGAAGCTCGCGCTGATCCACCAGGTGCGCCCGTGCGGCGCCCGGTAGGCGGTGCCGATGCGTTCCGGCTGGGTGGTGAGCGAGCGCGGCGCGTCGCCGGTGGGGACCTCGACGGTGATGCCGCGGCAGTGCACGGCGCCGGTGACGCCGGCCGCTCGGGCCACGGTGATCTCCAGCCGGCCGCGGTGCGGCGCGTCGGGCGCCGAGCGGGTGAGCCTGGCGGGCTCGGTGGTGAGGGTGTAGACCAGCGGGTCACCGGAGGTCGGCTCGGTGGTCATGCGGTGGTCTCCTGTCCGGTCGTCGGTCGTCGAAGGTGGGCGGTCACGGCTGCGGCCGGTCGTCGCGCAGGGCGGCCGGGGCCAGTTGCAGGTAGCCCGCGCGGGCGGTCGGGGCCGGGTCGTCGGGGTGGCTGAGCTGGTCGGCGGGGATCAACGGGCGTTCGTCCCAGTCAAGTTGCTCGGTGGCGGTGGCCTGCGGTTGCGCCCAGGTCCAGGTGCCGTAGCGGGCGGAGAGCGGCGGCAGGACGAGGGCGGCGTCGTCGGGGGCGCAGGTGGTGTCGAAGCCGCGCAGCGCGAAGAAGCCGGTGGCGGGGGTCGTCAGCCGCAGCCGGAGGTAGCGGGCGGCGACCGGGGTGGCCAGCACGTAGTCGTTGTCGGGCCGGGCCGGGTCGAAGGCGCGGGCCTGCCAGTCGCCCTCGGCGCCCGTGGTGGAGGACTCCAGGACGGGCGTGCCGGGGCGGTTGCCGCCGTCGGCCGTGCCGGTGCGCAGGGAGTAGCCGGTGAGCTGGTGCACGGCCCCGAGGTCGAGGGTGAGGGTGGAGCCGATCGCCGGTGCGCCCAGGCTGCGGAACTCGCCGCCCTCGCCTGCGGTGAGGTGGCCGAGCGGGTACTCGGGGTCGGGACGCATGGTGGTGCTCAGCTCGCGCTGCGAACGGGCGGTGGCGAGCAGGGGGTTGAGCCGGAAGGAGGCGCGCAGCGCGGCGAGGCTGCGGTGCACCCGGTCGGGGTCGAGGCGCACGGTGTGCACGGGCAGGATGTCGGTGGTGGCGTGCACCGGCAGGTGCGGGTGGGCGAGCAGGGTGACCCGGCGGGTGCGGGCGTGGCGCGGGGTTCGGGCCGGGAGGGCGAGGTCGGCGCCGTTGGTGGTCGGGGTCAGGTAGTCGCTTCCGCCGACCGGGGTGAGGGCGTGCAGGAGCTGGTAGTCGACGGCGGCGCCGGGCTCGGGGGCACGGAAGTAGCCGATCAGGCCGTCGTCGAGGTCGTACGGGTCTCCCAGCCGGATGGCCCAGGTGTCCTCGGGGCCGGTAGGGGCCGCGTCGTCGGCGGAGGCGTCGAGGGCGGTGGCCCAGGAGGGGTCGGTGGGGCGGGCGCTGTGGAGTTCGAGGTCGAGGGTGGCGTGGACGAGGGCGACCGGACGGCCGATCAGGACGGCGGGCAGGTCGTCGTCCTGGCTGTCGGTGGCGACCTGGGTGCGCAGGCTGCGGTCGACGGTGGCCACCAGGGCCTCGAAGGCGTCGACGGGGTGGGCTAGCAGGGCGGTGAGGAAGGCGTGGACCTCGGGGTGGTCGTCGGCCAGGCGCTGGTCGGTCTCGTCGGTGTAGGGCGAGTGCGGGAGCGGCGCGTAGTCGGTCTGGCGGTCGGCGGGGCTGCCGACGGCGCGCAGTTCGCCGAGCCCGGCGCCGTCCGGCGCGTACACGGCCAGCGACTGGTCGAGGTGGTTGACGAGCAGCCAGCCGGCCAGGCCGTCGGTCTGCCCGGCTTCGGCGGCGGCGCCGGTGGGGCGGTGGGTGATGGCCAGCCGGGTGTCGTGCAGCAGGCGCGGCGGCAGTTGGACGAACCGTTCGGGGTTGATGAGTTGGGGGTCGGTGTAGAGCGGGCGGTTCGGCGTCACGGAGGCGGTGCGCAGCGGCTCCTGCTTGTAGCAGTTGCCGCCCTCCCCGTCGGTGACCAGGTCCAGGCAGCGGCCGAACCGGTCGACGATGCGCAGCTTGGTGAGGAACAGCTGCCCGGCGCGGACGGGCTGGAAGCGGCGCAGGCCGGGCGCGGTGGCGGGGTCGGGGACGTGGTTCTGCGGGCCGGTGAGCGGGGCGACGGCCTCCTCGGTGGGTACTTGGGCGCCGCCGTCGAGCTGGAGCAGCCAGTCGTTGAGGCCGGTGAGGGTCTGGGAGAGCACGTCGAGGTCTTCGAGGTCCTCGCGCAGGGTGTCGAGGGCCGCCCGGTCGGCGCTGGGGTGGCTGTCGCGGTAGCGGGCGAGTTGGGCGCGCAGGACGTGGACGGTGGTGGGCGCGAGGTAGGAGCGGGAGCGGTACTCGCGGTTGAGGAGGTCGCCCTCGGACTCGAAGTCGGCGGGCGGCGCGCCGGTGCCGTCCCAGGTGTAGCTGTAGGACGTGAGGCCGCTGTTGGGGGCGGGCGGGCCGAAGGTCCAGTTGGCGCGGTCGCCGGTGCGGTAGGGCAGCGGGAAGTAGTTGGCCGTCCACATCAGGGTCATCGGCAGCCAGGGCTGGCGCCAGGGCGCGGTGTACTCGGCGAGCGGTCCGCGGGCGGTGGCCTCGGGATCGGCGGTGATGGCGTGCAGGGCGGTGCCGGTGCCTTCGGGGGTGCGGGCGGCGAGGTCGAGGAGGGCGAACTCGCGCAGCAGCGCGGGCAGGAGGGGGAGTTGTGCGGTGGGCGGGGCGGGAGGGGTGGGCGGGTTGTCGGGGGCCGGCACCCAGCTGCCGCCGATCAGGGCTTCGCGGAGCAGGTTCGAGGGCAGTCGGCAGGGCAAGGGGTTGTCGGCGTCGCGGGTGAGCGGGACGGTGCCGCCGCCGGTGCCCTCGATGAGCAGGACGGGGTCGGCGGGGGTGTGGAAGGCGTCGGCGGGGACGCGCTGGAGCCGGAGGTCCTCGTCGAGGCCTTGGGCGGTGGCCCAGGCGTCGATGGCTTCCTGGGGGTCGGCGTCGTCCTCGGGCGGCTGCGGCATCCGGGCGCGCAGGGCGGCGAGCGCGGTGAGGCCGTCGGCGGCGTCCTTGGCCGGCCCGGGCCGGGCCGGGTCGAGGAGCCGGGCGCAGTCGGTGTCGAAGTCGGCCGGCAGGTCTTTCGGCCGGTCGAATTCGGGCAGGTTGCTCAGCCAGTGCAGGCTCCAGACCCGCCACTGGGCGGCGCTCAGGTCGCGCAGCGTGCGGTCGTACGCGACCTGGTCGGCGTTCAGCCGGTCGAGCCAGCCGGGGGTGCGGGCGGCGCGCCGTTTGACGTCGTCGCCGCCGGTCGGCTCGTCGCCGGTGCGGGGGACGATCTGCCAGGTGGCGCCGCCGTCGCGGCCGGCGAACCAGCTGGTGTGGGTGATCTCGTCGAGGTCGCGGTCGCCGTCGGGGCCGTCGAAGGTGTCGAGGGTGCCGTGGAACAGGGCGCCGAACAGCCGGCCGTCCTCGGCGGAGACGGTCTGCCGGGCGATCAGCAGCTCGGCGACCTCGCCGGTGCTGTGCCCGAAGGCGATCTTCACCTTGTTGGGGTCGGGGCGGTCGTCGTCGGGGGCGGCGCCCTCGCGCCGCCAGTCGAGGCCGAGGGCGGTGCCGGCGTACACGGTGCGGTCCACCCGGCCGGTGTCGCCGTCGACCTGCCAGCCGAGGCCGGTGAGCAGGCCGGCGAGGCTGCCGTCGTGGTCGGGCGGGAGCAGGCCGGGGATCGCGGGCGCGGTGCGCAGCAGGTCGGACGCGGGGTCGCTGTACCAGCCGGTGACCAGGTAGCTCAGCTGGGCGTCGGGCGGGTAGTCGTCGGTGCGGTCCTTGAGGTCGGCGAGGGTGTCGTGCAGCGAGAAGACGTTCTCGTGGTACGACTCCATCGCGGCGAAGGCCGGGATCCCCGCGCCGACCGCGGTTAGGAACAGCCGGCGGGCCGCCGGTTCCTGCCAGGGGCCGTCGGCGAGGGAGTGGGAGCGGCCGATCCAGTCGGTCTCCGGGCGCTCGGCCCGGGGGTCGATGAACTCGTGGATGGCGCTCTCGCCGTCCCAGGAGGCGCCGTCGTCGTCGGAGGCCAGGTAGTCGCTGTGCACGACCCAGCCGACGGCGGTGGTGGCGCCGCGCAGCGTGGCGTAGCGCACGACCAGCCAACGGTTGGGGACCAGCGGGTAGCGGGTCTCGCCGGTCGCGTCGTCGATCCGGCCTTCGGTGAGTGCCTCGGGCAGCTCCCACTGGACGTGGACGCCCTCGAAGCTGTCGTCGAGGTCGACCCGCTTGCCGTTGTCGAACGGGGCGGGTTCGGCGGCGCCGCGGCCGATCTCGTCGGCGAGGTCGGCGAGGTCGCCGAGCATGTAGCCGAAGCTCGGTTCGGTGCGCCAGAACGGGTGCAGGGAGCGGACGGTGTGGTTGGCCAGCAGGGCGTGGACCTTGACGGGGACGATCAGGTCGGTGTCGCTCATGCCTGCTCCTCGGCGGTGGGGTCGGGGAGCAGCCGGTGCTCCAGCGGGGCGTTGACGAGTTGCAGGGCGAGCTGGCCGGGGGTGAGTTCGGGCAGGTCAAGGAAGGCCCGCAGGGCGGGGACCAGGCCGGGGCCGTCCTCGTCGTGCAGCCGCAGGACGTCGGGGAGCGCGGTGCCGGTCCGGGGGCGGAGGTGGGCCTGGAACACGTCCGGGTCGGCCGGGGCGGGAAAGGTGCGGTCGCTCGGCCAGCCGACCTCGGGCCCGTCGGGGTGGCGCAGGCTGATCCGTGCCCGGTCGTCGATGCCGAAGTGCAGTCCCTGGCCGGGCTCGCGGATGGTCAGGTTGTCGGGTACCGCGTCCCAGAGCACCAGGAGGACGTCGGGGGCGAGGTGGTCCCGGCGCAGTTCGGCGGCGGGCCGCCGGTCGGTGCCGTGGGTCGCGGTGAGCTCGAACACCGGCCAGGCGCGGACGAGTTCGGAGCGGATCAGCAGGCCGGCGGCGGGCTTCGGCGTTCCGCTGCGGGTGGCGAGGTGGCCGCGCAGGACGGTGTCGAGCTCTTGGTCGGTGGAGGTGAGGGCGCCGACGTCGGTGGCTCCGGCGACGAGGGCCTCGATCCAGGCCGGGTCGATCCGGAAGGCGCGCAGGCTCTCCGGCGGCAGCATCCGGGGGTCGGGGACGAGGTGCTGGAAGGGCACGCCGCGCAGCAGGGCGAGGTGGTCGAGCCAGCTGGGCAGGGTGGGGGTGCGGGCGGCGACGGCGGCGGTCAGCGAGGCGAGGGCGCGCGGTTCGGCGAGGAGCGTGGCGGTGTCGGCCTGGGCGGTGCGCGCGGCGGGCACCGGGGGCGGGCCGGGGATGGTCCGCTCGCGCACGGCGCGGGTCAGGCGGGTGCCGAGGCCGGCTGCGGCGAGGCGGTCGAGGGCCGCGCGGGCGGGCAGGGCGTCGGGTTCGTGCCGGGCGCGGGCCGGGTCGGCGCCGAGCGCGGTCAACACGGCGGCCCGGTTGGCGAGTTCGCGGCGGGCCTCGGTGACCTCGCCGGTGTAGTCGGGGTCGGCGAGGGCGATGGTGCGGCCGAGCGTCCAGGCGGCGGCGTATCCGACGTCGAACAGGCCGTTGGCCGGGTCGTAGATCAGCGCGTGGTCGGCGGTGGTGTGCGGGCCCTCGACGGCGGGTGCGGGCAGCGGCGGTGCGGTGAGCGGGGTGAACGGGCCGCGGTACCAGGCGAAGGTGCTCTCGCCGGACGGCGGGCGGTAGGCGACGGCGGTGTAGCCGTGGTGCAGCCGCTGCCGGGCGTGCTCCTCGGCGGCGTCGGCCGTCCCGGTCGCGGGCGTGGGGGTCAGCCGGAGGGCGAGCCGTTCCGGGTCGTCGTGGCCGGGGGCGGTGAGGTCGCGCAGCAGGACGGCGGGGTTGAGCGAGCCGTCCGGGTCGTTGGCGAAGTGCCAGGACCACAGGCTGCACAGCCGGACCGTCCGGGTGCCGCCCGGCAGGGTGCCGGGCCCGAGGCGGCCGAGCCAGCCCTCCAGTGAGACCAGGTGGACGGCGTAGTCGCCGGGCGCGCGGGGGAAGCGGTTGGCGGCGATCACGGCGTACTCGCCCTCGGTGAGCACCTCGCCGTCGGCGGCGCGCCGCGGGGCCGTCCGGACGTCGCGCAGGTGGGCGAGGTGGATCAGTTCGTCCTCGCGCGGGACGACGGCGGTGAACACCCCGGCGGGCACGTCGATGGTGCGGCACTCGGCCGCGGGGTCGGGCGCGCCGGACAGGGCCGGGCCGAGGACGACGCCGCCCCGGCCGGGGTCGACCAGCTCCGCGACGGGGCGCCAGGTGCCCTCGCCGCGGGCCTGCGGGTCGTCCTCGACCTCGCCCGCGGCGAACACCAGCAGCGCCAGCCAGGGCGCCTGGGCGTCGGCCAGCACGCCCTGGAGCTTCCGCTCCCACGGCAGCACGGGGCGGGACAGGGTGATGTGCGGCAGGGTGCTGCCGTACCGCCCGGTGGCACCGGTGGGCGGATAGGTCGCGTGCACGGTGGCCGGGTCCAGCACGAACTGGGCCGCGCGGATCTCGTACTCGTCGGTGACGGTGGGCAGCGGAGCCTCGGCGTCGACCTCCCGGCCGTCCTTGGCCAGCCGGTGGGTGACCTCGATCGTGTAGACGCCCGCGGTGGCGGACGGCTGCATCCGGTCGTAGAAGGTCACGTCAAGGTCGGGAGTGCTGGGCATGCGGGTCACCTCGCGCCGGTGTCGGTGAGCAGGGGGGCATCGGTCAGGGTGCGGCCCGCCAGGGTGGCGTAGCGGGTGAGCGGCCCGTCGCTGCCGGCGGCGGCGCCGAGCGCGGCCAGGGCCCGGTGCACGGCGGTGCGGGCGGGCGCGGTGGCGGTCAGGGTGTCGGTGATGACGTCGATGCTGCCCGGCTCGGTGACGGGCGGGCGGCCCGCCACGGCGGTGTCGCGCAGCGGGGTGGCGCCGCGCGGCAGCACCTCCTCGACGTCCAGGGCGGCGGCGCTGACCGGGCCCACCGAGCCGCCGCGTCCGGGCGCGGGAGCGGTGATCTCCAGCCCGGTGAGGCAGTCCGGCACCAGGCCGGGCTGGGTCAGGGCGTCACCGGGCTTGCCGAGCGGGCGGCCCCACAGGGCCTGGGGCATGCCCTGCCGGACGGGGGTGATCGTCCAGTCGGCGTCCGCCCACGCGAACTCCCGTCCGTCCGGGCCGGTGATCCGTACGTGCTGCTCGGACACCACGCCGGTCAGGCCCATCGGGCGGATGTCGATCGAGCCGGCGCCGGTGGCGGCGAGGGTGTCGCCGTTGACGGTGATCCTGGAGGCGGGCAGCGCGGACTCCACCGTGACGGCGAAACCGTCGATGCGCACCAGGGCGGGCGCCCGGCGGGCGGCGCGGGCCTCGGACTCGCCGGTGGTGACGTCGGGCAGTGCACAGCCCTGCTTGAGGGCGGTGCGCTGGGGGGCGGGGATCTGGATCCGGAACTGCTCCCAGGGGATCGGCGGCGGCCCCTTGCGGTCGGCGCCGAAGCCGAGGGTGAAGGAGACGAACCAGACCTTGACCCGGGCCCGGCCGCCGATCGGGGGCAGCCACAGCTGGAGGTCGACCCCGACCTCCAGGGACACCCGGATGCGGACGAAAGCGACCTTGACGCTGGCGGCGACACCGATGCTCAGGCCCAGCGCCAGGTCGGCGTAGAAGGGCTTCCACTGCACCAGCGCGTCCAGGTACGCGGTGAACCAGGCCTGGACCCGGACGCCGTGCTTGCCGTCGTAGACGGCGGCGAAGGCCCCGCCGATCATGAACGCGCCGTCGGTGAGCGCGGCGTACGCGTGGGCCTTCATGGTGATCGGCCCGCGTTCCCAGAGCCAGCCGATGCGCGGTGGCTGCGGGTAGTGCCGGGGGGCGGGGAACTGCGGGTGGTAGCCACCGGCGGAGAGCACGAAGCCCTTGTCGACGCCCTGTTCGGGCAGGCTCCTGCCCCATACGTACAGCGAGATCCCGCCGGTGAGCTTGGCCGCCTTGTCGATGATGTACGAGCCGTCGGCCAGCACGGCGTCCATCGAGAAACGGCCCAGGGCCGAATCGAAGACGAAGACGTAGTCAACGATGACTTGGCCGATGCTGCCGATGATCGCCAGTCGGGGCGCGGCGGTGGGGTCGGCGCTCGGTTCGGTGGCAGGCGCGGTGAAGGCCTCGCTGCTGTCCTCGGACGGCACGGTCGGCGGCAGCGCCAGCGTGGTGGTGCCGGTCAGCAGCGCCTTCCAGCCGCCCTGGCCCCACTCGACCAGGACCAGCGCCCGGGCGGCGATGAACTTGTACACGGTGAACTGCGCGCCGCCGGCCACCCAGTACCGGCCCTGGGCGGGGGTCACCCACCCGCCGGGGCCGGCGAGTTCGCCGAGGGCCTGGGCCGGCGTCAGCTTGTCCGGCTCGCCGCCCCCGGTGGAGCGGGCGCCCAACCGCTTGATCAGCGGGAAGGTGCCGACGTCGGCGATGGTGGGGGTGCGCACCGTGCTGTTGATGCCGAAGCCCAGCGCCAGGCCGGTCACGGTGACCGGGCCGATGGCGAAGATGCCGTGCTGCTGGTTGTGGCCGGCGACCAGTTCGGCGTACGCGAACAGCGAGGTCCAGCCCTCCCGGCTGCGCGACCAGCTGCCCGCGACGGTGAGGGTGAACAGGTTCGGGATCTCGATCCGGCCGTGGCCGGCCAGGGCCAGCTCGAAGCCGGAGCCCAGGTCGAGCCGGGCCAGCGACCCGGAGAGCTCCAGCTTCGGCGGGCCGGGGGTGCTGAACGCGACGGCAGCGCCCTCCAGCATCGGGCGGGCCTGGAAGTTCTTGTCGATACCGATGCCCAGGCCGATCAGCTGGAACTCCAGCGGGCCGAGAGCGAAGGTCGCGTCGAGGGCGAGGTAGAGCAGACCGAACCCGAAGCTGAGCCGGGCGCCGCTGAAGCGTGCGGCGCCGATCGCCCAGCCGAGCAGGTCGGTGTTGGCGCCCGGCGGGCCCCCGGCGAGGGCACCGCCCTCGGGGGTGTCGGCCGCGGGGATGATCTCGCGGTCCGGGTAGGTGAGGGTGATCCCGGCGGTGGTGCCCAGGGTCAGCACCGCCCACAGCAGGACGCCCTTGTCCAGGTCGCCGGCGAGGACGACCGGGAGCCGGCCGCCCGCGTGGGTGTTCAGTTCGGTGAGGATGGCGTTCAGCTTGGTGATGTCGGCGGCGCTGAACGGCTGTTCGGCGTAGACCAGGTGGATGCCGGCCAGCGTGATGTCCCGGTCGGGGGAGGTCGGCTCGACGATCACCGGCAGATCGGAGGCCTTCGCCTCGACGGCCGCCCGGACGGCCAGCAGGTTGCGGCGCTGCGGGGTGTTGGCCGGGACGGTCGCCATCGCCCAGCCGAAATGCTCGGTGGCCGCGGTGACGACCAGCAGGTAGGTCGAGAAGTCGTAGTGCAGGCCGACCGCGTACAGCCGGGGCAGCAGCATCTCGGGGATCGCGTCGTCGGCCACGTCGATGCCCAGGAAGCGGGCCAGTTCGGTCGCCGGGACGCCCTCCTCGTCCTCCCAGTGCGCGGTGACCGCGACCGGCCACGGCGGGGCGGCGGTGGGGACGGTGAAGTCCATGGTCACCCCACCGGGCAGGTGCAGGGACATCACGGGGAAGCGGGGGCGGACGGTGAAAGCCTTGAGGTCCAGGTCGAAGCCCAGGCCCGGCAGGCCGAGCGTGAAGCCGCCGCCGAGGTCGAAGGTGGCGTCCAGGACCAGCCTCAGCACCCAGTCGGTGCCGCCGGTCCACTCCTCGTCATTCACGGCGGGCCAGGACAGTCCGATGCCGCTGACGTGCAGCGGGCCGAGGGAGAGTGTGGGGAGGTCGGGCAGCCAGGACAGGTCCGGCGGGGTGACGGGCGGCGGCCAGGGGATGCCCCAGCCCGCCGAGCCCGGACCAGGAAGCCGCCAGTCGATGTCCAGGGACAGGCCGGGACGCCAGCCGCCCCCGCCGCCGCTGCCGCCGCCGGAGGGGACAGCGAGGGTGGGCCACCAGGAACCGGTCAGGGCGCCCAGCGAGGTGAGCCAGCCGTTCAGCCGTCCGCCCGCGTCCAGGCCGAGACCGGTGCCGATCGCGCTGAGCGACAAGCCGTCCAGCAGGAAGTCGTCGATGTTCCCCAACAGGCCGCCGATGAAGGGAAGTTCGGACAGCACCGCGCGCAGTCCCTTGACGCCCAGCAGCGCCACGGTGCCCCGGAGCGACCAGTCGGGCCCGGCGGGCAGCGAGCCCAGGACCAGGCGGAGCCGCTCGGTGTCGGCGGTGAGCGCGAAGTCCCCGGTGCGGAGGTCCAGACGCAGGCCGAGCCCGGTCAGGGCGGGGTCGAACCAGCTGGGCAGGGCGGGCAGTTCGATGCCGAGCAGCCGGACCAGGTCCAGCACCCCGAGGCCGGGCCGGTCGCACCAGCCGGTCGGCAGGCCGGGGGCGGCGAAGCCGGGGAAGCCCGGCCAGGACTGGCCGTCGGAGCCGTCGATCGTCTCGAAGCGCAGAGCGGGCAGAGCGGGCAGGTCCGGGACGGCGAAGGACTGGGCGGGCAGCCGGGGGACGACGCTCCAGGCGCCGACGCCCGGGAGGTCGAAGGCGAAGCCCGCCTCGGGCAGCGTCACCGTCAGCCGGCCGAGGTCGACGGAGAGGCCGAAGGCCATGTTCAGGCCGGTGCCGCTCCCGCCACCGCCTCCGGAGGAGGAGAGGCCGAAGCCCGAGAGGGTGAACCGGCCCAGCCGGATCGACGGGAACCCGGGCAGCCATGAGAGGTCCGGCACGCCGAGCCGGACCAGCCACACCCGGGTGTCGTCACCGGGCAGCACCGCGCTGGCACCCACCCACAGCCCGCCCGCCAACTCGGCTTCCGGCAGCAGCGGCCAGTCCGACTCTCCCGGCAGGGCGGCGGCGACGGCGGTGTTGACGGCCACGCACTGGTCTGCCGTCAGGCCTCCGGGGCCCAGCGCGGCCAGTTCGACCGTGCGCACGCCGATCGACTCGCCGTCCGGGATCAGCTCGCCGACGTACGGCAGCGCGGACAGGTGGGCCTCCGTGCCCTTGAGCCCGACCAGCGCCGTCAGCGGGCCCCCGGCCCCGGGCGCGGCGAACGCGACCCGGAGCTGGTCCGTCTCCGCGGTCACCGCCACCGCGCCGCCGACCAGGTCGTAGTGGGCGGACAGGCGGGCGAGTTCACCGAGGAACGCCCCCGGGGCCTCGCCGAGCGACACCTCCCAGGCCGCCGCCAGTTCCACCAGCGCCAGCGCCAGCCCGTCGACCCGGGCCGTCAGCCCGACCACCAGCTCGCGCTGGGCGTCCGCGGCGAAGTCCAGGGCCACCTCCACCGTCCGGGCACCCCCGAGCAGCGCGGCCCGGCCGACCACCCTGAGCCGCTCGGCCGCGACCTCAGTGGTGCGCAGCACCAGCTCCTTGCCCGCCGTGCCCACCAGGGCGTACAACTCGGGGAGTTCCCAGTGCTCCGCCGAGAGCGTGAAGTCCTGGCCGACGGGCGGGAAACTGTCGACGAGCTCCTGGACTGACCTTGCCATGGGACATCCCCCTTGCTGCCGTTGCAGGTGGCACGGACCGCACCGAAACACCGACCCGGCACGGGGGTTCGACCGCGGAGCACCAGGCCGGCCGGACCTCGACGCGACCGGTCCGCCCGCCAGCCCGTCCGAGCGTGGACTGACGGCCGCCGGAGCGCACGCAGGTGTCGGGCCTGGACCCGGAGCACAGACAAACCAGACCAGATGAGAGCACGGCCGCACTCGATGTGGGCACCACACGGAGACAAATCGCGTCAACCTCGCAAGCGGCCAGCGAGCTGGGTGGCAGTCGCTCCCGATCCATAACAGTGCGCTTCACTGCCGACACAATCCGTGCGCATCTGGCCGGAATGCGACCCCTCTTCGAAGTCCTCTGCTAACGACATCACCGGCCTGGTCGTGGCCGACCTCCGGCACGCGATGCCCCACGACCTCTACGACCACCTCGCCCCACCTGCGACCGGTGCCCACCGACGCCGTCCAGCACCGGGAAACCAAATCCGACCGGTACGGCATCCTCTACTGCTGGATTCCTCAAGCAGTGGGCGCAAAAGCCATGCTGGGGCGACTCGGGCGGCCGACCGTCCAGACGAGCGGGGACCTGGCCGCGGCACACGAGGCAAGCCCGCCCGAGTGGACACTGGGCGCACTGGCGGCCGACGTCGGCCGACTCGGGCCGACGTCGACCGCATCCCGCCTGTCCTCCACCGCGGCAGCGGTGGTCCCGGCGGCACGCCCACGGCCGGGTAGTTCGGCTCAGCATGGCCGCCGAAGCCCACCGACGGACATGAGCGACCGTCGAAGAGCGCCCAACAGTGGCAGATCGACAACGATGCGGCATGGCGGATCGACTACCTGATGGCCACCCCCGGCCTCGCCGAGCAGGCCGCCACCGCCCGCATCGAGCGCGCGGCCACCCACGCGGAGCGCTGGTCCGACCACGCGCCCGTGACCGCGGTGTTCGATCTCGCGTAACTCACCTGTCAATGGCGGAAGTTGAGTGCCGCGCGGGCAGACCGGTTGCCCGCGCGGTCACACAACTTCCGCCGACGAAGACGCATTCGATAGAGCAGGCCCGAGCGGGCCGACAGCTGCCCGGGGCGGCCCGGCCGATGCCGGCCTCCCCCGTCGCACTTGTCCCTCAGTACCCGGAGACGACCTGGACCGACTGGGCCTGGGTGAGCACGTCCGCGGCGCAGTAGGCCGCGTCGACCCAGCCCTGCTGTGCGAAGAGCCTGGTCTGGTCGGCGTAGTGCGGCGAGGTGGGGTCGTCGGACAGCGAGTACGTCAGCATCGTGCGCGCCACGGGGCAGGAGCCGCCCTTGCTCCAGGTGACAGCCTGGATGTAGCTGCTGCCTATGGAAGGGGCCGCGCCGGGCTGGGTCAGCACGTTCTGGTAGATCGCGTTGAACTCGCCGTCCGGGTCGCCCGGGCCGCCGTCGATCGGGATGTGCACGCCGTCGCGCACGACGTACTGCAGGCTGCCGAGCGTGGCGTCGTACGGGACGCCTGCGGTCTTCAGGTCGCTGAGCGCGTCACCGAGGGCCTGGGCGACGGCCTTGTCGCCCGTGTTGAGCCCGCTGGGCGTGGTGAGCGGCTCGTTGGCGTCGAACGGCGTGGACCACGGACCCTCGGGCAGGTCGAGGGCGCGCTCCCAGAAGTCGCGGAACAGCACGTCGCCGCGCGAGTCGGCATCCTCGCGGTCGTTCCAGGAGGCCAGCACGCCGCACGCGTCGTCCACGGCGATCTCGCCGCCGCCGCTGGTCGGGGCCGTGCCGTGGGGCAGTGCGTCGCAGAGCGCGACGAGCTGCGGCTTGACCAGCGTGGCACCGTACTGGATGTCGGAGTACATCAGGTTCTGCACGTCCCGCAGGGTGAAGCCGGCCGGGCCGAGCCCGTCGGTACCGGCCAGCCGCCCGGTGACCATGGTGAGCGCGCTGCGGGTGCGCAGGCTCGCGGGGACGTCGGTCAGGCCGAGGAACCGCGGGTAGCCGGTCATCGGGGCGCTCGCGTTGGTGAGCCAGTAGCTCATGTTCGAGTTCTCGACGTAGTCCGAGCGGCTGAGTTTCGGCTCCTCCTTCGCGCCGAAGATCCCGGGCACGACGGAGTCGGCGTCGGTGCCCCATCCGCACGAGCTGTCGGAGCCGTCCAGGATCGGCATACCGGCCCTGGCGAACAGTTCGGCGCCCAGCGGGGTGTCGCAGCGTTCGGCGAGCACGTCGGTCACGTCCGGGAAGTTGCCGAGGTCGCTGTAGAGGGCGTGGCCCTGTGCGTCGGCCGCGATCGTGTCGACCCACGGCATGCCCTCGTACTTCTCCTGGCCCGCCAGGATCTGTGCGGTGTCGGTGGCCTCGTCGGTGGCGAACACGTCATTGAGGAAGCGTGAGTCGGCGGCGCCCGCGTCCGCGAGCACGAAGGCGGACTCGGCGGTCCAGGGCAGCGGGACACCCTGCAGCTGCCGGATCACCGGTCCCCAGCGGGTCGTCCACAGGGTGCGGCTGACCGGTCGGAGCCGGCCCGAGGCGCCCGTCTCGAGCACCGTGGAGGTCTGCTCGGTCATCGGCACCGCGTGGCCGTCGTACATGTACTGCGTCGGGTGTCCGGGCACGAGCGTGAGCTGGTAGAGCGACATCGGGAACGAGGGGGTGTCGGTGTGGCTCCAGGCGACCGACCCGTTGAAGCCCACGGCCACCAACGGCTCTCCGAAGAGCGTGGCGCCCTCCACGTTCATCCGGCCCGGGACGGTCAGCTGAACCTCGTAGGTGCGCTCGGCGCCCGCCCAGGGCAGGTGCGGATTGCCGAGCAGGATACCGGGGCCGCCGTCCCGCGTGCCCGCGGAGCCGATCGCCAGCGCGTTGCTGCCGGGCGCGCCGGGACGGTCGGAGGCAAGCGCGTCGGCAAGGCGCGCGACGTCCGGCCGGCTCACGCGCGCCGGGTCGCCCGGGCCCACGGATGCGGTCGCCGCCACCGCCGGCGGCTGCGCCCCGGTCCAGGAGCCCGGGTCACCCGCGATGCCCTCGATGTCGACGAGCTGGTACAACCGCAGATACGCGTCGGTCAGCGTGATCGGCTTGACCCAGGCCTTGCCGCGGCACGTCGGATCGGGCACGCCGCGCGCGCCGCCGACCGAGGCCAGGTAGCCGTCGTAGCCCGCCACGTACCCGGCCATCATCTGCTTGACCTGCGGCAGGACCGCGCTCGGGCCGGAGCGCACGGAGAGCATCCGCGCCACCGCACCCGAGTCGGCGACGGACTTCCAGTACAGGTCGCTGTCGAGGTTGTCCACCCCGGCCGGACCGACCTGCTGGTACGTCCCGTCAGGGCCGAAGTAGCGCGAACGCTGCGCCTCGACGGTCACGTAGTCGTCCGCCATGGTGCACAGGTCGTCACTGGCGAACGCGTACCCGTAGCCGTAGCCGAGGGAGCCGTAGTCGTCCGCCGTGATGTGCGGGATGCCGTAGGCGGTCCGCACGATCGTCGCCTGGTACCGCGGACCGGTGGCGGCTGTCGCACCGGTCGGCGGTATCCACGCCACCAGGCCCAGCATGACTGCCGGCAACCGGAGTCGGCGCCTCGGCCCTCGGGTCCGGTGACGACGGCCGGCCCGCAGAGACCGGGACGGCAGGCGGAGCACAGAACGGAGGAATGACTTGTCTGACGGTGGTCTGATGCTTCTCACGAATCCGCTCCTCAAACGGTGGCGGGTGCGAGCACGTTGCGGACGGTCGACGCGGGTTCGATCTGCGACGCGAACACGTCTGGCAGGCCGGATCCCTGTCGCGGCAAGCCCGGCACACGGAGATTGAGCGCTGCTGTGCACGGCGGGCTTCGGCGGAGCTCGAAACGGTGACAGGCGTTCAGGCGCGGGTAGCTCTCCCCCAGTCGGCCGGGGGACCCCCTGGCCGCAGCCCGGGCGCCACGGGATCAGTCTCCTCGCGCCAGGTCGGTCAGCCCATCAGGGACTACCCCCAGCCGACCCTGACACTCCACTGAAGGAGCATCAGGGTCCTCGTGTGCAAAGTAGTTGGCTGGTGGTGCCCAGGCCTTGCCCGGGCGTTCCACCCGAGTAGGCCGAAGCCCCCCGGCCTTGTCACGTCGGCCGCCTGGCCTGGGATGATCTCGGGCGGAAGTGTCGACTGTCCGCGTGAAGCGGTCCGGGCACGTCCCCACGAGAGGAAATGCATGAACATCGGAATACGCCTGCCGCGCGGCTTCGCCGTCCTCGGCACCGCCCTCCTCACCGCCACGGCGACCGTCCCGCTGACGGCCACCGGAGCGGCGGCGGCCGCGGCCCCCGTCTGCCTGAGCGGCAGGCTCCAGTACGACTACCAGTCAGCCGAAGCCGGCCCGGCCAAGCCGGTGCTGACCAAACCGGTCCGCGCCGCGAACGTCCAGCTGTGGGGCAGCGAGAAGCCGACCGACACCCCGCGTCAACTCACCGCCGACTACCAGTACACGAATCCCGGCGACGGCGGCTTCAACCTCTGCTACACACCCACCTCCACCACCTCGATGAGCAGTATGTGGGTGCGGTTCAACGCCGAGAGCACCAGACTGTGGAGGGTCAGCGACAACAACGGCACTACCTACACCCTGGACTCGCCCGTCCAGCACAACATCTCCGGCAGCACTTCCCTCGGTACCCTCAAGCCCTCCAGCGACACCGCCCGGGCCTGGCACGCCTTCGACACCGTCAACCTCCTCTGGTGGAAGCGCGACAACCCCGCCAGCATCTGCTGGTCGTCCCACGAGACCAACGGCAACGCCTGCACCGAGCTCAACATCCGGTGGACCAGCGGTTCGACCGACGGGCCGTACTACGACCTCGCCAACACCGTCCACCTTTCCGCCACCGACCCCGACTCCGAGCACACCGTCCTCCACGAGTCCGGCCACTTCTTCATGCAGCGCCTGTACAACGGCTGGTGGCCGAACGTCACCGACTGCAGTCCGCACTACGTCGACCGCGTCAGCTCCGGCACCTGCTCATGGGTCGAAGCCTTCGCCGACTCCACCGCCGCCTACCTGCTGGGCGACCACCGCTACGTCTGGCCCGGTGGCGGCAGCGAGGACTTCACCCACACCACGGGCTGGGACAACGGAGACCAGGTCCAGGGCAATGTGGACGGGGCGCTTCTGGACCTGTGGAACCACGTCGACAACGGATGGGGCGGCACCGTCTCCCTGCTGACCTCCCACACCCCGTCCACCTTCGCGGACTACTTCAAGACCGATCGGCCGACTGCCAACCCTCCGCTTCCCACTGACGGAAGCGCGCTCACCTATCTGGCCGACCACACCATCAACTACTGAGAACCGTGCGGCCATCTACCTGGAGCAGAACTTCCCGAACAGCCAGCAGGTCCCCGGGCTGCGGAACCTGGTGTCCGCGCTGACGCCCTGATCCGCTGACATCCGCTGGTACCTTGGGCCGTCCGCACCGCACCGGTGCGGACGGCCCGCCGACGTCCGTGGAGAGCACCGGTGACACTCCTGGAGTTCGCCCGCACCGGCCGGCAACCCCCGGCGAGGCCGCGCTCCTTGCCCGGCTGCGACAGGCCGGCGAGCCGGTCGAGCCGTGCGATCCGTTCGCGTCGGGCGAGCGGTGGTGGCGGGTCACCGGCTCGGGGGTACTGCTGCAATTCGACGCCGACCAAGGCGGGCTACTGACGGCCGCCCACCGTTCGGACCCCTTGCTGTGTGGTCAGGGCGTGTCCGAAGGGTCTCTGTGATCAGCCGTCGGCGGCGTCGAGCGCACCGTCACCCGCGCCGAACGCCGGCACGGCCAGACGCCCGTCACAGACCCAGGTCAACGGCCAGGCACGAGTAGAACTTCCAGGAGTCTTCGGGGCGGTACGCGTCGTTCGCCTTGCCTCCCGGACCGGCCGCCATCTCTTCGGTCATCTCCTCGAAGCGGATGCGCTCGGGAAGCCTCCCGTAGCGCGCATGCCGCGCCACGGCGGCGGGATCGTCGGCGAGTTCCTTGCCCATGGCCATTCTCCGCATCGTCGATCGTGGATGGCGCCTTCACTGCCGCCGAAGGCGACTATCATCCTGCGCCTTCCAAAGTCACCTGTCAAGGTGGTGACGAACTCGGCGGTCATCCATGCTCCGAGCATCCGCACCATCACATCTCAGCCGTGCACATGTGTTTGACCGATTCTGCACTCTCCGACACATGGTTGAACATGCAAGGATCTGCTACCGGTCACATTCGACCGGGTACACCATGCCGCTACCCCCAGCGGCATCGGCACACGTACACACGACACGAAGAGGTGGATTGCATGTTCACCCCCAGGAGGAAACTCCGCAGCGCGGCCACCGTCGCGGCCATGGCCGCGGCCCTGATCGGCCTCGGCACCACGGCGGCGAACGCCGCCGACTGGCCCCCCTTGCATGAGGGCGCCTACCTCTACTCGGGCACCAACGGCACGGGAACGGTGACCACGGTCGACCTCGACGACCTCGGCACCTGCCACACGCTGTCAACCCCCGTCCTCTCGTTCCAGGTCGTCACCGGCCCCACGTCCGTGCTGCTGTACCCCGGAGCCGGCTGCACCGGTGCCGGCCCATGGGCCACCGGCTCGCTGGCCCAGTCCAACCTTCCGGAGCCGGCACTGAGCTACCGAGTGACCCCCGCATGACGACACCGTGAGTGTCCTGCCGCGTCCCGGCCGAGGCACTACCACTCGGCCGGAACGCGGCAGACCCACCCTCCTCCCGTAGGCCGCGCGGGAAGCGCGGGCGGAGCCACTCGGACACGCCGGTGCACTCACACCCGGCCAGGCGGCGCCACCCTCCGGATATATGTGCACACCCCAGCCGCCACCTCCGGCCGGACCGCCCGCCGGGAAGGCCCCGCGGGCCGCAGCGGCATGCCCCGTCATCGTCACCTGCTTGACAGGTGACGGGCCGTCATGCCACCTTCGTCACCTGTCAGGGCGGTGACGATATCGACGAGGTCGGGCCGCCCCATTGCCGAATTTCCTGAGAGGGGTTCTGTCGTGGTGAGCTTCAAGGGTGGGCGCCGGCGGCGACTGGTGACGGGTACGGTCTCGGCGCTCACGGCGGGTCTCGCGCTCTGCGCGTTCACCCTCACCGGCACCGCGGACGGCGCGACCGCGGCCGGAGCCGACGGCGTCGGCAGCCGCGCCAAGCCGACCATCGTCCTGGAGCACGGCGCCTTCGCCGACGGCTCCAGCTGGAACGGCGTCATCGCCGAACTGCGCGCCGACGGCTACCCCGTGGTTGCCGCCGCCAACCCGCTGCGCGGCCCGGCCTCCGACGCCACCGCCCTGCGCACCGTCCTCGACCACATCAAGGGGCCCATCGTCCTCGCCGGCCACTCCTACGGCGGCAACGTCATCAGCGAGGCCGCCACCGACGACCCGGAGGTCAAGGCCCTCGTCTACGTGGCCGCCTACCTGCCGGCCCCCGGGGAGACCGCTCTGGAGCTCACCGCCAAGTACCCGGGCTCCACCCTGGCCGACGCCCTGGACCCCGTCACCTACCGGCAGCCCGACGGCACCACCGCCACCGACCTGTACATCCAGCAGGACAAGTTCCGCCACCAGTTCGCCGCCGACGTCCCCGCCGGCCAGGCCGCGCTCATGGCCGCCGAGCAGCGCCCCATCGCGAAGTCCGCCCTGGAGGAGAAGGCCACCACCGCCGCCTGGATGACCAAGCCCAGCTGGGACATCGTCACCACCCGCGACCTCAACATCCCCGCCGAGGTGCAGCGCTTCATGGCCGACCGCGCACACGCCCACACCACCGAGGTCGCCGCCTCCCACTCCGTCGCGGTCTCCCACCCCCGCCTCGTCGCGGACGTCATCGAGCGAGCCGCCCGCACCACCGTCCGCTGACCCACTCCACAACCGGTGGCGTTTCGGCAGTCGAGTCATCCGTGTGCGGCGATGCCGCGATGGCGGAAGCGGGCCGGGCCGGCTTCCGCCACAGGGAAGGAACCACCCGTCTTGAGCGACCACCGGCCCGGTGCACGGGCAAGCCGGACGACACCGCACGGTCGTCCTGAGCTGACCTTGGACATCGAGCGCGTGCTGGACGTCTCCGCCCGGCAGGCGATCAGGGCGGAGTTCCGGTTCGATCCGGAACTCCCCCTGGTCGTGTGCGTGGAGCTCCTCGCCGAAGGCGGCCCGCACGTCCTGTGGCGGATCGGGCGGGACCTCCTCCGGCAGGGGCTGCGCGAGACGAGCGGCCTCGGTGACGTCCGGCTCCGGCCGTCGAACCGGGCGGACCGGGCGACCGTGTGGCTCCGGCTGGTCTCCAAAGACATGGCGGCCCTGTTCGAACTGCCCGTACCGCCACTGGCGGAGTGGCTGGCGCACACCTACGAACTCGTCCCCGCGGGTCACGAGTTCACCGGAGTCGACTGGGACGTCACCACCGCGGACCTACTCGATATCCGCTAGCCCACCTGCCCACGGCCGCCCCCGAGGTGCCGCGCGCGACCGGCGCCCAGGGTGTCTCCTGGCGGCTCTCGTAGCGGGTGGGTGCGCCGCGGGGCGCCACGGAATCGAGTGAGGCGAGAGGGCTGCGCCGCCGGGCTGTCGCGGCAACCCGCCTGAAACTTAGAGCAGTTCGTCTCAGGGAGTGCCGAGGCAGGTGGTAAACAGCCCTGACAGCGTCGGGGCGGACTGGCACTGCCGCACGGTTCGGGCCCGGCTGGCTGGACGGGAAGGTCTACGCGAGGAAGCACCGTTCGGCGAGATCACGGCGCATGCTGTGAACTCCCGTTGTTTTCAGGAGAGTTGCCGTCAGCTACGGTAGGCCGCACACTGCAGTGCGCATGCCGGGGGACGTGCCGCAGCGCCATCCCCTCGGCACGCCCGACCGGGAGGGGAACCCACCATGCGTACTCTCAAACGCCTCGCAAGTGCCGCCGCAGCTGTCAGCCTGACCGCCGGCCTCGGCCTCTTCGCCGTCGGCACCGCCCACGCCGCCACCCCCGACAGCTGCGGCATCATCAACATCGGCAACCCCGGGAAGGTCTCCGCGTACGGCGAGTACGCGGGCGAGGTCGAGCAGCAGTACAACACCTGCAACGGTTACGCCTGGGCGCACTTCCAGTGGTCCGGCCAGTTCCAGGCCGACCACTCCGGCGCGGTCATCACCGTCGGCATCTATGCCCAGAACGGCGGTATCAACTGGGGCCCGGACAACTCGACGGCGGTCAAGGACGTCGACTCACCCGCCGACTACATTCACGACTTCACCCCCGACACCTTCCAGGCGTTGGCGATCATCGAGCACTGCGCCGAGGGCGCGGGCTCGTGGCACGCCTACGCCAACGGCGCGAACTGGGGCGACTACCCGGGCTCCTGCTGACCTCGGACGGCGAACCCGCCCACCTCGCCGTCCCGCGTCCCACGGCCCGGAACCGGCCGATCCGGTGGAGCGAGTCCACCGAATCGGCCGGTTCCGGCATCATCCGCGACGTGCTGTCCCCTCGGGTGCGCTACCGCGTCGCCTGACGGCACATCCGGCCCCGCGCGGCGGATCTGCCGGGGCATGAGGCGTGGGAACGCGAGGTCCCGGCCCGCGCCATGGGGCACGGGTGGGGACGGCATCGCAGGGGTGCGGCGCTCAGACGGTCCCGGGTGCGCGACTGACGGGCCTTCCAGCCCAGCAGACCGGCCTGGACGATGAAGAACACCCCGCCGCCCGTGGCGTAGACGGACAGCACGTCGAGCGACGGATCGTCGCCCGCGGCCTGGATGTTGTAGAAGACGCCGACAATGAATGACAGGCCACCCGCGATCAGCATCGGCCACTGCCTGCCCAGCTCGGGGCCGCGCCGCCGGAGTCCGACGGCCACCTGGGCCGCCCCGGAGACGACGGCCCAGGCGCCGAACACATGGAGCACCGGTGCGACGCCACCGGCCCCGGCGATGCCGACCGCGACGGCCGCGAGGGTGCTCAGCACTCCGTTGAACGCCGTGACCCGGCGCTCGGGTCCGTCGCCGAGGGCCCGGTGGTCGATCAGCGAGGAGACCGCGTCGATCAACGGGTAGGCGACCAGCAGTATGACGGCCACTGCGTCGACGTTCTCGTGGGCTCCTGCGAACGCCAGGGCCCACGCCAGGGCCAGCACGCCTCGGCCCAGGTACAGCCTCAGCAGGGAGGAGCGTTCGTCCGCTGTCGCCTTCGACGGCGTCGCTGTCCGCATGCTCATGGGGATCGGCCTCTCTCGGGTGGTCGGGTGGTCGCCGGATCAGTGCCGGGGCGGAAGCACGCAGCGGAAGCTGGAGGCGACGGCGGGATCGCCGTGGCCCCGGTAGCGGGACACCTGGGGGTAGCGGCACAGGTCACGGGTGACGCTCTGGCCGGAGGAGCTGACCAGTGTGGCGGGCAGCGTCCCGGGGGCCTTGCCCTGCTCGACCCAGGCCGTCAGCGCACCGAGGTCGTCGGTGGTGCCGTCGCCCCGGTTGAGGCCGCAGTGGACCGTGCCCGGGGCGAGGAAGAGACGGTAGAAGTCGTCGACCCGCTCGGAGCCGCCCATCTTCCGTTCGACCCGCCGGCGGTAGTCGACGGTGCCCTGGGTGGGGATGTACTGGTCGGTCTGGCCGTGCCAGGTGAGAAGCTTGCCGCCGAGGTCACGGAAGGCGGACAGGTCGGGGTCGTCCGTGCCGATGATCCCGCCGTACTCGGCCTCGGACTGCTCGAACAGCCGGGTGAACTGGCTGTAGGTGATCGTCGAGACGTCGAACGACGGCTGCTTCTCCAGCCAGGTCGCGACCCAGCGCTGGGGCACGGGGAACGGCATGCCTTTGACGACGCCGTTCCCGTCGGGCGCGGTGGTGCCGGCCAGCGCCGACAGGTCGGCTCCGACCGGAACGCCGGGCCACAGCTTCCTGCCCGAAGCGGTGCGCGGGCCGTCCCAGATCTTGCGCACCACGGCCGCGTCGGCGGCGGTGACGGTCAGCTCCCTGCCATCGCACACCACCTTGGTGCCGATCAGCCGTCGCGGGTCGAAGTCGCACCGCCCAGCGTCGTTGACCAGGCCGTCCCTGACACCGTCGAGCGGGTCGCAGGCCTTGACGGCCGCGCCGGTGAAGGCCTTGAACTCGCAGGGCGACGGGTAGGTCTTCTCGTTGTTCATGACCACCTGCGGCCACAGGGTGGCGAGTTGGTACCTGTCCCAGTTGACGGCGGGCGCGTTGGCCAGGATCCCGTCGAAGTCGGCGGGGTAGCGCTGGGCCTCCATGTAGCCCTGGCGTCCGCCGGTGGAGCAGCCGTTGAAGTAGGAGTAGGAGGCACGCTCGCCGTAGACCGCGGCGACGACCTGCTTGCCGACGATCGCCGCCTCGTGCTGGGAGCGGGAGGCGAAGTTGGTGAGCAGCGCGGTGTTGACCTCTCCCTTGCCGTTCAACGCCCAGGCGGTGTCGAGGGCGTCACCGATCCCGGCGTCGGTGGTGGTCGCGGCGTATCCGTTCCTGACTGCGGTGGCCAGGCCGACGCCGTTGTCCCCGGCCGCGTAGCCACTGCCGCCGATCGCCTGGAAGCGGCCGTTCCAGCCGTTGACGGGAAGCCAGGTCCGAACCTTGGCACGGTCGTTGTCGCCGGAGTGGGTGAGGGTGACGGTCACCTCGCAGTAGGCGGGGACACCGGTGACCGTGCCGCCCAGGATCCCGGTTCCGTCGATGGTGCCGCCCTCCTGGCGGACCGCCGTCACGGAATCCACCTCGGTACCGGCGGGGGCCTTCACGGACGCCGTCGAGCAGGTGAACGCCGCGGGGACGGAGCTGCTCCGGGCGTCCGCCGACGCCATCGGCAGGTTCACCGCCAGAGCCAGCGGCACGCCGGCCGCGAGGACGGTCAGAAGTCGCCTCATGGGTTTCCCTTCCAAGAGAGTAGGTGTGCGCCCGGCCGCGCCGGGACATGTGCACGAGACATGAATAGATGACCGTTCCAGAATTCATCACCGGCTGAACCGGTGACGAAGAGGTGGTATTCAGGTGTCCGACCGGTCAGGGTGCGCCTCCTCGCGCAGCCACCGGGAGTGCTGCCGCTCCGCCCAGGCGCGACTGACGTGCCCGGTGCGCATCCCGAGCCTCGCCTCGGAGTCCTCGAACGCCTTGCGCACGTGCCCGAGGAGAACGAAGGCGATCGCCCAGGCCAGGAGGTCGTGGACGAAGAGCGCGCTGGTGCGGGAGATGAACGGCAGCAGTCCCCTGAACCACATCAGCAGACCGGTGGACGCCATCACCAGCACGGCGCCGGCGATCCAGCCCGCGAAGAGCTTCTGACCCGCGTTGAACTTGCCGGCCGGGCGCTCCTCGGGCGACGTCCAGCGCCTGCGAACGGCCCGCAGCCACCGCCGGTCGTACGGCGCGAAGCGGTTGAGCCCGCGCAGGTCCGCGCGGAACTCGGCGGAGAGCAGTCCGAGCAGGCAGGGCAGCGGCAGGGAGATGCCCGACCACTTGTGGACCATGGCCACCAGGTGGCGCCGCCCGACGAGTTGGGCCAACGGCCCCAGGTACAGGCAGGCGGCGGAGACCAGGCACACGAGCATCAGCCAGCCGGTGGCCCGGTGGACCAGGCGCTCGGCGGTACCGAAGCGGCGGACCCGGCCGGAGGGGTCAGGCCGCTCCGTCGTGCCGGTCGGCGTCGTCGAGCCAACCGTCGATCGCATAACCGCGCTCCTCCCAGTAGCCGGGAACGACCTTGTCGGTGACCGAGATTCCGGACAGCCACTTGGCCGACTTGTAGAAGTACATGGGCGCCACGTAGAGGCGGACCGGTCCGCCGTGCTCGTGGGTGATGGGCTTGTCCTGCATGTTCAGCGCCACCAGGACGTCCGAGCGGCGGGCCTGCTCCAGGGTGAGGCTCTCGGTGTAGGCGCCGTCGAAGCAGGTGAAACGGACCGCCGCGCCCGGGGAGCGGACTCCGGCGGCGTCCAGGAGGTCCGCCAGCTTCACCCCCTCGAAGGGTGTCGCGTCCACACGCCATCCGTCCGTGCACAGCACGTCGTGGACGATCCGGGTCTGCGGCATCGCGCGCAGTTCGCCGAGCGTGTAGGTCTTCGGCCGCTCCACCAGTCCGTCGACCCGCAGTTCGTAGCCGGTCTCGTCCTTGTGCGGCACCGAGCCGACGACGCTGTAGTACCGGAAGCCGCCCGGGTCGGGCAGCAGGCCGGTCAGACCCGTCGCGTCGTGCTCGGAAGCTGCGGCCAGGAACTTCTCCCAGCCGCGCTGGAGGTACGGTGCGGCGGCGAGACCCGCGGCGCCCGCACCGAGCATGCCGAGCACCACTCGGCGTCCCACCGGCGCGCCCTCGGCCCTCCGTTTCGGCTTTCCCGCCATGGTCAGTGCGCTCCTTCTCGGTCGCGGCGGTCCCGGCGGGGGCGGCCGCACTCAGGCCGGCCCCGGTCACGGGCAGATACACACGTGTGAACACCGTCGAGCCGCTCGCTCCAGCATCGTCACCGGTTCAACCGGTGACGATGCTGGCATGGCTGCCATGGGCTGTCAACGCGACGACGGAGGAGCTCCACGGAAGGCCTGTCGATGCGCACGCATGCGTGTACCCCCGGACGGTTACGAACCCGGCCGGGCAGCTGGACAGCCGGGCGGGCAACGACACCTGATACGGTGTTGGTTGACCTGAACCGAGTGATCGAGGAGTCGCAGACGTGGTGGGTGAAGACGACATCTCCGGGTGAGATCCGGATCTGACGGCCACCGGCCGGTGCTCAGGAGCGCCGCCGAAGTGGTCCGCTTCGTCGTACCCCTTTCCCATGTCTGCCCAGGGCAGAAGTCCAAGTCCTGCCCTCAGTCTCTTCCGAGGTCGCTTCCATGTCCGACGCCGCCATCGTCTGCTCGAACCTCTCCTTCGCCTGGCCCGACGACACCCCGGTCTTCGACGACCTGTCCTTCACCGTGCCCACCGGCCGTACCGGCCTGGTCGCCCCCAACGGCTCCGGCAAGAGCACCCTGCTCAGGCTGATCGCCGGTGAACTCAAGCCCACCACCGGCTCGGTGTCGGTCGGCGGCACCCTGGGCTACCTCCGGCAGAGCCTCCCGCTGACCGACAACCTCACCGTCGCCGAGGTGCTCGACATCGCCGAGATCGTCCGGGCCATCGACGCCGTGGAGGCCGGGGACGTCGACGAACGGCACTTCACCGTCATCGGCGACGACTGGGACATCGAGGAGCGCACCCGCGCCCAGCTCGACCGCCTCGGCCTGGCCGGCCTCTCCCTGGACCGCAGCCTGAGCACGCTCAGCGGAGGCCAGGTCGTCTCCCTCGGCCTCGCCGCCCAACTGCTCAAGCGCCCCGACGTGTTGCTGCTCGACGAGCCGACCAACAACCTCGACGCCGAGGCCCGGCACAAGCTCTACGACGTGCTGGAGGACTTCAACGGCTGCCTGCTGCTGGTCAGCCACGACCGCGCGCTGCTCGACCGCATGCAGAGCATCGCCGAACTCGGTGGCGGCGAACTGCGGCTCTACGGCGGCGACTTCACCGCCTACGAGGAAGCCGTGCGCGCCGAGCAGGAGGTCGCCGAGAAGAACGTCCGCAACGCCGAACAGGAGCTGAAGCGGGAGAAGCGGGAGATGCAGCAGGCCCGCGAACGCGCCGATCGCCGCGCGAGCAACGCCGCCCGCAACCTCAAGAACGCCGGCCTGCCACGCATCTTCGCCGGCAACATGAAGCGCGGCGCACAGGAGTCCGCGGGCCGGGCCGGCCAGATGCACGCGGCTCGGGTCGGCGAGGCCAAGGCCCGCCTCGACGAGGCCGGCCGCGCCCTGCGCGAGGAACAGCGCCTGGTGCTGGACCTGCCCGACACCCAGGTGCCCGCAGGCCGCAACCTCTTCCTCGGCGAGGGGATGCGGGTCCGCCACGCCGACCGCTCCGTGTTCACCGACGGCGGCGTCGACCTGAACATCCGCGGCCCCGAGCGCATCGCGCTGACCGGGCCCAACGGCGCGGGGAAGACCAGCCTGCTGCGCCTGATCACCGGTGACCTCACCCCGGACGGCGGCGAGATCAAGCGCGGCGACGGCCGGATCGCCTACCTCTCGCAGCGCCTGGACCTGCTGGACCCGGACCGCACCGTGGCGGAGAACTTCGCCGCGTTCGCGCCCGAGCGGACCGAGACGGAGCGGATGAACCTGCTCGCCCGCTTCCTCTTCCGCGGTGCCCGCGCCCACCTGCCCGTCGGGGTGCTCTCCGGCGGCGAACGTCTGCGCGCCACCCTGGCCTGCGTGCTGTGCGCCGAACCGGCCCCCCACCTGCTGCTGCTCGACGAGCCGACCAACAACCTCGACCTGGTCAGCGTGGGCCAGCTCGAAAGCGCGCTCAACTCCTACCAGGGCGCCTTCCTGGTGGTCAGCCACGACGAGCGGTTCCTCGCCGAGATCGGGGTCAACCGCTGGCTGCGGCTGGCCGACGGGACGCTGAAGGAGACGGGAGCCCCCGCGGTGTGAGCCTCCGGCGCATGGCGTGGCCCGTCCGAGGCACCGTGCCCGGCGGGCCCACCACCGATCACGTTGGACGGTTCCCTGTGCCCCAGCCCGCTCTGCTCGCCCATGACCTCGTCCGCGACCTGGGAGGCCGTCGCGTCCTCGACGGCGTCTGTCTGACCGTCTCCCCCGGTCACCGCACCGGCCTGATCGGGGAGAACGGCGTCGGCAAGTCCGCCCTGCTCCGGGCCGCGCCCGCTGCGGTTCACCGCCGGAGCACTGGCCGCGGGCGCCGAGGAGGACCCGCGGCCCCTGGTGTCCCTCCGGGACGTACGGGTGCCCGGCCGGCTCGCGCTGGACGCTCTGGCGACCGACCGGCTGCTGGTCACGGGCGGCAACGGAGCGGGCAAGTCGACGCTGCCGGCCGTACTCGCCGGATGTCTCGCCGCCGAGGGCGAGGTGCGCAGGCGGGACCGGTTGACGGTGGGGCTGCTCGCTCAGGACACCGTGTTCGACCGGCCCGACCGCACGGTCCACGACACCTACGAGCTGGCACTGGGCCCGGCGCGGGCCGAGAAGGTGCCGCTGGGCTCGCTCGGCCTGATGCACGAGGCTGACCTGCACAAGCCCCTCGGCCGACTGTCCGTCGGGCAGCGCCGACGGCTCGCGCTGGCCCTTCTGGTGGCCCACCCGCCCCAGTTGCTGCTGCTGGACGAGCCCACCAACCACCTCTCCCCGCGCCTGTGCGACGAACTGGAGGCGGCCCTGGAGACCGGGCCCGGCGCGATCGTCCTCGCGAGCCACGACCGTTGGCTGCGCCGGCGGTGGCAGGGTCGCGGGATCCGGCTGTAGGGCGGTCACGCTCCACCGGGCGGCACCCCAGGAGCGGTGACGGTTCTTGCGCCCACCATAGTCACCTGTCAGGATGGTGATGTGGACCTCAACCATGTCTTCGTATGCGGGAACCCGGCGCTCGACTTCGCCGCCACCTTCCGCGCGCGGCGCTCGATCCGGTTCGAGATGTTCGTGACGCCGGAGCGGCTGAACGCCTGGTACCTGGAGTGCGGACTCGTGGACGCGATCACGCCCGGCGACGAGCATGACGTCCGGGAGGCGCGGACCGTGCGCGAGGCCGTCTACCGGCTCGTCAGCAACCGCCTCTTCGGCGAGGAGTTGGACCGCGAGGCGCTCGCCGTGCTCAACGGCGCCGCACGCAGGACTCCCGTGACGCCTCAGCTCACCGTGGCCGGACGGTACAACGAGGCCACCCCCGCACAGGCCCTCGCGACCGTCGCGCGGCACGCCGTCGAACTCCTCAGCGGCTCGGACGTCTCCCTGATGAAAGAGTGCGGCAACCCGGAGTGCACGCGGATCTACCTCGACCGCTCCCGGGGCATGCGGCGCCAGTGGTGCGGCATGGAATCCTGCGGCAACCGGATCAAGGCCGCCGCCTACCGCGCGCGGAAGAAGACCTCACCCGCGATGAGCGCGCGGTAGCCCCGCGCGCGACGAGCCGTCCGGCGTCGCCACCCGTCTGCACGGAAGCCCCGGCATGGGTACCATGCGCAACACCATCCATGCCTAGGGAGTGAACGGCAGTGACCCGCCAACCAGCTTCCACGCTCCGGTCCCGGTACGTGGAACAAGCCGCGTCGGACCTCGAGAAGAACCACCAGCGACAGCAGGAACTGGCGGAAGAGCTACGGGTGTTGAAGCAGGAGGAAGCCCTCCTGGCGGAGATCCTGAGCCTCGCCGAGCGGTACGAGGGCTTCTCGGACCCGTCACGGCTGCCCGAGCAGATGCAGGGCGAGCCACTCGTCGCGAAGCAGAGGCCCGCCTCCCGAACCGCTTCGCGGCGTCCGGCGCCGACCGGTAGCGCTCCGGCGGCCCGCGCGGCCAAGGGCGGCACGAAGGGGAAGGCGCAGCAGCCCCTGCTCGGCGACCTCCTGGCGGATCTGCTGGGCCACCACGACGAGCCGTGCCTGGCAAAGGACTTGCGGGAGGAACTCCTGGAGAAGTACCCCAGGCGCAACCCGACGCCCCAGGTGGTACGGAACACCCTGGAAGCCCTCGTCGCCAAGGGCCGCATCGAGCGGCACAAGCAGCAGCGCTCCGTCCTGTACACCCTGGTGAGGCCGGGCGCGGTCGCGTCGGGCGAGGCCGGCTGACCCAGCTGATGCGTCCCGCTGGTGCGGGCGTGCGCTGCCCTCGTTCCCCGGCCGGCGGTGCGGGTGTGACCGAGGGGTGCGGGTCCCGCGCCGGAAGAACGGGCACGGGACCCACCACCGGGTGGATCAGACGGCAGCGCCGGCCTTGATGGTGACCGGGATGGCAGCTTTCACACGTCACCGGTCAAAGTAGTGATGTGCGACCCACAGCGGGAAAGGTGGCCCCGGGTTCCGTACGTCCGTGTGGCCGGGGCAGCGGCTGCTCACGGGCATCGGACCCGGTGGAGCCCCAGCGGCGCCGGGCCGGCGGGCATGCGGGGAATCGCGCCGGGTCGTCCGCCCCGGCGCTGTACATCTCGCGAATGACGGCCGCGGAAAGCTACCTCCGGGGAAGGACGATCCGGCGGCAACCGCGCTTCTAGCTTGTCTGCATGACCTCTGACGACAGTTCCGGACACGTGGCGCGCGGGAGCACGATGGAGCGGGCCGCATGAGCGCCGTCTGGCGGGCCTCACGGGCAGCCGTGAAGCGCCGAAGGCTGCAGACGACCATCATCGGCATCGTCGTCCTGCTCTCCACCACGACGATCACGGTCGCACTCGCGCTGATGGCGGCTGCCGCGGCCCCCTTCGACGACGCGTTCTCCCAGCAGCACGGCGCGCACGTCGTGGCCACCTTCGACAGCTCCAGGGTGTCGGAGGCGCAACTGGCGAAGACGGCCCACAGTCGGGGAGTGAAGGCCGCAGCCGGCCCGTTCGCCGAGACCGTCGTCAATGTGCCCGACGGGACTCCGGGTTTCGCGGCGGGCCCGTTGACGGTGGTGGGCCGGGCCGGCCCGGACAGCCCGGTGGACCATCTGAACCTGTGGGCCGGCCACTGGCCCACCGGCCCCGGCGAGACCGTCCTGAACAGCAACCCTTCCGGCTACGGTGCGTCGTTCCCTCCGGACCATGCGATCCCACTGCCTGACGGCTCGAAACTCAGGGTCGTCGGCTTCGCCTCCAGCGTGAGCCAGTCGGCGGCTGCGTGGGTGACGCCCGGCCAGCTCACGGCCCTGCATCCGAAGACCAGCGAGATGCTCTACCGCTTCTCCGCCTCCGCGACGGACGAGGACATCCGCGCCGGCCTGGCCACGGTCACCGCGGGCCTGCCCCAGGACTCGCTGACCGGATCGCAGTCCTACCTCGCCCTGAAGAAGACCATCGCCGCCCGGACCGACGCCTACGTCCCGTTCCTGATGACGTTCGGCGTCCTCGGACTGGTGGTCGCCGTCCTGATCGTCGCCAACGTGGTCAGTGGCGCGGTGGTCTCGGGACTCAGGCACATCGGGGTCCTGAAGGCTCTGGGCTTCACGCCGAACCAGGTGGCTGCGGTCTACGTCCTGATGATCTCCGTTCCCGCGATTCTCGGCTGCCTGACCGGCACCGCTCTCGGCAACCTCCTGGCCCAGCCCCTGTTGCTCAGCGCGTTCCAGGGGCTCGGGGTGCAGAGCGTGAGCGTCGCCTACCGGGTGGACGCCCTCGCACTGCTGGGCATGCCCACGGTGGTCGCGCTCGCCGCACTCGGCCCCGCCCTTCGTGCCCACCGGCTCTCCGCGGCCGAGGCGATCAGCGCGGGCAGCGCCCCACGGGCCGGACGCGGGCTGGGCGTCCAACGCCGGCTCGGTGCCTCCCGGTTGCCGCGTTCGGTCAGCCTGGGGCTGGGCCTGCCCTTCGCCCGCCCGGCGCGCACCGCACTGACCATGGCGGCCATCATCCTCGGCGTCACCACCGTGACCCTCGCGAGCGGCCTGACCAACACGATGACCGCCTATGGAAACGCGGAGGAACACAACGGCACCTACCAGGTCGATGTGGCCGTCGGCGGCCGTCGCCCCGATCAGCCCGCACCGACGCTGAGCGACGCCCGGACGGAAGCCCTCATGCGCTCCCTGGGTGCGGTCCGCGTCACGGCCGACGCGTGGCAGAACGTCAAGTTCGCCGGTTCCACCCGGAGTCTCAACGGCCTGTTCCTGCGCGGGGACTCCGCGAGCCTGAACTACACGATGGTCAAGGGACACTGGCTGGACGGGCCGGGTGAGATCCTCGTCTCGGGAGGCTTCCTGAGGCAGCGCGGTCTGGCGGTCGGCGACCGGCTCACCGTGGATCTGGGAGCCAGGCAGGTCCCGGTGACCATCGTCGGCCAGCTGATGGCCTTCGACCCCGACGGTGTGCTCTCCGACTGGGACACCCTGACGCAGCTCGCACCGGGCCCGCGGCCCCGCGACTACATGGTCCAGCTCGCCCCGGGCGCCGACGCCGAAGCCTTCGTGGCCGCCTTCAGGAAGGCGGCCGGCCCCGGCCTCTATCCCGTGAAGCACACGGACGAACTGAACCAGGGCACCCTGACCGTCGTCAGCTTCGCGTCACTCTTCACCCTGATGCTGGCCGCGGTCGCCGCACTCGGTGTCTTCAACACCGTGGTGCTCACCACCCGCGAGCGCCGCCGGAACCTGGGCATGCTCAAGTCCATCGGTATGACACCCCGGCAGGTCACGGTGATGATGGTGACCTCGATGGCGGGCCTGGGCGCGGTCGGCAGCGTGATCGGCCTCCCGCTCGGGGTCCTCGCACACCGCCTGCTGGTGCCGGTGATGGTCCGCGCGGCGCAGATCGACCTCCCGGCATCGATGCTGGACGTCTGGCACACACCGCTGCTCGTCCTGCTGGCCTTCGCGGGCCTGGTGATCGCCGTACTCGGTGCGCTCATCCCGGCGCGCTCCGCGGCCCGGCTCACCATCGCGCAGGTGTTGCACAACGAGTGACACCCGCGCTTCCCGCCGGGCGCGACCTCGCATCCGCGTCATGCGCGGGGACGGCACCGCACAACCCCGGTGAGGACGACCGGCCCTCGATCCCGCCGACGTGCGCCGGGATGAACTTCGAGGCGCTCTGTGCTGCGATTTACAGACACGTACCTCCGGCGGCGCGACGACCGCTGACACCGGCGACCGAGCCCGTGACCCGCGCACCCCACCGGGCGGGCCCACCGCGTCGGCCGGCGGTTCGGGCCCCTGCACGGCATCGGTGCGGCTGTGCACGTCGTTGCAGGCGCTGCGGAGGTTTCGACGGCAGGAAGGGGGTCGGCATCGGCGAAGGCGCGCCACGGAAGCAAGGAAGGCTACGGAAGCAAGGAGGAGGGAAGCGATGGACGACTTGTGCTATCTGCCGGCAAGGGTGCTCGCACATCGCCTGCAGCGGCGGGAACTGAGCGCCGTCGAGGTCCTCGACTCCTACCTGAGCCGGATCGAAAGGCTCAATCCGACGCTCAACGCAGTCGTCTCGGCCGACTTCGACCGGGCCCGCCAGGCCGCGGCGGACGCCGACCGCCTCCTGGAGCGAGGGGAACACCCGGGGCCACTGCACGGAGTTCCCATGACCCTCAAGGATGGTCACGATGTGGCGGGGCTGCGCACCACGCTCGGCACCGAACTCTTCGACCGCGTTCCCGAGCGTGACGGTACGGTCGCCGCCCGACTGCGGGCCGCGGGCGCCGTCATCCTTGGCCACAGCAACGTGCCGCCCCTGCTCACGGAGTACCGGACCGACAATGCGATCTTCGGGCGCACCAACAACCCCTGGGATGTGAACCGCACACCCGGTGGTTCCGGCGGCGGGGGCGCATCGGCGCTCGCGGCGGGGCTGACGCCGATCGAGGTCGGCTCGGATTTCGGGGGCTCGCTGCGGTTGCCGCCGCACTTCTGCGGCGTCTACGGGTTGATGGCCACCGAGCGCCGGATTCCGCTGACCGGATTCCGGCGTCCACTGGCAGGCACGCCGCGGTCGCTCCGGATCCTGATGTCACTCGGCCCGATGGCACGCGACCTGGACGACCTCGAACTCGTCCTGCGCTTGATCGCGGGGCCCGACGGGCAGGACCCTGAAGTCCCGCCCGTGCCGCTCCACCTGCGCCGACGGCGGGCGCTGCCCGGGCTGCGGCTGGCGGCGGTGACGGCGTTGCCGGGGGCGAACGTCGCGGCCGCTCTGCGGGCCGAGGTCGAGCGGATCGCCGCCCGCGTCTCCGATGCCGGGGCACACGTGGAAGACCGGCTGCCGGACACGGACGGGGACGATCAGGAACTCTCCGACGACCTGATGGCGGCCGTCACCGGGGTTTTCGACCCCGGCGCCCGCCTCGCCGACGAGCACCGCACCCTGGCCTGGTATCTGGCCGCACTGGACCGGCGGGACCGTTTCATCAGCGCGTGGGAGGACTACTTCGGTGCGTTCGACGCGCTGATCCTTCCTCCCGCGACGACGACCGCGTTCCCCCATGACAGTACGGCGGACGCCGGACAGGAACGCCAGTCGGTGTTCGCCAACCTCGCCGGGCTGCCCGTGCTGACGGTACCCGCCGGTCATGACGAGGCCGGCCTGCCGATCGGTGTTCAGATCGTCGGCCCCCGCTGGTCGGACATACGGTTGCTGGACATCGCCGCCGAGATGGAGGAGGCGGGCGTTCTGCCCGCGTTCACGAGGCCTCCCGGCTACTGACGTCGCGGCGACAGGTACGCCGGCGGCGGGCGGTGCCAGGGCCCCGGACGGACGGCGGTCCGGTGCGGTCAGATCGCGTGTACGGGCTGGTAGTCGGGCCGCCACATGGCCGCGCGGACCTGGGTCTCGATCTCGTCGCCGACGGAGGCGCGGGCCACCCCGTCGTGGGCGGCGCTGCGGGCGACCGCCGCGGCCACGGCTGCGGAGGTCTCCCTCAGCTGCTGGGTGGGTGGCAGCAGCGGCGCGCCGGGGGTGGTCGGGTCGACCTGTGCGGCGACCGCGTGGGCCGCTGCGGCGAGCATGCCGTCGGTGATGCGAGTGGCTCGGGCCACGATGGCGCCCAGGCCGAGGCCGGGGAAGATCAGTGCGTTGTTGGCCTGGCCGATCCGGTGGGTGGTGCCCTCGTGGGTCACCGGTGCGAAGGGACTGCCGGTGGCTACCAGGGCCCGGCCGTCGGTCCAGGCGAGCAGATCGGCGGGCGTCGCCTCGGAGAGCGGTGTGGGGTTGGACATGGGCAGGATGATCGGGTGGCGGGCGGATGCGGCCATCTCGCGGACGACCGGTTCGGTGAAGGCGCCGCCCTGGCCGGAGGTGCCGATGAGAACCGTCGGTTCGACCCGGTGCACCACCTCCGCCATGGCGATGCCGCCGATCTTCGGGTCACGCGCCCAGTCGGCCACCTCGTCCGCGGGGCGTGCGTAGGGGGCCTGGAAGTCCCGCAGGCCGGTCATGTCGTCGGTGAGCAGGCCGTACCGGTCGATGCACCAGATCCGGCGGGTGGCCTCGCCCGGGGTCAGGCCGTCGGCGATGAGCGCGTCGCGCAGTTGGTCGGCGATGCCGACACCCGCCGTGCCCGCGCCGAAGATCACCACCCGGTGCTCCCGCAGCGCCATGCCGCTCGCCCGCACGCCGGACAGCACCGTCGCCAGGTTCACCGCACCGGTGCCCTGGACGTCGTCGTTGAAGGTGAGGACCTGATCGCGGTAGCGCGCCAGGATGCGCCGCGCGTTGTCCGGCCCGAAGTCCTCCCAGTGCAGCAGGGCGCCGGGGAAGAGCCGGATCACGGTGTCCACGTAGGTCTGGACGAAGGCGTCGTAGGTCTCCCGGTCGGCCCTGGGGTGACGGTTGCCGAGGTAGGACGGATTGTCCAGCAGTTCCTTGCGGTTGGTGCCCACGTCGAGCGTCACGGGCAGGGTGCGGGCCGGATCGATGCCGCCCGCGGCGGTGTACACGGCGAGCTTGCCCACCGAGATGTTGATGCCGCCGACCCCCCAGTCGCCGATGCCCAGGATCGCCTCGCCGTCGGTGGTGACGATCAGGTCGACCTCGTCCGGCCCCAGTCCGGTGGCCCGCAGCGAACGCTCGATGTCCTCCGGCGCGTCGACCGACAGGTAGACCCCTCGGGGCCGCCGGTACTGGGAGCTGTAGCGCTCGATCGCGGTGCCGACGGTCGGGGTGTAGACGATCGGCAGCATTTCGTCCAGGTGCTCGCCGACCAGCCGGTAGAACAGCACCTCATTGCGGTCGTGTACGGCGGTCAGGTTGACGTGTTTGGCCAAGTCGTCAGGCTGCGCCAGGTATTGCGCGTAGGCGCGGGAGGCCTGTTGCTCAAGTGTGAGCACCTGCGGCGGGAGGAGGCCGACGAGGTCGAGTGCCCGCCGTTCGTCCTTGGTGAAGGCGGTGCCCTTGTTCAGCCGGGGATCGGCCAGCACGGCCCGGCCCCTGGCCTCCGTGTCCCATCGCCGATAACGGGCGTTCCATCTGGTCGGCATCGAATTCATGACTTTCTCCTGTGAATTGACGACCAGTCAGCCGATCGCGCTCGGCGTCGCCGAACCACTCCGCCGCGCTCCCGGCGCTCTGATGCCCCCTCAGGCATCGCCTATGTCCGGAGGCGAGCCGGCGGCACCGGCCGACGACACGTGGGGTCTCAGGCGGATCGGTTTTCCGAACTGACCATCCAGGCGTACTTCTCCAGCGAGCCGATGATCCCGTGCAGCAGGTCGGCCGTGGAGGGATCCTCGCTGTCGACCTGGTCGCGGTGGGTGCGCAGCGTGTCGACGGTGGCGCGCAGGCGTACGGTGACGAGGTCGACCACGGTGCTCACACTCTGCTCGCCCTCCGGGAACCCGGGGAGTGAGGTGGTCGCCGCCACGGTGTCGGTACGGCCGTCCGGGCAGGCCCCGAGAGCCCGCATGCGTTCGGCGATGGTGTCGGCCGCCTCCCGGGCCTCGTCCACGACCTCGTCCAGCTGCAGGTGCAGGTCCCGGAAGTTGTGGCCGACCACGTTCCAGTGGGCCTGCTTCCCCTGAAGGTGCAGTTCGACCAGGTCCACCACGATCTGCTGCAAGGCTCGGGCGAGCTGCGGCGAGGCCGTGAACCCGGCGACATCGGTCCCCGAACGCCGGGAGCCCCCGGGGGCAGAGGAAGCGGTCATGGCATCTCTCCTTCGAGAGCACAGGAGACCGGGCCCCGGAACAGGAGGCCCGGTGGCTGACGCCAACAATCCTACGAAGGTCCCCCTGCGCCGCCACCCGGCGTTCGGCCGCCCTCCCGCCCGGTCGCGTCGGCGTCGCCCGTGAGGGATGCCCCCTCTGCCGCATGGCGGCTGAGCAGCGGTTTTCGCCGCCCGCCGCGACAGTTCGGTGCCGCCGGGTACTCGGCGGACCGCTCGACGACTACCGCGCCGCGTCGATCCCACGCCCTCCACGGATGAGGTGCTGTCACTGCGCCGGGATCGGGCGCACCGGGTGCTTGCTCAGGATGGACACGCGGTTGAAGGCGTTGATGGCGATGGCCACCCAGATGACGGCGGAGATCTGCTCGTCGGTCAGGACTTGGCGGGCGGCGCTGTAGGCGTCCTCCTGCGCCGCGGCGTCCGCCGGAGTGGTGGTCGCCTCCGCCAGGGCGAGGGCCGCGCGCTCCTGCGGGGTGAACAGCTCGGTGTCGCGCCATGCCGGGAGCGTGCCCAGGCGCTGCGCGGTGTCACCCGCCTGCAGCGCCGCCCTGGTGTGCACGTTGAGGCAGTAGGCGCAGCCGTTGATCTGGGACACCCGCAGGTTGACCAGTTCCACGAGCTTGCGGTCCAGCCCGGCCTCCTCCGCGCCCGCGCGGACCGACTCGGCGGTAGCGACAAGCGCCCGGTAGGCCTTGGGGCTCTGCTTGTCGACGAACACCCGCCGCCGCACCGGGGCCACGGTCACATCGCTGGTCACATCACTCACGGGAACTCCTCCGGCGGTTCACTGTCGGACGGCACTTCGCCATGGCATGATAGTTGAAGATACAACCATTTGGGGAAGTGGGAGAGCACATCGTGAGCACCATCGAGACCGGTTCCGTCGAGCCCCGCGGCGACGCCCCGGCGGACGGAAGGGCCGAAGCGCGGGCACCACGGGTGGAGGTCCTGCCCGCACGGGACGTCCCGCTCGGCGGACCACGGGCGATGACGGTACGGCGCACACTGCCGCAGCGCTCCCGGCCCCTGATCGGCGCCTGGTGCTTCGTGGACCACTACGGACCCGACGACGTCGCCGAGACCGGCGGGATGGACGTCGCCCCGCACCCCCACACCGGGCTGCAGACGGTGAGCTGGCTGTTCACCGGCGAGATCGAGCACCGGGACAGCCTCGGCGTCCACGCGTTCGTCCGGCCGGGCGAGCTGAACCTGATGACGGGCGGTCACGGCATCTGCCACTCCGAGGTCTCGACCCCGGCGACCACGGTCCTGCACGGCGTCCAGCTCTGGGTGGCGCTGCCCGAGGAACACCGGCACACCGAGCGGGACTTCCACCACCACGTGCCGCGCCCGGTACCCCTGGACGGCGGCGAGGCCCGGGTCTTCCTCGGCACCCTGGCCGGCGACACCTCCCCCGCACCGACCTTCACCCCGCTGCTCGGCGCCGAACTCACCCTCGACCCGCACGCCACCGTCACCCTCGACGTGGACCCCGCCTTCGAACACGGCCTGCTCGTCGACCGCGGCGAGGTCCGGATGGCGGGCACCCCGCTCCGGCCCGCCGAACTCGGCTACCTCGCCCCCGGCACCGCCACGCTCACCCTCACCAACACCACCGACACCGAGGCCCGGACGATCCTGCTCGGCGGCCCGCCCTTCGAGGAGCAGATCGTCATGTGGTGGAACTTCATCGGACGCTCGACGGAGGAGATCGCACAGGCGCGGGAGGACTGGGAGAAGGGGGACCGGTTCGGGGAGGTGCACGGCTACGCGGGCGCTCGGCTTCCCGCTCCCGTGCTGCCTTCGGTGCCGCTGAAGCCGCGCGGACGGGCGCGCTGATCTGCGGAGATTCGCTCTGAGGGGCGCGTCGGAGTGTCGCTGATCGGTCGGGACTGGATGCCCCGCCGCACCCCGGTGGGCGGGCCACCAGGCGGTCTTGTTGATCACTGCGAAAGCTCTCTTTGGGAGTGACTCAAGTCATATGTTTGGGCATGTGTGACAGGGTCCAGTCGGATCGATGCTGACCTTTTGCTGACTTTCCTGATGGGCAATCAGGTAAGTGGTCTGGACCAGTTTCAGGAATTGACCTGCGTCTCGTGTCGAGTCGGAGCTGCCCCTCGCTGCTGGAGGGGCGGGACGTCACCGGGGGCTGACTCACCGGGCAGCGGGAGCTGATCCGATCTCGACCACTCGCGCCCATGGGGGCGGTGAGTCAGGTACGTAGTCGGGGTCGTCTTCGTCCCACGAGCGGGCTGTCTGCTGCCGGGGGAACAGGCCCACGACCGTCCGGCACGGTGGCCGGGTGCTCGGCCAGGGTGTCTGCCCGTCGGTCAGGACCACGATGACATCCGGTCGGGGGCGTGCTTGGAGCGCCTTGGCAAAGCCGGTGCGCAGATCCGTGCCCCCGCCGCCTATCAGCGGGATTCCCTCGGCACGGCACAGCGGATGCACGGTCTGGGCCGCGGCGTCGCACGGCAGCACGGTGATCAGGTCGCGACGGCCGCCTACGGCGCGGGAGATCGCGGCAACTTCGAGGAGCGCGCTGCCCAGTTCGGCGTCGCTGACCGACCCGGAGGTGTCGATGACCACGCAGACCCGCGGCGGCCTGCGCCGCAGGCTCGGCAGCACGGCGCCGGGCACCCCGGCTGAGCGGCGCGACGGCCGGCCGTAGGTGTAGTCCTCGCCCGCGCCGGCGCCGGAGGTCGCCGAGCGGACCGCCGCTCCCAGCAACTCCCGCCATGGCTGGGGCGGGTGGAACGCTTCCTCCGCCCACCGCCGCCATCCCTGCGGGCTGTCTCCCGGGCGGGCGGTGATGCCCTGCGCCACCCGGAACCGGACCGCGTCCCGTTCCTGCTCGCTGAGGCCGTGCGCGCCGTCCGCTCCGAGGTCCCACTCCCGTTCCAGTCCGTCGGCGCCGCTGCCGCAGTCCAGCCAGGCCAGGCTCTGCGTTCTCGGCCCGAGCTGGAACCAGCGCAGGTAGTCCTCCATGAGATGCCCCTCGGGCAGCCCCAGGGTTCCCGGCTCGACGGCACCTTCGGGTCGGATCAGTCCGTCGCCGAAGACATCGTCGTTGATCTCGAAGTCCGCGGCGATGTTCATCCGCAGCCGTTCCCCCGGGCCGGTCAGCCCACGCTCACGGGCGACCCGGTCACTGCGCCCGTGGTGGTCGCGCAGCAGGTGGGACACCTCGTGCACCCATACTCCGGCCAGTTCCTCCACCGGCGTGCGGGCCACGAAGGCCGGCGAGACGTAGCAGCGCCAGTGCCGGTCGACGGCCATCGTCAGGACCCGCCGCGACTCCACGGTGTGCAGGGCGAACAGTGCCGTGGCCAGGTAGGGCCGGGCCCGGGCGGCGTGCAGTCGGGCGGCGAAGAGCTTGTCGCGGTCCAGTGCCCTCGGTGCGGCCGCGGTCATCGGCCGGCCTTCGCGGCGACCGCGGCCTGGGCTGCCGCGCGGTCTGCTCGCCGGGACAGGGATACCGCGCCGGCGAGCCGCTCTATCGATGCCGGAACGTCCCAGTCCTGTTGGCGCAGTGTGGCGAGGGTGGTCGCGGGGACGACCACCAGGTCCGGGGCTCCGGTCTCGATCGCCCTGGCCAGGAGCTCCCACGCGGCGTCCCAACGGGACTTGTCCGGGCGCTTGCGGACCGCCTCCACGACACCGTCGAGCACGGCTTGGCGCAGGTCCCCCCGTTCGGGTATGACGGCACCGGCCGGGTCGGCGAGCAGCGTCTCGGGGTCCGGGAGGTCCATCCGGTCCAGACCGGCCAGTAGCTCCAGCCCCGGGCCGTCCCCCACGGTGCCCCTGACCAGCAGGGAGAGTACGTCCCGGGAGGAGCCGGCCGCGGTCGCGAAGGCGATCAGGTGCAAGGTCATCTCCCAGCTGCGCGGTGACGGCCAGGGGCCGCCGCGGCGGGTTTCGCTGTCGGGCAGCCGGTGCACGAGCCCGGGACGGGCCGCGAGGAGCCCGCACACCGCACGGCGGGCGAAAGCCACGGCCTCCGACAACCTCTCCGGGTCAAGCAGGGGCAGGCTTGCCAGGGGCCAGGTCCCACCGAGGCCGCGGACCACGACCTCGTGGTCGTGCGTCCAGTGGAGGTGAACGAACCGGTTGGCCAGCGGCGGGCTCAGCTCCCAGCCGTCGGCCGCCGAGGATCGCGGATTGGCAGCGGCCACGATCCTTACTCCGCGCGGTAGTTGGAGGGCGCCGATCCGTCGCTCGAGCACCAGTCGGAGCAGGGCGGCCTGCACGGCGGGCGGCGCGGTGGAGAGCTCGTCCAGGAACAGCAGGCCCCGGCCGGCCCGGACCAGTCGCACGGCCCAGTCCGGCGGGGCCATCGGGACACCGTGCTCGGCGGGATCGTCCCCGATGACGGGCAGACCGGAGAAGTCGGACGGTTCGTGCACGCTGGCGATCACCGTGGTCAGCGGCAGGTCCAGCGCTGCGGCGAGCTGGGTCAGGGCGGCGGTCTTGCCGATCCCCGGTTCGCCCCACAGCAGCACGGGCAGGTCGGCGGCCACCGCCAGGGTCAGGGCCTCCAGTTGGGTGTCGGGGCGTGGTTCGGTGGTGGTGTCGCGCAGCATGGCCAGCAGCTCGTCGGCGACGCCGAGCTGGGAGGTGCGGGTCGGGTCGGAGGGGGTGCTGGTTGCGGCGGACGGAGCGTGCCTGGACATGTCTGAGTCACCTGTGGGTTCGTGGTGTACGGATGAAGAGGGAACGCAGGTTTCTGGGTCAGCGGGAGGTCACGTGGCGGGGGTGCGTGCGGTGATCGCGGGGACGGCGGCGGTCCAGGTGGCTGGGGGCGGGCCCGGGGCCGATCAGGCCCGCCCTGAACAGCCCGTAGGTGATCCGCCGTTGGGTGGCCGCTTCCAGTTCGTCGCGCAGCGCGCCGTCGCGCAGCAGCGCGTCGGGGCCGAGCAGTGCCTCGACGACGGCCAGGGCGCCGGCGGTGTCGCCGTGGTCGAGGCGGGCGCGGACGTCGTCGAGGCACTCGGGGTGACGGTGTGCCTGGTCGATCGCCTGCAGGCAGGGAAGCGGCGTACCGGTCAGTGCGGCCAGGAGTTCCTCCCCGCGGAGCTCGGCCGGGTCGTGGTCCAGTGCGGCCAGTACCCCGTTGATCAGGCCGATCCGGTGCCGGGCTCCGCGGCACTCCACGAGGCGCGGTCCGCCGGCCCGGTCAGGGGTGCGGGGCGGGCCGGCGGGCCGATGGCCCGGTACCAGTGCCGAGGCGACCAGCGGGTGCAGCTGCTCGGCTTCGATCAGCCCGGCGCGGAGCAGGTCCAGGTCGGGCAGCCTCCAGGTCGCCGCGTCGGGCAGGACGGGCAGCGCGGAGGTGCCGCCGTCCGTGGCCGCCCTGATCCGCAGGGCAGGCGGCGCGGCGCCGTTCCGGTCCGCGACCAGGTCCAGGGCCAGCCGCTGTCGGGCTCCGAGCCGCACGGAGACGGCGCCGGTGGGCCGCTCTTCGGCGTGCAGCAGAATCCCCGCCTCGGCCGCCCAGCGGTCAACGGCACAACCACGTACCTGCGGCAGCATCCCCGGTAGATCCGAGTGGATCACCGGGTCACCGACGGTGGGCGGGCGATCGGCCCCGGACCGGATCCGCAGCTCGTTGGTCCTGCGCGTGTCCCACAGGTGGCGGTGCAGGTCGAGGCGGTACCGCCGGTCGGAACGGGGACGCGGATGGCGGCAGACGCTGGCCTCAAAACGTGAGCCGTCCCACAGCGCGAGGCTGATCCGCTGACCGGCATCCGCCCAGGCCGGCGGCGTTCGGACCACGAGGTGCACCGGGCCGGGACCGTCACGCCCCGCGCCGTCGTACCGGGCGAGCGCAATGGTCACACCTGGGCGCAGCAGCCCGTCAGGAGCGATCCTCGGCATGTGCCAGCGCAACAGGTCAGGAGCCAGGTGCCGGAGATCGGCCCGGACCTGGGCTGCGAGCTCTCGGCCGTAGGTGCGTGCCACGGAGCGCAGATCGAGATCGATGTCGACACCTGCGGCGGCGCACGCCCCTGCCCAGTCCCCGGCCTGGCGGCGGTCGGTCGCGGTCTCGATCACGGAGGGCGGCACGGCGAACTCGCGCACGCGCAGCCAGAAGGAAAGGCGGGAATCCCCGTTCGCGGTCTGAGTGAGCATCAGCACTCACCTTGCGCGGACGGGACCCCCAATCGCTGAGAGTGAGTCATCATCACGGGGAGCATAGCGGTCCCACCTCGACCTGTCAGGTGCTTTCCGGTCGAGCATCCCGACTCCGAAGCCGGACGCGAGCGAGCCAGAACGCCTCACCGCGTCCGGCGCGCACGCGGCCACCAATCCACTCCGATCCCGAGCGATGTGAAGCGTGGTCAGCGTATCTGTGCAGCGTGCGCGGGGAAGTTCTGGGACGTGTTTGGGTGCAGTTCGTCCTGAGTGAGTGGTGCTTCAGGCTGCGAGGCGGAGTCTGTCCTGGTAGCGGGCTTGGTGGACACGACGGTGTTCCTGGATGTCGGCGATGACCTGTTCGCTGTTGCTGGCCAGCACACTGCGGGCTTGGGCGGCGACCCGGCTCTCGGTGGCGGGGGCCAGGCCCTGCTCGCGCAGCTTCCTGGTCCGGCGCAGGATCTGGGTGCTGTGTATGTGTGGGGCGAGCATGCGCTGCAGATGGGTGGTGGCGACCTGCCGGTGCTGGGAGAGCGCGGCGGCGATCTGGTAGGTCAGGGCACCAGGCTCGGTGTGCTGTTTATGGCGAGGGGGCGTCGGGCCGGCCCGCCTGCACCGTCTGGGTCATGATCGTCACCGCGCGCGGCGCGGTCATGGCGTCCCAGCCCTCAGTCCTTCGTGACGGCGATACAGTCGACCTCGATGTCGAAGGGGCCCGTCCACTCCGGCACGCAGAAGAAGATGCGGGCAGGCGGGTTGTTCGGAAAGAAGCGCTTGTAGACCTTGTTGAAAGCGTTGAAGTGGTCGGCCGAGATGCACATTGCGTTGCACTTCAGCACATGGTCGAGGTCCGAGCCGGCGGCCTCGAGCGCCTCCTTAATCTGGGTGAGGATGAGCTCGACCTGGCGTTCGAACGGCGCGTTCGGGACGATTTCCCCGGTGTCGGGGTCGAAAGGCGGCATGCCCGAGATGAACACCATGTTGCCGGCCCGGGTGCAGGTCGACACCGGCGCGCCCCACTTCTCGAAATTGCTGTCGATGGGTTCGACCCGAATGATTTCCCGTTCCATGCTCGCTCCTTGTCGGTAAGGCGTCAGTCAAGCCTGGATTTTTCGCGAAAGTCCGCCGATGAGTGCGTGCGAAATGCGAAAGTGTCTGCCCTGCAAGACACAATAGGATTTCTGAAGGACTCCACACGCCAGGCTGGGTACGAATCTCTGCTGACGGCCTGGGTGGCCTGTCGCATGCCGGGATGGGTATGGTGCGCGAACTCGCCGACCTGACCACACTTTCGGTGCAGGTCACGGCCGTGCTCGCGGACACATACAAGGGTCCGCGGGTGTACGAGCCGGGCGGTGTTCGCCGATCTGGTCGCCACGGCCGCGCGAGCACTGGCGTGGGCGGCCGGTGCCGCACCCTCCGCGGGTGGGTGGCTGCACATCGATGTCGATGCCACCATCACCATCGACCACTCCAACAGAACGCGGCAGCGACCTGGAAGAAAACCTACGGCCACCACCCACTACCGGTGTTCCTGGACCGCCCCGACATCGCCGACAGCGAAGCCCTCGCCAGGCTGCTCCGCGTGGGGAACGCGGGCTCGAATACCGCCGCCGACCACGTTACCGCGCTCGGGTGGGCGGTGCACGCGTACATCGAAGGCTCCGCAAGCGATATCGCACGCCGCGGCGCGGATGGACTCTGGCAGAACCTGATCGACAATCGTCGTGGGACGGCGGTGCGACAGCCCGCCTGACGCGTGTGCGTCACGGCAGCTCTCGGCGACGGACCCACTCTTCAGCGTGGCGTCGACGATCACCGCCACGTGGCGAAACTGCCCGTATCACGGTAATTCGCACCATGTGGTCGACATTTTGGACCTGTGCGCCCGTGATCGCTCGGGAACTCGTCCGACCTGGCCCACGAAGGATGCGCCATGACGACTATCGAGCTCTACCCCGACGACGTGTCGGGTGCTCGATCGTCGGGCAGGCTCTCGGGCAGCGCGGGGGCGATGTCGCTGGGGCGTACGAGTCCGGTGAGGACGCCGAGGCCGCATGCCTGTTCCTGACTGGAGACACCGAACTTGTCCAGGATGGACGGCACGTAGCCGCGCATCGATTCCACTTTGACGTGGAGGGCGTCGGGGACGGGAAGACGCTGCTCGATGGCGGTCTCACTGACGCTGGTGAACCCCGCCGTCGCGAGAAACTGCTCCTCATCCAAGGGTCGGCTGAGCCGTCCTTCGCCGATGGGTATCAAGGGCTGAAACTCGCGGAAGAGGGCACCGTAAAACTCCCACTCCGGCGCATCCTCGACCGCGCCGGGGACGGAGAAGGAGAACACTCCGCCGGGAGCGAGGACTCGACGGATCTCCTGGGCTGCCGCAGCCGGATCGTCGAGCAGGTGGACGACGAATCCAGCACAAACCAGGTCGAAGGAGCCGTCGGGGAAGTCCAGCTGGTGAGCGTCCATCACCCGCGCCTCGTGAACCTACGGGTACTGGGTCGAGATCCGCTCGACCATGCCAGGGGCGCAGTCCACCGCCGTCACCTGGCAGCCGCGGGCGAGCGCGGCGGCGGTCAGGGCGCCGCGCCCGGCGCCCAGATCGAGGACACGGGTGCCAGGCACCGGAGCAAGCCACTCCATGTGTGTTGGCCGAACCCAGCGAAGAACGGCAGTACCTCGTCGTATACAGAGGCCACTTGGTCGAAGAGGGCGGTTACTCGTGCTGCGGTCATGGCCGGCCATCCTGACAGAAAGTCAGATGGTGTGTTACGGGGGTCGCTCATCTTGTCCATTGTCCGCTCTACGTACAACCCCGTTCACCGACCAGCCCGCACACGAACATCCCGCGCCGACGGCCGACGCGGGATGACCTCTCCCCCTTTGTCACTCTGCGTAACTACGGCTGCAGTAGGCCCGAGCCTGCCAGCCTCAGTAGCTGCCTTTGAAGCTCTGGGTCTGATTCCTTGATCCGTATACGCACAGTGGCCCCTCTCAGGCGGGGCCACGGGGTGACGGTGCGTCGAGCCGTCGAGTCGCGTTCGCCCGCATGGGGGAATGACACCGTCCTGGCGAACCGTAAGGCTCTGGCCGGTAGTCCTGGGTTTACGTCCTGCTCTTGCGAAGGGGTGAGGGTGTGCCCAGGGGGAGTGTGAAGTGGTTCATCCCAGAGAAGGGGTATGGCGTTATCGCCCGGGATGACGGCGAGGCGGACGCCACGGGCGGTGTGGTACTGGATGGATCGGTACTGCACTGCGCGCGCTCGACGTCCTCGCCGCCGACGGAGGCCCGCTCGACCCTTGTGCTACCGCCACCAGGGGCGGCGGCGGACCTCCGCCATGTGCTGCGCGGGCTCGCTCACCGACTGGGCGTCTTTGCTCAGGTGATGCAGGTGCTCTTGCACCCAGAGCAGGTGCGGGTGCGGCAGTTCAGGCTCCGGCGACGCTTCGACCGGTGCGTTCGCGTCGGCCGTTGACGCCTGCCTTGGCGTGGCTGGCGCCATCAACAGCGGCGGCGAAACCGTCGTCGGTCCGGGTGATGGCCGGCTCACCTCCTGGGCGATCGTTCCGTAGAACCCGGCCAGGTCCGCCGCCTCGATCCGGAGCTCGGTGCAGGCCGGCGCGCCCGCGTACCCGTCCGACCCCGCCAGCGGCAGGCAGGCGCTCCAGGGGACGACTCCGACTGCGGGGTCGGCCGACGCGACCGGCGTGGCCGGCCGCAGCGCGGCCAGGGTATGCGCGGTCAGCCGCAGCCGGGTCGCGGCGTTGACCAGCGTCCACAAGTCTTCCTTGCCCAGCTTCTTGCTTCCCTGCTCGGTGAGGAAGCAGCGCATCGCGTCGTCGAGCCTGATGCCCGCGCTCACCGCGGCGATCGAGGCGGCCGGCGGCACCATCAGCTCGCTGAGCGCCCAGTCCACCGCTTGGGTCAGGAACGCCGCGCCGGAGCGGAAGGCGTCGGCGAGATCGTCGCCGACCACCGACGACGCCCCGCGTGGCCACAGCAGCACGCCGACCGCCAGGCTGACACCGCAGCCGATCGCCACGTCCTCGATCCGCAGCAGCCCGATCGTCCAGCCGACCGGGGCGAGCAGGTTGAACACCACCACGACCGTCACCGTGAAGGCGGCCTGCCCCACCAGGAACGGCGTGGTTCCCGGCGCGTACGCGGCGACGAGCACCGCCACCGGGAATACCGCCCACAGCGCGCCGGGATGGGTCCCGATCCCGATGAGCAGCGCAGCCCCCACCACGAAGCCGACGACGGTGCCGCCCAGCGCGCGCAACGCCGTCGATCCGGTCGCCGCGGCGTTGGTGCGCAGCACCGACAGCGTGCCAAGCACCACCCAGAACGCGTGCTGCACCCCGGACGCGTCCGCGACGGCGACGGCAGCGGCGAGCGCCACCGCCGCGCGCAGCGAGTTGAGGAACCAGACCGAGCGGATGGACGCGTGCCGCCGCACCAGTGTGACCGCACCGATCAGGCCCTGTATCCGGGGTGAGTTGGCCGCTGCGGCCAGCGCGGCGGCGGCAGGCGTGGCGATTGCAGGCACGATGGCGGCCGGGGCCGCCGCGGCGGTGGCAGCATCGATGGAGAAGCCGTACCAGTCACGGCGCTCCGCCTCGACCGCCTCGGCGGAGGCACGGTGGCTGACGATCAGCGCGTCCGCGGCGGCGCCACGGGCGACGACCGCGATCGACTGCGCGTGCACCGCCTGCGCCGCCGCGACCCGTGCGTCCGGCTCGCCGGCGCGGCCGGACAGGTCACGCAGACGCTCCGCCGACAGCGTCCGCGCCTTCTCCAAAGCGGCGAGATCGGGGTTGGCCGCCTGGCCGGCGAGCAGCGCCTGCGTATCGGCGAACAGGCCTGCGGCGGCGCGCAGCAGCGCGCGGTCTTGCGGGCAGGAACGGGCCACGTCGATGTGCCCGTCGAACGCGTCGCCAACCTGCGACGCGCCCCACTCCAGCAGCTGCACCAAGCTGCCCAGCGCTTGGTCGGCGGTGCCAAGCATGGTCGGGCGATACGGCGCGGCATCGAACGCGGAGCGCAGTGGCTCCCTGGCCGCGCGCATCGCCGCGGGCGTCGTCGTCTGGCCGTCGGCGGCGGCGCGCAGCCGGCTGGCCAGCCCGCCCGCCAGTTCGGCGGCGGCGGCGCGCAGCCGGTCCCCCGGGGCGGGCGGCGAGAGCAGCAGCACCGCGATGGTTCCGGCGACGGACGCCATCCACCAGCCCTCAAGCCGGCTCGGAATCGTGGCGGCACCGCCCGCGGAGACAACCGGCAGCACATAGGCGAACATGGCCGCGATGGCGCCGGTCGCCGCGTTCGGGCCGACGATCCCGCCGAAGAAGATCGCGAACGTGACGGGGACCGTGACCAGGGCGGCGAGCCAGGTTGTCCCGCTGACCAGCGTGCCGATGATCAGCGCGAGGCTGCCGACGACGGCGAGCCACGTGTGCGCGGACAACTTGTTGCTCCTGGTACCGCCGAATCCGGCGATGACCAGCGTGGCGATCCCGCCGAATACGGCGTACAGCGCGGCCTGCGGGCTGCCGATCACCATGTAGGCGATCGCGAACAGCGACGGGACAACGACGGCCGCCCGCACGGCGCGCATCGCAGCTGGTACTGACCAGGTCGGTTTCCACCATTCCTGCGGCACGCAGTCAACCCTACCTACGGAACTCGTGCCGGGTGACGCAGCTAGAGCTCGGTGGGGAGCGTGTCCGTCAGGCTCGCTCCGGCCTTCGCGAGGATGCCCTCGATGTTGCTCCACGCCTGTCTCACCTGATCGGTGATGTTGTCCGCCAACGCGCCGTTCTCGTCCAGAGCCCAATGAAGGAGAGCATCTTCTGACGGTGCAGAACGAGTCCGAGCACGTGACGGGACGCTCATGCAGGCACCAGGCACCAGGCACCGGCGCCCCCGCGCCCAGGCCGGCGCTGAACGCGATCCGGCGATAGACGAACACGAGGAGAGCGCAGAGATGACGCCGAACAATACCGACGAGCAGATCCGCCACGTTTTCGACGAGTGGCACCGGGCCGTCAAGGACCAGGACGCCGAGGGCATGGCCACCCTCTACGCGCACGACGGGGTGCTCGAGACCCCGGCCGTGCTGGCCCTGTGGCCCGAGCGCGAGGACGCCGTCGTGCACGGCAGAGACGCCATAGCCGACCGGGTGGGCAACGGCTCTGCGGGCTGATGACGACCTGGCTGCGGAGGTCCCGTAGGCGGTGCCGGTGGAGTTGCGAGCCCTCCAGGGCTGATGACGACCAGCCACCGCGACATCGCCAGCCGGATTGGCGTCACGTTGCGAGCCCTCCAGGGCTGATGACGACCCGATGGTAAAGCAGCACGTCGCCGTGGGTTTCAGTTGTGTGGTGGGGTGCACTCTTGCAGCGACTGACCGGTAGTGCATCCCCGCTGGTCAGAGCGTTTTGGGTGCGGCGGGTGAACGGGTGGAAGCTGGTCGCGTCGGTATCCATGGCCGTCGGTAACGGGTCTGTCCAGCGAACGTTCGCTGGACAGACCCGCTCCTGGCGGAGGCTGGACATCGCGTGACGGGCGTGGACCTGGCGCCGAGGATGGTCGAGCAGGCTGAGGAGAAGCTGGCGACCGCTGGTCTTTCGGGCCGCTTCCTGGTGGGTGACGCGGCCGTGCCACCCACCGGTGACCAGGCGTTCGATGTCGTGCTGTCGCGCCACCTGGTGTGGACGCTGCCCGACCCCGAGGCCGCGCTGCGGGAGTGGGCGGCCAAGCTTCGGCCGGGCGGCCGGCTGGTGCTGGTCGAGGGCCGGTGGCGCGAGTCCGGGCAGCACGGTGTGCCGTATGTGGCCGGGGCGGAGCTGCTGCCGTGGAACGGCGGGGTAGGTGCCGATGACCTGGCGACCGTCGTGCGGCCGTTCGTCGCTGATCTGCGGATCGAACCGCTGAGCGGGGACGCGGACTTGTGGGGCGGTCCGGTGAACGACGAGCGGTATGCCCTGATCGCCCAGGTCTGACCCGTGCCGGGTGGGCGCTCTGGTGATGGCGCCCACCCGCAGCGGTGCGGGGCCGTCAGGTCAGGGTGCCCGCTTGGTGTTCGAGCGAACAGATGATCCAGTCGATGACGGTGTCGAAGCCGTAGTGGGTGTTCACGGCCTCGTCGACCACCGTGCTGGCCGTGGTGAAGAAGTCGGCCAGGCCGCAGAGGAAATCGGCGAGCTCGGCCCGCTCGGCGGGGCGGTGCGGGTCACGTGGCGGCTGCTTTGGGCTTGGCGGTGGTGCTGGCCAGGCGGAAGGACTCGGTGCCGGTCTCGATGATGTGGGCCTTGAAGGTGAGCCGGTGTCGGCGTACACGTGAACGTCCCCAGCCACGTACGGATGAACGTGGCCGCTTCTTGATGCGTCGTGGGCTGTTGCCCGACACTCTGCTGCTTGGTCGGTGAGGAGAGTGCGGAGGGCGGCTGACGGTGGTTCTGGATCCGCATCGCTGGTTGGAACTGAGGCGTTTCCGTGGCCTGTTCGATTCCGGGTCGATGAGTCTGTCGGAGATCGCCAGGGAGACGGGGCTGGACCGGAAGACGGTCCGTAAGTACCTCTCGGCCCCGGGCCCGGCCACCCCACCACGCCGGTCGTCGAACGGACGCTCGCGGGCAAGGGTCATCGACGAGTTCGCGCCGCTGGTCGACTCGATGCTCCGGGCGGAGGTCCTGATGAAGGCCGCCGTGATCCACGAGCGCCTGGCCACCGAGTACGGGTTCACCGGGAACTACCAGCGCGTCAAGCTCTACCTCCAGGAGGCCCGCCCGCGGATCGCCGAAGAACTCGGCATCACACCGAAGGAGCTGGCGGGGATGCACCGCCGGTTCGAGGTGATCCCGGGCGCCCAGGCCCAAGTGGACTGGGGGGACGAGGGCAAGATCCTCGCCCACATGGGCATCGACAAGGTCTACTCCTTCCACATGACGCTGTCGTACTCGCGCGACCCGTTCTGCTGCTTCACCACCAGCCAGGACCTGCAGACGTTCTTCGACTGCCACCGCAGGGCGTTCGCGCACTTCGGCGGGGCACCGATGACGATCGTCTACGACCGCACCAAGACCGTCGTCCGCCGCCACGTCGCCCCGGGCGAGGCGGTCCCGCTGCACCCGGAGGCGGTCGGCTTCGCCGGCCACTACGACTTCGACCCCGACGTCCTGGCCGCCTACCGCCCCACCGGCAAAGGCCGGGTCGAACGCCAGGTCCTGATCGTCCGCGACCACGTCCTGTCCGGCCGGGCCTTCTCCTCCATCGAGGAGATGGACTCCGCGTTCGCCGCCTGGGTGCCCATCCGGCGCGCTCAGATCCACAAGACACACCGCGAAGTCATCGGCGAGCGGGCGGCCCGCGACCACGCGGCCCTCAAACCGCTGCCACCCACCCCGTATCTGGTGGCCGAGCGGCACCTGCGGCCCGTCGGCAAGGACTGCCTGGTCGCCTTCGGCGGCAACCTCTACTCGGTGCCGGCCCGCAAGGTGCGACCGCGCCAGCTGGTCGAGATCCGGGCCACGAAGTCGCAAATCATGCTGCACTCCACCGTCCCCGGCACCGACGGCGAGACACTGCTGGCCATGCACGCCAGGGCGGTCGGCCGGGGTGCCCGCGTCGTCCAGGAGACGCACTGGGACGGCCTGCCCACCGGCAAGGGACGCCGGACCACCACGGGTGATGTCCCCTCCCAGCCCCGCCACGAGCGGCCTCTCGGCCGGGAAGCCGGACCCCTGCAATCCCTGCTGAACCGGGCCGCGATCACCCGCATCGAAGTCGGCCGCCGTCCGCTGTCGGTCTACGACGAGCTGACCGGTACCCGCCCCTTCACCACCAACCGACCGACGAAGGAACCCTCTTGAGCCAGCTGACCGGCAACCGCATCCGGACCACGGCCGCCAAGCTCGGCCTGCCCCACCTGGCGGAGACCATCAACGAGTTCACCCGGCGGGCGGACGAGGCGAAGATGGGCTACCTCGACTTCCTCGACCTGGTCCTGTCCGAGGAACTCGCCGTCCGCGACGACCGGCGCTTCCGCCAGGGCCTGCGGCTGTCGAAGCTGCCCCACCACAAGACAATCGACGAGTACGACTTCTCCTTCCAGCCCGACCTCGACCCGCGCAAGGTCAAGGACCTCGCCACCCTCTCTTTCGTCGAGGCCAAGGCCAACGCCGCCCTCCTCGGGCCGCCCGGGGTGGGAAAGACACACATCGCCGTCGGGCTCGCGGTCGCGGCCTGCCGAGCTGGTTACTCCATCTACTTCACCAGCCTCGACGACATGGTCCGCAACCTCAAGGCCGCCGAGACAGCCGGTCGCCTGGCCAACAAACTCGGCACCTACCTGCGGCCCGGCGTCCTGGTGGTCGATGAGGTCGGCTACCAGCCCCTGGAGCGAGCCGAGGCGAACCTGGTCTTCCAGGTGATCTCCAAGCGCTACGAGAAGGGCTCGATCATCCTGACCTCGAACAAGACCTTCAGCGAGTGGGGACAAGTCTTCGGCGACGAGGTCCTCGCCACCGCCATCCTCGACCGGCTCCTCCACCACTGCGACGTGATCTCCATCAACGGCCCCAGTTACCGCCTGAAGAACCGCCTCAAGGCCATCGAGCGAGACGCGGAAGTGGCCTGACATCCAGCCTCGTTGGACGTCGACTGTCCGCCGAGCTTGACCGGTGTCAGTGTGCGTCAGGAGTAGAAGCCTCGGCCGTACTCTTCGCGGTTCAGCTGGAAGTCGTCCGGTCGATCACGGCGGAGCTCCTCGTAGCGCGCGACGAAGGCGTCCAACGCCTCGTGCAACGTGCAGTCCGACACCTCCCGGATTGCCTTGATCGCGAAGACGATCCGGTGATCCAGGATGTCGCGGTCTACGCTCTCCGGCAGCTGTCCCATGGGGTCGACAGCGTAGCGGAGGCCCCGCGTGCACTGGGCCTGAGCGGTTGGGACCTCCTGGCAAGCAGCCAAGATCTGGCGCCAGAGACCGCCTGATAGCTGGGGACGTTTAGGCGTACGCAGTTGGGGAGTCAAGGCCGTACGCCGACAGCCGGTCGACAATGGCCTGACAGAGCCGCTTGTTCGTGAAGGTCTGGTCCCACTCGATGAACGGTTGGTTGGAGGCGATCGCGATCGCGTGCCGTTCCTCGCGCTCGGTGAAGATCTGGAATAGCAGTTCGGCGCCGTGCCGGTCGAGCTTGACGTAGCCCAGCTCGTCCAGGCAGAGAAGGTCGACGCGCCCGTACTTTTTGATCGTGCGGCCGAGCTGCTTGTCATCGGCGGCCTCGGCGAGCTCGTTGACCAGGTTCGCGGCGGTCGTGTAGCGCCGCCGGCCTCGGCGACCGCGGTGCCGATCCCGATCAGCAGGTGGGACTTTCCGGTCCCGGAGTCGCCGATCAGGCAGAGTGGCTGACCGGCCCTCACCCAGCTCATCCTTGCCAGTGTGTTCACGACTTCCGGGGAGACGTTCGGGCTCTTCGAGAAGTCGAAGTCCTCGATGCGCTTCTGGCGTGGGAAGCCCGCCTCCTTGACCCGGCGCATCTTGCGCCGCTCCTCGACCTCCGCGAGGACGGCTTGATAGATGTCCTGCAGTATCCGCAGACCATCGAGCATGAATGGGTGACGTCATGACGGTAGAACAGGCAGCCTCGTAGGCCCGCGCTGCGGTCGTGTAGGCGCCTACACAGCGACCAGGACAGCACGGCCAACACGCGCCTCCCGATGCTTTCGCTGGGGCGCGATGCCGAGAATCCGGCTTCCGTTGGGCGGGTCAGCTTTGGGGGCCGCTTGCCGCCGGCTCGTGCCGGGAGAGGGTGGGGGCGGGCGGGGCCCAACGGTGGGGGTGCGGGACGGTGTGGGAGACGCCGTAGTCGGGTTTGAGGTGTTCGGGGATGGCGTAGTGCATCACGCGGCCGTGGGTGAGGGAGCTGAGTTCGAAGCGGGTGACCAGGGAGCCCAGGGCGTCCAGGGCCCAGGTCGCGAGTGGGGAGCGGTCTTCGAGGGTCTCCAGGGCTCCGAGGAGGGCAGGGGCCGCGTTGACGAGGGTGTCCCAGGAGGTGCGGGGGACTTTGAGCCAGTCGGCGCAGGTGTCGCCGATGAGGTAGCGGATCAGTGCGCCGACGAGCGGGTCGAGCAGGGTGCCGGGGACGACCTGCTCGTACATCTCGATCAACTGCCCGGTGAGGTGGGCGCCTTCGTCGCTGGGGCCGAGGTGGCGGGCCAGATAGAGGTCGAGGAAGCTGCGGGCGCTCTCGAGGTCGGTGGGGGCTTGGGTCTGGTCGACGCCGAGCATAGCCCCGACCACGCGCCAGGCGTAGAAGTAGGCCTCGGCGCCGTCGGTGGTCATGTGGATGTTCAGGCGGTGCAGGCTGTCGAGCACGAGCAGGGAGAACAGCATCTGCCCGCCGATCATGTCCTCCTGGCAGATCGGTGTGCCCAGCCCTGCGGTGTCCCACCGGTCCGCGCGCCGCAGGTGGTGGCGGATGGAGGCGTGCAGCAGGCGGACCTTCTGGGCGGCGGGGACGAACCGGCCGCCGTTCTCGAAGGCGTCGGGTTGCATCAGGTAGACGGTGAACTGGCCGGTCTCGGCCATGCGCCGGGAGGGGTACTCGAGGGAGTGGGTGGCGCTGAGCAGCCTGGCGACGTGCGGGACGGCGTAGCAGGCGGGCATGGCGGCGAAGGACAGGGCGGTGGAGATGTGCATGTTGTTGTGGAGGAAGAACAGCCGGGCTTTCTCCATCTCGCCCCAGTCGACCCAGTCCGGTGCCGTGCTGGTGGCGTGCAGGTACTCGCGGGCGACGTCCGGAAGGCCGTCGGGCAGTTCCTGGCCCGCGGTGGAGAAGTAGCGCATGAGGGTGTTGAACTTGCCGATCTCGCCTCGGGCGAACAGGGCGTCGACGGTGGCGTCGGCGAGCTCGTCGCCCACCTGGCGCAGGGCGTTCATCACGGCGGGCGTGTAGGTCATCACGGCTCCTGACAGGTCGGAGAAGGACGCGGAGATCCTGGGCGGCGGCGAAAGCGGGGCGCGCGGGCCGACGTCGGTCAGTGGTGGCGGGCGGTGGCGAGGTCCGCGAGATCGGCCAGCGCCCGGGCAGCCTGCCTGGGCAGGCGCACGGCGTCCAGGGCCTCGGCGGCGGTCTGGACCCGCTGGGCGATCATCCGCTCGATACGGGCGGGTGCCTGGGTGCGGTGCATGATCTCGCGGACCCGGTCCAGCGACGCGACGTCACTTCCCGCGCCGCCCAGAAGCATGCGCAGTTCGCGGCGCTCGGCGGGGGTGGCCCACCGCCAGGTCTCGGCCAGCAAAGCGGTGGGGCGCCGGGCGGTGATGTCGTCCGCGTTCGCCTTGCCGGTGCGCGCCGGGTCGCCGAACAGGCCCAGCATATCGTCACGCAGTTGGAAGGCCTCGCCCAGCGGCAGCCCGTAGCCGGTGAAGCACTGCCTGACCTCGACTCCGGCTCCGCCCAGGACGGCTCCGATGAGCAGCGGCTGCTCCACCGTGTACTTGGCGGTCTTGTAGCGGACCACCTTCAGTGAGGTGTCGGTGTCGGGGCGCGCTCCGGTGTGCAGGATCTCCAGGCACTCCCCCGCGACCAACTCCCGTGCCAGCGCGGCCCACAGCGGTCTGGCACGGGACAGGTAGGCCCCCGGCAGGCCGCAGTCGGCGAACAGTTGGCCGGCCCAGGCCATGAGGAGGTCACCGACCAGCATCGCCAGTGCGTCGGCAGCCGCCGCCGGCCGCGGGACGCGCGGCAGCGCGTCGCGCAGCGCCCATTGGGCGGTGGGGCGGCCGTGCCGTATCCGGCTACGGTCGATCAGATCGTCGTGGACCACGGCAGCGGCATGCACCAGCTCCATCGCCGCGGACGCCCGTATCAGCGCGTCGCTGTCTGCCTGCCCGGCCGCTCGCCAGCCCCAGTAGCAGAACGCCGCCCGAAGTCGCTTGCCATGCCGGGTTGCTTCCACCAATTGTCTTGCCACGGGCGCCAGTTCTTCGTCAATAGCGAGCAACTGCGCGGTCTCCTGGTCGACGAACGCACCGAGTGCCGCGTCCACGCGCCCCTTGAGGACGGCGTGTGGCATGTCCTCAGCCGCCGGCACGGTCACCACGGGCGCCCACGTGCCGGGCCACGATCTCCAGGTAGGCCGGCTCGACCGCGAAACGACCAAGCACCACGCGGCCCCGCGCCAGGACCTCCCGATGGCCCTGATCGGCCAACTCGGCGACGTCGGAACGCCCGAGCACCGCACGTCCCCGCGCCACCACGCCACCCAGACCGTCGACCAGCACATCGGCAAGGCCCGCCGCCAGCAGCACCGCCTCGCCCAGAACTCCCCGCCGCTCCGATCCCAAATCCGGCATCTCGCACGCTCCCTCCCCAGCCGCCGATCCGGCAGCGGCCAACTCCCCCACCCTGTCACCCCGCAAGGTCCGCCGCCCGCCCTTCCCTCACCCGTCCTCTGGACACCCATCGATCGGGTGATATGAGCTATCCAGCGTTGACTGATTTCCGGATTCGACGAAGTCCTGAACCGGGTGAGTGCTCACCGATTCAAGCCGATGCTGCTACCACCGCTGCTGGCCCTGTCACGCCCTCCGACGGCCCTCAACAAGTAGCCGGAGGGATCGGCAGACCTGCTCGGGCCTGCTCGCCCTGCCCACCACCAGCGGCCTCGGCACTTGCCGCTGTCCATAGCGGGTCCAGTGCTGGTAGGAGTCTGTGATCGAGTGATCTGACTTCCCTGGCACCGGGTCGAACCAGATCACTCCGCGTCGCCGGTGGGCCGAAGTCCTCGACTGACGAACCAGGCGGAGCTGTTCAGGTGGCGTTCGAGTCCTCAGGCGTTACGTCGGCTCGGGCCCGGGGACGCTGAGCCCACCGGGCTCCCCGGCGATCCCCTAAGCCTAGAGAGGCACCGAATCCTCATGAGCATCACCCGACGAACCGCCCGCGCCCTGGTGGTGGCCGCTACCGCGGCCGCACTGGCCGGCCCCGCCGCCACGGCCACCGCAGTCACCACGAAGCCCGTCCCCGAGTACGCCTGCGACAACCTCAGGGCCGACACCAGCCCCGTCGGCCGCTGGGACGCCTTCGGCGACTGCGAGGTCGTCCACGGCAACCTGCCCGAGCACGGGCCCGTACACGGAGAGTTCAAGATTCGGGGGAGGTTCAGCGAGGCCGTCGTCCTGTGCGAGTTCGTCGCACCCGCCTCCGGCTTCGCCGACCTGCCGCGCCACGTCGAAGGCCGGCACTGCCACCTCCTCGACACGTAGCCCCGCAGCTGTGAGAGGCTCGATGGATGCCTGATCCCGCCCTGCCGAGCCGCCTGCCCCGCTTCCGCTGGGCCCGGCCCGCGCTGCTGGTGCTGATCCTGGCGGCGGTGGCCGGGTCGACGGCGTTCTGGGACCGCGCACCGTGATCGGCGCGGTGCCGGGCGTGTGGTGAGTGCTGGTGTTCGTCCTGCTCTTCGCGCTGGGCACGCTGGCGTCCCTGCCCAAGCCTGCGCTCAGCGTTGCGGCCGAGGTGCTGTTCGGAGAGCCCCGCCGCCGCCCGCACACCGCCTCGCGGGCGCAGGCCTCCCCCGCCCTCGCAGCGACCCGGCACCCGGCACCCGGCACCCGGCACCCGGCACCCGGCACCCGGAGCACAACGGCTCCCCGGCGCCTGACGAAGCCCCGAGTCCGCTTACCCCCTCCCGCAAGCCCCGCGCCAGTGCCCCGGTTCGCGGGACACGGTCACCCGTAGATGCACCGAGCCCCCGGTACACGGCCCGGCCGGCACGCAAGGCGCCGGCGGCGCGCTCCTGGACGACACAGACCCGGACGAGTCGGTGGCGTAGCGCTCGACGTTGGCGGCGGCGGTGGCGAAGACGCCGGGCCACGCCTCCTCTTGGAGGACAGCCTGGTGCAGGACCTCGCGGACGGTGCCGAGGTAGTCGTCGAGGTGGCGGCCGGCGCGGGCGCGTGCCCCGCGTTCCGGTGAGGGTGCGGGCGCGGCCCCGGAGGCCTCTCTCAGAGACGGTTCCGTCGGAGGCGGTCACGTCCCAGCCGCGGTCAGCGCCCCGGCCGGGACGCGGGCCTGCCAACCGGGCCGGGCGATTTCCGCCTTCGTCTTCGGCCCCCTCGCCGACTACGGGGTGATGATGCCTGCTTTGGCGGTGGAGGGCAGCAGTTGGGCGGTGCCGGCGAAGGCGGCGGTGTAGCCGTCGTTGGCGAGGATCAGCGGGAAGGTGATCGCCTCGGAAAGCTGGGCGGTGCCTTGGGCGTTGGTGATGGCGGTGCCCAGGGTCCGGTTGCCGGTGCTGAAGGTGATGGTCTGGCCGGGCACCGGCAGTCCGGTGACGAGGTCGACCAGGGTGGCGTAGAGGAACGGGTAGAACACCTGCGGCGGGAACAGCTTGGCCAGCGCCGGGGTCGCGGTCAGCGAGGTGGCGTCGGCCAAGTAGGTGAAGCCGTTGACCAGACTGGCGGTGCCGCTGGGGGTGGTGACGGTGACGGTGGCCGGTCCGGCCGCCCCGGGCGGGGTGGTGGCGGTGATCTGCGTGCCCGCGGCATTGACGGTGACGTTGGTTGCGGGGTTGCCGCCGATGGTGACGCTGGCGCCGGTCAGGTTGGAGCCGGTGATGGTCACCACGGTGCCGCCGGTGGCGGGTCCGTGGTTGGGGCTGATGCCGCTCAGCGTGGGTGCGCCCTGGAAGACGCTGACGCTGTTCGACCCGAAGTTTGCGACGTAGACCTTGCCGTTGGGGGCGACCGCCACGTCGATCGGCTCAGTGCCGACGGGTATGGCGGTGCCCACCACGGTGTTGGTGGCGGTGTCGATCACGGTGACGTTGTTGGCCCCGAGGTTGGCCGTGTAGGCGATGCCGTTGGGGCCGACCGTGATTCCCCAAGGGTTGGAGCCCACGGGGATGCTGGGGACCAGGACGGTGTTGGTGGTGGTGTCGATGACCGTCACGTTGCTGGACGCGATGTTGGCGACGTAGGCGTTGCCGTTGGGGGCGATCGCGATGAAGTTCGGCTGGGTGCCGACGGGGATGGCGGCGCCCATCACGGTGTTGGTGGCGGTGTCGATCACCGTGACGTTGTTCGACCCTCGGTTGGCGACATAGGCGTTGCCGTTGGGTGCGACGGCCATTCCGACCGGGTTGGAGCCGACGGCGATGGGCCCGCCCACCACGGTGTTGGTGGTGGTGTTGATCAGGGACACGCTGTTCGCGAAGAACTGGCTGACATAGACGTTGCCGCTGGGAACGACCACCGCCGCGGCCGGACCGCCGGACAGCGGGATCGGGGCGCCCACGAGCGTGTTGGTGGCGGTGTTCAGCACCGACACGTTGGCCGAGCCGTTGTTGGGGATGTAGGCGTTGCCGTTGGGGGCGATCGTCAGCCAGCTCGGGGTGGTGCCGCCCTCGGGGATGCTCGCGATGGTGACGGTGTCGGTGCTGGTGTCGATCAGCGTCACGTCGTTCGAGCCGCTGTTGGTGACGTAGAGGTCGCCGCCGGGGGTGAACGCCAGCCCGACAGGACTGGTGCCGACAGCGATCGTCGGGTCTTCGGGGCCTGCCGCCGCCACCTGGTCGGTGACGGCGTGGCCAACAGGGCTGGGGATCGGCAGCAGTTCCTGCACTGGTGTCTGAACGTCCGTACTCATGCGGACCCCTTCGGTAGGGGCTGCCCTCGTCCCGTCGAGCCGTCGTGTAGAACTCGCCCAGGACGGCGGATCCCGCCCTGGGGCACATCGACGACAGACCGCACGCCGGGCATAGCCACGGGCCGCTCACCCTGAGGAGGGATAGGCAGCCCGCCGGTTGAATCGACCCTTTCATCCCCGCAACGCCGGTGGGCGAAACGCCACTTCGTACCGAAAGCGCGGTTTCCTCACTGAAACCATCGGCCTGATCCTCGCTTTGACCGTCACCGCTGCGAGCCAGTCCGAGAACGCCCGTTCGAGTTCGTTGGTAGCCGAACTTCGCAGGGCACTGGAGGTGGCCTATGGCGAACTTCTCGTCCCGAGAGGGTGTTCTACGAATCTTTGTCGGATTTCAGCTTGAGTTGGCTTCCGGGGTGCCCGGTGTCGGCTTGGTGAGGGCGAATTGGCCCGGCTCGGGTTCGGTGAGGATGCCGCGGGTCACCAGGCGTTTCAGCTTCGCGCGGGTGCTTTCGGTGCGCTTCGGCTCGGTGCCGAGGCGGAGCGCCTGGCAGACGTCCTTGGCGCGGAGTCCGTCCTCGGCCTTCTCGATGGCGGCCAGAATCTCGCGGTATCCGGGCGGCAGCGGCTCCGGCGGCTGAATGCCGTTCTCGGCGGCCAGCTCCGCCAGGGTCTCGCGGGTGATCTCCAGACGTTTCAAGGTGCCTTCGGCAGCGGCGAGTTGTTCGGTGAGCCGCGCGATCTGCTCACGCAGCTGTTCGGCCGTCTCACGGACGAGCAGCTGCCGGGCCTCGACCTCGTCCAGGCGTTCCCTCATCAACGCTCCTGTGGGTCGAGGGTGCTTCGTGCCAGGTCGGTAAGTCGCGCCAGGTCAGGGTGGTCGCGTCGGCGATGAGTACCTCGGGTGTTTGCGGGGCGGGGAAGTGCCGGCCTCGGTCGTACTCCCGCCAGCGCGTGATCACATGGGACAGTTTCGCCAGGTCCTGGATCGCGTTGTCCCCAGGGAAGTTCGCCACCGGCGTCGGGACCCCCGACGGTGTCGTCGATGATTAACATGCCGTCCGGGGAGCCGAGTTGCTCGGCGGCGTAGGCCTGGAGGTCGTCGCGGGGGACGGCCGGAGCCTGGGTGAACGGCCGTTTGATGCGTGGACAGCCGATGTCCGGCGGCCGGTCGGGAGTGCTCCCGACCGGCCGCCGGAGGGACGGTCAGAGGGGCAGGCCCTGCCAGTCGCTGAAGGTGGTGGCCGTCGTGCCCGTGCGGTAGTAGACGCGGCCGTCCGTACCGATGGCGAACACGTGGAGGACACCGCCGCCGTCGACGATCGCGGCCGGGTAGTCGAGGACGGTGCCGCCGAGGTCCTGCCAGCCGCCGTAACCGGAGCTGGGGGCGGTCTGGGCGGTGGTGCTCACGCCGCCGCCCCGGTTGCGCTCGAACAGGACGACCCGTCCGCCGAGGGTGGCCGCCGCCGGCTCGCCCACTCCCGCATGGCCGCCGAGGTTGGCCTGGGACTGGCTCCACGGCCCGCCGGGCTGGGTCTGGTAGCTGACCAGCATCGCGCCGGTGCCGGCCTCGCGGTAGGCGAGTTCGATGCGGCCGTCCTGGTCGAGCACGGCCTTGGGCGGGCTGGCAGGCTGGGCGCCCGGGACCGGGCCGGGGCCGGCGATGGCGCCGTTCGGAGCGGTCTGCCACCAGTTGATGATCCCGGTGCGGGTGCTGGCGAACACCTCGATCCTCCCGACGCCGTTGCGGATCGCGGTGACCGGGTCCTGGAGATCGGTGCCGCCCAGGTCCGCCCACGTGCCCGTCCACACGCCGTTCGGGGCGGTCTGCCAGGTGCTGCTGAGGCCGCCCCCGCCGTTCTTGATGAAGATCATCATCCGCCCGTCCTGGCCGTTGGCCACCACCGGCACGCCGACCTGGCCCTCGTTGCCGAGTCCGGTGTTGGGGTTGCCGTGGTCGACCCACGTGTTCCACCACCACCAGTTGGGCGTGCCCTGCGGCAGGGAGATGATGTGATGGTCGGTCAGGCGGCGGGCGAAGACCTCCATCCGACCGTCGGCGTTGGTGCCGACCACGATGCCCGGTGCCAGCCGCCCGCCCGGGTCGGCCATCCGCACCGGACCTCCCCAACTGCCGTCCGTCTGACGCCAGTACGTGTAGAGGGCGCCGGCCCGGACGACGAAGACCTGCGGCCGGCCGTCCTGGTTGAGCCCGACCCATGAGGTGCCCCGCGACCAGCGGTAGTACATCCGGGAGAACCAGGAGTTGGAGTAGTTCCCCGAATGGTCGTGGCTGGCGTACTCGGAGACGAACACGCCCTTGGCGCCGACCGTCGCCGGGTCGAGGTTCACCGGGGAGTCGCTTATGTTGTAGTCCCGGTAGTTCACCTGGATCAGCGTGCCGCCGTACAGGCTGGCCGCCTCGCCGGCGAACGTCGCGGCGGCGACGTGGTCCGAGTGGTCGCCCGAGTAGCGGCTGTCCGGGAGCTCGTCCTGGGCCCGGAGTATGGTCGGCCGGTACGTCACCATCACCTGCCGCAGCACCTCGACGACGTCCGCGGCCGTGTAGGTCGACGGCCCGGACAGCGGGCTGCCGGTCGGGACGACCGTGGTGTCGGTGCCGCCGGCCAGGACGTCGCCGAGCCCGGCGTCGTGCAGGTTGAGGAATATCAGGTGCACCGGCCGGCCCTTGAGGACGTACCGTTCGACCTGCTTGCCCGCAACCGTCCACGCCTCGGCCGTCCAGTGCCCGACCTCGTCGGTCGTCGGGTCGGTGTCGCCGACCCCGGTCATCCGGGAGTAGGCGTTGATGGCGCCCATCTGCCGGTTCCAGGTGCGCAGCGGCTCGCCGGCGGTGTCCCGGCAGGCCGTGGCGCACGGGTCACCGGTCACGTTCCCCGCGGTGACGAACACCGTGACGGACGGCGTGCCGTTGGCGAGCGCGTTGGACAGGTCCGGGTTCATGAACAGGATGTCGTCGTCCTCGTGCGCGACGACCTGCATGACCAGCGGCCCGGAGCCGGCGGCCGGGGCCGTACCCACGGCCGCGGCCGCGCGGGTCGCGGTCCCCTTGGCCAGAACGGGCGCGGCGAGGGCGGTGAGCGCGACGGAGGTGAGAAGTCGCCGTCGTCCGATTGCCATGTGATTCCCCCCGATTCGAGATCGGCATGTGATCATGCCAGGAGGAGGTTATCGCATTATCTAACAGGCAATGCTCCGGCCAATATCTCGCAAATCTGGTGACAAGAAGGCAAATTGATGTGTGATCAAGCCAATTTGTCCGCTTCCTGCTCATCGAGCCCATGAGTACCGTCCGGCGCGGCCGTGGCGCCACCGCACCGGCCCGAGCGGGCCGTGCTCGGCGAGGAGTTCCAGGGAGGTCGCGATGACCGGCACCGAGTCTTTCGTAGTCGCGCCGGCGATTCGCACGAGTGAATGCCCTGAGGGCCACCAGGCCTTCACGGCCGAGCGTCCGGCAGGGGCGTCACCAATCCGTGTCGGGTGCCTGAAGTCCGCGGGCGGATGCCGCCCACTGTCGTCGGATTCGACGCCGCGGGTGGATGTCCCGGCGTTCGTGGCGCGATGCCCGCGCGTATCCGTTTTCTGCGCCTCCCCCGCACTTCGTCTCTGCCCTGTCCAGCCGCGACCCGAGGACCCTGGAGACTCCGGCCATGCGTCGGACCTTCGGCACGCCCCCACAGACGCACACGGCCACGACGCGCTACCGACACCACCGACCTGGCCCGGCCGAATGGCGGAGGTCAATGACCACGTTGAGCCCGGCGCAGGGCCGCGCGGTGGGCGGAGGGGGTGGTGGCATAGCTGGCCTGGAAGGCTTGGCGCATGGTCTCGGTGGAGCCGAAGCCGCAGCGGCGGGCGACGGCGGCCAGCGGGAGGGCGGTGGACTCCAGCAGGCGGGCGGCGGCCTCACCGCGGGCGGTGCGGACGAAACGGGCCGGAGATTCGCCGAGTTGGGCGAGGAAGAGCCGGGAGAGGTGGCGTTCGCTGACTCCGGCCCGGGCGGCGAGGGCGGCGGTGCTGAGGTCGGTGTCGAGGTTGCCGGTGATGTGCAGGACGATCTGCCGCAGGATCCGGTGCTCGGGCGGCGAGTCCTTGACGTAGACGGACAACTGCGCCTGGTTCCCGGGGCGCTGCATGTAGGTGACCAGCCAGCGGGCCACCGTTCGAGCCAGGTCGGGGCCGTGGTCGGCCTCCACGAGGGCGAGGGTGAGATCGAGGGCGCTGGTCACGCCGGCGGAGGTGCAGACGTCGCCGTCGATGACGTAGAGCGGACGGGGGTCCACGATGACCGCCGGGTGCCGGTGGGCCAGCTCGTGGGCGTAGGCCCAGTGGGTGGTCACCCGGCGCCCGTCCAGCAGGCCCGCCGCGGCGAGGACGGTGGAACCCGTGCACACCGAGCCCACCCGACGACTGCGGGCCGCCAACCGCCGTACGTGGGCGATGAGTTCGGGATCACCGGCGGCCTTGGTGTGGCCGAAGCCGCCGGACACCAGCAGGGTGTCCAGCGGGCCCCGGACGCATTCGAGGGCGGCCTGGCTCGTCACGGAGAGTCCGCTCGACGCGCGCACGGGCAGACCACGCAGGGAGGCCACGCTCACGTCGTACAGGGGCTCGGCGGCGAGCCGGTTGGCGGCCTCCAGGGTGTCGGTGACACAGGCGATGTCGAGCAGCTCCACCTGGTCGTAGCCGATGATCACCACGCGGCGGGCAGTCGTCGTCACGGTAGCCACCCTACCCGAGCGGGACCGACGGCCAGGGATCACAGGATTCGGGACATCGCACCGGGGCTCCGGTTGTCACCGCCCGAGCCGGGCGCGATGGTGGTGCGGTGGCCCGGCAGGGCCGCGTGATCCCAGCTCAGACAGCAAGGAGCCGACCCGTGTTCCAGAAGACCGCCGCCGAGACCGGACAGCGGGTCAGGACCGTCGCCTTCGCCGTCTGTCCGGGCATCACCCTGCTGGACCCGGTCGGTCCGCCGGAGGTCCGCGCCGCGATGTGCGAGCTCGTACCCGGCTTCCGGACGGTGGTGCCAAGGGAGCGGATCGAGCCGATGGGTACCGACATCCCGCCGTCCGTGCTCCCCGGCCGCACCCTCGACGAGGTGCCGGGTCCGGACGCGCTGCCGGTGCCCGGCGGCCTGCCCGGCGGCGCACTCCACGAGTACCGACATGCCGCATGACCAGCACGGATGATCGATCGGCACCCACAGAACCCCCGGCCGCCTTCCACTACCGGCAGGCGCACGCGCTCTTCGAGCGGCTGGGGATGCCGGACGCCGAGTCCATCCCGGCGGACGCTACCCGCCACTGACCACCGCTCGCCGGTTCGTTGAGACGCCGTTAATCAAACACTTATTCGCTGGTGACAGGCTCGCCCCACCCGCTCAGGACACCGCTTGAACCCTTGAAGGCCCCTTTGAACCGCCAGGCCCGTCAAGCCTCCAAGCCCCACTTCTTAGGCACTCGCGCTCAGTCGGAGTCCGCTGCCTAGAGGGGGTACGTCCGAGGATCACGTCACCTCACCGCCCGGGCACGCCGCGCCGCGACACCAGCGCTGCCCTCACCTCGCTCCGCCCGCACGGCGCTTGACCCGCGCCACACCAGCCTCGGCCGTGGCCGCTGCGGCTCGACGGTGGCTCCGGGTCATGCGTGACCCACCTGGAGTCATTGCCATGAGCAACCTGACACGTCTCGCGCACACCGCACCGTCCACCCTCTACGGCCGGGAATCCGAACTGACACTGCTGGAGCGGGCGCTGGCGAGAGCCCGCTCCGGGCAAGCCGCCGTCGTCCTGGTGGAGGGCGCCCCGGGCGCCGGCAAGAGCCGGTTGCTGGCGGAGGCCGCCCGGCGGGCTGCCGGGCACGGCCTGGTCGAGCTGCACGGCCCCGGTCGCGTGGCCGCGTCCTGGGCCACCGGACCGTGGAACCCGCACACGTCCCTCCTCGACGACGTGCAGGCGCTGCTCGCCGACGCGCGGCACGGCCGGGCGCCCGGTCTGGTCGTCCTCGACGACCTGCCGTCGGCGGAGCTGGCCCCGGGGTCACGGCTCGAGTCCCTGCTGCTGCGCCATGCGGCGCGGCCGTTGCTGTGGGTACTCGCCCGGCGGGCGGGCGACACCGGGGCGGCGCTGCCCGGCGCCGAGCCCCTGGACGTGACGCGGATCGCCCTCGGCCCGCTGCGCGGGAGCGAGGTGGCCCGGCTGCTCGCCGACCGGTGCGGCGGCACGCCGGGCGCGGAGCTGCTGAACCTGGCGGCGGGCGCCAGCGGCAACCCCCGCATGCTCACCGAACTGGTCCGGGGCCTCGTCGAAGAGGGCAGGGTCCGTGCCGAGTCCGGCACCGTACAACTGGTGTCGCGGGAACTCCCCCAGCGCGTCCACGACCTGGCGCGGCACGAGCTCCTCGCGGTCGGCCCGGAGGCCCAGCACGCTCTGCGCGCCTCGGCCGTGCTGGGAGGGGCGTTCACCCCGGAGGAGGCGGTCCGGATGACCGGGCAGTCCCCGGTGGACGTCTGCCGGGCCTTCCACGAGGCGCTCGACGCCGGACTCGTGGAGGTGCACGACGAGACCAGCCTGACCTTCCGTCACGAGCTGGTGCGCCGCGCGCTGAAGGAGACCGTGCCCGCCCCGCTCCTGCGGATGATGCACCTCGAGGCGGGCCGGATGTACCTGGCCGACCCGGAGGACGGCACACCGCTCCCGGGCGACGCCGTGCCGCCGCCGCTGCCGCTGACGGCGGCGCTGGCCCGGGACGCGGTCGGGCCGGGCCGGCGGCCGCCGTTCCCGCTGTCGGCCACGTTGGACCGGGCGGCCCAGCTCTCCCTGCTCTGCAACCTGGTCAGCCCCGACCGGGCCCGGGCGCTGCGCCGCGCCGAGGCCGTGGTGGCCAACCGCGTCCGCAAGGACCCCACGGTCACCGCCACCGCCCTCGTCAGTCTCGCCGCCGCCGCGTGGCACGAGGGCCGTGTCGAGGACGCGCTCGCCCTCGACCGGGACGCGGTGCGAACGATCGGCGACGGCAGTGCCGAGCTGTGGGACGTACAGCCACTGTTGTCGCTGGCCTACAAGCTGGCCTGCCTGCGACAGGTGGCGGAGGCCGAGGAGCTGATCACCCGGGCCACGGACCACATCGAGCGGACGGGATTACTCGCCTACACCGCCGTACCCTTGATTCTACGCGCGTATCTGCTGCTCCAGTCGGGCCGCCCGGCCGAGGCCGCCGCCGCGGCCCGGGACGGTCTTGCGGAGGCTCGGCAGATCGACAACCCGGTGTTCACCCCGCTCGCCCACAGCGTCCTCGCCCTCGTCTCGCTGCGCGGCGGCAGGACCGCCGTCGCCACCGAGCGGGTCCGCCACTACCAGACCCAACTCGCCGAGCAGGTCATCTCGTTCCCCACCACCCACTACCGCTGGGTGGCGCTGCTCGCCGCGGTCCACGAGGGACGGCCCGTCCGTGAACTTCTCGCCGGGGAGTACGCCGACTTCCTCACCGAGCCCGTCTGCTTCCAGGAGGAACCCGGCGCCGCCGCCTGGCTGGTGCGGACGGCACTCGCCGCCGGGGACCGGTGGCAGGCCGCGCGGATCGTCCGCGCCGCCGGGGCGCTCGCCGCGTCGCAGCCCTGCACCAGCCCCGTCCGCGTCGCGGCCGACCACGCCCGGGCGCTGTACACGAGGGACACCACGGCCCTCGAGTGGGCGGCCCGCGACCACCTCGACCCCTGGTCCGCCGCCACCGCCCACGAGGACCTCGCCCTCCTCCACCGTGAGGCCGGAGAATGCGCGGCCGCCGCCCGGGCCGAGGCGGAAGCCCGGCGCCTTCTCCCGGCCCTGACGCCCCGCCGGCCCGAGCCCGCGCCCGAACCCTCCGTGCCGGAGTCCGCCCAGGGGTCCGCTGCCGAATCCGCCCGGGAGTCCACCGCGGAGCCCGACGCGGCAGCCGGCGCGGAGTCCGGTGGCTGGGCGTCGCTCACCGACAGCGAACGCGCCATCGCCGAGCTGACGGCACTCGGCATGACCAACCGGGAGATCGGCGAGAAGCTGTTCCGCTCGCCGCACACCGTCAACTACTACCTGCGCCGCATCTTCCGCAAGGTCGGGGTCCGTTCCCGGGTGGAGCTCGCGGGCGCCGCCCGATCCCGGGCCGCGGCAGCGCATAACCACGCGAGAACCGGCCCTGCCTAGCGTCCCTTCCGTCAGATCCCGTCAGGAGGAAGGGGATCGCCGGACAGACCAGGAGACCTCGCGATGAACGAGAAGCCGATCACGGTGCTGGCCATCAGCGGTTCCGAACACCCGGACGGCACCACGGCGGACGTACTCGAGCACGCCGCGAAGATCCTCGCGGACTGCGGCGCGCTCCTGGACGTGGTCCATCTCGGACAGCTGCGAGTGAGTCCGTGCGGGCCGTGCGGCGACTGCAACGTGCGGCCGCGGCCGTGCGAGGTCGACGACGACGTCTCCGCAATCGTGGACCGGATGATCGCCGCCGACGGCATCGTCTACGCCACCCCGGTGCACGGATTCGGCACGGCCGCCCTGATGCAGGCGTTCATCGAGCGGGCCGGTGTGGGGCACCTGCGCTTCACCCGGCCGCTGGCCAACAAGGTGGCCGGGGCCATCGTCACCGGCCGCCGCTACAGCCACACCGAGGTGTACTCGCACCTGGTCAAGAACGCACTGCTCAACCGGATGATCCTGGTCGGCAGCGGCATGCCGCCGATCGTCTACAGCGGGGAGACCGGGGACGGCGAGGGCCTCGACATGGTCCGCTCCATGCTCCACCGCATGGTCGACATGATCGGGGTGCTGCGCGAGCATCGCACCCTCACCGGCCGGGACGCCCTCACCCCGCAGACCCGCAACGAACGCCAGCGGGTGGGGGCCTGACCACGTGACTCCCCTCCCCGATCCGCACGGCCTCCGGCCGGTCACAGTGAAAGGACGCAGACAGTTGGACACGCAAGAGGCCCGGGCGGCGCTGGGCGAGTTCCAGGACTTCAACGAACGCTACTACGCCGGTGAGGTCACCGAGGCGGAGTGGCAGCGCTGGAACGCCGACCGGCTCACCACCGTCCTGCGCCACGTCACCGAGAACTCCCCCTTCTACGGCCGCCACTTCGCCGGCATCGACATCGAGACGGTCACCCCGGACGACATGTCCGTGCTGCCCTTCACCACCAAGGCCGACCTCCGCCGCGAGCTGCACGACATGCTCAGCGGCGACATGCGCGACGCCCTGATCTACTACGAGACCACCGGCACCACGGGACCGGCCACCCCGTGCCCGCGCGGCCCCAAGGACATCGCCTGCAGCAACGTCCACCTGGAGAAGTCGCTGCGCAACCTGTTCAGCCACTACTTCGGCGACCGGAAGCCGGTCATCGGCCTGATGGGCCCCTCCGAGCTCTACTCCTTCGGCGACACCTTCGGTGACGTCGTCACCCGCATCGGGGCCTGCCACGCCAAGATCTGGCCCGAGTCGCAGCGCGTCGGCTACCGCAAGGCGCTCGAGCTCATGCAGGACCTGGAGATCGACGTCATCATGTGTTCCCCCGCCGCCTGCGCCAACCTCGCCAAGGCGGCCGTGCACAACGGCTTCGACCCGCGCAAGGACTTCAAGGTCAAGCTGTTCCTGGTGCTCGGCGAGATCTGCACCCCGGAGTTCGCCGCCAACGTCAAGTCCATCTGGGGCGCCGACGCGCTGCCCACCCTGTACGGCACTCAGGAGCTGATGGTCGCCGCGACCGGCTGCTCGCGCGGCCGGATGCACCTGTCCCGCCCCAACTACCTGGTGGAGGTGGTCGATCCGGACACCGGGGAGAGCCTCGGCCAGCATGGCACCGGCGAGCTGGTGCTCACCATGCTCGTCGACGACATCAAGCCGCTGGTCCGCTACCGCACCAACGACCTCGCCACGGTAGGCCCCAACACCTGCGACTGCGGGCTGCCGGGCCCCGAGATCCAGGTGATCGGCCGGGTGCCGGACCGCATCGCGCTCGGCGGGGGCAGGTACCGGCCCGCGGAGATCGAGGCCGCGCTCCTCGACGGCGTCGGCGGCTGCCTCGGCTACCAGGTCGTCATCGGGCAGAACGCCGAGGGCGAGGACGAGGTCACCGTCCACCTCGAGCTCCTCGAGGAGATCAGCGGCTCCGTCGACGAGGTCGCCGCGGGCATGGTGCGGCGCATCCGTGAGCGGCTCGGCGTCCCCGCCAAGGTCGTCGTCGACCCCGACCTCGACCCCATCACCCAGACCGGCGCCTACGTCAGCTGGAAGGCCGCCCGGGTCAAGGACACCCGGGTCGCGCACGACCCGGACGTGGAGACCGCCAAGCGCGTCGCACAGCGCTACGTCCACACGAGCTGACCGACCCAGACCGGCGGCGGGGCCGGGGCGGAGCAGCCAGCTGGCTACTCCGCCCCGGCCCCGCCGGTTTCCCGAAATTCAATACACCCGGATTTCCCACGGAGGTGTGCCCCTTATGCCCGCACGGACCCGGATCGCCGTGTCCACTCACCGGTCCCCCGCCCGCGCCGTCGACCCGGTGGCTGCCTGGCAGCGGCTGGCCGAGGAGTTCGGCCCCGAGGCCGCGTTCCTCCTCGAGTCGCGCGGCGGACCGGCCGCCGACTGCCGCTACGCCATGCTCGGGTTCCGTCCGCTGCTCACCCTCACCGTACGGGACGGCGCCGTGCGCATCGACGGCGAAGCCGCCGTCGCCGCCACCGCCCGCGCCGCGGCGGAGCCGTTCCTTTGCCCCGGCCCCGACGGCACTCAACTCCTCGCCGGGGACGAGCTGTTGTGGGACCTCCTGCGTGCCGTGCAGGACCGGTTCGACGCGGCCGAGCAGTTCGGCTTCCTCTCCTTCTTCGGCTACGACACCGTCCGCTACATCGAGAAGCTCCCCCGTCTGATACCCGACGGCCCGGACGACGCCGGCGTCCCCGATCTCTGCCTGGTGCTGCACCAGGGGCGGATCAGGACCGATCTGACCACCGGCGAGAGCGAGTTGTTCCTGCACCACTCCGACGCCTGGCCCGGCCTCGACGCCGCGCGGATCCACCAGTTGCTGCCCCCGCCGGTGGCCGACGAGGACACCCCGCTTCCCGAGGCGCCCGGCTTCGTCTGCCAGGACGACACCGCACGTGAGGAGTTCCTCTCCCGGGTCGACACCTGTCTCGAACACATCGCGGCCGGCGACATCTACCAGATCCAGATCGGCCACGAGCTGGCCCTCACCAGTGATGCGGCGCCGCTGGACGTCTACCGGCGGCTGCGCGCCGCCAACCCCTCCCCTTACACCTATCTCGCCCCGGTCGCCGGGCAGTTGCTCATCGGCGCCAGCCCCGAGCTCTTCGCCCGTGTCGAGGACGGCGACCTGGTGATGCGGCCCATCGCCGGCACGCTGCCGCGCCGGCCAGGCAGCGGACAGGACGACGCGACCGCGGCCGCCGGGCTGCGCGCCGACCCCAAGGAGATCGCCGAGCACATCATGCTGGTGGACCTCTGCCGCAACGACATCGGCCGGGTCTGCGACCGCGACACCCTCGCCGAGCGCGAGATGTTCAGCGTCGAGCGGTACTCCCACGTCCTCCACCTCGTCTCGACCGTGGCCGGCCGGGTGACCGGCGCCGACGCGTACGACGTGGTCCGCGCGCTCTTCCCGTCCGGCACCATGACCGGCGCCCCCAAGCTGCGCGCCATGGAAATCATCGAGGCCCTCGAGTCCAGCCGACGCGGCTGGTACGCGGGGGCACTCGGCCTCATCGACTTCGACGGCACCGTCAACCTCGCCCTGTGCATCCGCACCCTGATCCACGCCGACGGCCGCTACCGCACCCGCGCCTCCGCGGGCATCGTCGCCGACTCCGTGCCCGACCGGGAGTGGCGCGAGACCCTCGCCAAGCTGAGCGCCGCCTACTGGGCCGTCACCGGAAAGGAACTCCTGTCGTGAAAACCCTGGTCGTCGACGCCTACGACAGCTTCGTCCACATCATCCGGCAGTACCTGCTCACCCTGGACGCCCATCCGGTCGTGGTGCGCTCCGGTGAGCTCGACCACGCTGCCGTCGAGGAGATGGCCCCCGACCTGCTGGTGCTCGGCCCCGGGCCGGGTCATCCGGTGGACTCCGGGCATGTGGAGCTCATCGCGCGCTTCGCCGGCCGCATCCCGATCCTCGGCGTCTGCCTCGGCCACCAGGCGCTCGGCCTGGCCTACGGCGCCGAGATCCGCCGGGCGCCCCGTCCGATGCACGGCAAGACCAGTGCGGTCGAGCACGACGGCGCGGGCATGTTCGACGGGGTGCCGCAGCGGCTCCGGGTCACCCGCTACCACTCGCTCGTCGTCGCCGAGGAGACCGTGCCGGAGTGCCTCGAGGTCACCGCCCGGTCGGCCGACGACGGCTGCGTCATGGGATTGCGCCACCGTCAGCTGCCGCTGGAGTCGGTGCAGTTCCACCCGGAGAGCGTCTGCACCGAAGAGGGTCTCGCGCTCTTCGGCAACTTCGTGCGACAGCACGGGCGGGCGCCCCGGCCCGTCGGCTGACGCCCGGCCCGCGCAACGGGCCCGGTGGCGCAGAGAGTTCCTCTCCGCCACCGGGCCCGTCTTCCGTCGTAAGCGGCAACGTCACCGCACGGCATCGCCGGCGAGCACCAGGCCGTCCCGCGCGGGCCGCCCCGGGGCGTCCGCCAGCACCCGTCCGGCGGCGGCGACCGCGAACTCAAGCCGGGCCATCAACTCGCCGAGCCGGCTGGTCGGCAGCGCCTGGGCGGCGTCGCACAGGGCCCGCGACGGGTCCGGGTGGCTCTCCACGATGATGCCGTCGGCGCCGGCGGCGGCCGCGGCGAGCGCCAGCGGGATCACCCGGTCCGTCAGCCCCGCCGCATGGCTCGGGTCGACGATCACGGGCAGGTGGGTGCGCTCCCTGAGCACCGTGACGGCGGCGAGGTCCAGGGTGAAGCGGTACGAGCTCTCGAACGTCCTGATGCCTCGCTCACAGAGCACCACCTGTTCGTTGCCCCCGTCGAGCAGGTACTCGGCGGCCGTCAGCATCTCGTCCAAGGTCGCCGCGAGGCCCCGCTTGAGCAGCACCGGCAGCCGGGTCCGGCCCAGTTCGCGCAGGAGCGGGTAGTTCTGCATGTTGCGGGCGCCGACCTGCAGCACGTCGACGTGGGCCGCCATCCGCTCCACGTCCCGCACGTCCACGATCTCGCTCACGACCGGCAGGCCGGTGGCCTCCCGGGCCTCGGCCAGCAGCTCGAGCCCGGCCGGGCCGAGGCCCTGGAAGGAGTACGGGTTGGTACGCGGCTTGTACGCACCGCCGCGCAACGCGTGCGCGCCCGCCTCCCGCACGGCCGTGGCGGCCTGGAGCATCTGCTCCCGGTCCTCCACCGAGCAGGGCCCGGCGATCACCGTGAACCCCGCGCCGCCCACGGTGGTGTCGGCGCCGAGCCGTACCTGCGTGGTGGCCTGCCCGGCGAACCGCGCCGCCCGCGGGTAGGCCGCGGGAATATCGGTGAGGCGGACCGCGTCCGCCAGGTCGCCGAGGGCCGCGAGCACCGTGGCGCGGTCGCCGGACGACGAGAACAGCCTCGGGGTGTAGGCCCGCACCTGCGGCCCGGCGGCCAGCAGCCGGCCGGCCGCCTCCTGCTGCTGGGCGGCGCCCAGCGCATCCAAAGCGATGACGAGCACGTCTTGGTCTCCCTGCCTGGTCGAAGAGTGTCGATGTGAAAGGTCTCGACAACGCCCCGCACCGTACGGTCCGCCGGATACGTGGTGGTTACGCGAGCCGTGGCCGGGAGGTAACCGCGGGCGAACCGCGGCCGGGTAGGCAGGCGGTGCCATCGGTCCGACGAACGGAGTCCCCCATGTCCCACGCGCCAGCCACCCGGCCAGACCCCTGGGTGCTCGTCCCCCGCCCGCTGCCCGAGGCGCCCGTGCGGCTGCTGTGCTTCCCCAACGCCGGTTCGGGCGCGGCGGGTTACCGCCACCTCGCCGAGCCGCTCGCCCCCACCGCGGAGCTCCGCGTGGTGCGGCTGCCGGGTCGCGAGCAGCGCTGGCAGGAGCCGGCGCACAGCCGGCTCGCACCGCTCCTCCACGACCTGGCCCAGTGGCTCGCGCCCCACCTCGAACCCGGCCCGGGGCAGCGACTCGCCTTCTTCGGCCACAGCATGGGCGCACTGGTCGCCTTCGAACTGGCCCGGCTGCTACGCGCACGGGGGCTCCGCGTGCCGGACGCGCTGTTCGCCTCCGGGCTCGACGCCCCGCATCTGCCGCGCACCGGCCGCACCACGATGCACACACTGGACGACGCCGAGTTCGCCGCCCGGCTGCCGTACTACGGCGGCACCCCACGCGAGGTGCTGGCCCGCCCCGACGTGCTGGAGCTCTTCCTGCCCACGCTCCGCGCGGACTTCGCCGTCGTGGAAACCCACCGGCACCGGCCGGGTGCCCCGCTGCCGCTGCCGGTCGCCGCCTACGGCGGCCGCGACGACCCGGAGACCACCCCGGCGGGGCTGGCCGCCTGGTCCGAGCTGACCGCCGGTCCCTTCCGGCAACGGGCCTTCGCCGGCGGCCACTTCTACCTCGCAGACCGCCCCGCGGAGGTGGCGGCGGCGCTCACCACCGACCTGCTCGACCTCGCCCGCGCCACGTCCTGACGCCGGCCTTCTCGGTTCCGGTCAGGCCGCGTCGGCGGTGAACAGGTTCATCAGCGCCTCGGCCAGCTCGGCCGCGCCCGCCCCGCCGGGGGCCGCGGCAACGGCACCGGCCAGGGTGGCGGGGGTCGTCAGGGAGAACACCTCGCGCAGCGTGACCTCGGCGCCGAGGGCCTCGGTGAGCCGCCCGGCGAGCCGGGTGCCGGTCAGCGAGTCGCCGCCGAGCTGGAAGAAGTCCTCCGTGGTGCCGACTCGTTCGAGGCCCAGCACCTGGGCGTAGACCAGGGCGACGTACCGCTCGAGCGGTCCGTCGGGGGCCGGCCCCGCGGCGTCGGCGGTCTCCGGGCTCTCCGCCAGGGCGAGTTCGGCCAGGGTGCGGCGGTCGGTCTTGCCGTTGCCGGTGAGCGGCATCCGCTCCAGGACCCGGAGGTCGGCGGGGACCATGTAGGGCGGCAGCCAGCCGCCGATGAACGCCCGCACGGCACCCGGGTCCACCCCGGCCTCGGTGGCGGGAACGAGGAAGGCGACCAGGCGGCGAGGTCCGCCGCCGCCGGGGGCGCAGACGACCGCGGAGCGCACGGCGGGGTGGCGATCGAGCGCCGCCTCCACTTCGCCGAGCTCGATCCGGTAGCCGTTGATCTTCACCTGGAAGTCGTCCCGGCCGAGGATCTCGATCGAACCGTCGGGCCGGTAGCGGCCCAGGTCGCCGGTGTCGTAGGCGCGTTCGCCGGTGGCCGGCAGGGTGATGAACCGGCCATTGGTCAGTTCCTCGTCGCCCAGGTACCCCTGGGCCAGGCCGACCTCGCTGGCGACCACGATCCGGCCCGGCACCCAGTCGGGCCGGGGGGCGAGCCGTTCATCGAGGATGTGGTAGCGCTGGTTGGCCATGGGGAAGCCGTACGGGATGCTCACCCAGCGCGGGTCGATGGCATCGACGTCGATGGGGTAGAGGATCGAGAAGCACGCCGTCTCGGTGGGCCCGCCGCAGCTCAGCACGGAGACGTCCGGAGCGAGTGCGCGCAGCCGCCCGGGCAGCGGAAGCGGGATGAAGTCACCGCCCAGCATCACCACGCGCAGCGACCGCAGCGCCTCCCGGGCCGCGCCGGTGGTGTGCTCGACCCGGTCGACCGTCATCTCCATCAGCGCGGGCACCGAGTTCCACAGCGTGGCCCCGGTCCGCGCCACCAGCTCGGCCCAGTGGCGCGGGTCCGGGTCGTCGGACGGGTCGGGCAGGACGGCCGCGCCGCCCGCCGCCAGTACGCCGAAGACGTCGTAGACGGAGATGTCGAAGTGGAGGGCGGAGATGGCGAACGCCCGGTCGCGCGGTCCGACGGCGAAGCGCGCGTTGATGTCGGTGAGCATGTTGACGATGGCGCGGTGGTCGACGACCACCCCCTTGGGCGTGCCCGTCGATCCGGAGGTGTAGATGACGTACGCGGGGTCGGTGGGCTGCTGCAGGCTCTCCAGTGGCGTGCCGTCCGTCGGGAAGGCCGAGAGCTCCTCGTCGAGTGCGAGCACCCGCACCTCCTGCGGCCAGGCGAGACGCTCGGCCAGGCGGGGCTGGGTGAGGACGGTCCGCACCCCGGCGGCGGCGAGGATGTGGGCGAGGCGCTCACGGGGCAGCCGCGGGTCGATGGGGAGGTAGCCGGCGCCGGAGGTCAGGGCGCCGTAGACCGCCGGGTACTGTTCCCAGCCCTTCTCCATCACCACGGCGACCAGCTCACCCGGGCGCGCCCCGTCGGCGCGCAGCCGCCGCCCGATGCGGTTGGCGGCCGCGTACAGCTCGCCGAAGCCGAGGGTGCGGCCGGTGGTGATGACGGCGGGCGCCCCGGGGTCCTCGGCGGCGCGCCGGGCGAGCAGCTCGTGGAGCAGCGCCTCGGGCACCTCGGCGTCGGTGGCGTTGACCTCGGCCCGGCGGCGGAGTTGCCCAGCGGGGACGAGGGCGAAGCGCTCGTGGTCCCAACCGGCCTCGTCGTCGACGAGCCGGTCGACGAGGGCGACGTACGCGCCGAACATCGCCTCGATCATCCCTGCCGGAAAGTGGGCGGCGAGGTGGTCCCACTTGAAGTGGAGTGCGCCGTCGATCTCCCGGATCTGCACGTCGAGCAGGACCTGCGGGGTCTGCGAGACACCGTAGGTCTCCCGGCCGAGCGCCGTCATCTGCTGGCGCGGCGGGTGGCCGAGCAGGCTGGTGACGACGATGGGCATCGCGGGCCGCAGCGAGGCACCCTGGCGGCGGCCCAACTGGCGCAGCACGTCGACGCCGTTGAAGTGCCGGTGCTCCAGGTCCTGCCACAGCCGGCGCTGGATGTCCTGGGCGCGTTCGCGGAAGGTGCCGTCGGTCTTCTCCACGGCGACCAGCAGGGTGTTGGAGAAGTCGCCGAGGAGCCGGTCGATCTGCGGGTGGACCGGAAGCCGGTCGAAGAGGGGGAAGTTGATGGTGAAGCGGTCGTTGGCGGACCAGGCGCGGACCACCTCGCAGAAGGCGGCGATCAGGATGCCGGAGGAGGTGATGCCGGTGCGCTGGGCACGGTCCTTGAGCGTCTGCCACCGCTCCCGGTCGACGAGGTGGGCGAAGCGCTCGAACCTCACCTCGCCCTCGGGCTCGCTGAGCAGCGGCAGGTCGGGGGCAGGGGGGAGCTCGGGGATCCGGGCGAGCCAGTAGTCACGCGACGCGCGGTACTGCGCGGACTCCTCGAGCGCGGGGAGTGAACGGACGACGTAGTCGCGGAAGGTGACCTCGAGCGGCTCGGGCTCGGCGTCCGGGTGCTCGTAGAAGTCGATGAGGTCGGGGAGCAGCACCTGGAACCAGCTCCAGGCATCCATGATCAGCAGGTCGATGCCCATGTGCAGCCGCACCCGGCCGTCCGGCAGCAGCGAGATGCGCACGTCGTAGAGGGGCCAGCGGTGGGCGTCGAGCACCTGGTGGGCCATCTCCTCGCGCACCCTGAGGACTTCGGCCTCGGCCCGCTCGGGCTCCTCGGCGCGCAGGTCGAGCACGGTGACGCCGTCGCCGTCGATCCCGGGCAGCACCTGCTGGGTGCCGTCGGGCAGGATCACGCCGCGCAGCATGTCGTGGCGGGCCATGAGCCGCTGCCAGGCCCGGCGGAACCGGTCCGGGTCGAGGTCCGGGCGCTCCCACTCGAAGTAGCCGTGGCAGCCGACGTTGCCGAAGTCGACGGCGGCGCCGCGGCCGATCCAGAACGCCTGCTGCACCTCGGTCAGCGGGAACGGCTCGTGCGCGTCGCCCGCCGGGGTGAGCACCGGCAGCTCGTCCTGTTGCCGGCTCTCCGTCAGCGCGGCGATCCGGGCGGCTGCCGCCCGGACGCGGGGGGCGGTGGCGAGGTCGGAGAGGGTGAAGGCGACACCGAACTCCCACCCGATCCGGGTCACCAGCCGGATCGCGCTCAGCGAGTCGCCGCCGAGCTCGAAGAAGTCGTCCTCGACGCCGACCTCGTCGAGCCCCACGGCGTCGCGCCACGCGGCGGCCAGCGCGCGCTCGGTGGCGTCGCGGGGGGCCGCGAACTCGGCGCTCACCTCGGGGCGTTGCCGGCCGGGGACGGGCAGCCCCGCCCGGTCGACCTTGCCGTTGCGGGAGAGCGGCAGCTCGTCGAGTACCACCCAGGCGGCCGGGACCATGTACTGCGGCAGCCGGCCGGTGAGCGCGGCGCGCAACTCGGGGCCGCGCGGCTCGGCGCCCGGCGCCCGCTCCACATACGCCACCAACCGCCGCTCGCCGGGCACGTCCTCGCGCGCCACGACGACGGCCCGGCCCACACCGGGGAGGGCCGCGAGCGCCGACTCGACCTCGCCGGGGTGGACGCGGAAACCGCGGATCTTCACCTCGTGGTCGGCCCGGCCCACCATCTCCAGGGTGCCGTCCGGCCACTGCCGTGCCGTGTCGCCGGTGCGGTAGAGCACCGGATTCGGGTCCCCCGGCACGGGGTTGGGCAGGTACTTCCCGGCATGCGCGGCCGGGTTGTCAGGGTAGCCGGAGGCGAGCGAGACGCCCGAGACGAACAGCTCGCCCGGCACGCCGTACGGCACCGGGTTGAGCCCGGCGTCCAGCACGTAGGCGCGGACTCCCGGCGCCGGCCGGCCGATCGGCGGCAGTCTGCGGGCGAGCTCCCGCGGGGCGAGCCCGCGGGCGGTGCGGGTGAGGTTGCCGGTGGCGACGACGGTCGCCTCGGACGAGCCGTAGACGTTCACCACCTCGTACGGCAACCCGGCGGGCGGCCACGCGCCCAGCCGCTCGCCGGCGACGCGCATGCTGCGCAGGGCGGCGGAGGCGGGCCAGTCCAGGGCCCAGAGCCGCTCGGCGAACGCGGTCAGCACCAGGGTGTGGGTGATCTCCTCGGCGAGCAGCCAGTCGCGCAGCCGCTCCGGGTGGCCCGCCACGTCCGGCTCCGGTACGACCACGGTGGCGCCGGCGGCGAGCAGCGGGAAGCAGTCCACCACGAGCAGCCCGACGCCGGGCGGGGAGAGCCAGGTGCCACGGGCGGTGGCGGCCATCCCGGTCTGTCCGGCGAGGGTGTGCACCAGGGCCCGCAGCGCGCCGTGGCGCTGTGCGACCGCCTTCGGGGTGCCGGTGGAGCCGGAGGTGAAGACCAGGTGGCACACCGAGTCATCGGTGAGCGTGGGCCGTTGGTACCGCGGCTCGGATCGCCGCCAGGGGTCGGCGTCGAGCCGCACCACGCCGGGGCCCTCGTCGGTCCCGGGGGTCTCCCCCGACGTGATGACCGCCGCCGGCGTGGACTCCTCGATCAGCCGGGTGAGCCGGTCGCGCGGCTGGGACGGGTCGAGCAGCACCACGGTGGCGCCCAGTTTGAGGACGGCGAGCTGGGCGAGCAGGTGGCCTGCGCCGCGCGGCAGGCAGACGGCGACGCGGTCGCCCGCCGCCACGCCCCGGGCGGCGAGGTGGCCGGCCAACCGCTCGGCGTCGCCGTCGAGTTGGCCGTAGGTGAGGGTCTGCTCGGGGTCGGCCACGGCAACCGCTTCCGGGGTGCGCCGGGCGGCCGCCGCCACGAGTTCATGGAAGAAGAGCGGCTCACCGGCGGGGGGTTCACTCGATCCGGCGACGGCGACACGGGCCTGGCGCTCGGCCTCGTCGAGCAGGGGCAGCGCGCCCACGGGGGTGGCGGGTGCGCCGGTGATCGCCTCGGTCAGCCGCCCCAGCCAACGGGCGGCGGTGTGCAGCGCGGCGGTGGAGAAGAGGCCGTCGGCGGTGGCGAGCGTGCCGTCCGCCAGCGAGACCACGAGCTCCGCGCCGGGTTCCGGGTCGTCGCCCAGTTCGGTGACGCAGGCCCACGGCTCGGCGGCGGTGGCGGCACCGGACGCCACCGACTCCTCTACCTTCTCGGTGAGTTCGGCGGCGGTGGTCTCCCCGGTGACCGTCACGGCGAGCACCAGCGGGGCGGCCTGCGCGCGGCGGAGCAGGATCACCGGCTCGGGGTCGCCGGTGCAGCGGTGCAGCAGCGCCGCGAGCGCGACGACCGCCGCCACCGCGTCGGGGCCGGCGTGGCACGGCACGGAGCCGCCCGGCTCCCCCGGGGCCTGTCCGCCCAGCGCGTCCGACACACGGTCCCGCCATGTCATTCGTTCCGGCAGCACGATAACGCCTCTCCTCAATAGCTGAATGCGCAGGATGAATGCGCAGAATGCGCGCGCACCGTAAATGGGGACGGGTTAGCACCCGGTTATGCGCTGCGGGCCGCCGGTGACGTAACCACGCGCTAACTCCGGCCGCCTAGCTTCCATCCCGTTACGGCGAGCCATGGAGGTGGTGACGTGAGCGCAATAGACAGCGTGGAACTCCTGGACCCGGCGCGGCCGTTCGTCCTGGGGATCGGCGGGACCCACCGCCCGGGCTCCTCGACGGAGCGTGCCCTGCGGGTCGCACTCGACGCGGCGGAACGGGCGGGGGCGACCACTCTCCTGCTCGGCGCGGAGGAGCTGCGCCTGCCGCTGTACGACCCGACGAGCCCCGAACGCACCCCGGCCGCCCGCCGGCTGATCGCGGCGGTGGCCGCCGCGGACGGTCTGGTACTCGGCTCGCCCGCCTACCACGGTGGGGTCTCCGGGCTGGTCAAGAACGCCCTTGACTACCTCGAGGACCTGCGCGACGACACCCGTCCCTACCTCGACGGACGCGCCGTCGGCTGCGTGGTGACGGCCGGCGGCGCGCAGGCCGCCCCGGTACTCGCCGCCCTCCGCTCGATCGTGCACGCCCTGCGCGGCTGGCCCACCCCGCTGGGCGTGGCCATGGACACCAGCGGGCCGGTGTTCGGCCCCGACGGCTCCGTCACCGACCCCAAGACGGCCGGCCAGTTGATGACCGTCGGCCGCCAGGTCGTCGACTTCGCCGGGCTGAGCCTCGGCGTGTCCGTCTGACCCCGCCCCTTTCAAAGAAAGCCGGAAAATGAAGTCGATCTTTTTCCACCTGCAAGGCTACCGGGATCTTCCGGACAATTTCCGGGAGCGCTACGAGAGCATCTGGGCCACCCTCCCCAACAAGGAGCTCTGCGACCCCCGCGAGGTGCACAAGTACCTCAACTGGAACATCGACGAGCTGGAACTCGCCGACGACCTCGGCTTCGACGGCATCGGCGTCAACGAGCACCACTCCAACGGCTACAGCTTCTCCGGCTCGCCCAACCTGACCGCCTCGATCCTGGCCCGGAAGAAGTCCGACGCGGCGATCATGCTGCTGGGCAACACCCTCACCCAGTACAACCCGCCGACCCGCGTCGCCGAGGAGATCGCCACCCTCGACTGCATGAGCGGCGGCCGGATCATCGCGGGCATGCCCGTCGGCTCGCCGATGGACACCACGATCGTCCACGGCATCACCCCCACCGAGGTGCGCGCCCGCTACCACGAGGCCCACGACCTCATCAAGCGCGCCTGGACCGAGTCGGGTCCGTTCCCCTTCAACGGCAAGTACAACAAGCTGCGTTACGTCAACCCGTGGCCGCAGCCCTTCCAGAGCCCGCACCCGCCGATCTGGCTGGGCGGCGGCGGTTCCCCGGAGACCTGGAAGTTCGCCACCGACAACGACTACGTCTACACGTACCTGAGCTGGGGCGGCCACAAGTACGGCAAGGAGCAGATGGACGGCTTCTGGCGGACGGTCGAGGAGCAGGGGCTCGACGACAACCCCTACCGCGCGGGCTTCGCCCAGGTCGTCGTGGTCGCCGACACCGACGCCGAGGCCGAGCGGATCTACATGCCGCACATCCGCGACTTCTTCGACAAGGCGATGTACGTCGCGCCCCACCACGCCTTCATCCCCGGCTACTTCAAGAAGGCCAGCCTCCAGTCCTTCCTCGGCAAGCCGGGCCAGAGCAAGAAGAACGCGCCGTTCGGCGTCCCGGCCGGCCGTGACATGACGTGGAAGCAGCATGTCGAGGAGGAGGCGATGGTCATCGGCGGCAGCCCCGCCACCGTCGTCGACAAGCTCACCGACGCCATCAAGAACCTGCGCATCGGCCACCTCATGGTCATCCTCCAACTGGCGACGATGACCAAGGAGGAGACCGAGCGCAACATCACCCTCTTCGCCGAGCAGGTCATGCCCAAGATCCGCCACATCTGGGACGGCCACGGCTACCAGGACCACTGGTGGCCGAGCGGCGCCACCCGCAACTCCGACCTTGTCGTCCCGCAGTCCGGCGCTACCACGGAGGTTCCGGCATGAGCACCTTCACCCCCCACACCGTCCCGCTGCCCGGCGGATTCGCCGACAACACCGTGCTGACGGGCGGCGACGGCACCCCCGTCGTCTTCCTGCACGGCCTGTTCGGCCAGTCCTGGGAGGGCTTCCTCGACGACCTGGCCGCCGGGCACAAGGTCTACGCACCTGCCCACCCCGGCAGCGCCGAGCCCGAGGACCTCACCCGCCTCGACCACCTGTGGGACCTGCTCCTCTACTACCACGACCTGTTCGAGCGCCTCGGCCTGGACCGCTTCGACATCGTCGGCCACTCCTTCGGCGGCATGGTGGCCGCGGAGTTCGCCGCCACCTACCCTGAGCGGGTCCGCAAGCTCGTCCTCATCGACGCCCTCGGCCTGTGGCGCGACGACGCCCCGGTGCGGGACCACGTCGTCGTGGCCCAGCCCGAGCTGCCCGGGCTGCTCTACCACGACCTCGAGCACCCGGACGTGGCCGCCTTGCTCGCCGGCATGCAGGACCCCACGGCCAACATCGAGGCCACCGTCCACGTGTTCTCCACCGTCGCCAGCACCAGCCACTTCATCTGGCCCATCGCCGAGCGCGGCCTCGCCAAGCGGCTGCGCCGCATCAAGGCCGAGACGCTCGTCCTGTGGGGCGCCGAGGACCGGCTCGTCCCCGCGGTGTACGCCGAGGAGTTCGCGGCGGCCATCCCTGACGCCCGGGTGGAGCTGATCGAACGGGCCGGACACGTGCCCCAGTTGGAGCGCCGCGCCGAAGTCACCGCGCAGATCGGGAAGTTCCTGGCCTGATGGAGGAGACACCGCTGACGTGGGACCCGGACGCCGCCGCCATGGTGCAGGCGGTGGCCGCCATGAAGACGACCACGCTCGACACGCTGCCGCTTGAGGTGGCCCGGCAGGCCCTGGCGGCGGCGCCGCCCGCGCCGGGCCCGGAGCTTCACGAGATCACCGACCGGACCGTGCCGGGCCCGGACGGGCCGGTACCGGTGCGGGTCTACCGCCCCGGCCCCGAACGGGGCCTGCCCGTGCTCGTCTGGTTCCACGGCGGCGGCTGGACCCTCGGCGACCTCTCCAGCACCGACGGGGCCTGCCGGCACCTGGCCGCCGAGGCCCACTGCGTGGTGGTCTCCGCGGAGCACCGGCTCGCCCCTGAACACCCCTTCCCGGCACCTCTGGAGGACGGGTACGCGGTCACCGCCTGGGTGGTGGCACACGCCGACGAGCTCGGCGTCGACCCGGGCCGGGTCGCGGTCGGCGGGGAGAGTTCGGGCGGCAATCTCGCCGCCGCGATCACCCTGCTCGCCCGGGCCCGCTCCGGACCCGCCCTCGCCGCGCAGCTGCTGGTCTGCCCCATGACGGGGTACGACCCGAAGGCCGCGTCCATGCGCGAGGAGGGCAACGTGATGCTGGCGGCCGAGGAGGTCGCCTGGTACTGGCGGAACTACCTCGGCACCCCGAACGCCGCGGGACCGCTGGCCGCACCGGCGCTCGCCGCCGACCTCACCGAGCTGCCGGCCGCGGTCGTCGTCACCGCCGAGCACGACGTGGTGCGCGACGAAGGCGCCGGCTACGCCGACCGGCTGCGGGACGCCGGGGTCAAGGTCGACCTCCTGCACTACCCCGGGGTCTTCCACGGCTTCTTCCAGTTCACGCGGATGCTGGCCCGCTCCCGCACGGCCATGACCGACGTCGTCGCCGCCCTGCGGACGGCCTTCGCGGGCTGACCGCCACCGGGGCCCGGTGCGCACCACCCCGAGGTGGACCGCACCGGGCCCCTTCGTCATTCGCCGCCCGAACTCCCAGGAGACGTCACGTGATCCGGCACATCGTGCTGTTCAAGTTCAAACCCGGCTGCGACTGGAACGACCCGCGTGCCCTCGCCGCCGAGCACTCCTCGCAGCAGGTCGGCACCCGGGTGCCGGGGCTGCGCTCGTGGACCACCGGCCGCAACATCACCGACCGGGACATCGCCCACGACTTCGTCGCCATCGGAGTGCTGGACGACGAGACGGCCCTCAAGCGCTACCTCACCCACCCCTTCCACCAGGAATCCGCCCGGCGCTGGCGCGAGATCAGCGACTGGGTGATCGCCGACATCCACGAACCCGCCTGACCGTCCACTCCCGACAGGAGCCACCGTGTTCACCCTCTACGACGAGGAGGCGGCCGCCACCGGCCGCGACGTCGTCCGCCGGCAGCGCGACTTCGCCGCGGGCCGCTGGAGCTCCGCGGAGCTCGCCGCCCACCAACTCGCCGCGTTCAACGCAACCCTGGCGCACGTGCGGGCCGACTCGCCCTTCTACCGCAGCCACCTGGCGGCGGCCCCCGAGGCGCTCACCGACCTGTCCGCCGAGAGCCTCGCCACGCTCCCCTTCACCACCAAGGACGACCTGCGCCGCGCCCAGCAGGACGTGCTCTCCCGGCCGTTGAGCAAGGCGTGGATCTTCTACGAGACCACCGGCACCACCGGCGCCGTCACGCCCTGCCCGCGCGACAACACCGACTCGCTCCACAACAACGCCGCCCTGACCGCCCATTACGAGACCATGCTGCGGCCCTACGGTGAGGAGCAGTTCATCGGGGTGTCGGGCCCCACCGAGATGCACGCCTTCGGCGACACCTTCGGCGAGGTCTGCCGCAACCTCGGCATCGCCGTCGCCAAGATGTGGCCGCACTCCCCGATGGTCGGCTTCGACCGCGCGCTCGCCGCCATCCGGGAGATCCCGCTGACCGGTCTCTTCTGCACCCCGGGCATGGCGCTCACGCTGGCGAAGAAGGCCGTGGCCGCGGGGCTCGACCCCGCCCGCGACCTGCCGGTGCGGGTCCTCATGCTCACCGGCGAACTCGCCTCGCCCGCCCTGCTGGAGAACATCGGCGACCTGTGGGGCGCCCGCGCGTACAACGTGCTGTACGGCTCCCAGGAGGCGTCCGTACTCGGCGCGGCGGCGGCCGACGGCCACCTCTACGCGGTCCCCGTGATCAACCACTACGAGGTGATCGACCCGGTGGGCGACACGCCCGTCGCCCCCGACGCCGACGGCGTGCTCCTGGGCGAACTGGTCGTCACCTCCCTCTACCAGGGCTGCAAGCCGCTCGTCCGCTACCGCACCGGCGACCTGGTGCGGATGCGCGCCGCCGCCCCGGGCCGCACCCTGCCCGCGCCCGTCCTCGAGGTCCTCGGCCGCACCCGCGACGAGCTGCGCATCGGCGGGTGCCGCATCACCGGCTACGACCTGGAGAACCTGCTGCTCGCGCCGTTCCGCGGCTACCTCGACTACCAGGTGCTCATCGACACCGACACGGACGGCGCGGACCGCCTCACCCTGCGCTTCGAGACCGCCTCCGGCGACCTGCCGCGGACCGACGACGCCGCGCTCGCCGCGGCCCGTGCCGAACTCGGCGTGACGGTCGGGGTCGAACTCGGCGCGCTGTCCAGCATCACCAGCACCGGCGCCATGGTCAGCTGGAAGGCCGCGCGCGTGGTGGACCGGCGCACCGGACACGGCGACGGCGAGGCGGCGGCCGCCCAGGCGATCGCGGCGGGGCGGGGCTGACATGACGACCGCCACCACGACGCCCCGCCCCGCGACCTGGAGCTGGCACGAGGGCGACTTCCTGCCCACAGCCGAGGCCCGGGTCCCTCTCACCACGCAGGCCCTCCAGTACGGCACGGGTGTCTTCGAGGGCATCCGTGCCTACGTCCAGCCCGGCGGCCGGGAACTCGCCGTCTTCCGCCTCCACGACCACTACCGGCGGTTCCTGCGCTCCTGCCGGCTGCTCCGCATCGAGCTGCCGTACGGGTCCGACGAACTGGCCGAGGCCACCGTGGAGTTGCTGCGCCGCAACGCCGCGGCCGCCGACACCTACATCCGCCCGCTCGGCTACAAACTGGCCATGCTGCCCGGCACCCGCCCCGGCGTGAACCTCACCGGGGTGAGCGACGCGGTCTCCATCTCCACCTTCCTCATGGGCCACTACGCGCCGCCCGGCGGGCTGCGCTGCGCGCTGAGCAGCTGGCGGCGGCCGGCCGACGGCGTCCTGCCCGTCCGCGCCAAGGTCACCGGCGGCTACGTCAACAGCGCGCTCGCCCTCGACGAGGCGCTCGCCGCCGGGCTCGACGACGCGATCCTCTGCAACGACCGCGGGCAGATCGCCGAGGCGACCACCGCCAACGTCTTCGCGGTCCTGGGGGACCGGCTGGTCACCCCGCCCGCCACCGCGGACATCCTGGAGGGCATCACCCGGGACACCGTCCGCGTCCTCGCCGCCGACCTCGGCCTCGCCGTCGAGACCCGCGACGTCCCCCGCTCCGAACTCCTCCTCGCCGACGAGGTGTTCCTCACCGGCACCGGCCTGGGCATCGCCCCGGTCGTGGAACTCGCCGGCCGACCGGTCGGCGACGCCCGCCCCGGCCCCGTCACCGGGGCGCTGGCCGACCGCTACACCGCCCTGCTCCGCGGCGCGCTGGACGACGAACACGGCTGGCTCACCCGCATCCCGCTCGACCTCCCCGAGGAGAACCCGTGATCCTGGAGCGTCCCCACTGGCTCGGCCTCGACACCGACACCGCCCGGCCGGCCACCACCGCCGTCGGCACCCTCGGCCCTGCGGGCACCAGCAGCGAACAGGCCGCCACCCATCTGCGGGCCGTGCTCGACCCGGACGGCGACCCCGCGACGGCCGCCGCCGATGTGCGGCTCTTCGCCGGCTACGAGGAGGCGGGCGAGGCCCTGCGCACCGGCGAGGTCGGCCGGATCGTCGTGGCCAACGCCTACTCCGGCATCAACACCTTCTACATGGACCCGGGGCTCGCACTGGCCGGGGCGTTCGTCTTCGACACGCCGCACTACGGCATCGCCCGGGCCCGAGGTCACCGGGTGCCGCCCCGGCCGCGGGTCGCCACCCACCCGGCGCCGGTGGCGCTCGTCGCCGAGTTGCTGCCCGCGGCCTACGCCGCGGACAACCTGGTGCTCACCGCGTCCACCAGCACGGCGGCCCGGGCCGCCCGCGACCTGGACGCCGATGTGGCCCTCACCACGGAACCGGCCGCCGCACTGCACCAGTTGGAGTTCATCTCCCGGACCCGGACGATCCGGATGCTCTGGTCCGTCTTCGTCGCCCGCTGAACCCCCGCTCTTCCGAAGGACTCACGCATGCGCATCCTCGACCACGACGCCGTACGCCGCGCCTACCCGATGGAGCGGGCCATTCCGCTGATGGCCGACGCCATGCGCGGCTACAGCTCCGGCCGGGTCACCCAGCCCCTGCGGACCATCCTGCGGCCCGCCTCCGACCCCGCGCTGCTCGGCACCATGCCCTGCCATGTCGCGGGCGAGGACGGCGGGCCGTCCGGCTTCGGCGTCAAGGCCATGGTCCTCAAGCCCGACAACCCGGCCCGCGGCCTCGAGCTCCACCTCGGCGTGGTGCTGGTCTTCGACCCCGACACGGGCAGCCCGCTCGCGCTGATGAACGCGAGCGCGGTGACCGCCGTCCGCACCGCCGCCGTCAGCGCCGTCGCCACCCGGGAGCTCGCCCGAAAGGACGCCGGCGACCTGGCGATCCTCGGCTCCGGCGTCCAGGCCCGCAGTCACCTGGAGGCCATGGCGCTGGTCCGGCCGGTGCGCCGGCTCCGGATCTGGAGCCGTACCCCCGAGCACGCCGCGGCCTTCCGTGACTGGGCCGCCACTCGGGTCGACGCGCCCGTCGAGGTGGCGGAGTCGGTCAGCGCCGCCGTGCGGGACGCGGACCTGATCTGCACCACCACCGCTACCCGGGAACCGCTCGTGGACGCCGCCCAGTTGGCGCCCGGCGCGCACGTCAACGCCGTCGGCGCCTCCTTCGTCGACTGCCGCGAGCTCACCTCGCGGGCGGTGGCCCGGGCCCGGGTCTTCGTGGACAGCAGGGAGTCCGCGCTCTTCGAGTCGGGCGATCTGCGCGTGCCCCGCGAGGAGGGCCTCATCGGTCCGGACCACATCCGCGCCGAGCTCGGCGAGGTCCTGCTCGGCACCGCCGGGGGCCGCACCGCGCCCGACGAGATCACCCTCTACAAGTCTCTCGGCCTGGCCGCCCAGGACATCGTCTCCGGCTTCGACATCGCCCGGGCCGCCGCCGAGTTGGGGCTCGGCATCCACGCCGACATCGGCTGACCTGCCGGTCACGCACTGAACCCCCCGTGCCGGCACGGGGGGTTCAGTGCATGTGGGGGGGATCAGCTCGGCTCCGTCCAGTGCTCCTCGATGTGGGCGAGGCAGGCGGCGCGCCCGGTGGCCGGCAGGGTCACCGTCCAGCCGGCCGGCACGTCGAGCCGGGCCGGCCAGAGGCTGTGCCGCCCCGCCCCGTCCACCAGGACCGTGTAGCGCGCGTCGGGGTCGTCGAAGGGGTTCATGTCAGCCCTCCTTGGGGGCGGTCGGGGGCGCGGGCAGGAAGCCGCGACCGGTCAGGTGGTCGAGGTAGCGGTGGATCACGCCCCGGTCGACGGCGGGGCAGGCGATGCCCGTCCCGGCGAGACCCTCGGCGGCGTTGCGGTCGTCGAAGCGGAGCCGTGCGGTGTCGGGCAGTTCCTTCGCCGCGGCGGCGAGTGCCGCCACCGAGCTCACCGACGCCCCGGCGTCCGGGCGGGCGGCGGCCACGGCGAGCAGCTCTCCCCACTCCCGCACCGAAACCGTCCGCAGCTCGTGGCCGCGTTCCCGCAGTGCGTCCAGGACCAGGGAGACGGGCGTCAGCTCTCGGTTGACGAGGTGGTGGGCGCGGCCCAGCGTCGCGGGCCGGGCGGCCAGCGCCACCTGGGCGGCGGCCACGTAGTCCACCGGCACCAGGTCCACGCCGGGCCCGAAGCCGCCTGGTTCCCCGGGGTCGGGCATCGCGCCGAGCTCCAGGCCGGCCCGGACGAAGTGCCAGAAGGCGTCGTCGGTGCCGCCCGCGCCGGTGCGGCTGTCCCCGCTGACCCGGCCGGGCCGGTAGACGGCGACCGGCACAGCCCGCGCGGCCGCCTGCTCGAGCAGCCGCTCCGCCACCCACTTGGTGGCCGCGTAGCCGTTGCGCATCACCTCCGCGGCGGGCAGCCTGCGGTCCTCGGTGAGCAGTTCGGGGTTGCCCTGCGCACCCATGACGACGCTGCCGGTGGAGACGTAGTGGACGGCCTTGACCCGGCCGGTCACGGCGAGCCGGACGACCTCCCGGGTGCCGTCCACGTTGGCGGCCCTGAGCCGGCGGTAGCCGTGCACCAGGTGCACCCGGGCGCCGTTGTGGTGGATCACGTCGATCAGCTCGGCGAGTTCGCCGAACCGCTCCTCCGCCAGGCCGAGCAGCGGGCGTTCCAGGTCGCCGGCGACCGGAGCGATCCGCGCGGCCAGCCGTTCGTCCCACAACCCGAAGCGTTCCAGGGCCTGTTGGATCCGCTCGCCCGCCCGCCGGTCGTCCTCAGCCCGCACCAGGCAGTGCACCCGGGCCGAGGTGGTGTCGAGCAGGGCGCGCAGCAGGAAGGAGCCGAGGAAGCCGGTCGCCCCGGTGAGCAGCACATGGGCGGGGTCGGCGCCGCGCGCCGGGTCGTAGGGCCGGCGCCCGGTGGTCACCAGCTCCGCGTCGAGCACCGCCTCGGCGTCCAGGTCGGGCGCGTCCTGGTCGCCGGTGCCCGCCTCGTCGTCGAGGAGCGCGGCGAGTTCCTCGGGCCGCTGGCGCTCGAAGAGGGTGCGCACCGAAAGCCCGGCGTCCAGCTCGGCGTTGATCCGCTCGACCAGCCGGACGGAGAGCAGGCTGTCGCCGCCGAGGTCGAAGAAGCCGGCGTCGGCGGCGACTTCGGGCACCCCGAGCACCTCGGCGAAGAGCGCGCACAGCGCCTTCTCCCAGCGGCCTTCGGGGGCGCGGCCGCCGGTCGCCCGCTCCGGTCCCGGGGCCGGCAGGGCGCGCCGGTCCACCTTGCCGTTGACGGTGAGGGGCAGGGTTTCGAGACAGATCAGCACCGACGGGACCATGTAGTCGGGCAGGGCGGCCGCGACGTGGGCGCGGAGCGCGGCCGGCGTCGGCCGGGCTCCGGGGCGCGGCTCGGCGTAGCCGACCAGACGACGGTGGCCCGGCAGGTCCTCGCGCACCATGACCACGGCCTGTGCCACGTCGGGGTGACGCACCAACACCGCCTCGATCTCGCCGGGTTCGATGCGGAAGCCGCGCACCTTGACCTGGTGGTCGGCTCGGCTGACGAACTCGACGTTGCCGTCGGCCCGCCACCGCACCAGGTCGCCGGTGCGGTACATGCGGGTGCCCGACGGCCCGTACGGGTCGGCCACGAACCGTTCGGCCGTCAGTGCCGGTCGGCCGAGATAGCCGCGGGCGACGCCGGCTCCGGCGATGTAGAGCTCGCCCACCACGCCGGTCGGCACCGGCCGCAGCTCCGTGTCGAGCACGTACACCCGGGTGTTGTGGAGCGGCCGGCCGATCGGCGGGGTGGCGGCCCCGGAGAGCGGGGCGCTCAGCGTGGTGCACACGGTCGCCTCGGTCGGGCCGTAGCCGTTGACCAGGGTGCGGCGGCGCGACCAGCGGTCGGCGATCTCGGGCGGGCAGCTCTCGCCGCCGACGACCACCGTGGTGGAGAGCGGCAGTCCGTCCTCTTCCGCGAGGGTGGCGAGGGCGCTGGGCGGCAGCTGAACATGGGTGATCCGCTGCCGGTGGGCCAGCGCGGAGAGTTCGGGCCCGGGCAGCACCCGGCCGCCCGGGCCGAGCACCAGTGCGCCGCCCGACAGCAGGGAGAGCGACACCTCCCAGAAGGCGGCGTCGAAGCTGGGCGAGGCGAACTGCAGTACCCGCGCCTCTGGGCCGGCGCCGACCGACTCGGCCTGGCTGGAGCGCAGGCTGGCCACGCCCCGGTGCTCGACCACCACGCCCTTGGGGCGTCCGGTGGAGCCGGAGGTGTAGATGACGTAGGCGGGGTGGCCCGCCTCGAGCGGGCGCACCCGCTCGGCGTCGGTGGGGTTCCCGGCGTCGGCGGCGGCGAGCCGGGCCGCTGTGCCGACGGCGTCCATATCGAGGCGGTGGGTGCCGTCCGGAAGGCTCAGCGGGGTGCCGGTGCGGGTGATGACGGCGGCGGGACGGGCGTCGGCCACCATGGCGGCGAGCCGCTCGGGCGGGTACTCGATGTCCAGCGGCACATAGGCCGCGCCGGCCTTGACCACCGCGAGCAGGGCGATGATCAGCTCGGGCGAGCGGGGCAGGGCGAGCGCCACCAGGTCCTCCGGGCCGACGCCCTGGGCGATGAGCAGCCGGGCGAGTCGATTGGCGGCCGCGTTGACCTCGGCGTAGCTGATCTCGCCGCCCTCGTGGACGAGCGCCACCCGGCCGGGGTCCTCGGCGACCCGCTCCTCGAAGAGTGCGGGCACGGTCCGGGCGGGGACCGGCCGGGCCGTGTCGTTCCAGTCGTCCAGCAGCCGCTTCCGCTCCGCCGCGGGCAGGATTTCGGCGCGGCTCACCGGCGCGTCGGGCGCCGCGACGACGGCGTGGAGCAGGGTCACGAACCGCTCGACCAGCGCCACCGCGGAGGCCCGGTCGAACAGGTCGGTGCTGTACTCGACGAGGCCCTCGATGCCCTGGCCGGTGCGGGACTCGGCGAGGCTGAAGGTGAGGTCGAACTTGGCGGCGCCGGTGGTGAGCACCTCCCACTCGGCCCGCAGCCCGGGCAGGTCGAGCCGGGCCTCGGGGGTGTTCTGGAGCACCAGCATCGTTTCGAAGAGCGGGTGCCGCGCGGTCGAGCGGCGTGGGGCGAGCTCCTCGACCAGTCTCTCGAAGGGGGTGTCCTGGTGGGCGAAGGCGGCCAGGTCGCCGGCGGTCACCCGGGCCACGAGCTCCCGGAAGGTGGGATCGCCCGAGGTGTCCGACCGCAGCACCACCGTGTTGACGAACAGGCCGACCAGGTCGTCGGCCTGGCCTCCGCCGCGCCCGGAGACCACGGTGCCCACGGCGGTGTCGGTGACGCCGCTCATCCGGCTGAGCAGCTGGGCGAGTGCCGTGTGGAGGACCATGAAGAGGCTGGAGCCCGCGGCCCGGGCGATCTCGCTCAGCCCGGTGTGGACTGCCGCCGGGATGCGGACGGGCACGGTGTCGCCCCGGAAGCTCGGGGCGGGCGGCCTGGGCCGGTCGACCGGCAGGTCGAGCCCCTCCGGCAGTCCGGCCAGCGCCTCGCGCCAGTAGGCGAGTTGCCGGGACACCGGGGACTCCGCGTCGCCCTCGGCGCGGTGCGCCGCAGCCTGCCGCACCGTGTGGTCGGCGTACTGGAGGGGCAGCGGGGCCCAGCCGGGGTCCCGGCCGGCGAGCCGGGCCCGGTAGGCGGTGGCGAGATCGCGGGCGAGAGGCCCCATCGACCATCCGTCCGCCGCGATATGATGCACCGTCAGCAGCAGGGTGTGCTCCTCGGGCCCGGCGACGAACAGCTCCGCCCGCAGCGGAACCTCCCGCACCAGGTCGAAGGCGTGCCTCCCGGCCCGGGCCAGCGCCCCGGCCAGCGCACCCGGCGCCACCTCCGTCACGGAGAGCCCCGGGAAGGCGGTCTCGGCCGCCAGCACCTGCTGCCGGGGCACTCCCCCGGTCTCCGGGTACACCGTCCGCAGACTCTCGTGCCGGCGGACCACGTCGAGCAGTGCGGCGGTCAGCGCCGCGCGGTCCAGCGGGCCAAAGAGCCGCAGGGCGAACGGCAGGTTGTAGGTGGCGCTCGGCCCCTCGAGCCGGTGCAGGAACCACAGTCCGCGCTGCGCGGGCGAGAGCGGCACCGTCTCGGGCCGCCGGTACGGCTGCGCGCGGTCCGCGTCCAGCAGTTCGGCGAGGGCCGCCGGGCTCGGGGCCCGCCGCAGGTCGGCCACGGTGACGTCGGCGCCGAGCGCGGCCCGTACCCGGTCGGTCACCTGCCCGGCCTGGGCCGGTGTGCCGCCCAGGGCGAAGAAGTCGTCGCCGTCCGCGACGGGGCGGCCGAGCACCTGACCGAAGAGCAGCCGCAGCACGGGGAGTCGCCGGGCGCCCGCTGCGGCGTTCCGGGAGTCGGGGGGTGTCGTCATGTGTGTGTCCCAGGAGAAGTCAGAGGGGATGGGGTCAGGAGGCGTTGAGAAAGAGCCGGCGCGGCCTGCGGCCCATGGCCAGCGAACGTTCGAAGACCTTGCGGGTCAGCTCGCTCGGCGCGACGCCCAGGTCGTCGTGCATGCGCCGGGCGCACATCTCGTACCAGCTCTTGACCCGCCCCAGCTCGCCGAGTTCACCGTGGACCGACATCAGCGTCCGGTACACCTGCTCCTGGTAGATGTCGATCTCCAGCATCCGGCGGCACAGCGCGATGACGGAGGGGAAGTCCTCCTGGCACAGCGCCTCCTCCTGGAGGTACTTGAGCGCCTGCAAGGCCAGCGACTTGTTCCACTCGCGCTGTTCGCCGATCCAGTCGGCCCGCTCCACGGCGAGGAAGTCGCCGCCGTAGAGGGCGAGCGCCGCCCGGTACCCGCGGGTCGCCGCGTCATGGTCACCGCGCAGCTCGGCCGCCCGGCCGTCGGCGCAGTGCGCCTCGAACTCCTCGACGTCCACCCAGATGCTCTCGGCGTGGAGCACGTAGCCATGGTCCTGGTGGAGGATCTCCACGGCGGGCGGCATACCCGTCCCGCCGCCGTCCAGGATGCGGCGCAGCGCATGCATGGCCACCTTCACCGAGCTCGACCTGGGCGTCCAGGCGCTCTCCGGCCACAGGATCTCGTGCAGCCTGTCGCGGTGGACCACGCGCCCGCGGTTGACGAGCAGGTACTGGAAGAGATTCCGCGCCTTTCCGGCCCGCCATCTCTCCACCGGCCTCCCGTCGACGTTCACGGAGAAATCCCCGAGGCAGCGAACCGTGATCCGAGCGGTCTTCGAGACATGCAAAGCGGTGACCTCCAGGAGATGGATGACGAGGGGACGCATCGCCCGTACTCGCACCGGCCCCGCGAATTTCCCGTACGTACACGCGGAGTACGGGAAATCCGGCGGTGCGGACGCCGCGTCGTCACCTTGATCATGGTGGCTGCGGGTCCACGGGGGTAACTACTCACCCGGGTAAAAGTCGTCCCCCGCCCGTTTTCCCGGGGCCACGCCGAGTTCTCCCGCCACAACGGTGACCGCGTGCCCGGTGAGCTCCACCCGGTCACTACTCACTCGGGTATGTACCAGGCCGCGGCGCGTGGAGAGCTGAAGCCCGGTCAGCACCGTACGCCCGAGCCGCGCCGCCCACCAGGGCGCGAGCGCCGTGTGGGCGCTGCCCGTCACCGGGTCCTCCGGCACGCCATAAGCGGGGGCGAAGTACCGCGACACGAAGTGGTGCCCCGCGTCCGGCACCCCGGCCGCCGCCGTCACGATGACGCCGCGGCCCCCCAGCCGGGCCAGTGCCGCGTGGTCCGGGGCGAGTTGCTCCACCGTCCGCGCGTCCGCCACCTCCACCAGCAGGTCTCCGAGGTCTCCCGTGTGCCACACGGAGACCGGCCGGGTGCCCAGGGCGGCGGCGAGCCCGTCGGGCTCGGCGGCCGGGACCGCCGGGGAGGCCGGAAAGTCCATGGTGATCGAAGCGTCCGAATTGGTGCGGGTGGTGAGGATTCCGCTGCGCGAGGCGAACCGCACCGTCCCGGCGGCCCGCCCGGTCTGGCGCAGGACGTGCGCGGTGGCGAGGGTAGCGTGGCCGCAGAGCGAGACCTCGGCGACGGGGGTGAACCAGCGGAGCGCCCAGTCGCCCTGGGGATCCCCTTCGGGCAGCGGGCCGGCGAACGCCGTTTCGGAGAGGTTCAGTTCGGTGGCCACGGCCTGCAGCCAGTCGTCGCCCGGGAATCCGGACTCGAGCAGCACCACGCCGGCGGGATTCCCGCCGAACGGGCGATCGGTGAATGCATCCACGAGAAAGATACGCATGGCCCGGACTCTAAACGCCGTCGGCCGCAGGGCAGTCGGGGCCGCAACCGCCGCATAACCGGGAGCAAACCCGCGCCAAACCCGGTTTTCCTAACCTCCGCCCCACCCACACCCCGAGGAATCGCCGGACCCGTTTCCCAGCCCGCTTCCCGAGCCGTTTCCCAACCATTTCCCCGACCCTCAAGAGGAGTTCCCATGTCCGTAACGGCCACGCGCCAGAGCCCGTCCGTGGAGGCGACGGTGCAGTACGCGGGCGACATCGAGGGCCGCGCCGTCTTCGACGCCGTGGACCCGTCCCGCACCAACCTGGCCTTCGTGCCGCACACCGTCGAGATCCACGACGCGCGCCCCTTCCAGGACCAACTCAGCCTGGACCGGGAGGGCTTCCAGCTGGTGCGGCACACCAGCTCGGTCGCCCACTCCGTCGACATCGAGGAGCTCGACCGCGTCTACCACCAGGAAATGGCCGAGCTGATCAAGGAGGTGACCGGCGCCCGCGAGGTGATCGTGCAGCGCACCGGTCTCGTGCTGCGCACCAGCGAGCGCGCCGCCGAGCGGGTCGGCACCACGCCCGCCCGCTTCGCGCACCTCGACTACACCGAGGTCTCCGCCCAGCAGTTCCTCGACGCCGTCCTGGCCGCCGAGGACGCCGACCCGGCCCCGTACCGCCGCTACGCCATCTACCAGGCATGGCGGGCCACCTCGACCCCGCCGCACGACAGCGTGCTCGCGATGGTCGACGCCACCTCGGTGGCCGACGGCGACACCCGGCTCTTCTACGGGGTGTTCGGCCCCGAAGGCGCCCCGATGAGCCTGCTCGAGGCCCAGCTCGGCAAGGCCAACCCGGCCCACCGCTGGCTCTACTTCTCCGGTCTCACCCCGGACGAGGTGATCCTCTTCAAGGGCTTCGACTCCGATTCCGCGCGGGCCACCGGCGTGATGCACACCGCCTTCGACGACCCGACGGCCCCCGAGGACGCCTCGCCGCGGGCGAGCATCGAGTCGCGCTTCTTCGCCTTCTTCGACTGAGACCGACCGCTGACCGGCGACGATGCCCGAGCCCTCATCACCGCCGCGACCGACGCCCTACGCTGAACGCCGACCTCGGGGAGCCCCGACCGGTCCGGTCGGGGCTTCGCGAGGTCAGGCCGCCGAGGCATTCGTTCACGCGGAGCGGTTCCAGACTTCCACGACCCGGCTCCAGGTCCGGCAGGGCCCCCGCCGCCTCACCGAGAACCCCTCCGGCGCGGCCATCGGCGACGTCGGGCGGCCCCTGTGAGGTCGGCCGGGGGCGCGGGCAGGGCCCGGTGTGCTAGCCCCAGTACCCGAGGTGCACCGCGGCGGCCTCTTCGTAGAGGTGCGGCCCCGACACTTCGACCGTGCTGCCGCCGGCTGCGAAGATCTGACGGCACGGGAGGTCGAGCAGCGGCTCGTCGGGGTCCACTCCGGCGAGGACGTTCAGCTCTGTGGCCGCGAGTGCGTAGACCACCCGGCGGATGCCGCTCCAGTAGATCGCGCCGGAGCACATCGCGCACGGCTCGGCGCTGGTGAACAGCGTGGTCTCGGCGAGCTGATCCGGCGGCAGCGTGCGCGACGCCTGCCGGACCAGGTTCGTCTCCGCGTGGCCAGTGGCATCGTGCTCCGTGATCACAGTGTTCTCGGCGGTGAGCAGGACGTTCCCGGTTGCGTCGGTCAGCAGCGCGCCGAACGGATGGTTGCCGTGCTTGCGCGCGCGTGCCGCGAGGTTGATGGCCTCGAGGAGGTGAGCCCGGTCCTGATCGGTCGGCGTGTTCGAAGCTGCTTGCATGACGTGCTCCTCATAGGGCGTGAAGCTGACAGGGGGTGGAGCTGGAGGACGAGGCTGCCGCGGGCCGGCCGTGGGGGTGTCGTTCGTGGTCAGCCTGGTGGTGATGCTGGTGATCACGTTGTGAGTTGCGGCCTGAGGGCGACGTCGCCGCCCTGCCGGTGCTCCAGACCCGGCGAAGGCGGCGGCCGTCACTCTCCTACCTCGTACTTGTCTGACACGTTGCGGGTCTTGTCTTGATAAAACAGCACGGGGCACCGAGGAGCTCCGAGCGCATGTCATCCGAGAGCCACCGGCGGCACGCACACCGGGGACGGGGAGCGGGGCCGTGCGGTGTTCGAGCAGTCCGGCTCCGGCCCCCGGTGTGACGGTCGAGCAGGTGGTGCTGCGATACTCGGCGGGTGCGCGTCGGCCTGCTCGGACCCTTGGTACTGGACACCGGAGCGGGCCCGGTATCGATCGGTGGCGCGCGGCTGCGGGCGCTGCTGGCCCGGCTGGTACTGGACGGCGGGCGCGCCGTCCGGCCGGAGGTACTGGTCGAGGCGCTGTGGGCCGAGTCGCCGCCGGCCGGCCAGGCGAACGCCCTGCAGTCGCTGGTGTCCCGGTTGCGGACCGTGCTGGGCGACCCCGGGCTGCTCACCTTCGGACCGGCCGGGTATCGGCTGGCCGTCGAGGCGGGCGCGGTGGACACCGTTCGGTTCGAGCAACTGGCCCGCTCGGGCCGGCGCCTGCACGCACAGGGTCAACCCGCCGAGGCCGCTGCCACCTTGCGGGAGGCCCTGAGCCTGTGGCGCGGCCCCGCCCTGGCGGATGTGCGCGAGGCTCCGTTCGCCGATGCCGAGGCCGAGCGGCTCGAACGGGCCCGGCTGGCCGCCCTGGAAGACCGAATCGAGGCCGACCTCGCGCTGGGAGCCGACCCCGATCTCATCGCCGAGCTCGAATCGCTGACGGCGGATCATTCACTGCACGAACGCCTGCATGCCCAGCTGGTCCGGGCGCTGGCCGTCGGCGGCCGGAGCGCCGAGGCGCTGGCCACCTACCAGCGGCTTCGTGACCGGCTGGCCGACACCTTCGGCAGCGACCCCGGGCCGCAGCTGCAGGCTGCCCATCTCGCGGTGCTGCGCGGCGAGCTCCCGCCGCCTCGGCTCGCCGGCCAGCCCCAGCCCGGCCACCCGCCGCAGCGCCACCAGTCGGAGCACCACCAGTTGGAGCAGCACCACCAGTCGGAGCAGCGCCGGCCGCCCCGCCGATCGCGGCCGCCCGGCAACCTGGACGCGCCGCTGACCAGCTTCGTGGGCCGCGAGGACGACGTCCGCCGAGTGGTCGAGCTGCTCGGGCAGGCCCGGCTGGTCACCCTGGTCGGGCCCGGAGGAGCCGGCAAGACCCGGCTGGCCACCACCAGCGGCCGACAGCTCACACCGTCCGGCGGGGTGTGGTTCGTCCCCCTGGCCCCGGTCGGCGCGGACGATGTGCCCCGCGCGGTGCTCGGCGCCCTGCGGCTGCGCGAGGCCGGCGTACCCAAGGCCGCTACGGCACCGGGCCGCCCGCCCATGGGCCCGGGTGGCGCCTCCGGTGCCACTGAGGAGGTCCTGGACCGCCTGACCGAGGTGCTGGCGGACGACGACCTGGTGCTGGTGCTGGACAACTGCGAGCACCTGGTCGAGGCGGCCGCGGCACTGGCCGAGACCTTGCTCGGCCGCTGCCCCCGACTGCGGGTGCTGGCCACCAGCCGGGAAGCGCTGCGGATCGACGGCGAGACCCTGCACCCGGTACTCCCGCTGGAACTACCCGAACCGGGCTCGACGGCCCCGCAGGCCCGCGCCTGCGCGGCGATCCGGCTGTTCCACGACCGGGCCGTCGCGGTGTGCCCCGACTTCGACATGGCGGGCGACTCGCTGACGGCGACGATCGAGATCTGCCGCCGTCTGGACGGCCTGCCACTGGCGATCGAACTGGCCGCGGCACGGCTGCGCACCCTGCCGGTCGAGGTGGTCGCGGCCCGGCTGGACGACCGGTTCCGACTGCTCGCCCGGGGCAGCCGCACCGCACTGCCCCGGCACCAGACCCTGCGCGCCGCGGTGGCCTGGAGCTGGGACCTGCTGGACGCCGACGAGCGGGCGCTGCTGGAACGGCTGTCGGTGGTACCCGGCAGCTTCACCGAGGACACGGCGCAGGCGGTCGGCGGGCTCGACGTCCGGTGCGCCGACGTCCAAGCCTGTGACGTTCCAGCCTGTGATGTCCCAGCCTGTGACGTCCGGTTCTGCGACATCCAAGCCCGTGACGGCCGGTCCTGCGATGTCCGGGAGCTGCTGGCGGCGCTGGTCGACAAGTCCCTGCTGCATCCGCTCGGGGCCGTCGACACGGGCGAGCCGCGCTACCGGATGCTGGAGACCATCCGGGAGTACGGCCTGGAGCAGCTCGCCCGGCGCAGGGAAGTCGGCGCCGCCCGCAAACGGCACGCCGGGTTCTTCCTCGAACTGGCCGAGACCGCGGAACCGCGGCTGCGCACCCGCGACCAACTGCGCTGGCTGGCACGGTTGTCGGCCGAGCGGGACAACCTGCTGGCCGCGATCCGCTGGGCGATCGAGTCCGGGGACGCCGAGACGGCGGTCCGGTTCGGCGCCGCACTCTGCTGGTTCTGGTCCATGCGGGGCTACCCGCCGGAGTCGCTGGACCTGCTCGACCGGATGCTGGAGGTTCCCGGACCGTCCGATCCGGTGGCCCGCGCGCTGGTGATCGCGACGCATGAGGTCGGCACCGAGTCCATCAGTCAGCCACAGGAGAGGGCAGCCGCCTTCCGCCGGATCGAAGAGGCGATGGCGGGCATCGATCCCAGTGCCCATCCCCTGCTGGAGCTGGCCCAGTTGGCCGCCCTGATCACGGGGCCGACGCCGCAGACTCAGGACGTCACGGCAGAGCCGCCCCCGGGCATGCGCGGCTCCGCGGAAACACCTGACGCACCAAACACACCAAACACACCAAACACACCGGACACACCGGACGTACCCAACACGCCGGAAGCACCGGACGGCGGGCAGAAGGATCCCTCAAGTCGGCCGTTCGGACTGCTGCTTCAGGGCCTGCTGACCTTGCACACCGGGGACGTCGCCGAGGCGACGGGCTTCCTCTCCCGTGCGCTGACCGGTTTCGAGGAGCTCGGGGAACGGTGGGGCCTGGCGACCGCGCTGAGCACCCTTGGCACGATCCGACGGCGGTCCGGCGAGCTGGCCGATGCGCTGGCGATGAACGAGCGGGCCACCCGGTACTTCCAGGAGCTCGGTATGCAGGAGTACACGATCGAGAACGAGGTTCAGGCCGCTCTGATGCGCGCTCAAGCCGGGGACGTGGACGGCGCGCGCGAGCAGCTGACGGGCCTGTTCGACCAGGTGGCGCAGAGCGGATCGGCCGAGCCGTGGGCCCTGGTGGGCCTGGGGCTGGCCCAGTTGGAGTGGCGGGCCGGACGGCCGGGGCCGGCCCGCGCACACGCGCAGGTCGCCCTGGCCGAGGCTCCCGGCGGCCAGCCGACGCCGTCGTACCTCACCGCCCTGCTGCTGGGCGTGCTCGCCCAGGTGGACGCGGCGGGCGGCCGCCCGGACGAAGCGCTGCGCCGGCTCGACCACCCTGCGGTGCACCTGGTACTGACCTGGAACTCAGCGATCACGGGGTGGACAGCGGTCGTGGTCGCCGACATCGAGCTGTGCTGCGACCGGCCGGGGAAGGCAGCGCAGCTCCTCGGGGTCGCCGACCTGCTGCGGGGCTCGGCCGACCTCGGCGACGCCGACGTGCGCAGGATCACCCGGCAGGCCACGGCCGCCCTGGGAGCCGCCGGGTTCGCGGCAGCGCGGGCCACGGGTGCGACGATGTCGCGGACCGAGGCCAGAGACCTGCTGTCCGCGATCATCACCGCGCCCGTGACTCAGTCGACTTGCTCCGATCAGTGGGCTTGAGTCGTGGCCGGAGTGGTCGGAGTGATCGGGACAGCCGGGACAGCCGGGACAGCCGGAGCCGGCCTGCCGAACATGGCGCAGGTCACGGCGGTCTTCAGTGCCTGGTCAGCCGCAACGAGCCTCGGGTCGGCCCCGAACTCGAACAGGAACTCCGTCGAGACGAGGACGGTGGCGGTACGGCTGCCGGTGCTGTCGGTGAGGTTGACGCTGGAGTAGCCGGTCACTCCCCCGTCGTGGGCCCAGATGGTGCCGCAGGGCGTGGTGCCCGTCTCGATACCCAGCCCGGAGCCGGGCCCGTTCACCGGGTTCTCCGGGTCCATCGGGACGGTGCTGCGCAGCTCTGCCAGCTGGGCCGCGGGCAGCAGCCTGCCCGACATCAACGCGGTGAAGAAGCGGGACCAGTCCTGCGCGGTGGACACCACCGCCCCGGCGGCCCCGCCCCAACTCGGGTCGTTGCCTGAGACGTTCACGTGGCCGTCGCGGGGCACGCCGGCAACGGCCCGGAACGCGGTGGGCACGCCCGCCGGCATGTGGGCCGAGTCCGGTTCGTAGCCGCGGGCGTACCGGCCGTGCCAGCCGCCGTCCACGGCGAGGTAGGTGTGCTTCAGGTTGAGCGGCCGGGCGATCCGGTCCCGTATCAGGTCGGCGAGGCTCGCCCCGGTGACCCGCTCCAGAACGGCGCCCACCGCGGCGTAGTCGGTGTTGCTGTAGGACCACCGGGTGCCCGGGGCGAACAGCGGCGGGTGCTTCACGCCCACGGCGAGCAGTTCCGCGGAGGTCCACCGATGCGGGTCCTTGCCGAGGATCGGCTGCACGAGGGCCGGGTCGTCGGTGTAGTCGAACAGGCCGCTGGTGTGGTTCAGCAGCATCCGCAGCGTGATCGCCCGGCCGTTCGGGACCTGGCCCGGCAGCCACTTCTCCACCGGGTCGGTCAGCGCGAGCCTGCCCTCGGCGACCAGTTGCAGAGCGATCGTGGCCATCATGGTCTTGGTGTTGGAGCCCATCCGGAACTCGTCCCCCGCCTTGAGCCGGTGGTCCTTCGCGGCCCAGGGAGCCTGCTCGACGATCTCGACGGGCCGACCGTGGCCGTCGTCCACCCGCACGACCACCCCCGGCGCCCCGGCGTCCACCAACCGCTTTGCCAATTTGGTCAGTTGATCCCGCTGCGCGTCGGCCCCGCCCTGGGTCGCAGCGGATACCGACGACGCGGCCGGGGCTGCGGGGAGGGAAGCCGGGAACGCCGTACCGGCGGCCGGCCCGACGGTCAGGGCCGACGCCGTCAGCACGACCGGCACCAGCCGCAGGCGACGCGACCACACCGCACGATCCGACGAAGAGATATCTGAAGAAGTATCCGGTGACATGGACCCGTTCCTCCGGTTGCTGGGCGACCTGGACGGATCCAGCTTCCGGCCCGCCGCTGGCAGACCGCGCACAGCACGCTGACAGGCACCCGGTAGCGCGGTCAGCACCGGCGGAGTCACCGGGGCGGGGCCATCAGGACGGGTGGCCCTCGGGCGAGACGAGCCGCCCGGCTCACCTACCTCATTCGGAAGACCGGACCGCTCGGAGCGAACGGCAGCCCCGAACCCCGCGCTACGAGGTAGGCGTGCTCCCGCCGAACACACAGCACCTCGCACTCGCCGTCGCTGATCAGCAGGATCGGAGCCGCCGCGGCGACCGTACTCGGGAGAGGACCACGCCCACCGGCCCGCCCTGACGGCCGCCGGGCGGCTGCGACCTGATCTCGACGCGGTCTACGGTGTTCCTCGTCAGCGGAGCACGGGCAGTTCCGGGAGGCCGGGTTTGAGCAGCAGCGCGGGCGGTACGGCAAGGCGGGCAGGGGTGCGGAAGGTCCCGCTGAGTGACCCCGGACGACGCCGGGAGGTACTGGAGGCCGTGCTGGCGCTGCTGGCCGAGGTGGGCTACGAGCGGCTGACCATGGACCTGGTCGCGCAGCGGGCCAGGGCGAGCAAGGCGACGCTGTACCAGCGGTGGCCCTCCAAGGCCGAGTTGGTGGTGACCGCTCTCCAGGAGCACCGCCCGGTGATGGCGGTGCCGGACACCGGGTCGTTCGCCGAGGATCTGCGCCGGCTGCTGTACGAGTGGCAGGAGGGTTGGACGGAGCGGGACCGGGGGCTGATGCTGGCGGTGCTGGAGGCCAGTCGCAGCGACCCGGAGCTTGCCCGTCTGCGCAGGGAGCGACTGAGCCGCCCCCTGCTGGAGGCGGCGGGGATCGCGGCGGAGCGGGCGCGGGACCGGGGGCAGATCCCCGCGGGGGTCGACGAGGAGCTCCTGCTCCAGCTTCCTTTCGCGCTGCTGGTGATGCGGGTGCTCGCATTCGACGAGCGGCCCGACCGCGCGCTGGTGGACCGGATCGTGGACGGCATCGTGGTGCCGCTCATGCACCCACAGCCGTGATCCGGTGAACGCACGCCTCCACGTAGAACGACTTCACATAGAACGACTTCGTACTATCCTGGCTTGGAAGGCACGAGAGCCCACCGGACGGTCGGACCGTCGACCGGAGCGACAGCCTGCGCCGGCGGGGCACTGAGCCGAACGCCGAATGGAGGTCACTTCCATGAGCGCACCCATCCCCGCATCGCCCCCCGCAGCCGCCCCCCTGCCGCGAAGCCGCAGCTGCCCGTTCGACCCCCCGCCGGAGTACGGGCGGCTGCGCGAACACGATCCCGTCAGCGCCCTCGCCTTCCCCGACGGCAAGACCGGCTGGCTCCTGACCCGCCACGAGGATGTCCGGGCAGTGCTCGCGGACGACCGTTTCAGCTCGGACCGCACCATCGCGTCCTTTCCCGTGCGGGGCCTGCCGATCCGCCGCGAGGACCCCGACTCGCGCGCCGGACAGCTGATCTCGACGGATCCGCCCGAGCACACCCGCTACCGGCGCATGCTCACCGGCTACTTCACGGTACGGCGGATGCGCGCCCTGGCCCCGCGAATCGAGCAGATCGTCGCCGACCACCTCGACGCCATGGAACGCACCGGCCCGCCCGTCGACCTGGTGCCTGCCTTCGCCAAGCCCGTGCCCTCACTGGTCATCTGCGAGCTGCTCGGCGTCCCGTACGAGGACCACGCCGACTTCCAGCGCTGGACCTCGACCGTGCTGAGTGTCGGCGTGGACCGGGACGCCTCACTCGCCGCGCTCGACGCCCTCACCGACTACCTGATCCAGCTGGTGGCCGACAAGCGCCGGCACCCCGACGACGCGCTGCTCAGCACCCTGATGGCCAAGAGCGCGGACCAGGACGAGTCGGCGAACCCGCTGACCGACCGGGAAGTGGCCGGCATCGGCCGGCTGCTGCTGGCCGCCGGCCACGAAACCACGGCCAACATGCTGGCACTGGGCACCTACACCCTGCTCTCCCACCCCGCCCAGCTCCGGGCGCTGCGCGAGCAGCCCGAGGTCATCGACCGCGCGGTGGAAGAGCTCCTGCGCTACCTGACCATCGTGCAGTTCGGCACCGTCCGGGTCGCCCGTGAGGACGTCGTCATCGCGGGGCGGCACATCCGCGCCGGCCAGACCGTGGTCGCCTCACTGCCCGCTGCCAACCGCGACCCCGGGCACTTCCCCCACCCCGACGAACTCGACCTCACCCGCGCCCCCTCCCAGCACGTCGCCTTCGGACACGGCATCCACCAGTGCCTGGGCCAGCAGCTGGCCCGTGTGGAGATGCAGATCGCCTTCCCCGCCCTCCTGCGGCGGTTCCCCACCCTGCGCCTGGCCGACCCCCGAACGCGGGTCCCGATGCGGGACGACATGTTCATCTACGGCGTCCACGCCCTCCCGTTGGCCTGGGACGTCTGAAACCGGACGAATCAGGTGGTCACACCATGAGGATCCAGATCGACCGCAGCCGCTGCCGCGGCGCCGGGCAGTGCGTGCTGAGCGCACCCGACCTCTTCGACCAGTCGGACGACGACGGCACCGTCATCGTCCTCGACGACCAGCCGCCCGCCAGGCTGCACGACGCGGCCCGACTCGCCGAAGCCCTGTGTCCCAACGCGGTCATCCGCATCGTCGCCGACGGTGCGGACCCTGCGGACCGACACACCTGACCGGGTACCGGCCCTCCGTACCCGGGCGCCCGCCCGTGCCCGGCACGCCTGCGCACGGGCCGGCAGAGGTGTTCGTCGGCTCTGCGGGCGCGTCCGTTCCCGGGTGGCCGGGCGAAGGCGGCCGCGTGGACCGAGCGGGAGCCCGGCCGGGCATCTCGGCCGGGCCCGGTCGTGTCACGTCGGCGGCAGTCACGCGACGCGCAGCGACGGGGCGGCGAGCGGGGTCAGCGCGGCGTACTCCAGGGGAGCGGACGGGTCGATCGAGACGTCCAGCGGGGCGGGTGCGGCGCCGGACCGCACCAGCAGGTCCCCGATAGCCGCGATCATCGCTCCGTTGTCGGTGCACAGCCGCAGCGGCGGCACCCGCAGGGTGATGCCGGCCGCGGCGCAGCGCTGCTCGGTGAGGGCGCGGATACGGGAGTTGGCGGCCACCCCGCCGACCACCACCAGGGTGTCGATGCCGTGGTCGGTGCAGGCGCGGACGGCCTTACGGGTCAGGACGTCGGCGATGGCCTCCTGCAGCGCGGCGGCCGCGTCGGGCACGTGCGGCTCGTGACCGGCGGCGCGCTGGGCCTCGGCCCAGCGGGCGGCGGCGCTCTTCAGCCCGGAGAAGGAGAACGCGTACGGGGGGTCGTTCGGCCCGCTCAGCGGGCGTGGGAAGCGCACCGCGCGCGCGTCTCCGTCGCGTGCGGCCCGGTCGATCGCGGGCCCACCGGGGTAGGGCAGGCCGAGGACGCGGGCGACCTTGTCGAAGCACTCGCCCGCCGCGTCGTCCAGGGTGTCGCCGAGGTGGACGATCACGTCGCGGGCCAGGTCGCGCACCAGCAGGAGCGAGGTGTGGCCGCCGGAGACGATCAGCACGATGCACGGGTTCGGCAGCGGGCCGCCCTCCAGCGTCGCGGCGGCCACGTGCCCGGCCAGGTGGTGCACCCCGTACAGCGGCACACCGAGCGAGAAGGCGTAGCCCTTGGCGGCGGCCACCCCGACCTGCAGGGCGCCGGAGAGTCCCGGACCGGTGGTCACGGCGACAGCGCCGACATCGGCGAGCGTGAGCCCGGCCCGGTCCAGCGCCTCACGGACCACCGGTGCCACCGCGTGGACGTGGGCCCGGGCGGCGATCTCCGGCACCACTCCCCCGAACCGGACGTGCTCGTCCATGCTGGACGCCACCGCCTGCCCGAGCAGGACACCGTCGCGCACCAGCCCGGCCTCGGTCTCGTCACACGACGACTCGATCCCCAGCACCACCGGCGACCCGGACACCAGCCCACCTCACTTCTGCTTAGGTTTTGCAGTTGCACATATTGTGCAGTAACAGGAGAGCCCGCGCCGGTTACCGCATGCCTGTGGTGGCCCGGTAGCGGTGTCGAAGCCCAGTGCCGCAGACGATGGTGCCGACCAGGCAGGTGACGTTGTGGAGCACCTGACGCCAGTACCGCCGCGGCGGGACCCCTGGACCGGGAAGGACGGCGGCCGCTCACACCGGTCTGTGGTGCGGCCCTCGAGGGCTGATCCGGAACTGGGGGCCGTAGGTGCCGCTGTGGTCGGGCAGGGGGATGTCCATCAGCTCCAGGGCGGGCTCCTCCAGGGCCCTCATGGCCTTCACCGCGCGGTCGAGCGCGGGGTTGCCGCCGTACGACCAGGCGTCCTGGAGGTCGCGCACGACGGTGCCGAAGGACTGGTCGAACCGAGTGAGCAACCGTCGCACCCGGGAGGGCGGGGAGGGCCAGCCACCGGCCGGGACAACGCCCATCGGTCTGACCTCGGGCAGGGGGACCGGGGCGCCGGTGAACTCCCAGCAGCCGTCGACCGCACGCAGCCGCCGTCCGTGGTAGATCTCGCCGAACGCGTAGTAGTGGGCCGGGGTGTCGTGCCCCGAGGGGGTGTCGGGGGAGCATGAGGTGCCCTCACCCTGCTCCTTGACGGTCTCGATGGCCCGTTCGACGTCGTCCAGGCTGGTGACCGGTTCGAGCAGGTCGGCCCCTACCCGCCTGCTCAGCTGGCCGTCCGGGGACAGGCTGGGGCGGACGTCGTGGAAGGCGGCCAGGACGGCGGTGTAGAACGCGCCGATGGTCACAGGCCCGGCCGCCTGGCGTGCGAGCGGGCTCTCGGGCCTCTCGATGGCCATCATGACGTCGTGCACATAGGTCCTGGTGAGCCCGGACAGGTAGACGGTCAGTCCGGGCCGGACCCCGCCGGGGAGCGGGCCGGGATAGTCCGGGACGGCGGTGGCGATCCGGGGCCGGCCGCCCACCGCGACCAGCAGGTTGCAGGCCAGCCCCATGTGGTACATCTCGTCGCCGATGACACCCCGGATCAGCCGGGCCGCCTCGGTACGACGGTCCCTGATCGACCACCAGGCGCACAGGTAGGGCGGGATGGTGGCCAGCTCCAGAGCGACGGCCACCTGCAGCGCGCTCCTGATCCAGCGGACGCCACGAGTGTCCTCGGGCACTGCCAGCAGACGGGCCGCCTCGCCCGCCCCGGTGCTCGGGCCGGCCGCGCGCGCGGTACCGCTGCCCACGGCCGGGCCGGCCGCCGCCAACCCGGTGGTGGCGAGGAAGCCGCGCCGACTCAGCGCCGGACCACCTCTGTCGCCTCCGGTCACGTCGCTCACCACTGCCTCCGTCCCCGGATGCGTCGACCCGCGCCGAGGCACCCGCCCGAACCAGCCGTACGCCCGCGAAGCTAACAGCGGAGCCCCGCACAGCCCGCGCACCCCGCCGCTGCGGGCACCGCGCCCTCAGCCACATGACCCCGACCGGCACAGCAGACCAGTACGGATGCCTCCACACCTGAAGCATCGCGGGGCTCCTGCGGCTCACGCGGTGCGGCCCGTTCGGAAGCGGAGATCCGCCGGGTACTGTGCACCGGACGAGCGGCGGGTGAGGCCGGGCAGCGTCATGGCGTCGGCCCCGTCGGTCCCGGCGTTCCGGGGGACGGTGGATGGCAGAGCGGACAGGGTCCGGAGGACTGCTGGGGATAGCGCAGTGCGCGGGCTCCGGCAGGCCCCTGGGGTGCCCCCTGCAGCCACAGCCCTCCAAGGGCCTCCCACTGGAGCAGTTCTTCGGCCCAACTGGTCGGCTGCTGCAGGCCGATGGCCTCGATCAGTTTCCGCCGGTGCACGTCGAAGGCCGTCCGGACGAGCTCCGCGTGGACGAGTGCGGTCCGCACCGCACCCCGGTAGCCGACGCGGGCCAGCAGCAGGGCGGACAGCAGACAGCCGAGCCAGGCGTACCAGGGTAGGAGCACCGCGCTGAACACCACCCCGATCACGGCCGCCACGGGCCCCAGGACGCAGAGTGTCACCATGAACTCCACATCGCCTGCGGTGAGCGCGAGTTGGGCAGCGAAGGGGGACGGGAGCACGGTGTACAGCCGAGGCAATGCCAGGACGCCGTCGATCCCGTAGCGGTGGACGGAATAGGTCTCCGCGGCGCGCTGGATGTTGCCGAACCGGGTCGGCATGACGTCGTCCTCGTGCATGGGCAGCAGCCGGGCCAGTTCCGCCAGACGCCGTGGATCGCGGCTCATCTCCGCGTGCAGCCTCTGGTAGTGGTCCAGCCGGCGGGTGAGGATCCATCGCAGCGGTGGATACCGCGGCCAGTATCCGGACAGCAGGCGTACCGCGCCGGGCAGGCGGGCCGACCATATGAAGCCCGCGAGCACCGAGAGTGCGAGCGCGGCCAGGACGAGGCCCGCCCGGGCGTCGGCCTCGCGCCGCGACCACCAGGCCACGGCATGGGCCCAGCCCCACCAGGTCACGGCGAGACAGCCGAGGGAACTCGCCAGCGCCACGATGGGCAGCCAGACGGCGAGCAGGAAACGGCGGCCCAGATGGCCGCCCAGCTTGTCCAGCGTCGAGGTCAGCATGTGGTGGTACCCCTGCCTGTGTCCCGGTCCGCCCTGCCCGTCCTCCTCCTGCGGTGCCGCGTCCGGATCAACCCCAGTCGACCGTCAGCACATGCCCCCGCCAGCACATCGTGCTGCCGCGTACGAACAGCAGGACGCGGTTCACCTCCCCGCAGTCGGCGCAGACCAGCTCCATGGCCTGAGGCGCGCGTAGGTCGCCGTCGAGGGACTCCGGACCGAGCAGTCCGGTGTCGGGCAGGAACTCGAGCAGGTGGGCACGCAGCGCGTCCGCCGGGACGATGCCCACGGGATGTCCGTCCTCGACCACGGTCACCCCTGCGAGGCTCTCGCCCAGTAGCCGCAGTACGCGCAGGTCCGCGAGCAGGCTGTCCAAGCTCAGTGCCGGCCCGCACGCCACCAGCGCCGGCGCCCCGGGCGGGCGCGTCGGGTCCAGGCCGACCCGAGTCCCCTCGAGCGGCTGCATCAGCTCGCCCACGGCCGCATCCCACTCCATGCCGCTGTCACCTTCCTCTTCCTCACTCACGAGCTCCGTGGAACGGCCGGGTCAGTCGCCCAACCCGACCAACATGAAAGCCGCCCAGTGCCGCGGGTGCCGGAAGATCCGCCGCTCAGGGTCGGGAGGAGTGCCTTGGGCCGCGCCGATCGCGGCCTGCAGAGCCAGCCGCTCGGCCCGTCGGCGCTCGGCCGGCAGCAGCGGTCCGGCTCCGGCCTCGGCCTCGGCCGCAAGAGTCTCGGCCAGCGCGAAATCGCGTGCAGCACAGGCGACTTCGCCCGCGGCCAACGCCAGGGCGGCCCGCGTATGGACGTCGTCGGGGCTGTCCCCGTGGCTGCGCTCGCGGGCCCTGCGTGCGTAGGCGAGGACCTCGGCTGCGGTGAGGTCGGCCACGTGGAGCTGGGCCCTGCGCAGCGCCTCCGCCTTCGGTGCCCGGTCGTGCAGCCAGGCCCGGTAGAACTCCTGGAGCAGCAGTGCCGTTGAGAGCTGGTCCACCCGCCACAGGCTGACCAGGAGGGCGTCCGCGCCCGCGATGAGCAACGCCCTCGCCAGACCGATGAGTTCGTCGCCCGGGCGACGCAGGGCGACGCCGCTGGAGCAGGCACCGACCGTGACCAGGGTGCAGCGCAGCTCGAGCCGGGCGATGTCACGGGCCGTCAGACTCCTTCCACCCAACGGGATTCCTGACATCATCGGCTGCTGGGCGTCGAAGGTGCCGTGCCCGGCGATGTGGACGATGCCGGGCCCGCCGGAGCGGCGCAGCGCGCGGAGGACGTCTCCTCGGCTCGGCGCATCCGGCAGGAGGGTGACGGTACGGTCACCGGAGAGGGCTTCGGCCGCCGTGCGGGCCTGCTCGCGGGCGAACACCAGCGAACGGTCGTGCCCGGAGGCATCCACGACGAGGGCAGGTCCGGCGCCCGTACTCGGAGTGGTGGTCGCACGCGCGGCGATGTGGCACAGCACCGTCGCGCTCGGCGCATAGCTCAGCGGATTGCGGAGTCCCAGCGGCATGCCCTGTACCGGCACCGCGTGCAGGGGGACACCGTGCAGGGCGTCATGGGGGATGACGACGATCGGCTGTCCGGGGACGGTCCACTCCGAGATCGGGGCGACCAGCGGCGCCATCATCTCCAGCCACACCCCGCGGTCGGCCCCGCGCGGGCCGACGCCGTCACCATCACCGCCGAACCAGCGACGGACGGCTTCGCGGAACCGGTCGCGTGTGATGGGCACCGATGTGGCGCGGGGAACCGTGTCGTCGGGGCCGCAACCGAACACCACCGCCGTGTCGTCCGCGATGTGGTACTCGATCAGGAAGCGGCCGGGGGAGGTGGTGGCGTCCTCGCCGGTACGAGGATCCGCCGGGAGCTCCCTTGCGGCCAGGAGCGCTCTGATGCCTCCGTACCAGGGATCGACCTCCTCCCGGAAGAGCGCGAGTTCGGGGTCGACGGTGGACAGGTCCTCCACCGAGGCGCGGCCGGGGCGGCCACCGGACTCGGCCATCCTGCGGACCAGCTCGCGGCCCTTGGCCGCGTCGGCGGAGAGCAGCGCCCGCGCGTTGTCCTTTCCTGCGGAGAGCCGGACCAGGCGGTCCAGTATCTCGTCGCCGCGCGACTCGTCGAAGTACTTGAGGGCCTCGTCCTCGCTCATCCCCGAACGAAGGCGGGACTGCACGCGTGCCGCGGCGAGATAGCGGGCGAAGGCGTCATCGGTCCGTCCGGCGAGCAGGAACGAGTCGCCTTGCACGAACTGCACATCGGCGATGTCCCTCGGGTCACCCACCTGCTCGGCCAGGCGCAGCGCCTCGGCGAGCAGATGGTCGACGCTCGGCTGCCCGTCCCCGTCCGGGGCGGCTCCCGGACCCTCCTGCCGGACGCAGATGGCGAGATCGACGAGTGTGGTGATCACACCTCGGAGGTGGCCCGTCCCGCGGTAGAGCTCAAGGGCCTTCCTGTGCAGCCGCGCTGCCTCCGCGGGGCGGTCGAAGACCTGGGCCAGCCCACCCAGCGCGGACAGGTTGTCAGCGATGCCCACGGGCGAGTCGAGTCGGCGGTCCAACGCGAGCGCCTGCTCGAAGTGCCGCGCCGCGTCCCGGTAGTGCCGCTGCCGCTCGTAGAGCACGCCCAGGTTGTGCAGGACGACGGATATGTTCTCGCCATCCGGGACGGCCTGGTAGGCACGGTGGGCGGCGAGGTAGTGACGCTCCGCCGCCGGAAGATCGTTGAGCAGGACGGCCAGCAGTCCGAGCCCGGTCCGGGCGTGGCCGAGGAGGGAGTGATGGCCGATCCGCTCGGCGAGCTGCCGGGCCTCGGTCAGGTCGCGATCGGCCTCTCCGATGCGTCCCAGGTCCTTGAGGGCCAGCCCGCGGTCCAGGAGCACATGGGCCAGGGCCTCGATGTCCTCCGCTGAGGGCTGAGCCGCCGTCGCACGCGCCGGGGCGAGGGCGCGAGTGAGCGCCTCCAATGCCCCGGCGTTGTCACCCAGTTCACGCTGGACCGACGCCAGACCGGCCAGCAGCAGCGAGACGCACCGGCGTGCCTCCGGATGTCCGGCGGGGACCTGGCCCAGGTACGTGCGCAGGGCGTCCCTGGCGGGCTCGAAGCGGCCGACCGTCGTGAGCACTCTGGCCACGCTGCGCACCAGCCGGACCCGGGCCACGGTCTCCTCGCCGTCGGTGGCGCCTAGCGGCACCGCCCCGGCGATGCGCAGGGCAGTGCAGTACGCCTCCGCGGCGCCCTCGACCTCCCCCTCCCACAGCAGCTCCTGGGCTCGCTGCTCATGCTCACGCCAGGTCACACCCACTCCCCTACCGCCCAATGCACCGGCCGTGCCTGGATTGTAGCCAACTTCCTTCCAGCTGATCCTAGTTCGATCAGACGGCAGGCCGAAGGACGCCGACACGCCGGCTTACGGGGCAGGATGATCTTCGGAGCAGCCTTGCTGAAGGGGATCGCCCGTGTCGCCCGCGCCACCGTCGCACGACGGCCACCGGCTACCCGGTCGAGACGAGGTCCGGGGCCGCCTCATCGGCGCCCGAACTGGCACAGCCGGCCCACGCCGGCCTCGTGACCCGCACTCTCAGGTCGGCGACCGCTCAGTGAGCAGCCCCGCCCGCTTCGCGATGCTCCGGGCCACGGCGGCCGGGGCGCCCTCGGTGGTGTCCACCTCCAGGTCGTAGTGCACACCCTGGTGGACCAGCCCGGCCTGGCCGGCCGCCATCCCCGGCGGCCGGTCGCCCCGGGCCAGTTCGCGGGCGGCGGCGGTGGCCGGGTCGCAGCGGACGCCCACCCAGAACACCTCGAGGCCGGCCAGCACCCGCGCCCAGCGCTGCTGGGAGGCGGCGCCGCCGAGGAAGACCTCGTCGACCACCACCTTGGCGCCGGCCCGCACCATCGCCGCGACGCCGGTCATCCAGACCGCCTCCAGCTCGCGGAACTCGGCACCGACCTTCACCACGCCGTCCGCCGCGACCTCCAAGCCGTCCTCCGAGTCCTGCAAGGCGGGCGGCAGCGCCTCGACGAAGGTGTCCACGCCGATCCGCAGCCAGGGCTGCGGCAGCACCTCCTGCAGGGCCCTGACCAGGGTGGTCTTGCCGGTGCTGGAACCGCCGTTGAGCACGATCACGCTGAAGGCCATGCGGCCATCCGACCACGATCGCCGCGCGCGGCGCACCCGGTTTCGCGCGCTGCCCGCGGGCCAGGGCGTCGAGCGTGCCCGCGACGAGCGGTGGACTACCACGGCCCGGTGATATGGCACAACCACGCCATGTGCTATGTCATACCTTATTGATCCGCGGATGGCCGCGTGAGACGGTTCGTCACACGCCTCGCCCCATCCCTCACCGAGGCGCATCCACTCGACCCCCACCAAGGAGTGACGATGCGTCAGCCATTCCGGCTGCCGAAAATCATGGCCGTCCTCGCCGCCGCGAGTACGGCCGTCGCCGGTTTCGCCGCCGCCCCGGCCTTCGCCGCCCCCACGGCGAAGGCCGGCCGCCAGGTCAGCCAGGCGACAACCGGTCGTGCGATACCTCCCACCGGTATCGCGCTCGGCGCGAGCACCACCGCCGCCACCCAGAACCAGCGCCTCGCGCCGGCCCAGCTCCCGCCGCGCTCCCCGCAGTCCGCCGCCCCGAAGGCACCCGCGCCACGGCTCGCCGCCACCCGGGCCGGCTCCGCCCGGGCCGCCACCTCCTGCACCCCCGCCGACTTCAGCGGCCGGACCGGCACCGACCTGGTCTCCTTCATCGAGGGCACCGACCAGACCTGCCTCAACACGCTCTTCCAGCTCACCGGCAGCAACGCCGCCGGGGTGTTCAAGGAGAGCCAGATGACCGCCGTGGCCAACGGTGTCCGGAGCGCCGCGGCCTCCTACGCGGGCGACAACTCCACCGGCATCTGGCAGTTGGAGTACTTCCTGCAGGCCGGCTACTACGTGCAGTACTACGACTCGGCGGACGTCGGCAGCTACGACTCCTCGCTGACCGGTGCGGTGCAGTCGGCCCTCGACACCCTGGTGGCGAGCTCACACCTGAACGACGACAGCGACGCCAACGGCCAGGTGATGGGTGAGGCGATGATCCTCACCGACAGCGCCGACCTGCAGGCGCACTACCTGAACACCTACAAGCAGGTGCTGAACGCCTACAGCGACTCGTACAACTCCTCCTGGTACATGGTGAACTACGTCAACAACGTGTTCACCCCGCTGTTCCGCGGCCACCAGAACCCGGACTTCGTCAGCGCGGTCACCGCCGACCCGAGCATCATCACCGCGCTGGACGGCTTCGCGCTGAACCACAAGGACCTGCTGGGCGGCGGCGACTCCTTCCTGGACTCCAACGCCGGGCTGGAGATGTCCCGCTTCATGGAGCACGCGGCGCTGCTGGAGACCGTCCGCCCGCTGGCCAAGGGCCTGCTGGACGCCTCCTCGATCACCGGCCCGACCGCCCCGCTCTGGGTCGGCGTCGCCGGCATGGCCGGCTACTACGACCAGTCCGACTGCTCCTACTACGACGTCTGCAACCTGCCCGCCAAGCTCAAGGCCGCGGCGCTGCCGGTCAGTCACACCTGCGACTCGACCCACAGCATCCTGGCGCAGAGCCTGACCGCCGCCGACCTGAGCGCCGTCTGCACCAGCCTGGAGAACCAGGACGGCTTCGTCCACAACCTGGTCAAGGACAACGGCCCGATCCCCGGCCAGTACGAGAACTCGCTGCAGATGGTGGTCTTCGCCAGCCCGCTGGACTACCAGACCTACGCGGGCGGGATCTACGGCGTGAGCACCAACAACGGCGGCATCACGCTGATCGGTGACCCGACCGCCCCCGACAACCAGCCGATCTCGCTGACCTACCAGAACGGCGACGACGGCTTCACCGCGGGCATCTGGAACCTCAACCACGAGTACACCCACGCCCTCGACGGCCGCTACGACCTGAAGGGCGACTTCACCCAGCAGACCACCGTGCCGGACGTCTGGTGGATCGAGGGCGTCGCCGAGTACGTCTCCTACACCTACCGGAACGTGACCGACACCGGCGCGGTGGCCGAGGCACCCAAGCACACCTACGCGCTCAGCACGCTCTTCCAGAACACCTACGCGAACAGCGACACCACCCGCACCTACCCGTGGGGCTACCTGGCCGTCCGCTACATGGTCGAGAAGCACCCGGACGTCATCCAGAACATGCTGAGCCACTTCCGCACCGGTGACTACACCGGCGGCTACGCGGTCTACAACTCGATCGGCACCGCCTACGACGCCGACTTCAACAGCTGGCTGGACGCCTGCGCCGCCGGCGCCTGCGTGGTGGGCGGCTCCCCGACCGCCGCGTTCACCGCCGCCCCCTCCGGCCTGACCGTGCAGTTCACCGACCAGTCCACCGAGTCCGGCGGCGGCAGCATCTCCTCCTGGGCCTGGAACTTCGGCGACGGCACCGACTCGACCAGCCAGAGCCCGTCCAAGACCTACACCACGGCCGGCACCTACAACGTCAGCCTCACCGTGACCGACAGCAACGGCAAGACCGCGACCGTCACCCAGTCCGTCACGGTCAGCGGCTCCGGCGGCAGCGGCGGCGTCACCCCCTGCACCTCCACCAACACCCAGGTACTGGACCGCAACTGCGAGCGGACCGGCCAGTCCGCGACCGCGGGCAACCTGGACTACTACTACATCTACCTGCCGGCCGGCACCACCACGCTGAACATCGACAGCACCGGCGGCACCGGCACCGCCTACCTGCTCTACAACCCCGACACCTGGGCCTCGCCGAGCGCCTACTCCAACGGATCGCTCCACAACGGCACCACCCAGAGCCTCACCGTCACCAACTCCACGGCGGGCTACCGGTACATCAGCCTGTACGCCCAGACCGACTTCAGCGGCGTCACCATCAGCACCCGGTACTGAGTTCCCTGATCAGCCGTCACGCGGCCCGGGGCTTCGGCTCCGGGCCGCGTGACGGCCGGCCCGGCGGTCCGCGCCACCGCTCGCCGCCGTGGTGAGCCCCAAACCCTCAGGGGCGAAGTACCGGTCCGGCCCCGTCGGAGGCGTCAACCCCTGGTCAGGGGCCATGCGATCGGTACCATGTGCCTGGTCGTTGGTTTGTGGACAGAGGGGGACGACTGGTGGGCGGGTTGCGGTTCGCCGTGCTCGGGCCGGTACGGGGGTGGCGGGGCGAGGGGGAGCTCGCGCTCGGGCCGCCCCAGCAGCGCGGCATGCTGCTCTCACTGCTGCTCCGCGCCAATCATCCGGTGTCGGCCCAGCAGCTCATCGACGACCTGTGGGGCGAGGAGCCACCCGCCAAGGCCACAGGCGTGATCCGGACGTACGTCCACCGTCTGCGCCGGATCCTCGGGCCCGCCGCGCTGACCTCGCTCGGCGGGGGCTATGTGCTCACGGTCGAACCGGGACGGCTGGACACGGATCGTTGCGAGGAGCTGATCGGCAAGGCGAAGCGGCGCCTCGGCGCCGGGGAGTACGCTCAGGCCGCCACCACGCTCCGCTCCGCGCTGGCCCTCTGGCACGGCGAACCGATGCCCGGACTCCCCGGCCCCTACGCCGAGCGGCAGCGCGGCGAGTGGACCGAACGCCGGGTGGCCCTGCTGGAGTTGTGCCTGGAGGCCGAGGTCGAGGCCGGGCTGTCCGGCGAGACCGTGGCCGAGCTGGCCGCCATCGCGGCCGAACACCCGCTCCGGGAGCGGCTCAGCGAGCTGCTGATGCTCGCCCTCTACCGGACCGGCCGGCAGGCCGAGGCCCTGAACGTGTACCGCGCGGCGGACCGGCGGCTGCGGGCGGAACTCGGCGTCACCCCGGGGCCCGGCCTGCGCGAGTTGCAGCGCCGGATCCTGGCGGCCGACGCCACCCTGGTGGCGCCCGCCCCGCCCCGGCCCAGCGCCGAGGAGGCCGCCTCGCCGTACCAGGCGCCGGTACGGCCGACCCAAGTCCCGGCCGACGTCACCGACTTCACCGGCCGCGAGGCGGAGATCGAGGCACTGCGGACCGTCCTGCTCGCTCCCCACAGCATGCCCGTGGCGGCCGTCGCGGGCCTGGGCGGCGTGGGCAAGACCGCGCTGGCCGTCCATGTCGCGCACGGGCTCGCCGCCGACTTCCCCGACGGCCAGCTCTACCTCGACCTGCACGGGGCCGACGGCCGTCCGACCCGGCCCGAGGAGGCGTTGGGCGCCTTCCTGCGTTCCCTCGGCGTGCCGACGGAAGGCCTGCCACCCAAACTCGCCGAGCGCTCCGCCCAGTTCCGCTCACTGCTCTCCGGCCGACGGGTGCTGGTCGTGCTCGACAACGCCCGGGACGCGGAGCAGGTCAGGCCGCTACTGCCGGGCGGCCCCGGCAGCGCCGTGCTCATCACCAGCCGGGCCAGGCTGGGTTCACTCCACAACGCGCACTTCACCGAGCTGTCCGTCTTCGCCCCGGAGGAGGCCGTCGACCTGCTCGGCCGAGTGGTCGGCCGGGAAAGGCTCCTGGCCGAAGCGGACGCGGCAGGGGAGCTCGTCCGGCTCTGCGGCCACCTCCCGCTGGCCGTACGCATCCTCGCCGCCCGGCTGGCCTGCCGTCCGAGTTGGACCGTGGCCCGGCTGCTCGACAAACTGTCCGAGAGCCGCTACCGCCTGGACGTGCTGCGCACCGGGGACCTCGCCGTCGAGTCGGCCTTCCGTTTCGGCTACGACCAGCTGGACGCCGAACAGGCGCGCGCGTTCCGGCTGTTGGCGGTGCCCGATGCGCCCGACCTGTCACCGGCCGCGGTCGCGGCGGTGCTCGACCTGCCCCGGTACGAGGCCGAGGAGCTGGCCGAGTCGCTGGTCGACTGCTCGATGCTGGAGACCGTGGCGCCGGATCGCTACCGGCACCACGACCTGCTGCGCGCCTTCGCCCAGCGGCTCACCCAGGACTCGGAGAGCGTCGAGGACTGCCGAGCCGCCACCCTCGTCCGGCTGGCGGTCCATCACCACACCGAGACCACGGCCGCGCTGGGCCCGTCGGCCGCCCGCGCGGCGCTGCCCACCACCGAAGCACCGCACACTCCCGACTCCCGCGCGGCCGCCCGCGGCGAGTACCTCGGCATCGGCGCACTGGTCAGTCAGTACGCCAGGCTCCCCGAGCCGACCCGCCTCGATCTGATGGCCGAACTGCTGCTCGGCTGCAGCCTGCTGTACGAAACCGGCCAGGCGACCCGGCCGCTGGGTCATGCGGCCAAGGTCCTGCTGCAGGCCGCCATCCAGCAGGGCTGTCGTACCGCCGAGACCAGGGCCCGGCTAGTGCTCGGACGGCTGCTGACCGAGGTCGGATCCGAACCCTCCGCCCTGGCCGAGCTGCTCAGAGCCCGCGATCTGTGCACCGCCCACGACATGCCGAGGCCTCTGCTCGCCCTCGCCCACGCCTCACTGGCCGCCTGTTTCGTCCAGGTCGGCAGGCCGGGCGACGCGGTAGAGGGCTTCACGGCGGCGGTCTCGGTGTGGGAGCGGCTCGGCGACCGCCGCTCGGTGGCGGGCGAGCTGCTCAACCTGGCCGGCGCGTTCGCCGAGCTCGGCAGGTTCGAGGCCGCGATCCGCGTCATCGACCAGTCCCTGGCGATCTGCCATGAGCTCGCCGACCGCGAGCTCCAGGCGCTCGCCCTCGACTCGTTGGGGACGATCGCCCACGACCGCGGTGAGTTCGAGCAGGCCCTGGACCACCACCGCGGTGCCCTCGCCCTGCTGCGACCGGACGACCGCCGCCGGACGGGCCGTACGCTCCTGCGGCTCACCGAGTCGCTGCGTGCCCTCGGCCGGAGCGCCGAGGCGGTGGAGGCGGCCGGGCGGGCGGTCGAGGTCCTGACGCTCGACGGCGACCGCAGGGGGCGGGGGCTGGCCCTGGCGGCGCTCGGCGACGCGCTGGCCGACCGCGACGCCACCCCCGGCTCGGCCCAGGCCTGCTGGTCGGAGGCTCACGACATCCTGGCCGCCATCGGCTCCCCCGAAGCCGACCGGCTGCACGCCCTGATCGGACCCGGCCGGTCCGCCGACCGGCCCCGTCGGCAATGGCCGTCCTGGCTGCCGGCCTGAGGCTTCGTCGGCAATGGCCGTCCTGGCCGCCGGCCTGAGACTTCAGGAGATGGTCCACACCTGGTTGTCCGCCTTCGAGCAGGACTGCACGAAGGCCCACTCGGCGAGCCCGCCGGACGTCAGGCACTGCTTGGTGTAGGAGTTGACGATCTGGTAGCCACCTGTGACCGGCACGAAGGACCAGAGCTGGTTCTCGGCGCCCGGCGGGTTCGTCCAGATCTGGATCCTCCCGGTGGCCAGGTCCAGATCCAGCACCTTGGTGTAGCCGCTGGAGCCGTTGCGCAGGAAGTACCTCCCCTCGGAGAACTTCTCCAGCCGCCACAGCTGGGCCGGGGTGCCGTTGACGGTGTAGGTGCCGACCAGGTTCCCGTCCTTGTCGGTGGAGTAGGAGTTGTCCAGCGCGACACCACCGGTGGTGAACTGCGCCACGGCTGGGAGCTGCGGCTCCGGCTTCGGCGGCGGCGTGGGCTTCGGCTGCGCCGTGGCCGGGGCGCTGGCCGCCACGGAGGCTGTGGGCTCGGGCGAGGACGGGGACGGGGCCGCGGAGGTCGGGGCGGACGGGCCCGGCCGCAAGGGCGCGGCGGAGGTACGCGGTGCGCCGGACGCGGGCCCCGCGATGGGCGCGGCGCTCTCGCCCGCACCGGGGCTGGCGGACGGCGCCGGAGTCGTCTCCCGCGCCGACGGCAGCCCGCCGAGCGGACGGCCGACACCCACCTGCCCGGGCTTGACGGGCCGCATGAGGTCCATCGTCGTCTCGGCGCCGATCGTGTCGCCGGTCGACAGGTCCTCCCGGCCCTGCCGGAACACCGTCGCCCCGGCAGCCCAGGTGAAGCAGGACACTAGCACCACCGCCACCGCGAGCAGCGCGCGCCGGCGGAGGCCCGCACGCGGCTTACGCCCGGCGACCGGCCGGATCGCGCCCGTGGCCGGCGGTGCGTCGGTTCCGACCAGTGCCAGGGCCTCCCGTACCGCCGCGGCCATGGCCGCCGCGTCGGGCCAGCGCTCGCCGGGCTCCTTGGCCATCGCCCGCTCGACGAGCGCCCGCACCGGCTCGGGCACCTGGGCGGGAAGCGGCGGCGCGGGTTCCGTCAGGTGCTTGAGGATCACCTCGAGGGCGGTCTCCCCGTCGAAGGGCAGGCTCCCGGAGAGGCATTCGTAGAGGACCACGCCGACTGCGTAGAGGTCCGCCGAGGCGGCGACCGTCCCGGTGGAGGCCTGCTCCGGCGCCTGGTACGCGGCGGTGCCGAGCACCATCCCCGGTACGGTCAGCCGGGCGTTGCACCCGGGCCGGGCGATGCCGAAGTCCGCGATCACCACCTGGTCGCCGCGGACCATCAGGTTGGCCGGTTTGATGTCCCGGTGGACGACTCCGGACTCGTGCGCGACCTCCAGCGCCTCCAGCACCTGGAGAGCCGTCCGGAGGGCCTCCGCCACCGGCAGGCGGTCGCGGCGCTCCAGCACGGTGCTCAGTGGTTCCCCGTCGATCAGCTCCATGACCAGGTACGCGACCGAGCGCTTCCCGTCCTCGGCGCTGTGCCCGAAGTCGTGGACGCCGACGATGCCGGGATGCCGCAGTCCCGCCATGACACGGGCCTCGGCATGGAAGCGTTCGGCGAATCCCGGCTCGTCCAGCAGGGCGGGCTTCAGGACCTTGACCGCCACCCGGCGGCCGAGGACCTCGTCCTCGGCGAGCCACACGTCGCCCATCGATCCACCGCCCAGCCAGTCCAGCAGCCGGTAGCGGTCGCCGAGCGCGGTACCACGCATGGTTCTCCCTGAATCAGATCCGCGGGCGCACCCCGGCCGTCCCCCGTCTGAGGTACGCTCCGATGAGCGTGACAGCGGCCGATAACTTCTGACTTGCCGTCAGATAAACGAGGGTCCGCCTCCTCCCCCACCACCTCGCCCGCGTCAGCGCCGAGCCGTTGACGCGACATCGGCACCCGGTGGACGACCCGTCCGGCAGGTACGTGGCCGGCCCGCCGCCCTCACTCCGGGTCGGTGGCCAGGCGGGCGTGCAGGTGCTCGTCCTGGTAGCCGTCGGTGTAGCGGTAGGAGGCCCGAAGGGTGCCCTCGTACGGGAAACCGGCGCGGGTGGCGACCCCGCAGGAGGCTTCGTTGCGGACGGCGTGGTAGAGCTCGATGCGGCGGGCGTCGGCGGTCTCGACGGCCCAGCGGGTGACGGCGGTGGTGGCGCGGGTGGCGAGCCCCCGGCCGCGGGCGGCGGCGAGCAGCCAGTAGCCGACCATGGCGATGCCGTCGGCCCGGTTGCTCCACTGCAGGAAGGCGTTGCCGCAGAGGGTGCCGTCGACGCTGTCGGTGATGGCGAAGGCGGCCGTGCCGCCGTCGGCCCAGCGGGCGGCCGCGCGGTCGAGATAGGCCTCGGCGGCCGCCGGATCGATGGTGCTGAGCGGGTTCCATCGGGCTATGTCCGGGTCCGCCGACGCCGCGACGAGGGCGGGGACGATGCCGCCGGGCACGTCGAGGGCTCGGCCCCACGGGCGCAGCAGGGCGTCGCCGAGGTCGAGGACGGCGGGGCGCAGGATGCGCGGGTCGGTGAGGGCCTCGGCGGGGGTTTCGCTGATGGTCATCCTGCCTTCGTACCGCTCGTACGCCCGTGCCCGCCAGCGAATATTCCGGTTCCGCGCCGCGGCCGTCTGCGGCGTACCCGGGATTCCGGGCAGGGCCCGGCGACGAGTGGTGCGCCGAGGGTCAACGGCGGGTGCGCGCAGAGTCCACCGCACCGTTCCGGGTGGATTAGCTTCGACATCCCCTGCAGGCCGTCCTCCCCCGTGCTTCCGCGTCCGTCGCCGGGAGACGGAATCCGGCTGCGACCTACCGAGACAAGGCTGGCAGATCCGTGGTCGATCTCCAAGACGAGCAACCGGGCGAGGCCACCGGCGAGTTGTGGTGCCCTTTCCCCTCCCTGGTGAACCCCCATGCCGAGCAGGCCGACCAGCGGAGCCTGGCCTGGCTGACACGGCACCGGCTGCTGGACGGGCAACCGCGGCAGGCGGAACGGATCCGGCGTCAGCGCAGCGGCCACCTGGCGGCGCGGACCAATCCGGAGGTGGACGCCGAGATGCTGCGGCTGCTCTCCGACTGGTACGTCTGGCTGTTCGCCTTCGACGACGGGTACTGCGAGGACCTTGAACGCGGCAGCAGGCCGGGCCCGTTGGCGCGGACCACCGCCCTGCTGGCGCGGGTGCTCGACGCCGAGCCGCCCGCGGCCGGGGTGAGCGGACCGGCCAGTGCCTACGCGGTGGCCCTGCGGGAGATCCGGGACCGGGTGGGTGCGCAGGCCTCGCCGTCGCAGCTGTTCCGATGGGAGTGCACGGTCCGCGACTACCTCTTCGCCCAGGTGTGGGAGGCCGCGAACCGCGAGGCGGGGGTGGTACCGGGGCCCGCCGAGTACATGGCCATGCGCCGGCACGCCGGGGCGACGTACACCTGCCTCGCCCTCGTCGACATCGCCGCGGGCTACGAAGCGCCACCCGCGGAGGCGGACGGTCCCGCGTTGCGCAGGCTCAGGGACATCACCGCGAACCTGGTGAGCTGGGACAACGACCTGTACTCCCACGCCAAGGAGAAGGCCGACGGCCAGGGTCGCCACAACCTGGTCGAGGTCCTCGCCCGGCACCACCACTGCCCGTCGGCCGAGGCCCGGAAGCTGGCCGTCGCCGTACGCGATGCCGAGATGAACTCCTTTGTCGAGCTGAGCCGGGCCATCGCCACGGGCGGCAGCGCCGCGACCGCGGCCTACGCCCGCAGTCTGGGTCTGTGGCTGCGGGGGCACATCGAATGGTCCCGCGGCAGTTCGCGGTTCGACGCCGCGGCACCTGCGGCGGGGCGATGATGACCGAAGACGAAGGCCCTCGCGGCAGGATCCCGTGCGCCGCGGGCCGACTGCCGCCGCTCGGGCACCTGGTGCCGCTGCTGACCCGGCCCGTGCCCTTCCTCCAGTCACTGGCCGACTACGGCCCGGTGGTGCGGATCCACCTGTGGCGGCGGCCGGTTCACGTACTCACCACGCCCGAGCTCGTCCACCGGCTGCTCGTCCAGGACGCCCCGAAGACCGAGAAGGGCTTCGTCTTCGACAAGGCCCGCGGGCTGCTGGGGAACGGGCTGTTCACCTCCGAAGGCGCGTTCCACCTCCGCCAGCGACGCCTGGTCCAGCCGGCCTTCCATCTCGACAGCATCCGCGGATACGCCGCACTGGCGGCACGTCAGGCGGCGACTGCGGTGTCCCGCTGGGAGCCGGGGCGGCCGGTACCGATCGCCGAGCGGATGCACGCGGTCTCCCGGGACATCGTGGTGGAGTCGCTGTTCGCCACCCACCTGAGCGATGCCCAGAAAGCCCGGATCAACCGATCCGTGCCCGTGGTCCTGACAGGCTTCGTACGGCGGGCGCTCTACCCCTCGGCCCTGCTGGAGAAGCTGCCCGTCCCGGCCAACCGGCGGTTCGACTCGGCGGTCCGGGAGCTGCGTGCGGTGGTGGACGAGATCGTCGCGCAGGGCGTCCGCCGCCAGGGCCCGGAAGGCATGCTGCCGGCCCTGCTGCTGGCCGCCCGGGACGAGGAGACGGGCCTCGCCATGGAAGCCGCCCAGGTGCGGGACGAGGCGGTCTCGCTGCTCCTGGCCGGCATCGAGACCACCGCCACCGCGCTCTCCTGGCTCTTCCACGAACTCGCCGAACACCCCGGGCTGCAGGAGGAGTTGAGCGAGGAGGTGCGCACCGTCGCCGCCGACGGCGCCGTGCCCTGGAGCGACCTGCCGCGCCTGGAGCGCACGGGGCACGCGCTCAGCGAGACCCTCCGGCTCCACACCCCCAACTGGATCCTGATGCGACGGGCGGTGGCCCCGCTCCGGTACGCGGACGCGCACCTGCCCCCGGGGACGGAGATCCTCTTCAGCCCGACCGCACTGCACCGGTCCCCGCGACTCTTCCCCGACCCCCTGCGCTTCGATCCTGACCGCTGGCGACAGCCCGGGGACCACGCTTCACGCAGACTGTTCCTCCCCTTCGGCGCGGGCCACCACAAATGCGTCGGTGAGTCCTTCGCCTGGACCGAGATGCTCATCGTCGCCGCGACCGTCCTGGCCCGCTGGCGGCTGCGACCGGCCTCGCCCGGCGGCCTCCGGGAGGCCGCTGGTTCGGCCACGCTCCGCCCGCGGGGCCCGCAGCTCATCGCCGAACCACGATGAGGGAAACGGCACATCCACGTCGAGGGACACGGCTCCGGTGCTCGCCCGACCGCCGGAGCCGCCAGCCGAGGCCTGCAGCCGGCAGACAAATGTTGATCCTTCAACTATGCTGCTGACGGCATCACCCCGGTGCCCATGACCGCTCCCGAGGCGATCAGCCGTGCCCGGCAGGAGAAGAGGAACCATGGAGCAGCTCACCACCGACAACGCAGAGAAGTCCCGGTTCGAGATCCACGACAACGGAGAGCTCGCCGGATTCGCCGAGTACCACCGCTCCGACAACGAGATCGCCTTCATCCACACCGAGATCGACCCCCGGTTCGAGGGCCGCGGACTGGGCAGCCGGCTGGCGCGCACCGCCCTGGACACCGCACGCGAGCAGGGACTCGCCGTCCTGCCCTACTGCCCCTTCATCCGCGGCTGGATCACCAAGCACCCCGAGTACGCCGACCTGGTCCCCGCCTCCCACCGCGCCCGGTTCGGCCTCTGAACCACCGCACACCGGCTCGGCGGCCCCGACCGACATCGAACTCCGAGGGCGACGGCCGGAGTTCGGCCTTCACGAGGCAGGCCGTGAATCGACGTTCAGCGTTCGGGATCCGGAGGCCGCGTGGGACCGGGACGGCCACCCGGTCACCGCTCCCGCGCGGCCTCCGCCCGGCCGTCCCGCCGCTCGGCCTCCGGTGGATCGAGGACCGGTCCCGAGCCTGGGTGCACCAGACGAGGCCCGACTCCCGCGGAGTCACCCGGCCATGCGCCGGCTGATCATCTCCAACAGGCGGAGGACGGCGGCGTCCACCCCCGGACGGTGCACCCCCACCACGCGGGTCTCCAGATACGGCGAGTCCCCCCGCAAGGCGACGAAGGCGACGTCGCCCGCCGCGAAGCCAGCCAGGCCTGCGGGCAGCAGGCTGACGCAGAGCCCGGAGGCCACATAGCTGAACAGACCGGTGAGGTCGTCGGCGACCGCCCGGCACCGTGGCATGAACCCCGCATCGTGGCAGGCGAGTTGCAGCTGCGCGGACAGCCCCGGAAGCGCCACGGCGTCGGGCATGACGAAGTCGTCGCCGCTCAGCTCGTCCAGGCCGACCTCGTCCGCCGCGGCCAGCCGGTGATCGCGCGGCAGGGCGGCACAGATGCGCTCGACCGCGAAGTCGTGGCTGACGAGATCGGCCGACAGGGACGACGGGTCGCGGCACAGGCGGTGGGGGCCCACCCGCAGGCGCTGCGGCGCCGCGCCACCGACGGCGGCAGCTACCGGGTCCACGTCTCCCTCTCCCGCGTCGCCCTGTGGATCCTCTCCGTGACTCCTCCCCCGGCTGAAGCCGGGGGCTTCTCGCTAACCCTTCCGGGCGTTGCGACGGGCCAGCCCGGCCCGTAGAACGTTGACGGCTCCCACGGTGTCAGCGTGCGCCGTGTGGCTGCAGTTGACGCAGTGGAAGGTGTCCTGGGCGGGCCGGTTCTCTGCCGCGACGTGCCCGCAGGACGGGCAGGTGCGAGAGGTGTTGCGGGGGTCCACGGCCATCACCTCCCGTCCGGCGCATTCTGCCTTGGCGGTGAGGATCGTCAGGAACACCCCCCATCCGGCATCCGAGATCGAGCGGTTGAGTCCAGCCTTCGCGCTGGCCCCGTTGGGTAGGTAGTTGCCCGGCTGGTCGGGGTCGGGCTTCGGCGCGGGGGCCTTGCTCATGTTGCGGATCTTGAGGTCTTCGTGCGCGATGAAGTCGTGTTCGCGGATGAGGCCGAGGGCGGTCTTGTGGGCGTGGTCGAGGCGCTGACGACGGACCTTGCGGTGCAGCCGGGCCACGGTCTCGACGGCCTTGCGGCGGCGCTTGCTGCCGCGCTTGCCTCGGGAAAGGGCCTGCTGAGCCTTCTCCAGCTTCGCGGCGGCCTTCTGCCCGTGGCGCGGGTTGGGCATGAACCCGCCGTTGGAGTCGGCTAGGAAGTTGGCTATGCCCATGTCGATGCCGACCACGGAGCCGGTCGGCTCCAACAGCTCGGGCCGGGCCTGGTCGGCGGTGAGGATGACGTACCAGCGTCGGCCTTCCCGCTTGACGCTGACGGTCTTGACTTTCCCGGCCACCGGCCGGTGCCGGTGCACGCGGACGTGCCCGACGCCTTGCAGGCGGACGCGGGTCACCGGGTCGTGCGGGGTGGAGTCCCAGCGGCAGCCGTCGCCGTCAGCGGGCCACTCCACGGTGTCGAACCGCTTATGTGAGCGAAAACGCGGATAGCCCGGCTTCTCACCGGCCTTGATCCGGCGGAAGAATCCCGCGAACGCCTTGTCCAGGCGGCGCAACGTCGCCTGCTGCGAGGAGAACGACCACCGGCCCTGGTCCGCGTCCAACGCCCGGATCTCCTTGAGCTGCGCGGACTGCTGCCCGTATCGGACGGTCGTCCTGGAGGCGTGCCGGTAGGCGTCCCGCCGCTCCTGAAGGGCAGCGTTATACAGCCCGCAGTGGTCGCGCAACATAGCGGAAAGCTGCTGTTCCTGGCCCACGGTGGGCCTGATGAGGAACTTGTACGCACGGATCATCCGACCCACCCCCGCCCTGGCCGGCTTGCAGGATTCTACTACCGTTGGTGTATGTCACCGCGCTGGGAACCGAACCCCGATATCCGCACTGGACGGCACGTCACCCACAACCTGCACGCTCACTTGGTGTTCGTCACAAAGTACCGGAAGGATGTCTTCGATGACGAGATGCTGCGGCGCTGCGAAGAGATCATGCGGAACGTGTGCGCCGACTTCGAGACCGAGCTCAGGGAGTTCAACGGCGAGGCGGACCACGTGCACCTGCTGGTGCACTACCCGCCGAAGATCGCCCTGTCCAAGCTGATCAACTCCCTCAAGGGCGTCAGCTCCCGATACCTACGCGCCGAATACACGGGCCGCATCAACCGTATCGGCCTGGGCTCCGTCTTCTGGTCCCGGTCCTACTTCGCCGGGTCCTGCGGCGGCGCACCTCTCAGCATCGTCCGCCAGTACATCGAAGGACAGAAGCGGCCTATCTGACCGCCACCCCGGAGCCGCAGCGAACTCCGCCGCTTCGCGGCTCCGAGCCAAGGATGCATTCCCTCCCCGGCTAAAGCCGGGGATACCCTGCAAGATCAGGGATGGGCGTGTTCGACCAGGCCTACGCACGCCGGACCGCCGGCAGCGGTGGACTCCACGCCTACCCCGACCCCGAGGTCTTCACCGCCGAGACCCCGCTCGGCCACTACCAGGGCATCACCGACCAGGTGAAGATGTCGGACACCCCCGGCGCCTACCGGCACATCCTCCTCCCGCGCGGCGCCTGCCGCCCGGAATGGCTGCCCGTCGCCTGACCCTCCGTCGGACAGCCCCCGAGGAGGACACAGGACCACACGCGGTCGCCCCGTGGCCGCTGCCGCGTGAGCACGCTCCCAGGACCGAGGACGGCCGGCGGGTATCCGCCGGTCGTGCCACGCGGCGGCCGCCCCCGCCGTAGGCTTCGAGGTCCACGGCAAGGCACTGCCCGGCATCGGTCACAGGACCACCCCGCCGGTCTGGTCCACCTGCGAAGGAGCCATCCCCATGCGCATCGCCAACCTCGACAACCGACTGGTCCTGCTGACCGGCGACGCCCTCGCCGTCGACGTCGAACAGGCCAGCGGCGGCCTCTTCTCCAGCGACCCGCAGCAGGTCTACTCCCGCTGGGCACGGTTCCGGGCCTGGGCCGACCACGCGGAGCTTCCGGGGGGCACCCCCTTCGACGCCGCCGAACTGGGCTCCCCGGCCCCGCGGCCCGGGCAGCTCCTCGCCGTTGGCCTCAACTACCGCGCCCACGCGGCCGAGTCGGGCTTCACCGTCCCGGACACACTGCCACCGGTGTTCACCAAGTTCGCCTCCAGCATCACGGGCCCGGTCACCCGGGTCCGCCTGCCCGAGGGCGGCCACACCGACTGGGAGGTCGAACTCGTCGCCGTCATCGGCGCCGAGGCCCGGCAGGTGGACGCCGAATCCGCCTGGGAGCACGTCGCCGGCCTGACCGTCGGCCAGGACCTGTCCGAGCGGATCACCCAGATGACCGGCCCCGCACCGCAGTTCGGCCTCGGCAAGTCCTTCCCCGGCTTCGCCCCGATGGGTCCGTGCCTGGTCACCCCGGACGAACTCGCCGACCCGGACGACCTGGAGCTCGGCTGCACGATCAACGGGGAGAGCGTCCAGAAGGGCCGCACCCGGGACCTGATCTTCTCCGTGCCCGCGCTCATCGCCAAGCTCTCCGCCATCCTCCCGCTGCGGCCCGGCGACGTCATCTTCACCGGCACCCCGGCCGGTGTCGGCCTCGGCCGAACTCCTCAGCGCTTCCTCACCGACGGCGACGAACTCGTCAGCCGCATCGAGGGCATCGGCGAACTCCGGCAGATCTTCCACGCCTGACCAGCGCATCGCTCCGCCACCGTTCAGGAACACCACGAGCATGGGGTCCTGTATGGCCTTGCACCGCCTGTCCTCCGTCACCATGGGGGTCCGCGACACCGCCGCCGCCTCGGCGTGCGCCCGTTCAGCCGCCGGCACCGGTGCCGGGCGGCGCCACCGTGTCCGTGAACCGCTTCACTGCCTCGCCCCGGCCTCCGGTGCGTGGTCGACGAGGTCCGCCGGGTAGTCCTGGTCGAAGTCGGCCGACCGACTCACCGGCTCCCATGCGGCGGCCTCCTCCAGCTGGCCGCGCGAATAGGTCTGCGCCATCCGGACGGCACCGGCCCCGAGGATCAGATGCGAGGGCGGGTTCGGGTGCCTGACGACCCGGACCAGGATCTCGCCGGCGCGCTTCGGGTCGCCCGCGAAGCTCACGGGGCCGCTCAACGCGCGCACCATCTCCCCGACCGTCCCGGCGTACTCGGGCACGACCTCGGGGATCCGCATCGAGGCCCCGGCCCAGTCCGTGGCGAACCCGCCCGGCTCCACGACCAGGTACCTGATGCCGAACGGCTCGGTCTCCGCCGCCAGCACGCGGGTGAAGCCGTCGACGGCGAACTTGGCCGCCTGGTACGACCCGAGGCCGGGCGTGCCGCCGACCCGGCCGCCGATGGAGGAGAACTGCACGATCGTGCCGGCCCCCTGCGCCTTGAGGATCGGGAGCGCCGCCGTCGAGACGTTGTAGACGCCCCAGAAGTTGGTGTCGAACTGTCGGCGGAAGTCGTCCTCGGTCGTGTGCTCGACCGCCGAGAGGTTGGCGTATCCGGCGTTGTTGACCACCACGTCGATCCCGCCGAAGCGGTCGGCGCCCTTCTGAAGGGCGGCCACGGCGGCCGGCCGGTCGGTGACGTCGAGGGCGACGGGGAGAACGCGGTCACCGTACCGCTGAACGAGATCGTCCAGTTGCTCCGGCTTGCGGGCCGTGGCGACGACGTTGTCGCCGGCCTCCAGGGCCGCGATCGCGAGGTGGCGGCCGAAGCCGCGGGAGGAGCCGGTGATGAACCAGGTCTGCTGTGTGTCCATGCCGATAGCAAAACACCGTTTCGTTATTAGTGCAACCCGGTCGTGTTAAGTTTGCTGTCATGAAGCAGGGCGGTCCCCAGCGCGCTCGCAGCGCGGCGGCGAAGCAACAGCGCGAGCGGGCGATTCTCGACGCCGCCCACTCGCTCGGCACCGAACACAGCGTGCGCGAGGTCACCCTCACGGACATCGCGGCCGCCGTCGGCATGCACAAGTCCGCGATGCTGCGGTACTTCGAGACCCGGGAGCAGATCTTCCTGATGCTCACGGCCGAGGGCTGGCAGGAGTGGTCGGCGGCGCTCCGCGCGCGGCTCGGGGACCTCTCCGACGGCGCTCCCGAGGCGGTCGCCGCCGTCGTCGCCCGGTCGCTGGTGGCGCGGCCGTTCTTCTGCGACCTGCTCGCGCAGGCACCGCTGAACCTGGAGCGCAACGTCTCGCTCGACTCCGCCCACGCGTTCAAGAAGGTCGCACTGGCCGAGGTCGCCTCGATGGCGGCCGTGCTGCACGAGCTGCTCGGGATCACCGAGCGCCAGGCCACGGACGTGATCGCGACGGCCACGAGCATGGCCGGGGCGCTGTGGCAGATGGCCGCGCCCGGCACCCGTCTGCGCGCGCTCTACGAGACCCACCCCGAGTTGGCGCACGCCCTGGTCGACGTCGAACCCCAGCTGACGCGCATCCTGACCGCACTGCTGAAAGGGATGTGCGCCGGGCAGAGCCCTGACGCGTCCGGGCGCGGCCACTGAGCCGACCCCGGGCAGCGCCGGACCGTGCCCCATGACGCACAGGTCTGTCCCCGGAGTGCACCGACCCGTGTGTTGCCCGGTTCGCCACGCCGGGTGGCCCGTACGGTGAACTCCTTCGAGCGCGCTCGGGCACCCGCTCCGGTACGGGGTGTCGCGCTCGCACGTGGCGAGTCCACGGTCGATCCCCCCGGGTACTACGAGGCGCAGAGGTGCAGTCGTGGAGCAGTGGACCAGGCGCGAGGACGGACGGTTACTCACCGGCCGAGGCCGCTATGTCGCCGATATCGAGGTTCCCGGTTGCCTGGACGCGGTGTTCGTGCGAAGCGACGTCGGCCACGGCACGGTGCGTGAGGTGGACTGCGCCGCCGCCCGTGACGTGCCGGGGGTCGTGGGGGCCTGGTCCGCCGCGGACCTGGCGGAGCTGCCCTCGTGCGTCCAGGCGGCATCCCACCTGCGGGATCTTCCTCCGGTTCCGTACACCCTGCTGGCCGGGCTGTCCACGGAGGAGGCCGTGGCCGGCCGTGAGTGGCCGGCCCTGGTGAAGGACCGGGTGCGGTACGCGGGCGAGGCGGTGGCGGTGGTCCTGGGAGAGGACCGCTACCGGGCCGAGGACGGTGCGGCCGCGGTGTCCTTCCGGATCGATCCGCTGCCCGCGGTGGTGACGCCGTCCGCCGCGGCGGACGATTCCGTCCGGCTGTTCGACGGTCTGAGCAACACCGCCTTCCGTGGGGAGGCCGGGAAGCCGATCGAGGAATCGGTCTGGCGGGGCGCGGCGGCGGTGGTGGAGGGCCGCTACCGCCAGCAACTGCTCATGCCCACGCCGATGGAGTGCCGGACGATCCTCGCCGTGCCCGAGGCGGACCGGCTGACGGTGTGGTCGGGCCATCAGATGCCGCACCGGCTGCGGCGTGAACTGGCGGCGCTGCTCGGGTGGCCGGCCGACCGGGTACGCGTGGTGGTTCCGGACACCGGCGGGGCGTTCGGGTCGAAGAGCGCGGCGTTCCCGGAGTTCGTCGTGGTCGCCTTCCTGGCGGTGAAGCTGGGCCGGCCCGTGCGGTGGATCGAGGACCGGCTGGAGTCCATGCTGGTCGCGACCCGGGGCCGGGGGCAGGACCAGCGGGTCCGGCTCGCCGCCGACGCCGACGGGCGTCTGCTCGCCTACGAGTTGACGATCGACGCCGACGTGGGTGCCTATCCCCACCTCGGGGCGGGGCTGCCGATGCAGACCGCCTGGATGGCGACGGGCCCGTACGCCACCCCCAAGGTGCACGCGACCGTCCGCTCGGTACTGACCAACACGATGGTGACGTATCCCTACCGCGGCGCCGGCCGGCCCGAGGCGACGATCGCGCTGGAACGGGCGATGGATGTGATGGCCCGTCGGCTGGGAATGGACCCGGCGGAACTGCGACGGCGCAACTTCATCCCGCCCGGGAGCTTCCCGTACCTGACGCCCACCGGCCGGCGCTACGACAGCGGGAACTACGCCGCCGCGCTCGATCTGGCACTGGAGACGCTGGACTACGGCGGGTGGCGGGCCGAACAGGCCCGGCGGCGGGCGGATCCGGACGCGCGGCCACTGGGCATCGGCCTGTCCTGCTACGTGGAGCGCTCCGGCGGCGAGCCGGGCGGACTCCACGAGTTCGGCGGCATCGAGGCCGAGGCGGACGGCACGGTCACCGCCCGGTGCGGCACGGCCCCCAGCGGTCAGGGACACGAGACCGTCTTCTCCGCTCTGGTCGCCAGAACCCTGGGAGTGGACGAGGCGCGGGTCCGGCTGGTCGAGGGGGACACCGAGCAGCAGCCCGAGGGTCTGGGCTCCTTCGCCAGCCGTTCCGCCCAGGTGGCCGGCGCGATGCTGCAGCACGCCTCGCGGCTGCTCATCGACCAGGCGCGGAAGCGGGCCGCGAGGCTGTGGGAGGTGCCGCTCGGTGACGTCGGGTGGTCCGACGGCGCCGTACACCTGCTCAAGGACGCTTCGGTGACCATGGACCTGGCCGAACTGGTGAAGGCCACAGGGCCGTTGAGGGTCGACGACCGGTTCGAGGCGGGAATGGCCTTCCCGTTCGGCGCCCACGCGGCGGTGGCCGAGGTCGATCCGGAGCTGGGCACCGTGCGCCTGTTGCGGGTGGTGGCCGTGGACGACTGCGGAGTGGTGCTCAATCCCACGATCGTGCGCGGACAGGCCCTCGGGTCGGCGGTCCAGGGCATCGGCCAGGCACTGTACGAAGGAATCCCTTACGACGACGGTGTGCCGATGCTGGCCTCGGGTCTGCTGGACTATCTGCTGCCGACGTTCACCGAGGTTCCGCCCATCGAGATCAGGGACACCTGCACACCGAGCCCGAGCACGCCGCTGGGCGCGAAGGGTGCGGGCGAGTCGGGGTGCATCGGCACTCCGGCCGCGATCGTCAACGCCGTGGCCGACGCCCTGCGGATCGCCGACCCCGACCTGTTGCAGATGCCGCTCACCCCGGATGTGGTCTGGCGGGCGGCCCGCGCCCCGAAGCTGGAGGAGGTCCGGTGAAGCCCGCCGCCTTCGACTATGCCGTGCCGAGCACGGTGCCCGAGGCCGTCGAGGTGCTCGGCGCCGCCCGCGGGAAGGCCCAGGTGCTCGCCGGCGGGCAGAGCCTGCTCCTTGAGATGCGCCTGCAACGCGTCCGCCCCGAGCTGGTGGTCGACATCAACCGCGTCGCCGGGCTCGACCGGATGGACACCGACGGCGACACGCTGCGGGTGGGCGCTCTGGTCCGTCACGACGCCTTCGAGTCGGCGCGGTCCGTGCCCGGCCCGCTCGGCGCGCTGTTCGCACGCGCAGTGGTCAACATCGCCCATCCGCCCATCCGTTCCCGCGGCACGATGGTGGGCAGCTTCGCCTGGGCGCACCCCGCCTCGGAGTGGTGTGCCATCGGCGCCGCCCTGGACGCCGGCATCGAGCTGCACTCCCTGGAGGGCGGGCGCACGGTCGCGGCCCGCGACTACTTCCACGGTCCGCACCAGTCCGCGCGCCGGCCCGGGGAGCTTCTCACCGCGGTGCGGTTCCCGCTGCTCGACGACGACACCGGAGTCGGCTTCACCGAGCATCGGCGCACGCACTTCTGCTTCGCCCAGGTGGCCGTCGCCGCCACGCTGACCGTGCGCGACGGGGTGATCGGTGAAGCGCGGATCGGCCTGGCCAACTGCGCCGACCGGCCGGTACGGGCCCTGGCGGCCGAGCGGGCGCTGATCGGCGCCGAGGCCACGGCGCCCGTGGACGGCTACCGGCTGCCCGGCGGCCATCCGTTCGCCCGGGCGGGCCGGATCGCCGCGGAGCGGGACGCCGCGCCCGTGGCGGAGCCGTACGCCGACGTCGAGTACAAGCGGCACGTCATCGCGGTCCTGGTCGCCAGGACGCTGTGCCAGGCGGCGCTGGACCAGCGGTCGCGCGCCGCCGGGTCCGAGGGAGGGCACGCATGAGGATCACTCTCACCGTCAACGGCCAGGCGTACCGGCTCGACGTGGAGCCCCGCCGCGTCCTGGCCGACGTACTACGGGAGGACTGCCGACTGACCGGCACTCACCTGGGCTGCGAGCACGGCGTGTGCGGGGCGTGCACGGTACTGGTGGACGGCGTGGCGGCCCGTTCCTGCCTCATGCTCGCCGTGCAGTGCGACGGCGGCTCGGTGCGGACCGTGGAGGGGCTCGCCGGGCCCGACGGTGAACCCCACCCGCTCCAGCGCGCGTTCTCCGCCGAACATGCCCTGCAGTGCGGCTTCTGCACCCCGGGGTTCCTCATGGTGGCCGCCGGGGCGCTGGCGGCCGATCCCGCCATCGGCGACGACCCTGAGCGCGTCGACGCTCTGGTCGGCTCCAACATCTGCCGGTGCACCGGCTACGAACCCATCCGCCGCGCGATCATGCGAGCCGCACGCGAGCAGGCGGACTCCACGACGAACGACGGTACGCGGCCGGGCCCGGGCGGCTCCGTCACCGCGCCGGAACCGGACGCACCGGACGCTTGCCCGGGACGCACACACGACTGAAGGCGGTGACGGCGGCCGACCCGATGGACAGTCAACTGTTCTACTGGAAAAGGTTGTTACTCGACAGATAGCCGCCGACCTCTCCGTACAGCCGTCGTTGGCCACACGGCTCGGGAAAGGCCCTCCGGGGCACGGACCGCTACGCCGTCGCTCCGGTGTGCACTGGCGGAACGGAGGCGGTGCACTGTGGGCCAACTCCAGGACCGGTGGTCGGCCTAACGTCCTGTCAGTCGGCCGAGCGGGCCGGCTCGCTAACCCCCGGCCCGCTCGACCGCCCCCAGTCGCCGCCGCACCGCGCGGCGACCCGATCCCGTCACAGGAGGCTGTCGAGGTGCCTGCAATGCCGGTCGGCGGGCTGGTCCCCCGCGCCGTCGAGGACGTCGCCGACGTCGTCGTCCGCAACGCGAAGATCTACACCGGAGACGTCCGCAGGCCGCAGGCCGGCGCCCTCGCCATCCGCGACGGCCTGGTCACGGCCGTGGGGGACGACGCGGACGTCGCCCCGCTCATCGGACCGTCCACCACCGTGGTGGACGCGCTCGGCCGGCGCGTCGTGCCCGGGCTCAACGACTCGCACCTGCACGTGATCCGGGGCGGCCTCAACTACGTTCTGGAGCTGCGCTGGAACGGCGTGACCTCGCTGCGCGACGCCCTGGCGATGCTGCGGGAACAGGCCGCCCGCACCCCCAAGGGGCAGTGGGTGCGGGTCGTCGGCGGCTGGTCGGCCGAGCAGTTCGCCGAGCGCCGGCTCCCGACACCGGCCGAACTGAACGAGGCCGCGCCCGACACCCCGGTGTTCGTCCTCCACCTCTACCAGTCGGCGATCCTCAACCGCGCGGCGCTGCGGGCCGTCGGCTACACCAGGAACACCCCCGACCCGAAGGGCGGCCAGATAGTCCGGGGCCGGGGTGGCGAGCCCAACGGCATGCTGCTGGCCGCCCCGAGCGCCCTGGTCCTCTACTCCACACTCGCCAAGGCCCCGACACTGGAGGGCGAGGACCGCAAGACGTCCACCCTGCACTTCCTGCGCGAACTGAACCGCTTCGGGCTGACCTCCGCGATCGACGCCGCCGGCGGGTTCCAGAGCTTCCCCGAGAACTACGGCACGGTGATCGAGCTCGCCCGGGAGGGCCGGCTCTCGCTGCGCATCGCCTACCACCTGTTCCCGCAGACCCCCGGCCAGGAGCTCGACGATCTCACCCGCTGGATCGAGACGGTCCGCCCCGGGGACGGCGACGAGTGGCTACGGCTGAACGGCGCCGGCGAGAACCTGACCTGGGCCGCCGCCGACTTCGAGAACTTCGCCGAGCCACGCCCCGAACTCGACAACTACGAGGGCGAGTTCGAGAAGGCCGTCCGGCTGCTCATGGAGAACGGCTGGGGCTTCAGGCTGCACGCGACCTACGACGAGACGATCCGGCGCGACCTGGCGGTGTTCGAGAAGCTCGCCGCCGAGGGGCTGTTCCCCGGCGGGAACCGGTGGCTCTTCGACCACGCGGAGACCGTCTCCCCGGACAGCCTCGACCGCATCGCGGCGCTCGGCGGCTCGCTCTCCGTGCAGAACCGGCTGTCCTTCCAGGGCGAGGCGTTCACCCGCCGGTACGGCCTCGGCACGGCCGCACAGGCCCCGCCGATCCGCGCGATGCTGGACCGCGGACTGACCGTCGCCGCGGGCACCGACGCCACCCGGGTGTCCTCCTACAACCCCTGGGTCGCCCTGCACTGGCTGGTCTCCGGCCGCACGGTCGGCGGCCTGGCGCTGCGGCCGCCGCAGAACCGGGTGGACCGCCAGACCGCGCTCGCGATGTACACCACGGCGGGCGCGGCACTCACCGGGGAACAGGACGTCAAGGGCGTTCTGCGACCGGGGTGTTATGGCGACCTGGCCGTCCTGTCCGAGGACTACTTCACCGTTCCCGAGCCGGAGATCCCGCACATCGAGTCCCTGCTGACGGTCGTCGGCGGCCGGATCGTGCACGCCGCGGCCGAGTACGAGGAAATGGACGAGGAGCTCCCGCCGGTCAGCCCCGACTGGAGCCCGGTCGCCCACTTCGGCGGCTACCAGGCCTCCGGCCGGGCCGCAGGCGCGGGCTCCCGCCAGGCGGAGCTGCTCGGGCAGGCCGCCGCCGAGTCGAAGCAGCACCTGCGGTGGCGCGTCGGACGTGGCCTGGCCTCCGGACACCACCGACCGTCCGACCCCTGCTTCCACTTCTGAGGCGAACCGCTCGTGAGGCGAACCGCTTCTGGGCCGCGCCGCTCGTGAGCCGCGCCGCTCGTGAGCCGCGCCGCTCGTGAGGCGAACCGCTCGTGAGCCGCGCCTCGCCGTCCGGGACCGACCGGCACGCGACGCCGCGGCCCCTGTTGCCGGCCCGGTCCAGGGCAACCGTCCCGACCTCTCCCGCGGATCACCGCGAGGAGAACCCACCGAGAAACCGAAGGAAACCCGTCATGGTCGACACCACCCAGGTCAGCGCCACCCCGAGCCCCGACCTGCTGACTCCGGACAACGCCGTGGTGCTGTTCGTGGACCACCAGCCGCAGATGTTCTTCGGCACCGGCAGCGGCGACCGGGTCGCGATCATCAACGCCACCGTCGGCCTGGCCAAGGCCGCCAAGGCCTTCGAGGTGCCCGCGGTGCTGACCACCGTCGCCTCCGAGTCCTTCTCCGGCCCGATCCTGCCGCAGCTGGGAGCGGTCTTCCCCGACGCGGAGATCATCGACCGCACCTCGATGAACGCCTGGGAGGACCCGGCCCTGGTCGAGGCGGTCAAGGCCACCGGGCGCGGCAAGGTCGTCATCGCCGGCCTGTGGACCGAGGTCTGCCTAGTGATGCCGGTGCTGTCCATGATCGCCCAGGGCTACGAGGTCTACGTCGTCGCCGACGCCTCCGGCGGTGTCTCCCCGCAGGCCCACGAGCACGCCGTCCAGCGGATGACGCAGGCCGGCGCGGTGCCGGTCACCTGGCTGCAGGTACTGCTGGAGCTCCAGCGCGACTGGGCCCGTACGGAGACCTACGGTGCCGTCATGGAGATCGTCAAGGAGCACGCCGGCGCGTACGGCCTGGGCGTCGTCTACGCACAGACCGTCATAGGCGCCCACGCCGCGGGCTGAACCGCCCGCACGCCGACACCGCATCAGGAACAGGGACCAGGAACAGGACACGATGGATACCGGACTGCTGATCCTCCGGCTGGTGGTGGGCTTGCTCATCGCCGGGCACGGGGTACAGAAGGTGAGCTACCGCCTCGGGGGCCACGGCCTCGCGGGCGGGACGGAGGAGTTCCGGCACGACGGGTTCCGCGGCGGGCCGCTCACCGCCCTCGCCGCGGGCGCCGGGCAGATCGGTTCGGGCCTGTTCCTGGCCCTGGGCGCGCTCACACCACTGGCGGCCATGGTCGCCATCGGCGTGATGACGGTGGCGATGACCGTCAAACTGCCGCACGGGCTCTGGGTGCAGGACGACGGCTACGAGTACCCGCTCGTGCTGGTCGTCATCGCCGGGTCACTCTCGCTCACCGGCCCGGGCCGGTGGTCCGTCGACCACGCCGTCGGTCTGACCGCCTGGCCCATCTGGCTGTCCGTCACGACCGCCGTGCTCGGCATGGCCGGCGCGCTGCTCACCCGGGCGGTCCTCCACCGTCCGCCGGTGCGGGAGGAGGCGGCGGCCGGTGCGCGCCCTGCTGACTGACGCCCTCCGGACCCTGGTCCCGCCGCGCACGGACCGTCATGGCCCGCTGCCGCCGCTGATGCTGCTGCTGACGATGGCCACCGGTGTCGTCGACGCGGTGAGCTATCTCGGCCTCGGGCATGTGTTCGTGGCGAACATGACCGGCAACGTGGTCTTCCTGGGGTTCGCCCTGGCGGGGGCCTCGGGGCTGTCGGCCCCGGCCTCGGCTGTCTCACTGACGGCCTTCCTGGCCGGCGCGCTCGCCGGCGGGCGGCTCGGCAGCCGGCTGGCGGACCACCGCGGACGCCTGCTGGCCCTGGCCACCGGCGTCCAGACCGTCCTGACGGTCGGGGCCGCCGTCACCGCCGCGGTCACCGACGGCGCCGCCCGTTACGCCCTGATCGTGCTGCTGGGCCTGGGCATGGGCCTGCAGAACGCGGTGGCCCGGCGGCTCGGGGTACCCGACCTCACCACCACCGTGCTCACCCTCACCCTGACCGGCCTCGCCGCGGACTCGACGCCGGCCGGGGGCGCGGCGCCGCGTCCGGGGCGCCGGATCCTCTCCGCGCTGGCGATGCTGCTCGGCGGCTTCGCGGGCGCGGCGCTGATGCTGCACGGACGGCTCGTGGTGGCCCTGGGACTGGCCTCGCTGCTGCTCCTGGCCACCGCGCTGACCGCCCACCGGGTCTCGGCGCCCGACGCCCACTGGGCCCCGCCGACGGCGTGAGCGGCTCCGCACCACCGATCCATTTCTCCGACCAGCGACAGACCTGCGCCCGGCGGCCGGCACAGCCGCCCCGGGCGCGAACGACGACCGGGAGGTCCCTCCAAATGATCCAGGGCTTCGCCCGACGGGCGGTTCCGTTGGTGGCGGCGATCGCCGCGCTGACGGCGGTCCCCACCGCCTCGGTGGCCCAGACCGCCCCGGCGAGGACGCCGGGCTCGCACCGGCAGCTCGCCGTCGGCCCGCAGTACGACTCCACCCACGTGTACGTCACGCCGGGTACGGAGCAGGCGTTCGTGGCCAGTTGGGTGTCCACCTTCGGTGGCACCACGATCGGGCCGGTCTCCACCCAGGTGACCCCGACGCCCAGCCGGACGCTGTCCGAGCTGGTGCTGTCGCCGGTCGGCACGCTGTCGGTGTTCGACTTCACCACGCCCGTCCCGTACCCGTTCGGCACCGAGCGCACCGGCTGGCTGGTGACCGACCTCGACCGGGCGGTCGGGGCCGCCCGGGCCGACGGGGCGGCCGTGACCGTGGCGCCGTTCGCCGATCCGATCGGCCGGGACACGGTCATCCAGTTCCCCGGCGGGATCAGCGCCCAGCTCTACGTGCACACCACCCCGCCGTCGTACCCGGCCCTGGCCAGCGTGCCGGAGAACCGGCTCTATCTGTCACCGGACGCGGTCGGCGCCTTCCTGCGGAGCTACCTCCCCTTCACCGGGGGCCGGATCGTCTCCGACGACCGGAGGGCCGACGGTGCCGCCATCGGCCTTCCGGGGACGACGTACCGGCTCATCCGCCTCACCTCCGGCTTCGGCACCACGACGATCACGGTGACGGACGGCCGGCTGCCCTACCCGTTCGGCCGGGAGCTGACCGGCTACGGCGTGACCGACCTCGGCGCCACCCTGGACCGGGCGAAGGCCTCCGGCGCGTCGGTGCTGTGGGGGCCGGTCTCCGTGGGCGGCCGGGACAGCGCGGTCGTGCAGTTCCCGGGCGGCTACGTCGCGGAGATCCATGCCGAGCGGTGATCGGCGATAACTGACGTCTCGTCACAACAAGTCGGCCGGTGGGCCGTTGGGCGAATTGCCGCCCGACGGCCCACCGGCCGGTTGTGCGACGGGCCGGCAGCCGACGTTCCCCCGGTGGGTCACACCGCGACGCCGTACCCGGACGGGGAGGCGCCCTGCCGCCGTCGGCCGCCGGGAAGCGGCACGTGCACGGGGCCCGGCGTGGGGCCCACCCCTGCGCCGGCCTGCCACTCGCGCGGGGAGACCCCGTAGGCGGCCCGGAACGCCCGGCTGAAGTGACTGGCGCTCACGAACCCCCACCGGCCCGCGACCGCGGCCACGGTCGCCCGGCCCGCCGTCGGGCGGGCGAGGTCCCGTCGGCACATGTCCAGACGCTGGCGCTGGATCCAGCGGACCACCGTCACGCCCTCGAACCGGAAGAGCTTGTGCAGGTACCGCACCGACATGTGGTGGGCGGCCGCGATCCGTTCCGGCGAGAGGTCCGGGTCGCCCAGGTGGCGCAGGATGTGGTCCTTCACCCGCGCCAGGGTGGCGAGCGCCGCCTCGGGCGGCTCCGGGGCGGACCGGCCCCGGAGCTCGTGGGCGAGCACCGCGAGCAGGTCCAGGGCCGTGGTGGCGAGCCGGGCGGCCAGGTGCGGGTCCAGCGAGTCGGCCGACCGGGAGAGGCGCTCCAGGTAGGCGGCCACCAGCCCGGCGGTGCCGTCGCCGGTGTCGAAGGCCGTCGCGGTGAGCACCCGCAGGTCCTCCTCGGAGACACCCACGGCCGACCGCGGCCAGTGGAAGGCCGTGAAGACGAAGGGCTCCGGCAGTTCCTTGGCGAACGGCCGCCCGGCGTCGGAGATCGCGAAGGTACCGGGCCGCAGCTCCACCTGGCAGCCGTCCTGGACCAGCCGGGCGGTGCCCCGGTGCTGGAGCGCCAGCGTGAGGTGGTCCTCCCCGCCGCGCGCGATCAGCCCCGCGCTGCGCTCGACCCGTTGCGGACCGGCCCGCACCACGGAGACCTGCAGCTCGCCCAGACGGTGGCTGGTGATGGTCCCGGGAGCGGGCGCGCCTTCGAGCAGGGACACGTCCAGCGGGATGAAGGTACGGGCGACGGCCTCGTGCCAGTACTCGGCGCGGTCGGCGGACGGTACCCCGGCGGTGTCGAGAACGACGGACATCGGCACTCCTCGGACGGTTGACGGGCGGGGCTCGACGGGCTTCGGCGGGCGGTTCGACGGCTCGTCAGCCGGCATCGTCCGACCGGAGCGCGCGCCACTCGCGCGGTGCGACGCCGTACGCGGCCCGGAAGGTCCGGCTGAAGTGCGCCGGGCTGACGAAGCCCCACCGCTGGGCCACGGCCGACACGGTCGGCGCCGTACGTCCGCGCCGGCCCAGCTCGCGGGCGCACGCCTCCAGACGGCGCCGCTGGACGAGCCGGCTCACCGTCACGCCCTCGCTCTCGAAGGACCGGTGCAGGTACCGCACGGAGACGTGGTGGGCACGAGCGATCCTCTCGGGCGTCAGCTCCGGATCGCTCAGGTGGTGGTCGATGTACTCGCTCACCCGCCGGACCAGGTGCTCGTTCGGGCTGCCCGGCCCGTCCGCCGCCCGTCCGGCGGCCAGCTGGGTGACGAGCGCGCTCAGCAGGTCGGCGACGCTGCCGGCCAGCCGGTCGCCGACGGGCGCGGAGTAGGAGTGCGCGGACGCGGCCAGGACGCCGAGGAAGGGCAGCAGCACCGGCGCGCACCCCTCCGCGAGGCTGACGGCCGTCCCCGACGCGTACCGCAGGTCGCGCTCCGGCACGGCCAGCAGACGGCGCGGCACGTGGAACAGATGGGTGTGGAAGCGCTCCGGGTAGTCGACGGAGTACGGGCGCGCCGTGTCGTACAGGACGAGCCCGCCCGGCGGCACCTGGGCCCGGCGCCCGTCCTGCTCCAGCACGGCCCGGCCCGACACCTGCACCCCGACTCCGACCTGCGGCTCGGCACCATGGTCCTGGGCGATCAGCGCCGCCGTACGCGAGAGGCGGGCGGGGTCCGCCTCCAGTGTCGAGATCCGCACGTACCCGAGCCGGTGCGACACCAGGTGCCCGTCCAGCGGCCGCCCGCTGAGCGGGGCCACCTCCACCGGCACCAGCGTCCGCGACATCGCCCCGCTCCAGAACGCCGCCTTCTCGTCGTCCGGAACCGACGCGCTCGTCACCTGCGAGACCATCCGACCGCCCTTCCACCGAAGCCCTCCGCAGTCAGCCTGGTCCATGGGCGGTGCGGCCCGTTAGGTCATCTGACTGCCGCGTCGCGGCGGTGCGGCCGCGGGCCCCGGCCCCGCACCCGCCGACCGGCCTGGCCGGGCGTCCTGGAAGGTCAGCGGGTGCCGAGGGCGTGGGCGAGCGCGGCCCGCGAGGTGATGCCGAGCTTCGGGAAGATCTTGTAGAGGTGCGCACCGACGGTACGGGGCGACAGCTGGAGGCGCTGACCGATCTCCTTGTTGGTCAGGCCGGTAGCGGCCAGGCGGGCTATGCGCAGCTCCTGGCCGGTCAGCCCGGACGACTGCGCGGCCGGTCCGCCCGCCGACGGGGCCACGGGGTCGCCCGCGGCCCGCAGTTCCTCCTCGCACTGCTGCGCCCAGGGGTCCGCCTGGAGACGGCGGAACACGTGGTGCGCCGCGCGCAGCACCTCCCGGCCCCCGGGCCGGTGGCGCCGGCGGAGCCATGAGCCGTGGGCGAGCCGCAGCCGGGCGAGGTCGAACGCCCACCGCTCTGCTCCCGGTACGGCGTACGCGGCACGGTAGGCGGCCTCGGCCTCCTCGTCCTCGGCGGCCAGGGCGGTGGCGGCCGCGAGCAGGAAGGCGTGCCGGCCGGAGATCTCCGCGGAGCGTGCGGCCCGCCCCGCCGCGATGTGCGCCCGTGCCTCCTCCTGCCGGCCGGTGTGCACGGCGGCCGTCACCAGGTCGAAGACCAGCGCGTGGTGCCAGGGCGGGCCGCTGGACAGCCGGCCGGGCGGGGTGAGCTCACAGAAGTGCGCGTACGCCTCCTCGTAGCGCCGGTGGGCGAGCGCGGTCAGGCCGCGCAGGTGGGTCAGGCGGTCGAGGACGAACCGCATCCGGGCACGCGTGGCGGTCGGCCTGACGGCCTGCTCGATCTCCCGCAGCCCGGCCTCGTCGCCCCGCCCGGCCAGGAAGTGGGCGTAGTACTGACGGAACATCAGGGCGTTGGTGTGGTAGCCGAGTTCGTCCGCTATCTCGGCCTCGCGCAGGCAGACGGCCGCCTGGTCCCAGTGGCCGAGCAGGAAGTCCTGGTTGCACTTGGCCTTCGCCACCGAGCCCTGGGTGGCGTAGCCGTACAGCCCGTTGAAGCGCTGCCACAGGTCGCCCTCGGGGCAGTCGAGCGCCGAGGCGGTCCACAGCAGGAGCCAGGCCGCGCCCGCCTCCTGTTCCTGCGTCATGCCGTCGGCCACCGTCCGCAGCGCGTCGGCCACGTCCGGGCCCGGATCGGTCCACGCCCGCAGGCAGAGCCGGCCCGCCTCGGAGACGCTCCCCCGGTGCCGCTCCAGAGCCCGCCACGCGCAGGGGTCGTCCGTGTAGGTGGCGGCGAGCAGCAGCTTGAAGTAGACCTGCTCCACCAGCCCGCCGAAGGTGTCGGCGCCCGGCGCCGTCAGCGCGTCGAGGGCCCCCGGCAGCAGCGCGGTGGAGGATTCGAAGTCGACGTGGTGACTCTGGTCGGCGTAGACCACCGCGTACGCGAACAGCGGGGCGATGTCCTGCGGAACCGTGCTCGCCTTCAGCTCCTCCACCAGGCCCGCGGTGTGGCGCAGCTGCCCGCCGCGGGCCGCCATCACCGCGGCCCAGGTGAGCCGGCGGGCGCGGTCGCAGGAGTTGGTGGAGAGGACGGCGGCGCGTTCGAGCAGGAGTGCGCCCTCCGCGTCACCGCCGCGGCCGGCGAGGTCTCGGCCGACCTCCTGCAGGCGTGCCGCGAGGTCCTCGTCCGGCAGCAGCGCCGCCGACGCCTCGTGGACCAGCCGCCGGGGGTCGTCCGGTGCGAGGGCCTCGGCCAGGGCACTGTGGGCCTCACGGCGCGCGGCATCGGAGGCCGCCGAGACCACCGCGGTACGGACCAGAGGGTGCCGGAACACCAGCTGTCCGGCGGCGTCGAGCCGGGCCAGGCCGTCCGCCTCGATCCGCTCCAGGGGTGCCCGCACGTCCTCGTCCGCGACGGCGCGCAGCCACACCCCGCCGTTGAAGTCCGTGCCGGAGGCCAGGGCTCCCAGCAGGAGGAGGCGGCCGACCTCCGGCGTCATCGCGCCCAGCCGCTCGGCGAACATCTGCTCCAGCTTCCGCCCCAGCGGCAACCGCTCCGGCAGCGGAGCGAACCCCCGCTGCTGGGCGGCCGCCAGCTGCAGCGGCAGCTCCACCAGCGCCAGGGGATTGCCGTCCGCCTCCGCCAGGACCCGGTCCCGGGTGGTCGCCGCCAGATCGGGATAGCGGGTGCCCAGCAGCAGGGCCGCGTCCGGCCGGGGCAGGGCCCGTACGTCGACGGCCTCGGCCGACCACGTCTGGGCGGCCGGGCCGCCCGGGCGGCTGGCACCGACGATCACCAACGGCAGTTCGGCACAGCGCCGTTGGAGGAAGGCGAAGACGGTCGCGCTCGACGAGTCGACCCAGTGCAGGTCGTCCAGGAGGAGCAGCACGGGGGCGGTCCGTACCGCCTCGTCCAGCAGTGCCAGGGCGGCGGCACCGACGGCGAACCCGCTCGGCGTGCCGGACCGGACACCGAGCGCGCTCTCCAGGGCGTGCCGCTGGTGGGCCGACAAGGCGCCGGACCGCTGGAGCAGCGACCAGAAGGCCTGGTGGAGGGCCCCGAACGCGAGGTCCGTCTCCGCCTCGGCGCCGACCGCCCGCAGGACGGTGAATCCGCGCTCGCGTGCCGCACGCTCCATCCAGGCCAGCAGCGTGCTCTTGCCGACGCCGGCGTCGCCGCGCAGCAGCACCGTGGTACCGCTCGCGCCGTCCTCGGCCTGGACCAGGGCGGCGGTCAGCAGCGCCGTCTCCTGCCGCCGTCCGACCAGGACCGGAATCCGCCTGTCTTCCGCCACGCTTCGTTCTCCTCGGGTCGGCAGGGCCCGCTCCCCCGGGCACCCAAGATTATCCCCCGTCAGGACCTGCCGGTACGACTGTCGGTACGGCTTCAAACGCGCAGCGTGCCCGGGGGCCCGTGACGAGGGCGGTGCGGGGATCGTTCGCACGGGCGACGGCGGGGATGCCCGTTCCAACGAGTCCGGCATGAGTCCGGCGAAACTGTCGCCTGGCTGGTATGCGTAAGCCTCATGGACTTCACGGATGTGTCGCTGACCGCGCTGCGGGTGTTCCGCGCGGTGGCCGAGCAGGGGACCTTCACCGCGGCCGCGGCGTCGCTGGGGTACACGCAGTCGGCGGTGTCCCGGCAGATCGCCTCGATCGAGCGGGCCGCGGGCGCGGAGCTGCTGGAGCGCCGGCGCGACGGCGTACGGCTGACCGCGGCCGGACGGGTCGTCATGCGCCGCGCGACGGTGGTGCTCGACGAGATCGACGCGACCGCCCGCGAGCTGTCCGGTCTGCCCGAGCAGGGTGGGACGGTGCGCCTCGGCTGGGTTCCCAGCGCGGGTACCACCCTGGTGCCGCACGCCCTCGCCGCACTGCGGCGCAGCCACCCGGGCGTACACGTCGTCAGCCGGGAAGGGGGCACCCCGGCGCTGGTGCGGGCCCTGCGGGCGGGCAGCATCGATCTCGCCTTGCTGGCGTCGGCGCCGCCGTTCCGCGCGCCGGACACCGAGTCGCCTCCGCTGGTGCTGCAGACGCTCACCGAACGCGCCCTCTGTCTGGCCGTTCCCGCGGCGCACCCGCTGGCCCGCGGGGACTTCGTCGACGTGGCCGACCTGCGCGGACAGCGGTGGATCGTCGGTTCCCCGTCCGGCGCGGACCGGCTGCTCGGGGTGTGGCCGGGCCTGGACGAACGGCCCGAGATCGCGCACACGGCCCGGGACTGGCTGGCGAAGCTGTCCCTTGTCGCCGCGGGCTGCGGACTGACCACCGTGTCCTGTGCGATGGCCGCCGCCGCACCACCCGGCGTGCGCGTCCTGCCGGTACGCGGCGGCCCGCAGGAGCTGCGGCGCCTGCTGCTGGCCCGGCTCCCCCAGCCGCCCGCCGAACCCGTCGTCCGCCTCGCGGCCGCCCTGCGGGCCGCGGCCCTCGGCACCGTCACCGTCCCGGACCCGTGACGCACGGCCGCGGGGCGGGCGCTTCCCGACGGCTGCCCTCCGCACTGCCCCAGCTCCGCGCCCACCGAAGGCGACCGGCATGGCGCACGCGGCGATCACCCTGCCCTAGATGTGCTCCATCACGATCACGGCACTGGTGTTCGGCTCCAGGGCCTTGAAGATGTGCGGGGCGTCGCCGGGGAATGTGACGTAGTCGCCCGGGGCGAGTTCGACGGGTGAGTCCACGGGGCCGGCCAGGGCGCGGCCGGTGCTGAGGACGACGTGTTCGATGCTGCCCGGGTTGTGGGGTTGGGAGAGCCGGGGTTCGCCGGGCTGGGTGTCGATGCGGTAGAGGTCGCGGCGAGCGCCGGGCGGGCAGGAGGCGAGCAGGGTGGCGGCGTAGGCGGACTGCTCGGAGCGGGTGATCGGCCCCTCGCCCGCGCGGATCACCCGCACCGTCGGCCTGGGCGGGTCGACCAGCCGGCTGAAGGGCACACCGAGGGCGGCTCCCAGGGCCCAGAGTGTCTCGACGCTGGGATTTCCGCTGCCCGACTCCAGTTGGGAGAGCGTGGATTTGGCGATCCCGGCGCGTTTGGCGAGCTCGGTCATGCTGAGGCCGACCCGCTCGCGTTCGCGGCGGATCGAGGCCGCGATCACGGCGATGAGGTCCACTGGGGAACCGTTCTCCATCTGTTCGCTCCAGAAGTCCGAGTGTTCGCCTTGACGAACGAATCTTCTGGGTTCACTCTACTGGACATGAGTTCGTCATGGCGAACACTTGATCGCCGCATTCTCCGTGACATCGCCCTGGTCTGCCTCGCCGACGCCGTCGTCGGCGCCTCCTTCGGCGCGATCGCCGTATCCGGCGGGCTGCCGGCCTGGATTCCGATCGCCCTGTCGGTACTGGTCTTCGCCGGTGGCAGCCAGTTCGCCGCCGTCGGCGTGGTGCTCGCGGGCGGCGGCTGGGTCGCGGCCGTGGCGGCGGGTCTGGTGCTCAACGCCCGCATGCTGCCCTTCGGTTTCGCGGTCGGCGAGGTGCTCGAAGGCCCGCGCTGGAAGCGGCTGTTGGGCGCGCACCTGCTGACCGACGAATCGGCGGCGTTCACCCTGCAGCAGCGGGAGAAGCAGACCCGCCGCGCCGTCTACTGGACCTGCGGGCTCACCCTCTTCGCCGCCTGGAACATCGCCGTCGTGCTCGGCGCCTTCGCCGGCAGCGCGATCGGCGACACCGGCGCCCTGGGGCTCGACGCAGCCTTCCCCGCCGTCCTGCTCGCCCTGGTGCTGCCCGCGCTCAAGGACCGGCGCACCCGGGACGCCGCCCTGCTCGGCACGGTGCTCGCACTCGTCGCCACACCGCTGCTGCCCGCCGGTGTACCCGTCCTGCTGTCCCTCGCCGGGCTCGCGCTCGCGGGCCGGACCGTCCTCTCCGGGGAGGTGCGCTGATGCCCCTGATCGCCATCGCGCTGCTGGCCGCCGGAACGCTGGCCTTCCGGCTGGCCGGGCCCACGATCGGGCAGCGGGTGAAGTTCCCCGAGCCCCTCCAACGGCTGCTCACCGTCGCCGCCACCGTCCTGCTCGTCGCCCTGGTCGCCACCGCCGCGCTCACCGAGAAGCAGGGCTTCGCCGGCTGGGCCCGCCCGGCAGGCGTTCTGATCGCCGGTGTCCTCGCCTGGCGGCGCGCACCCTTCCCCCTGGTCGTCGTGGCGGCCGCGGGCACCACGGCCGTGCTGCGCCTCTGCGGAGTGGCCTGACGGACCGTCGGCGGAGCCGCACTGTGGGCAACCGCAGCGTGGGCACCCGGCCCTGATGACGCGCCGACCGGGCCGGTACCCGCCGGATGCACCGGCCGAGCCGCACCGGCCCCGAGGCCCCACCCGGAGTGGGTACGGCTGTTCAGTGGGTACTCGTCGCGGCACAGGCGGCGCAGGTGCCGGTCAGCTCGACGGTGTGATGGACGTCGGCGAAGCCGGACGTCTCGGCGATGCGGTCGGCCCAGGCCTCGACCGGGGCGGCGTCCACCGGCCGGCTGAGACCGCACTCGCGGCAGATCAGGTAGTGCCGGTGGTCGGTGCCGGGCCGGTAGCGGAAGAGGCGTTCGCCGTTGCTGTCGCGGACGACGTCGGCCCGGCCGACGGCGGCGAGGACCGTCAGGGTGCGGTAGACGGTGCTCAGGCCCACGCGTGAGCCGATGGCGAGCAGACCGGCGTGCAGGAGCTGGGCGCTGACGAAGTCCTCGCAGTCGGCGAGGGCCTGGAGGACCTCGGCCCGCTGCGGGGTCAGCCGGCCCAGCGACTCGTCTCCCCTGAAGTGTTCACCTCGCTCCTTGCGGCGGTCGGCGGCCCGGCGGAAGGCGGCCGCCAGCGTGCTGAGCTTCGCGTCGGTCACGGTCGTGTCCCCGTCGTGGCCGCGCGGCTCAGGCGGGCGCCGGACTCGCGGCGCGGTCCGGGGAGTCGCCGTTCGGACGGTCGCCGTTCGAAGAGTCGCCGTTCGGACGTTCATGGCCCGTACGGTCACGGCTCGGATGGTCACCACTCGTACGGACACGGTCGCGGTTCGGACGGATGAGGAAGGTGCCGGCGTAGACGGCGCTCGCCGCAGCCATGATGGCGAAACTGGGTGGCAGCTCGGGCAGTTCGGCGCTGAGCAGCAGGCCCGCCCACATCTCCGCGACCGCGAGGGCTCCGGACAGGGCCAGGGCGCGCAGCGGTCGGTCGGTGAGCCGGATCGCCGCGCCCGCCGGTGCGGCGAGCAGGCCGAGCAGCAGCAGTGAGCCCACCGCCTGGGTGGCCTCCCCCGCGCAGGCGCCGACCAGGGCGAGGAAGACGAAGCCGAGCGCTCGTACCGGTACGCCGCGGGCGGCGGCGACGGCCTCGTCGACGGTGGCGAAGAGCAGTGGCCTGGCGATCAGCGGGATGAGAACGCTGATCGCGCCCGCGATGGCGACGGCGACGGTGGTCTGGCTGCCGTGCAGACCGAAGATGGAGCCGAAGAGCACCGAGGTGCCCGCGCCGCCCTGGGCCGCGCTGCGGGAGGTGGTGTACACGGTGAGGAAGAACGCGCCGAGGCCGAGGATCCAGGCGAAGGCGCTGCCGATCACCACGTCGTCCGGGCGGCCGCGGCGCCCGAGTCCGCCGAGCAGCAGGCCGACACCGATGGTGGCGGCGAACAGCCCGAGCCGCAGGTCCAGGCCGCCCGCGAGCGCGGCCATGGCGCCGGTGAAGGCGACGTGGCTGAGTACGTCGCCGGTGAAGATCTGGGCGCGCAGCACCAGGAAGTAGCCGACCAGGCCGGATGCCAGCGCGATGAACGTCCCCGCCAGCAGCGCGTGCTGGAAGAACGGCTGGGTCAGGACGGCACTCATGCCACTCCTCCGATCGGACCGGGTGCTCCTGCCCTGCCGGGCAACTCCCTTAGCAGCCTCAGCAGATGGGCCAGGACGTAGCCGGCGAAGGCGAAGCCCGTCACGAAGAACCCGAGCGGGTAGGGCTGGTAGTAGGCGGCGATCAGCCCGCCCCAGCAGGCCGTCAGGCCGAGCAGCACGGACAGCAGCAGGCTCCGTCCCGGCCGGGCGGTGAGCTGCCCCGCGGTGGCGGCGGGTACCACCATCAGCGCGAAGACCAGCAGGGTGCCGGTGATCTGGCTCGCCTCGGCGGTCGCCGCGCCCAGCAGCAGCAGGAACAGTACCGACAGCAGCCGTACCGGAACCCCGCGCCCGGCGGCCACCTCGGGGTCGACGGAGGCGAGCAGCAGCGGGCGTCCGATCACCGCGAGGACGGCGAGCACCAGCGCTCCGACGATGGCCAGGAGGGTCACCTGCTGAGTGGTGATGCCCAGGAAGTCGCCGAACAGCAGCGCCGTCGGACCCTCGAGCAGGCCCTTGTACAGGCTGATGAACAGGTATCCGCAGGCCAGCGCGAACGCCTGGACCGTACCGGTGACGGCGGACTCCTCCGCCCCGCCCGCCCCACCCCGGCGCCCCAGCGCCGCTATCACGAGTGCGGCGGCGAGGCAGAACCCGAAGTAGCCGAGCGAGAGGCTGAAGCCCGCCAGCGTCGCCAGCGAGGCCCCGGGGAAGGCGGCCACCGACAGGGTGTGCCCGGCGAAGGTCTGCCGGCGCAGCACCATGAACCAGCCGACCACCGCGCAGACCACCGAGACCACCAGGCCGGCCCGGAAGGCGTTCACCATGGACAGGTAGGACCACATGTCCCGGAAGTCGCCGACGAGGTTCCAGGAGAAGACAGGTGCGGAGGCGTCAGCCGGCAGCATCATGACCTCCCTTGCCGCGCCGACCGGCCTGTCGGCCGACGTGCCGACCGGTGTGCCCGTCGCTGTGCCGGCTGGCACGCCGGTCGGTGCGCCCGTCGGTGTGCCGGCCGGTCTGTCGGCCGACCTGCCGGCCGGTGTGCCGGTCGGTGTGCAGCGCCGGTGCCTCGGGTTGCCCGACCACCACCAGCCGGCCGGCCGAGGTGCGGAGCACCTCGACGGGTGTGCGGTACAGGCGGGTCAGGGTCTCGGAGGTGATCACGTCCTCCGGACTTCCGGTGACCGCGCCGCCCTCGGCGATGTAGACGACCCGGTCCAGGTGGTGGAGTATCGGGTTGACGTCGTGGGCGACCATCACCACCGACACTCCCTCCTGGTGGCAGATCCGACCCAGCAGGGCCGCCACGGCGCTCTGGTTGGGCAGGTCGAGGCTGTCCAACGGCTCGTCCAGCAGCAGCAGTCGGGGGCGTCGCACCAGCGCCTGGGCGATCAGCAGCCGCTGCTGCTCCCCGCCCGAGCACTGTCCTATCGGGCGCTGCGCGTAGGCGCTCGCGCCGACCAGCTCGACGACTTCCGCGACGCGCTCCCGGGCTGCCCTGCGCCTGGCCCCGCCCAGGACGGGCAGTGGGATGCCCCAGCGGTCCCCGTCGAGGCCGAGCCGGACGACGTCGACGCCCCGGATGCGTACGCTCGCGTCGAAGTTGCGCCGCTGCGGCAGGTAGCCGACGGCCGTGCTGCGCTCGCCGGGCGCGCCGCCGAGGACCCGCACCTCGCCCGCCGCGGCCGGCAGGACGCCGAGCAGCATCTTGACCAAGGTGGACTTGCCGACCCCGTTGGGGCCGAGGATCGCGGTGAACTCCCCGGCGCCGACGGTCAGATCGACGCCCGACCACAGGGTCCGCCCGCCCACCCGCACGGCGGCACCGCGCAGCGACAGCACCGGCTGCTCGCCGGATTCGATGCGGCTCGCGTTCACGCGAAGCTCTTCGGTCGGGTTGACGGTCACTTGCCCGTCGCCTGCCTCAGTGCGTCCTCGATGCCCTGCAGTTCCTTGCCCTGCCAGTCCTGGAAGGTGGCGTTCGCGGGGGCGAGGGTCTCGGTGACCTGGGCGACCGGTATGCCCTGTGCCTTGGCGGCGTTGACCTGGGCGACCACGTCGGGGTTGGAGTTCTGGGTGTTGTAGACGTAGACCTTGATCTGCTTGCCGCCGATCTGCCGGTCGATGGCGGCCTTGTCGGCGGCGGTCGGGTCGGTGCCCTCGCTCTCCGCGTCCAGGAAGGTCTCGGGGGTCAGCATCCTCAGGCCGAGCGTCTCGGACAGCGGGGTCACGATGGACTCCGAGGCGCCGATCGGGGTTCCCGCGTACTTCGCCTTGATGTCGGCTTCCAACTGGCTGTACCGGGCCAGCGTCCTGGTCTCGAAAGCGGTCTTCCGGTCGTCGAAGTAGGCCGCGTCGGCCGGGTCGATCTTCTTGTAGTCGGCGGTGATCCGGTCGATCACCTTGTGGACGCTGTCCGCCGAGTACCACTGGTGCGGGTTGTCGCCCTCCTTCTTGCCCAGCAGGTCGCCCACCTTGAGCGCGGTACGGCTCGGCGCCGGGTCGGCGGCCAGCAGCTTGTCCGACCAGGCGTCGTACCCGATCCCGTTGGTGATCACGTAGTCGGCGCTCGCCACCGTCCGGCCGTCGGCGGTGGTCGGCTCGTAGGAGTGCGGGTCGGTGTCCGGATTGGTGATGAGGCTGGTCACCTTGGTGTGGTCGCCGCCCAGTTGGCTGGCGATGCTGCCCCAGAAGTTCTCCGCGGCCGCGACCCGGATCACCTTCGAACTCCCTCCGGCCGAGGAGGAGGCCGCATCGGAGGCGGGTGCCTTCGAGGCGGTGGAGCACGCGCTGGTGGCGGCCAGCGCGGCGACCGCGACGGCGGCACTCAGGGTGAATCTCAGCGGGCGACGACCGATCTTGCCGGACAGGGTGGCGCTCATGACGGGCTACTCCTCGAACCTGCGGGCCCTGCCCCCACGACAGGGCCCGGCTTCGGTGGACAGCACCAGACCATAGATGGCAACGGTTTTCATAACCAGCCGGTTTTGCGATGAGATGAAAATCATTGCCAAACTTTGACCGGCTCACAGCCTCCCACCGGGGCCCGTCCCACCCGCCGCCGAGATCTGCCGTCCGACGCCGCCGGGGCGAGCGGGCAGCCGCGGCACCGGTGTTGAGGACCTTCGAAGACCGCTCATGTCGCAGCCCGGTGGCACACTTCTGTCCGCACCGCGATCACCTTCCTGGAGAGCTCACCTCATGTCCCGAAAAGCGCGCCTGCTCACGGCAGCGGCCGCCGGCTGCATACTCCTCACCTCGGGCTGCGGCGGCGGGGCCGCGCCGACCGACGCTCGATCAACCCCGGCCAGGCCCTCGGCGGCGCCCTCGACGGCCTCGGCTTCGGCTTCGGCCGGCTCCCTCAGCGCGGCGGCGCAGTCCGCGCATCCGACCCAGGACGAGTTGCAGGCCGCCCTGCCGCCGATACCCTCCGACGGCAGGCCGTGGATCAGCTCGACCGGTCCGGTCGGGCTGCTGACGTTCGACCAGTACATCGGCATGCTGCCCGCGGACGCCCAGAAGATCGCCCGCCCGCGGGAGACCCGCCGGGGCCTGGAGTTCGCCGCGCGCCGGAACTGGGAGCAGCCCGACGGGGTTGTCGTGGACGTCCGCCTCGTCAGGTATGCCGGCTCCACCGGTGCCAGGAGCTATCTCCTTGCCGAGCGGGCCGCCCAACAGGCCAAGTCCGCTTCCGAGTTCTTCACCGTTCCGGGGATCGCGGACAGCAACGGCCTTGCCTCTCCGACACTGGACAAGGTGGGCGACGCCAGTGTGATGGTCCAGGTCCTGGCCGGGGACACGGTGATCCTGGTGTTCGAGGCCACGCCTGCCACCCCCGACCGGGACGGCGCCACCGCCATCGCCAAGCAGGTCTACCGGTCCCTGTGCACGCTGCAGGACTGCCCCGCGGCTCCCGGCGGAACGGTCTGACGGGGCGAGGGTCGCGGTGTGGCGGGTGAAGAAGGGCCGCTCGGGGAGGACGGTGTCCAGACCTGCGAGCGCGGCACCACTGATGCCGCCGAGGTCCTTGTAGAACGAGACGTAGACGCTGTCCGCGAGCGCCGATATCTCGTCAAGTGACCGGCCGAACGGTCTTCGCAGCCGAAGGCCACCGGCGCGAATCGGCTGACACCGGCGATCACCGTTGGGCGGTACGGCGCCAGCCGCGTATGCCGAAGGGCGCTACCCGCGCGTGCCGGAGACCCCGGCCCCGGCGGCCCGGGCCGGCCGGGTCCTGCTCGCCGACCGCAGTACGGTGAAGGCCACGACCAGCAGCGCCGCCTCGACCGCGAGGCTCACCAGCCCGAGCGGCTCGGTCCAGTTGCCCTTGTCGTCCGCGTAGTCGGGCAGCCCGGGTCCGCGCGAGAGCACGAACCCCACCAGCGGTCCGATCCCGACCCCGGCCGCCAGCAGCCAGGTGGGCACAGCCGCCCGCCGAGCCGTGAGGAGCAGTACCGCGGCCACCACACCGGCCGCCTCCAGCAGGTAGTACCCGATGCCGACGTAGGTCGGGGTCTTGTCACCCGGGAAACCTCCCTGGTCCTGCACGTGGATCCAGGACACGGCAAGGCAGAGCGCCGCCGCGAGGGCGGCCGCCCCGGTACGGGCAGCGGGGAGCGTGGGCATGATTCCTCCTGGGAAGGGGGAGGGCGGATTCAGCGAGGTGTGCGCCATGCACTGGCCAAGCCAGTGTGCTGTCAGTCCACTTGACTGGGCATCACCGAATTCCTCTGAAAGCCCTCTGAGTTTCCTCGCCCGATCCACCTCACGCCCGATCCACCTCACGCCCGATCCGCCCCGCGCCCGGCCACCGACCCGTCGTGGCTGTGGACAGTCCTGCGCCAGAGCGGTGGCGCCGAGCGGTACGTCGGGGCACTGCCGCCATCGGCCGGTGAACGGCATGGTCGGCGTGGTCCGGCGGGCGGCCTCCGGCGGGTCCCCCGGCCGCAACGGGACAGGAGGCCGGTTCGCGCTTGAAAACAGCGGCCGTCAGACTCCCGAGACGTGGGCGAGTTGGCCGACGGCCGCGGTGACGGCCATGGCGAGGCCGCCGCCGAGAACCACCCGCAGAGCCGGGCGCAGCAGACCTGTGCCGGCCGCACGGGCGGCCAGCACGCCGGCGGCGGCCAGACCGCAGAGGGTGACGACGACGATCAGCCACAGGCGTGCGGTCTCAGTGGCGGCGAGGAGGCCGAGGAAGGGGACGGCTCCGCCGGTGAGGAAGCTGGCGGCGGAGGCGAGGGCGGCCTGGATCGGATTGGCCGCGGTGTGTTCGCTGTGGCCGAGTTCGTCGCGCAGATGGGCCTGGAGCGGGTCGGCCTCGTGCAGGGCCTGGGCGACCTGCCGGGCCAGCGCGGGCGGGACGCCGCGGCTCACGTAGATGGCGGTGAGCTCGGCGAGCTCGGCCTCCGGGGCTTCGGCGAGTTCCTTGGCCTCCTTGGCGCGGTCGGCGCTCTCGACGTCGACCTGCGAGCTGACGGAGACGTACTCCCCGGCGGCCATCGCCATCGCCCCCGCGGACAGCCCGGCGAGACCGCCGGTGACCACGGCGGAGGTACTCGCTCCGCTGGCCGCGATGCCGACCATGATGCTGGCGACGGAGACCAGCCCGTCGTTGGCGCCGAGGACGGCGGCACGCAGCCAGCCGGCCCGACCCGCGGCATGGCCTTCCGGGTGGGGACCGCGCCGGTCCGGGAAGGTCATCGGCCGCGATGCTTCCGCAGAGTCCTCATGGTCACAGTCTCGGCAGACCTCGCCCGGGTGTCGTATCCGGTCGGCCGTTCGTGGGCGGTGCGGGGGCCCTCCCGGCTGCGCCCGGGCGGCCGGAAGCACCCGGCTAGCCGGCTCGCTGGCCGTGAACCCGCCGGACACCCCTCGCACCGCTCAAGGCCGACCTGCGCCGGGTCGGGCGGGGAAGTTCGCCGGTTCGATGCCGGGGTCGGATATCGTGCCCCGCTGTCGAATGAGGTCCAAGAGCCCGGTGCGACGCCGGGGCGAGGAGTGAACGGTGAAGACAGCAGCCGAGTCCGGGGAGCTGAGACGGCGGCTCGGTGTGTTCGACGCCGTGGTGATCGGCCTCGGATCGATGATCGGCGCCGGGATCTTCGCCGCACTGGCCCCTGCCGCACGGGCCGCCGGCTCCGGACTGCTGCCGGGACTCGCGGCGGCCGCGGTGGTGGCCTACTGCAACGCCACCTCCTCCGCCAGGCTCGCCGCCCGCTACCCGCAGTCCGGCGGCACCTACGTCTACGGCCGCGAACGGCTCGGCGAGTTCTGGGGCTACCTGGCCGGCTGGGGATTCGTGGTCGGCAAGACCGCCTCCTGCGCCGCGATGGCCCTGACCGTGGGCTCCTACGTGTGGCCCGCCCAGGCGCACGCGGTGGCGGTGGCGGCGGTGGTGGCCCTGACCGCGGTGAACTACACCGGTGTGCAGAAGTCGGCCTGGCTCACCCGGCTGATCGTCGGCATCGTGCTGGCGGTGCTCGCCGTGGTCGTCACGGTCTGCCTGACCGGCGGCGCCGCCGAGACCGCCCGGCTCGACGTCGACGCGGACGCCACCCTCGGCGGGGTGCTGCAGGCCGCCGGACTCCTGTTCTTCGCGTTCGCCGGCTACGCCCGGATCGCCACCCTCGGCGAGGAGGTACGCGACCCGAAACGCACGATCCCCCGGGCCATTCCGATCGCCCTCGGAATCACCCTGGTCGTGTACACGGCCGTGGCGGTCGCCGCTCTGGCGGTGCTCGGGCCGGACCGGCTCGCCCGTACGAGCGCGCCGCTGGCGGAGGCGGTGCGCGCCGCGGGTGTCCCGGGTCTGACGCCCGTCGTGCAGGTGGGGGCGGCCGTCGCGGCGCTCGGCTCGCTGCTCGCGCTGATCCTCGGGGTGTCGCGCACCACCCTGGCCATGGCTCGCGACCGCCACCTGCCGAACGCGCTGGCCGCCGTCCATCCGCGTTTCCAGGTTCCCCACCGCGCCGAACTCGCGGTCGGCCTGGTGGTCGCGCTCCTGGCCGCCACCACCGACGTCCGCGGAGCGATCGGCTTCTCCTCGTTCGGCGTGCTGGCCTACTACGCCGTCGCCAACGCCTCCGCCTGGACCCTCACCCCCGAGGAGGGCCGGCCCGTCAGGGTCGTGCCCGTCGTGGGAGCGGTCGGCTGCGCGGTCCTGGCCTTCTCCCTCCCGCCGGCCTCGGTGCTCTGGGGCGGCGCGGTACTCGCTCTCGGTGCGGCCGTCTACGGCATACGCCGGGTCATCACCCGTACCTGAGCCGCCGTCCGCACCGTGGCGCCGGTCCGGCCCGGCGGTGCGCCGCCGGGCCGGACCGGGTCTCGCCGTCAGTGGTGCGGGTGGTGGTGTTCTTCGGTGCCGGGATCCTGGTGTTCGCCGCGGCCGCCGTGTCCGCCGTCAGTGAGCGGGCCGTGCCCCTTGTGGTCCCCGTGCCCCTGGTGCTCCGCGTGGTGATGATTCTCTGAACTCCCATGTCCTGCGTGGTGGTTGTCGGGCGAACCACCCATCATGCGGAGCATCTCGGTGCCTCCGGTACGGAAGAAGCGGACGAGGAGAGCCGCGGCCAGGAGCAGGAAGGCGATGTTGAGCCAGGTGGTGTAGTTCCAGGAGATCCCTTCCATGGGGAGCCCTGCGTGGCGCTGGTCCGGGATCAGACCCAGGCCTCCGAAGGCGAACTCCACCAGGTAGCCGGCGATCACCATGGCGGCGTAGAAGGTGGCGAAGAGGAAGGCGGCCGTCCTCGCGCCGTAGTACTTCCGGTAGATGTTGAGGATCGGCAGGATCAGCAGGTCGGCGAAGATGAAGGCGATGACGCCGCCGAAGCTGATGCCGCCCTTCCACAGCACGACCGCGAGCGGCACGTTGCCGATGGAGCAGACGAACGAGACCACCGCCACCAGCGGGCCGATCAGCGGGCCCCAGAACTTGGCGGCGAGCGGGTGGTGGGTGAAGAAGAACGCCTGCCAGAAGGAGTCCGGCACCCACGCGGCGATCGCACCGGCGATCAGCAGGCCGACCACCAGGTCCCTGAGGATGGCCGCCCACTCCATGACGAACACGTGCGCGACCGAGGTGAAGCCCTCGCGCGACAGCAACCGCCGGGCGAACGAGCCGCCGCGCCGGACGGACATGTCCATCGCCGCGTGCCCCTCCATGGAGCCGGCCAGCCCCTGCTCCGCCTGCTCGCGCGCCGCCCGCAGCAGCCGCTCGCGCAGGAAGAGGCGGAAGAGGACGGCGAGCACGACGATCATGATCGGGCCGCCGACGAACTCCGCTGCCGTGAACTGCCAGCCCATCAGCAGTGCCAGGATGACACCGAGTTCCACCACGAGGTTGGTCGAGGCGATCTCGAAGGCCATCGCGGCGGTGAAGTTCGCGCCTTTGCGGAAGAGCGAACGGGCCAGCGCCACCGCCGCGTACGAGCACGACGACGAGGCCGCCCCCAGCGCCGAGGCGAGCGCGAGCGTACGCGGCCGGTCGTCGCCGAGCAGCCGGACGATGGTCGACTTGCGCACCACCGCCTGGACCACGGCCGAGAGCGCGAACCCGAGGATCAGCGCCCAGGTGATCTCCCAGGTCATCGACCCGGTGATGGACAGTGCGTGCAGGATCGCGTGCATGGTGCTCCGCCTTCCCCCGGATGCCAGTGCCCAATCGAACCGTATACCCCCACAGGGTATTCCGGCCGGGTGTTTCGAGCGCCGGACGCGCCACGACGTCGTACAGAGGCGATCGGCAGGAAATCGGTCCAGCCGGGGGTGCCGCCGAAGCGGCACCCCCGGCCGCCGGCTCAGTTCACGTGCAGCGTGAGGGCCGCGGTGTGCAACTGACCGCCCGTCTGGAACTGCACGAAGACCCGCCAGTTGCCGGGCTTGGCCAGTTCGGCGTGGAAGTTCAGCGTCGGCCCGCCGTGGTCGCCGTTGACCGTGGTCTCGGGGTGGAGGTGGGCGAACGCCTGGTCGCCCTCATGGAAGGCGCTGATGTGGGCGTAGGTGTCGAGGTAGGGCTGGAGGTCGGTGACCGGCTGTCCGCCCTTGCCGATGCTGAGGGTGAGCGGGTGGGCCATGCCCGCCATGAGCTCGCCCTGGAGGTCGAGGGTGTAGCCGTCGACCGTGGTACTCATGGCGGCGGCGGGCAGCGGCGTGGTGCCGGCGGCGCCGGGGACGGTGACGGTACGGCTGAGCACGAAGTCCTTGCCCTTGCCGCTGCCGCTGTCCGGGGTGAACGAGGCGTACAGCCGCCAGGTGCCGGGCTGCAGCGCGGCCAGGTCGGCGGTCCAGGTGCCGTCGGCGGCCATGCTCGGGTGCAGGTGCTGGTAGCCGGTGAGATCGGAGCGGATCGCGTAGAAGTGCAGCCGCTTGGTCTGGTCGACGGCGAAGCCGGTCACGGGCTTGCCGTCGGGGCCCGTGACGGTGAACCGGTAGCTCGCCGCCTGGCCCGCCGGGAGGCTGCCGGTCTGCGGGTCGAGGCGGTAGCCGTCCTTCTCGGAGGCGAGGCCGTCACCCATCGCCATGCCGTCCATGCCGGGCATGCCGTCCATGCCGGGCGCGGAGGCCGTCGGTCCGGAGGCGGACGCACTGGGCATGGCCATCGCGCCGTGGTCCGTGCCCGGCATGCCGGAGTGGGCGGAGGAGCCGCAGGCGGCGAGTGTCAGGGCGAGGACGGCGGTGGCACCGGCAGCCGCGAGGACACGGCGACGGGCGGTCGGGCGAGCGGAGGTGGACATCAGCGGGTCTCTTTCCCGTGAGGGCACGCCGAAGGAGGGCGCACGGATGAATAAGGGAGCGGAACCGGTCCGGTCGAGTGACCGGGACACGGCGGCACCCCTGTCAGGTCCGCGCGACGCACACCTGCAGCAGCAACCCCCGCCCGCCGGCCGGCGGGCCCCGGCGGCGATGCGACGAACGGCCGGGCGGGCGGCCCGCCCGCAGGAGCCCGGCCGAGAACGCCAGGATGACGGCGCCCGCCACCGATCCCGTCGCAGGCGCGGGAAGGCGGTCGCGCGCCGGTGTGGAGACGCACTCCGATCCGCCCGCCTGCGGCATGGCACCGGTATGCGCGAACGGCTTTGCGGGGTCGCCCGCAAGAACGGGCCCGGCCATGGCGTGCCCGTCCGGCATCGGCGCCGAGGCGGCCATCCCTCCATGGCACTCACCGAGGGCGGACGTCGGCGAGCCGTGCATCAGGAACAGTCCGAGCAGGACCGCACACACCGCGAGCAGCCGGGTGACACCCGGTCGTCGTGCGCGTCCCATGACCACTGCCGTTCCCGTCCTTCCGCGCCCAGCCGGGCGGTCGTCGATCCGATGCGAGTTCAGTGTGCACCATACCCTATACCCCCTTGGGGTGTATGCGCAGTGCATCCGGCACAGGGCGGCGACCACCGCCGGCGCCCGGCGCGCCCCCGACCTCAGCGGGCGCAAAAGGGTCCGGCCCCCGGCGCACGACGGTGCACCAGGGGCCGGACCCCGACCCGGACGGGCCTCAGCCGGTGTACCCGGCCCAGAGCTTGGAGAACTGGTACGGCGCCTGCGGAATGTTGGTGCACTTGAACAGCGCACCGGTGCAGGCGTTGGCGTCCCGGGTGACCTCCCAGAAGGAGAGCTCGCCGAGGTGGTTCTGCTGGGCGAAGGTGAGCAGCTGCTGCGCGTCGGCCGTGCCGAACACCTCGTCGGCGTTGTCGTTCTGCCCCAGCATCGGGGTGACGCCGACCATCGCCCAGGTCTGCGCGGTGGTCAGGTTCGGCCACACCTGGGCGATCTGCGCCCGCGTCGACTGGGCGGACTGGATCGCATAAGTCCCCATCTTGCCCGACGGGTTGGGGGCCTCGGTGTCGCCGAAGTCCATCGCCATCACATTGACTCCGTCCACCGCCGCACCGGCCGCCTTGGCGGACTGCAGGACGTAGACGCCGTCGCTGGTCAGGCCGCTGGGCAGGACCGGCAGGGTCAGGGAGACCTTGAGGTCGCGGCCCTTGGCCCGCTGGGCGGCCTGTACCGCGGCGATCGCGGCCGAGCGGCGGTCGACCGAGGCGTGGTCGGAGACCGCGGCGCCCTCGATGTCGAAGTCGATCCGGTCCAGCCCGTAGGCGTCGACCACCTTCTGGTACTGGGTGGTCAGACTCGGCACATCGGTGCAGGACTGGGCCAGCTCGGTGCCGTTGGCGCCACCGAAGGACGGGCGGATGTCGCCGCCGGTGGCCCGGAAGGCGTCGAAGTCGGCCTTGTTCCAGGCGGTTCCGGGGTCGTAGGCGTTGAACCAGCTGGCCGTGCACGCGGTGGTGCCGTTGACGATGAAGCCCAGCGAGAACTGCTTGAGGCCGGTGGCGGCCGCGATCTGGGTGAGGCTGGGGGTCGGGTAGGCGCCCAGGTCGACGAAGGGCGCGGCCACTCCGGGAGAGGTGCCGCTGCCGGCCACCCCGGTGACGGAGGCGGACTGCGCGGACTCGTTGCCGGCCGCGTCATAGGCGGTGACGGTGAAGGTGTGGCTGCTGCCGGCCAGCAGGCCGCTCACCGTGGCGCTGGTGCCGGTGGTGGTCGAGGCGACCACCGTACTGCCCTCGTAGACGTGGTAGCCGGCCACCCCGACGTTGTCGGTCGAGGGGTTCCAGCCCAGCGTGACGGCGCCCGGGCCGGTGCCGGAGACCGTGACACCGGTGGGCACGGTGGGCGGGGTGGTGTCCACCGGGCCGCCGGCACAGGACTGGTTGTTGATAAGGCAGTTGACGGGCAGGGCCGGGGTGCCGCTGCTGCTCACGTCCATCCCGACCACGGGGGCCGAGGCGCCGGGGGCAAGCGGTGCGGCCCAGCTCGGCGAGGTGATGGTGTAGTGGCCGTTGCTGCTGGTCAGCGTGCCGTTCCAGGCATTGCCGCCGATGCTCTCGCCCGCAGGCAGGTCGAAGGTGAGCGACCAGGAGTTCACCGTGGTGTTGGTGTGGTTGGTGATCGTGAAGTCCAGCTCGAAGCCGTTCGACCAGCTCTGCGGCGAGGAGGCGGTGGCGACCAGCCCGGAGACGCCGGCGTCGGCCTGGGCGGCCGCCGGCAGGGAGAGTGGCAGCACGGCTCCGGCCAACAGGGCGGTGGTCACGAAGGCGGGCAGGGCGACGCGCCTCATGGGCGGGTCCTCCTCGGTGTGCGGCAGCGGCACGGGGGGTGCGCTGCCAGGGACGATGTGGGGGGCATGCCGCGACACCCCCACATTGGTAGAGACCAATGTGCTGCGTCAATACACCGATCCTTAAGCCAACCTGATTTCTCGCCATGGCGACGGATCGGCCCAGGAATGCCACTCGGTCCCTGCGTTTCCGTGCCGGGCGGATCGCTTGAGCGGTGGGCCCTGACGGGCTCACTGGCAACGCCGTCGCAGGCGTCGGCCTGCCGTCCGGCGGGGCCATCCGTGGGAGACTTCTCGCGGCACCCGGGTCTGTTTTCGATCGCGGGTGTCGCACCCAGCACCACCGTTGAAACCCACGCCGAGTACCGAAGGATTCCGATTCGACACCGGACGGCCTCCGGTGTCGACGGTGGAGGGATCGAGCCATGGATCTGAACGAGATCACCGGCCGGGCGATGCGCGTGCACGGCCTGTACGACCGGCTGAACCGGACCGAACGCGGCCGCACCTGGTCCCGGGAGGACTTCGTCCTCGGGTTCGTCGGCGACGTCGGCGACCTCGCCAAGCTCACCCAGGCGGCCGAAGGCGTGCGGCCCGCACCGGACGGCGGCGACCTGGCCCATGAACTCGCGGACTGCCTCTGGTCCGTGACCGTGATCGCCGAACTGTACGGCATCGACCTCGCGGCCGCCTTCACCGCGACCACGGACCACCTGGAGCAGTCGATCAGCAGCCGACTGAGGGGAGTCACGGAGTGACGTCCAAGCGCATCCCGTTCGACGAAGCCGCGTACTCGCACCGCTCGCGCACCGGACCCTGCTTCATCTGCCGGATGCTGGCCGGCGCCCCCGGCTACCGACACGAGACCGTGTACGAGGACGACCGGCATGTCGCCTTCCTCGACAAGCACCCCACACTGCTCGGCAAACTGCTCGTCGCGCCCAAGCTCCACATCGAGGACCCCGTGGGCGGCTTCACCGAGACGGCCTACCTGGCACTCCAAGCGGTGGTCCACAAGGTCGCCACCGGACTTCGCCAGGTGGTGCCGACCGAACGGATCTACGTCTACAGCCTTGGCAGCAACCAGGGAAACGCTCACGTGCACTGGCATGTGGCCGCCCTGCCGCCCGGTGTGCCGTACGAGCGGCAGCAGACGAACGCCCTGCTGTGGGAGACGGCGGGACTCCTTGACGTCGACGAGGAAACGACCGCGGCTCTGGCCGAACAGCTCCGGGCTGCCATCTCCGGTGGCTAGATGATCGATTTGAAGCCGTCAGTGGTCATAGGCAGTCAGCGACCGCCTGACGGGCTGGCCGGTGTGCTCGTTGTGCCAGATGGCGGCGGTCAGCGCGAGGATTCGCTGAAGCATGCGGACCATCACGCCACCGGGGGTACGGCCGCGGCGGCGTTCGAGGTCGAGTTGGCCCTTGAAGGTCACGGGGCGAGCTGCGGCGAACCCGTCAGCAGGTCGTCGGTCCTGACGTGGAGTGCGGTCGCGAGGGAGTCCATGTCTGGCGTCACAACCTGACTGTGGACTCCCTCGTCTCATGCGCGCAGCCAACCCTCGGAATCGATCATCCGTTCGATGCGAGTCCGTTCCCGATGTCAGCGGCAGGTTCGTACGCGGTGGCGTGTCGTCACGCCCAGTCCTCCGGTTCCCAGGCGAAGAGCAGGTCGAGCAGCTCCGGGTCCCCGTCGAGTTCCAGGGAGTCCACCGAAATGCGGTCGTACCGCCAGAGGACCAGATCACTGGCCGTGCCGCGAATGGAGAGGCCTGCCGCTTCCGGGGCCTCGCCGGTAGCGGGCAGCCGGGTGGTCCGTGCACCGTCGCCGTCGACCGTGAGGCGCCAGGAGCGGCCCTCAGTGGCGTGCAAGTCGAAGGCGGTGGGCTTGTGCGGCCAGGCACTCCTCGTGAAGCTGGCGATGAACAGGCTCTCCTCGACACCGTCGAGCGCCACCTCGACAGGCAGTGAGGCCGCCTCGCCCACGGTGAGCTGGGCATCGTACGTGTGCACCGCGATCTCCTGGACCTGGTGCCGGGCGACGCCACCGGCAGTGTGCGGCGTCTGCGTGACACCCCAGCCGGTGAAGCAGCCCTGGTCCGGACCGGCCTCCCGCAGGGCCGCCAGCAACAGCTCGGTCGAGGCGGCCAGCCAGGCCAGCACGGCCTCGCGCTCCTGCGGCGCGACCGCGTCACCCTGGGCCGGGGTCCTGGACGTGGCGTCCGGCCCGGCGGCGACGGTGGCGGCCCAGCGACGGCGGCCCTCGCCGATGTGCTGCACCAGGTCGAACAGCGTCCACCCGGGGCAGGTCGGCACGGGCAGGTCGAGGCTGGGCGCGGCGGCGATCGCGGCGCGGAAGGCGATTGCACGATCGTCGATCAGCCGCAGCAGGTCGGAAAACTCCGGAGTCTTGTGCACGGCGGTAGTTCTACCACCTTGATCCATTCGCCCGACAGCGGTTTTCCCAGCCGATAAGGCGGGGAACTCCGGCCCAGGCGAGCCCACGCTCGGGCTTCCGCCACGCCACAGCCGAGCCCCGGTCCCGGGCGACAGAACCACGATCCACTCGATCGCTCCGACCGCCTCGGCCTCGGTCCCGGCCAAGATCGCGGCGGATAGCCGCTCCCAGGTCCCGTCCGACTCCCGGGTCCGGAAGCGGCTGTACACCGTCTGCTGCTGATGCTCATCCCCTGCTGCCTTCGCCGGACTTGACCGGCAACAGCAATGCCTCCGGATCAGCGCCAAGGCCCCGTTTTGTCACCAAGGCCACGAGGAAGTCACCGAGTTCATGGGCCGGTTCGCCGCCGTCGGGCGTGCGGCCGCTCAGCCCGCCGCGTTGGCGTAACACTGTGCTTTGGTAGGCCCGCACGCCAGAGGCCGGGTCGGGGCGCGGTCGGGGCGACCCGTGCGGGCCGGGGTCGTGCGACGGCCGCCGGGCGGGGTGCGGCGCTCCGAGGTGGGGCGGTGTGCGGTTTCGCCCAGCGGTATGGCAGGCTCCGCCTCGCAGTATCGCCGGGGAGAGGAGAACTGATGGGCGATCAGGATCACATGCTGGGGCGGCGCAGGTTCCTGGGCTATGTGGTGGCGGCCTCCACGCTCACCGTGGCGGCCCAGCTGGGGGAGCTGGCCGCGCCGGAGAAGGCGCAGGCGGCGATCCCGTCGCTGCCCGAGCCGGCCGAGGTGTACGACCTCAACGACCTGCTCACGGACGCGGCCCTGCCGACCTCCGGCCTGATCGGCATCCAGCTGAACTCCGACGGCACCGCCTCCTTCGCGCTGCCCCGGGCCGAGGTGGGCCAGGGAGTCACGACCTCCAGCGCGATGCTGATCGCCGAGGAGCTGGACCTGCCGCTGGACCGGGTGCGGGTCGGCCTCGCCGATGCCCGCCCGGAGCTGCTCTTCAACCAGCTGACCGGCGGATCGAACACCACCATCTCGACCTACACCCCGATCCGGGTGGCCGCCGCCGTCGCGCGCCGGCGCCTGCTCGCGGCCGCCGCAGCGCAGTTGGGCGTGCCGGTCTCGACGCTGACCACCAGTGCCGGTGTGGTGACCGCGGCGAGCGGTGCCAGCATCGGCTACGGTCAGCTGGCGGCGGCCGCGGCGAGCCAGAGCACGCTGGCGGTCTCGGTCACGCTCAAGCCGGCCGGAAAGTTCAGCGTGATCGGCACCCCGCAGAACCGGGTCGACGCGCTGGACGCGGTGACCGGACGCAAGCAGTTCACCATGGACCTGAACGTCCCGGGGGCGCTGCCGACCATGATCTGCCGCCCGCCGACGATCAACGGCACCGTCCGGTCGGTGCAGAACCTGGCGGCGGTCCAGGCGATGCCGGGGATCACCGATGTGGTGACCGTGCCCAGCGGTGTGGCGGTGCGCGGCCAGACCTTCGGCCAGTGCATCGACGCGGTGCGGGCGCTGCAGGTCAGTTGGGGTCCTGGCACCGTGGAGGGCGCCAGCGACGCCAGCGTGCTGAAGGAGCTGCAGGACGCCGAACTCCCGCTGGTGGTACCGCCGCTGCCGTTGCTCACCAAGGCGATCGACGCCCGGTTCACCTTCCACTTCGCCAGCAACAGCGCGCTGGAGCCCAACTGCGCGATCGCCGACGTCCGTTCCGACCGGGCCGAGATCTGGGGTTCGCTGAAGTCGCCGATCGTGGCCAAGGAGACCATCGCCGCCGCGCTCGGCCTGCTGCCCACCGCGGTCACCGTGCACGTGACCCAGGGCGGCGGCTCGTTCGGCCGCAAGCTCTTCCACGACGCGGCGCTGGAGGCGGCCCTGGTTTCCAAGGCGATCGGCAAGCCGGTCAAGCTGATGTGGCACCGCACCGACGACTTCCGCCAGGGCCGCACCCATCCGATGTCCGTCTCCCGGGTGCGGGCCACCTACTCGGCGGGCAACGTGGTCAGCTGCGAGCAGCGGCACACCTCGGTCTGGACCGACTTCGGCCACGGCCTGGGCGAGATCATCACCTCCATGGTCGACAAGCTGCCGATCGCCAGCACCGCCTTCTCCGACGTGATGTTCGGCCTCACCCAGCAGACCCCCTACGAGTTCGGCGTCACCACCCAGCTGCTGAAGGAGGTCGACCACGGCTTCAACACCGGCAGCATGCGCGGCATCTACTCGCCCAACGTGCGCACTGCGCAGGAGCTGATCGTCGACCAGCTGGCGGCGGCGATGGGCCAGGACGCCTATCAGTTCCGCCGGAGGTTCCTCAAGGACGACCGGGCCAAGGCGGTGCTGGACCAGGTGGCCGAGGCCGGTTCCTGGGGACGCGGCATGCCGCCGGGCACCGCCCAGGGCATCGCGCTGCACCCGGAGTACCACGGCTTCGTCGCGGTGCTGGCCGAGATCGACTGCACACCCGCCACGGTCGGCCGGAAGGTCCCGGACGCGTACACCGGGCCCCGGGTGACCAAGGTGGTCTGCGCGGTGGACGTCGGGCTGGCGGTCAACCCGCGCGGCCTGGAGGCGCAGATGATGGGCGGCATCATGGACGGTATCGCCGTGGCCCTCTCCTCCGGCCTGCACCTGCAGAACGGGCACTTCCTGGAAGGCAGTTGGGACAACTACTTCTACACCCGGCAGTGGAACACGCCGCCCGAGCTGCAGATCATCGTGATGCCGCCCACCACCGGGGTCCCCGGCGGGGCCGGCGAGTTGGCGGTCGCCGGGGCGATGGCGGCGGTCGCCTGCGCGTACGGCCGGGCCACCGGCACCATGCCGACCAGCTTCCCGATCAACCACGCCGATCCGCTCGGCTTCACCCCGCTTCCCACCTCACCCCCGGTTCCCGCCTCCCCGACCGACGGCCTCACCCGCGCCTACTAGCCCGCCAGGAGCAAACCAAGTGCCCCGACACACCTTCATCCTGAACGGGTCCCCGGTCTCGGTGGACGTCGCCGACGACGTGCGGCTGCTCTGGGTGCTGCGCGACGTCCTCGGCGTCACCGGCCCCAAGTACGGCTGCGGGCTGGGTGTCTGCCAGGCCTGCACCAGCCACATCAACGGCAAGGCCTTCAACCCCTGTTCGGTTCCGGTCGGCGCGGTCCAGCCGACCGACGAGATCACCACCATCGAGGGCCTGCCCGCGACCGTCGGCAAGGACCTGCACCCCATGCAGGAGGCCTGGCTGGCCTATGACGTCGCCCAGTGCGGCTACTGCCAGCCGGGCCAGATCATGGCCGCCGTCGCCAAGGTCCGCCAGGCCCGCGCCGCCGGCCACGAGATCGGCGAGGCCGACTTCGACGAGATCCGCAACATCTGCCGCTGCGGCACCTACTACCGCATCCGCGAGGCGATCACGGCCGCGGCCAAGGAGCTCTGACGGCGTCCCGGGCGAGGGGCCCGGACCGGGGCCCCTCCCCGGTGCCGCACCGCTTCCCCGCTCCGCCGCCTGACGGTGTGTCCGACGAGGAGCAGGGACGGTACACCGTGTTCTAGAGTCGTCCTATGAGCGATCACGCCGAAGGTGCGCCTGGCCCGTTGGGCCAGACCCTGCGTCACCTCATCGGCGATGAGCTCTGGGCCCGCATGCTGGACGAGGCCTTCGAGCGCCCGCACCCCATCGGCAGCACGCTGCTGCGGCAGGGAGAGCCGGGAACCCACGTGCTCGCGCTGCGGAGCGGCGTGGCCAAGGTCATCCGACGGGAGCGGAGCGGCGATCTCACGCTGCTGGCGTTCCGCGGTCCGGGAGAGGCGCTGGGCGAGGTGGCGGTTCTGGACGACGGGCTGCGTTCGGCCAGCGTCGAGGCGATCTCGCCCTGCACGGTCGCGGTCCTGGGCAAGGCGGTGTTCCTGCGGTTCGTCGCGGACCACGACCTGTTTCCCGTCCTGGTGCGGTACGCCCTCGGCAAGCTGCGGGAGTCGGACCTCGCCCGCGGCGGCGGTGACGTCGTGGCCCGCCTGGCGGCCGCGCTCGTGGCCCTGGCCGATGTCTCCGCCGGTCCCGAGGCCCCGCCGGGGCGGCGGGTCGAGTTCGCCCTGACCCGCGACGAACTGGCCCAGTACCTCGGGGTGTCTCGCAACACGGTCACCGCGGGCCTCTCCGAACTCGGCCCCCTTCAGGTGCGTACCGGGCGGAAGCACATCGTCATCGACGATCTGCCCGCCCTGCGGCTGGCGGCGGCGACCCTCCGGGGTTGACGCCTTCGGCCTCTGTGACGCCCGTCACCGCTGTTCCGCACTGATCGAGCACACCGTGACCCGCACCCCCGCGAAGCTTGGATCACACAGCCCACACGACAAGCCGGGGAGGCTCAGTTGTCGCATTTCCACCACCCCCTGCCCGAAGCCAGTGCCCTGCCCCACAGCCGCAGCCGGCACCTCCCGCCCTACCGGGGGATCGTGGCCGTCGACGCCAAGGACTTCACCGGGTACCCCGCCATCGAGCACGGAGTGATCAGCCAGGCCGTTCCGCAACTTCTCGAGCGGGCGCTCGAACGTGCGGGGGTCGAGGAGGTGTGGAACCACCGGAGGTTCCCCGCGTCCACCGGCGACGGGTACGTCTTCGGCTTCGATCCGGCGTGGATGCCGTTCATGATCCACCCCTGGCTGCACACCCTCCAGGACGTGCTCACCGAGTTCAACGTGCACTCCGTGGGGGCCGTACGCATCCGGCTCCGGGTCAGCCTCCATATCGGGCCGCTTCCCGACTCGGGCGGGGAGTTCGACGGCAACGGCACTCCGCGCAACGACACCCACCGGCTGCTCGACTCCCGTCCGGTCAAGGCGATGCTGGCCGCCTCCAACGAGAACATCACCCATGTCGCCGCCATCCTCTCCGACCGCTGCTACCAGGACGCGGTGGCGGGCGGTTACACGGGGCGGCACCCGGACCACTTCATCGAGGTGCCGGCGACCGTGGAGGGCAAGCGGTTCGACCAGCGGGCCTGGCTGTACGTGCCCGAGCCCTCGGGCAGTCTCTACGACCGCCGTGTCCTGGGCGACCGGGTCGTCGAGGACCACGAGGTCCGGCGCGGGCAGGCCGACACCGCCGGTCGGTCCGAGGACCGCCCGACCCGTCCGTCGGTGGTGAACAGGGCCGAGCGGGGAAACCTGAACACCGGTACCGTGCACGGCGGTCAGAGCGTCAGCAACGTGGACCTCGGCGGTGGCGGCGACTACGTCGCGGGCAACAAGGCCGGTACCGTCCACGGCACCATGGGCGACACGGTCCACGGCGACAAGAACGAGTACCGCCGGTGAACGCCGACCAGTGGTCGCCGGCCGGCGCGGAGGCCGAGGGTGAACCCCGGCTCCGGGGCGGTTCCCCTCACCGCGAAGCGGCTTCGGGCGAGGACGACTTCGGCCCTGAGGACTTCGACGAGGACTTCGACGGACTGTCCGGCGTCCGGACGCCCGGTGGCCGGCGCTATGTCATCTACGCCCCGCACGGCAACATCAACACCGGCTCCGTACACGGAGACCAGCATGTGAGGAACGGTGACTCCGCGGCCGGTCAGGGCGGTCGGCGCGTGGAGGCGCACGAGGGCCCCATCTCCCCGCTGGAGATCCTGGACGCCCGGGCCGGATTCGCGGAACCCGACTGGTTCCCCGCGGCGTTGAGGGAGCTCGGTACCGGCATCCTCTTCCTCACCGGAGAGCCCGGCACCGGACGCCGCACGGCGGCCCTGAACCTGCTGTACCGCCACAGCGGCCACAGCATGGACCTGCGAGCGCTCGACAGCGACGAGGACCTGTCCCTGTGGCGTCCCACCCACGCGGGGACCCGCGGATACCTCGTCTACGGGCTGTTCCCCCACTACCCCCTCGGGCCGGCGGTCATCGCCAACCTCCGCCGCCTGCTAACCGAGGCCGACGCCCGTATGGTGATCGTGCTGCCCGACGACCCCGAACTCGTCCGCGGCCTGTCCCGCGACCTCCATGTGTCCCCGGTCAGATGCGTACCCCCGCGGCCCCGCGCGGTCTTCGACGCGCGCCTCGAGGCCGCCGTACCCGGTGCGGCGCAGCGTGCCCGGCTGCTCGCCCGGCTGGACGCGGGCCTGCTGGAGGAGTTGCTGACCCCCGAACTTCTCCCCGCCCAGGTCGCCGAGCTGGTCACCGCGGTGAGCGAGGCCGGCGAGGACGGTCCGGATCCCGCCGGTCTCCGCCAGCGCCTGAGCTTCCTGGCGGAGGGGGAGGCACCGGACCTGCTGAAGAACCTGCACGACGACGCCGACGGGCTCGCCTTCCTCCTGGCGACCTGCGTGTTCGAGGGGCTCGACCACCGGATCGTCAGGGAGGAGGCGGAACGGCTCCTCACGCTGGCCGACGGACGCCTGGACTCCGTCCTGCCGGAGGGCGAGGGCCAGGACGGCGGCCACGGCCGGCCGGGACCCCCACGGCCGAACCCCCGGTTCATGTTCCGCCGGTCGCTGGACGACCTTCTGCGCACGGTGCGTGCGCAGTGCGCGCCCAGCGAGATCCGGGCGGGCTCTCGCTACAGCTACGCGGTGGAGCCGGTGCGCTTCACCCGGCACCGGCAGGCGGAGACGGTGCTCAGGCACGTGTGGCGACAGTACGGCCAGCTGTCCGGTCTGCTGACGGAGTGGCTGGACAACGTTCCGGTCCGGGACACCGAGCTGGCCGAGCCCGTGGGCCGCTTCATGGGAATGGCCGCCGGCTGGGGCGGCGGCCGCCGGGCACTGCGGCACATCCACGAGCTGGCCGGCTCCGACCACACGCGCAGCCGCAGGACCGCCGCCTACGCCCTGGGCATCGCGGCTGAGGACCCGGTCCTGGCGAGCGAGGTGAAACACCATCTCACCACGTGGAGCGGGCAGGCCGGCTGGCGGCGGCGCTCGACGGTCGCGTACGCCTGCGGGACGGACTTCGGGGCGTCCCGGCCGGATCCGGCGATGTCCCTGCTGCGGCGCTCCTACCGCGGAGACGACGGAGACGAGCGCCAAGTCGCCGCGGCAGTACGCCAGGCGTTGGAAGATCTCTTCGCGGCGGGCAACCAGCCGACCGTCTTCCGCCGGATCGCCGAATGGGCGGACCGCTCGGGCCCCGAGGCGAAGCTGGCCCTCCGGACCTTCCCGGCTCTGCTGCCGCAGTCCTCCTGGTTCGAGGAACAGCTGCTCAACGCCGGCGAGTTCACCGAGAAGGTCGTCGATCTCGTCCGCCGGTCACTCAACGACGACCGGCACTTCGACGGGATACGGGACCCGTTGCTCGGGTGGTGCCGGACGGCCGCCTGGAACGAACGGCTCCGCGCGGCCCTGGAGACGCTGCTCATCGCCCTCGCCCAGGAGATGCGGCACGGCGTCCTGCGCCTCTTCGTCGAGATCGACCGGGACGACAACCCCGAACTGGCCGGACGGCACATCGCACACCACGCGCTGGAGGCCTGGCGGGCGGGCGAGCCGCAGCCGTTCAACCCCACCCATCCGCACGGAGGATCCGATGACCGCCGAGAATGACCAGCCCGTCTACACCCGTGCCGCGCGCGCCCCCTGGCAGGAGATCCTGCTGCACCGCTGGTCCGGGCGGCGTGATCGTGCCCTCGTGCTGCGGGACCGGAACGGGCTCTACCACCTGCCGGGCAACCGGCGCCGCCGCGATGTGCTTCCCGTGGAAGACCTCGCGACGGGTCCGGCGGAGCAGGGAGCGGGGATCCGCGCCGGACTGCTCGGCTACGACGGCGCCTTCCTGGTCCACCTCGACGAACGACCGGGAACACGAGCCGTCGCCTTCCCGACCTCGTACGGCACCGAATCGGTGGACGTCCAGGTGCTGTGGTGGGTCCACGACGCGGCACAGGTCGTGCGGACACGGACCACGCACGGCTGGTTCCCCGTGCGCAAGGACCTCGACCGGCGCCTGCGTCGCCTCAGGGACGAGTACGCGAGGGCCGGACACAGCCTCGGCGCCCCCGAGTTGGTACAGCACCTGACCGCACCCCACCAGTTGCACGACTGCGGCCTCACCTACCGCGTCACGGACGTCTCCGCACGGGAGAACGACACCGAACTGCGGCTGGGAGAGCCCGGCGGCACCGGCCTGCCCTACTCCTGGAGCGACAGGAGCCGCGAGGAGTACGACTTCTGCAGGCGGGCGGTCCAGGAAGGTCCGGTGTCACTCGCGGCGCTCTGGCTGGTCAGACACCCGGACCAGGTCAGCGAGGTGCTGAACTGGGCGGTGGACCACTCCGGCCTGATCCGGGGTACGACCACGTGGCAGGACGAGATGGCCGGTCTGCTGGGCAGGCTGACGGCACAGGAGCAGCAGGAGCTCTCCCAGCTGATGCGCGACCGGCTGGTCGCGCTCGGACGGCAGGTACCCGGGCAGCAGGGGCCCGGGGTGAGTTGGGAGAAGGCCCGCTCCCAGGCCAACGGCTGGGCCGGCGGTGTGGCCAACGGGAGGCCGAGGTGATGCGGGCGGTCGCGCGCCGGGGCACGGTGCGGGCGACACCCCGGCGCGGGGCCGCCAGGCCCCGGCGGGCCTCCTCGTACCCCCGTCGTCGGCCGCCGTACGGGGCGCTCTGCCGCCGCGGGGAGAGCGTCCGCCGTCCGGCCGCAGCGAACGCGGGGACCGTGGCGGCGATGGAGCGCCTCATGGCCGCCAACAGCGCGGAGCTCACGCGGGCGGACACCAAGGCCGCCGTACTCCTGGGCTTCACCGGAGCGGCCCTCGGCGTCTTCCTCCCCCTGACCGGGAACGGCGCCCAGCCCTGGGAGGTCCACGCACTGCGGTGGACCGCCGTCGTCAGCGCCCTGCTGGCCGTCATCTGCTTCGTGTGCGCCATCGCCCCGAGGCGCCGCCGGGGCAGGCGCCAGGGTCCGGCCGGTCCCAGCTACTTCGAACACATCCCGCCGGAGGCGGGCGGGGAACGGCTGAGCCGCGCCTTCGAGCGGGCCGGAGGCGACCCGACCGGCCCGCTGCTGTCCTCCCTGTCCGGGACCAGCGAGATCATCCGCGTCAAGTACCGCTGGATCGAGACGGGGACCGCTCTGCTGCTCCTCGCGCTCCCCCAGTTCGCCGCCGCCCTGCAGTCGATGTGAGGGCCCGGGGGGACTCCCGTGACCGCGGTCCGGCGAAGACCTCGACCGCGACGCGGTCGGGGCCTTCGTGTGCCGAGCCGCCGGGCGACGCACAACGAGTGAACACGGGCCGGAAACGGGCGGTTTGACGGTATTTCCCGGTCGCACGTGCACCATGGGCCGTGGCGGGTGAGCCGCCCGCGCTCACGACCGGTCACCGACACCATGGGAGTCGAGCATGAGCGAGATCTCCATCGTCGCCCCCGACGGCGGCGAGATCATCGAACTGGGCGCGACCAGGATGCGCATCCTGGAGGACGGCGGAACGACCGCGCACCGCATCGGGATCGGCGAGGTCACCCTCGCTCCCCGTACCGAAGGCCCGTTGCAGCACCGGCACGCCCGGCACGACGAAGGCTTCTACGTGGTGTCGGGCGTCGTCCGCTTCACCGTCGGGACGACGGTCCACGACGCACCCGCGGGCACGCTGGTCATGGTCCCGCCCGGCGCTCCCCACGCCTTCGCCAACCCGGGCGACCAGCCGGCCGTGATGCTCACCACGTTCACCCCGGACCTGTACGTGCAGTACTTCCGGGACCTGCGCGACGTCGTCGCCGACGGCCGGCCGCTGACCTCCGAGACGATCGCCGAGGTGATGAGCCGCTACGCCACCACCCCGGCCACCGACCTCGGTTGAGCGGTCGGCAGCCCGCCCCGCCCCGGCGACGGGGCCAGGGCCGCTCCTGAGAACGGTGCCCGCTGTGGTGCCGGTGCCGCCGAGCACTACGGTGGGCGCCATGACGATCAACGGGGAGGACCGGGACACCACCCGCGGCCAGGTACTGCTGCTGGCCGCCGCCCCGGTCGGATCCCGCCGCCGGCTGCTCGACCCGGAGGCCGCCGTCGGCGAGTTCGCCGCGATACCCGCTCAGACGCTCATGCCCGGCTGGCACCAGCCGGTCGAGGTCGTCCCCCTCGTCAACCCCAGTGGTCCGCAGGCCGTACTGGCCCGGATCCGGGCCGCGGCCGCCGTGCCGGGTCCGCTGCTGCTCTACCTGTGCGGCCTGCTCGTCAGAGACGACCGGCAGCACCAGGTCCACCTCGCGCTCGCCGACACCACGGACACCACGATCCGCTACACGGCGCTCCCCTGGGCCTGGCTGGCACGGGAGCTGGCGGCCCGTCGGCCCGATACCACCGCCGTGGTGCTCGACCTGCTCGCCGACAACGGCTGCCTGCCGCTCCAGCCCGCCGATCTCGCGCTGCCGCCGCGGATCGCCCGGTTCGGCGTGGTCGGCCCGCCCGCCCGGCGCGGCCCCTGGCAGCCACCCGCCTACACCGCGGCCCTCTCGCACCTGCTGCGGAGCACCCCGGACCGCCAGCACCTGGCCCAGCTCCACCCGCTCGCGGCAGGCCACGCGGGCCTTCCGCCCGGCAGCATCGTGATCGGCCCCCGACCCGACCGGTCCGAAGGCACCGTGGACGGACCGCGGCCCCACCCGGCCACACCGGCCCCGGCCACCGCCACGACGGCGCCGCCCGCTCCACCCGCGCCACCCATCCCGTCGCCCGCTCCGCCATCCGCCCCGCCATCCGCCCCGCCGCCCACCTCGTCGGCCGCCGAACCGTCCGCCTCGCCAGCCGCGGAACCGGCCGCGGAGCCGGTCGCGGAGCCGGTCGCCGATTCCGCCGCCGACCCACGGCCGGCCATCGCCGAGGCGATACGCGGCGGGGACCACCGCACGGCGGCCGACCTCACCGCCCGGTGGGAACGCGCCATCGTGCAGACGGCCGGCCCAAAGTCGCCGGCGATGGGCGACGTACTGGAGGTACAGGCCACCCTGGCCGTCGCCGCAGGAGCGGTCGCCCAGGCCACCGAGCGCTGGTTGGCGTGCGCCGAACACCGGCTCACCTGGACCGGCCCCGGAACCTCCCAGGTCCAGCTGGCCGTCCGCAACGCGCTGCACTGCTGGCAGCGGACCACGGACGAGGAGCCGTCACTCCCCGAGACCGGCAGGCGGCTCGCCGAGCTCCTGCGGACCACCGGCCGCCCCCGTGCCGCTGCCGCCGCCGAGGACCGCCTCGCCGACCTCAACGGCCCCGCCTACACACCACCCACCGCGTGGAGCAGATAGGCCCCGGCACCGTCCGGGATCCGCGCCCGGGGCGGCCCGGCCGGGCCGGCGCACCGGGCGGGCACGGGTTCCCACTCCCCTGAGGGCACCCCGACCCCTCGCCGGTCTCGCTCCGCAGCCGACAGGCCGGCGTCCCGGCCCGTCTTCCCGACGGGCCGGGACGCCGGGGACGCCGACCGTCACCTCCTGGGGGCGACGAGGCGGTTGCCGTTCCAGTCCGGGCCGACGCTGACGGACCTGCTCTGCGAGAGGCCGACGGTCTGGGCGGCGTCGCCGATCTCGCTGGGCTCGACGTAGCCGTCCCGACCGCTCTTCAGGGTGAGGAGCCAGATCTGGCCACCGTCGTCGAGCAGCCCGATGGCGTCGACCAGGGCGTCGGTGAGATCGCCGTCCCCGTCGCGCCACCACAGCAGAACGACGTCGGCCACATCGTCGTAGTCCTCGTCGACCAGGTCCTGGCCGATGACCGACTCGATCCCCTCGCGGAGCTCCTGGTCGACGTCGTCGTCGTACCCGATCTCCTGGACCACCTGGCCTGGCTCGAAGCCGAGTCGGGCCGCCGGGTTGGTCCGTTCTTCCGCAGCCGTCATCACTGTCCTTTCGCTCCGGGAACGCCCGATGCGCTCCTCACGGTAGCCAATCAGACACGTACGGTGTCCGTACTGATTTACCCGATCGAGGCCGCGTCGCGGATCACACGGGCGCCTCCGCGCAGAGCGGCCCTACGGGCCGGTGAACGCGCTGACCACCCCCTCTCACCACCGGCCGCCCCCTCACCGCGGCGGCCGCGCTTGAGCCGGACCAGCATACCGGGTATACATACCAGGTATGCAGACGTCCGAAGCGGCGTCACATCCCGAACAGAGGGGGAACCGTGTCACAGGCCCGATCGACGGGCGGCCCGGCTGAAGCCGTGCTCCAGCTGGAGGGAACCGGCCGGGTGCACGGCAGCGGTGCCGCCGAGGTACAGGCGTTGCGCGAGGTGGACCTGCGGGTCCGCCCAGGGGAGTTCGTCGCGGTGATGGGCCCGTCGGGGTCCGGTAAGTCCACGCTGCTGACGCTGGCCGGCGGGCTGGCCGGTCCGAGCGAGGGGCGGGTGCTGGTGGAAGGACGCTCGCTGGGCGAGCTGTCGCGCCGCCAGTTGGCCCAGGTGCGGCGGCGGTCGGTCGGTTACGTGTTCCAGGACTACAACCTGATCCCCGCACTGACCGCGGCCGAGAACGTCATGCTGCCGCGCGAGCTTGACGGGGTGTCCGCCCGGACCGCACGGCGCGAGGCGCTGGCGGCGCTGCGGGAGATGGGCATCGGTGAGTTGGCCGACCGGTTCCCCGACGACATGTCCGGCGGCCAGCGCCAGCGGGTGGCGATCGCCCGGGCGCTGATCGGCGAGCGCCGCCTGGTGCTGGCCGACGAGCCCACCGGAGCACTGGACTCCACCACCGGGCAAGCCGTACTGGCCGTGCTGCGGGCCCGCTGCGACGCGGGCGCGGCCGCCATGATGGTCACTCACGAGGCCCGGCACGCCGCCTGGGCGGACCGGGTGCTCTTCCTGCGCGACGGCCGTGTGGTCGACGAGACCGATCGGCGGAGCGCCGAGGATCTGGCGGCCTTCGCCGCGCGGATCGAGGTGGCGCGGTGAAGTTCGCCTCCTGGCGGGTCGCCGTCCGGATCGCCCGCCGCGACGCCCTGCGCGCCAAGGGCCGCAGCGCCCTGATCGTCGCCATGATCGCGTTGCCCGTCCTCGGTGTCGCCGGGGCGGACGTGGTCTACCGCAGTGCCCAGCTCACCCCGCAGGAGCGGGTCGAGCGTTCCCTGGGCACCGCGGACGCGCTGGTCAGCTCCCTCGCGCCGGGCCACACGGTGCTGCAGGCCCCGAACGCCGACGACGGAACCGCCGTCCTCGGCGCCCAGCCCGGTCAGGCCCCCACACCCGAGCAGACCAGGAGCACCGGCACCGATCCGGCCGTACTGGCCGCCGGCCTGCTGCCGCCGGGCAGTGTGCTGGCCCCGGCCCGGCCCGGGCCGGAGGCGAGCGCCCGGTCCCGGACCGGCCTGCTGTTCACCTCGACCGCCGAGGCCGACCTCACCGACCCGCTGTGGTCGGGGAAGATCGACATCGTCAAGGGCCGTGCCCCGCACGCCCGGTACGAGATCGCGGCCACCCAGGCGTTCCTCGACCAGTCGGGGCTGGCCCTCGGGGACACCACCGCGTTCAAGGGCCTGGAGGGCCGCCCGTACACGCTGACCGCCGTCGCGGAGTACCCGGGCGACCTGGCGAAGGTGGCCCTGATCGGCCGTCCCGGCGAGGTGATCGCGCCGCTGGACGACCTGCGGGCCAGGGACCCGCAGCAGCGGTCCCAGGCGGACGCCGGCGCCGACCGGCCGAGCTGGCTGGTGCGGCTGCCCGCCGGAGCACGGCTCGACTGGGCCAAGGTCCAGGAGTTCAACCGCTACGGCCTCACCGTCACCGCACGCACCGTGGCCCTGGACCCACCCGCCCGCTCGGCCGTTCCCTTCTACCGCAGCCAGAAGGTGTCCCTGGACCTCGCGGGCATCGGCTCCCGCACGGTCGTCGTGGCCACCGTCGCCGGGATGGCGCTGCTGGAGACCGCGCTGCTGGCCGGCCCCGCGTTCGCGGTGGGGGCCCGGCGCTCGCGCCGCCAGCTCGCGCTGCTCGCGGCCGGCGGCGGCGACCGCGCCCAGGTGCGCGCGGTGGTGCTGAGCGGCGGGCTGGTGCTCGGGGTGACCGGCGCGCTGGTCGGCGTGCTGGTCGGCATCGGCCTGGTCGCCGCGCTCCGCCCGTGGATCGAGGGCGCGGCCGGCAGCCGCTTCGGGCACTTCGGGGTACGCCCGCTCGACCTGCTCGCGGTGGCCGCGATCGGCCTCGCCACCGCACTGCTCGCCGCCCTCCTGCCCGCCGTCCAGGCGAGCCGTCAGGACGTGGTCGCGGCACTCGGGGACCGGGTCACCGTCAAGGCGCCGAGCAAGTGGTTCGGCGCGCTGGGCGCGGTGCTGGTGGTCGCCGGCAGCGCGGTGGCCCTGCTCGGCGCGGGCAGCGGCGAGCCCGGCCTGCCCGTGGCCGGCGGTTTCGACGCACGGACCCTCGCCGTCCTCGGCGGCTCGGTCACCGCCGAACTGGGCATGCTCGCCTGTACCCCGCTGCTGGTCGGCCTGCTGGGCCGGCTCGCCCGCCACCTCCCGCTCGGCCCGAGGCTCACCCTGCGCGACGCGGCCCGCCAGCGCGGACGCACCGCCCCGGCCATCGCCGCCGTGATGGCGGCCGTCGCCGGAGCCGTCGCGGTCAGCGTCTACACCGCGAGCAGCGACGCCGAGGCCAGGAGGGAGTACCGTGCCATGGCACCCGGTGGCGCGGTACTGCTCGACGTCACCCCGGGCAGCCCGCTGGCGCCGCAGCTGCAGTCCGCGGTCACCCGGGAGCTCCCCGGCCTGGGCCAGCGCGCCGACGTGTACCAGGCGGAGTACCACTTCTGCGCCGGCTGCAGCAGTCTCGTCATGCTCTCCCCCGCGAACGGCTCCGCGCGGCCGGTCCCGGTGCTGGTCGGCGACTCGACCGTGCTGCACAACCTCTTCGGCCTGCACGACCGAGGCGCCGAAACGGCACTGGCCAACGGTCAGGCGGTCGTCTTCGACCCGGGCTACGTCAAGGACGGGAAGGCCGCCCTCTACGCGGCCGGCCAGGGCGGCAGCGCACCACGGCCGCCGGGCACCCCGCCCCGGCCCGGCGACAAGGACGCCGAGGTGCCCGCCGTGCTGATCGACAACCCGGTCGCCGCCCACTACGGGACCGGCATGGTGAGCCCCGACACGGTCCGACGGCTCGGCCTGGACACCGGTATCACCACCTCCATCTGGCTGCCCGGCGCCCCGCCGGCGCCCCGGCTCCAGCAGCAGGCCGCGGCCGCCGTCGACCGGATCGAATCCTTCGCCGAACTCAGGGTCGAGCGCGGCTACCAGCCGAGGAGCGATCTGGCCACACTCGCCCTCAGCGGCTTCGCGGCCCTCGTGGTGCTCGGCGCGGCCGGTATCGCCACCGGTCTGGCCGCCGCCGAATCCCGCCCGGACCAGGCCACCCTGGCCGCCGTCGGCGCACCGCCCCGCCTCCGCCGGATGCTGTCGGGCCTGCAGTGCGGCACCATCGCGCTCCTCGGGGCCGGGCTCGGTACGGCCTGTGGGTTCGTCCCCGCCGTCGCGCTGCGCCGCGCCCACGAGGCCGGCGCGCACGCACCGCACCTGCCGATCGCCGTGCCGTGGACCCAGCTGCTGCTCACGCTGGTGGCCCTCCCGCTGCTCGCCGGCCTGGCGGCCGCGGCCACCACCCACTCCCGGCTGCCGCTGGCGCGCCGCACCGGCTGATCCGCCCTCACCACCGCGCCCCGGAGCCGTTGTCGGCGCTCCGGGGCGCAGTGGTGCCCGCCCCGCCGGTCCCGAGGGCACTCACGGCGACCGCTTCCCACGCTCCGCCCGGCCGCCCTTCGCGGTGCCCGCCCGATGGACGCGAACGGCTCGGCCGAGCCTGCCGGAGCCGGTCCGCGGGGCGGACGCGGCGGCCCCGGGCCGTCCTCGGCCGCGGCCGCCACGGTCCCAACCGGCGTGGGAAGCTACCGGGGCACAGCCACCACTCGCCCCGTCAGGAGCCGTTCCATGGACCGCCCGCCCGCCACCTTCCGACTCGACGCGCCCGCCTCCGGGCACCCGGCGGGGATCCTCGACGCCGCCGAGCGGGCCGAGCGCCGGGGCATGGACCGGCTGGTGGTCTCCGAGACGGCGTACGACCCGTTCCTGCAGCTGGCCCGCGCGGCCGACCGCACCAGCACGATCGAGCTGGCCACCGGTGTCGCGGTCGCCTTCGCCCGTACCCCGATGACGCTGGCCTACCAGGCCTGGGGGCTGCACGCGGCCTCCGGCGGACGGGCCGTCATCGGCCTCGGCTCGCAGGTCAAGCCGCACATCGAGAAGCGCTTCGGGATGCCCTGGGACCGGCCGGCCGCGCGGATGCGCGAGTACGTCCACGCGGTGCGGGCGATCTGGCACAGCTGGCAGACCGGCGAACGGCTGCGGTTCCGGGGCGACTTCTTCACGCACACCCTGATGACCCCGGTCTTCTCCCCCGACCCGGTCGGCTCCGACGTGCCCCGGATCCTGCTGGCCGGAGTCGGACCGCTGATGGTCCGCACCGCGGGCGCGGTCGCCGACGGCTTCCTCAGCCACCCCTTCACCTCGGTCGGCTACCTGACCGGACGGGTGCTGCCCGAACTGACCGAGGCCCGCGCCCGGGCCGAGGCCGAGGGTTCCGCCTGGACCACCCGGCCGTTCGAGATCGCGGGCAGCGTGCTCACCGCCACCGGCCGGACCGAGGAGGAGCTGCGCGGAAGTCTGGCCGGGGTGCGCGAGCGGCTGGCCTTCTACGCCTCCACACCCGCCTACCGCCCGGTGCTGGCCCAGCACGGCTGGGAGGACCTGCAGGAGGAGCTGCACCGCCTGTCGGTCCGCGGACGCTGGCAGGAGATGGCCGGGCTGATCGACGACGAGGTGTTCGACACCTTCGCCGTCGCCGGCCCCGTGGAGGACGTCGCCCGGGAGATCCACCGCCGCTACGCCGGCCTGGTCACCCGGCTCTCCGTCAGTCTGCCGGACGGCGCCGACCCGGAGCTGGGCCTGGACGTCCTGGACGCCGTCCGCGCACTCGGCTGAGCCTGCGGGGTGCCGGAGCGGCGCCGGCCCCGGCCGGCCGGTGCCGGCCTTCCCGCGACGCCGGGCGGACACGCTCGCGCCAGGTGGCCGGCTCAAGGGTGTCACCCCGGCCCCCGCAGCCCGCCGCGCGATCCGCCGGGAACCCCGACCACCGCTCCCGGCTTGAGCTCTGACACCCGGCGGGGAGGTGCTCAGGATTCGGCGAGCTTCCTGACGCCCTCGAGGGTCGACCGGATGCCCTGTTCCAGCATGCCCATCCGGCGGGCCATGATCTCCTCCTCGTGCTCGGGCCGGGCGTCGATCGCCTGGCTCAGGTACGAGCCGCCCTGCCCGAGGGTGGCCGACTGGCGCAGCCGGGTGCCGCCGTCCTCGGGCTCCAGCTCGAAGCGCCAGCGGGCGATGGGCCGGCTGAAGTCGCCCTTGCGCCCCCGGACCTCCCAGCCGAACACCCGCTCCGGCTGGAGCTCGGAGATCCGTGAGATGGTCTCCCAACTGCCCAGCAGCTCGTTCCGGTTGCGGCCGACGAAGGTCGCCCCGAGGGCCGGCCCGGTGGCGCCGTCCAGCCACTCGGCCTCGTAGAGCTCACCGCCGAGCCCGGTGGGCGTGGTGATGTCGCTGACCAGGGCCCAGACCCGGTCCGGCGGCGCGGCCACATGCACGTTCGCCTCGATCGTCGGACCGTCCACCAACCGCACCATCGTCGTCCTCCCGCAACACCGTTCTGGCGTCGCCCACCGTATCCGTCCCGACCGACGGTCCGCTACCGGCCAGTAACAAGCATCCGTGCAGACCGCGTCACATCCGCCGTCAGCCGGGGGGCGGTCGGAGCCGGCCCCGTCGGCTCTCCGGTGACGGCGGTGGAGTGCCCGCGCCACCGCCGGGCCGCCCGGCGGGCAACGGTGAGCATCCGGCACATGGACGGCGGATGTCCGATCCGTGGACGGTGGCGATGGATCACCCCGTTGTCGGAACCGCGTGGTCCAATCTGCTCGGCGCTCGCATCTGAGCGTCCATCACCGCTTTTCCCACACGGAAGCCGGAGTCCCATGCGCAACATCTCGCGGACCACGTCGATAGCGATCGCCGCCGTGCTCGCCGCGTCGGCCGGTCTGACCGCCGCCCCGGCCCAGGCAGCCTCCGCAGGCATCACCGTGCCGCTCGCGCACTACTCTCACATGCTGGTCGACGCCGCCCATCAGCACCTCTTCATCAGCAGCGGATCCGGCTACGGCAGCATCCTGGTCACCGACTTCAGCGGACAGACCGTCACGACCATCGCCAACGAGTCCGGCGCCACCGGCCTGGCGCTGGCCCCGGACGGCAGCACGGTCTACGCCGCGCTGGCCGACGGTGACGCCGTCTCGGCCATCGACACCACCACCCTTGCCGAGACCGCCCGTTACGCCACCGGCGCCGGCACCCACCCGGAGTCCGTCGCCTACACCGCGGGCAAGATCTGGTTCGGCTACGGTGCCGCCGGCAAGGGCGGTATCGGCTCGATCGATCCCGGCGCCGACCCGGCCGCCGTCACCCTCGCCGCCGCCCCGGGCTTCTGGTACTCGGCCCCGCTGCTCGCCGCCAACCCGAACGGCGAACTCGTCGCCGGCCTGCCGGGCATGAGCCCGATCCAGCTGGCCAGCTACGACGTCTCCAGCGGCAGCGCCACCGCGCTCGTCGCACCGAAGTCCGTCATGTCCGCGAGCAACCTGGTCGACCTGCAGATCACCCCCGACGGCTCGAGCGTGGTGACGGCCAGCGGATACCCGTACAGCCAGCAGGTGTACAAGGTCTCCGACCTGACCCAGACCGGGCAGTACAACAGCAGCAACTACCCGAACTCGGTCTCCATCACCGCGGACGGTACGGTGCTGGGCGGGGTCTACAACCCGAACTCGAGCTCCTCCGTCTACGTCTTCGCCCCCGGCGGCTCCAGCCCGCTCAAGTCCTTCGGCTTCGCCTCCGGCACCCTCGCCCCCGCGGGGCTGGCCGTCACCCCGGACGGCGCCGAGCTGTTCGCGGTCACCTCCGCGCCGACGGGCGCCAACCCGGTCCTCAACATCATGCCGAACCCCGAGCAGACCGCGTCCAGCCTCTCCCTCACCGGACCGGCCGACGCCGACCCCGGGTCGGCGATCACCCTGACCGGTTCCCTCGGCGGGACCTCTCCGTACACCGGCGGCCAGACCGTACACGTGACCCGGGTCGACTCGGACGACCCCTCCGGCGTCAGCCTGCCCGACGTCACCACGGCCGCCGACGGCTCGTTCAGCATCACGGACGCCCCGTGCGGCACCGGCACCGTCACCTACCAGGTCTCGTACGCCGGTGACGTCCAGCTGACCGCCTCCACCGCCACCGCCACCGTCACGGTCGGCAAGTAGTCGGCCGGCGGTCCCGCGTGCGGAGCGTCGCGCGCGGGACCGCCACCGGCCGGGGCGCGACCGGCCCGGTGCCGACCGGTCCGCTCCGCGCCGGCCAGGAGGCCGGTCAGACCCGCTCGAGAGGTCGGTGGGGCTCGGCCGGGAGTTCGACCCGGATCGCGTCACCGGGCCGGACCTCCCCGCCCCTGAGGACGATGGCCATGACTCCGGCCTTGCGCACGACGGCGCCACTCTCGTCGCGGCCGACCACCTGCTTCAGCAGCCCGTCCTGGAACCCGTCTATCTGCAGGCAGGGGTTGCGCAGGCCGGTGACCTCCACGACCGCTTCCCCACCGAGGTGCAGCAGCGTGCCGACCGGCAGGTCGAGCAACCGGATGCCGCTGGTGGTGATGTTCTCCCCGAGTTCGCCGGGGGACACCTCGAATCCGTTCCGGCCGACTTCGGCGAAGAGCTCCTCGTGGATGAGGTGGACCTGGCGCAGGTTCGGCTGGGTGGGGTCCTGCGCGACTCGTGAGCGGTGCTTGACCGTCACCCCGGCGTGCACGTCCCCCTCGACCCCGAGTCCGGCGAGCAGCGTGATGCTGCCCCGGTTCGGCTTGGAGAACGAGTACTCGCTGTTGCTGCTGACGGCCGTTACGGTTGCGCTCATCCCGGTCCCCTCCGACGTCGTGACTGTCCGCCCAGAGCCTACGCGCCGCCGCACCAACGCCGCCCGGTGCCTCAGGGTTTGATCAGTCCTCGCTGGTACGCCTTGACCAGGTTGCGCGGGACGAGGTGCTCACGTCCTTCGATGGTGACCGGGACGAGCTGCGGGGGCGCGGCCTTCCACTGGGCCCGGCGGTGCCTGGTGTTGCTGCGGGAGGTCTTGCGCTTGGGGACGGCCATGGCGGTTCTCCGAAAAGTGAGTGAGTGTCAGGTCGGCAGGCGTCAGCGGGTGGTGGAGGAGTACGGCAGCAGGGCCGTCTCCCGGGCGTTCTTGATGGCGCGCGCCATCGCGCGCTGCTGCTGGACGGTGAGCCGGGTGACCCTCCGGCTTCGGATCTTGCCCCGGTCGGAGATGAACTTCCGCAGCAGGTTGGTGTCCTTGTAGTCGATGTAGGTGATGCCCGCTTCGTTCAGGGGGTTCGGTCGGTTGCGGGTGGGGCGTCGTTCCCCGGGGCGCTTGGCCATCTCTGGCTCCTTCTCTCGGTCCGCTTCTCTCGGTCCGCTTTTTTTCGGTCCACGGCGGTCAGGACACCGGGTTGAGCAGTTCCTCGAAGGCGTCCGGGAGGGCCCGCCAACCCGGCTCCCCGGCCGCGAGTTCGTCGTCGTCGAGCAGGCAGGAGTCGAGCAGCTCGACGATGCCGTCCGCGTCCAGACCCTCGGCGGTGAAGCTGAGCTGCTGGACCCGGTCACCGTGCAGCGGGTGCCAGTCCAGGGCCGCGGCGGCACGGCGGGCCGGCGGGTAGAGCTCCCACACCGAGTCGGGCAGCGTGGCGAGCCAGGGTCCGCACTCCTCGACCGCCAGGTTGGCCCCGGCGGCGTCCCAGGCGAGCATCAGGTCGGGCCGGTTGGCGATCCAGAACCGGCCGCGGCTGCGCTGGGCGGCGGGGACGAGCAGTTCCAGCGCCTCGTAGAGCCGGGTCGGGTGCAGCGGGCGCCGCCGTTCCCAGACCATGGTGGCCACCCCCGCCTCGTCGTGCTCCTGCGGCAGCAGCGAGATGGCCGGGTTGACCCGGTCCCGGGCGGCGGCCACGTCGAAGCCGCCGAGCGCCGCGCGGAGCAGCTCGCCGGTGCCGAGCCGGGCCCTGCGGGCGGTGGGGTGCAGCTGGCCGAGCATCGAGAGCCCGGCCCGCCGTTCGAAGGCATCGGCGTCACGGGTGGCGCGCGGTACGGCCAGCACGGTGGCGTACTCGATCTGGTGGGCGAGCGCCTCGGCCGTCGTGCGCTCGTCCCGCGCCGCCGTGTGCAGGCCCAGCTCACGGAGTTCATCCGAGACGGAGAGCCCGCCGATCACCCTCAGCGGGTCAACCGCCGTGACCACACCGGCGAGTTCGACCACCTCGTGCATGCAGCGGTCACCGACCTCGCCGCCGGCGATCAGCTCGACGGCCGGGTGCGGATCGCTGCCGCCCCACAACTCCACGATCGCCAGGCCGTGTTGACCGGCCTCGGCGATCCGCAGCAGTTCGGGCAGCAGATCCACGCGCAGGGCGCAGCACGGGCAGTCGTTGGTGAGCGGGACCGTGGCCCGCCCGAACCGGCTCTCCGTGTCGCGGAGTTCGCGGTGGGCCATGCCCAGGGAGGCGTCCCGCAGATCGTGGTGGAGCACCACGGCGTCCATGCCGCCGTCGAGCAACTCGGCCACGGCCTTTCGGCGTTCGCTCTCGTGCAGCCCGGCGACCACGACCACCGGGAGCTTCACTTCGTCGGAGGTGTCCGGCATCTCGCCCTCCCTACCAGCTGGCCTTGCGGACGCCGGGCAGCTGTCCGGCGTGGGCGAGGGTGCGCAGGTTGATCCGGGAGAGGCCGAAGGCGCGCTGGTAGCCGCGCGGGCGGCCGTCGACGCTGTCCCGGTTGCGCAGCCGGGTGGCGCTGGCGTCGCGCGGCTGGCGGGCCAGTTCCCGCTGCGCGGCGGCGCGTTCCCCGGGAGTGCTGGCGGGCTGGGCGATGATCCGCTTCAGCTCGGCGCGGCGCTCGGCGTACCGGGCGACGACGGCGCGGCGCTGCTCATTCTTGGCGATCTTGCTCTGCTTGGCCATCAGATCCTCTCCCCCCGGGCGCAGATGCGGGCGACGGCGGCCTCGATGCCGATCGTGTCGATGGTCCTGATACCGGCGGCGCTGAGCGTGAGCCGCACATAGCGGCCCTCACTGGGCAGCCAGTAGCGCTTGCGCTGGATGTTGGGGTCGAAGCGGCGGCTGGTTCGGCGGTGCGAGTGCGAGATCGCGTTGCCGAACCCCGGCTTGCGGCCGGTCAGTTGGCAGTGGGCCGACATGGGGGCTCCTTCTCGGGTGGCGCGTGCGGGCAGGACGGTCCCTCGCGGCGGGATGGGTTCGGGCACCCCCGCCGGACAGGTGTCCACACTACCCTAGATGAAAACGGATTTCATTTTGCTAGAGTCCTCACCGACCCGAGGAGGAGTCCATGGCCCGCAACGAACTGCGCCCGATCATCAAGCTCCGGTCCACCGCCGGCACCGGCTACACCTACGTGACCCGCAAGAACCGCCGCAACGACCCGGACCGGCTCGTCCTGCGCAAGTACGACCCGGTCGCGCGGCAGCACGTGCCGTTCCGCGAAGAGCGCTGACATCCCGACACCACGACAGGAGACTTCACGATGAAGCCAGGCATCCACCCCGAGTACCGTCCGGTCGTCTTCCGCGACAAGGCCGGCGGCCTCGCCTTCCTCACTCGCTCCACCGTCACCAGCAGCAACACCATCGACTGGGAGGACGGCAACACCTACCCCGTCATCGACGTCGAGATCTCCTCCGCCAGCCACCCCTTCTACACCGGCAAATCCCGCGTCGTGGACGTCGCCGGCCGCGTCGAGCGCTTCCAGCGCCGCTACGGCACCGGCCTCGGCTGACATCCGCAGCAGCATCCCCCGCACCACCTGCTCCGGACGACGGAAGGGCCGTCCGGAGCAGGCCGCCCGCACCCCGAGGAGACCCGCTCATGGCCGAGCGCACCCCGCCCGCACAGCTGCCCGTCACCGTCCTGTCCGGCTTCCTGGGCGCGGGCAAGACCACCCTGCTCAACCATCTGTTGCACAACCGGGACGGCCTGCGCGTCGCAGTGATCGTCAACGACATGAGCGAGATCAACATCGACGCCGCCCTGGTACGCGACGGCGGCGCGCTCTCGCGCACCGAGGAGCGGCTGGTGGAGCTGACCAACGGCTGCATCTGCTGCACCCTGCGCGACGACCTGCTGGAGGAGGTCCACCGGCTCGCCCTGGCCGGCCGCTTCGACTACCTGCTCATCGAGTCCAGCGGCATCTCCGAACCGATGCCGGTCGCGGCCACCTTCGCCTTCACCCGCGACGACGGCGCGACTCTCGGCGACACCGCCCGGCTGGACACCATGGTCACCGTCGTGGACGCCGTGAACTTCCTCCCCGAACTGCACACCGGCGACGGTCTCGCCGAGCGCGGCCTGGACCAGTACGAGAACGACGAACGGACCATCAGCGACCTGCTGATGGACCAGGTGGAGTTCGCCGACGTCATCGTCCTCAACAAGACCGACCTGATCACCACCGGGCTGGCCGACCGACTGGCGGCCGCTCTCAGCCGGCTCAACCCGGCCGCCCGCATCCTGCGTTCGTCCTTCGGACGGGTACCGCCCGCCGAGGTCCTCGGCACCGGCCGCTTCGACGTCGCCCGCGCCCAGGAGGCGCCCGGCTGGGTCGCCGAACTCAACGGCGACCACGTGCCCGAGACCGAGGAGTACGGCATCTCCAGCCTGGTGTACCGCTCCGACCGGCCCTTCCACCCCGAACGCCTCTGGCACTTCGTCAACCACCGGCTGGACAGCGGCGAGTTCGGCACCGTCCTGCGCTCCAAGGGCTTCTTCCGGCTGGCCTCCCGCCCCGACATCACCGGGCTGTGGTCCCAGGCCGGTGTGGTCGCCCGCTTCGAACCCTCGGGCATGCGGTCCGCCCCGGCGGACTCCTCCGAGGCGATCGCGCAGGGCCAGGAGCTGGTCTTCATCGGCACCCGCCTCGATCGCGACCGGCTGCAACTCGCGCTCGGTGAATGCCTGTTGACGGAATCCGAGCTGGCGACCGGGGCGGAGGCCCGGACGGCCTACCGCGACCCGTTCCCGGCCTGGGAGGCGTACTGCCCCGTCGAGCACGGACACGACGAGCACGGCACCATCGAACACGGCCACGACGGGCTCGGCCCCACCGCACCGGCAGGACGGGAGGCCCGCTCCACCGCGCCGCTCGCGGCCGCCCGCTGACCGGCCCCGGCAGCACCACCCGGTGCCCTCAGGATTCCCCGGCGTGCCGGATCGCGTCCAGGACGATGTGCGCGATGTGCTCGTCGGTGAGGGAGTACTCGATCTCGCGTGACCTGCGGCGGGCGGTGACGATCCGCGCGGTGCGCAGCACCCGCAGGTGCTGGGAGACCAGCGGCTGGCTCACGCCGAGGGCGTCCACCAGTTCATGGACCCGGCGGTGGCCGGCGGCGAGCTCGCGCACGATCCCCAGGCGGACCGGGGCGGCCAGCGCACGCAGCAACTCGCTGGCGGCCTGCAGCTCCGCCTGCGGTTCGCCGTGCGTCCGGCCCGCTACCACACCCACACCTTAGAGGCTGCGCAGATAGGCGGTTGGTGGGACCAGTCGGCGGACGAGACAGGCACAGGTTCCTTGATCATGGAGTTGCGACGCTCTGTGATCATTGGGGAGACCTGTGCCTGTGCTGCCATTCTGGCTGACCGAACCGCTCTGGGACCAATTCGCCGCCCTGCTGCCGCAGCGGCCACAGTTCGATCCAGCCCACCCGCTGGGCTGCCACCGACGCCGGATCAGCGACCGGATCGTCTTCGACAAGCTGCTCCAAGTCCTGCGGTTCGGTTGCTCCTACGAGGCGATAGCGGACTCGACCTGCTCGGCCGCCACGATCCGAGGCCGCCGCGACGAGTGGATCGGCCTGGGCCTGTTCGCCCGCCTGAAGCAGATCGCCCTCCAGGCCTATGACCGCGTCGTCGGCCTCGTCCTCGACCAGATTGCCGTGGACGGCGCCATCACCAAGGCCCCCGGCGGCGGCGAAGCGGCCGGACGCTCACCCGTCGACCGGGGCAAGCAGGGCATGAAACGGTCCGGGATGACCGATGGCTACGGCATCCCGCTCGGCCGCGTCCTGGCCGGCGCCAACCGCCACGACTCGCCGCTCCTGGCGCCAACTCTCGATCTCCTGGAGGGACTTGGGCCGTTGCCCGACGAGATCACCGTCCACCTCGACGCCGGCTACGACTCGGACAAGTCCCGTGCCGTGCTCGACGAGCGGAAGCTGTGCGGTCAGATCGCGCGCAAGGGGACCAAGGCGCCGGTCCAGGCCACCCGGCGATGGCATGTCGAGCGCACCCACGCCTGGCAGAACGCCTTCCACCGCCTCGCCCGCTGCTACGAGCGCCGCACCAGCGTCATCGAAGCCTTCTTCGACCTCGCTGACACCGTCATCACCGTCCGCAGTCTGATCCGCCGAGCCTGGACCACCCACCGCTGGGACACCCGCCCCCGACGCCGCCCATGACCAGCCGCCTATCTGCGCAGCCTCTTAGTACGTGGGAATGGAAGTCAGTTGCTCTCGCGATGCGGGGAACCGCCCGAGGGCGGGCCCGAGTTCGTCCGGCCCGCCCTCGGGCGTCAGCGCTCTTCAGTGATCGTCAGTGGTCGTCCCAGTGGCCTTCGTGCATGGCGTGGCGGTGCCCGTCGTGGACGTAGTCGACATGGTCGCCGTGCGGCACGGCCACATGGCCGCAGTCCGCCCCGTGCTGGTGGCCGTGTTCCCCGTGGACGGTGTGCCCGTCGGCCGAACACTCGTCGACGTGATCGCCGTGCATCCGGTGGATGTGACTGTCGTGCGCGTAGTCGACGTGGTCACCGTGCGGGATGGCGACGTGACCGCAGCCCTCTCCATGCACGTGCGAGTGCTCGGTATGGGTGTTGTGCAGCGTTGCGGCGGACATCGGGAACTCCCTCTCCTGTGCGACGCCGCGCCGACCACGAGGCACACGTCCTGGCGAAGGCGCGGCTACTGCCCAGTACATGTCAGGTATCAGCATATATCTATGCCTGCATGTCTCGCCAGGAAAGCCCGTGCGAGCCGGGCGGAGCTGCCTCACGGGCCGGCCGCGAGCGCGAGCCCGCCCGGGACCCCATACGCATCCCCGACGGACCCGCCGAGGCACTGAGGACCCCGGCTCCCGGCGCCGGCCACCCTGCCACCTCGGCGAAGAGGCTACGCCGCCGAACCGCTTCCGGAGGCCTAGCCAGGCCGAGGCACGAGGCGCCCCCTCGCTGACACGGCGTCAGTTCGCCTTGCGAGAATCCCGTGTATGCCACAGACTCCTCGCCTTCGCCGCCCGGCCGCCCTCCTCGCCTGCGCGGCCGCCCTGCTCACACTCCTCGGTTGCGGCTCGACCGGATCAGCCGGCGGTGACGCGCAGACCGGCTTCGTGAGCGGCGAGAACGGCCTGGACGCCGTACCTCCAGCCTCCCGCAGGCCGGCCCCGGCGCTCGCGGGGAAGGACCTGGAGGGCAGGCCGACCGCGCTCTCCGACTACCGGGGCGAGACCGTCGTGGTCAACATCTGGGCCTCGTGGTGCGACGGTTGCCGCGCCGAGGCCGCGGGCCTGGAGCAGGTCCACCGCAAGTACCAGGGTCAGGGCGTCCGCTTCCTCGGGATCAACACCAGGGAGACCGACCGGGCCGTCGCCGTCGCCTTCGAGAAGCAGAAGGGGATCACCTTCCCGAGCATCTACGACCCGGACGGCACCCAGATCCTCAAGTTCCCCAAGGGCAGCCTCGATCCGCAGAGCATACCGAGCACACTCGTGATCGACCGTCAGGGAAACGTGGCCGCAAGATCGTTGAAGGCGATCTCCGCTGACGACCTGGAGGCCATGCTCAGGCCGGTCCTGGCGGAGCGCTGAGAGGTGTTGCCCGGGCGGCCCTCACCGGTGTGGCCGCGACGGAGAAGGCCGCCCTCAGGAACGCTCCCGCCGACGGCGGGAGTTCCCCGGCTCCCGCTGGGACCGGGCCACCCACCACCCGGCCAGTACGACGAGCGCGCCCACCCCGATCCTGATCAGCACGCTCTCCGCGTCCACGTGTGAGCGGTGCACCCACTCCCAGGTGAGATAGCCGAGCGCGGCGGCGACGAGCGCGGCGAGGGCCGCGAGGCGTCCTCCCACACCGCGGGCTCCTCTGGTCAGCAGCGCCGCCGCCGAGGCCCCGGCCAGCAGCAGGAGCACCCCGGCGAGCGTGAACACCATGGGCAGGCCGGGTACGAAGAGGGCGCACGCGAGGAGCACCCCGCCGGCGGCGACGGCGAGTTCCACCGCTCGGGTGCCGCTCCGGCTCCGGCGGGTGAGGAAGAGGACCATTCCCCAGACCGCCAGGGTGTAGCCCCGGAAGGCGGCGAGGATCACGCCCACCGCCTTGATCCCGCGCGGGCCCGGGGCGCTCGCGGCGGCGGGCCGCCCCGGCTTCGCCGCGGTCGCGGTGTTCGCGGCGACCGCCGCGGCGTGGGCGGCCGTCCGCGCGAAGGTGTCGCTGCCCACGTCGCCCGGGATCCGGTCGCGGCCGATCCCCTCCGCGGCCTGCCAGAGCTCCCAGAGGTCGTCCGTCCTGAGCACACCGCCGGCCTCGCGCTTCCTGGCGTGGTGGCGATCCAGCCAGATCCGTCCGGCCTCGGTGCGGTCCTCGGCGGCCTCCCCCCGGATCGACTCCGCCAGCGCGTCGATCTCCTCCCGGAGGATGGCGGTCTGCACCGACCGCCTGACCGCGCGGACGCAGGCCTGCAACCCGGCCGCCGCCGGCCCCGGCACCGCGCCCGCCCCGGTCGTGGCCAGGGCGTCGTCCGACGCGCCGCCGCCCTGCGGCGGATCGGCCGAACCGGCCGGAGCCGCAGGGGTGTTCGGCGCTTGCGGCGCGGCCGGCAGGCCCGGTGTGCCCGGTACACAGGCCCCACCGGGTGCGGATGGAGCGTGCGGCGCCCTCGGTGCGCAGCGGGGCACCACGGTGACGATGCTCTCGACGAAGAGCCGGCACTCCTTCTCGTCCTCCAGCTCCCATCGCTTCGCGAGCCATTCGCGGTCGGCGGCGCCCTCGGGACCGGTGGCGAGGGCGCACTCCCGGATGAGACCGAGCAGGTCCTCCACCTGCCGCCGCCGCAGCTCGGCGGTCCGCTCGGCCGAAGCCGGTCCGTCCGCCGCGGGCACGGCGGCGCACTGCCGCAGCCGGTCGGGTGAGAGCAGCATCCGCACGATGTGCGCCGCACCGTCCATCCGTCCGTGCAGCCAGTCGTTGACCCGCCACGACTGGCGGTAGAACGCACCGAAGTGGTGCAGCTGCTTGCCGGTCAGCAGCTGCGGGCTCGTCGAGGAGAACTGGACCAGTTCCACTTCCTGCTCCACCTCCTGGCTCGCGCCCGAGAAGGCCAGCTGCACGACGTCGAGCCGGAGCATCCGCCGCAGCAGATGTGGAGCCGGGCCCGGTACCGGTTCCCGCTCCGGACCGAACAGGTAGTCGTGCAGGGCCGCCAGCCGTCGGCTCTCCAGGTACTGGGACTCGAGTGCCTGCGGGATCCCGATCACGTCGGCGATGGCCCCGCGGCAGGCCCGCAGGTGCGCGGCCAGCGCGCATGCCTGCCGGTACTGGCGCTGCCTGCGGTCGGCGCTCCCGTCCCGCGAGCGCAGGTGCACCCACCCGTCGAGGACCTGGTCGAGCCACCGTCCGAGCCCGTCCCGGCCTCCCGCCTCGCCGAGCCCGTCCCGGCCTCCCGCCGTGCCGAGTCCGTCCTCGCCTCCCGCCGCGCCGAGCCCGTCCGGCTCGCGGACCGGCATCCGCGTGAACCGGTGCACCCGGCCGTCCGGCGCCGTCAGGGTGGTGCGCCCGGGGGCGCCCGCCCAGTACTCGTCCAGCGCCCGCCGGTCCTGGCGGATGTCCTCCAGGGTGCGGCTCAGCCCGCTGCGGGCGCGGACGATCTCCCGGCGCTGTGGGGATCCCATCGGAGAGAGCAGGACCGCTCGCCGCAGGACGTCGACGGCCATGTCCGCCAGCCGCTCGACGGTCGTCAGGCCCCAGTCCCAGTCCTCGCCCGTCCGGGTCAGTGCGGTGTCCAAGGGGTCCGCCGGGATGAACGAGCCTTCCTCCCCCCGCTTGGCGAGCAGCAGCCCTTCCAGCCGGTCGGCCAGCTCGCGCCGGCTCCACCCCTGCTCGCCCGTCGTCTGGCCGGCCTCGATGAGGCCCGCGATGATCCGGGCGGCGTTGCCGACCCGGACCTCGACATAGCCCTCCCAGGCCCGCTCGGACAGGTCCTCGGCGCTGCCCGCCATCGCGGCCGCCAGCCGGTCCCTGGCGCGGCGCCGCAGGTGCACCGCCTCGTTGCGGGTCCGGATCTCGGTGAGCTCGCGCGACACCGAGTCGGTCGAGCGCAGCCGGGTGAGCGCTCCGAGCAGCGCGTCCCGGGCGTGCGGGAGGTTCTCGGGCGTCGGCACGTCGGCGGGCAGGGCCGTGGTCTCGGCCGGGTCCGGCACGACGTAGGCGAGCACCCGGCGTACCTGGACTCCGACGGACTGCCGGTAGACCGCTTCCAGCGCCGGTCGGATCGGCTTGTTGAGCAGTACCCCGCCGTCGAGGACGTACTGCGACTGCCCGAAGTCGGTACCGCCGGCGGTGGACGGCCACGCTCCGCCGGCCGCCCGGGGACCGGTCACCCCGACCCAGTGCGGCTCGAACGCGCCCGGGAACGAGGAGGTGCACCGGGCCGCGTTCGCCAGCTGCTCCACCACCGTGCCGTCGGCCAGGTCGCCTAGGGCACCGGTGCCGTCGAGCGGCGTGGCGAACCTGAAGGTCGCGTCGTGGTCCACCTCGGTGATCCCGGTTCCCATGTCGTCGGTGAACGAGGTCGTCCGGCCCTCCCAGAGGGTGCCGGTGAGAATGAGCTCGACCGGCTCCGCCCCGGTGTTCCCGGACGGTCCGCCGGGCGGCGGGGAGGCGAGCACCCGCTCCAGCGCGTCGGTGAGCGCGGGCAGGAAGTACTCGTCCCCCATCAGCAGGGACGGCGGGTCCTTCCGGAGCGGGCTGCGCAGCAGCTTCTCCATGCTGCCGTCGGCACGCCACAGGTCCCGCATGGCGGTGAGGTCGCGGTCGTGGGCGAGCCCCAGCGCGAGGAACGCCCCGTTGATCCCGCCCGCCGAGGTCCCGGCGATGACGTCCACCCGTGCGTCTGCCTGCAGCAGGTCGAGGAGCGGGCGATAGGCCGCCGGGTTCCAACGGCGGGCCCGCGCGAGGTGGTGCAGCTCCAGCGTCACCCCGCTCATCCACACCGCCAGGCTCACACCGCCGTTCAGCACCACGGCCAGCCGGATCTCCTGGCGGTCGAAGTCGGGGTCCCCCGCGGCGCTGCCCGCCGGCTCCGCGTCCCCGTTCGTAGTGTTCGCCACAACGTCTCCATCAGCTCGCCGATCGGACCTGCCGCGAGCAGTGTCGTCCGGCGCGGACCCGGCCGCTGCTCCGGCGGGCATTCGGCCCCTCCCCGCCGTGCTTCGGGCCGGGGCCGGAACGGCCGTGTCGAATCGCACGGGCGGGGCCGCCCCGGCGATTCGACACGGCCGGGTGGCGGGCGGAGGATGGCTTGCAGGGCAGGGGCGGCACGTCCAACCGCTGCCGTCCCCGTGGCGGAGGTCTCGCCCATGGACCACGGACAACCCATGGACCGGGGACATGAAGGCGCCCGGGTGGCTGCCCGGGCGCAGACCCGGTCCGGCGCCTTCGCCAGTGCGGTGCGGGCGTACCCATCCCGGGCCCCCGTGCGCATCGGGCTGCTCGGCGGTTTCTCCCTCCAGGTCGGCCAGGAGCCGGTCAGTGTTCCGGTGGGTTCCGAGCGTGTGCTGGCATTCGTCGCGCTCCGCCGCTGCCGGGCGCCCGTACCTCGGCGCCTGATCGCCGGAACGCTCTGGCCGGACGCGGCCGAGCACTGCGCGTACGCGGACCTGCGGGCCGCGCTGTGCCGGCTGGGAAGCAGAGGGCGGCGGGCCCTGGAGATCAGTCCGACCGAGGTCGGCCTGGCGGCGGAGACCACCGTCGACCTCCATCAGGCCACCTCGCTCGCCCGCCAGGTGCTGGACGGCAGCACACCGGGCCCGGCGTACGGCCCCGGTCTGACCGTCGTCGCCGAACTGTCCGCCGAACTGCTGCCCGGCTGGTACGAGGACTGGCTGCTGCCCGACGCCGAGGAGTGGCGCCAGCTGCGGCTGCACGCCCTGGAGGTCCTCGCCGAGCGGTTCAGCTCCGCCCGGCGGCACGGTGAGGCGGTGGCGGCCGCCCACGCGGCGGTCCTCGCCGATCCGCTGCGGGAGAGCAGCCGGGCCTGCCTGATCCGGGCGCATCTGGCCGAGGGCAACCCGTCAGAGGCCGTGCGGGACCTCAGGCACTACGAGCAGTTGCTCCGCCGGGAGTTGGGCCTCCATCCGACACCGTGGCTGCACCGGCTGGTGGCGCACGCGGTCGCGCCGCCGTCACACCGCGGTCACGCGGGCCGCTCAGAGTGAAAGTGGCCTGTTCCGCAGGGTGAAGTGGCCTGCGCACGGCCGGAGGAATCCTGCGCGTAGTTGGAGGAGCCATGCCCAATGTCAAGATCGAAGTGGCCAACGAGTCCACCACGGTCAGCGATGACGAGGTCAAGGCGGCGGTCCCGGCACTGCAGACCCAGGTCACCCGCGACTTCGCCCCGGTGTGGGGAGCAGATGCCGAGCTCTCCTTCGTGGCGCCGTCGGCGCTCTCCGACGACGCCTGGTGGCTCGTGGTACTGGACAACTCCGACCAGGCCGGTGCTCTGGGCTACCACGACCTGACGTCGAACTTCCTGCCGATCGGGAAGGTGTTCGCCGGTACCGACAAGCAGTACGGCCAGCAGTGGACGGTGACGGCCAGTCACGAGCTCCTGGAGATGCTGGGCGATCCCGACATCGACCTCGTGGTGTTCGACCAGCCGAGCGGCACCACCGGCAGGCTGTACGCGATGGAGGTGTGCGACGCCCCCGAGGCCGACGCCTACTCGTACAAGATCGGCGACATCCCGGTCAGCGACTTCGTCCGCCCGGCCTGGTTCCAGCCCAACCGCACCGGCGACGACGGCCAGTTCGACCACGGTGGCTTCATCAAGAAACCGCTCGAACTGCTGCCCGGCGGCTACATCGGCGTCTTCGACATCTCGGCCGGTACCGGCTGGACCCAGCAGACCGGTTCGGACACCCCCGCCTACGCCGACCGGCCGCGGGTCGGCAGTCGCCGTGAGCGGCGCCGCCTGCCCCGCGACCAGTGGCTGCCCAGCAAGCGGAGGTCCTGATGCCTGGCGATGACCGGCTGTCGGCGGTGGACCACCTCGTGGTGCTGATGCTGGAGAATCGTTCGTTCGACCACATGCTGGGGTTCCTCTACCCGAACAACGTCTCCGACGCCGGGCAGGAGTACGCCGGGCTGACCGGCGACGAGTCCAACCCCGACCCGGACGGACAGGATGTCAAGGTCCGCCGGATCGAAGCCACCGACGCGCACCCGTACTTCATGCCCGGCGCCAACCCGGGCGAGGGGTACCGACCGACCAATGCGCAGCTCTTCGGCAGCCTCGACCCGCCGTCGCCGCCGGTGGCGACCATGCAGGGCTTCGTGACGAACTTCGCCGACACCCTGGTGCTGCGCAGGAAGGACCCCCGGCAGACCGTCCTCCCGGGCACCGTGGCCGACGACATCATGGCCTGCTTCGCCCCCGAGACCCTGCCCGTCCTATCCGCCCTGGCGCGCGGCTACGCGGTGTGCGACCACTGGTTCAGCTCGGTCCCGACCGAGACCATGCCGAACCGGGCGTTCGCCTGCGCCGCCACCAGCCAGGGGCACCTGGACGACCACGCCCACAGCTTCACCTGTCCCAGCATCTTCGGCCTGCTCGACGGGCACGGCGTGGACTGGCGGGTGTACGGCTACCAGAACATGCCGCTGACCAGTGGCAACTTCCCCGACATCCACAACGCGTCCACCGACCACTTCGGCGTCTTCACCGACTTCCGGTCGGCCGCCCAGGCCGACGGTCTGCCGCCGTTCACCTTCCTGGAACCCAGCTGGCAGTCCACCGGCAACAGCGAACACCCCGTCTACGACGTGGCGTTGGGCGAACAGCTCCTCCAGGAGGTCTACCGGATCCTGCGCGACGGCCCCGGCTGGGAGCGGACCCTGCTCGTCATCACCTACGACGAGCACGGAGGCTGCTACGACCACGTCCCGCCGCCGGCCCCCTGCACACCGCCCGGGGACGGCACCATCGGCGAGTTCGGATTCGGCTTCGACCGCCTCGGCGTCCGGGTGCCCACCGTGCTGGTCTCCCCGCTGATCGCGCCCGGCACCGTGTTCCGGGTACCCGACGGCGCGACACCGCTCGACCACACCAGCATCCTCCGCACCCTGGAGCGGCGCTGGTCGCTGCCGGCGCTCACCGCCCGCGACGGAGCCGCCGGTGACGTCGGAGCCGCACTCACCCTTCCCGCACCACGCACCGACGACGTCCTCGCCGACGTCACCGCACCGACCGCGGCGGCGCACAACCCGGCGGCGGGCGAGGTCTCCCACCTCCAGCAGGTGTACGCCGACCTCGTCGCCCGCCAGCTGCTCCCCGGTCAGACTCCCGTGCTCGAACGGAGCCTGCCCACACGGTTCACCTCCCAGGCGTACGCCGACTTCATCCAGGCCCACTCCCGGAGCGGCTAGCCTGCGCGTTTCACTTGCGGTGGTGTCCAGATCATGAGCGGGAACGCGAAAGTGCCTTCTGCGCTGGGAAGATGAGGCTTGTCGAAGGTCTCTGTCAGCCCAGCGGGAAGGCACTCTCTACGTGCACACTACCGGGTCGCGACCCCGGCTTGTCGTCTCCACCGACGGGCGCGGGGTGGTCAGCCATGCAGGGGCCCGTCTGTTGGCCGATCTCGCCGACGCCGTCGGCCTCACCCACGCCTTCGGCGAGGCCCTGCGCCGCCTGCGTCCGCGTGGCACAGGCCACGATCCGGGCCGGATCGCGGTCGATCTGGCGGTGATGCTCGCTGACGGCGGCGAGACGATCACCGACCTGACCTTGCTGCGTGATCAGCCGGAAGTCTTCGGCTCGGTCGCCTCCACCCCGACTGCCCGGCGGCTGCTGGCCGGCATCGACCCGGCCGCGCTCGCAGCGTTGCGGGCGGCCCGCGCCGCCGCCCGGGAGGTCGCCTGGCTGCAGGCCGGCGAGACCCGGGACGGCATTCCCGCCTCGAAGGCGGGCGGACGTGAACTGCCAGGCCTGGTCCTGGACATCGACGCCACCCTCGTCACCTGCCACTCCGAGAAGGAACACGCCGCCCCCACCTACAAGCACGGCTTCGGCTACCACCCGCTGCTGTGCTTCCTCGACAACACCGGCGAGGCCCTGGCCGGGGTGCTGCGGCCGGGAAACGCCGCGGCCAACACCGCCGCCGACCACATCAGCGTGCTCGACGCCGCGCTCGCCCAGATCCCCGACGCCCACCGCCACGGCACCGAGATCCTCATCCGCGCCGACAGCGCCGGATCCGCGAAGGCGTTCCTGGCCCACATCCGGGCCCTGCGCTCGCGCGGGATCCACGCCTCCTTCTCCGTCGGATGGTCCATCACCGAACCCGTCCGCCGGGCGATCCGCCACCTGCCCGACCACCTCTGGCATCCCGCTCTCGAACAGGACGGCTCACTTCGCGAAGGCGCCCAGGTTGCCGAGCTGACCGGCCTGGTCGACCTGCCGGGCCTGCCCGAGGGCACCCGGATCACCGTCCGCCGCGAGCGCCCTCACCCCGGAGCCCAGCTCACGCTGTTCGACCTGGACGAGGGCATGCGCCACCAGGTCTTACTCACCGACACCCCCTACGGCCAGGGCTCCCTTCAGCTGCTGGAGGTCCGCCACCGTGCACACGCCCGCGTCGAAGACCGCATCCGCTGCGGCAAGACCACCGGATTCGGCCGCTTCCCCTCCCGCCACTTCCAGATCAACGCCGCATGGCTGGAGCTGTCCCTGACGGCCATCGACCTGCTCGCCTGGACCCAAGCCCTGCTTCTGGAAGGGGACTTGGCCACCGCCGAGCCGAAGAAGCTCCGCTACCGGCTGCTGCACACCGCCGCCCGCATCACCCGCGGAGCCCGCCGACTGCACCTGCGGATCGCCGCCACCTGGCCCTGGCGCCACAACCTTGCGATCGCCTTCACCCGGCTACAGGCCCTGCCCCATCCCATCACCTGACCGACCCGCCCGTCCCCGTCCGCCCACGACCCGAGGACATTGGAGACACCGGCCACGCGTCGGATCTTCGGCATGCCCCCACATCCGCACACGGCCACGACCCGTCACCAACACCATCGACCCGGTTCAGGCGAGCCCAACTGAAAGGCGGAGGCTAGGCCGAGTGCCGGCTCATGATGATGTCGGTGCCGGAAGTGCGCTTGTCGATTGGCGGTTGTCGGTGGGGTGGTAGTCCGAGTTGGGTCGCGGTGTTGGTGGGTGGGCCGTCTCCAGGGTCCGGGCGAGTGCCGGAGGGCAGGCCGTGGGCACGGCTGCCGGTCATCCCTTCGCCCCACTGATGAGGGCATGGAGCGGTGCGGCGTGCTGCCGGGCGGGGTCAATCAGCGGGGCGACCTCGCCGCCTTGGCGGGGGTCAGACGTTGCGCGACCTCGCGTCCGGACGCGGCTGGGTTCCTGGTCATGCTGCGGCCCCGTGTCGGTGGAGGGCGCGTTTTAGGGGTCGGGCCTGTCCGGTGCCGGTGCAGGCGGTGCACGTGACCGGGATTCCGTGTGCGACCAGGGTCATGCCGTGTCCCTGGCAGGGGCGGCAGAACAGGGCGCGGTCGAGAGCGCCGGAGGCGTCGGCGGACTTGGTGGCGTACTTGGCCACGTAGGCGGCGACCGCGTGATCGGTCAGCTCAGTGTCGGTGCCGAAGGCGGCGATCTCGCGAACGTCGAGCTGTTCGCCCCAGGCGAGTTCGCATTCCCCGACGGCGTCCGAGACGGTGCTGATCGAGACGCGGGCGGCGGCCCGGATGGCGTCGGCAAGCATGGTCACGGTGGCGGACGGGGGCGGGGGCTGGGTGCTGCCGCCCGGGCCGTCGAGGCGGATGACGGCGTGGAAGTGGACGAGGCCGCGTCGCTGGTACTCGGCGACCTTGGCGAAGGAGACACGCAGCACTGCGTGGGCCGCCTTCTGGGCCAAGCCGAGCCGGGCGGCGATCTCACGGCGAAGGTAGATCGTGAAGCGCGCCCACAGGGCGGAGGCATGGGCGTTGAAGAGCACCGCACCCGATCCGGCTCCTCGATACGCCGCGAGCAGCCGTCATTCCTGGTGAAGAGCGATGGAGGGCGCCGGGCTGGTTCCGACCCGGCCCCTCCACACCTAGAATCCGTCCTGGCCCCGGCAGTGCCGAGCCGGAAGTGCTCTCAACTCCCCGCCAGGACGGCTGTCATGACGACCAAGCACCGGATCGGAACCGCACTCGCCCTCAGCGCCGCCGTCGCCCTGTGCCTCGCCCCGCTCGGCCCCGTGGTCTTCCCGGGCGCGGCGGGCGCGGCGAGCGCGGCGGGGCAGCGCACCGACTGCCCGTTCCTCCTCGACTGCGACTGGGTCCCGGCCGCCTACCAGCAGAACGGCGCCCCGGCCGACAAGCGGGCGTACGGCAACTACGACATCTCCGACCGGCCGCGCACCAACGAGATCAGGTACATCGTGCTGCACGACACCGAGGAGAGGTTCACGGCCACCCTGGGGATCTTCCAGAACCCGGCCAGGGCCGCCTCCGCGCACTTCGTGGTCCGCTCCCGCGACGGCCACACGGTCCAGATGGTGCGTACCGAGGACATGGCCTGGCACAGCGGCAACTCGTACCTGAACGCCCACTCCGTCGGCATCGAGCAGGAGGGGTACGCGACGGCCGGCGCCAGGTGGTTCACGCCTCGGATGTACCGGTCGACGGCCGCCCTGGTCCGCCATCTCGCCGCCGAGTACGGCATCCCGCTCGACCGGCAGCACATCCTCGGCCACGACAACGTGCCGCCCACCGCCACCGCGGGTACCAAGGCGATGCACTGGGACCCGGGACCGTACTGGGACTGGGAGCACTTCATGACCCTGCTCGGGCGGCCCACCGTCCCGACCGCCCGCAGTGACAGCCCGCTCGTCACCGTCAGCCCCGTCTTCAGGCAGAACCCGCAGGCCTTCCGCGACTGCGAGAAGAACGTCGACCTGCCCCGCCAGGCCAGCAGCGCCGTCCCGCTGTACACCGAACCCTCCACCGCCGCACCGCTGTTCGCCGACCCGGCGCTCCACCCGCCGGGCGAGGCGGGCACCGACTGCGCGGGCGACTGGGGCGACAAGGTGAGCGCCACTCAGCAGGCCGTCGTCGCCGAGCGCCGTCCCGGCTGGACCGCCATCTGGTGGTACGGCCGGAAAGCCTGGTTCCAGAGCCCCGAGGGCACCCGCACCACCACCCCGACCGCCGGAACCGTCGTACGGCCCAAGGCCGGGCGCGGCGAGGTCCAGGTGTACGGGGTGGCGTACCCGGAAGCCTCCGACTACCCGGCCGACTTCACCGAACCGCACACCGGCACGCCGCTCCCGTACACCATCAAGGCCGGCCAGTCCTACCCGGGCGGCGGCGAGGCGCCCGCCGGGTACTACTACGCGCCGACCATCGACTCCTCACTCCCCTACGACCACACGTACTTTCCGGGCGGCACCGAGTACGTGACCGTGCAGATCGGCCACCGGCTCGGCTTCGTGAAGGCCGACGAGGTGGACGTCGTCCAGGTCGGCTGAGGCGGGCGGTCGGGCGCTCCGGTCCGCGTGGCGCCCGACCGCGCGCGAGCGGCCGCAGGCCCGGCCGGCCGGCGCTCCGGGGGACGGAGGCCGGCCCGGCGCGGGCGGGTCAGCTCAGCGGTCGGCACAGCAGGGCGTCGGGCACCCCGCCGTGGTTCCACTTCCAGGTGAAGGCGACACCCGCGACGTACTCGTCGTCGGCACACTGGCCCTTGTAGTAGCCGGGTGCCCAGTCGCTGGCCACCGAGCCGCCGGTGGCGGGCCGGTTGTCGCCGTGGTCGAACCACACGTTGCGGCCGGTGGTCGCCAGTGCCGTGGCCGACGGGGCGCACAGCAGCGCGGACATCGCGTTGCCGCGCACGCTGTAGCCGACCGCGAAGGAGTTGTCCGGGCACTGCAGCTTGTTGTAGCCGGGGGCCCAGTCGCCTTCCGTCACATAGCGCTCGTCGGTGACCGGCACGTAGGCGGCGCCGGACTGCTGCGGCTCGCCGGAGTCCGTGCACAGCCCGCGGCTGTCGCCGCGGCCGAGCCCGGCCACCCGCTGGCCGTCCGGGCAGTCGCCCTTGCGCGCGCCGGAGTCCCAGTCGGGCTGTGCGAGCATCCGGGCGGAGACGTTGTAGTCGGTGTGGTCGAGGTTGAGCATGTTCCAGCGGGCGCTCCGCGCGACCGGTCCGGTCAGGCTCGGGGCGGTGACCAGCTTGTTCCAGTCGGCGGCCCGCCAGTCGCCCGAGTCGTCGATGCTGAGCTGGGTGCCGTCGGTGTCGTAGTCGAGCAGCGCCCAGTTGTCCAGCGGAGCACCGTTCCTGGTCCAGCCGACCAGCGGCCAGATCGCGAAGTCGGTGTCGTTGGCGGCCAGGATGTCGGTGAAGGTACCGAACCAGGCCTGCTCCTTGGCGTCGGTCGAGCCGCGGCCGGCCGCGCCGAACTCACTGACCCACACCGGGGCGGTGAAGTGCTGCCCGGACTGGGTGACGAAGAGCGCCTCCTGGTTCACCACCTGGGCGAGCTGGGCGGGCGTGAAGTCCTCGTAGCGCGGGTCACTGGTGGCCCCGAGGCCGCTGCCCGCACCGCTGTTGGCCGGTCCGGTGTACGCGTAGAAGTGCGCCGCGTAGACCAGCTTGTCGGAGCGGATCAGGGTGTTGGAGAGGTTCTGGACCGGCGTCAGCATCGGCCGCCCGTGCGGAAGTCCGTTCAGCGGTATGCCGTACCAGTTGATGCCCTCCATGATGACGAGCATGTCCGGGTCGGCCTCGAGGATCCGGTTGCCGGCCTCCTCGAAGGCGGCGTTCTCGTCGTGGCTGTCGCCCCAGCCCCAGTTGGGGTCGTCGAAGGTGTCGCGGCGCACCTCGTTGCGCAGGTCGGCGCCGACGACGCGCTTGTTGTCCTGGTAGCGCTTCACCATGAACAGCCAGTCGGCCTCCCACTGCGCCGTGGACTGGCCGCTGTTCCAGCGCTCGTTGCCGTCCAGGCCGCAGCACCAACGGGACGTGGTGGTGTGGTTGTTGAGGATCACCGCGAAGCCGTCCGCGGTGAGGGCCGAGACCACCGCGTCGTACACCTGCAGCGGGGTGTCGCCGCGCAGCTGCGGGTTGGCGGCGACGGCCGCGTCCGGCACCGGGGTGGTGTTGTGGACCATCGCGTTGGAGAACGGCAGCCGGATGCTGTTGATGCCGAGGCTGTGGAACCCGGCCAGGATCCGCGCCATCGGGGCACGGTCCAGGCCCAGCGGCATGTCGTGGGAGGGCTCGCCGTGCGCGTGGTTCGCCGGGTCGGCGGCGTCGCCGCTGCCGGTCCAAGTGCCCTGGGCGCCTTCCCAGTTGCCGGACATCAGCTTGAACCGGTCGCCGTTCGCGTCCACGATGAAGCGGCCCCTGGTGCTGAGCGGTCCACTCCAGGAGGCGCTGAGCTGGGCACCGGTCATCGCTCGTACCTTGGGCGCCGCGGCCGGTGCGGACGCGGGAGCGGCCGCCGCACCGCCGGTGGCCGTCCCGACGACCAGGGTGAGCGCGGCGCCGGCGACCGCCAGCGTACGGGTGAGGACGCCCCTGGTGGCCGGGCCTGTCCTACGGTCAGTCACTGCTTCACTTCTCCCTTGGGGAGCGGGGTCATGAGGGTTGACGTCGAAGGGCGCACTGCCAGGGGCCCTTCGAACCGTACGCATCCTGCCATGGTCAGGGAACGGCTCGAACACGGTGTTCTGACTATTCGTCATACGTTTGCCGTCCTGGACTTGAGATCCGGCGAGGCCGGCGCCGAAACGCCGCCCGTTCACGAGTGCCCCGTCGGCCCGTCAGCCCGTCGGCCCATCAGCCCGTCAGCCCGCCCTGGTGCCTGCCCGTCAGCCCGCCTGGCTGCCGCCCGTCAGCCTCGCCGCCGCCGCGTCGAGCAGCAGCTCCAGCGCGAACGGGTAGCCGCTGCGCCGCATGTCCGCCTCCAGCAGCCGCGCGGTGGCCGCGATGTTGGGGTGCGTGTGTGCGTCCAGGTGGCCGTAGCGTTCGTGCCAGACCCCCAGGTCGGCCGACTGTGCGGCGGCGGGCAGCGCCAGCGTGGCCGCGTCGAGGGCGGCGAAGGCCAGGCCCTGGTCGACGAAGGCGTGGTAGATCCGCACCGCCTCCTCGTCCGGGAACCCCGCCGAGCGCAGCACACCCAGGACCGCCTCCACCGCCCGGATCTCGTTGTCGCGCCCGGTCGTCCGGTGCGCGGCCAGCAGGGCCGCCTGCGGGTGGGCACGGTAGGCGGCGTGGATCCGCAGGCCGAGGTCGCGCAGGTCGGCGCGCCAGTCCCCGGTGGGCCGCCAGCCCGCCTGGGCGCGGCCCACCAGTTCGTCGGCGATGGCCAGTAGCAGGTCGTCGGTGCTGTGGAAGTACCGGTAGACCGCGCTCGGGTCGGCGCCGAGCGCGGCCCCCAGCCGCCGGACCGTCAGTGCCTGGGCGCCGTGCTGCCCGACCAGCCGCAGCGCCGTCTCGACGATCACCTGCCCGGAGAGCACGGTGCCCTGCTTGGTCGGCCGCCTGCGCCGCCGCTCCGGCTCCGGGACCACTCGCTCAGCCATGGCCGGAGCTTATGACAACGCCATTGACGTGGGAAGGGGGCGCCGGTTTCATGACCTGCTACGGCCCCTCCGGTCTCCTCGCCCACCCCACAGGGCTCCCTCCCCCACGCCCGAGCAGCCCCCTCCCCCACACCCAAGGCGGCAATCCATTGGCATCGACGGTCAAGGACCCCGGTACCGGTCCGAGAGCAGCGGCTCAGACCTCCTCCCTCACCATGCGCAAGTCGATCGGACTGGTCGACGGGGTGGCGATCGCCGCCTCCAGCACCGCGGCCACCAGCAGCATCGGCATCGGACTCGGTCTGATCGCCGGTGTGGTCGGCCTCCACCTGCCGGCGGTCATGCTGCTCGCCTTCCTGCCCGTGCTGGCCATCGCCGGCGGTTACGGACGGCTCAACCGGGTCGAGCCCGACGCCGGCAGCAGCTACCGCTGGGTCGGCCGCATCCTCAGCCCCTGGCTGGGTTTCCTCACCGGCTGGGTCAACACCGTCGGTACCGTCGTCTTCATGGCCTACACCACCACGGTGACCGGCTCGGCGATCATCCAACTGCTCGGCCAGGCGACCGTCCGCAGCGTCGCCGGCCTGCGCCTCGACCCGGACTCCACCCTCCAGTGCACCCTCCTCGGGCTGGTCGTGCTGTTCGCGGCCGCGCTGGTCGCGGTACGCGGTCTGGACCTCGCGGCCCGTCTGCAGAAGTACCTGCTGGTCTTCGAGTACGGTGTGCTGCTCGCCTTCTGCGGCTACGGCCTGTTCGCCGGCGACCAGCCGTTCTCGCTCCAGTGGTACAACCCCTTCGACATCCCCTCGGCGAGCGCTCTCGCCCAGGGCATGGTCCTCGCGGTGTTCTGCTACTGGGGTTTCGAGTCCGTCTTCAGCGTCGGTGAGGAGGTCCGCGACCCCCGGGACGCCTCCCGCGGCGGCGTCATCGCGCTGGTCGTGATGCTGCTGCTCTTCCTGCTCGCCGGCACCGCCTTCCAGCGGGTCCTGACGCCGCACGAGTTGGCCGACAACGGCGCGCAGGGCCTCGCCTACTTCGGCACCAGGCTCGCCCACCAGCCGCTCGCCGCCCTGCCGTTGATCGCCCTGATGTTCTCCGCGGTCGCCTCGCTGCAGGCCGCCGTCATCCCGACCGCCCGGGGCCTGTACGCGATGGGCCGCGACCGTGTGCTCGGACCGGTCTGGACCCGGCTGCACCCCCGGCACTCGACCCCGGCCGCCGGCACCCTGCTGATCACCGCGATCTCCGCCGCACTCGCCGTGCTCTCGCTGGTCATCCCCACGGTCAGCGACCTGATCTCCGCCGCCGTCAACGCGATCGGCATCGTCGTCGCCCTCTACTACGCGCTCACCGCCATCGCCGCCGCCGTACACTTCCGCCACCTGCTGCGCGGCTCCCCGCTGGAGGGCCTGCGGGCGGTGGTCGGCCCGGTGCTGGGCGCGCTCGTGCTGCTCACCGTCGGCGGCTACCTGGCCTGGAGCTTCTACGACTCCGCCGACCACTTCGAACTCGCCGCCGACAACGGCTGGTTCGAGCTGCTCGTGCCGGTGCTGATGGTCGGCTCCGGCCTGCCGGTGGCCGTCTGGGCCCACCGGCGCCGCCACTCGCCCTACTTCTCGGCCGGGCCGGACCGCGCCGATCCCTGACCCGCACCCGTCCCCGACCCGACCCACCTAGACCCGTCTGGAGCACCACCCATGACCAAGGCCGACCTGGTCTTCACCCATGGCCCCGTGTACACCGGCGACCCCGCTCGCACCCGGGCGAGCAGCCTGGCCGTCACCGGCGAACGGATCACCGCCGTCGGCCACGACGAGATCCACGAGCTGATCGGACCGAAGACCGAAGTCGTCGACCTCACCGGCAGGTTGCTGCTGCCCGGCTTCCAGGACTCGCACATCCACGCCGTCTTCGGCGGCACCGAGCTGGCCGACTGCGACCTCAGCGGCACCGTCGGCGTCGACGACTACCTGCGCCGCCTGCGCGAGTACGCCGACACCCACCCGGACCGGTCCTGGATCACCGGCAGCGGCTGGTCGCTGGAGAGCTTCGAAGGCGGTCTGCCCACCCGGCAGTTGCTCGACTCCGTCGTGCCGGACCGCCCGGTCTACCTGCTCAACCGCGACCACCACGGCGCCTGGGCCAACACCCGCGCCCTGGAGCTGGCCGGACTCACCCGGGACACCCCCGATCCGTCCGACGGCCGGATCGAGCGCGAGAGCGACGGCACCCCGAGCGGTGTCCTCCAGGAGGGCGCCACCGGTCTGGTCGCCCGCCTGCTCCCACCCGTCACCGCCGCCGACCGGCTGGCCGGACTCCTGCGCGCGCAGTCCCTGCTGCACTCGCTCGGCATCACCGGCTGGCAGGACGCCCTGCTCGGCGAGTTCAACGGCCAGCCCGACCCGTCCGACGCCTACGTCACGGCCGCCCGGGCCGGCACCCTCACCGCCCGGGTCACCGGGGCACTCTGGTGGGACCGCGACCGCGGCGCCGAGCAGATCCCCGAACTGGCAGAGCGGCGCGGCGAGTTGAGTCACGGACGGTTCCGGGCCGGTTCGGTGAAGATCATGCAGGACGGCATCGCCGAGAACTTCACCGCCGCCATGACCAGCCCCTACCTGGACGGCTGCGGATGCGCCACCGCCAACACCGGGCTGAGCTTCGTCGATCCCGCGGCCCTGTGCGAGTACGTCACCGCGCTGGACGCACTGGACTTCCAGGTGCACTTCCACGCCCTCGGCGACCGCGCCGTACGCGAGGCCCTGGACGCCGTCGAGGCCGCCCGCACCGCCAACGGCCGCCGCGACAGGCGGCACCACCTCGCCCACCTCCAGGTCGTCCACCCCGAGGACGTCCCGCGCTTCGCCCGGATCGGTGCCATCGCCAACATCCAGCCGCTCTGGGCCGCCCACGAACCGCAGATGGACGAGCTCACCATCCCCTTCCTCGGCCCCGAGCGCGCCGCCTGGCAGTACCCCTTCGGCGACCTGCTGCGCGCCGGCGCCACCCTCGCGGCGGGCAGCGACTGGCCGGTGAGCAGCCCCGACCCGCTCGCCGGTCTGCACGTGGCCGTCAACCGGATGGAGCCCGGGGCCACCGACGGGCGGGTCTTCCTGCCCGGGCAGCGGCTCGACCTGGTCTCCGCCCTGACCGCCTACACGGCCGGCTCCGCCCACGTCAACGGCCATGACGACGCCGGCAGCCTCCGCCCGGGCCACCTCGCCGACCTGGTCGTCCTCGACCGGGACATCCTCACCGCCCCGGCCGAGGAGATCGCCGCGGCCCGCGTCCTGCGGACCTACGTCGGCGGCACCCTGGTGCACTCGGCGGACTGACCGAGGGCCTGGTGCGCGACTCCGCAGGGCCGGGGTCGCGCACCGGGCCGACGTCACAACCGGGCGTCCGGCACGGCGGATCCGTCCGGCGGTGCGGATCCGTCCGGGGCGATGGCGAGGATGGCGACGTCATCGTGGAGGACGCGGGCGTGGCGGGGCAGGTCGGTGTCGAGGAAGTCGATGACCTCGGCGGGACTCGGGGCCGGTCCGCCGCCGAACCGGTGGCGCAGCCGGTCGAGGAGCGGGTAGAAGGATCCGGCCGGGTCGCGGGCTTCGATCAGTCCGTCGGTGCAGAGCAGCAGCACGTCGCCGTGGTCGAGCCGATGGGTGTGGGCGGTGGGGCGTTCGGCGGCCAGGGCGCCCAGGCCGAACGGGAGGGCGGGCGGTCCGGTGAGCGCCCGCACCTCGCCACCGGAGATCAGGACCGGCTCGATGTGGCCGTGGTTGACGATCGTCACCCGGCGGGCGCGGTGGTCGTACTCGATCAGGGCCGCGGTGACGAACAGTTCGGCGTCGGGGATCGCCTCCACCTCGCGCGCGATCCGGCGTTCCATACCGGCGGCCAGCTGAAGCAGATCACCGGCCTCGAACGCCACCTGGCGGAAGCTGCCGAGGATGTCGGCGACGGTGCCCACGGCGGGCAGTCCCTTGCCGCGGACGTCGCCGATGATCGCGCGTTCGCCGGCCGGGGTGGCGCAGATGTCGAAGAGGTCGCCGCCGACCAGGCTGCCGACCACGGCGGGGCGGTAGAGGCCGGCCGCGAGCACGCGGCCCACCCGGGGCGGCACCGGCCGCAGCAGGGTGCGCATCAGCGCCTCGGCGACCGAGTTGGCGTTGACGAGATGGGCCTCCTGGCGCCTTCGATGGGTGGCCAGGACCGCGCCGAGCAGGCCGACCAGCGCGGTGGAGATGTAGGCGGCGACGTAGTGACGCTCCCCCAGGTCGTGCGAGACGCGGCCGGCGCAGCAGGGGGTGCCCGCCAGCACGGCTTCGAAGCCGACGGCGAAGACCGTGATCGCGGCGACGCCGACCGGGCCGCGGGTGAAGGCGGCGACCAGCGGAAGGGCGATGAGCAGGAAGCTCACCGGCCACCGCACCGGGGTCACGGGTTCCAGGACCAGGACGGCCGCGACGTAGACGGCGGGCAGCCAGCGCATCCAGGCGGGCGGCGCGGGCACCTCCAGGCCGGCGGCGCTCAGCCGTGGCGCCGGGCGGCGAGCGGACGGGCGCCTCACCGCGGGCTCCGGGGTCGCGACGGAAGCGACTGGAACTCCCGCGGATCCTGGCAGAAGGTCCACTCACACAACCTGCACACACGGGCTCCCCAGCCGACCGTGATCAAGACTCACAGCCTGACCCGGCCATGCGGTGCGTTGCGGCGATTACGCCGAAAGCGGCATGCCGCAGACAGTCCGACAAGATGGCTCCACCCTCCCGCCCTCACCGCGGGACGCGCGGCGGCGGCGCGTGCGGCGTACGCTCACAGCGGGCTTGTGCGGCGTGCACGTACGGTGTGCGCGGTGTCCGCGACCACGCGCGTAGACGGCCCGTATGTGCCGCCTTGACCAGCTGAGTTACCCACCAGTAGGTTCTGGGACACCGCACCGGAAGACCAGCGACAGGCGCCCCAGGCCGTCGCGGCCCGGCGGTAGAAGGAGCAGGAAGCCCTATGGCCCGAAACACCCTCAACAGCCGTTCCAGGACCCTCGCCACCCTCGCGGTCGGCGTGGTCGTGGGCGGCGCGGTGGCCGGCGGCGGCTTCGCGGTCGCCGACTCCCCGGCCCCGAAGACCGACCGTCAGATCACCAACATGACCGACGAGGTCACCAAGATCAAGGCGTACTACGGCGACACCGTGGACGCCAAGGGCGAGCACTGGGCTTCGCCGGACAGCAACTACGCCGTCCAGGTCAAGGGCATCGAGAACAAGGCGCAGAAGTACCTGGAGAGCAAGGCCGCGCACGAGCGCGGCACCAGGAAGGCGATCGTGCTCGACGTGGACGACACCTCGCTGTCCACGTACAACTACGAGTTGGAGACCACCTTCGTCTACAACCCGGCGAGCAACGCGCAGTACATCGCCACCAAGACCATGCCGGCCGTGTTCGGGATGAACACCCTGGCCACCTGGGCCTCCAAGCACGGTTACACCGTCTTCTACGTCACCGGGCGCCCCGAGACGCAGCGCGCCGCCACCGCGGCCAACCTCACCGCCGTCGGGTTCCCGGCCCCGGACCAACCTCACATGTTCCTGAAGAACCCGGAGAACCCGCCGTCGTACCTGCCCTGCGGCAAGACCTGCACGGTGATCCAGTACAAGTCGGCCACCCGGGCGCACATCGAGAGCCTGGGCTACCGGATCGTCGCCAACTTCGGCGACCAGTACAGCGATCTGTCGGGTGGCCACGCCGAGAGGACGTACAAGCTCCCCAACCCGATGTACTACCTGCCCTGACGTAGCGTCAACCGGTTCCACCCGCCCCGCCCGGACGCTCAACGCACCGGGCGGGGCCGGGAATCGAAGCCCCCGCTCCTTCGGGCCGTCGGCGATCTCCTTGACGCGCAGACCTTCGCGGCGGGCCCGGGGTGCGTTCATCGGGGGTGCTCCAACGGTACGCGGCACTGGGATGGTTCACGGGGCGGACTGGCCGCGCAGGTCCTCCACGGCCGGGTCGGTCCGGTCGGTCCGGTCGGCGACGACCGGGACGGTGCGGTAGCAGCCGGGCCCGTCCCGGCGGGCCAGGTACCGGCCGAGTGCGGTGTTGCGCTGCGAGGGGTTCGCCGAAGACCTTCCGGGCCCTTGCGAGCCGCACCCTGTCACCCGGAAGGCTGACCAAGGCCACCGGCCCGCATCCGCTCGCCGAGCCGGGGCGTTGGTAGCCGGTGACGAACGGGCGGTGAGCCGATGCGGTCCGACTGGGTCCTGTCCGATGGAGAGATCCGCCGGACAGACCCCCCGCGCGGTGCTGCCCGCAGCCCTCCCCGCCAGACTGTCGAGGTTCGCCGTGCCGGTTGCCGCCATCGAGACCCCCGACCGATCCCAGGGCGCCGGAGTCCACGGAAGGCTGTGGCGGACCGGGCGTCCGGCGGTACGGCGGTGGGCCGTTGCGGCGCTGTGTCTGAGCGAGGTCGGCCTCCGCCTGTTCCTGGTCAGACACCGGGCGGTGCCCAGGGTCCACCCGGACGAGGACGCGTACCTGGTACTCGCCCGGGTGCTCGCCGGCGGCCGGGCCACGGCCAGCCCGGCCGGAGTGGTCGTGCCCGGGGGCTACTCGCTGCTGGTCGCGCCGGCCCTGGCGCTCGCGCACGATCCGGTGGCGGCGTACCGGCTCGTGCTGGTGGTGAACGCGCTGGTCGCCACCTCGGTACTGCCGCTGGGCCTGCTCGCGCTTCGGCGGATGGGAGTCGTGGGCTTACCGGCGCTCGCCGTCGCGGGCACCGCGTCCCTGCTGCCGCCGGCGGTGTTCTACTCGCAGTTCGCGCTGACCGACGCGATCCTGCCCGCCCTGCTGCTCGGCTGGCTGCTCTGTCTGCACTCCCTGCTCCGCGACGGCCCGCTCCGGCGACGGGCGGCCGGCGGTGTGGGTTTCGGCCTGCTGGCAGGCTATGCGATGTCGGTGCACGACCGGGGCGTGGTGCTCGCCGTGGTGACAGCCGGGGTGGTGCTCCTCGCCCTGGTGCGCGGCTGGACCGCGCGGGCGGCGGCGCTGCTCGCGGGTGCGGCCCTCGGCGTCTCGGCGGCCGCCGCCGTGCTGCTGGCCCGCTACCTGCAGGGCCGGTTCTCCGACGCCCCGCCGTCCTCGGTCGGGTCGCAGGCGCTGGCCGGTCTGCTGAACTCCGGCCTGCTGGGCCGCACCGGCGGCCGGGTGCTGGGCCAGCTCTGGTATCTCGCCGTCTCGACCTGGGGCATCGGCGGGGCCGGGATCGCGGCGTGTGCGGCTCTGCTGATGAATCGTCAGGTTCCGCTGGCAGAGCGGGTGGTGGCCTCTGCGCTGCTGACCACCCCGGTGCTGGTCGCGGGCGGTGCGGCCACCGCCCTGCCGGAGGACCACCGCCTCGACTACAACGTCTACGCCCGTTATCTCTCGCTCTTCGCCCCCGCGCTGTTCCTGGTCGGTTGCGCGGCGCTGCACCGGCTGCCACGACGGCCCCTGCTCCACCTCGCGGCGGCCGCCGCCGCACTGACCGGGGGGTGCGGAGCGGGCGTGCTGATGCTGGCCGGCCAGCGGCTTCGTACCGAGCAGTTCCTGCTGTGGGCCCTGCCGGACTCCTCGTTCCTCGCCGGCGACTGGCACTCCTTCCACCTGCTGCGCACCACCGCGGCGGCACTCGCCGTGCTGGCCCTCTGCGTCGGACCGGTCGCCGCGCTGGGCCGGCGTGCCGTTCCGTACGTCACCGCGGCGCTGGCCCTCTGGGCGGTCACGGCGACCTGCGTGATCACCGTCCTGGTCTCCCAGCCGGGGCTCGAACCTCGTTGGGCGGTCACCGGGTTCCCCCGTGCGGCCGGTCTGCGGCCCGACGACCTGGTCGCGCTGAGCGGTTCCCTGCCCCGCGCGATGCAGTGCGCGCAGGCCTTCGAGATCTACCGGGGCCGGGTCTGGTACGTGGACTTCACCCGGCAGCCCCCGCCGTCCGAGGCGAACGTGGCCGTGCTGCCCGCCCCGCGTCACGGTCCGCCCTCCGCCGTCTGGCCCGGGGCACCGCGTGACTGGCGGGTCGTCCGGTTCGACCCGGCCAACCGCCTCGTGGTCTGGCGTCGCGACCGCCCTTCCCCACCCCGGCCTGGGCACGGCTGACGGACGGGCCACCCGACCGCCGACGACGCGCCGGGCACCGTCTGCCGGGGCGGGTCCCCGGCAGACGTCGGCGGCCCGGCCGCTCAGCCGATCGGTGCCGGGGACTCCTGCCATACGGCGCCGACCCGCCGCGCCTGCTCGGCGGCCTGGCGGAGCCCGGCGCGGTAGGCGGGTTCCCAGGCCGTCCGGTCGTGCTGGTCGTGGCCGAAGACCCGGATCGTCTCCTGGTCGGGGCCGATCGTCACCACCGCCTCCGCCCCGGCCTCGGCGAGTTCCCGGGCGAGCGGTTCACGCGGGAACATGTGCGCCAGCGGCTCGATGACGACCAGTGCGCGGGCGCCCCGGGCCAGACCGGCGTTGGTTCCGGAGTGCAGACTGCCGTCCATGTACCGGCGGTCGCCGACGGTGATCGGCGGGTAGACGGCCGGGAAGGCGGTGCTCGCCGCCACGGCCGGGACCAGCGGTGCGCCGCCGGCCCGGTCGAAGACCTTCTGCTCTCCGGTCGCGGTGTCCGTCGCGGTGATGAGCAGCCTCCGGTCCGGCCACTGGGACGCACCGGCCAGGGCGCCCATCCGGGCGAGGTGCGCCTCCTCGGGACCGGTGTCGGCGGCGAGCGCGATCCGGCCCGCGTGGCAGCGAGCCCCGGTGGGGTCGGCCTCGGCCCCGCCGAGCACGGCGAAGACCTCGCCCATGCGGCGCCCGTCCACCCGGGTGGGCCTGGCGCCGGGGTCGTCGGGCCGCAGCGGGGTGGCGAGGCGGGCCGGGTCCTGGCCGGTGGCCAGCAGGGTGCCGACCACCGCGCCCGCCGAGGTGCCGACGGTGAGCTCGGCCTCGGCCAGGTCCACCCCGGCGGCGCGCAGGCCGTCGGCGAGCCCGGCCATCCAGGCGATGCCGACCACTCCCCCGGCGCCGAGCACGACCGCTCGCCGGTACGCCCCGGCGGGCGGGTACGCGGTAGCAGCCCCCGTATCCGGCAGCCGGGCCGCCCCGCGCGCGTCGTCCCCGTCCGTCACCTTCGCCATGTCGTCCCCCTCGTCCGAACCGTTGTCGGCCGCGACACTACCGGGCGGTGCGACGGGAGAGGCCCCCGGGGCCCGTCCGCGTGGACGGGTCCGGGGGCCTCCCCTTCGGTACTGCGACGCGGATCAGGCGAGGGTCGCGAGAGCCTCGTTGAAGATCTGCGACGGACGCATCACGGCCGCGGCCTTGGCCGGGTCGGGCTGGTAGTAGCCGCCGATCTCGGCCGGCGAGCCCTGGACCGCGATCAGCTCGGCGACGATGGCCTGCTCCTGCTCGGACAGGGTCTTGGCGAGCGGCGCGAAGGCCTCGGCCAGCTGGACGTCCTCGGTCTGCTTGGCCAGCTCCTGGGCCCAGTAGAGGGACAGGAAGAAGTGGCTGCCGCGGTTGTCGATGCCGCCCAGGCGGCGGCTCGGCGACTTGTTCTCGTCGAGGAAGGTGCCGGTGGCGCGGTCGAGCGTGTCGGCGAGGACCTGGGCGCGCGCGTTGCCCGTGGTCTGCGCCAGGTGCTCGAAGCTGGCCGCGAGGGCGAAGAACTCGCCCAGGCTGTCCCAGCGCAGGTAGTTCTCCTTGACCAGCTGCTGGACGTGCTTGGGCGCGGAGCCGCCGGCGCCGGTCTCGAACAGGCCGCCGCCGTTCATCAGCGGGACGATCGAGAGCATCTTGGCGCTGGTGCCGAGCTCCAGGATCGGGAACAGGTCGGTCAGGTAGTCACGCAGCACGTTGCCGGTGACCGAGATGGCGTTCTCGCCGCGGCGGATGCGCTCCAGGGAGAACTTGGTCGCCTCGACCGGCGACTTGATCTCGATCTGCAGGCCCTCGGTGTCGTGCTGCGGCAGGTACGCCTTGACCTTCTCGATCAGGGCGGCGTCGTGCGCACGGTCCTCGTCCAGCCAGAACACGGCCGGGTCGCCGGTGGCGCGGGCGCGGGTGACGGCGAGCTTGACCCAGTCCTGGATCGGCAGGTCCTTGGTCTGGCACATCCGGAAGATGTCACCGGCGTTGACCGGCTGCTCCAGGACGACGTTGCCCTCGGCGTCGACGACCCGGACCGTACCGGCGGCCTTGATCTCGAAGGTCTTGTCGTGGCTGCCGTACTCCTCGGCCTTCTGCGCCATCAGACCGACGTTCGGCACCGAGCCCATCGCGGCCGGGTCGAAGGCGCCGTGGGCACGGCAGTCCTCGATGACGGCCTGGTAGACGCCGGAGTAGCTGCTGTCCGGGAGGACGGCGAGGGTGTCGGCCTCCTGGCCGTCCGGGCCCCACATGTGGCCGGAGGTGCGGATCATGGCCGGCATGGAGGCGTCGACGATGACGTCGCTCGGGACGTGCAGGTTGGTGATGCCGCGGTCGGAGTCGACCATGGCCAGCGCCGGGCCCTCGGCCAGCTCGGCGTCGAAGGACGCCTTGATCTCCTCGCCCTGGGGCAGCGCGCCCAGGCCGTTGAGGATGGCGCCGAGGCCGTCGTTCGGGCTCAGGCCGGCGGCGGCGAGCACCTCGCCGTAGGCGGCGAAGGTCTTCGGGAAGAAGGCGCGGACCACGTGGCCGAAGACGATCGGGTCGGAGACCTTCATCATGGTGGCCTTCAGGTGGACCGAGAACAGCACACCCTCGGCCTTGGCGCGGGCGACCTGGGCGGCCAGGAACTCGCGCAGCGCGGCGACGCGCATCACGGAGGCGTCGACGACCTCACCGGCCAGCACCGGCACCGACTCGCGCAGCACGGTGGTGCTGCCGTCCTCGGCCGCCAGCTCGATGCGCAGCGAACCGGCCTCGGCGACGACCGCGGACTTCTCGGTGGAGCGGAAGTCGTCGGCGCCCATGGTGGCGACGTTGGTCTTGGAGTCGGCCGTCCAGGCACCCATGCGGTGCGGGTGCTTCTTGGCGTAGTTCTTCACCGAGCCGGGGGCGCGCCGGTCGGAGTTGCCCTCGCGCAGCACCGGGTTGACGGCGCTGCCCTTGACCTTGTCGTAACGGGCGCGGATCTCGCGCTCCTCGTCGGTCTGCGGGTCGTCCGGGTAGTCCGGCAGCGCGTAGCCCTGCGCCTGCAGCTCGGCGACCGCGGCCTTGAGCTGCGGGATGGAGGCCGAGATGTTCGGCAGCTTGATGATGTTGGCCTCGGGCGTCTTGGCGAGCTCCCCGAGCTCGGCGAGGGCGTCACCGATGCGCTGGCCCTCCTCCAGACGCTCCGGGAAGCTCGCGATGATGCGCCCGGCCAGAGAGATGTCACGGGTTTCCACACGGACGCCCGCCGTCGCGGCGTACGCCTGGACCACCGGCAGGAACGAGTACGTGGCCAGGGCAGGGGCCTCGTCGGTGTGCGTGTAGATGATGGTCGAGTCAGTCATCGGTGCTCCGCTTCACGGCTACAACGTCTTGATATCAAGATATCTCGTGATCGCCCCTCTCCGACACCCACCCCCGGGCGTCGGCGGCGGTCCATGCCGGTGGCGACGCGCTCCCGGCCACCGATCGCCCGGGCAGACGGCCTGAACCTCCACCGTAGGCCGCCGCCGCGAACCGCGCCGCCCGCCGCTTCCCACCACGCCGCGAGCGCATCTTCGCCCTCTCAGCCGGCACCGGACCGGATCCCCTCCGCCGTCCGGGGGTGGAAGCTACGATGACCGGCGGCCGTCCGGAGGACCGACCACCGGCACGGGGCCGGGGCCAGAGGGGTGCGGGATGACGATCCGTTGTGCGGTTCTCGACGACTACCAGGGCGTGGCGCTGTCCATGGCCGACTGGTCCCAGGTCGCCGAGGCGGTCGAAGTGACCAGCCACCGGCGGCACTTCGAGGATCAGGACGAACTGGTGGCAGCCATCGGCGACTGCGAGATCGTGGTCGTCATGCGGGAGCGGACACCCTTCCCCGCCTCGCTCCTCGCCCGGCTCCCCCGGCTGAGGCTGCTGATCACCAGCGGTATGCGCAACGCCTCGATCGACCTGGCCGCGGCGGCGGCGCACGGTGTGACGGTCTGCGGCACGGCGAGTTCCTCCACACCACCGGTCGAGCTGACCTGGGCGCTGATCCTGGGCCTGGCCCGCAGCCTCACCGCCGAGAGCACCGCGCTGCGCACCGGCGGCCCGTGGCAGAGCACGGTCGGCACCGACCTGTACGGCCGCACGCTCGGCCTGCTCGGCCTCGGCAAGATCGGCAGCAAGGTGGCCGCCGTCGGCCGGGCGTTCGGGATGGACGTGGTCGCCTGGAGTCAGCACCTGACCGAGGACCGCTGCGGGCAGGTCGGCGTCCGACTGGCCTCCTCCAAGGAGGAGCTGCTGGAGACCAGCGACTTCGTCTCGGTCCACCTGGTGCTCGGCGACCGGACCAGGGGCCTGGTCTCGGGCCCCGAACTCGCCCTGATGCGCCCCTCGGCCTACCTGGTCAACACCTCGCGGGCGGCCATCGTCGACCGCACCGCACTGGTCGCGACCCTGTCCGAGCACCGCATCGCCGGCGCCGGCCTGGACGTCTTCGACATCGAGCCGCTCCCGGCCGACGACCCGCTGCGCACCCTCCCCAACGTGCTGGCCACTCCCCACCTGGGCTACGTCACCCACGCCAACTACCGCACCTACTTCACCGAGGCGGTCGCCGACATCGGCGCCTACCTCGCCGGCGCCCCGATCCGCACCCTGACCGTCTGAACCCGCCCGCGGACGACTTCGTGCGGGCTCCGGACCACACGGCGCAGCGGCCGTCCCGCGGGGTCACCGCACCAGCTGGTGCCGCCGCTCCCAGACCCGGGCCGAGATCCGCGCCAGCATCCCGGCGGCCGGGTCGAGTTCGTCGTGCCCCGAGGCCAGCGGGCCGGTGTAGCAGACCGCGAGCGTGTACGGCGCGCAGTCCTCGGGGTGGACGACGCCGGCGCTGTGCCGCGCGCCCCGGATCCAGCCGTTCTTGAAGGCGATCCGGGTGCCCGGGGGAAGTCCGGCCGCCAGGTCCACCCGCCAGGCGTTGCGCTCCAGCAGCGCGAGCGGTTCGGGCTCCAGCGACTCCAGCATCCGCACCAGGTCGAGCGCGGTGACCCGGTTGTGCACGCCGGCCGCGCGGGCGGCGTAGTCCTCGATACCGCGGGGGCTCGCACTGCGGGTGGCGTCCGCCCGCCGCCACGCCTCGGCCACGGCTTCCCGGCCCACCTGCGCCAGACAGATGTTGGTGGCCAGGTTCGAGGAGTGCGTGATCATCCGCTCGGCGAGCCAGCGCAGCGGGGCGGTGGGCGGTTCAGAACCGCCCTGTGCCAGCAGCCGCCACGGCTCGGGATCGCTGTCGTACTCCGGGTCGTTGGCGTAGCTGCCGCCCACCACCGAGGTGAACTCGTTGACCACCGGTACGGCGGCGTCCAGGTCGAGACCGCTGCGGTGGACGGCCGCCAGCACGGCCATCTTCATGGTGCTCGCCGCGTCGTGCGGCACCTCGGCGTTCCGCAGCACGACCGGCGCCCCGCGCCACGGTCCCGCGACAACAGACAGCATGCCCCACTCCGATCCGCCCTCGCCCGCGGGCTCGTTCGCCTGCCTTCGGGCAAGCAGGATCCCATCCCGGCGCCCGCGCTGTCCCCCGGACCGGCGCGGGCACTACCGTCGGCGCACCAGGCCGCGCAGATAGCCCGCCTGACCGGCGTGCTGCAGACCGTCGGAGATCACGCTCACCAGCCGGACGGCCAGGGTGACCGGCGGGGTCCAGGCCTCGTCCACCACCCGGCGCAGGTCCGCGTCTCGCAGTCCGCCGACGAAGGCGACGGTGCGCTGGTGCACGGCGTCGTGGTAATCGGTCAGCAGCTTGCGGGAGTTGACCCGAACCGCGGCCACCTCGTCGGAGCTTTGGCCGTAGCCGGTCGCTGAGACCGGGAACGGCAGCGCGAACCGGTCGTACCAGCCGTCGGCGGTCCACAGCTGCTCGGTGCCGGCGGCGTCCGCGAGATGGTCGTCCTGGACGCGCGTCAGATGCCAGACCAGCCAGGCGATGCTGTTGGCCTTCTCGTCCGGGCGCTCGGTCAGCTGGGCGGCGGTGAGCCCTTTGACCGCCTCGTGGACGGCCTCCCGGACTCGGTCGAAGGCATCGGCCAACAGGTCCGTCGCACTGGTCATCCTGGCCTCCGTACTCGGTGCTGGGGGCACCGCCGGCCGACGGTGCGACGCTCCGATTGTGCCGCCCCGGCGGTCCCGTGGGCCGGAATGACGGGGCGGCGAACCGGGCGGCGCGCCTGCTCCGGCCGCACGCTCAGGGCGATGGCCGGCGGTTCGCGCCGGGAGCCGTGACCGGGCCGCGAGCAGCCGTGACCGGTCTCGTCCCGCCCGTTCCGGCACGGCGGTTCCGCACGGCCCGGGCGCCCAGCACAATGAAGCCTGCACGGGAGGATCACACGGCGAGAGAGGACGACTCGGTATGGACCACCAGGAGCTCCGGCGGCGGTTCGCGACGCTGACCACCGCTCATGTGGCGGACGCCTGCATCCGCACCCGGATCCCGGTGCGCTGCGCGCCGTCGGGCCTGCACGCCGTGGTGCCCGGCGGACGGGTGGCCGGGCGGGCGTGTCCGACCCGGCACGTCGGCAGCGTCGACGTCTTCCTGGAGGCCTTCGAGGGGGCCGCGCCCGGCGACGTCCTGGTCGTCGACAACGGCGGGCGGCTGGACGAGGCGTGCGTGGGAGACCTGGTGGTCCTGGAGGCCAGGAGCGCCGGGCTGGACGGGATCGTGATCTGGGGGCTGCACCGCGACACCGCCGACATCCGGGCGCTCAGGCTGCCGGTGTTCAGCCTGGGTGCGCTCCCGACCGGCCCGCAGCGCCTCGACGACCGGCCCAAGGACGTACTGGAGTCCGCCACCGTCGGCGAGTGGACGGTGAGCCGTGAGGACCTGGTGCTCGGCGACGACGACGGTGTGCTCTTCGTACCGGCCGCCCACGCCGAGGAGCTCATCGCTCTCGCGGAGTCGATCCGCGACACCGAGCGGCAGCAGGCCGAACGGATCCACTCGGGTGCCTCGCTGCGCAGCCAGCTCGGGTTCGACGCCTACCTCGTCGCCCGCGGGGAGAACCCCTCGCTGACCTTCCGGGACCACCTGCGGTCCGTGGGCGGGGCGATCGAGGAGTAGCCCCGGCGCACGGTCGGCGGGACGAGCGGGCGGCCCGGTCCGTCCCGGGCCGGGTTCCCGCGTACCGGCCGTCAGAGCGGGGTGCTGCCGCTGCTGCCTTCCAGGACGAGCAGCAGGCGGCCCAGCGCCCTGGCCAGGTCCTCGCGTTCGCCCGCGGTCAGGCCTGAGAGCAACGCCCGGTCGTAGGCCAGGAGTTCGGGGTAGATCCGGTCGACGAGACCGCGGCCGGCGGTGGTGAGCGAGAGGTGCGAGACGCGGCGGTCGCGCTCGTCGGTGCGGCGGGCGACCAGGCCGCGTCCCTCCAGCTGCCGCAGCCGTTTGGTGACCGCGGCGCCCGAGGCGAAGGTCTCCCGGGCCAGCTGGGTGGGCGTCAGCTCACGGCCCGTCCGGCGCAGCGCGCCGAGGATGTCGAACTCGGGACGGGTGAGCTCTTCGCGGGTGAGCGGACCGGTGCTGCCCTGCTGCAGCAGGGCGGCGCAGCGGTTGATCCGGCCGATGACCGCGACCGGTTCGGTGTCCAGGCCGGGAAAGGCCTGTTGCCACTGCCGCAGTACGCCCGCGACGGCGTCCTCCACGTACGGTGCTCCCCTCTGCCGCACCGGGCGGTCGCTGTCCGGGCCGGTGCTCGGTTCCGGGCCGGCCCGTGCGCGGGTGCGGCGGGTCCGGTGGCCGGACCTCGATCCTAGGGGCAGGCCGGAGCGGGCCGGCAGGCGCGCCGGTCGAGCATGGCGGCCAGTTGCCGGTGGCCCTCCTGCTCGGCGGCGGCGATCCGGGTCTGGGGCAGCGCCCGCTGCCACCATTCGCCGGAGGCGGTGTCGGCGGCCTCGCGGAGTTCCACCAGTGCGCGGGAGAGCCGGTGGCGGGCCTCGGCGGCGGCCGGCGGGTGGGCGGCGGTGCGGGCCGCCCCGGTGGCGGCGAGGAGCTCGGCGAGGGCGAGGTCGAGGCGGGTGGCGGTGCGGCGGTTGGTGACCAGGAGGCAGGCGGCGAGGCCCAGCAGGGCGCCGAGGCAGGTGTCCAGCCAGCGGTCGGCCACCAGGGTCCGGGCGGGCTGGTAGTGGGCGAACTCGGTCATCAGCAGGGCCATCGGCGTCACGAAGGTGCTCGCCAGCCAGTAGTTGCGGGCGATCGTCGCCTCCGCCCCGAACTGGCAGGCCAGGCCGAGCAGTATCAGGGCGAGCTGCCCCGAGCGGGAGACGGGCAGCAGCGCGGTGAACAGGAGCAGCCCTAGCAGGTTGCCCAGTACCCGCTGGATCGCGCGCTGCCAGGACATGGCGGCGCTGGCCTGGAAGACCGAGGCGGCGGTGACCACCGCCCATGCGGGCCGTCCGACCCCCAGGGCCGTCGAAGCCCATCCGGCGGCGGCGCAGCCGAGCGCGACCCTGAGTCCGATCGGCAGCAGCGGCGAGCCCGGGCGCAGTGCGTGCCACCGGGGTGGGCGGTGTGCGGCCGCCGCTGCCTCGTCGGCCGTGCCGCGCAGTTCGGCGGCCTCGGCGGCGGTGAGGTCGAGGGTGGGCAGTGGGCGGTTGCTCCGCAGGTCGCGGGCCCAGCGCTGGTACTGCGCGGCGGTGTCGGCGGCGGTTCCGGAGGCGGTGTCGGCGGCCGGGTGCGGCCCGGCGGAGGCCAGCGCGGATTCGCTGCGGACGAGCAGGCGTTCCAGGTCGGCCACGGCCTGACGGCGCGGCCCGGTGCCGGCGGCGGCGGCGGCCGAGCTGAGCGCGAGGGTGTGGCGGGCGGCGTTGACGGCGGCGGCGAGCGCCGTCCGGGCGGCGGGGCGCCGGGCGGGTTCGCTCAGCAGGAGGCGCACGGCGGCCTGGAGGGCGCGTGCGGTGAGGATCCGCTCGGGTCCGAGCGGCCGGACCGGGGCCGGGGCCATGCAGACCAGCCAGGCCACGGCGGCGCCGAGGGCGGTGAGCGCCAGGTGGCCGGGCAGCTCGGCGGGGCGCTGCGGTACGAAGGCGCAGCTGGCGCTGGTGAAGGTCACGATGATGTTGCCGGGCGGGCCGATCCGGGCCGCGTCGCAGGCGAGCTTGTGGAGTGCGGCGAGGACGGCGCTGACCGCGACCAGGACGGCGGCGGACCGGGTGAGCGAGGCGGCGGTGAGTGCGACGGCCGTGCTGAGGAACGTGCCCGCGGCCACCTGGGCGAGGGTGCGGGCCCGGGCGGCGTACGGGAGCCCGTGGCCGTAGAGGGCGCAGAGGCCGCCGGCCGAGGTGTAGAGCGCGAGGTCGAGCCGGCCGAGCGCGAGCAGGGTGAAGTTCAGGGCCGCCAGGGTGACGACGGCGCTGACCGCGGGCTTGTGCCAGATGTCCGCCGGTGCGCCCAGCCCGAGCACTTGGCGCAGCGGTGGCAGGGGGAAGCGGCGGACCGGTCGGGCGGTCGGAGACTGTGCGGCCATACCAAGAAGATTAGCAACTGATTTACTCGTAAAACATATGGTCGGCGCACGGCGCAACCCCTCGCGAGATCCCCCGGCGGACGGTCTCCCACCACGGGTGGAGAGCACGCCGGGCGGCTTCTCCACACGGCTCTCCCCCCGTGGGCCGATCCCTCCCCGCGGCCCCGTTCCTAGCCTCAGGGTCATGGCTACTCAGCAGACCGTGGGCAGCGCCGGAACGTCTCCCGCACCGGAGGGCGCACCGAAGCCGGAGGCGACGAACGACGGGCGGGCGCCGCAGAGCGCCGGAGCGGGGAACACCGGCTCCGGATCGACGGCACCCGACCGCGCGGGCGGGCGATCGCCCGCGGCCAGGGCCAGGATCATCGGCCTGGCCTGTGACACCGCACTCTCACCCGCCACCTTCTACGCCACCCAGGCGGCCGGGTGCACCATCACCACCTCACTGTTCGCCGCCACCGCGGTCGCCGGCACCTGGCTGCTGGGGACCTCCGTGCGCAGACGGCGCATCGACGCGCTGGCCGGGCTGATGCTCGGCACGTACGCGCTGATGCTCGCCATCGCGCTGCTGGCCCACGACGAGCGGATGCTGCTCGCCCGCGACCCCGCCACCAGCGGACTGGCCGGGCTGGTGTTCCTGGCCAGCTGCGCCACCCGCACACCCGCGCTCGGGTACTTCGCCCGGCGCCTGCACCCAGGGCGCGCACCGGCCACCGCGAGGGAGCGGCGCGGGGTGCGGCTGCTGAGCGCGGTGTGGGGCGCCGCGCTGCTCGCCGAGGCGCTGGCACGGCTGGCACTGCTCTGGACACTGCCGGTCACGATGGTGGCCGGGCTCTCCACCGCCGTCGAACTGGCGGTACTCGCAGTGCTGTTGACGTGGACGGCGTGGTACCGACGGCGGCTGCGGGCCGCCTGAGCACGGCGGCCCGGCCACTTCCCGCCGTCAGAGCACCCGTTGACCGGTCTCCACCCGCTCGATCGCGGTGCGCGCCGCGTGCACGAAGGACCAGAACAGCGGCAGGGTGCCGGCGGCACGGTCCGCCGTGGTGTTCTTCCCGGCCGCGAACATCGCGGCGCGCAGCTCGGTGCTGATCTCCAACTGGGCACCCATCCCGAGCAGGGTGCGGTTGCAGATGTTCGCCGGAGAGAGACCGGCGATCTCCTCGTCCCCCGAGGCCGTCACCGCCCGGATGCCGACCGCGGCGAACTCCTCCATCAGGTACTGCCGCAGGGTGGTGTTGAGCCCTCCCACCAGCACCGCCCGGGCTTCGGGTGCCAGACCGGCCCGCGAGGGCCTGCAGCCGTGCAGCGACAGCACGTTGAGACTGCCGCCGCAGAGCGACCGGGCGGCCGTGTCGTCGCAGTGCGTCGCGGTGACGTGCAGCGCGGCGTTCCCGGCCGAGCGCAGGCCCTCGAACATCCAGTAGTCGTGCACCGGCCCCGCAGCGGGGGTGGGTGCCAGATCCGCCGGATGGTATCCGGCTATCGCCAGGCAGAGTTCGGAGGTGCCGGGCTCGATACCGCCGCCGTGCGGGGCGATCACGGTGGTCCGCGCCAGGGCCGAACGGCCGGTCGAGCCGACGCCGTCGAGCGGGTGCCGACGGTACCGCCGGCCGTAGTCCACTCCCTCAACCAGGTCTATGTCCGCGTACAGGGCGGTGTTTGAGGCGTAGACGTCACCCGCGGCCCTGGCCGGAGAACTTCCCACGGCACCGGAGGTGGTGCTCAGCACCGGTGCCGCCGCCAGCGCTGTGATCAGTGTGCGGCGATTGAGGATCATGTACAACGAGCATGGCAGGGACCGACCCTTCTGACAATCAGGTTCACCGGCGAGCCCCCGCGAACTCGGCCGGGCAGTCGGGCGGTGCGAGCCGGCCGCCCCGCGTTGACGGCCGCACCAGTCGCAGAGCCGTACCAGGCCGGTACAGGGCGTAAACCGGTCCTCTATGATCCACGGATGCCCATGACCGAGATCGTCACCACCGGCGAGCACCCCGATCTCCACGAGCAGGCCAAGGCCGCCCTCAGAGGCGGCTGGCCGACGTTCGTCCTGCACGACCCGATCTCGAACAACTACCGTCACCAGGCCGGGAGTTACTTTCCGACGTTCGACGTGCTGCTCCTGGAGGACGGAGCGGTGGTGGCCGATGGGAGGGCGGTGGCCCTGCGCTGGGACGGCGATGTCGCCACGCTCCCGGACGGCTATGACGGCGCCCTGGTCCGTGCGGTGACGGAGCATGAGAACTCGGTCAGGCCTGACACCCTCTGCATCATGGCCGTCACCGTGCGGTCCGATCGCACACGCGGCGGACTGGCCGGGAAGGTGATCACCGCACTACGCGATCGTGCTGTCGACGCCGGGCTGCGACGTGTGATCGCACCGGTGCGGCCGGCCCTCAAGGCGAAGTACCCCCTGGCGTCGATGGAGGATTTCGCCCGCTGGACGCGTGGCGACGGTCTTCACCTCGATCCATGGATCCGTACCCACCAGCGCCTCGGGGCGACGATCCTCGCCCCCGCTCCGCGTTCCATGGTCGTCCCCGGAACCGTTGCCGAGTGGGAGAAGTGGACGGGTATGGCCTTCCCGCAGACCGGGACCTACGTCGTTCCGGACGCGCTGGACCTCCTCGAGATCGACTGCGGGAGTGACCAGGGGGTCTACGCCGAGACCAACCTGTGGATGCGGCATCTTTAGACCCGAGTCCGCCGGGGCCGGCTGGACGCACTCCGGGCCTCACGGCTCGTTGAACATCGCAACTCGTGTCAACCGAGGTGCCCGGGCGGAAAGCCGACGGTACGTCAGTACGACCCCAGGAAGCGGTCCAGGACGCGGAGCCCGAAGCCGAGGCCGTCCACCGGCACGCGCTCGTCCACGCCGTGGAACATCCGCTGGTAGTGCAGGGTGGAGTCGAGGCGCAGCGGCGCGAAGCCGTAGCAGTCGATGCCCAGCGGGGCGAAGGTCTTGGCGTCGGTCCCGCCGGACATCAGGTACGGGACGGGGTGTCCGGCCGGGTCCTCGGCCCGCAGGGCGGCGGCCATCGCGGCGAAGACCGGGCCGGTGTGGTCACCGGCGGCGGCGTCCTCCAGGTTGATGAACTCCGTTGTCACCCTGGGGCCGAGGAGCTCGGCCACGGTGGCCAGGTACTCCTCCCGGGTGCCGGGGAGGAAGCGGCCGTCCACCTGTGCCCGGGCGATGCCCGGCATGACGTTGATCTTGTTGCCGGCCTGCAGCACGGTGGGGTTGGCGCAGTTGCGGACGGTGGGGGCGAAGAGTTCGCCCGCCCGGCCGAGGCGGACGGCCTCCGCCTCCAGCCGGTCGCGGTCGATGGTGGTGCCCAGGATGCGTTCGAGCTCGCCGAGCAGGGCCTCGACCGCCGGGATCAGCCGGGTGGGCCAGGAGTGCGCGGCCAGCCGGGACAGGGCGTGGACCAGGGTGGCGACGGCGTTGTCGGCGGCGGCCCGGGAGCCGTGCCCGGCCGGGCCGGTGGCGGTGAGCTGCATCCAGGCGGTGCCGCGCTCGCCCAACGCGATGGGGTAGAGCCGCAGTTCGGCTCCGTCGCCGGACTGCGGCCGGACCGGGACGGAGTAGCCCCCGGACTCCCCGATGGCCTCGGCGCAGTCCGCGAAGTACTCCCGGTGCCGCGAGACGACGAAGCGCGAGCCGAGCTCACCGGTGGTCTCCTCGTCGGCGAGGAAGGCGAGCACGAGGTCCCGGCGCGGACGGCGGCCGGTCCTGGCCCAGGAGCGTACGAGGGCGATCGTCGTGGCGACGGCGCCCTTCATGTCCACCGCTCCACGGCCCCACAGGCAGCCGTCGTGCAGCTCACCGGAGAGCGGGTGCCTCATCCAGTCGGCGGCGTCGAACGGCACGGTGTCCAGGTGGCCGTGGACGAGCAGCGGTGCGCGGCCGGGGTCGGTGCCCGCGAGGCGGGCCAGCACACTGGTCCGGCGCGGTGCCGACTCGGTGAGCAGCGGCTCGATCCCGGCCTCGGCGAGCTGGGCGGCGACGTACTCGGCGGCCACGCGCTCGCCCGGTCCGCTGTCGTCGCCGGGGTTGGTGGTGTCGATCCGCAGCAGGTCCCGGCAGATCCGGACCACGTCGGTGGCGGCGAGCGGGTCCTCGGGGGCCGGGGTGTCCCCCAGGACCGAGGGAGGCGGGGTGAGGGTCATCGAGGCCTTCTTTCGGGTGCGGCGGCGGGCGGGCACGGCGTCAGCGCAGCTTCGGGTCGTAGGCGTCGCGGACCGCGTCGCCCAGCAGGATGAAGCTCAGCACGGTGGCGGACAGGAACAGCGCCGGGAAGAGCAGCAGGTGCGGGAAGTCGAGGAAGTAGCTCTGCGCGGCGTTGAGTTGCAGCCCCCAGGAGAGCGCGGGGTACTGCAGTCCGACGCCGAGGAAGTCCAGGGTCGCCTCCCCGGAGATGACGTTCCCGATGTTCAGCATGGCCACCACCACGACCGGTGTCAGGGCGTTGGGCAGGATGTGGCGGAGCATCAGGCGCAGCGGGCCGGCCCCGGTGGAGCGGGCGGCGTGCACGTAGTCGGAGTCCTTCAGACCGATCACCTGGGCGCGCATCACCCGGGTCATGGTGGTCCAGCCGAGGCCGACCAGGACGAGTGTCATGGCGCCCAGCCCGTGCGAGGGGAAGGCGACCAGGACGACGGTGGCGCCGAGGATGAACGGCAGCCCGAAGAACACGTCGGTGACCCGGGACAGCAGGGAGTCGATCCAGCCGCCGTAGAAGCCCGCGAGCAGCCCGAGCAGCACGGACAGCAGCAGCGCCCCGCAGGTCACCGCCAGGCCGATGAGCAGTGACGGACGGCTGCCCCTGACCACCTGGGCGAGGTAGTCGCAGCCCTGCAGGTCGAATCCGAAGGGGTGGTCGAGGCTGGGGCCGACCCGGGAGTCGGCGAGCTCGCAGCGTCCGCTGTCGTGGGTCAGCAGGGCGATGAAAGGGTCGGGTACGGCGGCCATCAGGACGATCAGGAGCACCACGCCCGCGCAGAGGGCCACCAGTGGGCGGGCGCGCAGGTCGCGCCAGGCGTCGGCGCTCAGGGAGCCGGAGGCTTTCCGGCCTCCCGGTGCGGGCGGGGTGGCGGGGGGCAGCAGGAGGTCGTCGGTGCGGGCGGTGCCGGGGGTGTCGTCGGCCATGGACGCTCCAGCGGGACGGTGGGCTGCGAAGGCGGCGGGTCGGCGGCGTGCGGGGCCGGCGGCGTCCGTGTCGGGCCTACTCATGGCGGATCCTCGGGTCGAGTACGCCGTACAGGACGTCCACCGCCAGGTTGGCCAGGCAGAAGACCAGGACCAGGGCCGTGGTGACGCCCACCACCGTCGGTCCCTCGCGCAGCTGGATGGACTGGAACACCAGCTGGCCGATCCCGGGGAGGTTGAAGATGTACTCGGTGACCACGGCTCCGGCCATCAGCGAGCCCAGTTCGACGCCGAGGAAGGTCACCACCGGGATCAGCGAGTTGCGCAGGGTGTGCAGGACCACCACCCGGCGGCGGCTCAGCCCCTTGGCCTCGGCGGTGCGGACGTAGTCGGCGCGCAGGTTCTCCAGCAGCGAGGAGCGGGTCAGCCGGGCGACGTAGCCGGCCCCGAACGAGGCCAGCACCAGGCCGGGCAGCACGTAGGCGGCGGGCCAGCCGTCCTGGTCGCCGGAGACCGGGAACCAGCCGAGCCGGACGCCGAGGACCAGCTGGGCCAGGTAGCCGACGATGTAGACGGGGACGGCGATCGCCAGGGTGGTGCCGGCCAGGACGAGCCGGTCGGCCCAGCCGCCCCGGCGCAGCCCGGCCCAGACGCCGAGTGCGATTCCCAGGACGGTCTCCAGCAGCCAGGCGGTGAGCCCGAGTCGGAGCGTCACCTGCCAGCGTCCGGCGAGGACGTCGGCGACCGGTTCGCCGGTGAAGGTCCGGCCGAGGTCTCCGGTGAGCAGTCCGCCGAGGTACTTGGCGTACTGCACGACCAGCGGGTCGTCCAGGTGGTAGCGGTGGTGCAGTTCGGCGAGGACGGCGGGCGGCACTTGGCGGTCGCCGGCCAGGCCCTGGATCGGGTCGCCGGGCAGGACGAAGACCAGCGCGTGGATCAGGAAGGTGGTGGCCAGCAGTACGGGTACGGCGTACAGCAGGCGGCGGGCGATGAACCGTCCCATCGGACCTCCGTTTCTCTAGTGCCGGTGTCGTGGTCAGTGGCGTACGGTCACCCGGTCCAGGTGCAGTCCGCCGGCGTAGGGGTCGATCACGAGGTCGCCGATCCGGCTGCTCCAGGCGGACTGGTCCTGCCAGTTCCACAGCGGGATCAGCGGCCGTTCGGCGAGGGCGACGTCCTCGGCCTGCTGGTAGTAGGCGGTGCTCTGCTGCCGGGTCGGGGCGGCGTCGCCCCGGGCGAGCAGGTCGTCGAAGCGCGGGTTGTGCCAGCCCATGCGGTTGTCGTGGTTGTAGAGGCCGGCCAGGTAGTTCTGCATGCTCGGGTAGTCCATGACCCAGTTCTGCCGGTAGGGGCCGGTGGTCTTGTGGCTGTTGAGGACCGTGCCGAGGTCGGCGGCGGCCATCTTGTGGAAGGTGACGTCCCGGATGCCGAGGTTCTGGCGGAGTTCGTTGGCGATGGCGGTCATCCACTGTTCGTACGTGGGGTCGGAGTTGGCGAAGTAGAGCTCCATCGGGCCGGTGAATCCCCCGGCGTGGTCGAAGAGTTCCTTGGCCCTCGTGGGCTGGTAGGTGCAGGTCTCGCCGCAGGCACCCGGGCGGTGGCCCGGGATCATGGCGGCGACGATCGAGTCGGCCGGGATGTGCACCTCGTTGTAGATGGCCCGGGTGATGCCCTTGCGGTCGATGGCCATCGAAATGGCCCGGCGCAGTTCGGGGTTGGCGTAGCGGGGGTCCCACAGCGGCAGGCCGAGGTAGTCCATGGTGCCGCTGGGCCGGACCGAGTAGCGCCTCCCGAAGGTGCGTTTGGCCTCGTAGGCGCGGGCGGCCGGGACGGTGCTCAGGAAGTCGAGGTGGCCTGCCCTCAGTTCGGTGAAGGCGGTGTCCTTGCTGGTGAAGATCTTGAAGTGCACGGCGTCGGCCATCGCCGGGCGGCTGCCGGTGTAGGAGGCGGCGCGTACCAGGTCGATGCGCTGGTTGTGCTGCCAGTTGCCGTCCATCGCGAACGGGCCGTTGCCGATCGGGTGCCGGTCGAAGCCGTCCGGGTCGGTGAACGCGGCCCTGGGCAGCGGTGCGAAGGCGGGGAAGGCCAGCAGCATCGGGAACTGGCTGAACGGGGCGCTGAGGGTGACCTGGAGGGTGGCCGGGTCCAGGACCCGCAGCCCGGAGAGCCGGTCGGTGGCGGGCCGCTGTCCGCGGGCGGGGTTGAGGGCGGCGTAGCCGTCGATCTGGGCGAAGTAGGAGTTGGCTTCCCAGCCGTTGGGCCCGTAGGCGGCGGCGTTCCAGGAGTCGGCGAAGCTCTGCGCGGTGACCGGCTCGCCGTCGTGGAAGGTCGCGCCCGGGCGGAACTTGAGGGTCCACACCCGCTGGTCGGCCGACTCCACCGAGCTCGCGGCCAGCGGGCGGACGTGGCCGTCGTCCGGGTCGAGGGTGACCGGGGTGTCGAACAGGCCCTGGAGGACCTGGATCGCGTAGCTGCTGGTGGTGCGGCCGGGGGTGAGGTGGTCGGGTTCGGTGAGGCCGACCGAGAACGCCCCGCCGGGCACCTGCGGGACGGGGCTGTCGTCGGTGTCGGTGGAGCGGGCGCAGCCGGGCGCAGCGGGCAGGAGGAGCGTGAGGAGGGCCAGCAGGGCCGCGGTGCGGACGGTCCGGTGGTGCGGCGTCGTCTTCATGGGGCTCCGTTCCCGGTGAGAGCGGCCACGTGGTGGACGGGTTCGCGGACGACCCGGCGGTTCGGTACAGACTTCCCGTCCGCCGACCGCGCGACTCCCCCGCGCGGCGACCTCGTCAGTCCCAGTCGTGGGGGCTTCGGGTGCGCCGGCCGGTGTCGGGCGCGGGGGCGGCGTGTTGGCCGAGGAGGCTGAGGACGAAGGCGTCGATGACCGGGCGGGGGCTGGCCCCGGCGAAGTTGTTGAGCAGGACGGTGAAGGCGAGGGTGTGTCCGTCCGGCCGGTCGAGGTAGCCGGCCAGGGCGTCCACGCCGGTCATCGAGCCGGTCTTGGCGTGCAGCCGGCCCTCGGCCGGTGTGCCGCGCAGCCTGGTCGCGAGGGTGCCGCCGACCATCCGGCGCGGGTCGCCGGCCACCGGCAGGGCGTCGTACCAGGTCCTGAACCAGGGCCGGGTGCGGGCGAACTCCAGGAGCCTGGAGAGCCGTTGGGCGGTCATCAGGTTGTGCCGGGAGAGTCCTGAGCCGTCGGCCTGGCGGGCGGGGGTGACGTCGAGACCGCTCCGGTGGGTGAAGTCGGCGATCCGGTCCAGTCCGGCGGCCCAGCTGCCCGCTCCCGCGCGGACGCGGCCGATCTCCTTGACCAGGTGTTCGGCGATGCCGTTGTTGCTGAGTTTGAGGAAGGGCACCAGCAGCGCGGAGAGCGGCGCCGAGTCGTGGTGTGCCAGTGCCGTGGCGTCCGCCGGTGCGCGGCCCGCCCGTACCGGGCCCTGGACCTGTACGCCGTGGCGGGCGAGGTCGGCGGTGAAGACGGTGGCGGCCACCTGGGCCGGGTCCTCCACGGCGACCCACTCCTGGCTGGTGCCGCCGTCCGCCGGGACGCTGCCGGTCAGCAGGAGCTCGTTGCTCCCCGGCCGTCTGTCCACCTCCGCGGTGCGGCCGCTGCCCGCCGCGCCGGTGTCGATCCGGCCGCTCAGCCGCACCGGGGCCTCGGGGGGTGTCAGCTTCACCGCCGCGGGCCGGCCCGGCCGACCGGGTGTCAGGGTGAGCCGGACGGTGCCCGGGTCGTAGTCGGTGTCGGTGGTCAGGGTGAGTGCGGAGATCTGCGGGCTGTAGTAGGCCGCCTGGTCGTCCCAGGCCCAGTTGGGGCCGAGCGGCACGCCGTCGTAGCGGGAGGCGTCGGCCAGCAGACCGCCGGAGACGGTGGTGATGCCGGATCCGGCCACCCGGCGGGCGAGCTCGTCCAGGTCGGCGGGCAGCAGGCTGGGGTCTCCCCCGCCACGCAGCACCAGGTCCCCCTCCAGCCTGCCGCCGGTGCGGCGGCCGGCCGCGAGCACATCGGTGCCGAAGCGGTGGTCCGGGCCCAGCAGGTCGAGCGCGGCGGCCGCCGTGACGGTCTTGAGGGCGGAGGCGGGCAGCAGCAGCGCGCCGGGTGAGCGCCGGTAGAGCACCTCGCCGGTGGCGGTGTCGGTGACCAGGGCGGAGGCCTGTGCCCCGGTCAGCCGCGGGTCCTCGAACAGCCGGTCAAGCTCGGCGGTGAGCCCGGCCCGCGCCGCCGTCCGCACTCTGCCCTCGGCCAGCGGCCCCGAGCCGGTGAGCGGCAGGGCGACGAGTACGGCGGCGAGCGGCACGCACAGCCGCCGGACCGGATGGGTACGCACAGGACCTCCACAGGGCGGTTGGGCGACCACCACCTTGGCGCCGAACGGCCGCTGCCGCGGCCGGTGACACGCCCGCCACCGGAATTCCCCCGCATGGAGTACGCCCGGGCGTCCCGGGCCGGGAGGGCGGCCGTTCTGACTGACCCGCCGTCGAGTCGCTAAGGTACGTCAGCACCTCTAGTCCCAAGTCACCGCATCGGGGGAACACCGTGGCCACGCCGCCACCGCCGGATCCGCCCGGGGCGTCATCACTCGGGCAGCCCGATCCGTCCCCCTCCGTCACCGGGCCGCAGCCGGCCCTCCGCTGAGCACATCCGCCCGACCGCACGACCTTCGCACCATCACCATCCAACAGGAACGAAAACTTGACCTCGCCCTACCCTCCGTCCGGCCCCTACGACTCCGCGCCCCCGCCGCCGGCCCCCGGCTTCGGCCCGCCGCAGCCACCCGCCGGCGGCTACGGCTACCCCGCCGCTCCGCCGCCGCCACCCGCCGGTGGCTACGGCTACCCGGCCGCCCCGCCGCCCGCGGCCTACCCGCAGCAGCCCGGGCCGTACGGAGCTCCGCCACAGCAGCCCGGCCCCTACGGGGCTCCGCCGCAGCAGCCGGCGCCGTACGGCGCACCCGGCTACGCCGCGCCGCCGCCCGGCGGTCCCGTCTGCCGCTTCTGCGGCGGGTTCCCGGCGGTGGACGTCACCGTCCGGGGCCACCAGGGCATCATCGTGATCATGCGGTTCCTCCGCCAGCCCGGCCCGTACTGCCACACCTGCGGCATCGCCATGGTCCGCGACATGTCGGCCCGTTCGCTGGTCCAGGGGTGGTGGAGCTACTGCTCGGGCATCATCAACATCATCACGCTGCTGCGTAACCTCAGCGCCTACAACAAGATCAAGGCACTGCCGCCGGCCGCGCCCGGGCCGCTCGGGCCGCAGCTCAACCCGGGTGTCCCGCTGACCAGGCGCCCGGCGATCTTCATGCTGCTGGTGCCGGTGCTGTCGTTCGTGCTGGCCTTCGCCATCCTGATGATCGGCGCCTTCGCCGACTACGCCACCAAGGACAGCACCACCAGCGGCTACAGCGGCGGTGGTTACGGCAGCGGCGGCTACAGCGCCCCGCCGATGCCCACTCCGCTCAAGCTCCAGGCGCGGACCGGCGACTGCGTGCACAACGCCGGCACCGACAGCAGCCCGGCCATCCAGGTGGTCTCCTGCTCCGACCCGAGCGCCGAGTACAAGGTGGAGGCGCGGGTCAGCGGCACCACCGACGACCACACGGCCTGTGCGTCGTACCCGGACTCCGGGACCTCCTTCGTCCACCAGGAGACCGACAACGACTACGTCCTCTGCCTGAAGTCCCTCAAGCCCGCCACCTCCAGCAGCTCCTGACGGCCCGTGGCCCCGGCTGCCGCTCCACGGTCCTTCGACCGGAGGGCAGCCGGGGCCGCGGCATGTCCCGCACCGGCGCGCGCCCGGTCAAAACGCGCCCCGGGTGCGGGCCCGCCGACGGCGCCGGCCGCCCGGGCCCCCACTTCCCATCCCCGCGGACGCGTTCGATGGATTCCCGTCAGGCGGTCCGCCGGTGTTCACCGGCCCCCGTTCAGCCGCTCCAGGAAGGCGTGGAAGGTCGCTGCGCCCGCTCCGGTGAGCGGGTCACCGTGCGCGAAGCCGACGCCCGCCACATCGCGCGGGATGCGCCCGAGGCTGTCCGCACGCAGCGACGGATCGGCGGCCAGGGCGGCCGGCCCCAGCTCCAGCCGCCCGCGGCGGAAGACCGCGTCACCGAGCAGGACCGTGCGGGTGGACTCGTGGAGCAGGCAGATGTGACCGGGGCTGTGCCCGGGGGTGTGGATGACGCGCAGGCCGTCCGAGCCTTCGATGAGTTCGCCGTCCTCGAGGATCCCGTCCGGGCCGACCGGGTCCCAGTGGAGCCTGGGCAGCCGGTCGATCAGCCGCCCGAACGCTCCGGAACGGCCCGTCGCGGGGACCCGGCCGGCCTCCAGCCAGGCCCGGTCGGCCTGGTGGACGAGGAGCTTCGCTCCCGTCAGGCGGCGCAGCTCGGCGGCGCCCTGGACGTGGTCGGGGTGCGCGTGGGTGATGACGATACGCCGGATGTCGGTGGGCTTGCGGCCCTGCCCGGCCAGGGCGTCGAGCAGCACCTTGGGGGCACCCGCCCAGCCGACGTCGACGAGGGTCAGCCCGTCGTCGCCGTCCACGAGGAAGGCGTTGTCGCGCTTGGTGGTGGCGACGCGGAGCACGCCTGGGGCGAGCCGCTCGCCCGTCTGGCCGGACATGGGTCCTCCTCGTATATGCGAACGATGTTCGCAGAGGAACATAGCGCCGCGGAGGCGCTATCCGCAAACACCGTTCGCAATTCCTCGGGAGGGAAGGCCGGGAAGCCGGACGCCGCCCACTCCTCTTCTCCGGCCCCTCGGCCCCGGAGCAGATGCACTGAGGCCCCGGAGCAGATGCACTGATCAGCACGGATGAATTACCGGCGCCCTTGGACATCCTCCGGTGTGCGCGGCCGACCGATCGGGTACCGGTGCCCCGTCCATCCCGTCCCTCTCATCCGTCCCCCCGATCCAGCCCGCACGGCCCAGACCCGGAGGTCCGCATGTCCACCGGCTCCAGCGCACGCAACTGCCCATTCGACTTCGCCGAGGCGCTCGACTTCGACCCGACGCTCAGGCAGCTGATGAACGACGCGCCGGTCTCCCGCATCCGCCTGCCCTACGGCGAGGGCGAGGCCTGGCTCGTCACCGGCTACGACGATGTACGCACGGTGACCACCGACCGGCGCTTCAGCCGCCACGCCGTCGTCGGCCGGGACTTCCCTCGAATGACCCCCGAGCCGATCGTCCAGGCCGAGGCGATCAACGTCATGGACCCGCCGGCCAGCAGCCGCCTGCGCAGCCTGGTGTCCAAGGGCTTCGCGCCCGACCAGATCGAGCGCATGCGGGCCCGCACCCAGCTCGTGGTGAACGACCTGCTGGACCGGATGAGGGACCACGGCTCACCGGCCGACCTCATGGAGCACCTGGCCCACCCACTGCCCCTGATCACCATCTGCGAGGTCCTGGAGATCCCCGAGGCCGACAGCGCGTGGCTGCGCGCCAACGCCCGGACGATGATGGACGTCAGCCTGGACAACAAGCCGGACGCCGTGCGCGCCAAGGCCGACCTGAGGGCGTACTTCACCGACCTGACGGCCGAGCGGCGCCGGAACCCCGGCGAGGATCTGATCAGCGCGCTGGCCACGGCCCGCGACGGCGACGAGGTCCTCGACGACAAGGAACTGACCGTCATGGCCATGGTCCTGCTGATCACCGGCCAGGACACCACGACGTACGAGCTCGGCAACCTCTCCTACACCCTCCTCACCCGGCCCGACGTGCTCGCCGTGCTGCGCGAGCGACCGGGGATGCTCCCCCAGGTGCTCCAGGAGATGCTCCGCTTCATCCCCTTCCGCAAGGGCGTCGGCATCCCCCGGGTGGCCCTGGAGGACGTGGAGCTGAGCGGGGTGACCATCAGCGCGGGCGACATCGTGCACGTCTCCTACCTGACCGCCAACCGGGACGGCCGCAAGTTCGACCGGCCCGACGAGCTGGACCTGGACCGGACCACTCCGTCCCATATGACCTTCGGCTGGGGCGCGCACCACTGCCTCGGCGCACCGCTCGCCATCACCGAGCTCGAAGTCGCCTTCGCGACGCTGCTGGAGCGCTTCCCCCGGATCGCCCTGACGAAGCCCGCCGAGGAACTGCAGTGGAACACCACCTCGATCTGGCGCTATCCGCTCGCGCTGCCGGTCTCCTGGTGACTCCTGCGCGGTGACAACTGCCGCCGCGGCCGCCCGGAGTTGACCACGCTTCCGCGTCAGGCGCCCCGGAACGACCCGTGCATCCTCGGGGTGCGCGGGTCGTTCCGTCGCACCGCCGACCGACCTGCCGCGGGCCCCGGCCCGACCGGCCGTTCGACATGCGGAACGACCCCGCCTCCCCTAGATTGGGTTGACCTGGCCCGACTCGTGGCCGGCACGACCGCCCGCACAGCGAGCAACCGATCCTCAACTGTCGGCCCGTCTGCCCTCTGGTGATCCCCACCGCCGCGCCAGCCTCGCGCGTCCGGTCCGCAGCGGCTGCCGCCGACTGGTGAGTCCCCTCCCCGATCCCCCCAGGATCGAACGGGGACCACCGACCGTCAGGAGGAAATCCCCATGGCAGTTCTGTGCAAACCGGCGATAGCTGTTCCCGACCATGTCATCACCAACGAGGAGACCCTCGACCTGGCTCGGAGACTGCACCACGACCACCCGCAACTGGAGCTCGCGCTACGTCTTATCAAGAACACCGGAGTACGGAAGCGGCATCTGATCCAGCCCATCGAGACGGTGCTGAAGCACCCGGGACTGGACGAGCGGAGCACCGTCTTCGAGGCGGAGTCCAAGGCCCGGGTACCGGCGGTGGTTGCCGACGCACTTGAACAGGCCCAACTGGAGCCGCGGCAGATCGACTTGATCGTGTACGTGTCCTGCACCGGCTTCATGATGCCGTCGCTGACGGCATGGCTGATCAACAAGATGGGCTTCCGGTCGGACACCCGGCAGCTGCCGATCGCCCAGCTCGGCTGCGCCGCCGGCGGTGCGGCCGTGAACCGGGCCCATGACTTCTGCTCGGCGTACCCCGACTCCAATGTGCTGATCGTGGCCTGCGAGTTCTGCTCGCTCTGCTACCAGCCCACCGACCTGGGCGTGGGGTCGCTGCTGTCCAACGGCCTGTTCGGCGACGGAATCGCCGCCGCCGTGGTCCGTGGCTCGGGCGGCACCGGGATGCGCCTGGAACGCAACGGCTCGTACCTGATCCCGAACACCGAGGACTGGATCTCCTACGCGGTCCGCTCCACCGGCTTCCACTTCCAGCTGGACAAGCGGGTGCCGGGCACGATGGAGCCGCTCAGCCCGGCCCTGCGCACACTGGCCGAGCAGCACCAGTGGAACGCCGGCAAGCTGGACTTCTACATCATCCACGCGGGCGGCCCGCGAATCCTGGACGACCTGAGCCGCTTCCTGGAGGTGCCGTCCGAGGCGTTCCGCTTCAGCCGGGCCACCCTCACCGAGTACGGCAACATCGCCAGCGCGGTGGTCCTGGACGCCCTCGGCCGGATGTTCGACGAGCAGTCGGCGCTCGACGGCCACCACGGCCTGCTGGCCGGTTTCGGCCCGGGCATCACCGCCGAGATGTCCCTGGGCACCTGGACCGTCCCGGAAGGCTGACGGCGCGGCACCACTCCTCCGCACGGCCGCCACCGGCGGGGCATCCCGGCCGAGGGAACGGGACACCGGTCGGCCCGGCATCCCGTTCCCTCGGCTGTGCCATAACCGATCTGACTATTCGTCAGTTAACGCTGGGCGCTTGGGAGGGTCGCCGACCCTCCCACCGCCGTGGCTACGCCGCGAGAGCCGCTTCCTGTGTTTGCATCGGCCCCTGGAGGTGTGCGTGTGACGACTGGCGACAGGGACCGGAAGAAGTCCGCACGGCCCGGGGTGCCGCGGCGGCAGCTGTTGACCACGGCCGGGATGGCCCCGGTGCTGGCAGGCCTGGGGGCGGCGGCCGGCGCCTGCGCCCCGCCGCCCAGGGGCCACAACATGGGCAACGTACGGCAGTTCAAGCCGGTACCCACCACCGAGGAGCACTGGCGACCGGTCGTGACGGCCCTCGGCAGACCGGGGAACCTCATCCGCGGGACCTACCACCACACGCCCTTCCCGCGCGGGGATCTGCATCTGACCTCCCGTGGCATCCCCATCTCCTCCGGGCTGGCCCTGGGCTCACACGTGTCCTTCGTCCGGTACGACGACGGCAGCACCATGATGATGGGCGATCTGGTGGTGACCGAGGGCGAGCTGCAGGGGATGACCGACGCCCTGCAGGCCCAGGGAATCGCACAGACCGCCATCCACAAGCACCTGCTGTCGCACACCCCCGAGGTCTGGTGGACCCATGTCTGCGGCCACGGCCACGACGCCGGGGCCCTGGCGCACTCCCTGCGCACGGCGCTCGACCGCACCGCCACCCCGCCGCACATCGTGCCCGCCGCCCCGCCGAAACCCCTCGCCATGGACACCGCCGGGATCGATGCCGCACTGGGCGCCAAGGGCACGAACGGCGGCGACGTCTACACCTGTGTCTTCGTTCGCCGCGAGACCATCGTCGACGACGGCCGGATCCTTCCCCCCGGTCTCGGCGCGACCTCGGCCTTCAACTTCCAGCCGCTGGGCGGAGGCAAGGCCGCGGTCAACGGAGACCTCGTCATGATCGCCTCCGAGGTCCAGAAGGTGCTCGCGGCCCTGCGGCACGGGGGGATCGAGATCGTCGAACTCCACAACCACGGCCTGACGGACGAACCACGGCTCTTCTTCACCCACGTCTGGGCGGTGGGCGACGCCGTCACGCTGGCCAAGGCGATCCGTCCCGCCATCGCCGCCACCAACGTAGCCCCGGCCTCCGGCTGAGCCTCGGGCCGCGGCCCTTCCGCACACCGGGGACCGGGTCCGACCCGGTCGCGCGCCCGCCCGCGCCCGCTCCACACCCGCCACCCGGCCCTGACGCCGCCCTGCGACCCGCGGAGCCGGGAGTCCCGGGCGGGCGCGCGACCCCACGTCACCCCACTCCCGCCCCCGACGCACTCCTGAGCGGTTCGCCGGACGTTCCGCTGCGACACTGGCATACTCGGATCCGAGTGATTGGAACCGATCACTTGTTTCCGAGCTCATAGAGCCCGGGTCGGACCATGTGGAGTGAGATGACCGGCAAACGACCCGCCAACCCCCTGGCCCTCGCGGTGCTCGGCCTGCTGCTGGAGCAGCCGATGCACCCGCACGCGATGGCGACCGCACTGCGCGAGCGACAGCTGGACCAGGCCTTCAAGGTGACCACGGGATCGCTGTACGACACGGTGCGGGCACTGGCCCGCGACGGCTGGATCGAGGCCACCGACACCGAGCAGGTGGGCGGGCGTCCGGCCCGCACCGTGTACCGGCACACATCGGAGGGGAAGCGTCAATTCACTGACTGGCTGGACGAGTTGATCCGCGAGCCGTCCCAGGAGTATCCGAGGTTCCTGTCCGCCGTCAGCTATCTGGGCGCGCTGGGGCGGCAGCGGGCGGCGCAGGCGCTGCGCGAGCGGGCGGCGGCTCTGGAAGCCCGGATCGCGGCGGGCGAGAAGGCGTACCGGGAGGCCACGGAGCGGCACGGGGCGCCCCGGCTGTTCGTGATCGAGGCGGAGTACGCCCGGGCGATGGCCGACGCGGAGCTGCGATGGGTGCGGCAGACCGCCGAGGAGATCGAGCGGGGCACCCTGGAGTGGCCGGAGGTCTCCCCCGATGCCTGAGCCGCGAGCGCACGCGCCGGCGCGGGCCGGGCGGCCCCCGGCTGACGCACCGATATCCGCCGGCGCACCGGCGTCCGCCCGGATCGCCCCGCCGCAGGCGCCCGCCGAGGACGCGGCCGTGCTGGTGGCGGGAGCCGGACCGGCCGGACTGATGCTGGCCTGCGAGCTGGGGCTGGCCGGGGTGTCCGCCGTGGTGCTCGAACGGCACCCCGCCCCGCCCGGTTTCTGCCGCGGCTTCAACCTCAACGCCCGCAGCCTGGAACTGCTGGACCGCCGCGGTCTGGCGGACCGCTTCCTGGCCGAGGGCCCGACCGTCCCCTCCACGATGTTCACGGGAGCGGCCCGGCTCGACCTGGCCGCCATGCGCACCCGGCACCCCTATGTGCTGGGGATCCCGCAGACCAGGGTGGAGGAGCTGCTCGCCGAGCGGGCCGTGGAACTGGGCGTCCGCATCCTGCGCGGGCACCGGCTCACCGGGCTGTGCCAGGACGACGGCGGGGCGTCCGCCGAGGTGGAATCCCCGGACGGGCCGCTGCGGCTGCGCTCCCGCTGGCTGGTCGGCTGTGACGGCGGCCGCAGCACGGTGCGCAGGCTCGCCGGCATCGCCTTTCCTGGCACACCCGCACGCCGCTTCACCCTGCTCGGGGACGTGGTCCTGGCCGATCCGCAGGCGATCCCGTTCGGGGTGACGGCGGGCCCGGGCGGCTCGGTGTTCGCCATCCCGCGCCCCGGCTACGTACGGCTGATCACCGCCGACCCCGAGCCGCCGGAGGACCGGGACGAGCCGGTGACACCGGCCCGGTTCCGGCAGGCGCTGGAAGGGGCACTGGGCCGACCGGTGGAGATCGCCGAGACCCGCTGGCTGACCAGGTTCGGCGACGCGGCGCGGCTGGCCGAACGGCTGCGCCACGGCCGGGTGCTGCTGGCGGGCGACGCCGCGCACATCCATCCGCCCGCCGGTGCCATCGGCGTCAACGCGGCGATCGACGATGCGATGAACCTCGGCTGGAAGCTCGCCCTGGTGGCCCACGGGCAGGCCCCCGACCGGCTCCTGGACACCTATCACAGCGAGCGGCACGCGGCCGGCGCCAGGCTCCTGCGCAACACCCGTGCCCAGGCGGCGCTCGCCACCGAGGACGAGCGGCTGGCGCCGGTGGCCGACCTGCTCGCCGAACTGGCGGAGAGCGAGGAGACCGCCGGCCACCTGGCCGAGGCGATCACCGGGGTCGGCACCCGCTACCCGGTGCACGGCGCCCGCGGCCACCGCTGGGAGGGGCGGATGGTGCCGGACGTCCCACTGGAGCACGACGCTCTGCTGCCGCTGCTGGCACGGACGGGTGGCGGAGCACTACTGGTGGACGACGGAGACGGCGCCCGCCTGCTGCGCGAGACGGCCGCGCCCTGGGCGGACCGGGTGACGGTCGGGTCGGCACGGCCCGGCAGCCTGCCGGACGCGCTCGCGGTGCTGGTCCGCCCGGACGGCCACGCCGCCTGGGTGGGCACCTCCCGCTCGTCCCCTCGGGCCGCGGCCGAGCAGCTGCGCGAGGCTCTGTGCGACTGGTTCGGTCCCGCCGAGAGCACGGCATCCGCCGCCACCCCCGGCGGCCCCACGGCCGGCACCGGCTGATCCCACCCGACCGGCGCCCCGCTCATCCGGCCCGACCGGGAAGGCGGGGCGCCGACGGCCCGGGCGGAGTCCCGGTTCGAGCTGGACGGCGACGCGCTGCGGGAGGCGGCGGCCCGCGCGGTGGTGCTCTGGGCGGAGGGCGGGTAGGAGGGGACTCCGGCGCGGGTGCCCAGCGGTTGCGGGGTGCCTTCCAGCGGGCCGACGCTGGCTGAGGGGGCGCGAAGACGCGTTCCGGGAACCTCGGCCGTAAGGACGCACGCCATGTCCAGGATCACCACCTACCGCGAGGGTGTCCCCTGCTGGGCCGACCTCACGACACCGGATGTCACCGCGAGCAAGGACTTCTACGGCGAGCTGTTCGGCTGGACGTACCAGGACACCGGCGAGGAGGGCGGCGGCTATCAGCTGGCCACCCGCCACGGCATCCGCGTCGCCGGGATCGCCCCCGGGCAGCCCGGGCAGGAGACCGGGGCCGCGTGGCTGACCTATCTCGCCGCCGATGACGTCGACCAGGTCACCGCCAGGATCCGGGAGGCGGGCGGCACCGTCCGGCTGGAGCCGACGGACGTGACGGACCAGGGCCGGATGGCCATCGCCGTCGACCCGGCCGGCGCACCCTTCGGCCTGTGGCAGGGGCGTTCGCACGGCGGCTCCGGTCTCGCCAACGAGCCGGGGGCCTTCACCTGGAACGAGAACCTCTCCACCGACCCGGCCACCGCGCGGGCCTTCTACCGGCAGGTCTTCGGCTACGAGTACGAGCCGCTGCCCGACCTGGACTACAGCGTCATCAAGGTCGCCGGGCATCCGGCGGGCGGCATCGGCGCGCAGCCCCCGGCCATCCCGGAGGGGACCCCGTCGTTCTGGAACACCTACTTCGCGGCCGCGGACACCGACCAGAGCTGCGCGCGGATCATCGAGCTCGGCGGCCGGATCCTGGTCGAGCCGGTCGGCACCCCGTACGGCCGGATGGCGGTCGGCCGGGACAACGTCGGTGCGAGCTTCTGCCTCATCGCCGCCCCCAAGGGCTGACCGCCGAGGGCCCTCGTACCCCTGGCGGCGGCGAAGGGCCGCGTCACCTGCCCCGAAGCAGCGGCAGGACGACATCGTCGACGATCTCCTCGATGGCCCGGTCGTCCGGCGGACCCCCGTGGATCAGGAACTCGTCGCGGAGCAGGCTCAGCGGGAGGGCGGTCACCCGGGGGTTGAGCCGGTCGCCGTTGATCTCACCGCGCTCCGCGGCCCGTCCCATCAGGAAGGCCAGGGTGTCCACCGGTCCGTCCGGGACGATCCCGCTCCAGAGCCGCCGGCGCAGTTCGGGGTCGCGCAGCACATCGAGCAGAAAGCCGTGGACGGCCTCGCCCGGCAGGCCGTCGAAGCGGTGCACCACCCGCAGCAGCACGGTGACCAGGTCGGACCGCAGGGTGCCGGTGTCGGGTGGCTGCTCGTCGCCGGTGGGCAGGCCCCGGCCGAGCACGGCGATCACCAGCTCGGCCTTGGTCGGCCAGCGGCGGTAGAGGACCGGTTTGCTGGTCCGGGCCCGGGCCGCCACGCCCTCCATGGTGAGCCTGGTGTAGCCGTGTTCGGTCACCTCCGCGAAGACGGCGTCGAGGATCGCCTGCTCAAGGTCGTCACCCCGTCGGCGCGTGCTGCGGCCCGGAGGCACTGATCCGCCCGTCGCTGGTCTGGTCATCGCGATTCCCGTAGATACGTTGCGTTTCTTATTCGGAGAGTCTACCGTCGAGGATAAGAAACGCGCCGTATCTTATTGGCGAGTCAGATGGGGGAACACATCATGAGCAGCACCCGGCCGTCAGCGGCCGCAACGGACGTCCTGGTCGTCGGCGCCGGGCCGGTGGGTCTCACCCTGGCTCTGGGACTCGCCCGATCGGGCGTCAGCTGCCGGGTCATCGAGAGCGAGCCGGCCTTCCGCGACCGCGGGGTCCGCGGCAGGGGCGTCAACTCCCGGACGCTGGAGGTCTTCGACGACCTCGGCGTGGTGGACGAGATCTACGCCCGCGCCGAGGTCAACCTCAGGCTGCGCACCTACGAGGGCAGCCGGCTGGTCAGCGAGGTCGACCCGGCACCGAGCAACACCCCGCTGCCCGACCGCCCGTACCTGGGCCTGGTGATGCTGGCGCAGCACCACACCGAGGCCGTGCTGCGCGACCGCCTGGCCGGCTTCGGGGTCCGGGTGGAACTCGGCACCGCGCTGACCGGCTTCACCCAGGACGCCGAGCGGGTCGTCGCCACCGTGCGGCGGGGGGACCGGACCGAGCGGATCAGTGCCCGCTATCTGGTGGGCTGCGACGGCGGCCGCAGCACCGTCCGCAGGTCCGCCGGCCTCCCGTTCCTCGGCGAGACCTGGGACGAGGAGCGCTTCCTGATGGGCTCACTGCGCGTCGACGGCCTGGACCCGCACTGCCTGCACGCCTGGCAGGACCGGGAGTTCGGCGTGGGTGCGCTGGTCCTGGTCCCGCAGACCTGCGACGGCACCTGGGGGATCAGTGCCGCGGTCGTACCGGACGGGGACGGCAGGCTCCCCGAGCCCTCGCTGGAGAACTTCCGGCGGATCTTCGCCGAGCGGGCGGCCCTGCCCGGGGTCCGGCTCCACGACCTGGTCTGGTCGAGCGTCTGGCGGCCGACCGTCCGGATGGTCGAGCGGTACCGCAGCGGCCGGGTCTTCCTCGCCGGGGACGCCGCCCACTGCCACTCCGCGGCCGGCGGGCAGGGCATGAACACCGGCATCCAGGACGCGCACAACCTCGGCTGGAAGCTGGCCGCCGCGCTGCGCGGAGCCCCCGACACCCTGCTCGACAGCTACCAGGCCGAGCGGCTGCCCGTCGCCCGCGCGGTGCTGACCGCCTCCTCGGCCCAGCACCGGGCGCTCTTCACCGCCGGTGGCGGCGCAGCCCTGACCAGGCAGTTCGTCGACAAAACCGGTATCGCCCCGGGCACCGACCTCTCCGGACTGACCGTCAACTACCGGGGAGGCCCGCTCGGGTGCGACCTCGACGACTCCACCGGCATCCGCGCCGGCGACCGCGCCCCCGACGCTCCCTGCCGCACCGCGCAGGGGGAGCCACTCCGGCTGTTCGACCTCTTGCGCGGGCCGCACTTCACCCTGCTCAGCTTCGGCGACCGGCCGGCTCCGCAGGCTTCCGCCGTCCCCGGCACGCGGGTGGTCACGGTGGGCGGCCATGCGGGCGCCGATCTGGTGGACGTCGAGGGGCACGCCCGGCGCGCGTACGGGGTCAGCGGCGACGCCGTGGTCCTGGTGCGTCCGGACGGGTTCGTCGGCCTGACCGGCGGCCCGGTCGGACCCGAGCCGGTCACGGCCTACCTCGACGGTCTCACCGCGGCCGGTCGCCGGCCGGCGGCCAGGGTCTGACCCGGCCGCCGGATCCGTCAGCCGACTGATCCGTCGGCCTCCCGCCGCTCCGCTCGGCGCAGCAGCACCGCCGCCAGGATCCCGCCCGCCAACACCGCGACCGCGCCGACGAGTTGGCTGGCGGAGATCCCGGCGGCGAAGGCGTCCAGGATCGCGGTGCGGTCCCCGTCCGTGCCCGCGGCCGCCAGCGCGGCCGGGAGGGAGCCGGCACCGGCCGCCGTGGCGGGGAGCAGGGCGGCGAAGCGGGCGTTCAGGACGGCTCCCAGGACGGCGACGCCGAGGCTGTTGCCGACCTCGGCCATGGTGCCGTCGATGCCGGCCCCGGCGCCGGCCCGGTCCGGCGGGATGGCGCTCAGCACGGCCTCGACGATGGCCGGGTTGGCGAAGGCGCAGCCGGCCCCCATGAGGATCAGACCGACCAGCAGGGTGCCGTAGCCGTCGGAGGCGAGGAGTGCGACGATCGCGAACCCGCCCGCGAGCAGGGCCATACCGCAGGCGATGGCGAGCGGGTGCCCCAGCCGGCCGACCACCCGCGCCGAGAGGCCGGTGAAGTTGAGGACGACCACGGTGAGCGCGAACGGGGCGAGGTGCAGCCCGGCCGCCAACGGCGAGTAGCCGCGGACGAACTGGAGCTGCTGGGTGAGCAGGAAGAGCACCCCCGCACTGCCGAAGGTGATCAGGACCACCCCCACCACGGCGCCGGTGAACCGGCGGCTCCGGAAGAAGTGCGGGTCCAGCATGGGGTGGCGGGCGCGGTGTTCCCAGAGCGCGAAGGCGCCCAGGACGAGCAGCCCGCCGGCGGCCGGCAGCAGCACCCGGGCCGAGGTCCAGCCGGCTTCCGGGCCGCCGGTGATCGCGAGGACCACGGCCGTCATACCGGTGGTGGACAGCAGTACGCCGGGCAGGTCGGGCGGACCGCCGCCCGGGGCCCTGGACTCGGGCACCAGCAGCCGGACGGCCAGGATGCCGAGCAGCACCACCGGGAGGTTGACCAGGAAGAGTGCGCCCCACCAGAAGTGCGCCAGCATCAGCCCGCCGACCGGTGGACCCGCCGCGAAGCCCAGCGCGTTGACCGCGCCCCAGACGCCGATCGCCCGGGGGCGTTCGGCGGCGTCGAAGACCTGGACCACCACGGCGAGGGTGGTGGTGAGCAGCAGTGCGCCGCCGATGCCCATGCCGGCTCTGGCGGCAGTCAACTGCCCGGTGGTGTGGGAGAGTCCGGCGGCCAGTGAGCCGGCGCCGAAGACGGCGAGGCCTGCCAGCAGCAGCCTTCGGCGGCCGTAGCGGTCGGCGGCGCTGCCCGCGGCGAGCAGCAGTCCGGCCTGGACCAGCGAGTAGGCGTTGACGATCCACTGGACGTCGCTGGTGGCCGCGCCGAGGTCCCGGGTGAGCGAGGGGATCGCGACGTTCAGGACGGTGTTGTCGAGCACCGCCGCGAACTGGGCGAGGCAGATGACCGCGAGGATCAGCCACCGGGTCGGCAGCCGGGTCTCGGCCGGCGACCCGGTGGTGGCCTGGTCCGTCAGGGTCACGGCGCGGGGGCGAATCGTGCGATGGGGTTGCGCAGGGTGCCGACCAGCTGGAGGGCGCCGGACGGGTCGGCCAGGTCCACCATCTGCTGGTTGTCGCGCAGTTGCAGCCGGTTGAGGCAGGAGAGCGGGAACTCCTCGGCGAACGGGTCGTACCTGGTGAAGCGTTCGGCCAGGTGCGGGACCGAGTCGCGGTAGTCGGCGACGCACTCGGCGACGGTGCGCCAGAAGGTGTCCTCGTCCAGGGTGCCCTCGCTCGCCAGGATGGCGTTCAGGTAGCGGAAGAAGCAGTCGAAGACGTCGGTGAAGACGGACAGCAGCTTCATGTGCTCGGGGACCTCGGCCCGGATGCGCCCGACCTGCGGGGGCAGTTCGGCCTCCGGGTTCATCACCACGATCTCCTCGGCGATGTCCTTGAAGACCGCCCGCTGGACCGTGCCGTCGCCGTCGAGGACCAGGATGACGTTCTCGCCGTGCGGCATGAAGGCCAGGTCGTGGGCGTAGAAGCTGTGCAGCAGCGGGGTGAGGTAGGCGTCGAGATAGCGACGCAGCCACAACTCGGGGGTGAGGCCGGATAGTTCGATGAGTGCGGCGGCCAGCGAGCGGCCCTCGTGGTCGGTGTGCAGCAGCGAGGCCATGGTGGCGAGCCGCTGCCCCGGCCGCAGCGTGGGGACGGGGCTCTCGCGCCAGAGCGCGGCGAGCATCTTGCGGTACGGGGAGTACCGGTCGGTGGCGGCCTCGAACTGCGGGTGCCGGTAGCCGATGGCCGCCCGCTCGCGGATCACCGTCAGTCCGGTGGCGCGCAGGACCGGGTCGCCGGCTATCAGGTCGGCGAGCCAGTCGTTGATGGCGGGGGTCGCCTCCATGTAGGCGGCCGAGAGTCCGCGCATGAAGCCCATGTTGAGGACCGACAGCGCGGTCTTCACATAGTGCTTCGACGGGTCGGTGGTGTTGAAGAAGGTGCGGATCGACTGCTGGGCCAGGTACTCGTCCTCGCCGGGGCCGAGGCAGACCAGTCGGCGCTGGGCGACTTCCGCGGCGAAGGTCACCGAGAGCTTGTTCCACCACTGCCAGGGGTGGACCGGCAGCAGGTGGTACTCGGCCGGGTCGAGGCCGAGGGCCGTCATGGTGCCGGCGAAGCGGCCGAGCAGTTCCTCGCCCAGCTCCGAGCGGATCAGGGTGTCGTAGTCGAGGTCCGTGCAGGAGGTGAAGGTGGAGTGGTCGCGGTGCGCGGCAAGCCAGATCAGCCGGACCGGCTTGGCGGCCTCGGGGGCGTAGGCGCGGTACTCGTCCACGCCGAAGCCGATCCGGCCGTTGTTGGCGACGAAGCCCGGGTGCCCCTCGGTCATCCCCGTCTCGATCGCCTGGAAGTCCGCCTTGGCGAGTTCGGCGGCACCGGTCTTCGGCTTGCCGAGCTTGTAGGCGGTGGAGGCCAGGGTGGCGGCGATCTCCTCCAGGTACACGGGCAGGATCCGCGCGGTGAGGCCGAGGGTCTCGCGCAGCTCGATGCAGAAGTCGGCCGCGTCCGGCGGGAGTTCGGTGCCGTCGCGGTGGCGGGTGATGGAGTCGGCGTCGATCTGCCAGTGGTCCAGGGCGAACAGCCGGGCGGTGAAGCGGTACTCGACCGTGCCGTCGTCACTGCGGACGGCGTAGTGCCCGTCCGGCCGCGCCTCGGGGGTGAGCAGCCGCTCGTGGGAGAACTCGGCGAGCGCCTTGCGGACCAGCAGCCGGTTGGCCAGCGCCCAGCGCTCCGGTGTCAGATGGGCGACCGCTTCGACGGCTTCGACGGTGTCGGGGATGGCTGCGGCGTCTGCGGTGTCGGGGGTACGGGGGCTTGCCCCGGCCGGGTTCAGCACTGGGTTGCTCCTTGGATGGCGGCGAGGAACTGCTCGCGGCTGCAGACGCTGAGCAGCGCCTCCTTCTCGGGCTTGGCGATCGGGCCGACCACCTCGAAGCCGACGGCGGCGTTGAGCGCGTGCACCGCGGTGTTGCGGATGTCCGGCTCGACCACGACGCGGCGGGCGGCCGGGTCGTCCAGGACGAAGGCCATCACGGTGGTGATCACGGCCCGGGTGAAGCCGTGCACCGGGGTGTCGGAGGGCGCGCAGAGGAAGTGCATGCCGACGTCGCCCGGCCGGGCGTCGTAGAGGCCGACGAGTTCGAGCCGCGCGGGGTCGTAGCGCTCGACCAGGAAGGCCGGTTCGCCCTCGACCAGGCCCAGGTAGGCGTCGTGGTGCGGGTGTTCGGCGATCTTCCGGTACTCACCGCGGACCTCGGTGACATCGGCGTCCTGCATCATCCAGAAGGCCGCCTTGGGGTGGGTCACCCAGCTGTGCAGCAGTTCGGCGTCGCCGTCGGCGTCCAGCGGGCGCACCGCCATGGTGCCGAGCCGCGGGTCGGTGCGGGAGAAGAGGATCCTGCTCATGCGACCAGCCCCTGGGGTGCGCCGAACTCCTGGAAGGCGATGGACTTCTCGACCGGGTAGACCTCGCGGCCCAGCATCTCCCGGATGATCCAGGAGTTGCGGTACGGGCCCATGCCCAGGTCGGGCGAGGTGACGCTGTGGGCGTGGGTGCCGGCGTTCTGCAGGAAGATCCCCCGGCCCGTGGTGTCGATGCTGTAGTTGCGGGCGACGTCGAAACGGCCGCGCCCGTCCCAGCGGATCCGGTCGCGCACCGGCTCCAGGAAGGCCGGGGTCCGGTAGCGGTAGCCGGTGGCCAGCACCAGTCCGTGGGTGGCGAGCTCGAAGTCCCGGCCCTGCTCCTCGTGGCGCAGCCCGAGGGTGTAGAGACCGGCCGCGGCGTCGTAACCGGCTTTGTGCAGGGCGGTGTTGGTCATCAGCCGGGTGGCGACCGGGCCCTTGACGCTCTTCTGGTAGAGCAGGTCGTAGATGCCGTTGATCAGGTCCGCGTCGATGCCCTTGAACAGGCCCTTCTGCTCGGACTCGAGCCGGTAGCGGGTGTCCTCCGGAAGGGCGTGGAAGTAGTCCACGTACTCGGGGGAGGTCATCTCCAGGGTGAGCTTGGTGTACTCCAGCGGGAAGAACCGCGGGGACCTGGTCACCCAGTCGAGCCGGTAGCCGTGGGCGTCCATCTCGGCCAGCAGGTCGTAGTAGATCTCGGCCGCGCTCTGGCCGCTGCCGACGACGGTGATGCTCTCCTTGGCCTGCAGGGTCGCCTTGCCCTCCAGGTAGCCGGAGTTGTGGATGGCGTCGCCGCCGAGGTCCCGGCAGGCCTCGGGCAGGTACGGCGGGGTGCCGGTGCCCAGTACCAGGTGCCTGGCGCGGTACGAAGTCGCCTCGGTGCCACCGGGCTTGACCGCGTGGACGACGTAGACGCCCTCGCCCTGGTCGTACTCGACCGAGGTCACCTCCTGGCCGAAGCGGACGCTGCGCAGCCTGGCGGCGGCCCAGCGGCAGTACTCGTTGTACTCGCCGCGCACCGGGTAGAACATCTCGCGGATGTAGAAGGGGTACAGCCGGCCGGACTCCTTGAGGTAGTTGAGGAAGGAGTACGGCGAGGTCGGGTCGGCCAGGGTGACCAGGTCGGCCATGAACGGCGTCTGCAGGGTGGCGGATTCCAGCAGCATGCCGGGGTGCCAGTCGAAGTCCGGCCTGCTCTCCAGGAACAGGCCGTTCAGCTCGTCGACCGGTTCGGTCAGGCAGGCCAGGCCCAGGTTGTAGGGGCCGAGCCCGATCCCGATGAAGTCGTAGGTGGTCATGGGTGTCTCCCGTGTGGGCGTCGAGGGGTGGAGGAGGAGGGTTCAGCCGGCCTGGCGGCAGAGCTCGGGGGCGGCCTGCTCGCTCAGGTAGCGCTCGGCATGGCCGGCCAGCAGGTCGAGGACGTGGGCGATGTCCGCGAGCGTGGTCTCCGGGTTGAGCAGGGTGAACTTCAGGTAGTGCCGGCCGTCGACCTTGGTTCCGGCGACCACCGCGGCGCCGGAGGCGGCCAGCGCCTCACGGGCGAACAGGTTGGCCTCGTCGGCGAGTTCGCGGCCCGGGCCGTCCTGCGGCAGGTAGCGGAAGACCACGGTGCTCAGCTGGGACCTGGTGACCACCTCGAAGCGCGGGTCCTCGGTCAGCAGCTCCCAGGCCTGCCCGGCGCGGTCGACCACCTCGTCGAAGAGTTCGCCGATCGCGTCGGCCCCCATGACGCGCAGGGTGAGCCAGAGCTTGAGCGCGTCGAAGCGGCGGGTGGTCTGCAGGCTCTTGTCGACCTGGTTGGGGATCCGCTGTTCGGCCATCCGGGCCGGGTTGAGGTAGTCGGCGTGGTAGGTCGCATGGCGCAGCGCGGCGGCGTCGCGGACCAGCAGGGCGCTGGAGGAGACCGGCTGGAAGAAGGACTTGTGGTAGTCGACGGTCACCGAGTCGGCCCGCTCGATCCCGTCCAGCAGGTGCCTCCTGGTCCGGGAGGCGAGCAGTCCGCAGCCGTACGCGGCGTCCACGTGCATCCAGGCGCCGGCGGCGACGCACAGGTCGGCGATCTGCGGCAGCGGGTCGATGGAGCCGAAGTCGGTGGTGCCGGCGGTGGCGACCACGGCCATCACCGGCAGGCCCTCGCGGCGGCAGCGGTCGAGTTCGCGGGCGAGGACGGCGGGGCGCATCCGGCGGTCCCGGTCGGTGGCCACCGGGATGACGGCGTCGGGGCCGAGGCCGAGGAGCTTCGCGGACTTCTGGACGCTGAAGTGACCGGCCTCGGAGGCGAGGATGCGCAGCTTCGGGAGGATCTCGGCCCTGGTGGGCGGAGTCGGGGTGCCGGCGGCGGCCCGGGCGCAGGCCTCCTCGCGGGCGAGCAGCAGGGCCTGGAGGTTGGACTGGCTGCCGCCGCTGGTGAACACGCCGTCGGCGTCCGGGCCGAGGCCGATCCGCTCGGCGGTCCAGTCGATCAGGCGGCGTTCGATCAGCGTCCCGCCCGCGCTCTGGTCCCAGGTGTCGAGCGAGGAGTTGACGGCGCTGAGGACCGCCTCGCCGAGCAGGGCCGGAATGACCACCGGGCAGTTGAGGTGCGCCAGGTAGCGCGGGTGGTGGAAGTAGACGGCGTCCCGCAGATAGACGTCCTCGAGTTCGGTGAGGGCGGCGGCGGGGTCGTTCAGCGGCTTCTCCAGGTCGATGGCCGATATCTCGGGTGCGAGCCGGTCGGGGGTGGTTCCGCTGAAGGGGCGCTCGGTGCGGGCGATGCGGGCGGCCACCCGGTCGATCCCGGCGGTGAGCGAGTGCCGGTATCCCTCCACCGTACGGTCGTTGAACAGGTACTCCCTGGCACCTGCCGGCCGGACCTCGACGGGGTGTCCGTGGAAACTCATGGGCAGTCCTCAGCGGTCGCTGTGTCATTACTTAGGTAAGCCTATCCTAATTTTTACCGAGGTCAGACCATGCTTATGACGACCAGTCAGAGAAACGCTGAGGGGCGCCGCACGGTCAACCGTCTGCTTGTGCAGCGGAGTTGACCGTACGGCGCCCCTGGAAAAGCCGGCGCCCGTCCGGCGGATCCCTTCGCGCCCCCGGAAGGACCCACCGGACGGGCTTCAGGACTGCGCCTCGGCCCGGAGGTCCTCCTCACTGGCTCCCCGGCGCCAGTAGCCGGAGAAGTTGACGAGCCGCCGGTCGATCCCCAACTCGCCCACCAGGTAGCGGCGCACCGCCTTCACCAGGCCGGACTCCCCGGCGATCCACGCGTACGGCGAACCCTCCGGGAGTTCGGCCGCCCGGATCGCGGCCGGCAGCGGCTGCCGGCCGTCGCGGATCAGCCAGGTGATCTCCACCTCGCCCGCACTGGGCAGGTCCTGGACGTCCTGCGGATGCGGGACCTCGATCCACACCCTGGCCCTGGTGCCGGCGGGCAGCCAGTCCAGGATCGCGCCGACGGCGGGCAGCGCGGTCTCGTCGGCCGCGAGCAGCACCCAGTCGGTGCCGGGCGGCGGGCGGAACCCGACGCTGCGGTTGTCCGCCACCGCCGGGCCCAGCAGGCAGACCCGGTCGCCGGGCACCGCCCGGGCGGCCCAGCCGGAGGCGGGGCCGCCCACTGCGCCGGCGTCCGCCTCCCCGCTGCCGTGGAGCGCGAAGTCCACGTCCACCTCGGCGAGTTCAGGGCGGTGTGCGCGGATGGTGTACGAGCGCATCACCGCCCGCTCCGCCGGGTCGATGGCCCGCCAGTCGGCGTACCACCGCTCGCCGAACTCCGCCGGCACCACCGGCGCGCTCTGCCCCGGGCGCGGCAGGAAGAGCGAGAAGCTCTGGTCCCGGCCGCCCGAGGCGAGGTCCTTCAGCTGCTCACCGCCGAAGGTGATCCGCCTCATCGTCGGCCCGAGGCGGAGGGACCGCACCACCTGGGCTTCGAAGAGCCTGAACTGCACGGCCACCGGAGCGGGTTCGTTCGTCATGTCGTCAACTCACCTTCCTGGCGCTCTCAACGGCCTTGGCCAGGCTCTCCAGCAGCGGCGCGGCTCCGGCGTAGGAGAACCTGGGCACGGAGTTCCACGGGGTGATCTGCCCCGCCCTGACGGCGGGCAGCTGGGACCAGGCGGGCTTGGCCGCGAGGTCGGCGGGCTGCAGCGCGGTGTTGCGGTTGTCCAGCAGGATCAGGTCCGCCGGGTACTTGCCCGCGTTCTCCCAGCTGAGGCTCTCGAAGTAGCCGCCTTCGTCCAGCCGGTCGGGGACGACCAGCTCCACACCGAGCTCGGCGAAGTACATCAGGTCGGTGCTGACCTTCGGGTTGGAGGCGTAGAGGACGTCCGAACTGCCGGACGCGGCCAGCACCTTGATACCGCCGTTCGCCTTGGCCGCCTTCCGCACCCGCTCCGCCGCCGCCTCGAACCGCGCCTTGGCGTCGGTGACCTTCCGGGCGTTCAGGTCCGCACCGAGTGAGGCCGCGAGCTCGGCGTAGCGCTTGATCGGCTCGGTCATCGGCACCCGGGCGGTGGTGACGGCCACGCTCGGAGCCAGCTGGAGGATCTTGTCCTTGCTCTCGTCCGGGACGTACCAGAGCGCGTCCGGGTTGTACATGTGGGTCACCAGCAGCTCGGGGCGCAGGCTCGCGTACTTCTCGATGCTGAACTCGCCCCAGACGTTGCCGAGGATCGCCACCTTGTCCACGTCCAGGTCCCCGGCCTGCGGGTCGGGCTTGCCGTCCGCCAGCCTGGTCTCACCGAAGACACCGACGATCTGGCGGTCGATGCCGAAGTCGACCAGGGCCGCCGCCGTGCCGGTGAAGGCCACGATGCGAGTGGGGGTGCTCTTGGCGGTGACCTCCTTCTTCCGGTCGTCGGTGAACGACCAGGGGCCGCCCTTCGCCTCGGCCGAGTCGGCCGGGCTCGAACTCCCCTTCCCGCCACAGGCGGTGAGCAGCGCACCGACGGCGGCGGCGCCGCCCGCGGCCAGCAGGCCACGGCGGGAGAAGGGGGCGGAGATGGTGGAACGCGACATGACGGACTCTCGCTCGTGTGATTGAAATACGGTCAGAACCAGACGGCAGGATTAGGTTAACCTAACCTAAGTACTCGCCCAACGGGAGCGCCCGACCGCCTCCCCGTCCGCCCCGGAGCCCTCCTGTGTCTGCCACCACGCCACTTCAGGTCCACCGGGACCCGGAGATCCCGCAGCCACCTCGCGGGCGACCACCCGGCAGGCGCGACGCGGCCCGGGCGGCCGGACTGCTCGGCTGCCTGCTCGTCCTGCTCCTGGTCCTGCTGCTGAGCATCGCCTTCGGCGCCAGAGCGCTCACCCCCGGCGAGGTCTGGCACGGACTCTTCGACAGCGACTCCCCCGGCTACACCGCCGTCCACCGGATGCGCCTGCCACGCACCCTGCTCGGCCTGCTGGCCGGCACCGCCCTCGGCCTGGCCGGCGGCATCATGCAGGCGCTGACCCGCAATCCGCTCGCCGATCCGGGCCTGCTCGGCATCAACGCGGGCGCCTCCGCCGCCGTCGCCGCCGCGACCGCCCTCCTCGGCGTGACCGGCTTCACCGGCTATGTGTGGTTCGCCCTGGCCGGCGCCGGCCTGGTCTCCGTCCTGGTCTACGCGGTCGGCGGCGGACGCGGCGCCACCCCCGCCCGGCTCGCCCTCGCGGGATCGGCGCTGAACGCGATGCTCTACTCCTTCGTCAGCGGCGCCATGCTGCTCGACACGGCCTCACTCGAGCAGATGCGCTTCTGGACGGTCGGCTCGCTCGCCGGTGCGGGGCCGGCCACCATCCTCAGGCTGCTGCCCTTCGTCGCCGCCGGAGTGCTGCTCGCCCTCGCCCTGGCCCGGCCGCTCAACGCCATGGCCCTCGGTGACGACTCGGCCCGCGCCCTCGGCGCCCGGCCCGCGCTGACCCGGGCGGCCGCGATCCTGGCCGTCACCCTGCTCTGCGGATCGGCCACCGCCGCCTGCGGCCCGATCGTCTTCGTCGGACTGATGGTCCCTCATCTGGTGCGCGCCCTCACCGGCCCCGACCTGCGCTGGCTGCTCCCCTACTGCGCCCTGCTGGCACCCGTCCTGCTGCTCGGCGCCGACGTGCTCGGCCGGGTGCTCGGCAGGCCCGGCGAACTCCAGGTCGGCATCGTCACCGCCGTTCTCGGCGGCCCGTTCTTCCTCTACTTCGCCCGGTGCGGAAAGGTGGCCCGAGCATGAGTCGACCCGTCACCGTCGGCCGGGCGACCGGCCCGCACCCGACGCGCGGGGGCCGGGAGGGCAGGACGAACGTGCTGCGGATCGGCGACACCGTCTCCCTGCGCTACCGCCCCCGGGCGCTGGCCGTCGGGGCGCTGGCCGCCCTGCTGGCACTCACCCTCGGCGTGGTCACCCTCGGCAGCGGCGACTACCCGATGAGCCCGGCCGAGGTGCTCGGCACCCTCGTCGGCCGCGGCTCACCCGCCCAGGACTTCATCGTCAACCAACTCCGGCTCCCCCGGGTGGTCACCGCCCTCGCGGTCGGTGCGGCGCTGGCGCTCGCCGGAGCGCTGTTCCAGTCCCTGGTCCGCAACCCGCTGGGCAGCCCCGACATCCTCGGCTTCACCCAGGGTGCCGCCACCGGGGCACTCGTCGTGGTGGTGGCCGGCGGCAGCAGCCTCGCCCTGGCCACCGGCGCGGTGACCGGCGGCATCGCCACCGGCGCCGTGATCTACGCCCTCGCCTGGCGCGGCGGCGTCAACGGCGGCCGCCTGGTCCTGGTCGGCATCGGCAGCGCCGCCATCCTCACCGGCGTCAACGGCTACCTGCTCACCCGCGCCCAACTCATGGACGCCGCACGGGGCGTACTGTGGCTCACCGGAAGCCTCGACGGCCGCGGCTGGGACAACGCACTGCCCGTACTGACCGCGCTCGCGGTGCTGGCCCCCGTGGTACTCCTCGGCTGCGGACGCGCCCTGCGGATGATCGAGCTGGGCGACGACGCGGCCGCCGGAGTCGGCGTACCGGTCGAACGGCTGCGCCTGCTCCTGCTGGCGGCCGCCGTCGTCCTCGCCTCCCTCGCCGCGGCCGCCGCCGGGCCGGTCTCCTTCGTCGCACTCACCGCGCCCCAGGTCGCCCGGCGGCTGACCAGGACACCCGGGCCGGCCCTGCTCGCCTCGATGTGCGTCGGCGCGGCCCTGCTGGCCGGCGCGGACCTGGCCGCACAGCAGCTGTTCACCGGACGTCAGCTGCCCGTCGGCGTGGTGACCGGTGTCCTCGGCGGCGGTTACCTGATCTGGCTGCTCGCCGCCCGGCGCAAGGCGGGGCGGATATGAGCGGCACACCTACGCACCGGAATGGAGCACCTGTCGTGGAGCACGACCCGACACCGACCTCGGACCGGCTGACGGGCCGGGCGATGACTCTCCGCTACGAGCAGCGGGTCATCGCCGAGAACCTCACCGTCACCATCCCCGACCGGTCCTTCACCGTCATCGTCGGCCCCAACGCCTGCGGCAAGTCCACCCTGCTGCGCGCGCTCTCCCGCACCCTCAGGCCCGCCGCCGGAACCGTGCTGCTGGACGGACAGGACATCCACACCCTGCCCGCCAGGCAGGTCGCCCGGACCCTCGGCCTGCTCCCCCAGTCCTCCGTCGCGCCCGACGGCATCACGGTGTCCGAACTGGTCGCCCGCGGGCGCTACCCGCACCAGGGCCTGCTGCGCCAGTGGTCCAGGGAGGACGAACGCGTCGTCGAGGAGTCGATGGCCTCCACCGGCGTCGCCGAACTGGCCGACCGCACGGTGGACGAGCTCTCCGGCGGACAGCGCCAGCGCGTCTGGATCGCGATGGCGCTCGCCCAGCGGACCCCGCTGCTGCTCCTGGACGAACCCACCACCTACCTGGACATCGCCCACCAGATCGAGATCCTCGACCTCTGCGCCCGCCTGCACGAGGAACAGGGCCGCACGCTCGTCGCCGTCCTGCACGACCTCAACCACGCCGCGCGGTACGCCACCCACCTGATCGCCATGCGCGCCGGCCGGGTGGTCGCCTCCGGAGCCCCGGCCGACGTCGTCACCGCCGACCTGGTCGAGGAGGTCTTCCGCCTCCCCTGCCGCGTCATCGACGACCCGGAGACCGGCACCCCGCTGGTCATCCCGGCAGCCCGGGCGAGGGCCGCCGCGCAGACCGCCTAGGGCGTCTCGCAGCGCGAGCAGTCCACCGGCCACCACCACAGTCGCACCACCGTCAGGAGAACCGTGAGCATCGAGGTCTACCGCGACCCCTGGGGCATCCCCCACCTGCGCGCCGGCAGCCCGCTCGAACTCGCCCACGCCCAGGGCCGGAACGCCGCCACCGACCGCGCCTGGCAGCTGGAGGTCGAGCGCCACCGCGCGCAGGGCACCTCCGCCGCCTTCCTCGGCCCGGAGGCCGTGCCCTGGGACCGCTTCGCCCGCCAGGCCCGGCTGGCGGACACCGCCCGCGGCTGCTTCGACGCCCTCGACGCGGACACCGCCGCCTGGGTACGGGCCTACGTCGACGGCGTCAACTCCGCCCTGCCCCAACAGGCCGACCGGACAACCGAGTTCGCCAGGGCCGGCGTGCGGCCCGGGCAGTGGCAGCCCTGGACCCCGCTCGCGGTCTGGCTCTCGCACCACATCCTGTTCGCCGGTTTCCCGGCCAAGCTCTGGCGCGACCTGGTCGCCCGCCGCCTCGGCGTCCAGGCGGTCGGCCTGTTCGCCACCGACGGCCCCGCCACCTCCGGCAGCAACGGCTGGCTGGTCCCCGGAAGCCGGACCACGACCGGCGAGGCACTGATCGCGGGCGACCCGCACCGCTTCATCGAGGCCCCGGGCATCTACCAGCAGATCCACCTGGTCTGCCCGGAGTTCGACGTGGTCGGCCTGGCCGTCCCGGGCGTGCCCGGCATCGCGCACTTCGGCCACACCGGCAAGGTCGCCTGGGCGATCACCAACGCGATGGCCGACTACCAGGACCTCTACCGCGAACGGCTCCGGCGCAGCGGCGACCGGATCGAGGCCCTCGGCCCGGACGGCTGGCGGCCCGCGACGACCCACATCGAGACCATCGAGGTGGCGGACGCCGACCCGGTCCGGGTCCGGATCGTCGAGACCGAGCGCGGCCCGGTCGTCATCGGCGCTCCGGACCCCGACGACGACGGCGCCGACGGAACCGGGGCCGACGGCGACACCGACACCGGCACCGGCACCGGGGAGGCGATCAGCCTGCGCTACCCGCCCCGGGTCCGCGCGGACCTGGGCTTCGCCGCGCTGCCGGCACTGCTGAGGGCGGGCACCGTGGCCGATGTGGACCGGGCCCTCGACCGGTGGACGGAGCCCGTCAACGTCGTCCAGGCGGCCGACACCGAGGGCGGACTGCTGCACCGGGTCGCGGGCGCGGTCCCGCTGCGGCACCCGGACAACAGCCTGCGCGTGGTGGACGCCTGGCGGCCCGGCCACGAGTGGCACGGCTGGTACGGGCCGATGCCGCGCCAGGACGTTGACGGCGTCGCGGTGATGGCGAACCAGCGCGGCCTCGCCGGGCCGCTGGGCGTCGAGTTCGCCCCACCGCACCGGGCCGAGCGGATCCGCCACCTGCTCGAGGGGCGGGCCACCTGGTCGGGCACGGACATGGCGGGCATCCACACCGACACCCACCTCGCTTCGGCCCGGCCCCTGCTCGACCTGCTGGCCACCCTCACCGACCTCGGCCCCGAGGCCGCACGCCTGCGGGAGCGCCTCCTGGCCTGGGACCGGCACATGGCCGCGGACAGTTATGACGCAACGTCATATTCACTGCTCCGAAGCGCTGTTGTGCGCAGACTGGCCGCCCACCCCGCCCTCGCCGAGCTGGCCGGACCGGCAGCCTTCCCGGAGGTCTTCCTGCCGTGGCTCGCGCTGGTCCCGCGCGTGGCGTACGGCCTGGAGACGCTGCTGACCAGCGACCAGCTGCCCGGTGTCGACCGGTCCCGGCTCGTCCGCGAGGCCGTCGAGGAGGTGTCCGCCGCCGGTGATCCGGCCGTCCCCTGGGGTGGACTCCACCGGCTCGCACCGTGGCAGGCGCTCCCCGGCGACCCGGCGGACGACACCTGGCCCGCCCTGGCCGGCGACCACGACTGCGTACTCTCCACATCGAGCGTCCCCGGGGTCACCGACCGCAGCGCCCGAGGGCCCGCCGCCCGTTACGTCTGGGACCTGGCCCGGCGCGAGGACAGCCTCTGGGTGGTTCCGCTCGGCGCGTCGGGCAGACCCGAAAGCCCCCACCACCGCGACCAGTTGCCGCTCTGGCTGCGCGGTGGACTCGTCCCCGTGATCACCGACTTCGCCCTGCTGACCAAGGAATCCCATGACCACTGAGCCCGCCGCCCGCCGCCGCGAGGCCGTCCACGAGCAGACCCTCGACGGCTTCGGCACCGTCCGCGTCCTCCCGCTCGATCCCGCGGCCGACGCCGAGGTGATCCACAGCTGGGTCACCCAGGAACGGGCCCGCTTCTGGGGCATGCTCGACACCGACCGCGAACGGGTGCGGGAGATCTACGAGTACGTGGACTCGCTGACCACCCACCACGCCTACCTGATCCACCTCGACGACCGGCCCACCGCGCTGTTCCAGACGTACCGGCCGGAGCACGACCCGGTCGGCGAGTGCTACCAGGTCCGGCCCGGGGACTTCGGCATCCACCTGATGATCGGCCCGGTCACCGGCGACCCGGTACCGGGCTGGACCGGCGCGCTGCTGTCGGCCTTCCTCGGCTTCGTACTGGCCGACCCGGACCGGCTGCGGATCGTCGCGGAACCCGACGCCCGTAACGAGAAGGCCCTCGCCCGGCTGGTCCGGACCGGTTTCACCCTCGGACCCGAGATCCAACTCCCCGAGAAGCGCGCCCGGCTGGCCTTCCTCGACCGGAACGACTTCCTCAACCGGAACGGCTCCCCCGGCAGGGGCTGACCGGCGATGCGGCTGGTGCGTGGTCCGGCGGTGCGGTCGGCGGTGCGGGTCCCGGCGCACGCGCCTGAGACCGCGCAGCGGGCTCGACAACCGGCCGTACCGGCGGGGCGGTTGCCGGGTGCGCCGAAGCGGACGCCCGTCCGGGGTTGCCGGGACTCTCCCTCAGCTGCCGGCCGCGCCACCCGCCACGGCCGGCCGCAGGAACTCCAGGACCACCTCGGTGAACTCCTCGGGCATGGTGTTGTGCACCATGTGCCCGGCCTCCAGAGTGACGATCCGGCAGTCCGGGATTCGCCGGGCCAGCTCCGCGATCCCGTCCTGCGGCACATGGCTGCGGGACCCGCCCGCCACCACCAGGGTGGGCACCTCGATCTCCGCCATCCGCGCCAACCACACCGGGTCGGGGTCGTCCACCTGGCCCCTGATCGCCAGGACCGCCGCCCAGTCGAAGGCAGTCGGCTCCTCGGGCTTCGCCGGGGTGGACGGCTCACGCGGATGCGGCGGGGGCACGTCCTCCAGCACCAGCCGCCGGATCCGCTCGCCGTGCCCCTGGGCCAGCAGATAGGCCACCACCCCGCCCATCGAGTGCCCGACCAGATCCACCCGGTCGAGACCCAGCCAGTCCAGGAACCCGAGCACGTCCTCGCGCATCAACTCGAAGGAGTACTCCCCCGGCTGATCACTCCGCCCGTGCCCCCGCAGGTCGAGCGCGTACACCCGGAAGTACCGCGCGAACTCGGGCGCCACCTCGTCCCACCCCGCCGCCTCCTCCCCCAGCGCGTGCAGCAGCACCAACACCGGCGCCCCCAACGGCCCGGACACCTGGTAGGCCAGCCGTAGCCCGTCACCGATCACGACCTCGTAACGATCAGTCATACCGCCCAACCTAGGCCGACAACGCCGATCTGCGCGAGCGCCTGACGCGCCGGGACGCGCGGATCGCGGAGCTGACCGGGTTCCAGACCCTCGCGCTGTCGCGGCTCGCCGCCCAGCACGACGGGATCCGGCGCCTTCGCAAGACCCTGGAACACCCGGAGAACATCACGCCCCTGCCCGTGCGGGCCCGGATCGACCCGAACCGGCCCCGACAGCAGGCTGCCCTCCGGCGGCGGTCAATGGTCGATGGAGTCGATCAGTTCGCGGGCGCCGTCGCGGATCAGCGCTTCGGCGACAGCCCCGCCGACGGCCGCCGGGGTGAGCTGGTCGCTGGTACGGCCGGCGGTCAGCACGGTCGCGCCGTCGGGGGTGAGGACCATGACCCGCAGGGCGAGGCGGCCGTCCTCGAACGCGCGGGCGTGCCTGCATCCTCGTGACCCGGGAGACCTGAGCCAGCGACAACGGGGAGGTGCGGGCGCCGATGCGGATGGTCCGGGTGGTGTCCAGCACGAAAGGCTCCTTCCAAGGTCCCGACAAACCGTCGGAAAACGGGCGTGTTCGATGCGGGTAGCATGCGGTCAACACCTCGTCAGATGCTGGGAGTTGGCATATGAGCACACTGGTGGTGGGGTCGCGGGCCAGTCACCTGGCGCGGGCCCAGGTCAGGGAGTTCCTGGCGCCGCTGCGGGAGCGCTTTCCCGACGTGGTCTTCCGCCAGCGGGTGATCACGGAAGCGGGCGACCAGGACCGCAGGTCGGCTCTCCGGGACGTGTCGGAGCGAGGCGGCGGCTCGGCCTTCTCCGTGAACCAGGTGAACGCACTGGTCTCCGGCGAGGTCGATGTGATCGTGCACTCGCTCAAGGACCTGCCGACCGCGAACCCGCCCGGCCTGATCCTCCTGCCCCCGCCCACCCGTGCCGACGTGCACGACGCGCTGTGCGGCTCCACGCTGGCCGGCCTCCCGCACGGCGGCAGGATCGGCACCTCGGCGGCGCGCCGGATCGCCCAGTTGCTGCACGTCCGCCCGGACCTGGCACCGGTGGAGATCCGGGGGAACGTCCCGACCAGGCTCGGCAAGCTCAGGACACAGCAGCTGGACGCCGTGGTCCTGGCAGCCGCCGGGATCAAGCGGCTCGGCCGTGGCGAGGAGATCAGCGAGATCCTGCCGATCGAGCTGTTCCCCCCGTCGCCCGGCCAGGGCGCCCTGGGCATCCAGATCCGGGAGGACAACGAGCTGGCCCGCCGGATCCTGGCCGGGTCCGGCGACCCGGTGACCGACGCGGAGGTGCGGGCCGAGCGGGCGATGCTGGCCGAACTCCACGGTGGGTGCTCGGTGCCGGTCGGCGCGTTCGGCAAGGCCGACGGCGATGTACTGACCCTGCACGGGCAGGTCACCTCCGTGGACGGCGGGCGGCAGGTGGAGGCCCGGCTCTCCGGCCCGCTGAGCGAGCCGGAGAAGCTGGGCGTGCAGGTGGCCGGCCTCCTGCTGGACCAGGGCGCGGAGGGCATCCTGGCGGAGGTCCGGCCCGCCGCTTAGGCGCGCAGGCGGGCCGGATCGAGGGCCGCGTAGGTGATGATCCGCTCGGCCCCGGCCCGCTTGAGCATGGTGAACAGCTCCGCCAAGGGGCGGAAGTCCCGCCTCCCGGTGGCCGGGTCGAGCGGTGCGAGGCGCATGTACTCGCCGGAGACGGAGAACGGCATCAGCGGCGCCGGAGTGCGGCACTTCAGGGCCGTGAGGATGTCCACTGACAGCATCCCGGGCTCCAACCGTGCCGAGTGCGGCCGTCCGCAGTGCGGAGCGTAACTCGCCTCGCACTACGGACGTTGACCACTCCCGGCAGCCAGTTGCCGCTGACAGGCCGTCACTGCGGCTGGCTGGTTAGCCCCGACCAGTCGCGCCGGGCGGTCACGCCGAGGCGGCCGGTACCCGCTCCACCGTCGGCTCCGCCTCCGGCCCGTGCTCCGGCCGGGGGCCGCTCCCCCGCCCGGGCAGGATCAGCAGTACCAGGACCGCCCCGACCGCCATCACGATCCCGCCGATCAGGCTGGTGTGGGCGACGGCGTCCGCGAAGGAGCGGTGGGCGGCGGCGACGAGCTGCCCGGCCGCCTGCGGGCCGCCCGCGGGGTCGGTGGCGACCTTCTGGGCGACCGCGAGGGCTCCGCCGATCGAGTCCTGGGCGATGTGCAGGGCGGCGGGCGGCAGGTGACCGCCCACGGCTGCCGTGAGGTTGCCACGGTAGGAGGTGGCCAGGATCGAGCCGAGCACCGCGATGCCGAGGGAGCCGCCGAGTTCGAGGGCGGTGTCGTTGAGGCCACCGCCGACGCCGAGTTCACGCTCCGGGAACAGGCCCATGATGGTGTCGGTGCAGGGGGCGACGCTCAGGCCGATGGCGAAGCCGAGCAGCAGGAAGGCGGGCAGGAAGTCGGTGTAGGTCGAACCGGCGTCGATCCGGGTGAGCAGCAGCACTCCCGCCGTGCCGATCGCCATGCCCGCCACCACCATCGGCTTCATCCCCAGCCGGGGCGTGGCCAGGCCGGTCAGCGCCGCGCCCACGAAGACCGCACCGGCCAGCGGCAGCAGCCGTACCCCGGTGGCCAGCGGGGCGTAGCCGAGCACGAACTGCAGGTGCTGGGTGGCGTAGTAGAGGGCGCCGAAGGTGCCGAGGAAGAACATCATCACGGCGAGCATCGAGCCGCTGAACGAGCGGATCCGGAACATCCGCACGTTCACCAGCGGCTGCGGGTGCCGCAACTCCCAGGCGGTGAACAGGATCAGGCCGATCCCGGCGACCACGGCCGCGGTGACCGGTCCGGTGCCCCAGCCGAAGTGCGGGCCCTCGATGATGGCGTAGACCAGCGAGCCCACGGTGACGATCGACAGCAGTCCGCCGACGAGGTCGAGCCGGCCCTGCCGCTCGGCACGGGACGGCGGCACCAGGAAGAGGGCGGCGACCAGGGCGACGACCGCGATCGGGATGTTGATCAGGAAGGTGGCGCCCCAGGCGTGGTCCTCCAGCAGCCAGCCCGCCACCAGCGGGCCGACCGCCACCGCGAGCCCCGAGGTGGCGGTCCAGGCGGTGATCGCGCGGGCCCGTTCGGCCCGGGGGAAGGTCGCGACCAGCAGCGAGAGAGTGGCGGGCATGATGGTGGCCGCGCCGACGCCCATGATCGCGCGGGCGGCGATCACCGCGTTCGCGCTGTGGGCCACGGAGCCCAGCACCGCGCCGCCGGCGAAGACGACCAGCCCGGCGAGCAGTCCGCCCCGGCGGCTGTACCGGTCGCCGACCGCGCCGAGCAGCAGCATCAGCGCGGCGTACGGGACCGTGTAGCCGTCGATCACCCACTGCAGCTGACTGCTGTCCAGACCCAGGTCCCGGGTCATGCCGGGGGCGGCGACGATCAGCGAGGTGTTGGCCATCACCACGATCAGCAGGCTGAGGCAGAGCACCAGCAGGGCCCACCAGCGGCGTGGATAGGGGCCGCTCATCCGGTCGACGGGAGTGGCGGCGAAGACAGGCATGGGTCCGCTCCTTCAGGAGGGATGGGGCTGACACGGGAGAAGGCGAACGCGGGCGAAGCGGACGCGCACGCGATGAGCACGGCGAGATGACGCGGAGGGGGCGAGCGCCGCCGGAGGCGGGCATGAGGGGGCAGGCCCCGCATCCGAGTTTCTTGCCCGCTCATGTGCAGATTAGCTACTTGCACATCGATGTGCAAATAATGCCGCGGCCGTCGATGCCCGATCGCATAGGGTGAGTCCTGACCCCACCGCGTCTCCCCCTGAGAGGTCCCTGGCATGGCGGATCCCGCCGACGGCACTCCCCAGCGGAGCCACGCCCGCTCCAACCGGGCACGCATCCTCGAGGTCGCCCGGCGCGAGCTCGGCGCCCGTCCCGACGCCACGCTGGACGAGATCGCCCGCGCGGCGGGAGTGGTCCGCCGTACCGTCTACGGCCACTTCCCCGGCCGTGCCGCACTTCTCGACGCACTCGCCGAGGAGGCCTCGACGGCCCTGCGGGAGGCGCTGGCCGCCACCGAACGTCCCGCCTCCGGGCCGGAAGAGGCATACGCGCGGTTCCTGCTGGCGCTCTGGCCGATCGGCGACCGCTACCGGATGCTGCTCTCGCTCGCCCGCCGCGACCTGGGCGAGGAGCGCTTCGCCGAACTGCTCGCCCCCGCCTCCGCGCACTGCACCGCCGTCCTGGCGCAGGGTCAGGCAACCGGGGTATTCCACCGCCACCTGCCCGCGCCGGTCCTCTCCGACGCCCTGCAGGGCCTGACCTTCTCACTGCTGCAGAGCGTCAACCTCGGCGAGTGGCAGGACGACGGAACAGAGGCCGCCACCGTCTCCCTGATCGCGGCGGGCGTGTCCCCCGACCGCGCCGCCGCCGTGGTGCGCGGGCTCAACTCCTCATGCCCGTAACGACGTTCACCGGCAGGCGCGCCCGGGAACACCCGGAGGACCGGTCGCGGCTCGGGCGGAGCACCGACGCCTCGAAGGCCGCCGGGAGCACCCGTCCCTCGCGCCTGCCGGGCCCGGTGACTTCGCCATAGTCATTCGGCGAAGACCGCGGCTGGTCGTCCGCACACACGGCTGCCCGCTCGAAGCCACCCCGACCGGCCCGCCGGTCAGACGGGCCCCGCTCAGCCCCTCCCGACGGTCCGCCAGGTCCGCCAGGTCCGCACGGCCGGGCACATCATTGACAAACCATTCGTTCGGGTGAAATTCCGTCATCCGTCCCCGATCCGCCGCCCGGTGGCCACACCACCCCCACTCACGGTCGTCGCCAAACGTTTCTGCCACGTTCCACCGTGGGACTTCATCAGACTCTTACCTGCCGGTAATATCCGCCCCGGTCGATCCCGATCGGCCAGTCGTTCGAGTGGATCCGGGAGTGCCCGCTGGCGCTGCCGGGCCGTCAGGAGGGGTTTCCATGCGTGCAATGACCAGACGGGCCTTCGTCGGCGGGGTCTCCGCCACCGCCGCGGGGGCCGCGCTGTCCCTGGCCGGTGGGACGTTCGCCTCGGCGGCCGAGCGCGACCGCGCACTGGCGGCGACCGCGGCCCGCGCCGTACGGGTGGAGGGAACGACCCTCGAACAGGTCGCCACCCCCACCGGAGGCTCGGGCTACCAGCGCCTGACCGCCGGGCCCGGCTGGCCGCTGGTGGTCCGCGGCGAGCTGGCCGCCCCGCGGAACGGGCGCGACGACCGGCGCACCGCGCTCGCCGGGTTCGTCCAGTTCACCGACATGCACGTGATGGACACCGAGTCGCCGTTCCGCTTCGAGTACCTGGCCCGGTGGAACGACAGCGCGCACCGCCCGCACGAGACGCTGACCGTACGCGGTGCCTCCTCACTGGTCGAGCGGGTCAACTCGATTTCCGCGGGCCCGTACACGGGCAGGCCACTCAGCCTGGTGATGACCACCGGCGACAACACCGACAACCACGAGCACATAGAGCTCGACTGGTACCTGAACGTCCTCAGCGGCGGCCGGATCACCCCCAACTCCGGTGACCCGTCGCGCTACGAGGGTGTGCAGAACTCGGGCAGCTCCATTTACTGGAACCCCGAGAGCTCCTTCCTCGACGACTACAAGGCCAAGGGCTTCCCGCAGATCCCGGGATTCCTCGGCGCGACGGGCCGTTCATTCAACGCTCCCGGACTCAACATCCCGTGGTACAGCACGGTCGGCAATCACGACGACAGCCTTGAGGGCACCCTGCCTGACCTCGGCCTGCTCAACTCGCTGTACACCGGCCACCACAAGCTCGAAGGCTGCGACGACGCGGACGCCGCGAAGATCCTGGAGGCGCTGCGACGCGACCCGGCCGGTGCGGCGCTGCTACTGGGCCGGCTGTTCACCGACAGTGACTTCGTCCGTGAGATCACCCCGGACGAGCGCCGCCGCCCGTTCACCCTCAAGGAGTTCGCCCAGGCGCACCTCGACCCCGCCGTCGACGGCCCCGGCCCGCACGGCCACGGCTTCACGGCGGACACGGTGAGCAGCGGCAAGCTCTACTACACCTTCCGCATCGCCGACGGGGTCCTGGGCATCAGCCTGGACACCACCAACCAGGCCGGTTTCGCGGACGGTTCGATCGGCACCGCCCAGCTGCGCTGGCTGGAGCAGACCCTGCAGGCGCACAGCGGCCACTGGTACGACACCGACGGGCGCACCGTGCGCGGCGGCAACGGAAACGACCTGATCCTCATCTTCAGCCACCACACCAGCAGCACCATGGGCAACCTGCTCCTGGACCCGCGCAACATCTTCGAGAAGCGGCACGACGGCAACGAGCTGGTCGCGCTGCTCCAGCGCTACCCGAACGTGCTCGCCTGGGTGAACGGCCACACCCACGAGAACAAGATCACCCCGCACGGCCACGCGGTCCCCGAGCGCGCCTTCTGGGAGATCAACACCGCCTCGCACGTGGACTTCCCCCAGCACGCCCGCATCATCGAGGTCGCCGACAACGGCGACGGCACCGTCTCGCTGTTCACCACGCTGATCGAGTCCGCCGCCCCGTACCGGACCGACTTCAACGACACCTCGGACGCGGGCCTCGCCGCCCTCTACCGCGAGCTGTCGTACAACGACCCGTACGCGCACCCGGCCGCTAAGCTCGGCTCCCCGGTCGACCACAACACCGAGCTGCTGCTCACCAAGCCGACCGGCTGACCCCCGGCCGGACACGAGTACGCCGCCGGCCCGGGCTCCGCACTCCCGGGCCGGCGGCGCCTTCGCCGGACGGCCCAACCCGGCTCTCACCGCGGCGACTTGTGCGTCAGCCGGCGGTAGGTGGGCCGGTGCGCCCCCTTGCCCGAGGTGAGCTGGCGGACGAGCTGGTGCAGGGAGACCAGCGCGGTGATCGGGGGCAGTCCCGCAACGATCACATCGGGAGCCGTCTGCGAGACGTCCGCGATGCACAGCGCCGTCGCGACGACGGAGAACACGACCACCACGACCCAGGAGTGCACGGGCCGGCGTCCCTCCAGGGCGGCCCGCAGGACCGACAGACAGCCCACCACCCACGGACCGTAGACGATCAGCGGCCACAGCTGGGAGAGCCCGTGCGGCACCCGGGAGTCCGCCAGGTCCTGCAGCGGGTGGTAGGAGAGCACCCAGCCGAGCAGGCACATCGCGGTCACCGTCACCGCCGTGAGCACTCCGAACAGCGAGCTGAGGATCTGCGACCAGGTCGCCGCGGGCTGCTCCCGCCGCCGGTGGCGCGGCACCGGCGCGGCGGCGGTCTCGGTGCCGGCCGTCGTGAACTCGTCGGCGGGGAACCGGGGGTGGGGAACGAACAGGCCTTCGGGATCCCAGCTGCCCAGCGCCTCGACGGTCGGGTACGAGGGCCCCGCGTCGCCGGCCGGGGCGGCCCCGCCGTACCAGCCGCCCTGCTCGTAGCCGGCGACCCTGGGATGCTCCTCCGGGCCGCAGTACACGGTGGCCCCATAGGAGGGGAAGAACTCGCCCATCGGGTCATACATGGCGGCCGGCCATACCAGAGTCGACACCGCAGCGCGCGATGAAGTCCTCCTCGATGCGGCGGATCTTCCGCACGAAGTCGGCCAGCAGGCGGGAGCAGTCCTGCAGGACGACCCGCTCGCCATTGCACGACAGGTAGCCGGTCCGCACGTCTCCCGCGAAATTGCTCCGGTCGGGGACGAAGAGCCACTTTCCGAGACTGGTCACCGGATCATGCTGCGGCAGTGGTACGGCCATTGGCCGGCGCATTGAACTCATGCCCCCGTCAACGAACGGCCACCGGGAGCGCGGTTGCGACAGATGGGCGTCGTTCCATATTCAGCATTCTCGTTGCTCGGCGAAACTACCCGGAGCAGCCCGCACCGACGACATTTCCGGCTCCGGCAAAATTCCTCAGGAGAGCACGGTCGAACTGTCGGAGAAACCGGCGTTCGCCCAGGAGTCGCTCTCCCCGAATGGCGCACTGGTTCATATTACGATCAGTGATCGCTCGCTGAACTTCCCCAGTGGCGCGAGGGGTGGCGCAAGCCGTGCCACCGGCAAGCTGCTCACTGAAATTCCCCAGCTCCACCCCCACGGACGGAGCAGCGGTTTCCCCTTATTCGATCTTTCCGGCATCGTGTAACATTTGCGGCCGCGTGGGGCTCATCGGCATTTGAGAACCCGCGCGTGGATGCGGTCGGGCTCGTGAGGGGCGGCGGATGCTCACCAGAGAGGAATACTCGGATGTACAGGAACTGCGTCGTCAGGGGTGGTCCATCTCGGCGATCGCCCGGCACCTGGGGCGCGACCGCAAGACGGTGAGGTCGTACCTCGACGGGGACCGGATCGCGGGGGTCCGCAGCCCCGTCCAGGACGAGTGCTCCCGGTTCCTGCCGTACTCCCGGCAGCGCCTGACGGACGACCCGCACCTGCCGGCGTCCGTGCTGTACGACGAGGTGGCCGCGCTGGGCTATCCGGGTGGCTACTCGACCTTCACCCGCGCACTGCGCAAGCACGAGGTCCGGCCGCCCTGCGGGCTCTGCCGCCCCGACCGGTCCCAGGGCGGCGCTGCCTCCCGGCCGGCGGAGGAGGAGCTCCGGCTCGAGCTGCTGAGACTGCCCGGCCCGCCCCAGGACTGGGACTGCGGGAGCCATGCCCTGATGCTGACGGGCTCACTGACCCGCCTGGGCCACTGGCGCGGGGTCCTGGCGGAGAGCACCGAACTCCCCCAACTGGTCGAGGCCTTGGACCAGGTGATGAGACATCTGGGCGGCACCGCGGGACGCTGGCGCATCGACCGGACGCCCTCCGTCTGCTGCCCGACGACCGGCCGGGTGACGCAGGCGTTCGCCGAAGTGGCCAGGTACTACGGCGTCGGGGTCGAGTTCGGCCCGGCCGGTCGGCCCGGCCGGGCCGACGGGGTGGAGAGTCCCTGCCACCGCGCCGTCCGGCGCTGGTGGCGCGCGATGCCGGAGGGGACCGGCCTCTGGGCCGCGCAGGAGGCCCTCGACCGGCTCGCGCGCCGGATGGACACCCGTCACCGGCCGGCCGGCGAGGCCGACCCGCCGGCCCGCGCGCTGCTGGAGCTGCCCGACACGCCCTTCCCGGTCCGGCTCCGCACCAGCAGAACCGTCACTTCACAGGGACAGGTGTCGTTCCGCGGCAACTACTATCCGGTGCCCGCCGACCTGTCGGGCGCGGTGGTGCAGGTCTGCCGCCGCCTTGACGAACCGTTCCTGTCGATCACGACGGCGAGCGGAGCGGTCATCGCCCGCCACCCGCTCGCACCGCAGGGCGCCGGTCTGACGCTGACCGGTCGTGGGAACGCCATCGTCCTGGAGCGCCCGGTCCGCGCCTCCCGTACCGACACCCCGCCCTGCCGGCGCGGCGACGGCCTCCGTCCACTGTCCCCGGAGGCACTGGCCGAGGCCGCCGCACTGCGCGAACGCCGTCCGGGCCGGGCGCACGCCGGGCCACGGTGCTGAGCCGGACCGGCGGCACGGGCAGGGGCCGCCGCCGGACCGGCACCGGACCGGCGTCCTAGACTGGAGCGAGGGGTGCCGACGGCCTGCGAGGGAGTGCGCCATGCGTCGCCGCCACAGTTTCCACCGGGACGAGCACGGTCACTCGATCACCGTGAACGTGCGTTCCGGCCGACTCACCGAGACCGAGCTGCTGGTGGACGGCAAGGAGGTCGGTTTCCTGCGCGAACGCGGCACCGGCCGGCTGCCGCGCCGGCTCTCCGGCGAGCTGCCCGACTTCCCCACCCGGCCCTTCTCGGTCCGCCTGGACCGCCCCGAGCCGGGCCTGCACCTGCCGACCTGCTACCTGGAGCTGGAAGGCCGGGATCTGCCGATGCCCGACCAGGCCGCCCACCTCGCACCGAGCCACGCCCTCAGGTGAGCCACGCCGTCAGGTGAGCCACGCCTCCCGGCGGGCCGCGGCCCCGGGCGAGGAGCGCCCCGGGCCGGAGCCCGCCCCGTGACGGCCGTCCCGTGGATCAGCGCGGGCCCACCGTCGCCGTTCCCCGGGCGGTGCGGCGCAGCGCGCGGCCGGGGAGCGCTCCGGTGGGCCGGCCGTCGGCCATCACCCGGGTACCGCCGACGAAGACGTGGGGTATGCCGGTGGCCTGTCGGCACGGGTCGGCGAAGGTGGCGGTGTCGGCGACCGTGGCGGGGTCGAAGAGCACCAGGTCGGCGTGGTGACCCGGTCTGATCAGTCCGCGGTCGGCGAGGCGCAGCCGCCGGGCCGGGCGGCCGGTCAGGTGGGCGATGCACTCCTCGAGTCCGAGGACGCCGAGTTCGCGTACGTAGCGGCCGAGGTAGCGGGGGAAGGTGCCCCAGGCACGGGGGTGCGGTCTGGCCGCGGCGAGCAGCCCGTCGCTGCCGCCGGTGTGCGCGGGGTGGCGCATGATCGCCCGGACGTTCTCCTCGTGCCCGACGTGCTGGAGGATCGTGGTGCTCAGCTCGTCCGCGATCAGCAGGGTGCGGTAGAGGTCGAACGGGCGCTGTCCGCGGGCCGCGGCGAGTTCGGCGACGGTGTGTCCGACGGCCTCCTGGTCGCGCGATCCCGAGATCTCGATGCTCTGCCAGTCCACCGGGACTCCGTGGCAGCCGTCGGAGCCGCGCTGCTCCAGGTCGTGCCGGATCAGGGCCAGTTCGCCGGGGTCGTCGAGCCTGCCGCGGATCGCGGCGGGTCCGCCGGCCGCGGCCCAGCCGGGCAGCAGGGCGACCAGGGTGGTGGAGCCCGCGAGGTAGGGGTAGCTGTCCAGGGTGAGGTCGCAGCCTGCGGCGAGGGCCCGGTCGAGCAGGGCCGGCAGGTCCCCGGCCCGGCCCCGGTTGACGCCGAAGTTCATGGTGGCGTGGGCCAGGTGCAGCGGGCAGCCTGAGCGCAGCGCGATGTCGATCATCTCGGCGTAGGCGTCCAGCGCGCCCGCGCCGTAGGAGCGCTGGTGCGGCGAGTAGTAGCCGTCGTGCGCGGCCACCACCTCGCACAGCGCGGTGAGTTCGGCGGTGTCGGCGTACATCCCGGGCGCGTACGTGAGTCCGCTGGACATCCCTACGGCGCCTTCGCGCAGGGCGGTGGCCACCAGCTCGCGCTGGCGCCCCAGTTCGGCCTCGGTGGCGGGGCGGCGGTCCCAGCCCATGGCGAGCATCCGTACCGAGCCCTGCGGGACGAGGTAGCAGGCGTTGACCGCGATGCCCTCGTCGAGGCGGTCGAGGTACTCGCCGACGCTGCGCCAACTCCAGTCGAAGTCGGGCGGGTTGCCGTTCCATCCGGCGATGGCCTGCCGGACCTGGTCGAGTGTGGTGTCGTCCACGGGGGCGTAGGAGAGTCCGTCCTGGCCGAGCACCTCACAGGTGACGCCCTGGCTGACCTTGGGCAGATGGCCCGGTTCGGTGAGCAGTGCGAGGTCGGAGTGGGCGTGCATGTCGATGAAACCGGGGCACAGGACCAGGCCGGTGGCGTCGAGCACGGTGCGCCCGGACAGCCCCCGGCCGATCTCGTCGATCCGCCCGCCCGTGACGGTGAGGTCGGCGCGCCGCCCGGGCGCGCCGGTCCCGTCGATGACGGTCGCACCGCGGATCACCAGCTCTGCCATCGCCACTCCGGTTGCCGGATCGCACTGTGCGCAACCCCCGTTGCCTACCGTGCGAGGATCGTTCTAGCACCACCCCGACAAGCGGTCAATCACGGTCGGCCGACTCGAGTGCGGCGGTGAGCCGGAGTCCGTTCCGGGCGCTGACGATCCTGACCGGGCTCGGTGAGGGCCCGCGGACCACAGTCCGGGCACGCTCAGGGGTGCCGCCTGCCGGACTCCGCACCGGTCTCTGCCTACCCTGGTCCGTGACGACGACCTGACACACCGTCACCGCCGAGGAGGGCATCCGATGAGCGCCAGCACGCAGGCACGTGAAGTGCTGCAGACCGTCCGCCGCGAACTCGCACCGGCCGAGCGGGAGAACCGGCTGGTCCCGCTGATCGCCGAAGGCCGGGCCCCGGTCGCGGTACTGGCCGAACTCGCCGCACAGCAGCACCGGATCATCACCAGCGACCGCCGCAGCCTGCTGGTACTGGCCTCGCGCTGCGCCGACGGCCCGGCGGGCACCTGGTTCGCCGGGATCGCCGAGGGTGAGAGCCAGGCACTGCGCGCGCTCGGCCCGTTCGCCAGGCGCTGCGGTCTGACACCCAACGGCGCGGCGGCCAGGGAACCGATCCCCGGCTGCCAGGCCTACCCCGCCTACCTCGCCTGGCTGGCCCTCAACGGCGAGCCGGCCGGGACCGTGCTGGCGCTCGCCGCCAACTTCGCCGCCTGGGGCGGCTACTGCGCCACCATGGCGCAGGCGCTGCGCGGCCACTACGACTTCCCCGACGAGGCCTGCGCGTTCTTCGACTTCTTCGCCTCGCCCGCACCGGAGTCGGAGGACCAGACCGTCGAGGTGCTCGCCGCGACCGGTCTCAACGCCGAGCGGATCGACCGCGGCCGCCGCTACGGGCGCCAACTCCAGGCGTACGAGCTGATGTTCTGGAACACCCTCGCCGACGCGCACCCGGCGGGCTGAGCCACCCGCCCCGCGCCGTCCGGGGCCGGTGCACCCGGTCAGCCGGGCAGCGGCGGGCGGCCGCCGAGGACCTCGACGGCGGCGGCACCGGTGCGGCAGCCGGCCGCCGTGGCCTCCACCAGATCGGCACCGGCGAGCCGGGCGGCGAGGAAGCCGCCGGCGAACGCGTCGCCCGCACCCGTGCTGTCCACGGCCTGGGCGGCGACGCCGGGCACCCGGGCGAGCAGGGCTCCCCGGCGGGCGGCCAGCGCGCCGGCGGCGCCGAGGGTCACCACCGCCTCGCCGTGGAGCGCGCTGAGCCGCTCTGCGGCGGACACCGGATCGGACGCCCCGGAGAGCAGCCGGGCCTCCGCGAGGTTGGGCAGCACCAGCTCGGTGCCGCCGACGGCGGCCAGGAAGGCGGGCAGGCCGAGCAGTTCGATGAAGCCGGTGGACGCCGGATCCACGCTCACCGGGATGCCCGCCGCACGGGCGTCCGTCCGGGCCGCGTCCGCCAACTTCCGTCCCGGCTCGGTGAAGTAGAGGTAGCCGGAGAGGTGGAGACGGGCCACGCCGTCCAGCAGCTCGGCGTCCCAGTCGGAGCTGCCGAGCCGGACGGCGGCACCGCCGTCGGTGACCAGGGTCCGTTCGGCGGCGGCGTCGACCAGCGAGATCACCACCGCCGTGGCGGCCTCGTGGTCCACCACCAGGTGCGGGGTGACCCCGGCGGCGCTCAGCTCGTCCCGGTGCCAGTCGGCCGAGTTGGCGCCGACCCGGGCGAGCAGTCGCACCTCGGCCCCCGAACCGGCCGCCCAGGCCGCCGTGTTGGCTCCTGATCCGCCGGGCCGGAAGGCGATCCTGGCGGCGGTGTCGGTGTCCGGGGCGAGCGCGTTGGCGTGCAGGGCGACGACGTCGGTGACCACGTCCCCGATCACCAGCAGGGCGCCGCCCGGCTCCCGCGCGCTCATCGCCCGGCCCCCTGCCCGGCCCAGCGGACGGCGATCTCCGCGCCGAGCCGGACGTTGCCGCGCACCGCCGCCAGGTTGGCCTCCAGCGAGGCGCCGCCGGTGTGCTCGGCCAGGTAGGAGAGCAGGAACGGCGTGATGGCCTGGCCGTCGATCCCCTCCCGGTCGGCCGCCGCCAGCCCCTCCGCCAGCACCCGGTCGTGCAGGGCCGGGTCGAGCTGTTCGCCCGCCGGCACCGGGTTGGCCACGATCACCGCCGAGTCGAGTCCGCCCAGCGCGTCCTGGGCCCGCATCACGGCCGCCACCTCGGCGGGCTCGTGCACCGTCCAGTCCACCGGCCGGCCCGAGCCGGTCAGGTAGAAGCCGGGGAACTCGGCCGTACGGTAGCCGAGGACGGCGACGCCCAGTGTCTCCAGCCGCTCCAGCGTGGCGGGCACGTCCAGCACGGACTTCACTCCGGCACAGACCACGGTGATCCTGGTGCGCGCCAGCAGGGCGAGGTCGGCGGACTCGTCCTGGGTGGTGGTCCAGCGGCGGTGGACCCCGCCGAGCCCGCCGGTGGCGAACACCCGGATCCCCGCGCGGGCGGCCAGGAAGGCCGTCCCCGAGACCGTGGTGGCCCCGCTCGCCCCGCTCGCGACCGCCGGCGCGAGGTCGCGGAAGCCCAGCTTGCGCAGCGAGCGGTCGCTCGCGATCCGTTCGAGCTCGTCCTTCGCCAGTCCGACGCGCGGCACCCCGTCCAGCACCGCGACGGTCGCGGGGACGGCACCGGCCGACCTGACCAGCTGCTCCAACTCGGTTGCCGCCCGCAGGTTACGGGGCCTGGGCAGACCGTGGGCGATGATCGTGGACTCCAGCGCCACCACGGGCGCGCGGTGGTCCAGGGCCTCCCGTACCTCGTCTGAGACCTGGATCACAGGCAGTGAGGATTCCGTCATTCCCGAATCCTGGCGTGCCACCGGCCGGTTCAAACCCGTCCGGTTCCGCCAAGTGCGCGCACTCCCCGACACGGCCGCGATCGGCACCGCCCAATACGGCGGAGCGCCGCCGGGCGCCCTAGGCTGACGGCCGTGTCCCAGGAACCGTCTGCCGCCGAGGTGTACCGCGAAGTCAGCGCCGCAGGGCCGTACTTCGCCGTCGAAGCCGACTCCGCGAGCGACCGGCCGGCGGACTTCAGACCGTTGCGCGAGCTGTACGCGGGCGGACCGGAGGGGTTCATGGCCCAGCGGATCGCGGTCGTGGCCGCGCGGCTGGGCACCGCGGAACCGCGGGTCGCCGCCTCGATCGCCCAGCTCGGCCTCGCCGCCCGCTTCTGGTCGGTGGCGCTGGGAACGGCCCGGCTCACCGGCTCGGTACCGGACCTCGACCCCGATCGCGCCTACTGGCGGTACCCGTCGCGGGGCATGCTCGAGCTCCGCCTGCCCGGCCCCGTCCCCGCCCCGGACCTCGCGGGTGTGCTTCATCACACCGTGGTCGCCACGGTGCTCGCTCCGCTGGCCGCCACCGTCCGTACGGCGACCGCGACCCCCGTCTCCGAGCGCCTGCTGTGGGGCAACGCCGCGTCCGCCCTGGTCGGCGCGGTACGCCAGCTCCTCGCGCACCGCCCGGACGCGGAGCGCACCGCCTGGCCGCTGGCGGCCGAGCTGCTCGGCCGGGCTCCGCTGGCCGGCACGGGCACGCTGCACGGGACGGCGTACCGCCGCTCCACCTGCTGTCTCTACTACCGCGCCCCGGGCGGCGGTCTGTGCGGCGACTGCGTCTTCCGTACGCCGCCGGCGCGCACGCCACACGCAACGCGTCGGTAACCTCTCGCCTCGCTCAATTACGTAAAGTTTCTGTGCCCACCGAGGCAACAATTTGTGCGCAAAGCTTCCGTTGTTCGGTTTTAGTAGCTACGTTTCGACCCAACGCGCGGATCCTGTCCCCACCTCTGTCATCACAGACCGAGAGCCCGCGTGTTGGGAAGGCAGTCACACCTGATGAGCATGGAAACCACCAAGGTGACCAAGGTGCCCCAGCAGCAGACAGGCGCAACAGGCCACGGCCCGGCAAACCCGGGCAGCCACGGCGGAGGCCACGGTCATCTTCAGGCAGGCCTGAAGAACCGGCACCTCTCGATGATCGCGATCGGCGGTGTGATCGGCGCCGGTCTGTTCGTCGGCTCGGGCGCCGGTATCGCGTCCACCGGCCCCGGCATCCTCCTCTCCTACCTGCTGGCCGGCGTCCTGGTCGTGATGGTCATGCGGATGCTCGGAGAGATGGCGGTCGCGGACCCGCAGAGCGGTTCGTTCTCCGCCTACGCGGACCGGGCGCTCGGCCGGTGGGCCGGGTTCTCGATCGGCTGGCTCTACTGGTTCTTCTGGGTGGTGGTGCTCGCCGTCGAGGCCACCGCCGGTGCCAAGATCCTCAACGGCTGGATGCCGGGGGTGCCGCAATGGGCGTTCGCTCTGATAGTGATGGCCGTGCTCACCGCGACCAACCTCTCCTCCGTCTCCTCCTACGGCGAGTTCGAGTTCTGGTTCGCGGGCATCAAGGTCGTCGCGATCATGGCCTTCATCGTGGTCGGGGCCTTGGCGATCTTCGGGGTCCTGCCGGGGACGCACTCTCCGGGCATGACCAACCTGACCGGTAACGGCGGCTTCCTGCCGCACGGCATCGGCGCGGTCTTCACCGGCATGCTCACCGTGGTGTTCGCCTTCATGGGCAGCGAGATCGTCACCCTCGCGGCGGGCGAGACCCCCGACCCCAAGACCGCCGTCCGCAAGGCCACCAACAGCGTGATCTGGCGTATCGCCGTCTTCTACCTGGGCTCGATCGCCATCGTGGTCACCCTGATCCCCTGGAACTCCGACGCCGTCAAGGGCAGCCCGTACGTCGCCGTCCTCGACCACGTGGGCATCCCGGGCGCGGGCCGGGTGATGGACGTGATCGTCCTCACCGCGGTGCTCTCCTGCCTCAACTCCGGCCTGTACACCGCCTCGCGGATGGCCTTCTCGCTCAGCCAGCGCGGTGACGCGCCGCGCGCCTTCTCCAAGGTCAGCGGCCGGGGCGTGCCGCGCACGGCGATCCTGGTGTCCACCGTCTTCGGCTTCTTCGCGGTGTTCTTCAACTACATGTGGCCGGACACCGTGTTCCAGTTCCTGCTGAACTCCTCGGGTGCGGTGGCGCTGTTCGTCTGGCTGGTGATCGCCGCCTCCCAGCTGCGGCTGCGCCGGATCCTGGAGCGCGAGTCGCCCGAGAAGCTCGCGGTGCGGATGTGGCTCTACCCGTACCTGACCTGGGTCACCATCGGGATGATCGCCTTCGTGATGATCTACATGTGCACCAGCCCCGACGGTCTCACCCAGATGATCCTCTCCCTGGCCGCCGCCGCCGTGGTGCTCGCCGCCTCGTTCGTGGTCGGCCGGCGCCGCAAGGCCGCCGCCGTCGAGGCCCCTGCCGAGAGCTGATCCGCCTCAGCCCCCGCTTCGCCCGCTGCCCCCGAGGGCAGCGGGCGAAGCCGTCGTATGGGCGCCCGGCACCGGGGCGCGGGCGGAGACTGCTACCGGATCACGGCTTGCGGGCCACGCCCGCCCAGTAGTACGCGCCGTACGGGTCGGCCGGCGGCTCGCCGTCCGGCCGCCAGGCCATCACCGGGGTGACGCCGGGCTCCAGCAGCTCCCAGCCGCCGAAGAACTCCTCGACCTGGGCACGGGTGCGCGGGACAATCGTCATCCGGCTCTCCGCCGCCTTGGCGGCCACGGTCCTCATCGCCTCGGGGTCCCAGTCGCCGGTCGGGTGGGTGATCACCACATGGCTGCCGGAGGGCAGCGCGTCCAGCAGGGCGGCGACCTTGCCCTTGGGGTCCTCCTCGTCGCGCAGCAGCATCAGGATGGCGACCAGCATCAGGCCGACCGGCTCGTCGAGGTCCAGGGTCCCGGTCAGCGCGGGGTGGGCCAGGATCGCCTCGGGCTGCCGCAGGTCGGCGTGGATGTAGGCGGTCTCGCCCGGTCCGTCGCTCACCATCAGGGCACGGGCGTGGGCGAGCACGATCGGGTCGTTGTCGACGTACACCACACGGCTGTCAGGCACCTCGGCCTGGGCCACCTCATGGGTGTTGCCACCGGTCGGGATGCCGGTGCCGATGTCCAGGAACTGCCGGATCCCGGCCTCGCGCGCCAGGTGGCGCACGGCCCGGCCGAGGAAGGTCCGGTTCTCCCTGGCCATGGTCTTGATGGAGGGGATGGCCTGCTCGATGACCTCGCCCAGGGCGCGGTCCGGCCCGAAGTGGGTCTTGCCGCCGAGCCAGTAGTCGTACATCCGCGCCGAGTGCGGCACCGAGGTGTCGATCTCCGGCGGCTCCCAGTTGTCGAATCCACGCCCGACCGCGATCAGATCGCGCTGCGCACCCTGACGTTCCGACAAATCGACCCACCTCCGGATGACTTCGCCTACAGCGGGGCACAGCCTAACGGCCCGGTCGGCCGTCCGGGAGGCCGAGTGGCATCCATGATCAATTCGTGTCCGCACGGTGCTTGCGGGACCTCAGGGCCCGTCGGCCGTCCGACCCGCACCCTTCGGCAGATGCTCCGCGAACCAGTCGGCGGCCAGGTCGGCCGCGGCGCCCAGGGTGCCCGGCTCCTCGAAGAGATGGGTGGCGCCGGGCACCACCGACAGCCGGTTCTCACAGCGGAGCCTCAGCTGCGCCTCCCGGTTCAGCTCCAGTACCAGCTGGTCGTCGCCGCCGACGATGAGCAGCGTGGGAGCCGCCACCTCGGGCAGCCGGCCGCCGGCCAGGTCGGGCCGGCCGCCCCGGGAGACCACCGCGCCGATCGCCGCCCCGGGCTCGGCGGCGGCGACCAGTGCGGCAGCCGCGCCGGTGCTGGCGCCGAAGTACCCGATCGGCCGCCGCTCGGCCCCGGGCTGGGCCCGCAGCCAGCGGGTGGCCTCGGTCAGCCGCCCGGCCAGCAGCTCGATGTCGAAGACCTTGGCACGGTCGGCGGCCTCGACCTCGGTCAGCAGGTCGAACAGCAGGGTCGCCAGTCCGACGCGCTGGAGCCGCTCGGCGACGAAGCGGTTGCGCGGGCTGTGCCGGCTGCTGCCGCTGCCGTGCGCGAACAGCACCACCGCCGCTCCGGCCTCGGGCGGCAGCGTCAGCGTTCCGCCCAACCGGCCGCCGCCCAGCGGAAGTTCGACCTCCCGCTGTCCGGGCGAGCCGAGCAGGTCCGCCGGGTCGCCGCCGCCCTGGCCCGCCGGATCCCCGCTCTGGCCCGCCGGGTCGCCGCCGCCTTGGTCCGCCGGATCCCCGCTCTGGCCCGCCGGGTCGCCGCCGCCCGAGTGCCCGCGCGCGCTCCTGTGCACTCCGATCCTGAAGTGGCCGTGGCGGGCCGCCGGAGGATCGTCGGCCTCACTCTCGGGGCCACCGAAGTGCCCGGCCGGACCTCGCCCGGAGGGCTCGTGGCGCGTCGCCGGGACCTCCTCCTCGGCGGCCGCCGTCCGCCGGGCGGCACGGTCCAGGCAGACGGCGACCTCCCGGTCGGAGGTCTGCTCGAAGTCCTGGTAGAACTGCCCGATCGCGTAGAAGGCCGTCGGCGTACGGACGGCCACCAGTTCGTCGGCGTCCTCGCCCAGCCGGGCCACCCAGTCCGTCGGCGCCACCGGCACCGCGAGCACCACCCGTCCGGCGCCCAGGCGCCGGACGATCTGGCAGGCCGCGCGTGCGGTGGAGCCGGTGGCCACACCGTCGTCGACCACCACCACGGTCCGCCCGGTGAGCGGGATCGCGGTGCGGTCCTCGCGGTAGCGGGCCACCCGGCGGGCAAGTTCGGCGCGCTCGCGTTCCTCGACCGGCGCCAGCTGCTCCTCCGTGACCCCGGCGAGCCGCATCACCTCCCGGTTGAGCACCCGCACACCGCCCTCGCCGATCGCGCCGAGGCCGAGTTCGGGCTGGAACGGCGCGCCCAGCTTCCTGATCACACAGATGTCCAGCGGCACGTCCAGCGCCTCGGCGACCTCGGCCGCCACCGGCACACCGCCGCGCGGCAGACCGACCACCACCGCGTCCTGGCCGCGCAGCCGCGTCAGCCGGGCGGCCAGCTGCCGGCCGGCGTCCCGTCGATCGGTGAAGTACACGGCCCGACCTCCGATCCGCTCGCTCTCCCCCTTACAGCCTGCGCCTCCCGGCTCCCACCGGCGCAGGCGCGCTCCGCGCGGGCATGCTCCGTTTACGCGGCTCAGCCGGCCGGCGGGGAGTCGAGCACGGCCGCGGTCAGCAGGTGCAGCGAGGCGGCGACACGCTTTCCTTCGCCCTGTGCCAGCAGCCGCAGGACGGCCTCGCCGCCCAGGGACCCGAGCAGCAGGTGGGCGAGGAGGTCGGCGTCCAGGTCGGGGCGGGCCTGAGCGATCAGCGCGCTGATATGGCCGTGCCAGAGCCGGTGGACGGGGCGGGGGTCCTGCGGGTCCTCCTCGCTCCGGGGGGCCGCCGCGGCGGCGTGGCCGAGCGCGGCCAGCAGCCCCTTGTTCCGGCTGACCACCTCGATGACACCGTCCAGGAACGCGAGCAGGCGCTCCCGTGGCGGCGCGCCCGGGCCCAGCGGCGGCGGGCCCGCCGTGACGGCCTCGCTCAGGGCGAGCGCCCGCTCCTCCATCAGTGCCGTCATCAGGCCCATCCGGCTACCGAAGCGGTGGAACACGGTGCCCTTGCCGACGCCGGCCGCGGCGGCGATCCGCTCCATCGAGATCTGCTCGGGAGGGAGCCTCGTCAGAAGCTCCTCGGTCGCCAGCAGGATCGCTCGCCGGTTGCGCGCCGCGTCGGCGCGTTCGGGTCGGGCCTGGGTCATGGGTTCTCGTTCCGCCTTCTCATAGACAACTGGACCGGCGGTCCAGTACGGTCGCTCCACAGAACCTGACCGCTGGTCAAGTTTACCTTCGGGCATGGAGGCATGATGCGACGCGTGCGCTACTACGAGTACGGGGGCCCGGAGGTCCTCGTCATGGAAGAGGCCGACATCCCCGCTCCAGGGCCGGGCCAGGTGCTCATCCGCGCCGAGGCGATCGGCGCCAACTTCGTCGACGTCCAGATCCGCAAGGGGCCGTCCAGCGGCGAGATCTTCCGTCGTCCGCTGCCCGGCAAGCTCACCGGCGACGTGGTGGGCCCGGTGCAGAGCGTCGGAGCCGGTGTCGATGCCGGCCTGACCGGCCGGCGGGTCGCCGCGCTGGCCGAGGACGCCTTCGCCGACTACGTGGTCGCCGATGCGGCCTGGCTCGCCCCGGTGCCCGACGGGCTCGACCTCGGCGCGGCCAGCATGCTGCCCCTGGGCGCCCCCGTGGCCCTGCGGGCACTGCGCAGCGGCCGGCTCTCGCCCGGCGAGACCGTCCTCGTGCACGCCGCCGCCGGCGGTATCGGCCACCTGGCGGTGCAGCTCGCCAGGGTGCTCGGTGCAGGCACCGTCATCGCCACGGCGAGTTCGGCGGCGAAACTGCGCTTCGCCCGTGAGCTCGGCGCCGACGTCGCCGTGAACTACACCGACGAGGACTGGGCCGACCAGGTCCGCAAGGCCGCACCGCGCGGGGTGGACGTCGCCCTCGACCCCGTCGGCGGCGACGTCCTGCGCCAGAGCCTCGATCTGCTCGCCCCCTTCGGCCGCCTGGTGGTGTACGGGGTCGCGGGCGGCGAGTTCGCCGACGTTCCGGTCACCGGCATCTTCGGCCTGCGGACCGTGACCGGGTTCTCCCTGCTGGCCTGGCGCGCGGCCGACCCCGAACAGGCCCGGCGGGAGGTCGCCGAGGTCACCGGGTACACGGTGAGCGGGAAGCTGCGCACGACCGTTCACGCCCGGCTTCCGCTCACCGAGGCGGTCACGGCCCACCGCCTGCTGGAGGACCGGTCCCAGCTCGGCCGGATACTGCTCCTCCCCTGATCCTCCCCGAGCGGCCCGGACCCCTCCACGGCCCACGAACCCGGAAGGGGCCCGGGCCGCCATCCATGCCGCCGTCCGGAGCGGTCGACCGGGATCCGCTCCGGCTGGACGCCCTGGCATCGGGACCACCGCCGCCGGTGCCGCCTGCCACGCACTCCGCGCTCGGCGGGCCCCCTGGTGGCCCGCTGTCCGCAATCGGCCGATCACGTTGCGCCAGCACGGCGGCGCGCCGCCTGTGAGGCCGCCCACACCCACTGCACCGACTACTGCCCTCGATAGTTGCCAGGCCACCGGCGGCGCGGTCCGACCATCCGCCGGAGCACCGCCCGAGCGGTCGGACCTCGGGAACTCCACTGGTCAGAGCCGTGATCACGGACTGGGACAGCCACCGGGTTCCGGCTGTGCGGACTCCGGGCACGCCGGCGATCGCGCCCGGCCGTCCACCGGACGTTCCGCCGTTCTACGACCGCCAGTAGTAGTGGTGGGCGTTGAAACACCCGGAAGCCTCTGCAAAGAATGTCCCGGTCGCAACGCAGCGTGGCCGGTCCGCCCCCGGATCGACCCGTCGCGCCGCCCGCCGCTCCGCCGCCCCGCCGGGTGCGAGGCCGTCCGGCACGGTACGCGGGCCGTTCTCCCCGAGCGCGCTTCGCGACACCCGTGTGCCCGCACACGGGTGTGCCCACCCATGGTTCCAGCCCGACGGAAGAGGTCAGTTCCTCCATGCAGCGCCCGAAGCTCCCGCAGCTCCCCCAGCTCTCGCAGCTTTCGCAGCTCGGCAGGAACCGCCGCAACGCCGTCATCACCGGCGTCGCCACTCTCGCCGTCGCAGGCTCCGCCACCCTCGCACTGGCCCTGCCGCAGGACACCACCCCCGCCTCGGCCGCGGCGCCGACCCCCGCCACCACCGGCGAGGCCGCCCGGAACCAGCAGCCCGCCGGAGCCCAGGCGCAGGCGCAGGCTCAGGCGGACGCCCAGGCCAAGGCCGCCGCGGACGCCCAGGCGAAGGCGCAGGCCCAGGCACAGGCACAAGCGCAGGCACAGGCCGACGCGGAGGCCAGGGCCCAGGCCGACGCCGCCTCGCGCTCCCAGCAGCGGGCCACCCTGGACGGCACCTACTCCGGGACCCCTCGGCAGATCGCCGCGCAGATCGTCCCGGCGAGCCAGCTCCAGTGCTTCGAGAACATCGTGACCCGCGAAAGCAGCTGGGACGTCACTGCCACCAACCCGAGTTCGGGCGCCTACGGCCTGGTGCAGGCCCTGCCCGCCTCGAAGATGGCCTCGGCCGGCGCCGACTGGCGCACCAACCCGGCGACCCAGATCAAGTGGGGTCTGGGCTACATGAACGAGGTCTACGGCAGCCCCTGCGACGCCTGGTCCTTCTGGCAGGTCCACCACGCGTACTGAGCCCGGGCACCGCTGACTCCCCTCGCCCACACACACCCGAGCACACGCGTTCACGCGCACGGTGACAGCGGAGACCACGACCGGAACGGGCCCTCCTCCCGCGCGCGCCACCCCTCGACCATGTGCGTGACCCCGGGATGTCCGCCTCGCGCGTACGTTGCTGACTGGCTCTCAGGTTCGCAGAAACCCGTGGCAGTCTGGTGAAGATATCGCGTACACCAGCCGTGCTTTGACCGGTATTGGGCACTTTCAGGGCCATTTTGACCCTTGCTCGGACGTGTACACGCCTTTAGCCTCCCGCCCATGCCCTCCCCACTGATCTCCGTAGTGCTCCCCGCCTACGATCAACAGCAACAGTTGAAGGACTGTCTGGACTCGCTCCTCTCCCAGTCCTTCCGCGACTTCGAGGTCGTACTGGTCGTCGACAAGTCCCCGGACGCCCCCGAGCGCCTCACCGAGGCGTACGAGATGCGCGACACCCGGGTGACCGTGCTGCGGCTGGACGCCGCCGTCGGCGTCGGACGCAGCCGCAACGCGGGGGCTGCGCACGCCAAGGGCGAGTACCTGCTCTTCCTGGACAGCGACCATGTGGTGCAGCCGGACGCGATGCAGGCGCTGGCCGACCGGCTGGCCGAGACCGGCGAGGTGGACGTCCTGCTGTTCGGACACTCGCGCGAGTACCGGGACCGGGTCTGGCCGGGCGGCGCGGCGAGGGTCCTGGCCTCGGCCGGGACCGAGGTCTTCGCACCGCAGGACCGCCCGGAGGTCTTCGGTGCGCCGCCGCTGGTCTGGGACCGCCTGCTGCGCCGGGACGCCGCCCTGCCGAGCTTCCCCGACGGCCACTACGAGGAGATCCCCGTGGTGCACCAGTCGCTCCTCGCCGCGAAGCGGGTCGCGGCACTGGATCAGGAGTGCGTGCGGATCCGCCGCAGGCACACCCTCCACCCGACCGGATCGCCCGGCAGCAGCCACTTCGACATCTTCGACCAGTACGGACGGAGCTTCGAACTCCTCGGCGAGCACCAGGAGTTCGCCGCCGCCCGGCCGTTCCTGTTCACCCGGATGATCCGCAACTTCCTGTTCGTCTTCGACCTCGGCGGCTGCGTCCCGCGCGCCGAGCGCCCGCAGTTCTTCCACCGCGCCAACGAGTACTACCGCTCGTACCTGCCCGAGGGCTACCGCCGCCCGGACGGGCGCGAGGGCATCAAGTTCTCGCTGCTCTCCAGCGGCGCGTACGCCGCCTTCGAGGTGGCCAAGCTCTCCCAGATCGCCCGCAACGCCGTCGCCCGCTCCTGATCCGGCCCGCGACCCCGGCCGCCCCATCCGGGGGCAGTGGGCGGCCGGGGTCGCAGACCGGAGCGGGCGCGCTTTCGGCGGCGGTAGAGCCATGCACGCACGATGGGCTGACAGGGCGCCACGAGCACCGTGGACCTCGACGCGTTCGCGTCGAGGGCGCGGCGCGACCGGAGCAGCGGAGCCGACGGCAAGTCGGCCGGTCGCCGTGGCGCCCTCTGCCCGTTCGGGGCCGCCGCTGCGATGATCCCGCTATGGCGACCACTTCTGCTTCCGACCCTCTCGCCCGGGCGCTGCGGGAAGAGCTCCGCGGGGCCGTCCGCGGCGAGGTGCGCTTCGGCGCGGCCGAACGCACGGTTTACAGCCACGACGCCTCCAACTACCGGCACCTTCCGCTCGGCGTGGTCAAGCCCGCCGACGCCGACGACGTCCGGGCCGCGCTGGCGCTCTGCCGTGAGTTCGGGGTGCCGCTGGTGCCGCGTGGCGCGGGTACCAGTGTCGGCGGGCAGGCGATCGGGCCGGGGGCGGTGGTGCTGGACTTCCGGCGGCACGTCAACCGGGTGCTCGCCGTCGACCCTCAGGCCCGCACCGCCCGGGTCGAGCCCGGGGCGGTGCTGGACGAACTGCAGGCGGCGGCCCGCCCGTACGGGCTGCGGTTCGGGCCCGACCCGTCCACGCACAGCCGCTGCACGCTCGGCGGCATGATCGGCAACAACTCCTGCGGCGCCCACTCGGTGGCCTGGGGGCGCACCTCGGACAATCTGCACTCGCTCGACCTGCTGCTGGCCGACGGCACCGGACTCACCGTCACCGGACCGCTCTCCCCCGCCGAGCGCTCCCGGCTGCGCGAACGCCCCGGCCGCGAGGGCGAACTTCACCGCGCCCTCCAGGACCTCACCGCCGCCGGTCTCGGCACGATCCGCCAGGGCATGCCGGACCTCCCCCGCCGCACCTCCGGCTATGCGCTGGACGCCCTGCTGCCCGAGCACGGTCACGATCTCGCCCGCGCCTTCACCGGCAGCGAGGGCAGCCTGGCACTGCTGCTCGGCGCCACGGTACGGCTGGTGGAGGCACCCGCCGCCCGGGCCCTGGTCATCGCCGGGTACCCGGACGAGACCGCGGCCGCCGACGCCGTACCCGCCCTGCTGCCGCTGCGCCCGCTCACCGTCGAGGGCATGGCCGCCGACCTGATCGCCGCGCTGCTGGCCGCCGGTCCCCGCCCGCCCGCGCTGGACCGGCTTCCGGCGGGTGAGTGCTGGCTCTTCCTGGAGACCGGCGGCCCGAGTGAGCCCGAAGCCCTGGACCGCGCACGGGAGTTGGCCCAGGCGGTCCGCCGCGAGCGGTCCGCCGCGGTCACCGTGGTCATCGACCCGGGTGAGCAGCGCCAGCTGTGGGGCGTACGGGAGGCGGGTGCGGGGATCGTCACCCGGCTGCCCGGCGGCAGTCAGGCGTGGCCCGGCTGGGAGGACTCGGCGGTCCCGGTGGAGCGGCTCGGCGGGTACCTGCGCGAACTGCGCGCCCTGCTGCGCCGGCACGGCCTGCGGGGCGTCCCGTACGGGCACTTCGGCGAGGGCTGCATCCACATGCGGCTGGACTTCCCGCTCACCGAGCCCGGGCGGCTGCCCGAGTTCCGGGAGTTCATGACGGAGGCGGCCGAACTGGTGGTGGCGCACGGCGGTTCGCTCTCCGGTGAGCACGGCGACGGGCAGGCCCGCGCGGAGCTGCTGTCCCGGATGTACCCGGCCGAAGTGATCGGTCTTTTCGGGAGGTTCAAGCGGATCTGGGACCCGGCGAACCTGCTCAACCCCGGTGTCCTGGTCGACCCGCGTCCGCTCGACGCCGACCTGCGCTTCACCGGCCGCGACCTGCCGCTCGCCCTCCCCTACCCGCAGGACGACGGCAGCCTGCTCAAGGCCGTGCACCGCTGTGTCGGGGTCGCCAGGTGCGTGGACACCAGGAGCGGTGTGATGTGCCCGAGTTACATGGTCACCGAGGAGGAGCGGCACTCCACCAGGGGCCGGGCGCGACTGCTCGCCGAGATGCTGCGCGGAGCCGTGCCCGGGTCGGACGGTGCGGTGACGCGCGGCTGGCGCTCCGAGGAGGTCCGGGAGGCGCTCGACCTCTGCCTGAGCTGCAAGGGCTGCGCCGCCGACTGCCCGGTCCATGTCGACATGGCGACCTACAAGAGCGAGTTCCTGCACCAGCACTACAGAAACCGGCCGCGACCCGCCTCGCACTACTCGATGGGCTGGCTGCCGCTCACCCTGCGCGCCACCGCCCTCGCCCCGGACCTCGCGGGGCGCCTGCTCGGCTCACCGGGGCTGTCGGCCGTCCTCAAGCGCCTCGGCGGCATCGACCCCCGGCGCGCACTGCCCACCCTGCCGGGCGAGAGCTTCGAGCACTGGTTCCGCCACCGGGTACGCCGCACCCGGCGTGGCGCGGCACCGGTCCTGCTCTGGCCGGACACCTTCACCAACCTGCTGGACCCCGAACCGGCCAAGGCCGCCGTCGAGGTCCTCGAACACCTGGGCTTCGCGGTCCGCCTCCCCCAGGGCCCGGTCTGCTGCGGGCTCACCTGGGTCTCCACCGGCCAGCTCGGCGTCGCCCGCGCGGTGATGCGGCGCAGTCTGCGGGCACTGCCCCCGGGGCTGCCGGTGATCGGCCTCGAGCCGAGCTGCACGGCCGCACTCCGCGAGGAACTGCCCAGACTGCTCGGCGCGGCGGCCGGCGACGTCCCCGGCCGGGTCCGCACACTCGCCGAGTTCCTCGACCAGAGCCGGGTCGAACTCCCCCTCCTGCAGGAGAAGTCGCAGGGCCTCACCCAGGTGCACTGCCACCAGCACGCCGTCCTCGGCACGGCCGCCGACCGCCGGATCGAGGCCCGGATCGGCCTGGCCAACCAGGTCCCGGACTCCGGCTGCTGCGGCCTGGCGGGCAACTTCGGCTTCGAACGCGGCCACTACGAGGTCTCCGTCGCGGCAGCCGAGCGCGTCCTGCTCCCGGCCGTCCGGGCCGCCGCTCCCGACACCGTCCTGCTCGCGGACGGCTTCAGCTGCCGCACCCAGATCGCCCAGCTCTCGGGCGGGCGCCGGGCGATCCACCTGGCCCAGCTGCTGCGCCGGGCCGTCCGCGAGCAGTCGGGGCAGCCGGGTACCGGCGCCTCAGGCCGGTGACACGGACGCGCGGTCGGCGGGTTCCGGTGGCCAGACGCCCGGAGCGAGGACGCCCGTCACATAGGCCCGCGCGACCAGGGCGGTGCGGTTGGCCGCGCTCCAGCGGCGGGAGAGGCGGCCCAGGTGGTAGTTGACCCCGTCCACGGTCAGCCCCACCGCGGTGGCGATCTGTGTGTTGGTGGCGCCGCCCGCGACCAGGGCGAGGATCCTCGCCTCCACGGGGCTGACCCGGGCGGTGGCGGTGGCGGGTGGTTCGGGTTCGTCCAGCACCCGCAGCAGCAGGAGCAGGTGCGGAGGGGCGTCCGGGGTGTCGCTGACCAGGTCGACGGTGAGCTCCCCGTGCCGCTCGGCACCCGTACCGGTGGACCAGGAGACCTCGATGGGGTAGCGCGACCTGCGGCGCAGCCGTACCGCATCGGCGATCGGGTGCAGCCGGGTCGGGGTCTTGAGGTTGAAGAGGTCCAGCGCGTTGCGCCCGGTCAGGCGGCTGGGCAGGATGCCCCACTCCGCGGCCATCGCGGGGTTGGCCAGCAGTACCGTGCCGTAGGGGTCGCAGAGGGCGGTCGGTATCGGCAGGTGGTCGAAGAGCTGCAGGGCCCAGTTGCGCCAGACGACCGCCTGATCACGCGCCTGGTCACGCTCCGGAGTCGGGGAGTCGCCGCCGTCCGGCCCGCCCGGGCACTGCGCTCGGGAGTCCGATCGTCCTTGGGGGTCCATACCGTGTCCCTGTTCCTGCCACAGTCCCTGTTCCTGCCACGCCCGGGGGCTCCTACCGCTGCTGCTACACCCGGGGGCCGGACGGCGCAAGCCCGACGCTCCGGCGGCCACTACACAATCATGTAGTACGGGCGATCCGCGCGGTACCCCCGCTGCGTCAAGGTGGAGGAAGTCGCCTGGACCCTGGCGGCGAGAGCCCGGATTCCCCGACCCCGGAGGGCAGTTCACCCATGACCGAGATCCTGCTGACACCGCGGGCCGGCGGCGGTGACGATGTTCCCGTCATCGATGTTCCCGTCCTCGACGTTCCCGTCCTCGACGTCCCCGTCATCGACGTCCCCGTCATCGACCTCTCCGCCGCCGCTCTGACCGACACCCCGGTCGTGCGGCACATGGAGCTGGCCCGGCGCCACGGTCCGGCCTTCGTGCAGCGCCTGCACGGCCGCGACACCCTCTTCGTGAGCGGTCTGGATCTGGTGACGGAGCTGGCGGACGAGCGGCGGTTCACCAAGGCGGTCGGTCCGGCGCTGGAGAACGTCCGCGAGTTCACCGGCGACGGCCTGTTCACGGCGTACAACGACGAACCCAACTGGGCCAAGGCGCACGACATCCTGATGCCGGCCTTCGCGCTGGGGTCGATGCGCACCTACCACCCGGTGATGCTGGAGGTCGCCCACAGACTCCTCGCCTCCTGGGACCGCCACACCGCGGACGGCACTCCGGTGGACGTGGCGGAGGACATGACCCGGATGACCCTGGACACCATCGGGCTGGCCGGGTTCGGCTTCGACTTCGGCTCCTTCGAGCGGGACGAGCCGCACCCGTTCGTCGCCTCCATGGTCCGCTGCCTGGACTGGGCGATGACCCGGCTCACCCGTGACCCCGCCCTCGACCACCGCGAGCGCGACGAGGCGATGCGCACCGACGCCGACTACCTCGCCTCGGTGGTCGACGAGGTCATCGCCGCCCGCACCTCAGGCGGCGGGGCGCAGCCGTCCGGCAGCGAGGGGCAGCGGGACCTGCTCGGTCTGATGCTCACCGCGAAGCACCCGGGCGACGGCACCACGCTGGATCTCGCGAACATCCGCAACCAGGTGATCACCTTCCTGATCGCCGGGCACGAGACCACCTCGGGCACCCTTGCCTTCGCCCTGCACCACCTGGCCAAGCACCCGTCCGCGCTGCGGGCGGTGCAGCGCGAGGTGGACGAACTGTGGGGCGACACCGATGAGTTGGATCCGACCTTCGAGGACATCGGCCGGCTGCGCCACACCCGCCAGGTGCTGAACGAGACCCTGCGACTGTGGCCGGCGGCCCCCGGGTTCGGCCGCACCGCCCGCCAGGACACCCTGCTGGGCGGGCGGATCCCGGTGCGCGCCGGGCAGACCGTCGGCGTGATCGTCCCGATGCTGCACCGGGACCCCGCCTGGGGCGACAACCCGGAGCTGTTCGACCCCGCCCGGTTCGACCCCGAGGTCGAGGCGGCCCGCTCCCCGCACGCGTTCAAGCCGTTCGGAACCGGAGAACGCGCCTGCATCGGACGGCAGTTCGCGCTGCACGAGGCCACCATGCTGCTCGGCATGCTGGTCCACCGGTACCGGCTGATCGACCACGCCGACTACCGGCTCACCCTCAAGCAGTCGCTGACCATCAAGCCGAACGGCTTCACCCTCACCCTGCTTCCGCGCACCGACCGCGCACCCAGGGCCGCCGTCCTCGCCGAGGGCGCGCCGGACCTCTCCGCCGGACTGCCCACCCGGGCCCGCCGGGGCACCGGTGCGCTGCTGCTGCACGGCTCCAACTACGGCACCTGCCGCGGCTTCGCCGAAGCCCTCGCCGACGACGCGGCCGGGCTCGGCTTCGACACCGCCACCGCTCCGCTGGACGACCACCGGGCCGGGCTGCCCACCGACCGGCCCGTCATCATCACCGCCGCCTCCTACAACGGCCAGCCCACCGATGACGCCGCCGCCTTCGTACGGTGGCTGGAGAGCGCCGAGCCGGGTGCCGCGCGGGGCGTCTGCTACGCCGTCCTCGGTGTCGGCGACCGCAACTGGTCCGCGACCTACCAGCGCGTCCCCACCCTCATCGACGACCGCCTCGCCGCCCTCGGCGCGACCCGGCTGCTGGACCGGGCCGAGGCCGACGCCTCTGGCGATCTGACCGGCAGCGTGAAGGAGTTCACCGCCGCGCTGCGCACCGCGCTGCTGCGGCAGTACGGCGACCCCGACTCGGTGGGCACAGGCCCGCGGGCCGAGCAGGACGACCCCGTCTACACCGTCACCGAGGTCACCGGCGGCGCCCTCGACGCACTGGCCGCCCGCCACGGCATGACCGCGATGACCGTCACCGAGACCGGCAGCCTCACCCGCGCGGACTACCCCCGGGTCAAGCGGCTGGTCCGCCTCGCCCTGCCCGAGGGGACCGGCTACCGGACCGGGGACCACCTCACCGTGCTCCCCGCCAACGACCCCGCCCTGGTCGAACGCGCGGCCCGGCTGCTGCGGGCCGATCCGGACACCGTCCTCAGCATCGTCCAGCACCGCCCGCGCCGGGACGGCCTCGCGGTCGACCGTCCACTGACGGTTCGTCAACTCCTCACCCACCACGTCGAGCTGCAGGACCGCCCGACCGCGGAACAGCTGTCCGTGCTGGCCGAGTCGAACCCCTGCCCGCCCGAGCGGGCCGCCCTGCGCGCGCTCGCCGAGGACGCCGGCGCGCGCGAGGCCGACCACCGCAGCCTGCTGGACCTCATCGAGGACTTCCCGGCCCTGGCCGGGGCGCTGGGCTGGCCGGTGCTGCTGGAGCTGCTGCCCCCGATCCGGCCCCGGCACTACTCGGTCTCGTCCTCGCCGAGCGCCGACCCGCACCACGTCGACCTGATGGTCTCGGTGCTCCAGGCTCCCGCGCGCTCCGGCCGCGGCACCTACCGCGGCACCGGCTCCGGCTACCTGAGCACCGTACGGCCCGGCGACACCGTGCACGCCCGGATCCAGCCGTGCCGCGAGGCCTTCCGGATCGACCACGGCGCCGGCACCCCGGTGATCATGATCGCCGCCGGCACCGGCCTGGCCCCGTTCCGCGGCGCCATCGCCGACCGCCGCACCCACCTCGCCAACGGTGTCCAACTCCCCCCGGCCGTCTGCTACTTCGGCTGCGACGCACCGGAGGCCGACTACCTGTACGCCACCGAACTGCACGCGGCCGAGCAGGAGGGGGCCGTCTCCATGCGCCCCGCCTTCAGTGCGGCCCCCGCCGACGGCCGGCGCTTCGTCCAGGACCGGCTGGCCGCCGACGCCGACCGGGTCTGGGAACTGCTGGACGCCGGCGCCCAGGTCTACGTCTGCGGCGACGGCGCCCGGATGGCACCCGGCGTCCGGGACGCCTTCCAGGCCCTGTACCTGGAGCGCACCCCCGGCGCCGACCGCGCGGGCGCCCAGGACTGGCTGCGGACGCTGATCGCCCAGGGCCGCTACGTCGAGGACGTGTACGGCGGCTGACCCATGCCGCACCCCCTCCGCCTGCGGCGCACCACCCCGGTGCGCCGCAGGCACCGCCGTCGGCCAGGCCCTTTCACATGGCCTGACACGGCGTCCTGGAGGGGGAACCCTGAGGCCGAAATCGGGGGATTCCCCCATGGTCGAGGGCACGGCATGCCGGGTAGCTTCATGGGGCACCGGCCCGGGGACTCAGGGCCGGCCTCTCTTCAGACCATGGGGGACGTTCATGCGCCAGCGGCTTCGCTATCCCGGGATCCTGGCAGTGGCCGCGATCGCCACCGCCGGGCTGAGTGCCTGCGACGCTCTGCCAGGGCAGACCTTCGAGGACGACGGCTCGCTGCGGGAGAAGATCACGTCCGTGCGGCTGGACATGGGGGCCGGCAGCGTCGTCCTGCACGGCCGCGACGGCGGGGGCGGCCTCCCCATCCACCGGAAGGTCGAGTACCGGGGCGACAGGCCCACGGGGGCGACCTACCGCATCGAGGACGGCGTCCTGGTGCTCAACGGCTGCGGTGACCACTGCTCGGTGTCGTACACCGTCGACGTCCCGGCGGGCGTCCCGGTGACCGGGGGGACGTCGGCCGGTTCGATCAGCCTGTCCGGGGTGGGCGAGGTGACGGTGACCACCGACTCCGGCGGCGTCGAGCTGGACGGCGTCTCGGGACCGGTCAACGTGCGGACCAGCAACGGCCGGATCAGCGGACGCGGCCTCAAGGGCGGGCGGATCCAGGTCCAGACCTCCAACGGGGCCATCGACCTCGCCCCCGCCGTACCGCAGAACGTCCAGGCGAAGACGTCCAACGGCAAGATCGACCTCACCGTACCGGCCGCACGCTACAAGGTGTCCACGAAGACCAACGCCGGCGGCAGGCACATCGGCGTCACCGACGACCCGGCGGGTACGTACCAGCTCGACCTGACCACCAGCAACGGCGATATCACCGTCAAATCCTCCTGACCTCGGTGGTGGCCGGCCGCCCGCCGGGGGACGCCGGTGATGACCCCTGGGCGCGGGCCCGCCGCGGCGGATCACCCCGAAGGGCGCCGGGCGGGCTCAGCCTCGGCCCAGTCGGCGCCCCCGGTGTTCCTCCACCGCGCCGCGGCGATGGCCTGGGCCTGCTTCCCGGCATCCCGGTCGATGCCCAGCAGGCGGTTGTGGTGCAGGTGCAGCAGCCCCGACTGCTCCGTCCGGGTGAAGCCCCGGCGTAGCGGCGGCACGCACGGCTCCGGCGAAGCGGGCTCCGCTAGCTTCGCGCTGTGGATCGTCTCGTCTCGTTCTCCCAACTGCTGCACCGCCCGCTGGTGGGGCGCGGCGGCGAGGTGGTGGGCCGCCTGTCCGATGTGATCGTCCGGCTGCGGGGCCGCGACTACCCGCTGGTGACGGGTCTGGTCGTCCGGATCGGCCGGCGCGAGGTGTTCCTGCCGATCGAGCAGGTGGCCACCTTCGACGGCGGGAGGACCCAACTCCTGAGCGAACTCGTTGACTTGAGGCCGTTCGAGCGGCGCGAGGGCGAGGTGCTGCTGCGTGCGGACGTGCTCGGGCACCGGGTGGTCGACGTGGCCGACGTCGAACTGGTCCGCGCCCACGACCTGGAGCTCCGCGAGCGCCCGGACGGCTGGGTGGTGGACCGCCTGGACACGCATCCGCACCGCCCCCGCGGGTTCTGGCCCGGCCGGTCACAGCCGCACTGGCGGGACTGGAAGGCCTTCGAGCCGCTCATCGGACACGCTCAATCGGCCCGGGTGCGCGGCCCGTTCGGACGGCTCGGCCGGCTCAAGGCGGCCGATCTCGCGGACCTGCTGGAGGAGGCCAACCGCACCGAGTCGGAGGAGATCCTGGAGACCGTACACTCCGACCCCGAGCTGGAGGCGGACGTCTTCGAGGAGCTGGAACCCGACTCGCAGACCCGTCTGCTCGCGGAGAAGGACGACGCCCAGATCGCGGCGGTGCTCTCCCGGATGCGCGCGGACGACGCCGCCGACGCCATCAACGACCTGCCGCAGCGCCGCCGTCAGCCGGTACTGGACGCACTGCCCGCCGGCCAGCGCGCCAAGGTCCTCACGCTGATGGGCTTCAACCCGTCCAGCGCGGGCGGGCTGATGGCGCTGGACTTCGTCACCGCGTCCCCGGCCGCCACCGTCGCCCAGGCGCTGGAGTCGGTGCGCGCCGCGCGCACCCTGCAGCCGGAGGCGATCACCAGCGTCCACCTGGTCGAACAGGCCGAGGGCGCCGCCCGGTTGATCGGCACCGCGACCCTGGTGGCCCTGCTGCAGAGCGCCCCGGACGCCCTCCTGGACCAGGTCATGATCACCGAGCCGGTCCGGGTGCTCCCTGAGACCGACGTCGAGGACGTCGCCCTGCTGATGACCGACTACAACCTGCTGACCGTGCCCGTGGTGGACGAGCGGGACCGCATCCTCGGCGTCATCACGGTCGACGACATCCTGGAGACCGTGATCCCCGAGGACTGGCGCCGCCGCGAGCCCGCGCCGCACCCGGGCCGCCGGACGGCCGACGACACGGCCGCGGACGCATGACCGGCCCCGCGAAGAGACCGGAGCAACCGGAGCAACCGGGCCGCCCCGTCCCGGGCGTCCCGCCGGCCTCCCCCCGGCCGGTACCGTCCTCGACACCCTCCTCACCCCCGTCGCCACCGTCCTCGGCCCCCTCTCCCGCACCGTCCTCGACGCACTCCCCGGAACCGGAACCAGAACCGGAACCGGCACCGCCGCCCGCTCCCGGGGCCGCGCCCCGCCCCCGGCCCAGGCCGACCCCCGCCCGGCGTTCCAGCGCCGTGCTCGACGAGGCCCATCTCGGCGACATCGAGGGCGCGTTCGGGCGCGTCCCCAGGGGGCACGTCGAGGAGCGCCCCGGCCTCAGGGCCAGGCTGCTGACCCTGCTGGCGATCGTCGGCCCCGGCATCATCGTGATGGTCGGCGACAACGACGCGGGCGGCATCGCCACCTACGCCCAGGCCGGCCAGAACTTCGGCTACTCGCTGCTGTGGGTACTGCTCCTGCTCATCCCGGTGCTGATCGTCAACCAGGAGATGGTGGTACGGCTCGGCGCGGTCACCGGCGTCGGCCACGCCCGGCTGATCAACGAGCGCTTCGGCCGGTTCTGGGGCTGGTTCAGCGTCGGCGACCTCTTCGTGCTCAACTTCCTCACCCTCGTGACCGAGTTCATCGGAATCTCGCTGGCCTCCGCCTACCTGGGCGCCTCCAAGTACCTCGTGGTGCCGATCGCCGCGCTGCTGCTGATCGCCGTCACCGCGAGCGGCTCGTTCCGCCGCTGGGAGCGGGCGATGTTCGCACTCATCGCGATCAGCCTGCTGCTCGTTCCGCTCACCCTGCTCGCGGAGCCCCAGTGGGGCCGCGCCGCCCGCTCCTTCGTGGTCCCGGGCATCCAGGGCGGCATCACCAGCGACGCCGTCCTGCTCATCATCGCGGTCGTCGGCACCACGGTGGCGCCCTGGCAGCTGTTCTTCCAGCAGTCCAACGTCATCGACAAGCGCATCACGCCGCGCTTCGTCAACTACGAGCGCGCCGACACCGTGATCGGCTCGATCGTGGTGGTGACCGGCGCCGCGGCACTGGTCATGATCGCCGACTTCGCCGCCCGCGGGACGCCCTTCGCGGGGAACTTCACCGACGCGGCAGGCGTCGCCCGCGCCCTGGAACAGCACAGCCAGGCCCTCGCCGTGATGTTCGCCGTCGTACTGCTGGACGCCAGCATCATCGGCGCGGCGGCCGTCACCCTCTCCACCAGCTACGCCTTCGGCGACGTGTTCAACCTGCGCCACTCGCTGCACCGCGGCTTCGGCGAGGCCAAGCAGTTCTACGCCTCCTACAGCCTGATGGTGCTGCTGGCCGCCGCGATCGTGCTCATCCCCGGCGCACCGCTGGGTGTGATCACCGAGGCCGTGCAGGCCCTGGCCGGGCTGCTGCTGCCCTCCGCCAGCGTCTTCCTGCTGCTGCTCTGCAACGACCCCGAGGTGCTCGGCCCCTGGGTCAACCCGCGCTGGCTCAACCTCATCGCCACGCTGATCATCGCCGTTCTGCTGCTGCTCTCCGGAACCCTCATGCTCACCACGCTCTTCCCCGCCGTCGACGTCAAGGCACTGACCGTCTGGCTGGCCGTCATCCTGGTCACGGGGCTGGCCGCGGCGGCCGGTGCCCTGTGGCTGGCGGGCCGGCGCCGGCCGGACGCCCGGCGGGCGCCGGTACCCGTACTCTCCGCTCCCGAGAAACTCGCCTGGCGGATGCCGCCGCTGGCCCTGCTCAAGCCGGTCCACTGGTCCCCGGGGCTGCGCCTGGGCATGCTCGCCCTGCGCGGCTACCTCGTCCTGAGCGCCGTCCTGCTCCTGGTGAAGGCCGTCCGCCTCGGCAGCGGCTGACCGCCGACCAGCAGCACCGCGAGTGCCGCGAGGGTGAGCAGCCCGCCCACCAGGAAGGTGGGCCGTACCGACGTGCCGTGCAGGACCAGCGCGCCGAGCAGGGCGCCGGCCGCGATCCCGGCGTTGTACGCACCGGAGTTGGCCGCGAGCGCGATCTCGGTACGGCCGGGGGCGCAGCGCAGCACCTGGTTCTGGGTGGCGGTGAAGACCGGTCCGAGCGAGCCGCCGACCAGTGCCAGGGCCGCGACCGCGACCGGCTTGGAGCCTCCGGCCGTGTACAGGCCCAGCATTCCCGCCGCCTGGGTGGCGACCGGGGCGATCAGGGTGCCGCGCGGGAAGCGGTCCAGCAGCGGGCCCGTGGCACTCACTCCGATCACGCCCGCGACGCCGGAGAGCAGCAGCAGTGCGCTGATCGCGGTGTCGGAGAAGCCGCTCACCGCACCGAGGAAGGCCACCAGGTAGGTGTAGCCGGTGAACGCGCCGGTGACGGACAGGGCGGTGGTCGCCAGCACGATCGCGAACCGGCGGGTGTCGGGGGCGGCTCCGTGGGCGGCGTGCCCGTCCTCGGGGCGGGAGGTCGGCAGCAGCAGGGCGACGGTGAGCAGGGAGAGCAGGCCGAGTCCGGCCAGTACCACGAGCGGGAGCTGCCAGGTGGTCCGCCGGCCCAACCAGCTGCCCGCGGGCACACCGAGGACCAGGGCCAGCGAGCCGGCGACCGACAGTACGCCGATCACCCGCCCCCTTGCCGCAGGCGGGAACAGGCCGACCGCGACCGGTCCCATCACCGCCCAGAACAGCGCCTGGGCGAGCGCGGTGACCAGCCGGGCGGCCAGCAGCAGCCAGTAGCAGGAGACCGCCGCGGCGAGCAGACTGGAGAGCACCAGCGCGGCGAGCAGCCCGCTGAGCACATGGCGGCGCGGCATCGCCCGGGTGACGTGGGCGATCGGCAGTGAGACCACGGCGACCGTCAGTCCGTAGCCGGTGACCAGGTATCCGACCGCCGGCAGCGACACCCCGAGGTCCGCCGAGATCAGCTTGAGCAGCCCGATCGGCAGGTTCTCCGTGGTGTTGAAGGTGAACGCCGCCAGCATCAGGCCCGCGAGCACCGCCGGTCCGCGCCACCGAGCCGGCTGTGCCGTGGCCATGTGACCTCTTCCCCCCGCCCTGGTGGCCGACCGTGTCCGGCCCAACGTACCCACAAGTCGGCGAACGCTCCAGGCCCACCGGTCAGCGCGAGTCTGTCATCCGCCAACGCTCCTTATGTTGAAGCGAGTTGATGGACGGTTCGGTGCACGCCGCTGTCCACGGCATCCATGGCTCAGGGGCGGCGCCCCCAGCCGACCAGATAGGTGTGGGTGACGTCCAGGAACCGGGGATCGTCCAACAGCGCCAGCCCTTCGGCGAGTTGGTCGGCGGTGAGCCGGTTCTGTCCGACCAGGCCGGGGCCGACCTGCTCGAAGAAGAGCCGCATGAAGGCGTCGGCGGCGCCGCCGTCACCGACGATCAACGGCTGCAGGGCCAGGCCGAGTTCGGTCAGTCCGGCGTCCGCCAGGGCCGCCGTCTGCCGCCTGCGCGCCCAGGTCAGATCGGTTCCCTGGGCGGAGAGCGCGTCCTCCAGGGCGCGCATGATGCGCTGCCAGGCCGGGTACGGCGAGGAGTCGGTGGTGAAGTTGACCGGATCCTCCAGGACCAGCCAGCCGCCGGGGGCCAGCCAGCGCGCCACCCTGGCGATGATCCGTTCGGGCTGCGGCAGATGCATCATCAGTGCGCGGGCGTGGATCAGATCGAAGGAGCCGGGCGGGAACTCGGTCTCCCGCAGGTCCCCCTCCACCACCTCCAGGTTCTTCGCCCATCCGGCGTCGAGAAAGCGGGTGTCGACGTCGAGGGCCACGACCCGGCCGTCCGGGCACTGTCCGGCCAGCCAGCGGGCGACGCTTCCCGCCCCGGCGCCCAGCTCCAGACACCGCCAGTCGGGACGCAGTCCACGGTCCGCGAAAGTCTGCCGAGTCCAGGCGTCCGACATCCGCTCCAGCGCCCGCAGCCGCTCCAGCTCGGTCGGCCGCTCATGGCTGAGCACCCCGCTGCTGTACCTGTCGAGGGCGGCCGGCTCACCCGCTCCGTACCTCGTACCGCCGTCGGCCTGACTCATCGCCACCTCCGTTGCGGGAAGCCCGGCCCGGCCGCTACCTCGGCCGATGCCGGGGACGTCGTCCCGGACCTCGCGACTCCCCCGGGCCGCCTCCGGGTCTCTCCCGTGCCGCCGGGCCACGCCGCGTCACGGCGGGTCGGCCCGAGGAGTCTGGGGTCTTTCCGGCCGGGTGTCAATGCACCGCCGAGGCCTTCCCGGCCACTTCCCGCCTCTTCGCGGCCTCCTGTGACCGGTGGTTCCATATTCGATTGCGCATTCAGATACAGATCTGTATCCATATACGTAATCGCATGCAATCCTGCCCGAGCGAGGAGAGTGGAAGCGGACATGGACACCGAACTGTGGAGACTGAGTGCGACGGCGCTCGCGACGGCCGTCGCCGACGGCGAGGTCAGCGCCCTGGAGGTGACCGAGGCCCACCTGGAGCGGATCGCCGCGGTGAACCCGGCCGTCAACGCCGTGACCAACCCGCTGGCCGACGGCGCCCGCCGGGCTGCCGCCGAGACCGACCGCCGCCGCGCGGCGGGTGAGCCCCTGGGCCCGCTCGCCGGGGTCCCGTTCACTGTGAAGGAGAACATCCACGTCGCCGGCTCGGCGACCACCTTCGGCGTTCCGCGCTTCCGGGACTTCGTGCCCGCCGCGGACGCCCCGCCCGTACGGCGGCTGCGCGCGGCGGGCGCGATCCCGGTCGGGCGAACCAACCTGCCCGACATGACACTTGGCGGCCTGCACACCGTCAGCACCCTGTACGGGGACACCCGCAACCCCTGGGATCCGGCCCGGACCCCGGGCGGTACCAGCGGGGGCGACGCCGTGGCGGTGGCCACCGGCATGGCGCCGCTCGGGCTCGGCAACGACTCCGGCGGCTCGCTGCTCATCCCGGCCGCGTTCAACGGCGTGGCCACGCTCAGGCCCGGTTACGGCAGGTTCCCGATGGACCACCGGATCGGTCCTCAGGAGCCCACCCTCGCCACCCAGTTGCTCCCGGTGGACGGGCCGGTCGCCCGGACCGTGGCGGATCTGCGCGCCGCCTACGAGGTGCTGGCCGGCCGCGACCCGCAGGACCCGCGCTCGGTCCCGGTCCCGCTCGACGGCCCGCCGCCCACGGCACCGGTACGGGTCGGCGTGGTGGTCGATCCGGACGGACCCGAGCCGGACCCCGAGGTGCTCGCCGGGATCGACGCGGCGGCCGCCGCGCTGGCGGACGCCGGCTACCGGGTCGAACAGGTCGAGGTGCCCCGGCTGCGGGAGGCCGTGGCCGGCTACCGCGCGCTGACCTACACCGAGTTCAGCCTGGTCTGGCCGGCTGTCCGGCAGCTGCTCACCGACGACAGCGCCCGGCACGTCGAGTACTCGCTGGAGGAGGCCCCGCCCGTCGGCCTCGCCGAGTACGTCGCGCTGCCCGGCCTGCGCCTCGGTATCCAGCGCGACTGGGCGGAGCTCCTCGAACGCTTCCCGCTGCTGCTCGGCTCCTCGTACACCGGGCTGCCGCCCGCGCCCGGGACCCTGCTGCGCAGCGTCGAGGACAACATCCGGACCTTCGCGGCGGCCCGGCTGTGCCGGGCGGCCACCTTCGTCGGAGTGCCGTCGGTCGGGGTGCCCGTCGGCGTCGCGGGCGGGCTGCCGCTGGGGGTGCAGGTGATCGGCGCGATGTACCGCGAGGACCTGTGCCTCCGGGCGGCGGCCGCGATCGAGGCGCGGCTCGGGGTGCTCACGCCCGTCGAGCCGCGCCCCTGACCGGGGCCGTCGGCACCGGCGCCACCGGCCCCGGCATCACGCCTCGGCACCGTCCGCCCAGCCGCTGACGGGGTAGTCGAGGTAGCCGTTGGCTCCGCCGGAGTAGTAGGTGTCACGGTTCGAGACCGCCAGGGCCCGCCCCAGGGCGAACCGGGTGACGAGGTCGGGGTTGGCGATGAAGTGGGTGGCGAAGGACACGGCGTCGGCGAGCCCGGCCTCGATGACGGCGTTCGCGGACTCCCGGTCGAAGCCGTTGTTCGCGATCAGGGGACCGTGGAACCGCCGTCGGTAGCGTTCGATCGCGGCGAAGTCGGGGGCGGCGTCCTGCCCGGCGAGGTCCCGTCCGCGCAGGTGCAGGTAGGCCACGGGGTGGTCGTTGAGCTCCGTCACGAGCTCGTCGTAGTCGGCGAGCATCTCCTCGTCGGGCCGGAACAGCTCCCCCGGGACCAGGTACGGCCCCAGGCGGACGCCCACCCGACGTCCGTCCCACGGCGCGGCGACCGCGTCGACGATCTCGAGGAGCAGCCGCTGCCGGCCGGTGCGGTCGCCGCCGTACCGGTCGGTCCTGCGGTTCAGCCGCGGGTTCAGGAACTGCGCGATCAGGAACGAGCCGTGGGCGCCGACCTCGACGCCGTCGAACCCCGCGCGTCGGGCGTTCTCGGCCGCGGCACCGTAGTCGGCGACCGCCGCCGCGATGTCGGCCTCGGTCATCTCCCGGGGAGTGACGGTCTCCTTGAATCCGCCGGGGGTGAAGGCCTTCACCCGGGGGTTGACCGCCGACGGCCCGGCGGGCAGCCGTCCGCCGAGGTGGTCGGGGTGCGAGGCGGCGCCGGTGTGCCAGAGCTGCAGCACGATGCGGCCGCCGAGGGCGTGCACGACATCGGTGACCCGCCGCCACCCGGCCACCTGCTCCGCGCTGTAGACACCCGGGACGTTGACGAAACCGATGGCCTGCTCGCTGACCCAGGTCGCCTCGGTGATGATCAGTCCGGCGCTGGCGCGCTGGCCGTAGTGGGCGGCGTGCATCCCGGTCGGCACCAGCCCCTCGTTGGCCGCGCGGGCCCGCGTGGTCGGCGCCATCACCACCCGGTTGGGGAGGTGGAGGTCTCCCAGGTCCACCGGTCGCAGCAGCGGCTGGTCGAGGGCGGTCGGCACGGTGATGGTCATGGCTGGTGTCTCCTCGTCGTCAAGGCCGCCGGGCGGACCCTGAGCGGGCCGCAGTCACCTCGGCCCGGTCGGGCGCGTCATAGAGTCGACGGATCCCGACGGCGAAAGGTGACCGATGGACGAGCAGGACCGGCTGGCGGAGCGGTTCGAGGCGAGTCGGGGCCTCCTGAGGACGGCCGCGTACCGGATGCTCGGCTCGCTCAGCGAGGCGGACGACGCCGTCCAGGAGGCCTGGCTGCGGCTCTGCCGCACCGACGCCGACGGCATCGAGAACCTGCCCGCCTGGCTGCGGACGGTCGTCTCCCGGGTCTGCCTCGACATGCTGCGCTCGCGCACGTCACGACGTGAGGAACCGGTCGGGCAGCGGATCCCCGACCACCTCTGGGACGACCGCGACACCGGAGGCCCGGGCGACCCGGAACAGGAAGCGGTGCTGCGCGACTCGGTCGGCCGGGCGATGCTGGTGGTCCTCGACCGCCTGGCCCCGGCCGAGCGGATCGCCTTCGTCCTGCACGACACCTTCGCGGTGCCGTTCGAGCAGATCGCTCCCATCGTGGAGCGCACACCGGTGACGGCGAAGAAGCTCGCCAGCCGGGCCCGCCGGAAGGTGCGCGGTACCACCGCCGTTCCCGCCGCCGACCTCGCCCGCCAGCGACGGGTCGTCGAGGCCTTCCTCGCCGCCGCCCGCGCCGGCGACCTGGACGCCCTCCTGGCGGTCCTGGCCCCGGACGTCGTCCGCCGCGCGGACCGGGCCGCTCTGCCGCCGGGCGTCGCGACCACGGCCACCGGCGCGCGCACCGTGGCGGAGCAGACGGTGGTCTTCGGCCGCCGCTCGCGGTTCGCCGAACCCGCCCTCGTGAACGGGGCGGTGGGCGTCGTCGTGGCCCCGCGCGGACGGCTGCTCCTCGCCCTCACGTTCACGGTCGACGGCGAGCGGATCAACGCGTACGAGGTGATCGCCGACCCCGCCCGCCTCCGGCTGCTGGACCTGGCCGTCCTCGGCGCCTGACGCCCCGGGGGGTGTCCGGCAGTCGCGAAGCCGGCCTGCCCGGGCCGAGCGGAGAGCCGGCGGCCGGTCGCCGGCTCCCCGCGGCGGCGGGCGGGCTCCGACGGCCGGGCCGCACCCCGGCACTCCCGGGCGGCCCGGAGCCGTACCCGCTGCCGTGACCGGTCGGGACGCCGCCGCCCGCGGGGCGGTGTGTTGTCCTCGCCGCCACGGCCCGGGCAGGCCAGCCTGGAGGACGCGAGGACGCGGCGGGCCCGCGCTGTGGTCCGCCGCGTCGTCCGCCCCGCCGTCCTGCCTGCCGTCCTGCCCCGCCGTCCGCCGTGCGCAGCGAGGAGCGCCATGCCCGTCCGGATCGAGGTCCGCGTCACCGCGGTGCTCACCGCCCTGACCGTGACCAGTGGTGTGATCGACGCCGTCAGCTTCCTCGCCCTCGGGCACGCCTTCGCGGCCCTGGCCACCGGCAACCTGCTGCTGCTCGCCTTCGGTGTCGCCGGCCCCGGGCACCTGCCCGTCGCCCGCCCGGGAATGGCGCTCGCGGGGTTCGTCCTCGGTGCGGTCGGCGCGCATCTGGTGATCGCCCGCCGTCTGCGGCAGGGGCGGCGCTGGTTCGCCGTGGGCCTGCTGGTGGAGTCCGCGGTGGTCACCACGGCCGGCGCGTACTCCGTCGCCACCGCCGGCACCGGCTTCCCGCGCGCCTCGGACGCCGTCGTCGCATCCGTCCTGATCACGCTCGCCATGGGCTGGCGCAACCGGATCGTGCTGCAGACCAGGGTCCCGGAGATGCCGACCACCCTGGTCCAGGCCTCCCTGGTCAGGCTGATCGCCGGCACCCACCCGCCCGGGACCGGCCCCACCGCTCTGACCGGCGTCCAGCGGGTGGCGACCGTCGCGGGCATGTTCGCGGGCGGGCTGGCGGGCGCCGCGTCACTGGCCGGCGGGCCCGGCCCGGTCCTGCTCGCCGTGGCCGGGTGCACCGCCGTGGTGGCGCTGCTCTACTCCCGCAGCCCCTGGCTGCACCCTCCAAAACCGGCGGATGCCGCCGGCTGACGCCCGCGCGCCGGGGTGGGAACTCGCCGGGCACGCCTTCGCCCCGGTCGGGCCCGGAGCACCGGGAGGGCGGCACTCAGAGGCAGTGCTTAAATGAGGATATGGTCCGATTTCTGGGCCGATGGGCCCAGTCGGCCCCTTCTTTCGCCGGCCTGTGGCCAAGCCGTCGGCGCGCGCGCCAACGGCCGGGCGGTGTCTCCGTGGACACGCGGCGGTCGCGGGGCGGGCCCGACGGCGCCGCTTCGACCGCGGGGCGTAGGACCCGGGCGTCGGGGGTGCACAGCATCGCCGGTCAGGTGTTCGTCCTGCAGGTGGCGATCGTGCTGCTGCTGATCGTCGCCGCGGTGGTGGAGCTTCTGGTGCAGGCCCGGCGGGACAGCACCCAGGAGGCCCGCAACAGGTCGCTGGCGGTCGCCCAGACCTTCGCCCACTCACCAGGGATACTGGCCGCGCTGGCCGCGCCCGATCCGAGCGCCGTCCTGCAGCCACGGGCCGAGGCGGCCCGGCGGGCGTCGGGGGTGGACTTCATCGTCGTCATGACACCGGACGGGATCCGCCTCACCCATCCGAACCCCAGCGAGATCGGGAAGCACTACATCGGCACCATCGCGCCGGCCGTCGCCGGCGGGACCGTCACCGAGACCTACGCGGGGACCCTGGGACCGTCCGTGCGCTCGGTGGTTCCCGTCACCAGGCCCGGCGGCTCGGTCGCGGGGCTGGTCTCCGCCGGCATCACGATCAGCTCGGTGAGCGGGGTGGCCGACCGCCAACTGCCGCTGCTGCTCGGCTCGGCAGGGGCCGCACTGGCCCTGGCCACCGGCGGCGCGGCGCTGGTGAGCAGGCGGCTGCGGCGGCAGACCCACGGTCTCGGGCCCTCCGGGATCACCCGGATGTACGAGCACCATGACGCGGTGCTGCACGCCGTCCGCGAGGGCGTGCTGATCGTCGACGGCGACCGCCGGCTCACCCTCGCCAACGACGAGGCGCGCCGCCTGCTGGCCCTGCCCCCGGACGCCGAGGGCCGCGCCGTCACCGACCTCGGGCTCGACCCGCGCACCGCCGCGCTGCTGGCCTCCGGGGACACCGCCACCGACCAGGTGCACCCGGCCGGGGACCGGCTGCTGGCCGTCAACCTGAGACCCACCGACCTCGACGGGGGCCCGCCCGGCTTCGTGGCGACCCTGCGGGACACCACGGAACTGCGGCTGCTCTCCGGCAGGGCGGACGAGGCACGGCGGCGCCTGCGGCTGCTGTACGACGCGGGCGCGGCGATCGGCACCACCCTGGATGTGGTGCGGACCGCCGAGGAGCTGACGGAGTTCGCCGTTCCCCGCTTCGCCGACTTCGCCACCGTCGATCTGGCGGATCCCGTACTGCGCGGTGAGGAGCCGACCGGCCCGGACGCGGACATGCGGCGCACGGCGGTCCACGGCATCCACCCGGACGCACCCCTGTACCGGGTCGGCGACCTGATCACGTTCAAGCCGTCCACCCCGCAGGCTCGGGGTTTCCGCAGCGGACACGCCGTGCTCGCACCCGACCTGGTGCGGGAGTCCGGCTGGCGGGCCCAGGATCCGGTACTGACCGAGCAGATCATGGCCTACGGCATCCACTCGCTGATCACCGTTCCGCTCAAGGCGCGGGGCATCATCATGGGCATGGCCAACTTCTGGCGCTCGACCAAGCCCGAACCGTTCGAACAGGACGATCTGTCGGTGGCCGAGGAGCTCGGCGCCAGGGCCGCGCTGTGCGTCGACAACGCCCGCCGCTACACCCGCGAGCACGCCATGGCCGTCGCCCTGCAGCGCAGCCTGCTGCCGCGCGGCCTGCCCGCGCAGGACGCCCTGGACATCGCCTACCGCTACCTTCCGGCGCACGCCGAGGTGGGGGGCGACTGGTTCGACGTCATCCCGCTTCCGGGCGCCCGGGTGGCGCTGGTCGTGGGCGACGTGGTCGGCCACGGCGTACACGCCGCCGCCACCATGGGACGGCTGCGGACGGCGGTCCACAACTTCTCCGCCCTGGACCTGCCGCCCGACGAACTCCTCGGGCACATGGACGAGTTGGTCCACCGGATCGACCAGGACGAGGCGGCCGTCGGCGGCCACACCGCGATCACCGGCGCCACCTGCCTGTACGCGGTCTACGACGCGGTCTCCGGGGAGTGCGTCCTGGCCAGGGCCGGCCACCTCCCGCCCGCCCTGGTCCACCCGGACGGCACCGCGGAGTTCCCCGACCTGCCGGCCGGACCACCGCTCGGCCTGGCCGGCCTGCCCTTCGAGACCGGGCACCTGCGGCTGCCCGAGGGAAGCCAGCTGGTGCTCTACACCGACGGACTGGTCGAGAGCCGCGACCGTGACATCGACACCGGGCTGGAGCTGCTGCGCCGGGCCCTGGCCGCCCCCGGCCGGCCGCCGGCCGAGACCTGCGACGCGGTCCTGGACGCCCTGCTGCCCGCCGAGCCGGGCGACGACATCGCCCTGCTGGTCGCCCGCACCCGGGTGCTGGCCGACGACCGGGTGGCCAGCTGGGACGTACCGACCGACCCGGCCGCGGTCGCCCGCACCCGGGCCGCCGTCACCAGGCAGCTGGACGAGTGGGACCTGGCGGATCTGGCCTTCAACACCGAGCTCATCCTCAGCGAACTGACCACCAACGCCATCCGCTACGCCGGCGGCCCGATCCAGGTGCGCCTGCTCCGCGACCGCCAGCTGACCTGCGAGGTCTCGGACACCAGCAGCACCTCACCCCATCTCCGCTACGCGGCCAGCACGGACGAAGGGGGCCGCGGACTGTTCCTGGTCGCCCAGTTCGCCGAGCACTGGGGCACCCGCTACACCGCCACCGGCAAGGTCATCTGGGCCTCGCAGGCGCTGCCCCGGGAGGTGCCCGAGGCGGTTCCCCAGCGGTAGCGGGCCGTCCGCCCGGCGGTTGCGCCGGCGGGCCCGTGGTCACGCACCGCCCGAGCCCGGCCGATGGAACTCAAGGCCCGGAGCTCCCCGAGCACGGCCGCACCCGGCGCCGCTCACATGGTCCCGATGCGCCGGCCGGTGATCTGTTCCGGCCGGATCCGGATCCACAGCGGGCGACTCCCGCCGGCCCATGACTCGGCACCGGGCAGCTGCGCGAGGCGCTCCACCACCTGGGGATCCACGATGCGCTCGGCCGTACCGGTGATCAGTACGCTCCACCCCCGGCTCAGGCGGTCGTCGATGCGGTCCGCTTCGAAGGACAGCGCCGAGGCCTCGCCCGCGGCCGCGGCGCCCCGCGGGTCCGTACGGTAGACGACGGTTCCGGCGTCGACGGTGTAGTTGACGGGGAACACCTCCGGGCCGGGCTGGACCGGCAGGGCGACCCGGCCGATGCCGTGGGTGCCGAGCTTCTCCCAGCACTCGGGCTCGGTGAGGTGGATGAGGACCGGGCGCGGCGCCGGCCCGGTCTGCCCGGGCGGGGGGTCGCTCCGCCCCTGGACCAGCTCCCGGTAGGTCCACCGCAGTGCGGCGGCGATCCGGAGGAAGCCACCGCGGTCGAACTCGGGCCCCCACTCGATCAGATGCCGCAGGTAGCCGGTCGACATCGCGGCGTGATTCGCCAACTCCTCCTCGGTGAGATTGAGTTGGCGCCTTCGATCGGCGATGCGCTGCGCGATGGCGCGCGGATCCGGATGCCGGACGGCGGCCGCTGCGGGCTCGGCGTTCTCGTTCACCGTGGCTTCTCTCCCTCTGTGCCGGGACGCGTTCGGGGCGGTGGGCGCTCGGGTCCGCTCCGGTCGGCCGGGCTCGGTCCGCGATCGGGCTCAGTCGCGATCGGGCTCAGTCCGGGCGGACGATCACCACCGGACAGGTCGCGTGCAGTGCGCACTGCTGGCTCACCGAACCCAGCAGCGCCCGGGCGAAGCCGCCGCGCCCCCGGCTGCCCACCACCAGCAGTTCGGCGCCGACCGCCGCGTCGAGCAGTACGGCGGCCGGGTTTCCGAGCACCAGGCGCGGCTTCAGCTCCACCGGGCACCGGTCCCCGAGCACCTCGCGCAGCTCCGTGGTGAGCAGCCGACGGGCGTTCTCCTCGTCGAGACTGGTGTCGACCACCGGCGCGTTCCAGCCGTACGCCACCGGCGGCTCCCAGGCGCTCACGGCCTCCACGGTCCCACCGATCAGCGCGGCCTGCCGGACCGCCCAGCGCAGCGCGGCACCCGACGACGGCGAACCGTCGACGCCGACCACGACGCGGGGAGCGGGGGCAGGGGCAGCCGGGTCACGGGCGGCCGATTCCCGGGCAGCCGATTCGTTCCGGTCCACAGCGCACCACCTCACCGCACTCGCGATCACCTTCCACGCTGCTCCCCCGGCGCCGGATCCGCGAGCGGTGCCGCCCGTCCGGTGTCGATCCGGCGCCGCCGGGGCGGGCAGACCACCGTGGCGTCACCGTGGCAGGCACATCACCGGGCGCGGCGCCTCACCGGGCCCGGCACATCACTGTGTCGGGCGCCTCACCGCGCCCGGCGCCTCACCGTGACTGTGCCGGGCGGCTCGCGGCCAGCAGGTCGTGCAGCATCGGCAGCAGCTCCTCCGGCTCCGCCTCGGCCAGCTCGGGGAACGCCCCGCTGGAGCGGGCCAGGACCACCCCGGCGAAGGCCGCCGCCGCCAGCTCGGCCCGAAGCTGCGGCCGGTCCGCCTGCTCGTCGGTGAACCGCTCGCACAGCGGGTGCACCAGTCGCTCGTGGAGGTGGGTGCGGGCGGCCTGCTGCACCTCGGTGTTGTCGCCGGGCAGCACCGCGGCCTGGAAGGACGGGCCGGGGCCGCGCCGGGAGAACCGCTCCAGCAGGCCGCGCAGCCGGTCCTCGTCCAGCAGGTCGGCCGGCACCGCGTCACCCACCTCGACCCGCACCGCGGCCAGGTAGAGCTGCATCTTGCTGCCGAAGTACCGGGCGATCAACGCCGGGTCCACACCCGCCCGTTCACCGATCTCCCGGGTGGTGGTGCGCTCGAAGCCGCGGTCGGCGAAGAGCTCCATCGCCGCCTGGACCAGGAGCTCCCGGCTGCGGGCGGCGTCCCGGCGCCGGGGCGGCGCGGGCGGCGTACCGTCGTCCGGGGCCGACCCGCCGGCCGGGGCCCCCGTCTCGGTCACCGCTCGGCCCGGGCACCCAGGAGGGGCACCTCGGCCTCGCCCGGCGCGATGTCGGCGATGCTCTCGTCCACCATCAGCTCCTCGTCCACGCCGGCCCGGCCGGCAACCGGGGCGCTGCGCCGCGGCAGGACGATGGTAACCAGCCCGATCACCACCCACACCGCGCAGCCGATCAGCGCGGCATCCCGGTAGCCGCCGTCCGTGGGCAGCAGCTGCCCCGGCGCGGTGTGCGCCTGGAGCACGGCGCCGCAGAGCGCACTGCCGGTGGAGTAGCCGACGTAGCGCAGCACCTGGTTGAAGCTGACCGCGCTGCCGACCTCACGGGCGGGCACCGAGCCGACGATCAGTCCCGGCATCACCGCGAAGGTGCAGCCGACGCCCAGCCCGGCGATCGCCATCACCACCAGGAGTTCCCACAGGCGGTCGCGGGCGACCAGGAAGAGCAGCACCGAAACCAGCGAGACCGCGCAGCCCAGCGGCAGCACCACGGCGGTCGAGGTGCGCCGTATCAGCACCGGGACCACCTTGCTGGACATCACGCTGACCACCGAGAACGGCAGCAGCACCAGGCCCGCGACCACCACCGAGGCACCCAGGCCGTAGCCGGTACCGGTGGGGGTCTGCACATAGCGGATCACCAGCGACATCAGCAGGTACATCCCGACGCCCGCGACCAGGCCGGCCACGTCGGCGGTGAGCACCACCCGGTTGGTCAGGGTGCGCAGCTCCACCAGCGGGTGGGCGGTGCGCAGCTCGTGCCGGATCCAGCCGGCGAGCAGCAGTACCGAGGCGGCCGCCAGCACCCACAGCCGGCCGCTGGACCAGCCCCAGGTCTCCCCTTCGCTGAGCACCAGCAGCAGCCCGGCCAGGGCCAGGCCGAGCAGCACCGCGCCGAGCGTGTCCAGCGGGTGCCGTTCGCGGTCGGTGGTCGGGGGCAGGACCAGGGCGGCCAGCACCAAGGCCAGGGCGCTGATCACGGCACCGAACCAGAAGCCCGCGTGGATGCCGAAGGACTGGGCGATCAGCCCGGTGAGCGGGTAGCCGAGGCCGACGCCGGCGACGGTGGTGATCGAGAGCAGCGCGACCGCCGAACGGGAGGCCGCGGCGGGCAGGCTGTCCCGCGCGGTGGCGATGGCCAGCGGGGTCAGTCCGAGCCCGACGCCCTGCAGTGCGCGCCCCGCCACCAGCCACCCGAAGCCGAGCGGCAGCGCGGCCAGCACGCTGCCGACGACCACCACGGCGGCGGCGGCGAGCGTGACCGTACGGCGCCCCGGGCCGTCGCCCAGGCGGCCGAGCACCGGTGTGGAGACCGCCCCGACCAGCATCGTGATGGTCAGCGACCACTGGGCCTCGGCGAGTGAGACGTGATCGGTGGTGGCGATGGTCGGGATCAGCGGGGCACCGAGGCTGCTGATCACCGCCACCACCATGCCGAGGAAGACCAGGACCGGTACCAGGGCCCGCTGCCGACGCGCCGACCGCCCCGTCGGGGTGTGCATGGGATGCGCCCTCCCTTGTCGGAGATCATTTGTCATCAGGTGATGTCATCAGATGATGACATACTCGCGCCATCAGCCGGAAGCCACCGCGGTCGACAGCCGGGCGGGCGCGCTCCGCATCCGGTCCGGGGCGAAGAGCCGGGGCGACGCGGAAGCGGCCGACGCCCGTTCGGGCGTCGGCCGCTTCCGGCACCGGAGTTCAGCCGGCGGCCGGGCCGCGCAGCAGCTCCAGCGGGTCGGCGGTGATGCCGAAGACGTCGCGCAGGGCGCGCCGGGCGGCGTGCAGGCCGCACATGCCGTGCACGCCCGGCCCCGGCGGCGTCGAGGCCGAGCACAGGTACACCCCGGGGAGCGGGGTGCGGTACGGGTCCCGGCGGGCCACCGGTCGAAGCACGGACTGGCGCAGGGTCAGCGCGCCGGCCGCGATGTCACCGCCGACGTTGTTGGGGTTGTACCGCTCGGCCTCGGCCGCGGTGGTGACGTGCCGGGCCAGCACCAGGTCGCGGAAGCCCGGCGCGAACCGCTCGATCTGCGCGGTGACGGCGTCGCCGACGTCCTGCCGGGAACCGCGCGGCACATGGGCGTAGGTGGAGAGCGTGTGCCGGCCCGCCGGCGCCCTGCCGGGGTCCACGACCCCCGGTTGGACCGCCAGCACGTACGGGCGTTCCGCATGCCGCCCGGACGCGACGGCCCGTTCCGCGGCCACGGCCTCCCCGCGGCTGCCCACCAGGTGCAGGGTGCCGGCCAGTTCGCAGCCGGGCGCGGCCCACGGGACCGGCCCGGAGAGGGCGTAGTCCACCTTGCAGGCCGCCGAGCCGTAGCGGAAGCCGCGCAACTGCCGCGCGTAGCGGGCCGGGAGCCGTCCGGCGGCGAGTCGCAGCAGGCCGTGCGGGCCGAGGTCCAGCAGCACGGCGCGGGCCCTGGGCAACTGGTCGAGGTGCTCGACCGGCTGACCGGTGAGGATGACGCCGCCGCCGTGCCGGATGGCCGCCGCCAGCGCATCCGCGATCGCCTGACTGCCGCCGCGGGGCAGCGGCCAGCCGACCGCGTGCGCGAGCGAGGCCAGCACCAGGGCGACGCCGGCCGGGGCCGGGGCGCGCGGCGGTACCAGGGCGTGGGCGGCGACGCCGCTGAACATGGCGGGCGCGACCTCCCCCGCGAACCTCGCCCCCCACAGCGCGGATCCCTGTTCCATGGCCCGCAGGCCCAGCCGCCCCGCGGTGAGCAGATCGCCGGGCACGGTGCGGAAGTCCGAGAGCGCGGCCGCGACCGTACCCCGCCACCGCCGGGCCAGCGGCCCGACCAGGGCCCGCCATGCCGGGCCGTCCGGGCCCAGCCCGTCCGCCGTGCGGTCGAGGTCGCGCCAGGCGATACCGGCGCGTCCGCCGTCCAGCGGGTGCGCGTAGGCGACCTCGGGCTGCAGCATCCCGACCCCGTGCGCGGCCAGGTCGAAGGCGCGGAAGAAGGGCGAGGCGAGCGCCATCGGATGGACCGCCGAGCACACGTCGAACCGGAAGCCCGGCAGTGTCTCGGCCGTGCGGCTGCCGCCCCCCACAGTCGTTGCGGCCTCGTGGACCTGGACCTCGAGTCCGGCCCGGGCCAGCAGCAGCGCGGCCGCCAGGCCGTTCGGCCCGGAGCCGACGACGACCGCGTCGACGGCTCCGCGACCGCCCGCCCGGGGCCGCGCGCCGGTCACCGCGTCCCGCCCGGCTCGCCGCTCGCCGCGCCGGTCCGCCCGCCGTCCTCCAGCGGATGGAACGGCGAGACCAGCAGGTACTCCGGGGCACCGCTCTCGTCGTAGCCGCTGCCCCTGGCGAGGACGAACTGGAACCCGCGCGGGCACGCGCCACCGGTGTGCTCCCGCCGCACCTCGGCCTCGACGAACTCCCTCAGCACCCGGTAGGCGGGGACGGAGTGCAGGTCGAGCTCGGCCGAGCCGAGCATCGGCAGCAGTTGCGAGGAGAGGTCGAACAGGGCCTTGTCGCGCCGCCGTTCGGGGAACCACACCGCCTGGCGCCAGCTGCGTTCGCTGATCCGGTTGGTCTCGGACCAGGCACTCTGCTCCCCGTCCGCGGTCAGCACCCGGTGCAGCAGGTGCATGTCCTGCCGCGCCGGTTCGGGGGCGAAGAAGCGCCAGTTGGGGATGACCAGGCCGAACCGGTCCCTGGCGCGGATGCGGTCGAACACCCGGTTGGGGTGCTGGCTGATCAGGGTGGCGCCGAGCCAGACCGCGAGGGTGCCGATGACGGCCCCCTCCAGCGCCAGTGCCCTCCCGTCACGAGATGCGGGCATGTGTCGTCGCCTCCGTCCGATGGGTTCCGCCGCCGTGGGAGAGCCGGTCAAGGAAGGCGGTGACCAGTCCGGCGGCTTCCCGGCTTGTCTGACGCCCCGTCAGAATTCCGTCGTGGTCGGCCTCGTGGATCAGATGCAGCTCGGAGAGCGCCGCCGATTCGGCCAGCTCACGGTGCAGGTCCGCGTGTTCGGGCAGCTTGGCGGCCGTGCGGCCGGCCGTGAGCACCAGCAGCGGTGCGTCCGTCCTCGGCATGCGGCCGTCGAAGTGGGTGAACTCCTGCCGTACGGCCTGCCATTCACGCCGGGCCGTCGCCCAGGTACGCGTGTCCCGGTAGTGCGCGAGAGCGAACGTACGCTCCTGCTCGGGGAGTTGCGGCAGCCAGTCCGGCCGCTCCAGCAGCGGTCCGAACCCGGCTCGCAGCGACTCGGGCAGCAGGGCCAGTACGTCGGAGAGCTGCCTGGCGCCCAGCGCCTGGTTCGGCGACCGCTGCAACTCGGCGGGGTGGCTGGTGTCCAGCAGGACCACGGCCTGGACTCGCTCGCCGAGCCGCTCGGCGGCCAGCAGTGCCAGGTACCCCCCGACCGAGTGCCCGACCAGGACGATCGGGCGGTCGCCCGCGGCGTGCAGCGCGAGGTCGGCGAGGTCGGCGGCCGCGCCGGCCGAGCTGAACCCGGCACCGTCGGCCGGGCGGCTCGGGCCGTACCCGGCGCGCTGGTAGCTGACGGTCTCCCAGCGACCGCCCAGCTCACCGGCCAGCCAGGCCCAGTGCGCGGGTGAGGTGCCGAGTCCGCTCTCCAGCACCAGGACCGGATCAGCCGCTCGCGCGGCACCCCCGGTACGGCGGTACGACAGGGTGCTGCCCGCAGTGGTGGTCATCAGCCGTTCACCGCCCAGCCCCCGGTCCACCGTGCGCCGTCCCCGGGCCCGGGCGGCCTGCGCCGCGGCGAAGCCCGCCGCCGCCAGAGCCGCGAAGGCGACGGGCAGGGCGTCGCTGCGCCGCTCCACCCGCCCGTCCGGGGCGGCCCTGACCTTCGGCCCGGTCGCGTACAGCACGGCGGGGTAGGTCGAGCAGAAGGCCCAGAAGAACCGGCCGAGGCCCATGACCCGGGCGTTGACCAGGTGGAAGGCGCCCACCGAGGCGACCATCAGCGGAGCCGGCCGGCCACCGCGCAGGAACACGGCGGGAAACCCGGTCTCCAGCGCCAGGACCGCGTGCGCCAGCGCCCGGTTGACCCGGGGGTGGCCGTTGAGGAACTGCCAGACCCGCCGGTCGCCGTAGGTCAGCGTACGGGTGACCCCGGGCAGCGCGTCGCCGCTGCGCCAGGTGAGGCTGGGGAGTTTGGCCAGACCCGACACGGTGTACGACATCACGGACTGCAGCGCCACCGCCCACAGGCAGGCGTCCACCAGCCGGGGCCGCCGCTCGCCGGCGCGGGCCACCGCCGCCAGCGACTGCACCAGGAAGGAGAGCTGGTCCGCGCCGTCGCTGCCGAAGATCTGCCGGGGATGCAGGGCGAGTTCGGTGCCGACGAGCACCGTGTCGGCCACCGCCCTGGCCCGGCGCGGCAGCGGAAGCCACAGCGAGGCCGCGGCCGCCACCCGCGTCGCGTGCAGGGCACGAGTGGTGCCCGGCCGGCCCACGACGTCGAGCACCCTTCCCAGCAGCGGGGACTTCACCTTGACCGCCCGGCGGGTGACGGCCCAGTTGTTGAGGCCGCCGGCCTCGCGGTCGCTCTCCTTGGCCAGGTACTCCAGGCTCGACACCAGATGCGTCACGGCGCTGATCCGCTCCATCGCGGTCAGTGCCCGTGAGCGGTCGAACGCCGTTGCCAGGCGCGGGCGTTGGTTCATTACGGGACGGCGCATGACCGTAGCGACTCCTCGGTTCCACTTCCGGCTCCCGCCCGGCGCACACCGGGCCGAGCCGCTGCCTGCGACTACCACCGTGCCGGGATGCCGCGGGCCGGGGCAGGGTGATCCGCGCACCGGCCCGCGGTCCGCGTCACTTGTTCTGGAAGTGGCCCAGGGCCATCGTGAGGCCGATCCCCGCCGCGGCGAGCCCCACGTTGGCGGCGATCACCAGCAGGCCGGCCGGCGTGGTCAGCACCGGCGAGACCGCCGCACCGTGCTGGGCCACGGCGGTGTCGATCGGAAGCGCCGCCAGCGCCGGGTCGCTGTTCACCTTCTCCAGGAGCATGGACATGATCAATTACCTCGCATTCGCATTTTTCGACGATACGGATCGGTACGTGCGGCCGGTCGGACGCGGACGCGCGACACAAGGTCCGCCATGGACGCCGGAGCACCCCCGCCCCGGATCCGGCCTGCGTCGAGTATGCGAACGGGCCGGACAGGGTGTCAACTAGTGTGAATGGAGTGACTCTTGCCATTTATTTTGGCTGATGATCCGAAGGGTCGGCCGCCCGGGAAGCCTCCACGACGGACGGAAGGCAACGGGCGGCGGACCGCAGGCCGTGGGCAGTGGGCGGCGGACGGCAGCCCGTCGGGACGTCCCCGAGGTTCCGCCGGAGCCGGCCTGACCACGGCTCGACTTCCCCGGCTCCGTCAGCCGGTGCTACGGTCCGGCGCGGAGCGTCACCACCGACCGCCCTACACTGCTTGAGGCCATCAGCGGTCGGTCACACCATGTGACTGCCTTTCGGGGTGCCCTGAGGAGCCGGTCAGCCCGCCGTACGATGTCCGGCCCGCCGAGGAAGCAAGCGCATGTACACACCCATACCCCAGGCCTCGCCGCCGCCGGCCTTCCAGCCGCTCTCCGCGGACGACCCGTCCGAGGTCGGCGGCTACCGCCTGACCGCCAAGCTGGGCTCGGGAGGTATGGGCCGGGTCTACCTGGCCCACACGCCGGGCGGACGGCCCATCGCACTCAAGGTGGTGCGCCCGGAACTCGCGGAGGACGCCGAGTTCCGCCGCCGGTTCGCCCAGGAGGTCGCCAACGCCCGGCGGATCCACGGGCTCTACACCGCCCAGGTCGTGGACGCCGGTGTCGACGCGGCCACCCCGTGGCTGGCCACCGCGTACGTGCCCGGCCCCTCGCTGCAGCAGGTGGTGCAGCGGCACGGCCCCCTCCCGGAGCGGACGGTGCTGCTGCTGATGGCCGGTGTCGCCGAGGCGCTCCAGGTGATCCACGACGCCGGAGTGGTGCACCGCGACCTGAAGCCCGCCAACGTCCTGATCGCCGCCGACGGCCCGCGCGTGATCGACTTCGGCATCGCCCGGGCCGCCGACGCCAGCGCGCTCACCGGCACCGGCCTCCAGATCGGATCGCCCGGCTTCATGGCTCCCGAACAGGCCATGGGCGAACCGGCGACCCCCGCGACCGACATCTTCGCCCTGGGTGCGCTGGCCGTCCACATCGCCAGCGGCACACCGCCGTTCGGCAGTGGTCCGGCCTCCGTCTCCCTGTACCGGGCGGTGCACGAGGAGCCCGATCTCACCGGGGTCCCGGCCTCGCTGCACCCGCTGCTCGGGCACTGCCTGGCCAAGCGCCCGGAGCACCGGCCGACCGCCGCCCAGGTGATCGAGGCCGCGCGCAGCCACCCCGCGCTCGCCGGGCAGCTCCTGTTCACCGAGGACTGGCTGCCCCGGCAGGTCAGCACCGAGCTCGCCCACCACCCGGCCCCACCCACCGTCCAGCACGCATCGCCCACCGTCCTCGACGCCGCGCCCACCGTCCAGCACGCATCGCCCACCGTCCTCGACGCCGCGCCCACCGTCCTCGACGCCGCGCAGGCCATCGCCGGGGCGCCGACCCTCGCGGCCGCCCCGCAGCCGGCCGCCACCCCCAAGACACCCCCTGCCGAGCCGGGCCGGCCCAGGCGCAGGGGCGGCCGCCGGATCGCGCTGACCGCCGCCGCGGCACTGCTGCTCGGTGCCGGCGGCGCGTACTACCTGCTCGACCCGGCCGACACCGGCAGTGACGCCAGCGACTCCGCGGACGCTCCCGCGCAGCCCTCCCCCGGCGACTCGGCCACCTCCCCGGACAGCGATCCCGCCGAAGTACCGGGCTACGCCGAGGACTACAGCGGAGTCGAGCTGACCACGCCGGACCACACCTACGAGTTCGACCTCAAGACCGGCAGGGTCCTGCCCGCGGACACCGCCACCTGGTACCTCGGCCGCACCGCCGCCGAGTTCGCCCTCCCGGACAACAACGACGCCTACATAGCCCGGGACGACCGGCTCACCCTCGCCGGCTGCATCACGGGCATCGAGACCCAGCCGGTCACCCGGCTGCCGTTCAGCGCCCTGCCCTCGGGCCGGTCCTTCTGCGTCCGTTCCCAGGCCGACCATGACGTCGCGATCGTCCGGGTACTCTCGACCACCACCGACGACGGCCCCGTCAAGGTCTCCATCGACCGCTACCGGGCCGGTAGTTGACCCGGCACCCCCTTCCCCGGGGTATCCGGACACCCCCGGAGGCGGCCACGGCCGCCGCCGGGTGGTTCGGTCAGCCAGGGGTCGGCCCGGTCGATCCGGGCGGGCCGGTCGGACCGGTTGATCCAGGCCGCCCGGGCGAACCGGTCGGCCCCACGTCGGAGCGCAGGACCTCCAGGCGGCGGCGGTACTCGTCGGCGTCGATCTCGCCCCTGGCGAAGCGTTCGGCGAGCAGCTGCTCCGGCCCGGGCCGGGTGGTCGGCGGGGCCTGGGTCCAGGCGTCGGGGCGGTGCTGCGCGCTGCGGCCGAGATAGCGGATCAGGGCGACGATGCCGAGGACCAGGAGCGCCCACACGAGCAGCATGCCGACGACCATCACACCGAACCCCAGAAGGTGTGGGCCGTGGCCGTACCAGTACGTCATCGCGGGCCTCCTCGCTCGTGCGCGGTGGGTGAATGCCCCACCCCCATCGTGCGACTGATTCGCCGAGGGTGCTCGGGCCGTCCGACCACAGGAGTCCGGCCCCATGGGGCGGGCCCGATCGAGCAGGTGCGCACCGCCCCTCCGCCGAGCACCACCCACCTGGTACACGGCTGGCCGGGGGGCGCCTCCCGGCCGGAGGCCGGGCAGGATCGCAGGCCCCGCGCGACCGGATCGACCGCGAACCGGGCCGGACCGCCGTCGTCCCGCGCTCCGGCGAGCGGGTCCTGATCCGCCGAACGGCGGGTACGGAGCACTGCGCGCCGAACCGCTGAGCGCGGCGCGCCGGACCACCGCATGGCCCGCTCGGCCGGAGCGGGGCGAGTGGAGGAGTCCGGATACCCGCGCGAGCCCGGCCCGCTCCGCCCTGCCCGGGAGGGCCTTCGGACGTTGTCCGCTCCTCGGCGGCCACCCGGCCGGGTGCCACGGCCGCAGCGCCTCCACCGTCACGGGCCGCACCGTCGACACCATGGACCTGGCCGACCGCCCCAACCGGCTGCCGTCGGCCTTCCGTCCCCGGGACGGCGGCTTGGGCCGTACGGCCCGGCCGTCGCAGGAACTCTGGAGGAGATCGTGACCGGACCCATCGTCGTCGGCTATGACGGGTCGCCGGAGAGTGCGGCCGCCGTCGACTGGGCGGCCCGGGAGGCGCAGCGCCGCAGGCTGCCGCTGGAGCTGCTCCAGGCCTGGCCGTGGCAGCCCGGCCAGCCGCTGGGCAGCGAGGAGGCGAAGCGGTGGGGCAAGCAGCAGCTGGCCCAGCGGGAGGTCGAACTCCGCGCGCTGCTCCCCGGCTTGGAGGTGACCGCCGCTCACATCCCCGGAGGTGTGCCGGCCGACGTACTGGAGGCGGCCGGCCGGAACGCCGCGATGCTCGTGCTCGGCTCGCGCGGCCTCGGCGCGCTCCGCGGGTTCCTGGTCGGTTCGGTGAGCCAGGAGGTGCTGGCCAGGGCCGCCTGCCCGGTGGTGCTCGTCCGGGCGGGCACCACCGCGACCGACGAGCACCCGGCGGCCCCCGGGCCCCTGGCCCCGGCCGACGCCCCGTACCGCGAGGTCGCGCTCGGCCTGGACACCGGGCATCCGAACGACGAGGCGCTGGGTTTCGCCTTCGAGGCCGCCTCGGTCCGTTCGGCGCCGCTGCGGGTGGTCCGTGCCTGGGGCCCGCCGAGCGGCACCGAGTACCTGGCCTTCGGCTCCATCGGCGGCGTGGAGAAGGACCTGGCGATGATCGAGCACGACACGCTCGAACGTCAGCTGGCGCCCTGGCGCCAGCGGTATCCGAAGGTGGAGGTCGTGACGGCCGTGGCGCTCGGCAGCGCCGCGGTCACCCTGCTGGAGGAGACCCCGCAGGCCGGGCTCCTGGTGATCGGCCGCCGCTCGCGGCGCGCGCCGATCGGACCGCGTCTGGGCCCGGTCGCGCACGCCGTGATCCACCATGCGCGCTGCCCGGTCGCGATCGTCCCGCGCGGCTGACGACCCGCCACCGGAGCCGGCCCATCCGTCCACACCACGCCCCCGGCTGACCGCGGCACGACCTCGGACAACACCGCGGCCGTGTGCGGAAGACCGCCTGCGGCCCCATGGGAGAGCGCCTGGCAGAATCGCCGCGCACTGCTGACCGAAAGTCAAACGTTCCCATGGAGGACTGATGAGGTATCCGGGCCGCACCGCCCTGGCCGCCGCCGCTCTCGTGTTGTTCACCACCGCCGGATGCTCCTCGGACTCCGGGCACGGCACCAAGTCCGGTAGCCACACCGCGCCGCCCCCGACCTCGGCCTCGGTGCCCGGGAGCGCCCCGGGCACCCAGGCCGCGGGACGGATCGCGGTCGGGGCCGGGCCGCAGACGACGTACGCGGTCGCCGCGCAGCCCGCGGCGGGCCGGTGCCACTACCGGTACACCAAGGACGGCCAGCCGCTGCCGGATCCGTCGTGCACCCCGGGCGCGGTCAGCCCCGCCGTCACGCAGGCGAACATCAAGGAGACGATATGCAAGCCGGGTGGGTACACCTCCACGATCCGGCCACCGGTTAACATAACCAACAAGGAGAAGGCCGCCAACGCCCAGTCGTACGGGTACACCGGGCCGATGGGCGACGCTGAGTACGACCACCTGATCAGCCTTCAGCTCGGCGGCGACCCGAACGACCCGAGAAATCTCTGGGTCGAGCCGCCGTCGCCCGGCCATGTCCCGGGCAAGGGTCCCAACAACCCGAAGGACAGCGTCGAGACCCACCTGCACACGGCCATCTGCAAGGGGCAGACGACACTCGCCGCGGCCCAGCAGGCCATCGCCACGGACTGGACGACCGCGGAGGCCAAGCTCGGCATCAAGGACGGCGGCGCCTCCGACGGGCCGGTCGACTCCGACTGACGGCCGAGCCGGCGGCACCCCGGCGACCATCCCGCAGCCGCACGGCGAGCAGGCATCGCATGGCAGTCAACTTGTCCACCCCGGACGAGAGTTGAATCCACGGGGGTCCTGGCTGGCGCCGGCCACCGCAGCCGTTCGGGACCGGTCGGTCTAGGCTCGGGCCCATGCGCAGTGACTTCCCGTCAGCCCGCCGCTGGCGGCGCCACCGCCGCTTCTGGAGCGGTGCGGCCGCCCTGACGATGCTGCTGCCCGCGGTGGCCGCCCCGCTCGGCGCGCTGCCGCTCGCGGCGGCGTGCGGCGTGACGGTGGCCGGCGCGCTGCTGCCCTGGCCGGCGGGGCGGGTGCGGCTGGCCGCGGTGGCGGGTGCGATCGCCGCGGTGTCGCTGCTGATCGACCTGGGGTACATCGGGCAGTCCGGTCTGGAGCTGGTCTGGCTGCCGTTCGAGTGGACCGCCCTGCTGATACTGCTCGCACGGGTGATCCGGCGGGTGCCGAACCGCCGGGTGGCCGCGCTCGCGCTGCTCACCGGGGCGGCGGCCGCCGTGCTTCCGCTGCGGTTCACGCTCAGGGCACCCGATCCGCGTCCCGGGCCGTCGGTGGTCGCGGTCGCCCTGTCCCTGCTGGGCGTCGCCTGTGCGGCCGGGATCGGCGCCTATCTGCGGTCCCTGGACGGGCGGCGGGTGCGCGCGGTGGCGCGGGCCCGGCGCGAGCAGCGCCTCGAAGTCGCCCGCGATCTGCACGACTTCGTCGCCCATGAGATCACCGGCATCGTGCTGGAGGCGCAGGCCGCCCAGCTCTCCGGCGACGACCCGGCGGAGACACGCGCGCTGCTCCGACGGCTGGAGGAGGCCGGACTGCGTGCCCTGGACGCGATGGACGACACCGTGAGGGCGCTGCGCGAACCGGCTGACGGGACCGGCACGCAGAGCGCGGAGGGCGCGACGGGCACGGCGGCGGAGGAACCGCCGCCCACCCGCGTCTACGGGCTGGCCGACCTGGCCGACCTGACGGGCCGGTTCTCCACCACCGGCACCACGCACGCGAGCCTCGACCTCGGCACCGGGCTGGCCGGCTCGCTCCCTCGCGAGATCGAGGGTGCCGTGTACGCCGTGGTCCTGGAGGCGTTGACCAACGTCCGCCGGCACGCCGCCGGTTCGCGGCGGGTGGCCGTCCGGGTCGGGCGGGCCACCGGCGCCGACGGCGGTGCCGCGATCGCGGTGAGCGTCACCGACGACGGCGGCCCCGGCGCGCTCACCCACCGCCCGCGCAGCGGCGGCGGTACCGGACTGGCTGCCGTGGCGGAACGGATCTCCGCCCTCGGCGGCACCTTCGCGGCCGGTCCCGCGGCTCGGACTGCGGCAGGTCAGGCCGACCAGGCCGACCAGGCCGGCCACACCGGGGTCCGGCCGGCCACGCCGGGCCGGGCCACCGGGCCTCAGCGGACGGGCTGGCAGGTCGGCTGTGTCCTTCCGCTGCGGACGGCCGCCCGGGGAGACCGGTCGCCGATATCTGCCGAACGGTAGATGGCAGGACGCCCGCGGCGGACCAGGCTGAGGGGCATGCCTCACCCCATCACCACCGCGCGGCAGCCTTCGCCCACCGCGACGGGTACCGCGCTCGAACTGTCCGACATCACCAAGGTCTACCGCGGCGGCAAGCGGGCCGTCGACGGTGTCACGCTGCGGCTCGGCCCCGGCATGCTGGGCCTGCTCGGCCCCAACGGCGCGGGCAAGTCCTCACTGCTGGGCATCGCCTCGACCGTCACCCGTCCGACCTCCGGGCAGCTGCGCTTCGCGGGCGAGGACGCGCTGGCCCGCCCCGACCTGCTCCGCCGCTCGCTCGGCTACCTCCCGCAGGACTTCGGGGTCTACCCGAACCTCACCTCACGCGAGTTCCTCGGCTACCTGGCCGCCGCCAAGGGCGTCGCGGCCCGGGCGGCCCGGACCCGGATCGACGAGCTGCTCGAACTGGTCAACCTCACCGAGGCCGTCCGGCGCCCGCTGCGCGCCTACTCCGGCGGCATGCTGCGCCGGGTGGGCATCGCCCAGGCCCTGCTGGCCGATCCCCGGGTGGTGATCGTCGACGAGCCGACCGCCGGGCTCGACCCGGAGGAACGGGTCCGGGTCCGCAACCTGCTCAGCACCCTCGCGACGGACCGTGTGGTGATCTTCTCCACGCACATCGTCTCCGACATCGAGTCGGTGGCCGGGGACATCGCGATCATGGCCCAGGGCCGGCTGCGGCGCCGGGGCACCCCCGACCAGCTGCTGCGCGAGCAGGCCGGCCGGGTCTGGGAGGTCGAGGTCGATCCGGCCGGGGTCGCCGCCGTCCAGGCCGGCCACCCGGTGAGCCGCCAGGTGCGCACCGCCGACGGCGTCCGGGTACGGCTGATCGCACCCGTGCAGCCGTACCCGGGTGCGGTGCAGGTGGCCCCCGGCCTGGAGGACACCTATCTCGCCGTCGTCAACCAGCCTGTGGACAACGGCACTTGGACGGTGCGGTGATGACACCCCGCGCACTGCTGACGCTGGCCCTCGGCGACTTCCGCTACCGGGCCCGCCGGCCCGCCTACGCGATGACGCTGCTGGCCGCCGTCGGCCTCGGCTACCTGACGGTTCCGGCCGTCGGCAGCCACTGGTCGGTACTCAACGTCGGCGACTACCGGGGCGTCTACGACAGCGCGTACGTCGGCTGGTCGACCGCACTGGCCGGCGCGCTCTGGCTGACCCTGGCCGGCTTCTACGCCGTGCGCGGCGCCGTGGCCCGTGACGAGAGCACCGGGGTCGGCCGGCTGCTGGCCACCACCCCGCTGCGCTCCTCCGGCTATCTGGCCGCCAAGTTCCTCGGCAACCTGCTGGTCCTGGGCTCGATGGCGGCCGTGCTGGCCGGCACCGCGGTGGTGCTGCAGCTGACCCGGGGTGAGTCGACCGGCCTCGATCCGGTCGCGCTGCTGACCCCGTACGTGCTGGTCACGCTGCCACTGCTGGCGGTCACGGCCGGTGCGGCGCTGCTGTTCGAGACGGTCCCCGGACTGCGCGGCGGCCTGGGGAACGTGCTGTGGTTCTTCGTGGCGCTGGCGGTGGCGCTCGGCGGCCAGTCGCCGAAGGCTCCGCTCGGCGGGCTCGGGGTGCGGCCGTTCGCCGACGCCATGCGCGACGCCCTGACCGCCCGCCACCTGGACCTGGGCCCGGCCGACTTCAGCCTCGGCCTGACCGCCCACGCCCACCCGCTGCAGACCGTCCGCTGGAACGGTCCGGCGGTGGACCCGGCCTTCGTCGGCGACCGGCTGCTGCTCGTCCTCGGCGCGGTGGTGCTGGCCGTGCTGCCGGCACTCTGGTTCCACCGCTTCGACCCCTCGCGCGGCGCCGTGCCCGCCCGGCGCACCGACCCCGCCCCGGAGCAGGTCGCCGAACCCACGCCCCGCCGGTCCGGGCCGGCGTACACCCCCCTGACCCCGCTGCCGCCCACCGCCCTGGTCCCCGGCCGGAGCTTCGGCCGGCTGCTGGCGGGCGAGGTGCGCATCCTGCTCCAGGGCCTGCCGCGCTGGTGGTGGCCGCTGTTCGCGGCGCTGGTGCCGGCCGCCTTCGCCCTGCCGTACGCGGCGGGTGGCAGGGCCGCGCTACTCCCGGTCGCCTGGCTGCTGCCGGTGCTGCTCTGGTCGCGGCTCGGCACCCAGCGGGTGGAGTACGGCGTCGACACGCTGCTCGGCGCGTACCCGGCGGCGCGCGGCCGGGTGCTGGCGGAGTGGGCGGCCGGGGTGGTGCTCAGCGCACTGACCGGCGCCGGCCCGGCGCTCCGGATGACGCTGGCCGCGGACTGGCCGGCGCTGGCCGGCTGGCTCGCCGGGGCGCTGTTCGTGCCCGCCCTCGCCCTCGCCCTCGGCCTGGTCGGCCGCACCCACCGGCTCTTCCAGATGCTCTACCTCCCGCTCTGGTACCTGGTGGTCAACGGCACGGCGGCGCTCGACTACATGGGTGTGGTCCGGCGGCACGGCCACCTCGCCGGGCCGGGTCCGCTGGCCGTCACCGCGCTGACCGCCGCCCTGCTGACCGTCGCCCTCGTCGCCGCCACCACCCGCCGGACGGTCCGCCGCTGACCTTCGGACGGTCCACCGCGGACGCCGGTCGGCCGCTGCGGCCCGACGGCCCCTGCGGGCCATGGCAGACTCCCCTCCTGTGACGATACGTGTGCTGATCGCCGACGATCAGGAGATGGTCCGCCGAGGGGTACGCCGCATCCTGGAGACCCAGCCGGACATCGAGGTCGTCGGCGAGGCGGCCGACGGCGCCGCAGCACTCGAACTGGCCGGCCGGCTAAGGCCGGACGTCGCCCTGGTGGACATCCGGATGCCCCGGCTGGACGGCCTGGAGGTGACCCGCAGGCTGGCCGGGCCGACCGCCGTGGATCCCGTCCGGGTCGTCGTGCTGACCACCTTCGACCTCGACGAGTACGTCTACCCGGCGCTGCGCCACGGCGCGTCCGGCTTCCTGCTGAAGCGCTCTGGGCCGGCCCTGCTGGTGGAGGCGGTCCGCGCGGCGGTGGCCGGGGACAGCCTGATCAGCCCGTCGGTCACGGTGAGACTGCTGAGCCACCTCACGCCCGGCCGGGCGTCCGCCGCCCGCCGGACCTCGCCGGGCGGAGCGCTGACCGAGCGGGAGATCGAGATCGCCGGCCAGGTCGCGGCGGGCCGGACCAATGCCGACATCGCCGCCCAGCTGTTCATCTCGGCGGGCACCGTCAAGACCCATGTCGCCAGCATCCAGCGCAAGTTGGGCGTCCGGAACCGGGTCGGGATCGCGGTGCACGCCTGGGAGATGGGCTATGCCGGGCGGTAGCCCCGAGGCCCGGGGGCGGACGCGGTCCGGTCCGTCCTCGGCCGCGCTGTTCTCGGGGTGAGCCCGGCCTTCGGCCCCGCGGGCCGGCCGGCGCGGACGACGACCGGGCCCCGGCCGCGAGGCCGGGGCCCGGAGTCACCCGCGGCGAGCCGGCCCGTACGGTCCCGGGCCGGCCGCCTACCGGGTGTCAACCGCCGGTATGCCGTGCGGTCGACCGCATACTCAGAGGCAGACGAGGGTGCTGACGGTGCTGACGCCGCAGTTGAGGGCGCTCAGCGTGCTGGGGTTCGCCCCGCACTCGACGGTCTCCTCGGCGGTCTCCTCGGGGGTCTCCAGCGCCTGCAGGCTAAGGATCGACATGATGCACTCCATTCGGGGGTTGCGGTGCGGTTCATCCGGCGCGGTGCCGGAACTCGTGGGCGGCGGGTTCTCCCGGCCGCGGTGGTGGGCCGCCGGCGGCGCGAAGGCGCGCCGGGCGGGTGGGGCGAGAGGTCAGCTCCGGTTGCCGGCCGGCGAGGTGGCGGGCCGGTCCTGGGCGAGCCCGGCCGTGGGCCAGAACGGCAGGGCGGGGGTACCGGCGAAGGCCGTCCCGAGGGCGGCCAGCACACCGGCCGTGCCGGTGGCCAGGTCCATCGACAGCCGCAGCAACTGCTCGCCGGGGAAGGCGGGGTGGCCCTGGTACGGGATGACGTGCCAGGCCAGCCGCCGGATGTGGCGCCGGATCAGTCCCGCGTGCGCCTCGCCCTCCCCCTGCAGCAGCCGCAGCAGCGCGATCAGGCCGGCCCGGCCGTTGAACAGGCCCGACTGGACGATGAACTCGGGCTCGGCGGCGGCGCGGATCTTCTCCAGCTGCTCCGACAGCACGGGATCGGGCCGGTGCCGCAGGTACTCCTGGAGGACTGCGGCGATGCCCGCGCTGCCGGACTCCAGATAGGGCAGCACCCGGGGGCCGTCGTCCACCTGGAGGGTGCCGTCCGCGGACGGCACGCAGCGGGACAGGTCGCGGTCGAGGGCCTGTCCGGCAAGATCGAGCAGGGCGCCTTCACCGGAGTCCTGGTACAGGCGCAGCAGCAGCAACGCGGTTCCGCTGGCGCCGTGCATGAGGCCGACGCGGGCCCCCGCGGGCGCGCTGCCGCCGTCGGGCCCGTGCAGGCCGAGCCTCGCCACGGCGCGCTCGGCGGCGTCGACCGCGGCGGCACGCAGGTCCCGGTCTTGGGTCGCGTCAGCGAAGTGGAGCAGCGTCAGGCCGATTCCGGCCAGGCCGCCGGACAGGTCCGCGCCGTAGCCGTCCGGGTCGTCCTTGCCCAGCCGGTCCAGCAGGTCGAGTGCCTCCGGCCGCCGCCCGAGCTGGTCCAGGACGTACGCCACTCCGTGGGCGCCGATGAACAGCCCTGGCCGGCAGGCCTCCCGGGCCACCGCGTCCAGCAGCCACTCGGTGTGCCCGGGGTCGACGGCCGCGCCCGTGGCGTGCAGGGCCCACAGCACGCCCGCCGCGCCGTAGGACAGGCCGAGCCCGTCGTGGGTGAACTGGTTAGGGTCGCCCGGGAAGAGGCGGTCGGTGCGGGTCGGGGTGGCGCTGGCCGTGATCGCGGCGGCGAGTTCCCCGCGCAGGCGCGGCCATGCCGCCGGGTCGCCGCTGAGCAGCTCCTCGAACGCCTCGCCGGAGGGCTCGGCGCTGCGCACTCCCGGTGCGGCGGGAGGGTTCGGCAGCGCCTGCGGCGGCAGTGCGAACCGCTGCCGGGCGGCGCGGACCAGCGCGTCCCCCTTGCCGGGGCTGAGGACGGTGAGCTGCACCAGCGGCATGAAGATCCACAGGCGCAGCGCGGCCAGCGCGTGCTCGTCCACGGCGAAGCCGGTCAGTCCGGCGGGTGCGGCGAAGCCCGCCGCCCCGAGTGCGGGCCTGAGGAACTCGTCGACGGGTGAGGCGAGTTCGAAGTCGACGAAGGCGACCCGGCCGTCCGGACGGACGATCAGGTTGCGCGGATGGAGGTCGCCGAAGACCACACCCCGCTCGTGGATCGCCCGCAGGCCCTGCGCCACGCCGTCGAGGATCCGCAGCGCCTTCTCGCGGTACTCGGCGATGACCCCGGCGTCCGGATCGGGGTGGACCAGCGGGTAGTTCCGCGCCAGCCAGCGGTTCAGCGGCTCGCCCTCCACGTACTCCTGCACCAGGAAGTGGTGCTCCCAGGCGGTGAGCCGGCCGAGGACGGCCGGGACGGCGTCCACGCCTTCGAGGCGGCGCAGCGCCTCGTACTCGCGGCCCAGGCGCTGGACGGCGTCCTCGCCGCGCTGGTCCAGTCCGGCGTACGGCCTGGCCTCCTTGAGCACCACCTGCTCCCCGCCCTCGGCGGGGCGGGCGAGGTAGATCCCGCCGCCGTTGGAGAAGTGCAGCGCCCGCTCCACCGTGTAGGGGAAGGCGTCCACGCTGGTCTGTGCCGAGTCGGCGAGGGCCTGGGTGAGCACGGCGGGTACCGGTGCCCACTCCGGGACTTCGAAGACGGCCCGCCGCACGTCCGGGCGCAGTCTGCCCGACGGCTCGCGGAAGGCGAGCACCAGCTCGCCGGTCTCCGAGCGGCAGAACTGCTCGGTGAAGCCGCCGTACCGCAGGTGCAGCGGTCCCTTCCGCCACCGCAGGTCGCTCAGGATGTACGGGCCGGGCGCGCCGTCGAGCGCGGCGTCGAGTTCGAGCAGACATCGCTCCAGCGCTTCGTCGCCGACCGGGTAGAGCGTCAGGAACTTCCCGCTCGATCCGCGTGAGGCGTACTTCGCGTTCTGTGTCCGCACCAGGGCCGGACTGCGCAGGAACTTGAACGCCACCCGGTTCTCGAAGCAGTACGCCCGTACGACGTCCAGGATCCGCTCGGCGTTGTCGATTCTCGCCGAGACGTGGATCTTCCAGCCCTGCTCCGGCAGTTGGAGGCCGGCCGGCTGGCAGCCGACCCAGATGTCCCTGGCGGTGCGCACCCAGCCGGGCGGCGCCGGCTCCGTCGTGGCGGGGAACTCCTCCAGCGCGGCCCACCTCACCGGCGACTCGTAGAAGAGCTGGTCGGCGTAGGAGTACGCCTCGTAGCGCATGTCCAACGGAACCCTCCAGAGGGCGCGGAGCGGCGGAGAGCCTGCGCCGCGTGGGGGCGCACGGCAGTGCCGGGCGAGGGGATGCCTGCGAAAAAGGGCGAGATGCGGAAGACTGCGGCCGTTACCGGGCGCCGCTGGGGCCGACTGGTGAGCGACCTGTGGAGAGTCTGCAGCGGTATCCCCGTGGGGGGCCAGGGACTTCGAGATGGTTGGCTGAATATCCCACCGGCACGTTCCGCTGGACGGCCGGCGCCGCCCGGGACCAGCGAAGATCACCTGATGTATGCGGATGATTCCGTTCCGTCGCCGATCGGCCCGGGTTCGAGCAGGAGAACGCAGGTCGGACGGACACACGACGGAACCGGACCGGCGATACCAGGGCGGGCGTGCACCGCTCCGGCCGCCACCCGCCCGCCCCGGGCCGTTCACCCGGTTGGCGGTATCCGCTTCCCACCTCGGACCCGGCGAGGCTTGGCCTACATGACCGGATACCGCCCCTCACAGCCACACCCCCGGCACCGACACCGACGCCCTCCAACCGGCGCGCAAGCCTGAGACCCGGCGCGCAACCTGACGCGCGCGCCGGTAACGAGCTACCTGCACCGCTTCTGCGCCCGCAGGGCACCCCCAGGCGGCGACCCCGGATCGCCCGCGAAGCGCCGGACCACCCGACGCACCGTCGACTCGGCGCGGCGCGAGAGCCGTTCAGCGGCCGCACGAAGACGGGGTGACGGCCGCCGGGTTCACAGCATCCAACGGAACCGAACATGAAACATCAGTCGTTGCTCTTGACCCATGTGATGGGTGACATGTGTTATTTCACACGGCGAGCCGTCCTGTCCGACCCCGGACGCCCCATCGACGACCGCCGCCGTCCCCACGCCCCTCACAGAGAGTCAGATCCCTGTGCCCACAGCACGCTTACGCGCCGGATCGGCACTGCGAAATCTGCTGCTGACCGGCCTGGCATTCGGCGTCGCCACCGCCGGCCTGGCCGGCACCGCCGCCGCGCGGCCCGAGCCGAAGCCCATGACGCCCCCGAGCGCGAGCTCCGGCACGGACACCCACCCGGCCGACCAGGGCTGGCAGCAGATCGACGGCACCTGGGTGCAACTCGGCGCCACCCACCCGCACGCGATGCCCAACGCCACCACCTTCGCCCGCCAGCAGGCCGCGAAGGCCCACGGAGGCGGCGGCACCGGCCCACAGAACGCCACCGCCGACGGCGGGAGCGGCAGGGCCGTCCCGCACAACAACTACGACCTGCAGATGACCTACCGGGGCGGCCAGGACTCCATCGGCGTCACCACCGGCCGGCCCAGGGTCTACCTGATCTACTGGGGCAGCCAGTGGGGCACCCCGGGCACCGACCCGGCCACCGGCGACGTCACACTCTCCGGTGACCCGGACCGGGCCGCGCCCTACCAGCAGGAGTTCTTCAAGGGCCTCGGCAGCAGCACCGACACCTGGTCCAAGGTGATGACGCAGTACTGCGAGGGCATCGCCCCCGGCTCCGACTACTGCCCGGCCGACGCCAACCACGTCGGCATGCCGGCCGCGGGCCAGACCCTGGCCGGTGTCTGGGTGGACAACTCGGCGCCGTCCCCCCAGGCCGCCACCGAGCCGCAGATCGCGGCCGAAGCGCTCGCCGCCTCCAGGCACTTCGGCAACACCGACCCGAACCAGAACCGCGACGTCCAGTACGTCATCAACACCCCGCAGGGCGAGGACTCCGACAAGTGGAAGGAACTCGGCTACTGCGCCTGGCACACCTTCATGCGGAGCCCGGCCGGCACCCTGGCCTACACCCTGATGCCGTACCTGACCGACGTCGGCCCGTGCGGCACCAACTGGATCAACCCGGGCCCGCGCGGCCGCCTGGACGGCTACGGCATCATCGGCGGCCACGAGTACGCCGAGACCATCACCGACCAGAACGCCTCGGGTGCCTGGACGGACGCCACCGGCCAGGAGATCGGCGACAAGTGCTCCTGGATCCCGGTCGGTTCCAACGGCGGGATGTTCAACCTGCAGCTGTCGACCGGCAGTTTCCCGGTGCAGACGATGTGGTCCAACTACGACCACCTGTGCACGGGTGACGGCCCGCTCTTCGCCAACGCACCGCTGCTGGTGACCCAGCCGTGCGAGCAGACCGTCCCGAGCGGCGGTCCGGTCGACATCCCCGTGCTCGCCTCGGACAGCGCCGGCCGCCCGATCACCTACAGCGCCAGGGGACTTCCCGCCGGCCTGCGGATCGATGCCGCCACCGGCCACATCACCGGCACCACGCATGCGACCGGCTGGCGGAGCATCACGGTCACCGGCAGGGACGACCGGGGCAACACCCAGAGCCGCACCTTCAGGGCCGGCTTCTTCGCCGGCCCGCAGCTCGGCTGCAGCGCGATCGAGCAGCTGACCGACCCGGGCTTCGAGAACGGAACCGCCGACCACGGTGCCTGGAACCCCTCGGGCTACAACGTGGTCACCCCGTCCAGCGCGCACCGGCCGCACAGCGGGACCGGCTACGCCTGGCTGGGCCAAAGCACCGCGAACGACGACTCGATCACCCAGTGGGTGGAGACCACCCCCGGGTACAGCAAGGAGTACCTCTCCTTCTGGCTGGACATCACGGGCAGCGCCCAGGGCGCCTCGGCGCCCGCCGGCACCCCGGTCGACACCCTCTCCCTGGAGCTCTACGACCAGTGGAGCGGCAACCACCTCGCCACCGTGCGGACCTGGAGCAACCTCGACGCCACCGACGGCTACCGGCTCCAGAGGTTCGACCTGACCCCCTACGTGGCCCCTGAGTTCGGCTCCACGGTGGGCATCAAGCTGGTCGCGCACTCGACCAGCGGCAGGACCGCCTTCCTGATCGACGACGCCTCGGTGAAGCTCTACTGACAGTGAAGATGTGACTGGTGGTCCTGCTGATGAGCCTGACTCGCCTACTGACTGACGTCACTGACTGTCCTGTTTGGGATTTGTCGGCTCGTCGGCAGGACCGCCACGCACGCGGCCGGACGGACGCTTGTGACTTCACAGGAGCTTGGCCCAGAGGCCCCGTCACTGTCTTGTCCACCCGCCCGACCGGCGCGTGCCGCCCTCGGCTCGGACAAGCGGCAAGGACGGACATGACCAGCATGACGCATGACAGCCCGGAGATCACCGGCGGAGTCGACGCCCACGGCCTGACTCACCACGCGGCCGTGATCGATCGGCTCGGCCGACACCTGGCCGACCAGATTTTCCCGCCACGATCGTCGGCTATCGGGCCCTGCTGGACTGGATGCGCTCGCACGGCAAGGTGACCGCGGTCGGCGTCGAAGGCAGCGGTGCCTACGGTGCCGAGCTCGCCCGGGTGCTGACTGCGGCCGGTGTCACGGTCGTGGACGTCGACCGGCCCGACCGCAAGACCCGTCGGATGAAGGGCAAGTCCGACCCGATCGACGCCTGCGCCGCCGCTACAGCCGTGGCCTCCGGTCGAGCCACCGGCATCCCCAAGAGCCGCGACGGCGTGGTCGAGGCGGTGCGAGTCTATAGGAGCATCCGGCAGTGATGCACTGATCGCTTGAGCTCGCCAAAGGTTTCTTGAAGATCGTCACGGCGTCCCAGCAGGCCGACCGCCTGATGATCCGATCGCGCGCTGCCCACTCGGAAGAGTTTCGGCCGAAACTCTTCCGGGTGGGCAGCGCGACACCATCTGGACCGGCTGACCTCAGGTCGGCGTGCCTGGCCGCTCAGCTGGCCATGGCCAGCTCCGTGCGTGCCCGCTGCAGCAGGTCCCGAACCGCCGGCTCCTTCGGCCAGCGCCGCAACTCCGTCGTGTAGTCCCGCACGTAGTCCCGCGCCCGTGTCGACTGCACCCGCGCGAGGATGTCGACCGCCCGGTGTCCCATCGCGATGCCTTCCAGGAGATTGCCGCCCTGCAGGTGCACCGTCCCGAGCACCGTGAGGCGCAGCCCGACCGAGCGGGCGAACGAGCCCTCAGGCATCGCGTCGGCGTGCCGATTCCACGTGAACGCCGCCTTCGGGTTGCCGAGGTCCCGCCACACCTCGACCGCATCCGATGCGAGCCGGGTGTGGCTCATGTAGCTGATCCACTCCGGATCGTCGCCGGGCCGTGCGCGGCCGAGGAGCGTCTCCGCCTCCGACAGGGCGCGCGACGCCGCCCGCGGGTCCCGTGACCGGCCGTGTGCCCGGGCCTCGACCATCTTCGCGAACGCCAGCACCCGCGGGCTCGCCGACCCCTTCGCGCGCTCGTAGCCGCCCTGGACCATGTCGATGGCCTCGCTCGGGTAGCCGCGCAGCATGGCCTGCAGCGCCATCGTGGACATCACGTGGCTGCCGACCTCGGTGTCGCCGGCCGCGCGGGCGAGCGCGAGGGCCTGGATGAAGTGCCGCTGCGCGGCGTCGTGCTGGCCCATGTCCAGCGCGGCCCAGCCGACGACCCGGGCGAGCTCGGCGGTCACGCAGTACAGCTCGGCGCCGATCTTCTCCGGGTAGGTACCGACCAGCAGCGGGCTCGCGCGGTGCCGGAGGCAGTCCGCGACACTGCTGGAGCGCCAGCTGCCGCCGCCGTACTTCGAGTCCCAGGAGCGGGCCTCGCTCGCGGCCTGCCACAGCTCCTCCAGGTCCGCGCGGCCGACCTGGAGGCTGCCACGGTGCCCAGGGAGCGGCGCGGAGGGCTGGACCAGCCAGCGGGTGACCGGGGTGGTGTAGGCAGCGACGGCGAACGCGCCGCCGATGAAGTCGCGTCGGTGCACGGTGCTCCAGAAGTTCGCGGCGTTGCGCACGGCGTCGCCGGCGTCTCTGGGGAAATCCAACCCCATCGCGGCCGGGTCAACGGGGAGGCCAGCCATGCCCATCTCCGCAAGGGTGACAGGCCGTCGCGCACGTTCGCGGGCGACACGAGCTTGAGGGGGTTGGACGAGCGCCGGACCTTGCCCGTCGCGACCGCGCGAAAGGGGATGCCCTCGCTGGCGGCGACGCGGTTCTCCAGGCCACCGTCGACGCCGACCCACAACACCTCCAGCGCGCGGCTCGCCGCGGCAAGCCGAGCCTGGAGGGTCCGGACCGCGGTCAGGGCCGGGTACGTGTGACCGCCGGTGCCGCCTCCGGTCACGATCAGCCGGAACGGCTCGCTGCTGTGTTGCGTCACGGGGCGCTTCCTCTGTTCGCGGACGTCGTCCAGTCCACGCTAGCGCCTGCCCGGAGAGCCCACCGGCCTTCCCGCCGACCAGGTCGCCGCCGACGTCCGGCGCCTGGTCCGCCCGGTGCCGAGCTCGCCCGGGTGCTGACTGCGGCCGGTGTCACGGTCGTGGACGTCGACCGGCCCGACCGCAAGACCCGTCGGATGAAGGGCAAGTCCGACCCGATCGACGCCTACGCCGCCGCTACAGCCGTGGCCTCCGGTCGAGCCACCGGCATCCCCAAGAGCCGCGACGGCGTGGTCGAGGCGGTGCGAGTGTTGCGGATCGCCCGCCGTAGCGCCGTCAAGGCCCGCACCCAAGCAATGAACCAGATCCGCGGCCTGCCGGTGTCCGCGCCTGCGATGTTGCGCGAGCAACTGGCCGGCCTGGACCGGAGCGTACTGATACGCACCGCTGCGCGTTTGCGCTCCGGCGGTGACCTGTCCGCACCACTGGCCGCGACCAAGGCCGCACTACGGCGCCTGCCGCACCGCCATCAAGCACTGGACGACGAGATCGCCGAGCTCGACGCCGAGATCGCCCCGCTGCTCAAGCAGGCCATGCCCGAACTGCTCGCGCTGTTCGGCGTCGACCCCGAGACCGCCGGCCAGCTGCTGGCCTCCGCCGGAGACAACCCCGAACGGATGCGCTCCGAGGCCGCCTTCGCACACCTGGCCGGGGTCGCTCCCATCCCCGTGTCTTCCGGCCGCACCCATCGTCACCGCCTCAACCGGGGCGGCGACCGGGCAGCGAACAACGCCCTGCACACCATCGTCCTGGTGCGCATGCGCTACGACGAACGCACCCGTGCCTACGTCGCGCGCCGCACCAAGGAAGGGCTGTCCAAGAAGGACATCACTCGCTGCCTCAAGCGCTTCGTCGCCCGTGAGGTCTACCGCACGCTGACCAATATCCCATCGACACAAACCACTCAAAACAATCTTGCTCCTGCGGCTTGACGTCTATAGGAGCATCCACCGGCCGAGCGAGCGTCGGGCCCCTAGAAACCGCCGGGTGCGGACAGGGGCCCGACGCGGTCCGACCCGACGTCAGACCGGCAGCGACCAGGCCTGGTTGGCCTGGTGGTCGCCGCACGGCCAGACGTCCAGGCGGGTGGCGTCCGCGGTGCCACCGCCGGTGACGTCGAGGCAGAGCCCCGACGCGGTGTTGGTCAGCGTGCCGTCCGGGTGGGCGGACCACCGCTGGGTGGTGGCGCCGGAGCAGCCGCTGAGCACGGCCGGGCTGCCGGCCGAGGTTCCGCTCGCGGTCAGGCAGCCGCCCAGGGTGCGGACGGTGCCGTCGGTGCCGAGCGTCCAGCGCTGGTTGGCGTTGCCGGTGCAGCCGTAGAGGATCACCGGGTTGCCGTCGGCGGTGCCGCTGCCGGAGTCGTCCACGCACTTGGCGCCGTTGCCGGTGACCTGGCCGGTGGGCACCGCGGGGGCGCAGCCCTTGCCGGGAGTGACCCGCCAGACGGCGGTGCCGTGGCCCGGAACGGTCGCGCCGAGCGAGGTGCCGGTGCTCGAAGCCGCCCCGGTCCAGAGGTCCTTGGCCGTCACGGTGCAGCCGGGCAGGCCGATGCCGGCGAGCGGGACGGAGACCGCCGCCGCCGAGGGGCCGCGGTTGAGTACGGCGACCGCGCGATCGCCGTTGGCGAGCGGCTTGACCAGCACATCGGTCGTTCCGCCGGTGGCGACGACACCGGCCTGGCGGCCGGCCCGGTCCTGGTCGACGGCGATCAGGTCGGTGTTGCCCAGTGCGGCGAGCCCCGCGGGCGTGAGGTGGCCGACGTCCGAGGAGAGGATCATCGGCGCGGCCATCATCGCCCAGAGGGCCACCTGGCTGCGTGCCTCGTCGTCGCTCAGGCCGCCGTCGCCGGCGATCAGGAAGTCGGGGTCGTTCCAGTTGCCGGGGGCCGCGTAGCGGCCGATCCAGCGGTTGTAGCCGTAGTTGGAGAGCACGCTGCTCCAGCGCGAGGCGTTCGGGTGCGCGGCGTCGTAGGTCGCGATGTCCCAGCCCTCACGCCAGAGTTGACCGTACTGGCCGACCCAGCCGAGGACCGAGAACCAGCCCGGATTGCCCCACTCGCCGCTCTGGAAGTAGGCGGGCGCGGACTCGGAGAAGGTGATGGCCCGGCCGGAGCCGCGCAGGGCGGCGGCCTCGGCGGCGTACGCCTGGCGATAGGCCTGCTCCTGGGTCTGCCCGGAGGCGACGTCGACGTTGCAGCCGTCGAGCTTGAGGTAGTCCACGCCCCACGCGGCGAAGTCGGCGGCGTCCTCGGCGAAGTGGTCGGCTCCGCCGCCCTGCGGCCGGCCGCTGCCCGGGTAGCCGCCGCAGGTGGTGGACCCGGCGTCCTCGTAGATGCCGAACTCGAGGCCCTCGCGGTGCAGATAGGAGCCGAGCCAGGCCATTCCGTGCGGGAACTTCACGGGGTCGGCGACCAGGTGGCCGGCCGGGTCGCGCTGGGCGGCCATCCAGCAGTCGTCCACCGTGACGGTGCGATAGCCCTTGGCGGCCAGGCCGGTTGAGACCAGCGCGTCGGCGTTGGCGGTGACGGTCTGCTCGGTGACCCCGCACTGGTAGTGCGCCCAGTCGTTCCACCCCATGGGCGGGGTGGCGGCGAGCGCGGCCGTGGCGGTGGCGGTGGGCGAGGCCTGTGCGGGGACGGCGGTCAGCGGCAGCGCCCCCAGCAGGGTGGCGCAGACGGCCGCCGCCGACAGGCGTCGCAGCACGGCGGTTCGAAGGTGGGGCACGTGGCACTCCTCTACGTCCGATTGCGCGGTCGGGGCACGACAGGTCGGGACGCGACCGGTGACGGCTGCACAACACCCGTCCCGGCAGCGGCGGGTGGAGATGCGGGGAGTTCTGGCATCGAAGGCCGCGACAAGTGCACCGCCATTGCTCGGACTTGTCAACATCTCGCTCAGAGCAAGCACTAATGCGCAGCAGTGAACACGAAGCCTCGACCGGCGAGGCGCCCCGCGCCGTCCGGCGACCGCACTCGCACCCCGCCGGCGCTGACATCGCGCCGCCCGCCCGAGACACGGCCAGGGCCCGGCGGGAACGCCGGGCCCTGGAGGATTCGGTGGCTGTGTGCCGGTCGGATGTCAGCTGTTCCGCAGGACTTCCGCCATGTAGATCCCGCAGCCGGCGTTCTGGATACCGGTGGCGGAGACCCAGTAGCCGGCCGGGACCGGGGAGTCGGCGCAGGCGGTGATGCCGTTGTAGACGGTGTTCAGCCGGCCGCCCAGGTAGATGCCGCAGGACGGGATCTGGTAGTTCGCGGTGATCACATAGCCCGCCGGGACCGGCGAGTTGCCGCAGAACTGCATGCCGTTGTAGGCGGTGTTGACGACGGCGCCCAGGTAGATGCCGCAGGACGGGAGCTGGGGGTTCGCGGTGATCACGTAACCGGTCGGGACCGGCGAGTTGCCGCAGATCTGCATCCCGTTGGAGGCGACGTGCAACACCTCGCCGTACTCCTGCGCACAGGCGCTGTTCGGGCCCTCACTGGTGATCACGTACCCGTTCGGGATCGACCCGTTGGAGTTTCCGCACATCTGGATGCCGTCGTAGACCGTGTTGATCCGACCGGTCTGGTACGGGCCGCAGTTGTTGGTGGTGTAGGTGGAGGTGATCACGTAGGGGCTGGGGACCGGCCCGTTCTCGCAGATCTGGAGTCCGTTGGACGGGGGCTGGATGGTCTCGGTCAGATAGCCCCCGGTACAGCTGTTGGTCAGGGTCTCCGAGACGATCACCTGGCCCGGCGGCACCGGGACGCTGCCGCAGATGGTGGCCGCCTGTGCGCTGCCGGCGAAGAAGACCAGACCGCCGGCGAGCAGAGTGAGCGCCGACAGCAGGCGGGCCAGCCACATACCGATGGATTTCATGTATCCCTCACTTCGATCGGTTGAGCGCGACGCTAGTGGGGATGCGCGGCCGCCCGCCGCCACCCGTTCAGGGGGCTTGAGCGAGCGCGGTCAGGTGTCCAGCCCGTCCTCCCGGACCCGCCGCGCCAGGTCGATCTTCGTGTAGGTGGGCCGGCCCGCCTGCTGGTACTTGGCCTTGACCCGGTCCAGGTAGTCCTTGGCGGTGTTCGGGGTGATGCCGGCCCGCCGCGCCGCCGACTTGAGGGTCATCCCGGACGCGTAGTCGAGCAGTACCTGGAGCTCCCGCGGCGAGAGCCGGGGCCGGCCGGGACGGTCGTCGTGCGCGCAGGCGAAGGCCAGTTCAGGGGAGTGCGCGGTGCCGCCCAGCGCGATCTCCTCGACCGCGGCCACCAGGGCGGGCAGGTCGTTGTCCTTGGTCAGATAGCCGTCCGCGCCGGCCGCCAGAGCGTCCAGGATCCGCGACCGGTCCGGCACCGTGCTGATCACCAGCACCCGGCTGCCGGCCGCGCGCAGCCGGCGGATGTTCCGCTCCGGCACCGAGCCGTCCCGGAGCACCAGGTCGAGCAGGACCACCTCGGCGGACTGGTCCCGGCCGGTGAGCAGTTCGTCCACCGTGGCGGCGGTGGCCAGCAGCCGCAGCCCGGGTACGTCGCGCAGCCAGGAGCGCAGCCCGTCGAGCAGCATCCGGTCGTCGTCGACCACCGCGACCGTGATCACGCCGGCCACCTCAGCTCGACCCGGGTGCCCTCGCCCGGGGCGCTGTCCAGGTTCGCCCGTCCGCCGGCCTCGCTCAGCCGGTCGCGCACCGAGCGGCGCAGGCCGAGTCCGTGGACCACCCGCTCCGGGTCGAAGCCGGCCCCCCGGTCGACCACGGTGACCAGCACCGTGCCACCCGCCCCGGTCGCGGTCAGGTAGGCATGGCCCGTACCGGCGTGCCGCAGCACGTTGTTGAGCGCCTCGGTGACCGCGTCGGCCAGGGCGGCGGCGACCTCGGCGGGCACCTCGGGCAGCGCGCGGTACTGCGCGGTCACCCGCAGCCCGAGGCTCTCGGCCGAGCCGACCGCCGCCTCCAGTGCCGCGCCGACCTCGGGATGGTGCTCCTCGTCGGCGGTGCGCTGGATCAGCCGCCGCAGGTAGGCCGCCTCGCGGGCGCAGCGCTCGCGCACCCGGGCGGCGTTCGCGTCCACCCCGCCGCCGGCGATCGCGGTCAGGGTGGCCAGCACGGTGTCGTGCAGCGCGCGGTGATGGTCGAGCCGCTCGGCGTACCGGGCCCGCTCGGCCTCCGCGACCAGCGCCCGCCGGTTGGCGCTGTCCAGCAGCCGGCCCTGCCGGCGCAGGTACCACCAGAACACCCAGGCCAGCACCGCCGAGGAGGCCAGCGCGTCGAGGTCGCCGCCGAGGATCGCCGGCCCGGCCCCGGTGGTCCGGTGCCAGGCCAGGTGGGCACCGGTCAGCAGCAGTACCGCTGCGACGATCCGCGGCCCTTCGAGGGCGACCGCCGCCGCCGCGCTCGCCGAGCCGCCCAGCAGCAGCACCCAGGCGGTCGCGGCCGGCTCACGGCCGTCACTCCAGGCGGACGCCAGGAACGGCAGCAGGCAGCCGCTGACCAGTACGTCCGTCCAGACCGCCGGCGCCGCGAACCAACCGCCGCGCAGCGCCCCGCCGTAGACCAGGGCGCTGCACACCGCGGCCGCCGCCAGCACGCTCCATCCGCTCCAGGAGTCCGGCTGGTGCTGGACGATCGTGAGCAGACCGCCCACCAGATGGCTCGCGCGGTAGAGCATGGTCGCCAGCACCATGAACGACCGCGCCCGGTGCAGGCCCGACCCCAGCACCGGACCCGCCGCCAGGAGTGACGGCCGGCCCTCTCCCCCGCCGCCTGCGGGCACGCCCGAGGAGGCCGCCGGGTCGTCCGCGCCGGTTTCCCTCGCTGCCACCAGGCGGCGCAGCGGCGAGCGGCCCTGCCCCCGGGCGGCCGCCGTGGCCCGGCCGTCCCGAGGTATCGCGGAGCCGACCGCGGAGCCGTTGCGCTGACGGTGTGGAGAAGTCACGAAGGCACAGCGTAGAGGCTGGCGGACGCCCCGTCAGGGCCGCCGGACACGGCCGGGGTTGGTGCGGCCGGCGGCCATGACGGGCCCCGGCGTCGAAGTCGGTGCAGGGCGTACGGTCACGGGCCGGGCCCGTACCCGCACCGATCGCGGAGGGGGTGCGCCGTTCCTCGACACCTCGGGCCCGCCGACGGCGGTCGTTCCTCGACGCCTCGGGCCCGCCGACGGCGGTCGGGCCGTCGGCCGCGGTCAGCGGATCACGCGTACCGTCGGGCGCAGTCGTGATCCGACGTCGGACAGCAGTCGTTCCACCGGCGGGACCATCCAGGGGCCCAGCGCGGCGACGCCGATGGCGGTGGCCACGCCGGTCCAGGCCACCGGTCCCAGCGGGGTGCAGCCGAAGAAGTGGCTGACCACCGGGGTCTGGACGAGGCTGACCAGTACGGCAGCCGAGCCGAGCACGGTGGCCAGCACGAGGGGACTGTGCCGCCGCCCGATGACCGTCTGGGTGAGCTGGGCGCCGACCACTCCGCACAGCGCCATGGTGCTGGTGCGCCGTTCGGTGCCGGGGGTGACGGTACCGATCAGCCAGGCCGTGCCCGCGCCGAGTCCGGTGACCATGCCGCGCTGCCGGATCTGGCGGGTCAGCGGCTCGCCGAGTGCCGCGGTCCCCACGGGTCCGGCGCCCGTCGAGGCAGCGGTGCCCGTCACGGGTGCGCTCTCCGGTGCGGCGGCGCCGGGAGCGGGCTCGCCGGGCTCGTCGCCGACATCGTCACCGGCGCCGTCACCGACGTCGTCACCGGTCTCGTCGCCAGTCCGCGGCGTGACCGCCACCGCCATCGCCGGGAACATGTCGGTCAGGAGGTTGACCAGCAGGAGCTGACGGGTGGACAGCGGTGAGACCCCGGACAGCAGCGTGCCGAGCACACAGAACCCGATCTCCCCGGCGTTGCCGCCGATGAGGATGCTGACCGCGTCCGCCACGCTGCGCCACAGCGACCTTCCCTCGGCGACGGCGTCGATCAGGACCGACAGTTCGTCACTGGTGATCACCAGGTCCGCCGCGTTGCGGGCCGCCGCCGAGCCCCGGGCGGCGATGCCGACCCCGATGTCGGCGGCGCGGATGGCGGCGGCGTCGTTCGAACCGTCGCCGACCATGGCCACGACATGCCCTTCGTCCTGGAGCGACTCGACGACCTGCAGCTTCTGCTCGGGTGCGACCCGTGCCACGACACCGCACTCGCGCAGCAGCCGGGCCCGGCCGGCCCGGTCCTCTGCGGCCAGCTCGTCACCGGTGACCACCGTGACGTCCTCGGGCCAGCCCAGTTCCCTGGCCACGGCGCGGGCCGTGTGGGGGTGGTCGCCGGTGAGCATGACGGGCCGGACGCCCGCCTCGCGCAGTGCCGCCACCAGTGGGGCGGAGCCCGCGCGCGGGGTGTCCGCCAGGGCCACGAACCCGGTGAGCTCCAGCGCCGCCAACGGCTCCCCGAGTACCTCGGCCGACTGACCGCCCTTCAGCCGGCGCACCGCGACGGCCAGTACCCGCAGCCCCTGTCCGGCCAGGGACTGCGCCGTCGCCGTCGCCTGGGACCCGGCGTCCGGGCAGCAGGGCAGCACGACTTCCGGCGCGCCCTTGACCACCAGGAGGCGGACACCGTCGGCGTCGGTCCCCGTGGCGGAGGCGTAACCGCGGTTGGCGGCGAAGGGCAGCGCGTCGGTCGCCTTCCAGCCCGGATCGTGCGGGGCCGCGGCGAGGATGGCCTCGTCGGTGGCGTGGGCGTGGATGCCCACCTCGTCCAGGATGTGCGGGCAGGCCCGGGCCGCCGTCCGGATGACGGACTCCGCGTCGGGGGCGGCGGGCGGTTGGGTGACGCCCTCGGGGGTGACGACACGGACCACCCGCAGGCGGTTCTCGGTCAGGGTGCCGGTCTTGTCGAAGCAGATGGTGTCCATCCGGCCCAGCGCTTCGAGGGTGCGCGGTGTGCGGACCAGGATGCCGCACCGGCTGAGCCGGCGCGACGCCGCCAGCTGGGCGACGGTGGCCACCAGCGGGAGGCCTTCGGGCACGGCGGCCACCGCGACCGCCAGTCCGCTGCGGACGGACTCGCGCACCGGTTGTCCGCGCAGCAGCGACAGTCCGGTCACCGCCGCGCCGCCCGCGAGGGTGAGCGGCAGCGCGCGGTTGGTCAGCTCGCGCAGTCGCGCCTGCACCCCGGGGGCCGTCGGGGCGCGGGAGGCGAGGTGCGCCGCCCGCCCTGCCTCGGTCTCCTCCCCCGTGCCCACGACCACGGCCCGGGCGTGGCCGGCGACCACCGTCGTGCCCTCGAAGACCATGCAGTGGCGGTCCGCGACGGCCGCCTGCGGTGTGGCGTCCAGCCGCTTGGCGGTCGGCAGCGACTCACCGGTCAGCGAGGACTCGTCCACCTCCAGGCCGTCGACCTCCAGCAGGCGGGCATCGGCCGGCACGACGTCACCGGTGTGCAGGTCGATCACTTCACCGGGTGTCAGCCGGGCGGCCTCGACGGTGGTCGTCTCTCCCCCGCCGTCCGTGACACGCCGTGCCGTCTGGCGCTGGCCGACCGCCAGTGCCGACAGCGCGCGTTCGGCGCGCAGCCGCTGTACCGCGCCGACCAGCGCGTTGACTCCCAGCGCACCGGCGACCAGCAGCGCGTCGACGGTGGACCCCAGCAGGGCGGAGGCGACCGCGCCGACCACCAGCACCGGGGTGAGGGGATCGTCGAGTTCGGCCCGGACGGCACCGAGCAGCCGGACCGTCAGGCGGGCCGGGGTGAAGGCCGGGAGCATCACCGTCCTGGCCGCGGCCCGTCCGACCGCCTCCCGCACCACCGCCGGGGCGGACGGTGCGGCGCGGCGGGCGGCCCTCAGTCTGGACAGCACTTCGCGGGGCTGCAGGGCGTGCCACGGCACCCGCGGTCCGGGGTGCGGCGTATCGCGGGTGCCCACCCGCAGCGCGGTGTACCAGCCCGAGGCGAGGGAGACCGCGGCGGCGGCGTTGACCGGGCTGAGCCGGAACTCGACGGGGAAGGCGGCCTGGTGGTCACGGGTGCCCCGGGTGACCACCAGCAGTCCGGACAGCGCGGCGCCCGCCTCGGCGAGGGTCCTGGAGTGCCGGGCGACGGTCCGGGCCGCGGGCACGGCCGCGAGCAGCCGCCATGCCCCGCCCAGTCCGTTCAGCGCCAGCACGTCCGCGCCCCACACCACCGCGCTCCGCTCGTCCGTCACCGAGACGGCGATGTCGCTGTGCAGCAGCCCGGCGTGTACGTCCTGCCGGTCCGGGTGCCGTCCGTCGGCGGCGGTGCCCGGGACGCGCGCCACCGTGAGCACCATCCGGCCCCGGTCCTGCAGGCCGCGCACCACCTCGGCCAGCGGCCGGCCCGCTTCGACCCGTTCGTCGGCCAGCGCCCCGAAGTCGCCGAGCGAGCCGTCGTCGACCATCACCACGTGCAGACCGGCCAGGCGTGCGGCGTCCAGCGCGGCTTCCGCGAGCGGGTCGATCTCCCAGCCGACGAGTACGGTGCCGACGTCGCTGCCGCGCTCCGAGACGATCATCAGCCCGGTCTCCTCGGCTCCCCCGTCGGGCACCGGATGCAGGAGGACCGGGGCCTCGGTGCCGGGCCCGGGCTCCGCCTCGGAGGAGTGGAGGGCCGCGGCCGCCGCCCGCCACAACCGGTCGTGGTCCCAGTCCGCCGCGCTGGGGTTCGCGTCCAGCACCATCCGCCTGGTGCTCCGCAGCGCCTCGGCGTGCAGCACCACCGTGTCGACGAGCTCCAGCTGCCGCAGGCGGTCGGTGTCGCGTACCAGCGCGCCCTCACGGGCCAGCACACCGCCCAGGGCCGCGGTGAAGGCCGCCGGGCCGTACCTGGCGGCCTTGGGGGATCCGGCCAGCACCGCTTCGGCCGCCTCGTGGACGTCCCGGGTGAACAGCAGGGTCGCCGCGGCGCCGACCACGCTCGTGGTGACCGCCTGGTCCGCGTACTCGTCGCCCGGCAGTGGCCGCAGCGCCGGCCGCGCGACCTCGACGACGGCCGGACTCAGGCGCCCCGGTACGCAGACCGTGTCGTGGGCGGCGTCGAACGCCGCCGCGCGGGCGATCGCCTCCGCCAGTTGGCCCGCCCTCAGCGCCGCGTCCAGCACCAGGGAGGCGGGCGACTGCCCCGCGCCGTGGGCGGCCGCGTTGGCCGCGGCCAGCACCAGATCGGCCCCGGACGTCCCCAGCCGGCTCCTCAGGAACGCCCTGATCCGCGAGTCCTCCCGCATCAGGGCGACCGCGGCGGTGACCGCCCGCGACGAGCTCCTCCGGCCGCCCGCCCGTGCGCTGACCGCGGCGGCGATGCCCGCCGCGTCGCAGACCAGGGCGATCACCCCGGAGCGGACGTCCCCGGTCTGGCCGGGGTGGACGTGTTCCAGCACCTGCTCGTCGGGGCGCTCCAGCCCCTGCCCGGCGGCCAGCTCCGTCGCCCGGTCCACCACCTGGTCGGTGGCCGCGTCCTCGGTCATCTGCACGACCAGCCGTGCCAGCCCGCCGTCCCAGTACGCCGTCACCACGTCGGGGTGGTCCACCAGGGCGAGCGCGACCTTCTTCGCCGCGGTCGCCAGCCCGCGTGCGCTCGGCGCGGCGCCCCCGCCCTGGCGCAGCGGCAGCTGCAGCCTGCTCCCCGCGCGCCAGTAACCCGGGCCGGGCGTCACGGCGTTCCGGGCGACCCGGCCCACCCGCACCGCCGCCGCCGAGGCCGCTTCGACGCCCCGCACGGTGGTCCGTGCCCCGGCGGTGGCCAGTTCGGCCGCCGTACGCACGGCGAGGCCGACCGTCGGGACGATCCGGTCGGCCACCTCGGACGGCGCCGCCAGGGCGAGGTCCAGCCCCGCCGCGGGCAGACGCGTCAGTAAGCGCAGCAGCATCTCTCACCCTTCACGGGCACTCCCGCCACCGGGCGTGCCGTCCTGCCCGGGGCGGAACACGGAGCCGGGCGGTCGCCACCCCGGCGGCGGCCAGGCGTGAGGCCGGTCAGGACTTGCGCGTGCCGGCGCCGGAAGAGCTCGATGCGGTGGAGCGCCGGCCGGTGGTGCGGCGTTCGGTCGCCGGAGCCGCCGTACGGCTCTTCGGCGCCTTGGCCGCCTTCGGCTTCGCTGCCTTCGGCTTGGCCGCCGCCTTCTTCACGGCCTTGGCGGTCTTGGCGGCCTTGGCCGTCCTGGTCTCCGGCTCGGGCTTCGGCCGCTCGGCCGGCCCGGCGGCGGGCTTCCGGGCGTCGGTCCGGGCCGTGCCCCGGGCGGCGTTCCCGGGGCGCGACTGCGTCAGCCAGACGATCGCCGCACCCGCGGCCGCCACCGGCCACTCGACCACGCCCACGACTCCGAGCAGACCGACGCCCGCGTAGGCGGCCACCCTCCGTGCCCGGGGTGACACGACTCCGACCGCGTCCAGCGCCCCGTCGAGAACCCCCTTCACCAGGGAGGCACCGGGGACCTGCCGCACCGCCGAGGTCACCGCCTCCACCTGGTGCATCAGCTTGGGTGTGCCCTCCGGCGACGAGGACGCCGAGGATGTGCCCGCACTGTCACTCATTGGACTCTCCGATTCGCCGCTCCGAGACGGGCCTCGCCGCGCGTCACGGGCCGGCCTCCGCCTGTTCATCTCGTGTTACGCATATCGCGTTGACAACGTATCGCAGCTCGGACAATTCTCGACATATACCCGCATCTCGACGGGTGAACGGTCCGCTCGGAAGCGGCTTCCGGATCCTCCCGGACATCCGCTCCACAGCGCCCGGCCCCGACGAGACGAGGCAGCCCTCGCCGCACGGCGAGGCTCCTCCCGCACAGTTTCGATGACACCCGCGCGTGTCCCGGCCGCAAGGAGGTGGGGGAAATGAGTCCCTGGTCCAGTCCAGAGCCCGTTCCCGGGCACACTCACCCGTCATCCCCTGATCGCGGCCTCCGCTCGCGCTGACGACGCCCGCGCTCCGGCTCCCGCCCGCCCCGCGGGAGCGTCCCGAGTGCGCCCGGACAGCGGCACGCGCAGCACGCGATCGACCCCGACCCACCCAGGGAGATCAAATCGTGCGCATCGAACTGACCTGGCCGCGTGAGAACGCCGCCGAATGGACCCTGACCATCCCCGTCCCCGCGGTCGACACCCTGCGTCCCGCGCTGCGCCGGATGCAGACCGGCACCCCCGGCATGGTGCGGCAGGCCCTGGCCTACGCGGAGCCCGTGGCGAGCAGTGCAGCCGCGGCCGTCGGCGCGGGCGCGCTCGTCCAGTTGGCCATGCCGCTGGCCGTCCGGCTGACCCAGCAGGCGCTGGGCTCCCGCGAATAGCGCGCACGCCGCTGACCGGGCGATAGGGCAAGGGGCGACAACCGCGTCGTCGGCTGCCGTCTCCCGGCGGCCGGGCCCGGGGAACCAGCACCGCGGCCGGGAACCGCAGGCTTCCCGGACCCTGGCGAGTGTCGATTCATCGGGCTCCGCCGGACAGCCCTGGTGCCCGCGTCGGCTCGCGCCGTCGGGCGCACACGAGAGAGCCCGGTCCGGCCGCACGGGGGAAGCGGCCGGACCGGGCTGTTCCGATCCTAGGACCCGTTCCTGGGAGAAACCTGCGAAACGCCTCCGAAGCCGGGCGGCTCACGACCACCAAAGAGGCGGCCCACAGCTGCGTACTCCGGCCGCCCGGGCCGTAGTCGGCGAGCCGGAAGGCGGGCAGGCAGGCCGAGGACCCGGGCTCGCAGCGGTGGAAACACGGCGGCACACCGGGACTTGCGCCCCCGCCGGCGGCGGCCCGCACCGGGTACGTCACCGCCGCGGTTCCGGGCAGCGCTCAAGTGAGGGGCGCATACGATCCGTTGCTTGACCGGCGCGCGGGCGCTGGCGCCGGAGCCTCCGTCTTCGTCGGCATCAGGACCCGACACCCCCGGGAGATCCGCGGAAGCGGGCGTCACCGCCGGCGCGCGGCGCGGCGAAATCACGGCCGGCCTCCCGAGGCGACGGCGCGCGGAGCAGCCCGGACGGCGCGGGGAGCCCACGTCGAGCCGTCCTCACCGCCGAGTTCGGCGACGCCCCGGCCTTGACGGTGTGACCCGCCGGCGGTGACGGCCCACCGCGAGTCACCCGGCCCACCGACGCTCCGGCGCCGTCCCGCCGGTCCGGCGCCGGGTCACCGCCCGGCGTCCCGCGGTCCCGGCCCACGCCGCCCACCCAGGCCCCCGGCGCGCGGACCCCCGATCGCGCCGGGCCGCGCGCCGCCCGTCGGGCCGCACGCGCGGGAGGCCCGCCTCAAGGCCGGCCACGGGTCCGCGTCCGCCCGCGCAGGCACGGAACAGCCCGCCTCCACGTCCCGCACGGCCGGGCGACCGGCCCGGTTTCGCGAGTGGATCGTTCGATTGACAGTGGCCATGGGTAGTTACCCGGGTGCGTTCTGTTACCGGATGGGGCCGCTGTGAGCCATGGCACACATGTGCGCACGCGCCGACCGGACAGATCTGACGCACCATCACACAGAAGTGAGGCGGCGAGAAGTGGTAGTGCCTAAGCAGAGTGAACCGGGCGACGGGGCGAGGACCGGACGGGACGGACCGGGCCGGTCCGAGGGCCCGGCCGAAGGATCCGCGGCCTCCGAGGCGTCCGCCGAGGACGCCCCGGTTCCAAGACTGGGACCTCCCAGACCACCGGTCGGCGGGAAGGCTGTCCCCGAGCCGCGCCAGGAGGCCCCCGACGGCGCCCCGTGGCCGGACCGCATGCGCCCGCTGCTGCGCACACCGATGGTCGAACGCCCGGAGTTCGAGGGCGAGTCGTACGAGTCGTACGAGGGCAGGCTCGATCCGAAGAACGTCGCCCGGATCCTGGATCTCTCCCTCCGCATCGGCGAACTGCTGCTCGCCAGCGGCGAGGCGGCCGAGGACGTCGAGGCCGCGATGCTCGGTATCGCCCGCGCCTACCGGCTGTACCAGTGCGAGCCTCAGGTCACCTTCACGCTGATAGCCGTCTCGCACCAGCCCTCACCGGTGGGCGCGCCGCTGGCGGCCGAGCGGACGGTCCGCCGTCGCACCTGCGACTACACCCGGCTGGCCGCCGTGTTCCGCCTGGTGACCGACATCACGGCCGGGGAGGTGGCGGTCGACGAGGCGTACGGCCGGCTGGCCGAGATCCGCAGCAACCGGCACCCCTACCCGGCGTGGCTGCTCGCCGTCGCCTCGGGCTTTCTGGCCGGGGCCGCCACCCTGCTGGTCGGCGGCAGGGCCGACAGCAGGGCCTGGCTCGTCTTCGCCAGCGCCTTCGCCTCCGCCATGGCCGGGGACCGGCTGGCCGCGCTGGTCGCCAGCAGCGGCCTGCCCGAGTTCTACCAGTTCGTCCTCGCCGCGATGCCCGCCGCGCTGCTGGGCATACTGCTCTCGTTCAACGACCTGCACCTGCGCGGCTCGGTGGTGGTCACGGGCGGACTGTTCGCCCTGCTGCCCGGCCGTCCCATGGTCGCCGCGGTGCACGACGGGCTGACGGGCTTCTACCTCACCGCCGCGGCACGCATGCTCGAAGTGCTGTACCTGGTCGCCGGCATCGTGATCGGCGTCATGCTGGTGCTCTACGTGGGCGTCAACAACAAGGCGAACCTGAAGAGCTTCGAGGGCTCGGGCGGCACGGTGAACCCGCCGCTCCAGCTGGCGGCCGCGATGCTGCTGGCACTGGCCTTCGCGGTGCTGCTGCAGACCGACCGCCACTCCCTGCCGCTGGTCGTGCTCAACAGCGCCATCGGCTGGACGACCTACGGTGTGCTGGTCAACGCCCGGGTCGAGCCGATCGTGGCCACCGGGCTGGCGGCCGGCCTGGTCGGCCTCTTCGGCCAGCTGATGGCCCGTTACCGCAAGGCCCCCGCGCTGCCCCATGTCACCGCCGCGATAGCCCCGTTGATGCCCGGTTCGGTGCTGTACTTCGGCATGCTGGCGTTCACCCAGGGCCAGCCGGAAGCCGGGCTGTCCTCCGTCGGCCGCGCCGCCGCGATGGCGATGGCCCTCGCCATCGGCGTGAACCTCGGAGGAGAGGTGGCCCGCCCGTTCATGCGGATGCCCGGCGCGACCGGGCGCCGCCCCCAGCTGCCGATCCTGCCGCGGCGCGCGGCGAGCGCTCGCGGCCTCTGACCGGACCCGGCCGGGTGGGTGCGGCCATCGCGTTCCGCGATGGCGGCAGGCCGGGTCGCGTTACGTCCGAAGGAGCCCTGGCCCCCGGCCGGACCGACCCACTGGACCGACGCGCATGGAAACCGCTGCCGCCGGTCACTCGCCGGCGATCTGAGGCCGCGTCGCAACCGGGTACCGCACCATCGTCGACGTCGGCGCCAGGACCTGATCCCGCACGCGTTGCCCCCGGTGGACGACCGGGTCCGGGTGCGGGAATGCCACCGGGCCGGCGGGTCCCGCGGATATGGTCCGGCCCGCCCGGGCGGGCCGGCTCCGTCTCACGTGGTGTAGACCATTGTTCATCAGCTCGACCCCCGCATGACAACCTCCCGGTGCGGCATGATGGCCGTATGCGGGTAGGTCTTGCACGCCGGTTGGTTCCTGACGGGCTGTGGAACCTGGTCGAGCCGTTGCTGCCGCCTTTCGCGCCGCGCCCCCAGGGCGGCGGCAGCGCGCCCCTGGACGACCGCGCCGTGTTCACCGCCGTGGTCTACGTCCTGACCAGTGGCTGCGCCTGGCGCAGCCTGCCGCCGGAGTTCGGCGTCTCACCCGCCACCGCGCACCGCAGGTTCTACACCTGGACCCGCGCCGGCCTGTGGCGGCGGCTGCTCCAGGAGGCTGCCGCCCGACTGTCCTCCCAGTCCGAGGCCGACTGGGCCTCGGCCATCATCGACGCCGCGGCCGACCGGGCCGGCCGCTGACCCTCCGCGCCGTCGGCCCGCGTGGCATGAATGGCCGGGGCCAGCGATTATGTCGTCGTCCCTGTCGTCGGCGCCGGAGAAAGCAAAGGTTCCGCTACATCACCCGTCGAGCGTTCGATCGATACAGCTGTCCGGTGAATGTGCGCGTATCACCAGGCGCCCCTCCGTCGACGAGATCCGATCATCCGTACGAGACCCACCACATGAGATCGGGCTCTGAATATGAGAATTCTAAAAATCCCCGCGCGACGCTTGTCCCCCTTCGACGCGGCCACCTAGTGTCCGTCATGTTCATTTCGCCACGGGCGACACCGCACCACGGGGGCGGTCGCACGCGGCGCGGACGGGGGTCTCACCGAGCAGCCGCCACGGCTACGGCTGCCAGTCGACGGGATCACAGGCAGATGAGTAGCACGACGCCGACGGGGCGGCCGCGAAGAGACTGTCACGCTTGACGGCTCCCCCATTCGCCCATCCTCCCGGGATTCGATCGGGCACGGCTTCCGCCGCCTTCACCGGGAAAGCGTCCCGCGGTCATTGACGCGACCGCACGGGTTTCACCGGATGTAACATCCAGGCAGCCACGGCGGGCGATTCGGCGGGCATTTTGAAAGTCCTTTTATCTGAATTTCAGGAGGAGTTGTGCCACCTTTGGAATCAACTTCACGCATGGCCGAACGGGAGGAGGTCGACGAAGCCTCACCACTCGCACAGCCCTGGGTCCTGCCCCGGGTTCAGCGGCTGGTGCAGTACTTCGAACGGACCTGCGACCGCGTGCCGGGGAACATCGCGGTCGCCTGCGGCTCCGATCGGCTGACGTACGTGGAACTCGACCGGCGGGCCAACCGGTTGGCCCGGTTGCTGCGGCAGCGGGGCGCCACCGAGGGCCGGAGCGTCGGGATCTTACTCGAACGGTCCCTGGACACCTACGTCGCCCTGCTCGCCGTGATGAAGTCCGGGGCCGCCTACGTCCCGCTCGACCCGTCCTTCCCCGCCGACCGGGTGGAGTTCATCGCCCGCGACGCGGAGATGTGCGGTCTCCTCACCACTTCGGCGGCCCGCGAGCGCACCCAGGGACTCGGCTGCCAGGTCATCGAACTCGACCTACTGGAAGGCGAGTTGGCCGAGCAGTCGGACACCCGCCCCGGTGTCGAGGTGGACCCGTCGTCGGTCTGCTACGTCATCTACACCTCCGGTACCACCGGACGCCCCAAGGGCGTGGCGGTCTCGCACGCCAACATCGTCAACTTCCTGTGGGCCGTGGCGCCGATCTACCGGGTCGACGAGGAGGACCGGGTCTACCAGGGCCTGTCGATCGCCTTCGACTTCTCGGTCGAGGAGATCTGGCCGGCCTGGGTCTCGGGTGCGGTGCTGGTCGCCGGGCCGACCGACGACCGCCGGGTCGGCGAGGGGCTGGCCGCGTTCCTCCGGGACCACGAGGTCACGGTGCTGTGCTGCGTGCCGACCCTGCTGACCACCATCGAGTCCGAAGTCCCCGCCCTGCGCAGCCTGCTGGTCAGCGGTGAGGCCTGCCCGCCCGACCTGGTGCGCCGCTGGGCACGGGAGGGCCGGCGGATCCTCAACGTGTACGGCCCCACCGAGTCGACGGTCACCGCGACCTGGACGGAACTGTCGCCCCGGCGGCCGGTGACCATCGGCATGCCGCTGCCCACCTACCGCGTGTACATCCTCGACGAGCAGCTGCGGCCGGTCCCCGACGGCGAGAGCGGCGAGATCTGCGTCGGCGGCCCCGGGGTGGCGATCGGCTACCTCAACCGGCCCGAGCTCACCGCCGAGCGCTTCGTCTCCAACCCGGTGGAACCCGAACGGGCCGAGAACCCGAGGATCTACCGCACCGGCGACCTGGGACGGCTGAGCCCGACGGGGGAGATCGAGTTCCTCGGCCGGATCGATACCCAGGTCAAGATCCGTGGCTACCGGATCGAACTGGCGGAGATCGAGGAGGTGCTCCGGGAGGACCTGGCCGTGGAGAACGCGGTGGTCACCCCCCGGGAGCAGGACGGCGTGGTCCAGGACCTGATCGGCTACATCACCCTGGTCGACCGCGCCAAGGAGTCCGAGGACGAGCTGCGCGAGCGCCTGCACGCCTCGCTGCGGCGCCGGCTTCCCGGCTACATGATCCCGTCCTTCGTCGAGGTGCTCGACGAGTTCCCGCTGCTGGCGGCGGACAAGGTCGACCGCAAGGCGCTGCCCGCCCCCGTCTCCTCGCCCCTGGCCCGCCGCTCCCGGCCGCACGCCGCTCCCGCCACACTGCTGGAGCAGCAGTTGACGACGGTGTGGCAGGAGGTTCTCGGCGGCCGGCAGATCTCGGTCGAGGACGACTTCTTCTGCGACCTGGGCGGCCACTCCATGGCGGCCGCCCGGCTGATGTCCCGGCTGCGCCGCATGCCGGAGCTCGAACGCCTGGCGATGGCCGACCTCTACGCCCACCCCACGGTGCGCGGCCTCGCGAGCTTCGTCGAGCTGGCGGCGGCCGCGGACGCGGCCACGCCCGTCCCCGAGGACAAGCGGGTCGCGGCCCCGCCGCCGCTACGGCACTCCACCTTCCGGGTGGCGCTCTGCGGACTGGCGCAGATCACCGGGCTCTACGCATGGCTGCTCCTGCTCGGCCTGCCCGCCCTGGTCCTGCTCTACCGGGTGCTGGTCTCCTGGAACGTGGCCGAGCCGGGACTGGGCGGCGGACCGCTGAACGCCCTCGCGCACATGCGGTACAGCGGGTTCGTGCCGCTGGAGATCGCCTGGACGCTGCTCGACCTGCTGGTGCTCCCGGTCGTCGGCTGCCGGCTGGTGCTGGCCGGGGTCCGCCCGGGCCGGTACCCGCTGTGGGGCGTCACCTATCTGCGGTTCTGGCTGTACACCAGGATCGCCGCGCTCACACCGGCCGGGCTGCTGTCGGGCTCTCCGCTGCTGCCGCCCTTCCTGCGGCTGCTGGGTGCCAGGATCGGCCGCGGCTGCCACATCTCGGCCCCGTTCGCCCTGCCTCCGTTCGTGGAGCTCGGCGACGAGGTGAGCGTCGGCTACGGGGCGCGCATCCAGTCCTACGCGGTCGAGGGCGGCTGGCTGCGGCTGGCACCGGTCCGGCTGGAGGACCGCAGCTACCTGGGGACCAACAGCGTGGTGCTGCCCGGTGCCGTCGTCTCGCGGGGCGCCTCGATCGGCGAGCAGTCGCTCGTCCCCGCGGACTACCTGATCCCGGCGGGCGAGCACTGGGCCGGCTCCCCGGCCACCGTGCAGGAGGCGGCTCCGGCCGTGCTCCAGACCATGGCCGAGCAGCCCGACGACCGGGCCTGGCCGCTGCGGGTCCTGGCCGGCTTCGCGGCCGGGGCACTGCTGCTGATCCTGGTGCCGCTGCTGATCGTCGCCGCCGGTTCCACCGTGGTCGGCCTCGTGGCCTGGAAGGACGGCTTCGACTGGGCGCTGGTCGCCACGCTGCTGGCCGGCCCGGTGATCGTCCTCACCACCTGCGCCCTGATCGTCCTGGTCAAGCGCGCGGTGCTGCCCAGGGCGCGGGCCGGCCTCCACCCGGAGCGGAGCGCCTTCGGCGTCCGCAAGTGGATCGCCGACGGCCTGCTGACCACCAGTCTGACCATGACGCACTCGCTTTACTCCACGCTCTACCTGGTGCCGTTCCTGCGGATGCTCGGTGCCCGCACCGGGCGCTGGTCCGAGGTGGCCACCGTCAGCTTCGTCGACCCGGACATGCTGATCATCGGCGAGCGCAGTTTCGTGGCGGACGTCAGCGTGGTGGCGCCGGCCGTCTTCCACCGGGGCCGGATCGCGCTGGCTCCGGCCGAGGTCGGCAAGCGCAGCTTCGTCGGCAACGGCGCGCTGCTGCCCGGCGCCTGCCGGATGGGCGACAACAGCCTGCTGGGTGTGCACTCGGTGGCGCCCACCAAGCCCATCGACCCGGAGACGACCTGGCTGGGCTCGCCGGCACTCTTCCTGCCGCGTCGTGAGGAGAGCCAGAACTTCCCCCCGAAGTACACCTACGACCCGAGCCCCGGACTGATCGCGGCCCGTCTGGCCATCGAGTACCTCCGGGTGACCCTGCCCGCGACGATCGGCATGCTCTCCGCCCTGCTCGCCCTGTTCGGCGGAGTCCAACTCGCCGAATCCACCTCGCCGTTGGACGTCTACCTGATCGGGCCGGCCCTGCTCCTCGGTGCCGGGGTGTTCTCCACCCTGGTCGTGGTGGTGCTCAAGTGGCTGGTCATCGGCCGCTACCGGCCGCGCGTGGAGCCGCTCTGGGGCGTCTGGGTCCGGCGGACCGAGCTGATCACCGGCCTGTTCGAGAACCTGGTGGTACCCGGGCTGGTCGGCTTCCTCATCGGGACACCCCTGATGTCCTGGGTGATGCGGCTGTTCGGGGCCCGGATCGGCCGGCGGGTCTGGCTGAACACCACCTACCTGACCGAGTTCGACCTTGTCGAGGTCGGCGACGACGCGGCGGTCGGTGAGGTCACCTCACTGCAGACCCACCTGTTCGAGGACCGGGTGATGAAGATGTCCACGGTCAAGGTCGGCGAGGCCAGCTCGATCGGCCTGCGGAGCGTCGTGCTGTACGACGCCGAGGTCGGCGCGGGCACCTCGCTGGACGGGCTGTCCCTGGTCATGAAGGGCGAACGCCTGCCCCAGCACACCCGGTGGCGCGGTATCCCCGCCCGTCCGTGCTGAACCGACGCCCGTCCGTGCCGCGGCACCCGTTCGTCAGCTGCGGCACCCACTCCCTCGGCGGGCCATCAGGCCCTGTCCCCGGTGGCCCGCCGTTCCCCACCGAACACCCGTCACATCGCGCTCCGCACCACGGGGGCGGCCCCTGCCACCCCCACCCCACCCACTCTGGAGGCAACGCATGACCTCGCTCGATCTCGGCACGTGGTCCGGCCCGCATGTCGAGGGTGATCTGCCCGGGCCCCGCTCCGCCGAGCTGCTCGCCCGCCAGGCGCAGCATGAGTCGAATGCGCGTAGTTATCCTCGGCGGTTGCCGATCGCGATCGCGGAGGCCTGTGGGAGCCTGGTGCGTGATGTGGACGGCAATGTGTTCATCGATTTCCTGACCGGTGCCGGTGTGCTGTCGCTGGGTCACAATCACCCGGAGTTGGTTGCGGCGATCACCGCGCAGCTCGGTGTCCTGACGCATGGTCTGGACTTTCCCACGCCGGCCAAGGACGCCTTCACCCAGGCGCAGTTGTCGATGCTTCCGCCTCATCTGCGGGACCGTATGAAGATCCACTTCTGCGGGCCCACCGGTGCGAACGCGGTCGATGCCGCCGTCAAGCTGTGCAAGACCGCCACCAAGCGCGGCGACATCATCACCTTCCAGGGTGGTTTCCACGGCAGCAGCCACGCCGCGATGGCGCTGACCGGGCTCGTTTCCCAGAAGCAGCCGGTGCCCAACCCCGTCCCCGGCATCCACTTCTTCCCCTACTCCTACTGCGCGCGCTGCCCCCTGGATCTGACTCCCGACAGCTGTGCGACCAACTGCGTCGCCTACCTCGAACGCGCGCTCACCGACGGCAACGGGGGCCTGCCGCTGCCCGCCGCCGTCATCATGGAGATGATCCAGGGCGAGGGCGGCATCATCCCCGCCCGCCGTGACTTCGTCCGCCGCATCCGCACCCTCACCAGGGAACTCGGCATCCCCCTGATCGTCGACGAGGTCCAGACCGGCTGCGGACGCACCGGCACCTGGTTCGCCTTCGAGGAGTACGGCATCGACCCCGACGTCATCATCGCCTCCAAGGCCCTCAGCGGCATCGGCACCCCCGTCGCCCTCATCCTCTACGACCGCGACCTCGACACCTGGGCCCCCGGCGCCCACACCGGCACCTTCCGCGGCAACCAACTCGCCTTCGCCGCCGGCACCCAGGCCATCCACATCATCCGCCGCGACGACATCCTCACCAACGTCGTCCAACGCGGCCGGCAGATCACCGAACGCCTCGCCCCCCTCGACGACAACCCCTACGTCACCGAGATCCGCGGCCGCGGCCTGATGTGGGGCATCGAGTTCGCCGACCCCGCCAGCCACCGCCCCGCCGGAAAACTCGCCGCCCGCGTCCAGGCCACCGCCCTCCGACACGGCCTCATCGTCGAAGTCGGCGGCCGCGAGGACTGCGTCGTCCGCCTCATGCCCCCACTCAACGTCACCCCCGACACCGTCGACACCGCCTGCACCATCCTCCTCGACGCCATCACCGAAGCCACCGCCGAGGCCGTCGCCGAGAGCACCGACCAGAGCGTCGCGAAGGCCGCCGCCACGGCCGGCCCGAGCGAGGCCGTCGCCGCAGCCGTCCAGGCCGCGGCCGTCACCGAGACCGTTCAAGCCACGAAGGAATCCGTGTTGGAGGCGTGAGTTCATGAGCCTGATCGTCCAGAAGTACGGCGGCTCGTCCGTGCAGAGCACGGAACGGATCAAGCAGGTCGCCGAGCACATCGTCGCCACCCACGAAGCCGGTCACGACGTCGTCGTGGTGGTGTCCGCCATGGGCGACACCACCGACGAACTCCTGGATCTCGCAGCCGAGTTGAACCTGAAAGCGCCGCCCCGTGAACTCGACATGCTGCTCACCTCGGGCGAGCGCATCTCCAACGCCCTGATGGCCATCGCCATCAACGCGCTCGGCTCACCGGCGCACTCCCTCTCGGGCGCCCAGGCCGGGATCGTCACCACCGCCGCACACGGCAACGCGCGCATCATCGACGTCGCACCGGAGCGGGTCCGCGAGGCACTGGACCGGGGCGTGATCGCGCTGGTCGCCGGGTTCCAGGGGATCGACCGGGACAGCAGGGACATCACCACCCTGGGACGCGGCGGCTCGGACACCACCGCCGTCGCCCTGGCCGCCGCCCTGAAGGCCGACCTCTGCGAGATCTACACCGACGTGGACGGCGTCTACACGGCGGACCCGAGGATCGTCCCCAACGCCCGGCTGCTGGAGCACGTCACCTACGAGACCATGCAGGAACTGGCCATGAACGGGGCCAAGGTGCTGGCGGCGCGCAGCGTGGAGTACGCGCGCCGGCACGGTGTGCCCTTACACGTCCGGTCCTCCTACAGCACCAGGCCCGGGACGATGGTCTCCGGCGCGGCGGAGATCCCCTGCGCCGAACGCTCGGTGGTCACCGGGGTCGCCCACGACGCCTCCAAGGCGAAGATCACTCTCACCGGTGTCCCGGACAGTCCCGAACTCACCGCCCGGATCCTGAACTTGGTGACGGCCGGCGAGGCCGAGCTCGACCTCGCCGTCAAGGAGGCCTCTCGCACGGCCCCCGGCTACACCGACATCTCCCTGGTCCTGTCCAGGGACGACAGCCTGGCCGCGCTCGCCGTGCTGCGGCAGGAGCAGGTGGAGCTCGGCTTCGAGGGCGTGCACCACGAGGAGCGGATCGGCAAGGTCTCGCTCGTCGGAACGGGCCTGCGCGCCCAGCCCGGGGTGCTCGCGGCCTGCTGCGAGACGCTCGCCGGGGCCGGGGTGGGGATCGAGACCATCTCGCTCTCGGACGCCCGGATCACCGCGCTCTGCTCCGCCGACCGCCTGCCCGACGCCGTCCGCGCCTGGCACACGGCCTTCGAACTCGGCGCCGACCAGGAGGCGGTGGTACACGCGGGCACCGGCCGCTGAACCAGTCGAGGGTGGTGGGCCGAAGACCTCTTCGGCCCACCACCCTTCGGCATCCCACCGGCTCCTCCTAGAGCGGGATGTTCCCGTGCTTGCGCTGCGGCGCGGGGCGGCGCTTGCCGCACAGCATGGCCAGGGCCCGCGCGACGGCGGACCTGGTCTGCGCCGGGTCGATCACGTCGTCCACCAGTCCGCGCTCGGCCGTGTGATAGGGGTGCACCAGCCGGTCGGTGTAGTCCGCCGCCAGTTCGGCGCGCAGGCCCTCCGGGTCCGCCGCCGTGGCCAGCTCCTTGCGGAACAGCACGTTCACCGCTCCCTGGGCGCCCATCACCGCGATCTCGTTGGTCGGCCAGGCCAGCGAGACATCGGTGCCGATCGACCGCGAGTCCATCACGATGTAGGCCCCGCCGTACGCCTTGCGCACGATCACCTGGACCCGGGGCACGGTGGCCTCGCAGTAGGCGTACAGCAGTTTGGCGCCGTGCCGGATGATGCCGCCGTACTCCTGCTCGGTGCCGGGCAGGAAACCGGGGACGTCGACCAGCGTGACCAGCGGGATGCCGAAGGCGTCGCAGAAGCGCACGAACCGGGCGGCCTTCTCGGAGGCGGCGATGTCCAGCACCCCGGCGAGCACCAGGGGTTGGTTGCCGACCACGCCGACGACCTGGCCGTCTATCCGGGCCAGCGCGCAGACGACGTTGCCCGCCCAGTCCTCCTGGACCTCCATGAACTCCCCGTCGTCGACCAGTTCGGCCAGTACCGCCCGCATGTCGTACGGCTTGTTCGGTTCCACCGGCACGATCTCCGCCAGTCTGGGGCGTTCGTCCGTCGTCGCCCCGCAGGGCGGGTAACTCGGCGGATCCTCCAGGTTGTTCGCGGGCAGCAGCGAGAGCAGGTAGCGCACCTCGGCCAGACAGCTCTCCTCGTCCTCGTACACGAAGGCGGCGACCCCGGAGCGCCGGGCATGCACATCCGCGCCGCCCAGTTCCTCGTGGCCCACCCGCTCCCCGGTCACCGTGGCGACCACGTCGGGGCCGGTCAGGTACATCTGCGAGGTCTCGCGGACCATGAAGGTGAAGTCCGCCAGTGCGGGCGAGTACGCGGCCCCGCCGGCGCAGGGGCCCAGGACCACGCTGATCTGCGGCACCACCCCGGAGGCCGCCACGTTGCGGCGGAAGATCCCGCCGTACCCGTCGAGTGCGGTCACCCCCTCCTGGATCCGGGCGCCCCCGCTGTCGTTGAGCCCGATGATCGGGGCGCCGGTGGCGATCGCCAGGTCCATCACCTTGTGGATCTTCGCCGCATGGGCCTGGCCGAGCGATCCGCCGAAGACGGTGAAGTCCTGGGCGTAGACGAACACCCGGCGCCCGTCGACCGTGCCGGAGCCGGCCACCACGCCGTCGGTGTACGGGCGCTGGCCGGAGAGCTTCGGTCCCTCCGCCTGGTGCCGGCGGTACATCTCGATCTCGGTGAACGAGCCTTCGTCCAGCAGGAGTTCGAGCCGCTCGCGGGCGGTGCGCTTGCCCTGCCGGTGCTGCCGCTGCACCGCCTCGCGCTCGCCCGCGGCGATCCGCTCGCTCAGCCGGGCCCGCTGCTCGCGGATCGAGCGCATGGTCCGGTCGGGCCGCGGCAGCGGTACCGCCCGCAGGCCCCACCCGTTCGGCGCGGCGTCCGGCTCCATCCGGCCTGCCGCCCGGGCGCGCGGCTTCGCCAGGACGAGGGGGATGACGTCGTACTCCGAAGTGCTCATCGCTCCCTCTCCCCTGCCGTCGGACCGACGTGAGAGCCGGTCCCTTCCGTGGTCCCGCAGACACCCCGGTGGAAGCCGCCGCCGTAGAACAGCAGCGCCTGACGGTCGTCGGCCCAGTCTGAGGCGAGCACCTCGCCGAGGAAGATGGAGTGGTCGCCGCCGTCGTACCGCTCGGCCAGCTTGCACTCCAGCCAGGCGAGCGAGTCCGACAGCAGCGGGGCACCGGTGAACGGGCCGGGCCGCCAGTCGACGCCGTGGAACTGGGCGGCGCCGCGCGGTCTGCTCCGGTCCGCGAAGTACCGTGCCAGGTGCTCCTGTTCGGCCCCCAGCACGGACAGCGCGAAGGACCGGGTCACCGTGATCGCCTCGTGCATCGTCGCGGTGCGGGCCACGCAGCACAGCACCAGTGGCGGTTCCAGCGACACCGAGCTGAACGCGTTGGCGGTCATCCCGTGGACGTACTCGCCGCCCGTGGTCAGCACCGTGATCCCGGTGGCGAAGCGGGCCATCGTCTCGCGCAGTGAGCCCGGGAGGACCGTGCTGCACCCGGGGAGCGGCGAAGTCACGGTCGGCGGTTGGGTGTTGAGCAGGGCCCGGCCATTGTCGATCACCGCCCCCTCCCCGTCCTCACCGGCCCGCCGGGCGGCGTCGCCGCCGGCAGCCGGGCGGCCGCCGGGTCCTCGGCGTAGGGGGCCAGGGCGAGGCGCAGCTCCTCGGGCACCCTGGCGGGGACCGTCGCCGTGTTGGGCCCGCGCATGCACGCGATCCGCTGACGGCCACGGGCGACCAGGTTCTCCTGCCCGCCGTCGAGCCGCAGGTAGTCGAAGCTGAACTGGATCTGGGTCTGCGTCAGCTCATCCAGCCGCATCCGGATCGACAGTTCATCGAACGCGGTGATCTCGGCGAAGAAGTCGCAGTCCACCTTGAGGGTGAACAGCTTCAGGTCGTCCCGCAGCTCGGCGAGCACCCCGGGCGCCTTCTCCTTGAGGAACATCTCCCGGCAACGCCCCTGCCAGCGCAGGTAGTTCACGTAGTAGACGTTGCCGACGAGGTTGGTCTCCTCAAAACCCACGGTGTGACGGATCTCGTAGTAGCCCGACATCAGTTCTCCTTCCCGGCGAGTACCGCGAAGACCACCGGCCCGGTCCGGCCGTTGACGGTGGTCACCCAGGTGGCGACGGTCGCGTCGCCGGCGGACAGCACGGCCCAGCCGTCCGGGTGGACGCGGTCCAGCGTCAGCGCCTGCGTGGTCGCACCGGCCTTGCGCAGGCACTCCAGCGCGCTCCACACCCTGGTGCCGGCCACCGCCCGGTCCTCGCCCGCCTCGGTTGCCAGCAGGTTCCGCAGGGCGAGCTGCCCGGTGCCCAGCAGCCCGTCCCAGTCCTCGGCGGTCCGCTCCCGGACCGACTCGACATCGCAGGCGAGCCGTCCCGCGCCCACCACCGCGAGGGTCAGTCCGGCGTCGTGCGAGGCCGACACCGTCAGTCCCTCCAGGCCCGGTCCGCCGTCGAGTTCGGGCCTGCCGTCCGGCCGGTGGCGCAGCTTCACCGGCCGGCCCAGCGCCCGGCCGACGGCGGTCTCGGTGCGGGAGCGGCGGTCCTGGTCCGCGGTGGCGGCGTCCGGGGCGGGTTCGACGACCACCGCGCGGCTGCCGCCCAGTACCCGTTCCAGGCCGCGCTCCAGGTACGAACCGAGCATGGCGGGCACCCACGGGCCGGCCCCGCCGCGTTTGCGGACGGCGACCAGGGCCAGCCCCTCCCAGCGTTCGACCACCGTTCCCGAGGGGGTGCGGACGTCGAGGTCGTAGACGTAGGTGTCCCCGTGCTGCGAGCGCTCCCGGGCGTCGAGAACGACGTACTCGGAGTCCTGGTCCGCCCGGTCGGCCAGCCAGAGCCGCTCGATGCTCTGCGGCAGCAGCGTGGCGTCCGGCACGCAGCACTGGATGGCGTGCATCATCGCGTCCCGGGTGCCGGGGTCGGCCAGCAGCTGGTCCTGCGGCAGGAAGGCCGCGAACCACGGCGCCTGGGCGGTGGTGGAGATCTCCGCCAGGGCGTGCCGGGCGCCGGCCCGCCGGTACTCCAGCAGGCGCTGGAACCGCTTGCCCTGGAACAGCACACTGCCGTACAGCTCGGTCACCGGATCCACCGGCACCGTCGGCAGGCCGAAGGCGACCGGCACCGGTGTGCTGGGCACCCCGGGCCTGGGGTAGCGCAGCCTGGCCCTGAAGTGGTCGGCCGCGAAGCCGGTGTCCGCGCTGCGCAGCACCACGTCCACCGTCCCGGGGGCCCGGACCAGCGCCGCGATCCTGATGGTGGTCGAGCCGCCCGGCCTGACCACCACGGGACGGCGGAACTCGACGTCCTCCAGCAGCGGCGGGCCCTGGTGGCCGCTCACCGCGGCGGCGACCTGGGCCATCGCCTCCATGCCCAGCACCGCGGGGAACAGCAGGTCGCCCTGGAGCCGGTGGTCGGTCAGATAGGGGTCGCTGCCCTCGGTGAGCTCGGCCTCGGTGATCAGCTCGATGTCCGGGTGGTGCACGACCACCCGTTCCACGAACCTGGTCAGCGGCAGCTCGCGGTGGACCGTGGTGAGCGTGGGCAGGCCGCCGACCCGTCCGCTGACCACCAGGACGGGGCCGGCCGAGGGGTCGGCGAGCACCTCGCGGAGCACCTGGATCCCGTCCTCGGTGGAGATCGGCGTGATGCCCTCGCGGATCAACGCCTCGACGACTCCGAGCCGTTCGCCCATGCCCGCGCCCGACCAGACCGACCACTCCAGTGCGATGGCCCGGACCTGCGGGTGGCGGCGCCGGAAGCGGAGGGTCAGCTCGGTCATCCAGTCGTTGGCGGTGGCGTAGTGCGCCTCGCCGCGGAGTCCGGCCCGGCCGATGATCGAACCGAAGGTGATCAGCAGTTTCAGGCGTTCCGGTTCGACGGCCGCCAGGACCGCCTCCAGGCCGTCGGTCTTGGGTGCCAGCGTCCGCCGGAAGTCCTCGGCGCTCAGTGTCCCGAGGGCGGCCGGCTCGTTGCGGCCCGCTCCGTGCAACACCGCGGTGACCGGGCCGAGTTCGGCCTCCAGCAGGTCCACCGCGGCGGCGACCTGGTCGGCCGAGGTCACGTCGGCCCGGGCGTAGCGGTAGCGCAGGCCCGCGGCGTCCATCCTGGCGAGGTTCTCGGCGAGTTCGGTGTCGGCGGCCGGGTCGGCGCGGCCGATCAGGGCCAGGCCCGCCCCGGAGTCCTTGGCGATCGCCAGGGCGCACTCGGCGGTGATGCCCTTGCCGCCGCCGGTGACCAGGAGGACGTCCCGCGCGTCGAGCGGTGACTCACCGGCCGGGGCCGGACTCAGCCGCAGGGGACGGAGCACCGGGACGGTGCGGCGCCCGTCCCGCCGGTAGCGGACCTCCGTGAAGCCGGCCGTCGCGGCGGCCTCGGCGACGACGCGGGCCACCGCCTCGTCGAGGGCGGCCCCCTCGGGGGCGGGATCGGCCAGCTCGACCACCGTGGTCCAGACCGTCGGGTGTTCCAGGTGCAGGGTCTTCGCCATCCCGCCGGCCCCGAAGCGGTGCTGGACCACGACCAGCCGGGTGCCTTCGGGCGCGGCCAGGACCGCGCGGCCGGCGGCCAGGAACAGGTCGGCCTCGCCCGCGCCGCACTCGGCCGGGAGGCAGAGCAGCACGCCGCCCCCGATCCCCGCCCGGGCGAGTGCGGCGCGCAGCGGCTCGGCCAGCGGGTGGCCGGGTGTGCTGTACACCGTCCAGTCGCCGGCTACCGCCTGGGGGGCGGGCAGCGGCCGTGGCACCAGGGCGGCCTCCATGTGCTCGACCGCGAAGGGCCTCACCCACGGGGCCACGCCGGGGACTTCGTCCGCGGCGCCGGCGCCGCCCTGCGAGGTGTCCGCCAACCCGTCGATCAGGTCGGCGAGTTCGCCCAGGCTCACGGTCGCGAAGCTGGGTGTCGCGGTGAGCACGGGCTGCCCCAGTGCCCGGGTGACGTCGTTGACGATCTGACCGACCGTGATGGAGCTCAGGTGCAGGTCGTCCATCGGGTGGGTCCTGGCGGTGACGGATTCCAGCGGCAGCTCGACCCGCTCGGCCGCGAGCCTGCGCAGCAGCTCCAGGGTGGAGTCCGGGCACGCGCCGCTGTCCGCGGTCCGGGCCGGCGCGATCCCCTCGTGCCGGTCCGCCGCGCCGTCCCCGCCGTCCCCGCCGTCCTGCGGCGCCAGGCCCGCGCCGATGGGCGGGGCCGCCTCGCAGGGGTTGGCCAGGAAGGTCATCACGCCGTCCGCCGGCAGCGGCCTGATCAGGCGGTCGCCGAACAGGGCGCCGGTCCGCACGGGCGCGCCGAGCACGTACGCGGCGCCGACGACCCTGAGCAGCGCACCGAGCGAGGCGCTGTCGGTGTCGAGGGCCAGCACGGTGAGGTCCGGCGCGATCTCCGCCAGCAGACCGGACAGCACCCGTCCCGGGCCGACCTCCACCACCAGGTCGGCGCCGGCCGCCGCCACACCCGCGGCCTCGTGGAACCGTACCGGGCACAGCACCTGGTCGCGCAGGAGTTCACGCAGGTCGGCGGCCGGGTCCAGCAGTTCGCCGGTGACCGTGGAGGCGATCGGGCGGACCGGCTCGCGGAAGTCGAACCCGGCCAGTTCGGCCGCCATCGCGACCGCGGCGGGCTCGACCAGCGGCGAGTGGAAGGCGTGCGAGACGTTCAGCCGGGTCGCCGTGACGCCCTCGGCCGCCGCCCGGCGGCAGACCTCGTCGACCGCCTCGGCGGGGCCCGAAACGACCGTCTGCCGGGGGCCGTTGTAACCCGCGACGACGACGTCCTGCCCGGCGGACAGCCGGGTGGTCCGCGACGGTGTCGCCGCCAGGCCGGCCATGGCGCCGCGGCCGTGGCTCGCCCGTGCCATCACCCGGCCGCGGATCGTGGCGAGGCGCACGAGCTGCTCCTCGCTCATCGCCCCGGCCCAGTGCAGCGCGGTCAACTCGCCCAGGCTGTGTCCTACGGCGGCGTCGGCCCGGATGCCGAGCCCGTCCAGTACTCGCAGGGCGGCCAGCGAGCCGGTGACGATGCGCGGCTGGGCCACCTGGGTGGCGACCTGGTCGTCGCCGCTGGGCGGGCCGAAGTCACGGAACACCCGTTCCGCCGTGGCGAACCGGCGGCTGATGGCGCCGACCCCGCCGCGGCCGGAGCCCTGCCCCGGGAAGAGGTAGGCGATCCGGGGGGCGGTCCTGGCCCGGCCGAGGAAGATCCCCTCACCGGCCGAGAACGCCTCGCATGTCCCCGAGTCGAGCAGTGCGACCAGCCGTTCGAGGGCGCGTACGGCGTCGTCCGGGGAGGTCGCGACGGCGGCGGCACGGACCGGACCGTCCGAGAGCCGGTCGGCCAGCGTTCCGGCCAGGTCGGCCAGTTCGGCCTGGGCCAGCCTGGGCACCAGGTCCAGCAGCCGGACCAGCTCCGCCCGCAGCGCGGCCTGGTCCGCTCCGTCCAGCAGCAGCAGTTCGGCGTCCTGGCGGCCGGCGACCAGCCGGGTGGTGCGCTCGTCGAGGGCCTCGCGCCGGGTGGCGCCGGGTGCCTGGGTGAGGGCGATGTGGGTGTTGATCCCGCCGAAGCCCATGGCCGACACGCCGGCCCGGACGGGCTGGTCGGCCGGCCAGAGCCCGGCCCGGCGCGGCACGTACATGGCCGCCGTCTCACCGAGCAGCCCGGGGTGCGGGTCGTGGTGGCCGGTCGCCGGGGGGATCACCTGGTGGTGCACGGCGAGGGCCGCCTTGATCAGACCGGCCACGCCCGCCGCGGCCTTGGTGTGCCCGAAGTTCCCCTTGACCGTCCCGAGGGCGGCCGGACGGGCCGTCGGATCCGCGGCGCGGCGCGCGGAGGACAGCGCCTCGATCTCGGTCGCGTCGCCGAGGGCCGTGCCGGTGCCGTGGCCCTCGAAGTACGAGACCGTCTCGACACCGTAGCCCGCCCGCCGGTAGGCGCGGTCCAGCGCCAGTCGGTGGCCGCCCGCCTCCGGTCGGGTGATGCCGCCCTTGCCGTCCGAGGAGACTCCCCAGCCGGTGATGCTCGCGTAGATCCGCCGCCCCTGCGCCAGCGCGTCCTCCTCGCGCATCAGCACCAGCATTCCGGAGCCCTCGCCGGGCCAGAAGCCGTTGGAGTCCCGGTCGTAGACCTTCATCTCGCCGGTGGCCAGTGCGCCGGTCTTGGCGAAGCCGATCACCTCGAACGGGTCGATGGACAGGTCGACCCCGCCGGCGACGGCCACCTCCAGGTCGCCGTCGGCCAGCGCCTTCGCGGCGGTGACCACGGACAGCAGGGAGGAGGAGCAGGCGCCGTCGACCGTGTATCCGCCGCCACGCAGGTCGAAGTGGTTGCAGATCCGGCCGGCGATGGTGTTGGCGAGACCGCCGGCCAGCGAGTCCTCGTCGATGGGCGGGAAGGGCGCCTTGTACCGGGGCTCCAGGTCCTGGAGGAATACCGCGATGTCCCCCTGGGACCAGCCCTGGCCGACCAGCGCGGCGGCCACCGTCCGACGCACATAAGGCCACCGCAACCGCATGACGTTGGCCCGCGAGAATTCCCCGGTGAGGCTGTTTCCGACCACCACGCCGGTGGTTTGCCTGGGCAGTCCTAAACCGTCCGGGAATCCGGCGTCGGCCAGCGCCTCGGCAGCGACGTCAAGGGCCAGCCAGTGCGTCAGATCGGTCGCCCGGTACGTGCTTCCGGCGACGCTGTACCTGATGCGGTCGAAGCTGTAGTCCCTCAGGACGGCGGCCTTTGTCGCGTAGTACCGGTCGGGTGCACTGCGGTCCGCCGACCAGTAGTCCGCCTGGTTCATCCGCTCGTCCGGCAGCCTCCGGAAGGCCCTGCGGCCGCTCAGTACGTTGTCCCAGAGCTCACTCGCCGAATTGGCATCCGGGTAGCGGAGGCCGATCCCCACGATAGCGATCCGCTCACTGCTCATGTATTCACCACCCATGGAGATGAATTGACGGCGAATAACTTCGCCGACTCGGCACGCCGTGCACCGATCAAGCGTGCATCTGCGGCCCTCCGGATGTCTTCTCCGAGTTTGCTTTCCCCCTGGTACGGAGCACCTTTATTCCATAACGGCGTGATTTCACGGCGCCCATATTCCATAACGCCGTGATACCCCGCGCGGCCGCACCGGTGCCGGTGGCCGGGAACGGGCCGAGGCTCCCGCCGGTGGCGGGAGCCTCGGGTGTGCACGGCCGTACGGGCTATCGGATGTGACCGCCCGCCAGACCTCGCTCGCCCAGCCGGGCGCCCAGTTCCCGGGCCGCGGCCAGGGCGGCCCAGGAGGTGAGCTCGATCAGCGCGGCGTCGCCGGGACCCTCACGCCGGAACTCGGCGACGAGGCCGTCGTCGACCTGGTACGAGGCCTTGGCGGTCAGCAGGGCCAGCCGGCCCGCCGGGCGCTCTTCCCCGGGCAGGGCCGATACCGCGTCCTCGACCCAGGCACGGCTGATCCCGGGCGGCCGGCCGTCCCACTCGGCCAGTCGGGCCGTCACCAGACCCCGGACACCGTCCGGTACCGAACGGGCTCCCGCCGCGTCGACCGCGGCGGCCGCCCGCGCGAACGCGCCGGCGATGCTCGGGGTGCCCGCCGCCCAGCGCAGGTCCGCGGGCAGCGGTGCGGACGGCAGCAGGTCGAGCGAGGTCCCGGCCGGCGGGGCGTCACGCGCGGTTCGGCGCATCAACCGGCCGAGTACGGCCGTTGCCGCCGGCCGCGCGGCCGGCGGGAGACCGGCCGGCAGCGGGCTCTCCTCGAGGAACAGGTTGACCATGCGGTTCAGGTAGTGGAAGGTGACCGCCACCCCGATCAGCTCGGGTGCCTCCGCCGCGGGGAACGGCGGCCTCCCTCCCGGCTCCGTCCCCCGACTCCCGTTCTGCTGAAGCCAGTCGGCCACCCCCTCGGCCCTCACGCGGGCCGTGGCGGGGGCACCCGCCCCGGGCAGCAGCGCGGCCAGCGTCGCACCGTGCACCTGAGCGCAGTACGGGCAGGCGTTGGCGGCCGAGACCGCGGCGGCCACCGCCTCCTTGGTCGCACGGTCGACCCGTCCGGCGGCGACCAGGGTCTCCCGCAGCATCACCCAGGAGGCGGCGAGCACCGCCGGCGAGGCCGCGTGCAGGCCGATCGGCGGTGCGAGCATGCCGAACTCCCGCTCGACCTCGGCGTAGACGCCGGCCACCTCCCTCCCCGCGTCGGCCGGCCGGACCGGGGAGACCCGGCGGATCTGCGCCAGTGACCTCCGCAGGGCCGGTCGTAGGAACGGTGTCGCCATGGGCCTCCTCCTCGATGGCTCGGTCTGTCGCCGGAACGCGCTACGAGCGCATCAGGCCGGGTATCTGCGCCTGCACACCGCGCCGTCCGCTGGTCCCGCCGTCCGGCGCGGGTGCGCCGTACCTGACGTCCACGCCCCGCTGCCGCGCGGCGCGCACGATGCCGGGGATCGCGCGCTCGGCGAGCGCCGAGATGGTCAGCGCGGGGTTGACCGTGAGCGCTCCCGGGACGGCGGAACCGTCGGTGACGAAGATGCCCGGGTGGTTGCGGAGTTCCTGCCGGTCGTCGAGCGCCGAGGTCCGGGGGTCGTCGCCGATCCGGCAGGACGCCAGCGGGTGCACGGTGTACGCGCCCACCAGGTCGTTGGTCCACGGCATGACGCGGGACAGTCCGTCGCGCTCCAGGATGTCCTTCACCACGGCGTCCGACTCGGCCCAGCCGCGCAGGGTGTTGGCGGTCGGCCGGTAGCTGATCGGCCCGCGCCCGAGCATCTGCTGGGAGATCCGGACCGCGTTGCCGGTGGGCGGCGGCGGCCCGAAGACGCCCTCGTTGTCATCCTCGACCATGGTGAAGACGGTCAGCCAGGACTGCCACCGCCGGACCAGCTCCTTCTTCTCCACGCCGAACCAGCTGGGGCCGCTCGCGTCGGGCACCTGCGCCAGGATGGTGCCGAACCCCGGTGGGAAGTAGAGCTGTTCCAGCGAGAAGCGCGAGTGCTCCGGCAGCGACCCGTCGAGGTTGTCCCAACTCGCCACGACCGGGCCCTTGCCGATCTGGTTGGCCCCGAACGCCCGGCCGTCCCCGCGCCCCAGACCCAGCAGCTCCCGGGCCCGGTCCTCGTTGACGACGGCCGTGTTGAGGCGCTCCCCGTTGCCGGAGAAGTAGCGGCCGACGGCGGAGGGCATCCTGCCGAGGGCCGCCTCGGAGCGCTGGAGGATCACCGGAGTGGCGCCGGCGCCGGCGGCGAGCACCACGATCTTCGCGTCGATCGTGCCGCTGCCGACGTGCACGCGGTAGTCCGTGTCGTCGACGACGCCGTAGTGCACCCGGTAGCCGCCGTCGTCCGTCCGGGAGAGCCGCTGCACCTCGTGCAGCGGCCGGATCTCGGCTCCGTGGGCGAGGGCGGCGGGCAGGTAGTTCAGCAGCAGGGACCGCTTGGCGTCGAAGCGGCAACCGGACATCATCCAGTTGCAGTTGGTGCACTTCGCCCGGTCGATGGCGGCCGGGACGGGGTTGGCGGTGCGTCCCGCGTGCTCGCAGGCGGCGGCGAACAGCCCACCCGCGTAGGTGACGTCGCTCCAGTCCTGCTGGGTGACGGGCAGCGCCTCCACCACCCGGTCGTACCAGGGGTCGAGGACGTCCCTGGTGATGGCCGCCGGCCACATCCGGCGACCGATGCCGCCGCGGCGCTCGAAGACGAACCGCGGCGCACGCGGCATGGCGGCGAAGTACACCACGCTGCCGCCGCCGACGCAGTTCCCGCCGAGCAGGCTCATGCCGTCGCCCACCACGAAGTCGAAGATCCGGGTGTACGAGGAGCCGAGCAGGAAGTCGTGCTCGAAGTCGTCCGCCTCCAGCCAGGGGCCGCGCTCCAGCACGGTGACCCGCGCGCCGCCGGCGGCCAGGTGGTAGGCCGCGATCGCCCCGCCGAAGCCGCTGCCCACGATCAGGACGTCGGTGCTCTCGGTGCTCGTCATGCGGGGCTCCCTGAGGGCGTGGTGTCCGGGTGGGGATCGGCCAGCTGCCTGCCGTAGGAGAAGTCGGGGAACCGCCACAGGCCGTCGTCGTCCGGCTTCATGAATCCCATCGCCACCAGGCCGGGATGGCCCGCCGCGATCGCGTCCGTGGTGTGCAGATGGGCGGCGGTGTCGAAGGCCATGTTGCTGAACAGCGCCAGCAGCACCCACAGTTCCCGTTCCTGGTGGTCCGGCCCGGTCAACGTCCGTACCAGGCTGGTCCGGTCCTCGAACGGGAGCGCGACGAACGGCGGCACCGACTCGTCGAGCCGCAGTCCGTGCTCGGCGGCGTAGGCCCGCGCATGGCGGTTCAGCGCCTGCTCGTAGTCGTCCAGGGCGTCCGACAGTCCGGTCGCGGGTGTCTCCAGCAGCTCGATGGCGCCGGCCTGCACCGCGCCGCCGCCACTGGAGGCGCCGGCCACCGCCCGATCGTCGGGTGAACGCTTCTCGCCCGGGACGATCGTGTCCGCGAACGCCTCGAGCGTCATGGTCCGGTTATCGTGTTGATCTGGGGAACGCGAGCCCACCGGCATCTCCTCAGGTGCTCGTCGAAAATCGAGGCCCGGCGCACCGGCCGACCCCGATTCGCATACGCGACTTTGGCATCGTCCGCGCAATACCCCCCTCTCCGCATCTCCTGCGTTGCTGGGGCGTTCTCACGCATACCCCCCGGTATCCCGCCCTTGGACGCCGTCTACTGAATGTGCGGTAGGCCCGTTGCGCCTGCCATGTGCACCTGCTACGGTCGTCAATCGTTATTGCGTCGATACTTTTCGTCTTCGCCTTTCCAGAGGTGGGCTCCTCCGCATGCCCTGGCTCCTCTGCCGGCCGGCTCGGTACTCCGGCTGCGACTTTTGCTCCTGATCAGTGCCAGGGCGGAATCTCTGTTCATCCGTCGGTGCAGTGGAGAACCTGGAGTCGGTAATGAAACCTGCCATCGAGCAAGCTGTGACCCGGGCCATCGAGACCATGCACGAGAACATCGGCGAAATGCTGACCATAGACGATATGGCACAGGTCGCCATGTACAGCAAATTCCACTTCTCCAGAGAATTCCAGCGAGTGACCGGGGTGTCGCCGAGGCGTTTTCTCTCCGCCATTCGCATCGAGGCCGCAAAACGTCTTCTCATCGAAACGACGTTCACGGTGACCGAGATAAGCCACCGCGTCGGATACAACAGCGTCGGCACCTTCAGCTCGCGGTTCGCGAGCAGCGTCGGCGTCTCCCCCACGATGTTCCGTCAGCTCAGGGGCTTCACCCCCCGGATCCAGGTGGACTCGCGCTCCCGCACCCAGAGCGCCGAGCTCTCGACCCTCCGGGGCGAGATCCGGGCCTCGGTCGCCGGGGAGCTCGGCCGGGTGTTCGTCGGACTGTTCCCGACCCGGATCCCGGAGGGCCGGCCGGCCGCCTGTACCGTCCTCCCGCACCCCGGCGGCTTCCTGCTCGACCGCGTGCCGAGTGGCACCTGGTACCTGCTGGCACACTCCATCCCCGCCTCCTTCGACGAGGTGCTGACCGGCGATCGCGAGGTCTCGGTGGGATCGGTCGGACCGGTCGAGATACGACCCGGCGTGCCACTGCTGCCGGTCGAGCTGCGCCTGCGCCCGATCCGCGCCCTGGACCCGCCGATCCTGCTGGCACTGCTGGACGTACGGGCGGCGGCGCTCGGCGGACGGACGCCGGTGGCCGACACCGCCTGACGTATCGTCAACTCCTAAGCCTGGGCGCCCTCCCGCCCAGTGTCCCCGCGACACCGGTCTCGGGGGCGCCGGGCGGAAGGACGCAGCCGGACCCCGGCGCCTCAGCCGGCGGGATGCACGGTCATCGGCAGGCCCCCGCGGACCCTCAGCGACAGCATCGGCTCGGCCACCACGCGGTGGCCGGGCACCTTGGCCAGCCGGAGGTCCCGGGCGACCATGGCGATCGTGAACGTGGCCTCCAGCAGCCCGAGATGGCTGCCGACGCAGAAGCGCGGCCCCGCCCCGAACGGGATGTAGGCGTACCGGGGCCGGTCCGTGGCCCGGTCCGGGTCGAAGCGCTCCGGGTCGAACTGCTCGGGCGCGTCCCAGAACCCGGGGTGGCGGTGCAGCGTGTACGGGCAGATCAGGACGTCGGCACCGGCGGGCACGTGGTACCCGCCCACCTCGTCCTCCGCCTGGGCCTGCCGCGGCAGGATCCACACCGGCGGGTAGAGCCGCATGACCTCCTCCACCACCATCGAGGTGTACCGCAGGCGGTGCAGGTCCTCGAACTCGGGCAGGCCCTCTCCCAGCACCTCGACGGCCTCGGCGTGCAGCCGGTCCATCACCTCGGGATGCCGGTCGGCCAGGTAGAAGGTCCAGCCGAGGGTGCTCGCCGTGGTCTCGTGGCCGGCGAGCAGCAGGGTGACCAGCTCGTCGCGCATCCGCTGCCGGCCGACCCGGCGGTCGGGCTCCTGGCGGGTGGAGACGATCAGGCGGGACAGCGCGTCGTCCCCCTCGCTCTCCGCGCCGTCACGGGCGACCCGGTCCGCCACCAGGCGGTCGACCAGCCGCTGCAGGTCCTGCCGGGCCTGCCGGAAGCGGCGCTGCCTGGACAGCGGCACCCACCCGGGCACCATCCCCATGGTGACCATGTCGAACATCGCCTGGTCCTGCACGGCCTCGAAGTCGTGCCCGACCGCCTCGAAGGCGCCGAGGTCGACGTCGAGCAGCGTGCGGCCGAGCACTCCGAGGGTGAGCGCCGTCATCTCCCCGACCACGTCGACCGGTCCACCGCCTTCGTACGCCCGCAGCCGGCCGACCAGTTCGGCCGCCTCCTCCGCCACGGCACCGGCCGCCCGGGCGATCCGCTTGTGCTGGAAGGCGGGCTGGATCTGCCTGCGCTGCTTCCGCCAGAGCTCGCCCTCGCTGGTCAACAGGCCGTTGCCGAGGGCCCGTCGGGCCTGGACCAGGCCGATTCCCTTGTGGTAGTTGGCCGCGTTGTCCGCGAGCACGTGTTTGGCGTGGTCGGGATGGTTGAAGAAGTAGAGCGTCTTGGGGCCGATGGAGATCCGGACCGCGTCGCCGTACTCCGCCGCGGCGGAGCGCATCAGCGCGAGCCGGTCGCCCACCAGCCTGCGCAGCAGGACCGGGGCGGATCTCCGCGGCGGACCCGGCGGCACCCGGCGGGTCGTGGCCACGGCTAGCACCCCCCGACGTCGGTGAAGCGGTCGGCGATGGCCCGGCGCCACACCTCGTACGCGGGGAGTGCACCCGGCACCGGCCCGGCCGGCCGTACCTCCTGGGTGACCCGGGCCGCCTGAGCGGGCGTCATACCGCAGAGGACCCGTGTCGCGAGCTCGGTGTGCGGAGCCGGCAGTCCGGCCCGCTCCCGGGCCTCGGCCGCGAACGCGCTGCCCTGCGCGACCATGGCCCGGTGGGAGCCGGCCCGTTCCCGGAACGCCCGCAGCTCCGCCTCGTCCACGCCACCTGCGTAGGTGGCCGCCAGTCCGGCCCCGCTGTAGAGGTCGGACCGCCTGGACTCCGGAAACTTCTCGATCATGGTGGCGACCAGGTCGGCGTCGGTGCCTCCGACGAACCACAGCGCCCGGCCGATTCCCTGGTCGATCGCACGGCCGGCGTACGACGGCGAGTCATGGGCCGGCCAGGGGAAAGCCGGATCCCGATACTGTTCGTGAACGTATCGGGCGGTACGGAAGTACGCCTGGTGGAATCCGTATCCGTCGAGCACCAGCCAGCGCAGCAGCGGGTCGAGCGCGTCGATGTCGGGCCAACGGAACCGCGGCAGCCGGGCCATCGCCCAGCCGACCCCGATGTAGACCATGTAGACGTGGTCCGCGCCCCTTCCGGCGAGAAACCGGTCCACCGAACCGGAGCCGGACAGCGGCAGACCGTCGAGCATGGCGAAGCCCATTCCGGCGCCTTCGTAGGCGAAGCCGCGGAATCGGATCGGGACGCCCTCCAGGAGGTTCTCCGCCGCTACCGTGTCCCGGGCCTCCATGGCATAGCCGTAGCCCTCCAGAAACCGCTCGCCGACCGTCTCCAGAAGTTGCTGGGCGGAGGGCGTCTTCCGGTGGAAACCACGCTTCTCCAGTAGCGTTTCAGAGGTGCTCGGAGTGAGCATACGACGTCGGAGCGTCCGCCATGCGCTGGGCACACCATTCTCCCCTCAGGTTTTCCTCATGGGCAGCGGATCCGGGCCCGCAGATGATTTCCCATCGCTCCGGCCCGGAACATCTCCGCATATGCTCGGTTCGCCTCGTGCTCAGTCCGCCTCGGCCGCCGGTTTCGGTGCGGGCCGCAGCGCGCTGCCGAAGTCGCGGAAGCGCATCCGCACGTTCGCCCGCCACAGTTCGTACGGCGGCGCTCCGTGGGCGGAGCCGTCCCGGGCGCGGTCGTCGACGGCGCAGTCGTCGGCCAGCTTCGCGGCCGCATCGACCGACAGGCCGGTCAGAGCCGTCGAGGCGTCCTCGCAGTGCGCGGGGACGAACCCCGCGTAGGCGCGTGCTTTGGAAGCGAACACCGACCCCTGGGCGAGCTCCGCCCGGTACGCACCCGCCTCGTCGCGCAACCCGGCCAGGCCCTCGGCCGTGCAGCCTCCGGCGAAGGTCGCGGCCAGTCCCACCCCGCTCCACAGATCGGCCTGCCGCTGCACGCCGAACTTCCTTACAGCGGAAGAGACTTGCTTCGGTGAACCACCGTGGATGAACCACAGCGCCCGTCCGATGCCCTGGTCCACCGCCCGTGGGAAGTACTCGGGCGCGCCCTGCCAGGGGTACGGCTTCGGTGTGCACTGCTCGTCGACCCAGCGCCGGGTGTGGAAGTAGGCGAGGTCGAAGCCGTATCCGTCGACCGCCAGCCAGCTCATCGTCGGGTGGTACGGCGTCCCGGTCAGCTCCGGCAGCACCTTCTTCCAGAGCGGCCGCGGCAGCCGCGCCATCGCGAAGCCGATGCCGATGTACGCCAGGAAGATGTGCGGCTGTCCGGGCCCGGCCAGCAGGTCGCGGGTACGCCGGCCCCTGCCCATCGCGTCGAGGACGGTGAAGGCCATCGTGACGCCCTCGTAGGCGAATCCGCGATGTTCGGGGTCGACCAGGCCGAGTCGGCGCTCGACCTCCCACTGGTCCCGCGCGTCAATGCCCCACTCGAAGCCGCAGACCACCGCCTGGGGCACCGCCTCCAGCCGCGCGGTGGCCGGCGTGGATGTCACCGGGAAGCCGCGCCCGGCGAAGGCCACCGAAGCCAGTGACGGTGTCAGCGCCAGTCGGCGCAGCGATCCGAAGGTCGTCGGCACGATCCCCTCCCAGCCTCACGTCCTTGACGACGGCCTCTCCATGGTCCAGCGGCGAGGTCGCGGCCCGCATCTCTGCGGTTGCGTTCCCGACCGGCGCCCGGAGCCCCGGATGACGCGCTAGCACTCCTTCGAAGCGTCGGTCGGGATGCCGACAACTCCCTTACCCTGCAGGCCTTTTACCACTCGATACCCGAACCGGACCAGCCGCCGGGCATCTTCGGAAATGCTGCGTCCGAAGCCCCACGAGCCGTTGTCTAACTCCCTTACATCACTGTGGAATTGACTGTGGATCAGGTCACGATTCGGGCGTCGTCGGATCCGCTTCCCGCCAGGGCCGTCCGACCGGAGGAGAGCTCATATGAGCACGTACCATCGGCAAGCCGAGAGCACGTCCCCGGCCCTGTGGGTCCGGGAACCGGACCATCTCGCCTATCGCGGCTCCCGGGAGGGCATCACCGGGCTGGTGCTCGGCAGGCCCGGAGCGGCGGGCGTTCCCGTTCCCGCCTGTCCGGGGTGGACCGTGAGGGACGTGGTCGGCCACCTCGTCGAGGTCTGCCGGGCGGTGGCCGCCGACGCGCCCGGCAACCTGTGGGAGGTGCCGCACACCGACTCCGGTACCGGCCTCACCGGCCTGCTCGCCGAGTGGGAGCGGCTGGACGGTCGGGTGGAGCAGGTGCTCACCGACTCTCCGCAGCTGCGGCACACCATGATGATGATGGACGCGTTCACCCATGAGCTCGACCTCCGGGGCGCCCTGCGGGCACCGGTGGTCGCCGCCCATCCGTCGTACCCTTCGGCGCTGGACCTGGTCGTCCGGGGCTTCTCGATCTCGGTGCGCGCGCACGGGCTTCCGGCGCTGCGCATCGGGACGCCGGGCGCCGAGTGGCTGGCCGGCGACGGCGAACCGGCCGCCACCCTCCACGGGCACCGTCACGATCTCCTCCGTTCGCTCACCGGTCGGCGGACGCTCGGGCAGATCTCCGAACTGGCCTGGAGCGCCGCGCCCCAGACCTGGTTGCCCGCGTTCGCCTGGGGGCCGTTCCGCCCGCCGGCGCGGTCCGTCGAGGCCGCCCTCGCCGGGCGGTGACCCGGCGGACCGGTCTTCGGCGGACCGGGAGAACGGCTCTGTGGCGCTGCCCCGTCGGGCGGCGCCACAGAGCCGTCGCGGTGTCACGCGCCGGGAGTCGGAGCCCCCGGTGCCCGCGGTGTCCGCCGCCTCACGCCGCGACCGCCCCGACCTGGCTCTGCTGCGGCTGCGCGGCCGCCCCGCCGGAGGACTCCGCCCCGGTGGCGTCCGCCTGCCGAGCCCGCTTGATCAGGTGCGCGGCCCACCAGCCGAGCCCGCGCAGACCGCAGACGATCGTGGTGGCGAAGAACAGGGTGTAGACGACGTTGAACACCATCAGGATCGCGTACACGAAGGCGACCGAGGAGCCGAACACGAACTGGGCCCGGCCCTTCATCGGTGTCGTTCCCGGGTCGCTGATCATGTAGTTGGTGAACAGCACGAAGGCGACACCGGTCATCACGCCGAGCGCGGAGAACAGCGCGACGTGCCAGATCCAGTGCCGGACGAACGCCTGGATGGCGAAGGCGCCGAGCCAGCCGACGATCAGCGGGGTCCGCTTGGTGAGCAGGGCGTTGATCACCGTTCCCGCGGTGGCGATGATCAGCGGGATCATCACCCGGAAGTAGGTGTTCGCGTTCTCCGTGAACTCGTAGGGCGGCGCGATGCTGAACCAGGAGCCGAAGCACAGCAGCGACATCGTGATCCCGAAGTTGGACGGGTTCATGAAGTGCCGCATCCGGCCCGCGATCGGCGCCTGCAGCGCGTGCTTGCCGCCGACCCCGACGACGACGCCGAAGAACACCGGCAGCAGCTGGTTGTTCCCGTAGGTCAGCATGTTGACCGCCAGCGCCGTGATGTGGGCCGGCAGCAGGAACTCGTACACCCCGCGCACCCCGTTCCCGCGGAAGCGGGGCGCGCGCCGCTGGGCCCAGGCGCTGATCAGCTCGAAGCAGATCTCGCAGACGTAGGCGGTGAGCACCGCGATGATCGGCCACAGCCAGGGCTGCTCGAAGCCGAGCAGGGTGTAGCCGAAGATGTTGAACACACTGATCGAGATCGCGAAGTTCCGCAGGGCGAGGTACCGCGGGTCCTTCGGCTTCGCGGGGCCGGCCGTCGCGGCCGCCGCCACGCCTTTGGGTCGGGGTTGCGCGGTCGTGCTCATCGGCTCGGAACCTCCTGGACGTCGCTGGTCAGCATGAGGGAGTGCGTGCCCGGGCTGAGCTGCTTCGTCGTCTGGTGCAGGGTGCCGCCCGCGTCCCGCCACGTCAGGTGGGCGGTGACCGGCCCGTGGTAGGTGCCGAGCCCGAAGCGCACGTCGAAGCTGCGGAAGCCGCCGTGGCCGCCGCCGCCGTCGAGCTGGGAGATCTGGGTGCCGGCCGGGGTGGTGATCCGGACCGTGGCGCCGTACGCCGGTGACCCGGTGTTCACCAGGCCCTGGCCCGCTCCGCCGGCCCCGGTCGGCCGGTAGAGCCGCAGGTTCAGGTAGTCGCCCAGGTTCGGCGACGTGTTGGCGTAGAAGGCCGGCGGCCCCCACTGACGGGCCACGGCGAAGTCCAGTGCGCCGGTCCCCATGGTGTCACCGGTGGCGATGCCGCGGGTCGGCGTCTTCACCGCGATGCCCAGCTGCGAGCTGATGTTGACGTACCGGCCGTCGGGGGTCTTCGCGTAGAAGGCGATGGCCTCGTCCCCGGCGATGTCGTCACCCGGCTGGACGTTGGGCCACATCGCCGGGTTGGACAGCAGGTCGTCGTTGGTCATGGCCATCTCCTGCAGCCAGGGCCACCGGTCGATGTTCCCCTTCACGAAGCCGTCGGCCTGGAGGACCGACAGGTCGCCGCTGTTGAGGAAGTCGCCCATCTTGGCGTCCCAGCCCCACCCGGTCCAGGCCATTCCGTACTGCTGGGCCTCCTGGGTGAACGGCGCGACGCCGCTGCTCAGTCTGCGCCGCATGTCGGCGTCGTCCTTGGCCTGGTTGATCCAGACGAAGTTGCTCTCCTCCAGGCCCCAGGGGACGGTGATGTTGCTGACCACCATGTCGAACCTGCCGTCGTGGCCGAGGTCGCCGAAGTCGACGCCCATGCCCTTGAACGAACCGTTGCCGAGCACGAAGGACTTGGGTGTGGTCGGCGTGCGCTCGCCCTTGGCCTCGGTGAAGCTGATGTGCCCGGGCGTCGACCTGTTGTACAGCAGGTGCGCGTGTCCGAAGTCGTTGGCGATGTACAGGTCCGGCAGTCCCTCACCGGTCAGATCGGCACCCGAGATGGCCAGCGTCCATCCGGTCGACGCGCTGTAGGGGATGGCGTCCTTCTCCTCCACGTACGACACCGTGGGCTCGGGCCCCGAGGTGCTCCGGTACCAGCGCAGCACGTGGTCGCCGCCGGCGTTCCTGGCGCTGGACAGCGAGTTGTTCATCACCACGTTGTTCAGCCCGTGCGGATCGAGCACGTCGGAGTCGGGGAAGTAGTTGCCGATCACGATGGACGGGTGGCCGCTGCCGTCGAGGTCGGCGACGTAGTCCGCGTCGGTGTTCCACCGCGGGCCGTGGTACCTGCCGTCCAGCGACTGCGACGGCACCAGTTCCCGCGGTACGTAGGAACCCGCGGACGGGGTGGTGGCATCCGACTTGGCCATGAACAGGATCGGCGTGCGCCCCCAGTACGTCACCAGGAGGTCCATCCGGCCGTCCCCGTTGAAGTCGCCGGGCGTGCAGCCGGTGGGCGCCATGGTGTCGTCCACCGGGAGCGGCGCGGCGTCGAGCACGAAGGGCGTGAAGCGGTCGGCCGGCCGGGCGGTCGGCGTGTACGTCACGATCACGCTGTTGGTCCTGGTGTCGACGATGCACATGCCGTCGGCCACGCCGTGCCCGGTGAGGTCGTTGATCGCGATGCTGGCACCGACCGAGGAGATCCACGAACGGATCTTCTGGTAGGCCGGGTTCACGGTCCGGACGGTGTTCATCGGCTGCCGGTCGTAACCGGGCGGCATGGCTATCGGCATCTCCTTGAAGCCGTACTGCTTCGCGACCTGTTCCCCCCCGGCTACCGCGACCGAGGTCCGTACCGCGAAGAACAACGAGGTGGCCACCACTATCACCACCAGGCCTGGTATCAGTCTGCGGAACCGCTCACGGTACGCCACCGAGTTCCCCTCTCGACGGATCGACAAGTTCCCGTACTCACAGGGCGTGCAAGGACGCGGTCAAGACCTCCTGAAACCAGGAAAGTTCCGCGTTTCTTGGAATCCGCGTTTCCGAATTGCGACGGTGAATCCAACTTCACGCGCAGGTTTACTACACGAGGATGTACGCCGCGCGCTCGCCGTAGCTTCTCTCACGTTGCTCACCGCCGGACAACCGGCTCTACCAGGGGTTCTCCGTCGGGAAAACTCCCGAGGGCAGGGGTGCGGGCAGCCCTGGGCTCCTCGTCCGCGGTCACCGGCCCGAGCAGGGCGGCATGCCGCCGACGGCGGATCGCGGGCCGCCGCATCGCGGGCCTGCCGCATCGCGGACGGAATTTCGGCGAAGGAAGCACAAAGGTGCGGCGATGGACAACCCGCCCCGACCGCAGGGCGATTCGGGATTCCTGAACGGTCGGCGGCTCTCCACGGGTCAATTCGTCTGCCCTGGGCCCACCGGCCCGCCCCGGGCAGCCCACTGTCCGGGGGATTTCCGTCGGTCGCGGCCATCCCGCACCCGGCGAAGATCTCCGCCACTCGCCGTACGAAACGCTTTCGGAGCCGGCTGCCCCGAGCCCGCGAGTTCCCCGAGCCGGCGCGTTGGCCCGAGCCGACACGTTCCCCCGAGCCGGCGAGTCGACCCGGCTCCGGCCGCGTCGGCCCGGCTCCGGCCGCGTGGACCCGGCTCCGGCCTCGACTGCGCGGGCCTTCGGCCACAGAAGCGGGCGGCGACCCGCCCACGGCGGGTCGCCGCCCGTCACCCGTGCCGGGTGTGGAGCACGGTCACAGGCCGAGGGCCTGCGATGCCAGCGCGGTCCCCCGCACCCGCGCGTCGATCTTGGCGAAGGCGAGGTCGCGCGAGGTGGAGGTGTCGTCGGCGAACGGGGAGAAACCGCAGTCGTCGCAGGTGCCCAACTGGTCGACCGGGATGTGCCGGGCCGCGAGCAGGACCCGGTCGCGCACCTGCTCCGGGGTCTCGACGACGGGATCGATCGGGTCGGTCACCCCGACGAACACCCGGATCCCCGGCCGCAGTTGGCCGGCGATGATGCTCAGGACACGCTCGGGGTCGGGCTCACCAGCCAGCTGTACGTAGAAGTTGCCGGCCTTCAACTGGAAGAGCTTGGGCAGCAGTTCGGCGTAGTCGACGTCCAGGCTGTGGGTGGAGTCCTGGTCCCCGCCCGGGCAGGTATGCACCCCGATGCGGGCCCGTTCCTCCTCGGTGAACCGGCCGAGCACCTCGTTGTTGAGGGCGATGAAGTCGTCGAGCACACCTTGGGACGGGTCCAGTTTGAGGGACAGCCGGCCTTCGGTGAAGTCCAGCTGGACGCGGTGCGCGCCCGCCTCGAGGCAGCCGCGGATGTCGGCCTCGGCCTCGTCGGCCAGATCGCGCAGGAACGCGTCGCGCGGGTAGCCGTCGATCGGCTCGGCGGGGTAGAGCAGACTGAGCGCGGACGGTGCGATGACCGCCTGCTTGACGGGGCGGCCGGTGTGGCGCAGGGCGTTGCGCAGATAGCCGTCCGCATGGACCCGGTAGCGGAACGGCCCCGCGGTCAGCCGGGGCAGTTGGCGGATGTGGCCGTCGGCGAAGGGGATGACGGCACCGTCCGGGTCGAGGGTGGTCAGCCCCGCGAGCGGGTACGTGACGAAGCTGGGCTTGCTCTGCTCTCCGTCGACCAGCACGGGGCAGCCCAGCTCCTCCAGCCTGGTCAGCGTTTCGATCGTCGCCTCTTCCTGAAGCTTCGTCAGTTCGGCTTCATTCAGCCTTCCTTGGGCGTGCTCCGCCAACGCTGCCTGCAGGGAGCTCGGCCTCGGGATGCTGCCGATGGCCTCCGTGGGAATAGTCATGCCAGGGACCGTAGGAACCGCGACCGTCCCGCGCAACGGCGCCGTCACCCGTGCCGCGAGGGCGGATCCCACCGGCTCGGCAGCCGGGCCCGACGGGTACCGCACCGTGATCGGGAATCCCACAGGTCACCGGTGCGCGCCACGGGAGGTCCGAACCGCTCGCACGAGGTCGCCTGGGGCCCGTACGGCCCGAGAACACCGGCGGGAATTCACCCGATCGGTATCGACAGTGGTACGGAGTTGACGGCGGGTCCGTGCGGTGATGCGTCGTCAGGGGAGCCGGTCGGCAGGCGGTGGAGCGCGTCGGGGTAGGTTGCGGCCACGGCGGCCGCGAGGCCGGCCGGTCCGGTGGTGTCCACGGTGACAAAAAGGGGAGTGCTCCGATGAACGACAGGACGGCGGATCTGGTGGTGCGCGCGGGCACCGTGCACACCCTGGCGGCGACCGGGCGGCCGGCCACCGCACTGGCGGTGCGCGGTGGCGTGATCGCGGCCGTGGCCGGGCCGGGCGAGGAACGGGACCTGCTGCGGCAATGGAGCGGCCCGGCCACCACGGTGGTCGACGATCCCGGACTCGTCGTACTGCCGGCGTTCGTCGACACCCACAACCATCTGATGCTGGCCGCCCGCAACCTGCTCGGCGTGCCCGTCTCCCAGGCGCGGGACATCCCCCGGTTCGTCGGGCTGGTGCGTGAGCGTGCCGCGCGCACCCCCGCCGGGCAGTGGATCGTCACCGGTGCCGACTGGCACGAACTCCAGCTGGCCGAGCGGCGGATGCCCACCGCCCTGGAGCTGGACCGGGCCACCACCGACCACCCCGTGCTGGCACTGCGCGGCGGCCACAACGGAGTGCTCAACTCCGCCGGGCTGCGCCTGGCCGGCATCGGCCCCGACACGCCGGATGTGCCGGGCGGCTTCATCTCCCGCGACGCGGCGGGCCGTCCGACCGGCTGGGTGCAGGACGCCGCACTGGAACTGGCCCTGAAAGTCCTGCCCCCACTGCCCTCCGAGGCCCTCGCCGACGGCCTGCGCCAGGCGTCCGCCACCTACGCGGCCCACGGGATCGGGACCGTGCGCGACCCTGCCGTCACCCCCGAGGAGTGGCAGACCTACCGCAGGGCCGAAGCCGCCGGGCAGTTGTCGGTACGCAGCCACGCCATGATCTTCTCCACACCGGCGGCCATCGCCTCCGCCGGATCAACCGCCGCCTATCTCGACGGCCTCGAGGACCAGGGCATCACACCGGGGACGGGGCAGGGGCTGCTGCGGCTGTGGGGCCTGAAGTTCGTGCTCGACGGCGGTGTCGAAGCCGCCGCACTGTCCCTGCCCTATGCCGACCGGCCCGACTTCCACGGCGAACTGCTGTGGGACCGCTCGGACTTGACCGAGGCCCTGGCCCTCTGCGTGCGGCGCGGCTGGCCCGTGGGCACCCACGCGTTCGGCGACCGGGCCGTCGCCGAACTCCTCGACGCCGTCCGCGAGGTGGAGGGCCGCCTCGGTCCGGTGCCGCCCGGCATGCTGGTCGTCGAGCACGGCGGCCTGATCACACCCGAGCGGATCGCCGACGCCGCCGCGCTGGGCGTGCACATCACCGTCCAGCAGGCGCTGCTCGGCGGACTCTCCCACGCCCTGACCGCCTCCTGGGGCCCGCAGCGGACGGCCGAGCTGTTCCCCCTGCGGGAACTGGTCGACGCCGGGGCCTGGATCAGCGCGGGCACCGACCACCCCATCGGCCCCCTCGACCCTCTGCTCGGCCTGCACGGCATGACCACCCGTCAGACCCCCGCCGGGGTACTCGGCCCCCGGCACGCCATCAGCCGTCCCGAGGCGCTGCACCTGTACACCACCGCCGGCGCCCGGCTCCTCGGCGCCCCGGACGGCGTCGCACTGGTCCCCGGCGCACCGGCCGACCTGGTCGCCTACTCCACCGACCCGCTCACCTGCCCGACGGAGCAACTGGGCCACCTCACCCCCGCCCTCACCGCGGTCGGCGGCCGGATCGTGCACCGCGCCGCCTGAGGCGGCACCCGCACGGGAGAGTCACCCCGCCGTGTCACGCGCCCGGCTCCCGGCTCCCGGGAACAGACCAGGAAAATTTTTCCGGGCGATGTCGAAAGCGCCGACCGGGCTCCGACATAGGGTCACAAGGGCGCACCGGGCGCCTCGCATCATTAGGAGCAGCACCGTGAAGTACCTGCTGATCATGCACATGAACCCGGCGGTCTGGGACTCCCTGTCGGAGGATGAGCGCAACGAGGTGATGAGCGGCCACGGCGCCTTCATGTCGAAGATCAAGGAAAGCGGGGAGTTCGTCTTCACCCAGGCGCTCGCCGCGCCCGGGCAGAGCTCCGTCGTCCGGGTGCGGAACGGGGTTCCCGCGGTGACCGACGGCCCGTACACGGAGGCCAAGGAGTTCCTGGCGGGCTACTACGTGATCGACTGCAAGGACCGCGACCGGGCCCACGAGATCGCCGCGATGATCCCGGACGCCAAGGTCGAGGGCCTGGGCATCGAGGTCCGGGAGATCGTCTTCTCCGACGGCTCGGCCGCGTGAATCCTCCGCCCGGGGGACGCCCCGTCCCCCGGGCCCCGGGTCCTTCGGACGAGTTGCTCCGCCGCCGCAACGCGCCGCCACCGCGTGCTACCGTGACGCCACTGGTATCGACCAGTACGTATCACTCTGGATGGTCTGACGTCGGATGACTGCCTTAGACCGACCGGCAATAGGGCCCGCGGCGTCGCGTGCCGATAGCTCTCGCCTGAACGCACATCCCTCGTCGCGCGCAGCGCCGCTGCGCTCTCCTCACGATGCACGCCCAGACTCGGCTCTCACCCCGCTCCTTCACCCACGCTCCCTATTGCCGGTCGGTCTTAGCCCTTCCCCGCCCAGCGGATTCCGGGGAACTCCCGGGTGCGCGGTGAACGACGGTGACGACGCCGGCGACCTCCTGCGTGAACTCATCCCCCAGGTCGTCTCCAACCTGACCAGGCGTTACGGCAGGTTCGAGGCGTGTGAGGACGCCGCCCAGGACGCGCTGCTCGACGCCACGGTGCAGTGGCGCAGGGACGGGATCCCGGACAACCCGCTCGGCTGGCTGATCACGGTCGCGCAGCGCAGGCTCACCGACCGGGCGCGCAGCGACATCGCACGGCGGCGCCGGGAGGAGGCCGTCGCGGCCCTGGCCCCGCCGGACGGGTCGGCCGCGCCCGGCCCGGACGACCGCCTCCCCTCGGACCGGGACGACTCACTGATCCTGCTCTTCCTGTGCTGCCACCCCAGCCTGTCCCCCTCCTCCCAGCTCGCCCTGACGCTGCGGGCGTGCGGCGGGCTGACCACCGCCCAGATCTCGCGGGCCTTCCTCGTGCCCGAGGCGGCCATGGCGCAGCGGATCAGCCGTGCCAAGCGGCGCATCAAGGCCGCCGGCGGCCACTTCACGCTGCCGCCCGCCGCCGAGCGCGCGCAGCGGCTCGGTGTCGTCCTGCACGTGCTGTACCTGATCTTCAACGAGGGGTACGCCAGTTCCTTCGGCGCCGACCTCCAGCAGGTGGAACTGACCCGGGAGGCGATCCGGCTCACCCGTGCCGTGCGGCGGGCGCTGCCCGAGGACCCCGGGGTGACCGGGCTGCTGGCGCTGATGCTTCTCACCGACGCCCGTCGGGCGGCGCGCACCGATGCCGAGGGCCGTCTGATCCCGCTCGCCGAGCAGGACCGCGGCCGCTGGGACGGCCAGGCGATCAAGGAGGGCGTCGAGCTCACCACGGAGGCGCTGGCCGGGGATCCGCTGGGGCCCTACCAGCTCCAGGCCGCCATCGCCGCACTGCACGCCGAGGCGCCGAGTGCCGGGGACACCGACTGGCGGCAGATCGTCATCCTGTACCGGCTGCTCGATCAGGTCTCGCCCAACCCGATGGTGACGCTCAACCACGCCGTCGCGGTGGCCATGGCCGACGGCCCGGACAGCGGTCTGGAGCTGCTCCGCCCGCTGGACGACGACGCCCGCATCGCCGACCACCACCGGCTCCACGCGGTGCGCGGGCACCTGCTGGAGATGACCGGTGACCGTGCCGGGGCCCGCGCCTGCTACCGGGAGGCGGCCCGCCGCACTGCCAGTCTCCCCGAACGCCACTACCTGGAGTCCCGGGCGGCCCGCCTGGCCGGGGACGACGCCTGATCCAGGTACGCCGTCCGGGTCCGCCGTACCGCCCGGGAACGCTGCGATCCGCGCCACCGGCAGGGGTCCGGCGGAGAATCCCGCGGCCCATGCGCAAGATCCGGTCTCCGGCTCCGACGGACGAGTGAGAAGGGCACTCACGGAGAGGGAGGCTGATCATGTCCGTCACTGTGGCGGAGAGCAGCCCGTCGAAGACGGAGCACAACCCCTGGCTCGGACTGGTGGTCCTGGCCTTGCCGACGCTGGTGGTCGCACTGGACGTCAACGTCCTGTTCCTGGCGCTGCCACGGCTGACCGCCGATCTCGGCGCCGACAGCGTCCAGCAGCTCTGGATCACCGATGCGTACGGATTCATCGTCGCCGGGCTGGTGATCACGATGGGCACACTCGGGGACCGGATCGGACGGCGCCGACTGCTGCTGGCCGGTTCGGCGGCGTTCGCGGTGACCTCGGTGGCCGCCGCCTACGCGACCGACCCGGTGATGCTGATCGTGACCCGTGGGGCGCAGGGTGCCGCCGGGGCGACCCTGATGCCGTCCACGCTGGCGCTGATCACCAACATGTTCCGGGACGACCGCGAGCGCGGTAAGGCCATTTCGGCGTGGGCGACCTGCCTGTTCGCCGGGGCCGCGCTCGGGCCGGTGGTCGGCGGCGTGCTGCTGGACCACTTCTGGTGGGGCTCGGTCTTCCTGCTGGCCGTACCCGTCATGGCGGTGGTGCTGATCGCGGGTCCGCTGCTGCTGCCGGAGTTCCGCCCCGAGCAGGCCCGGCGGCTCGACCCGGTGAGCGTGGTGCTGTCCCTGCTGGGGATCCTGCCCGTGGTGTACGGGATCAAGGCGCTGGGCGTGGGCAGCGGGTCCACCGTGACGGCGGTGGCGGCCATCGTGGTGGGCGCCGTCTTCGTGGCCCTGTTCGTGCGGCGCCAGCTGCGGCTCGACGACCCGCTGCTGGATCTGCGGCTGTTCACGACGGATTCGGTCGCCCTGATCGTGACGGCGCTGGTGCTGGCCGGGATGGTGATGGCGGGGATCGGTCTGCTGGTCACCCAGCTCCTGCAGACCGTGCTGGGGTACTCGCCGCTCCTGTCGGCCTGGTGGTTCGCGCCGATGGGGCTCGCCGTGGCGGCGGGGACGATGTGCACGCCGGCCCTGACGCGTTCGGTCAGGCCGCGGACCGCGCTCGTCGGCGGCCTGGTGGTCTCGGCGGTGGGGGCGTCCTGGCTCGTCCTGGCGAGCGACGATCGGGGGGTGTGGCCGGTCGTGGCCGGCATCGCGATCCTCGGGGTGGGGACCGGGCCGCTGTTCGCGCTCGGTACCGGCCTGGTGGTCGGCTCGGTGCCACCGGAGCGCGCCGGTTCCGCCGCCTCGATGAGCGAGACCGCCAACTACCTCGGCGGGGCGCTCGGCCTGGCGCTGCTCGGTACGGTCAGCGCCGCCGTCTACGGCCACCGCATGCGTGGCGCGGTCCCCGACGGGCTGTCCGCCGAGGGGGCGGCCCATGCCAGGGCGACCGTCGCGGGTGCCGTCGCCGAGGCGGCCCAGCTGCCGCCGGAGTCCTCGGCCGCGCTGCAGCGGGCCGCGCGCGAGGCCTTCGTCAGCGGGCTCAACCTGGTCGGCGCCTTCTCCGCGGCCGTGTTCGCGCTGCTGGCCGTCCTCGCGGCGGTGTTCTTCAAGCAGAGCGGCGGCGCCGGGGAGTGACCCCGGGGCGGTACGCCCGACGACCCTGCGCGTCTGAGCGCGCGCGGGGGCGTCGGCCGTTCCGCTCCTCGTCCTCGGTCCGAGGGCGCGTCCACCCGATTACTCGCGGCGGGGCTCTGCGGCCCCACGCGCCGCGGCCCCACGCGCCGCGGCCCGTCCGGGAGCCGGTGGTCGCGCGGCTTCCGGACGGGCCCGGTGTGAACACCGCGCGTCACATCTCGACCCCCGCCGAGAACATGACGGGCCGTACCTCGATGCCGAGCCCGTCGATCCGGGCGTCGGGGATCATCGCCGCCAACTCCTGTGCCCGCTCCTGGGTTTCGCAGTCGACCAGGTAGTAGCCGGCCAGGAAGAGCGCGGTGTCCTGGAGCGGGCCGCCGGTGACCGTCACCGTCCCGTCCTTCACCCGCACCACGGAGCTCCGCAGCGGGTCGGCGAGGGCGTGGGTGGAAAGCATCTCGCCGGCCTCCCTGATGGTCTCCTGGAAGGCGCGGTGCCCTCGCGCGATCTCCTCGCGCTCCGCCTCGGTGAGGGCATCCCACGCGCTGCGGTTCATATGCATGATCAGTAAGTACCTCACGCCTGCGCTCCTGACGGCTTCGACGCCACCTTCGGACGCCTCTCACCCCGTCGTCGGAGTCGGCGTGCCGCTCTCGACCTCGGCCGGGCGGTGTCCTGGGGGTTCTCCCGGCCGGGGGGCGAGCACGTCCGGGGAAGTGGCCCTCGGGCGGGGCAGGTTCGCGTCGATGTCGAATCTGACAGCATGTCAGATCCTTGGTGATGAGCCCGTGGCACACCCCACCGGAGCCGGAAGCGGCCCAGAGCAAGCCGGGAGTGGTCCGGCATCCGCGCGACGGGCGAGCATCGAGGTGTCCACCGGCTGAGCGCAGGCGATGACCGCTCCCGGGCTTCCACCGCCCTCGCGCTCCGGAGAAGTGATGGACCTCGCACTCACGCCGCCCACCACCGGCCCGGCCCGCTCCCCCGAGCCGATCCGGCGCACCGCCGTCCGGACGGAACGTCCGGGCCTCGCCACGGCGTGGGAGCCCCGGCAGAAGCCACCGGGAGACGGCACCGGCCGACTCCGCACCACGACCTGATGACACGTCGGCCGCTTCGGGGTGAGACCGCCCCGGAGTGGAAGATTCGGACGAAGGCAGGGATCTGATGAACGACACCAGCAAGACAGCCGCGACGGCGAAGGAGGCGGTCGCCGTCCTTCCGCAGCGCATCATCGCCGCCTGGGCGAAGCACGATGCCGAGGCCTTCGCGGCCGTCTTCACCGAGGACGCGACGATGGTCCTGCCCGGCGTCTACTGCAAGGGCCAGGCGGCGATCCGGTCCTTCCTTGACGATGCCTTCCGGGGCGCGTTCAAGGGCACCCGGGTCACCGGCACGCCGATCGACCTGCGGTTCCTCTCCGAATCGGCCGCCGTACTGGTCACCGAGGGCGGCGTCCTGGCACCCGGGGAGAGCACGGTCCACCCCGACCGCAAGATCCGCGCGTCGTGGATCGCCGTGCGCAACGGCGACCAGTGGCGGCTGGCCGCCTACCAGAACAGCCCCTTCGGCGAGGTGTGACCCCTCCCGTGCGGCGCCGCACGGGAGAGCCGGCCGGGCAGGCGCCCGGCCGGCTCTTCGCGGCTCGGCGCGGCTGCTGCTGCCCGGCGTCGGCGCGGAGTCGGGTACGGTCCGGCCGGGCAGGCGGGTGCGGCGGTCAGCGCCCGCGGAACTGACCGGGCGTGCGGCCCGGCCCGGCCGGGCCGCGGTAGGCCTGGGCGATGTCGAGCCAGGCCTCGGCGTCCTTGCCGCGGGCCGTCAGAGCGAGGTCGTCACGGTGCCGCCGCCTGGTCACCAGGAGGCAGAAGTCGACAGCGGGGCCGCTGATGCGCTGGTCCGCGTCGGCGGGACCGAACTCCCACCGTGCGCCCGACGGAGCGGTGACCTCGAAGTGGAACTCGGTCTCAGGCGGCGTGAGTTGGTGCGCCTGGTAGCCGAAGTCCCAGGTGCGGACGGCGAATTCGACCAGATAACGGAGCCGGTCGGTGTGCTCCCGGCGCACCGCGAGCGTGTCGGCGATGTCCTGGCCGTGTCCGAACAGCTCCATCATCCCGGCGGCGGCGAGGACGGGCGCCGGCAGCGGACGGACCAGCCACGGCACCGTCCGGCCCGCCGGGACGGCCGCCAGGGCCTTCTCCGCGGCCCTGCGCTCGACCTGGAAGCACTCCAGCAGGACCTTCGGCGCCTTCGCCAGGTAGGGCCGCAGCACCTGCTGCACCGAGCCGTCGAAGTCCCTCCCCGCGCCCGCGGCGACCTCCTTGAACGCCTCGGGATCGCCCGCCGCCTGGCCCGCCATCCTGAAGGTGGCCGTCAGGTGGGCGATCTGGTGGGCGATGGTCCAGCCGGGCGCCGGCGTGGGGCGCGCCCAGTCGGTCTCCGCCAGGTCGGCCACCAGGGCCTCGACGGCCTCGCCGTCTGCCGCCAGTGCGTGGATCACGTCCTGTGAGTCGGCCATGCCTCTTCCTTCCGTTGGGCGGTTCAGAGAGCACCTGACGTCTTCTCAACTCACAACCAAGACTGGTGAGTTGAGCGAGATCAGTATCGGCCGCCGGAGATCGGCGTTCTTCTCCGCCCTTGCTGTGCACTCGCGCCCGCGCCCCGGCACCCCCTCGCGCGCTCGCACCGCGCCTGTGCGCTCGCGTCTTTCGCCCTCGGCCGGGGCGCGGCGGTCACTCGGTCACCGCGCCGAGGGCCGGTGCGGCGAGCCGGTGGCGGCGGCTGATGTACCAGGCGGCCGCGCCGCACAGCAGGGCGAGAGCGGAGACCGCCATCAGGACGTCGGAGGCCGAGGACACCAGGCCCGCCAGCAGCAGCGGTCCGCACAGGCCGCCCAGGCGGTTGAAGAGCGAGACCCACCCGGTGGTCCGGCCGCGCCGTTCCGGGGCGGCCAGGTCCGCCGCGATCGGGAGGAAGATCGCGGCCATCGAGTTCACCGAGAACAGCGCGGCCACCAGCGCGCCCGCGCAGATCCAGCCGACCCGGGCCACCGCGCCACTGGCCGTGAGCGCCAGCAGCAGCACGGCGGTGACGGTGGCCAGGCCCGCTGCCATGGAGGTCGGGCCGAACCGGCGGTAGCCCAGCATCAGCAGCAGGGCGCACGGGACCATCGCGATCGCCGCCACGGTGAGCATCAGGTTCGCGGTGCGCACCGGCACACCGCCGACCCGGGCCAGGCTCGGCACCCAGGTGGTGAGGCCGAAGGTGAGCAGTCCGATCAGGGTCGCGAAGGCCCGCTGCAGGCCGTGGGTGAGAGCGCGTGCGGAACTGGGGACGTGGTGGACGGCCGGTGCGCTCCGCGTCGCTGGGACGGGGGCGGGGGCGGGGGCGGACGTGTAGTCGGGTACGAAGGGGGCGAGGAGGGCCAGGACGGCGCCGGTGGGCGCGCCGATCAGCCAGAGGATCCGCCAGCCGAACACCGGCTCCAGCCACAGTGCCGAGCCGGCCGCGACCAGGTAGCCGACCGCGGTGGCGACGACGGAGAGCGCCACCACCACCGAGCCGCGGACCTGCCCGCCGGCCGTCTCGGTGAGCAGGGTGATCAGCAGCGGGGCGAGGCCGCCGACCGCCAGGCCCATCAGGCCGCACATCAGCAGGTTCCCGTGGAAGGAGGGCATCGAGCCGCACATGCTGGTGGCGGCGAAGCCGAGGGTGGCGATCAGGTAGGAACTGCGGCGTCCGATCCGGTCGGTGAGCACGCCGAACAGCAGCGCTCCGGCCGCCGTCCCGCTCAGTCCGCAGACCGCCAGCAGGGAGGCCGTCCGGGGGTCGAGACCGTACTCGGCCCGCATACCGGGGATGACGAAGCCCAGCGTGGAGGTCTTGCTGATGTCGATGGTCAGTGCGGCCGTGCCGATGACGGCGACCACCAGCCGGCCGCGCCGGCCCGGACGGGCGTCGGCCGAGGCGGATCGCGGCCGCCCGCGCAGGGCGGCGCCGGCCACGACGAGCAGCAGTCCGCCGATGGCGATGAACATCTCCGGCATCCTGGACAGCGGCATGCCGTGCAGCTTCCGTCCCGTGGCGGACGGCATGGGCGCCATCGGCATCGCGGGGTCCATGGCGAAGGCGTGCTGGAAGGCCATCGCGCAGGAGGCCAGCACGATCACGCTGCCCAGGGACAGGAGCAGCGTGGCGCCGGCGGTCCTGCCTGAGGTTGTGGTGGACAAGGGGCGGCCTTTCGGTCGAGGGCTACGGCGATGAAGTCAGGCTGTCCAGAACACCGTTGGGAATACTGCCAGTTGACTTTTCGGGTACCGGATGGTTTCGGCCGGAGCTCGCGGCGTGCCCGCCGGCCCTCCGGGTCGACCGGAGTGCCGACCGGACGGCGCCGGGGAGGAGATCCGCGAGGAGGACCGCGAGGAGGACCGGAAACTCGACGCGGGCCCGGCGATGGGTCGTCTACATGCCTACTCCGACGGTGAGTTGACCTGGGATGTCGCTCCTGGGCCTGCCCGGTGGAAAGATCCGCCGGGCAGGCCCCGGGTGCCTGGCGAAGCTACGCCGGGTGCCGGTGGGCCGCTTCTCGTATTGTGCTGAGATCCGGAGGCTGTGGACCGCGAACGGCTCTGGCATAACAGTGTTTTGCTTGACTGGGGGGATGAGTCCGCGTCGCTCGGATCCCAGCGCCCGACCGGCGCTGGTGGACATCGCCGCCCGGATACTGGCGGAGGAGGGGCCGCAGGCGCTGTCCGCCCGCCGGATCGCGAGCGAGGTCGGCACCTCGACGATGGCCCTGTACACCCACTTCAACGGGATGCGCGGGCTGGCGCGCGCCATGGTGCACGAGGGGTTCGCCCGGCTCCAGCACTACTTCACCCGGGTCGGGCCCACCGACGACCCGGTGTGCGACCTGGCGCTGCTGGGTCGGGCGTACCGGTGCAACGCGCTGGCCAACCCCCATCTGTACGCGGTGATGTTCGGAGGCTCCTCGCTGGCCGGGTTCTCGCTCGGCGAGGAGGACCGGCAGTACGGCCGCTACACGCTGACCGGGGTGGCGGAGTGCGCGGCCCGCTGTATCGAGGCGGGCCGGTTTCGGGCGGCGGATGCCGAGCTGGTGGCGCATCAGATGTGGTCGGCGGTGCACGGTCTGGTCGTGCTGGAGCTCGGCGACTACCTGATCGAGCCGTGCGGTGCCGATCGCCTGCTGGAGGAGCAGCTGGTGGGGCTGATGGTCGGTGTCGGTGACACCCGGGAGGCCGCCACCGTCTCGGTGGCGGCCTCCGCGGGGCGGCTGCAGAAGGAGGTGGTGGCGGTGGTGGCCGATTCAGGGCGGGAGTAGTCGGCGGATCAGTGCCGAAATCCCGGCAGATCTCCAGTCATCGGGATCTACCGGCGGTTTTCCGCCGGGAACTCACGCCGGATCCGGCATGTCCCGGCCGCCGACACCCGGGCCGTTTTCGCTTGTTCACCACCAGCACCGTGCGCGCACCACCCCCTCAATCGCATCTCCTGCATTACTGCGACTGTTCAAACACAACCGGCCAGTATCCCGGCCCATCGGCGTGCCTAATGAAAGTGTCAGAGGCCCGTTGCACTGACCATGCACCCCTGCTACGGTGATCAGTTATTATCGCGGCGATACGCCCCGTCATCGCCGTTTTCCAGGGGGGAGGGGCAGGTTTCGCACGCTCCGGTAGTTCCGACGGCCACCTGCCATCCCACCCGGCCACAGCCTTCACCAGGAAATCAATACCTGAGCGGAATTCTGTTGACCCATCGGTACAGCGAGAACCTGGAGTCGACTTGAAACCAGCTATCGAGCAGGCCGTGACCCGGGCCATCGAGGTCATGCACGAGAACATCGGCGAGCTGCTGACCATAGACGATATGGCGCAGGCGGCCATTTACAGCAAATTCCACTTCTCCCGGGAATTCCAGCGGGTGACCGGAGTCTCGCCGAGACGCTTTCTCTCCGCCATACGCATCGAGGCCGCAAAACGCCTTCTCATCGAAACGGCGTTCACTGTGACGGAGATCAGCCACCGTGTCGGTTACAACAGCGTCGGCACCTTCAGCTCGCGGTTCGCCAGCAGCGTCGGCGTCTCCCCCACGATGTTCCGTCAGTTACGCGGTTTCACCACCAGCATCGAGGTCGACTCCCGCCGCTGGAGCCAGACCACGGAACTCGCCACCGTCCGCGGTGAGATCAGAGCCCCCGTCGCCGGAGAGCTCGGCCGTGTCTTCGTCGGACTCTTCTCCAGTCGCATCCCGGAGGGCCGGCCGGCCGCCTGTACCGTTCTGCCCCGCCCCGGCAGCTTCCTCCTCGACCACGTGCCGACAGGGACCTGGTACCTCCTCGCGCACTCCGTTCCCGCCTCCTTCGACGAGGTCCTGACCGGCGACCACGAGGTCTCCGTCGGATCCGTCGGCCCCATCGAAATCAGGCCGGGCGTGCCGCTGTTGCCGCTCGAGCTGCGCCTGCGCCCCGTGCGCACGCTCGACCCGCCGGTCCTGCTCGCCCTCCTGGACGTCCGTGCGGCGGCCTTCACCAAGAACGCCAGGATCTCCGACGCCGGCTGAACCGCCACCCGGCACGTCCCGGACGCACCGCGCCCGCGACACCGGCCGCCGCGAGCCCCACATCCGGCGCACCGTCCGGCGACACCGCGTTCCATGGTTTCCCGGCGGCAAGACCCGTCCGCATTCCAACGAATCAGGCGTGTCACACCGCCCGCGATTCCAGCCGGTATGTGGCGGACGACAGTACGGATACGGTGCTCCCCGGTGCCGACCGTCGGAAACTCACCGCAGCACCGGACCGCGTGCCGAACCCGACCGTTTCAAAGGACAGCGCGAAATCGCACGGGATCTCCGTCCCATCGACTCCCAGGAGGATCAGTGGCCCGGAATGCCGACCTCAGGCCCGGGTCCGCGAACCACCCTGGAGTCAAGCCGGAGCCGGTCCAGGTCGTGCGTTACGGAACCACCTGATCAGCTTTCAGATCAGAGGCTCCGTGACGAGCCCGCCGTCGCACAACCGCGCGTCTTTCCAGGCGACTTGCCGGAGCATTCGACAACGAGATGGGATCCGGTTCATCGAGCATGATGTGAGAACCCGCAGATCGGGCACCACCACAATTCCGGAACCGCTACCGAGCAGTGTCAGAACTCCGCGGTGTTCCATCGTCATGATGGGCCGTCGCCGCGGTTGTCCCACACACTGATCAGATCACTGACCGGATAGACGAAACCGACCAGGAGACGGCCCTCGCCGCATTCGGCCGAGTGTATCCAGGGCCCCTCGAATCTTCAGCATGCGGGAATAAGGCGGGAGTTCCACGACCGCCTACGCTCGCCCCAGGCGAAGGGAGAGCACAGATGGCACAGGAGAAGGCAGGCCGCGTCGGTCTGCGGGCGCTGGCCGACCTGGCGACGCCGATGGCGGTGCGGGTGGCAGCCACCCTGGGGGTGGCGGACCAGGTCGCGGCCGGCCGGCGGACCGTCGGCGAGATCGCCGAGGCGGTGGGGGCACACGCGGACTCACTGGACCGGCTGCTGCGGCACCTGGTCACCGTCGGCCTGTTCACCCGCGACGGGACCGGCCGCTACCACCTGACCGAGTACGGCGAGCAGTTGCGCGACGACCATCCGGCGGGGAGGCGGAAGTGGCTGGACCTGGGCGGCGCGGTCGGCCGGGGGGACCTCAGCTTCGTCGACCTGGCGCACAGCGTGCGGACCGGCGAGCCCGCGTACCCCCTCCGCTACGGCATGCCGTTCTGGGACGACCTCGGCGCCGATGCCACGCTGTCGGCGTCGTTCGACCGGCTGATGACCCATCATGTCCAGCTCGACGACACCGGGATCACCGATGCCTACGACTGGGCGGCGCTGGGGCACGTCGTGGATGTCGGCGGCGGCAGCGGCGCGCTGCTCGGCGTCCTGCTGGCCACCCACCCCGCGCTTCGGGGCACGCTGGTCGACCTGCCGGGACCGGCGGCGGCCGCGCGCCGGCGTTTTGAGGAACAGGGCGTGTCCGACCGGGTCGAGGTGGTGGCGGGCAGCTTCTTCGACCCGCTGCCGGCCGGTGCGGACGGCTACGTACTGTCCACGGTGCTGCACGACTGGAGCGACGACCACGCCGTGGCGATCCTGCGGCGGTGCGCCGAGGCGGCCGGGGAGAAGGGCGTGGTACTGGTCATCGAGGCGGTCGGCGCGGACGGCGAGTCGGTCGGCACCGCGATGGACCTGCGGATGCTCGTCTACTACGGCGGCAAGGAGCGCGGTCTTGCCGAACTCGGTGAACTGGCCGCCAGAGCAGGGCTCGTGGTGCGCGCGGCGCACCCGCTCGGGTATGTCTCGGTGCTCGAACTGGCCGCCCGCTGATGCCGCGACCAAAGAGATGTCTCTTCCCTCTCCAATGAACTGACCATCAGTCAGCAGACGTCCCCTGGAGTCGAGTCGGCGGACTCGGCCCCAGGGGACGTCGCTTGGTACACGGCTGCCGGACGGACGCGCGGCCGGCCCCTCCGGTGGACGGGCCGGCCGCGTGCTCGTCGGCGGTCAGCCGTCCTGCGGCCGCAGACTTTCGGCGATCTGCCCCGACAGGGCCGCCACCGTCGGCTTGGCCCACAGGACGGTCGGCGGGAGGTCGAGCCCGTACCGGCGCTGCATCCGCACCCGCAGCGCCACGGTCATCACCGAGTCGACGCCCAACTCGACCAGTGGCCGCTTGACTTCCACGTCCGCCGGGTCGAGGTTCAGCTCGGCCGCCACCTGCTCCCGCACGTCGGCCGTGACCCGCTCGAGGACCTCCTCGGCGTCGAGGCCCGCGAGTTCCGCCGCCGCGAACAGCTGGCCGCCCGCACCCGCCTCGGCCTCACCCGAGACGGTGAGCTCGCGGAACATCGGCAGCCGCGGGGTGTGTACCGGGGTCGGAACCACCCGGAGGACGGCCTGGTAGTCCGCCTGGAAGCGGTCGGCGAACACCCAGGCCGCGAACGCCTCGGACACCGAGACCGCCTCCAGGCCACGGGAGTTGGCCTCGAACATGGTGGTGGCGATGTCGGCCGACAGGCCCAGCCCGCGCCAGGACGTCCAGCCGAGGCTGCGCGTCTCGGTGTGGCCGCCGGAGTTGCGGTGCGCGGCCAGCGCGTCCAGGAAGGAGTTGGCCGCCGCGTAGCTCGCCTGGCCCGACAGCCGGGCGAACTGGCCGCAGGAGGAGAACAGCACGAAGAAGTCCAGCGAGCCGGGCGGGAAGAGCCGGTGCAGCACCATCGCACCGCGGACCTTGGGCGCGAGCACCTCCCGGAGCCCGTCCAGCTCCACCTTGTCGACCAGGGCGTTGTTGACGACACCGGCGGCGTGCACGATGCCGCGCACCGGCGGCAGGCCCAGCGCACCGGGCGTCAGCGCCGCCGCGACCTGCTCGGCGTCGGTGATGTCGAGCGCGAGCACCGTCACCGTCACGCCGAGCGCCTCCAGCGCGAGCACGCTGTCGATCTGGCGGCGCAGGTCGGGGTTGCCGACGGTGTCCCACTCCGCGCGGGGCGGCAGTCCGTGCCGGCCGGTGAGCAGCAGCCGCCGCGCACCCCGGTCGACCAGCCATCTGGCCACTTCGAGCCCGAGCGCCCCCAGTCCGCCGGTGATCAGGACCGTACCCGAGGGCGAGCACTGCAGCGGCGTCCCGTCGGCGCTGCGCTCGATCCGGCTGAGCCGGGCCGCCTCGACGGCGTCCGGGGTCAGCGAGATGACGTCCTCCGTGCCCGCGGCGGAGCGCAGAACGGCGAGCAGGCGCGCGCCGGTGCCCGCCTCCACGGCCGGGATGTCGACCGTACCGCCCCACAGCTCCGGGTGGTCCCCCGCGATGATGCGGCCCACTCCCCACAGCGGGCCGTGCGCGACGGACCGCTCGTCGTGGGCCGCCCGCACCCCGCTGGTCAGGCACCACACGCGCTGCGGGGCGAACCGCCGGGCAGCGTTGGCCTGGAGTTCGGCGACGCGCTGCACGACCCTGATCAGCGTCCAGGCGGCCCGCTCGGCCGCCTCCTCCAGCGGCTCGCCCGCCGGAGCCTGGTCGGGTACCACGAGGACCGCGCCGGACCGGGTGAACAGTTCCGCCCGCAGCTGGGCCTCGGGCCCCTGACCCGCGATCTCGCAGGGCACGCCGGCGGCCGCGAACTGCCGGGCCAGCGGGCCGGTCAGCCCCGGGTCCCCGACGAGGACCACCTGCTCCACCGCGTCCGCGCCGGGCTCGGTGTCCGGCAGCGGCCGCCACACGATCTCGTGCACCAGGTCCCTCGGCAGCACCGCGGTGCCCAGGTGCTCCACCGCGGCGAAGCGCAGGCCGACGACCTCGCAGACCACCTCGCCGTGCTCGTCGGCGACCCGGACGTCCACGGTGTCGTGCGGCGACCGGGGCGAGCGTGTGCTGTGCACGGCGATCCGCGCGGGCGGCTCGCCGCGCCAGACGACCTTCTCGATCGAGCGGGACATCCACAGCACGGAGGCGTCGCCCGGCGCCACCACCATCGCGCTGATCGTCAGCGCGCCGTCGACGACGTGCGCCCAACTGCTCGCCCGGGTCGCCGGGGCCGGTTCGATGGTGAGGACGGCGAACTGCTCCTCGGCGTCGTGGCGCAGTTCCTCCATGTCCCACGGGAAGGCGTAGCCTTCGACGCCCATCCGTCCGAACATCTCGTCGGCCCTGGTCAGCGAGCCTTCGGGCAGCCGGGCGCGGAGTGCCGCGGCGTCGATCCGCCCGGCCGGGGGCCGGGCGCCCGGATCGAGGGTCGCGGTCGTGTGGGTGATCCACTCGTCGCCGTCGTCCGCCGCGCCCTCGTCGGCGATCCGCGTGGCCAGCGACAGCGACCTGCCCTCACGGACGATCTGCACCACGCGCGGCGGTTCCACCGCGAGCGGGGTGCGCAGCAGGATGTCGGTCAGCGCGGGCGGGTCGGCCTGCTGGGCGGCGGCCGCGAAGGTGTTGATGATGGACGCGGCCGGGGTGACCTCGACGCCGACCAGCCCGTGGCTCTGCGGGTACGGCCTGGTGGACATGTCGAGGCGGGTCTGCCAGACCTGCCGGGACGGGGAGCCGCTGACGGTCATCCGGCCGCCGAGCAGACTGTGGCTGTCGGGGTCGTGGCCGCTTCCGAGGCCGGCGTCCGCACCCTCCTCGCCGAAGATCCAGTACGGGCGGTGCTGCCAGGCGGCGGCGGGCAACGGGAGCGGTTCGCCGCCGCCGTGGTCCCGGGACCAGTCGATCGCCGCGCCGTGGCAGTGCAGCGCGGCCATGGTGCCGAGCAGCGTCCCGGTCTCGTCGGTGTCGCGCCGCAGCGTGCCGGCCACGGCGCCGTCCTCGATGTCGAGGTCGAGCAGGGTCTCGCGGATCGAGTGGGCCACCACCGGGTGCGAGGAGATCTCCAGGAAGAGGCGGTGGCCGTCCTCGACCGCCGCCCGGACGGCCTCGGCGAACCGTACCGGCTGCCGGAGATTGGCCACCCAGTAGTCGCCACCGCGGTCCGCCACCGAGCGCGGGTCGTCGAGCGCGGTGCTGTAGAGGGTGACGGCCGGCGGCCGGGGGTCGAGCCGGCGGGCGGCCTCGGCCACCTCGCCGGCCACCTCGTCGACGTGGCGGCTGTGGAACGCGATGCCGGAGTCGACGGTCCGCACCCAGATGCCGGCCTCGGCCCAGCGCTCCACGATCCCGGCGACCTCCGCCGTGCCGCCGGAGACGACGGTGGACTGCGGTGCCGCGGATATCGCGGCCTCGGCGCCGTCCTCGCTCCGCAGCCGCTCCCGCGCCTCTTCGAACGGCAGGCCGACCATGGCCATGGCGCCCAGGCCGTCCAGGCGTTGCAGCGCCGCCGCACGGCGGCAGGCGAACCGGGCGGCCTGCTCCCGGTCGAGGGAGCCGGCGACCACGGCGGCGGCGATCTCGCCGACGGAGTGGCCGATGACCGCGCCGGGCTCGACCCCGCGGCTGCGCCACACGTCGGCGAGGGCGATCTGGACGGCGAAGGTCAGGGCCTGGACGTGCGCCGCCGTCCACGGGCCGCCGTCACGGATCGCCTCGCGGGGCGTCCAGCCGAGCTCCTCCCGGTAGACGTCCCCGAGCGCGTCGATCGCCGCCGCGAACACCGGCTCCTCGGCGAGCAGTTGGCGTCCCATGCCGGACCACTGGGCCCCGTGCCCGGAGAACACCCAGACCACCTGGCCCCCTCGGCCGGGTGCGGTGCGGGCGGAGGCGGTTCCGGAGCCGGTGCGGCCCTCGGCCAGGGTGCGCAGCCGTTCGGTCAGCTGCCCGGCGGAGGTGGCGACGACCGCGGCCCGCTGGGCCAGGTGCGACCGGCGCAGCGCCAGGGTGTGCCCGACCGACGGCAGGTCCGCCTCGGGGCGCTCGGCCAGCCAGTTCGCGATGGAGCCGGCCAGGGCGCGCAGTCCGGCCTCGGAGGCGGCGGAGACGGGGTACACGGCGGGCCTGGCGGCAGACGCCCGCCCGGCCGGGGACGCCGGGCGCCCGACGGGCACGGGGCTCTCCTCCAGCACGAGGTGGGCGATGGTGCCGCCGACGCCGTAGCTGGACACCCCCGCCCGCCGGCTCCGCCCGCCGGCGGGCCACGGCCGCACCTCCTTGACCAGGCACAGGCCGTTGGCCTCCCAGTCGACATCCGGCCGGGGCTCCTCGTGGAGGCTGGGCGGCAGTTGCCCGTGCCGCAGCGCGAGCACCGTCTTGATGACGCCGGTGATACCCGAACCGCCTTCGACGTGGCCGACGTTGGGCTTCACCGAACCGATCAGGCAGGGGTCCTGGGGGGAGCGGTCCGCGCCGAACACCCGGGCCAGTGCGGTGATCTCCTCGCCGTCGCCGGTGGGCGTGCCGGTACCGTGCGCCTCGACGTAGTCCACGCTGGCGGGGGCGATCCCGGCCCGCCGGTAGATCTGCCGCAGCATGTGCTCCTGCGCCTCGCTGTTGGGCGCCATCATGCCGTCGGAGCGGCCGTCCTGGAACACTCCGCTGCCGCGGATGACCGCGAGGACCGGGTTGTGGTCGCGGCGGGCGTCCGAGAGGCGCTTGAGCACCAGCACCCCGGCGCCCTCGCCGCGCCCGTACCCGTCGGCGCTCCGGTCGAACGCCTTGCTCCGGCCGTCGGGGGACATCGCGCCGGCGGCGTCGAGCGCGACGTTGAGCGCGGGGGTGGCCATGATGTTGAGGCCGCCGACGATGGTCAGTCCGGTCTCACCGGACAGCAGGCTCGTGGAGGCGAGGTGGAGTGCCGTCAGCGAACCGGCGCAGGCGGTGTCCACGGCCATGCTGGGCCCGCGCAGGTCGAGGAAGTACGAGACCCGGTTGGCGATGCCGTAGAAGGTGGTGCCGTTCACCGCGTAGGCGCCGGTGCGGGGGATGTCCTCCAGCAGCCGCCGACCGTAGTCGTTGGAGTTCGCCGCGACGTACACGCCGGTCTCCGTGCCGCGCAGCGAGAGCGGAGCCACACCCGCGTCCGCCAGCGCCTCCCAGGTGAGTTCGAGCATGAAGCGCTGCTGCGGGTCGAGGAAGTCGGCCTCCCGGGGGGAGATGCCGAAGAAGTCCGCGTCGAAGCCTTCGATGTCGTCGAGGAACGCGCCGCGGCGAATGGTCTCCCGGATGACGGCGGTCGCCCGTGGGCTGCCGGATGCGTACGGCTTCCAGCGTTTCTCCGGCATCTCGCCGACCGTGCTCCGGCCGTTGACGAGGAATTCCCAGAACCTCTCCGGCGAGTTGAGGTCCGGAGCATACCTGCAACTCATGCCGATGATGGCAATTGCTTCGTCGGGTACTGCTGTCTCCATCGATTCCCTCGCTCCTGTTCAGCTCACCGAGCGGACACGACGCATCAGGAAGAGCTCACACGGGGGCGATCCACCCCACTGGTTGACAGGTTCTGCTTCGCGCCGCCGGGCTGACAACTTCCGGCATGCTGCGCCCCGGCCGCCCGTAAATCCGCTGGTCGGGGCGGGACTCCCGATGGGGACGCGGTCGGAGGCGTCCAGCCGGATGGGCGCATACTGGTGTCCGGCGGACGTGAAGTAGACACTGTCCACACCACGATGTTCACACCGTATATCGGCAACGGGAGGCGGCACAGCTTTGGTCACCGGCAAGCGCTCGTACCACCACGGCAATCTGCGCACCGCTCTGGTCGAAGCCGGCCTGAAGGTCGCGCGGGACGGCGGCGCCGCCGCTCTGGGACTGCGGGAGGTCACCCGCTCGGTCGGCGTCACGCCGAACGCGGCGTACCGTCATTTCGCGGACCGCCGGGCACTTGTCCTCGCCGTCGCCGCACAGGCCCAGGACCTGCTCGCCCGGGCGATGCTCGACCGGATGAACGCGGTCCCACCGGAAGCCGACGCGGCGGAACGGGCGTTGCGGCATCTGCGGGGGGTCGGCCTGGGCTATGTGCATTTCGCACTGGCCGAGCCCGGCTGGTTCGAGCTGGCGATCCTCACCCAGGACGACTCGCGCGAGGACGACCCGGCCGCCGCCTCCGACAGCCGGGTTCCGCCGCCCTACCAGCTGCTGCTGGACGCGCTCGACGGCATGGTCACCGCCGGGCTGCTGACGCCCGGGCAGCGTGAGAACGCCGAATGGGCGTGCTGGTCCGCCGTCCACGGGTTCGCCGACCTGGCGACCCGCGGCCCGCTGATCCACCAGCGCGAGGACGCCCGGACCATGGAGCGGCTCGCCGCCCACGTCGTGGACGCGATCATCGCCGGGATCAGAGCTTGACGGGTGCGGCGGCCGGACGGGGAGCCGGACGGCGCAGCACCCGCGCCAGGACCCGCGGCCGCATGAGCGCCTGCGGCCCGTCGACCAGCCCCGCCGTCCGCAGGAAGGCCACCGACAGCTCGCCGTCGCCCACCGCCGCCGCCTGGAGGCGCGAGACATAGGCGTTGCCCAGCCGCGACTTGAGCGTCCGGCGCCCCTCGACCTCGGGGAAGCCGAGGTCGGCCCCGGCGGACATCTCCCACGGCGCGTCGATGACCTTGGCGAGGTCGTGGAAGAACGGGCCCGGCTTCGGGGGCCCCTGCTCCAGGTGCCGGCGCAGCACCAGCGACTCGATCGCGGCGACGGTCATGCCCTGGCCGTAGACGGGGTTGAAGACGCACGCCGCGTCGCCCATGACCAGCAGGGCCTCGGGGTGCCTGGACTGCCGCTCGTAGTGGCGGCGGATGCTGGCCGGGAAGTGGAAGGACACCGGCGGGCCGAGCGGTTCGGCGTCCCGGAGGGCCTTGTGTATCTCCGGGACGGGCAGCGTCTCGGCGTAGGCGAGGAAGCCCTGGTGATCGGTGGGCGGCCGGTCGCCGAGGATCCCGGTGAGCGACAACGCGTACCGGTCGGGCATCCGGGCGAAGATGGCGCCGCGCCGTACGGCCGGGGTGGCGACCGGGATCAGCGCGATGTCGTCACCGATCGGGTCGAAGGTCAGCGGGCCGCGGAAGTCGCAGGTGGTGTAGGTCAGGTCCATCGTGACCCGCTCCTCGGCGACTTCGGGGTAGCCGAGCTCGGCCAGCCAGCGCGGCGTGCGCGTGCCCCGGCCGGTGGTGTCGACCACGAGGTCGGCCTCGATCACCTCCTCCGCGCTGCCCTGCGCCCGCGACTGCACCCGCACGCCGGTGATCCGGCGCCGGTCCGGCGACGCCACCAGGCCGAGCACATCGGTCAGTTCGCGGTGGGTGACGTTGCCCAGACCGCGGATCCGGCGGCGGATCCGGTCCTCCAGCAGCGGGCGGCCGGCCGCCACGCAGGTCAGCCCGCTCTCCGCCTTCTTCATCAACTCACCGTTGAAGTACCAGCTCAGGCTGGTGCCGAAGTCCCCGACGGGCACGCCGATGGACATCAGCTCCTCGGTGAGGCCGGGGAACACCTCGTCGAGGATCTGCTGGCCCCGGGCGAGCAGCGCGTGGATGTGGTGCCCCTGCGGTATCGCCCGGCGGGGACCGACGGCACCGGTCAGCTCGTCCCGGTCGATGACGGTCACCTCGCGGTAGGCGTCGGCGAGCATCCGGGCGGCGAGCGACCCGGCGATACTTCCTCCCAGGACCACCGCGTGATCGCCTACATGATTTCCCATGGTGCGGCCCTCCCCATCGGCACGGAAAACGAGCGGAAACGATCTGCGCGGATTTTCACGGTACCGGGGATACGGGCGGCGTAATTCTTCCAGACTGCTCACCCTCCCCACCGCCCTTGTCGCCCCCTTCCGGCATTCCCTAACGTGACCGGCGCGGGGGTCGCAGCTCCGGGCATTTCCCGTCCGGATTCGCCGAGTTGTCGATTCGGCGGTGCGAGAGAGACAGAGAGGGAGCTTAGGTGGAGCCGTTCCGTATCAACATCCCCCAGGCCGACCTGGACGACCTGCGGCGGCGCCTCGCGGCGACCCGCTGGCCGAGCGAGCTGCCCGGCGTCGGCTGGAGCCGCGGCGTGCCGTCGGCCTATCTCAAGGAGCTGGCCGAGTACTGGCGCACCGAGTACGACTGGCGCAGGGCCGAGGCCCGGCTGAACTCCTACCCCCAGTTCACCACCACGGTCGACGGCACCAACGTGCACTTCCTGCACGTGCGTTCACCCGAGCCGGACGCCCTGCCCATGATCATGACCCATGGCTGGCCCAGCTCGGTGGTCGAGTACCTCGACGTCATCGAACCGCTCACCAACCCCCGCGCCCACGGCGGCGATCCGGCCGACGCCTACCACCTGGTCATCCCCTCGCTTCCCGGTTTCGGCTTCTCCGGCCCCACTCCCGAGCCCGGCTGGAACCTCCCCCGGGTCGCCGGGGCCTGGGCCGAGCTGATGCGGAGCCTCGGCTACGACCGGTACGCGGTCCAGGGCGGCGACCTCGGTGCCTGGACCGGCCTGACGCTCTCCCACCTCGACATCGAGCACATCGCCGGCACCCATGTGAACTTCCTGATCACTCCCCCGTCGGGCGACCCGGCGGATCTCGCGGGCCTGGACGAGTCGGAGCTGGGCCGTCTCGGACTGCTGAGCCGGTTCAGCGCGGAGCAGACCGGCTACATGAAGATCCAGTCGACCCGGCCGCAGACCCTGGCCTACGGGCTCACCGACTCGCCGGTGGGCCAACTCGCCTGGATCATCGAGAAGTTCATGGCGTGGGCGGACACCGAGAAGTCCCCCGAGGACGCCGTGGACCGGGACCGGCTGCTGACCAACGTGATGATCTACTGGCTCACCGCGACGGCGGCCTCCAGCGGCAACTTCTACGTCGAGGTCGCCGACATCCTGCCGACCGCACCGACCCCGCCCACTCCCCCGCCGCCGCTGCCCGTCCCCTTCGGTGTCGCGGTCTACCCGGCCGACGCCTCCCTGCCCATCCGCAGGTTCGCCGACCGCGCCTTCCCGAACATCGTGCACTGGGCGGAGTACGACCGCGGCGGTCACTTCGCCGCCCTGGAGGAACCGGACCTGTTCGTCTCCGACCTGCGGGCGTTCAACCGCGCCCTGCGCGCCCGTCGCTGACTCCTCGACCGGTGCCGAAGCGGCCGGCGCCCACCCTCCTGGTGGGTGCCGGCCGCGGCCGCGTCGGCGTCACCGCGCCGGCTCGGCCTCACCGCGGTGCAGCTCCTCGTGGTACGCGGTCGGGCTGCCGTACGTGCTGCCGCCGGCCTGCCGGGCCGCCGTGCGCAGCGCCTCGTTGCCCTTGCGAATCCGCTCCAGGGCCCCCGGATCGCCGGGCGGCACGGTGCAGTGCACACCGAACAGCACGGTGACGATGTCGTGCGCCTTCGGCACGTTGGGCGCGGCCAGCAGCCCGGTCGGCACCGGGTAGAGCAGCAGGCCGCTGTCCGCGCCCAGGTCGCCGGGGTCGAGGCCGTCCAGGAACCCGGCGATGACGGCTTCGGCGTGGCGGCCCGGCAGCAGCACGTTGCACCGGGGGTGCGGATGGTGCTGCCAGGAGCCGCGCGAGCGCAGCAGCGCCTCGACCGGGGCGGCCCGCCGCAGGAAGTCGCCCGGGGAGAGGGTCCGGACCTCCTCACCGCCGCGCTCGTGCCGCAGGCCGGCGAGCAGCTCCCGGTCGTCGGGCCCCTCGGGCGGGGTGAACCCGGCCACGGCCTCCAGGACGAAGCGCCAGCCCGCCCCGGCCACGTACCGGGCCTGGCCCTCCACATGGTCGAAGCGGCCGTCGGCGATCAGCCGCAGCTGGTCGCCGAGCAGCGTGCCCAGATCGCGGTGGGGCAGCCGGTAGTGGCGGACCGCACCGGGCGCCGGAGTGAGCGAAACGGTCGCCCGGGTGATGATCCCGTACTGGCCCTGGGTGCCCCGGACGGCGTCGAAGAGATCGGCGTCGCGGGTCGGCGAGCACGTGAGCAGCGTGCCGTCGGGGGTGACCACGTCGAGGTCGCGGACATTGTCGGCGACACTGCCGTACCGGTGGCTGGCGCCGCCCAGCCCGCCGACGGCCAGCGTCCCGCCGACGGTCAGCTCCAGGTAGTCGGGGAGGACCGGTGGCACCAGGCCACCCGGCAGAGTGGCGTCGACGACGGCGCTCCAGCGGGCTCCGGCGTCGGCGCTGACCAGATCCGGCCCAGCCGGGCGGACGGTGGCCAGCGAGCGCAGATCGACCGTGATCCCGCCCTGCACCTGCGACTGGCCGTCGACCGAGTGGCCTGCCCCCCGGGGTACCACCGGCACTCCGGCAGCCCGGCCGTAGCGCACCAGGGCCGCCACGTCGGCGGCGTCGGCGGGGCGGAACACGGCGAGCGGCCTGCGCCGCACCAGGTTCCCGAAGTCCCCTGCGGCGGCGGCGAGATCGGCCTCGCGCGTACTGAGCTCGCCCCTCAGCTCCGGTAACCGCGCGAGTCCGGTCACCTGTCGAATCCGTACGACCCGAGCAGCGTGGCCCCGCTCGCGACCGGCTTCCCGGCCGCCCGCTCACCGAAGCCCTTCTGGAACTCCTGGAACGCCGCGGTGTCCGCCAGCGCGCTGCTCCCGTCCTCGACGACTCCGACGTGCACGAAGGTCACGCCGTCCTCCAGCCGGAACGAGGCGTAGCGGATTCCCTCCGGATTCCCCTCGGCCAGCTCGGCGAAGACGTTCTCGACCAGCCGCTGGTTCTCGTCCGCGGTCTCCGGTCGCATTTCATAGCGGATGACGAATGCCTTGCCCATGACTCACCGACTCCTTAGGGGGTTTCTTCGGGAGAATCCGCCCCATCGTCCCGCTCCCGGACTCCGGGCGGCATGTCCCAGGTTGCGCTCCTGTGCTCGTGCCGACGGCCACCGCCCGCAGGGGCGGTGGCCGTCTGCGGGCGCACCGTCAGCTGAACCGCTGCTGCAGGTGGACCGTGACCTCGGCGCCCGCGTCCTTGCCGACCAGCTTGCGCAGGGCCGCCTTGATGGGCAGCCAGTGCGGGCCCTGGCCCGAGGGCATCAGGGTGGCGGTGAACGGGTGGCCGTCGATCGTCCCGCCGACCTTGACCGGCCGCCTGGTCGCGAAGAGCTCCGCGGAGCCCGGCACGGTGACATAGGTCGGGTAGGCGCCGTCCACCTCGATCGGCGCGTTGAAGGTGGTGTCGAGGGCCTGCGTCTGATCCTTCGTGGCAGCCATGGGCCTGACCTCCTGTGGTCTCGTGGGAAGGGAGTTGGGCACTGCGTCAGTGGGTCTCGGCGACCCGCTCCGCCATCGGGTTGCGCATCTCGGTGCTGACGCGCTCGAACAACGCCAGGACCAGCAGGCCGCCGATCACCATCAGCGCGGCACCGACGCGGAAGGCCAGAGCGTAACCCGACGTCACCGCGGTGTCGGGAGCCACGCCGTGCCGGATGTCGCCGCTGGCGTGCCGCAGCGCCAGGGCCACCAGGACGGCCAGGCCCAGTGCGCTGCCGACCTGCTGCATGGTGCTCTGGACGCCCGAGGCCAGGCCGGAGTCCTGGACGGTGACGCCGTGCAGGGCGGCGTTGGTGGCGGCCGGCATGGTGGCGCCCGCGAACACGCCGAACACCAGCATGCCGGGCATGATGCCGCCGGGGTACGAGGAGTGGGTGTCGATCGCGCTGGTCAGCAGCAGCCCGACGCCCGCGCCGACGAAGCCGACGGCGGCGATCACCTTGACGCCGAACCGGGGCGTCATCGCGGTGCCGAGGCCGATGCCGGCCCCGATGCCGACGCCGAGCGGCAGCCAGGCCAGGCCGCCCTGCAGCGCGGAGTACTTCAGCACGTCCTGCTCGAACAGCGTCAGCATGAACGTGTAGGAGATGAACGACGCCATGAAGAACAGCGAGACGACGTTGATCACCGACCTGGTCCGGTTGGCGAAGAAGTCCAGTGGGACCAGCGGGTTCCGCGCCCGGCGCTCGACGATGAGCGTGGCGAGGATCAGCGCCACGCCCGCGATCAGCGGGAGCACCACACTGGCGGAGCCCCACGGGTGGTCGGCGGCCTGGAGCAGCCCGTAGACGACGGCGAACAGGCCGAGGGTCGAGGTGACGGCGCCGGCGACGTCCAGTCCGGCCGACTCCTCGCGCACCATCCGGCTCTCGGCGACCATACGGGGCAGCAGCAGCAGGACCAGCACGGCCACCGGCAGGTTGATGTAGAAGATCCAGCGCCAGGACACCAGGTCGGTCAGCACGCCGGAGATCACGTAGCCCAGCGTTCCGGCGAGCGCCGCCAGGCCGCCCCAGAGGCCCAGGGCCTTCGTCCGCTCCTTGGGATCGGTGAACAGCAGGGCGAGCAGACCGAGCGAGGCGGGCGCGGCGATCGCCTCGGCGATGCCCTGGCCGAACCTCCCGGCGACCATCATCCCCTGGGAGACGGCGGCTCCGCACACGGCCGAGGAGACGGTGAAGACGGCCACGCCGGTCAGCAGCAGCCGCCGCCGGCCGAAGAAGTCGGCCAGCCGCCCGCCGAGCAGCAGCAGTCCACCGGCCATCAGCAGATAGCCGTTCACCACCCAGGCCAGCCCCGACTGTGAGAACCCGAGGGACGACTGGATGTGCGGTAGTGCCACGTTCACGATGGTCATGTCCAGCAGGATCATGAACTGCAGGCCGGCGAGCAGGCCGAGCGCCCGCCACCGCCGGGGATCTGCCTCCGCCCCTGGGACTTCCCCTGCGAGCTCGGAACCCTCCGAGGCCGCGTCCGAGTCTACGGTGGACACGCTTGTCTCCCTAGCTGTCGATGTCATGAGGCCGGCTCGGCGCGACCCGGGACAGCGGGCGCGTGCCGTCGCCGAAGGCGGCAGCGGCCGCCGGGGCGGCGCGCCGCCTCCCGACACTCCGCGACCGCGAAGCGCGCTCGGCGCCCCGCGGTCGCGCATGCCGGGTCGTATCCGTCAGGGACTCACCAGACCGACGGGGTTGCCGTCCGGGTCGATGAACACGGCGATCCGCCCGCGCCCGGGCACGGACTGCGGGTCCAGCCGACGGGTGCCGCCGAGCTTCTCCACCTGCTGCAGCGCCACCTCCACGTCCTCGACCGGGAAGTACACGACGACCCCGGTGTACGGGCTGCCGGACCCGGCCTGTCCGATCCCGCCCGTCGGCTCACCGTCCGCGCCGCCCACCAGCGCGTAGGTCTCGTCCAGGACGGTGACGTTCCAGCCGAGCAGCTCCTTGTAGAAGGTGCGTGTCCGCTCGGAGTCAGGGGTCGAGATGTCGAACCAGGCGGGCACATTGGATCGCACGTTCGACTTAGTGTCTACGCTGTCTACATTGGCCATGTTCACACCGTATAGGGCAGCACGACACAGCGCAACAACCGTGGTCAGTGGGCGAGTTGCAGCAACAGGGGAGATGCTCCCGGCCCACCCGGGGTGAACCCTGTCAGGCAGACCTCGACACTCCCGCAGCCTCAGGACGGAGCACGCCATGACGGGTACCCTCGCCCGGCCCAAGCCGCTGGCCCGGGACCAGCTCTCCGCGCGCCTTCCCTCACTGACCGGGCTGCGCTGGGGCGCCGCGTTCGCCGTCTGGATCTACCACTCCTCGCAGAACGTCCCGAACCTCACGCTCTTTCGCGACGCGGCGTTCAACGACCGCCTCCACGCGCTCGCCCTGCCGGGCGGCGGGATCGGCGTGCAGGCGTTCTTCATCCTCAGCGGCTTCGTGCTGACCTGGTCGGCCCGGCCGGGCGACACCGCGAGAGCCTTCTGGCGCCGACGGTTCGTCAAGATCTATCCGAACTACCTGGTCACCTACCTGGCGGCGGGCCTGATGTTCGCCCTCGCGATCACCCCGGCCTGGGTCGCGCTGCTCAACCTGGCGATGCTCCAGCCGTGGGTACCGGACATCAACGTCTTCTTCAGCATCGACATGCCGAGCTGGTCGGTCGGCGTGGAGGCGCTGTTCTACGCCTCCTTCCCGCTGCTGTACCTCTGGTTCCGGCGGATCGACCCGGACCGGCTCAGGTACTGGATCGCGGGGACACTCGCCGCGACGGTGGCCGTTCCCGCGGTCCTCTATCTGGCGCTTCCCTCGACCCCGCACGTCATCACCGGGCCCGCCTCCCAGCTGCAGCTCTTCCTCGCGTACATCTTCCCGCCGTCGCGGCTGCTGGAGTTCGCCCTGGGCATCCTGGTCGCACGCGCCGTCATGACCGGCCGCTGGCGGGACGTCGGCCCGCTGCGGGCGGGGCTGCTGGTGGTCGCGAGCTATGTGCTCGCCCTGTTCGTACCGTATCTGTACGGGCTGCGGGCGGTCAGCGTGCTGCCGCTCGCGATGCTGATCGCGGCCGCCGCGATCGCGGACGTCGAGGGCCGGTCCGGCGTGTTCCGCAGCCGGGTGACGGTCTGGCTCGGCGACATCTCCTATGCCTTCTACCTCGTCCAGTTCATGGTGTACATGGCCGTGCGGTTCGCCCTCGGGTCGACCGTGTTCTCCGACGCGGCGGGGCTGGCGATCATCGGCGCCGACCTGGTGCTCACCGTCGCGATCGCCTCGGCGCTGTACTACGGCGTCGAGCGGCCGATGGTCCGGCACTGGTCGCGGCGGCGGCCGCGGTCGCTCGCCCGGGGCGCGAAGGCGTAGCAGGTGGTGCCGAAGGCGGCCCGGCCGGGGTTCCGGCCGGGCCGCACGCGCGGGTGTCACCAGGTCACGGGCAGGCTGCGCAGCGCGTAGACCGTGGTGTCGTCGGTGAATTCGAGCTCGGACTCCGGTACGGCGAGCCGCAGTCCGGGGAACCGGCCGAGCAGCGCGGAGTACGCCTCGCGCAGTTCGAGGCGCGCCAGCGGGGCACCGATGCAGAAGTGGACGCCGTGGCCGAAGGCGAGGTGGCTGACGGGCTGGCGGGTGACCTCCAGCCGGTCGCCGTCCTCGACCAGCCGGGGATCGCGGTTGGCCGCCGCCAGGGCCGGGACGACCAGTTCGCCGGCGCTGATCCGGTGCCCGCCCAGGGTGGTGTCCCGGGTGGCGACACGGACGAAGCCGCCGTGCAGGACGCCGACGTAGCGCAGCAGTTCCTCCACCGCGCCGGGGACCAGGTCGGGCCTGTCGCGGACCAGGGCGAGCTGGTCGGGGTGGCGCAGCAGGGCCAGGGTGCCGAGCGAGAGCATCTGGCTGGTGGTCTCGTGTCCGGCGATGAGCAACGCGTTGGCCAGGCCGACCAGTTCGTCGTCGGTGATGTCCTCGGCCTCACTGCCGGGCCCGTGTTCGCGCAGCAGCATCCCGATCAGGTCGTCGCTGGGGTGGTCGCGGTGGTGGGCGATCAGCTCACGGGTGACCCAGCCGGCGTCGCCGAGCCGCCTGAGCTCCTCCAGCGGGGAGGACGGTCCCGACGGTGCGGCGGTCCGGGCGGAGGGATTCCGGAACCGCTCCCGCTCGGCCTCGGGCACACCGATCAGCTCGCAGATCACCATCACCGGGACGGTCCTGGCGAACATCGACACCAGGTCGACCGGCGGTCCGGCCTGCTCCATCGCGTCCAGCGCGGAGTCGATGATCTCGACGACGCGAGGACGCATCCGCTCGACCCGCCGGCTGGTGAACCAGGCGGTGACCATCCGCCGCAGCCGGGTGTGCTCGGGCGGGTCCATCATGATCAGGTTGCCGACCGTCCGGCGCCGGCGGACGCTCTCGCTGTCGAACGCCGCGTCGAGCAGCACCTGCGGCGGCGGTACCGAGCCGACGTGGAAGCCGTCGGTGTCGGCGAGTTGGGCCCGGACCTCCTCGTAGCGGGAGATCAGCGTGGCCTCCTGGCCGAACGCCGTGGTGGCCCGCGCGAGTTGGCCGGAGTCCCGCAGCCGGGCGAGTCCGTCGCCGAGGTCGAGCCCGTCGCGGGTGGCCGGCAGCGCCATCGGGCACCGCCCGGCCGGTCCGTGCGGAGCTCCGCCGGTGCCGGCGTCCTGCTGGTCTACCGTGCCGCTCATGGTGTGCGTACCCCTTCCTCGGGAGGTCCCCGTGTCGTGCCTGTCACGTCGGCGGTCGGCGCGGCCGGGTGGCAGCGCACGGACCGGGGCCGGGCACCCGGCTCCACCGAGGAGTCCCGCGCCCGGCCCCGCACCATCAGTCCTGCCGTGCTCCTGCCGTCACGCCCCGAAGAACTCCGCGAACAGCGGTGCCCCGGTCTTCTGGTTGAACAGGTGACCCTCGCCCTCCACACGGATCAGACGGGCGTCGGGGATCTCTTCCGACAGGGTCACGCACGCGTTCTGGATCGCCGCGGAGCTGTCGCTGCCGGTGAGGATCAGCGTGGGGACGGCGACCTTCGGCAGCAGCTCGAACGGGATCGCGTTGTGGTCCACGCTGATGATCGCGTCGTAGATGGCGGAGGGCGCCATCGACTGGAACGCCTGCCAGGCCGGGTGCTGCTTGAAGTTCTCCAGCGTCTCCTCGGTGATGAACCGGACGATGTCCTTTCCGAAGAGCGTCACCGCCTCCTCACGCCGGTCCTCGGCGATGAACTGCCGCAACTGCGCGAGCTGTTCCGGGCGGGCCTTCGGCGAGTTGTACGGGGGCTCGTAGAGCCCGAGCTTCGTCATCGGGACCCCTCCGGCGGCCGCCCGGATGGCGATCATCCCCCCGGTGCAGTTGGCGAAGACCGCGGTGGGCTCGCCGGTGGCCCCGATCACGGCCGCCAGGTCCTCGACCTCGCGGTCGATGGCGTAGCTCTCCGGGTCGCCCAACTCGCTGCCGCCGCGGCCCCGGCGGTCGTAGTTGTACACGGTGAACCACTCGGACATGATCGTGGCGAACGGGGTGAACATGGCCCGGTCGTTGAGGCCGCCGCCGATGACCACGACCGCCGGCCCGCTCCCGGACTTCTCGTACGCGATCGTCGTCCCGTCGGCCGACACCACGGTCTCCACCACCAAGTCGCGCGGCCCCGCGTAGTCGTCGTCGAGGGGAAGCCCCTCGGGAGCGACTCCGTGGTCGTCCGACCCCACTGGGTCCTCCATCAGCAGTCTCCTTCTCAGGTTCCCGGGCACCGACCGCCCGGAGGTGTCAGACGGTGCCCGGGACCTCGGCCCGCAGCCGGACGGGCAGGCTGGCGTGTCCGTTGACGACGAAGCTTCCCTGCCCGACGAGTTCGTCGCGCCGGACGGCGAGCCGCATCCCGGGGAACCGGCGGAACAGCGCCGGGATGCCGATCATCCAGGCGTGCCGCGCCAGCCGCGCGCCGAGGCAGTAGTGCACGCCGTGGCCGAACGACAGGTTCGTCTTGTCCTGGCGCAGCGGGTCGAACACGTCGGCACTCTCGCCGTGCAGGGCAGGGTCGCGCCCGATGCCGGCGAAGTCGATGAGGATGGCGTCGCCCTTGGCGATGTGCACCCCGCCGATGTCGAAGTCCTCGGTGGCGTACCGGAACGGCAGGTGTGCCACGGGCGACTCGACGCGCAGCGCCTCCTCCCAGATGTGCTCCCAGGAGATCTCGCCGCTCATCACCTTCGCGCGCAGCTCCGGGTCGTCGAGCAGGGCGAGGGAGGAGTGCGCGAGGGCGTTGACCAGGGTCTCGGAGCCCGCGCCGAGCAGGAGGTGCAGGGTGCCGATCAGCTCCGAGTGGGTCAGGCTGGAGCCCTCGTCCTTGGCCGTGATCAGCGCGCTGGTCAGGTCGTCGCCGGGGGTCACGCGCTTGTACTCGACCAGGTCGGAGATGGCCTTCTGCCACTGGTGGAGGTTGGCCTCGGCGACCTCGGCGGAGATCCGGGTGTCGATGTTCTTGTGACCGCCCGCCAGCACGTCGGCGCGGGACTCCTCGGGCACGCCGAACAGGTCGCACATCAGGCGGGTGGGCAGCTCCGCGTGGAACCAGCCCTTCAGGTCGATGATCTCCTCGTCGGCCGCCTCCATGGCGTCGAGCAGGTCGTTGACCGTCTTCTCGATGTGCGGCTTCATGGCCTCCACGCGGCGCTCGGTGAAAGCCTTCAGCAGCAGCTTGCGCAGCCGGGCGTGGTCGACGCCGTCCTGGGTGGCCATGGTGTCCATCGCGACCCAGGTGATCAGCGGCCAGCCGTTGGAGATCTCGCCGTTGATGTAGGCGGGCCAGTTGCGGCGGGGGTTCTTGGAGAACCGCTCGTCGCCCATGATCTCCTTGGCGATCGCGTAGTCGTGCACCGACCAGGCGAGCACTCCGTCCTGGAGCTCGACCAGTGCGATCGGACCCTGCTCACGCAGGCGGACGGTCTCCCCGTGGGTGTCGGCGCCATCGGGGTCGAGACGGTACGGGCACACATCCTTTGCCATGGAACTTGACCTCCAGCAGGGGTCCACAGGGTCGATGGGATTCGGATGGACTCGATCGCTTCCTGACGCTATCCCGCACACCAGGGCGCGACATCTTCGCGATTGCGGACCGGCCGCCGATCCCTACGGCGTCTTCCCTTCCCAGTAACTCCCCTATTCGCAATGGAATTTGACATGCGATCAGCATGAACAGAGAAGCGGAGGCGGACGGTCGCGTGACACGGTGGGACGACGGCGAGGACGGCACACCGCCGCACGCGCGAGGGGAGAGGAGCCCAGGATGACGTCCGTCAAGTACGACCCGCCTCCAGCGATCGCGCGGGCCGAGCCGCCGGCGCCGTCGACGGCCCGCGCAACCGGCCCGCAGCGGTGGGCACTTGCCGGGATCTGCCTGCTGGCGGGCTGGCTCTACCTGTGGTCGATCGGCTCCGGCTCCGGGGACTTCGGCAACGCCTACTACTCGGCCGCGGTCAGGTCGATGACCAGGAGCCCGGAGAACTTCCTGTTCGGCGCCTTCGATCCGTACGGACTGGTCTCGACCGACAAACCGCCGATGTCGCTGTGGCCGCAGGCGGTCTCGGTGCTGCTGTTCGGCTTCCACAGCTGGTCGGTGCTGCTTCCGCAGGCGATCGAGGGGCTGGCCACGGTGCTCCTGCTGCACCGCACCGTCCGGCTCTGGGCGGGCGAGAACGTGGCGCTGCTCGCGGCGCTGGTCCTGGCCCTCACCCCGGTGACCGTCGCCATCGACCGTGACAACAACACCGACACGCTGCTGGTGCTGCTGCTGGTGGCCGCGGCCTACGCGCTCACCCGTTCCGTCGCCACCCCGCAGGCCCGGCGGCGGACCGGGTGGCTGATGCTGTGCGCGTTCCTCATCGGCTGCGGCTTCGTCACCAAGTGGCTGGCCGCGTGGATCATCGTGCCCGGCTTCACCCTCGCCTTCCTGGTCTCCGCCCGGGGCCCGCTCCGTCGCCGGACCACCGATCTGCTGGCCGCCGGCGCGGTGCTGGCCGTCTCCTCGTTCTGGTGGCCGGTGCTGCACGACCTCTGGCCGGGCCGCAAACCCTTCGTCGACGCCGGCACGGACGGCAGCGCGCTCCAGGTCGTCTTCGGCTACAACGGCTTCGGGAAGATCTTCGACTTCGGCCAGCGGTACAACGGCTCCGGGCTCAACGTCGCGCTCGGCATGGTCGGCATGGGCGGCGGGAACCCCGACGTCACCCGGATGTTCTCGACCGAGGTGGGCGGGCAGATCTCATGGCTGCTCCCGCTGAGCCTGCTGGTCCTGGCCGTGGTCGGAACGGCCGGGTACCGCCGCCTGTGGTTCCGGATCCCCGGCGACCCGCTCCAGCGGGCCGGCTGGCTGATGTGGGGGACCTGGCTCGGTGTCACCGGACTGGTGTTCAGCTTCGTGCAGGGCATCTGGCACCCGTACTACACGGCCATGCTGGCGCCCGCCGTCGCCGCGGTCTCGGCCGCCGGGATCGCCCTGCTCCGGCAGCGGTACCGGGAGAGCGACGGCTACGGCTGGACCCTGCTCCCGGCGGCGGTCGCGATCACCGCGCTCTGGGCGTTCGTCCTGGTCTCCCGGAACACCACCTGGAACGGCTGGGCCCGCTGGGCCGTCCTGGCCGTCGCCGCCGTCGCCGTGGCGGGCCTGGTGCTCGGCAGGCTCCCCGCCCGGCCCGCGCGGCGGCGGTCCGCCGTGGAACGGCCGGCGGTCGTCCTCGGCGTGGCGGCGATGCTCCTGACCACGGCGGTGTGGTCCGCGGGGACGGCGATCGACCACGGCACCAACGGCGGCTTCCCCTCGGCGGGCCCGCCCAACCGGGCCTTCGACGCGCTGCTGCGGGGCGTGCTGCCGCCGGCGCTCCGAAATCCCGCCACAACGGCGATGCCGGGCGGCGCGCCGATGCCCGGTGGCATGCCGACGGCTCCCATGGCGGCATTCCCCACCGGCCCGGCGCGGGGCGGGGGGATCGGCGGGCCCGACCTCTCCCCGGAGAACCGGAAGGTCCTGGACTACGCCGTGCGGAACTCGGACGGCGCGCGGATCGCCCTGGCCGTCGAGGGCGGCGGGCTCGCCGCCTCGTCGTTCATCATCCGCAGCGACGCCACCGTCGTGGGCATGGGCGGCTACCTGGGGGCCGACGACGTGCCCTCGGTGGACCAGCTCCGGACCTGGGTGGCCGGGGGCGAACTGCGGTTCGTGCTCTCCGCCGCTCCGGGCGGCCCCCGGCTGGGCGGCCTCGCGGGCATGGGCGGCGACGTGCAGCGCCTGCGGGTCACCTGGGTCCAGCGCAACTGCCAGGCCGTGGACCCCGCCGTCTACGGCGGCACTCCCGCCGCACCGGACGGACAGCCACCGGTGCCGAGCTTCGCCGACGAGACGCTCTACCGCTGCGATCGGTGACCGCCGGGTGGACCGGCGCCGCGGAGCCGGGCCGGTCCACCCGACGGCCCCGGTGGCGTGCCGCCGGCCCGCCCGCCCGTACCCGCTCCGTCCGAAGGGGCGTCAGCCATGGACTTCTCACCCGTGCTCTCGGTCGTCGTGCCGATGTTCAACGAGGAGGCGGCCGTTCCCGAGCTGGTCGCTCGGCTGCGGCCGGTCCTCGACGGCTGCGGCGTCGGCTACGAGGTGCTCGCGGTCGACGACGGAAGCACCGACGGCACCGGAGCGGCCCTGCTGGAGGAGGGCCGGCGCTGGAGTCAGCTGCGGATCGTCCGGCTGCGGCGCAACAGCGGCCACCAGGCCGCGCTGACCGCCGGCCTGCGCCTGGCCCGCGGCGAGTGGGTGGCCAGCATCGACGCGGACCTGCAGGATCCGCCGGAGTCCTTACCCGGGATGCTGCGGGTGGCGCTCGAGGGCGGCGTCGACGTGGTGTACGGGGTGCGCTCCGACCGCAGCGCCGACACGCTCTTCAAACGCCGGACCGCCGACGTGTACTACCGGCTGATGCGCCGTCTGGTCGGCACGGACGTGCCCGCGCACGCCGGCGACTTCCGGCTGCTCAGCCGGGAGGTGGTCGACGTGCTGCGCGGCCTCCCGGAGCGTGCCCTGGTCTACCGGCTGCTGGTGCCCTCGCTCGGGTTCCCCAGCGCCGAGGTGCGCTACGTCCGCGAGCGGCGGGTCGCCGGAACGACCAAGTACCCGCTGGGCAGGATGATCGCCCTCGCCTGGGAGAGCACGACCAGCTTCTCGGCCGCCCCGCTGCGGCTTGCGACCTGGCTCGGCCTGACCAGCTTCCTGCTCTGCCTGCTGCTGATGGCCTTCGGCACGGCGGCGTACGCCACCGGAGCGGCGCTGCCCGGCTGGACGTCCCTGTTCCTGGCGGTGCTGCTGCTCTCCGGGCTCCAGCTGCTCTGTCTCGGCCTGCTCGGCGAGTACGTCGGCCGGATCTACGCGGCCGTGCAGAACCGCCCGGCGTTCCAGGTCTGCTTCGACTCGGCCGAGGAGTCACACCCCGCCCGCACCACCGCCAACACCCCTTCCAGGAAGGCGTTTTCATGAGGTCGGCCGTGATCCGCCGGATGACCGAGGTCGAGGACCGGCACTGGTGGTTCCGGGAGAAGCGGAACCTCCTCGCCCGCGAGCTGCGCCGGCTGGGGCCGGCCGGGCGGGCGCTGGACATCGGTGCCGCCGGGGGCGGCAACAGCCGGGTCCTGCTGGAGCACGGCTGGACGACGGTGGCCGGCGACCTCTCGGAGACCGCCGTGGCCATCGCCCGGGCGCGCGGCCTCGACGCCGTCCGCGCCGACGCGCGCGAACTCCCCTGGCAGGAAAGCACCTTCGACCTGGTCACAGCCTTCGAGGTGCTGGAGCACATCGACGAGGACGACCGTGCGGCGGCGGAGATCCTCCGGGTCCTGCGCCCTGGCGGCACGGCCCTGTTCACCGTCCCCGCCGACATGCGGCTGTGGTCGGCGCATGACGAGGCGGTGAACCACGTCCGCCGGTACAGCCGCGCGGGGCTCGCTCGGCTGGTCGAGGGCGCGGGCTTCGCCATCGACCGGCTGTGGAGCTGGAACGTCCTGCTCCGGCCGGTGGTGGCGCGGCACCGGCGGCACTCGACCGGCAGTGACCTCGACGCCGCGCCGCCCGCCCTGGTCAACGCCTGCCTCAGCGGGATCATCGTGGCCGAGCGCTACCTCCCGGTGAAATCGCTCAACGGCGTCTCCCTGGTCCTGCGGGCCCACCGGCCGTAGCGGCCCCGGCCCGATAAGAGCCCCGCCGGATGCCCGGCGGGGCTTTTCGCGAGCGGGATCTCAGCGCGGGCCGGGGCCGCCGTCCGGCCGACGGGCCGCCTCGGTGCGCAGCGCCTTCTTGTCGACCTTCCCGATCGCCGTGACGGGCAGGGCGTCGACCGCCACCAGCCGCTCCGGGAGCTTGAACCGGGCGACCCCGGCGGCCAGCATCACGGCCCGCACCTCGGACACGTCCACGGTTCGCCCGGGGGCCGGTACCACGAAGAGGCAGACCGTCTCGCCCAGTTCCGGGTCCGGCATCGCCACCGCGGCGGCCTGGTCGACGCCCTCGACCAGCAGGGCGAAGGTCTCGACCTCCTCGGCGTGGATCTTCTCGCCGCCCCGGTTGATGACGTCCTTCTCCCGGCCGACCACCACCAGGTTGCCCTCCGGGGTCCGGCGCACCAGGTCGCCGGTGCAGTACCAGCCGTCGCCGACGAACGCCCGGGCGTTGAGCTCGGGCGAGTCGTAGTAGCCGCGCAGGGTGTACGGGCCGCGGGTGAGCAGCGCGCCGGGCTCGCCGGGCGGGACCGGCTCGCCTTGCTCGTCGACGATCCGCAGCTCGTCGTCGGGGCAGATCGGCCTTCCCTGGGTGTGCAGGACGACCTCGGCCGGGTCGTCGGGGCGGGTCAGGCAGAGCAGGCCCTCCCCCATCCCGAACACCTGCTGCAGTGTGCACCCCAGCTCCGGGCCTATCCGGCTCGCGTCCGCGGGCGCGAGCCGGGCGGCACCGACCTGGAGCAGCCGCAGTGAGCCGAGGTCGGTTTCGGGGTGCTCCTCGCGGTACCGCAGCCATCGCCGCACGATCGCCGGGACGACGGAGGTGGCGGTGACCCGTTCCCGTTCGATCAGGGGCAGGGCGGTCTCCGGGGCGGGCGAGGGCGCGATCACCACCCGGCCGCCGGAGAGCAGGGTGCCGAGGACGCCGGGGCCGGTGTTGGGGAAGCCGTGGCCGAGCGGAAGCGCCGTCAGGTAGACGGTGTCGGGCCCGAATCCGCACAGCTCGGCCGCCCGCCCGATCATGTAGACGAGGTCGTTGCCGGTCCGGGGGATCATTTTGGGGAGGCCGGTGGTGCCGCCGGAGAGCAGGAACACCGCGACCGCGTCCCCGCCCGGTGCGGCCGCGTCGAGTACGGCCGACACCGCGTCGGCCTCCTCGGCGGGTTCGCACAGCGCCCGGAGGTCGACGCTGCCGGGCGAAAGCCCCGTGCCCGCCACGAGGACGTGCCCGACCGAGGGGACGGCTGCGGCGATCTCGTGGGCCATCGCCTGGTGGTCGAAGCCGCGGTGGGTGTCGGGCACGGCGATCGCCCTGGCCTCGCAGTGGGCGGCCAGGCCGGTGAGCTCGTGCCGGCGGTACTCGGGCAGTGCCCACACCGGGATCGCACCGAGCCGCAGGCACGCCACCGTCAGGACGACGTGCTCCCAGCGGTTCGGCAGCTGCACGATCACCCGGTCGTCGGCCCCGAGCCCGAGCTCGCCCAGCCGGGCCGCCGCACCGTCGGCCCGCGCCAGCAGCTCGCCGTAGGTCATCCGGACGCCGCCGTCCACGAGGCAGACGGCGTCCGGGGTCTTGCGCGCGGCGTCGGCCAGGTGCGATCCCGGCGACCGGCCCTCCCAGTAGCCCGCCGCGACGTAGCGGGCGGCCACGGCGTCCGGCCAGGGGACGAAGCCGGACCGGGTCTGCCGGGCGGCGGTATCGGACATAGGAGCTCCTCGGGCTGGAGGTCGGCTGACCACCGGACGGCCTCCCGTGCCGCCCGGCGTCCATCTGCCCGGCGCCATCTGCCCGGCGTCCATCTGCTCGGCGCACGGCGGGCGTTGCCACCGCGGCGCAGCGAACCGGCCGGGCGTACGGCCTCGTCCGGCCGGGTCCCGGCAGGCCCGCGCGGGGTCGAGCCGGGAGTCCGCCCCGCTCCCCTTCCGTCGAGGCGCGGCCGCCGTTCGGCGGTGCGTCGCCCCGGACCGAACCGCGGCACTCGGGCAGCCCCAGTATGGTTCGCGGCGGGATCGCGGGGCTTCTCCGGCCGTGCTGTGGCCTGTGTCCCGGCGCGGACGGCGGCACCGCCCGCCCGGTGTACCGGCCTGCCCCGGCGCGGAGCGGACCGCGCCGGGTGGCCGGTCAGCCGTTGCGCCGCCATCGGATCGGCAGGTGCCTGAGCCCGTTCTGGAAGTTGGACACCAGCCGGGCGGGCACCGCCCCGGGGACCAGCTCCAGCCCCGGCAACTCGGTGACGACCCGATGGAGCATCGCTCTCATCTGCATGCGGGCCAGTTGGGCCCCGAGGCAGAAATGCGGACCGTACCCGAAGCTGACGTGGTCGTTCGGGGTCCGCGTGATGTCGAACCGGTCGGGGTCCGGGAAGACGGTTCCGTCGCGGTTCGCCGCGGCGTGGTAGACGACCACCTTCTCACCGCGCCGGATCCGTACACCGGCCAGCTCGACGTCCCGGGCGGCGGTGCGCCGGAAGTCCACCACGGGCGGCCAGAAACGCAGCATCTCCTCGACGGCCGAGGTGACCAACTCGGGCCGCCGCACCAGCAGTTCGCGCTGATCGGGGTGAGTGAGCAGCGTGAACAGTCCCCCGGGCAGGGCGTTGCGCAGGGTCTCGTTGCCGGCGACGGCGAAGAGGAAGAACGCCGTCTCGAACTCCTCGGTGCTCAGCCCGCCGTCCCTCATCCGCGCCAGAATGCTGCCGGGGCGGGGCCGTTCGGCCAGCGCGTGGGCGTAGGCGAACATGTCGGCGAGGGCGGCGCGCGAGCGCGGGTTGACCGGCCTGCCGTCCGGTGCGGTCCAGGTGGTGGGGCGGTGGGCGAGCGCGGCCCGGCCGAGGTCGGTCAGGCCGGCCGGGTCCGCGGTGCCGGACCGGGCGTAGGCGGCGTCCTGGTAGCCGATCACCCGGTTCGCCCAGTCCACCAGCAACTGCCGGTCCTGCTCCGGAACGCCCATGATCCAGGCCAGCGTCCGAACCGGTAGATCGGCCGCCAGCTCCACGAAGTCCGCCTCACCCCGCGCCCGTACCCCGTCCACCAACTCCCCCGCACAGCTCTCGATGGCGGTGGCCAACTCGCCCAGCGCACGCGGGGTGAAGGCCCCGGCGGAGATCCGCCGCAGCCGGGAGTGGTCCGGTGGGTCCTGGTTGAGCATCATGGCCCGGGCGAAGTCGAGCTCCGCCGCCGAGTCGGGATCCCGGATCTGCGTGCCGCCCAGGTACGAGGAGAACGACTCCGGGCTGCGCAGCACGTACTTGACGTCGGCGTGCCGCAGCACCGCCCAGTACCCGGGCCCGGCAGGCCAGTTGCCGACCGCCGGCTCCTCCACCCAGCAGACCGGGGCGGACTCCCTCAGCTCCCGGAAGAGCTCGTACGGCACACCGTCGGCGTAGGTCTCGGGGTGGAAGATCCGGTTCACACGCGCCTGATCGAGAATCACAGCGACCGACGGTAGGGCAACACCGTGCCGCGCACCAGAAGGCGACCGGACCGGCGATCGCACGGTGCCCGAAGGCTCTGGGACGCAGGCTTCACCGGCTCTCGCGGACGGACGCGTTCACGGCCGTCCGGCCGTCCATCCGAAGAGCGCCAGCAGTGCCGCGTAGCCGAGCGCGACCGCCAGTGCGCCCAGCACATGGGTACGGGCCGGGGCCGCTCCCCTGGGCACCAGCCAGAACCCCAGCACCCGGTTGATCAACGGCATCACCACCCAGGTCAGGATGCTGACGCTCAGCACGTTGCTGACGAACAGGGCCAGGTAGTCGGCGACCCCTGCGGCCTGCAGCACCCTTCCCACCGTCAGGCCGAGCACCATGACGGTCGGATAGAGCCCCAGGAGCACGGACATGGCCTGCTTCCAGTTGGGCGGGACGCCTGCCCCTCCGGTGTCGCGGCCGAAGCGGAACCATCCGCCGAACGCCGACCCGATCCGCCGTACGTCATAGGAGGCGTAGGCGCCGCGGCCCTCGTCGAGGAGCTTTCTCCTCGCCTCGGAGGTGAGCCAGTTCTCCAGATGCTCCCGGGTGTCGAAGCGCAGGAGGGAGACCCAGTTCTCCTGGACTCCCGGCACCGGCCGGAAGAGTTCGGACCCCACGTAGCCGGGGAGCTTCTCCTGCGCCTTCTGCAGCTTCGCCTGCCAGCGCACGAACTGCGCCTCCCGGCCGGGGGTGACGCGATGGGAGATCACCGCCGTCACGGCGTTCTGTTCCGGTGGCTCGCCGGCCAGCACCTCCTGGACAGGCGGCCCCTCGAACAGGGGACGCCCTTCCTCCAGCATCCGTTCGCGCTCCGGGGAGTTCAGCCAGGCCGTGAGCTGGTCGACCCGCTCGAAACGGAAGATGACCACCCATTCACCCTCCACCCCCTCCGCGGGCGGATAGACCTCCGTGCCGCCGAAACCGGCGAAGCCCCGCGCCAGCTCGGTCATCCTGTCCTGCCAGCGCCGGTAGTCGCCCTCGCGCCCCCTGCGCACCTTCTGCGAGAGGACCACGGTGGCGCTGTCTCCCCCACGGCTTGCAGAGGCCTTCACCCCGACTACGCTAGCCGTGGGGGATTAATCGGGCAAAATAGACCAATGGTCACATCTTGCCCCAGCTGGAGGGCATTCCATGGAGAACCACAAGGCTTTCCTTGCCGAAGCCGTACAACTGGCCGTCGACTCCGTCGAGAAGGGGTGGGGCGGCCCCTTCGGCGCCGTCATCACCCGGGACGGCGAGATCATCGCGCGTGGCCAGAACCGGGTCCTGCTCACCGGGGATCCCACCGCGCACGGCGAGGTGGAGGCCATCCGCAAGGCGGTCATGATCCTCAACCCGTGGTCGCCCTCCATCGCCGAGTACCACCAGAACGAGTCGACCCTCGAGTACATCCCCAGCTCGGACTCCGACCTGGTGCCGGAACGCGCCCGGATGCTCAAGGGGTGCTCCATCTACACCAGCGGCGCACCGTGCCCCATGTGCATGAGCGCCATCTACTGGGCGCGGATCGACGAGGTGTACTTCGGCTGCAGCCTGGAGGACACCAAGAGGATCGGCTTCGACGACAGCTTCCAGTACGAGGACTTCAAGAAACCGTACGACAAGCGGCGGATCCACATCGAGCAGATCCACCCGGAGCTCGGCAAACGCGCCTACGGGGCGTGGACGCACAAGGCCGACCGCCACTTCTACTGAGTCCCCGCGACTCCCGCCCGCACGCGGCCGGGCTACTCCGCACCACCGTCAGCGCGCTCAACTCCCTTGTTTGACAAGCCCTTTACGACTCCTCCTGCGTGTGCGCGAGCGCCCTCGTCATGAAGACGCTGTTGGGGTCGGGCCGGTAGTCGGCGAAAGGCTCGCAGTAGTCGAAGCCGAACTTCAGGTACAGCCTCCTCGCGGGCAGGAAGAACTCCTCCGAGCCGGTCTCCAGGCTCAGCCGGGTGAACCCCATCCGCCCAGCCTCGGCGATGATGTGCCCGAGCAGCCGGGAGGCGATCCCGCTCCGCTTGCGCGCCGCGTCCGTGCGCATCGACTTCAGCTCCGCGTGGCCCGCGTCCAGCCGCTTGATCGCACCGCAGCCGACCAGCGCGTCCCCCTCCCGCACCGACCAGAACGTGACCTCCGGCCTGCGGAGCGCATCGAGATCCAGGGCGTGCACGCTCTCCGGCGGCGAGACCGAGCGCAGCTGCCGCAGATGAGCGTCGAGGAACCGCTCGATCTCCGGGCCGGAGAGGTCATCCACTGCGATCTTCATGTCCTGCGCCATCCTTTTCCGCCCGGTCTGCCGGGCGACTCGCGCCCCGGCGGATCGACCGAGGTCCGGACGACATGATCACTCGTCATCGTGTGCGGCCCGATCGGCGGGGTACGCCCTGGACGGCGGGGTGCGGCCGGGACCGGCGGACCGGCCGGTCGCGCCGGGCGGTGCGACGGAATGCCGGGCGGTGCGGCGGAATGCCGGGCGGTGCGGCGGAATGCCGGGCGGTGCGACGGAATAGGGAAGCCCCGTAGGTTGTCGGTACCAGCAGATGCCTGTCACCTGGGGTCGAACCTCGCGCCGGAAGGGTCGCGAGGGTCGCGCCGTACCCGAGAGGGAGAAATACCATGGCAACCGAGAAGGCCGTCCTCGCCGGTGGCTGCTTCTGGGGCATGGAGGAGCTTTTCCGCCGTCAGCCCGGTGTGGTGTCCACCCGTGTGGGCTACACCGGCGGCGATGTCCCCCACGCCACCTACCGCAACCACGGCAGCCACGCCGAGGCCATCGAGGTGCTCTACGACCCCGCTCGGACCGACTACCGGGCCCTGCTGGAGTTCTTCTTCCAGATCCACGACCCCACCACGGAGAACCGCCAGGGCAACGACATCGGCACCAGCTACCGCTCCGCCGTCTTCTACATCGGCGACGAGCAGAAGAAGATCGCCGAGGACACCATCGCCGATGTCGACGCCTCGGGACTGTGGCCGGGCAAGGTCGTCACCGAGGTAGCCCCCGCAGGCGACTTCTGGGAGGCCGAACCCGAGCACCAGGACTACCTGCAGAAGTACCCCAACGGCTACACCTGCCACTTCCCGCGGCCCGGCTGGAAGCTGCCCAGGCGCGCAGCGGGCTGAGCACACCGGCGCGCGGATGACACATCCGCGCGCCGGCTCGTCCCGCGTTCGACAGGCCGGCCGCAGACCGACCGAGGGAGCAACGATGCGTGACTGTCCTGCGGCGGTGGCGGCTCGACCGACGAGGTCGGCACTTCTCTGCACTCTCGCGAGCGCTTTCAACGCAGCCTCGCACGGACCGGCCCTGCTCGGACATCAGCACCACGATCGCCCGTCGCAGCCCCGCGGCCACCTCCAAGATCAGATCTCGGCTATCTGGATGGCGAGCTCTCTCCGGCATACCGGGCACGCGCCCGCTCCAGGGCGGCGTCGAAATCGCGCTGGGTGTCGTCACACCAGTGCAGCAGGTCGGCGAGGGCATGCTCAAGGGTCTCGCCGGGACTGCGGCGCCAGCCGTCGCCCGAGAACGTGTACGTCTCCAGAGCCGCGTTGGCACGTCTCACCGCGGCGTCATGCCCGTCCGTTGTCACCGGCATCGTCCCCCTCCCGTGGAAGCTCACAAAAACTATAGCGCGCTGTATATTTACAGTGCATTTCATTTTGGCGAGGCGGGCACGGGCGACCGGGGCAGGGACAGGGACAGGGGCAGGAACGTATGGAGACACCCTCGGACGGGCTGCGCACGGTGACGGCCGTCCGGTATGTGACCCCGCTGCGCAGCGGCGGCTCCGTCCCCGGTGTCGTCGAGGCCGACGACCTGGGGACGTATGTGGTCAAGTTCACTGGCTCGGCTCAGGGGCGCAAGGCGCTCGTCGCCGAGGTCGTCGTGGGTGAGCTGGCGCGTCACCTCGGGCTGCGGGTACCGGAGTTGGTGCTGGTGAACTTCGATCCGTCGGTCGCCGCCGGGGAGCCGCACCAGGAGGTGCAGGACCTGCTGTGCGCCAGTGCGGGACTCAACCTCGGCATGGACTACCTGCCGGGGGCCGCCGACTTCACGCCGGGTGTGCGGGATGTCGATCCGGTGGAGTCCGCCAGGATCCTCTGGTTGGACGCGTTCACAGCGAATGTGGACCGTACGGTGCACAGCCCGAATCTCATGACGTGGCCGGCCTCCGGCCACCAGGAGCCCCGCCTGTGGCTCATAGACCACGGCGCGTCGCTGGTGTTCCACCACCGCTGGGAGAGCGCGGCGGACGCGGTCGCCAAGGCGTACGACTTCCGCTCACACGCCCTCGGCTCACCCGGCCTCGACATCGCAGCGGCGGACGCCGAACTGGCGCACCAGGTGACCCCGCGGCTGCTGCGCCGGGTCGTCGCCGCCGTACCGGACGCATGGCTGGCCGATGAGCCGGGGTTCGGCACCCCGGACGACGTCCGCGACGCCTACGTGACCCACCTCGCCTCCCGTGCACGGGTGTCCGCCCGGTGGCTCCCCAAGGACATGACGTGAGCGAAGGGCTGCGGGAACGGAAGAAGCGGCAGACGCGGCAGCGTATCTCCGAGGCTGCCCTCGGCCTGTTCGTGGCGCGGGGCTTCGACAACGTCACCATCGCCGAGGTCGCGGCGGCGGCGGAGGTTTCGGTCAAGACCCTCTACAACTACTTCGAGGCGAAGGAAGACCTCGTCCTGCCGCCGGACGAGGCGTCCCCGCAGCGGCTCGCCGACATCGTGTGCGCCCGACAGCCCGGCGAGTCCGCCGCCCGGGCGGTGCTCGGCCGGCTGCGGGACGAACTGCGGCGCCGGGACCGGAAGGTGGGCCTGACCGCGGGCTTCGGCCCCGTATTCGAGATGATGCGGGCCGCCCCCACACTCACCGCCCGCCTGGAGGACCTCGGCCGGCAGATGACCGACACCCTCGCCACCGTCCTGGCCGAGGAGACCGGAGCCGCGCCCGACGACCAGACGCCGCGCGTGGTCGCCAGCCAGATCGGCTGGTTCCACTCACTGGTCTACAGCGAGATCGGCCGGCGCATCGTGGCGGGCGAGCAACCCGCCACGATCGCCGAGGCCCTGCTCGAACTCCTCGACATCGTCGAGGAGATGCTGAGCGAACGAGCGCTCGGCTACGCCACCCGCGAAGGCTGACACCGCCGACACACCGTCGGCACCTCGCCGTCACATCGACAGCGCAGCGCCTTCGCGGGTGAGCGCGGCGTCACCGGTCAGCGCAGCGGCAGCGTCAGCTCCGGCGTCGCCGCCGTCTCGATGGGCCGTGCGGGCGGCGGCGGGCGCTCATCGGCGTCTGACACGTGGTCAAGGAGTAGCGCCTCGCGTGGCGTCTGGTGCCGGGAGACGGCGTGAGCGGGCGGTCGAGGGTGGAGACCCGCGACCGCCCGGCGCCTGGGTGCCTGGCGCCCAGGAGCAGAGGCTCAGGGCAGGTGGGATCATCACCCCGTTCCTCCCGCGCCCGAACTTGTGACGTCACCCGAACAGACCAATCCACGGCCCGACCCGGGCACGCCGTACGAGACCGTGCGCGGGATCGGGCTCCACCGGGCGGGGTGCGGGTGCGGACTGCCCGGTGGAGTCCGGCCGCTACCGCGTCAGCAGCTTCTCCAGGACGTCCGCCCCCTTTGACGCGCCGCCCGCCCCGCGCACGGTCCGGCTCAGGGCCGCCGCCCGGGGGCGGCAGGACCGGACGCCCTGGACGGCGTCCCAGAGGCCCTGCACGGTCGGCTCGGCGAGCGTCCTGCCGACCTGCAGCTCCTCCGCCCGCCGGGCGATCGCCCGCTGTTCCGGGATCTGCGGCACCGCCACGAAGGGCACCCCGTGGTAGAGAGACTCCATCGCCGAGTTCATCCCGGCGTGGCTCAGGAACACCTCGGTGTGTCGCAGCACCGCCACCTGCGGCACGTGCGCGTGCACTTCGACGTTCGCCGGGATCGGGCCCAGCGACTCCTGGTCCAGGCCGCCCACCACCATGACGACCTGCCAGTCGCTGTCCCCGAACGCCTCGATGCAGGTCCGGTAGAACTCGGGCCGGTCGTTGAAGACGGTTCCCAGCGATATCAGCAGCACCGGGGCCTGCGACCGGGGGCTCCACTCCTCAGCGGTCTGCCGGCTGCTCAGCGACGGCCCGACGAAGTGGAAGCGCTCGTCGAAGGCATCCCCCGACATCTGGAACTCGCGGGGGATGAACACCAGGCTCGTCGGGGCCACGTAGCCGAACATCAGGTTCGGGTCCTCGAGGAAGGTGTGGCCCTGCGCGAACTCCCCCATGTCCTGAACCGCGGCCACCAGCCGGGGGTTGGTGTGGTCGAAGTCGGCCGGTAAGTACACCTGCGCCGCCGAGAAGGACTCGTTCTCCGCGAAGGTCGGCACCAGGGAGATCTCCCGCACCTCGAGCAGGTTCGCCAGCATCCTCCCGGTGAAGGTCACCGAGTCGTAGCACACCGCGTCCGGCGGGTCGGCCGAGAAGTGCTCGGCCAGGACGGGGAAAGAGGCACGCGCGTCGTCGAGGTAGTACTCCATCGTCACGGCGAGCTGTTCCGCCGTGAACTCGCCCCGCGCCGCCATGTCGGGCGGCAGCTGCGAGGGCAGGGTCACCGGCGACGCCCCGGCGGCGAAGGCGGCGTCCATGGTGGCTGGTCCCGTGGCGTAGCTGACCCGGTGACCGCGCCGGACCAGCTCTTCGACCAGCGGCAGGGTCGGGTTCACATGCCCGGACGCGGGAGCGCTCACGAAGGCGAAATGGGCCATCAGCTCTCCTCCAGGACGACCGGCAGAGTCTTGTGCCCGTTGGTGAAGAAGGAACCCAGCGGCTCGAGTTCGGACGACGGGACGGCCAGCCGCAGCCGGGGGAACCGGGAGAACAGCGCGGACAGCGCCGTCGTCGCCTCCAGCTTCGCCAGGGGGCTGCCGAGGCAGAAGTGCACGCCGTGCCCGAAGGTGAGGTGGTCGGCCCGCGACGGCCGGGTGACGGAGAAGTCCTCCGCGTCGGCCCCGTGCTGCGCCGGGTCGCGGCCGGCCGCGCCGTAGGACAGCAGGATCGCCTCGCCCTTGCGGATCTGCACGCCGTCCGCGGAGATGTCCTCCACGGCGTACCGCAGCGGCAGGTTCGGCACCGGCGCCTGCCAGCGCAGGGTCTCGTCCACCACGTCCTCCCACGTGCTGGTCCCGGACCGGACCAGGGCGAGCTGAGACGGGTGCGTGGCCAGCGCGTGGACGGCGTGGTCGAGCAGGTTGACTGTCGTCTCGAAGCCGGCGGAGACGGTCAGCAGCAGGGTGTCCAGCAGTTCCCGCTCGGACAGTCGTGTGCCGTCCGCCTCCTGCGCGGCGATCAGGTCGCTGGTCATGTCGTCGCCGGGGTCGCGCCGTTTGGCGGCCACGAGTTCCTTGAGCAGCATGTACAGCTCGCCGGAGGCGGCCTGCACGCCCGCCGGGTCCGCGTCGAGGCTGAACACCGCGTCCACCAGCCGCCGCAGGTCCGCGCCCGTCTGCGCGGTCACCCCGAACAACTCGGTGATGACCTGGATCGGCAGCGGGAACGCGAACCGTGCGCGCAGGTCGACCGTCTGCCCCGGCGGCACCGTGGCCAGGTCGGCGATCAGGCCGGCCGTGATCTCCTCGACGCGCGGCCGCATCGCTTCGATACGGCGCGGGGTGAACGCCTTGGCCACCAGGCTGCGCAGCCTGGTGTGGTCGGCCCCGTAGGCGGTGAACATGTTCTGCATCGCGACCCACATGATCAGCGGCCAGTCCGGCGGGATGTCGCCGTCGCGCCACATGGGCCAGTGCTTGTTCGCGTCCTTGGAGACCTTCGGGTCGAGCAGCAGCTTCTTCGCCAGGTCGTGCCCGGTGACGGCCCAGGCCGACACGCCACCGGGCAGTTCGACGGGCGTGGCCGGGCCGCGCTCGCGCAAGGCAGCGGCCTCGCCGAAGATGTCGCCGCCCGAGGGGTCGATGACATACGCCTCGGCGGGCCGGGCCTGCGCGCGCACCGGCTCGGTGAAGATGGTGGTCGTACGGGGCTTGGGCGGCTCGGTGACCTCCAGCAGGGACGCGGTGAACCGCGAGCCCATGCCGAGGCCGATCGACATGATGGTGTCGCCGGGCTTGAGGGTCTCGTCGTGCAGCAGGTGGTCCATGCCGAGCAGTTGGTCGCACGGCCCGACGTGGCCGAGCTCGCGCAGCATCGGCCAGGTGGTGCGGCCCAGGTCGATGCCGAGCGGCTCCAGCACGACGACCTCCAGTTGGGCCAGGCCCAGACCGGTGACGGCGAACCTGGTGATGTCGGCGACGCTGACGCCGGCCTCCTTGGCGGCCTGCTCGACCGAGGTGACCAGTGCCCCGCTCATCAGCGTCAGATACGGGGCCAGGCCGGTGACCTCGATCGGCGTACGGTTGCGGTGGCCCTCGGGGTCCGGGATCGTCGGGGTGGCGAGGACCTCCATCTGGGTCGCGGAGCTGTTGGCGGTCGCGACCAGCCGCGCCCGGCCGCCCTCGCGGTTGAGCACGGCCGCGACCGCACCGTCGGCCAGGAAGATCCCGATGGTGGGCTGCCAGCGTTCCCACCGCGGCGGCAGGAACCGGGCGGTAGCCGTGACCAGGGTCGCGGTCGCGGCCGGGTCGGCCACCAGGTGCGCGGCGGCGGACTGCAGCGCGGCCGAGCCGCCGTTGCTGGTCGCCTCGACCTCGTAGACGAGGGCGTGGCCGAGGCCGAGGACGCGCTGCAGGTGGCAGGAGGACGCCATGTGGTCCTGGTGGTCCATCTGGGCGTAGGCGGCCATGGAGATGTCGGCGCCGCTGAGGCCGGACTCGCGCAGGGCTCCGATCGCCGCGTGCACGGCCATCGCGTGCTCGGTGACGTCGTCGGAGCGGGTGAACGACACGAAGTCCGACAGCGCGAGCAGCCGCCGCATGGTCTCGGTGTCCGGCACGGCCTGCGTCGCGGGCGTGCGGGGCGGCAGGTACCGCCCCGTTCCGCCGATGTAGACGTTGTCCCAGATCATGCATAGTCCTTTCCCCTGAGTGCGGACAACCCGGCCCCGTATCCGCTGAAGTCGAGGAGCCATGTGCTGATGGCCAGCGCCGTGGCGGCGGAGTGCTCCTCCAGTACGGTGAAGTGGTCGCCCGAGACGGTGAGTACTTCCTGGGCGGTGGTGGACAGCCGGGGCCACGAGCGCTTCCCGGTGCCCACCAGCAGCACCGGCGCGGTGACGGGCTCCGGGGCGCCGGCCAGATCGAGGTAGCGGCCCATGGCCACCAGCCGGTCGTCGTCGACCGGCTGGACCTGGTGGCCGGCGTCGAGCATGCCGGTGAGCACACCCGGCAGGTCGTCGGGGTAGCCGTCGATGAGCACCACGGCGCTGGGCCGGGCCCCCCGCCGTTCCAGTTCCCTGGCGGTCGCCAGCGCCAGCCACGCGCCCACCGAACGGCCGACCAGCACCGGCGCGGCGACGGCCGACGCGGCCTCGGCGAGTGCCTGGACCAGGACGTCGGCGTCCGCGGGCAGCGGGTCGCCGGCGAAGCCCGGCAGGGTGACCGCCGTGACGTCGCGGGCGGCCTCCAGCGCCGCGGCGAACCGCCCGTACTCCTCGATGCCGCTGGACGCCAGCGCGGACGGCAGGCAGACCAGCGACGGCTGGAGGAAGCCGGTCGCGAGGGCGACCACCTCGGCCTTGGGCGCGTCGGTGGCCGGGCTCAGCCGGGACGCCGTGGTCAGCAGGTCGAGGCCGTCCTGCGCGCGGCCGACGTCGACGGCCTTGCGCAGCAGGCGCTCCATCGGCCCGGCGACCCGGTTCTCCGGCGAGCACAGCTGCCCGTAGAGGTGGTTGACGAGCTGTTCGGGCGTCGGGAAGTCGAAGACGAGGGTCGCCGGGAGCTGGAGCCCGGTGGCCGCGTTGAGCTGGTTGCGCAGCTCGATAGCGGTCAGCGAGTCGACGCCGTGGTCGCGGAACAGCTGACGCGGGTCGTCGATCGCGCCGGGGGCCATCCCGAGGATGCTCGCACTGTGCGTGACGACCAGGTCGAGCAGCAGGGCGCGCTGCTCGGGCTCGGGCAGGACTTCGAGCCTGGCCCGCAGGTCGCCGGGGCCGGCCGCCGGGGCCGGCGCGCGCCGCGGCCGGGCGAGTCCGCGCAGCAGCGCGGGCGGGGTGTCGATCGCCGCGAGGTCGAGGCGGACCGGCACCAGCGCCGGGCGTTCGCCGGCCAGGGCGGTGTCTAACAGGTCGAGGGCCTGCTCGGTGGCCAGCGGCAGCATCCCGGTCCTCGCCAGCCGGCGGTGGTCGGCCTCGGTCAGGTTCGCGGTGATGCCGCTGGACTCGGCCCACTGGCCCCAGGCCAGGGAGGTGACCGGAAGACCGCGCGCGTGCCGGTGCTCGGCGAGCGCGTCGAGGAACGCGTTCGCGGCGGCGTAGTTGGCCTGCCCGGGGGCGCCGAACACCCCGGACGCCGAGGAGAACAGCACGAACGCCCGCAGGTCCAGGTGCTCGGTGGCCTCGTGCAGGTGCCACGCGGCATCGGCCTTCGAGCGCAGCACCGTGTCGATCTGCTCCGGTGTCATCGATCCCACCAGGGCGTCGTCGACGACCCCGGCGGCGTGCACGACGACCCGCAGGTCGGGGATCGAGGCGACGAGATCCCTCAGAGCCCCGCGGTCACCGGCGTCGCAGGCGACCACGGTGAGGGCGGCGCCCAGCTCCTGCCGGAGCCCGGGCGGCTCGACGCCGCGGCGGCTCGCGAGCACCACGTGCAGGGCGCCGTGCCGCGCGACCAGGTGCCGGGCGACCAGGACGCCGAGGGTGCCGGTGCCGCCGGTGATCAGCACGGTGCCGTCCAGGGGCGCGCCGTCCAGGGGCCCGGCCGGCCCGGCCGGGGCGGCCCTCACCAGCCTCGGCACGAGGGCGGTTCCGTCGCGCAACTGGATCTCGGGCTCGCCGTCGCTCACGGCGGCGCGCACCGCGGCGGGGATCGCCCGTCGTGAGGCGGCCGTGCCGTCGTGCCGGACGGTCAGGATCCGCCCGGGGTTCTCGCTGTGCGCGCTGCGCAGGAAGCCGCGGGCGGCGGCCGAGGCCAGGTCGTCGCCGGTGAGGACCACGAGCCGGGCCGGCGTGTCGGTGGCCAGGAACTCCCGGACCCTGCCGAGCAGTTCACGGGTCACCGCGTGGGCGGCCGCGACCGGTTCGCCCTCGCCGACGACCTCGTGGAGGACCGTCTCGGTGTCCGGGCCGTCCGGTGCCGCCATCGGGGTCCAGTCAACGGCGAACAGCGTGTTCGGCCGGCGCCCGGCCCCGTGACCCGCCGCTTCGACGGGCCGCAGGACGATCTCGTCGATGCTCACGACCGGCATCCCGGCGGTGTCGGTGATCCGCACCGCGCAGGTGTCCGGCCCGGTCGGGTGCAGCACCACGTGGACCGTCGCGGCCGACCCGGTGACCGACACACCGGAGAACGAGAAGGGCAGCCGCGCCGGGTTGCCGCCGGCGCCGCCGTCCCCGGCCGCGAGGCCGGCGAGCAGGGTCAGCGGCTGTATGGCGGCGTCCAGGAGCGCGGGGTGGACGCGGTAACCGGTGAGCTGCGCGGGGTCCGCCGGGAAGCTCACCTCGGCGTGCAGGTCCTCGCCGTGCCGCCGGATGCCGGTGAGCCCCTGGAAGGTCGGCCCGTAGTCGTAGCCGGCTTCGGCGAGCCGGTCGTAGAGCGAGCCGATGTCGATCGGCGTGGCCTCGCTGTCGTCCGCCCCGGGCACGGCCGTCCGATCGGCCGGTGTCGCCCGGTCCGCCGGCGGACTGAGCACGCCGGTCGCGTGGCGGGTCCACTCGTCGGGCTCGGCCCAGGTGCGGGAGTGGACGGTGACGGGTCGGCGTCCGGTGTCGTCGGGCGCGCCGACGGTGACCTGCACGTGCACACCGTCGCGCTCGGACAGCACGAGCGGCGCCTCCAGGACCAGTTCGGACAGTACGGGGCTGGCCGTGTGCTCACCGGCGTGGACGGCCATGTCCACGAACGCCATCGCGGGCAGCAGCGTCGAACCGAGCACGGTGTGCTCGGCCAGCCACGGGTGGACGGACGCGGAGAGCTTCCCGGTCAGCACCACGCCCTGCCCGTCGGGGAGCTTCACCAGGGACCGCAGCAGCGGGTGGTCGGGCGTGTCGAGGCCCTCCGACGGGGTGGTGGGCTGCAGCCAGTAGTGCTGGTGCTGGAACGGGTACGAAGGCACACGCCCGCCCGACGTCCCCGCCGTCGTGGTCACAGGCGGCATCCAGCGCACCGCGCCGTCCGCCCACAACCGCCCCAACCCCGCGAACAACCGCTCCGCGGAATCACCACCACGCCGCATCAACCCGTTCCCCACCAGCAACGGATGCGGACCCACCTCCACGAACCCCGTCACACCCTGACCCGCCAACCACTCCATCGCCTCGGCGAACCGCACCGGCTCCCGCACCTGCCGCACCCAGTACCCAGGCTCCCCCAGGTCCACCGGACGCCCGGCCACCGTCGAAACCACCGGAATCACCGGCTCACCGAACGACAAACCCGCCGCCACCCGACCCAGCTCCTCCAGCACCGGATCCATCCGCGCCGAATGAAACGCGTGACTGACCGCCAGCCGCCGCACCCGACGCCCACGACCGCGCCACACCTCACCCACCGCCGCCACCGCCGCCTCGTCCCCCGACACCACCACCGCATCCACCCCGTTGACCGCCGCCACCTCAACACCCGGCACCAGCGATCCCGTCACCTCCTCCACCGACGCCTGAAGCGACACCATCGCCCCACCACCGGCCAACCCCTGCATCAACCGGCCCCGCGCCCCCACCAGCACACACGCGTCCTCCAGGCCCAGAACCCCCGCCACATGAGCCGCCGCCACCTCACCCACCGAATGCCCCACCACGAAATCCGGCCGCACACCCAGCCACTCCACCAACCGGAACAGCGCCACCTCCAGCGCGAACACCCCGGCCTGCGTGAACAGCGTCTCCCCCAACACCCCCTCCCCGTCCTCGAACAACACCCCCACCGGCAACCCCAACAACCCACACACCTCGTCCAACACCCGCGCGAACACCGGGAACTCGCGGTACAGACCCCGCCCCATCCCCGCCCACTGACCACCCTGACCGGAGAACACGAACGCCGACCTGCCCGAGTCGCGGGCGTCGCCTGTCACCAGCCCGGGATGCGCCTCCCCGCGCACCAGGGCCGCCAGTGCCTCCGGTCCAGTCACCATGGCCCGGTGGGCGAACCGGGTCCGCGCGGCGAGCGCGGCGCCGATTCCGTCCGCGTCGGGGGCCCCGGCCGCGTACGCCAGCAGCCTGCGGGCCTGGGCCCGGAGCGCCTGCTCGGACTTGGCCGACAGCAGCCATGGCACCGGCACCGCGGCCGCAGGGGCGGGCGTGGGAGTGGCAGGGGACTCGGACGACGTCTCCTCGGCCGGGTCCGGGGCCGGTGCCTCCAGGATCACGTGCGCGTTCGTACCGCTGATACCGAACGCCGACACGCCGGCACGGCGGGGACGCCCCGTCTCCGGCCACGGCCGGGCCTCGGTCAGCAGTGAGACATGGCCCGCCGACCAGTCGACGTGGGAGGTCGGCGCGTCGACATGCAGCGTCGGCGGCAGTTGCCCGTGCCGCATCGCCATCACCATCTTGATCACACCAGCCACACCGGCCGCCGCCTGGGTGTGGCCGATGTTCGACTTCACCGACCCCAGCCACAACGGCTCATCCCGGTCCCGGCCGTACGTCGCCAGCAGCGCCTGCGCCTCAATAGGGTCGCCGAGGGTGGTGCCGGTGCCGTGCGCCTCCACCGCGTCCACGTCCGCCGTCGACAGTCCCGCATTCGCCAACGCCTGACGGATCACCCGCTCCTGCGACGGACCATTCGGCGCGGTCAACCCATTGGACGCCCCGTCCTGGTTCACCGCCGAACCCCGCACCACCGCCAGCACCCGGTGACCGTTACGGCGGGCGTCCGACAGACGTTCCAGCAGCACCAAGCCGGCGCCCTCACCCCAGGCCGTGCCATCAGCAGCCTCGGCGAACGCCTTCACCCGCCCATCGGCCGCGAGCCCCCGCTGGCGGGAGAAGTCGATGAAGGCGGCGGGTGTCGCCATGACCGTCACACCGCCGGCCAGGGCCAGTGAGCACTCCCCCGAGCGCAGCGCCTGCGCCGCCAGGTGAATCGCCACCAGCGACGACGAACACGCCGTGTCCACCGACACCGCCGGACCCTCCAGCCCCAGCAGATACGACACCCGCCCGGAGGTCACACTCGTCGCCGTGCCGGTGGCCACATAGCCGTCCGCGTCGCGCGAGATCTGGTCCACTCCGCCCGCGTAGCCGGATGCCCAGATGCCGGTGAAGACGCCCGTCTGGCTGCCCCGCAACGACGTCGGATCGATCCCCGCGTCCTCGAACGTCTCCCACACCGTCTCCAGCAGCACCCGCTGCTGCGGATCCATCGCCAACGCCTCACGCGGCGAAATCCCGAAGAACGCGGCATCGAAGCCACCCGCATCCCCCAGAAAACCACCCCACCGCGTATACGACCTCCCCGGACCACCGGCCGGATCATAAATACGACCCACATCCCACCCACGATCCGGCGGGAACTCCCCCACCGCATCCACCCCACCCGCCACCAGACCCCACAACTCCTGCGCCGACCCCACCCCACCCGGATACCGGGCCCCCAACCCCACCACCACCACCGGATCACCCGACACCGGAACCCCGACCGGCACGGGCGCGACCGTCCGGCGCTCCTTGCCGAGGACCACCTCACGCAGGTATTCGGCCAGTCGGGCCGGGGTCGGGTGGTCGAAGACCATCGTCGCCGACAGCCGGATCCCGACCGCCGTGGACAGCCGGTTACGCAGCTCCACGCCGGTCAGCGAGTCGAAGCCCAGGTCCTTGAAGGCCAGGTCGCCGCCGATCCCGTCGCTGCGGCCCAGCACGGCCGAGGCGTGGGTGCTGACCAGGTCGAGCAGAATCTCGCGTTGCCGGGCCTCGGGGAGCGATCCCAGCTCGCCCGCCAGTCCGGTGGTCCGCACCGGTTTGCGGGCGCGTGCCAGCGCGCGCAGCACCGGCCGGTCCCCCAGTGCGGACACCTTGAGTCCGGCCGCGACCACCGCCGGTTCCGCGGTGTCCAGGCCCCCGTCGAACAGCCCGAGTCCGTAGTCGGTCGCCATCGGCAGCAGCCCCGCGCGGGCGAGGCGTTCACCGTCGGCCTCGGACATCCGCCCGGTCAGCCCGCTGGCCTCGGCCCACCGGCCCCAGGCCAGCGACACCCCCGGCAGGCCCTGGGCACGCCGGTACGCGGCCAGGCCGTCGAGGTAGGCGTTGGCCGCGGCGTAGTTGGCCTGCCCGGGGCTGCCGAGCGTCCCGGCCGCCGAGGAGAAGAGGACGAACGCCGTCAGGTCCCGTCCCCGGGTGAGTTCGTGCAGGTGCCAGGCCGCCCGTGCCTTGGGCTCCCAGACCGCGGCGAGACGTTCGGGGGTCAGGGACTCGACCACGGCGTCGTCGAGCACACCGGCGGCGTGGACGACCGCGGTCAGCGGGTGCGCGGCCGGGATCGAGTCCAGTACGGCCGCCAGCGCGTCCCGGTCGGCCACGTCGCAGGCGGCCACGGTCACCTCCGCGCCCAGCCCGGCCAGCTCCTCGCGCAACGCCGCCCCGCCACCACCGCGGCTGACCAGCAACACATGCCGCACACCCCGCTCGGCCACCAGATGCCGGGCCACATGGCCCCCCAGCGTCCCCGTACCACCGGTGATCAGCACCGTACCGGCCGCATCGAGATCCGCAGGAACAGTGAGGACGATCTTCCCGACGTGAGCCGCCTGGCTCATGAACCGAAAGGCGTCCCGCGCGCGGCGGACGTCCCAGGTGGTGAGTGGTGGCAGACGCAGCTCGCCTGCGCTGATCAGCCGGACGGCCTCGGCCAGGATCTCCCCCAGCCGCTCCGGTCCCGCGTCGGCCAGGTCGAAGGCCAGCACGCCGGGCCGGATGTCGGCCTTGCCCATCTCCACGAACCGCCCGCCGGGCGCGAGCAGCCGCAGGGAGGCGTCCAGGAACTCACCGGACAGCGAGTTCAGCACCACGTCGAAGGGTCCGAACCGGTCGGCGAACTCCAGGGTCCGGGACGAGGCGATGTGGTCCTCGTCCAGCCCCAGGGCGCGCAGCGCGTCCCACTTGCCCGGGCCGGCGGTCGCGTGGACGTCCGCGCCCCAAAGCCGCGCGAGCTGGACCGCCGCCATGCCGACGCCGCCGGCCCCGGCGTGGATCAGCACCCGGTCACCGGCCTTCAGCCCGCCCAGGTCGCGCAGGCCGTACCACGCGGTCATGAACGCGATCGGCACAGTGGCGGCCTGGGTGAACGTCCACTCGTCGGGGATGCGCACCAGCACCCTGTGGTCGGCGACGGCCACCCGGCCGAACGCGCCGGGCAGCAGCCCGGCGACCCGGTCACCCGGCCGCAGCCCGGTGACCTCGGCGCCGACCTCGGTGACGACGCCCGCGCCCTCGCTGCCGAGCAGCGCCGGGTCCGGGTAGACGCCGAGGGCGATCAGCACGTCCCGGAAGTTCAGGCCGGCCGCCCGCACGGCGACGCGCACCTCCCGGGGCCCGGGCGGGGCCTGCTCGTACGGCAGGAAGGCGAGGTCGTCCAGGCTGCCCGTGCCCGCCTGCGTCAGCCGTCCGTCGAACGCCTCCGGTGCGGAGCGCACGAGCCGGGGCACGTAGACGGCCCCCCGGCGCACCGCCACCTGGTCCTCGTCGCCGACCGACAGGCCGTCGGGCAGCTCGTCGGCGTCCACGAGCACGAATCGGCCGGGGTGCTCGGACTGCGCGGACCGGACCAGGCCCCATACGGCCGAGGCTTCCGGGTCGCTCACCCCGTCACCGGGAACGACGGCGACCGCGCCCCGCGTGCGCACCACGAGCCGTTCGCCGGGCCCGGCCAGGAAGTCCTGGACGGCCGTCAGCGCCTCGGCGACCGAGCCGGGCGAGACGACGGCGTCGCCGAGCGCGCCTTCGCCGGGGGTCAGCGGAATCCAGTCGAGGGCGTACAGCGGGCCGCGTTCAGCCATCGGACGGGTGGTCAGCGCCTCGATGGTCGCCACGGGCTCGCCGGACCGGTCCGCCAGGTGGACGGCGTACGTTCCGGGGCGCACCACCGTCAGCCGCACGCGCGCGGAGGTCACGCCGGTGCGGTGGACCGCGATCCCGCCCAACGAGAACGGCAGCCGCACGTCGCCTTCCGTGCCGGACAGCAGCGCCAGCGGTTGCAGGGCGGCGTCCAGCAGGGCCGGATGGACGGAGAACCGGGCCGCGTCCGGCACGGTGACCTCGGCGAACACCTCCTTGCCGCGGCGCCACACCGCCTGCACGGCCTGGAAGGCCGGCCCGTACTCGTAGCCCGCCGCGGCGAGCGTGTCGTAGAGCCCGGTGACCGGTTCCGCGCCGGCCGGCGGCCATTGCGTCAGCTCCTGCCCGACCACGGCCCGCCCGACCACAGGCTGCCCGCTCACCGTGCCGGTGGCGTTCCGCACCCAACCGTCCGTACGGGACCGGACGTCGACCGTGCGGCGGCCGGTCTCGTCCGGCTCGCCCACGACGACCTGCACGTCCACCGCGCCGTCCGCGGGCAACATCAGCGGCGCCTCCAGGACCAGTTCCTCCACTGCCGCCCCGGCCGCGTGCACCACCAGTTCCACGAACGCCGTCGCGGGCAGCAGCACCGTCCCCAGTACGGAGTGGTCCGCGAGCCAGGGGTGGGTGGCCAGGGAGAGCCGGCCCGTCAGGACCCGCTGCTCGCCCACCTCGAAAGCGGCGCCGAGCAGCGGGTGGTCCACCGAGTCGAGCCCGGCCGCGGACACGTCTCCCGCGCCTTGGGCGAGCCAGAACCGCGTCCGCTGGAAGGGGTAGGTGGGCAGCGCCGCCGGCTCCCCTTCAGGGAACGGCCACCGCACCGGCACACCCGCGACGAACAGCCGCGCCGCGGCGGCCAGGAACTCGGCCGGGGTGCCGTGGTCGCGGCGCACTGTCCCGGTCACCACACCCGCCTCGTGCTCCTCCAGCGCAGGCGTGAGCACCGGGTGCGGGCTGATCTCGACGAAGACGGGGTCGCTGCCCGAGGCGAGCAGCAGCCGGGTGGTCTGGTCGAACAGCACGGGTTCGCGGAGGTTGCGGTACCAGTAGCCGGCGTCGAGGGCGGAGGTGTCGATCTCCTCGCCGGTCACCGTTGAGTAGAACGGGATCACCGCCGGGTGCGGTGTGATGCCGGCGAGGTCGGTGAGCAGTTGCTCGCGGATCGCCTCGACCTGGACGGAGTGAGCGGCGTAGTCGACGGGCAGGCGGCGGGCGCGGATGCCGTCGGCCTCACAGGACGTCAGCAGTTCGTCCAGCGCGTCCAGATCACCCGACACGACGACCGAACCGGGGGCATTGACCACCGCCACCGTCAGCCGGCCGTCCCAGCGGGCCACGAACTCGGCGGCCCGCTCATGCCCGAGGCCGACCGACACCATCCCGCCCTTGTTCTCCAAGGCGACCAGGGCCTTGCTGCGCAGGGCGACCACCTTCGCGGCGTCCTCCAACGACAACGCCCCCGCCACATACGCCGCCGCGATCTCCCCCTGCGAATGCCCGACGACGGCATCAGGTTCCACACCATGGGCACGCCACAGCTCCGCCAGCGCCACCATCACCCCGAACAGCGCAGGCTGCACCACATCCACCCGCTCCAGCGAGCCACCGCCGACCAACACCTCCACCAACGACCAGTCCGTGTACGGCGCCAGCGCCGCGTCGCACGCGTCGATGCCGGCGCGGAAGACCTCGGACTGCTCGTACAGGTCACGGCCCATGCCGACCCACTGGGCGCCCTGCCCCGGGAACACGAACACCGACCGGCCCAGCGGACGGACCGTCCCGGTGACCAGACCCGGCGCCATGCCGCCCTCGGCCAGGACGTCCAGGGCCTCGGCGGCACCCACCACCACGGCCCGGTGCTCGAACACGGTGCGGGCGGCCAGAGCACCCCCGACCGCCACCGCGCTCACCTCAGGACGCCCGGCGGTGAAGGCACCCAGCCGGCGCGCCTGCTCCCGCAACGCCGCCTCGGACCTGGCCGACAGCACCCAAGGCACCACTCCGCCCGAGGACGCCGCCGGAACCCCGGCCGGCTCCTCGGCAGGCGCCTCGATCACGACGTGCGCGTTGGTGCCGCTGATGCCGAACGCCGAGATGCCGGCGCGACGCCGGCGGCCGTTGTCGGGCCAGGGCCGGGCCTCGGTGAGCAGCCGGATGTTCCCGGACTCCCAGTCGACGTGCGAGGTCGGCTCGTCGACGTGCAGCGTCGGGGGCAGTTCGCCGTGCCGCATCGCCATGACCATCTTGATGACGCCCGCCGCGCCGGCCGCTGCCTGGGTGTGGCCGATGTTCGACTTCACCGACCCCAGCCACAACGGCTCGTCCCGGTCCCGGCCGTACGTCGCCAGCAGCGCCTGGGCCTCGATGGGATCGCCGAGCGTCGTCCCCGTACCGTGCGCCTCCACCGCATCCACGTCCGCCGTCGACAGTCCCGCATTCGCCAACGCCTGACGGATCACCCGCTCCTGCGACGGGCCGTTCGGCGCCCCGAGGCCGTTGGAGGTGCCGTCCTGGTTGACCGCCGAGCCCCGGACGACCGCCAGCACCCGGTGGCCGTTGCGGCGGGCGTCCGACAACCGCTCCAGCAGCACAAGGCCCGCGCCCTCACCCCAGGCCGTGCCGTCGGCCGCCTCGGCGAACGCCTTCACCCGGCCGTCGGGAGACAGGGCACGCTGGCGCGAGAACTCCGTGAACCCCATGGGGTTCGCCATCACGGTCACCCCGCCGGCCAGGGCGAGTGAGCACTCCCCCGAGCGGAGCGCCTGCGCCGCCAAGTGGATCGCCACCAGCGAGGACGAGCAGGCGGTGTCCAGCGAGACCGCCGCGCCCTCCAGCCCCAGCAGGTAGGCGATCCGGCCGGAGGTCACGCTGGTCGCGGCGCCCGTACCGAGATAGCCCTCGGCGTCGGCGGGTGCCTGGTCGCCGTAGCCGGAGGACCAGATGCCGGTGAACACACCCGTCTGGCTGCCCCGCAACGACGTCGGATCGATCCCTGCGTCCTCCAGCGTCTCCCACGCGGTCTCCAGCAGCACCCGCTGCTGCGGATCCATCGCCAGAGCCTCACGCGGCGAGATCCCGAAGAAGTCGGCATCGAACCCCGCCGCGTCCGCGAGGAAACCACCCGACCGCGTGTACGACGTCCCGGGATGATCCGGATCCGGATGGAACAATCCCTCGACGTCCCACCCGCGATCACCCGGGAACTCCCCGATCGCGTCCACCCCGCCCGACACCAGACGCCACAGCTCCTCGGGGGACTCGACCCCACCCGGCAACCGGCAGCCCATGCCCACGATCACCACCGGATCGGCCCCGTCACCGACCGGCATCGCCGGCGTCACCGGCACCACACCCCCACCGAGGATCCCGCTCAGCAGGTGCTCGGCGAGTTGCCGCGGGGTGGGGTGGTCGAAGGTGACGGTGGCGGGCAGGCGCAGGCCGGTGGCGACGTTGAGCCGGTTGCGCAGTTCGACGGAGGTCAGGGAATCGAAGCCGAGGTCCTTGAACGGCTGCCGGTCCCATGCGGCCCCCGGTTCGCGGTGACCGAGCACGGCGGCGGTGTTGGTGGTGACCAGGTCGAGTGCGGCTCGCAGCCGTTCGGCCTCCGGCAGTGACCGCAGGCGGTCGGCGATCGCACCGTGCCGCGCCGGGCGCCGGGCCGCCTTGCGGGAGACGAGGCCCTTGAGGGCCGCCGGAGCCGCCGGGGCACCCGCCAGCACGGACAGGTCTAGGCGTACCGGCACCAGCGCGGCCCGGTCCGTGGCCAGGGCCGCGTCGAACAGCGACAGGGCGTGGTCGGTGGCCAGCGGCACGACCCCGGCTCGCATCAGCCGGTCCTCGTCGGCACCGGTCAGGTGCCCGGTCATGCCGCTCGGCTCGGCCCAGTAGCCCCAGGCCAGCGAGGTCGCCGGCAGTCCGAGGGCGCGCCGGTGCACGGCGAGGGCGTCGAGGAAGGTGTTGGCTGCGGCGTAGTTGGCCTGCCCGGGGCTGCCGAGCGTCCCGGCCGCCGAGGAGAAGAGGACGAACGCCGTCAGGTCCCGTCCCCGGGTGAGTTCGTGCAGGTGCCAGGCCGCCCGTGCCTTGGGCTCCCAGACCGCGGCGAGACGTTCGGGGGTCAGGGACTCGACCACGGCGTCGTCGAGCACGCCGGCCGCGTGGACGACCGCGGTCAGCGGGTGCGCGGCCGGGATCGAGTCCAGTACGGCCGCCAGCGCGTCCCGGTCGGCCACGTCGCAGGCGGCCACGGTCACCTCCGCGCCCAGCCCGGCCAGTTCCTCGCGCAACGCCGCCCCGCCACCACCGCGGCTGACCAGCACCACATGCCGCACACCCCGCTCGGCCACCAGATGCCGGGCCACATGGCCCCCCAGCGTCCCCGTACCACCGGTGATCAGCACCGTACCGGCCGCATCGAAATCCGCAGGAACAGTGAGGACGATCTTCCCGACGTGAGCCGCCTGGCTCATGAACCGGAACACGTCGACCGCGTCCCGGACCTCGCGTACGTCCAACGGCAGCGGCGCGAACCCGCCGTCCGTGAAGGCCCGTACGACGGCGTCCAGGATCTCGCCGAGCCGTTCCGGCCCCGCGTCGGCGATGTCGAACGCCCGGTAGACGATGTCGGGATGGTCGGCTGCGTCGCGGATGTCGGTCTTGCCCATCTCCACGAACCGGCCGCCGGGCCCGAGCAGCCGCAGGGAGGCATCGACGAACGCGCCGGACAGCGAGTCCAGAACCACGTCCATGGGCGGGAACTTCTGCTCGAACTCCAGGGTGCGCGACGAGGCGATGTGGTCCTCGTCGAGTCCCAGGGCGCGCAGGGTGTGCCATTTGGCCGGGCTGGCGGTGGCGAACACCTCCGCCCCGAGCCGCCGGGCCAGTTGGATCGCCGCCATGCCGACGCCGCCGGTGCCGGCGTGGATCAGGACCCGGTCACCGGCCTTCAGCCCGCCCAGGTCGCGCAGGCCGTACCAGGCGGTCAGGAACGCCACGGGCACTGACGCGGCCCTGGCGAACGACCAGTCGTCGGGCATCCGGACCAGCAGCCGCTGGTCGGCGATGGTGACCGGGCCGAAGGCGCCGGGGACCAGGCCCATGACGCGGTCGCCGGGCCGGAACCGGGTGTCCGGGCCGGTTTCGAGGACGACGCCCGCGCCTTCGCCGCCCATCAGGGCCTCGCCGGGGTAGACGCCGAGGGCGATCAGCACGTCCCGGAAGTTGAGTCCGGCCGCCCGCATGGCGATCCGGACCCGCCCGGGCCCCAGCGGCTCCATGAGCTCCGGGCGGGGCACCAGCGCCAGGTCGTCGATGCTGCCGGTACCCGTGTCCTCCAGCCGCCAGGTTCCGTCCGGCGGGGTGAGGCCCGCGCCGACGCGGACCAGGCGGGGGACGCGCAGCGCCCCTTGGCGTACCGCCAGCTCCGGCTCGTCCGTGCCGGCGATCAGCGCGGGGTCCCAGGTCGGATCGGCGTCGACCAGGACGAACCGGTCGGGGTGCTCGGCCCGCGCGCCGCGGACCAGGCCCCAGACCATCGAGTGGTGGAGGCGGACCACGTCACCGGGCGCGGCGGCGACGGCGTTGCGGGTGACGACCGCCAGCCGCGTCCGCTCGCCCGCCAAGTGGTCCCGGATCACGGCGAGTACGCTCTGCGCGCTCTCGTACGCCGCCTCGACGGTGTCCGCCTCGGGCTCCGGCCCGGGCACCTCGTAGACGACCAGGTCCGCGGGGTCGCCGCCCGTCGATGCCGATTCGAAGGGGACCCAGTCGAGTGCGTACAGGCTGTCCGGGACGGCGGTGGCGTCCCGGACGGTCAGCGACGTGATGACCGCGACCGGGGTGCCGTCCGGATCGGCCACGGCCACGGTGTACGTGTCCGGCCCGGTGGCGGACAGGCGTACGCGCAGCGCACGGCGGCCCGCGGGCCGTATCGCCACTCCGGTGAACGCGAACGGCAGGCCGGTGCGGTCGGTGAGGAACGCCATGGGGTGCAGTGCGGCGTCGAGCAGCGCGGGGTGCAGGGCAAACGGTTCCTCGGCGGGAAGCTCCACCTCGGCGTAGACGGTGTCGCCGACCCGCCAGGCCGCCGTGACGCCCTGGAACGCGGGCCCGTACTCGTAGCCGAGCACGGACAGCGAGTCGTAGAGCCCGTCGACGTCGAGGGGCTCACCGGCCGGCAGCCAGTCCCAGGCGCTCAGCACCGGCTCCTCGCCCAGGGTCCCGGTGGCGTGCCGCACCCACTCGTCGCCGTCACGCGAGTACACCGTGAGCGGGTTGCGGCCGTCGTCCCCGGGGCCCACGACGACCTGGAGGTGCACCGGGGTGTCGTCGAGGACGAGCGGCGTTTCGAGCACCAGCTCCTCGACCGCGTGGCCGAGCCGGCCGGCCGCGTAGGCCGCCATTTCCGCGAACGCGGTGCCGGGCAGGAGGACGGAGCCCCGCACGGCGTGGTCGGCCAGCCACGGGTGGGTGGCGAGCGAGATCCGTCCGCTGAACACCGCGCCGTCGGGCAGTTCCACGAACGTGCTGAGCAGGGGGTGGTCGCCCGACGCCGTCGGGACGGGCCGCAGCCAGTACGGCTGGCGCTGGAAGGCGTACGTCGGCAGGCTGACGGGCTCGGTGTCGTCCGGGAACCGCCAGTCGACCGGGACACCATGGACGTGCAGGCGGCCGAGCGAGGTGAGGAAGTCGTCCTGGTCGCGCCGGAGCGTGCCGGTGACGAGGAGGTCGAAGCCGTGGTGGTGACCGGTCTCCTCGACGGCGGAGACCAGGACCGGGTGCGGGCTGACCTCGACGAAGACGGTGTGGCCGTGGTCGAGCAGCGCACGGGTGGTCTGGTCGAACAGCACGGGTTCGCGGAGGTTGCGGTACCAGTAATCGGCGTCGAGGGCGGAGGTGTCGATCTCCTCGCCGGTGACCGTGGAGTAGAAGGGGACCTCCGCGGTCCTCGGCTTGATCCCGGCGAGGTCGGTGAGCAGTTGCTCGCGGATCGCCTCGACCTGGACGGAGTGAGCGGCGTAGTCGACGGGCAGGCGGCGGGCGCGGATGCCGTCGGCCTCACAGGCCGCCAGCAGTTCGTCCAGCGCGTCCAGATCACCCGATACCACCACGCTGTCCGCCGAGTTGACCACCGCCACGGTCAGCCGGCCGTCCCAGCGGGCCACGAACTCGGCGGCCCGCTCATGCCCGAGCCCTATGGAAACCATGCCGCCCCGGTCGGCCAACACCGCCAGCGCCCTGCTCCGTAACGCCACCACCTTGGCGGCGTCGTCCAGGGACAACGCCCCCGCCACATACGCCGCCGCGATCTCCCCCTGCGAATGCCCGACGACGGCATCAGGTTCCACACCATGGGCACGCCACAGCTCCGCCAACGCCACCATCACCCCGAACAGAGCGGGCTGCACCACATCCACCCGCTCCAGCGACCCACCGCCGATCAACACCTCCACCAACGACCAATCGGTGTACGGCGCCAGCGCCGCATCACACGCATCGATCGCCTCCCGGAACACCGGCTCCGAGCCGTACAACTCCCCGCCCATACCCACCCACTGCGCACCCTGCCCCGGAAACACGAACACCGACCGACCCACCGGCCGGGCGATCCCGGTGACCAGACCCGGCGCCGTGCCACCCTCCGCCAGTGCCTCCAACGCCTCCACACCGCTCAGCACCGCACGGTGATCGAAACGCGACCGCCCCGCCAACGCCCGACCCACCGCAACCGCGCCAACCCCCGGATCCCCGGCCAGGAACGCCCCCAGCCGACGCGCCTGCTCCCGCAACGCCACATCCGACTTCCCCGACAACACCCACGGCACCACCCCGCCCGCGGCCCCCGCCGGAGCCCCGACCGGCTCCTCAGCAGCCGCCTCGATCACCACATGCGCGTTGGTGCCGCTGATGCCGAACGCCGACACGCCGGCACGGCGGGGACGCCCCGTCTCCGGCCACGGCCGGGCCTCGGTGAGCAGTGAGACATGGCCCGCCGACCAGTCGACGTGGGAGGTCGGCGCGTCCACGTGGAGGGTCCGCGGCAGTTGCCCGTGCCGCATCGCCATGACCATCTTGATCACACCAGCCACGCCGGCGGCGGCTTGCGTGTGCCCGATGTTCGACTTCACCGACCCCAGCCACAACGGCTCATCCCGCCCCTGACCGTAGGTCGCCAGGAGTGCCTGAGCCTCGATGGGGTCGCCAAGGGTGGTCCCGGTGCCGTGCGCCTCCGCCGCGTCCACCTCGGACGGCTCCAACCCGGCATTCGCCAACGCCTGCCGGATGACGCGTTCCTGGGACGGACCATTCGGCGCCGCAAGCCCGTTCGACGCGCCGTCCTGGTTCACCGCCGAGCCCCGCACCACCGCCAGCACCCGGTGGCCGTTACGGCGGGCGTCGGACAGGCGTTCCAGCAGCACCAAGCCGGCGCCCTCACCCCAGGCCGTACCATCGGCCGCCTCGGCGAACGCCTTCACTCTGCCGTCGGTCGCAAGCCCCCGCTGCCGCGAGAACTCGACGAACCCCGCCGGCGTCGCCATCACCGTCACACCACCGGCCAACGCCAGCGCACACTCCCCCGCCCGCAATGCCTGCGACGCCAGATGGATCGCCACCAGCGACGACGAACACGCCGTGTCCACCGACACCGCCGGACCCTCCAGCCCCAGCAGATACGACACCCGCCCGGACGTGGCACTGGTGGCCGTTCCGGTGGCGAGAAAACCTTCGAGGTCCGGCGGCGGCTGGTTGCCGTAGCCGGAGGACCACAGGCCGGTGAACACGGCTGTGCGGCTGCCGCCGAGTGTGGTCGGGTCGATGCCGGCGTACTCGAAGGTCTCCCACGCGGTCTCCAGCAGCACCCGCTGCTGCGGGTCCATCGCCAGTGCCTCGCGCGGCGAGATACCGAAGAACCCGGCGTCGAAGCCGGCGCCGTCGGCGAGGAAGCCGCCCGATCGGGTGTAGGTCGTGCCCGGCCGGTCCGGGTCAGGGTCGTAGACGACGTCCCATCCACGGTCCGGCGGGAATTCGGTGATCGCGTCGGCACCGTCCGAGACAAGCCGCCACAGGCCGTCCGGGGACTCCACTCCGCCCGGGTAGCGGCAGCCCATGCCGATGATCGCGATCGGCTCGCGCGCGGCCTCCTCCATGTCGGAGAGGCGCTTGCTGAGCACTCCCAGGTCGGCCGTGGCGCGCTTGAGGTAAGTGCGGAGCTTCTCTTCGTCGGACATCGCTACTCCTTAGCGTTGCGGGACTCGCCCGAGCGGATGACCTCGGTCCTGCGGTGCGCATCGTCCAAAAGGCTGAACAGTTCGTCGTCGCTGGCCTCGTCGACTCCGGCCGCGGAGCCGGTGCGTTTGGCGGTCCAGGCCGCGAGAAGTGCTTCGAGGCGGGCCGCGACGGTCTCGTAGTCGGCGTCGGCGGCTGCCGCGTCCAGGGTGGACTTGAGCTGGTCGAGTCCGGCGAGCAGGGGGTCGGGTTCGGTGCCGTGCAGCCGTGTGTGCACGGCAGCGGCGAGGCGGGCAGGTGTCGGGTGGTCGAAGACGAGCGTGGCGGGCAGGCGCAGGCCGGTGTCCGCGTCGAGCTGGTTGCGCAGTTCCACGGCGGTGAGCGAGTCGAACCCGATGTCGGTGAACGCCTGGTCGGGGTTGACCGCCTCCGGTGACGAGTGCCCGAGGACGAGGGCGACCTGGCCCACGACGAGTTGCAGCACGTCGGCCTGCGTCCACACGCGGTCGGCCTGCCTGCGCCGGGGCCGTACCAGCTCCCGCAGCAGGGCGGGCGGGTCTCCGGCGCGGCGCAGCGCCGGCAGGTCGAACCTGACGGGGGCGAGGGTGGGGGTGCCCGCGGTCAGCGCGGCGTCGAACAGGGCCAGCGCGTCCGTCGTCGGCAGCGGCCGTACGCCGGCCCTGGCCAGGCGGTGCCGGTCGGTGGCGGTCAGACCTCCGGTCATGCCGCTGGCCTCCGCCCAGTAGCCCCAGGCGAGCGACACGGCCGGCTGTCCCTGGGCGTGCCGGTGTGCGGCGAGGCCGTCGAGGTACGCGTTCGCCGCCGCGTAGTTCGCCTGGCCCGCGCCGCCCAGCACACCGGCCGCCGACGAGAACAGCACGAACGCCTCCAGGTCCGAGGTCAGTTCGTGGAGGTGCCGCGCCGCGAGGGCCTTCGGCTCCCACACGCGCGCGAACTGCTGCGGGGTGAGGGATTCCACGACGGTGTCGGCCAGCGTGCCCGCGGCGTGGATCACCGAGGTGACCGGGTGTTCGGCGAGCAGCCGCGCCACCGCCTCGCGGTCGGACACGTCGCACGCCACGATGTCGGCGGTCGCGCCCAGCGCGGCCAGGTCGGCGGTCAGCGCGGCCGCGCCGGGAGCGTCCGGGCCGCTCCGGCTGACCAGCAGCAGGTGCCGCACGCCGTGCCGTACGGCGAGGTGGCGGGCGATCGTGCCGCCCAGGGTGCCGGTGCCGCCGGTGACGAGCACCGTGCCCTCGGGGCTGAGCAACGAGGGCAGCGGTTCGGTCCGCGCCCGTTCGAGGCGGGGGACGTGAACCGCGCCGGCGCGGATCGCGAGCTGTGGTTCGTCGCCGGCCAGCCGGACCTCGTCGCCGTCGTCACCGTCGACCAGCACGAACCGGCCGGGGTGCTCGGTGGCGGCCGACCGGACCAGGCCCCAGACGGCGGTGGCCTGCGGATCGACGTCCTCGCCCGGCCGAACCGGCACGGCGTTGCGCGTGGCGACCACCATGCGCGGGGTGTCCGTGGTGAGGAAGTCCTGGATCACCCGCAGGGTCTCGACGGGCGATGTGGCGTGGTGGACCGGGATGTCCGGTTCGGTGGTCGCCGCTTCCAGGACCGGCCACGCCACCTGGTACGGCACGTCCTGCGTGGTGGCCCCGGCCGGCCGGCGCAGGGTCAACGAGGCGATCTCGGCGACCGGCGCGCCCGACTGGTCGGCGAGGCCGATCGCGCAGGTGTCCTGGCCGGTCACGGTCAGCCGGACCCTGGCGTGCTCGGCGCCGCGCCACCAGGAGATCCCGGCGAAGGAGAACGGCATCTTCGGCCGGTCGTCGGCGACGGTCACGATCTGGATCGCGGCGTCGAGCAGGGCGGGGTGCAGGGCGAACCGGGTGTCGCCGGGGGGTACGGCCACCTCCGCGTAGAGGGTGTCGCCGTCGCGCCAGGCCGCTCGCAGACCTTGGAAGGCCGTGCCGTAGGCGAATCCGGCGTCGGCCAGGTTGTCGTAGAAGGCGTCGAGGTCGACGGCTTCGGCGTGCGGCGGCCACTGCCGTGCCCAGGGCTCCCGTGGTGCGACGGGTACGGCGCCCAGGGTCCCGGTGGCGTGCCGTACCCACTCGCCGTCCGCGCGCGAGTGGATCGAGACGCCGCGCCGGCCCGCCCGGTCGGGGCCGACGGTCACGGACACCCGCACGCCGTCCGCGACCACCAGCGGTGTCTCCAGCGTCAGGTCCTCGACCGCCGGGCAGCCGACGTGTTCGCCGGCCCGGAGCGCCAGGTCCACGAACGCCGCGGCGGGCAGCAGGGGCGAGCCCGAGATGACGTGTTCGGTGAGCCACGGCTGCGCGGCGGTGGCGAGCTGTCCCGTCAGCACCACGCCGTTGTCGTCGGGGAGTTCCATGGCGTCCCGCAGCAGCGGGTGGTCGATCCCGCCGTCACCGGTCGGTGCCGGGGTGGTGGGCTGGAGCCAGTAGTGCTGGTGCTGGAACGGGTACGAAGGCACACGCCCGCCCGACGTCCCCGCCGTCGTGGTCACAGGCGGCATCCAGCGCACCGCGCCGTCCGCCCACAACCGCCCCAACCCCGCGAACAACCGCTCCGCGGAATCACCACCACGCCGCATCAACCCGTTCCCCACCAGCAACGGATGCGGACCCACCTCCACGAACCCCGTAACACCCTGACCCGCCAACCACTCCATCGCCTCGGCGAACCGCACCGGCTCCCGCACCTGCCGCACCCAGTACCCAGGCTCCCCCAGGTCCACCGGACGCCCGGCCACCGTCGAAACCACCGGAATCACCGGCTCACCGAACGACAAACCCGCCGCCACCCGACCCAGCTCCTCCAGCACCGGATCCATCCGCGCCGAATGAAACGCGTGACTGACCGCCAGCCGCCGCACCCGACGCCCACGACCGCGCCACACCTCACCCACCGCCGCCACCGCCGCCTCGTCCCCCGACACCACCACCGCATCCACCCCGTTGACCGCCGCCACCTCAACACCCGGCACCAGCGATCCCGTCACCTCCTCCACCGACGCCTGAACCGACACCATCGCCCCACCACCGGCCAACCCCTGCATCAACCGGCCCCGCGCCCCCACCAGCACACACGCGTCCTCCAGGCCCAGAACCCCCGCCACATGAGCCGCCGCCACCTCACCCACCGAATGCCCCACCACGAAATCCGGCCGCACACCCAACCACTCCACCAACCGGAACAACGCCACCTCCAGCGCGAACACCCCGGCCTGCGTGAACAGCGTCTCCCCCAGCACCCCCTCCCCGTCCTCGAACAACACCCCCACCGGCAACCCCAACAACCCACACACCTCGTCCAACACCCGCGCGAACACCGGGAACTCGCGGTACAGACCCCGCCCCATCCCCGCCCACTGACCACCCTGACCGGAGAACACGAACGCCGACCTGCCCGGGGAGGCAGTGCCCGTGACGATTCCGGGTTGTCCGCCGATCAGCGCGTCCAGGCCGGCCGGGTCCGTCAGCACGGCGCGGTGCGGGAACCGAGCCCGCGCGGCCAGGTCCGCGGCCACCTCGGCCGGTGTGACCTCGGGGTGCTCGGCGAGGAACCCGCGCAGCCTCCGGGCCTGGTCGCGCAGGGCCGCGTCCGACTTGGCCGACAGCAGCCACGGCACCGGCACGACGGCTGCGGGCGCGGGCGTGGAAGCGGCAGGAGACTCGGGATCGTAAGCACGGGACTCGGGCGACGTCTCCCCGGCCGGGCCCGGGGCCGGTGCCTCCAGGATCACGTGCGCGTTGGTACCGCTGATGCCGAACGCCGAGATGCCCGCGCGACGCAGGTGGCCGTTGTCGGGCCAGGGCCGGGCCTCGGTGAGCAGCCGGATGTTTCCGGACTCCCAGTCGACGTGTGAGGTCGGCGCATCGACATGCAGCGTCGGCGGCAACTGCCCGTGCCGCATCGCCATCACCATCTTGATCACACCCGCCACACCGGCCGCCGCCTGCGTGTGGCCGATGTTCGACTTCACCGACCCCAGCCACAACGGCTCCACCCGGTCCCGGCCGTACGTCGCCAACAGCGCCTGCGCCTCAATGGGATCGCCGAGCGTCGTCCCCGTACCGTGCGCCTCCACCGCATCCACGTCCGCCGTCGACAGTCCCGCATTCGCCAACGCCTGACGGATCACCCGCTCCTGCGACGGACCATTCGGCGCGGTCAACCCATTGGACGCCCCGTCCTGGTTCACCGCCGAACCCCGCACCACCGCCAGCACCCGGTGACCGTTACGGCGGGCGTCCGACAACCGCTCCAAGAGCACGACACCCGCGCCCTCACCCCACGCCGTACCATCAGCAGCCTCGGCGAACGCCTTCACCCGCCCATCGGCCGCAAGCCCCCGCTGCCGCGAGAACTCGACAAACCCCGCCGGCGTCGCCATCACCGTCACACCACCGGCCAGGGCAAGTGAGCACTCCCCCGAGCGCAGCGCCTGCGCCGCCAGATGGATCGCCACCAGCGACGACGAACACGCCGTGTCCACCGACACCGCCGGACCCTCCAGCCCCAGCAGATACGACACCCGCCCGGAGGTCACACTCGTCGCCGTGCCCGTCGAGAGGTAGCCCTCCAGGTCGGGCGGCTGTGCCCCGGCGCCATAGCCCGAGGACCAGATGCCGGTGAAGACGCCCGTCTGGCTGCCACGCAACGACGTCGGATCGATCCCCGCGTCCTCGAACGTCTCCCACACCGTCTCCAGCAGCACCCGCTGCTGCGGATCCATCGCCAACGCCTCACGCGGCGAAATCCCGAAGAACGCCGCGTCGAAGTCGCCGGCGGCGTCGAGGAAGCCGCCCCACCGCGTATACGACCTCCCCGGACCACCGGCCGGATCATAGATACGACCCACATCCCACCCGCGATCCGACGGGAAATCCCCCACCGCATCCACCCCACCCGACACCAGACCCCACAACTCCTGCGCCGACCCCACCCCACCCGGATACCGGGCCCCCAACCCCACCACCACCACCGGATCACCCGACACCGGAACCCCGACCGGCACGGGTGAGGCAGGGGCCTGGCGCCGGGCGCCGACCAGGAGGTCACGCAGGTGGCCGGCCAGCGCGTCGGGGGTCGGGTAGTCGAAGGTCAGCGTCGCGGGCAGCCGTACCCCGGCGACCGCGGACAGGCGGTTGCGCAGTTCCACCGCGGTGAGCGAATCGAAGCCCAGGTCCTTGAAGGCCCGCTCGGCGCTGACGGCCGCGGTGTCGGTGTGGCCGAGGACCGCGGCCGTCTGGCCGGTGACCAGTTCCAGGACGCGGCTGTGCTGCTCGGTCTCGGGCAGGGCCGCCAGTTCCCTGCCCAGGCCCGGCGGGTCCGTGCGCCGGGCGGGCCTGGTACGGGTGAGGCGGCTGAGCAGGGGACGGGTGGACGCCGCCGACAGGTCGAGGTGTGCGGGGACCAGCGCGGGATCGGCGGCGCCCAAGGCCAGGTCGAACAGTGCCAGCGCCTGGTTCGTGGGCATCGGCAGCACGCCGGCGCGGGCGAGGCGCTTGCGGTCGGTGTCGGTGAGGTGTTCGGTCAGCCCGCTGTCCTCGGCCCATTGTCCCCAGGCCAGCGACACGCCCGGCAGACCCAGGGCACGCCGGTGCACGGCGAGGGCGTCCAGGAAGGCGTTCGCGGCGGCATAGTTCGCCTGGCCCGGGCCGCCCAGCACACCGGCGGCGGACGAGAAGAGCACGAATGCGCTCAGGCCGAGGTCTTTCGTCAGCTCGTGCAGGTGCCAGGCGGCGTCGGCCTTGGGCCGCAGCACCTGGTCGATCCGGCCGGGTGTGAGGGATTCGACGACTCCGTCGTCGAGCACGCCGGCCGCGTGCACGACCGCGGTCAGCGGGTGCGCGGCCGGGATCGAGTCCAGTACGGCCGCCAGCGCGTCCCGGTCGGCCACGTCGCAGGCCACCACCTCGGCGTCGAAGTCCACCTCCGCCGCGGTCCTGCTGAGCAGGAGCAGGTGCCGGATGCCGTGCCGGTCGCGCAGGTGCCGGGCGACCAGGCGGCCCAGTGTTCCGGTGCCTCCGGTGATCAGCACCGTACCGTTCGGGTCGAGCGGGCCGGGTGCCGAGGCCGCTTCGGCCCGTACCAGGCGGGCGGCGTGGGCGGCGCCGTCACGGACGACAAGCTGCGGTTCGTCCCCCGCGACGAGGACGCGGTCGTCGGTGTCGACGAGCACGAACCGGTCGGGGTGTTCCGCCTGGGCCGCGCGGACCAGGCCCCAGACGACGCTGGACGGCAGGTCGACGGGGTCCGGCCCGACCGCCCCGCGGGTCACGACGGCCAGCCGGCCGTCCCCGTCGCGCAGGAAGGCCTGGAGCACGCCCAGCGTCTCGGCGGCGACGGTGTGCGCGGCCGCCACGGGGTCTCCCGCCGGGGGCGTGACGTGGTGGACGGCCGGGGGTTCGCCGGTGCTCTCGACGGGCACCCAGTCGAGGCGGAAGAGCTGGTTGGTCCCGGCGACCGGCATGCCCGGCGGCCGGTGGCGCACGGTCAGCGCGTCGATCACCGCCAGCGGCCCGGATTCGTCGGCGAGCGCGACCCGGAAGGTGTCGGGGCCGGTGGGTGTGAGGCGGACCCGGGCCGTGGAGCCGGCTTTCCGCATCGACACCCCGGCGAAGGAGAACGGCAGGCGGCCGGCCGCCAGCAGGGTCAGCGGCTGGAGTGCGGCGTCGAGCAGCGCGGGGTGGAGACCGAAGCGGTCGCGGGTGTCGGCGGGCAGCGCTACCTCGGCATAGAGCTCGTCGCCCTGCCGCCGGATCTCGCGTACGCCCGCGAACACCGGCCCGTACTCGTAGCCCTGGGCGGCGAGGGTGTCGTAGAAGTCGGTCAGGTCGACGGGCTCACCGGCCGGCTGCCAGGGCTCGCCGGTGTCGTACGGGTGGGGGCGGCCGCCGGTCGCCAGCATGCCGGTGGCGTGCCGCAGCCAGGTGCCGGCCGTCCGGGAGTGCACGGTGACGGGGCGTCGGCCCGTCCCGTCCGGTGCGCCGACGACGACCTGGACCGGCACGGAACCGTCGTCCGGCAGGATCATGGGGGCTTCCAGCACCAGTTCGTCCAGGACGTCGCAGCCGGCCTGCCGTCCGGCGTGCATGGCGAGTTCGACGAACACGGTGCCGGGCAGCAGCACGGAGCCCAGGACGACGTGGTCGGCGAGCCATGGCCGGGTAGCCGTCGAGAGCCGCCCCGTGAGCAGGACGCTCTGGTCCCCGGCCAGTTCGACGACGGCCCCGAGCAGCGGGTGCCCGGCCGAGTCCAGTCCCGCCGCCGACACGTCGCCCTTCGCGGCGACGGGGTTCAACCAGTACGGCCGGTGCTGGAAGGCGTACGTCGGCAGCGGGACATGGTGGGGCTCGCCGGGGAGGACCGGCGTCCAGTCGACGGCCACGCCTTGCGTGTGCAGGCGCGCCAGGGCGAGGTGGAATTCCTGCCTGCCTCTGCCGCGGCGCAGCGTGCCGGTCACAACGCCGTCCATCACCGGCACCAGTACGGGGTGCGGGCTGACCTCCACGAACACGCCGTGCCGGTCCTGCGTAAGGGCCTCGACGGCGAGGTCGAAGCGTACGGGTTCGCGGAGGTTGCGGTACCAGTAGCCGGCGTCGAGGGCGGAGGTGTCGACCGGCTCGCCGGTCACCGTGGAGTAGAACGGGATCACCGCCGGGTGCGGTGTGATGCCGGCGAGGTCGGTGAGCAGTTGCTCGCGGATCGCCTCGACCTGGACGGAGTGAGCGGCGTAGTCGACGGGCAGGCGGCGGGCGCGGATGCCATCGGCCTCACAGGCCGCCAGCAGTTCGTCCAGCGCGTCCAGATCACCCGACACGACGACCGAACCGGGGGCATTGACCACCGCCACCGTCAGCCGGCCGTCCCAACGGGCCACGAACTCGGCGGCCCGCTCATGCCCGAGCCCTATGGAAACCATGCCGCCCCGGTCGGCCAACACCGCCAGCGCCCTGCTCCGTAACGCCACCACCTTCGCGGCGTCCTCCAACGACAACGCCCCCGCCACATACGCCGCCGCGATCTCCCCCTGCGAATGCCCGACGACGGCATCAGGTTCCACACCATGGGCACGCCACAGCTCCGCCAACGCCACCATCACCCCGAACAGAGCGGGCTGCACCACATCCACCCGCTCCAGCGACCCACCACCGACCAACACCTCCACCAACGACCAATCGGTGTACGGCGCCAGCGCCGCATCACACGCATCGATCGCCTCCCGGAACACCGGCTCCGAGCCGTACAACTCCCCACCCATACCCACCCACTGCGCACCCTGCCCCGGAAACACGAACACCGACCGACCCGGCGAACCGGCCACACCCGTGGTGACGCGGGGGTCTCCGTCGGCGAGGGCGGCCAGTTCCGCCATGAGGTCGGTCCGGGTGCTGCCCACCAGGGCCGCCCGGTGGGCGAGCACGGTGCGGGTGGTGGCGAGGGCCCGGCCGATCGCGGCCGACCGGAGTTCGGGGTGAGCGGTGATGTGGTCCGCGAGCCGTCGGGCCTGGGCGCGGAGGGCGTCGTCCGTCTTGCCGGACAGCAGCCACACGGTGGGCTCCGCGGAGTCGTCCGCGGCGGGTTGTTCGGGGATTTCTTTCTGTTCGGAGGTGTCTTCCGGGAACTGTTCGATGACGACGTGGGCGTTGGTGCCGCTGGCCCCGAAGGCCGAGATGCCCGCGCGGCGGGGACGCCCCGTCTCCGGCCACGGCCGGGCCTCGGTCAACAGCCGGATGTCACCGGTGTCCCACTCGACATGCGGCGTGGGCTCCTGGACGTGCAGCGTCGGCGGCAGTTCGGCGTGCCGCATCGCCATCACCATCTTGATCACACCAGCCACACCGGCCGCCGCCTGGGTGTGGCCGATGTTCGACTTCACCGACCCCAGCCACAACGGCTCCACCCGGTCCCGGCCGTACGTCGCCAACAGCGCCTGCGCCTCAATAGGGTCACCGAGGGTGGTGCCGGTGCCGTGCGCCTCCACCGCGTCCACCTCCGACGGCTCCAACCCGGCGTTCGCCAGCGCCTGACGGATCACCCGCTCCTGGGAGGGGCCGTTGGGCGCGGTCAACCCATTGGACGCCCCGTCCTGGTTCACCGCCGAACCCCGCACCACCGCCAGCACCCGGTGGCCGTTGCGACGGGCGTCCGACAACCGCTCCAGCAGCACCAACCCCGCACCCTCACCCCACGCCGTACCGTCAGCCGTCGACGAGAAGGGCTTGCACCGGCCGTCAGGGGCCAGGGCACGCTGGCGGGAGAACTCCGTGAACTGCAGGGGGGTCACGCTCACGGTCACCCCGCCGGCCAGGGCGAGTGTGCACTCCCCCGAGCGCAGTGCCTGCGCGGCGAGGTGGATCGCCATCAGTGACGAGGAGCAGGCGGAGTCGACGGACACGGCCTGGCCTTGGAGGCCCAGCAGGTAGGAGACCCGGCCGGAGGTGATGCTCGGCGCGATGCCGGTGGCGAGGTAGCCCTCGGTGTCGGGCGGTGCCTGGTCGGGGCTGCCGACGTAGCCGGAGGACCAGATGCCGGTGAACACGCCCGTCTGGCTGCCCCGCAACGACGTCGGATCGATCCCCGCATCCTCGAACGTCTCCCACGCGGTCTCCAGCAACACCCGCTGCTGCGGATCCATCGCCAACGCCTCACGCGGCGAGATCCCGAAGAAGTCGGCATCGAACCCCGCCGCGTCCTCGAGAAAACCACCCGACCGCGTATACGACGTCCCGGGATGATCCGCATCCGGATGGAACAACCCCTCGACGTCCCACCCCCGATCACCCGGGAACTCCCCGATCGCATCCACCCCACCCGACACCAGACCCCACAGCTCCTCCGGCGACCCCACCCCACCCGGCAACCGGCACCCCATGCCCACGATCACCACCGGATCAGCCCCACCATCCACTCCACCCGCCGACACCACCGGCACCACCGGCACCACGCCCCCACCCGCACCGGAGAGTTCGGCTGTGAGGTGGTCGGCGAGGTCGGCGGGGGTGGGGTGGTCGAAGACGAGGGTCGCGGGCAGCCGCAGGCCGGTGGCGCCGGCGAGGCGGTTGCGCAGTTCGACGGAGGTCAGGGAATCGAAGCCGAGGTCGCGGAAGGCGAGTCCGGGGGTGATCGCGGCGGCGTCGGAGTGGCCGAGGACGGTAGCGGTGTGGGCGGCGACCAGGGACAGCAGGTCCGACGCGGGGGCCTTGGGCGTCGGCAGGGACTGCGGCATCGAGAGGTCGGCCGTGGTCAGCGCGGGACGTCCGGCAGCCAGCGCGGTGTCGAACATGGCCAGGGCGCGTTCGGTGCTGATGGGGCGGATGCCCTTGCGGGCGAGGCGTTGGCGGTCGGCCGCGGTGAGGTGGGCGGTCATGCCGCTCTCCTGCTCCCAGTAGCCCCAGGCCATCGACACGGCGGGCAGTCCGAGGGTCTGCCGGTGTGCGGCGAACGCGTCGAGGTAGGAGTTCGCGGCTGCGTAGCCGGCCTGGCCGGCGTTGCCGAGTACACCCGCGGCCGCGGAGAACAGCACGAAGGCGGCGAGGTGGTGCTCGCGGGTCAGCTCGTGCAGGTGCCAGGCGCCGTCGACCTTGGGACGCAGCACCCGGTCGAGTTGCTCTGCGGTCAGCCGTTCCACAACGGTGTCGTCGAGCACGCCGGCCGCGTGGACGACGGCGGTGAGCGGATGCTCGGCCGGGATCGAGTCCAGTACGGCCGCCAGCGCGTCCCGGTCCGCGACGTCACAGGCCACGACCCGCACGTCGAGGTCGCCTTGCGGCTCCAGGTGCGGCACCGCGCCGCCGCCGCGGCTGACGAGCAGCAGGTGCCGTACCCCGTAGCGGGACACCAGGTGCCGGGCGACGGCCTGGCCGAGGGTACCGGTGCCGCCGGTGATCAGCACGGTGCCGTCGGGGTCGATCGGCTGGGGGACGGTGAGGACGATCTTGCCGATGTGGCGGGCCTGGCTCATCAGCCGGAAGGAGGCGACGGCCTGGCGGAGGTCCGCGGCGGTGACCGGCAGCGGCTCCAGCGTCCCGTCGGCGACCATCGCCACGACCCTGGAGAGGATGTCGCCCTGCCGCGCGGGGTCGACGTCGTTGAGGTCGAAGGCCCGGTAGATCAGGCCCTCGGGTGAGCGGACGTCCGTCTTGCCCAGCTCGACGAACCGTCCGCCGTCGGCGAGCAGCCGCAGGGAGGCGTCGGTGAGTTCTCCCGCGAGCGAGTTGAGGACGACGTCCATGGCCGGGAACCGGTCGGCGAACCGAGTGTCGCGGGACGAACCGATGTGGTCGTCCGCCAGTCCGAGGCGCCGCAGGGTGTCCCACTTGGCGGGGCTCGCGGTGGCGAAGACCTCCGCGCCGCTGTTCAGGGCCAACTGGATGGCGGCCATGCCCACACCGCCCGCGCCGGAGTGGACCAGGACCCGGTCGCCGGGGCGCAGTTCGCCGAGGTCGAACAGCCCGTACCAGGCGGTGGTGAACGCGATGGGCACCGACGCCGCCTCGGTGAAGCTCCAGCCGTCGGGGATCGCCGTCAGGAGCCGGTGGTCGGCGACCGCGCGCGGCCCGAAGGCGCCGGGCACCATTCCCATGACGCGGTCGCCGGGCCGCCAGGCCGTGACGCCGGGGCCGACCTCGAGGACGGTGCCGGCCCCTTCGCCGCCCAACGGGGGCCGGTCCGGGTACATGCCGAGGGTGATGAGCACGTCGCGGAAGTTCAGGCCGGCCGCGCGTACGGCGACCCGTACCTGTCCGGGTTCCAGCGCGGCCTCTTGCCAGGGCAGCAGGGCCAGGTCGTCCAGTTGCCCGGTGCCGGACTCGCTCAGCCGGTACGCGCCGTCGGGGGCGGTCAGTTCCGGCGCGTACCTGGCCTGCCGCGGCACGAGGACGCCTTCCCGGCGCAGGGCCAGTTCGGGTTCGTCGCCGGCTGTCATGGCGGCCCGGACCGCGTCCTCCTCGGACTCGTCGCCCATGTCGACCAGGACGAACCGGCCGGGGTGCTCGGCGGCGGCGCTGCGGACCAGGCCGCGTACGGCCGCGCCGGCCACGCCGCGGGTCAGGACGGCCAGGCGTGCGGCCGCCCGCTCCGGCTGCTCGGCCAGGAAGTCCTGGACGAGCGCGCGGGCCCGCTGGACGAGGGCGTGCACGGAGTCCGCGTCGGCTTCCGCGGTGAGTACCGGGCTCGGCACCACCTCGGTCGGTGTGCTCGCGGTGACGGGCACCCACTGGGTGTGCAGCACCGCGGCCCGGGCCTCGGCGGCCGGACGGACGGTCAGCCCGGTGATGTCCGCGACCGGGTTGCCGGACAGGTCGGTCAGTGTCGCGCGGTAGGTGCCGGTGCCCGTGCGGGCCAGGTGGACCCGGGCGGACGACACACCGGTGGTGTGCACGGCGACGCCGGAGAAGGAGAACGGCAGCCGGACCCGGGTGTCGGGGCTGAGCAGGATCAGCGGCTGGAGTGCGGCGTCCAGGAGCGCGGGGTGGATGCCGAAGCGGGCGCTGTCGGGGACGGACACCTCGGCGTACAGTTCGTCCTCGCCCTGCCACAACTCCCGCACGCCCCGGAACGCGGGTCCGTACTGGTATCCGAGTCCGGCGAGGAAGGCGTAGAACCCTTCAGGGTCCACGGGTTCGGCGTTCCTCGCGGGCCAGTCGAGGCGACCGGCCGTCACCTGGCCGCCGAGAGTTCCGGACGCGTGGCGGACCCAGCCGTCGCGGCCCTTGGAGTGCACGGTGACCGGGCTGCGGCCGGCGTCGTCCGGGGCGCCGACCGAGACCTGGATGTCCGTGGGTGTGTCCGAGAGCGCGAGGGGCAGGTGCAGGACGAGGTCGTCAAGGGTCCCGCCGGCCAGGGTGGCGAGTTCGAGGAAGGCGGTGCCCGGCAGCAGGACCGTGCCGTCGACGGCGTGGTCGGCCAGCCAGGGGTGGGTGCGGGTGGAGACGCGGCCACTGTGCACGGTGCTTCCGTCGGGCAGTTCGACCGTGGTGCCCGCCAGCGGGTGCCCGGTGCCGTGGTCGCCGGCCGCGGGGGTGAGCCAGTAGGTGCTGCGCTGGAAGGCGTAGCGCGGCAGCCTGACGCCGTGCGGGCGCCTCTGCGGCCAGGTCACGGCGACGCCCTGGACGTGGAGGCGGGCCAGGGCGGTGTGGAATTCCCCGATGGCGCCGTGGTCGCGGCGCAGGGTGCCGGTCGCCGCGCCGTCCAGGTCCTGCACCAGCACCGGGTGCGGGCTGACTTCCACGAACACCTCGTGGCCGTCGGCGGTGAGCCGGGCGGTGGCCAGGTCGAAGCGTACGGGTTCGCGGAGGTTGCGGTACCAGTAATCGGCGTCGAGGGCGGAGGTGTCGACCGGCTCGCCGGTGACCGTGGAGTAGAACGGGATCGCCGCCGAGTGGGGCGTGATGTCGGCCAGTTCGCTGAGCAGTTGCTCGCGGACCGCCTCGACCTGCGCCGAGTGCGCCGCGTAGTCGACGGGGATGGCGCGGGCGCGTATGCCGTCGGCCTCGCAGGCGGCCAGCAGTTCGTCCAGGGCCCCGGGTTCGCCGGACACGACGACGGTCGAGGCGGAGTTGACCACCGCGACGGTGATCCGGTCGCCCCAGGGGCTCAGGTAGCCGGCGGCGTCGTCCGCGGACAGCGCGACCGAGACCATGCCGCCGTGTCCGGCCAGGGCGACCAGGGCCTTGCTGCGCAGGGCGACCACCTTCGCGGCGTCCTCCAACGACAACGCCCCCGCCACATACGCCGCCGCGATCTCCCCCTGCGAATGCCCGACGACGGCATCAGGTTCCACACCATGGGCACGCCACAGTTCCGCCAGCGCCACCATCACCCCGAACAGAGCGGGCTGCACCACATCCACCCGCTCCAGCGACCCACCGCCGACCAACACCTCCACCAACGACCAATCGGTGTACGGCGCCAGCGCCGCATCACACGCATCGATCGCCTCCCGGAACACCGGCTCCGAGCCGTACAACTCCCCGCCCATACCCACCCACTGCGCACCCTGCCCCGGAAACACGAACACCGACCGACCCACCGGCCGGGCGATCCCGGTGACCAGACCCGGCGCCGACCGGCCCTCCGCCAGGGCGTCCAGGGCCGCGGCGGTGCCCACCACCACGGCCCGGTGCTCGAACACGGTGCGGGCGGCCAGAGCGCCCCCGACCGCCGCCGGGCTCACCTCGGGATGTACGGCGGTGAAGGCGCCAAGTCGGCGCGCCTGCTCCCGCAACGCCACCTCGGACCTGGCCGACAGCGGCCAGAGGACCTGGTCGTCCGCGCGGCCCCGGGGAGAGGGTGCGGCGGAGTCGGCCTCGGCGGGCTGTTCGAGGATGCTCTGCTCGATAATGACGTGGGCGTTGGTGCCGCTGATGCCGAAGGCGGAGACGGCGGCCCGCCGTGGCCGCCCGGTCGCGGGCCAGGCGACCGGTTCGGTGAGCAGGCGGACCGCGCCGGAGGCCCAGTCGACGTGCGGCGTGGGCGCGTCCACGTGGAGGGTCCGCGGCAGTTCGCCGTGCCGCATCGCCATGACCATCTTGATCAGGCCGGCCGCGCCGGCCGCTGCCTGGGTGTGGCCGATGTTCGACTTCACCGACCCCAGCCACAACGGCTCATCCCGGTCCCGGCCGTACGTCGCCAGCAGCGCCTGGGCCTCGATGGGATCGCCGAGGGTGGTGCCGGTGCCGTGGGCCTCCACCGCGTCCACCTCGGACGGCTCCAACCCGGCATTGGCGAGGGCCTGACGGATCACCCGCTCCTGGGAGGGGCCGTTGGGCGCGGTCAGGCCGTTGGAGGCGCCGTCCTGGTTGGTGGCAGAGCCCCGGACGACCGCCAGCACCTCGTGGCCGTTGCGGCGGGCGTCGGACAGGCGTTCCAGCAGCAGCAGGCCGGCGCCCTCGGCCCAGCCCGCCCCGTCGGCCCCGGCGGCGAAGGACTTGCTGCGGCCGTCGGGCGCGCTCGCCCCCTGCCGGGACATCTCGGTGAACAGCGTGGGTGCCGCGTTGACGGTGACGCCGCCGACCAGGGCCAAGGAGCACTCTCCCGAGCGCAGCGCCTGAGCGGCCAGGTGCAGGGCCACCAGGGACGACGAGCAGCCGGTGTCCAGGGACAGTGCCGGGCCGAGCAGGCCCAGCTGGTACGCCAGCCGGCCGGACCCCACGCTCGACGCGGTGCCGGTGACCTGGTAGCCCTCCAGGTCGTCGGGGACCGGCCCGGCGGCGTAGCCGGTGGACCACATGCCGGTGAACACGCCGGTGGGTGTGCCCTCCAGCGTGGTCGGGTCGATACCGGCGTACTCGATGGTCTCCCACGCGGTCTCCAGCAGGATGCGCTGCTGCGGGTCCATGGCGAGCGCCTCGCGGGGCGATATCCCGAAGAACGCCGCGTCGAAGTCGCCGGCGGCGTCGAGGAAGCCGCCCTGGGACGTGCTCGACGTGCGGGGACGGCTTCCCGTCGGGTCGTACAGGCGGTCGATGTCCCATCCCCGGTCGGCCGGGAAGTCGCCGACCGCGTCCACGCCGTCCGCGACCAGCCGCCACAGGTCCTCGGGGGTGCCGACGCCTCCGGGGTAGCGGCAGCCCATGCCGATGACCGCGATCGGCTCGTCCGTCGCGGCCGGGGTCTGCGGCGCGTCCTGCTCGCCGGACTCGCCGGACAGGTGGGCGGCCAGCCGTGCCGGGGTGGGGTGGTCGAAGACGAGGGTGGCGGGCAGTTTCACCCCGAGCGCGGCGGTCAGGCGGTTGCGCAGTTCCACCGCGGTCAGTGAGTCGAAGCCCAGGTCCTTGAACGCCTGCCGGGGGTCGAGCCGTTCGGGGGTGGCGTGTCCCAGCACCCCGGCGACGTGGGTGGTGATCAACTCCAGCAGGTCGGTGCCGCCGGCGGGGGGTGCGGGTCGGGGGGCCTGCGGCCGGCTGTGGGACTCGGGCAGGTCCCGCAGCAGCCGGCTCGGCCGCGCGTGGGTGTAGGCGCGGGCGAACTGTGCCCAGTCGGCCTCGGTGACGACCGCCAGGGCCTCGTCGTGGTCGAGGACGTCCTGCAGCGCGTCGAGTGCCCGGCCCGGGTCCAGTTCGCCGAGGCCGAGCAGGGTGCGCTGGCGCTGCACGGGCTCCAGGGCCGCCATGCCGCCTTCGGCCCAGATGCCCCACGCGACGGAGGTCGTGGCGCGGCCCTGGGCGCGGTGCTGTGCGGCCAGCGCGTCGAGGAAGGCGTTGCCGGCGGCGTAGGCCGCGCCGTGGCCGTCGCCCCACACGCCCGCGGTGGAGGAGAACAGGACGAAGGCGTCGAGGTCCGGCAGGAGTTCCGCCAGGTTCGCCGCCCCGGCGACCTTGGCCATGATGACCTCGGCGAACTCCGCCGGTGTCGTGTCGGCCAGCCTGGTCGCCCTGATCACGCCGGCGGTGTGGAAGATCGCGCGGATGTCGCCGACGCGCTCGACGAGGTCCCGCAGGGCGTCCCGGTCGGCCACGTCGCACGCCGCCACGGTCACCCGCGCCCCGGCTGCCTCCAGTTCGTCGCGCAGCTCGGCCGCGCCGGGTGCGTCGGGGCCGCGGCGGGAGGCCAGCACGATGTGCTCCGCGCCCTGCCGCGCGAGGCGGCGGGCCACATGTCCGCCGAGCGCGCCGGTGCCGCCGGTGACCAGCACCGTGCCCCGCGGCCGCCAGGGCCGCGCGGCCGGGCCCGATGAGGCCTTGCGGCGCAGCCGCTTGGCGAAGCGCCGGGTGCCGCGGATCGCCACCTGGTCCTCGCCCGTGCCGGCGAGCACGACGAGCAGCGCGTTCACGCTCTCCTCGTCGGGCACGGCGGGAAGGTCGACCAGGCCGCCCCAGCCGTGCGGGAACTCCAGCGCCGCGGACGCTCCGGTGCCCCACGCCAGGGCCTGGGCCGGGCTGGTGACCGGGTCGGTGCCCGAGGTGCTCACGGCGCCGCTGGTCGCGCACCACAGCGGGACGGCCGCCGTCCTCACCGGGTCCAGGCTGCGCACCGGGTCCAGGGTGCGGACCAGATCCAGGGTGCGGACCAGGCCCGCCGGGAGCACCGGGTGGTCGGGGTGCGGCTCCTCGTCCAGCGCCAGCAGCGACAGCACACCGTCCGGCCCGGGCCGGGCGTCCCCGGTGTCGGCCACGTCCCAGGTGTCGGCCACCGCGAAGCCCCGTTCGCGCAGGGCCTCGGCCCACGGGTGCCCGGTCGTGGCCAGGACGAACCAGCGCTCCGGGTCCACCGGGGCCGCGGTACCGCTCGTCGGCGCCCATGCCACCTCGTACCGCCAGTCGTCACGGGGCACCGGCGGGGTCGCGGTCACCCAGTAGGGCTCGCGCTGGAAGGCGTACGTGGGCAGGTCCGCCCTGGGTGCGGTGCGGGGCAGGACCGGAATCCAGTCGACGTCGGCTCCGGCGGCGTAGAGGCGTCCCGCCGCGGCGAGGAACTCGGTGAGGCCGCCGTGGTCGCGGCGCAGTGTTCCGGTGGCGGCGACATCCAGCGCGGGCACCAGCACCGGGTGCGGGCTGACCTCCAGGAACAGGTCGTGGCCGTCGGCGGTGAGCCGGGCGGTGGCCAGGTCGAACCGTACGGGTTCGCGGAGGTTGCGGTACCAGTAGCCGGCGTCGAGGGCGGAGGTGTCGACCGGCTCGCCGGTCACCGTGGAGTAGAACGGGATCACCGCCGAGTGGGGCGTGATGTCGGCCAGTTCGCTGAGCAGTTGCTCGCGGATCGCCTCGACCTGCGCGGAGTGGGCGGCGTAGTCGACGGGCAGGCGGCGGGCGCGGATGCCGTCGGCCTCGCAGGCGGCCAGCAGTTCGTCCAGCACGTCGAGGCCACCGGACACCACGACCGCCGCGGGTCCGTTCACCACGGCGGTGGTCAGCCGCTCGCCCCAACGGGCCAGGTAGCCGGCAGCCTGTTCGACGGACAGCGCGAGGGACACCATGCCGCCCCGGTCGGCGATGACGGCCAGTGCCCTGGACCGTAACGCCACGACCTTGGCGGCGTCCCGCAGCGACAGCGCGCCGGCGACGTACGCGGCGGCGATCTCCGCCTGGGAGTGGCCGACCACGGCGTCCGGCCGCACGCCGTAGGACCGCCACAGGTCGGCCAGCGCCACCATGACGGCGAACAGGGCCGGCTGCACCACGTCGACGCGGTCCAGCGAGCCGTGGCGCAGTTCGTCGACCAGCGACCAGTCGGTGTACGGGGCCAGGGCGGCGGCGCAGGCGTCGATGCCGGCGCGGAAGACCTCGGACTGCTCGTACAGGTCACGGCCCATGCCCGCCCACTGCGCCCCCTGTCCGGGGAAGACGAACACGGTCCCGCCGGTACGGGCCGGCAGGCCTGGCGGGAGCGCGGCCAGGCCGGACAGCAGGTCGTCCCGGTCGGCGCCGACCACCGCGGCCCGGTGCTCGAACCGGGTGCGGGCGGCCAGTGCGCGGCTGATCGCGGCGGCCGGGACGTCGGGGTGGGCGGCCACGTACGCGTGCAGCCGCTCGGCCTGGGCGCGCAGCGCGGCGTCGGTCTTCGCGGACAGCAGCCAGGCGGTGGGGGTGGCCCGGCCGGCGGGTTCGGGAAGGTGGCCGGGGTCCGGGTCAAAGGACTGCTCGATGATCAGGTGGGCGTTGGTGCCGCTGATGCCGAAGGCCGAGATGGCGGCGCGGCGCAGGTGCTCGTGCTCCGGCCACGGCCGGGCCTCGGTCAGCAGCCGGACGCCGCCGGAGGCCCAGTCGACGTGCGGGGAGGGGGCGTCTATGTGCAGGGTTCGCGGCAGTTCGCCGTGCCGCATCGCCATGACCATCTTGATCAGGCCCGCGACGCCGGCGGCGGCCTGGGTGTGGCCGATGTTGGACTTCACCGACCCCAGCCACAACGGCTCGTCCCGGTCCTGACCGTAGGCGGCCAGCAGGGCGTGGGCCTCGATGGGGTCGCCGAGGGTGGTCCCGGTGCCGTGGGCCTCCACCGCGTCCACCTCGGACGGCTCCAACCCGGCATTCGCCAACGCCTGCCGGATCACCCGCTCCTGCGACGGACCGTTCGGCGCGGTCAACCCATTGGACGCCCCGTCCTGGTTGACCGCGCTTCCCGCGACGACCGCCAGCACACGGTGGCCGTTGCGGCGGGCGTCCGACAGACGTTCCAGCAGCACCAAGCCGGCGCCCTCGGCCCAGCTGGTGCCGTCGGCCGCGGCGGCGAAGGGCTTGCTGCGGCCGTCCGCCGCGAGGCCGTGCTGGCGGGAGAACTCGGTGAAGCCCAGCGGTGTCGCCATGATCGTGACACCGCCGGCGAGCGCCAGCGAGCACTCGCCCGCGCGCAGGGCCTGGGCGGCCAGGTGGACGGCGACCAGGGACGACGAGCAGGCGGTGTCCACGGACAGCGCCGGACCGCGCAGCCCGAGGTGGTAGGCGACCCGGCCGGACGTGACGCTGGTCGCGACGCCGGTGAACAGGTAACCCTCCAGGTCCTCTGGCAGGCCCGGCCCGGTCGCGTAGCCGGACGACCAGACGCCGGTGAACACGCCGGTGTGGCTGCCGCGCAGCGAGGCCGGGTCGATCCCGGCGTGCTCGAACGTCTCCCAGGCCGTCTCCAGCACGAGCCGCTGCTGCGGGTCCATGGCGAGCGCCTCGCGGGGCGAGATGCCGAAGAACGGAGCGTCGAAGCCGGCCACCGCCTCCAGGAACCCGCCCCGGGTGGTGTACGTGGTGCCCGCGCCGCGCAGTTCCGGGTCGTACAGGCCGCCCAGGTCCCAGCCGCGGTCGTCCGGGAAGTCGCCGATCGCGTCCACGCCCTCCGTGACGAGCCGCCACAGGTCGTCCGGCGAAGCCACCCCGCCGGGGAAGCGGCAGCCCATCCCCACGATGACGACCGGGTCGTCGTGGGCGGCCGGGGCGGCGGGGGCCGGCCGGTCGCCGGGGCCGGTGCGCAGCCAGTCGATCAGCTCCGCGGGCGTCGGGTGGTCGAAGACGAGACCGGAGGGGAGTTGCCGATCCAGGGCGTCGGCCAGGCGGTTGCGCAGTTCGAGCCCGGTGACCGAGTCAAAGCCGAGGTCCTTGAAGGTGAGCGCGGGATCGATGTCCGCGGGGTTCTCGTGGCCCAGCACGAGCGCGATCTGCGCGGTGACCACGGCGGCCGCGTCGACCGTGCCGCCCGACTCGGGGTCGCCCGTGTCCGTGCCGCCCGCCCCGGTGTCGCAGGTCTCCGGGCCGCCGTCCGGCCGGCCGGGCGCGGCGGTATCCGCCGCGTGCGTCCCCGGGCCGGCCGGGGTCCGTCCGCTCTGCCCGGCTGTCGCTTCGGGCAGCCAGTACGAACGACGTTGGAAGGCGTACGTGGGCAGGTCGACCGGCGCGGCCTCGGCGACGGCCGGGGACCAGTCGACCGGCACGCCGGCCACGAACAGCCGGGACAGCGCGGTCAGGAAGACGTCCGGCCCGCCCCGGTCACGGCCCAGCGTGCCGGTGGCGACGCCGGGCACGCCGATCCGCTCGTGGGCCTGTTCCAGGATCTGTTCGACGGCGGGCAGCAGCACCGGGTGCGGGCTGACCTCGACCACGACGTCGTGCCCGTCCGCCAGCAGTGCGGCGGTGGCCAGGTCGAAGCGGACCGGCTCGCGCAAGTTGCGGTACCAGTAGCCGGCGTCGAGCTCCGTGGTGTCGCCGAGGAGGCCGCCGGTGACCGCGGAGTAGTACGGGATGGCGCCCTGCCGCGGCCGCACACCGTCCAGTTCGGTGTGCAGCCGCTCGCGGATCGCCTCGACGTGCGCGGAGTGGGAGGCGTAGTCCACCGGGACGACGCTTGCGCGGACACCGTCCGCCGCGCAGGACTCGACCAGTTCGGACAGGGCCTGCGTGTCGCCGGACACCACGACCGAGCCGGTGGCGTTGACCACGGCGACCGTCAGCGCGCCGCCCCAGCGCGACACGTAGTCCTCGGCCCGCTCGGCGGACAGGGCCACGGACACCATGCCGCCCCGGCCGGTCAGCGCCACCAGCGCGCGGCTGCGCAGTGCCACGATCCGGGCCGCGTCGGACAGCGACAGCGCGCCCGCGACGTATGCCGCGGCGATCTCGCCCTGTGAGTGCCCGACCACCGCGTCGGGCTCGACACCGAAGGAGCGCCACAGTGCCGCCAGGGACACCATCACCGCGAACAGGGCGGGCTGCACGATGTCCACGCGGTCGAGCGGGGCGCCGTCCAGGACATCAACCAGGGACCAGTCGGTGTACGGGGCCAGGGCCTGGGCGCACTCGTCCATGGCGCCCCGGAAGGCGGGGTACGCGGCGTACAGCTCCCGGCCCATGCCGACCCACTGCGCGCCCTGGCCGGGGAACACGAAGACGGTACGGCCCGGGGTGCCGGCCCGGCCGGCGGCGACCTGGGCGGAGTCGAGCAGGACCGCGCGGTGCGCGAAGCGGGTTCTGGTGGTGGCCAGCGCGTGCGCGACCTCGGCGCCGGTCAGGTCCGGGTGGCTGCGCACGTGTTCGCGCAGGCGCTCGATCTGCGCTCGTAGCGCCTGCTTGGTCCGCGCCGTGACGATCCACGGCGCCGGCCGGGCCTCAGGGGCGGGCCGCCGGGCCGGCGGCGCGACCGCACCGGGCGCCTGCTCGACGATCACGTGCGCGTTGGTGCCGCCCATGCCGAACGACGACACGCCGGCGAGCAGGGGCGCGTCCGGCCGCGGCCAGGGGGTCAGAGCGGTCTGGACCCGCAGCGCCAGTGCGTTGAGAGGGATGCCGGGGTTGGGGGTTTCGTAGTTCAGGCTCGGCGGCAGTGCGCGGTGGTACACGCTGAGGACAGCCTTGAGCAGTCCGACGATGCCCGCGGCGCCTTCCAGGTGGCCGACGTTCGTCTTGGCGGATCCGACCCGCAGGGCGCTGTCGGCGTCGCCGGACTCGGCCGGGTCGCGGTAGGCCGCCGCGAGGGCGGCGGCCTCGATGGGGTCGCCGACAGCGGTGCCGGTGCCGTGCAGCTCCACGTACTGCACATCCGCGGGACGCACGCCGGCGCGGGCCAGTGCCTCGCGGATGACCTGTTCCTGGGCCTGCGCGCTGGGCACGGTCAGGCTCCGTGTGGCGCCGTCGTTGTTGACCGCGCTGCCCCGGATGACACCGTAGACGCGGTCCCCGTCGGCCAGCGCCCGGTCCAGCGGTTTCAGGACGAGGAAGGCGCCGCCCTCACCGCGGACGAAGCCGTTGGCCCGGGCGTCGAAGGTGAAGCAGCGGTCGTCCGGGGACAGGCCGCCGAACTCCGCCGCTCCCTCCTCGCGGGCGGCGGTCAGGTTGAGGTTCACCCCGCCGGCCAGGGCGAGCGCCGACTCGCCGCGGCGCAGGCTCTCGACCGCCAGATGCACCGCGACCAGCGCCGACGACTGGGCTGTGTCGACCGTCATGCTCGGTCCGCGCACACCGAGGAAGTGCGAGACGCGGTTGGCGATGACGCCCCGGCTGGTGCCGGTCAGCGTGTGCGGCGTGATGTGACTGGGGTAGGCCAGGGACGTGTAGTCCTCCCACATCGAGCCGACGAACACCCCCGTCGGGCCGCCCGCCAGCGTGCTCGGCACGATCCGGGCGTCCTCCAGGGCCTCCCAGGCGAGTTCGAGCATGAGCCGCTGCTGCGGGTCCATGCCGGCGGCCTCACGGGGGGACACACCGAAGAACGCCGCGTCGAAGCCGTCCACCCGGTCCAGGTAGCCGCCGTGCCGTACGCCCTGCCGGCCCACGGGCGGCGCGGTGATCGCGTCGGCCCCGTCGCACAGCAGTCGCCAGAACGCCTCCGGATCCGGGGCTTTCGGCAACCTGCCCGCTATTCCGATGACAGCGACACGATCAGCGTCCGAATCCAGGGGGAAGCGCATCACATCGACACCTCGTGAGCTGGGGGGGTGAAGGAAGGCGGGGTGTTTCCGTAGCAGTCCCGATGGTGCGGCTCCGGCCGAGCGAGCGGCCGGAGCATCGAGCGCGCGGGCAGCCCGGCGACCCGGTGGTATCAGACCCCGGACTCGACCGCGCTTAGGGCGCCTGGATCAGTGGAGCGGTCCTCGAAAGCGACAGCGTTGGCGACGCTCTTCGAGGAAGATGCACTGGTGAGCTGAGCGTAGGGGCCGAGGCGATGATCGTCCCGCCGCGCGAACGAGCATGGCAGCAACATCACGCCATCGCCATAGGCCAGGCGAAGGCTGTCTCAAACGAGGCACATCACAACGTCATATGCCTGCGTGGCCAAGGCACCGTGGCGAGATCCGTCCCGTGCCCCGTGAAACGCGTCGTTTCTCAACCGACGGCCCGTCGCAGTGTCCGCCGGCGGACCTGCTGGCGAATCTGCCGGTGAACCTGCCGGTGCGGTCACGGTAGTTCGTCCACGCCCTGCACCACCACGGCCGGGCCGGGTTCATGGGAACCGTCGACGCCGCCGGTGACAACGCCCTAGAATCCCATTCGCACTCGCGCAGAAGAACGTCCTCGACAGTCATCCGGCCACCGGGGAAGACCTCCGCACGGCGATCACTACCCGGATCGAGCGAACCGACCACCGGCGCCGCCGACAGCTCCGGCTGAACCGTTGACCCCATCGACTTCGAGACGATCGCGAAGCGCCACCGCCCTCGGCGGCACACAACCCAGCTGTCACCGATCCGTGCATCGGTCCCGGCCGTTCGCGCCCGGAACCCGGTGCCCGGGCCTGGTGACATCCAGTCAGGAGGCAGTGATGCGAGCCACGTTTCCCCTCACCACACCACACCAGCTCGACAACGAGCCCGAAGCCGAGGCGCTGCTCGCGCAGGCTCCGGTCGTCCTCGCGACGATGGGTACGGCAGACGTCTGGCTCGCCCTTTCCTACAAGGCGGTGCGCCAGGTTCTGAGCGACAGCCGGTTCAGCCGGGAGGCGGCCACACTTCCGGGCGGCCCGCTGAAACTGTCCGTCGCCGCCGACCCGTTACTGGTCTCCAGCCTGGACGGCGAGCGCCACGCCCGCCTGCGCAAGCTGATGTCGCAGGCGTTCAGCCCACGCATGGTCGATCAGCTCGAGCCACGCGTGCAGTCCATTGTGGACTCCTTGCTCGACTCCCTCGATCCAACCGCGGATCTTGTGGCAGGTCTCTGCGCTCCACTGCCGTTGATGGTCATCTGCGAGCTGCTCGGCGTGCCCTACTCCGAGGCGGAGGCCATCCGCAGGTGGACCAGGCGGCTGTTCGTCACGGACATCACTCCGGACGAACTGCGGGCCGCACAGAGCGAGATGCAGGACTGGCTCGCCGATCTGGTGCGTCAGAAGCGGGCGCAGCCGGACAACGGGTTGATCTCGGCGATGGTCGCCGCCAACGACGAGGGCGACCACCTCACCGAACCCGAGCTGCTGGCCAACCTCGAGGGCCTGCTGATCGCCGGCCACGAGACGACTGTCAACCAGCTGGGCAACTCGTTGCTGACCCTGCTGCGCCACCCGGACCAACTCGCGCTGCTGCGGTCGTCACCGGACCTGATCGGACCGGCGGTCGACGAACTACTGCGCTACAGCAGGCTTTTCACCTCGGCTGAGGTCCGGGTCACGACCGAGCCCGTCGTTCTGGAGGGCGTCGAACTGGGGGCGGGCGAACCGGTGTTGCCGGTCATCGTCGCGGCCAACCGCGACCCCGGTGTGTACCCGGATCCCGGCCGCTTCGACATCACGCGCGAAGGACCGGCAGCGCACCTCGCCTTCGGGCACGGGCCGCACTTCTGCCTCGGCGCGATACTGGCCCGCCGGGAGATGCGGGTGGCGATCGGGTCCGTGGTGAAACGGTATCCGGGACTGCGCCTCGCCGTTGACGAGTCCGAGCTCACCTACGTGCCGGAACTGGTCTTCCGCGGCCTGCAGGCGTTGCCGGTCACTTGGTGATCCGTGGTCTCTCATACCGCAGGCGCGGGAATCGGACGCGATCGACTGGTCGGGGCACGACACGACCGATGGCCCTTCCACCACCTTCGACCTGCGGTACGACCGGCACGGCGAACTCGTCGGCGTCCATGCGGTCTACGGGGCCGCCGAGCGGTTGACGGCCCACGCTCTCGCCCACGTGTACCAGCACCCTGACCACCGGTACCACGTGTGCTGCCGCCGGCCTCTCGACGCGGCGGCTGTCCTCGACCGGCTCGCGGAGCGCGGCGCCGGCTTCAGCGTCGACTTCTCCCTGCCCAGCGCGGAGGACATGATCCGGGCCGTCGTCCCCCGGCTCGACCGGGCGAGCACGGTGTTCGTCAACGCGGCCGAGTACCGCCTCCTCCAAGCCATCACCGACGCGACGGTCCTGCCGGAAGTCGTCGTGACCGATGGTCCCCGCCCAGCCCAGGTGTGGACCCTCGGCCGACGGATCGCCAGGGTGGCTCCTCCGTCCCGACCGCCGAACGAAGTGTCCGGGGCGGGCGACACCCCGGCCGGTACTTTCCTCGCCCGTCGGTCGCAAGGCGCCACGCCCGCTCGGGCTCTCGCCGAAGCGGTGGAGGCGGCAGCCCGCTTCGTCACGACCCCGGCCCTTCGCATCCCGGCACAACGCCGTATCCGACCCACGACTGGGGGGTTCCTGCTGGTGTCCCTCTTCTATGTAGCCCACCGGCATGTAGCCCACCGGCTCTTCGCCGCTCATGACCGCGCCCTCGCCGCCGCCCTCGCCGACCGGCTCGCCGCGAAGGTCGGCACGGAACGCGTCTTCCTGCCCTTCTGCGACACCGACGAGGAGGACTTGGTCGCCGAGGTCAAAGAGCAGCGCCTGTTCGAGCTGGACCGAGAACGCCTCGGCCGGCCCGACGCGATGGTCGCCCTCCTCCACGGCCCGAGTCTCGACGACGGTGTCAGTCCTCCAGTGAGAGCACAACCTGACAGCCCGGCGCTCTCACGCCACCCACGGAGGCCGTTTCGGGTCAGGCCCGCACCCCATCGAGATGATCGGCGATCTGATCTACCTTCGGATACTCGATTTCCAAGATCCTCGACAGCGTCAGTCGGCCGACGACGCGCCGACCGGCAGGGCACCATCTCACCGGCGTGGGACTGCAGCGACGTGGTTGACTGTCGACTGAGGCGCACGGCCGTCCGCGTTGCGCCCACCGTTGAGGAGGCGGGACTCTGATGGACAATCAGCCGAAACTGCCGCCGCTGACTGTGCCGGTCAACCATGTTGAGCCGGTGCCGCGGCGGATCCGCGCGGTGCTGGGCGGTGAAACCGTGCTCGACACCGTGCAAGCGCGTTATGTCTGGGAGAAGCCGTTCTTTCCCCAGTTCTATATCCCGTTGGACGACGTGCGGACGGAGCTGCTGACGCCGGACGAGCAGGCTGGCTCGGAGGAGAGTTCACGTGGGACGGCGCAGTGGTTCCAACTTCGGGCGGGCGAGACGCTGCGGCCGCGCGCCGCGCGGGTGCTGGCCGAGTCGCCGGTCCCCGGGCTGAGCGGCACGGTGCGGTTCGAGTGGGCGGCGCTGGACGCCTGGTATGAGGAGGACGAGCGGGTCTTCGTGCACCCCCGCAGTCCCTACGTCCGGGTGGACGCGCTGCGCTCCACGCGCACGGTGAGGGTGGAGCGCGACGGCACCGTGCTGGCCGAGTCCTCGTCGCCGGTGCTGGTCTTCGAGACCGGGTTGCCGATCCGGTACTACCTCAACCGCACCGACGTCGACTTCACAAAACTCGAGCCGAGCGACACCGTGACCGCCTGCCCGTACAAGGGCACTACCAGCGGGTACTGGTCGGCCCGGATCGGCGACCGGCTACACCCCGACCTCGCCTGGTGCTACGACTTCCCCACGCGCGGCGTGCAGCCCATCGCCGGCCTGATCGCCTTCTACAACGAACGTGTCGACCTGTTCGTCGACGGCAAGCAGCTCGACCGCCCGAAGAACCCTTCATAGCCGGTGAGTCGGCGAGGCGGGGGCACGGAACGGTGACATCGTCGTAGAAGGTGTAGGTCCGGGCCCCGGGCAGTCGCGGTGGCGCCGGTAGTTGTCCTCCTTGATCTGGTCGGCGAGGTCGAGGGGGAGATCTTCGTCTTCTCCTGTGCCCACAGGCGCGGACCCCACCCCCGCCCGCATGACGGACCATCAGATCCGGTCGGCAAAAGTCAGCATCAGCCGGCGTCAGCTCATGGCGCCAGCTTGGCCAGCAGCGCGTCCAGCTCCGCCATCTCGGCCGCCGGCAGCGCGACCAGCGCCTGCGGCGGCCGGGCCAGGATCTCGTTCGCCAACCGGGCCGTCTCGCGGCCCTGGTCGGTCACGGTGACCACCTTCGCCCGCCGGTCGTCCGGCGCCGTGGAACGGACCACCAGGCCGCGCCGCTCCAGCTCGTCCACGATCACCGTGGTGTACGGCTTGTCCACCAGCAGCTCGGCCGCCAGCTCGCTCATCCGCATCGGCCGCTCGGCCAGCCGTCGCAGCGCCTTGATCCGGGCGAAGCTCAGCCCGGTGGCTTCCACCACCTCGCGCCGGCGGTTGTCGGACTCCAGCACGAGGTGCGCCATCCGCTGGTAGATCCGGACGGCGGTGGCACGGTGAGCGTCGTCGTTCATGCGGTGTTGTTCATGATGGGGGAGCTCGGCGTCCTACGGTCCGTCGGTTCGAGGGATTCGGCGACCCAGGTGGCAGTCTGCACCGCCCGCGCACTGGTGGACAGGATACCGAGCACCACCACCAACAGGCCGAAGCCCACGATGATCCACCAGCCGGCATGACTGGCCGTCGCGAAACCGGACCGCAGCGGTCCGTGCACGCTGGAGACCACCACCGAGACGATCACCGCGACCCCGAGTGACTGCCCGGTCTGCCGACTGGTCGAGGCGACGGCCGCCGCGACACCGGCCTGACTGCGCGGCATGCCGGAGACGGCGGTGTTGGTGATCGGCGCGTTGATCATGCCGAAGCCGATCCCGAACACCACGTAAGCCGCCATCAGCTGCGCCACCGGTGTGTGGTCGGAGAGCCCGGTGAGCAGCAGTCCGCTGACCGCCATCGCCACCCCGGCCACCAGCAGCGGCGGACGCGGGCCCCGGCCGCCGACCAGCCGTCCGGAGACCGGCGAGAAGACCATCGCCATCACGGCCATCGGCAGCACGTAGAAGCCTGCCTTCATCGCGCTGTACCCGAGCACGTCCTGCAGGTAGAGGGTGTTCAGGAAGAGGAAGCCGGCCAGCGAGGCGAAGCCGCTCACCGCGATCACCGTGGCACCTACGAGCGGCACGCTGCGGAAGAACCGCGGATCGATCAGCGGCTCGGCGCAGCGCGACTCCCAGACCACGAAGACCACCCCCGCCAGCGCGGCGATCAGGAAACCGGCGACGGTCCGAGGTGCGGCCCAGCCCACGTCAGGCGCCTCGATCAGGGTGAAGGTGAGCAGGCCGAGCAGCAGTACCATCAGCACCTGGCCCAGCGGGTCGGGTCTGCGCGGCTTGGCGGCCCGCGACTCGGGCACGAAGCGCTGGGCGAGCGCCATCGCGGCCAGGCCCACCGGCAGGTTGATCCAGAAGATCGCCCGCCAGCCGACGCTGCCGACCAGCAGACCGCCGGCGACCGGACCGAGCGCCATGCTCACCCCGGCGACCGCGCCCCAGACGCCGATCGCCCGGGCCCGCTCGCGCGGCTCGGTGAAAGTGTTGGTGATGATGCCCATCGCCACCGGATTGAGCATCGAGCCGCCGGCGGCCTGCACCACCCGGGCCGCGATCAGCCAGCCGAGCCCGGGCGCCAGGCTGCAGAGCAGCGAGCCCAGAGTGAAGAGCGCCAGGCCGGCCTGGAAGGTGCGCCGCCGCCCGAACCGGTCACCGGTCGAGCCGGCGAGCAGCAGCAGGGCGGCGATCACCACGGTGTAGGCACTGATCACCCACTGCAGCCCCGCCACGGAGGCGTTCAGGTCGTGCTGGATGGCGGGAAGTGCGACGTTGACGATGGTGTTGTCGATGCCGACGACGAACAGACTCATGCAGCAGATCGCCAGGATCAGCGTCCGCCGTTGTGCGTTGGGCTCTGGCACGAACCCTCCCCCATTGGTTATAGATTCACAATAGTTATGACTCTACAACCATCTTCGGAGGCCGGAAAGGCCGAGGTCCGGTCGGCACCAGGGCGCGTTCCGGGGCTCGGCCAGCTCCGCCGAAGGCTGACCGCACCCCGGGACTGCCCTGCCGGTGACGTCGGGGTCGATCTCGATCGTCGTCAACTCACCGACCTCGCCGACGAGTTCGGCGATCATCTCCGCGTCCAGGCCGCCGGAGCCGATCTCCGGCACGCGCGTGCCGGGCTGGATACCGGCCTGCTCCAGCATGACCGTCTGGGCCCTCGCAGCCGATGACGAACTCGCCCGGCGGCCGCCGGCTGGGTGCCAACGGCCGCCGGGTTGTGGCTGGTTGGCTATCGGAGGACGCCGTGGACGGCCTCGGGGTCGGCGGGCGGGAGGGGGGTGGCGACGGTGGTGGTCCTGGCGGTGAGGGTCGGGGACGGGGTCACGTAGACGGGGGTGGGCTCGGGTTCGGGGGCGCAGGTCTTGGCGATGCGGCCGCCGCCCTTGGGGAGGCTGCCGTCGCGGAGGTAGGCGGTGAAGGTGTCGTCGAGACAGGCGTTGCCGTGGAAGAGGATTTCGTGGAAGCTGCCGCCGGTCTGGACGACCAGCTTCGAGCCGGGCAGTGCGTCGTGCATGGCGAGCCCGCCCTCGTACGGGGTGGCGGCGTCCTCGGTGGCCTGGAAGAGCAGGACGGGTGGCAGGCCCTTGCCGGTGATCTTCGTCCGGCCGGCGGGGTTGCCCTGGTAGGGCCAGAACATGCAGGCGGCATTGTACCACATGTTGTCGTAGGTGTAGAAGGGCGCGGTGGTGTTGACCTTGGCCTGATCCTTCTTCCAGAACTCCCAGTCACGCGGCCAGGCGTTCTCGGTGCACTGCAGCGCGTTGTACGCCGGGAAGGCGCCGTCGTCGGCGCCGGGCGCCGCGTAGCGGTTGTAGGCGATGGTCAGCGGCTGGGTGTCGTGCCGGGTGAGGTAGGCCGAGAGCACGGTGGCCATCCTGGGCCAGCGCAGGAAGTTGTAACCACCGCCGTAGAAGGTGTCCTCGAACTCGGCCGGGCCGATCTTGCCGGGGGCCGGGGCCGCCTCCACCGGGCTGGTCCGCAGGGCGGCCTCGACCTGGTAGTACGCCTTCTCGACCGTGGCGGCGTCCGTGCCCAGGTGGTAGACCGAGTCGGCCTTGGCCGTCCAGGCCGCGAAGGCGTCGAAGCGGCGCTGGTGCTCCTTGTCCTGCAGGATGTTGTGGTCGTACCAGCTGACGGTCGGGCCGACGATGCTGTCCAGCACCATCCGCCGGACATGCGAGGGGAAGAGCTGGCCGTACGTGGAGCCCAGCGAGGTACCCCAGGAGCCGCCGTAGAAGTTGATCTTCGGTACACCGAGTGCCCGCCGGATGCTGTCCATGTCGCGCGCGTTGTCGACGGTGGTCATGTGCGGCAGAAGCCAGGACCAGTCGGCGGCGCAGTCGGCGGCATACCCGGCCGACTTCGCCAGCCAGGCCTTCGAAGTGCCCTGGCTCATCTGGTAGTCGGGCCGCCCGGCGTCGAAGTAGTGGGCGTCGCAGACGACATGGGGCTCGCTGCCGTTGGTGCCGCGCGGGTCGAAGCCGATCCAGTCGTAGGTCGAGGCGACGTCCTTCGGAATCTGCCCGGAGATGTAGGCGGGCATCCAGAGCCCGGAGTCCCCGGGGCCACCGGGGTTGAGCAGGATCGGGCCCTGCTGCCTGTCCTTGGGCGCGGTGGCGGGAAGCCTGTTCACCTTGATCTTGATCTTCCGGCCGTTCGGGTCGGCGTAGTCCACCGGCACGTCGAGCATCGCGCACTGCAGTGCGGGTGTGGTGGTGTCGTTGCAGGAACTCCAGACGAGCTTCCCCTGCCCGGTGTCCTCGGGCGCGGCGGCACCGGGCGCGGCACTGGCAGAGACTCCACTGAGAGCGGCGACGGCCGTGGCGGCCGACAGTAGGGCGATGACTCTTCTCATGGGAGCATGATGTGATATGTGCAATGTCACATCTAGAGTGTCGACCTGACGTTACCAAGGTGTTACTGCAGTGGAGTTGAGGCTGCGCAGTCGGTGTCGGTGACCTCCGGGTTGCAGGCCTGGCGCTACCGGATGATCAGTTGGTGGCTGGGGGTCGGAATCGCGATGTGGAGGTGGCACCGAACCCCAGAAGGAAGAAGCCCCTGGCCACGACCTCGGATACTCAGCGGGGCTCAGGAAGAATTCGTGGGCTGTCGCACACTGAGCACGGGTGCGGCGCGCACCGGCCCCGGTCTCGGACTGGGGCCGGTGCGCCGTACGGCGGTTACTTGCACTTCTCGTCGATCTTGTACTGGAGTGCCCGCGGGTAGTCGTGCCGGCTGAGCCGGACGCGGACCAGGATCGGCGCGTGGTTGACGTCGTTGCCGGGATCGGCGATGTCGAGCAGGAGTGAGTCGAGCTCGGCGTGGGTGGTGAGCTCGTACCCGTGCATCCGGTCCTTTTCCGTGCCGAAGACCTCGGCCAGTTTCTCGTACCGCCACGGGTGGAGCACGTTGTAGAAGTCGGCCCCGTCGGACGGCTTCTCCTTGTAGTAGCAGGGGCTGACCAGCATTTGTTCGATGCCGTAGAAGCCCTCGTTGTCCAGTACGAAGACCACCGGCCGCAGGTGGTGGCGCACCTGGGTGGACAGCTCCTGGCAGATCTCCTGGAACGAGCCGTCCCCGACGAACACCAGCGGCCGCTTCATGGGCTGCTGTCGGCCCAGCGCAACGCCGGTGGCCGCGCCGACCGAGTAGCCGATGGACAGCCAGCTGTTCTGTGCCAGGAAGCCGGCCCGCTCGGTGATCCGCAGGTTCATCGATCCGAGCAGTGCGAACGCCGCGTCCGAGACCACCGTGAACGGTGAGGGGGCCTGCGGGTCCCCGCCGGTGGCCTGGTGCTCCAGGAAGAAGTTGATGTGCTGGAAGAAGCTGTCGTAGGTCAGCTCCTCCGGGTACTGGTCGGCGCTCAGCGAGTCCAGGTAGTCGGACGTGCTGGCGGGGACGTCCAGGCCCGCCGCGTGCGCCAGCGCGAAGTGGTCCGCCGGGAAGGTCTGTCCCGCCAGTGCTTTGCGCAACGCCGGGATGAACCGCCCCAGTTGGACCTCGGGGAAGTAGTTGGCGCCGACGCTGACACCGTCGCGGGCCGCCACGATCCAGTCGTCGCCGATCGACTGCTCGCCGCCGAGGTTCTTGGACGTGGACCAGGTTCCCAGGCCGATCCGGCATCCGGCGTTCTTGAAGGTCTTCCGGATCTCCGGCAGGCTCGCCTTGCCGTTGTAGACGCCGGCGAACAGCGGATGCCGTTCGGAGACCACGGACTTCGCGCCGACCGTGGTGCAGAACTGCATTCGGGTGCTCTGGACGAACTCCAGCAGTTCGTCCTCCAGCCGCTGGCGGACCAGTTCCTCGCCGGCCCAGACGATCGGTGTGCCGAACTCGCCGATCAGCTCCACCGCCGCCGTGACCGCCTTGGCCAGCATCTCCTCGTTCCGCTTGGTGAACGTCCGCTCGTGAGCCCGGAGTTCACCCTGCGGGGGATCGCACGGCGCGTGCCAGAGGTCCTCCATCACCTCCAGGTAGACCGGCTTGCGCTCGGTCAGGCACGCGGTGATCGCGCTGTCGATCTGCCAGGGCGCGAGCCCCGGGTTGGAGAGCACCTGCGCGTCCACCGTGACCTGCCGGTAGACGTTCAGGTTGCTCTCCCGGCGCGGGCTCATGTGCGAGGTGAGCAGGCCGACCGCCTGCTGGTTGAGCCACTGCTCGTACGAGGGCGCCGCGTTGATCGCGATCAGCGGCACGTCCTCGACGTACGCGCCGCCGACCGTGTTGAGCAGGCTGAACGCGCCCACTCCGTAGGTCACCGCGACGGCGCCGATGCCCTGCTCGCCCTTGTCCGGGTCGGCGTCGGCGGCCCGCACCCGGGCGTAGGCGTCCGCGGCGTAGCCGCCGCCCATCTCGGTCGGGGTGCCGATCCAGCGCACGCTGGTGGTGGCCTGCATGGTCGTCAGGAACGGGCCGAGGAAGTCGCCCGGCACCCCGAACAGGTACCGGATGCCCAACTGCTCCAGCCTGGTGGCCAGGTATCGGCCCACCGTCCAATCGTGGTTGCCGCTCATCTGCTCAGCGCCTCCTGTCGGCGTTCCCGGCGGGCCTGTACCTCGGGCCGGATCTCCGGTTCCGCCGGGGGCGGCGGAGGTGGTGCCTCGTGGACGGCGATGGCCGCCCGGACGGCGGTTTCCACCGCGCCCTCGATCCAGGCGTGCTTGAGCGAGACGTGCTCGCCGGCGAAGTGCACCGGGCCCTCGGGCTTGACCGCGTCGAGGTGGAAGCTGGTCATCTGGTGCGGGGTGTACACCGCCGCCTCGCCGAAGGCGTACGGGTCGCGCAGCCAGCTCTGGGTCTTCCCGTAGCCGGTGTAGAACACCTCGATCCGCCGGCCGTGCACCGACTGAAGGTTGCGCAGCGCGTAGACGTACCGCTCGTCGTCCTCCATGGAGTCCCAGCGCACCGCGTCGTCCGACCAGCTGTAGCCGGCCAGCACCACGCCGCCGCCGTCGCTGTCGGGCACCGGGTGCGAGGGGTAGTACATGAAGCGGTTCGGGTTGTCGGTGGTCGAGCCGCCGCCGAAGCAGTTGGTGGCGGGGCGCACGTTCGCCCGGAGCAGCGGGGTGTGCTGGTAGACCTCGCGCTGGGCCTGGCTGATCCGGCGCTCGTCCACGCTCGCGTGCGCGCCGAGCAGCACGTTCGGCAGGTTGGGCGGGGGCCGGTGGCCGTTGTGGGCGACGGCGACGGCCGCCTCGGCGTCCTCCTCGCCGGCCCGCTGGTAGTACTCGTACAGGCCGGGTGCGATGGAGTCGAGTTCGGTCTTCCAGTCCGCCTCGGTCAACTCCCACCAGCGGCGGGAGAACTCCAGCAGCACCTTGGTGGCCTGGTCGTAGTGGGTCTCGATGATCGCCCGGCGTTTCTTGTACGAGAACGGGGGCGTCACCTGGACGAACCGCAGGGCGGAGAACGGGACCGTGACGATCGCGAAGTCGCCCTTCCAGACGTCGGGTTCGGCTTCGGGGTCGTCCTCGGGGACGGTCTGGACCGCGACCTGCGGCCCGTTGGGGCCGACGTCGCGGCCGGCCCCGCCGTCGCGGCGCGGGTCCCAGTACTCGATCCGGATCATCCGCTCGCCCATCCGCAGCTCTTCCCGGAGCTCCTCGGCGAGCACGTGGGGCAGCTTCCAGCTGCCGCCCGAGATCTCCCAGTAGGTGGCCGTCGGGTTGATGTCGCTGCGGCCCAGGAAGGTGTGGAAGAAGGACAGGTGCAGCCGCGAGGTCATGTTCTCGATCGTGCCGATCGCCTCGACGGCCTCGTCACTGAAGCCCGCGTGCTCGCGCAGGAAGCGGCCCATCGAGTAGCCGTCGAAGTCGCGGATCACCCGGGCCCAGCCGTCCAGCCACTCGGCGAACGGCTTGTTCACCCGCTTGCCGTCCTTGATCACCGAGTAGTAGTCGCGGACCGGCTCCAGTGCCTGGTTGACCATGTCGGCGGCGGTGATCCGCACCTCGCCGCCGGTGAGGTGGAAGCCCTCGTTGATACAGCTGGGGTCGGCGGCGTACTCACTGCGGCGGGCCTGGATCCGGTTGGCGCGGATCCAGGAGTTGAAGCGCTTGACCGGTTCGCGGAAGTCCGGGCTGTCCGCGCCGTACTTCCAGATCCTGCCGGGCTCGAAGGACTCGTAGACCACCGGCGGGACGGGCGCGTTCTGGTTGCCGGTGTCCGGATCGACGTCGACGTTGAAGAACAGCTGCCGGCTCAGGCCGAGTCTGTCGACGAGCGCCAGGGTGAGCGGGTGGAAGCTGGGCAGCCGCATCGCTCCGGCCTCGGCGTACTGCTCCGGGTCGTAGAACGGGCCGTCCTCCTCGTGGCCGGTGGCGCGGAAGGTCTTGATCCGGCCGCCCACCCGGTTGGCGTTGGCCTCCAGGATGGTGACGTTGTGCCCGGCGTCCTTGAGCAGCTTCCCGGCGACCAGACCGGCGATCCCGGCGCCGACGATCAGCACGTCCTTGGGCCTGTCCGTCTCCGGGATGCCGTCCTTGATCAGGACGTCGAGGTAGCGCAGCTTCAGGTCCCTGTCGTCCGGACCGACCAGCAGCAGCTCGCGCGCCAGCTGTCGGCAGGTCCGCCAGTGGGCGCGGTCGTTGGCCGTGCCCTCGACGGTGGGGTTCTCGCTCATGACCTCTCCTCGCCGCTCAGGAGCTGATCGACTTGTTGGGGAGGTCGTTGCCCTCGGCGAGCAGCCGCAGCGTGCTGATCGAGGGGGTGAAGGCGTAGAGCGCGCCCGTGGTGCGGACGAAGCGCTTCATGTCGACCGTGCCGGAGGTGCCGTCCGCCAGCTCGATCGAGGCATTGCCGGCGAGGCCGGTGACCTTGTCGAAGCCGTTGGCGACCACCTGGTCCGGCTGGCTCTCCCCGGGAGGGAACGTGTCGGAGTTGGACCAGTGCTGCTGGACCAGTTCGAACTGCTCCTCCAGCGAGGTGCCGTAACAGACGAACATCAGCCCGCGGTCCTTGCCGTCGTCCGGGCCGCCCTTGAACTGCGGGCCGTACGGGATGCCCCGGCGCATCAGGCGGTGGCTCTTCGGCTTCTTGTCGACGATGCCGGCGAAGACACGCGGATGGGTGCGGCGGATGTGCGCGACCCAGGGGGTGTGCCGGCCGACGGGGTCGTTCGCGTAGTCGAAGTCGTTGCGGTCCGAGCCGAGGCCGGTCACGGCGCTGCACGGCGGGGCGAGCGGAGTGCCGTCCTTCGCGCGGCCGACCAGACAGGCACCGAGCCGGTTGGCATCCATGTTCCCGGTGAAGTTCTTGACGCCGTCCACCACCGCCTTGTTCCAGCCGGCGACGTCCTGGCGGAGGCGGCGCACCACCTGGAGGGAGCCGTTCTTCATCCAGGCCGGCGCCTTCCGGTCGCCCGTCTCGCTCTTGTAGCCGAAGACGAACTCGCCGGGTTCGATCAGCTCGGCCCCGGCGTGGTTGTCGCGGAAACCCTTGCGGCTGGCGTCCTCGCGGTGGAAGTCCTTGACACCGGGCTGGGAGATGCCGTCCTTGTAGCCGAACTGCTCGTGCCCCTTCAGATCACCCGTCAGGGTGCGGCCCTCGTCCACATGGACGCGCGTGATCTGGTGGGTCTGCTCGACCGTGTCGAGGTTCTTCAGCTTCTCCTTCAGCAGTTCCTCGGTGTCCGCGGCGACGATGAGGACCGCGTGCACCGCCTTGTCGCCGGTCCCGGCCCCGAACAGCCAGGTCTTGGGGTCGCTCTCGCCGGTGTCCCCGAGGTCCTGGGCCCGCGCGGCCGCGCCCGCGCAGAACGACGTGAAGGTGCTGAGGTCCTTCTTGATCTGATCGGGCTTGTTGGCGACCGTCACGAGGCCCTCGAAGGTGAGGGAGACCCCGCAGCGGACGGTGGTGATCGACGGGTCGCGGCCGAAGGCCCGGCGGGCCAGCGAGAACTGCTCGTTGAAGTCCTCCGTCTCATTGGTCGTCGCGACGGTGTTGAGGATCGCGGAGAGCCAGCCCCGGCCCCTGGTGGCGTCCGGGAAGTGCAGGTAGCGGAAGTCCATGAAGTCCTTGTTGAACGCGGCCAGGATGTTGCCCTGGATGTCGGTGGACCCACGCAGCTCCGGCTGGGGCAACTGCTCGACGGACGGGACGGCCGTGGGACGGATGGGGGTCATGGTCACGGTGGGGCTCCTCGCATGGGATGGCGGGCGGCGGCAGATTCGTACACGGACGGCATGATCGCCATCGATCACAAAACGTGACGAATTGGATACCTAACGTAGGTTCGCTGTGGCCCTGGGCCCTGTCAAACGGAGGTCAACCCCTCGGCGCCGGCGTACCAGCAGGTCGATCACAGCCGCCCGGCCTGCCACCGCAAGACCGACCGGGCGGCGCCGGAGTGCGTCGGTGACCTTCGGCGAAGGCCCGCAGCCGGCGCCGCTCGTCCCCTCTGCCGGGTCAGAAGCCCCGACAGCCCCGGCAAACCGAACTCGCACTGCCCGCAAGGGCAGTGCGAGTCGGAAACGGGTGAGCGGCTACCGCTCCACGATCCTGAACTGCTGGTTGAACGCACCGTCGCAGTCGTACTGGATGATCGGGGTGCCGTCCACCGGGCTACGGCCCTTCACGTCAAGGCACTTGTCGGCGAACGTCCGGATCTCATACCGGCCACTGCCGACCGCCATGATCCTGAACTGCTGGTTGAACGCACCGTCGCAGCCGTACTGGATGATCGGGGTACCGTCCACCGGGCTACGGTCCTTCACGTCGAGGCACTTGTCGGCGAACGTCCGGATCTCATACCGGCCACTGCCGAGTGCCCTGAACCTGAACTGCTGGTTGAACGCACCGTCGCAGCCGTACTGGATGATCGGGGTACCGTCCACCGGGCTGCGGTCCTTCACGTCGAAGCACTTGTCGGCGAACGTCCGGATCTCGAACTCACCGCCCTGCCGCCTGTCGACGGCCGGGGATGCCTGAGCCGCAGCGAGCGGCGCCAGCGCGGCGGCGGCCATGCCCAGAACGGTCGGAACGCGCCATGCCTTCGAGGAGAAACGCACGAAGCCACCTCTTTCGTGGGAGGTCTACCTGTCCGCCCCAGCGTCGACTGCCCCAACGCCCTGCAGTCACGCGAACAGCCAGGCCTCACCCTGTTGCAGCAGCACAAACCCACCAACGAGTGAGCCGACCGAATCCCGTTGACGCCACCGCACGCCATGCCCTGCCAGCCACCACGGCGACCTTCCCCCGAGGACCGATCCCCTCAACCCCGGATCCCTCGTCACAAGTCGCGTGCGCGGGCAGGCCGTGGAAACCTGATGGGAGTGAGGCAACCGGGTGGACGGTGTGCCCCGGCTCGGAGCCGGCCGCGACCGTCCACCGCTCGTCCGTGTGCCACCACCGGGTTCCCGCATGCTGCACCAGGCCATGTACGCAATCGCCCTGGGGGTCATGGTCTTCTGCGCCACGAACATCGACACCTGGGGGCTGCTGGTCGCGCTCTTCCTGGGCGATCGCCGTCTCCGCACCGGCCTGCTGACGACGGCGCTGCTCACGGCTCTGGTCGTGATGCTGGTCCTCGGGGCGCTGGGCGGCCTGCTGGGCCGGTTGCTGACGCCCTCGTACCTCAGACTGCTGGGCGTCGTTCCGGTGCTGCTGGGCCTGTACGGCCTGTTCAGCGGGGGTGGTTCCGGCCTGCCCTGGCCCATGGCGACGGGCTGTCGCGATCTGGGGTGGTACTTCCTGCTGTTCCTGGCCACCGGCGGCGACAACGTGAGCGTGTTCGCGGTGGCCTTCTCGCGGTTGACGCTCGGTGAAGGCACCGTTCTGGCGGGAGTGCAACTCGTCCTGGCCCCACTGCTGATCAGGGTCGCGGCCGGTGTCCGTACCTGCTGCGACCGGAGCCGGCTGGTCCGCAGGTGCCGCCCGTGGCTCTCCTCCGCGGTACTCGTCCTCGTCGGAGTGACGGTGCTGGCGGCAGGCTGAGCCGGGCTTCGGAGGGTCAGACCAGGACCAGGACGGCGATCAGCGCCATCAGGGTCACCACCGTCGCGGCGGTGACCACCCCGGACCGCGCCGGGGCGAAGACTCCGGCCTCCAGCTGTGTGCCCACCGATCGGAAACGCACCGTGCCGTACGCGCTCACCAGCAGCCCGGCCAGGATCAGGATCGCCCCCGAGATCACCGCGTGGAGCCCCCGGTGCGGCGCGAACTTGGCGACGGCGACACCCAGTGCGGCCACGCTGATGCCGGTGCGAAGCCACGCCAGGTAGGTCCGCTCGTTGGCCAGGTGGTCCCGGGCCCGGCTGCCGGTGTTGGGAGGGGCACCCTCGGGGAGCTCGCGGCCCATCTGTCGCTCCTGTCCCACGGCGGTGACTCTCGGGACCGAGAGCCTGACGGAGTGTGAGGATAGCGGTGCGCTCCCGCTCGCGACGGCAGCCATGCGGAGGGGGATCCGGGCCCACCGGCGGCGGCCGCCGGCCTCACCCGGCCCGTCGACGGGCACTCACGGAGCGCCTGGCGCACGCCGGTGAAGGCGGTCGGCCAGGAGCAGGAAACCGCTGACGGCCAGGATCCAGACCGGGAACACCAGCTCCGACCAGGGGACGAAACCGGCGATGAACAGCAGGTAGAACGCGGCGAGGTAGCCCAGCCAGGCCAGCCAGCGCGGGAAGATACCCAGTTTCCGGCCGATCGACGTGGTGGACACCGCGAACACGGCCGCCATCCGGGTGGAGTAGCCCGAGAGCACGGCCAGCGCGAGGTGGCGCCCGTACCCCCAGGAGGGGGGCTGCGCGGCCCCCCGGGACTGGTAGGAGGCCAGTACGCTGTCGGCGGCCGCGGCGAGGACGAAGAGCATCGCCACGAACAGCAGCCCGCTCCCCAGGAAGAGGGTGGCGAAGAACCGGTCCTCCGCCTTGCCGACGCGGTCCCGTACGACGCCCATGAACCAGAGGAAGAGCACTCCGGCGAACGGCACCAGGCTCAGCACCACACGCAGGGTGTCCTGGTGGGAGGGGCTGGCAAGCCGGCCGGCGCCCGCGGCCGGGCCGGCCGGGAGCGTGGTGCGGATCAGCACGATGACGGCACCCAGCACCAGTGCGCAGAGGACTCCCGCGATCCCGGCGGCACGGGGTGTCCGCAGTACCGCTTCCGGCGGGTCCTCGGCGGTTCGCATGACGTCCTCCTCTGCCGGGCGCCCCATGGCCTCACCCGGCCGTCGGGGGTGCTTCGTCCGGAATCCGCATCAGGTCCGGACCTCGCTCAGCCGCATGCCCGGAACGGACAGGTCCGTGGCGACCAGACGTGCCCGGAAGACGGTCACGTCCTCGAAGGTGAGGGTTCGTTCGGGTGAGTGCGGCGCCGCGACGTCCGCACCGTAGAGCCACTGCGGGACGGCGTCCGGGGTGATCACGGCGGAACGGTCGCCGGGGAGCGGGCCGTCGCCGAGGCCGGTGACACGGCCGGACAGGCTCTCCGCGTAGAGCGTCACCGAACCGCCGGCGAGGGTGGCGGTGGAGCCGGGCTCGGCCCGAAGATGCCGGGTCACCCCGTCGCCGTCGATGGCGAGATCGAGGTCGCCGACGTCCATGGAACGGGCGGTGAACCTCAGCACCCGCCTGGGCCCGGCCGGGGTTCCCTCGGTCACCACGCTGAGAACGCCCTCGTGGAGCACCAGCCTGCGCGACCTCAGGTTCCACCGGGCTCCCGGCGTCCCGGTAGGCCCTCCGTCCTTCGATGCGACGGGTCTGACGCCCTTCCCGGGGTCGGCGGTCTCCGGCCGTGCCGCGGGGACGGGGCTCCGGCCGGCGGTCGCGCTCGGGGCGGTACCGGTCGGGGCGCTACCGGTCGGCGCGGTACCGGTCGGCGCGGGCGGACCGCACGCGGGACTCGCGGCGGCCGTACCCGGGCCCTGGCCGCCCGCGGCGCCCGGGCCCAAGACCCCGGCCTGTGGCTTCTCCTGGTGCGGCAGGGCACCCGGTGCCGGTGCACCCGCCCTGGGAGTGCCCGGTGCCGAGGAGACCGTCGGCTCCGGTGATCCCTCCGCCGTCGGCCGGGCCCCGCGCTGCGAGGGCACCGCGGGGCCAGGGGCGCAGCCGTCCCCGTGGTACCCGTCGGCTGGACCGGACCTGGCCGTGACCGTACCGCTCGGGGCCGGCTGCCCGGCCCCGGACGGTGCCTCGGGCGGGGCCATCGCGGCCATCAGCAGCGCCGCCGGCACGGCGGTCAGTGCCAGCACGCTCCCCATCGGTCGCCGCGGCCGGACGGGTGGAGGGGCCACCGGCTGCGGGGCGGCTCCACCGGCGCGCCGCGCGCCCGGCACCGCGTCGGTCCGGCTGTCCCGGGCGCGGTCACTCCCCACCGTGCCCCCCTCCCGCGTGGTTCACGGAAGCCATGCCCGGGCTCTGGGCCTCGGAGCCCGCGAACCGCTCCACCAGGGTCGGCGCTTCGGCGGCCCACCACGCCTCGTCCGGCGGAGACCACGCGCAGGCGAGCGAGCCGCCGACGAGCCCGGGGAGCATGCCCAGCAGGAAACCGCCGAAGTTGGCGACCGGGACGGAGACCAGTGAGAGCACGATCGCCGCGGCTCCGGCGAAGACCCGCGACTGCTGCTGCAGCCAGAGCGTGACGCCCAGCACGATGAGCAGGATCCCGATGAGCAGTGCTCCGGCTCCGGCGGTGGTGGACAGTGCCAGCGGCAGTCCGCCCAGCGAGAGGTGGGTGTAGGGGAAGTAGATGATCGGGGCGCTCGCCGAGATGGTCAGCGCTCCGGCCCAGAAGGGGCGGGTGCCGCGCCAGATCCGGAACCTTCGCCGCACTCCGGCGGCTCGGCCGAGCGGCCCGGACAGGTCATGGGTGGTCGTGTTCGTCACGTGGCAGCTCCTGTTCCGCGCCGTGCCCACTTCTCCGCCGCAGTCTCAGAAGCACTCGTGCGTGCCTGGTTTGAGCGTCAGGCGTGTCCCGGGCAGGTCCAGGGTGGCGGCCGAACCGGCCACCCCGGTCGCACGTACGTCGGTCAGCGTCGCGGCGGTGGACTGCGCCGCGAAGCCGTTGGGGTCGAAGAACGGCGAGCGCCGGTCGCCCGGGTTGACGTCACCGGTGGTGAGTGAGCCCGCCGCGATGCCGATGTCGACGTTGTGGAGGGAGGCCTGGCCGGCACTCAGGACCGTGATGTCCAGGAAGAGGTCCTTCGCCCTGGCCGGGGTGCCGTCCTCGGCCGAGGTGAGCCTGAGCGTGAACGGGCCGAGGAGCGGGATCGGAACGACCAGGGACTGGCACAGCCCTTTGATCGACGCCCGCTCGACCCCCGTGACCAGGACCGGGATGTGCTCCCCGCTGCGGGTCGTGTCCACCATGCCGTACAGGCTCAGGCCCTCACCGGTCAGCGACCTCGCGAAGATCTTGAACTCCTGGCCGGAGATGAAGAACGAGGCCGCCAGCGCTCCCTGGGCCAGGCTGACCGTGACCGCCGCGGCGGCGACCATGCTCGGTGCCAGCACGCAGGCGAAACGCTTCCACCGGGTTCTGCCGAAGTCTCCGGGCATGCCTTCTCTTCTCCTCTCGTACCCAGGCACCCGCTCGGCTCGGAACCACCGCCGGCGGGTGTACCTGCCGGTCGTTCGCATCCGTGCGGAGGGCCTCAGTCCGGTGGCCGCTCCCGGGGGCGGGCCGACGCCCGTGGCACTACGGGGGCCTGGAATGACCGGGAGGGTGAATACCGGCGTCGTCGGTTGACGACGGTCCGTCACGGCCGATCATGGGTTACCCCGTCCGGCCACGCAAGCGGTGGCGCCGGGCCGGTGCTCCCTGCCACTCGGTCGGCCCAGTCCGACCGGCCCACGGCGCGCTCGCACCGCGGAGCCGGCGTTCCGGCCCGGTCCGCGGTGCGTCGTACGCGTGTCAGTCCCGGGAGAGCATGGCGGCGGCTTCGCGTTCCAGGTCGACGTACGGTTCGCCGCTGAGGTCGACCGCGACCCGCTTGAGGGTTCCTCCGGTGAAGGCCCAGGGGGCGGTGCCGGGGTAGTCGTCGGTGACGGGATCGCCCCGGTCGCAGCCGACGTTGAGGCCCTCACCCGCGATGCCGAACTTGCCGGGCTGGGTCCTGATGCTCCGCTCGCCGACCTTGCGCGCGCCGTAGTAGAGGCTGAGGGTGCCGCGGGCGATACCGGGGCCGTCCTCCCCCTCCCGGTCGAACGAGGCCGCCAGAATCAGGTTCTGACCGGTCGGCAGGTCCTCGGTGGCACTGAGGTGCTGTATCTCCCTGCCGAGGAAGTTGTAGACGTAGTGCAGCCGGTTGTCCTTGACGTACAGCGCGTGGCCGCCGAACCGGCTGCCCTGCGCGAACAGCACCCCGGACGCGCCCGGTTCCGGCAGGTCGACCGCGGCTCCGACCACGTACGAACGGTTGCGGACGCTCGGGCTGGCCGACTCCGACACCTCGGAGCCGCCGGGGCGGTACACATAGCGGTTGCGCGGCGCCGTCATCTGCGGGCGCGGGGTGGTGAGGATCTCGACGGCGGAGCGGTCGTCGAGCGGGTACGCCTGGTTGGCGCCGGCCTCGTGGTACCACAGGCCGATGAGCTCGGCGAGCTTGCCGGGCTCCTGCTCGGCGAGGTCGTGCATCTCGGAGCGGTCCTGGTCGGTGTGGTAGAGCTCCCAGGTGTCCTCGCTGAACCGGCCCCAGCCGCTGATGGCGGGGTGGGTGGTGACGGCCTTCCACCCGTCGTGCCAGATACCCCGGGTGCCGAGCATCGAGTAGAACTGGGTGTGCTTGGCGGTCGGGATGGTTCCGGTGTCGAAGCTGTAGCGCATGCTGATGCCCTGGATGGGGTGCTGGGTGTAGCCCTTGACCGTGTCGGGCTGTTCGACTCCCAGGCAGTCCAGCAGGGTCGGCACGATGTCGATCGCGTGGTGGTACTGCTCGCGGAGCTCACCGTGGGCCTTGATGCCGTTCGGCCAGGAGATGACGCACGGGTCGCAGATGCCGCCGTTGAAGGAGTAGCGCTTCCACATCTTGAACGGGGCGTTGAAGGCCATCGCCCAGCCGTTCGGGTAGTGGTTGTAGGTCCTGGTGCTGCCCAGGTCGTCCAGCAGGGCCATGTTCTGGGCCAGGTCGTCGGGCATGCTGTTGGCGATGTTGTTCTCGTTGACCGAGCCGTTGGGGCCGCCCTCGCCGCTGGCGCCGTTGTCGGAGACCACCACGATGATGGTGTTGTCCAGCTGCTCGATCTCCTCCAGGTAGGCGAGCAGCCGGCCGATCTGGTCGTCGCAGTGGGTGAGGAAGCCCGCGTAGGTCTCGGCCATCCGGGCGAACAGCCGCTTCTCGTCGTCGTTCAGGGTGTCCCACGGCCGGGTGTAGTCCAGGGCCGGGAAGGGCTGTCCCTCCGGGCCGCTGCGGGTCTCTGGGGTGCCGATCGGGTTGACGGGCGGCATCTCGGTGTTCTGCGGGAGCAGGCCCAGCCGCTTCTGCCGTTCCAGGGTCTGGCGGCGGATCTCCTCGTACCCGGCGTCGAAGCGCCCCCGGTAGCGCTCGACCCACTCCCTGGGCACCTGGTGCGGGGCATGGGCGCAGCCGGGAGCGTAGTACAGGAAGACCGGCCGGTCGGGGGTGATGGCCTTGACGTCGTCGATGTACTGGATGGCCTTGTCGGTGATGTCGACGCTGAAGTGGTAGCCCTCCTCGGGCGTGGCGGGCTGCTCGACGGGGTGGTTGTCATGGACGAGGTTGGGGTAGTACTGGCTGGTCTCGGCGCCCAGGAAGCCGTAGAAGCGCTCGAAACCGCGGCCGAGCGGCCAGTCCCGCTTGGTGGAGGCCAGGTTCATCTCGTCCTCGGCGCACAGGTGCCACTTGCCGACCATCGCGGTGCTGAAGCCCTGGTCGACCAGCATCTCGGCGAGGGTGGCGCACTGCGGGGGGACATGGCCGTTCGCACCCGGGAAGCCGACCGCGGCCTCGCTGATGCACGCCATGCCGTTGACCGTGTGGTTGCGGCCGGTCAGCAGGCAGGAGCGGGTGGGCGAACAGAGCGCGGTGGTGTGCCACTGCGCGTAGCGAAGGCCCTTCGCGGCGATCCTGTCGATGTTCGGTGTCTCGATCGGACCGCCGTAGCAGCTCATGGCGCCGTAGCCCACGTCGTCGAGCACGATGTAGAGGACGTTCGGTGTCCCGCCTCTGGCCTTCGGCTGCTCGTAGGGGCCCCAGTCCGGGACGGAGTCGCGGATGTCGAGGTTGACGACACCTCGGAATGGCTTGGGCATGGGGTTGCCTCCTCACGCACCGTCCGGTTTCGGGCCTCGCCGACCGCGCGGCCGAGGCACCTCACGCGTAGTCAGGACACCGGCGGCCGCTGCTCAACGACTCACCCGGGCGGTCGAGTTGGGAAATGTCACTTGACCGGCGGCATGGTTGAGGGTGATCACGGACGGCCTGATCCGGTTCCGACGAGTACCGCCGCGACTCCGCAGCCGCCGACCCGGTACGGGCGTACCCGTCAGAGCCCGCCGCGGGCAGCACCGGATCGTCCGGGCCGCGTCGGTGCGCCGACCGGCGGCGTAGCACCCGTGTCCGATGTGCGGTGGACCGGATTCCAGCGTATGGGCCTGAGGAGGTGTCGGCAACGGCTGGCCTCACCCGGACCGGCGCGCCCGGGTTGCGGCGCGCGTCCGGGGGCGGCAGACCGGTGGGTGAACCGGCAGTCGGCTCCCCGGCGGGAGGTGACGGCCCGAGACCCGGAGAAGGGCGGAGCGCGCCATGACATCCGACACCCCTGCCTGCTGCACGCCGGGCCGCGGCGGCGACCCGCCCCGGCCGCTCCCCGCGTCCACGGCGGGTGCGCCCGGTGCCCGCACCCGGCAGGAGACGGTCCGGCTGGACGGCGGCTGGTTCACCATGGGCAGCGAGGACGCGTCGGCCTACCCGCAGGACGGTGAGGGGCCGGTACGGCGGGTCCGCGTCGACCCGTTCGCCATCGCGGCGCGGTGTGTGACCAACGCGCAGTTCCGCTCCTTCGCCGATGCCACCGGGCACGTCAGTGACGCCGAGCGGTACGGGGCCTCCTTCGTCTTCGGCGGGCTGCTGCCCGACGACTTCCCGCCCACCAGGGCGGTGGCGGCCGCACCGTGGTGGCGGGAGGTCCCCGGAGCCGACTGGCGCCACCCCGAGGGCCCGCAGTCCCACCTGGCGCGGCGTGAGGACCACCCGGTGGTGCACGTCTCCTGGAACGACGCCGCCGCGTACTGCGCGTGGGCCGGCCTGCGGCTGCCCACCGAGGCCGAGTGGGAGTACGCCGCGCGCGGCGGACTGGACGGCGAGCCCTTCCCCTGGGGCGGGGACCTGCGGCCGGGCGGCCGGCACCGGATGAACGTCTGGAACGGCGAGTTCCCCACCCTCAACACCCTGGCGGACGGCTACCTCGGCACCTGCCCGGTGGACGCGTTCCCGCCGAACGGCTACGGCCTGTACAACATGACCGGGAACGTCTGGGAGTGGACCGCCGACTGGTTCCACCCCACCTGGCACGCGAGCGGCCCCCGGGCGAACCCGGCCGGCCCGCCCACCGGCACCGCCCGGGCCCTGCGCGGCGGTTCCTACCTGTGCCACGCCTCCTACTGCCGTCGCTACCGGGTCAGTGCCAGGATGCCCAACACCCCGGAGACCTCCACCGGCAACATCGGCTTCCGCTGCGCGGCGCGGGCCTGAACCGCGCTCCGGTGCGGCCCCCTCGCCGCCGTGGCCCCGCGGTGCGAACCTGGGACGAGAAGGTCCGCACCGCCGGCCGGGACGGGCCGGCCGCGCTGTGGCGTGTGGCCGAGGGGCTCACGGCGGACCGTAGATGCGGAGCCCGAGATGCCGATGAGGATCCTGCTGGAAGGGCGCCCCGGCGTCGGCAAGACGACCGTGCTGCGCCGCCTCGCCGCGCTGCTCGGTCCCCGTGGTGCCGTCGGCTTCACCACCGAGGAGATCCGGCAGGGCGGCACCCGGGTCGGTTTCACGCTGGAGACGCTGACGGGCGAGCGAGAGGTGCTCGCTCACGTCGACTTCCCCGGGCCGCCGCGGGTCGGGCGCTACGGCGTCGACACGGACGTCATGGAACGGCTCGCCGTACCGTGTCTGGAGCAGGCGTCGAAGGCCCGCTCTCCCCGGCCGCTCGTACTCGTCGACGAGCTCGGCCGGATGGAGCTGAGCAGCGTCGCGTTCCGGGACGCCGTACGGGCCCTGTTCGAAGCCGACGCCGATGTGGTGGCCACCGTCCACGCGCACCACGACCCGTTCACCGACGCCCTCAGGCGACGTGCCGACGTCGAGCTCATCCAGGTGACCCCGGCGAACCGGGAACGCCTCGCGCAGGAGCTGGCGGCAGTCCTCTCCGACCGGTGAGAGCGGCCCCGGTCGCGGCGGAGCGCGGGCACGGCCGTTCGGCGGCTACGACGGCCGGGGCCGCCTCCGCCGGTGCGGGGCCCGCCGCTTCCCCGCCGAGGACGACGTCGTGGCCGCCGCCCGCTATACGGGCTCCCCGACCGGCTCGGTGCCACCGGACCGACCGGCCACCGGTTCCGACTCCAACTCGGCTGCCCGGGCGAGGAGTTCGCTCCGACTGATGACATCGGTCCGGGTCCCCGGCACGGCGCAGGCGAAGGCTCCGGCGATCGCTCCGTACCGGCCGCAGCGCCGCAGCGGCTCCCCGGCCAGCCAGCCGAACAGGAAGCCCGAGGCGAAGGCGTCGCCGGCGCCGTTGGAGTCCACCACCGGCGCGGGCGGCGTCACGGCCGGTACATGCGTCAGTTCGCCGTCGGCCAGCAGGAACGCGCCTTCGGCTCCGGCGGTCGCCACCACCACCCGGGCCCGGCCCCGCTCGGCGATCCGCCGCATGGTCCGCTCCGGGTCCGCCAGGGCGGTGGTGGACACGAAGACCAGGTCGGCCTGGTAGGCGAAGGGCTCGTGGTAGGCGTTGTCGCCGTCCCAGTTGTGCAGGTCGGTCGAGATGGTCACCCCCGCCTCGCGCAGCACCGGGAGGGCGTGGGCACAGGGGTGGGTGATGGAGACGTGGGCGTGCCGGCTCACCGAGGCCAGCGCCCGGACCGTCGCCTCGGGCAGCCGGTCCGCCGGCTGCGAGCGGCTGTCGTCGTACAGCGACAGCCGGCGCCCGTCGGGACCGACGAGGTTCACCGCGCGCCTGGTGCCGCCGGGCAGGGGGACCTCGGTGAGCGCGATGCCCCGGTCGCGGTGCAGCGCCCGGACCAGCTCACCCTGGGGATCGTCGCCGATCATGTCGAGATGGTGCGTGCGCAGCCCGAGCGCGCTCACACCCAGGGCCACGAAGTCCCCGGTCTGGCCCGCCCGCATCTCGATCCCGGGCACCATGTGGCTGTCGGCGAACGGAACCGGCAGCTCGGGTACGTACACGACCGTGTCGACGCCGGCCCCTCCCAGGACGAGGACGTCGGTCTCGGTGCTCATCGGTGCTCCTCTCCGGCCCTGATCGGACCGGCCCATCCCGTCGGACCAACCGTCAACTGCGGTTGATGACAGGTGAGTCAAGCAGCCGAACCGATGACTGGCAAGAATTTGCAGAATCATTCCGCAACTCTTTGCGGAAAGGGCTCAGGGGAGAGCCGCCCGTCCCCGCCGACGCCGTGGGGCCGGGTGCCGGGCACAGCCCGCCCGCGAGCTGCGGCCCGGCGGGAAAACGCTGGCAGCGGCCGGTGGTCCGCTGGCATGCTGGCCGCGTGGACAGACCGGAGATCTGGCTCAGTTTCGCTCCTGAGCTGCACGTGTTCCTCGCCGCCGCGCAACGGGCGGGGCGATCGGCGGTACGCACCGACGGCGCCTCGACCCTCGGGCACGTCGTGGAGTCGCTCGGGGTCCCCCTCACCGAGGTCGGCGCGCTGCTCGCGGACGGCCGGCCGGTGCGCGCCTCGCACGTCCCCAGGGGCGGGCAGGAGATCTCGGTACGGGCCGTGGCCAGGCCGCAGCAGCTCGCGGGCCCGGCCCGGTACCTGCTCGACGTCCACCTCGGGACACTCGCCAGGCGGCTGCGGCTGCTCGGCATCGACGCCGCCTACGAGAATCCCGACATCGGTGACGCGGCGCTGGCCGCGCGGTCCGCCGCGGAGCAGCGGGTACTGCTCTCGCGCGACCGGGGCCTGCTGAGGCGGCGCGAGATCTGGGCCGGCGCGTACATCTACAGCCACCGCCCCGCCGACCAACTGCGGGACGTGCTCTCCCGGTTCGCCCCCACGCTCGCGCCCTGGACCAGGTGCACCGCCTGCAACGGAACGCTCCGAACGGCTGCCAAGGAGTCGGTGTACGGACAGCTGAAGGACGGCACCGAGCGCTCCTACGACACGTTCGCGCAGTGCACCGACTGCGGACAGGCGTACTGGCGGGGTGCGCACCACGCCCGGCTGAACGCGATCGTCGACGAGGCCCTGAACGAGTTCGGCGCACCGCCCCCGCCGCGGCCCACCACGGCCCTGAGCTGACCCGGCCCCGCAGGCACCACCACCCGGACCGGGCCGGGCAGGCGGGACGGAGCGGTCGCCGTCCCCGGCTCCTCCTGCCGCCCCGCCCCGTCAGGCCATTCCCCTCACACCTTCTCCCCGCACACCGCCGTGACGAACTCGGCCACCCGCTCCTGCGGCAGGCCACGGGCGATGTCGGCCTCACTGATCATGCCGACCAGCTTGTGCTCGGGGTGGTTGATCACCGGTAGCCGGCGGATCCGGTGTTCCTCCATGACCTCCAGCACCTGTTCGACGTCCTCGTCCGCCTCCACCACCAGCGGCCGCCCCAGGGCGAGTTGACCCGCGGTGGTGCGCTCCGGGTCCAGGCCGTCGGCGACGCACCTCAGCACGATGTCCCGGTCGGTGATGATGCCCAGCAGCTTCTGGTTCTCCCCGCAGATCGGCAGTGCGCCGACATCGCGTTCCTTCATGATCCGGGCCGCCTCGGCGAGGGTCTCGTGCTCCCGGACGCACTCGGCACCGGAGTGCATGATGTCTTTTGCGGTGGTCATTGTCCGGCCTCCTGCCGTGAGTGCAGAGCCCTGTTACTCCATCGTGGTCCGGGCCCCCTGACGCCGCCACCGGGGTCGGTCCTACTTCGCCGCCCGCTCCTCGCCGGCCTGCCCCGGATCGGCGGACGGCACCGAGCCGTCGGGTCCGGCGGGCCCCTCGGAGGGTTCGACGGCTTCGGCGGACAGCCGGTCGAGGGAGACGGCCTCGGGCGAGACGGCCTCGGGCGAGACGGCCTCAGGCGGTGGGGAGTCCGCGAGCACCTCGTCCAGCGAAGGCAGTTCCAGCTGTTCCACCTCGCGCGCCGTGGGCGGCGGCGCCGGCAGCTCGGGCCCGGCGGCCGCCGCGCCACCGCCCTTCTTCTCCTCCCCGCCCCCTGTCGAGGTCCTGTCCCTGATCCTGCTCGCGTTGTCCAGGAAACGCAGCAGTTCCACCGGGAAGGGCAGGACCAGCGTCGAGTTCTTCTCCGCCGCGACCTCCACCACCGTCTGCAGCAGCCGCAGTTCCAGCGCGGCCGGTGCCTCGCTCATGATCGTGGCCGCCTCGGACAACCGTGTCGAGGCCTGGTACTCGCCGTCCGCCGTGATGATCCGCGCCCGCCGCTCGCGCTCGGCCTCCGCCTGCCGGGCGATCGAGCGCTTCATCGACTCCGGCAGGGCGACGTCCTTGATCTCCACCCGGTCGATGTGGATGCCCCAGCCCAGCGCCGGACTGTCCAGCATCAGCTCCAGACCCTGGTTGATCGGCTCGCGGTTGGCCAGCAGGTCGTCCAGCTCGCTCTTGCCGATGATCGAACGCAGTGAGGTCTGCGCGACCTGGGAGATCGCGAACTTGTAGTCCTGCACATTGACCGCGGCCCGAACCGGGTCCTCCACGTTGAAGTAGACGACGGCGTCCACCCGCACCGTGACGTTGTCCCGGGTGATGCCCTCCTGCGCCGGGATCGGCATGGTGACGATCTGCACGTTCACCTTGGTCATCCGGTCCGCCACCGGCATCAGCATCACCAGGCCCGGCTGCCTGATGTGCTGTCGCACCCGGCCGAACCGGAACACCACGCCGCGCTGGAACTGCTGCACCACCCGGATGCTGAGCCCCGCCCACACACCCAGCACACCGGCCGCAGCCAGTATCGCGTCAACGATGAGCATCGCCGTCACCTCGGCCTACCCGATTTAGCGCTGACCCGTACCACGCTACTCCGCCCGGGCCCGGGGCGATCACCGCAGCCCGCAGCGCCCCGCGCTCCGCATAGGATTCGCCGCATGACCGCCGCCGCGCTCCCGCCGTCACGGCATCCGGCCGACTCCGTGCACTCCCTCGCCGAGCTGGACGAAGCGGTCACCCACTGCCGGGCCTGCCCGCGGCTGGTCGGCTGGCGCGAGGAGGCGGCCCGGGTCAAGCGCCGCGCTTACCAGGACTGGGAGTACTGGGGCCGCCCGGTCCCCGGCTTCGGCCCGCGTGACGCCGCCCTCGTCCTGGTCGGCCTCGCCCCGGCCGCCCACGGCGGCAACCGGACCGGCCGGATCTTCACCGGCGACCCCTCCGGAGACCTGCTCTACGCCGCCCTGTACGACATCGGCCTGGCCTCCCAGCCGACCTCCGTCAGCCGCGACGACGGCCTGGAGCTCTACGGCGTCCGGATCACCGACCCGGTCCGCTGCGCACCGCCCGACAACAAGCCGTCCGTCACCGAACGGGACACCTGCGGGCCTTGGCTGGCCCGCGAGTTGGCCTTCATGCGGCCGACGATACGATCCGTGGTCGCCCTCGGCGGCTTCGCCTGGCAGTCGCTGCTGCCCGCGCTGTCCGCCGCCGGCTGGGAGGTGCCCCGGCCTCGCCCGGTGTTCGGCCACGGCGCCCGCGTACTGCTCCCGGCCACCGACGGCGGCCCGTCCGTGGAGCTCTTCGGCTGCTACCACGTGAGCCCGCGCAACACCAACACCGGCCGCCTGACCACCGCCATGCTGCGCCGGCTCCTCGCGGACGCCGCGCACGCCGCCGGTCTGCGGACCCGCTAGCGGATCGGCGCGGGCACGGAGGCGACAGCGGCGGACGGCCGTCCAGGCCGCCGAGCCGCTCCTACTCGAACCCCGGCGGCTTCCGCGCCTGGCGCCACACCTCCGGCAACCGCTCCAGCGCCCGTTCGGCCACGGCCAGTTGCCCGCCGTACAACACCCCGTACCCGAACCCCTGCCCCGCCCCGGCCCCTGAGGCCAGCTCCCGCAGGGCGGCCCGCGCCACCACGCTGTCCTGGTGCTCCCCCAGCACCTCCTGCAGCGCCTTCATCCGTGCCGTGAACCGCTCCCCCTGGCCACCGGCCGTCTCCCCCGCGTACCTGGCCCACTTCGCGGCCTTCCGCGCCTCGTGCAGCGCCAGGTCGGTCTCCTCCCCGGGGGCCGCCTGCCGGGCCGCCTCGAGCCTGGACGCGGTCCGGCGCTGCTCCCGCCTCGCCACCTCCCCGATGGTGGGCAGCCCGGCGGCAGGCGGCCCCGCCGCCAACTCCCGCAGCGCATCGAGCAGCGCGGCGTAACGGGGGCTGTCGAGAGCGGCCGGCACCGCGGGCCAGGCGCGCCGGTACCTCTCCCGCCACCAGCTCTCAAGCGCCGCCACCAGGGCCTCGGGCCCGCACTCGGCGGGAAGTCCGCGGGCCTGGGCGATCAGCAGTTCACCGAGCACCTCGGTGTCCCTGGCCTGCCCGAGGCAGCCGGCGAGCCAGCGCAGTTCGTCTCCGGTGCCGGCGAGCGGACGGCCGTACGGGCGCAGTGCGGCGCGCAGCCGGCGACTGGCGACCCTCATCCGGTGCACCGCGTCCGGCGCGTCGGCCCGGACCTCCGGTTCCAGGCCGGCCAGGACCTCGGCCTGCTCGGCGATCCGGGCCTGCAGCAGGGGCCCCGCCGTCCGAACTGCCGTGTGCGGCATGCGCTCCGCCTTCTCCCGGGCTGCCAGCTCCTGCTGGGCTTCCAGGTTAAGACCGACCGTCGCCTCGGCTCGCGGGCAGCGACTTCAGCGTGCACCGGCCGCCACAGCCGGTGGCCCTCGCCCACCGGCGCGGCCGCACGCGACGGGGTCCCGGCCCGAAGACCGGGACCCCGTCGCGTGCGGGTGCGCCAGATGCCGGGGCTACGGCCGCAGCTGCACCGCCAGCGAGAGCGTGTAGCCGACGAGTGCGCCGAAGAAGGCCACGGCGGTGGCGTGCCGGGCGGTGAACGGCAGGGCGGCGAGCGACGGATAGAGCAGTACGGCGATCGCGGCGGCGCCGTCGGCGACGTACAGCCCGGTCGGCGGGACCACGTCGGTGGTGCGCGCGGCCCAGCCGGAGGCCACCAGGAAGCCGGTGAGCAGCACGAAACCGGAGAGCAGGCCCGCGCCGATGCTGGAGAGCGCGGGGTGCGGCGAGTCCTCCTCTCCGCCCGGGGACGGTTCGGGACGCAGGCGCTGGGCGACGGCGAGGCTGCCGAGCGCGACGGTGGCGGCCGCGGCGGCGCCGATGATCGGGATGGGGTTCAACTGCGGCTCCGGATGACGGGGAACGAGTGTCCGATGGCGGCCAGCGCGGCCGGGAGCAGGACGGTGACCAGGACGACCGCCGTCCACACCACCGGATCGAGGTGCGGTGCGGCCGCCGGTGGGGGTGGCGGTGGCGGCACGGCCACGGCGGAGGTCACCACCGGTGACGGTGTCGGCAGAACGCTGTGGACGGGGCTCGGTTCCGCCCTGGGTGGCGCGGAGGGCTTCTTCGCGTGCGGTACGGCCGCCGCCGAGCTCCTGGCGGCCGTCGGGGCGGGCGTGGGCGAGGGATGCGGCCGCACCGGACTCGGCGACACGGACGGCGAAGGCACCGGGGAGGGCGTCGGCGACGGTGGCGGCGGTGTTGTCGGTGTCGGTGTCGGTGTCGGTGTCGGTGTCGGTGTCGGCATCGGTGTCGGCGGTGGCGAGGGATGCGGAGGGTGCGGGCACGGCGGCTCGGGCGTCGGGCATACGAGCAGGGGCGGCCACGGGATGTCAGGTGGCCATGGGATGTAGGGCGGCCACGGAATGTCGGGCGGACAGTCGGGAGGATCGTCCATCGGCCGATTGTCCATCCGGCCGCAGCGGCCCGGCAGCGGATCACCCGTCCGCTGCCGCACGGTCGCCCTCGTGAGTGATCGCATCCGAACTCATCTGCGAACCAAGGGGCTTGACCTGCAAAGAACGTTCGACCGCACCCCTCTCCCACCGGGCCGGCCGTCACCGTCGAACTCCGGACCCCGCACCCTCCCGAACCGTCTTCGTGCGAAGCGACACCCCCGTGACATACTCCGAAGCACCATGACTGACGGCCAGGCGACCAGGGCTCTGCGAGCGGCGGTGTTCACCGCGCTCGCCGTTCCGCTGTCCGCACTCGGCCAAGTCATGATCACCGGACAGCCGTTGCCGCTCAGCCTGGTGGCGGTCGCAACGGCGGCCGTCTTCCTGGTCGCACTGCCCGCCTGCGGCGGCGAGCGGCGCTTCCTGCACATCTCGGCGGTCCTGGTACCGGTCGAACTGCTGCTGAACACCGCCTTCAACCTCGGCCAGGACGCCTGCTCCGCGCCCTCGCGCGGGGTCGACCTGCTGGTCTGCGGCGGGAGTTCGGTCAAGGAGTCCTTCCTCACCGCGAGCGCCCCGGGCACGGCCCAGGCGCTGGTACTGATGGTGCACGTGCTGCTCGCCTTCGCCGCCGCGCTCTGGCTCCGGCTCGGCGAGGCGGCGCTGCACGATCTGGCCGAGGCCAAACGCGCGCTCGGCGAACTGCTCACCACCCGGCTGCAAGCGCTGCTGGCGTCCGCGCCGCTGCCGAACTGCCCGGCCTCGCTCGCACCGGGCCCCGGAGCCGAGAACTCCCGCCCCCGCCGCGCGGATGTGGTGCTCACCCCCGCGCCCCGGCGCGGCCCGCCGGCCCCGGTGTTCGCCCTCACCAGCTGACGGCGTCCGCCACCCGGATCCCGCCGGGACCGCGGCCCACCCGGGCCGCCGTCCCCGACTCACCCGGCGCGCGCCAAAACTGACAGTCCGTCAGCTTCCTTCCTCACCCACCCCATCGGGCAGGCCCGTCAGGCCACACCCGCGACACCGGTCCGGCGCCCCGCCCGATCGGCACCGCGCCCTGCCCCGCTCCCAGGAGTCGACGATCACCATGAGCACCCAGCAGCCCCACCGGCCCACCCCCCGCGAGCGCCTGCGCGAGGCCCAGCTGCGCGAGGCCCGCACCGCCACCGTCCGCCGCCGGGCCATAGTCGCCGGCTCGGCCGTCGGCGTCCTCGCCCTGGCCGCCGCCGCGACCGCCCTCATCCTCACCGCCTCGAGCGACGGCGGCAGCCACGCCACCGCCTCCGACACCGCCTCGGCCTCCGCCGCGGTGACCACCCCGGCCAACACCTCGGGCCAGAACGGCACCGTGATCGTCTACGGCAAGGCCGACGCCCCGCACACTCTCCAGGTGTTCGAGGACTTCCGCTGCCCGGTCTGCAGGATCTTCGAGGGCTCTGCGGGCAAGGCCGTCCAGCAGCTGGCCGACGACGGCACGTACAAGATCGAGTACCACCTGGCGGCCTTCCTCGACGACAACCTCGGCGGGCAGGGCTCCAAGACCGCGCTGGCCGCCGTCGGCGCGGCCCTCAACGAGGGCGGCCCCGAGAAGTTCAAGCAGTTCCACGACGTGCTGTACGCCAACCAGCCCGAGGAGAAGGTGGACGGCTTCGGCGACGTGAACCACATCCTCGAACTGGCCGACAAGGTTCCGGGCCTGAAGACCGACGCGTTCACCAAGGCCGTCACCGAGGGCACCTACCGCCCCTGGGCGGTCAAGGTCGCCACCGCCTTCAACAACAGCGGGGTGACCGGCACCCCGACGGTCAGGCTCGACGGCAAGCCGCTGGAGCTCTTCGACTCCCAGGGCGCCCCGATCACCGGCGAGCAGTTCACCGCCGTGGTCCGCCAGACCGTCGGGGGCTGAGGCGACGGCCCTCCGGGAGCCCGGCTCCGCCCTGCCGGCGCCCGAACGGTCCCGGCACGGCCGCCCGCCCGCCGTACGGCTGACGTCCGGATGAACCCTGTTGCGGTCCACGGACGTCAGCCGTAGCCTCTCCGGCAACACGTTGAGGGAGACGAGTACCTCCGGGATCCACGTGAGCACAGAGAGCCGCCGGCAGCTGGGAAGGCGGCCTCACGTCCCGGCGGGAAGACACTCCTGAGTGCGAGGAGGAAATGCCTCGCCGGCCGGCCCCCGTCACCGGGCCGCGATGAGGCCGCGGCCCCGGCGGCGGCGCAAGTGCGGTGGCACCGCGAGTTCCCCTTCTCGCCCGCACTCCGAAGGGATCATGACGACGCCCCTGGAGGGCAGCGATGATCCACCGAACCACCCGCGTACTGGCCGCCGAACTCCCCGGCCACGTGGGCGAAACCGTCGAGATCTCCGGCTGGCTGCACCGCCGCCGGGGACTGAAGTCCGTGACCTTCCTGGTGATCCGGGACCGCTCCGGGCTGGCCCAGGTGGTGGCCGGAACCGGCGTGGACTTCCCCGAGGAGACCGTGCTCCGCATCCGGGCCACGGTCACCGCCAACTCCCAGGCCCCCGGCGGTGTGGAGCTCACCGCACCCGAGATCACCCTACTGTCCGGCCTCGCCGCCCCGCCGCCGGTCAGCCTGTTCCGGCCGGTGGTCCCGGCCGCCCTGCCGGTGATCCTGGACACCGCTCCCGTCACCCTGCGGCATCCGAGGCTGGCCGCCGTCCACCGGATCTCCGCCGCCTCGGTGGCCGGCTTCCGGGCGGCCCTCGACGGCCTCGGGTTCACCGAGATCCAGACTCCCAAGGTGGTCTCCTCGGCCACCGAGTCCGGCGCGAACGTCTTCAGGCTGGACTGGTTCGGCAGCACGGCGTATCTGGCGCAGTCCCCGCAGTTCTTCAAGCAGACCATGGTCGGTGTCTTCGAGCGGGTCTACGAGACCGGCCCGGTGTTCCGCGCCGAGCCGCACGACACCGCCCGCCACCTCGCCCAGTACACCAGCCTGGACGCCGAGTTGGGCTTCATCACCGACCACCGCGACGTGATGGCCGTGGTGCGCGAGGCGGTTGCCGGGATGACCGCCTCGGTCGCCGAACGCGCCTCCGAGGCGGTGGAGTCGCTGCCGGTGAAGCTGCCCGAGGTACCCGCCGAGATCCCCAGCGTCCACTTCGCGGAGGCGATGCGGATGCTGGGCGCGGACGAACCGGACCTCGCGCCCGCCCACGAACGCCGGCTCAGCGAGTGGGCACTGCGGGAGCACGGCAGCGAGTTCCTCTTCGTGGTCGGCTACCCGATGGCGAAGCGCCCGTTCTACACCCACCCGGACCCGGCCAGACCGGCCTACTCCAACAGCTTCGACCTGCTCTTCCGCGGCCTGGAACTGGTCACCGGCGGCCAGCGGCTGCACCGCCACGAGGACTACCTGGCCGCCCTGGCGGCACGCGGCGAACCCGCCGAGCCGTACGAGAGCTACCTCCAGGCCTTCGCCCACGGGATGCCCCCGCACGGCGGCTTCGCCCTCGGCCTCGAACGCTGGACGGCCCGGCTCACCGGGGCCGACAACGTGCGGCGCGCCACGCTCTTCCCGCGCGACCTGCACCGCCTGACACCCTGATCACGGAGGTGCGGGCCCGGACGCCCCCGGGCCCGCACCTCCATGACGGAGCGTCAGACCTCGGCGCCCACAAGCGACTTGCCCATGCAGATGCTCTGCGGATGGTCCTTGTAGACACCGAACTTGGTGATCGTCTCGTACCCCTCGGAGGCGTACAGCGCCAGCGCCTCGGGCTGCTCGGTGCCGCTCTCCAGGATCAGCCGGGTGCGGCCGGCCTCGACGGCGGCCCGCTCCAGGTGGCGCAGCACCGCGCGGGCCAGGCCCCGGCCGCGGGCGGACGGCGCGACGTACATCCGCTTGAGTTCCGCGTCGCCGCGGCACACCCCGGCGCCGTCCTCCTCCTTGGCCCGCCAGCCGCCGCAGGCGACCGGCTCCCCGTCGAGGTAGCCGACCACGAAGATCCCGGCCGGCGGCTCGAAGTGGTCCGGGTGCATGACGGTCACGTCCACGTCGCCGTAGCGGCGGACGTACTCCTGCTGGACCTCTTCGGACAGCCGTACGGCGTCAGGGTGGCCGTAACCGGTGGCGCGTATCTCCATGACCGGCAAGCCTACGTCGCCGCCGCCCCGGCTCGGGCCCGGGGTCAGCGGCCCTCGAAGCGGGCCACCAGCTCGTCCTTGCCGAACATCCGGGCGGTGTCCACGGCGGACGGAGCGCCGGCCCGCGGGTCGGCGCCGCCGGCCAGCAGTGCGGCGATCACCTTCTCCTCGCCCTTGAACACGGCCCCGGCCAGCGGGCTCTGGCCCCGGTCGTTGATCCGGTTCGGGTCGCCGCCGTGGGCCAGCAGGGTCTCGACGGTCTCCGCGTGGCCGTGGTAGGCGGCGAGCATGATCAGGGTGTCGCCCCGGTCGTTGGTGAGGTCGGCGGGGGCGCCGGCATCCAGGTATCCGGCGAGCAGCGCCGTGTCGCCGGTACGGGCGGCGTCGAACAGCCTGCGCGCGAGCTCGATCACCTCGTCGTCCGGCGCCTGGCCGGCCTGCGGGTCCTGCGGAGTCTGCGAAGCGGAGTCGGTCATGACGTCCCTTTCGGATCCGGTGCAGTGTCGTACGGCACCGTAGCGGATGGCACGCCAGAGCGGATGTAACGCATCCGTTCGAGTGGATTTTTCCTGGCGGATGCGCGCGGGGCCGGGCGCGCTGGGGACCCGAGAGAGCGGAGTTCCCTGCCTGAGCAGCGGGTCGGTCGTATACATCCGATGCTCACCCGAGCGCCAACAACACCCGTTTGCCTCGTTCCATCATCTATTACTTTTTGTCACGATTAGTTCGCTTTCGGTAACGCCCTTCGCGCCGTCCCCTGTCCCCCCTCACCGAGGAGCAGAGCACGTGATCCTCTCGATTTCCGGCATCGTCCTGTTCGGCACCATCGCATTCCTCTTCTTCCGGCGGGATGGCCTCAAGATCTCGCACGCCCTGGTCTGCGCCCTCTTCGGCTTCTACATCGCGGGTTCCTCGATCGCCCCGAGCATCACGGCGGGCGGCGCGAGTCTGGCCAGCCTGCTGAGCGGCATCAAGTTCTGACCGGCCCCGAGTCACGGCCCGGGCGCGGATCCCACCGCCCCGGGCCTTTCTGCCACCGTCCCGCTTGTCCCATCCGCCCGGGGAGTCAGGAATGTCCCTCACCCGCCATTTCAACCGAGGCCGCGATCTCGCCCGCTCGGCAGGCGACTTCGCCTCCGACATGTTCGCCCCGCTGACCGTGATCGGGCGCGGACTGCGCGCCCACGCCGACTGGGCCAGGGGCCGGTGGGCGGCCACCCCGAAGGACCACCGGGGCCCCACCCTCTTCCTGTCCGCGGCGATCCTCACCGGGATCTACCTGCTGCCGCACGGCCCGCTGGTCGCCCTGATCGCCCTGATGGCCAGTGCCGCCTGGGTCGGCCGCGCCCCCAGGGCCGCCCCCGCCGCACCCCGGCCGGACGTCGCAGACGTCAAGCTGACCGCCCTGTACGCCGCGCTCACCCCCTACCTGGGCGGACTGGACGAGCCCTGCCCGCTCTACAGCCTGGGCGGACACTACAGGTCGGCCTTCAGCGCCTGGGAGTTCGACGCCGAGGGCCGCCTCACCGACCTCGACCTGGCCTATCCGGCCTACTTCACCGACACCGAGCCGACCGCCCGGGCCAGGATCGAGCAGGTGATCCAGGGCAAGGCCGGCCGGGCCAGGGAGTACCGCTTCGACTGGGACGAGGAGTCCAACCGGCTGCGGGTCACCACCCTCGCCCCGCTGCCCACCGACATCGCCGCCCAGCCCTTCGTCACCACACCCGGCGAGATCGTGCTCGGCTTCACGGACGAACTCGGCAGCCACCGCACCATCCCGGTGCACCGGGGCGGCGGCACCTCCCAGCAGCCGCCGGTGATCTGGCGGACCGGCCCCCGCTCCGCCGAGCCGCACCTGCTGGCCCTCGGCACGGCCGGCCAGGGGACCTCCACGCTGATCCGCTCGATCGCGCTCCAGGCACTGCCGTACGGCGACCTGATGCTGATCGACGGCGCGGGCACCGGCGAGCACGCCTGCCTGGTGAACCGCCCCGGCGTGCACACCGTGGAGACCAGCCTGCACGGCGCGCTGGCCGCGCTGGAGTGGGCCGCCGGGGAGACCGAGCGCCGGATCGCCGCCCTCAACACCGCCCGCCACCACGGCGTCACCCCTCCCGAGGACGTCACCCGCCCGCTCTGGCTGCTGCTCGACCACCCCACCGAGCTGAGCGAACTCGCGCACGCGGAGGGCCGCCTCGACCCGCAGGACCTGCTGGAGGTCCCGCTGCGGCAGGGCCGGGCCGCCCGGGTGACGGTGGTGATCGCCGACGACCTCCAGGCGCGGGACCGGCTCTCCGCCACCGTGTGGGCCACCACCAGGGCCCGCGTGGTGCTGGGCCCGGCCGGCGCCGACCTGGCCCAGCTGGCGCTGGGCGTCCCCCTGGACATCGCACCCGCCGCGCAGATGCCGCCCGGACGCGGCTACGCCCGGCTCGGCACGGCGGCACCCGTACGGCTCCAGGTCCCGGCCACCGTGGACCCGCTGGACGAGGAGGCACCGGCCGGGCTGCGGGACGCGGTGATCGCCCTGCTGCCGCACCGGGACACCGGGGCCGGGGCGGCGTCCCCCGAGGCGCCCGCGACGGCTCCCGCACAGACACCCGCACCGGCGGAGGCGGCCGTGGACGGGGGCCCGGTCGCGGGATCGGTGGTCGAGCTGACGAAGGACGCCGCTTCGGTGCGCCCGCGGCCGGTCTGGTGAACGGAGCCGGATAAACTTGAGCGGCCGCCACCGGGGTGAATTGCTAGCACTGTGCACAATTAGTGACACTCTGGGTGACATTCGAGTCCAGATGTGACAAATCGGGCGGAGATGGGTACAAACAGGGGCGGCACGACAGGCGACGCATGTCCCGGGACGGGAATCTTCGTCGGCGGCCGAGCGTTGACCGAACGACGATGACAGCGACCACTAGTCCTGTGGGCCATAAGCCCGGGAGGCACGATTCATGAGCGAGCGAGCTCTCCGCGGCACGCGACTCGGGGCCACTAGCTACGAGACCGACCGTGGAATCGATCTGGCTCCCCGCCAGACCGTTGAGTACGCATGTCAGAACGGACACCGATTCGAGGTGCCTTTCTCCGTTGAGGCGGAGATTCCCTCGGTGTGGGAATGCCGTTTCTGCGGCCAGGAGGCAGTCCTGCTCGACGGAGACGAGCCGGAGGAGAAGAAGACCAAGCCGACGCGCACCCATTGGGACATGCTGATGGAGCGTCGCACGCGGGAGGAGCTGGAGGAGGTGCTGGCCGAGCGGCTGGCAGTGCTCCGCTCCGGTGGGATGAACCTGGCGGTCCACCCGCGCGACACCCGCAAGAGCGCGTGATCACATCCTCCGCCTCGGCGGAGGACTTCGAAGGGGCCCCGGGCAGCTGCCCGGGGCCCCTTCGGTTTGCGCTCCTGCTCCGGTCGGCGCTCGACCGCGGCCGGCACTCCGGCACGGTCCGCGCCCCGTGACACGCGGTCAGCCGGGCGAGCGCCTCGACGGCGCCCGCCCGGTCACCCGGGAGGTTCCGAGCCCGGTGGTCAGCCGGCGATCGGGGGACGGTAGTCGGTGTCCGGTCCGGTGGGGCCGGCCGGCGGATCGACGACCTCGCCCTGAATGACCTTGCCGTCCGGGCGGTGGATGCGCAGCTGCTCCTGGATCCGCATGGCGTCCGCGAAGCGGTCGGCACCGGGCCGGGCGGTGGAGCGCAGTGCCGTCCTGGTGAACCGGCGCCCGAGCGTCCGCCAGAGCGCCCTGGTCGGCGGGAGGAGCAGGGTGAGCCCGATCAGGTCGGACAGGAAGCCCGGCAGGATCAGCAGCAGGCCGGCCAGCACGGTCAGGCTGGTGCCGGTCTGCGGCTGCTGCGACTGCGGGTCGCGGCTCTGCTCGAAGGCCGCCGAGAGGGCCTTCAGACCGGCCCGCTTGATCAGCGAGCCGCCCAGGAAGACCCCGGCGACCAGCAGGAGCACCACGGTGAGCCCGCCGACCGCGCCCGCGACGACGGTCAGCAGCCAGATCTCCAGTACCAGCCAGGCGGCGATCAGCAACGGCAGCACCCGCCGCAGACGACTGCGCGGGGCCGGATGGACCTGGGTATCTTGCTGGGTCACGGTACGAATCACTCCAACGCGGCGCTCTCCGCGCAGATCGGCGACAGGCCTAGGGGGTGACGGCGGCCGCGGCTGCCGCTCCCATCTCGCTCAACGGTTCGGCCTCGGCCGGTGTTCCGGCCCCGTCCCCGCCCTTGCGGCGGCGCCTGATCCCGCCAGCCGCCGCCGCGGCGCAGGCCAGCAGGCCGGCGACGGACAGCGCCCACTCGGGTGCGGCACCGACCCGGTCGGCCACCGTCTTCCCATCGAGCAGCGGCACCGTGGCGCTGAGTTCGGCCGGGGTGAGCTCCTGGGTGCGGCTGACCACCGAGCCGTCCGGGGCGATGATCGCGCTGATCCCGCTGGTCGCGGCGATCAGCACCGCCCGGCCGTGCTCGACCGCGCGCAGCCGGGACATCGCCAGCTGCTGCTCGGGCTGCCCGCTCCTGGCGTAGGTGGCGTTGTTGGTCTGGACCACGATCACCCGGCCACCGTCGTTCACGGTGTCGCGGACGATCTCGTCGTACGCCACCTCGAAGCAGATCACGTCGCCGATCCGGGCCGGACCCAGCTGCATCACACCGTCGTGGGTGCCCGGGTAGAAGTCACGGGCCACCCGCTGCAGGCGGGTGATCATCTTGGAGAGCTCGGCGCGGAAGGGCACGTACTCGCCGAACGGCACCGGGTGCTGCTTGGTGTAGAACTCGCCGGGGCCGCTCCTCGGGTCCCAGACGATGCCCTCGTTCTGGACGTGCTGGCTGTCCGGGCCGTCCACCAGGGCGCCGACCAGGGTGGGCACGCCGACGGCCTTCACGGCCCGGTCGATCCGGTCGTACGCCTCCGGGACCGCGAACGGGTTGAGGTCGGAGGAGTTCTCCGGCCAGATCACCACGTCCGGGCGCTCGGCCTTGCCGGCCGCCACGTCGGCGGCGAACCGCTCGGTGGCCGAGGCGTGGTTGTCGAGCACCATCATCGGGCGGCCGAGGAAGTCCATGCCCGGCCGCGGCACATTGCCCTGGATGACGGCCACCTTGACGGTGTCGGCGGCCCGGGCGCCGTTGGGCACCGGGACCAGGTACCCGGCGAGCACCACCACGACCGTCCCGGCACCGGCCAGCACCGCGGCTCGGGCGGGGCGGGGGGTCTTCGGAGAGTCGGCGTCGGCGGCCGGAACCTCCTCGGCGCCCCGGTCGTCGGGGGCGGGTGCGGAGGCGGGGGCGGGGGCCGGCTTCAGGCGGACGGCGGCGTAGGCGAGCAGGGCACCCGCGAGGGCGACGGCGAAGGTCACCAGTGGGGCGCCGCCGAGCGCGGCCAGCGGCGTGAAGGGGCTCGCGGTGTTGGCGAAGGCCAGCCGCCCCCACGGGAAGCCGCCCAGCGGCAGCCGGTCGCGGGCCCACTCCTGGGCGACCCAGAGGCAGGCCGCCCACAGCGGCCAGGCACGCAGCCGGGAGGTGGCGGCGAGACCGGCTCCGAGCGCGACGACGAACAGCGCCTCGATCGCCGCCAGCCCGGCCATCGCGTCCGGACCGATCACCCACATCCAGTCGAGCAGCAGGAGGAAGAACGGGTACCCGAAGGCGAACCCCGTCCACGCCCCCTGGCGGGCCGTCCGCCCCCTGGTCAGCAGGGAGAGGCAGGCCACGCCGAGGATGGACAGCGGCCAGAGGTCGTACGGCGGGAAGGCCAGGGCCAGCATCAGCCCGGCGGCGACGGCCAGGGCGGTTCTGGGCAGACCCGCGCGGATCCTTGCCCAGCGGCGCCTCAGCCGTCCCTGGCGCTGCCCGGGCGTCGCCGCCTCCGAGTCCGCCGTCGGCTGCTCCTGCTTCTCGGGCAGTGCCACCTGCGCACCACCTCTCTGGCTGTGCCGTTCGCTCGCGCCGCGAGTGCCGTCTGATCGACCGGCCACTCGTCACCGAGCGCCGTCGGAGAAAGGTACCCCGTACAGGTGGCGGCCTCGCCTCAAGGGTGCCCGAACGACCGGGACTCCCCGCGAGGCCCCGCACCCCGGTCCCACGTGGCCGGCCCGGCGGCTCGGGGCGCCCCCCGATGCCGTACGGCCGGCCACGCGGTGACGGTTCAGCGCTGGTGGACGGTACGGCCGCGGACGACCGTGCGGAGGCAGGCCGGAAGGGGGACGCCCGGGGTGAGGTCGGGGAGGCCCGGGGTGCCGGAGCGGGGATCGGTGGACCAGCCCGCGACGCGGTCGTCGGGAGCCTGGACGACCAGGTCGGTCACCTCCCAGACCGCGTAGCTGGCGACGGCGCCGGGAACGAGCACGCCGTCCTGGTCACGGCCGAGCGCGCGCCAGCCGCCCCGGGTGTGCGCCGTGAACGCCGCACGGACCGAGATCCGGTGCTCGGGGGTCCGGTGGAAGGCCGCCGCCCGGACGGTGCCCCAGGGGTCGAGCGGGGTGACCGGGGCGTCCGAGCCGAAGGCGAGCGGGACCCCGGCGCGCAGCATGGCGGCGAACGGGTTGAGTCCGGCGGCCCGTTCCGCGCCGAGCCGCTGGACGTACATGCCGTCCGGGCCGCCCCAGCAGGCGTCGAAGGCGGGCTGTACGGAGGCGGTCAGGCCGAGCTCGGCGAAGGCGGCGATGGTCCTGTCGTCCAGGGCCTCGGCGTGCTCGACCCGGTGGCGCATCGAGCGGACGCGGGCGATGCCGACCCGGTCGGCCGCCGCCCGGACGCCGTCCAGGACGGCGGTCAGCGCGGCGTCCCCGATCGCGTGGAATCCGGCCTGCAGGCCGGCCTCGGTGCAGGCGGCGACGTGGTCGGCGACCTGCTCGGCCGTGAGGTAGGCGGTGCCGGTGTGCTCGGCGTCGGCGTAGGGGCTGTGCAGGCAGGCGGTGCGCGAGCCGAGTGCGCCGTCCACGAAGAGGTCTCCGCCGGCGCCGACGGCGCCCAGGCGGCGGGCGGTCTCGACGCCGCCGAGTTCGCCCCAGTAGCCGAAGACCTCGGGTCCTTCGCCCTCCGCCGCGAGGGCGAGCAGTGCCGCCAGGTCCTCGGCCGACGAGATCTCGGGCCCGGCGCACTCGTGGAGGGAGCCGATACCCAGCTCGGCGGCCCGGCGCAGGGTGGCGCGCTGGGCGGCGCGGCGCTGGTCCGGCGTCAGGTGGGCGAGGGCGGCCTGCCGTACGGCGTGGTGGGCGTCGCGGGTGAGCGGCGCGGTGGGGTGGTGGCCGGTCAGCCCGGTGAGGCCCTCGGTCAGCTCGCGCAGCGCGCTGCTGGCCACGGCCGAGTGGACGTCGGTGCGGGAGAGGTAGACGGCGGCGCCGTCGGCGGCGGAGTCCAGTTCGGCGAGCGTCGGCGGACGGCCCTCGGGCCAGCCGCTCTCGTCCCAGCCGTGGCCGATGAGGACGCCACCGGAGTGGGCACCGGCCACGGACCGGGCGAAGGCGGAGATCCGCTCCAGTGCCTCGGCGAGCGAGGGGCAGCCGGTGAGGTCGAGACCGGTCAGGGCCAGACCGGTGGAGGTGGCGTGGACGTGGGCGTCCACGAAGGCGGGGGTGACCAGGGCACCGCCCAGCTCCACCACTTCGTCGGCGCTCTCGGCGTAGGCCTGGGCGGCGCCGTCGCTGCCGACCCAGGCGATGTGTTCGCCCTCGACCAGCATCGCGGTGGCGAACGGGTCGGCGGGGCTGTAGACGGCGCCGCCGCGGAGGAGCACGGTCCGGTTGGTGCGTTCGGTCATGGGCCCAAGTCTGCACCCGGCCGAGTGCGGTCAGAGCTTCGGGGGGCGTGCCTCGTACGGGGTGGAGAGCACCACCGTGGTGCGGGTGGAGACCCCCGCGGCGCTGCGGATGCGCGCCAGCAGGTCCTCCAGGTCACCGGGGGCGCCGACCCGCACCTTGAGGATGTAGTTCTCGTCACCCGCGACGCTGTGGCACGCCTCGATCTCGGGCAGCGGGGCCAGCCGCTCCGGGGTGTCGTCGGGCGCGCTCGGGTCGAACGGTTTGACCGAGATGAAGGCGGTCAGCGCCAGGTCGACCGCGTCCGGGTCGATGATCGCCGTGTAGCCGCGGATGACACCGCGCTGTTCGAGCCGGCGCACTCGCTGGTGCACCGCCGAGGTGGACAGGCCGGTGGCCTTGCCCAGGTCCGTGTAGCTCATCCGGCCGTCCTGGAGGAGCAGCTGGACGATGCGCTGATCGAGATCCTCCACAAGGCGCAAACCTACTGCCCCTCGGTCCGGTTTGCCGACCCGGTCCGCGCTCTTCCGTTTTCGGACGGTGCTCGCCGCCGCGCACCGGCGGCCCGGCGCCTCCGGTGTGCGCCACCGCAGTTCGACCGGCGTGCGAGCCCCTGGCGGGCGCGGCGCATGAGCGGGGCATGTGCCGCTGGAATGTGGCGAACGACACATCGCGTGCATCACGGTGCATCGCAGTGCAGGGTTATGACGCTCTGTCGGAGGGAAGTGCTGCTTGTGGCCAGGGCCGACGCGAGCCCGGTCCGATCCGAGGGGGATCAAGATGCCTGCTACTGACCAGCGTCCCCACGTCGTGGAGGATGACGAACGCCTCGACCACGACAGCGACTTCGACGCCGCCGGGTCCGGCTTCCCGGGGGTGGACCCGGGCGACATCGACAGCTGGGAGATCGCCCGGGTGCACTGCCCCGCGTGCGACCGCCCGATCGCCCTGATCGGCGACGAGGAGCGGCTCCCGCAGCACGCCGTACTGCCGACCGCCTGGCACCCCTTCTCCCCCGCCCTCTGCCCCGGCTCCGGTGCGCCCACCGAGGACCTGGCCGAGTGCGACGACCCGACCGCGAACCCGGCCGCTCCCGGCGCGGAGGCGCTGCTGGCCCTGCCGGCCGAACTGGACTGGCGCACCCAGCCGTTCTCGCACGTGGGCGGGCCCGGGGCGGTGCCGGTGCGCCACGGGCGCCTGGTCCGGCGCTGACGCCCGTCCGCTCCGTGCGGCGGCACCCCTCGCCACGGGGGTGAGCCGCCCCGGACGGTGCGGCCCCGCTGCCGGTGAGCACGGAACCCCCTGGACCGACCGGCGACAGGGCGGGGGTGGGCCGACAGGGCCCCGCACCCCTGTCGGCCCACCGCGGCCGGCCGGCCCTCAGCGGGTCAGGTGGCGGCCGATGACCAGGCGCTGGATCTGGTTGGTGCCCTCAACGATCTGCAGGACCTTGGCCTCGCGCATGTAGCGCTCGGCGGGGTAGTCCTGGGTGTAGCCGTAGCCGCCGAGGACCTGGACCGCGTCCGTGGTGACCCGCATCGCGGTGTCGGTGCAGAAGAGTTTCGCCATCGCCGCCTCCTTGGAGAAGGGCAGTCCGCTGTCGCGGCGGCGGGCGGCGGCCAGGTAGAGCGCACGGCCGGCCTCGATCTGGGTGGCCATGTCGGCCAGCATGAAGGACAGCCCCTGGAAGTCGGCGATCGGGCGGCCGAACTGCTGCCGGGTGCCCGCGTAGTCGACGGCGAGGTCGAGGGCGGCCTGGGCGACACCGATCGCACAGGCGGCGATGCCGAGCCGGCCGGAGTCCAGCGCGGAGAGCGCGATCTGGAAGCCCTGGCCCTCCTCGCCGATCAGCCGCTCCCGGGCCACCCGGACGCCGTCGAAGTGCACCTGGGCGGTCGGCGAGCTGTTCATGCCCATCTTGTGCTCGGGCTGCGCCGCCGAGAGCCCCGCGCTGTCGGCCGGGACGAGCAGGCAGCTGATGCCCCGGGAGCCGTCGTCGCCGGTGCGGACCATGGTGCTGTAGAAGTCGGCACGCCCCCCGTGCGTGATCCACGCCTTGGTGCCGTTCACCACGTACTCGTCGCCGTCCGCCTCGGCCCGGGTGCGCAGGGCGGCGGCGTCGGAGCCGGACTGCGGCTCGGAGAGGCAGTAGGCGCCGAGCTGTTCGCCGCCGAGCATCCCGGGCAGCCAGCGCCTGCGCTGCTCGTCGGTGCCGAAGGCGGCCAGCCCGTAGCAGGCGAGGGTGTGCACGCTGACACCGAGGCCGACCGCGAGCCATCCGGCGGCGAGCTCCTCCAGAACCTGCAGGTAGACCTCGTACGGCTGCTCGCCGCCGCCGTGGCGCTCCTCGTACGGGAGGGAGAGCAGGCCGGCCTCGCCGAGGGTGCGGAAGACCTCGCGGGGGAAGCGGCCCGCCGCCTCGTCCTCGGCGGCGCGCGGCCTCAGTTCGCGCTGGACCAGGTCCCTGGTGAGGCTCAGCAGTTCGCGGGCCTCGTCGCTGGGCAGCTGGCGGTCGACGGGCTTGACGGGAGCGGGGCTCATGACGGTCGGGCCTCCTCGGTCGGGGTGCCGGCCCCACGGGTGGCAGGGCAGCGGCACGGCAGGCGTGTCGGACCTGGCACCGGGTGTGGTGAACGGTCGTTCACGGGCGTGGCGAAGCGAGTATGCCCGATACTGGCCAGTCCGTCACGACCTGCGAGAACGCTCCGCACGTAGAGTGGGCCCGTGGCTGATCGGGACGACTACGCAGGACTCGGCGACGGCCCGGCCGGAACCGGGGCCGGGGCCGTCCCGCGGGCGGTCGTCACGGGAGAGAGCGCCGCGGCGGAGGAGGACGTCCCCGCGCGGCTCGCCCGGCGGCTGCTCGCACTACCGCCGTCCTGCGGCCCGGTCCGGCTGGTGGCCGTGGACGGTCACGCCGGGGCCGGGAAGACGACCTTCGCCGCCCGGCTGGCCGCCGCGCTCGGCGGGGCACCGGTGGTGCACCTGGACGATCTCGCCACCCACGCCGAGCCGTTCGGCTGGGTGGAACGGCTGCGAACCGAGGTGCTCGAGCCGCTGGCGGCCGGGCGGATGGCCGAACACCGCGTCTACGACTGGACGTTGCGGCGCTTCGCGGAGCACCGCCGGGTGCCGCCCGCGCCGGTGGTGCTGATCGAGGGGGTCGGATCCGGCCGGCGCGAGCTGCGGCCGCGGCTGGCCCACCTGATCTGGATGGAGCTGGACGCGGCGGCCGCCAGGGAGCGCGGAGAGCGGCGCGACGGACCGGAGTTGGCCGAATTCTGGGTCGGCTGGGCCGCGGCGGAGCAGCGGCACTTCGCCGCCGACCCCAGCCGTCCGTACGCGAATCTGCGGGTGGACGGGCTCACTGGCCGGATCCTTTTCACCACCCTTGGTGAACCCTTGCCTGATCCTTGACCTGGGATGTCTCCAACCCGTAGGTTCTCCCCGTCGCAAGGCCTGATGATCTCGCGACAGTGGACGCGACGCCTCCGACTCGTTCCCCCGTGAGCCGGAGGCGTCGCCCTCCGCCTCCGTCGCGCCGCTCTCCCCACCTGCTGCGATCGCGGCCGACCGTCGGGTTCCGGTCGGACTCCAACAACCCGGCGGGTACTGCGATTTGACACCGTGCGACACTCTTCCGGATCAGCCCTGCGCCGGTACGATTCGTGACAGGCACGGATGCGTGCCGGGGGCGTCGGCGTGGGCGGGCACCACCCTGGTCACGCCCCTCGGCCGCCGAGCCTCTGTGCATCGAGCGGGGGGCGTGAGTGACGGTGGAGAGTTCCAGCACGACCGGGCCGGACCGGCTCGCCGACCGTGCCTGGCTGCGGGCGATGGACGCCTATGCCGCGGGCGCGTACGTCAGGGCGGAGGAGGAGTTCCGTACCGCGGTACGGCTGGACCCCGGTATGGCGGACGCCTGGCTCGGGCTGCACGCCCTGCGCTGCGACACCTCGGGCGCCCTGCTGGCGATGCACCGCCACCAGGACCGCTTCGGCGAGCAGCGGTCCAGGCACCAACGGCCGCTCAGTTCCTGGTACTGGCTCGGCTGGTGGGTCCAGCCGGTCCTGGAGGACACCCGCGACCTGGCCCTGGCCCACGCCTCGCACTGGCTGGACGGCCGCCACCTGACCGAGCTCGACCGGGCGCTCGCGGCCTGCCCGCCGCCCGAGGGGGATCCGTCGGTGCGTTTCCTGCACGCCTGCCGCTCCTACCTGCTCAAGGACTGGGAGCAACTCATCCGCGACACCGACCAGTTGCTGGACGACGCGATGCTCGGCATCGAGGCCGGGCTGTTCGGCGGCATGGCCAGGGTCCGTCTGGACATGTGCGCCCAGGCGCAGCGTCCGCTGGCCGCCTCGCTGGCCCGCTGCCGTTCGGAGCAGCCGCAGCGCAAGGAGCTGCGCTACTGGCTGGCCCGCGCGTACGAGGGGGCCGGACGCAGCGCCGCGGCCCTGCCGCTGTACCGGGCGGTGCACCGGGCAGATCCGGCCTTCATGGACACCGCGGCCCGGCTGGCGGCGATCACCACCGAGGACGGGGTGGTCGAGGGCCTGCTCGACGGCCGGGACGACCCCCGGCTGCCGGGCGGGCTCACGCTCGCCGGGTCCGCCTTCGAGTCGGCCGAGGCCCAGGATGTCGAGCCCGTGGGCGAGTTCGGGCCGGACGTGGAGTACCAGTCGGGGTACGAGGGTGAGGGCGGGTACGACCGCGACGGCGCCTTCGGCGGCGGGAAGCGGTACGACGGGCAGAGCGGGTACGACGGCGCCTTCGGCGGTGACGAGTACGGCCTTGACGGCGAGTACGGCGTGGGCGGCGAGTACGGCGTGGGCGGCGAGTACGGCATGGAGGCCGACCGCCGGATCGGCGAGGCGGGGGCCGGTCCGGCCGCCACCGGGCTGCCCACGCCCAGGGCGGCCGCCGAACGGTCCGGCGGGGTCACCGGTCCCGCCTCCGGGGCGCCGCCCAGAGGCGAGGGCGGTGAACGCGCCGCACCGCCGGCCGCCTCCCCGCACCGGGGCGGGCCGCGCGGTCAGCAGGGGGTCGACGCGGCGCTCGACGCACTGGAGCAGATGGTCGGCCTCGATCCGGTGAAGCGCCAGGTGCGGGCGCTGTCGGCACAGTTACGGATGTCGCGGCTGCGCGCCGAGCAGGGCCTGCCGGTGCAGCCGCCGAAACGCCACTTCGTGTTCTCCGGCCCCTCGGGGACGGGTAAGACCACCGTCGCCCGTATCCTCGGACAGGTCTTCCACTCCCTGGGCCTGCTCTCCGGTGACCACCTGGTGGAGGCCCAACGAGCCGACCTGGTGGGCGAGTTCCTCGGTCAGACGGCGGTCAAGGCCAATGAGCTGATCGACTCCGCACTGGACGGCGTGCTCTTCATCGACGAGGCGTACAGCCTCTCCAACTCCGGCTACAGCAAGGGCGACGCGTACGGGGACGAGGCGCTCCAGGTGCTGCTGAAGCGTGCCGAGGACAATCGCGACCGGCTGGTGGTCATCCTGGCCGGCTACCCCGAGGGCATGAACCGCCTGCTGGCCACCAACCCCGGGCTCAACTCCCGCTTCACCACCCGGGTCGACTTCCCCAGCTACCGGCCCGCCGAGCTCACCGCCATCGGACGCGCCCTGGCCGCGTCCGGGGGCGACGGGTGGGACCAGGACGCCGCCGAGGAACTCGCCAGCATCTGCGGCCATGTGGTCCGCGAGGGCTGGATCGACGAACTCGGCAACGGGCGCTTCATCCGCACCCTGTACGAGAAGTCCTGCGCCTACCGCGACCTGCGGCTCTCCTCCCTCCGCGGTCAGCCCACCCGTGAGGACCTGGCCACCCTCCGCCTGCCCGACCTGCTCCAGGCCTACGGCGAACTGATCGACGGCCGACGGTAGTACGCCACGGCGTCCGGGACTCGGACCGAGCGGGACCGTGCCCTGGCCGCCGCCGTCCGCCACCGCCGCTCCCCGGGGGCCGCCGGGCCCCGGGGAGCGGTCCGGTCTCAGGCGCGGGCCGCCTGGCGGTGGTCCGGGTCGTGCATCTCCCCCACCAGCTCCTCCAGGACGTCCTCCAGGGTGACCAGGCCGAGCCTGCGGCCGTCCTGGTCGACCACGGCGGCCAGGTGGGCGGCGGCCCGGCGCATGGCACCGAGCGCGTCGTCCAGCGGCATGGTGCCGCGCAGCACGGTCACCGGTCGCCAGAGGCGGGCCGGCAGCGGGGCCGACGGGTCGTCGGCGTCCAGAACGTCCTTGACGTGCAGGTAGCCACGCAGGGTGCCGCTCCTGTCGACCACCGGGAACCGGGAGAAACCGGTCCGCACGGCCAGCCGCTCGATCTCCAGGGCGGTCACCGAGGGACCGACCGTGACCAGCTGCTCGCTCGGCAGCAGGACGTCGGTGACCGGCCGGCGGCCGAGCTCCAGGGCGTCCTCCAGGCGCTCCTGGCGGCGTTCGTCCAGCAGACCCGCCTCCCGGGAGTCGGCCAGCAGGTGGAGCAGCTGCTCGTCGGTGAAGACCGAGGCGACCTCGTCCTTGGGCTCGACCTTGGCCAGGCGCAGCACCCCGTTGGCGAAGGCGTTCAGCAGCCGGATGACCGGGCCGAGCCAGCGGGCGAGGCGGGCCAGCGGCGGGCCGAGCCAGAGCGCGGCCTTCTCGGGTCCGGAGATCGAGATGTTCTTGGGGACCATCTCGCCGATCACCATGTGCAGGAAGACCACCAGGGCCAGCGCCAGTACGTAGCCGACCGGGTGGATCAGCGACTCGGGCATGCCGACCGCGTGGAACGGGCCCTCCAGCAGTCCGGCGATGGTCGGTTCGGCCAGCGCGCCGAGCAGCAGCGAGCAGACGGTGATGCCCAGTTGGGCGGCGGCCAGCATCGCGGAGACGTTGGACAGCGCGTGCAGCACGGTCCGGGCGCGCCTGTCGCCCGCCTCGGCGAGCGGTTCGATCTGGCTGCGCCGGACCGAGATCACCGCGAACTCGGCGCCGACGAAGAAGCCGTTGCCGAGCAGGAGCAGCAGGGCGGCGACCAGTTGCAGGGCGCTCATCGGTCGGTCTCCTCAACTCGGGCGTCCGGGCGGCGCTCGATCAGCACCCGGCTGGTGCGGTGCCGCTCGACCTCCAGCACGGTGAACCGCCAGCCGGGCAGGCCGGCGTGTTCGCCGGGGTCGGGCAGCTTGCCGAGCAGGTCCGCGAGCAGGCCGCCGAGTGTCTCGTACGGCCCGTCCGGGGCCTGCAGGCCGATGCTCTCCAGCTGGTCGAGCCGGGCGCGGCCGTCGGCCTCCCAGGCCGGGTGGCCGTCGGCGAGCGGCAGTTGGCGCAGCTCCGGGATGTCCTCGGGGTCGTGCTCGTCCTGTACCTCGCCGACGATCTCCTCGACGATGTCCTCGATGGTGACCACGCCGGCGGTGCCGCCGTACTCGTCGACCACGATGGCCATCGGCTGCTGGTGGCGCAGCTGGTCGAGCAGGCGCTCGGCGGGCAGCGTCTCGGGGACCAGCAGCGGTGCCGAGGCGAGGTCGCCGACCCTGACCTGGGCGCGCAGGTCGGCGGGGACGGCGAGGGCGTCCTTGAGGGTGACGGTGCCGCTGACCTCGTCCAGTCCGTCCCCGTAGACCGGGAAGCGGGACAGGCCGGTGGCCCGGGTGAGGTTGACGACGTCGGCGGCGCTGGCGCCGCGCTGCAGGGCGACGACGTCCACGCGCGGGGTCATCACGCTCTCCGCGGTGAGTTCACCGAGGCCCAGGGTGCGGACGAAGAGCCGGGCCGACTCCTCGTCCATCACGCCGGCCCTGGCGGAGTGCCGGGCGAGCGAGACCAGCTCGGCGGGGGTGCGGGCGTGGCCGAGTTCCTCCTGCGGCTCGATGCCGAGCGCGCGCACGATGCGGTCGGCGGAGCCGTTCAGGAAGGCGATCGCCGGGCGGCAGACGGCCGAGAACAGGCGCTGCGGGCCGACCACGGCGTACGCGACCTGGAGCGGCCGCGAGATCGCCCAGTTCTTGGGGACCAGTTCGCCGATCACCATCTGCAGCACGGTGGCCAGCACCATGCCGACGGCCACGGCCACGGTGGTGGCGGCCGCCCCGGGCAGTCCCAGGCCGGTGAGCACGGGCGTGAGCAGCGTGGAGAGCGCCGGCGCGGCGAGCATACCGACCACCAGGGAGGTGACGGTGATGCCGAGCTGGGCACCGGAGAGCTGGAAGGAGAGCTTGCGCAGGACCTTCGCCAGGTTCTCGGCCCGTCGGTCACCGGCCTTGGCGGCACGCTCGACGCTGCCGCGGTCCACGGTGATCAGGGCGAACTCGGCGGCCACGAAGAGGCCGTTGGCGAGGATGAGCAGGAAGGCCGCGAAAAGCAGCAGCCAGGCGGTGATCACAGTGCCGCCTGCCTTCCGGGGGTCGGAAGTGAGGCGGCGCGGGTACTACCGGACGGATCGTCCATCGAGGGGAGGTGTCACTCCTCAGGTCGTGGGTTCGCGGTCGTACCGTCGGGGACCGTGGGTGGACCACGGGCCCGAGGCATGACGGAGACCGGCGGGGCCTTTGCCCCGGCTTTACCAGCGTAGACGATACCGGCACCGTGACAAGGATCTTGTACGGGCGTATGACCAGCTGGTTGACGAAAGGTTTCCCCAGGTCCCTTGGGCGTCCTGGCGGCTGCTTCGGGCTTCCTTGGTTCCCGGGGGTGTCCTTCCGTCCCTTCAAGGATCCCTCAGCGGGAGGTTCCGCGTTCCTCGACCAGGTCGCGCAGTGCGCGGGCGGCGCGCACCGCCTGCTCGCGACCGCCGGCGGGCTGGATGCCGACGGCGGCCAGCGCGGTGCCGTCGGCCAGGTCGAGGGTGACCCACGGGTCGCCCTGGCGCAGGTTGACCCGGACGATCTCGGCCCAGGCCAGCCGGCGGCTGCGGACGAAGTTGACCACCGTGACGCCCTGCTCGTCCGCGCTCACCCTGGGCCGGGCCAGCATCCCGCCGACCGCGGCGAACAGCAGGCCGCTGAAGGCCATCGCCACCCGGTCGTTGAGCTGCCAGTTGTCCGGCATCGCGAAGGCGATCGTGGTGAAGAGCACCAGCAGCACCGAGCAGAGCGTGAGCAGCACGGCCCGGTTGCGGTGCGGTGCCCAGGTGACCGGGAGCGCGACGGACTCGACCGGCGTGGTGGCGGACTGGGTGGAGGTGGTCACGGTGGTTCTCCCGAGCGCGGGCGGCGGCCCGGGACCGGACCGCCGCCCGCTGGATCGTCTGACTCGAACGGCTGGATCGAACAGCTGGGTCAACCGACTGTACCGACCGCTGATCCGCCCAAGGCGACGGGGTCAGAGCCGGCAGGCGTGGATGTTGGTGACCAGGATGGCGCGGGCGCCGATCGCCCAGAGGTCGTCCATGATCCGCTGGGCCTCCTTGCGGAGCACCATCGAACGGACGGCCACCCAGCCCTCGGTGTGCAGCGGGGAGACGGTCGGCGACTCCAGGCCCGGGGTGAGCGCCACGGCGTCGCTGACCTTCTCGGCGCGGATGTCGTAGTCCATCAGCACGTAGCGGCGGGCCACCAGCACGCCCTGGAGGCGGCGCAGGAACTGCTCGACCCCCGAGTCCTCCCCCGCGCCCTTGGGCCGGATCACCACCGAGTCGGAGACCAGGATCGGGTCGCCGAAGACCTCCAGACCGGCGTTGCGCAGGCTGGTGCCCGTCTCCACGACGTCGGCGATCACATCGGCGACACCCAGCTGGACCGCGGTCTCGACGGCACCGTCCAGCTTGGTGACGGTCGCCTTGACGCCCTGCTCGGCCAGGTGCTTCTCGACCAGGCCGGTGTAGGAGGTGGCGATCCGCAGGCCTTCCAGGTCCCGGACGTCCTTCATCCCGGCGCCGACCGGCTTGGCGAAGCGGAAGGTCGAGCCGGCGAAGCCGAGCGCGAGCACCTCCTCGGCGTCCGCGCCCGAGTCCAGCAGCAGGTCACGGCCGGTGATACCGACGTCGAGGCGGCCGGAGCCGACGTAGACGGCGATGTCGCGCGGGCGCAGGAAGAAGAACTCGACCTGGTTCTCCGGGTCGACCAGCACCAGTTCCTTGGGGTCCTTGCGCTGCCGGTAGCCGGCCTCATGGAGCATCTCCGCCGCCGGACCCGAGAGCGAACCCTTGTTGGGGAGGGCGATGCGCAGCATGAGAGAGGAATCCTTCGTTGTGGAGGGGGTTGTGGTGCGTCTGGGGTGAACGGGAACGGATCAGAGGTGGGCGTAGACGTCGTCGAGCGTCAAGCCACGGGCGACCATCATCACCTGAAGGTGGTAGAGGAGCTGGGAGATCTCCTCCGCGGTCCGCTCGTCGCTCTCGTGCTCGGCGGCCATCCAGACCTCGGCGGCCTCCTCCACGACCTTCTTGCCGATCGCATGGACGCCCTGCTGGACGAGCTGCGCGGTACGGGAGGACGAGGGGTCGCCGTCGGCGGCCTTCTGCTGGAGCTCGTTGAAGAGCTCCTCGAATGTCTTGGAAGCCATGATGAGCTCACCTTACGGCTTGCGGACTGACAGACGGTAAACGGTCTTGGACCTTGGACGGTCGGTTGGACGCCGCCGCGGCCTTCCCGGGGTGCCGGGAACCGCCCGCGCGAGGGCCCGACCGACCGGCCGGGCGCCGGGGGCGCGAGCCGTTCGCCGCCGGTCGTATCCGACCGGCCGGGCGGGCCCGGCGCCCCCGTTCCGCGCTACCGGGCGAGTGCGCGCAGCGTGACCGCCGTGGCCACCGCAGCCGTGACGGCCTCGTGCCCCTTGTCCTCGGCGGAGCCCTCCAGGCCCGCGCGGTCGATGGCCTGCTGCTCGTTGTCGCAGGTCAGGACGCCGAAGCCGACCGGGACACCGGTGTCGACGCCGACCTGGGTGAGACCGAGGGTGGCGGCCTCGCAGACGTAGTCGAAGTGCGGGGTGCCACCGCGGATGACCACGCCGAGTGCGATCACCGCGTCGTAGCCGTGCTCGGCCAGCCGCTTGGCGGCGACCGGGAGTTCGAAGGTGCCGGGCACCCGGATGACGGTGGGCTCCGCGACGCCCAGCTCCTTCAGCGCGCGGTGGGCTCCGCCCAGCAGGCCGTTCATCACCTGCTCGTGCCACTGCGCGGCGACGACGGCGACCCGCAGGTCGGCGGCGCCTTCGATGGTCAGTTCGGGGGCTCCGTGGCCGCTCACGTTCGTACGTCCTTCTGCTGGTAGGGAAGTTCAGGAGTTGGCGTCGAGCCAGGGCAGCTCGTGGCCCATCCGGTCGCGCTTGGTGCGCAGGTAGGCGGTGTTGTGGGCACCGGGCTCGACGGCGACCGGCTGCCGTCCGTTGACGACGAGGCCGTACTCGGCGAGTGCGGCGATCTTGTCCGGGTTGTTGGTGAGCAGGGTCAGCGAGCGCACCCCGAGGTCGGTGAGCATCTGCGCGCCGATGCTGTAGTCGCGGGCGTCGGCGGGCAGACCGAGTTCGAGGTTGGCGTCCACGGTGTCCCGGCCCTGCTCCTGGAGCTCGTAGGCGCGCAGCTTGTGGGCGAGCCCGATGCCCCGGCCCTCGTGACCGCGCAGGTAGAGCAGCACCCCCTGGCCGGCGGTGGCGATCTCCCGCAGCGAGGCCTGGAGCTGGGGGCCGCAGTCGCAGCGCAGCGAGCCGAGGACGTCGCCGGTCAGGCACTCGGAGTGGACCCGTACCAGCAGGTCGTCGCCGTCCGGGACCTTGCCGTCGGCGCCGAGGCCGCCGGCGACCAGGGCGATGTGCTCGACGCCGTCCAGGGTGCCCTGGTAGCCGACGGCGGTGAAGTCGCCGTGCTCGGTGGGCAGGGCGGTGACGGCGGCACGGGAGACGTGCAGTTCGGTGCGGCGGCGGTAGGCGATCAGGTCCTCGATGGAGATGATCGACAGACCGTGCCGGCGGGCGAAGGCGACCAGTTCGGGCAGCCGCGCCATGGTGCCGTCGTCGTTGACCACCTCGGCGATCGCACCGGCCGGCGGGAGTCCGGCCAGCCGGGCGAGGTCGACCGCCGCCTCGGTGTGGCCGGGGCGGACCAGGACACCTCCCTCGACCGCGCGCAGCGGGAAGACGTGCCCGGGCCGGGTGAGGTCGCCGGGCCCGGTGGCCTCGGCGGCGAGCAGTCTGACGGTGCGCGCCCGGTCGGCGGCCGAGATGCCGGTGTCGACGCCGTCGCGGGCGTCCACCGAGACCGCGTACGCGGTGCCCTTGCGGTCCTCGTTGACCTGGGTCATCGGGGGGAGCTTGAGCCGGTCGAGCTCGGCGCCGGTCATCGGCACGCAGATCACGCCGGAGCTGTAGCGGATGGTGAAGGCCATCAGCTCAGCGGTGGCGGCACTGGCGGCGAAGATGATGTCGCCCTCGTTCTCGCGGTCCTCGTCGTCGACGACGATCACCGGACGGCCGAGCGCGATGTCGGTGATGGCGTGTTCCACCGGGTCGAGGGCGAGGCTGTCGTCCAGCACCGGGTGGAGGTCGTGGACCGGCTGGATGGTCATGCCGTGGCTCCCTGGAGGACGGCCGTGCCGGTGGCACGGGGAAGGCGGGTACGCAGCCACCAGGCGCGCAGGCCGAGCAGCACCAGCGCGAAGTAGATGACGTAGGTCAGGCCGGAGAAGGTGTAGCCGCTGGAGAAGGCGAGCGGGACACCGACGATGTCGACGGCGATCCAGGCGAGCCAGAACTCGACCCAGCCCCTGGCCTGGGCGTACATCGCGGCCAGCGTGCCGACGAAGATGTAGGCGTCGGCCCACGGGCTCCAGGACAGCTTGGGGAAGGCGAGGAAGAGCTCGGCCAGGCCGACGGTGGCCAGCGCGGTGGCGCCGGCCAGCAGCGCGCGCTCCTTCCAGCTGGCGAAGCGGACCTCGATGTCGCCGGTCCTGCGGCGGCCGCGCTGCCACTGGTACCAGCCCCAGAGCGCGGTGACGATCACGATGCCCTGCTTGCCGACCAGCCCGGCCAGGTGGCCGGAGAGGTAGGCCGCGATCAGTACGGCACCGGAGAGCAGCTGGATCGGCCAGGTCCACATCGAGCGGCGCCAGCCGAGCGCGAGGGCGAGGAGTCCGAGCAGGTTGCCGGCCATGTCCGTCCACTTGACCGACTGGCCGAAAACCGAGAAGGCGGTGTCGTTGAGCCAGTTCACGAGGCGTCCTTCGATGTCGCCGGTGCGGCGGGGGTCGTGGGCAGCGTGCGGGTGTCGAGCAGCCGCTCGACGTACTTGGCGAGGACGTCCACCTCGAGGTTGACCGGCTCGCCGATGCCCTTGCCGCCAAGGGTGGTGAGGGCGAGGGTGGCCGGAATGAGGCTGACGGTGAAGCTGTCGAGGGCGGCTTCGACCACGGTGAGGCTCACACCGTCCACCGTGATCGAGCCCTTCTCGACCAGGTACCGGGTGATGCTCTGCGGCAGCGAGAAGCGCAGCACCTCCCAGCGCAGGTTGCCCTCGGCGTCGCGTTCACCCGGCTCACGGGAGAGCAGGGTGCCGGTGGCGTCGACATGGCCCTGGACCAGGTGCCCGCCGAGCCGGTCGCCGAGTGCCATGGCGCGTTCCAGGTTGACCCCGCAACCGGGCTTCAGGGTGCCGAGGTTGGAGCGGCTCAGCGTCTCGGCCATCACGTCGGCACTGAACTCGCCGCTGGCGGCGGCCAGTTGATCGGGGGTGTCGACAACGGTGAGGCAGACGCCGTTGACCGCGATGGAGTCGCCGTGCCGGGCACCGGAACAGACCACCGGGCCGCGCAGACGGATTCGCGAGGAGTCGCCGAACTCCTCGATGGAGACGACCTCGCCGAGCTCTTCGATGATGCCGGTGAACACCCGGGTTCTCCTCGCGCTTGGGGCGCGGACTCCGGGGTGGCATGGGAGATGACACGGACAGCGAGGCCCAGGGGTGCCCAGGGGGACACACCCGGGTGTCGGGGGCCCTCCTCGGCACCGGCCACAGAACCGGAGCCGGGGACAGAGTCCTCCCGGCACACCTTTCACGGCCCTTCGGGTGGGGCCGTGGCACTGCTTGTCCGCCCGCGCACGCCTCCCATCCGGACTTTAACCGTCGGTCCAGGAATTTCACCTGGTCAACCGGCCGCTGGCTGCGGACGGGTCGCGGACTGTAACCGCCGGTTCGGAGTTTCACCGACCCCGGAGTGCGCTGAACGTCACTGCTACTGCCGTCATTCTGCCATGCTCCCCGGGGGAGGAGGAGAGGGCCCGGCTGTGGCCTGATTCACTGGCCGGATTCGTCACCACCGGGAATACCACGGAGCGGGCCGGCAGACCGGCCCGACAGCCGGACGGGACGCAACTGGCCCGCGTACCAGGGGAGCTGACGTCCGCTGCCGCGCGGGCGGACACTGCCGGTGCGGCTGGCACCCGGATTGCGGCTCGAAACGGCCGCCCGGAACCGGGAGTCGGGGCACACCCGGCGCGGCCCGTTCCCGTCCTCATCCGCCCGGCCGCCAACCCGGCCCGGCCGAAGGGAAGTTGGTCCCATCGACGGCCGGTGTCCTGGTCCGTCCGGGAGGGGCGGCAGGCTGCGCCGCCGTACAGAGTGGCCACCTCGTCCGCCTGCTCCGGATTGCACGGCCCGTCGGGTGGGTAGACGGCCATGATGCGAGCCCGGCCGGCCTCGGGCTGCCGGCGATCCTCATCGCGGCCGACGGCTGCGGAGCCGGGCTCGACCAACGTACGGCGCCGGCCCGCACGGCCTCCATCGGATGGAGGCCGTGCGGGCCGGCGCCACGAGCTCTGCTACGGCGATGTCGTACGGGCCCCGGCCGATCGGCGGATCCGCGCCGGACCCGCGCCGGGGACGTCGCCCTACCGCTCCGGGGACTCCCCGTCGTACTCGCTGGTGCCCGCGTCCAGCAGCGGGGTCTGCGGCTGCTTCATGTGCGCCGGGGCCATCAGGCGCAGCGCGTGGTAGCCGAGCAGCACCACCAGGGTGCCGAGGGCGATGCCGCTGAGCGAGAAGTTGTCGCTGATCTTCAGCGAGACGTTGCCGATGCCGACGATGACACCGGCCGCCACCGGGACCAGGTTCAGCGGGTTGGTCAGTTCCACCCGGTTGTGCACCCAGATCTGGGCGCCGAGCAGGCCGATCATGCCGTAGAGGACGACGGTGATCCCGCCGAGCACCCCGCCGGGGATCGCGGCGATCACCGCGCCGAACTTGGGGCAGAGGCCGAAGAGGATCGCGAACCCGGCGGCGCACCAGTACGCGGCGGTGGAGTAGACCCGGGTCGCGGCCATCACGCCGATGTTCTCGGCGTAGGTGGTGGTGGCCGGGCCGCCGACACTGGTGGAGATCATGGTGGCGGCGCCGTCCGCCATGATCGCCACGCCCAGCCGGTCGTCCAGCGGATCGCCCGTCATCTCGCCGACCGCCTTGACGTGACCGGCGTTCTCGGCGATGAGCGCGACCACGACGGGCAGCGCCACCAGCACGGCGGAGGCGGAGAAGCTCGGGGCGTGCAGGGTCGGCAGGCCGATCCAGTCGGCCTTGCTCACACCGGAGAGGTCGAGGCGCCAGTGGTCGGTGACCACCCCGGCGCCGTTGGCGGAGTGGATCTGGCCGAAGATCCGGTCGGAGGCCCAGGACAGCGCGTACCCGAACACCAGGCCGAGGAAGATCGCGATCCGCGACCAGAACCCGCGCAGCACCACCAGGGCGAGACCGGTGAACAGCATGGTCAGCAGCGCGGTCCACTGGTCCTGCGGCCAGTACGTCCCGGCCGTGACCGGCGCCAGGTTGAAGCCGATCAGCATCACGACGGCGCCGGTGACGACCGGCGGCAGCACCATGTGGATCACCTTCGCGCCCGCCGCCTGGACCACCGCACCGCAGGCCGCGAGCACCGCCCCGACCACCAGCAGCGCGCCCGTCAGCGTCGCGGCGTCACCGCCCTGCGCCTTGATCACGGCGGCCACGCCGACGAAGGACAGGCTGCTGCCCAGGTAGCTGGGGATCCGCCCGCCGGTGACCAGCAGGAAGAAGACGGTCGCAACCCCGGAGACCATCACGGCCAGGTTGGGGTCCAGCCCCATCAGCACCGGCGCCACGAACGTCGCACCGAACATCGCCACCACGTGCTGGGCGCCGAGCCCGATGGTGCGCCCCCAGCTGAGCCGCTCGTCCGGCTTCACCACGGCGCCGGGCGCCGGGCTTCTTCCGTCGCCGTGCAGCTTCCAGCCGAAGCCCGCCATGGGTCACTCTCCTCGTCGGCAATGGGAACGCCCATGCGGGCACATCAGGCCAACAGCGGACCACACCACGCGCCCCCGATGCAAAAGCTCCGCCGCCGGACGGGTGGCCATCCGCCCAGGTCCAGCGGGTCCCCCTGGGCGGATGGGTGGTCAACTCGGGCCTGTGGCCGTACGATCCGGTGATCCTGTCCGGCGGTTCACCGCAGGCTGTGCCGTCGGTTACACCGGCACCGGAACACCGCCGCCGAGCGACCGTCGCCACCGCGCGGCCCGGCCGCCGGATCCGGTCGAAGGGCGTGCCGCCCTCGTCACGCCCCCCGGTGCCCCGGTCCCGGCCTCCGCACCGCCCTGACCTCGACGGTCCCGGCGCGTTGCCCCCGGCCTCGCCGACGCCCCGGCGGCTGCCCCTAGGGGACGCTCCCCTACTCCTCCCCCCAGTCGGGGCCCGTGCCTCCCCCGAGCGATCTGGGTGGCGCACTCCCCCTCGCCGCCGATCCCAGGCCACTGCGAACGGAGCAGGATTCATTCTGTCGCCGAGCCGCACCGGAAGAACTCCCCCGAAGGACCCGCCACCGTGACCATCGCCGCCTCCGCCCCCGCCCTGTCCGCCACCTCCACCGGTTCGACGCACCGCCTACTGCCGCTCGCCCGCCTCGCCGCCCCGGCGCTGTTCGGCGTGTACGGCCTGGTCCGCCTGCTGCCCGGGTCGCGCCAGCCGGGCGCCGACTGGACCATCGGGCACCTGTGCCTGCTCGGTGCGCTGCTGGCCTTCGGCGTGGTCTTCCGCGACCTGTACCGGCCGCTCGCCCAGCGCGGCCGGGTGGCGGCGGTACTCGGCTACGGGACGGCGATGACCGGCGTGGTCACCGCCGTGGGCCAGGCCCTGATCGACCTCTACAGCGGTTTCCGGGCCGACACCCTGGCCGAGCAGAACCGGATCTTCGCCGAGGTGCAGAGCCACCCGGGCGTGCTGCCGGTCTTCTACCAGGTGCTCCCGGTCTTCTTCCACCTGGGACTGCTGGCCCTGGTGACCGTACTGGCCCTCCGCCGCCGCCTGCCGTTCTGGAGCCCGCTGGCCGCCCTGGCCGGTGTGGTCGCGATGGCCGCCTCGATGGACCTGATGACGGTCGGCGCCGCGTTCTACGCCCTGGCCCTGCTGCCCTTCTACCGCCCGGCCCGCCGCCAGGCGTGACCGCTCGGACGCCGGCCACCCGCCGCAGGTCCCTCCGGCTGTCCCGGGCGGTTGCCCGCCCGGGTCGGCAGCGCCTCCGGTGCCGCCGACCCGGCGGCACCGGAGGCCGGCGTTCACCCCGCCTGCCCGCCCCGCTGTGCCAGGTGGCGGAGGTACTCCGCGCGGTTGAGCGGGTTTCCGTCCGTCCGCCGGCCGGCCGAGTGGGCTCCCGGCGACTTCCCGGTGACCGGCCGGTCGCCACCGGGGCGGGACCACCAGACACCCTCGCCGTTGGAGAGCGCGGCGAGCTGCCGTTTGAAGACCGGCACTTGACGCAGCGGGATGCCGCCGGAGAGCAGCCAGCCCTCCCCCTGGGCGGATGACTGCCTGATCTCGGCCTCAAGCCCGGTGAGCCGGGCGACGACCGGGTTGACGGCCTCGGCCGGAACTTCCAGATCGAAGTCGTGGCAGGGCTCGTAGAGCCTGGTCCCGGCCAGCGCGAGTGCCCGCATGAGGACCAGCGGGGTCAGGTCGCGGAAGTCGGCGGCGGTGCTGACGGGGCTCGCGAAGCCGCTACGGGTCAGGGTGATGGTGCAGTCGGTCACCGGCCAGCCGTGGAGGCCCTGTTGGAGGCTTTCGTGCACGGTGTCCTCGATGGCCCGGTGGAACGCCCTTGGCAGGGCGCCCAGTTCGGTCTCCCAGCGGAAGCCCACCCCCGAGCCCCGGCTCGCGGGCTCCACCCGCAGCCCTACGGTCGCGAAGAACTCGTTGCGCCCGCGCCGGTCGATCTCCTCGTACGCCTCGCCGCTGCCCGTCGGCCGCTCGACGTACCGGAGCCGGGACGGCTCGAACACGGCCTCGACCGCGAACTCGTCGCGCAGCCTGGCCGCGATCACCTCCCGCTGCACCTCGCCGTAGAGCAGTACCGACATCCCGCCGCCGGGCAGCACCGTGACCTGGATCAGCGGGTCCTGCTCGGCGAGCGCGGTCAGTGCCCGGTGCAGCCGGGGCGCGAGATCGGGCCGCGCCGGGCGGACCACGGTCTCGAGGGCGGGCGGGGTGAAGGCGGCCCGCTCCTCGCGCTGTTCCGACCCGCCCGGAGCGCCCAGCCGGTCGCCGACCCGGGTCTCGGACAGGCCGCGCAGCCGTACGATGCTCCCGGCTCCGGCCCGGGCCGCCGAGGCCGGCGGGCCGACCACGGTCAGCTCGGTGACACGCGCCTGGTACCGGTGGATCCGGCCGTCCGCCCCGCGCCGGTGGAGAGTGAGCCGGTCGCCCCGGGCCACCGTGCCGGCGAACAGGCGCACGCAGCAGATCTTCTCGCCGGCGCTGCCGCGTTCGACGGCGAAGACCGTGCCGCGCGGCGCGGTACCGGAGGGCCGGGGCGGGACCGGGAGCAGCCTGGTGATGCCGTCGAGCAGGGTCGAGATCCCCTCACCGGTGCGGGCCGACCCGAGGATCAGCGGCTGGACCAGGCCTTTCGCGGTCTGGCCGGCGATGCCCTCCCAGAGTTCCCCGTGGGACGGCGGCCGGTCCAGGACGAGACGGGTCAGCAGCTCCTCGTCGTGCACGGAGAGCAGGTCCGTGACAGCGGTGTGGAACTCCGGGTCCGTCAGCGCGTACGGCCTGGCCCGGACCTGTGAAGTGCCGATGCCCGCAACCGTGTTGAGCGTGAGGATCCCGGGTGCGAGCCGGCTGCGGATGGCGGCCAGCAGCTCGTGGTGGCGGGCACCGGTACGGTCGGCCTTGTTGACGAAGATCAGCGCGGGGATGCCCGCCCTGCGCAGGGTGGCCATCAGCACCCGGCTCTGCGCCTGGACGCCCTCGACGGCGGAGACCACCAGGATCACCGCGTCCAGGACCCGCAACGCCCGTTCGACCTCGGCGATGAAGTCGACATGGCCGGGGGTGTCGATCAGGTTGACCTGCAGCGCGCCCGTGGGGCCCGCGGTGGTGAAGGAGGCGACTGCCGAGCGGATGGTGATGCCCCGCTCGCGCTCGATGTCGCCGGTGTCCGTCTGGGTGGTACCGGCGTCCACCGAACCGAGCCGGTCGATCGCTCCGGTCTCGAACAGCAGGCGCTCGGTCAGGCTGGTCTTACCGGCGTCGACATGCGCCAGAATGCCGATGTTCAGGGTGTTCATGAGTGGCGGGATCCTCGGAAACGCTCGAAAGAACGGGGAGCTTGGGGTTTCCGAGAACCTGGCGCATCTGACTCTCCTGACCGGGGCCGTACGAACCCGGCCATCGTGTCACTCCCGCCCGCGCCGCGCACCGCAATTTCACCGGCCGGCGGCGGGGAGCGCGCGGCGAGGGCCGCCGGGCCCCGCTGCCGGCCGGTACCGGCACGGCGGGACCCGTGGGACCGGCCGTGCCGGGCCCGCGTCCGGTCGGCGCGCGAGCACCCCGAGGACCGGGGCCCGGCCGGGGCGGTGCCGCTCAGTGGCCGAAGCGGTGGCGGCGGGTGGCCGGTGGCGACTTCCCGGCGTCCAGGTCGCGCACGGCGTCGTCCACCTCCGGATCACCGGTCGGCCCTCGTCGGGCCTCCCGGGCCGCCAGCTTGTCGGCACGTTTGTCCGCCCTCCGCGCGACGGCCCGGCGGCGGTGGCGACGGATCCCCGAGGAGGCCATCAGCCAGCCCAGCGCGAACAGCAGGGTCAGCGCGATACCGGCGAGGAAGATCTCCAGCGCGTTCATGGTCGCGATGTGGTTGCCGAACAGCATGATCGAGTAATTGGAGCCTGCTTCGAGGTTCTGCGAGATCATCAGCGCGGCGAAGGCGGCGCTCACGACGAGCAGCAGCAGTCCGAGGAAGAACATCGAGGGCCTCCCTTCGAGGGCTCATCCTGAGATATATGCCCTGCTTAGGAATTTTGGACCCATTCGGCCTATTTCGTCACCGCAGGGCCTGCCGCCGCCGGCGGACCGCCCGCCCCGGCCACCCCGGCGCCGGGAGATCCGGACCGGGTACGCCCCCGCGCGGCTGCGGCTTCGACCGCGCGCACGCCCGGCCGTCGACCGCGCGCAGATCCCCCACGGCGGCCTCCGCCCGGCCCCGCCCCAGGTCCACCCTGTCCCGCACCGCGCCGCACGCGCCGGGTAGCCCGCCCGGCGGATTCCGCGCGCGCCGGGCGACTGGCAGCGTGGACGCCCAGGGACACGACCCGTGGAGGGCGGACACGATGACAACCACCGATGTCCTGACGGTAGATCAGGTGATCGACCGGATGCGAGACCTGGCCGTGAGGCTCCCCCCGGGAGACGGCGTCGAGGTCTTCAACTCGATGTATCTGACGGTGACCGAGCTGGTCCGCGACCGGCTGGCGGCGTCCTACTTCGACGATCCCGCGGGAGTGGCCCGGCTGGACGCCGTCTTCGCCGCCCGCTTCCTCGACGCGGTCGACACCGCAGACTCGGGCTGCGTGCCGAAGGCCTGCTGGCGCCCGCTGTTCGAACTGCGCGGCCACCCGGGCGTCCACCCGATCCAGTTCGCGCTAGCCGGGATGAACACCCACATCGAGCACGATCTGCCGTTGTCCGTGCTCGACTGCTGCCAGGCCCTCGGTCTGGAGCCCGGGCAGGCCGAGGCCGACTACCACCGCATCAACGACCTGCTCGCCCAGGCCGAGTCGCGGATCCGCGAGGAGCTGCTGCCCGGGCCCGAGGCGCTGCGGATCGCCGACCCGCTGCTGCATGTGATCGGCGTGTGGAGCATCGACCGCGCCCGGGAGGCGGCCTGGGCCAGCGTCCTCGGCCTCTGGGAGCTGCGGCGCGCCCCGCTGGCGTACGAGGCGGTGACCCGCGCGCTCTCCGGCTCGGTCGGCATGGTCAGCCGAGCCCTGCTGACGCCGCTGAACTGAGCCCGGACACGCCGTCGGCCGACCTCCCGCAGCGTGCGGGAGGCCGGCCGACGGTCACGAGTGCCGGTGGGCGTCACGCCCAGCTGGAGTGCAGCGGCTTGCCCTCGGCGTAGCCGGCCGCGCTCTGGACACCCACGATCGCCTTCTCCCGGAACTCCTCCAGGCTGCTGGCGCCCGCGTAGGTGCAGGAGCTGCGGACACCCGCGATGATCGAGTCGATCAGGTCCTCGACACCCGGACGGGCCGGGTCGACGAACATCCGCGAGTGCGAGATGCCCTCCTCGAAGAGGCCCTTGCGTGCGCGGTCGTACGCGGACTCACCCACGGTCCGGTTGTTGACGGCGCGCGCGGAGGCCATGCCGAAGCTCTCCTTGTACTGGCGGCCGTCGGCGGCGGTCTGCAGGTCGCCCGGGGACTCCAGGGTCCCGGCGAACCAGGAGCCGATCATCACGTTGGAGGCACCGGCGGCCAGCGCCATGGCGACGTCGCGCGGGTGGCGGACACCACCGTCGGCCCAGACGTGCTTGCCGAGCTCGCGGGCCTGTGCGGCGCACTCCAGGACGGCGGAGAACTGCGGGCGGCCGACGCCGGTCATCATCCGGGTGGTGCACATCGCGCCGGGGCCGACACCGACCTTGAGGATGTCCGCGCCGGCCTCGACCAGGTCGCGGACACCGGCGGCGGAGACCACGTTGCCCGCCACGATCGGGATCTGCGGGTCGAGCCCGCGCACCGCGCGCAGCGCGTTGATCATCGACTCCTGGTGACCGTGCGCGGTGTCCACCACCAGCACGTCCGCGCCGGCCTCGATCAGCGCCTTGGCCTTGCCGGCCACATCGCCGTTGATGCCGACGGTCGCGGCGATCCGCAGCTTGCCGGCGGCGTCGACGGCCGGGGTGTAGAGGGTGGCGCGCAGGGCGCCCTTGCGGGTCAGTATGCCGACCAGCCGGCCCTGGGCGTCCACGACCGGGGCCAGCCTGCGGTGCGCCTCGTTCAGCTTGTCGAACGCCGCGCGGGGGTCGATGCCCTCGTCCAGCAGCAGCAGTTCGCGGGACATCACCTCGGACAGGCTGGTGAAGCGGTCCACGCCCTGGCAGTCGCCCTCGGTCACCACGCCGACCGGCTTGCCGTCCTCGACCACCACCAGCGCGTTGTGCGCGCGCTTGGGCAGCAGGGACAGCGCGTCCGCGACGGTGTCGCCGGGAGCCAGGGTGAGGGCGGTGTCGTACACCAGGTGGCGCTGCTTGACCCAGTCGATCACCTCGGCGATGACCTCGGTCGGGATGTCCTGCGGAATGGCCACCAGACCACCGCGGCGGGCCACGGTCTCGGCCATCCGACGGCCGGCGATCGCGGTCATGTTGGCGACGACGAGCGGGATCGTGGTGCCCGTCCCATCGTTGGAGGAGAGGTCGACGCCCTGCCGGGAGCCCACGGCGGAGCGGCTGGGGACCATGAAGACGTCGTCGTACGTGAGGTCGTACGCGGGCTTGAGGTCGTTCAGGAAGCGCATGAATAGGGCTCTCTGGCTAGGAGAAATTACACCTCGGGTGCGACTGCGGATAACCGCGCGGGCGCACTCGGGCGCCCCGCACCCGACCGTCAATGCTCGCTCATACGTAGACAGAAAGCTAGTGCGAACGACCTTGTTGAAGGTGCGCACAACGGTCCTGACGTCGGGCGCATTCCCTGTTGTAGAAACATCCAAAGACCGCCGTGTCCGAAGCCTGCGACCGGCGCCCACCGGCAACGCGAGTACACGAACCAGGCCGGGCTCCTCGCAGTGGCGGCGGTCGGCGACGGTGGCGGAGCCGACCGGCGGGCCCGGCCCGCGGCCCCTGCGACCGGTGGCGCTACCGGAGCCGACGGCCCGCCCGGCCGGTCCTACCCGCCCGGCCGGTCCTGGCTGACGGTGGCGAGAAGGCGGGCGACCAGGGGGTCCCGGTCGTTCCTGCGCCAGGCGACGGCGACCCGGGTACGGACGTCGTCCGGCTCGATCCCGCGGAAGGCGACGCCCTTCAGACGGATGCGCCGGATGCTGGCGGGGGCCAGCGAGACCCCGAGCCCGGTCTCCACCAGGGCGCAGACGGTCTGCCATTCCACCGCCCGCTGGGCCACCTGCGGCGCGAAGCCCGCCGCGGCGCACAGGCTGGTGATCTGGTCGTGCAATTGAGGGCCGACCGCGCGGGGCAGCAGTACGAAGGGCGAGTCGGCCAGCGCCGCGAGCGGGACGGTCCGCCGGGACGCCAGCGGGTGCGCGGCCGGCAGTACGGCCGCGAAAGGCTCGGTCAGCACCGTTCTGAAGCCCAACTCCGCATCTTCGGCGGGCGGTTCACGCAGCAGGCCGATGTCGATGGCCCCCTCGCGCAGGGCGGCGAGCTGCGGCGCGGAGGTCATCTCGTGGATGTCCAGGTGCACATCGGGGCAGCGTTCCCGGAAGGTGCGCAGCAGGCCGGGCAGGACGGTCAGGGCGAGGGAGGCGGCGAAGCCGATCCGCAGGCGGCCCGCCCGGCCGCTGCCGACGGCCCGGGCCGCCGCCAGTCCGTCGGCGATATCCGTGAGGGCCCGCCGGGCGACCGGCAGAAGCTCCCGGCCCGCCGGGGTGAGCTCCACGCGTCCCGGCTCCCGGCTGAACAGCGGATGGCCGACCTTCTCCTCCAGCCTGCGGATCTGCTGGCTCAGCGGCGGCTGCGCGATGCCGAGGCGTGCGGCCGCGTGGCCGAAGTGGAGTTCCTCGGCGAGGACGACGAAGGCGTGCAGCTGCGGGAGGGGAAGTTCGGGACGGTCCATACGCCCAGGGATATCAGGTCATGCCGGTGACCGTATTAGACGTATCGCGACCGTCCGCCTAGCGTTCCCCGCATGACAGAGCGACGTGCGATCCTCAGTGGCTCGGCCTTTGAGGAGCAGATCGGTTATGCCCGTGCCGTGGTCGACGGGGACTGGGTCCATGTGTCCGGGACGACCGGTTTCGACTACACCGCCATGACGATCTCCGAGGACGTGGTGGAGCAGGCCGAGCAGTGCCTGCGCAACATCGGGGCCGCGCTGGCCGAGGCGGGGTGCACCTTCGCCGACGTCGTACGGGTGCGGTATCTGCTGCCCGAGCGGGCCGACTTCGAGCCCTGCTGGCCGGTCCTGCGCCGCTGCTTCGGTGAGGTGCGGCCGGCCGCCACGATGATGGTGTGCGGCCTCGCCGACCCCCGGATGAAGATCGAGATCGAGGTGTACGCGCGGCGGGCCGCCGGCTGAGGGCCTCGGTCCCCAACCGTCCTTCGCGGACTGCCGGTCAGCGGTGACCACAGGTGCGCGGTCTCCCGCAGCCGGTACCGGACCGACTGCGGGAGACCTTCTGACGGATCGTCAGGAGTTGTTGTTCTGGCCGGTGCTGCCGCCCGGCGTGACGGCCGTGCCGACCTGGACGTCGGAGGCCTTCAGATAGGCGAGCCGGTGGTTGTAGCGGATCGGGTAGTAGGTGTCCTTGCCCACCACCAGGGTCCAGTCGTTCGGCGAGCTGTCGTCGATGGTGTGCGAGTAGAAGAAGTCCGACTGCACCGGCGCGTCACTGCCGGCGACGTAGGACTGGCCCGCCGGGACGGTGGCGGTCAGCGGCACCACGGACTGCGGGGCGATCCCCGGGTACGGCGTGTACGCGGCGGCCTCGGGGTAGTTGCGGCCGTACACCGGGATCGAGGCCAGGCCGGGCTTGGGGGTGAGCACGGTCCGGCCGGGCCGGTTGTCGGCACCGCCGGTTTGGCCGGACGGGTTGTAGAACCAGGCCTTCTGGCCGTCGTACCAGATGGCGGTCCAGTCACCCTGGATGTCCGCGACGACGTAGCTGGTGCCGTACACGGCCTTGTCGTGCCAGTCGGAGGCCTGGGTGGTGGCGCCGTTGATCAGCGGGGCGTTCGGGTCCGGCTGGGTGCGCAGGTAGACGAAGTTCTCCGGCCGGTCGGCCGTCTCGGTCACCGGGGGCTGGTTGGTGGCGTCGAAGGCTGGCGAGATGGTGACCACGCCGCCGACGGTGAGCGGGCCGCCGAGGTTCGCGCAGACGGGGGCGCCCAGCAGGTCCATGTAGTGCGACCAGTCCCAGAACGTGCCGGGGTCCCAGTGCATACCGGCGACGTACGACTGGATCGGGCCCGGGATGTCGTCGTGGCCGATGATGTGCTGGCGGTCGAGCGGGATGTCGTAGCGGGCGGCCAGGTAGCGCACCAGGGCGGCCGAGGACTGGTACAGCTGCTCCGAGTACCAGGTCGGGCGGTCGGTGGGGAGCGCGTAACCCTCGTGCTCGATCCCGATGCCGTGCATGTTGAGGGACTTGTTCCCGGCGTGCCAGGCGATGTCCTTGGTGTGCACCAGCTGGGTGACGTGGCCGTCCGAGGAGCGCACGATGTAGTGCGAGCTGTCCTGGTTGGCCGGGTTCTGGAAGAGCCCGATGGAGGAGTCGAAGCCGCCCTCGGTGTCGTGGATGACGATGTACTGGATCTTGTCGCCGTCGTCCGGGCGGTTGGCCTTGCTGTAGTTGCCGAACGAGGTGAGGTCGCTCGGGTTGGTCAGCGCGTAGGCGGCCGGCTTGAAGTCGCAGTCCAGCTCGACCGGGCACTCGGGGGTGGTGTCGTCCGCCGCCGGGGCCACGGCGGCGGCGCTCATGCGCGCCACCGGGCGGTCCACCCTGAGCGAGGGGGTCGCGGCGAGGACGACCGACTGGCCGTCGTCGGTGTGCCGGGCGGCGCCCGTACGGATCGTGGCGAAGACGCGGTCGGCGAAGGCGTCGGCACCCGCCGGGTCGCCGGCCTGACTGAACCTGGCCACGGCCTGGTACCAGGCACCGGGGTCGGCGGAGGCGGCCTTCCCGGCCTCCTTCTGGTACTTCGCCAGCAGGGCCGCGCCGCCGCGCACGCTCTGGGCCGCGTCCCGCTTGAGGTCGGCGGCCGGACGGTGGATCAGCTTGGCGGCCGCGTCCAGGGTGTGCAGCGCGGGGCCGTCCTGGACCTTGGGCCGCACCGGCGCGCCCTTGGCCGGCTTCGGCTCGGTGCCATCGCCCCGTCCGTCGGCTTCGGGGCCCGGGCCCTTGGCGAGCGCGGCGGTGACGGCGGCCGCGTCGACCTGGGTCAGGCCCATCACGTTGTAGTTGCCGGTGGTGCTGGGCGCGCCCTGGTGGGAGTCCCAGCGGGTCTGCTGGTAGGAGACGGCCAGCAGCACGCCGGCCGGGACGTGGAACTCGGCTGCCGCGGCGCCGAACTGACGCTGCAGCGCGTTCTGGGCCGGGGTGGCCGCGAACGCGGGGACGGCGCCGGTGGTCATGCCGGTGACCAGCGCCACACCGGTCGCGGAGGCGGCGACGGCGGTGGCGAGGCGCGGCAGGCCGTGCGCGGTGCGGTGGGAGCGCCGGGAGCTGGATATCAACGGAGTCCGCTGACCTTTCGTGCTGGAATCGATGGGAACCGCCCGAATCGCCGGATCCGAACAGCCCAGGTCACCGGGCCGATCGCACCCGATCCGAGCAGGCGGTGCAGACGTTAACATCTGAGCCCCCATCAGTGCTCGGCCATTCAAACGCCACGTCAGACACCCTGTCGGCCCAGGGAATCACGGGGAGGGCCGGACGCGGCGTCAGGTGCTCCGCCTGGCCGGGGACGCGGCTCGCCGGTGCCGGGCTCGGCGTCCGCCCGGGCCGGCCACGGTGCCCGGGAGCGGCCGGGTTGCTACCGGCCCTTCACCGGCCCCCGTTACGCTCTGGGCGACACCGATCCGCCGGCCGGCGGCGATGCTGACGGGGGGTTTGGATGCGCTACCTGATACGCGACCGGATGTTCGCCTTCCACGAGGAGGCGTGGATCGAGACCGAGCACCGGGAGAAGCTCTACCGGGTCAACCGGAGGTTCCTGCGGCTGCGCACCACCTTCGACTTCGTGGACAGCCACGGGGCGAAGGTGGCGACCATCACCAAGAAGGCCCTCACCCTCCACCACACCATCCTGATCAAGCAGGACGGCGTGGTGGCCGCCCGGATCAGCAAGCGGGCGCTGCGGATCCTCGGGGACCGGTTCAAGGTCCGGCTGCGGGACGGCCGGCGGCTGCGGATAGCCGGCAACCTGTGGGACCACGAGTTCGACATCCAGCACCAGGGCACCACCCTGGCCCACATATCCCGGCGCTGGTTCACCATCCGGGACGCGTACGCGGTCGACGTGATGAGCCCGCAGGACGCCACCCTGCTGGTGATCCTGGCGGTCTGCGTGGACCACATCCTGCAGGACCGCGAGGGGGAGCGGCTCACCAACCTCTGACGCCGGCGCCGGGGTGCGGACGGACCTGCGCCGACGCGCTCCCCGGGTCCGGCCGCCCGCCCGGCACCGCACCACCGTCGCCCCGTGGCCGCCGCACCGTTCCCCCTGCTCAACGGGCCTGTCGGCAAAAGAAGTCCAAGACCTGGCCAAGAAATCGGAGCGGCGGAACCGCACCCTGCCGGTCCACGTCGGTTGAGGCGGACAGTGGGGGGACCGCCGTGGCACGCCACCGGCGCGGACCTCCACGACACCGCGGCCGGACACGGTCACCGTCCCGGCGGACCACCTGGAGGAGAGGCGTCATCATGGCAGAGCAGCGCGCGGAGCACCCGGGCGATCAGGGCGGGCTGACCCGGCGGCGGCTGATCAGGCTGACCGCCGCGGGTGCGGCGGCGGTCGGGGCGGGCGGCGCGCTGACGGCCTGCAGCAGCTCCTCGAACCAGGCCGCCTCGGCACCGCCGCCGCCTTCGGACAGCCCCTCGGACTCCTTCTCCCCGGCCGCACCCACCGAGCCCCCGAGCGTCTCCGGCCTGCCGAACCCCTCGTCCTCCCCCGTGGCGGCGCGCAGCAAGCCCGTCTTCAAGGTGCACGACCTGCTGCCGGACGCCCCGGCGCACGCGGTGGCGCTGACCATCGACGACGGTCCGAGCCGGACCTACACGCCGGAGGTCCTCCAGCTGCTGCGCAAGTACGACATCCGGGCGACCTTCTCGGTGGTCGGCATCGAGGCCCATGCCGACAAGGACCTCATCCGCCGGATCGCCGCGGACGGGCACACCATCGCCAACCACACGATGACCCACCCGCAGCCCTTCTCCCGGCGCAGCGCGGCGCAGATCCAGCAGCAGATCGCCGACACCCAGTCCGTGATCGTGGACGCCGGGGCTCCCGAGCCGAAGCTCTTCCGCTCCCCCGGCGGCGACTGGTCCCCCGATGTGTTCGCCGCCGTGGCCAAGTACGGCATGACGCCCATCGACTGGGACGTCGACCCGAGGGACTGGAACCGCCCCGGTGTGAAGACGATCACCGAGAAGCTGCTGGCCGCCAAGCCGGGCGACATCCTGCTCTGCCACGACGGCGGCGGCAACCGCTCGCAGACCGTCGAGGCGCTGCGCACCGTGCTGCCCGCGCTCAAGGCCAAGGGCTACACCTTCGTCACGCTCTGACCTCCCCGTGCCGGTCCCCCGGTCGGCGCCGCTCTGATTGCGGACCGGGGCCGGATCGGCTCGCCTGGATCCAGGCGCCCCGAGGCGCCTGGCAGAGCCGGCGGAGCGGACGAGGAGCGGCCATGCTCAAGGGCTTCAAGAACTTCCTGATGCGCGGTGACGTCGTCGTCGTGGCAGTGGGGCTGATCGTCGCACTGGCGTTCAGCACGCTGATCAAGGCGTTCACGGACAGCGTCATCAACCCGATCATCACCCGGGCCCAGGGCGGGCACTCGGCCGCGCTCGGCTGGCAGTTGGGCGCACCCGGGAACAAGGCGACCTATGTCGACATCGGGGCGTTCATCTCCGCCCTGATCTACTTCGTGATCTTCATGGCGGTGGTCTACTTCCTGATCGTGGTCCCGTACCGGTCCTTCCAGCGCCACCGGGGGATCACCGTCTTCGGCGACCCCCCACCGGCCAGGACCTGCCCGGCCTGCCTCTCCGAGGACATCCCGGCGGCCGCGTCCAAGTGCCGCTACTGCGGGAGCGAGCAGCCGCCGGCGCCCGCCCGGAGCACCGCCTGACCGCGGCCCGGCACCGGCCGGGACCGGCCGGTCACTGCCCGGAGAGCAGCGGGAGCACCTTGCGGCAGAGCGCGTCCAGGGCGACCCGCTGCTCGTCGTCCAGGCTGGCGAAGGCGGCGCGGGCGCGGGTCATGTCCTCGCGGATCAGGCCGAGCACCGCGCGCCCCTGCTCGGTGATCGCGACGATCTTCACGCGCCGGTCGGCGGCCGCCGCCTCGCGCTGCGCCAGCCCCAGCGCCTCCAGCCGGTCCACGATCCCGGTGACGTTGGAGGCGTCACAGCCGAGCCGGCCGGCCAGCGCACGCATCGGCACCGGCTCCTGGACCGACTTGAGTGCCTTGGCCTGGGAGGAGTTGAGGCCGTGCCGCGCGGCGGCGGCCGCGAAGTCCTGGAAGTACGCGGTGCCGACGGCGGCCACGACCTCCATCAGGTCGGCGGTGGTCGGTACGGTGCTGGTCGCTGTGGAGCCCATGGTGGTCAGGGTACGCACACATGCTTCAGTTACTCCAGCTTTGATCACCGCAAGCGACTCTCCGTAATCAAACCGTTCCCTGACGCGCCCGGCCGTCCCCCGTCGGGAGCGGCCCTCAGAGCACCAGCTGTTCGAACAGCCGGCGCAGCTCCGCCTCGGGATCGGCGGTCAGCCCGGTGTGCACCGGTCCCGGCTGGACGATCGCGCTGCGCGGCGCGGTCAGCCACCGGAACCGCTGCCCGGGGCTGTCCCAGGCGGCCGGTCCGGCCTCCGGACCGCCCGCGCAGACGGTCTCGATCCCGCGCAGCGCCCGCCGCACCCCGGCCACGTCCGCGACCGGGTCCAGTGCGAGCAGCCGTCCCTGGTCGAGGTGGGTACGGGCCCCCAGGTGCGCGGTGTGGCGGCAGTAGAGCAGGACGCCGATGTTGACGCACTCGCCCCGCTCGACCCTCGGTACGGCGCGGATCACCGCGTACTCGTAGTCGTGCAGCTCCACGCCCGCGCTCTCCTGCCCGCTCATCCGCTCCCTGCCCATCCGCTCCGCGCCCGTCGTCCCGTTCGGCGTCATCCGGCCGCCCCCGCTCCGGGCGGCTTCGGCAGCCAGTCGCGCGGCCCCGCCAGCCGGGCGGTCAGCCGCTCCTGGTAGGCGTCCCGGACGGCCTGGGCGCTCTCGAAGCCCGGCTCGTCGGTCAGCCACTCCTCCGGGATCTGCGCGATGGCCGCCGGCAGCGCCTGCCCGGCGAGTGCGGCCAGCTCCTCGTCGACGGCCTTCAGGTCCCCGGCGGAGCGCAGCAGGGCATGGTCCGAGGCGTCGTACGGCTTGCCCGGCCAGCCGGCCGAGCCCGCCCAGTGATGGTGGAAGATCAGGCAGGCGCCGTGGTCGATCAGCCGCAGGCCGCCGGTGGCCATCAGCAGGTTGGGGTTGCGCCAGGAGCGGTCCACGTTGCCGATCAGGGCGTCGAACCAGAGCACCCGCGCGGCGAGTTCGGGGTCCACCTCGTAGCAGAGCGGGTCGAAGTTGAGCGCACCGCTGACGAAGGCCATCCCGAGGTTGACACCGCCGCTGGCGCGCATCTGCTCCTGGATCTGCGGCTCGGGCTCGCTGCGCGCGAGCACCGGGTCCAGGTCGAGCCGGACCAGCTCGGGCACCGGCAGCCCGAGCCGCCGGCCCAGTTCACCGGCCAGCACCTCGGCGACCAGCGCCTTGCGCCCCTGGGCCGCGCCGGACCACTTGAGCACATAGAGCCGATGGTCATCGGCCTCGACCAGGCCCGGCATCGAGCCGCCTTCTCGCAGTGGCGTCACATAGCGGACCGCCGTCACCTCGGAGAGCATCCCGTCAGCCTACCGACCCGTCAGCCGTACCCGGTCCAGCGCCCGGCCCGGCACCCGGCCCGTCCTCGCGCACGCGCCCCCCGGTGCCGGACCCGCCCCGGTGGACCGGTCCCGCCCCGCACCGGCCCCGCCGCGGCCCGTCCCCGGTGCCCCGGAGGTTCCCCCGGCCGGGCCCGCTGCGGTGGCAGATGCCGAACGACCGTGCGACCGTGTCGAACAGTTGTCAGAGTTGTCCTGATATCGCACGGACCCCGGCAGGCAAGGGACGAACGATGGAGCGACCTCGGATCCTGATAGTCGGCGGCGGCTTCGCCGGTCTTGAGTGCGCACGCCGCCTGGAACACAAGCTCGCGGCCTCGGAGGCGGAGATCAGCCTGGTCACGCCGTTCAGCTACCAGCTCTACCTGCCACTGCTGCCGCACGTGGCGGCCGGGGTGCTCACCCCGCAGTCGGTCGCCGTCTCGCTGCGCCGCAGCCTGCACCGCACCCACATCATCCCCGGCGGCGCGATCGGGGTGGACCCGCCCGCCAAGGTGTGCGTTGTCCGGAAGATCACCGACGAGGTGACGGCGTTCAAGTACGACTTCCTGGTCCTGGCGCCCGGCAGCATCACCCGATCCTTCGACATCCCCGGCCTCACCGACTACGCGCGCGGCATGAAGACCCTCGCCGAGGCGGCCTACATCCGCGACCACGTGATCGCCCAGCTCGACCTCGCCTCGACCACCCTCAACCAGGGCGAGCGGGAGTCCCGGCTGCAGTTCGTGGTGGTCGGCGGCGGCTACGCGGGCACCGAGACGGCCGCCTGCCTCCAGCGCCTGACCACCGCCGCGACCAGGCGCTACCCCCGGCTGGACCCTGGCCTGATCAAGTGGCACCTGATCGACATCGCCCCGAAGCTGATGCCGGAGCTGGGCGACAAGCTGGGCAACACCGCACTGCAGGTGCTGCGGGCACGCGGGATCGAGGTCTCGCTGGGCGTCTCGGTGGCCGAAGTGGGCGCGGAGACGGTGAAGTTCACCGACGGACGGGTGCTGCCCTGCCGCACCCTGATCTGGACCGCCGGGGTCGCCGCCAGCCCGCTGATCGGGACGCTGGACGCCGAGACGGTCCGCGGCCGGATCGCGGTCAACGCCGAGATGCGGGTGCCCCAGTTCGACTCCGTGTTCGCGATCGGCGACTCCGCCGCCGTACCGGACCTCGCCAAGGGGGACGGCGCGGTCTGCCCGCCCACGGCCCAGCACGCCGCCCGCCAGGGCCGGCGGGTGGCCGACAACCTGGTCGCGGCACTGCACAACCAGCCCCTGCAGCCGTACTACCACCGGGACCTCGGCCTGGTGGTCGACCTCGGCGGCAAGGACGCGGTCTCCAAGCCGATCGGTGTCGAACTCAAGGGCATCCCGGCCCAGTTGGTGGCGCGGGGCTACCACATCATGGCGATGCGGACCAATGTCGCCAAGTTCCGGGTCGGCGCCAACTGGCTGCTGAACGCGACCGCCGGCGACGACTTCGTCCGGACCGGATTCCTGGCCCGCCAGCCGGCCCGGCTGCGCGACTTCGAGTACACCGACGCGTATCTGACCAGGGACCAGGTCCGTCAGCACGCCCAGTCGCTGCTGACGAGGGGCTGACCGCCCGGCAAGCGGAGCACCCGAGGAGCACCACCCGTACGAGTGAAACCGGCGCACCGACCTGACACCAGCGCTCCCCCGCTGACCTGCGTGGGAGCGCCGACACGCGGACAGAGCACCTGGGCGGCCGCAGCCCGCCGGACCACTAGCGTCCTGCGCCATGCGATCTGCCCCGTTGCCCCGCCGCCGCACCCTGCTCGGCGCCGCCGCCATGGCCGCCACGACTGCCGCTCTCCCGTCCGCCGCCGCCCACGCCGCCGGCGCGGACAGAACGGACCGGGAGCACGGAGCGGACGCCACCGCCGGGCTGCCGTCCGACGCCGAGGTCGCCGAACAGGTCCGAGCCGAGTACCTGCACGGCTGGGAGGGCTACAAGCGGGTGGCCTGGGGCTACGACGAGGCACGCCCGGTCTCCGGCGGGCGGGACGACTTCTTCGCCAAGGGACACACCTTCGGCCTGTCCATCGTCGAGGCGCTGGACACCCTGTGGCTGATGGAGCAGGACGAGGAGGTGCGACTGGCCGCGGACTGGATCGAGGAACACCTCGACCCGGTCGTCGACGCCGAGATCCAGGTCTTCGAGGCGGTGATCCGCCTGGTCGGCGGCCTGCTGGCCGGCTACCTGTGCACCGGACGGACGAAACTGCTGGACCGCTGCCGGGAGTTGGCCGACCGGCTGCTGCCCGCCTTCACCCGCTCCCCCTCCCATCTCCCCTACCGCTACGTCAATCTGCGCACCGGTGCGGTCTCCGGATCGGTCAGCCCGCTGGCCGAAGTCGGCACCAACGCGGTGGAGTTCGGCCTGCTGAGCCGGCTCACCGGCGACGGCCGCTACTGGAGCGCGGCCAAGCGGGCCGCCCGCGCGGTGGTCACCAGGCGCTCCTCGCTCGATCTCCTCGGCACCGAGCTGGACATCGAGTCGGGCCGCTGGACGGACACCCACGCGATCGAGCCCAACCCGCCGGTGGACTCCTTCTACGAGTACCTCTGGGACGGCGGCGAGCTGTTGGACGACGCCGATCTGCGCGGCTGGTACCGGATGCTGACCGATGCCGTGCTCAAGTACCAGGCGGAGCGCAGGGACGGCGCGCTCTGGTTCCGGCAGGTGGACTTCGGCACCGGGAAGACCACCGGACACGACCAGTCCGAGCTCGCGTCGTTCTACGCCGGACTGCTCGGCAAGGGCGGCGACCTGGCGGCCGGCCGCGACTACTACCGCTCCTGGACCGGCCTGCTGGACAGGTACCAGCTGCTGCCCGAGGTGGTGGACTACGCGAGCGGCCAGGTCCGCAGCGCCCGCAACGACCTGCGGCCCGAGTACGCCAACTCCGCCTTCGACCTCTGGCGGCTGACCGGCGCGGACGAGTACCGGCAGACCGCCTACCGCTACTTCCAGGCCGTGCGGGCCAGGCACAAGGTCCCCGGCGGGTACACCGTCGCCGAGGACGTCACCACCTCGCCGGTGCGGCTCGGAGACCTGATGCCCGGGTACTGGTTCGCGGAGAACCTCAAGTACCTCTATCTGATGTTCGCGGCGGCGCCGCGCTTCGACTACCGCACCGGCCTGCTGTCGACCGAGGGGAAGCTGGTGCGCGGCGCCGTGCGCTCCTGAGCCCGCTGTGCCCGGCCGCTCCCCCGGCGGCCGGGTCACCGCTCCCCGGCGGGTTCAGACCAGTGGCGAGCGGCCGGCCGAGGCGTGCAGGATGCCCGCCAGGTCGGCCGCCAGCCTGCGGGCTCCGGCCGGGTCGAGGGCGGCGGTGGTGATCCGGATCCCGGGCGGGGACTGCATCCGGAAGCGCGTGCCGGGCGCGACCACCCAGCCCGACTGCACCAGCGCCGCGACCACCCCGGGCTCGTCCGGCACCGGCACCCAGACGTTGAGCCCGCTCGCGCCGTGCGCCTCGATCCCGTGCGCCGCCAGTGCGGTCAGCAGCGCGTCCCGGCGTTCCCGGTACACGGCGGCCACCCGCTCGGCCGGCGCGGCACCGGAGCGCCACAGCTCGGCGACGGTGCGCTGGAGCAGCAGGCTGACCCAGCCGGCGCCCAGCCGCTGCCTGCCCAGCACCCGGCCGATCGTCTCCTGGTCGCCGATGGCCAGCGCGACCCGCAGGTCGGGGCCGTACGCCTTGGAGGCCGAGCGCACCACCGCCCAGTGCGTGGCGGTGCCGACCAGCGGCCGGTAGGGCTGGTCGACCATGCCGTGGCCGTGGTCGTCCTCGATCAGCAGGGCGTCCGGATACCCGGCGAGCACGGTGCGCAGCTCGGCGGCCCGCTCCGCGGTGAGCGCGGCCCCGGTCGGGTTCTGCGCCCGGACGGTGACCACCACCGCGCGGGCGCCGGCGGCCAGTGCCGCGGCGAGCGAGTCGGGCAGCGGGCCCTCGTCGTCCATCCTGACGGGTACGGGGCGCAGCCCGAGTGCGGGCAGCAGGTCGAGCAGGCTGCCCCAGCCCGGGTCCTCGGCGGCGACCGGGTCGCCGGGGCGCAGCCGGCTGACGAGGATGCGTTCGATCGCGTCCAACGAGCCGGAGCAGACGGCGAGTCGGCCGTCCGGCACCCCGTCGGCACCGAAGGCCGCGCCGGCCAGGTCGAGCAGGTCCCGGTCGGCGGCGGGGTGCCCGTACAGCACGGGGCCGTGGTCCGAGCGGGCGGCGGCGACGGCGAGCGCCGGGCCGAGCGCGGGGAGCAGCGCGGGGTCGGGGTTTCCGCTGGACAGATCGGTGGCACCGGGCGGGACCGGGATGTGGATCTGGTCGCGCGGGGTGGTGACGGGCCGGGGGCGGATCCGGCTGCCCTTCCGCCCGGCGGTCTCGATCACGCCTCGGTCGCGCAGCAGCCGGTAGGCGGCGGCGACGGTGTTGGGGTTGACGCCCAGCTCCTCGGCCAGGTCGCGCAGGGGTGGCAGGGCGGCGCCCGGTGGCAGCTCACCGGTACCGACCGCGCGTTCGATGTCGGCCGCGATGTCACTGGCACGGCGGCCTCTGATCCGATAGTCTCCTAGCACAAAAGCAATTATGCACTAGTACATAGGGGGACGCCATGTCGGACAGCACTTCCGCCACCGCGGAGGCCACGGGCACCACGGGCGACGCCGCGGACACGGCGTACACCCGCAACCGGCGCACCACGCCGACCCGCTACCGCGAGCGGGCCACCTGGGAGCGGGAGGCGATCCACGCGATCCTGGACAGCTCGTACATCTGCCACCTGGGTTTCGTGGCGGACGGCGCCCCGGTGGTGCTGCCGACCATCTACGCCCGGGTCGGCGACCGCCTCTACCTGCACGGCTCGACGGGCAGCCGCCCGATGCGCGGTGCCGGGGCCGACGACGGCATGCCGGTCTGCGTCACGGTGACCCAGGTGGACGCCCTGGTGCTGACCAAGTCCGCGTTCAACCACTCGGTCAACTTCCGTTCGGTGGTGGCCCACGGCATCGCCCACCAGGTGACGGATCCCGAGGAGCTGACGGTCGCCCTGGACGCGCTGGTGGACCAGGCGGTGCCGGGCCGCTCCGGCGACGTCCGCAGGGCGAACGCCAAGGAGCTGGCCAGCACGGCGGTGGTGCGCCTGGTACTGGACGAGGTCTCGGCCAAGACCCGCGACGACGAGGCGCAGGACGACGAGGCGGACCTCGGCCTGCCGCACTGGTCCGGCGTCATCCCGGTGGCCACCACGTACGGCACCCCGGTGCCGCACTCCTCGACCACCGGCCCGCTGCCCGGGTACCTGCGCGACCTCCACTGACGTCGCCCCGGCAACCCACCCGAACAGAAAGGGGCTTGTGATGCTGATCAGGTCCTGGGACCGCGGCACCGAGGCCGAGTGGCGCGAATGGCTCGCCGCCGGCCGCGACTTCGGCACCCTGGCGGCCAACGGCCCGGCGGGCAGCGGCCCGGTGCTGGTGCCCACGCACTTCCTGCTGGACGCCGACCGGGGCGAGATCCTGCTGCACCTCGCCACGCCCAACCCGCTCTGGGCCGCCGTCCGGGCCGATCCGCGGGTGACCCTCTCGGTCACCGACGACTACGCCTTCGCCCCGGGCCACTGGCGCACCGGCGTGCCGACCAGCTTCTACGCCTCGGTCCAGTTCCACTGCAGCGCCGAGATCGTCGAGGACGCGGCCGGCAAGGCGGAGATCCTCAACCGCCAGCTCGCGCACTTCCAGCCGGAGACCCCCGAGGTCAGCGTGGTCCCGGGCCAGGAGCCGTACGGCCCGCAGCTCTCCGGACTGCGCGGACTGCGGCTGACCGTCCACGAGGTCAGGGCGAAGTTCAAGTACGACGACAAGAAGCCGGTGGAGCAGCAGGCCGCCCTGGCCGACCGGCTGGCCGAGCGGGCACAGGGCCTGGACGCGGCCGTACGGGCCCAGCTGCTGCGCCGCAACGCGCTCCGGACCGGCTGCCCGCTCGAGCGGTGACACCGGCGGACCACGGCGGATCCGGCGGTTCACCCTGAAGGCCGCACAGCGCGCAATCGGTGTGCCCGGCTGGTGAAATGAGCGGTGGACCCGTTCCGTCCGGCCGCACGGGCGGGCCGCCGACCCCCGGGAGCTCGTCCTGTCCAGCACCACTCCCACCCAGCACGCCGAGTCCCACCTCGGCCACGTCGTCTTCATCTCGGCGGCGGCCGCGATGGGCGGCTTCCTGTTCGGCTACGACAGCGCCGTGATCAACGGCGCGGTGACGGGCATCCAGAAGCACTTCAGGGTGGGAAACGGCGAGACCGCGTTCGTGGTGGCGATCGCGCTGCTGGGCTCGGCACTCGGCGCGGTGGTCGCCGGCCGGCTGGCCGACCACCTCGGCCGGGTCAGGACCATGCTGCTGGCCGCCTTCCTGTTCGCGGTCAGCGGTATCGGCTCGATGTTCCCGCCCTCGATCCAACTGCTGGGCTTCTGGCGGGTGGTCGGCGGCATCGCGATCGGCATCGCCTCGGTGATCGCCCCCACCTACATCGCCGAGGTCTCCCCGACCGCCTACCGGGGCCGCCTGGCCTCCTTCCAGCAGCTGGCCATCGTACTCGGTATCACCGTCTCCCAGCTGGCCAACTGGGCGCTGAACCAGGCCGCCGGCGGCGAGTCCACCGGACATCTGGGCGGGATCCAGGCCTGGCAGTGGATGCTCGGCGTGGAGGCCATCCCGGCGCTCGTCTACGGGCTGATGGCGCTGGCCATTCCCGAGTCCCCCCGCTACCTGATCGCCGACCGCCGGGAGGACCGGGCCCGCGCGGTCCTGGCCGAGCTGGAGGGCCCCGGCATCGACCTGGACGCCCGGGTGGCGGAGATCCGCTCGGTCCTGACGGCCGCTCGCAGACCCCGGGCGAAGGACCTGACGGGCGGGCGGTTCGGCCTGCTGCCGATCGTCTGGATCGGCATCGGTGCCTCGGTGTTCCAGCAGTTCGTCGGCATCAACGTGATCTTCTACTACTCGTCGTTCCTGTGGCAGTCGGTCGGTATCAACGAGAGCGACTCGCTGCTGATCAGCCTCTCCACCTCGATCATCAACGTGCTCGGCACCGTCGTCGCGATGGTGCTGGTGGACCGGATCGGCCGCAAGCCGCTGGCGCTGGCCGGCTCGACCGGTATGGCGCTCTCGCTCGCCGCCGCGGCCTGGGCCTTCTCCCACCGGATGGGCAGGGGTTCCACCGCGACCCTCGAAAGCACCTACGCCACAACGGCGTTGATCGCCGCGCACGTCTTCGTGTTCTGCTTCGCCTTCTCCTGGGGCGTGGTCGTCTGGGTCCTGCTCGGCGAGATGTTCCCCAACCGGATCCGGGCGCTGGCCCTGTCGGTCGCCGCCTCGGCCCAGTGGATCGCCAACTGGGCCATCACCGTGAGCTTCCCCACCCTCTCCCACTGGAACCTGTCGGCGACGTACGTCATATACGCCTGCTTCGCGCTGCTCTCCATCCCCTTCGTCGCCTTCTGCATCAGGGAGACCAAGGGCCGCCCCCTGGAGGAGATGGGCTGAGACCGACCGGGCGGACCGCCGCACCGACCGGCCCGCGGCAGGACCGGGCCGCCCGCCGCTCACCCGATCGGCCCGGGCCCGTTACCTGGCCAAGCCCCACCCCTGCATTGCATCATGCTGCCCTCGGGCCCAACCCGAGTCCGCTGCCCGCCGCTCACGCGGCCCACCCGACGGAGTCCAGGCCATGGGCGGTTCCCGCCAGAACGTCACCTTCCCCAGCAACGGCCGGACGGCACACGGGTACCTCGCCCTGCCGCCCCGGGGAGTCGGCCCGGGACTGGTGGTCGTCCAGGAGTGGTGGGGCCTCACCTCCCAACTGGCCGACACCGTGGACCGGTTCGCCGCCGAGGGCTTCGTCGCCCTGGCTCCCGACCTGTACGGCGGCCGGACCACCCACGACCGCGACGAGGCGGCCCGGCTGCTGCGGCAGCTGCCGGTCGAGCAGGCCGCGGCGGACCTGCGCGGCGCGGTGGACTTCCTGCTGCGGCAGCCCCAGGTGGTCGGCGACTCGCTCGGCGCGGTCGGTTTCTGCATGGGCGGCGGCTTCGCACTGGTACTGGCCGCCCAGGAGGGCGACCGGATCGCGGCCGTGGTGCCGTTCTACGGGCTGCCGCCGGACCCGGACTATGACTACCGGGGGCTCACCGCCCATGTGCTCGGCCACTACGGCGAGCGGGACCGCTCCCTCCCGGCGGCCACCGTGGACGAGGCCGCGATCCGGATCGGCGAGGCCACCGACCGCCGCCCGGAGATCCACTTCTATCCGGCCGGCCACGCCTTCATGAACGAGGAGAACCTGCTGGGCACCTACGACGCGCTGCAGGCCCGGATCGCCTGGCGGCGCACGCTCAGCTTCCTCTGGGGCCACCTCGGGTAGTCCCCCGTCCCGGCACCGGAAATCGGATGGACATCTCGATGCCTCGGCCCCCATAGTCCGGGAGATGAACAGCCGACAGGTACCCGGCCGTCCGTTCGCCTGGGCCGACCGCAACTACCGGATCCAGACCGCCGCCACGGTGGTCAGCGGCCTCGGCAACGCGGGCGCCCCGATCGCCACCGCCTTCGCGGTGCTGGAGAGCGGCGGTGACACCACCGACGTCGGGTACGTCACGGCGGCCCGGCTGGTCCCGCTGGTGCTCCTGCTGCTGCTCGGCGGCGCCCTCGCGGACCGGCTGCCGCGCCACCGCGTCATGGTCACCGCCAACCTGTTCAACGCGCTCTCCCAACTGGTGCTGGCCGTACTGGTCCTGGACGGCGGCGTCCGGATCTGGCAGCTGACGCTGCTCGCGGCCGCCGGCGGCGCGGGCCAGGCGTTCTACACGCCCGCCGCCCAGGGGCTGCTGATGCGGAGCGTGCCGCCGGAGAGCGCCGCCAGGGCGTTCGCCGTCTTCCGGATGGCGCAGAACGGCGCCCAGATCGGCGGAGCCGCCCTCGGCGGCACGCTGGTCGCCGCGATCGGCCCAGGCTGGGTACTGGCCGTCGACGCCCTCGCCTACGCCCTCGCCGCCGGCCTGCGGGTCCTCCTGCGGATCGAGCCCGCCGCCGCCTCCTCCCACCGGCCCAGCCTGGTCCGCGAACTGCGGGAGGGCTGGCGGGAGTTCGTCGGACGCCGGTGGCTGTGGGCGGTGGTGCTGCAGTTCTCGGTGGTGATGACCTGCATCACCGCGATCGAGAGCGTGTACGGCCCGGTGGCCGCCCAGCAGCGGCTGGGCGGAGCACGCAGCTGGGGCATCGCGATGGCCGCCTTCGGTGTCGGACTGCTCTCCACCGGCTTCCTGATGGCCCGGTGGCAGCCGCGCCGGATCCTGTTGACCGGCAACTACGCGGTCTTCCTGTTCGCCCTGCCCGCCCTCGCCCTCGCCCTGCACGCCCCGGCGGCGCTGGTCGCCGCCGCGATGTTCACCGACGGCGCCGCGGTCACCGTCTTCGGGGTCAACTGGATGGTCGCCCTCCAGCAGGAGATCCCCGACGAGCTGATGTCCCGGGTCTCCGCGTACGACACCGTCGGCTCACTCGCGCTCACCCCGCTCGGCACCGCGCTGGCCGGACCGGCCGCCGGCGCACTCGGCCTCGACGGCGCGCTCTTCGCCTGCGCGGCGGTCACCCTGCTGCTCGCAGCGGCCGCCCTGCTGGTCCCCGAGGTCCGCCGGCTCGCCCGTACCACCCCTGCGGTGAGCCCCGCCCCGGAGCAGGTCGCCGCCGGCTGACCGCTCCGGTACCGGAAACCGCGACCGGACGCCGTTCGTCCCCCTGGGTGACACGGTCGCCACCCTGGGGGGAGCCCAGTGCCCGAACCTCTGCTGTTCCTGGACGTCGACGGAGTGCTCAACCCCGTCCACCCGCACCCCGACGCCGACTTCGACACCCACACCCTGCTCGGCTACGCCGTCCTGCTCTCCGACCGCCACGGCGAGTGGCTGCGCGAACTCGCCGGAAGCTACCAGCTCTGCTGGGCCACCACCTGGGAGGAGCAGGCCAACATCCACATCTCGCCGCTGCTCGGCCTCCCCGAACTCCCGGTGGTGCGCTTCTCCGACTACGTCCCGCAGCCCGACGATCCGCGAGTGCCGCTGATGGACCTCTTCCGGGCGTTCAAGTGGGCACCACTGCTGCGGTACGCGGACGGACGGCCGTTCGCCTGGGTGGACGACATGATCCCGCGTCGGCTGGTCCGCAACTCCCTGCTGCGCCGGGACCGGCTGCTGGTACCGGTCGACCCCGGCCAGGGCCTCCAGCGCCACCATGTGGACCGGCTGCTGCGCCGCCCGCCGGTCGCCCGGCGGCCACGCTGAGCCGTCCTGAGGCACTGTCAGTCCGCCTACCGTGAATTGGCCATGGCCGCCGCCCCGGCGGGCCCGTACGGTTGACGGCATGCGGATCAGAATCATCGACGCCTTCACCGACCGGCCGTTCTCCGGGAACCCTGCCGCCGTCTGCCTGCTGGACGGCCCCGACTGGCCCGACGAGGACTGGATGCAGCGGGTCGCCGCCGAGATGAACCTCTCGGAGACCGCCTTCGCCCTGCCACTGCCGAGCGGTGGCGAGGCCGACTGGTGGCTGCGCTGGTTCACCCCCACCCTTGAGGCCGGCCTCTGCGGGCACGCCACCCTGGCCACCGTGCACGCCATGCACTCCGACGGACTGCTCGGCACGGACCAGGTCCGGTTCACCAGCCGCAGCGGCACCCTGGTCGCCCGCCGGGAGCAACTCGGCGGCTACACCCTGGACTTCCCGGCCAACCCGCACACCCCGGTCCCCGACCCCGCCGGGCTCACCGAAGCCCTCGGCGCCCCGGTGCTCGAAAGCTTCGACACCGGGCCGCTCGGCGATCTGCTGGTGCGCCTCGCGGACGAGCGGACCGTGCGTTCGCTCGCCCCCGACCTCACCGCCGTCGCCGCGCTGCCCACCCGGGGCGTCCTGGCCACGGCCGTGGCCGACGACCCCTCGGGGGACTACCAGTTCGTCTCCCGCTTCTTCGCCCCGGCCTGCGGCATCCCGGAGGACCCGGTCACCGGCAGCGCCCACACCGCACTGGCCCCCTACTGGGCCAAGCAGCTGGGCGGCACCCGGCTGACCGGGTACCAGGCCTCCCGCCGGGGCGGCCTGGTGACCTGCGAGCTCTCCGGCGACCGGGTCCTGCTCTCCGGCCGGGCGGTCACCGTCCTGGACGGCACCCTGCACAGCGGTCCCGAGCCGGCGCGGAGCTGAGAGCCGACCGGGGTTCCTGGTGGCCGGTCCGCTCCCGGCCGATCGCGGCCGGAGCGGACCGGCGTCCGGACGCACCCGTCCCGAAGTCGCCCCGGATCAGCGCGGGTTGCGTTCCCAAGCGGACTGCGTATCAGGACTCCGTGCCTGGTGGGTCGGCGGCGGGATCAACGGACCCCGATCGGGCCCCTCCACGCCGGCGTGGGCACGGCGCACCGGGAACAGCGGATGACCCGAATGGCCCTCAGGACGCGAGGCACCCCTCCGGCCGCCCCCGAACGGGGCTCACCCCGCGGGCAGCCAGCTCACATGGCCGGCCAGCAGCGCGTACCCGACGAAGGCGACGGTGTCGATCAGCGCGTGCGCGACCACCAGCGGCATCACCCGGCCCCAGCGCCGGTACAGCAGGCAGAAGACCACGCCCATCACCATGTTGCCGACCAGGCCGCCGATGCCCTGGTACAGGTGGTACGAACCGCGCAGCACCGCACTGGTGACGATCATCGCCGGCAGCCCCCAGCCCAGCTGGCCCAGCCTGCGCAGCAGGTACCCGACGACGATCACCTCCTCCAGGACGGCGTTCTGCCAGGCGGAGGCCACCAGCACGGGGATCCGCCACCAGACGGCGGGCAGCCCGGAGGGCGCGACCGTCAGATTGGCGCCGACCGCCTGTGAGCCGAGGTAGAGCAGCAGTCCCGAGCCGCCGATCGCGGCCGCGACGACCGCCCCCCGCCCCAGGTCGCCCAGCTTGCGGCGGAGGTCGAAGCCCAGCTGCCGCAGCGAGCTCCCCTCCCGGACCAGCAGGTAGCCGACCAGGGCGACCGGCACCAGTGCGCGCAGGATGTAGTACACCTGCCAGGCCAGGTCCAGCCAGGGCCGGCCGGGCGCCCGCGAGGCGTTGAGCGTCGCGACCTGCTGGCCGAGCGCGATGGGCTGGGTGAGCGACCCGAGGAAGCTGATCACCGCGCTGATGCCGCTGGCGCCGAGCGAGAGACCGAGCACGATCAGCAGCTCGACCGCCAGCAGTCGGCGGGACGGGGTCGCGGTCCCGGGTTCGGGCTCGGTCGAAACGGTGGTCACCAGGTCTCTCCAGCACACGGCTCCGGTCCGGCGACCGATCCTGCCGCCGGGCGGATCATCCTCGCATATCAGCCTCTGAACACCCAGACACCGGGTGGACGGCGCCCCCGGCCACGGGGGAACCGCAACGCCGACCCGGAGAGCCCCGGGGCACCGGGATGCGCACCGTCCGGGAGCACGAGGATCCTCCGCTCGGCCCCCGCACCCGTGGAACGGATCCGGGAACTACCCCACCGGCCAGGTGTGCACCGGCTCGCCCGCCCGCGAGTACTCCATGTACCGCCGCGTCATGGCCGCCAGCGCCGCCGCCCGGTCCATCCCGTACTGCTCGCGCAGCCGGTGCACGGTGGCGCTCTGCCACGCCGCGCCGTTCGTCCGGCGCAGGCAGCGCTGCTCGATGATGCCGAGGTAGCGGTCCCGGTCGCCCGCCGCCACGCCCCACTCGCCGAGCCCCTGGTACGCCAGCGGGAGCAGTTCGCTCAGCACCAGTTCGGTGGCCGCGACCGGGACGGTACCGCGCGCGCCCCGCCCGCTCTTCGGCCACTGGAGGACGGTCTCGATGCCGTACCGCGCGGCGTTGTGGAAGTTCTCGTCGGCCTGGGCGAAGGCCAGCCTGGTCCAGATCGGCCTCGGCTGCTCGGCGAGCGCCCGGACCAGGCCGTAGAAGAAGGCGGCGTTCGCCAGGGTGTCGGCGACGGTCGGCCCGGCCGGCAGGCAGCGGTTCTCCACGCGCAGGTGCGGTACGCCGCCCGCGACGTCGTACACCGGGCGGTTCCAGCGGTAGATGGTGCCGTTGTGCAGCCGCATCTCGCCCAGCCTGGGGACGCCCCCGGAGGCCAGCACCTTGCCCGGGTCCTCGTCGTAGCAGATCGGCAGCAGCGCGGGGAAGTACCGCTGGTTCTCGGCGAAGAGGTCGAGCGCCGAGTCGATCCAGCGCTCCCCGAACCAGGTGATCGGCCGCACGCCCTGCGTCTTGAGCTCGGCCGAACGGGTGTCGCAGGCCTGCTGGAAGAGCACCGGCCGGGTCTCCCGCCACAGCTCCCGGCCGAACAGGAACGGGGAGTTGGCACCGAGCGCCACCTGTACGGAGGCGAAGGCCTGGGCGGCGTTCCAGACCGAGGCGAAGCGCTCGGGGGTGACCTGGAGGTGCAGCTGGAGCGAGGTGGCGGCGGCCTCGGCGACCATCGAGACCGACTCGATCGACAGCTGCTCCACCCCCTGGATGTCGATCGCGATGTCCTCTCCCCTGGCGGCCAGGATCTGGTCGCTGAGCAGGGTGTAGCGGTCGTTGTGCGACATGGCGTCCAGGCCCGTGTGGTCCAGGCCGAGGGTCGGCAGGATGCCGACCATCACGATCCTGGCCCCGACCTCGGCCGCCTTGCGGTCGGCGTACCGCAGGCAGGTGTCGAGTTCCTCGCGGAGGTCCTCCAGGACGTGGCCGGTCAGCCGGTGCGGCGCGATGTTGACCTCGATGTTGAACTGGCCGAGCTCGGTCTGGAAGTCGTTGGAGGCGATCGAACCGAGCACCTCCTCGTTGTACATCAGCGGGCCGCCCTGCTCGTCGGCCAGGTTGAGCTCGATCTCCAGGCCCATCATGGCCTTGGGGCGGTCGAAGCGTTCCTCCCGCAGCATCCGCTCCAGTGCGTCCAGGCAGGACTGCAGCTTCCGGCGGTACAGCTGCCGGTCGGCAAGCTCCGCCCGAGTCGCCACGACCTTCTCGCCCATGGGTGCCCCTTCACCTTTGGTCGATCCTTCGGCCGATCGTTCCTGCATCATGCCCCACCGGAAGATCGATAGCCGCTCACCCGAACAGGTTGACGACAGAAGGTTTCTGACGAACCGTCAGCCGTATCCCAGCTTGCCACGGGCCACGGAACGTGATAAGAAGGTCACCCTGCGCACCTGTTCGAGTAGAATTCGCACTGCGCTCCTGCCCGGTGCCATGCCGCTCCGAATCTCATCGTCGGCAGGTTCCGCGCCAGCACCGCGATCATGCCCAACCGGACACGGCCCAGGTCCCGTCACACCGACGCCACGCCGGTATGCCGCACTCGCACGCCGATCTCGCACGGAGAGGCGACCCGCCATGACCATGCAGACGCCCCAGCCCCCGCCCAGTGCCCTGCGCGCGGTCCTTGCCGCGCTCGACTCCGAGGCCGCACTGTGCCAACCCGCCGCGAGCGCCCTGCGCGGCGCCGGCGGCCCGCTGCTGCCCTCCCATCCACTCGCGGTGCACGTCCTGGAGGGGCCCGGCGCCGGGCTCTCCACGGCCAGGCGCACCGGGTGGCGCTTCCTGATCAAGCGCGGCTCGGCGACGGCCCCGGTGGAGCCGGCGGCCGAGGTGGCGGCGGCGGCCGAGGTGGTCGAGACGGCGGACGGCCACACCTTCTCGCACTTCACCGCGGGGCCGTACCTGGACTCCACGGTCCGGGCGCTGCGCCAGGCCTGGCAGCTGGCCCAGTCCTCGCGCTCCCGGCACCAGCCGCGACTGCTGTCGATGCCCGGCCACTACGCCACCGCGCTCTGGCTGCACCACCCCGAACCCGGCCCGGCCACCGATCTGCTGATCCCGCTGGCGCCCGCCCCCTGCGGGGTGACCGCGCACCGGGTCTACCCGGCGGTCGAGCTGCTGGCGATGCTGGAGCGCGCGGCGGTCCCGAGGCGGCTGACGGCCGGAATCTCCTGAGGCGCATCACCCGAACGGGCCATCCGGACCTGACTCGGCCGAGTCAGGTCCCGGTTGGCCCGTCGGGCTGTCCCGGTCGGCCTCCGCCGCCTGAATGGGTGATGTAGGGCGGCCAGTTGTGGCGCATGTCACCAAATCGCTGCGCGATCGCCCCGGGATGCCGACACTGGGAAGCAGGTGGGAAAGGCAGCAGTCTTACCCACCGAAGCACCGGTTCACACATGGGCCGGGGCCGACAGGAGATCCGACCGGCGGGGCGGACGCCCGGACCGGCCGGTGACCGGGAGTGCGGGGGAAGGAGCGGGCCGGAGTCCAGTCTGGACACGCGTCGTGAGGCGGAGCGCACACTGTGGCATCGGCCGGCTCCATGGCCCGGCACCACGGCCGACTCCGCCGGCGAGCCTGACGGCGCCACGCGTCGGGGATGCGCGTCCGGACGGGAGGTCCCGGCACGCGACGCCACCGGCCCGGTCGCCGACCGGCCCGCGGGGGAGGCCGTCAGGCGGAAGCGGATCGTCGCGAGCGAAGCGAGGGTACGAGTCATGTGCCAGCACCGTCCTGAGTGCCCGACAGCGGAGTCCGCCGACCGCGAGGCGGCCGTCCCGGTGGCCTCCCACCCCGACCAGGGGTGGAGCCTGCTCTGCAACGGCGTCCTGATCTTCGAAGACACCGGCGAGCTGCTGCCCGACGGGCAGGTGATCGCACCGCACCGGGCCCTGGCCGCGGCCTGAGCGGCCCGGAGGCAGGACAGCGCGAGGGCCCCTCGAAGGAACACTCCTTCGAAGGGCCCTCGCGCCGTTGCTCAGACTCCGTACTCGTCCAGCGGCGGGCAGGAGCAGACCAGGTTGCGGTCGCCGTACGCACCGTCGATCCGGCTCACCGGCGGCCAGTACTTCTCGGCCGGATTGACGCCCGCCGGGAAGACCGCCTCCTGCCGGCTGTACGGGTGCGTCCAGTCACCGGCCAGGTTGGCGGCGGTGTGCGGGGCGTTCCGCAGCGGGTTGTCGTCGGCCGCCCACTCGCCCGAACCCACCTTGTCGATCTCCGCCCGGATCTCGATCATCGCCTCGCAGAAGCGGTCGATCTCGCCCAGGTCCTCGGACTCGGTGGGCTCGATCATCAGCGTGCCGGCCACCGGGAAGGACATGGTCGGGGCGTGGAAGCCGTAGTCGATCAGCCGCTTGGCGATGTCGTCCACACTCACCCCCGTCTCCTTGGTGAGCGGGCGCAGGTCGATGATGCACTCGTGCGCGACCAGGCCGCCGGGGCCGGTGTAGAGCACCGGGAAGTGCGGGGCCAGGCGCTTGGCGATGTAGTTGGCGTTCAGCACCGCGACCTGGGTGGCGCGCTTGAGACCCTCGCCGCCCATCAGCCGGACGTACGCCCAGGAGATCGGCAGGATGGCCGCCGAGCCCCAGGGCGCGGCCGAGATCGGGCCGACACCGGTGGCCGGTCCGGCCTCCGCCTGGAGCGGGTGGTTCGGCAGGTAGGGCGCGAGGTGCGCGCGCACCGCGACCGGGCCGACGCCCGGGCCGCCACCGCCGTGCGGGATGCAGAAGGTCTTGTGCAGGTTCAGGTGCGAGACGTCCGCGCCGAACTTGCCCGGCTTGGCGAGGCCCACCAGCGCGTTCAGGTTGGCGCCGTCCACGTAGACCTGGCCGCCGGCCTCGTGCACCAGGCCGCAGATCTCGGTGATCCGGGTCTCGTACACACCGTGGGTGGACGGGTAGGTGACCATCAGCACCGAGAGCTGGTCGCGGTGCTGCTCGATCTTGGCCTTCAGGTCCTCGACGTCCACGTCACCGTCGACCAGGGTCTTGACCACGACCACCCGCATCCCGGCCATCACGGCCGAGGCGGCGTTGGTGCCGTGCGCGGAGGAGGGGATCAGGCAGACGTCGCGCTGGGTGTCGCCGTTGGCGTGGTGGTAGGCACGCACCGCGAGCAGACCGGCCAGCTCGCCCTGGGAGCCGGCGTTGGGCTGGATGGACACGGCGTCGTAGCCGGTCACCTCGACCAGCTGCTGCTCCAGCTGGCGGATCAGGGTGAGGAAGCCCTCGGCCTGGTCCACCGGCGCGAAGGGGTGCAGCTGGCCGAACTCCGGCCAGGTCACCGGCTCCATCTCGGTGGTGGCGTTGAGCTTCATGGTGCAGGAGCCCAGCGGGATCATGCCGCGGTCCAGCGCGTAGTCCCGGTCCGAGAGACGGCGCAGGTAGCGCAGCATCGCGGTCTCCGAGCGGTGGCTGTGGAAGACCGGGTGGGTGAGGTACTCGTCCTCGCGCAGCAGCGCGGCGGGCAGCGCCTCGGCGCTCTCGTCCGGCTCGACGCCCTCGATGCCGAAGGCGGCGAGGACGGCGGCCAGGTGCTCGCGGGTGGTGGTCTCGTCGCAGGAGATCGAGACGGTGTCGGCGTCGGCCTGGTGGAGGTTGACGCCACCCGCCCGGGCGGCGTCCACCACGGCGGCGGCCCGGCCCGGGACCCGGGCGCTGACGGTGTCGAAGAACTCGCCGTGCAGCAGCTCGACACCGCCGGCCTTCAGGCCCTCGGCCAGCGCGGCGGCGTAGCGGTGGGTGCGGCGGGCGATGTCGGCCAGGCCGTCGGGGCCGTGGTAGACGGCGTACATCGAGGCCATCACGGCCAGCAGCACCTGGGCGGTGCAGATGTTGCTGGTGGCCTTCTCGCGGCGGATGTGCTGCTCACGGGTCTGCAGCGCCAGGCGGTAGGCCCGGTTGCCGTCCGCGTCGACCGAGACGCCGACCAGGCGGCCGGGCAGGTTGCGGGCGTACTCGGCGCGCACGGCCAGGTAGCCGGCGTGCGGGCCGCCGAAGCCCATCGGCACGCCGAAGCGCTGCGAGGTGCCGCAGGCGATGTCGGCGCCGAGCGAACCCGGGGACTTCAGCAGGGTGAGGGCCAGCAGGTCGGCGGCGACCGCGACGACCGCGCCCAGGCCGTGCGCCTGCTCGATCACCGGAGCGAGGTCGCGGACCACACCGGTGGCACCGGGGTACTGGAGCAGCACACCGAAGACGCCGCGCTCGGCGATCTCGGCCGGGATGCCCTCGGACAGGTCGGCGACGACCACCTCGACGCCGGTCGGCACCGCACGGGTCCTGATCACCGCGACGGTCTGCGGCAGGGCCTCGGCGTCGACCAGGAAGACACCGCCCTTGACCTTGGTGACCCTGCGGGCCAGCGCCATCGCCTCGGCGGCGGCGGTGCCCTCGTCCAGCAGCGAGGAGCCGGAGGTGGCGAGCCCGGTCAGGTCGGAGACCAGGGTCTGGAAGTTGAGCAGCGCCTCCAGCCGGCCCTGGGAGATCTCCGGCTGGTACGGGGTGTAGGCGGTGTACCAGGCCGGGCTCTCCAGCACGTTGCGCAGGATCACCGGCGGGGTGAAGGTGCCGTAGTAGCCGAGACCGATCATCGGCTGCAGGACCTGGTTGCGCGAGGCGAGTTCACGCAGCTCCGCGAGCACCTGGGCCTCGCTGCGACCGGCGGGGAGGCCGAGTGCGGTGAGGCTGCGGATGGCGCCCGGTACGGCGGCGTCGGACAGCTCGTCCAGCGAGCCGTAGCCGACCTGCGCCAGCATCTTGTCCTGGGCGGCGGCGTCGGGGCCGATGTGGCGGGTCTCGAAGGGGCTGGCCTGCTCAAGCTCGGCGAGCGTCGGCTGGGCGTTCATGGGGGTCGAGGCCTCCTGGTCACGGACCGGCGAGGGTACACACGCCGTTGGGCCCCGCCGCTGTGGGAGCGGTGGACCGAAGTGCGCGTGAACCCGACAGGCCTCCCCCTCTGTCATCGGGACCTGAGAGCTTCGCCGCGCGGAAACCCCGGGGGGCTTCCATCGGCTTGCACCGTCGGTGAGGGTGGTGCCGCCGGCTCCCGCGCCAACAGTCCTGCCCTGCTTTCCAGAGTGACCTAGCCCACACGGTACGGATGCCTGAGAGATTCCGGGGAGGGTTTGCTCCTTCGGCGCCCCTTTTCCCGCAGTTCACGGGGGTTGGGGACTCTCCCGAGCAGGCTCGGCGGTCGCGCCCAGGGTACCAGCGCAAACCCTCCGGATCACCGGCCGGGCAAGGGAGATCGGGCGGGATCCACCCGGTCCCGGACGGCCCAACACCCTCCCGTACGGATGCCTCCGGGTCGCCGCTGTCCGATTGATGGCTTTTCGTATGAAGTGGCGATCGGGTAGCTCCTCCGTCCGCCCCTCAGACGGAATTTCCCAGGAGCACGTGTAGTGGAGGACTGCGTGCAGACCGACATCGATCCGCGAATCCTGATCGGGCACAAGGCGGTCGACCGGAACGGGGACAAGATCGGCACGGTCGACGAGGTGTATCTCGATGACGCGACCGGTGAGCCCGAATGGGCCGCGGTGCGGACCGGGATCTTCGGCCGGGACGCCTTCGTCCCGCTGACCACCAGTGAGTTCTCGGGCGACGAACTCCGGGTCCCGTACGACAAGTCGCTCATCAAGGACTCACCCGACTTCGGCGTCGGGCAGCACCTCTCGCCCGCGCAGGAGCTCCAGCTCTACCGCTACTACGGCCTGGACGCGGGGGGCACTCCCCCGGCACCGCCCACCAACGGCACCCCGAAGGCCGCAGACCTGGACTTCGGCACCGCCGGAGCGGCCGGACCCCCCGCGCCGCCCGACCGGGTCGCCCCCGCACCGCCCGCCGCTCCTGCGGCGCCCGTAGCGCCCGTAGCGCCCGTAGCGCCCGCCAAGCCCACCGCCACGGAGCGCGCCTCGGCCGCACCCGCCGCCGCGGAGCGCACCCCGACCGCGTTCGCCCCGCCGCCGGCGGCACCGGGCACACCGCCCGTCGAGCACGCCAAGAGCCCCACCGCGCTGGACAAGCCCGCCCCCAGGGCCACCGAGTCCAACGGGCGGGCCGGGCACGCGCCGACCGTGGACCACCCGGCCGCGGCCGGCCGGCCCCCGACGGGAGCGATCGAGATCACCTGCCGCGAGGAGCGCCTCGAGATCGGCACCGAGTGGCACGTCCTCGGCACCGCCAGGCTGCGCAAGTACGTGGCCACCGAGCCGGTCGAGCGCCGGGTGCAGGTCACCCGGGAGCGGGTGCGGGTGGAGCGGGTACCGGTGACGGAGTCCGAGCGGGCCGCGCTCAGCGACCAGGAGATCGTCGAAGCCGTGGAGGAGGTGACGCTGCGCGAGGAGCGGCCGGTGGTGCGCAAGTACCTGGCCCCGGTCGAGCGGGTGCGCCTGGTGGTCGAGCGGTACACCGAGGAGGTGGTGATCCGCGAGGAGCTGCGCCGGGAGCGGGTCGAGGTCCACGACGGCACCGGCCCGGATTCCCCGGCCGTGGCGCCCTCCGCCCCGCCGCCCGCCCGTCCCGAGCCGCTGCGCCAGGCCTGAACCGGCACTTCACATCGGGAACCCCGGGTTCCGACAGACCGGAGCCCGGGGTACCGCTTTGCCTAGTTTTCACCAGTAGATATTTGACATGCTGAACTATCCACCTGCATCGTTACTTCAGTTCGTTGACTTTCGCCCCGGGCAACTGGCTGCCCGAGGGACCTGAACTGGAGGAAGAACCGTGAGTGAGGCACCACAGCCCAGCTCCGCGGCCGACAAGCCGAGCAGCGCACGGGTGCTACCCGCTCTGATCCTGGCGATGCTGGCGTTCAGCGTGGTGCAGACCGCGGTCGTCCCGATCCTGCCGTCGCTGGCCAAGGAGCTGCACACCGCCGGCTCCAACATCACCTGGCTGATGACGGCCAACCTGCTCTCCGCCGCCGTGCTGACCCCCCTGCTGGGCCGCTTCGGCGACCTGCGCGGCCGCAAGCCGATGCTGCTGATCTCGCTGGCCGGCCTGGTCGCCGGCTCCGCCCTGGCGGTCTGCACCCACTCCTTCACCTGGCTGGTCATCGCCCGCGTCCTGCAGGGCGCCGGCGGTGGTGTGCTCCCGCTGGCGATCAGCATCGTCCGTGACGAGCTCCCCAAGGAGAAGGTCACCGGCGGCGTCGCCGCGATCTCCGCCTCGATGGGCGTCGGCTCGGGCCTCGGCCTGGTCGCCACCGGTCTGCTGCTGGAGCACTGGAGCTACAAGTCCATCTTCTGGATGGGCCTGATCTTCGGTCTCATCGCGGTCGCCCTGGTCGCCCTGCGCGTCCCCAAGGACCCGGTCGTCGACAAGGAAGGCGGCGCCGACCCGCTCGGTGCGCTCACCCTGGCCGGCTGGCTCTCCGCCCTGCTGATCGCCGTCAGCCAGGGCAACCACTGGGGCTGGACCTCGACCAAGACCCTGGGTCTGTTCGCCGTGGCCGCCGTGGTCGCCCTGATCTGGATCGCCATCGAGGCCAAGGTCAGCCACCCGCTGGTGGACATGAAGATGATGTCCCGCCCGGCCGTCGCCTTCACCAACGTCTCCGGCCTGCTCATCGGCTTCGGGATGTACGGCTCCTTCATGGTGATCAGCAACTTCGCCCAGACCCCCGCGAAGTTCGCCCACTACGGCTTCACCGCCACCGTGCTGCACGCCGGCGTGATGCTGCTGCCGTCCGCCATCGGCTCGATGGTCGCCGCCCCGGTCGGCGCTCTGCTGATCGCCCGCAGCGGCCCGCGCCTGCCGCTGGTCCTCGGTGGTGCGCTCGGCGCGGTCTCGATGGCCTACCTGGCCGTCCGCCACAGCGCCGAGGGTGACATCTACCTCGCCTCCGCCGTCTTCGGCCTCGGCGTCGGCCTCGCCTACGCCGCCATGCCCGCCTACATCAACGGCGCCGTCCCGGCCGAGCAGAGCGGTATCGCCAACGGCATGAACGCCGTGCTGCGCACCGTCGGCGGCGCCATCGGCACCGCCGTGATGGGCGCGATCCTGACCGGCGACACCATGAAGTTCCCGATCCCGCTGCCGATCCAGCTGCCCACGCTGGACGCCTACAAGCACGCGTTCTGGGTCGCCGCCGCGATGTGCCTGGTGGCCGCCGTGGTGCCGTTCGCGATCCGGCGCGTCAAGCCCGCCACCGCCGTTCCGGTGGCGGACCGCTCCAACCCGGAGCCGGTCAAGACCGGCGCCTGACAAGGCGCCAGCCCTCGCGCTCAGGGACAGTGCGCGAGGGGACTGGGCCCCGGCGGGCGGTGAGGGCATCGCGCCCCGCCCGAGGCCCAGCCCGACAGGTGGCCCCGTACCCGGATGGATTCCGGGTACGGGGCCACAGCGTTTGCAGGCCGAAACGTTCCTGCACCCACCCTCTGACGGCCGGGGTCTACGGCTCCGGACGTAGGGGGAGCGGTTCGGCGGGAGCGAGCTCGGGGTCGTCGATCAAGAAGGTTCTGACCCGCCCCGGCGGGCTGTACGGTGTCTCGAACCGTACGGTGACCCGGCCGACCCCGCTGCCCTGGACCCAGCCCGGACCGTACTGGGCGTGTGTCACGTCCTGACCGGGCAGCCAGCGCCGCCCGGCCGGCGGGCCGGCCTCCTGCCGCCCGGCCGCCGCACCCGCCTCCTCCGCCCGCGCCCCGGTCGGCTCGGGCTCCCCCGCGCTCGCGGCCTCTTCTGCCTCCGTCTCCGCCTCTGCCTCCGCCTGGGCCCTGGCGGCCGCCTGCGCCTCCGCCGCGGCCTGGGCGAAGAGGTCCTCCTGGGTGAAGTCGGCCAGCTGGGACACTCCGACCCCGAGCAGCCGCACCCCGCCGGTGACGTCCACCTGCATCGCCAGGCGCCGCGCCGTCTCGGCGATCACGGCCTCGTCGTCGGTCGGCGCCCGCAGGGTCTCGGACCTGGTGAGGGTCGAGAAGTCGAACCGCCGAACCTTCAGCACCACCGTCCGCCCGGAGCGGCCCGCCGCGTGCAGGCGCTGGACGCAGCGCGCCGCCAGCACCTCCACCTGGTGCAGGATGACGTCCCGGTCGGCCAGGTCCACCTCGAAGGTGTCCTCCACCGAGACCGACTTGGCATCGCGGTCCGCCACCACCGCACGCTCGTCCAGTCCTATGGACATCGCGTACAGACCCGCCCCGTGCGCCCGGCCGAGCAGCTGGACCAGCTCCTCCTCCCCCGCCTCGGCCAGGTCCGCCACCGTCACCAGGCCGGTCCGCCGCAGCACCTGCTCGGTGGCCGGGCCGACACCGGGCAGCGCCCGCGCCGGCAGCCGGCTCAGCACCGCCCGCTCGGCCCCGATCCCGACCATCACCAGGCCGTCCGGCTTGGCCTGCTCGGAGGCGATCTTCGCCATCAGCTTCGACCCCGCCGCGCCCACCGAACCCGTCAGCGCCGTCCGCTCCCGGATGTCCGCCCGCAGGTCCTCCGCGATCGCCAGCACCAGCTGGGCCCCCTCCTGCGGGTCGGCCGCGGCCAGCGCGGGACCGTACGGCCCCGCCTCCAGGTCCACGAAGGCCTCGTCCAGGCTGAGCGGCTCCACCAGCGGCGAGAGCTCCCGCAGCAGGCCCATCACGATGTCGCTTACCTGCCGGTAGGCGGGGAACCGCCCGGCCAGGAAGGCCGCGTTCGGACACAGCCGCCGGGCCTGCGCCATCGGCATCGCCGAGTGCACCCCGAACCGCCGCGCCTCGTACGAGGCGGTCGACACCACGCCGCGGCCGCCCAGTCCGCCGACCACCACGGGTTTGCCGCGCAGGCTGGGCTTGGCCGCCTGCTCCACCGCGGCGAAGAAGGCGTCCATGTCGAGGTGGATGATGCTCGGCACTGTCCGCACCTGCCGATCATCCCGCAGGCGTCCGACAATTCCCGATCAGCGCTCCCGGAGCCCCGGGCGGGCTTGGACCGCGACGCCGCGGGCCCTGTCGCCGGGCGGTCTCAGTGCCCGGCCGCGTCCGCCAGTGCCCGGGCGATCCCGTCCTCCGGGGCGCCGAGGAACTGCGGATCCGGCCGCAGCCAGACGTTCAGCGCCGCCTTGCCCGCACCGGGGATCTCCCGCAGCCCGCCGTAGTACCAGGTCTCGTCCTCCGCTTCCGGCACGCCGACGGCGTACGAGCTGATACCCGCCGCCCGGCAGAGCGCCAGCGCCCGCCGCACATGGAAGCTCTGGCTGACCAGCACCGCCCGGTCCACCCCGAAGATCCGCCGGGCCCGGGTGCACGAGTCCCAGGTGTCGAAGCCCGCGTAGTCCTCCACCACCCTGATCTGCGGTACCCCGTGGCCGACCAGGTAACGGCGCATGGCGCCCGGCTCGTTGTAGTCGTCCCGGCTGTTGTCACCGGTCACCAGGATCGCCTCGACCTTGTGTTCCCGGTACAGCGCCAGCGCCGCGTCCAGCCGGTGCGCCAGATACGGGGACGGTTCACCGTCGAACAGCCCGGCGCCGAAGACCACGGCCACCGGGGCACTCGGCGCACTCCGCACGGTGCCGACCCGGTCCGTCTCGCTGAGCCAGAGCCAGGTACTCGGGGCCAGGGCCAGCGCGCACAGCAGCGTGACCGCCTGGAACGCCCGCCGCTGCCCCCGTCTCGTCCGCAGCACGCGCGCCCGGGGCAGCCGAGGCCGCGGGATCCGTCCCATCAAGTCCCCCTCTTGATCGTTTCATCTGGCCGGACGACACCGAGGGCCCGGACGGTTCCCCGTCCGGGCCCTCGTGGAAAACCGGCCGCCGGCTCAGCCGGCCCGGTTGCGGCGCTGGGCCAGCTCGTCTCCCGGGTCGTGCCCGATCAGCGTCTCCCCGGTGTCGGTCCGCTCGGCGTGCAGCCGCCCCAGCGTGGCCTCCAGGTCCTGCCAGACCACGCCGACCGCGATGCCGAAGACCCCCTGACCACCCTTCAGCAGGTCCACCACCTGCTGCGGCGAGGTGCACTCGTACACCGTGGCCCCGTCGCACATCAGGGTCAGCCCGGCCAGGTCCGCGACCTCGGCACTCTGCAGATGGGCCACGGCGACCCGGATGTTCTGGAGCGAGACGCCGGCGTCCAGCAGACGCTTGACGATCTTGAGCAGCAGGATGTCGCGGAAGCTGTAGAGCCGCTGCGCACTGGCCGCGTACGCGCTGCGCACACTGGGCTCCAGCAGCCCCGTACGGGCCCAGTAGTCCAGCTGGCGGTAGGTGATCCCGGCCGCGGCGCAGGCCGTCGGCCCCCGGTAGCCCACCAGCTCGGAGGTCGGCGCCAGCCGCTCGATCGCCGGCTGCCCGGGCTGCACGGCCGGGAACCGCCCGACCCTCGGCAGCTCCCGCTCCTGCTGCTCGACGACCGTGGCCTCCCAGGCCCGCTCCAGCAGCAGCTTCCGCCCCGAGCGCGGGACGTGCACGGAGCACTGGCCTCCAACGGCTGCTTCGTCGCCCAAGCCGCTCATGCCTACCTCCGTCCGCTCGTCCGTGAGCCGTCAGGCCCCGGGTGGAGTAACTCAGCGGAGCCACTCCTGACGGTAGGCAGTCGCCATTGACCCGTCAACGATCGCCACGCCGAGGCTCACCACCGAGGTAACTCGATGGTGTGGTTTTTCGTGCCTTAAGTGTGGGTAGGTCGACGCGCTTTGGCAAAACCCGACATGTGGCCGGCGCCCGGAACGGAGGCACCGGCCCGCTGCCTCACAGCGGCGGGACGCCGCTACTGCTGGCCGCCGCCGAAGTCCTCCGGCGAGACCTGGTCGAGGAACTCGCGGAACTTCTCCACCTCGTCCTCCTGCTCGTCGGGGATCGCGATGCCCGCCTCGGCGAGCACCTCCTCGCTCCCGTAGATCGGCGTACCGGTCCGCAGGGCGAGGGCTATCGCGTCCGACGGACGCGCGCTGACCTCGACACCACCGGAGAACACCAGCTCGGCGTAGAACACGCCCTCCCTGAGGTCACTGATCCGGACCTCGGTGAGCTGCTGGCCGAGCGCGTCCAGCACGTCCTTGAACAGGTCGTGAGTCAGCGGCCGCACCGGAGTCATGCCCTGCTGGGCGAAGGCGATCGCGGTCGCCTCACCAGGACCGATCCAGATCGGCAGATACCGATCGCCCCCAACCTCCCGCAGCAGCACGATCGGCTGGTTGGAAGGCATCTCCACCCGGACACCCACGACGTCGAGCTCATTCACAGTGGCAACCCTATGACCCCTGCCCCGGATATGAAAGCGCAGCCGGTCCGGGCGCTCCCGCCCCGGCCGCTCACTGGCCCGGCCGGGCCCTCAGCCCCGCCTGCACCATCGCGGCGTGCAGCCGCACCGCCAGAGTGGCCAGCTCGCGCGCGGTGGCTTCGGCATGGGCCCGGGTCTGCGGGTTCCGGTGCCGCCGCAGCGGCGCCACCACCTGCTCGACCAGAGCCACCTCCCGGTCCGCCGCCGCCTTCACGGCCCTCAGGTGGCGCGGTTCGAGACCGAAGCGCCCGAGTTCCGCCACCAGCCGGGCGATCTGCAGCGCCTCCGCGTCGTACCCGCCGTCCGGCCCCGGACCGAGCAGCCCGTACGACTCCCACTCGGTGAGCTCGGGCTCACCGGCCTCCGCCGCCGCCAGCAGCTCGGCCCGGCCGAGCCGGACCCCGCTCGCCGCGCCGGAGGCCGCCACCAGCTCCCGGTCCGCCTCCTCCAGCGGACCGGGCCGGGTGTCCGGGGCCGGCAGCGCCGGGGGCGCCTCGCCGCGCTCCATGGCGTCGAGGTGCTCCCGGATCACCCGCAGCGGCAGGTAGTGGTCCCGCTGCATCCGCAGCACGTACGCGAGCCGTTCGACGTCGGCCGGGCTGAACTTGCGGTAGCCCGACGGTGTCCGCTGCGGCTCCACCAGCCCCTCCGCCTCCAGGAAGCGGATCTTGGAGATGGTCACCTCCGGGAAGTCGTCCCGAAGGAAGGTCAGCACCGCACCGATGCTGAGCAGTTCATCTCCGCGTCGCCGCTGCCCGACCACCCGACGCGAGGCGGGCACCGGGAGGGAGTCGACGGACGAAGGGGTGTGCGCGGTCACTCGGGGCTCCTGTCGACGTCGTGTTCAGTACCCCCGGTGTGGTTCAGAACCCCCGCTGCGGACTGGCGAAGAACACCAGCCGGTACTTCCCGATCTGCACCTCGTCGCCGTTGTTCAGCGACACCTCGTCGATCCGCTCCCGGTTGACGTAGGTGCCGTTGAGGCTGCCCACGTCCGCCACCGAGAAGCCGCCGAACGTCCGGCGGAACTCGACGTGGCGACGCGAGACGGTGACGTCGTCGAGGAAGATGTCCCCCTCCGGGTGGCGACCCGCCGTGGTGACGTCCGAGTCGAGCAGGAAGCGGCTGCCGGAGTTCGGGCCGCGCTGCACGATCAGCAGGGCGGAACCCGGCGGCAGCGCGTCGATCGCGGAGAGCACCTCGGCCGACAGCGCCGGGGTGGCACCCGTCCCGGTGGCCGTGGGGTCGTACGACTCCAGGCCCGAGATCGAGATGGTCGACGTGGTCTCCGCCGCACCCTCGGGCAGCACCCCGCCGCGCAGCGCCGTACCGCAGTTGTTGCAGAAGCGGGCGGCCGCCGGGTTCTGGTTCCCGCACCGGGGACAGGGAAGGGCACCGGCAGTCATGTTCACAGCCTCCTGGCTCGGCACGCCCGACGGGGCGTGCCCGGCGTACGGATCCGGAGCAAACCCTCCACCAGAGGTTGAGGGTCCCGACTGGAAACCTATGCGCGCCGCGCCTGAGGAATCAACCGACGCGCCGTACTGCGCCTGATTGCCACCGCCGTCGCGGAACAGCGGGCGCTCGGTGTGCTGGCCCTGCTCGTTCGCACCCCGCGTCCCGGGGAAGGAGGCGTCGTCGGACATCCGGTGGCGCGCCGTGGGCGCCTCCGCCGCCTCGGCCCGGCGCTTGTTACGACCGAACAGCTTCGAGAACAGACTCACGGGCGAGTCTCCTTGCATGTAACAGACCCGCCCGCGGGGCAGGGTGAGAGGCTCGGACAGGCAGCTGACCCGGCGAACCGCCGGCGCTGATCAAGTGGTACGTCCCATTGTCGCCGACAGTCGCCGCGCACCCGTCTGGGGCGCGGCGCAGCTGACGGACCGTACGGCCGTGACTCCGTCACTTCGCCGCCGGTGTGGCGTACTGGGAGGACTTCTGGGTGGCGAGCGCGTCCACGGTCACCGACTGCGGCGTGGAGATCGTGGCCTGTGCCTGCTGCTTCTCCAGGGTGCGCACCACACCACCCGGGATGTTGAGAGCGGGCGTCAGATCCTGTGGGTTCCCGATCACGGTGAACCGGAACGGCTGCGACACCTTCCTGCCATCGATCTGCACACCACCCGCCGACGCATCGGTGAAGTAGGTGCCCGCCACCACGCGCACATCGTTGATCTGAATCGCCTCCGCCCCCGCCGCTCGAAGTTCCTGCAGGGTGTCCAGCAGCATATCCGCCTTCACCTGCCCTTGGGGATCATCGACCGTCAGTACGATGCCCGGACCTGTGGCTTTGACGGTGCCGGCGAGCACTCCGAGCTCCGTCGCCTTCTTCCTGGTCTGCTCCTGAGCCTCCTTCGCCTGGTTGGAGCTGTTCTCCAACTGGGTGAGGGACTGCTCGAGCTGTGTCTTCTCCTGCTGGAGACGCTGCTGACGGCTGTCCAGTTCGTCGAGGATGCGGACCAGATCCTCCTGGCGCGCACCTCGCAGCTGGCTGTGGTCGCTGGTCGAACGAACCTGGATGGCCAGCGCCAGACCGAGCGAGAACAGCAGCACGGCCACCACCAGCTGACCGCGCGAGAGGCGTGGCGGCCAGAGCGCCGCCCTGAGCCGCCGTCTGGCGTCGTCGGGCGCCGTGACCGGGTGATCCGCGGAGCCGTCCTGACCGCCCTGACCGCCCTGCTCGGCCTGCTCGGCCTGCTCGGCCTGCTCGGCCACCGGCTCCGCAGCCGGCGGCTCGACGGGTCTCCCGACCGGTTCCCCGACCGGTTCCTCGACCGGCCGAAGGTCGGCTGCCGCGACCGCCGGCGGGGCCGCCTCGGTCACCGCCCCGCGGTTCTCCGGCTCGGGCTTCCGCTCGTCCTCGCTCATCCCTCCCCCTCTCAGGCCCGGAACACGTGCCGTCGGATCGCGGCGGCGTTCGAGAAGATCCGGATGCCGAGCACGACCACCACACCCGTGGACAGCTGCGAGCCGACCCCGAGCTTGTCACCGAGGAAGACGATCAGCGCCGCGACCACGACGTTGGAGAGGAAGGAGACCACGAAGACCTTGTCGTCGAAGATCCCGTCCAGCATCGCCCGGACACCGCCGAACACCGCGTCCAGCGCCGCCACCACCGCGATCGGCAGATAGGGCACGACGGCGTCCGGCACCTCGGGCTGTACGAAGACGCCGACGAGCACCCCGATCACGAGACCAAGTACGGCAATCACGGTGTAGCTGCTCCTGTCCCTGGGGGGGTGGACGGACTCTTGCTGGACCCGGCCGCGCCGCCGGATGCCGGCGAGGCACTCGACGAGGGCGAGGCACTCGACGACGGCGAAGCGGAGGAGGAGGTCCGGGCGGACCCCGAAGGCGTGGGCGACGGTGCCGCGGTGACCGGCTGCGCGTACCGCAGCGTGATGCCGAGCGCCCCCGGCAGCGTCACCTTCTTCTGCACGGAGAGGTTGGACTTGATGCCGTAGGCGTCCTGGATCAGCCGCAGGTAGTGCCCGGCCTCCGCGTTCTGGAACGCCGTGGCGAACTGCTGCCCGTCCCCTATCGCCAGCACCGTGTACGGCGGCACCAGCGGCCGGTTGTCGACCAGCACCGCATCGCCCGCCGCCCGGATCGCCGAAAGCACCGTCAGCCGCTGCCCGTTGATCGCGACGGCCTCCGCACCGGCGATCCACAGCCCGTTCACGACCAGTTGGAGATCACGGTCCCGCAGCCGCCCGGTGTTCTGGAAGCCGTCGGCCTGACGCGGGTTGCCGGCCGAGCCGCCGGCCCCGGTACCCGAGGCGTCCTCAAGTACCAGCTTCACCCCGGGACCCGACACCTCCCCCGTGCCCGCCCGCCCGGCGATCGCCGCGAGTCCGCCGTCGCCCTGCGTGCTCAGGGCGTGCTGCTGCGTCCGCCCGACCTTGTCGCGCAGAGTCTCGACCTGCTTCTGCAGCTTGTCGGCGTTGCCGGTGGCATCGTTCACCCGGTGGATCAGCGCGTCCCGCTCCTTGGCGAGAGTCGGCGCCGCCTCCTCGTTGTTGACCGCGCCCACCGTGACCACCGTGGCGGCGAGGGCCAGGCCCAGCGCCAGCGTCAGGCGTCCGCGCAGTGAGCCGGGCAGCCTGCTGACCCCCTCGGCACCGCGGGCCCTGGCCGCCTCGGCGTAACCGTCGTCAAGGCTGTGGTCCATCACACTGGTCAGCAGGGACATCGAGGCGTCCGGACGCGAATAGCGTCCGTCTCGGTCACTCGGAGTCCTCGGTGCTGGCATGCGGTACATCGTCCCACGTCGCGGATCCGAAGAATGCACAACCCCTACCGCTGCCCGGCACCCACCCTCCGGGCCGCGGACCGCCGTCCAGCCCCTCCAGCGCGCCGGTAAGAGCCTGCCGGGGCCGGGGGAACCATCCGGCCCCCTCGGCCCCGGCAGCCGATCGCTGAGCTAGCGTCCGGCCCCGTCAACCACCGCGGCCCACTCCTCCAGCAGCTGCTCGGTGGCCGCATCGTCCGGGCCCTCCGCCCAGAGATGGGTCACCGCCTCCGCCGGGTCCGGCAGCACCAGCGTCCAGCGACCGTCGGCCTCCACCACCCGGACCCCGTCCGTGGTGTCCAGCCGACGGTTGCCGGCCGCCTCCACCACCGAACGCATCACCATGCCCTTGGCCGCCCACGGCGTGGCGATGTCCCGCCGCTGGATGTGCGCCTGCGGGATCCGCGCGTCAATCTGACTGAGCGTCAGCTGGGTGCGGGCCACCAGGCCCACCAGCCGTACGAAGGCCGCCGCACCGTCCAGCACTCCGCTGAACTCCGGCACCACGAAGCCACCCCGGCCGTCCCCGCCGAAGACCGTGCCCTCGGCGGCCGCCGCCTTGGCCAGATCGTCCGGCGAGGTGGTGGTCCAGCAGACCTGGGTGCCGTGGTAGGCCGCCACCTGCTCGGCGATCCGGGTGGTGGTCACCGGCAGCGCCACCTGCCCGCTGCGCCGCTCGGCCGCGACCAGGTCCAGCAGTACCAGCAGCGCCCGGTCGTCCTCGATCACCCGGCCGAGTTCGTCCACGAAGGCCACCCGCTCGCCGACCGGGTCGAACCGCACCCCGAAGGCCGCCTTCGAGGAGGAGACCAGCTCACCGAGCCTGGCCAGCCCCGCCCGCCGCTCCTCCGCGTCCTCGGTCGGCCGGCCCTCGTCCAGGCCGGTACTGACCGTCAGCGCCTCGACGCCGAGCCGCCCGAGGATGCTGGGCAGCACGAGCCCGGCGCTGCCGTGCGCGGCGTCGACCACCACCTTCATCCCGGCTTCCCGCACCCCCGTGGTGTCCACCACCCGGAGCAGATTGCCCGCGTAGGAGTCGAACACGCTGGACGGGAAGGTCAGATCCCCGATCTCGCCGGGGAAGGCCCGCCGGTACTCCTGCCGGGCGTACACCCGGTCCAGCTTGCGCTGCCCGGCCTGGGAGAGGTCCGCCCCGCGCTCGTCGAAGAAGAGGATGTCCAGCGAGTCCGGCACCCCGGGGGTGGTCCGCAGGAAGATTCCGCCCGCGCTGCCCCGTGCGGTGTGCTGGCGGGCCACCGGCATCGGGACGTTCTCCAGGTCCCGGACATCGATAGCACTGGTCTGCAGCGCCGAGATCATCGCCCGTTTGAGCGCACGCGCACCGCGCGAGTGGTCACGCGCAATGGTGACGGTGGCCCCCTTCTTGAGCGTCGTGGCGTACGCCCCGGCCAGCCTCACCGCCAGTTCCGGGGTGATCTCGACATTGAGGATGCCGGAGACGCCGCGCACCCCGAACAGGTGCTCCTGGCCGCGCGACTCCCAGATCACCGAGGTGTTGACGAAGGCACCCGCCTCCACGGTCTTGAACGGGTACACCCGGACGTTGCCCGAGATGATCGACTCCTCGCCGATCAGGCACTCGTCCCCGATCACCGCCCCGTCCTCGATCCGGGCCGCCCGCATCACGTCGGTGTTCTTGCCCACCACACAGCCCCGCAGATTGCTCTGCGGACCGATGTAGACGTTGTCGTGGATGACCGCCTTGTGCAGGAACGCCCCGCGCTTCACCACCACGTTGCTGCCCAGCACCGTGTGCTCGCGCAGCTCGACCCCGGCCTCCACCTTGGCGTAGTCACCGATGTACAGCGGCCCGCGCAGCACCGCCTCCGGGTCCACCTCCGCGCCCTCGGCCACCCACACGCCGGGCGAGATCTCGAAGCCGTCCAGCTCGACGTCCACCTTGCCCTCGAGGACGTCCGCCTGCGCCTTGCCGTAGCTCTCGTGCGTGCCCACGTCCTCCCAGTAGCCCTCCGCGACATAGCCGTAGACCGGCTTGCCCTCCTTGAGGAGCTGTGGAAAGACGTCGCTGGACCAGTCCACCGGTTCGCCGGCCGCGACGTAGTCGAAGACCTCCGGCTCCATGACGTAGATACCGGTGTTGACCGTGTCGGAGAACACCTGCCCCCAGGTCGGCTTCTCCAGGAACCGCTCGACCCGTCCGCTGTCGTCCGTGATGGTGATCCCGAACTCCAGCGGGTTGGGCACCCTGGTCAGGCAGACGGTGACCAGTGCTCCCTTACGGCGGTGGAAAGCGATCAGCTCAGAGAGATCGAAGTCGGTGAGCGCGTCCCCGGAGATCACCAGAAACGAGTCGTCCCGAAGCGCGTCCTCCGCGTTCTTCACACTTCCGGCGGTACCGAGCGGAACCTCCTCATTGGCATATGTGAGGTGCATACCCAGCTCTTCACCGTCGCCGAAATAGTTCTTCACCAACGAGGCCAGGAACTGCACGGTGACAACGGTGTCTGTGAGGCCGTGCCGCTTCAGCAGCCGCAGCACGTGCTCCATGATCGGCCTGTTCGCGACCGGCAGCAGCGGCTTTGGCATGCTCGACGTCATCGGCCGGAGGCGGGTACCTTCGCCCCCTGCCATCACAACGGCTTTCATTACGGGTGCGTCCTCCTTCGCGGTGGTGGACCCTGGGATCCATCAAACCGTTTCAGAGCATCTCTACCCGGACGATTACGTCCGACTCACCGTGGTGGCGTGGGCCTGGTCTCAATCACACGGCCCACCTGCACACTGCGTCCCAGACGTATGCCGCGACTCGCATACTCCCGGCCGTTGAGCCCACCGCACCGTCAGTATGCGTCACCGGAACGCTCTCAGCGCGCCAGAGCATCCGCCTTGACGATCTGCCGGGCCTGTACCGCATACAGGATCGCGGCCCACCAGTAGAGCGTCGTCCCCCACCAAATGAACGCCCAGCTCACGATCCCGGCCGCAGTGGCGAGCCAACCCGTGCCACTGCCGAGCAGCAGGAGCGGGAACGCGTACATCAGATTGAAGGTCGCGGCCTTCCCGAGGAAACTCGTCTGGAGCGGACCGTACCCGTGCCGGCTGAGAATGGGCAGCAGCGAGGCGATGAAAAGCTCCCGCGCCGCCAGAATTGCCGTGACCCACCAGGGCAGGATCCCCCGCCAGGTCAGCCCGACCAGCGTCGAGATCACATAAAGCCGGTCGGCCGCCGGATCCAGAATCTGCCCGAGCCGGCTGATCTGCCCCCACCGCCGCGCCAGCTTCCCGTCAAGGTAGTCGCTGATCCCACTCAGCATCAGCACGACGATCGCCCAACCGTCGTTCCTCGGCCCCCCGAAGACCGGCCAGAGGATCAGCCACAGGAAGATCGGCACCCCGACCAACCGCCCCATGCTGAGCAGGTTGGGAATGGTGAGGACGCGGTCGGTCTGAACGCGCGTCTCCTGGACCTCCACTCGGGGCCTCCTGATGGTACGACAACTGTGCGGCATTGACCCTACAACAGAGAAGCCCCCTTCCGAACCGGAAGAGGGCTTCTCAGAATAATTGTTCGGCGGCGTCCTACTCTCCCACAGGGTCCCCCCTGCAGTACCATCGGCGCTGTAAGGCTTAGCTTCCGGGTTCGGAATGTAACCGGGCGTTTCCCTCACGCTATGACCACCGAAACACTATGAAACTATCAACCGCACCAACCCACACAGGGTCGGGGTCGTTGTTTCAGAACAACACAGTGGACGCGAGCAACTGAGGACAAGCCCTCGGCCTATTAGTACCGGTCAACTCCACCCCTCACGAGGCTTCCATATCCGGCCTATCAACCCAGTCGTCTACTGGGAGCCTTACCCTCTCAAGGAGGTGGGAGTGCTCATCTCGAAGCAGGCTTCCCGCTTAGATGCTTTCAGCGGTTATCCCTCCCGAACGTAGCCAACCAGCCATGCCCTTGGCAGAACAACTGGCACACCAGAGGTTCGTCCGTCCCGGTCCTCTCGTACTAGGGACAGCCCTTCTCAACACTCCTACGCGCACAGCGGATAGGGACCGAACTGTCTCACGACGTTCTAAACCCAGCTCGCGTACCGCTTTAATGGGCGAACAGCCCAACCCTTGGGACCTACTCCAGCCCCAGGATGCGACGAGCCGACATCGAGGTGCCAAACCATCCCGTCGATATGGACTCTTGGGGAAGATCAGCCTGTTATCCCCGGGGTACCTTTTATCCGTTGAGCGACGGCGCTTCCACAAGCCACCGCCGGATCACTAGTCCCTACTTTCGTACCTGCTCGACCCGTCAGTCTCACAGTCAAGCTCCCTTGTGCACTTACACTCAACACCTGATTGCCAACCAGGCTGAGGGAACCTTTGGGCGCCTCCGTTACCCTTTAGGAGGCAACCGCCCCAGTTAAACTACCCACCAGACACTGTCCCTGATCCGGATCACGGACCCAGGTTAGACATCCAGCACGACCAGAGTGGTATTTCAACGGCGACTCCACCATGACTGGCGTCACAGCTTCAAAGTCTCCCACCTATCCTACACAAGCCGAACCGAACACCAATATCAAGCTATAGTAAAGGTCCCGGGGTCTTTCCGTCCTGCTGCGCGAAACGAGCATCTTTACTCGTAATGCAATTTCACCGGGCCTATGGTTGAGACAGTCGAGAAGTCGTTACGCCATTCGTGCAGGTCGGAACTTACCCGACAAGGAATTTCGCTACCTTAGGATGGTTATAGTTACCACCGCCGTTTACTGGCGCTTAAGTTCTCAGCTTCGCCCGACCGAAATCGGACTAACCGGTCCCCTTAACGTTCCAGCACCGGGCAGGCGTCAGTCCGTATACATCGCCTTACGGCTTCGCACGGACCTGTGTTTTTAGTAAACAGTCGCTTCTCGCTGGTCTCTGCGGCCACCCCCAGCTCAGAGTGCAAGACTCATCACCAGGAATGGCCCCCCTTCTCCCGAAGTTACGGGGGCATTTTGCCGAGTTCCTTAACCATAGTTCACCCGAACGCCTCGGTATTCTCTACCTGACCACCTGAGTCGGTTTGGGGTACGGGCCGCCATGAAACTCGCTAGAGGCTTTTCTCGACAGCATAGGATCATCCACTTCACCACAATCGGCTCGGCATCAGGTCTCAGACTATTGCAGGGCGGATTTGCCTACCCTACGTCCTACACCCTTACCCCGGGACAACCACCGCCCGGGCTGGACTACCTTCCTGCGTCACCCCATCGCTCACCTACTACCACCTCGGGTCACCGGCTCCACCACTCCCCATTGTCCGAAGACTCCGGGACGGCTTCACGGGCTTAGCATCAGAGGGTTCAGCGTTGGCGCTTCAAAGCGGGTACGGGAATATCAACCCGTTGTCCATCGACTACGCCTGTCGGCCTCGCCTTAGGTCCCGACTTACCCTGGGCAGATCAGCTTGACCCAGGAACCCTTGGTCAATCGGCGCAAGAGTTTCCCACTCTTGTATCGCTACTCATGCCTGCATTCTCACTCGTATACCGTCCACGACTCGATTCCTCGGCCGCTTCACCCGGCACACGACGCTCCCCTACCCATCACAGCCCCCGTTAGGAGTATTGCTGCAATGACACGACTTCGGTGATGTGCTTGAGCCCCGCTACATTGTCGGCGCGGAATCACTTGACCAGTGAGCTATTACGCACTCTTTCAAGGGTGGCTGCTTCTAAGCCAACCTCCTGGTTGTCTCTGCGACTCCACATCCTTTCCCACTTAGCACACGCTTAGGGACCTTAGTCGGTGTTCTGGGCTGTTTCCCTCTCGACCATGGAGCTTATCCCCCACAGTCTCACTGCCGCGCTCTCACTTACCGGCATTCGGAGTTTGGCTAAGGTCAGTAACCCGGTAAGGCCCATCGCCTATCCAGTGCTCTACCTCCGGCAAGAAACACGCGACGCTGCACCTAAATGCATTTCGGGGAGAACCAGCTATCACGGAGTTTGATTGGCCTTTCACCCCTAACCACAGGTCATCCCCCAGGTTTTCAACCCTGGTGGGTTCGGTCCTCCACGTGGTCTTACCCACGCTTCAACCTGCCCATGGCTAGATCACTCCGCTTCGGGTCTTGGGCATGCAACTCAAACGCCCTATTCGGACTCGCTTTCGCTACGGCTACCCCACACGGGTTAACCTCGCTACACACCGCAAACTCGCAGGCTCATTCTTCAAAAGGCACGCAGTCACGGCCACCGAAGTGACGACGCTCCCACGGCTTGTAGGCACACGGTTTCAGGTACTATTTCACTCCGCTCCCGCGGTACTTTTCACCATTCCCTCACGGTACTATCCGCTATCGGTCACCAGGGAATATTTAGGCTTAGCGGGTGGTCCCGCCAGATTCACACGGGATTTCTCGGGCCCCGTGCTACTTGGGTATTCTTCAAGCGAGCCGTACAGATTTCGTCTACGGGGGTCTTACCCTCTACGCCGGACCTTTCGCATGTCCTTCGACTACCCATACGGTTTCTGACTCGCCGACCGGCCGGCAGACCGATCAAGAAAAAACCCACGACCCCTCAAGCGCAACCCCTGCCGGGTCTCACACGCTCAAGGTTTAGCCTCATCCGGTTTCGCTCGCCACTACTCCCGGAATCACGGTTGTTTTCTCTTCCTGCGGGTACTGAGATGTTTCACTTCCCCGCGTTCCCTCCACACTGCCTATGTGTTCAGCAGCGGGTGACAGCCCATGACGACTGCCGGGTTTCCCCATTCGGAAACCCCCGGATCAAAGCCTGGTTGACGACTCCCCGGGGACTATCGCGGCCTCCCACGTCCTTCATCGGTTCCTGGTGCCAAGGCATCCACCGTGCGCCCTTAAAAACTTGGCCACAGATGCTCGCGTCCACTGTGCAGTTCTCAAACAACGACCAGTCACCCACACTCCGAAACCCCACAGGGCTCCATCACATGAGACCGGCATCCTCGAGGTAACAGCCATACAGCCGTTCCCTCAGGACCCAACAACGTGCCCGACACAATCCAGTCACACACCACGTTCCACGCCCCAAGAGGCAGTACTAGCGGAAGATTCCGAACCGTGCCGAATAGTCAACGTTCCACCCATGAGCAACCAATCTGAGGCATTCGCTCAGATCTGGCTATGTGCTCCTTAGAAAGGAGGTGATCCAGCCGCACCTTCCGGTACGGCTACCTTGTTACGACTTCGTCCCAATCGCTGGTCCCACCTTCGACGGCTCCTCCCCTTACGGGTTAGGCCACCGGCTTCGGGTGTTACCGACTTTCGTGACGTGACGGGCGGTGTGTACAAGGCCCGGGAACGTATTCACCGCAGCATGCTGATCTGCGATTACTAGCAACTCCAACTTCATGGGGTCGAGTTGCAGACCCCAATCCGAACTGAGGCCGGCTTTTTGGGATTCGCTCCGCCTCACGGCATCGCAGCCCTTTGTACCGACCATTGTAGCACGTGTGCAGCCCAAGACATAAGGGGCATGATGATTTGACGTCATCCCCACCTTCCTCCGAGTTGACCCCGGCAGTCTCCTGTGAGTCCCCATCACCCCGAAAGGCATGCTGGCAACACAGAACAAGGGTTGCGCTCGTTGCGGGACTTAACCCAACATCTCACGACACGAGCTGACGACAACCATGCACCACCTGTACACCGACCACAAGGGGGCTGACATCTCTGCCAGTTTCCGGTGTATGTCAAGCCTTGGTAAGGTTCTTCGCGTTGCGTCGAATTAAGCCACATGCTCCGCTGCTTGTGCGGGCCCCCGTCAATTCCTTTGAGTTTTAGCCTTGCGGCCGTACTCCCCAGGCGGGGAACTTAATGCGTTAGCTGCGGCACCGACGACGTGGAATGTCGCCAACACCTAGTTCCCAACGTTTACGGCGTGGACTACCAGGGTATCTAATCCTGTTCGCTCCCCACGCTTTCGCTCCTCAGCGTCAGTAATGGCCCAGAGATCCGCCTTCGCCACCGGTGTTCCTCCTGATATCTGCGCATTTCACCGCTACACCAGGAATTCCGATCTCCCCTACCACACTCTAGCCTGCCCGTATCGAATGCAGACCCGGGGTTAAGCCCCGGGCTTTCACATCCGACGCGACAGGCCGCCTACGAGCTCTTTACGCCCAATAATTCCGGACAACGCTCGCACCCTACGTATTACCGCGGCTGCTGGCACGTAGTTAGCCGGTGCTTCTTCTGCAGGTACCGTCACTTTCGCTTCTTCCCTGCTGAAAGAGGTTTACAACCCGAAGGCCGTCATCCCTCACGCGGCGTCGCTGCATCAGGCTTTCGCCCATTGTGCAATATTCCCCACTGCTGCCTCCCGTAGGAGTCTGGGCCGTGTCTCAGTCCCAGTGTGGCCGGTCGCCCTCTCAGGCCGGCTACCCGTCGTCGCCTTGGTAGGCCATTACCCCACCAACAAGCTGATAGGCCGCGGGATCATCCTGCACCGCCGGAGCTTTCCACCAACCCCCATGCAGAGGAAGGTCATATCCGGTATTAGACCTCGTTTCCAAGGCTTGTCCCAGAGTGCAGGGCAGATTTCCCACGTGTTACTCACCCGTTCGCCACTGATCCACCCCGAAGGGCTTCACCGTTCGACTTGCATGTGTTAAGCACGCCGCCAGCGTTCGTCCTGAGCCAGGATCAAACTCTCCGTGAATGATTACCCGGCCCTGCTCGATTAAAAGCAGCCGGTTCACACTCGCGTTGAGCGGCACGGCAACCACCGGAATGAGGTGATTCCGCGCACTGCGTCCTCGCTGTGTATTACAAAAGGAATCTCCAACAAGACCGGATGGTCTCGCCGGGGATGTCAACATATCTGGCGTTGACTTTTGGCACGCTGTTGAGTTCTCAAGGAACGGACGCTTCCTTCGAGCCGCCTTCCAGCGGGCCCTCCGGGCGCTTCGTTCTTTCGTGTTTCGAGCTTACCAGATTCGTTTTCCTGCTGTTGTCCAGCAATTTACCGAATCGACTTGCTCTGTTCACCGCTGAGGTGCGGCGACCTGAGCAACCATAGCCCGTTCCGGCGTCAGCGCCTAATCGGGGCGCGTCGGCTGTCACCCGATCGGCCGCCCGGATGCCGCGCAGGATCCCGGTCGCCGCGATCGTCGGGGGTCACCCGCATGCCGTAGAGTGCGGCGCGTCAGCCAAGAGGACTAGACCACTTGGGCTCGCGGGACCGTCGACGCCGGCACGGCGGCCGACTCTCCCGGTGTGGCGCGCGGCGGATGCCGGGCGGACGCCGTTGGATCACCCGTGGGCTCTTGCGATATGTCCCAACTAGGCATGATTTAGGCTTCAGTCGATGTCTCCGTCGCTGCCTGCGGCGGCACGTTGTACTCCGTACTTGGGAGGCTCCACCATGACCACTGTGACCTCGCCGCTGGCCGGTCGCGCTGTCGGGCTCGCCAATGTGCCCGACCCCGTCTTCGCCGGCGCCATGGTGGGTCCCGGCACTGCTGTCGACCCGGTTCGGGAGCCCACCGCCGCCGTGGCCCCGGTGGACGGCCTGGTGGTGTCGATGCACCCGCATGCGTTCGTGGTGATGGACGCGGACGGCCACGGTGTCCTGGTCCACCTCGGGATCGACACCGTGCAGCTGAACGGCGAGGGTTTCGAGCTGCTGGTCAGCAAGGGCGACCAGGTGAAGCGTGGCCAGCCGGTCATCAAGTGGGACCCGGCGGCCGTCGAGGCGGCGGGCAAGTCCCCGATCTCGCCGATCGTCGCGCTGGAAGCCTCCGCCGAACAGCTCGGCGGGGTGGTCGAGAGCGGTGAGGTCGTCACCGGCGGCGAGCTGTTCACCTGGAACTGATCCCGGGTACATGCGCACCGTGCGCCGTCCTGCGTGCTCGCGTGGGACGGCGCACCGCACTATCAGGCCGCGAGGCGGCCGCCCACCCGTAGTGATCCCGAGACGGACGAGCCCGGTCCGGCCCCGACGACTGCCGCCAGGCGTGGTGAACGGCCGGAGTACGGGTGAAAGGAACCCAAGAAGATGGAACAGGCGCTGCGCGGCGTAGGTGTCAGTCATGGTGTCGCGATCGGTGAGGTCCGGCACATGGGTACTGCGGCTCTCGAACCGCCCGCGACCCGGATTCCGACCGAGGACGCGCCGCGCGAGCAGGCCCGCGCGCAGGCGGCCGTGGATGCCGTGGCGGCGGATCTGATCGCCCGTGGCAACCTGGCCGGCGGCGAGGCCCAGGCGGTGCTGGAGGCCCAGGCGCTGATGGCGCAGGATCCGGAGCTGATGGCCGATGTCAGCCGCCGGATCGCCGTCGGGAGCAGTGCGGAGCGTGGCATCTACGACGCCTTCGCCGCGTACCGGGCGCTGCTGGCCGCCGCCGGTGACTATCTGGCCGGGCGGGTCGCCGATCTGGACGATGTCCGCAACCGGATCGTCGCCCGGCTGATGGGTGTGCCGATGCCGGGTGTGCCGGACAGCGACGAGCCGTACGTGCTGTTCGCCCGGGACCTGGCTCCGGCCGACACCGCGCTGCTGGACCCGACGCTGGTGCTCGGCTTCGTGACCGAGGAGGGCGGGCCGACCAGCCACAGCGCGATCCTGGCGCGGGCCATGGGGGTTCCGGCGGTCGTCGCACTGCCGGGTGCGACCGAGCTGGTCGAGGGCCTGCTGGTGGCGGTGGACGGCAGCACCGGTGAGGTGCTCGTGAACCCGTCCGAGGAGAAGCAGGCCGAGCTGCGGCAGGCCGCCGCCGAGCGGAAGGCCGCGCTGTCGGCTGCCTCCGGTCCTGGACAGACCTCGGACGGGCACAAGGTCCCGCTGCTCGCCAACGTCGGCGGCCCGGGCGACCTGCCGGCCGCGCTGGAGGCGGGCGCCGAGGGTGTCGGGCTGTTCCGTACCGAGTTCCTGTTCCTCGACGACTCGGCGAAGGCGCCGAGTGAGGAGAAGCAGGTCGAGGCGTACCGCAAGGTGCTGGAGGCGTTCCCGGAGCGCCGGGTCGTGGTGCGGGTGCTGGATGCCGGCGCGGACAAGCCGCTGGACTTCCTGACCCCGGCGGACGAGCCGAACCCGGCACTGGGCGTGCGCGGTCTGCGCACGCTGCTGGACAACCCCGAGGTGCTGCGGGGCCAGCTGCGTGCGCTGGCCAAGGCGGCCGAGGGTCTGCCGGTGCACCTTGAGGTGATGGCGCCGATGGTGGCCGACCGGGTGGATGCCAGGGCCTTCGCCGTGGCCTGCCGGGAGGCGGGTCTGCCGGCCAAGTTCGGTGCGATGGTGGAGATTCCGTCGGCCGCGCTCAGGGCCCGCTCGATCCTGCAGGAGGTCGAGTTCCTGTCGCTGGGGACCAACGACCTTGCGCAGTACACCTTTGCGGCTGATCGCCAAGTGGGTGCGCTGGCCCGGCTGCAGGACCCGTGGCAGCCGGCGCTGCTCGACCTGGTCGCCGCGGCGGCGGACGCGGGCCGGGCCACCGGCAAGAGCTGCGGTGTCTGCGGTGAGGCCGCGTCCGACCCGCTGCTGGCCTGTGTGCTGGCCGGTCTCGGGGTGACCAGCCTCTCGATGGGGGCGGCCTCGATCCCGTATGTGCGCAGCGCGCTGGCCAAGTACACGCTGGCGCAGTGTCAGCGGGCGGCTGAGGCGGCTCGGGCCGCCGACACCGCCGAGGAGGCGCGGGCCGCGGCGCAGCAGGTGCTCTCCGGCGAGTGAGGTGAGAGTGTGCGGAAGGGGCGCCCGGGCGGGCGCCCCTTCCGTGTCCGCGGTGTGGTCAGGCGCGGCGTTCGCGGCCGAGGGCTTCGAAGAAGCGCAGGTGGTCGAGGTTGTCGACGGAGCCCGGGTTGACGGCCTGGTCGAGCGGGGTGCCGGAGAGCAGGCGCTTGACGGGGACCTCGATCCGCTTGCCGGTGAGGGTGTGCGGGATGCCCTGGACCGCGATGACCTCGTCGGGGACGTGGCGCGGGGAGAGCTGTTCGCGCAGGGAGGTGCGGATCCGGGCGCGGAGGTCGTCGTCAAGTTCCGCGCCGGGGGCGAGGACGACGAAGAGCGGCATCCAGTAGCCGCCTTCCGGCTCCTCCAGGCCGATGACCAGGGATTCGGCGATCTCGGGCAGCCGCTCGACGACCTCGTAGATGTCGGAGGAGCCCATCCGGACGCCCTGGCGGTTGAGGGTGGAGTCGGAGCGGCCGTGGATGACGACGGTGCCGCGGGAGGTGACCGTGATCCAGTCGCCGTGGCGCCAGACGCCGGGGTACATGTCGAAGTAACTGTCGTGGTAGCGCTGGCCGTTGGGGTCGTTCCAGAAGCCGGTGGGCATGGAGGGAAGCGGCTTGGTGACGACCAGCTCGCCGACCTGGTCGGTGTGCGGGCGGCCCTGGACGTCCCAGGACTCGACGGCGGCGCCCAGGCAGGGGGCCTGGATCTCGCCGAGGTACACCGGGAGGGTGGGGACGCCGCCGACGAAGCAGCTGCAGACGTCGGTGCCGCCGCTGACGGAGGCGAGCCAGACGTCGTGCTTCACCTCGTTGTAGATCCACTGGAAGCCGTCGGGCGGGAGCGGGGAGCCGGTGGTGCCGATGCAGCGCACCGCGCCGAGGTCGAGGTCGCGGCCGGGGTGCAGCTCTGCCTTGCGGCTGGCGATCACGTAGGCGGCGGAGGTGCCGAGGACGGTGGCGCGGGTGCGGGCGGCGACGGACCAGAGGGCGCCGGTGTCGGGGTGGCCGGGGCTGCCGTCGTAGGTGACGATCGTGGACCCGACGAGGAGGCCGGCGACGAGGAAGTTCCACATCATCCAGCCGGTGGAGGTGTACCAGAGGAAGCGGTCCCCGGGGGTGAGGTCGAGGTGCAGGCCGGCCTGCTTGAGGTGCTCGACCAGGATGCCGCCCTGGCTCTGCACGATGGCCTTGGGAAGGCCGGTGGTGCCGGAGGAGTAGAGCACCCAGAGCGGGTGGTCGAAGGGGACCTGCTCGTAGGCGAACGCCCCGCTCTCCGATGCCACCGTGGCGGCGACCAGATCGTCCCAGTGCAGGGCGCCATCGGGGGCGGGGGCGCCGAGCAGCGGGACGTGCACCACGGCCCGCAGGGTGGGGAGTTCACGGCGGAGTTCGACGACGACCTCGGTGCGGTCGTGGTCCTTGCCGCCGTAGTGGTAGCCGTCGACGGCGAACAGGACGACGGGCTCGATCTGCTGCAGCCGGTCGAGGACGCTGCGGGCACCGAAGTCGGGGGCGCAGGAGGTCCAGACGGCGCCGATGGCGGCGGTGGCGAGCAGGGCGACGACGGCCTGCGGGATGTTGGGCAGGTAGGCGCCGATGCGGTCGCCGGGGCGTACACCCTGGGCGCGGAGGGCCTCGGCGAGGGAGGCGACCTGGCGGCGCAGTTCGGCCCAGCTGAGCTCGGTGGGATGCTCGGTGGTCTCGTCGAGGTGGAGTATCGCGGGGCGGTCGGCATGGGCCGGGTCGTCGGCGTAACGGAGGGCGTGCTCGGCGTAGTTGAGGCGGGCGCCGGGGAACCAGCGGGCGCCGGGCATGGACTGGTCGGCGAGGACGGCTTCGGGCGCGGTGGAGAAGCGGACGTCGAACCACTCGGTGACGGCCGTCCAGAAACGCTCCAGGTCCTCGGTGGACCAGGTGTGCAGGGCGGCGTAGCGGGTGGCGGCCTGGTCGTCGTCGCTGGTCGGGGCGAGGGGCGCGGCCGGGGCGCCGTGGTGTTCGGCTGCCCAGGTCTGGAAGGCCACCAGCTGGGTGGCGGCGGCGCGAGCGGGGGCGGGCCGCCAGAGCGGCTGGTCCTGGGTAGGGGTGCTCACGGTGGTCTCCCGGCCTGGGGTGGGGACGGGGTGCTTATGGCGGATCCCGTCCGGCTGGCACTGACGGTGCAGACCATGCCATGTGATCGTCGGCTGCGCCAGGGTCTCCTTGGGAGCGGTGGTCCGGGGAGTCCGGACGGTCCGGGTCAGAGGTGGGCGTAGGCGCCCTGGAACCAGGCGGTGGAGACCCGGGTGTGGAAGGGGAAGGCGAGTTGGACGGGGCCGGGTATCAGCTGCCAGCCGTCCGTCTCGTCGGTCGGCTTCGAGGGCGGCAGGTCGGCGAGGTCGCGGGCGGGCAGCAGGCCGAAGAGGCAGAGGAAGCCGCCGGCCCGGTCGGAGTCGGTGGTGACCAGGGTGATCTGCTCGGCGTCGGCCTCGATGCCGGTCTCCTCCCGGAGTTCGCGTACGCAGGCCTGCTGCCAGCTCTCGCCGTAGTCCACATAGCCGCCGGGGAGGGCGAGTCTGCCGTAACCGGGCTCGATGGTGCGGCGGATGACGGTCAGGGCCTGGCCGCCGGGGGTGGTGACGGGGAGCAGGGTGACCACGACGGGCAGCGGGTTGCGGTAGCTGATCTCACCGCAGCCAGGGCAGGTGCGGGGCCAGGCGACGGTGCCGGACGGGTAGGCCGTACCGCACCAGTGGCAGTGTGTGCCCGGGCCGAAGGGCCGGTGCTCGGCGGGGTGGTCGGCCTGGTGAGTGGTCATGAGGTGGATGGTAGTGGCGCGGAGGGCTCCGGGGCTCCGGGTCCGGCGGGTTCGTCTTCGCGGGTGGGGCGGAGCAGCGGTGGGTGGAGGTACTGGGCGTCGCCGGAGCGGTAGCAGCGGGCCTTGGGGCCGCCGCGGGCTCCCCCGCGGTCGGCGGTGGTGCCGGTGCCCTCGACGAAGCCGGGGACGGAGAGGACCTTGCGGTGGAAGTTCCCCGGGTGGAGCTTCTCGTCCCAGACCGCCTCGTAGACGGCGCGCAGCTCGGGGATGGTGAAGTCGTGGCCGAGGAAGGCGGTGGCGAGCGGGCTGTACTCCAGCTTGGCGCGGGCGCGGCCGAGGCCGTCGGCGAGGATCCGGGCGTGGTCGAAGGCGAGGGCGGTGCGCTCCGTGGTGGAGGTGCCGGCGGCTGGGTCGGCCGCCTGGAGGGTGGTCGCCGGGGGCTGGGTGGTGGACCGGGCTCCGGTCCGTCCGCCGACGCCACCCCCGTGGGCCTCGGCGGACGGGCCGGAGGCCCGGGCGGCAGCGAGGTCGAGCGAGTCGACCCGGTGCCAGGCGGCGGCTGCCGCATCCGTACCGGCCTCGGGGGCCGGCAGATCTGGGGCGAAGGCCAGGTACGCGACCGAGACCACGTGCATCCGTGGGTCGCGGCCCGGGTCTCCGTATGTACCGAGCTGTTCCAGGTGGATCCGGCCCAGATTGCTTCCCGGGTCGGAGCCGAGCCGCAGGCCCGTCTCCTCGGCGAGCTCCCGGACCGCGGCCTGTTCCAGGCTCTCCGCTCCGGAGCGGAGGAAGCCGCCGGGCAGTGCCCAGCAGCCCTGGTAGGGCGGCTCGCCCCGCCGGACGAGCAGGACGTGCAGTCTGCCCTGGCAGAGGGTCAGCGCGACCACGTCGACGGTGACGGCGACCGGCGGATAGGCGGCTGGGCGGTAGGCCGCCAGCCACTGTTGCTCCGCTGTCCCCGTTGTTGTGGACATACCGCGCCTCCCCCCGAGGAACCGGTCGTTCTCCAGCTGAGCAGAACTTAGCGCACACCCCTGACAACCGGCCAACCATTTTTTTCCGGCGTGCGGCGGCGCGCGCCGGGTCGGTGCGGGTCGGGTCGGTGCGCGTCGGTAGGGGAAGTGGGCAGCGTCGGTAGGGGAAGTGGGCAGCGGGGACGGAGGCGGGATCATGGCGGGTGGGGCTGGTGGGCGGCGCTGACCTGGGGCGTCCTAGAGTGCAGGCACCAGTTGGCACTTGTCAGGAGGCCGCCGTGTCCGTCACTCCCCCCGCCCGGCCGGACGACTTCGCCGCGGCGCTCGCCGCCGGTCCGCTGGTGCTCGACGGCGGGTTGTCGAACCAGTTGGCGGACGCCGGACACGATCTGTCGGACGAACTGTGGTCCGCGCGGTTGCTGGCGGACGATCCGGCGGCGATCACCCGTGCCCACCTCGGGTACTTCCGGGCGGGTGCGAGTGTTGCGATCACGGCCAGCTACCAGGCGAGCTTCGAGGGTTTCGCCCGGCGCGGGGTCGGGCGGGCACAGGCCGGGCGGCTGCTGGCGCGCAGTGTCGAGCTGGCCCGCCAGGCGGCGCGGCAGGCGGAGGTGGAGCGCCCGCTGTGGGTGGCGGCTTCGGTGGGGCCGTACGGTGCGGTGCTGGCGGACGGTTCGGAGTACCGGGGCCGGTACGGACTGAGCGTGGCGGAACTGGCGGCGTTCCACCGGCCGAGGCTTGAGGCGCTGGCGGCGGCCGGTCCCGACGTGCTGGCGGTCGAGACGGTGCCGGACACGGACGAGGCCGAGGCGGTGCTGGGTCTGCTCGGCGGGCTCGGGGTGCCGGCGTGGCTGTCGTTCAGTGTCGAGGGTGGGCGGACCCGGGCCGGGCAGCCGCTGGCGGAGGCGTTCGCGCTGGCGGCCGAGGTCCCCGAGGTGCTGGCGGTGGGCGTGAACTGCTGCAGCCCGCAGGACGCGGACCGGGCCGTACGGCTCGCCGCCGAGGTGAGCGGCAAGCCGGTGGTGGTGTACCCGAACAGCGGGGAGCGCTGGGTCGAACGGGGCTGGCAGGGCGAGTCGACCTTCAGGTCGGACCGGGTGGCGTCCTGGCTGGCCGACGGCGCGCGGCTGGTCGGCGGCTGCTGCCGGGTGGGCGAAGCGGAGATCGCGGGGCTCGCGCAGGCCGTACGCGCCCTGCGGGCGTGAGCGCACACCCGGTGAAGCCGCCACAACTCCGGGGGAACGTGCGCGCCCGGCCATAGGCCTGGCACACTCATGGCGATACCACTCGGTCGACAATGTCGACCGCCAGTCAGCGGAGGTGAACATGCCCGGCCCGATCCAGTCGCTCTCCCGGGCCGCCGCGATCATGCGCCTGCTGGCCGGCGGTGAGCGTCGGCTCGGCCTTTCCGAGGTGGCCGCGGCGCTCGATCTGGCCAAGGGGACGGCGCACGGCATCCTGCGCACCCTGCAGCAGGAGGGCTTCGTCGAGCAGGATCCGGAGAGCGGGAAGTACCAGCTGGGCGCGGAACTCCTGCGGCTCGGCCAGAGCTACCTGGACGTGCACGAGCTGCGCGCCCGGGCCCTGGTCTGGGCCGACGACCTGGCCAGGGCGTCCGCCGAGACGGTCTACCTCGGCGTGCTGCACCAGCAGGGGGTGCTGATCGTCCATCATGTCTTCCGGCCCGACGACACCCGGCAGGTGCTGGAGGTCGGCTCGATGCAGCCGCTGCACGGCACCGCGCTGGGCAAGGTGCTGACGGCCTACGACCCGGTGGCGCGCGGGGAGCTGGGCGAGGGCCCGCTGGAGGCGTACACCTCGCGGACGCTGACCGACCTCGGCGACATCGACGCCGAGTGCGCGCTGATCAGGGAGCGCGGCTGGGCGGACGCCATCGAGGAGACCTGGGAGGGCGTGGCCTCCATCGGCGCGCTGATCCAGGACCGGCGGCGCAATCCGGTCGGTGCGGTGTGCATCAGCGGCGCGGTGGAGCGGGTCTGCGAGGACGGCTTCGTGAAGCCCTCGCTGGTCGCCTCGGTGCGCAGCGCCGCGCGGGCGATCTCCCGGGACCTGGGCGCCGGTCGCTTCTGACCCCTCGCCCCCTTCACCGCGTGCCGGAGCGCGGGCAGGCCGAAGCCTGTCCGCGCTCCGGCTTTTCCGTTGCCGTTCACACCGTCCGGGCGCCGGATTCCCAGGCATCACCCGACCACTGGGAGTGATGGGTCACAGGTCGGTCACCCGCCTTGACGTAGTGGCGATATGAGGGGGAAGCTCTTCCGCATGGCGGTCGACATTGTCGAACAGCGTCCGCGAGAACCGGAACGCCATCGCCAGGGTGCGGCCCAAGGACGGGACGCACTCACCCCGTTGCGGACTCCCCCGCCGCGACATGCCCTTCCCCCACCTGCTCCGGGCAACACGGACGCCATACGGACAAAGGAGTCTTAGTGTCCGCCTTCTCCAACGGCGACATCTTCGTCGGCGAAACCCTCGGCACCGCCGCCCTGGTACTGCTCGGCGGCGGCGTCTGTGCCGCCGTGACGCTGAAGAAGTCCAAGGCCGTCAACGCCGGCTGGCTTGCCATCACCTTCGGCTGGGGCTTCGCGGTCATGATCGCCGCGTACATGGTCGCCCCGAAGTCCGGCGCCCACCTCAATCCGGCCGTCACCCTGGCCCTCGCCGTCGACAGCGGCGACTGGAGCAAGGTGCCGGTCTACCTCGGTTCCCAGCTGCTCGGCGCGATGATCGGCGCCGTACTGGTGTGGCTCACCTACTTCGGCCAGTTCCAGGCCAACGAGGAGCCGACGCTCGGCATCTTCTCGACCGGCCCCGAGATCCGGAACCCGGTCCAGAACCTGCTCACCGAGATCATCGGCACCCTGGTGCTCTGCATGGCGATCCTCACCCAGGGCCTGACCAAGGGCATAGGCCTCTCCGGCATGGGCGTGCTGATCACCGCCTTCACCGTGGTCGGCATCGGCCTCTCGCTCGGCGGCCCGACCGGCTACGCCATCAACCCGGTCCGCGACCTCGGCCCGCGCATCGTGCACTCGCTGCTGCCGATCCCGAACAAGGGCGGCTCCGACTGGTCGTACGCCTGGATCCCGGTGGTCGGCCCGGTCATCGGCGGTCTGCTCGCCGGTGCGCTCTACCACGCCGCGTTCTGACGGAGCCCTTCGAGACAGCGCCGGGTTTGCCCCGCACCCCCTGACGGGGACTGAGACTGGGTCACACGCACCAGGCCCCCGTCGCCCCGCCACCACCCTCCAAGGACGCGCCAGGCGCGGTACCCCTTGGACCCAGAACCTCTCATCCCAGCCGAGGACCCCCATGACTGCCAACTACATCGCCGCGATCGACCAGGGCACCACCTCCAGCCGCTGCATCATCTTCGGCGCGGACGGCCGGATCGTCGCCGTCGACCAGCAGGAGCACCGCCAGATCTTCCCGCAGCCGGGCTGGGTCGAGCACGACGCCGCCGAGATCTGGACCCGCGTGCAGTCCGTGGTCCGCGGCGCGCTGGACAAGGCCGGGCTCACCAAGGACGACATCCGCGCGATCGGTATCACCAACCAGCGCGAGACCACCGTCCTGTGGGACAAGAACACCGGTGAGCCGGTGCACAACGCCCTGGTCTGGCAGGACACCCGCACCGAGGCGCTCTGCCGCGAGCTGGGCCGCAACGTCGGCCAGGACCGGTTCCGCCGCGAGACCGGCCTGCCGCTGGCCAGCTACTTCGCCGGCCCGAAGATCCGCTGGCTGCTGGACAACGTCGAGGGCCTGCGCGAGCGCGCCGAGCGCGGCGAGATCCTCTTCGGCACCATGGACACCTGGGTCATCTGGAACCTCACCGGCGGTACGAACGGCGGCAAGCACGTCACGGACGTCACCAACGCCAGCCGCACCATGCTGATGAACCTGCACACCCTGGCCTGGGACGAGAAGATCGCCGAGTCGATGGACGTCCCGATGGCCGTCCTGCCGGAGATCCGCTCCTCCGCCGAGGTCTACGGCCACGCGGTCGGCGACCTGGAGGGCGTCCCGGTCGCCTCGGCGCTCGGTGACCAGCAGGCCGCGCTCTTCGGCCAAACCTGCTTCGACGAGGGCGAGGCCAAGTCGACCTACGGCACCGGCACCTTCCTGCTGCTGAACACCGGCGAGAAGGTCGTCAACTCCTACCACGGCCTGCTGACCACGGTCGGCTACCGGATCGGCGACCAGAAGCCGGTCTACGCCCTGGAAGGCTCGATCGCCGTCACCGGCTCGCTGGTGCAGTGGCTGCGCGACCAGCTCGGCATCATCTCGACCGCCGCCGAGATCGAGACCCTCGCCAGCACCGTCGAGGACAACGGCGGCGCCTACTTCGTCCCCGCCTTCTCCGGCCTGTTCGCCCCGTACTGGCGCTCCGACGCCCGCGGTGTGATCGCCGGTCTGACCCGGTACGTCACCAAGGGCCACCTGGCCCGGGCCGTCCTGGAGGCCACCGCCTGGCAGACCCGCGAGGTGGTCGACGCCATGGAGAAGGACTCCGGGGTCGAGCTCACCGCCCTCAAGGTCGACGGCGGTATGACCTCCAACAACCTGCTGATGCAGAACATCGCGGACGTGCTGAACGCCCCGGTCGAGCGCCCGTACGTGGCCGAGACCACCGCGCTCGGCGCAGCGTACGCGGCAGGCCTCGCGGTCGGCTTCTGGCCGGACCTGGACACCCTGCGGGCCAACTGGCACCGCGCCGCCGAGTGGACGCCGCGCATGGACGACGCCACCCGCGAGCGTGAGTACAAGAAGTGGCTCAAGGCCGTGGAGCGCACCATGGGTTGGGTGGAGGAAGACGAGCAGAACTGAACCGAAGCCGGTCGGGGCCCCAGGGCCCCGGCCGGCCATCGGCGCTTCGTGCGAGGCCTCGACCAGGGCTTCGTCCGGGGCATCACCTGAAGGGAACCGGCCCTGACCCAAGGGCCGGCCCCCCGGTCTCCCAGCAGAGGCCGGACCGCACACCGAGAGGAGACACGGCGCCGCCCGCACCGTGCGCCGTACACACACCATGGCAACCATTCCGACCCTGGGCGCCGAGCGCACCGCCGGACGCACCGCCTCCCGCGCCGAGACCCGCGAGCTGCTGGGCAAGGCGACCTACGACCTGCTGGTGATCGGCGGCGGCATCCTCGGCACGGCCGTGGCCTGGACCGCCTCGCAGGCGGGTCTCAAGGTCGCCATGGTGGATGCGGGCGACTTCGCCGGTGCCACCTCCAGCGCCTCCTCCAAGCTGGTCCACGGCGGTCTGCGCTACCTGCAGACCGGCGCGGTCAAGCTGGTCGCCGAGAACCACAAGGAGCGCCGGGCCCTGGCCACCGACGTGGCCCCGCACCTGGTCAACCCGCTGACCTTCTTCGTGCCCGTCTACAAGGGCGGCCCGCACGGCGCCACCAAGCTGGGTGCCGGCGTCTTCCTGTACTCGGCGCTGTCCGCCTTCCGCGACGGCATGGGCCGGGTCTCCACCGCCGCGCACGCCTCCCAGCAGGTGCCCGCGCTGCGGACCGAGGGCCTGCGCTCGGTCGCGGTCTACGGCGACCACCAGATGAACGACTCGCGCGTCGCCGTGATGACGGTGCGCGCCGCCGTGGACGCGGGCGCCGTGGTGCTCAACCACGCCGAGGTCACCGGCCTGCGCTTCACCCGCGGCCGGGTGACCGGCGCCGAGATCCGCGACCGCCTGGACGGCAGCGAGTTCGGTGTCGACGCCCGTCTGGTGCTGAACGCCACCGGCCCGTGGGTCGACCACCTGCGCAAGATGGAGGACGCGGGCGCCGCGCCCAGCATCCGCCTGTCCAAGGGCGCGCACGTGGTGGTCAAGCGCCGCAGCCCGTGGCGTGCCGCGCTGACCATCCCGATCGACAAGTACCGCGTCTCCTTCGCCATCCCGTGGGAGGACCACGTCCTGCTGGGCACCACGGACGAGGAGTACACCGGTGACCCGCGCGACGTGCGCGCCACCGAGGCCGACATCGACCAGATCCTGGGCGAGGCCTCGCACGCGATCCGCGACGAGCACCTGGACCGCGACCTGATCACCTACTCCTTCGCGGGTCTGCGGGTGCTCCCCGGCGGCCCGGGCGACACCGCCGCCGCCAAGCGCGAGACGGTCGTCACCGAGGGCCGGGGCGGCATGCTCTCGGTCGCCGGCGGCAAGTGGACCACCTACCGCCACATCGGCCGCACCGTGCTGGAGAAGCTGGCGCACGTCTCCGGCACCGGCCTGGCGGACGACATGTCGCCGATCGCCCGGACCGTTCCGCTGCCGGGTGTCGGCACCCCGAACGCCGTCGCCCACCGCCTGCTGATCGACCGCGAGCCCGGCTCGCGGATGGAGCCGCTGGTCGCCAAGCACCTGGCCTCCCACTACGGCACGCTCTCCTTCGAGATCGCGCACCTGATCGCCGAGAACCCCGAGCTGGGCGAGCCGATCCACGAGGACGGCCCGGACGTCTGGGCGCAGGTCGCCTACGCCGCCGACAGCGAGTGGGCCTACACGGCCGACGACGTGCTGCGCCGCCGTACCACGATGACCGTGCGCGGCCTGGACACCCCGGAGATCCGGGAGCAGGTCGAGACGTTCCTGGCCAAGCGCCGGCAGGGCTGAGTGCCCAGGGGCTGATGCCGAGGGGCTGATGCCGGACGGCCGATGAGCGCCGGACGGCCGAGTTCCTGGTCGAAGGGCGGGTACCCGGGAGTGGGTGCCCGCCCTTCGGCATGTCCGGGAGGTGGTGACCTGGCCTGTCCAGCGGACTGGCCCGGACCGGCCCCGGCCGGGCGCGGATGGGCGCGGACGGATGCGAACGGGTGCGGACGGGCTCGACGGCTGGACGGACTGCCCCGGCGCCGATGAGCAGATCATCTGATGTCGGATGGACCGGCAATCCGAGGTCCGATGAACGGACGGTCCGATGCCCGATGAACCGACGGTCCGATGCCCGGTGAACGGACGGTCCGATGCCTGATGAACGGACCGCCTTATGTCGAATGAACGGACGATCCGATCTCGGCTGAACATACCGTCCGACGTCATATGAACGGGCAGTCCGACGTCGGACCGCCGGATGGTCCGATGTCGGACCACCTGATATCGGATGGTCCGAAGAATGCATCGTGAGGTTAGTGCGCCGGGCCATCGGGCAGCACGTCACCGATCGTCGGCGGTGGAACGGGCCGGTGTCCGGTGACGGAACGGCCCGGCATCCGGCCGTGGAGAAGGCCGGCCTCCGGCCACGGGTGGGGTGAGGAGACGGACGATGACGCGCTTCAACGTCAACGCGGCCCGTGCACAGCGGCTTGAAGCACTGGGCGAGCGTTGGGAGTTCGAGGTGGACGGCGAGGTGTTCGTGCTGCCGACCGAGCTGCCGAGGACGGCGGCGCAGCAGTTCGCCCGGCTGGAGGGCACCGATCTCGACGGCCTGCTGCGGCTGTTGCTCGGGGACGGCCAGTTCGAGCGGCTAGGCCGCCATGAGATGAGCGTGCAGGACGTCAGCGCGATCGTGTCGGCCTACGGTGCGGAGACCGGTATGAGCCTGGGGGAATCCGCGACCTCGGCGTGCTCCTGAGCGAGCACGCCGAGGCGATCGAGGCGGATCTGCTGCGGTACTACCGGCTGGACCTGCTGGACTACCACCGGGGTTCGATGTCGGCGCGGCGGCTGCGGGTGCTGGTCCGGCACCTGCCCGAGGACAGTGCGCTCGGCCGGGCACTGCGCGCGTCCGGGGCCGGGGAGTCCACCCCGGGGGATGCGTTCCTCGCGGAGGCCGTCCCGGAGGGGGCCGACTCGGGTGAGGGCGGCGCTAGATGACCAGGCTGAGCGGGAGGATCAGGGCGATGGCGACCACCGAGATCACCGTCTCCATGACCGACCAGGACTTCAGCGTCTGACCGACGCTCATCCCGAAGTACTCCTTCACCAGCCAGAATCCGGCGTCGTTGACGTGCGAGAAGAAGAGCGAGCCGGCGCCGATGGCGAGCACCAGCAGGGCCGAGTGGGTGCTGGACATGTCGGCGGCGAGCGGGGCGACGATGCCGGCCGCGGTGATGGTGGCGACGGTGGCCGAGCCGGTGGCGAGGCGTATCAGTACGGCGATCAGCCAGGCCAGCAGCAGCGCGGAGATGTGCCACTTGCCGGACCACGTGCTCACCGCGTTGCCGACGCCGACGTCCATCAGGGTCTGCTTGAAGCCGCCGCCCGCGCCGACGATGAAGACGATGCCCGCGATCGGGCCGAGCGACTTCTCGACGGTACCGGCGATCCGGGCCCTGTCGAAGCCCGCGGCCTTGCCGAGGGTCAGCATGCCGAGCAGTACCGCGGCGAGCAGGGCGATCAGCGGCGAGCCGATGAAGTCGAGGAAGCGCTGGGTCCCGGCCGAGGGGTTGTCCACCACCACGTCGGCGAGGGCCTTGCCGAGCATCAGCACGACCGGCAGCAGGATGGTGGCGAGCACCGCGCCGAACCGCGGAGTGTGCTCGGGACGCCCGCTCTCGGCCTGGGCGGTCCCGGCCGGGGTGGTCTCCTCCGGGAGGGCCAGCGGGCCGACCCAGCGTTCGGCGACGCGGGCGAACAGCGGTCCGGCGACTATCAGGGTCGGGACGGCGATCAGCAGGCCGAGGGCGAGGGTCACGCCGAGGTCGGCCTTCAGCGCGTCGACGGCGACCAGCGGTCCCGGGTGCGGCGGCACCAGACCGTGCAGCACGGACAGTCCGGCCAGCGCCGGTATGCCGATCCGGATCAGCGGCACGTTTCCGCGCCGGGCGACCAGCAGCACGATCGGGATCAGCAGCACCACGCCGACCTCGAAGAACAGCGGCAGCCCCAGCACGGCCGCGATCAGCGCCATCGACCAGGGCAGCACCCGCTTGCCGGAGCGGGCCAGCACGGTGTCGGCGATGATGTTCGCCCCACCGGAGTCCGCGAGCAGTTTGCCGAGCATCGCGCCCAGGCCGATCAGCAGGCCGACGCTGCTCACCGTGGCGCCGAAGCCGGTGACGAAGCTGCTGGTCAGCTTGTCGAAGGGCGCACCGGCGACGGCGGCGAGCACCCCGGAGCCGACGGTCAGGGCGAGGAAGGGGTGCAGCTTCAGCTTGGTGATCAGGAGCACGATCACCCCGATGCTGAGCAGCACGGCCACCAGGAGCAGGCCGTCGTTGGCGGTGTGGGGCAGGGCCGGTGGGGCGGCCGCGAGGAGGGTGGGCGTCACGCGAGGTCTCCATTGACAGGCCGAATCAGTTCCTCGGCCATCTCGACGAGTTCTGTGGGGGTGTGGGCGACGTCCAGTACCGCGCCGCGCTCGTCCGGCTGGAGCGGTTCGAGAGTGGCGTACTGGGAGTCGAGCAGCGAGGTGGGCATGAAGTGACCGGTGCGCTGGGTGAGCCGGTCCTCGATCAGGCCGTGGCCGCCGCTGAGGTGCAGGAAGAACGCCTTGGGGCAGCCGGTGCGCAGGATGTCGCGGTACTGCCGCTTGAGCGCCGAGCAGGTGACCACGCCGCCGGTACCGGCCTCGGCACGCTCGCCGAGCCAGTCGGCGAGCGCGTGCAGCCAGGGACGGCGGTCCTCGTCGTCCAGCGGGATGCCCGCCGTCATCTTGGCGATGTTGGCCGGCGGGTGGAAGTCGTCGGCCTCGGCGTAGGGGAGGTCCAGCCGCTCCGCCAGCAGCCGGGCGACGGTGGTCTTCCCGACGCCGGAGACGCCCATGACGACCACGATGGGCCGGGGGGCTGTCCGGTGCTGGATCTCGACGCTGAGAGCCATGGGGTAGTGCTCCTGTTCTGCCTGCTCGGGTGCAACCTTCACGCAAAGATATGACTTATTCAAGTGGCCGAAACGCAATCGTCATACTTTCTATGCCTGGCCGTCTGCCGCCGCCCCGGCGCCCTCTACCCTGGACGGATGGAAATCCAGGGCCTGCCCGGCCGACTCCTCGCAGACCTAGGACCAGCCATCGCCTCCGGCGAGATCCCGGCCGGCACCGTGCTGCGCAGCGAGGAGCTGGAGGCCAGGTACGGCGTCTCACGCACGGTGGTCCGCGAGACGGTGCGGATCCTGGAATCGATGCGGATGGTCGCCCCCAAGCGCCGGGTGGGCATCACGGTGCAGCCGAAGTCCGGCTGGGACGTCTTCGACCCGATGGTGATCCGCTGGCGGCTCGCCGGGGCGGACCGTTCGGCCCAGTTGCGTTCACTCGGCTCGCTGCGGGTGGCGGTCGAGCCGGCCGCCGCCGCGCTGGCGGCCCGTCATGCCACCGACGACCAGCGGCGCGAGCTGAGCGCGCTGGCCGTCGAACTGACCGTCACCGCCCGCGCCGCCGACCTGAAGACCTTTCTGCGGCATGACATCGCCTTCCATGCGACCATCCTGAAGGCTTCCGGGAACGAGATGTTCGCACATCTCGGCGACACCGTCGGCGCGGTGCTGACCGGCCGGACGGAGCATCAGCTGATGCCGCATCAGCCGAGGCCGTACGCGGTCCGGCTGCACCGGGAGGTGGCGGACGCGATCTGCGCGGGCGACGCCGCACTGGCCGAGCAGGCGATGCGCACGATCGTGGTGGGGGCGATGGAAGAGCTGGACGCCACCCTGGACTGATCCGACCCGCTCTGCCCTGATGCCCGGTTTGGACACGATTCGACGGTTTCCGGGCATGAACGGCGTCGGACGGGGCAGTGTGTGGCTCGGGTGGCGCAGCGCATGCCGTCTGTACAAGGGGCGCGCCGCTCACATGAGGGGCGCGTCATCCCCGCGAGGGATGCAGTGCGCACACGAGGGGCGCATTGTGGCGAGGAGTGCGCCGGCTCGGTTGTCGGTTGCCGTCGGTCCGCGCTTGGGGGTCCTGGATGTCCGCTGCACGCCGCCGCCTGCCGGACGAGGTACGGTCGGCCGCCGTTCGGGCCTGGCTGAGCTTCTCCTGCACCCTGGTCACACTCATGGTGGCGACGCTGGCCTCGTACGCGGGGAGCTGGCTGCTCGCGCCGGCGCTGCTGGCCACCGCGCTGGGCGTGTTCGGTACCGCGTGGTGCCTGCTGGAGATCTTCATCTCGCGCCAGATCGCGGCGCAGCGGGTGCGCGGGCCCAACTCGGCCTCGCCGATGGCCGGTAGCCGCTATGCGAAACGGCACCCGGAGATGGGCCGGGCGCCGCAGCAGGGCTGGCAGCGGTGAGCCGACGGCAGTGGACCGACCGCGGCGGATGGACTGCGGCGGATTGACAGCAGCCGCTTGGTGACGGCGAGTTGACGGGATTCGGAGGCCGACCGGGAGCGCCCCGGAGTGCGGGACACCGCGTCCGGGCCGCCGACTTCGGGTGGCGGCCCGCGCGAGTGGCCTCGCAGAGTCGCGGAGGGTTCTCGCGCGGGCTGCCGCGTCCCGCCATGGCGCACGGTCGGGCTGTTCGCCGAAACGTCCTACGCCGATGGACCGCCGCCCGCCTACACGGCTGACGGGGCGGCGCCCCGCGTCCCCGGCCGTCCGCCGGTCCGGGCCCGGGCGGCCGCCGCCTGGCGGTACTGGGAGGCCTTGGCCCGGTTGCCGCAGCCGGCCATCGAGCACCAACGGCGGCGCCGCCCGGCCGAGTTGTCGATGAACCGGGCGCTGCAGTCGGCCCCCGCGCAGATCCGCAGGCGGGTGCGCTGCTCGCTGCCGAGTATCTCGGCCGCGTCCACGGCGATCCGGCAGAGCGCGCCGAAGGCGTCCGCCGGAACGGTGTTGAGCCGGAACACCGGCAGGCCCTCGTCCAGGTCCAGGTGCGGCGGGTGCTGCGCCGCGCGGGCCAGCCAGCTGTTGACGACCGCCAGCTGCGCGGCCGCCAGGGGCTCGCCCGCGACCACCGCGACCAGGGCGAGGTCGATGGCCTCGCGTAGCTGCACGGCCTGCGCCAGCAGCGCCTCGTCCACGCCGACCCGACCGGGGGTCAGCTCGGCGGCCGCCAACCAGCGGCCCAAGTCGGCGGGCTCGCGGAGCAGTTCACTGCCGCCCTCGAACCGGTACCTGCGGGTGTTCACGAAGTCGATGCTGGGCCGACCGCCGTACCAGACATAGTCCGGGTCTCTTTCCTCCGTTGTCATAGCCACACGCCCTCCGTCGTCATAACCATATGCTAGGTTAGCTGGCTGATAACCCCATAACCGGTTACTTTCCGCCTGGCCTGTCGCCACGGACCCTGCGGGCCACGGACCGTGCGGACCACAGGCAGCGGGCGGACCGCGAAGAGAGAGGCACACCGATGTCACAGGGGCTGGAAGCGGGAGGACGGTCGGTGAACGGTCGGGTCTGGTTATTGGCCCTCGGCATGTTCGCGATCGGCACCGACCTGTTCATCGTCTCGGGGCTGCTCCCCGAACTGGGCCGGGACCTGAAGCTCTCGACCGAGGCCGCCGGTCAGACCTCGACCGTGTTCGCGATCACCTACGCGATCGCGGCGCCGATCCTCGCCAGCGTCACCTCCCGACTGGACCGGCGGGTGCTGCTGCTGTCCGTACTGGCGGTCTTCACCGTCGGCAACGCGCTCTCCGGGCTGGCCCCGACCTACACGATCCTGCTGATCAGCCGGGTGATCACCGGCGCCGGCGCCGCACTGTACGCGGCCACGGCCTCGGCGGTGGCCGCCCGGATCACCTCGCCCGAGCGGCGCGGACGGGCCCTGGCGATCGTCTACGCCGGAATGACCAGCGCGATCGCCCTCGGCGTGCCGATCGGCAACGAGATCGGCAACCTGACCTCCTGGCGCTGGGCGTTCGGGTTCGTCGCCCTGCTGGCGGTCGTCACCATGGCCGGCCTGTGGGGCAGCATTCCGTCGGTCCCCGGCTCGCCCGGTGTGAGTGTCGCCACCCGGCTGGGCGCGATCCGGGCCAAGCACGCCCCCACCGCGATGCTCACCACCCTGCTGTGGGTCCTCGGCACCTTCACCGTCTACACCTACCTCGGCACCATGCTGGGTGACGTCACCCATGCCGGCGAGTCCACCCGGACCTGGCTGCTGCTGCTCTTCGGTGTCGGCAGCTTCGCCGGTGTCATGGGCGGCGGACGGCTAGCCGACCGGATCAACCCGACCGTCGGACTCGGCTCCACCATCGGACTGCTCGCCGTGGTCCTGGCACTGTTCGGCCTCGCCGTGCACTCCGTCGCCGGGGCCGCCGTGGGCCTGCTGCTCTGGGGGCTGGTGCACTGGGCGAGCTTCCCGCTGATCCAGCACCGCCTGCTGAGCATCGGCGGCAAGAACGGCGACATGCTGCTCGCGCTCAACAACAGCGCCGTCTACATCGGGCAGACGCTGGCCGCCGTCCTCGGCGGCGTGCTGGCCGGCGCGGGCCAGCTCGGCAGGCTCCCCCTGGCGGGCGCCGGGGCCGAGGTGCTGGCCGGGCTCGCGCTGCTGGCCGGTGCCAGCGCGCAGCGCCGCAGCGCCGCGGCGCCGGCCGTACCGTCCGAGCCCGCGGTCCGCGACGGTGCCGCCCAAGCCCGCTGACGAGCCGTCGGATCCGCCCGGCGGGCCCGACCCGCACGGGCGAGGGGGGAATTCCCGATGATGTCACTGCGTCGGATGAAGTACTTCAGTGTGCTCGCCGGACAGCTCCACTTCGGCCGGGCCGCCGAGGAGTTGGGGATCACCCAGTCCGCGCTGTCCCAGCAGATCAAGGCCCTGGAGCGCGAGCTCGGCGTCACTCTGATCGTCAGCCGCGGGGCCAAGGGGGCCGGACTCACCAAGGCCGGGACCGTTCTGCTGGAGGGCGCGGAGCAGATCCTCGCCATGCACGACGGCCTCAGGGACCGGATCCACGAGGCGGCGGAGGGGAACGGCGGCACTCTCAACCTCTCCTACAGCCTCTCCGGCGCCTCCCTCGGCCAGCGCGACCTGGTCGACGAGTTCCGGCGGCGCCACCCCGACGTCCGGATCAACACGGACTCCGGCTGCACCGCCGGCAACCTGGGGCTGCTGCGCTCCGGGGCGGTGGACGCCGCCTTCGTGCGCGAGACCGGCCGGGCACCCGACATCGAGTCGCTGCCGCTCGCCGAGGAGGAACTGGTGGTCGTGCTGCCGCGCGGCCACCGCCTCGCCTCCGCCGTCCGGCTCGCCCCGCGGGCCCTGCGCGGCGAGCCGGTGGCGATGTGGCCGCGGAAGCTGGCGCCCGAGCTGTACGACCGCATCATGGCGCAGGTCTGGGGCGGTTCGCCGCCCGTCGTCGTCCAGGAGGAACCCGACTACGAGAACCTCTGCCTCTCCGTCGCGAGCGGCACCGCGCTGGCGGTGATGGACCGGCGGGTGGCGCAGCGGTACTCCCCGTACGGCACCGTCATCCGCCGGTTCACCGCGCCCGTCCCCACCACGAGGATCGCCATCGCCTGGCGGGCGGCGGAGCCGGAGCCGGTCGTGCGCCGCTTCGTCTCGCTGGCGCGGGAGAGCCGGGCCCGGCTGACCGGGTACGGCAGTGTCCCGCCGGGGGCGGCCGCGAGCTGACGACCTGACATAGAACATCCGTGCGATCGGGACCGGACCGGACCTCCGGCACCGCCCAGCAGCGGGGATAAGCACAACTGGAAAAGCCCAGAAGAAAAGGTTGTTGACGCGACCATCCGGCCCCCGGATACCGTTCCGGCTAAATCGGCCTTCGGAAAGGCGAACCCGAACGTGAACGCCGACGGAACGCGTCAGGTCCGGAATTATCCGTTCAGTGAGCCCACGGGGCTCGAACTCGATCCGTTCTACACCCATCTACGCGAGAACGAACCGCTGAGCCGGGTGAAACTGCCGTACGGCGACGAGGCCTGGCTGTGCACCCGCTACGACGACGTCCGCACGGTGCTCTCCGACACCCGGTTCAGCCGGGCGGAGACCCTGAAGCGGGACGAGCCGCGGATCGGCAGCGAGGTGGTGGACCGCGGTCTGCTGTCGATGGACCCGCCGGACCACTCCCGGCTGCGCCGGGTGGCCAATGCGGGCCTCACCCCCCGTCAGTCCGACCGGCTGCGGCCGCTCACCAAGGAGATCACCGAGCAGCTGATCGACCGGCTGGCCACCCTGGAGCCACCGGTCGACCTGATCGCCGAGTTCATCACCCCGCTCGCGGTCACCGTCATCTGCGAGCTGCTCGGCGTCCCGTACGAGGACCGCGAGGACTTCCAGAAGTGGTCGCAGGCCGTGGTGGCCACCACCTCGATGGAGCCCGCGCAGATCAACGAGTACCTGGAGAACCTGAACCGCTACATGGCGAAGCTGGTCGAACTGCGCCGCCAGGAACCGGCCGACGGCATGCTGAGCGACATGATCAAGGTCCGGGACACCAGCCCGGACCGGCTCAGCGAGGACGAACTCGTCCTGGTGGCAGTCCGGTTGCTGGCTCCCGGCGCCCAGAACACCGTGCTCACGCTGGCCAACTTCCTGCAGGTGCTGATGAAACACCCGCGTGAGCTGGCCCGGCTGCGCGAGCACCCCGAGCTGGTCCCGGCCGCCATCGAGGAACTGGTCCGCTACACGCCGTTCCACACCTCCACCATGTTCCCCCGCTACGCGGTGGAGGACGTCGAGCTCGGCGGGACGGTGATCCGGGCCGGCGAGGCCGTGGTGGGCTCGCTCTGCTCGGCCAACCGCGACCCCGAGGTCTTCTCCGCTCCGGAGGAACTGGACTTCGAGCGGCCCGCCAACCCGCACCTCGGCTTCGGCCAGGGCCACCACTACTGCCCCGGCACCCACCTGGCCAGGATGCAGCTCCAGGTCGCCATCGAGGCGCTCGCCCGGCGGGTCGACGACCTCGCCCTCGCGGTCCCCGAGGAGAGCCTGTCCTGGAAGAAGGGAATGGTCGTCCGCTGGGTGGACGAACTCCCCGTGCGCTGGTCGCGGATCCACTCCTGATTCCTCTAAGCGAAGCCCGCGCCATCTGCTCCGTATTCCGGGTCCCGTATTCCGGGTCCCGCGCTTCGGATCCCCCACTCCGCCGGCTGCCCGGAAATACCTCGTCCAACAAAGGATCAGACCTTCCATGAGCGCTGTGCAGACTCTTTCCGCCACGACCGATCTGTCGACGAACCCGTTCCCGCTACTCGGTACCGATGCCGTGGTCTTCGCCGTTGGCAACGCCCGCCAGGCGGCGCACTTCTACCGCTCGGCCTTCCGGATGCGGGTCACCGCCTACTCGGGCCCCGAGACCGGTGCCTCCGACCTCGCCTCCTACGTGGTGGAGTCGGGCAAGGCCCGGTTCGTGCTGACCTCCGTGGTCACCCCGTCCACCGAGCGGGCCCGCCGGACGGCCGAGCACGTCTCGGTCCACGGCGACGGCGTCACCGACATAGCCCTCCAGGTGCCGGACGCCCGCGCCGCGTACGCGCACGCCGTGGCCCGGGGCGCCAAGGGCATCGAGGAACCGTACGAGCTGACCGATGAGTTCGGCACCGTGGTGCTCGCCAGCATCGCCGTCTACGGCGACACCCGGCACACCTTCGTCGACCGCTCCCGCTACGAGGGCCCGTACCTGCCCGGGTACGTCCCGGTCGAGCCGGCCGCCGGTGAGCCGCGCGACGGCTCGGGCGACCTCTTCAAGTACGTCGACCACTGCGTGGGCAACGTCGAGCTCGGCGAGATGAACGCCTGGACCGACTTCTACCGGCGCGCCATGGGCTTCACCGAGATCCAGGAGTTCACCGAGGACGACATCGCCACCGAGTACTCGGCGCTGACCTCCAAGGCACTGGCGGACGGCTCCAACCGGGTGATGTTCAACATCACCGAGCCGGCCATCGGCAAGAAGAAGTCCCAGATCGAGGAGTACCTGGAGTACTACGGCGGCCCGGGCGTCCAGCACATCGCGCTGGCCACCGACGACATCGCGGCCACCGTGCGCCTGATGGCGGCGCACGGCGTGGAGTTCCTGACCACGCCGGACGCCTACTACGACACCCTCGCCGAGCGGGTCGGCCCCACCCGGGTGCCGATCGGGGAGCTGCGGGAGCTGAACGTACTGGCCGACCGCGACGAGAACGGCTACCTGCTGCAGATCTTCACCAAGCCGGTGGTCGACCGCCCGACCGTGTTCTTCGAGATCATCGAGCGGCGCGGCTCCAAGGGCTTCGGCAAGGGCAACTTCAAGGCGCTGTTCGAGGCGATCGAGCGCGAGCAGGCCCGCCGCGGGAACCTCTGACCGCCGGCCGGCGACCCGACCGGCCACCGACCGGTGACCTTCCTGGCCGCCGGTCGGTGCCCCGGGTGACCACCGGCCGGAGCCCCGGCTGGCCGCCGGTCGGTGCCCCGGCTGACCACCGGCCGGAGCCCCGGCCACGATTTTTCTCGCCCACCACCAACCGAAAGAGCAGAGCAAGATGACGGTGTGGTTCATCACCGGGGCGTCCCGCGGCCTCGGTCTGGAGATCGCCCGAGCCGCCCTGGCGGCCGGAGACCGGGTCGTCGCCACGGCCAGGGACGCCGACTCCGCGCGACGCGCCCTGCCGGCGGACCAGGACGGCCTGCTGGTGCTGCCGCTGGACGTGACCGACCAGGCCGCCGCCGAGGCCGCCGCCGCCCGCGCCCTCGAGCGCTTCGGCCGGATCGACGTCCTGGTCAACAACGCCGGCTACGGCGTGGCCGGAGCCGTCGAGGAGACCTCGGACGAGGAGGCCAGGAGCCTGTTCGACACCAATGTGTTCGGACTGCTCAACGTCACCAGGGCGGTCCTGCCCACCCTGCGGGCGCAGCGCCGCGGACACCTCGTCAACATCGGTTCGGTGGGCGGGTTCAGCCAGGGTGCCGGCTCCGGGATCTACGGCGCCAGCAAGTTCGCGGTGGAGGGCATCACCGAGGCTCTGCACGCCGAGCTGTCCGGGCTCGGCATCGCGGTCACGGTGGTCGAACCCGGCCAGTTCCGGACCGACTTCCTCGACCCGGCCAGCCTGCGCCAGGCCGCCCGCACCATCGACGACTACGCCGGCACCGCGGGCGCCCGGCGTACCCAGTTCGCCGATGTCAGCGGTCACCAGCTCGGCGACCCGGCGAAGGCCGGCCGCGCCGTCGTCGCCCTGACCAGGGCCCAACACCCGCCACTGCGGCTGCCGTTGGGCCAGGACAGCCTGGAGCGGATCGAGGCCAAGCTCGCCCAGGTCGCGCAGGAGATCGCGGCCTGGCGCGAGCTGGCCTCCTCCACCGGCCACGGACCGGCCCCGACAGCGCCTGCCCTGACAGCGCCTGCCCTGACAGAGTCCGCTCAGACCGGGCCTGCCCGGACCACGGAAGGAGGCCGGGCATGACACTCACCGACCGGATCGAAGCGGCGATATCCAAGCCCGCCACCGACGACGCCTTCGACGTCCACGCCGCACTCGACGAGGTGCTGGGCGACATCGGCATGACGGCCGCCGACACGGGTGGCGGCATCACCTTCCGCGGCGCCGACCCGGTGGTGCCCAGCACGCTCCGCCTCGGCGCCGCCGCCGGGATCGCGCTGGTCGCCAAGTCGGCGGCGGTGGCCGGACTCCGGCGCCTGCGCGGCGGTTCGGGCCAGGACATCTCGGTGGACCTGCGGGTCGCCCCGCACCGGCTCTGCCCGTTCTACGACCGCAAGTGGGAGCTGATCAACGGCTCCCCGCTGAGCGAGTCCTCCAACCCCAGCAACGCGCTCGGCTGGTCCTTCTACCGCAGCCGGGACGGCCGGTGGATGATGCCGCAGAACATGTACCCCAAGATCAAGGTGGCCGCCCAGAAGCTGCTGGGCGTCCCCGACGACTCGGACGCGGTCGCGGCCGCGATCGCCCGCTGGGACGGCCGCGAGCTCGAGGAGGCCGGCAACCGGGCCGGGGTCGTGATGGCGATGCTCCGCGAGACCGGGGAGTTCCTGGCCGAGCCCCAGTACCGGGACGTGCTGGCGCACCTGCCGCTGATCGAGATCGAGAAGATCGGCGACAGCGAGCCCGAGCCCCTGCCACCCACGCTCGCCGGTCTGGAGAACCCGCTGGACGGCGTCCGGGCGCTCGGCATGGGCCATGTCATCGCCGGTGCCGGGGTCGGCCGGGCGCTCGCCCTGCACGGCGCCGACGTGCTCAACCTCTGGCGCCCGGACGAACTGGAGCACGAGCGCAGCTACATCAGCGCCAACGTCGGCGTCCGCTCGGCCTTCCTGGACCCGTACCGGGCCGAGGGCCGGAACCTGGTCCGCGAACTGCTGCGGGACGCCGACGTGTTCTACGCCAACCGGCGCCCCGGCTACCTGGCCGGGATCGGACTGTCCGCCGCCGAGGCCGCCGCCGTCCGCCCCGGCATCGTGTACGCGACCAACTCGCTGGCCGGCGAGCAGGGGCCGTGGGCCGGCCGGATCGGCTTCGACCAGACCGCGGGCAGCCTGGTCGGCATCATGAACCTCGAAGGGGAGAACGGCGTCCCCGCCCTTCCGCCGGTCATGGTGGTCAACGACTACATCACCTCCTGGCTGACCACGGCCGGGATCGTGGCGGCGCTGTCCCGGCGGGCCCGCGAGGGCGGCAGCTACCGGGTGCACGTCTCACTGGTCCGGGCCGCCCTGTGGATCCTCAGCCTGGGCATCTTCGACCAGGGCTACGCCCGCTCGGTCGCCGGTACCGGAGTCGAGCACGCCTACCTCGACCCCGAGACCTTCACCGCCGACACCCCGCTCGGGCACTACCAGGGCGTCACGGACCAGGTCGCCATGTCGGCCACTCCCGGCCGCTACCGCCACATCCTCGTCCCGCGCGGCTCCTCCGCGCCCGTCTGGCTGCCCGCCGCCAACTGACCAGAACACCGGAGATGACCGACATGAACCGACGCTCCCTGCTGACCGGCACCGTCGCGCTGGCGGCGAGCGGAACCGTGGTGTCCCTGGCCGACCCCGAGCCGGCCGGCGCGTCCGAGGCCCCGGCCGGCAGACGGACCCCGAAGGACGCCGTCACCGTGCTCCCCGGCGATCCCCGTTACGAAGCTCTGGTGGTGGGCAACAACGCCCGCTGGGTGGGCCGCCCCGAAGCCGTCCGGCTGGTGTCGAGCACCGAGCAGGTCGTCCGGGCGGTGCAGGAGGCCGTGGACGGCGGCAAGCGGATCTCGGTGCGCAGCGGCGGCCACTGCTACGCCGACTTCGTCTTCAACCCGGCCGTCCAGCTGGTCATCGACACCACCCCCATGCACGCCGTGTACTTCGACGAGCAGCGGCGGGCCTTCGCCGTCGAGGCCGGTGCGACCCTGCTCCAGGCGTACGAGGAGCTGTACAAGAACTGGGGCGTGACCATCCCCGGCGGCCGCTGCTACTCGGTGGGCGCCGGCGGCCATGTCACCGGCGGCGGGTACGGCTTCCTCTCCCGCAAGCACGGCCTCACCACCGACCACCTGTACGCGGTCGAGGTCGTGGTGGTCGGGGCCGACGGGCGGGCCCGCAGCGTGGTGGCCACCCGGGAGCCCGACGATCCGCACCGCGACCTGTGGTGGGCCCACACCGGGGCCGGCGGGGGCAACTTCGGTGTGGTGACCAGGTTCTGGTTCCGTACGCCCGGTGCCCGGGGCACCGACCCGGCGGGGCTGCTGGTACGCCCGCCGAAGGAGGTGCTGGTCAACGCGGCGGCGCTGCCGTGGAGCGGCCTCGATCTCGCCGGCTTCACCGCCCTGGTGCGCAACTACGGGCGCTGGCACGAGCGGAACAGCGACCCGGACTCGCCGTACGCCACCCTGTGCAGCTTCCTGACGCTCTGCCACCAGTCCAACGGCACCATCAGTCTGCTGACCCAGATCGACGGCACCCTGCCCGACGCGGAACGGCTGCTGGCCGACTACCTCGCCGAACTCACCGACGGGGGGCGGCTCACCGTCAGGCCGCTCACCCGGCCGGCCGGCGAGGACCGGGCGATGCCGGAGCTGTTCACCCCGCGCCGGCTGCCGTGGCTCACCGCCACCAAGTACCTGGGCTCCAACAACTCCGCGCTCGCCAACCCCACGCTGCGCGGTGCCCACAAGTCCGTCTACCTGCGGCAGGGTTTCACCGACGAGCAGACAGCGGCGCTCTACCGGCACCTGACCCGCACCGACCACCACAACCCGACCTCGACGGTCTCGCTGCTCTCGTACGGGGGCCGGATCAACTCGGTGCGGCCCGAGGAGACCGCGTCGGTCCAACGCGACTCCAAGTTCAAGGCGCTGTTCCAGAGCCTGTGGCCCGACCAGGCCGACGACGCCGCCAACATCGCCTGGACCCGCGAGGTCTACCACGACGTCTTCGCCTCGACCGGCGGCTACCCCGTCCCCGGCGCCCAGACCGACGGCTGCTACATCAACTACGCCGACACCGACATCACCGACCCGGCCCTGAACCGCTCGGGCGTCCCCTGGTACACCCTCTACTACGGCGCCAACTACCCCCGTCTGCAACGGGTCAAGGCCGCCTATGACCCCCACGGCGTCTTCTGTCACCCGCAGTCCATCACCCCGGCCGCGTAACCGTACGGGCCCGCCCGGCCACCGGCCCGGCGGGCCGGGCGGGAGCCCGGTCAGCGCTTGCCGAGGGTGAAGAGCAGAATCATGAAGCCCGCCCAGATGTGGGTCGCCGCGATGTAGATGACCGCCCGGGTCAGCATCGCCCTGCGGCGGCTCTTCTCCTCGGTCCTGCCGTCGGTCATCGGGGGACTCCCTGGGGTTCTGCGGCCGGGCCGCCGCGCAGCTGGGCCAGCAGCGTGCCCTGGTCGGCGAGCAGGTCGGTGAGGATGCGGCGCGCGGCGCTGAGCAGCTCGGCGACGTCGGGGGTGCTCAGCTCGTACACCACGGTGTTGCCCTCGCGGGTGGCGGTGACCAGCTGGGTGCGGCGCAGTACGGCGAGTTGCTGGGAGAGGCTGGAGGCCTCGATGTCGATCTCGGTGAGGAGTTCACGGACGGGGCGCGGGCCGTCCTGGAGGAGTTCGAGTACGCGGATCCGGACCGGGTGACCGAGGGTGCGGAAGAAGTCCGCCTTGGCCTGGTACAGCGGTACCGGCATGCTTCAGTCCTCGTCCTCTAGGTCGTCGTCCGGTTCACGCGCGACCTTGATGCTGTGGCGGGCGGCGATGCGCAGCAGCGCCGTGATCCGGCCCCGGTACGCGTCGGCACCGTCGTCGTCCCCGGCCTCGCGGGCTGCCGCCAGGTCGAGCCTTGCCTGTGCGAGCTGGTCGCGCAGTTCCTCGGCGAACACGTCGGTCACGCGTACAGGATCTATGAATGTGAAGAATTCTTCAAGTTGACCGCCGAGGGCCCGGACCTCGAAGCCGGGGTGCCGGGCGGGGGGCGGACAGCCCGCCGGGGATCCCGCGGCCGCGCTTCGCGACGGCTCGAGGACGGCCGTACGCCATCACGCCAAGGGCGGCCGCATACCTTTGCGACCTGCCGGTTCATCCGGCCGCCGGAGCGGCGGCCCCAGGCCGGGGGCGGCCGGGCGCGGTGCCCGGCCGCCGGCCGCCCGTCATCGCAGGGGCGCCGTTCAGACGGCTGCCGCCTCCACCGGCCGCTTGAACATCCGGGTGGCGGTGATCTCGCCGTGGATGGTCGGGCCTTCCGGGTCCTGGGGGGCCGGGAGGCCGGGGCGCAGATGCTCCTCGACGGAGATGTACTTGAGGCCGGCCCGCAGGTCCGCGTCGTTGCGCAGCCGGATGACCAGCGGGAACTCGGCCAGCGCCGTGGTGTCGAACAGGCCGGTGGTGTAGATCAGCTGGACGCCGAGCGCGTCGGCCACCGCGCGCTGGAGCTCCAGCAGGTAGGTGGCGTTGGCGCGGCCGATCGGGTTGTCCAGGAAGAGCGTTCCGGCGTGGCGGAGCTGGGACTGGCCGCGGTCGTTGGCGCGCAGTGCGGCCATGGTGCAGTAGAGCGCGATGGCGGCGGTGAGCAGCTGGCCGCCGGAGAAGACGTCGGACATCTGGCCGACACCGACGCGTTCGGCGCGCAGCACGGCGTCCGGCTTGAGGATCTCGACGCTGACGCCCTTGGGGCCGATGGCGGCGGCGACTCCGCGCAGCAGCAGGGACATTCCGTCCCGGCGCAGGTCGGAGTTCTTCTTGACGGCGGCCCGGGTGGCCTCGTCGATGACCTCACCGAGGCGTTCGACCAGGACCGCGTGGTCCGGGTCCTCGAAGCGGATCCGCAGGAACTCCTGACCGGACCACTCCCCCAGGCCCTCGGGCAGCCGGGACAGGCGCTGGGCGGCGCGCAGGGTGGCCAGCGAACTCTCCACCAGGCCGCGCAGGCGGTCCACGATGGAGCCCCGGTTGCGCTCCAGCTGCGCCAACTCGTCGCTGAGGACCCGCAGTCGGGGTGCGAAGGCGGTGGCCCAGGCGGCGGCGTGGTCGGGCAGCGTGGCGGCCGGGAGTTCGCGGATCTGCTGCCGCGCGGGGGTGCGGACGGCCTCGAAACGGGCGGCGTTGGCGTGCCGGATCAGGGCGTCGGCGGCGTCCCGGACGGCGAGTTCGGCGGCGGTGAGCTCGGTGGCCGCGGCGCGCAGGGCGCGGCGGGTCTCGGTGGCCGAGCTGCGGGCCTCGGCGAGGCTGCCGAGGTACGGGTCCGAACTCTGCTCACCCTCCTCGGAGTTGTCCCGCAGGCCGTCGCGGAGCTGGGCCGCCACCTCGTCGAAGTCCGTGGCGGCGCTCTGGGCGGAGTCCAGGGTGCGCTGGAGGTCGGCGTACTCGGTGCGGGCGGTTTCGACCTGCTCGCGGCGCTCGGCCAGCAGCGAGGTGGCGGTGCGCAGCAGGGTCTGGGCGTGCTCGGGGTCGGTGGGGACGAGGTCCTCGGGCAGTTCGGTGTGGGCCTCGGCGCCGTCGGCGGGGGCGGAGCGCTCGGCCTCGCCGCGCAGGCGGCCGAGTTGCTCGCTCGCGGTGGCGGAGCGGGCCTCGATGGTGGCGACCAGTTCCTCGGCGCGGGTGGCGGCGGCCTGGCGGGCGGGGCCGTCGGCGCCGTCGGGGCTGGAGAGCAGTTCCTCGGCGCGGGTGCGGACCTTGTTGGTGAGGCGGTCCAGCTCAGCGGCGGCGGCCGCCTCGTCGCCTTCGGCGCGGGCCTGTTCGGCGCGCAGGTCGGCGCCGACCCCGACCTTCTCGTACAGCTGGGAGGCGGCCCGGTAGGCCTCGCGCAGGGCCGGCAGCGAGGCGGGGGTCTCGTCGGGTTCGACGGTCTCGGTGCCGGCGGAGATCTCGGCACGCTCGGCGCGCAGGGTGCGGGCGGTGCGACGGGCGTCGTCGGCGGCGCGCTGGGCGGCACGCCGGTCCTCGTCGCAGGTGCGGGCGCGCTCGGCGCAGACGGCCTGGCGGCGGTCGCACTCGGCGGCGTCCTCGGTGAGTTCGCGGCGGCGGCGGGCCCAGTTGGCGCGTTCGCGCAGCCGGAAGGCGAGTCCGGCCAGGGCGTCGGCGCGGCGGCGGGCGCGCTGGGCACTCTCGCGGTGCTCCTCGTGGACGGCGGCCGCGCCGGCGTGGTCGGTCTCGGCCTCGGCGTGCTCGGCCCGCAGGGTGGTGAGTCCGGCGGCGGCGCTCTCCTCGGCGAGCGCGGCGGCCTGGACCGCTTCGGCGAGCTCGGCGAGGGTGCCGGGCGGGCAGCTGGCGTGCCAGGAGGCGAGGCGGGCGGCGAGGGCGCGGTCGTGGCCGAGGCGGGCGGCGAGTTCGCGGATGTGCTCCTCGCGGGCCGTGGCCCGGGCGCGCAGTTCGCGGCGCTCGTCGTCGGCGGCGCTCTCGTCGTGCATGGCCGGGTTCGGCGGCACCAGGAAGAACGGGGGCTCCTCGGCGATCGGGGCGATCAGCGAGGCGGCGGTGCCGACGGCGACGGTGGAGCGCGGCAGCAGTGCGGCGCTCCCCAGCGCCTCGCGGGCACGGTCCAGCGCACCGGGGTCGGTGACGACCACGCCGTCGACCAGTTCGGGCCGGGCGGCGAGGATCGCCTCGTGGTCGGCCGGGTCGACGGACTGGGCCAGGTAGCGCCAGCCGGGCAGGGCCGGGATGCCGTGCTCACCGAGGTACTCGACGGTGGCGAGCACGTCGGGTCCCGGCGGCAGCAGACCGCCGTCGCCGAGCGCGGCGAGGATGCGCGAGTCGTCGGCGGCGGCCGTACGGAGGTCGAAGAGGGTGCGCTCGGCGGTCGCGATGGCCTGGTCGAGCTGTTCGCGCAGGTCGTCGGCGTTGGCGTCGAGTACGGCGGGGGTGAGGAAGCCCTCGCCCTCGTCGGCGCCCTCCTGGTACGGCGTCAGGGAGAGCAGGTCGGCGAGGCGCTCCTCGGCGGCGAGCAGGGCGGCGGTGCGCTGCTCGGCGGCCAGGGCGCGGCGGGCGGCGGTGTGGGCGTCGGCGGCGCGGGCGGCGGCGAGTTCGGCCTTGGCCGCCAGGGTCGAGGTCTCGCGGACCCGGGCGGCGGTCTGCTCGGCGGCGGCGCGGGCCTTCTCCAGCGCGGCGGTGGCGGCCTTCTCGGCGTCGGAGGCGAACAGGGCGGCCCGGGCCGGGTCACCTCCACCGTTCGACTCGGCGTCCGCGTCGATCCAGCCGGCCTCGACGGCGGCCTGGGTCTCCTGCTCGACCTCGGCGAGGCGCTGGCGCAGGTGCTCGTCCTCGCTGCGGGCCTTCTGCGCGGCGGTGGCGGCGGCGGTGGCCTCGGCCTGTGCGGCGGCGCCGTCGGACTGCAGCTCCTCGGCGCGCGTCTCCTCCTGGTCGGCGCGGGTCTCGGCGGCGACGGCGGCGCTCTCCAGCGCGCGGGCCAGGGCGCCGGCGGCCTTGGCCCGGGCGGCGAGCGCGGGCGCGGCGTCCAGCTCGGCCTCGCGGATCGCGGCGGCGACCCGGGCCACCCGGTCGGCGGCGGCGCGGTGGCGCAGCACGGCCTCGGCGGCCTGCCAGGCGGAGTGCAGCGTACGGGCCTCGGTCAGTTCGCGGCGCAGTGCGGCGGCTTCGCCGGTGGCGGCGGCGAGCCCGAGGGTGGCATGGCGGTGGGTCAGTTCGGCGACGATCAGCGAGTGCCGGGTGCGGTCGGTCTCGGCGGCGGTGACGGCGCTCGCGGCGGCCGCGACCTCGACGGCGAGGTCCTGGGCGCGGTCGCGTTCGGCGGCGGCGCGGGTGGCCAGCGCGTACGCGAGGCGGCGGGTACGGCGCTCGGCGGTGCGGTGGGTCTCGCGGACGCTCTCCCGGGCGGTGGTGCAGTCGGCGATCCGCTGCAGCAGGTCGAGCGAGCCCGCGGTGAAGTCGCGTTCGGCGGTGAGTTCGGAGCGGCGGCCGAGCTTGGCGGCGAAGCCGTGGACCAGGTCGGCGAGGCCGTCGGTGTCGCGGGTGTCGGTGACGGCGCGCAGCAGCAGATCGGTGAAGTCGGAGTCGTGCTTGACCGCGAAGAGGCCGGCCGCCTCACCCTCGTCGGCGTTCATCTCGCGCTGGTAGCGGAAGAGTTCGGGGTCGAGGCCGAGCTCGCCGAGGTGCTCGGTCCAGCGGTCGTGGCCGTCCTCGAAGGTGAGGTCGAGGTACGGGTGGGCCTTGCCGGTCTCGGTGAGGGAGTCACGGAAGCCCTTCATGGTGCGGCGGCGGCCGCGGGCCTTCTGGTCGGCCAGGTTGATCCGCTCGGCGACCGGGAGCGAGTCCAGGGTGAGGCCGGGGCCGGGGCGGAAGGAGTACCAGAGCTCGGCGAACTTGCGCGGGTCGGAGGAGACCTGGCGGCCGCGCCACTCGCTGACCTTGCCGACCACGATCAGCTCGCCGGTGCGGGTGTGCTGCCACTCCAGGGCGACGTGCCCGCAGTCGTCGGCGAGCAGGAACTTGCGCAGCACGCCGGAGCTGGCCCCGCCGAGGGTGTTGCGGTGACCGGGCAGCATCACCGAGAAGATCAGCTTGAGCAGGACGGACTTGCCGCCGCCGTTCTCCAGGAAGAGCACACCGGCGGGGGCGGGGCGGCGCTGCGGGCCCTCCTGGTCCTCGCCGAACAGGCCGATCTGCTGCGGCGCGGGCTCGGGCACCGGTTCGCCGACGCCGCGCAGGTCGAGCACCGTGTCGGCGTAGCGGGCGCCGGCCGGTCCGATCGAGTAGAGGCGGACCCGGTTGAGCTCGTACATGTGCGGCGGTTCTCCAGTGACAGGGGGTCGGGGTGGTCAGGGATCGGTGGGGGCACCGTGCCCGGAGCGCGTGGAACTCCGGGCACGTGGCGGGCGGGGCGCCCGGGGCTCAGAGCGCGTGGAACGGCAGGCCCGCGTCGGCGACCAGTTCCTCGCTGTCGTCGGCGGGCAGCAGGCTGGCGGTACCGTCGCTGACGGCGACCACGCCGAGGTCCAGCAGTTCGGCCATCGCGGCGCTGCCCGCCAGGTCGCGGACCTGGAGCTGGTAGCGCGCGGTGGTGCGGTAGGTGCCGCCGGAGTCGTCCGAGACCTTCTGCAGGAAGCCGGAGTCGACCAGGAAGAGCACCGCCTTGGAGACGATGCCGATGGTCGAACCGGCCAGCCTGCGGGCGTCCTTGGTGGCGCCGGTGGCGCTGCGGCGGGCCCAGACCCGCCAGGCGGACTCCAGCCCGGGCGCGTCGCTGGCCGGGTCGGTGTTGGCGCCCGCGGCCTCGGCCTGCTGCTCCAGCCGTCGGCAGGCCTGGCGGACGAAGGCGTCCACGCCGTTGACGCTGACCCGGCCGAGGTAGCCGTCGTCGGCCAGGTCCTCCGGGCGCGGGAAGGCCATCGCGGCGACGGCCAGGTGCGCCAGGCCGTGCAGGAAGCGGTCGGTGGACTCGGCTGCGGCGCGGCGGGAGTAGTCGCCCATCCGGACCGCGAAGACCGACTCCTCGGCGGCGGCGACGGCCATGCCCGCGCGCGGGGAGACCTCCAGGACCACCAGGCCCATGCCGGTCGCGACGGCGTCGGCGAGCCGCGCGAACGGCGGATCCTCGCGGTGGCGGCGGATCAGCTCGGCGTACTCCGCGTCACGGGCCGGCAGCAGCTTGGCCTGCAGCCCGAAGGAGACCAGCCGCGCGGCGTCGGCCACGTCGGCGGGCGTGATCGGTGCCGGGGCGGGCTCGGGGTCGGGCGCCCAGGTCGCGTCCGGGTGAGTGATCACGGGCGGTGCTCCTTGCGGATGGTGCGGGCGGAACTGAACTGCCTTCGGGGCTTTTCAGGGGTGCGAGGGAGTGGCGGCGGGCCGTCTCGGGCGCGGGAAGGTGCGCGGAGGCGGCCACACCAGGTGCGGAGGCGGCCACGCCAGGAGCTGACGGTACGTCATCAGCTCGCATCCTTGCGGTCGGCCGCCATTCCCACGGCGTCCAGCAGGGCGCTGCCGACGATCAGGTCGGCGCCGCCGAACTCCGGATCGTCCAGCCGGGTGCCGTCGTCGACCGCGAAGAGCAGGCGCTCCTCGCCCTGGCGGTACGCCGTGCCGACCGGCGGGCTCGCGGCGTGCACGGCCAACAGGGCGACCAGATAAGGGAGTTCCGGGTCCTGGCGGCGGGCCTCGGCGAGCAGGCCGGAGAGGCGGCGCGGCGCGTCGGCCGGGAGGTCGAGCAGCTCCAGCGCCGCCTCCAGCTGGGCCTCGGAGAAGCGGCTGTCGTCGGGGGTGGCGACCAGGTCGGGGTCGGGCAGCTCGGCACCGAGGTGCTCGCGTTCGACCGGCGGGGTGAGCAGCAGGTCGACCAGGTCGGCGACGCGTACCGAGACCGGGGTGCGCAGACCGATGCCCCGGGTGAAGAAGGCGTCGGTCGGCCGGGTGGCCTCGGCTATCGGCAGGCCGAGCAGCGGGGCGAACAGCTGGCCGTAGAGGTCGATGCCGCTGCGGGCACCGGGTGTGGCGAAGGCCTGGCGGTCCTGCTCGGCGCGGAACAGCGGACCGGCCTCCAGCAGACGGGTCTGCAGCTGGGTGTGGCGGCGGATGCAGTCCTTGACGATGTCGACCAGCTCGGCGGCGCGGCGCTTGTGCTCCGGCCCCTCGGCCTCGTCGCGGGCCTTGCGGATGTTGGTGAGGATCGCGTTCTCGTGCCGGTAGCGGTCCGAGATGTGGTCCAGGGCCTCGTCGATCAGGTCGGGGATGGCCTGCATCCAGTCCACCGCGCGGACGTTGCGCCGGGTGGCCTCCAGGGCGCGGCGCAGCGTCTCGGCGTACTGGACGGTGCGGTAGCGGGCCTGCTCGGCGGCGAGCTGGGCGTCGGCGAGACGGCCGCGCCTGATCAGCACCTCCAGCTTGACCTCGGCGGCGATCTGAGCGGACGTCACGTCGGTGTCGAGCGCGCCGACCAGGACGTTGACCGCCTCGTCGGTGGTGCGCAGGTAGACGCCGCCGTCGGGGCCCGGCACCTCCTCGATCAGCTTGAAGTCGTAGTCGCGCCTGACGTACTCGCCGTCGCTGCCGAAGGTGCCGTAGACCATGCGGAAGCCGCGGTCGACGCTGCCGACGTTGATCAGCGACTCCAGCACCCAGCGGGCGACCCGCTCGTGCTCGGCGCCGGTGCGGCCGGGGTTCTGCGCGGCGACCCGGGGCAGCAGGCGGGCGAGCACGGCGTCCCGGTCCGCCCCGGTGTCGAAGTCCATGTTCAGCGTGACCAGGTCGATCACGGCCAGGCCGATCTCGGCCATGGTGTACGAACCGTACTCGCCGGCCAGGTTGACCTTGCGGCTGTCGAGGTCGTGCAGCGGGGCCGTGCAGGCCAGCGCCTTGAGGCGGCGGGCGAGCCCTTCGTCGGCGGCCGGGCCCGGGGCGGGCCGGGCGGCTGCGGCGGGCGGCCGGAGCTCGGCCTCGGCGCTCTGATCTGCGATGGCGGTCACGGGGGACAAGATTAGAGGTTCACACCGGCAAGATTCGAAACGAGTCCGGTTGCCCCGGCCGCCGGGGCCGCGAAAGGGGGCCGCGGCAGAGTTGAACGCGTTCAGTTCCAGGTCTACAGTCGGTCGCGGAACGGCCGGACGATGGTCTCCGGCCGCCATTCGGACATGTGGGGGCCTGGCATGGAAAACCCGGGAGCCATCGGGACCGCCGACGGACCGAGCTCGGGCGGAGGCCGCAGCGGCGAGCGCCGCGGGCGTGGTGACCTCGCGGGCGGGGACGGACCGGACGAGGGCCGCGGAGGCGGCGGCGCGGGCGGGGACCGGCGAGGTGGAGCCGGTACCGCCGGTGACCACGCGGCCGGGGGCGGCGCCGCCGGGGCCCGTGAGCTGCGCCGGGTGAGGGCCTGGCTGTGGATCTTCGTGGTCTGCCTGGTGGTGAGCGGACTGACCGCCTTCCCGCTGCAGACGGAGTCGCGGTGGCTGGCCGAGTCGATCGCCGGCTCGCCGGTCGGCCACGCCTTCCCGGCCGCGACCGCCTGGGCTGAGCGGATCCGCGACGGGATCGCCGACACCAACGCCCACTACCCCTTCCTCGCCTATGGCACCGACTGGCTCGCCTTCGCGCACCTGGTGATCGCGGTGGCCTTCTGGGGACCGATCCAGGACCCGGTGCGCAACGTCTGGGTGATCAGGTGGGCGATGATCGCCTGCGCCGGGGTCATCCCGCTGGCGCTGATCTGCGGTCCGCTGCGCGACATTCCGCTGTGCTGGCGATTCATCGACATGTCGTTCGGCGTGGTGGGCGTGGTCCCGTTGCTGATCGTGCTGCGCGGGATCCAGCGGCTCGAACGGATCACCGCGCTCCCGCCCGGCCCGGTGGCGGCCTGACCCCGGGGTGACCGGCCTGACGGGTCACCCGGAGCACGGGACACCGCCCGATCAAGCGCACCTGCCCCCAACCCGCCACGAAGCGGCCCGGCTTCCCGCAAGGCGTCCTCAGGCCCACGCGGAACCGCACGGCCGGTGTTCACACGCCCACGCGGAACCAGACAGCCGACGCGCCGCCCGAGGTCCTGCGAGGCGGGGTGGCCCGTGCCTTTGGGCGGCTTTCCACCGGTTGGCGGAGCGCGTGACGCCCCGGTGCGCGCTCCACCGCCGGGTCACACTCACCCCGGCCACCGGACAGGCCCTACGATCAACCCGAACAGCGGGCATGGGCAGGCACGGCAGCATGACGCGGGAGGCGGGCGTGGCGTGGCTGATGCGGTGATCGATCTCAATGCGGATCTCGGTGAGGGGTTCGGACGTTGGAACCTGACCGATGACGAGGCCCTGCTCTCCGTGGTGACCAGCGCCAACGTGGCCTGCGGTTTCCATGCCGGTGACCCCTCGATCATGCGCCGGGTCTGCGCGCTGGCCGCCGAACGCGGCGTGCGCATCGGCGCCCAGGTCTCCTACCGCGACCTGGCGGGCTTCGGACGCCGGGCGATGGACGTACCGCCGGAGGAACTGGCCGACGAGATCGCCTACCAGATCGGCGCACTCCAGGTCTTCGCCCGCGCGGCCGGCTCCCGGGTCTCGTACGTGAAACCGCACGGTGCCCTCTACAACAAGGTGGTGGGCGACTCCGACCAGGCGGAGGCGGTGGTGGCCGGGGTGCTGCGGGCGGGGGCGGTGTGCGACGGGCCGCTGCCCGTGCTCGGGCTGCCCGGTTCGCGCCTGCTGGCGGTGGCGGAGGGCGTCGGACTGCCGGTGGTCGCCGAGGCCTTCGCCGACCGGGCCTACACCTGGGCGGGCACCCTGGTGCCGCGCGGCGACCCGGACGCCGTGGTGCACGCACCGGAAGCGGTGATCGCACGCGCCGTCGGCATCGCCAGGGACGGCCTGGTCACCGCGGTCGGCGGCGAACCGGTCGCGGTCGAGGCCCGTTCGCTCTGCGTGCACGGCGACACCCCGGGCGCGGCACAGCTCGCCTGGCGGGTACGCGGCGCACTGGCCTCGGCCGGTGTACGGGTCGAAGCCTTCACCTGACGGGACTTGACACAGAGCGGACCGGTTGCGGGCCCGGGCGCGGCCGGGGGGCAGTGACGCTAGCAGGGGGTGGCGAAACATGGCAGAAGGTTTGGCAGTGCGCCAGGTCGGCGAGGACGCGGTGCTGGTGGAGACCGACCGGATCGAGCGGGTGACCGCCCTGTACGTCGAACTGCTGGCCCGGCGGCACGAACTCCCGGAGATAGCCGAGATCGTGCCGGCCGCGCGCACCGTGCTGCTCGACGGTGTCGCCGACCGTCCGCTGCTGCTGCGGAAGTTGAGCGAGTGGACGGTACCGCTGCAGCCGTCCGCCGAGGGTCCGCTGGTCGAGGTCCCGACGGTCTACGACGGCGCGGACCTGGCCGAGGTCGCGGAACTGTGGGGCGTCTCGCCGGAGGCGGCGGTCCGGATCCACAGCGAGCCCGAGTACCGGGTGGCGTTCTGCGGCTTCGCCCCGGGCTTCGGCTATCTGACCGGGCTGCCCGAACGCTGCGAAGTGCCCCGCCGCGAGACCCCGCGCAGCTCCGTACCGGCCGGATCGGTCGCGCTGGCAGGCTCGTTCACCGGGGTCTATCCGCGCTCCTCCCCCGGTGGCTGGCAGCTTCTCGGCCGCACCGCACTCGCCCTGTGGGACGTCCGGCGCGACCCTCCGGCGCTGCTCGCCCCCGGTGTCCGGGTGCGGTTCGTCCCGGTCGGGGACGCCCGTGACAGCGGTCGGATCCTGCCGGGGGGCGGCCGGTGAGCGGCCTGCCGGCGGCACGTCCCGGCCCGTCGACGGCGCCCCAGGGAGTCGGACCCCACGGTCCCGTCCGCACGAGCTCCGTCCCGGCCCCGGGCACCGCCCCCGACCCGAGCTCCGTCCCCGCCCCGAGCACCGCCCCCGACCCGAGCTCCGTCCCCGCCCCGAGCACCGCCCCCGACCCGAGCTCCGTCCCCGCCCCGAGCAGCGCTCCCGCCCCGGGCACCGCCCCCGCCCCGGGCGCCGTCGCGAACGAGCCGTCCCGGCGTCCCGGCCGCGAACGGTCGACGGGCGGCCTGCTCGTCGTGCGCCCTGGCCCGCTGACGACCGTCCAGGACCTCGGACGGCGAGGCGCGGCACACCTCGGCGTACCGCGCGGCGGCGCACTGGACGAGCCCGCCCTGCGCGCGGCGAACCGGCTGGTCGGCAATCCCCCGGGCACGGCCGCCCTGGAGACCACCGTGGGCGGCGTCGCGCTGGAGGCGCTCGCTCCGCTGCTGGTCGCGGTGACCGGCGCGCCCGCACCCGTGCGGGTGGACGGGCGCCCGGCCGCGTGGGGCGCACCGGTCGCGGTACCCGCGGGCGCGGTGGTCGAGGTCGGCCCCGCCACGTACGGGGTGCGCAGCTATCTGGCGGTGGCGGGCGGACTCGCGGTGCCCGAGGTGTTCGGCAGCCGCTCGGCCGATCTGCTGTCCGGGCTCGGCCCCGCCCCGCTGACGGCAGGTCAGATGCTGCCGGTCGGCCCTGTCGCCGGACGGCGTCCGGCGGCGGACCTGGTACCGCTGCCCGCTCCCCCGGCCGAGCTGGTGCTGCGCCTGCGGCCGGGCCCGCGGTCCGACTGGTTCGCCACCGAGGCGCTGACCGGGCTGGCGCGTGCCCGCTACCGGGTGGCGGCGGCCAGCAACCGGATCGCACTGCGCACGGAAGGACCCGCACTGACCAGGGTCCGGGACGGCGAACTCCCCAGCGAGGGCATGATGCTGGGCTCGGTCCAGGTCCCGCCGGACGGCCTTCCGGTGATCTTCCTCGCCGACCACCCGACCACCGGCGGCTACCCGGTGATCGGCGTCGTCCCGGCTCCCGACCTCGCCGCCGCCGCGCAGGCCCGCCCGGGCACCCCGCTGCGCTTCTCCCTGCTCCACGGCCGCTCCGCCCGCTGACGCGGCCGGCGACGACCCGCCACCCGACGGGCGCGCTCCGTCGAGCGGTCGGATCCGCCCCCGCCGCATCGGTGCGGCCGAGCCCCGACGGAGGAACACCGGGCCCCGCGCGGCACCCTCTAGCCCTCCAACTCCGCCAGCCGACGCTCCAGTTCGGCCCGTTCGACCGCGTTGCCGGTCAGCGACAGGGCCCGCCGGTACGCCCTGGCCGCACCCTCACGGTCCCCGGTCTGCCGCAACAGCTCGGCCTGGGCCGCGTAGAGCGGCTGGTAGCGCGCCAGCCGGGGGTCGTCGAGCAGCGGCGCCAGCACCTCCAGTCCGGCCTGCGGGCCGCTGGCCCGGGCGAGGGCCACCGCGCGGTTGACCTCGACCACCGGCGAGGGTGACAGCCGGCCGAGCGCCAGGTACAGCCCGGCGATCCGCGCCCAGTCGGTCTGTTCGGCGCTCGGCGGCTCGACGTGCAGCGCCGCGATCGCGGCCTGCAGCTGGTACGGGCCGGGGCGGCGCAGCGCCATCGCGGCGTCCAGCACATCGAGCCCCTCCCGGATCCGCGCCCGATCCCAGCGGGAGCGGTCCTGCCGGTCCAGCGGGACGTAGCGGCCGTGTGCGTCGATCCGGGCGGCCCGGCGGGCGTCGTGGAGCAGTATCAGCGCCAGCAGGCCCCTCACCTCGGCGTCCTCGGGCATCAGAGCACTCAGCAGCCGCCCCAACCGGATCGCCTCACCGCACAGCTCGCCCCGGACCAGCCGGTCGCCCCCGGACGCGCCGTAACCCTCGTTGAAGATCAGGTACAGCACGGACAGGACGCCGTCCAGCCGGCCGGGCAGCGCCTCACCACCCGGCACGCGGTACGGGATGCCGGCTTCGGCGATCTTGCGCTTGGCCCGTACCAGGCGCTGGGCCATGGTGGTCTCGGCGACCAGGAAGGCCCGGGCGATCTCCCCGGTGCTCAGGCCGCCGAGCGTCTTCAGCGTCAACGCCACCCGGGCGGGCAGTGCGAGTGCGGGATGGCAGCAGGTGAAGATCAACCGCAACCGGTCGTCAGTGAACTCGGCGCCCTCACTCTCGGCAGGGTGCTCCTGTGCGTCGAGGCGTGCGAGCTCGGCCAGCCGGGCGGCGCGGTCGGCCATGGCCCGCTCCCGCCGCAGCCGGTCGATCGCCTTGCGGCGCGCGGTCACGGTGATCCAGGCCGCGGGGTTGGCCGGGATCCCGTTCTCGGGCCAGGTGTCGAGTGCCGCCGCGAAGGCCTCCTGGACGGCGTCCTCGGCGAGCTGGAAGTCGCCGAGGTGCCGGATCAGTGTGGCGAGCACCGCGCCCTGCTCGGCGCGGAACGTGCGTTCGACGGTGGCGGCCGGTCCAGGCGGCGCCTCGGGCTCCGCCGCCGGCCGCCACTCGTCGTTCGAGCTCACGCCCGGTCCCGCTCCTGTCCCGCCCGCTTGCCGGCGGCCTCGGGCTGACCCCAGACCGGCCGCACCTCGACCGAGCCGTAGACGCTGCTCGGCATCCGCGCCGCCCATTCCAGCGCCACGTCGAGATCGGGCGCCTCGATCAGGAAGTAACCGGCCAGGTACTCCTTGGTCTCCGCGAACGGCCCGTCGGTCAGCTGCGTCTCGCCGCCCCGCACCCGGACGGTCGTCGCCGCGTCCGGCCCGGCGAGCCCGTCGTTGGCGAGGAACAGGCCGGCCTCCTTGAGGTCCTGGTCGTACCGCATCCACCGGGCGTGCTGCTCGCGCATCTCCTCGGGCGCGGGGCCGCCCTCGGTCGGCAGGTAGTTCAACAGCATGTACCTGGGCATCGTGACTCCTCGGTCGGTATCGGCCTCATCGGTGTAGGCCTGATCGGCATCGGCCGCTCGTTCGGCGGCCTCGTCCAGGACGACGCCGCAGGTTGGCCGGATTCGACACCTCCGGAAAGATTTTTTTTCGGATTCTCGGAAATCCGCTGGTGAGATCGTCGAACAAACGGCCGGCACCGCTTGGCTCCCGGTCCCGGGCCTACGGCGGGCCGGCCGTGGCGGTACCGAGACCCGGCCGCAGGCTACCGACCCCGCCCGCCGAACCGCCCTCGACAGGCCGGTCCGCCGCCCGGCGCCACCCGATCGCACCGCCGTCGGCCCTTGGCGCCGATCACAGGCGGTCCGACACCGGGCCGACCGGGCCCGACCCACCGGGACGCGCAACTCCCGCCGAGCGGCGCTCAGTTCTTCCGCAGGACGGCGAGAAAGGCGTCGGGCTTCTCCAGGCTCAGGCGCAACTCCCGCAGCCGTACGGGGAACTGGACCGCATAGGCACGTACCGCGGGGTCCAGCTCCAGCCGGACCAGGCCCTTGGACGAGCCGTTGACCAGCCAGTGCCCCGCGAAGCCGTGCACGCCCCAGCCGGTGACCCCGCCACTGTCCGGTCCGGCGGAGCGGATCGCCTTCAGCGGGATCCGCGCGCGGAAGGCCCAGCCCATCCGCACCGTGACCATCCCGTCCCCGACCCGGACACCCGCCCAGCGCCGCCCGAGACCGAGCACGGTGGCCGGCAGGAGGAACCAACTGTCGTAGCGCAGTGGGAAGTCGGAGGTAGTCACCTCGTCAGCCTCTCACGCCGTCAGTCAAGGGAATGAGGGTTCGAACAGTCCATACGCGCTACATACGCCTTCGACCGCTTCCGACGCCCGTGACCGCCTCCGCGCACCCCGCAGGCCGGTGGCCGCACCGGAACGCGACCGCCGCGGGACACCCCGACGCGCCCGGCTCGGCCGCACCCGGCCCGCCGACGCCCGTGGCTCAGCTCGCGGCGGAGCGCCGGCGCCACCAGACCACGCCGCCGACGGCCGCCGCCAGCACCACCAGGACCGTGACGACCACGGGCAGGCTGCCGGACGACGAAGTGCTGTCGGACGCCTTCGCCGAGGCCGAGGCCGACGCGGACCCGGACGCGGGCGCGGGCGCGGAAGCGGGGGCGCTCGCCGGTCCGGTGGCCGTGGCGGTGGCGGCAGCGGTCGGTGTGGCGGGCGTGGCCGACGGGTCGGCCGGCAGCGGGGTCGCCCCGGGGGCCGCGGCCGCCAACTTGAGTACGGGCGCCGGGTGTTCCGGGGTGACCCCGGCCTGCGGCAGCTCGATCCAGCGGTCGACATGGCCGTCCGTGTAGGTGACCAGCGACTTGAACACCAGCTCCTTGGCGTCCGGCAGCTGCCGCACCTTGATCCTGTACGCGGCGGCCTTGGACGGTGCCAGCGCGGGGCCGGCCACGGTGTACCCGTCGGCGGCGGGCGCGAGCGTCCACCCCTGGGGACCGTCGGCGAGCGTCACGTCCCCGGGCGCGATGCCCGAAGGCAGCGCCACACGGATCTGGCTGATGCCGGCCGTGTCCGACTCGCCCTCCGCGTTGAAGGAGACGACCGCGCCGACGGCCAGCGCCTGCGCCCCGTCCGACTCGACCTCGACGTGGGCCAGCGCGGGGCTCGCCAGCGCGAGCACGCTCGCCAGAGCGGCGATCGGCACGGCGGCACGGGCCGGGATACGGAAACGGCGCAGGGACACGGCTGCTCCAGGGGGACGGAGGCACGACGGCGGCACGGAACGGCGGAGCGCACGACGGCGGGCGGCAGAACGGCCCCGCCATCATGCCCCACCCGGCACCGGACCGGAAACAGGGCCTCCGCGCGCCGCGCGGCCAGGGCGGAATCCGGCCGGGCGACCGTGACGGCCCGATGCGGGCGGCCACGGTTGGACCCGGCGAGGGACCTCAGGGCACTAGGTACGGTCCCGCGCGGTCAGCCGCCCGCGCACCGCCGCGTGCACCTCGGCCTCCTCCGCCGGGTCGGCGGCGAGGTGGCGCAGCCGCTCCAGGACCCGGACGTCGCCGGTGGTGGTGACATGGCGGGCGGCGAGTTCGCGGGTGGTCTCCTCGCAGTCCCAGAGGCACTCGACGGCGATGCCCCGGGCGAAGTGCGTATCGGTCACGGCGAGGGCCCGGGCCGCGCGGCCGCGCAGCTCCGAGGAGGCCGCCTCACCGTAGATATGGCGCAGGGCGGGTACGGCGTGCGCGGCGGCCAGCCGCCCCGCTCCGTCCACCAGGGTGCCGAGCCCGGCACCGCTGACCCCGCGGACCGAGAGCCAGCGGCGCAGCGCGGCGACCACCAGCGGGCTGTCGCAGGGCTCCCCCGTGTCGGCCAGCAGCTGGACGGCGGCCTCGCCGAGGGCGCTGTCGGCTCCGCCGCTGTCCGGGTCGGCCCAGCGGCGGGCGTGGTTCAGGACCTCGGGGCCGCGCATCCGTCCGACCAGCTCCAGGGCGGCGTGGACGACGCGCTCGTCGATGTCGCCGGCGGCGGCCTCGATGAGGGCCGCCGCCTCGGGATCCTGCTGGTCGACCAGGTAGCGCAGGGCGGCGATCCGGGCACCGGGGGCACCTTCGAGGGCGGCCTCGAGTACGGCCTCGCGGTCCTGCGGGCGGCGTACCACGGCGGCCAGACAGCGCGCCGCGGCGGCGGCCCGGCGGGCCACGGCTCCGCGGTACGGCTCCCCGTCGCCCGACATGCCGTCGTCCGCCGCGGTCGTACCCGGCTCGGAGCGGTCGGCCCAGGCGAGCACATCGGCGGTGCTCCAGCCCGGGGTGACACCGCTGCGGTTGAGCTGGCGCTGCCAGAGGTCGAACGGCGACTGCTCGCTCGCGGCGGCGATCCTCGGGTACTGCGCGGCCCACAGCCGCCACGGCCTCGGTTCGTACGCTGAGCGGATCGCGGCCCGCAGCTCGGCCTCGCCGCGCTCGTCCTCCGGGAACCGGGCCAGGACGGCGGGGGCGAGCGAGAGCAGTGAGCGGTCGTCGTCGCGCAGCGCCAGCTCGTCCAGGGCCCAGGCCCAGTTGGTGCCGACGGCGACGTACCCGCGCAGCAGGTCGAGGGCGTCGCGGCGCCCGTAGGCGGCGAGGTGGCCGAGCACGGCGAGGGCGAGGCCGGTGCGGCCCTCGTCCTGGTCGTAGACGTCGGCGGGGTGGTGAAGATGCTGCTCAAGGCCGCTGAGTGGAGCTTCGAGCTCCATGTAGAGCCGGGCGTAGTAGAGCGAGCGGTTCTCGACCTGCCAGTCAGCGCGCGGGTCGCTGGTGACGCATTCCTCAAGGGCGGCGAGCGCCTCGGCGCGGTCGGCTGCCAGCGCATGCAGCTGCCCGTCACCGCGGCCTCGCTGGAGGAGGCCGAGGAGGCTGGCGCTGGGCGCTATCACTGGCTCGAACATGAGGTCAGCATCCGTTGCGGCGGTCGTCGTGGGCAACGGGATTTCCGTCGCCGGGGGTTACTGGTCGGTCCTGCGTGGGCGCCCCGGGCGCCGGAATCACCGAAGGTTACCGCCTGGGCGCCCCTTACGCACACAGGACCGAGCAGGACTACCCACACTCCGCCACCATGACACCGGAGCCGGATGGTACGTGCCGGTTCCACCCGGAACGGTACCGAAATCTCCCGATGCCGCACCCGGCTTGCACACAACTCGGCGTACGGCGCGGCGCGGCAGCGACCTGATCAAGCCACCACCGCGCCGCGCCGGCTCCGTGAGTCCGCCGCGGATCCGGTCAGATCGCGCGGGGCTTCGGCGGCATCACCGAGTGGATCTCGTCACGTAGCTCTGCCACCGCCGGGACGCCCTGGTACCTCGCCGACAGCCGGTACATCTCGCGCAGCCGGTCCCAGGTCCGCATCGAGGAGGTCTGGTTGATCGCCGCGAGCGCCATCTTGGCCTGGACCTGGGCCTCGTCCGGTTCGCCGGAGATCCAGTACACCGAGGCGAGGGTGATCCGGTCCAGCAGGACGGAGCGCTCCCGTCCGCTCCTGGCCCGCTGCTCGATCGCCAGGCAGGCGTGCCGTTCGGCCAGTTTGGCGGCGCCCGGGTCGTGTTCGGCGAGCGTCCGGTAGACCAGGGCCTGCATACCGTGCAGTTCGGCCTCGTCGAAGAGCAGCATCCAGCTCGGCGCCGGCTCGTCGGCGCGCTGCACGAAGAGCCTCTCGGCCTCGCCCAGCACCCTCCTGGTCGCCTCCGAGTGGCCGAGCGAGGCCTGCGCCCAGGCCTCGATGGTGTGCAGCATGGCCCTGGTCTGCGGCAGGGCGCGGTCGCCGCTGCTGGCCTGGGCGAGCTGCATCAGCTCCAGGGCGTCGTCGGCCCGGCCGAGGTGCAGCATCTGGCGGGCCGCGCGGGAGACCGCCTCGCCGGCCCGGGGACGGTCCCCGGCCTCCCTGGCGGCCTGGGCGGCGATCACGAAGTACCGCTGTGCGGTGGGCTCCAGGCCCACGTCGTGCGACATCCAGCCGGCCAGCACCGACAGGTTGGCGGCCACCGTCCACAGCCGCTGCTTCACCGCCGGGTTCAGATCGTGTGTCAGCAGGCCCCCGACCTCGTTCAACTGGCCGACCACCGCCTTGCGTTGGAGGCCGCCGCCGCGGGAGGCGTCCCAGGCCCGGAACACCTCGACCGAGTGTTCCAGCGCGGCCACCTCGTCGGTGCCCACCGGTCCGGGTTCATAGACGTCGATCACCGGGTCGGGGCCGCCCCGGGCGAACACCTTCCGGGGCCCCGGGCGTTCCGCCGCGTACGCCACGTCGGGGCCGCTGAGCCAGTCGTACAGGTTGTCGGCGATGACGGCACCGGCCGTGAGCGCGGCTGACGCCCCCACAAATCCGCGTCGGTTGAGCATGAGGTCCATTCCCGTGAACTCGGTGAGGACCGCGGCCGTCCGATCCGACTCCCAGGGTTCTGCCGGCGGCGTCGTACCGGACCTGGTTCGCCGGTGTCGTTCCAGACCGAGGTCCTCAGTGGTGACGACACGGCCGAGCCGCTCCGTGAACACGGCTGCCAGCAGTCTCGGCACGGGATCGCGCGGGATCTCCCCCTGCTCGATCCAGCGCCGCACCCGCGAGGTGTCGGTGGACAGCTGCTGCTGGCCCATCGCCGCACCGCGCCGGTTGACCAGCCTGGCCAACTCGCCCTTGGACCAGCCGGTCAGGGCGAACAAGTCGGCGAGTCTGGTGTTCGGCCCCTTGCTCACGTGAAGCCCCCAGGAATTCCTCGGCTGCCCCGACAGTAGTAGCTCCGTCATGTGCCACGCGACCATTCGCCATGCTTCGCCAGGGTCCGCCACATGGTGTACCAGTGGCCATCTGGTGTCAGGTAGGAGTGCGCCACCTCGACTCCGGGTCGGGACGGCCGACGACCGGCCAGGACACCCTCCTGACCGCTCGTCGGCGACCGTTCCGTCGGCCTCGTCCGTGGGGGTGGCGCGGCCGGGTGGCGCGCAGGCGCCGGGCACGGCCACGGCGGTCGCGGCCTCCGCACTTCCCCAGGGTGCGGAGGTCCGCCACCGCCGCTGCGGGCTTCCGAAGCCGCACCGTCCGTGCCCGGCGCCTGCGTTCCACCCCTCGGACCGGCCGGCGGTCGGTCCGAGGCCCTGACGGTGCGCCAGGAACCCGCGCCACCGGGGCACTCCGTACACGTCAGGGCGTCGGCTCTCACCGGCAGGGGCCACCGAACGGCCAGGAAGGGATTCTCACCACCCCATGTACTCCTCAGCCACCAGCGGCACCACCCAGACCCGCACCGCGCTGCGTCCCCCCAACGCAGTGCCCGGCGGCCGACCAGGGCAGGGCCCGGTCCCGCGTGGTGCCGAACTCCGCGACCCGCGCGCGCTCGCAGGCCGCGGCCCGGTCGGGCAGGTCCCGCTCCGGCCGGCCGACCAGCTCGCCGGGCGCGTCGGGGCCGACCGGCTGCTGCGCGGCAGGCACCTGGACCCCTCGGTGGACCGGGTCGACCCGGCCGCCCTGCAGACGCCCGCCGTGCGGGCGGTGCTCGCCAACATCTCGCGGATATGTCCCGCCTTCCTCCCCCGCCAGGTGCTCCGGGAGGGCAGCCAGCACATCCTGATCGCCGGCACCATCGGCCGGGCCCCCGTGGTCGCCAAGTGCCTGGCGCCGCAGGCCCTGCGCAGCGAGCAGCACGTCCAGCTGGTCGAACGCTTCCACCACGAGGTGGCGGTCTACCGGGCCTTCGTCCGGCACCGTCCGCCGGTCCGGCTGCCGCGGCTGGTCGCGGCCGACCACGACCGCTGCGTCCTGGTGCTGGAGCGGGTTCCCGGCCGGCCCGCCTCGAGGGAGCGGCACCCGGTCAACGCTCCGACGCCCGGCGAGGTGCGCGCGGTGCTCGGCGCGGTCCGGACGCTCAACCTGTGGCGTCCGCCGGCGGACGTCTTCGGCAGGCCGCTCGACTACCAGCTGGAGGTCGCCAGGTTCCACTCGGTCGGGCTGCTGACCGACCGCGACGCGGGCGACCTGCGCCAGCTGCTGCACGGGGTCCAGCACACCTCCTGGCAGCTCTGCCACGGTGACGCACTGCTGGGCAACATCCTGCTCGCCCCCTCGGGCCCGGTCCTGCTCGACTGGGAGCAGGCCGGCTGGTACCTGCCCGGGTACGACCTCGCGGTGCTGTGGAGCGTCCTCTCCGGGGACACCGCCGCCCGTCGCCAGATCAGCCAACTCGCCCAGTCCGGCGGGACGGTGGCGCGGGACGCGTTCCTGGTGAACCTGGTGCTGGTGCTGATGCGCGAGATCCGGCTGCACGACCTGCCGGGTGCGGGCGAGGAGCAGCGCATCATGATCCGGCGGCTGTACGACGACGCCGCGCTCGCCCGCCGAGCGGTCCGCGCGGCGGTTGGCACTCGCTGACGGGAGTTGCTCAGCGGCCGTACGGGAGGGCAGCGCCTCCAGGGGTGCGAGGCACCGCGCGGGACGGAAGGCCGGGGATTCGCACGTCACCGGAGAGGTCGGGTCGTACCGCCCATCGGGCGGTACGCGGGCGTCGCCGCCCACCGCCCTCGGCTGACTGCGACGGCCTTCCGGATCCGCGGCTCCCCGCGCCCCTGGCCGGTGCGATCCGCTCCCTCGGGTCTGCAACCGGCTCGCGCGGTCTTCCGCCCGTTGGGGGCGCTGCCCTCCCGCACCCCCCGAAAGCAACTTCGCGCCCCCGAAAGGATTTTCGTGCGCCTCTGTGTGCCTCAGTGCGCCCGGCGCGTGCCGCGCTCCAGGGCGGCGCGTCCGACGGCATCGAGCACCACTTCGTCGGCCGGGAAGTACACCCGGCCGCTGAGGATGTCGCGCAGGTAGCGCTCCAGCGGGTGGCGGCGGCTGAGACCGGGGTTCCCGGTCAGGGTGACGGCCTGCTGGACGGCCGCGGTGGTGGAGCGGTTGACGATCAACTGGGCCGCGGAGCTGCGGGCAACCGCCGTCGGGTCACCCCGGTCGACCGCGGCGGCCAGGCCGGCCACGAGCTCCTCCGCGGCGATCAGTGAGCTCTCTATCTCGCCGAGGGCACTCCGGTAGCGGGGAAGGCCGGCCAGCGGCTCGGTCAGGTTGGCCGGGGTCCGCTGGCCGAGGAAGCGCACCAGCCAGTCCTGCGAGGCACGCGCCACACCCAGGTGGACGGCGCACAGCGCGAGGTCCTGCCAGGCCTGGTCGAGCCGTTCGGCGGCGAGCTGGGCCTCCGAGCGAGGTCCGTCCGCCTCGGCCAGCCCGATCACGGCATCGGCCGGCACCCGTACGCCGCTGAGCAGCACGTCGTGTCCGGCGCTCGCGCGCAGCCCGAGCTGGTCCCAGACCGGGTCGATCTCGATGCCCTCGGTGTCACCGCGGACCAGGAACAGGCCCGTCCGCGCGACCGGTTCGTCCGTCCTCGCCCAGACCGCCATCCAGGCCAGTGCCTCGGAACCGGTGCAGTACGTCTTCCGGCCATGGAGCGCCCAGCTGCCGTCGGCCTCGCGCCGGGCCACCGTGGCGGGGAGGCCGGCCGCGCCACCGGGTTCGGTGCGCAGGGTGTTGACCAGCGCGGGCCCGCGCCGGGACTCGGCGAGCAGTCTGCGGTAGACCGGGGTCGGCCAGCGGGCGGCCCTGGCCTGCTCGGCGTGCTGGAGCAGGGTGAAGGCGGCGAGGACGGCCACCGAGGCGTCGCCGCGCCCGAGTTGGCAGAGCACCCGGACGGTGTCGGTGAGCGTTCCGCCCGGGCCGCCGTACCGCTGGGCCACCGTCAGGGTGAGCAGGCCGGCCTCGTGCAGCGCCTCGACGCCCTGGTAGGGGAAGGTGGCGTCCCGGTCGTGCTCCTCGGCGCGGGCGGCGAGCAGGTCGACCACCCGGGGCAGCCGGGCCAGTGCCTCGGCGACACCTGCCGGGCCGTCGGTCGAAGGATCGGCGGAACGGGTGCTCATGATGCTGGGGCCTCCGGGGCGGCAGCGTGAAGCTCGGCAGACTGCGGGCGGCACACCGACGGGTGTGCGATTCCGGACGCGGCGGCCTTGAACGTGGCAGCCCGGCCGATCGGATCAGCCGGGCTCGCGCCGCCGGGGGAACGGACGGTTCCCCCTCAGCGGTCCGGACACACCGCGCTCGCGGTGCGCCGCAGGTCGAGATAGCTGCGACGGGTCAGCAGCAGGCGGCGACACGACATGCCCGCGACTGTACGAAGCGTTGATCGAACCCGTCAAGCACGCCCGGACCGGGACGGAGCACCCACCGGCCGGCGCCACCACGGCGGCTCCGGGGGCGGATCAGCCCTGCTGGAACATGTCCGCGGGCAGCGGCTTCAGCAGCTGGTAGAGATCGTCCGAAATCGGTCGGTCCCAGGAGGCGATGGTGACCTGGACTCCGTCGCTGCGCCCGAACTGGGCGCAGAACACCCGCTCCTCGCTGACCTTGACCTTCCTGACGATCAGAAGATCGTCCCCGAGCATGACCGGGAAGTCCTCCGCCGAGACGAACTCGACCGGTTCGTCGTTCTCCAGCGCCTCGAGCAGCTGGTGGACCTCGAACGGCACCCCGTCGGCCGTGTCCCTGGCCGGGGAGCCCTCCGGCAGGTTGCCGATGAACATCGCCGGACCGCGACCGCCGAACAGGTCGTACCGCAGGAAGATGCCCTGGCAGGAGCCGTCGGGGGCGCTCATCATCATGGCGCCGAAGTGGCCGGGCCAGTCCCCCGGGTCCATTGCGAGCACGTCGAAGTCCGGTCCTGTGGGCGAGCCGGAGCGACGGCGGAGAAATGACATGGCACCCATCGTACGTGCCTGTCAGCGGCCGGTTCACGGGGCGGGTGGGGGCTCGGCCGAGATCCACGCTCAGAGACCAATGTTGACTCTGAGCAACCACCCGGGCTACGTTCGGTTCTGCACGGCAGCCGCTGTGGAGTCGATCCACCGGGGGGCGGCATGTCGCAGCGCGCCCGCGTGCGCGTTTCCTCACTGCACATGCCATGCGACACTCACCAGAACCGCCGGATCACTTCCAGCTGTCCACAGACCACTCAGCAGCAACGCACAACACCAGAAGCCAGGTTCGCGGGGCCCCAGGCCCGTCGCACTCGCGGACCTGCCCGGGACACCGCCGCGTGGGGGCGTGCGGATCCCGGGCACCGGTTCCACCACCCGAGTCGCTCTCGGGCCGTTGGGGCCACGCCTCCCGGCGACTGCCGGCCTCTTCGGAGGCCGGGACCGGCCGACGCACCCGGGTGCGTTCGGGGCTTCACCTACGGGAGGTGCTCGGCACTCGTGCCGGGCTGCACAGCAGGCGCCGTGTACGGCCGCGTGGGGGCGGTCGGCACGGCGTCTGTTGTCTGCTCTTACTGTGGGCCGTTACTTGTCCAGCAGTCAACGAGTTTCGGGCCGCCAGATTTATTCTCAGTCTCGGCTCATATCGCCGACGGCTCCCGGCCCGGCCGGAGACGGCCGGGCGGAGCAGGCTCCCCGATCTTCCCGGGGCAGACCGGAACTGACACGCCACCAGCCGGCCGGATCCGGTCGGATCCGATCCGACCGGTGTGTTCCGGCCTCCGCCCCGCTGCTTCGGCTTGGGCTCCGGCTCCGGCTCTGGCTCCGGCTCCGGCTCCGGCCGGAACGCTCCGATCCCGGCCGGATCAGATCGATCCTTGCCGGGACCGGAGCGTTCCGGATCGGTTCACCCTGACCAGGCCGACCGGTCAGGTGAGGTCGAACTCGCCGTCCCTGGCCCCGAGCACGAAGGCGCGCCACTCCGCCGGGGTGAAGACCAGCACCGGGCCCTCCGGCTGCCGTCCGTCCCGCATCGCGATGTACCCCTCGACGAAGGCGATCTGCACATCACCCACCCCCTGGCTGCTGGAGAGCCACTCGGCGTCGGTGAGGTCCAACTTCGGCTTCCGACCGCCCTCCAGGGTCCCCGTGCCACCGCTCTCCGTGCTCGCCCCGCTTGTGGCCACTTCTGCGCTCCTCCCGACGACATTCGAAGCCCCAGCGTAGCCATAGCCACCCAAGGCGGAAGGCGTTGTACCCAGGTCTCCTCCGACGGGTGCGAGTAAGCCGGTTCCGGCCGTGGCCCGGCGGGGACTGTGCTAACGGGGGACACGGCCCGGGTTCGCCCCGGCGGGCACGCCGGGCTGCGAGAGTGTTGCTCTCACGCCCCTGCTCTCACGCCCCGCGCCGATCAAGCCCCCTCCGATCCGGCACTCACCGGTCCAGTACCGCACCACCGGTCCGGCTCCGCACCACCGGACCGACTCGGCCCGCGCGACCGCCCTGCCTCAACAGCCCCACCCCCACCACCCCCACCACCCCCACCAGCCCCAGCTGGCACCAGCCCAGACCCGCCCACCAGCCGGGCCCTTCCTCGCCCTGGCCGACAGGAGCAGCCGATGGACCGCCGGGACGCCCCCCAGGCCGACGTCATCCCGATCTCTACCGCGCCATCCGCACCGCAGGCCGGTACCCAGGCCGCCCGGTCGACCCGGCCGGCGGGACACGGCCGGGTCGGTGTGGTGCTGGTCTCGCACAGCGCCGAACTCGCCGCCGCCACCGGCGCGCTGGCGGTGGCCCTGGCGCACAGCGAGGACCCGGCCCCCGTCGCCACCACCGGCGGCAGTCTGGGCGACGGCCCGGGGACCAGTGCGGTCCTGATCGCCGCCGCCGCCCGCCGGGTCGACCAGGGCCACGGGGTCGCCGTCCTCTCCGACCTGGGCAGCGCCGTCACCACCGTCCGGACGCTGCTGGCCGAGGCGGAGGAGCACGGGTTGCCCTTCCCGGTCCGCTTCGCCAACGCCCCGTTCGTCGAGGGCGCGGTCGCCGCCGTGGCCACCGCCACCGCCGGCGGCGACCTCGCGGCGGTCCTGGACGCGGCCGAGGAGATGTACCGCCAGCACAAGATCTGAGGGCTCCGCCGTCCGGCCGCGACCGGTCAGCCGCCCTAAGGGGTGCTCAGGCGCCCGAGAAGGCGAAGGCGGTCGTGCCGTCGAAAGCCAGGGCGACGTCGATCCTGCGCCGGCTGTACTCGTCGAGCTCGGGCAGCGCGTCCAGCCGGAACCAGCCGACCTCGAAGGACTCGTCGTCGTTCACCCGGGCCTCGCCGGACACCGGACGGCAGCGGAAGGTCAGGTCCAGGTACTGGGCCTGATCCCCGTTCGGGTAGTGCAGGAGCTCGGAGACCGTCACCGAGGTCAGCGCCTCCGGCAGCACCGTCAGACCGGTCTCTTCCAGGCACTCCCGCACCATCCCGTCGGCGGGCTCCTCCCCCGGGTCGAGAATGCCCCCGATCAACGCCCAGCGGCCGTTGTCGGACCTGCGGTTGAGCAGCAGCCGGCCCTGTTCGTCGACGATCACCGCGGTGACGGCGGAGAGCCAGAGCGGACGGGTCCCCACGAAGGAGCGGAGCTCGGCGAGGAAGGGTGGGATGGCCATGGGCCGACTTTACGCGCCGGGCGGTCCCGGTACTCCCGCGGCCCCCGGCGCCCGGTACGCCGTCCTCGCGCCCCGCGCACCCGCCCCAGCCCGCCACGGCGGCCGCAAGCCTCTCGCCCGCGTCCCCGTCCCGTCACCCGTGGGACGGCGGAACGGGCCGGCAGGAGCGGCTCAGGGTCCGGTGCTCCGGAACAGGGCCAGCGCCACCCGGACGAGCAGCAGTACCCCCGCGGCCAGGCAGCCGGCCACCGCCATCGCCCAGGCCGGCCCGTCGCTCTCGGGAACGGCCACCGCCACCAGGATCCCGACGGCTACACAGGCCGCGCCGACCAGGCCGAGCAGCAGCCGGTGCCGTTCCAGGGCGCAGCCGCCGAACAGCCGGGTGAGACGGCTTCCCGGCTGCTCACCTTGGGTCTCTCCCATGGCACCCACGGTATCCCGGCCGACGCGGCCTGTTCGACCCGGCGCTGCCACGGCCCCGGCGCACCGATGGTGGTGCCGCGCGCCCCCGGGTGGGACCCGATGAGCCGTGGCACGCCCCTTGAGCGGCCCGCACACCGCCGTAAAAATCCATGGTCCGCAGTACAACCATCGGCGGACCTCGGTGGTCTCCCTTACATCGACCGAGCCTGACCACCGATTCAACCGATCCGACCTACCCGACCGCTCCGACCGCTCCGACCGCATCAGGCAGAACCACTGCATCAGCTGGACCGTCCAGGACCGTCCCCGGCGAGGGTTGGGAGTCGCCCCTGCCGTGGACCGGAGACCTCGGGTGCGGAGCCGCCGCGCCCTGGTGCCGGAGGCCTTGTGCGGCGCTCCGGCGGCGCCACCACTCCGCATCGGCGACCGAGGGGGACCTGTGCCGTATCCCGAATCCACCACTGTCAGCACCCGCCCCGGCGGCTCGCCGCCGTCCGCCCTCTCCACTGCCCCCCTGCCCGAGCGGGACCGGGGCGGCTGGCTGCGCTTCTCCCCCGTCCAGCCGTTCTTCCGCGCCCGCGCCGCACAGCGTCTGGCCGTGCTGGCGTACCACGGAGTGACCGACCCTCGTTCCTTCGGCGCCCAGCTGGACCGGCTGCGCCGGCTGGCGACACCGGTCTCGCTGCAGGCCGTGGAGCGGGCGATCTCCGAGGGTCGGCCGCTGCCGCCGCGCAGTGTGCTGATCACCTTCGACGACGCCGACCGTACGGTGCTGACGCATGCGCTGCCCGCGCTCGCGGCGCGGCGGATCCCGGCGGCGGCGTTCGTGATCGCCGAGCTGATCGGCACCGACCGCCCGTTCTGGTGGCACGAGGCCGCGTTCCTGGCGCAGCACGGCGGTCAGGCGCGTTCGCTTCCGGTCGGCGGCCACCCCGGCCAGTTGCTGGCGCGGCTGAAGGCGCTGCCGGATCCGGACCGCCGGCGGACGCTGCACGAGCTGCGGGTCAGTGCCAGGCGCCGGCCCCCGGGGCAGGAGCAGCTCGGCCCGGAGGACCTGCGGGCGCTGCGGGCGGCGAAGGTGGCGATCGGCAACCACACCATGGGCCACCCGTGTCTGAGCCGGTGCGACGACGCGACGGTCGCCGCCGAGATCGTGGGCGCGCACCGGTCGCTCACCCAGTGGCTGGGCGAACCTCCGACGGCCTTCGCCTACCCCAACGGCGGGTACGAGCCCCGGGCGGATTCGGTGCTGCGGGGGCTCGGTTACCGACTGGGCTTTCTCTCGGACCACCGGCTCGGCCCCCGGCTGCCGGTCCATCCGCTGCGGATCAGCCGGCTGCAGGTGGACTCGACGACCTCCACCCGCCGGTTCGACACCATCCTGTCGGGGCTCGAACCGGCGGTGCAGCGCTGGCGCGGGCACGCCGCCGGGGAGTGAGGCGGGGCTCCCGTGGCCGGCCCGCGAGCGCGGTCGGCCCGCTTGGGGGAACGCGTGTTCAGCCGGCCGCGAGGACGGCGTCGGCGAGGGCCCTGCCCTGGGCGTAGTTCGCCGCCGCGACGGGCAGTGCGGAGACGCGGCCGCTGTGCAGGACGGTGAGGGTGCCGCCGCCGGTGGTGGACGCGGCGGCGCCGATCCGTCGCAGGGCCTGGGCGGCGACCGGGGCGGCCGAGCCGAAGCAGACCGGTCCGGGGGTGCCCCGGCCGATGGCGGCCCGGATCCGGTCCTCGACCAGTTCGTAGTGGGTACAGCCGAGCACGAGGGTGTCGGTGCCGGCGGGGGTGCGCGAGGCGGCGTTCGCGATGGCGGCGTCGATGGCGGCGTCGTCACCGTGTTCGACGGCGTCGGCCAGCCCGGGGCAGGCGATCTCCGTGACCTCCTGGGCCGCACCGCCGAACTCCTCGATCAGCCGGCGCTGGTACGGGCTGCCGGTGGTCGAGGGCGTGGCCCAGATCGCGACCCGTCCGCCGCCCGCGGCGGCCGGCTTGATCGCCGGTACGGTGCCGATCACCGGCAGCTCGGGCTCCAGCTCGGCCCGCAGCGCCTCCAGGGCGCGCACGGAGGCGGTGTTGCAGGCGACCACCAGCGCGTCCGGGTGGTACGCGGCGGCGGCCCGCGCGCAGGCAAGGGCGTGCGCCGTGACGTACTCCGGAGTGCGCGGGCCCCAGGGCATGGTGGCGGGGGCTGAGGAGAGCACCAGGTCCGCGTCGGGCCGCAGGTGTCGCACGGCTGCCGCAGCGGCGAGCAGGCCGATTCCGGAGTCCATCAGTGCGATCTTCACAGGGGACGACTCTACTGGACTCCTCGCTCCCCCTCCCGGGACGCCCTTGCCCGGCCCTTCGGCCCGCCAGTGGTCCAGACCGTTCCGGGACACCGCCGGAGCGGTGCGTCCCACGGCGGCCGGACCCGCCGGGAACGACACGCAGCCGCGGTCGACGGTTGGGGTGGGCCTGAGCCGGGGTGGGGCAGACTGCCGGGGTGACCGTACTGCTCTGGCTGTCGGTGGTGTCCCTGCTCGGCTGGCTCTGGCTCGCCGGTGGCCACGGTCTGTTCTGGCGGACCGATCAGCGGCTGCCGCCGCGTCAACCGCCCCTCCGCCGCCCGGAGGTGGCGATCGTCGTCCCGGCGCGCGACGAGGCCGAGGTGCTGCCCCTGAGCCTGCCGAGCCTGCTGGCGCAGAAGTACCCGGGTCGGGCGCGGGTGATCCTGGTGGACGACCACAGCGGCGACGGCACCGGCGCGCTCGCCCGGCGGCTGGCGGAGGCCGGCGGACTACCGCTGACGGTCACCACGCCTCCCCCGCTGCCGCCGGGCTGGACGGGCAAGCTCTGGGCGCTGCGGCACGGCGTCGAGCTGGCCGGGCCGGTGGACCACCTGCTGCTCACCGACGCCGACATCGCCCACGGCCCGGACTCGCTCGCCGAACTGGTCGCCGCCGCCGAGACCAACGGTCTCGACCTGGTCTCGCAGATGGCCCGGCTGCGGGTCGCCACCGGCTGGGAGCGGCTGATCGTCCCGGCGTTCGTCTACTTCTTCGCACAGCTGTACCCGTTCCGGTGGAGCAACCGTCCGGGTGCCCGGACGGCCGCGGCGGCCGGCGGCTGCTCCCTGGTACGGCGGGAGGCGCTGGAACGGGCGGGCGGGATCGCGGCGATCCGCGGGGCGGTGATCGACGATGTCTCGCTGGCCCGGGCGGTGAAGTCCACGGGCGGCCGGATCTGGCTGGGGCTGGCCGACCGGGTGGAGAGCGTCCGCCCCTACCCGCGACTGGCCCAGCTGTGGCGGATGGTCTCCCGCAGCGCGTACGCCCAGCTGCGGCGCTCACCCCTGCTGCTCGCCGGGACGGTGGCCGGGCTCGGGCTGGTCTACCTGCTGCCGCCGGCGGCGCTGCTGACCGGTCTGTCCGCCGGGCGGCCCGCCCTCGCCGCGACCGGCGGGGCGGCCTGGGCGCTGATGGCGGGCACCTTCCTGCCGATGCTGCGGTACTACCGCCAGCCCGCCTGGTCGGCGCTGCTGCTCCCGTTCACGGCCTTCCTCTACCTGCTGATGACGGTGGACTCTGCCGTCCAGCACTGGCGCGGCCGGGGTGCGGCGTGGAAGGGCCGGACGTACCGCTGAGGCCTTCAGGGGTACGGGGAGCCGGGTTGGCCGGACCCCCGCGGCGGGAAGCCCGCGTCCGCCAGCTCGGGAAGTCGCGCGCGCACGCCCAAGCGTCCGGCCGTGCGGCCCGCCGCCCGGTTCCCGGGGCGCCGCACTGTTCACAGCCGAGGCCGTACCGGCGCACACTGACCTGATGGACCGTGACCGGATCTCCCGTATCACCCACTCCGACCACCCCGTCGCGGCGCCGCTCTCGGACGAGTCGGTAGGACGGCTGCTGGAGCGCGTCCTCGGTGCCGGCGCCCGCCGGGTGCTGGACCTCGGCTGCGGCGAGGGCGCCTGGCTGCTGCGGGCGCTGGCGGCACGGTCGGAGCTGCGCGCGGTCGGCGTGGACGTGGACACCCGGGCGCTGGAGCAGGCCCAGCGGGCGGCCGCCGCACTCGGGGTGTCCCAGCGGCTCGGGCTGCACCACCAGGACGCCCGCGAGTTCAGCCACCCGGAGCCCTTCGACGCGGTGCTGTGCGTGGGTGCCACGCATGCCTTCGGCGGTCTGCTGCCGGCCCTCGCCGCGATCGACCGGCATCTGGCGCCGGGCGGTGTGGCGCTGGTCGGTGAGGGGTTCTGGGAGCACGAGCCGACCGCGGCGGTACTGGCGGGCCTGGGCGGCGCGGCCGCCGCCGACCACGACGATCTGGCGGGCACCGTCGACCGGGTCGCGGCCGCCGGGTGGACACCGGTGTACGGGCATGTCAGCAGCCTGTCCGAGTGGGACGACTACGAGTTCTGCTGGACCGGCTCGCTCGCGGCCTGGGCGCTGGACCACCCCGAGGATCCGGACGGCGCGGAGGCGGCGGCGGTGGCCGCCGAGCACCGCGCGGGGTGGCTCGGCGGCTACCGGGGCACGCTCGGGTTCGTCACCCTGGCCGTGCGGCGGACGGCCGGCCCGGGCACGGGCGGTACCGTCCGTTAGCCCGGGGCGCGGCGCACGGGCGGTACCGTCCGTTAGCCCGGGGCGCGGCGCTCAGGACTTGGCGACCAGGCCGTCCAGCACTTCGGGCATCCGCTCCACGCCGCCCGCGGCGGTCGGTGAGGTGCGGAAGCGGCCGCCCTGGACCAGGACGGTCGGTACTTCCTTCACCTGGTACCGGACCAGCAGGTCGGCCGCCCCCTCGGCGGCCCGGCCGACCTCCGGTGAGCGGTAGGCGGCGCGGAACGCCGCGCGGTCGATGCCGTGGCGCCGCGCCCAGTCGGCGGCCTGGTCCTCACCGGTCAGACGCTCGCCCTGTTCCTGCACGGCGCGGAAGGCGGCCAGCTGCAGGCGGTCCACCCGGCCCAGTTTCTCCAGCGTGTAGTACAGCCGGGCGTGGGCCAGCTGGACCCGCTCGTCGGGGCCGCCGCGCCAGACCGCGGGGATCCGGCGCAGGGTCACGTCGCCGTGGTGCCTGGCGGCCCACTGCTCCAGCGGCCGTTCCAGCCGGAGGGAGTGGCTGCAGCCGTACCAGAAGAACTCCACGGCCTCCTGGCGTTCCATGGTCCGGACCGCTCGGGGGTGGTCGAGGCGGTCGGACCGGGCGCCGTCGTGCGGGACGCCGGGCACGGCGGCGGCAGCGGTGGGGCCGGTGAGCAGTCCACCGGCGAGGGCGAGCAGGGCGGCAGTGCGCAGCAGAGAGTTCACGGACGCCAGCCTGCCAGTCACGGAGAGCGACCAGCCAGCCACCGGCCGGGGCACTGGAGCCCATTCACCCGATCAGCGTAGTTTGAAGACATGTCAGCCGGTATGTCCGTACGGGCCGATCCCATCGGCCGACGGCCCGATCGACACCTGCCGACAGCGGCCGACCCGGTCGGCAGTGGTCGATCCGGCCGGCTCCGGGCGTCGCCGGGGCCATGAAGCCCGTCCGCGGGCCCGTGCATCCGTGAGAGGTCAAACAGGCACCGGGGCAACCGCGTTCGGGTCAGCCCCGACCGAACTCCGGTACGCGCATTCGACATTGGGACACCGCAGCGACGATTAACCGGATCGGGTGAACTCGGCTGGACCGAGGGTTCGTCGACTCGGCAAGATCGGCAGCCGGGCCCGTCGGCCCCGCTCCCATGCCCACTCCCCCGAGTTTGGAGTTCCCGGTGTTCAAGGGATTCCGCAGCTTCCTGCTGCGCGGAAACGTCGTCGACCTGGCCGTCGGCATCGTCGTCGGCGCGGCCTTCACCGCCGTCGTCACCGGGTTCGTCACGGCCTTCCTCACCCCGCTGGTCGGGGTCGCGACCGGCGCCGTCGGAGACTACAGCCAGAAGCACTTCTCGGTCGCGGGCACCACCTTCCCGTACGGTGCGTTCCTGAACGCCCTGATCAGCTTTGTGCTGATCGCCGCGGTGATCTACTTCCTCGTGGTGGTGCCGGTCGGCCGGCTGCAGAACCGCTTCCGCCCGATGAAGGACGCCCCGGTCGCCATGACCGACTGCCCGCGCTGCCTGAGCTCGGTGCCGGTCGCCGCCACCCGCTGCGCCCACTGCACCTCGGAACTGGCCGGCCGGCCCGGACTTCCCGCCCAGGCGGTGCAGAGCCACTGACCACAGCCAACGCCCGCTGACGGGCACTCAAGCCCCGGCGGCCATCGCCTGTGACCAGGATACGGGCGCCGGGGGCTTGCCACGTACATCCGCACGCCCTCGGCTCACAACGAGAGCGCCGGAATAGATCCAGAAGGTGACGTTCGTCCACTGTTCGACTGTCCGTCAGACGACGGTCTGGCTGAATCTGATCCAACGAAATGTCGGATATGAACATGTTCGAGCGATTTGTGCGAGCGAAGACTCTGTAAACACTCGAACTCCTCGGCCTCCCAGTCTCCTCAGCAGGCATGGTTGGGCTTACGGTATGCCCCATGACCTCGCCCCGCTCCTACGACGGAGTCGGCTACCCCTCTCCGTCCTTCTCCTCCGGCACGCCCATCTACGACAGCCTCGTCGCAGAGCGCGGAGTGCCGCAGATCGCGCCGATCAACGTGCCCGCGGCGCTGCCCCCCGCCCTCCCGTCCGGCTACGGTGCGTCCGGCTACGGCCCTGGCGCGCAGGGCATCGGCGGTGCCCCGGCGCTGCCCGCCCCGGCGATCCCGTCCTCCGGCCTTCCGACGCCGGGCTTCGGCTCGTCGGGCCTCGACAGCCCGACCAGCAACCTGCCCGCGCTGCCCCCGGCCCGCCTCGCGCTCGGCCCCGGTTCCAACAGCGGGCCCGCCACCGCGTACCTGCCCGCGCAGTCGGCCCCGGCCCCGGCCGGGTACGCCGCTCCGCAGCCGGCCGCGCCCGGCTACGGCGGCATGCAGCCGGTCGTGCCGTCGCAGCGTCCGGCGGCTCCGGCGCCCGCCCCGGCCCAGCCGTTCCAGCCGCAGGCGGGCCAGGGCTTCGGCGGGCAGAACGGCTTCGCCTCCGCCCCGCAGGGCTTCGGCGGGCAGCCGTCCGGCGCTCCCGGGATGTCCGCGCAGAACGGCCAGGGCTTCGGCGGGCAGGGCATGGGCGGCCAGCAGTTCGGCGCACAGAGCTTCGGTGGGCAGACGTTCGGCGCCCAGGGGATGGGCGGCCAGGGCATGGGCGGCCAGGCGCAGCAGGGTTTCGCCGACCAGAGCCTGGGTGGGAACCAGTTCCGCGCCGCCGCGCCGGTGGCGCCCGTGCGGCCGGTCCAGCCGCAGCGTCCGGTGCAGTACGGCGAGCAGCAGTACCAGCAGGCTCCGGGCCAGCAGTTCGGCAACCCGCAGACCGGTCGGCAGGCCAACGCCTTCTGACCGACCGGGCGGCACCCGACAGGCAGTACCCCGAGAACCACAGGTCCCGGCGAACGAGGGCGCCGGGCCCCGGCAGGGCAAGGGTCGTCACGAGGGCCGTCCCGATCGCAGCAAGCCTGTGACCGGGACGGCTCTCGCACATACGCGCTACTGATGCTGGCAGGATGTCGTCATGCCACAGCTCACCGCACTTCACATCCACCCGTTGAAGTCCGCCTACCGCCTGAGCCCCGAGAGCGCCCGGGTCGAACCCTGGGGCCTGGTGGGCGACCGCCGCTGGATGCTCGTCGACGAACGGGGCAAGGCGTACACCCAGCGTGAGAACCCCGGCATCGGCCGGTTCAAGGTGCTGCCCGGCGAGGACGGTTCGCTGGCCGTGACCGGTCCGGACGGCGCCCGCCTGGTGGTGCCCGCACCGTCGAGCGCCGCCGGCGCCGAGGTGGTCAAGGCGGACATCTTCGGCTCGGTCTTCGAGGCGGCGCTCGCGAACGCCGAGGCGCAGCGCTGGTTCGCCGAGCGGCTCCCCGGTGTCCGGCTGCTGCACCTGGACAATCCGCTCGCGCGCGCGGTGTCCCCGGACTACGCCGAGTCGGGTGAGACCGTGTCGATGGCCGACGGCTTCCCGCTGCTGCTCGCCTCCACGGACTCGCTCGCCGCTCTGAACGAGCTGATCGCCGCCGAGTACCCGGGGGACGAGGTCAAGGGCGCGGCACTCCCGATGGAGCGATTCCGCCCCAACCTGGTGATCTCCGGCGCCGAGGCCTGGGCCGAGGACGGCTGGCGCCGGATCAGGGTCGGTGAGCTGACCTTCCGGGTGGCCAAGCCCTGCGGCCGGTGCGTGATCACCACCACCGACCAGGAGACCGGCGAGCGCTTCCAGGAGCCGCTGCGGACGCTGGCCAAGTACCGCCGTTTCGGGAAGAGGCTGGTTTTCGGTCAGAACCTGGTCCCGGAGCGTCCGGAGGGCGTGACCGGCGATCTGCTGGGCACCGTCCGGATCGGTGACGAGGTGACCGTGCTGGAGGAGGGCCCGCGCCCGGTGCCGGACCAACGCTGACCATGGCGGCTGTGGCACCGGCACCCGGGGTCCGCTCGCTCGTTGACCAGGGTCGAGCGTCCGGGGAGCCGGGCCGGGCACGCTACCGTGGGCACGGGGCGGCAGGTTCGACGAAGGTGGGATGACGGATCGTCATGGGTGAGCACAGGGTCCGGGTCACGCAGGACATCGCCTCTCGGTGGCGGCGGCGCGCCGGGGAGTACCAGACGCTCGGCGAGGCGCTCGCGGCGGCCGAGCCCGGCGACACCCTGACGATCCGTCCCGGGACCTTCCGGGAGGGCCTGGTGATCGACAAGCCGGTCACCCTGCTCGCCGCCGAGGGCCCCGGCACGGTGCGGATCGATCCGCCCGGCGGGGTCGCGCTGCTGGTCACGGCCGCCGTGACCATGCGCGACCTGGTGGTCGAGGGCGCCGAACTCTCCGTCCCCGCCGTGCTGGTGACCGGCCCCGAGGCCGCCGCCGAACTGGTCGACTGCCGGGTGACGGCGCGCTCCTCGGTCGGCGTCGAGATCGCCGACCAGGCCCGCGCCACCCTGCGCGACTGCACCGTGCACAACCCCTCCGGCCTCGGTGTGCGGCTCCGTGCGCAGGCCGCCGTCGTGGTCGAGGACGGCGAGATCGCCGAGGCCGGGCAGGCCGCGCTCGCCGTTCTCGGCGGCTCGAACGCCCGGCTGGACCGCTGCCGGCTGCACCACGCGAGCGGCGCCGGGCTGGTCCTCGCCGACCCGGGCAGCAGCGCCGAGCTGAACGGCTGCGAGATCTACGAGATCCGGGGCAGCGGGGTGCAGGCGGAGGCGCAGGCGGTCGGCAGGCTCACCGACTGCACCGTCCGCCGGGTCTCCGGCAACGGCCTCTCCCTGGACACCGAGGCCGAGCTGACCCTCACCGGCTGCCGGGTGCACGACCTGCCGGAGAACGCCGCCGATCTGCGCGGCCGCTCCCGGCTGGTGCTGGAGCACAGCACCGTCCGGGACTTCGGCCGGGGCGCGCTGTCGATCTGGGACCAGGGCACCCGTGCCGAGGCGCTCGCCACCGAGATCCACAGCAGTGACGGCGACTACCCCGCCATCTGGGTCAGCGACGGCGCCGGGCTCACCCTCACCGACTGCTCGCTGCACGACCTGCCCGACGCCCTGTTCGTCCTGGACCGGGACTCACGGGCGGAGGCCAAGGACTGCTCGTTCAGCCGGATCCGCAGCTCGGCCGTCTCGGTCAGCAGCGGCGCGAGTGTCGACCTCGCCGACTGCCGGATCCAGGAGGCCGGTACCGGTCTGTGGTTCCGCGACCACGGCAGCGGGGGCCGGCTGACCGGCTGCGAGATCTCCGAGGTGGCCACCGGTGTGATCGTCACCAAGGGCGCCGACCCCGAGTTGCGCGGGTGCACCGTACGGGGCAGCGCGGACGCCGCCGTGTACGTCTCGGCGCAGGGGCGCGGTGTGTTCGAGGACTGCCGGGTCTCGCACGGGAAGGGCTTCGGCTTCCACATCATCGACGGCTGCCGCACCGTGCTGACCCGCTGCCGGGCGGAGCACAACGGCCGGGCGGGCTTCGAGTTCTCCGAACCCGGTCCGGTCACCGAGGGGTGCGTCTCCGACGACGTACCGGCCGCGGCGGAGGTTCCGGCGCCGCGCAGCGCTCCCCCGGTGGGTGCCACCATCCAGGCCGCCGGCCAGGTCTCCGTCGCCCAGCCCTCCGCGGTCCCGCTGGCCTCCGCCGCCTCGGCCGCGCGGATCGCCCCGATCCCGGACTGCCGCCCGGCGGACGAGGCGCTGGCCGAACTCGACGCACTGGTGGGCCTGGCCACGGTCAAGCAGGAGGTCCGCACCCTGATCGACCTGATCTCGGTCGGCCGGCGGCGCCGGCAGGCCGGGCTGAAGGCGCCCTCGCTCCGCCGCCACCTGGTCTTCACCGGCTCCCCGGGTACCGGCAAGACCACGGTCGCCCGGCTCTACGGCGAGATCCTGGCCTCGCTCGGGGTGCTCCAGCGCGGCCATCTGGTCGAGGTGGCCCGGGTCGACCTGGTCGGCGAGCACGTCGGGTCCACCGCGATCCGCACCCAGGCGGCCTTCGACCGGGCCAGGGGCGGGGTGCTGTTCATCGACGAGGCGTACGCGCTGGCGCCCGAGGACGGTGCCAGGGACTTCGGCCGGGAGGCGATCGACACCCTGGTCAAGCTGATGGAGGACCACCGGGACGAGGTGGTGGTGATCGTGGCCGGCTACACCGCCGAGATGGAGCGCTTCCTGTCCGCCAACCCCGGTGTCTCCTCCCGGTTCTCCCGGACCATCACCTTCCCCGACTACTCGGCCCCCGAGCTGCTGCAGATCGCCCGGGCCCAGTGCGCCGAGCACGAGTACGCGCTGTCCGAGGCCGCCGAGTCCGCCCTGCTGGACCACTTCGGCTCGCTGGACCGCGGTCCCGCCTTCGGCAACGGCCGTACCGCCCGGCAGGTCTTCGAGACCATGGTCGAGCGCCATGCGATGCGGGTCGCCCAGCTCCCCGACCCGTCCACCGAGGACCTCCAGCTGCTCGTTCCGGCCGATCTGCCCGCCTGACGGGCTGCCCGGGCCATCTGCGAGGATGGCATCGGACTACTCATGGGGAGGCTCTGGACGTGGCCGACAACGGCAATCTGCTGGCCGAGCAGCGGCGCGCGCTGATCCTCGACGAGATCCGCCGGCGCGGCGGCGTCCGGGTCAACGATCTGACCCGGCGGCTGAACGTCTCCGACATGACGATCCGCCGCGATCTGGACGCGCTGGCCCGCAGCGGCGTGATCGAGAAGGTGCACGGCGGCGCGGTGATGGTCGAGGAGGCCCGCACCCACGAGCCCGGCTTCGAGGCCAAGTCGGTGCTCGAACTCTCCGCCAAGGAGCAGATCGCCCGGGCCGCCGCCGAGTTGGTCGCCCCGGGCAGCGCCATCGCCCTCTCCGGCGGTACCACGACCTACGCGCTGGCCCAGCACCTCACCGAGATCGAGCAGCTGACGGTGGTCACCAACTCGGTCCGGGCCGCCGAGGTCTTCGACCGGGCGCAGCGCACGGCCGGTGCCCCGGGCCCCACCGTGATCCTCACCGGCGGGGTCCGCACCCCCTCGGACACCCTGGTCGGCCCGGTCGCCGACCGGGCGATCCGCTCCCTCCACTTCGACCTGCTCTTCATCGGAACCCACGGCATCTCCCCCGAGGCGGGTCTGTCCACCCCCAACCTCGCCGAGGCCGAGACCAACCGGAACTTCATCGCCTCCGCCCGCCGCGTGATCGCCGTGGCCGACCACACCAAGTGGGGCCTGGTGGGCCTGTCCACCTTCGCCGCCCTCTCCGAGATCGACACCTGGGTCACCGACGCCGCCCTGCCCGCCGAGGCCGCGGCGGCGGCGCGGGAGCACGTGCGGGAGCTCATCCTGGCCGACTGACCGGCCCGGCCGTGGCGGACCGGCCGCCGCCCAGGGCCCGCCCCAACGTCCTTTTCTCACCGGCCTGTTGGCACTGTTCCGGCAGTCGCGGACGGCCGGTGGTGCCCGGTCAGCCGAACAGGCCGGTGCCGTCGAGGAAGGCCTCCAGCTCGTCCTGATAGGGGGCGATGTCGATGCCCTGGCCGGCCAGCCAGTCGTCGGAGTAGTACTTGTCGAGGTAGCGCTCGCCGGGGTCGCAGATCAGGGTGACGACGCTGCCGCGCCGGCCGGAGGCGCGCATCTCGGAGACGATCCGCAGGGCGCTCCACAGACCGGTACCGGTGGAGGCGCCGGCCTTCTTGCCGAGCCGGTGCTCCAGGACCCGGATGGCGGCGATCGAGGCCGCGTCGGGGACCTTCATCATCCGGTCGATGGCGCCGGGGACGAAGCTGGGTTCCATCCGGGGGCGGCCGATGCCCTCGATCCGGGAGCCCCGGTCGCAGGTCGCGGTCGGGTCCTGGTTGACCCAGCCCTCGAAGAAGCAGGAGTTCTCCGGGTCGGCGACGCAGATCCGGGTGTCGTACTGCATGTAGTGGACGTAGCGGGCGATGGTGGCGGAGGTGCCGCCGGTGCCGGCGGTGGCGACGATCCAGGCGGGCTCGGGGTGGGGCTCCAGGTGGAGCTGGGCGAAGATCGACTCGGCGATGTTGTTGTTGCCGCGCCAGTCGGTGGCCCGCTCGGCGTAGGTGAACTGGTCCATGTAGTGGCCGCCGGTCTCCTCGGCGAGCCGGGCCGAGACCTCGTACACCTCGGCGGGGTCGGCGACCAGGTGACAGGTGCCGCCGTGGAACTCGATCAGGTCGATCTTGGCCTGGCTGGTGGTCCTGGCCATCACCGCGATGAACGGCACACCGATCAGCTTGGCGAAGTACGCCTCCGAGACGGCGGTCGAGCCGCTGGACGCCTCGATCACGGGCTTGCCGGGCCTGATCCAGCCGTTGCACAGGCCGTACAGGAAGAGCGATCTGGCCAGCCGGTGCTTCAGGCTGCCCGTCGGGTGGGTCGACTCGTCCTTCAGGTAGAGGTCGATCCCCCACTGCTCGGGGAGCGGGAACCGCAGCAGGTGGGTGTCGGCGGAGCGGTTGGCATCGGCCTGCACCCTGCGGACGGCCTCGTTCAGCCAGGCCCGGTAGTCCAGGTCGGAACGGTCCACGTCCAGCGTCTCGATGCTCACTGGGGTGCCCTCTCGGATCGGTGGGAACTCGGCGAAATGCCCGCGAGTACGACCAACCGAGTGTAACAATCGACTACGAAAAGTAATCGTTTTAAAGGTCCCAGGTTCCGCTTATCGGACTTCCCACTACCGGACCCACGCTGCCGGACGCTTCCTGGCGGGCGGGCCCGGGTCCGGGCCACCTGGGGCATCCCGCCGCACGGACGCCACGCGTCGTACGGGAAACGGCAGTTGCGTTGCTCCCGGGGGCGTGGCGGTACCGGGCCGCATAGCCTGGGAGAAGGAGGTGGGGAAGATGCTGACCGACTCCCCCGTCCAGGCCGTGATCCCGGCCACCGACCTCGGGCGGGCCACCGCGTTCTACCGCGACACCCTGCGCCTGAAACTCACCCTGGAGTCCGAGGAGGAGGTCCGCTTCGAGAGCGGCGGCACCGGGTTCTCGGTCTACCGGACGCCCAACGGCGGCAAGGCGGCCCACACCCTGGCGAGTTGGAAGGTGGCCGACCTCGACGCCGAGATGGCCGACCTGCGCTCTCGCGGGGTGGTCTTCGAGGACTACGACGTGCCGGGGCTGAAGACGGTCAACGGCGTCGCGGAGGCGGAGGGCATGCGCTGCGGCTGGTTCAGGGACAGCGAGGGCAATGTGCTGTGCCTGGCGGAGGAGCACATGCCGTAGCCCCCCGGTCCGGCTGAGACCGCTGCCCCCCGGTGGTCCCGCCGACGAAGGGCGGGGAGCTCGGAGCGCGTGCCGGTCAGCCGAGCCAGCCCGGCCGGACCAGCCCGGTCTCGTACGCGAGCACCACCAGCTGCGCCCGGTCGCGGGCGCCGAGTTTCACCATGGCCCGGCTGACGTGGGTCTTGGCGGTGAGCGGACTGACCACCAGGCGGCGGGCGATGTCCTCGTTGGACAGGCCCATGCCGACCAGTGCCAGCACCTCGCGTTCCCGGTCGGTGAGCCGGTCCAGGCCGGCCGCGACCTGGGCGGGCGCCTTGGAGCGGGCGGCGAACTCACCGATCAGGCGCCGGGTCACCCCGGGCGAGAGCAGGGCGTCACCGGCCGCGACGACCCGCACCGCGCGCAGCAGGTCGGCCGGTTCGGTGTCCTTGACCAGGAAACCGGCGGCGCCCGCACGCAGCGCCTCGAAGACGTACTCGTCGAGTTCGAAGGTGGTCAGCACCACCACCCTGACGTCCGCGAGCGCAGGCCGGGCACCGATCCTGCGGGTGGCCTCCAGCCCGTCCAGCCGGGGCATCCGGATGTCCATCAGCACCACGTCGGGCACCAGCCGGGAGGTGAGTGAGACGGCCTGCTCGCCGTCGTCCGCCTCGCCGACCACCTCGATGTCCGGCTGCGCCTCCAGCAGCGCCCGGAACCCGGCCCGTACGAGTACCTGGTCGTCCGCCAGCAGCACCCGGATCACTCTCCGCCCCCGTCCCCGTCATCGCTCCCGCCGGCGGCTCCGGCGGCGGTCGGCAGCCAGGCCCGGACGCGGAAGCCGCCGTCCGGGCGCGGGCCGGCCTCCAGTGTGCCGCCGACGGCGGCGACCCGCTCCCGCATGCCGACCAGTCCGCTGCCCGAACCCTCGGCCTCACCGCCACGACCGGCCGGGCCCGGGTCGTCCACCTGGACGGTGAGCCCGTCGGCCCGCCAGCCGAGGGTCACCTCGGCGCTGCGCGCCGCCGAGTGCCGGATCACGTTGGTGAGCGCCTCCTGGACGATCCGGAAGGCCGCCAGGTCGAGGCCGGCGGGCAGTCCGACCGGAGTGCCCTCGGTACGGAGGGCGGCGGTGAGGCCCGCGTGACCGGCCTGCCGGACCAGTTCGTCCAGCCTGGCGAGGCCCGGGGCCGGGCTACGCGGGGCGTCCGCACCCGGGGTGCGCAGATGGCCGAGTACCTGGCGCACCTCGCCCAGCGCCTCCTTGCTGGCGGCCTTGATCGTGACCAGCGCGGTCCTGGCCTGTTCGGGCCTGCTGTCGAGCAGCTCCAGGGCCACCCCCGCCTGGAGGTGGATCAGCGAGATGCTGTGGGCGAGGATGTCGTGCAGCTCGCGGGCCATCCGCAGCCGCTCCTCGTCTGCCCGGCGGCGCTCCGCCTCGGCCCTGGCGGCCCGGCGCGCGGCGGTCTGCTCCGACCGGAAGCGCAGGATCTCGGCGACCGCCAGAACCAGCGACAGCCAGGCGGCGATACCGAGTTCGGGCCACCAGCCGGGCCGGGAGACCGCCCCGTGCTGCCAGCCGCCCGGCACGACGTAGGCGAGCAGCAGATGCGCGGCGTAGAACGCGCCGGCGCTCAGCCAGGCCGCCCGGCGGTGGCCACGCAGGACCGCCACGCACAGCGCCACCACCGGGCTCAGGAACACCGGCCCGTACGGGAACCCGGCCACCAGGTACACCACGGTGACGGCCGAGACCCCCACGACCACGGCCGCCGGGTACCGCCTGCGGAACAGCAGCAGCGCGGGGCCGAGCAGGAGCAGGAGGTATCCGAAGGCGTTCAGCGCGAGCCGACCGCTCTGATGGCCCGCCGCGCCGGTCGTCCCGGCCGTCTGGACGAGCGCGATCAGCGCGGAGGAGGCCACGGGCCGCCCCGCCCACGAGCTTGGGCGGGGCGGCGGGAGCCGGGGCGGGCGTTCACCGGTCATGCGGGGAAGGCTATCGGCGCACCGGGTGACCGGGCGTCACCCGGGCGCGGTGCGGTCCCGTACTCCCGCGGTAGTACCCGGCTCCCGCTGCGGCACCCGCCGGGCCCGGGGCGCGGGCCCAACGGGTCGGCTCCGGCTCGGCCGCCCCGGGTGCCGGCCGTGGACGTCGAAGGCGAGCCGGCCGGCACCGGACACCACCTCACCGATTCGCTGCGCCGTCTCCCGGGAGGACGGACCGGTCCGCTCGTGCCGGCCCGGGGCCGGCACGACCGCCACCGGCGCCGCCCTACCCGGCTTCGCCGTCCGGGATGCGCACCGCAGCGCCGCTGACCCGGACCCTTCGGTCCCCCGGGCGCAGCTCGACCCGCAGGCGGCCGGGACGGCCGAGGTCGGCGCCCTGGTACAGGGTCAGTACGGCCGGCTCGGACCCGAGTGCCCCGAGCTCCCGGAGGTAGGCGCCGAAGGCGGCGGCCGCGGCGCCGGTGGCCGGATCCTCGACCACGCCGCCGACCGGGAACGGGTCGCGTACGTGGAAGGTGTCGGCCGACTCGCGCCAGACGAGCTGGAGGGTCGTCAGGTCCAGCCTGGTCATGAAGGCGGCGAGGCGGTCGAAGTCGTATGCCAGGTCGGCGAGTCGGCCGCGGGTCGCGGCGGCGAGGACCAGGTGGCGCGCCCCGGCGTAGGCGATCCTCGGCGGCAGGGTCGGATCCAGTTCCTCGCGGTGCCAGTCGAGAGCCGCGAGCGCCTCCGCCAGGTCCGCGTCGGCGACCTCCTCGACATGCGGCTCGACACTGGTGAGCGTCGCCTCCGGGACGCCGCCGGGGCCGGCGGCCACGTCGACCGGGACCGTGCCCGCGCGGGTCTCGAACACCACCCGGCCCGGTCCGATCCGCTCGGCCAGCGCCACCGCCGCGGCCACCGTGGCGTGTCCGCAGAACGGCACCTCGGCCTTGGGGCTGAAGTACCGCACGCTGTAAGAGCGTTCGGACCCCGGAGTGAGGAAAGCCGTCTCGGAGTAGCCGAGTCCGGCGGCGATCGAAAGCCGGGCGGCGGCGTCCAGCCCGGTGGCGTCGAGCACCACACCGGCGGGGTTGCCGCCGCTGGGGTCGGTGGTGAACGCCGCGTAGCGCAACACCTCTGCAGAGATCGTCATGCCGTCCCGAACAGCACCTCGGAGCGGTTGATTCCCTGTGCCGCGACGGCAGCGAGGTGTCCGGGGTACGCGCTCTCGGCCCGGCCTGCCGGGGCTGCTGCCCGACCTGCCGGGGCTCTGCTCGGACAGCGGGGGACCCGCCCGACCTGCCAGGACCCCGCCCGGCCTGCCCACGGGACCGCCGCGCCGACGACCTCGTACGCTCGCCCGGGCACGACCGTGCCCGGGCGAGCGCGGTCACTGCGGCCCGGCCCGAAGCCGGCAGCCTCCCGGTGGGGCCGTGCGACCGGCGCCCACTGCCCCCCGTTCGCGGAAGGTCAGACAGCGGCCACCGCCTGCGGGTCGTGCAGGTAGGGCTCCCAGGCGAGTTCGGCCGCGCCGACGAGGCCCGCGTGGACGACTTCCGAAGGCACGATCGGCACCCGGCCGCTGCGCCCCCAGAGGCTGCGGTCCGCGACCACCGAGGCGAGACGGTCGGGGGCGGCGAGCAGCAGGTCACGGTGGAGCCCGCTGAGGACGATGCGGTCGGGGTTGAGGATGTTGACCATCCCGGCCAGGCCCAGGCCGAGGCGGTCCACGACGCGCTCGACGGCCGCCAGTGCGTCCGGGTCCTCGGCGGCGGCCCCGGCCAGTTCGCGGGCCTGGTCGAACAGCGGGCGGTCCGGCTCGGGGGTGCGCCCGGCGGCGGCGAACAGGGCCTCCGGGTCGGTCTCGGCGTTGAGGCAGCCCCGGTTGCCGCACGGGCAGGGACGGCCCAGCGGATCGACCGTCAGATGTCCGACCTCCAGGGCCAGTCCGGCGCTGCCGGTGTGCAGTCGGCCGTCGATGACCAGCGCACCGCCGACGCCCCGGTGGCCCGAGGTGACCAGCAGCAGGTGCCGGGCGCCGCGACCGGCGCCGTGGCGGTGCTCGGCGAGGGCGGCGAGGTTGGCGTCGTTGGCGACGGCGCTCGGGAACGGGCGCGGGACACCGGGACCGAGGTCGGCCTTGCGGATCTCCTCGGCGAACAGGTCCGCGACCGGCGTGCCGCTCGGCCAGGCGAAGTGGAGTGCGGCCAGCGCCGTACCGTCCGGTTCGGTCACCGGGTTGGGCAGCGCGAGCGCCGCGCCCAGGCAGCGGCGGCTGGAGGCCCTGGCCAGTGCGGCACCGGCGGTGGTGACCGCGCGGAGCAGCCGTACCGGGTCGGTCGCGGCGGGCAGCGGCAGATGGACCGGCGGTTCCAGCCGGCCGCCGAGCCCGGCCAGCGCCACGCTCAGGCCGTCCGCGTGGATCTGGGCGGCGATCACCACGGGGCCCGCCGGGTCGATGGCCAGCCGGTGCGAGGGGCGTCCGCGTCCGCCGCCGGCCGGGCTGGAGTCGACAGTGATCAGACCGAGCGCTTCCAGTTCGCCGCTGACGGCACCCGCGGTGGCGCGGGTGACGTCCAGTGCGCTGGTGAGCGCGGAACGGGTGGGCGCCTGGCCGGTGTGGATCAGCGCGAGCGCCGGTCCGAGCAGCGTACGGCCACGGTCCGGCGCGCTCCGGCGCGCATCCGCGGCCCCGTGGCGACGCGCGCCGGGCTCTCCCGGCTGACGCCCCTCGCCCACCCCGCGCGAGTGCGGACCGGACTGCGGATCAGAGCGCCGGCCGCTCTGCGCGCCGGACTGCCCGCGAGACTGCGCAACGGCGCGAGCGCCGGACTGTGCGGCAAAGCGCGCACCGGCGCGTACATCGGCTTGCGCCTCGGCTGCCGTACGGGGCCCGGGGCCCGCCCGGTCCTCGGAGACCGGTCGGCGTGCGCCGGAGCCGTCCTCGGGTCCACCGGCCGGATACTGACTTGTTGGTGTGTGCGGCACTCCCCTATTCTGACTTTGTGCCGCTCCTAAACAAAACCCGCGCCCGCTCCGAAGCCCACAACCACCCGATCGGCCGCCGCGGCACCAACCGCAACCGCCCCCGGTCCGCCGCCTGGCCCGCCGCCCGGACGGCCCTCACCGCCTTCTTCGCGGTCGACGGTTTCCTGTTCGCCACCTGGGTGGTCCGGATCCCCGACATCCGGGCCCAGGTCAGCGCCTCGCACAGCGCGCTCGGTCTGGCTCTGCTCTGCATCTCCGCCGGAGCGGTCGCCACCATGTCACTGATCGGCGGGCTCTGCGTCAGATTCGGCAGCCGCCCCGTCACCGTCGGCGCACTGGCCGCGCTCAGCCTCTCCGTACCGCTGCCCGCGCACATGCACTCGGTGCTCGGGCTCGGCCTGGTCCTGATCCTGTTCGGCGCGGCCTACGGTGCCGCGAACGTCGGTATGAACAGCGCGGCCGTCGATCTCGTCAGCGAGCTCGGCCGCCCCGTGATGCCCAGCTTCCACGCCGGCTACAGCCTGGGCGGCCTGCTCGGCGCCGGGGCCGGCGGACTGCTCGCGGGCCGGCTCAGCACGGCATGGGCGTTCGGCCTCGGCGGGGCGCTCGGTCTGCTGGTCACCGCCCTCGCCGGAGCCGCCCTGCTGTCCGGCCGGGCCGTGGCCGCCTCTCCCGCGGCAAGGGCGGCCGGGGAACCCCGGGCGACGGGAGCGACCGAGTGCGCCCCGACCGGCTCCGGGGAGGGTTCGGCGATCAGGAGCCGCAGCTCGGTACCCGCGGGAGCCGCCCGGGTGCTGGTCCTGCTGCTCGGGCTGACCGCCCTGTGCGACGCCTACGGCGAGGGCGCGCTCGCCGACTGGGCGACCCTCCATCTGACCGACGACGTCAGGGCGAGCGCCGGGCTGGCCGCAACCGGATTCGCCGCGTACGCCTTCGCGATGACCGCGGGAAGGGTCGGCGGCACCTGGCTCTCCATCAGGCTCGGCCAGACCCGGGTGGTGCTCTTCGGCGGGCTCACCGCCTGCACCGGAATGCTGGTCGCCGCCCTCGCGCCGAGCGTGCCCGTGGTGCTCGCCGGATTCATTCTGGTCGGGCTCGGCCTGTCCAACATCTTCCCGCTCGCCATCGCACAGGCCGGGGCCATCGGCGGCCCGAGGGGCGTCGCGACCGCCTCCACCCTCGGCTACGCGGGCATGCTGATCGGCCCGCCGGTGATCGGCTTCCTGGCCGACGCCACCACCCTGCCGCTCGCCCTGACCACCGTCGCCGCCACCTCGGCCGCCACCGGCCTGCTCGCGGTCATCGTCCGCTCCCGCCGCGGCCGCGAACGCGCCACGCTCGTCTAGGACTCGGGCGGCGGCCCACCGTCCGGGGCCAAGGTGCGGCTCCCGACCGACGGTGACCCGTCGCGGGGGTGTCCGCGATGGCCGAAACCGCTCACCCGTGACGTGCTCACCGCCGCTCGCGGGCGCGGGAGTCCGTGCCGGGAACCCACAACTCCCCACCGCCCGTGGCATGGTCGAGCTCCGCCGCACCCGAGCGGGTACGGGATCCGACCGCGACTGTGAGAGGCTCGGCCACGGATACGGCGAAGCACGGAGCACCACCGGCGAAGAACGGGGCGAGGGATGGCGGTTCGGGTACTGCGGGCCTACGGACGGGCCGCGACGCCCTGGTTGAACGGCGGCGGGGTCACCCGCGAGGTGGCCGGCTTCCCGGCGGGTGCCGGACTGACCGAGTTCGCCTGGCGGGTGAGCCTCGCGGACGTGGCTCAGGGCGGACCGTTCTCCCGCTTCGAGGGTGTGGACCGGGTGATCACCGTGGTCGAGGGCGCGGGCATGGCCCTGACGGTGGACGGCGCCGAGCACCGCATCGCGCGGCCGTACCAGCCGTTCGCCTTCTCCGGTGAGGCGGAGACCGGGTGCCGTCTGCTCGACGGCCCGGTGGTCGACTTCAACGTCATGACCCGGCGCGGACGCGCGAGCGCCGAGGTCGAGATGGCCGACCGCCGACGAGCGGTCCGGGTGCCGCAGTCCGCCGTCGTCCTGCTGGTCTGCCTCGCCGGCACCGCCGAACTCGGCTCCGCCGGTGTCCGGCTGGGCCGCTACGACGCCGTCCTGCTGGAACCGGGCGAGGACCTGCTGCGGGTGGACGGAGTCACGGCCGTGGTGACGATACGTCAGATAGCCTGACCGCCACTGCAGTTCCGCGTCCGACCCGACCCGGCCTCCGTCCGGTGGCACAGGCGGCGGCCCGGCCGGGCCGCCGCGACCGCCAGGAGCCGTGGACGCCCGCCGGCGTCAGCCCTGGTCGCCGGCCCGCTCGCCGGGCAGGCGCAGGTCCCAGCCGACCAGGGCGCGGAGCTGCTCGGCGGTGATGCCCTCCGGGATGGGGTTGGGCGGCTCGTGGCGCAGCGGCGGCTGCCAGCCGTCGTCGGCGGTCCAGTTGCGGACCACCTTGGCCGGGGCGCCGGCGACCACGCTGAAGTCGGGGATCTCGCCCCGGACCACGGACCCGGCCGCGACCACCACGTTGCGGCCGATCCGCGCGCCGGGCAGGATCACCGCCCCCGTGCCTATCCAGGTGCCGGAGCCGATCTCGACCGGCTCGTTGCGCGGCCACTGCTTGCCGATCGGCAGCTCGGTGTCGTGGTACGAGTGCGCGGTGTCGGTGATGTAGACGTACGGGCCGGTCCAGACGTCGTCGCCGAGCACGATCGACTGGTGGCCGACGATGTGGCTGCCACGGCCGATGACGCAGCCGCCGCCGATCCGGACGATCGGATCGGGTCCGAGGTCGAGGCCGGGGAGGAACCCGGCCGAGATGGTGACGCGTTCGCCGATGATGGAGAACGGCCCGACGGTGATCCACTGCTCGTTGAACACGGCGCCGAGCGGGAACGCCAGCTTGGTGCCGTCGCCGAGTTCCCTGAACCGGTACGGACCCGGGTTGTCGTTGGAGACCGCGCCGACGCCCTGCACCCACTTCCAGCCCCGGTGCACCAGTCGGCCGGCCAGACGGCGGCCTCGGGAACGGGCGGCGTTCAGGAACGTACGGGCATTCGACATATGCCCACGCTAGCTGGCCCGCCGTACGCTCAGAACGGCGGAGGGACCAAGATCACAGGAGTCGGCCGGGCAGCCTCCGGACAGGGGCGCGGGCGCGGGCGACCGCGCACTGCCGTGCAGGTCCCACACCCCCGAGCCGGGGCCGCCCGCTCCCGTGGAAACTACTCGGCCCAGCGGGCGGGGCGGCGTTCCAGGAAGGAGCGCATGCCCTCCTGCGCCTCCGGCGAGCCGAACAGCCGCGCCGACTGGGCGACCCGCTCGTCCGCGTCCCGCTCGAACGAGGCCACCACATCGGCGTTGGTGAGCCGCTTGGACTCGGCGAGCCCCTGCGGCGAGCCCAGCCGGATGGCGTCCAGCACGGTCTTGAGCGCGGCCTGAGGATCCTCCACCGCCTCGGTGACCAGACCGATCCGGGCGGCCTCGGCGGCGTGGAAGACCTCGCCCGTCAGGTAGTAGCGGGAGGCCGCGCGCGGGTCCAGCTTGGGGCGCAGCGGGAGGGAGATCACGGCGGGCGCGAGGCCGAGCCGGACCTCGGTGAAGGCGAAGCTGGAGAGCGGTCCGGCGATGGCGATGTCGGCGGCGCCGAGCAGGCCCAGACCGCCGGCCCGGGCGGCGCCGTCCACCAGGGCGATCACCGGCTTCGGGCAGTCGATGACGGCCCGCTGGATGTCCACCAGGCCGCGCGGTCCCACCGTGGGGTCCGCGCCGGTCGCCTCGGAGAGGTCCGCACCCGCACAGAACACCTTGCCGGTGTGGCCGAGCACCACCGCGCGTACCGCGGGGTCGGCGGCCGCGTCCGCGAGCCCCTTCGCGAGCTCGGCCATCAGCCGGGTGGAGAGGGCGTTGCGGTTGTGCGGGGAGTCCAGTTCCAGGGTGGTGACGGCATCGGCGGTGGTGATGCGGACGAGCGGTACTTCGCGGGTCATCGCGGTCGGTCCTGCTTTCCGGCTGAGGTGTGGTCAAACGGCCTGAGGTCGGCTCGTACGCGCACCCGGCCGCGGAAGGCGACCGGTGCGCACGTGCCCTGCCGGACGGCCGGTGGCTGCGGCCGCCCGGAACCAGACTCTGGCACGACCACCCGCCCGGGAACCAGAGTCCCGGGCGAATCCGCCGGCCCGCGCCTCACCCGCTGCGGCAGCGGATGAGGCGCAAGGGCCTGCCCGACGGCGGACCTGGACGCTCGGCGGACCTGGACGCTCGGCGGACCGGACGCTCGGCGGACCTGGACGCTCGGCGGACCGGATGTACGGCGGACTTGGACGCTCGGCGGACCGGACGTTCGGCCGCCGGCCGATGACCCACCGGCCCGCGAGGCTCAGCGCGCGGCGAAGGACGCCAGCTTGCGCGCCGCCCGGTGGTCGCGCATCACCTGGGCGAAGGTGGTGTGGCCCTGGGTGGTCCGGGCGAAGGCCCGCCAGGCCGGGTCGATCAGGCAGACCGCCGCGTGGAAGAGGTGCGGCCGCCGCTCGAAGGCGTTCAGCATCACCTTTCCGGCCCGCATCTCCACCCCGAGACCGGCCTTGATGGCGAAGGCGTAGTTGAGCGCCTGCCGCCGCACGGAGGTCATGCCGTCCGCCTCGGCGACCTTGACCGCCCACTCGCCCGCCAGCCGGCCCGAGCGCAGCGCGTAGGAGATGCCCTCGCGGGTCCACGGCTCCAGCAGTCCGGCCGCGTCGCCGGCGACCAGCACCCGGCCGCGCGAGAGCGGCGAGTCCTCGGCCCGGCAGCGGGTCAGGTGACCGGACTCGGTGCTCGGGGTGAACCCGGCCAGGCCCAACCGCCGGATGTACTCGGCCAGATACCGCTTGGTGGCCTCGCCGTCGCCGCGCGCCGAGATGACGCCGACGGTCAGCGTGCCCGAGTCGGTCTTCGGGAAGACCCAGCCGTAGGAGCCGGGCAGCGGGCCCCAGTCCAGGTGGATCTTGCCGGCCCAGAACTCGGAGACCGAGTCCGGCACCGGGATCTCGGCCTCCAGGCCGAGGTCGATCTGGTCGAAGGTCACCCCGACGTGCCGGCCGATCCGGCTGGCGCTGCCGTCCGCGCCGACCACCGCGCGGGCCTCGATCCGGCGCCCGTCGGCGGTGGTGACGAACGCGGTCCGCGCGTGCTCGTCCTGCTCGACACCGCTGACCGTCACCCCGGTGACCAGCACCGCACCGGCCTGCTCGGCGGCCTGCACCAGACGCAGGTCGAACTCGTCCCGGTTGACCAGGCCGAACAGCATCCGCTTCGAGCGGCGGGTACGGCTGAACCGGCCGCTGAGGGAGAAGGTCACGGCGTGGATCCGGTCCTGCAGCGGCAGCTTGAAGCCGGGCGGCAGGCTGTCCCGGGACGGGCCGATGATGCCGCCGCCGCAGGTCTTGTAACGCGGGTGCTCGGCCTTGTCGAGGAGCAGCACCCGGCGGCCCTGCGCGGCCGCGGCGTGTGCGGCGGAGGACCCGGCCGGCCCTGCGCCGACCACCACCACGTCCCACACGCCGCCCAGCGGATCGGCTTCGGCGGGGCTGTCGTTACGGGCCTGGTCGTGGGAGGTACCGAAGTCAGTCACGGCTGTTAATCCTAGTCTGCGCACCGGACCCGCCGGTCCATCAGGTTCGCCCCTTCAGCCACCGGCCCCGGCCCGACCTATGATCGGAAGCCCCCTGTAGCAAGTCCCCGCAACCCCCTCGGAGAAGTTGATGACCCAGCAATCCCTGGCGGCGGCCGTCCGGTCCCTGATGCCGCGTGCCAAGGCCGACCTCGCCGAGCTGGTGGCCTTCCGTTCGGTCGCCGACCCGCGCCAGTTCCCGGTCGAGGAGTGCGAGCGGGCGGCCCGCTGGGTCGCCGACGCCTTCGCCGCCGAGGGCCTGACGGGCATCCGCCTGCTCGACACCCCGGACGGCACCCAGTCCGTGTACGGCGAGCTGCCCGGACCCGAGGGCGCGCCGACCGTCCTGCTGTACTCCCACTACGACGTGCAGCCCCCGCTGGACGAAGCCGCCTGGCAGAGCCCCGCGTTCGAGCTGACCGAGCGGGACGGCCGCTGGTACGGGCGCGGCGCGGCGGACTGCAAGGGCAACATCCTGATGCACCTGACCGCGCTGCGCGCCCTGCGCGAGGTGGACGGCGGTCTCCCGGTCAGCCTGAAGGTGATCGTCGAGGGCTCGGAGGAGCAGGGCACCGGCGGTCTGGAGCGCTACGCCGAGCTCCACCCCGAACTGCTCGCCGCCGACGTCATCGTGATCGGCGACACCGGCAACTTCGCCCCCGGTCTGCCGACCGTCACCACCTCGCTGCGCGGGATGACGGTCGTCGAGATCGCCGTCGAGACGCTGCCCGGCAACCTGCACTCGGGCGCCTTCGGCGGTGCCGCGCCGGACGCCCTCCAGGTGCTGGTCCGGGTGCTGTCGACGCTGCACGACGAGCACGGCGACGTCGCGGTGGCCGGGTTGACGGCCGACCAGACCTGGGGCGGCGTGGCCTACCCCGAGGAGCAGTTCCGGGCCGACGCCAAGGTGCTGGACGGCGTCTCGCTGACCGGTACCGGTACGGTCGCGGACCGGCTCTGGGCCCGCCCCTCGGTGACGGTCCTCGGTATCGACGCTCCCCCGGTGGTCGGCGCGACCTCCTCGGTGCAGGCCTGCGCCAAGGCCAGCGTCAGCCTGCGGATTCCGCCGGGCACGGACCTGAAGCAGGCCCAGGACGCCCTGGTCGCCCACCTGGAGGCGGCGGTCCCGTTCGGTGCCCGCGCCACGGTGAGCCGGATCAGCGGCGGTGAGGCGTTCAGCGCCGACACCACGGGCCCGGCGTACGAGGCGATGGGCACGGCGATGCGCGAGGCCTTCGGCGTCGACATGGTCGCTTCGGGCGAGGGCGGCTCGATCCCGCTCTGCAACACGCTGCGGACCCTCTACCCGCAGGCCGAGATCATCCTGATCGGCGTCGAGGACCCGACCACCCAGATCCACGCCGTCAACGAGAGCGTGGACCCGCGGGAGCTGGAGCGGATGGCCCTCACCGAGGCGCTGTTCCTGCGCAACTACGCTGCCGGCTCGGCCTCGTAGCGCTGGGACTCGTAGCGGGTCGACTCGTGACGCGTCGAGTCGTGACGCGTCGAGTCGTGACGCGTCGAAGGGCCGGTGCGGGCGGGCGGTGCGGAAGAGCGCCGTCCGCCCGCCGACCCGCACCGGCCCGCTCCGTCGCGTACGCCGTGCGCGCGTCAGCCGGCGCCGTCCTCGCGGCGCGCGGTCAGCAGCCGTACCGCCAGCGCGTAGCCGACCGCGCCGAGCGCGAGTCCGGCACCGGCGCCGAAGCAGCACTCGTCGAGCCGGGAATCCCCGTGGCGCCGCAGCAACCGGTGAGCCGCCCCGGCGGCGGCACTCAGACAGAGCACGGCAACTCCGGCCCGCCGTACGGCGGTTGGCAGAACCGGCAGCGGCCCTTGCCCGGTCGGCGGCAGGGCGGCCGCGTACCGGATGACCTCGGCGAGCCCGACGACCGAGCCGCCGTACTGCAGCAGCCGGTAGAGCGGAACCCCGGCGAGCCGCCGGGACAGCACCGGGAACGCCCGCACTCCCGCCCGGCCCCGGTGCGTGAACTCGTCCCACCCGACGTGCGTCGCCGCGCCGATCGCGGCCGACACCGCGAACCAGCCGGCCGCCGGGCGCCCGCCGTCGGCGGTGACCGCCGCGGCCGCCGCCCACGAGACGGGGAGCAACGCCGGGACCGGCTCCCGAAGCAGCCACTGCCAGCCGGCCGCCAGAGCGCCCGCGATGGCCACGTCGAGCGTCGGCACCGCCCACCACCGGTGCGTGTGGGCCCCGATTCCGTACGTCCCGCGCAGCACCGACTCCGCGTAGAACGGCACATCCGGCGCCAGCGCCCCGGTCACCAGCCCCACCGCCACCAGCGGCCCGCGCGCCCGTCCGCCGCTCAGCAGCGGCAGCACGGCGGCGGGATGGCTCAACGTGAACGGCACACACCCATCATCGGCACCCGGTGGTCCGCACGCGAGGTCCCGGGGTGCGCGGCTCCGCCCGGGGTGCACGGCTCCGCCCGGCCCGCGCGGGGCTCAGCCGTTGCCGCGCACCAGCGCCACGCGTGGGCCGCCGGCGAGGGCGCCCCGGCAGCGGCCGCGCCGGGGCGGCAGGACGGCGGCCGCGAGCCGTGCGCGGCGCCCGGCCGCGTTCCGGTAGGGCGAAGGCGCACTCGGGGCTCCGGGCGCCGGCTGCGGCCGGTGGGGCGGGCGCCGCGCCACCGGCTCGACATAACGCCACCGGCTCGACATGACGCCGTCGGCGAGAGGGGGGCGTTCGGGGCGGGGCGAGCGCCCGCCGGTGCGTCAGTGGACCGGGCGCGGCGGGCCGAAGCGGCGCACGGGGGCGTCCTCCTCGGGCGCGCCGGTCCGGCCCCGAGCCGCATCCGCGCTCGGACAGCGTGGTCTCCGGGCGCTTCCGGCATCCGCCGGCCGTACCCGCGCCGTGCCGGAGAACCGTTCGAGGCAGGCGGCTCGGCCGGGCTCGCCATCGGCCACGGGCGCGTCAACCCGGGCTGGTGGCAGGGGTGTTAGAGGCGTTCCCGCTCAGTGCCGGTGCGGGGCGACCTCGGCCGGCCAGCGCCCCGGCGCGGCCGGGCGCCCCGCCTCCAGATAGCGGAGCTCGCCCCGCTCGCGCGCGTCGAGCGCGGCCGCCAGCCTGCGCAGGCGCCCCGGCGGCAGTAAGGCGGCGGCCTCGTCCAGGGTGACGAAACGCCAGCCGCGGAGCTCCTCCGGCGGCAGGCGCAGCGACGCGCACGCCGCCGCGTCCAGGCGTCCGCCGTCGTAGACCAGGCGCAGTCCGCCCCGGCGCGGACCGGTGCGCGGTTCCCAGTCGACGGCGAGCAGGCGCAGCGCGGGCGCTTCCAGGCGCAGCCCCAGCTCCTCGGCGGTCTCGCGCAGCGCGGCGTCCGTGGGTGCCTCCCCGCGTTCGACCACCCCGCCCGGGAACTCCCATGAGGGTTTGTAGACGGGGTCGACCAGCAGCACCCGGTCCTGTTCGTCGAAGAGCAGGACCGCGGCGGCCACGGTGTCCCCGGTGGTGTCGACGGTCTGCACGATGGGGCAGCGCGCGACGCCGTCCTTGACCAGCTCGGCCAGCAGCTCCGCGGTCTGGCGCGGCGTCAGCCCGCCCGTGTCGATCAGCCGGGCGTCGCGGCTGAGCCACCGTCTGGCGGCCCGGTACTGCGGCAGGTGCTCCCGGCACCAGGTGCGGACCCGGGCGCTGGCCTCGGGGTCCCCGGGGCACTCCTCCCGTCCGTCGATCCGCCTTTGCAGGATCGTTTCCGCAGGATCCAGAACGAAGTGGTGCACAGCCAGTCCACGGGCGGCGAGCGCACCGAATATCTCGTCCCGGTAGTCCTCCCTGAGCAGGGTCATCGGCACCACCAGCGGCCCCTCGACCTCGCTCAGCAGCGCCGCCGCGACCTCGGGCACCAGGCGCCGCCAGGAGGGCAGGTCCTGGTAGTCGGCGACCGTGGCCATCCGGTCCGCGGGCAGCATCCGCCGGAGCCCGGACCCGACCAGTTCCGGGTCGTACAGCACGCTCCCGGGCAGCAACTCCACCAGCTCGCGGCAGGCGCTCGTCTTGCCCGCCCCGAATGTGCCATTGACCCAGACGATCACAGCGTCCCCTGCCTTCGGCGCTGCCCGATGCCGTACGCACCGGGCGGCGCGGTCCGTTCGATCCCGGCCTCGCGCCAATCGTGGTGGTACCCGCGCCGGGGCCCCGGCCATACCTGGCCCCCTACCGCACCGTCGCTTCCCGGCCGCTCGGCACATGTCCGCCGGTTCCCCGCCCCGGCGGGCGGCCACACGGCGTGCGGGCACCACCCGGGGCTCGGGGAACCGCACCGGCGCACGGCCGTCCGCGCGGTTCCCCACATCCCTGTGCCGGTGCCGCCGCCGAGTGCGCGGCGGACCTCAGACCCGTTCGAGCAGCTGCTTCTTCAGCACCTTCCCCATCGCGTTGCGCGGCAGCTCCTCCACCAGCACCACCCTCCGGGGCCGCTTGTGCACCGACAGCCGCTCGGCGACGAAGGCGGTCAGCTGGTCACCGGTCACCGCGCCGTCGGCGATCACGAAGGCGACGACCGCCTGGCCGAGGTCCTCGTCGGGTGCGCCGACCACCGCCGCGTCCGCGACGGCCGGGTGGTCCCGCAGGGCCGCCTCCACCTCACCCGCGCCGATCCGATATCCACCGCTCTTGATCAGGTCGACCGAGGCGCGCCCGACGATCCGGTGGAAGCCGTCGGGACCGATCACCGCGACGTCCCCGGTACGGAACCAGCCGTCCTCCGTCCATGCCTCGGCGCTGGCCTCGGGCCGGTTGAGGTAGCCGGTGAACAGCGTCGGTCCGGACAACTGCAGCTCGCCGACCGTCTCGCCGTCGGACGGGACGGGCGAGCCGTCCTCCCCGACCAGCCGGGTGCGCACCCCCTCGACCGGCAGCCCGACGCTGCCCGGCCGCCGTTCGCCGTCGGCCCTGGTGCTGACGGTGATCAGGGTCTCGGTCATCCCGTAGCGCTCGATCGGGGCCTGGCCGGTGAGGGCCGCGAGCCGTTCGAAGACCGGCACCGGCAGCGGCGCGCTGCCCGAGACCAGCAGCCGGGCCGTGCTCAGCGCCCGCGCGGCGGACTCGTCGGCGGCGACCCGGCCCCAGACCGTCGGCACCCCGAAGTACAGGCTGCCGTGCGCTTGGGCGTACGCCCCTGGCGTGGGGCGTCCGGTGTGCACCAGCTTGCTGCCGGTCCGCAGCGCGCCGAGCACCCCGAGGACCAGCCCGTGCACATGGAACAGCGGCAGGCCGTGCACCAGGGTGTCCTCGGCGGTCCACTGCCAGGCCTCGGCCAGCGCGTCCAGGTCGGCGGCGACGGCGGACCGCGGGATCAGCGCCCCCTTGGGCGCGCCGGTGGTACCCGAGGTGTACAGCACAAAGGCCGTACGCTCCGGCGCGGGTTCCGGGTACGCGCTCCCGGCGCCGCCTGCGCGCTGCGACCACGCGGCCCGCGCCGTCAGCTCGACCGGCAGCACCTCGATCCCGGCCCCCGCCCCTTCCTCCGGCAGCTCCTCCCCCGGCCGGACGGCCAGCAGGGTCGCGCCCGAGTCCCGCAGGATGTGGTCCCGCTCCTTGGGGCCGGAGTCGGGCGGCAGTGGCACCACGGGCACGCCCGCCAGCAGCCCGCCCACCACGGCGGTGACCGTCTCCGCGGTCGGCCGGGCGAGCACCGCCAGCGCCGGCGCGCCGGCTATCCGGTCGGCCACCGCCGTCGCGGCGGCCAGCAACCGCTCGCGCGACATCCGGTACCCGTCGATCCGCAGCGCGTCGGCGGCGTCGCCGTAGCCGCCCTCAAGTGCCGTCAGCAGTCCCATGCCCCGGACTCTACGCCGCCCCGGATCAGCATGATCGGGGAGCCCCGCGACGCCGAAGGGCGCGGCCCCCGGGGTCCCGGGTGGCCACGCCCTTCGGCTGTCGTACGGAGTCCGCGGTACGACCTGGCGAACCGTCAGCCCTTGCGGGCCTTCACCTCGGCGGTGAGCTGCGGCAGCACGGTGAACAGGTCGCCGACCACGCCGTAGTCCACCAGCTCGAAGATCGGCGCGTCCTCGTCCTTGTTGACCGCGATGATGGTCTTCGAGGTCTGCATGCCCGCGCGGTGCTGGATCGCGCCGGAGATGCCCGCCGCGATGTACAGCTGCGGCGAGACCTGCTTGCCGGTCTGGCCGACCTGGTTGCTGTGCGGGTACCAGCCGGCGTCGACGGCGGCACGCGAGGCACCGACGGCGGCACCGAGCGAGTCGGCCAGCTCCTCCACCACGCCGAAGCCCTCGGCGGCACCGACACCGCGGCCACCGGAGACCACGATCGCGGCCTCGGTCAGCTCCGGGCGGCCCGAGGAGACCCGCGGGGTGCGGGAGACGACCTTGGCGGCCTTGCCGGTGAACTCGACGGTGACGTTCTCGACGGCGCCGGCGGCCGGGGCGGCCTCGGGGGCGACGGCGTTCGGCTTGACGGTGATGACCGGGGTGCCGTGCGACACCTTGGACTTCACCTGGAACGAGGCGGCGAACACCGACTGGGTCGCGACCGGACCGCCGTCGCCGGCCTCCAGGTCGACGGCGTCGGTGATGATGCCCGACTCCAGACGCAGCGCCACGCGGGCCGCGATCTCCTTGCCCTCACCGGAGGAGGTGACCAGCACCGCGGCCGCACCGGCGGCCTTGGCGATCTGGGTCAGCGCGTCCACCTTGGGGACGACCAGCTGGTCGGCGAACTCGGCGCCGTCGGCGACGTACACCTTGGCCGCGCCGAACTCGCCCGCCTTGGCGGCGATGTCGGCGGCGGCGGAACCAGCACCCAGAACGACCGCCGACGGCTCGCCGATGCGGCGGGCCAGGGTCAGCAGCTCCAGGGCCGGCTTGCGGACCACACCGTCGGCGTGGTCGACGAGGACGAGAATCTCACCCATCGCTCAATGTCTCCTGTATCTCCGAACTGCCCGCCACTCTCAGTGTGGACAGTCACCACGTCAATGGGTCAGATGGATCAGATGAACTTCTGCTCGGCGAGGAAGGCGGCGAGCTGCTTGCCGCCCTCGCCCTCGTCCTTGACCACGGTGCCGGCACTGCGGGCCGGGCGGGCCGTGATGGTCTCCACGGCCGTCCAGGCGCCGGCCAGGCCGACCTCGTCCGCGTCGATGCCCAGGTCGTCCAGGTCGTACTCCTGGACCGGCTTCTTCTTGGCGGCCATGATGCCCTTGAAGGACGGGTAGCGCGCCTCGCCCGACTGGTCGGTCACCGAGATCACCGCGGGCAGCTCGGCCTCGAGCTGCTCGGTGGCGGCGTCGCCGTCGCGGCGGCCCTTGACGGTGTTGCCTTCCAGCGAGACCTCGGAGAGCAGGGTGACCTGCGGCAGGCCCAGGCGCTCGGCCAGCAGGGCCGGCAGAACACCCATGGAACCGTCGGTGGACGCCATACCGCAGACGACCAGGTCGTACCCGGTCTTCTCCAGCGCCTTGGCGACGATCGCCGAGGTACCGATCACGTCGGTGCCGTGGATGTCCTCGTCGTTGACGTGGACGGCCTTGTCGGCGCCCATCGAGAGGGCCTTGCGCAGCGCGTCCTTGGCGTCGTCCGGGCCGACGGTCAGGACGGTCACCTCTGCGTCACCGTGAGCTTCGGCGATCTTGAGCGCCTGCTCCACCCCGTACTCGTCCAGCTCCGAAAGAAGGCCGTCCACGGCCTCCCGGTCGGTGGTGGTGTCGTCCGCGAAGCGACGGTCACCGGTCGCGTCGGGCACGTACTTCACACAGACAACGATCCTCAAGCTCACGGCCTGTCTCCTGTACTGGTCTCGTCCGGCGGCTGCGGCTGTGCAAGTGGGCTGCAGACACACTCCAGTGCCCACTCCGGGCAGCGGTAAAGCTGTGCCCGTCCGGAACTTCCTGGCAGCATACTCGCCAGTAGCTTAGCCGTCACTACTGGCCAGTAGCTTAGCGCTGCCGGACACCGGCCGAGCGTCCCGCACCCTCCTGGCGCGCTGGCCGGAAGAGGTGCGGGACGGCTGCACTGCCGTCTGCGCCCATCCTGCCCCAGGCCGGGCCCCACTCCACCTGACTGCGCAGCAGATCCACTGTGAGATTGAACGGTCTTGACAAGATTCACCTGGCCGGACGGTCTGCGCGCGCGGGCTTCCCGGAGCCCTCCGCCCGCGCCTCGGACAAGCGGTGCGCGGGGTCCCGGGTGCCGCCCGTCAGAACCGGACGAATGGTGCACAGGGGTGCTCCGGTACCGCCTGGCGCCGACCTCAGAGCCCCGGCCGGCACGCGCAGCACCTCTCGCCGGGCCCGGCGGCGGCGCCGATCGACCCATGGGACTTCCGGAGGCCGCTCAGATCGCCTCGCCCAGCGCCGCGATCACATCCACCCGGCGCGGCTGGCCGGAGGCCCTGCGCACCAGCAGACCGTCCGCGTCCAGCACCAGAACGGTCGGCGTACCCAGGATCTCCAGCCGGCGCACCAGTTCCAGACGCTCCTCGGCATCGATCTCCACGTGCGCCACCCCGGCCACCATCCCCGCGACCTCCGCCAGCACCCGCCGGGTCGCCCGGCAGGGTTGACAGAACGCCGTCGAGAACTGCACCAGAGTCGCCCGCACCCCCAGCTCCTGGCCCAGCTCGCCCGCCGACAGCCGGACCACCGCGTCCTTCGTCCGCCCCTGCAACACCCTCAGCCTCCCGTCACGTCCGGCCCGCAGCGCCCGAACGCACTCGCCGACGCGAGCACCGCACCGCACATCACCAAGCCGGTCATCGCCCCAGTGTGCGCCACCACCGTTCCCGCCCGCCCTGGTGGCCCCGGCAGGAACCCCACGGCCAGGCCCGCGCCGACGGGCGCTCGGCGTGCCGTACGCCGGGATACTCGCGCCCAGAAGGTGCTGTGGACCGCCACACCCCTTTCCACAGCCGAGACACCCCGCTCCCACCGCACGGCCGATCCGCCCTCGGTACCACCCTGCGCCGCTGCGGCCCACAGTCCGGCCCGCCCCGAGTGCGGCATTCGTCACCTCTGTACGCCCTCAGATGACAGAGGGCACCCCTTCGGGGGATTATCTCCGTGTATCACCCGTGGCCGACGCGGCGTGCCGCCCTTTCCGTCGGCCACCACCCACGCCCCGGGTACCACCAGACCGGGCGGAAGGCCCGCGGGAAGTAGGGCTGACCATGGCAGAGTTCGTGTACCCGCCGGTGATCCAAACGGCACTCACCGTCTTCCGGGCACTCGACCTGCGGATCAGAATCGAAGGCGCCGAACACATCCCCGACAAGGGCGGGGCGGTCCTGGTGAGCAATCACATCAGCTACCTGGACTTCCTCTTCGCCGGCATGGGTGCCTACCGGGGCGGCGCACGCAAGACCCGCTTCATGGCCAAGGACGACGTCTTCCGCCACCGCATCTCCGGTCCGCTGATGCGGGGCATGAAGCACATCCCCGTGGACCGCACCGACGGCCAGCCCGCGTACGAGGCGGCGGTCAAGGCCCTGAAGGAAGGCGAGGTCGTCGGAGTCTTCCCCGAGGCCACCATCAGCCGCTCCTTCATGCTGAAGAAGTTCAAGACCGGCGCCGCCCGGATGGCCGCCGACTCCGACACCCCGCTGCTCCCGGTCGTGCTCTGGGGCACCCAGCAGCTGTGGACGAAGGGCCGTCCGAAGACCCTGACGAAGCGTCACGTCCCGATCACCATCATGATCGGCGAGCCCATCAAGCTCACCCCCGAGGACAGGCCGGTCATGGTCACCCGCCGTCTGCGGTCCGTCATGTCCGAGATGCTCGACCGCGCCCAGCGCGAGTACCCCGGCAAGCCCGCCGGCCCCCACGACACCTGGTGGCTCCCCGCCCACCTCGGCGGCACCGCCCCCACCCTGGAGGCCGCCGAGGCCGAGGACGAGGCCAAGGCCGCCGCCAAGGCCGAGCAGCGCGCCCAGCGCTGACCGCCCGTCCGATCCATCCGGGTCGCATCCTGTCGGAACCCTCTGCGGGGCCGAGACTCCTTCCACGGTGAGTCTCGGCCCCCTTTGCCGCTCCGGCTCGGCTTCCCGCTTGCCGCGCCGACCCGTACCGCACCTCCCGGGCTTTCCCGCGTCGGTCGTACCCGGAAATGCGAGAAGCCCTCCCCGGGGATCCCGGGAAGGGCTTCTCAGAAAAATTGTTCGGCGGCGTCCTACTCTCCCACAGGGTCCCCCCTGCAGTACCATCGGCGCTGTAAGGCTTAGCTTCCGGGTTCGGAATGTAACCGGGCGTTTCCCTCACGCTATGACCACCGAAACACTATGAAACTATCAACCGCACCAACCCACACAGGGTCGGGGTCGTTGTTTCAGAACAACACAGTGGACGCGAGCAACTGAGGACAAGCCCTCGGCCTATTAGTACCGGTCAACTCCACCCCTCACGAGGCTTCCATATCCGGCCTATCAACCCAGTCGTCTACTGGGAGCCTTACCCTCTCAAGGAGGTGGGAGTGCTCATCTCGAAGCAGGCTTCCCGCTTAGATGCTTTCAGCGGTTATCCCTCCCGAACGTAGCCAACCAGCCATGCCCTTGGCAGAACAACTGGCACACCAGAGGTTCGTCCGTCCCGGTCCTCTCGTACTAGGGACAGCCCTTCTCAACACTCCTACGCGCACAGCGGATAGGGACCGAACTGTCTCACGACGTTCTAAACCCAGCTCGCGTACCGCTTTAATGGGCGAACAGCCCAACCCTTGGGACCTACTCCAGCCCCAGGATGCGACGAGCCGACATCGAGGTGCCAAACCATCCCGTCGATATGGACTCTTGGGGAAGATCAGCCTGTTATCCCCGGGGTACCTTTTATCCGTTGAGCGACGGCGCTTCCACAAGCCACCGCCGGATCACTAGTCCCTACTTTCGTACCTGCTCGACCCGTCAGTCTCACAGTCAAGCTCCCTTGTGCACTTACACTCAACACCTGATTGCCAACCAGGCTGAGGGAACCTTTGGGCGCCTCCGTTACCCTTTAGGAGGCAACCGCCCCAGTTAAACTACCCACCAGACACTGTCCCTGATCCGGATCACGGACCCAGGTTAGACATCCAGCACGACCAGAGTGGTATTTCAACGGCGACTCCACCATGACTGGCGTCACAGCTTCAAAGTCTCCCACCTATCCTACACAAGCCGAACCGAACACCAATATCAAGCTATAGTAAAGGTCCCGGGGTCTTTCCGTCCTGCTGCGCGAAACGAGCATCTTTACTCGTAATGCAATTTCACCGGGCCTATGGTTGAGACAGTCGAGAAGTCGTTACGCCATTCGTGCAGGTCGGAACTTACCCGACAAGGAATTTCGCTACCTTAGGATGGTTATAGTTACCACCGCCGTTTACTGGCGCTTAAGTTCTCAGCTTCGCCCGACCGAAATCGGACTAACCGGTCCCCTTAACGTTCCAGCACCGGGCAGGCGTCAGTCCGTATACATCGCCTTACGGCTTCGCACGGACCTGTGTTTTTAGTAAACAGTCGCTTCTCGCTGGTCTCTGCGGCCACCCCCAGCTCAGAGTGCAAGACTCATCACCAGGAATGGCCCCCCTTCTCCCGAAGTTACGGGGGCATTTTGCCGAGTTCCTTAACCATAGTTCACCCGAACGCCTCGGTATTCTCTACCTGACCACCTGAGTCGGTTTGGGGTACGGGCCGCCATGAAACTCGCTAGAGGCTTTTCTCGACAGCATAGGATCATCCACTTCACCACAATCGGCTCGGCATCAGGTCTCAGACTATTGCAGGGCGGATTTGCCTACCCTACGTCCTACACCCTTACCCCGGGACAACCACCGCCCGGGCTGGACTACCTTCCTGCGTCACCCCATCGCTCACCTACTACCACCTCGGGTCACCGGCTCCACCACTTCCCTTTGTCCGAAGACTCCGGGACGGCTTCACGGGCTTAGCATCAGAGGGTTCAGCGTTGGCGCTTCAAAGCGGGTACGGGAATATCAACCCGTTGTCCATCGACTACGCCTGTCGGCCTCGCCTTAGGTCCCGACTTACCCTGGGCAGATCAGCTTGACCCAGGAACCCTTGGTCAATCGGCGCAAGAGTTTCCCACTCTTGTATCGCTACTCATGCCTGCATTCTCACTCGTATACCGTCCACGACTCGATTCCTCGGCCGCTTCACCCGGCACACGACGCTCCCCTACCCATCACAGCCCCCGTTAGGAGTATTGCTGCAATGACACGACTTCGGTGATGTGCTTGAGCCCCGCTACATTGTCGGCGCGGAATCACTTGACCAGTGAGCTATTACGCACTCTTTCAAGGGTGGCTGCTTCTAAGCCAACCTCCTGGTTGTCTCTGCGACTCCACATCCTTTCCCACTTAGCACACGCTTAGGGACCTTAGTCGGTGTTCTGGGCTGTTTCCCTCTCGACCATGGAGCTTATCCCCCACAGTCTCACTGCCGCGCTCTCACTTACCGGCATTCGGAGTTTGGCTAAGGTCAGTAACCCGGTAAGGCCCATCGCCTATCCAGTGCTCTACCTCCGGCAAGAAACACGCGACGCTGCACCTAAATGCATTTCGGGGAGAACCAGCTATCACGGAGTTTGATTGGCCTTTCACCCCTAACCACAGGTCATCCCCCAGGTTTTCAACCCTGGTGGGTTCGGTCCTCCACGTGGTCTTACCCACGCTTCAACCTGCCCATGGCTAGATCACTCCGCTTCGGGTCTTGGGCATGCAACTCAAACGCCCTATTCGGACTCGCTTTCGCTACGGCTACCCCACACGGGTTAACCTCGCTACACACCGCAAACTCGCAGGCTCATTCTTCAAAAGGCACGCAGTCACGGCCACCGAAGTGACGACGCTCCCACGGCTTGTAGGCACACGGTTTCAGGTACTATTTCACTCCGCTCCCGCGGTACTTTTCACCATTCCCTCACGGTACTATCCGCTATCGGTCACCAGGGAATATTTAGGCTTAGCGGGTGGTCCCGCCAGATTCACACGGGATTTCTCGGGCCCCGTGCTACTTGGGTATTCTTCAAGCGAGCCGTACAGATTTCGTCTACGGGGGTCTTACCCTCTACGCCGGACCTTTCGCATGTCCTTCGACTACCCATACGGTTTCTGACTCGCCGACCGGCCGGCAGACCGATCAAGAAAAAACCCACGACCCCTCAAGCGCAACCCCTGCCGGGTCTCACACGCTCAAGGTTTAGCCTCATCCGGTTTCGCTCGCCACTACTCCCGGAATCACGGTTGTTTTCTCTTCCTGCGGGTACTGAGATGTTTCACTTCCCCGCGTTCCCTCCACACTGCCTATGTGTTCAGCAGCGGGTGACAGCCCATGACGACTGCCGGGTTTCCCCATTCGGAAACCCCCGGATCAAAGCCTGGTTGACGACTCCCCGGGGACTATCGCGGCCTCCCACGTCCTTCATCGGTTCCTGGTGCCAAGGCATCCACCGTGCGCCCTTAAAAACTTGGCCACAGATGCTCGCGTCCACTGTGCAGTTCTCAAACAACGACCAGTCACCCACACTCCGAAACCCCACAGGGCTCCATCACATGAGACCGGCATCCTCGAGGTAACAGCCATACAGCCGTTCCCTCAGGACCCAACAACGTGCCCGACACAATCCAGTCACACACCACGTTCCACGCCCCAAGAGGCAGTACTAGCGGAAGATTCCGAACCGTGCCGAATAGTCAACGTTCCACCCATGAGCAACCAATCTGAGGCATTCGCTCAGATCTGGCTATGTGCTCCTTAGAAAGGAGGTGATCCAGCCGCACCTTCCGGTACGGCTACCTTGTTACGACTTCGTCCCAATCGCTGGTCCCACCTTCGACGGCTCCTCCCCTTACGGGTTAGGCCACCGGCTTCGGGTGTTACCGACTTTCGTGACGTGACGGGCGGTGTGTACAAGGCCCGGGAACGTATTCACCGCAGCATGCTGATCTGCGATTACTAGCAACTCCAACTTCATGGGGTCGAGTTGCAGACCCCAATCCGAACTGAGGCCGGCTTTTTGGGATTCGCTCCGCCTCACGGCATCGCAGCCCTTTGTACCGACCATTGTAGCACGTGTGCAGCCCAAGACATAAGGGGCATGATGATTTGACGTCATCCCCACCTTCCTCCGAGTTGACCCCGGCAGTCTCCTGTGAGTCCCCATCACCCCGAAAGGCATGCTGGCAACACAGAACAAGGGTTGCGCTCGTTGCGGGACTTAACCCAACATCTCACGACACGAGCTGACGACAACCATGCACCACCTGTACACCGACCACAAGGGGGCTGACATCTCTGCCAGTTTCCGGTGTATGTCAAGCCTTGGTAAGGTTCTTCGCGTTGCGTCGAATTAAGCCACATGCTCCGCTGCTTGTGCGGGCCCCCGTCAATTCCTTTGAGTTTTAGCCTTGCGGCCGTACTCCCCAGGCGGGGAACTTAATGCGTTAGCTGCGGCACCGACGACGTGGAATGTCGCCAACACCTAGTTCCCAACGTTTACGGCGTGGACTACCAGGGTATCTAATCCTGTTCGCTCCCCACGCTTTCGCTCCTCAGCGTCAGTAATGGCCCAGAGATCCGCCTTCGCCACCGGTGTTCCTCCTGATATCTGCGCATTTCACCGCTACACCAGGAATTCCGATCTCCCCTACCACACTCTAGCCTGCCCGTATCGAATGCAGACCCGGGGTTAAGCCCCGGGCTTTCACATCCGACGCGACAGGCCGCCTACGAGCTCTTTACGCCCAATAATTCCGGACAACGCTCGCACCCTACGTATTACCGCGGCTGCTGGCACGTAGTTAGCCGGTGCTTCTTCTGCAGGTACCGTCACTTTCGCTTCTTCCCTGCTGAAAGAGGTTTACAACCCGAAGGCCGTCATCCCTCACGCGGCGTCGCTGCATCAGGCTTTCGCCCATTGTGCAATATTCCCCACTGCTGCCTCCCGTAGGAGTCTGGGCCGTGTCTCAGTCCCAGTGTGGCCGGTCGCCCTCTCAGGCCGGCTACCCGTCGTCGCCTTGGTAGGCCATTACCCCACCAACAAGCTGATAGGCCGCGGGATCATCCTGCACCGCCGGAGCTTTCCACCAACCCCCATGCAGAGGAAGGTCATATCCGGTATTAGACCTCGTTTCCAAGGCTTGTCCCAGAGTGCAGGGCAGATTTCCCACGTGTTACTCACCCGTTCGCCACTGATCCACCCCGAAGGGCTTCACCGTTCGACTTGCATGTGTTAAGCACGCCGCCAGCGTTCGTCCTGAGCCAGGATCAAACTCTCCGTGAATGATTACCCGGCCCTGCTCGATTAAAAGCAGCCGGTTCACACTCGCGTTGAGCGGCACGGCAACCACCGGAATGAGGTGATCCCGCGCACTGCGTCCTCGCTGTGTATTACAAAAGGAATCTCCAACAAGACCGGATGGTCTCGCCGGGGATGTCAACATATCTGGCGTTGACTTTTGGCACGCTGTTGAGTTCTCAAGGAACGGACGCTTCCTTCGAGCCGCCTTCCAGCGGGCCCTCCGGGCGCTTCGTTCTTTCGTGTTTCGAGCTTATCAGATGCTTTCCGCTCCGTTTTCCGGAGTTTCATTCATCGGACTCGCTTTTCTTCGCCCCTCTCGGTGCGACTCCGGAACTCTACGGGTACGGCCCCCGACAAGCAAATCGCCCCCGCCCGGAGCCCCCCACGGGTCCCGGACAGGGGCGACGGCGAGCCCGACCCGAAGGTCAGACCCGGCTCATCTCCTCCGCGATCGCTGCCGCGAAGGCGTCGATGTCGGCCTCGGTCGTGTCGAAAGCGGCCATCCAGCGCACCTCACCGGTGTGCTCGTCCCAGAAGTAGAAGCGGTAGCGCTTCTGCAGACGCTCGCTGACCTCCCGGGGGAGCACCGCGAAGACCGCGTTGGCCTGGACCGGCCGGACGACCGTCACACCGTCGATCTTGCGGACGGCGGCCTCCAGGCGCTTGGCCATGGCGTTGGCGTGGCCGGCGTTGCGCAGCCAGAGGTCCCCGGTGAGCAGGGCCTCGAACTGGACCGAGACGAAGCGCATCTTCGAGGCGAGCTGCATCGACATCTTGCGCAGGTACTTGATGTCGCGGACCCGGTCCGGGTTGAGGACGACGACGGCCTCGCCGAACATCAGGCCGTTCTTGGTGCCGCCGAAGGAGAGGACGTCGACGCCCGCGTCCGTGGTGAAGGCGCGGAACGGGAGGTCCAGGGAGGCGGCGGCGTTGGCGAGACGCGAGCCGTCCATGTGGACGAGCATGCCGCGCTCGTGGGCGTGGTCACAGATCGCCTTGACCTCTTCGGCGGTGTAGCGGGTGCCGAGTTCGGTGCTCTGGGTGATGGAGACGGCGAGCGGCTGGGCACGGTGCTCGTCGCCCCAGCCCCAGGCCTGCTGGTCGATCAGCTCGGGGGTGAGCTTGCCGTCCGGGGTCGGGATGGTGAGCAGCTTGATGCCCGCGACCTTCTCGGGGGCACCGCACTCGTCCACGTTGATGTGAGCGGTCCCGGCGGCGATGACCGCGCCCCAGCGCGGGAGCAGGGCCTGCAGCGCGACCACGTTGGCGCCGGTGCCGTTGAAGACGGGGTACGCCTCGGCGCGGTCGCCGAAGTGCCTGCGGAAGACCGTCTGGAGGTGCTCGGTGTACTGGTCCTCGCCGTACGCGATCTGGTGGCCCTCGTTGGCCAGGGCTATCGCGGCCAGGACCTCGGGGTGGACCCCCGCGTAGTTGTCGCTGGCGAAGCCGCGGACGGCGGGGTCGTGCCGCCGTACCGCGTCCGTCGCGCCGGCGAAGGCGCCGGCGGTGGTGCTCATCGGGCTGTCAGCCACAGGTGCTGTCCATTCAGTTCTGCTGCGGGGCGGTCCCACAGGCCCGCCAGGGTTTCGGCAAGGTCGGCGGTGTCGGTGAAGCCGGCGAACTTCGCCTCCGGCTTCTCGGCCCGCATCTCGGGAGTGACCAGTGCCTTGATCACCAGGATCGCAGCCGCCGCGGTGGGTACACCGTCGGCCGAGGTGGTCTCCTTCTTGAAGGAGTCCGCCATGGAGAGCGTCCAGGCCTCGCTGGCGGCCTTGGCCGCGGCGTAGGCGGCGCCGCCCGCGGTCGGCTTGTGGGCGGCGGTGGCCGAGATCATCGCGTAGCGGCCGGAGCCGCTGCGGACCAGCGCGGGCTGGAAGGCCAGCGAGGTGTGCTGGAGGGTGCGGACGACCCGGTCCTGCAGCCAGTCCCAGTCGTCTATCCGGCTTTCGAAGAAGGTCTTGCTTCCCCGCCAGCCGCCGACCAGGTGGAACACGCCGTCGACGTGGCCGTGCTCGGCCTCCAGGTGGTCGGCCCAGTCGTGGACCTCCTGCGGGTCGAGCAGGTCGATGACCTGGCCGGTGATCCGGGCGCCGGAGACCGAGGCGCGGACGGCGTCGACCGCCGCGTCCAGTCGGCGCGCGTCGCTGCCGGCGGCGACGACCGTGGCACCGTCGGCGGCGAGGCGGCGCAGCGTGGCGCGACCGGCCGGGCCGGTGGCCCCTGCGACGGCTACGACCTTGCCGTCGAGACGGGAGGCGCTCACGCGGCGGCCCCCTGGATGCCGGCCCCGGTGATGCCGGCGGTGGCGGCGATGACGCCGCCGATCTTCTTGGCGAGGGCCTCGTAGAACATGCTGAGCGGGAACTCGTCGGGCAGGACGGCGTCGCACAGTGCCTTGTTGAGCGCCTTGCCGTCGGTGATGTCCAGCGGCAGCGCCTCGGGGCCCTTGGCCCAGGTGGAGGCCGGGTGCGGGGTGAGGTAGCGGGAGACCAGCTGGTAGGCGGCGATCCAGTGGGCGGTCTTGGGCCGGTCGATGCCGTCGCGGTAGAGGGCCTCGATCTCGCCGCAGAGCTGGTTGGTGACCTCGGCGACGCGGGCCCAGTCCATGCTGAGGCGGTTGTCGCGCCAGCGCAGCGCGTCGTGCTTGTGCAGGTAGGCGAAGAGCAGCTGGCCGCCCATGCCGTCGTAGTTGCGGACGCGGTCGCCGCTGACCGGGAAGCGGAAGAGGCGGTCGAAGAGGATCGCGTACTGGACGTCGCGGCCCTGCGGGTACCCCTCGGCCTCCAGGCGGACGGCCTCCTTGAACGCGGTCAGGTCGCAGCGGAGCTCTTCGAGCCCGTACATCCAGAACGGGCTGCGCTGCTTGATCATGAACGGGTCGAAGGGCAGGTCGCCGTGGCTGTGGGTGCGGTCGTGGACCAGGTCCCAGAGCACGAAGGTCTGCTGGGCGCGCTCCTGGTCGGCGAGCAGTCCCTCGGCGTCGGCCGGGATCTCCAGGCCGAGCAGCTCGACGGCGCTGGTGGAGACGGCGCGGAAGCGGGCGGCCTCGCGGTCGCAGAAGATGCCGCCCCAGGTGAAGCGCTCGGGGGCCTTGCGGACGGCGACCGTCTCGGGGAAGAGCACGGCCGAGTTGGTGTCGTACCCGGCGGTGAAGTCCGCGAAGGTGATCGGCACGAACATCGGGTTGTCGAAGCGGGTGCGCTCCAGCTCGGCGAGCCACTCGGGCCAGACCACCTGGAGCAGGACGGCTTCGAGGTTGCGGTTCGGGTTGCCGTTCTGGGTGTACATCGGGAAGACCACGAGGTGCTCGAGGCCGTCGACACGCTGCGCGGCGGGCTGGAAGGCGAGCAGCGAGTCCAGGAAGTCGGGCTCGCGGTAGCCGGTGTCGGCCCATTTGCGCAGGTCCGCCTGGACCGCGGTGAGGTACTCGGCGTCGTGCGGGAAGAGCGGGGCGAGCTCCTCGATCGCGCTGAGCACGGTGTCGACCAGCGGGTCGACCGTCTGCCGCTGGACTGCGGCGAGGTCGATGGAGCCGTCCTTGGACTGGAGGGGGCGCAGGGCCTCGACGGCGTTCTTGAGTCGCAGCCAGGCGGGATGTGCCGCGTGGCCACAGGGCCCGGTGGTCGAGGTCGCTGCGGGAAGGTCGGCCGCCACAGCGAGCCTAGGCGAAAGATTCTGCATCTCAGACTCACTTCGACAGGAGTTATTTCGACATGGCCACCATAGATTCGAAAGGTTCTCCTGTTCAAGGGGGGTCGTTCGGTGGACGGATGCGAGGGCACCGGCTGTCCGCTATCCGGACACCTTGCGGATGGCTGTGGACAAAGGTCCTGGTGGGATGCGAATCTCCCGCCATGCTCCCGGCGGATCTTGTGGCGTACCGCCACCGCGACCTGCTCCGGGTGTGCTCCTGTTGCCGCACATACGACTGCTGCAGCTGTCGCTGGTGACGACGGTTCGGGAGGCACCGCGGAGACGGTGCCGTACGCCGACCTTGCCTCGTGCCCTGCAGCGGCGCCACCGGGGGCTTCCGGTGAGGGGGCATCCCCTGCCGGAGACTGGGATTCACCGCGCGCGTGGTGGGCACTCTGTCCCGGAGGCAACCCTTCCGCGATCTCACTCCTCCGCCCTCTCCTGGAGTCCAGTCATGACCCCTGCCACCGGCCCGCGCGTCGCCCGCCTGGCGCCGTTCGCCGCACTGCTCGTCGCAGCCTCGGCGCTCACCGCCTGCGCCCCGCAGGACGCCAAGACCGGCGACGCCTCCTCCTCGGCCGCCACCTCCTCCGCGCAGGCCTCGGCCGGGTGCGCCAAGGGCGCGCTGGCCACCAGGAAGGCGGGGACCCTGACCATAGGCACCGACAAGCCCGCCTACGCCCCGTGGTTCTCCGACGACCGGCCGGAGAACGGGAACGGCTTCGAGTCCGCCGTGGCGTACGCCGTCGCGGACCGGCTCGGCTACCCCAAGGACAAGGTCAGCTGGGTGGTCAGCCCGTTCAACAAGGCCTTCGCGCCCGGCGCCAAGGACTTCGACTTCGACATCAACCAGGTCTCGATCAACGACGACCGCAGGAAGTCGGTGGACTTCTCCTCGGGCTACTACGACGTCCGGCAGGCGGTGGTGGCGCTGAAGGGCTCCAAGTACGCGTCCGCCGGCAGCCTGGCCGACCTCAAGGGCGCCAAGCTGGGCGCGCAGGTCGGCTCCACGAGCCTGGCCACCGTCAACGAGCAGATCAAGCCCAGCGACCAGCCGGCCGTCTTCGACGACAACGGTCTGGCGAAGGCCGCGCTGAAGAACGGTCAGATCGACGCCCTGGTGGTCGATCTGCCGACCGCCTTCTACATCACCGGCGCCGAGATCACGGACGCCAAGGTGGTCGGGCAGCTGGAAGGCGGCAGCGGTGCCGGGCAGTTCGGCCTGGTACTGGACAAGGGCAGCGCGCTGACCGGCTGCGTCAGCCAGGCGGTCGACGCGCTGCGGTCCGACGGCACGCTCGCCCGGCTGGAGAAGCAGTGGCTGTCCGACGCCGTCTCGGCACCGGTGCTCAAGTGAGTACCCGTACGGCGGAGGGCGAGACGGACGCCGGCGGTGAGATGCGGACGGGCGGTGCGGCCGAGCCGTACCGCCCGTCCGCCCGCCGGCTGGCCCGCGAGACGTACCGTCGGCAGCGGGCCAGGCGCTCGGCGCTGATAGCCGCGCTCAGCACGGCCGCCACCGCGCTGATGCTCTATCTGCTGGTGGTCAACTCGCCTGGCTGGGAACGCACTCGGGATACCTTCTTCAACGCGCACTACGCCTGGCAGGCGCTGCCGGAGGTACTGAAGGGCCTGCGGGTCAACCTCGAACTGATGCTGGTCTGCGGGACGTTGATCCTGGTCTTCGGCCTGCTGCTGGCGGTGCTGCGCACCCTGCGCGGGCCGGTCTTCCTGCCGGTACGGCTGCTGGCCACCGCGTACGTGGACTTCTTCCTCGGCCTGCCGATGATCATCTGCCTGCTCATCATGATCACCGGTGTGCCCGCGCTGCGGCTGACCGGGGTCACCACCGATCCGCTGCTGCTCGGTGGCGCGGCGCTGGTGCTCACCTACTCCGCCTACGTCTCCGAGGTGTTCCGCGCCGGGATCCAGTCGGTGCACCCCAGCCAGCGCGCCGCCGCCCGGTCGCTGGGGCTCAGCAACGCGCAGGCGATGCGCTACGTGGTGCTCCCGCAGGCCGTCCGGCGGGTGGTGCCGCCGCTGCTCAACAACCTGGTCTCGCTGCAGAAGGACACCGGACTGGTCTCCATCGGCGGTGTGATCGACGCGGTCTACGCCGCGAAGATCATCACCGCGCAGACCTTCAACTACACGCCCTACCTGGTCTCGGCGCTGGTCTTCATCGTGCTGACCATCCCGATGACCCGGTTCACCGACTGGACGACGGCCCGGATGAACCGCCGCCAGCACCAGGGAGGCACCGTATGACCGAGCCCGTGCTGCGGCTGGAGGCCGTCCGCAAGAGCTTCGGCGAGCACCTGGTGCTGCGCGACGTCGAACTCGCCGTGCCCGCCCACTCGGTGACCGCGCTGATCGGCGCCTCGGGCTCCGGCAAGTCCACCCTGATGCGCTGTGCCAACCTGCTGGAGGACATCGACGACGGCGCGATCTTCCTCGACGGCGAGGAGATCACCGACCCGCGCGCCGACCAGGACACCGTCCGGCGCCGGATCGGCGTGGTCTTCCAGGCGTACAACCTCTTCCCGCACATGACCGTGCTGGACAACATCACCCTCGCCCCGCGCCGGGTGCACGGCGTCCCGAAGGCCGAGGCGGAGGACCGGGCGCGGGAACTGCTGGACCGCCTCGGCCTGGCGGCCAAGGCCAAGGAGTACCCGGACCGGCTCTCCGGCGGGCAGCAGCAGCGCGTCGCCATCGTCCGGGCCCTGGCCACCGGACCCCGGCTGCTGCTCCTGGACGAGATCACGGCGGCACTCGACCCCGAACTGGTCGGTGAGGTGCTGGAGGTGGTCCGGGACCTCAAGGAGCAGGGCATGACCATGGTGCTCTCCACCCATGAGATGGGCTTCGCCCGCGAAGTCGCCGACCAGGTCTGCTTCCTGGACGCCGGGGTCGTCCTCGAACAGGGCCCGCCCGAGCAGGTCTTCGGCGCCCCGGAGCAGGAGCGCACCCGCCGGTTCCTCAGCCGCATCGTCGCCGCCGGGCGCCTCACCCCCTGACTCTCCCGACCGTCCGGGGCGACCCCCCGAAGGACACGGGGAGCCGTACGACTCGATGGTGGGTCTCCCACGCGGCTCCCCATGCCCTTCGGGGTTTTTTTCTGACGGAAAATCAGATGTGCTCTGTGCAGCGCCGTTGGCGCAACTTCGCGCCCCCTGAGGCGCTGCCCGACTCCCCCGGCGCTCCACACCTCCGTGCGCCCCCGCACGCGCCCTGCTACGCCCACCGCTGATCGGTGATCGTGGACGGTGACCCACGTGATCGGCCGAGAGGTGCACCGATGCACGGACCCGCCCTCGTCACCTGGCTGCTGGCCGCGCTGGCGCTCGCGTCCAGCGCGTACTGCCTGGCCCGCCTGCGCAGCCCGGCCGCCTCCTGCGCAGCGCCCGACGGGACCGGCCCCCGGCTCGCCCACCGGACCGACCTCACCGAGGCGTTGATGGGCCTGGGCATGGCCGGCATGGCCCTGTGGCCGAGTGCCTACTGGGGCTGGCCGTTCGCACTGCTCGGCGCCGCCCAGCTGTTCGCGATTCTCCGCCGCGGCGGCGCGTCCTCACGGGTACACCGGCTGCACCATGCGATCGGAGCACTCGCTATGACGTACATGACGCTCGCCATGGGCGATGCGCCCGCGCACGATCACATGCATGCGCACCACGGCGCACCTTCCGGACTGCCGCTTCTGACCGGAGCGTTACTGCTCTACTTCGGCGGCTTCGCGCTCTGGGGCGGCAGCCGGCTGCTGACCCTGCCGAGCGGGACCGTGGTGTCGGCGGGTGCTCCGGATACCGCCGACGGGGTGTCCCGGGCCTGTCGACTGGCCATGGGCGTCGGAATGTTCGCGATGCTGCTGTCCATGTGACGCCGGAGCAGCCGCCCTGCGACGCCGCTGCCGCCCGGCTCGCACCGGAGAACGGGAGGGGCGCCCCGAACGGCGGCGGCCCGGATGCCGCCCTGGTTCGCCACCGGACTCTGCCGCCGGAACTGACAGTCGGCGCGGGCGGGCCGAGCGCGGGCGGGGCGCCCCGGACGCGGTCGGCGCCCCGGTACCCGCACGTCCGGGTCTCCGGGCTCAGTGGTGTTGGTCACCTGCGCTGCGAGGGCGTTCCCCGAGGGCTCGGCAGCGCATAGGTTTGGGACAGCGCGATGCCGCGCTCCCGTGCGTTCCTGGGGGAGCACTTCGACATGACGGCCCTGCTCAGCCTGCTGCTGCTCGGAACACTGCTGGCCACCGTGGCTCCTGGGCGGTTGGCCCGGGCCCGCTGGGCCGAGCGAGAACCCGTGCTGGCCCTGCTGACCTGGCAGTGCCTGGTGATCGCCGTCCTGCTCTGCTGCGTGCTCGGGCTGCTGCTGGCCGCCTCGGCCGCACTGCCCCAGCTTCGTACGCTGCTCTTCACGGGGGCGCCGAGTGAGGTCGAGGCGGCCTACGGTCTGGCGGGTGCGGAGGGCTGGGGACGGCTGTGCGCCGGGCTGCTGGCGCTCGGCGGGCTGTGGACGGCGGTCTCACTGACCCGTGAGGTACGTTCGGCCCGCGCCCTGCGCGACTACCGGCACGCCCAACTACGCCACCGTGCCCCGGAGTTGCCGGCCGAACTGGCCGAGCCCCGGGCCAGGAGCCGCCGGGAGCGGCTGGTGGTGCTGGAGAACGCGCGACCGGAGGCATGGTCGCTGCCGGGCCCCGGCGCCCGGCTGGTGGTGACCACGGGCGCGCTCCGGCAGCTGAGCGACCACGAGCTGGCCGCCGTGCTCAGCCATGAGCGCGGCCATGTCCGGGCCAGGCACCACTGGTTGGCGCAGTGCGCCGGGGCACTGGCCACCGGATTCCCCGGAGTGGGCGTCTTCAGCGCCTTCCGCGACCAGGTCGGCGAGCTGGTGGAACTGGCGGCGGACGACCGCGCGGCCCGCCGTCACGGCCGGGTGACCACGGCCCTGGCCCTGGCCGAGATCAACTCCGGCCGCGGGGTGTTCGGGTCCTGTCCGCCCCGGCAACTGGCCCAGTCGCCACGCCGGGTGGACCGTCTGCTGGCCGGCGAGCCACGGCTGCCCGTCCACCACCGGCTACGGCTGACCGTCGCCGCCCTCGCGGCACCTGCCGCCGCCATCCTGCTGGCCGTCACACCGGGGCTGTCCACCCTGTTCTGAGCATCCTGCGGCGCCCCGACAGCCTTGGTCGGCCCCGGCTCCGGGCGCCGCGACGCGAGCCCGCGGGTACGGCTCGACGGCCGCTCTCCCGCGCCGCCTCCGTCACACCGTCCTGCTGACGGGCGTCGGTGGTACCGGCCACCGCCGTAGCGGCCCGTCAGCGCGGGCGGGCCGCCGCAGCAGCCCTCCGGCCGCCCCGGTGTCGCACCGCGGCCGCAGCAGCCCTCCGGCGAACGAACGGTCCGCCGGACGGTGCGGGCCTGAACACCGGCCCGCCTTCCCAACGTTGAGAGCCGATTCCACCAAACCCCCGTGTTGGTGGAATCGGCTCGCCGCACGGGTCCGGTCTGCTCGAAGCCGCGAGGGCCTTCCGGATACGGATCTCCCCGGATTCGGGCACGGCGGACCTGACCCCGCCAGTATATTGGCCGGGAGCCAGTCAACGTACGGAGCAGACACGATGGCACCTCGCGGGGAATCGGTCAACGAGGAGATGCGTCACCGCTCCCGTCAGCGCATCATGCGCGCCACCATCGAACTGGTCGACCAGCACGGATACGCCGGCACGACACTCAGCGACATAGCCGCGCGGGCCGGGCTGGCCAGGGGGCTGCTGTCGTACTACTTCGACGGCAAACGACTGCTGATGCAGGCCGCCACCCACCAGCTGATGCACCGGGAGCTCGCCGCGGCGCTGGCCGCGCTGCCCGTCGGCTCAAGCCCCGAGGCCCGACTGGCGCGCGCCATCGACGCCGTGCTCGGCCTGGCGATGGACCATCCGCGGGTGATGCGCTCGCACCTCGCACTGATCATCGACCCGGACGTCGGCGCCTTCGTCCAGGACCCGGAACAGCGGCAACTCGGTGTGATCCTGCGGGAGTTGCTGCGCGACTGGGGCGCGGTCGACCCGGTCGCGGAGCACGCGGTGCTGCGCAGCGCGCTGATGGGCGGCTGTATCGGGGTGCTGCTGCCGGGCGCCGCGCTGCCGCTGGCCCCGATCCGGGCCGACCTCTTCGCCCGCTACGGGCTCGCCTGGGAGCTCGGCACTCCCCCGCAGCCGCAGGCCCCGCCCCGGCCCCATCCGTCCGTCCGGGCCTGATCCGCCGCAGCCCCCGGGATGCCGGACGGGCCGCGCGGGGGGCGCACGGCCGGCTCCCTGCGGATCCGGGGTCGCTCACGCGCTTCCCCGCGCTCCTGACCGCAACCCCGCGCCCCAGAAGGACGTCAGTTGTCGGCGAGGATCGACTTGAAGAGGTCGATGGTCTGGTCGGGCGTGAGGCTGTCGACGCAGAGCCGCTCCATGACCTGGACGTACGCGTCGACGTCGTCGCGCTTGTCGAGATAGAGCGCACTGGTCAGCTGTTCCAGGTAGACCACGTCGGCCAGGTCCTGTTCAGGGAAGCGCAGGATGCTGAACGCGCCGCTCTCACCGGCGTGCGCGCCGAACCGGAACGGCATGACCTGGATCACCACGTTGGACGTCTCGGCCACGTCGATCAGGTACTGGACCTGGCGTCGCATCACGCCGTGCCCGCCGACCGGACGCCGCAGCGCGGCCTCGTCGATGACGGCCCACAGCCGGGGGCTCTGGCCCTCGGTCAGCAGCTTCTGGCGGCGCATCCGCAGACTGAGCCGCCGTTCGAGCTCGTCACCGCTGAGGACGGGCCGGGTCTGGCCGAAGACGGCGCGCGCGTACTCCTCGGACTGGAGCAGGCCCGGGATGAACTGGACCTCGTAGGTGCGGATCAGCGCGGCGGCCTCTTCCAGGCCGACGTAGGTCTGGAACCAGCCGGGCAGCACGTCGTTGTAACTGTGCCACCAACCGGGCTTGTTGGCCTCGCGGACCAGGCCGAGCAGCGCCTCCCGCTCGGTGCCGTCGTGCACACCGTAGAGGGTGAGCAGGTCGGCCACGTCGCGCTCCTTGAAGCTGACGCGGCCGAGCTCCATGCGACTGATCTTCGACTCGGAGGCCCGGATCTGGTAGCCGGCATCCTCCCTGGTGATCCCGTGCCCCTCGCGCAGCCTGCGCAGTTGGGAGCCCAGGAGGATACGGCGCACCATCGAGCCACCGTTGGGCTGAGCTGTGGTCATGCCGTCGAAACCTCCACCTAGGGCAAACAGGGCACAGTCTGCCATCAGTTGAGCGCTCAGGGTGCCGGTACCAGCAGAACGATCTATCAGATCTTCCGCTGAGACACCATGATGCACGTGCATCCGGCGCTTGCATATGCCAATAGTGCGACTGCACGTGAATCGACTCTTGCATCTGCAGTGAGCGCAGAGGACCATGGTGCACGTGCACCTGCACGTCCCTGGCAATCCCGCGGGCTTCGCGTTCGACCCCGCGCGCGAATCCGCACAACCGCTCGGCCGCGTCCCCGCGCGGTCGGGCGCACGTGCGCGCGTGCGACCGTCGAGGAAGCTGGCGCGCGGCCGAGCGAGTCGGAGGTGACCGGCATGACCCCCATGGGTCCAGCCGTGTCCGCCCCCTTATGGGAGGAGCTCTTCATGAGCACCGGTACGGCTGTCCTGGCCGACCCCCACGTGGTCACCTGTACGCTCGCGCCACGCTTCGAAGCCGTCAGAACCGCCAGGGAGTTCGCCAGATCGACTCTGTACGGCTGGGGTCTTGGCGAACTGTTCGACGATGTCTCCCTGGTCGCTTCGGAGTTGGTGACCAACGCGCTGCGCCACGCGCTCGGCGCCCGCCGGGACGAGGGCTCCGCCCCTGTGCCCGGGCGGCTGTCGACGTGTACGCGGCCGGTCGCCGACGGGGCGCTGCCGATCCGAATAAGCCTGGTGCACCGCGCACCTCAGGTGGTGTGCGCGGTGAGCGACCCGAGCAGCGCCGGACCGGTCGCCCGGGAGCCCGACTTCGTCGCCGAGTCCGGCCGGGGGCTGCATCTGGTCGACTCGTTCAGCCGCTCCTGGGGCTGGCATCCGCTGGCGGGTGCGGGCAAGGTGGTCTGGGCCCTGTTCGAGGCCGAGCCCGTGACCGCGGCTGTGGCACCGTCAGGCCGGCACCGCCGCTCCGCCTGAACTGCCTGAACCGCCCGGCACGACAGCCGAGGGCGAGCCGGCCGAGGCGAGCCACCGCTCTGCCGCGGCCCACCGGAACCCGGCGGCCGTAGCCCGTGAGCCGCCACCCCGATCCCCGGACCGGGACGAAGCCTCCAGGACCGGACCCGCGCAACCCCGGCGACCCGAGCACCCGACCACGCCGGTGCACCCCGCGACCGACCGCCCACGGCCACCCTCCTCGACCGCGACCCGGGACCGCCACCCGCGGCGGCGGACGGACGCCGGCCCGCGGACGGCCCCGAACGGCCACCGCCGACTCCGCGCGACCCCGAGGCGAGCGACCCCGAGGCGAGCGGCCCCGAGGCGAGCGGCCCCGAGGCGAGCGGCCCCGAAGCGAACAGCCCCGAAGCGAACAGCCCCCGGAAACGATGGAGGCCGCCGTGGTGATCGATCCCACGACGGCCTGTAGCAAGAGAGTTGACGGGTGGTTCAGCCCGCCAGATGGTCGAACTCCCCGTCCTTCGCGCCGAGCAGCATCGCGGCGATCTCCGCCCGGGTGTAAATCAGCGCCGGCCCCTCGGGAAACCGCGAGTTGCGCATCGCCACTTCACCGCCCGGCAGTGCGGCGAACTCCACGCAGTTACCCTGCGAATTGCTGTACCGGCTCTTCTGCCAGACCACACCATCGAGGTCCGTGGCCGCCATGCCGTTGTACGTTTCCTGCATCTCTTGCACCGGATTCTCCAGACCTGCCGGGCTTACGCCCTACTTGACGCGATGATAGCTCCAGTGCACGTGCATCAGCACGGGACATTGCTTGTGCAGCCGAGCGTGTCGGAATGTACGCCAACCACTCCGCTTGACCGTCTTTGACGGAACGTAAGTGGACATAGCCCGGCGAATCGGAGCCCGGCCGATGACTGCCCGTACCGGGCCTGCGCCACCGTGTTGATCTTCGTAGGCCGGGCGTCGGACGCACGGTCCGCCGCCCGCGATCACCTGTGAGACACGTCACCAGGGACGGGAGCTGACGGGGTTTCGGTTGCGTGATGCGACCGACCGTCAGCAAGGATTGGGTAATTTGGTGGTAATTGTCCCGGTTACTAGCAGGTTCGATGTCAACTCTCGGGATCCGGATGCAGTCCTGCCTGCCGAATGTCCTACGATCTCCGCCATGAGCACCGCAGCCATCCCGGGCGCGCCACTGCCCGTCCGCACTCCAGGCTCCCGTGCGCGGGGGCGCCACCGCCGTCCTGAGCGCCCCGAGGTCCCTGCCGGTTCCCCGGCCCTGCTGCTTGCCGTCCCCGCCGCGGCCGGACCCGAGGCAAGCCCGATCGTCGAGGAACTGCTGTCCATCGTGCGCGGCGAGCAGCCGGGCACCGAGACCGCCGCCGGCTACCTGGTCGGCGAGCACCTTGCCGCCGGTGCGCCGGAGGGCGACACGGAGAACGGCGACCAGGCCGCCCCCACCGTGGCCGCAGTACTCGCCCAGGCCGCCGAGGCGGGCCTGCCGGCACCCGTCGTGATCCCGCTGCTGGCCGGCCCGCACGACTTCCTGACGGCTCTGTACAGGCTGGCCGACGAGACGGGAGCCGCCGTCACCGATGCGCTCGGCCCGCACCCACTGCTGGCCGAAGCCGTGCACGTGCGGCTCTCCGAGGCCGGTCTGGCCCGCGCCGACCGCGCCCGACTGTTCGCCATCACCACCGCGGCCGACGGTGTGGTACTGACCGTCGTCGGCGGCGAGGAGGCCGCCGCGGCGGCCGGAATCACCGGTGTACTGCTGGCCGCCCGGCTCGCGGTGCCCGTGGTGGCCGCCGCCCTGGACGTACCGGGCTCGGTGGCCGCCGCGGTCGAGCACCTGAAGGCCACCGGTTCACAGCGTCCCGCGCTCGCCCCACTGGTCATCGGCCCGGAGGCCGACCCCGAGCTGCTGGCCACGGCGGCCGAGGAGACCGGCTGCCCGAGCGCGGCCCCGCTCGGCGCCTACCCGACCGTCGGTCAGCTGATCGCCTCCACCTACCTGAGCGCACTGAACATCCCGGGCCCGGGTGAGGCCCCTGCCGCCGTCGCGGAACAGCCCGCCGGCTGAGCGCCCGACAGACCCGTTCGAGAGGCCCCCTCCGAGGGGCCTCTCGGCGTTTCCGGGCCCGCCGGGGGCCATCCGGCACCCGGGACCCCAAGGGCGCGCCCGTCCGCCGGTCCCGCCTCCGAGAGCCGTACGGCCGGGGGCGGGTGGAGAGTTGGTGAACTCACTGCGACATCCACCCCATCAACTCACAATTCGGACATTTGCCACCACCCTCTTCATCGGGCGGCGCCGACCCGGATTCCGCTCCCCCGGGGACTTCTCAAAAGTTTCACAACCGGTTGCCCGATCCGGGCCGAAATTGCCGTGGCATCACCTGAAAGGCAGGCAGATCGCAACCCGTGCAGATCGCCTGAGAGAGGCCCATCGAATTTCCAGGAAATGTCCATTCGCATTCGATCTTGAGGAATCGGCGAATAGCCTGTGAGGGAACTCACAGGTGTTTGCAGTTTCAACTTAAGTCTGCTTAACGTGCTCCCCGTTCGTTGACACACGGACCCAGCTCATCCGGAACGCCGAGTCCTGCCGCCGGAGCAGTTGGTACCGCAGAACGCACCTACGGCAGGGGCGGGGGAACCAGGTAAGTCGCCCGAGAGGCGGTCAGCAGTGGCCGACTCCGGGCTTGGGGTGAAGCCGTGCGCAGCACGGCCGGGCAACTCCAGCCCGAATCCGACAGCTCACCTCGCAGGCGTGGGAGAGGAACGCACACCTTCATGCTGCCCATCAACGCCAACAAGCGTGCCCGCCGTCTGATCGCCGCCACCGGTGTGGTCGGTCTCGGCCTCTCGATCCCCGCCCTCGTCGCGTCCGGCGCGTCCGCCGCCTCCGTCTCCACCTGGGACAAGGTCGCGCAGTGCGAGAGCGGCGGCGACTGGGGCATCAACACCGGCAACGGCTTCTACGGCGGCCTCCAGTTCACCTCCTCCACCTGGGCCGCCTTCGGTGGCACCCAGTACGCCCCGCAGGCCAACCAGGCGACCAAGGCGCAGCAGATCGCCGTCGCCGAGAAGGTTCTCGCCTCGCAGGGCCCCGGCGCCTGGCCGGTCTGCTCGGTGAAGGCCGGTCTGACCAAGGGCGGCGCCGCCGCCCAGGTCGACACCTCCGCTCCGGCCGCCGCCCCGAGCACCGCCGCGACCACCGCGCCGAAGACCGCGCAGGCTCCCGCCGCCAAGCGGCAGAGCGCCCCGGCCGCCGCCGGGCAGGCCACGAACGGCACCAAGTACACCGTGGTGGACGGCGACTGGCTGTCGAGCATCGCCACGAAGAACAGCGTCGACGGTGGCTGGCAGAAGCTGTACGACCTCAACCGGTCGGTGCTGACCCAGGGTCCGGACGTCATCTTCCCGGGCCAGCAGCTGGCTCTCGGCGGCACCGCCACCGCCGCGCCGCAGCAGGACGCCCCGAAGCCGGCCCCCAAGCAGAGCAGCAGCCCCAGCACCCCGGCTCCGGCTCCGGCCCCGGCCCCGGCCAAGCCCGCCGCTCCGGCCGCGCCCGCGACCGGCAGCAAGGCCGCCGCGATCAACTTCGCGCTCTCCAAGGTCGGCCAGGCCTACGTCTACGGCGGCAGCAGCGACGGTGGCTGGGACTGCTCCGGCCTGACCCAGGCCGCGTTCCGCCAGGCCGGCATCTCGCTTCCGCGAGTCGCCGCCGACCAGGCCGATGCCTCCACCCGCGTCTCGCTGGACAGCCTGCAGCCGGGCGACCTGCTGTTCTGGTCCAACAACGGCAGCAACTCGGGCGTCTACCACGTCGCCATCTACATCGGTGACGGCAAGTACGTCGAGGCCGCCAACCCGAAGTCGGGCGTGAAGACCGAGACCATCGCCAACTGGGCCCCGGACTTCGCCGGCCGCGTCTGACGGTCTCCGGACACTCCCTGAGCGGTTCCACCGCAAGGCCGCTGTCCCCGGTGCTCTGGTCGGCGCCGGGGACAGCGGCCTCTGCCGGTACGGCTGCCGGCGCGGGGAGTCCCACGAAGGCCCCCCGGCCCGGGCAGGGGCTCCCTCCGGGCGGTTCCCGCGCCCTGCGAGGAGGGGAGCGCGGGCACTCGGCGAGTCCGCGTCAGGGTGGCAGGCTGGCCAAGCGGTTCCCGCGCCCCTAGAGTGCGTGGTCGCACCCAACTGCCGCAGGGGAGGGGAACGGCCATGGCACGGGTCACCATCAGTCTCGACAGCGATCTGGCGATCGAGGTCATGCTGCTGACCGGCACCAGGAGTCCGCAGGATGCGGTCGAGTTGGTCGTCCGCGACTATCTGGCCGCCGGCCGCCGTACCGAGGCCCGCACCGGCGATGCCGCCGACGCACACCGGGTCGGCGAGGAGAGGCGCACCCCGCAGGAGGGCTGAGCAGCGGTCATCCGGCCTTTCCCGGCTCCGCCTCGCCCTCCTCCGCGCGGTCCGTGCTCCCGCCCTTGCCCCGTCTCCTGTCGTGCCGGGGCCAGCGGGCGCGGGTGAAGACCATGAGACCCGCGAAGATCACTGCCGCGATGACCGCGCCGATCAGGGTCGAGCCGCGGAACCAGGGCGCCCTGACGTCCATCACCCGCTGTCCGGCGTGTGCTCCGCTGCCGGTGCCCACCACGACGCCCAGCGTCCAGAGGTTGGGCAGTGCCAGCACCAGCGCGAGGATCAGCCAGCTGAGCGTCACCTTCCAGGACCGTCGCCGGTGCAGACCGGCCCAGGCCGCCAGCAGCGGCAGCAGCGTGAAGCAGATTCCGAAGACGAGCCCCAGCAGCAGTCCCACGCTCAGGTGCCCGTTCACCATGGAGCCCACCCGCTGCGACCACCAGCGCGGCACCGTCGCGGCCCAGCCGAAGTAGACGATCACCCCGGCGACCACCAGTCCCACGCCGAGCAGCAGCCGCCTGCGCCAGATCGGCCACGCGGCGTTCTCCACCGTCCGGGGAGTCCGACCAGCTCTCATGTCTCGATGCTGGCCACAGTCGGCCCCCGCCCGCAGCGCGAGCCGAGGACCGTTGCCCTCCCGAGGACGGCGGACGGGCCCAGCGGCCGGTCGAACACCGGCGGACCGGCGCTACTCCATCCGGGCGACCCCGGATCCCCGAACCCCACGTCCGCACATCCGCACGTCACGGCAGCACGTCGGCCCGCCGGGCAGTACACCCGACGGGCCGACGTGGTCCGGGACCTCCCGGGAACCTCAGTGCGCCCTGGCCCCCGTGGAGCCGCGCATCACCAGTTCCGGCTGGAACATGAACTCGGCGCGCTGCCCGGGGTTCCCTCCGACCTCCTCGAGGAGTGCGTCCACCGCGGCCGTGGCCATCGCCTCGACCGGCTGGCGGATGGTGGTCAGCGGCGGCTCGGTGAAGGCGATCAGCGGCGAGTCGTCGAAGCCGACCACCGAGACGTCCTGCGGCACCGACAGGCCGCGCTGACGGACCGCGCGGATCGCGCCGAGCGCCATCATGTCGCTGCCGCAGACGATCGCCGTGCAGCCCTGGTCCAGCAGGGCGCCCGCGGCCGCGTGCCCGCCCTCCACGCTGAACAGCGTGTGGTGGACCAGGGCTTCGGCCTCCTCCTGGGTCCTGCCGAGCAGTTCCTGGACGGCCGCTGTGAATCCCTCGATCTTGCGCAGCACCGGCACGTACCGGCGCTGGCCGACGGCCAGGCCGATCTTCTCGTGCCCGAGCTCGACCAGATGCTGCACGGCCATCCACATCGCGGCCCGGTCGTCCGGCGAGATGAACGGCGCCGAGATCTTCTCGCTGTAGCCGTTGATCAGGACGAACGGCACCTGGCGACCGGTCAGTCTGTTGTACCGGTCGTGGTCGGCGGTGGTGTCCGCGTGCAGCCCGGAGACGAAGACGATGCCCGCGACGCCGCGGTCGACCAGCATCTCGACCAGTTCGTCCTCGGTCGACCCGCCCGGGGTCTGGGTGCACAGCACCGGCGTGAAGCCGTGGCGGCTGAGCACCTGCTCGATCACCTGCGCCAGCGCGGGGAAGATCGGATTGCTCAGCTCCGGGGTGATCAGCCCGATCAGGCCGGCACTGCGCTGGCGCAGCCGGGTCGGCCGCTCGTAGCCGAGCACGTCGAGCGCCGCCAGCACGTTCTGCCGTGTGGTGGCGGAGACGCCTGCCTTGCCGTTGAGGACGCGGCTGACGGTGGCCTCGCTGACCCCCGCCTGCGCCGCGATGTCCGAGAGTCGCGCCGTAGTCACGGTCCCGAAGCCTATTGCAACCATGTCAGACCGCCCACCATGTGGTGCTGTCCGCCTGCAGTACGGCCTGGTCACCGGTGACCTCGGTGTTCCCGGTGGAGCAGAGCAGGACCCTGCCGGGCGCGGTGACGGTGACCGCCTCGGCGGTGGTGTTCACGGTGCAGACGAAGGAGCCGCCCTCCTCGCCCGTGGCGCTGTCCCGGCGGAAGGCCAGCGTGCCCTCGGGGCTGTCCAGCCAGGTCACCTCGGTGCCGCCGCCGAGTGCGGGCTGGGCCCGGCGGACGGCGAGGGCGGAGCGGTAGAGCTCCAGGGTGGAGGTCGGGTCGCCGGTCTGCGCCTCGACGCTGAGTGCCGCCCACTCGGCGGGCTGGGGCAGCCAGCTGGGGCCGCCGGCGGTCGGGCCGAAGCCGTACGGGGCCTCGGTGCCGGACCACGGGATCGGCACCCGGCAGCCGTCGCGGAAGCCGTCCTGGCCGGCCTTGCGGAAGAAGGAGGGGTCCTGGCGGACCTCGTCGGGCAGGTCGGTGACGTCCGGCAGGCCGAGCTCCTCGCCCTGGTAGAGGTAGGCGGAGCCGGGCAGGGCGAGCATCAGCAGGGTGGCGGCGCGGGCGCGGCGCAGGCCGAGTTCGCGGTCGCCGGGGGTGCGGATCTGGGTATTGCCGGGCGGGTTGCCGAAGCGGGTGGCGTGCCGGGTGACGTCGTGGTTGGAGAGCACCCAGGTGGTGGGGGCGTCCACCGGCCGCATCGAGTCCAGCGAGAGGTCGATGACCTCGCGCAGTGCGGCGGAGTCCCAGTAGGTGCTCAGGTACTGGAAGTTGAAGGCCTGGTGCAGCTCGTCGGAGCGGACGTAGTTGGCGGTGCGCTGGACGGTCGGGGTCCAGGCCTCGGCGACGCCGATCCGCTCGCCCGGGTACTCGTCGAGGATCCTCCGCCAGGAGCGGTAGATCTCGTGCACGCCGTCCTGGTCGAAGAACGGCATCACGTCGTTGCCGAGCAGCTTGAGCTGGTCGCCCGCGCCTATGTCGGGCAGGCCCTCGGCCTTGACCAGGCCGTGCGCGACGTCGATCCGGAAGCCGTCCACGCCCATGTCCAGCCAGAACCGCAGGATGGAGCGGAACTCGTCGGCGACGGCCGGGTTCTCCCAGTTGAAGTCGGGCTGCTCGGGGGCGAACAGGTGCAGGTACCAGTCGCCCGGGGTGCCGTCGGGGTTCTCGGTACGGGTCCAGGCCGGGCCGCCGAAGATGGACTCCCAGTCGTTGGGCGGGAGTTCGCCGTTCTCCCCCTTGCCGGGGCGGAAGTGGTACCGGTCGCGCAGCGGGGAGGCGGGGCCCTCGCGCAGCGCGCGCTGGAACCACTCGTGCTGGTCCGAGGAGTGGTTGGGGACCAGGTCCACGATGATCCGCAGCCCCAGTGCGTGGGCGTCGCGGATCAGCGCGTCGGCGTCCAGCAGGGTGCCGAACATCGGGTCCACCGCACGGTAGTCGGCCACGTCGTACCCGGCGTCGGCCTGCGGGGAGGCGTAGAACGGGGAGAGCCAGACCGCGTCCACGCCGAGGTCGCGCAGGTAGGGCAGGCGGCTGCGGATACCGGGCAGGTCGCCCATACCGTCGCCGTTGGAGTCGGCGAAGCTGCGCGGGTACACCTGGTAGATGACCGCGTCGCGCCACCAGCCTCTGCTCTCACCGGCGTTCGCGGCGGTCGGCGCTGCGGCGGGCCGGGAGGTGTCGGCCAGGTTCTGGGTCATCGGACAAGTCATCCTTTGAGGAATCAGAGGAAACGGTTGCTGATCGGCCTGGTAAGGGATCAGGACTTCGCGGCACCGGCGGTCAGGCCGGTGACCAGGTGCTTCTGGACCAGGTAGAAGAAGAGCGCGGCCGGCAGTGCGATCAGCACCGAGGTCGCGGCCATCAGCTGCCACTGCGCGTCGTGCTCGCTGATGTAGGTCTGCAGGCCCACCGCCAGGGTGTACTTGTCGGAGCTGAGCATGAAGGTCGAGGCGAACGGGACCTCGGCCCAGGCGGTGAGGAAGGAGTAGAACGCGGCGACCGCCAGGCCGGGGCGGGCCAGCGGCATGATCAGCCGCCAGAACGTCCCGAACGGGGTGAGCCCGTCCACCCGGCCGGCCTCGTCGATCTCCACCGGGATGGTGTCGAAGTAGCCCTTCATCAGCCAGGCGCAGTACGGGACGATGGTGCCCGCGTAGGTGAGGATCAGACCGAGGTAGCTGTCCAGCAGGTCGAGGCTGGAGAGGATGGTGTACATCGGCACGATCACCACGGCGATCGGGAACATCTGGGTGAGCAGCAGGGTCCACATCAGCTGGCGGTGGCCGGGGAAGCGCATCCGGGACACCGCGTAGCCGGTGGTGGCGGCGACCAGCACGGAGAAGACCGTGGTGCCGAGCGCGACCAGCAGCGAGTTGCCGAACCAGACGGGGAAGTCGGTGTGCTGCAGCACGAAGCCGTAGTTGGTCAGGCTCATCTTGCCGAGGATGTCGCCCGGGTGCAGGTAGTCGGTCTTGTCCGGGCCAAGCGAGATCCAGGCGATCCACAGCACCGGGAAGAGCGCGATCAGCGAGGCGACGGTGAGCAGTCCGTGCAGCAGCGCCGTGCGGGCCGGTCCGCGTTCGCCGCGCGCCCTTCTCGGGGGCTCGGCGGCCGGCGCGGACTGCGCGGCGTCGGTGGGGAGTTCGGTGGAGACGCTCATTCGCTGGCCTGCCTCGTCGTGGTCGGTGGGGACTGCGGCGGTCCGCGTCATCACGCGTTCTCCTCGTTGCGGACCTGCCAGCGGCGGTAGAAGCTGGTGAAGACGACCAGGATCGAGAGCAGCAGCACCCCGTAGGTGGCCGACTCGGCGTAGGCGCGCGGCTGCTGGCCGAAGCCGAGGCGGTAGGCCCAGGTGACCAGGATCTGGGCGTCCGGCGAGCCGTTGCCCAGCAGCAGGAAGATGATGGCGAACTGGTTGAAGGTCCAGATCACGCCGAGCAGGACGACGGTGCTGCTGACGGTGCGCAGCCCGGGCAGGGTGACGTAGCGGAAGCGCTGCCAGGGGGTGGCTCCGTCCATCTCGGCCGCCTCGTAGAGCTCGGCCGGGATGGACTGCAGTCCGCCGAGCAGCGAGACCATCATGAACGGCACGCCGCACCAGGTGTTGACGATGACGGCGGCGGCCTTGGAGGCGAGCGGGTCGCTGAGCCAGGAGGGCTGCGGCAGGTGCAGGAAGCCGAGGAAGGAGTTGACCACTCCGCTGTCGGAGAGCATCAGCCGCCAGGAGAAGACGGTGACGAAGGTGGGCACGGCCCAGGGCAGGATCAGCAGCATCCGGTAGGCCAGGCGGCCGCGCAGCTTCTGGTTCAGCAGCATGGCGAGGCCGAGGCCGAGGGTGTAGTGCAGGGTGACGCAGAGGACCGTCCACAGGACCGTCCAGATGAAGTGCGACCAGAAGCGGTCGTAGGAGCCCGGGCCCCAGAGCACGTCGGCGTAGTTGTGCAGGCCGACGAAGTTGAAGCTGTCCGGGATGTGGTTGACGCCGATCTGGCGGCCCACGTTGAGGCTGTTGGCGTCGGTGAGGGTCAGGTAGATGCCCCGCCCCAGCGGGTAGCCGACCAGTACGCCGAGCACGATGACCACCGGCGCGACCATCGCGTAGGCGTACCAGTGTCTGCTGTACGAGAGCCTGACGCGCTGGAGGAGACCGGGCCGCGGTTCGCGGTCGCGGCTGCCCTGGCTGGAAGCGCCCTGCACGGCGACTGCCATCGATCCTCTTTTCGGGAACCACCGACTTCAGCCGGTTGGAATACGTGTGCTGAACCCCGCCGTTGGGCGGTCAGGCCCTGACCGCCGGGAGCCGGCTCCGGCCGGCGCGTGGAAGTCCTCGGCCTGGCCGGGACGGAGTCACCGGTGACACCTTCTCGGACGGGTGTCGCAGAGCCCAGTGGCCGCCCGGCCTACCACTGCGGGTGGTGTAACCGGGCGGCCGATGGCGTTACTTGCTGAAGCCGGGGAGCAGCTTGGCGAAGTCGGTGGCCGCGGTGTCCAGGCCGGACTGGGTGGTGGCCTGGTCCTGCGCGACCTTGGTCAGGTCGGTGCCGAGCGGGGCGAACATCGAGCTGTACTCGGGCAGTTCGGGCCGCGGCTGGGCGACCGGAAGGATGGTCTGGAAGCCGGCGATGCCCGGGTCGGCCTTGACGTCCGCGGTGTAGGCGTCGGAACGGGTCGGCAGGGTGGAGTTCTTCAGGGCGAGGAAGGTCTGGCTCTCGGCGGAGGTCAGGAACGCGGCCAGCTTCTCGGCGGCGGCCTGGTGGGCCTTGTCCGAACCGGCGTAGACCGACACGTTGTGGCCACCGGTCGGGGCGCCGGCCTTGCCGGTGGAGCCGGCCGGGACGGGAGCGATGCCGAGGTTCTTCTTGTCGGCGAAGGCGGAGCCCTTGTAGATGTTGGTGATCTCCCAGGGTCCCTGGATGATCATCGCGGCCTTGCCGTTGTTGAACGCGTCCATCATGTGCGCGTAGGAGTCGGTGGTCACGTCGGCCTTGACGGTGCCGGGCGAGGTGAACATCGACTTGTAGGTGTCGATCGCCTTGACGGCCTCGGGCGTGTTGACGGTGATCTTCTTGTTGGCGGCGTCCACCAGGTTGGTGCCCTCGCCGTAGAGGAACGGCATCGCGTAGTAGCCGTCGCCGGCCCGCATGAACAGGCCGTCCGCGCCGGTCTTGTCCTTGATCTGGGCGGCGTCGGCCTTCAGCTCGTCCCAGGTGGCGGGGGCCTTGTCGATGCCGGCCTTGGCGAACAGGTCCTTGTTGTAGAGCAGGCCGAGGGTGTCGGTGACCAGCGGCACGCCGTACAGCTTGCCCTCGTAGGTGGCCTGCTTGATCAGGCTGGGCTGGAAGGCGGAGACGTCCTTGGCGGCGTCGGTGCCGTCCAGCGGTGCCAGGAAGCCGGCCTTGGCGAAGGCGGCGGTCCAGCCGACCTCGGAGCGGAAGACATCCGGCGCACCCTTGGCGCCCATCGCGGTCTGCAGCTTGTTCTGCGCCTGGTCGAAGGGCACGTTGACGAACGTGACCTTGATGTCGGGGTTCGCGGCCTGGAACTTGTCGATCAGCGCCTTGTAGTTCGGCGCTTCGTTGGTGGCGTTGGAGGTGTCCCAGTAGGTGATGGTCACCGGGCCGTCGGCCTTGCCGTCCGAGCCGGAACCGCCGCTGCTGCCGCACGCAGCAGTCGTGACCGCGAGGGCCGCGATGAGGGCGGAGGCCGCGATGCCACGCCGCATGAGAACTCCTAGGAGGTGGGGGTGCCCGAGATGGTGTAGGGAGCGCGCATAATGGCTCTCCCATGCCGACTGCGCCGTTGCGGCCGTCGGGCTTGGGCAGGAACGTAACAGGGACGCAATCCCTGAAGAAAGGTCTTGCAGCAAGTTTCTGCAAGATCCTGCGATCGTTACGCCCGCGTGTCCTCTGCGTTGCCGCAAGGTAGTCGATCTACGGGCGAGATCTTGGCAATTGTCCGATTTGCAGGGCATTTTCCACCCCACAGGGCGCTATGTGAGGCGCCAGACAGGCCCCCGCTTCCATTTAAAAGGATGAACCTCCTATATATTGATGGTGCTGCCGAACCGCAGCCACTCCGTCAGACCGTGCTGGAGGAATCCGTGCTCTCCCCCGAATCGACCGCGATCGTCCGCGCCACCCTCCCCGCCGTCGGCGCCGCCATCGGCGAGATCACCACACTCTTCTACCGCCGGATGTTCGCCGACCACCCCGAGCTGGAGCGCGACCTCTTCAACCGCGGCAACCAGGCCGCCGGCGACCAGCCCAAGGCGCTGGCCGGTGCGGTCGCCGGCTACGCGACCATGCTGGTCGAGCAGCCGGACGTGCGTCCGGGCGCGATGCTGGCCCGGATCGCGCACAAGCACGTGTCGCTGGGCATCACCGAGGACCAGTACCGGATCGTGCACAAGTACCTCTTCGCCGCGATCGTCGAGGTGCTCGGTGAGGCCGTCACCCCCGAGGTGGCGACCGCCTGGGACGAGGTCTACTGGCTGATGGCCGGTGAACTCATCGCCCTGGAAGCCAAGTTGTACTCCGAGGCGGGAGTCGAGCCGGGCCAGGCCTGGCGCGGGATGACCGTGGTCGCCCGTACCCAGGAGTCCCGCGACGCCGTCTCCTTCACCCTCCGCCCCGCCGACGGCAGCCCCGCCCCGGCCTTCCGGCCCGGCCAGTACGTCAGCGTCGCCGTCCGACTGCCCGACGGCACACGGCAGATCCGCCAGTACAGCCTCTCCGCCGGCCCGGACGGCGCCCAGTGGCGGATCACCGTGAAGCGGATGCACGGCGGGGACACCCCCGCGGGCGAGGTCTCCAACTGGCTGCACGACAACATCGACAGCGGCGACCTGCTCACCGTCTCGCTCCCGTTCGGCGACCTCACCCTGGCCGAGGGCGACGAACCGCTGCTGCTGGCCTCCGCCGGGATCGGCTGCACCCCGATGATCGGCATGCTCGACCACCTGGCGGCCACCGGCTCCGAGCGGGCGGTCACCGTGGTGCACGGCGACCGCTCACCGGCCGACCACGCCCACGCCGAGCAGCTGCGCACTCTCGTCGCCGCCCTGCCCGAGGCCGAGCTGCACCGCTGGTACGAGCAGCCGGCGGAGGCCGACGGCGAGGTGCGCACCGGCCTGGTCGACCTGGCGCAGATCGAGATACCGCAGGGCGTCCGCGCCTACCTGTGCGGACCGCTGCCCTTCATGCGCGCGACCCGCGCCGAACTGCTGCGGCGCGGTGTCCCGGCCCAGTCGATCCACTACGAGGTGTTCGGCCCCGACCTCTGGCTCGCCTCGGGCAACTGAGCCGTCCGGCCGGGGTACGGGCCCCGGCCTGAGTGGTTCACAGCATCCACCGAGACCGAACGGCACCGGGGAACGCGGCGATCCGCGTTCCCCGGTGCCGTTCGGTGCGATCGTTGCCGGTCGCTCCGACGCTCAGCTCCCGGGCTTGGCGATCGAGATGCTGCAGACATGGGGGCCGACGAAGGGGTGCAGACGGAGCGTGCCGGGCTGTCCGGCACGCTCCGCCATCGCGTCCAGCAGACCCTGGTGCACCGAGCAGACCACCTCGGGGTGGCGCTCCGCGTTGTGCTGGAACGGGCAGCCGTGCAGCAGCACCTCGCCGCCGCCCGAGCCCTCGTCGGTCCGCAGTTCCGGCTCGAAGCCCCAGCTGTCGGCAGCCGCGAGCACCTGCTCGGTGAGCGAGCCGGCCGCCCCCTCCTCGGAGGCGCCCCAGATCCGCCCGGCCTCCGCCGCCCGCCGGGCCCGCTCGCCGCTGGTCCCGCCGAAACCGAGCGCCAGCACCTCCACCAGCGTGCGGTAGGCGGCCAGTTGCTCGCGCGCGGGCGCCGCCGCGTACAGCAGCCGGGGGCGACCTCGGCCGCCCGTCGGCTCCTCCTGCCGCACTTCGACCAGACCGGCCTGGACCAGGGCGGTGAGGTGGTGGCGGACCGTGGTGACGTGCTGCCCGACCAGCTCGGCCAGCTGCCGGTTGTCCATCGGCTCGGCCGCATCCGTCAGCGCCTCAAGCAGCGCCCGCCGCGCGGGCAACGCGAGGGCCTTGTGCACAACGGGGTCCGAACTCTCCATTCAGCCAATCTTACGGCGGACGGGCCGGGAGACCATCGGCGCTCACGACGCCGCGGCCGGCCGGGCGGCCCCCGCACCCGGGCGCGCGCCACCGCGCACCGCGGCCTCCCGGGCGCGGGGCCTTCCGGCGCGCTCCCCCGCACCCGGTCCGCTCACCCGGCCACGCCCAGCCGGAGCACCGTGGTCGAGCGGAACTCCTCCCCCGGCCGCAGCTCGGTGGAGGGGTACGAGGGCTGGTGCGGGGAGTCCGGGTAGTGCTGGGTCTCCAGGGCGACGCCCGCGTACCGGCCGTACGGCGCGCCGCTCGCGCCGGTGACCGCACCACGGAAGCTGTTGGCGGTGAAGACCTGGATGCCCGGTTCGGTGGTGAGCACCTCCAGGGTCCGGCCGGTGACCGGGTCCTCCAGGAAGGCCGCGCGGGTCGGCGTGCCGTCGGCGGGACGGGGCCTGAGCGCCCAGTTGTGGTCGTAGCCGCCCGCGCGCAGCTGGGGGTGCTCGTCGTGGATCGCCTTGCCGATCGGCCGGGCGGTGGTGAAGTCGAACGGCGTGCCGGCGACCGGCTCGCACGGGCCGTAGGGGATCAGCCGTTCGTCGACGGGGGTGTACTGGTCCGCGTCCAGGGTGAGCAGATGGCCGAGGACGTCGCCGCTGCCCTCGCCGGAGAGGTTGAAGTAGGCGTGGTTGGTGAGGTTGACCACGGTGGGGCGGTTGGTGGTGGCCCGGTAGTCGATGGTGACGCCGCCGGCGTCGAGGGTGTAGCTGACCCACACCTCCAGCGCGCCGGGAAAGCCCTGGTCGCCGTCGGGGCTGTGGAGGTGGAGCCGGACGCCGCCGGGCACCTCCTCGGCGGTCCAGATCCGGTGGGCGAAGCCGTCCGGGCCGCCGTGCAGGGTGACTCCGCCGCCGGTGGAGGCGAGTTGGTGCTCCTCGCCGTCGACGGTGATCCGGCTGTCGGCGATGCGGTTGGCATAGCGGCCGACGACGGTGCCGTAGTTGCGGGCGGGGCCGAGGATCGCGCCGAGCTCCTCCGTGCTGAGCAGGAGCTGCGCGTCGGCACCGGTGCGGTCGGGTGCGGTGAGGGTGTGCAGGGTCGCCCCCAGGGTGAGCACGGAGGCCGTGATCGGGCCGTTGCGCAGCGTCCAGCGCTCGATCGCGGCTCCCGCGCCTCCGGTGGCGAACTGCGCCCGGCTGACCTCGGTGGTCTCGGACGACTCCGTCATGGCTCGCTCCTCCCTGCGGCCGCCGCCCGACGGCCGCCCCTGGTTCGGGACCTGTACGCGTGCCAGGTTAGCTCCGGCCGCGGTACCCGGCTCGGCTGCGACCCTCCCGCGCCCGACGGTTCGTCAGACTTAGACCGACCGGCAATAGGGCCCGCGGCGTCGCGTGCCGACCTTCACCCACGCTCCCTATTGCCGATCGGTCTTACTCCCCCGGCTGGTCTCCGCCCCTCCCCGGCCCGTCCTCCGACAGTTCCGCATCGGACAGGCCGAGCGCCTCCGCCAGACCTTCCGGACCGCTGCCCGCCTTGCGGTGCACGGCGGCCAGCCGGCGCTGCACCAGGCTGAGCGGGAGGTCGAGCTGTTCGGCGATCCGCTGCGGCGGGATGCCCCGCACGGCGAGCCTGGCGACGTCCCACTCGGGCGCGCTCAGGCCCTCCTTGCTCAGGGTGCGCAGGCGGTTGGGGCGCAGCACCGAGCTGGCCAGTTCGGCCCTGGCCCGGTCGACCAGCCCGTCGGCACCGCAGGTCTGGGCCAGCTCCATGCCCTGGTACAGGTACTCGGCGGCGTCGGTGAGCTGTCCGGCCTTGCGCAGTGCGGCGCCCAGATCGACCAGAGCGCAGGCCAGTTCGTAGCTGGCCGGGGACTGCGAGAGCCAGCGGACGGCCTGCTCCAGCAGCTCGACGGCGCGGTGCCCCTCCCAGAGACCGGCCTGCATCCGCAGCGCGGTGCCGATCGCGGACGCCGAACCGAAGTCCTCGGCCAGGGCGACGGCCCGCGCGGCCAGCACCCGGGCCCGGTCGGGCTCGGTGGGATAGAGCGCCAGCGCGAGGTGCCCGACCCAGGGCGCCCAGACCGTGTTGTGCCAGCCGCGCCGGGTGAGCTGCTCGCCGACCTCCTCGAAGACCTTGACCGCGGCGGCGTGCTCGCCCCTGGCCAGCAGCAGCTTGCCGTAGAGGGTCGGCGCGTCGGGAAGCACCATCGCGGTGGGGTGGTAGGGCGGCGCGAAGTGGTACTTCTGCGCCAGCTGCCAGGCCTCGTCACTGCGGCCGCGGGCCAGCAGGGTGTCGGCCAGCACGCCGACGACGTCCCACTGCAGCGGGATGTCCGGAGCGATCCGCTCGGAGATCCGCAGGCCCTGGCGCAGGTAGTCCTCGGCCTCGACCAGGAAGCCGCGCCGGAACCGGGTGATCCCCATCAGGAAGTACCCGAAGCCCTTGTGCGCGCCGCTCCAGCCGGACATCTCGAAGCCGAGGACGGCGTCGGAGAACAGCTTCTCGGCGCGGGCGAGCTGGTCGGTGTAGGCGTAGGTCAGGCCGATCAGCCCGGGCAGTTCGAAACCCCAGATGGTGTTGGTCCAGCCCATCTCCTTAGGCAGCCGGCCGTTCTCCAGGGCCCGGTCGGCCAGCTCGATCGCCTTGGTCACCGACTCGCCGCGCAGGGTGAGGTCCCAGGCGCACATCGCGCGGACCACCCGCTCGGGCACGGTGTCGCCGGTCAGCGTGCTGGCCAGTTCGTTCAGCTTGCGGGAGCGGCCCTGACCGTCCTCCTCGTCGCGCTGCCACGCCACCCACATGAAGTGCAGGGCCTGGAGCCGGAGTTTGCCGGGCCCGGGTTCGGTGATCTCGGCCTCGCGGCGGCAGACCTCGGCGGCCTCGACCACCTCGCCCGAGTGCGCGAGCGCCTCGGAGAGCCGGAACGCGGCGTCCACCCGGAGCTCGGGGCTGAGGCCCGGATCGAGTGACAGCGCCAGCTTCAGCTGGTTGACGGTGGCGCCCGGGTCGGTGAGCAGGGCGGCGCAGCCCGCCTCGTACAGCACCTCGGCCCGGTCGTCGTCGTCCGGTGGCTCGGAGAGTGCCCGGGCCAGGCAGCGCTGGGCGGCCTCGGGCGCGCCGATCGCCAGGTGCTCGGCGGCAGCGGCGCGCAGCTTGCGGACCATCCGGTCGTCGCCCTCGGGGTGGGTCTCCAGCAGATGGCGGGAGGCCTCCAGCAGGGAGCCGCCGTTGTTCTCGATGATGGTGGCGGCCATGCCGTGCATTCCGGTGCGGGTACCGGCGGGCATGGACTGGTAGATCGAGGTGGCGATCAGCGGGTGGACGAACTCCAGCCGCCCGCTGGGCGTGCTGGTGAGGATCCGGTGCTTGCGCAGCTGGCGGACGGACTCGTCGGCCTCGGCCGTGCCCTGGGCGGAGATGCTGGCGGCGAAGCTCTGCTTGATGTCGGTGCCCAGCAGCGCCGCGGCCCAGGCGAACCGCAGGGTGCTCGGGCCGAGCTTGGCCAGCCAGTGCTGGAGGGTCATGCCCTTGGCGGCGGCGGCCAGGTCGCGCAGCTGGGGGCTGTTGGCCTCGACGGGGTCGAGGCACTGGTCGTGCACCTCGCGCAGCAGGGCGGTGGTGTCGTAGGGGTTGCCCGCGGTGACGGCCCAGACCTGGCGGCAGAACGCGTCCTCGGCGTCCTCGCCGAGGGCGGCGCGGACCAGCTTGGCGACGGAGGCCGGATTGAGCGGGCGCAGTTCGTGGCGGCGAGTGGCCTGGGCCTCGATCTGCTGCTGGAGGACCCGGGCCTCGTCCGCGTACTCGTCGCGGTAGGCGAAGACCAGCAGGACCGGCAGATGGCGGGTGCGGGCCGCGAAGGAGGCCAGCCAGCCGAGCGACTCCTGGTCGGCCCAGTGCAGGTCGTCCACCACCATCACCAACGGCGCACGGCGGGGCGCGAGTTGGCTGAGCAGATAGTCCAGGCCGTCCTGCACGCCCTGCGGGTCGAGCCGCTCGACCTCGTCGGAGGGCGGGACCAGTCCGATGGCCGGGCCGACGATGCCGTACCAGGCCCCGAAGACCTCGGCCAGGTCCTCCTTGTCGAGCGTGCCGAGCACCGGAAGCAGCAACTGCCGCAGCACGTGGAAGGGTTCGGTCGTCTGCCGCTGGCCGCCTCGGCCGGAGAGCACGGTGCACCCCGGGCGGAGTCCGGCCAGCCGCCGGACCTGGTCGAGGACACTGGTCTTGCCGCCACCGCCCGGGGCGGTGTAGACCAGCAGCTCGCCGATCTCGGTGCCGCCGGCCGCGAAGCGGCGGCAGAGCCGGTCCAACGCCTCTTCGGCGGATCGGAGTTCGGCCTCGCGCTCGTGCAGCGGCTGCGGCCTTTCGGCATCAACCGGCGGGACACCTCCTCCCCACCCGCCCTCGTCCGCCGGTCCGTTCTGCTGTTCGGCCACCGTTCCCCTCCGCCTCACCTGATTGTCGGTCCGCTGCCGAGACTATCCCCGCAAACCTCCAAGTGTGGACCATTCCCGCAGGCTGCGACGGGCTTTCGGGATTCGAAACTGGCGGCGAGGGCAAATGCCCTGTTATCTCTAACACCTGATGATCGGATCGACTACTGTTCCGCCCGGTAATGGCAATTGATCTTCGCCATTCGATCGTCACCGCACAGGAGTCCAGCAGGTCCGCCAGCTCAGAGAGCACCACCGATACCCCAGCAGCACCGGGAGTCCGATGTCCGACGACACCTCACTTGAGCTTCCGTTCACCCACCGCCGCAACCCCCATCAGACCGAGGCCGCCGACCGCCATCTCGAATGGCTCCAACGCCACCGCGAGCTGGCCGCCGTCGTCAGCGGATCAACCTACACCGGTTGGGACATCACGGAACTCGCCTCCCTGGTCTACCCCGAGAGCTCCGCCGAGGACCTGGCCCTGGCCGCCGACCTCATGGGGTTCTACTTCCTCTTCGACGACCAGTTCGACGGCCCGCTCGGGCGCCGCCCCGAGCAGGTGGCCCTGATCTGCGAACGGCTCTCCGCCATCGCGCACGGCACCCTCACGGCTGTCACCTCACCCTCCGAACACGCCTTCGCCGACCTCTGGCGGCGCATCACCCTCGGCATGACGGACCGTTGGCGCGCACGGGCCGCCTGCAACTGGGAGTACTACTTCGCCTGCCACCCCGCGGAGGCCGCCGGCCGGACCATCGGTCAGCCGCCGGACCGGGAGGGATATCTCACGCTCAGACGCGGTACCGCGGCGATGGAGAGCATCTTCGACATGATCGAGCGGCTCGGCCACTTCGAGGTGCCGCAGCACGTCATGCACCACCCGCTGTTCCGGCAGCTTCGCCAACTCGCGGCCGACATCCCGTCGTTCACCAATGACGTGCGCTCCTTCGCGCAGGAGTCCGAGCGCGGCGACGTGGCCAACCTGGTGATGATCGTCCGGCGGGACCGCTGCTGCTCCACCGAGGAGGCCTGCGCGGTGGTCTGGGACGAGGCCCAGCGCATGGCCGACCGGTTCTGCGACCTGCGCGACCAACTCCCGGACGTCTGCCGCTCGATGGCGCTGGACCCGGCCCAGCGGCTGGCCGCCGAGCGCTACGCCGACGGCATGGCGCTCTGGCTCGCGGGCTACCTCCACTGGGAGTCCCACACCGGCCGCTACCACCACTGCTGAACCCCGCCGGGCGCACCGGGCGCGGTCCGGCCGACCGCGCCCGCCGCGGCCGCGGGCTCGCCCACACGGCTCACCGCGGTCACCCCTTAGAGGCAATCGGGCGCACAACTCCGGTTGTACGCCCCTGGTTTGATCAAGTGCGCACCATGGCGGCCGGGGCCGGGCACGGCTAGGGTGCAGCGCGAGAGCACCGAGCCCTGGGGCCGGCGCCGTTCTCCGAGTACGTGCCCGGCCGGTCCGCACGGGCTCGGCGGGCCCGTGCGCCGTCCGGCCGACCCGCGGGCGGCACCCGACGCAGCGAGGAGCACCATCGACATGACCGTCTACCAGCCCCCGGGCCGACCGGGCAGCATCGTCGGCTACCACCCCCGCTACGAGCACTGGATCGGCGGCGCCTGGACCCCGCCCGTCCGCGGGCAGTATTTCGAGAACCCCACACCGGTCACCGGCGAGACCTTCACCGAGATGGCGCGGGGCACCGCCGAGGACGTCGAGGCGGCCCTGGACGCCGCGCACGCCGCCGCACCGGCCTGGGGCCGCACCGCTCCGGCCGAGCGCGCCGGGCTGCTGCTGCGGATCGCCGACCGGATGGAGCAGCACCTGGACGAGCTGGCGGTCGCCGAGAGCTGGGAGAACGGCAAGCCGGTCCGCGAGACCCTGGCCGCCGACCTGCCGCTGGCCGTGGACCACCTGCGCTACTTCGCCGGTGCGCTGCGCGCCCAGGAGGGCGGTCTCTCCCAGCTCGACGAGGACACCGTGGCGTACCACTTCCACGAGCCGCTGGGCGTGGTCGGCCAGATCATCCCGTGGAACTTCCCGCTGCTGATGGCGATGTGGAAGCTGGCCCCGGCACTGGCGGCGGGCAACACCGTGGTGCTCAAGCCCGCCGAGCAGACCCCGGCCTCGATCATGCTGCTGATGGAGCTGATCGCCGACCTGGTGCCGCCGGGCGTCATCAACGTGGTGAACGGCTTCGGCGTCGAGGCGGGCAAGCCGCTGGCCTCCAGCTCGCGGATCCGGAAGATCTCCTTCACCGGCGAGACCACCACCGGCCGCCTGATCATGCAGTACGCCAGCGGCAACCTGATCCCGGTCAGCCTGGAGCTGGGCGGCAAGAGCCCCAACCTCTTCTTCGCCGACGTCGCCGACCGGCGTGACGGCTTCTACGACAAGGCACTCGAGGGCTTCGCCATGTTCGCCCTCAACCAGGGCGAGGTGTGCACCTGTCCGAGCCGGGCGCTGATCCAGTCCTCGATCTACGACTCCTTCCTCGGCGACGGCCTGGAGCGGGTCCGCGGGATGCGCCAGGGCAACCCGCTGGACACCGAGACCATGGTCGGCGCCCAGGCCAGCAACGACCAGCTGGAGAAGATCCTCTCGTACATCGACATCGGCCAGGCCGAGGGCGCCAAGGTGCTGGCCGGCGGTGAGCGGGTCGACCTCGGCGGGGAACTGTCCGGCGGCTACTACGTCGCCCCCACCGTCTTCGAGGGCACCAACGACATGCGGATCTTCCAGGAGGAGATCTTCGGCCCGGTCGTGGCGGTCACCCGCTTCGAGGACTTCGAGGACGCGGTCGACATCGCCAACGACACCCTGTACGGACTCGGCGCGGGCGTCTGGAGCCGCGACGGTTCGACGGCGTACCGGGCAGGGCGGGCCATCCAGGCCGGACGGGTGTGGACCAACTGCTACCACCACTACCCCGCCCATGCCGCGTTCGGCGGCTACAAGAACTCCGGCATCGGCCGCGAGACCCACAAGATGCTGCTCGAGCACTACCAGCAGACCAAGAACCTGCTGGTCAGCTACAGCGGACAGGCGCAGGGGTTCTTCTAGGATGCGCCCCTCCCGGGTCTCGGTGACCCCGCAGGCCGCCGAGCTGCTGCGGCAGCTCGGCGGCGAGCACGGACCGCTGATGTTCCACCAGTCCGGCGGCTGCTGCGACGGTTCGGCGCCGATGTGCTACCCGGCCGGGGAACTGCTGGTCTCCCCGGAGACCGACCGGCTGCTCGGCGAACTGGAGGTGGACGGGCTCGACCCGATCCCGGTCTGGATGGCCAGGGACCAGTTCGCGTACTGGTCGCACACCCACCTCACCATCGACGTGGTGCCCGGCCGGGGCAGCGGCTTCTCCCTGGAGTCCCCGACCGGCCGGCGCTTCCTGACCCGCTCCCGCCTCCTCACCGACGAGGAGGCGGCCGCCCTGGACGGCTGAGGCCAGGGCGGCACGGAGGACCCGCGCCACCGGCCGCCCGCCCGTGTCCGCCCGCACGGCGGTGGCTCACTCCGCCAGGAGCCGCGCCTTCACCAGCTCGAACTCCTCCGGGGTGAGCACCCCGTGCTCCACCAGCCTGCCGAGCTCGCCCAGCCGCCCGGCCGGGTCGCCGGCGGCCGGTCCCCGCATCAGCGGTGCCCCCGCCGGCCTGGCGACCCCCATCGCACGGACCGACCGCACCGGATCCAGTGCACGGACCACGACTCCCTCACTCTCCGTTCACCGCACGGGCCTTGGCCACCCGCACGGCCTTCTCGATGTTCTCCGGCGGAATCCGCACGCCCGAGGCGATCCGCCCGCCGACCCCGCGCAGTGCGTCCGCCGCGGCCTGCGCCCAGACGTGCTCGATCAGCACCAGCAGCGCCACCGTGCCGGGCTCCAGCATCCCGGCGGCCACCTGGGCGTCCTCCGGACCGATCAGCGGCAGCACGTTCGCGTGGCCGCCGCCCCCGACTCCCCTGAGGTGTTCGAAGTCGGCGAGCTCCCCGTAGCTGGCCTCGCCGTCCGGGTGCCGGGTGACGACCAGCGAGTCGATCACCCGGATGTCGCCGCCGGTCCGCAGCTTGCACAGCGCCGACGCCGCCTCGACGGTGATGGTCTCCTGCGGAAACGTCAGAACGAGCAGTTCGGCCGGCCCCATCCGAGGCTCCCTTCCGGTCGGAATCACCCCATATCGGGATCTAAGCACACCGTTACGCCGATTCACCGGAGGTGTCCGCCGCACCCGCGACGACACCTCGGACGGAGAGTGCGCGGCCCACCGCGGTGTGCGACAGTGCTGGCGATCCGTCCAACCCCTCCCGAATCTGAGGAGCCGTCAGATGACCATCGCCGTGGCCAAACTGTCCGACCCGACCGTCCGCGCCGCGGTCGCCGCGATCAACGCCAACGACCGCAAGGCCTTCCTCGCACTGCTGACCGATGACGCGACGATGTCGGACGACGGCTCGGACCGCGACCTGCTGCCGTGGATCGACCGCGAGATCTTCTCCTCCCACGGCCACATGGAGGTCCAGACCGAGTCCGACGGCGGCCGCGCGCTGATCGCCGACTTCACCAACGAGACCTGGGGCGAGATGCGCACCGCCTGGCGCTTCGTGGTCAGCGACGGCAGGATCAGCCGCTTCGAGACCGGCCAGGCCTGATCCCCGCCGACCGACCGCACCTCCCAGGCCTTCGGAACAATCGGGTGGCACTTGGACGTTGACGGCGCCAGCACAAGATCGTCACTGTCGCACTCCCCTTTCCAGGAGACCACCGTGCCACTGACCGACATGTCGTACCAGGACCTGGTGACCTACCGTCCGGCCCTGACCGAGCCCGCCGACTTCGACGCCTTCTGGGCCGGGACGCTGGCCGAAGCCCGGGCGGCCGGCGGCGAGGTACGGCTGACGCCCGTGACCGACTCGCTGCTCACCACCGTGGACGCGTACGACGTGCGCTTCCCCGGCTGGCGCGGCGAGCCGATCGCGGGCTGGCTGCTCACCCCGCGCGGCGCCACCGGCCCGCTGCCGACCGTGATCGAGTACCTCGGCTACAGCCAGGGCCGCGGCCTGCCCACCGAGCGGCTGCTCTACCCCTCGGCCGGCTACGCGTACTTCGTCATGGACACCCGGGGCCAGGGCCACGACACGCCGGACCGGCACGAGGGCCCGGCCTCGCAGTGGTACGCCGGGTTCATGACCAAGGGCGTCGACGCGCCCGAGAACTACTACTACCGCCGCCTGTTCGCCGACGCCGTCCGGGCCGTGGACGCGGTGCGCGGTCTCGACCTGGTGGACCCGGAGCGGCTGGTGGTCTCCGGGGACAGCCAGGGCGGAGGTGTCGCGCTGGCCACCGCCGCACTGGCCGGCGAAGCAGTGGCCGGGGTCATCGCCAACGTGCCGTTCCTGCAGCACTTCCGGCGCGCGACGGAGATCTCGGGCACCGGGCCGTACCCGGAGATCGTCAACTATCTGCGCAGGAACGGCCGGGAGAGGGTCGAGCAGACCTTCCGCACCCTCTCCTACTTCGACGGCGTGCACCTGGCCGGACGGGCCGCCGTCCCCGCCCTCTACAGCGTCGGCCTGATGGACTCGACCTGCCCGCCCTCCACCGTCTTCGCCTCCTACAACCGCTACGGAGGCGAAAAGGCCATCCAGGTCTGGGAGTTCGCCGACCACGCCGGCGGCCAGGGTACTCAGGACCGCCGCCAGCTGGAGTGGCTGCGCGACCAGGGCCTCGGCCCGAAGTCCTGAGCTGCCACCGGTCCGGATCCGCCGGGCGGTGAATCCCGCGAGCGCGCGCCGGCGCCCCGCCGAATCACGGTCCGGCCGACTCGCTCCGGCCGGGCCGCCCCGGCCGACTCGCTCCGACCGACTCGCTCCGACCGACTCGCTCCGACCGAATCACAGTCGGGCCGAGCCACGGTCCGGCCGGGCCGTTGTAAGCGGCCTCACACCGCGCCGTCTCACATCGCGGACGGCCGGGGCCCCCAGGCCCGGCCTGCGGCCGCGCCCGGACATGCCGGGAGCCGGTCCCCATGACGCGGGGACCGGCTCTCGACCGTGTCGCTCCTCACAGGACCGCGAGGCGCGCTCCCGCTACCAGCGGGCGTGGTGGTACCAGCCCGACGCGGGAGCGGGGGTGGTGGAGGTGCTCGACGTGCTCGACGTGCTCGACGAGCTCGACGAGCTCGACGAGCTCGACGAGCTCGATCCGGCGGAGGTGCTCGACGTGGTGCCGGAGCCCGTGATCTTCTCGTAGCGCAGCGGGGTGTAGTAGCTGGTGGGCCAGCCGGCCAGCGAGCTGGCGTTGATGTTGCCCTGGTACTCGTTGGTGAGCACGCCGCGGTTCTGCTCCGAGAAGTAGGTGAAGGTCCCGGCGGCCTTGTCGATCCAGTTGCCGAAGAGGACCACGTGATCGGCCGTGTAGTCGAGGGCGTCGCCGCTCTGGAGCTCGGAGGTGGAGATCCTGGTGGCGACGTTCGGGAGCGTGGAGGTGACCAGGCTGGAGCCCAGGTGCCAAGCCATGGAGACGAAGCCGGAGCAGTCCTCGCGATAGCTGCCGTTGGCGTCGGTGTGCGTGGCGCCCTGGTTGTAGGGCACGCCCTCGGCGACCCAGCTCTTGGCCCGCTGGATGACCTCGTCGCGCGAGATGCCGCCGCCGACGGGGGAGGCCGCGTGCGCGGGAGCGGCGACGATCAGCGAGGTGGCGCCGGCTCCGAGGAGGCCGGCGAGGCAGCGGCGGAAGAGCGGTCCGTACTTGGGCATGGGAGTCTCCGGGAATGAGGGGGCAGGCGTGTGGGCTAGCCGAGCTGCTGAGCGACCGCAGTGAGCAGGGCGCCGTCGGATCGGGTGTCGTAGGGAGCGGCGTGGGCGCCGGGCCATTCGTCGTAGTGGACGACCGCCAGGTCGGCGCCCTGCTGGACGGCGTACAGGTGGTCGGTCTGCGGGCCGGGCGCGGACAGGCCCTCGACGCCGGTCCACTGGCGTGACCAGGCGGCGCCCTGGCCGGTCACGGCGGTCCTGGTGACCTGCGCGTCCGCGGTGCCGAGAGCATTGGCCTGAAGGGCGCGGGACTGGCTCTGGCAGCCGTCCATCTGCGCCAGTACGCGCTGGTAGGCGGCCTGTGCGGCGGAGCCGTCGGGGAAGGTGAACAGGTCCTGCTCCGCCGGCGTGCGGTACACGCTGATGAAGCCCTGCTGCTGCCAGGTCGTGGCACCGGCCACGGACGCGCACTCGTTGAGCTGGATGTCGCCGGCCGCCGCCTGACTGCGGGGCGGGGCGAGCGGCTGCCATCCTTCGGCGGCGCCGTTGGGGAGCTGCGCCGCCGAGAGGCGCACCGAGGCAGTGGCTCCGGCTGGCGCGACGGCGGCCGCGGGCGAAGCACTGTCGGCCGGGGCGGCAGCGGGCCGGGGTACAGCGCTACCGGCCGGGACGGCAGCGGGCCGGGGTGCGGCGCTGCCGGTCGGGGCGGCGGACAGCTGGAGTGCGGTACTGCCGCAGCCGGCGGTGACCAGGACGGCCAGCACACCGAGCACACCGAGGGCGGTGGCACGGGCAGGAGGGGCGAGGGACGGTGGACGGGTGTAACCGGGCATCGGGAGCTTTCTGGCATAGGCCTCCGGGTCGCTGGGCGGACACGGTGGGGCACGGCAGGGTGGAACTGGGCAGGAGGGTGCCGGGGCAGGGGCCTCTGGGCCCGGCGCACGACCGGCCACGCAGCCACCACGGAGGCGATCGAACGACCTGGCCTGCGGCGCGGCGGCTGGCTTTCGGGGCTGGACGGCGCCGGGTGACCGGATTTTTGCCCGATGCTTCGCATACTGTCTATGGCCGCCGTCACACCACCCGGGACGGGCTCGCAGAGCAACCGTCCCGCCCGACCCCCGGCACCGGCGGCATACGAAGATCATCGACAGCGGGCCGGTGCCCTACCGCGGGACACCCTCGGCCACCCGGGCCGCAGCCCGGCTCACACCACCCGTCCGGTGCGACACTCCCCGGACGGGCCGGGTGCAACAGAGGGCGACCGGAGCCGGCTGTCGGGCAACACCGACCCCGACCGGCCGGGGCCATGGAGAACGGCCGATGACCGCTCCCGCCACTCCAGAGGAGCCCTCAGCTCGCTACAACTCTCCCGCTACATACGGAATATGACAGCACGTCAGGCAGCTCCGCACTTGCCGGCTACGGTCGGCACGGCCGCGCACACGACTCCCCCGCGCGGGCGGAACCACCCCCGCCGTCACACCCCGAGGCACTTGCGGACGGCCGCGATCAGCGTCCGCGACCGGATGTCACCCGTGACCCCGGGCTGCATCCCGTTGGTGACATAGCCGAACCCGATCCCGAGCTCGGGGTCCGCGAAACCCAGCGACCCACCGCGCCCGGGGTGGCCGAAGGCGGCCGGGGAGGACATCGGCGCGGTGGCGGAGTGCCGGAAGAATCCCAGGCCGAAGGTGGTCCTGACGACCAGCACCCGGTCCGGTCCGCTGACGGCCGGACCCATCGCCTCGTCCATCAGCTCGGGGTTGAGCAGCGGCGGCAGCAGCTCGCCCGGGGTGCCGCCGTGCCGGTCCGCCGCACCGATCAGCGCCGCGTAGAACCGGGCCACCGACCGCGCGGTGCCGATCCCGCCCGCGCCGGGGATCTCCACCGCCTGCACCGCGGGGTCGTTGAGGTCCACCGCAGGGCGCACCGAGGCGAAGGCGCGCGCCGTGAGCGAGTGCGGGTCCTGGTAGGCGTCGACCACGGACCGCTTGGGCCGCATCCTGAGCCCGGTCGGGCTGTTCAGGGCCGCCGGGGGCGCCGGCAGGTCCACCAGCCGGCCGACCCGGGGAGCCGCCCCGGTCGGCAGGCCGATCCACAGGTCCAGGCCGAGCGGTCGGGCGATCTCCTCGGCGAAGTACTGGCCGACCGAGCGCCCGCTCGCCCGCCGGACCACCTCGCCGACCAGCCAGCCGAAGGTGAAGGGGTGGTAGCCGTGCGCGGTGCCCGGCTCCCAGGCGGGTTCCTGGGCGGCGACGGCGGCGGCGGCGGGCTCCCAGGCGATCACGTCCTCGACCCGCAGCGGGGTGTCGAGGGCGGGCACGCCGGCCTGGTGCGAGAGCAGCCAGCGCACCGGCACCCGGTCCTTGCCCTCGGCCTTGAACTCCGGCCAGTACGAGGCGACCGGCGCGTCCAGGTCGAGCTTCCCCTGCTGGACCAGGTGCAGCGCGGTGGCCGCCGTCAGCCCCTTGGTGACCGAGCGCAGCACCTGCACCGTGTCGGCCGTCCAGGGGACGGCCGGGGCCGGGCGACCGCCGACCTCCGGACGGGCGTCGCCGCCCCACAGGTCGACCACCTTGCGGCCGTCCACGTACAGCGCGAAGGCCGCGCCGAGCTCACCGTTCTCGCGGAAGTTCTGCGCGAACGCCTTCCGGACCGGCTCGAAGCCCTCCGCCGCCTCGCCCCAGATCTCGACCACCGCGTGTCACCTTCTCGCTCGACGCCTACCTCTCGAACGATAGTCGGATCATCGATCCCCTGCCGAGCCGGTGTCAGGCGTCCCCGTGACGCCACTACCGTGAGCGGTATGACGAACCCTGCCGAAGAACTTCTGGACGTGGTGGACTCCCAGGACCACGTCATCGGGACCGCCACCCGCGCCGAGGTGTACCGCGAAGGGCTGACACACCGTTGCGTCTTCATCCTGGTCCGTGACCCGCAGGGCCGGATCTTCACCCACCGCAGGACCGACACCAAGCTCTTCTCCCCCGGCGCCTACGACTGCTTCGTCGGGGGTGTGGTCGGCACCGGCGAGAGCTACGCCGACGCCGCCGTACGGGAGGCGGAGGAGGAGCTCGGAGTAAGCGGCGTCCGGCCGGTACCGCTGTTCAAGTTCCTCTTCCAGGACGGATCGAAGCTGTCCTGGTGGTGCGACACGTACGAGGCCTGCTGGGACGGCCCGGTCTCCCCGCAGGCCGAGGAGGTGGCCTGGCACGACTGGCTCACCGAGGACGAGCTCGCCCGGCGGCTCGCCGACGGCGAGTGGGAGTTCGTCTCCGACGGCCGCGAGGCCTACCGCCGCTATCTGGAGTACCGCTCGGCCTGAGCGCCCGCAGCGCCACGCTCCGAAGGCGCGGGGAACCGCGCGGCCCGAGCCGCCCGGCCGGCTTCCGAACCGCGCTCCCGTCGGGGGCGGGAGATTCCGGCCGACCCGGCGGCGGCCGGTCTGACGCATCCGGTGGACCCGAGGGCCGCGTTCCCGGCCGCGGAGGCGGGTGCGGGGATTGCGGCCCGGATCGTCTCCCGGCCGGATCGTCTCCCGCCCGGATAGGGTGACCGGCATGGCTTCCTCCCCTACACCGGCGGTGTCGGACGACCGCGCCGAGGACGAGCACGCTACGGCCCGGGCCGGGCGCACCGGACGTGCCCGGCGCGGTGCCGGTGCCGCCGGTGCCGGCGCTACCGCCGCTGCTGCCGGTGCCGGCGGCGAACGCGCTCCGCGGCGCAGGCTCAGTGTGGACGAGCGCCGGGAACAGCTGATCGCGGTCGCGCTGGACCTCTTCAGCAAGTACCCGCCCGAGGACGTGTCCATCGACGACATCGCGGCGGCCGCCGGCGCCTCGCGACCGCTGGTCTACCACTACTTCCCGGGCAAGCAGGCGCTGTACGAGGAGTCGCTGCGGCGCGCCGGGCGGGAGCTGGCCGGCCGCTTCGAGGAGGACGCCCAGGGCCCGCTCTCCGAGCGGCTGTACCGGGTGATGGGCCGCTACCTGGACTTCGTGGACAGCCACGGGCCCGGCTTCGCGGCACTGCTGCGCGGTGGTTCGGTGGCCGCCAGCCCCGGGACGACGGCGGTCATCGACGAGGTCCGGCGCGCGGCGCAGGAGCAGATCCTGGTGCACCTGGCGGTCGCCGAGCCCAGCGCCGGGCTGCGGCGCACCGTACGGGCCTGGATCGCCAACGCGGAGATCACCTCCCTCGACTGGCTGACCGACCGGTCCGTACCGCGCGAGGAGCTCCAACTCCAGCTGGTCCAGGAGTTCGTGGCCGCACTGACCCTGACCGCCGCCCGCGAGCCCGCCCTCGCCGTCGAACTGGCCGGCTTCTTCGCCGGCGAACGCCCCGAGGGCCCCACCGGCCGACTGGTCCGAGAACTGGCCGGTCTCCTCTCCGTCCCCGGCCTCGGATCCCACCTCACCCGCCTCGCCACCTCCTGACGCCGCTTCCGCCACCGGCCTCCCGGCCCGAAGCCGCCGCCCCTCAGGCCGGTACCGGTACCGGCCCTCGCCCTGCCTCCCGCACCTCCCGGGCTCCACCGGCGCCTTCCCGTCCCGGCCGTCCCGCACTCGGTGCCCGCGGGGCCCTACCGCCCGGCCCGGAGCCCACCCTGTCCGGCATGGCGCCCGTCTCGGACTGTCCTGGGTTTCTGATAGAAAGTGGACGGAATTTCGGCTTTCGGGTGAGGGGGGCTCAGCACCATGACTCAGGACAATCTCGCGGCCGCGGAGCAGGTCGGAGCCACACTCGACGTACTGGCCGCGGCCCTGCTCGACGCGCGCGCGACCCGCTACCCGATCACCTCCCTGACCGGCTTCCGCCGGGACGGCCACCCCTCGGCCTCCGCCCTCTTCGGCCTGCGGCTGAGCCCCAACGGCCCGGGCGCCCTGACGGTCCGCGGCCTGGGCACGGTGGTCGAGGGCAGCACCGCCCGACCGACCGCCCCGGACACCGCCGTGGCCGCCGAGCTGCTGGCGCGCTTCGGCGGCGGAGCCGTCCGGGGCGTCCCCGTCCCGGCCCACGGCCTGGACGCCGGGCAGTTCCGACTGCCGGTCGATGTGGAGCGCAGCGAGGACGCGCCGCGCCCGGCGTTCCCCGCCGCCCTCGCCGAGCTTGCCGCCGACCGCCCCACGGTCGCCCCGGAGGAGCTGTCCACCGGCTCCGGCACCGAGGTCCGGCTGGTGCTGCCCTCGGTCTTCCACGCACTCGCCGTCCGGGGCGGCACCGCCGCCCGTGCGGCGCAGCTCGCCGAGGTCGCCGAGGAGCTCTTCGCCGGGGCCGGGGCCGGGGCCCGCAAGGAGTGGGCGGTACTGACGGCGTCGCTGGCCCGGCAGCTGGGCGCCGCCGGGACGGTGTTCGCCGGGGTGTCCGCGCTGCGTGTGGCGGATCGCCCGAGCCACGCCTCACTGGTCGTGTCGCTGGCGAACCGGCCGGTCCAGATCTCCGAGCTCGCCACCCAGCTCGCCGACGCCCGGCCGCAGGCGGAGGTGTGGACGGTTCTGCTGCCCGCCGGTCCGGCCGCCGTCCTGGTCGAGGGGCGGACCTCCCCGGTCCCGGCCGCGCTGTCGAACGACGGTCAGCCGTACCGGACTTCCAGCTCGGTGGCCCAGGCTCTCATACCGCTGCCGGACGGTGCTTCCGTCCTGGTCGTCCAGCTCTCCGTCGCGCAGCCGGAGGACTGGGAGCTGTACATGACCTCGTTCGCCGACGTCCTGAAGAGCATCCAGCTCGGCTGGGACGGCGTGTACGCCACCCAGCCCGCCGCTCCCGCCCGGACCCAGACCCCCGCCGCGGACCCGTACGCCTCCGTCCCGGCCCAGCCGCAGCCGCAGCCGCAGCCGGCCAGTGCTCCCATGGCCCCGCCCGCTCCCGCCACCGCGCCCGCTCCCACTTCCGCTCCCGCTCCCGCTCCGGCAGCGGCCGCTGAGCAGTCCGTGGCACGGAAGGGCACTGCGGTCGCGGTCCCCCCGGCGGACTTCGACCCCTTCGCACCCCCAACCCCCGCAGCAGCCGCCGAAGCACCCGCCCCCGGCAAGGGCACCCCCGTCGCAGTCCCCCCAGCGGACTTCAACCCCTTCGCTGCCCCGGCGGCCGCCGAAGCACCTGCCCCGGGCAAGGGCACTGCGGTCGCGGTCCCCCCGGCGGACTTCGACCCCTTTGCACCCCCGGCAGCCACACCGGCCACCGAAGCCCCCGCCCCCGGCAAGGGCACCCCCGTCGCGGTCCCCCCAGCCGACTTCGACCCCTTTGCACCCCCGGCAGCCACAGCAGCCACCGAAGCACCCACCCCCGGCAAGGGCACCCCCGTCGCGGTCCCCCCAGCCGACTTCGACCCCTTTGCACCCCCGGCAGCCACAGCAGCCACCGAAGCCCCCGCCCCCGGCAAGGGCACTGCGGTCGCGGTCCCCCCAGCCGACTTCGACCCTTTCGCACCCCCAACCCCCGCACCGGCCACCGAAGCACCCACCCCCGGCAAGGGCACCCCCGTCGCAGTCCCCCCAGCCGACTTCAACCCCTTCGCGGCTCCGGCACCGTCCACCGACACCTCGGCAACTCCGGTCACCGCTCCGCCGGTCGCCGCGCCCGCTCCCGCGCCGCAACCGGCTGCCACAGCGGACCCGTTCGGCACGGTGATGAACAACCAGCCCGCCGACCCGTTCGGCACGGTGATGACCGGTTCCTCGCCTGCCCCGGCCCCAGCGCCTACCCAGGCGCAGTCGTTCACCGTTCCCCCGCCGCCGCCGAACCCGCCGACGATTCCCGCCCCGTCCGCGGGCAAGGGCACCCCGGTGGCAGTCCCGCCGGCCGACTTCAACCCCTTCGCGCCCCCGGCGCCGTCCGCTGACGCACCGGCCGCCGCCGAGGAGCAGGCCCAGCCGACCAAGGGCACGCCGGTCAACGTTCCCCCGCCGGACTTCAACCCGTTCGCCGCCGCCTCCGCCCCGTCCACGGCGGCGGAACCCGCTGCCCCGGCCGCACCGGAGCCGCCCGCCAACAACCCCTTCGGCTGAGCGGAGACGACAGCGGCCGGACGGACCCGTCCCCGGGTCAGTCCGGCCGTCTCGTTCCCGGCTCTGCCGGACCTTCCGCGCCGACCACCGTCATCGGTCATACCGCCGACAACCGATCCGCGCCCCCGGAACAGCCCTGAGGGGACCGCCAGTTGGCGGACACTCAAGCGTCGCCACCCCAAGGCCTCCTGAACCCAAGGCCGACGCCCGAGGCCCCGAGGCCCCTCAGCCCCGCCGCGCGAGGTGGACGACGTCGGGCACACCGCGCAGCACCGGGATCTCCAGCGTGTGCACATCGGCGAAACCCACCGTCCGCAGCGCCTCCTCGAAGGCGGTGGAGGGCTGTGCGCTCCACACCGCCAGCACCCCGCCGGGCGTCAGCCGCCGCTGTGCGGCAGCCAGTCCGGCGGGGCCGTAGAGGCCGAGATTGGAGTCGGTGACCGTCCAGTCCGGGCCGTTGTCGATGTCCAGGCAGAGCGCGTCGTAGGTCTCGCCCTCGGCACTCAGGTACTCGACCAGGTCGGTGTGGACCACGGTGACCCGCGGGTCAACATCCAGGGCGTGCCCGGAGAACACGGCCAGCGGACCGGTGCGGTGCCAGTCGATGATGGCGCCCTCCCGCTCGGCCACCGCGATCCGGCCCCAGCGCGGCTCGGCGGCGGCGTACGCGAGCGAAAAGCCCACGCCCAGGCCGCCGATCAGCACCGAAGGGCGTTCGACGGGACCGAGCCGGTCCAGGGCCGCCTGGATCAGCAGCCGCTCGGAACGCCCGTCGGCGGTGTCCATCAGGAAGCACCCGTTGGCGATGATCTCGAAGTGCCCGCCTCGCTGCCGCAGCACCACCTCGCCGTACGGGCCCTCACGCCGGTCGAGCGTGACAGGGGCGTCCAGTCCGTCGCGGTCGGGCAGCACAGCCATCGTGATCCTCATCGTGCGCGGTCGGCGAGATCGTGCGTGGTCGGCGGTATCGCGCCACTCTACGCCAGGCCCGTCCTCGCCGACCCGCGGCGGACACCGCCGACTGCCCGCTCAGGTGGTGAGCAGCACTCCGCCGTAGGAGACGCCGGCGACCATCACCCAGGAGGCCAGCCCGAGCGCCGCGACCCGGCCGCCGGTCCGTGCCAGGGTGGGCAGGTGGACGGCGCTGCCGAGGCCGAACAGGGCCGCCGCCAGCAGCAGTTCCTGCCCGTTCTGGGCGAGCGTCAGTACCTCCGCCGGGACGGTCACCACCGTACGCAGCACGATCATCGCGAGGAAGCCGAGCACGAACAGCGGCACCAGCGGCGGCCGCTTCGCACCGCTCTCCCGCGCGGCCTTCCCGCCCGAGCGCCGCCGGATGAGGGCCAGCGCCACACCCGCGGTCAGCGGAGCCAGCAGCACCACGCGCATCAGCTTGACCAGGACGGCTTCGCGCAGCGCATCCGCTCCGCCGGTCTGCGCGGTGGCGACCACCTGTCCGACGTCGTGCACACTCGCGCCGACCCAGCGGCCGAACTCGACGCCGCCGAGCCCCAGCGGGTGCTGCAGCAGCGGGAGTACCGCGATCGCCAGCGTTCCGCAGAGGGTGACCAGTGCCACCGAGGTGGCGACGTCCTCCTCGTCGCTCTCGGCGACCTGGCTGACGGCGCCGATCGCGGAGGCACCGCAGATCGAGTAGCCGGTGGCGATCAGCAGCGGCTGGTCGCCGCGCAGGCCGAGCTTGCGGCCGAGCCAGAGCGTGCCGAAGAACGTCGCGGTGACCACGGCGAACACCATCGCGACGGTCGCCCAGCCGAGGCCGAGGACGTCGCCCAGGCTGAGCTTGAGGCCGAGCAGTACGATCCCGGCCCGCATCAGCCGCTTTCCGGCGAGCGAGAGCCCGGCCTTGGCCGGGCCCTTGACCAGCGGGCGCAGCCACGGTACGTGGGCGACCGCGACCCCGAGCACCACGGCCGCGGTCAGCCGCGGGATGGCGGGGATCAGCTGGTGCACGGCCCAGGCGGCGGCCACGCCGAGTGCGGCGAGCGCCAGACCCGGGCCGTTGCGCCGGAACGCGGGCCCGAAGGCGGGGGAACCGGCGGGGGATTCGGTGGAGCTTCCGGCGGTGCGGACGGTCAGTGCCACGGGCCCGCTCACCGCTCGTCTGCGGGCAGACGGTAGACCCGGCGGACGCTGCTGCCGAGCCTCGAGACGTCCGCGCCGTAGACGTGCAGGGAGATGGCGGTGTCACTGCCGCAGTTCCGCACCTGGTGGATGTCGCCGGGCGGGGCGAACCCGCAGACGGCGCCGACCGGGTTGGTGACGTCCTGGGTGGCGATCAGCCGGGCGGTCCGGCCGTCGGAGACCAGCCGGTAGCGGCGCTCGCTCTCCACGCCCTGGTGGACACCGGTGGCGCACCAGGAGACGTGGTCGTGGATGGAGGTGTGCTGGCCGGGCAGCCAGACCAGGGCGACCAGGGAGAAGCTGCCGTCGGCCTCGGCGTGGATCAGGTGCTGGCGGTAGTGGTCGGGGTCGCCGAGCTGCTGGTCGGGGGTGAGCAGGTCGGGGGTGCCCAGGTGCGGTGCGAGCTGCTCACCGACCAGGTAGGCGGTCAGGTCCGGGGGGAGGCCGCGATCGATGACCTCGCGCAGTGCGCCGATCAGGCGGTGCATACGCTCCGTACACCGGTCGGCGGTAACGGTGGCGGAAGTGTTCATATCTTGAGCGTCAGCCGATCAAGCCATTACGTCCAACGACAGTCTTTTCACTCTATCCCAACGTCAGCTTATGGATCGGTGCCCGGGCCGCCGCCCGCCCCGGTCAGGCCCTACGGCCGTCAGCACCCGACCCGTGCGGCGCCGGCCCGCCGCAGCTCGTCCAGGACCAGCGCGGTGGCCGGAATCCGCTGGTGCTCGCGCAGCACGTACGCGCAGACCTTGCGGCGCAGGTGCGGTTCGACCAGGCGGCCGGTGACCTTGCGGTGGCACATGAAGGAGAGCACCAGCGCGGGCATCAGGGCTATGCCGACCCCGGCCGCGACCAGGCTCTGCACGGCGAGGTTGTCGTCGGTGCTGAAGACCACGTCGGGGGCGTAGCCCTCCTCGGCGCAGACATGGAGCAGGTTGGCCCGGCAACGCGGACACCCCGCGATCCAGCGCTCGGTCTCGAGGTCGGTCAGCCGTACCGCGTGCCGCCGGGCGAGCTGGTGGCCGACCGGCAGCAGCACGGTCAACTGGTCTTCCATCAGAGGGACTTCGACCAGCTCGGGCGGGGTGTCGATGCGCGCGCCCGGATAGCTGAAGGAGAGCGCGATGTCGCACTCGCCGCGCAGCAGGCGCTGGACGGAGTCGGGCGGCTCGGCCTCCAGCAGCTCGACCCGGACCCCGGGGTGCTCCGTCAGCAGCCGGGCCATCGCCTCCGGGATCAGGGTGGCGTTGGCGCTCGGGAAGGCGCAGACCCGTACCCGGCCCGCCCGCAGCCGGGCGAGCGCGACCAGCTGCTGCTGGGCCGCGTCCATGCTGGAGAGGATGGTCCGGGCGTGCCGGGAGAGGGCCTCGCCCGCCTCGGTGAGCCGCAGTCCGCGCCCGGACCTGGTGAACAGCGGTACGCCGACGTCGCGCTCCAGCGCCTTCATCTGCTGGGTGATGGCGGGCTGGGTGTAGCCGAGAGCGCGGGCGGCGGCTGAGTAGGATCCGGTGCTGACGACCTCATGGAACGTCCGGATGTGCCGTGAGTCGAACACCCCTGAATCATAAGCAGATTTTGGAGTGCCGTCCGCAATACCCCAGTCTTCGCTTTGATGTCCGGGCATCCCAGGGCTACTGCTGCGCCTCCGGCGACAGTCCCGTCACCACTCCCGCCCCGGCGACCGGGGCACCGCCCCTGGCCTTGGGACTGCGCCTGGCCCTGGGACTGCGCCTGGTGCGCTCTCGGCCCGGCGGGCCGGCCAGGAGAGCAGCGGGCACATCCCGATGCAGACCGGAGCGACCACCCACCGCTGCCGGTGGCCTCCCGATCGGCTCCCCGCCGCCCCGCACAGCGCGAGCCCGGGCGCGCGGAACTCCCTTGCCGATGAGCCGAGTTCCCCGCGCCCGGCCGGCCTACCCGACGGCCTCCTGCCCCTCGTCGCGCCAGGAGCGCCAGAGCGCCGCGTACGCCCCACCGGCCGCCACCAGCTCCGGGTGGCTCCCGTACTCGCTGATCCGCCCCTGTTCCACCACCGCGATCACGTCGGCGTCGTGCGCCGTGTGCAGCCGGTGGGCGATGGCGATCACCGTACGCCCCTCCAGCACGCGGGAGAGCGAACGCTCCAGATGCCGGGCCGCCCGCGGATCCAGCAGCGAGGTCGCCTCGTCCAGCACCAGCGTGTGCGGGTCCGCCAGCACCAGCCGGGCCAGCGCCAGCTGCTGTGCCTGCGGCGGTGTCAGGCCGGTGCCGCCCGAACCGACCTCGGTGTCAAGCCCGTCCGGCAGCGCCGCCACCCACTCCCCGGCGTCCACCGCCTCCAACGCCGCGTGCAGCTCGGCGTCATCGGCGCCGGACCGGGCCAGCCGCAGGTTGTCCCGCAGGGTGCCGACGAACACGTGGTGCTCCTGGTTGACCAGCGCGATCTGTGCCCTGACCCGCTCGGCGGGCATCCGCGCCAGCGGCGCACCGCCCAGGGTGACACTGCCCCGCCCCGGCGCGTAGATCCCCGCCAACAGCCGCCCCAGCGTGGACTTCCCCGCTCCCGACGGGCCGACCAGCGCGACCCGGCTGCCTGGCTCGACGTCCAGGCTGATGTCGTGCAGCACGTCGAGGCCCTCGCGGTAGCCGAAGCCGACCTCGCTCGCCGAGACCTCGCGCCCGGCCGGGCGCACGCTCTCGTCGGTCTCCGGGTCCACCACCTCGCGGACCCCGACCAGCCGCGCCAAGGAGGCCTGGCCGATCTGGAGTTCGTCGTACCAGCGCAGGATCAGGTCCACCGGGTGGGTCAGCGCCTGGGCGTAGAGCACCCCGGCGGTCAGCTGTCCGATGCCGATCCAGCCCCAGGCCGTGTACAGGCCGCCCAGGGTGAGGGTGGCCAGCACCGCCAGCGCGTAGGTGGCGTCGACGCTGGGGAACCACACGGTGCGCAGCCACAGGGTGTAGCGCTCCCAGGCCACCCACTCGCCGATCCGGCGGTCCGTCAGCCCGACCCGCTGCCCGCCCAGGCGCAGCGCCTCGACCGTACGGCCGGCGTCCACCGTCTCCGCGAGCACGGTGTTGACCGCCGCGTACCCGGCCGACTCGTTGCGGTAGGACTGCGGGGCGCGGCGGAAGTACCAGCGGGAGGTGACCAGCAGCAGTGGCAGCCCGATGACCGCGGTGGCGGCGAGCAGCGGCGAGGTGAGCAGCAGGGCGCCGAGCACCAGCACCACCGACACCAGGGCGACGGCGAGTTCGGGCACCGCCTCGCGGACCGACTTGGCGAGCCGGTCGATGTCGGTGGTGCCCCGGGAGACCAGGTCGCCGGTCCCCGCGCGCTCCAGGACGCCGGGCGGCAGGGCGACCGAGCGCACCAGGAAGTCCTCGCGCAGGTCGGCCAGCATCCGCTCGCCGAGCATGCTGCCGCGCAGCCGGGACCAGCCGATGAAGGCGGCCTGCACGAGCAGCGAGAGCAGGTACCACCCGATCGCGGAGAGGATCCGGCGCTCGGTCGTCCCCGCGCTGAGCTCCTGCACCAGCGAGCCGAGCACCCACGGGCCGACCAGGCCGGCCACGGTGGCGGTGGCGTTCAGCGCGATCACGGCGGCGAAGCCGGACCGGTGCCGGCGGGCCAGCAGCCGGACGTAGGAGCGCACGGTGGCCGGCGAGGCCACCGGGAGCATGGCAGCGGGCCCGTGCTGCCGGACGGACGGGGGCTTCATACCTTCTCCTCGGCAGGTGCGGGCGCGGCCGGGGCATCGGCCGCCGCGGCTTCGTCGGCGGTGTCAGCGCCCTCGTCGCGGGTGACGACGGCCCGGTACCGCGGGCAGCCGTGCAGCAGTTCGCGGTGGGTACCGGCGGCCACGACCCGGCCCCGGTGCACCAGCAGGACGGTGTCCGCCCGGTCGAGCAGCAGCGGGCTGGTCGCGAAGAGCACGGTGGTGCGGCCGGCCCGCACCTCGCGCAGCCCGGCGGCGATCTTGGACTCGGTGTGGGCGTCCACCGCGCTGGTGGGCTCGTCCAGTACCAGCACGGCCGGGTCGGCCACCAACGAGCGTGCCAGGGCGAGGCGTTGGCGCTGGCCGCCGGAGAGCGAACGGCCCCTCTCGGTGATCTTGGCTCGCATCGGGTCGCCCTGGCTCTCGGGCGAGCCGTCGACCAGGGCGTCCAGCACGTCCCCGGCGTGGGCGGCGCCCAGCGCCCGGTCGGGGGTGACCCGCCCGGCGCCCGGGACGTCGAACAGCTCGGCCAGGGTGCCGGAGAGCAGCACCGGCTCCTTGTCCTGGACCAGGACGGCCGCCCGCACCTCCTCCAGCGGGACCTCGTCCAGCGGGGTGCCGCCGAGCCGTACGGAGGGCTCGGGCCGCTCGTCCTCGGCGAGCGGCAGATGCCCGCCGAGGCGTCCGGCCAGGTGGCCGGCGGTGTCCGGGTCGCCGCAGACCACGGCGGTGATCCGGCCGGCACGGGCGGTCAGCCCGGTGAGCGGGTCGTACAGGTCCGCCCGCTCGGGGCGGGTGAGGGAGGCGGTGAATGCCCCGCCGTCCGCCGTCCGGTTCAGGGCGAGCACCCGGACCGCCCGCCCGGCCGCGACCCGGGCCACGCTCCAGGCGTGCGCGGCCTCGCCGAGGATCCGCAGCGGGGAGGCGAGGAAGGCCGTCGCTCCGTACACGGCGACCAGTTCGCCGACGCCGATCCGGCCGCGGATCACCAGCTCGGCGCCGTACCAGGTGGTGGCGACCACGAACAGGCCGGGCAGCAGCACCTGCTGCAGCTGCATCAGCGACCAGATCCTGGCGGTGCGCACGGCGGCGCCGCGGACCTGCTGCGAGGCCGCCCGGTAGCGCTCCAGGAACAGTTCCTCGCCGCCGATGCCGCGCAGCACCCGCAGGCCCGCCACCGTGTCGGCGGTCAGCTCGGTGGCCTTGCCGGCGAAGGCCCGCTGGGTGCTGTAGCGGCGTTCCAGCGGGGCGAGCAGCGGCCAGACGGAGGCCGCCAGGACCGGCACGCCGAGCAGCACGGCGAGGCCGAGCAGCGGCCTGCGGGCCAGGACGACCGCGCTGAGGCCGAGCCAGACCAGCACCGCGGCGCGTACCCGGGCGAGCAGTTCGACGTACCAGCCGATCCGCTCCACGTCGCTGCTGCTGACCGCGACGATCTCGCCGGTGGCGATCCGCCGGGACAGCCCCGCGCCGAGCCGGGAGGTCTGCCGGGCCACCAGCTGGCGCAGCTGGGAGGCGGCGGTGATCCAGTTCCACACCGCCTGCCGGTGCAACTGGACGCCGCCGAGGGACTGGAGCGCGGCGAGCAGCAGGGCGAGGCCGCCGGCCCGCCAGATCCCGGCCAGGTCACCTGCCGCGGCGGCCTGGATACCGAGACCGAGCGCCAGCGGAAGCGCCGCCTGGCAGGTGAGTTCCAGCACCCCCCAGCCGGTGGCGAGCAGTTGGCCGCGCCGCTGGCTGCGCCGCATCCAGCGCAGGAAGGCGGGGGGTGAACTCAGATCGGGGACGCCCGGATCGGGCACGGGTAGGGACTTGAGCGACATGACGCTCCGTTGCGGGGCTGGTACGGGCAGAGTGCTCGGGCACGCGGCCCAGATCCTGGGCGCGGCGGGGCCGCCCGGCGCGATCCATCAGCCGGGGGGCGGGACCGGGACCTGCCGGCGACGGGGCCCGCGGTGTCGCGTGCCGGCCGGTCCGGGTGACGGCGGTGCTGGTCATCAGGACGTCATGGGCACCGAGCGTGCCGGTGGCGCTGTGACGTACGCAACAGGTTTTTCCGGCGCCGAGCGCTCAGAATCAGGACACGGAGCGTAACTTGGGTTAGGGGTTCATCAATTTTGGTGAATTCTTGGAGGGTCGGGAACATCCTGATTCCGTCCAGGGTTGCTCCCCAGCGGCACTATCCGTCAGACCGGAGGGCACACCTTCCCCGTGAGCACCATCCCCAGCGTCACCCTGAACAACGGCGTCCGGATCCCGCAGCTCGGCTTCGGCGTCTGGCAGGTCCCGGACGCCGAGGCGGCGACCGCCGTCCGCACGGCCATCGAGGCGGGCTACCGCAGCATCGACACCGCGGCCATCTACGAGAACGAGGCCGGCACCGGCCAGGCGATCGCGGCGGCCGGGGTGCCGCGCGAGGAGCTGTTCATCACCACCAAGCTGTGGAACTCCGGCACCAGGGACTGGTCCGGCCAGCAGGGCCAGGACGCCGTGCTCCGCGCCTTCGACGAGTCGCTGGCCAAGCTCGGTCTCGACTACCTCGACCTGTACCTGATCCACTGGCCGCGCCCGATGCACGGCACCTTCCTCAACGTCTGGAAGGCCTTCGAGAAGCTGTACGCCGAGGGCCGGGTCAAGGCGGTCGGCGTCTCCAACTTCGGTCAGCAGCAGCTGGAGGCGCTGCGCCAGGAGAGCTCCGTCGTGCCGGTGCTCAACCAGGTCGAGCTGCACCCGCACTTCCCGCAGCTCGAGCTGCGCGAGTACCACGCCGAGCACGGCATCGCGACCGAGGCGTGGAGCCCGCTGGGTCAGGGCAAGGAGCTGCTCACCGACCCCGCCCTGGTGCGGATCGCCGGGAAGCACGGCCGCACGGTGGCCCAGGTGGTGCTGCGCTGGCACCTGCAGAGCGGCGTCATCGCGATCCCGAAGTCGGTCACCCCGTCCCGGATCAAGGAGAACATCGACGTCCTCGGCTTCGAGCTGGACGCCGAGGACCTGAGCGCGATCGCCGGTGTGGCGACGGGCAAGCGCCTCGGTCCCGACCCGCAGGACTTCGACTGGAGCTGACCTTCGAAGGCGCCTGCCACCGGCGGCGCCGGACGACGAGCGGCCGGTCACTTCCCCCGAGTCGGAGGCGACCGGCCGCTCGTCATATCGCCATGCCCGTACGCGCTCCGATGTCAGAGCCCGTCGCAGCGGTGGCAAATCGTTACTTCCACCGGATCACCGGCGAATCGTCACAGCCTGGCGGCCTTGGCGATCAGCGCCAGCGCCCGCTCGTGCTCCTCCGGCTCCAGCGGGGCGAGCAGCAGTTCCTGCACCTCGCGCACCGCTGCCGCCGAACGGTGCAGCAGGTCCTGCCCGGCCGACGAGAGCGAGAGCAGGTTGCGCCGGCCGTCCGAGGGGTCCCGGCGGCGCAGCACCAGACCGCGCCGGACCAGCCGGCTGACCATCTCGGCCATGGTGGCCTTGTCCAGCGAGGCCAGCTCGCCGACGGTGCGCTGGTCGGCACCCGGCTCGGTCTCCAGCGCGTCCAGCACCGCGTACTGAGGGGCCGTCAGCTCCGCGCCGACCTTCTCCGACCAGAGCTTGGTGTGCATCTGCTGGCCGACCCGGATCAGATAGCCGATCGCCCGCTGGGCGTCCAGCATCGGCCGGGCGTCCGTCATGACGGCCACGGCGGCCGGTTCCAGACGGGCTATCTTCGCCATCACCCGGACGATCTCGATCTGCTCCTCGGCGGTGAGCGGCTCGAAGAGCGTCCGCTGCACGCGGACCACCCCACCGGTGGCCTCGCGCACCGCCTGCGCACCGCTCTGCGAGAGCGCGAGCAGCTTGCGGCGGCCGTCGGCCGGGTCGCGGCGGCGCAGCACCAGGCCGCGCCGCACCAGGCGGGCGACCATCTCCGCCATCGTCGCCTTGTCGAGCGAGGCCCGCTCGCCGACCGTGCGCTGGTCGGCTCCGGGTTCGAGCGCCAGCACGAGCAGCACCGCGAACTGCGGAGCCGTGAGCTCACTGCCGACGTACTCGGACCACAGGCGGGTGTGCACCTGCTGGGCCACGCGGATGAGGTGACCGGGCGACTGTTGAAGTCGCGCGGGCACACGGGTCGTCGGGATCTCCCCCAGCACCATGAAAACCGTCCCGATGTCACACCCGGTGTGTGTGGGACACCCGGGCGGGGCAGTAACGGCGAGTGAGCGTCCCGCTGTGAGGGTAGGCACGCCAGCCGTGCAGCCGGTGGCTGCTGGCGCACACTATACAAACGGTGGGCCCGCACTGGCAGGCAGGGGCCGAGAGTAGACGCCTGTTCGTCAAAGTTGGCATATTTCCGCAGTATGTCGTGGGCGCGACTACCGTTTTGGGCGATTGATCTTCACTGAATGCCCTCACCCTCCGTCACCTGCGACTCTGTGCTCTGGTCCGGGAGGCTACCCGCCGGTAGGGTGTCCGCCGCAGCGTCCTCCTGACCACCCTTTGGAGCAGGGCCGCTCTCGGCAGCGGCCGTGTCCGTCACCCCACCGAGAGAGACGAGTACGAGCATGACCGAGCAGAGCAGCACCCCCCGGGTCGCGGTCGTCACCGGTGCGGCCCGCGGCATCGGAGCCGCGACCGCCGAGCGACTGGCCGCCGACGGCTACGCGGTGGCCGTGGTGGACCTGACGGCCGAGGCGGGCAAGGACACCGTGGACCGGATCACCGGCGCGGGCGGCAGGGCCCTGGCCGTGGGCGCGGACGTCTCGGACGCCGGGCAGGTGGAGGCGGCCGTGGCGACCATCGCCGCCGAGCTGGGCGCGCCGGTGGTCCTGGTCAACAACGCCGGGGTGCTCCGCGACAACCTGCTGTTCAAGATGTCCGAATCGGACTGGGACACCGTGATGAGCGTCCACCTCAAGGGCGCCTTCCTGATGACCCGGGCCTGCCAGAAGCACATGGTGGACGCCGGCTTCGGCCGGATCGTCAACCTCTCCTCCTCCTCGGCCCAGGGCAACCGGGGCCAGGCCAACTACTCCGCCGCCAAGGCCGGTCTGCAGGGCTTCACCAAGACCATGGCGATCGAGCTCGGAAAGTTCGGCATCACCGCCAACGCGGTGGCCCCCGGCTTCATCGCGACCGACATGACGGCCGCCACCGCCGCCCGGGTCGGCATGGAGTTCGAGGCCTTCAAGCAGGCCGCCGCCACCCAGATCCCGGTGGGCCGGGTCGGCGCGCCCGAGGACGTGGCCAACACCATCTCCTTCCTGGCGGGCGAGGCGGCCGGCTTCGTCTCCGGCCAGGTGATCTACGTGGCGGGCGGCCCGCTCGACTGACCGCCCCGCCGGGCGGGGCGCCCGCTCACGATGCGCGCGGCGGCCGCTGGGAGGAGACTCGGGGATCAGAAGGCCGCATCTTCCGGGAGGCACCAGATGACGAACGAGCCCACCGACAGCGAGTTCCGCCCGACGCCGGACCGTCTCCTCCACTCGGGTGGCGAACACCCGGTGGACCCGGAGGACCTGGTCATGGCCTCGGGCCGCACCCCCACCCCGGCGCTCATCGAGAAGGCCCGGCAGGACCTGGAGAAGTACGGCGCCGCCGCGGTCGAACGACTCTGCCCCTGAGACCGACCGGCTACAGGGCCCGCGGCGTCGCGGGCCCTGTTGCCGGTCGGTCCGGTCATCTCCGCCCCCTCTCAGGCCCCCGCGACCACGCGGGGGCCTGAGTGTTTTCCGGCCATTCCGGGGGTGTGGTCAATCGAAGGTCTTTGCGCTATACCTGCTCATCAGTGTTCGTTCTTGCATGATGAGGAGCTCATATGCGCAGAACTGTACAACACTTCCGACGCTCCCGTACCGCGGTGCTGACCCTGGCCGCCGTCCTCTCATTCGGTACCGGTGCCATCACCCCGGCCCTCGCCGCCGCCCCGGCCGCCACGGCGGGCGCGGGATCGGCCGGCGCCGTCACCGGCTTCACCGCCAAGGGCGCCGTCTACACCTTCTCCGCAGGCAGCGCCAAGGCCCGGGTCAGCTTCGTCACCGACCAGGTCTTCCGGATCGAACTCTCCCCCACCGGCCCGTTCACCGACCCGGTCGGCAGCGATATCGTCCTGCCCCAGGGCACCGCGCCCGCCACCAGATGGCGTGACCGGGGCGACCGCTACGAACTGTCCACCGACAAGGTCACCCTGCGGGTCTACAAGTCGGTGCTGCGGTTCGCGCTCTACCGGTCCGACGGCACGAGGGTCTGGGAGGAGGCCAAGCCGATCTCCTGGGACGGCAAGGCCACCACCCAGACCCTCGACCGCGGTGCCGACGAGCAGTACTTCGGCGGCGGCGAGCAGAACGGCTCCTTCTCCCACCGGGGGAAGACCGTCCAGGTCGGCGTGGACTACAACTGGGACGAGGGCGGCCACCCCAACTCCGTTCCCTTCTACCTCTCTTCGGCCGGCTACGGCGTCTACCGCAACACCTACGCCCCCGGCACCTACGCCTTCGACGACCCGGTCACCACCACCGAGCAGGAACAGCGCTTCGACGCCTACTACTTCGCCGGGCCCGGCCTGAAGGATGTGATCGGCCAGTACACCTCGCTGACCGGGAAGCCGTTCCTTCCGCCCATCTACGGTCTGGAGATGGGCGATTCGGACTGCTATCTGCACAACGCCAACCGGGGCGAGCGGCACACCCTGGACGCGCTGAAGGTCGCCGACGACTACCGCAGGAACGACATGCCGACCGGCTGGATGCTGGTCAACGACGGCTACGGCTGCGGCTACGAGAACCTCGCCCAGACCGCCCAGGGCCTCCAGCAGCACAAGATGCAGCTCGGCCTGTGGACCGAGAACGGCCTCAGCCAGCTGGCCGACCAGGTCAAGGCCGGTCAGCGGGTGGCCAAACTCGACGTCGCCTGGGTCGGCGACGGCTACAAGTTCGCCCTCGACGGCTGCAAGGACGCCTACCGGGGCATCGAGGACAACAGCGACGCCCGCGGCTTCACCTGGGCCCCCGAGAGCTGGTCCGGCGCGCAGCGCTGCGGAGTCCAGTGGAGCGGCGACCAGTCCGGCGGCTGGGACTACATCCGCTGGCAGATCCCGACCTACGCCGGCTCCACCATGTCCGGCATGGCGTACAACACCGGTGACGTGGACGGCATCTTCGGCGGCAGTGCGCAGACCTACACCCGCGACCTGGAGTGGAAGTCCTTCCTGCCGGCCGTCATGTCGATGGACGGCTGGGCACCCAGCGACAAGCAGCCCTTCCGCTACGGCGAGCCGTACACCACCATCAACCGGACGTATCTGAAGCTCAAGGAGTCGCTGCTGCCGTACATGTACAGCTACGCGACTCAGGCCCACCGCACGGGCGTCGGCCCGGTACGGCCGCTGGCGCTGGAGTACCCGGACGACCCGGTGACGGCCACCGACGCGGTCAAGTACGAGTTCCTCAGCGGCCAGGACTTCCTGGTCGCCCCGGTCTACTCGGACACCTCGGTGCGCGACGGCATCTACCTGCCCAAGGGCACCTGGATCGACTACTGGACCGGCCGCAGCTACCAGGGCCCGACCACGGTCAACGGGTACCACGCACCGCTCGACACCCTGCCGCTGTTCGTCAAGGCCGGTGCCACGGTGCCGATGTGGCCCGGCATCAGCTCCTACCAGGACCGCACCGCCGACTCCCCGCTCGCCTGGGACGTCTACCCGCAGGGACGCAGCGACTTCAGCCTCTACGAGGACGACGGGGTCACCCGTCAGTACCGTGACGGCGGGTACGCCACCCAGACCGCCCGGGTGACCGCGCCGACCGCCGGGCGGGGCCAGGTACGGATCGACATCTCGGCGAGCGAGGGCGACTTCGCGGGCAAGCAGGCCACTCGGCCGTACCTGTTCACCGTGCACAGCGGCACCGCGCCGGAGCGGGTCGCGCTCGGCGGGCGGGCCCTGCCGAAGCTGTCCGGCCAGGCCGCCTTCGACCGGGCCAGCCAGGGCTGGTGGTACGACCAGGGCGACCGCGGCGGTGTGATCCATGTGAAGACGGCGGCGCTCTCCACCTCGACCGGCTTCCGGCTGGTGCTGGACGGCGCGAGCGCGGTCGGCGGTCGGGCCGCCCGGTGACCGGCCGGCCCCGCGGAACGGCTACGGTTCGGTGACAGTCTCGTCGGCGGCCGCCCGGCGCACACGGTGGACCTCACCACTCCTTCGCCGGCGGCCGGCCGCCCCCACGGGCACCGGACCGCGGTCCGGGTCCATCCGAAGGCCGACCCGCCCGGTGCCCTGACCGGCGACCGCACGGGCCGGCCGGGGCCCGGTTCCACGGCGGCTGACCTGCCCATCCGCCCCCGCCGCCACCCCGCACCGGCGCCCGCCCCACGGCCACCCCGCACCGCCGCCCGTCTCCGCAGGCCCCCCACCCTGCGGAGGCGGGCGGCACTCCGTCCCCAAACCTTCTCGGACAGCGCATCGGAGTGCGCCGGGAGTGATTGGTCACTGCGGGATGGCGACCACCGGTACCGGGCAAAAGTGCCCAGGTGGAGCGGGTAATGTCGAAGCCGTGCAAGCTCATATCGAACCGTCCGGCCACCGGACCGACCCCCCCGTGGACGGGGGATCCGCCGAGGCAGGGTGGCCGCCGATGAGCCGCCGCCACGCGATCGTCTTCGGCCTCACCGGCCTGGCGTACCTGCTGGTCGTGGTCGCCGTGGTGCTGAACACCAAGCTCGTCGAGCTCGACTGGGCGCTCAAGCAACTCAGGCCCTACAAGCGCTGGCCCGAGGTCCAGCCGCTGCTGAACGTCTGGATCGTCGCCGGGCAGCGCGGCCCCTCCGCGATCATCGCCTGCGCCTGGCTGGGGTGGCGCTGCTTCCGGCGCAAGACCCTGCGGCCGCTGCTGGCGATGGGGGCGGCTCTGCTGCTCCTCAACATCACGGTCGGCGGCGTGAAGATCGTCACCGGCCGTCTCGGCCCGCACTACGCCCACTACCTCGGCTCACCCGAGCTGTTCGCCGGCGGCACCATCTTCCCCTCCGGGCACACCGCCAACGCCGTGGTGACCTGGGGCGTCCTCGCCTACCTCGCCGAACGCTGGCGCCGCTCCGGAGTCCTGCTGGCCTCCTTCACCGCCGTGTCCATCGGGCTCACCACCGTCTACCTGGGCACCCACTGGTTCTCGGACGTCCTGGCCGGCTGGGCCGCGGGCGCGCTGGTCCTGCTCTCGATGCCGCTCTTCGAACCCCTGATCGCGGCGGTGGACGAACGCATCACCGCCCTCTGGCGCGGGGCGCGGTAGCGCGGCGGGCGCTTCCCGGGCGCGCGGAGCCGTGCGCCTCGGCGGCGGGCCGCGCGATGCCCGGCGCGGCCCGGCCGATCATCCGGCGCGCTCCCGGGGCGCCCGCCCCTCAGCCCTCCCAGCAGCGCTCGACCACGCCGTCCCGGACGGCGAGGTTGAGCCTGCCCGTGCGGTACTCCAGGGTGATCAGCTCTCCGGGTGCCAGCACCCGCACGATCTTCCACCCCTGCTCGGCCGCCAGTTCCTCCGCGGCTTCCACCGGCATCCCGACGTACTCCACCTGCTCGTCCACAGCCGCTCTCCCCACGGTCACCAGGGTCCCCGGACGTCCTCGGACGTACGCTGGAATCGTAGACCGGCCACCACGGCCGGGCGGGGTGGAGGCGATCTGGTATGCGTCCGGCGAAGACCCCACGGCAATGGCACAGCGGCACCGAGCCCGCCACGGCCCGGAGCGACCTCAAGCTGCGCTTCCTGCTGTCCGTCACCTTCACCCCGTTCTTCGCCCTGCTCACCGCCCTGTTCGCGGTCTGGGCGGCCCACAGCTCCGCCACCGCCGCCCCGAGCAGCGGCACCCTGACCTTCTTCGCCGTGTGCTGCGGTGTGCTCACGCTGCTGGCGTCGATCGACCTCTGGGTGGTGATCCGCCGCCGCCGGACGGAGCTGTGACCGGAGCCCGGCCGAAGCCGTGCCGGGAGGCCGGAGCGGGTCGTGACGGGAGGTCAGCCCGGAGCCGGCCGGCCACAAGACCGTCGCGGGGCCGTCGCGACCGCCCCCTGCCGGGTACGGAGCGGTACGCCTACCGGTTTCCGACCGCCTGCTTGACCAGCGTCCGCCCGAAGTCCCACATCAACCCGCTGCCCCGGTGCGCCTCGTCCATCACCTCGGTGAAGGCGTCGACGAAGCGGTCCACCTCCCGCTCGGTGATGATCAGCGGCGGGATCAGCTTGATCACCTCCAGGTGGTCGCCGGACACCTGGGTGAGGATGCGGTGCCGGTGCAGCAGCGGTACCACCACCATCTGCGCGAACAGCCCCTTGCGCGCCGCCTGCAGGGCGGTCCAACCGGTGCGCAGTTTCAGCGACCTGGGCCGGCCGAACTCGATCCCGATCATCAGTCCCCGGCCCCGTACCTCGGCCAGCAGCTCGTACCGGTCCACCAGGGCCGCCAGCCTCTCCCGGAACACCTCGCCGACCTGCCGGGAGTTCTCGACCACCTTCTCCTCCCGCATGACGTGGAGGGTGGCCAGCCCGGCCGCCATCGCCTGGGCGTTGGAGCCGAAACTGGCGGAGTGCACCAGCACCCGGTCCATCGAGGAGTACACCTTCTCGAAGATCCAGCCCTTGCCGAGCGTCGCCCCGATCGGCACGTACCCGCCCGACAGCGCCTTGGCCGCACAGACCAGGTCGGGTTCGACCCCCTCCTCCTGGTAGGCGAAGAAGGAGCCGGTACGCCCCACACCGGTCTGCACCTCGTCGCAGATCAGCAACGCCCGGTGCTCGTGCAGCAGTTGCCGCGCGGCGGACAGCCAGCCGGGCGGGGCGGCGTGCACCCCCTTGCCCTGGATCGGCTCGACGATCAGCGCCGCGACATCGCCCTTCTTCAACTCCCGTGCCAGTGCGCCGAGATCACCGAGCGGGATGGCGGTGTCCGGCAGCAGCGGGTCGAATCCCCTGCGGAATCCGTTCTCCCCGTTGACCGAGAGCGAGCCCGTGGTCAGACCGTGGAAGGCGTGGTCGCAGTACAGCACCCGGGGACGCCCGGTGGCGTACCGGGCGAACTTGAGCGCGGTCTCCACCGCCTCGGTTCCGCTGTTGCCGAAGAAGACCCGGTCCAACTCGGGTGCGAAGGACAGCAGTTGCTCGGCGAGCAGGCCGGGGAGCGGGGAGCAGTCGAAGCGGGTGAGGTCCGGCAGGCCGAGGTCCATCACCTGCCGCACCGCCTCCCGGACCACCGGGTGGTGCCGGCCGAGCGCGAAGATGCCGAACCCCGCCAGCATGTCGAGGTACTCGTTGCCCTCGGCGTCGTAGAAGTAGGGGCCCTCGGCGCGCTCGTAGTACCGGTCGAAGCCGAGCGTGTGCAGCATCCTGGGCAGCTGCGGGTTGAGGTAGCGGGCGTGCAGCTCGTAGCGCTCCGGTCCGCGTTCGGCGATGAGCGCGGCGAGGTCAAGGCGGTCAGCCGGCATGGCGCTGGTTCGCTCCTCGGTTCGGCGGGGTCGACAGCAGTTGCTTGGCGAAGAAGGCGGTCTGCGCGGCCACCCCGGTACCGCTGAGGCCGATCTCCTCCAGGATCTCGCCGCGCCCGGCGTGCGCCAGGAACTCCTGCGGGATGCCGAGGTCGCGCAGCGGAGTGTCCACGCCGGCGTCGCGCAGCGCCTGGGCGATCGCCGAACCGACCCCGCCGACGCGGCCGTTGTCCTCGACGGTGACCACCAGCCGGTGTGCGGCGGCGAGTTCCAGCAGCGCCGGGTCAACCGGTTTGACCCAGCGCGGATCCACCACCGTGGCGGTGTGGCCCGAGGCGCGCAGCAGCGCGGCGGCGTCCAGGCAGGCGGGGGCCATCGCGCCGACGGCGACCAGCAGGATCTCCGGTGCCGGCCCGGTCCGTTGCAGTACGTCCACCCCGCCGATCCGTTCCACGGCCGGGACGGCGGGGTGGAGGTCGCCCTTGGGGAACCGCAGTACGGTCGGCGCGTCGGCCACGGCGACGGCCTCGCGCAGCTGGACGCGCAGTTGCTCGGCGTCGCGCGGCGCGGCGAGCCGCAGGCCCGGCACCACCTGGAGCACGGACATGTCCCACATCCCGTTGTGCGAGGCACCGTCGTTGCCGGTGACACCCGCGCGGTCCAGGACGAAGGTCACGCCGAGCCGGTGCAGGGCGACGTCCATCAGCACCTGGTCGAAGGCCCGGTTGAGGAAGGTGGCGTACACCGCGACCACCGGGTGCAGTCCGCCCGTGGCGAGCCCGGCGGCGCTGGCCACCGCGTGCTGCTCGGCGATCCCCACGTCGAAGGTCCGCTCGGGGTAGGCCTGCGCGAACCTGGCCAGCCCGACCGGCCGGAGCATCGCCGCCGTGATCGCGACCAGGTCGGGCCGCTCCGCGCCGAGGGCGACCATCTCCGCGCCGAAGACCGAGGTCCAGGAGACCCCGGCCGAGGGCGAGACGGGCAGGCAGGTGTACGGGTCGATGGGGTTGACCGCGTGGAAGCGGTCCGCCTCGTCCAGCTCGGCGGGCCGGTACCCACGCCCTTTGACGGTGAGGCAGTGCACGATCACCGGGCCGCCGAAGTTCCTGGCCTGCCGCAGCGCCTGCTCGACGGCGCCGATGTCGTGCCCGTCGATGGGGCCGAGGTACTTCAGCCCGAGGTCCTCGAACATCCCCTGCGGCGCGAAGGCGTCCTTGAAGCCCTTCTTGGCACCGTGCAGCGCGTCGAAGATCGGCTGCCCGACCAGCGGCGTACGCTGCAGCGCCTCCTTGCCGAGGGCGAGGAACCGCTCGTACCCCTGGGTGGTGCGCAGCGTGGCCAGGTGGTGGGCGAGGCCGCCGACGGTGCGGGCGTAGGAGCGCTCGTTGTCGTTGACCACGATCACCAGCGGGCGGTCCCGGGCCTCGGCGATGTTGTTGATCGCCTCCCAGGCCATGCCGCCGGTGAGCGCGCCGTCGCCGATCACCGCGACGTTCCTGCCCTCGCTCCGGCCCAGCAGCGAGTCGGCCTTGGCCAGGCCGTCGGCGTAGCCGAGCACGGTGGAGGCGTGCGAGTTCTCGATCAGGTCGTGCCCGGACTCGGCCCGCGAGGGGTAGCCGGACAGGCCGCCCCTGGCGCGCAGCCGGGAGAAGTCCTGCCGTCCGGTGAGCAGTTTGTGCACGTACGCCTGGTGGCCGGTGTCCCAGAGGATCCGGTCCCGGGGCGAGTCGAAGACCCGGTGCAGCGCGATGGTGAGCTCGACCACGCCGAGGTTGGGGCCGAGGTGACCGCCGGTCCTGGTGACGGCGTCGATCAGGAAGTCCCTGATCTCCTGGGCCAGCAACGGGAGTTCGGCACTCTCCAGGGCTCTGAGGTCGGCCGGTCCCTTGATCCCGCTCAGCAGCGACATGCCGTCACCGGGCCGCTGGGCCGGAGCTGCCGAGGGTCTCCCGGGCGGCGCGCAGCGACTCCTTGAGCGAGCTCATGGTGGCCAGCACGGCGGTGGGCTCGTACCCGCAGTGCGCCATGCAGTTCTCGCAGCGCGGATCCTTGCCCCGGCCGTACTTGCTCCAGTCGGTCTTCTCGACCAGTTCGCGGTAGGTGGGCACGTACCCGTCGGCCATCAGGTAGCAGGGGCGCTGCCAGCCGAACAGCGAGTAGTTGGGGATGCCCCAGGCGGTGCACTGGAAGTCGACCCGGCCCTCCAGGAAGTCCAGGAAGAGCGGGCTGTGGTTGAGCCGCCAGCGGCGCCGGTTGCCGCCGGCGAAGGCCTTGCGGAAGAGCTCCCTGGTCTGCTCGACACCGAGGAAGTGCTCCTGGTCGGGGGCTTTCTCGTAGGCGTACGCCGGGGAGATCATCATCTCGTCGACGCGCAGCTCGTCGTTGAGGTAGTCGAGCACCTCGATCACGGTCTGCGGGGTGTCGGTGTTGAAGAAGGTGCTGTTGGTGGTGACCCGGAAGCCGCGCCGCTTGGCCTCCCTGATCGCCTCCACCGCCTCGTCGAAGGTGCCCTCCTTGGCCACCGAGGCGTCGTGCCGCTCGCGCAGCCCGTCGATGTGCACGGTGAAGGTCAGGTACGGCGAGGGCTTGAACCTGTCCAGCTTCTTGCGCAGCAGCAGCGCGTTGGTGCACAGGAAGACGTACTTCCGGCGGGCGACCAGCTGCCGGACGATCTCGTCGATCTGCGGGTGCATCAGCGGTTCGCCGCCCGCGATGGACACCATGGGCGCGCCCGACTCCAGTACCGCCCCGACCGCCTGCGCCACCGGCATCCGCTGCTTGAGCACCCCGGCGGGGTGCTGGATCTTGCCGCAGCCCTCACAGGCGAGATTGCAGGCGAACAGCGGCTCCAGCTCCACGATCAGCGGGAACTTCTCCCGGCGCTTCAGCTTCTGCTGCATGAGGTAGGTGCTGATGCGGACGGACTGGCGCAGCGGCATGGCCATGACTAACTCGCCTCCTGAGGGAGCGTCGAGGGCAGGGATTCGAGTGCGGCAGCGGCCTGGCGGTGCCAGGCGGTGAGGGCCGGTACGGCGGCGCGCAGGGTCCGCCAGGCCCGCACTCCGGCCGGCAGGGTGCCCGGCCGGATCAGTTCGTGGTCGGGGGTGTCCACCACCACCCGCAGGACCGCGGCGGGCAGGTGGGGGCGCAGCTCGGCGCGGACGGCCAGGACGGCGGCCGCCTCCATGTCCACGGCCAGGGCGCCCCTGGAGTTCAGCGCCCGCCGCTCGGCGCCCCGCACCACGTGGTCCGCGGTGTGGTGCAGCCCGGTGTGGGTGGTGAGGCCGCGGGACTGCAGGGCGCGGGCCAGGTGCTTGGCGGAGTCCAGCGGGTACTGGTTGCCCTCGGGGTCGCGGACGGCGTCGGCGACGATCACGTCGGCCGGCCGCACGCCGGGGCCGACGGCGGCCCCGAAACCGGCCACCACCAGGGCACCGTACCCGTCGTGGGCGAGCAGCTCGCCGACCACCCGCCTGGCCCGCACGCGCCCGACGCCGGTCCTGAGCAGCACCGGCGGGCCGCCCTCGGCCCCGCTCCAGTCCCCGCCGCGCAGCGCCCACACCTCGGGGCCCAGCGCGCACACCACCAGCAGCGCCCCGCCTCTCATCGCGGGGCCCCGGTCCGCAGGGCTTCCCCGGAGGCGGCGCCCGAGCGGCAGGCGGGGCGGCGGGCTCCACGCGCCCGGCCCCTCACCACACCGGAGCGTCGCTCACCCGGCTCTCCGTACCCCGCGGATCCGCGGCTCCTCGCCCTCATCCCAGTCCTCCGATCCGGCCGTCTGGCCCGATCCTCAGGGGCGTGGGCCGAGTCCGCCACCGGACCCGGCCGCGGCCGGGCCTCATCGGTGGCCGCCGGGCACCGGGTTTCCGTGCAGATAGCGGCCGAGGGCCGTCACCGGGAAGACCAGCCGGTAGAGGTGGTAGTTGATCGAGAAGTCCCAGGGGAACCCGGTGCCGGTGAAGTGCGGCTCGTCCCAGGTCCCCTCGGGCAGCTGGGTGTCCGCCAGCCAGTGCACGCCCCGCTCGACCGCCGCGCTGCGCGCACCGTCCGGCCCCTCCCCGGCCGCGAGCAGCGCCATCAGCGCCCACGCGGTCTGCGAGGCGGTGGACTCCCCGCGCCCGGCCCAGCGCTCCGGGTCCTCGTAGGAGCGCATGTCCTCGCCCCAGCCGCCATCCGGGTTCTGCCGGTCCTCCAGCCAGCGGACCGCCCGCCGGACGGCGGGGTGTCCGGGGTGCAGCCCGGCCGCGATCAGCGCGGGGACCACCGAGCCCGTCCCGTAGACGTAGTTGGTGCCCCAGCGGCCGAACCAGGAGCCGTCCGCCTCCTGGTTGGCGAGCAGCCAGGCGATGCCGCGCCGGGTGCGCGGGTCGTCGGAGCGGCCGACCTCCGCGAGCATCTCGACCACGTGTGCGGTGACGTCCGCGGACGGCGGGTCCACCACCTCGCCGAAGTCGCAGAACGGCAGCTTGTTGGGGAGCTTGCTGGTGTTGTCCACGTCGAAGGCGCCCCAGGCGCCGTTCTTGGACTGCATCCCGAGGTTCCACTCGACGCCGCGCCGCACCGCGCCCTGCAGCCGCTCCCGGTCGGGGACGTCGACCCGGCTGAGCGCGAGCACCACCTCGGCGGTGTCGTCGATGTCGGGGTAGTTGTCGTTCTGGAACTCGAACGCCCAGCCGCCGGGGGCGAGCCCGGGCCGTTTGACGGCCCAGTCGCCGCGCCGGGTGATCTCCTCGCCGAGCATCCACTCGGCGGCGGCCACCAGCGCGGGGTGGTCGTCGGGCAGTCCGGCGTCGCGCAGCGCGATGGTGGCGAGGCAGGTGTCCCAGACCGGGGACTGGCAGGCCTCCATCCAGCGCCGGCCGTCCTCGGTGTGCACGGTGAAGCCGTCGAAGGAGGCGATTCCGGCCTTCATCACCGGGTGGTCGAGGTCGTAGCCGAGCAGGTGCAGCGCGATCAGCGAGTACACGGCTGGCGGCTGGATGCCGCCCCAGCAGCCGTCGGCCTCCTGCCGCTCGATGATCCAGCGGCCGGCCTGGGCCAGTGCGAACCGGCGCAGCGGCCGTACGGCGTAGCGGTGGTAGGCGTGCAGCGCCTTGTCCAGGCGCTCGAAGACGCCGTCCCAGGTGGTCAGCGGAGCGAGCGGCCGCCGGGGGTACGGGTCGGCGGGGTCGCTGTGCAGCTCGTCGAGCGGGAAGGGCGCGGGACGGACCGGGCGGTGGGCCGAGACCACGGTCAGCGGGACGATCGTCTGCCTGGCCCAGCAGCCGAAGGCGTAGATGTTCAGTGGCAGCCACCTGGGCGCGAAGATCAGCTCGGGTGGCAGCTCCGGCAGCCGCTCCCAGGGCCACCAGCCGAAGAGCGCGAGCCAGATCCGGGTGAAGACGCGGGCCGAGGCGATTCCGCCGTGTGCGCGTACGTAGCCCGCCGCCGCCAGCATGTGCGGGGCCTCGGGGTCGTCACCGGCGAGTCTGAGTGCGACGTACGCCTCGACGGTGGCGGAGAGTTCGGGCGGGCCGCCGTGGAAGGTGGCCCAGGTGCCGTCCGGGCGCTGCTGGGAGCGGATCCAGGCGGCTGTCGCCTGGGTCTGCTGCTCGGTCCTGATGCCCAGGAACTGACGCAATAACAGGTCCTCGGCGTCCATGGTGACGTTGGTCTCCAGGTCGCCCTTCCACCAGCCCTCGGGGCTCTGGAGTGACAGCAGGTGAGCGGTGGCCCTGGCCAGTGCCTCGGCCGGCGCGGTGCGGTCGGGGACCTGCTCGGCCTGACCGGAGGCCCCGTTCACCACACCGTCGGCCCCGGCGGCCTCGCACCGTACCGGGCCCAGCGCCCTGGTCGGCCGCCCGGCCGACGCGATCCGGCCGCTGGGCCGTTCAGGCACCGGCGGCCGGTCGCCCACCGCGACCGGCTCGGGATCGTACTCGGGGTCGAGCCGGCCGTCCGCGGTTGCTGTCACTTTGACGTCACCTCTCCCGTACCACCACGAATTCGGCGAGTGCGACGAAGTGCCGGCGCACCTCGTCGGTCATCGGCACCTCGTCCAGTGCGGCGAGGGCCGTCGTGTGCTGGCGGCGGGCCTCCGCCTGGGTCCAGGCCCGGCCGCCCGCCTCCTCGATCAGGGCCGCGCGGGCGGCGAGCACCTGCTCGCTCTCCTCGCCGTGCCCCTCGGGGTCGGCCAGCTGCTCGGCCAGCCGGCGGGAGGCACTGCCGCCCTCGGCCAGCGCGGCGGCGACCGGCAGCGACTTCTTGCGCTGGCGCAGGTCGCCCCAGTGCGGCTTGCCCGTCACCTCGGTGGCGCCCCAGATGCCCAGCAGGTCGTCCACCGCCTGGAAGGCCAGGCCCAGGTGGTGGCCGTAGCGCTGGAGCGCGTCACTGGTGCGGTCGTCGGCCCCGGCCAGTACGGCGCCGATCGCGGAGGCGGCGGCCAGCAGGGCGCCGGTCTTGCCGCCCTCCATGTCCAGGCACTCCTCGACCGTCACGGCGTCGCGGGACTCGAAGGCCACGTCCTTGGCCTGGCCGTCGATCAGCTTCCGGGTGGCGGTGGTGATCAGACGGACCGCCCGGGCCGCGTCGGCGGCGCTCGCGCCACCGGTGACGGCGGCGTCCAGCAGCACCTCGGTGCCCAGGGTGGCGAGCGCGTCGCCGACCAGGATCGCCTGGGCCGGGCCGAACACCGTCCATGCGGTGGCGCGGTGCCGTCGGGTCTCGTCACCGTCCATCAGATCATCATGGAGCAGGGAGAAGTTGTGCACCAGCTCTACCGAGACGCCTCCCGGCACACCCATCTCAGCCGGCGCGCCGACCGCCTGTGCGGAGAGCAGTGCCAGCGCGGGCCTGACGGCCTTGCCGCCGTCTCCCGCCGCCGGCCTGCCGTCCCGGTCGATCCAGCCGAAGTGGTACGCCGCCACGGTGTCCATCGGTGCGGCCAGTCCCGCGACCGCGGCGCGCAGCTGCGGGGTGCACAGGCTCCGGCCGCGCGCCAGCAGCTCCTGCACCGAAGCGGCCTCCCCGACCGTCGCGGTCGATGCGGCGCGAGCCTCCACGTGTTCTCCCTCTCCGTCCGGACGCCGGGCCTGGCCGAGAGGCCCGCCCGGTGCGATGTCAGTAGTGCTGGGGCCCGCGGTCATCGGGGCCACCTCCCGTCGCCTCGGTCGACCGGGATCCGTCCGGCCCCGGCCAGTGCGGCGTCGGCGGCGGCATGGCCGCTGCGCACCGCGCTCTCCATGGTCGCGGGCCACCCGGTGGCGGTCCACGAGCCCGCCAGCAGCAGCCCGGGGATGCCGGTCACGGCGCCGGGGCGCAGGGCGGCGGTGCCCGGTGCCGGGTCGAAGGTCGCGGTGCGCTCCCGGGTGACGAAGAAGTCCAGCACCCGGGCCTGCCGGGCGCCCGGGATCAGCCGTGCCAGCTCGGGCAGATAGCGCTCCCGCAGCTCGGCCACCGGCAGGTCGATCTCCTCCCCGGCGTCCGACTGGGACAGCGCCAGGTACTGGGCGCCGGGCACCGCCAGGCCGGAGTGCGCCGTACGGTCGAAGACCCACTGCACCGGTGAGCCGAGCGCCGCGAAGAACGGACGGCGCAGCAGTCGCCGGTCGTAGACCACATGGACGTTGAGGATCGGCGAGGTACCGAGGTCGGCGAGCCGCTCCTGACGGGGGATCGCGCCGGCCGGCAGCAGCGCGGCGGCGCTGTCCTGGGCACCGGCCAGCACCACGGTGTCGGCGGTGAGCAGCTCGCCGCTCTCCAGCCGGACGGCGTGCCGGTCCGCGGGCTTGAGCTCGGCGGCGCGGCTGCGCAGCAGTACCCGGACACCCAGGCGGTCCAGCTCGGCGAGGGCCGCGTCGTGGTGGATCGCGCCGAGCGGGACCGCGGCCATGCCGATGTCCGAGGCCCCGGGGTCGGAGAGCAGACCGGTCTTGAAGACCATCGCGGCCAGGGCCAGCGAGGTCCGGTCGGCGGTGGCGTTCAGGGTGGCGACGCCGACCAGGTCCCACAGGGCCTCGACGGTGGCCGGGGTCTGGCCGTGACGGCGCAGCCAGTCGCCGAAGGAGAGCCGGTCGAGTGCCGGGTCGGCCAGGTCGAGCCGCTGCAGGGCGAGCGCCGCGCGGACCACCCGCAGCCGGTCGGCGGGGCCGAGGTGCGGGTAGCCCGCCAGGCTGCGGGTGAGGTGCAGCGGTACGGGCAGGGCGTCCCGGCGCAGCCGGCCGAAGCTGCGGCGGTCGCCGCTGCCGAGGCCGAGGACCGGGACGTCCAGGCGGGGCTGAAGATCCACCAGTCGGCCCGCGCCCAGCCGGTCGATCAGACCGCGGTAGGCGGTGCAGCAGCGCAGGAAGACGTGCTGGCCGTTGTCGACGGTCAGCTCACCGCGCCGGAAGGAGAACGCCAGACCGCCGAGCCGGGGCCTGGTCTCCAGCAGGGTGACCTGCTGCCCGGCCTCGGCCAGGCGCAGCGCGGCGGTGATCCCGGCCAGGCCGCCGCCGACCACCACGGCGCTGCGGCGGGCGGACATCCCTGCTCCGGTCATCTGCCCCACCCCCTGCCGTCGTTCCGCTGTTCGCTCATGGACACCACGTGCCCACTCGGGGCCGTCGCATACCCGATCGCGGGCGTCGAACATCCGTTTGCGGACAGCCTGAGGCCCCGGCTTCGTGATGTTGTGCTGACACAGCGTGACATAACTTCCGAGAGAATCAAGAACGCCCTCCGGCGAGCCCGGACAGCGCCACGTATGCCTTCTCCCAGCCCGGCAGCGACACGCGGCCGCGCAGCACCGACTCGGGATCGGCGGCGATCCGGCCGAGCAGCCGGTGGTAGATGCCCGCCATGGCGGCGGTGGAGGCCCGGCTGCGGCGGTCCAGCATCGGCAGCAGCCGCAGGCCGTCCTCGAAGCAGCGCTGGGCACGGGCGGCCTCGAAGGCGACCAGTCCGGTGAAGTCGGCGCCCATCGGGGGCCTGGGCAGGGCGAAGCCCTGCTCGCAGCCGAACCTGACCAGGTCCTCGGTGGGCAGGTAGGTGCGGCCGTTGAGGGCGTCCTCGCGCAGGTCGCGCAGGATGTTGGTGAGCTGGAGGGCCAGGCCCAGGGTGTCGGCGTACTCGGCGCCGAGCTCCGGGTCCTCGCAGCCGTACACGCCGAGCGAGAGCCGGCCGATGGAGCCCGCGACGCAGCGGCAGTAGACCTTGAGGTCCTCGAAGGTCGGGTACTCGGCCCCCTTGAGGTCCATCTCGACGCCGTCGATCAGTTCGTCGAGGGCGCCGAGCGGGATCGGGAAACGCCGGGCGGCGTCCGCCAGGGCGACCTTGATCGGGTCGGTGTCGTCCACGCTGACGCCGCCGGAGCGGATCTCGTCGAGGAGCCCGCGGGTGCGCCCGAGCTGTTCTGCCTTGCGCTCGGGCGGCAGATCGCCGTCGCCGATGTCGTCGATCCGGCGGGCGAGCGCGTAGAGCGCGGACATGGCGTACCGCTTGGCCTCCGGGAGGAGCCGGATGCCGTAGCTGAAATTGCGGGCCTGCAGGGCGGTGACCGCCTCGCAGTACCGGTACGCCGCCATGACCTGAGCGGACGCCAGTGGTGATGCCGCCACGCGGGCGTTCACCTTCCCTTCGCGAAGAGTCTCGCCGCCTTCGCTGCAAGGCGGCGCTTGTCCGGCTTCGGCTGCTGGGCCAGGACGTCGTACCCGGCGGCCTCGATGGCCTCCAGGGCCGCGTACCCGCCTGCGGTGAATCCCGCCAGCAGCAGTCGGAGCCTCCCGGAAACCGTACCCACCAGCGGCGCGCCGTGATCGAGCAGGGTCCGGGCCCGGTCCGCTTCGAAGGCCACCAGCTCGCGCACCCGCCTCCCCGCGGTGGGCTGGGCGAGGTCCTGCTCGGTGACACCGAACCGGTCCAGGTCCTCGGCCGGCAGGTAGATCCGGCCGCGGCCGAGGTCCTCGGCGACGTCCTGGAGGTGCTCGACCACCTGCAGGGCGGTGCAGATCGCGTCGGAGTAGGCGATCCGCTCCGGGGTGGCCATGCCCGCGATGGCGAGCACCAGGCGGCCGACCGGGTCGGCGGAGAGGGTGCAGTAGTCGAGCAGGTCGCGGTAGGCCGGGTAGCGGGTGATGGTCTGGTCGACCCGGTTGGCCTCGATCAGGCGGCGGAACGGCTCGGGGGTGACGGCGTGCCGGTCGATCAGCGGGACCAGCGCACGCATCAGCGGGTGGTGCGGGGCGGCGGCGTCCGGGGTGAGCGCCGCCTCGAAGGCGCGGTCCAGGTCGCGCTCCAGCCCGTCCAGCAGCGCCAGCCGGAAGGCCGTCCCGTCTTCGGCCGTACGGGTGGCCTCGACGCCCAGTAGCTCGGCGACGGCAGCGGGGTCGGCCAGGTCTCCGTCGCCCGCGTCGTCCACCAGGCGGGCGAAGCCGTAGACCGCCATCAGGTCGGTACGCCAGGCGGCAGGCAGGAAAAAGGGCGCGACCGGGAAGTTCTCCAGGTCCGCCTTGTCGAGCGTGCCGCCATCTGTCTGGTTATCGGATTTAGCCGAAGCTGCCACTACCGTCACTCCCCCGTTCTACACCGGTCGGGTTCACCGGCCCACACCGGACACGCGCCCCGCCGTCCGGGCACAGCCGAAGGGCCGGTACCAGGGCGTTTCGCCCCGGCACCGGCCCCCGCCGTACCCGCCGTGCTCAGGCTCGGTTGTGCTTCTCGTACTCGCGGACGACCTCGTCGGTGTGGCCGTCCATCATGAGCTCACCCTTCTCGATCCAGATGGTGCGCTCGCAGGTGTCCCTGATCGCGTTGTTGTTGTGGCTGACCAGGAAGACCGTACCGGCCTCCTTGCGCAGCTCGCGGATGCGGGCCTCGCTGCGCTTCTGGAACTTCTGGTCACCGGTGGCCAGCGCCTCGTCGATGAGCAGCACGTCGTGGGTCTTGGCCGCCGCGATCGAGAACCGCAGACGGGCCGCCATACCCGAGGAGTACGTGCGCATCGGCAGCGAGATGAAGTCGCCCTTCTCGTTGATGCCCGAGAAGTCGACGATCTCCTGGTACCGGGACTCGACCTCCTTGGGCGTCATGCCCATGGCCAGGCAGCCCAGGATGACGTTGCGGTCACCGGTCAGGTCGTTCATCAGCGCGGCGTTCACGCCCAGCAGCGACGGCTGGCCGTTGGTGTAGATCGCGCCCTTCTCCGTGGGCAGCAGACCCGCGATGGCCGCCAGCATGGTGGACTTGCCGGAACCGTTCGACCCGATCAGGCCGACCGCCTCACCCTTGTACGCGGTGAAGCTGAGGCCGCGCACGGCGTGCACCTCGCGGATGGCGGGCGAGCGCTTCTTGGCGATCAGCCGGCTCAGCGCCGAGGTGGCGCTGCCCTTGCCGGAGCCTGCGCCGTGCACCTTGTAGACGATGTGGACGTCGTCGACGACCACGGTCGGGGTCCGGGCGGGCCCCGAGGACGCGGTCTTGGACGCGTCCTGGCTCGCCTCTCGGAAGTTGCTCATCGCGATGTCAGCCACGGCCGTACTCCTCCTCTGCCTTCCAAAAGAACACGAAACCGGCCACGAAGACCACCACAGCCCAGGCGGTCGCGGTGAACCAGATGTGGTGCGGCAGGGTCAGGTGCTGCGGCAGGGCGTGGCCCGCGTGGTCCTTGCCACCGTGGTAGTAGTGCTTGCTGAAGCTGTTCGGCATGAACGCGTAGCGCATCAGGTCCATGTAGATCGTCGCCGGGTTCAGCGACATGACCGTCTTGGCCAGCGGCGGCCAGCTGGCGATCGCCCCCTGGATGCTGTACATGACGCCGGAGATGTACATCCAGGTGCGCAGGATGAACGGCATCAGCTGGGAGATGTCCGAGGCCTTGGAGCCGACACGGGCCATGATCATGGCCAGACCGGCGTTGAACAGGCACTGCAGCAGCAGCGCCGGGATGATCAGCAGCCAGGTCGTGTGCGGCATCTGGCCGTTCAGCAGCACGATGCCGACCAGGACGACCATCGAGATCAGCAGCTGCTGCAGCTGGATCACGGTGAAGGCCACCGGCATGCAGGCCCGGGGGAAGTGCAGCGCCCGGATCAGGCCGAGGTTGTCGGCGATCGAACGGGTACCGGCCTGCACCGCGCTCTGCGAGAACTGGAAGACGAAGACGCCGACGCAGAGCCAGGCGAGGTAGACCGGGATGCTGTCCCGGCTCTTCAGCATCACACCGAAGACCAGGAAGAACACCGAGCAGTTCAGCAGCGGCGTGAGTACCTGCCACAGCTGGCCCAGCTTCGCGGTCGTGTACTGAGCGACCAGGCGGGCAGTGGCGAAGGCCAGGATGAAGTGGCGCCGCGCCCACAGCTGCTTCACGTACGTGGTCAGACCGGGCCGCCTGCCGCTGACCTCCAGGCCGTACTTGGCCGCGAGCTGCTTCGGGGTCAGGCCCGCATCAGCCCCACTCGGTGTGGAGAGGCTGAAGTCACTCACTGTTGACACATTCGTCCTTCACGGGATCGGATATCGGGCCCGCCACCGGGGGGAGCGGCGACGGGCCTGCGGATCCACTGGGATCTCGGGGGGATTGTCCGGTCGGCAGTGGGGCTGCCGCCCTGATGTGATCAGTTGCTGATGCGATCAGATGATTGGCGGCCTGCCCAACCTGGTCAGTCGCCATACAGTACGCCATCGCATCGGTCGTCGCGGACCGCAGGGTTCGCTCCAACCAGCCCGGAAACCGCCCACCCAGGACTTCAGCGCGTCGCCCGAGGGACGACGGGCCAGAGTGAGCAGCAACCAGGTTCCCAAGTAGAGAGGCACGAACGGCACCGGAAGGTTCCGTCGCGCCAGCCACACCCGGTTCCGGGCCACGTTGTGGAAGTACGTGGCGTGCCGGGCCGGGGAAGTCGTGGGGTGGTGCAGCACGATGTCCGCGCGGTAGTCGATCTCCCAGCCGGCGTCCAGGGCGCGCCAGGCCAGGTCGGTCTCCTCGTGCGCGTAGAAGAACTCGGCCGGCAGCTGCCCGGCCTTCGGGAAGACCGCGCTGCGGACCGCGCTGGCGCCGCCGAGGAAGGTGGTCACCCGGGAGGAGCGCAGCGGGTCGCTGGCCCGCAGCCGGGGGACGTGCCGGCGCTGGGTGACACCGGTGTCCGGGTCGGCGATGCGGAAGGAGACGATGCCGAGCTTCGGGTCGGCGGTGAAGGCCTCGCGCAGCAGCCGGGCGGAGTCCCGGTTCGGCAGGTGCCCGTCGTCGTCCAGGAAGAGGACGGCGTCCACCTCCCGGCCGTCCCTGCCGAAGAGCTCGATGCCGACGTTGCGCCCGCCGGGGATCCCGAGGTTCTCGGGCAGCTCGGCGGTGCGGACGCCTTCGGGCAGCGGGGGCAGCGGGGCGCCGTTGCCGACCACCGCCAGTTCGACGGCCGGGCCCTCCTGGTCCCGTACCGAGTCGATCAGCGCGCGCAGCTCCTCGGGGCGGTTGCCCATGGTGATGATGACGGCACCCAGCCGGAAGTCGGCGGCGGCTCGCCCGCCCGCCTCCCGGCGCTCCTGGCCCGGCGCGGGGCGGGGGGCGCTCATCGCAGCCTGCTGGAGAGGACGATGCTGAGCAGGTGCAGGACCGTCTGCAGCATGGCGATCGCGGCCAGGACCACCACCGCGAGGCGGGTGAAGAGCAGACCGCCGTGGACCTGGTCGGCGATCCCGGCGGCCAGGATGAACAGCGAGGCCTCGACGGCGCCGACGAGCCGGTGGAACTTGAGGAAGGACGCCGCCCGGCGGGCCTTGGCCACCCCGGAGGAGCGCGGCACCGAGGCGCTGTCCTCGACCGCGGTCATCCCGCTGCGGGCGCGGGCCACGTCGACCAGGTCGGTCTCGGACTTGATCAGGATCGCGCCGAGCGCGGCCAGCGTGCCGAGGAAGGCCCACTCCCAGTGCGAGGCGTGGCCCTGCCGGTGCAGCAGGTCGCTGGCCCGCAGGCCGAGACCGGTGAGCAGCGCGGCCTCGGACATGTAGTGGCCGACCCGGTCCAGGTAGACACCGGTGAGCGAGGTCTGCCGCCGCCAGCGGGCGACCTCGCCGTCGACGCAGTCCAGCAGCAGGTAGACCTGGATCAGGAAGGCGCCCAGGACGGCTCCGGCGATGCCGGGGATCACCAGTGCGGCACCGGCCAGGATGCCGGTGAACATCATCAGGTAGGTCAGGCCATTGGGCGTGATCGCCGTCATGGTGGAGAGCACGCGGGTGATCCGCAGCGAGATCTTCCGCATGTACCAGCGGCCTGCCCAGTGCTCGGCACTGCGGCGCTGGAGCATGCCCTCCGGGTGGATGACGGCCCGCAGCTCCTCGATCGAGGGCCGGACCGTGAGGTCGACCGCGGGGCGGTCAGTTGTTGACGGCATGGACATAGTCGGCGTACGCGTCCCTGATGTCGGAGGGAGAGAGATCGAGGTGTTCCAGGATGGTGAAACGTCCCGGACGGGTGTTGGGAGCGTAGTGCACCGCCTCGGTGAACTCCGCCTCGGTGAAGCCGATCTGAGCCGCGGTCACCGGCAGCCCGTGGAACCGCAGGCGGTCCACGATCAGGCCGGTCAGCTCGCGCTCGCCGCGCAGGTGGCTGGCGAAGGCGGCGCCGAGGCCGACCTGCTCGCCGTGCTGGGCGGAGCGCTTGGGGTACAGCACGTCCAGGGCGTGCGAGATCTCGTGGCAGGCGCCCGAGGACGGGCGGGTGCTGCCGGCGATGTTCATCGCGATGCCGGACAGTACCAGGGCCTCCGCGAGGCAGGTGAGCAGGTCCTGATCGGCCAGCTGACCCGGGTGGCGGAGCAGGTTCTCACCGGCCGAACGGGCCATCGCGACCGCCAGGCCGTCCACCTTCTCGCCGGTGATCTCGTGCGAGAGCTCCCAGTCGGCGCAGGCCGAGATGTTGGAGATCGCGTCGCCGATGCCGGCCGCGACGAAGCGCGACGGCGCCTCGCGGATCACGTCGAGGTCCACCACGATGCCGATCGGGCTGGGCACCCCGTAGGAGCCGCGGCCCGCGTCGTTGTCGAGGGTGGAGACGGGAGAGCAGATGCCGTCGTGCGCCAGGTTGGTGGCGACCGCGACCAGCGGCAGGCCGACCCGGGCCGCCGCGTACTTGGCGGCGTCGATGATCTTGCCACCGCCGAGGCCGACCACGGCGTCGAAGTGGCCCGCCCGCATCGCGTCCGCCAGGCGTACCGCGCTGTCCAGGCTGCCGTCGACGACCTCGAACCACTCGGCGTCCGGGAGCAGCGGTCCCAGCCGCTCCCGGAGCAGCGCACCCGATCCGTTGCTGATCGCCACCGCTATCCGGCCGGAGGCCGACAGCCGCTGGTCGGCGAGGATGCCGCCGAGCGCGTCCAGCGCGCCCGGACGGATCTCCACGAAGACCGGCGACGGCAGCAGCCGGGTCAGTACTGGCACGCGATCTCCCGTGCCTTGTTCAGGTCGTCGTGGTTGTCCACCTCGACCCAGGAGACCTCGCCGATCGGCTGCACGTCGATCCGCAGGCCGCGGTTGACCATCTCCTGGTAGCCGTCCTCGTAGTACAGCTGCGGGTCGCGCTCGTAGGTCGCCTTGAGGGCGTCGGACAGGGCGTCCTTGGCGGACGGGTTGATGATCGTGACACCGATGTACTCGCCGGTCGCGTGGGCCGGGTCCATCAGCTTGGTGATCTTCTGCATGCCCTTGGCCGGGTCGACGACGACCTTCATCTCCTCGTCGGCCAGCTTCTTCACGGTGTCCAGGGCGAGCAGGATGCCGGGGGCCTTGCCCTCCTTGATCATCTGGTCGTTGCCGTCCAGCATGGTGCGCTGGACCGAGGCCGGGTGCACGGTGTCGCCGTTGGCGAGCAGCAGGCCCTCGCCGAACAGGTCACGGGCGCACCAGAGCGAGTAGGCGTTGTTCCACTCCTCGGCCTTGTCGTTCTCGACCAGGTGGAGCTTGACGCCGTACTTCTGCTCCAGGGCGTCCTTGCGGTCGTACACCGCCTCCTTGCGGTACCCCACCACGATGGCGGCCTCCCGCAGACCGACCTCGGCGAAGTTGCCGAGGGTGAGGTCCAGGACGGTCCGCTCCCCGTCGACCGGCACCAGCGCCTTGGGCAGGGTGTCGGTGTACGGGCGGAGCCGGCGGCCGGCGCCGGCTGCCAGAACGAGGCCGATCATGCGGTGTCTCCTGATTCATCGTGTTCTGCGGTGGCGTCGCCGAGGACCCAGAAGTGGATGCTCTCCGCGACCACGACCAGGGCGAGCAGGCCGGCCAGAGCCACCAGGACGACCTGCAGGGCGTGTGCCCCGGCGGTCTGGTGACCGATCGGCCCCACGGGACCGCCGTGGTAGACGAGCGCCGCCACCAGGGTGACGAGCAGTGCCCGGCCCTCCTGCCCGCCGGTCACTCGCACCAGCCACCGGGCCGGTGCTCCGGTGCCGCCGCGCAGGCGGTACACCGTGTCGTAGTGATGGTAGGCGAAGGCGGCGACCAGCCCGAACGCGGCCGGGAGGGCCGCGATGTCCAGCTTCAGCGCGAGCGCCAGCACGGTCAGGTACTCGCCCGCCCGGAAGAAGGCGGGGGCGAGCCAGTCCAGTGCGCCGGTGAGCCTGCGGGCCAGCACCAGCGAGCTCAGCAGCACGTACCCGGCCGCGGCGCCGACCGCCTGCCAGGTACCCGCGGTGAGGTACACGGCGACCGGCAGCCCGGCGGCGCCGACGGCGGCCAGCAGCGGCACGGCCAGTCCCGGCAGGAAGCGCGCGACGGGGCGGAGCACCGGCGCCAGCAGCTCGGTCAGCACACCGCCGTCGGCCAGGGTCGCGACCTCCCGGGCGGCCCGGTCCTCGCGCGGACGGCGCCGGCTGACCGAGCGCAGCACCCGGCCTGCGGTGGTGTAGCAGCAGGCCAGTGCGCAGCCCGCGAGCAGCACCGTCAGCGTGATCCGGGGCGTGGTGCAGGCCGTGAGCAGGGCGATCAGGGCCCAGCGCTCACCGATCGGCAGCACGATGATGCGGCGGGCCCAGACCGTCCAGCCGACCCGGTCCAGGCGGTTGGAGAACTGCGCGGTGGGGCTGGTGTTGGTGTTCTGCTGCTTGCTGCCGGCGGTGACCGGGTTGCGCGAGGTCTCCTGGTCGGCCGCCATGAAGGCGAAGTCCACGCTGTGCCGGAAGGTCATCAGCGTCATCGCGGCGAGCGACAGCGCCCAGACGTGGTCCCCGGTGCGGGCCGCGCCGAGTGCCAGACCCGCGTAGAAGGAGTACTCCTTGGCCCGGTCGAAGGTCGCGTCCAGCCAGGCGCCCACGGTGGAGTACTGCAGCGAGTAACGGGCGAGCTGCCCGTCGGTGCAGTCCAGCACGAAGGACGCGAGCAGCAGCACACCGGCGGCTATGTAGCCGCCCCGGGTGCCGGTGGCCGCCAGGCCCGCCGCGATCAGCGCGGTGAGCAGGGAGGCGGTGGTCACCTGGTTCGGGGTCAGGCCGCGCCGGGCGCACCAGCGGGCGATGTAGCGCGAGTAGGGGCTGACGAAGAAGGTGGTGAAGAAGCCGTCCCTGCCCTTCACCGCCCGGCGCAGCCGGACCGCCTCCTCGTCCACCTGGGCCACCGCCGCGCGGGCCGCGTGCAGCTCGTCCTCGTCGCCGGGGACGGTCGCCACCAGCGTGCCGAGCTCGGGGCGCTGGACGGGCAGGCCGCGCTGCTCGAGCACGTCGGCGAGCAGGTCGGGGAGCGGGCGCTCGTGCTGCCGGTCGGACCAGCCGTACCGGGCGGTGCCGTACGGGTCGCCGCCCTGGGGGGCGGCGCCGTAGCCGTTCCCGTACTGCTCCCTGGTGCGCTGCTGGGGCAGCTGCGGTTCGGCGCTCAGGTGCTGGGCGGCCGAGGCGAGGGCGGTACGGGCCTCCGCGCCGGAGACCACCATCGCGCCGGGGACGGCGGCGGCGGGGAAGCGGGGGTCGGTCAGTGCGAGCCGGAGCGAGTGGCGGTGGCCGACGAAGCCGGCGTCCACCACGGCCAGGCGCTCGTCCGGGCCGACCGAGGAGAGCAGCGCGGCCAGCTGCGCGGCGTCGTGCGCGCGCAGGACCCGGCGGAAGCCGATGGCGGCGAGGTCCGCGCCGAGCGCACCCTGGAGGGCGTCGGAAGCCGTGGCGGACGCCGTCGCCGTCGGGGCGGCGGCCAGCGGCGTCGCGGTCATCGCTCCGGTGTGCCTGCCCCGGCCGGCCCCTGCGGGCCTTCCGTACGCGAGCAGCTCGGGGCCGGTCACGATCACAGTGGACAGCGGAACTCACTCCCTGGCGATGGTGTGCGGTCCGGCCACAACGGTGTGCGGTGGGACGAATGGGGGTTTCTGGACGTACGACTGCAGCGGCGGGTGGTACCGGATGGAGTGTCTCCGGCGACCAGGCGCACCGACCGAGGCTACCGGACGGGTGATTCGCCCTCGAAATGGCAGCAGGCAGGCAGCAGGCAGCGCTTATCCACAGCTGACGCACCCGGACCGCACAGATCATCATTCCGGACCGCATGCCCTGCCTTCAAGCCGCGTACCCGCCGCCACACGACGGTGACCTGACAACTCGGCAGACAGAAGGTGAACCGGGCGAGGCGGAGCCGATCACGAATCGAACGTGTCGGCTGGTGATTCGGACCTCCCACGCCCCCGTGTGCGTCGGATCGTCCGGCCCTGTGGGCCATGGGGCAGACTGGGCCCCCGACGCAACCCCCGTGCCGAGAGAGGCCCCATGCCGGAGATCCGACCGACCAGCCAGACGCAGTTCGCGGAGCAGAGCGCGGCAGCCTCGTCCTCGTCCCCCTCAGTGCCCCCGGCCGCCCCCGCCCAGGGCTCCCCCGCCCCGGAGATCCTGCTGGAACTCGTCGACGACGACGGCGTGACCATCGGCACGGCCGAGAAGCTCTCGGCACACCAGCAGCCCGGCCGCCTGCACCGCGCGTTCTCGGTCTTCCTCTTCGACCGTCAGGGTCGGCTGCTGCTCCAGCGCCGGGCCCTGGGCAAGTACCACTCGCCCGGTGTCTGGTCCAACACCTGCTGCGGCCACCCGTACCCCGACGAGCCGCCGTTCGTGGCCGCCGCGCGGCGTACCGCCGAGGAGATCGGCGTGGCGCCCGCCCTGCTCTGCGAGGCCGGCACCGTCCGGTACGACCTGCCGGACGAGACCTCCGGCCTGATCGAGCGCGAGTGGAACCACCTCTTCGTCGGCCTGGTCACCGCACCGCCCGCCCCGAACCCCGACGAGGTGGACGACACCCGGTTCGTCACCGCGGAGGAGCTGAAGGCGCTGGAGGCCGAGAAGCCGTTCTCGGTGTGGTTCCGGACGGTCTTCGAAGCCGCGCTCCCGGGGATCCGGGAGATCGCCGGACGGGACTGGTAGCCCTGGCCGGCTTCGGATCGGGCCCGGCCCGAGGGTGCCCCGGGTCCGGTTCGGCCTGACCGGGAGCACTCCGGGTCGGGCCCTCGCCGTGTGCGGCCCTTCCGGTGCCGGGGCCGCCCGCTCCTTCCGGCTCCACGGGCCTCTTCCGACCCCGTGGGTGTCGGTGTCTCTCGACCCACAGGCGCCCTCGTGTCGGCGCGCACCGGCTCACTCCGGCTCGCGCCGGGCGTTCATCGGCTCACGCCGAGCGCGCATCAGCTCACGCCGGGCTCACACCGGCCAGAGTCCGCCGTCGGCTGACAGTCCGTCCAGCGCGTCCGGGTCCGGTGTGTGCGCCGGGCCGGTACGTCCCGGGCCCCCACCCGCCTCGCCGTCGTCCCCGTCGCCCGTCCTGCCCACGGGGCCGGCGGGCAGCGGCAGGGCGGCCCAGACCACCTTGCCGCCCTCGCCCGTGCACTCGACGTCACACACCCCGCCGGCCTGCGAGGTCACGCTCTTCACCAGCAGCAGGCCCCGGCCGCCGAGCTGGCCCTGGTCGCTCTCCAGCGCCTTGGGCCGGTGCGGGTGGCCGTCCTCCACCGAGATCCGCACCCAGCCGTCCTCGATCGCCAGCTCGGTGGTGAGGTACGGGGAGAGCACGGCGGCGTGGGTGACCGCGTTGCCCACCAGCTCGGAGACGATCAGCAGCACGTCGTCGACCAGTTCCTGGTACCGCTCCGCCGCCAGCCCCTGGGCCAGCAGCCGGTCCCGCACCGCGTGCCGGGTCTGCGGCACGGAAGCCTCGTGCGCGACCGCCGAGAACCGCCAGACGCCCTCGACCGGCTGCCCCGGCTCTCCGCCAGGCCGTTCCGCCGCCGACTGCGCCACCGCCCTCGGATGCTCCCCCGTCGCAGTCCTCGTCGCGGATTCCGCCGCCCCGCTCATCTGCTCCACCTCAAGCCGCCCTTCGCGCGGGTGATGGGAGGCGACACCGGCAGCCGGGCCACCGGCCCTCGGGAATCGGGCACTCCGCTCGGGATCCCTGGGTCACCAGAGGCTAGGCAAACCCCGGCCAACGGCGGGTCATGGACTGAAACTAGGCCATCCCAAGCCCATTCCTGATCGAACCCTGACTATTTCCGGTGAATTCTGCAGCACCTACGTCCATGCGGCAGCCGAAACCTTCACCCCCACCAACGCCCCGGCCGCCACCCCCGGGCATCCACCACCCTCCCGGCCCCGCCCGCCGGGCCACCCATCGCCCACTGCCCATCGCCCACCACCCACCGCCCACGCGGCCTGACACACCGCCGCATTACGCCCCACTTGATCTCATTTGACCGATTCATCCCAACTTCGGCGGCCAACCCTCACCGAAGGACAGATACGCAGGTGAGAAGCACTCCGGAAGCCTGGTAATGTTCTCTCTGTCGCCACGGGGCGCAGGAAGAAAAACCCGAGGCACACACCCTGTCCGGGTGGCGGAATGGCAGACGCGCTAGCTTGAGGTGCTAGTGCCCTTTATCGGGCGTGGGGGTTCAAGTCCCCCCTCGGACACCAGTGAAGGACCCCAGTTGATCTGGGGTCCTTCTGCTTTCCGGCCACGCAAGTGGCATCGGCGCATCCTGGAATCCCGACTAGCCGCATGCGGCTCGTACGTCCGCGTACACCCGGGCCGCAAGATCGGTGAGCTCATCGGCGTCGCGTACGTTGCCCTGCAGGTCCAGCAGCACCTCCTCGACTCCCACCGCCGCGTGTGCGGCCACGTCCTGCACGATCTGCTCGACCGTGCCCACGAACGGCCGGCGCCGGCCGTCGTCTACCGGATCGCGGGTGAGTTGCACGTTCGCCCGCACGCACATCTTCAGCGCGTGCTCGTCACGGCCGTACGACGCGGCCAGATCCGTCAGCTGCCGCCACTGGGAGGCCAGCTGTTCCGGCGGAACTCCCGTGGGGAGCCAGCCGTCGGCGCGACGGGCCACCCGGTCCAGCGCCTTTCGGTTGGTCGCCGCCAGATAGACCGGGATCGGACTCGCGGGTTTCGGTCCGACCTCGGCCTCGTTGATCACGGTCCAAGTACCCTGGTACGAGACCGGGTTCGGGCCCCAGACCGCCGCACAGACGTCAAGCAGTTCGTCCAGCACCCGCCCGCGCTCCTGGAACGGGGCGAAGGACGCCGCCGCGTACTCGTCCAGCGACCAGCCCGTGCCGAACCCCGCCAGTACCCGGCCGCCGCACGCCGCGTCCAAGGTGGCGAGAGTCCGGGCGAGTTGGAAGGGGAGGTGCAACGGCGCGATCAGCACGCTGCTGCCCAGTCGGGCCCGCTCGGTTGCCGCGGCGGCAAGTGACAGCACCACCAGAGGCTCGGCCACCGAACGGTACGAGTCCGGCCATGCCAGTCCGGGGATCGAGTACAGCCCCTGTTGCGGCCGCTCCGGGAACAGCACCCGTTCGAAGACCCACAGACTCTCGTAACCGATCCGCTCCGCCGCTCGCGCCACCTGGGCGACATCACGCGACACGTCGAACCGTTTCAGCTGCGGCAGCCCGACTCCCAGCCTTATCGTCATGGGCCGATCCTCCCCCAGCGGCCCAAAGAGACGCAGCTTGCTGCACCCGTCTGGGTTCCCCCGTCCGGACGAGTGCCGCCTCCCACCACCGAACTACTTGTCGGCGCAGGCCCGGCAGGTGTGCGGGCTCCAGCCGGAGCCGGTGCTGCCCTCCCTACAGGTCACCGACACGGGACTATCGGTCTCCGATCCGCACCGGCAGCACCGGGGCCAGGGCACCCGGGGCCAGGTTTCGCCGGGGGCGCTCAGGTGGTCGCCCCGGTGGGGCGAGACGAGGCCGAGGGGCGCGGGTTCCGGGCAGTGGACCGTTCGCCATGGACCATTGCCGTGTATGACCTGGCGAGCGTACGCCCGCACCCTGATCGGGGTAATCCCGACCAGGGTGCGGGCTGAGCCCGAGGGGCCCTGCCCAGGAGAACCCGGACTGGGCCGTTCTGGGGTGTTGTTCAGCGGGGGCTGGGGACGACGGATCCACGCGCCGGACCGGTTTCACGGGACATACCCGCGACGATCGCCAGCACCTCAACGGTGATGTCCCGCCGGGTGACGGGCCGGCGCTGTCGCACACTCACCACTGCCCCCTCGGGTGCTCCAGGTCTTCGGTGCCGTCTCGATACCCACGACGAGCACGTGTGTGACACACCATCAACCACGGGGGCATCATTGATCCACTGCCCGACCGGCCACTCCACACCCGCCAGTCAAACCGCCGAACCATCGAACCGTCGACCAGAAGCTGGAGCAAGGCGTCCAAGAGTCGGCACTTCGGCCGACGATAAGGAGATTTGCCCCGAATGCCCGTTTCAACAGAAGTACGCCAAAGCGCAGCCCCGATCTGACAAAAGCCCAGCTCACCAAGTCTGCTCCCCGCGCCTGCGGGGTTGGTCCCGGGTGCTGGGTCGGCCTCGGGCAGGCCCTCCACTGCTCCCCGCGCCTGCGGGGTTGGTCCCGCCCGCCGCGAGGCTGCTGAGAGCGCGGAGAACTGCTCCCCGCGCCTGCGGGGTTGGTCCCTGACGGCCTGGCTCACCACACCGTCAGTCCAGCTGCTCCCCGCGCCTGCGGGGTTGGTCCCGAACGTACGTACTCACGAAAGTAGGGACCTTGCTGCTCCCCGCGCCTGCGGGGTTGGTCCCGACCTGGTGGCGCTCGCGGCCAGCCTCAACCGCTGCTCCCCGCGCCTGCGGGGTTGGTCCCGGACCGTACAGGCAGGAGTTCATGGGGTCGGCCTGCTCCCCGCGCCTGCGGGGTTGGTCCCGACCGGCAGCCCGGCTTGCTGGTGCGTCATCGCTGCTCCCCGCGCCTGCGGGGTTGGTCCCCACAACAACCACAAACCAAAAGCAAAAGGCAGCTGCTCCCCGCGCCTGCGGGGTTGGTCCCGTCAAGCGGCCCTGAAGGATTGCTTCTTCGTGCTGCTCCCCGCGCCTGCGGGGTTGGTCCCGCCGAGCACCAGCACGAGCAGCAGCTCACGGGCTGCTCCCCGCGCCTGCGGGGTTGGTCCCAGCCCCGGACAGGGGCGAGGAGGGGAAGACCACTGCTCCCCGCGCCTGCGGGGTTGGTCCCGGCGGGTGCTTGCCCCTCGACGTGCCCAGGCTCTGCTCCCCGCGCCTGCGGGGTTGGTCCCGGGTGACGTCTTCTGAACGCGACTGCAGGCGCCTGCTCCCCGCGCCTGCGGGGTTGGTCCCAATTCCACCCCAGAAACGGCGCAGCAGCCGGGCTGCTCCCCGCGCCTGCGGGGTTGGTCCCGGTGCCCGGTACCGCCTGGTGGTACGTCGGCGCTGCTCCCCGCGCCTGCGGGGTTGGTCCCGGTGCCCGGTACCGCCTGGTGGTACGTCGGCGCTGCTCCCCGCGCCTGCGGGGTTGGTCCCTGCTGCATCACCTCCCGCAGCGGCGGGAGGCGCTGCTCCCCGCGCCTGCGGGGTTGGTCCCGGCCTGGGCGGCGTCGTTGATGGTCATCCCCTCTGCTCCCCGCGCCTGCGGGGTTGGTCCCACCTTGTAGTAGGTGCGGTCGTACGCCTCGATCTGCTCCCCGCGCCTGCGGGGTTGGTCCCTGTCAGAACAGAACGCCCATTCGGGCGGCAATCTGCTCCCCGCGCCTGCGGGGTTGGTCCCCCCGGGGGCTCCGCCCCCAGACCCCCGGCCACCTGCTCCCCGCGCCTGCGGGGTTGGTCCCAGACCGGCGACGCGTGGGAAGAGCGGCTGGAGCTGCTCCCCGCGCCTGCGGGGTTGGTCCCGTCGCCCCGCCTGTGGAGAGGGCCAAGGCAGCCTGCTCCCCGCGCCTGCGGGGTCCCCCCCCCGGGGGGCGTCAGCCAGCGGACCGCCCACTGCTCCCCGCGCCTGCGGGGTTGGTCCCTCCCGCAGCGCGCGCTCATGCTGCGGGTTGTTCTGCTCCCCGCGCCTGCGGGGTTGGTCCCCGGGGTCCGTCGCAGCCAGCCGCCCACCATCGCTGCTCCCCGCGCCTGCGGGGTTGGTCCCGGCTGGGGCTGGGGAGCGGGCTGCGCCTGGTCCTGCTCCCCGCGCCTGCGGGGTTGGTCCCTTCGTCCGGGCTTCGGTCAGCAGCCGGTCGGCCTGCTCCCCGCGCCTGCGGGGTTGGTCCCGCCACCTTGCTGCAGATCACCGCGTGGAGTGACCTGCTCCCCGCGCCTGCGGGGTTGGTCCCCGATCCTGGCCGGTGCGCTGACGGAGTTGGTCCTGCTCCCCGCGCCTGCGGGGTTGGTCCCGAGGCGGGGAAGCCCGGGCGATTCCGGCTCAACTGCTCCCCGCGCCTGCGGGGTTGGTCCCCCGAACCTGAACCGCCGAACCGGGGCGACGAACTGCTCCCCGCGCCTGCGGGGTTGGTCCCGAGGAATGCGTGCTCCCAGGTCGCGAAGCCGTCTGCTCCCCGCGCCTGGTGGGTCGGTCCCGAAGCGGTGATCCACACGGCAGTCCGAAGAACTGCTCCCTGTACATGCAGGGTTGGCCAACCATGCCAACCCGCCGTATCGTCAAGCCACTTCGGCTCCCCGCGCCTGCGGGGTTGGTCCCTAGATGGCGCAGATGCATCACATTGCTCCCCGCACCTGCGGGGATTGAGCGCCAGGACACTGGCTCAACCAGTCATCACTTGCTGGAACTAGATGGCGTACATGCAACGGCTGAATCCCTCAACTGTCCGATGTGCAAAGGATGTTGAATGGGAGTACCGTCTTCGGACAAGCGGCTGGGCTGACGTTGCGTCAGGGTTTCCGCAGATGATGCATCACGCCCAGAAATGAGGGAGCCAGGTCCGCCCAGCTTGCCATGCCAACGGACCTGGCATCTCCACCAAAGGAGACGAGTCATGCTACACCTCACCAGGGCAAATGCCCTGACAGCCAACAGTTCCGAGCGCCTAATGCCCCTCGCACTCGCGAGCATGGCGGCAGGCGCAGGCTCCGGGATTCCGCTGGACGCGGACGTGCGAGCGGTCGTCATCGTCGTGGTGCTGGTGATCGCTACCACCGGCCGCTGGCGCACCCGGCGCCGACCGCAGTGAGCCGACGGCGGTAACGCGGGCGAGACGTGCGTACTCGCCCTTCCGCAGCGCCGGTCGCCGGCCATGGCTTGTGTCCGTGACCGGCGGCCACCGGCCTGCCGAGCCCACCCGCTGGTCGGTCCTGTCGGGGCCAGGCGTCCGGGTTCACGCGCTGCCGGACCCGTGGACGTCGATGTGTGTACCCGTGTCCAGCCAGGTGAACGATCATCTGGCTGGACGTCATCCTCGATCATCACCATGCATCCGGTTCACTTCAGCCGCTTCAGGAAGCGAAGTTGATGTCCGATCGGCCCATTCGTCCAACTACCACCGGCCAGGGAGCGGGAGCAGATCTCGGCGTGCGATTGACGCCCGCCGCCCGTTCGATCTGGGCGAAGCACGACCGTGCGAGCGATGGCTGGCTGCCCTTGTGGCGGCACCTCGCCGACAGCGCGGCGGTTGCCGAGCTGCTCTGGGATCACTGGTTGCCCGCGAACGTCCGTCGGCTGATAGCGATTCAGCTGCCGGGTGGCATGGCGCACGCGCGTGCGCTCACGGTCTGGCTGGCCGCCACCCATGATGTCGGGAAGGCCACTCCTGCCTTCGCCTGCCAGGTCGACGTGCTCGCCGATCGGATGCGGGCGGCGGGTCTTGCGATGCCGCAGCAGAAGCAGTTCGGGGAGGACCGGCGGCGGGCTCCGCACGGGCTGGCCGGTCAACTTCTGCTCCAGGATTGGCTGGTGGAGTCGCATGGCTGGTCGGAGCGGGCTGCCGGACAGTTCACCGTGGTGGCCGGCGGGCATCACGGGGTGCCGCCGGGGTACTCGCAGATCCACGATCTCGACCTCCGGCCCGAGCTGTTGCGCACGCCCGGCCCGAGCGAACGGCACTGGCACAGTGTGCAGGTCGAGCTACTCGACGCCTGTACGGCGGTGTACGGCATGCGGGAGGTCCTGCCCGCGCTGCGGACGGTCAAGCTCTCGCAGCCTGCGCAGGTCCTGCTGACCGCCATCGTGATCATCGCCGACTGGGTGGCCAGCAATCCGGAGCTGTTCCCCTACTATCCCGAGGCTTCTTCGCAATCGGAGGCCGAGCGGACGGCGGCTGCCTGGCACGGGTTGAGCCTGCCGCCGCCATGGGCGCCCGAGGAGCCGTCCGGGGCGGCCACCGAACTGATCGCGAGTCGCTTCGTACTGCCGCCCGGCTCCACTGCCAGGCCGGTGCAGGTCCAGGCCATCGAACTCGCGCGGGCGATGCCGACGCCGGGGTTGATGGTGATCGAGGCACCGATGGGCGAGGGCAAGACCGAGGCCGCCCTCGCTGTCGCCGAGATCTTCGCCGCGCGGAGCGGTGCGGGTGGCTGCTTCGTGGCACTGCCGACGCGGGCGACGAGCAATGCCATGTTCTCCCGGCTGCTGGAGTGGGTGGACCGCCTGCCGGGTGGCGGCGAGCGTTCGGTATTCCTGGCGCACGCCAAGGCCGCGCTGCACGACGAGTACGCCGGGTTGCTGCGGACCGCGAACCGGTCGATCGTAGCGACCGACCCAAGGCCGTCGATCGGGGCGGTGGAGCCGGATCTATCGATCGAGTCCGTGGACCTGGACCCGCCGATCGCAGCGGTGGACGTCGACGGGCCGCGCGGCATCCCTCACTCCTGGCGGGAAGAGCGATCTGCAGCAGCCGAGTTGATTGCTCATCAATGGCTGCGCGGCCGGAAGAAGGGGATGCTGGCCTCATTCGCGGTCGGCACGATCGACCAGCTGCTCTTCGCCGGGCTCAAGAGCCGACATCTCGTCCTGCGGCATCTGGCGCTGGCCGGCAAGGTCGTGGTGATCGACGAGGTACACGCGTACGACGCCTACATGAACACCTACTTGGAGCGGGTGCTGTCCTGGCTCGGTGCCTACCGGGTGCCGGTGGTGATGCTGTCCGCCACGCTGCCGACCGAGACCCGGCGGGCACTCGTCCAGGCGTACGCGGGCGCAGGCACGGGTGTGGACCAAGGCGAAGGCCGGGGAACCAGCCAAGGAGACGGCCGGGAAGCCGACCCCGGCGAAGGTGATTCTCAAGAAGCAGCCGAATACCCCCTGTTGACGGCATTCGCCCCCGGCGCACCCCCGCTCGTGGCGCGCCCCACCGCCGCCTCGGGCCGCGCCACCACCGTGCACGTGGAGCAGTTCGGCGACGATCTCGTCGAGCTGGCCGACCGTTTGGCACTGGAGTTGGCCGACGGTGGCTGCGCACTGGTGGTGCGCAACACAGTGGACCGTGTTCTGGAGGCAGCGCAGCTGCTCAGGGATAGGTTCGGCGCGGCGGCTGTCACGGTCACGCACGCACGCTTCCTCGATCTCGACCGGGCCCGCAAGGACAGCGAGTTGCTGGAGCGCTTCGGTCGTCATGGCCGCCGGCCAAAGGGTCCGCACATCGTGGTGGCCAGCCAGGTGGTCGAGCAGTCACTGGACGTCGACTTCGACCTGCTGGTGACCGACTTGTGTCCGGTCGACCTGATGCTTCAGCGCATGGGCCGTGTGCACCGCCACCAGCGCGGATCCGGCCAGAGCGAGCGCCCCGCTCGGCTACGGGTGGCGCGCTGCCTGGTCACGGGTGTGCGGTGGCGGGCTGACGGACCGTCGGAGCCCGTCGATGGTTCGGCCGCCGTCTACCGGCTCCATCCACTGCTGCGAGCGCTGGCTGTCCTGCAGCCGCATCTGGCGGGGCACCGACGCCCGGTCCGGCTGCCCGATGACATCGGCCCGCTTGTCCAACTGGCATACGGAGAAGGTCCTGTGGGCCCGGCGTCCTGGGCTGCGGAACTATCCGAGGCCGCCGAGGAGTACCGCGTGCTGCGCGCCGACCAGAGCGCCCGCGCCGAGGTGTTCCGTCTGGATGAGGTCGGCCGGCCGGGGCGGTCCCTGGTCGGCTGGATCGAGGCCGGTGTCGGGGACGCCGAGGACACCCGCAGCGGCCGGGCACAGGTGCGCGACGGCGAGGAGAGCCTGGAGGTACTGGTCGCACAGCGGCGGGTGGACGGTGTGCTGACCACCGTGCCGTGGCTGGACCGTGGCATGGGGGGACTGGAACTCCCGGTCGACACGGTCCCCTCACCTCGGGCGACCCGGGCCTTGGCGGCGAGTTCGCTGCGGCTGCCACCGCGTTTCTCGAAGCCGTGGATGATTGACCAAGTGATCGAGGAGCTGGAGCAACTCCACGTTCCCGCCTGGCAGGTGAAGGAGTGTCCACGCCTGGCAGGAGAGCTGATCCTGGTGCTGGACGAGGATTGTCGCACCCGGCTGGCAGGCTTTGATTTGCGGTACAGCTCGGCCGATGGCCTGGAGGTGGCTTCGGCCGGGGTTCGGACGATGAAAGAGGTGGCAAGGGTGCCGTCCTTTGATCTGGTGTCACGCCCGTGGCTGCCCGTGCAGCGGCTGGACGGCACAACGGCAGAGCTCTCGCTGCGCGAGGTCTTCGCCGAGGCCGGCGCGGTGCGCCGACTGGTCGGCGACGTCCCCACCCAGGAGTTCGCGCTGCTGCGGCTGCTGCTTGCGGTCCTCCATGACGCCGTCGACGGGCCCAAGGAACTGGAGGACTGGGAGGAGCTGTGGCTGAGCTCCGATCCGTTCGCCGTGGTCGGCCCGTATCTGGAGGAGCACCGGGACAGGCTCGATCTGCTGCACCCGCAGACGCCGTTCTTCCAGGTGGCCGAGCTGCGTACGGAGAAGGACGAGGTGGCCGGCCTCAACCGGATCGTCGCCGACGTGCCGAACGGCGACCCGTTCTTCACCATGCGGATGCCCGAGGTCGGTCGGCTCGACTTCGCGGAGGCGGCGCGCTGGCTGGTCCACGCGCAGGCGTTCGACACCTCCGGAATCAAAACGGGAGCCGCCGGCGACCCGAGGGCGAAAGGCGGCAAGGTCTATCCGCAGGGCGTCGCCTGGAGCGGCAACCTGGGCGGAGTACTGGCCGAGGGTGACACCCTGCGCGAGACACTGCTGCTCAACCTGGTGGCCGCGGATACCAGGGGCCTGCAGTTCACCAAGGACGACCGTCCGGCCTGGCGGCGCGGCCCCTACGGACCGACAGCGGATCCCGATGCCGCCGATCCCGCATCCCGGCGCCCGTCGGGCCCACGGGACTTGTACACCTGGCAGTCCCGGCGGGTACGGCTGCATCACGACGGCCAGGCGGTGCACGGCGTCGTGCTCTCGTACGGCGATCCGCTCTCCCCGCACAACCGGCACACCGTTGAGCCGATGACCGCCTGGCGGCGCAGCAGGGCCCAGGAGAAGAAGCGTGGCGAGGCACAGGTGTACCTGCCACGCGAGCACGACCCGGCCCGCGCCGCATGGCGGGGGTTGGACGGCCTGCTGACATCCGAGGTCGAACGCAGTGGTGAGCAGCGCGCGAAAGGCCCCGAGCTCCTGCGCCCCCGGGTCCTGGAATGGTTGGCGCGGCTGGCGACAGAGGGCCTGCTGCCGCGCCGCCGGCTGCTCCGCGCACGGATCGTCGGAGCGGTGTACGGGACTCAGCAGTCGGTGGTCGACGAGATGGTGGACGACGGCGTCACCATGTCGATCATCCTGCTGCACGAGCGCGATCGCCGGTACAGCCGAGTCGCGATCGACGCGGTGGGGGACGCGGAGGAAGCGGTGCGGGCGCTCGGCGAGCTGGCGGCCGACCTCGCGGAGGCGGCCGGCTCCGACCGCGACGCGCCGCGCGGCCGTGCCCTTGACCTCGGCTACGGCGAGTTGGACGGGCCCTACCGGCGCTGGCTGGAGGCCCTGGGCACGGCGGCCGACGCCCCGGAGGAGGCCCGGGAGGCATGGCAGCACGAGGTACGCCGGCGTATCGGCCGGCTGGGGCGGGAGCTGGTGGAGTCCGCGCCGCAGGCCGCCCGGGATGGCCGGGTGCTCGACAACCCCAAGGGTGGCGGCCGCTACTGGCTTAACGACGCCCGCGCCCACCTGCGGTTCAGGGGGCGTCTGAACCGGGTGCTTTCCCTCGCGGCGGCCGACGCCCCACCACCAGAAGCCCCGCCCCCATCCGGCGGAGGCGACGCTTCCGATCCCGACGACCCGAAGGCGGGCGCATGACCACTCCCTCCTCTCCTGCCCGGCCCGGTCGACGGCAGTTGCGCCTGGTGGGCACTGTCGTCGACGAGCGCATCCGCGAGTTGCAGAGCGGCTATCGCCACGACCGGTCCGAGGCGGTCGCGGCGGTGGCGTGCATCCGCCGTGGTGTCGGCCGGTCCGTCGCAGATGCCGCCGAGCTGTGGGGCATCACCGGGATGGAACGGCTCTACGAAGCGGGTCAGCCGGCGAGGACGGCAGCCGAGGCGGAGAACGCCTTCCACACCGCCGTCACCCTCTGGGCGCTGCACCAGCAGTCCCACCGCGAGGCTGGGATGCATCGCCCAGGCGGCCATCAACTAGGCAGTGCTGTACGCGATTTGATGCCAGATGACGATATCGACGAGCCGATCCGCAAGCGGTTCGCACGCCTTGCCTCGGCGTCGTCCTTCGAGATGCTCAGCCAGCGGCTGCGTGAACTCGTGCTACTGCTGCGTCGCGATGCCATCCCGCTCGACTACGCGCTCCTCGCCGACCAGCTCTTCCAGTGGCAGCAGCCCAGCAGCCGGATCGCGGTGCACCGGGCCTGGGGGCAGAGCTTCCACGCCTACCGACCGCCCGCCACCGACTCGTCCGACTGACCCCCGCCGTCCTCCGCGACGACCGCCACCCCGACCCGCCGCACTCCCGTTAGCGACAAGGATCATCACTCGTGAGCCGTACCATCCTCGACATCCACATCCTGCAGACCGTACCGCCGAGCAATCTGAACCGCGACGACACCGGTTCTCCGAAGACGGCCGTGTACGGCGGTGTTCGCCGGTCCCGGGTGTCCAGCCAGGCGTGGAAGCGCGCCACACGACGGGAGTTCGCGCAGCTGCTCGATCCCAGCGAGCTTGGGGTGCGGACCAAGAAGGTGGCCGAGGCCCTCGCGGAACGCATCACCAGGCTGCATCCGACCACCGACGCCCCCCGGGCGCTGGCACTCGCGGCCGAGACGATCACCACCGCGACCGGCGCGAAGGTCGAGCCGCCCAGGCGCAAGACGAACGCGGCCAAGGAGGGCGCGGCCGACCCCTCCCCCGAGGCCTCCTATCTGATGTTCCTGAGCGCACGTCAGCTCGACGGCCTTGCCGTACTCGCGCTCGAGGCGCTGAAGTCGGGCGACAGTACGGCGTTCTTCAAGGACAAGAAGAACAAGGCCACGGCCCGGGAGATCGCCGACACCGGCCACTCGGTCGACATCGCCCTGTTCGGCCGTATGGTCGCCGATGCCACCGACATCAATGTGGACGCCGCGGCCCAGGTGGCCCACGCGATCAGCGTCCATGCGGTGGAGACCGAATCCGACTACTACACGGCTGTGGACGACCGCAATACCGACGCCCAGCCGGGCGCCGGCATGATCGGCATCGTCGACTTCAACTCGGCGACGCTGTACCGCTACGCGGCGGTCGACGTCGACCAGCTGTACCGCAACCTCAGCGCGGGGCCCGGCACCGACGAGTCGGCGGGCAAGGCCGTCCGGCGCGCGGTCGAAGCCTTCACCGAGGGCTTCGTCACCTCGATCCCCACCGGGAAGATCAATACCTTCGCCCACCACACGCTGCCGGACGCCGTCATCGTCAAGCTTCGCTCGGCTCGCCCGATCAGCTTCGTCGGCGCGTTCGAGAAGGCCGTCCGCGCGGATGCCGGCGGCGGACATGTCACCGCCGCCTGCAGGGAACTGGCTGCCTTCGTCCCGAAGATCGAGCGTGCGTACGGCGCGGAGACCGACGGCCGCAGCTGGGTGCTGCTGGCGAGCGACGGCACCGAACCGCTCGCCGCGCTGGGGACCGAGGTGACCTTGCCAGGACTGGTCGAAGCCGTCGGAGCGGCCGTGGGTGAGGCGGTCTCCCGAACGGCCGCCGAAGCCATCGCCACACGTGCGGAGCAGCGTGGATGAGCGTGCTCGTGCTGCGCTTGGCGGGCCCGCTGCAGTCATGGGGTTCCTCGGCGCGCTTCGCCCGGCGCACCACCGAGACCGCCCCCACCAAGAGCGGTGTCATCGGCCTGCTGGCCGGTGCGCTGGGGCGTGAGCGCGACGCCGACCTGTCCGACCTCGCCGCTCTCCGGTTCGGGGTGCGGATCGACCAACCCGGCACACGCATCGCGGACCTGCAGACCGCGCACCACGCCGATACCGATCGGTCGATGCCGCTGTCCCACCGCTTCTATCTGGCGGACGCGGTGTTCCTCGCCGCCGTCCAGGGCGAGGACGCGCTGATCGACAGGTTGCACGCGGCCGTGCGGGCACCGGTGTTCCTACCGTACCTGGGGCGGCGTTCATGCCCGCCGAGCCTGCCCATCGACCTCGGCGTACACCCCGGATCCGATCTGCGGAAGGTACTGGAGGAACAGGCCTGGTGCGCTTCCGACTGGTACCGGAGACGACACCACCGTGACACCGAGACGCTGTCCGTCCTCATCGAGGCCGAGCCCGGCGACGGGCAGGCTGAGTACAGCCAGCGCGACCAGCCGATCACCTTCGACCCCCGGCACCGGCGTTACGCACTGCGCAATGTCTCCGTCACGACAGTTACGCCCACCCCCGACCACGATCCGACGCAGTTGCTGGACGGTGCCTGACCCCATGTTCCTCACCCGTTTCCGCCTCAACACCGCCCGCACCGGCACCAGGCGCCTGCTGTCCTCTCCGCAGCGGCTGCACGCCGCCGTGATGTCGTCGTTCGCCGAACCGCCGGGCCAGCCGGACGGCGGCCCACGCATCCTGTGGCGGGTCGACCACAACTCCCCTGCCGAGGTGCTTCTCTACCTCGTCAGCCCACAGCGTCCGGATCTGACGCACCTGGTGGAACAGGCAGGCTGGCCGGCCACCGGTGGGTGGCAGACCTTCGACTACGCGCCTTTCCTGAACGGCCTCACCGCCGGCAGCACCTGGTCGTTCCGGCTCACCGCCAACCCCGTACACAGCATCCGCCGCAAGGAGGGCGAACCGACGAAACGGACCGCGCATCTGACCCACCGCCATCAGGCCCAGTGGCTGCTCGGCCGCCAGGAGAAGGGCGGCTTCAGCATCATCGAGAAGACACCCGATCGCCAACTGCTGCCGCAAGGCGACGAACACGAGCTCATCGTCCGAGACCAGCGCGGGCTGGACTTCACGAAGACCGAGCAACCCGGTGGCCCCGGCAGGCGGGTCACCCTGGTCACCGCAACCTACGACGGCCGGTTGCGGGTGACCGACCCCGACGCATTCCGCCGCACTCTGACGGCCGGCCTGGGCAAGGCCAAGGCGTACGGCTGCGGTCTGATGACGCTCGCCCCGGTACGGTGACGGCGATGAGCACCCCGGCCCGGCGCGGCCAGTCCACTCCGCGCGAACTCGCCCGTGTCAGCGATCGGTTGTCGTTCGTCTACCTCGAGCGGTGCGTCGTCCACCGGGACGCCAACGCGATCACCGCGGACGACGCCGACGGTACCGTCCACATCCCCGCGGCCACCATCGGCGCGCTGCTGCTCGGCCCCGGTACCCGGATCACCCACCAGGCGATGAGCGTGCTGGGTGAATGCGGGGCCGGTGTGGTCTGGGTCGGCGAGAACAGCGTGCGCTACTACGCGGGCGGTCGGGCACTGACCCGTTCGTCCGCGCTCGCAGAAGCCCAGGCCACGGCCTGGGCCAATCGGCGCAGCCGCATCGACGTCGCCCGAGCGATGTACCAGACCCGGTTCCCGGACGAGGATCCAGCCGGCCTGACCCGCAAGGAGCTACTGGGCCACGAGGGCAAGCGGGTGAAGGAAACCTACCGCCGGGAGTCGCTCCGCACCGGAGTCCGTTGGAACGGCCGCCACTACACCCCCGGCGACTTTACCTCCGGTGACACCCCGAACCAGGCCGTCACCGCAGCGGCCCAGTGCATGTACGGCATCGCCCACACCGTCGTCGCGGCGCTCGGATGCTCACCCGCCCTCGGCTTCGTCCACTCCGGCCACGAACTGTCCTTCGTCCTCGATGTCGCCGACCTCTACAAGACGGACGTCGCGATCCCGGCGGCCTTCGACGCGGCCTCCGAAGGCGATGAGGACATCGCCGCCCGCACCCGACGGGCACTTCGCGACCGGATCCGTGAGACCCGCCTGCTGGACCGGTGCGTGGACGACATCAAGCGCCTCCTCGCGCCGTACGGAGGGGGCGGCACCGAGATGGACGGGGCCGAGGGAGCGGACCTGGTGGACGAGGTGGACCGGGTGGACCTGCTGACGGATCGGGACGGCAGAGTTGCCGGCGGCAGGAACTACGCCGACGAGGTCGACTGGTGATCACAGTCGTGCTCACCAACTGCCCGGTAGGCCTGCGCGGCCTGCTGACCCGTTGGCTGCTGGAGATCTCCCCCGGCGTCTTCGTCGGCAACCCCTCGGCGCGCGTCCGCGACCTGCTCTGGCAGGAAGTGAAGCAGTACACCGGCCAGGGCCGCGCCCTGCTCACCTACACCACCGACACGGAACAGGGATTCGCCTTCGAGACTCACGACCACAAGTGGCACCCGGTCAACTACGAAGGCATCACCTTGATCCGCCGTCCCGCCGACCGCCCAGCCACCCCGCCGACCGAACCTCCGACAAGAGGCTGGAGCAATGCATCCAAGCGGCGCCGCTTCGGCCAGAGATGAGTGATTTACCCCAGATGCCCGTTTCAACAGAAGTAGCCCAAAGCGCGACCCTCACCTGATAAACGCGCAGCTCACCAGGACTGCTCCCCGCGCCTGCGGGGTTGGTCCCCCCGCCCGGACCCACCCGTGGGGTCAAGGACGCTGCTCCCCGCGCCTGCGGGGTTGGTCCCCAACCACGACCAGGGCAGAGCCTGATAGCGGACTGCTCCCCGCGCCTGCGGGGTTGGTCCCTGTCCCGCCAGCGCCAAGAGGAGGCCGCCGCCCTGCTCCCCGCGCCTGCGGGGTTGGTCCCGAACGTACGTACTCACGAAAGTAGGGACCTTGCTGCTCCCCGCGCCTGCGGGGTTGGTCCCTCGTCGTCCTGGTCCTCGATGTACTCCGCTGTCTGCTCCCCGCGCCTGCGGGGTTGGTCCCTTTACGTGCTCGCCGTGTGGCTGCAGTACGTGCTGCTCCCCGCGCCTGCGGGGTTGGTCCCCGGACGTCGGTGCCGTGGCCCTCGCCGCCGCACTGCTCCCCGCGCCTGCGGGGTTGGTCCCTGGCGGCCGCGTGGGCGGCCATGGCCTGGCAGCTGCTCCCCGCGCCTGCGGGGTTGGTCCCGTCGGCACGGGCGCGGTCGCCCTCATCCTGACCTGCTCCCCGCGCCTGCGGGGTTGGTCCCCGGTAGTCCAGCACCCCGCTTCGCTGGGGGTCCTGCTCCCCGCGCCTGCGGGGTTGGTCCCGAGTCCGCCACCGCGTGCCAGAGCCAGACTGCCTGCTCCCCGCGCCTGCGGGGTTGGTCCCCTCCAGGCACCGAACAACGTTGCGGTGCAGGACTGCTCCCCGCGCCTGCGGGGTTGGTCCCGTGGAGCTACCCTGCGGGTCCCCGAGGGTGTACTGCTCCCCGCGCCTGCGGGGTTGGTCCCCTCCAGGCACCGAACAACGTTGCGGTGCAGGACTGCTCCCCGCGCCTGCGGGGTTGGTCCCGTGGAGCTACCCTGCGGGTCCCCGAGGGTGTACTGCTCCCCGCGCCTGCGGGGTTGGTCCCGAAACCGTGGTCCGCAGGTTCATCCCGCCCTGCTGCTCCCCGCGCCTGCGGGGTTGGTCCCCGTCGCTCCACCAGCCAACTCGGGCAGTCGTACTGCTCCCCGCGCCTGCGGGGTTGGTCCCGCGCTCAAGGCACTGAAAGCTCTCGAGGTCCGCTGCTCCCCGCGCCTGCGGGGTTGGTCCCTGGCCGCCGCGGGCGACGGGCTGCTGCAGGGTCTGCTCCCCGCGCCTGCGGGGTTGTCCCCCCGCCGACCTGATGACCGCCGCCAGCCGATTCTGCTCCCCGCGCCTGCGGGGTTGGTCCCGGGTGGTGTCGGCCGGCCGCCGTCACGGATGCCTGCTCCCCGCGCCTGCGGGGTTGGTCCCCGCTGATACCGGCCGCCGGTCCCGGGAGCCGCCTGCTCCCCGCGCCTGCGGGGTTGGTCCCGGCTTCGCTGCCCGAGCGACGGGGGAGCCGAACTGCTCCCCGCGCCTGCGGGGTTGGTCCCGCGAGTGGTCGGCGTTCATCTCGGGTGCCAAGCTGCTCCCCGCGCCTGCGGGGTTGGTCCCCGGGTCACGAACCCATCGGGATCACGGCGGTACTGCTCCCCGCGCCTGCGGGGTTGGTCCCATTCCTCACGCCGGGTGTGGCCGCAGGCCGGGCTGCTCCCCGCGCCTGCGGGGTTGGTCCCGGCACGCCGTCCACCATCAGGCGGAAGCGGGACTGCTCCCCGCGCCTGCGGGGTTGGTCCCCAGGCCCGGACCGCCTCCGCCGCGTCCGGGATCTGCTCCCCGCGCCTGCGGGGTTGGTCCCTGCCCCCGATCCCCAACAAGGACGCGATCTGGCTGCTCCCCGCGCCTGCGGGGTTGGTCCCGCGCTGGTCGCGGCACAGTTCCACGTCTCCCTCTGCTCCCCGCGCCTGCGGGGTTGGTCCCTCCTCGGCGGCCAGCGGCCGGGCGGTGAGGTACTGCTCCCCGCGCCTGCGGGGTTGGTCCCGGCGGCATTCCTCAACAGGGATCCGGGACGAACTGCTCCCCGCGCCTGCGGGGTTGGTCCACTCCCCGGTGACCGCACCCGCGAGCCCCACGGCTGCTCCCCGCGCCTGCGGGGTTGGTCCCGTGGTCGGACAACGCGGCCCCGGTCGACGGCGCTGCTCCCCGCGCCTGCGGGGTTGGTCCCTGGTCGAGGCACAGGCCGACGAAGCCGAGGACCTGCTCCCCGCGCCTGCGGGGTTGGTCCCCCCGACGTGGCGAGCGTGGAGTCACCGCCCTTCTGCTCCCCGCGCCTGCGGGGTTGGTCCCACCCGCGCGGCCCCGGCCGGCCCCAGGCCCGGCTGCTCCCCGCGCCTGCGGGGTTGGTCCCAGGCTCTCGCCGATCAGCTCGCGGCGACCATCCTGCTCCCCGCGCCTGCGGGGTTGGTCCCGGGCCCTTGCCCCACTTCTGCGGCCGGACCAGCTGCTCCCCGCGCCTGCGGGGTTGGTCCCTCGCCCTTGTACTCAGCCCCCCGCCACGGCATCTGCTCCCCGCGCCTGCGGGGTTGGTCCCCGCTCTGCTCGGCCTCGACCAGATCGCCGCGCCTGCTCCCCGCGCCTGCGGGGTTGGTCCCACCGACGTGACCCTGGCCGGCCGCCAGCCGCACTGCTCCCCGCGCCTGCGGGGTTGGTCCCCGCCAGGGGGCCGCCGTCGCCGTACCCGAGGCCTGCTCCCCGCGCCTGCGGGGTTGGTCCCAACACCGGGGAGGGGGGCGGGGTCGGAGGGGGCTGCTCCCCGCGCCTGCGGGGTTGGTCCCGCGCGTGGCGTCATTACGAGCTGGGCAAGAGACTGCTCCCCGCGCCTGCGGGGTTGGTCCCGCGGAGCCGAGCGCCACGGTCTGGTGCCGGTCCTGCTCCCCGCGCCTGCGGGGTTGGTCCCACCCTCAGCTGCGCGCCGAGGACGCACACCGCCTGCTCCCCGCGCCTGCGGGGTTGGTCCCGACCTGACCGTGCGACCGGAACCGGTACGAGCCTGCTCCCCGCGCCTGCGGGGTTGGTCCCTACCCTCCCACCGTTGGTCTGGTCGTCACCTGCTGCTCCCCGCGCCTGCGGGGTTGGTCCCGACAGACACGCAGACCCTTAGGCACACACGTCCTGCTCCCCGCGCCTGCGGGGTTGGTCCCGGAGTGCTGGACGGAGTGTGTTTCGCTGGCAGCTGCTCCCCGCGCCTGCGGGGTTGGTCCCTCGGCCTCGGCAGCAGTGGTTTCGACCAACGGCTGCTCCCCGCGCCTGCGGGGTTGGTCCCGAGGGCGGCCCCGGGCCGGTGTACCACCACCACTGCTCCCCGCGCCTGCGGGGTTGGTCCCCGCCGGTGTCGGCTGAGGCTGAGGCGGTGGTCCTGCTCCCCGCGCCTGCGGGGTTGGTCCCAGCATCGTCCTCGTGGGCACCGAACCGCGCACCTGCTCCCCGCGCCTGCGGGGTTGGTCCGATCTGGCCGACCTGTACCGGCAGGCCGGCACCCTGCTCCCCGCGCCTGCGGGGTTGGTCCCTGGATCGAGCTGCGCGACTGGCGCGACCTGCGCTGCTCCCCGCGCCTGCGGGGTTGGTCCAAGCTGATCCCGGCACCGACGACCGCCAGGGCGCTGCTCCCCGCGCCTGCGGGGTTGGTCCCTCCAACGGCAGGTAGGTCGAGAAGGAGAAGTTGCTGCTCCCCGCGCCTGCGGGGTTGGTCCCGTCGCCGTCATGGCGACGGTGAAACGGTTCTTCTGCTCCCCGCGCCTGCGGGGTTGGTCCCCGGGCGGTCCGAGGCTCTTTTCGCGTTCTCTCCTGCTCCCCGCGCCTGCGGGGTTGGTCCCGGTGCGGATTCTCAGCGACGGGCCAATTGTGACCGCTGAACGGCGGATGAATCGGGACCCACCGGAGCAAATCCGACCCTTCTTGTAATCGTCTGATCATCCTGATCCCCATCGAGGGTCAGGAGGAGAGGGTGATTCCCGTGGAGGACTGGGCTGAGATCCGCCGACTGCACCGGGCCGAGGAGATGCCGATCCGGGCAATCGCCCGCCACATGGGCATCTCGAAGAACACGGTGAAGCGAGCCCTGGCCACCGACCGGCCGCCGGTCTACCAACGCCCGCTGAAAGGATCGGCCGTGGACGCGGTCGAGCCGGCCATCCGCGAGTTGCTCAAGCAGACCCCGACGATGCCCGCCACGGTGATCGCCGAGCGGATCGGCTGGCAGCGCGGGCTGACGATCCTCAAGGAACGCGTGCGCGAGCTGCGACCGGCCTACCTGCCCGTCGATCCGGTCTCCCGCACGGTCTACCAGCCGGGCGAACTCGCCCAGTGCGACCTGTGGTTCCCGCCGGTGGACATCCCGCTCGGCTACGGCCAGTGCGGCCGGCCCCCGGTCCTGGTGATCGTGTCCGGATACTCGCGGGTGATCACCGCGCGGATGCTGCCCTCCAGGCACACCGGCGACCTGATCGACGGCCACTGGCGCCTGCTCGCCGGCGGCTGGGGAGCTGTCCCGAAAATGCTGGTCTGGGACAACGAGCCGGGTGTCGGCAAAGGAAAACTGACCAGCGAGTTCGCCGCGTTCGCCGGCCTGCTCGCGGTCAGGATCCATCTGTGCCGGCCACGCGACCCGGAGGCGAAGGGCCTGGTCGAGCGCGCCAACGGCTACCTGGAGACCAGCTTCCTGCCCGGCCGCACCTTCACCGGCCCGGACGACTTCAACCGCCAGCTGACCGCCTGGCTGCAGATCGCCAACCGGCGCCAGCACCGTTCGATCGACGCCCGGCCGGTGGACCGCTGGGAGGCGGACCGGGCCGCGATGCTCACCATCCCGCCCGTCTCCCCACCGCATTGGTGGCGCTTCCACACCCGCATCGGCCGCGACCACTACATCCGCGTGGACACCAACGACTACTCCGTCCACCCCCGCGCTATCGGCAAGACGGTGATGGTCCGTGCCGACAACGAGCAGGTCACCGTCATCGCCGGCAACGACATCGTGGCCCGCCACACCCGCTGCTGGGCCAAACACCAGTCGATCACCGACCCCGAGCACGCCGCGGCGGCCCAGACCCTGCGCGGTGAGGTCATCTACCAGCAGGCAGCCCGAGCGCAAGCCGCCCGCGCCGCCACCCTTCTGGACCCCGACGGCCTCGGCATCGACGTCGAGCAACGCGAACTGGCCACCTACGACCGCATGTTCACCCTCATCGAGGGCGGAGCCGGAAAGGAGGACACCTGATGCCCCGCACCACCACCGCCGCCACGACCGACGCGACAGCCCCCGGGCCCGACGGCCAGGCGGCCCGAACCGGTCGGCAGACCTCCGCCGACCTGGCCTTCTATGCCCGTGTGATGAAGGCGCCCGCGCTGCTGGACGCCGCCGAGCGCCTGGCCGAACGCGCTCAGGCCGAGTCCTGGACCCACCTGGAGTTCCTGGTCGCCTGCCTGCAGCGCGAGGTGGCCGCCCGAGACTCCCACGGCGGCGAGGGCCGCATCCGCGCCGCCCGCTTCCCCGCGATCAAGACCATCGAGGAACTCGACCGCACCCATCTGCGCGGCCTGACGCGCCAACAACTCGCCCACCTGGCAACATTGGACTTCATAGCGGCCAAGGAGAACGCCGTCTTCCTCGGCCCGCCGGGCACCGGCAAGACCCACCTGGCCACCGGGCTCGCCATCCGGGCCTGCCAGGCAGGCCACCGGGTCGCGTTCGCCACCGCCGCCCAGTGGGTCGACCGCCTGGCCGCCGCCCACCAGGCCGGACGACTCCAGGACGAACTCGTCAAACTCGGCCGCTACCCGCTGATCGTGATCGATGAGGTCGGCTACATCCCGTTCGAGGCCGAGGCCGCGAACCTGTTCTTCCAGCTGATCTCGAACCGCTACGAGAGGGCCAGCGTGATCGTCACCTCGAACAAGCCGTTCGGACGTTGGGGAGAGGTCTTCGGCGACGAGACCGTCGCCGCCGCCATGATCGACCGGCTCGTCCACCACGCCGAGGTCCACTCCCTCAAAGGCGAGTCCTACCGCATGCGGGGCCGCGAACTCGGCCGCGTTCGCACCACCGACAACGACTGAACAAGAAGACCACCGACGACGCAAAAGGGCATAAAAGGGTCAGAACTCAAACGCCCAAAGTGGGTCACGGTTCAGCCGCCGCCGACAGCGGATAGCGGACACGGCGGAACCTCTCACTGCTCCCCGCGCCTGCGGGGTTGGTCCTTCCGAACAACATCGCGATGTCGAGGTTTTGCGCTGCTCCCCGCGCCTGCGGGGTTGGTCCCAACCTGATCGAGCGCTTCCTGGACCAGGAGTACTGCTCCCCGCGCCTGCGGGGTTGGTCCCTGGTCGCCCACCTGCCCTTCGCGGTCGCCATCCTGCTCCCCGCGCCTGCGGGGTTGGTCCCGCATCCGCACGGGGCGTCTGGCCGCGGGCAAGCTGCTCCCCGCGCCTGCGGGGTTGGTCCCGCCTCGGCGCGCTGGGCGATCTCCCGCGCCTGCTGCTCCCCGCGCCTGCGGGGTTGGTCCCCCGGACTACCGCCCCGGACCCGATCCGGCCGACTGCTCCCCGCGCCTGCGGGGTTGGTCCCCCGGACTACCGCCCCGGACCCGATCCGGCCGACTGCTCCCCGCGCCTGCGGGGTTGGTCCCAGCACCCGATCATTACCGGCGAGAACCTCCAGCTGCTCCCCGCGCCTGCGGGGTTGGTCCCGCGGCAGTGCGCTCGGCCCGCAGCCGGGCCCGCTGCTCCCCGCGCCTGCGGGGTTGGTCCCTGGTCGCCCACCTGCCCTTCGCGGTCGCCATCCTGCTCCCCGCGCCTGCGGGGTTGGTCCCGCATCCGCACGGGGCGTCTGGCCGCGGGCAAGCTGCTCCCCGCGCCTGCGGGGTTGGTCCCGCCTCGGCGCGCTGGGCGATCTCCCGCGCCTGCTGCTCCCCGCGCCTGCGGGGTTGGTCCCCCGGACTACCGCCCCGGACCCGATCCGGCCGACTGCTCCCCGCGCCTGCGGGGTTGGTCCCAGCACCCGATCATTACCGGCGAGAACCTCCAGCTGCTCCCCGCGCCTGCGGGGTTGGTCCCGCGGCAGTGCGCTCGGCCCGCAGCCGGGCCCGCTGCTCCCCGCGCCTGCGGGGTTGGTCCCTCCGGGTCTACGTCGAGCAGGCGGTGGCCATCCTGCTCCCCACGCCTGCGGGGTTGGTCCCAGCTCGGCGTCGGCCGGGGCGATGTGCCAGCTCTGCTCCCGGCACCTGCGGGGTTGATCCCTGCGCAGGTTGGTACGGGTGTTGGTCGTGGCAGCTGTTCCCCGTGCCTACGGGGTTGGTCCGGAGAGGCTGCGAGGGGCGATCCTCGCAAGCAACTGCTCACCGTGCCTACGGGGTTGGTCCCTACGGCCGGATGATGACGGCTGCCTCCAGCATCCGCTCCCCGCGCCTGCGGGGTTGGTCCCTGCGGCAGGTGGACCGGGTGATGGCCGCGGCCCCGCTCCCCGCGCCTGCGGGGTTGGTCCCGCCGCAAATGGTTCCCCGACCGAGAGACGGTCCTGCTCCCCGCGCCTGCGGGGTTGGTCCCGGCGAACGCCGTCACCGCTCCGCCGCACAGGTCAGAGGCCTATAGCGCTGGCGTCCGAGGCGAGAGTTCAAGTCCCCCTCGGACACCAAAGAAGGACCCCAGTTGATCTGGGGTCCTTCTGCTTTCCTGGCACGGTTCAGCCGTCACGTGACCAACCGCGTGACCAACGGAGCCGGAGACTCCCGGTCAGACCAAGGCGGACAGGCCCGGTCGCCCCGCTCCGGAGGCCGCCGGTCGCCGCGCCCCGTCCTTCCGCCGGCGCCCGTAGCGGGCCATCGTGCAGCCCGGCGAGTGGTGCCGGACGTCCGCCAGGAGAAGCAGCAGTACTGGTCGCAGCCGTCAACGAGTGGCTGCGACCAGTACTTCCGCAACGGATCTCAGGGCAGCGGGTGGCAAAACGGCCCCCGGCCGAACGACCGCTCAGATGCGGTCGGCTGCGATCAGGAGGTACTGGAAGGAGCCGTCCTTGTAGGAATTGATGAACGCTTCCTCAATTCCTGTGACCAGGGACGATGTGGCCCGCAGCTCCCAGTAGGGCAGGGTCGCATGGGTGAGGTCGATGACGGCCTGCGGTACGAGACGGTTGTCGGCCATGGCGCGCAGGTACTCCCGCCGGGAGTGGATGTTGCACTCGAAGTGCGCGTTGATCTGGGAGACCCACTTCGAGGGCTGGCCGTAACGCGGGTTCCAGCAGCCGGTGATGGTCACGTAGCGGCCGCCGAACGCGAGGATGCGGGCGTGCTCGGCGAAGAGGTCGTGCAGGTCGACGTACATGGTCGACTCGTTGTTCCACGAGGCCGTGGCCTTCCCGGTCTCGAAAGGCGTATCGAGCATGTTGCAGACGTGGGCGTGGACCTGGTCCTCGATGCCGAGTTCGCGGGCACGCTGGTTCGCGAAGTCGGCCTGCTTGGCCGACAGGGTGACGCCCTCGACCTTGCACCCGAAGCGCTGGTGGGCCATGACCATCGAGCCGCCGCGTCCGCAGCCGGCGTCCACAAGCGTGTCGCCGCGCTTGACGGGGCCGAGGTTGTCCAGGAGGAATTCGGCCTGCGCCGACTCCAGACGGTGCAGCTCGGCGATCAACTTCTTCTCGTACGCGCTGTCTTCGGCATCGCCGAGAGCGCTGTGATCGACCTCGCCGATGCCGTAGTGATGGTGGTAGAGGCCGTCGACATCACCGAGACGCAGGTTCACGGGCCTGGCCTCGTGGTCCCAGTAGCGGGCGATGTCCTTCTGGTAGTCACTCACCGGGGTGGGGATGAACGCGGAGGTGCCGGTGGAAGGGGCGACCATGGTGGTGGGCTCGGTGCTGGTCACAGATAAGTCCGTTCTTCTTACCAGAAATCGGGCAGGCTGTAGCGATAGGTGTTGGTCTGGTGCCAGTAGTGGTTGCCGTCGACCCACACCGCCACGCCCCGCAGAAAGCGCTGCACGCTCGGGAGGGGGCAGGTGGCGGCCAGGGCTGCGGCTTCGGTCTCGAAGTCGTGCATGAGGTCGTTGTGGACCTCGACTGCCTTCAGGTAGGCCTCGCGGTCGGAGACGCCCTCACGTTCGGCGATCACCACGGGAAGGTTCAAGTGCCGCTCTTGGCCACCGAGTTCCTTGGTGTACGAGTACAGGTCGTTCACGATGGTGGTGGCGTTCCCGGCGAGCGCGAGGACCCGCTGCATGGCGGGCTGAGCGTGCAGGTCCGCCGGCAGTTCGTAGCCGCCGACGGTGTCGGTGATGGTCGGGCAGGGACGGAAGTTGTTGAACTGACGCATCGCCAGATACGCCCACACCTCGGGCACGTGATCCGTCTGGGCCCAGGCGGCTTCGGCGAGGTAACCCATGTGCAGGCGCGCCATGTCGTGCCGGAACCGGTCGGCCTGGGAAGGGCTGGCCTTCTGGAGGAAGTACTCCATGGCGGAGCGGTAGGCACGTCGAGGCGCATCGGAGAGGAGCGACTCCGCCCATGGCGGCTGGTACTCCTCCGTCGTGTGCAGGGGGTCGAGGGCGGTGTGCGCCAGCAGAAGGCGTCCGCCGAGGCCGATGGGCGAGCCTCCGTGGTCCTCACAGTAGTAGTCGTCCACCGCGTTCTCGGCGACCATCAGGCGCGTGGCCAGCATCAGGTGGTCGACGGTGGGAGCGTCCGGATGGCAGGCGACCATGTAGCGCCCGACGGAGAAGCCGTCGAACTGGTCCTCCCACTCATCGGGGTACAGGTCGACCTCGTCCAGCGCCCAGGCTTTGATCCTCTGGCTGACCTCCTCCACCCGTACGGGGTCGGGCTCCGGCACCGGGTGGTAGTAGAGACCGGGGATCGGGTTGCCCTCCGCCGGAGCCGCCGGCGGTCCCAGCGGCGCCGACGGCTCCTCCCGCCGGGCCAGGTACAGGCTCGCCGTGCCCAGGCCACTTGGGCCACGCAGGATCCGTTCCAGAGCCACGCTCGATGTCCGTGCCTCGGTGATCGGGACGTCGGCGGCGGTCGGTACGTCGGCAGCGGTCGGTACGTCGACGGAGGGCGGGATGTCGGCTGAGAGCGGGATGTCAGCGGAGAGCGGGACATCGGCGGAGAGCGGGGCGGGCACGGACGGTGCGGGAGGCCCGTTGGTGGCGTCCCCCGCGTTGCGGGCGCGGGCGGTCGCACCGGTGAGGGGGTGCGCCCCGGTGTGGGGAACAGCGGATGGGTTCAACTGCAGAGGAAAGGGCTCGGGGTTGGGCATCCATGGATCCTTGGGGGGGTGGGCGGCTGTCTCGGCCCCGGGCGCGCCCGGCCGGCCCGGAAGGCTCGGGCTGCCGTGGCTGCCGGGTCGGGCAGGTCTGCTAGTCGCGCCTGTGGGCGACCTGTACGTTCTCCAACACGCCGAGCGCGTCCGGCACGAGGATGGCTGCGGAGAAGTAGGTGGTGACGAGGTAGGAGATGACCGCCTTCTCGTCGATGCCCATGAAGCGCACCGACAGACCTGGCTCGTACTCCTCCGGCAGACCGGTCTGGCGCAGACCGATGACGCCCTGGTCGTCCTCTCCGGTGCGCATGACCAGGATTGAGCTGGTGTTCCCCTTGGTGACGGGGATCTTGTTGCACGGCAGGATCGGGACTCCGCGCCAGGCCGGCACCTGCTGCCCGCCGAGGTCGACATGGGTTGGGTAGAGCCCGCGGGAGTTGAACTCGCGCCCGATCGCCGCGATCGCCCTGGGATGGGCGACGAAGAACTTGGAGCCGCGGCGGCGGCTGAGCAGCTCGTCGAGGTCGTCCGGGGTGGGCGGACCGGAGTGGGCCTGGATGCGCTCCTTGAAGTCGGCGTTGTGCAGCAGACCGAACTCCCGGTTGTTGACCAGCTCGTACTCCTGGCGCTCGCGCAGCGCCTCGATGGTGAGCCTGAGCTGCTCCTCGGTCTGGTTCATCGGCCCGTTGTAGAGGTCGGTGACCCTCGTGTGGACCCGCAGAATGGTCTGTGCGACGGAGAGTTCGTACTCGCGCGGCTTCAGCTCGTAGTCGACGAACGTGCCCGGCAGCTCGGGCTCACCGGTGTGGCCCGCCGACAGTGCGATCTCGGCCTCACCGTGACGGTTCTGTCGCTGGAGGGGCAGCGAACTGAACTGCCGGATGTGGGCCTGGAGGCTCGGCGCCGTAGACATCACGGCGGCGAAGTCGGCGCGGGACAGCGTGAGCAGGGTGCCGGCGGTTATGGCGGTGGCGGTGTAGTCCCACCGGGCGTCCGCGTCCAGCAGGGCGTTCTCACCGAACCGGTCGCCGTCGGCGAGTACCGCGACCGCGACCTTGTCGCCGTACTTGCCGGCGGCGGTCTGGCTGATCCGGCCATGGGCGATCAGGTGGATCTGCTCAGCGGGTGCACCACGCTCGACCAGCGTCTCACCGGCTCGGAAGTCGCGCTGGACGCACCGGCGGGCGATCGCCGTCAGCACTTCCATGTCCTCGAAGCCGCGCAGCAGGGCCAACTCGCCGAGCTCGCGCGGGATGACCCGGACGTCGGCGCCCTCCTGGATGAACTCGATGTGCCCGTCGCCGACGGTGTAGCTCAGCCGACGGTTCACCCGGTAGGTGCCGCCCTTGGTCTCCACCCAGGGGAGCATCCGCAGCAGCCAGCGAGAGGTGATCTCCCGCATCTGCGGGGCGGACTTCGTCGTAGTGGCGAGGTTGCGGGCACCCGCCGTACTCAGACTGGACCGCTCGGGCGACTCCGGCTGTGCTTGCGGATTGATATCAACGGTCATCGGACGGGCCCTCTTCGTAAGTGAGATGGCTGGCGCGGCGCGTGACCCGGGAAGAGCTAAAGGGGAGAAACATCCGGATAACCCGCCCAGATCCCGGGCAACAGTAACGGCCGGTTCGCCCAAGCGACTTGGGAAGCCGATGACATTAACTCCATGCGGTGATCTTGCCCCGCCGAAGGTTTGCGCGAGCGAGTGATGATCCTTCACCCGGGACGTCGGACGCCGGAAAAATCGAACCTTTGTTGCTGGTGTGGACAGAAGTCCTATTGATGGTGGAGAAGAACTGCCTTCCGGAGCACAGGGCGGAGGCATCCTCTGCGAGGCCACCGACATCTCGCCGGGGAGGCGCACCGGTGAACCGCTTCAAGTTCGCCTGCGCCCACCAACGCCGCCACGGCGTCAAGCGGTTGTGTCAGGTGTCGCACGTCGCCAGGCGTTGAACGACGCCAGGCGTTGCCGCTACCGACGTCTGCCGCACACGATCGAGGGGCGGCCCCATGAGGACCACCCCTGATCGGGCATCAGCCCACTGCACCCACCACACAGCCTCTGGGCGGGCAAGACCTCGAAGTCCTGCTGGACACTAAGGCCTCGGATCCGTCTCCCGTGCAGTACGCCACCAACGGCCCGACCACCCTCGAACGCGGTGGCATGACCGTCTCTCGGTGGCGACTACAGGAGTGAGCGTTCAGCCGATGAGCGTTCAGCCGATCGAAAGAGGAGGGCGCACCGACGTCGCACCCCCGGAGATCAGGCGGCATGGTCGATACCGGTTTGGCTCAGGACGTTCGCGTGACCTGCTTGAAGAGCCGGCCGGCGAGGTCCACGCCGATGACCGCGCCGTTGGCGTCGCGGGAGAAGTAGCCGCGCTGTCCCTTGAGGCCGCCTTCGGTGAGGATGTACTCGTCGCCCTCGCCGGGGAGGAAGCCGATGGCCGCGGCCGGGTAGTCCGGGGGCATTTCCTCGTTCGACGCCTCGCGGATCTCCGGCTTGATCCCGACTGCCAGGGTGAGGCGGGTGCCGTCGGTGGCGATATCGAGGTTCATGGCGTCGATCTCGTAGCGGCCGGCGACCTGTTGGGCCTTCCTCTCGTCGTACGGGAGCGGTTCCGGCGTCTTCTCGACGACGTCGAGGTAGTGCTCGAGCGCCCACCGTACGACGGACTGGTTGAAGGGGTAGCCGTCCGGGCCGACGTTGGCGAGGGAGACCACCGCGAAGTTGCGCTCGGGCACGATGAGCAGCTCGGCGAACTGACCGTTGCCCGAGCCGCCGTGGCCGATCCCGTGGAGACCGTCCAGGTCGTGCAGGAACCAGCAGATGCCGAAGCCGTCGCCGAGCGTACTGGCGCGCAGCTCGACCGTCTGTTCCCGCATGCGGTGCAGCTGAGCGGCGGGCAGTACGCCATCGCCGTCGCCGAGTTGGAACCGCGCCCAGCGCAGCAGGTCGCTCACCGAGGAGGCGAGGCCGCCGCCGGGGTTGTCGGCGCGCGCGCCCTCCCTGAACGCTCCCCAGGGCCGGGCGGCTCGCAGTTCGCCGCCCTCGCCCCGGTTGTAGCCGACGGCGAACTTGCGGACCATCACCTCCGCCAGTCCGTACACGGTGTCCGACAGGCCCACCGGCTCCAGCACGAGCGAGGTCATGGCCTGCTCGAAAGGCAGACCCGTGACCTTCTCGACGACCCGCCCGGCCAGGTTGTAGCCGGCCTGGCTGTACGAGGCGCGGGCCCCGGGCGGTGCGATCAACGGCAGTTGGGGAAGCTTCGCCACGAGTCCGGCCAGGGACCGGTCGCCTTCGCCGTCGTCGATCAGGTTCCAGTCCAGGCCCGCGGTGTGGTTGAGCAGGTTCAGGACGGTGATCTGCGCTGCGGCCTGTTCGTCGGCCAGCTTCAGCTCGGGTACGTAGCGCCGCACCGGTGCGGTCAGATCCACCTTCCCCTCGGCGACCAGGCGCATCAGCGCCGTCGCCGTGAAGGTCTTGGACACCGACGCCAGCGGGAAGAGCGTCTTCTCGTCGACCGGCAGCGGGTTGTCGAGGCTGGTCACACCGTGCGAGGCGGATATCTCCTGGCCGTCCAGGAGCACCCCGACAGCTGCACCTGGAACGCCCAGCTCCGTGGCCTGCGCCTTGATGAATTCCGACAACCGGTCCTGCGACATGACTCCCCCTCAGAGCACTTGAACTAAGTACGGGGGGAAGCGTAGGCAGCCACTCGAACAAAGTGCAAGACGTGTCACGAACTAAGTTCAAGTAGGGTGGTGGTCATGCCGCGAGACACACTGACCGCAGACCGGATCGTCCGTGCAGCCATCGAGCTGCTCGACGACGAGGGGCTGGACGGCCTCAACATGCGGAGCCTGGCGAAACGGCTCAGCTCGGCCGCCACGGCCGTCTACTGGCACATCAAGACCAAGGACGACCTGGTCCGGCTCGCCGGCGACGCGATCTGGCACGAGGTCGAGCTGCCCGATCTCGACGCCTGCGACTGGCGCACGGCGGCCACCGCCCATGCCAACGGCATGTACGCGATGCTCACCCGGCACCCCTGGCTCGGCCAGGCATTCGGCAGCCACCTTCTGCACGGTCCCGGCCAGGCCCGGTACAACGACCTCAGCCTGGCCATCTACGAGAAGGCGGGCTTCGCCGCCGGCGACGCGGACCGGGCGGCCGCCACCGTGTTCACCTTCGTGCTCGGCAACGCGCTCGGCCCTGCCGCACAGGTCTCACTGAACCGTCGGCTGAACAAGAACGGCGCGGACGCCGAGCAAATGATGGCCGATGCCATGACACGCGCGACCGAGACCGCGATGCAATTCCCGCGCCTGCGCGAACGCCTCGGCACCACGGCCGCCACGGAATACGCCGCAGCGCCCGACAACACCTTCGCGTTCGGCCTTCAGTCCCTCCTCGACGGCTTCGAGGTCCGCCTCGCCGCTAAAAGCGCCAACCGGCGCGGGTGACTCACGCCCGGACACCACCCGCCCCGAACAACTCCCGACACCTTGCCGGCCGCCGAGCCCCTCGGGCTTGAGGGCCTCGTCAAGCTACTCCTGTACGCCGCCGCCGGCCGCACCGAGCACTGACCATGCGTTCGATAGAGTGATGCACTGTTGACCATGAGTGAGGGGGGACTTGGTGGCCAACTCCGGGCTGGCGCATCAACTCCGGATGTTGCATGCGCAGATGGGGGATCCGTGGCTGCTGGTCGGAGAGTTCCGGTCGAGTGTGGTTCTGGTGCCGAGGACTTCGGCTGGTCTGGTGTGGACCGGCGACGAGGGCGGGCTGCGGTGGATCTACGCGTTCAGTGGTGAGGCGGAGTTGACGGCTTTCGCGCGGGCCAGGAGTTTCGACGGGACGCGGCTGGACTATCTGTCGGTGTACGGTTCGCGGCTGCTGGATGTGGCGGTGCCGGCCCTGGGCGTGCCGGGCGGGGTGGCGCTGGACGTGGCGGGCGGGCAGCCGATGCTGTTCCCGCCGGTGCGCGGGATCGTGCCGGATTCGGTCGCGCTGGACGTCAGCCCCGCGCCCGCCTCGGCAGCGGGTACCGGCGCGCTGAACGGGGGCAGGCGCTGATGGCCGGGGGATACCAGGTGGACCCGGAGGCGTTGAAGCTGACGGCAGCCGGGATCAACGATGCCATCGCTGAGTTGAAGTCCATCGGCATGGCCGAGGGCGCCGAGGTCGGGCGTGGTTTCACCGAGCTCGAACTGACGGGAATGCAACTCGGCAACCAGGACGTGAAGAAGGCCTTCGACGAGTTCTGCGAGCGCTGGTCCTGGGGCGTCCGGGCGCTGGTACAGGCCGGCAATGAGATCGCCGACAAACTGCACCTGTCCGCCGGGATCTACCACGACCAGGAGCAGTACGTGTCGGGGGTGGCGAAGGACGTCGCGAACGCCGCGCTGGGCGATCCCAACCTGACGCGGGAGCAGGTGGAGGGCCGGTCCTGGGGGAAGACGCTCTCGGACAACCCCTACACCCAGGTGCGGGACGCGGACTACTCGGCGAAGTCCTTCCAGGACCAGGCGGTTCACTCCGCGGCCACCTGGAAGAACGAAGAGGCCGACCTGCTGTCCAACACGAACGTCGAGGCCCTGGCGATGATGGACGGCAACCTGGACGAGCTGGCGGCCAAGCGGGCCAAGGCCGAGGCGATGGCCAAGCAGCTCAACCAGATGTCCTCCCAGGCGAACGGCGGGGGCGGCTGATGAGCGTCCTCGGCTCGGTCAAGCGCGGATTCGGCGAGTTCGTCGACGCCAACGCGCACCTCGCGGGCAAGGGCCTGGACCTGGTCGGCCTGCACGACGCGGCGCACACGGTCGACGACTGGGGCGATCACGTCGCCGACGACCTCGGCGCAGCGATCGGTGAACGGAACCTCGGGGAGAGCGAGGACCCGAAGGAACTGCTGCACGGTGACGCCGACGCGATCGGGGAGAGCGCGCAGCACCTGCAGAAGTTCGCCCAGGCCTTCGAGGAGACCGGTGCGGGGATGACCCGGCTGGATTCCGAGCACTGGCAGGGTGAGGCTGCGGAGGCGTTCCGGAAGAAGTTCTCCCCGCAGGCCAAAGCGTGGATGACCACCGGTGACGCGTGCGCGGCCGCGGGCAGGGCGCTGCAGGTGTACCAGGGCACGGTCAGCTGGGCGCAGGAGCAGGCGCAGCAGGCCATCGACACCTACAACGCCGCCAGGAAGGCGTCGGAGGAAGCCCGGAACGCGTACAACCGGCAGGTCGGGGAGTACAACAGCGCTCTCGATGACTGCCGTCGGGCGGCGGCGGCCGGGCAGAACGTCGCCGCGCCGACCGCTCCCGGTGAGTTCCACGACCCCGGTGAGGCCGGTCTCAAGCAGGCTCAGGAGATGCTGCGGGCCGCGCGCGGGCAGCGGGACAGCGCGGCCCGGACGGCTGCGGACGCGCTGGCGGCTGCGACCGGTCATGCGCCGAAGGAGCCGGGTCTGCTGTCCCGGCTCGGTATGGACTTCGCCGACCTGAACGTGGAGGCCGTGGTCGGTGTGGTCCATTTCGAGGGCGGTGTCGTCAAGGGCGCGACCGACCTGGTGAAGTTCGTGCGCGGTGTGAACCCGATGGACCCCTACAACCTCACTCACCCCGCGCTGTATCTCGATCATCTGAACACGGTTGCCGCCGGGTTGGTGCACACCGCCAACCATCCGACCGAGCTGGTCTCGGCCGTCGTGGGCTCCGGTTGGGGCAAGGACCCGGCCGAGGCCGGTGGCACGGCCATCTTCAACCTGCTGTCGGGTCTGGCCACCGGCGGTGGCAGCGAGGCCGGTGTCGCGGGCGCGCGGGTGGCCATGGACGCGGCGGCCGCCGCCGGCGAACGCGGCGGCATCAAGGCCGCGGAAACCGCGGCGCAGAACGCGGCCGAGAACGCCGCGCAGAAGGCCGCCGCCGACGCAGCCGAACGGGCCGCCGGGGCCGCGTTCAACCGCCCGAGCGCGCCCCACTTCGACGTCAGCGCCTTCCCCGAACACGTCCGACCCCCCGAACCCGGCGCCGTCCGCCCAACCACCCCCGAACCGGTCCAGACCCACGCACCTGAGCCCGCCCCCGCCCCGACCCACGAACCCGCCCCGACCCACACTCCTGAACCCGATCCCGCACCGGCACACGAGCACGCGGTGGAGCCTGCTCCCGAGCACACGCCCGCGCCCGAACACACCCCTGCCCACGAACCGGCTCCCGCCCATGAGCCCGCTGCTGAGCACACGCCCGCGCCGGAGCGCGAGCTACCGGACTGGTTCCGGGACAGGGAAGACCCCGAAGTCGCGCAAAAGCGGGCTTTGGCCGAGGAGGAGATGAGCGCCGCCAAGGCGGAGATCTCCAAGGGCACCCGCAGAATGATGGACGACTACGACGTCATGGACTTCGGAAAGTCGTGGAATGAAGATGTCAGCAGGCTTCCCCAGTCGCAGAAGGACGCGATCGCGGCCTACACGGAGGGCAGCGGCAAGTTCAACGGGCCTCTCCGCGGCCAGGAGGACCTCACAAGTGACATGGCGCACCGCATCGCCGAACTCGACAGGGCTATGACGGCCCATCCTGTTCCGGAGGACGTCGTGGTCAGCCGGGGCGTCGATCTCGGTTATCTGGACCTACCCCCGGACAAGATGCCGGGAAAGACCTTCACCGAACCGGGCTTCATGTCCACCTCACCCGGGTGGGATGTCCCAGCCGCGTTCCGGGGCCAATCGGCGATGCTGCACCTCAAGGTCCCCGCGGGGATACCCGGGCTCTGGGTGGAGGGCGCGGGGCAGTTCGGCTCTACCGAGCGAGAGCTGTTGCTCGGCCGAGGGCAGCAGTGGCGGGTCGATAAAGTGATCAAGTCCGCGGACGGCAAACTCCATGTCTACGGTGAGGTCCTGTGATGACTACGAGGGAAGATCGGTGAAGCCCAGCAGCTGGACCAGCGAACGTCTCTACGAGGACCTGGCGTTCGTGGTGGTCGATGAGGGGCCGCCGCGCTACGCGGACAGCACGGACCAGGCCGTCGAGTTCTACACGGTGGCCAACGAACACGGCCGGGTTACCGGCTACCTCTGGACCTGTGACGCTGACGACGCCGCCGACTTCGAACGGCGACTGGCGGACGGTGACCTGAACTCCGCCATCTTCTGGTCCGCAAAGCTGCTCGAGGCCAAGTCCCAAGGGCTTCCCCCGACGCAAGCCGTCCAGCAGCTTGCTGCGGACCCGGGACATCCGTTCTACGGGCACATCGTCATTGAGTCCAAAGCCGTCGCGAGCAGCCTCACCGAATTGAAAAGCCTTGCCGCCAAGGGCTGGACGCCACCGAAGGAGCCGGTGCCGCCGATCGGGTACCGTCCCGACCCGCCGATCACCAACGAGCAGCTCAAGCAGGCTGAGGCCGGGGCTGGTTGGCTGTACAAGGTGGACGAGGGCCACGACTCGGCGGGGCGGGTCCCCCCGCAAGCGGTGGAGGGGGCCTGGCAGGTCGACTCCCGGGGCGTGCTGCTGCGTTTCTGGCACAACCCGGTGTACGGCTCCACCCCCGAAGCAGCCGTTACGTCAGGCGAAGCCAGTGCGGTACCGCCACTGCGGGCAGGCCGCCGAGCGGCCGGCCAAGCGCTGCTGGACTGGCTGGAGGACCCGAGGGCACCCAGGTTCTGCCGCATCGCGGGCTCCTCCGGCAGTGGCCGCACCCACCTGCTCACCTGGCTTGCCACAGCCTGCCCGATAGACAACCCCAGGACCGGACGGCGCGTCCATGCGACGCTCTCCGCCACGGGGTTGACGGTCCGCAGCGCAACCTGGCTGCTGGCCGACCGGCTCGGCGTGGCCGGCGGCACTCCCGCCGATCTGACGGAGGCGCTGCAGGACGGCGTACCCCGGGTCCTGGTGGTCACCGACCTCGACCGGGCCGGCAGCGACCTGCTGCCCGACATGCCCGAACGGATCGCCACCGAACTTCTCACCCCGCTGCTCCAAGTCCCGTGGCTGCGGGTGCTGGTGGAGTCCGCCTCCGGCGCACCCGCCGCAACGGCACTGACCGCCGCCGCGTCCGGCGAAGCCGTACTCGACCTGGACGACCCCCGCTGGACCGACAAGGACCGCTTCACCGCCTGGTGCGCCAAGGCGGCTGGTGCCGGGGTGGTCGCTGACCAGGTCTACCCGAGCCCCGGTCTGGCCCACCTCGCCGCCCGCACCCCCACCGGAGCGACTCTGAGCCCGGCAGCCTCGCCCGCCGACCGGGCGTCGCAACTGGCCTCAGCCTGGTGGGCGGCACTGCCGGACGAACTGCGCCCTGCCATCCACTCGCTCGCCGCCTCCGGACGGCCGCTCACCGGCGAGGAATGGCTCATGCTGCCCGTGGACAGCCGGGGAGTCGTCCGCAAGGCGGGCGGGTACGTCCCACCGTCGGCCGAACGCCGACTCTGCCGGCTGGAACCCGAACAGCTCGCGCAGGTTGCGGCCGGGGCTCCGCCCTTCGACCACACTGCGCTGGTACGGGAGATCAGCGCCGGTCTCCGGCAGTCCAATGGCAGCTGGGCCGACCTGACGAAGGTCGCACCGGGCTGGCTCGGACTGCTGCTGCGCCATGCCCTGTACGCGGGTGCCGCAGACCAGTTCCTGTCGGACCCCGAGTTCCTGGTCCACGCCGATCCGATCGAGGTCACCGCCGCATTCGAGCACGCCCAGGCGACCGGCGGCACGCAAAGCGAGCTCGCCAAGGCATGGCATCTCGCCGGGCCGGTGGTGATCGGCACCTCCGAGCCGACTGTGAAGGCCGCTGCCCTGCACGCCTGGCTGGCAGGCCGGGACCAGCAGGCCGCCGACTGGTGTGCCGCGAAGTCGGGCCAGGGGTGGCGGGCGCTGTGGTCGTACCGGGAAGACGGGGACCGGGTGCAACGGCTGGCCCTGGGCGCAGGCCCCTTCGCCGGGCTCCTCGCCTTGGCCCTCAGCCGCGTTGTCGGGTTCATCGAGCTTGAGACCGGCCAGCACTCCCTCAAGACCGGCCCGTTCCGGCCCCGCGACCGACTCGTCGCCGGCCTGGCCTGCGGCGAGGACGGCGGAGTGTTCGTACTGGACCGCAAGGGCGTCGTCACCGCCGTGCCCCTCGGCGGCGATCCCGGTAAGCCCTCCCGCGCGGCCGAGGGGCTCCCCGAGTACATCGACGACGGAGTCTCCGCCATCGCCACCCTCAGTGGTGACGGTGGCCCGATCCAGGCAGTCGGGGACGGCGGCGGCAAAGTGACGTACGTCCGCCTCGGCGGAGAGGCGTTCCTGTCCCCGGACCAGCCGCTGCACAACGGCCCGGTCACCAGCCTCGACCTGGCCCGGGTGGACGGTGGCGTCCTCGTGGTGAGCGGCGGTGCGGACGGCAAGATATGGACCTGGATGCACGGGCGCCCGCCGATGCCGGACCCGGTCGACGCCCGCGACCACCTGGTCACGGCCGTGGCCGTCGCCAGCACGCCCAAGGGCCTGCTGATCGCATCCGCCTGGGCCGACGGCCTGATCCGCCTCCGCCGCTGGGGCACTGCCGCCACGATGGTTGACCTTCGCCTCGGTCTGCCCGCTGGCGATCTCGCGATCGATCCGACCGGCCTGGTCTGCCTCGGTCTTCCCGAGGGCGTTCTGGGCCTGACCCTCGACTGATCACCGACCACGTCCCCGGCGGTCCGACGGCTTCCGCGTGGACCGCCGGGGTGAGGCGACGACGTCCCGTTTCCCGACGCGGCGTCAGTAGTCCTACGGTCGCTGTCCGCCCGGGCAGACGGTGGCGGTGAACTCGTCCGCGAGCATGGCGATCTGGGCCCGCCCCTCGATCTGGGCCAGCCAGTGCTGGGGCAGCAGGGCGTCGCCGTGCTGGGCGCCGAGGAGGTTGCCGCAGATCGCGCCGGTGGAGTCGCTGTCGCCGGAGTGGTTGACCGCCAGCAGCAGCGCGGACTCGATCGGGGTGCGGTCCTTCCAGTGGTCGGTGCGGGCCAGCGCCGCGTAGACGGCGATGGCCAGGGCCTCCTCCGCGATCCAGCCGCCGCCGAGGCTCTCCACCTTCTGCGGAGTCGCGGGGCCGGCTGCCGCGAGGCCAACAGCCTTGCGCAGGGCGGCGGTTGTCTCCTCGTGCCCCGGGTAGCGGGCCAGCAGCTCCATGCCGAGGCGGACCGCGCCCGCCAGGGACTCGCCGGTCATCAGGTGGCTGATCATGGCAGCGAAGGCGCCGGAGGCGTAGTAGCTGGTCGGGTGACCGTGGGTGATCCGGGCGCAACGTGCCGCGAGTTCGAAGGCGTACTGGGGGCTCGCGTCGGTGAAGCCGAACGGCGCGGAGCGCATCACCGAGCCGCACCCCTTCGCGTCCGGGTTGACCGGGCCGGGGGTGCCGTCGACCGCGCCGAGCGGGTCGGGGACGTGGTTCTTCGGGACGCCGAACTCGCAGGCGCGGCCGGGGGCGCGCCGCGCGTACAGCCAGGGCTCCTTGCGCAACCATCCGGTGCGGTGCGGAGCGCTGAGCTCGGGTGGCGGCGCGTCGTGCTGCTGGGTGTCCAGCCAGCGCAGGTAGGCCTCCTGCACCAGGGCGGTCTCCACCCTGCCGCCGTCCGCCATGATGCGGGCGTAGCCGCGCAGCCAGCCCTCGGCCGTGAACAGGGTCATCTGGGTGTCGTCGGTGATCGTCCCGACCATGCCGTGACGATCCGGGACCAGCCCGGTGATGCCCTCCTCCCCGTACTGGGCCTCGACCGTGACCATCGACTTCATCTCGATCGGGTTGCCCAGCGCGTCCCCGATCGCTCCGCCGAGCAGGCAGCCACGGACCCGCGCCCGGTAGACGGCCAGCTCCTCCCCCTGCAGATACCTCATTCGCACCCCTCTTCGGCCCGATGACCGCCACGCATGCTAGCCGCCTCGGCGTGCGGTCGGGCGGCCGCGACCGGGGCGGGGGTTGCCGCCGACCATGTCCTGATATCCGATTGCCGCGCCTCGCCGTGCGGAGGAGCATGCAGGGATGCGCTTCTCCATCAACATCCCGAACTTCGGTGACTTCGCCGATCCCAGGACGGTGGCGACGGTCGCCCAAGCAGCGGAACAGGCAGGCTGGGACGGGCTGTTCGTCTGGGACCACGTTGTGCACGGACGGTACCAGCAGCGGCCGTACGGGGACCCTTGGATGCTGCTGACGGCCGCGGCGCTGGCGACCTCGCGGATCAGGCTGGGCACGCTGGTCACCCCCGTCGCCCGGCGGCGTCCGCAGCAACTCGCCCGCCAAGTGGCCACCTTGGACAATCTCAGCGGCGGCAGGGTCATCTTCGGGGCGGGTCTGGGCGGTCCGATCGAGGACGAGTACGGCCGCTTCGGCGACACGACCGACCCCCTCGTACTCGCCCAACGCCTCGACGAGGGGCTGGACTTGCTGCAGCGCTTCTGGACGGGCGAGCCCGTGGACCACGACGGGCGGCACTACCGGGTACGGGACGTGACCTTGCTGCCCGCCACCGTGCAACGCCCTCGACCCCCGGTCTGGATCGCCGGATTCTGGCCGAACCGCCCGCCGATGCGCCGCGCCGCCCGCTGGGACGGTGCGGTCCCCTTGTTCACTTCCGCCAGGCACGGCCACATCCCGCCCGTCGACGAGGTCCGCGACCTGGTCGCCTACCTCCACCAGCAGCGCGGCGACAGGAAGGACAGTCCCTTCGAGATCGTCCTCGGTGGAACGACCGCCGGCAAGGGTGCGAAGGCGCTCGACTCGATCGGGCCGCTGCTGGACGCCGGAGCCACCTGGTGGGACGAACGGCAGATCCTGGACAGCGGTGAACTCGACCGGCTCGCACCGGTCCTGCGCCGCATCGAGCAGGGGCCGCCGGTCCTCTGACAACAAGGACGTGATCGTTTCATGACACGGCGTCATCGCTCGCCCCGCACCGGTAGGCTGACGAAGTCAACCCACCGTCCCCCGCGAGGCACCGAGTCCCATGCGTATGTTCTTCGAGCCGGATGACGAGAACGGCTTCACGGTCTGCTGTGAGCAGTTGGTCAGCCGCCTTGTGGCCTGGTGCGAGGAACGCGGTGAGGCGTGCGACCCGGTGGTGGCGGAGTCGGCGTTGGACTACCGACACCGCGGTACGGTCGACGGCCGGCTGGGGCGGTGGCAGGCGCGGCATGTGGTGGAGTTCCTGCTCGACTGGCTGCCGCGCACGCTCACCCAACTGCCCGGTGAGCCGCCGGCCGACGGCCCGGGAGGGCTCCTGGCCCTCCTGCGGTTCCTGCGAGCGATGGGGCTGGACGATCCTCTGGGTGAACCGCCGCTCGAGCTGGAACGTGCGATCGACGCGGTGGCGCCTAGGTTCGCGGAGGCGATGGCCGACCGCACCCGCTGGGGGCTGGCGAAGTTCTGGACGACCGTCGCCGCCGAGCAGGGCGTCGACGTCTTCGACCAGCGTGCGCTGGAGCGGTTCACCGAGCGCGCCCGGCACGGCCGGGTTCCCTACGACGAGGCGGCGCTGGCGGCGATCGTCCAGCGCCACCGCCTCACCGGCCCGCCCGGGGTCGAACGTGCCGAGCCCCAGCTGCCCGTAACGCTGCCGGGAGAGGACGAACTGCGCGCCGCCGCGGCGGCCGTCCCCCTCGTCGGGCAACTGGCCGGTCTCGCGGAGTGGGCCGGAAAGGACGGCCGGGAACTGGCGAAGGCCGGGCGGCTCACACTCGCCGACGCCCGGGAACTCGTCACCGCCCTGGGCACCGGCGACCGTCACGATTCACCCCGCACCAGCGCCGATCTGCCGCACCTGCACCTGGTCTTCCAGTGGGCGAAGAGGGCCCGCGTGGTCCGGTCGGCCAAGGGCCGCGTGTACGCGGTGGCCACGGCCAAACCGCTGCTCAAGGACCCGCTCGCGCTGTGGCAGCGAGCCTTCGAGACGCTCTTCGAACTGCGCAAGGCACTGATCGGCCGGGACCGGTACCACGCGGCGTCGATGATGTTCACGGCGTACGAGGACCTCCTGCCCGATGTCCTCAACACCCTCTACAGCCTTCCGTACCCGATGCCCTGGCCCGGGCTGCGCGAGTCGACCCACCTGGCCTACCGTGCCCACTACCGCTCCTGGGGCCAGGAGCCGGAACTGGAGCGCACGTGGCTGCAGGAGGCGGACGACGACTTTCGCCATGTCCTCGACGTCCTGGAGCAGTTCGGCGTCCTCACCCGCGAGCGGGGCATGGCCCATCCGGCCTTCCTCGACCTTCCGCCCACGCCGCCCACCCCGGCCCTGCCTTCGGGGACGCCCGTGGAACCGGCGACCCTCCCGGGCGCTCCGGCCCCCGACCTCGACGCTCCCCGACGCGCCGAGGACCTGCGCCGGGAGCTCACCGCCGGCCCGGTCGAGCTGATCCGCCTCACCGACCTCGGCACCCATGCCGTGCGGCTGCGGCTGCTCGCCGAAGGCCGCGACGCACCCCTGATCGGCGAACTCGCCCACGCTCCGGCCGCCGGGCTCCTGGGGGTACTCGCCGAGCACTACGATCCCGAATCCGCCCGCGCCGAGCTCACCATCTGGACCGCCACGCACGGCGGCGCCGAACCCGCGCTGAGCGAACTCCTCCAGGCCGTACGGGACACGCCGTGGCGCACCCGGGCCGAGGCCATGCTCGACACCCTCGCCACCGCCCTTCCGGACGTCGAAGGCGAGAAGCTCCTGCGTTCTCTCCGCAGCGACCGGCACCTCGCCCCGACCGCCCTGAGCATCCTCACCCGCCTCGAGGTCCTCGACCCCGACGACCTCACCGAGCCCGAGTCGCTGCTGATGGTCGCCGAGGGCCTGCTGCAGCTCCTGGAGATCGGCGGCCGGGACGCCACCGTGGACTCGCTGCTCTCCCAAGGCCGCAGCCAGGCCCGGGAGATCATCGCCGCCGCGCTGGCCTCCGGACACCCCGACCGGGCCGGGCTCGCGACGCTCCACTCCCTTGCCGACGGTCCGCTGCGCGAACGCTCCGCACAGCTCGGACGCATCAACGGCGCCCGGCGCGGAGGCACCACCCGCCGCAGCCGAAAGCGGCGCCGCTGACCTGGTTCGTCCCCACCGGCGCAGCAGGCCACCGGTGGGCCGATGCACCTCTCAGGTGAGGGTGTTGGTCAGGTGGGGCCCTATGTAACCGACGTACAGCAGACCCGTGTTCGAGCCGTCGTCGTAGAAGTGGAGGCGCGGAGCCACCGTGTTGCCGCCGCCGATCCGGAGATGGGCCTGCATGTACACCTTCTCGTCGGGGTGGACCTCGGGCGGTACGGGAAAGGTGCGCTCCTCCTTCCAGCGCCTGCGGTTGCCCACCGCGTCGGACTCCACCATCTTCACCTTGCCCACGGGGAACGGGTGGACGTCGGCCGACGATGACGAACACCAGGCGCGGAAGTCGCAGTGCGCCGTCCCTTCGGCGGAGGCGGCCGCGAAGTGCTCCAGGGCGAGCAGACCGTCCCAGGCCATCTCGACCCAGTTGTCCACCGGGTGGTCGTCGAGGGAGAGCGTGACCTTCCGGCTTCCGGTGAAGCGGATGTGCGCCAGATCGGGAATGCGGTCCAGGAGCTCCGCGAAGCTCCTCGGGCGGGCGATGGCGGTGGACCCCTGCTCGGCATAGGCCAGATCGCGCGCGCCTGCCTTCTCCAACTGGACCTGCAGAGCACGCACCCGGCGGCGTGCCTTCTGGAGCTCCTCGTAGAGTTCGTCGTACTCGCCGCTCAACTCGTAGGTGCGGAACTCCAGTTCCTGCCGCTCACGGCGCAGTTCGCCGATTTCCTCGACGCGGGCCGCCTCGGTCTGCTCGGCGTCCGAGAGGATCGCGTACAGCGTCTCGTTCTCCGACTTCAGCCGCTCCAGCTCCGACCCCTGCGTCAGCGGACGGGGACGGGTGCGCTGTACGGGCAGCGTGCTGAGGGGCTGGGGCAGCGGCACGAGTCGGGCGTGCCGCTGCGGGAGTGCGGCCAGGATCGCGGCCGCGCGGCGGGGATCGGCCTCCAGGGTGGAGCGTGACATCACGGGGTGGCGCTGGGCGTCCTGCTTCCAGGCGAGATCGATCCCCGGGAGATAGGTGCGGACACCGCCGCCGTAGACCGGGTGGAACTCGAGCGCCTGGTTGAACTCGGGCTGCGCTTCGGCGGTCAGCACGTAGAGCACCGCGAGTCCGGCGAGATACGCGAACGCCTTCTCCACGACGGAGTCGGTCCACCGGTCGGCGTCCTTGCGGTACGGCACGCTGGCGACCACGATCGGCAACCGCCGGTCAGGGTCGCACAGTTCCTCTATGACCTCGTCCACGTCCCCGGGTGTGATGAGCAGCGGCAGAGGGGTGACGTCGGCCAGTCCGTCACGGGCCCGCAGCGCCTCCAGGAGGGGCCTGGCGATCCTGGGCGTGTTGACCCGGGAAGGCTGCTCGTCGGGCCCGGACGGAAGGTGTTCGACGTCGAGTTGCACCCAGGTGAGGCGCTGGTCGTCCTGGTGGTCGTCACGGACGGTCAGGGTGGACTGCCACGTGCCGATCCGGCTGGACGGCGTCTCGCGCATCCTCCAGCGCGTGTAGGCGCCGCGCCGGCCGGAGTAGGAGTCGCGGTCGAGTGTGACGTTCGGGGCAATCTCGTTACGGCCGTCCAGGAGAGCCGACGCGTCGTAGCGCTTGCCGGTGAGCCACGCGGCGAGCTGCTGCTCGGCAACGGCGGCGGCCGTCACGAAGTCCTGTTCGGTCGAGACGACCATCCGATAGCTGGTGGATTCCACTGCGGCTTCTCCCGGAAGGATGAGCGGAAGGATGAGCGGCAGGCCGGACCGGGCCGCCCCTGAACACGGGGCGGGATCAACCGGTCAGCCTGCTTGGCTGCGAAGTCAGGAAGGTGGATCGGCGCGGCGGGGCTGCCCTGCCCCGGGCACCGCAACGAGTGCTTCCGGCGACGGCTGAACACCTCAGGTGCCGACGCCCGTCACCGATCCGGAGATACGGACGGCAGCGTAGTGCCCGACGTGGCGACAGATCGCCTGTACCGATTGGTAGTTAAGGAAACACACAGTCGACGCGCGTCACACTCAGCCAACGCCCACGAGCGCGGTCGCCCGGGCACTGCGCATCAGCTCGCGGGCGCGGGCCGCGCCTTGGCGCGTGCGTGCCACGGCGGCGGGGTCCGGATCGGGAGACCGGTTGAGCCCGGCGCAGGGACGGCAGACTCCGGGGGCCGGTGTCGGGACCCGGCAGTGGGCGCACTCATGGCCGAGGCGCGGCGGCGGGGCCAGGACGGGGGCGGCGGGCATCTTGACCTCCAGGCGCTTGCGCAGGAACGCCGCCGGGGCATGGACCCGGTCGGGCAGGCCGTCGAGCAGCGCTTCCTGGAGGCGGTGCGGGCCGGCGTCCCGGGCGAGCCACTCGCAGACCAGCGGTGCCAGCTCCAACGCTTCGGCCAGGCCGAGCCGAAGGCGCCGGTCGCGCGCACCGAGTCCGCAGAGCAGACGCGCCGCCTCGGCGGCGGCCGGCTCGGTGGCGGCCGGCTCGGTGGCGGCCGGCTCGGTGGCGGCCGGCTCGGGAGCGGACGGATCGGGGGCGGACGGGTCGGGAACGGTCGGATCGGGAGCGGACGGATCGGGAGCGGCCAGCCGGGTCGGTTCGGGTACCGGAGGCGGCTGGGCGGGGAGGGAGGTGTTCTCCTCGTTGTTCTCCCCCTTGGGGGAAGTGCCGACAACCCGACTGACCTGTTCACCGACCGTCGGGTTCCCGGAACTCGGCGCCGTGGCGGCTGCCGCCTCCGCTGCGGCCCAGGCGGCGGCGACCTCCTCCGGATCGGTGAGCGGGACGCTGGTCACCATCACCTTGGTGACCCAGGTGCCCTTGGTCGGATGCTGGAACCGGCGGATGTGGAGGAATCCCTCGTCGATCAGCTGGCCGCGCGCTCTGGAGACGGCCTCCCGCCCCTCGGGCATCCGGCGACCGATGCTCAGGATGGTGTCCTTGCTGTTGAAAGGCAGGGACAGCGCCCACAGGAGGAGGGTCTTCGCCACCCCTTTCAGACGCGGGTGGCGGATGATGTCGTGGGAAGCCCGGAGATAGCGCGCGGGCGCGATAAAGTGGACGAGCATGAGGAGGTTCTGCTCCCGTGCCGGACCCCGGGGTGTTGGTAGCACCGCCGGGGTCGATTCGTTTCCGTAGCCGCACCGTAGCACGCCGTGACTGGCCGTCATCCGTGGTTTGCGCCGGAACGGACGAGGCGTCAGGCTGGTCCGATCACCTTGCGCCGAGGTCGAGTTCGGCCCAGACGGTCTTGACCGGGCTGACGGTGAGGTCCACGCCCCAGCGGTCGGCGAGCGCGGCCACGATCAGTAGACCACGACCCGACTCCGCGTCCTCTCCGGTGAGAACGCCGAAGTCACCGGGTTCCGGGAGCAGTTCCGGGCGAGGGTCGGTGACGGCGATGTGGAGCGTGACACCCGGATCGAGCGAGAGCGTGAGCCGGAAGCTCCGACCGGGCAGACGACCGTGCACGGCGGCGTTGGAGGCGAGTTCGGCGACGATCTGCTCGGCCGTCTCGTACGGCTCACCCCAGTCGGTGAGTTGCTGCACCGCGAACCGGCGCGCGAGGCGCGCGCCCCGGCGCGTACCGGAGAGCAGCACCGTGAAGTGGCGCGCGGCGGCGGCAACGGCGGGGCCTGGAAGGTGTGTTGTTTCGGCGTTCACGTCACCCAGCGTGTGCGGTCGGCCGTACGCTGACCAGCAAGGCTCGCGGTACGGCGGGCATGCGTACCGGCACGGAAGGTGCCCTGTACGGTTCGTCGGCAAGGCGGTGGTCGGAGTGTCGATGTCGGGGGCGGATGCGCTGACGGAGCGCAGACCCGAGCAGCCGGAGGACGAGGACGGGTCGGCGGACCTGTTCCGGACGATCGGCCGCCAGGTCAGACTCCTGCGCGAGCGCGCCGGACTGACCCAACGGGAGCTGGGCGAGCGGCTGAACTACGGAGAGGACCTGATCTCGTCCCTGGAACGCGGACGGCGGACCCCGCAGCCCGATTTCCTTGACGCGGCGGACGAACTGCTGGGCGCGGGCGGCCTGTTGAAGGCGGCGAAGGAGGACGTCGTACGGGCGAAGACGCGGGCGCGGGTACGGCATCCGGCGTGGTTCCGGGACTACGCGCGACTCGAGGCCGAGGCGGAGGAGATCAGCTTCTTCAGCACGCTTACGGTTCCCGGTCTTCTCCAGACCGAGGAGTACGCACGGGTCACCTTCTCCGTGCGACAACCGCTACTGCTGGAGGAGACGATTGAGCAACGCGTCGCCGCACGGCTCGCGCGCCAGGAAACGTTGACCCGCTGGCCCGCTCCGCTCGTGACAGCTGTCATCGACGAGTCGGTGCTCCGCCGCGAGATCGGCGGTCGCCTGGTTCAGCAGGGGCAGTTGGAACATCTGCTGAAGCTTGGACAGCTTCGGAACGCAACAGTTCAGGTGCTCCCGCTGGACTGCCATGAATACGCTGGTGTCGACGGCCCGTTCATCCTGCTGACCCCGAAGAACAAGCCTCAGGTCGGCTACTTGGAAGTGCAAGGCGTCGGCCACCTCGTCACCGAACCCGTCGAAGTCCGTATGCTGGCCGCGCGCTACGGAAGCATTCGAGGTCAAGCTCTCACCCCACGGGACTCGTTGGCCTTGATCGATAAGCTGCTGGGAGAGCAATGAACGCCGAGGAATCCACGGGACCGACCTGGTTCAAGAGCAGCCACAGCGGAGGCGAGGGCGGCGAGTGCGTCGAGGTGGCCCTCGCAACTGACGCCGTACTCGTCCGCGACTCCAAGGACGAGCACGGACCCCAACTGTCGTTCACACCCGAGGAGTGGACGGCCTTCGTACCCTTCGCCGCCAAGCTCCGAGCGTATTCCTGACCGTATCTCTCGGTGCCCCGGGACGTTACGGCTCGGTGGGGGTGTCGGCCGACCCGGCCTCGACGGCGAGGTGGGCCGTCACCTCCTCGTGGGTGGGGGCCGGTGGCAGGGTACGGGTGCGGTCCGGGCGCAGCCCGTCGAGGAAGACGCCGAGGTGCCGTGCGGCCAGCGCGGTGGCCTGCCCGGGTGGGAGGTAGGGCAGGGGGCGGCAGATCAGCGCGACGGTGGTGATGAGGTCGACCGCGCTGAGGTCGGGGCGGAGGGCCTCGCGGGTGCGCCCTTCGGCGAGGATCTCTTCCAGCGCGACGGCGATCTCCCGTTGCAGCTCGCGGGCCCGGGGATCGTTCGTCGTGGGGCCCCCGATCAGGGGCAGTGCCAGCAGGTCGCGGTGGTCGATCAGATCCTGCAGGAAGGCCTCCACGGCCGCGAGCGGGTCGGTCCGCGCCGTCTTCGCCGCCGTGCGGGCGGTGTCGAGCACGAAGGTGAAGCCGTCCAGGAGGACCTGGGTGATCAGGGCGTCGCGGTCGGGGAAGCGCCGGTAGAGGGTGGCGATGTTCACGCCTGCCCGGCGGGCGATCTCGTCCAGGGGGACGGCGGTGCCCGACTCGCGGAAGGCGGTGCGCGCGGCGGCCAGGATCTGGGCGCGGTTGCGTGCGGCGTCGGCGCGCAGCCGCGGGGTCCCGCGCCGCGCCGGGGTGCTGCCGGTCACCGTGGTCCACCTCTGCTGTCGTCGTCCTCTGTCTGCGTGCTAGAGCGTACGGCAATCCGAATAAGTGAAGGATTTCCTGCGGTTCGTGTTAGCCTCGTCCACGTCGGCCCGACAGTCGTCCGCCCCGGCCGACTCGGCACTGGCGCCTCATGGGCAAGTCCCCACGGCTGAAGCCCTGTTGGCGTTCACCGCAAGAAATCCCCCACCGCAGGCCGCGCGTAAGCGGCAGATACCCTCGCCATGCACCGCACCACGCCTGTCCCCACGTCCCCCGAGGGTGCCGAGCCGACTCGGTCCGCCTCGCCAACCGACCGGCCGGCGGGGGCATCCGTCGACATGCCGACCGTTTCCCGCCCCGAGAACGGCGAGCGACGCGGTCGCCACGCACTGCTCGACACCGAGCCCGGCATCCCCACCCCGGTGCTCGCCGCAGGTGCCGGAATCCGCAAGGCCATGCTCGTTCCGGTGGTGACCGCTCTGGCCATCGGAACGGTGTTCGTCGCGGTGTACCTGGCGGCCTTCCACGCGCCCACGGCCCACCACCAGCCACTGGGCATCGCAGCCTCCGAGCAGACCGCCGCGCGGGCCGAACTCGCCCTGAACGACACCGCGCCCGACGCGTACACCTTCCACCGCTACCCCAGTGCCGATGCCGCCCGTGACGCCGTCGCGCACGACCAGGTGCCCGCCGCCCTGGTCGCCCGCGGCCACGACATGGTGCTCATCGCGGCGGGCGCTCAGGGCCCGTCCACCGTCGCCGGCCTGCAGGCCGCCGCCACCTCGGCGGTCGGCCACCCGGTAGCGGTCGAGGACGTGGTACCGCTGGCCTCAGGCGACACCCGCGGGCTGTCGGTCTTCTACGCCTCCTTCGGCGTGGTGCTGGCCGGCTTCCTGTTCTCGGTGTCCTCGTACCAGATCGCCCCGCGCCTGCCGCTGGCCGCCCGGCTGGCCTCCACCGTGGTCTTCGCGGCCGCGACCGGCGTCATGGTGGCGCTCATCGGCCACGCGGCCCTGCACGCCCTGCCGGCCGCGTTCGCCACCGTGGCCCTGGTCGCGGGCCTGCTGGCCATGGCGACCGCCACAGCGGCCGGAGTGCTGCTGCGGGTGTGCGGCCCGATCGGCATGCCGGTGGCGTCGGTGGTGCTGCTGATCTTCGGCAACGCCACCTCCGGGGGCATCCTGCCCCCTTCCTTCCTGCCGCCGTGGCTGGCTCCCCTGTCGCAGATCATGCCTCCGGCCGCCGCCGTCCGGGCACTGCGCGGCGCCGGCTACTACCACTCCGCGCATCTGACCGGTGGCCTCCTCCTGCTCGCCGCCTGGACGCTCGGGTGCCTGGCCGTCCAGTACGTCCTCGACCTCCGAGCCGCTCGGCGGGAGCCGGCCGCGGCGTGACCGCTCCGGCCGCGGCAGGGTGGGAGGGTCGACGGCGTCGATCGGGACGAGGTCCTTGGCCGCCATGGCCCCGAAGTACGCGCTTCAGTCACGCGGTCTCACCTCGACGTTCTCGAGGATGCCGATGGCGTCCGGGACGAGGACGGCGGTGGAGTAGTAGGTGCTGACGAGGTAGGAGATGATGGCCTTCTCGTCGATTCCCATGAACCGGACGTTGAGGCCGGGTTCGATCTCGTCCGGCAGTCCGGTCTGGTAGAGGCCGATGACTCCCTCGTTGTCCTCGCCGGTGCGCATGGCGATGATCGACGAGGTCTGGTACTCCGAGATCGGGATCTTGCCGCACGGCAGGATCGGCACTCCCCGCCAGGCGGGGATGTGGTGGCCGTCGACGTCGACGCTGCCGAGGTAGATGCCGCGCTTGTTGCACTCCTTGCCGAAGGCGGCGATGGCGCGCGGGTGGGCGAAGATGTACCTGGTGCCGCGGCGCATGCTCAGCAGGTCGTCGAAGTCGTCCGGGGTGGGCGGGCCGGAGTGGGTCGGGATGCGCTGGTCGAAGTCGGTGTTGTTGAGCAGCCCGAAGTCGGGGTTGTTGACCAGTTCCTTCTCCTGGCGCTCGCGCAGCGCCTCGATGGTGAGCCGCAACTGCTGCTGGGTCTGGTTCATCGGGTGGTTGTAGAGGTCGGCCACCCGGGTGTGCACCCTCAGCACGGTCTGCGCCACGCTCAACTCGTACTCGCGCGGGTTGACTTCGTAGTCCACGAACGTGCCCGGCAGGGTCGGCTCGCCCTCGTGGCCGGAGAGGAACTCGATAACGGCCTCTCCCGCCCTGTTCGTCGGCCGCTGCGCACTGGCGCCGAGCTGCTCGACGTGGGACCGCAGTGCCTCGTACTGGCCGGCGACCGTCTTGTACGCGTTGTACGGCAGCGCCAGGACCGTGGTCGCGGTCACCGCGCGGGCCGTGAACTCCCACTTGCCGTCCGCGTCCGCCAGCACGTTGCCGCCGAAGCTGTCGCCGTCCGACAGCCGGCCCACGACGGCCTCGCCCTCGTACTTCGCCGGAGTGATCTTCTCCACCCTGCCGTGCGCGATCAGGAACACGTGGTCGGCCTTCCGCCCCTGCTCCACGATGATCTGACCGGGGTCGTATTCCTTCTGGACGAACTTGTCGGCCAGCGCACCCAGGGCCACGGGCTCGTTGAAGCCTCGCAGCAGCGGCAGTTCCTCCAACTCCGCAGGGATCACGCGGACCTTGGAGCCGTTCTTGTCGAAGGTCACCTTCCCGTCGCCGACCGTGAACGACAGCCGCCGGTTCACCCGGTAGGTGCCGCCGGGGATGTTGACCCACGGCAACTTCCGCAGCAGCCACCGGGAGCTGATCCCCTGCATCTGCGGTTCGGACTTGGTGGTCGTCGCAAGGTTCCGTGCCGCCGCGGTGCTGAGGCTGTGCTGCTCCTCCGCCTGCACCTGTCCCCCAGTCTTCGCTGCCTGCCCCGGGCGCGTCTCAACGGTCATCGACTGCTCTCCGATTCCTGAGATGATCCGCATGGCTGCGATCAGGCCGGGTCCGAACTGAACACCCAGGCTGATCACTTCGGTACGAATTAGTAACGCACCGTGATCCGAGACTGTCGCAGGCGCGCCTACAGGAACGAACTCACCGCGTACCGTGAGTAGCGGGAGGCCATCTCTGGACGGTTCAGTACCCCGCCGGGCGCACCAGCCCCGTCTCGTAGGCGAAGACCGCGGCCTGGGTGCGGTCGCGCAGGCCCAGCTTGACCAGGATCCGGCTGACATGGGTCTTCACGGTCTGCTCCGCGACCACCAGGCGCTCGGCGATCTCGGCGTTGGACAGGCCCTGCGCGATGAGGGACAGCACCTCGGTCTCGCGTTCCGTCAGGTCGCCGACGCGGTCCTTGAGCGGGGCGCGGGGGACGCTGGTGGTCCGCGAGAACTCGGCGATCAGGCGCCTGGTTATGCTCGGCGCGAGCAGGGCGTCGCCGGCCGCCACCACCCTTACCGCCTGGGCGAGTTCGGCGGCCGAGGCATCCTTGAGCAGGAAGCCGGAGGCGCCCGCGCGAAGCGCCTCGTAGACGTACTCGTCGAGGTCGAAGGTGGTCAGCACCAGCACTCGGACGGCGGCGCCGGCGGGCCCGGTGATCCGACGGGTGGCCTCGATGCCGTCGAGCTCGGGCATCCGGATGTCCATCAGGACGACGTCGGGGGCGAGTTCGGCGACCTTGGCGACGGCGTCGAGGCCGTCCACCGCCTGCCCGACCACCTCGATGTCCGGTTCGGCGTTGAGCAGCACCGTGAAGCCCTGACGGACCATCATCTGGTCGTCGGCGATCAGCACGCGGATGGTCGTCATGGGTGTCCTCAGCGGGGTTCGGCGGACGGCTTCGGGGCGCCTGCGGGCAGGTTCGCGGTCACTTCCCAGCCGCCGTCCGGGGTGGGTCCGGCGGCCAGTTCGCCGCCCAGCATGGCAGTTCGCTCGCGCATCCCCAACAGCCCGTGGCCGGCCCCCTGCGAGGGCGGGGCGGGCTGCTCGGGAGCGGTGTTGACCACCTGTATGGTCAAGCCGTCCGGCTGGTAGCCGAGTTCGACCCGGACCGCCGCTCCGGGCGCGTGCCGCATCGCGTTGCTGAGCGCCTCCTGCACGATGCGGAAGGCCGACAGTTCGACGCCCGGCGACAGCGGACGGATCTCGCCGGTCGTCCCGGTGGTGACCGTCAGCCCGGTGCCCCGGACATTGCCGATCAGTTCGTCCAGCCGGCCCAGGGTGGGCTGCGGGGAGTAGCGCACGCCCTCCGCCTGGGCGTCCTCCGAGCGCAGCACGCCCAGCACCCGGCGCAGTTCGGCCAGCGCCTCGACGGCGTTCTGGCGGATGCCGGCCAGGTTCTCCCTGAGCTCCTCGGAGGGGTTCTCGACCAGGTGCGGGGCGACCTGGGCCTGAATGGAGATCACCGACATGTGGTGGGCGACCACGTCGTGCAGCTCGCGGGCGATCCGGTTGCGCTCCTCCAGCAGGGTGCGCCTGGCCCGCTCCTCGGCGGTGATCACCTCTTGCTCGACCAGCTTGCTACGGGCCACCTGACGGCCGCGCAGCGAGGCACCGACCAGGACGGCGATGGTGAGGGCCACGATGTCGACGCCGCCGAAGCGCACGACGCCGTTGCAGGCCAGGCCCACCACCACGCTGACCGCCAGCGCCTCGACCGCGGCTCGGGGCTTGAGCGCCAGCGCTGCCAGGAACAGCACCCCGGCCTCCAGGGTGAGCCCGGGCCCGTTGACGGGGTCAGGGTTGCGGCTGGCCCAGAAGACGAACAGATCAGGCGGTACGGGCCGGGCGAGGAGTGCGGCCAGAGCCGCCACGGTCGTCGACACCCACCAGGCCAGCAGTGGGCGGAACAGCGCGAGCAGCAGCGCCGTCGCCTGGATCAACGCGAGCACCGGGCCGGCGCTTCGGCCCAGGAAGTACTGGGTGGTCAGGATGTTCGCGTCAGCGACGCCCAGGAAGACCGCGGCGAACACCACCAGCACCACGATCGCCGGAAACCAGTGCCCGCCCAACCGCCTTCTGCGCGGCACCGGTTCGAACGCCGCCGTCCACAGATCGTCACGCAGCAGCCGCGGCAGCTCCCGCAGGGCGCCGACCAGCCGCTCCATCATGTCCCCCCGCTTCACAAGATCCACTTTAGGCACGCCGCACCGCCGGCGTCAGCAGCGGGCGCTCCTCGCGCACCACCCGGGTGGCGCTCCGCGCGGGCCTCCGCTGCTCGTACGAGCGGAACGCGGCCCAGCACACCATCAGCGCCAGCGCGAACACCGGCAGCCAGAGCAGCCGGGCGAGCACCCAGCCGGCGCCGTCGGGGACGGTGTGCAGACCGGGCAGCGACCCTCCGGTGAACAGGCCGATCGCGGTGACCGCCATCATCGCGGTCTGGTGCCACAGGAAGACCGTCATCGCGAACAGGTTCACCAGTGCCACCGCCGCCCAGACCGCGGGGCGCCGCAGCACCCGCCGCAGCGGGCCGAGCAGCAGCAGGGCCGCGCCGCACTGGGCGAGACCGAAGGTGACGGCCGCGAGGGTGAGCGGTCCCAGGTTGGAGACGGGGGCACCGGGCACCCCGACCATGGAGGCCGGATAGCCCGCCCACAGCACGAGTGCGGCGGTGGCGCCCGCGCCGCCGAGCAGCAGCGCCCAGCCGGTGGTACGGCCGCGCAGCGCGCCCCGGGCCCAGGCCGCGCCCAGGCAGTACGGGACCAGCCAGCCGGCCAGCTCGTTGACGTAGCCGAGCCCGGCGGGCGCACCCAGATGGAACCGGGCCAGGTCCACCAGCAGCACGACGGCCAGCGGCCAGAGCGGGTGCAGCCCTGCGACCAGCGGGGTCGCGGCCGTCAGCGCCGTGAAGACCAGCAGGAACCAGAGCGGGGACACCGCCAGCTTGGCCAGCGTGTGCACGGTGTCCTGGCCGACCCCGGAGCCGAGCATCGCGACCGTCGCCACGCTCCACACCGTCAGCAGGACGGCGACCGGCCGGAACAGCCGCGCCAGCCGGGCGCCGAGCCACCGCCGGTACGAGGTGCCCCGGTCGCGGGCCGAGGCGTAGCTCTGCGCTCCCACCTGGCCGCCGACCAGGAAGAACACCGCCAGGGTCTGGAACACCCAGGACACGGGCGTCAGTTGGGGCATGAACCGGAGCGGGCTGGCGCCGTACAGGGCACCGCTGTCGGCGACCAGGGCGGTCACCAGCCAGTGGCCGAGCACCACACCGAGGATGGCGAGGGCGCGCAGCGCGTCGACGGCACGGTCGCGGTCCGGTGGGGTGGCGGAGTCGATCCGCCGTACGAGGTCACGCATGGCCGCCCTCCTGGGCAGGGGTGAGACCGGAGACGATCCGGGCGATGTTCCGCAGGGACACGGAACCGGGCTTGAGGTAGTCGCTGTGGCCGCCGTCGCCCGCCGGGAAGACCCTGGCGCCGAACTGCGACGAGATCGGGTCGGTCCCCAGACCGACGGTGGCGAAGGGGAGCCGGAGCCGGACGTGGGGCACGTCGCCGACCCAGTCGCCGGTGCCCCGGCCCGCCCAGACGGCGGCCCGGGTGTGCAGCGCGGCGGCGTCGCGGTAGCCGGTACCGGGGCTGCCGAACAGGACGAGGTCCGCGACGTCCAGCCCGGACGCGGCCCTGGCGCAGACCACCGAACCGTAGGAGTGGCAGAGCACGGAGATCCGGGCGGCGGGCGCGGCCGAGCTCAACTCGGCCGTGAAGCGGCGCAGTTCGGGGGCGGCGTCCGCCCCGAGGCCGGTGGTCAGCACGTCGGGGCTCAGCAGGCTCGGAGTCCGGTACCCGAGCCAGGCGATGACGGCGGAGCGGCCGCCCAGCTGCTGACGGAGCGCCAGCGCGCCGTCCCGGAAGCGTCCGTACCGGTCGAGATCGGTGTCCGAGCCCGGGACCAGTACGGCGATCCGGTCGGCGTCGGACAGGTCGCCGAAGACCTCGGCGGCGCGCCCGCCGTCGCGGCCGTCGAAGGAGAGGAAACGGCGCGCCGGGTCGGCCATCCCGTGCAGCTCGGCGGCGCGCTCCCGGTCGCCGTGCCCGGCGGCCGTCCGCTCGGCCGCCCGGATGTCCGCGCGGGTGGCCGCGTACCGCTCGGCGAGCGCCGCGGGGCTCACGGACCGCAGCGGCGCGAGGGCGGCCGGGGCCGGGGCCGGTACCGCCGCGGGGCCGGCCGCACCCGACACCGGCAGCGCCACCGAGGCGGTCACCAGGGCGGCGAGCAGGGTGCGCCGCAGACGGCTGAGCGGGCGTGACGCCATGTCGGGTGGTCCTTCCGTACCGGAGCTCTGTCGCACTTCCGGCACCGAAGGTATGGATCACCCCCTGTGACCGGCGTCCCGCCGCGGAGCGGACCTGCCGGGTAGTCCTGAAGTACTACGGGTAGGGGGCTTCACCCCGTGGACCGGCCAAGACCGCTGGTCCGGGCCGTCATACCCGGCTGCTGTGCTGGTCGCTGGCCTGCCCGGACGGGTGCGGAGGGGGTGGAGGAGTCGGACCATTGCGGTGTGGAAGCGGAGCCGGGTTTCGGCGGGGCCGGGGTCGCCGACGTCCTCGACGTCGCACCGACGCCGCGCACGGCCGTGGCATGGCTTCCACCCGGGGAGCTCTGGCCGGCGATCCAGGACATCCGCTGGGAGCACGACCCGCAGATCCGCCGGTGGCCGCCGCATGTCAACGTGCTGTTCGGCTTCGTACCGGAGTACGAGTTCGAGCGGGCCGCCCCGCTGCTGGCCTCCGCGGCGGCGCGGACACCGGCGTTCACCGCCCGGCTGCACGGGGTGCGCAGCTTCCGGCACCGGGAGTACTCGACCGTCTGGTTCGATCCGGCCGCGGCCGGCGCGGCGCCGTGGGCTGAGCTGTACCGGGCGCTGGTGGAGCGGTTCCCGAGCTGCCATGGCCGTGCCAGGGGCTTCACCCCGCACCTCTCGCTGGGCCGGAGCCGCGACCCCCGGCGGCTGGCCGCCGAGTGCGACGCACGGCTGGGCTCCCGGTCGGCGCTGGTCGGGGAAGTGGTGCTGCTCTCCCGCCGGGGTGACGAGCCGATGCGGCCCCGGGCCACGGTCGCGCTCGGCACGGGCGAGGTCCACTGGCTTCCCGAAACCGGTCCGGGTGGGGCGGCCGAGCCGGCCGCGGACGGCGCCCGGCAGGCCTGGGCGGACCCGGGTGAGCCGGCCGGAGGCGGTGACGCCTCCACGGCCGACGGCATCGTGCGGCGGATCTCCGAGGCGCTGGGCGAAGGGGTCGTCCGGGTCGCCGGTTCGCGGCGGACGGGCTGCGCCCTGGCCGGGGCCGGCCTGGACCTGGTGGCGGCACTGCCGGGCTCGGTCGACATGGCCGAGGTGCGGGCGCGGGTCGGCGCGGCGCTGCCGGACGCGGCCCGGGTGCGGCGGGCGACCGGCGCCGGGGTGCCGGGCCTGCGGCTGTGCGCCGACGGGCTGGACGTCTGTCTGGCAGTGGTCGCCACCGGTGCGCTCGCCCCCGCCGAGGCGGTGGACCGCCGCGCCGAGCTGGGCGAGGCGGCCTCGATCGCGCTGAGCGCGGTCAGCGACGCGGACGCGGTACGGGCGGCGGTCGGCGGCCGCCACCCCGCCTTCGCCCGACTGGCCCGGCAGGTCAGGGCCTGGGCTCGCGCGCGCGGCCTCGACTCGGCCCCGTTCGGCGGCCTGCCGGGCCTGGCCTGGTCCCTCCTGGCGGCCCGGACGGTGCGGGAGGCCGGTGACCTCGACGCCGACGGCCTGCTCCGGCACTTCTTCGCCCGCTGGGCGGTCTGGGACTGGCGGGACCCGGTCGCGCTCACCGCCGCCGACGCTCCGTGGCCGGGGGCGGTGACGGTCCTGACGCCGAGCCCACCGGTGCGCAGCTGCACCGGGCAGGTCGGCGGGGGCGGCGCGGAGCTGCTGTCCCAGGAGCTGTACCGCGCCTGGGAGGTTCTGGAGGCCGCGGCTGCGGCCCGTTCCTCCCCTTGGCCCGAGCTGCTCTCGCCACCGCCCCTGCACCGCCGGCACGCGGCCTGGGCGGTGGTGACCGTACGGCCGGCCCGGACCGAAGCGCCGGAGGAGACCCTGGACCGGGTCCGCGGCCGGATGCGCGCCCTGCTCTCCGCCCTGGAGGACGCCGGGGTACCGGACGCGCACGCCTGGCCGCGCCCGTTCGAGCCCGCCCCGGCGGTGAGCTGCTTCGCGATCGGCCTCGGCCGTACACCCCCGGACACGGCCCGGCTCGCCGGGATCGCCGAAGGGTGGGCCCGGGGGCTGCCGGCCGTGACGGTCGAGCTGGTGGAGTGCGGCGCGGTGCCGACGCTGCGCTGACCGGCGCGGCGGCCCTCCAGGGCCGCGGCCGGACCGCCGGGCGGAAGCTCCGGACGGACGGGGCTCAGGGGCTCAGGGGACGATCGGCACCGACTCGGACTCGCCCGGTGGGTGGTGGAGCCGGTGGAGCGCGGCGTAGGCGGGACTGCGCTCGAGGAGCTCGTCGTGGGTGCCGTGGGCGGCGAGCCGTCCGTGGTCGAGCAGCACGATCTCATCGGCGTCACGGACGGTGAGCAGGTTGTGCGAGATGATGATGGTCGTGCGACCGGCCATCAGCAGGCGCAGCGGGCCGATGATCCGCCGGGCCGACTCGGCGTCCAGGCCGGTGGTGGGCTCGTCCAGGACGAGGACGGGCGCGTCCCGGATCATCGCGCGGGCGATGGCCAGCCGCTGGCGCTGGCCTCCGGAGAGCAGCCGGCCGCGCTGGCCGACCACCGTGTCGTAGCCGTCCGGGAGCCCGGTGATGAACTCGTGGGCGTCCGCCGCCCGGGCGGCCGCCAGGATCTCGGCCTCGGTCGCCTCCGGGCGCCCGTAGGCGATGTTCTCCCGGACGGTGCCGTGGAAGACCAGGGTCTCCTGGAGCACCACCGCGACGTTCTCGCGCAGGTCGAGGAGGGACAGCTCGCGCAGGTCCACGCCGTCGAGCCGGACCGCCCCGCGGTCCGGGTCGTAGAAGCGCAGCAGCAGCTTGGCGACGGTGGACTTGCCCGCGCCGCTGACGCCGACCAGGGCCAGGGTCTCCCCCGGTGCCACCTTGAAGGACACGTCCGACAGTGCGGCTCCCGCCGTATCGGGGTAGCGGAAGGTGACGCCGTCGAACTCGATCCCGCCCCGGGCGCGGCCGATCGCCCGGGGAGTGGCGGGTTCGGTCACCTGTGGGCGCTGGTCGAGCAGTTCGATGATCCGCTCGGCGGCGGCGGAGGCGGCGAAGAAGACGGTGCCGATCCCGGACATGCCCTGGATCGGGCCGTAGAGCCGGCTGAGCAGGGCGAGGAAGACCAGCAGCCCGCCGAGCGTGAGCCCGCCGTGCACGAGTTCCCAGGCTCCGAGACCCATCACCACCATGCCGCCGAGCAGTTCCACGATGTCGACCGCCGGCCCGTAGAGCGCCCCGATCCGGGTCGAGGCCATCGTCGCGCGGTACCGGCCGACGCTCTCCCGCTGGAACCTGGCGTGCTCCCAGTCCTGGCGGTTGTAGGCCTGGACGAGCGCGATGTTGCCGAGCGCCTCCTCGGTGACCGCGCTGATCGAGCCGCTCCGCCTGAGGCGCTCGCGCGAGGCCCCCTGGATCAGCCCGGCGAAGCCGCGGGCGATGAGGAAGAACAGCGGTGCGGCGACCAGTGCGATCAGCGTCAGGTCCCAGCGCAGCACCAGCAGCACGCCGACGTAGATGCCGAGCCTGGCCAGCTGGCTGAGCGTGTTGACGATCCCGGAGAGCAGGAAGGTCTCGACCGCGTCGACGTCCTCGGTCACCCGGGACAGCACGTCGCCGAGCCGGCGGCGTTCGAAGAAGCCCAGCGACAGGCCCTGGATGTGCCGGAACACGTCCGACCGCAGGCCGAGCAGGAAGCGCTCGCTGACCCAGGTGGAGGTCACCCCGTCGGCGAAGTCCAGCGCCCCGGCGAGCAGGGTCAGCGCGACGTACGCGAGGGCGATCGGCAGGAACAGACTCAGCCGGTGCGGGATCAGCATGTCGTCGATCACGATCTTCAGCAGCCAGATCTCCGCCGCCTCGACCACCGGGCCGAGTACGACCAGGACCAGCAGCACCGGCAGCCAGCGGCGGCCGCCCCTGGTGTACGGCCAGAAACGCCGGAAGATCTCCCGGAGCGGAACCGGCGGTGCGGCGGCTACCAGGGCGTCCGAGTCCTCGACGACGAGCAGCCGTCGCAGGGCCGACCGGAGGCGGCGTTTCCTCGTCATCTCACAGCCTTCTCGCTCGTCCCCGAGACCGGCCCCCCGATCGAACAGCAAGGCCGGGCAAGAATGCCCGGCCCGCTCTCACAACTGGGTTGGAGACGCTCAGTAACGTCCGTAGCCGCCGCGTCCGCCGCCGCCGTAGCCGCCGCGTCCGAAGCCGCCGTAGCCGCCGCGTCCGAAGCCGTAGCCGCCGTAGCCGCCACGTCCGAAGCCGCCGTAGCCGCCACGTCCGAAGCCGTAGCCGCCGTAGCCGCCGTAGCCGCCGCGTCCGTAGCCGCCGTAGCCGCCGCGTCCACCGCCCCAGCCGCCTTCACGGAAGCCGAAGGAACGGAAATTTCCGAGGAATGCCATGATCAGACCTTCTTTCGAAGTTCCCTGACTCCATCGTCATCCCGGCACCGGTGATGCACAAGCGCAGAGTGGGGGAAATGTGAAGATTTAATGACTCCGTCGGATCGGCCCCATGGCCGGGCTGCTGACACCCTGTTCCAGTCAACATCTGGTCAAGAAACACTGCGTGGCGAGCCGTCACCAGGCTGCCGATCGGACGGGGCGGGTACAGCATGAGGGCATGACCGAGCTCCCCCCGCGACGGCTGGTCGTACTGCGCCACGCCAAGTCCGCCCGCCCCGAGGACGTCCCGGACCGCGACCGCCCGCTGGCCCCGCGGGGCCGTCGCGACGCGGACCGGGCGGGCGACTGGCTGCGCGCCCTCGATCTACTGCCCGACCTGGTGCTCTGCTCGCCGACCCGGCGCACCCGGGAGACCTGGGAGCTGGTCGCGGCGCGATGGGCGGTCGCACCCGCGGTGGAGTACGACGAGCGGCTCTACGGCGCGCCGCCCGAGGAGATCACCGACGTGCTCCGCGAAGTACCCGTGGACGCGCGGACGGTACTGCTGGTCGGGCACCAGCCCGCCGTCCAGGAGCTGGCCCTGGAGCTCACCGGCGAGGCGGTCGGCGACCACCTGGACCGACTCCGGGAGAAGTTCCCCACCTGCGCCGCCGCGGTACTCGAACTCCACATCCCGTGGGGGAAGTTGACCGCGGGATCGGCCCTGCTGCGGGACTTCGTCGTACCGCGCCACCCCGACGACTGAACCGCCGGAAAGGCTGCCGCGGAACGGTGTGATCCGGGTAACATCGCGGCACGGCCTGACCGATCGGTCGCTTCGCCTGCCCGAGAGGAGAGCGAGACCCGACATGTCGGAACTGTTGGATCGGCATCGCGCAGTCCTGCCCGCTTGGCTGACGCTCTACTACGACAGCCCACTGGAGCTCGTGAGCGGCAAGGGGTGTCGCGTCCAGGACGCGGACGGGGTGAGCTACCTCGACTTCTTCGGCGGGATCCTCACCAACATGCTCGGGTACGACGTCCCCGAGGTTCGTGAGGCGCTGGAGCGCCGGCTCAGGACGGGCGTGGTCCATACCTCCACGCTGTACCTGATCCGCTCCCAGGTTGAGCTGGCGGAGAAGGTCGCCCGGCTCTCCGGCATCCCGGACGCCAAGGTGTTCTTCACCAACTCCGGCACGGAGGCCAACGAGACCGCCCTGCTGCTGGCCACCCACGCCCGCCGCTCCGACCAGGTGCTCGCACTGCGCAACAGCTACCACGGCCGCTCGTACGGCGCCATGGCCGTGACCGGGAACCGGAGTTGGAAGAACTCCTCGCTCTCCCCGCTGAACGTGCACTACCTCCACGGCACCGACCGCGAGCGGTTCCCGCAGCTGTCCGAGAGCGAGTACCGGCGGTTCTGCGTCGAGGACCTGCGCACCTGCCTGGCCACCGCCACCGCCACCGACGTCGCCTGCCTGCTGGTCGAGCCGATCCAGGGCGTCGGCGGCTTCACCGCCGCACCCGACGGGCTGCTGCGGGAGTTCAAGCAGGTGCTGGACGAGCACGGGATCCTGCTGGTCTCGGACGAGGTGCAGACCGGCTGGGGCCGCACCGGAGAGACGTTCTGGGGCATCGAGGCCCACGGCGTGACACCGGATGCCATGACCTTCGCCAAGGGCCTGGGCAACGGCCTGGCGATCGGCGGCGTGGTGGCACGGGGTGACCTGCTGGACGGCCTCCCGGCCAACGGCATCTCCACCTTCGGCGGGAACCCGCTGGCAACGGCGGCCGCCAACGCCACCCTGGACTACCTGCTGGAGCACGACCTCCAGTCCAACGCCCACCGGCTCGGCAGCCGGCTGATCGCGGGTCTGCGCGCGGCGACCGAGAAGCTGCCGATCGTCGGCACGGTCCGGGGCAAGGGGCTGATGTTCGCGGTCGACCTGGTCGACCCGGCGAGCCGGCAGCCGAGCCCGGCGCTGGCCGCCGCCGCACTGGAGGAGGCCAGGGAGCGCCGACTGCTGATCGGCAAGGGCGGGTTGTACGGCCACACCCTGCGGATGGCGCCGCCGCTCACGCTCAGCACGGACGAGGCCGAGGAGGGGCTGGCCGTGCTGGTCGACGCCCTCGAAGCGGTGAACAGCGCCCGGGCGGCCTGACCACCCGGCCACCTGCGGTGCGCCGCCGACCGGCAGCGCACCGCAGGTCGGGCGCGCACTGCCGGTCGGCCGCGCCTCCCGTGCGGAGCCCACCTCCCGCCGCACGCCGCCCGGCCACCCGCCGGACCTGAGGGCTCCGCATCGACTCCGCCGGAGGGGGTACACCACGCCGTGTGAGCTGTCATTCACGGGAGGTGACAACCATGCGGCTCTGGCGAACAGTTCAGGCGTGGTGGCGGCAGCGGTGGCTCCGGTGGTCCGGGCGGAGCGAGACCCCGCCGGAGACGGTCGAGCCTGTCAGAGGCCAGGTGGTGTTCCAGGCCGACTTCGGCTCGACCCGGCAGTGGGCCGCCGGGCGCACCAGCGCCTATCCGCAGTCGGGCCCGACCAACCGGAGCGACCACAAGCTGGACCACCTGAACAACCACTACTGCCCCGGCGGGCGGTTCACCGCCACCCGCCGGACCGACGGCCTGTGGGACTGCGACCTGCTGACCACCGAGGGCAGTCCGGACGCCTTCCAGCTCCGCACCGGTGACGTCCTGGACGCCCGGGTCACCCTGCCGACCGGGCTCGGCGCCTGGCCCGCGATCTGGACCTGGCGCAACGGCGGCAACGAGGTGGACTTCTTCGAGTACCACCCGGACCACCCCGGCATGCTGGAGCTCTCCAACAACGTCCGGGGCGGCCACAGCTACTGGAACGACCCCACCGGCGCGGTCGCCCCCGGGGCCACCCTGGACCTGCGGGTGGTGCTCGGCGCGCGATCGGTCCTCTGGTACGTCAACGGCGCGCTCGTCTTCGCCGACGGACGCGGGGTCGGGAATTCCTGGCACGCCTATCTGATCGTAAACCTCTCGGTGAGCGACGGCACTTACCACCCCCGCCCGGCCCCCCGGGACAACGGACCGCTCTTCTGGACCTGCCACTCACTGTCGATCACCCGGTCGTAGCCCCACGCCGACGGGCCGCGGTGGGACGACCGGCGGCGAGGCGCGCGGTGCGGCCGGAACGAGTTCCCGCTCAACGGGCCGGTGCCGGTGGAGAGCGGCCTCGCCGTTGTGCCCCCGACGCCCCGGACGGCTAGCCTCGGTTCAAGTGAACGGCGTCGTTCACTCCCAGCCCCCAGGGGAACGCCATGGCCTCTTCAGCCGACCTGGCCCAGGCTCCGCCCGCACGCGCGAGACGCGGTCGGCACCCGGGGATCACCCTCACCGTGATCGCCGCCGCCCAGCTGATGGCGGTGCTCGACATCACCATCGTGAACATCGCGCTGCCGCACATCCAGCAGGCCCTGGCCTTCTCCACCGCGGGCCTCTCCTGGGTGGTCAACGCCTACACACTGACCTTCGGCGGCCTGCTGCTGCTCGGCGGCCGGGCCGGGGACATCCTCGGCCGCCGCCGGATGTTCGTCGTCGGTGTCCTGCTCTTCGGCCTCGCCTCGCTGCTCGGCGGCGTGGCCGGTTCCGCCACCTGGCTGCTGGCGGCGCGCTCGCTGCAGGGGGTGGGCGGCGCCATCGCCTCGCCCACCGCGCTCGCACTGATCGCCACCAACTTCGCCGAGGGACGGGCCCGCAACCGCGCCTTCGGGGTGTACTCGGCGGTCGCGGCGGGCGGCGGCGCGATCGGGGTGCTGGCCGGCGGGATGCTCACCACCTGGCTGTCCTGGCGGTGGGTGTTCTTCGTCAACGTGCCGATCGCCCTCGCCGTCGCCCTGCTGGCCCCGCTCTACATCAACGAGTCCGCCCGGCGTCCCGGCCGCTTCGACCTCCTCGGCGCGTGCACCGCGACCCTGGGCACGGGCTCCCTGGTGTTCGGCTTCATCCGCGCCTCCGAGCACGGCTGGACCGACGGCTGGACCCTCGCCGCGTTCGCCACCGCGCTGGTCCTGCTGCCGTACTTCCTGCTGCACGAGCGGCGCACCGCCCAGCCGATCACTCCACTGCACCTGTTCCGCGACCGCAACCGGTCCGGCAGTTACGCGATGATGCTCTGCCTGGCCGGCGCGATGTTCAGCGTGTTCTTCTTCATCACCCTGTTCGTGCAGAACGTGCTGGACTTCAGTCCGCTCCGGGCGGGTTTCGCCTTCCTGCCGATCAGCGTGTCCATCGTCGCCGCCGCGCAGATCGCGGCCCGCAACCAGGTGCGGTTCGGCGCGAAGCCGTTCCAGGTCACCGGCGCGCTGCTGGTGACGGGCGGGCTGTTCTGGCTCACCCACACCTCCACGGTCAGCGGCTACGCAGGGGGCGTGCTCGGCCCGACGCTGCTCTTCGGCCTCGGCATGGGCTCGCTCTTCGTCCCGACCATGCTGACCGCCGTCTCCGGAGTGGCCCCGCACGAGACCGGGGCGGCCACCGGCACCCTCAACGCCACGCAGCAGATCGGCGGTTCGCTCGGCCTGTCCATCCTGGTGACCGTGTACGGCGCGGCGAGCCGCCACGAGGCCGCCCGGCAGCTCGTCCGGCTGTCCGACCACGGCACCGCGGCGCAGCTGGCGCAGTTCCGGGCGAGCGGCCGGCTGCCCGCACCGTACGCCCAGCAGGTCCTGGCGCACGGCATCGCGAGCGCCTTCACCGCGGGGCTGGTCTTCGCCGTACTCGCCGTGCTGATCGCGGTGTTCGTGATCCGGCGGCCCGCCACGGGCGCCTGACCCGGTGTACGGGCGGTGGACACCCAACGCTGGTGTCCCGTTCACCCCCGCGCGGTGGCGCACGGAACCGGCCGGTTGTCAGGCTGCGGTCAGGCCGTGGCGAGGGCCCCGGCCGACCGTCACCTAGGCGTCACCGGAGCTTCGGAGCATCACCGGAGCTTCGGAGCGTCACGGGAAGGGGGAGGACATGGCCGTACGGATCCGACCGCGCGCGGCGGCACTCGCCGGACTGCTCATGGCCGTCGCACCGTTCACCATGGGCACGGCGCAGGCCGGGCCGGTGGCGGACGCGGCGCGGGCCGACCGGGCGGCGGGCCTGCCGCTGGGGTCGAAGGACCTGCCGGAGACCCGCAGCACCCGGAAACTGGCCGACGGGGTGACCCTGACCACGATCGTCCGGGGGCGGGTCGCGCCGGGCGACCACTGGACGGTGGACGTGGCGATCCCTGCCGGTGAACTGCCGCCCTCGCCCGACCCGGACGCCCCGTCCTCGGTCCTCGGTAGCAAGGCCGCGGCCACCGCCGTCGCCGCCCGGCTGACCGCGGCCGGCTACCGGCCCGAGGTGGTCGAGGAGCGGAACCCGGCCTACCGGGACCTCCCGGCCGGCTCGCAGGGCTTCACGGTCCGGCTCGGCCGCTACCGCGACCAGGCGGCCGCGAGCGCGGCCGCCAGGAAGCTGAAGCGACTGGGCTTCAAGGGCGTCGGCATGTTCACCGGCGGCGAGCGGACCCAGACCAGCGGACCCTGGGTGCTGCACGAGCTGGTGATCGATCCGCACCGGTTCGCGGGCCGGATCGAGGAGTCCCACGGCGACGGCCAGACCGGGCGCCGGACCACCTCCCGGCTCGCGGCCGAGGGGGGCGCGTTGGCCGCGGTCAACGGCGGCTACTTCGTCATGGATCCGGCCGCCGGGGTGCCCGGCCAGCCGATCGGTGCCGTGGTCGAGCACGGGAGGCTGCTGCACGAGGCGACCGACGGCCGGATCGCCGCGATCCTGCGCGACGGCGGCAGGCGGATCGAGTTCGCCGAGCTCAGCACCGCCATCCGGCTCCGCACGCCGGACGGCGACCACGCCGTCGCGGGCCTCAACCGCTCCCCCGGCCTGATCCCCAACTGCGGCCAGGCGGGCGACCGGCCCACCGCCGCGCCCCTGATGGACGTCACCTGCACCAAACCGGACGAGACCGTGGTGCTCACCCCCGAGTACGGTTCCGCTCCCCCGGCCGGTCCCGGCGCCCAGGCGGTCCTCGACCCCGCCGGGACCGTGGTCTCCGTCGGCCCGCGCGACGGCAGGCCGGTCCCGGCCGGTGACACCGTCGTCCAGTCGATCGGCACCGAGGCCGCCTGGCTCACCGGAAGCCTCCCGGTGGGCGGCCGCCTGGCCCTGGAGACCACGGTGACCGACGGCCGGGGCCGACAGGTCGGGTTCGGCCCGGACGACTACGTGATCGCGGGCGGCCCCAAGCTGCTCACCCGGGGCGCCCAGGACATCCGCCCGGTCGCCGACGGCCTGGTCCACCCCGGCGATCCGTCCTACTTCTACGGCTGGGGGATCCGCCGCAACCCGCGCACCGCCATCGGCACCGACCGCGCCGGCCGGATCATCCTGCTCCAGGCCGACGGCCGGGAGCCCGGCTACAGCCAGGGCCTCTCCCTGGACGAGGAGGCCAGGGTCCTGCACGCCCTCGGCGCCACCGAGGCCATGAACCTCGACGGCGGCGGCTCCTCCGCCATGTACGCCGCCGGTACCGGCCTGGTCGGCCGTCCCTCCGACCCGGCGGGGGAACGCGCGGTCGGCAACGCCCTCCTGGTCCTGCCGCCGGCGGCCGCACCGCACTGAGGACGACCCACCGGGCGGTCCGCCCCGGGGGCCGGAGCGTTTGCCCTCAAGCAGGTCGAGGGCCCTACGGTCGGCGGCCATGGCGACTGATGACACCGCCCGGACCGTTGCGGGCCGGGCGGGACTTCCTCGTGCGTATCTCGTCTGGCTGGCCGGTACCCGGGCCTCGCTGGTGGGGGACGCGGTCCTGTACTTCGCGCTCGGGTGGGCGGCCAGTGCCCACGGCGGTGGCACGGGCGCGCTGGTGCTGACCGGCATCACCCTCCCGCGTACGGTGCTCCTGCTGCTCGGCGGGGCGGTCGGCGACCGGTTCGGTGCCCGGCGGGTGATGATCGCCGGGGATGCCGTGATGCTCGCGGTGACGGTGGTGCTGGCGCTGGCGGGCCTGCGCCTCGGGCCGTCGCCGTGGCTGCTGCTGGCGGTCGCCGCCGTGGTCGGCACGGTCGACGCGTTCTACCTCCCGGCCAGCGGGTCCATGCCCGCCCGCCTGGTGGCGAAACCGCAGCTGCCCCGGGCACTGGCCGCGCGGCAGGCCGGCGGCCAGCTCGCCTCGCTGCTCGGGGCACCGCTCGGCGCCGTACTGGTCTCGGCCGCCGGGCTGGCTGGCGCCGCCGCCGTGGACGCCGCGACGTTCGCGCTCGTCCTCGTGGTGCTCCTGCGGGTGCGGCCCGCCGCCGGGGCCGAACCTCCGGTCCGGGAGGGGAGACTGCTCGCGGCGGCCGCCGACGGGGTGCGGCTCGCCGTCAAGGACCCAGTCCTGCGGCCGGCTCTGCTGCTCACGGCGGTGGCCGCCGGGTTCCTGCTGCCGGTGGCCTCGCTGCTGAACCCGTTGCTGGCCAGGGAGCGCGGGTGGGGCGCGGGCGCCACGGGCCTGGTCGCCGGCGGTCTGAGCCTCGGCACACTCACCGTGGCGCTGGTGGTCGCGCGGCGCGGCGGCGTGAACCGGGTGGGAGTGGGCGCGGCGATCGGCCTGTGCGGGGCGGCGCTGGGCACCGCGGTGCTGGCCACGGCTCCGACCGCCGCCGTCGCGGTGGCCGGAGGGATCGCCGTCGGCGCGGGCTCCGGGATGTTCGCCTGCCACCTCTCCCCGCTGGTCCTGGCCAACGTCCCGGCCACCCATCTGAGCAGGGTGCAGGCGCTGCTGACGCTCGTCCAGAGCCTCGCGCTGGTGCTGGCCAACAACGCGCTCGGCGCTCTCGCCGACTCGGCCGGTGCCGTCACCGCGACGGCGCTGTGTGCGACCGCCGTGTGCGCGGCCGGGGTGGTGGGGATGGCCTCGAAGCCCATCCGCGCTCTGCGCCAGGAGCGGGGGCAGGGGCGGGGAGAAGAGCAGGGGCAGCGGCAGGGAGAGGAGCAGGCGGTTCCCGGTCGGCCTCTCCGGTCCGACAGTCGGTCATGACGGCTTCGTCCGAGGCGAGTTACCGCATCGGGAACCCGGAACCGGAAAGGCCAGGGGAAGCGGAGAATCCGGTCCGTCCTTCCCCCGTTGGTGCCATGATTGCTCCTCGTGGACTACCAGGACTGCGCGGACCGCCTCGCGAGGCTCTACGGCTACCGGCCCGAGGAGCGGGGGGCACTGTTCGGGAACCTTCCGGCACTGCTCGAGGCACTCGGCCACCCGGAGCGCCGGCTACGCGGAATGATGGTGGTCGGGACCAACGGCAAGGGCTCGACCAGTGCGTTCGCGGTGTCGGCGCTGACCTCGACCGGTGCGCGCGCGGGCAGCATGCCGAGCCCGCACCTGCAGGAGCCCCGGGAGCGGGTCCGGGTGGACGGCGTTCCGGTCACCCGCGAGCAGTACACGGCGGCGTTCACGGAGGTCTGCGAGGCGATCGACCGGCACCAACTGCCCGTGTCCGCTTCGGGGATGTGCTCGGCGACCGCCGCGGCGCACTTCCGGCGGGCCGGGGTGGAGCTGGCGGTCGCCGAGGCGAGCATCGGCGGACGCTGGGCGGCGGCCAGGTTCCTCGACTTCGACGTCAAGGTGGTCACCGGGATCGCGCTCGACCACACCGAGCTGCTGGGCGACTCGCTGGCGCTGATCGCGGAGTCCAAGGTCGGCGTGGTGCGCGACGGCGAGCACGTCGTCCTGGGCCGGATTCCACCGGAGGCCGCCGCGGCCGCCGAACGGGTGCTGGCCGGGCGGACGGGCCTGTCCGTGTGGCGCATGGACCACGAGGTCCGGTACACAGCCCGCCCGGCAGGCAACGAATCTGACGAGCAGTCAGACATGCTCGTCGACGTCACCACCCCCCGCGCCGTGCACCGCGGCCTGCCCTGCCCGCTGCCGGGCGCGCACCAGCACCACAACCTGGCGGTGGCGGTGGCCGCGGTGGACGCGATGGCCGACCGGGGGCACATCCCGGACCTCGACGACGACCGGCTGCGCACGGCCCTGGCCGCCACCCGCTGGCCCGGCCGCCTCGAACTCGTCGCCGAGGCAAGGCTGGACGGCTGGACGGGCCGGGTACTGCTCGACGGCGCCACCAATCCCCAGGGCGTGGCCACCGTCGCCCCGGAGATCCTGCGCCTGGCGGGCGGCGAGGGGGAGAGCGGGACCAGGCCCACCGCGCTGGTCTTCGCCGCGATGCGGGACAAGGACGCGAACGGCATGCTCGCGCCGCTGCCCGAGCACTGGCCCCTGGTCCTCACCCGCACCGGGGCGGCCGGGGCGGCGGACCCGCACACCCTGCGGGCCGGTCTCGTCCCGGACCGGCGTGCGACGTCCGTCATCGCGCCGGACGCCGCCTCGGCGCTGCGCCGGGCCGCCGAACTCACCGGCCCCGGTGGCCTGGTGGTGGTCATCGGCTCACTCCGCCTGGTCGGCGAGGCCCGTACCGCGCTCGGCCTGCCGCCGGCCTGACCGGGCGGCGGAGCGCCCCGTCCCCCCGGCAACCGCCGGAGGGGACGGGGCTCCGGCTCCGCGACCGCACCGGCTCCGGACGGACGGACGCTACTGACCCTGCCCGGGCGGCTGCTGCCCCGTGGCCGGTGCCGACGGGAGCGGCACCCCGCAGGCACCGAGGTTCACCAGGTTGTTGATGGACTTCCCGGCGGACGCCGCACCCGCCGGGTCGTACGGGTTGTACGAGACGACGATCTGGTGCCGTGCCTGCGGATCGCCGAAGACGACCGTGTCGAAGCCCGGCGTACCGCCGTCGTGGCCCCACAGCTCACCGCAGGTGCTGTGGACCCGGAACAGGCCGAGGCCGTAGTCGAAGCCGGGGGCGGCCTGGACGGTCCTCTTCATCTCGACGAGCTCGGCCGGGCGCAGCAGCCGGCCGCCGAGCAGCGCCGCGTTGAACCTGGCGAGGTCGGCGGTGGTGGAGATCCCGGCTCCGGCCGAGAAGGCGATCGAGGGGTTCATCACGGTGACGTCCACCGGGCCGGAGGGCGTCTTGAAGTACCCGTGGGCGTGCGGGCCGGGGATGGCCGTCGACGTGTCGGGCATCGAGGTGTGGTGCAGGCCGAGCGGGCGGATGATCCGGTGTTCGACCTCCTCCGCCCAACTGTGGCCGGTGACCTGCTGGATCAGCATCCCGGCCAGGATGTAGTTGGTGTTGGAGTAGGACCACTTGGTGCCGGGTTCGAAGTTGGGGGCGTGGGAGGTGGCGATGTCCACTATTCCCCGTGGCTGGTAGTCCTTGCGCCACTTCCACATGTCGTCCGCGGAGGTCACGGCCAGGCGCGGGTCCTGGAGGTAGTTGTAGATCCCGCTGGTGTGGTTGAGGAGCTGGCGGACGGTGATGTGCTCGCCGTTCGGGACCACGCCGGGAAGGTAGCGCTCGATCGGATCGTCGAGGACCACCCTGTGCTCACCGACCAGTTGGAGCACCACCGTCGCGACGAAGGTCTTGGTGACGCTGCCGATCCGGAAACCGCCGTCGGCGTTCACCGGAGCGCCGGTCGCCAGGTCGGCCACGCCCGCCGAGCCCTTCCAGGCGGTACGGCCGTCCACCCGGACCGCGGCCAGCGCGGCGCTGTTGCCCTGACCCGCCACCGCTCCGTCCAGCGCGGCCTGAAGCTCCTGATCCAGGGCCGGGTTCGCCGGTGCCGCCGACAGCTGCGCGGGTGCGGGCGTCGCCGCCAGCGCCGTGGGAGCGACCACTCCGACGACGGTCGCGCCCGCCAGCACCCCGATCGCCGCGCGCACGCCCACCCCGCGCAGTCCGTGCCCTAACCGCATGCCAGCCATGTTCCCTCCCGTTTCTGGCCGGGGTCGCCCACCGGCCGTGGTCCGCCGCCCAAGGTGCGGCGGACCGTCCCTTCGGACACCTACTGTCTACCTCCCGCACCTCGGTCTCCGACTCCCTCGCAGGGCTGAGTCGCTCCCCTCCCGCAGTCGGACGGCTGGCTGAAACTCACTCAGGGTCGGCCGGGAACCATCGGCCTGCCTCGGCTCGGGCACGGCGGGTGGGCCGTATGACCGGCGCAGGACCGGATCGGGCGCATCACCAACACATCTGACGGTCAATCAGGATTCGTGGCCGCCCGGCTCCCGGTCGAGGACGGCGATCAGGCCGCGCAGGCCCGCCACGATCTCCGCGGCGGACGGCGCACCGTCCGGGTCGGTGAGCGACTGCATCATGACCCCCGAGAGCAGGGCCATCTGGACCGCCCCGAGCGTGCGCGTCGAGGCCTCCGGAACTGCCTCCTCGGGGGTGCCCAGCAGCCCCGCGGTCACACCCCGCCGGCCCTCGGCCTGGCCGGCCGCGATCTGCCGGCGCAGCCCGGGCGAGCGCTCGGCCTGCACGAAGGCCTCGACGCTCGCGACCCAGAGCGAGCGGTGGCTGTCGAAGGTCCGGATGGCCTGGGTCCACATGGCCTCGTACTGCTCGGCCGACGTGGCGTCCGGGTCCACGGCCCCGGCCACGGCGCGGCCGATCTCCACGCCCCACTCGTCGATGGCCTGGAGCAGGGCGGCGTTCAGCAGCTCCTCCCGGGAGCCGAAGTGGTAGCCGATGGCGGCCATGCTGACCCCGGCGGCCGATGCGATGTCGCGGACGGTCGTGCGCGCGTAGCCCTTGTCCTGCAGGCACTGCTTGGCCCCGGCGAGCAGATCCTCACGGTTTCCCATGGCCCGGATGATAGCCGGAGGGTCGCGCGAAAGCCTTAGACGCTCGTCTTAGGCGAATGCATTGCGCATTTGCCCAAATCCTCGCTACGGTTGCGATGTCGCCGGGAACGGACACCGAACCGAGGGGAAGCCATGAGCCACGCCGTAGCACCGAAGCCGACCGACCCCGTACGCGCCGGGCTGGACCTCGCGGGCCGCCGGCTCTCCTACCTCGACTTCGGCGGTCCGGGCCGCCCGCTGCTCGCCCTGCACGGCCACCTGTCGGAGGGCATGACCTTCGCCGCCCTGGCCCGCGACATGGCGCCGCAGTGGCGGATCATCGCCCCCGACCTGCGCGGCCACGGCGACTCGGACCGGGCGGCGGACTACTCCCGTGAGGGCTACATAGCGGACGTCGTCGCCCTGCTCGAACACCTCGGCCTCGGGCCGGTCCCGGCGCTCGGCCACTCGGGCGGCGCCATCACCGCCTACCAGCTCGCCGCCCGCCATCCGCACCTGGTCAGCGCGCTGATCAACGAGGAGGGCGCGGCCGCCATCCCGACCGGGGGACCGAGCCCGCTCGCCTTCGTACTCGGCTGGCCCTACACGGCGCCGACCCGTGAGGCGCTGCTCGAAGCGCTCGGCCCGGTGGCGGGGCCGATGATCGGCGAGTATCTGCGTGAACTCCCGGATGGCAGCTGGCAGTTGCCCTTCCACCCGCAGGACACGGTCTCCTCCGAGGAGCAGGTGCACGGCGACCACTGGGCGGAGTGGCTCGGCAGCGACTGCCCGGCCCTGCTGGTCTGCGGCACCCGACCGCCCTGCGTGGACGGCGAGTTGGCGCACGCCATGGCCGAACGCCGGCCCCGCACCCGGCTGGCCTCCCTGGAAACCGACCACTTCGTCCACAGCGGCGACCCGGTGGGCTTCGGCAGGGCCGTCCGCGAGTTCCTGGACTCCCTCCAGGGCTGAGTCCGCCCCGCTTCACCCCGACCCTCGGCCGCCGGCCGGGGCCACGACGGCGGCCGGGCACCTCGCGCGAACGCCGGGCACCTCGCGGGTGCCGCCGCGCCCACCCGGCTCGCAGCGGTGAGGGCACGGCCCGGGGGTGTACGCACCCGGCCCGCCGCAGCGACGAAAGGCCGCTCCGGGGTGTGGCGGGCCGGGTGGATCCTCCCGGTGCGGTGCACCGGGGGGCTCAGGGGCCGCCCGGCGCCGGGCGCAGGGCGGCAGTGGGCAGCAGCTCAGCATGGCCACGCGTTCCTGAAGTCAACCTGAAGCGCGCTGAAGACCGCTTCAGCCTCGGCAGAACCGGTGTGCGACCCTGGACCCCGTGCGCGTACTGGTGGTAGAGGACGAGAAACGGCTGGCCCAGGCCCTGCAACGGGGGCTGCAGGCCGAGGGCTTCACCGTGGACACCGCCCATGACGGGCACCAGGGACTGTGGCTGGCCATAGAGCGCGACTACGACGTGATCGTGCTCGACATCATGCTGCCCGGCCTCAACGGCTACCGGGTCTGCGCCCGGCTGCGCGCGGCCGGTAACGAGACGCCGATCCTGATGCTCACCGCCAAGGACGGCGAGTACGACGAGGCGGAGGCGCTGGACACCGGCGCCGACGACTACCTCTCCAAGCCGTTCTCGTACGTGGTCCTGGTCGCCCGGCTGCGCGCCCTGCACCGCCGTACCGGCCGCCGCCTGCCGCGGACGCTCGCCCTCGGCGACCTGGTGATCGACCCGGCGCGCCGCTCCTGCACCCGGGCCGACACCGAAGTACGGCTCACCGCACGGGAGTTCGCGGTACTGGAGTACCTGGCCCGACGGGCCGGGGAGGTGGTGCCCAAGCGCGAGATCCTGGACCAGGTCTGGGACTCGGCCTTCGAGGCGGACCTCAACCTGGTGGAGGTGCACGTCAGTGCCGTCCGCCGCAAGATCGACACGGCCTTCGGACGCTCGGCCCTGGAGACCGTCCGCGGTGCCGGCTACCGCCTGGCGGCCGACGGTGGCTGAGCCCCGCCGGTTCGGCCCCGCCGCCGTGCCCCGCTCCGCGCAGTGCCGGAACGTACGGGGTTGACCGCCGTGCCCAGGATCCGTCCTCCCCGTCTCCCCCGCCCGCACCCCCTCCTCCCGCGCGCCCTGCGCCGCCTGTGGCCGGCCTCCGTACGGGCCAGGGCCACCGTCGGCGCGACCGCGGTCGTCGCGGTCGCCCTCGGGGCGGGCGCCCTCGCCCTGCTCGCCATCCTGCACGCCAACCTGAGCGCCGACGCCGAGCGCGCCTCCGTCCAACAGGCCGACACCGTCGCCCAGTTGGCGGCCCAGGGCCGACTGCCCGACCTGGTGCCACTGGCCCACGGCGCCGACTTCATCCAGGCCGTGGACGCCAACGGCCGGGTGGTGGCCGCCAGCCAGAACCTGGCCGGCCGGCCCCCCGTGGCCAATCTCCGTCCGGCCTCCGGCACCCTGCGCACCACCTGGTCCGGCAGCCCGGTGGACGACGACCACGACCAGCGCATGGTCGCCGTCACCACCCGGACACCCACCGGCCCGCTCACCATCTACGCCGGCACCTCGCTGCGCCAGGCCGACGCCGCCAAGGACATCACCAAGGCCGCGCTCACCGTCGGCCTGCCGCTGCTGCTCGGCACCGTCGCCTGGGTCACCTGGTGGGTCACCGGCCGGGCGCTGCGCCCGGTGGAGGCGATCCGCGCCGAGGTCGCCGACATCACCGAGCACCGGCTGCACCGCCGGGTCCCGGTCCCGGCCGCCGAGGACGAGATCGCGCGCCTGGCCCGCACCATGAACTCCACCCTGGACCGGCTGGAGGAGGCGGGCGCCCGGCAGCGCCAGTTCATCGCGGACGCCTCGCACGAGCTCCGCAGCCCGATCACCGTGCTGCGCACCCAGCTCGAGGTCGCCATGGCCCACCCCGCCCCGGAGCTCTGGCCCGACCTGGTCAAGGACGCGCTCGAGGACACCGTCCGCCTCCAGGACCTGGCCTCCGACCTGCTGATGCTCGCCAGGATGGACGCCGCGGACCCGGTCAAGACCCACTCCCTGGATCTGACCGAACTCTGCCGGGCCACCGTGGCCGCCCGCCACGGCGACCGGATCCCGGTCCACACCGAGCTCCAGCCGGACATCACCGTGACCGGCAACCGCAGCTGGCTCACCCGGCTGCTCACCAACCTGCTGGACAACGCCCAGCGCCACGCCGAGCAGCAGGTCCGGCTCACCCTGCGCACCGACCCCGGCGGCACCGCCGTACTGGAGGTGCGCGACGACGGCCCCGGTATCCCGGACGCCGACCGCGACCGCGTCTTCGAGCGCTTCACCCGGCTCGACGACGCCCGCAGCCGCGACCACGGAGGCACCGGCCTCGGCCTCGCCATCGCCCGCGACATCGCCACCCACCACCGGGGCACTCTCACCGCCGCGCCCTCCCCCCGCGGCGCCCTGCTGGTCGCCCGCCTCCCGCTCCACCGGGAGCACCCGGCCGGGGAGCGCGACTGACCGCACTCCCCGGCCGGGCCGGACACGGCTCAGACTCCGACGGCCTCCGCCATCTCCTCCTCGTCCGCCTCGCTCGCCTCGGCCGCCTCGGCCCGCTCCAGCGGCACCCGGGCCGCCGCGACCTCGGTCGGCAGGGCGCGCCGCCTCTCGTACCGGCCCGCGACGGCCAGCGCGGCCAGGCCCGCGACGAACCACAGCACCAGCGAGAGCACCCGCCCGCCGAGCCCGGCACCGCCGTCGAAGTAGAGGATGCTGCGGGCGCCCTCCACGAAACCGGCGCCGTTCCAGAAGGCGTGCAGCGCGCCGAAGAAGCCGTTCTGCAGCTCGGGCCGGTAAATACCGCCGGACGTGGTGAAGTTGAGCATCACGAAGAGCACCATCAGGGTCAGCGTGGTCCAGCGCTTGAGGAAGGTGTGCAGGCCGGTGCCGATCGCGATGATGCCCGCCGAGTACAGCCAGCCGAGCGCCCAGACGGCGACGCGGTGGTGGTCGACGATGTGGAACAGCGGGCCCGCGGTGGCGATCCCGATCACGCTGACGACCAGCGAGGTCGCCAGGCCGACCAGCGCCCGCACCCACATGGCCACCGCCGAGCCCGCCGCGCCGATCACGGCCACGCTGCCGTACGAGCCGATGCTCAGCGCGACCAGCAGGAAGAAGATCCCCTGACCGGTCGGGTCACCGGCGGTGAGCGGTACCACGTCGGTGACGGCCAGCGGTGCGCCCTGGTGGGCCGCGACGGTCTGGAACACGGCCTCCGCGGCCATCGCCGAGGTGTCGGAGCCGGCCTTGGCGACCAGCAGTTCGGGGTGCCTGGAGCTCGGCAGGAACGCCCCGGCCAGGTTCCGGTCGCGGAGCTGCTGCTCGGCGCTCTGCCGGTCGGGCAGCGTGGTGACGTCGAGGGCGTCGCCGGCCCGGTCCTTGACGGTCTGGGCCAGCACCTGGGCCTGCGGCGTGGTGCCGACCACGGCGACCTTGAGGTGGTGCGGCTCGGGCTGGTGGAAGGCGCCCTGGTAGGCGAGGGCCATGCCCAGGCACATCAGCAGCGGGGTGAGCAGGTGCACGGCGAGGTGCCGGAGGCTGTGCCCCAGGCCCGGGGCGCCCTGCCCGGCGGCCTTCACAGCAGCAGCCTTCACGGCGGCGGCCTTCGCGCTGGCGGTCTTCGCAGCCGTGGGATTGGCGTGTGCGGCCCGGTGGGATGCGGTCATGGTCCGTGCGGTCCTTCTCGTCTTGTCTCGCGATCGGTCCGTCAGGTCGGGAGTGCCAGCGTCAGTGCCGGTTGGCAAATACAACCATCAGGGCAGATGAGTCCGATAGGTTGGTAAATACAACCCATACGGATGTACTATACAACCGTGAACGAGAAAGCCCCATCCCCCTCCCGCGAGGACTCGCTCCGCTCGATCCAGCGGGAGCTCACCGCCTTCGCCAGGCGCGCCCGCAGCCGGGCCGCGGAGCTGCACCCCGAGCTCTCCCTGGTCGCCTTCTCCATGCTCGACCTGATGACCGAGCGCGGCGGCTGCCGGGGGGCCGATCTGGCCGCGTACTTCATGCTCGACAAGTCGACGGTCAGCCGCCAGGTCGGCGCTCTGGAGAAGCTCGGCTACGTGGTCCGCGAGACCGACCCCGAGGACCACCGCGGCCAGATCCTGCGCCCCTCCCCCACCGGCCTGACGGCGATGCGCGCAGCCTACGAGCGACGCCGCACCGCGTTCCTGGACCGCCTCGCGGACTGGGACGACACGGACATCGCCCAGTTCGCCGCCTATCTGGAGCGCTACAACTCCGACTTCTGACCGGCCTCGGACCGGCCGTCGTTCACCAGCACCGCCGCTCCCGTGAACCGGCCGGCCGCCAGGTCCGCCAGCGCCTCGGCCGCCTCCGCCATCGCGTACCGCGTCAGGTGCACCACCGGCCGGTGCGCGGCCACCTCGGCGAGGTAGGCCTCACCGTCCGCCCTGGTGTTGGCGGTGACACTGCGCAGCGTCCGCTCCTGGAACAGGTGCCGCTGGTAGTTGAGCGCCGGCACGTCGGTGAGGTGGATCCCGGCGATCGCCAACGTCCCGCCCCTGTCCAGCGCCTCCAACGCGACCGGCACCAGCGACCCGACCGGCGCGAACAGGATCGCCGAGTCCAGCGGCTCCGGCGAGCCCGCGTACGCCTCCTGCGCCGACGCGGCCCCGAGCTCCAGAGCCAGCCGGCGCGCGTCCTCGCCCCGGGTGAAGACATGCAGGGTCGCACCCCTGGCCAGCGCCAGCTGCGCGGTCAGGTGGGCCGAGGCGCCGAAGCCGTAGATGCCCAGCCGTCCGCCGGGAGGCAGTTCGGCCCGCTCCAGCGCCCGGTAGCCGATGATGCCCGCGCAGAGCAGTGGAGCGAACTCCTCGTCCGGGACACCGGGCGGCAGCCGGTAGACGTAGCGGCTGTCGGCCACCGTGAGGCCGGCGTACCCGCCGTGCAGGTCCCAGCCGGTGTACCGGGAGTGCGGGCAGAGGTTCTCCCGCCCGCTGCGGCAGAACCGGCACAGCCCGCAGGTCCGCGCCAGCCAGGCGACCCCGACCCGGTCCCCCGGCGCCAGCCCGGCCACCCGGGGCCCGGCCCGGACGACCCGGCCGACGACCTCGTGGCCCGGCGTGCACTGTGGCAGGTGGGTCGGCAGATCCCACTCGACCAGATGGAGATCGGTCCGGCACACCCCGCAGACCGACACCTCCACCACCACCCCGTAGGGCCCCGGCTCAGGCACCTCCCGTGCCACCCACCGCAGCCCCCCGTCGACCACCCACGCCCCCGTCCGGACCGCGCCGCCCATCGGCCGCTCCTCTCGCTCGACGGCCCGGCGCACCCGTCGGACCGCTCCCCTACCGAGTTGGCCACCACCGGCCGGATCAGTCCAGTCCGGACGTCGGACCCGGCCGGACGGCCGACGGCGACGGCCCGCCTCCGGAGGAGTAGCCCGGATCCACTCGGCGGCCGCGGACCTGGGTGATCCGGGCGCCCGCAGCGGGCCGGACCGGTCCCGGTAGGCTGCGGGCTGCCCGTTGCGGCCGGCGTGGACCGGTCGCGACCAGCGCGGACAGTCAGCCCGACCACCAGAGGAGCAGCCCGTTGGCCACCGCCACGCCCCCCGTGCCGCCAGGAGCGACGGACACCGCGGACCAGCCGGTCACCGTGGTCGGGATCGGCGCCGACGGCTGGGCCGGCCTGACCGGGACCGCGCGGGCGGCGCTGCACGCGGCGGACGCCGTGATCGGCGGTCCGCGCCAGCTGGAGCTGCTCCCGCCGGAGGTCACCGCCGACCGGCTGCCCTGGCCCTCACCGCTGCGCCCGGCCGTCCCCGGGCTGCTCGCCGAGCACGCGGGGCGGCGCCTGGTGGTACTGGCCAGCGGCGACCCGATGTTCTACGGCATCGGCCGCGCCCTGGCCGAGACCGTCGGTCCCGGGCGCCTGCGGGTGCTGCCGCACCCGTCCTCCGTGTCGTACGCCTGCGCCAGGCTCGGCTGGCCGCTGGAGGACACCGAGGTGGTCAGCCTGGTCGGACGGCCGCTGGACACCCTCACCCTCGCCCTGCACCCGGGCCGCCGGCTGCTGGTGCTGAGCGCCGACGCGGGCACGCCCGCCGCCGTCGCCGCGCTGCTCACCGAACGCGGCTTCGGCCCGAGCCGCCTGCGTGTCCTCGAGCAGCTCGGCGGCCCCGAGGAGCGACAGCTGGACGGCCGCGCCGACTCCTGGCCGCACCGGGCGGGCGCCGCGCTCAACCTGATCGCCGTCGAGTGCGCTCCCGCGCCCGGTGCGCCCCGCCGCTCGCTGGTCCCCGGGCTGCCCGACGACGCGTACGAGTCGGACGGTCAGCTGACGAAGCGTCATGTGCGCGCCGCAACCATCGCCCAACTCGCGCCGGTGCCCGGCGAGTTGCTGTGGGACATCGGCGGCGGATCGGGCAGCATCGCCATCGAGTGGCTGCGTGCGCACCGCTCCTGCCGGGCGGTCAGCGTGGAGCGCGACCCGCTCCGGGCGGAGCGGATCGCCCGCAACGCGGCCGCGCTCGGGGTGCCCGGGCTCGCGGTGGTGACCGGCCCCGCGCCCGCCGCACTGGCCGAACTGCCCACCCCCGACGCGGTGTTCATCGGCGGCGGACTCACCGCCCCCGGCCTGCTGGAGGCCTGCTGGAACGCCCTGCCGGCGGGCGGACGGCTGGTCGCCAACACGGTCACACTGGAGTCGGAGGCCCTGCTGACCGAGTGGTACCGCCGGCACGGCGGCGAACTGCTGCGACTGGCGGTGGCGCACGCGGTACCGGTCGGCGGCTTCACCGGCTGGCGGCAGGCGATGCCGGTGACCCAGTGGTCGGTGGTCAAGCCCGCCGCGGAACAGACCGACACCCACGCCAACACCCAGGGAGAGCAGACGCCATGACCGTCCACTTCATCGGAGCCGGTCCCGGCGCCGCCGACCTGATCACCGTGCGCGGCCAGCGGATCCTCGCCGCCAGCGGGGTCTGCCTGTACGCGGGCAGCCTGGTACCGCGCGAACTGCTCGCCGAGTGCCCGCCGGACGCCCGGCTGGTCGACACCGCCAACCTGAACCTGGACCAGATCATCGCCGAGATGGTCCGCGCCCACGAGGAGGGCCAGGACGTGGCCCGGCTGCACTCGGGCGACCCCTCGGTGTTCAGCGCGGTGGCCGAGCAGATGCGGCGACTGGACGCGGTCGGCATCCCGTACGAAGTGGTGCCCGGCGTACCGGCGTTCGCGGCCGCCGCCGCGGCGCTCAAGCGCGAACTGACGGTACCGACGGTCGGCCAGACGGTGATCCTCACCCGGGTCGCCCGGCAGGCCACCCCCATGCCGCAGGGCGAGGACCTCGCCACCCTCGGGCGCAGCGGCGCCCTGCTGGTACTGCACCTGGCGGCGCGGTACGTGGACAGCGTGGTGGACGAGCTGCTGCCGCACTACGGCGCCGACTGCCCCGCCGCCGTCGTGGCGATGGCCAGCCGCCCGGAGGAGCTGGTACTCCGGGGCACGCTCGGCGACATCGCGGCCCGGGTGAAGGCGGCCGGCGTCCTGCGGACCGCCGTCATCCTGGTCGGCCGCACCCTCGGGGCGGAGCAGTTCCGCGACAGCCACCTCTACTCCCCGGAGCGCGAGCGGCCGCACGAGCCCTGCGACGGCTAGCCGAGAGGTCCGATGTGACCGGTCGGATGCGATGAGCGACCTCGTGGTGGGTGCTGCGAGCCGGCGGTCGTGCCGGAGCGATCGTCGGCAGCGCGGAATCGGAGGACACCCCACGCGGTGGCGTTGCCCGACGGGTGCTTCACGGGATGGGTGCCCGGTGCCGGCGTGGCTGCCCCGTACCGGGCGGGAAGCGGCCTGTTGACCCTCACACCGTGTCAGGCGCTGAACTCGGAGACATCATGTTCACCATCGGAGACTTCGCCCGGCACGGCCGCGTCTCGGTCCGGATGCTGCGTCACTACGACGCGACCGGACTGCTGCGTCCGGCCCATGTCGACCCGGCCACCGGCTACCGCTACTACACGGCCGCCCAGTTGGCCCGCCTCAACCGCGTCATCGCGCTCAAGGACCTCGGCTTCACCCTCCAACAGGTCCAGGACATCGTGGACGAGAGGATCAGCACCGAGGAACTGCGCGGCATGCTGCGGCTGCGGCGGGCCGAGCTGGAGGCCACGATGACCGCCGCGGCCGCACGGCTGGTCCAGGTCGAGGTGAGGCTCCGGTCGATCGAGAGTGAGGGGCACATGCCCACGAATGACGTCGTCATCAAAAGCGTTCCGGCGATCCGGGTGGCGGAGCTGACCGCGACCGCCGCGAGTTTCGAGCCGCAGGAGATCAGCCCGGTCATCGGGCCGCTCTACGACGAGCTGTTCCGGCGCCTGGGCGCGGCCGGTGTCACGCCGACGGGGCCCGGTGTCGCCTATTACGAGGACGCCCCGGAGGGCGGCGGCAGGATCGTCGTCCACGCCGCCGTCCAGGTGACGGCCCCCGTTCAGGACGGCGCCTTCCGGGTACTCGACCTGCCGCCCGTCGACCAGGCGGCGACGATCGTGCACCGCGGCTCGATGGACACCGTGCTGCCCACGGCACAGGCCCTGGCCCGCTGGATCGACGGCAACGGGTACCGGTCGGAGGGATACCCGCGGGAGGTCACTCTGGAGTGCCCGGACAACCGCGACGACTGGGTGACCGAACTGCAGGCACCGGTCGCCGCGCCCTGACAGTCAGGGGGGATCGGCCCGGACGAGGCCCCCGCAGGGCCGAGCGCCATGGTCGGGCAGTCGGCGGCCGCACGGATCCGCGGCTGCCCGGCCGCGGTTTCGCGGGCTTCACGGGGAGCGAGACGATCGCCGTCCCGCCGGGGCAGGTGGCGCCGGCGGGACGGCGCGGCGCGATCCGGCACAACCACACGAACGGACGGGTCCGGCAAGGCTCCACCCGGCCCAGCACTCCTGGGAGCACGCGGCCTGCGCTCTCAAGAACATTGATATTCAATGGCATTGACGGCTCATAAGTGCCTACCTATCGTTTGCGTTGCGCCACGCACACCAATTCATCACAGACTCCCCGGAGTTCAAGCCTCCCCGTCCGGGGGCGCGGCATCACCGACGCGGCACAGCGACTGTGGTGGCGCGGCGGTACGTGGATCGACCGGCGGTTCGCACGTGATGTCATCGTCAGCGTTCGACTGGAGCCATATGCCATCGGCCGGGGCGTCGCAGCCTCCCTACCACCTCCCTCGGGTCAAGCGCGAGCACCAGGCGCTCCGGCGGGACGACGGAACGATCCAGATCGGCGGCGACATCCACGGCATCGCCTCGGCGATCGACGACCCGGACGGTTCGCTCTGGCAGATCATCCGGCTGGTCGACGGCACGCGGTCCCCGGAGCAGCTCGGCGCCGAGTCGGGGCAGCCCGGCGAGACCGTGACGGCGTTGCTCGACGCGCTCTACCACGGCGGGTTCCTTGAGGACGCCGCGGCCCAGGACTCGGCCGTACTCAGCGCGGAGGAGCAGCAGCGGTACTCGCGCAACCAGGCGTTCTACCGCTGGATCGACCTGACGCCGCGGCCTTCGGCGTGGACCGCGCAGGAACGGATCAAGGCGGCCACGGTCGTGGTGGTCGGGCTCGGCGGAGGCGGCTCCAGCGTGGCCCTGGCGCTGGCCGCATCGGGCGTGGGCACGCTGCACCTGGTCGACCACGACCGGGTCGAACTGTCGAACCTCACCCGGCAGTTCCTGTACACCGAGGCCGACATCGGACGCTCCAAGGTGGACGCGGCCGTGGCACGGCTGCGCGCGGTCAACTCGACGGTCAGCGTCACCGGCGAGGAGGCGAAGGTCGAGGGAGTCGCGGACCTGCGCCGCCTCGCGGCCCGCTGCGATGTGCTCGCCCTGTGCGCGGACCAGCCGCAGGAGATCAAGCACTGGGCCGACACCGCCTGCCGCGAGGCGGGCGTTCCCTGGGTGACCGGCGGATACGTCGGGCCGGTGGCCGTGGCCCAGACCTTCGACCAGCGCGGCGCCTGCTTCGAGTGCCTCCACCAGCGAAGCGCCGAACTGTCGGAGAACGCGCCGGCCGCCGTCGTCGCACCGGGCGAGCAGGCGCCGCTCGGCAACGACGACGTGGCCGCGAGCACCGCCGTCTCCGCGGGCCTGGGCGGCCTGATGGTCGCCCACGCGGTGCTGGCCCACATCACCGGGGCACCGGACTTCGACGGCCGCAGCTTCCAGTTCGGGCTGAACCTGGTCGCGCCGGACGAGCGGCTCTACCTGACGACGGAGCGCCGGCCCGACTGCCCGCTGTGCGGCAACCGGGCCTGACCCGGCAACCGTCCGGCCGCGCACCGCGGCGCGGGCGGGGCGTCATGAGCTTCGGACTCACCGGCGCGCGGCAGCCTGGCCGCGTGCACGGTGCGGACACCCGGAGGGGAGGGAGGTGACAGGCATGCAGAAGGCGACCGGAGCGGTCCTGATCCGCAAGCTGGACAAGGGCCAGACGAACCAGAGGACCTTCGTCATGGGGGCTCGGTTCTGACCCCACTGTGAGAAGCCGCCGACCCGCACCCGCGTAGCCGCACTCCGCACGCACTGAGCGGTGCCGGCCGGCGCTGCCCCGGCCCGGTCCCCTCTCACGCCTGACGGCCGGTTCTCCGCCTGACCGCGTGAGACGGCCCTCCGAGGGCCGAGACCGGGCCGGGGCTGCTCACGGGCAACGTACGGCAGCGGCCCGCTGCCGGGCCGGCCCTGCCGGGTAGCCCTTGTCGACCTGGGAGCGGGAGGAGTGCGGGTCGAGGCGGCCGGCGGCGAGATCGGAGACGACCGACCGCACCGTCCACAACCCGACGGTGCTCGCGGTCGGGGGTGTCGGTGGCGCGATGTTGAATGTGCGCCATGACCGTTCACGAACTGGTGACCCTGCTGCCGGAACCCGCCGTTCTGCTTGCCCGCTGCCGGGCGTTGGCGCTGCTCGACACCATCCTCGATGAGGACACTCCCACCCACTCCTTCGTGTCCGACTGGCGCGAAGGCGTCGGCCTGGCGTCGATGGACAACGGCTCCGGTGACCAGTACGGGATCGTGTTCGACCCGGCCGGGGTGTTCCTCTACGGGTTCGACCACGAGAGCGACGCCACTCCATGGCGGGAAGAGCCCCGCGCGCACTGGCCCGGTCTGCTCGACGGCCTGCCCGCCGCGCTCGCACACTACTCGGCGGCACCGGAGCTTCAGTTCAAGGGATTCTTCGACGCGACGGTGTGCGCATGGCGTGAGGCAGATGCCACCACGTGGCAGTGCGGATCAGTGGAGTTCGCCGACGACGAGTCTGACGGCGCCGGCTGGTTGTTCAGCCTTCTCACCGACGGCAGCCCGGAAGCATACGTGGAGTACGCCGAGGACTACCATGAACGACCCGTCGACCGAGACGCCGTGAAGGCCGTTCTGACGGGTTCCCCGCTGAATCGCCGGACGGTCGCGTCGCTTTCCTCCACCGCAGACTTTGAGACCGTTGCCGCACAGGCCCGTGCCCTGGGCTATCTCGTCCAGGACGAGCCGGCGCTCTGACCGCGAGTTGGTCGGAACAAGGTCGCAGAGAGGTCTGTGGCGGGAAGGCTCGGAGCGCGTCGACGGCTTCGTCGGACATCGCCGCGGAATGAGCTTCGGTCACCGCCGCTGGAGGACCTTCAGGGCCTGCCCGGCAACCTGAGTCGGCGCCAGGTGGGCGGTGTCGATGACCTCGGCCGCCTCGCCGCGCCAAGGGGCTGATGCCGCTCAGCACGCCCGCCGACCGGGTCGACCACCTCACGGGCTCCGAGCCGATGCAGCCGGCGGGCGCCGCGCTGCTCCGGCTCGCCTGGCAGCACCGGGAAACCCTGCCCGGCGACGCTCGTCAGGGTCCTCCGCGCGCTACCGGTGCCCCGGCCCCGCCGGGGCGGCTCGGCCGACGATGGTTCCGGCGCGGTCGATGCAGATGACGTCCACGGCCACCGGTGAGCCGGTCAGGACGTCGAGGGCGGTGGTGCGGGCGGCCCGGGCGACCAGGTCGCCGAGGGGGACACCGGCGGCCGAGCAGAGCTGGATGGCCTCGAGTCCCGTGTTGGCGGCGGCGACGGCGGCGGTCAGGGCCTCGTCCGCGCCGCCCTGCCGGGCCAGCCCGGCCAGGTAGCCCTTGTCGACCTGGGAGCGGGAGGAGTGCAGGTCGAGGTGGCCGGCGGCGAGTTTGGAGAGCTTGGCGAAGCCCCCGGCGACCGTCAGTCTGGGTACCGGGTGGCGCTTGAGGTACTTCAGTACCGCCCCGGCGAAGTCGCCCATGTCGAGCAGGGCGTCCTCGGGCAGGCCGTGGACGGCGACGGCGACCTTCTCGGAGGTCGATCCGGTGCACCCGGCGACATGGGTGCGCCCGGCGGCGCGGGCGACGTCCACGCCGCGCCGGATGGAGTCGATCCAGGCGGAGCAGGAGTAGGGCACCACGATGCCGGTGGTGCCGAGGATGGACAGGCCGCCGAGGATGCCGAGCCGGGGGTTCCAGGTGGAGCGGGCGATCTCCTCGCCGCCGTCGACCGATATCTCGACCTCGACGTCCCCGCTGCCGCCGTACCGGGCGGCGATCTCGGCGACGGCGTCCCGCATCATCTGCCGGGGCACGGGGTTGATCGCGGGTTCGCCGACGGGCAGCGGCAGACCGGCCTTGGTCACGGTGCCGACGCCGGGACCCGCCCGGAAGACCACCCCGCTCCCGGGCGGCGCGGGCCGCACGGTGGAGCGGATCAGCGCGCCGTGGGTGACGTCCGGGTCGTCCCCGGCGTCCTTCACCACTGCGGCCATGGCCTGGGTCCTTACACCGGAACCTTCTTGACGGTACGTCAGGTCATCTGCCGCGAGGGCGAAGGCCGGCTGCTGGCCCTTGGGCAGCGTGATCGTCACCGGGTCGGGGAACTCCCCGGTCAGCAGTGCCGTGTACGCTGCGGCGGTCGCCGCCGTCGCGCAGGCACCCGTCGTCCACCCGTGCCGCAGTCCGCTGCTCCTGAGCTGTGCGGCCCGGCCTCCCGTCTCAGCCACGTACGTCCCCTGGAGTTCCCATGTCTGTGCAGCCGGCCCCGGTGCGGCACGTCCTGATCCTCGGCGGCACCACGGAGGCCCGGCGGCTGGCCGAGCGGCTGGCGGCCGACCCGTCGGTGCGGGTGACGAGCTCGCTGGCGGGCCGGGTGGCCGAGCCCCGGCTGCCGGCCGGCCAGGTGCGGATCGGCGGGTTCGGCGGGCCGTCCGGGCTCGCTTCCTGGCTGCGCGAGCAGCACGTGGACGCGCTCATCGACGCCACCCATCCCTTCGCCGGAACCATCAGCCGCAATGCGGCCGAGGCGGCCGCCGAGGTACATGTTCCCCTGCTCGCGCTGCGCCGTCCCAGCTGGGTGCCGGTTCCCGGGGACCGCTGGCACCCGGTGGACTCGCTGGCCGAGGCTGCCGACGCCCTGCCGGGCCTGGGCCGCCGGGTGTTCCTGACCACCGGACGCCAGGGGCTGGCCGCCTTCGCCCACCTCACCGACCACCACTTCCTTGCCCGTTCGGTGGACGCCCCCGAGGCGCCGATGCCCCCGCACACCGAAGTCCTGCTGGACCGGGGCCCGTTCACCCTGGACGGCGAGCGGGCCGTCTGCCGCGAGCACCGGATCGACGTCCTGGTCACCAAGGACAGCGGCGGTGCGGCCACCGCCCCGAAGCTGACGGCCGCCCGCGAACTCGGCCTGCCGGTGGTCATCGTCCGCCGCCCCGAACTCCCCCGGGGCGTCCCGGCCGTCCCGGACGTCCCGGGCGCCCTCGCCTGGCTGGCGTCTCCGGTACGGGCACTCTGACGGCCGACGGCACGCACCGGCCCCGGTCCGACTACCGGCTCGGCCGGCCCGTGCCCGGGCGCCCGCCGGAGATCACCGCCGGCCGAACCGGGCCGGGCCTACCCGGCGGTGATCCGCCGCAGCGCGTGCTCGACCGCGGTCTCCAGCGCCGTTCCGGCGGGGACGGAGATCTCCGGGATGACGCCCACGCCCTCCCAGTTGGTGCCGGTGACGGGGTTGATCGAGCGGGCGGTCGGTACGGTCACGGTGACGTGCGGGGTGACGGAGATCCGGGCGGTGGGGTGGGCACCGCCCCGGGTGGTCTCGCCGACCAGGGTGGCCCGCTTGGTGGCCTGCAGGTTGTAGGCCAGTTCCTCGCCGCCGGAGAAGGTCGAGTCGCTGGTCAGCACGTAGACCGGCCGGTCGAGGTAGCGAGGGGCGGGCAGGTGGGTGGAGGTCCAGTACTGGCGGGTCGATTCGGTCTTGCGGTCGTAGACGTCGTTGAGGTGGGTCTCGCCGTCCGGGAAGAAGTAGCTGCACCAGAGCGCGACGCCCGAGGGCAGGCCGCCGATGTTCTTCCGGAGGTCGAGGATCAGGGCCTCGGTCCGGGCCAGGAGCTGCATGGCGGCGGCGAAGGTGCCGGCGGCCGTGGCGGGGTCCGCGATCAGACGCAGGTCCAGGTAGCCGAGGTTGCCGTCGAGCCGTTCGACCCGCTGGACACCGAAGTTGGCCTCCACGCACATCGACTCGAACCGCGCCTCGGCGAGCTCCTCCGGCTCCTCCTCCATCGGCTGCGGCTCCTGTTCGTACAGCAGCCGCAGGTGCTTGTCGGGGCAGGCCTCCTGGAGGTGCGCGGTGACCGCCGCGCACAACTCCGGTGCCGCCAGGCCCTCGTAGGTGCCGGCGGCGAGGTGTCCGCGGATCGCGGTCTCGATGGCGGCGGTGCGCTCGGGGAAGACGTACCCGGCGGTGATCAGGGCGAGGGCCCTGTCGAGTGTTCCGGCCGTGTCGAGTGTTCCGGCCGTGTCGGCGATTGTCGTCATGAGCCGCGATGGTAGCGGGAGGCCCCCGGTGAGCCGACCGATTATCAGACCGCGGGAACGGGCGGCGGTGCGCCGCGCGGGTACCCCTGCCCCGGGAGACCTTCGACGGGGCGTCAGGCGGGTGTTCTGCCCGACTGACGCCCCGTCGCGGACCGCTCAGGCCGAGGGGTACCGGCGCGGCGTCCACACCACCTCGGTGCCGTCCTCGCGCCGGACCGCCTGGGTCTGCGAGGAGCCGACCAGCAGGATGGTCCGCATGTCGACCTGGGCCGGGTCGAGTTCGGCGAGCCGGACGGTCCGGACCCGCTCGGTCGGACCCCCCACGTCGCGGGCCATCACCACGGGGGTGTCGGGGGCGCGGTGTTCGAGGAGCAGGTCGCGGGCCAGGCCGACCTGGGTGGTGCGGCTCTGCGAACCGGGGTTGTAGAGGGCGAGCACGAGGTCGGCCTCGGCGGCGGCGCGCAGTCGCCGGGCCACCGCCTCCCAGGGCTTGAGCCGGTCGGAGAGCGAGACCACCGCGTAGTCGTGGCCGAGCGGGGCACCGGCCCGGGAGGCGGCGGCGTGCGCGGCCGTCATCCCCGGCACGATCCGTACCGGCACCGAGCGGTAGGGCTCCTGGCAGGCCGCCTCCAGTACGGCGGTGGCCATCGCGAAGACACCCGGGTCGCCGGAGGAGACCACGGCCACCCGGTGTCCGCGCCGGGCGAGGTCCAGGGCGAACTCGGCGCGTTCGGCCTCCACCTTGTTGTCCGAGCCGTGCCGCCGCTGGCCGGGACGGACGGGTACCCGGTCGATGTAGGTGGTGTAGCCCACCAGGTCGGTGGCGGCGGCCAGTTCACCGCGTGCCTCGGGGGTCAGCCAGAGCGGGCCGGCCGGCCCGAGGCCCACCACCACGACCTCGCCCTCGCCCTCGCCCTCGCCCTCGCCCTCGCCGTCGGCGCACTGCGCACCCTCGGCGGTCCCTGCGGGTTCGACGGGCGCGCCCCCGATCCGGCTGGGCAGTACGGCGACCGAGAAGTACGGGACACTCGCCGGATCCACCTCGGCCAGCGGCTCGGTGCGCTCGCCCGCCATGGTGGCCCGCTCGACGTACCGGGCCTCGGCCAGCCGCCCGGAGCGCTCCAGCGCCCGCCGCACGGTCGGGAAGGTACGGCCCAGCTTCATCACCACGGCGGAGTCGGTGGCGGCCAGCCGCGCCGTCAGCTCCTCCTCGGGGAGGGTACCGGGCAGGATGGTCAGCACCTCGTCGGCCTCGACCAGCGGCTCACCCAGCCGGGCGGCGGCGGCGCTCACCGAGGTCACCCCGGGCACCACCTCGGTGGGGTAGCGGTGCGCCAGGCGCTTGTGCATGTGCTGGTACGAGCCGTAGAACAGCGGGTCGCCCTCGGCCAGTACGACGACGTCCCGGCCCGCGTCCAGGTGGGCGGCCAGCCGGGCGGCGGCCTCCTCGTAGAACTCGTCCAGTGCGCCCCGGTAGCCGCCGGGGTGGTCGGTGGTCTCGACCGTGACCGGGTAGACCAGCTGCTCCTCGATCTGGTCGCCGCGCAGGTAGCGCTCGGCTATCGAGCGGGCGATGGAACGGCCGTGCCGGGCGCTGTGGTACGCCACCACGTCGGCCCGGCCGATCAGCGCGGCGGCCCGGACGGTCACCAGCTCCGGATCGCCGGGGCCGAGGCCGACACCGTACAGCCGCCCGCTGGCGACTTCCTGATGCTCCGTCACTCTTCTTCACTCGCAATCGCGTTGACGGCGGCGGCGGCGATCGCGCTGCCTCCGCGCCGACCGCGCACCACCAGGTGCTCCAGGCCGGACGGGTGTGCGGCCAGCGCCTCCTTGGACTCGGCGGCGCCGATGAAGCCGACCGGCACACCGATCACGGCGGCCGGACGCGGCGCACCGGCCTCGATCATCTCCAGCAGCCGGAACAGCGAGGTCGGCGCGTTGCCGACGGCGACCACCGCGCCCTCCAGGCGGGGCAGCCACAGCTCCATCGCGGCGGCACTCCGGGTGTTGCCCATCTTCCTCGCCAGCTCGGGCACCGAGGGGTCGGAGAGGGTGCAGATCACCTCGTTGTCGGCGGGCAGCCGCTTGCGGGTGACCCCGCTGGCCACCATCGACACGTCGCACAGGATCGGCGCACCGGCGTGCAGCGCGGCGCGCGCGCTCGCGACCACGCCGGGCGACCAGAGCAGGTCCTCGACCAGGTCGGTCATGCCGCACGCGTGGATCATCCGCACGGCGACCTGCGCCACGTCGGCGGGCAGGTGGGCCAGTTCGGCCTCGGCCCGGATGGTGGCAAAGGACTGGCGGTAGATGGCCGCGCCGTCCTTCTCGTACTCGATCACTTGATCCTCCGGGCCTCGGCCACTGCCTCGGCCATCCGCTCTGTCGTCACGTTCACTGACACATCCGCCGGCGCCTTCGCCGAGGCGCCGACGCGGGTCACCCGGTAGCCCTGCCCCGTGGCGAGGACGTCCACCCACTCCCCCGCCGGATGCCCGCACCGCCGCTCGCAACCGGACCAGTGCACGGGCAGTCCGCCCGGGGCGGACCGCCGCGCCGCCGCGTCCAACGCCCGTGCCGCGTCGGCCCGTACGTCGGCCCGCGACCTGGCGCAGCCGGGCAGCCCGGTGCAGGCACTGGCCCGCTCCCAGGCCGAACCGGGGTCGGTACGGAACCCGGCCGCCGCCAGCTCGGGCAGCCGGCCGGCCGCCGCCCCCGGCAGGATGACTCCCCTCCAGGGGGTCAGGCGCAGTTCCCCGGCCGAGGCCGCGGCCAGCAGCCGCCACCGTGCCGCGCCGACCCGGCCGAACCGCAGGCCGACCGAGAGCCCGCCGGGCAGGGCGCCGGGGGCAGGGGCGGCGCCGGGCAGGGCCGGCAGCTCTTCGGTGCCCGGGTCGAGCAGTTCGGGCGCCTCGCGCAGGTGCCAGGCCTTGGTGCCGGTGGCGCGCAGCGCGTGCAGGAACTCCTCGGCGGCGCGGACCGCACCTTCGGCGGCGCGGCCGGGCGGCACCGGGCGGGCGGTGGCGGCGCGGCCGAGGCGCAGCAGGGCGCCGCCGCCGGCGGTTGCGATCAATGTCACATCGGCGTCGAGGGCGGCGACGTCACCGCGCCCGTCGTCCAGGGCGAAGAGGAACTTGCCGGAGAGCCCGGCCGCCGCCTCGCTCGCGCACAGGCGCCGGTCCAGTTCGCGGGCCCAGTCCTGGACGTCGGCGTGGCCGAGGCCGTCCAGCCCCGCGGCCGGGGAGGCGACGATGTTGCGGACCCGCTCATGGGTGTCCGAGGGCAGCAGTCCGGCGGCGCGCAGGCGGCGGCCGAGTTCGAGACCGGAGTCCGAAGGCAGGCCGCGCAGTTGCACGTTGCCGCGCGAGGTGGTCTCCAACTCGCCGTCGCCCAGCTCCTCGGCGGCCTCGGCGAGCGCGATCGCCTGACGGTCCGTCAGCAGTCCGCCGGGTATCCGGATCCGGGCGAGGGAGCCGTCGTCGGCGGTGTGCAGCCGCAGGGCCCCCGGACAGGCGTCCGAACGGTCGCGGTCGGGCGCACCGGGGCCCGGCACGACGGCGTCGGGTGTGGGTGGCATGGCGGCGAGCATACAGATCACCGCTCGGGGTGCACCGTACCGAACAGATCACACTCCCCCCAGGTCAGTCGCAACCCGTACGATGCTCCCGGGCGGCCCGCGCGGGCGGCCTGACGGCATATGCGGAGGAAACCGGTGGAAAACCGGTGCGGTCCCGCCACTGTAACCACGGCTCAACTGGGCCCTGGGAGCCAGGTACTCCCGCCGTCCTCGACCAGCCCGGGGCGCGGACCCCGAGGAAGGCCAGAAGTGATGCGCTCCCGCATGCCCGGGTCCGCCGTGCTCCGCCCGCTGTGTGCCGGGTGTGCCGAGCCGGCGCCGCACGCTCCCACGCCACCCGTTCCCGTGGGCCGGCCGGGCACCCGCCGCACTCCGCCGTCCGCCGAGCACCGCACCGCTCGGCCCACCATCCACCAGGCCGGGAGGCCCACCGCATGATCCTGCTGCTGTCGACCTCCGACACCGATCTCCTCAGCGCCCGCGCCTCGCAGGGCCCGGTGCGCTTCCGCCTCGGGAACCCGGCCCGGCTGACCCCCGAGGAGCTGCCCGCGCTGCTGGAGGGCACCGAGCTGGTGATCGTCCGGCTGCTCGGCGGCCGCCGGGCCTGGCAGGAGGGCCTGGACGCGCTGCTGGCCGGCCCTCGCCCGGTGGTCGTGCTCACGGGTGAACAGGCGCCGGACGCCCAGCTGATGGAGCTGTCCACCGTCCCCGCCGGGATCGCCGCCGAGGCGCACGCCTACCTGGCGCACGGCGGCGCGGCCAACCTGGCCGAGCTCGGCGCCTTCCTCTCCGACACCGTGCTGCTCACCGGCCACGGTTTCGCCCCGCCCGCCTCGGCCCCCGCCTGGGGCCCGCTGGAGCGCACGCCTTCGACCACCGAGGGCCCCCTGATCGCGGTGCTCTACTACCGCGCCCACCACATGAGCGGCAACACCGCCTTCGTCGAGACCCTGTGCCGGGCGATCGAGGACCAGGGCGGCCGTGCGATGCCGCTGTACTGCTCCTCGCTGCGCGGCGCCGAGTCCGAGCTGCTGGCCGAGTTGGGCCGGGCCGACGCGATCGTCACCACGGTGCTGGCCGCCGGCGGCACCCGCCCGGCCGAGGCGCAGGCGGGCGGGGACGAGGAGGCCTGGGACGCGGGCGCGCTCGCCGCGCTCGACCGGCCGATCCTCCAGGCGCTCTGCCTGACCTGGTCGCGGGCCCAGTGGGAGGGCAGCGACGACGGCCTCTCCCCGCTGGACACCGCCACCCAGGTCGCCGTACCCGAGTTCGACGGCCGCCTGATCACCGTCCCGTTCTCCTTCAAGGAGCTGGACGAGGACGGCCTGACCGTCTACGCGGCCGACCCCGAGCGCGCCGCCCGGGTCGCGGGCATCGCGATCCGGCACGCCCGGCTGCGCCATGTCCCGCCCGCCGAGAGGCGGTTGGCGCTGGTGCTGTCCGCGTACCCGACCAAGCACGCCCGGGTCGGCAACGCGGTCGGTCTGGACACCCCGGCCAGCGCGGTCCGGCTGCTGCACCGGCTGCGCGCGGAGGGCATGGACCTCGGTGACGAGCTGCCGGGACTCGACGTCGGCGACGATGCCTCACACGAGGGCGATGCGCTGATCCACGCGCTGATCGCGGCGGGCGGCTACGACCAGGACTGGCTGACGGAGGAGCAGCTCGCCCGCAACCCGGTCCGCATCCCGGCCGCCGACTACCGCCGCTGGTTCGCCGAGCTCCCCGCCGAGCTGCGGGAGCAGGTCGAGGAGCACTGGGGCCCGGCGCCCGGCGAGCTGTACGTGGACCGCAGCCGGAACCCGGACGGCGACATCGTGCTGGCCGCGATCCGCTCCGGCAACCTGCTGGTGCTGATCCAGCCGCCGCGCGGGTTCGGTGAGAACCCGGTCGCCATCTACCACGACCCCGACCTGCCGCCCTCGCACCACTACCTGGCGGCCTACCGCTGGATCGCGGCCGCCCGGGAGGACGGCGGCTTCGGCGCCCACGCGGTGATACACCTCGGCAAGCACGGCAACCTGGAGTGGCTGCCGGGCAAGACGGCCGCGCTGTCGGCCGCCTGCGGTCCGGACGCCGTACTCGGCGACCTCCCGCTGATCTACCCGTTCCTGGTGAACGACCCGGGCGAGGGCACCCAGGCCAAGCGCCGTGCCCACGCCACCCTGGTCGACCACCTGGTCCCGCCGATGGCCCGCGCCGACTCCTACGGCGACATCGCGCGCCTTGAGCAACTGCTCGACGAGCACAGCAACATCGCCGCGATGGACCCGGCCAAGCTGCCCGCGATCCGCGCCCAGATCTGGACCCTGATCCAGGCCGCCCGGCTCGACCACGACCTCGGTCTCCGGGAGCGCCCCGAGGACGACGGCTTCGACGACTTCCTGCTGCACGTCGACGGCTGGCTGTGCGAGGTCAAGGACGCCCAGATCCGGGACGGCCTGCACGTCCTCGGCCAGGCCCCGGTCGGCGAGGACCGGATCAACATCGTGCTCGCCATCCTGCGCGCCCGGCAGATCTGGGGCGGTGTGAACGCTCTGCCCGGCCTGCGCGAGGCGCTCGGCCTGGACGAGGCGGCGCCGACCCTCGGTGCCACCGACGCGGCCGAGGCCCAGGCACGTGCGCTGGTCGAGGCGATGGAGGCCGAGGACTGGGCACCGGAGGCGGTGGAGAAGGTCGCGGCCGGGCACGGCGAGGCGGTCCGCCAGGTGCTGGACTTCGCCGCCCGCCAGGTGGTGCCGCGCCTGATGCGGACCACCGACGAGCTGGACGCCGTGCTGCACGCGCTGAACGGCGGCTTCGTCCCGGCCGGACCGTCCGGCTCCCCGCTGCGCGGACTGGTCAACGTGCTGCCGACCGGCCGCAACTTCTACTCGGTCGACCCCAAGGCCGTCCCCAGCAAGCTGGCCTGGGAGACCGGCCAGGCCCTGGCCGCCTCGCTGATCGAGCGCTACCGGGCGGACAACGACGGCGCCTTCCCGCCCTCGGTCGGCCTCTCGCTCTGGGGCACCAGCGCGATGCGTACGGCGGGCGACGACATCGCCGAGGCCTTCGCCCTGCTCGGCGTCCGCCCGGTCTGGGACGACGCCTCGCGCCGGGTCACCGGTCTCGAGGCGATCAGCCCGCAGGAGCTGGGCCGCCCGCGCATCGACGTGACGCTGCGCATCTCCGGCTTCTTCCGGGACGCCTTCCCGCACGTGGTCGCGCTGCTGGACGACGCCGTCCGCCTGGCCGCCCGGCAGGAGGAGCCGGACGAGGACAACTTCGTCCGCGCCCACGTCCAGGCGGACCTCGCCGAGCACGGCGACGAACGCCGGGCCACGGTCCGGGTGTTCGGCTCCCGGCCGGGTACGTACGGGGCCGGCCTGCTCCAGCTGATCGACAGCCGTGACTGGCGCACCGACGCCGACCTGGCCGAGGTCTACACGGTGTGGGGCGGCTACGCCTACGGCCGCGGTCTCGACGGCCGCCCGGCGCGCGAGGAGATGGAGACCGCGTACCGGCGGATCACCGTCGCCGCCAAGAACACCGACACCCGCGAGCACGACATCGCGGACTCCGACGACTACTTCCAGTACCACGGCGGCATGGTGGCCACCGTCCGCGCGCTCACCGGCAAGGCCCCGACCGCCTACATCGGCGACTCGACCCGGCCCGAGACGGTGCGCACCCGCACCCTCACCGAGGAGGCCGCCCGGGTCTTCCGCGCCCGCGTGGTCAACCCGCGCTGGCTGGAGGCGATGCGCCGGCACGGCTACAAGGGCGCCTTCGAGATGGCCGCCACCGTGGACTACCTGTTCGGCTACGACGCCACCACCGGCGTGGTCGCCGACTGGATGTACGAGCGGCTCACCCAGGAGTACGTGCTCGACCCGACCAACCGCGAGTTCCTCGGCGCGGCCAACCCCTGGGCGCTGCACGGCATCAGCGAGCGACTGCTCGAAGCCGCCGAGCGCGGTCTCTGGGCCGAGCCCGACCCCGAGCTGATCGACGCCCTGCGCACCGCCTTCCTGGAGACCGAGGGGGATCTGGAGGGCAACGGCTAGGGTCTGCCTCCCGGAACGGTCTCCGGACCGGACCGGACGGGGGGACCTGTCATGAGGAGCCCGACGCGGCCTTGCCTGCCGTGGCGGGCTCCTCACCGGCCGGGCGGGCTCCTCACGGCCGGGCCCCCGCCCGGGCGGCCCGGCCGCGGCCGCAGGCCCTGTCCAGTGCGTCCCAGCCGCAGAGTTTCACCCGTTCACCCCGGCCCAGTGCCGTGGCGAGCTCATGCTCCCGTTCGTCGATCCCGAGCCAGTCGGCGTAGCTCACCGGACGCACTCCGCGTGCGGCCAGCAGCTCGGCCAGCCGTGGCGCCGCGCGGTCCGCACGGTGCGCCGGCCGCGCGTCCCGCGCCCGGTCGGCGAGGAGCGCGCGGACCGTCTGCGCCGCGTCGGACTTGTTGCTTCCGATCACGCCGGTGGCCCCGCGCTTGAGCCAGCCGGAGACGTACTCCCCCGCCAGCGGGGTGCCGTCGGCCCCGAGGACCCGCCCCTCCGCGTTGGGGACGACGGCACGCCGTTCGTCGAACGGCACCCCGGGGAGCGGCACGCTCTGATAGCCGACCGAACGCAGCACCAGCTGCACCGGCAGCTCCGTGAACTCACCGGTACCGGCCACCCGCCCCGCCGCTTCGGGCCTGGTCCGCTCGACCCGCAGCGCCGTCACCCGGTCGGTGCCGATGATCTCCACCGGCCGCTCCCAGAACCTCACCGACACCCGCCTCGGGCACTCCCTCGGCTCCCGCCCGGCCCACTCCCTGATCACCGCCAGGTTGCCGCGCACCCGGCGGTCCGACTCCGCCAGGGCGCTGCTCTCCCCGGTGGGATCGAACCGGTCGAGATCGGTCTGAGCCGGGTCGACCGTGACCTCGAAGCCCGGCGCCTCACCGAGTTCGCGCAGCTCCTTGGGGGTGAACCTGGCCTGCGCGGGCCCACGGCGGCTGATGATGTGGACCTCTCTGACCCTGCTGGCCGCCAGCGCGGCGAGCACCGGCTCCGGTACGTCCGTGGCCCCGAACTCGGCCGCGGGCTTGGCGAGGATCCGGGCCACGTCGAGCGCGACGTTGCCGGCTCCGATCACCGCGACCGCCTCGGCATCGAGCTCGAACATCGCGGGGTCCGAGTCCGGGTGCCCGCAGTACCAGCGGACGAAGTCGGCTGCCGCGGCGCTGCCGGGCAGGTCCTCGCCGGGTACCCGCAGCCGCTTGTCGAGCGGGGCGCCGGTCGCGTACACCACGGCGTCGTAACAGGCGAGGAGCATCTCGCGGGTCACGTCCCGGCCGAAGCACAGGCCTCCGAGGAACCGGACCCTCGGGAGTTCCAGCACCCTCCTCAGGTAGTCCGCGATCGACCTGATCGAGGGGTGGTCCGGGGCGACGCCGTAGCGCACCAGACCGTAGGGGGTGGGCAGGCGGTCCAGGACGTCCACCTCCACCTCGACCCCGTCCGCCGCGGCCTGCTTCACCATCGCCTCGGCCGTGTAGAGGCCGGCCGGCCCCGAACCGACCACCGCCACCCGGAGGTCCGCCACCGCCTGGGGCTCCACCGCGCGGGGAGAGCCCGCCAACGCTGTCATGAGATCTCCTCCCGCTCCCGGCCGGACGTAGGGCGCCACGGCGGCGAGCGGCGTCCTGGACGCCGGGGTCGGAGTCGGGCCGCACCTCCCTGGGCCCTGGCATCCCGGCGGCGGACACCATCGACTCCATCGTCGCACCTCCTCCGGAAGCGCTCGAACGACGTCTCCTCACCGGTCGGCCGGGAGCCCGTGACCGCACGCCGACCGGACGCGTCGTCGTACCGAGCGTGGGCCCCGACGGCTACCCGGCGGCACGGCCGGACTTCGCCGGACTCCCGATGACACGTCAAATATGTTGCTATGAAGGGGACTTGTACATCTCGAAGCGATCGATCGCCAACATGCACACTGCGAGCCGATCACGCCACCCCGTGCGGAACGACTACCGTCCGTGGCCCGGTAGCTCCTGCGATGACCGCCCGCGCAGCCCCGCCCCACCGGCCCTCCCGAGCGCCCGAAGACCGGCGAAGACTCCGGCTTCCGCGACCTGGGAACTCGCACCGTACGGGCGGACAATCAGGTCATGACGCCCCGCCTCGCCCGCCTCGCGGCGCTCCTCGCCGGCGCACTGCCAGTCCTCACCTTCCCCGCTCCCGACCTGGCCCCGCTCGCCTGGGTCGCCCTGGTGCCCGGCCTGCTGCTGATGCAGCGCGCACCGAGCGGACGGGAGGCGGCGCTCCGGGGCTGGTGGTTCGGCGCCGGGTTCATCCTGGCCGCGCTGTACTGGCTGGCGCCCTCGATCGGCCCGGGACTGCTCCTGCTGGCCGTGGTGTTCGGGGCACTGCAGACCGCGCTCGGACTGGCGGTGTGGCGCCTGCTGCACCCACCGCTCACCCTCGCGCGGACTCTCGGCGCACTGGTGGTCGTCCCGTCGGTCTGGGTGACCATCGAGTACGCGCGCTCCTGGCAGGCACTCGGCGGACCCTGGGCACTGCTCGGCGCCAGCCAGTGGCAGCACCCGGCCATTCTGGCGCTGGCTTCGGTCGGCGGGGCCTGGCTGGTGAGCGCGGCCATCGTGGCGGCCAACACCGGAGTACTCGTCGTTCTGACGAGTCGTCAGCTCGCGGGCCGGGTACTGGCCGCCACGGTGGCCGCACTCGTGGTGCTCTCGGGTCCCGCGCTGTTCGCGCTGCGCACCCAGCCCTCGCCCGGCGAGCAGGCCACCGTGGCGCTGGTCCAGCCGGGCGTGACCGACGGCCCCACCGCCAGATTCGACGCCAGCGCCGCGATCACCACCCGCCTGATCGGACAGCCGCTTGACCTGGTCGTCTGGGGCGAGAGCAGCACCGCCGCCGACCTGGACCGCAACTCCGCAACGGTGGACCGGCTGCGCGGCCTCGCCACCGCGACCGGCGCCCAGCTCCTGGTCAGCGAGGACGCCCGCAAGGCCGACGGCCGGATCTCCAAGGACGCCGTCCTGATCACTCCCGACGGCGTCGCCGCCCGCTACCGCAAGATGCGCCTGGTGCCGTTCGGCGAGTACATCCCGCTGCGCCCCGTGCTCGGCTGGCTCGCCGGGATCAGCAGGGCGGCGGCCGAGAACCGGGTGCCGGGCACCGACTTCCACCTGCTCCAGGCGAGCACCCGCGACGGCCGCCCACTGCCGCTCTCCGCCCTGATCTGCTTCGAGTCCACCTTTCCCGACATGTCCCGCACGGCGGCGAGGGACGGCGCCCGGCTGCTGGTCTACCAGTCGGCGACCTCGACCTTCCAGAACACCTGGGCACCCACGCAGCACGCCTCACTCGGCGCACTGCGGGCCGCCGAGACCGGCCGGCCGGTGGTCCAGGCCGCCCTCACCGGCGAGTCGGTGGCCTACGACCGCCAGGGCCGCCGCCTGGCCCACCTGGACACCTCCGCCAACGGCGCCCTCACCGTACGACTCCCCCTCGCCGCCCCCACCGACCGCACCTGGTACGACCGCCTCGGCGACTGGGCCCCGCTCTCCGCCGCCGCCATCACCCTGACCGCCGGCGGCCTCACCCTGCTCCGCCCGGGCCCTGCCGCCCCACCCGCGTCGCCGGACGCGGCCTGAAGAGGATCCGCACCGCCGCGATCCGCTGGGGCAGATGGGACCACCCAGTACCGCCGCCGCTCCCGGTCACGAGTACTGAGCGCCCTCGGGGAGCTCGGAGAGGTGGCTTGTCAGCGGGCAGCCCCCGGCGCATCCGGCCGCGCCGGGGGCTGCCCCGTCCGCTGAGGCCACGGGCAACTCACTTTTCCCCCCGAGGAGTTCAGCCCTCGGTGCCCGCCGCGTGGATGCCGAACCGGGCCCCCTGGGCGTCATGGACCACCGCCAGCCGAGGTCCGCCCGGCACGTCCGTGGGCGGCAGCATGACCGTGGCGCCGAGTGCCGCGGCCCGCTCCGCGACCAGGTCGACGTCGGCCACCGCGAAGTACGGCATCCAGTACGGCGGTACGTCCGGCGGGAACTGCTCGGCCATGTCGAGCATTCCGCCGAAGTCCTCGCCCGCCAGGCCCCACTGGGTGTAGGTCTCACCGACGGTGACGCTCCAGCCGAAGACCCGGCTGTAGAACTCCTTGGCCCCGGCGGTGTCCCGGGTGGCCAGTTCCACCCAGCCGAGCGCGCCCGGTTCGTTGAGCAGGCCCGCCCCCTTGAACTCCTTGGCCTGCCAGGCGGTGAAGACCGCGCCGGCCGGGTCCGCGAGGACGGTGAAGCGCCCCTCCTCGAAGACGTCCGTCGGTTCCTTCAGCACCCTGCCGCCGTTCTCGACGGCGGCAGCGGCGGTGGCGTCGGCGTCCGCCGTGGCGATGCCGACCAGCCAGGCGGTCCGCTGCCGGGGGGAGGCGATGGGGCCGATCGCGGCCACCGGGGCGTCGCCGACCAGGAGTTGGGTGTAGCCGCCGGCCCCGGGGCGGACGTCGGTCCTGGCCGCCCAGCCGAAGAGTTCGCGGTAGAAGGCGCCGGCGGCCTCGGGGTCGGTGGTGCCCAGTTCGACCCAGCAGGGCGCGTTGACGGTGGGGGTGGTGATCTTCACGGTGGGCGTCCAATCAGCCGAGGTCGAGGACGAGTTTGCCGCGGACGTGACCCGACTCCACGTCGGCGAGGGCTTGCGCGGCGCGCTCCAGGGGGTAGGTGGCGGCGATGTGCGGGTCGAGCGCGTCGAAGGCGACCAGCTTGGCCAGCGCGTCCAGGGTGTCGGCACCGAGGCTGCGCCGGACGAACGCACCGCCCAGTTCGGCGACGGTGGCCTGGTCGGCGGTGGAGACCAGCCTGGCCGGGTCGCGCAGGGCCACGGCGGCGGCCCGCAGGTCGTCACCGCCGACCAGGTCCAGGATTCCGTCCACGCCGTCCGGCGCGACGGCCCTGATCCGGTCGGCCACGCCCTCGCCGTACCGAATCCAGGTGGCGCCGAGCGACTCCACCGAGGCCCGGCTGCCGTCACCCGCCGTCCCCAGCACCGTGAGCCCGTGCCCCTTGGCGAGCTGGGCGGCGACGGTACCGACCCCGCCGGCGATACCGAGGATCAGCAGCGTCCGCCCGGCCGTCAGATCCAGCTGCGTCAGCGCGTCGTACGCGGTCGCGGCGGCCACCGGCAGCGTCGCCGCCTGCGCGAAGCTGACGTCGGGCCGCTTGTGGGCGGTGATCGCGGCGTCCAGCAGGGTGTGCTCGGCGTAGCCGCCGGCCACGGTGGCACCGAAGACCTCGTCACCGACCGAGAATCCCTCGACGCCCGCCCCGACGGCCTGCACCACCCCCGACACCTCGGAGCCGAGCACGGCGGGCAGCGGCCGTCCGGTGCCCAGAAAGCCCTGCCGGATCTTCCAGTCCACGGGGTTGACCCCGGCGGCCCGGACGGCGACCAGCAGCTGGCCCGGCCCGGGCGAGGGGGTGGGACGGTCGAAGAACTCCTGGTTCTCCGGCCCGCCGTAGGCCACGAATCCGAATGCCTTGGACATGGTCTTCCTTACGCTCGGCGACGCCCCTTCACCAGCTTGCGGGCGCGGCCGCACAGGCGGACGGGAATGCTGAGCCGAAACGGGGAAGCTGAGCCGAACGAGGCGCCGGATCCTCGGCGGGTTCCGACGGGAGCATATTTGTTCAAATTCGAACAACAGTGTACGGTCGAGCCCGACCAGCGGTTTCGAACCCAGAGCATCTGCACCCCCGGGGGCGACCCGCCACCCGGCGACCCCCGGAGGCCCGGCATGCCCCAGCCCGAGCACGAGCAGCAGCACCGCCCCCTGCCGGGCCCGGCCACCGTCCGCTCCCGGGTCCGCATCCCGCTCACCTTCGGCGACGGCTACCGGGTCGAGGCCGAGGCGCACACCTTCCACGGCCTGGCCGACGGCGCCGAGCACCTCGCCCTCAGGCTCGGCGAGGTGGGCCGGACGCCGCTGGTCCGGCTGCACTCGGAGTGCCTGACGGGCGACGTCCTCGGTTCGGACCGCTGCGACTGCGGGCCCCAGCTGCGCGAGGCCGTGGAGCGGATCGCCGACAGCGGCGGTTACCTGCTCTACCTCCGCCAGGAGGGCCGGGGCATCGGCCTCTACAACAAGCTCGACGCCTACGCCCTGCAGGACTCCGGACTGGACACCTACCAGGCCAACACCGCCCTGGGCCTGCCCGAGGACGGCCGCGACTACACGGCCGCGGCCCAGATGCTCCACACCCTCGGCGCCACCGGCATCCGCCTGCTCAGCAACAACCCCGACAAGGCCGCCCAGCTCACCGGCCTCGGCATAACGGTCGCCGAACGCGTCCCCACCGGCGTCCACCTCTCCGAGAGCAATGTGCGCTACCTCAGCACCAAGGCCGCGGGCACCGAACTGACCCTCGGCCACGGCATCTCCGTGCTCCCGGTCGGCGCCTGAACCGGCCGGCCGGAAGACCTCCGTTCCACCGCTGCGGGCGGCGGTACGGGCCGGGGTCTAACGGCCGCTACCCTCCGCGATGCGGCGGGCTATGTCGGCCGGGCGGACGGGGCGGCCGAAGTGCCAGCCCTGGGCCCAGTCGCAGCCCATCTGCCGCAGGCGGTCGGCGTCGGCGCCGGTCTCGACGCCCTCGGCGGTGACGGTGAGACCCAGGGTGTGGGCGAGCGAGACCAGTCCGCTGATGATCCGCCAGCCCAGCGCGGCGTCCTTGCCCGGATCGTGCAGATCGCCGACGAAGGAGCCGGCGATCTTCAGCCCGGAGACCGGGAGGTCGCGCAGATAGGCGAGGTTGGACCAGCCGGTGCCGAAGTCGTCCACGGCCAGCGAGACTCCCAGGTCCACCAGCGCGTGCAGGTACTTGAGTGCCTCGTCCTCCGGCCCGACCACGGTGGACTCGGTGATCTCCAACTGGAGCTTTGCGGGGCTGAGTCCGGTGGTGCGCAGGATCCGCTCCACGTCGCCGACCAGGCTGGCGCTGCGCGCCTGGCGGACCGCCAGGTTGACGTTCAGCTGAGGCGCCGCATCGCCGAACTGCCGTACCCAGTCGGCGGCCTGGGTGCAGGCCTGCTCCAGTACCCAGCGGCCGAGCGGCATGATCAGGCCGGTCTCCTCGGCGATCCCGATGAACTCCTCGGGTCCGAGCACACCCAGCTGCGGGTGCCGCCAGCGGACCAGTGCCTCGACCGAGACCAGCGAGCCGTCGCGCAGCGAGCAGAGCGGCTGGTAGTCGATGAAGAACTCGCCCCGGTCCAGGGCGGAGGGCATCCGGACCGAGACCGTGTAGCGGCTGACCGCGCGGGCGTTCTCCTGCGGGTCGAAGAGCACCCAGCGGCCCCGGCCGGCCTCCTTGGCCCGGTAGAGCGTCAGGTCGGCGGCCCGGACCGCCGCGCCCGGGGTGGTGCTGGCGACCCGGCGCTCCAGTACGCCCACGCTGGCGCCGACGGCGAGCCGGTGGTCCCCGATCAGCACCGGTTTGGTGAGCGCCGCCAGCACCGTCTTGGCCGCCGCGACCGCCTCCTGCTCACCCCGGCAGTTCTCCAGCAGGACGACGAACTCGTCACCGCCGAGCCGGGCCACCAGGTGGCCGAGCGGGGTGAGCGCGGCCTCCAGGCGTCCGGCCACCGCCGTCAGCAGCTGGTCGCCGGTGTCGTGGCCGAGGCTGTCGTTGACCACCTTGAACCCGTCCAGGTCCACGTAGCAGAGCCCGAACCGGGCACCCGGCTCGGGCTCCTCGAAGAGCTTCTCCAGGCGCTCGAAGAAGGCCGCCCGGTTGGGAAGTCCGGTCAGCGGGTCGTGGTTGGCCTGGTGGCGCAGCCGTTCCTGGAGGCGGTAGCGGTCGGTGATGTCCTCCAGCATCGCCACCTGGTAGACCGGCTTGCCGTCGTCGTCGCGGATCAGCGAGACGGTCAGATGGGTCCAGACCACCTCGCCGTCCTGCCGGTAGTACGGCTTGTCGAACTGGAAGTACTCCCGCTTGCCGGCGATGAGTTCCTCGTACGCCTCCCAGACGCCGGGGGTGTCCTCGGGATGCACCAGGTCGCCGACCCGCCGGCCCTGGAGGTCCTCGGGGCGCGCCCCGAACAGGTCCTGCAGGGCCCGGTTGACCGTCAGGATGGTGCCGTCGACGTCACCGAGGCCGATCCCGATGGCGGCGCTCTCGAACAGTGCCCGGAACCGGGCCTCGGAGGCGCGCAGCGCCTTCTCGATCTCCTGGCGCGCGGTGTCGGCCGCCAGCCGGATGGACTCCTGCTCCCGCAGGGTCCGCTCGCGCAGCGCCGCCGCCCAGCCTGCCGCGAAGGCCCCGCAGAGCTGCGGGGCCCGGTCGTCCAGCGGTTGGAGCTGCAGCAGCTCGACCGCGCGGGAGAGCACCGCCGGGTCGGTGAACTGCGCGTCCACCAGCAGGGCGCCCGCCTCGGTGGCCAGCTCCGGCTGGAAGGGGCGTTCCAGCTGCGCGCGGTGCAGCAGCCCGGCGGTCCGGGAGATCAGCCGGTCCAGGATGGCCGGGTCGACGGCCACCCCGTGGCCGCCCTGCAGCAGCCGGGCCCACTCCCGGTGGAACCCGGTCGCGTGCTCGTGCCGGACGTCGGTACCGCGGTGCCCGCCGGGGCGGTCCTGTCTCTCGGGCCGGGCGGCCTCCTCCGGCGGGGCCCAACTCACCGCAGGAACCCGACCCCGGCCATACCGGACATCCACTCCGGGTGCGGGCCGACTCTTTCGGGGTTCTCGGGGTGCCACTCCGGCAGGTAGACCACGCCGGGCTCGACCAGTTCGAAGCCGTCGAAGAGTGTCTCGATCCGGTCCCGGCCGCGCATGGTGAGCGGGGTCGGGGTGCTCTTGTAGAGGTCCTGGTGCGGGCCGGCCTGGTCCGGGCGGCCCTCCGTGGAGGCGTGGCTGAGCACCAGCGCGCTGCCCGGCGGCAGGGCGTCGCGCAGCGTGGCCACCAGCCTGACGGGGTCGTCGTCGTCGGTGATGAAGTGCAGCACCGCGACCAGCAGCACCGCGACCGGCTCGCCGGCGTCCAGCAGTGCGGTGACCTCGGGGCGCGCGAGCAGGTCCTCGACCGAGCGCAGGTCGGCCTCGACCACCTCGCTCAGCGGGTCGTCCCCCAGCAGCAGGCGGCTGTGCGCGACCGCGACCGGGTCGCGGTCCACGTACACCACCCGGGACCGGGGGTGGATACCCCTGGCCACCTCGTGCACGGCGCCGAAGGTCGGGATGCCGGAGCCGATGTCCAGGAAGCGGGAGATGCCCGCGTCGGCGACGTGCCGGACCGCCCGGCGCAGGAAGGCGCGGTTGGAGCGCATGATGGCGGGCAGGTCGGGCCAGAGTTCGATGGCCCTGCGGGCCATCTCGCGGTCGGCCTCGAAGTTGTGGGAGCCGCCGAGGTAGTAGTCGTACACACGGGCGGCGTTCGGCTTGTCGAGATCGGTTCCGGCGGGTACCCAGTGTGGTCGTCCCATGACGGCAACCCTTCCGGAGCTGGAGCAGACAACTGGAGTAGACAACAAACGTCAGGATCTTCCTATCATCATCCGCTGCCTGCAAGCCGGGCGGCCGCGATGGTGCGACCGGTACCGCAGGTCGCACGGCACGGGGAGCCGCCCGGACGTCCGGGCGGCTCCCCAGGGCGGTACCGGCCTAGCCGATCGTCAGCGTGACGTCGTCCAGCGCGAAGTCGGTCTCGTCGGCGGCCGAGTCCGTGGTGAAGGCGAGCACCACCGTCTGCCCGGCGTAGGCGGACAGGTCGACGCTGCGCGGCACGAAGTGGTCGGTGTCATCCCGGTTGGAGTAGGTGGCCAGGGTGGTGAGGACCTTGCCCGAGGCGTCGAGCAGCCGCACCCGCAGGAAGTCCTGGGCCGGGTCGGCCGGGGGCAGGTCCGAGGAGGGCCAGAGCCAGTAGTCGAGCCGGTACGAGGTGCAGCCGGCCGGGATGGCGACGGTCTGGCTCAGGGTGTCGCTCGGGCCGGTGGCCCGGTTCTTGTCGAAGTACGCGGAGTAGTGGCCGGTGTGGGCCGGGTTCACGGTGTCGAAGGTCCAGGCCCCGGTCGCCGTCCAGGGGCCGGGGGTGCCGGTCTCGAAGCCCTGGTTGCCCAGCAGCCGGCCCGGGTAGCAGCCGCCGGCGGTGGTGACCCGCCAGGCGAAGGAGACCCCGAGGTCGTGCCGGTGGAAGTCCTGGACGTTGACGCTCGTCGTCCAGGTGCCCCAGGCGGTGGGCGTGCCGGAGATCAGTCCGGTCGCCGGGTCGATGGACAGCCCCGGCGGCAGCCCGGTGGCCGCGTAGCCCAGCTTGTTGGACCACATGCCCTTGGCCTTGATCTGCAGTGAGACGGGTGTGCCGACCCGGCCGGTCTGCGCGGGCGGCTGGGTCACCGTCATCAGCCCGTGCGCGACGACCCGGTCGGTGAAGGCGATCGTGCTCTTCGGCGTGCCGAGCCCGGTGGGCCCGTCGTACCCCTTCTGTGCGGTGCAGAAGTAGGCGGCGGAGCCGTCGCACGAGCCGTTCGCTCCGGCGCCCACGTCCCAGGTCAGCCCCAGGCGGCCGGACAGGTACGGGAACGAGGCCGGCCGGGAGCTCGGCCAGGCCGGCCCGGCGTGGACGGCCGTGGCGGCGACGATCACGGCCGCGGTGCCGGTACCGCCGGCCACCGACCAGCCCTTGGTGTCCTGGTCCCCGTAGCTGTCGTAGACGGCCACTCCGGTCGCCGGATCGGCGACGGCCGCGAGATCGTTCATCATCCGGCCGGGGCAGCCGGTGTCCTTCTGCCAGGAGGGCTTGGGCTCCACGGTGGAGCAGCCCGAACCGGTGCCCGCGTTCCGGCCGGTGGCATCGCCCCAGGCCGTCTCGGTCCAGCCGCGGGGGTCGGGGTCACTCTTCCTGGTCAGTGTGGTGCCGCCGACCGCCAGTACGTACTGCGAGGCGGCCGGGTAGGAGGTGCCGTAGCCGTCGTCGCCGGCGGCCGCGGTGATCAGGACGCCCGGGTGGTCGTAGTACTTCTCGTCCAGGGCGAGTTCGGACGGGTCCTCGGGTGCGCCGTAGCCGGTGGCGACGTACCGCGCCCCCAGCGAGACGGCGGTGTTCACGGCGGCACCGAGGTCGTCGCTGCGGTCGGAGTCGGCCTCGACCAGCAGGATGCGGCAGTCGTCGCACAGCGCGGAGACCATGTCCAGGCCGGTCGAGATCTCCCTGGCCCAGCCGTCGTCCGGCGCCGGGTAGCCGTCGGCGCGGCCGCGCTGGTTCACCTTGGTGAGGCAGCCGCTCGCCTCGGTGCACGGCGGCAGTCCGTACTCGGCTCGGTAGACGGCCAGGTCGAGGGCGGCGTTCGGGTCGTCGTAGGCGTCCACCACGGCCACCACCGCTCCGTCGGAGGCGCCGCTCGGGTTGTAGGCCTTCCGCAGGTCCGCCGGGCCGTAGCCGGCGGGCGGCTCGGCCGCCGCCCTGGGTTCGGCCGTGCCTGCCGGTCCGGTCCGTACCAGTAACCGGCATCGGGCGTGTCCGGGGCGCGCGTCCGCGCAGGCCCGGCGCGCCTGCGGGTGTGTGCTCGCCGCCCGGGCGCTCTGCGGTGCGGCCACTCCGGTGAGCGCCGTCACCAGGGCCAGTACCGCGATGAGCGGTAACGCCCGCCGAGCGGCGGCCCTCCCCCATGGGTCCGCCGTGTACCGCCGGTGTGTCATGGGTCCCCACCCTTCCGCCGCCGACGGGGGTCGCACGAAGGCGGTGCCCGGTCGGGCGGCAGTGACTCGTCCGAATGGTGCGTGGTCGAGCCGAGTATGGGCAACGCCCGTTGATCATGTGTAGATTTGGTGAAATCAATACGCCGGTTTCTCATCTCCGGTGCGGCGGTTGCGACTTGGCAAGGCGCCGGCGACCGGGGACGCGGTTTGGGCCGGGCGCGTGGGGTAGGCCGGCAGGATGCCGACGAGCGCGGCCGTGAGGGCGCACGGCCCCCGGATCCGGGGGCCGGCGCCGACGCGGGCCGCAGGGGAGTCGGGGTGCAGCCGTCCGTCTGGAGGTCTGGTGGAGCGGTTCGACCGCACGGGTACCGGAAGCGTCAAGTGGGCCCGCGCCGGGGCCGGGCGGATCGCGCTCGGGCTGGCGGACATGGACCTGCCGGGGCCGCCGGAGATCGGCGCCGCGCTGGCGCGGCGGGCGGAACACGCCGCGTACGGCTACACCGCGTGCGATCCGGCCGGGCGTGAGCTGGTCGCCACCTGGTACCGGGAGCGGCACGGGGTGGTGGTGGATCCGGACTGGGTGATGCTGCTGCCGTTCGGCCCGCGGACCGCGCTGCGGCTGCTGTTCACGGTGGCCGGGCCCCGGCGGCCGGTGGCGTTCCCGGCGCCCGAGTGGGCCGGTTTCGCACAGCTCTGCCGCGCGGCCGGGCTGCCGTTCCGCATGGTGCCGCTGGCCCGGGACGCGCTGGGCTACCGGCTGCCGGTGGCCGAGCTGACGGCCGGCGGCACCGACCTGATCGCGCTGAGCAGCCCGCACAACCCGTCCGGGCGGGTCTGGACGGCCGCGGAGATCCGGGCCCTGGCCGAGGGGGCGGCCGCCGGCGACGGGCTGCTGGTCTCGGACGAGGTGCACGGCGACCTGGTCCATCCCGATCACGGGCTGCCGCAGCCGGTGGCGGTGGCCGTGGCCGGGGCGGCGGCCCGGCATGTGGTGACGCTGAGCTCGGTCGGTAAGACCTTCAACACCTCGGGCATCCCCAGCTGCTTCGCCCTGGTGCCGGACGCCGTGCTGCGCGAACGGCTGACGGCCCATCTGGCCGGTTACGGCCTCTGGGAGGGCGGCCTGCTGGAGCAGGTGGTGCAGCAGGCCGCGCTGCGGCACGGCGGCCCCTGGCTGGACGGCCTGCTCGGCGAACTGGTCACCCACCGCGAGCTGGTGCTGGCCGCGCTTCCGGCCGGTGCGGCGCTCTCCCGCCCCGAGGCCTCGTACCTCCTCTGGCTGGATGCCGCCGCGCTCGGCCTGCCCGCCGAGCGGGCGCGCGAGGCCCTGATGGCGGAACGGGGCGTGGAGCTCTCGGACGGCGCCGACTTCGGGCCGCTCGGACGGGGGTGCCTGCGGCTCAACTACGCCCTGCCCCGGCCGCTGCTGGCCCGGGCGCTCACGCGTCTGACCGGCCCCGGGCCCCGGCGCTGAGCCTCCGCGCCGGCCTGCCGGTTCCACCGGAGCGGACGCGGCCCGGTCGGCGCGGAGGTTTGATTCGTAGCAGACTGAGCAAGAAGTACCGGGCCGCGACCGCGGCCCGAGGATTGGTGAGTCCGGTGACAGCCGTACGGCGGGACCAAGCGCACCGAAGGGTGCCGCCCCGCCACTGACCGAGGTGAGCCCGGTGACCGAGACGCTGACCGACATACCCCAGGGCACGGACGTACCGCCGCTGACCGAGGCGAATGCCGAGGGGCATCTGACCGCGATCTGCTTCAAGATCGGCCCACCCCGGCTGACCGGTGTGGAGGCGGAGTGGTTCGTCCACGACCTCCGATACCCCGATGCGGCGGTGGATCCGCGGCGGGTGAACCGGGCCCTGGCGGCCCTGCCCTCCGGCCCCGACCGCCGGCCCCCCGGTCCGCTGTTCCCGGCGGGCTCCGCTCTCACCCACGAACCCGGCGGGCAGGTCGAACTCAGTTCCCCGCCCGCCGAGAGCCCCGGCGACTGCGCCGAGGGCCTGCTGCTCGACCAGGGCGCCCTACGCTCCGCGTTCGCCGCCGAGGGCCTGCGCCTCACCGGTTCCGGCACCGACCCGCTGGCCCGTGAACGCCGGATGCAGCTCCCCCTCCCCCGCTACCTGGCGATGGCGCGGCACTTCGACCGCTCCGGGCCCTGGGGCCGGACCATGATGTGCGGCACCGCGTCCCTCCAGGTCTGCGTGGACGCGGGCACCGAGCGCGGCCGGGCGTCGTACACCGAGCGCTGGCGGCTGCTCCATCTGCTCGGCCCGGTACTGGTCGCCGCCTTCGCCAACTCCCCGTTACTGGACGGCCGGCTCACCGGCCACCGCTCCACCCGGCAGATCATCTGGTCCCGGATGGATCCGACCCGCACCCTGGCACCGCGGCTGGCCGACGGCGACCCGGCCGAGAACTGGGCCCGCTACGTACTGGACGCCGAGCTGATGTGCATCCGGCGCGGCGACGGCCACTCCTGGTCCGCACCGGCCGGGCGCACCTTCCGGGACTGGCTGCGCGACGGGGGCGAACGGCCGCCCACCGTGGCCGACCTGGACTACCACTGCACCACGCTGTTCCCGCCGATCCGCCCACGCGGCCACCTGGAACTGCGCATGATCGACGCCCAGCCGGAGAGCGGCTGGCTGGTCCCGCTGGCGCTGGTCACCGGGCTGCTGGACGACCCGGCCGCCACCGACGCCGCACTCGCCGCGCTGGAACCCCTCGGCACCCTCGACCACCTGCCGCCGCGCTCCGGGCTCTGGCGCCGGGCAGCCACCCTGGCGATGACCGACCCCGCACTGCGCCGGGCCGCGCTGGCCTGCTTCGCCGCCGCCGAGCAGGCCCTCGGCCGACGGGCCGACGGCGAACGGCTGCGCGGCGCGCTCGCCCGGTTCGCCGAACGCCACCCCGCGCGGGGCCGCTGTCCCGCCGACGACCAGCTGGACGCCCTGCGGGCCGGTGTCCGTCCAGTCCCCCAGGAGAGCGCACCATGCTGAACGCCGACCGTCTCCCCGAGGCCACGCCGGATCCCGCCGAAGGGCCGGCCCCCGGGCCGCTGCGCGAGCGGATTGCCGCCGAACTGCTGGCCGCCCGCGCCAGAACCGCGGCGCTCACCGACTGCGTGGACGAGCACGACCTGACGGCCCAGCACTCCCCGCTGATGTCCCCGCTGGTCTGGGACCTCGCCCACATCGGCAACCAGGAGGAGCTCTGGCTGCTGCGCAACGTCGGTGGTCGCGAGGCGATGCACCCGGAGATCGACCCGCTCTACGACGCCTTCCAGCACCCGCGCGCCGAACGCCCCGCACTGCCGCTGCTCCCCCCGGCCGAAGCCCGTGCCTACTCCCACGAGGTGCGCGGCCGGGTGCTCGACCTGCTCGCGGCCACCCCGCTCGAAGGGGCTCCGCTGCTCGACGCGGGCTTCGCCTTCGGAATGATCGCCCAGCACGAACAGCAGCACGACGAGACCATGCTGATCACCCATCAGCTCCGACCGGGCCCGGCCGCGCTCACCGCTCCCCCGCCGCCCGCAGCCGCCCCCGGACCGCTGCCGGCCGAAGTCCTCGTCCCCGGCGGCCCGTTCACCATGGGCACCGACACCGAGCCCTGGTCGCTGGACAACGAGCGCCCCGCCCACCGGGTGGACCTGCCCGCCTTCCGGCTGGACACCACTCCGGTGAGCAACGCCGCCTACCAGGAGTTCATCGCGGACGGCGGCTACCACGACCCGCGCTGGTGGACACCCGAGGGCTGGTCGCACCGGCAGCAGGCCGGTTTGGAGGCCCCGCTGTTCTGGCGGCGCGAGGACGGCCTGTGGCTGCGCCGCCGCTTCGGGGTGACCGAGCCGGTACCGGGCGAGGAGCCGGTGCTGCACGTGTGCTGGTACGAGGCCGACGCCTACGCCCGCTGGGCCGGGCGGCGGCTGCCGACCGAGGCCGAGTGGGAGAAGGCCGCCCGGTACGACCCCGCGACCGGCCGCTCCCGCCGCTACCCCTGGGGCGACGCCGACCCCACCGCCGAACTGGCCAATCTGGGCCAGCGCCATCTGCAGCCGGCCCCCGTCGGCAGCTACCCGGAAGGCGGCTCTCCTTACGGGGTACGGCAGTTGATCGGCGACGTGTGGGAGTGGACGGCCAGTGACTTCCGGCCGTACCCCGGCTTCAGGACCTGGCCCTACCGGGAGTACTCGGAGGTGTTCTTCGGCCCGGAGTACAAGGTGCTGCGCGGCGGCTCGTTCGCCGTCGCCCCGGTGGCCTGCCGGGGCACCTTCCGCAACTGGGACTACCCCGTCCGGCGGCAGATCTTCTCCGGCTTCCGCACCGCCGCCTCGGTCGAGGACGCCTGATGTGCCGTCATCTCGCCTATCTGGGACCGACGGTGGCGATCGGACGGCTGCTGGTCGACCCGCCGGCCGGCCTGTACCGGCAGTCCTGGGCGCCCCGGCTGCAGCAGTACGGCAGCATGAACGCGGACGGCTTCGGCGTCGGCTGGTACGCCGAGCACGACCCGGTTCCGGCCCGCTACCGGCGGGCCGGGCCGATCTGGGCCGACCCCTCCTTCACCGACCTCGCCCGGGTGGTGCGGACCCGCGCCCTGCTCGCCGCGGTGCGCTCCGCCACCGACGGCTGCGCACCGGGCGAGGCGGCGGCCGCACCGTTCGGCGCCGACCGCTGGCTGTTCAGCCACAACGGCGCGCTGCCCGGCTGGCCGGGGCAGCTCGGCAAGCTGGCCGCCACCCTGCCGCCGGAGGAACTGCTCGACCTGGCGGCCGCCAGCGACTCCGCGCTGCTGTGGGCACTCGTCCTGCACCGGCTGCGCGCGGGCGCGCCGCTGGACACCGCGCTCGCCCAGACCGTCCTGGAGGCCGCCGGCCACTGCGCCGAGGCCCGGCTCAACCTGCTGCTCACCGACGGGACTTCGATCGCCGCCGTGGCCTGGGGCGACAGCCTCTGCTACCGGCGGGGGCCCGGCTCGGTGCTGCTCGCCTCGGAGCCGTACGACGACCTGCCCGGCTGGGAGCACCCACCCGACCGCTCGCTGCTGCTGGCCGACCCGGACGGCGTGACCGTCCGGCCGCTCGGCTGACCAAGACCGACCGGCGACAGGGAGTGTCGACGCCACGGGCCCTGTTGCCGACCGGTCCGACCCCGTCCCGATCCGCCGCGTGAATCCGCTGCGCCGTGAGAGGAACACCGCATCATGGGCACCTTCGACCTCACCCGACTGCTGCCGGCCGACCACTTCAGCCGCGCGCTACGCCACGACGTACGGCACGGTCTGACCGCGAGTCCCAAGTGGCTGCCGCCGAAGTGGTTCTACGACGCCCGCGGCAGCGAGCTGTTCGAGGAGATCACCCGACTGCCCGAGTACTACCCGACCAGGGCCGAGCGGGAGATCCTGCTCGCCCGCGCCCGCGAGATCGCCGCCGTCACCAAGGCCCGCACCCTGGTGGAGCTGGGATCCGGCTCCTCCGAGAAGACCCGGCTGCTGCTGGACGCGCTGCGCGAGGTGGGCAGCCTGCGGGCGTACGTTCCCGTGGACGTCAGCGAGAGCGCGCTGACGGCGGCCGGGCGGGCGCTGACCGAGGACTACCCGGGGCTGGCGGTGCACGCCATCGTCTCCGACTTCACCCAGGGCCTCGGCCTGCCGCCCGGCGGCGGCCCCCGGCTGGTCGCCTTCCTCGGCGGCACCCTGGGCAACCTCCTCCCGGCCGAGCGGGCCGACTTCCTGGCCACGCTCCGCCGCGAGCTGGAGCCCGGTGACGCCCTGCTGCTCGGCACCGACCTGGTCAAGGAACCGTCCGTGCTGGTGGCCGCGTACGACGACGCGGCGGGGGTGACCGCCGCCTTCAACCGGAACGTGCTCGCCGTGGTGAACCGCGAACTGTCGGCGGACTTCGACCCGGCGGCGTTCGACCATGTCGCGCTCTGGGACCCGGCGGCCGAGTGGGTCGAGATGCGGCTGCGCTCGCGCGCGTCCCAGACGGTGCGGGTGGACGCGCTCGGTCTGCCGGTGCGCTTCAAGGAGGGCGAGGAGCTGCGGACGGAGATCTCGGCGAAGTTCCGGCACGCCCGGGTGGCCGACGAGCTGACGGCCGCCGGGTTCCGGCTGGCCGAGTGGTGGACCGACGACCAGGGGCGCTTCGGGCTGTCGCTGGCGGAGCCGGTCGGGCGGCACGTCTGAGAAAGCGTCGGGCGACCGGGTGGTCACCCGTTCCCGAGGTCGCCGGCGAGGCGGCGGGCCGCGTCGGTCACGACGGGGCCGCGCGGTCCGGTCTCCTCGCCGGCGAGGCGGGCGGGGCGGCTCGCACGGACGGACACACCTGACGGTGGTCTTCGCGGACACCTCGACCGCGAAGACCACCGCCGGCACCTCACGCCGCACGGTCGGTCAAGCACCCGGCACTCTCTCAGCCGGGCACATCGAGGCGCTGGGTGCCGATGACCGACAGCAACCGCAGCGCCTGGTCGGACGGCGAGCCGGGGGCGGCGGTGTAGAGCACCAGCCGCTGGTCCCGGTCGGTGATGTCGAGGACGTCGCAGTCGACGGTGACGGGGCCGACCAGCGGATGCCGGATGGTCTTGCACAGGGTGGGCTTGGCGCACACGTCATGGGAGGACCACAGCCGGGCGAACTCCTCACTGCCGTCGACGAGTTCGGCCACCAGCGCGGCCACCCCGGGATCGTCGGGATAGCGGGCGGCGGTGGCACGCAGGTGCCGGGCCGCGCTGCGGGCGAACTCGTCCGAGTCCGACAGCCCGTACAGACGGCACCCCCCTTCGGGGCGCGGCCCGAGGAAGGCCCGGCGGATCAGACTGCGGTCGCGCCGCGACAGGGCGGAGAAGTCCTCCAGCAGGGCGGCCGCCAGATCGTTCCAGGCGATCACCTCGTACGTCGCGGACAGCACGATCGCCGCCGTCTGCGGCAGCCGGTTCAGCAGGTCCAGGAGGCTCTGCCGCACCTCGAAGGAGGGCCCGGCCGGCGGACCCGGCGGGGCGCCGGCGAGATGGTGCAGATGGTCGCGCTCGGCATCCGACAGGCGCAGCGCGCGGGCCAGCCCGGCCAGCACCTCGCGCGAGGGCCGCGGACCGCGGGCCTGCTCCAGCCGCGTGTAGTACTCGGCGGAGATGAACGCCAGCTGCGCCACCTCCTCACGGCGCAGCCCCGGGGTACGGCGGCGCGGCCCGGCGGGCAGTCCCACCTCGGCGGGGGTGATCCGCTCGCGCCTGCTGCGCAGGAAACCGGCCAGTTGTCGTCTGTCCACACCCAAGTGTGAGCAAGAGCCCCTCCGTCCATCCAGGTACTGCCGGTACCTGGATGGCCTCCTCGACCGGCCGCAGGCTCGGTGCCATGGACAACACACCGATCGACACCGCGGCCACCCAGGTCACTTCGGGCCTGCTGGCCGGCAAGGTCGCCTTCGTCACCGGCGCCGGGCGCGGCATCGGGGCGGCCGCGGCACGGCTGTTCGCCCGGGAGGGCGCCCGGGTGCTGCTCGCGGCCCGTACCGAAGCCCAGCTGGAGGCCGTGGCCGAGGAGATCAGGGCGGCGGGCGGCACCGCCGACCACGTGGTCTGCGACCTGGCCGACGCGGCCGCGGTGCGCGCCGCGGTCGACCGTGCCGTGGAGCTGTACGGCCGGCTCGACGTCGCCTTCAACAACGGTGCGGCGATCGCGCCGCCCGGCCCGATGGACCGGACGAGGGAAGCCGACCTCGACCACGTCTACGCCGTGAACCTCAGGGGCACCTGGCAGGCGATGGCCGCCGAGGTCGCCGCCATCCGGGCCACCGCCAAAACCGGGGCCATCGTCAACACCTCCAGCGTCGGCAGCCTGACGGGCAACCCCGAACTGGCCGCGTACGCCGCCACGAAACGAGCGGTCAACAGCCTCACCGAGTCGGCCGCCGTCACCTACGGCCCGGAGGGCATCCGGGTCAACGCCATCGCGCCCGGCACCGTGCTGACCGAGATGCTGCGCGAGTGGGAGAAGTCCTCACCCGGGATCGTCGAGCAGCTCAACGCGCGGACCCCGCTGCGCCGCACGGCCGACCCCGACGAGATCGCCCAGGCGGCCGCCTGGCTGCTCAGCGACCGGTCCTCCTACGTGACCGGCACGGTACTGAGGGTCGACGGCGGAATGCTGGCCTGAACTGCGCTCCGAGGCCTGCCGGGGCCTGTTTCCAAGTCCGACCCGGGCCTGTCTGCAAGGGACATATGTTCAAGTCTTGAAAAGGCTGCGGTGATGATCAACGACCTGATGTACAAGGCTTAAACGATGTGGTTACTATTCAGCGCCTCAGCGTTGAGTACAGGAGTCAGATCGTGAGCGTCACCCAGCAGCCCGTAAGGTCCGGGGCCCAGGCCCCGGACCGGCTCGGATTCGTTGTCTTCATCACCGCGGCCGCCGCCCTCGGCGGCTTCCTGTTCGGCTACGACAGCTCAGTGATCAACGGTGCGGTCTCCGGGATCCAGGACCGGTTCGGGATCGGTAGCGGCGCCACCGGCCTGATCGTCTCCTCCGCGCTGCTGGGTTCGGCCGTCGGTGCCGCGCTGGCGGGCCGCTTCGCCGACCGCTACGGCCGCATTCGGGTCATGAAGGTGGCGGCCGTCCTGTTCGCCATCAGCGCGGTCGGCTCGATGCTGCCCTTCGCCGCCTGGGACCTGGCGTGCTGGCGGGTGCTCGGCGGTGCCGCGATCGGTATCGCCTCGGTGATCGCCCCGACCTACATCGCCGAGGTCGCGCCCACCAAGTACCGGGGCCGGCTGGCCTCCTTCCAGCAGGCCGCGATCGTGCTCGGCATCGCCATCTCGCAGCTGGTGAACTGGGTGCTGGCCGAGTCGGCCGGCGGTGACACCCGTGGCCACCTGCTCGGCCTGGAGGCCTGGCAGTGGATGCTCGGGATCTGCGTGATCCCGGCCGTGGTCTACTTCGTGCTCTCCTCGATGATCCCGGAGTCGCCGCGCTACCTGATCTCGGTCGAGCGGCTGGAGGACGCCCGCAAGGTGCTCCGCGAGGTCGAGGGTGAGGGCGTGGACACCGAGGCGCGGATCACCGAGATCCAGGGCCTGATCGCCTCCGACCACCGACCGCGCTTCAAGGACCTGCTCAGCGGCCGCTTCGGCCTGCTCCCGATCGTCTGGGTCGGCATCGGCCTCTCGGTCTTCCAGCAGCTGGTCGGCATCAACGTGATCTTCTACTACTCGTCGATCCTCTGGCAGTCGGTGGGCATCGACCAGAGCAGCTCGCTGCTGATCAGCTTCTCCAGCTCGATCATCAACATCGTCGGCACCGTGATCGCGATCCTGCTGGTCGACCGGATCGGCCGCAAGCCGCTGGCGATCATCGGCTCGGTCGGCATGGCCCTCTCGCTGGGCGCGGCCTCCTGGGCGTTCAGCTCGGCCACCGGCAGCGGCGACAACGTCAGGATCCCGGACCTCCAGGGCACGGTGGCCCTGGTCGCCGCCAACGCCTTCGTGCTCTTCTTCGCCCTGTCCTGGGGCGTGGTGGTCTGGGTGATGCTCGGCGAGATGTTCCCGAACCGGATCCGCGCCGCCGCCCTCTCGGTCGCCGCCTCGGCCCAGTGGGTCGCCAACTGGGCGATCACGGTGTCGTTCCCGTCGATGTCCCGCTGGAACCTCTCGGCGACGTACGCGATCTACGCGGCCTTCGCGGCGCTGTCGATCATCTTCGTGGCCCGTTTCATGAAGGAGACCAAGGGCGTCCGCCTGGAGGAGATGGGCTGACCCCCACCCTCCCGCACACCGGGGCCCCGCACCTGACGGCGTCAGGCGCGGGGCCCTCGTGCGTCCCGTCGGGCCGCGCCCTGCCACGGGAACCGCCCGCGGCACACCGGGGTGCTCCACCGACGGCCCCGGCCAGAGCGGTGCGTCACCGCGCCGGGGGACGGCCGGTCGGCCCGCCTTCCGGCAGCACGGCTCAGTCCCGCCGCCCCGGGCCGGGGAATCTGAGGGCCAGCCCGTCGAGGAGGGCCTCCAGACCGGTCTCGAAGGCGCCGTCGTCGATGGCGCGACGCCTTTCGGCGAGCAGGTGGGCCTCGCCGAGGTGGGGGTACTCGGTGGCGTAGAGCCGGGCGTCCTCGGGGAAGCCGGCGGCGAAGGAGGCCAGCGCCGAGCCGGTGATGAAGTAGCGCATCAGCGCGCCGATCCGGGTCGCCTGCCCGCGCGGCCAGCCGGCGTCCACCAGGCAGCCGAAGACGGCATCGGCGAGCCGCAGCGCGTTGGGGCGGCGGCCCGGGCCCTGGGCGAGGACCGGGACGATGTTGGGGTGAGCGGAGAGGGCCGCCCGGTAGGAGCGGGCCCAGTCCCGCAGGGCGCTGCGCCAGTCCGCACCGCTCCCCTCCCCGAACATGCCGAGGTCGACCTCGCCCATCACGCTGTCCACCACGGCGTCGAGCAGCTCGTCTTTGGTGGCGAAGTGGTTGTAGAGCGAGGGCCCGCTCACCGAGAGCCCGGCGGCCAGCCGGCGGGTGGAGAGCGCCTCCAGGCCCTCAGCGTCGACGAGTGCGAGAGCGGCCGTGACGATGCGGTCGCGACTGAGCAGCGGGGTGCGCGGGCGCGCCATCATCGCCTCCTCGGCGGCATGCCGGATGTTCGCCGGCCATTGTCTCAGCCCGCTTCTCCGCCCTGAGCCGCCGGGGCGAGAGCGCCCGGAGGTGAGCGGGCGAGCGCCCCGCCCCGAGCCGAGGGGGTCCCCCGGCCGAAGGCTGGGGGCAGCCCCCCGGTGCCGAAAGGGCGAGTAACAGCACCTCTTCCCAGATCCGGGTCCGGCGGGCTACAGTCCAATAAAACTTGCACCGCTAGTTTATTGGCCCCGGCCCTTGGGACAAGGTGCCGGACCGGGACGAGGGGGCCGCCGCGATGAACCTGGAGCTCTCCGAGGAGCAGGCCGCCGTACGCGAGCTGGCCGCCGAGTTCACCGACCGCGAGGTCGTGCCGTACGCCGCCGACTGGGACCGGGCCGAGTCGGTGGACCGGGCGATCGTCGGCAAGCTGGCCGAGGTCGGCTTCCTCGGGCTGACCATCCCCGAGGAGTACGGCGGCAGCGGCGGCGACCACCTGGCGTACTGCCTGGTGCTGGAGGAGCTGGGCCGGGGCGACTCGGCGGTGCGCGGGATCGTCTCGGTGTCACTGGGGCTGGTGGGCAAGTCCGTCAACGGCTTCGGCACCGAGGAGCAGAAGCGGCACTGGCTGCCGAGGCTGACCTCGGGCGAGGCGCTGGGCTGCTTCGCGCTGACCGAGCCGGGCACCGGTTCGGACGCCGCCAACCTCACCACCCGGGCGGTCCAGGACGGTGACCACTGGCTGATCACCGGCACCAAGACGTTCATCACCAACGGGACCTGGGCCGAGGTGGCACTGGTCTTCGCCCGCACCGGCGGCAGCGACCCCGACCGGCAGGGCCATCGCGGCATCACCGCCTTCCTGGTCCCCACCGACCTGCCGGGCTTCGGCCGCCGGGAGATCCACGGCAAGCTGGGCCTGCGCGGCCAGGCCACCGCCGAGCTGTCCCTGGACGGCGTACGGGTCCCGGACAGCGCCCGGCTCGGCCCGGAGGGCAAGGGGTTCACGGTGGCGATGGCCGCGCTGGCCAAGGGCCGGATGTCGGTCGCGGCCGGCTGCGTCGGTATCGCCCGGGCCTGCCTGGACGCGGCGGTGAAGTACGCCGGGGAGCGCGAGCAGTTCGGCAGGCCCATCGCCTCCCGCCAGCTGGTGCAGGAGCTGCTCGCGGACATCTCGGTCGACATCGAGGCGGCCCGGCTGCTGACCTGGCGGGTGGCCGACCACATCGAGCGCGGCCTGCCGTTCGCCACCGAGTCCTCCACCGCCAAGCTCTACGCGAGCGAGGCGGCGGTCCGGGCCGCCAACAACGCCCTGCAGGTCTTCGGCGGCTACGGTTTCATCGACGAGTACCCCGTCGGCAAGTACCTGCGCGACGCGCGGGTGATGACCCTCTACGAGGGCACCAGCCAGATCCACAAGCTGCTCATCGGACGTGCCCTGACCGGCATCAACGCGTTCTGATCCGACCGGCCCGGCACCCGGTCCCGGTCCGACAGGCAGATTCAGCAGAGGAGAGGAAATGCGTCCCGTCTACTTCGCCGCCGCCCGCCGCACCCCGATCGGACGACTGCGCGGCGCGCTGTCCACCGTACGCCCGGACGACCTCTCCGCGGCCGTACTGCGCGGACTGCTGGACCAGGTACCGCAGTTGGACCCGGCCAGGATCGACGACGTCTACTGGGGCGCCGCCAACCAGGCCGGCGAGGACAACCGCAACATCGCCCGGATGGCCGTCCTGCTCGCCGGGCTGCCCGAGAGCGTGCCCGGCGCCACGCTCAACCGGCTCTGCGCCTCGGGCATGGAGGCGGTCACCGCGGCGGCCCGGGCGATCGGCTGCGGCGAGGCCGAGATCGTGATCGCGGGCGGCTGCGAGTCGATGACCCGCGCGCCCTTCGTCCTCGCCCGGCCGGACGAGGCGCTGCCGCAGCGGATGGAGACCTTCGACACCCGGCTCGGCTGGCGGTTCGTCAACCCCCGGATGCCGGAGCTGCACGACATGCTCTCGATGGGCGAGACCGCCGAGGAGGTCGCGGCCCGGTACGGCGTCACCAGGGAGCAGCAGGACGAGTTCGCGCTGCGCAGCCACCAGAGGGCGGCGCTCGCCTGCAAGGACGGGCACTTCGACGCCGAACTCCTGCCCGTGGTACGCCCGGACGGGGTGACGGTCGGCCAGGACGAGGGCATCAGGGAGGACACCTCCCTGGAAAAGCTGGCCCGCCTGAAGCCGGTCTTCCGGAAGGGCGGCACGGTGACCGCGGGCAACGCCTCGCCGATGAACGACGGTGCGGCCGGGCTGCTGCTGGTGAGCGAAGAGGTGCTGCGGGAGCTGGAGTTGGAGCCGCTCGGCCGCTACGTCGGCGGGGCCTCGGCCGGGGTGCACCCCGATGTGATGGGGATCGGCCCGGTGCCGGCCACCCGCAAGCTGCTCGGCCGGGTCGGCTGGCAGGTGGCGGACATCGAGGAGGCCGAGTTCAACGAGGCGTTCGCGGCCCAGGCGCTGGCCTGCATAGGGGAGTTGGGCTTCGACCCGGAGCTGGTGAACCCCACCGGCGGCGCGATCGCACTCGGGCACCCGCTGGGCAGCTCCGGAGCACGCATCCTCACCACCCTGCTGCACCGGATGCGGCGTACCGGGGCCCGGCGCGGACTGGCCACCATGTGCGTGGGCGTGGGGCAGGGCAGCGCGGTGGTGGTCGAGCGCGACTAGCGCCCCTCGGGCGGCACGAGTGCGGGCAGGGCGGACCGGCAACAGGCGCGTGCGCGAAGCCCGTTGCCGGTCCGCCCTAGTGAGATCAGTACGAGCCGGGTGTGCGGCTCCCCGCCCCCGGTGTACCCATCCCATCCGAAGGAGAGCAGAGGGCAATGGCACGTTTCGCAGGCAAGGTCGCCGTGGTCACCGGCGCCGCGCAGGGGATCGGCGCGGCGACCGCGCTGCGGCTGGCCGAGGAGGGGGCGGCGGTCGCCGTGGTGGACCTGACGGCCGAGCGGGCGCAGGGCACCGTGGAGGCGATCACCGCCAAGGGCGGCACGGCGCGCGCGTACGGCTGCGACGTCTCGGACTACGACGCGGTGGAGGCGGTGTTCGCCGCCGCGGCCGAGGAACTCGGCGGGATCCACATCCTGGTCAACAACGCCGGGATCACCCGGGACAACCTCTTCTTCAAGATGCCCAAGGCGGACTGGGACGCCGTCCTGTCGGTCAACCTGACCAGCGCCTACAACTGCAGCCATGTGGCGCAGAAGTACATGGTGAAGCAGCGGTACGGCAAGATCGTCTCACTCAGCTCGCGCTCCGCGCTCGGCAACCGGGGCCAGGCCAACTACGCCGCCGCCAAGGCGGGGATCCAGGGGCTGACGGCGACGCTGGCCATCGAGCTCGGCCCGTTCAACGTCAATGTCAACGCGGTCGCCCCCGGGTACATCGCCACCTCGATGACCGCCGCCACCGCCGAGCGGGTCGGTGCCACGCCCGAGTCGCACCAGGCCGAGGTCGCCGATCGCACCCCGCTGCGCCGGGTCGGCCAGCCGGAGGAGATCGCCGCCGTGGTGGCCTTCCTGGCGAGCGAGGACGCCAGTTACGTCAGCGGCCAGACCCTGTACGTGAACGGTGGAGCACGCTGAAACAGGTGACCGGCTGTCCGTCAGTCGGCCGATCCTGACGCGTCGCTACCGGGACCGGGGACGGCCGCTACCTATCCAGGTGGCCGGTAGGGGCCGTCCGGCCCCTCCGAACCGGCCGTGGCCCGGCCGCTCCCGGACCGGGGAGACGACTGGGCCGACCGTCCACAGTCGGATACCGTCGAACCGTCGTTCCGAAGGAGTCCCATGGGTGCCTTTCCGGCCGGCCGCCGTCCCCGCCACTCCGTCGTGGTGCGTGCCCTGGCCCTGTTCGCGGCCGGGGCCGCCGCACTGACCACCGGCGTCGCCGGCGGTGGCCGTGCCGCCACCGCCCCGGCCGGGGTGCACGTCCGGCCGGCCTCGACCGGGCGCATCAGCCTCACGGGCCTGGGCGCGCCGACGGCGACCTCGGCCTGCGTCAGCAAGACCGGCCTGCGCTGCTACTCGCCGCTCCAGTACCGCACCGCGTACCACCTGGGCCCGCTCTACCGGGAGGGCATCACCGGCAAGGGCCGGACCATCGTGATCGTGGACTCCTTCGGCTCACCGACCGTCCAGCACGACCTGGAGGCGTTCGACAAGCAGTGGGGCCTCCCCGACACCCGGGTCGAGGTGGTGAAGTGGGGGAACGTGCCGCCGTTCGACCCCGCGAACCGGGACCACCTCGCCTGGGCCGGTGAGACCACCCTGGACGTCCAGTACGCCCACGCGATCGCCCCCGACGCGCACATCCTGCTGGTGGAGACCCCGGTGGCGGAGACCGAGGGGATGACCGGCCTGCCCGAGATGATGGACGCCGAGAAGGCACTGATCGACTCCGGCCGGGCCGACGTGATCTCGCAGAGCTTCAGCGCCACCGAGAACACCTTCCCCGGCTTCGACAAGGGCGACTTCGGCTCGCTCACCGGGCTGCGGTACGCCTTCCGGGCCGCCGCCGAGCACAACGTCACGGTGCTCGCCGCCTCCGGTGACAACGGCGCCACCGACTCCACCGACACCAGCGGGCTCTATCCGTACCGGGTGAACTCCTGGCCGTCCTCCGACCCGCTGGTCACCTCGGTCGGCGGGACCCAGCTCACCCTGGACGACAGCGGCGACCGCACCGCGCCCGACCGGGTCTGGCACGACAAGTACGGCGCGAGCGGCGGCGGCGTCTCGGCCGTCTTCCCGCGCCCCTCGTACCAGGCCAAGGTCGCCAAGGTCACCGGCGGCCACCGCGGCACGCCCGACATCAGCATGAGCGCGGCCGTGGACGGCGCCGCCTGGACGTACGAGTCCTACGACCCCACCCAGGTCGGCTGGCACCTCACCGGCGGCACCAGCGAGGCCACCCCGATCTTCGCCGGAATCGTCGCACTCGCCGACCAGCTGGCCGGCCACCGCCTCGGACAGCTCAACCCGCGCCTGTACGCGCTCGGCCGGCTGCCCGCCGAGGCGAGCGGCATCACCGATGTCACGGTCGGCGACAACTCCTGGGGCGGTGTCAGCGGCTACTCGGCCAGGCCCGGCTACAACCTCGCGAGCGGGCTCGGCACCATCGACGGGGCTCGCTTCGTACACGCCCTCGCCGGGTAGTGACGGGTCCGGCCTCGTCGGCACGGCCGACGGCCCATCGGTCGTCGATGGGCCGCCGGCCGGTCGATCAGCCCGTCGATCGGTCGGCCCTTCGATCAGCCCGTCGGTCGGTCTACAGCTGGGTCTCGATCTCCGCGGTCACCAGCTGCTTGAGGTAGCGCTCGGCCGCGCGCAGCTTGCGGCCGTCCGGGCCGGGGAGGTAGGCGCGGAGTTCGATGATCTCCGGTGCCACCCTGATCGCCTCGGTCTTGTCCTTGATCGAGCGCCAGCAGGCCTCCGCGTTGGTGGCCGCCCGCTGGGTCTCCGGATGCTCGGCGCCCTCGGAGCGGAACAGTGCCAGGGCGACCTCGCGGTACAGCTCGGCGGCCTGCTCCAGACGGCCCGCAAGTCTCAGTACGTGGGCACGGACCTGGCGGACCTGGAGCACGGCCGGTCCGCCGGGGCCATGTGTGGAGACCGCCTGCTGCTCCAGTTCCAGCGCCAGCTCCATCGCCTGCTCGTGCTCGCCCGCGTCGGCGCTGCGGACGATCCGGCCGATCGCCTCACGGTAGGCGGCGAGCGGGTCCGCCTCGGGGGCGGGCTCCGTCTCGGGGGCGGGCTCCGTCTCGGGGGCGGGATCGGGCGCGGGGGCGGGATCGGGCGCGGGCTCCGTCTCGGGGGCCACCGACGGCTCGGGAGCCGACACCTCGGCAACCGGGGACTCGGAGACCGACGGCTCGAAGGCCAACGACTCAGAGACCGACAGCTCGGAGACCGACGGCTCGAAGGCCAAGGGCTCGGGGGCCAACGACTCAGGGGCCAACGGCTCGACAGCCGGAGGCTCCGGCTGCGAGGCCCCGGCGGCCTCGGCCGGCTTCTTGGCCAGGCGCACCCGAGCGGCGGGTGCCTTGGACTCGGCCGGCCGCCCTCCCGTCTGCGTCATCAGGCCGGGCCTCGGCTCCGGCTGCTCCACGACGGGAGCCGGGACCGCCTTGGCCAGGCTCACCGCGGGCACTCCCGTCTCGGCGGGCGCGGTGCCGGGAACCGGCTGCGTCGCCTTCCGCAGTGAGACCGGCCGCACCGGACGCGGCGGCGTCGGAGGCACACCCGGCTTGCGCAGCGAGACCGGTCCGCGCGAGGCCGGTGTCGGCTCCGGCGTCCGGGCAGCCGTGCCCTTGTCCAGGCGCACCCGGTCCGCCGCCTTGCGCTGCCGCGCCACTCGCACGGGCGGCTTCGGCATCACGGCCGCCGGGAGCCGTCCGTCGCGCGGCCGGGGCTCCGCCTCGCCCAGCTGGCGGGCGGTGTTGCGGAACAGCGGCCGGTCGGCGGGGTGCGCGGTATGGATGATCACGTCGGGGCGCAGTACCGAGTGCACCTGCTGGCGCAGCTGCTCCGGTGTCAGGACGGGCTCGGCGCCCGGGCGGCCACCGTGCAGCGCCTCTATCAGCGCGCGGGTGAAGGTGCCGATCTGCTCCGGGTCCGGGGCGACGACCGCCCAGAGCGGCACGCCGTCCGTCAGCGGGGAGATGGTGCTCTGGAGCTGCGGCCAGACGGCCTGGTCGGCGCTCAGGTCGGCGATCACCAGGGTGTCCCACTCGGCCGGGCGGTGCTGCAGCTCGGCCGCGACGGCTGCCCAGGGCAGCCCGTCCTGGCGGATCGATCCCGCCTTGGAGTCACGCAGCGTCAGGTAGAGCTGGCCACCGCGCCGGTCGGCGATCAGGTGGCCGCCGAGGTGGACGATCAGCGGTCCGGCGTGCCGGGCGGCGGCCCGCAGGTGGGCCAGGACGCTCTGCGGGTCGCTGGCACCGGGCAGGTGGACGGCGTCCACGGCGTCGGCCGCCAGCAGGATCGAGGGCGAGACACCGGCCAGCATCGCCGAGAGCACCGGTGCCTGTGCCGAGCCGCTGCGCCCCAGCAGACGGCGGCCTGATCCGCCGTAACCGCCCTCGACCACCAGGATCCGGCCGCGCGGTCCACCGCCTAGCCCCGGGCTCGCGCCCACCGTCACGGGTGCGGCGGTCGGCTGCTGGAGCCGGATCGCGGGCATCATCCCGGTCCAGCCGGTGGAGGGCATCGGCCCGTCCATGGCGTCGGGAACCGGCGGCAGCACGGCGGTGCGCTCGGCCGCAGGGCTGGGCGGGGTGCTCGGCATCGGCGGCGGGGTCGGCGGGACGGGCGGCATCGGCGGGGCGCTCGGCACGGCCGGCGGGGCCGGCGGGTACGGGGGCAGCGGAGCCGTATCGTCTGCGCCGGGGGGCTGGTCGCCGCTCCCGGAGGTCGATGTGAGGTCAGCCACCGCCGGTCTCCCGCCCCGCCCCACGCCATTCACGCGGGCCTGTCTCTCCTACCGTGGTGCTCTTCACCACGCGCGATCCGCAACCTTACGGTGCGATCCCTCGGACGAGCCAGGCCGGGCCCTCGGAGGTGCCGCTTCCGGGCGGCCGGATCGTGTGCGCTTTCGGACGTACCGTACGTCAGATCGGTTGGGCCGGGGGCCGAATCCGATCCGCGGTGACCGGCACGCGATGGCGTGCCGATGCGGTCCGTATCACCGAAAAGGCAAAGACTCGGTCAAGAACTGTGACACGATGGGCAGATGCAGACGACATCCGTCGGGAACCGTCGCACATCCCTCATCGCCGCATGCCTGCTGCTCTCGGTGGGCGGCCTGCTCACCGGCTGCGGCACCAGGTCGGCCGCCGCGACCGGGGCGTACGCGGCCGCGCCCGTCGCACCGTCTCCCGTCGCACCGTCTTCCATGGCGGTGGCCGCGTACGGCACGGGTGACGACACCTCCGGGGAATGCCCGGCCGACGGGGTCGTCCTCCGGGCCGGGGAGGCCAACGCGGCGCTGGGACTGCGCGTCCTGACGGTCGAGTTGACCGACTGCGGCACCGAGCCCTACACCCTGGACGGCTACCCGACGGTCCGGCTGCTGGACCGGGAGCAGCAGCCGCTCGACCTCACGGTCGGCCATGGCGCCGCCCCCATCACCGTCATCGAGGGCTTCGACGCCGGTCCCGTGCCGCTGACCCTGCGGCCCGGCGAGAGCGCCCAGTTCGGGGTGGTCTGGCGGAACACCGTGGACGCCTCCGACGAAGCCCCGGTCAACGGTGGCTACCTGGAGATCGTCCCGCGCCCCGGGGCGCGGGCGCACCGCGTGCCGGCCCTGCTCGACCTCGGCACCACCGGGAGGCTGGGGATCAGCGCCTGGTCCGGTCTCCCGTAGCAGCCGCCCGGCTGCGGATCCGACGGGTCCGCAGCCGCCCCGGTCGCCGTGTGGCCCGGTTCCGCCATGGGGCCCGCAGGTGCCGGCGGTCATCGGCCGTGGGCCGCCGCGCTGGGCCGGCAGCGACGCCCGGTTCAGTCAGGCAGGCTCAGGATCGCGTCGGCGAAGGCCTCCGGTGCCTCCTGCGGAACGTTGTGACCCACCCCGGGCAGGGTCCGGACCTCGCACGGGCCGGTGAAGTGCTCGGTGCCGCCCTGGTCGGCGGGCGCGATCACTCCGTTGGCGCCGCTCACCAGCACGACCGTGGGAACCTCGATCGGCGGCCGGGCGGCGAGCAGGTCCTCCAGGGCCCGGTAGCGCGGATCGCCCTCCACCAGGCCGTACCGGTGCCGGTAGGAGTGGATCGCCACCTCGACGAAGTCCGGGTTGTGCAGGCTCTTCGCCGAGGCGGCGAACGCCTCCTCGGCCTCCGGCCAGGTCGGCGACCACAGTCGCCAGAGCAGTTTGCACAGCTCCTCGCGGTTCTGCTCCAGACCCCTGCGTCCGCGCTCCGAGTGGAAGTAGTACTGGTACCAGAAGTTGCGCTCCGCCTCCGGCGTGGCGGGCTCCGTCGAGCGCGCGATGTCCTGGATGGCGTAGCCTCCCGCCGTGACCAGGCCCTGGACGCGCTCCGGCCAGGCGGCCGCGGCGACGCAGGCCGCGCGTCCGCCCCAGTCGTAGCCCGCGACCACCGCCCGCTCGATCCCCAGCGCGTCCATGAAGTCCATCAGATCCTGGCCGAGCGCCGCCTGCTGGCCGCTGCGCACGGTCTCCTCGTGCCGGAACCTCGTCGGCCCGTAGCCCCGCAGGTAGGGCACCAGCACGAGCCTCCCGCGGGCGGCGAGCCTGGCCGCGACTTGGTCGAACGCCCGGACGTCGTAGGGAAATCCGTGCAGAAGGATCACGGGCACGCCCGATTCCCGGCCGCGCTCGCCGGTCTGCTCGTATGCGATCTCGAGCACCGGTGTCGTCACTCGGTCCCGCGCGCGGAAACTCGTACTCACCCGTCCATGCTTTCACGCCTTCCGGCGGCCCGGACGGTACCGGGTTCCCTCGCTATAGGTGGCAATGCGTGCGCAGGAACGGCCCAGCAGCAATGCGCCCGGCCACCCGACCATTCCTGCCGAACTCCCTTATTTCGTCGCAGAGGTAAGCGTGACGAGGGAGATCGCCCTCATGCCCTGCACTGGAGTTCTCTACGCGCTCGATCTACGGGCGTCTTCGACGGTCCGCACCCGGGTCCTGACCGGTTTGTCAGCCGGATGGGCGCGGCGGGCCCTGACGGCGGTCCTGACGGCGATCTGTGCGTCGAGATCCCCTGGGTGCCGCCGCGCCATCCGATGGGTCAGGGCAGCTCGGATTCGAGGCGGCGCTGCAGTTCAACGAGGGTCTCGCGTGCGAGGTCGAGCCTTTCCGGATCGAGACCTTCGGTGGTGCGCAGGGCAAGCTGGGTGTAGGCCGCCTGCATCCTGTGCAGTGCGGCGCGGCCGGTCGGGGTGACCTCGAGCAGCTTGGCCCGCTGGTGCGCGGGATTGGGTCGATAGCAGGCGAGTTCGTCCTCGACGAGCAGGTCCGCGACGCGCTGGACTCCCTGGCGCGTGTGGCCGAGCCGCCCGGCGATGACCCCGATCGGGGCGGCTTCGTGTTCGACCTCGGCGAGGACCTGCCAGCGCGCCAGGCTCTGGCCGGTCGGCCGGGCGATGCCGTTGCCGATCGCCTCGACGACGTCGGCGAGTCTGCCGACCTGGTCGATCAGTGCACTGTAGGCAGCACAGGCCCGGCCGCCGTCCTTGACAGCATGTTGTCGTGTCGCTACCTTCTCGGGCATGGCAACATGTTGTCATGTTGCGCTTCGGGCCGCAATGAGCGAATGAGGAGAACCGCATGCCCTCCGTACGCCACCCCCTCTTAATCTCACGCAGCATCGTCATCGCCGCACTGCCCTCGGCGGTGTTCTCGGTGCTCGCCGATCCGCACCGCCACGCCGACTTCGACGGCTCGGGCACCGTGAAGAACGCGGTCTCGGGACCCGACCGCCTGGGCCTGGGCGACACGTTCAAAACAGCCATGAAACTGTTCGGTGTGCGCTACCAAATCGTGAACACGGTGGTTGAGTTCGAGGCGGACCGGCGCATCGCGTGGTGCCACCCCGGCAAGCACCGCTGGCGCTACGAACTCGAAGCGGTCGACGGCGCCACACGGGTCGTCGAGACCTGCGACTTCTCCACCTCGCCGGTGCGCGGGCTGCTCCTGCGCACACCGTGGCCCCGCTGGAACGCCGAGGGCATCGAGAAGACCCTGCCGCGGCTCAAGGCTCTGGTCGAGAACGGCGCCTGAACCGACCAGCCGGGACGGTCCGCCCCACCTGTCGCGGCCGGCCGCAGCCGACCACATCACCGTACGGTCACCCCGGGTACTCGGACTGCCGGAACCATCGCACCACGGGCACTTCCCCGCCCTCCAAGCACCCGAGCTACTCGTGGCCGACATCCGGGAGTTCTTCCGAAGCCTGCCCGGCAAACCCTGACGCAGGACTGACGGAAGTGTTCACGAAACCGCGGAACCTGGACCCCGGCCGGCCGGTCAGTTGCCCGCGAGCAGGTCGCGGAGCAGGGCGACCGTGTCGGCGTCCAGGTCGCGGCCGGTCCGGCGGCTGAGGGCGTCCAACCGGTTGACCGCGCGGACCAGTTGGTCGCGGGCTCCGGCGGAGGCATAGGTGTAGAAGAGGTCCCTGTGCAGGAGCTCGACGTCCGGGGCGACGGCGAGGCCGCGGAAGATGGCGGCTTCGGCGCTGCGGTGGTCGCCGTACTGGAGGCGGCGGGCGGCGAGTTCGTGCGCGGTGTCGACGATCGCGGCGATCATGTCCTGGCGTTCGGCCTCGGCCCAGGTGTAGGCGGTGGTCGGGGCCTCGGCGAAGGGCGCGCCGCGGACCAGGGCCAGGGCGTGCGCCAGGGCGGCGTCGGCGGTACTGCTGGTGCTGCGCATGCCGCGCCGGTACAGGCTGCGGAACTCGTCCCAGTCGCAGGTCACGGTCGGGGCGAAGGCGTAGCCGTCCGGGGTGTCCAGGTGGAGGAAGGCCCGGCCCTCGGTGGAGTTGCCGAACCAGGCCGCCAGTTCGGCGAGTTTGGCGGGCAGCGGGGTGGCGGGCCGGTCGGCCTCGGGCCCGGCACCGGACCGGTCGGGGACCAGGTGCGCGGCTCCCGGGTGCAGGGCCCGGTCGAGCGCGCCGTGTTCGACTCCCGGGCGCAGCACGAGCAGGGCGGCCAGCTCGGTCAGCCGGGACACCGCGGCCGGCTCGGCGGGACCGGCCGCGCCCAGCACGTCCACCGGACCGAGCAGCCGGATCCGGGGGGCGGTCCGGGCGGCGTGCGCCTCCGGGGAACGCAGGATGGCCAGCAGGTCGTCGCTGTCGCTGCGGGTGGAGCTGGGCGCGGGCGGGACCGGGGACACCGGCGCCACCGGGTGCACCACGCCCGCCGGGAGGGGGCGCGCCTGGCCGGCCGGGTCCGCGAAGGCCTCCGCCGGGGGCGCCGGGTCGTGCATCGGCGCGGGCTCGGGGGGCGCTGCGGGGCGGACGGGCTCGGGCCTCTCGGGCGCCGGCGGTTCGACGGTCGCCGGTGCGTCGGTGTCGGCCGGACCGGCGGACACCGGGGCGTTGCTGTGCAGCCCGAGGCCGTTGGCGCTGTGCCGGGACGGCGGACGCGGCGGTGCGACCGGTCCCGCCCGGTCCTCCTCGACCGCGCCGGGCTCGGCGTCGGCGGGGGCGGGTGCGGGTGCGGGGGCGGTGGCGGCGGGGACGGCGGTGTCAGTGGGAGCGGCGAGGCGCGGGGCCGGGGTCGCGGTGGGGTCGGTGCCGGCGAACGGGCTGGCACCGGTGCCGATCATCCGGGTCATCAGCTGAGCGCCGGCCAGGTCCACCGGCAGGGCCGGCGGCGCGCCCACCGCGGCCAGCACCGGCACGGGAGGCAGCGGGATCTCCTCGGCGTCGCGGTCACCGCCCGGGCCGTCCAGGGTCCAGTCGGGGGCGGGGTACTGGGTGGTGTCGCAGGCGGTCCGCAGCAGCTCGCCGAGGTGGTCGTACTGCTGCGGGTCGAGCTTCTGGAGTTCGACGCCGAGGTGCAGTCCCGGGATGCTGGCGGCACCGCTGCTGGGCAGGGTCCAACGGGCGACCGGGCCGCTGCCGCGCTCGGGAGCGCGGGTCACCACGGCGAGGCAGGTGCGCGGGGTGCCGTCGAGCAGCCGGCCCAGTTCGGCGGGCAGACTGCCGCCGGGCGGCTGGGTGGAGAGCACGATCTCGGGCACCCAGGACTCGTCCGCGTGGCCCCGGCTGCGGGCGTCCCGGGGACTGGCCGCCTCGGCGGCCACCAGGGTGGCCCTGGCCTTGACCGTACGCGGGCCGAGTGCCGTGATGGCCGCCTCCAGGCTGTCGTACCGGTGCACCCGTTCCACCGCCGGGCCGGTGAGCGGCAGGTCCTCGGCGAGTCCGACCAGGTGCAGGTGCAGCCGGTCGGCGAGCGGGCTGTGCGCCAACTCCACCGCCAGCGTGCGCAGTACGTCCCTGGCGTCGTCCGGGTGCCCGGACAGGTGCATCAGCCGTACGGTCTCCAGGTCGGCGAGGACCACGGCCCCGTCGGGAGCGGTGCCCAGGGTGACCAGGGCCGGGTACGGCGCCGTGGTCCTGGCCGCCTGCGTGGCGGACAGCAGCTCGGATGAGTCCTCGGGGCACCACCAGACGTTCGGCGCGTGGGCGGCCCGGAAGGGTGCGATCGGCGCGGCGGGGGCGGCGAGGTGCAGCTCCACGGTGCGCTCGGCGGTCACCCGGACCGCGACCAGGGCGGGCAGGCGCTTGCTTCCGCGCACGGTGTTGCGGGCCAGCGTGCGCAGCGCCCGGTTCAGCAGGTCGAGCGCGGTGTCGCCCTGGCGGACCTTCATTTCGGCCTCGAAGGCGGCGGCGGGCGCGGGCGGGAGCGCGATCCGGTGCCGGGGACGGCGGGCGTGCTGCTGGTCGCCCCGGCGGCGGGCCACCGTTCCGATCATCACCGCGGCCAGCAGGACGCCCACCGTGGAGGCGGCGAGTGCCATGCTGTAGTCGTCGCTGGGCGACACCCCCCTGCCTGCGGAACCCGGCCTGGCCGTGGGCGGGTTGTGCCCGGCCGGGGCGGACGGGTGGGCGCCGGCCGGGGCCGGGCTCGGGGTGGCACTCGGGGTGCCGGAGGCCGGGGCGGACTGGGTCGCACCGCCGGTACCGGGCGCGGGGTCCGGGGACTGGGAGGGGGCCGGCGTCGGCGGCTGGGCCTGCGCACCGGGGATGGCGAGCACCATGCCGGGGGTGAGGACGTCCGGATCGGTCAGCTTCTCCCCGTCGGGCGCGCTGACACCCTTGTTCGCCTCGAAGAGCTTCGGCCAGGCCTCCGCGGAGCCCAGTTCCTGCTCGGCGATGGCCGAGAGCGTGTCGCCCGGGTGCACGGTGACGCTTGCGTGCTGCCCACCGGCGGGCGTGGTCGCGGGAGCGGTACCGCCTCCCTGGGACGAACCCGGCGACGGGCTCGCCGAACTCCCGTCCGGCTTGGCGTCGTTCGGCATGAGCAGCTTCCAGCCGGGCTGGATCGGCCGGTCGGCGTCGAATCGGCCGCCCGAATCGTCCATCGTCCGGCCGTCGTTGAGCTTGGCGATCTCCACCCACCGTTCACCGGAGCCGAGTTGGCGTTCGGCGATGGACCAGAGGCTGTCCGCCGGGCGGGAGTCCCGGACGGTGTACGTCGGCTGCTGGTCGGCGGCGGCCGGCGCGAGGGCCGGGGCGACGGGGGCGGCGGGCAGTGCGGCGAGGGGGGCGCGGGCGGTCAGCTGGGCCGGGGCGACCACCGCGGGCGCCTTGTCGGGGGTGGCCGCGAAGGCGCCGCCCGCGACCGGCAGCACGGCCAGGACCGAGCCGACCAGTCCGGCCGCGAGCCGCTGGCTCCAGCCGAAGGCGGGGATCCGGCGGGCGATCCGGCCGCGCAGCTGCGCCGGGACCTCCAGCAGTACGGACAGCGCGAAGCACAGCCAGGCGCCCCAGCCGACCACGACCAGCGCCCAGAGGAAGAGCCGTCCGTCGTCGGGGCCGGTGAGCATCGAGACGAACCCGCCGCCCGCCGGGTCGCCCATCCCGGCGACCGCCAGGGTGCCGTAGAGGAGCAGCGCCGGCAGGCCGGCCAGCAGCCCGAGCAGCGCGGTCAGCGCGCCGAGCGCGGCGGCGACCGAACCGGCGCTCCTGGCACGGCGGTCGGCGCGCAGCGGCACCGGGCGCCGCCGGTCGGGGCCCGGTGCGCCCGGGACTTCGCCGCGGGCGGACGAGTCGGTACGGGTGCCGTGGGCGTGGTGCCTGGCTCGTGGCGCGGCCATCAGCCGTTCTCCGCTTCCGTGACCCCGTGCACCAGGGTGGCCGTGCCTTGGCCGTGCACCGGGAGGGTGTTGACGTTGATCGCACCGAGCAGTGCGGTGCGGTACGTGGTGTCGATGCTCACCTGGACGGTGTGGTCGTCCTTGAAGCCGACGTCGGCGCTCAGGTGGTACTGGTCGAGGTAGGCGTCGGCGGCGCGGGTGGCCACGTCGAGGTCGTGCTCGCGGGCGCCGATCACCGGGTAGCCGTCCCCGCGCAGCACCGCCCCCTGGTCGAGCTGCTGCCCGGCCACGCGGGCGGCCTCCTGGGCGAGCGCGTCGGTGTTCTCGATCGCGCGCAGGCGGCCGCCGCAGTCGAGCACTATGCCGATCACCACGACCAGTCCGGCGGCGCAGATCGCCACAAAGGTGGAGACCGCACCGGTGTCCGGTGCCGCGTCTGGCCCACGTCTGCTAAGGCGTGGCATCAATTCCCCTCCCCCACCGGGTGGTTGACCCGGGTCTCGCCTGCCGGAGCCCGGTCAGCCGGTGCCCCGGTACCGGTCGATCACCGAGGTGAACCGGCTGGTCATGGTCCGGCTGCCCGGCATTCCCCCGACCGACAGGTAGTCCAGTGCGACCTTGCAGCTCACCGTCACGCTGACGGTGGTGAGCGGGCCGGTCGGAGTGTCGATCGTGCCGTACTCGACCGGGGCCGTCTCGGCGTCGCCGCAGGGCACCCGCTGGTCCCGGAACACCTCCCGTGCCGCGTCCTGTGCCGCCTGCCGCGCGCCATCCGGACTCCGGGCGAGCGAGGCCGCGCGGGCGCCGGAACGCGCTGCCGCATCCACTACCCCGCCGGTGGTCTGAATACGCCCGGCCACCACGGCGATCATCACGAAGAGCACCAGTGCCGGGACGACGAGAGCGGCCTCCACCGCGACGCTCCCCCGGTCGGCCCGGAGGTCCGCCCCCCGCCTCACGGCTGACCGCCCTGCGGGACGAACTTCTCGCGCGGGGCGGTCACCTGACGGACGATGGTCATCCCGGTCATCCCGGGCAGCAGGCTCTGCGCCCGGACGGAGACGCGCAGGCTGAACATCTGCGCGTCCCCGCCCGGGAGCACCGCCATCGGCTCGGCCAGCGCGCCCTGGCGGTCGAGGAAGTCCGTCGCCCGCTGGACGGCCTTCGTCGGCGTGCCCCCCGTGATCCGCCCGGCGTCGGCGCCCTCCCGCGCGGCGGTCAGCGCCGCCTGGCTCGCGTACCACCACAGGGCGGCCTGCACCACCAGCACCACCATCGCCAGGACCGCCGGGAAGACGATGGCCAGGCTGAGCGTCATCGCCCCCCGGTCGGACCAGGCCTCCCCCAGCCTCCGACCGGGAGGTACCCCCTGGCTGGGGGAGAGCGTCGGCACCGGGTCAGAGCGCTCGGAGGCGAGCAAGGCCCCCTTGCGAGCCAAAGAGCGCGCCGGTGTCGAAAGGGAGGAGCGCCAAGCGACCGAGGAACGAGGGCGCGCCGGAGGGACGAGTGTCGGCACCGGGTCAGAGCGCCCGGAGGCGAGCAAGGAGTAGCGGCTCACGTCGGGTTCGGCACATCGATCGGGGTGTCGTTGACCTTGCTCTTGACCTTCCCGGCGAGGCTGTAGAGCACGCCCACGATGATCCCCGCGACCACCACCAACCCGACCACGGCCAGGGCCAGTTCGATGGTGATCGCACCCCGGTCGCCGGCCGCGCGGGCGGCGCGGACCCGGCCCATCCGGTAGTGGACGAAGACGGACATGGCGAGTTGCACCGGCAGCAGCAGGGGCAGCAGCAGCGCTGTGAGCAGATTGCGGATCCGGTTCATGGTCGCTGGTCTCCTGAGGAAGTGGCGGACGGCTAGACAACGTTGAGCATCTGGTAGAGGGCCGGGAAGACGATCAGCGCCGTCATCAGCAGAGTGAGCACCGAGCCGGGCGCGACCATCCGTTCGCTGTCGGTGTTGGCGCTGGCCAGTTCCTCCGCCAGCAGCTCGCCGCGCAGGCTCTTCGCCCGGGCGCGCAGGGTGTCGTACACGGCGGCGCCGTCGGTGCCCGAGATGCGCATGATGTCGGCCACGTCCTGCATCGGGGTCAGGCCGAGCTCGACGGCGAGCGCGTCCAGCCCCTCCCAGGGCGGCAGCCGGTCGGTGCTGGCGCGCTCCAGGGCGTCCCGGATCCGGCGGAACACGGTGCCCCGGCCGACCGAGGCGGCCCGCCGCAGTGCCTCGGCGGGTCCGCAGTCGGCGGCCCGCTCCAGCGCGACGAGTTCCAGGTAGGCGACCAGGCCGTGCAGGTACTCGGTCCTGGCCTCCTTGGCCTCGCCCGCCACGATGGCGTCCGGGACCAGCCAGCCGAGCAGGGCCAGCACCGGGCCGAGCAGCAGCGGTACGGCCGGCGGCAGGCCGATGCCGAGCACCAGGGCCATCGCCGAGAAGTACCCGGGCAGCAGCAGGCCGATCAGCGCGAACAGCAGCTTGTGCGCCATGAACCGGGCCGGGGTCCGGCCGATCAGCGCCAGCTGCTGGTGCGGGATCCGGGCGCCGGGCAGGCCGAGCGAGCGCTCACCGACCCGGTCGTACCAGGAGAGCCCGTCCGTACCGCGCGCCGTCTGCTCGGCCGGCACCCGGTGCAGCCGGTCCAGCGCCTGCCCCAGGTCCGGTGGGGCGGGCCGCAGTTCGGCGGCGAGCAGGGCGATGCCGCCGGCCGCGGCGGCACCGGCGAGGACGGCCCAGGGCGAGATCACCGCGCCTCCTTCAGCAACGGGTCGGCGGGCGCCTCGGGTTCGGCTCCGGGCAGGCGGCCCGCCTTGCTGCGCCGGTCCACCTCCAGCAGCCGGGGCGGCGGGGTGTGCCGGGCGAGCGAGCGCATCCAGGCGATCACCAGCACGAAGACGACCGAGACCACCCCGAGTACCAGCTGGCCGACGAAGGTCTCGTACGGCGCGGTGTAGTCGGTGTTGAACGAGCCGACCGCCAGCACGCCCACGATGATGGTGACCAGCCAGCGGATGGTGGTGCGGTGCTTGGCCCGGTCGGCCTCGATCGCACGCCGCTGGCGGACCTCCTCGCGCACCGACTCGGCCAGGTCGGCCAGCGCCCGGGCCAGTCCGGGGCCGCTGTCCCCGGCGCGCAGCAGCAGCGCGGCCAGCACCTTGTCGGCGGTGGCGTCGGCAAGGCTGTCGGCGAAGGCGCGCAGCGCGTCCTCGGGACGCCAGCGGGACTGCAACCGGGCCGCCAGCTCGGCGATCTCGCTCTCCAGGGCGGGCGGCGCGGTGCGGCGGCTGGTCAGGATCGCCTGGTTGAGCCCGACTCCGAGCAGCAGGACGTCGGCCAGCCGCTGGGTCCACTCCGAGAGCGCCTCCAGCCGCTCGATCCGGCGGGTGTCGGAGCGGGTGGCGTCGAACAGCCAGGGCAGGCCGAAGACGGCGAGCGGCACCAGCAGGGCGGTGAGCGGAACTCCGGTGAACAGCCAGGCGGTCGGCGCCGCGATCAGGGCGAGCGCACTCTGGATCCGGCGCAGCCGGGCGACCCGGGCGCTCGGGCTGCCCGGCGCGCCGTACCAGAGGGTGTGCAGCCGCCCGCCCATCGGATTGCGGTCCGTCTCCCTGGGCGCACCGCCGAGCAGGCCGGTCACCAGGGCGACGGCGCCGCCCGCGACCAGCAGGCCGCACAGTACGAAGAGCAGCATCACCGCGGACCGCCGATCCGCAGCGCCAGCGGGGCGCCCCAACTCCCGTACGGGTTCTGGAGCAGCGCGGCGTCGAAGCCGGTCCGGCGCAGGTCGTCGACGCAGCTCGGCGGGGTGTGCGGAACGGCCCTGGGTTCGCCGTGCTCGGGACGCGGCCCGAAGACGGTGTTCATCGCGGGACGGCCGTTCTCGCCGAGGCCGGTGACCTCCAGGACGTGTGAGACGAAGCGGTGCCGGCGGCCGCCGACGGCGGTCTCGTCGACCATGGCGACGTGCACGATGAGGTCGACGGCGTTGGCGGTGAGGCGGTAGGCGAGGCTGTCGGTCATGTGCGCGCCGTACTCCAGGCAGAGTTCGGCGATCCGGTCCACCACCATGTGCGGGCCGCGCGCGTGCAGGGTGCACATCGAGCCGCCCTCGCCGTTGGTCATCACCCGCAGCATCGGGACGACCTCGCTGGAGCGGACCTCACCGACGATGATCCGCGACAGCGTCATCCGCAGCGCGGCCGGGATCAGTTCGCCGATCGTCAACTCGCCCGCCGGCCGGCCGTCCACGCGTTCTCCGTTGCCCTCGCGGGCCTCCATCGGTACCACCTGGCGCAGGTGGCCGAGGGTGTGCAGCCAGAGTTCGTACTCCGACTCCAGGGTGCCGATCCGCTCGTCCGGCGGGATCTCGGCGGCCATCGCCCGCAGCAGGCTGGTCTTGCCCACGCCCTGGGTGCCGGTGATCATCACGTTCTTCCTGGCCCGGATCGCCGAGGCCAGGAAGGCGGCCAGGGTGGCGTCCAGGGTGCCGAGCCGGACCAGGTCGGTGAGGGTGGCGGAGGCCACCCGGTGACGCCGGATCGCCACGTACGGGCGGGGGGTGACCTCGGTCATCGCCTGCAGGCGCATCCCGCCCTCCAGGCGCAGCGCGAGCGTCGGGCTCGCGGTGGAGAGGGTGCGCTCACCGCCGCCGTGCTGGCGGGCCAGGTCCTGCAGCAGCTCGACGAGTTCCTCGTCGGTGTCGGCCACCGGCGGTACCTGGCGCAGGGGTTGGTGCACCCGGGAGACCCAGACATCGTCACAGCCGTTGATCAGGATGTTCTCGATCTCCGGGTCGTCCAGGTAGGGCTGCAGCCGCCCGGCCCGGAACAGCAGGTCGTAGACGGCCTCGGCGAGCGCCCGGTCCTGCTCCCTGGTCGGCGGGATGCCGTGGGTCTGGGCGTACGCGTCGGACCACCGGGCGACCGCCTCCTCGATCAGCGCGCGCCCGCGCTGACGGCGGGTCGCCCGGTCGGCCTCCAGGCCCGAGCCGCCGGCCAACCGCGAGAGCTGCTGGTGCAGTTCGGCCGCGACCTGGCGCTTGAGCTCGCGGGCGACCTGCGGATCGACCGCCGGCCGTGCCGCGACCGGCTCCAGCGCGGGCGCGTCCGTGCCCCGGACCGGCCCCGGGGTGAACCGGCCGGCCGGTGCGGCGCTCGGCACCACGGGCGGGGGCGCCGTCACGGGCGGCGTCACGGGCTGAGCGGTGGTGGCGGTGGTGGTCCAGGGCAGCTCGGCCGGGTCCACCGCGCCGCCCGGGCTCTGGTACAGGGGGCTACCGCGCACGGAGCACCTCCCCGTACGCCGGTTGCTGCGGGGGCTGCGGCTGGAACGGCTCGGGGGCGGGCGGGTGCGGTACGTACGGCGCGGGGGCGGGTGCCGGGACGGGCCCGAGGTATGCCGCCGGGCGCGCCTCGAAGGCCGGGTCCTCGGCCGGTATCGGCGGCTGCGCGGGCGGCGGGAACTGCCCGCCGTACTGCCCCGGCTGACCCTGCTGACCCTGCTGACCCTGCTGACCGGGCGGGAACGACTGCCCGGGCCGGCCCGGTTGCCCCGGTGGGAACGACTGCCCGTACCGGAGCGGCTGCGCGGGTGGGAGCGGCTGCGCCGGCTCGAACCGCCCCTCCTGCGGGCCGGGCGGGGCCGCTGCCGGGGCGAGCCGCTGACGCCGCCGCCGGATCAGCAGCTGGATCTGGTCGGCCGCCGACCTGGCGGTACGCATCAGCTCCGAGCGGATGAACCGCCGGTCGGCGGTGTCGCCGCCGTCGGAGAGCACCCGCGCGGTCCTCGGCGCGTACGGCAGCAGGCCGAGCGTGGGCAGCGCGAACTGCCGCGAGATCTCGGCCGCCGGGTACGGGCCTTCGGCCACCAGCAGCAGCCCGAGGGCGTCCGCGCCGGTGCCGGAGGTGTCCAGGTCCTCGCGGAGCGCCGCCAGCCGGGGCCGGGCGGCGCTCAGTCCGCGCAGCGTGGTCCGCACCGCCACGGCCACCACGTCGGCCCGCCGGGTGAGCACCGCCCCGGCCCCGGCCGCGCCGGAGCGGCCGAGGTCCAGGATGACGTCGTAGCCCTGGGGCTCCAGTGCGTGCAGGGTCTCCACCAGCGGTTCCCAGGTGTAGGCGAGGCCGGGTGCCTGCGCGGGGTCGGTCAGTCCCGGCAGCAGCAGCCGTTCGCCGCCGCCGGCCGGGGAGAGGTCGATCAGCTGCTCCCACAGGCTCTGGGCGAGCAGGCCGCGCCGGTCGGCGACGGCCAGGTTGCGCAGCCCGTACACGGCCTCGACCCGGCCCTCCAGCGCTCCGGCCAGCACCGCGCCGCCGTCCGGGTCGCACTCGACCAGCATGATCCGGCGGCCGGGCTGCAACGGCCAGGCCAGCAGCAGGGCCAGGGCGCTGGTGGTGGCGCCCGGCGCACCGGGACCGCCGACCACGGCGACGACGGCCATCAGTTGCCACCCCCGCCCGGGCTCGCTGCCGCGCCGCCGGCCGAGGGCGCACCCGAGGGGCCGCCGGACGAGGGTGCGCCCGACGGACCGGCGGAGGAGCTGCCGGACGGCTCCGGCGCGTGAGCGGCGTCCGCCCTCGGCGCCAGGATCACCTGGAACTTCCCGCTGGCCACCCAGGCGGCCAGCCGGGGCCCGTCGGTCGGCGGCACCGCGACGTCGACCACCTGGCCGCCGTCCGAGTCCACCCGGCCGACCGTGACCACCGTGGCGGGCAGGGTGTCCGGGGTCCTGGTGGTCCCGGCCTGGCCGTTGGACTGGTCCACGGTGGCGACGACCAGCACCCTCAGGCCGGTCTGCAGCCTGGTGGCGGGCAGTTGGGTGCGCTTGGCGGCCACACCGACGACCTGGTCACCGGGATTCAGCACCGGGTCCGCGTTGACGTCGGCGTTGAGCAGCAGCGCGCCCCGGTGCAGGTCCGTGGTGGCGTGCAGCCCTATGGCGCGCTGCCGGTCCCTGGCGTCCAGTGGGCGCAGCGCGGGATCCCCGGCGATCCGCGCGACCACCAGGTCGTCGGCGGTCAGCGTCTGCCCCATCGGAACGTCACGGGCCAGAGCCAGTACGGAGATCCGCTGGCCGGTGCTGTTGTAGAGCACCGCGCCGCCGAGTCCGCCCGCCGCGATCAGCGCCACCGACATGGCCAGCACGGCCGGCCTGCGGCGCCGGGCGCGCAGCGTGCGTGGCGGCGTGTGCGGCACCGCGCGCGCCGGCTCGGGCGCGAGGGCGGCGGTGCCGGTACTCGGCGCTGCGAAGGTTCGGTTCTCCACCGGACTACGGCCTTTCGTACGGGGACTGTTCGGCGCTCGGCGACCGGCCGGCTGGTTGCCGGCCCGCCGGTCGGGCGGCCGGGCCAGTGGCGGACTGTCGGTTGAGGACTGTCAGTTGAGGACCTGGACCTCGCCGACCCGCAGCGGGAGCGGCTGGTCGGCGGTGACCGGGAAGTCGAACGCGAACACCTTCTCGCCGGTGCCGTTGACCTCGGCCCTGACCTTCCAGTTCAGGGTGGCGGTCAGGTAGTACCGGCCGTCCTGCTGCCGGGCCGAGCCGGTCCGGTACACATGACCGCAGTCGGGCGAGGGCGAGCCCCCGGCGTCCACGTGGTACGGGGTACCGGCCGACCTGCAGGTCTCGGTCGAGCCGTCGCCGGTGTCCCAGGTGACGCTGTCCAGCGTGACGGTGGCGGTCACACTGATCTGCCGCCCCTTGGCCGTCGCGCTCAGCGGACCCACGGTGGCGTCGTTCCGGTCGTACCAGAGCCACACCGGGACCCCGACCACGGCGGTGCCGGTCGGCGCGGCATGCAGCTCGGGCGCTGCCAGCCGGATCTCCTTCAGCGCCTTCAGCCCCAGGTCGTACGGCCGGTCCGGCGGAGGCTCGCCACCGGGCGGCTGCGCGAAGAACATCGGCGTCTTCGGCGTCAGGTTCCCGTCCGTACCACGGCAGTTGACCTCGTACATCGCCCCCTGGGACGGGGTGTGCCCGGTCCAGAGCGGGTCACCGGCGGGCGGCTGCGGGTCCATCCGGTGGTAGTAGCACCCGTCCGAGGAACTGAACCAGCCCAGCGTGTCGTCCCAGCACGGCCACTGCTGCCCGTTCCAGCTGCACAGCTGCTCCCCGCCGCCACTCCCACCGCTGGTGCCACCGCCACCGGTGCCACCGCTCGGAGTCCCGCCGCCGGGCTCGGTGATGACGACGCAGATGTCGCGTACGGCGCACGGTCCGGCTCCACCTCCCGGATCGTCGGCGATCGCCGGGGAGAGTGAGGCGGTGAGCATTCCGAGCAGCAGACCGAACTGAATCACCAATCGCCGAGCGGACTTCAGCATGTTCGGTCCACCTCTCGTTTGAAGTCGACGATCATCCAACGTCCGTCCGTCTTACGGAGTCCAGCGGTGGCGACATAGCGCGAGAGCCGCTGTTTCGGATCCTTCAACGCCTTCGTCGCGGCGTCCGCCTGATGCCAGTCGCCGACATCGAGGCAGTCCTCGACCGATGCGGTCTGCGGATTCGATTCGAGGTCGATCGCCTTCACCACCGGCGAGTTGTGCGGACTTCCGATCATCACCAGTCTGGCCTCGTGCAGTTGGTGAAGACTGGCGACCGCCTCACTCAGCGCGAGTCCGGACGAGTAGGCCTGTAACTGCGAACCATCGGAACCGGATTGCGCGAAAGCCGCCGTCTGGGCATCCCACCAGGCCTGATACGCCCTCAGAACCACTCGCCCGACCGCGCCTTCCGGCCCTTCGGTGGGGGCGGCCGACTCCGGAGCCGTACCACCCGAAGGGGTTACCGGCGCCGGGACCGCGACGCTGGCCCCGGGGCTGGCGAGCCGATCGGTGGAACCCGCCGAACCGTCACCGCCGCACGCGGTGAGAACCGTCAGCAGGATCGCGCCGCCGACTCCAACCGCCCCAGGGCGCAACACTCTTCCGCGCTGCCGCATCGCCCCACCTCATCGCGGCCGGCACCGTCCGTTGCCATGGCCGCCAGAAGATATCCGCCGTCCCGCAGTGCTGCCCGGGGCATCGATTCTTCGCCACCCGCCTCTTCGCGGCAACACCTCGGGCCCCCTGACCTTACGCGGAAGGCGGATCCGTTGGGGCACTTTCCCGCCACAGAACCGCCAACAGTTCCTCTGAAAGCGACAATCCGGCCAATACGCCTCGCACGGCCGCCCGATTGCGCATCAGCAGGCGCCCGTGCTGGCCTGGAACGAGCAGTCGAACGCCCCCCGCACCCGCACCACCACCCGCCCCCCGGCCCAACTCGGCCTCCACCACGGGCTGGAGCTCGGCGGGCCCGAGGGCGGCGGGTGCGCCGGGTACGCCGTTCTCCAGCACCCGCGCCAGCGCCCACGCGAACGAGCCCTCCCCGCCCGGGAGTACGGCGTCCCGGCCGCGCCGCCCGGCGGTGAACCGCCCGACCCGTCCCCACAGCGGCACCCGGGAGTGCGCCAGCAGCTCGCCCGCGCCGTCCTCCCCACCGTGCTCCAGTGCCGCCCACGTCTCCCGGTCGGCCACCGCGTCCACCAGCAGCAGGGTGCCCTCGGCCTCGCCGTGGACCATGGTGCTGACCACCCAGTCCCAGGCCAGCCCTCGGCGGTAGGCGTTGTCGGAGGTACTGCCACCGGCCACCAGCGCCAGCCGCCGGCCGCGCGGATCGGCCACCAGCTGGCCGATCAGGCAGACCACCAGCCAGCGCGAGGGTCTCTGGGCCGCCGCCCGCAGTGCGGTGAGCATGGCGTTGGCGTCCGCGTCCGGCGGCGGCAGGGTCACCCGGCAGCCCCGGGTGCCGGCGTCGAAGCAGCTTCCGGGCAGCGCGTCGGCGAGCAGCCCGGCCCCCTCCGCCGCCCGCGCCGAGCCGCCGTGGGCGCGCTCGGGCCCACCGTCCGCACCGATCACCACCAGTTCGATGCCGCCGCCCATTCGCACCGACCCCTCCCCGTACCGCCGGCCCGCGCGCCGGCCGCCCACCGCTCCGACTCGGCCGACCGGCCGCCGGATCTCAGTCGTCCCGCCCCGTCACCGCCGAGTTGTCCGCGACCACACCGCGGACCCACCTTGGACTGAACCAGCTCGGAACACCGCCGACAAGCTACCGCCGCGGCCGCGTACCGGCGTCGTACCGGCCTCACCGCCCGCACCGACCGGCCTCGCCGGTCACGGCCGGGAATCGCCACAGCCCAGGGACCATGGACTCTATTGGCCCGGTGGCCGGGGCGACACCATCACTGCCATGGACCGTGACAACCGGGTGGAGACCCTGAGCGAGGCCGAGTGCCTGCGCCTGCTCGGCACCGTGCCCATCGGGCGGGTGGTGTACACCGAGCACGCGCTGCCCGCCGTTCGCCCGGTGGCCTTCGAGGTCGGGCCCGACGGGCGGCTGCTCCTGGCCCTGGACGCCGGGGCCGCGGTGGCCCGGGCCCTGGACGGCACGGTCGCCGCCTTCCAGGCCGACCGGCTCGACCCGGTGACCGGGACCGGCTGGTCAGTCCTGGTCCACGGCCGCACCGAAACGGTCCGCGACGCCGTCGCGCACGGGCACCCGCCGCTTCCCGCACCCCGGCCGACGGTGCCCGCCCGGGAGCAGCGCCTCGTGCGGCTCGCCCCGGAACTGGTCAGCGGCCACCGCCTGCTCCCGGCCGTCCGGCCCGTCCGCATCTCCTGAGTCCGGGGTGCCACCGTCCGGCGCCGCCCGGGTCCGACGGGCCCGTGGCCGCCGGTCTCCGGGCCTGCGACTCCTGACAGGTGACTCCCGAGTAGGCATACTCTGCGGAATCGGAGTCCCGCCAGCAGCACCCCACAGGAGCACGTTGTGACGACCTTCGCCTCGCTCGCCGACCTCTCCGCCGCCGTCGGCACCGAACTCGGCACCAGCGAGTGGCACATCATCGACCAGGACCGGGTGAACCTGTTCGCGGAGGCGACCGGCGACCACCAGTGGATCCACATCGACCCGGACCGCGCCAAGGACAGCCCCTTCGGTGGCACCATCGCGCACGGCTACCTGACGCTCTCGCTGATCCCGGTGCTGGCGAAGGAGTGCTACAGCGTCGACGGCGTCCGGATGGCCCTCAACTACGGCTCGGAGAAGGTCCGTTTCCCCGCCCCGCTGCCGGTCGGCACGGCGGTGCGGGCGACGGCCGAACTGCTCTCGGCAGCCGAGGTCCCCGGCGGTGTGCAGGCCGTGGTCCGCTTCACCATCAGCAGCGAGACCGGCCCCAAGCCGCACTGCGTGGCCGAGACCATCACCCGCTTCTACGCCGCCTGAGCCGGAGCACCCCGCCCGGTCCGCGGTCGGCCCCGGACGGCCGGCCCGGGCCCTGGCAACGGACGTGGCAACCGACGTGGCGACCGACGGCCTGCGCCCTGGCCACCGACGCCCTGAGCCCGCGTACACCGTCCGAACCCACGCGCCCCGCGCACGCTCCCGGCCCCTGCGCGCCCTCGCGCCACAGTGCACCGGCTCACGCCTGCGGCGGCCACCACCGCCGCAGGCGCTCGCGCCCACCGGGCAGCGGCAGTTGGCCCATCCGCGGGATCCGTGCGGGTCCGCCGAACGGCGTGCTGGCCACCCCGTTCACCGGGTTCGGCGGCCGCCGGAACGGTAAGGTCCGGTCAGATGCCTGTCGTACGGCAGCGGGTTCACGGGCCCCTGCCGCACGGCCTCTCCCGTGCGTTCGCGTCACTGCGAACGTGCGTTGTTGTGCGCCCATGGAGGTGCTGTGCCCAGCTCCGTCTCCTGGATCTCCCGGTTCACCACTCTGACCACGCAGCTCGGCACCGGCACCGGTCCCGGCCTCCTGCCACTCCGCGCACTGCCTCGCACCGCCTGGCGCCGGCTCCGCGCCGAGGCCTTCGGCGCCGAGCCGGCCGGCGACCGGCTGGCCCGCGTCCTCGCCTCACCGAACTTCACCGACGGCGCCTTCCGGAACCCCGTACCGACCCGGCGGCTGGTCTACGACCGCTCGCCGCTGGAGCTCACCCACTCCCAGCTGACCGCCAACCGCCCGCGCCGGGTGCCGGCCGCCGCCGTTCCCCTGCACCGGCTGCGGCCGGTCGAACTGGCCGAGCCGCCCGCCTCCGGGCTCCGGCTGACCTGGCTGGGCCACGCCACCGTCCTGGCCGAGCTGGACGGCCGCCGGGTCCTGTTCGACCCGGTCTGGGGAGAACGCTGCTCCCCGTTCGCCTGGACCGGACCCAGGCGGCTGCACCCGGTGCCGCTCTCGCTGACCGAGCTCCCCGCGGTGGACGTGGTGGTGATCTCGCACGACCACTACGACCACCTGGACATGGACACCGTACGGGCCCTGACCGGCTCCACCGCGGTCTTCGCCGTGCCGCTCGGCGTCGGGGCGCACCTGGAGCACTGGGGGGTGCCCGCCGACCGGATCGTCGAACTGGACTGGTGGGAGTCGGCCGAGGTCGCGGGGCTCACCCTCACCGCCGCCCCCGCCCGCCACTACTGCAGCCGCGGGCCGAAGACCAGTCCGCACCTGCTGTGGGCCTCCTGGGCGGTGGCCGGACCCGAGCACCGGATCTTCCACAGCGGGGACACCGGCTACTTCCCCGGCTTCGCCGAGATCGGCCGCAGGCTCGGTCCGTTCGACGCGACGATGATGCAGATCGGCGCCTACAGCGATTTCTGGCCCGAGGTGCACATGACCCCCGAGGAGGGCGTCCGGGCCCACCTCGACCTGGGCGGGCGGCTGATGCTCCCGATCCACTGGTGCACCTTCAACCTCGCTCCCCACCCGTGGGAGGAACCCGCCGAGCGCACGGTCGCCGCGGCCCACGCCCTCGGTGCCCGTCTCGCCGTCCCCGTCCCCGGGCACCCCTTCGAACCCGCCGAAACACCCGCACTCCGGCTCTGGTGGCGAGCGGTCGCGGCGGTGCCCAGAGGGGCCGAACCGCTGGTCCCCGAACCCGCCGCCCCGGTCACCGGCCGGCCTGCCGAAGGTGACGAAGTCACGGTCTGAGCCCCCGGGCGCCGAAGCCCGCGGGCCGGTGGAGACGGGTTCCGGACCCGCCGGTGCCCGGAACCCGCCGCTCTCCGGAACTCGCCGTTTCCGGAACCCGCCGGCCCGTGACCCACGTTTCTGGAACTCGTTCCATCCGCCGCGGGGTTCTTCCGGTAACCCAGGTCACACCACCGACCGGCCCTCTTCTGCCACCATGTGCGGGTGACCGACGCCATCAGACAGCAGAATCCGGACCACGGCACGGTGGGCTCGTTCATCGAGCTGCTGCGGATCGAGACCCTGGACAAGAACCTGTTCCGGGGCCGCTGCCACGCCGGGGCGCCCATGCGCGCCTTCGGCGGCCAGGTCGCGGCGCAGGCGCTCACCGCCGCCGGGCTGACGGTGGCCCCGGCCCGCACGGTGCACTCGCTCCACGGCTACTTCCTGCGCCCCGGCGACCCGCAGCGCCCGATCGAGTACCAGGTGGACCGGGTCCGCGACGGACTCTCGTACGCCACCCGGCGGGTGACCGCGCTGCAGTGCAACGAGGCGATCTTCACACTCTCCGCCTCCTTCAAGCTCCCCGAGGAGGGCGGCGCCCGGCAGCGCACCATGCCCCCGGTGCCCGGGCCCGAGGACCTGCCGGACCCGCTGCCCCGCTGGGCGGCGGAGCACCCCGAGGACTACGCCCGCAGCAGCGGCTTCCGTGCGCTCGACATGCGCTTCGTCCCGGCCGACGCCCCCGGCGTTCCTGCTGAACTCCCGGGCGTGCCACAGCAGTTCGTCTGGCTCCGGGCGGGCACCCCGCTTCCGGCCGACGATCCGCTGGTCCAGGTCTGTGCGCTCACCTATCTCTCCGACCTGACCCTCGCCCCGACCGCGGCACTGCACCTCCAGCCGCACCGGCTGCACCGCTCCGGACCGCCCAGGGTCATGCTCGCCTCGCTGGACCACGCGATGTGGTTCCACCGGCCGTTCCGCGCGGACGACTGGCTGCTGTTCGCACAGCGCAGCCCGTCCGCTTCGGACGGACGCGGGCTCACCCTCGGCGAGTTCTACAACCGGGACGGCGAACTGGTCGCCTCCGCGGTGCAGGAGACCCTGCTCCGCGAGCTGGCGCCACCCCCGGTGCAGCCGTAGGGACCGCCCCCCGGCGCACCTCCGCGGCCGGTAGTGCGCTGATCAGGCGTCGTTCGCTCCCGGGTGGCCGCCCCGTATCATGGTGCGGGTGACCAAGGTTGACCTGTCACCACGGCCGATCGAGGCGATGTCGCCCCGTCAGCTCGAACGCCGCCGGAGTCTGCTCTCGGCCGCCCTCGCGCTGGTGAACGAGACCGGCGTCGAGCGCCTGCAGATGAAGCAGGTCTCCGAGCGTTCAGGGGTCGCGCTCGGCACCGCCTACCGGTACTTCTCCTCCAAGGACCACCTGCTCGCCGCCGCGATCGCCGACTGGCACCGGCTGCTGCTGGCCGACCTGGTGGCCGACCTGCGCAGTCCCCGCGCCGGGCTCACCGGCACCGACCGGGTGGTCCGGTTCGTCCGGCACGGCATGCGGGCCTACCAGCGCCAGCCCCAGCTCGCCCGGCTGCGGGTGTCGGTCGCGGCCTCCACCGACCCCTTCGCGAGCGAGGCCCTGCAGGGCCTGGTCCGGGCCGACGCAGCGGCGCTGAACGCCGTGATGGCCGAGGTCCCGCCCGGTGCGGGCGATGTGGTCCGGCACATCGTCGGCCACGCCTGGCAGGGCGAGCTGACCGCCTGGGTGACCGGCCGGACCACCCTCGACGACGCCCGCCGCCGTCTGGAGGACGTCGTGCGCCTGGTCCTCACCCCGTACGAAGCCGCCTGAGCGCACGGAGCCCCGGCGGGCGACCGGCCGCCGCGGCGCTCCCGTCTTCCGGTCCCGGCGTTCCGGCCGCTTCCCGCGCCTTCGAACGAAACGGCGGGCGGGACCCGAAGGTCCCACCCGCCGTCAGCGGTAGGTCACCGGCGTCCGGCGGCGTCAGACGCCGCTGCCCACCTGCCGCCGCCCACCACCCCGGTGCCCCCGGGACCGCGCGCGCCGTCGCCCGAACCCGCTCACCAGATGCGATCCGGGCCCGACGGGCTGCTCGGCCGGCCAGGCCGCGACCGGGTTGCCGAGCCATCGCGTGCCGTCCGGCATCGACTCGTTGCTCATCACCAGCGAGGCGGCCCCGACCGAGACCCCCTGGCCGAGGCTCGACCCCGGCAGCGTGATGGAGTGCGGGCCCGTGGTGGCCCCGGCGCCGATGCGCACGGTGTCCAGCCGCATCACCCGGTCATGGAACAGGTGCGTCTGCAGCACCGTGCCGCGGTTGATGCTCGCGCCGTCCTCGATGGCGATCAGGTCGGTCTCGGGCAGCCAGTGCGTCTCGCACCAGACACCGCGTCCGATCCGGGTGCCCAGCGAGCGGAGCCAGACGTTGAGGAACGGAGTACCGATGATCGCCTGGCCGAGCCAGGGCATCGCCAGCTCCTCGACGAAGACGTCGTACAGCTCGTTGCGCCACACGAAGTGCGACCAGAGCGGGTGTTCACCGGTCCTGAACCGGCCGACCAGCAGCCACTTCGCCACCGTGGTGGTGAGCAGCGCGGCGATCCCCGCCCCGATCAGGATCAGCCCGCCGCACGCGGCGGCCGCCGCCCGGCCGTCCTGGTCGATGACCTCCTGGAGTACACCGAAGGCCAGGTCGCCGAGGAAGGCGACCAGCAGCACCGGCAGGAGCCGGCACAGTTCCACCAGGCCGCGCGCGACCATCAGCCGCCTCGGCGGGTCGTAGGTGTGGGACAGGTCACCGGTGCGGGCCACCCGGGGCAGCGAGAAGCCGGGGCGCCCGAGCCAGGAGGAGCCGGGCTCGGCGTGCGGCGGTGCGTCGGAGAGCACCCCGACCAGGGAGTCGTCGGGGAGCGTACGGCCCGGTCCGACGATTCCGGAGTTGCCGACGAAGCTCCGCCGGCCGACCTCGGAGTGGCCGATCCGCAGCCAGCCGCCGCGCACCTCGAACGGCGCGACCAGGGTGTCGTCGGCGAGGAAGGCCCCGTCGTCCACCCGCATCAGGCCGGGCAGTGCCAGCACCGTGGAGGCCTCCACCCGCCGGCCGATCCGGGCGCCGAGCAGCCGGAGCCAGACCGGGGTGAGGAGCGAGGCGTAGAAGGGGAACAGCGACCTGCGCGCGGTGTCCATCAGACGGGTGACGACCCAGGAGGCCCATGCCACCCGGCCGAGCGACGGGTGGTGGCCCGGCTTGATCATCAGGCTGCACAGCCGGACCGTGGCGATCAGCATCAGGGCGTAGCAGACGAGCGAGACCACCACCGCGAGCGGCGTCACGAGCAGCAGCTGGACCATCGCCGTGCGCAGGGTCTGGTCCTGGTCGAGCAGCGAGAGGACCAGGGCCAGCGAGGGCAGCGCGGCGATCAGCGGCATCAGCCCGAAGCCGAGCAGCCCCAGCCCGTACGCGGCGTTCCACAGCCGGGAGCGGTGGTGCGCGGGCAGCGGCCAGCCGGTGCCCGCCGGGCCGGCACCGGCCATCGGACGGGCCGGGGAGCCGTGCCACTGCTGGCCCTCGGCGACCTCGCCGAGGACGCAGCTGCCGGGGGCGACGTCGGCGAAGTCGCCGACCCGGGCGCCGGGCATCAGGGTGCTGCGGGTGCCGACCCGGGCGCCCCGGCCGACCTCGACGCCGCCCAGGTGCAGGATGTCGCCGTCCAGCCACCAGCCGGCCAGGTCCACCTCGGGCTCGATGCTGGCGCCGGAGCCGAACCGGGCGAGGCCGGTCACCGGCGGCATGGCGTGCAGGTGCACGTCCTCGCCGACCCGGCAGCCGAGCAGCCGGGCGTACCGGCCGGCCCACGGGGTGCCGATCACCGAGCCGATGTTGAAGGACGCCACCAGGCGTTCGGCGGCCCACAGCCGCAGGTGGACCGAGCCGCCCCGGGGGTAGCTGCCGGGCCGCAGTCCCGCGGTGAGCAGCCGGGCGGAAACCGCCCCGATCACCAGCCGTCCGGCCGCGCTGGACAGCACCACCCAGCCGGTGATGATCAGCCACCACGGCGTGTACGGGGTCCAGGAGAGCTTGTGCCCGACGAAGCTGTCGGCCCCGGCCAGGTTGTCGAGCGCGGCCAGGGCCAGCACCCAGCGCAGGCCGCTGACGGTGAACAGCAGGGTGAGCACGGCCAGTTGGACCACTCCGGCACGCCGGGGAGTCGGCCGGACCAGGCGCTCCTCGCGCGGCGGACCGCCGAGCTCGTCCAGCCTGGCGGCCTGGGCGAGCAGGGTGGGGTGGCCGTAGATGTCCGCGACGGAGACGGCGGGGTAGCGGGTGCGCAGCTCCGAGACCAGCTTGGCGGCCGCGATGCTGGTGCCGCCGAGGGAGAAGAAGTCGGTGTCCCCGGAGACCGGCAGGCCCAGCAGGTCCTGCCACTTCTCGGCCAGCCAGCCGGCCGTGCCGGTGAGGGCGGGGCCGGTGGACTCCGCCGTCTGCGTGACGCCGGCCAGCGGCCAGGGCAGGGCGTTGCGGTCGACCTTGCCGGAGGTCTTGGTCGGCAGGTCGTCCACCAGGGCCAGCAGCGGGACCAGGGCCTGGGGCAGCCGGTCCAGCAGCGCCACCCGGGCGGCGGCGGTGTCGAACGGGGTCCCGGGGCCGCCGTCGGGAACCAGGTAGCCGACCAGCACCTGACCGCCGGCCGGGGTGTTGCGGACCGCCGCGGCGGCGGCGCGGATGCCGGGCAGCGCCTGCAGCGCGGCGTCGACCTCGCCGAGTTCGATCCGGCGTCCGGACAGTTTGACCTGCTCGTCGGCCCGGCCGACGAAGACCAGCCCCTCGGGGTCGGCCCGGACCAGGTCGCCGCTGCGGTAGACGCGGGTGCTGTGCAGGTACGGGCTGTCGACGAACTTCTCGGCGTCCTTGGCGGCGTCCAGGTAGCGGGCGGTGCCGACGCCGCCGATCAGCAGCTCACCGGTCTCGTTCCAGGCGACCGGCTTGCCCTGCTCGTCGACGACCGCGAGCTCCCAGCCGTCCAGCGGGGCTCCGATGCGCACCGGCTGACCGGGGGTCATCAGGGCGGCGCAGGCGACCACCGTGGTCTCGGTGGGGCCGTAGGTGTTCCACAGCTCACGGTGCGGGGCGGCCAGCCGGTGGACCAGCTCCTCCGGGCAGGCCTCGCCGCCGAGGATCAGCAGCCGGACCCGCTCCAGGTACTCGGTCGGCCAGAGCGCGACCAGGGTGGGCACGGTGGAGACCACGGTGATCTGGCGCTCGACCAGCCAGGGCCCGAGGTCGGCTCCGGCCCGCACCAGCGCGCGCGGGGCGGGCACCAGGCAGGCGGCGTGACGCCACGCCAGCCACATCTCCTCGCAGGAGGCGTCGAAGGCGACCGAGAGTCCGGCGAGCACCCGGTCGCCGGGGGCGAGCGGGCGGCCGCGCAGGAACAGCCTGGCCTCGGCGTCGACGAAGGCCGCCGCGGAGCGGTGGCTGACCGCAACTCCCTTGGGACGCCCGGTGGTTCCCGAGGTGAATATGATCCAGGCGTCGTCGTCGGGGGTCGGTCTGCCCGGGCGGCCTCCGGGCCTGGTGCGGGCGTCGGTCGCGATGGCCAGGCCGGCGCCGACCACCGCGCTGACCCCGGCGTCCGCCCACACCATCTCGGCCCGCTCGTCGGGGTCGTCTGCGTCGACGGGTACGTAGGCCGCGCCGGTGCGCAGCGTCGCGAGGATCGCGATGTAGAGGTCGGCCGTCCCGGACGGGACGCGCACACCGACCCGGTCCCCCCGGCCGATGCCGAGGGACGCCAGGCGTCCGGCGAACGCGTCGACCTGCTCCAGCAGCGTCCGGTAGTCGAGTACCACGGCGCCCGCATCCAGGGCGGGGACGTACGGATTCGCCTGGGCGGCGGCCTCGATCACATCGATCAGGGTCCGTACGGGGGCGGCCGGGGTCACCGGCCACAGCGCCCCGCCCGCCAGTCCGGGTGTGTTCCCGAACGGAGGCAGACTCAAGTCCGCTACTTCACGTGATTCCATCAACCTGCTCTTCGGTCTCGTGGACTGCGGATCCATCCAACGGCGGCTACGGACCGTGCACGGCCAGTGCCCCGCTGCATGAGGCTAGACGCACAGTCATGCCAAACCGTTCGCTGAGGGCGTCTGTTCATCAAAGTCTCATGGATGTTAAGGACAGCTCACAGATTGCGAACGGCGCAGCGAGGCACCCTACCAGTGGTAATGAGCAGGTCACCGCATGTGGTCTAGACGACATTCACGGGGTGCCGCACCATGGCGTCGAAGAGGTAGCCCTCGCGGTTGACGGGCGTCACCCGGGGCTGAGTGTTTCCCTCCACGTCACCGGCGCGCGCCAGCAGTGTGTGCCGGCCCGGGTACCGGGGCTGCCAGTCGACGCTCCAGCGCGTCCAGACGGCGCGGCCCGGTTCGTCCAGGAGCCTGGCGCGGCGCCAGTTCCGGCCGTCGTCGAAGCTCACCTCCACCCACTCGATCGCCGGCCCGGCGGACCAGGAGCGCCCGTACAGCAGGTGACGCTCCCCCAGGGCGAGGGTGGCGCCCCGGGCCAGTTCGAAGACGGACTTGACCGTCTGCCGGGTGAGCGGCGCTCCGCCGTCCTGCGGGTAGTCCGGGCCGAACATCCGGTAGAACTCGGTGTTCCACGGTGACCGGAGCGGCTCGGTCGAGACCTCGATGGTGCCGACCCACTTGATCGAGGCGATCCCGACCCAGCCGGGCACCACCAGCCGCAGCGGGGCGCCGTGATCGGCGGTCAGCGGGGCGTCGTTCATCTCGTACGCGAGCAGGACGTCGTCCAGCGCCTTGGAGACCGGCAACGGCCGGCGGACGTGGCCCAGGTTCCGGCCGTCGGAGGTGACGTAGTCGGGGTCGAGTCCGATCGGCATCACGTCCACCGCCTCGGGGCGCAGTCCGGCCAGGTGCAGCACCTCGGCGAGCCGCACCCCGCGCCAGCGGGCGACGCCGATGCCGCCGAGCGTCCAGGGGGTGCCGGGGACGTCCTGCCGCTGCTGGGTGGTGAAGAAGCTCCGGCCGTTGCCCGCGCACTCGATCGCCGCGCTGTACGAGGTGGCCGGCAGCCGGCGCAGTTCCGCCAGGTCGAACCGGACGGCGGGTCCGGCCAGTCCGCTGCCGGTGAGGGTGAGCCGCCAGCCGTCGGGGTCGATCACCGGGGTGCTGGTGTGGTTGCGGACGAAGAACCGCTCGGTGGGGGTGTGGAAGCCGGTACAGCTGTCGCGCAGGGTGTCCCAGCGCATCTCGGCGTTGGTCCCGCGCGGGATGAACCACTCGGGCGGCAGCGGCTTGACGATCCCGGGCCTTCCGGCCGCCGCCTCCGTTCCGGGCCGCGGGGTTTCCTCGCCGCTGACGGTGTGTCGCACACGGTTGTACTCGAACTCGTCCATCGGTCGCGTCCTTCCGTTCGGGTGGCTGGGAGGAGGCGTGTCCGCGGGCGCCCGCGGGGTGGTCGGGCGCCCGTAGCAGCCCAGTCATGCCCGGATGATAGGGCGGCCCGGAGCACTCCGACAGCCGTCGGCTTGACCCTGACACAGGTGTCAACCTCTAGCTTTCCCAGTGACGGCGCCGCACCGGCCGAAACCCGGCATCATGTCCGACGTACCATCAAGGAGTTGACCATGGCGGAAAATTCACTCTCCCGGATCACCAAGGGCAGCGGTCCCGCGCTCGTCCTCGCGCACGGCGCGGGCGGCGGTGCCGAGGCGAACTGGGGCACCCTCATCGGCCCGCTCGCCGAGCACTACTCCGTGGTCGCCCCGGACTACCCGGGCTCCGGCGCCAGCCCGGTCGAGGAGGGCCCGCTCGACCTCGACGACCTCGCCGACCGGCTGGTCGCGGCGGCCGTCGAGGAGGGGCACGAGAGCTTCGACCTGGTCGGCTTCTCGCTCGGCTCGGCGGTCTCGGTCCGGGCCGCGGCCCGGCACCCGGAGCGGGTGCGTTCGCTGGTGCTGGTCGCCGGGGTGGCCAAGGCCGGTTCGCAGATCCGGCTGGTGATCGACGCGCTGCTGGCGGCGGAGCGGCTCAGCCCGGAGCTGTGGGGCAAGTTCAACATCACCTACGCGTTCGGCGCGGACTGGATCAACCGGCACTCGTCGGACGAACTCACCCTGCTGGCAAAGGCGGTGGCCGCGGGCACACCGGCCGGGCTGCGCCGGCAGTTCGAGCTGGTCTCCACCGTGGACATCACCGGCGACCTGCCCCGGATCACCGTGCCGACCCTGGTGATCAGCACCACCGAGGACACCCTGTCCGTACCGGCGCAGCACCGGACCTTCGCCGAGCACATCCCGGGCGCCCGGCTCCTCGAACTCGCCTCGGGCCATCTGGTCGCCATCGAGCGCGGCCCCGAACTGCTGGCCGCGATCCGGGACTTCCTCGCGGAGCAGCACCGGTGAAGACGGCGGCAGCGGTCACCGGTCCGCCGGTGGCCCTCCCGCGGGCCGCGCCGTTCGCCCGGAACAGCCGGTCGCACAGCGGCGTTGGACCGGGTATGCGCATCGGAGAGCTCTCCCGTCTGACCGGCGTCTCGACCCGCCTGCTGCGGTACTACGAGCAGCAGGGGCTGCTCCAGGCCGAGCGCACCTCCGGCGGGTACCGGGAGTACGGCGCGGACGCCCAGGTGAGGGTCCGCCAGATCCGCGGCCTGCTGACGGCCGGACTCCCCACCAGGGTGATCGCCGAGATCCTCCCGTGCGCCACCGGGCCGCTGCCCGCCCTGGAGGCCTGCCCCAGCCTGCTGGCCACGCTGCACGCCGAACTCGCCGACCTGGACGGCCGGATCGAGACCCTCCTGCAGAGCCGCGCGGCCCTGGCCGACTACCTGGCCACCGCCCGGCCGGCCACCGCCCCGTACGCGGCCTGAACCCGGACAGCGGCCTGAACCCGAACAGCGGCCGGCCGGGCGCGGCCGCCCACGGGCGCACCGCCTTCACTCCTCGAACGTACGGTGCGGCTCCCCCGGCCCGGACCGGCGGAGCCGCACCCGGCCCTCACGAACCCCTCACCCGCCCGTCACCTGCGCAGATGTCCCGACGCCCGAGCCCCGCCCAGTCTTCACCCGGGCGTAGTCATCGCTTAACGCCGTTCTGGAATGCTCCGCACCATGAACGCTCAGCCGACCTCGGCCCCGCAGGCCCTTCCCCCGGAACGCTTCCCCCTCCCCCAGCGGCACCGCCGCGTCCTCGCCTGCGCCGCCGTCGCCGCCTCGATCGCCCTGGGCAGTCTCGGTGTGGCCGCCACCGTCGAAACCGTCCGCCAGGACACCGTCGCCGCCGCAGCAGCGCGCTGAGCCCGCCGCCCGGGCCCGCCCGCCGCGCCCGGCCCCGGGCAGCGGTCCCGAAGGCAGCGGCCCTCAAAGAGCCGCGCCCCCAGGCCGCGAGGCGGCGCCCGGCAGGCCGCCAGGTCAGACCATCAGCTCCTGCTGGACCGCCGGCCCTGGCCGGGAGTGCCGCCCGGACCCCGACGTCCGGTGGACCTCCGACGGCGGGGCGTAGCGCGCGGCCGGAGCCCGCAGCAGCCAGGCCCGCCCGGCCGGAGCGATCAGCTGCATCCGGCGCAGCAGATCGAGCGCGTCCCGCCGGAATCCCGCCAGGTCGGCCAGGTAGTCGCGGTGCCACCCGGCCGCCAGGCCGTACTCGTCCGTGATGTCGCCCAGCGCACCGTCTATCAGCGCGTCGGGAATCAGCACCGCCGACGGCGCCGACTCCTCCGGCAGCGGCCGCAGATCCTCCACCAGGCGCTCGGCCAGCAGCAGGGCGGCCTGGGCGAGCGTGCCGCTGCCCGGCAGGGCGAGGTCGGTGAGCTCGTCGGCCGGATCCAGCAGGGCGACGCCCTCGGCCCTGATCTCCGCCTCCAGCCCGAGGAAGTCGGCGAACAACTCGGCCTCCGCCCACTGGTGCTCCAGCAGCCAGCCCCGCTCCTCGGCGCTCAGCTCGTCCAGCAGCACCACCGGGGTCTCGGCGAGCAGCCGCCGTACGGTGAGAGCCGGACCTTCGGCGGGCGGCGCGGCCAACGGACCCAGTGCGCGCGCGAGTTCACGGTCGACCTGTGGAGCGCCGTCCGCATCCCGGGTCAACACCTGCCATTCGTCCAGGAGTTGAAGGACATCGTCCCGCTCGGCCTCGACCGGTCGCCCGTCGGCCAGCGCGCTCAGCGCCCGTACCAGACCGGCGTACCCGGCCGGTTCGAAGCCGGTCAGCCCTCGGCCCGGCAGCCCGGCCTTGTGCAGCCGGGCGTAGGAGTGACCGATGGTCAGCGGGTAGCCGAGCACCGTGAGGAATCGTTCCGCCAGCCAGTCCGCATGACGCCGCACCAGCGGAAAGCCCGCCGCGTGCGGGCCGGTCGCGGTCACCAGCGGGTGTGCCGCCAACAGCCGGGCGGCGGTGCGCCGTTCGACCGCCACCTCCTGCGGCGTACTGCCGGGCGAACGCTCGGGCTTGCGATGCCGGCCGCGCGTCGCCGGGGCCACGGGGGGCTGCGCGTCGGCGGCGATCCGCCGGGCCCGGCGCGGGCCCCCGGCCTGCCGGCCCACCCGGGACCTGAGCCCGGCCGGGAGCTGCACACTCGGCCCGTGCCACCAGCTGGTCCCCGGCCCCGCGGCCCGCCCGGCCTCCACCACACCGCCGAAGTGCCGCGCACCGTAGAGCCCGTAGGCCGCCGTGAACAGATCGTGCGCCGCACCGGGGTCGGCCGCCGCCAACCGCACCGCCAGGCGCTCCGCCCGGGTATCGGCAGCGGCCGCACCGACCGGAGCCGCCGTCACGGCGGGCGCCCCGGCGGGTATGTCGGCAGGCGCGTCGGCGATGAGCTGTCCCGCTCCCACCCCGCGCCCGGTTGCCAGGCCACCGGGTGCCGCTCCGGCGCCGGTGGTGTACTCGCGCTGCTCCATGTCGCACACAAGACTAGACGGTGGGTGAGGCGGCTCGCGGCACCGTCCGGACCGGCCGGGGGAATCGGCGCCGATTCCGGCCGCCCGGTGCGCGACGATGTCCTACGCACCGGTAACCACCCCTTCCGCAAGCCGCCCGGCGTCGCCTATCGTCCTGGCATGCCCCGCCTGCCCGACGTCGTGCTGTGGTCGATACCTGCCTTCGTCCTGCTCACCGCCCTGGAGATCGTCTCGTTCCGGGTCCATCCGGACCAGGACGAGCGCGGCTACGGCGTCAGGGACACCGCGACCAGCCTCACCATGGGTCTCGGCAGCCTCCTCTTCGACGCGGGCTGGAAGATCCCCGTCGTAGCGGTCTACTCCGTGCTCTACGAGCTGACGCCGCTGCGGGTGCCGGTGCTCTGGTGGACCGTCCCGCTGATGCTGCTGACCCAGGACTTCTTCTACTACTGGGTGCACCGGGGCCACCACATGGTCCGGATCCTCTGGGCCAGCCATGTGGTGCACCACTCCAGCAGGCACTACAACCTCTCCACCGCGCTCCGCCAGCCCTGGACCAGCGCCACCGCCTGGCCGTTCTACATCCCGATGATCCTGGCCGGCGTCCACCCGGCCGCCCTGGCCTTCTGCTCCTCGGCCAGCCTGGTCTACCAGTTCTGGATCCACACCGAGCGGATCGACCGCCTGCCGCGACCGGTCGAGTACGTCCTCAACACGCCGTCCCACCACCGGGTGCACCACTCCTCCCAGGGCGGCTACCTGGACCGCAACTTCGGCGGCATCCTGATCGTCTGGGACCGGCTGTTCGGCAGCTTCACCCCGGAGACCACCAGGTGCGTCTTCGGACTGACGAAGAATCTGGACACGTTCAATCCGCTCCGGGTGGCCACCCACGAGTACGTCTCGATCGCCCGGGACGTCGCCAGGGCCGGCAGCTGGAGCGACCGCGTCCGTCATCTCACCAAGGGGCCCGGCTGGCAGCCGGCCCCGACCGACCGCCCGGAGGGCAACCCCGCATGACCATCACCCGACGCCTGCGCAGCGCCCGCGGCCTGCTCGGTACCCTCGCCGCGACCTCGGCCGCCCACCTCGGTGCCATCGCCACCGGTGCGAGCGTCCTGCAGGCCGCCACCAAGCCGGCGCTGATGCCGCTGCTCGCCGCGCACACCCTGGCCAGGGCCGAGCGGACGCCGAAGCTGCTCACCGCGGCGCTCGCGGCCAGCACCGGCGGCGACGTACTGCTGCAGGTCGGCGGCGACACCGCTTTCCTGGCCGGGATGGGCTCCTTCGCGGCCGCCCATGTCTGCTACGTCACGATGTTCGTCAAGCGGGGCGCGCTGAACGACCACCGGCGCACCGTGCTCGTCGCCGCGGCGTACGCGGCGGCCTGGGCGACCCTGGTGAGTCAGCTCTGGCCCGGCCTCGGCGACCTGAAGATCCCGGTCGCGGCCTACAGTCTGCTGCTCGCCTCCACCGCCGTGACCTCCGCGGGCCTCGGCTGGCGGACGGGCCTGGGCGGGGCGCTGTTCCTGCTCTCGGACACCCTGATCGCCACTCAGCTGGCGGGCTGGCGCGAACTGCCCGGACACGGGTTCTGGATCATGGCGACCTACATCGTGGCCCAGTACCTGCTGGCCGTCGGCACCCTGCACGCGCAGACCGCCGACGCGTCCGGCACCGAGCCGGCCGGAGCCCGGACGGGCCTCGGCGCCCCGGTCCACTCAGCCGGGCGCTGAGCGGGGCGCCGTCGACGGGAGGCCGGCGGTGGACCCGCGCCAGGCACAGGCCTCGCGGGTCCGACCCGGGTTCACCGCCGGGCCTTCAGTGCCTCGCCGCGTCCTCCTTGGCGCCACCGCGGCGGCGCAGCAGCCAGACGCCGCCGATCCCGGCCGCGACCAGCGCGGCCCCGGCGGTCAGCTGCTTCGGGTCGCTGGTGATCGAACCGCCCAGGCCGGTGCCCATGCCGCCGTGCGGGTAGTGGCCGGAGGAACCCTCGTGGCCGTACCCGCCGTCGTGACCCGAGCCGCCGTCTCGGCCGTACCCGCCGTCGTGACCCGAGCCGCCGTCTCGGCCGCCCCCGCTCTCATGGCCGTAACCGCCCTCATGGCCGGAGCCACCGTCGCGGCCGGCCCCGTTCTCGTGGCCCCGGCCGTTCTCGTGGCCCGCACCGTTCTCTCGCCCCGGGTCCCGGACCGGCCCGCCCGGCCGCTCCCCGAACTCCCCGACACCCTGCCCGGGGGCGGGAGCGGGGGCGGGAGCGGGCGCGGGCGCGGGCGCGGGCGCGGGCGCGGGCGCGGCGTTCACCGTGGATCCCGCACCGGCGGCGCCCAGCGCGACCTCGACGGCCCCGGCAAAGCTCCTGCCGTCCGGGCACTTGCCCTCGACGCCCCACTTGTTGTCGCCCTTACCGGACTTGCCCGACGCAAGCCGGGCCAGCTCCTCCTTGGCCACCAGGAGGGCGGTGCCGCTGTACTTCCCGTCCTGACCGGCGCTGAGGGTGGCCTTCCCGCCGGAGAACGCCTGCGAGCCGGCGGTCACGGTCCTCTCCGGACTGCTCCCGCAGGCGACGCTGACCGTGACCGACTCTCCGGGGGCCGCCGCGGCCGGGCTGACCAGGACCGATTCGGCGTTCCTGGCCGCCGTCTCGGACGTCGCGGAGCCGATCGCGGCCGGGACCGCGACCGCGACCAGAGCCGAGCCACCCAGCAGAGCTGCGGCCGTACGCGTGATGCGCATGCCCGTACCTCCAGGTTCTCGGGCGCAGCCGGGGACTTGGCCGTCCACGTGATCGGACGACTACGCCCTGTCGCCCCCGACGCTAGGCAGCACCGACACCGGCGGCCACCGCACGGGCCCGTTCGGGTACCCGGAAGGCCCCGGCGGGACCCGGCGGGACCCGGCTACAGCGCCAGGTCGACCACCACCGGCGCGTGGTCCGAGGTGCCCTTGCCCTTACGGGCCTCGCGGTCGACGTAGCTGTCGCTGACGGCCTCGACGAAGGGCTTGTTGCCGTAGGTGAGGTCGATCCGCATGCCGCGGTTCTTGGGGAAGCCGAGGGCCCGGTAGTCCCAGTAGGTGTACGGGCGGTCGTACTTCAGCGCGCGCGGCACGACGTCCTGCAGGCCGGCCGACTGGAGGGCGGCGAGGGCGACGCGCTCGGGCTCGGTGACATGGGTCTGGCCCTCGAAGGCGGCGCGGTCGTAGACGTCCTCGTCGGCCGGGGCGACGTTGAAGTCGCCGAGCACGGCGAACGGGCGGGCCCCGGCGGCGTCCTCCAGGACGGACCGGCGCAGGGTCTCCAGCCACTCCAGCTTGTAGCGGTAGTGGGCGTGGCCGACCTCGCGGCCGTTGGGCACGTATACCGACCAGACCCGGACCGGACCGCAGGTCGCCGCGATGGCGCGCGGCTCGGTCTCGGGCAGCAGCGCGCCGTCGGCCAGGTAGCCGGGCTGCTCGGGCAGGTCCCGGACGACGTCGGTGAGGCCGAGCCTGGAGAGGATCGCCACGCCGTTCCAGCGGCCGGTGCCGTGGGCGGCCGCCTCGTACCCGAGCTCGCCGACCGCCTCGAAGGGGAAGGCGTCCGTGGCGCACTTGAGCTCCTGCAGGCAGAGCACGTCCGGCTTGGCGCCGTCGAGCCACTCCAGCAGCTTGGGCAGCCGGGCGGTGACGGAGTTGATGTTCCAGGTGGCGATTCGGACGGTCACGGGCGGCCTTCCCGGGCGTGCGGAGCTGGTGCGGACAGGGACGGAAACCCTCACCGGGAATCCCACCCCGAACATACCGCCCGCCACCGACAACCCCGGCGACCCGGTGGAAGGCCCGGGCAGCCGCTCCGCAGGCCCGGGTCGCCTCCGGCCCGCCGGCGTGCGGAGGTGACACAGGATGTAACGGTTGAGTACACGAAATGCAGATCTTTTGAAGAGCAAGACGATCACTTCGATACCTTGCGAGCCGTTTCTCCACTCCCCGCAAGCTCGAAGGATGCCGCAGCGACCGTGTACCAGCCTCCGGACCCGTCCTACCCGTACCCGGCACCGACCCCGCCACCACCGCCGCCCCGCCCCTGGTGGCAGCGGCGAGCGATCCAGGTGCTCGCGCTGATCTTCCTGCCGGTGGCGTCCTTCGCGATCGCCTGGAGCTGGCCGCGCGCGCTGTGGAAGCGAATACTCAGCACCGTCCTGGCCCTCTTCAGCTGCCTCTTCTGGCTCGGCGCCCTGGTCGGCCCCGCGCCCAGCCAGGCCACCCCTGACGCGCCGTCGGCCGTGACCTCGACGGCCGCCACCACGCCCGACCCCTCGCCGACGCCGTCACCTTCGCCGTCACCGTCGCCGACTCCCACGCCGACGCCGACGCCTTCGCCGGAGGCGGCCGACAGTTCGCCGGCCCCCGCTCCCACCACGGCGGCACCGGATCCCGCACCGGAGGAGACCCACGGCACCTCCGGCTCCACCGGCGGGTCCTCCTCGACCGGCGGCAGCCACTCATCGGGAGGAACCGGGTCCGGCGGCTCCGGCTCGGGCGGCGGTTCCTCCGGCGGCTCCGGCTCCGGAGGTGGTTCAGGCTCAGGAGGCTCCGGCTCAGGCGGCGGCTCCTCGGGTGGGGGCTCGTCAACCGGGGGTTCCGGCTCCGGCGGCAGCTCCACCGGAGGCGGTTCGGGCCCCGTCGTCCACCCCGGCGCGTTCTGCTCCCCCGAGGGCGCCACCGGCGTGACCTCGAAGGGCACACCCATGGTCTGCGGCCCCGGCTCCGACGGCCGCAACCGCTGGCACGCGGCCTGACGGCGCGTCCGCCCGCACCGGGCCCGTCCCGGGCCGAACAGGCGGACGCCGGCCCGGGGCGGACCCGTCCCGTCCCGGGCCGGCGTCGCCCCGGATGTCCGTCTCAGGCCAGGTGGGCCCGTTCGGAACGGCGGCGTTTGATGGTGCGGAAACGGCGCGCGACCTGGCGGGCCAGGTCGGCGGCGCCGACCAGGCCCGCCTCGTTGCCGAGGGCCGCGTGGACGATCTGGGCCTCGGGCCGGAAGCCTCGACCGGTGAGGGTGCGCTTGAAGGCCTCCTGGGCCGGGCCGAGCAGCAGGTCGCCCGCCTCGGAGACGCCGCCGCCGATGACGAAGCGTCCCGGGTCCAGGGCGGCGGCCAGGTTGGCGATACCGACGCCGAGCCAGTTGCCGATGTCGTAGAGCAGCTCGATGGCGACCGGGTCACCAGCCCGGGCCGCCTCGGTGACCAGCGGCCCGGTGATGCCCTCCCGAGTGCCGCCGGCGCGGGCGAGCAGCGGCTCGACCACCGGCGACTCCTCCTCGACCAGCGAGCGGGCCTCGCGAACCAGGGCGTTGCCGGAGGAGTACTGCTCCCAGCAGCCCCGGTTGCCGCACGGGCAGCGGTGACCGCCCGGGACCACCTGCATATGGCCGAACTCGCCCGCCAGACCGTACTTGCCGCGGTCCACGAAGCCGTCCCGGACCACCGCGCCGCCGATGCCGGTGCCCAGGGTGATCATGACCATGTGGTCCTCGCCCCGGCCGGCCCCGAAGCGCCACTCGGCCCAGGCGGCGGCGTTGGCGTCGTTCTCCACCACCACGGGGAAGCGGAAGCGCTCGCTCAATGCCTCCTGCAGCGGTTCGTTGCGCCAGTTCAGGTGCGGGGCGAACAGCACCTTGGAGCGGTCCGCGTCCACCCAGCCGGCCGCGCCGATGCCGACCGCGTGGACGTCGTGCCGGTCGGCCAGTTCGAGTACCAGCTCGACGATGACGTCCTCGACCACCTTGGCGCTCTTACTCTTGTCCGGGGTCTCGGTGCGCAGCCGGTCGATCACCTTGCCCTCGCCGTCGACCACTCCGGCGACCACCTTGGTGCCGCCGATGTCCACCCCGATGGTGGGCAGGCGCAGCACGCTCGGGGGCAGGGCACGGCGGCGCCGGTCGGCGTTGCGCGGGCCGAGGCCGAAGAGGGTGGGCAGCACGGGCGGCCTGGCGGTGCCGCTGGGGATCACGGTCACGTCGGCGGATGCTCCTTCGGTTCGGTACGGCCGAGTTCGTGGGAGAGCTCGGCCAGGTCGGAACCGCCCGCCATCTCAGTGGTGAGCTGTTCCAGGCTGATCTCCGAGCGCGGATGGCTACCCGCCATCCTCCCTCGTTTCAGCAGGGTGAAGTGGTCGCCCACCAGATAGGCGTGGTGCGGATTGTGAGTGATCAGCACCACGCCGAGCCCGGCGTCCCGGGCGGCGGCCACGTACTTGAGCACCACGCCGGACTGTTTGACACCGAGTGCGGCCGTCGGCTCGTCCAGGATCAGCGCCTTGGCGCCGAAGTGGACGGCCCTGGCGATCGCCACGCACTGGCGCTGGCCGCCGGAGAGGGTGCCGATCGGCTGGTCCACGTCCTGCAGTTCGATGCCCATCTTCGCCAGGGCGTCCCGGGTGATGCTGCGCATCCTGGGGACGTCCAGGCGGAAGCGGCCGAGTTCGGCGCCGAGGAAGAAGTTCCGCCAGACCGGCATCAGCGGCACCACGGCGAGGTCCTGGTAGACCGTGGCGATGCCGCGGTCCAGCGCCTGCCGGGGCGAGCTGAGCCGGACCTGTTCGCCGGCGATGGCGTAGCTGCCCTCGTCGTGCGGGTGCAGCCCAGCGATGATCTTGATCAGGGTGGACTTCCCGGCGCCGTTGTCGCCCAGCACACAGCTGATCCGCCCCTGCTGAACCGTCAGCGAGACGCCTTCCAGCGCCCGGACGGCCCCGTAGGACTTGCCCACATCCGTCAGTTCGAGAAGTGTCACTTGCCCGGCCCCCGCTCCGCCCGTCGCTTGACCCAGTGGTTGAGCAGCGCGGCCAGCAGCAGCATCGCGCCGAGGAAGAACTTGAACCAGTCCGGGTTCCACTCGGCGTAGACGATGCCCTTGCTGGTCATGCCGAAGATCAGCGCGCCGAGTGCGGAGCCGACCACCGAGCCGTAGCCGCCGGTGATCAGGCAGCCGCCGATCACCGCCGCCACGATGTAGATCAGCTCGTTGCCGACGCCCTCCCCCGACTGCACGGTGTCGAAGGAGAACAGCAGGTGCTGCCCGAGCACCCAGGCGCAGAAGCCGACGCCCAGGTAGAGGAAGATCTTGGTACGGGCCACCGGCACGCCGACCGCGCGGGCGGCGGCCGCGTCACCGCCGACCGCGAAGATCCAGTTGCCGAAGCGGGTGCGCAGCAGGACCCAGCTGCCGAGCAGCATCAGGCCGAGCCACCACCACACGGTGGCCTTCAGGGTGAGCCCGCCGACGGTGAACTGGGAGGCGAACAGCCAGTGGCAGGAGGCGAAGCCCTGCATGTCGGCGATCGACTTGGTGGAGACCGTGCCGGAGATCACCTTGGTGACGCCGAGGTTGGCGCCGGTGAGCATCAGGAAGGTGCCCAGCGTCACGATGAAGCTGGGCAGCCCGGTCCTGGCCAGCAGCCAGCCGTTCAGTGCGCCGATCCCCAGCGCCACCGCCAGCGAGACCAGCGACCCGACCCAGGTGATCGCGGTGAACTGGTAGGAGACCATCGAGGAGGTCAGCGCGGCGGTGGTGACCGCCACCCCGGCCGAGAGGTCGAACTCCCCGCCGATCATCAGCAGCGCCACCGGCACCGCCATGATCCCGATGGTCGAGGCGGTGTAGAGCACGGTGCCGATCGAGGCGGGTCTCAGGAAGCTCTCCGCGGCCACGGCGAAGAACACGAAGACCGCGACGGCGGCGAGCAGCGCACCGAGTTCCGGGCGGGAGTGGTGGTGCCGGCGGCGCGGCGACCGCTCCTGGGCGAGTACGTCGGTGCTCATCGGGTACCTCGCGCGACGTACTCGGCGAGCGCGGGGGCGTCGTCCTTGGTGAGCACCTGCGGTCCGGTGAGCACCGGCTTCCCGCCGCCGAGGGCGTCCAGGTTGTAGCGGTAGAGCCAGAGCAGGTCCACGCCCTCGTAGCCCTGGAGGAAGGGCTGCTGGTCCACGGCGAAGCCGACGGAGCCGGACTTCAGGCCGTCCACCACCTGGGTGTTGAGGTCGAAGGTGTCCAGTTCGACGCCGCGCCCCACGTCCTGGATGGCCTGGAGTCCGGTGGCGGCGAGCGGGGCGCTGAGGGTGAGGACGGTGTCCAGGTTCGGGTCGGCCTGGAGCTTGGCGGCGATCGCGGACCGGGCGTCGGGCAGGTTGACCCCGTTCACGTAGAGGGTCTCCAGCTGTCCGCCGAAGGCGCCCTTGGCGCCGGAGCAGCGCTGCTCCTGGCCGATGTTGCCCTGCTCGTGGATCACGCACAGGACGTCCTTGCGGCCCCGCTTGCCCAGGGCCTCGCCGGCCGCCTGGCCGGCCGTGCTCTCGTCCTGGCCGATGTGGGTCAGCGCGCCGAAGCGGGCGGAGTACTCCTGGCCGGAGTTGATGCTGATCACCGGGATGCCGGCGGCCTTCGCCCGGGCCAGCGGGGCGGCCATCGCCTCGCCCTTGGCCAGGGTGACCAGGATCCCGTCGACCTTCTGGTCGACGGCGGCGTCCACCAGCTGGACCTGGCCCTGGGTCTGCGCGTCGTTGGAGTAGAGGAAGGTGATGTTGTCCTTGGCCGCGGCCTGTTCGGCGCCCTTGCGGACGGTGTCCCAGAAGGCGTCGCCCGCCCCGGCGTGGGTGATCATGGCGATCTTCCAGCGGGGGGTGTCGACCGCGCCGCCCGCCGTGCTCGCCGCCCGGCTGCGGGCCTGCTCGGCGCGCAGGCCTCCAGTACTACTGCAGCCTGCCGTCAGCAGGGCAAGGGCGAGGAGCATCGTTACGGTTCGTGGCATACCTCCTATTGTCGGTGCGTTTCTCCCAGGTCAGCACGCACCCCCTCACTCGGACCGCCGCGCGGGTGACGGTACGGCAGCCGCACGGCCTCCACAGCGGGGGGCCGGGCCGTTGAACGCCCCCACCCGGACGGGTGGCAGACTATGTCCCCGCACTTAGCCGGTTCCCAGCAACATGTGACGTTCCTCTCAGCTTTCCACCAGGTTCGAGAGCAACTGATCTCCCGTTCGAGACCGTCTGATCCCATCGGAGTGCGTGCCGGGCAAGCGGTGCCCGGTCAGCCTGCAACCCGGATACGAGAATGTAGATGCAACTCACAGGTAAGCCATTTCTGATCCTCACGATCGTCCTTGTGCCGGTCTCGATCGCGGTTGCCATGCTGTTCTGGGGGAAGGTGCGCGGTCCCAAGCCGCTGCAGTTCCTGACTCGGCTGATCATGATTCTGTTCACCCAGATCACGGCCGTGCTGATGGTCTTCGTGATGGTCAACAACGCCAACCTGATCTACGGCAGCTGGGACGACCTGCTGGGTACCGGCAACCACATCCGGGCCGTGCCCGAGGTACCGAAGGAGGACCCGAACGCGGCCCCGGGTCAGGCCGCCTCGGACCGGCCCAAGGTGATCCAGCAGTTCAAGGCGGTCGACGACCCCAAGGTCCCCAAGGACGTCAAGACCACCGATCTGAAGGGCCAGCTCTCCGGTGTGGACGGCGAGGTCGTGGTGTGGACCCCGCCGCAGTACGACGACCCGGCGTACAAGGACAAGAAGTTCCCGGTCGTCGAGCTGCTGCCGGGCTGGCCGGGCTCCTCCTCCACCTGGTACGGCTCGCTGCACGTCACCGCCAAGCTGAAGCCGCTGATGGAGAGCGGCCAGGTGGCCCCGTTCATCCTGGTCTCGCCGCGCACCCTGCTGCTCGGCAACACCACCGACACCGGCTGCGCCGACGTTCCCGGCAAGGTCAACGCGGAGACCTGGCTCAGCCGTGACGTGCCGCAGATGGTGATGGACAACTTCCGGGTGGACGACTCCGCCGACCGCTGGGCCGTGGCCGGGTACTCCGCCGGCGCCCACTGCGCCGAGAAGCTCGCCGTGTCGCACCCCAACCGCTACCGCGCCGCGATCAGCCTCTCCGGTTACAACGACCCGGCCGCCGAGCCGGCTTCGCTCACCGCGAAGGATCCGCACCTGCACGAGATCTCCAACCCGCTGAACATCCTGAAGAACGCCGCCACCCCGCCGAAGGTCGCGCTCTTCATGGCGGGCGCCAAGACCGACGGCTACGAGGCCGGGCTCGCCGTCAAGGCCGCCGCCAAGGCTCCGACCACGGTCACGGTCCAGGAGATCACCGGCCCGCACACCACGGACGTCTGGGCCAACCTCCTCCCCGAGGCCTTCAAGTGGCTGACGGGGGTCATCCCGGTCCAGCACTGAGATCGAACGACCCGGAAGGGGCCTGCCGAAACGTTTCGGCAGGCCCCTTCGCGTTCCCAGGCACCACCCGGGTCCGCCTCATCCGCTGCCCAGTGCCCTCCCAGCCGCCGCTCAGTCTCCGGCGGCCCGGCGCCTGCCGAGCTGCCGGCGCGGCCACGGGAAGAGCCTGAGTGAACGTTTCGCCGCCAGGTCCTCCATCCAGCCGAAGCAGAGGACGAACAGGGCGATCAGCGGGAGCGCGATCATCAGCGGGAACCAGTGGCTGCGCAGCAGCCACTGGCCGTGCTGGAACATGAAGTCGATGTCCCAGAGCCGGTCGATGATCGGGATCGCCAGGACCAGCGCGGTGTTGTGCCAGAGGTAGACACTGACCGCCCGCGCGTTCAGCAGGCTGATCAGGCCGTTCCAGCGTTCCAGCGGCCGCGGCCAGCTCTCCCAGGACGGACTGAGGTGCAGAAGCAGCAGGACGAAGCCGAAGGACCAGACCGCCTGGGCGATCGGCACGCTGTCCAGGTCGCTGGGGGCCGTCGGGTCCTCCACCGGCCTGCTGAACAGCCACCAGAGGCCGGCCACCATGATCAGCGGTGCCACCGAGGGCGCGAGGTACTGCGGCAGCCTGCGCAGCAGGCCCTCCTGGTGGGCCATGCCGAGGATCCAGCAGGAGCCGAAGGTGGTGAAGTCGGTGACGGTCTCCCAGATCCGGCCCTCCTGGTCGAACAGACCGGAGTTGATCAGGATCGACAGGGCGAGCGGGGTGAACACCGTGATCCACGGCTGCCGGCGGAGCGCCTTCAGCATCAGCGGCGAGAGCAGTACGTACCAGAGGTAGGCGCGCAGGTACCACAGCGGCACCGCGATCTGCTCGGCCCAGGTCGGCTCGACCACGCCGTGGAAGCCGTGCAGGTTGTCGCCGAACGGCGGGGTGCTCAGCGGCAGCACCCAGAACGCCAGCTCGCCCCACCAGCGGGCCGGGTTCCCGGCGGAGCCCGGACCCCAGCCGTCCAGCACCATGGCGGTGATCAGGACCGCGCCGAACAGCCACATCGGCGGCAGCAGACGGCGCAGTCGCCCCCGGATGACGCTGAGCGCCGGGCGGCTGAGCGAACGGGCCATCAGCGACCCGGCCAGCGCGAACATCACACCCATCGAGGGGAAGACCAGCGGCAGCCAGGCCCAGCCGAAGTTGTGGTACAGCACGACCCGCCCCAGGGCCAGGGCCCGCAGCAGGTCCAGGTAGCGGTCGCGCCCGCCCTTGCGCGGCGCGGGTGCCTGCTCGGCGCCCTGCTCGGCACCCTGCTCGGCACCCTGCTCGGCCGGCCGGGCCTCGGGGGCGAGCCGGGGAAGGCGCAGCCGGATGGTGTCGGAGCGGAGGTCGGGGGCGAGGGCGTAGGACTCGGACATGATCAGACCTCCACGATCGGCGCCGCGACCTCGCCGGTGCGCCGTAGTTTCTGCCAGCGGAGCCGGCCGCCGGTCACCGCCGTGATGGAGGACTGGAGCAGCACCAGGTACATCAGCTGCCGGTAGACCACCTGCTGGACCGGCAGGGTGACCAGGTGCCAGGGCTTCTCGCCGTCCAGCCGGAAGGCGTACCAGGCCAGACCGCCCTGGAGCAGCAGCACGGCGGCCCAGGCGCCCAGGGTGCCCGGGGCGTCCACGAAGAACACCCCGTACAGCAGGAACAGGTCGATCAGCGGGGCCAGCAGCGGGGCCAGCACGCCGAAGAGCACCACCAGGGGCAGGCCGACCCGGCCGAAGCGGCCCGCCGGGCCCCGGTCGAGGACGGCCCGGCGGTGCTTCCACATCGCCTGCATGGTGCCGTAGCTCCACCGGTACCGCTGCGACCACAGCTGCTGCATGCTGGCCGGGGCCTCGGTCCAGGCCCTGGCCCGCTCGGCGTAGACGACCCGCCAGCCCTGGCAGAGCATGGCCATGGTGATGTCGGTGTCCTCGGCCAGGGTGTCGTCGCTCATCCCGCCGACCTGGAGCAGGGCGCTGCGGCGGAACGCTCCGATCGCCCCGGGGATGGTGGGCATGATGTTGAGCGAGTCGTACATCCGGCGGTCGAGGTTGAAGCCCATCACGTACTCGATGTGCTGCCAGGCCCCGATCAGGGTGTCCCGGTTGCCGACCTTGGCGTTCCCGGCGACCGCGCCGACGCCCGGGTCGGCGAACGGCTGGATCAACTCCCGTACGGTGGACGGCTCGAAGACGGTGTCGCCGTCCATCATCACCACGATGTCGTGGGAGGCGTTGGCGATGCCGTTGTTGAGCGCGGTGGACTTGCCCCCGTTGGGCTGTCTGATCAACCGGACGTTGGGCAGCGCCAGTTCCTCCACGATGTCGGAGGTACCGTCGGTCGATCCGTCGTCGATGACGATGATCTCGATCGGATGCTCGCTGGCGGCAAGGGAGTTGAGCGTGTTGGCGATGCACTCGCGCTCGTTGTAGGCGGGGACCAGTACCGTCACGGGCGCGGTCACCGGCGGGCCCCAGGAGAAGTCCGGACGGCGCGAGCGGCGGGCGTGCCGGGTGGCCAGCACCAGCATCAGCGCGAACCTGGCGAAGACCAGCGCACCGACCACCGCCAGCAGCCCGATCAGCCAGGGCAGCACGGTGACCGAGATCTGGGTGCAGAGGATGAACGCCTTCCCCGCCCAGAGCTGGTAGCCGTGCACCGGGACCATGGTGTCGGAGGCACCGAGCGCCTCCCCGATGCTGGCGAAGCGGTAGTTCTGCGCCTGGAGCCGGTCGATGATCTGGCCGAGCGCCGCCACCGTCTGGGAGCGGTCGCCGCCGGCGTCGTGCAGCAGCACCAGCTCGCCCTTGCCCGGCACCTTGGGCATCGCGGTCTTGACGATCGCGTCCACACCGGGGCGCTTCCAGTCGTCGGTGTCCGAGTCGATGAAGGCGGTGAGGTAGCCGCGCTTGCCGACGTCCTTGGTCACCGGCCAGGTCCAGTCGTCCAGCGCGTCCGCGGTGGACGAGTACGGCGGGCGGAAGAGCGAGGAGTGCACGCCCGCGACCCCGGCCAGGGCCAGCTGGGTCTGGCCGAGCTCCCAGCCGAGCCGGCTCCTGGACTGCAGCGCCAGGTCGGGGTGGGTGAAGGTGTGCAGCCCGATCTCGTGCCCGCCGGCCACGATCTTCCGGATCAGGTCCGGATTGTGCGCGGTCATCGAACCGGTGACGAAGAAGGTGGCGTGGATGTGGTGGGCCGCCAGCAGATCGAGGATCTTCGGCGTCCACACCGGGTCCGGGCCGTCGTCGAAGCTCAGCACCACGGTGTGGTCCGGGACGGAGTAGCTCACCGGGTGGTCGTTCCTGGGACCCCGGGCGTCGATGATCGGACCACCGGTCAGCAGGTTCGGCGGCACCGTGGTCTTGTCGACCGAGACGGCGATCCGGGCGTCGTGGAAGACCTCGTTGGTGGCCATCCCGCGCAGCACCAGCATGGCGAGCAGACAGACCAGCAAGGACACCGGCAGGAAGAAGCGCAGTGGCGGGGCGGCGAGCCGGCGCGGCCGAAGAATCGACTGCCGCCGTCGCTGATGGCGGGACATGTGTGTACCTGGATCCGGAACGTGGGTGAGGTCGGTGAATCTGGGGTGGAGTGCGGGCTGCGACCGACCGGCAACAGGGAGCGTGGGTGAAGGAGGGGGTCCCCCGGCCGGAGGCTGGGGGAAGAGAGCGCAGCGCGCGATGTCCAGGCGAGAGCTGTCGCCGGTCGGTCTAGGACTTCGCCGTATGGGTTCCGGTCACGGCGCCGGGCGAGCGGCTCGGGTGCGGCGCCGTCGCGGTCGGCCTTCCGCCGGACGGACTCTGGGAGTGCACCGGGCTCTGGGAGTGCACCGGGCTCTGGGAGTGGCCCGCTCCCGCCGACGGCTTCGCGCTGCCGGCGGGCGGGGTGGCCATGGCCGCGGGACCGGTGGCGGCCGGCGAACCGGAGGCCGGCGGTGGACTGCCCATCGGCGAGGGGGAGACGGCAGGCAGGCCGGTGGCGCTCGGCCGGGGGCCGGCGATGGTGCTGGACGGCTGGGGCGGCACCTGGAGTGCGGGTGCCTGGGACTGGAGGCCGATGAGACTGCTGCTGAGTGCCGCCGCGCCCATGGCACTGGCCAGGCCGATCAGCCAGCCGAAGCCGCGGAGCCTGCGCCCGCGGCTGCCTGACTGGTCGACGAAGACCGGGGAGTGCCCTGCGGTCGGGACGGCCGGCCCGGGCTCGGGATGCTCGGGCCGAAGAAGTGGTACTGCCACCGAGGGCGGGGCCTTTCCAAAGGAACTGGGAGTCGCGGTTCTGCTGCCAGGGAGGACCGTAGTGCACATTCGTCAGCGGAATCTGCATCAATGTTCGATTTGGGTGGATCTGGCCAGCTCTTGTGACCTGATCGCAATTCCTCCTGGAACATGACACTTTTCCCGCTCATCGGATGACCTCATAGGATGCCCGGAACCCGCCGATGAAGTCGGCCCGAACCATCCCGCTCAGGAACGGCCCCCCTTGATCAGAAGCGCTCTCGCCGCCCGCGGACCCCGGACCCACCGCGCGGTCGCCCTGGCCGTCGCCGCACCGCTCCTCCTCGCGGCGTGCAGTGGCGGCGGCGCGGCTCCGGCGAGCGGTCCGGCGGCCACCAGCCCCGCGGCCTCCCCTTCGGCCCCTCCCTACGACGCGTCGGCCCTGCGCACGCCCGGAGGCCGGCTGTTCGGCGTGGCGTCCGACGGGGCGGTCGGCGATCTCGCACCGGTCAACTCGTTCGGCGCCAAGGCCGGGCACCAGCCGGACATCCGCGAGTACTACCAGGAGTGGGGCGACGACTTCGACCCCGCGGGCAACACCAAGCTGTGGCACAACGGCCAGGTGCCGATGCTCACCTGGGTGCCCGAGCAGGCGCCGCTCACCCGGATCGCCTCCGGCGGCGAGGACGCCTACCTCACCCGGTTCGCCCAGCAGGTCCGCTCGTACCAGGGACCACTGGTGATCAGCTTCGCACCGGAGATGAACGGCGGCTGGACCGCCTGGGGGCCCGGCCACGCGAGTCCGGCGGACTTCGTCGCCGCCTGGCGGCACATCCACGACGTCTTCCGCGACCAGGCCACCACCAACGTGATCTGGGTCTGGACCCCGCATGTGACCGACTCCGGCACCCCGGCGGCGATCCGCCCGTACTACCCCGGTGACGACTACCTCGACTGGGTCGGCCTGATCGGCTACTACGGCCCGCAGGACGGCAGCGACTACCGCACCCTGTTCACCCCGACCATCCGCACCGTCAGGTCCTTCTCCGCCAAGCCCCTGCTGATCGCCGAGACCGGGGTCGCGGAGGGCCCGCGCAAGGTCGCCCAGATCGACGACCTGTTCGCGGGCGCGGCCGCGAGCGACGGCCTGATCGGACTGGTCTGGTACGACCTGCTCAGGCAGTGGCCGGGCAGCAAGCAGCCGACGGACTGGCGGGTGGACAGCTCCGCGGCGGCGGCCGCCGAGGTGGCCAAGGCGGCCGCCGGGCAGAAGTTCGGCTTCCGGGTCGCCCCCTGACGGTCCCTCGGGGGAACGGGCTCAGCCAGGGGTGCCCGGCCCCCGCAGCGGGGGCCGTTCCCGCGCGGGGCATCACTCCGACGACTCAGGCCAGTTCGAGGGCCAGGTAGAAGTCGACCCGGTCCTCCAGGCGGGAGAGGTCGCGACCGGTCAACTCCTCGATGCGGCCGATGCGGTAGCGCAGGGTGTTGACGTGGACGTGGAGCCCGGCCGCGCAGCGGGTCCAGGAACCGTCCGAGCGCAGGAACGCCTCCAGGGTGCGGACCAGGTCGGCCTGGTGCTCGAGGTCGTAGGCGATCACCTTGTCCAGCAGACGGCTTCGGAAGGCACGCCGGATCTCGTCCGGGACCGCGGCCAACAGCAGGACGTGCGAGGCGAGTTCCTCGGGACCCGCGACGCAGACCCGGCCCACCCTCGCGGCGGCGATCCGGCGGGCGTGCCTGGCCTCCTCCAGGGCGCCGCGCAGCCCGCCGGCCTCCGAGGCGGGGGCGGAGACGCCGAGGGTGATCCGGCCCTCGGAGCCGAGTCCGGCCTCCAGCGGGGCGAGCAGCTCGCCCAACGCCTCGGCGGGGACGGCGGATTCCGGGGCGGGCAGCACCACCACGGCACCGGTGCCCGTACCGGACACCAGGGCCAGGTCGGTGGCGTCGGTGAGCGCCTCCTCCAGGACCGACCGCACCGCCCCTTCGGGCAGACCCGTGCCCTCGGCACTGAGCACCAGCCAACTGCCTTCCGCGGCAAGGGCGGTGGGATCCGGGCCGTCATACCGGGCAGCCATGGCGGAGGAGGCGTACAGCGTCCTGCTGATCTCGGCCGGGTCGGCGTCACCCTGAAGAAGCGTCAGCATCTCGTCGGCCAGCCGGCGGCGCAGCCGGCGGCCCTCGTCGCGGCGGGTGCGCTCGGCGGCCACCAGCCGGGCCAGGTTCTCGGCGAGCTGCTGGCGCTTGGTGGTCCACTCGGTCACGTCACCGGCCACCACGAGCACCCAGTCGGCGAGCGGCGAGCCGCTCTCGGGGGTGGCCGAGGCCGGCAGCAGCGAGTAGGAGCCGGAGGCCAGGCGGGCCCGGTGCGGGGGGCGGCGGCGCTGGTGCTGGGCGGCGAGGTGGGCGCGTACCAGCTGGTCGCGGTCCGGGGCCGGGAGTCGGTCGGCGGGTCCGGCGACCACCCGTCCGGTGGGGGCGAGCACCCAGCAGTCCAGGTCGAGATCGCCGCCCAGCAGGTCGAGTACGGCGTCCAGGCCGCCCCCGCCCGCGGCCGAGACCAGCATCCGGTGCCGGTCGACCAGGGCGGCGAGGTCGGCGGCCCGGTCGGCGGAGACCTGGCGGCCGATGAACTCGGTGAGGGTGCTGAAGGCGATGTCGTCGGGGACGGCGAGCAGCGGCAGCCGGTGGCGGCGGCAGGCCTCCACCAGGTCCTCCGGGATCGGCCCGACCTCGGCCTCACCGGCCGCGAGGGCGACCGCGCCGCCCGCCACGATGGTCCGCACGAACCGCTCGGAGTCCTCGGGTCTGCCCCGCCAGAGCATGCCGGTGAGCACCAGTTCACCACCGTGCAGGTAGCGGCCGGGGTCCTGCAGGTCCGTGGTCATGACACCGCCGACCTGCCGGTCGAGCTCCTCCTCGGCGGCGAGCAGCCGCAGCCGCGGGGCCCCGGGGGCAAGCAGGTCACGGACGCGCATCCGCAGACTCCTTCGTCTGTGTGGTGGTGAGGGGCCCACAGGGTGCCCGGGACCGTTCGGCCGGTGCGCCCCCGACCGACACCCGGGTCACGGACCCGTGACTTGGCGGTCACGGCCGGATTACGGTCGTAGGTAGCGGTGGGCACGCCGCTGTACAGGGCAATTGTCCGCCTTAGAGGAACGTACAGGATGTCCGGCAGGAGCAGGGCAGGGGCTTCATGCCATCGGTGACTGCCAGTGCGCCCGGTCCAGCGGTTCACTGGCCACACGCCGCCGGACACACTCCGGTGACCTGGGCTCACCGCCCGGCGAGGGGACGGTGGGCACGGTCCGGACACCGGCCGATGGGCACTGTGCCCGCGGTCCGGCCGGCGACGACTTGAGGAGACACCCGCATGGAGTTCCTTCGGCCCGCCACCTGGGACGAGGCGCTCGCGGTAAAGGCCGAGCACCCGACCGCGCTGCCCGTCTCGGGTGGCACGGACGTCATGGTCGAGCTGAACTTCGACCTCCGCCGGCCGTCCGCGATCCTCGACCTGAACCGCATCGGCGAGCTCGACCGGTGGTCGGTCGAGGGCGACGTGGTGAGGCTCGGCGCCTCGGTCACCTACACCCGGATCATCAACGAGCTGTCCGGGCCGCTGCCCGGCCTGGCGCTGGCGGCGCGCACCGTCGGCTCCCCGCAGATCCGCAACCGCGGCGGCGTCGGCGGCAACCTCGGCGCGGCCTCGCCCGCGGGTGACTCGCACCCCGCGCTGCTGGCCGCCGGACCTGACGTGTTCGTCGAGGCGGCCTCCGTGCGCGGCACCCGGATGATCCCGATCGACGACTTCTACGTCGGGGTGAAGCGCAACTGCCTGGCGGCCGACGAGCTGATCCGGGCGGTGCACATCCCGGTCGCGGACGGTCCGCAGCAGTTCTCGAAGATCGGCACCCGGAACGCGATGGTGATCGCGGTGTGCGCCTTCGGCTTCGCACTGCACCCCAGGGGCCGCACCGTCGGCACCGGTATCGGCTCGGCCGCCCCCACGCCGCGGCGCGCGGTCGAGGCGGAGGAGTACCTGCGGGGCGAACTGGAGCAGCGGGGCCTGTGGGAGTCGGGCGAGCCGCTCGGCACCGAGGTGGTCCAGCGGTTCGGCGAGCTGGTCAGGGCCGCCGCCTCCCCGATCGACGACGTCCGGGGCACCGCCGGCTACCGGCGGCACGCACTGGCCGTGCTGGCCCGCCGCACCCTCACCTGGACCTGGAACGACTACGGCAAGCAGATCGGGAGTGCGGCATGAGGGTCACGTTCACCGCCAACGGCAGACCGGTGGAGGCGGACGACGTCTGGGAGGGCGAGAGCCTCCTGTACGTCCTGCGCGAGCGGGTCGGTCTGCCCGGCTCGAAGAACGCCTGTGAGCAGGGCGAGTGCGGTTCCTGCACCGTCTACCTGGACGGTGTCGCGGTCTGTTCGTGTCTGGTCGCGGCCGGCCAGGTACAGGGCCGCGAGGTCCGCACCGTCGAGGGCCTGACCGCCGACGACGGCGAGCTCGGCCTGGTCCAGCAGGCCTTCGTCGACGCCGGTGCCGTGCAGTGCGGTTTCTGCACCCCCGGCCTGCTGGTGCAGACCGACGCGCTGCTGGAGCAGGACCCCCAGCCCAGCGACTCCGACATCCGCGAGGCGCTCTCGGGCAACCTGTGCCGCTGCACCGGTTACGAGAAGATCATGGACGCGGTGCGGCTGGCCTCCGCCCGCAAGTGCGCTGCCGAGGGGCGTGGCGAATGAGCGGGCGGACCATCCGGCACAGCACCCGCCGCACCGGCGAGGCGCGGGCGGGCGGACCGGGCACCACCCGGACCATCCGGGGGCAGAAGAACCTCCAGGACATCCGGCAGACGGGCAGGGACGGCGTCGGCGGCTCGCCGCTGCGCCCGGACGGCACGCTGAAGGTCAAGGGCGAGTTCGCGTACTCCTCCGACCTGTGGCACGAGGACATGCTCTGGGGCTCGGCGCTGCGCTCGCCCCACCCCCGCGCCGACATCCTGGGGGTGGACGTCTCCGAGGCCCTCAAGGTCCCCGGCGTCCACGCGGTCCTCACCCACCAGGACATCCCGGGCTCCAAGTACTACGGCTTGGAGATCCAGGACCAGCCAGTGCTGGCCATCGACAAGGTCCGCTACCACGGCGAGGCGATCGCGCTGGTCGCGGCCGACCACCCGGAGACGGCCCGCCGCGCGGTGAAGAAGATCAAGGTCGAGTACCGGGTGCTCACCCCGATCGTCACCGAGGAGCAGTGCCTCGATCCGGAGAGGTACGGCTACGTCCACGAGCCGCACGAGTACCGGGCGCACGCTCGGGGCAACATCGTGCACTCACAGAAGCTGGTCTCCGGCCTCGGGGTGAGCGACGAGGTCCGTGCCACGGCGGATGTCATCGTCAGCGGCGACTACGAGGTCGGCATGCAGGACCAGGCCTTCCTCGGCCCGGAGTCCGGCTTGGCCGTGCCCGCCGAGGACGGCGGCATCGACCTGTACATCGCCACCCAGTGGCTGCACGTGGACCGCAAGCAGATGGCACCCGTGCTGGCCCTGCCGGAGGAGAAGGTCCGCCTGACCCTGGCCGGTGTCGGCGGCGCCTTCGGCGGCCGCGAGGACCTGTCGATGCAGATCCACGCCTGCCTGCTGGCCCGGCACACCGGCAGGCCGGTCAAGATCGTCTACTCCCGGGACGAGTCCTTCTTCGGCCACGTCCACCGCCACCCGGCGAAGCTGCACTACGAGCACGGGGCCACCCGGGACGGCCGGCTGGTCTTCGCCGACGCCCGGATCGTGCTGGACGGCGGCGCGTACGCCTCCTCCTCGCCGGCCGTGGTCGGCAACGCGGCCTCACTGGGCTTCGGCCCCTATGTGATCCCCAACGTGCGGATGGAGGCGCTCGCCCTCTACAGCAACAACCCGAGCTGCGGAGCCATGCGCGGCTTCGGCGCGGTACAGGCCGCCTTCGGGTACGAGTCGCAGATGGACCGGCTGGCGGACGCCCTCGGCATGGACCCGGTGGAGCTGCGCCGGCTGAACGCGATGGCCGAGGGCGACCACATGCCCACCGGACAGCGGATCGACTCCCCCGCCCCGGTCGCCGAGCTGCTGCGGCGGGTCAAGGACATGCCGCTGCCCCCGCCGCTGGACCTCGACGACCTCGACATCCGGCAGCTCCCGGGCGCGCTGTCCAACACCTCGCACGGTGAGGGCATCGTCCGCGGCGTCGGCTACTCGGTCGGCATCAAGAACGTCGGCTTCTCCGAGGGCTTCGACGACTACTCCACCGCCCGGGTGCGGCTCGAGGTGATCGGCGGCGAGCCGGTCGCCATGGTGCACACCGCGATGGCCGAGGTCGGTCAGGGCGGCGTCACCGTGCACGCCCAGATCGTCCGCACCGAGCTCGGCGTCGAGCAGGTGACCATCCGCCCGGCCGACACCGAGGTCGGCTCGGCCGGCTCGACCTCCGCCTCGCGTCAGACGTACATGACCGGCGGCGCGGTGAAGCTGGCGGCCGAGGCGGTCAGGCAGGCGCTGTTCGAGGAGGGCCGGCGCCGTTACGGGTGGACGGGGAGTGATCTGACGCTGGTCAACGGCAAGGTGGTCTCCGAGTCCCAGGGCGTGCTGGTCTCCGTCGCCGACCTGCTCGGTAACGAGGCGATCGACCTCACCCGGGAGTACCGCCACCGCCCGACCCAGCCGTTCGACAGGGAGACCGGGCAGGGGTTCGGCCACGTCCAGTACAGCTTCTGCGCCAACCGCGCGGTGGTCGACGTGGACGTGGAGCTCGGACTTGTCAGGGTGGTCGAGCTGACCGCCGTCCAGGACGTCGGCAAGGCGGTCAACCCGCTCGCGGTGGTCGGCCAGATCCAGGGCGCCTGCACCCAGGCGCTGGGGCTGGCCGTCATGGAGGAGATCATCGTCAGCGACGGGAAGGTGCGCAACGCCTCCTTCACCGACTACCTGATCCCCACCATCCTGGACACCCCGCCGATCCCGGTGGAGATCCTGGAGCTCCCGGACCCGAACGCCCCGTACGGGCTGCGCGGCGTCGGCGAGGCCCCCACCGTCTCGGCCACGCCGTCGATCGTCGCCGCGATCCGCAACGCGACCGGCCTGGCGCTCAACCGGATCCCGGTCCGGCCCGAGCACCTGACCGGCACCCTCTGACCGCGCGTCAGGACCCGGCGCCGCCCGCCGTGGTGCCGGGTACCCACCCCCCGCACCACGGCGGTGCCATGATCCGCTTATCTATTCCTGTCGACCCCGTTCCCGTCCCCGACACGCATGAGGAGCCCGGACGTGCAGGACATCGCCGAGCAGTTGCAGGGCTGGCACGCATCCGGGCACTCCTTCGCCGTCGCCACCGTGGTCGGGGTCTCGGGCAGCGCGCCGCGCGACCCCGGGGCCGCGCTCGCCGTGAACGCGGCGGGCGAGGCGATCGGCTCGGTCTCCGGTGGCTGCGTCGAGGGTGCGGTGTACGAGCTCTGCCGGGAGTCCATCGCCTCTGGCACGCCGGTCCTGGAACGCTTCGGCTACAGCGACGAGGACGCCTTCGCGGTCGGCCTGACCTGCGGCGGCGTCCTGGACGTCTTCGTCCAGCCGATCGCGCCGGGCACCGATCCCGGGCTGGACGCGGGCATCGCCCACATCGCCTCGGGTACGCCGGTCGCACTCGCCCGGGTGGTCGACGGCCCCGCCGGGCTGCTCGGCGCCACCGTCGCCGTCACCGCCGGCACCCACCACGGGTCGCTCTCGCCCGCGCCCGGCACCACCGCCGTGCTGGAGCGCGCCCTGGTCGCCGAGGCCCGGGCCATGCTCGACGCCGGGCGCACCGGGAAGCTCGTCCTCGGACCGGACGGGCGTCCGTGCGATGCGGACGGGCGGGGTGTGGCCGTCTTCTTCGTCGAGTCGTACGTCCCCGCGCCACGGATGATCGTGTTCGGGGCGATCGACTTCGCGGCGGCGGTGGTACGGATCGGCAAGTTCCTCGGGTACCACGTGACGGTCTGCGACGCCCGGCCGGTCTTCGCCACCGGGCGGCGCTTCCCGGAGGCCGACGAGGTCGTGGTCGACTGGCCGCACCGCTATCTGGACTCGCAGCTGGAGCGGATCGACGGGCGGACCGTGCTGTGCGTGCTCACCCATGACGCCAGGTTCGACGTCCCGCTGCTGGAGCGGGCGCTGCGGCTGCCGCTCGGGTACGTCGGCGCGATGGGGTCGCGGCGCACGCACCGGGACCGCGAGGCGAAGCTCCGCGAGGCCGGGCTCACCGAGGCCGAGATCGCCCGCCTGCGCTCACCGATCGGCCTGGACCTCGGTGCCCGCACCCCCGAGGAGACCGCCGTCTCGGTCGCCGCCGAGATCGTCGCCCACCGCCGGGGCGGCGGCTGCCTCCCGCTCTCCGGTGGCGACGGCCCCATCCACCACGACCTGTCCCGCTCCGACGGCGGCCCCGGGTCCGTACCCCGCGTCCACGCGGCATGACGGCAGCGCCCCTCCGGGGGCGCCGACCGCGCGGCCGACTCCTCGTCAGTCGGAGACGGCCAGGCGGACGCAGAAGCCGAGGATGACCGCTCCGGTGATCCGGTCCATGATCTTGCGGGCGTTCGGCCGGCTCAGCCAGCCGCGCAGGGCCTGGGCGAAACCGACCAGGACCGCCGACCAGAGCGCCCCCTCGACCACGTGCACGCAGGTGAGCAGCACACCGGTCGCCAGGTGCGGCGCCCCGGCCGGGATGAACTGCGGCAGCACCGCCACGTAGAACACCCCGACCTTGGGGTTGAGCAGGTTGGTCAGCGTCCCGCGCCGCCAGCCCGCGAACAGCCCGCCGGTCTGGGCCCGGGTCTCCTCCTCGGGCGCGGGGGCGCCGCTTCGGCGGATCATCTGGACGCCCATCCAGAGCAGGTAGGCGACTCCCGCCCAGCGCAGCGTCTCGTAGGCCAGCCGGGAGGCGGTGAGCAGGGCGCTCATCCCGAGCGAGCTGAGGGTGCCCCAGATCAGGGTGCCGGTCTGGATGCCGAGCACCACGCCCCAGGCACCCCGGCGCTCCCCCAGAGCCGCGGTCCGCAGGACCAGTGCGGTGTCCAGCCCCGGGGTGAGGGTGAGCAGCCCCACGACGAGGGCGAAGGACCACAGAGCTGTCGTTATCTCCATGGACCTCGATCCTAACCCCGTGGCCGGCGGGCCGTGCTCAGCCGATGTCGAGGCGGGCGGCCCGGCGGAGCAGGCCCGGGGAGAGCCGGCCGAGCAGGCGTGCGGCCTTGGCCTCGAAGGTGACCGGGACGACCGGCTTGCCGGTGCGGACAGCCCGGAGGATCTCGGCGGCGACCTTCTCGGGCGGGAACCCCCGGCGGGCGTACATCCTGGAGACGCGTTCCCGCTTCGCGGCCTGCTCGCCGGCGGTGGTGCCGGAGAAGGTGGAGGTGCGGGTGATGTTGGTGTTGACGATGCCGGGGCAGATGGCGGAGACCCGGATGCGGTGCGGGGCCAGTTCGGCGCCGAGGCACTCGGAGAGCATCAGTACGGCGGCCTTGCTGGTGGCGTACGCGGCGAGCACCTTGGCGGGCAGGTAGGCGGCGGCCGAGGCCAGGTTGACGATGTGTCCGCCGCGCCCGTGTTCGGTCATCAGGGTGCCGAAGGCCCGGCAGCCGTGGATGACGCCCCAGAGGTTGACGTCCAGGACCCGCTGCCACTCCTTCTCGGTGGTCTGCAGGAAGGTCCCGGAGTGGCCGATGCCCGCGTTGTTGACCACCACGTCGGGCACCCCGTGCTCGGCCGCGACCTGCTGGGCGAAGGCGTCCACGGCGGCGCCGTCGCTGACGTCGAGACGGTAGGCGCGGGCCCGGCCGCCGACCAACTCGCAGAGTTCGGCGGTGCGTTCGGCGGACGGCAGGTCGAGGTCGGCGAGCGCGAGGGTGGCGCCCTGTTCGGCGAAGGCGAGCGCGGTGGCCCGGCCGATCCCGCTGCCGGCCCCGGTGATCACCACCAACTGTCCGTTGTCCGAAGGACTTTGGGCCTCGCCCGCGTCGGCCCGGGCGACGAACTCGCGGACCAGTCCGGCCACCGCCGGCCCCCGCTCCAGCAGCGCGGACCAGTGCGTGGCGTCGAGGGTGCGGCGCCTCAGCCTGGGAACCCAGCGCTCCAGGCCCTCGGAGAGGAACTCCCCGACGTAGTGGTCCCGGGCCAGGGTGACCAGTTGGACCGGCACCTCGGTGGGCCGCTCGCGCGGATCGCGCAGGACGGGCCGCATGTTGGCCCGGTACAGCTCGATGCCGCGGACCGCGTCCTGCCTGAGGGTCGGCTGCGGATGGCCGGGGCGCGGGGTGACCGACTCCAGGTCGCGCAGCACCCTCGGCCAGGCCCGGGCCAGCCAGAGCCGCCAGGCCGCGGGGGCGAGGAAGGGCAGGTGGAAGGCGGTGATGTACCAGGAGTGGACGCCCTGGACCAGCAGTTGCCTCAGATGGCGCGGGGTGGGCCTGCGCAGCCGGTGGCGGATCCAGTGGCCCATGTGGTCCAGCGAGGGCCCGGACATGGTGGTGAAGGAGGCGATCCGCTGCTCGGCGCCGGGCGAGGTGACGGCCTCCCAGGACTGCACCGAGCCCCAGTCGTGCGCCACCACGTGCACGGGCCGGTCGGGGCTGACCGCGTCGGCGACCGCGAACAGGTCGGCGCCGAGAAGCTCCAGCCGGTACCCGGCACGGGAGCGCGGGACGCCCGACGCACCGGCGCCGCGGACGTCGTAGCGGACCACGTGGTGGTCGGCGGCGAGATCGGCGGCGACGTCGTCCCAGACCACATGGGTGTCCGGGTAGCCGTGCACCAGGATCACGGTGGGGCCGGCGGGGTCGCCCTCCTCGAACACCGCGAGGGAGATGCCGCCGGAGCGGACGGTGCGCTGCTTCTTCATCGAGCGGTCTCCTTCTGCCGGGCCCACCGGCGTACGTGCGGCAGGTCGTCGTCGAGCCAGTAGGCGTCGTCCTCGGTGACCACCAGCAGCTCCTCGAACTTGATGCCCACCTCGCGGAAGCCGATGTGCGGTTCCACCGCCCACAGTCCGGGAGTCGGTGCGTGGCGCGAGGCGCGGCCGTCGGCCCAGAGCGGGGAGCGGCCGTGCAGGCGCTCGCTGATCAGCTCGCGGCCGAGGGTCTGCAGGGTGCGCACGCCGAAGCCGAAGACGTTCACCCCGGCCGGGCCGCGAGCGGTCATCCGGGTCACCTGGTGGCCGATCACCCGGCCCGGGTAGACCCGGTGGCGGTTGTCGTAGCCGTGTGCGGCGATCTGCGCGTCCACCGCGGCGTACACCTCGTCGAGCGGCTTGCGGGCCCGCACCTCGCGCAGGATCAGCTCCCGGTACACCTGGAGGTCGGCGGCGAGCCGGTCCCAGATCCGGTTCTCGCCGACCTTGCCGCCGTAGCCGATGTCCGCGGTGTAGCCGTCCACGACCGGTGCGCAGTCCAGGACGTACGGCATGCCCTCGGCCAGGCGGCGGTCGCCGGCGAAGAACTGCAGCGGGGTGTGGAAGTGCCGGAAGGCGGTGCGGTCGCCGAACCAGGCGAACGGGACGTGGAAGAAGTCCTGGACGCCCGCCGCGACCAGGCAGCGGCGCAGCTTGGCGGTGGCCTGGCGCTCCGTCACCCCGGGTTCGATCCAGGCGGCCACCTGCTCGGCGCAGTGGTAGGCGAGTTGCTGGGTCTCCCGGAAGCGTTCCAGGTCGCGGTCGTCGAAGGGGAAGCGCGGCATGGGTCGGGCTCCTTACAGGTCGAGGACGAGTGTCTCGCCCTCGGCGGCTCGGGAGACGCAGGGCAGCAGGGCACCGGCGGCGCGCTCCTCCTCGGTGAGGCGGCGGTCGCGGTGCTGCGGGGTGCCGGAGAGCAGCCGCAGCCTGCAGGTGCCGCAGAAGCCCTGGTGGCAGGAGTACGGCAGGTCCGGTCGGATCTCGCGGAGCACGTCGAGTGCGGACCGGTCAGCGGGGATGGGAAGTTCGGGTCCGCCGGCGCCGAGCCGGACGGTGAAGGAGTGGCCGTCCAGGACGGGTGCGGCCCCGAAGCGTTCGAAGTGCAGCGAGCGCGCGGGCGAGGCGTCCAGCGCCCGTTGGACGGCGGCGAGCATCGGGGCGGGGCCGCAGCAGTAGACGGCGGCCCCGGCCGGGGCGTGGGCGAGCAGGGCTTCGGCCGTCGGGGCGCCGTCGCGGTCGTCGGTGAGCAGGGTGACCCGGCGCGGGTCGAAGGCGCGCAGCTCGTCCGCGAACGGCATGGAGCCGGCGGTGCGGCCGGTGTGGACCAGCCGCCAGTCGAGGCCCAGGCGGGCCGCCTCGCGCGCCATCGGGAGCAGCGGGGTGATGCCGATGCCGCCGGCCAGGAACAGGACGGCCGGCTCGGCGCAGAAGGCGAAGCCGTTGCGCGGACGACGGGCCGTCAGGCGCGCGCCGACGTGCAGCTCGTCGTGGATCTCCACCGAACCGCCGCCTCCGTCGGCGATCCGGCGGACCGCGATGCGGTAGTGCCGCGGATCGGCGGGGTCCGAGCAGAGGGAGTAGTGGCGCTCGCGGCCGGAGGGGAGGGTGAGCAGCAGGCGGGCGCCGGGCTGCCAGCCGGGCAGGGGCGCGCCTGAGGGGTCGGCGAGGTGCAGCTCGACCACGTCGTCGGCGACCGACTCGTGCCGGGTGACGACCAGTTGGATCTGCCGTGTGGGGCGGGGCTCGGCGCGGTGGGGACTGCGGCGGAGCAGCGGGCCGCCCATGGCGGGGTTGTAGCGGTCACCGAAGGCGGTGAGCCGCTGGATGAAGCGGTCCGGCCGGGGGCGGCCGTAGAGGTCGGGCGGCGGTGTGCTGAGGTCCATCCGGGCGGCTCCGGGTCGAATTGAACAGATGGGGGCGGCGCTGCGGGGTCGACGGTGCGCGGCGTCCGTGTGCCTCGGTGGCGGTTTCGGCGCTCCCCGGCCGGCGCCGGCCCCGGGACGGGGCACTGCCCGGCCGGCCGCGCGCGGTCAGCCGTGCCTTGGCATACGGGAGTTCTCGCACGGTCCCCGACATCCCCCGAGGCGTTCTGACCTGCCGTCAGTGCGTGGCGGCCGCCCGGGCGGCCGGGGAGGCGGCGAGGTAGGCGAGGGCCTGGCTGGAGGAGCCCTCCTGGGTGGGGTGGTAGCCGGGGCGCAGGTAACGCAGGCCGGAGCGGAGGGACTTGAGCGGATCGGGCAGCAGGCCGCGCCTGGAGTTCAGCTGGGCCTCGCGCCAGGTGGGCCGGACCCGCCCCTGGAGGGTGGGGTCGGCGGCGAGCAGGAAGCGGACCCCGCGTACCCAGAGGTGGACCAGCAGCGGCCCGGACATCGCCATGCCCCGGACCCGCCGGAGGTAGCCCGGGTCGAGGTGGACCATCAGGTCGAAGGCGACGCTGCGGTGCTCGACCTCCTCGGCGCCGTGCCAGCGCAGCAGGTCGAGCATGGTCGGGTCGGCCTTGGCCAGGTCCAGTCCGGGCGAGTTGAGCGCCCAGTCGCCGAGGAAGGCGGTGAAGTGCTCGATCGCGGCGACGAAGGCGACCCGTTCGATGATGTTCTCGCGGCGCTGGCACCCGGTCAGTCCGGGCCTCTCGCCGAGGATGCGGTGGAACAGCCAGTTGATCTGACGGACGTACGGGCGCGGGTCGAGCCCCTGGGAGAGCAGGTGGTCGAGGACCTCCTGGTGGGCCTCGGCGTGGATCGCCTCCTGGCCGATGAAGCCGAGCACCTCCTCACGCAGCTGCTCGTCCCTGATCATCGGGAGCGCGTCCTTGAAGACCCGGGTGAACCAGCGCTCCCCCTCGGGGAGCAGCAGGTGCAGCACGTTGATGGTGTGAGTGGCCATCGGCTCGTCGGGGATCCAGTGCAGCGGCAGCCGCGACCAGTCGAAGCGGACGTCCCTGGGTTCGAGCACCAGGGCGTCGTGTACGGCGGGCGGGGCGGCCAAGGATGCGGTGGGGCGGGGCATGGGGAGCCTCCTGACCTGCGGGTGGCGCGGTGGTTACCGGCAACCTACTCGTGAGTAGAGCGCCCTACAAGGGTTTCGGGCATTCTTATCGACATCGAGTCTAATAAGACCGGCCGACAGTAGTACCGCGACGTGTCGGAAGAATCCGGCCACCGGGGCCGGACCCGCGGCGTGACGGGCACTCAGCCGCGCAGCTCGGCACGGATCCGGTCCCGGACCGCGGCCACCGCGGGAGCGGTCCGGTAGGCGTCGGCGACCCGGATCAGCCAGTCCGTCTCCGTCGCGGCCGTGGAAGCGGCGGCCGGCGCGTCCGCCTTCGGCGCCGTCCAGGCCGCGTGCCGCCACCCCGCCCGGACCGACTCCACCGCCGCCGCGATGGCCGCCGCTTCCACGGTCTCGGGGCGGCAGTCGGGGTCGAGCTCGCGGACCCAGGCGGCGGTGTCCGGGTGGCGGTACGGACGCAGCGCCAACTGGGCGTCATTGATCTCGATCACCCGGCGGTAGAGGGCGAAGGCCGCACTGCGCGGACCGCCGAGGCGGCCGCCGCCGACCGGGTCCAGGGCGATCTCCGGCAGCGCCTCGTGGAGTGCCGTCCACAGCGGCGCCAGGCGGCGGTGGCAGCGGTAGGAGTACAGCCGCTGCCGCACCGAGACCAGTCCCCCGCCCCAGAGGCTGACGGTGGCACCGGCCACCGCCAGCGCGGTGGTGGCGGTCCCCAGCACCACCGAGACCGAGTCCTCCCCCTCGGTCTGCGCGCCGGTGACCAGAACCGCCCGCACGTCGTCGAGCCCCCAGGCCGACCAGACCAGTCCGGCCATCCCGCTGAGCACGATCAGGTGCAGCCCGAGGCGGAGCAGCGGCTGTGCGCAGTCCCTGGAGCGCCGGCCGATCAGGACCACGAAGACCGCCATCGATCCCGTGGTGTATCCCGTCATCAGCAGGTTGTACCCCGCCATGGCCAGCCGTCCCGGCTCGGCGATCAGCATGGTGCCGCCGTGCACCCGGGAGTCGGCCGCGATGAAGAGCGGCACGGCGCCCAGCGCGGCCAGCACGCTCGCGGCGTGGTACCAGCGGACCCGGCGGCCACCGGCCCCGGACGGCCTGAGGGCCAGGGCCAGCCGGGCGAGGCAGTAGACCGCGGCGCCGCGCAGCTCGTCCCCGAGCAGCATGGGCCAGTCCAGCTCCGGGTCCAGCCGGTGCAGCCCGGCCAGGGTGGAGGGTGCGAGCAGCGCCGTGGCCACCGCCAGGAAGAACGCGAAGGCCCGGCCGTAGCGGACCGCGGAGTCCGGGCCGCGGCCGCGGTTCAGCAGGAGCAGCGTGACCCAGAGCGTGGCCGCGATGGCGCAGGCGAGGTAGTGGACGAGGTCAGCCGGCATCGGAGTCCCGGCGGCTCTCCCCGGCAACGCCGGTGCCCGGACCGGCACCTGACCCGGCGCCCGTTTCGAGGCCGCACTTGAGACCGAGCAGCGCGCCGATCCGCAGTTGCTCACTGCTCAGGCCCTGGGCGGTGGGGGCTGACCAGGCGAGGCGGTGCAGCACCAGCGAGGCCAGCAGTTCGGCCTCCTCCTCCTCGGGCTCGGTGTAGACGGTCCGGCCCAGGACCCTGCGCACCAGGTCGGGCGAGAGATGCGGTGTCAGCCCGAGCGGGCGCCGCGCCCCGCCCTGGTGCCCGCAGAGCAGATGGGCCGCCTCGTGCAGCAGGATGTGCTGCTGGTGGAGGGCGCTGGTGTCGGCGCAGTACAGGATGTAGTCCGCCTGGTCGGCCGTGACCAGCAGGCCGCAGGGCGTACTGGGCTGCCAGGCGACGGGGAGCAGTTCGATCGGCCGTCCGCGCTGGTGCGCGAGCGCGGCGATGAACGCGGCGGCGTCGAACGGGTCGGGCAGCGTCAGCGAGTCGGCGATCTCGCTGCACCGCCGCCAGACGTCCCGCCGCCGCGAGCCCTCCCCGGCCGGTCCGTCCGGCGCGGCGGCGCCGCGCCGCGCTCCCGGCAGGGTCAGCCGGAACGGACCGAACCGCACCTGGACTCCCTCCGGCCGCTCAGCCCGGGAGGTCAGCCCGGCGGGCGGCTTCCCGACGGGCGATGACGTCGATCATGTCGCTGATCGTGCCCAGCCCCTCGGCCGACAGATTGACCGCACGAAGTGCCACGTCACGGACCCCCACATCACGCAGCGCGCCGAGGAGTTCGAGCTCCCTGGCGATCTGCGCCGACTCCGTGTCGTCGAAGAAGTATGCTGCCGGGACCTGGAAGAACTGCGCAAGAGCCTCCAGGTGCCGCTTGGTCGGATTGTCCCGCCGACCGGTGCGCAGCTGCCAGAGGTACGTGGTCGAGAACGACTCGCCGGTCAACCGGCGACACTCCCGCGCGACCTCCTCGTTGGTGTACGGCTCCCGGTCGTCCCGCCGGACCACCTCGAAGAGCCGCTCGATCTTCTCGGCGAGCGAGGGCGTTCCCACCTCGTCGTCCCCCATGGTCCACCTCCCGGGTCCAGCAGCCTGCCCCCGTAAGGGTAGCCGCCCTTGCGGCCCAGCTGAATGGGACGCCAGCTGAAATGGATGGATCTCACAACTCTCATTCACATCAGTTGACGCCCATGGAGCCGACTGCGATCCTGGCGAGGCCGGGATCGGCTCATCAACCCTGGCAGAACGATGAGTTGACGACTACTCAGAAAGGGCGTCCCACATGCGCCGTGCCGCGGCAGTCCTGACGACCTCACTGCTGGCCTCTGCGGCCGCCCTGACCGCTCCGGCCGCCCAGGCCGCCCCATCGGCGGTGAGGCCCGCCGCCGCCGGCTGCTCCACCGGCGTCGTCGCCGACAGCGGCGTCGGCACCTGCAGCGGTATCGATCCCCGGCAGACCTGGTCGGTGATGGCGCAGTGCCAGTACTGGAACGGCCCGGTCCTGCAGTCCTGGTCCGTCTGGAGCCGGGAGATGGTCGGGGACGGGACGGCCTACACCACGGGCTGCGGCTTCCACAACGGCTTCCTGGTGCAGCCCTCGATCCCCAGGGTCGCCTTCGGCGGCCTGGTCCCGCCGCCGCCCGTCGGCCCCAAGGGCCAGATCACCGGCTACGCAGCCAAGTGCGTCGACGTCGCCGGCGGCCGGACCGGCAACGGCGCACCGGTCCAGATCTACGACTGCAACGGCACCGCCGCCCAGCAGTGGACCGTCGCCACCGACGGCGCCCTGCACGCGCTCGGCAAGTGCATGGACGTCCAGGGCGGCGGCACCGCCGACCACACCCTGGTGCAGCTCTACGACTGCAACGGCAGCGGCGCCCAGCAGTGGAAGCCGCGGCCGGACGGCTCGCTGCTCAACCCGCAGTCCGGCCGCTGCCTGGACGACCTGGGCTTCGGCACCGGCAACGGCAACCAGCTCGGCATCTGGGACTGCAACGGCCTCGCCAACCAGAAGTGGCACCTGCCCGGCTGACCCACCCACGATCGGCACCGGAAGACGCCCGCCCGGAAGACCGGAAGAGGTGGCCATGGCACACGCATTCCTCTGGCGATCACCGCAGTTGCGCTACGCCATGGTGATCGCCGCCGTACTCAACACCGCCTTCCAGGGCTCCGTCTTCCTCGCCTACCGGTGACGCCCCGGGTACCGGTGACGCCCGGTCAGACCGCCATCGCGATCATCAGCGGAGCGGCCCGCTCGGCGAGGAGTTCGGCGGCGGCGCGCAGCCGGTGGATGTCCGAGACCGGCAGCGCGGTGGCCAGGCAGCCGACCGTGCTGCCCGCGGTGACCGGGACGGCCGCGCAGACGGTGTCCATCGAGTACTCCTGGATGTCCAGCACCGGGACGGTGGCGGGCTGGCGCTCCAGACGGTGCATCAGCTGCTCGGTGTCGGTGATGGTCCGCGAGGTGAGCCGGGCCGCCGGGTGCCGGGCGAGATGGTCCCGGCGGGCGTCCTGGTCGAGCTGGCTGAGCAGGCACTTGCCCAGCGCGCTGGCGTGCGCCGAGGCCCGGAGGTCCACCCACTCCTCGACCGGCGGGGCGTAGTCGGCGGAGGCGACCGCGTCCACGGTCAGCTCGCCGTCGACGTAGCGGCTGAAGTAGACGGCGGCGCCCAGTTCGTCGCGCAGCTCGGCCAGGGTGCGGTCCAGCTTGCTGCGCAGCAGCTGCCTGCGGCTGGACTGGCCGAGCAGGGCGAAGGCGCCGCCGAGCACCCAGGCACCCTCCTGGTTGGTCAGATAGCCCTCCAGCTCCAGCACTTCGGCCAGCTCCTGGACGGTGGCGAAGGGCAGCGAGAGTTCACGGGCGAGGACCGCCGGCGTGACGCCGGCGCCGTGGCGGTCCACCGCCTCCAGCAGTCGCAGGGCCCGCTGCAGCGGGCCGAACGGACTCGGACCACCCTGGTCGAGTGTGGTTTGGTCGCCCCAGCTCCGTGCCGTCATGAGGGCCCCCTTCACGTGCGATCCCACCCATCCGCGCGGACCTGCCGCGATCCCCCCAGACTATCCACGCCCGGGGTGTCACAGCCCACGCCGAGGCGAATTTCGCCTGCACAATGCCGGTTCCCCTTGACTGGCATATGCAGCCCGCCGCACCCCGGCAGACAGCCTTCGGAACGCGCCCGCCGGGGCCCTGCGGGGGCTGGCCGCGATCGGCTCCCGCGGTACGGGAGGGGTCAGACGCCGAGCAGGCGCCCGAGGGCCGAGCGCCGGCGGGCGGACCGTTCACCGTCAGGGCCGTCGGCCGGCCCCAGAACGAGCGCGGCCGCGGCGGCGTCCGCGAGCGGGCGGGCGGCGGTCAGCGCGCCGGCCTCGGCCGCGTCCAGTCCGGCCTCGGTGAGCGCGGCCTCGGCCTCGGCGGCGGACAGCGAGTTGAACCAGCGCAGTGCGAGGGCCGCGCGGCCGGCTCCGGTGAGGCTGCCGGTGAGGCGCAGCCGGGCCAGACCGCCGTCGGGGTAGACGTTGATCCGGACGTGGGTGACGGGGCGGTCCCCGGTGAGCCGGAAGCGGTGCCGGGTGTCGGGCTGCAGGCGGGTGCGGGGCAGGATCTCGAACCAGCCGGCCGCGTCGGCCGACGGGTCTCCCCCGGCCGAGGCGTCGTAGCCGACCAGGTCGGCCCAGCCGGGGGCGTTGGCGACGAAATGGGTGGTGTCCACCTCGGCCGCCAGGAGCCGGCCGGCCCCGGCCAGGGCGATCCGCACCCAGTCGTTGGCCTTGTCGCGCCGGCGCCGGGTCTCCCAGCCGTCGCCCATGACGGCGGCCCGGCCGGGAGCGTTCAGGTTGTGCGGGGAGGAGAAGTAGCGGTCCGAGGCGGCCTCGGCGACGCCGCCGTACTCCTGCGCGGCGAGGTCGAAGGTGAGCCCGTCCAGGTCGCGCGGGTCGGGGCGGACCTCGCCGTACACCCTCAGGCGGGCGACGCCGCCGTCCGGCCAGATGTTCAGCCGGACGTGGGTGAAGCGCCGCTCCCTGCCGACCTCGAACTCATGGGCGGTGTCGCCCCGGAGGGGTGTACGGGGCACCAGGTCCACCCACTCGGCCGCCTGGACCTCCTCGGGCGAGGGGTGGCCGGGGACGGAGGCACCCTGGACCGACCCGGACTCGGGGTGGTTGCCGGTGAAGTGCGCGGTGTCCACGACCACACCGCGGACCACACCGGGGACGCCCAGCCGGACGATCACCCAGTCATGGTCCTCGTCGGTCGGATGCGGCTGCCGCGCCGAGACGCCGCGACGGCGGCGGCTCTCCCAGCCGTCCATGATCTGGCCCTTGTGGCCGAAGGTGTGCGGACGGAACTCGGCCGGCTCCGCGACCAGCAGGTTCTCCGCCGCCGCGAAGGTGTCGTCGCTGGTGGCGACGGCGCCGGCGCCCAGCACGCGGGAGGCCAGGTCGACCAGCTCGGCGAACGGGGCTCCGGTCGGCTGATGTGTGCTCAACTTCCGACTCCTAGCTTCGAGTTAGCTGACGGCCGAACGGCTCACCGGTCACGTCCACGGCCCGGCCGCGCAGCCAGGTCGCGCGGACCGCACCGGTGAGGGTCCGGCCGGCGTACGGGGTCACGGGGTTGCGGTGGTGCAACCGGTCGGCGCGCACCGCGAACCGGGCGTCGGGGTCGAAGGCGACCAGGTCGGCGTCGTACCCGACCGCTATGGCGCCCTTGCTGCCGGTCAGGCCGACCAGCGAGGCAGGTCCGGCGGACATCCAGCGGACCACCTCGGACAGACCGTGGCCGCGCCCGCGGGCCTCGGTCCAGACGGCGGGCAGGCCGAGCTGGAGGGAGGCGACACCGCCCCACGCGGCGGTGAAGTCGCCGCTGCCGCCGTAGCGCCGCAGGCCCTTCAACTCCGGTGTGGAGGGCGAGTGGTCGGAGACGACGGCGATGAACTCGCCGCCCGCCAGGGCCTCCCAGAGCAGCTCGCGGTTGGACTCGTCGCGGATCGGCGGGCAGCACTTGAAGGCGGTGTCGCCGTCCGGCACCTCCCCGGCCGCGAGGGTGAGGTAGTGCGGGCAGGTCTCGGCGGTCACCCGGACGCCGTCCGCCCGGGCCTGCCGCAGCAGCGGCAGCACGGCGGCGGAGGAGACGTGCAGGACGTGGACCCGGGCACCGGTACGCCCGGCGGCCTCCAGCAGCCCCGCCACGGCGGCGGTCTCGGCCTCGGCCGGCCGGGAGGCGAGGAAGTCCCGGTAGTGGGTGCCCGGTTGCCGAGGGGCGGCGGCGAGCACCGCGGGGTCCTCGGCGTGGATGATCGCCAGTGCGCCGATCCTGGCCTGCTCGGCCAGCGCGGTCTCCAGGTCGGCCCGCCCGAGGTGCGGGAACTCCTCCACGCCGGAGGGGGCGAGAAAGCTCTTGAAGCCGAACACCCCGGCCCGGTGCAGCGGTTCGAGCTCGGCTGTGTTGCCCGGGACCGCCCCGCCCCAGAAGCCCACGTCGACCCAGGCCTGGCCCTCGGCGGCCGTCCGCTTGGCCGCCAGGCCGTCCACGGTGGTGGTGGGCGGTACGGAGTTCAGCGGCATGTCGATGATCGTGGTGACCCCGCCCGCGGCGGCGGCCCTGGTGGCGGTGGCGAAGCCCTCCCACTCGGTGCGGCCGGGCTCGTTCACATGCACATGGGTGTCGACCAGACCGGGCAGCAGAACCGTTTCGCCGAGGTCGGTCACGCCCTCTTCGGCGAGCGTGCCGTGGTCGGCGATCCGCGCGATCCGACCGCCTCGGATCAGCACGTCGGCTGGACGCTCCCCGTCCGGCAGCACCACCCGGCGGGAGCGGAACACCGCGGTGGCGGCACCGGGTACGGGCACCCGGAGGCGGGGCGGTCCCTGAGGCGGCGTCTCACTGAGCGGCATCTGGACCTCCGTGCTCGGAAAGTACGGGTGGTGGTCGCCGAAGCGGGCGGGCGGTGCCGGGGCGGCTGTCGGCGGTCCTGCGCTCAAACCGCCCGGACCGGCTGCCGTGATGGCTCGGAGCCTAGGACCGCCTTCAACAGAACGTCAATGCGCACAGCCGCGAGCCGCCGCCGGGGTTCAGCGGGCCAGCAGTGCGGCCGCCAGCCGCTCGCCGGCCAGCTCGGCCAGCTCAGCGGCCCTGGCCGTACTGTCGCCGGGCCGTCCGGCCAGATCGGTGAGGGCGACCGCGGAGACGAAGCCGGCCCCTCGCCACTGCTCCTCCCCCAGCTCCAGCCGCCCGGCCACCGCGGCCACCCTGACCCCCGCCCGGGCGGCCGCCGCGGCGACGCCGGCGGGCGCCTTGCCGTGGAGCGTCTGCGCGTCCAGACAGCCCTCGCCGGTCACCACGAGGCGCGCCCCGCGCACCGCCTCGTCGAAACCCAGCAGTTCGAGGAGGAGCTCGATACCCGGCCGCATGGTGGCACCGAGCAGCGCCAGCGCGGCGAAGCCGACCCCGCCCGCGGCCCCGGCGCCGGGGACCTCGCGCAAGTCCCGGCCGACGGCCGCCGTGACCGTGTCCGCCCAGCGGGTCAGCCCCTCCTCCAGGACCACCAGGTCCTCGGCTGCGGCCCCCTTCTGCGGGCCGTACACGGCGGCCGCGCCGCGCGGGCCGAGCAGCGGGTTGTCCACGTCGCAGGCGACGGTGATCTCGGCCCCGGCCAGCGAGTCGGCGAGCGGGGAGAGGTCGACGGCCGCCAGTCCGCGCAGCGCCGCGCCGCCCGGGGCGAGCTCGGCCCCGCCGGCGTCGCGCAGGCGCGCACCGAGCGCCTGGACCATGCCGGCACCGCCGTCGGTACAGGCACTGCCGCCCAAGCCGACCACGATCCGTCCGGCACCCAGCGCCACCGCCTCGGCGATCAGCTGGCCGACTCCGCGGGAACCGGCGGTGAGCGGCGCGGTACGCCCGCCGGGGAGCCGGGCCAGCCCGGCGGCCTGGGCCAGTTCGACCACCGCGGTGTCCCCCCTGACCGCGATCGCGGCGTCCACCGGAAGCCCGGTCGGACCGGTGACCCTGACGGGCACCCTGGCGAACCCGGCCGCCAGCGCGGCGTCCAGCGTGCCCTCACCGCCGTCGGCGACCGGCAGCTCGCGGACCTCCGTACCGGGGACGGTGCGGCGGATGCCCGCCGCGATCCGGGCCGCGGCCTCGGCAGCGGACAGGGTGCCCTTGAACTTGTCGGGAGCGACGACCACATGGCCCTCGACGGGGGTGGCGGGCATGGCGGCGGCCTCTCTTCCGATCAGGTGAGTCGCACGGTCCGGGGCTCGGGGAACTGCGAGGGTATCCCGGCAACCGGGCATCTGCTCCTGGACAGTTGACCGTATCCGCCCTCGCGGCTCCCCGGGCCCCGTGGAGATCCCCCGCCCCGCCGTCGCCCTCGGGCCGCTTCCGGCGTACGGGAGCTCCCTCGCGCGCGGGAGGGGCACCGCCCGGCCACCCGGCCCTTCCCCGTCCCGCCCCCGCCCGCGGCGCCTCTCGATAGAGTGAGCGGGTGCGATTGATGGTGGAGTTCACGACCGAACCGTTCGAGCTGGACACGTTCCCCGAGCACGCGGCGGCCGCCCGGCGGGCGGTGGACGAGGCAGGTCTCGCCGTGTCCGTCGGCCCGTTCGGCACCGGCGCGGAGGGCGAGGCGGAGCAGGTGCTGTCCGCCGTCTCCGAGCTGCTGCGAAAGACCCTGGACGCCGGAGCCACCCGGATCTCCCTCCAGGTCAGCGTCCTCGACAAGGGCACGGAGCAGGGTCCGGAAGGAGTGGGCACGCCGTGAGCGACACCCTGGAGCACCCGCTCGCCTCGGCGATAAAGCCGCTGCTGGAAGCCGTCGGCGCGACCCGGGTCGAGCTGACCGAGGCCCGGCCCGACGATGTCGTCCTGGAGTGGGACGGCGTGCCGGCGGTGGCCGTCCGCCTCCCCCACCTGAACAGCGCCCTGGAGCGCCTGTTGGCCGACATGGCCCGCCAGTTCGACGGCCGCCCGCTGGCCGAACTGGACCGCGGGGAGAAGCAGCGCGTGGTCGCCCTGCTGGAGGAGCGCGGCGCCTTCACCGTCCGCCACGGGGTGGAGACGGTGGCCGCGGCACTCGGCGTCAGCCGGTTCACTGTATACAACTACGTCAACTTGACCCGGCCCTGAAGGGGCCGGGCTTGTGGCTAGGGCGCGGCTGGCTGCCGCGTGGCCTCCCACGTCTGAGCCACCTGGGTTGCGGTGGCTGGGACGCGTGACTCACGCCCCGCAGTCCACACGGTCTCGCCCCTGCGGGCGATGTTGCGGGACGCGTTGAAGTCCGCATGCATGACGATCCCGCAGGCGCGGCACGCGAACGTTGCCTGATCGACGCGGTTCTTCCGGTCGATGTGGTGACACTCGGAGCACTCCTGGCTGGTGTACGCCGGATCGACGTACACCAACGGCACCCCGGCGCGCTTCGCCTTGTACCCCACGAAGACGGCGAGCTGATGGAAGCTCCACGAGTGCAGAGAGGTCCGCTGGTCCTTGCGGAGCCGTACCCGGCCGCGGATGCCCGTGAGACCTTCCAGGGCAATACCCGCGCCGGTGCGTTCAGCGGTGGTGACGATGGCCTTGGAGACGATGTGGTTGACGTTGGCGGCGTGCCGGGCTTCCTTGCGGGAACGCTTCTTGAGCAGGCGCTTGGCAGCCTTGGTGCCCTTGGCCTGGAGCTTCCTGCGGAGGTCGAGTTGCCGCCTGCGGTGCCGGTTCAGGCCGCGCCCCGCAGCCCGGTAACCGGTGGACGTGGTGGCGATGTTGGCGATGCCGAGGTCGACGCCGATGAATCCGGTCGGATCCTCGTTGAGGGGCTCCTCCAGGACGTCGCAGGTGGCGACCAGGTAGAACTCGCCGTCACGTTCGATCAGGTCACTCTCGCCCTGGCGGTGCTCGCGGAGCATCTTGAGCGCGTCCGGCGAACACGTGAAACGCACGCCCTTGAGCCGTCCGGCCGTGGTCCAGATCGACACTGTTCCAGCATCGAACTGCCAGGACAGACACCGGTCGTCGTAGGGCTGCGCGGCCTCAGGGCGGAACGCGATCGGCTTGGACTCCGCCTTGACCCGGCGCTTGGAACCCGGCTTACCGAGGTTCCCGGCGCGGATGTTCGCCTTCAACGCGGTGTAGGCATCCCGTGTCTTCTTGATGACGTGCTGGGCGGCTTGCGCCCCCAGTCCGCGCGCCTTCAACTCAGCGTAGGTGTGCTTGCGAAGCTCCCACTCACGTGGCACACCGCACTCGAAGGCCACAACCGACACCCAGCACGCCGCGTCGTTGACCGCGCGCAGGGTGGAGCGTAGTGCGGCGGCCTGGTCGGCCTCCGGCATCAGCTTCACCTGCGTCACGAGCTTCACCAGCGCAACGTAACAGGAGGCACTGACAGCAAGCACCGGCTGCCAACGAAGCGAACTCCGGCGCTCCACTCCTCCGGGTCTAGGATGCGATTCCTCCCGGCCGTAAACGGCCGGGGTTCCTCGCAAGATCGCGCTGAACCGGCAGCAGGAGAGCGGCAGGACCAGCTGACCGCAGCCGCCATCGGCCCAGCCCGCTATGGCCGTAGCAGCGGCGTACTCGACGGCTGGCGTATTTGGCGGCAGGCGTATTCGGCGGATCACACGCCGGACGCCCCGACCGCCCGAAACACGACCACCAACCGTTCAACAAAGTGTTGACGCTCGGGGGTGGCGGATCTAGCTTGTGCGAGTGGCACCACTCCTCAGGAGGTCCACCCGTGACCAACCACCCCCGCGCGCCTGCTGACGCGACCGCCACCCTGAAGGCGCTGGCCGAGGCCCCCTCGGCCGAGCTGGCCGGGATCCTGCTGGAGATCTGCGCCAGCCCCGACTGGGCCGGGGCCGTCGCGGCCTCCCGGCCGTGGGCCGACCGCGAGGCGCTGCTGGCCGCCAACGCGGCCGCCATGGCGTCGCTCACCGTCCAGGCCCTGAAGGACGCGATGGCCGGCCACGCGCGGATCGGCGAGCCCAGGGCGGGCGACGCCGCCTCCGAGTGCGAGCAGGCCGGTGTCCGGGGCGCGGACATCGCGCTCCTCGACGAACTGCACCGGGCCAACGCCGCCTACGAGGCGAAGTTCGGCCATGTGTTCCTGGTCTGCGCCAGCGGCCACACCGCCGCCACCATGCTCGCGTCACTGCGTCGACGTCTTCCCAACGACGCCGCCACCGAGACGGAGATCGTCCGGGGTGAACTGCGCAAGATCAACGACATTCGCATCAACCGGCTGCTCGACGGCTTCTGAAATTCGCTGATCACTGGTCAACTCACCTGTATTCGAGGTCACTTCACTCATGACCGGCATCTCCACGCATGTGCTCGACACCAGCCTCGGCCGCCCGGCCGAGGGCGTCCCGGTCGAGCTGGCGACCCGCACCGGGAGCGGCTGGACGGTGCTCGGCACCCGGGCCACCGACGCCGACGGCCGGGCCGGGGACCTGCCGGCCGTGGCGGCGGGCTCGGTCGTCCGGCTCCGGTTCGACACCGCCGCCTACTACGCCGCGGGGGCGGACCGCACACCGGGACCGGACGGGACGCCGTTCTTCCCCGAGGTCTCGGTCGTCTTCACCGTCGCGCCCGCGCAGCAGCACTACCACGTGCCGCTGCTGCTCAACCCGTTCGGCTACTCGGTCTACCGCGGAAGCTAGGCCGCGACCTGCTTAGGAGCCTGCCATGGCCCATGTGCTCGGTCAGAACCAGTACGGCAAGGCGGAGAACCGCATCGTCCGGGTCCGCCGCGACTCCTCCCGCCACGAGATCAAGGACCTGAACGTCTCGGTCGCGCTCTCCGGCGACTTCGAGGACGTCCACCTCACCGGCTCGAACGCCAACTGCCTGCCCACCGACACCACCAAGAACACCGTCTACGCCTTCGCCAAGGAGTACGGCATCGAGTCGGCGGAGGCCTTCGGCATCACCCTGGCCCGCCACTTCGTCGACAGCACCGCTCCGGTCCGCCGCGCCCGGATCCGGATCGAGGAGTACGCCTGGGACCGGATCGGGACCCCGGACGGCACCTCGCACCCCACCGGCCCCAAGAAGGTCGGCCACTCCTTCGTCCGCAACGGCCAGGAGACCCGCACCGCCGAGATCGTCTACGACGGCGAGGACGTCCGGGTGATCTCCGGCCTCAGGGGGCTGACCGTGATGAACTCCACCGACTCGGAGTTCTGGGGCTACCTCAAGGACAGGTACACCACCCTCAAGGAGGCCTACGACCGCATCCTGGCCACCGAGGTGACCGCTCGCTGGACGTACTCCTACCGCGGCCGGGCGGGTACCGCCCAGCCCGACTGGAACCGCTGCTACGCCCAGGTGAGGCGCCATCTGCTGGAGGCCTTCGCGGAGACCTACTCCTACTCGCTGCAGCAGACCCTGCACGCGATGGGCGCCCGGGTGCTCGACAACCGCGCCGAGGTGGACGAGGTCCGCCTGGAGCTGCCGAACAAACACCACTTCCTCGTCGACCTGGAGCCCTTCGGCCTCAAGAACGACGACGAGGTCTACTACGCCGCCGACCGGATGTACGGCCTCATCGAGGGCACCGTGCACCGCGAGGGCGTCGTCCCGGTGATCCCGGTCACCTGACCCCCGGCCACCATGGACGCCGTCCGGCACCACCGCACCCTCCGGAACCACCCGCCGAACGGTCCCGGAATTCCGGCAACACCCCTGACAGTCACGGCAGTTGAAGAGCCTGTCTCTCCACCCGTCGGAGAGCGTGCTCACCCGGCGGCCGACCGGAGTCGCCGAAGAATCCGCCCGAGAGACTCCGCACCGCCCTCGGGCCGTCTCCGGCACCACGGGCGCGCCGGGGCCGCGAGCACAGGAGGGGCTCGACATGGCACTCCGTTCCACCCGAACCACTGACGGCGGTTCCACCCCCGAGGGACCACCGCGGCCGGGCGGGGTGCCGGCCACCACCCCCGGCACCCCGCCCGGCCACGGGGTCCATCCGGTGGACGAACTGCTCCCGCCGGTACGGCTCCTCACCACCGGTCTGCAGCACGTCGCCGCGATGTACGCGGGCGTGGTCGCGCCCCCGCTCATCGTCGGCGCCGCCGTCGGGCTCTCCCCCGCCGAGCTCGCCCTGCTCATCTCGGCCAGCCTGTTCACCGCGGGTCTGGCCACCCTGCTCCAGACTCTGGGCGTCCGGAGGATCGGCGCCCGGCTGCCGTTCGTGAACGGCGTCTCGTTCGCCGGTGTCGCACCGATGCTCGCCATCGCCAAGGAGCACGGCCCCAAGGCGGCCCTGCCCGTCATCTTCGGAGCCGTGATCACCGCGGGGGTGCTGTGCCTGCTCACGGCGCCGTACTTCAGCAGGCTCATCCGGTTCTTCCCGCCGGTCGTCCAGGGCACCGTGATCACCCTCATCGGGGTCTCCCTGCTTCCGGTGGCGGTCGGCTGGGCCCGGGGCGGCTCGCCCGGCGCCCCCGGCTACGGATCCGCCGGGGCCATCGGGCTCGCCGCGTTCACCCTCACCGCGGTGGTCCTGTGCAACCGGCTGCTGCGCGGCTTCCGGCAGCAGCTCTCGCTCCTGATCGGGCTGGCGATCGGCACCCTGGCCGCCCTCCCGCTCGGGCTCACCGCCTTCGGCGCGGTCGAGGACTCGAAGATCTTCGCGCTCCCGTCCCCGTTCCACTTCGGCGCACCGGCCTTCGACCTCACCGCGATCGTCTCGCTCTGCATCGTCATGGTGGTCTCGATGACCGAGTCCACCGCCGACATGCTCGCGCTCGGCCGGATCGTGGACCGCCGTGCCGACCAGCGGACCCTGACGGCGGGACTGCGGGCGGACGGCCTGGCCACCGCGCTCAGCCCGGTCTTCAACGGGTTCGCCTGCAGTGCCTTCGCCCAGAACATCGGACTGGTGGCACTGACCGGGATCCGCAGCCGCTTCGTGGTCGCGGCCGGCGGCGGGATCCTGGTTCTGCTGGGACTCTTCCCGGTGCTCGGCTCACTGGTCTCGCTGGTGCCGCAGCCGGTGCTCGGCGGCGCCGGGATCGTGCTCTTCGGCACGGTCGCGGCGAGCGGTATCCGCACCCTGGCGGAGGCCGGCCTGGACTCCGGTGCCAACACCGTCGTGGTGTCGGTGTCGCTCGGGGTCGGCGTCATCCCGATCGCCTCCCCCGACTTCTACGACCCGTTCCCGGAGGCCGTCCGCACCCTGATGCACTCCGGGATCTCGGCCGGCTGCATCGCGGCCGTCCTGCTCAACCTGCTCTTCCACCACCTCGGCGGGAACCGCCGCTCCCCGGACGGCGAAGCACCCGGCCCGACGGCGCCACCGCCCTGACCGGCCGGGGGGCGCGCGACCGCGCGTCCCGCGTCCCCGGCCCTCCCCCTAGGAGTCACACCATGGCAGTCCAGCCCCCGCCCGCAGACCGGCGGACCGTGATCGAGCACGTCGCGATCGCCACCGTCGACGCCGACGACACCGAGTACGCCCGCGGCCACCTGGTCCTCCTCGGCAACCGGATCGAGTCGGTCGGCGACGGCCCCGCCCCGCGGTGGCTGGACAACGTGGTGCGCCGGATCGACGGCGAGGGCCACCTGGCCACCCCGGGGCTGGTCAACACCCACCACCACTTCTACCAGTGGATCACCCGGGGACTCGCCCAGAACGACATCCTCTTCGACTGGCTGGTGGCGCTCTACCCGGCCTGGGCCCGGATCGACGACAGCCTCGTCCACGCCGCCGCCCTGGGCTCCGCCGCCGCGCTGCTCAAGTCCGGCTGCACCACCGCCTGTGACCACCACTACGTCTTCCCGCGCGGCGGTGGCGACGTCCTCGGCGCCTCCATCGAGGCCGTCCGCGAACTCGGCCTGCGCTTCACCGCGCTGCGCGGCTCGATGGACCGCGGCAGGACGGACGGCGGACTGCCGCCGGACCACACGGTCGAGCGGACCGAGGACATCCTGATCTCCTCCGAGGCGGCCGTCGACACGTGGCACGACCCCTCCTTCGGCTCGATGCTGCAGGTCGCCCTCGCCCCCTGCTCACCGTTCTCGGTCTCCACCGAGCTGCTGAGGCAGAGCGCCGAACTGGCCCGCCGCAAGGGCGTCCGGCTGCACACCCACGGCTCCGAGACCACCGAGGAGGTGGCGTTCTGCCGGCAGCGGTTCGGCATGGGCCCGACCGACTACTTCGAGTCGACCGGCTGGCTGGGCGAGGACGTCTGGATGGCGCACTGCGTCCACATGGACGACGCCGACATCGCCAGGTTCGCCGGGACGGGCACCGGCGTCGCCCACTGCCCCTCCTCCAACGCACGGCTGGCGGCCGGCATCGCCCGGGTCCCGGACATGCTCAGGGCCGGCGTCCCGGTGGGCCTGGGTGTGGACGGCACCGCCTCCAACGAGTCCGGTGAGCTCGGCACCGAGCTGCGCAACGCCCTGCTGATCAACCGCCTGCACGGCCGCCCGGACGCACTGACGGTCCGCCAGGCGCTGCGCCTGGGCACCATGGGCGGCGCCCGGCTGCTCGGCCGCGATCACGAGATCGGATCCATCGAGGCCGGCAAACTCGCCGACCTGGCGCTCTGGCGGATCGACGGCATCATGCACTCCTCGATCGCCGACCCGGTCGCCGCCCTGGTGCTGGGCGCACTGCCCCCGCTGACCGCCCTCTTCGTCAACGGCGACACCGTGGTCGAGCACGGCAACCTGACCACGGCGGACGAGGACCGGATCGCCCTGGCCTGCGCCCGCGCCGCCAAGGAGCTCGCCTCCCGCGGCTGATCCGCACCGGGCTCCGGGCCGTGCCAGGGACGGTGCGCCGTCCGGCCCTCCACCGGCCGCGCTCAGTCGAGTAGCTCGTACGCCGGCAGGGTCAGGAAGTCGACGAACTCCTCGGCCAGTGACAGCTGTTCGAAGAGTTCGGCGGCCTCGCTCCAGCGCCCCCGGGCGTAGGCGGCGTCGCCCGACTCGGCCCGCAGGGCGGCGAGTTCCTCGGCCACGAGGCGGCGGACCAGCTCCGCGGTGGCCTTCTCGCCGGTGTCGGAGAGGATGACGCCGTTGTGGACCCACTGCCAGATCTGCGAGCGGGAGATCTCCGCGGTGGCGGCGTCCTCCATCATGTTGAAGATGCCGACCGCGCCGAGGCCGCGCAGCCAGGCCTCGATGTAGCGGATGCCGACCTGGACGGCGTTGTGCAGCCCGGCCCGGGTGCAGCTGCCGCCGGCGCCGGCGATGTCGAGCAGCCGGGCGGCCGTCACGGCCTCGTCCGGGCCCGGGTTGTCCTTCTGGTCGGGGCGCTCGCCGAGCACCGCGTCGAAGGAGGCCCGGGCCACCGGGACGAGGTCGGGGTGGGCCACCCAGGAGCCGTCGAAACCGCCCGCCGCCTCGCGGTCCTTGTCGTCCTTCACCTTCGCCAGGGCCACCGCGTTGACCTCGGGGTCCTTGCGGGAGGGGATGAACGCGGCCATCCCGCCGATGGCGTGGGCACCGCGCCGGTGGCAGGTTCGCACCAGCAGCCGGGTGTAGGCGGCCATGAACGGCGAGGCCATGGTGACGCTGTTGCGGTCCGGCAGGATGAAGTGCCCGCCGGCGTCGCGGAAGTTCTTGACGATCGAGAAGAGGTAGTCCCAGCGGCCCGCGTTGAGCCCGGAGGCGTGGTCGCGCAGCTCGTAGAGGATCTCCTCCATCTCGAAGGCCGCCGTGATGGTCTCGATCAGGACGGTGGCCCGGATGGTGCCGTACGGGATGCCGAGCTCGGCCTGCGCGTGGGCGAAGACATCGTTCCAGAGCCTGGCCTCGAGGTGGCTCTCGGTCTTGGGGAGGTAGAAGTACGGCCCCGAGTTGGGGTCGTCCGCACCCTTGGCCAGCAGCCGCTCCGCGTTGTGGAAGAAGTACAGGCCGAAGTCGAGAAGGGCGCCGGCCACCGGGGCGCCATCGACCAGCAGGTGTCGCTCGTCGAGGTGCCAGCCGCGCGGGCGGACCACGACGGTGGCGAGCTCGGCGGCGGGCCTGAGGGTGTAGGCCTTGCCCTGCGGTGAGGTGAAGTCGATCCGGCCCTCGAAGGCGTCGATCAGGTTGAGCTGGCCGGTGACCACGTTCTCCCAGGTGGGGGCAGTGGCGTCCTCGAAGTCGGCCAGCCAGACCCTCGCACCGGAGTTGAGTGCGTTGATCACCATCTTGCGGTCGGTCGGCCCGGTGATCTCGACCCGGCGGTCCCGCAGCGCTCGCGGGGCCTCGGCGACCTTCCAGTCACCCGCACGGATCGCGGCGGTCTCGGGGTGGAAGTCCAGCGTGCCGGTCCGGGCGATCTCGGCGCGGCGGGTCTTCCGCCGGGCCAGGAGCTCCTGGCGGCGGCCCTCGAAGGCGCAGTGGAGCCCGGCCACGAAGGCGAGCGCCTCCGGGGTGAGCACCTCCGCCGCGCGGGGGACGCTCGGACCGGCGACGGTGACGGCCGGGGCGGCGGGGGATGCGCCCGTGGGCACCCCCGGCCGAAGGCTGGGACCGGGTCCCTGATCTGCAGCCATGAGCACGACACTCCTTGGACGGTGGAGCCGGCGAAGGGTGCTCCGGCGGGCACTTCCTCGATCCGTGCCCGCCTGCGGATCGGCTCCATTCTGTAAGGTGGAGACTAGTTTCCGCGATACAGAATTTCAACGGTTTGTTGAGAGTTTGCGGCGACCCAGCTCCTCCTCCGACAGCGAAGGGAACGCCGGTGGCCAGCACCCCCGCCACAGCACCCACAGGGTCCGACCGCGCGAGTGGCGGCGTCCAGTCCGTCGAACGCGCCTTCCAGCTACTGGAGGCGCTGGCCGACTCCGGCGGCGTCGCCACCCTGAGCGAGCTGTCCACCGTCTCCGGTCTGCCGATGCCGACCATCCACCGGCTGATCCGCACCCTCGTCCAGCAGGGCTACGTCCGGCAGGACACCGCCCGCCGGTACACCCTGGGCCCCCGGCTGATCCGGCTCGGCGAGACCGCCGGGCGCCTGCTCGGCAGCTGGGCCCGCCCCTACCTGGCCGAACTGATGGAGGCCACCGGCGAGACCGCCAACCTGGCCGTCCTGGAGGGCGGTGAGGTGGTGTACGTCGGGCAGGTCCAGTCGCGGCGCTCGATGCGGATGTTCACCGAGGTCGGGCGGCGGGTCCAGCCGCACTGCACCGGCGTCGGCAAGGCGCTGCTCGCCCAGCTCCCGGAGGAGGAGGCCAGGGCCGCCCTCGGCACCCAGCCGCTGCAGTCGCACACGCCCTTCACGGTGACCGACCCTGCGGAGCTGTTCGCGCAGTTGGCACTCTCCCGGGAGCGCGGCTACGTGGTGGACGACCAGGAGCAGGAGATCGGGGTCCGCTGCATCGCGGTGGCGGTGCCCGGCGCACCGACACCCACCGCACTCTCGGTCTCCGGCCCCGAGGCGCGGATCCGGGCTCTGGAGGCCCAGGAGGGGGAGACCGCACTGGTGCCGGTGATGATCCGGATCGCTTCGCGCCTCGGACAGGTCCTCGCCCCCTGAGCGGCGCGCCCCGGGCCACCGGGGCGGCGCGGGCGGCCGAGGCCTCGCGGGCGGCCGCCCGTGGAGGCGCGCGAACCACCGTGCACGTGAACTCCCGCGCACGCGGACTCCCGTGCACGCAGGCGATCCGGTGGAGTCCTGCGTGCCCAACCCCGCGCGGGGCTCAGTCCATGACCGGCACACCGAGTTGACTGGCCGAGAGCTGGAACACCGTCAGCTCCGGCTCGGCGCCGAGCTGCGCGAAGAGACGGGGCGCGGCAGCCAGCCGGGGGTTGGCGCGGACCGCCTCCAGGGACTCCAGGTCCCGCCAGAGTGACTGCACCCTCCAGCGCCCGCCGGGGCCGCGCAGCAGCTCGGTCCTGATCAGCCCGTCCGGCAGCGGGCCGGACACCAACTCCCGGTAGGAGTCCACCAACTCGGTCTCCCGCTCGGCCGCCACCACGGCGCTGACCTCGCTCAACACCCTTCCGGACATCGCTATCACCTCCGCAGTTCCAGGCTACGCTGACACCTTCCGCGACCGGCCTGGCACTCTGCGCGAACGGGGCGCACGAGGAGCAAGGGCCGCTTGGGTCGGGCAGATGGGGCCAGCCCCGGCGGCAGACCCGCACGCGGGCCGCCGTGAAGGCGGGCGGCGTTCCACCGGTGGCGGGCGGGGCGGCGGACGCAGCATCCGAGCACTCCACTCCCAGGCGCCCCGGCCCCAGCACCCACAGCCGCCCAACCTGCACGAATGCCCGGTATGCACCGACACGACGGCCCATCGCGAAGCGGCGGCAACGGACGGCGGTACGGCATGAGTCGCGCCGGTTTTGCGTTGATGAGATTCCGGTAAAGCCTTGTCATGGCCCTTCCGTGTCAACCTGACACGCCGTCACACTGCTGACATGACCAACACTCTACGCGCGTGGAAGTCCCGCGCCGTCTCCGTCGCCGCCGTCGCCCTGCTGACCCTGGCGCCCACCGCCGTCTCCGCCACCGCCGCGCACGCCGATGTCAGCGGCACGATCTGCCAGAGCGCGCTGCCGAGCGAGGCGGACGACACCCTCTCCCTGATCGCCCAGGGTGGGCCGTTCCCGTACTCGCAGGACGGTGTCGTCTTCCAGAACCGCGAGGGCGTGCTGCCCTCCGAGTCGTACGGCTACTACCACGAGTACACCGTGATCACCCCCGGTGCCTCCACCAGAGGCACCCGGCGGATCATCACCGGTGAGGGGGACCAGGAGGACTACTACACCTCCGACCACTACGCGACGTTCAACCTGATCGACTTCACCTGCTGAACGGACAGCCCCCTCGGCGGTGATCCGCCGGTGATCCACCGGTGATCCACCGACGCCGACCGATGCCGACCGGCGCTGAGCCGACGCCACGGCACCGGCGCGGCCAGCCGGTTCGGAAGCCGAACGACGGATTCCGGCGGCGCGTCGGATAGGTTTGGTGGGTGCGGCCGGTCCTCGGCCGCACCCGCCGACCGACTCTCCAGAGGATCACCCATACGATGACCGCGCCCCTGCCAGGCTTCGCCGGACACACCTACCTGTTCCGGGTCGACAACGGCGCCGCCTTCCGCAACGCCTACTCGGCCGACGGGACGCGTCTGCACTGGGAAGGCCTCGGCGAGTCCGCCGGCCAGTCGGAGGACGTCGCCCTGCACGTGGCCGAGGTCGCCCCGCAGATCTACTTCGTCAGCTGGACCGAGGCCAGCGGCCTCACCGTCAGCCATGTGATGGACCTCGCCAAGCTGACCGTCCGCACCTTCTGGACCTACGAGGGCGAGGGCGGCCGGGTCGGCGAACTGCACACCGGCACGCTGGAGCAGATCTCCTGAACCGCTACCGGGCCGGGACCTCCAGGTGCTGGGAGAGGAACTCCAGCCCCGGGGGCAGCAGTCGGCCCCAGGTCTTGAAGTTGTGGCCGCCGCTGGGCAGATTCGCGGTCGCGACGGTCATCGGCGCCTGGACCGCGGCCACGAACCCGTCCGTCAGCTGCTTGTAGTCGCCGTCGCCCTCCTCCGTCCCGGCCACCATGACCGAGACCGCGGGCCTTGGCAGGTTCTTCAGCCGCCAGACCAGGTCCGCCTCGTTGCGGCGCTGCTCACTGCCCTTGAACAGGTCGCCGGTGGTGGCGTCCTCGGCCGCCTTGTAGTAGCCCGAGAGCGAGACGCCGGTGAGGAACGAACCCGGGTTGCGCATCGTCAGCTTGAGCGCGCAGTACCCGCCGGTGGAGTCGCCCATCACGCCCCAGGCGTGCGGATCGGCGGCCACCCGATAGCTGGCCTCCATCACCTTCGGCACGTCCTTGGCGAAGTAGGTCTCGGACTGCGGCCCGCCCGGGATGTTCTCGCACTCGGTGTCGGTGGGCATCGCCGGGGAGGGGCGCATCAGAACCAGGACGGTCGGCTGCATCCTGCCCGCCCGCATCAGGTCCAGCGCCGCGCCCGGGTAGTTGAGCCTGGTGATCAGGTTCTTGGCGTCGCCGGGGAAGCCGGTCATCACGATCGCGGCGGGGAACCTGGCGTTCGCGTGGTCGGACTGGAAGTACTGCGGGGGCAGGTAGACATAGCCGTCCGTGGTCAGTCCGCTGGCCGGTCCGGGGATGCGCACCGAGTCGATCCGGCCGACCTGCCCGGGATCACGGCCGTCCGCCCCGCCGCCCTGGACGGGCTCCTTGCCGAGCAGCTGCACGGTCGCGGCACCCGCCGCCCGGCCGTCGCTGCTCGTACCGGCCGAGCTGCGCACGGTGACCGCACCCTGGTCCCCGGTCCCCAGCAGATCGTCCCAACTGCCGTAGAAGGCGAAGTAGTTGTTGGCCACCAGGGCCAGTGCGCAGAGCACCGCGAACTGGGTGACCAGCAGCGCCCCGATCCGGCCGAGCACCGACTTCCAGCTCGTCCTGGCCAGCCGCGGCCACAGCCATACCGTCGCGGTCATCGCCAGTACCGCGGCCAGTACCGCCAGCGCCAGCACCTTGTGGCTCGTCAGCCCCATCGCCCTGCTTCTCCCGTGTGCTGCGGACAGCCCGTGGCCCAACGGCCCGGTGCGTGATGGACGGCCCGCGGAGGACCTATGCCCGAAGGTACGCCGCAGAGGGGCGCGCGGTTGCGGCCGGGGCCCCGGAGCTGTAAGAGCGCTCCGTCCGGGCCGGCCCGCGGGACGGCGGCGGGGCCCGAGGCTAGCCCCTGATGCTGCGGGCCAGCCAGGGGGTGAGCGCGCCGGACGGGACGAGCTCACGGTAGGTCTCGTCGCCGGACAGCGGCACGGTCAGCCACTGCCCGGGCGGGAAGAACCGCCCCTTCACCCGGGCCAGTCCGCCGTAGACGGAGCGCAGGAACCCGGGAACCGAGTCCCGGGGGACGTCGGCGAACTCGACACCGTCCACGGTGATCCTCGCATCGCCCTCCGGGAAGAGCTGCACGGTGACGGCGGGCGAGCCGCCCAGCTCGACGAAGGCCTCGTGCGGCAGCGACCCGTCCGGGTCCGCGACCGCGAAGGCTCCGGCCGAGGTGCGGCGGGAGGTCCGGTCCGCACCGATGTCGTCGGTGACGGTCACGTCCAGGTGGTGGAGGCGCGCGATCTCGCGGATCGCCGTGACGGCGGCCTCGGTGGTCGGCAGCTGCGGATGTCCCATGATCAAGATCATGCCGGACGCGGCGGCCGGACGCACCGGCCCGGCGCCCTCGGGGTAGCCACACGCCCTAGACCGGGAGCACGGCCACCGGGCAGTGGGCGTGGTGGAGGACCGCGTGGAGGGCGGTGCCGAGGCGGAGGCCGAAGTGGGGAGCCGGCGGGTGGCGGGCGATGACCAGGAGCGCGGCCTGGCGGGAGGCCTCGACCAGGGTGGCGGCGGTGGCACCCGCGAGGTGCTCGGCGTGGACGGGGACGCCGGGGAACTCCTCGCTGACCGGGTCGCAGGTGTGGTGGAGCAGCTGCTCGTGCAGCCGGGCCTCCTCGCCCAGCTCGTCGATCATCGGCGCCGCGTGCGCGACGTCGGCCACCACCGGCGACCAGACGTGCACGGCCCTGACCGGAAGACCGGTCGTGGTGGCCTCGCGCAGCCCGAACCGCAGCGCCTCGCCGTCCCGTTCGTCCCGGATCGCCACCAGGATGTGCTCACCCGTGGAGGACCCCTGCCGCACCACCACCGTCGGGCAGCCGGAGTGGGCGCAGACCCGCAGGCTGACCGAGCCGAGCAGCAGGGAGGCGAAGCCCCCGTGGCCCCGGGTCCCGACCACGGCGAGTTCGGAGTGCTCGGCGGCGGTGAGGATGGCCAGGGCCGCTTCCCGGGGCACCACGTCGCCGGTCAGGTGCAGCTCGGGATGAGCGGCGGCCAGCTTGCCGAGCGACTCGTCCAGGACGTCCCTGGCGTTCTTGAGGATGAGATCGGTGACCGCCTCGCTCGTCCGCGGGGAGAGCGTGACCGTGCCCGTGTTGACCGCGTGCACCAGGTGCAGCGAGCAGCCCCGCCGCCCGGCCTCCTGTGCGGCCCACTCGGCGGCTGCGGCCGCCTGCGGCGAACCGTCCACCCCGACCACGATTCCCGCGGGGGTTCTGCTGTTCATACTCGGCTCCAGGAACCGCTCCATGCCCCGCGTCCGGCCCGTCCCGGGTCCATCCGGTGCGAGCCGTCCCGCAGGGCCCTGGTACCAGGATGCACCGCCGTGCCTGCCGGGGAGACCTCGCCGGGCGGGCCCCGCCCCGGGGCCTTCGCCGCGGCCGGCCGTGGCGCCCGGCGCCCGTCCCTGGCCCGACGGGCGAGGCGTCCGGCTCGGCCCGCACGGCGGACGGTTCGGCGCCTCGACCCACGTGGCGGAGGGTTCGGGACCGCGGCCCGCACGGTGCGGGGTTCAGGCGAAGGCCAGGGCCCTGGCCGGGTTGGCGCGCAGTACCAGGTCGGGCAGATCGGGCCCGAACTCCCTTGCCAGGCGCGGGCGCAGCGTGGCCAGAAGGTACGGCATGCCCGGGTTGCCGCGGGCCGCCGAGGTGGTGGTGTCACCGCCGAGCAGCAGGTGTTCGGCGTGGCCCGCCTCGATGAGCGCGGCCAGGGTGTCGAAGAGGTGGTGGTCGGTGGCGTGGTTGACGCGTGACGGTCCGTCGAGGGCGATGTAGGCGCCGGACTCGGCGGCCTGGCGCTGGAGGCGCAGGTCGGGGAAGCGGTTCAGATGGCCGAGGATCACCCGGTGCGGCGGGACGCCGAGGCTGCCGCAGAGCAGGTCGAGGACGTCGAGCGCACCGGTGCCCAGTTCGTGGTGGACCGCGATCGGGGCGCCGGTGGCGTGGTGGGCCTCGGCCGCCGCCGTCATGGTCCAGCGGGCGTGCCGGTCCAGGCCGTGGTAGCCGCCGGCCACCTTGATCAGCCCGGCCCGGCCGGTCGGGCCGGTCGGGCCGGTCGGGCCGGTCGGGCCGGTCGGGCCGGCGTGCTCGGTGCCTTCGGTGAGTTCGGCGACGAAGAGCCGGGCCAGGTCCAGGTCGCGCAGCCGCTCCGGCTCGTAGTGGGCGGCCTGGTGCAGGCCGGTCGCGGCGACCAGGTGGACCCCGGTCGCGCGGGCGAGCGCGACCAGGTCGGGCAGCCGTCGGCCCATGCCGTGCGGGGTCCACTGGACGACGGCCTGTCCGCCGAGGGCCGCGAAGGCGCGCAGCTCGGCCTCGGCGGCCACCGGGTCGTCCAGTTCCTGGCCGGGGAGCAGCCGGCTGCGCATGAAGAGGTGGTCGTGTGCGTCGCAGATCCCGAGTTCGGCGGGGTCGAGGTCGCCGAGGACGGTACGGACCGCCGGGGTGCCGCTCATCGGGCCGCCTCCGCTCCGGCCGCGAGGGCGTCGAGTTCGGGGTGGGACAGATGCAGTACCTGGTAGGCGGTGTCGTCCTCGTCGGCGGGGGCGGTGTCCTGCTCCCACAGGGCGAAGCGCAGCAGCTCCCAGCGGTTCGGGTCGAGGGCGACGGCGACCGAGTGCAGGCCGGGCCGGTCGGGGAGGCCCGCGAGGGCATCGGCGAGGGCCTGGTCCGGGTCCGCGCCGTCGGGGAGCGGGGTGGTACGGCGGGTGGCCGTGCGAGGGGTCAGGTCGCGGGCGGGACCGAGCCGCAGGCCGGTGCCGAGCCAGTGGCGGACGGGCGGGCGGCCGAAGTCCGCGCTGAGGCCGGCGAAGCCGGGTCCGCGCAGGAAGCCGGCCATCGCCTCGGCGGAGTGCCAGAGGTAGAACGGCGCGTACTGGTTCACGGGCGAGGCGGCGTGGCCGCGTTCGCGGACCAGGTACGCCTTGAGGCCGAGGCCGGGAAGCCGGTCCAGCAGGTGGCCCTTGGTGGCGACGCGTCGGCGGATGATCCGCATGTCGTAGTCGGCGGGCAGGGTGATCTCGTACTGCATCGCTTGCATGGGTGGGTCCCCCGGTCGGGCTGTGTCAGTGGGCGCGGAGCGGTGCCAGGTGTGCCAGTGGGTACGGAGCCAGGCGCGTCGGTGGGCGCGGAGCGGTACCAGGTGTGCCAGTGCGTACGGAGCGGTGCCAGGCGCGTCGGTGGGCGCGGAGCGGTGCCAGGCGCGTCAGTGGGCGCGGAGCAGTGCCAGGGCGCCTCGGACCGCCTGCTGGAAGGGCTCGGGCGAGTCGGCGGCGCGGGCGAGTACGTAGCCGCCCTGGGCCACGGCGGCGATCGCGGCGGCCACCTCGGCCGGATCGGGGCCGGCGGCGAACTCGCCGGCCGCCTGGCCCTCGGCGATGAGGTCGGCGAGCCGTCCGCGCAGCCAGTCGAAGGTCTCCTCCACCGGCCGGCGCAGCTGCGTTTCGGCGACCACCTCGGGGTCCTGGGCCATCCGTCCGATCGGGCAGCCGCGCAGCACCTCGCGGTCGCGCAGCAGGTACGCCTCGATGCGCTGGTAGGCCGTGCCGGGACCGGAGAACTGCCGCTCGGCGAGCTCCCTGACGTCCTCGGCGCTGCGGCGCAGGGCGGCGGCGGCGAGGTCGGTCTTGCCGCTGAAGTGGTGGTACATGCTGCCCTGCCCGACCCCGGAGCGCTGCTGGATCGCCTTGGGGCTGGTGCCGGCGTACCCGCGCTCCCAGAGGAGCTCCCGGGTGGTCTCGATCAGTCGCTCGCTGGTGGCCATGCATCCACTGTACATACCAGTAGGTACAGAAGTCGACGGAAAAGGGCCGTCCGGTCGGGACGGCCCTTTGGGGGTCAGGGGAGTTCGCGGCGGATGACCGGGGCGACCTCGGTGGCGAACAGCTCCAGCTGCTCGTGCTGGACGGCCTCGGTGAGCGAGTCGACCCCGATGCCGACCACCTCGTTGCCGAAGGCCTGGTGGTAGCGGTGGATCTTCTCGATCACCTGCTGCGGGCTGCCGACCAGCGCCGAGCCGCGTTCCAGGGCGTCCTCCAGCGACTCGAACGGCGAGTTGTTGTGCTTTCCGGCCGCGGAGTCGAACAGCGCGTTCCAGTACGGACGGAAGCCCTCGACCGCGTCCTGGGAGCGCTTGGCGATGAACAGCCCGCCGAAGCCGGTGCCCACCCTGGCCTCCTTGGGGTCACGGCCGTAGTGCTCCCAGCGCTCGCGGTAGTGGTCGATGAGCGCCCGGTACCTGGCGAGCGGATGGAAGGCGTTGGCGGAGAACAGCGGGTCGCCGAAGCGGGCGGCCAGGTCGGTGGACTGCTCGCTGGTGGCGCTGCCGTGCCAGACCGGGATCGGGTCCTGGAGCGGGCGCGGGTAGCTGGTGACCTCGGTGAGCGGTGCGCGGAACCGGCCCTGCCAGCTGACCTTCTCCTCGCGCCAGAGGCGGTGCAGCAGACCGTAGTTCTCCGCCAGGTAGTCCCACTGGCGCTCCTCGTCCAGGCCGAACAGGCCGAAGTGGCGCGGGTCGTTGCCCTTTCCGATGATCAACTCGACCCGGCCGCCGGAGAGTTGGTCGAGCATCGCGTAGTCCTCGGCCACCCGCACCGGGTCCAGGACGGAGAGCACCGTCACGGTGGTGAACAGCCGGATGGTGCTGGTGCGCTGGGCGATGGCGCTGAGAAGCACGGGCGGGGCGGGCGACAGGAACGGTTCGCCGTGCCGCTCCCCCACACCGAAGCCGTCGAAGCCGAGCCGTTCGGCGGTGACGGCCTGGTCGATGACGTTCGCCAGTTTCTCCCGGGCGGAGCGCTGGTGGCCGGTGACGGGATCGGGTCCGTTCGAGACCAGGGACGAGACGGTGAACCGCATGGCGGTCTCCTTGCGAGCGAGGCGGGACTGGCCGCACCCCGGCGTCGCGTCCGCGGGTCGTCGGCGCTCGCACGGGGGCGGCACCGGAAGGGGATCGACGCGACGGCGGGCCTGGTTCGGTTGCCGGCCCGGGTCAGCGCGAGGTGCCGCGAGGGCGACAACAGCGGCAGGGGGCGGTGGCAGCGCGGTGCATCTCCGACTCCCCCTTCGCTCGGCACGGCCCGGCCGCACACGGCCGATCCTTCGGGCGAGCTTACGGCCGGTCAGCGCGGTGGACAAGGGCCGATCCGGGCGGCGGCCCGCTGCCCGAGGCCCGCCACGACCCGCGCCGAGCCGCGGGCACGGGTCCACCGCACCGGCCTTGAGCTGGCAGGATGCTGACATGACGTACCTTGCCGCCGATGACCGCTACTCCTCGATGACCTACCGCCGCGCCGGGCGCAGCGGTGTGCAGCTGCCCGCCGTCTCGCTCGGCCTGTGGCACAACTTCGGTGACACCCAGCCGCTGGAGGTCCAGCGGGCCGTGCTGCGCCGCGCCTTCGACCGGGGTGTCACCCACTTCGACCTGGCCAACAACTACGGCCCGCCGTACGGCAGTGCGGAGCGCAACTTCGGCACGCTCTTCGCCCAGGACTTCCGTCCCTACCGGGACGAGCTGTTCATCGCCTCCAAGGCCGGCTGGGACATGTGGCCGGGCCCGTACGGGGACGGCGGCTCGCGCAAGTACCTGCTGGCGAGCCTGGACCAGTCGCTGGCGCGGATGGGCCTGGAGTACGTGGACGTGTTCTACTCGCACCGCCACGACCCGGACACCCCGCTCGAGGAGACCATGGGGGCGCTGGACTCGGCGGTCCGCTCCGGCAAGGCGCTGTACGCGGCCATCTCCAACTACCCCGCCGAGCAGCACCGGGAGGCGGTGGCGATCCTGCGGGAGCTGGGCACCCCGGTGCTGATGAACCAGGCCTCGTACTCGATCCTCAACCGGGAGCCGGAGGACGGCGGCCTGCTGGACGCGGTCGGCGACACCCGAACCGCGCTGATCGCCTACTCCCCGCTCGCCCAAGGGCTGCTGACCGACCGCTACCTGAGCGGGAAGGTGCCGGCCGGGTCGCGGATGTCGGTGGGCCACTTCCTGCGCGAGGAGGCGCTGACCGCCGCGAAGCTGGCGCAGCTGCGCGCGCTCGCCGAGGTCGCCGAGCGGCGCGGGCAGACCCTGGCGCAGCTCGCCCTGAGCTGGGTGCTGCGGGACCCGCGGGTGGTCTCGGTGATCATCGGTGCCAGCAGTGTCGCCCAACTCGACCAGAACCTGGACGCGTTGGGCGCCGCACCGCTGTCGGCGGAGGAACTGGCGGAGATCGACCGGCTGAGCCGCTGAGGCCTCGGCGGCCGGGCCGGGCGTACCGCCGTCCAGGCGGCGCGCCCGGCCGGCGCGACGATGCGGCACTCCGGGGGCAGGCGCCGGCTCGGGCGGGTCACGCCACCGGCGTGTACTTGTAGCCCACCCGGCGGACCGTCACGATGCTGTCCCGGTACGCCGCGCCGAGCTTGCGGCGCAGCCGGGCCACGTGCACGTCCACGGTCCGGCCGTCGCCGACGTGACCGTAGCCCCAGACGGCGGAGACCAGGTGGTCCCGGGTGTGCACCCGCTGCGGGTGCTCGGTGAGGTGGGCCAGCAGCTCGAACTCCAGATAGGTGAGGTCGAGCTGCCTGCCGTCCACATGGGCGCTGCGGCGGTCGAGGTCCACGCTGATGCCGCGCGCGGCGGGCCGTGCGGGCTGGGCCTGGGGCGGCACCGGGGCCGCGGCCGGCGCGGCCGGTCCGCCCGGCTGGACGTGGGCGATCGGCCGGCCCGGAGCCGGTTCGGCCGACTCCAGCGGGACCAGTACCAGGTATCCGACCAGCGGCTGGCCGGAAGCCGCCGCCGTGCCGAACTGCGCACCGTACTGGGCGATCAGGCCCGGCGGGAGCGCCGACTGCGGGAGGGCCGCCACGACGGCCGCACCCTCGGGGAGCGCCTCCAGCAGCGACTGCGGCGCGGGCACGGCGGCCGGCTGCCGCGGCGCGCCGGCGGGAGGCTGAGTGGCGGGGGCGGGGTACTGGGGTGCGGTCGAGTGCCATCGCCCGGCGGTCGAGGGAACCGAGCGGACCGCCCGCAGGTGCGGGGTGGCGGCCGGGCCGGAGGCCGGGAGGGACAGGGTGGCAGTGGAGGAGGAGGACATGGTGCCGCTCTTTCGCGCGTGACGGATGTTGGGGTTCGTCTGCGCGTCCACCGGGCCGTGCTGCCGCAGCTGAGTTGGCTCAGCGGGCGGAGGACCGGGACACGCGGGGCGAGCCCGGACACGTCTGGTCGAAGAGGTGCGGCTGCCGGGACGGCCAGAACGGCTCCAGGTCGCGGCGGCCTTCGGCGCCGTGGTCCACGGCCCGGTCCGGGCCGCCGGCGGCGGTCCGCCGAATCAACTGCCCGTCGTATGCGGCTGGTTGATGCTTCGTTCGGTGCGGTGTTCGAGTACGGCTCATGTCGCCCGATCCGGGAGAGTGTCGATGTGCGGTGCGTGTGGCCGAGTACCACCGGACGCCCGGTGCCCGCGCGGCTGGGTGGGTGCGCGGGCGGACGGCCGGTGCGGCTGAAAGCGGGGTGCGGAGTGCGGAGTGCAGGTGCGGGGCCGGCCGGCGGTCAGCGACAGCAGGTGCCGCGACAGCACGCGCCGTGGCGGCAGGCCATTTGGGGACCACAGGTGCCGCGACAGCGGGAACTGCGGCCGACCGCGAAGTCGATGTACCGGCGGACCGTCAGCGCAGGGGCGACGGCAGGGGCGGCGCTGGACCCGCGTACTGCGGTCACTGGACTGCCCTCCCCCCGGATGGTGCGGGCACTACGCCCGACGTGTTGCGGGCATCGCGCCCGGCGGCCTGTCGGTAAAGAGCGTTCCACGGCCAGGCCACCCGAGGCAACCCGGAACTGACGAATCTTCCAGAATGCGGACTGTGATCCCATCATTCGGGACGGCGATGCCGTAAGCGCTGGCCACGGGCGTTCCGGCGGGGCCGGCTCGGCTGCCGGCCGGCCGTCCGGAGTGCCGCCCAGGAGCCCCGGCGGGCCGTCAGGGCGGAGCCCAGGCCCTCGGCGCACCGTCAGCGGCGGGCCGCCGCGTACTCGACCAGCCGGATCAGCAGCTCCTTGCCGTCCTCGCGGTTACGGGCGTCGCAGAGCAGTACCGGCACCCCGGGGTCCAGGTCGAGCGCGTCCCGGACGTCCTCGGGTGCGTACGTCTCGGCCCCCTCGAAGCAGTTCACCGCGATCACGAACGGGATGCCGCGCTGCTCGAAGAAGTCCACCGAGGGGAAGCAGTCGGCCAGCCGCCGGGTGTCGGCCAGCACCAGCGCGCCGAGCGCGCCTTGGGCCAGCTCGTCCCAGAGGAACCAGAACCGGTCCTGCCCCGGGGTGCCGAACAGGTAGAGGGCGAGGCCGGGACGCAGGTCGATCCGGCCGAAGTCCATCGCCACCGTGGTGGTCCGCTTCGCCTCGACGCCCGCGGTGTCGTCCACCGGACGCCCCAGCTCGCTCAGCCGCTCCTCGGTGCGCAGCGGCCGGATCTGGCTGACCGCGCCCACCAGCGTGGTCTTGCCGACGCCGAAGCCGCCGGCCACCAGGATCTTCAACGCGACCGCACCCCAGGGGGATCCGGTCGGTGACGGTGCGTCAGAGTGCGCGGAGGCCATTGATCACGTCTCGCAGCAGGCGCTCGTCCGGAAGCTGGGCGAGCGGAACGGGTCGGATGACACTGATCAGCCCGGTCTCGTGCAGATCACCGAGCAGTACCCGCACCACGCTGACCGGCAGGTCGGTGTACGAGCCCAGCTCCGCGACGCTCAGCGGCTCGTCGCGGCAGAGCTTCAGCAGGGTGTGGTGCTCCGGGCCCAACGCGTGCTCGGCGCCGAGCTGTTCGGCCTGATCCACCGCCCTGATCAGTGAGATCAGGTCGAACAGCCCCTCCTCGGCCGGCCGGGCCCGGCCGCGGGTCATCGAGAACAGCCGCACCACCGGGCCCGCGTCGTCGTCGAACCAGCGGTCCTCCTCGGGCGGGCGCGATGCGGAGGGTTCAACCGCCGTCGGCACGGCCGGGGGTTCGGGCACGGCGTCCTCGATGCTCATCGGCTCGACTCATCTCCCCGGCGGGGTGGCCTCGGTCCGCGCCTCGGTCGACAGATGCTCGCCGACCCGCTTCACCAGCAGCGCCATCTCGTAGGCGATCTGGCCCACGTCGGACTCCGCGTCGCTCAGCACGGCGAGGCAACTCCCGTCGCCCGCGGCGGTGATGAACAGGAAGGCCTCGTCCAGCTCCACCATCGTCTGGCGGACCCCGCCCACCTCGAAGTGCCGACCGGCCCCCTTGGCCAGGCTGTGGAGGCCCGCCGCGACGGCCGCCAGGTGCTCGGCGTCCTCCCGCTTGAGCCCGCTGGACGTGCCCGTGGCCAACCCGTCGCTGGACAGGATGACCGCATGCCGCAGGGCCGCGACCCGTCCCACCAGATCGTCCAGGAGCCAGTTGAGTTCTCTGGACGGCTGTGTCGTAGCGGTCATGATTCGGTTCCTTCCGTTGGTGCTGGCTGTGCTTGTGGTGCGAATGGTGCAGGTTGTACGGCTGGTGCAGGTGGTACGGCTGGTGCGGACTGCGACAGCAACGATGACGCGGAACGACCGGCCGACGGTTGCGTGGGCCCGGCGGACCCGGACGGGGAGCCGACGGGGTCGGGCGGGGAACCGGCGGACCCGGACGGGGAGCCGACGGGCTCGGGCGAGGAACCGACGAGCCCGGCGGGACGGTCGGCGGGACCCTCGGCCCCGGCAGGACGGTCAGCAGGACCGTCGGCCCCGTGGCTCGCGACGGCTGCCGGCGGGTCCGGCACCACGGTCAGCGAGGCGGGCTGGGGCCGGTCGCCCCGACCGCGCTGGTACCCGCGCTGGAACGAGGCGAAGGTCGATCTCGCCTCCTCCGGCGAGCGCTCCCGGACCGACTCGGGCTCCCGTGTCCCGGGCCCCTCCTCCCCGGCCACGACGGCTGCCGCAGCCGCTGCGGCGGCCTTCAGCTGGGGCGCGAGGCTGGCCTGCCGTACGCGCCTGGGCAGTAGGCCGCCCGCCGCCAGGTCCGGATCGCCCTGCGCCGACGACCGGCTCCCGGGGCCCGTCGACTCACGCCCCGGGGCGGCCGGGGCAGCGGCGTCATCGTGCGCCGAGGGCGCTGAAGACACTGAGGACGCTGAGGGCGCTGAGGGCGCTGAGGGCGCCGGGTCGGCTCCGGCGGACGGCACGGCGTCCGCCTCCGCTCGGGGCGGCGCCGCGTGCGCCGGGGGCGCGGCGCGGACACCACTCTCCCCCTCGGCGAGGTCCTCCTCGACCGGACTGTCCGGTCTGCGGTGCCGCCCGGTTCCGGCGTTCGGTCCGGCACCCGGCCCGCCGTCGGATTCGGCACCCGGCCCGCCGTCGGATCCGGCACCGGCGTCCGCCGCCGGAGCCGAGGAGGCAGCCGTCGCGGCGCTTCCCGCCCGCCCGGCCGGCTCCGGCGCGGTCCCGCCGGCGGTGTCTGCGGCGGGGTCTCCGGCGGGGTCGGCATCCGTGCCCGCTGTGACCACGGCGGCACCGCCCTCGCCGCGCGGGGCGTCCGCGGGCACCAGAGCGGGCCCGGCCGAGTTCGCGGTGGCGGCGCGGCGGCGCGGCAGTCCGCCGGGAGTACGGGTGGACTCCGGCGCCGAGGGGCGCGGACCTCCGGACGGGCGCTCGACAACGCGCACCGGCGCGTCGCTCTCGGCACGCGCACTGGTACCACGCCGCCGCCCGCCGTCCCCGGCCGGTGCCGGTACGCCTTCCTCGGGCAGCGCCGGCACGGCGACCAGCTCGCGCTGGCCCCGCCGTGCGCCGACCGGTCGCGCACCGGTCCGGCTCACGGCGCCGCCGGCACCGGCCGCCGCGCCCCGCGCGCCGGTGTTCGCCGACTCCGGTGCCTCCGCCAGCAGCTCACGCGGGATCAGCACCACGGCGGAGGTCCCGCCGTACGGCGAGGGCCGCAGGTGTACCCGGATGCCGTGCCGCCGTGCGAGCCGGCTGACCACGAACAGCCCCAGCCGGTCGGTGTCGGCGAGGTCGAACTCCTGCTCCTCGGAAAGCCGTTGGTTGATCTCCGCGAGGGCCTGCTCGCCGAGCCCGAGGCCCCGGTCGTCGATCTCCAGGCAGAAACCGTGGGCCACCACCTCGCCCTGGACGGTGACCTGGGTGTTGGGCGGGGAGTACACCGTGGCGTTCTCGACCAGCTCGGCGATCAGGTGGGCGACGTCCGCGACCGTGCTGCCGAGCAGCCCGGTACCGGGGAACGGCCGGACGACCACCCGCGCGTAGTCCTCCACCTCACTGACCGCCGCCCGGACCACGTCCACCATCCGGACCGGCTTGCGCCAGGCCCGGCCCGGCGAACCGCCGGCCAGGATGATCAGGCCCTCGGCGTGCCGTCGCATCCTGGTCGTCATGTGGTCGAGCCGGAACAGGTCCTCCAGCTCGGTCGGGTTCTCCGCCCGGCGTTCCATGGTGTCCAGCAGGGTCAGCTGGCGGTGCAGCAGCACCTGGCTGCGGCGGGCCAGGTTGACGAAGACCGCCGCCACGCCCCGGCGCAGTTCGGCCTGTTCCACCGCGGCCTCGACGGCGGCCCGCTGGACCGCGTTGAAGGCCCGTCCGACCTGGCCGATCTCCGCCGGGCCCAGGTCGATCGCGGGCGCCTCCGCCGCCACGTCCACCGTCTCGCCCTTGCGCAGCCGGAGCATCACCGAGGGCAGCCGGGTGCCGGCCAGCTCCTGGGCGGCGTTGCGCAGGGTGATCAGCTCATAGGCCAGACCCCGGCCGATCCGGTACGAGATCGCGATCGAGAGCACCACCGCGACCAGGCCGACCACACCGGCGATCCCACCGCGCACCAGCTGGTGGATCGCGGCGGAGCGGGCGCGTTCGTCCAGCGTGGCGTCCAGCCGGGTGTCGAGGTCGGCGAGCGAGCTCAGGGCACCGTCGGCGGCGTCGCGCCAGGAGTTGTCGGACAGCCCCTTCACTGCCTGGACGTGGTCGGGCGAGTCCTCGAAGAAGGCCTCCATGCTGGCCAGGGCCATCCAGTTGTTGCCGGTGCGCAGCCTGCGGTAGCCGCCCTGGTCCTGCGGGTCGAGCTCGTCGATGTAGACGTCGAACAGCGCCCGCTGGTTGTGCAGGCCGTCCAGCGCCTCCTGGACCATCGAGGCGTCGGGCTGGTCGGTGAGCCGCAGGCCCTCCATCGCCGCGTCCTCGCGGGACAGGTACTCGCGGGCCCGGACCAGCTCGGTCAGGATGGTCCCCTGCCTGGGCAGCTGGCCGCTCTGCCGGCTGACGAAGGCGGAGCGGAAGCTGAACACCGGGTCGATCAGCGCGCTGTACTGGTCGATGACGTACGCCCAGAGGTTGGCCCCGCGCGCCACCTGACCCCGGATCGGGCCGAGTTGGTCGGCACCGGTGAGGACGCCCTGGAGCCGCTTACGCTGGACGTCGTCGAGCTTCCCCGCCTCCGGGCCGTCCGCCTTGGCGCGCAGCGCCGCGAGGCCCTGGTCGGTGACGCCCTGCGCCCGGCGGTAGGCCGCCGTCAGCGTGGTGGAGCCGGGGGCGGCGAGCATGAGCACGGCGGCCCGGCGTTCCGCCTGGACGTCCCGCGCGTACTGGTCGGCGGCGCCGCCGAAGGAGCGGTAGGCGGAGACGACGCTCAGCTGGCTCCGGACGTCGCCGGTGGTCACCAGCGTCGCGTACACCCACAGGCCGGTGAGGGCGAGGATGGGCAGCATGAGCAGCGCGATGATCTTCGCGCGGATCGAGCTGCGGCGCAGGCGCATGGAGTCCTCGGTCGGGCTGGCTCTCGGACGTGGAATGGGGACGGCGGTACTTCGGCAGTGGGTCGGGACGGGTGGGGGCGCGGGTCATGGCACTGCGCCATGCCGGACGTCAAGACACATGCCGGTTCACGTACGGGCCCGCACGCCGGGCCATGTGCGATCTGCGCGAGCTTACTACTCACTGACCCTCCGTTCGAAGGGTCGAATCCACCACCCCGGGCCGGTCACCGCGATCCGCCCGTTTTCGCCGCCGTCGGGTGCTCTGTCCGGGCCGTGACACGGCACTGCCGGTCTTGGCATGTGCCGGATCCGGTCGCGGTCCGTCGTACCCCTGGGCAGCGCCACGACGATCGGGTAGCTTCGCAGACCCACCATGCGCCGAGCCTGCCGGACCGGGCCGCGGACCGGCGCCCGGCGGGGCCGGCACAGCAGGACCAGAGCAACGGACGACCGGATCGGGGGCACCGTGCGCGAGTTCACCAGTCCTCCGCTCACCACCCCGGCCGCCGGCGGGCTGGCCGACTCGGTGTACGAGGACGCCGAGCGCACCCCCGACCCGGTGCGGTTCTCCCGCCCGGACTCCACTCAACCCGGGCAGGTCTGGCTCGATGTGACGGCACGCCAGTTCCGTGATGAAGTCCTCGCGCTGGCCAAGGGCCTGCTGGCCAGGGGCATCCGGTACGGCGACCGGGTCGCGCTGATGTCCTCCACCCGCTACGAGTGGACGCTCTTCGACTACGCGCTGTGGTCGATCGGCGCCGTTTCGGTGCCGCTGTACCCGACTTCGGCCCCCGCGCACGTGTGCTGGATCCTGGCGGAGACCCGTGCCGTCGCCTGCGTGGTGGAGGACGAGGACCACGCCATGACCATCGGCGCGATCTGCGACGCGCTCCCCGAGCTGACCGACATCTGGCAGCTGGACCGGGACTGCGTGGCCGAGCTGGTCGAGGACGGCCGCGACGTGCCCGAGGGCCTGGTACACCGCCGGCGACTGGGGGTCACCCCCGAGTCGGTCGCCACCATCGCCTACACCTCGGGCACCACCGGCCGCCCCAAGGGCTGCCTGCTCACCCATGGCAACCTCGCCGCCGAAGCGGACGCCCAACTGGCCGGCTGGCACGAGGTGTTCCAGGACAGCGGCGGCTTTCCGCCCTCGACGCTGCTGTTCCTGCCGCTGGCCCACATCTACGGCCGGATGGTGCAGATCGCGGCGGTCCGCGGCGGCGTGCGGCTCGGCCACCACGGCAGCCCCGCCGTCGACGCGCTGCTGCCCGCCCTCGCCTCCTTCCGCCCCACCTACCTGCATGCCGTGCCGTACGTCTTCGAACGGATCCACCAGCGGGCCAGGGAGGCCGCCGAGCAGGCCGGCCGCGGCGAACTCTTCGCCCAGGCCGGCGAGGTGGCCGTGCACTGGGCCGCCGCCCGCGAGCAGCGCGCCTTCGGGCACGGACCCGGCCCGGGCACCACACTGCGGCTGCGCCACCACGCGTACGACCGGCTGGTGTACCAGCGGCTGCGTGCCGTACTGGGCGGCCGGGTCCGCAGTGTGATCAGCGGAGGCTGCGCGCTGGGGCGGGAGTTGGGACTCTTCTTCACCGGCGCCGGGATGACGGTGTACGAGGGGTACGGGCTGACCGAGACCAGCGCCGCGATCACCGCCAATCCGCCGCGCCGGGCCAAGGCGGGCACCGTCGGCCTCCCGCTGCCCGGCACCTCGGTGGCGATCGCCGGGGACGGCGAGATCTGGGTGCGCGGTGCTCCGGTCTTCACCGGCTACCTCGACCACCCGCGCTGCACCCGGCAGGCCCTGCAGAGCGGCTGGCTGGCGACCGGCGACCTCGGCTCCCTGGACGAGGACGGCTACCTCACCATCACCGGCCGCAAGAAGGACCTGATCGTCACCAGCAACGGCAAGAACATCGCCCCCGCCGTCCTGGAGGAACGCGTCCGCGCCCACCCGCTCGTCGCGCACTGCCTGGTCGTCGGCGACGACCGCCCCTACCTCACCGCCCTGATCACCCTCGATCCGCCCGCCCTGTGCCACTGGATGGCGATGCACGGCCGCGAACGGCTCGACGTCCGGGCCGTGCTGACCGACCAGGAGCTGCGCACCGAGATCCAGCGCGCCGTCGCCGTCGCCAACAACACCGTCTCCCGGTCGGAGTCCATCCGCGCCTTCCGCCTGCTCCCCCAGCAGTTCACCGTCGAACAGGGACTGCTGACCCCCTCCCTCAAACTCCGCCGGCAGGCCATCCTCCAACTGCACGCGGAGGACATCGAGGAGCTGTACACGCGCTGAGACCGCCGGACCTGCCGGCACCCGCCGCCCGCCGGTGCCGCCGGTCCGAGCGGCGGGCCGGACCGGCCGCCCGCGCCGATCCCCGCGAAGCACTCGGGCGCGCCCCGCCTCCGGTACGAGGCGGGGCGCGCCCGAGCTCCGCTCAGACCCGCTGTTCGAGCCGCCCGTCAGACCCCGGCGGTGAAGGCGGGCAGGTAGCCGCCGGCCTGGCCGTCGGCGTTGGGGTGGTAGCTCTCGTCGATCGGGAGCGTGGTGCTGTGCAGCCACTGGGTGTCGCTGCCACAGATCTCGTGACCGCTGAACAGCCCGCGGACATCCTCGAAGGTGAAGCCCGCGTTGGCGGCTCTCTTGGCGATGACGCCGTCCAGCACGTCGGCCGCACCGTTGATGGCGGAGCGCTTGGTGTCACCGATGCCGAAGATGCAGGTGCCGTTGATCTGGTAGAGGTGCGGGTAGCCGAGCACCACCACCTGGGCGTTGGGCGCCGCGCTGCGGATCGCCGAGTAGACCTGGTCCAGCTGGCCGGGCAGGGTGTTGCTCGCGTAGTTCTCCGCCGTCGCGACGGCGGAGAGGCAGGAGCTGTCGCTGCTGAGCACGCAGGTCTCCATGGTGCTGGCGAAGCCCGCGTCATTGCCGCCTATGGTGATGCTCACCAGCGTGGTGGCCGAGTTGAGCCCGGAGAGCTGGCTGCTCAGCACATCGCCGGTCTTCGCGCCGGAACAGGCCGCGAATGTGAACGAGTCCGGGCTGTTGGCATTCGCCCACAGGTACGGGTACGCGTTGGTGCTGCGCTCACAGCTGCCGCTCTCACTGGTGTAGCTGCCTGCGCCGACACCGGAGGAGTACGAGTCCCCCAGTGCGACGTAGTTGACGGACGCCGCGTTGGCGGCGGTCGCACTGACCAGCGGAACGAGCGCGAGGAAGCCGGCGAGCACGGCTGCGGACATGGCACGGGCAGGGCGCATTGAGCACCTCCAAAAGGTGACGGGGGTCACACTTTTGATACCACTTAGTAGCTTCAGCGAACAGTGCTCATGTCAGGATTCTCATTGGACGAGGCCGTTGTGACGTCGTCGGATGAACATGGCGTCAACTCTCCGAGGCGATAAAGGACTTCAGCAGACGACCTCGAGTTCGAACCCCTGGGAATCGACCAGATGCACGGTCTCACCGGTGTCCACCCGCACCTGCCAACCGACTTCGAGCGCCACCGCCACCGCCGCTCGCGAGCCGTGCACCGCAAGGTGGTTGAGCCCGGCGCGCAGCCGCTGATGGCCTCCCGGCAGCAGTGCCGGGGACTGCTCCAGCACCACATAGCTGTCACCCAGTCGCCAGCTGCGCCCGTGCTCCCAGCGCTGGAACGGCTCGCAGCCGAGCGCCACCAGTACCGGCCCCCACTGCCGTTCGGCCTGGGGGAGGTCGTCCACCCAGAGCTCCACGTGATGGATCAGCCCCATGTCCCACCCCTTCGGCTCGATGCCGGTCCGCGCCGCTCGATGCCGCTCGATGCCATTTGATGCCATTTGATGCCACTCATGCCGCTTAATGCCGCTCGGATGCCCTCTGTCGCCGGGTGCCGCGTCTGCCCCGGTACCGCTCGCCACCCCGGTGCCGCTCCCGGGCCCGGGGCCGCGCCACGCCCCGGGGTCAGCGAACGAAGGTTGAACCGGACGGCGGGAGTTCCTCGATCGTCTCGTTGGCGGCGGCCGGCACGCCCAGCTCGGCCACCGCGGTCGCCACCGCCGCATGCGCCTGGCGCAGCCCGATCTCACCCCAGCCGAGCAGTTCGACCGCCAGACCGGGTGCGACCAGCAGCCGCCGGTAGTGCCGCCCCGAGGCCGGGTCGGGCGCGGTCGGGCCGACGGCGCGGAGGGCGGCGGCCATCCGTACCCGTGCGCACTCGTGGCCGCCGTTGGCCGAGCCGACCCGGTCGTAGAGGTAGCCGAGGTAGTGCGCCGGACCGATCACCGCCTGTGCCTCCTCGCCCGCCTCGCGGGCCAGCGCGGCGGCGGGATCGCCGTCGTCCTCGGGCTCCAGCGAACCGCCCGGCAGGCTGACCACGCCGTCCTTCGGGTTCACCAGCGTCAGCACCCGCCCGTCCGGCACGAAGAGCCAGCCCCAGGACTGCTTCACCGGCAGCCCGGCGGGCACCGCCTCGCCCGGTCGCCACGGCCAGCCCGCATTGGGACGACGCCGCACCCGGCCGAGCAGCTCGGAGATCTCCGCGCTGTACTCGATACGGCTCACTCGTCCCCCCTCCGGTGGTCGGGCCTGCGCGCCGTGTGGCGCATGGTCGGTTCAGGTCGGGGACGACCGGGCAGGAGGCTGCCTCGGCGCGCTCCGACCTGTTGATCTTCCCCGAACATGCGGTCGATGAACAGTCCTGGCCGCCGCACGGGGCATGCCGCAGCACCTCACGGCACAGGACAACAGAGGACGAACCGGAGGCCGACGGAGGTTGAACGGCGGATCAGCCGAGCCGCTCCCGGCCCACTGTGAGACCTCGTCCGTGATGACTCAGCGCCCGGCCCCACCCGCCTCCCCCGCCGTACCGCCCTGCTCCCCGGCGCTGCCGCCCCGCTCCGCCCGCCAGAGCGGCAGCGGGAACCCCGCCCGGGCCACCGACCGCTCAGGCGGACCCTCCATCGCCGCTGCGACCAGCGCGGCGGCCGTCTCCAACGCCGTCATCGACCGCAGCCGCCCGTCCACCAGCACCCAGCCCAGCGCCTCCCGCTCGCCGCCCGCCCCGACCGGGCCGTACAGCAGCAGCTCCCCGGCCCCGTACCCGGCGACCGCCGCCGCGAGGACGGCGCAGAACGCCTCCCCCTCCTGGCCGGAGTCGGTGAACGCTCCGGACCGCACCTCCAGGTCGGCCTGTGCCGCCAGCTGCTCCCCGTCCAGCAGACCGACCGAGTGCAGCGTGAGCAGGTGCCGCCCCTCCCCCGCACCGGCCCCGAGCGTCAGGTACACCTCGGACACGTACCGCAGCACGGCGGCCAGCCGCTCCTCAGGCCGCTCCTCCCGGCCGACCGACATCAGCAGGACGGAGCAGGCGATGGAGATCCGAACCCTGGCCAGGTGGTCCGCCACCAGGACCGGGAGCAGTTCGGCCAGCCGCTCCCCCCGGAAGACGAACGGCTCGCCGGCCAGCTCCGGATCGGCCGCGTAGGCGACCCTGGCCACCGGATCGTCCACGGCCAGCAGGTGCTGTTCGCAGAAGTCGGCGAAGTCGGCCGGCTCCAGGACCCGCAGGTGCACGTCCACCCCCTCTCCGCGCAGGGCACACAGCTGACTCTCCGTCCGGCGCAGGTAGGCCCCGTAGTCGATCCCGCCGAACAGGCCGTGCTCGCGCAGCCGGGCGAAGTCGGCCGGGTCGACGGCCACCGCGAGCGCCACCGGCTGCCGCAGCGCCCCTCCCGTCCCCCGCCGCCCGCGCCCCCGGCCTCCCCGGGATCCCCCGCCCGCACCGGCGGCGCCGCTGGCACCTCTCCCCCTCGACCGGGGACTCTTCCTCTCCGGCCTCCCCCGCTCCGGCCGTCCGGCCCCGGACCCCCTCGGTTTCGACGGACCCGGCTTCAATGAGTTGGACCTCGACCGGCCGGACTTCGACTGGCTCGACATGGATGACATGGGCGGCATGGACGACATGGGACCCTCCCTCTGAACGACTGCCGGACCGCCGACCGACGGCGGGTTACCGACACTCGCGACCATACAGAGTGTCACTGACAATCCACTCTCCGAAGTCGCCCCGTGTGGACGTCGGCAGCACGGCGAGGCGGATCGTCGTCCACACCCCGGAACCGGCGGGGCGGGCACGCCTTCGGAACGGCCGGGCCGTGGAACGCCGAAGGGCCCGGAGTGGACATCCACTCCGGGCCCTTCGCGCCGGTGGGCCTAACAGGACTTGAACCTGTGGCCTCTTCCTTATCAGGGAAGCGCTCTAACCGTCTGAGCTATAGGCCCTTGCCGCGCTGAAAGATTAGCGGACCGATGGCCGATCTCCCAAACCCGCCGGATCGCCCTCCCCGGGGGTAAGGGCAGGTCAGGCGCTCGCCGACGCCCCGCACCGCCGTGCACGGGGAGCCGGTGCCCGGCAGACCCCCCTGGCCCCCGGTGCGGATGAGGGGCCGGAGAACGCTCTGGCAGGGGGAATTGTCAGTGGCTCCTGTGATACTCGGTGCTGGCCGGCCGTACCCGTGCTGGCCGTGTGCCGAGTCGGAGGGACTGAAGTGGCGGACACGCGGGTGAGGGCGGTGCGGTGAGACTGCTGCATACCTCCGACTGGCATCTGGGCCGCTCGTTCCACCGGGAGAGCCTGCACCAGGCCCAGCGCGACTTCCTGGACCACCTGGTGGCGGTGGTCCGGGAGCACCGGGTCGAGGCGGTACTGGTCGCGGGCGACGTGTACGACCGGGCGCTGCCCGGCCTCGAAGCGGTCGCCCTCTTCGACGACGTGCTGCACCGGCTGGCCGACCTCGGGGTGCCGACGGTCTTCATCAGCGGGAACCACGACTCGGCGCGCAGGCTCGGGGTGGGCGCCGGTCTGATCGAGAGGGCCGGGATCCATCTGCGCACCGATCCGGACGGCTGCGCCACCCCGGTGCTGCTGGCGGACGCGCACGGTCCGGTGGCCGTCTACGGGCTGCCGTACCTGGAGCCCTCGCTCACCCGGGAGCGGTTCGGGCTGGACAGCGGCGGGCACACCGAGGTGCTGCGCGCGGCGATGGCGCGGGTCAGGGCCGACCTGGCGGAGCGCTCGGCCGGCACCAGGACGGTGGTGCTCGCGCACGCCTTCGTGACGGGCGGCGAGCCGAGCGACAGCGAGCGGGACATCACGGTCGGCGGCGTGGCGAGCGTCCCGGCCTCGGTGTTCGACGGGGTGCACTACGCGGCGCTGGGGCACCTGCACGGCTGCCAGACCCTCGCCCCGCACCTGCGCTACAGCGGCTCCCCGCTGGCCTTCTCCTTCTCCGAGGCGGACCACCGCAAGACCATGTGGCTGGTCGACCTCGCCGCCGACGGTTCGGTGGAGGCCGAGCGGATCGACTGCCCGCAGCCCCGTCCGCTGGCCCGGATCAGGGGCCGCCTGGCCGAGCTGCTGGCCGACGAGAGGCTGACGGTCCACGAGGACGCCTGGGTCCAGGCCACCCTCACCGACCCGGTCCGCCCGGCCACCCCGATGGAGGAACTGCGCCGCCGCTTCCCGCACACCCTCCAGCTGCTCTTCGAACCCGAGCCCTCCCCGGGCGAGCAGCGCGTCTCGTACGCGGACCGGGTCAGCGGCCGCGCGGACCTGGAGATCGCCGAGGGCTTCGTCCGGCACGTCCGCGGCGGCGGTGAACCGGACGAGCTGGAGCAGCGCTGGCTGCGGGAGGCCTTCGAAGCCGTCCGGCTGGCCGGCGAGCGCGAGCAGGAGCTGCCCCGATGAGACTGCACCAGCTGACGGTCACCGCCTTCGGCCCGTTCGCCGCCACCGAGCGGGTGGACTTCGACCAGCTCTCCTCGGGCGGCCTCTTCCTGCTGCGCGGCGCCACCGGCGCCGGCAAGAGCAGCGTGCTGGACGCCGTCTGCTTCGCGCTCTACGGCGAGGTGCCGGGCGCCCGGCGGGGCAATCCGCTGCGCAGCGACCACGCCGAACCTCTGCTGCCCACCGAGGTCCGCCTGGAGCTGACCCTCGGCGGCCGCCGGCTGGAGATCACCCGCAGCCCCGAGCAGAAGCGCCCCAAACGCCGGGGCACCGGCACCACCACCGAGAAGCCGCAGACCCTGCTGCGCGAGTGGGCGGCCGACCTCGGCGACGGCACACCGGGCTGGCGCGCGCTCAGCAGATCGCACCAGGAGGCCGGGGAGGAGATCCGCCGGCTGATCGGGATGAGCCGCGATCAGTTCTGCCAGGTGGTCCTGCTGCCGCAGGGCGACTTCGCGCGTTTCCTGCGCGCCGACGCCACCGACCGGGCGACGCTGCTGCGGCAGCTCTTCGACACCGGCCGGTTCGACCTGGTCGAGCGCTGGCTCGGCGAGCAGCGGCGCACGCACGAGGCGGCCGTGCAGGGCGGGCGGCTGCGGCTGCGCGATCTCGTGGGCCGCGCACAGGAGGCGGCCGGCCCCGGCGCCGAGCCCCCGGACGGCTGGGTGCCCGACGAGGACACCGCGGGCCCGGCGTCCGCCGCCGGTCCGGCGGGCCTGGCGGCCGGGGTGCTCGGCTGGGCGGCCATCCTGCGCAGCGGGGCGGCCGAGCAGTGGGCGGTGGCGCGTTCGGGCGCGGCCCTGGCCGAGGCCTCCCATGCGGCGGCCCAGCGACAGCGGCAGTGGGCGGGCGAGCTGGCCGACCGCCAGCGCCGCCACCGGGCGGCCGCGTTGGAGGCACACCGGCTCCGGGAATCGGCCGGCCGACTGGCCGACGACGAGCGGAGGCTGGCCGCCGCCCAGGCGGCGCTGGGTGTGGAGTCGGTGCTGCGTCTGCGCGACGGCGCTTCCGCCGCGCTCCAGGCCGCCCGGCAGACCGAACGGGAGCGCCGCGCCGCGCTGGCGCGCCTCCGCGGCTCCTCGCCCGACCCGGACGGCGGCCCGGACGGCAGCCCGGCTGGTGCGCCGCCGGTCGATGCGCGCCTCCCCACCGTCCCGTCCGGCACCGGCTCCCCCGTCGGCGCCGGTGAGCCGGGAGAGCGCGAACTGGCCGAGGCGGAGCGGAGGTTGCAGGCTCAGCTCGGGCTGCTGGAGGCGGCGCGGGCCGATGAGCGGCGGCAGGGCGAGCTGAGCCGCGAGCAGCACAAGCTCACCGCCGAGCGGGAGCGCGCCGACGAACTCGCCGAGGAGGCCGCGGACTGGCTGCGGGACTTCGACGACCGGCTCGCCGCCCTCCAGGAGGAGCGCGAGGCCGCCCGGGCCGCCGGCGCCAGGGTCGAGCGACTGGACGCCCACTGCGCCGACCTGGGCCACCGCCTGGCGGCCGCCGTCCGGCGGGACGAGCTGCACGCCAGGATCGCCGGGGCGGAGGGCGAGCTGTCCGTACTGCGCGGCCGGGCGCAGGACGCCCGTGAGCACAGCCTGGATCTGCGGGAGCGCCGACTCGCCGGTATGGCAGCCGAGTTGGCGGGCCGACTGCGGGCGGGCGAGGCCTGCCGGGTCTGCGGGTCCGAGGCGCATCCCTCCCCCGCGCAGCCGTCCGCCGCGCAGGTCGGCGCCGCGGACGAGGAGGCGGCCCGGGCCGCGCAGAGCCGGGCGGAGCAGTCGCTGTCAACGGCCGAGGCGGCCCTGACGGCGCTGCGGGTCGAGGAGGCGGAGGCCTCCGGCGCCGCCGGCGCGCAGCGGGTCGCCGAGGTGCGGGCGGCGTTGGCCGAGGCCGAGCAGGAGCGTCTCACGGCCGTACGGGCGGCCGAGGGCCTCGGGGCGGTGGAGCAGCGGATCGGCAGGCTGACGGGTGAACAGTCCAGCCGGCAGGCGCAGTTGCGCCAGGCCGGGGAGGACGGTGCGGCACTCGCCGGCCAGTTGAAGAAGCTGGTCGAGGAACAGCAGGAGCTGGCGCAGCGGGTGCGCACCGCCCGGGGCGACGCACCGTCGGTCGCCGCCCGGGCGGCCGCGCTCGCCGCTCTGGCGGAGGCCGTGGTCGCCGCGCTGGCCGCCGTCCGGGCTTCGGTCGCGGCCGGATCCCGGCTGGCGGAGGCCGAGCTGGAGCTGGGCCGTTCCAGTCTGGCTTCGGGTTTCGCCACCCCCGAGGCGGCGCGGGCCGCGCTGCTGCCCGCCGCCGAGCGGGCGGCTCTGAAGGCGCACCTGGACCAGCAGCGGGCGGCGCTGGACGCCGTCGAGCGGCAGTTGGCCGACCCGGAGCTGGTCGCGGCGGCGGCGCGGCCCGCGGTCGACCAGGAGGCCGCGCAGGCGGCGCTCCAGTCGGCGACGGCCCGGCTGCGGGCGGCCTCGGCAGCGGAGAGCGCGGCCGCCGAGCGCTGCGCGGCGCTGGCCCGGCTCGGTCGTGAGCTTGCGGCGCTGGCCGCCGAGCTCGCTCCGCTGCTGGAGCTGCACGGGCGGATCAGCCGGCTGGCCGGCCTCGCCGCGGGCACCTCGCCGGAGAACACCCTGCGGATGCGGCTGGAGTCGTACGTCCTGGCGGCCCGTCTGGAACAGGTGGCACAGCGGGCGAGCGAGCGCCTGGTCCGGATGTCCGGCGGCCGGTACACGCTGGTCCACAGCGACGACCGGGTCGGGGGCAACCGGCGCTCCGGCCTGGCCCTCCGGGTGGTGGACGCCTGGACGGGCATCGCCCGGGACACCGCCACCCTCTCCGGTGGCGAGAGCTTCTTCGCCTCGCTCGCCCTGGCGCTCGGGCTGGCCGACGTGGTGACGGACGAGGCGGGCGGGATGCCGCTGGACACGCTCTTCATCGACGAGGGCTTCGGCAGCCTCGACGAGCAGACGCTGGAGGAGGTGATGGACGTACTGGACGGCCTGCGCGAGCGGGACCGGGCCGTCGGCATCGTGAGCCATGTCGCCGACCTGCGGTCCCGGATCCCCGGTCAGCTCCTGGTCCGCAAGGGCCGGCACGGCTCGACCCTGCACCTGGCCACCCGTACGGACGGCTAGGCCCGCCGCATCGGCGGCCGCTCAGCCGGAGCAGGCGATGCGCTGGGCCTCCTGCCAGGCGCAGACCGGGCACAGGGTGATCCCCGGGTGGTCGGCGGGCAGTTCGGTGGGGTCGCCGCACCGGACGCAGTCGGCGCGCGGCCCGACGAGCGCGGGGTCGTGCGTCAGCGCCCGGACGGCCTCGCCGTCAGGGGCGAGTGCACACTGCTGGGTTTCGTCCGCCATGCCGTTTTCCTACCACACCCGGGCCGCCGATCGGCCGCCGCCCGGCTGGCCGTCCGGCGGTGGCCGCTGGCCGGCGCGCCTGCGCAGTGCACCGTCTTCCGGGGCACGGGCGCTCCCTGGCCGGCTGCGGGAGCGGCCGGACCGCCGCAGCGGAGCCCGGTCCGACGCCCGGCCCTCGTACCCGGCCCTCGCGCCCGGCCTCGCGCCCTGGACGGGTGTGAGAGCCGGGACCCGGGATCCGCGCAGGTGCCCGGCAGCCGCGCGCAGGGGCCGAAGGCTGCCCCGCAGCCCCTGCGCGCGGTCCCGCTAGCCGAGGAAGGAGAGCCGGACCGTGCGACGCGGGTTGTCCCCGTTGGTGTCGACCAGGACCACCGACTGCCAGACACCGAGGGCGAGTTGGCCGCCGATCACCGGCAGGGTGGCGTGCGGGGCGACCAGCCCGGGGAGCACATGGTCGCGGCCGTGCCCGGGGCTGCCGTGGCGGTGGCGCCAGCGGCTGTCGGCGGGAAGCAGGTCGCGCAGGGCCGCGAGCAGGTCCTCGTCGCTTCCCGCGCCGGTCTCGATCACCGCCACCCCGGCGGTGGCGTGCGGGACGAAGACGTTCAGCAGGCCGTCCCGTCCGGGAGCGGCCGTGTCCAGGAAGGCCGCGCAGCGGTCGGTGATGTCGAGGGCGACCTCAGCGGTGCCGGTGGTGATCTCGAAGGTCATGGTGTGGAAGGTGTCCGCCATGGTGCCATCCTTGCCCACCGTGCGCGGAGGTGGACAGCAGGGCTCGCCGTACGCGGATCGGGGCCGCCGGGCGGCCCGTACGGCGAACGGCCGCGGAGCCGCACGGTCCGGGCGTACGCGCAGGACGTACCGGACGCACGGGGCGGCACAAGCCTCGCGGGGCCCACGCGGGCGGACAGCGAAAAGCGCGCGGGCAGTGGTCCGGGAAACAGCCGGTCCGGTCCTGCCTCCGGGCAGCACGACGACCCGACAGACCTCCGGTCCATCGGGTCGGGTCGACCGGGCCCGCTCAGGGCGGGCCTGGGTCTCAGCCCCGGCTGCCGAACAGGCTCCGCTTCAGCCTGCGCAGTGGCGCCAGCAGCAGCACCCGCGTGCCACGGCGACGGGAGGCCGGGCTGGCCACACCGCGCGGCGTCAGCTCTCTTATCAGGCCCAGCGCCTCCGCCGTGTCGACCGTCGAGAGCGCCGGAGCTCCCAGCACCGACAGGTGGCGGTCGATCCGGCGGCCGGTCGCGCCGACGCCGCACTGGATCGCCGGCACCCGGGGCCGACTCCGTACTTGCATCTGTTCCATCTGTTTCCCACCCCTACGAGGCGCCAGGGCCGTGGCGAAGACTATCCGTGAGGGACGGCCTTCGCGCAACCGCCCTGGTGTTCTGCCACCGTACCGTGCGCGGTCAACTGACGCTTCACCAGGAGGCCGTGGCCTGGGTCACGACTGCGCATCAACCCGACATATCGGCGGCCGGGAAACACCCCGGCCGCCGGCCGACCCGTCCTCCTTACTGTTCCGGGGTGAATCCGGCCGCCACCGGCGCGCGGCTCAGCAGCTCCGCGCCGGGCGCACGAGCGGCCTCCCCGCCGGGCGGCGGTTGCAGCATCGAGGAGACCCCGACGCCGGAGAGGCCGAGCCCGGTGAAGGCGACCAGGGCGAGGACGGTCAGCCAGGATCCCGCCGATGCCCAGTGCACCAGGCCGGCATAGCGGAGCAGGCCGGCCAGCCCGAGGAGGCCGGTGCCGATCAGGGCCACCATGCCGTTGCGCACCCGGCGCAGCTCGGCCTCCCGCCAGCCGAGCAGCATGGACACCCCGAAGGTGAGGCACCAGGCGCCGAACACCCGCACGTCCAGGGCGCGCACCTGCCAGGGCCAGTACCGGGCCAGGGCATCCGGCACCAGGTACAGCAGCAGGCCGGCGGCGGCGAAGGCCAGTCCGTTTCCGGTGATCGGCACGGCGACCCACCAGGGCAGCCGGGGAGGCCGGGTGGCGGAGTTCCCGTTCCGCGCCTGCCAGCGCGCGTTACGGCGCCACTGTGCGCCGAGCGCGATCAGCCCGACGAGTGGAGCGGCGGCATGGACCCCGAGCCAGACCCGGGCGGAGCGGTCGGCGCCCCCGTCCCCGGTCAGCTGGAGCGTGCCGCGTCCGAGCAGACAGGCGCCGAGCGTCAGCAGTATGAGGAGCGAGCTGGCGGCCACCGCCACCCGCACCTTCACCCACTGTCCGGTACACAGCGCCATGGCGAGCATCAGGCAGATGCCGCCGTATCCGGCGCCGAGGAGGCTCGCGGTGACGGGCGACATCCGCCAGGGGAAGAGGTCCGCGGTGTGGCCACTGAGCAGGGTGAGGTCGGCGGCGGCGTACCCGGCACCCAGGAGCAGCGGTGCCAGCATCAGCCCCTGTAACGCCGGGCTGACTGCCGGGCCCGCGTTCGGCTGTGCGCTCACGTTGACTCCTCGGGACGGCGGAGGACGGTCGGCGGGGAGCCGACGGGTGCGGAACGGCATGGAGGGGCGCGCACCGATGAGCGCCCTTTGTGAGATGTCCCGTCAATATATGTGAGATGTCCCGTCAATATAGGAGCCGGGGCCATACCCGGCAATGGGCCGGGCGATGCTTCAGGAAATGAACACATCCGGGGGATTGACGCCCTCGCTCCTTACAAGCAATATCTCTAGCAATGCGGGCGACCGGGTCACTCTCCCGGCGTCCCCCGGTCGGATGAATTCATCCCGGCCCACGTGAGTTCGACAGCTGAAGAGCTTCCGGCACCAACCGTGAGTCACTGTCCGGCCACCCCGACGCTGCGGTGGCCTGGCTACGGATGGTGTACGGACCGGCGGCCGACCGTTGAGGGTCGGTCGGGCCGCCACCGGGCTGCCGGTGCCGCCGCTCGAACGGCGCGGCACCGGCGGTCGCCCTTTCGGCGGAGTCCGAAGCCCTGATCCCGCCCGAGAGTCCGGACCGCGCCCGGGGGCCTGGCCACCGGGCCTGAGCGCCCCGTCCGCGAGCCGTCTCTGCGCCTTTGCGCCACCTCTCCGTTGCCTGAGCGTCACCGAACACCCACTGTGCGTGCATCGCGGCTCACTACAGTGAAGTGAACGGCACCGAGCCGCCTTTCGACAGCCCAGCGCCCAGCACCCAAACCGGAGTGAATCCAGCGTGAATCCCCTCCTGAGCATCGTGCTGCCAGTCCACGGGGTGGAGCTCTTCCTCCCCCGCTGCCTCGACTCGCTCGGAGTGGGTGCCACCAGAACCGCCGCCGAGGGCGCGCCGGCCGAGGTCGAGGTGATCGCGGTGGACGACCGCTCCCCCGACGGCTGCGGTGCGATCCTGGACGACCACGCGGCCCGCGACCCCCGCCTCCGGGTGCTGCACCTGGCCGAGAACCGGGGCCTCGGCGGCGCCCGCACCGCGGGTCTGGCCGAGGCACGCGGCCGGTACGTCTGGTTCGTGGACAGCGACGACTGGCTGCCCGACGGCGCCCTGGAGGCCGTCCTCGCCGAGCTGCGCCGCGAGCGGGACGCCGAGCAGCCGGTGGACGTCCTGCTCACCGACTTCACCCACGTCTACCCGGACGGCTCCACCGAGCCCAACCCGTGGCGCCACCTGCTGACCGGTTCCCCCCTCGCCGAGGGCTGCACGGCCCGCGAGCACCCGGGCGTGATGCAGACGGTCATGGCGGTCTGGAACAAGGTCTTCCGGCGCGGGTTCCTTCAGGACTTGGACGTCTCCTTCGGCCGCGGGTACTACGAGGACATCTCCGTCACCTACCCGGCCGTGGTCGCCGCCCGCCGACTGCGCTACCTGGACCGGTCCTGCTACACCTACCGCCGCGGCCGCCCCGGCGCGATCACCAACACCGCCTCGCCCAAGCACGCGGACGCCTTCGCCCAGTACGATGCGATCTTCGCCTTCCTCGACCGCAGGGGCATCGGTACCACCGGCCAGGACGCCCTGCGCAACCTGGTCTTCAACCGCACCGTGAAGCAGGCCCTGACCATCTACGACACCCCCGGGCTGGTCCCGACCGCACTGCGCGACGACTTCTTCCGCCGGATCGGTCGGCACTTCGAGCGCCACCGCCCGCCCGGCTACCGCTACCCCGCCGGCCTGCGCGGCATCCAGTACCGCCTGGTGGCCACCGGCTCCCGGCGCACGTACAGCGAACTGCGTCGCACCAAGCGGATCCCGCGCTCCCTGCGCCGCCGGGCCGGCGAGATGGCGCCGATCGTCCGCAAGGGGGTGCGCAGCGGTGCCAGGTACGCGGCGTACAGCACCTTCCGGCGGCTGCCGCTGGACGAGAACCTGGCCGTCTACGCGGCGTACTGGCACCGGGGTTACGCCTGCAACCCGGCCGCGATCTACGAGAAGGCCCGGGAGCTGGCCCCACAGGTGCGCGGGGTCTGGGTGGTGGAGACCAGGGCGCAGGCGGCCGCCCTCCCCGCCGGGGTGCCGTACGTGGTGGTGAACACCCCGGCCTATCTGCGGGCGATGGCCACCGCCAAGTACTTCGTCAACAACGTCAACTTCCCGCACACCATGGGCAAGCGGCCCGGGACGGTGCACGTCCAGACCCAGCACGGCACCCCGCTCAAGAGCATGGGCATGGATCTGCGGAAGTACCCGGTCGCGGCCGACGGGATGGACTTCGACCGGCTGCAGGAGGCCGTGGACCGCTGGGACTTCCTGGTCTCGCCCAACCCGCACACCAGCGAGCACTTCAGCCGTGCCTTCCCCGGCCGCTACGAGCTGCTGGAGACCGGATACCCGCGCAACGACCGGCTCGCGGGCGCGACGGCCGCCGAGGTGGCGGCGGTGCGCAGGCGGCTCGGGCTGGCGGAGGGGCAGCGGGTGGCGCTGTACGCGCCCACGCACCGGGAGGGGCAGGGCGGGTACGTACCGCTGCTGGACGTCGGCGAGTTGGCCTCGCGGCTGGGTGCGGACTGGACGCTGCTGGTCCGGGCCCACTACTTCCACTCCGGCGGGATCGGGGAGTCGGCCCTCGGCGCGGGTGCGGCGCGGGTGGTGGACGTCTCGGCGCACCCCTCGGTGGAGGAGGTCTGCCTGGCCGCCGACGCGCTGGTCACGGACTACTCCTCGCTGATGTTCGACTATGCGGTGCTGGACCGTCCGATGGTGGTCTTCGCGCCGGACTGGGCCGAGTACCGCCGGGTGCGGGGCGTGTACTTCGATCTGCTCGCCGAGCCTCCGGGCGCGGTCGCCACCGACCCGCTCCAGGTCGCCGACGCACTGCTGGCCGGTGATCCGGCGCCGGGCGCACGGGCGGCGTTCCGCGCACGGTTCTGCCCCTGGGACGACGGCCAGGCCTCCGAACGCGTCGTCCGCCGGGTCTTCCCGGTCACGGCGGAACCGGCCAGGGGCGATGCCTCCGAGCGCGGGAGCGAACCCTCAGGGGCGCGAAGGACCGTGCGGGACGGACGGCAGCGGGCGGTACTGGCCACCGGCGGGTAGGTCGCGGACCCCTGCTCCAGGAGCAGGGGTCCACCGACCGGGCTGCTCCGAAGGGCCGTTCTGCCCTTCGAAGGCCTCAGAGCGGCCCCAGCCCCGCCTCCTCGAGGTCGAGCGCGTGCTGGAGTTTGCCCCGGATGGCGTCGCTCACCTTGTGTTCGGCGTACAGGCGGTGGAGGGTCTGGGACTCGACGGCGATCAGGTCACGGCGCAGGCGGCGGTAGGCGGTGACGGTGACCGTGTCGGTGTCGGCCTCCTGCCCGGTGAGGGCGAGCCGGGCCTGGTCGATCCTGGACTGGAGGTCGCGCCGCATCCGGTCGGCGACCACGGGCGAGACACCGTCGGTCTCGGTCATCTCCTCCAGGCGGTCGAGCGCGGCGACCAGGATCCGGTTCACCGCCTGGGCCTCCTCGCGCGCGGTGTCCTCCGGCTCCAGCGCGATACCGGAGGCCCTCACCACGGGGGCCAGCGTGAAGCCCTGGACCACCAGGGTGAAGGCGACCACCGAGGTGGTGAGCACCAGGACCAGCTCCCGGTAGGGCAGCCGGGTCCCGTCGCCCGCGGTCAGCGGGATGGTGAGGGCGGCGGCGAGCGGCATCACGCCCCGGGTGCCGGCCCAGGTCATCACGGCGGGCACCCGCCAGTTCAGCGGTCCGGCCAACTGCCCCTGCTGGATGCGCTGTCGGTGCATGAACCAGGAGGTCGGGCCGATCCAGAGCAGCCGGATGACTATCACCACCAGTGCTATCAGCAGCGCCTGCCAGGTCCAGGCCCACTTCTCACCGCTCAGCTGCCCCATCGTCCCGAGCTGGTCGAGCATTCCCGGCAGCTCGAGGCCGATCAGTGCGAACACCGCGCTCTCCAGCACGAAGACGACCGTCCCGTACACGGCGTGGACCTGGAGGCGGATCCGGGCGTTGGTCAGCCGGTGGCTCTGCGCGCCGAGGGCGACCCCGGCCACCACCACCGCCGTGACGCCCGAGGTGTGCAGGTCCTCGCCGATCACATAGGCCGCGTACGGCGTGACGAGCGCGGTGACGGTCTCCAGTACGGGGTCCTCGGTACGGCTGCGGATGTAGGCGACCACGGCCGCCACCGCCCCGCCGACGAGCGCGCCGCCACCCGCCAGCAGCACGAACTGCCCGGCGGCGGACGGCAGTGAGACCGAGCCCGCCGTCACCGCCAGCGAGACGGCGACCTTGAACAGCACCAGGCTGGTGGCGTCGTTGAACAGGCTCTCGGACTGCACCAGGGTCTGGATCCGGGGCGGCAGGGCGAGCCGGCGTCCCAGCGCGGTGACCGCGACCGGGTCGGTGGAGGCCAGCACAGCACCCAGGACGAAGGCCATGGCCGGGGAGAGCGGTGTGATCGCCGAGGCGACCAGGCCGACGCTGAACGCGGAGGCCAGCACCAGGCCGAGTGCGAGCACCGTGACGGGCCGCCAGACCGCGCGCAGCTCGCGCCAGGAGATCTCCTCCGCCGAGGCGTAGAGCAGCGGTGGGAGCACCGCGATGCTGATCACCTCGGGCGGCACCCTCACGCTCGGGATGAACGGCATGATCCCGACCACCACTCCGGCCACGACCAGCAGGGACGGCGCGGGGATGCTCCACCGCCGGGCCCCGGTGGCGACCGCCGTGGCCAGCACGACCAGCAGCAGGACGGTGGTGACCCCGCTCATCGGACGCTCTCCCGGTACCTGGATCCCAACGCTGCTCTGACGACTCGCGGTCTCACCTGAACGGGCCCCCCGGGCTCGGCGCGGGCGGGGTGCCGACGCGAAGTCATCCCCCCCTGATCATCGGTTTTGCGTACAACCATACGCAGCGCGTGATGCGGATCGCAGTGGCCGACGGACCGGCATAGTGGACGGCCGACGGGGTTCATGACGTAATCTGCCGTCTGACCTCGGCCCAGTCACGAGTCCGGGGATGTCGGTCGGCCAGGGAGGGCCCATGCTCAACCTCATCACCAAGCTCGTGCTCAAGCCCGTGGCGAAGGCGCTCTACCGCCCCGTCATCGAGGGGCTGGAGCACGTGCCGCGCAAGGGTGGGGTGATCCTGGCCAGCAACCACCTGTCCTTCATCGACAGCGTGGTCATCCCGCTGACCGCACCTCGTCAGGTCTACTTCCTGGCCAAGGCCGAGTACTTCACCGGCACCGGCCTCAAGGGCGCGCTCTCCCGGGGCTTCTTCACCAGCGTCATCAACGCGGTGCCGGTCGAGCGCGGCACCTACCGCTCGGCGGCCGCCTCGCTGGAGCAGGCACTGGGCATCCTCCAGCAGGGCAAGGCGTTCGGCATCTACCCCGAGGGCACCCGCTCGCTGGACGGTCGGCTCTACAAGGGCAAGACCGGTGTGGCCTGGCTGGCGCTGACGGCCGGTGTGCCCGTGGTGCCGGTGGCCCTGGAGGGCCCGGCGGACATCCTGCCGGTCGGCAAGCGGATCCCCCGGCTGCGCAAGGTGACGGTCCGTTTCGGCAAGCCGCTGGACTTCTCCGAGCTGCACGGCCAGGCCCGCAACGCCAGGGCGCGCCGCCAGGTCACCGACGAGGTGATGGCGGCGATCCACGAGCTCTCCGGCCAGGAGCTGGCCGACACCTACAACGAGCGGCCGGAAGCGGCGGCCTGAGGGTCCGGCGGGTTTCCGTTCACCGAACTCCCTTTCACCGTAGCTCCGTTCGCCGCCGGGATGCCGGCCACCGGACTGCCGGCCGCCGGGAGACCGGCCGTCGGGAGACCGGCCGCCGGACCGCCCGCCGCGAGGACGTCCGCCGCGAGAACATCCGCCGGCGCACCGTCGAGGTGTCGGACCGGCACCGGCTGCTCGCGGCGCAGCAGTGCCGCGTAGCGGCCGCCCAGGGCGAGCAGTTGCTCGTGGGTGCCCAGCTCGGCGATCCGGCCGCCGTCGAGGACGGCGATCTGGTCGGCGTGGCGGACGGTGGAGAGCCGGTGCGCGATGGTGATGGTGGTCCGGCCGACGGCGAGGGCGTCGATGGCCTGCTGGACGGCGCGTTCGGTCTGGTTGTCCAGCGCGCTGGTGGCCTCGTCCAGGATCAGGACGGGCGGGTTGCGCAGGATGGTGCGGGCGATGGCCAGGCGCTGCTTCTCGCCGCCGGAGAAGCGGTAGCCGCGCTCACCGACCACGGTGTCGTACCCCTCGGGGAGGGCGGCGATCATGTGGTGGATCTGGGCCGCCTCCGCGGCGGCGACCAGTTCGGCGTCGGTGGCGTCCGGTTTGGCGAAGCGCAGGTTGTCGGCGACCGAGGCGTGGAAGAGGTAGGTCTCCTGGGAGACCACGCCGATGGCCTCGGCCAGGGTCGCGAAGGAGAGTTCGCGGACGTCGGTGCCGTCGAGGGTGACCCGGCCGCCGGTGACGTCGTAGAGCCTGGGCACCAGGTAGCTGAGCGAGGTCTTGCCCGAGCCGGTCTCGCCGACCAGCGCGAGTGAGCTGCCCGCGGGCACCTTGAGGTCGATCCCGGCCAGGGTGGGCCGCGCCTGCTCGGGGTGGTAGCGGAACTCGACGTCCTCGAAACCGACGTCGCCCCGCACCTCGTCCGGCCGGACGGGGTGTGCGGGCTCCCGGATCTCCACCGGCAGGTCCAGGTACTCGAAGATCCGCTGGAACAGTGCCAGCGAGGTCTGCACGTCCACGCCGGTGGAGAGCAGGCTCACGGTCGGCCGGAGCAGGCCCTGCTGCAGCGAGACGAAGGCGACCAGGGTGCCGATCGAGACGATGGGCGCGCCCGCGGCGCTGGCCAGGCCGGCGGCCCAGTAGATGACGGCCGGCATCGCGGCCATCACGATCCCGATGGTGGACATCCGCCAGCGCCCGGCCATGCTGGAGCGCACCTCCAGCTCGGCCAGTTCGGCGGACTGGTCGGTGAACTCCCTGGAGAGCGAGTCGGAGCGGCCCATGGTGCGGCCGAGCAGCACCCCGCTGACAGAGAGCGACTCCTGGACGGCCGAGCTCATCAGCGCGAGCTGCTTCTGCCGCTCACCGGTGATCCGCTTGCGCTCGTTGCCGACCCGGCGGCTGATCCAGACGAATAGCGGGAGCAGCAGCAGGGAGACCACGGTCAGCCGCCAGTCCAGCGCGACCATCGCGACCACGGTGGCCACCACGCTGGTGAGGTTGGAGACCAGTGAGGTCGCGGTGGAGGTGACGGTGGACTGCATGCCGCCGATGTCGTTGGCGATCCTGGACTGCACCTCGCCGGTGCGGGTCCGGGTGAAGAAGGCCAGCGACATCCGCTGCAGATGGCTGTAGACGGAGGTGCGGAGGTCGTGCATCACATGCTGGCCGACCCTGGTGGAGATCAGCGTCTGCAGCACGTTGAAGATGCTGTTGACCACGGCCGCGGCGATCATGCCGAGCACCAGCAGGCTGAGCAGCCCGGTGCGTCCCCGGGGGATGGCGGTGTCCAGCACCGCGCGGAGCAGGAACGGGGTGGCCACCGAGACCACGGCGGAGGCGCCGACCAGCAGGCCGACCAGGGCCAGGCGGCCCGCGTAGGGGCGGAACAGGGCCAGGATCCGGCGCACCTCGGCGGGGGGCTTGGGTTCGCCCTCGGCGCGCGGTGGCGGGGTCCAGTCGAGTCTGTCGGGCTTCAAGGGCGGCCTCCTGGGGACACGGGAACGGACATGGCGGCAGCGTATAGAGAAAAGCTCATAGTTAGCAAAGCTAATAATGAGGCTGATCCTATTCCCGTGTCCTCCCAGGAGCCCCGGCGGCTACCTGGGGCCGTACGTCCTGGCCGCCCTGGAGGAGACGCCGCCGAGCCTGCCCGCGGGCAGTACCCGGCTGAGTGCCACGGCCGCCTTGTAGCGCATGCTCGGGACCGACAGGCTCCGCCCGCGCGCCAGGTCGCGCAGCGCCTCGTCCACCACGCGGTCGGCGGAGAGCCAGGCCCAGGCGGGGATGTTGCCGGTGCCCATGCCGGCGCGCTGGTGGAACTCGGTCCTGGTGAAGCCGGGGCAGAGGGCCACCAGGCGGACCCCAGTGCCGCCGAGGTCACGGGCGATGCCCTGGGTGAAGTTGACCATCCAGGCCTTGCTCGCCCCGTAGGTGCCGCGCGGCACGAAGGCCGCGACCGAGGCGACGTTGACGATCCCGCCGAAGCCGCGCTCCTTCATGCCCGGGACGGCGGCCATGGTCAGCCGCAGCACGGCCTCGATATGCACCTTGACCATGTCCAGCTCGGCCTGCAGCGGCACGTCGAGGAAGGCGCCCTTGTTGCCGAACCCGGCGTTGTTGACCAGGATGCCGACCGGCCGCTCGGCGTCGCGCAGCCGCTCCTCGACGGCGGCGATCCCCTCCTCGGTGGCCAGGTCGGCGGTCAGGGTCTCCACCTGGACGCCGTAGCGCTCGCCGAGGTCGGCGGCCGCGGCCTGCAGCCGTGGGGTGTCGCGGGCGACCAGGACCAGGTCGCGGCCGTCCTTGGCGAGGCGGCGGGCGAAGGCCGCGCCGATGCCGGCGGTGGCGCCGGTGATGAGGGCAGTCGTCATGTGCAGACCGTACTGGCTGGTGTGCACCGTGCGACAGCTCGGGGCGCGGGGCTCCGTCGACCGGCGGAGCCCCGCACTCCGCCGCTACTCGACGGTGGCGCCGCGCGTGGCCGTGTCGGCGGCGCCGCCCGCGCCGACCGCGCGCAGCCGGGAGGCGGCGGTCGCCTTCAACTGCGGGGCCAGGCGGGCGATGTCGCGGGCGCCGACGGTGGCGATCAGGCCGGGCAGCACCCCGCGGACCGCCTGCATGCCGCGCAGCCAGGCCTGGGCGTACACATGCGGGGAGCGGCGGGCGATTCCGGCGAGCAGCCGGTCCACCGCCGGGTCGAGCGGGTAGGTCTTGTTGGCCGGCCAGGGCAGCCGGGCACGCATCTGGGCCAGCACGGTGTCCTGGTCGGCACCGCGCACCATGTCGGTGTCGGTCCAGCTCAGGTAGCCGACACCGACCTTGACGCCCTGGTGGGCGACCTCGGCGCGCAGCGAGTGGGCGAAGGCCTCGACGCCCGCCTTGCTGGCGCAGTACGCGGCCATCAGCGGCGCCGGGGTGAGCGCGGCCAGCGAGGCGATCTGCAGCAGGTAGCCGCCGCTCTCCGCCAGCGCGGGCAGGAAGGCGCGCGCGGTGGCCACGCTGCCGAGCAGGTTGACCTCGATGACCCGGTCGAAGGCCCGCGGGTCGCTGTCCCGGAGCGGTCCGCCGATGGCGATACCGGCGTTGGCCACCACGGTGTCGATCCGGCCGTGGCGCTCCTGGATCCGCCGGGCCGCGGTGCTCAGCGCCTCCAGGTCGGTGACGTCCGCCTCCCAGAAGCTGGCGGCGGGGCCGCACTGGGCGGCGACCGCCTTCAACTCCTCGGGCTCCAGGCCGACCAGGGCCACCTCGGCCCCGTGCTGGGCCAGCTTGCGCGCCAGTAGCGCACCGACCCCGCGCGCGGCCCCGGTGACCACCACGACCTGTGCGGCGAGCGGCGGTGTCGTGCTCATGCGGTCACACTCCTGGCTTCGGCGGTACGGAGGCTGACGGCCCGCCGGATCTCCGCGGCGACCTCGGCCGGCCGCTCCACGGGGGCCATGTGGCCGACGCCGGGGAGTTCCAGCAGCCCCTGCGGGTCGGGCAGTGCGGCCACGATCCGGCGGGCGTGCACGGGCGGGGTCAGCCGGTCGCGGGTGCCGACGACCACGGCGGTGGGCGCGGCCAGCCGGGCGAGCTGCGGCCGGACGTCCAACTCGCCCAGCACCCGGCCCCATTGGTAGCGGGCACCGGTCGGGCAGGCGTGCACCACCCGGGCTACCGCCTCGACCCGGCCGGGCGGGGTGGCCGGGCCCATCAGGCCGTACTTGAACAGCGCCTTGCTGACGGTGCTCACCGGGCCCAACGGCAGCCTGGAGTTCAGGATCCCGCGGTGCAGGAAGCGCCGGAGCGCGGGCGGCCGCACGCCTGCGGGGAGGACGTTCGCCTCGGCCAGCAGGTCGCTCGGACCGGTGCTGACCAGGACGGCGGCGGCGGTCCTGACGGCCACCTCGGCCCGGTCGGCGGCGGCCATGACGGTCATTCCGCCCATGCTGTGCCCGGCCAGCACCGCCCGTTCCCCGGCCGGGACCAGCCGGGTGAGGACCGCCTCCAGGTCGTCGGCGAGCTTGACCGTGGAGTAGCCGGCGGCGGTCGGCGGGATGTCGCTGCGGCCGTGGCCGCGCTGGTCGTACGCCACCACCCGGAACTCGCCGGTGAGTTGGTGGATCACCGGGGCCCAGAAGGCGGTCGAGCAGGTCCAGCCGTGGACCAGGACCACCATCGGCGCACCCTCGGGGCCGTACGCCTCGGCATGGATCCAGTGGCCGTCGGCGGAGCGGATCCGGTACTCCTCGGCGGGCGCGGGCAGCGCGCAGTCGGCGGCGGCCATGCGGTTGCGGCCGGCCCGGCGGCTTCGGCTGGTACGGACGGGCTTCACGCGGCGACCTCCTTGGCCACGGGCGCGGTGCGCTTGAGGAGCTCGTACTCGGCCAGGTCGACCCGGCGGGTGGCGCGCCGGAACTCGCTGGTACTGCCCGGCCAGAGGGTGGTGTTGCGGCCGGTGGAGTCGGTGTACCAGCTGCGGCAGCCGCCGGTGCTCCAGACGGTGCGCCGCATCCGGTGCTGGACCTCCAGGTTCCAGTGCCGCTGCGCCCGCGCGGTGGGCTGCATCGCGGTGGCGCCGACCGCCTCCAGGGTCTGCAGCGCGTCGACGACGTAGTTCAGCTGGGACTCGATCTGCAGGATCATCGAGCTGTTGCCGAGGCCGGTGTTGGGCCCTATCACCAGGAAGAGATTGGGGAACCCGTGCACGGTGGAGCCGCGCAGCGCCTCCATCCCACCCTTCCACTCCTCGGCCAGACTGTGCCCCTCGGCCCCGAACACCCGCTCGGCGATGGGGAGATCGGTGACGTGGAACCCGGTGCCGAAGACGATCGCGTCCACCTCTGCCTCGGTGCCGTCGGCCGCGATCAGGGTGGAGCCGCGCACCTCGGCCAGACCGGAGCCGATCACGTGGGAGTTGGGGGCGGCGAGCGCCGGGTAGTAGGTGTTGCTGAGCAGGATGCGCTTGCAGCCGATCCGGTAGTCCGGGGTCAGCCTGGCCCGCAACCGCGGGTCCGCGACGCCTCGTTGGAGGTTGCGCTCGGCCATCCGCTGGACGAGGCGGAGCATTTCGGGTCGGCGGACGAAGGCACCGACCTGGAGTTCGCGCATCGCGAAGACCGAGGCCCGGCGCAGCAGGCCGGTGGACGGGACCCTGCCGTGCAGCCACTTCTCCAGCGCCGAGATCTCCCGGTCGGCACGCGGCAGGACCCAGGCGGGCGTGCGCTGGAAGACCGTCAACTCGGCTACCACGGGCTGGATTTCGGGGATGATCTGGGCGGCCGAGGCTCCGGTGCCGATGACCGCGACCCGCTTGCCCGCCAGGTCGTAGTCGTGGTCCCAGCGCGAGGAGTGGAAGACCCGTCCGGGGAAGTCACAGAGCCCGGGCAGGTCCGGCGTCGTGGGGTCGGCCAGCGGTCCCGTGGCGGACACCACGGCGTCGGCGGTCCAGCTGCCCGCGCCGGTGGTGACCCGCCAGCGGGTGTGCTCCCGCTCCCAGCGCAGCTCGGTGACCTCGGCGTGGAACCGCAGGTGCGGGCGGAGGCCGAAGACGTCGGTGACCTTCTCCAGGTAGGCGCGGATGTCCGGCTGGTGCGAAAAGCTGCGCGGCCAGCCGGGGTTGGGCGCGAAGGAGAAGGAGTACAGGTGCGAGGGGACGTCGCAGGCGCAGCCCGGGTAGCTGTTGTCCCGCCAGGTGCCGCCGACCGAGCCGGCCCGCTCCAGGATGACGAAGTCGGTGATCCCGGCCCGTCGCAGGCGCACTCCGGCGCCTAGCCCGCCGAAGCCGGAGCCGATCACGGCGACCCGGACGTGCGGGGCGGCGAGCGGGTCGTCGGGCGCGGACGGCTGCTTGCTGCGCTGGGAACTGGATGCCATGCGGCGGCCTCCTGGTGCTGTCGGGCGACGGGAGTGCTGGATGGGCGCGGAGTCATCGACCGGGCTGATGAGGCGTCCGGATCCGCGACCGCGGTTGCTTGCACCATCGCGCCAGTAATCACTGGCACGATTGGCAGGGTAGTCCGTACCGGCGGTTCTTGGAAGACGACGGGCCGCACCGAATTCCGGCACCGCCGCCCTATGCTGAGCCGCGTGGCGGAGATCGAGAGCACAGGCAGCGGCGCCCCGCGCGAGTACCGGGTCGAGGAACTCGCCGAGGCCGCCGGTATCACCCCGCGCACCCTGCGCTTCTACCGCGAGCGCAAGCTGCTGCCGCCGCCGCGCAAGCAGGGCCGGATCGCCTGGTACGGCGAGGAGCACCTGGCCCGGCTGCGCATGATCGCCGAACTGCTGGAGCGCGGGCACACCCTCGGCGGCATCACCGAGTTGATCGGCGCGGGCGAGAGCGGCCGGGACGTGGCCGAGCTGATCGGGCTGCGGGCCGCCATCACCGAGCCCTGGTCGGACGAGTCCCCGGTCCACCTCAGCTGGGCGGACCTCGCCGATGCCTTCGGCGACCAGCTGACCGAGGCCAACACCGCCGAGTCCGTCGCCCAGGGGTACATCACCGTCCGGAAGGACGGCATCACCCACATCAGCCGCCGCCTGATGGACGCCACCGTCTCCCTGGTCGCCGAGGGCGTGCCGCTCTCCGCCGTGCTCGCGGCCAGCCGCAAGGCGCAGGACTACGCGGACGCCGTCGCCGAGGTCTTCACCGCACTGATCAGGGACGAACTGCTCGGCGCCCTCAACCACGTCGAGGACCTGCCGCCCGGCGAGGCCGTCCGGCTGACCGAGCAGATCCGCCGGATCCGCCCACTGGCCCGCACGGTCGCGGACGCCCAGTTCACCCTGGCCATGGACCGGCGGGCGCACGCCGAGTACGACGCCCTGCTGAGCCGGGGCGACTGCCGGGACGAGGACCGGGGCGAGCGCCGGGACGGCTGAGGCCCCACCGCCGCTCGCGGCCCCGGGCGGAGCGTCGGCGGCCTTTCCCCGGCCCGGCCCCGCACTGCCCGGGGCTCCACGGCGACCTGCCCGCCGAACCGCGGCCACTGCCCGGAGGCGCTTCCCGCCGTCGTCCGAACTCCCCTACCGGGCCCGACGCGAACCCTGATCGCACGGACGTGCGAGAGTGGTAGCAGTGGAAGGGAGCGCGCGAGTGCTGATGGAGAAGGTGGCGGAGATCCTCGCCGAGGCGTCGGCCGAGGCGGTCGAGCCCCGTTTCCGGGCACTGGCCGACGGCGAGGTCATGGAGAAGGCCCCCGGGGACCTGGTGACCGTCGCCGACCGCGAGGCCGAGGTGATCATCTCCAGGCGGCTGCGCGAACTGCTCCCCGTCCCGGTGGTCGGCGAGGAGGCGGTGGCCGCCGACCCGTCGCTGGCCAAAGCCCTGGTCGAGGAACCGGCGGTCTGGCTGGTCGACCCGGTGGACGGGACCTCCAACTTCGTCGCGGGCCGCCCCGACTTCGCCGTGATGGCCTCGCTGGTCCGCTCCGGGCAGACCGTCGCCGCATGGATCTGGCAGCCGATCAGCAGGACCGCCTACAGCGCCGAACTCGGCTCGGGTGCCTGGCGGGACGGGCACCGGCTGGTCCGCCGCCCCGCCGACGACGCCCCCGAGAAGTGGCGCGGCACACTCAAGAGCCGCTACCTCGACCCGGGGCAGCACCACCGGATGCAGGCCAACGCCCGTGTCTTCGGCCGGACTTCCGAGGGCCTGCGCTCGGCCGGCATGGAGTACCCGCTGATCGCCGAGGGCGAGCAGGAGTTCATCCTGTACTGGCGCACGCTGCCCTGGGACCACGCCCCCGGCTCGCTCCTGATCACCGAGTCCGGCGGCGTCTCCGCCCGGCTGGACGGCTCCCCGTACTCCCCTGACCCGCCCGGTGGCGAGGACGGCCTGCTGGTCGCCTCCGACCCCGCGGTCTGGGAGCACACCCGGGACATACTCCTGGGCCGCTGACCCGGCGGGCGCGCGCGACCGAACGGACGGTGCGCCGCCGAGCGCCGGAGCCACGGGGTACGCGCGCGCACCGGCGGCTCCCACGGTTCGCCGTCCCGCACGAACGACGTTCGGCCGGATCCGGCCGGAGCGGCCGATCGGGCTCCGCCGCACCGCCGCTGACACCCGGTCCGGCGCTGCCGGCACCCGGCCCGTCCGGGTGTCAGCCGTCCACCTCCCGCCCGGCCCGGACCACCGCGTCGAGCAGCGCCGCGATGTCGGCCACCGAGGTGTTCGGGTTGAGCAGGGTCAGCTTCAGCCGCACCCTCCCGGGGCCGGTGCCGGGCAGTTCGGTCCGGCCCACCACGGCCCGGCCCTCACGGAGCAGCAGGCGGCGCAGTCCGGCGTTGACGCGGTCCGCGGCGTCCGGGCTCCACGCGGCGGGGCGGTAGCGGAAGACCACGGTGCTGAGGATCGGCTCGCAGTACAGGTCCAGGGCCGGTTCGGCGCGGACCATCGCGGCGGCGGAGTGCGCCAGTTCGTGGCATGTATCGACAAGTCGACCGAGGCCGTGGCGGCCGAAGGTCCGCAGGGTGACGGCGATCTTGAAGGCGTCGGCCCTGCGGGTGGTGCGCAGCGAGCGGCCGAGCAGGCTCGGGTAGCCGGCCTGCTCGTCGTCGGCGGGGTTGAGGTAGACGGCGCGCCTGGCGAGCGAGGCGTAGGTCTGCGCCCGGCGGACCAGGAAGACCCCGGCGGCGGCGGGCTGCCAGCCCAGCTTGTGCCAGTCCAGCGCGATGGAGTCGGCCCGGGCGATGCCCTCCAGCAGGGGGGCGAGGCGGTCCGAGAGCAGGGCGCCGCCGCCGTACGCCGCGTCCACGTGCAGCCAGCTGCCGTACCGGGCGGCCAGGTCGGCGATGGGGTGCAGCGGGTCGATCGCGCCGGTGTCGGTGGTCCCGGCGGTGGCGACGACGGCGATCGGCCTCGCCCCGTCGGCCACCGCCTCGGCCAGTGCGGCGGCGAGGCGGTCAGGGTCCATCCGCAGTTCGCGGTCGACGGGGACGGCGGTCACCGCCCGCTCCCCGAGGCCGAGCAGGGCGGCGGCGCGCTGAACGGAGAAGTGCGCCGCCTCGGAGGCGAAGATCCTGGGGCGTACGCCCGCGGGCAGACCGTCCAGCTCCACGCCGGCGCCCAGCGCCTGGTCACGCGCCAGCATCAGGCCCATCAGGTTGGACTCGGTGCCCCCGGTGGTGAGCACCCCGGCGGAGTGGTCCGGCCGGTAGCCGACCAGCTCGGCGAGTTCGGCGAGCAGCGCGGTCTCCAGGGTGGTGCCGACGGGCGCCTGGTCCCAGGAGTCCAGCGAGGGGTTGAGGACGGAGACCGCGAGATCGGCGGCGACCGCGACGGCCAGCGGAGGGCCGTGCAGGTGCGCGGCGCAGGACGGATCGGCCGGGTCGGCGCTGCCGTACGCGAGCAGTTCGGCCAGCCGGGGCAGGGCGTCCCGGTCGGTCTCCTCGCCCTTCTCCACACCGTCCCTGACGTACCGCAGGACCGCCTCGAAATGCTGCCCGAGCGCCCTCGGCCCACCGGCCGGCACCGGCCCGCCACGGCGTGCGGCGCCCGACTCCAGGGCGGTGAGCGTCAGTTCGACCATTTCCCGCAGGGCCGCCGGCCCGTGCACCCCGCCCGAGAGCGGCACCCGGCAATCGGAGAGCCTCATTCCGAGCCCTCGCCACGGTGCCCCTCGCTGCCCGGACCGGCACCGCCGGCGGGGTCGCTCGCGGCGGCCTCGATCGCGTCGGCGAGCCGGTCGAGTACCGCCTCGACCTGTTCGTCGGTGATGGTCAGCGGCGGCAGCAGGCGCAGTACCGCGTCGTGGCGCCCGCCGAGTTCCACGATCAGGCCCCGCTGGAGGCAGGCGGCGCGGACCCGCACGGCCAGCCGGGGGTCGGCCGGACAGGCGCCGCAGGAGTCCGCCTCGCCGCTCGGGTCGACGAGTTCGATGCCGAGCATCAGCCCCCGGCCCCGGACGTCCCCGATCACCGGCAGCCGGCCGCGCAGCCCGCGCAGCCGCTCCGTGATCCGGGCTCCCACCACCGCCGCCCGCTCGACCAGCCCGTTGGCGGCCACGAAGCGCAGGGTCGCGGCTCCGGCGGCCATCGCGAGGGTGTTGCCCCGGAAGGTGCCGGTGTGCGCGCCGGGGCGCCAACTGTCGTACTGCTCACGGTAGACGACGACCGCGAGCGGCAGACTGCCGCCGATCGCCTTGGAGAGCACCATCGCGTCCGGCACGATGCCGCTGTGCTCGACCGCCCACATCGCCCCGGTCCGGCCGACCCCGGTCTGCACCTCGTCCACGATCAACGGGATGCCGCGTTCCGCCGTGATCCGCCGCATCTCGCGCAGCCACTCGTCGGGGGCCGGCACCACCCCGCCCTCGCCCTGCACCGCCTCCAGGATCATCGCGGCGGGCGGCAGCACTCCCCCGGCGGGATCGTCCAGCAGCCGCTCGATGTAGGTCGCCCCCAGCCGCGCGCCGCGCTCGCCGAGCCCGAACGGGCAGCGGTAGGCGTACGGGTACGGCAGCCTGGTGACCTCTCCCCCGCTGGGCAGCGGGGACTTGACGCCGACGTTGCCGGTGACCGCCAGCGCGCCCGCCGTCATGCCGTGGTACGCCCCGGTGAAGGCGAGCGCACCGCGCCGCCCGGTGGCGGTCTGCATCAGCTTGAGCGAGGCCTCGACCGCGTCCGTCCCGGCGGGACCGCAGAAGTGCACCCTCGCCTGCTCGGCGAACTCGCGCGGCAGACTCTCGAACAGGGCGGTGGTGAAGTCGTCCTTCTCGGAGGCGGCCAGGTCGAGCAGGTGCAGCGGGGCGCCGCTGTCCAGGGTGCGGCGGATCGCCTCCAGCACGACCGGGTGGTTGTGGCCCAGTGCGAGAGTGCCCGCTCCGGAGAGGCAGTCGAGATAGCGCCGCCCGTCCGCGCCCTCGACGGTCATACCGTGGGCGCGCACCGGCACGATGGGGAACGAGCGCGCGTACGTGCGGGCGGCCGACTCGCGGATGCGCTGGCGGCGCAGGATCCCGTCACCGGCCACGGGCCCGGTGGCGTGGGCGGTCGGCCCGGCGGTATGGGCGGTCAGGGTCAAGGGAGGCTCCCCGAGGTCAGGTTAGGTAAGCCTAACTTTACTCACTCGATCCGCCCGATCCGCCCGCCACCCGGAACTTCACCCGCGTGGGTGAGGCCCTCTCACCTCCCCCAACGACCGGGCCGCACCCGAGGTCACGTACGCTGCGGCCGGGAGACCCCGGAGCCCTGAGTGCGAGGAACCGCAGATGCCCCACCGAACCGAGCAGTCGAAACGCCCGTCGGCCGCACCGACCGTGCAGACCACACCGGCCGCACCGACCGTGCAGACCACACCGGCCGCACCGGCCGTGCAGACCACACCGGCCACACCGGCCTCGCCGAACGCGCGCGATGAACGGGCCGAACGGGAACACGCCCGGGAGTTCTTCGCCGTGCGCGCCGCCGACTGGGACCGCCGCTTCCCCGACGACGGTCCGCGCTACGCCGCCGCCATCGCCCTGCTGGGCCTGAAGCCGGGCGACTCGGTACTCGACGCGGGCTGCGGCACCGGCCGGGCGCTCCCCCTTCTGCGGGCCGCCGTCGGCCCGCAGGGCACCGTACTCGGACTGGACCTGACCCCCGAGATGCTCCAGCAGGCCCTCGCCCACCGCGCCGAGGCCGCACTCGTCAACGGCGACGTCTGCCATCTCCCGCTGCGCGACGGCGCGTTGGACGCCGTCTTCGGTGCCGGCCTGATCTCACATCTGCCCGACCCGCCCACCGATCTGCGCGAACTCGCCCGCGTCACCCGCCCCGGCGGCACGCTCGCCCTCTTCCACCCGGTCGGCCGCGCCGCTCTCGCCGCCCGCCAGGGCCGCCAGATCACCCCCGACGACCTGCGCGCCGAGCCCAACCTCCGCCCGCTGCTCGCCGCTTCGGGCTGGCACCTCACCTCCTACACCGACACCGCCGAGCGCTACCTCGTCCTCGCCACCCGCACGGCCTGAGCCCGGACCGGCGACAGCTCGGTTCACCACTCCTCCGTCAACAGCCGCTATCTGTAAGGTCATTGACGCGAAGACCGTGAGCACCGCGACGACGGTGGCAGCCGGAGCCGACGGACGGCGCCTGGTCCGCCGGCTCCGCCCATCCGGGTCAGGCGAGGCGGGTGTCCGCGTAGGCGAGGATCGCGTCGCGCTGGTACTCCGCCAGGCCGGTGGCGATCGTCTCGTAGGCGGAGCGCCACTGGTCGTTGTCCACGACGCTGCGACCCATCGCGCGGAACTCATCCGCGCTCACCGGTCGGACCTCGGCGAGCGTCCGGTACTGGCCGTCGATCTCGGCCTGGACCGCAGGGTCGGTCACGGGCCTCCCGGCCGCCATGAACTCGGCGATCCGGACCATCGTCGCGGTCCGCTCCCGCTGGCCCCGCTCGGCCTCGGCCATGGTGGTGGTGGCGGCCAGCCGTTCGGCCTCCTCGGCCCACTCCGGGAAGTCCTCGCGCAGCTCGGAGCCGATCCGCTCGGTGGCGAAGCCCTCGAACAGGTTCTCAGGGCGGTTGATGCTCGGCATGGTGCCGTCCTTCCGTGTCGTCTGGAGTTCGGCGATGGTGCGGGCGACGGTCCGGGCGAGGGTGTCGAGGCGCTTGCGCTCCTCGACCAGCCGCTGGTGGTGCGCGCGCAGCGACTCCAACTCGTCCACCTGCCGGCTGAGGATCCCGGCGATCCCGTTGAGCCCGAGGCCCAGCTCCCGCAGCAGCAGGATCTGCTGAAGCCGCAGCAACTGGCCCTCCTCGTAGTAACGGTGTCCGTTGTCACCGACCCACGCGGGCCGCAGCAGTCCGATCTGGTCGTAGTGCCGCAGCGTCCGAGCCGTCACCCCCGACATCCGGGCGACCTCCGCGATCGGCCAGGCCATCACCCGTCCCCTTTCACCGTCCGTCCTCTCGGCCGGTCGTCCCGGCCACGTTCCCGACGGTAGGCGTTGACGCTGCGGCAACTTCAAGTGCGGCGTTCCCGCACGGCCCCGTCCCCTTGCGTGTCGACCTGCTCCCCCTCGGGTTGGCCATGCCCGGGGCGCTGCGCTCGGCGGAACGGGTCCCTCAGGGGTGACGCGCACTCACGGGGCCGGTGGGCCGGGATGCCTACCCGCGTGAGGGCTCGGCCACGTCGACGACTTCGAAGCCTTCGCGACGCACCCGCTCAGTCCCCCAGGCGCCGAGCGGCCTGAGCGCTTGATCAAGCGTGCGCCCGTGCTCGGTCAGGGAGTACTCGACCCGCGGCGGCACCTCCGCATAGACCTCTCGGTGTACGAGACCGTCCTCCTCCATCTCACGCAGATGCTGCGTCAGCATCTTCTCGCTCACGCCCGGCAGAGCACGACGGAGCTCGGCGAAGCGGCGTACGCCGTGGGTATCGAGCTCCCAGAGGATCAGCCCCTTCCACTTGCCGCTCACCACGTCGAGCGCGGCGTCGATGCCGCAGATGTAAGGCCCGCGCCTCGGTGCCTTGGCCATCACTGATCCCCCTTACGAAAAGGTAAGTACCCCAGAAAATAGTGGGTACTTCCGAGAATAGTGACGCTCTCCGAGCATGGAGGGGTGAACGAACCACAGAACCACACCACCAGGCAGAACAGCGCTGTCACCGTGATCGGGCTCGGCCCGATGGGCCAGGCGATGACCCGCACCCTCCTCACCGCCGGCCACCAGGTCACCGTCTGGAACCGCACCGCCGGTCGGGCCGAAGGCGTCGTCACCGACGGAGCGACGCTCGCGACGACACCCGGCGAAGCGGTCGAAGCGAGTGACCTCGTGATCCTCAGCCTCACCGACTACCAGGCGATGTACGACATCCTCGACAGCGCCACCGCATCGCTCGCCGGCCGGACGCTGGTCAACCTGAGCTCTGACACTCCCGACCGCTCACGCGAGGCAGCCTCCTGGGCTGCGGGCCACGACGCCGCCTTCCTCACCGGAGGCGTCATGGTCCCCGCGCCGATGGTCGGCACGGAGGCCGCCTACGTCTACTACAGCGGCCGCGAGCAAGTGATGGAGAGCCACCTGTCGGCGTTGACCCCGCTCGGAACACCGAAGTACCTGGGCGAGGACCCGGGCCTCGCCCAGATGATGTACCAGGCCCAACTCGCCGTCTTCCTCACCACCCTGTCCGGACTGATGCACGCCACCGCGATGCTGGGTACCGCAGGAATGAAGGCCGGGGAAGCGCTGCCGGAGCTGCTCTCCGCCGCCGACTCGACCGGCGACATCCTGAGGGCAGTTGAGGAGAACCCCGGCACCGCGCTTGACGCCGGAGAGCATCCCGGCCACCTCAGCACGGTCACCATGATGGGCGCGACCTCCGACCACATCGTCGAGACCAGCACGTCACTCGGCCTCGACCTCGCGCTCCCCCTGGCCGTGCAGGCCCACTACCGGCGCGCGATCGAGAACGGACACGGCACCGACAACTGGACCCGCATCATCGACAGCATCCGAGGACCGCGCTGACCGAGTCCTGTCCGGAGTCGTGATCACGCGGCGGGGAAGCGGATTGGACGGGATGACGCTCGGGCTTGTAACTTGCAGTCGACCGTGACGCCGCCCGAGGAGGTGAGACCCATGAACGCTGTATCGACGTGGGTGCTCCCCCTTTCCATCACGGCCGGCGACTGACGTAGGTGTCGCCGGGAGCGCCTCGACAACAAGGCACTCCCGAAAGGCAACACCTGTGCACTCTCTGCAGTTCACCGCCGAGTCGTCGTCTAACGGCATGGTCGAGCGCGACTTCACCGTGGGCGACATCCCCGGCGTTCTCTGGTCGCCGGCCTCCGGCACCGACCGCGCGCCCCTGGTCCTGATGGGCCACGGCGGCGGCCAGCACAAGAAGCATCCGGCGATGGCGGGCCGCGCCCGCCTTCTGACCGGCTGCGGCTTCCATGTCGCCGTCATCGACGCGCCCGGTCACGGCGACCGGCCGCGCACCGAGCACGACGAGCAGGACATCGCCGAGCTGCGCAAGGCGCAGGCGGCGGGCGAGCCGGAAGGGCCGATCGTCGTCCGCTACAACGCCCGCCTGGCGGAGGTCGCCGTGCCCGAGTGGCAGGCGACTCTGGACGCCCTTCAGGAACTTCCGGAGATCGGCACCGATGGGCCGGTGGGCTACGTCGGCATCGGCCTGGGCACCGCGATCGGGCTGCCGCTGGTGGCGGTCGAGCCCAGGATCACGGCCGCGGTCTTCGGCATGCACTGGCCGGATGCCCTGGTCGAGAAGGCGAAGCAGATCACCGTCCCGGTCGAGTTCGCCATGCAGTGGGACAACGAGCGCATCCCGCGCGAGGCCAGCCTCGCACTGTTCGACGCCTTCGCCTCGAAGGAGAAGACGCTGCACGCCAACGCGGGCAAGCACTTCGACATGCCGAGGTTCGAGGCCGACAGCGCGGCTCGGTTCTTCGCCCGGCATCTCGGCCGGACGGTCACCTCACCGGCCTGAAGGTGAGCGGCAGCGGCGTCCGGTCTTCCGATCGGGCGCCGCTGCCGCACCTTGGGACCTGCGCCTACTGGACAAGTCCACAGCTGACGACGGGCTGAGTCGCTACAGCGTGCCGCCGGAGGCGTAACTCACCCGAACACTGAGCAGCACGAACGCAAAAAGCCCCCGCACCGACCCCCACAGAGGGAGGTAGGTACGGGGCCCGTTGTGGTCCGCCGGCCGAACCCGGCCGCCCATGCCCGGCCGGGTTCGAGCCACGTCATCAGTGGCTGCGGAGGCGGAGGACCCCCATCAGCCCGACTGGCGGCACCCGCCGCAACGTCTATCAGCCGTTGCCGCCACCGCCGATGGCCGGGTTACCCACGCCGACCACATCGATGGTGTTCCCGCAGATGTTGATCAAGGCGTTGACGGGGATCTGGATGTTGTTGCCGGACAGCACACCCGGCGATCCGACGGCGAAACCCTTGGCGTAGGCGTTACCGATGTTGAGGCAGTCGGCGGGCGGGAAGTGGTCGTGACCGTCGTGCTCGTGCCAGCCTGAGCCACCTGCGACAGCGGGGCCTGCGGCGACGATAGCCAGCGCGGCAGCAAGGCCAGCGGCAGACAGGTACTTCTTGGTGTTGGTCATGACCGAAGGAATAGCTGGCCAACCCAGGCGACATGAAACAAGCCAGCCGCTTCCTCACTCGACTGCCCGCAGGCTTCACACCAATGCAGCAGGCACGCGCCCGGGGCCGTCTGCGGGCGCGAAGAGCCTCGGCCGGCCGGGTGTGGGGGCCGCTACGCGGCTGTGGGCACCAGCTCGGACACCGTCTCGGGGGCCAAGTTGAGTCGCATGCTGCTGGTCGAGGCGGGCGGGGCTTCGTCGCGGGCCTATGCGCCCGCCGCAAACTCAGAGCCTGGTGGGGTGGCTGACGGGGCGACCGCCTATGGACGGCAGGAGGCGTTCATGATCAGCTTGCGGGCATGAGTTCCTTGCTCCGCCATGTCACTGTTGACTGCACCGATCCCTATACTCTTGCGGGCTTCTGGGCCCAGGCCCTCGACGGCTCACTCGCCGATGACGACAACCCGGGAGATCCAGAAGCCTTGGTCACGGCTGAAGCGGCCAGCTTGCTGTTCATCAGGGTCGATGACCGCAAGTCGGTCAAAAACCGTGTGCATCTGGATCTTCAACCCCAGGACCGCACCCGGGACGAGGAGGTCGAGCGCCTGCTCTCGCTCGGCGCAACGCTTCAGGGAGACCACCGAAGGCCTGACGGAACCGGTTGGGTAACGCTGCATGATCCCGAGGGCAACGAGTTCTGCGTCGAGCGCAGTGCGGCGGAGCAGACGAACGGCTGACGTTCCGTCTTCAGGTCATACCGATGAGGTGCGGAGCCGGGCACCCCGGCAGCGCCAAGTCCGAAGTGCCGGGGAGATTCGCGACTCGTTGAAGCCACCAGCCAGTGACTGATCGTCAATCTCTCGGCCGGATGGATCAGACCGCCACCGGGCGGGCCACCACCTCGGCCCGCCCGGCCGCTCCTCCGAATCAACGGCTGGGTGCAGCCTGGCCGTTGAAACCGGGGTCGCGAGCGCCGCGACGACGATGGCAGCCGGATCCGACGGACGGTACCTGGTCCGTGGGATCCGCCCAGCCGATCCGTGCCGCGTGCGACCGGCCCGACATGGCGAACGTCAGCTCCAACCGCCCATCGCGCCGGATGAACTCGGCGGCATGCTCGGCGGCATCCGGCCGGGTGAGGAAGTACCGGAAGGCGTCCGCCTGCACCGCCCCCAGCGGCAGCACGCGCATGGACTCCCACGCCGCCGCCAGAGCATCCGACAACCGGGCGAACGTTGCGGGTTCGGTGACGTCCTCGATCTCGACCGTCACCCGTTTCGGACCGCCGACTCTCTCACCCTCCACTCCGTCTCTCCCGCAATGGAAGGTCGCTAAGGTCGTGCATGTCAGCCTGCTCCTGTCAGGTTGGCCATGCCCCGGGGCGCTGCCAGGCGTCGCCGGGGTCCTCTGATCAGAGAGGCTTCGCCATCTTCGAACGTGCTGGTCGGAGGGGCTGGCGTGGCACTCGGTCGGGATGCTCTTGCTGGTCGCGGGCGGGAGTCTGGGGTCTTGATCGTCCGCCGGCCGTCTGTCAGCGGCTGACTACGCGGTCGGTCAGGACGAGCAGAGCGCGCAGGAGGGCGGTGGCGCGCGGAGTCGGTGCGGAGCTTCGTGAGCACGCGCCATGCCTTTAGGTTCGCGAAGCCGTGTTCGATAGGTCGGCTCGCCCTGGTGTCGGGTGGCCCTGGTGTCTGGTGTCGAGGTCGGTGACCGTGACCGACTGCCGGGCCGAGGGAAGGATGGGGAGGGACTCGTGCCCGAGCTGTCGCATCACGTCGGTCACATCGAACAGAGCTGTGCGTTCGATGACTTTGTCACCACGGAACCGGTCGATTCCCAGCGCGGTGAAGTCGGCGCGGCGGCCGCTCGGTGGTGTGCCGAGCCACGGCCCGAGCTGGGTGCCCGTGACCCGGACCCGTGTGAACACGACGTCCCCCTCGCTGACCTGCTCGACGACCCGGTCGTCCACGTCGGGGAATGCGCGGCGGAAATTGACGACCCAGGCGCGGACGCCGTCGGGTCCGTGCAGGTCGAACTGCGGCCAGTGGAAGTCCTCGGCGAATATCTCGTCGGCGAGGTCCAGCTCGCCGAGCGTGATGATGCGCTCGAACAACTGGGCGACGAGTCGCTTCCGGCTCTCGATCAGGTCGGCTGAACTCTGGTGCAGGTCAACGAAATCGGACACTTGGTGCTCCTTCTTGGCGGTTTCCAACAGGGTGGCGACTCGTCGGTCCGGGTGGGTCACCCGGTGGCCGGCGGACGAACGGCGATCAGCGTGCCGGAGAGGTGATCGGCCGCGTCGCTGCACAGGAAGGCGGTCAGCGGCAGGATGTCCTCGGGAGCGCCGAGTCGGCCGCCCGGGTAACTGGACGCGATCCGCTCGATGTACTCCTCCCCCACGCTCTCGCGCATGCCGGGCGTGTCGGTGAGCCCCGGAGCGAGGGCGACGGTTCGGATGCCCTGGCCCGAGAGCTCCTGGTGGACGACGCTGGAGAGGATGTTCAGAGCGGCCTTCGTGCCGCCGTACGCCGCGAGTCCGGGATTGGGCTGCACACCGAGAGCGCTGCTCACGTAGATGATGCGGCCCCCGCCACCGCGGATCATTACGGGCGTGGCGTGCTTGGTGGTGACGAAGCTGCCCACGACGTTCGAGGAGTACGCCCGGGTCAGCGTCTCCACGTCCGTCTCCAGGACGTACTGGCGCGGCGGCATCCAGGCGGCATTGTTGATCAGCGCGTCGATACGACCCCAGGTCCGGTCGATGGTGGCCACCGCACGCGCCACTGCGGACTCGTCGCTCACATCGGCCACCACCGCGAGTGCTGCGGCGGCGCCGGGCAGGCGGCTGATCTCCTGCACGGTCTGCGCCGCCTGCTCCTGACGGCGGGCGAGGACGGCGACGTGTGCCCCCTGCGCCGCCAGCCCCAGAGCCAGCGCCCGTCCCAAACCGCGGCCGGCGCCGGTGACCACGATGACTTTGCCGCGGAGATCGATGTTCATGGGTTGTTGCTCCCTTGCCGGGCGGACACGCACGAGATGGACGGGATGTGGGACGGACCGCGCCTGAGGCCACCGGTTCGCTGAGATCCCCAGCATGCGGGCCTGCCGGGCAGTCAGGAAGGCCACCTCGTACCGCGGATCGGCGTTCCTGGTCCTGGCAGAACCCCCCACGGACCAGCGGGTTCGGTACAATCACGCGTTTCCCGACACGGCGGCGCGGAGGTACCGATGGACGTGAAGCCGGACCCAGGACCGACTGTTGGGCCGGACGGGCTCGGCGCCTTCCTGCGCTCCCGTCGCCACCGTCGCTCCCCCGAGGCGGTCGGCTTGCCCAGAGGCCTTCGCCGGACCCCCGGCCTGCGACGCGAGGAGCTGGCACTGCTGGCCGGAGTGAGCGCGGACTACTACACCCGACTGGAGCAGGGTCGCGCCCAGAGCCCGTCCAGCCAGGTCCTGGAGGCGCTCGCCAGGGCCCTCGGGCTGGACGCCGGCGAGCGCACGCATCTGTTCACGCTGATCAACCCGGACTTCGCCTCCCGCCGTACCCACCATGTCCCGTCCCCGGTGCGCCCGTCGGTGCAGCGGCTGCTGGACGGGTGGCCCACCCCGGCCTGGCTGGTCAACCACAGTCTGGACGTGCTGGCCTGGAACAGCGCGGCCACCGCCCTGTTCACCGACTGGGCCCAACTGCCCTCGCACGAGCGCAACATGCTGCGGTTCGTCCTGCTCGACCCCGCTGCCCGACAGCTCTTCGGGAGTTGGCAGGAGAGTGCGGGCGAGTTCATCGGCAAGTTGCGGACGGCCGCCGCCCGGTGGCCGCAGGACCCGGCGATCGACCGGCTCGTGGCCGATCTGTCCAGCCGCAGCCCTGAGTTCCGCACCTGGTGGCCTCGCTACGAGGTGGCTGAACCCGGACACGGCCGGATCCACTACCACCACCCCGTGGTGGGCGATCTGACGGTGGACTACGAGACCCTGCGGCTGTCCGGCGAGGGTGAACAGCAACTCGTGGCGGTGAGCGCCGAACCGGGGTCGGTCAGCGCCGACCGCCTGCGCCGGCTTGCCGACCTCGCCCGCACTCAGCTGCGGCCGGTCGTCGATGCTCGGCAGCAGGAGTGCCCCGTCCGGCAGTGAGGGCTCCGCGCTCGGCGCGGTCAGCGCAGTGCAGCCGGGCGCGGAAGTCGGCCAGACAGCCGTTCCAGTGCGCGCCCGGGTCGAACCCGTCCGGGATGGCGAACTCCTCTTCCAACGTGTGGACTTCGAGGACCTGGTCGACCCGGTGGGTGCGGATCCCGGACGGCCCGCCAGCGACCGGGTACCAGCGGCCGGCCTTGAGTACGAGCCCGTACGGCTCCACCCGCCGCTCGATCTCCTCCGGCGCCCGCCAGCGCCGATACCGCTCCGTGCCTAGGTGACCCGGCGATACCGGCCACGGCAGTCGAGCCAGAGCCCGTTTTCACCTACACAGCCAGCCGACCACGGCAGGCACCGACTTTCGTGCCGCCGCCAGGCCGTGGTCGACCAGCCCGATGACGCGTGATCCCCCACCCTGCCGAAGTGGCTTGTGGGCCGGGGGAGATGACGTAACGCGTGTTTGACCCGTCAGACGCCGGTGGCGATCTGGCCCCAGTCGATCCAGCCCGGGTTGCGCACGTCTTCGCCGCCGTTGTTGATGAAGGCGTGGGTCGGCCCGTTGGTGACCAGGTAGTCCGCCAGGCCATCACCGTTCAAGTCCGCGAAGTCCACCAGACTCTGGTCGGTGGTCACACCGGAAGCGATCTTCGGACGCAACGTCCAACCGCCGTGTCCAGCACCACCGTTGTTCGCATACGCGGTCACCGAGCCGTCCGGGTTGAGGACCACGTAGTCCGCCCGGCCGTCGCCGTCGATGTCCGCGAGCCGCACCCGCGAGCGGTCCGTCGTCACCCCGGTGGCAATCTGACCATCCGCCACCCAGCCACCCCCCGTGTCCCCACCACGGTTCAGGTACGCGGACACGATGCCGTCATCCGCGATGGTGACGTAGTCCGTCTTCCCGTCACCGTCGATGTCGGCGAACCGCACCTGGTCCGGATTGGTCGTCGTCCCCTGCGCCACGATCCCCGCATCCTGCCACCCCCCGTGGCCGGCCCCGCCACGGTTCAGCATCACATGGATCTTGCCGTCCGGGTTGATCGCGATGTAGTCCGCCCGGCCGTCACCGTCCCAGTCCGCGAACCGCACCCGGGACTTGTCCGTCGTCAGACCCGTCGCCACCACACCGTCGTCCAACCAACCGCCGTGACCGTCCCCACCACGGTTCAAGTACACGTGCACCGAACCGTCATCGTTCACCACGATGTAGTCCGCCCGGCCGTCACCGTCCCAGTCCGCGAACCGCACCCGACCCGAACCCGACTCCGTACCGGCGTGGTGCACGGGTATCGGGGTGGCGAGGCCGTCGGTGAAGGCGCTGTCGAGGGCCTGGTAGTAGGTCTGGGCCATGCGCGCATAGCCCTGGTCGTTGGGGTGCAGGCCGTCGGCGAACTGGCCGGCCGACAGGCTCGGGCCGGCGACGTACCGGTACTTGTGGCCGGCCGCCTGCTCGGTTGGCTGGAGCTGGGCGAGTTGGGCGTTGTAGGAGGCGATCAGGCTGCTGTCCACGCTCGGTGTGGTGGGCAGCAGCCCTTGGACGATGACCGCCACGCCCGGCCGGTCGGCGAAGATCTGGTCGATCAGCGCGGTCATCCGGTCGCCGGCGTGCGCTTTGTCGGTGCCGCGGTCCAGATCGTTGATGCCCAGGTGCAGCAGCACCACGTCCGGCTGGTCCTTGGTGACATAGCCGTCGATCTGCCCGCGGATGTCGTCGATCATCGTGCCGCCGTGGCCCTCGTTGTCCGGGTCCTGCACCGCGCCACCCTGCACCGTGCCGACGAAGTCCATCCGGTACCGCGACTGGCTCGCCGCCTCGTTCCACAGCGGCAGCCGGTAGCCGGCGCCCGAACTGCTCTGGTACCCGGCGGTGATGGAATCGCCCAGCGGCATGACCTTGAGCAGCGGCGGGCTGGTGACCGGACCGGTCGTGGCGCTCGACACCGACGACAGACCCACCCAGCCGAGCAGACCGAAGGATGCGGCCACGGCGGCCGTGAGTACGCGCTTCATGGATGTTCCCTTTCCGTGTGAGAAGCGGATCGGTCAGACGCCTCCGGCGGCGACCTGACCCCAGTCGATCCAGCCCGGGTTGCGCACGTCTTCGCCGCCGTTGTTGATGAAGGCGTGGGTCGGCCCGTTGGTGACCAGGTAGTCCGCCAGGCCATCACCGTTCAAGTCCGCGAAGTCCACCAGGTTCTGGTTGGTGGTCACTCCCGAGGCGATCTTCGGACGCAACGACCAACCGTTAAAATGTCCAACACCACCGTTGTTCACATAGGCGGTCACCGAGCCGTCCGGGTTGAGGACCACGTAGTCCGCCCGGCCGTCGCCGTCGATGTCCGCGAGCCGCACCCGCGAGCGGTCCGTCGTCACCCCGGTGGCAATCTGACCATCCGCCACCCAGCCACCCCCCGTGTCCCCACCACGGTTCAGGTACGCGGACACGATGCCGTCATCCGCGATGGTGACGTAGTCCGTCTTCCCGTCACCGTCGATGTCGGCGAACCGCACCTGGTCCGGATTGGTCGTCGTCCCCTGCGCCACGATCCCCGCATCCTGCCACCCCCCGTGGCCGGCCCCGCCACGGTTCAGCATCACATGGATCTTGCCGTCCGGGTTGATCGCGATGTAGTCCGCCCGGCCGTCGCCGTCCCAGTCCGCGAACCGCACCCGGGACTTGTCCGTCGTCAGACCCGTCGCCACCACACCGTCATCCAACCAACCGCCGTGACCGTCCCCACCACGGTTCAAGTACACGTGCACCGAACCGTCATCGTTCACCACGATGTAGTCGGCCCGGCCGTCACCGTCCCAGTCCGCGAACCGCACCCGACCCGAACCCGACTCCGTGGCAGCGCCGGAGTACGGGACGGCGTGGTCGGTGCCCAGCGCCGTCCCGCGCGAGCACACCGGCCAGGCGCCGGGGCCCTGGTCGGCCAGGATCTTCTCCGCGATCCGGACCTGCTGGGCCTTGGAGGCGAGGTCCGGCCGGGCCGCATAGGCGGTACCGCCGTAGGACTGCCAGTTCGCCAGGGTGATCTGCAGCCCGCCGTAGTACAGGCCGTCCGAGCTGACGATGCTCCAGTTGCCCGTGCTCTCGCACTGGGCCACCTGGTCCCAGGTCGCGACCGAGGCGGCGAAGGCCGTTCCGGAGGTGGTGGTGACGCCGGAGGCGGCGAGCAGACAGGCCGCGGCGAGCACCAGGCCACTGCGCAAACGCGCGATGTTCATGACTGTCTCACTTCTCTTACTGGATGAGGAAGACGGCTGGGGGCGCGACGGACCGCGTGACGCCCATCGCGCCCCGGTGACATGGCTGGCGGATCGGTCAGACGCCTCCGGCGGCGACCTGACCCCAGTCGATCCAGCCCGGGTTGCGCACGTCTTCGCCGCCGTTGTTGATGAAGGCGTGGGTCGGCCCGTTGGTGACCAGGTAGTCCGCCAGGCCATCACCGTTCAAGTCCGCGAAGTTCACCAGGTTCTGGTTGGTGGTCACTCCCGAGGCGATCTTCGGACGCAACGACCAACCGTTAAAATGTCCAACACCACCGTTGTTCACATAGGCGGTCACCGAGCCGTCCGGGTTGAGGACCACGTAGTCCGCCCGGCCGTCGCCGTCGATGTCCGCGAGCCGCACCCGCGAGCGGTCCGTCGTCACCCCGGTGGCGATCTGACCGTCCACCACCCAGCCACCCCCCGTGTCCCCACCACGGTTCAGGTACGCGGACACGATGCCGTCATCCGCGATGGTGACGTAGTCCGTCTTCCCGTCACCGTCGATGTCGGCGAACCGCACCTGGTCCGGATTGGTCGTCGTCCCCTGCGCCACGATCCCCGCATCCTGCCACCCCCCGTGGCCGGCCCCGCCACGGTTCAGCATCACATGGATCTTGCCGTCCGGGTTGATCGCGATGTAGTCCGCCCGGCCGTCACCGTCCCAGTCCGCGAACCGCACCCGGGACTTGTCCGTCGTCAGACCCGTCGCCACCACACCGTCGTCCAACCAACCGCCGTGACCGTCCCCACCACGGTTCAAGTACACGTGCACCGAACCGTCATCGTTCACCACGATGTAGTCCGCCCGGCCGTCACCGTCCCAGTCCGCGAACCGCACCCGACCCGAACCCGACTCCGTACCGGCGTTGCCGTCAATGATGTTCTTGTAGCGGAGCGCGACGTATTCGCTGCTGGGGTGGCTCTCGAAGTAGGCGGCGTTGATCGAGACGCCGGTGACGTGCTTGACCGGCGTGGAGCCGAACGAGTAGTAGTCGAACGTGGTGTGGGCCGCGTCGTCCCACTTCTCGAACAGGATGACGTGGTTGTAGTAGCTGTTCAGGATGTCGCCGGGCTTCAGGTCACTGCGCGAGATCTGGTTGGTGTAAGAGTCCGCCAGCCCCTCGGTGTTGGCGCTGCTCCCGAGGTGCCAGGCCATCGAGACGTAGCCCGAGCAGTCGGTCCGGTAGTTCGTGCCCTGTGGGTCCGGGTAGGAACCGCCCTGGTCGTAGGGGATGTTCTGGCCGAGCCAGGACTGTGCCCGGGCGATCACTTCCGCGCGGGTGATCGGACCGCCGATCACCGAGTCGCCGGCTTGGGCGGCGTAGGCGGCGGGCTGGGAGACGGCCGCGGTGGCGACCGCACCGCCGATCACCGAGTTGCCGGCTTGGGCGGCGTAGGCGGCGGGTTGGGAGACGGCCGCGGTGGCGACCGCACCGCCGATGAAGGTTGCGACCGCGAGTGCGACGCGGGTGATCTTGGAAAGGCAAACGGACAAGGGGGGATGCTCCTCGGAAGGTTGGACTTGGGGCCGGAAACTGACAGGGCTGCAGGAGGTGCCGGCCGACCAGTCCGCCAGGAACCGGCTTGGCGGTTCCAGGGACGACCCGGGTCGTGATGTGAGTGCCTGTCAGTTGGTGGAGCCGGCGGTGACCCCGATGGAGTCGGTGCCACCGGAGGTCTCCTGCCAGGTGTTCCAGTTGCTCCGGGCATGGCGGAGAGCTGAGTGAGTCGGATGACCATGCTGGTGTTCTGGCCGGTCAGCGCACCAGGCCAGCGGATCAGCCAAATGTGGCCGGTCAGCCCGGCACGGTGATCGGGCCCCAGTAGAGTGATCATCTGCCGTAAAGGGAAGATCCGCGACGGGAGCGAGTGCGTTCACATGAGCAGCCAGTTCGGCGCCCTACTCCGGGGGTTACGGCTCGAGGCGAAGCTGACGCAGGAGCAGTTGGCCTCGCAAGCCCGGCTGGGGGTGCGGACCGTTCACCGGTTGGAGACCGGCAAGCCCACTGACGCCCGGATGGGAACGGTGAAGCAGGTCGCTCACGCCCTGGCCGACGCCTTGGGGCGCGATCGCGACGACGTCCTGCAGGACCTGCAGGGCGCGTACCGCGACACGGCTGCCACTGTTGACCGTGCTGCCACTGCTGACCGTGCTGCCACTGTTGACCGTGCTGCCACGGAGGACGTCTGCGACGTGCGGGCTCCCTTGAGCGAGCCGGCGCCCGGCCCGGTCGCGTTCGGCGTTCTGGCGCCCGGAGGTGCCCTGGCCGACGTCGCCCAGTCGCTCGCACACGATGTGCACAGCCGTTGGCTGCGGGAGGAGGAGCAGCGCCGGATCCACGACCCGTTCCCGCTGCCGGTGCGGTGGCGGTCGGCGCCTGAGGGGCTGTTGGACCACTGGGACAACATCGGCGGTGCTTCCCCTGGCACCACGTCGGGCCCGTTGTCCCTGGACGGTGGGCTGGCCGAGGTGACGGAGGTGTACCGGCGCGTCCGGTCCGGACGGCTCGTGGTGCTCGGGCGAGCCGGCTCCGGCAAGACCGCTCTGATACTGCGGTTCGTCCTCGACTACCTGGGAACGCGCTCCGGCGGCGATCCCGTTCCGGTCGTCTTCAGTGTCGGATCCTGGGACCCGACCGTGACCGGGCTGCGCAACTGGCTCATCGACCGGTTGCTGCGCGACCATCCGAACCTTGCCGCACGTGGACCTGGTCGCTCGACCCTGGCCGCCGCCCTGGTCGACGCCGGCTGGATCCTGCCGGTCCTCGACGGGTTCGACGAGATGGCCTCGGGGCTGCACCGGGCTGCCCTGGGCGAACTCAACGCGATATCCCTGCCGCTGCTGCTGACCAGCCGTACCGAGCAGTTCGCCGAGGCGGCCGCGACCGGCGTGCTCAGGAAGGCCGCCGGCATCGAACTGACCGACCTGACCACGGACGACCTGGCCCACTACCTGCCGCGCACCGCACGCCCGACTGGGCAGGGCGAGCAGGCTGGTCGGGCCGCGACCGTGTGGGACCCGGTCCTGGACGAGCTGCGCAGCCGACCGGACAGCCGCTCCACCGCCAACCTCGCCGCAGTGCTCAGCACCCCGTTGATGGTGCTGCTCGCCCGGACCCTCTACAGCGACGCCCCGGGGCAGGATCCCGCCGAGCTCCTGGACAGCACCCGCTTCCCGACGCCGGAAGCCATCGAAGAGCACCTGCTGGCCGGCTTCGTCCCCACCGTCTACGCCCAACGACCCCAGGCCCGCACCAGCACCGCCACCCCGCACCCGCGCCCTCAGCGCGGGTGGGACCCGCAGCGCGCCCGCCACTACCTGAGCCACCTCGCCCGGTACCTCGGCCAGCCCCAGCAGCGCAATCGCCAGGACCTGCCATGGTGGAAGCTGTCCAGCGCCCTGAGCCTGCCCTCTCGCATGCTCGCCATCGCCCTGGCCTGCGCCGCAATCACGACCGTGTCCATTGTGCTCGTGCCCATCGCCATGAACCTGATCGGCATCGACTACTCACTCACGCCTAGCCCCAGCCACTTCCTTCTTGACCTCACGGCAGGCCCGCTCGTCGGCCTGGCTTTCGGACTCGTCTACGGGATCGCCGTCGCGTTCGGCAAGGAAGCGTTCGCCCCGTCCCGCATGCGGCTGCAACTACCGAGCCGAGGACGGCAGAAGGCCGGTACACCCGCCCGAAGACTCCCGATCGTGTTCGGCGCCGGGCTGCTGGTCGGCCTCGCCGTGTCGTTGTCGCGCGGAGCCGTGTCCTACACGCTGCTGGCCACGGGACTGCTTCACGAGTCACAGCTCGGCAGCAGACCGCCCGAAACCGAGCTGCTCTCCTCACTCCTGCAAGCCGTCGCTTACGGAATGGCGGGAAGCCTGGGCCTCGGGCTCATGGTTGCCCTGGAGACACCACTCGACGTGGGGTCCGCCGCGACCCCGGTAGGTCTGCTGGCCATCAACCGCAATACCGTCATCCGCCAGGCCCTGCTCGTCGCGCCGGTGATCACCATCGCCGTCGCGGGTACCTGCCGAGCACTGGAAGACTTCCAGGTCCCTTTGGGCCTCCCACTCACTCGGGGATGGCTGTTCGTCGGGTTCGAGTGCGGGCTCATCGGCACCGCCTGCTATGTCCTCACGTTCACTGCCTGGGGCCAGTGGGTGCTCTTCACCCGGATCGCGCTCCCCCTGACAGGACGACTCCCCTGGGCGACCATGGCCTTCCTCGACGACGCCTACCAGCGAGGAGTCCTGCGCCAGGTCGGAGCGGTCTACCAGTTCCGCCACGCCCGGCTCCAAAGCCACCTCAGCTCCGCTCCCCATGCCCCGGGCACGGCACCGAGCTAAGCGCCCACGCGGCCTTCGGCTGTCACCTGGGCATGACGACGGCCCAGTGGCCGACCATTGGCATGGGTGGCCTGCCCGCCGTCCCGTGGTTCCAAGAACCGGTGCCCAGCACCCCGCCACGACGCGGCCGCCTTCGACGCGTACGCCAGCCGGCACCTGGGCCTTGGCATGCGCTGCACCGCACCGCACCGCACCGCACCGCACCGAGCATGCCGAGAACGACTGCCCGCTCACGCCCGTCCGCACCGGGGAGGACGTCCGAGTCTGGTTCGGCCCGGCGGAGCCACCACCCTGGCCAACCCGGCGGCTGCGGCTGGAACCCGTGACGACGTAGTCGGCCTCGCCTTCCCAGCGTGCCCACAACACCCGAACAGCCGAAACGGCCCGCCAGATGAACCGGCGGACCGCCGCGAAATATCGATGCTGGCGAGCCCCCGTGTCAACGGCCGGTTGCCGCCCTGCCGTTGAAACCGGGGCCGTGAGCGCCGTAACGACGATGGCAGCCGGAGCCGACGGAGGGTGCCTGGTCCGTGGGATCCGCCCAGCCGATCCGCACTGCGTGCGACCGGCCCGACATGGCGAACGTCAGCTCCAGCCGTCCATCGCGCCGGATGAACTCGGCGGCATGCTCGCCGGCATCCGGCCGGGTGAGGAAGTACCGGAAGGCGTCCGCCTGCACCTCCCCCAGCGGCAGCACTCGCATGGACTCCCACGCCGCTGCCAGAGCATCCGACAACCGGGCGAACGTTGCGGGTTCGGTGACGTCCTCGATCTCGACCGTCACCCGTTTCGGATCGGCGGCTCTCTCCACCTCCACTCCGTCTCTCCCGCAATGGACTTCGGCCCATACGGCATGAGCACCCGACCTGTACCGGTGGCCGTACCGGTCTGCTTCGCCCAGTACGTCCAGGACCGCCAACTCCGCCTGCTCGCCGATGTCATCAGGCACCGGCACCTCCACCCGGTAGCCACCGCAGTCCAGCCGCTCGACCGACATCCCGGCCCCCGTCACCTCGATCAGGCACCGCGCGAGCGCGAACATCCTTGCCGCCGTACCGCTGTCCACGCTGCGCACCCCGGACCGCTCACTCACCGCGCATCCCCGTCCGCCGGCCCGACGAGGGCCCACACGGCCTTCCCGACCCCGCCCGCACGAGGACAGCACCCCCACCGGACCGACAGCTGATCCACCAGCCACATCCCCCGGCCCGCCTCGTCGTCCACACCCGCCGCACGGACCGTCGGCCGCTCACCGCTCGCATCGTGCACCTCGATGCGCAGCAACCCCGACTGCACCTCGAACCGCACGAAGATCAACCGTCCGGGCGTGGTGCGCGCGTGCCGCACGGCGTTGCCGACAAGCTCGGTCACCACCAACTCGCCTACGTCCGCGAATAGTTCAGTGGACTCCATGTCCGCCAGGAAGACCCGCAGCAACGCTCGGGCCGTGCCCGCCGACTTCCGATGGCGCGGCAACCACGCCGAGTACTCACCCAGCACTGTGGGTGCCCGATCAAGCCATTCCGGCACCGTGATCCCTTCCGAGCATGGAAGGTCGCTAAGGTCGTGCATGTCAGCCTGCTCCTGTCAGGTTGGCCATGCCCCGGGGCCGTTCGCGCGGTCGCCGGGGTCTGCTCTGCACCGGCGCCCTTGAGGCAATCCGGTGTCTCTCCATGGTTACGCCTCGAGCACTACGCTTGACCCTGCGTCATGTTCCAGAAGCAGACAGGGAACAAGGGAAACCGCATGGTGGCTCGAACACGCGAACTCAATCCGTTGAGGTCAGCTCGCGACCTGTATGGGAAGGAGCTGCGGCGGCACCGAGAGAACGCCGGAATGTCTCTCGACCGGCTGTCCGAGGTGGTCAACTACAGCAAGACACACCTGCACGGAGTCGAGACGGCAGAACGCTTGCCCTTGCCTCCGTTGTCCAGCAAGATCGATGCCGCGTTCGGCACTGGAGGTCTCTTCGAGGGCCTGTGGGAGATCATCCGGAGAGAACAGTTCCCGGACCGGTACCGCCGTTACATGGAGCTCGAAGCGCAGGCCAGCCTTATTCAGGTCTACTGCTCACAACTCGTCCTTGGCCTTGTTCAGACTGCGGACTACGCGCACGCAGTGCTGCGCTCTGGCAGCCCTCGGGATGTGGCAGAGAAGATCGACGAGAAGCTGGCGGCGCGGCTTGATCGCCAGGACATCTTGAAACGACCCGTCCCGCCGCACCTCTGGTTGATCCTCGATGAAGCCGCTCTGCGTCGTCCGGTGGATGGCCCAGAGGTAATGAGGGCGCAACTTGATCACGTGCTCGCGGTGGCTCAACGTCCGAACATCGTGGTCCAGGTACTCCCGTTCGCAAGCGGCGCGCATCCTGCGATGGGCGGCTCGCTGACCATACTCACGCTCGCGAGCGGAACAGAAGCGGCGTACATGGAGGGCAGCCACACGGGACACCTTGAGGAAGACGCGGAAGCTGTCAGAGGGTTCCGGCTGTCCTACGATTTGATCAAGGCTTTGGCCTTGCCGCCGGACGAGTCAACAGCGGTGATCAAGACCGCGATGGAGGACTACGCAAGATGCGCATCCCCGACCTGAGCGCCGCCACATGGCGCAAGAGCACCTACAGCAATGGCGACGGGGGACAGTGCATCGAGGTGGCTGATGGCTTCTCCGGCATTGTTCCTGTCCGTGACTCCAAGGACCCCAACGGTCCTGCCCTGGTCTTCCCGGCCGAGGCGTGGTCGGCCTTCGTCGCCGGGGTCAAGGCGGGGGACTTCGCGGGGGACTTCCCCACCGTCTGACCGACCGATCACGCCACTCACAGCCCCGGCAGGGACCGCCCAGCCGGGGCTGTAGTGCATCGTGGGGCGGGACAGGGTCCGCTGATCTGCGGAAACCGTTCAGGGTCTGACGACACTCGACAGGCGATCCCGGTGTTCCCACGCAGCCCGTCCCCCTCCGGGCGGAGGAACCGTCCGCCCGGAAGGGGACGTTGCTGTCCGCTCATGAGGGGACGTCAGGCGGTGTCCTCGCGATCTACCGTCCTTGCCATGACCAGAATTCGTCGCACTGCCGCAGCCGCCGCGCTCGCGCTCATCCTGCCGCTCCCGATCGCCGGGATGGCCTCCGCCGCACCCTCCGCCACCGCTTCCGTGGCGGCCGCACACACCGCCCCGAACGCCTTCACCACGCCCGAACTGCCCCGCCCGACCGGCTCGCACGCGGTCGGCCGCGACATCCTGCACCTCGTCGACCAGGACCGTCCGGACCCGTGGGTGCCCTCCGCCGGCCCCCGTCAGCTGATGGTGTCGATGTACTACCCCGCCCACCCCGGCACCGGCGGACCGGCCCCCTACATGACCACCGAGGAAGCCCGGCTGTTCCTGAAGGAAAAGGGCGCCAGTTCCTTCCCGCCCGAACTGCTCACCAACACCCGCACCTGGGCACACACCGACGCCCGCCCGGAGCACGGCAAGTACCCGCTGGTCGTGCTCTCCCCCGGACTGACCATGCCGCGCGCCACCCTCACCGGCCTCTCCGAGGACCTGGCCAGCCGGGGCTACGTGGTCGCGCTGGTCGACCACACCTACGAGGCGGCGGGCATCACCTTCCCCGACGGGCAGACGGTCCCCTGCGGCCAGGTCTGCGACACTCCCCCCGCTGGTGGGCCGGGGGAGGTGTCCCAGAGCCGGGCCAAGGACATCTCCTTCGTGCTCGACGAGTTGACCGGACGTCACCCTGCCTGGCGGTACGCCCACATGATCGACGCGAAGCGGATCGGCATGGCCGGACACTCCATCGGCGGCGACGCCACCTCCGTGGCGATGGCCGACGACAACCGCATCCGGGCCGGAGTGAACATGGACGGCAGCTTCTGGGCCCCCGACCCGGCCACCGGTCTGCACGGCCGCCCCTTCCTGCTGCTCGACAAGCTGGCGGACCACCCCGCCGGTGGCGGGGACACCAGCTGGGACAAGGCCTGGGCCAACCTGGACGGCTGGAAGCGCTGGGTGACCGTCGCCGGCGCCGACCACAGCAGCTTCACCGACTTCGACGTCCTCGCCGCAGCTGCTGGAAAGCCGAACCCCGACGGGCTCCCCGCGCCCCGCTCGGAGGAGATCACCCGCAGCTACGTCGGCGCCTTCTTCGACCTCCAGCTCAAGGGCATACCGCAGCCGTTGCTCGACGGCCCCTCCCCCGCCAACCCCGAGGTCACCTTCCAGCACCTCTGACCGCACCCGTGACCTCATGACCGCCGCCGGGCGGGCCACCACCACGGCCCGCCCGGCAGCCCGAACAGCGAACACAGGACGAACCTCAGACGTCGACCGGACAGCGGACGTCAATGCCACCGAATAGCCAAAAGTCCCATTTCCCAAAGGGACTTGTACCTCTCGCTGATGATGGCTCGTATGTCTCGGGAGTGACAGCGATGTCCGCCGCTGAGTGGACGTCAGACGGTGCCCTCGCGATCTACCGTCCTTGCCATGACCAGAATTCGTCGCACCGCCGCCGCTGCCGCGCTCGCGCTCCTCCTGCCGCTCCCGATCGCCGGGGTGGCCTCAGCCGCCCCCTCCGCCGCCGCTTCCGTGGCGGCCGCGCACGCCGCCCCGAAGACGTTCACCACGCCCGAACTGCCCCGCCCGACCGGCCCGCACGCGGTCGGCCGCAACGTTCTGCACCTCGTCGACCAGGACCGCCCGGACCCGTGGGTGCCCTCCGCCGGACCCCGCCAACTCATGGTCTCGATGTACTACCCCGCCCACCCCGGCACCGGCGGACCGGCCCCCTACATGACCACCGAGGAGGCCCGCCTCCTGCTGAAGATGAAGCTCCCGAACTCCGACTACCCGCCCCAGCTGCTCGCCAGCACCCGCACCTGGGCGCACACGGACGCCCGTCCGGAGCACGGCAGGTTCCCGCTGGTGGTGCTCTCCCCCGGATTCACCATGCCGCGCGCGCTCCTCACCGGCCTCGCCGAGGACCTGGCCAGCCGGGGCTACGTGGTCGCGCTGGTCGACCACACCTACGAGGCGGCGGGCATCACCTTCCCCAACGGACAGACGATCCCCTGCGGCCCGGTCTGCGACACTCCCCCGGCGGGCGGACCGGGAGACATCTCCCAGAGCCGCGCCAAGGACATCTCCTTCGTGCTCGACGAGTTGACCGGACGTCACCCCGCCTGGCGGTACGCCCACATGATCGACTCGAACCGGATCGGCATGGCCGGACACTCCATCGGCGGCGACGCCACCTCCGTCGCGATGGCCGACGACAACCGCATCCGGGCCGGAGTGAACATGGACGGCACCTTCTGGGCACCCGACCCGGCCACCGGTCTGCACGGCCGCCCCTTCCTGCTGCTCGACAAGCTGGCGGACCACACCACCGGTGGCGGGGACACCAGTTGGGACAAGGCCTGGGCCAACCTGGACGGCTGGAAGCGCTGGCTGACCGTCGCCGGCGCCGACCACAGCAGCTTCACCGACGCGGACGTGCTGTTCGCGGCCATGGGCATGCCCACCCCCAACGGAATCCCCGCGAACCGCTCGGAGGAGATCACCCGCAGCTACGTCGGCGCCTTCTTCGACCTCCAGCTCAAGGGCGTACCGCAGCCGCTGCTCGACGGCCCCTCCCCCGCCAACCCCGAGGTCACCTTCCAGCACCCGTGATCCCGCCCACCGCCCTGTGACCACTGCCGGGCGGGCCGGCACCTCGGCCCGCCCGGCAGCCCTCGGGACAGCCGGCCGCGCTACGGCCCGGAGCGCTGCGGGACGATCCGGTAGCAGAGTTCCGGGCGGCCGACCTGGCCGTACTGGGGTTCGCGGACCGCGAAGCCGACCTCGACCAGGTGCTCCAGGTAGCGGCGGGCGGTGATCCGGGAGACCCCGGCCTCGGCTCCCACGGCTGCGGCCGACAGGCCGGCCCCGGTGCCGCGCAGAACCGCGGCGACCGTCTCCAGGGTCGGGGCGCTCAGGCCCTTGGGCAGGGCGCTGCGCTCGGGGGTGGCACGGAGCGCGGCGAACGCCTGGTCCACCTCGTCCTGGCCGGTGGCCTCGCCGTGGCGGGCGAGGGTGTCCCGGTAGCGGGCGTAGCGCTCCAGGCGGTCGTACAGGGCGGCGCCGCTGAAAGGCTTCAGCAGGTACTGGACCACACCGGCCGAGACCGCCTGCCGGACCATCGCCAGATCGCGGGCCGAGGTGACGGCGATGACGTCGCCGGAGTGGCCGGCGGCGCGCAGCGTGTGGCAGAGCTGGAGGCCGTGCCCGTCCGGGAGGTAGAGGTCCAGCAGGACCAGGTCGACCGGGGTGCCGGCGGTGCGGGCGCGGCCCAGCTGGCGCAGCGCGTCGGCGCAGTTGTGCACGGTGGCGGCCACCCGGAAGCCGGGGGTGCGCCGCACGTACAGGGCGTGGGCGGCGGCGGCCACCGGGTCGTCCTCGACCACGAGTACGTCGATCACCGGACTGCTCACCGGAGCGCCTCCCTCTCTCTGCCGCCACGGCTCACCGCCAGGGCGTCGACCTCACCGCCGCCCGCTGCCAGGGCGTCGACCTCCCCGCCGCCCGGCACCCGGACCTCCGCTCCGTCCCGCCCGAGCGGCAGCCGGACGGTGAGTACGGCCCCCTGCTCGCGCCCGACCTCGACGGTGCCTCCGTTGCGCCGGGCGGTCTGGGCGACCAGGGCGAGGCCGAGGCCCCGGCCGCCGCTCTTGGTGGTCCAGCCTCGGCGGAAGACCTCGGTGGCGGCCTGCGGATCGATGCCCGGGCCGGTGTCGGCGATGCGCAGCAGCAGTTCGCCGCTGTCCACCCGGGCGGTGACGGTGACCTCGGGAGGGCCGGCGGCCGTCGCGGCGCCCTCGATCGCGGCGTCCACCGCGTTGTCGATCAGGTTGCCGAGGATGGTGACCAGATCGCGCGGGCTGAGCGTGGCGGGCAGGAGGCCGTCGTCGATCCGGCTGTCCTCGGTGAGGGTGAGCTCGACTCCGCGCTCGGCTGCCTGGGCGGCCTTGCCCAACAGCAGTGCGGCCAGCACCGGTTCGCCGACCGCGGCCACCACCTTGTCGGTGAGCTGCTGGGCGAGGGCGAGTTCGGCCGTCGCGAACTCCACGGCCTCGTGATGACGGCCGAGTTCGATCAGCGAGACCACGGCGTGCAGCCGGTTGGAGGCCTCGTGTGCCTGGGCGCTGAGAGCATCGGCGAAGCCCCGTACCGAGTCCAACTCGCCGGTGAGCGCCTGGAGTTCGGTGTGGTCTCGGAGAGTCACCACGGTGCCCAGGCCGGGGCCGACGGCGGAGGTGTTGAGCACGACCACCCGCTCGTGCGTGAGGTGGACCTCGTCGCGGATCGGAGCCGGGCCGAGCAGGGCCCGGGTGAGCGACTCGGGCAGACCGAGGCCGGACACCGGAACACCTTCCAACTTGCCTGACAGGCCGAGCAGTTCACGGGCGGCGTCATTGCAGAGCACCACCCGCTGCGCGCCGTCCAGCAGGACCAGGCCTTCACGCACCGAGTGCAGGGTCGCCTGGTGGTAGTCGTAGAGGTGGCTGAGCTCGGTGGCACCCATGCCGTGGGTGTGGCGGCGCAGCCGGGCGCCCACCAGGTAGGTACCGGCGCCGCCGAGGGCGAGGGCGGCCGACGCGACGCCGACCAGGGCGAGCAGCGGTACGTTCAGCTGCTCGCTGATGGACTCGACCGTGATGCCCGAGCTGACCAGGGCGACCACCCGGTGCCGCTCGTCGAACACGGGGACCACGACCCGGATGGACCGGCCGAGGGTGCCGGTGTAGGTCTCGGTGACGGTGCCGCCGGTGAGCGCCTGGTCGATGTGACCGAGGAAGACCTTGCCGACCTGGGCGGGGTCGCGGTGGGCCCAGCGGATGCCATGGGTGTCCATGACGGTCACGAAGTCCACCCCGGTGTCCCGGCGCACCTGCTCGGCGTAGGGCTGGACCAGCCGCGAGGGGTCCGACCCGGCGGCGGCCTCGCGCACGGTCGGCGAGTCGGCGACCGCCCAGGCGGCCGCGGTGACCTGGCGGCGGGCGGTGTCCTCGGCGCGCCCGGCGGTGAACAGGTAGGCGAGAACCGCACCGCCCGCGACCACGGCGGCCACGATCACGATCTGCAACGCGAACAGCTGCCCCGCCAGGCTGTGCAGGCGGCGGCGCGGCGAGGGGTTCGGATACGAGCGCGTGCCAGACTGCCGGTGCATGCCAGACAGTGTGCCCCGCCCAGGCGGTGCGGACGGTATGCGTGAACTTTATGAACTTAAAGGTGACGGCCGTCACGCCCGGCGCCCATAGTCAGTACGGCCCACCACCCAGGGCCGATACGGCCCTTCCCCCCGGGGGCCGTGAGGGACGACAGGGCAAAGGAGCCCCCGCATGACGACCTCGGAAGCAGGAGCGAAGAGACCCGCCGACCGCACCCACCGGCTCTACCTCGCCGTGATCGTCGCGGTGCTCGCGGGCATAGCGGTCGGGCTGGCCGCGCCGGGCACGGCGGTGGAGCTGAAACCGATCGGCACCGGTTTCGTCAATCTGATCAAGATGATGATCAGCCCGGTGATCTTCTGCACCATCGTGCTGGGCATCGGCTCGGTCTCCAAGGCGGCCAAGGTCGGCCGGGTCGGCGGCCTGGCCCTCGGCTACTTCCTGGTGATGTCCACCGTCGCCCTGGCGATCGGCCTGGTGGTCGGCAACCTGCTCGACCCCGGATCCGGCCTGCACCTCACCAAGGCCCTGGCCAAGGCCGGCCACGCCCAGGCGGCCGGCGGCTCGGAGAGCACGGCCGACTTCCTGCTCGGCACCATCCCCACCACCGCCTTCTCCGCCCTCACCCAGGGCCAGGTGCTGCAGACCCTGCTGGTCGCGCTGCTCGCGGGCTTCGCCCTGCAGGCGATGGGCCCGGCCGGCGCACCGGTGCTGCGCGGGATCGAGCACCTGCAGAAGCTGGTCTTCCGGATCATGTCGATGATCATGTGGGTGGCGCCGGTCGGTGCCTTCGGTGCGATGGCGGCAGTGGTCGGCGCGACCGGGACCGCCGCGCTCAAGAGCCTCGCGGTCATCATGATCGGGTTCTATCTGACCTGCGTGCTGTTCGTGATCGTGGTGCTCGGCCTGATGCTGCGCCTGATCGCCGGGGTGAACGTCTTCGCCCTGCTGCGCTACCTCGGCCGGGAGTTCCTGCTCATCCTCTCCACCTCCTCCTCGGAGAGCGCGCTGCCCCGGCTGATCGCCAAGATGGAGCACCTGGGCGTCAGCCGCCCGGTGGTCGGCATCACCGTGCCCACCGGGTACTCCTTCAACCTGGACGGCACCGCGATCTACCTGACCATGTCCTCGATCTTCATCTCCGAGGCGATGGACAAGCCGATGTCGATCGGGCAGCAGCTCTCGCTGCTCGTCTTCATGGTGATCGCCAGCAAGGGCGCCGCCGGGGTCACCGGCGCCGGCCTGGCCACCCTGGCGGGCGGCCTGCAGTCGCACCGGCCGGAACTGGTCGACGGCGTCGGACTGATCGTCGGCATCGACCGGTTCATGTCCGAGGCCCGCGCGCTGACCAACTTCGCGGGCAACGCCGTGGCCACCGTCCTGATCGGGCACTGGACCAAGGAGCTGGACCGCGACCGCCTCGACCGGGTGCTGACCGGCGAGCTGCCCTTCGACGAGACCAGCCTGGCCGACTCCACCTCCGGCGCCCCGGCCGCGCCCGAGCCGGAGCCCGCCGCGGTCTGATCCGCCACCCCCTGCACCCCGGCCCGGAAGCCGCCACCCCGGCGCGGCTCCGGGCCGGGGCTTTTCCTTGCCTGAAGCCATCCCCGGACCGGAGCCGGTCCGGCTCGGAGCCGCTCCCGGGGTCAGCTCTGCACGGGGAATTCCGGTACGGGAAGGTCCAGTTCGGCACCGCTGACGGCCCAGGCCAGACCGGTCGCGGGGTCCTCGACGGCCAGGTGGACGTACCAGACCTCGTCCGCGGGCTCGCACCAGGTGAAGCAACGCAGGCGTGCGATCAGCGCGTTGACCTCGGGCACGTCGACCCCGGGCGGGCCGGCCGCGGGCACCGGGAGCCGGGGCCCACCGGTCATCGCGGAGAGTGCCCGCCACAGCGTCAGCCGCCCGTTCGCCGCTCCCAGCGCCGGACTGTCGCTGGCGGCCTGCACCAGGGCCGGATACGCGGCGCAGAACGGGATGTGGCCGCCGGTCACCCGCCGCAGGTGCGGCCGGTCCCCGCCGAGGGCGTCCCCACCGAGCGGTCGTCCGGCCGCGGACCGCCCCGCGGCCGGACGGTCGGCTCCCCGGCGGCCGGTGTCCCACAGGCCGGGGGCGAGCCGTTCCCACCCGGGCGGATCCGCCGGACGCACCGGCCGTCCCGGACGGTCCGTCGGCCGAGGTCCGGGCGCCAGCCGTGCCACCGCGTCCAGTGCGGAGCCGCGCACACACGCCACCTCCAGCCACGGCGCGAGCCCGCCCAGCAGCCGGGTGGCCGTCAGTCCGAGGGCCGGGCGGCCCGGCGGCGGCAGCTCGACCGGGCCGAGCCCCTCCCTGGTCGCGGGCAGGGGCACCAGCGCCCGGCGCGCGCCGCCGGTCGGCAGGTACTCGCGCACCCGGCCGCACTCCTCCAAGCAGGGCACCTCCCATGACTCCAGGGCCAGCGGCACGCCCTCCGGGTCGGGCTCCGCGCCGTGCGAGAGGTCCTCGCCGAGCAGCACCCGGGTGTGCGCGACCAGCCGCCGGACCGCGGGCGGGCCGAGCAGCGGGGCCAGCCGGCGCCAGGAGTGCCGGGTGGCCAGCACCTCCCACAGCGGCCCGGCGTCGTGGTCACCCGCCCCGGCGGCGGTTCCGGGGCCGCCATCCCGGTCGAAGAGCCGCGCCGCGAGCTCGGGCGGCGCCCCGTACGCGACCAGGTGCCCCAGCGGCGCCGCCTCGGCCGCCGCCACCGGCTCGTCGCACCGGGCGACGGCTGCCGCCCGGGCACACCGGTACAGGCCGAGCAGCTCCGGCCAGCGGCCCTGGTCGGCCAGGGCGCGCAGTCTGCGCTCCTCGAACGTGATCACGTTTTTCAGCGTACGTCCGGCGGACCGGCGCCACCTGACACATCGTCAGTCACGGTGCGTCGCGCGGCTCCGGCAGCCGTCCGGCGGCCGCGCGCCTGGGGCGGCGGGCTGCCGGCGCCTTCTCAGTTTGCCGGGGGCTTGCCCCCGGTCAGGACCCAGCGGACGTCGGAGAAGCCGCGCTGCTGCTCCGTCAGTCGGCCGCCCTTGACCTGCTGGAAGGTGACCCAGGTGTTCACCAGGCGAGGTGACTCCGCGCTGGGGAGCATGTCGGTCATCCCCCAGTTGAGTCTCGGGGTGGTGCCGCCGGTGTCGAAGGAGTCGCCGCTGTCCAGTTCGGCCCGCAGGGTCTTGGCGGTGAGCGGCTGCCCGGCCGCGCTGATCCGCTGGGTGGCCTGCAGGAAGACCTGGTACGCGACCCAGGTGTTCTGCACGCCGAGGTCCGAGGTGTCGATGTGCTGGTCGCCCGCCGACTGGACGGTGGCCCGCAGATCGTCCCAGACCCTGGCGCCCTCCGGCGGGTACCAGCCGACCGCGAGGCTGTCGTTGAGCGGGCTGTTCTCCCCGCCCGTGGCATCGATCACGGACTGCTGGACGCTGCCGAGCAGCGAGGCCAGCACGGTGTGCTTGGGAGCCAGCCGGCGGTACGCCTCGATCAGGGTGAGCGTCTGGTCGGGGCCGAGCGCGTTGGTCACGCAGGAGCCCGTCCGGTCGTCCCCGATCGCCTTGGCCGCCGGGCCGCTCAGGTCGGTGGTCTTCTCCGCCACCTTGATGTCGGTGAGTCTGGCCCCCGAGGGCTGGAGCGCCCCGCTCAGATAGCGGGTCAGGGTGTCCCCGGCCCTGGTGTCGGGGCGGATCAGCGCGATGTTGCGGCAGCCCGCCGCCGCCAGCTGGCGTCCGCTCCCGGCGACCAGGGTGGGCGTACCGCCGGCCACCGGGTAGGAGTCCGGACTGCTGAAGTCGGCGCCGGAGAGCCCGAATCCGCCCAGGTAGGGGATCCTGGCGTTCTCCAGCACCGGCATGAAGCTGTCGCCGTACTGGCTGTAGGAGCCGATCACGGCCAGCACATGGGCGTCCACCGCCTGCCGGGCGCAGGCGGAGGCGCCGTCCGCGGTGTTCTGCTCGTTGCAGGTGAGCACCTTCAGCCTCCGGCCGCCGAGGCCGTTCTTGAAGACGGTCTTCCCGATCGCACCGGCGATGTCCGTCACCCCGTGCCGGTCGGCCGCGCCGCTGCCGGACGAGGACCAGGTCATCACCGTGTAGTCACCACCGCCGTCGGCCCCGGCCGCCGCCGGACCGCCGCAGGCCGAGGTGGCCAGCAGTCCCGGGAACACCGCCAGCACGGCGGCCACCGCCCCGGCCCGGCGGTGCCCCCGGACGGACGGCAGCGGTCGGTCGGACGGCCGTCCGCCGTCCGGGAACTGTCCGGCCGGCGATCCGGATCGCCTCGTCATCGTCTCGTTCCTCCTGCTCTCCCGGCCGGGTGGAAGTCCGCAGCCGGGTGACCACCCAAGCCCGAGTCGCGCAAGGCCCGGGGTCATCCACGCGAACAGCAGAAGGACGCCAATGGAACACCAGGTTGTATGGCCAACTTTTCCCTCAGCGGGCCTGATGGGCCGTTCGGCGGGTCCGGCGGGGACCTCTCACCCCACCTCCGCGATCAGGCGGGCGGCGTGCACCCGGCCGGCGTGCTCGACCAGGCCGATCAGCACGTCCTTGCCCGAACTCCGCTGCCTGGCATCGCAGATGAGCACCGGCGTGTCCGCCTCCAGGTCGAGGGCGCGGGACACCTCCTCGGGCCGGAAGTCCCGGGTTCCCGCGAACCGGTTGACCGCGACCACGAACGGGATGCCCCGGTGCTCGAAGAAGTCCACCGCCGGGAAGCAGTCGGTCAGCCGGCGGGTGTCGGCCAGCACCACGGCGCCGAGCGCCCCCTGCGCCAGCTCGTCCCAGAGGAACCAGAAGCGGTCCTGCCCCGGGGTGCCGAAGAGATAGACCGACAGGCCGTCCCTGATGGTGATCCGCCCGAAGTCCATCGCCACCGTGGTGGTGGTCTTCCGCTCCACCCCGCCGAGGTCGTCGATCCCGCTGCCCGCCGCGGTCAGCTGCTCCTCGGTGCGCAGCGGGCGGATCTCGCTGACCGACCCGACCAGCGTGGTCTTGCCGACGCCGAAGCCGCCGGCCACCAGGATCTTCAAGGCGAGCACGGGGGTCTCCTGACCGGCGGTGTCAGAGAGCGCGGAGTCCATTGACGACCTCCTGGAGGATGTGCTCGTCGGGGAGCAGGGCGGGCGGCACCGGGCGGCTGACCCGGATGTACTCGGCGGTCAGCAGGTCACCCAGCAGCACCCGCACCACACCGAGCGGCAGATCGGTCTCGGCCGCGATCTCCGCGACCGACAGGGCGTTGTTCCGGCAGAGGCCCAGGATCAGGCCCGCCTCGGGGCCCACCGGCAGCTGCGTGGCGTCCTGGACGTCGCTGACCACCAGGGCGATCAGGTCGAACTCCAGCCCGGCCGGCCGGGTGCGGCCGTTGGTCATCGCGTACGGGCGGACCATCGGACCGGCCTCGTCGTCGTACCACTGCTCGGGGAGCGCGGGTGGCAAGGGCGGCGCGGGCGGCGCGGGCGGCGTCCCGGGCAGCCGGTGGCGCGGTGACTTCAACGACGGGTGGGCCCGCGGAGGGTGATCGGGCGGAAGGTAGCCGGGCGAGGGGTGACCGGGCGCGAGGCGGCCGGGCGGCGGGTAGGACATCGCGCTCACTCCGCGACCGCGCCGCGCGGCGCAGCGTACAGGTGCTCGCCGACCCGGCGGACCAGGCGGGCCATCTCGTAGGCGATCAGGCCGAGGTCGGCCTCGGCGGTGGAGAAGACTGCCAGGCAGGTACCCTCGCCCGCGGCGGCCACGAACAGGAAGCCGTGCTCCAACTCGACCATGGTCTGCCGTACTTCACCCGCCCCGAAGTGCCGTCCGGCCCCCTTGGCCAGGCTGTGGAAGCCGGAGGCGACGGCGGCGAGGTGCTCGCCGTCCTCGCGGCCGAGACCGGCGGAGGTGCCCATGGCCAGACCGTCGGCGGAGAGGATCACGGCGAATCTCACCTGCGCGACCCGGGAGACCAGTTCGTCGAGCAGCCAGTTGAGCTCTCCGGTGTGGTGGGTGGCGCCGGTCATCGAGGCCGTCCTTCCGTGCTGCCGGGGCCCGTGGGGCCTGTGGGAGTGTCGGGGGTACCGGGCCTGAGCGGGCTTCGGCCTCGCGCCCAGCCCTGCTGGAAGGCGGACATCGCGGCGCGCGCCTCCTCCGGGCTGCGGCCGATGTGGCCCTGGCCGCCGCCGGGACCACTGCCGGGGCCGCCGCCGGTCCGCGGACGCGGTGGCGCCTCGCGCAGCTGCGGGGCCAGGCTGGCCTGACGGACCCGGCGCGGGAGTTCGTCCACCGCACCGGGCTGCGCGGACACCCGCCGGGCCCGACCGGCCGGCTCGGCACGGCCCGCTTCCGCCGGGCCCGCGGCGGCTGGCGGAGTCCGGGGGGCGGAGAGTGGCCGGACGGGGGCCGGACGGGCGAGCGGGTCCGGCCCGGCCGGTGCGGGGAACCCGGACGCACGGCCGCCGTCGGTGCCGAACGGGGTCGGCCGCAGCACCCCGGGGTGGTTGCCGTTCACGCCGAACGGCCGCACGGGGCCCTCCGCACCGCTCGGCCGCGCTCCCGGCGGCGGCGGCACAGGAGTCGGTGGCGGCGGAGTCGGTGCCGCGACCGCGGACAGAGGCGTCAACTGCGGCTGAACGCCGACGAGTTCAGCGGTGAGCGACTCGACCTCGCGGTCCTCCCGCTCGGACGGATCCTCCAGCAGCCCGGTCGGCAGCAGCACCACCGCCGTGGTCCCGCCGTACGCCGAGGGCCGCAGCGCCACCCTGACCCCCTGCCGCTTCGCCAGCCGGCTCACCACGAAGAGACCGAGACGGTCGCTGTCGAAGAGGTCCACCTGCTCGGCGGCCTCGATCCGCCGGTTGGCGTCGGCGAGCGCCTCCGGGCCCATGCCCAGGCCCCGGTCCTCGATCTCCAGCGCGTACCCGTTGCCGACCTGCTCGCCCCGTATGTGCACCTTGGTGTGCGGGGGCGAGAACCCGGTGGCGTTCTCGACCAGTTCGGCGACCAGATGGGTGAGGTCGGCGACGGCCGGCCCGGCGAGCGCCACCTGCGGGAGACGGTGCACCTCGACCCTGGCGTACTCCTCCACCTCGGCGACGGCCGCGCGGACCACGTCCATCAGCGGTACGGGCCTGCGCCAGGCACGGCCGGGGGCGGCACCGGAGAGGATGATCAGACCCTCCGCATGCCGCCGCATCCGGGTGGTCAGGTGGTCGAGCCGGAACAGGTCCTCCAGTTCGGCCGGGTCCTCGGTGCGCCGCTCCATGGTGTCCAGCAGGGTGAGTTGGCGGTGCACCAGCACCTGGCTGCGCCGGGCCAGGTTGACGAAGACGCCGGAGACCCCGCTCAGCACCTCGGCCCGTTCGACCGCGGCCGTCACCGCCGCCCGCTGGACCGTGCCCAGCGCCCCGTGCACCTGGCCGATCTCGTCCGCGCCGTGCGGGCGCAGCGGTGCCTCGGTCTCGATGTCGATCTCCTCCCCCGCGCGCAACCGGCGTATGGTGGCGGGGAGTTTGCGGCCGGCGAGCTCCAGGGCGGAGTTGCGCAGGCCGATCAGTTCGGCGACCAGGCCGCTGCCGATCTGCACCGAGATCAGCAGTGAGGCGACGACGGCGACCAGTCCGAGCAGTACGGCGGCGCCGGAGGGGGTGAACAGGCCCAGCGCGTACGGGTCCGCGCGCTCGGCGGCCGCACCGCCCGCGGCGATGTCGACGGCGAGCAGCGCGCGGCCGACGTTGTCGAAGACCACGGCCCACTGGTCGGGGCTGACCGCAGCCGCGGCGGTGCGGCCGTCGGCGGCGGCGCGCACGGCGTCCTCGTAGCGGCTGAGGTCCCGGTAGTCGGTACCGGAGGAGGTGGCGGTGCCGGCCGTGACCGCACTCAGCGCACTGCGGTCGGCGGGCCGCAGATCGGCCCCGGCGGTCTGGAGGAGCAGGCGGCGGGCGTAGACGGCGTCGTCGAACCCGCGCAGCCGCGACTCCGTCAGCTCACCGGTGATCTGGCCGTTGCGCAGCAGGGCGTCCTCGCGGGCGAGCAGTTCGCGGGAGCGGGAGAACTCCAGCAGGACCCGGGCGTCCGAGGCGGCCTGGTGGTCCTGGAGCCCGGTGGTGGCGCCGATGACCTCGAAGGCCCGGTCGATGGCGGCACAGTAGTCGGCGTAGGCCTCGTCCCAGCCGACCGACTGGGCCAGCACCCGGCTGCGGAGCCTGCCGAGTGAGGCGACGGCGGCGGTGAACGCGTCCACCCGGGCGGCCGTCGCGGCGCCCAGCCCCTGGGCGTCGGCCGGGTTGTAGTGGCCGCCCAGGTCGAGCGGGGCGACGGCCCGGTCGGTGGCCTCGGCGGCGTCGCGCAGCGCGCTCTCCCTGACGATGCCGCCCGGGGCGGCCAGCAGTTGTCCGGCGGCGGAGCGTTCGGCCTGCAGGGCGGTGACGGTGGCGTCGACCGGCTCCAGCAGGGTGCGGTGGACCTGCCGCAGACTGAGCCGGTCCCAGACGTTCTGCGCGGTCGTGACGGTGGCGAACGACCAGAGCGCCATCACCGAGACCACCGGGACCATCAGCAGGGCGACGATCCTGGCGCGTACGGTGCGGGGGCGAAGCCTCGGGCCGAGCGGGCCGGCTGCCGGGCCGGTGCTACCGGAGCCCGGCGGGTGCGGATGGTGCGGCGGGTCCTGCACGGGCGGCGGGAGGGGTATGGACTCGCGGGCGGGCGGGCCCGCGTGGGCGCCCCGGCGCTGCCCGGTGCCGCCGGGGCGGACGGGGCCGCGCGCGGTGCCCGGCGTGGTGGCTGCCGCTGCGCTGCGGGGGGAGCCGCGGCGTACTCGCATGGGTGAGGGCCTTTCGGTGTGGTGCCCGGTGCTGTCCCGGTGGGCTGTCCCGGTGGGCTGTCGGGGGTGCGGTCGGCGGGGGCGCCCCGGAACCGCTAGGCGGCGTGGTCGAGTTCGGAGGTGCCGACGTCCTCCACGGTGAGTTCGCCGGCCTCCCGGTAGGCGGCGCGTTCCCGGGCGGTCGGGGAGAGCGCGACGAAGGCCGAGGTCAGGAAGAGGAAGGAGCCGAGCCCGACCGCGAGCGGGAAGACGAACTGCATCGGGGTGGCACCGCCGAGGTCGGTGCGGACGGGGTGCATGCGGACGTGGACGGCGGCCATGCCGGTGTAGTGCATGCAGGTCACCGCGATGCCCATGACCAGCGAGGCGGCCCCGGCGGCGTACACGTTGCGGATGGTGACGGCGGCCCAGAGCGCGGTGGTGGCGGCGCCGACTCCGATGAGTACGGACAGGCCCACGGTGGCGGGGTCGTAGGCGATGGCGCCGTGGATGCGGACGGCGGCCATGCCGAGGTAGTGCATGGCCGCCACACCCAGGCCGGTGGTGAGCCCGCCGAGCGCCAGGGAGCGGCTGCGGTGCCGTCCGTAGGCGACCACGAAGACCCCGGCACCGGTCACCAGGACGGCGACCAGCAGGCTGAGGACGGTGATCGGGACGTCGTAGCGCAGTTCGGTGCCACTGACGCTGAAGCCGAACATCGCGATGAAGTGCATGGTCCAGATGCCCGAGCCGAGCGCGGCGGCCGCGGTGAGCAGCCAGTTGCGCCGGGAGGCGCCGGTGGCGGCCAGCGCGCGCAGTGTGCAGCGCAGGCCGAGCGCGGCGCCCACGCACGCCATCAGGTACGCGAGGATCGGTGTGAGCCAGCCGAAGCTGAAGTGGTTCAGGGTTCCCATCGGGGCCTCCGAGGCACGGGATTCGCCGCTGACGGACGGCGAGTCATATGCCTTTCGCATAAGCGCTTTCGGTCTCGGATGCGCTGGACGCTACCCAGCGTCCACAAGTGGTCACCCGAAGATGTGAAAAGCTGCCCCTGGAGGTACGGGAGTGTGCTCGAATGGTGCGCCACCCATGCCCACCGCCCCGGGCACACCGCCGCCATCGCACCGGCGGGCACACCGCGTTACCGGAGCGCGGCCGGGCTCTGAGAAGATCGCGGCATGACCGACCTCGCACAGTTCACCGACCGGGTACGCGGCTCACTGCTCGGCGGCGCGGTGGGTGACGCCCTCGGCTGGCCCGTCGAGTTCCTCGGATTGGCGCAGATCCGGGACCGCTTCGGACCGCAGGGTGTGACCGGCTTCCCCACCGACCGGCCGATCGAGGTCACCGACGACACCCAGATGACTCTTTTCACCGCCGAGGGTTTGCTGCGCTGTCCGCCCGGCGCCCATCTCGCGCCGGTGATGTGCGAGGCCTACCAGCGCTGGATGCTGACCCAGCGGCTGCCGCAGCCCGAGGCCGCACCGGACGGCTGGCTGCTGGCCCAGCCCTTCCTGTACGCCAGCCGGGCACCCGGCAACGCCTGTCTGAGCGGACTCGCGGACCAGCGCGGGGGCTTCAAGGCCCCGGTGCCGTTCGGCGGAGAGGGTCCGGTCAACTCCGGCTCCAAGGGCTGCGGCACCGTGATGCGCTCGGCGCCGTTCGGCCTGGCCCGGTTCGGCCCGGACCTCGCCTTCGAACTGGCCGCCACCTGCGCCCAGTTGACGCACGGCCACCCCACCGGCTACCTGGCGGCCGGTGCCTTCGCGGCCCTGGTCGACCGGGTGGCCCACGGCACCGCGCTGCCGCAGGCCGTCGAGGAGACCATCGCCCAGGTCGCGGGCAAGCCCGGTGGCGCCGAGACCGCGGGCGCCCTCCGGCGCGCGACCACGGTGGCCGACGGTGCTCCGGCCACCCCCGAGGGGGTGGAGCAGGTGGGCGCCGGCTGGATCGCCGAGGAGTGCCTGGCCATCGCGGTCTACTGCGCGCTGCACGCCGCCCGGACCGGCGACCTCCGCCAGGCGCTGCTGCTCTCGGTCAACCACTCCGGCGACTCGGACTCCACCGGCTCCGTCTGCGGCAACCTGCTCGGTGCCGCCTACGGCCTGGCCGCCCTCCCGCCCGAGTGGACCGGCACGGTGGAGGGCCGGGACACCGTCCTGCGGGTCGCCGACGACCTGGTGCTCAACTTCGCCTACAACGACCGCGGTCAACTGGCCGACCGCTACCCGCTGGAGTTCCCGGCCGGCCACCGCCAGGGCTGAACCCGGCCCGGGGGCGGCTGCGGTCACCGCGCGCCCCCGGCGCCGCTCACCGCGGTGTCAGCCGCACCCGCACCGGTCCCCGGACCTCCAGCGTGACCCCCTGCCCCAGCCGCACCCCGGTGTCCACCGTCTCGATCTCGAACGCCCGCAGGAAGGCCGCCAGTCCGAGTACCGACTCCAGCATCGAGAAGTGCTGCCCGATGCAGGCCCGGGGCCCGCCGCCGAACGGGAACCAGGCGTAGCGGTGCCGGGCGGCCTCCCGCTCCGGGGTGAACCGCTCCGGGTCGAAGCGCTCCGGATCCTCCCAGTGCAGCGGGTGGCGGTGCGCCGCGTACGGGGAGACCAGTACGTCCGCGCCGGCCGGGATCACCACTCCGTCCACCACGGACTCGGCCACCGAGCGGCGCCCGAACGCGGGGGCCGCCGGGTAGAGCCGCATCGCTTCCTTGAGCACCCGGGTCAGGTACGGCAGTTCGGCGAGATCGTCGGCCTGCGGGCGGCGCCCGTCGCCGAGCAGCGCGTCCACCTCGGCCCGGGCCCGCCGCTGCTCCTCGGGGTGCAGTCCGAGCAGCTGCAGCGCGAAGGTGAGCGAGGTGGACGTGGTCTCGTGCCCGGCCAGCAGGAAGATCAGGACCTGTTCGCGCAGTTCGGCCGGGTCGAGCCGGCCGCCGTCCTCGTCGCGGGCGGCGGCGAGCAGTCCGAGCAGGTCGTCCGCCTCCTGCCCGCCGTCCTGGGCCTGCCGCCGCGCGATGATCTCGTCGCAGACCCGGTAGAGCTCCCGCTCGGCAGCCGCCGCCGCCCGGTTGCCCGGAGTCGGCCACCGGCGCGGGAGCCGGACCGGTGAGAAGCCGCGCGCGACGACGTAGTGGCCCAGCACGGGGAAGTGCCTGCGCACCACCTTGGTCGCGTCCTCCACGTCGGCGCCGAACAGGATCCTGGCCACGGTGCGCAGTGCGAAGCGCGACATCTCCTCGGCCGCGTCCACCACCCCGCCGGCCGGTCCGCCCGCCAGCTCCGTCCAGCGCTCGACCAGGGCCTCGGACTCGATTCCCATCGCGTCCGCGTAGCCGTTCACCCGGCGCGGGGTGAACAGCGGCTGCACCAGCCGGCGCTGGCGCCGGTAGTCCTCGTCCTGCGAGGTGAGCAGGCCGTTGCCGAAGCTCTCCCTGATCTCCTGGTAGATGGCGTTCTCCTTGCGGAAGTTCGCCGCCTGGGTGGCCAGTACCTGCTGGGCGCCCTCCGGCGAGGACACCAGGTAGAACTCCGCCCGCAGCCCGGGCGGACCGGCGCTGATCCGCACCACGTCGCCGTGGTTGCGGCGGGCGTCCAGATAGACCTGCAGGGTGTCACGGTTCAGGTCGAGCATTGAACCGATCAGCGGAAGTCCGGCCGGTCCTGGTGTTCGTGTCGCGGGCATGAGGGCTCTCCTGGCGAGGCGGGTGTCGGCGTCCGCCCAAGCTAACTGAGCAGGCGTCAGGAGATAAGGGGCTCAGGGGGATCGCGGGGGCGCGACTTCGATCACAGTCGCGCCCCGTCCCACCGGCCCGCGATCACTCGTACTCGGTGCCGCCCTTGCGCGTCAGATAGCCGCCGCCGACCGCCTTGACGATCGCCCGGCCGCCCAGGACCGGGCTGTACCGCTCGACCACCGGCCGGACCACCACGCCCTCCCTGGTGTGCAGTTGCCGCCCGGAGACCGTCTCCCGCCCCTCGGCCAGCTCCAGGACCCGCTGTGCGTCGAACGGACCGCGCCACAGCTCGGGCACCAACGGCAGTTCTCCCGCGAGCAGTCGGGTCGCGTCCAGCCAGTGCCGCTGACCGTCGATCTCCGCCGAGACGTCGAAGACCGCGTACCCGGGCGGCTGTTCGCTGCGGCCGGACGCCCCGTAACCGAGGTCCTGCACACCCTCGCCGAAGACCTCACCGAAGATCCCGACCCGGCTCGCCCCCAGCCGCTCGGCCAGCCGGGCGGCCGACTCCGCCACGCCGTGGGCCCGGACCGCGCGCCAGTACAGGTTGCGCCCGTCCTCCTTCAGCGCGAGCCCCTGCGCCCCGATCCCCTTGGAGGAGACCTGTACACCGCCGGTGCCGGCGTGGAAGGTGAGCAGGCAGCAACTGCCGTGCAGCTTCTCGGTGACCACCACCGGCTCACCCGGCTCGAACACCCCGGGGAAGCGCTTGAGGTTCTCGATGTCGACCCAGGGCAGCAGGTCGGGCGCCGACTCGACCTCGCCGTTCATCATGGTCGGCACCGGCGGCGCCCACTTGGTGATGCCGAGCAGTTCCGCGAAGTCCGTCCCCTGCTCGGCCGCCTGCGCCAGATCGACCCCGGCCAGGGCACGGGGGCGGCAGACGATGCCCTGCGACAGTTCGCCGCGCAGCCGCACCGCCTTGACCCGGTCGGCCTTGCCGCCGGCCAGCCGCCCGGTGAGCCCGAGCTCCTCGATCAACACCGGCGGCAGCACCGCCTGTTCCGGGATGTAGCAGGCGAAGTCCCCGGTCCGGTAAGCCCCCTTGGGCACCACCGCCCGGTAGAGGCCGATCTGCGCCAGCTCCAGGGCGTCCGCGTTCGGGTGCTCCAGGATGGTCAGGCGCTCGGCGGTGACCCGCAGTGTGGACATGGCGGTTTCGTCCTCCCGGTTCTGTGGCGGCTCGGAAAACAGCTCGTGCGGCTTGGACCGCCCGGCGACAGGGCGGCCTTATCGGAATGTCCGCGAATCGGACCGGGACCACTCTGGCGGGCGGCCGGCCTCGGGCGCCAAGGGTTTTCACGCCTGTCCGGTTTGATCCTTCGCACCTGCGGGGATTACCGAGGGTTGGGCTTGGCCTGTGCCATGAAACAGAGCTTTCTGGGGCCGCAACTGCGGCACTATGATCGCCTCACCGTATGAGCTTCCGTGCCGGCCGCGGCATGGCAGAGGGGACCACCGAATGACCACCATGCGCCGCACCGCGATCTCCGCCGTCGCCGCCCTCGCCCTCGCCGCCGGACTCAGCGCCTGCGGCAGCGGCACCTCCGGCAGCACGTCCGGCAAGGACTCCTCGTCCTCCGCCCCCTCCTCGGGTGCCAAGGTCTCCGGGACGGTCACGGTCTTCGCCGCCGCCTCGCTGCAGGGGACCTTCACCGACCTCGGCAAGAAGTTCGAGGCCGCGCACCCGGGCACCACGGTCAAGTTCAACTTCGGCGGCAGCTCGGCCCTCGCCCAGTCGATCGTCTCCGGCGCCCCGGCCGACGTCTTCGCCGCCGCCAGCCCGGCGACCATGAAGACCGTCACCGACGCCAAGGACGCCGCCGGCGATCCCGCGGTCTTCGTCCGGAACACCCTGGAGATCGCCGTCCCCAAGGGCAACCCCAAGCACATCTCCTCGCTCAAGGACCTGGCCGGCTCCGGCATGAAGGTCGCGCTGTGCGCCAAGCAGGTGCCGTGCGGCTCGGCGGCCCTGACCGCGCTCAAGGCGGGCGGCGTCGACCTCACCCCGGTCACCCTCGAGCAGGACGTCAAGGCCGCGCTCACCAAGGTCGAGCTCGGCGAGGTGGACGCCTCGCTGGTCTACCGCACCGATGTCCGGGCCGACGCCGGAAAGATCGACGGGGTGGACTTCCCCGAGGCCGCCAAGGCCGTGAACGACTACCCGATCGCCGCCCTCGCCAAGGCCCCCAACGCCGGCGGCGCGGCCGCCTTCGTCGCCTACGTCCAGTCCGCCGAGGCCAAGCAGGTGCTCACCGCGGCGGGCTTCCAGGCGCCGTGAGCACCACCCCGCCCACCGCCTCCGGGCCCGGCGCGGCCGGCGCCGCACGGACCCGGGCGCGGCGGCACTCCGCACGTGTCCCGTACGCCCTGCTGCTGCCCGCGCTGCTCGGGCTCGCCTTCCTGGTGCTGCCGCTGGCCGGGCTGCTCGTCCGCGCGCCGTGGAGCTCGCTGCCGAGCCAGCTCTCCAGCACCGAGGTCTGGGAGGCGCTGCGGCTCTCGCTGATCTGCGCCACCGCGGCGACCGCCCTGTCCCTGCTGGTCGGTGTACCGCTGGCCTGGCTGCTGGCCCGTACCGACTTCCCCGGCCGGCGGTTCGTCCGGGCGCTGGTCACCCTGCCACTGGTACTGCCGCCGGTGGTCGGCGGTGTCGCCCTGCTGCTGGTCCTCGGACGCAACGGCATCGTCGGCCGCTGGCTCGACGCGGCCTTCGGGATCACCCTGCCGTTCCACACCTCGGGCGTGGTGCTGGCGGAGGCCTTCGTCGCGATGCCCTTCCTGGTGATCAGCGTCGAGGGCGCACTGCGTGCCGCGGACCCCCGCTACGAGGAGGCCGCCGCCACCCTGGGCGCCTCCCGGCTCACCGCCTTCCGCCGGGTCACCCTGCCGCTGATCGCACCCGGGATCGCGGCGGGCGCGGTGCTCGCCTGGGCCCGGGCCCTGGGTGAGTTCGGCGCCACCATCACCTTCGCGGGCAACTTCCCGGGCCAGACCCAGACCATGCCGCTCGCGGTCTACCTGGCCATGGAGTCCGACCCGGAAGCCGCCATCGCCCTCAGCCTGGTCCTGCTCGCCGTGTCGATCACCGTCCTCGCGGGGCTCCGCGACCGCTGGATGTCCTCGCCCTAGCCTCTGGCAGCCCCTGGCCGAGAACCCGCACCCCCGCGAGAGAGCAAGCCCATGACCCCCTCCCCCGCCCTCGACGCCCACCTTCGGATCGACCGCGGCACCTTCCGCCTGGACATGCCGCTGACCGCGGCCCCGGGCGAGGTCCTCGCCCTGCTCGGACCCAACGGCGCGGGCAAGTCCACCGCCCTGCGCGCCCTCGCCGGGCTGCTCCCCCTCACCGAGGGCCATCTGCGGCTCGACGGCTCCGTCCTGGAGGACCCGGCCACCGGCCTGCACACCCCGGCCGAGTCCCGCCCGGTCGGCGTGGTCTTCCAGGACTACCTGCTCTTCCCGCACCTGAGCGCCCTGGACAACATCGCCTTCGGCCTGCGCTGCCGGGGCGCCGACCGGAAGACCTCCCGTGCCCAGGCCAGGCCCTGGCTGGAGCGGCTGGGCCTGGCGGAGCACGGCGACAGCAGGCCCCGGGCACTCTCCGGCGGCCAGGCCCAGCGGGTCGCACTCGCCCGCGCCCTGGCCGTCCGGCCCCGACTGCTGCTGCTGGACGAACCGCTCGCCGCACTGGACGCCCGCACCCGGCTGGAGGTACGGGCCGAACTGCGCCGCCACCTCGCCGAGTTCGAGGCGGTCGCGGTGCTGGTCACCCACGATCCGCTGGACGCGATGGTGCTGGCCGACCGGCTGGTGGTGATCGAGGGCGGCCGAGTGGTGCAGACCGGGACGCCGTCCGAGATCGCCCGCCATCCGCGCACCGACTACATCGCCCGCCTGGTCGGCCTCAACCTCTACCAGGGCACGGCCGACGGGCACACCGTCACCCTCCCCGGCGGCGAGAAGCTGGCCACCACCGAGGAGTTGACCGGACCGGCGTTCGTCGCCTTCCCGCCCACGGCCGTCACCCTGCACCGCACCCGCCCGCAGTCCAGTGCCCGGAACGTCTGGCAGCTGGAGGTGGCCGGCCTCGACCTGCACGGCGACCAGGTCCGGGTCGACCTCACCGGTGAACTCCCGCTCACCGCCGACCTCACCCCGGCCGCCGCCACCGAACTCGACCTGGCCCCGGGCACCCGGGTCTGGGCCGCCGTCAAGGCCGCCCAGACCCACGCCTACCCGGCCTGAAGGGCCGGGCCAGGGACACGGGGAACGGCGCGGCCGGCCGGGCGTCTTCGCGGCGGTACCCGAACCCGTACCGCCCCCGGCGGTCCCGCCGCACGGCACGGCCCTACCCCGCCGGCACGAACCCCGACTCGTACGCCGCGATCACCGCCTGGGTACGGTCCCGCGCCCCCAACTTGCCGAGCACGCTGCTGACATGCGTCTTGACCGTCTGCAGCCCCAGGAAGAGCTGCTCGGCGATCTCCCGGTTGGAGAGCCCACGGGCCATCAGCCGCAGCACCTCGGCCTCCCGTTCGGTGAGCGCCGCCCGCACCACGGCCTCCCGGGCCTCCCGGTTGCCGTGCCCGGCGGCCAGCCGCCGGATCGCGGCGGGGAACAGCAGCGACTCCCCCGCCGCGACCAGCCGTACCGCCTGTGCGATCTCGGCCGGGCGGGTCCGCTTGAGCAGGAAGCCGTCCGCGCCGGCGCGCAGCGACTCGTAGACGTAGTCGTCGTTCTCGAAGGTCGTCACGACCAGGATCTTCGGCGCCGCACCACCGGACTGCTCGGCGGACCTGAGGATCGCCCTGGTCGCGGTGAGGCCGTCCACCTCGGGCATCCGGACGTCCATCAGCACCACGTCCGGCCGCAGCGAGCGGACCAGCGCCAGCGCCTGGGCCCCGTCCTCCGCCTCGCCGACCACCGTCAGCCCGTCCTGGGCGTCCAGCACGGCGCGCAGACCTGCCCGGACCAGTTCCTCGTCGTCCACCAGCAGAATCCTGATCATCACAGGCCCAAGCGTAGGGGCAGCCGGACCCGCAGCACCCACTCGGAACCCTCGAGACCGGCCACCGCCTCGCCGCCCAGCAGGGCGGCCCGCTCCCGGACCCCGCGCAGGCCCTTCCCGCCACCGCGTCGGCCGCCCGCGGCAAGGGAGTTGGCACAGTGCAGCGCGAGCATGCCGTCCGCCAGCTCGGCCCGGACGGTGATCGGCGCGCCGGGTGCGTGCTTCAGCGCGTTGGTGACGCCCTCCTGGACGATCCGGTACGCCTCCCGGGAGAGCACGCCGGGCAGCTGCCGGGCCTGGACCTCGATGGCCGCCTCGACCGGGCTGCCGGCCGCCCGGGCGGTGTCGAACAGGCCTGGTGCCTGGTCGAGTCCAGGGCGTTCGGCGGCGCTCGCGCCGGGTTCGGGAGCCTCGCGCAGCACGACCAGAGTCCGTTCCAGGTCCTCCATGGCACGCCGCCCGGTCTCCTCGATCACCGCGAGCGCCTTGTCCAGGAAGGCCGGATCGGCCACCTCGCGGGCGGCGCCCGCCTGGAGGATCGTCACGGTCAGCGCATGGCCGATCGAGTCGTGCAGCTCGCGGGCCAGCCGGTTGCGCTCCAGCAGCTGTTCCGCCCGCAGCTCCGCCTCGGCCAGCCGCTCCGCGGGTGAGGGGCCGAGCAGTGCCACGGCGAGGGCGAGTTGCAGCCGTCCGAGCAGCACCACCGCCCAGAGCAGCGCGAACAGCACCGGCAGCGCGAGGACCACCCGCCAGAGCGGACCGCCCGGAGGCCGGAAGCCGAACCCGCGTCCGCCGCCGAGCAGGAGCAGCGTCCGCACCGTCAGCACCCCGGTTGCGGTGCCGAGCGCGACGCGGGCGATCAGCCAGAGCGCCGTCCGCCGCCGGTCCGCCCAGCTGCGGGAGTAGGCCACACCGATGTCCTCCTCCCGCTGCGGCATCAGCAGGATCCGCGCCTGCAGGCCCTCGACGTGCCGCATCGCGGGTACCAGCGCCACGGCACCGAGCAGCACGGAGTCCACCACCGAACCGGCCGTCAGCATCCGGGCCGTGGAGACTCCCACGGTTCCGGGGTAGATCATCACCATCACCCCGGCGAACACCACGCCGAGCAGCAGGTGCAGCCACCTGGTGTAGGTCGCGGCCTGGAACAGGGGCGAGAAGATCTTCGACACTCCGTCATCGTGCCAGTCCGGCGCGGGTGACCGCCTCCCTCCCTGGAGGGAGGCCGGTCCACTCCCGCGCGGGAGGTGCCGGGCCGCCCGGGCCTGTTGACTCGGATCACCGGGCCCGCCGGGCACACCGACCGGGCCCGCCGGGCAGATCGGGAACTCAGATCCAGGGGAGGCCGCCGTGATCGACGTACAGGCGCTCAGCAAGTCCTACGGCGAAACCGCAGCCGTCAGCGAGCTCAGCTTCCGGGTGGAGCCCGGCCGGGTCACGGGGTTCCTCGGGCCGAACGGCGCCGGCAAGTCCACCACCATGCGCATGATCCTCGGCCTCGACCGTCCCACCTCGGGCCGGGCCCTGGTCAACGGCCGTCCGTACGGGGAGTTGACGCTGCCGCTGTTCCAGGTCGGCGCACTGCTCGACGCCCAGGCCGTACACGGCGGGCGGACCGCCCGGGGCCACCTGCGCTGGCTCGCCCACAGCAACGGAATCGGCGACCGCCGGGTCGACGAGGTGCTCGCCCGGGTCGGCCTCGCCGAGGCCGCCCGGAAGCGGGTCAAGGGCTACTCGCTCGGCATGCGCCAGCGGCTCGGCGTGGCCGCCGCCCTGCTCGGCGACCCGGGCATCCTGCTGCTGGACGAGCCGGTCAACGGGCTGGACCCCGAAGGCATCCGCTGGATCCGCGACCTGCTCCGCTCGCTCGCCGGGGAGGGCCGTGCCGTGCTGGTCTCCTCGCACCTGATGGCCGAGATGGCACTGACGGCGGACCACCTGGTGGTGATCGGCCGCGGCCGGCTGCTCGCCGACGAGAGCACCGACGCCTTCCTCGACCGGCACGGCCGCACCCGGGTGCGGATCCGCGCGGTGGACCCGGCGAAACTGGACGCCCTGATCCACGACTCCGGCCTGGACGCCGAACGCACCGCCGACGGTGCCTGGGAGGTCACCGGCACCGGTCCCGAGCAACTCGGCGCACTGGCCGCCGCGCACGGGGTGGCGCTCTACGAACTGGCCCTACGACAGGACTCGTTGGAGGAGGCCTTCATGCGGATGACGTCGGACTCCGTCGAGTACCGGGCGGTGGCGGCATGAGCACCGTCCTCCCGGCCACCGTTCTCCCGGCCACCGTGCACCGCTCGCCCGTATCCCTCGCGCTGCGGGCCGAGTTGAGCAAGCTCACCACGCTGCGCTCCCAGTGGGCCACCCCGCTGCTCTCGGTCCTGCTCACCGTCGGCGTGACCTACGGCACCACCGCGGCCCTGGGCAGGGCCGAGCCCAACTTCGTCCGCGACCCGAGCGTGGGCGTCTTCTACGGCCTCAACTTCGGGCAGGTGGCGCTGGTCTGCTTCGGCATCCTGCTGATCGGCCAGGAGTACCACAGTGGCACGATCCGCGGCTCGCTCACCGCCGTGCCCCGGCGCGGCCTGCTGTACGGGGCCAAGCTGGGCCTGGGTGCCCTGGTCGGGCTGGCCGTCGGGGTACTCGGCACGGCGGGCGCCTTCCTCTCCTACCAGAGCACCATCGGGCTGGACCGGGACACCCCGGGGCTCGCGCGCAGCGCGGTGGCGGGCGTGCTCTACCCGCCGCTGCTGGTGGTGCTCTGCCTCGGCCTGACCACCGTGCTGCGCAACCTCACCGCCGCGATGGGCTTGCTCACACCGGCCGTCTTCCTGGGCTCCCCGCTGCTCAGCGGCGTGCCCGTGGTCCGCGAACTGGTCCAGTTCCTCCCCGACCGCGCCGGTACGTACGCCCTGCGCAACCTGGACGACCCGCACATCCACTACGGCCACTGGACCGGCCTCGCCCTGATGGCCGCCTGGTCCGCGGCCGCGGCCTACGGCGGCTGGCGGTCACTGCGCCGCCAGGACGTCTGACCGGGCCGGTTCGAACGCGCCTGCCGCGCCGCCGTGTTCCGGCACCGGATCGTCAGGACGGACGGGCGTCCTGACGATCCGTCTGCCGTACCGCGCCGCTGGGGCGCGCCGCACGGGCGGCCCGTCAGCCGGCGGTGCCCCAGTCGTGCGCGACGTCCACGACCACCCGGTTGTCCAACTGGAAGACCCGGAACGGGAGGCGGGCCCGCACCCCGAGCCCCAGCTGGGTGTAGCCCTCGTGGCTGCCGGCGAACCGGGCGTCCGTGAAGGTGCGGTAGCCCGTGAGGTCGACCCCGGGCAGGGGCTGCCCGGCCTGGCCCGGGTAACTCGGCTTACCGGCACCGAAGTCCATGGTGGACGCCGTGACGACGATCTCCAGGACGGCCCCTCCGCTGACCGGTATCGGCGTACCGGAGGCCTGCTGGAGCAACTCGTCGACGTACCGGACCTGGTAGCCGATCCGGTTGGCGTCGGACACCCCCGGCACGTCGAGGACCATCCGGTCGTAGCAGGGGTTCTGCCCGGTCCGGACGTTCACCAACTGGTTGGAGGTGAAGGTCCGGTCGCTCTTCGGCAGGCTGCCCCAGTCGGTCGCGCACTGGCTGGCCGCCGCCGGCCGGGTGGCCGCCGAGGCCGTGGCCGGCACTACCGCGGTCCCTGCCGCCGCGAGGGCGAGCACTGCCGGCACCGTGATCCAACGTCGCATGTCTCAGTCTCCTGGGTGGTTGTGGACAGCCATCTGCTAGAGAAGAGATACGAGCACGGACGAGCGCCGGTTGCACGCATCGGCGAAATATTTGACGTCGCGTCAGCCAGCCCGCAGCGCCGGGTGGTCGGCGACCACGGTACAGCCGCCGGGGGCGATATCGGTTACGGCCTGCCCAGGTACACGAACCCCAGCACATGCCCGGCGCTGGAGGGCCTCGCGGCACCGCGGATCGCATTCAACCACCTGGGCCATTTCGGCGGCCTTGAAGAGGAGCCGATGCCGGCGTACCGCTCGGGTGCCCACTCGGGCGAGGCGGCCAGCTGGTCCTCCTGCCCAGCCGCTCATCGTACGTGCCCATGCCAGTGCTCCTTGGAAACATCCCAGGTCAGGACGGTCTGGTCGTGTAAGTTCATTGGCTCCAACTGGCGGAGTGTCAGAAAGTCGCTCAGGTGCGGGGCTGGGCACCACGTTCCCCGAGCATGCGGGTCATCCTGTCGATCTCGGCGACCTGCAGGACTGGGTCAGGTGCCACCGGTCGAGCCAGCCCATCAGCATGCCGCGCTGGTTGACCTGGGTGTTGATCACGTCGAAGGCCATCAGGCGCACTTCGGGGTCGCTGGTGCGGTCGCGCAAGATGAAGGACAGGCCCCGACGCGCTTCCAGCTCCCTGGGACCAGGCCCCAGGCCGCGTGCACCGCCACGGCCGCGACCGCCGCTCCGGCGCCCGCGGCGGCGCCGCGCACCCACAGCGGCGTCCCTGCGGACAGGAACAGCGCGGCCAGCGCCAGGATGAGCACCAGCCCCGGGACGATGAAGCACACCCCGCCGACCAGCGCGCCCGTGAGGCCGCGCAGCCGCCAGGCAGTCGCGGATCGGGCGGACGGCCTCAACACCCTGGCCGGCGAGGTCACCGAGCTTCCAGTCGAGGTATTTCCTGCCGGGGAAGAAGGTGCAAGCTTCGCCGCAGCCCATGGTGACGACGTAGTCGGACGCCTGAACGGGCATGCACCAGTCGATACCGGCAGGCGGTCAGTTCGGCTTGCCGGGCACAGGTTCCTCGGCGTAGTGCCGCAGGGAGCGTTCCAGCCGGTCGAGCAGTGCAGTGATGGCGTGGTGTTCGCTGTCGTCGAGGTCTGCCATCAACTGCTCTTCCAGGGCGCGGTGGTGGGTGAGGACCAGGTCGACGAGGTCGAGGCCGCGTTGGGTGAGCCTGAGGTGGATGATGCGGCGGTCGTGTTCGTCACGCTCCCGGATGATCAGCCCTTTCCTCTCCAGGCTGTCGGCGCGCACGGTCATGCCGGAGCAGGTGACCTGGTCGATCGCGGCCATCTGGCTGGTGGTGAGCCGGTGGGAGGGTCCGGCCCGACGCAGGGTGGCGAGCACGTGGAAGTTGGCGGCGGTGATCCCGTGGTCCTTGAGGACGGGCTCCAGTTGCGCCTTCCAAAGGGCGACGACGCGGTAGAGGCGGCCGAGCAGACGCGGGGACGCGACAACCGAGTGCGGAACCCCTGGATGGGGCGTCCCAGCGGGGGCTTGCGGCGTGCTACGGGCGGCGCGGCCGAATGGGGTGGGCGCTCCTTCGGATGTGCTCCAGGGCATGGCAGGCCCCTCCTGTTCGGGTCTCACGGGGGCCTTCTGGGTGAGGGCGCCGGAGGGTTCGTCGTTGTTCGGTGGGTCGGGACAGGGGCGCGGAGGCGTCGGCCGCCGGGCATGCCGGATGGGCGCCTGTGCGGTGCGCTGCGGTCCGACGCCGGCGCGGGGCCGGCGTCGGACCGTTCGCGGGGAGGTCAGCCGATCGCAGCGGGCTGCGGTGCCGGCGTGCGGGATGCGGACCGGTGCAGGCCCTTACGGTCGTAGAGGCAGGTGACGGCGAGGCCGAGGGCCAGCGAGAGGGCGAAGCCGATCCCGGTCATGGTCCAGGCGCGGCCGAGCCCGGCATCGGCCTGCGCGCCGAAGTAGAGGATGGACCGGACGCCGTCGACCACCTGGCGGAAGGGCTCGAAGTCGGCCAGGAACCGGTAGAAGCCGGGCAGCGCCTGCAGTGGGATGGTGGCGCCGGCGGACGGGATGGCCAGGCCGACCAGCACGAGCATGGACACGATCGGGCCCGGCGTGCCGAAGGCGGCCAGCAAGGCCAGCGCGCTGATGCCCATCGCCGCCGTGGCGCACGATCCGAAGAACCACAGCAGTGGCAGGTGGGAGGCGTCGATACCGATGACGCCCACGGCCGCGGCCATGGCGAGCGCGGAGGTCAGCATCGACAGGACGACCATGAGCACCGAGCCGACCACGAAGTGGCGTACCCGGCTGATGTGCTGGGCGGGCTTGAGGGAGCGGAACGGGCCCTTGTCGCTGGCGATCCAGCCGAGCGCCGCGTCCAGCTGGGAGTGGATCACGTTGGCGCCGAGCATGCCGCCGAGGACGAGGACGAGCGTGTAGAAGAACGCGCTCAGCCCGAGGCCGCTGTGGTCGCCGAGCGGGTGACCCTCCTCGGCCACGGCCTTGACCGGGTCGGCGAGCATCAGCTGCGCCGCCGCGCCCGGCGCGGCGGGCCGTTCGGCGGTGCCGGATGCCGCCTGCTTTGCGACTTGCCGGGTGAGCTGCTGGGTGAGCTGCTGGCCCACCTGGGTGGAGGTGGTCTGGACGACCTTGCGGTTGATCTCGGCGGCCATGGAGGAGCCGAAGCTTCCGGCGGCGGGGTTGGTCAGCACCGTCATGGTCGGAGGGTGGGGATCGTGCTGGAACGGGCCGGCGAGGGCTGCCACGGAGGCGGAGAAGTTCTCCGGGATGACGAGCGCCCCGAACACCTTGTCCTTGGCCAGGAGGTCATCGGCGGTGGTGCGGTCGACCTGCTTCCAGGAGGCCTTGCCCTTCAGGTCGGGGGCATTGGTGATCTGCGCGGTGATCTGCGCGCCCAGGTCGATCCGCTTGCCGGCGACCTGGGCGCCCCGGTCGGCGTTGACCAGGGCGATCGGCAGGTCCTTCATCGAGCCGACCGGGTCGTTGTTGGCGCCCAGGTAGAGCAGCGACAGGACGAACGACAGCAGGCCGAGGATCAACGCCGAGGGCAGCCACAGGCTTCGGCGGCGCAGCAGTTCGCGCGCGCTCGCCCTGCGTGCGTGGGTCGGCTCAGACATGGTGCTCCAGTTTCGGTGTCGCGCCCGCAGCTGTGCCGGGGGTGCGGAGGACGGTGGTTTCCGGTGTTCCGGCTGGTCGGCAGCCTTTTGGAAACTTTCACTTTCTACGACGATAGTTGCACTATCGAACAGTGTCGTCCACCTGGGGATCTGGGAGACTGGTCACACACAGGACCGAGCGAGCGAGCGAGTGAGCGTATGAGGATTTCCGACCTGAGCCGCCTGTCCGGGACACCGGTCGGGACGATCAAGTACTACCTGCGGGAGGGCCTGCTGCCGCCCGGCCGCTCCCTCGGGGCCACGCTGGCCCTGTACGGCGACGAGCACGTCCAGCGCCTGAGGCTGATCCGCGCCCTGACCTCCCGCGGCGGCCTGTCCATCGCCGCCACCCGCGACGTCCTCGCGGCGATCGACCAACCGCTCGATCCGCTCGCCACGCTCGGCGTCGTCCACTACGCGCTGCCCACCCCCGTGGACGCCGCAGAGGCGGACGCCGTGGACGAGCAGGCGCCGCGGGTCGATGAGCTGCTGGCCGCGATGGGATGGGAGGTCTCCCCGGAGTCGCCGCACCGGCGCGCACTCGCCGCGAGCCTGATGGACCTCAGCCGCCTCGGCATGGAGTACAGCACCGAGGACCTGCGGCCCTACGCCGAAGCGGCTGCTGCCGCCGCCAGGCTCGACCTCGACCGGCTCGAAGACATCGAAGACCGCCTCCGGCTCGCCGAGCACGCCGCGATCGTGGTCCTGCTCCTTGAACCGGTCCTGGCGGTCCTACGACGCCTCGCCCAGGAGGACGAGACCCGCCGCCGGAGCGCGTGGGCCCGCACCACCGACGGCGCGGACCCACGGACCGACTCGCACCCGGCCGATCAGGGCGAGAACCGCTGAAATCCACCCTTCGCTCGGATACCGGGGCACCGGGACACTGGGACATGCGAGCCGAGGAGGAGGCGGTTTCAGGCGGGAGCCAACGCCGACATCCGGCACCGACCCTCGACGATGAGCTCCCCTGTGACGAGCCGGTCAGGGTCGCCCTCGAATGCGCCCCGGGGCACAGCCACCCCCTCCGGAAGCCGTCTGCCGCGTCCCAGGGCCGGGCATGTCACTTCCTGAGAGGCCGTTCGTGACGTGATGTCCGTCTCAGGACGAGGTTGCGGAGAGGCTGCTGGTCGTGGCCGGTGGAGCGGTGAAGATGTAGCCGCGAAACCAGGTGGGGAAGGCACGGCGAAGGGTGGTGGGGCCTTCGAGGCGGGCGGCGCCGGTGCGCAGGAGGTCGTCCCAGGTGTGGTCGCCCGTCCACCAGTGGGTGAGGGCCGGGAGGTCCGCCTGGATGCGGAGGTCGACGGGGCGGCCGAAGTCCTCGGTGCAGAGGGTGAGGTCGGCGGGGGTGATGTGAAGGAAGAAGCGGTCCGGCCGGGTGCCGGGGAAGTACAACTCGACCACGGTGAGGCCGTCCGGGAGCCGGTCGCGGTGGACACGGCGGCGAATATCACAGGTGAGGACCTGCGGGTCGAAGTGCCCGGGTCGCAGGCCGCGGCGGTCCCAAGGGGTCGCCCAAGCGCCGAGCTCGGCGATGACGCCATGCAGTGCCCGCCCGGCCTCGGTAAGCCGGTAGGCGCCATCTGGCAGGTGATCGACGACACCGGCCCGTTCGAGGGTCTTAAGACGGGCGGAGAGCATCGTGCGGGAGATCCTCGGCAGCCCCTCTCGTATCTCCGAGAAGCGGGTCGATCCGAGCAGCATCTCCCGGACGACGAGCAGGGTCCATCGCTCGCCGAGCACTTCGAGGGCGCGCGCGACCGCGCAGAACTGCCCGTACCCGCCGGGCTGGTCGTCGTCCATGACCGCCAGGGTAACCGGGCTCGCGGCGCGGTTGAGGTACGGATTCCGTACTTGAGTGGCGGCAAGGCGGCGGGCAGCGTGGGGCGCATGACCACGTACGATCTTTCTCAGACCCTGCGCACCCGCACCCACTGCTGGCAGCCCGCGGAGCCGACTACCACCCTCACGCACCTGTCCGGCGAGGAGGTGCTGCGCGCGATCGTCGAGGGCCGCATCCCGGCCCCGCCGATCGGAAGCACCCTGGGAATCCGGCTGGTGGACGTCGGTCCGGGCACGGCGGTGTTCGAGGGCGAGGCTGGCGAGCACCTGTACAACCAGCTGGGCAGCCTGCACGGCGGCTACCTCGCCACATTGCTGGACTCCGCGCTGGGCAGCGCGGTTCTGAGCCGGCTGCCGGCCGGTAACGGGTGCACGACCACCCAGCTCAACGTGCACATAGTCCGGCCGGTGTTCGCCGACACGGGGCTGCTGCGGTGCGAGGGTACTGCCTTGCACGTGGGGCGGACGGTAGCGACAGCCGAGGCCCGGGTGTTCGGGGCAATGGACGGGAAGCTGTACGCACACGGGACCACCACGTGCGCCGTACTCAAAGCGTGACGGGCAGACTGCCGTAGTCCAATTACCAGGTGTCGACCTACTGAGCTGAGGTGTCGCCAGTTTCTTGATCGTCACTTGGCCGTGCGGTGAAGGTGCGGAGCCCGGCGCGAGTCTCCGTTCGAGCTGCGGACGAGTCAGGGGCGAACGCCCGGCCTGCCAGACAGAGGGCCTGCCGCCAGTCGCCACGCTCTGCTTCGCCAGTGCGGGCCGTTCACCCACGGGTGCGATTCACAGTCGCTGCGGACACGACGCGGGCCGGGCGCGTCCTGGCTTCCTTTTATTTGACGTCGCGTCAGTCCGCCCGCAGCGCCGGGTGGTCGGCGACCACGGTACAGCTGCCGGGGGCGATCTCCGTGAAGCCGGCGTCCCGCACCACGGGCAGGTCGCCGCTGGTGAGCCGGCTCCAGGCGGCGGGGTCGGCGGTGCGGACGGCGAGCGGGAACCCGGCGCCGGCCCACTCCTTGCGCTGGGCCTCGTCCAGCCGCCACCAGGCCAGCTGGGCGGCGTGCCCGGTCTGCGCCATGGTCTTGCCCGCGCTCATCTCCAGCTCGGGGTTGAGCCACAGCACCGGTATCCCCGGGGCCGGTTCGGCGGGCGGCTCGACGTCGTCGAGGTCGGTGCCGGAGACCTGGAGCTTGGCCAGCTCCTTCGGCCAGCCGTCCAGCGGGACCGGCGGGAAGACCCGTACCTCCGCGCTCTCGCCGGTCACCGTGATGCCCGGCAGCTCGGCCGCCTTGCGCCACTCCCCGCCCCTGGCCCGCCGGACCACCTTGCGGATCCGGGCGTCCTCCCAGGCCGCGACCCGCTCGGCCCACTCCCCCTCGGCGGCGGTGACCCGCTCGTCGGCGAGCAGCGTCAGCACCGCGCGCGCCGAGGTCTCCAGCGCGTCGGTCCTTCCCGGAGGCGTGGCCCGCTCCAGCCGGACCACCAGCGGGAGCACGTACTGCGTGCGGTCGTCGCGGGGGTCGGCCGCGGTCTCCGCAGGCTCGGCGGTCTCCGCAGGCTCGGCGGTCTCCGCAGGCTCGGCGGTCTCCGCAGGCTCAGCGGTCGCGGCGCGGCCGGCGTCGTCCGGGTGATCGGAGTTACGCGGGTGGTCGGAGTCGTGCGGGCGGTCGGGGTCCGGGGTCTCGGCATCGTTGACTGAGGTCACCTGACCAGGATGCCAGGCCGCCGCCGCTCTCCCGCCGGGGCCCCGTACCGCCCCGCGGGGCCCCCTGCACCCTGCCGGACCGTCAGCGGCAGCCCGCCGGTCCGGGGCGTGTCCGACGATTCCCGCCGGGCGCGCGACGCGAAGCGTCGGACACGCCCTTCAGCGCCGGTAGCCGCGTGCCGGGTCGCGCTCCTCCGCGTCCTCGTACGGGAGGAACCAGCCCTCCGGGTGGGTGGCGGCGAGGAGTCGGTCGGTACGGTCGGCGGCATCCAGTTCCGGGTCGCCGTCGTCGGGGCCGTAGACGCCGAAGAGCTCGTCCACACAGCCGTCCCAGTCGTAGTCGTACAGGTCCACCGGCAGGTCGCCCATCATGTCGGCGACGGCCTGCGGCTGCGCGCCGAGCAGCTCGCGGGCGTCCACCAGGGCGAGGCGCAGCGCCAGTTCCTCGGCCAGGCAGCGCGGCAGCGGCCACTCGCCGAGGGCGAGGTCCTCGGCGAGGTCGTCGAAGGTGCGGGACAGCGCGCGGCGCCAGCTGCGGTGCATGCTCCAGGTCCGGCGCGGGAGGCGGGCCAGGACGGCCCACTCGTGCTCCTCCTCCTCGGTGACCGGCTCGCCCTCGTGCTCCTCCAGGTCGTCGTAGGCGGCGTCGGCCAGGGTGATCAGCTGGGTGTGCAGGAGGCACGCGGTGCGCGGGGTGAGGGTCCAGTCGCCGACACCGCCGCCGCTCTCCTCCGTCTCCAGCGGGAAGAGCTCCGCGAAGTCGGGGGCGAAGTCCTCGGTGACGCTGATCTCCAGCGTGCCGCCCAGCGCCTCGACTCCGGGGATGGCGGAGACCAGCCGGTCGGGATGGAGCAGCGTCCCGAGTGCGGCGTTGGGGTCCTCGGAGACCTCGCGCAGCAGTGCCGCGCGCTGGCCCTCCGGGTCGACGCCATCGAAGACCAGGTCCTCTACGACCGCCCGCGCGGCGGCGCGCAGGGCAGGCCAGTCGGTGATGCGGATACCGAGAACCACGGTGGCCTCGATCTCCTGCGCCTCGGAGTACTCCGCCGCGCCCGGCCCCTGTGGATGATCGCTTCGCTCGCCCATGGGGCTACCGTACGGCTTTTTCGGGTGCCGGTTCACCGGTGCATCGAGAGGATCTTCGACCCGTGCGGGCGTGTCTGCGGCGTGGCAGCCGTCCGGTAGGACAGAATGATGCTATGAGCAACATCGCGGAGTACGGCGGCGGGCAGGATCAGGGCTCGGGAGTCCTCGTGGTCACCACCAACGACGTCCCTGGGTACCGGGTCGAGCGGGTGATCGGCGAGGTCTTCGGCCTGACCGTGCGCAGCCGGCACATCGGGACCCAGATCGGCGCCTCGTTGAAGTCCCTGATGGGCGGTGAGCTGAAGGGCCTGACGAAGACTCTGGTGGACAGCCGCAACCAGGCGATGGAGCGGCTGATCGAGCAGACCAGGGCGCGCGGCGGGAACGCCGTGCTGAGCATGCGGTTCGACGTCACGGAAGCGGCCGACCTGGGCACCGAGATCTGCGCCTACGGCACGGCCGTGGTGATCGCACCGGCTTCCTGAGACCGCACTCCGAAGGGGGCGCTCCCGTGATGGAGCGCCCCCTTCCCCATGCCCGGGCGGTCTTCTCGCGCCGGGCCGGGTGACGGGTGGCAGGTGACGGGTGCCGGGTGCCGGGTGCCGGAGGGACTCCCGGCACCCGGTGTTCCGCGACTGTTCACCACGCGACTGGTGCCGCCGAGGTCACGGTGGCCGAGGTAGTGCCGAGGTACTTCGAGGCGTGCGGGGCTCGGTACGCGCTCCCGGCGGTACGCCCGGTGCGCGTACGCGCCGAACGCTCCCGGCCCGGCTGATCGGCTCCGGGTCGGCACCGGGTCGGCACCGCGGTCGGCCGGGTCAGTTGTGCACCCGCTCGGCCACCGCCTTGACCAGCGGCGTGAGCCGGTCCTCCAGCTGCTGGAAGTCGCTGCTGCGGCCGTCGGACCACTGGGCCAGCCCGACGATCACCGCGTTCCCGGTGCCCGCGAACTGCTGGACCAGCCCGCTGTCGGCCGGCAGCTCCCGCAGCCCCGAGCCCGCCGGGGGAAGCTGGACCGCCACCTGGTAGTCACCGGGATCGGCACCGAGCACCATCGTCAGGTGCACCGCGTCCACCGGGTCCTTCATGGTGAACAGCACCAGGTTGTACTCATTGCCGTCGGCGTCCTTGTAGTACGCCAGATCCGCCCCGAGGCAGCCGTGGCTCTGCTCGATCAGTGCCGCCAGGGTGGGCCTGACGGTGTCCGTGCCGGTGCACTTCGGGTTCGCGTTCCGGGCCACCCGCGTGTAGCCCTGGACCTGGTCCGGGAAGACCGTGAGCGGTATCGCGGCCGTGGCCAGGGCTGCCGGGGAGGACGGGGACGGCGCCCCCGAGCCGGACGCCGCGGTGACCGCGGGCGCGGGCGCCGCCGTCTGCTTGAGCGGGTGGGCCGACCAGACCAGGTAGGCCATCGCGCCGGCCGCGACCGCCAGACCGCCCAGGACCGCCAGCGGCTTCAGCAGGCGCCGGCCGCGCCGTGCCTGCCCGGCCGCCGGCTGCCCGGCGGGTGCCTGAACCGCGGCCGCCCGTTCAGCCGCGCTGGGCTCCCGTATCGCGTTGTTCTTGTTGAATTCCCTGACGAACTCGTCCCACAGTTCGTCCCCGCTCTCACGTTCGGTCACGGCCGCACCCTAATGATCGTCAGGGCCGTTGGAAAGCCGTACCTGACGGAGAGCGCGGGCCGGGTGCGGGCGGTGCGGGCGGCTGCTTCGCGGGCGGAGCCGCTCAGCGGTCGTAGTCGACGGTGACGCGGTCGGAGACCGGGCGGGCCTGGCAGGTCAGGACGTAGCCGGCGGCCACCTCCTTGTCCTCCAGGGCGAAGTTGCGGCGCATGGCGACCTCGCCCTCGGTGACCAGCGCCCGGCAGGTGCCGCAGACTCCGCCCTTGCAGGCGAACGGCAGGTCGGGCCTGGACCGCTGGGCTCCGTCCAGGATCGAACGGTCACGTGGGAGGGCGAGGGTGCCCGAGCGGCCGTCCAGGACCACGGTGACCTCACTCGACGCACCGTCCACCGCGCCGTCCTGGTCGCTCCGCTCGGCGACCGGCTCGTCCTCCGCGTGGAACAGCTCCTGGTGCACCCGCGCGGCGGGCACGCCCAGTCCGGCCAGCAGCTCCTTGGCCCCCGCGACCATGCCGTACGGGCCGCAGAGCCACCAGTGATCGGTGTGCTCGATGTCCACCAGGGCCTCGATCAGGGCCTTGACCCGCTCCGGATCGAGCCGCCCGCTGAGCAGCTCGGCGTCGCGGGTCTCCCGGGAGAGCACATGGAGCAGCTGGAACCGGCCCAGGTGGCGGTCCTTGAGATCGGCGAGCTCGTCGGCGAACATCACCGTGTCGCTGCGCCGGTTCCCGTACAGCAGGGTGACCTCCGAGCCCTCGTCGGCGGCCAGCACCGAGCCCGCGATCGACACCATCGGGGTGATGCCCGAACCGGCGGCGAGCAGCACATGCCGTGCGGGGACGCCCAGTTCGGGGCTGAACAGGCCGGACGGCGGCAGCACCTCGACCCGGTCGCCCACCGCCGCCTCGCGCACCAGCCAGTGCGAGAACAGTCCGCCGGGCACCTCCCGGACGGCGATCCGCAGCGGCTCGCCGACCGGCGAGCAGATCGAGTACGAGCGGCGCTCGTCCGCGCCGTCCACGATCCGGCGGAGCGTCAGCGTCTGGCCCGGGCGGAACTCGAACTCGGCGGCCAGCTCCGGCGGTACCTCGAAGGTGACCGCGACCGCGTCCTCGCAGAGCGGCTCCACCGCCCCGATGGACAGCTCGTGAAAGGCCGGTCGGCGGACGGACATTCAGATCTCCTTGATCCGGTCGAAGGGCTCGCGGCAGCTGCGGCAGCGCCAGAGCGCCTTGCAGGCGGTGGAGCCGAAGCGGGACAGCTCCTCGGTGTCGGTGGAACCGCACTGCGGGCAGGGCACGGCCCGCCGGGTCGGCCCGAGGACCAGCACACCCGGGCGGGCGCCTCCCGGCCGCGGCGGGGCGATACCCGCCTCGGCCAGCTTGCGGCGGCCGGCCTCGGTGATCAGGTCGGTGGACCACGGCGGGTCGAGGCGCAGCCGTACCCGGACCTCGGCGTACCCCGCGGCGCGCAGCCTGGCGTCCACGTCGGCCGCCATCTCCGCGACCGCCGGGCAGCCCGAGTAGGTCGGGGTGAGCCAGGCCGTGACGGTGCCGCCGTCCTCCTCGACGCCGGCCAGCACACCGAGGTCGGCCAGTGTGAGCATCGGCAGCTCCGGGTCGGGCACGGCCGCCGCGATCTCCCAGGGGGTACCCGCGCACGTGCTGCCGGCGGGTGCGGTCCCGGCGGACTCGGCGCGCGGGAGCGTGCCGCCCGTGGGCGCCGGGGACCGGCGCGCGCGGCCTGCGGGCGCGGTGTGCGGGCGGGCGGCGCCGGGGCGCGCCGGCTCGGGGTGCGAGGTCGTGGCCATCACCAGGTCGCCCCCGGGTGCGCGCGGGCCACCACCTGCAGTTCGGCGAGCAGCGGACCGAGTGCCTCGGTGTGTACGCCGTCACGGCCGGCCCGTCCGCCGACGTACGCGAGCGGCGCGGTCTGCGGTACGTCCAGCCCGGCCTCGGCGATCACCGCGCCGAGCTCCCGCAGCACCGGCTCACGCAGCCGGGCCGGGTCCACGCCGAGCCGGAGTTCGACGGCGTGCGGGGTGAACAGCTCATCCAGCAGGGGCCACACCGCCTCCAGCGCCGCCTGCATCCGCTGCGCCGAGTGCTCGGTGCCGTCGCCGAGCCGCAGCGTCCAGGCGGTGGCGTACTCACGGTGGTACGCGAGCTCCTTGACGCCTCGCGCCGCGATCGCCGCCAGCACCGGGTCGGTGTGGTCGGCGAGCAGCCGGTAGAGCTCGTGGCGGGCGGTGGCGAAGAGCAGCAGGCGGGCGACGCAGTGCGCGAAGTCACCGTTCGGGGTCTCGACCAGGCGGACGTTGCGGAACTCGTGCTCCTCGCGCCAGTACGCGTACTCGTCCTCGGTGCGCCCGGTGCCGTCCGCCTGGCCGGCCCGGGTGAGCAGCTGGCGGGCCTGGCCGAGCAGGTCGAGGCCGAGGTTGGCGAGCGCGACCTCCTCCTCCAGCTCCGGCGCCCGGGTGCACCACTCGGTCAGCCGCTGGGCCAGGATCAGGGCGTCGTCCCCGAGCATCAGGCAGTAGGCGCCCAGATCGGCGCCGTCGATCCCCGACGGCAGGGCGGTGTCCACCCCGAGCAGCGGGTCGGCGAAGCCCGTCCCGTACGCCCAGCGGGCCTCGCCCTCCGGACCGGGGGCCGCGTCGGAGAGGGTCAGGTAGACGTGGTCGTCGTCGGCTGCCGTGCTGGTTCGGTCGGTCATGGTGTGCTCCCCGTCAGATGTGCGGGACATCCTCGGGGATGTCGTAGAAGGTCGGGTGGCGGTAGACCTTGTCGCCGCTCGGTGCGAAGAACGGGTCCTGCTCGTCCGGGGCGGAGGCGGTGATGGCGTCCGAGCGGACCACCCAGAGGCTGACGCCCTCGTTCCGGCGGGTGTAGAGGTCGCGGGCGGCGAGCAGCGCCATCCGGTCGTCGGGGGCGTGCAGCGAGCCGACGTGCACGTGGTTGAGGCCGCGCCTGGGGCGCACGAACACCTCGTAAAGCGGCCAGTCGGCCTTGGTCCCGGTCATCGTCCTGCCCCCTTGTGCTCGTCCTTGTGCTCGTCCCCGCCCTCGCCGGCCACGCCGGCCGCAGCGGCTGCCTGGGACTCTGCTCTGCGCTTGGCCGCGTACGCGACGGCCGCCTCCCGCACCCAGGCGCCGTCCTCGTGGGCGGCACGGCGGCGCTCGACGCGCTGGGTGTTACACGGGCCGTTGCCCTTGATCACCTGCTTGAGCTCGGACCAGTCGGGCTCGCCGAAGTCCCAGCTGCCGCGCTCCTCGTTCCAGTTCAGGGCCGGGTCGGGGAGGGTGACACCGAGGTGCTGCGCCTGCGGAACGGTCATGTCGACAAATCGCTGCCGCAGCTCGTCGTTGGTGTGCCGCTTGATCCGCCAGGCCATCGACCGGGCGGTGTTCGGCGAGTCGTCGTCCGGCGGGCCGAACATCATCAGCGACGGCCACCACCAGCGGTCCACCGCGTCCTGCACCATCCGGCGCTGGGCGTCGGTACCGCGCATCAGCGTCATCAGCAGCTCGTAGCCCTGCCGCTGGTGGAAGGACTCCTCCTTGCAGATCCGCACCATCGCGCGGGCGTACGGCCCGTAGCTGCAACGGCAGAGCGGCACCTGGTTGCAGATCGCCGCGCCGTCCACCAGCCAGCCGATCACACCGACGTCGGCGAAGGTGAGGGTCGGGTAGTTGAAGATGGACGAGTACTTCTGCCGGCCGGAGATCAGCTTCTCGGTGAGCTCCGCCCGGTCGACGCCCAGGGTCTCCGCGGCGGCGTAGAGGTAGAGCCCGTGGCCCGCCTCGTCCTGCGCCTTGGCCAGCAGGATCGCCTTGCGGCGCAGCGAGGGGGCCCGGGTCAGCCAGTTGCCCTCCGGCTGCATCCCGATGATCTCGGAGTGCGCGTGCTGCGCGATCTGCCGGACGAGCGTCGCCCGGTAGGCGTCCGGCATCCAGTCCCGTGGCTCGATCCGCTGTTCGGCGGCCACCACCGTCTCGAAGTGCCCCTCCAGGGGCTGATCGACCATCTGCGGTGCCGACACTGCACCCACCTCCCGACTGACCGTTCGGTCGGTACCATTCTGTGTGGCGAGAGGAGGAATGACAAGAGACCGCGATCACCGGCTGCGGCCCCTCGACCTTTCTGCCGTGTTCCGCCGTGTTCCGCCGCACTGCGCCGTGTTCCGCCGCACTGCGCCGTGTTCCGCCGCACTGCGCCGTCTTCCGCCGGCCGTCGCCTTCGCCGTGGTCGGCGGCAGTCCACGGTTCCGGGCGCAGTCCGGACCGGCCGCCGGACCTGGCCGACCCTCTTGTCAACGGCTCGCGGTACTGCCAGGGTCCGATCATGCGCAACGTCGATGAACGGGATCTCGGTGAGGCGGTGACCGAGGCCCTACACGCCCTCGGCGCGCTCACCGCGCGGGACTGGCGGGCACCGGCCGGTCCACCGGAGCGGCCGATGGAGTGGACCTGCCTGGAGACCGCCGCCCACATCGCCCACGACCTGCTGGCCTACGCGGGCCAGGTCGCCGCGCTCCCCGGCGACCGCTACCTGCCGTTCGACCTGACGGTCTCGCCTTCCGCCGCCCCGGCCGAGGTGCTCCAGGTGATCAGGGTCTGCGGCGGACTGCTCGGCAGCGCTCTCGCCACCGCCGGTCCCGAGACCAGGGCCTGGCACTACGGACCGTGCGACCCGAGCGGCTTCGCCGCGATGGGGATCGCCGAGACGCTGCTGCACACCCACGACATCACCGTCGGGCTCGGCGTGCCGTGGTCCCCGCCCGCCCGGCTCTGTGACGCGGTACTCGGCCGCCTGTTCCCGCAGGCGCCCTCCGGCGACCCGGCGCGGATGCTGCTCTGGTGCACCGGCCGCGCCGACCTCCCCGGGCTCCCCCGGCGGACCGCCTGGGTCTGGCAGGCCGCTCTCGGCTGAGCCCCGCCTCGATCGGGGGGCGGGGTCGTACCGGGCGGCGGGGCCGTACCAGGCGGCGGGGCCGTACCGAACGGCGACCCTGGTCGCCCTACCGGGAGTACGGCTCCGCCTGATCAACGGCGTGCGCGGCAGCCCACCACCACGCTGGCGCACCGCCGCCGATCGAGCAGAGCCACACTCCGAAACCGCGCTCCGCCTCCGCCGCGGCCGAACGGACGGCCTCAGCCTGCCCCGGTCACAGCCGCGCCGATCCGTCCCAGCGCACCCGACCGTGTCCGACCAGCTCCGCCGCGGCCGAGCCGACCTGCCACCCCCGACAGACCTGCCACCCCCAACAGACCTGCCGCCCCGACAGCGGTGGCGGCTACGGCCGCTCGCGCAGCCGGGGCAGCGGAACGGCGAGCAGAGACGCCAGGAGGGCGATGCGCGGAGCGAGTTGATCAACCTGGATGTGCTCTTCCCGGGCGTGCGGGCCGACCCCGACCGCTCCCAGACCGTCCAGCGTGGGCAGGCCGCGCGCACCCGCCAGGTTGGTGTCGCCCGCGCCGCCCGCCGGGGCACCGTCCAGCTTCTGGCCGAGGACCGCGGCCAGCGACCGCACGTGCCGCAGCAGCGGATTACCCGAACGCTCCGGCCAGGCGGGACGACTGGAGAGCACCTCGGTCCTGACCCGAGCACCGGGGCGCAGGGCGGTGAGGTGGGCAATGGTGTCGAGGGTGCTCCGCTCGGCCTCCGCCGTGGCGAAGCGCAGGCCGAGTTCGGCCTCGGCCCGGCCGGCGACCACGTTCGCCCTGGTGCCACCGGTGATCCGACCGGCGTTGAGCTCGGTGTCGGGAAGCCGGGCCAGGCTGCGTACGGCGACCAGCTGGTCGACCAGTTCGTCTACGGCTGAAACGCCCTGCGCTGCGTGGTTGCCCGCGTGCGCCTCGCGGCCGGTGACGGTCAGCCGCACCCTGGTGCTACCGCGCCGCGCGGTCTTGAGCCGGCCGTCCGGGTGCGGCGGCTCCAGGCCCAGGACGGCTGCCGCACCGGGCAGTTGGCGCTCGACCAGCCTCCGGCCGTCCGGGCTGCCGATCTCCTCGTCCGAGACCACCACCAGCCGGACCGGCCGGTGCGGCCGCTCGCCGAGGTCCGCGAGCAGTGCGAACGCGCCCTCGATCAGCGCCAGACCGGCCTTCATGTCCAGCACTCCGGGGCCGCTGAGCAGCCCGTCCTGCTCCCGTACCGGCCAGTCCTGAAGGGTCCCGACCGGCCAGACCGTGTCATGGTGGCCCACCACCAGCAGGTGCGGGAGGCTCTCGTCCCGGCCGGCCCAGCTGAGCAGCAGATGGTCTCCGGCAGGTCCCGGCTCGCGGTGGACCTCGGCGCCGGTGGCTCGGAATCCGTCGGCCAACTCCTCGGCCAGGGCGTCCAGGCGGGGCGCGTCCCCGGACGGCGACTCCATCCCGACCAGGCCGACGCAGCGCTGGCGGACGGCGCCGGCCAGCGTACGGGCGCGGGCGTTCAGCGCCTGCGGCAGCCCGGGCAACGCGGCCGCGCCTGCCGGCTCACCGGCCTCGGCGGTGCCACCCGGTTCGACCGTGACCCCCGCCCCCCTTCCGGTCGCCTTCCCCGCCTCTTTCCCGGCCGCCTTCCCGGTCACCTTCGGGGCCCCGGTCCCAACTGGGGCCCCGGACAACGGCGACCGCACGGCTGCGGCGCGAGCGGACGACGCCGAGGCCACCGCCGCCGAGGTCGCGGCCACAGCGGCACGGGACGCTATCGCGCTCGAACTCGCGGACTGCGGGGCCGCGGCGCGCGCACCGCCGGCCTCGGCGCCGCCGCCACGGCCGCTACGGGCACCGACGGTACGGGCGTGCGCGACGTAGCCGCTCACGTTCTGCAGGCCGACCGGACGGGAACTGCCCGACCGGGAAGCGGTGCTGGCGCCGGGGCCGGGCTTCGCACCCGGACCGGACCCTCCGCCGGCACTCGTGCGCTGCCCCGGCCCGAGAGCGGCGCCGGGAGCGGCGCCGGCACCTGAGCCAGGACTCGGACTTGAACCGGTGCTCGAACTCATTGGACGCCTCCCCGGCCGACGCCGGTACTCCGGCACCGACGACCGCAGACTCGGTCGGGCAACGCCAGTTGGTGCGACCTCGGGCTGGGCAACACTGCGTCCTCCTCGCTCGGTCCGGCAGCCCCGCTGGACCCGGGGCCCATGGACGGCAGTCCCCTGATCCATCGGTGCACTCGGGCCACCGGGCGCGGGGAAAGCCGAGAAGTGAGCCTAGAAGATTCGTTCGTTCCCTTGCGAGGTGGCCCGATTAATACGTCGCATCGACGACCGGGCGGGGGCGGGGGACCACCGGGCCGATTCCCGGTCGGCACGGAGCCCGGGCCTGCGCCGATGCACGAGCGCGGTCGCGGGATCGCGCCCACTTCCACCATGGACCTCCATCGGCATCACTGCACAGCGGGGCCGCAACGCCCGGCCGATCCACGTCCGATGAGTGATGAGCACTCAGCGTTTGGTACCAGATCGGCGATCGGGGAGGGACGACCGGCGCACACCGCCTCATGCCGCTTCGGGGCTTCGAGCCCGGCGTGACCGAACGGCAGCGGAGGCGACCAACTGGCTACCGAAAGTCATTGCTTGATGGCCGACGACCACGAACGGTGACCGCCAGCCGACGAATGGCCGCCCTCGACCCGAGGACTACTGACCGCTGGCCCTCAAGCCCTGGCCGTGAGCCGCCGACGAGAGCCACGGTGACGAGAACCGCCGAGCGATAGCCGATAGCCGATGACCAGTGGCCGACCGCAGATCCCGGAGAGCCGATGGCCGCTGCCCGACGACCGCTGCCCGATGACCGATGACCGATCGCAGATCCCGGACAACGGATGGCGGATGGCGGGTGGCAGATGGCAGATGTCGGATGTCGGATGTCGGATGTCGGATGACAGATATTGAAATCTGTCATCCGACATGCCATAGTCGATACCGCAAGGACAGTCCCACCTACCGACCACCCCACACCCATCCCTCCGCACTCCAGGAGCACAGACCGTGAGCACCACCCCCGCCCGCGCCACCCTCGGCGCCAGCGCTTTCACCACCTCTGCCCTCGGCCTGGGAACCATGGGCATGTCAGACTTCTACGGCCCCGCCGACGAGGCCGAGAGCATCGCCACCATCCACGCCGCCCTGGATGCCGGGATCACCCTGCTGGACACCGGCGACTTCTACGGCATGGGCCACAACGAGCTGCTGATCCGCGAGGCGCTGCGCGGCCGCAACCGCGAGGACGTCGAGATCAGCGTCAAGTTCGGCGCCCAGCGCAGCCCGGACGGCAACTGGCTGGGCTACAACACCAGCCCCGCCGCCACCAAGACCGCCCTGGCGTACACGCTGCGCCGCCTGGGCACCGATCACATCGACGTCTACCGTCCGGCCCGACTGGACCCGGACGTCCCGATCGAGGAGACCATCGGCGCCATCGCCGAGATGGTCAAGGCCGGCTACGTCCGCCACATCGGCCTCTCCGAGGTCGGCGCGCAGACCCTGCGCCGAGCCGCCGCGGTCCACCCCATCAGCGACCTGCAGATCGAGTACTCGCTGCTCTCCCGCGGCCTGGAGGCCGAGGTGCTGCCCACCGCGCGCGCCCTGAACATCGGCGTCACCGCGTACGGCGTGCTCTCCCGCGGCCTGCTGAGCGGCCACTGGACCGGCGACCGCGAGGTGGGCACGGCCGACTTCCGCGCCCACAGCCCGCGCTTCCAGGGCGAGAACCTCGCCCACAACCTCCGGCTGGTGGAGGCGCTGCGGGCGATCGCCGAGGCCAAGGGCGCCACCGTCGCCCAGGTCGCGATCGCCTGGGTCGCCTCGCGCGGCTCGGACATCGTTCCGCTGGTCGGCGCCCGCCGCCGGGACCGCCTGGACGAGGCCCTCGGCGCGCTGGACGTCGCGCTCACCCCGGATGACCTCGCGGCCATCGAGGCGGCGGTACCGGCCGGCGCCGCCGCGGGTGACAGGTACGCTGCCGCACAGATGGACACCCTCGACAGCGAGCACTGACACCGGTCAGGCCCACAGCACGAGGAGCCACCACCGACCCGGCCGCCGGCCCGCAACCGCACTGAAGGACGTACCCCGCCGTGACCACGGACAGCACACTCACCCCCGAGCAGATCCTGAGCGCGGCGGAGGACGTCCTGCGGCGGTTCGGGCCGGCCAAGGCCACCGTGGTGGACATCGCCCGCTCGCTCGGCGTCAGCCACGGCAGCGTCTACCGCCACTTCCCCAGCAAGGCCGCGCTCCGCGAGGCGGTCACCCAGCGATGGCTCGACCAGGCGCACCACGACCTGGCCGCGATCACCGGGGAGCGCGGCCCCGCTGTGGACCGGCTGCACCGCTGGCTGGCGACGCTGTTCGCCGCCAAGCGCAAGAAGGCGCTCGACGACCCCGAGCTGTTCGCGACCTACCTGACGCTGGTCAACGAGCTCTCGGCCACCGTCGACGCGCACATCGAGACACTGACCGCCCAGATCGCCACGATCATCCAGGACGGCATCCACCAGGGCGAGTTCCGCCCGACCCATGTGACCACGGCCGCCCGTGCCGTCTTCCAGGCCACCGCCCACTTCCACGATCCGGTGCACGCGGGCGAGTGGGCCGACCCGAAGTGCGAGGCCGACTTCGAGGCCCTCTGGAACCTGCTCCTCACCGGCCTCCGCTCGCGCTGACTCCCCGGCGCACGGTCCTCCCGGGCTCGGCGTCCTCCCAGGATCGGCGTCCGCCCGGAATCCGGTCGCGTCCGGCCGCCCCAAGCGGGCACGATATCCCCCACTCGGTTGATCTCACTTGGAGGATGACGTGCCCGCTCCCCTGCCGGCCCTCGACAGTCTGCGGGGCCTGGCCCTCGGCGACGCCTTCGGCGACCGCTGGTTCAGCGTGGACAACGGCGAAGCCGAGGCCCGCCTCGCCGCCCGTACCGTGCACGAGGCCCCCTGGCACTGGACGGACGACACCGCGATGGCCCTGGTCCTCTTCCGGCACCTGCTCCAGCACGGCGAGGTGAGGCAGTCGGAGCTCGCGCTGGCGTTCGCCGAGGCCTACACGGCCGATCCGGCGCGTGGTTACGGCCCGTCAATGCACCAGGTGCTGCGCCAGATCAACGAGGGCGGTGACTGGCGGTCCATCACCTCGGGGATGTTCGACGGCCAGGGTTCGCACGGGAACGGCGCGGCGATGCGGGTCGCGCCGCTGGGTGCGTGGTTCGCCGATGACCTGGACCGGGTCGCCGAGCAGGCCCGGCTCTCCGCGCTCATCACGCACTTCCACCCCGAGGCGGTCGCGGGGGCGGTGGCGGTCGCGCTCGCCGCGGCGTTCGCGTCTCGCAGCCGGGGCGGGTCGGCACCCGACCGTGTCGAACTGCTCAGCCGAGTAGCCGAGTTGCTGCCGGACTCCGATGTGCGCTCGGGCCTGCGGATCGCGGCCCGGTTCCCGGCGGGTACGTCCATCCGGCACGCGGCCGGCGTCCTCGGATCCGGATCGCAGATCTCCGCGCCGGACACCGTGCCGTTCGCACTCTGGTGCGCGGCAGGCCAGTTGGACTCACTGCCCGAGGCGCTCTGGGACACCCTCGGCGGCTGGGGCGACATGGACACCACCTGCGCCATCGCGGCCGGCGTGGTCGCCGCCCGCACCGGCTGCGCCGAGGTGCCGCCGAACTGGACGGCCGCCCAGGAAGAACTGCCCGACTGGGTACCGGTGGCGTGATCCCACGGCCGCCCTGCGGGGTGGTCGATCCGCCTACCGGCGATCCCATCGCCTCGGCCACTCAAGGGAGTTGAGTAGGACAGTGGGCCCGCCACCGCATGGCGGGCCCACCATCCCTGCCGGTCAGGGAAGTTGCCGAAGGCGGTGGGCCCTCCGCCTCATGGCGAGCCCACCGCCCTGGTCAGTCACGGGAGTTACCGAAGAGCAGCCGGTAGGCGATCAGGAGCGCCAGCGAGCCCACGATCGCCGCGCCCCAGGTGGCCGGGTCGTAGAAGTGCCTGGCCACCGACCTGTGCAGGAAGGTCGCCGAGAGCCAGCCGCCCACGAAGGAACCGGCGATACCGATCAGGGTGGTGCCGATGAGGCCGCCCGGGTCGCGTCCGGGCAGCAGGATTTTCGCGATCGCTCCGGCCAGCAGGCCGAGGATGATCCAGCTGATGATTCCCATACGTCTCTCCAACCCTTCGCCGCGCCGCTCAGGCGCAGCCGAACTGTCTGCGAGGACGCGTCCGGCGGCCGGATCGGTTCCCAGCGGTAACCGGACCCTGATCCGCTGCCACCCTGTTGGACGCGCCGACGCTCGGCACGGCCGCGCTGCTCTCCGCCTGCGGCCCGCCCCTTCCCTACCCGGCCCCCTTCCCGCCCCAACCACCGGCCGCGAGCCCGAGGGCCAGCCGCAGGCCCGGCCACCGGCCGCAGGCCCGAGGGCCGGCAACGGGCTCGACCGATCGGGCGGTCGGGCACTCGGCTGCCCGGGCGGTCCCGAGCGTCGGCAGGGTGCCCGACTGCCGGACCCCGCTTGACTCGCCGGGCCCGGCTCCGCAACGATCAACCCATGGACACCGGCACCACCCTGGTCTGCCGCCTGCACGTCGATCTGCGACGCCAGGCGAGCGACATGTGTGCCCGCTGACGGTTCACCCCGCCCTGTGACGTCCGCCAGGGTCTGAGTCGTCGTACCACCACTCCTCCCCGTCCCGTCTGCCGTGCGTGTCCACACCTGTGCACCCGTGTCCGGCAGCCTCCTTCGGCCTACCCCGAGGATGCCCCGTGAGCCTTGACCTCGCCCCTGCCTCCGCACCCGCCATCGCCGCCGCTCCCACCGCGACCACCGCAACCTCCGCGACCACCGCAACCTCCGCGACCACCGCAACCTCCGCACCCACCACGCCCTCCGGCCCCACCGCGCGCTCCGGACCGGACCCCGCACCCGCCCCGTCCGCCCCGCTCTCGCCGAACGCCCTGCGCAGGATCGTGCGCGAGTTCGCCGAGCAGCCCGACCGCTGGCTGCCCCGGGTCCGGCTCGCCGCCGAGGACCGCTGGTACGAGCGGCTGGAGCTCACCGGGGACCACGAGGTCTGGCTGATCAGCTGGCTGCCGGGCCAGTCCACCGGCTTCCACGACCACGGCGGTTCGCGCGGCGCCTTCTCGGTGGCGCTGGGCGAACTGGAGGAGTTGTCGCTGGGCGGTCCCGGGCAGGGACTGCTGGTGCGGCGGCTGGCCTCGGGCACCGTCCGGGCCTTCGGCCCCGAGTACCTGCATGACGTCCGGAACACGGGCGGCGGACCGGCGGTGACCCTCCACGCGTACTCGCCGCCGCTGGCGTCGATGTCCCGTTACGAGCTGCGCGCCGACGGCCTGGTGCGCACCGCGCAGGAGGGGCCGGAGCAGTGGTGACCACAGTCGACGAACTGGTCGAGCGCGCGCGGGCCGGGGTGCACCGGCCCGGACCGGCGGAAGCGCACCGGGCGGCGGCCGAGGGGGCGCTGCTGGTGGACATCCGGCCGGCGGCGCAGCGCTCGCGCGAGGGCGGCATTCCCGGCGCCCTGGTGATCGAGCGCAACGTACTGGAGTGGCGGCTCGATCCGACGGGCAGTCACCGCATTCCGGAGGCGACCGGGTACGGGCTGACCGTGATCGTGGTCTGCTCGGAGGGGTACGCCTCCAGCCTGGCGGCGGCCGGCCTGCGCGAGCTGGGGCTGCACCGGGCGACGGATCTGGACGGCGGCTTCGCCGCGTGGGCGGCGGCGGGTCTGCCGACCGTGGCCGGGACCGCCGAGGGCCCCGAGCACCGGAGTGCTCCACTGGGCCGGACCAGCGGGAATTCATAACGCGGCGGAAGGTTTGCACCTTCGCGGGACCGGGAAGGCCACCCTGATCCGAATGTAAGTTCGAGTCACATGTGCGCTTCGTCGCATCCCGACATCCGTCCGAAGAACCGAACGGCGCCGAGGCGCCGAAGCTAGGATCCTTTTCGTGATCAGATTCGACGGCGCCGCCAAGCGCCACCCCGACGGCACGATCGCCGTCGAGGGCCTCGACCTGGACATACCTGCCGGGCGCACCACCGTGCTGGTCGGACCGTCCGGCTGCGGCAAGACCACGATCCTGCGGATGGTCAACCGCATGGTCGAACCGACCGCGGGCCGGGTGCTGCTGGACGGCACCGACGTCGCCCAGCTGCCCGCCGCCAAGCTGCGCCGGGGCATCGGCTACGTGATCCAGCAGGCCGGGCTCTTTCCGCACCGCCGCGTCATCGACAACATCGCCACCGTCCCCTATCTGCTGGGCTGGGACCGCAGGAAGGCCCGCGCCCGCGCCGCCGAGCTGCTCGAACTCGTCGGCCTGGCACCCGAACTGGCCAAGCGCTACCCCTTCCAGCTGTCCGGCGGCCAGCAGCAGCGGGTGGGGGTGGCCCGGGCCCTGGCGGCCGACCCGCCGGTACTGCTGATGGACGAGCCGTTCAGCGCGGTCGACCCGGTGGTCCGCACCGGACTGCAGGACGAACTGATCCGCCTGCAGGGCGAGTTGAACAAGACAGTACTGTTCGTCACCCATGACATCGAGGAGGCCGTCCGGCTCGGCGACCAGGTCGCGGTACTGCGCGAGAGGGGCCGGATCGCCCAACTCGCCGACCCGCACACCCTGTTGACCGAACCGGCCGACGAGGGCGTGGCCGCCTTCCTGGGCCGCGACCGCGGGCTGCGCGGTCTCGGGCTCCTCCCTGCCCGCGCGGTCGCCGTCCGCCCCCTCGACCAGAGCTCCGGGCGGGACGGCCGGGAACTCCGCCTGGACGACGCCGGACGGCCGATCGGCTGGGCCGACCCCGGCCGGCCGGGCGAGGACCCGCACCCCGCCCCGGTCTTCCACCCCGCGACCGACACCCTGCGCAGCGCGCTGGACGCGGCCGTCCTCTCCCCCACCGGTGTGGTCGTCGCGGTCGACGCGGACGGCAGGGCGATCGGCACCGCCGACCGGGAGGCGATCCTCGCGGCACTCGCCGAGCCCGCCCCGAGGGCGGTGAGCGGCGATGGACGGTGAGCCGCTGGTCCGCTGGTACTGGATCGGGGACCACCTCGCCTATCTGCGCGACCTCACCCTCGACCATGCGGTGATCGCGCTGGTCCCGGTGGCGATCGCCCTGGCGGTCGCCATTCCGCTGAGCCTCGCCTGCGCCCGCTTCCCCCGCCTCTACCAGCCGCTCTCCGCCGTCTTCAACGTGGTGTACGCGCTGCCCTCACTCGCGGTCTTCGTGGTGCTGATCCCGTACACCGGGCTGGCCACCTGCGCCACCGTGATGGTGCCGCTCACCTTCTACGCCCTCGCCGTGCTGCTGCCCACCGCCGTCGACGGGCTGCGCTCGGTGCCGGAGTCCGTACGGCAGGCGGCGACCGCGATGGGGTACGGCCCCTGGCACCGGCTCTGGGCCGTCGAACTCCCGGCCGCGGTGCCGTACCTGGTGGCCGGGCTGCGGGTCGCCGCGGTGTCCAGCATCTCGCTGGCGGCGGTCGGCGCGCTGATCGGCCGGGGCGGCCTCGGCTATCTGTTCATCGACGGGTTCCAGCGGACCTTCCCGACCCCGATCGTGGCCGGCATCGTGCTGATCGCCGCGCTCGCCCTGGTCACGGATCTGCTGCTGATCCTGGCCCGGCGCCTGCTCGCCCCCTGGGCCGTCCGCACCGGGGGCGCCCGATGAACTGGCTCGGCTGGCTGCACACCTTCTTCACCGCCCCCGACCGGCAGAGCGGGCCCGACGCGATCACCCACCGGGTCGCGGAGCACCTCGCCTTCTCCGGCGAGGCCCTGCTGTACTCGGCGCTGCTGGCGATCCCGCTCGGTCTGCTGATCGGCTACACCGGGCGCGGCGCGGTCGCGGTGACCGCGTTCTCCGGAGTCGCCCGCGCACTGCCCACCCTGGGTCTGGTCACCCTCGCCGTGCTGGTCGGCGGGGTCGGCGACACCGCCATCCTGCTGCCGCTGGTCGCGCTGGCCGCGCCCCCGCTGCTGGTGGCGACGGTCGAGGGCATCCGGGGCACCGACCCCGAACTACGGGACGCCGCCCTCGGCATCGGCCTGACGCACCGTCAAGTCCTCTGGCAGGTCTGCCTGCCGAACGCACTGACCACCATCCTCGCCGGACTGCGCACGGCGGCCGTCCAGGTGATCGCCACCGCCACCGTCGCCGCCTACGTCGGCCTCGGCGGACTCGGCCGGTACGTCATCGACGGCCTGGCCACCCGCGACTTCCCGGCCACGCTGGGCGGCGCACTGCTGGTGGTGCTGCTCGCCGTCGCCACCCAGCTGCTGTTCGCCGGGCTCATCCGGTACGCGCTGCCGCGTGGCGTGCGCGCCCAGCGGGCGGCCGGTGCCGAGGCCGCCCGCAGCTCGTGAAGGTGCCGGCTCCCCGGCGCTTGAATCCACCGGACCTCCTCCCGCACCGCTCCCGGCCGCGGGACCACGAAAGGGAACCCATGACCACCCGTCTGCTCAGGACCGTCACCGCCGTTGGCCTGCTGCTCGGTGCGGCGGCCTGCTCCTCCTCCGGCAGCGGCAACCCGCTGGACACCTCGTCCAATCCATCGGGGTCATCAGGTGGCGGCGGGAAGACCGTGGTGGTCGGCTCGGCGAACTTCCCGGAGAACGTGCTGCTGGCCTCGATCTACTCGCAGGCGCTCAAGGCCAAGGGCGTCAAGGTCGAGGAGAAGTTCAACATCGGCAGCCGCGAGGTGCTCTACGGCCAGCTGAAGAACGGCAGCCTGACCGTACTGCCCGAGTACAACGGCGCGCTCCTCGGCTATCTGGACGCCAAGAACACCGCCACCGGCACGGCGGAGGTCAACGCCGCGCTGCAGAAGGAGCTGCCCGGCTCGCTGGGAATCCTGGACTCGGCCCCGGCCGAGGACAAGGACTCGCTGAGCGTCACCCAGGAGACCGCCGACAAGTACCAGCTGAAGAGCATCGCCGATCTGGCCGGCAAGGCCGGCGAGTTCACCATCGGCGGCCCGCCGGAGTTCAAGTCCCGCCGTGAGCAGCAGTTCAAGGACATCTACGGGCTCACCTTCAAGGAGTGGAAGCCCACCGGGGACACCACCGCCAACGCCCTCAAGGACGGCTCGATCCAGGTCGGCAACGTCTTCACCACCGACCCGAAGATCGTCCAGTTCAAGCTGGTCTCGCTGACCGACCCGAAGAACCTCTTCAGCTCGCAGAACGTCACCCCGCTGGTCAACAAGGCCGGCCTCGACGCCACCGCCACCGCCACCCTGAACGCCGTCTCGGCCAAGCTCGACACCCCGGGCCTGACCGAGATGATGAAGCGGGTCTCCGTCGACAAGGAGGACCCGTCGGCGGTGGCCAAGGACTGGCTGGGGTCCAACGGCCTCGGCTGATCCCGGCCCGCACCGGCCCCGTACCCCACCACCGTGAGGCGCGGGGCCCGGTTGTTTCCGGATCGGACGGGAATGCCGGTCGGTCCAATACGGTTGGGTCGTGCCGGAGGCCGACGGCCTCCGTCGTCCGGATGAAACGGGGAGTGTGCGAATGAAGATCGGGGACATCGAGGTGATTCCCGTCGCCGACGGGAAGGGTGTCGAGGTCGCGGCGGAGATTCTCAGCCGCCCGGGAGTTGACGATCCGTTCGCCTGCCACCGCGAGCACTTCAACGCCGACGGGACGTGGGAGCTTCCGGTCGGCGCGTTCTGCGTCCGTACCGGCGACCGGGTCGTCCTGGTGGACGCCGGTCTCGGGGATTTCGACAACGGGAAGTACTCCGGCGGCGGTCTGCTCGATTCCCTCCGGGAACACGGAATCACGCCCGGCGACGTGACCGACGTGGTTTTCACGCATCTGCATTTCGACCACATCGGGTGGGCCACGAACAACGGCGGCATCGTGTTCCCGAACGCGGTCCACCGGGTGCACCGGGCCGACTGGGAGCACTTCGTCACCGGTCCGGCCGCAGGGCGTGAGACGGTCGACAAGCTCAGCCCGCTGGAGCCCCGACTGGAGCTGTTCGACGCCGACTTCACCATCGCGCCGGGGATCGACGCCCGCCACACCCCCGGGCACACCCCGGGCTCGACGGTCTACGTGGTCTCCTCCCAAGGCAGGCGCGCCCTGCTGCTCGGGGACGTGGCCCACTCGGTGGTGCAGCTGAGCGAGCCCGACTGGCAGGTGGTGTGGGACATCGACCCTGTCGCCGCCTCGGCGGTGCGCAACCGGCTGGCCGACGAAGTGGCCGACACCGAGGACCTCCTGGGCGCCGCGCACTTCCCGCAGCTGCGGTTCGGCCGGGTCGTCACCACCGACGGCCCGCGCCGCTTCGTCGCTGTCTGAGCAGGCGCTCTCCGCCCACCCGACGCCGGTCCGGGGCCAGCCACCCGGTGCTTGCGGACGGTGCTTCCGGACGGTGCGGGCTGCTCCGAGGCCCTACGCGACGCCGGTCTCCACGACCCGATTGCGGTCCTGGTGACCGGCGTTGCCGCGCGCAATGATCCGCAAGGCCCGAAAGGAACTGTGCGACATGCGCGAAGACATCGATCTGAGCGGAGCTTCCTGGTTCAAGTCGTCCTACAGCGGCAACGGTGGCCAGTGCATCGAGATCGCGCCCGGATACACCGGCGTCATCCCCGTACGCGACTCCAAGGAGCCCGAAGGCCCGGCTCCGGTCTTCTCCGCCGACGCCTTCGCCGCCTTCGTGGCAGGCGTCAAGAGCGGTGAGTTCGGCGAGGTCTGACCGGACCGACCACCTGCCCCCGAGACCCCACCGCCGCTCCACCGGCAGTGGGGTCTACTCGACTCCGCCCCGCTCACACGCGAATGGTGCTGCTCGCCGACATCATCCCGCCGCCTCGGGGAGGAACATCGTGAGGCCATCGTCCGCTGATCCCGTTGCCTGGAACGCCTACCTCGCCGAGGGCAACGCCCGCCAGGCACGCAAGCGCGTGGCGGCCGACGTGATCCCGCGGGACCACTCCGGCCGCATCCTGGCCGTGAACCCGACCGACGGACGGTGGACCTACCGTCCCGGTGTCAGATGCCTTGACACACAAGTGGTCCAGACCAAACATAGGCGGTGTAGTTCCGACCGGGATGCACTGTGGGGGTGTGAACACCGGCCGGCCGTGCGCTGTTTCCCGCACGCCGTACCACCCCTGCAGGGCCCGCGTCAGGTACCGTCATGCCCATTTCCGGGCGAACGGTCTTCACCTTCACGTCTGTTGGAGCATCCATGCGTCTGAACAGATCCATCCGCGCACTGCTGGCCGGCTGTGCCGGCCTGGCCGCCACGGTCGGGCTGACGGTCGTGGGCGGCACCGTCGCCCACGCCACCGCCCCGGCCGCGACCTCGTTGCCGCAGCACGTCTTCGCGCCGTACTTCGAGGCGTGGACCGGTGACAGCCCGGCGAAGCTGGCGAGCCAGTCCGGCGCCAAGTACCTGACCATGGCGTTCATCCAGGCCGCCACCAAGGGCAGTTGTACGCCGTACTGGAACGGCGACGGCTCGATGCCCATCGCCTCGGCCCAGTTCGGCGCCGACATCGCCACCATCCGGGCGGCCGGCGGCGACGTGATCCCCTCGTTCGGCGGCTACACGGCCGACAACACCGGCACCGAGATCGCCGACAGCTGCACCGACGTGAACTCGATCGCCGCCGCCTACGAGTCGGTCATCACCACCTACGGCGTCAGCCGGATCGACCTCGACATCGAGGACAACTCGCTGACCGACAGCGCCGGGATCGACCGCCGCAACAAGGCCGTCAAGCAGGTCGAGGACTGGGCGGCCGCGAACGGCCGCAGCATCCAGTTCTCCTACACCCTGCCGACCACCACCGGCGGGCTGGCCGACACCGGGCTGAACGTGCTGAACAACGCGGTGAAGAACAACGCGCGGATCGACGTCGTGAACATCATGACGTTCGACTACTACGACAACGCCTCGCACAACATGGGCAACGACACCCAGAACGCGGCGACCGGACTCTACAACCAGCTGGCCCAGCTCTACCCGGGCAGGACGCCCGCGCAGCTGTGGGGGTCCATCGGGGTCACCGACATGCTCGGCATCGACGACTTCGGCCCGGCCGAGACCTTCAGCACCGCCGACGCCGCCAACGTCTACAACTGGGCCACCGCCAAGGGCATCAACACCCTCTCGTTCTGGGCGCTGCAGCGCGACAACGGCGGCTGCGTCGGCACCGCGGGCAGTGACAGCTGCTCCGGGATCAGCCAGAACACCTGGGACTTCACCCACGTCTTCGCCCCGTTCAGCGGGGGTGGCAGCACCGGCCCGGTCACCAACGACTTCTCGGTGAGCGCCTCCCCCGCCGCCGGTTCGCTCACCCCCGGCGGCAGCCTGCGCAGCGGCATCGCGACCGCCGTCACGGCGGGCTCGGCGCAGTCCGTCGCGCTCAGCGTGTCCGGCGCGCCCGCCGGGGTCACCGCCACCGTCAGCCCGAGCCCGGTGAACGCCGGGGACAGCGCCACGCTCAACGTCTCCGCCACCGCGGCCACGGTGCCCGGGACCTACCCGCTCACCGTCACCGGCAGTGCGGCCTCCGGCAGCCACAGCACCACCTACACGCTGACCGTGACCGGCTCCGGCGGCGGGACGAAGGGCCTGGTCAACGGCGACTTCGAGACCGGCAGCCTCAGCCCCTGGACCTGCCAGAGCGGCGGCGCGGTGGTCACCACCCCGGTGCACTCCGGCAGTTACGCCCTGTCGGCCGCGGCCGGCGCGAGCCAGACCGGCGAGTGCGACCAGGCCGTCACGCTGACCCCCAACACCAAGTACACGCTGACGGGTTGGGTGCAGGGCAACTACGCCTACCTCGGTGTCAGCGGTGAGGCGACCGCCAGCACCTGGACCTCGTCGAGCGGCTGGACCAAGCTGAGCGTCCCGTTCACCACCGGCTCCACCGGCACGGTCACCGTCTACCTGCACGGCTGGTACGGCCAGGGCAACGTCTACGGCGACGACTTCTCGATCTCCTGAACCGACCGGGCGCGGGGAACCGCGCGGCAGGCCACCCGCCTCGGCACCGGCCTACCACGCGGTTCCCCCGCCCCCGGGGCTCCACCTGTTCCCCGACCGCACGGGCGCCAGGTCTGGTCCGCCTCACCCAGCACGGTGGCGCGCCGGCCGAATCGTGATCGCCGCCGGCTCCGTGCTCACTCGCAAGTCCATTGCGTCGCGCAGTAGTTCCGGTCAGGAACCCGAGCTGCCGCAGCATCGTCATCCTTCCGCCATCCCGACGGCGGCATCTGCCTCGGCGACGCTCTCCCAGCCCTTCTGCTTGAGTACAAACGCGGCGACGAGGGCGGCGGCCACCGAGAGGGCGGCGGAGATGTGGGAGGCCGTCTGGACCGCGCGGTCACCGGGCCCGACGGCGGCTACCGTCTCGACGTGCCGGGCCCCGGCTCGTACGTCCTGATCACCTCGGCCGGAGGTTCCGCCGACGCCAGTAGCGGCAGCGGCTCTCCTGTCCGGGACCGGTCTCGATGTCCTGCCCGTTCTGTTCTTCAGGGCCGGTGACCCGGCACCGCCGGTCTCAGGACCAGGCGATCTCGCCATGGCGGTCGATGAAGCGTCCGGTGCCGGCACCGGGCCCCTCGGTGGCGAGGGCGATCGTCCGCCTCGGAGACGTACCGGTGGCCGTGTTCGCGGCGGACTGGCAGCTGGTGTGGTGGAACCACGGGTGGGCCGCCCTGCTGGGAGACCCCTTGGCCTCGCCGCCGCGGATGCGCAACTTCGCCCGCGACAGGTTCCCGGTGGACGTCGATCACACCCCCCTCGCGCTGTGGCCGGTCACCGAGACGGACCCCGACACCGCCGACGCCGCCCTCGTCTCCGATCTGCGCCGCGCCACCGGCCGCTTCCCCCGGGACAGCCGCCTGGCCGCGCTGGTCCGCGACCTGAACGCAGGCAACGAGAGGTTCGCCGAGCTGTTGGCGACGGGAGAGGTGACCGCGAACCGCGAGGTCCACAAGTCGGTCTTAATCGAGTGTGAGAGTCCCGGTCCGGGTGATACAAGGCCTACGTGACTGAGCATCTCTACTTCTCCACCCTGCTGCGGATGATTGACGAGCGGTCCGCCGCGTTCCGCGCCGCCGTCGCCGCGGCCCCCAGCCTCGACGCCGACGTCCCGTCCTGCCCGGGCTGGACGCTGTACGACCTGGCGAACCACCTCAGTGAGGGGGACCGCTTCTGGGCCTACATCGTGCTGAACACCGCGCCGGGCGACGAGCGGCCGAGCAAGGACGGGCTGGCGGCGCCCAGGGAGCGCGAGGCCCTCATAACCTGGCTGGCCGACTCGACGGAGCAGCTGCTTACTGCTCTGCGCGAGGCCGGCCCGGACCGGGGCTGCTGGGCCTGGTGGGAGCCGCTGGCCTCGCCGCACACGGTGGCCGCCGTGGCCCGCCGCCGCGTCCCGGAGTCGCTGATCCACACCTACGACGCCCAGCTGGCCTCCGGTACCCCGCAGGAGCTGCCGACGACCGAGGCGGTCGACGCCATCGAGGAGTTCCTCGCCACCGTCTGCACCGTCACGGTCCCGTGGCCGGGCGAGCCCGCCACCATGGACTACCACGCAGCCGAGGCTGGCTCCTGGCGCCAGACGGTGGACGCCGCCGGTTCCCGCTTCACCCGCCTCACCGCGGCGGAGGCCGCCGAGAGCAAGCCCACCGCCGCCATCTACGGCACGGCGAGCGAGATGGCCCTGCTCATGTACATGCGCATCCCGGCCGGCTCGCTGCGGATGGAGGGCAACGCCGACCTGCTCCAGCAGCTGCAGGACTGGGACTGAGCACTCACCACGGAACAGCCGCGAACCCGCCGCAGACTCCGGGCCAGGACAGGTCTTCTGCGGCGGGTTCGCGGCTGTTCTGCTTCCGGAATCCCGGAACCCGTCGGTTTCAGCACGCGCTGGACGGGATCGGTGCGGACGGCGTCGTCCTGCTGACCAACTACGAGGGCGTCTACCTCGGGGACGCACGGTACGCGCCGCTCTGGGACTCCTTGAACCGGCGGTCGGCCGTGGTCCTCGTCCACCCCTGCCTTCCGCCCGTCCCGCCCCTGGCGGACGTACCCGCGCCCCTGGTGGACTACCCGTTCGACACCACGCGCAACGCCGTCCACATGGTCTTCAACGGGGTGCTGGACAAGTACCCCGATGTGAAGATCATCCTCGCGCACGCGGACGGGTTCGTGCCCTACGCGGTCCTCCGGTTCTGCGAGACGCAACCGCAACTCGATCCCCGAGGACCCACAGCCGACGAACTGTTCGCGAAGTTCGGACTCTTCCACTGGGACACGGCCCTGTCCTCCGGGCCTCACGCCTTCGCCGGCCTCCTGACGTTCGCGGACCACGGACGCATCCTCTTCGGCAGCGACTTCCCCTACGCCCCCACACCGGTGGCCACGGAGCTCACCGAGATCCTCGACACGCGGACCGGTCTCACCGAGGCGCAGAAGGCAGCCATCGACAACGGCAATGTCAGGAAGCTCCTCATGCGCCTCGCCTGAGGGCGCGGCACGGCCGGCCGGCCCCGCCCCGGACACCGGCGCGCTTGCGGCCGGGCCCGGGGTCAGCGGGTCAGCGGGTCAGCGGGTCAGCCCGAGAACGACCGCCGGTACGCAGCGGGAGACGTCACGTCGGTTCCCCGTCACGCCCGGGGCGGCAGAGCAGGACGTAGGAGGCGGTGGCGAGCACCGCGCAGCCCAGGACCACCACGCCGAGCAGCAGCGCCGACGGCCGGCCGCCCGCGCTGCTGAGCGGTGCGACGACGGCACCGCACAGGAAGGTGCCGGTGCCGATCAGCGCGGAGGCGGAGCCCGCGGCGTGCGGTGCCATGGTCAGCGCCTGGGCGTTGGAGTTGGGCACCAGGATGCCCATGCTGGCCATCAGCAGGAAGAGCCCTGGCCACACCCCGAGCAGGCCCAGGTGCCAGACACCGCTGGCGAGCACGACCTCCGCTCCCGCGATCCCGGCGCAGACGAGCCCGATCAGCATCAGGGTGTTCGCCGGCAGCTTCCGCACCAGCAGTCGGCCGTTGAGCTGGGTGGAGCCCACCACCGCAACGGAGTTGGTGGCGAAGACCAGGCTGTACATCTGCGGCGAGATGGCGTACTCCGTCTGCAGCACCGAGGAGGAGCCGCTGACGTAGACGAAGAGCGCACCGAAGGCGAAGGTGCTGGTCAGCGTGTAGCCGAGGAAGCGCCGGTCGCGCAGCAGCCCGCCGATGGCGTGGACCGTGCTGCCGATGCCGTCGGTGTGGCGGCGCTCGGGCGGCAGCGACTCGGGCAGCACCAGCGCGGCGCCGACGGTGATCACCGCGCCGACCAGGGCCAGGGCGGCGAAGGTGCCGCGCCAGTTGGTGAGGTGCAGCAGCTGGGCGCCGAGCACGGGGGCCAGGATCGGGGCGAGGCCGGATATCACGCCGAGCGAGGCCATGAAGCGGATCATTGCCACGCCCTCGTACCGGTCGCGGGCGACGGCCCTGGCTATCACCAGGCCGGCGGCCCCGGCGAAGCCCTGCAGGAGCCGCCCGGCGATCAGCAGCGGCATCGAACCGGCCAGTGCGCAGACCACGGTGGCCAGCGTGTAGAGCGTCATGCCGACCAGCAGTGGGGGCCGGCGGCCGAGGCGGTCGCTGAGCGGCCCGAACAGCAGCTGGCCGAAGGCCATGCCGAACATCGAGCCGGTGAGGGTGAGTTGGGCGGTCGCGGCGGTGGAGCCGAGGTCGGTGGTGAGCGCGGGCAGGGCGGGCAGGTAGAGGTCGGTGGTGAGCGGCCCCAGCGCGGTCAGGCCGGCGAGCACGGCCACGGTGGCCCGGCTCGGCGGCCTGTTCTGAGAGTCGGTCAGCGGGTCGCTCGCGGCGGCTTGGGAGGTGTCGGACGACTGGTCACCGGCGGCGCCCAGGGTCGGGCCTGACATGGGACTCCTCTGCGGGTAGGTCGGATACGTCCGTCCTATCGCAGCTACGGGCCTCTCCGGTAGCCGGGCCCGGCACCGGGCCCGGCTCAGCCGTACGCCGCCGGCCATGCCGGAGCGTCAGTCGGCGGTCCGGCCGGCCTTGCGGGCCGCGACGACGACCGCGTCGTCCTGCCAGCCGTACAGCTCGTTGCCGACCAGGGCCACGTTGTAGAAGCCGCAGCGCGCGGTGGCCTTGGCGGGGACGTCACCGGGGAACCAGGGCGCCTTGAGGTGCACCGCGCCCTCGGGGGTGCCCTTGGTGCATCCGTCCGGCAGCTTCCGCTCCGGCAGGGCGGCCTTCAGCAGGCGGTCGCCGCCGATGGTGGACATCATGTACGAGACCTTGGTGGCGCCGTCCGGCAGCCAGCCGGGCATCGACCTGCGGTCGGCCTTGGCCTCCTTGCCGGTGGCGTACGTGGCCTCCTCGCGGTGCCTGCTCTCGCCCAGGTCGGCCGCCTTCGGCACCAGCATCACCGCTCCGAGCGCCACACCCCCGGCAGCGATGACGCCCACCGCGGCCTTGCCCGCGAAACCCATGATGACGACCTCGGTTCTGTTCCGGTTTGCCTCTACCTCTCCATCCTGAGTGGTGCGGACCGCCCCGGCGATAGTCATCAGGTACCGATCCGGATCCGCCTTTGGGCGTACCCGCCCGCGGGACCACCCCCCGATCGGCCCCCTGTCAGGTGGCGGGCCGGAACTCGTGGACGACCTCGATCGAACCGACGATGTGCCGGTTGAACTCGGCCAGTTCCTCCGCCGGCACCCACAGTTCCAGGATGGTCCGGCCGCCGGCCTGCCGGACGGGGTAGCGGGCGAGGAAGCCGCTCTCGGCCTCGAATCTGGTGACGTAGCCGACGCCCGACGCGGGCACGTTCCAGTCCCGTGCGATGCGGACGGCGTAGTCCTCGTTGAGCACGGGGTAGAAGATCGGCTGGTCCGGCAGCCTGGGCGGCCAGGCGCGCCACAACGAAGCCGCGACGAGCGCCAGCTCCTCGGGGCCGGTGGGCCGCCAGAGCGTGGTGGTCTTCGGCGCGGTCATGGTCGGGCTCTCCGTTCGGTGGCGGCGCCGGCCGCCGGCGCGGCTTCGGTGAGGCGCCGACCGTATCGGCGCGAACCCGACCGTGACCATCGCTTTTCGCGCGCTGACCCGGCGTCAGCGGTAGGCCGACTCACCGGTGATCGCCTCGCCGAGGACCAGGGTGTGGATCTCGGCGGTGCCCTCGTAGGTCAGCACGGATTCGAGGTTGTTGGCGTGCCGGAGCACCGGGTACTCGACGGTGATGCCGTTGGCACCCAGGATGGTGCGGGCGCTGCGGGCGATCTCCAGAGCGGTGCGGACGTTGTTGAGCTTGCCGAAGCTGATGTGCGCGGGGCGGCACTGCCCGGCGTCCTTCAGTCGGCCGATCCGGACCGCGACCAGGTACGCCTTCTCGACCTCCAGCATCATCTCGACCAGCTTCTGCTGGGTGAGCTGGAAGCCCGCGATCGGCCGCTCGAACTGGATCCGGCTCTTCGCGTAGTCCAGTGCGGTGGTGTAGCAGTCGCGGGCCGCGCCGACGGTGCCCCAGAGGATGCCGTAGCGGGCCTCGTTCAGCGAGGACAGCGGGCCGCGCAGCCCCTGTACGCCGGGGAGCACCGCGTCGGCCGGGAGCACGACCTCGTCCAGCACCAGTTCGCTGGTCACCGAGGCGCGCAGCGAGAGCTTGCCGTGGACGTCGCGGGCGGTGAACCCGGGGGTGCCCTTGGGGAGGAGGAAGCCCCGCACGCCCTCCTCGGTCTGCGCCCAGACCACGGCGACGTCCGAGATGCTGCCGTTGGTGATCCACATCTTGCTGCCGGAGAGCACCCAGTCGGTGCCCTTGCGGCGGGCCCTGGTACGCATGTTGGCCGGGTCGGAGCCGAAGTCCGGTTCGGTGAGGGCGAAGCAGCCGATCGCACGTCCGGCGGCCAGCTCGGGCAGCCACTGCTGCTTCTGCTCCTCGGAGCCGAAGGCGTGGATGGAGCGCATGGCGAGCGAGCCCTGGACCGAGACGAAGCTGCGCAGCCCCGAGTCCGCGGCCTCGAGTTCCATGCAGGCGACACCGTAGGCGACGGCGGAGGAGCCGGTGCAGCCGTAGCCGTCCAGGTGCATGCCGAGGACGCCCAGTTCGCCCAGTTCCGGGGCGAGTTCGCGGGCCGGGAAGACGCCGCGGTCGAACCAGTCGCCCACGTCGGGCCGGATCCGCTCGTCGGCGAACTTCCGTACCGTGTCCCGGATCAGCCGTTCCTCGTCGGTCAGCAGCTCACCGACGGAGAGCAGGTCGGCCGGGTCGAGGCGGGCAGGGGTCGTCGCCATTCGGGCTCCTCGGGACGGTGCGGCGAGCGCGGCGGGGTGGGCCACGGCGACGAGTATCGCGCACCGGGGCACGGGAGGGTACGAGACGCTGCCCACACCGCTGCTTCGCCACCACCCTTGCCGGTACGGGCTCCTGACGCGACCACGGGACGGCCGGCGGTGTGCTCAGTGCGGGGAGCCGAAGGCCGCTTCGGCGAAGTTGTCCCAGTGGCCGGCCGAGGCGACCGGGATGCACACCCAGTCCCCCATCGGCCGCCCGTCCACCGGGTCGAGGACGTGCGCCCCCGGCAGGTGCAGCGCCTCGGTGTGCGCGGGTGTGTCATGGCCCAACCGGCAGACCAGTTCCCCCCGGTGGAGGGCGGCGAAGGCCCTGCCGTCGGCGTCCTTGAGGCACGGCATGCCGAGCATCCGCGAGCGGATGGCGCCGCGTGGTGCGAGTTCCTCGGCGATCTCCTCGTAGCGGGCCGCCGGGTCGGTGGTGTCGGTCATGCCGCCATGCTGCACCTCGGGGGCCCGCTCCGCCTCACGTCACGGCCAGCCGGTCCGGCAGCGGACTCCACGACCGGGAGCCTTGAGCCGACGGGGAGTCATGAGTAAGGTATGAAATCCGTGACTGACACCATACAGATCCCGGCACCGCTGCCGACGGCACCGCTGACCGTCGCCACCGCCCAGACCGCACTCACCCCGCTCGACGTGGCGGCCAACGCCGCCACCGCCGCCGGGCTGGTCCGCCGCGCCGCCGACGGCGGAGCGCGACTGCTGCTGCTCTCCGAGCTCTTCCTCACCGGCTACGAACTCGCCGCCATCGCCGCCGACCCCGACCGGCTCGCCGTCGGTTCCGACGACCCGCGCCTGGATCCGCTCGTCACGGCCTGCGCCGGGACCGGTACCTCGGTGGTGGTGGGTGCACCGGTGCGGGACCCGGACACCGGCCTGCTGCACATCGCGGCCCTGGTCCTGGACGGTTCGGGCCGCCTGGCCACCGCCTACCGCAAGCAGTTCACCACCCCGAGCGAGCGCGCGGCGGGCTTCGCGCCGAGTGCCGGCGGCGGCTGCACGGTCCGGCTCGGGGACTGGCGGCTCGGCCTCGGTATCTGCTGGGACTCCGGCTTCCCCGAGCACGCCCGTGCCGCCGCACTGGACGGCGCACACGCCTATCTGGTCGGCGCGCTCTTCGGCACGGGCTCCGGCACGCGGCAGCTGCGCACGCTCTTCCCCGCGCGCGCCATGGACAACACCATGTACACCGTGCTGGCCAACCACATCGGCCCCTCCGGCCCGTACGTCGGCTGCGGCCGCAGCGCCGTCTGGGGCCCCGACAGCACCCTCCTGGCCGACGCGGGCGACGCCGCTCCGGGCCTGGTCACCGCCGTCCTGGACCCCGGCCACCTGGCCCGCGCCCGGGACGAGGAGCCCGTCCTCGTCCAGCCCCCGCTCCACGCCCCGCCCGCCGAACGGACCACCGCCAGCCTCGCCTGAGCCCGCCCGTCGCGCCGCCGCCTGAGCGGGACCGGAACCCCGGCGGGGAGGGCCGGGAGCCCTTCCGGGCTCCCGGCCCTCCGCCGGATCACCCGCAGGGCGCAACCGGTCGCCGCTCCACGGAAATACCTCGGCCCTCCCGGAGGCTCTCGTGATCAGAAGCCGGCAATCAGGGAGGTGTCCCACCATGGGTGGCGAGCAGGAGTACCGCGTCGAGCACGACTCGATGGGCGAGGTCCGGGTCCCCGCATCGGCGAAGTGGCAGGCGCAGACGCAGCGGGCGGTGGAGAACTTCCCGGTGTCCGGCCAGCGTCTGGAACGCGCGCACATCGAGGCGCTGGCCCTGATCAAGGCCGCCGCCGCCAAGGTCAACGCCGAGCTCGGCGTGCTCGACCTCGCGAAGGCGAAGGCGATCCAGGAGGCGGCCGGCGAGGTCGCCGCGGGACGGTGGGACGACCAGTTCCCGGTGGACGTGTTCCAGACCGGGTCCGGTACGTCCTCCAACATGAACACCAACGAGGTGATCGCCACCCTGGCCACCGAGCGCCTCGGCCAGCCGGTGCACCCCAATGACCACGTCAACGCCAGCCAGTCCTCCAACGACGTCTTCCCGTCCTCGATCCACATCGCCGCGACGGCGGCCGTCACCGGCGAGCTGATCCCGGCGCTGGAGCAGCTCGCGGCCGCGCTGGAGCGCAAGTCCGAGGAGTTCACCGAGGTGGTGAAGTCGGGCCGGACGCACCTGATGGACGCCACCCCGGTCACCCTCGGCCAGGAGTTCGGCGGCTACGCGGCACAGGTGCGGTACGGGATCGAGCGGCTGTCCGCGACCCTGCCCCGGGTGGCGGAGCTGCCGCTGGGCGGAACGGCCGTCGGCACGGGCATCAACACCCCGCCCGGCTTCTCCGCCGCCGTGATCGCCGAGGTCGCCCGGGCCACCGGTCTGCCGCTGACCGAGGCGCGCAACCACTTCGAGGCCCAGGGCGCCCGGGACGGCCTGGTGGAGCTGAGCGGGCAGCTGCGCACCATCGCGGTCGGCTTCACGAAGATCGCCAACGATCTGCGCTGGATGGGGTCGGGCCCGCGGACCGGGCTCGGCGAGATCAACCTGCCGGATCTCCAGCCGGGTTCGTCGATCATGCCGGGCAAGGTCAACCCGGTGCTGCCCGAGGTGGTGCTGATGGTCGCGGCCCAGGTGATCGGCAACGACGGCACCGTCACCGTCGCGGGGGCGAGCGGTAACTTCGAGCTGAACGTGATGCTCCCGGTGATCGCCCGCAATCTGCTGGAGTCCGTCCGCCTGCTGGCCAACAGCGCCCGGCTGCTGGCCGACCGGGCGGTGGACGGCATCACCGCCAACGTCGAGCGGGCCAGGGAGTACGCCGAGTCCTCGCCGTCCGTGGTGACCCCGCTGAACCGCTACATCGGTTACGAGGAGGCCGCCAAGGTGGCCAAGCAGGCGCTGGCCGAGCGCAAGACCATCCGGCAGGTGGTGGTGGAACGGGGCTACCTGGCGGAGGGCAAGCTGACCGAGGCTCAGCTGGACGAGGCGCTGGACGTCCTGCGGATGACCCGTCCGTGACCCGCACGTCCGTGGCGTGAACGGAGTTCGGGCCGGTCACCGAGGTGACCGGCCCGAACTCGCATGCTGCCCCCTTACCGTCACCTGGTCTCGCTCCTGGGCGGCCGGGTGGCGGCCGAGTGGCCGTGAAGGTGTCCGGCCTTCTTCGAGCCGCCGAGGGCCCGCGCTCCGGCGATGGCCGCGAGTGCGAGGCAGAGCATCACGGCGCCGGTGATCACATTGGTGAGGATCGACCGCATGATCGCCTCATGGCCGGCCATCGACCAGGGGGCGATGATCGTCCAGACACCGATCACCGCTGCGGCCCAGGCCCGGGCGTGGGTGCGCTCGTAGGCCGAGCCGAAGCCCGAAATCAGCGCCGCGAAGGCGAGACCGAGCACCAGGTTGTTGATGGTGAGTGCGTGCAGGGGGGTGAACCCGACCACCCACGGTGACACCGCCAGGAAGAGGCCTGCCAGCGTCCCCAGCGCCTCGATGCCCTGCGCTCTCGGTGTAGCCACCACTCTTTCGGACTGCTCACGCAGCTCCAGGATGTCCGGATGGTGCTCCATGCCCATCGGCAGCTGAGTTGACACCGGGACCACCTCCTAACTCTGGGCCATGGGCGATCCGCCTGGCCACTATCCATTTTGTGGCAGGAGTAACGGTTTGTCCCGATTTATCACCTGGCCGGGTCAGCCCTCACCGGGCCCGCCTGAGGGCACCCCCACCACTGAGCGCCACTGCCCCGCAGGCCCTATGGGCCGCCGTCCCGAACGAACGTCATCCCCCGCGAGCGCCTTCGCGCGAGCACCTGGGCGGCCCGACGGCAGCCCGATCGTGAGCTGCGTCTCACCGGACTGCCGCGCCATTGCCTATGCAACTTGTTGCATAGCAGGATGCGGGCATGGCACTGGAGCACGCGATCCTCGTCTCGCTGCTGGAGCAGCCCGCCTCGGGCTATGAGCTGGCCAGGCGTTTCGACCGGTCGATCGGGCGCTTCTGGACCGCCACCCACCAGCAGATCTACCGGGTGCTGCGGCGGATGGAGACGGACGGCTGGATCGCCGCGACAGCGGTGACCCAGGACGGACGGCCGGACAAGAAGGTGTACTCGGTCGCCGCGCCCGGCCGCTCCGCGCTCGGCAGCTGGCTGCGCGAGCCGGTGGAGCCGGAGACCGTCCGCCATGAACTGGCCGTGAAGATCCGCGCGGCCGCGTTCGAGGACCCGGGGGCGCTGATCCCCGAGGTCGAGCGGCACCGGGAGAGCCATGCGGCCCTGCTGGCCCGCTATCTGACCGGCGAGCAGCGGGACTTCCCCGACCCGGCCGCGCTCGACGCCCAGCAGCAGCTCCAGCACGTGGTGCTGCGCGGCGGCATCGAGTACGAGCGGATGACCCTCGCCTGGCTGGACGACGTCCTCGCCACCCTGCACCGCCTTACCGACTGACCCTCGAAACCCAGGAGTTCCCGTGCTCTTCAACCCGCGTACGTATGACCCCGCCCAGTTCGACGACACCACCCGCCGCCTGCTGCGCGCGACCGTGGACTGGTTCGAGTCGCGTGGCAAGAAGGCGCTGATCGACACCTACATCGACCGCGCCTGGTACGGGGACTTCCTCGAATTCGCCGCGAAGGAGGGGCTGTTCGCGGAGTTCCTGACGCCCTCCTCGGCCGACCCCGGTGCGAGCGGGCGAGTAGCAGCCAAGCGCTGGGACACCGCCCGGATCGCCGAGCTGAACGAGATCCTCGGCTTCTACGGCCTGGGCTACTGGTACACCTGGCAGGTCACCATCCTGGGCCTGGGACCGGTCTGGCAGAGCGAGAACGAAGCCGTCCGGGCGCGTGCGGCGAAGCTGCTGACGGAGGGCCATGTCATGGCCTTCGGTCTCTCCGAGCGCACCCACGGGGCCGACATCTACTCGACCGACATGATCCTCACCCCGGACGGCGAGGGCGGTTTCACCGCGACCGGCTCCAAGTACTACATCGGCAACGGCAACGTGGCCGGCCTGGTCTCGGTCTTCGGCCGCCGCTCGGACGTCGAGGGCCCGGAGGGGTACGTCTTCTTCGCCGCCGACAGCCGGCACGAGGCGTACCACCTGGTGAAGAACGTGGTGAACGCGCAGATGTACGTCAGCGAGTTCCGCCTGGAGGACTACCCGGTGCGCGCCGAGGACGTGCTGCACACCGGCAAGGCCGCCTTCGACGCCGCGCTGAACACCGTCAACGTCGGCAAGTTCAACCTCTGCACGGCCTCCATCGGCATCTGCGAGCACGCCATGTACGAGGCGGTGACGCACGCCCACAACCGGGTGCTGTACGGCCGGAAGGTCACCGAGTTCCCGCACGTGCGCCGGGAGTTGACCGACGCCTACGCGCGCCTGGTGGCGATGAAGCTGTTCAGCGACCGCGCGGTGGACTACTTCCGCTCGGCCTCGCCCGAGGACCGCAGGTACCTGCTGTTCAACCCGATGACCAAGATGAAGGTCACCACCGAGGGCGAGAAGGTCATCGACCTGATGTGGGACGTCATCGCGGCCAAGGGCTTCGAGGCGGACACCTACTTCGACAAGGCCGCCCGCGACATCCGGGGCCTGCCGAAGCTGGAGGGCACGGTCCACGTCAACCTGGCGCTGATCCTCAAGTTCATGGCCAACTACCTGTTCAACCCGGCCGACTACCCGGCGGTGCCGACCCGGCTGGACGCCACCGACGACACCTTCCTGTTCCACCAGGGCCCGGCCCGGGGCCTGGGTGCGATCCGCTTCCACGACTGGCGCACCGCCTACGACGCGCACGCGCACGTCCCGAACGTGGCGCGCTTCCGCGAGCAGGCCGACGGCCTGTGCACGCTGCTCGCCACCCACGCGCCCGACGCGGCCCAGCAGCAGGACCTGGACTTCCTGCTGGAGATCGGCCAGCTGTTCGCCCTGGTGGTCTACGGCCACCTGGTGCTGGAGCAGGCCGAGTTGACCGGGGTCGACGCGGACCTGCTGGACGGCATCTTCGACTTCCTGGTCCGCGACTTCTCCGCCCACGCCACCGAGCTCCACGGCAAGAGCTCGACCAGCGAGGCGCAGGCCGCCTGGGCGCTCGCCCACCTCCGCCGCCCGGTCGCGGACGCCGAGCGCGCCGAGCGGATCTGGCAGCAGGTCGCCGCACTGAGCGGCGCCTACGAGATGCAGCCGTAGCCGCTTCGAAAGGCCACGGCCGGTCCCCGGGGTCCGCGCGGACCCCGGGGACCGGCCGTTCTCACTCCCGGCCGCTCACTCCACCGGGACCGCGGCCCTCACCGTGCGCCCGGTCGGGTACGGGCGGAGGCGGTCCACGGCGAGGCTGCCGGGGCCGGTCACGGCGATGGCCAGGAAGGCCCAGCAGAACAGCACCGCCGGTTCACCGCCGTTCTCGATGGGCCACAGCGCATGCCCCTGGTGCACGCTGAAGTAGGCGTACGCCATGGACCCCGAGCAGAGCAGCGCCGCGGGCCGGGTGCCGAACCCCAGCAGCACCAGCACCCCGCCGGCCAGCTGGATCAGCGCGGCCCACCAGCCCGGCCACTGGCCGAGGGGGACCGTCCTGCCGTGGGCGCCGCCCAGCACCCCGAACAGGCCGGCAGCACCGTGGCAGGTGAAGAGCAGGGCGACGACGACGCGAAACAGCGCCAGGACGTGCGGCCTGGCGCGATCGGCCAGAGCGTGGGGATCGAAGGACATCGGGTTCTCCTCGGTCGGCGGCCGACCGGTCGGCCGCACGGGGATGAGACGGACCCGGCATCGGCCCCACTCCGGTACCGGCGCGTACGAACGCACTGCGTGACACGCCGCCCGCCCGTTGCGCGCGGCGCCACTTGACGTACTGCGCTCAATTCTGACGGCGCATCACCACGCGGGGCCAGACCCCGACCCTATGAGGTTCCTCAGAGTCCCGGCCGCCCCGCCGGGCCCCGGAACCGGTGGGCAGGAGCACTCCACCGCCGGGCCCCGGAACCGGTGGGCGGGAGCACTCCCCTGCCCGCCGCCGTACCGTGGAGACGGGCCGGGGAGCCGATATCCCACGCCGGTAGCGGAGGGCAACACTCAGCGGTTTCACTGAGCAATCTGCCCAGTGGTTGCCGCGACCTTCTGCTCATCTTGCACAGATTGATCAGCTGGAAATCTCACTGTTGCCCACTGGCCTGGTCGGGAGCAAGCTCTGCGCACAACCGCAGGCACCCACTCCCCCGACCTGCGGAGGCCTCAATGTGGAGGAACACCGATGACCGCCAACGCCGTTGAACTCACTCCCGAGGAGCTGGACGCGGGCCTCGACGCGGAGCAGCTGAGCCGCCTGGTGGGGCTGGTCGAGCACGACTCGGCCGGCGATCCGTTCCCGGTCATCGCGCAGGACGCGATCGTCTTCGTGGTCGGCAACGCCACCCAGACGGCCCACTACTACCAGGCCGTCTTCGGTATGGACCTGGTCGCCTACGCGGGCCCGGAGACCGGCCAGCGGGACCGCAAGTCCTTCGTGCTCCGCTCGGGCTCGTGCCGCTTCGTGATCGAGGGCGGTGTCTCCCCGGACAGCCCGCTGCTGGACCACCACCGCCGCCACGGCGACGGCGTGGTCGACCTGGCGCTGGAGGTGCCGGACGTCGACAAGTGCATCGAGCACGCCCGCTCCCTGGGTGCGAAGGTCCTGGAGGAGCCGAACGACGTCTTTGACGAGCACGGCACCGTCCGCCGCGCCGCCATCGCCACCTACGGCGAGACCCGGCACACCCTCATCGACCGCTCCCGCTACAACGGCCCCTACCTGCCGGGCTTCGTCGCCGCCGAGACCAGGGTGACCCGCCCCGAGGGCGCCCCCCGCCGCCTGTTCCAGGCCCTGGACCACGCGGTCGGCAACGTCGAGCTCGGCCGGATGGACGAGTGGGTCGCCTTCTACAACCGGGTCATGGGCTTCGTGAACATGGCCGAGTTCGTCGGCGACGACATCGCCACCGAGTACTCCGCCCTGATGAGCAAGGTGGTGGCCAGCGGCAACCACCGGGTGAAGTTCCCGCTGAACGAGCCCGCCATCGCCAAGAAGAAGTCGCAGATCGACGAGTACCTGGAGTTCTACGGCGGCCCGGGCTGCCAGCACCTGGCGCTCGCCACCAACGACATCCTGAGCACGGTGGACGTGCTGCGCGCCAACGGCGTGGAGTTCCTCTCCACCCCCGACTCCTACTACGACGACCCGGAGCTGCGGGCGCGGATCGGCAAGGTGCGGGTCCCGGTCGAGGAGCTCAAGAAGCGCCACATCCTGGTCGACCGCGACGAGGACGGCTACCTGCTGCAGATCTTCACCAAGCCGCAGGGCGACCGGCCGACGGTGTTCTTCGAGTTCATCGAGCGGCATGGTTCGCTGGGCTTCGGGAAGGGCAACTTCAAGGCGCTCTTCGAGTCCCTGGAGCGTGAGCAGGACAAGCGCGGCAACCTCTGAGCCGCGTCACCCGAGGGAGATCCGACCATGGCGCACTACCGGCAGCTGGGCAGCATCCCGCGCAAGCGGCACACCCAGCACCGTACCCCCGAAGGCGGGCTGTACTACGAGGAGTTGATGGGTGAGGAGGGCTTCTTCTCGGACTCCTCGCTGCTCTACCACAAGGGCATCCCCTCGGCGATGGTGGACGCCGTGCCGTGGGAGCTGCCCGGCCTCGCCACCACCCCGAACCTGCCGCTCAAGCCGCGGCACCTGAAGCTGCACGAGCTGTTCCCGGGTGAGGAGTGGAAGAACACCGACGCCGTGACCGGCCGCCGCCTGGTGCTCGGCAACGGCGACGTGCGGATCGGGTACGTGGCCGCCGGTGCGCCGAGCTCGCTCTACCGCAACGGGCTCGGCGACGAGTGCGTCTACGTGGAGTCGGGGGCGGCCACGCTGGAGACGGTGTTCGGCGCGCTGAAGGTCGGCCAGGGCGACTACGTGATCATCCCCCGGTCCACCACCCACCGCTGGGTGCCGACCGGGGACGCCCCGCTGCGCGCGTACTGCATCGAGGCCAACAGCCACATCACCCCGGCCAGGCGCTACCTCTCCAAGTACGGCCAGCTCCTGGAGCACGCGCCGTACTGCGAGCGGGACCTGCGCGGTCCCGTCGGCCCGCTGCTGGTCGAGGGGACCGACGTGGAGGTGCTGGTCAAGCACCGCGGACCGAACGGCGTCGTCGGCACCAGGTACGTGCTGCCGCACCACCCGTTCGACGTGGTCGGCTGGGACGGCTGCCTCTACCCGTACGCGTTCAACATCAGCGACTACGAGCCGATCACCGGGCGGATCCACCAGCCGCCGCCGGCCCACCAGGTCTTCGAGGGCGACAACTTCGTGATCTGCAACTTCGTGCCGCGCAAGGTGGACTACCACCCGCTGTCCATCCCGGTGCCGTACTACCACGCCAACGTGGACAGCGACGAGGTCATGTTCTACTGCGGCGGCAACTACGAGGCCCGCAAGGGCTCGGGGATCGGCCAGGGCTCGATCTCGCTGCACCCGGGCGGCCACACCCACGGGCCGCAGCCGGGTGCCTACGAGCGCAGCATCGGCGTCGAGTTCTTCGACGAACTGGCGGTGATGGTGGACACCTTCCGCCCGCTGGAGCTGGGCGAGGGTGCGACGGCGAGCGAGGACCCGGGCTACGCCTGGACCTGGTCGGGCGGACGGGGGCCGGCCCGGTGAGCGCCATCCCCCCGCTGTTCCAGGGGCTGTTCGACGACGCGGCGGTCTTCCCGCCGGGGGACATGCCAGTGCCCGAGGCGGTGCCCGCGCACCGGGTCCACCGGGCCGCCTGGTACACCGAGGCGGTCGGCCCGTTCCTCTGCGGAGCGGGCCGGCTGGCCGAGTTGGCCGCGCTGGACTCGACCGGGGTGCAGGTCGTCCTGGTACTGCCGGGCGGCGTGGCACAGCTCGGGTCCGCGGTGGCGGCGCCGGTGAACCTGGTGTCCGTCGAGGTGGCCGCCACCACCCCGGTCCGGAAGGTGGTGGCCGCGCTCGACGAGCGGCTGCCCGAGGGGGTCACGGCGGTGGTCGAGATCCCGCGCGACGGCCGCGACCTCGGGCAGTCGCTGGACGCGCTGGCCGGAACCCCGTACCGGGCCAAGTTCCGCACCGGCGGGCTGACCGCCGAGACGTTCCCGAGCGAGGCGGAGCTGGCGGCCTTCCTCACCGGCTGCGCCGAGCGCGGGCTGCCCTACAAGTGCACCGCGGGGCTGCACCACGCCGTCCGGCACACCGACCCGGCGAGCGGCTTCGAGTACCACGGCTTCCTGAACGTCCTGCTGGCGGCCGGGGCACCGGAGCGGGCCGGCGAGCTGCTCGCCGAGCGCTCGGGCAAGGTCCTGGCCGCCATGGCGGGCGAGTTGACCGAGGGCCAGATCGCCCGGATCCGCGGCTCGTTCACCGCCTTCGGCACCTGCAGTATCGTCGAACCGCTCGCCGACCTGGCCGAACTGGGCCTGCTGGAAACCCCACTGGAGAACCGTTGACCACCACCTGGCTCGCCGTCCCGCAGGATTCGCCGTTCGGCCCGGACAATCTGCCGTACGGCGTCTTCACCGCGCCCGACCAGCCCGGTCGGCGCCGGATCGGCGTCGCCATCGGCGAGTTCGTGCTGGACCTGGGCGCCGCCGCCCGTGCGGCGGGCGAACCCTCGGTGCTGCTCGACGCCGACACGCTCAACCCGCTGCTGGCCGCGGGCCGTTCGGTCTGGACTCAGGTCCGCACCGCGCTGGTCCGCTGGCTCGGCGACGAGTCGTTCCGCTCCGTGATCAGCCCCTGTCTGCTGGAGCGCGGCGAGGTCGAGCTGCACCTGCCGTTCGAGGTCGCCGACTACGTCGACTTCTACGCCTCCGAGCACCACGCGAGCAATCTCGGCCGGATCTTCCGCCCCGGCTCCGACCCGCTCACCCCCAACTGGAAGCACCTGCCGATCGGCTACCACGGCCGCGCGGGAACGGTGGTGGTCTCCGGCACACCGGTGGTCCGGCCGCACGGCCAGCGCAAGGCACCCACCGACCCGCTGCCGTCCTTCGGGCCGTCCCGACGGCTGGACATCGAGGCCGAGGTCGGCTTCGTGGTCGGCACCGGGACCGAACTGGGCACCGCCGTCCCGCTGGAGGCGTTCCGCGAGCACGTCTTCGGTGTGGTGCTGCTCAACGACTGGTCCGCGCGGGACATCCAGGCCTGGGAGTACGTGCCGCTCGGCCCCTTCCTCGGCAAGTCCTTCGCCACCTCGGTCTCCCCGTGGGTGGTACCGCTCGACGCCCTGGAGCACGCCCGCACGGCGCCGCCGGCGCGTGACGTCGAACCGCTCCCCTACCTGGACGACCGCCAGGCCGAGCCCTGGGGCCTGGACATCGCCCTGGAGGTCCGGCTCAACGGGCACCCCATCTCGCGGCCGCCGTTCGCGTCGATGTACTGGACGGCGGCGCAGCAGCTCGCGCACCTGACGGTCAACGGCGCCTCGCTGCGGCCGGGCGACCTGTTCGCCTCCGGCACCGTCAGCGGCCCCGAGGTCGACAGCCGGGGCGCCCTGATCGAGCTCACCTGGAACGGCGAGAACCCGGTCAAGCTCCCGGACGGCACCACCCGCGCCTTCCTGGAGAACGGCGACGAGGTCACCATCACCGCCACCGCCCCGGGCCCGAACGGCACCCGCATCGGCTTCGGCGAGGTCACCGGACGCATCGTCCCGTAACGCCTCGGTGGGGAACCGCGTGCCGGGCCAGGCACCTTGCGCGGTTCCCCACCGTGTCCGGGCGCGTCCCGCCCTCGTGGCGAGCAGTCACCGCTCGCCCTGCCGGGCAGCTGCGCCAGGCGGTTGACAGCGCGAACGGTCGGGGCGGGTCGAACGGATTTCCCCGGTCGACGCGCTGATACTGCGGCGATGAGCGAACGTCAGGATTATGTGCCAAGACGCCTGTTGCTGGTGGCCGGCGGAATGACCCTGCTCGCCGCCTGCGGATCGTCCGGCAAGGACCGCACCGCCTCCGGGGAGCCCGCCCCGACCGGTTCCGCCTCGGGGAGCCCGACGGCGAAGGGCGGCCCGGGCGGCGGGGCCACGCCGGCTCCCTCGCTCCCCGCCGTCCAGCCCGTCGCCACCGCGAAGGAACCCGAGTACCACGTTCACGCGGGGGACATGGAGGTGGCCCTGACCTTCGACGACGGCCCGAGCCCCACGTACACCCCGCAGGTGCTCTCCGTCCTGCACCAGTACAACGTCACCGCGACGTTCTTCATGATCGGCACCAATGTCGAGCGGCACCCCGACGTCCTGCGCCAGGTCCTCGCGGCCGGGCACCTGGTGGGCAACCACACCTGGTCCCACCCCGACCTCAGGACCCTGGCCCCGGCCAAGGTCCGCGAGGAGATCGAACGCACCAGCGAGATCATCACCCGGGTCGGCGGAGGCCGTCCGCCGATCCTGTTCCGGGCGCCCTACGGCAACTTCACCAGCACCGCGATGGCCGTCAGCGCCTCCCTCGGGATGCACCCGGTGGACTGGTCGGTCGACCCGAGGGACTGGTCGAGGCCGGGTGCCGACGCCATCACCCAGCGGGTGCTGACCGCGATCGAGCCGGGGGCGATCGTGCTCAACCACGACGGCGCGCTGCTCGACCCGGGCGAGACCGAGATCGGCGGCGCCGCCGACCGCTCGGAGACCGTCGCCGCCGTCAAGGCCTACCTGCCCCGTCTGATCGCCTCCGGATACAGGTTCACCGTCCCCGACCCGGCCCGCTGACGGCTCCGGCACGCGCCCCCGCCCCGGGACAGGGCGGGGGCGCCGCCGTGTCCGGGGGGATCACGGAAGCGGGCCGCACCTGGACGCACGTCCGAGTACCGTGTCCGTGGATCTTGCACCGCACCGCCGACCGGCACCGCCGTCCGGCACACGGTGGACCTGCCCGGACAGCGAGGAGAGGTACGCAGCATGACCACGGACGGACCGGACGTAACCCTGCACACCGACGGCCGAGCCGCCCGCATCGTGCTCAACCGGCCACGCTCCCTCAACGCCCTCACCCACGGGATGCTGCTGCGGATCCGCGAGGCCCTGGACGCCTGGGCCGTGGACGAGCGCATCGCCACCGTCGTACTGACCGGCGCGGGCGAGCGCGGGCTGTGCGCCGGCGCGGACATCCGCGCCCTGCACGACGACGCCAAGCTCGGCGGAGCCCGCGCCCGGCGGTTCTTCCGGGACGAGTACCTGCTGAACCACGCCATCGCCGGCTACGCCAAGCCCTACGTCGCGGTGATGGACGGCATCACCATGGGCGGCGGTGTCGGCCTCTCCGCGCACGGCGGCGTCCGGGTGGTCACCGAGCGCTCCCAGGTGGCCATGCCGGAGACCAGGATCGGGCTGGTGCCGGACGTCGGCGGCAGCCATCTGCTCGCCCACGCGCCCGGTGAACTCGGCACCCACTTCGGCCTGACCGCCGCCTCGATGGGTCCCGGCGACGCGATCCTGCTCGGCTTCGCGGACACCTTCGTGCCCACCGCGTCGCTGGCCGCCTTCACCGCCGCGCTCGCCGGACGCGACGCCCCCGAGGCCGTCCGCGAGTTCGCCGCCGAGGCCCCCGCGGCCGAGATCGCCGCCCAGCGGGAGTGGATCGACGGCTGCTACGCCGCCGACACCGTGGAGGAGATCCTGGACCGGCTGCTCGACAGCGGCGTGCCGGAGGCCAAGGAGGCCGCCGAGCGGATCCGGGCCAAGTCCCCGACCGCGCTCAAGGTGACGCTGGCCGCGCTGCGCCGGGCCCGTACGCACGCCACGCTGGCCGAGACCCTGGAGCAGGAGTACCGGGTCTCCTGCGCCGCCCTCGACACGCCCGACCTGGTCGAGGGCATCCGCGCCCAGGTGGTCGACAAGGACCGCGACCCCCGTTGGTCCCCCGCAGCCCTCTCCGGGGTCACCCCTCAGGAGGTCGCCCGCTTCTTCGCCCCGCGGCCGGACGGCGGCCTGGGACTGGCCGCCTCGCTCGGGTGACCATCGTCTCGGCTGCCGAGACTGGCGCTCGGCGGCCTCGGTCCGGGATTGTTGGCTCGTCAGGGCGTATGCCGCCGAACAGCAGTGGGAGTCACAGGCGATGACCGAGTACGAGACGATCCTGGTGGAGCGCAGGGGCCGGGTCGGGCTGATCACGCTCAACCGGCCGAAGGCGCTCAACGCGCTGAACACCCGGCTGATGACCGAGGTCGTCGCGGCCGCGAAGTCCTTCGACCGCGATCCGGAGATCGGCTGTCTGGTGGTCACCGGATCCGAGAAGGCCTTCGCGGCCGGAGCGGACATCAAGGAGATGCAGGACAACCGCTTCCCCGAGGTCTACCTGGACGACTGGCTCGGCCCGTGGGACGAGCTCGGCCGGCTGCGCAAGCCGGTAGTCGCGGCCGTGGCCGGCTACGCGCTGGGCGGCGGCTGCGAGTTGGCGATGCTCTGCGACATCCTGCTCGCCGCCGACACCGCGCAGTTCGGCCAGCCGGAGATCAAGCTGGGCGTCATCCCGGGCATCGGCGGCTCGCAGCGGCTCACCCGGGCGATCGGCAAGGCCAAGGCGATGGAACTCTGCCTGACCGGGCGGATGATGGGCGCGGAGGAGGCCGAGCGGGCCGGCCTGGTCTCCCGGGTGGTCCCGGCAGCCGACCTGCTCACCGAGGCGCTGGCCACCGCCGAGAAGGTCGCCGCGATGTCCACCCCGGCCGCCGTGATGATGAAGGAGAGCGTCAACCGGGCCTTCGAGACCACCCTCGCCGAGGGCGTCCGCTTCGAACGCCGCCTCTTCCACGCCGCCTTCGCCACCGCCGACCAGAAGGAGGGCATGGCCGCCTTCGCCGAGAAGCGCAAGCCCTCCTTCCAGAACCGGTAGGCACCGGGGCACCTCCTTCGGGGCGCGCGAGGCTCCACGGCCCGGGCGAGCCGTCACGGCGCGGACCGGCGCCCGCGCGCCGCCTCGCGCGCCCGGCGTGATCCGCCTCGCGCGCCTGGAGTGGTCCGCCGGACGGTCCCTAACCGTCCAGCGGGACCAGGGCGTTGATGCGGGCCAGACCGGCCCGGGTGGCGGCGACCACGATGCGGTCGCCGGGCACCAGCCGCCTCGCCCAGTCCGCGTAGTTCCACTGGTAGTCCTCGGGGCGGCGGGCCAGCCGTACGGCGATCACCCGTACGCCGCCCGGGTCCTCGATGTCGTGCAGGTTCTGGCCGACCAGCGCGCTGCCCTCCTCGGCGGCGAGTTCGGCGATCATCAGCACCTGCCGGTAGACCGAGAGGGTGCCCAGCACGTCCCGGCCCATCAGGGAGGCGGCGAAGGCGGGGGCGGAGAGGTAGGAGACCGAGCGGGAGGCCACGTTGCCCAGGGTGGCGTAGACGTGCTGGGCGAAGTCGTCGTCGAAGAGCCGGACCACGATCCGCACCTCGCGGCGGGCCGCCCGCGCCTCCAGCGCCGCCTCCAGATTGGTCGCGTCGTCGCTGGTGACCGCCACCACCGCCCGGCTGTACCTGACCCGGGCCCGCAGCAGCTGGTTCTCCAGCGAGCCGTCGCCGACCACCACCGGGATCCCCAGGGCCCGGGCCGCCGCGATACCCCTGGCCTGAGGGTCCCGCTCGACGCAGACCACCGGCACCCCCGCCTCCCGCACCAGGGTCGCCACCCGGGTGCCGACGTTGCCGAGGCCGACCACGATGACGTGGTCCCGGATGCCCGCGCCGGGCGCCCTCGGCAGGCCGCGCCGCCCGGTGGAGAGCGCGTCCACCACCATCGCGGTGAGCACCGGGACGAAGGTGATCCCGCAGAAGGTGACGACCACCTGGGCCGCCCGCTGCCAGAGCGCTCCCGGCACCACCACACCCGGCTGGTCCGGCTGGGCGGCGCCCGCCATGTCCAGCAGGGTGAAGTAGACCGCCCAGGGGAGGCTTCCGGTGTAGTACCAGATCACCACCGCGCCGATCAGCACCGCCACCAGGGCGGTGATCAGCACCAGCCGGAGCCGGGCGCTGGTGAAGAACCGCAGCGCGTCCAGCACTCCCCAGCGCAGCCTGGTGAACCACCCGATGGCCAGCGGCGGTTCGCTGGTCAGCGTCTGCAGCGCGGCGATCCCGCCGGAGTCCCGCCGCTCGGCACGGTCCGCGCGCGAGCCCAGTTCTATCGGCCCCTCCTCGCCGAACCGCCGGGCCAGCTCGATGAATTCGGCCGCCCGCCCGGCGGTGTCGGGCAGCAGCCGCAGCCGGCTCAGGTCCTGCCGGTCGATCCGGTCCGCCACCACGCAGATCTGGTTGGCGTGGATGTCCTCGTCGTACGCGACGTAGAGGTAGCGGTCGCCCACCTTCACCGAGTTGGGACGCCCGAGGGCACCGGCGGCGAAGGCGGGCGCGGCGGTGGCCGAGCCGGACAGCGCCGAGCCGTTGTCCAGCAGCTGCTCGATGTGCTCGCCCAGCCGCTGGTTGAACATCCTCAGGACCACCCGGATTCCGGGGTTGTGGCCCTGTGCGTTCAGCGCGGCGTGGATGTTCTCCTGGTCCGAGGCGTCCACCAGGGCGATGCCCCGGGCGCCGTCCACCCCGGCGGCGCGCAGCGCCTCGTCGGTGATGGTCGCATGCTCCAGTACGGCCGAGACTCCCGCTATTCGCAGGATCTGCGGGCCGTGGTCCCGGGTGAGGTCCGGGACCAGGGCCACCACCTGGACGTCGTACTGCTCGATGAGTTCGCGGATCAGCCGGTGTGCGAGCGCGTTCCCGCCGCAGACCACGTAGTGGCCCGTGAACCGCTCGCCCGAAGGCTCGACCTGAGGGTTCCCCCGCCCTTCTTGAGTCATCGTCGGAGTGTACTGATCCGAGCCGACATCCGGGTGAGCACCGGATGACCGGTCGAACCCGGGTGCCCCGGGCCGGGGTTGAGGCGCCGGGTGTCACCCCGGCGGCCACCGGCGGCCGTGCGGCCGGGAGCGCCGTCCGCGCTGGCCGGCGGCTCGGAGGGGAGCGGCACGTACCGGCCGGCGGCGGACGTGCTCAGTCGAATCCGACCGGAGCGAAGTGGGAGACGGTCGGCGGGTGCTTGAGATAGCCGAACTCGCCCTCGGCCCAGATCGGGCGGATCCGCCACATCGGCCCCGCGTAGGCGCGTACCGCCGCCTCGTCCCGCCAGCGGCTGATCACCATGATCCGGTGGTCGGTGTCGGTCACGGACCGCATCAGCTCGGCTCCCCCGAAGCCGTCGGTCCGGTCCAGCCCCGAGAGCACCTCGGTGGCGAGCTTGGCGCAGAATTCGTCGGCCCGTTCCGGCGTGACCTGCGCCTCCCAGATTCTGATGATCATGGCTGCCTCCTCGCGAGGGGTGTTCCCATTATCCGCGCGCGGACCGGTTCAAAGGTCCGTTCGGCCGCGCGCCGATTGCCGGTGCTCCGGACCCGCCCGAGACTCAGAAGACGCCCGGCCGGACCGGCCCGGGAAACGGATCGAGACAGGGAAAGGGGACACTCCCCATGGCGATCTGCGTGGTGTGCAACAACGACTACTGGCTGGCCTTCGAGGTCCGGACGATCACCGGTGACAGCTACGTGTTCGACAGCTTCGAGTGCGCCATGGAGAAGCTGGCGCCCCGCTGCGAGTACTGCCAGGTACGGATCGTCGGGCACGGGGTCGAGGTCTCCGGCAAGTTCTTCTGCTGCGCCAACTGCGCCCGCCGCGACGGCGGCCTGGGCGAGCAGATCCGGGACGCGGTCGGCGCCCACCCCGCCTGAGCGGATACACCGGCCGTCCGCACGGGCCCGGCCGTCGTGGCGGGGCGAGTTGTGCGGGGCCTCCCGCGACGGACCGGTCAGGCCTGCGGCTCCCACCGGCCGCAGTACTCGATGTGGATCCCACGGGCCCGACCGAGGGTGCCGGGTCGTAGTCGATGGGCAAGGTCGTCCGTGGGGACGGCGCCGGACAGGGCATGGCCGGTTCAGTGGCCCGGCGGGGTGAAGGTGAAGCGCAGCGATCCGACCCGGTGGTCGAAGCTGGAGGGGATCAACTCGGGTTCGCCGACCGAGCGGAGGTCGGGCAGCCGGGTGTAGAGCTCGTGCAGCAGGGCCTTCATCTCCTGGCGGGCGAGGTGGGCGCCGAGGCAGAAGTGCGGTCCGCCGCCGCCGAATCCGAGGTGCGGGTTGGGTGAGCGGGTGATGTCGAAGACCTCGGGGTCGGTGAAGACGGCCTCGTCGCGGTTGGCCGAGCCGAAGAACAGGACCACCTTGTCGCCCTTGGCGAGCGGCGCGCCGCCGAGCCGGTGGTCGGCGGCCAGGGTGCGGCGGAACTGGATGATCGGGGTCGAGTACCGGACGATCTCCTCGACCGCGCCGCCGAGGTGGGCGTCGAGGTCGGAGAGCAGCAGTTCGCGCTGGTCGGGGTGGCCGGTCAGCAGGTGCAGCCCGTGGGCGAGCGCGTTGCGGGTGGTCTCGACCCCGGCGACCAGCAGCAGGGAGAAGAAGGCGCCCAGTTCACGGGAGTTGAGCCGCCTTCCGTCGACGTCGGCGGTGACCAGGGCGGAGATCAGGTCGTCGGTGGGCCGGCGGCGCCGCTCCCGGCCGAGGGCGGCGATGACGGACTGCATCCGGGCGAGGGCGCGCAGGCCGCGTCCGGGTACGCGCAGCCGGCCCCGGGCCACTCCGGTGTGCTCGGAGGCGCGGTTGACCTGCTGGAGGATCCGGCGGCGCTGCCGCTCGGGGATGCCCATCATGTTGCAGATCACCTGGTAGGGCAGTTCGGCGGCGACCGCTGCCACGAAGTCGTCCGGGCGGCGGGCCAGCACGTCGTCCACGATCCGTCCGGCGACCCGGCGGATGTCGTCCTCGACCCTGGCGATCAGGCGGGGGGTGAAGGCCCGGGAGACGATCCGGCGCAGGTCGGCATGGCGGGGGTCGTCCAGGTTGACCATCGAGTCGCCGAACAGCACGCGGACCCAGCGGGCCGGCTCGGGGGTGGTGACGCCGGGGGAGCTGATGAAGACCTCGGGCATTCGGCTGGCGGCGACCACGTCGGCGTGCCGGACCAGGGCGTGGAAACCCCGGCCGGTACGCGGGTCGGTGCAGAAGAGCGGCCGGTCGAGGGCGCGCAGCCGGGCGAAGGCGGCGGTCCGTTCCCGGACCGGAAGGCTCCAGAACCCCGGATGGGCGGGGTCGATCCCACCGAGTGGGTGGCCGGTGTCCGAGGCGGTGCCCGCCGGTGCGCTCATGCGGAAGTTATCGTTCAGTGATCTACTGGATGTCAAATTCCCTGCGCCATAAGGATTTTCGTTGCGAATGATATGACGGCGCAGGAAAACCGCCTTCACCGGCACTGTCCTACCGACCCGATAACGTCTGCCCCTATGAACCGAACTGACTACGCGTCCGCACTCCGCCGCGACGGCGCCCGCCTGGCCGAGGCCGCCGCGGGAAACCTCGCCCTGCCCGTACCCAGCTGCCCGGAGTGGAGCGTCGCCGACCTGGTCTGGCACACCGGCGAGGTGTACACCTTCTGGACCGGGATCGCCGGTGGCGAGCTGGCCGGCCACGAGGAGTACGTCGAGCCCGGGCGCCCGGCCGAGGAGGACCTGCTCGCCTGGTTCGCCGGCACCCTGGAGCGGTGCGCGGCCACCCTGGAGCGGCTCGACCCGGAGCTGCCCCGCTGGACCTGGTCCGACCGGAAGGACGCCGGCTTCATCCAGCGCAGGATGGCGCAGGAGACCGCCGTCCACGCCTGGGACGGGCTGGCCGCCACCGGCCGGGACGAGCCGGTCGAGCGCGGGCTGGCGGTGGACGGCGTGGCCGAGTTCCTCACCCACTTCGGCGGCACCCCGCCGGCCGGCCTCCCCGAGGCCGGGCTCCACCTGCACGCCACGGACGGCCCCGGCGAGTGGTCGCTGCGCGCGGTGGACGGAGCCTGGCAGCTGCGCGAGGAGCACGGCAAGGGTGCCGCCGCCGTCCGGGGCAGCGCCTCCGACCTGCTGCTCCTGCTCTGGCAGCGCCGCACCCCCGAGCAGTTGGAGACCTTCGGCGACCCGGAGGCGCTGAAGCTGTTCCTGGGCGCCTTCCGGCGGGGCTGACCGCCGCCCGGCCAGGCGGTGCGCCGGTCCGCGGGGCCGGGTGGCGGCGGCGGAGCACCCGGCCCTGCTCCGCTTCGACGCCTGCTCCGCCCCGTGGCAGTCCGCCTGGGATACCGTCCAGGCAGGCGGCCACGGGGCCGGTCGCGGATGTGGGCGAGGTGCGGCGGTGGATCCACAGCAGATGCTGGCGGTCGCGATCGAGGAGGCCAGGACCGGGCTCGCCGAGGGCGGTATCCCGATCGGAGCGGCGCTGTTCGGGCCGGGCGGGGAGGTGCTCGGCCGGGGGCACAACCGCCGGGTCCAGGACGGCGATCCGTCCATGCACGCCGAGACCGCGGCCTTCCGCGCGGCGGGCCGCCTGCGCGATTACGGCCGTACCACGATGGTCACCACGCTCTCGCCCTGCTGGTACTGCTCGGGCCTGGTACGGCAGTTCGGGATCGGCCACGTGGTGATCGGCGAGTCCCGGACCTTCACCGGCGGCCAGGACTGGCTGGCCCGGCACGGCGTACGGATCACACTGCTGGACGACCCGGAGTGCGTCCGCCTGATGACCGCCTTCATCGCCGCCCGGCCCGAGCTCTGGGCCGAGGACATCGGCGGGCCGACCGCCTGACCTGCGGCTTCGCCGGAGGGTCGGCGGACTTGCCCGTGGCATGAGCCAACTGCCCCTTTTCGGCGGGAAATTGATGGGCAAGGAGCGGTAAAGGCTGCGCGCCCGGCCTTGTCCCGACCCACGACCCGTCAGTAACGTCATGGTCACGCCATCCTGGCGCTGCCGTACGCGGCGCGTCCGTTGGCGAGCCGAGCCGTACGCCATGCGCCGGCCACCGGCACCGGATCCCCCACGCAGCACCACCCTTTCACAGCACCGTCCCTTCACGGTGCACCTCGCTTTCAGCGCAACTCCCTTCAGCGCAACTTCCGTACCGCGCACGCACATTGATCGCGCGGCACCTGTACCGCGCGTCGACGGCACGCGGCCGAACAGCCGCAGCCGCTCAGCACATGCCGAGCACCGTCAGCACGGGCACGAGCCCGCACCGGCAGCGACCCCACGCCGGGCGGCCGCGTCCCCTCGCCCCCACGGAGGGTCGACCCTTGCGCTTCCACTCCCCCACCGGTCCGCGCCTGCCGCGACCGCGCAGACTCCTCGCCGCCCTGCCCGCCATGGCGATGGCCGCCACCGGCCTGCTCGCGGTCTCCGCCCCGAGTGCGACCGCCACCGCGGGCACGCCGTCCCCGGCCGTCCACACCAAGCGGCTGTGCGCGGCCCCGAGCCACCCCGGCGAGATGGCCTGTCTCGCGCTGGCCCGCACCGACATCGCGGCCAAGCCGTCCCTCGCGCCGAACGCCACACCGTCCGGCTACGGACCGAGCGACCTCGCCTCCGCCTACAACCTCCCGTCCGCCACGGCGGGATCGGGCACCACGGTCGCCATCGTCGACGCCCAGGACGACCCCAACGCCGAGTCGGACCTGGCGACCTACCGGACGCAGTACAACCTGCCCGCCTGCACCACCGCCAACGGCTGCTTCAAGAAGATCGACCAGAACGGCGGCAGCAACTACCCGACCGCCGACACCGGCTGGTCCGGGGAGATCTCGCTCGACGTCGACATGGTCAGCGCGATCTGCCCCAACTGCCACATCCTGCTGGTCGAGGCCAGCAGCGCCAACATGAGCGACCTCGGCGCGGCCGTCAACGAGGCCGTCGCCCAGGGCGCCAAGTACGTCTCCAACAGCTACGGTGCCGCGGAGGACTCCACCGACCTGAGCTCCGACAGCAGCTACTTCAACCACCCCGGTGTCGCCATCACCGTCTCCTCCGGCGACTCCGGCTACGGCGTGGAGTACCCGGCGGCCTCCCAGTACGTGACCTCGGTGGGCGGCACCACGCTCAACCGCGACTCCAGTGCGCGTGGCTGGAGCGAGTCGGTCTGGGGCTCCAGCTCCGGTGGCGAGGGCGCGGGCTCCGGCTGCTCGGCCGACGACCCCAAGCCGAGCTGGCAGACCGACAGCGGCTGCTCGATGCGTACCGTGGCCGACGTCTCCGCGGTCGCCGACCCGGCCACCGGCCTGGCCGTCTACCAGACCTACGGCGGCAGCGGCTGGGCGGTCTACGGCGGCACCAGCGCCTCCTCGCCGATCATCGCGAGCGTGTACGCGCTGGCCGGCGCCCCCGCCGCCGGCGGCTACCCGGCCTCGTACCCGTACGCGCACCCCTCCGCGCTCAACGACGTGACCAGCGGCGCCAACGGCAGCTGCTCGCCGTCGTACCTCTGCACGGCCGGCGCCGGCTACGACGGCCCGACCGGCCTCGGCACCCCGAACGGCACCGCCGCCTTCACCTCCGGCGGCAGCACCGGCGGCAACACCGTGACGGTCGGCAACCCGGGCAACCAGACCACCGCACAGGGCGGTTCGGTCAGCCTGCAGCTCTCCGCGCACGACTCGGCCTCCGGCCAGACCCTCCGCTACAGCGCGAGTGGGCTGCCCACCGGACTGTCCGTCAACTCCACCACCGGCCTGATCACCGGCACCGCGAGCGCCGCGGGCACCTACAACGTGACCGTCACCGCGACCGACTCCACCAACGCGAGCGGCTCGGCCGCCTTCACCTGGACGGTCACCGGCTCCTCCGGCGGCTGCACCGGCGCCCAGCTGCTCGGCAACCCCGGCTTCGAGACCGGCAGCGCCTCGCCGTGGACCGCGACCAGCGGTGTCATCGACAACTCCAGCAGCGAGCCCGCCCACTCCGGCAGCTGGAAGGCCTGGCTGGACGGCTACGGCACCACCCACACCGACACCCTCTCGCAGACCGTGACCATCCCGGCGGGCTGCAAGGCCTCCTTCAGCTTCTGGCTGCACGTCGACACCGCCGAGACCGGCAGCACCGCGTACGACACGCTGACCGTCCAGGCCAACTCGACCACGCTGGCCACCTACTCCAACGCCGACGCCAACACCGGCTACGTCCAGAAGACCTTCGACCTCTCCTCCTTCGCGGGTAAGTCGGTGACCGTCAAGTTCACCGGCACCGAGGACTCCTCGCTGCAGACCAGCTTCGTCATCGACGACACCGCGCTCAACGTCTCCTGACCCAGCGCCGCCTCAGCTGGACGCGCCCGCGCTCGGTGAGCGGTCCCGGCGCCGGCGCACGCGGACAGCACGAGGGGCGGCCGGATCCCCCGCTCGGTGAGCGGGGGATCCGGCCGCCCCTGACGGCGGTTGTACGGGCGCGTCAGCCGCGGGCCTCGGCGACGGCCGCGCCGAGCGCCTCCTTGATCCGGGGACCGAGGCGGGCGAAGCCGAGCTCCTTCATGGCGGCCCGGAGCAGTTCGTCATCGGTGCGCTCGACGCCGTCGCCGTCGATCCAGCGGACCAGGGAACGGAGTTCCCCGGGCGTGTAGGCGGTGATCGGCTGACCCGCGGTGAGCGAGGGCTTCCTCGGACGGCGGACCCGCTTGGGGCGCTCCGGCTCGGACGCGGTCTCCGGCTCGGACGCGGTCTCCGGCTCGGCCTTGGTGGCGGCCGCCTCCTCGGCGACGGGGGCGGGCTCGGCGACGGCCTCAGGCTCGGCGACAGGGGCGGGCTCGGTGGTCAGCTCCGGGGCGGCTTCGGGCTCCGCCATCGGTTCGGCCTCGGCAGCCGGTGCCGCCTCGGGCTCGGCCACAGGCGCGATGGCCTCGGTTTCGGCGACGGCCTCAGGCTCGGCCAGCGGCGCGGCCTCCAGCTGAGGCTCAGCGACCGATGCGATCTCGCTCTCGGCGGCGACCTCAGGCTCGGGCGCGACGGCCTCCGCCGCCTCCTCGGCGACGGCCTCAGGCTCGGTCACCGGCTCGGCCTCCAGCTGAGGCTCAGCGACCGATGCGATCTCGCTCTCGGCGGCGACCTCAGGCTCGGGCGCGACGGCCTCAGGCTCGGCCTCGGTCTGCTCCTCGGTGACCGCGACATCAGCCCCGGCCGGGACGCCGGCCTCGGGCTCCTCGGTCACGACGGCAGCCTCGGCAACCTCTGCCACGACCTCAGCCTGCTCGGCCTCGGCCTCAACCTCAGCCTCGGGCGCGGGCGCGGGCGCGACCTCCGCCGCCACGGCCACAACCACGGCCTCAACTTCGACCTCAGCCTCGGGCGCAGGCTCGACCGCGTCAGCCTCGATCACGGTCTCCGGCCGTGCCGCCGGGATCTCCACCTCGACGACCGGAGCCGCCTCGGCTGCCGCGGCCTCCTCCGCACCGGGATCGCTCTCGGTACGCGGCCCGGCCGCGAGCGCCTGCCGGGCCGCCTCCACACCGCCGTCGGCGGTGTCGGCGGCACCGGTGCGGCGGTCGTACGCGGCGAGGGCGGCCTCGCGGTCGGCCTGGCGCTCCGCCAGCTCCTCGTACAGCTCGGCGAGCCCGGCGCCGTGCAGCTCCGCACGGAGCGCCCGCAGCGTCGGCAGCCGGTAGAGGGTGCCCTCGTCGGCGGCCAGGCGGTCGACCAGCTCGGTGAGTTCGCCGAGCGGGGCCTGCTCCAGGTCGCGTCCGGGCAGCAGCCTTCCGAGCGCGCGGACGGCCTCGGTGAGCGCCTCCACCGCCTGCGCGGCCTCGGCCAGCCGGGTCGCGTCGACCGGGACGACCGGCCGCACCTTCCGAGCGGGGTCGGCCGGAGCGGAGCCCGCGAGGGCCGTCCAGTCGGCCCGCTCCGCCGCCGCCGCGGCCAGCGCCTCGTGCAGGTCGGCCCGCCGGGTGCGGCCGCCGGCGGCCAGCTGCCTGGCCTGGGCGCGCAGGGCCCGGCGCCGGCCCCAGGAGAGCCTGACGCCCTGCTCCTTGCGCCAGCGGGAACCCGCCGTCGCCGCCGCGAGCGCCGCCAGGTCGGCGTCGTACGCCTCGGGCCTGAGCTTGGCGGACGTGTCCTGCATACGCCGCAGGACGCCGATGACCAGGCCGAGGGCGACCACACTGTCCGGCTCGCCCAGGCCGCCCGGGGCCACCAGCGCGGTGACGGCGGCTCGGGTGGCCGGCACGTCCCGGCTGCGCAGCTCGGCGAGGACGGTGGAGGCGGCGCGGGCGTCCTCGGAGCTGCCGATGGCTTCGCAGGCCGCGTACCAGGGGTGGGTGTCGGCGGTCACGGTGAAGCCGCCGAGTTCGGCGTACCGGCCGAGGTCCTCGCGCGGATTCGGCCGGGTCCCGGTGTCGGTGGTGGCCGCCGGGTCGTCCGCCGGCGCGGGCTCGGTGTCGTTCTGGTAACGCACAGTCATGGTGATGTCCGGTTCGTGGCAGGGCAGTCAGGGACGGGACGGGCATCGTCCGGCGGCGCGGGCGGGAGGAGCGCGGTGCCCGGCGCGGGCGACCAGGATACGGGTGGGCGTTCGAGGCATGCACGCACCCGGTCCGCTGCGACCTGAGGTGACACACCCCGTTGGCGCACGCGGCCGCCGGTTTTCTCCCGGTTCGGGGGCTCGGCGGCCCGGTGCGCGGCGGGCTCGCCGCGGTTCACGGTTCCCCCGGCGCCGGTCGGTGCCGGGCGGGCTTCGCCGCCCGCGGCACCAGGAACGCCAGATCACGGTAGGTCACGGGAGGAAGGTACTCCCGTACCGGCGTGCGCTCCCACCACGCGCCGGTGGTGCGCAGCGTGCGCCAGTCGGTGAACCGGTAGTGGTAGAGCAGCGCCCTTACATAGCGCGGGGGTTCGTCGGGGAACGGGTTGCGCCGCAGCAGGCGGAGTGTGTCGGGGTCGTTGACCAGCAGCCGGGCGACGAAGGCGGCGAACCAGGGGCGGCCGTAGACGGGGGAGATCGCGGCGAACCACATCAGCCAGTCCAGCCGGAGATGGTACGGCGCGAACTGGCGCGGCAGGCGCCTCAGCTCACCCGGTTTGCCCTTGAAGGCGTACTCGCGCCACTGCACGCCGGGGCCGAGCTCCTGTGAGCTGGTGCCCTGGACCACCACCTCGTAGCGGATCCGGTTGATCGAGCCGAACGCTCCGTAGGCGTTGACGAGATGGAACCGGTTGAACGAGCGGTTCATCAGCTGGCGGCGGGAGACCAGGTTGCGGGCCGGCCAGTAGCTGAGGACGACGAAGAGCACCGTCACGGCGAGCACCGGAAGTTGGAACCAGAGCGGTCCGGGGTGCAGGGCGGGCGGCGTCGGCACCGGGAGCAGCCGGGCGATCGAGGTGGTGTCCACGGCGGAGAGCGCCAGGGCGATGGTCAGCCAGTTGAGCCAGGCGAAGTTGCCGGAGGTGATCAGCCAGAGCTGGGTGACCACGATCAGCAGGGCGGCGGTGCTGGCGATCGGCTGGGGCAGGAAGAGGCAGACGGGGACGACGAGTTGGACGAAGTGGTTGGCGGCCACCTCGGCCTTGTGCAGCGGTACGGGCAGGTGGTGGAAGAACCAGCTGAGCGGCCCCGGCATCGGCTGTGTCTCGTGGTGGTAGTTCAGGCAGGTCAGATCGCGCCAGCACTGGTCACCGCGCAGTTTGATCAGCCCGGCCCCGAACTCGACCCGGAACAGCAGCCAGCGCAGCAGCCACAGGATCAGCACCGGCGGCGCGATCCGGGCGTTTCCGAGGAAGGCGGCCAGGAAGCCCGACTCCAGCAGCAGCGACTCCCAGCCGAAGGCGTACCAGGTCTGGCCGACGTTGACGATCGAGAGGTAGAGCACCCAGAGCAGCAGCCAGCCGAGCACCGCCGCCCAGAGCGGGACCAGGTCGGCCGCGCCGGCCAGGACCGCCGCGGCGAGCGCGGCGCCGGTCCAGCAGACGGCGGCGAACGTGCGGTCGGAGTAGTGCAGATGGAACAGGCTGGGTGAACGCTCCATCGGGACCCGGGCGGTGAAGCGCGGCACGGGCAGCATGCCGCGCTCGCCGATCAGCGCGCGGAACTGGCTGACGGCGGCCAGGAAGCCGATCAAGTAGAGGGCGGCGACCAGCCGTTGGAAGACCAGCCGTCCGAGCCAGTACTCGGGTGCCGCGAACCACTCCACGCCGGCTGCTCCTCCCACGCCTTCCGGGGGTCATGCCTACCACTCGCCGGTCCCGGGGCGGGCCGCGGCGGGCGGCGGGCGGCGCCGGGTTCAACCACTCGGCGGACCCGGCGCACGGTCCAGTCCGTACCCCCGGGCGGAGCGCCAGGCGCCCCCTTCCGGCATCGGACGGATCCCCGACGGGACGTCATATCCCCTCGCGTCCGCCGTCCCGGCTGTGATGCCATACCTTGTACAGCACCAATACCGGGAGATACTCATGACCGCTGCACCGGGGCAGTCCCGTCCCTCCGACTCCAGCGCCCCCGAGCTGCTCGCGCCTGGCTCCGACACCGCCCGTCCGAGGATCAGCGGCACCACCTGGGCCGCGCTCGCCATCGTCTACGTCGTCTGGGGCTCCACCTACCTGGCGATCCGAATAGCCGTCGAGACCATCCCGCCGTTCCTCTCGGCGACCGCCCGTTTCGTCGTGGCGGGACTGCTGCTGGCGCTCCTGCTGGCGGGGCGGCAGGGGCCCTCCGTACTGCGGGTGAGCGCCCGCCAGCTGGGGTCGGCGGCGCTGGTGGGGGTGATGCTGCTGCTCGGCGGCAACGGCCTGGTGGTGCTGGCGGAGCAGTCGGGGGTGCCGTCCGGGCTCGCCGCCCTTCTGGTGGCGGCCGTACCGCTCTGGGTGGTGCTGCTGCGCCGTGCCTCCGGTCAGCACACCCCGGCGGTCACCATCGCAGGCGTACTGGTCGGCCTGCTCGGACTCGTGGTGCTGACGGTGCCGGGGCTGAGCGGCGAGGTGAAGCTGGCCGGGCTGCTCACGGTCATCGGCGCGACCCTGTCCTGGTCGGCCGGCTCGTTCCTGGCGAGCCGGCTGCCGCTGCCCGGGAACCCGCTCACCGCCAGCGTGTACGAGATGCTGGCCGGCGGACTGGCCTGTCTGCCGGTCGCGGCGGCCAAGGGCGAGCTGCACCACCTGGACCCGTCGGCCGTCTCGACCGGCTCCTGGCTGGCACTCGGCTACCTGATCGTCTTCGGTTCGCTGATCGCCTTCAGCGCGTACGCCTGGCTGCTCCAGTCGGCCCCGCTGCCGCTGGTCGCGACCTATGCGTATGTGAACCCCGTGGTGGCCGTCTTCCTCGGCTGGCTGATCGTCTCCGAGCCGCTCAGCTGGCCGATCATGCTCGGCGGGGCGATCGTGGTGGGCGGAGTCTTCCTGGTGGTCCGCAGCGAACGATGAGTCAACAGTGACCGGAGTGAGCATATTGACGTGTAGTCATATCGCTGACTCTGATCACCGTTGAGAAAACCGCTGCAGAAACCGCCCCAGGAGGCGGTTTCGAGATTCGGAGGGAAAACCGATGGACCACCCCGCATTCGGGACCTGGAGCGTCGAGCGCGCGGCGGTGGTCCGCGCCCCCGACGGCGCGAGGGTCCGGCCGCTGGCGGCACTCGCGGGCCAGGGCAGCATGGCCCAGTTCGAGCTGCCGCCCGGCGGGGTCACTGCGGCGGTCTCACACGCCACCGTCCAGGAGATCTGGCAGGTCACCGAGGGCACCGGGCAGATCTGGCGCCGCCAGGACGGCCGCGAGGAGATCACCGGGCTGCGGCCGGGGACCGTGGTCACCGTCCCGCTCGGCACCGCCTTCCAGTTCCGCGCCGACCCGGACTCCGTGCCGCTGCGGCTGACGGCCGTCACCATGCCGCCCTGGCCGGAGGACGACGACGAGGCCCGGCCCGAGCAGGGCCCCTGGGAGACGAACCTCGTCGGCTGAGCGGCTCATTGATTCACCGATTTATTCGTTGAACACCTGACGGGAGTGTGTCCGACTCGCCCCACCTATCCGCATGGATTCTTCACAAAGTGGTCCCACGTTCGACCAGCCTCATTCTGGTGGTTTAATTCTTGACGCCAACTCGGCGCGGCCGCTTGACTCCCCCCCTCAGCCGCGACGGTGCGGCGCTCTCAGGGAGGCACCACCCAGCATGAACGCTATGACGCGTCGGATCATCGTCGGCACCGCCGCTGCGTCGATGGCGCTGTCGCTGACCGCCTGCGGCGGCCAGGACAGCAGCAGCTCGAACTCGGGCGGCAGCCAGACCGTCGGTCTGCTGCTGCCCGAGAGGGCCTCGTCCACCCGGTACGAGTCGTTCGACAAGCCCCAGATCGCGGCGGCGATCACCGGTCTGTGCACCAAGTGCAAGCTCGACTACGCCAATGCCGAGGGCAGCGAGCAGACCCAGAAGCAGCAGTTCGACGACATGGTCAGCAAGGGCACCAAGGTCATCATCCTCGACCCGGTGAACGGCAAGGGCACGGCCTCCTGGGTCCAGGAGGCCAAGGCCAAGGGCACCAAGGTCATCTCGTACGACCGGCTGGCCAGCGGGGATGTCACCGCCTACGTCGGCTACGACTCCGAGCGGGCCGGCGAGCTCCAGGGGCAGGCCCTGCTGGACGCGCTCAAGGACAAGGCCTCCAGCGCCAATGTCGTCATGATCAACGGTGCCGCCGCCGACCCGAACGCGGCCCAGTTCAAGGCCGGCGCGCACAAGGTGCTCGACGGCAAGGTCAACAAGATCGTCTACGAGCAGTCCGGCGAATGGAAGCCCGAACTCGCCGCCCAGAAGATGACCGAGGCGATCCAGCGCCTCGGCAAGGACGGCTTCCAGGCGGTCTACGCCGCCAACGACGGCATGGCCGCCTCGATCATCGGTGTGCTCCAGTCCGCCGGGATCAAGGTCCCGGTCGGCGGGCAGGACGCCTCGCTCGACGCCATCCGCCGGGTGATCTCCGGTGAGCAGGCGTACACCGTCTACAAGCCGTTCCGGCAGGAGACGGACGCCGCCGCCAATCTCGCCGTCTACCTGCTCAAGGGTCTGGACGTCACCTCGGTGGCCACCACGGTGACCATCAGCGACGGCACCCGGATCCCCTCCACGCTGCTGTCCCCGGTGGTCGTGACCAAGCAGAACGTCGCGGACACCGTGATCGCCGGCGGCCTCTACAAGGTCTCCGACATCTGCAACGACAAGTACGCGGAGGCCTGCAGCTCGGCCGGGCTCAAGTAGGAGCGGCCCCGGCCGAGCCGGCCGCGGTCGGCTGCGGTCAGCCACGCGCCCGCTGGGTGACCGCGATGCAGCAGAGCACCGCCAGCGCCGTGACCGGGGCCAGCGGTGAGAGCGACTCGCCCAGCACCAGCACCGCCCAGACCAGGGTCAGCAGTGGCTGGGCGAGCTGGAGCTGACTGGCTTTCGGCACCCCGATCGCCGCCATCCCCCGGTACCACAGGACGAAGCCGCCGAACTGGGACACCGCCCCCTGGTAGGCCAGCCCCGCCACCGCGTGGGCGGTCAGGTGGACCGGTTCGGCGCCGAGCGCGGTGACCGCGGTCACCGCGGTCACCGGCAGCGCGGCCAGCACCGCCCAGCCGATCACCTGCCAGCCCGGCATCTCCCGGGCCAGTCGGCCGCCCTCGGCGTACCCGGCCGCACAGATCAGCAGCGCGGTGAACAGGTAGAGGTCGGCCAGGCTCAGCCCGCCGTGGCTCTGCACCAGGATGAAGGCCAGCACCGCCGCCGCACCCGCCAGGGAGGCGCACCAGAACGCCGGGCCGGGCCGGGGACCGCTACCGCGCAGCGCGGCGAACGCGGCCGTGACGAGCGGCAGCAGACCGACCACCACGGCCGAGTGGGCGGTCGAGGAGGCCTGCAGCGCCAGCGTGGAGAGCAGCGGAAACCCGATGACGCAGCCGAGCGCCACCACGATCAGGCCGGGCCACTGCCGCCGGGACGGCAGCGGCACCCGGCCGACCGCGAGGCAGAGCCCGGCCACGACGGCGGCGAGGACGCCCCGCAGCCCGACCGCCGTCCACGGCCCGAAGCCCTGCAAGGTCCAGGCGGTGGACGGGAAGGTGAAGGAGAAGGAGAGGACGCCGAGGGCGGCGAGGGTGGTGCCGCTGCCGACCGCTATCGCACGTGGGGCAGTAGCGCTATTCTGCACTGTCATGAATGAGCGTAGCAGTGAGGCAGAACTCGCGGCGGTGCTCCGGCACGAGCTGAAGCGCTACTCGATCGGGGAGAAGCTCCCGTCCAGCCGGGCCCTGGTGGATCGTCACCAGGTGAGTCCGGTGACGGTCTCCCGGGCGATCGCCCGGCTGGCCGCCGAAGGGCTGGTGGTCACCCGGCCGGGCGCCGGGGTCTTCCGAGCCGAACCGCACTCCGCCTCCGCCGCGCCCCGGGACGTCTCCTGGCAGGAGGTCGCACTCAGCGCCGAGGCCGGCCGCGCCCCGGCCCGCAGCACCGACGCCACCGGAGTGCTCAACGCGCTCGCCCTGCCCCCGGCGGACGTGCTGGACCTCAACAGCGGCTACCTGCACTCCTCGCTGCAGCCCGAACGCGCGCTGGCCGGCGCGCTCGCCAGGGCGGGCCGCCGGCCCGGCGCCTGGGGACGGCCGCCGATCGAGGGCCTACCGGAGCTGCGGGCCTGGTTCGCCCAGGACATCGCGGGTCCCGGCGGAGACCTCACCGCCTCCGACGTCCTGATCACGGCGGGCGGGCAGAGCGCCCTGACCACCGCGATGTGCTCGCTGGTCCCACCGGGCACCCCGGTGCTCATCGAGTCCCCGACCTATCCCGGCCTGATCGCGGTTGCCCGCGCCGCCGGGCTCCGCCCGGTCCCGGTGCCGGTGGACGGCGACGGCGTACGGACCGACCTGCTCGCCGACGCCTTCGCGGCCAGCGGCGCCCGCGCCTTCGTGTGCCAGCCGCTGTTCCAGAACCCGACCGGCACGGTGCTCTCGGCCGAGCGACGCCGGGAGGTACTGCGGATCGCCCGCAGCGCCGGGGCCTTCGTGATCGAGGACGACTTCGCCCGGCACCTGGTCCACGCCGACGCGCCCGCCCCACCGCTGCCGCTCGCCGCCGACGACCCGGACGGCGTGGTGGTCCACGTCCGCTCGCTCACCAAGGCGGCCTCCCCCAACCTGCGGGTCGGCGCGCTCACCGCCTGGGGCCCGGCGCTGGACCGGCTGCGCTCGGTCCAGGCGGTGGACAGCTTCTTCGTCCCGCGTCCGCTCCAGGAGGCCGCGCTCGAACTGGTCGGCTCCCCTGCCTGGGCCCGCCATCTGCGCGACCTCTCCGGTGCGCTGCTGGAACGGCGCAGGGCCGCCGTCACCGCGCTCCACGAGCAGCTGCCCGCGCTGCTCGGCCCGCAGATCCCGTACGGCGGATACCACCTCTGGCTTCGGCTGCCCGACGGCTCCGACGAGGCCGCCCTCACCACCGCCGCGCTGCGCGCGGGGGTCGCGGTCAGCCCCGGCCGCCCGTACTTCGTCGCCGAGGCCCCGGCCCCGCACCTGAGGATCGGCTACGCCTGCGCGCCTGGCCCGTCCCACGTCGCCGAGGGCATCGCCCGCCTGCGTGAAGCCTTCGGCTGAGGGAAGGCCGGTGCCCGGGGACGGGTCGCGGCCCGCGTTGCCCGGTCCGGTCGCCTTTCCTGCTCCGGTCGCGCCTCCCGGTCCGGTCCGGGGCGGCCGCCCTTCGCGTCGCGGCCCGCGCCCCGAGGAGATGCCGGGTGCGGGCGGAGCGGGCCAGACTGGCGGTGTGCCGGAACTGCCCGAGGTGCAGGCCCTGGCCGAGCGGATGGCCGAGGCGTTCGCCGGCCGGACCGTCGCGCGCGTACAGGTGCTCTCCGTCCAGGTCCTCAAGACCTTCGATCCGCCGGTGAGCGCTCTGGAGGGGCTGGCCGTCGAAGGGGTGGGCAGATACGGCAAGTTCCTCGACGTGCGGACGGCGGGTGGGCCCCATCTGGTCCTGCACCTCGACCGGGCGGGCTGGATCCGGCACCGGAGCTCGTTTCCGCCCAAGCCGGTCCGCCCCGGGCGCGGCCCGCTCGCCCTCCGGCTGGTGCTCGACGACGGCTCCGGGTTCGACATCACCGAACAGGGCACCACCAAGCGGCTCGCCGCCTATGTGGTCACCGACCCGAAGCTGGTGCCGGGTATCAGCGGGCTCGGTGCCGACCCGCTCGGCGCGGCCTTCACCCCGGCCGTCCTGACCGAGCTCGCCTCGCGTTCCCGCCGGCGGCTCAAGACCTTCCTCACCGACCAGTCCGTCCTCGCCGGGATCGGCAACGCCTACTCCGACGAGATCCTGCACTCGGCCCGCCTCTCGCCGTACGCGACCGCCGCCGCACTGGACGAGGAGCAGCGCACACGGCTGTACCGGGCGATCCGCGAGGTGCTGCGGACGGCGGTGGCCGAGGCGCACGCCGCCCCGGCCGACGCCCTGAAGGCGGAGAAGAAGGCCGCTCTCGCCGTCCACGGCCGGGCCGGCGAGCCCTGTCCGCGCTGCGGGAGCACCGTCCGGTCGGTGAACTTCGCCGACAAGTCGCTGCAGTACTGCCCCACCTGCCAGACGGGCGGCCGCGTCCTCGCCGACCGGCGGCTGTCCCGCCTGCTCAAGTAGCCGCTCCCGGACGGGAGTAGCCGTCCAGGTGCGCAACCGGGTTTCCCCGGAAGGGAGTAGTGCTCCCTGAGCACAACTACCCACCCCCGGGCGGGAGTCGGCGGAAGGGCTGACGGCCCGCCGACCCCATCGTCGGGGCCGGCGGGCCGTCCTGGCCCCGGCGGCCGTCAGGCCGCGAAGGTGGCGATGTCGATCACGAAGCGGTAGCGGACGTCGCTGTCGAGCACGCGCTTGTAGGCGTCGTTGATCTGCTCGACGCCGATCGTCTCGATCTCGGCGCCGAAGCCGTGGGCGGCGCAGAAGTCGAGCATGTCCTGGGTCTCCCGGATGCTGCCGATCATCGAGCCGGCCAGCGACTTGCGGCCCATGATCAGGGAGAACATGCGGATCGAGTTGGGCTCGGCCGGAACACCGACGTTGACCAGGGTGCCGTCGACCGCGAGCAGGCCGAGGTAGGCGTCCAGGTCGACGGGGGCCGAGACGGTGCTGACGATCAGGTCGAAGGTGCCGGCGAGCTCGGTGAAGGTGGCCGGGTCGGAGGTGGCGTGGAAGTGGTCGGCCCCCAGTCGCAGGCCGTCCTCCTGCTTGCGCAGGCTCTGGCTGAGCACGGTCACCTCTGCGCCCATCGCCTTGGCGATCTTCACGCCCATGTGCCCGAGGCCGCCCAGGCCCACGATGGCGACCTTCTTGCCGGGGCCGGCCTGCCAGTGGCTGAGCGGGGAGTAGAGGGTGACCCCGGCGCAGAGCAGCGGCGCGGCGACGTCGAGGCCGATGCCCTCGGGGATGCGCAGCACGTAGTTCTCGTCGACCACGATGTGGGTGCTGTAGCCGCCGTAGGTGGGCTGCCCGTCGTGGCCGGCCGGGTAGGTGGGCGTCCCGTTCTTGCAGTACTGCTCCATGCCGGCCAGGCAGTTGGCGCACTCGCGGCAGGAGTCGACGAAGCAGCCGACGCCGACCCGGTCGCCGACCGCGTGGCGGGTGACGCCGGAGCCGACCTCGGTGACGATTCCGGCGATCTCGTGGCCGGGGACCATCGGGAAGGGTGACTGCCCCCAGTCCTCGTTGACCTGGTGGATGTCGGAGTGGCAGATACCCGCGAACTTGATCTCGATCAGAACGTCGTGCTCGCCGACCGCGCGGCGTGTGATGGTGGTGCGCTCCAGCGGTGCCTTGGGGGCGGGTGCGGCGTAGGCGGCGACGGTGGTGGTCATGTCTGCTGGTCCTCTGCTGGCCCGGGCTCTGCGGCTGGTTCCGGTCCCGGTGCCCGTCTCGATTTCGTTGTCGGTCCCTATCCTGCACGGCTCGACGGACCCCTCCCAGGGCCGGATCCTTCCTGGGAACCACCGGACCTGGGTCCGGCGAACCTGGGCCCGGCAGAACCCCCTTTAGGATCGGGGCATGGGTAATCGAGCTGAGCTGAGCAGCTTCCTGCGCTCCCGCCGGGCGAGGCTGAAGCCCCAGCAGGCGGGACTGCAGCAGTACGGTGAGCGCCGACGGGTGCCCGGTCTGCGCCGGGAGGAGCTGGCCCAGCTCGCCGGGGTCAGCGTGGACTACTACGTACGGTTCGAGCAGGGCCGGACCGAGAACGTCTCGGACGCGGTGATCGACGCCGTGGCCGGGGCCCTGCGGCTGGACCACGACGAGCGCGCCCACCTGTTCCGGCTGGCCCGGCCGCACGCCGTCGACGGGCACCACTACGCCTCTGCGGAGACGCAGGTGGTGCGCCCCGGGCTGCTGCGGCTGCTGGAGTCGGTGGCGGAGGTGCCCGCCTACGTCGTCGGGCGCCGGACGGACATCCTGGCCTGGAACGAGATGTTCGCCGCGATGATGGTGGATCTCGCCGAGCTCCCGCCCGAGCAGCGCAATCTCGCCTGGCTGGTGTTCTGCCACCCTCAGGCCCGGAGCCGGTTCACGGACTGGGAGGCCAAGGCCCGCGACCTGGTCGCCTATCTGCGGATGGACGCCGGGCGGCACCCGTGCGATCCGGACTTCGCCCTGCTGATCGGCCAACTGTCCGAGGAGAGTGCGGACTTCCGGCGGCTGTGGGCGGACCAGGAGGTCCGGGACAAGACGCACGGCACGCACCGGATGCGCCACCCGGCGGTGGGCGAGTTCACCGTCTCCTACGAGACGCTGCGGCTGCCGGACGACCCGGACCAGTCCCTGCTGATGCACACCGTGGAGGCGGGCTCCCCCTCGGAGGCCGCGCTGCGGATCCTCGCGCGCCGCAGCAGCCTTCTCGCGGGCAGCCTGGCGGACTGAGCCCGGCACCGGGGCCGCACGGTCCGGCGCCGCCGGCCGGCCGGGAGCGCAGGGGACCGCACGGGGCGACCGGGGGCGGCCGCACGGTCCGGGCTACTGCCCGGAGCCCACGGCCTGGCCCGCCTTGGCCCAGTTGTCGTGCAGCCGGTCCAGGTAGGACCGGGACAGCGTGCCGAGGGTCGCTCCACGGGCGAAGGCCAGCATGTTCCCGGCCCCGGCGTTGTAGCCCAGGGCCAGCAGCTCGTCCCTGGTGTACGGCCCGGACCAGTGGGACGGGAGCTGTGCGGCCAGGTCGTGCAGGTACCAGGCCGCCGCCTCGATGGCGAGATCCGGGTGGTCGGGCAGCTCCTCCCAGCTGCGGCCGGCGAAGTCCCGGCCCTGCTTGGTGTCGTCGAAGGCGGCCCGGTGCATGTTGGCGATCCCGAAGGCGGAGTCCGGTTTGATCCGCTGCCAGGCGCGCTCCAGCGCGGGATCGTGCGGTTTGTACGACTCGTTGTAGAGGATCGCCATCAGCAGCTGCGGACTGACCTCGGCCGGGTGTGCGAAGGTGCGGACCTGCTCGGCGAAGTTCGCGGGATCGTAGGCACCGCTGCCCGTAGCGGGGGTGGACGGCTCGGCGGGCGCCGGGGACGTGCTCCCGTCCTCCGTCGGCCGCGCGGAGGCGCTCGCTCCTGCCGCCGGCTGCCGGGACGCCTGCTCCGGCACGGGCCGACCCGGCTCGTGCCCGCCGCGTACCAGCAGCCAGATCACCAGCGCGGCCCCCGCCGCGACCAGTAGCCGGGTGACCCCGGTGCGTCCACTCATCAGTTGCCTCCCCCGCTGCCAACGCACCACCGGCCGCCATGGTGCCGGACCCGTCCCGGGCGGGCGGACCGGCCCCGGACGGACCCGGCCGGCAGACCCGGTTCAGCCCGGGTCAGCCCGGGTCACGGCGGTTCGGCAAGGCGATGCCGGTGGCAGCGGGGGCGGCGGCGATCGCGAGCGGCCAGGGCCCGCCCCACGGATCCGGACCGGAGCGGGCCAGGCCCTTGTCAAGGGTGCACCGTTTGGGTTATATGACCGATATATCCGGTTTTGGTCGGAAGGCCGCGCGCAGCGGAGAAAGGCCCCGCACCCAGCAGCGTCCGCAGACTCCCCCGAAGGATCCGCGGAGCTTCGAGCCGGGAGGGCAGGTCATGTATCTGCAGCTGTCATCACACCGGGAGGACGGCTGGTCGGTGGTGCACGTGGCGGGCGAACTCGACATCGCCACCGCGGAGCAGCTGCGCCAGCAGGTCAGCGGGGTCCTCGCCCGGCGCGGCCCGCGGGCCCGGGTGATCGCCGATCTGTCCGAGCTCGACTTCTGCGACGCCTGCGGCGCGTCCGCGCTCATCGACGCCTACCGGACCGCGCGGCGCCACGGCGGACGGTTCTGCCTGGTGGTACCCGAGGGCCGGGTGCTGCGGCTGCTGCGGCTGACCGGTCTCGACCGGCTGCTGCCGGTGTTCCCGACGGTCCACGATGCCGCCCGCGCGGCCGTCGCCGATCTCCTGCCGCGGCCCGGCTCGCTCCTACCGCTCCCGCCGGGCGGACCCGGCGCCGCCCTGGCACCGGCAGCCGTCACCGAGCCTCCGCCGGCACCACCCCCGGTACCCGCCCAGCTCGCGTAGCGCCCCCGGCACCCACCGCCCAGCTCGCGTAGCGGCCCCGCGAGCCCCGACCCCGAGCCGCCACCGCCGAACCGCCCTCGGAAAGGCAGGCGCCATGATCACCGAACTTGCTGTGGAACGAGTCGAATTCACCTGCGGGCACTGCTGGCACGCCTGGAGCGCGGACTACGACGTGCAGCACTACCGTGACGACGACGGCGCCGACTGGGAGTACTTCTCCCACGACGGCATCCCCGTCGCCTCCCCCTACTCCGCCGACGGCGCGCCCGCCTGCCCCGAGTGCCACCGCCACTGGGTCGGCCACCTCGCCGCCCGCCGGCTCATCCCGCTCCCTGGCAACGATGCGGCCAGGCCGCGTACCGGTGTCACCGGCGATCCGACACTGCACCGGCCCGAACGCCACTTCGCGCCGCCGATCCCCGTGACCTCGCACCAGCTGCCGTCCCACCAGCATCCGGCGGCGGTCCGGCACGAGCCCCTCGGGTTGTGACGCCTCCCGCCGCTGAGGGGCCTCCCGCCGCCGGGCACCTCCGGACACCGAATCCGTTCGGGTACTGAAGACATCCACGTACGGAACGCGTCCGAGCCCGGTCGGACACGGCCTTTTCGGGCTGCCCGGAACAGGGGTCCGGGCAGCCCGGCGTGCCCGTCCGCACCCCCGCCGCCTGCCGGGCGCCGACCCGGGGCGTGTCCGACAACCCGGAGGCGGTCGGACGGCCGGGGCCGGCGGATGCGACGATGGTCGGCATCGTGACGACCTGGCAGCTCCGCACCATCCGCGCCGCGGTCTTCGCCACCCTGTGCGTGGCGGTGTCCGCCACCGCGCACCTCAGCATGTCCACGGCCGGGATCTCCGGGTGGGTACTGCTCGCCGCGTTCGCCGGAACGGCCGCGGTCACCTGGCTGCTGGCCGGGCGGCGCCGCGGACCGGCCGTGATCAGTCTGTGGATGGTCGCCGCCCAGACCTTCCTGCACCTGCTCTTCGAGTACGGCTCGCCGATGGGCGCGGGTGCCGCCGGTACGGCCGGACGGGCGCACGGAGCGCTCGACTGGACCCGGCTGCTGCTCTGCACCTCGGACGGCGTCCCCGCCGGGGTGCAGCCCCTGGAGCTGGCGCGCACGGCGGGCCTCGACCCTGACGCCCTGTCGGCCGCCGGCATGACGGGGTCGATGCCCGGCATGCCGATGCCCGGTGCGCCGATGTCCGGAATGCCGATGGCGCACGGGCTCTCGACGGGCATGTTCATCGCCCACCTGCTCGCGGGCCTCGCCTGCGCGCTGCTGCTCTGGCGCGGCGAGGCCGCGGTGGCCGGTCTGTTCGAGCTGGTGCGGACCCTGGCGGACGTCCTGGTACCGCTGCTCCTGCTGTTCGTACCGGGCAGCCCGGAGCCGTCCGTCCCCGGTCTTCCGACGCTCCGTCGGACCGGGCAGCTCAGGTCGGTGCTGCTCACGCACGCCCTCGTCCGGCGCGGGCCGCCGGCCGTCCTCGCCGTACCCAGCGCCCGCCTCGCCTGAGCCCGGAGACGTCCGAACCGGCGTCCGCTCGGCAGCGGCGGGCAGGTCGCCCTGCGTACGCCGTCCCGGACCGGGACGGACACGAGGGCCGGCCCGTACCACCGCGACGGACGACGACCGTGCCCGGGCAGCCGCCCAGGGCGCCCGTTCCGGCTCCGCCCCTTCCGGCGGCGGGTCTCCGGCGCGCCGTGGTGACGGGCGCTCACCTGGCGGTACCACCCGAGCGTGGTGCCGCAGCCACTCCCTGCCCTCAGGACATGCCATGACCTCAGGACATCCCGTAGGCGGCCAGCACCCCGCCGCATCCCTCCGCGCCCGCGCCGCCAGGCCGGCGGCGCCCTCACGCCGTCCGGGCGTCCTCGCCGCCGTCGGCGGCGAGCCGGTCGAGCAGCCGGTCCACCAGCCCGGCGGACCACTCCGGGGACGGACCCGGCGCCCCGGCCGTCAGCGCCCGCAGCCCGCGGGCCGCCGCCAGCCAGTCGCGGCAGTCGGCGCACCGCTCCCCGTGCCCGGCCAGGGCCTCGCCGCCGACCACGACGGTCGTACGCTCACCGTCGAGGCGGGCGGACATCGCGGTTCGGTACTCGGCGCAGATCATGCCGCCATGGTCTCGCACCCGACCGTGTGTGCGGTAGCGCCGGAGTCCCCGGCGGCGCCGACCCGCGCCGCCGCCCGGGCCGAGGAGCCGGGGGCGCACCGTGGATGACGAGCAGCTGACGGCCCTGGCCCTGCGCGCGCGCAGCGGCCGCCCCGCCGACATCGAGGCCTTCGTCCGGGCCACCCAACGGGATGTCTGGCGGTTCGTCGCACACCTCACCGACGTCCAGTCGGCGGACGACCTCGCCCAGGAGACCTTCCTGCGGGCACTGCGCAGCCTGCCCGGCTTCGCCGGGCGCTCCTCCGCCCGGACCTGGCTGCTGTCGATCGCCCGCCGGGTGGTGGTGGACCGCTACCGCAGCGCGGCGGCCCGGCCGCAGTACGCGGCGGTGCAGGACTGGCAGGCCGCCGCCGAGCAGCAGCAACGGCCCCACGAGGTACCGCGGTTCGAGAACGAGGTGGTGCTGAGCGACCTGCTGGACCGGGTGCCCGCGCCCCGGCGGGAGGCCTTCGTCCTGACCCAGGTCGTAGGGCTCAGCTATGCCGAGGCGGCGGCGGTGTCCGGCTGCCCGGTGGGAACCGTACGGTCCAGGGTCGCGCGGGCACGGGACGAACTGGTGGCGCTGCTGCGCTCGGCGGACGGCGACTGGAGCCCGAGCGGCCCCGCGGTCGGGCCCGCGGCCGGGCCGGTGAGCGCTCCGGCCGCGCGCTGCGCGGCGGGGGCGCGGCAGGTCACCGGGCGGACGCCGTGGCCCGGACGGGAGCGCTCCCCGGCGCTGGCAGGCTGACGGGCTGACGGGCTGGCGGGCTGGCGGGCTGGCGGGCTGGCGGGCTGGCGGGCTGGCGGCGGTACCCCACCGGCCGGTCCCGCCACCGCTGTCGGCCGTCCCATCGGCCGGTCCCGCCACCGCCCCGCCGCCGCCCCGCCGGCCGTCCCGAAAATCAGCAGTCTGTTCGGGAACCCGCGGCGGCGGCCACCCGACTGCTGTGACGGACGCCGTCGCCCGACGGCGTCCGTCACCGTGGAGGGAGGGACCCGCAGTTGACGCCACGAGAACCGGAAGCCCATCCGGTCCCGGGTCCGCGCCGGTCCGCCGGGAACGGTCCGGCCCCGGGCGCAGCCGTCACGCCGCCGACGGTGGACCGGTGGAGCCTGGTGGTCGTCGCCGGTCTGCTGTCCTTCGTGGCGATGCTCGACATGAACATCGTCACCCTCGCCGTCTCGGCGCTCTCCCGCGGCTTCGGGGTGTCCGTGGAGACCGCCCAGTGGGCCGTGCTCGGGTACCAACTGCCCGTGGTCGCCCTGCTGCTGCCCGCCGGCCGGTGGCTGGACCGGGTGGGGCTCCGGCCCGCGCTGCTCTGCTCGATCGGCGGCTTCGCGCTGGGCAGCCTGGCCGCCGCGGCGGCGCCCTCGGCGCTCTGGCTGATCGCGGCCCGGCTGGTGCAGGGGACCTTCGGCGCGGCGCTGTTCGTGCTGATGCCGGTGCTGGCCGCCCGGTCGGTCCGCCCCGAGCTGCGCGGCCGGGCGATGAGCGTGCCCGCGACCCTCGGGCCGCTCGGCGCGGTGACCGGACCGGCTCTCGGCGGGCTGCTGCTGGACCACCTCGGCTGGCGGGCGATCTTCCTGGTCAAGCTCCCGGTCTGCCTGGCCGCGCTGCTGATCGTCCGTCGCCGCGCCCCGGCCGACGGATCGCTGCGCCCGCCCGAGCGGGGCACCCTCGCCGACGCCGGCCTGGTCGGCGGTGCCGTGGCCGCCGTACTGCTGGCGCTCAGCCTCTCCCCCGACTCGCCGCTCTGGCTGCTGCTGGCCCTGCCCGCCGTACCGCTCGCCGCCCGCTGGCTGCGCCGGCCGGGCGGTCGACAGGTCGCCGCCGTGCTGCGGGAGGCGGGTACTCACGGGGTCAACGCCGCCGTACTGGCGCTGGCGGCGGGCTTCGCCGCGATGCACTACCTGATCGCGCTCCACCTCCAACGGGACGACGCCGCGAGCGCCACCACGACGGGCCTGACCCTGCTCTGCTTCCCGGCCGCCATGGGCCTGGCCGGGCCGCTGGGCGGCCGGCTCGCCGACCGCTTCGACGCCCGGACCCCGGCGGTCGGCGGGGCCGCGCTGACCGCCCTCGGCCTGCTGCTGCTCGTACCGCTCGGCGAGGGCTGGACACCCGCCGACCTCGCCTGGCGGCTGGCCCTCGCCGGATTCGGCACCGGGCTGTACGGCGGTCCGGTGCAGGCCCTGGTGCTGAGCGCCGCACCGCCGGAGCGGATGGCCACGGCGGGATCCGCCGTGCAGCTCGCCCGCAGCCTCGGGTTCACCCTCGGTCCCGCGCTGGCCACCGCCGTCTGGGCGCTCGGCGGCTGTGACCGCGGCGGCGTACGGGCCGGGCTGGCACTGGCCGCGGCCTGCGCCGGTACCGCGACCGCCCTGCTGCTCCGGCCCGGCCGGCGCCCGATCTGACCCCCGACTCGTATCAAGGAGCAGCCGTATGTGCGGCATCACCGGCTGGGCGGCCTTCCGCCCCGGCCCGCAGGACGACCACGGCCCGCGCACCGCCGGGCACGCCCGGGTCATCGAGGAGATGACCGCCACCCTGGCCCGGCGCGGCCCCGACGCCGGCGGCGTCTGGCTCGGCGCGCACGCCGCCCTCGGGCACCGCAGACTCTCCGTACTGGACCTGGCCGGCGGTGTGCAGCCGATGGCCGACCGCCCTGAGCGGCCCGACGTCGTCCTCAGCTACAGCGGCGAGGTCTACAACCACCACCGGCTGCGCGCCGAACTCCGTTCGCTCGGGCACGAGTTCCGCACCCGCAGTGACACCGAGGTGGTCCTGCGCGGCTACCTGCAGTGGGGCGAGGGCGTCGCCGACCGGCTGGAGGGCATGTACGCCTTCGCGGTCTGGGACGAGCGCCGCGGTCAACTCCTGCTGGTGCGCGACCGGTTGGGCGTCAAGCCGCTGTTCTGGGCACGGATCGACGGCGGTGCGGCCTTCGGCTCCGAGCCCAAGGCCCTGTTCGCACACCCCGAGTTGAGCCCCCGGGTGGACGCGGACGGGCTGCGCGAGGCCTACAGCCTGCTGTTCGGCACCGGGCCCACGCTCTGGGCCGGGGTGCGCGAGGTACCGCCCGGCCACCTGCTCGTCGTGGACCGCGCCGGTGTACGGGAGCGGCGGTACTGGGAGCTGACCGCCCGCCCGCACACCGACGGCCTCCCCGAGACCGTCGAGCAGGTGCGCTTCCTGGTCGACCACACGGTGCGCACCCAGCTGGAGGCGGACGTCCCGCTGTGCAGCCTGCTCTCCGGCGGCCTCGACTCGACCGTCGTCACCGCACTCGCCGCCGACGAGCTCAGATCCGCCGAGGGTCCGCGGGCGCGGCTGCGCTCGTACGCCGTCGACTACCTCGACCAGGCCGAGTCCTTCACCGGCGACGTGCTGCGCACCGGCCACGACACCCCGTACGCCGCCGAGGCGGGCCGCTTCATCGGCACCGAGCACAGCACGGTGGTCCTCGACCCTGCCGCACTGCTCGATCCGGAACACCGGCGCGCGGTGGTGGTCGCCCGGGACTCCCCGATCGGCGTCGGGGACATGGACACCTCGCTCTACCTGCTGTTCGGCGAGATCCGCCGGCACTCGACCGTCGCGCTCTCCGGCGAGGCGGCCGACGAGGTCTTCGGCGGCTACCCCTGGTTCCACAGCCCGGCCGCGCTCGCCGCCGAGACCTTCCCCTGGCTGTTGGTCACCGGCGACACCGCGGCGATGCCGCTGCACCCCGAACTCGCCGCCGAGCTGCGGATCGGCGAGTTCCGCGACGCGGCCTACCGCGAGGCCCTGGCCGCCGTCCCGCACCTGGACGGCGAGGACCCGGCGGAGCGGCGCCGGCGCGAGCTGCAGCACTTCTCGCTGACCCGCTGGCTGCGCCAACTGCTCCACCGCAAGGACCGGTTGAGCATGGCCCAGGGCCTGGAGGTCCGAGTCCCCTACTGCGACCACCGGTTGGCCGAGTACGCCTTCAACACGCCCTGGGCGCTGAAGAGCCACGACGGCAGGGAGAAGAGCCTGCTGCGCGACATCGGCGCCGGCCTGGCCCCGCAGTCGGTACTGCTCCGCCCCAAGAACCACTACCCGGCCACCCACCACCCCGAGTACACCCGGGGGTTGCAGCGGCTCGCCCGCGCGGCCCTCGACCTGGCGGCGGTACGCGAGATCGCCGACGCCGCCGCCCTCAAACCCGCCCTGGACGCCGCCCCCGAACAGCTGTCCTGGGGGATGCGCCTGCGCCTGGAACGGGTGGTGGACCTCTCGCTCTGGCTCGACCACCACCGGCCGACGCTCGCCCTGTGAGCTCCGGCCCGGCCGGCCCTCGCCCTCCCGCCCGTCGACCCGCCCCGCCCGAAGGAATGACCCGATGACCCCGCCCGACCCACGCCGTGCCACCGATCCGCCGCGCTGCCCGCTCGGCCACGGTGCCGAGCCCGTTCCCCTGTACGGACCCGAGTACAAGCGCGACCCGTACCCGCTCTACCGCGAGCTGCGCGAGGCCGGTCCGGTGCACCGGGTACGGTTCCCCAGCGGTATAGCCGCCTGGCTGGTGACCGGCTACCAGGCCGCCCACCAGGCGCTCAACGACCCACGTCTGGGCAAGAACCACGCCCTCGGCAACGACGGCTGGCGCAAGCTCGCCTCGATCATGCCCGAGCCCCAGCACTCCCAGCTCCAGGTGCACCTGCTGCACCAGGACCCGCCCAAGCACACCACGATGCGCCGCCTGGTGCTGGACGCCTTCGCGCCGCGCCGGATCGAGTCGCTCCGGCCGCGCTTCCGGCAACTGGCCGACGCCCTGGTGGACGCGCTGCCCGAGCACGGCGGCGCGGACCTGATCGGCGGTTTCGCCGCCCACTTCCCGTTCCGGGTACTGGCCGAGGTCATCGGGCTGCCGCCGGAGCTGGCGCTCCGCTTCGACCGCGACTGGGGCAAGGTGGTGCAGCCGGTCGGGCCGAACGACCCGGGCCGCCCCGCCTACGAGGCCCGGCTGCGCGCGCTCCAGGGCTACATCGCCGACGTGGTCGAGACCAAGCGCAGCCAGGCCGGGGACGACCTGCTCAGCCGGCTGGTCGCCGCCCGGGACGGCGGGGAGCTCAGCAAGGAGGAGCTGGACTCCATGGTCTTCCAGCTGCTGGTGGCCGGCCAGGAGCCGGTCACCAACCAGATCAGCACCATGCTGATGACCCTGCTGCGCCACCCCGAGCAGCTGGACCGGCTGCGTCGCGAGCCCGCGCTGCTGCCCCGCGCGGTGGAGGAACTCCTGCGCTACGACGGCGCGTTCGAGCTGACCACCTGGCGCTTCTTCGCCGAGGACAGCGAGCTGCACGGCACCCGGATCCCCGCCGGGGACTCCGTGATCGTCTCGCTCTGCGCCGCCAACCGCGACCCGGAGCAGTTCCCCGAGGCCGACACCCTCGACTTCGACCGCACCCCCAACTCCCATCTGTCCTTCGGCCACGGGATCCACTTCTGCCCCGGCGCCGCGCTCGCCCGCGCCGAACTCCAGATCGCCCTCGGCACCCTGCTCACCCGGCTGCCAGGCCTGCGTCCGGCGGAGGACGGAGCCGCGATCGAGTGGATCCCGGCCGTCCTCGCCCGTGGCGTCAACCGCCTGCCGGTGGTCTACGACAGACGCCTCTGACCCCGTTCCCCTCCCTCCCGCCGCGTCCGTGCCGCCACAGCCAGGCGTCCGGACGTCCTACCGCCATGCCCTCCCGGAGGACCGCATGCCGCCCGCCGGCACCATCGCCGCCCCCGCCCCCTTCTCCGACCAGGTGGAACGCACCTGCGCCGCCGTCCTGGAGCTGCTGCTGCCGCACCGCCGGGCCGCCGACCCCGAGCAGGCCGCGCCGGCCTCGGCCTTTCCGCACCAACTGCACCAACTGGCCTCCTTCGTGGCCGTCGGCGATCCGATCGTGTTCACCCTGCCCGGCTTCCCGTGCAAGTCGCCGAACCCCGCCAAGGTGCTCGGCCACCTCCCGGACGAGGGCGAACGGCTCTCGCTCGGCTTCCTGGACCGGCTGTGCGCGGCCGTCCGCGAGATCCACCCGCCCGGCGCCCGGATGGTGATCTGCTCCGACGGCCATGTCTTCGGTGATCTGATCCGTGTCCCGGACGACCACATCGACGCCTACTCCGACGAGTTGAAGGCCGTCATCCGGCGTGAGGGGTTCCACCACCTCTCGGTCTTCGACCTGCGCGACGTCCTCGGCGACCTGCCGCACGACGAGAAGCGCGCCGTGGTGCACGCCCGCTACGCCCCGACCGTGGAGCGGCTGCGCGCCGAGATCCGCTCGGACGCCGACGCCGAGCGCCTCTATTGCGGCATCACCCGCTTCCTGGTCGACGACACCGCCGACTTCCCCGGCTCCAGATCCGCCCTGCAGCGCGAGTGCCGCCGGCGCGCCTACGGGGTGATCCAGCGCAGCCGAGCCTGGGGCGACCTGATCGCCGACCACCACCGGCGCTCGGTCCGTCTCTCCATCCACCCGCAGCGGCGCGGTGCGGCCAAGTTCGGCATCAGGCTGCTCGACTCACGCGACGCCTGGACCACCCCCTGGCACTCCTGCGTCCTCCATCGACCGGACGGCAGCTGGGAGTTGCTCAAGCGCCAGGCCGCCGAAGAGGCCGGCCGGCTGGTCCTGCGGGACGGGCGCCCCAGCCACTACGAGGCCCGCTAGGCTCCGCGCACCGTGAGCGCCCCAGGGGTACCTCGGCCGGCCGAGGTACCCCTGGGGCGCTCACCCCGAGGTGTCCTGCTCAGCAGAACCGGGCGGGGTCGGCCGGGCCGCGGTGGTCGAAGGCGATCAGCGGATCACCGGTGAGGGGGTGGTCGACCACCGCGGCCCGGACGCCGAACACCTCGGCCATCAGCTCGGGGGTCAGGACCTCGCGCGGTCTGCCGGAGGCGACCACCTCACCGCGGTGCAGGACGTGCAGCCGGTCGCAGAGCGAGGCGGCGGCGTTGAGGTCGTGCAGCGAGATCAGGGTGGTGCGGCGCCGGGCGCGCAGCAGGGCGAGCAGTTCGACCTGGTGCCGGACATCGAGGTGGTTGGTGGGTTCGTCCAGCACCAGGACGTCCGGCTGCTGGGCGAACGCCCTGGCCAGCAGCGCGCGTTGGCGTTCGCCGCCGGAGAGGGCGGCGAAGCTTCGGCGTTCGTGGCCGGCCAGGCCGACCTGGGCGAGCGCGTCGGCCACCGCCTCCCGGTCCTGGGGGCTCTCCCCGGCGAAGGCCCGCTGGTAGGGCGAGCGCCCCATCGCCACCACCTCGCGGACGGTGAACTCGAAGTCGCTGCCGCGCTCCTGCGGCAGGGCCGCGAGATGCCTGGCCGTCTCGGCGGGGGCGAGCTCCCAGAGGTCCCGGCCGGCCAGCAGCACCCGTCCGGACCGCGGTCTGAGGTGGCGGTAGACGGTGCGCAGCAGGGTGGACTTGCCGCTGCCGTTGGGCCCGATCAGTCCGGCGATCTCCCCCTCCTCGGCGACCAGGTGGACTCCGGCGAGGATGCTGCGGCCGGAGAGGGTGACGGCCACGCCGTCCACGTCGATTCGCATCGTCTCTTCAGCGCTCCAGACGTCGGTCGAGCAGATAGAGCAGTGCGGGGGCGCCGATCAGCGCGGTGACGACGCCGATCGGGACCTCCTGGTTGTCCAGTGCGGTCCGGGCGACGGTGTCCACGGCCACCAGCAGTACGGCGCCGGCCAGGGCGCAGACCGGCAGCAGCCGGCGGTGGTCGCCGCCGACCACCAGTCGGCAGGCGTGCGGCACGAGCAGGCCGACGAAGCCGATCGCGCCGGAGACGGCGACCAGTACTCCGGTGAGCAGACTGGTGACGACGAAGAGTTCGCGGCGCAGCCGGACCACGTCCACTCCGAGTCCGGCGGCGGTCTCGTCGCCCATCAGCAGGGCGTTGAGGGCGCGGGCGCGGCCCTGCAGCACCAGCAGCCCGGCCACCACGGCCACGGCGGGGATGGCGAGCTGGCTCCACTGGGCGCCGCTGAGGCTGCCCATCAGCCAGAACAGCACGCCCCTGGTCTGCTGTTCGTCCCCGGCCTGGAGGACCAGGTAGCTGGTGAAGCCGGAGAGGAACTGGCCGATCCCGACTCCGGCCAGCACCAGCCGCAGCGGGGAGAAGCCGCCGCCGCGCCTGGCGATGGCCCAGACCAGGGCGAAGGCGGCGAGCGCCCCGGCGAAGGCGGCCCCGGAGGCACCGAACCCGATGGCGGTCCCGGCGCCGGTGCCGAGGACGACGGCGGCGACCGCGCCCAGCGAGGCGCCGGAGGAGATGCCGAGCAGGTACGGGTCGGCGAGCGGGTTGCGCACCAGGGCCTGGACGGCGGCGCCGACCAGGCCGAGTCCGGCGCCGACCACGGCGGCCAACAGGGCTCTCGGGGCACGGAGTTGCCAGACGATGAGGTCACGCGTTCCCGGTTCGGCCGCTCTCCCGGTGAGCCGGCGGCCCACCACGGACCAGACCTCCCCGACCGGGATGTCCACCGACCCCAGCGAGACGGCGGCGGTCAGCGCGACGATGAGGGCCGCGCCGAGCAGTGCGGCGGCCGCGCCGGCCGGGACGGTCCGTACGGCGCGCCCGCTTCCGGGCTCCGCTCCCGGTCCGGTTCCCGGCCGGGCGGCGGCTGGTGCCGCCATCACTTCACCAGGTCGGGGTGGACGGTGTGGGCGATCTGCTGCACGGTGTCGGCGTTGCGGACCCCGGCGATGGTGGTGACCTCGGAGCCGATCCTGACGAAGTGGCCCTCCTGGACGGCCTTCAGCCCCTTGGTCGCAGGGAAGTCCCGCAGGAACCGGGCGGCCTCGTCGAAGGCCTTGGCGTTCTCCGCCTCGCTTCCCCGGTCGCGGACTCCGAGCTGGATCCAGTCGGGGTCGTGGGCCACCACGTCCTCCCAGGCGACCGGCTTGAAGTCGCCGTCGCAGTCGGCGAAGACGTTGCGCGCACCGGCCAGGGTGATCACCGCGTTGGCCACCTGCCTGCCGCAGACCGCCATCGGCTGCTTGGTCCCGGCGTCGAAGTCGAAGAAGAAGTAGGTGGGCCGCCGATCGGCCGGGACCGTCTTCACCGCGGCCTGGACGGCGCGGGTCTTCTGCTCCATGGCCGCGACCAGCTGGTCCGCCTTGGCGGTGGTGCCGGTGACCTCGCCGAGACGCCTGATGTCCGCCTCGACCTCGGTGAGGTCCTGCTGCGGGCCCTTGAGCATGGCGGCGCAGGCGGTGGAGTGCAGGTAGATGTGCTTGATCCCGGCCGCCGCGAACTCCTGCTCGGTGGGTGCGGAGCCCATCGCGCCGCCCATGCCGCCGCCCATACCGCTCATGGCGGCGAAGGTGTCGATGTAGAGGTCGGCACCGGAGCCGAGCAGCTTCTCCTTGGCGATCACGGTCTGACCGAGCACCGGGACCTTGGCGGCCTGGGCGGCGAGGTCGTCCGGCATGGTGCCCTTGCCGGGCGGGAATCCGGTACCGATCACCCGGTCCCCCACGCCGAGCCGGAGCAGCATCTCCAGGCTGGTGGCGTTGCTGGTGACGATCCGCTTCGGCGCGGCGGTGAAGGTGGTCTCGGCGCCGCCGCAGTCGGCGACCTTCACCGGGTAGCCGCCGGCCGCCGCGGCGGCCGTCCGGTCGGTCGCGTCGCCGGTCGGCCCGTCCGACGAGCCGCCGCTGCCACAACCGGTGGCGAGCAGGGCCACGGCGGCGGCCAGGCCGCACAACACGCGAGAACGCATGGAACTCTCCTGGGGATCCGGGTGCACACAGGCCGCCGCTGCGGCCCGGACCAGGTAGTCGTGGCGGACCGGCGCCCGGTTCCCGCGCCCTGGCGATTCCTTCCTCCGCGCTGTCCGGCCCCCGCTCGGTGCAGAATGATCGTCCGGTGGGCCGGAGTTGTCCGCCCCGCCGTCCGCCGTGTCGTCAGAAGGGGATCCCCATGCCAGATGTGTCCGGCGAGAGCCGTACCCAGCTGCCCGCCCGCAGCCGACCGGTGGCCCGGGCGCTGGCGGACGCGGGCGTGACCGGAGCCGTACGTGAACTTCCCGACGTGGCCAGGACCGCCGCCGCGGCAGCGGCGGCCCTGGGCTGCGAGATCGGTGCGATCGCCAACAGCCTGGTGTTCATGGCGGACGGTCAGCCGCTGCTGGTCATGACCAGTGGCAGCCACCGGGTGGACACCTCCGCTCTGGCGGACCGGCTCGGCGTCGGCCGGCTGAGCCGGGCCTCCGCGGACCAGGTCCGCGAGGCCACCGGTCAGGCGATCGGCGGGGTGGCGCCGGTCGGCCACCCGGCACCGCTGCGGACCGTGGTGGACACCACCCTGGCCGACCATCCGCGGATCTGGGCCGCCGCCGGACACCCGCACACGGTCTTCCCCACCACCTTCGAGGAGCTGGTCCGGCTGACGGCGGGCACCCCGCTGTCCGTCACGGCCTGACGCCGGGCTCCCCGACGCTCGCGCTCGCCCGAGCAGGACGTCCGTCGGCCGCGTCGGTCACCTGGGCAGGGCTCTTACTTGAGCAGCCCGTCCAGGAACGGGTTGCCGAACACCCGGTACGGGTCGTGGCGGTCGAGGGTGGCGACGGCCTCGTCCCAGCCGGGGCCGCCGCCCGCGCGGAGGCTGTCGGGGATGACCCGGCCGAGCATGTCCGGGTCGGCCCAGGCGGCGTCGGCGGTGTAGGCCCAGCCCTTGGACCACTCCACCCGCAGCCCGGCCCGGCCGCCGTCGAAGGTGCGCTGCAGGAAGCCCTCCAAGTCCCGGCAGAAGCGGTGCAGTCCGGGTGTGTTCGGGAAGCTGAGGATGTCCAGCCAGAGCGCGGTGTCCCACTCCGGCCGGTCCTGCCGGGGCCTCAGTGCCGAGAGCAGCGGCGGACGGGCGCCGGGCACGCCCGAACTCGCCGGGTCGTCCAGGCCGGTCGTCCGGATCTCGACCGCGCCGTTGACCGGGAACTCGCCACGGGCCTGGTACTCCGCGACCAGCTGCTGGTAGTACCGGGTGAACTCGCTGACCGCCCACTGCAGATCGGCCCGTGCGAGGAGCACGGCGTAGCCGTTGGCGGTCACCCGCAGGGTGGTGGGCCGGACGTACTGGAGCAGGCAGCGGGAGGCTCCCCAGAGGTCCGAGCGCAGGCCGTCGCCCAGCAGATGGGTGAGGATGCCGCCGCTGAGCAGGTCGCGCAGCAGCCCGCCGGAGAGCAGCACGTCGGTGAGGTCGCCGGTGAGGCCGACCGTGGCGACCAGGTACTGCAGTTGTCCGAACAGCGGCGCCAGGCCCCAGGCACCGCCGATCAGTTGGCCGGCGAGTTCGGCGACCGGCTGCGGGATGTTGTCCGAGAACGGGTAGTTGTAGGGCTCGCTGACCGCCCGGGCGACGAACGGCCGGTTCGGGGTGACCCGCCAGGTCTTGAGCCAGGGGTTGGTGGTGTAGGCGAACCAGATCGCCTCGGCCCTGCCGTCCCGGTTGACGAAGTCGGCCCAGGTCCGGCCGCCGGCGGCGGCGGAGCTGCCCGGCGCGGCGAAGAGTTCGGTGGCCGGGATGTCCAGCCTGCTGGTACAGCGCAGCTGCTGGTCGGCGCCCACGCGCAGCTGGACCTCGGTGAGGAAGGCCCGGCCGAGGTTGACCAGGAAGGCCGCGCTGTCGGCCTCCGAGCGGTCGAAGGTGCGCAGCACGTACCGGTCGGTGGCGGGGTCGTGGACGACGGCGGTGAGCGAGGTGACCTGGTTGCTCAGCGTCCCGTAGCCGTGGCCCGGTCGGGGGGTCTCGCCGGCGGCGGGGAGGGCGGTGCCGTGGCCGCCGATGGCGAGCACCCCGCCGACGGTCAGGTCGCCCGGGGCGGGGCAGGCGGCGAGCCCGAGACCGCGCCGGCCCAGGAAGAGCAGCAGCTCCTCCATCCCGGCGCCCGTCTGCACCCGGACCGTCGAGGTGTCCACCAGGGACATCCCGGTGAGGTACTGGCTGGTGTCGACCAGCAGCACCCGGACGGAGGACGGTGTGCCGTCGGCGACGGTGAGCGGCGACCAGCCGTGCCGGTGGCCCTGGGCCCGCAGCCGCCAGCCCGCCGACCGCGCCCAGTCGGCGAGCTCGGCTATCTGCTGCGGGGCGCTCGGGGCACACGTCCAGAGCTGGTCGGTACGGACCTCCCCGGCCCAGTTCTCGAACACCCGCTGGTACGGCGTGATCCCGGCCGGGAGACCGGGCGGCGCGCTCCCGACCGCCTGGGCGCTGTCCGCCCCGACGGTGCCGCGCAGCAGCCAGCCGACCCCGCCCAGTGCGGCGGAGGCGGCGAGCACCCCTCGTCTCGTCAGCCCGCCGCCGCTTGATCCGCTCCCCGGGCCGCCTTCGTGCCGTTCGTCGGTCATGATCCCCCCAACTCCCCACAACGCTGTCCACGTCCGGCCCAGACGCTAGGACAGAGCACCCGTGCTCGGCCATCGAACAGATCGACGATCACTCGTTCGAGCGAAAAGTCCGCAACCGGCGGGTGTTGCGGGCCGAATGCGGTCAGCGGTCAGCGGTCAGCGGAGGCACCGTCAGCCGTGGCGTCCGCCGGCCGGCCGACGGACGGCCGACGCACGGCGCAGCGGACCCTCCGGACGACGGGCTCATGAGAGCGGCGGGCGCACCGAAACGGCGGGCGCACCGGTGCGTACGGACACACACCGGTGCGCACGCCGCGCGGGCCGTCACCCGTCAGAAGACCACCAGTGAGCGCCCGCCGCGCCCCTGTGCCATCCGTTCGAAGGCGTCCGGGATCTCCTCCGGCGTGATCCGGTCGGTGATCAGCGCCTCCAGGTCCAGCCGCCCGGCGCGGACGTGCTCCGCGAGCACCGGGATGTCCTTGGCCGGGTCGCTGTTGCCGTACACGCAGGCCGTGAGCGTACGCGCGAAATAGAAGATCTCCAGTGCGGAGAAGGACACCATCTCCTCCTTGCCGCCGATGCCGACCACGGTGGTCCGCCCGCCGCGCCGGGTCGCCGACCACGCGGCGCGGATGGTGTCCGCCTTCCCGACGCACTCGAAGGCGTGGTCCGCGCCGTGGCCGCCGGTCAGCTTCCGTACCGCCTTGGCGGTCCGCTCGTCGGCGAGCAGGAACTCGGTCGCCCCGTGGCGCCGGGCGAGCTCCTCCTTCTCGGGGCTGATGTCCACGGCGATGATCGGACCGGCGCCCGCGATCCGGAGCGCCTGGAGGGCGGCGAGGCCCACGCCGCCCAGGCCGTGGACGACCGCCGACTCGCCCGCCCTGACCCGGGCGGCGTTGTGCACCGCGCCGTAGCCGGTGAGCACGGCGCAGCCGAGCACGGCCGCCGAGGCCAGCGGGATGCCCGCGGGCAGCGGGACCACGGCGCGTTCGGCGACCACGGTCTCCTCCGCGAACGCCGCCACACCGAGCCCCGGGAAGACGCCGGTGCCGTCGGCGAGCGAGCCGTAGGCGGCCTCGGAGCCTTCGGCGGAACGCTCGCACAGCCATGGTTCGCCGAGCCCGCACAGATGGCACTCGCCGCAGGCGGGCGCCCAGTTGAGCACGACCGCGTCGCCGGGACGGACGGAGGTCACGCCTTCGCCGACGGCGGTCACGGTCCCCGAGCCCTCGTGGCCGAGGACGGTCGGTGTCCCGGTGCGCAGGGTCCCGTTGGAGAGTGAGAGGTCGGAGTGGCAGACCCCGGCGGCGGCCAGCTTCACCCGGACCTGTCCGGGGCCGGGCCGGGGCAGGTCGATCTCGGTGAGCTCCAGCGGGGCTCCGACGGCGCTGAGCAGGACGGCGCGGACCATGGTGCTTCCTCCTTGCGGCGGTTGGGGCCGGCCTCCGAACCGACCGGCCCACGGGGGTGGTTGAGCGCGGCCGGTTCAGTACTGCAGCGACTTGGTCTGCAGGAACTCCGCCAGCCCGTGCCGCCCGAGCTCCCGCCCGACCCCCGAGCTCTTGTACCCGCCGAAAGGCGCCAGCGGGTTGAAGCGGCCGCCGTTGATGTCGACCTGCCCGGTGTCCATCCGGCGGGCGAAGGCCGCGGCACTCTCCTCGTCGGCCGCCCAGACGCCGCCCGCCAGGCCGTACTCGGTGCCGTTGGCGATCTCCAGGGCGTGCTCCTCGTCGCGGTAGGCGAGGATCGAGAGCACCGGTCCGAAGACCTCCTCCTGAGCCACCGTCATGTCCGGGGTGACGTCGGCGAGCACGGTCGGGCGGACGTAGAAGCCCTGGGCGAGGCCCTCCGGCGCCTCCGCGCCGCCCACCACCAGGGTCGCGCCCTCGGCGAGTGCGCCGGTGATGTAGCCGCGGACGCGCTCCCGCTGCCTGGCGCTGACCACCGGCCCCAGCCGGGTGCCGGGGTCGGCGGGGTCACCGGGGACGTACTTCTCGGCGGCCTTGGCGGCGATGGCCACCGCCTCCTGGTACTGGTCCTCGTGCACCAGCAGCCTGGTCCAGGCGCTGCACGTCTGGCCGGAGTTGGCGAAGACGTTGGCCAGGTTGACGTTCACGGCGCGGACCAGGTCGGCACCGGGCAGCACCACGTTGGCGGACTTGCCGCCGAGCTCCAGCGCGACCCGCTTGACGCCCCTCCCGGCCGCCTCGGCGATCCGCCGGCCGACGGCGGTGGAGCCGGTGAAGGAGAGCAGGTCCACCCCGGGGTGCTCGGCCAGGGCGGCGCCGGCCTCCGGCCCGCGGCCGGTCACCAGGTTGAACACCCCCGGAGGGAAGCCGGCTTCGTGGACCAGCCGGGCGAACAGCCGGGCCACCAGCGGGGTGTCCTCGGCGGGCTTGAGGACCACCGGGCAGCCGGCGGCGAGCGCCGGGAAGACCTTGGCGACGACCTGGTGCAGCGGGTAGTTCCACGGCGTGATCGCACCGACCACTCCGGCGGGCTCGGCGAACACCCGGGAGTTGCCGACCCGTTCCTCGAACTCGTACCCGGCCAGCAGCTCCAGGTACGCGCCGGCGACCGCGAGCGGCAGCCCGGCCTGCACCGAGGCCGCGAAGGCGGCCGGCGCGCCCAGTTCGGCGGTGATCGTCTCGGCGATCTCCTGCCGCCGGGCGGCCAGGCCGTCGCGCAGCCGGGTGAGCGGCGCCAGGCGCTCCTCGCGGCCGGCCGCACCCCAGGAGCGGGCCGCGGCCCGGGCGGCGCGTACGGCGGCGTCGACGTCCTCGGCCCCGCCGGCCGGGACGGTGGCGATGACCTGTTCGGTCGCCGGGTTCAGCACGGCGATGGTCTCCGCCGCGAGCGAGGGCCGCCACTCTCCGCCGATGTACTGATCCGAGTACTCCTGCACCGCTCCGCCTCTCCTCCGGCGTCCGGCCCGTTCCGGGTCGGCCCGCCTGGTTCGCCGTGGCCGGCCCGGAACGGCCGACCGCCCTGACCAGCGCTGCCAGTCAAGGCGGTTGGAGGTGTGCCGCGCAAGAGGGCACGGTGGTGATCCGTTGATCCGCGCGGCGTTCCGCGCCGGGCCGTCATCACCCCGTGGGTCGCCCCGGCGACAGAGCCGCCGGGTACCGGCCGGCCGGGCCCGCCGCGCGGTGGCCCGGCCGTCTACCCGGCCTGCCAGACCTACTCGACGACCAGCTCGACCGGGATGTTGCCGCGGGTGGCCTTGGAGTACGGGCAGACCTCGTGCGCCTTCTTGACCAGCAGCTCACCGGTCTCGCCCTGCAGGGCCTCCGGCAGCTCGACCCGCAGGGTGACGGCGAGCGCGAAGCTCGTCTCGTCCTTGCCGATCCCGACCTCGGCGGTCACCGAGACGTCGCCGGTGTCCACCTTCGCCTGCCGGCCGACCAGGGCGAGGGCGCTGGCGAAGCAGGCGGCGTAGCCCGCCGCGAAGAGCTGCTCCGGGTTGGTGCCCTCGCCGCTGCCGCCGAGCGCCGTCGGCATGGCCAGCGGCAGGTCGAGCCGGCCGTCGGAGCTCACGGCCCGGCCCTCGCGGCCGTTCGCGGTGGCAACAGCGGTGTACAGCGCGTCCATGGGACTCGCCCCTCTCATGGTCCGAACCCGTAAGGGCTCATCCGATCGGCGGCCCGATCCCCGGACCGCCCGATGCACCAAGTACAGCACACAACTAAATTGCGCACAACTGAAATGTGCGCGGTGCGGATACCCTGGGGTCATGACCGCCACCGACCTGCCCGCCGACCTGTCGCACGTACCCGAGGAGCAGCTGCTCCGCCTGGACAGCCAGATCTGCTTCTCGCTGCACGCCGCCTCGCGCGCCTTCGGCGGCGTCTACCGGGTCGTCCTCAAGGACCTCGGGCTCACCTACCCTCAGTACCTGGTGATGCTGGTGCTCTGGGAGCACGGCGAGCTGCCGGTCAAGCAGATCGGCGAGCACCTGCGGCTCGACTCCGGCACGCTCTCCCCGCTCCTCAAGCGCCTCGAAGCGGCCGGACTGGTCCGCCGCGAGCGCAGCAGCGAGGACGAGCGCTCGGTCACCGTCCGCCTCACGGACGCCGGCGCCGGTCTGCGCGCACAGGCACTGCACGCCCCACGCCGGATCGCCGCCGCCACCGGCCTGCCGCTCACCGAGATCGCCACCCTCCAGACCCTGCTGCGGCGCGTCACGGCCGCACTGGACGCGGCCGAGCTCGACACCACCGCCCCGTAGCGGTCAGACGACCGCTCGGGCGACGGCACGGTCCGACCCGGATCTGTCGGAATCGTCCAACGTTCTTTCTGGTTCCGACAGTTGATGTGCAGTCAGATCCGCCGCAACCCTGCCTGCGATTCGCCGTGGCCGCGCCCGGCCGACCGGCCTGGTCGGCCCATGCACCGCGCGATGTCCGGAGCGTCCATCCGTCCGGCGCCACCCTCCCACCACGACGACCGGGCGGCAGCCGTACGGGGGCGTGGCGGTCTGTCCGACGGCGGGCGCGGGCGCCACACTGAGCAGCGTGCGCATCCTGATCGCGACCGCGGGCTCCCAGGGCGATGTCGCCCCGTTCACCGGGCTCGGGGCCCGTCTGCGCGAGTGTGGCCATGAGGTCGCCCTCGCCACCCACGCCAGGTTCGCCGACGCGGCCCACTCCGCCGGGCTCGGCTTCCACCCCCTGCCGGTGGACCCACGCTCGGAACTCGCCTCCGCGCGGGGACAGCGGCTGCTGCGCGCCTCCACCGGACCGCGCGCGATGGCCGAACTCCTGCGCATGGGGCGGAGGTTCACCCCGGCCCTGGGCCGGTCCATCGCCGAGGCCGCCGACCGCGCGGGCCCGGACCTGCTGCTGCTCTCGATGGTGACGGCGCCGCTCGGACAGATCGTCGCCGAGGCCCTGGACCTGCCCAGCGTCGGACTCTCCCTCCAACCGATCCACCCCACCGGCGAGTTCGCCTCACCGCTGCTCGGCGGCGACCGCTCCCTCGGCCGCCTGGGCAACCGGCTCTCCGCCCACGGCGCCCACCTCGCCCTGGACCGGCTCTACGCTCCGGCCGTCCGCGACCTGCGCCGCCGGCTCGGCCTGCCCCGGCAGCGCGCGGGTGCCCTGCGCCGCGCCCACACCCGGGCCGGGTGGCCGGTTCTGCACGGCTTCTCCCCCAGCGTCGTCCCCCGGCCCGCCGACTGGGGACCCGAGCTGGCAGTCACCGGCTACTGGTGGCCGCACCTTTCGGCCGACTGGCAGCCTCCCGCCGAACTCGCCGACTTCCTCCGAGCCGGCCCCGCACCTGTGTGCATCGGCTTCGGCAGCCTGGTCGTCGCGGACGCCGGACGGCTCGGCCAGGTGGTGTCCGACGCGCTGCGCATCGCGCGGCTGCGAGCCGTGGTGCAGGCTGGCTGGACCGGACTGCGGGTGACGGGCGACGACGTACTGACCGTCCAGGAGGTACCCCACCAGTGGCTGTTCCCGCAGGCCGCGGCCGTCGTCCACCACGCGGGCGCGGGCACCACGGCGGCCGGGCTGCGCGCGGGAGTTCCGCAGATCCCCGTACCGGGCCAGCTGGACGCCCCGTTCTGGGCCGCCCGGCTGACCCGGCTCGGGGTGAGCCCGCGCCCCCTGCCACTCGCCGGACTCACCGCCGACCGTCTGGCGGCCGCGCTGCGCGAGGCGGTGGACGACCCGCGCTACCGGCTCCGCGCGCGACGACTCGCGGCCCGTATCGACGCCGAGGACGGCGCGGGGGCGGTGCGGGACCTGCTGGCACGGCTGACCGGCGGCTAGTCCCGCCCCGCCCCCCGGCAGCCGCGAGCCACTCGGGTCCCGCTCCGGTGGCGCGGGGCACCGGGCGTCCGACCACACGGACACCCGTAGACGCGGGGTCTCGCACCTCCGAACACGCGCCGCCAGGGGCGCGAGCTCTGCCGCAACGGGTCGCCCGTGCGGTTCCTCGCGCCCCTGGGGGTCGCTGTGATCGGCCGGTGGCAGGTCAGTCGAGGTATGCCATGGCAAGGCGGCAGCGCGCGCCCGCCGCCGGCACCCGCTCCTCCTCATCGGTCTCCGGTGTCACCGCCGCGGCGCCCACCGGCCGCAGCTCGAGCCGCGCCCGTGCGGGTACCACCGCCGGGCGGCTGAGCACATGCCCGTTCGGCGATCCGTTGACGACGACGGCGAGTCGATTGCCCTCGATCATGACGCTTCGCTTCCTTCCCGGATGTTCCGGTTCCGCTGGGCCTGCCGCCCACCTCTCCAGTGCAGCCCCACTCTGGCCCGTTCGCATCCGGCCTTGACGCCCGGACTACGCGGAACCCCCCGACCTTGACGACTCCTTGACACCCCGGCCCGCTCGGACCGGGGAAGGCCCGCGGGGAGTCGGGCACCAGAGCGAGCATCCGCGGGCCTCGACCCCGCCGCCCCCGGCGTCCAGCGGGAGAGGTCCCGCTGCCGCCGTGTGCCGGACTCGGCATCACCTCCGGCCACGCACCGGCCGGGGCCCGCCGGAGCCACGCGACCTGGCCGAGCCATGCCTTCCCTTTGCCCACCGCCCTGTTGACGGTGCGCTTCGTACGCACCAGCCGGCTCACCGCACTGCGGATGACGGACGGCCCACTCACCGGCACCCGTGACCACGGGCTGCGAACTCACCCGACCTGCCAAAGCTTGCACCAAGACTCGGTAAATACTAATTTGCTACGCGCGGTCGATGCCAACCGCCGCTGCCTGCCGACGTCTTGACCGCGAAAGAGGAGTGACGCTCCGTTGGGGATCCATCGCCGCCCGAAACCTGCCGGCCGCACCCGGATGACCCTGCTGGCGGCGACGGCCGGAGCCGCCACCGTCCTCCCCGTCGCCGCCGGCGCCCACGCCGCTCCGGGCAGGAACCTCGAGCAGGTCAAGGCCCAGGTGGACAAGCTCTACGAAGAGGCCGAGGTCTCGACGGAGCACTTCAACAAGGCCGGCGAGCAGCAGCAACAGCTCCAGGCCGAGGCTTCGCGGCTCCAGGACCGGCTCGCCGAACAGCAGGCGAAGGTCAACGAACTGCGCACCACGCTCGGCGCGGTGGCCGCCGACCAGTACCGCTCCGGCGGGGTGGACCCCTCGGTCCAGCTGATGCTCAACGCCTCCCCGGGCGAGTACCTGGAGCGCGCCGGACTCCAGGGGCAGGCCAACGAGCAGCAGGTGGCCGCCCTGCGCCTGGCACTGCAGTTGCAGCGCTCGATCGACCAGACCCGCAACGAGACCGCCGCCAAACTGGCCGAACTCGACCGCGCCCGGCAGGAACTGGCCGAGCACAAGGAGGAGGCGAAGGCCAAGCTGGCCGAGGCCAAGTCCGTGCTCGACGGCCTCGAGGCGGCCGACCGCGCCAAGGTCCTCGCCGACGAGAACGACCAGGCCGCCTCCCGCGGTTCGGGCCGCACCTCGCCGGGTGGCTCGTCGGCCGCCGGGGGAGGATCGTCCGCCACCGGCGGCTCGGGCGGTTCCGTCGGCGGCTCGTACACCGGCCCGGCGAGCGGCCGGGCCAAGAGCGCGCTCGACTTCGCGTACGCGCAGCTCGGCAAGCCGTACCAGCCGGGCGGCGTGGGCCCCAGCGCCTTCGACTGCTCGGGGCTCACCCAGTCCGCGTGGCGTGCGGCCGGGGTGTCGCTGCCCAGGACCACCTGGGACCAGTGGAACGCGGGCCACCATGTCTCGCAGTCCGACCTGCAACCCGGGGACCTGGTCTTCTACTTCCAGGATCTGCACCACGTCGGGATCTACGTGGGCGACGGCATGGTGCTGCACGCGCCGCGGCTCGGGAAGAACGTCACGGTCGTCCCGATGAACGTGATGCCGTACATGGGCGCCATCCGGCCCTGATCCGGCGGTCCGCGGGCGCCGCCGGGGCTTCGGTCGGCGCTCATCGAATGTTCGGACAACCGGGTTAAGCTGACCCGGCGTTGACATATCGTCGGACCCGCATAACCGGATTTTTCGGACATCAAGGGGGTTATCGGATGACCGATTTCAAACAGCTACTCCAACGAACAAGAGCGCCGGAACGCGTCACCTGGGCGCTGGCCGCCCTGGTCGCGGCCGCCGCCCTGACGGGCTCTCAGACCCTGAAGCTGCCCTCCGCATCGGCCTCCGACACCGGCGGCGCCGCCTCGGCAGCCGACCGGTCGGCCGACGGCGGCGGTCCGCGGGTCCTCCCGCAGCCGCCGGTCCAGCCGTCCACCCCGCCCGGGACCACCACCCCTGGGGCCGGCTCGCAGGTCACCCTTCCGACCGGTGCCTCGCTTCCCTCCACGGTCTTCGCCGCCTACCGCAAGGCCGAGGACACCCTGGCCCTCACCACCCCCGGCTGCCACCTCAAGTGGCAACTGCTCGCGGGCATCGGCCAGGTGGAGTCCGGCCAGGCCAACGGCGGCCAGGTGGACGCCAACGGCACCACCTACACCCCGATCCTCGGGCCGTCGCTGGACGGCAACAACGGCTTCGCCGCGATTCCCTCCAGCGACGGCCGTTCGGGCTGGGACCGGGCCATCGGGCCGATGCAGTTCATCCCCTCCACCTGGGCATCCTGGGGCACGGACGGCAACGGCGACGGCAAGGCCGACCCCAACAACATCTTCGACGCCGCACTGACCGCCGGCCGCTACCTGTGCGCCGACGGCCGCGACCTCTCGGACTCCGCCCAGCTCGACCGGGCCATCCTCAGCTACAACTACTCGACGGACTACCTCAACACCGTCAAGAGCTGGATGCGCCACTTCGAGTCCGGCGCCACCGTGACGCCCGACCGCCCCGGTGACCCGTGGGGTGCGCCGAAGCCGATTCCGGTGCCGCCCGCCACCGGCGGCTGGTACCCGCCGAGCCCGTCGCCGACCCCGAGCCCGTCGGCCTCGCCGTCGGCAGGCCCGAGCCCGAGCCCGAGCACCGGCCCGTCCGGGACGCCGAGCCCGTCGGCCAGCCCGAGCACCGGCCCGTCCGGATCCCCGAGTCCCTCGGCCAGCCCGAGCACCGGCCCGTCCGGGTCGCCGAGCCCCTCGGCCAGCCCGAGCACCGGCCCGGGCCCGTCGCCGAGCCCGTCGGGTCCGAGCTGCCCGAGCCCGAGCGCGTCGCCCAGCCCGAGCGGGTCCGCCTCGCCGTCGCCGTCCGCGAGCCCGACGCCCTCGCCGACTCCGACTCCGACGAGCAGCCCGAGCCCGTCGGCCAGTGGTTCCGCGTCGCCGTCGCCATCCGCGTCGGCGTCCGGCTGCCCGAGCCCGAGTGCCTCGGCCAGCCCGACTGCCGGCCCGAGCACCTCGGCCAGCCCGAGTGCCGGCCCGGCACCGTCCCCGGCGGCGAAGCACCACTGAGCCTCGCGCTCCCGCTGAGCCCCTGGGCACCCGTCCGGGGGCTCACTGCTCTCCTCGGTCAGCCGCTCGCCGCGCCGCCCCGGCCGGCCGACGCCAGGATGTCGGCCCCCGCCGGGTCCGCGGCCAGTGCCCGCTCGAAGTCGTCCTTCGGCAGCACCGTGTTCCCGGCGACCACGACCCCCGCCGGCGGGTTGTCACAGCCCTCCGGCCGGTCGTCCCAGAAGTTGCCGAGGAAGGCGACGTTCTCCAGCGGCGGCGTCACCCTGAGCACGATCGGGGTGTCACCCCGGTACACGACATTGCCCTGCACGGTCACCCAGGCGGCGCCGTAGTCGGTGTAGAGGCCGAAGTTGTACGAGGTGACGGTGTCGCGGATCACATTGCCCCGCACCAGGGTGCCGCCGGCGTACGAGGAGCCCTGCCGCCCGTTGAGGTAGATGCCGCCGCCGTCGGCGAGCACCGTCATGGTGTGGTGGATCAGGTTCTCGACGATCTGCACCCGGGCCGCCCGGTCACCCCCGACCAGGATGATGCCGCAGTAGGGCACGTCGTGGATCTCGTTGTGCGCCACGATGGTCTCCCGGGCGTCCGTCACCCAGACGGCGGGCGAGCCGTGGTACTCGCGCCCGATCCGGCGGATCAGATTGCGCTCCACCCGGGTGCCGGTACCCGTGGCGACGGCGATCCCGCTGCCGGAGACGTCCTCGATGACGTTGCCGAGGACCGCGTTGTCCCGGCCCGGCCCCGAGAGGCCGACCGCTCCGGCACCGAGCCGGGTGAACCTGTTGTCCGCCAGCGTGATCCGCACCCCGCTCTCGAACTCGACGTTGGCCGGCAGCAGCGCCGGGCGCTCGGGCACCGCCAGCCGGGCGTTGCCCTCGGCAAGCTCGACCTTCCGCAGCGGCCCGCCGTCGTAGTAGGTGTCGCCGTGGAAGTGCAGGAACCCGCCCGGCCCGCTCGGCTCGTTCCAGCCCGCGTCGGCGAAGGTCAGTCCGCGCAGGGTCACGTCGTGCAGCGGCCGCTCCTCGGTGCCCCGGCCGACGACCAGCCGTTCCAGTACCGGTGCCACGATCTCCGCCTGCGCCGGGTCCTCCCCGGGCAGCGGCAGATAGTGGAGGACGTGGCGGCCGGGCTCCGACCGGTCGAGGGCGAAGCTGCCCGGCTCGGTGAGGAAGCTCACGCTGTTCTCGGCCGTGTTCGGCGCACTGACGGTCGCCCAGACCCCCGTGGATTCCGCCGCGGGCGGAAGCTCGCCGACCCACTCCGCGAGGTAGAGCTCCCTGGCCCACCCGAATCCGGGCTGGGCCAGGGTGATGGTGCTGGAGTGCGCGTCACCGGTGATCTCCGCCACCCGGCAGCGGGCCTCGGACCACGGATACACACCGGTGAAGACCAGCTCGATGCTCCCGGGGTCCCGCCAGCTCTGCGGGACCGTGCTGTCCGTTACGAAACCGGTCTCGGTTTTCGTCACGTTGCCCGGGATACCCGGACTGACCGAGGCCCGGGCGGCCCGGCGGCCGTCGACGTAGAGCTGCCGGGTCTCCAGTTCGCCGACCTCGGCCCGCCAGACGCCCGCCTCGCCGGGCCGCCAGCCGGTGATCCGGCGGCCGCCGCTGATGACGGCCTCCTCCTGCCCGCCCGTCCCGTAGCCATGGGCCTGGTAGACCACCCGGTACCCGTTCTCCCCCGAGTCGCCCTCGTCGGCGTTCAGCACGAGCGGCTCGGTCAGCACATGGGTACCGGCCCGGAGGCTGACCACGAGGTCGGACCGCATGCCTTCGGTGCGGGCGCGTACGGCTCGCTGCGCGGCGGGCAGCGTGGCGAACGGCTGGTCGAATGTGCCGGGCCAGGAATCCCGGCCCCAGGGCGCGACGTAGAGCTGGTTCTCAACCATGAGCCAACCTTCCCCAGAGGTGTTTATGGTGTACACAGCGGTGTACACCATAAACACGCGGCTAAGGTGGGTGTCAAGAACGAGGAGGATGAGCGTGACCGGCGAGAACCAGGCTCGGAGGAATCCGGCCGGGGAGAACACCTCGGCCGATCCCGGGCGCACGATCGAGCTGCTCTGGGGTCCGGCCCCCTCCCGGGACCGGGAGGGGCTCACCCCGGACCGGATCGTCCGGGCCGCGCTGGAGATCGCCGACGCCCAGGGGCTCGCGGCGCTGTCCATGCGCGCCGTGGCCGAACGGCTGGGCTTCACCACGATGTCGCTGTACCGGCACGTCCCCGGCAAGGCGGAGCTGATCGAGCTCATGCGGGACGCGGTCTCGGCCGAGCTGGCCCCGGCGGCACCCCCGGCGGCCGAGGACGGCGGCGGCTGGCGGAGCGCCCTGGAGGCCTGGGCCCGGGCGCACTGGGCGATGCACCTGCGCCACCCCTGGCTGGTGCACACCGCCGGCAGCCGGCGCCTGCCCGGGCCGAACATCATGGCCGACTACGACCGCGGCCTGCGGATCGCGGAGGGCACCGGGCTGCGCGCCTCCGAGGTGGTCGCGGTGGTCTCGCTGGTCGCGGGCTTCGTGCACACCGCCGCCCGCCAGGCGCACGACTTCCTCCGCGAGGAGCGCGACTCCGGTGTCACGCACGAGCAGTGGTGGCGCGACCAGGACGGACTGATCGAGCAGATGGGGCCCTACCCCGCACTCGGCAGGCTCTGGCTGGCCGGCGGCTTCGACCGGCCCGAGGACCCGTTCGACTTCGGGCTCGCCAGGACTCTCGACGGCATCGAGCTGCTCGTCCGGAGCCGTGGTGACGGAGACCGCGACGAGAAGGCCGCCGTGCCGGAGGGAAGCAGCGCCGTGCCGCAGGACTGCCCGCCCGCCGGCCGCTGCACGGTCTGCGGTACCCCGCTCGACGGGACCACCCGGGGCCGCCCGCGCGACTACTGCTCCCGAGCCTGCCGCCAGCGCGCCTACCGCCGCCGTCAGGCGGCCGACGCCGCCGGAGACTGAGGCCCGGGGCCGACGACGGGGACCGACGACGGGCCGTGACCGTAAGAGGAACACGTCAGGGGCGCGGGGAAGGCGCGCGTCCGGTCCTCTGCTGAGGTGTCCGGCTTCGCGCGCGGTTCCCCGCGCCCCTGGTGGCTACGTTCCGGCGACCGGCGTCAGCCGGACACCGGCGCGGTCTCGCCCGGCTTCGCCGCGGCCTCGGGCTCGGCCTCGGGCTCGGCCGCGAGCTCCTCCCGCACCTTGGCGAGCGAGGGGTTCTGCCAGGAGCTGCGGACGCCCCAGAAGTAGAAGCCCAGCGCGATCAAGGCGACGATCAGCAGGTCCCAGCCCTCGGGCAGGTAGCCGTGGCCACCGAAGTCCGAGCTGCCCGCCCAGGAGACAGCGGCCATCACGAACAGGTACGCGACCATCCAGCAGCCGGCCATCAGGTGCGGCTTGAGCACGGCCCACGGCTTGCGCAGCTCGTACCAGGCCCAGATCGGCAGACCCGCGGCCATCAGCAGGATCACCTTGCCGGTGAGCGGCCACTTGGCCCAGTACAGCACCAGCGAACCGAAGACCATGGCCACCGGCGCGATGACCGGCATCGCCTTCAGCTTGACCGGGCGCTTCAGGTCCGGAGCCAGGCGGCGCAGCGACATCACGGCGACCGGACCGGTGATGTACGAGATCACGGTGGCCACCGAGACGATCTCGGCGAGCGAGCCCCAGCCGCGGAAGACCGCGAGGAACAGGAAGGCGATGAACAGGTTGAGCACCAGCGCCGGACGCGGGATGCCGGTCTTGCGGTCGACCCGGCCGAAGATCGACGGCAGGTGGCCGTTCTCCTGGACACCGTGGATCATGCGCGAGGTGGTGGCGGCGTAGATCATGCCGGTACCGCTCGGCGAGATGAAGGCGTCCGCGTAGAGCAGCATGGCGAGCCAGTTCAGGCCCCAGGCCATCGCCAGGTCGGCGAGCGGCGAGTTGTAGTTCAGGCCGGACCAGCCGTGGGCCAGGTCACCCGACGGAACCGCGAGCAGGAAGGCGAGCTGGAGCGCGACGTAGATCACCAGCGCGATCAGGATCGAGCTGATCACGGCCTTGGGCAGCGACTTGCCGGGGTTGCGGGCCTCACCGGCCATGTTCAGCGGCGACTGGAAGCCGTTGTAGGCCCAGACGATGCCGGAGACGGCGACCGCGGTGAACACCGAGCTCCAGCCGTTCGGGGCGAAGCCACCGTGGTCCTGGAGGTTGTGGGTGTCGAAGTGCGAGAGCAGCAGGGCGCCCGCGGTGATGGTGGGCACGACCACCTTGAAGACGGTGATCGCGGTGTTGGTCTTGGCGAACAGCGTGATCGCGAACCAGTTCAGCAGGAAGTAGCCGATCAGCAGCACGCTGGCCAGGGCCACACCGCTGACACTGAGCTCCTTGCCGTCGTAGAGGGCCTTCGCCCAGCCGAAGTTCCAGGAGCTCATGTACTGCACGGAGGCGGTCGCCTCACCCGGGATGACCGAGACGATCGCGATCCAGTTCGCCCACGCGGCCAGGTAGCCGGCCAGCGAACCGTGCGAGTACTGGCCGTAGCGGACCATGCCGCCGGCCTTCGGGAACATCGATCCGAGCTCGCTGTACGTGAGCGCGATCACCAGTGCGACCGCAGCACCGATCACCCAGGCCAGGGTCGCGGCCGGACCGGCCAGCTTGGCGGCTCGCTCGGCACCGAAAAGCCAGCCGGAACCGATGATCGAGCCGAGGCCGACCGCGGTGAGGCTGATGGTTCCGAGTGAACGGCGGTAGTTCTGGTCTGACCGCGTAGTCGGCTCAGGCGCGCTCAATGTGTCGCCCCTTCGGGTTGGTCGCCAGGGCCTCCGGGTGAGGCTCCTGTCCTGATCGGCACCGGCCACGAAGTGACGTCAAACGGCCAGGCAACGCGTCGCAGAATAGGCGACCAACTCGGACGAAATGCTCATATCAAGCTCAAATCGTTCGATCGTTGCCATCTTGTGTCCGATGGCGAGTTGCCTGGTTTACCCGAGATCTGCGCAGGTAGCAGGCATTTGACCAGTGAACCACGACGGCCGGGGTTTCCGCGGACCGCACAGGAGTGACCAAGAAGCCACCCGATCAAACAGCTTCCGAGAGTGATGATCCGATCACCGTCGGCAGAGCTCCGCCGTGGACGGAACGGCGCCGGACCGGTACGTCGCTGCGTACCGGTCCGGCGCCGTTGCGGTGCGGTGGTGCCCCGGCCGGGACGGGGGACCCGGCCGGGAGGTGCGGGCGTGCGGCCGTCGGCCCGGGCCTCGGGCTCACACGCTGTGCGCGGGCTCGGCCACCTCGGCCGCCTCCGCCACCGCGGCCTGCGGCTGCGGCTTCGGGGTACGGAGCAGGGCGATGGCGAGCACCCCGCCGACGACGGCGATCACGGCCGCGCCGGTGAAGGCGGCGGAGAACCCGCTGGTGAGCGCCTTGACGTCACCGAGGTGCCCGGCGCCCTTGGCAGCGGCGAGGGCGGTCATCGCGGCAAGGCCGAGGGCGGAGCCCACCTGGTAGCTGGTGTTGACGATGCCCGAGGCCAGACCGCCCTCCTCGGGGCGGGCGCTGGAGATGGCGGTACCGAGCGAGGGGATGAAGGCGAGCGCCATGCCGATCGCGGAGACCAGCGAGGCGGGCAGGACGTCGACCCAGAAGTTGCCGTCCGCGCGGACCAGCGAGAGCCAGAACAGGCCGACCGCCAGTAGGAGGAGACCGACCACGATCAGCGGCTTGGGACCGAACCTGGCGATCAGACGCGGGGCGGTGGTGATCATGATGAGCATGATGGCCACGGTCATCGGGAGCAGCGCGGCACCGCTCGGGAAGGCGCTCAGGCCGAGGACCTGCTGCAGGTAGAGGTTGAGGAAGAACCACATCGGCACCCAGGCGGCGGCCAGCAGGAACTGGGCGACGTTGGCGGCGGCCAGATTGGGGGCCTTGAAGATGTCCAGGCGCATCAGCGGTTCGCGGCGCTTGGACTGGATGACCAGGAAGAGCGCGATCAGGACGACGGCGGCGGCCAGCGTCAGCAGGGTGGAGGCGGAGCCCCAACCGGCTTCGGGGGCACGGACGATGGCGTAGACGGCGGCGGCGACGCCAAGAGTGACGGTGAGCGCGCCGAGCAGGTCGATCTGTCCGCTGCGCCGGCCGGTGGCGGGCATCAGCTTCGGGGTGGCGACCAGCGCGACCAGGGCGACCGGGATGTTGATGAAGAAGACCCAGGGCCAGCTGATGTACTGGGTGATCGCCCCGCCGAGGAAGACGCCTGCGGTGCCTCCGGCCGGAGCTGCGGCGCCATAGAGGGCGAAGGCCCTGGTGAGCTCCTTGGGGTCGTGGCCGAAGAGCATCATCAGCAGGGTGAGCGCGGCGGGGGCGATCAGTGCCGCACCCGCCCCCTGGACCGCACGGCTGATCAGCTCGATGGTGACGTTGCCGGCGAGGCCCGCGCCGAGCGAGCCGACGGCCAGGACGGCCCAGCCGGTGCTGAACAGCCTGCGCGCCCCGAAGAGGTCGGCCAGGCGGCCGCCCAGCAGCAGTAAGCCACCGAAGGCGACGACGTAGGCATTGAAGACCCAGGACAGGTTCTCCTGGGTGAAGCCGAGGGCGCCCTGCATCTTGGGCAGCGCGACGCCGATGATCGACGTGTCCATGATGACCATGAACTGGGCAGCCGCGATCAGCCAACGGGCCTTTCCGCGGCTCGGGTTGGGCGAGATGCCGGATGCGGACATCGATACTCCATACCGGTTGGGGGTATGTGGACTGGAGGAACATAGCACCGCTCGACCCGGAGCGACATAGCGGATAACGGTGAATGTCAGGGCGGAGGTTGACTCCGAACCAAACCCCCGGGGGGTACTTGCCATCGATACCCTAGGGGGGTACCGTCTACACCGCTAGAACGAACAGACGGGAGGTCACGGGATGGCCGGGTACATCGAGTCCAAGAGCGAGATCACCAAGCGGCTGCGCCGCGTCGAGGGCCAGATTCGCGGCCTCCAGCGGATGGTCGAGTCCGACACCTACTGCATCGACATCCTGACCCAGGTCTCGGCGACCACCAGGGCACTGCAGGCGGTCGCCCTGGAGCTGCTCGACGAGCACATGAACCACTGCCTGGTCACGGCGGTGGGAGTGGGCGGCGCCGAGGCGGACGCCAAGCTCCAGGAGGCCTCGGCAGCCATCGCACGACTGCTGCGTTCCTGACCGCACCGGCCGAACAGGCGCTCCCCGCCCGAAGGAGACACCCCTTGAACACCCCGACCAAACTCGCCGGCTTCGCCCTGGGCCTGGCGGTCGCCCTCGGCGGGGCGGCCGGCATCGGCCACGCCGTCGGCCCCATCGGCGGCACCGCCCCGGCCATGCACCACGGTGCGGCCGCCGGTCACGAGGACCACGACATGGGCGGAGGCGGATCAGGGTCCGCGGCCGAGGAGACACCTGGAGGACTGATGGTCACGCAGCACGGCTACACCCTGGAGCCCGCCACCCGCACCCTGGCGGCCGGCCGGCCGCAGACGCTCTCCTTCGTGGTCCGCGGCCCCGACGGCAAGCCGCTCACCGACTACAGCGCGACCCACGGCCAGGATCTCCACCTCATCGTGGTCCGCCGCGACCTGACGGACTTTCAGCACGTGCACCCGACCCGTGACGCGGCCGGCACCTGGAGCATCCCGCTGACCCTGCCGAGCGCCGGAGAGTACCGGATGTTCACCGACTTCGCCCCGGCCGGCGGCCAGGGCCTGACCCTGGGCGCCGACCTGTCCGCCGCGGGTGACTTCACCCCGCAGCCGCTCCCCGCCCCGGCCGCCACCGTCGAGGCCGACGGATACTCCGTCAGCCTGGACGGCAGGCTGGAGGCCGGGAGGACCTCCAAGCTGACCCTCACCGTCAGCAGGGACGGCAAGCCGGTCACCGACCTGCAGCCCTACCTCGGCGCGTACGGGCACCTGGTGGCACTGCGCTCGGGCGACCTCGCCTACCTGCACGTGCACCCGGACGGCATGCCCGGTGACGGCCACACCGCCGCCGGCCCCGGCATCACCTTCTACGTGACCGTGCCGACCGCCGGCGACTACCGGCTCTTCCTCGACTTCAAGCACGGCGACACCGTGCACACCGCCGCCTTCACCGCCCACGCCGAGCCCGGCACCGGGCCGGCCGAGCCGGACGACCACGACCACAGCGGCCACCAGCACTGACCGCGCGCTCGGCCGATACCCCCCACCCGTACCCTGAACCGCACCGCAGTACCCCCGAGGAGGGGTGATGAGCTCCGCAACCCAAGACAGGACCCTGCCTGCCGGCAGTGCGCAGATCGAGCTTGAGATCGGCGGCATGACCTGCGCCTCCTGCGCCGCCCGGATCGAGAAGCGGCTGAACAAGATGGAGGGCGTCACCGCCACCGTCAACTACGCCACCGAGAAGGCCAAGGTCACCTTCCCCGAGTCGGTCGAACCGCAGGACCTGGTCGCCCAGGTGGAGAAGGCCGGCTACACCGCCGCCCTCCCCGCACCCCCGGCCGCCGAACAGGCGGCGGACGCCGCGGAGGCCGGCCCCTCGGCTGCCGACGAGCGGGTCCGGGAACTGCGCCAGCGGCTGCTCGTCTCCACCGTGCTGACCGTCCCGGTGATCGCGCTGGCGATGATCCCGGCGATCCAGTTCACCTTCTGGCAGTGGCTCTCGCTCACCCTCGCCGCCCCGGTCGTCGCCTACGGCGCCTGGCCGTTCCACCGCGCCGCGTGGACCAACCTGCGGCACGGCGCGGCGACCATGGACACCCTGATCTCGGTCGGCACGCTGGCCGCCATGGGCTGGTCGCTGTACGCGCTGTTCCTGGGCACCGCCGGCACCCCCGGCATGACGCACCCGTTCGAACTCACCATCGGGCGCAGCGACGGCGCGGGCAACATCTACCTGGAGGCCGCCGCCGGGGTCACCACCTTCATCCTGGCCGGCCGCTACTTCGAGGTCCGCTCCAAGCGGCGGGCCGGTTCGGCGCTGAAGGCACTGCTGGAGCTCGGCTCCAAGGACGTCGCGGTGGTCCGCGGCGGGCGTGAGGAGCGCATCCCGATCGGACAGTTGAGCGTCGGCGACGTCTTCGTGGTCCGCCCCGGCGAGAAGGTCGCCACCGACGGTGTGATCCTCGAGGGCACCTCGGCGATCGACGCCGGCATGCTGACCGGCGAGTCCGTCCCGGTCGAGGTCTCCCCTGGCGACGCGGTGGTCGGTGCGACGGTCAACGCCGGCGGACGGCTGCTGGTCCGTGCCACCAAGGTCGGCGCTGACACCCAACTCGCCCAGATGGCACGGCTGGTGGAGGACGCCCAGAACGGCAAGGCCGAGGTGCAGCGGCTCGCCGACAAGGTCTCCGGGATCTTCGTACCCGTGGTCATCACGCTGGCCGTCGCCACCCTCGGCTTCTGGCTGGGCACCGGCGCGGGGATCAGCTCGGCGTTCACGGCCGCGGTCGCGGTACTGATCATCGCCTGCCCGTGCGCCCTGGGCCTGGCCACCCCGACCGCGCTGATGGTCGGCACCGGGCGCGGCGCGCAGCTGGGCATCCTGATCAAGGGCCCCGAGGTGCTGGAGTCCACCACCGGCGTGGACACCGTGGTGCTGGACAAGACCGGTACGGTGACCACCGGTCAGATGACCCTGGTCGAGGTCGTCCCGGCCGAGGGCGAGGACACCGAGCAGATCCTGCGCCTGGCCGGCGCCCTGGAGGACGCTTCCGAGCACCCGATCGCCCAGGCGATCGCCAAGGGCGCCACCCAGCGGGTAGGCACCCTGCCGAAGGTCGAGGACTTCGCCAACATCGAGGGCCTGGGTGTGCAGGGCGTGGTGGCCGGTGACGGGACCAGCCACGCGGTCCTGGTCGGCCGCACCCGTCTCCTCGAGGAGTGGAGCCAGCACCTGACCCCCGCGCTGGAGCAGGCCAAGGCGGCGGCCGAGGCCAAGGGCCGCACCGCCGTCGCGGTCGGCTGGGACGGCAGGGCGCGCGGGATCGTGGTGGTCGCCGACGCGGTCAAGCCGACCTCGGCCGCCGCCGTCGGCCAGCTGCGCGCACTCGGCCTGCGGCCGGTTCTGCTCACCGGTGACAACGCCTCGGCCGCCCGGGCGGTGGCCGACGAGGTCGGCATCGAGGAGGTCATCGCCGAGGTGCTGCCCGCCGACAAGGTGGACGTGGTCAAGCGCCTCCAGGCCGAGGGCCGCAAGGTGGCCATGGTCGGCGACGGCGTCAACGACGCGGCCGCACTCGCCCAGGCCGACCTCGGCCTCGCCATGGGCACCGGCACCGACGCCGCGATCGAGGCGGCCGACCTGACCCTGGTCCGCGGTGACCTGCGGATCGCGGCGGACGCCATCCGCCTCGCCCGGCGCACCCTGTCCACCATCAAGGGCAACCTGTTCTGGGCCTTCGCCTACAACGTGGCCGCGCTGCCGCTGGCCGCCGCGGGTCTGCTCAACCCGATGATCGCCGGCGCGGCGATGGCCTTCTCCTCGGTCTTCGTCGTCTCCAACAGCCTGCGGCTGCGCCGCTTCGACGCGCTGCCCGACAACCGCGCGGTCGAGCCCTCCGCCTGACGGAGCGCGACCGGCCACCGTCCGCCGTCCTCGCGAGGCCGCCCGACCGCCCGGTCCGGCGGCTTCGCGGCTTCGCGGCTTCGCGGAGTCCGACCGGCCGGCCACCGCACTCCTCGGCGGCTCCACCGGACGGGAACGCTTCGACATGACAGAGGATCGGCCGGACTTTCCGCCTGGAACCGATCCGGCACACCGGCGGAATGATGAGCAGTCCAGACTCGGAACAGGCCTTGACGTCCGCCGACGGAATCACTTGACCGGCTTCCGACAGACCATTCCGGGCAACGACCACCCCTCCCTCCGGCTCGGCGGCCACCGCTGCCGAACCGGAGGGCACGGCGCCGACCAGGGAACGAGAGATGGATGACAAGCTGGAGCTGAGGGCGGCCGTCACGGACGAAGCCGCCAGGATCGCCGCACTGCTCGCCTCCTCATGGCGCGAGAACTACGCGGAACTGCTCGGCGGGTACCGCACCGAGCGCCTGGTCGGGGAGTACTGCGGAGTGGGCCGTATCTCCGCCGAGATCAGCGCCGCCCGGGCCGGCGACGGATGGCTCGGCTGGATCGTCGCCCACGTCGGCGGCGAACTCGCCGGCGCCGTCGCGGGCGGAATCACCACCATCGGTTCCGGCGAGATCTACACCCTCTGTGTCGCCCCCGCGCACAGCGGGAAGGGCGTTGCCACCGCACTGATCGCAGCCGCGACGGAGCAGCAGCGGGCCCGCGGCGCCACCGAACAGTGGGTCGGGCTGTGCGGCCCCGAGGACCCGGCCTTCGGGTTCTTCACCCGCCGCGGCTTCGAGCCCGTCGGCCCCGACCGCCACCCCGCCCGGGCGGTCGGCTCCCCCGCCCCGGTGCGCATCCGCCGCACGGTCTGAGCAGCGCCTCCGGGAGCTCCCCCGGGGCCCGGAGGCGCCGGCCGGCGCAGCGTCACTTCAGGACGGGCGCGCTCATCCAGAGGTGGTTCTCGCAGACGGCGATCGCCACCCGCTTCCCGTGCGTGTCCGTCATCCTGAGCCCGGTGCCGATCTCGTGCGGCGCGGCGTGCGGCGGGAGCACCTGCCCCCGCGCGAGGTCGTCCGACGGGAAGTAGCAGATGCCGCTGGTGTCCGGGACCTCGCTGTAGTGCAGGTCCACCACCGCCGAGTGCCCCGGTGCCAGCACCAGCCGGGACGGCGCCGTCCTGCCCCCGACCGCGACCACCTCGGGCCCCTTGCCGACGTGCACCCGGAACCGCGGATAGCCGTCGAAGGCACACGCCGTACCCCCGCCGTTCTGCGCGGTCAGCCGCGCCACGGCCGGATCGCCGGGCGTCATCGGAGCGTGCTCCAGGTGCACCAGGGTCCAACGCAGCTGCTTGGACGTGCAGTTGGCCACCGCCGAGTCCGGTCCCGGCAGCGAGGCCGTACCCGACGGGGCCGGCCCGGTCACCGTCGCGGACACCGAAGCCACCGGTGATGCCGTACCCGGCGCCGCCGACGGACTCCCCGCTGTAGCGCTGCCCGAGGGCGCAGCCGTACTCGCCGCGGCGGTCGGCCCCGCACTCGCCGCCACGGAGGCGGACGGTGCGGCGGAGCCGGCGGTCCGGGCGCCCGGGGAGGGGGTATGGCCGTCCACCGCGCCGGTCGCCGTCGCCGTCGTCGCCTGGCCGTCACTCCCCGGCTCGCAGGCACTGACCGACAGGACCAGTCCCACCGCCACCACCGCACCGGCTGCCAGCCGTCTGTTCATCGAAGCCTCTCCCCCGTAGTCGTACCGGGCGATGGACTCACCAACGCCACCGCCGTTTCCCTCAGGTCCCGGACTCTGCGAGCCTAGAGGACCCGAGGGACACTACACGGGGGACATCCCGCACGTGCGAGGAGGCAGGCCGGGAGGACCTCGCCGGACATGGCGCACCGCGTGCGCCGGGCCGGCACACGGCCTGGCCCGGCACACGCGGCGATCCGGTTCCTCTTCTTTCTACTCCTGTCCGGCCGCTCCGGACCGGACCCACCGCCCCGAGGACGGGCCGGTCAGATCCGGGTGGCCCGGCGCAGCACGAGGAGCATCGCGCCGATCGTCGCGAACAGCGCGGAGAGCAGCATCATCGGAGTCTGCTCCGAGCCCGTGTGGGCGAGCTCACCGTGGTGGTGATGGTGTTCCTGGCCCGCCTCGTGGTGGTGTTCCTGGCCCGCCTCGTGGTGGTGTTCCTGGCCGGCCTCGTGGTGGTGACCGCTCCGGCCTGCCCTGCCGTGATCGCTGACGCGCTGCTCGACCAGGACCTTGGCACCCTCCTGCTTGTTCTTGACCTCGTTCTCGTTCTCGTTCGAGATCGAGACCGTGACGGTCTGGTTGCCCTGCGTCTGAGTGGAGGTCTGGATGGGGTTGTTGGTCTGGGTGGGGGTGGAGTTGGCGGTCTGAGTGGGGTTGGCGGTCTGGTTCGCACTGCCGCTGGCGCTGGCGGTCTGGGTGGGGTTGGCCGTCTGGTTCGCACTGCCGCTGGCCGTAGCGCTGGAGTCGGAGTTCTGGTTGGGGTTGGCGGTGAGACTGGAGTCGGACGTGGGGTTGGCGGTGGCACTGCCGGTTCCGGTGCCGGTTGCAGTTCCGGTGCCGGTTCCGGTGCCGGTTCCAGTGCCCGTTCCGGTGCCGCTGCCGCCACCGATGGCACTGGCGTTGGAGTCCTGGGTGGGGTTGGCGGTCTGGGTGGGATTGGCGGTCTGGTTGTCCGTCTGCCCCTGGCCCTGCGACTGGTCCTGGGCCTGGTCCTGAGCCTGGTTCTGCTGGTTGTTCTGGTTCTGCTCGTTCCCCTGGCCCTTGCCGTGATCCTTGCCGTGGTCCTTGCCGTGCTCGTGATCCTTGCCGTGCTCGTGATCCTTGCCGTGCTCGTGATCCTTGCCGTGCTCGTGATCCCTGCTGTGCTCCTCACTGTGCTCGTGATCCGTGCTGTGTTCCTCGCTGTGCTCGCTGCACCGTTCGTCGCAGTGGTGCTTGTCGCACTTCTCGTCGCAGTGGTGCTTGCCGCACTTCTCGTCGCAGTGCTTATCGCCCTGGTTCCACGAGTTGTCACCGCCGTTCACGGCCGGTCCGGCCGTCTGGTAGCCGTTCTCCCACTCGGGCGCGCCCTCGAATACCTGCGGCGCCATACCGCCGTCGTCGGCGGCCTGCGCGGCTTCCTCCGAGGAAGTCGCCATTGCGGGGTCTGCGTTGTCTGCGATTCCTGCCTGGTCGAACAGCGCGGCCATCCAGGGGGATCCGCTGATCCCGAAGTCGCCGGCCGAGGTGTCCGAGGACCAGTCGGAGTAGGCGTGCGCCGTGCTGCTGCCCAGCACGACCAAGGCGAACGAGGTCAGTCCCGACACGACGAGACCGGCTGCGCGGGTCTTCATGATGCTCCCAATGTGATAGGCAAAGCGGATTCTCTGTCTACAACAAGGACTGATTTATCCACGCCTACCACACAGCACGATCAAAACATCGGTGTGGTTATTAACCCGAACGGCCTTGTTCGGCACGACCCCACCAGACCCGGACGGCATATTTACTTGTTTGTATGATTTTCCATATTCGAATTCCAGTCCGGGTCCAGCCGTGGCGTCCACCCGCCAGCGCGTGGACCCGCCGCGCCTGCCACTGGCTCCCGCCCGACCCCGCCACCCAGACTGGGGACGGCCCCGGGTGCTCTCATGGCACCGGCCCTCCCCGGCGGGGCGCCTGAGCACACCCTGGAGGAGCCATGGCCACGCGCAGCCTGTCCGGGTCCGCCCCGCTCGCGACCCCCGTCCGCCGCTCTCACGACCACGGTCAGCCCGCCGGCACCCGCTGGGCGCCGGGCCTGGAGTCGATGGCGCCTCCGACCCCGCACACCACCTGGCTGCAGGACTTCCTGCTCAACCCGCACGCCGCCGACATCGTCGGCTACCTGAGAGCGGCCCGCAGAGCCGGCGGTCCGGTCCTCGACCTCGGGGCCGGAGCCGGGCGGCTGGCCGTCCCGTTCGCCCACCACGGCTTCCGGGTCGAGGCGGTGGACCGGGACGCGGCCGCCCTGGACCGGCTGCACGACTGGGCCGCCCGCGGCGGGCGCCGCACCCGACAGGCCGTCACCACCTCCTGTACCGAGCTGGAGCTGCTCCGGCTGGACGGGGAGTACGGGTTCGTACTGCTCGCCGGTGCGATGGTCGCGGCGCTCGCGCCGGGCGTCCGAGCGGCACTCCTCACCGAGGTGGCCGCCCATCTGCGCCCCGGCGGAACGCTCGCGCTGGACTTCACCGCACACCGGCGGGCGGGCCTGTCCGACGAGCCGCACCGCCACTGGACCTTCCGGGTGCCGCGATTCGACGACATCGACGAGACGGTCCACGCCGAACAGCGCTTCGACCTCTCGACCATGCGGGAGGAAGTGCTGTTCCGCACCGAGCAGTTCGGCACCGAGGGTGTGCTGCGCCACGAGTTCCCCACCCGCAAGTGGGTGGTCGACCCCGACGGGCTCTGCGGCGACCTGCGCACGGCCGGCCTGCGGGTGACCGCCCGCGACAGCCGCCCGCTCGACGCCCGGACCGACAGTGTCTTCCTGCTCTGCGAGCGTCGCCGCCAGGCCTGATCCTCTCCCCCGAACCACCGACCTCCGGAACACCGTTGCCGAGCCGCCGGGCCTGAGCCTCTCCCCCGAACCACCGACCTCCGGAACACCGTTGCCGAGCCGTCGGGCCTGATCCTCTCCCCCCGAACCGCCGGACCTCCGGGACACCGCACCGAGCTGCCGTCGGCGCACCGCCCTCCGGTGCCGCTCCACGACCGGACCACCGGAACCGGAGTGCCGGGAGTGAAGCGCCGGCAGCCAAGTGCCGACAGCGCCACCCCCGGCACCCCGCCGGAGCACCCGAATCTGACGTAGTGCCGACCGGCAGTCCGTCAGGTCCGCGGCTCATCGCCCCGATCGAGCCGCCGCCCGCCGGGACGCTTCTACTATCGAGCCTAGTCGTTTCCCGCCCGGACAGCCATCGGGAAACGGCCTCGACGGGAGTTGTGCAGGCAATCCAAACCGGGGATGGCGGTGTCGCGTGTCAACAACGATCGACGTCAGGTCTTCCGACCAGGCGCTGACCCTCTACCAGGAACTGAGAGCGCGGGGATCGTCCAACTACGACCAACTGACGGCCGAGCTCGGACTCTCCGGCCATGAGGCGCGGTCCTGTTGGGCCGAACTCAACCAGCTGGGCCTGGTCACCGACCCCTCGAGGGACGAGGCCGCCGCCGTGGCCGTGATCGACCCGGAGGTCGCGCTGCTGCGGATGCTGGCCCAGGAGCAGCGCGACATCCGGGAGCGCCAGCAGCGCGCCGAGGACCGGTACGCCGCGATCGAGGACCTGGCCGCCCGGTACATGCGCGGCGGGGCCGCCACCCAGTGCGAGATCGAGATCGAGGTGCTGACCAGCAGGCGCCGGATCCAGCAGACCCTGGAAGACCTCTCGGACACCGCCAAGAACGAGATCGCCTCGATGCACCCGGGCGCCCTCCCCACCGGCGAGTTCCTGGAGCAGGGACTGGAGCGCGACCGCCGGCTGCTGGCGAGCGGCGTCCGGGTCCGGGCCGTCTACCAGCAGCGCTTCGCCGCGGTCCCCGCACTCGCCGGGTTCTTCCGCCGCCAGGTCGAGCTGGGGGTCGAGGTCCGGCTCGCGCCGGTGGTGCCGCTGAACATGATCCTCAGCGACCGCAGGTTCGCCCTGCTGCCGATCGACCCGGACAACCACGAGGCCGGCGCCGTCCTCGCCCGGGGCTCCGCCCTGGTCCGTTCTTATCTGGCGCTCTACGAGTACTGCTGGCACACCTCCGCCGACTACGGGCACGCCAAGCAGCGGCGCGGCGACGGCCGGCTGACCGAGCAGCAGCACGCCGCGATCAGGATGCTGGCGGCCGGGATGAAGGACGAGAAGATCGCCCGCTCGCTGGGAATCTCGCTGCGCACCCTGAGCCGGCTGATGTCCGAGGTGTTGCAGGAGCTGGGCACCACCAGCCGGTTCGAGGCGGGGGTACGGGCGGCGAGGCTCGGCTGGCTCGACTGAGGGCGGCCATCTCCGGTGTGCCGCCCGGGGGTTCACAGGGGTTCGGGTCAGTCCTGGGGTACGCCAAGAGGTACGATTGGACCAAATATTTTCTTGACCCAAATGGCGGACCTCATGGCGGCTCTGATCGAACACGGCAAGGCTCAGGCGGACCGGGACGCGGCGGTCCAGCGGCTGCGCGACGTCGGCCTGCGGGTGACCGGCCCCCGGCTGGAGGTCCTGCAGATCCTCGGCGCCGGGGCACACCTGGACGTCGAGTCGATCACGGAGGCGGCCAGGGCCCGGCTTGGCACCCTCACCAGCCAGGCCGTCTACGAGATGCTGCGGCACTTCATGGAGACCGGCCTGGTCCGGAAGTTCGAACGTCCGGGCCGCCCCGCCGTCTTCGAGCTCTCCACCGGCGAGCACCACCACGCCCTGTGCACCCGCTGCGGCCAGGTGGCCAACGTCGAGGCGGACGCCCCGGCCCCGCCCCGCAAGGGCCTGCGCGGCTGGCGCATCGAGGAGACCGAGCTCGTCTTCCTCGGTGAGTGCTCCGACTGCCGCAAGGCCGGCGCGGCGGTCTGACGGGCCGGCCCCGGAGTCGCGGTATCCATGGGGGAGCGTACGGCTCCGGCGTCCGAACCGGACCTCGGCCGAGCCCCGTTGACCGTTCCGGCCTCGTCCAGGACGGATGCTCTCGCCCATGGTCCTCACGGAACCGGAGATATGATGATGCGTCAGCCAAGGAGTCTGCTCCGCTGCCAGCCCTGACGGCCGGGGAGCCCGACGACCGTCCAGGACGCTTGGAGCCGCCAGGTGGGCACGACCGATGAGCGGGAAGCCGAACTGCGGTACCTGCAGCAGCTGTTCCGGATGTTCGGCCGCACCCAGTGCCGCGGCCGTTCGCCGCTGTACGCCCTGCTCAGTGAGACCGTCGCCGAGGATGGCGCCCTGCTCCGGCTGCTCCTGGAGACCCCGGCGCAGCAGCGCCGTCCCAGTCTGCTCTTCGCCGCGGTGAACCACCTGGTACGAGCGCGGCCCGATCACCTCCTGGCCGCCTACTACCCGATCCACGGCGGGCGGCGGGCCGTCGACGACGAGGCACCGTCCGCGTTCCGGGCGTTCTGCGCCGGGCACCGGGACGAGTTGCACGACCTGCTGACGAACCGAGCCACCCAGACCAACGAGATCCGGCGCTGCTTCGCCCTGCGACTCGGTGTACGCCGGATCGCCCGGCACTGGCCGGGGCCGGTGGCCCTGCTCGAAGTGGGCGCCAGCGCGGGTCTGAACCTGCACTTCGACTCCTATGCCTACCGGCTCTCCGGTCAGCCCGCGGCGACGGCCGACGACGCGCCCGTGACACTGACCACGACCGTCCGCGGTGGCGGGCCGGCGGACGGGCTGCTCGGCGGCCTGCCGCGGGTGGTCCATCGGTCCGGTGCCGACCTGGACCCGGTGGACCTCGCCGGCGACCCCGCCGCCGGGCCGTGGCTGGAAGCGTTCATCTGGCCCGAGCAGGTCCGCGAACTGGCCACCCTGCGCGGGGCGATGGAGCTGGCCGGGCGCCGGCCCTTCCCCGTCGTACGTGCGAACGCCTGCCACGACACCGCGCGGCTGATCGCCGAAGTACCCGGGGACATCCCGGTCGTGGTGTTCACCGCCTCGCTGCTCAGCTACCTGGACGCCGAAGGGCGCGCCCGGTTCACCGATCAGCTGACCACGGCGGCCCGGGACCGCAGGGTGGCATGGCTGTTCACCGAGGCGCCCGGTCTGGTGGCGCGGACCGATGTCGCAGCACCGTCGCTCTCGGGGCCGCTGCACGAGGTCGGCGAGATCTACGCGGTCGGGACCAGCCTGCGGAGCGGGAGCACGCGGGTCGACGAGGTGCTCGCCCTGGCCGACCCGTACGTCGAGTGGATCGCACCGGCCCGCACCCATGACGACGACTTCTCCTGGGCGGCGGCCGAAGGACTGCACCCGGCCCCGGAGAACCACCGCGCGGGCCGGACCGGCTGACGCGAGCGTCCGGGGAATCCTCTCGCCCCGGAAAAGCCCGGAGAACAGTTCCGTACTCGTGGTGTGCGCGGCCACGGGCGTACGACGGCGGTCCTGCCGCCCTCCCGGGCCGGTGTGAGCGGCGGTGGCCGAGCGGGCCGCCGGGTGAGCCGTGGTGCGCTGCCACCGTCCGCAGGCCGACGTCATCGGGGCTCGGACTCAGCTCTGGGCGCCGGGCGTCAGGGCGGGCCAGAGGATGGCACCGGCCGGGCCGGCGGCGTCCGCCCGGACGACGGAACTCGCGGACCGGGAGCCGCTCTGCGCGGGCAGCGGCCCGGCGACGGCCAGGGCCAGGACGGCGGAGGCGGTACCGCACAGGGCGATACGGACCGTGGTGGCGATGGTCGCAGGCATGGTCTTCTCTCCAGGGGACGCGGATGGGGCGGGGGCTTCCGGCTGCCGCGCCGTCGATACCGGCAGCGGGGGAGGTGATCCGATCCTTGCCGGTGCCGCGACGGAGATCCAGGCTCTCGGGCGTCGTGCCCCGGCCATGGCGTGGACCGGCCAGGAGAACGGCCGGGCACACATGGGCAGGCGGGGGCGCGAACCGCTCAGAAGCCGAACACCGGTCCGGTCGGCGGGGCGACGCGCACTCCGGGCGTCGGCGTGGCAAGGGCGGCCGAGGTGACCGGACCGCCCGCCGTGACCCCCAGAGCCGCCGCGAGCCGCTCCGCACCCTCGGGCATGACCGGCCAGGCCCAGGCGGTGAGCGCGTTCGCGACCGCCAACTCCGCCGCCAGGGAGGCCCGGTAGGCCGATCGCCGGCCGGGTCGGTCCCGCTCGTACGCGTTGGCCAGGTGGAAGTCATCGACGAGCCTGACGACTTCGTCCAGCAGGGCGACCGCCCGCCTGGGCGAAAATCCCGATACTCCGTAGGAGCTTCGTAGTTCACGGGCCGAAAAGTCCAGCCGTTGCCTCAGCACGTCCCACCCCGCACCACCGGGCTCCTCCTCCGGGGTCACCCCAGCGCAGTCCTCGCGCAATGCGGCGAACAGCCGGCCCAGCCACTCGTTCCAGCCGGTGTGCAGCCGGGCACCGGTGCGCTCCAGCCCGTCCAGCTCGAACTCGGCCGGCCGGAACTCGGGACGGCCGGACAGCACATGGCGGCGCAGCGTGTCCGAACCGGCGTCGGTGAGCACGTCCAGTGCCCAGACGGCGTGCCGCTCGGTGGTGGAGAGCTTCCGCCCGCCGAGCCGGTAGTGGTCGTTCACCTGGAAGGCCGACGGGAGCGGCCCGCCGTGCGCGGCCACCAGGGCCGGCAGGACCGCCAGTTGGAAGGCGGCGCGGTCGATGCCGAAGAACTGCACCGGCCCCTGCTCCCTCTCGTCCGCACCCCGGACCGACAGCAGATAGGAGGCGACCTCCTCGACGGCCGGGGCGATCCGCTGGCCCTCGAAGCCCTCGACCGGCACCTCGATGCCCCACTGGGCGGGATGGCTCACCGCGACGTCCGGCAGTCCGTCGTGCAGCAGGCCGTCGCGGAACGCGGCGAGGCGCGGGGGCAGCGCCACCGAGTCCCAGAAGGCGACCAGTTCCTTGCGGTACGCCTCCAACGGCAGGTAGAGCCGCCGGCACTGGCGCAGCACGGCCGGGGTGCCGCAGAGCACACAGACCGGCGCCAGCAGGTCGCCGCAGTCGTTGGGGCGGGCGCAGGTCCGGCAGAGGTTGCCGTCCGCCTGGGCACCGCAGGAGGGGCAGCCGCCCGTGACCAGCTTCCCGTACAGCGCGCGCTCGCACGGTCCGCAGTACGGCAGCAGCCGGGTGCGCGCCACCAGCACGCCGTCGGCGTGGAGTTCACTGAACAGCGAGGTCACGAAGGCGCGGTAGCTCTTGTCCCGGCCCGGCCGGACCAGCTGGTCGAACCCGACGCCGGCCCGGTGCCAGTCCACCGCGATCGCCTCGCCGTAGCCGTCGGCCACCTCCGCCGGGTCGCGGCGCTGGGTGAGGGCGCACAGCTCGACCGCGCTCCCGTGGTCGGCGAGTCCGCCGGTCAGGCGGACGGAGTGGCCGTCCGCCGTCAGGAAGCGGCGCAGGACGTCGGCGGCGACGTAGGGACCGGCCAGGTGCCCGACGTGCAGTTCGCCGTTGGGCGTGGTCGGGGTCGCGGTGATCCGGAGGAAAGTGGACACGGGTGGACCTCCTCTGTGCTGCTGGTGGCTTGCGCTTCGTTGCCGGCGTCTTGCGCGGGCGGACCGGGAGGTACGGGTCGCGCGGTCTGGTCCTGCCATCCTGTCAGTGCGACGGCGATCGATCGACCGATCCGGGCTGCGCGTCCACGCCGTGGCGTGTGGCCGCCAGGGACCTCCCTCGCGGAGCACCGTGATCCGCTGAGCGGTACGGGACTTCGGCTGCCCTCCGCTCGCACGGCGAGTCCGCGCTCCGGGACGGTACACGGTTCCGGTGGCACGCCCGAGTCGGCTGCGACAGCGCACGGCTGCCGCCGATCGAGCAGGAACCGGCGACTGAGGCAGGGGAGTTGACGGAGAACCGCCGCACCGCTGGTCTGGCCTCCCACTTGGCCGACCGGACATCCGGCCGTTCCGGCCGTCCTGTGGCCACGGCGGACGGCGCGTCCACGCCACGGCGGGTGGACGCCGCCCGGACTCCTTTGCGACCGGGCGGTAGGCGCGTGATGCTGCTGGCTGACCCGACCCGGCTCCCGGACCAGTCGGCCCGGACCCGCCGCGTACCCGGCGCCGGCACCGGCGCTCTACCAGGACGAGGACACACGATGACGGCAGCCAAGTCGCCCACCGCCACCCCGACCGCCCGCCCGGCAGTTGAGACCGGTACCGCCGGGACCGCCCCGGCCAGGCCCGACCGGGTCCTGGTGATCACCGCCCACCCCGACGACGTCGAGTTCTGCGCCGCCGGCACCGTGATGCAGTGGGCCGACCAGGGCGCGGCGATCACCTACTGCGTGCTCACCGACGGCGACAACGGCGGCTTCGACGAAGCCCTCCCCCGCCAGACCATCGCCCCGCTGCGCCGGGCCGAGCAGCGGATGGCGGCCCGCGCGTGCGGAGTGCACGACGTCCGGTTCCTCGGCTACCCCGACGGGCGCCTCGAACCGAGCATGGAGCTGCGCCGGGACATCACCCGGGTCATCCGGCAGACCAAGCCCGACCTGGTGATCCTGCCCAGCCCCGAGATCAACTGGGACCGGATCGCCGACGTCCACCCCGACCACCGGGCAGCGGGCGAGGCCGCCCTGCGCGCCGTCTACCCCGACGCGCGCAACCCCTTCGCCCACCCGACCCTCTACCGCGAGCGGAACCTCGCCCCCTGGGAGGTCCCGGAGATCTGGCTGATCACCGGACCGACCCCGAACCGCTTCGTCGACGTCACCGAGGTCTTCCCCCGCAAGCTCGCCGCGCTGCGCCTGCACACCTCGCAGACCGCCCACCTCACCGACCTGGAGGAGCTGCTGGTCCGCTGGCAGGGCGAACACGCCGCCCAGGGGGGTCTGCCGGCCGGCCGGCTGGCGGAGGCCTTCCAGGCCGTCCGACTGGGGTAGGGCCGCCCGGGCCGACTCGGCGTCAGCCGCCCCACCGCCCGAAGGCGGCAGTCGGCCGCGATGTCGGAACAGGCCCCTGACCCGTCAACTCCAGGCCTCTGACGGGAGATTGGCGACGGACCCTACTCCTTCCGGCGGGGCTGCGCGCGCACGTGCATGCGCTCACCCTGCGGTCCGAACAGGCTCAGGACCTCCACCGGTGCCTCCCCCGTGCTGCCGAACCAGTGCGGCAGCCGGGTGTCGAACTCGGCGGCCTCCCCCACCTTGAGCACGACGTCGTGCTCGGCGAGCACCAGCCGCAGCTTCCCGCTCAGCACGTACAGCCACTCGTAACCCTCGTGCGTCCGTGGCTCGGGCTTGCTGCGGCTGGTGTCGATGACCATCTTGAACGCCTGCGGCCCGCCGGGCTGCTGGGTCAGCGGGACCACCGTCGTCTCACCGTGTCTGACCGGCTTCAGCCGCACCCTCGGGTCGCCGACCGGTGGCGCACCGACCAGCTCGTCCAGCGGCACCTGGTGCGCCTGAGCGATCGGCAGCAGCAGTTCCAGACTGGGCTTCCGGTGCCCCGACTCCAGCCGGGACAGCGTGCTGACCGAGATCCCGGTGGCCTCGGACAGCGCGGCGAGCGTGCACCCGCGCTGCCGGCGGATGCGCCTGAGTCTCGGTCCGACGGCGGCGAGCAGGTCTTCCATGGCCTTATTGCAGAACCGGCAACAAGGTTTGTCAACCTGCCGCCGCCCGAGCGCATGGTCGGCGCCAGGAGGTGTCCGACATGGAGGATGTACTGATCCCTGAGGGCGAGGCGTGCACGCCGGGCCGGCCGAAAACCGGATGCGCGGGCGCGCGGTCCCTGCCAGGCTGCGCCGGTGAACCGTGAAGAGATCTCCGCACTCGCCCATGCCGACCACCCGATAAAGGCCCCGCTCAGCGACGACTCGGTGCGCCGCCTGCTGGGACACGCGCTCCCCCGAGGGGACGAGCGCGTGCTCGACCTCGGTTGTGGCGGTGGCGAATGGCTGCTGCGAGCCCTGGCCGAACACCCCCGGCTGCACGCCGAGGGCGTCGACATCTCCGAGGTCGCCCTGGCACAGGCCGACCGGGCGGCCCTCTCGCGCGGTGTCCGGGACCGCCTCGTACTCCACCGGCAGGAGGCCGCGGAGTTCAGCTCCCCGCGCCCGTTCGACCTGGTGCTCAACGTGGCTTCCTCGCATGCCTTCGGGGGCCTGCTCCCCACCCTCGCCGAGGCCCGCAGGCACCTCGCACCGGGCGGGCGCGTCCTGATCGGCGAGGGCATCTGGAACCGCGAGCCCTCCCCGGAGGCCGTCGAGATGCTCGGTGACTTCACCGACCTGGCGACGACCGTGGAACGCGTGGCCGCCGACGGCTGGACCCCGGTCCAGGGGCATGTCAGCACCCGCGAGGAGCTCGACGGCTACGAGTGGGCCTGCTGGGGCTCGCTGGCCTCCTGGGCCCTGGACCACCCGGACGATCCGGACAGCTCCCAGGCCCTCGAGACGGCCGCCGTGCGCCGCACCGAGTGGCTCCGCGACTACCGGGACTCCTGGGGCTTCGTCTGCCTTGTGCTGCGCCGGACTTCCGACTGAGGCACTGCTCCCGGCCTTCCGGGGAGTGCCGTTCGCCCGCGCCGTTCGCCCGCGCCGTTCGCCCGCGCTGTTCGCCCGCGCCGGACAGGGCGACCGGGTACGCGGTCCTGTCCCTAGGGCCCGGCCCCCGCGTGACCGCCAACGGCGGTGGAATCACCCGTAGATGACCAGTTCCCGGTCGGTGGCTCCGGTGAGGCGGTAGCGGGCGGGATCGACCGGGCGGCCGCAGTACATCCTGATGACCGTGCCCGGGTCGGCCTCCAGCCGGGCCGGGGCGCGGCCCTCGACCACATTGCCGAAGACCATGCCGCCGATCGGGGTACTGGCGTGGACGCGCGGCGTGCTGCGCTCACGGCTGACCGTGGCCAGGAGGGCGAGTGCGTCGTCCATGCCAACGCTCTCGTACGCGCCCGGCTCGCCGAGTGCCTCGCGGACGTCTCCGGCGTGGACCCACTCACCCAGACCGATCACGTCCAGCGCCCCGCCGGCGGCTGCGATCATCGGGCCCGCCTCGACCATGCCCTGCTCCAGTTCGTCGAGTACCCGGCCGATCGGCCAGTGTCTTCGTTCCAGGACGTCGGCCGCGTTGTGCTCCGGGGTGAAGGCGGGCAGGCGGTTCTCCACGATCCGCACCAGTGCGGCGCCGCAGTGTGCCAGCACCTCCCGCACCGTCCAGTCCGGGCAGGACGTCGGACGGTCGAAGTGGTGCTCGGGTGTGCGGCGCAGCATCGGCAGCAGCGTCTCCCGCTCGGTGAGCAGCAGGCGTCCGGGGCGGTCGGGGTCGCGAACGGTCGTCACGGGGAACTCTCCCATCTCGTCAAGGTGCGGCATCGGTGCCTCCTTCGGTGTCCTCTGGGCGTGCTCCCCGAACCGACCGGGGTCGGTGGCGCTACCGCTCGGGCCTGCTCCCGCCCGGATGGGGCCGGTCCTAGAGGGCGTGTCTGGCAATTCGCGTCGGATCAGCGCGCGGCGTCTGGGTGCGTGCATCGCAAGGCGGAGGCGGGGGGCACCTCCCGGCCGGAGGCTGGGGGCGAGTCCATGCGGAGCATCGGCGACTGACGACAACGCGGCGAGGTGCGTGCCCGGGGGCACCTCCCGGCCGGAGGCTGGGGGCGCGTCGCGCGCCCGGCGGGAATTGCCAGACACGCCCTAAAGGCCCAGGACCTCGCGCAGCTTGTTCGCGCGGTCGGTGGACTCCCAGGTGAAGTCGGCCAGTTCACGTCCGAAGTGCCCGTAGGCGGCGGTCTGCCGGTAGATCGGGCGCAGCAGGTCGAGCTCGCGGACGATGGCGGCCGGGCGGAGGTCGAAGACCTGGAGGACGGCGTCCTGGATGCGGTCCACCGGGACGGTCTCGGTGCCGAAGGTCTCCACGAACAGGCCGACCGGGGCGGCCTTGCCGATGGCGTACGCGACCTGGACCTCGCAGCGGCGGGCGAGCCCGGCCGCGACCACGTTCTTGGCCACCCAGCGCATCGCGTAGGCGGCCGAGCGGTCCACCTTGGACGGGTCCTTGCCGGAGAAGGCGCCGCCGCCGTGGCGGGCCATGCCGCCGTAGGTGTCCACGATGATCTTGCGGCCGGTCAGGCCGGCGTCGCCCATCGGGCCGCCGATCTCGAAACGGCCGGTCGGGTTGACCAGCAGGCGGTAGCCGGTGGTGTCCAGCTCGACGCCCTCCAGCACGGGACGGACCACGAACTGCTCGATGTCGGGGGCGAGCAGTGTGTCGAGGTCGATGTCGGAGGCGTGCTGGGTGGAGACCACCACGGTGTCCAGCCGGACCGCGCGGTCGCCGTCGTACTCGATGGTGACCTGGGTCTTGCCGTCCGGGCGCAGGTAGGGCATGGTGCCGTCCTTGCGGACCAGGGTGAGGCGCTGGGAGAGCCGGTGGGCCAGGGTGATGGGCAGCGGCATCAGCTCGGGGGTGTCGTCGCAGGCGTAGCCGAACATCAGGCCCTGGTCGCCGGCGCCCTGCTGGTCCAGGGTGTCGGCGGCGCCCTCCACCCGCGCCTCGAAGGCGGCGTCGACGCCCTGGGCGATGTCGGGCGACTGGGAGCCGATGGAGACCGACACGCCGCAGGAGGCGCCGTCGAAGCCCTTCTTGGAGCTGTCGTAGCCGATCTCCAGGACGGTGTCCCGGACCAGGGTGGGGATGTCGGCGTAGGCGCAGGTGCTGACCTCGCCGGCCACATGGACCTGGCCGGTGGTGACCAGGGTCTCCACGGCGACCCGGGAGGAGGGGTCGATGGTCAGCAGCGCGTCGAGGATCGCGTCGCTGATCTGGTCCGCGATCTTGTCCGGGTGACCCTCGGTCACGGATTCGGAGGTGAACAGTCGGCGTGCCATGGGGGTGGGCCCTTTCGGTGTGGTGGGGGTGGGGGGCCGCCGGGCGGCTCGGTACGGCGCAGTGGGTCTCCACGCCGCGCGGCCGAGCCGCCCGGACCGGATCGGACCGACCGGTTCAGTGGACGGCGACGCCGAGGAACCGGGCCTCGATGATGTTCAGCGTGCGCAGGTGGTCGACCTCCAGCGACTCCATGTCGATGCTCCGGCCGCTCACCTGCTCCAGCAGGAAGACGAACTCCACGAAGGACAGCGAGTCGATCAGGCGGTTCTCGATCAGGTCGAGGTCGCCCGCGATGTCCTGGCGCTCGGGGTTGCGCTTGAGGATCCAGTTCCTGATCTGCTGCAGCTCTGCGGACATGGTGATGCTCCTTCGGATGAGTGGGGGTTGGTGCCGATGAATTCGGTGGTTCGCCGGGTGTCAGGACCCGGCGGGGACCGCCGCACCGACCGCGACGGCGTAGTCCACGTCGTGGCTGATGCTGACGGTGATGCCTTCGATGCCCGCTTCCTGTGCCAGCCTGGCCGCCCGGCCGTGCAGTTCGATCAGTGGCCAACCGCCGTCGGCGCGGCGCACCTCGATGTCGAGCCAGGGCAGGATCCGGTCGGCGACCCTCAGGCTCTTGAACGCCGCTTCCTTGGCCGCGATCCGGCCGCAGACGCTGAGCAGGTTGAGTCCCTCGTCGGTGCGGCAGTCGGCGAGTTCCCGTTCGGTCAGCATGCGCAGTAGGAAGGGCTCGCCGTGCTCGGCCACGATCCGGCGGACCCGCGCCGCCGAGACGATGTCCATACCGAGGTTCGCCCAGCCCGGGGCGGGGGCAGGTACGGAGCCCGCCGCCATGTCAGACCGCCGATCGCGCCCACGCGACGGCGGCGGTGGCGGCCTGCCAGCTGCCGTGCCGGCGGGTGAGGGCGGAGAGCCAGCGCTCCAGGCCGAAGGCCACACAGCTGGTGAAGACGGGCTCGCCGCTCTCGGCCAGACTGATGTCGCAGCGCTCGCCGAAGAAGTTCCGGTGCACGTTGACGGAGGCGATGGCCAGGTCCTCGTACAGGAACTCGTGCTTGACCGGCGAGAGTTGCTGGAGCAGCAGGCGGGCGCCGCCGCGGTCGTAGAACGGGTCGGTGGCGGCCTCCCTGCGCAGCGGGAGCTCCAGCGCCTCGGCGAAGGTGGAGATCTTCTCGGTGAAGGTGCTCAGGTGCGTCTCGGCGTGCTCACGGGTACCGAGGGCGATGATCTCGCGCATGTGGAAGCCGAGCAGGCGGCGCAGGCTCTCGTACTCGGTCTCCTTGCGGAAGCAGCGGCCGACCACGGTCACCAGGCTGTTGCCGGGCAGCCGGGTGCCCGCGTGGTGCAGGTAGACGCCGTAGCAGGCGGCCGAGGGCAGGCCGAGGGCGGCGGGTTCCAGGGCCTGCCGGGCGAAGGTGCCGCTCTCGGCGTCGAACGGGGAGCGCTCGCGCTCGGCGAGGTCCAGCGGTGCGGCGAGGATCGCCTGGTGCGGGAAGTTGTCGTAGTAGTCGAGCCTGGCCAGGTCCGCGGCGGGGAGCAGCGGCGGCATGGTCATCGCCGTGGCGCCGGCGGCGGTGCCCCAGGCCGCGAAGGTGTCGTCCAGCAGTCGCAGCAGGGCGGTCGCCTCGGGGCCGAGCGCGGACAGGCCGTTTCGCTCGATGGTGGTCTCGACGGCTGCGGCGTCGAGGGGCGGGCTGGTAGCGGGGCTCATGGGCCACCTCCCAGTACGGATGGGTAGAGGGGTCGGTCAGTCCGGCAGGCTGTCGTCGGAGAAGATGCCGGACTTGAGGAAGAAGGCCATCGGCTTGCGGATGACCTTGCGCTGCACGGCCTTTCGGCCCTCGTCCTCGATCAGCGCCTCGCGCATGGCCAGCGGGTCGGCGATGCCGGCGTCGCGGTAGACGTGCGGGTTGTAGAAGGAGTGCAGGCTGAAGACGATGTAGCGCTTCAGGTAGGCCTCCACCTCGCGCAGTTCGGCCTCGTCGACGGCGGCCTTCATCCGCTGGTGGAGGTGCGAGACCAGTTCGCGGCCGAAGGCGATGTGCCGGGACTCGTCCTGGTGGTGGATCCGGTTCACCTGGCGGATGGTCTCGTGCAGCGTGGTGTCCTGCGCCATCCGCGTGTTGTAGAAGTCGACCATCTCCTCGAAGAACAGGATCCGGGCGAAGACCAGGAAGTTCTCCACCTCCGGGGCGCGCTTCTCGGTGGGGGCGGACTTGAGCGCGGCGCCGGTGTAGATCTTGTCGCCGTAGCGGCGGCAGAACTCGGAGAAGAACCACATGTGCTCGTTCTCCTCACCGATGAAGTGGTGGAAGAAGTCCGAGGGGATCTCGAAGCCGGGGGTGTGGATCCGGTCCACGACCTCGATGATCAGCTCCCGGATGCCGTGCACGTTGAGGCTGTAGAAGTTGATGCTCTCCCACTTGGAGAGCCTCTTCAGGGTCGCCTCGTCGAGCCCGTCGTGGAGCGCGGAGCCGTGGACGGAGAGCAGGTCGGGGCTCATCCACCAGTCGTCCTCGGGCAGTTCGTCGGCCCAGTCGAAGGTCTGGTAGGGGTTGTAGTAGTCCTCGACGGACTTGTGCGAGAGCCGGTCGAGGAGTTCGCGGAACCGGTCGCTGAGGTCGGGTGTCGCGGTGGTCATCTGGCGTTCTCCGTAGGGTGGGCGGTCTCAGGGGCGGGCTTCGTACACGGCGTTGACGGCGCTCTCGGTGGCGCGGCGCCAGCGGGTGAAGCCCGCGGTCCTGGCGATCTCGCCCAGGGCGTCCTGGCCGGCGTGGTTGCCGAGGGCGTACGGCCCCTTCTCGGCGGCGGCCACGGGCAGGCACATCACGGCCGACAGACTCATGAACAGCCGGCCGGCCGGGCTGGTGTTGTCCGCGACGGCGGGGTGCGCGTTGGGCTCGACGATCATCCAGACGCCGTCCGGTACGAGCGCCTTGCGCACCTGGCGGGCGGCGGTCGCGGGGTCGCCGAGGTCGTGGATCACGTTGAAGTAGGTGATCAGGTCGTACTTGCCGCCGGGGATGCCGTCGGCGCCGGCCACCTCGAAGACCACCCGGTCGGCGAGACCGGCGGCCCGGGCGTTCTCGCGGGCCTGGCTGATCGCCTCCTCGGAGTAGTCGTAGCCGTACACCTCGGCGTTCGGGAACGCCTGGGCGATCAGGAGGGTGGCGTGACCTGGGCCGCAGCCGATGTCGGCGACCCGGCCGCCCTCGGCGAGCCGCTCGGTGACGCCGTCCAGGGCGGGCAGCCAGTGCTGGACCAGGTTGGCCCGGTAGCCGGGCAGGAAGTAGCTGCCCATGCCCGAGTCCAGGCTGGCGTGGTGCTCGGCCCAGCCGACGCCGCCGCCGGTGCGGTACGCCTCGGTGAGCTGGTCCTCGGTCGCGTAGAGCGCCTTGAGGGCGGTGAAGAAGGGGGCGGCGTAGGTCGCGGACTCCGGGTCGCCGAGGACCGCGGCCCGGGCGTCGGTCAGCTCGTAGGTGCCGGCCCCGGGGTCGTGGGCGACGTAGTCGGCGGCGGCCTGCGCGTGCAGCCACTCGCGGGAGTACCTGGGGTGGATGCCGGCCCGCTCGGCGAACTGGTCGATGGTCAGCGGTCCCGCACCGTGCAGCGCCCGGTACAGGCCGAGGCGTTCACCGAGGGCGACGGTCAGGCCCCGGACGGCGGCGCCCGCGTCGTCGATCACCCGCTGGTGGAACTCGGCGGCGGTCTCTGCGGTCATGTCGGTTCCTCCTCTCGGGCCCTGATCAGGCCTGCGGCAGGTCGGCGGTGAACAGGAAGGAGCGCGGCACGCCGGCCACCGCGCGGTCCACCACGGGGTACGGCCAGCGGTCGAACTCGGCGCCCTCCTCACCGGGCTGCCTGACCTCCTGCGGCTGCCAGCCGCACTCGGTGAGGAAGGTCTCCGGGTGGTCGGTGCCGAACAGCCAGGGGTTGCCGTCCTCCTTGAGCGCTCCGAGGAACTTGCGGGCCATCGGGTTGATCAGGGAGACCCGGCTGGCGAAGTCGCCCAGCAGCACGGTGCCGGGGGCGGAGACGGAGGCGACGGTGGTGAGCAGCCGGCGCACCGCGTCCTCGGGGAGGAAGAACATCAGGCCCTCGGCCACCCACAGGGTCGGCGTCCGCTCCTGCCACCCGGCGGCGCACAGCGCGTCGCTCCACTCCTTCGCGAGGTCCACCGCGACCGGGTGGCGGGTGACCCCGGCGGGCAGCTCGGCGGCGGCCTCGGCGAGCAGCTGCGCCTTGGCCTCCAGCAGTGCGGGCCGGTCCAGTTCGTAGACGGTGACGCCCTCGGGCCACGGCAGCCGGTACGGGCGGGTGTCCATGCCGGAGGCGAGGAAGACGACCTGCCGGATCCCCCGCTCGGCGACGGCCTGCCGGACCGCGCGGTCCAGGTAGGTGGTGCGGATGGCGAGGAACTCGACCGTGCCCGCCCCGGCGTAGCGGTCGAGCAGCCTGAATCCGGTGTCGGCGGCGACGGTCCGGGCGTACGGGTCGACGAACAGCGCGTCGGTCCGCTCGGACTCCAGGGCTCGCGCGGCGGCGGTCCACTGGGCGGTACGGGATACGGCCTCCACGGAGGGCCCCCTTCGGGTTGTCTGAATTCGCTTGCTCGGCGGTCGGGTTACGGGTGGCAGGGGTCCGGCGAGAAACTGGCGCCGGGCATGCTGCCGACCGGTTCGCGCTTGGCCCGACGCTCGAAGATGCTGTGCAGGACCATGCTGAAGACCACCTGGCCGTCGGTGTCCTCCAGCGTGCAGCGCGGCTTGACGATGCCGGTGCTCGGACGGCCGAACGACGGCCCGGTACCGAGGACGTACACCTTGGCGGTGAGCTGGTCGCCCGCCCGGACCGGGCGGATGTAGCGGATCTCGTCCACGCCGGGCGAGCCCGCACAGGCGCTGTCGGAGAGCAGCCCGTCGACGTAGCGGCGCATGAACATCGAGGCGGTCTGCCAGCCGCTGGCGATCAGCGAGCCGTACGGGGATCCGGCCGCCTGCTCGGGGTCGACGTGGAAGGGCTGCGGGTCCCAGCGGGTGCCGAACTCGATGATCTCCCGCTCCGTCAGGGAGACCGTACCGAGATCGAAGTCGTCCCCGGCGGTGAAGTCCTCGAAGTAGTACATGAGTTCCTCTTGTCTGCGAATGAGCGCGACCTGGCGGCCGCACACCGTCTCACTCGGGAGTGAGGTGCTCTTCAGGGCCGGAACCAACATAGGATCGAGCAAATAATTTGGTCAATCCAAATCTTTGCGGGTCCCGTCGGATGCGGTGGACGAACGGGTCATTCGGGGTCGGATCCACTTGTTCACCTGCGGGAACGCGAGTTGACACACTGTCGGCCCGGCGGCCGGCGGACCGGGCCGTCGCGCCGCGCTCAGAGCGCGGCCAGCGCCTGCCGGAAGTCGTCCCACAGGTCCTCGGGGTGCTCGATGCCCACCCCGACCCGTACGGTGCCGGCACCGATACCGGCCAGGGCCAGCTGCTCCGACCCCAGCTCCCGGTGCGAGGTGCTCGCCGGATGGGCGACCAGCGTCTCCACACCGCCCATCGACAGGGCGAGCGAGGCCAGCCTCACCCCGGAGATGAAGCGGCGGCCCGCCTCCCGGCCCCCGGCCAGGTCGAAGGCGAACACCCCGCCGTAGCCGGACAGCAGCCGCTTGGCCACCAGGTGGCTGGGGTGGCTCTCCAGGCCGGGCCAGTGGACCTCCGACACCGCCGGGTGCCCGGCCAGCCGCCGGGCCAGGAAGGAGGCGTTCTCGCAGTGCTGGCGCATCCGCAGCGGCAGCGTCTGGATGCCCCTGATGGTCAGCCAGGCGGCGAACGGGTCGACCGTGGCGCCGAGTTCGACCGCCCGCTGCCACACCTCGCGGTACCGCTCCCGGTCCGCGAAGACGGCCGCGCCACCGACCACGTCCGAGTGTCCGCCCAGGTACTTGGTGGTGGAGTGGACCACGATGTCGGCACCCAGCTCGATGGGCCGGCAGAGCAGCGGCGTGGCGAGCGAGTTGTCGACCACGCCGATCAGTCCGGCGGACCGCCCGACGGCGAGCAGCGCGGGCAGGTCGGCGACCTGGGTGGTCGGGTTGGCGATGGTCTCCAGGTAGAGCAGCCGGGAGCTCGGCCGCAGCGCGGCGCGGACCTCCTCCGGGTCGTCCCCGCCGACGGTGGTGACCTCGACGCCGTAGCGCTCGCGGAGATCGGAGAGGGTCGAGAAGGTGCCGCCGTACAGGCACCGCTGGGCGATCACGTGGTCACCGGGGCGCAGCAGCGCGAGCAGCACCGAGCTGATCGCACCCATCCCGGAGGCGGTGGCCATCGCGGCGGCGCCGCCCTCCAGGTCGGCGAGCACCGACTCCAGGGCGCCGGTGGTCGGGTTGCCGCGCCGGGTGTAGACGAAGTCGCCGCCGGGAGCGGCCATGGCGTCGGCGATGGAGTCCGGGTCCTCGAAGGCGAAGCCGGAGGTCTGGTAGAGCGGGACGGCCAGCGGGCGGCTGCCCGTCGGCCGGGGAGCGGTGATGTGGACGGCGCGGGTCTGCGGACGGGAGGCCGGCTGCGGGCCGGCGCCGGAGATGGTAGCTGTCATGCCGGCCACGATGCCCAGCCGCGCGCTTCGGACGCACCGAAAACGCCCAGGCTTTCCCAAGTCGGTTCGCCGCCGCTCGCATTGCGCGGACCGCCCGGCCTCAGCAGTCGATACCCTACCCCCCGAGGGTACCGACCTCACCGACTCCGCCTGGTGCGGCCCTGGGCTCGACTACCATGAGGGCCGAAGCGGGGGGCGGTGCGACGAGAAGGGGGCGCCAGCATGCGGCGGTTTGGGGAGCTGGAGGCGGAGATCATGGACCGCCTGTGGAGCTGGGGGCGGCCCGCCACCGTCCGGGAGATCGTCGACGACCTCAACCGGAAGCGCCCCGTGGCGTACACCACCGTGATGACGGTCGCCGACATCCTCTACAACAAGGGCCACCTGCGCCGCGAGAAGGAGCGCCGGGCCTGGGTCTACCAGCCCACCCGGAGCCGCGAGGCCTACACGGCGGCCCTGATGCACGACGCGCTGGGCGTCAGCCCGGACCGCTCCACCGCCCTCGCCAGGTTCGTCGAACAGATCTCCCCGGACGAGCAGGAGGCGCTGCGCCAGGCACTCCAGGCCATCGACCGAGCCGACCAGCAGTGATCGCCGCCGCCGTCCTCACCGGCTACTGCGCCGTCGTGGGGTGGGTCGCACCGCCCGCCCTCAGCCGGGCCCGCTGGACCCACCGCTCGCCACGTGCCGCCCTGGCGCTCTGGCGGGCACTGATGCTCACCTTCGTCGTCTCCCTCGCCATGGCCGTCTACCACGCCACCCGCTCGGGACAGCACCTGCACGGCCTGCTGGGCGCCATCGACATCTGGCTCGGCAGAGAGGACACTCCCCCGGCCGAACGCGGCGCGGAGGGGCCGGGGCTGCTGCTGCCGATCGGGGTCACCGCGGCCTGGCCGCTCGGCTGGTTCGGTGCCGCACTGCTCCGCTCGCGCCGCCACCGCCGACGCCACCTCTCCCTGCTCGACCTGGCCGCACGGCCCGAACCCGGCCTGCGGGCGGTCATCCTGGAGCACGAGACCCCCGCCGCGTACTGCCTTCCGGGGCGGCACCCCCGCGTCGTCCTGACCACCGGCACCCTCGACGCCCTGACACCCGAGCAGCTGCACGCCGTCCTCGAACACGAACGGGCCCACCTGCGCGGCCGTCACCACCTCTCCCTCGCCCTCGCCGAGGGATTCGCCCGCGCGTTCCCCGGCGTCCCGCTCGCCCGCGCCGCCCGCGCGCACACCGCCGACCTGCTGGAGATGGTCGCCGACGACCACGCCCTGCGCAGCTGCACACCGAAGGAACTGGCCGCCGCCATCTGCGGGGTCGCCGCGGGCGGCGTGCCGCAGACCGCGCTCGCGGCGGGCGGGCCGACGGTACTGCTCCGCCTCAAGCGGCTGCTGCGACCGCGGATCGGGCTGCATCCGGTGGCGCGGGGGGCCGTACTGCTGCTCGCGCTCACCGCACCGCTGCTGCCGTACTTCGTCACCTGCGGGCCGACGCCGGGCTGAGGGGTCCGCCGGGCCTCCGCCGGATCACACACCCGCGGGCCGGCGGAGCACCGTACTTCGGACTCGGGCTCGGGCTCGGGCCCGGGCTCGGTTTCGGCGAGCGGCCACCGGGCCACCACCCTCCGGTGCCGCCGTGGACCGCGGTCGAGCCCGGCCGGCCGTCGGCCACGCGCCGGCCCCGTCTTCGCCACCTCCGAGCAGCCTGGCCCGCCGCACCCGGACGCCTCCAGCCGACGCGGAGTCGTCTCAAGTCACCACCGCCACAGCCATCATGCTTCCCCATCGGGTTTCCGTACACCGCTGACAGTACCCTGGGGGGGTATGGTATGTTCAAAGAGTCGGCGGCCCACAGGACCGCCGGATCGCCTGACGCGACAGATCCAGCAAGGGAGCACCCGATGTCCGAGAACCTCCTGACCGCAGACGTCACCGAGGCCGCAGGCTCCTGCTGCGGCGGCGGCTCGTGCGGCTCCGCCCCCGCCGCCGAGTCCGCCACCGGCACCCGCGAGGTCTACGTCGTCCAGGGCATGACCTGTGGACACTGCGTCAGCTCCGTCACCGCGGAGCTGAAGAAGATCTCCGGCGTCACCGCGGTCGCGGTCGACCTCACCACCGGCAAGGTCACGGTCGACAGCGAGCAGCCGCTGGAGCGCGGCGCCGTCGCCGAGGCCATCGACGAGGCCGGCTACGAGCTGGTCTGACCCACCGGACCCCCGGGGCGTGCGCGCGCCGTCAGCCACACCGCGCACACCCCGGGCCACCCGCGCCACCGGGGCCGGAAACACCCCACGGCCCCGGTGGCTCAGCCGTGAACCGCAGGACGCGCACACCGGCCTGAAGCACCGACGACGGTACCCGCGGCTCACTCGGCCTCGCCAAGGAGCGCCATGACGATCCGTCAGTTACCACCCGCGACCGGCAGCCCCGTGGACACCGCCGCGAACACCCGGGCGACGCCCGGCCCCGTCCGCTCGACGGCCGCGGCCCTCGGCCTGGCCACCGCACCGGCCGTCTCGCTCGGGCTCGGCCGCTTCGCGTACGCGCTGGTCCTGCCCGCGATGCGCACCTCCCTGCACTGGTCGATGGCCACCGCGGGAGCGCTGACCACCGCCAACGCCGTCGGCTACCTGGCCGGCGCGCTGGCCGCGCCCTCGGTCGCCGCCCGCCGGGGCGAACGCCCCGCGCTGCTCGGCAGCCTGGCCGCCACCGTCGTCTCGCTGGCCGCCACCGCCGCCTCCTCCGACCTCACCTACCTGCTCGTGGTCCGCATGATCGCCGGTGCGGCGGGCGCGGTCGCACTGATCGTCGGCGGCACGCTGGCCGCCCGCCTCGGCGCGGACGCCGCCCCCGGCCGCTCGGCGCTGCTGCTCGGGGTGTACTTCGCCGGCGGCGGACTCGGGGTGGCGGTCTCCGGAGCAGCCGTCCCGGTCGTCCTCGGCGGCCACCAAGGCCCGCCGAGCTGGCGCACCGCCTGGCTGGTGCTGGCCGTCCTCTCACTGGTCGCGATCCCCGCCTGCCTGCCGGGCTCGGCCGCCCCCGGCCCCACCCGCACCGACCCCCGCCCGGGCCTGCGCTGGCCGGCCCGTCCGCTGCTCGCACTTCTGGTCTCGTACGGACTGTACGGCTCCGGCTACATCGCCTACATGACCTTCATCGTGGCCCACCTGCGCGGCCACGGCGCGGGCGACGGCCTGGTCACCGCGTTCTGGGTGGCCCTCGGCTGCGCCGCCGTGGTGGCCGGTTTCGCCTGGAGCGGGGTCCTCGGCCGGCTCCGGGGCGGACGGGGCAGCGCACTGCTGATGGCCGTCACCGCCGTCGCCGCCACGCTGCCCCTGCTCTCCTCGGCCGCCCCGGTCAGCTACGCCTCCGCGGTGCTCTTCGGCTCCGCCTTCCTCTCCGTGATCACCGCGGTCACCACCTGTGCCCGGGACAGCCTGCCCCAGCACTACTGGACCGCCGCCATCGCCGGGCTGACCACCGTGTTCGCCCTCGGCCAGTGCCTGGGGCCGCTGCTGGCGGGCACCCTCTCCGACGGACCGAGCGGCACCGCCGCCGGGCTGGCGATCGGCGCGGTGCTCCTGGCGCTGGCCGCCGCCACCGCGCTCGCCCAACGGGCCCGTTCCGCCCCACCCGTCCCGGCCGCCCCCGTTTCGAGGGATACCGTCCCCGGGTAAAGTAGGCTGGCCGGTGGCGTGGCACACGCCCGGGAGACGGCCGCCACGAGTGACGCACCGACAGATCCGGCCGGCATCGCCGATGGAAATGTCCGCCCGACCAGGCGAGAGCCGAGCACTTGAGGGAACCGGAGTACGCCCATGGCCGAGCAGCACAGCTACAGCAACCACAAGGACGACGTCCTCAAGCGGCTGCGCCGTATCGAGGGCCAGATCCGCGGTCTCCAGCGGATGGTCGAGCAGGACACCTACTGCATCGACGTCCTCACCCAGGTCTCCGCGAGCACCCGCGCCCTCCAGTCCTTCGCGCTGCAGATGCTGGAGGAGCACCTCGCCCACTGCGTGAGCAACGCCATCAACGCGGGCGGCGACGAGGCCGCGCTCAAGCTCAAGGAAGCCAACGCCGCGATCGCCCGGCTGGTCCGCTCCTGACCCGTCACCGGAGCGGGTGACTTCCCCGCCGCAGTCCGCCCCTACCGCGGTCTGCGGTGCCCCGAGCCCGGAACCGGTCCGCGGGCGCCCGGTCCCACACGCGCGCTCGCGGCGGGACCGGGCGCCTGCGGACCGGCAGCCCTTTTCAACGCGCCTCCGCTCTTCCAGCGCGCCCTCCCTTTTCGAAGCGCTTCCATGCTTCCGCTCCTGCCCGACACGCGAACTCCCGCCCCTGGCTCGGTTCCTGCGCCCGACCGCGCCCGCGTGCCGACCACCTCGTGAGCACCGCGCCCCGCCGGCCGCGACCTGCGGCGGCCCCGCGGTCGCGGGCCGGACGGCCGTGCCCGGTCACGGACCGTTCGCACCCGGTGCGCTGAAGTGATCTTCAGCTTGCTTCAGGCTGGCTTCAGCGTCGCGGGGTGATGCTGAGCCGCACCGCCGGACGGAGGTTCCGGCCCCGTGCCTGCGCTAGGAGCCCCCGATGCCCCAGTCCCACGTCCCGGAGCCGTCCGAGAGCGGTGCGACGGGCGCCACAGCGGCGGGCGAGGACGAGATCCGCCATCTGGCGCTGGTCGGTGGCAGACGTACTCCGCAGCACCGGATCCAGCGGACGGCCGACCGCTCCCCGCACCGCCGCGTCACCGTGGTGTCCGCGAGCATCGGCGCCGGGCACGACGGAGCGGCCCGCGAACTGGTGCGCCGCCTACGGCAGTTCGGAATCACCGTCGACTGCCATGACTTCCTCGACCTGTTGCCGCCCGGCTGGGGCCGGCTGCTGCGGGCAAGCTACGAACTGGAACTCCAGGTCGCGCCCTGGGCCTGGGGCTGGCTGCTGGACGGCCTGCAGCGGCACCGCTGGTCCTCCGCACTGGTCAGCGCCCTCGCGGGCCGCGCCGCCGCACGCCGGACCCGGGCGCTGATCGGCCCCGACACCGGCGCCGTGGTGTCCACCTACCCGCTGGCCAGCCAGGCACTGGGCCGGCTCCGCCGACGCGGCGGGCTCACGGCACCGGTGGTCACCTTCCTCACCGACATGTCGGTGCACCCGCTCTGGGTGGCGCGCGGAGTCGATCTGCATCTCGCGCTGCACCCGGTATCCGCCGCCCAGGCACGCGGGCACCGGGCCCACGGCGTACTGGTCGGCGGCCCACTGGTCGCCCCGGAGTTCCGCCCGGCGGCCTCGGCGGACGAACGGCTCCGCGAGCGCCTGCGGTTCGGCCTGCCCACCGAGCGTCCCATCGCCCTGGTGGTGGCCGGCTCCTGGGGTGTGGGCGAGGTGGAACTCGCCGCCCGGGAGATCGCCGCGACCGGCCTGGCCACACCGGTCACGGTGTGCGGACGGAACGAGGCCCTGCGCGAACGCCTCGCCGGGGACGGCGTGGGTGTGGCGCTCGGCTGGGTCGACGACATGCCCGCGCTGCTCCGCGCCGCCGACGTGGTGGTGCAGAACGCCGGCGGGCTCACCTCCCTGGAGGCGATGGCCACCGGCGTGCCCGTGGTCAGCTACCGCTGCCTGCCCGGCCACGGCGTCACCAACGCCGCCGCCCTGGACGACGCCGGGCTCGCCGCGTGGATCCGGACCCCGGGACAACTCGCCCCGCTGCTGCGCGAGGCGCTGCGCACCGCCCCGGCCCGTCCCGCCGAGACCACCGTGCCCGCGGACCACGTGATCGCCGCACTGGCCGGCGCGACCGTCGCCGCACCCGGCGCCCGTTCCACCACCACCGTGTCGGCACTCCGCCGCGACAACACCCGGGAGCTGGCCTCGTGAGCAGTCTCATCGGCCCCGTGACCAGGGCCCTGACCGTCTCCGGCGCACTCGCGGCGGCCTCACTCGCGGTCGCCCACGCCGCACCCGCGCTCAGCGCCCTCAACGCCGTACGGCCTTGGCTCACCCCGGAGTTGTGCGGGTACGGCGATCCCGACCACGTCGCCCTGACCTTCGACGACGGCCCCGACCGGGCCTCCACCCCCTACTTCCTGAGGGAGTTGGACCGGGCGGGCATCCGGGCGACCTTCTTCCTGCTCGGCCGGATGCTGGTCCGCGATCCCGGCCTGGGCCGTGAACTGGTCGCAGCGGGCCACGAGATCGCCGTCCACGGCTACGAACACCGCTGCCTGCTCGTCCGTTCTCCGGGCGCGGTCCGCGACGACATCGCCCGGGGTCTCGACGTCATATCCGACCTGACCGGCACCCACCCCGTCTGGTACCGGCCGCCGTACGGAGTCCTCACCGCCGGAGCCCTCGCCGCCGCACGGGAGTTGGAGCTGACCCCCGTCCTGTGGAGCGCCTGGGGCCGCGACTGGACCGCCACCGCCACCCCCGACTCGGTCCACCGCACGGTCACCCGCCGACTCGCGGGCGGCGGCACCGTCCTGCTCCACGACACCGACTGCACCGCCGCCCCGGGCTCCTGGCGCTCCACCCTCGGCGCCCTCCCCCGCCTGATCGACGCCTGCCACGCCCGCGGCCTGAACCTGGGCCCGCTGCGCGAGCACCGGAGCGCCGCCACCGCCACGGTGTGACCTCCCGGGTCCGCGAAATCCCGCGCGCTGACCGGCTTCCGGTGCTACCGTCCCAACCCGTGATCACTCGCAGGGATGACGGACACGAGATCGACACCGATCCGGACCGCCTCGACATCGGCCTGGTCCACCACTGGCTGTCGACCGACACCTACTGGGCGCTCGGCCGCACCCGCGAGACGGTCGAGCAGTCCGTCCGGGCGTCCGTCAACTTCGGTGTCTACTCGGCGGACGGCTCACAGGCCGGCTACGCCCGGGTGGTCACCGACCTGGCGACCTTCGCCTGGCTCTGCGACGTCTACGTCGACCGCGACCACCGGGGCAAGGGCCTCGGCACCTGGCTGGCGACCGCCGTCCGCGACCACCTCGCCCCCTATGCGCTCAGGCGGGTGATGCTGGCGACCGAGGACGCCCACGGGGTCTACGCCAAGGTCGGATTCGCCCCCTTCCCCGATCCCCGGAAGCTGATGCACATGAGCTTCACTCCCTGACGCCCGTCGCCGCGTACCGCGAGCCGCGCGACAGGCGGCGAACCGCGGGCCGGGCGCTCTACGCTGGGCAGCGGATCGGTCAACCTGGTGGAGGGGACGGGACGTTGCGGCGTGCAGCGGTAGGTGTCGACGTCGGCGGGACCAAGGTGCTCATGCTCGCCGAAGGGCCGGAGCTGGAAGGGGCGCTCACCCGGCGGGTGGCGACCGGCCCGGCGACCACCCCCGACCGGATCGAGACGGCCGTCCGGGCGTTCCTCGCCGACCACGAGCTCAGGCCTACCGCCATGGGGATCGCGGTACCCGGGCTGGTCGAGGACGGGCGGGTCAAGGTCTCCGACGTACTGCCCCGGCTCGCGGGCTGGACGGGGACGGCCGCCGACTGGGGCCCGTCGCTGCTGGTCAACGACATCCGGTGCGCGCTCGCACAGGAGACGGCCCACTTCCCGAGGTCCGCCACCGCAGCGGTGGTCGTGTGCGGCACGGCGGTGGGCTCGGCCTACCTGTCCGAGGGGCGGGTCCTCCGCGGCGCACGAGGCTGGGCCGGCGAGATCGGCAGCCTGCCGGTCCCCGGAGCACAGGGCGTCCGCCGTCTCGACGAACTGGCGGGAGGCGCTGCCATCGTACGGGCCGCGGGCCTGCCACCGGAGCGGGTTCACGCCGCACTCGCCGACGGCAACCGCCGGATCGAGGACATCGTCCACGCGGCCGGCGAGGTCTTCGGACTGGCGCTCGCCTCGCTGGTCAACATCCTGAACCCCGACGCGATCCGGGTGGCGGGCGGCACCCTCGGCTACCGGGGCTACTGGGACGCCGCCCTGGCCACCGCACGGACCCACGCACTACCCGAGCTGTGGCACTCCTGCACCGTCGACCAGATCAGGGATCCGGACCTGGTCGTCGCCCGCGGCGCCATCCGGCTGGCCACCGCGGCCGCCGACGGACAGTCGTGGGTCCGGCAGTACGTCTGACGCCGCAGGCCGATGTACCGGGGACGCGAGTCAGGCGGAGGGCTCGGCCAGGACGGCGGCGAGGCGGTCCAGCACTTTCGGCCAGCCCGCACCCATGCCCTGGAAGGCGGTCCTGCCCAGCGGGGAGTCGAGGTCGAAGCCGGCGTGCTCCAGGAAGAGGCGGGTGCCGGTGCCCTCCGGTTCGAGCCGCCAGGTGATCGTGGTGTCGAGGGTGGACGGCGCGAAGCTGTACCTGAGCAGCCGCTCGGGCTCGACCGCGACCACCTCGCAGGGCTGCTCGCCCCAGGGGCCCATGTCCAGGCTGAAGCGGTGGCCGACGACGGGCCGTACGTCTCCGGCGGCCCACCAGCGGGCGTGCAGCTCGGGTGTGGTCAGGGCTCGCCACACCACGGCCGGCGGGTGGGACAGGAACTGGTCGCAGTGGATTACGGCGGGGTCGGTCACGGGTTTTCCTCGTCGAGAAGGTCACGCAGAGCGGTCATCCGGGCACGCCAATACCGCTCGAAGGGATGGAGCCACTCCCCCACCTCAGCGAGTGGGGATGCCTCGAGGTGGTAGTAACGATGCCGCCCGCGCGGCTCCTCACGCACGAGCCGCGCGCTCCTGAGCACGGCCAGGTGCTCGGAGACCGCCGGCCTGCTCAGCTCGAATTCGCCAGCCAGCTCACCGGCCGCACGAGGCCCACTCTGAAGGGTTTCCAGCAGCTTTCGCCGCACGGGGTTCGCCAGCGCGGCGAACACGTCGACTTCCGCCATGCCGCAACCTTGCGTCGGAGAAGCCCGACATGTCAAATTTTTCCGACGCATGCGTACCTGGTGACGCACACCCTCGTCCAGGTCCGACAGGGGGAGCCGGGCGCCGGGGTGCGGTCGCTCGCGGCGGACGAGGATCCGGGTGCCCTCGAGCAGGTCGACCAGGCCGGTCAACTCGGCGACCCCGGCGCTTCGCGCAGCGAGCCGTCCCGTTGCAGGGCGGGACACGCCCAGACCTGGTCGGGCAGGTGGCGGATTGCCCGGCGGACCGGCTCGGTGATGGACCAGCTGACGGAGAACCTCTACCGCCTCGACGCCTGGTGGACCGACACCCCGCTCGGTACAACCCGCGTTTCCCACTGCGAACAGCTCGCCCTCACGCTGGCAGTGTGAGGGCGACAGCAGGTCAGGTCACATCCGCCAACAAGGTCCCTCAGGCCAGATCGTGTTCCAGGAACGGCAACAAAAATTGCTCGTGATCTCCCCTCAGCCGCACCCTTGCGGCGGAGGTGATCGCCATGACTGGCGCAATCAACAGCACAACCGACCGAACCTCGTACGACGTCATCGTGATAGGCGGCGGAGCGGGCGGGCTGAACGCCGCGCTCGTGCTCTCCCGGGCCCGCCGGAGCGTCGCCGTCATCGACGCCGGGGAGCCCCGCAACGCTCCCTCGGCCCACATGCACAGCTTTCTCTCTCGTGACGGGGTCCCGCCGCTCACAGTGCTGGAGACCGGGCGCGCCGAGATCTCCCGGTACGGTGCGGTGCTGATCAACGGTCAGGTCGACCAGGTGGACGCCGGCGAGGCCGACGGGTACCTGGTCCGGCTGGTCGGCGGCGCGACACTGGATGCCCGCCACGTCGTCCTCGCCACTGGGCTGCGCGACGAACTGCCCGACATCCCGGGCCTGCGCGCGCTGTGGGGAAAGGATGTCCTCTTCTGCCCGTACTGCCACGGCTACGAGGTGCGCGACCAGCCGCTCGTCGTGCTGGGTGTCCACCCGGCGTCCGCCGGGCAGGCGCTGCTGCTGCGCCAGTGGTCGCATGACGTCGTGTACGTCCCGCACACCCAGCCGCTCAGCGACGAGGAGCGGGAGCGCCTGGACGCGCGCGGAGTGAAGGTGGCCGAGGGGCCGGTGTCCTGCCTGCTCACCAAGGACGGGCGGCTGCACGCGGTGGAGCTCGCCGACGGGCGGACCTTGGAGTGCGCCGCGGTGTTCTTCTTCCCCCGGATGACCCCCAACGACGCGCCCTTCGACGGCCTCGGCTGCGAGAAGGACGGCGGCGGCTGGCTTGTCACCGACCGGGCCGGCCGCACGACCCGCCCCGGGCTGTGGGCCGTCGGCAACGTGGTGGACCCGCGCGCCCAGGCCGTCACCGCGGCCGGCATGGGGGCCGCCGCCGCCTTCGCGCTCAACCACGACCTGGTGGACGAGGAGGTCGAGCAGGCCCTCGCGGCGTATCGGTCCGTGTCGCCCGCCCCCACGACCTGACCCCGCCCGCGCCCGGCGACGCCTCGATCCGCACGCCCGTCCCGGCTCAGCCGCCGGAGGCGGGCGTGCGCACTGTCGGACGGGCGCGCACGTGCATCCGCTCGCCCTGACGGCCGAAGAGGCTCAGCAGTTCGACCGGACCGTCACCGGTGCTGCCGAACCAGTGCGGCAGCCGGGTGTCGAACTCGGCCACCTCGCCGGGGCCGAGCACCACGTCGTGGTCGGCCAGGATGAGCCGCAACCGCCCGGAGAGCACGTACAGCCACTCGTGCCCCTCATGGGTGCACAGCTCCGGGGTGGTACGACGGTCCGGCAGGATCATCTTGTAACTCTGCAGCGGGCCGGGCTGACGGGTCAGTGGCAGCACGGTGTTGCCGTTCACCCGGTGCGGCTTCAGCCGGACGCGCGGATCGCCCACCTCCGGGGCGCCGACCAGCTCGTCGAGCGGAACCTGGTGGGCCTGGGCGATGGGCAGCAGCAGTTCCAGACTGGGGCGGCGCTGGCCCGCCTCCAGTCGCGACAGCGTGCTCTTGGATATCCCTGTGGCCTCCGCCAGCGCCGCCAGGGTGACACCGCGGGCGGTGCGCAGCCGCTTGAGCCGGGGGCCGACCTCGGACAGGGCCTGAGCGATGGTCGGGGACTGTGTCATGCCGTCATTACATCGCGCTGCCCCCGAACTCGCAATCACAGATGCCACATTGGCACCGCCCGCCGGAGGCCGGTGGGCGGTGCCGTGACGTCAGAGACCGAGCGACCGGCCGATCAGCTCCTTCATCACCTCCGTCGTCCCGCCGTAGATCGTCTGTACCCGGCTGTTGGCCCAGTCCCGGGAGATCGCGCTCTCCTTCAGGTAGCCGAACCCGCCGTGGATCTGCAGGCACCGGCCGGCGATGTCCACCTGCAACTCCGTCGTCCACCACTTCGCCTTCGCGGCGTCCGTGACGGACAGCCGGCCGGCGTTGAGTCGAGTGATGCAGTGGTCCAGGAAGACCTGAGCGATGGTCAGTTCGGTGTCCATCGTGGCGAGCTGGAAGCGGTTGTGCTGGAAGCCGCCGATGGTCTGGCCGAACACCTCCCGGGTCTTCGCGTACTCCAGGGTGTCCGTCAGCATCCGCTCGACGGCGCCCAGGGCCACGGTCGCGATGCTCAACCGCTCCCGGGGCAGCCCGGCCATCAGATATGCCAGCCCCGCGTTCTCCTTGCCGATCAGGTTCTCGGCCGGCACCCGGCAGTCGTCGAAGAACAGCTCGCAGGTGTCGCTGGCGTGCCAGCCGAGCTTCTCCATCCGGCGGCCGCGGGTGAATCCCAGCGCGCCGCGCTCCACCACCAGCAGGCTGATGCCCTGGGCGCCGCGCTCGGGAGCGGTCTTGGCGGCGACCACGACGACATCGGCGTGCTCGCCGTTGGTGATGAACGTCTTCTGCCCGTTGAGGACGTAACCGTCCCCGTCGCGGAAGGCGGTGGTGCGGATGTCGGCGACGTTGGAGCCCGCGTCGGGCTCGCTCATCGCGATCGCCGCGATCAGCTCGCCCGAGCACAGCCCCGGCAGCCACCGCCTGCGCTGCTCCTCGGTGGTCCGCTCGGCCAGATAGCCGGCGATGACGTCGTTGTGCGCCACGAAGGTCGGCGCCGTCGCCCGGGCCCACATGATCTCCTGCGCCAACACCGCCGGGTAGCGGAAGTCGGGATCGCCGCCCCCGCCGTACTCGGGGTCCACGCCGATGCCGAGCAGCCCGGCCTTCCCGGCCTTGCGCCACACCTCGCGGTCGGCGATGCCGTCCCGCTCCCACTGGGCGTGGTACGGCACCACCTCTCGGCTCAGGAACTCCCGGCACATGTCCCGGAAGTGTTCGTGCTCCGCCTCGTATCGCTTGCGGGCCATGCGGTCACCCCTCCCCTGGGTCGGTGTCGTCGGCGATGGTCGTCAGGGTTTCCTTGGGTTGCTGAACGGCCGCGAAGTGGCCGCCCTCGATCTCGACCCGGCGGGTCGGGGCCGAGCTGTGCGCGGACCACGGCCAGACCTTCTCCGGCGGGGCGTGCACGTCCTCCCGGGCGGCGATCAGGGTGAGCGGGAAGTCCACCCGCAGCCCGGCGGCCTCCTGCGCGAACTCGGCCCGCACGGCGTCGTCCTCGCGGAGCATCCGCAGCAGGATGCGGCTCATCGTCGGCTGGGCCAGCACCGCGGGCGGCGTCCCGCCGTCGGCGGCAGTCCGGGCGAGCAGCTCCTCGTCGGGTACGGAGGCGAGCAGCGCGCCGGGCCGCTGGAGCCGGGGCGGCACCGCCCCGGACAGTACGGACCGGACGGGCGGCACACCGACCTGGCGGGCCACCGTGGCGGCCACCGCCAGGCTCATCGTCGCTCCGAAGCTGTGGCCGAAGGTCGCCCAGCGCAGGCCGGCCGATCGCTCCCGTTCGGCCAGCAGGTCGGCCACCACGTGGTCGGCCATGGCCCGCACCAGGGCGTGGAAGCCGGTGGCCCCGCGCTCCCGGCGGCGGGTGCCCCGGCCGGGAGCGTCCACGCCCCGGACCGACAGGTGCGGCTCGCCCGACGACTGCCAGCCCCGGTAGACCAGCGAGGTCGCCCCGGCGTGCGGGAAGCAGTAGAGCAGCACTGGTGAGCTGGATTCAGGCCGCACGGTCACTCCTTCATGCTCCGGGCCAGCTTCTCGGCCAGCATCAGGGTGGTCAGGTTGGTGGGCGCGCTCGGGATCGTCGGGAAGAGCGAGGCGTCGGCGATCCGCAGGTTCTCCGTGCCGTGCACCCGGCCGTCCTGGTCGGCGACCGCCCACGGGTCGGTCCCCGGTCCCATCCGGCACGAACCGGCCGCGTGCCAGCCGGGGTTCATGATGTTGCGGACGCCGCTGCGCACAACCCCGTCGCTGGCGATCATGCGGTCGCTCCAGAACTGGGTGGCGGTCAGCCGGCTCGCCAGGCCGGGTGAGCGCAGCAGGCCCCAGACCCGGCGCACGCCGTGGCAGAGCCGCTCCACGTCCTCGGGATCGGTGCCGAGGCCCAGCTCGATGACGGGCGCGGCGTACGGGTCGGCGCAGTCGAGGAAGACCCGGCCCCGGGAGCGCGGGCGCATCAGCATCGCCGAGGCGCCCACGACCAGCGGCCAGCCGAGGCGGTCCACGAAGCCGGGGATGGTGTGGCTCTCCACGTTGTTGAGCAGCCCCACCTGGATGTCCACGTCGCCGTCGAAGCCGCTGCTCATCCGCGCCGCGACCTGCCGCCAGGGCAGGCCCGGCGTGCACACCCCGTCGGCGGGCTTGGACCAGATGACGACCGAGGGGTGGTCCACCAGGTCCCGGCCGACCCCGGGCAGGTCCACCACGGGGGTGATGCCGAGCACCCGGAGCAACGCCGCGTCGCCGACACCCGAGCGCTGAAGGATGACGGGCGTGCCGACCGCCCCGGCGCTGAGCACGACGTGCCTGGCCCGGATCGCGGCGAGCCGGCCGTCCGTCTCGACCTCAACGCCGACGGCCCGGTGCTGCTCGAACAGTACCCGGACGACCCGGATCCCGGTGCGCAGCTGGAGGTTGGGCAGCTCGCGCGCGCCGGCGAGGAACGCGGTGGCGGCGTCCACGCGTTCGCCGTCCACCGCGTTGCCCGGGATCGGGCCGACCCCGGCCTCCTCCCCCGCGTTGAGGTCCGGCAGGTCGGCGACGCCCTGCCGGTTGCACTCCGCCCAGAACGCCGCGTCCAGTTCGTGCACCTCCTCGCGCGGGGTGCGGCGGACCGGCAGCGGGCCGCTGTCGCCGTGGAGGCGGCCGGGGAAGTCGGCGTCGTTCTCGATGTCCTTGTAGAACGGCAGCACCCGCTCCCACGACCAGTCCGGGTTGCCGTACGCCGCCCAGGCGGCGAAGTCGCGGGGCAGCCCGCGCAGGGCGATGGCGCCGTTGACGGCGGAGCCGCCGCCGACGACCTTGCCCAGCTGGTACGGGAAGCGTTCCCACAGGGCGCGGGCCGCCGCAGGCCCGCCGGCCCGCGCTCCGACCAGGTCCTCCAGGCGGCTGCTGGTGCGCAGGTTGGCCCGGTAGTCCCAGTTGTAACCGGACAGCACCAGGCGGCCGGCGTCGGCCAGGGGGTGGGACCGGTCCCGGGAACGCGGCTGGTCGGCGCCGGCCTCAAGCAGCAGGACGTTCCCGGAGCCCCGGGCGGCGAGCCGGGCGGCGGTGACGGCTCCGGCCGAGCCCGCTCCGACGACCACGTACTCCCACTCGTCAGTCACGCGGCCAACTCCTCGACGGAAGCGATCAGTTCGGCGAACGACTCGATCGACGCGTTCATGAACAACCCTTCGACCAGATCCGTCTCCATGTCGGCCCCGATGCCGAACTCCGCGCGCAGCAGCGCGAGCAGGCCGACCGCGTGCAGGGAGTCGCCGCCGATGTCGAAGAAGCCCTCCTCCACACCGAAGTCGCCGTGGCCGAGCTGCTGCGACCAGAGCGCGAACAGCCGCTCCTCCACCCGGCTGCGGGGTGCCGTCCGCCCGTCGCCGGCCTCGGCGTCGTCGTTCCACGGCGTGGGGAGCGCCTTGTGGTCGATCTTGCCGTTGCCAGTCAGGGGCAGGGTGTCCAGCGTCAGGAAGCGGCTGGGCATCATGTAGCCGGGCAGCAGGGATGCCAGCGCCTCCCGCAGCACGGCCGGGTCCGGGTCCGCCCCGGCGTCGGGCACCACGTACGCGACGATCTGCCGCTGTCCGGTCCGCGCGTGGGCGGGCGCGGTGACCAGCGCGGTGCGCACGCCCGGTTGGCGAATGAGCCCGGCCTCGATCTCGCCCAGCTCGACCCGGTAGCCGTTGATCTTCACCTGGAAGTCCTCGCGGCCCAGGATCTCGATGTCGCCGCCGGGCAGGTACCGGCCGAGGTCGCCGGTCCGGTAGATCCGCTCCCCCGCGACCGGGTGGACCAGGAAGCGCTCCGCGGTGCGCTCGAGATCGCCCAGGTAGCCCTGGGCCACGCCGATGCCGCCGATGTGGATCTCGCCGGTAACCCCGACGGGGGACGGCTCGAGCCACTGGTTGAACACGTGCATGGTCTGGTTGGCCAGCGGCTTGCCGTACGGGATGCTCGACCACTCCTGCCGCACCGTCTCGATCGGGTGGTGGATCGACCAGATGGAGCCCTCGGTGGCGCCGCCCAGGCTGATCACCCGCATCGTGGAGAGCTTCTCCCGGATCCGGGTCGGCAGGTCCACCGGGATCCAGTCGCCGCTCAGCAGGGCCAGCCGCAACCGGCACCCACGTGGGGCGCCCCCGTCGCCGAGCGAGTCGATCCACATCCGCATCGGGGCGGGCACGCTGTTCCAGATGGTCACGCCGTAGCGGCTGATGAGCTGCGACCAGTGCGCGAGGTCGCTGGCGCGCACCGGGTCGGGCACGACCACGGTGCCGCCGGCGCCCAGGACGCCGAAGATGTCGTACACCGAGAGGTCGAAGCCGGTGGGGGCGAGCGCCATCACCCGGTCCTGTTCCCCGACGCCGAACCGCCGGTTGATGTCCTGCACGGTGTTAGCGGCACTCCGGTGGGTGATCATCACGCCCTTCGGTTCGCCCGTGGAGCCCGAGGTGAAGATCACATACGCCAGGTCGTCAGGGCCCTGGCGGCGATCGGGCGCCTCGGCGGAACACGCCAGGGTGGCCTCGTCCTGCGGGGTCACCACCGCCACGCCCGCCGGCCAGCGCAGCGCGTCGCGCAGGTCCGGCTCGGTCACCACGGCCCGTACCGCGCAACGGGCCAGCAACTTCAGCCGCCGCTCCTCGGGCAGCTCCGGGTCGATGGCCACGTACGCGGCACCGGTGTGCAGCACCCCGAGCAGCGCGGAGTACTGCGCGGCACCCGGACGCATCGACACCGCAACGATCTCGCCCGGCCCGGCACCGGGTCCGGCCAGCAACCGGTGTGCGATCCGGTGCGCGGCCTCGGTCAGCTGACGGTACGTGGTCTCCGCGCCGGGCGTGATCACCGCCGGCGCGCCGGGACGACACCGGGCCGCCTCGGCGACCAGCTCGTGCAGCAGCACCGGCGGGATGTCCTCCGCGGTGGCGTTGGCCCGCTCCCGTTCACTGGCCTGCGCGGCCGGCAGCGGCACGATCCCGCGGGTGGCGCCCCACACCGCTTCGTCGTCCACCATCCGGTCCAGCAGCGTCACGTACGCGGCGACCATGTCCTCCAGCATCCCCTCGGGGAACAGGCCCTCGACCGCGTTCCAGTTGACGCTGAGCCGGCCGTTCAGCTCCAGGATCTGGTTCTCCAGCCACACCTGCGGCGTCCGGCTGTGGTCGAACACCAGCTCGCCGAACGACTCCAGGGCCCCGGCCCGAGGGACGCCCTCTCCGCGGCCGAGCGTGCTGGAGAAGACCACCGGCATCGACGCCCGGCGGTCATCCCGGCGGCGGGCCAGGTCGCGCAGCACCCGGATGCCGCCGTACGCGGAGTGCGCCAGGTCCGCCATGAGCCGCTCCTGAAGGTTCTTCGCCCGCTGCTCGAACGTCTCCTCGGGCCGCCCGCCGACGGCGAGCAGGCCCGGCGCCAGGAAGTCGCCCATGATCTCCTCGACCTGCGGGTGCAGCCCGAGCCGGTGGAACTGGGTGACGGTCAGGGTGAACTCCTGCCGCCGCGACCAGGTCCGCAGCACCTCCGCGTACGCCGCGAGCAGCGCGCCCGACGGCGTCAGCCCGTGCCGCGCGGCGGCCGCCTGAAGCGTCGCCCAGCGCTCGGGGGCGAGCACGGCCCGGTGCCGGACGAACCGCGGGGTGCCGAGTTGCTCGGGCGCCGCGGCCAGCGGCAGCTCGGGCGCGGGGGGAAGTGCGTCCAGGCGGTCCGCCCAGTACGCGGCGGCCTCCTGGCCCAGGTCGTCCTCGCGCAGCGCCTCCTGCGCCAGCACGTAGTCGCGGAACGACAGCTCCAGCGGTTCCGGCCGCCATGCCGGGTCGTCGTAGCACCGGCGCCACTCCTCCAGCAACCGGAACAGGCTGCGCATGTCGAGGAACAGCAGGTCCACGGCCAGGTGGAGCCGGACGCGGTCGCCGTCCAGCAGCGTGGCGCGGATGTCGACGAGCGGCGCCCGGTCCACCGGCAGCACCTGCTCCGTCAGTTCGGTGCGGATCCGGTCAACTCCGGCCGTCTGGTCCGCGGCCGGCCGGCCGCGCAGGTCCGTGGTGCGGATGACGTACGGTTCCAACTCGTCCTCGGCGGTGATCCGTTGTGTCTGGTCGGTCCCGGCCACCGTGCGCAGTGCCTCGTGCCGGGCGACAACCTTCCGCAGGGCGCCGGTCAGCCGGTCGAGGTCAAGACCGGGACAGTCGAACTCGAGGTAGTACTGGCTGGGGATGCCACCCAGCTCCAGGCCCTTGTGCCGGCCGATCAGATACGCCTGCTGGATGTCGGTGAGCGGGAACGGCTCGTGACGCCGATCCGGCTGCGGCTTGAGCTGCGGCAGCCGGTCCTCGCCCAGGCGACGCCGGCCGTAGCTGACACGCATTTCCGCGAAGAGATCCTCCATCGACATTCGCCCCATTTCGTCAGATGCCCTGGCGGGCCTTCGAATTGTTGTGCGCAGACGGAAAGTTAGGCAGCGGCTGACCGCGTCTCAATACGGTCCGACCGAAGGGGCGACCGAAGTATTTGGTGCGCGCTGGACCGCCGCTGGACTCGTGGCGGACTCCCTCCGGCGGTCGGGTCATGCGCCATTGACCGGTGGTGGGACGGTAGCGACATCATCGAGGAATGGCCACTCAGAACTCCCTGGCAGCAGCCGGGAAACGCATCCTCATCGGCGCCACCGGATCGATTGCGGTGGCGCAGCTTCCGTCGTATATCGAGGCGATGCGCCGACACATCGCGGGCAGCACGTTCACGGTCCTGCTGACGCACACCGCGAGCTCGTTCATTTCCCCGGAGAGTCTCGCGCTGTTCGCCGAGCGGGTGGTGAGCGGGGAGTCCCCGGCCCACTGGCCGACCGACAAACCGTCCCGGCTCGCGGCCGACCACGACCTGCTCGCGGTGCTGCCGGCCACCGCCCACACCCTCGCCTCGGCAGCGACCGGTGCCGCGCCCAATCGCCTGCTGACGGTGGCACTGTCGGTGGACTACCCCGTCGTGTACTTCCCGGTAATGGGCGCCAGGATGTGGCACAAGCCGGCTGTCCAGCGGAACATCGCGCAGATCCGCGCGGACGGCGGGCTCGTCAACGAGCCCGAGTGGCACGACGGTTACGACCCGTCCACGGGCGTCGCCAGCCACCATCCCGCCCTGCCCTCCCCGGACACGGTGGCCAAGGTGATCGGCGACCTCCTGGCCTGACCAACGCCGAGCGGCCCTCGGCCGGGAACGAGGAGTTCCCGGCCGGGGGCCGCTCAGCGGCGTTCGCGCGTCAGGCCACGATGGCGGTGGCCTCGATCTCGATGAGGAAGTCGGGTTCAGCGAGGGTGGCCACGCCGACCAGGGTGGTGGGCCTGACGAGGTCGGCGCCGATCCGGGCAGCGGCGCGCTCGACGCCCGCCCCGATCTCGTCCCACTTGTCCAGCGACCAGTCCTTGACGTACATGGTCAGGCGCAGGACGTCGTCGAAGGTAGCGCCGGCCGCGGCCAGACCGGCGGCTATGTTGAGGTACACCTGTTCGGTCTGGGCGGCCAGGTCTCCTGTTCCCACCGGTTCACCGGCGGCGGTGCGTGGGGTCTGACCGCTGAGGAACACCACGCGGCTTCCGGTGCCGACGGCCAGCTGCCGCCATCCGTAGGGCGTGGGCAGCTCCGGCGGGTCGATCGTCTTGACAGCCATGCTCTGTCCTTTCTCGAAGATGCCGTACGGGCAGGCGCGTTGCGTCCTGCCCGTACGGTGGCCGTGATGCGTTTTCGGGGGAAGGCTCAGCCGTGCTCGCGGCAGGTGGCGTAGTACTTCCGCAGGAGCTTGACGAGTTCGGGGTCGAAGCGGGACGCGAAGAGCAGCTCGGCCGGCGGGGTGAACTCGGGGTCGAGCACGTTCGCCCAGGCGAGGGTGGCCGGCCGCACGTCCATCTCGATCCAGTGGTGCCACTCGACCGGAATGGTCCAGTCCTGCTCGTAGCCGATGCCCATCTGGTGGTCGACGAGGACATCCACGATCTGCTCGCGCGTCCCGGTGCGCAGCGGCTGCCGCACCGGGGCGAACCGCGCGAGGTCGGCCTGGGGCTGCTCGCCGAGGATCCGGGCCGCGAAGTCCTGGGCCAGCAGCGGCGAGAGGTGCAGGCCGTCACGGTAGGTGCCGGTCATGATCCACAGGCCCTGCATGCCGCCCTCGCCGAGCAGCGGGAAGCCGTCCATCGAGACGGGGCGGTTGCCGACCTGGACCTTGGCGACCTCGCTGTTCCACAGGTTGCGGCGGACCTGGCGGTTGACGCACTGGAGGAGGAAGACCAGGTCGCGCATCTCGGGGGTGTCCCGCGGCTCCACGGAGATGACGTTGGTGGCGCCGACGTAGACGTGCCCGTCGCCGCGGGGGACGACGTGCAGTCCGCAGGCGAAGGAGCGGTTCGGGGTCCGGATGACGCTGTCCGGGGTCGTCCTGTCCACGGTCCTGATGAGGGAGGAGACGCCGTAGCCGCTCACCAGGCGGGGGATGCGGGGGCCGACGGGCAGGCTGTCGAGGAGTTCCTGGGTGCGCGCTCCGGCGGCCAGCACCACGTGGTCGGCGCCGATCCGCTCCCCGGAGGCCAGGACGACTCCGGTCGCCCGCTCGCCCTGGTACTCGACGCGGGTGGCGAATTCGGTGACGAGGGTGGCGCCCGCCCGAACGGCCGCCGACTCGAGCCGTTCCAGCAGGGCAGCGGCGTTGACGGCGTGCTCCCCGGGTATGTGGAAGGCCTTCAGCGGGCGGGAGATCGGCTCGGCGTCCACCCAGTCGAGGTCGCCGGGCTCGACATCCTCGAAGGGTTCCTGGTAGCGGGTGAGTTCGGCGCGGATGAGGTTGTAGTTGGCGTCGTCGATCTCGGCCGTACCGATGGTGTTGAGGATGACGGTGGTGCCGTCGGCCGTCCTGACCGGGGCGCCCTCGGTCTGGTCCTCCAGCTCCGCCAGCCACTGCGGCCACAACTTGGTGGCCTGGATGCCGAGTTCCAGCTTGGCCCGGCCGTGCTCGCTGGCCAGCAGGGAGGTGGTGACCTCTCCGAAACAGCCGAGCATGGCACCGGCCGCCGCCGAGCCGGCCCAGGGGCGGTGTGGCTGGCCCAGCACGGCGACCCGTTGTCCCCGCCGGGCCAGGACCCAGGCCAGTGACAGCCCCAGGACTCCGTTCCCAGCGACTACCACATCGAAGCCGGTGCCGTCTGCCTTCCCGTTGGCGTTCATCAAACTCCAATCTTCCAAGGCGCCGTCGTGTCGCCCGGAATCGAATTGATAGTGAACTGAATTCCGTCGGAACTGGTGGATCGGTGAGCGTCCTGCGGGGACTTCCTCGGTCGGAGGCAAGAAAGTGTCAGCGGCGCAGGAACTCGTACATGGTGAAGTCCATGTCGACGATGCCGCGCTCGTCGGCGTGGGCCTTGACCACCGGGGAGTCGCCGAAGTCCGCCGCCGGAAGTTCGACGGACTCGCTGCGGTACCGGCGGGCTTCGAATCCCGCGTCGGTGGCCGCCCGCAGCATTTTCTCGGGATTCCCCATCGCCTCGCTGGTACCCAGGTACACCCGCCCCTCCGCCGAGAGACGGGGCACCACGTCACGGAAGAACCTGCGCACCATCCCGTACCCGGGGTCGAAGACCGCCCGCTCGATCTGGCCGGCGCAGGAACGGTCCTCGGGCGCTTCGATGAACGGGGTGTTCCAGAAGACGACGTCGAGCACCTCTGTCGGGTCCAGCGCGTCGAACAGATCGCTGGTCAGTGCCGTCACCTGGCCGGCCACCTTGTGCCGGGCGGCGTTGCGACGGGTGTTCTCCACTGCCGCCGGGTTGATGTCCAGCGCCAGCGCCCGCTCGCAGCCGCGCTGCGCCGCGATCACCGCGGCGATGCCCGCGCCGCAGCCCATCTCCAGGAACCGGCTGCCCTTCTGGTACGGCACCCAGGAGGCGAACAGGCCGGGGCCCGGGTCCGTGTAGGGCGGGAACACCCCGGGGAGTAGGTCCCATTCCAGCCCGAGCAGCGAGAACGTCGTCTGCGTCGGACGGTCCGGGCTCTGGATCTGTGACACGACCCAGTTTCCGAGTTCGTAGCCGAGCTTGTTGTCCATGCGATCCTCCCTTGGGGGAGCCGCAGAGCAGGTCAGTCGACAGGTGCTCCGCGGCTCTCTACGGTGGAATGCGAGCCGGTCAGTTGTCGCCGGGCTGGAGGTTCTTCGCCCGGCTGCGGGTCTTCGCGCGGTCGATCAGGACGGCCGGAATGGTGAGGACGGCCAGGCCGGCGCCAAGCCAGGGGATGGCGGTCAGGCCGGCGCCGCCGACGAGGGCGACGGCCGCCAGGACGGGGACGAGGCTGATGCCGAGCTGGAACATGGAGACGGCGGTGGCCCCTGCGAGAGTGGGCGCCCCTGCCGCGACGGTGAACACCCGCCCGTAGATGGCCGGGTTGAGCACGAACCCGGAGACGCCCAGGAGCAGGACCAGGGGGATGACGGCCACCGCGTACCGGCCGAGGAGTGCGAGCAGGACGGACGAGACCAGGATCCCGGCCGCCCCGATCAGGAGCGCGTGGTGCGGGCGCCCGTCGGCGATCCGGCCACCGATGGACAGACCGATGAAGGCGCCGATGCCGAACAGGGTCAGGATCGCGGGCACCCACACGGAGTGCATGCCCGTGATGTCGGTGAGGAAGGCCGCGAGATAGTTGTACGACATCATGTAGGCCGCGGTACTCAGCAGGGTCGCGGCGTACACCACCCACAGCTGCGGCTGCTTCATCGTGCGCAACTCCCGTCGCACGCTGGGTTCTTGGGCCGCCTTGGTTGAGGGCACGGCGACCAGAGTCGAGACCGCACCGATCGCGGTGAGGCCGACCACTGCCCAGAACCCGCCCCGCCAGCTGGTGAAGTGGCTCAACAGCGCGCCGGCCGGGCCACCGGCCACCATGGCGACACTGAGTCCGCTGACCACCACGCCGGAGGCGCGGGCCGTGCGGTCGGGGGTGACGAGGCCGATCGCGGTGACCGCGGCGACCGCCCAAAACCCCGCGTAGGCCAGGCCGCACAGGAAGCGGGTGACCAGCAGCACCGTGAAGTTGCCGCTCATCAGTCCGACCGCCACACCTACGGCGAAGATGGCCTGCGAGGACACCAGCGTGAGCTGCCGCGGCCAGCGCAGGGTCAGCACGGCCAGCGGCGGGCCGCCGATCACCACGCCGATCGCGAACGCCGAGATCAAGGCTCCGGCGGAGGAGAGTGAGATCCCCAGGTCGTCAGCGATGTCCGGCAGGACGCCGGCGAGCAGGAACTCGGCGCTGCCCATCGCGAACAAGCTGAACGCGAGCAGGTACACCCCCAGTGGCAGTCGGGCGGCGGTCCTGCCGGAAGCCGCCTGCGGCTGTTCGGTCTGGACGCTCATCGGCGGCCACCTCCGGTCTGGTGCGCCGGCAGAGGAGTGGTCAAGCGCATGGGGGAGCTCCTTGTTCGAATGGTTGGGGCGTACGGATCACGGTGGGCGCGCGGCGGCCTGCCGGATGGCGGGAGGGCGATCACCCCTGGTCCCCATGCTGGATCCAGGCGTGACGAACGGACAACATTTGTTGCCGATACCGGGACGCCTGGGCCAGCGGCCGGCCTGATCAGTCGACACCTGGCTGAGCCTCTCCCCAGCCCCACTTCTTGATGGTCGTACGCCCGGTGGATCCCACGCCTGGCTGGGAGTTGGCCATGGCGCGGCGCGAGCCGAACTCGATGTAGCCGATGAACGCCGAACGGAACTCCGCGTCGTCCGGCAGCCCCACCACGTCCATGGCCTCCCGCATCAGCTCCACCCACCGTGCCCGCTGCTCGGGCTTGATGGCCCGGCCCCGGTGACGGGAGACCATGTGGTGGTAACCGCCGTGCTGTTCGGTGTAGTGCTCCGGGCCGCCGAGCACCTCGCCGAGGAAGGTCGCGACGTGCTTGGGGTGGTCGTCGTCCATGTGGGCGAAGAGCGGGGCGAGCAACTCGTCCTTGCGGACGCGCGCATAGAACTCCTCCGTCAGCCGTTCCAGCGCCTCGGCGCCTCCGGCCCACTCGTACAGGGTGGGAACCCGATTCGTCACTGTGTCACCTTCGGTTCTGTATGGGCAGGTTCAGGCCGCATAGAGGTCGAAGGTCGGCGTCGGCCTGCCGCCCTCCGTGACCATGTCCAGCCGGGGATCGACCGAGAGCATCGCCTGATGCAGCCGCTGGAGCTGGGGCATGGGCTCCAGGCCCAGCTCCTCGACCAGCCGTCGGCGCAGCCGGCGGTACAGCTCCAGGGCCGAGGACCGCCGCCCCGAGCGATACAACGCGACCATGGCCTGTGAGTTCAGCCGTTCATTGGACGGATGACGCAACGTCAGCTCGACCAGTTCGGCGAGGAGTTCGCTGTGCCGACCGAGCAACAGCTCGGCATCGATGCGGCGCTCCGTCGCGAGCAGCCGGCTCTCCTCCAGACGAGCCGCCTGGATCCGCAGCGCCGCTCCGGTCGGCACGTCCAGCAGCGCCGGCCCTTGCCACCGCGCCAGCGCCTGGCGCAGCCGACGTGCCGCCGCCTCGCTGTCGCCGTCCGCGAAGGCGGCGTGGCCAGCCTGCGCCTCCCGCTGGAACGCGAACGCGTCGACGTCCTGCTCGTCGGCCCACAGCAGGTACCCCCCGTGCCCGGCGGCCAGCAGCTCCCGGGCGCGGGCCGGACCGTCCGGGCCGCCGAGGGCGGCGGCCAGAGTGCGCCGCAGCCGCAGGACGTACGTCTGGACGGTGGTGCGCGCGCTGCGCGGCGGCCAGGGGCCCCAGATCTCCTCGACCAGCGTGGTCACCGGCACGAGCTGCCCGGCATGGAGGGCGAGGAGCGCCAGAATCTGCCGCTGCTTGCCCGCCGTCGGGACGACCGGAACCCCGCCGGTCTCGGCATGGAGCGGGCCGAGAACCTGAATCTTCACGCACCCTCCGTCATTCATCCGCTTCATCCGGTTCCTCGTGGCGATGGCCACTGGAAGGAATCTAGGAGTACGGGGTGGTGGCCTCAATACGGTGTGACCGTAGAGCTGACCGAAGAATCGGCACCGAACGGTTGGAGGGCACGCCGAAGGGCACGTCCTCCGTGGCAAGAAATGAGAACGTGCTCTTCGGAGCCGGCGTGCGGCAAAGCCACAGGCGAATTCCGCTCTACCGGATCCGCCCTCACCGCGGTGGAGAATCTCGCAGGTTGATCACAAGCAGATAAGCGCCCTAGCCGAACTCGGGGCGCTTGCGGAGCCTGGTGCGGTGGCACTCGACGGCGAGTACGAGCTTGGACGTACCAACGTGCTACTTCCCTCGATTCCTTACAGGACGCCCCTGTTGGGACCTTGTCCGGGGTCTTCGGGGCTCTCACGCTCGATGGCGGCGCGCGTTGTTCGTCTTCGCTCGGATCAGCACGTGGGCGCCCGCTGCGGTGAACTCCCACCACTCCGTCACCAGGGTCATTGCGTGATCGAGAAGTGTCCGATTCGCGGTTCTCGTGAGTGACGCATCGCCATGGTCTGTTCTGTGGCGGATCGGACAGGAAAGCAGTGCAGGCACGGTGCCGGTGATCATGTGGTTGTCGAGACCCATGAGAACCGAGCGAGACCGTGCCTGCCCGAACATCATCCCCTATACCCCATTTATCTATCGGGCATGACGTCATCAAAGTGGCATGACCATAAGCCATTTACAGAATCAAATATGCCAAAACGCCCAACTCGGGCATGCCCAGGGCTCCAGCCAGAAGAGCCCTGGGCATACTACCTATTTGACCAGGTTAACCCAGATCACTTTCCCACAGCTTCAGTTGCCGTAGATCTGGCCGCTTGCGGAGTCGCTCCCGATGACGAGGTAGTAGGCGCTGCCGTACAGGCCACTGATGGTGATCACCGGGTTGCCGCTGCCGCTGTGGAAGTAGCCCCAACCGACTCGCACGCCAGTGTTGGAGTCGTAGACCTGCCACTGACCGCCACCGCCCGAGAGGCCGTTGACGTAGACCTGGACGGTGTTGTTTGAGTATGCGGCAACGGTCCCCGTCTGGCAGTAGTTCGACGGCGAAGAAGTGATGCAGTAGGAGGAATTAGCAGAGGCCGGCGTGGCGGCGAGGAGGCCAGCTCCAGCCGCCAGGCCGACCGTCATGCCGATGGATGCGAGCTTTGTGCGGATCTTCGTCATGAGCATCTCCGTCTTCCCTCTGCGGCCATGGCCGCACCTATCGAGGCGATGGTGACTGCATTGCCGCTGCGGGAGCTTTCTCAGAATAGCTCGAACGGCTCCGCAATCGGCGAATTCACTCTAGGCCGCATGTCGCGATGCGTCAACGCATTAATTTGAGTTGGGAGTTGGTGCGTCGAGGACTTTTGGCCGAAGTTCTGCCATCGTGCGACTTGAAAGGCACTTAGGGCTGTGCTGCGGTCGCTATTCGAGCACGTCAGCCGAGGGGACGAACCTGCCGGACAGGAGACTGCTCTTCACTGTGCTGACGATTTGGCCGAAAGCTGCGGGCTCTATCGGGGCGTGCCTACCCGAAAAGGACCGACGGCTCTCCTACTTCCGCGGCCAGAGCGGGAACCGGCGCAATGGCGAATATCCGGTATATACACATCTGCCTTAGTGGCGCCTTGGCCGTCATCCTGATATCGACACGAAGTCGGTGGAGATCTGGTGGCGGTCCTTCCATGACTGTGGCGGGATGTACTGCTCGCCGGGCAGAGCTATCTGCGCACCGGCATGTGTGAGTTCGACACGGCCGAGCAGGCCGCGATGATCCCGCAGGATGCGCGACCGCATTCGTGCGGGCATCGGCGAGGCAGGGTCATTGCGTGATCGAGAAGTGTCCGATTCGCGGTTCTCGTGAGTGATGCATCGCCATGGTCTGTTCTGTGGCGGATCGTCCGACGTGGTCGCCAAGCTCCGCCGGGTCATCATCGTCGCCCGTTCTACGCCCGACAGTCCAGGCCGACCCACAGATGAGGAAGTCCGCGCCGCCCAGCAGGCCTGGGCCGCAGCCAGCGCAGTCTGATCATCCGAACCTGCCAGAACGTCGAAAGCCGAGTTCCGTTACGGCGATGCGATCAGGCGCGAGCGCACCGGCGGGCGGTGTGCACGGTGAGAGCTGTGAGGTAGAAGGCGTCCGATCGCCACAGGATGCCGGTGCCTGCCTCCTCGTCCAGGAGTTGCTCCACCGTCAGCCGGTCGGCGTGGGTGAGCTGGTCGCCGATCTCGGCGAGCAGCCGGGTCAGCCGGGTGTGCAGATAGCGGCGCGCGGCCAGGCCCAACGGGGCGGGGAGGTCGATCAGGAAGGTGCGGCTGCCGGTGGGGACGAGCCCGGCCGCCGCCAGCAGGAGCGGCCAGTCCTCGACCACGGAGGTGGTACCGGAGAGCCCGGCGCGGCGGGCCGCGAAACGCTCTTCCAGCGCCGCGTCCAGGCGTGCCTGGAGGCCGGGCCGGCCCATGCCGATGTCGCGGGGCAGGAAGCGGAGCGGAAGACCGTGTTCGCAGACGGCGAGCAGCCCGCCGGGCCGCAGCGCCGACGCCAGGCTCCGTACGGCAGCCTGCTGGTCGCCCAGGTGGCGGCAGACGTTGCCGGTCCAGATCACCTCAGCCGGGCCCAACCGGCCGAACTCTTCGGGGTGTTCGGCCCGCAGCGTGGTGAGACGTCCGGTCAGCCCGCGCTCCGCCGCCCGGGCCCCGGCCCGGGCGAGGAGCGAGTGGGACCGGTCCACCGCGACGACGTCCGCCTGCGGGAAGGCACGGGCCAGCTCACAGGAGGCCACACCCGGCCCGCTGCCCACGTCCAGCACGCGGCGCACCGCCGCCGTCACCCACTCCTCGGGCCCCAGCAGGTCCCGCAGCCAGCGGGATGCCTCTGCCAGGCAGCCGGAGTGGAGTTCCGCCTCCAGTTCCGGCTCGGTCCGGTGGGCGTCACCGTCGAGGTCCTCGGTGTGATGCGTGGTCATACGGTCACCTCCGGTGCCCAGCATGCGCACGTCGCGCCCGCCGGACAATTCTTGTTGCCGTTTCCGGAACCGCTACGCCTGGACGACTGCGTGCGGCGCGACCTGATGATGCATCAGGTCCCAACTGAACGCCTCCAGCAGCTCCGCTTGCGCGGTGAGCGGGACGTAGTGGCCGCCGGGGAACGTTCGCACCCGCAGGGCGCGCCGGGTGCACCGGCGCCATCCGGCCAAGTCAGCGCGGGTGACGCTGCGGTCGTCCACCCCGCCCACGGCGGTGACCGGGCAGTGCAGGACATGGCGCGGATCGCGCTGGTACGCCTCCAGGACGGCGAGGTCCGCCCGGAGTGCGGGCAGCACCCGAGCCGCCCGCCGGGGGTCCTGGGCACCCGGGGGTATCCGGCCGCGCTCGCCGAGCCTGTGCAGCAGCTCAGCGTCCGGCAGCCGGCCGAGCGCCTGCTCCGGCGCCGGCCGACGCGGCACGCCGGCGCCGGACACGTACAGCCGCTCGGCCACCGCGTCGTGCTCCCACTCCAGCCGGGCCGCGATCTCGTAGGCGAGGAGGGCACCGAAGCCGTGCCCGTACAGCGCGAACGGCCGGTCGCGCATGCGGCACACGAACCGCGTGATCTCGGCCAGCAGCGGCTCCGGGCGCTCGTACGGGCGGGTCCGCGGGTGGCGGCCCCGCCCCGGCAACTCCACAGGTGTGACGACCACCGCGGGCCCGAGCATGTCGCTCCAGGGCAGGTACACGCCGGCCGAGACGCCCTCGAACGGGAGGCAGAACAGCCGCACGGAGTAGTCGCTCACCATCGGCCGCTCACCTGCCATGCCTCGGCGCAGCGCTCACTGATCGCAGACACCGTACCGATCCTTCCGTCAGATTTCCGCCAACAGGTGGAAGTGAATATTCCGGGGAGTGCGGCGACCGCTTTCCGTACCCGCCGCAGGTCACCGGCGCCAAGCCGTGCCGACCGTACCCGTGCGGTGCCCGTGGACATCAATACGGTCGCCCCGAAGCATTGACCGAAGGACCATCCTCGGGAGCCGTCAGACCAAATTCGCTGTACGAACTCAACGGCCGGTCGTGCTAACGTCGGTTCACATCTGTGTGCAACCGCCATTTTCGTGGCCGGCGTTTCTCAGTCCGCAGATCCAGGAAATTTCCGCGTCACCCAGGTCGTTCACCGTTCAGGCTGGAGGTGGAGGGGCCGTGCCCCTGGAACTGTTCGGCAGAAGCGAAGAATCCAAGATCATCACTGAGTTGCTCGACTCCGCGAGAGTCGGCGCGGGCGCGGTCGCGCTGGTGGAGGGAATCATCGGCACGGGCAAGACCTCATTCCTGCGCTGGGCCGGGGAGACCGCCCGGGAGCAGGGCATGGTCGTGCTCTCGGCCACCGCGTCCCTGACCGAACAGCGCTTTCCCCTGGGGGTCGTACACCAGCTCCTCGGGACGCTGCCCGAAGCGGCGGGGGAGTGGCAGCGCGCCTTCTCGTTGTGCGGTACGTCCCGAGGTGACGGCGAGCCGGCCGAACCCGTCTACCCGCTCCTCGCGGAGCTGTGCGCATACCTGGGCAGGGCCGCGCAGCGCACCCCGATCCTGTTGACGGTCGACTGCGTCCAGCACGCCGACCGGCAGTCCCTGTTGTGGCTCGGCTTCCTGAGCCGCCGTCTGGAGAACCTCCCCGTCCTACTGCTCGTCACCAAGCGCCGTGGCGAGGCGGCAACCGACCAGCACCTGCTGGTCGAGTTCATGGAGGGCATCCGCCCCGACCACTACATCCACCTGCACGACCTCAGCCCGAGCGCCGCGCTCGACCTAGCCGCCGAACTCTGCGGCCACGAACAGGAGTCCGTGGACGCCCTGATCGCCGACAGTGGCGGAAACCCGTATCTGCTGACCGAGCAGATACGGACCGTGCCCGCGGCCCGCACCGCTCCTTCCCGCCCCACCGAGGACCGACCGGCGGACCCGCCGGACGAACGGCTGCACCTCCAGTCGGTCAAGGACCGCATCCTGTGCATGCTCCGGCGCCTGGACCCCAACTGCGTCGAGATCGCCCGGTGCGCCAGCGTCCTGGGCACGGCCCTGGACGCCGCCCTCCTCGCCGACCTGTGCGGGGTGTCCACGGAGGACGCCTGCCGATGTCTCACCCGGCTCACCGAGTCCGGGCTGCTGTGCCCACACGACCTGAAGTTTCGGTACCCCGTGCTGACCGAACTGCTCTACCAGGACATCCCCTGCGCCGAGCGCGCCGAACTCCACCATCTCGCCGCCCGCTGCCTCAGACGGCGCGGCGCCCCCTGCAAGGACATCGCCGGCCATCTGCTGCGCTCCCACCGCCTGGACGAACCGTGGATGGCCCGGCTGCTGCTGGACATCGCCCACGGCATGGTCGGCCTCGACCCGGCGGGCGCCCGCCACCTGATCGAGAAGGCCGTCCTGCACGGTGTGCCGACCGAGCTCGCCGCACGCGCCGAGGACCTGCGGATCCAGGCTCTCACCGGCCTGGACCTGCCTGCCTCCGCCCGTGCCCTGACCGAGCACATCGCCAGCACCCCAGGGTCCGCCGAGCGGACCCGCCAAGCGCTGCGGCTGTCCGACATCCTGCTCCGCCTCGACGAACCCGCCCGCGCTCGCCAGGTACTGGAGGACGCCGAGCGGGAGATCGGCGGCCGGAACCCGTCCGCCGACGCGCGGCTGCGCCGGGGGCTCACCCACGTACGGCTCCACGAGGGCACCTACCAGCCCGGGAACGGGGACGAGGACCGACTGGCGCGGGTGCTGCTGCTCCGTACCGCTGCCGGTGACTCCGCGCCCGCGGTACGGCGGATCGCCCACCGCATGCTGTCCGTGCCGCGCGCCCCGTACGGCTCGACCACCTGGTACCACGCGCTGCTCGCCCTGCTCTGGGCCGGCGACGTGGACGAGGTCCAGCGGCACCTGGACACCGAGGTGCGGCTGGCTCGTGCCGAGGGGACCGTGACCCGGATCGCCGAGGCCCTGGCCGTGCGCGGCCTGGCCCAGCTCCACCGCGGTCTACTGACCGAGGCCGAGGAGGACGCCCGCCACGCCATGGACCTGCTCACCGGAATCGGCGCCGACCGGTACCACACCGGGGCGCTCGCCCGCAGCGTCCTCATCGACGCAGCCCTGGAGAAGGACGACATCGCCGGAGTCGGCGCCCTCCTCGACGAGGCCCCGCCGCTCCCGGGCGACCAACCCGGCACCTGGTGGCGGCTCCACCTCCTGCACAGCGTCGGACGAGCTCTCGGACGGCTGGGCGATCCCCAGCGTGGCCTCGCCCTGATCGCCCACTGCGCGGCGGAGCTGGAGCGCCGGGGCGTCGTCAACCCGGCGATCCTGCCCTGGCGTTCGACGGAGGCCACGCTCCGGATGGCACTTGGCGACGTGGCCGACGCCCGCCGGATCGCCCAGGTGGAGGCCGACCTGGCCCGCCGCTGGAACGCCCCCTTCGCCGTGGCCCGCGCCCTGGTCGCTCAGGCCTCCGTCGGCTCGGGACGCGAGGCGCTCCGGCTCGCCAGCCAGGCCGTGGAACTCATCGAACCGGCCCCGATGCCACTGCAGTTCGCCCACGCCCTGTACGCGGCGGGGTGCGCCCATTGCCAGAGCGGGAAGATCGGGCGCGCCCGCGAACTACTCCACCGCGCCAACGAGGTCGGCATCTCGCTCGGCGCCGACGGCCTGGTGAAGGCAGTGCAACGGGAGCTGAGGGGCGCGGGCGGGCGGCCCGACCCGCGCAAGGACTCCACGGAATCGCTGCTCACCCCCACCGAACGGCAGGTCTCCGAACTCGCCTCACGCGGTATGAGCAACCGCAGCATCGCCCAGCAGCTGAAGGTGAGCCTGCGCAACGTCGAGTCCCATCTCACCCACTCCTACCGGAAGTTGCGCATCAGCGGCCGGCACGAGCTGGCCAGGTACTTCCCATCCGAGGAGAAACCGCGCAGCGCTCCCGTCCTGCCTCACCGCGGCCGCACGGATGAGCCACCGGCTCGCCACCCGAGTCTTCGCGCGGCCCGGCCCGCTCCGCAGCTCTACCGCGGCCAGGAACGCCGGAATTCGCATCCCGCGGCCTGAGGCCGCCTCCGCCTTGCTGGTCCGCACTACCGGGGATTTCGCCCCAGACCGCCCTGGACCGACCGGCAACAGGAAGCGCGGATCGAGAAGGGGGTCCCCTGGCCGCCAGGCTGGGGGAAGAGAGCACAGCGGCGCTGCGCGCGACGAGGGATGCGCGGCCGGGGACCCCTCGCCCCCAGCCTTCGGCCGGGGGTGCCCCCGCCCGATGGCGGGCAAGGACGGCCCCTCCTGCCCGATGGCGGGCAAGGAGGGAGAGAGAGCTATCGGCACGCGACGCCGCGGACCCTGTCGCCAGTCGTTCTTGGTGGCGCGCGGCTGACGACCGGCCGGGCCCCATGCGCTCGGGCATGGGGCCCGGCCTCCAGGCATCACGGGATTCGGGGCGTGCCGGACCAACAGGTGAGACCGACCCGCAGGCCGTGAGCGTCGTCATCCCGGGCCGGCCCAGCAGACGTATCCGTCCGGGCGGACCAGCAACGCCCCACCCTCGTCGGCCGCAGGCCCGCGCTCGACCCGGTCAACCTGACCGCCCATTGCAGACAGGGAGTTGATATAGCGCCAGTCAGCAGGCTCCGTTGCCGGAGAGCAGCCGTGCGCCGGACAGCCGTGCCCCCGGCAGCGGGCCGAGCTCGAACGCGCCCGCGAGGTCGCTCATCGCACGGGGCCCGTCCCGCAGGCAGTCGAGCAGCTTGCGCCGCACCGGGTTGGCAAGTGCGCTGAAGACGTCTGTTGGCACGGCCGCGACAATGCGTCAGGGATTTCCGACGCGTCAACATTCTCCGGCGCATCGCAGCGGGCGGGTCCCGAGGCCAGCGACACTCGCCCAGCCCGGACCGCGCTCAGCGGTACTCGCGCAGACGGGGACGGACCGCGAGGACGGTCAGCCCGAGCGCGACGGCCAGCAGGGCTCCACCGCCGACGGCGAGGCCGGAGCCGAGGTCGTGATCGGTGGCGGCGACGGCGCTGTCGAAGGACTTCTGGTTGATCGCGATGACCTCGTCCATCGCGCCCGAGAGCACGTCGAAGTCGGCGTTGGACTGGCCGGCCGCGGTGCCGGTGTCGTAGGTGACGGCCTCCTTGAGGCGGCCCTGGGCGTAGAGCTCGCGGATCCTCTGGTCGTCCCGCTGGTACTGGCGGTAGTCCGCCAGTACCTTCTCCGCCGCCTCCCCCTCGCCGGGGAAGGTGATGTTCCGCAGCTCGTCGCCGAGGAAGCCGTCGAAGGGCACCCTGGCGTGCGGGTCGGCCCGGTGGGCGTCGACGGCCGCGGCCAGCCGGGCGTCGTAGTCGGCGAGCGTGGTGCCGCCGACCCGGGCCATGGACTGGCTCTTGTCGTAGTAGCTCTGCTCGTACGCGGCGGCGCGGGCCGGGTCGGTGAGGTAGCGGCTCTCGTCGGCGTTCATGTCGTAGGCGACGGCACGGGCGCGGCTGAGCGCGATCACCGAGTCATAGGCGTCGACCTTGGCCACGACCAGGTTCCGGTCGGCGGTGCCCGCGAGGGTGTAGCCGGCGGCGACGGCGAGCGCGGTGACCAGGGTGACGGCGAGCAGCGCCGGGTTGAGGATCCGGCGGAACCGCACGGCGAGCGTGCGCTGCAGCAGGACGAGGGCGGCGACGGCCACGAGTCCGGCGGCGAGCAGCCACCAGCGCCCGGCGGCGAGGTCGGCGCGCTGGGTGGTGTAGACGTGGTCGACGGTGGCGGCGTTGTCCGCGGTCACCCGGTCGGTGGCGGGCAGGAGTTGCTGCCGCAGCAGGTCGGTGGCCTGGCGGTAGGCGGTGAGCGCGTCGGGTGAGGGGCGGCCGGCCGGGGCGTGGGCCTGCTCCTCCAGCAGCCGGGCCCGGGCGACCAGGCTCTCGTACTGGCCGAGGTCGTCGATGACGGTGTGGACGGCCTGTTCGCTGGCGGGGTCGCCGGTCGCGGCCTCGGTGGCGCGCTGGAGGTCCGAGTCGGCCTGGGTGCGGCGTTGTTCGTAGGTCTGCTGAGTCTCGGTGCGCAGCTTGGCGAGGTCGGGGTCGTCACCGGCCAGCAGCAGGTTGGCGGCCTGGGCGTCCATGTCGGCGAGCGCGAAGTAGAGGTCGGCGGCGCGGACGGCCTGCGGGGCCTTGTCGTGGCCGATGCCGTCGGTGCCGGTGCGGGCGCCGCCGAGGACGGTGGCGGTGATGGCGCCCGCGGTGAGCAGGGCGGCGAGGCAGAGCCCGGTGAGGACTCGGACCAGTCTCGGGGTGTTCCAGGAACTCGGTTGCAGCGAAGCAGACTTGATGGCTCGGGCAAGGCCCGGCCGGCCTCGCGGGACCGACCCCGATGGTGAGGTGATCGTGATCGGCCCCGGAGGTGTTCCGCCCCCCTGGATCGAGGTGAGGGGGCCGCGCGGCACGGGTATCGGGCCTGCCGGATCGCCGTCCGCCGCCCCCGGCGGACGCGTCTCCCCTGCTGTTCCGGCCGGTCTGCCCGATACGCCCGCTGTCATGGCCGCGCGTCCCCTCCCCCATCACCTGGCCGCCGGCTGTCGAACGGTGAGGATCCTCACCGGCGGTGGCCGCGAACCCGCCTCTCCCCCGAGGAGCAGACCCGCGACATCACCACCGACGCTACGGCGCACGGAGCCAGTCCCCACGCTCCCTGACGCGCCCTTTGCGCCAGGCCGACCGATCTTGACGCCCTGTTAACACGCGAGGCCGGAACGCTCCGCGCAAGCGCTACGGGGGCGACGTCGTTCAATGCGACCTGGCGGGAAACAGGAGGTGAAGGCAGAGCCGCCTGTGGCGCCTTCGGCATCGCCAAGTGCCGCTGCCAACCGAGGGCTGGACAACTCGCTGCGGTTCGTCTCCCGGTACCTGAGCTGGCGCTGCTGTCGTCCACGACGCGCTGATCGGGATCCGCTCCCGATCAGCGCGTTCTGTGGACTACCGAGGCACCCGCAGCCATCGGCCGCGACTCGGACGAACGAGTGGATCAGGGGTGGTAGCGCTGGGAGATGGTGGTGATCGCGCCGGCCTTGTTCACCGTGATCACGTACTGGCTGTTGCAGGAGGACGGCCAGTGGACGGCATTGCCGTTGCTCTTGCAGGCATGGACGCGCCGGAGGAGGTCGGTCAGGCTGACCTTCTCCTGGTGGATACCGTTGAGCAGGGTGGCCTTGGCGCCGGGTGCGAAGTGGAACCTCTTGGCCTTGCCCACCGGGGCGAAGTAGCCGTCGTCGTCGCCACAGAAGTACTTGGTGTTCTGGGCGGTCAGTGACTTGCCGGCGGGGCTCGCGTCAATGGCCTGCAGCACCCGCAGGTGGTACGGATTGCCCCCGCAGTCGGCCGTCGGCTCGCCCGCCGAGATCGTGCTGCCCGAGTGGGCGGCCTGCGGGGCAGCCGACGCGGCGGTCGCGCCGAACGCGGTCAGGGTGAGGGCTGCACTGGCCACGCCCACGGCGGCGAAGCCGAAATGACGGTTCCTCAAGATTTTCCCCATAAGGTGAGTTGGGCGTCCGCAGCGGAGCGCCTCACTCCCTTGCACGCTTCGGGCAGCCGTTCGCGTTGCACCGCTGGTCCACCTTTTCATTTCACTGATCTCGTCCATTGTTCGGCGGCCGCGTCGCCAGGGAGGCGCTGACGTAGCCGTTAGGCCCCACAACCGGGACAACGCGAAGGACCCCACACCGACCCGCACCCCGCACGGGGCGGGAACGGTGCGGGGGCTTCGGCCTGCACATACCACTCCTGGCATCCCCCGCCCAATCGTCTTGCACGGACCGCCCGTTCAGGGTTCGAAGCGGTAGCCGATGCCCGGTTCGGTGATCAGATGGCGGGGGCGGGTGGGGTTGGGTTCGAGTTTGCGGCGCAGGCCGGCCAGGTAGACGCGCAGGTAGTTGCCGTGGCTCTCGGCCTCGGGGCCCCAGACCTCGCGCAGGATCTGACGCCCCGGCACCAGTCGGCCGGGGGCGGAGAGCAGCAGGACGAGGATCTTCCATTCGGTCGGGGTGAGCCGGACCGCTCCTCTCGGGCCGGTCACGGTGCCGGCCGGGATGTCGATGATGTGCTCCCCTACGGTGACCGTGGTCGCGATCTCCTCGCTGCCGGGCCTGCGCAGCACCGCGCGCAGCCGGGCGAACAGCTCGTCCATGACGAAGGGTTTGGTCAGGTAGTCGTCGGCACCGGCGTCCAGGGCGTCCACCTTGTCGGTGGTGGTGCTCCGGCCGGACAGCACGATGATCGGCATGGCGCTCCAGGCGCGCAGCCCCCGGATGATGTCCATGCCGTCCAGGTCGGGCAGGCCGAGGTCGAGCAGGACGGCGTCGGGGATCAGGCGTCCGGCGGACTCCAGCGCCTCGGCGCCGGTCGCGGCGGTCAGGACGTCGTAGTCACGGGCGTGCAGGTTGATCCGCAGGGCGCGCAGCAGTTGGGGTTCGTCGTCCACGACCAGGATGTGGTTCACAGCGTGGGTTCTCCCGTTCCGGCGGCGGGCAGGGTGAGCAGCATGGTGGTTCCGCCACCGGGGGTGTCCTCGACCTCCAGGGTGCCGCCCATGGCCTCGGCGAGGCCGCGGGAGAGCGCGAGACCGAGGCCCACGCCGGTGGTGTTGTCGGTGTCGCCGAGGCGCTGGAAGGGGAGGAAGACCCGGTCGCGGTCCTCGGGGGCGATGCCGGGGCCGCGGTCGACGACGCGGATCTCCACCCGGTCCTGGTGGCTGCTGGCGGCGACCAGGACCGGTGCGCCGGGGGCGTTGTAGCGCAGGGCGTTGGTGATGACGTTGGCCAGGACGCGTTCCAGCAGCGGCGGGTCGGCCAGCACGGGCGGTGCGGTGTCCAGGTCGAGCGGCTGGATGGGCGCGTCCGGGTCGGAGAGCGAGTCCAGGGCGCGGGGCAGCACCTCTTCGAGGTGGGTGGGCGCCAGGTGGAGGGTGAGGGCGCCGGCCTGGAGCCGGCTCATGTCGAGCAGGTTGTCCACCAGACGGGTGAGTTTGACCAGCGACGCGTCCGCCATGCTGAGCAGCTCGGCCTCGTCCTCCGGGGAGAACTCGACGTCGGGGCTGCGCAGCGAGCCGATCGAGGCGAGGGCGGCGGCGAGCGGGGTACGCAGGTCGTGGCTGACGGCGGCGAGCAGGGCGGTGCGCATCCGGTCGGCGGCCTTGATCGGTTCGACCTCGGCGGCGACGGTGGCGAGCCGGTCGCGTTCGAGGGCGGCGGCGACATGGGCGGCGAAGGCCGTGAGCACCCGCTGGTCGGCGGCGGGGAGCCGGCGGCCGGTCAGTATCATCACGGCGTCCGCGCCCACCGCGATCTCGGTGACCGCCTCGCCGGAGGCCGCGCCGCCCTCGGTCTCGGCGTCGCTGCGGGCCAGCACCTCGCCGCTGGAGCGGTCGAGCAGTGCGACGGAGGCCATGGCGAAGGCGGTCCTGGACTTCTCCAGCAGGGCGGGCACCGCGTCGGCTCCGCGCAGCACACTGCCGGCCAGGGTGGAGAGGGTCTCCGCCTCGGCGGTGGCGCGGGCGGCCCGCGAGGTGAGTCTGGCGGCGTGGTCGACCACGGTGGAGACGGTGAGCGCGACGGCGGCGAAGACCAGCAGCGATATCACGTTGTTGGTCTCGCCGATGGTGATGCTGTGGATGGGCGGGATGAAGAAGTAGTTCAGCAGCAGCGAGGCGACCAGCGAGGCCACCAGCGCGGAGACCGCGCCGCCCAGCAACGCGACCGCCACGACGCCGAGTTGGAAGATCAGCGCGTCGGTGGTGAGGTTCACCTGGCTGTGGAACTGGGAGAGCACCACGGTCACCAGGGTGGGCACCACGAGCCCCGAGGCGAAGCCGGCGACGGTGCGGCGGCGGGAGTGCCGGCGGCCGAGCGAGGGCAGCTTGCCGCGTCCGGTGAACTCATGGGTGACCATGTGGACGTCGATATCCTCGGAGGCGTCCACGGTGGTCTCGCCGATGCCCGGGCCGGTGAGGAAGCGGTTGATCCGGCCGCGCCGGCTGGTGCCGAGGACCAGCTGGGTGGCGTCCCGGCCGCGGGCGAAGGCGAGCAGGGCGGTGGGGATGTCGTCGCCGACCACCACGTGGTAGCTGCCGCCGAGGGTCTCCACCAGCTGTCTCTGCTGGGCCAGCGCGCCGGGTGAGGCTCCGGCCAGGCCGTCGCTCTTGGTGACGTGCACGGCGAGCAGTTCGCCGCCGGCGGTGCGGTCGGCGATCCGGGCGGCCCGGCGGATCAGGGTCTCGCCCTCGGGTCCGCCGGTGAGGGCGACCACGACCCGTTCCCGGGTCTCCCAGACCCGGTCGATGTTGTGGCTGGCCCGGTAGTCCCGCAGTCCCTCGTCCACCCGTCCGGCCACCCAGAGCAGGGCGAGTTCGCGCAGCGCCGTCAGGTTGCCGACCCGGAAGTAGTTGGACAGCGCGGCGTCCACCTTCTCGGCCTTGTAGACGTTGCCGTGGGCCATCCGGCGGCGCAGCGCCTGCGGGGCCATGTCGACCAGTTCGATCTGGTCGGCGCGGCGGACCACTTCATCGGGGACGGTCTCCCGCTGCGGGATGCCGGTGATCTTCTGAACCACGTCGTTGAGCGATTCCAGGTGCTGGATGTTGACGGTGGTGATGACGTCGATGCCGGCGTCCAGCAGGTCGTCGATGTCCTGCCAGCGCTTGGCGTTGCGCCCGCCGGGGATGTTGGTGTGGGCGAGCTCGTCCACCAGCACCAGGGACGGTCTGCGGCTGAGCAGCGCCTCCAGGTCCATCTCCTGGAACTCGGTCTCCCGGTAGGTCCGGGTGAGCCGGGGGACGGTCTCCAGCCCCTCCAGCATGTTCTCGGTGTGCCGACGCCCGTGGCACTCTATGTACCCGACCACCACGTCCGCCCCGCGGTCCTGCCGTCTGCGTGCCTCGTCCAGCATCCGGTACGTCTTGCCGACACCGGGTGCCGAGCCGAGGTACACCCTCAACTGCCCGCGGCGGATGAGGGTGCCGGGGGTGAGGTCACGGGACATGGGCGCTGCTCTTTCCTTGCGGAGGGCGTGCGCGGGCGGGCGGGCCGGCACGCGGGCGGATGACGCACGAGCGGGTACACGGGCGACCGACCCGGGTGCGGGGCGTGGCCCCCGTACCCGGGTCGGTCGGTTCACCGAGTTGTGGGTGACATTGTCACTTCTCTTCGCTCAGCGCCTTGTTGAGCAGGACGACGTTGACGCCGCTCTGGCCGAGGAACCCGAGGGAACGGCCGTCGGTGTACTTGTCGATCAGGTGGTTGAGGGTGTCGGCGGACAGGCCGCGGGCCTTGGCGACCCGGTTGACCTGCTCACGGGCGTAGGCTACCGAGATGTCGGGGTCGAGGCCGGAGCCGGAGGCGGTCAGCGCGTCCACCGGGACGGTGGCCGGGTCGACGCCGTCGAAGGCCGCGACCGCCGCCCGCCGCTCCTGGACCGCCTTCAGCAGGTCGGGGCTGTTGGGGCCGAGGTTGCTGGGGCCGGAGTTCTTGGCGTCGTAACCGGTGCCGGCGGCGGAGGGGCGCGGCTGGAACCACTTGGGGTCCGGCTGGGCCTGCTCGTTCGGGTCGTCCGGGTTCTTCTTCGGCAGGTTGTAGTTCTGGCCCAGCAGGCTGGAGCCGATCTCCTTGCCGTCGGAGCTGACGATCGATCCGTTGGCCTTGTCGGCGAAGGCGACCTGGCTGATCCCGGTGACCAGCAGCGGGTAGGCGATACCGAGGATCACGGTCATCACCAGCAGCATCCGCAGCGCGGTCGCGTGCGTACGCACGGCGGTGGGCAGTGGCTTGGACATTTCCTGCTTCTCTCAGTTCAGGCCGGGGATGAACTGCACGACGAGGTCGATCAGCTTGATCCCGATGAACGGGACGATCAGACCGCCGATGCCGTAGACCCCGATGTTCCGGGCCAGCAGCGAACTCGCGTTGGACGGCTTGTACTTGACGCCGCGCAGGGCGAGCGGGATCAGGCCGATGATGACCAGCGCGTTGAAGATGATCGCTGAGGTGATCGCCGAGGTCGGGCTGTGCAGGCCCATGATGTTCAGGTGCTTCAGGCCCGGGTACACGCTGGCGAACATCGCCGGGATGATCGCGAAGTACTTGGCCACGTCGTTGGCGATCGAGAAGGTGGTGAGCGCACCACGGGTGATCAGCAACTGCTTGCCGATCTCGACGATCTCGATCAGCTTGGTCGGGTTGGAGTCCAGGTCGACCATGTTGCCGGCCTCCTTGGCCGCCATGGTCCCGGTGTTCATCGCGACGCCGACGTCGGCCTGGGCGAGAGCGGGGGCGTCGTTGGTGCCGTCACCGGTCATCGCGACCAGCTTGCCACCCTCCTGCTCCTTCTTGATCAGGGCCATCTTGTCCTCGGGGGTGGCCTCGGCGAGGAAGTCGTCCACGCCGGCCTCGTCCGCGATCGCCTTGGCGGTCAGCGGGTTGTCACCCGTGATCATGACGGTCTTGATGCCCATCCGGCGGAGCTCTTCGAAGCGCTCCTTCATGCCGTCCTTGACGACGTCCTTGAGGTAGATGACGCCGAGGGCGCGGGGGACGCCGTCACCGATCCGGGAGGCGACCACCAGCGGGGTGCCACCGGCGGCGGAGATGCCGTCCACCAGCTGGGCGATGTCGTCGGCGACCGCGCCGCCGTTCTCGGTCACCCACTTGATCACCGAACCGGCCGCGCCCTTGCGGACCGAGTGGACACCGCCCGGCTCGTCCAGGTCCACACCCGACATCCGGGTCTGGGCGGTGAACGGGACCCAGGTGGCGTGGGTGAGCTCGCCCTGGGCACGGGCCCGCAGGCCGTACTCGTTCTTGGCCAGGACCACGATGGAGCGGCCCTCGGGGGTCTCGTCCGCGAGGGAGGAGAGCTGGGCGGCGTCCGCCAGCTCGTCGGTCGACACGCCCTGGGCGGGCTGGAACTCGGCGGCCTGGCGGTTGCCGTAGGTGATGGTGCCGGTCTTGTCCAGCAGCAGGGTGTTGACGTCACCGGCGGCCTCGACGGCGCGGCCGGACATCGCCAGCACGTTGCGCTGCACCAGCCGGTCCATACCGGCGATACCGATCGCGGAGAGCAGCGCGCCGATGGTGGTCGGGATCAGCGCCACGATCAGCGCGACCAGCACGATCATCGACTGCGGGGCGCCCGCGAAGGTCGCCATCGGCTGCAGGGTGACCACGGCGATCAGGAAGACGATCGTCAGGGACGCCAGCAGGATGTTCAGCGCGATCTCGTTCGGCGTCTTCTGCCGGGCGGCGCCCTCGACCAGGGCGATCATCCGGTCGATGAAGGTCTTGCCGGGCTCCGAGGAGATCTTGACCACGATCCGGTCGGACAGCACCTTGGTGCCGCCGGTCACCGCGCTGCGGTCACCGCCGGACTCGCGGATGACCGGCGCGGACTCACCGGTGATCGCCGACTCGTCGACGCTCGCCACACCCTCGACGACGTCGCCGTCGCCCGGGATGATCTGCCCCGCCTCGACCACCACGTGGTCGCCGAGCTGGAGCGCGGTCGCCGAGCACTCCTCCTCGTCCTGCGAGGCGGGCCAGTCGGTCAGCCGGCGGGCCATGGTGTCGGTCTTGGTCCGGCGCAGAGTGTCGGCCTGCGCCTTGCCGCGGCCCTCGGCGACGGCCTCGGCCAGGTTGGCGAAGACCGTGGTCAGCCAGAGCCAGATGGTGATCGCCCAGGCGAACACGCTCGGGTTGGCGATCGCCGACACGGTGGTGACCACCGAGCCGACCTCGACCACGAACATGACCGGGTTCTTGACCATCACCCGCGGGTCGAGCTTCTTCACCGCGTCCGGCAGCGAGGTGACGATCAGCTTGGGGTCGAGCAGGCCGCCCGAGACTCTGTGCGGAGCCGCGGCTGCCTCGGTCGTTTCGGCCTGGTCGGCCGGTGCAGGGGTAAGGGTGGACGACATCAGTGGAGACCTTCCGCGATCGGCCCGAGAGCCAGGGCCGGGAAGTAGGTGAGGCCGACGACGATCAGGACGACGCCCGACAGCAGGCCCACGAACAGCGGCTTGTGGGTGGGCAGGGTGCCCGGGGTGGCGGGTACGGGCTGCTGCTGGGCGAGCGAGCCGGCCAGCGCCAGGACGAAGATCATCGGCAGGAAGCGGCCGAGCAGCATGGCCAGACCCAGCGCGGTGTCGTACCACTCGGTGTTCACCGTCAGACCGCCGAACGCCGAACCGTTGTTGTTCGCCGCCGAGGTGAACGCGTACAGGACCTCGGAGAAGCCGTGCGCACCGGAGTTCAGCATCCCGGCCCGCTCACCCGGCAGCGCCATCGCGACACCGGTGCCGACCAGTACGACGGTCGGGGTGGTGAGGATGTAGAGGGAGGCGAACTTCATCTCCCGCGAACCGAGCTTCTTGCCCAGGTACTCGGGGGTGCGGCCGACCATCAGACCGGCGACGAAGACCGCCACGATGGCCAGGATCAGCATGCCGTACAGACCGGAGCCGGTACCGCCGGGGGCGATCTCGCCGAGCATCATGTTGAAGATGGTCAGGCCGCCGCCGAACGGGGTGAGCGAGTCGTGCGCCGCGTCCACCGCACCGGTGGAGGTCAGCGTGGTGGAGACCGCGAAGAGGCTGGAGGCGGCGACGCCGAAGCGCTGCTCCTTGCCCTCCATCGCGCCGCCGGCCGCCTGCAGCGCGGCACCGCCGTGGTGCTGCTCGGCGATGGTCATCAGCGCGGCGGAGGCGATCCAGAACAGGGCCATCACCGAGACGATCGCGTAGCCCTGGCGGTTGTCGCCGACCATCTTGCCGAAGGTGCGCGGCAGGGCGAAGGCGATCACCAGCAGCAGGAAGATCTCCAGCACGTTGCTGAGACCGGTCGGGTTCTCGAACGGGTGGGCCGAGTTCGCGTTGAAGAAGCCGCCACCGTTGGTACCCAGCAGCTTGATGACCTCCTGGGAGGCCACCGGGCCGCCCGGGATCGACTGGGTGTCGCCGCCGAGGGTGGCGATGTCGTGGAAGCCGTGGAAGTTCTGCACCACACCGGTGGCCGCCAGGACCAGGGCGAAGACCACCGAGATCGGCAGCAGCAGGCGCAGCGAGATCCGGGTGAGGTCCACCCAGAAGTTGCCCACCCGGTCGGTGCGGTTGCGGGTGAAGCCCCGGATCAGTGCGGCCACGACGGCGATGCCGACGGCGGCCGAGACGAAGTTCTGCACCGCGAGGCCGGCCATCTGCACCAGGTGGCCCATCGTGGACTCACCGGCGTAGGACTGCCAGTTGGTGTTGGCCACGAAGGAGACGGCGGTGTTCCAGGCCGTGTGCGGCTCGACCGCCTTGTTGCCCAGGCTCAGCGGAAGGATGTTCTGGATCCGCTGGAGCAGGTACAGGAAGAGCAGGGAGACGGCGGAGAACGCCAGCACCGAGCGCAGGTAGACCGGCCAGCGCTGGTCGGCGTCGCCGTCCACGCCGATCACGCGGTAGAGGCCGCGCTCGACTCTCAGGTGCTTGGCGGTGGTGAGGAGCTTGGCGATGTAGTCGCCAAGGGGGCGGTAGCACAGTGCCAGGGCGCCGACCAGGGCGATGGCCTGCAACCAGCCCGCGAGCGTAGAACTCATGTCAGAACTTCTCCGGGTAGATCAGCGCCACGACGAGGTAGCCGACCAGCGCGACGGCGACGACGAGACCTGCGATGTTCTCGGCACTCACAGCCTCTCCACCCCCTTCGCGATCAGGGCCAGGACGACGAACACGGCAACCGTGACGCCGACGTAGATGAGATCGGGCATGGGTTCCACCAAAGTGGTTCAGGGATTGAGGTCGAAGGCGCCCCGGAAGCCCCTCACGACGCCGACGGGAGGTCGGCACGAGGAGCAAACCAGCCACCGAGCGCCGTTTGCGCGCCCCTGACGCCGTCCATACGGGTGCATCGAAAACATTGACGCAGCCTTGATGCCTGCTTCACACAGCCGAGACCTGACCTTGGCCGGAACGTTCCCTCACGGCTGGATTGCATACGAATGGCCCCGGGCGGCCGTCGCTCCGCAGGTGCGGGGACGGCCGCCCGGGGCCGCAGATCGTCGTCACCCGGCGCCGGTGGCACTCGGCGCCGGGTGGGTTCAGGGTGTTTAAGCGGGCTTGCGGCCGTGGTTGGCCTTCTTGCCGCGGCGGGCCTTCTTCTTACGGGCGCGCTTGGACATGCCTCTCCTGTTCCTTGAACTCCGGTGCGGTGTCAGGCCTGGGCGACCAGCTGGTCGGCGAGCTTGGCCAGCCGGCGGCGGGACCGCTCCTCGTGCACGACCTGGGCGGTCGGCGCGATGTCGCCGCCGTCGTAGTACTCGCCGTTGACCAGCTCGGTGCCGGGCAGGCAGAGCCGGACCACCGCGGCCGCCCCTTCGGCCGGCGGTGCGCCCACCCGTCCGTACAGCGGCAGCAGGGCGGTGTCGCACAGCCCCGGGTTGAGGCTGACCGCCGTGATCCCGCTGCCCTCGGGGGCCATCTCGCCGGTGGCCATGGTCAGCGCGAGCTGCGACTGCGCGTACGCGGCGACCCGGGAGTACTTCTTGACCCGGTGCGGGTCGGTCCAGTTCATCGCGGCCGTACGGTGCAGGGAGGACGAGACGTTGACCACCCGCGCGCCCCGGGCGGCCGCCAGCGTGGTCCGCAGCTGCCTGGCCAGCAGGTGTGCGGCAAGGAAGTTGACCTGGAGCGAGACCTCGTTGCCGTCGTCCGTGAGGGTGCAGCGCTCGGGCGCCATCACCGCCGCGTTGTTGACCAGCAGGTCGAGCGCGGGCACCGTCGCGGCGACCGCCCGGGCCAGCGCCGAGACCTCCGCGAGATGCCTGAAGTCCGCTGCGAACGGCAGGAGTCGGGAGCGGTCGGCTCCGGCGGCGGCCAGCCGCGCGACGGCGTCCTCGCCCTCGGCGGCGGTGCGGGCGTGCACCAGGACGGTGGCACCGTGCTCGGCGAGCAGGCGGGCGCTCTCCCATCCGATACCGGAGGAGGCACCGGTCACCAGGGCGGTCCGGTTCGACAGAACACGGTCCGCGGGGGACGGCAGGGACGACAGGACTGCGTCGGGCATGACCCATCCAAGGGGTTGCAGGCAACCCGGGGTGCCGCCGCGCGACCAACCGCGCGGCGGGGGCCGGGACTGCGAGATGTGTACGTGCTTGCGAGTCGCGCGTATCCGTGTACGCGCGGGTGACCGAACGCAGGCGGGCCCCGGCCGGAAGTGACCGGGAGCCCGCCTGCGGCGCGATCGGGAGCGTTGCTTCGCGGGGAGGAAGCGCTACCGGATGGCGACGAAGACCGCGACAACAGCCCCCGCCCGCGGATGCGGCGGGCGATCGTGGTGGCGTGTCGAGCAGGTCATGCCCTCATTCAAGTCGACCGCCGATCGTGGGGGCAAGGACGGTTCACCCTCCCTGATGAATCCTTGATACCGCATCAGCCTTCCGGGTCCCGCAGCGACCAACGCACGACCGGATTACGGGTGTTGGCCGTCGGCTAAGGGCTCGCCCCGGCCCGTCAGGTCCTATCCGCCGCGGCCCGGTGGGCGGCGGTGTCGGCGAGGAGGCGGGCCAGGTCGGCGGGGAGGTCGAGGTGGCGGGCGATCCAGGCGGCATCGCGGCCATGGGCGGCGAGGACCCAGGCGGTCTGCAGCCGGTTGCGGCCGGGGTCGGCCGAGAGCGGGAGCAGCCGGGCTATCTCCTCTTTTGGGTAGCCTTCCAGCGCCTTCGCGTCGTACCACTGCCCGTCCGGCGACGGGAGGGGCGCGGTGGAGCGGCCCCGGCGGGCCATGGCACGGTGGCTCCAGCGCACCACCGCGACCAGCACGAACACGGTGGCTCCCGCACCGAACAGACAAGCCCCGATCAGCGGCCGGGCCCGGCCCGGGGCGAGGCCGAGCGCGACCATCTCGACCAGCAGCAGGGTGAGCACGCCGAGCAGCGCCGTCCCCTCCCGGGTACGGGGGCGGGTGATCCGGGCAGGTGGGCGGACGTCCCGGGGCGGCATGGCCCGGGAGTGGAAGTACGGCCTCATCGGAGTTCCTCCGCGTCGGGTTCTCGCGCCGCTGCCCGGGCACCGGCGGTACGAGGCCGGGGCCGCCGCCCGGGGAGGCGGCCCCGGTCAGGGGGATCAGGCGATGGCTTCCTCGTCCACTCCGGTGCTGCCGTCGTGCAGGTGCCAGTGCAGGTCCCGGACGGCCGGTTCGAGCGAGAGCCGGGTGACCACCCGCTCCTCATCGGCGACCGACCGTAGTTGACCGGCCGTCAGGCCGCCACGAACGCCAGGCTCGGGTCGTACTTGTACCCGATCTGGCGGACGGTGGCGATACTGGCGCGGTGGTCCGGACCGAGCTTGCGGCGCAGCCGGGCGATGTGGGTGTTGATGGTGCGGGTGTCACCGTTGTCCGGCCGCTCCCAGACGGCCTCCATCAGCTGGCCGCGCGAGTGAACCCGCAGCGGATTGGCCACCAGGTGCGCGAGAAGTTCGAACTCCAGGTAAGTCAGCTCGAGTTGGCGCCCTTCGACGGTGGCGGTCCGGAAGGTCTGGTCGACCACCACACGCTGCTGCGCCGACCTCGCGGGCCGGCCCGGAGCGGCGGCCAGGGTGGTGGCCGGGGTGGTGGCCGAAGCGGCGGGCGGGGCAGCGGGCGGGGCGGGGCGGTGGGTCGCGGTGTGGTGGTCCGAGAAGATGACGTTCAGCCGTGGGTAGCGCACGACCATGTCGGCCTCCTGGCGGTACGAGTACGAGTTCGGGTTCGGGCTTGGGCGGCGGGCGTCCGGTCGGCGAGGGGCTCGGTCGGCGGAGTCCGCCGGCACAGGGCTCAACCGGCGGAGGATTCAGGCGGCCGAGCGCCAGGTGGCCTCCAGGCGCGGCCGGCCGTCGCGGCCGGGAACGGTGTGCCAGCCGGCCCGCAGTGCCGTCCGGCGCACCGGTACCGGAGACGGCTCGACCGGCGAGGCCGGCGCGTGCAGGACCACGCTGTCGAGCGCGGCCGCCGACAGGCTGTCGGCGAGGTGCGTCCTGGACGACCGGGAGGCTCCCCGGGCCCGGCCGACCGGAATCGGGATGTTGATCTGGAACAGGGCGAGTGCGGACACGGGACGGTCACCTCCGTGGTGAGAACGGCATGCCGAAGCCATGGCTCGGCGTGCTGCAAGGCGAAGAGTGGGAGGGGTACGGGGCGCAGGGAGTGCCACGCACCGAAGGGGCGCGAGGCGCGGGAGGAGCGCGACGTACGAAAGTGGCGCGAGGCGCGGGGAAGTGCGCCGGTGCCGGGGACCGCGGCGGGCGGTCAGGCGGCCCGGACGCCCTGAACAGCCCGGGCGGCCTCGGCGATCCGGTGTGCGGCCGGCAGCGGCAGGTCGGCGAAGTGCGCGAGCCAGCCGGGGTGGTGGCCCTGACGGGCCAGCAGGTATGCGAGGTGCACGCGGGGCTCGTACGCGGAGTCGGCGTAGTTCGGCGTCCCGGAGTCGGGGCAGGTGCCGGGGTCGTCGAGCCGGTAGGCGCGCTCGGCGCCGTCGTGCAGGGTCAGACGCAGGCGCGGGCAGCTGTGGGCGCGCCGGGCGGTGATGCCGTCCGGCTCGACGGTGCGGCCGGTCTGGCGGGGGTGGAGCAGCGAGACGTGCATGGCTGGTTCTCCCTTCCTCGGGCGAGGGGGCGGCGAGAGGCCTATGACTGTTCGGGACTACGGGGTGGGGCACCGGTGGTGCCGGGGTGGGGGAGGCCGCTGTGGGCCGGCCTCCCCCACCGCCGGGTCACTGGGAGATCGCCACCTGGACGATCTTCACGACGACCAGGACCATCGCGACCAGCAGGTAGGTGCGCAGCGCGCCCATGCCGATCTTGCGGGCGGTGGACATGGTCGGACGGGCCAGGGTCTCCAGCGGGGGCATCCGCCAGTTCTCGCGCCCGGTGCGGTCGATCGGGTCCTCCTTGGTGGCGGTGCGCCGGCGGGTGAAGGAGAACCCGGCGGCCAGCACCCCGAGGACGCCGCAGGCGGCCATGATGTCGAGGATCGCCGAGGAGCTGATGTTCGGCCACAGGACCGAGGCGGTCAGGATGACCGACAGGGTGACCAGGACGCCGATCACGGCGGAGGTGAAGGCGTTGGTCTTGGGACCGTTCACCCAGGGGCCCAGGGCCTCCTTGTCGTTGCAGAGCAGCAGCAGGAAGACCGAGGCGGAGGGCAGCAGCACACCGGCCAGGACCTGGACGCCCTGGGTGAGCAGGCCCAGCGTGCTGTCGCTGGCGGCCAGGACGATGATCGCCGCGGCGGCGACCAGACCGGCGTAGACGGCGTAGAAGCCCTTGGCGTTGCCGACCCCGCGGTGCAGCGAGTGCTTGATGCCGAAGACGTCGCCGATCGCGTAGGCGGTGGAGAGCGAGACCGCGAAGGCGCCGATGATCGAGGCGTCCAGCAGGGCGATCGCGAACAGCACGCCGACCAGCTTGCCCGCGTGGTCCTCCAGGCCCTTGGCGATGCCCGCCGCGTCGGTGAACTGGCCGAAGCCGTCGGTGCCGGTGAAGGCGGCGGCGGTGAAGCCCATCATCGCGGCGGCGCCGACGACCACGATCACGATGCCGATCCACAGGTCGGCCTTCTCGTACTTCATGAAGCGCGGGGTGATCCGCTTGTCGATGACGTACGACTGCTGGAAGAAGAGCTGCCAGGGGGCGACCGTGGTACCGACGATGCTGATGATCAGCAGCATCACGGTGGCCAGCTCGCCGCTGCCGCCGGGCATGCTGGGAACCACGAAGTCGTGGGCCATCTGCGAGGTCTTGGGGTGGACCATGAAGTAGATCGGCACCAGCAGCAGCGATCCGGCGCACAGCGCGACCGCGATCCGCTCGAAGCGGCGGAAGGAGCCGGTGAAGGCGGAGGCGATGATGATCGCGGCGGCCAGGATGACCGAGCCGACCTTCGGCAGACCCAGGTAGCCCGCCGCCAGCGTGATCCCGATGAACTCGGTGACCAGGGTCAGCGCGTTGAGCAGGAACAGGTCGATCACGCTGAACGCGCCCCAGAACTTGCCGAAGCGCTCCAGGATCAGCCGGGCGTGGCCGACACCGGTGACGGCACCCAGTCTGAGCACCATCTCCTGGTTGACGTAGAGCACCGGGACCAGCAGCAGCAGGGTCCACAGCAGGCTGGTGCCGTAGTTCTGGCCGGCGTTGCCGTAGGTGGAGAACGCACCGGCGTCGTTGTCGCCGACCATCACGATCAGGCCGGGCCCGACGATCGCCAGCAGCGTCTTGAGCTTGGCGGAGAGGCCCTGGCGCGGGTCGGTGTCGTTGAGGCTGATGGTGCCCAGGGCGCCCTGGATGTCGCCGACGTGAGCGTCGTCGAGCACCGCGGCGCGCGGCGCCGAGATCGACGGTGGAGTCATCGTGGTGTCGGTCATGGCGAACCTCCCTTGCCCCCCGGTTTCACGGGGAGAGTTCGGGTGGCGCGCAGCAGCAATCCCCTTCACGAGGGCACACCGCGGCAGCCCGCGGCGGAATAGCGCCATGAGGTCATAAGGACATGAGGGCATGGCGCAGCACCGAGCGGACGGTGTGTCAGAAAAGCTCGTGAAGAAGGTTGTTACCGCGTGCCGATGGAGAACGAGGACATGCGGATGTGGGGCCGTTTATGGCCCGGACTACTGCAACTCGAATCCATGTCTCTCGCCTCCTTCCGGCCGGGACGCAGCTGTGCGTCGTATCGACACGGCAAGGAGCGGACCAGCCGAAACGGCCGGTTCACCCCAACTCGTCAGAGCTTTGGCACTCCACGGCGTGATCCGGCTCACCAGCCGGAAGCCACTTGGGATCAACCCTTAGGTCGGGAAGATCTGTCCTGATCCGGAGCGTCTCTCGACGGTTGGGATCAGTGGCCTGTGTCCGTGAAGACGCCTCACCGAACGAGGTGCCTTTTCAAACCTCATCAAGCGTAGACCCACCGGAAGGGTGCACCGACCACATTTACCGAATTTTGACCGATCTTCTCGATCGAAACGGGAACCCCGGTGCCGTCCTCGACAACTCCGGCCACTGCGAGCCGTTTTGCGACCCGCTTTCACCCTCACGGCCCGATCCGGCGCCCCCTGGGGCCGCCGCTCAGGGCGGCCTGCAGCAGCACGGCCGGCGCGAAGAGCCTGGTCGGCGGCGCGGTCAGCGAGAGGGTGTCGATGAAGGCGTCCTGCGCGGCCTTGCTGCGCTGGGCGGCGTTCAACACCCGGTCCAGATAGGCGTGCTGGAGCTTCAGCAGCGGCCCCCGACGGCCGCCGAGGGTGGTGTCGTAGCGCAGGTCCTCGGCGCAGGCCGCCCGCCAGGCCGCCCCCGCCTCGCGGAACACCGCGCGCTGGATCATCCTGGAGTTCACCGGGAGTTCAACTACCGTCTGTCTACGGGCGATCGGTCCACGGGACCTGTGGGCTCCGGAAGCTCCGGCCGCGAGCAGATCGCGCAGCACCAGCGCGGACCGGGCCGCCACCGACATGCCCTGCCCGTACATCGGGTTGAAGGTGCAGGCAGCGTCGCCGACCACCAGCAGCCCCTCGGGTAGACCGGCCAGCCGCTCGTAGTGCCGCCGCCGGCTGGGCGGCGGGCGGAAGCCGTGGATCGGGGCGACCGGTTCGAGGCCCTTGAGCAGCTCGTACAGGTCCGGTGTGCGCAACTCCCGGCTGAAGGCGAGGAATCCGTCGAGGTCGGTGGGTGCGGTGAAGCCGCGCATCCCGCCGACCGTCACCATCCAGCGGTCCCCCTCCACCGGGAACAGCAGCCCGAAGCGCGGATTGCGCCCGGGCCGGGGCTGGAGGTAGAGCGCACGGCCGGCGGACAGGCCCCCCTCGGCCCTGCGGAACAGCCCGGTCGAGTAGCTGACCCCGCCGTCCATCACGCTCTCCTCGGGCGCGTCGAGCCCAAGGTCGTTCAGCCAGTGAGGAGTTCGGGACGTACGGCCGGTGGCATCGACCACCACCTCCGCGGGCAGCACCGACTCGGTCCGGTCACGGTCGCCGCGCCGCCGGTAGCGGACTCCGGCGATCCGGGGTCCGGCGACGGTGAGCCCGACGGCGTCGACTCCCTCACGCGCCTCGATACCCGGGTGCGACAGCACCTGGTGGCGCAGCGCCCAGTCGATCAGGGGGCGGGTGAGACTGACGATGGTGTGCCGCGGCGAGAAGGAGGGGAGCCAGCCGGCCGGCGTGAGCCAGCGGATGTCGCTGGGCAGGCCGAGGCGCTGCGCCCCCGCGTCGATGAGCAGCTCGGTCGTGCCGGGCAGCAGCCGCTCGATGGCATCCAGTCCGGCCGGCATCAGCAGGTGGGCCTGGCGGGCCTGCGGGACTCCCCCGGCGAACTCGGCCCTGCCCGGTCGGCGGTCGCGCTCCACCAGGGTCACCTGCCAGCCCGCCTCGGCGAGGACCCAGGCGTGCAGCAGCCCGGCCAGGCTGCCTCCCAGCACGGCGGCTCTGCCAACAGGTAACGACATCTCGGCCCCTCTCTCACCCGGCGGAGCTGTACGCCGGGCCTTGCACTGGGCGGCGGGTGGTGCGGAGGCGGGTGGTGCGGCGCGGAGGCGGAAGGTGGTGCTGCGGTGCGATGGGGTGGTGCACAGGCGCGGACCAGCGCGTGCAGCGTACGTGGGGAGCGTGCGAGGACGAACCGGATGCATTCTGCCCACCCGAGCTGGGCCGCTAACCATCAGATCGGACTGGAGGTGAACGTGCATCGACAAGGAACGCCACCCACACGGAACCGCCCGGGCGATCCCGGTCGCGCACCCGATGGACACGCCCCGCCTTCGACACCACCTCCCGACACCGCACCGTCCGGCAGGGCCCGCCGCCCGAGGGAACGGGGCGGCGGGCCCTGCCGGGGAGAGGACCGGGCCATCTCGGCCGATGTCCTTACAGGACAGGTCAGTTGGAGAAGTCCTGGGTGAGCCAGACGGTGCCGTGGGCATCCCGGTAGACGGCGATGCCGATGTGGCTGAACTCGCCGCTGAGGATGTTCTTGCGGTGGCCGTCGTCCGGCGGCGTCTCGTTCAGCATGTCCTGGGTCAGACTGACGGCCATCGCGGCGATGTCCTGGGCGGCGGAGCCGACCCCGCCGCCGTAACCTATGTTCTCCCCGATGGCGTTCCACTGGACGCCCGCGGCCGTCTCCCGCGCTCCCAACTCGGCCTCGCCCGGGCACTGGTGGGACATGCCACAGCCGCCGGCCATCGTCTGGTTGTGGGCCTCGGCGCTGCGGGTCAGACCCGCCGTGATGGTGTAGGCGGGCAGGCCCTGGGCGGCCCGTGCCTGGTTGATCAGGCTGAGCACCTGCTGTACGGCGTCCGAACTCGAACCGCTCGTCGCGGACGGGGCGGTGGGCGTGGCCGTGGGGGTGGCGGCGGGGGCCTGGCCGGCCGGAGCCGACGGGGACGCGGACGGCGACGACGGGGCGGACGCCTCGGACGACGGAGCGGAGGCGTCGGACGACGGGGTCGAGGCCTGAGCGGTCGGCCGCGCGCCGTGGGAGCCCTGGTAGTCGGCGGCGGGCTGCGCGCTCTCGGTGTCCGGGGCCTGGGTGGCCGAAGCGGTCGGGGAGGCGTGGGACTTCCCGGCGGGAGCCTGACCGGCGGGCCGCGCGGCGTGCGGCGCGGTGTGCGAGCCGGCCTGGTGGCGCTGCCCCCCGGAGCCGGCCTGGTGGTGGTACTGGTGGTGCTCCTGCCACCCGGCGTAGCTCGCGTAGGTGTGGGAGCCGGGCGCCGCGGAGGCTCCGCTCGCACTCAGCAGCGGCAGCATGAGACCGGCGCCGGCGATCCCGGCGGTGGCGGCAAGACGCGGGGTGTAACTCCGGCGCGCACGGCGATGCCGGCCGGAACCTGAAGTCAGCATGGGGCGTTCCTCTGCGACGCCTGCGAGGTGAGCTGTCGGGTTCGGGCCGTGAGGTAGCCCGGCCGCACACAGAACGGCTTCACCCCGAGCCGCGACCCACCGAGCCCGGGAGCGGGCTGGGCAGGGCGCGGCGAACTACCTGGTTCCCCCGCTCCTGCCCGGTGCACTGCTCGACGTCCTGCCGACCGGTGGACAGGACTCGGCGTCCCGGCGGCAGGGTCCGCAGGTGCGAACAGCCTGAACGCTAGGCAGTTCCACCCGCCGGACACAAGTTCGTATTACGCACCTCACATAGAAATGGCATGAAAAGCTGACTGATTGCCATATTCAGTGACACATTGCCCATAAACGACCTAATCGGACACCTTTCTGACCCGACTTCCCCGGCCCCGACACCGGGTACTGCGACCCTCGGCCATCGGAGCCGGCCGGCCGCATCCCCGGTCGGCGGCCGCCGTCGCCGCGACCGGCACGGTGGACGGACGGGCTGCTCGCAGCAGCAAGAGGGCCTCACTGTCAGGCGTGGCGGCACAGTACACACCGCGTAGTACCGTTTCGCCCAAGAGGGAGAGGAGCGCGGCGGATGCAGGCGAACGACGCCCAGACTCTGGTGCTGTGCGTGCTGGCCGACGGGCCGCTGCACGGCTACGCCATCAACACGGCGATCGAGGAACTGGTCGGAGAACGACTGGGCCCCGGGAGCCTGTACGGGGCACTCAGCCGGCTGGAGGCCAAGCAGCTGATCGAGCCCGCCGAGGAGCAGGGACGCCAGCGGCCCGTACGGCTGACTCCCAAGGGCCGCCAGGTACTTGAACAGGAACTGCGGTCCATGGCGAAGGTCGCCAGGGCTGGACTGCGGAGCCTGGGGGTGAGCCCGGCTTGAGTCTCCACCGAGGCCTGGTCCGGCTCTACCCCGGCGTGTTCCGGGAGCGGTGGGGCGAGGCGCTCGAGGAGGACGCCCGGGCGGCCGGCTGGCGGGCCTGGCCGAGCCTGGCCGTCGGCATCGCGGACATGTGGCTGCACCCCGCGATCTGGCCCGCCGACCACCACGCCCAGCGCCGCCAACGGGCGGCCACGCTGGCCATAACGGTCGCTGCGCTCGGCGCACTGTCAGGGCGCGTCGCCACCGCGCAGGGCGCCCGGTTCACCTCCGCCCCCGGCGGCACCTGGGCAGGGAACACCTGCACCGTCCTGTTCCTGCTCGGCCTCGCCCTCGTCGCGCCGCTCCCCCGCCCGACCCGCGCCGCCGCGACCGCACTGGCCGGCCGGGCGCTCCGCCGGCTCGCCGCCCCCGCCCTGGTCGGGGCGGGCATGGTGGCCGTGGTGCGCCTCGGAGCGCCCTCGCTCGCCACGGGCCCCTGGCACCACCTCGCCGTCTTCGCCTACTGGACCACCCTGGCCGCCGGAGCCGTCCAGACCTGCCGGTTCTTCGCGGGCCTCGGCGGGACCGTGGTCGCAGCGCCCCCGTCCGGGCGACTCCGCCTGGGCCTGTGGAGCCTGACCGCGGCCGGCGTGCTCACCGGATCGGTCGTCCTCGCGGCCTCGGCGGCCCGTCAGACCCCCGACCACATCGCGGTGGCGGCGGGGGCGGCGCTGGTACTGCTCGCGTGGGCACTCACCGCCACCCTGCGCGACCTGCGGTCCGTGGCCACCGACTGACCGGGACCGCCGGGCCGCACCCCGCCCCTGCCGGGGCTCCGACCGGAGCCCCGGCTACGCCGGCTACCCGCCGTCGGCGCGGAGGTGGGCGAGGACGGCGAGGACACGGCGGTTGCCGTCGGTCGGGTCGAGATCGAGTTTGGTGAAGATGTTGCCCGCGTGTTTGACCACGGCGGCCTCGGTGACGACCAGCTCCCGGGCGATGGACTGGTTGTTGCGGCCCTCGGCCATCAGGGCGAGGACTTCGCGTTCCCTGGGAGTCAGCCGGTCGAGCGCCCGGGCGGCGGAGCTGCCGGCGGACCGCTGGGTGAGCAGGGTCCTGACGACCTCGGGGTCGATGACGGTCCGGCCGTCGGCCACCCGGCGCAGCGCGTCCAGGAACTCGGCCACCTCACCGACCCGGTCCTTGAGCAGGTAGCCGAGTCCGCCCCGGCCCGGGTCACCGCCCGACAGGAGCTGGGCGGCGTAGGCGGTGGCGACGTACTGGGAGAGCACCACCACCGGCAACTCGGGGTGCCGGGTGCGCAGTTCGAGGACGGCCCGCAGGCCCTCGTCGCCGTAACCCGGTGGCATCCGGACGTCGGTGAGGACGAGGTCGGGAAGGTCCGCGTCCACCGCGCGGACCAGCTCCTCGGCGTCCCCGACGGCGGCGGTGACCTGATGGCCGCCGAGGGTGAGCAGTTCGACCAGGCCCGCCCTGAGCAGGACGGAATCCTCGGCCAGGACTATGCGGAGCACGCCACCTCCCGGGCGGAGCAGGGGACTTCGACTCGCAGCCGGGTGGGTCCGCCGGCCGGACTGGTCAGCAGCAGCCGGCCCTGCAGGATCGCCAGCCGGTCGGCCAGGCCCTGGAGTCCGCCGCCGGCCGCCGGATCCGCGCCGCCGCGCCCGTCGTCGCTGATCAGCAGCGAGAGCAGGCCGTCGGCGTGGTGTCCGGCGACGGTGACCCGGGTGGCGCCACTGTGCTTGGCGGCGTTGGCGAGCGCCTCGGTGACGCTGAAGTAGGCCATGGTCTCGACCTGTTCGGGCAGCCGGTACGGCAGGTCGAGGTCCACCCGGACCGGGATCGGGTTGCGTACCGCGACCTCGGCGACGGCGGCCGCCAGGCCGTGGTCGGCGAGCACCCGGGGGTGGATTCCCCGCACCAGGTCGCGGAGTTGGTCCAGTGCCCGGCGGGCCTCACCCTGCGCGCGGGCGGCCAGCTCGGCCGCCGCCTCGCCCTGGCCGGCGCCGAGCCTCAGCCGCACCAGGCCCAGGGTCATGGTCAGCGCGACGAGTTGCTGTTGCGCGCCGTCGTGCAGATCACGCTCGATGCGCCGGCGTTCGCTCTCGAAGGCGTCGGCCAACCGGGCGCGGGAGCGGGTGAGTTCGACCACCTGCCCGGCCGGCTCGGCCTCCCGGGCGGCCAGCAGCAGCCGGGACAGCCCGATCTGGGCACCGGTCAGCAGCGCGCCCAGATAGGCGCAGCACACCAGGCCGAGCAGTCCGGCCGCGCCGCCGAGCAGGGCCTCCACCGGTCCGTCCACCGCGTGCCCGGGTAGGAGCATCACCGTCTCGGGTGCCAGGGCGGCCACGACCAGCGGCGAGACCAGGAACACGAAGGACAGGGCCAGCAGCGCGGTGAACGCGAGGTCGATGGCCGCGAAGACCAGCGCCAGCGCGCCGGCGTGGCCCAGTTCGCGCCAGGTCGCGCGCTCGCGCAGCCGGGTCCGTACCCGGTGGGCGACCCCGTGGCCGGGCCCGGCCGCCAGCACGGGGTGCGGGCTCGGTACGGTCTCCGGCTCCACCAGCCGCATCCGCCGCCGCTCGACGGCGCCCACGGGTATCCCGGCCAGCGCGGTGAGCGCGAGGATGACCAGCCCGATCCCGACGACCGAGAGTCCGACTCCCAGGACCAGCAGCACCGCCAGCAGCACGAGGGTGACCGTGCCCAGCAGCGCCCCGCTCAGCAGGTACGCCCAGCAGCGCCACGGCCAGCCCGAGTACAGGAAGCGGATCGGGCGCGCCCTCAGCGCTCCCCACAACGCGAGCCCGGACGGTTCGGCGGCCAGTACTCCGGGCATCCGTCCCCTCCGTGCCTTCGCTGGTCAAGTCACCCAACCGTAGTCGACGGCCGGGTCGGCGGGGGATCGGTGGCCGGGTCGGCCGGGGACCGGCGGGGTCGGAGGCGGGACCGGCGGGGTCGGACCGAACCCGGAGGCGGACACCGTGTGCTGAGAGCCGGTCAGCCGAACGGTGGACCGGCTCGGCCTTCCGGTCGGTACAGCGGTTCAGCCGCGGTTCCGGTAGATCGACCGATGCGCGGACTGCCGTGGCGTTGCGACGCTGGAGGCCACCCGAGAGAGGAGAAGACCCACCGTGAACACCCGCAACGCACAGCCCGCCGCCCCGTCCGACCAACTCCCGAGCCATCCACGCAGCCTGACGGCTTTTCGCACCATGAAGCGCCTCGTCGGCGGCTACATCGCCCTCAGCCTGCTCACCCTCGTGGCCGCCTGCCTGCTCCGCCGTGATCCCGGGCTGGTGAACGCGACGGTCTGGATCCGGGGCACGATCGTCGTCCTCACCTCCCTGCTGATGCTCTCCTTCGTCGTCGGCGCCTCGCGCGGCCACCGCCGGGCGTATCTGCGGCTCCGAATAGCCTCGGGCGCCATGGTCGCGGCCATCGCCGTCCTCGTGCCGCTCCCCAATCTCCTGCCGCTGTGGATGAGGATCGAGCAGGGCGCGTGCGGACTGCTCCTCCTGGGCGTCGTGGCGATCGTCAACGGCAGGCACCTGCGCTCGCTGTTCGCCTCCGGATAGCCCGCGCCGGTCACGGCTAGATTGTCCGGTGGAACGGCAGCTTGAGGGGGCGTGGATGAGGGGTCCGGTGCGACACCGACTCGTGTCGGCGACCGTTGTGCCATATGCGCTGCTGGCGGTCCTGACCGTCGTCACGGTGGTCGCCGAGCGGCGGTCCTCGGGCGGGTCCCTCTTCATCGACCTGGCCCTGTGCGCGCTGGCCGCGGTCTGGATGCTGTGGGTCTTCACACTGCATCCGGCCTGGCGCGAGCGTGTGCCGGTGATGGCGGTGTTCTTCACCGTGCTGATCGTGATCACGGCGGTCCTGGTGGTCAGGGAGCCGTGGTTCGGGCTCTTCACACCCGCCGGGTACATCTACGCCTTCAGGGTGCTGCGCTGGCCGTGGCAGCCGGTCGGCGTGGCCGCGGTGGCGGTGGTGGCGGGCACCGCGCAGGCCTACGGCGTGGACAAGACCACGCTCTCGGGCCAGGCCGTGTACGTCGCCATCCTGGCCGCGAACGTGATCCCCATGTGCGGCTTCGCCTGGTTCTCCCGGCGCGGCACCCGGCAGAACGACGAGCGCGATCAGGCGCTTCGGAAGGCACACGAGGCGAACCGCAGGCTGGCGGCGACGCTGGCGGAGAACGCGGCCCTGCACGAGCGGCTACTGGCACAGGCGAGGGAGGCCGGCGTGCACGACGAGCGGCAGCGGATGGCGCGGGAGATCCACGACACCCTGGCGCAGGGGCTCACCGGGATCATCACCCAGCTACAGGCGGCCGAGCATGCCGAGGCCGATCCGGCGGGACGGCGCAGGCACGTCCGGGCCGCGACCAGGCTGGCGAGGGAGAGCCTGTCCGAGGCGCGGCGATCGGTGCACGCCCTGCGCCCCGAGCCACTGCGGACGGCACGGCTGAGCGAGGCACTGGCAGGCGTGGCCGGCCGCTGGTCGGCGCTGCACGGGATCCCGGTCCAGGTCACCACGACCGGTACGGCACGGCCGATGCGGCCGGAGGCGGAGGTCGCGCTGCTCAGGTGCGCCCAGGAGGCGCTGGCCAACGTGGCCAAGCATGCGGAAGCGACCAGGGTGGGGGTGACGCTCTCCTATCTGGAGCACGAGGTGGCCCTGGACGTGCGCGACGACGGCGACGGCTTCGATCCGGCCCGGCTCACCACCGGTGTCTTCGGCGGTTTCGGCGGTTTCGTCGCCAATGGCGGTGGCGGCGCCAGTGGCGATGGCAACGGCACCGACGCTCCGCGCGCGGATCGCGGCGGGTTCGGCCTGGTCGCGATGCGCCAGCGGATCGAGGGGCTGTCGGGGACTCTGCAGGTCGAGTCGGAGCCGGGCGGCGGCACCGGGATCTCGGCCCGCGTCCCCGCCGAGTCGGCGGAGGTGGACGCGTGAGCCGCCCCACCGCCGCGATCAGGCTGCTGATCGCCGACGATCATCCTGTGGTCAGGGACGGCCTGAGCAGCATGTTCGCTCGCGATCAGGAGTTCGAGGTGCTCGGCGAAGCTGCCGACGGAGCCGAGGCGGTCCGGCTCGCCGAGACGCTGCGGCCGGACGTGGTCCTGATGGACCTGCGGATGCCCGGCATGGACGGGGTGAGCGCGATCAGGGAGCTGACCAGGCGTGGGAGCAGCGCACGCGTGCTGGTGCTGACCACCTACGACACCGACAGCCATGTGCTGCCCGCGATCGAGGCGGGCGCCACCGGTTACCTGCTCAAGGACGCTCCCCGTGACGAGCTCCTGCGGGCGGTGCGGGCGGCGGCCCGGGGCGAGGCCGTACTCGCGCCCTCGGTGGCGGCCCTGCTGATGAACCGGGTACGCGCCCCCGCCCCGGGGCCGCTCAGCAAGCGGGAGCTCGAAGTCCTCCAGTTGGTGGCGGCCGGGGCTGCCAACCGGGAGGCCGCGGCCAGACTCTTCATCACCGAGGCCACGATCAAGTCCCATCTGCTGAACATCTACGCCAAGCTCGGTGTCGGCGACCGAGCCGCCGCCGTCACCGAGGCGTTCAACCGGGGGCTGCTCGTACCGCAGCCACCGGAGCGGCCCTGACCACCAGGATTCCGGGTGGGGCCGTTGTCCCGGCCTGCGTGGCGGAGGCCAACTCACCGTTGTTGTCTGGAGGTTCAGCCGTGGCGGCACACCGCAACAGGGCACGGGAGGCGGTGTGCGGGGCAGCCGGGTCCGCCCCGGGCCGGGCGGCTACTCGCCCGGGAGTGCACGCGGGTTCCCGTCAACCGGTCGCACCGCATCCGGCACCGGGCCGGGCGGGGTGGGGACGGCCCGGCCGTCGAACCGGCGGGGAGAAAACGGCGGGGAGAGCCGCCGGGAAGAACCAGTGACTCGGGAGGACCGACAGGAGGGACCGGTAGGAAAAACCCGGTAGGGAAAACTCGACCATCGAAGTCGAGCCAGCCCTCCTGACCTGGCCCTCGCCTGGCCGGTGCAATGACGGGGTGATGACCGAAGCGCTCCGACGCCCCGCTGCCGCACCCGTTCCGGCTGCCCCGTCCCGCTGGAACCGACCCGCGATCCGGGCGGCAGGCTGGCTGGTCGCGGCGGTGTGGGCGGGGTCGTTCCCGCTGCTGTCCGGGCTGGCGCCGCACCGGCTCTGGGGGCTGTTCGCGGCGGCGGGCTATCTGCTGGCGGCCGGGGTGGCGCTCCGGGAGCCCGCTTCGCGGGCCGGCCGGGCCTCGGCCCTGGTGGCGCTGACCGGCGCGGTGGTGCTTCCGCTCGCGGTGCTGGTGGCCTGCGGGCAGGGGCAGTCCGAGGTCATGGTGATCGAGCGGTCGGCGGACCTGCTGGTGCACAGCGGCAGCCCCTACCTCCCCGACCCGCGGCGGGTCGAGGACTTCACCCCGTACCTGCCGGGGATGACCCTTTGGGGGCTGCCCCGGGTACTGCTGGGCGCGACCCCGCTCGCGGACGCACGGCTGTGGTGCGCCGCCGCGCTGATGGCCTGCCTGGTGGCCGGGCGGGTGGCGCTGCGGCCGACCGGGCGGTGGGCAGCCGGGCGGTGGACAGCCGGAGGACGAACGGCAGCCGGACGGCCGTCGTTCGGGACCGGGCTGATCACGCTGACCGCCTCACCGGTGGTGGCGCTGCCGCTCTGCGTCAGCGGGGTGGATCTGCCGCTGACGGGTGCGTGCTGCCTCGGTCTGGCGTTCGCCGCCCGTGGACGTCCGGTCGCGGCCGGGGCGGCGCTGGCGCTGGCGTGCTCGCTCAAGTGGTCGGCCTGGCCCGCGCTTCCGGTCGCGCTCGCGCTGCTCGCCGCCGTGTACGGCGGACGCGCGGCGGTCCGGTGTGCGCTCGTCTGCCTGGCCGGTACGGCGGCGCTGGTGCTGCCGGCCGCGGTCGTCGCGCCACACCGGATGATCGAACAGGTGCTGGCGTTCCCCACCGGGCGGGCGGCCGTCCCGACCCCGGCGAGCAGCCCGCTGCCGGGCCGGCTACTGGCCGACCTGGGCCCGGCAGGGTGGTTCGCGGCCGTCGCCCTGCTGGTGGCCGGCGGTGCCGTGCTCGCGCTGTCACTGCTGCTGCGTCCGCCCGCCTCCCTGGTCGCCGCCGCCGATCGGCTGGCCCTGGGTCTGACACTGGCCTTCACGCTCGCCCCGGCGGGCCGCTTCGGCTACCTGGCGCTGCCGCTCGTCCTGGTGGTCTGGTCCCGCCTGGCCGCACCGCCCCGCGCTCTGGTGCGGCAGGCTCCGGTCACACCCGGGCCGCGCCTCGGCCGGGACGGCATGAGGCCGGCAACCGGCGACCGCACCCCGCAGCGTCAGTCGGCCGGACGGTCCCGAGCCGCGTGAGGACTCCGGGCGCCCGCACCGGGGCGGTCGGCCGACTGGAGACCGGGCAGGATCCCGCGGGCCTCCCCGTCTGCCAGCCCGGCCGACGACCGGCACTCCGCAGCCGGGGCGCCCCGGCACGGCGAAGTACCGAAGGAGCGGACAACTCCCCTACCTCCCAGGAAGGTTGGTTCACAACCCGGGAACGAACTGCACCAGAAGGTCGATCAGCTTGATCCCGAGGAACGGCAGCACCAGACCGCCGAACCCGAACACCCGCAGGTTGCGCGTGAGCAGGTCGGAGGCCGAGGAGGGCCGGTAGCGCACGCCGCGCAGGGCGAGCGGGATCAGCGCGACGATGATCAGCGCATTGAAGATGATCGCCGAGGTGATCGCGGACTTCGGGCTGTGCAGGGCCATGATGTTGAGGTGGTGCAGCCCGGGGTAGGCGCCGGCGAACATCGCCGGGATGATCGCGAAGTACTTGGCGACGTCGTTGGCGATCGAGAAGGTGGTCAACGCCCCTCGGGTGATGAGCAGTTGCTTGCCGATCTCGACGATCTCGATCAGCTTGGTCGGGTTGGAGTCCAGGTCGACCATGTTCCCGGCCTCCTTGGCAGCCGAGGTGCCGGTGTTCATCGCGACGCCCACGTCGGCCTGGGCCAGCGCGGGCGCGTCGTTGGTGCCGTCACCGGTCATCGCCACCAGCTTGCCGCCCTCCTGCTCCTGCCGGATCAGGGCGAGCTTGTCCTCGGGAGTGGCCTCGGCGAGGAAGTCGTCCACCCCGGCCTCCTCCGCGATGGCCTTGGCGGTCAGCGGATTGTCACCGGTGACCATCACGGTGCGGATGCCCATCCGGCGCAGCAGCGCGAAACGCTCCCGGATCCCGTCCTTGACCACGTCCTTGAGCTGGATCACGCCCAGGACCCGTGCGCCGTGCCGGTCGTGGACCGCGACCAGCAGCGGGGTCCCACCACCCGAGGAGATGATCTCCACCGCCTGGTGCGCCTGCGGCGGGACCTGCCCTCCGCTCTCGTACACCCAGGCGGAGACGGCGGCCGACGCGCCCTTGCGCACCCGGACGGTCGGGCTGCCGTCGGGCCAGTCGAGGTCGACGCCGCTCATCCGGGTCTGTGCGCTGAACGGGACGAACTCCATCCGGCCGAGCTCCCCCTCGGCCCGTTCGCGCAGCCCGTACCGCTTGGCGAGGACCACGATCGAGCGGCCCTCGGGGGTCTCGTCGGCGAGTGAGGAGAGCTGGGCGGCCTCGACGAGCTGGGCGGTCTCGACGCCGGGGAGCGGGACGAAGCGGGTGGCCTGGCGGTTGCCGAAGGTGATGGTGCCGGTCTTGTCCAGCAGCAGCACGTCCACGTCGCCCGCCGCCTCCACCGCCCGGCCCGACATCGCCAGCACGTTGCGCTGCACCAGCCGGTCCATGCCCGCGATGCCGATCGCGGAGAGCAGTGCGCCGATCGTGGTCGGGATCAGTGCCACCAGCAGTGCCACCAGGACGGTCAGGGTCTGCTCGGCACCCGCGTAGATGGCCAGCGACTGGAGGTTGACGATGCACAGGATGAAGACGATGGTCAGGGTGGCGAGCAGCAGGTTGAGGGCGATCTCGTTCGGGGTCTTCTTCCGCTCGGCGCCCTCGACCAGAGCGATCATCCGGTCCATGAAGGTCAGTCCGGGCTTGGAGGTGATCCGGACCACGATCCGGTCGGAGAGCACCCTGGTGCCGCCGGTCACCGCGCTGCGGTCGCCGCCGGACTCGCGGATCACCGGCGCGGACTCACCGGTGATCGCCGACTCGTCCACGGCCGCGACGCCCTCGACCACATCGCCGTCGCCGGGGATGCTCTCCCCCGCCTCGACCACCACGAAGTCGTACTGGCGCAGTTCCTCGGCCGGCACCGCCTCCTCCTCGCAGTGCTCCAGGCCCACCCGCCACCTGAGCAGCCGCCGGGCGACCGTCCCGGTCCGCGCCTTGCGAAGCGACTCCGCCTGCGCCTTGCCGCGCCCCTCGGCGACCGCCTCGGCGAGGTTGGCGAACACCACGGTGAGCCAGAGCCAGGCGCTGATCAGCCAGGCGAAGACGCTCGGCATGACGACGGCCGAGAAGGTGGTGAGGGCCGAGCCGACCTCGACCACGAACATCACCGGGTTGCGCAGCATCAGCCGGGGATGCAGCTTGCGCAGCGCCTCCGGGAAGGAGGTGATCAGCTGCCTGGGGTCGAAGAGCCCGCTCGGTGCCCGATGCCGGTGTACGGCAGTCGGGTTGGGCGCGCGGCTGGTGACGGTACGGACGTTGACGTCCCTCTCGGGAGCCTGCTGGAGCATGGGGCGGACCTTCTCGTACGGGCCTGCGACGGGGAGGTGTGCAGCGCGGGGGGCGGAGGGGGAGTGCGGCCCGGTACACGGGCACGGGCCAAGCGGCAGCCAACCGTGCGAGCGGACCGGCCCGCCGTGGCTCTGACGCCTTCCTGACGGTCCGCCAGGGAAGATTGACACCGGCTTGACACCCTCGACCCGCCGACCCGGCCCCCTTGCGTCAAGGTCACGTCAAGGTTTCCGGTAGTCGCGTACGACGTGCGTCAAGCACCGCTATCCGCCGGGCCGTTCGGGGTCGAATGGAGTCGGGAAGTCAGCAGCGACAGGTTCACCGTGGCAGGCGCCCTCACCCGAGGCGCCCGGAACGCCGATGGGAGCGGATGGCGATGAACGACAGTGCCCGTGTGGTAGTCGGGGTCAACGGATCGTTGAGCAGCCTGGCGGCGCTGCACCGCGCCGTGGAGGAGGCCGCCCGGCGGGGCGCGGTACTGGTCCCGGTCACGGCCTGGAGCCATACCGATGCCGAACGGCTGCGCCCACCATCGGAGTTGGAGCATTCCGCGCACCGGCTGATGGACGTCGTGTTCGCACAGGCCTTCGGCGGTTACCCGGACGGCATGGTGATCCGCCCGGTGGTGGTGCACGCCGACCCGGGCCCGGCCCTGGTCAGGGTCGCCGACCGGCACACCGATCTGCTGGTCCTCGGCGCGAGTCGGCGCAGCCGCCTGCGGCACGTCATCCACGGCTCGGTGACCCGCTACTGCCGCTCGCACGCCGGTTGCGAGGTGCTGGTCGTCTCGCCGTCGCAGCTGCTGGAGAGCCTGGAGTTCACCGTGCGCAGCGGAGCGCCGATGCCCCGGCTGTCCGGCCGGGCGGCGGCCTGGGCCCGTCCGGCGGGCACGGGCACCTACTGACCGTCCCGCTCAGCGGCCGGCCTTTGGCGGAGGCTGAAGACGAAGGTCGCGCCTCCGCCCGGGGTCTCCTCGGCCGACAGTTCGCCGTGCATCGCCTCGACGAAGCCCTTGGCCACCGCGAGGCCGAACCCCGTACCGGTCTCCCGTACTCCGCCCGGCCGGCTCCGGCGCCCGCGCAGCGGCTGGAAGATCCGCTCACGCTCCTCGGGTGCGATGCCCGGGCCCCGGTCGATCACGCGCACGACCACCCGGTCCGCCACGGCGCCGACGTCTACCCGGACCGCCGTGCCCGGCGGCGACCAGGCCTGCGCGTTGGCCAGGACGTTGGCGAGCGCGCGCTCCAGCAGCCCGGGATCGGCCTCGATCGGCGGCAGTCCACCGGTGGGGCCGATCACGAGCTCCGCTCCGTCGCCCGGCAGGCTGGCCGCGGCCGCCCGCAGGACCTTGCCGACCGAGGTCGCCCGGAGTCCGACCGGGAGCCGGCCGGCCCGCAGCCGGCTGAGGTCCAGCAGGTTGGCGACCGAGTGGTTCAGCCGCTCGGCCTCGGCGGTGATGGTCTCGGCCTCGGGTGCGGCGTCGAGCCGGCCGGCCGCCGCCCGGATGGCGGCCAGTGGACCGCGCAGGTCGTGGGCGACGGCCTCCAGCAGGGTGGTGTGCAGGGCGTCGGTACGGGCCAGCGACTGGGCGGCGGCCGCCTCCCGGGTGAGCCGCCGGTGCTCCTCGGCCAGCCGCAGCTGGGTCACGAACGGGCCCAGCAGCCTGGTGTTCTGCTCGTCGATCGCCCCGCCGGCCAGGACCAGCACGGTGCCCTGCCCGAGTTCGGCGGCGAACGGCGCGTCCTCGGGGCGGGCGGGCAGCGGGCCGCCGGAGACGGCGACCGGGCGCCAGCCGGCACCGGTCGGCGCCAGGATGCCCGCCGCCTCCAGCCGGAACACCCGGCGCAGCTCGGCCAGCAGACGGCGCAGCGTGCGGCTCTCACCCCGCACCGTCTCCCCCGCCAGCCTGGTGAGGGCCTGCACCTCGGCCCGTGCCCGGGCGGCCTCCTGGGAGCGGCGGGTCAGGCCGTCGATCAGATGGCTGATGATCCCCGCGACACACAGGAACACCCCCAGCGGGACCAGGTCGGCGCCACTGCTGACCGCCAGGCTGTGCCGGGAGGAGGTGAAGAAGTAGTCCGCGGCCAGGGCCGAGGTCAGCGTGGTCCCGGCGGCCGGTGCCAGCCCTCCGAGACCGGCCACCCCGGCGACCAGCAGCAGCAGGCAGAGCAGCGCCCCGGACAGGTCCAGCGAGTGGCGCACCGGTGACAGCATCGCGGCCAGCGCGAGCGCCCCGAGCGGCCCGAGCAGCCAGGCCGTCCACCGCCGCCGGGCCGGGACGCGGGCGGGCCGCCGGGGGCGCGGCCCGCCCGGCAGCACCGTCTGGTCGGGCGAGGGCGGCGGCAGCACCCGGATGTCGATCGGACCGGCCATCCGGATCACCCGGTTGATCACCGAACCGGTCAGCAGCTCCCGCAGCCTGGAGCGGCTGGTCGGACCGAGCAGGATCTGGGTGGCGCTCTCGGTCCGGGCGAAGTCCACCAGGGTCCGGGCCACGTCCGTGCCGCCGATCTCGACGTAGCTGCCGTGCAGTTCGCGCAGCAGGGCGCGCTGGGCGGCGAGCGCGGGCGGCTCGTAGCGGATCGCGCCGTCGTCCGCGCGGACGTGGACGCCGATGAGGTCCCCATGCACCCGGGCCGCCGTCCGGGCGCCGCGCCGGATCAGGTGCTCGCCCTGGGGTGCGCCGTTGAGGGCGACCAGGATCCGCTCCTTGGTCTCCCAGGGGGCCCGGATGCCGTGCCTGGCACGGTAGTCGGCGAGTTCCTCCTCCACCCGGTCGGCCAGCCACAGCAGCGCGAGTTCGCGCAGCGCACCCAGGTTCCCGGCACGGAAGTAGTTGTCCAGGGCGACGTCGATCCGGTCGCTGGGGTAGATCTCGCCCTGCGCCATCCGGGTGCGCAGCGCCTCCGGGCTGAGGTCGACCAGTTCCACCCGGTCGGCGGCGCGCACCACGGCGTCGGGGATCTGCTCGCGCTGCACGATGCCGGTGATCTGCTCGACCACGTCGCTCAGGCTCTCCAGGTGCTGGATGTTGAGCGTGCTGGCCACGTCGATACCTGCCCGCAGCAGCTCCCAGACGTCCTGCCACCGCTTGGTGTTGCGGCTGCCGGGGACGTTGGTGTGCGCGAGCTCGTCCACCAGCGCGAGGGCCGGACGGCGGGCGAGCACCGCGTCCAGGTCCATCTCGGTGAGGTCCATCCCCCGGTAGCGCACGGTGTGGCGGGGCACCACGGGCAGGTCGCCGAGCTGCTCCTCGGTGCCGCTGCGGCCGTACGTCTCGGCCAGCCCGACCACCACGTCCAGGCCGCCCGCGCGCAGCCGTCTGCCCTCGGCCAGCATGGCGAACGTCTTGCCGACTCCCGGCGCGGCGCCGAGGTAGACGCGCAGCCTTCCACCGCCAGCGGCCACGGGGGATCATTCCTTGGTTCGCGGATCCGTCCAGGTTCAAGATAAGCCGGGTCCGGCCCGCCGGGCGCTACGGGCGCTTGGCGGGGTGGGGGTTGCCGAGGTACGGGAAGCCGTCCAGCAGGTCGGTGTGGGCGGGGATGTGGTCGGTGGTGATCTTCCCGCCGGTGACCATGGCGAGCCTGGCCGAGGTCACGTCGTCGGTGAGGGTCCGGCCGTTCGGGTAGGCCGCGGGCTCGGTGCGGTCGTAGCGCAGGACGTCCGGCAGGACGGTGCGCAGGGCCCGTTCGGCGGAGGCCTGGTCGTAGCCGCCGGTGCGCTGGAGCGCGGCGGTGAACGGCGCGAGGTAGGTCGCCAGGTCGTCGGCGGGCTCGGCGGCGTTGTAGGCGTCCCTGGCGTCGTTCTCGGCGAAGTACGCGATCAGGGACGGGTGGGCGCCCCGGTCGACCGAGGTCAGCCGCCCGTTCTCGTGCAGGCTCACCCGGGCCCAGACGCCGAACGGCCCCTCGGTGCCCACGTCCTCGTCGTCCAGCTCCAGCACGATGGCCAGGACGTTCTTGTCGGCTCCCCAGTCCACACCGGTCCACTGGAAGCCCTCGGCGATGCCGTCCAGATCGGCGAAGAACGGGTCGCCGCGCAGACCGGCGAAGAACTTGTAGGTGTGGTCGACGACCACCGCCGGTTCGACGTCGAGGCCGACCGGTACGCCGCCGAGGAGCCGCTTCCCGCCGGCCTGGTGCGCGCGGGCCTGCTCACCGGTGGCCCGGTGGACGGTGGCGGTCTGCGGGCCGGCCGCGGGGTCGGAGAAGACGAAGCTGTAGGCCACGTCGGCACGGTGGTCGCCGTCGGTGTCGATGTTGAGGCGGTAGACCGCGTCGGGGTGGAAGACGGCGCCCTTGGCCGGGGCGTCCGGATGGACGTTCATGATCAGTACAGTGCGCCCGCCGTGCACCGCGAACGCGTACACATCGGTGAGGTCGAGTCTCGCGTCACCGCGCGGAGAGCGGCCGTCAGGGCCGCTGAGGTGATGGGACATGGCCTCAGGATCTTCCGGCCCGCAGACCGCCGCACCACCGGGCGCCCGCCCCCGGACACCCCCGGGAGACGGCGGGGCGGCCTCTCGGGGACGGCAGTCCCGGGGTGGACCGGTCACCGGGCCGTCCGGGTCGCGGGACGACTCCTCAGGGCCGCCCGCCGCCCTGGCGGGAGGCCCCCGGCCTCCCCCGAGCCGCGGATCACCGGGCGGTGAGGCGCCGGAGGACGAGTTCGGCGTGGACGCGGACGGCACCGGCCTGACGGAGGCCGTGGAGCACCGCGTGGAGCTCCTTCTGGTCGACGCAGGCGAGGTGGAGTTCCAGATCGGCCTCGCCGGCGAGGGCGAGCCCGGACTGCACGGCGGGGAAGTGTTCCGCCAGACGGGTGAAATCCAGCGGGTTCGGGCCGTAGCGCACCCGGACCACGGCCAGCAGCGGACGCCCCAGCGCGGAAGGGTCCACCTCGGCGCGCACCCCCGTGAGGACCCCCTCGGCGGCCAGCCGCCGCAGCCGGGCGTCGACGGCGGCCTCGGTGACACACAACCGCTCCGCCAGCGTCCCGGCGGGGGCACGCCCGTCGGCGCGCAGCGCACGCAGCAGGGCGACGTCCAGCTCGTCCAGCCGGGCGGCGGGTACCGGCAGTGGGCTCACCGCTGGGGCTCCAGCACGGTGAACGGGCGCTGCGGGGTGTCGGGAACTGCGGGGGCGACCAGCCTGGGATCCAGGACGATGTGCCGGACTCCCAGTGGAGTGATCATATCCCGCAGCGCGGGGATCGCCAGGTCGATCAACTCCTGTTCAGAGCCGAGAAGTTCATGCGCGTCCGCGGCCGATCCGAAGGCCAGGACACAGCGGCTGCCGTCGCGTCGGCGGAAGAACCGGAGCACTCTGGCATCTCCGGCGATCCGCACCGGTACATACCGGACGGTATGTTCGTCAGGCTCTTCTGGGGCGGTTTCGGTGCTGGTCACAGCGGGTCCTCCTGCTGCGAGGGAAAGCTCTGCGGAAGGCTCTGCGGATCATCCTCGACCCGGAGAGGGCACCATCGACGCTAGGCCGGATTCACGGTATCGCAAGACCTCCTGACGGCGTGTTGACCTTGAATCCCCCTCCCCTGACGCGCTCTTGACGCCCACCGGACCGATTCCGGCCCGGCCCCGGCCCCGGGCACCCGGGCATACCGGCAGGACAGAGCGGCGGAGCGACGGCGACAGGCGCAGACTGGAGGGGGCGGCACCGCTTCGGCGGCCCGTGAAAATTAGCGGAAATCCACGGGACACCAAGCCCACCGAGGGGAAAGTCACACTGGGACCGGGGATTCCAAGGGCCAGGGAGGTCGGCAGAGTTCACGGGAAGTTCACGGGAGCACAGTCACCGGAGCACGGGCGCCGGAGCAGGGGACGGGACGATGGACGGCACGGTCTGGGTCGGCCTGGCGCTGTTCGCCGGGCTCGGCGGCCTGGTCGCCTGCCTGGCGGGGCGGGCCGGGCTGCGGGAGGTCCGGCGGTTGCGGCGGGTGGGGATTCCCGCGCAGGCGCTGGTCAGGTACCGGGCGCTCGGCGAGGACGACCGGGTGGGCAGCCCGCGCCCACTGCTGCAGTTCAGCACCGTGGACGGCCAGGTGGTCGAGGTGTTCTCGCCGGTACCGTCCAGCCGGTCCCGCCGACTGGCCGACGGCGGACAGGTGTGGATCACCTACGACCCCGCCGACCCGGGCCAGGTGCTGGTGGACGGCCGCGAACGCCGCTGGCTGGAGTACACCTTCCTCGCCTGCGGCGCCGCGATAGCCCTCACCGCGCTGGCCCTGCTCACGTACGGGACCTGAGGCCGGCGGGACCGGAGTCGGCGAGGCCTGCGCCGACGGGACCGGAGTCGGCACGGGACCCGGGCGGCCGCTGGGCCGGGCCTGAGCAGCCGATGGGTCAGATGCGGCCCGCCCCCTCCGTCCGCAGCCGGCGGCGGCCGGAATCGCAGTGCCTCCGCAGCAGTGCCGCGAGTTCGCCGCCGGGCTCGACACCGAGCTCGCGCCGGGTGAGGATGCGGTACGCGTCGTAGCTGCGCAGCGCCTCCACCAGGTTGCCCTCGGCCAGGTGGGCCTCGATCAGCGACCGCTGGGCGCTCTCGCGCAGCGGTTCCACGCCGACCGCCGTCATCGCGGACTCCACCGCCTCCGCGAACCGCCCGACCCGGACCAGGTGGCGGCTCTGTGCCTCCAGTGCGTGCAGCAGCCGCTGCCTGATCCGCTCGCGCTCGATCAGCACCCAGTCGTCATACCAGCCGGGCAGCAGATCGAGTGCGTCCGCCCGCCACCTGAGTGCGCAGAGGTCTCCGGTGGTGGCCGTGCCGTCGATCAGCCGGCCGGCCCAGTCGCAGAGCACGTAGAGGTCGACCACCGTGTGTTCGCGCACCTTGAGCGCGTACTTGTCGGAGTCGAGGATGTCGATGCCGGCGGCCCTCAGCCGCCACAGCGCCGAGCGCAGATTGCCGGCCGCCCGCAGGTCGTCGCCCAGCGGCCACAGCACCCCTGCGGCATGCCGCCGTTCGACCCGGCCGCCGTTCAGGGCGACGAAGGCGAGCAGCCGTTTACTCCCCTCGGGAACCTCCAACCGCCGCCCGGCCTGGACCACGCGCGGCCCGCCGAAGAGATGCAGAGTCGGGGCCTGCCCCTGGCTTGGGATCAGTACCGGCGACTCTGTGAACTGTGCGTGCATGGACGGCCCTCCCGCTCGAAGCCCGACCTGCAGATGGTATGCGCACTTCGTCACCCCACCGTCACCTGAGGCAACCGAGGGTGACTGGACACCCTCCCGTGGCCCTCCGCACCTCAGGTCACAGGTGACCGGACACCGGTGAACTCCCGCCCTGTGGAGATCTGTTGACCCCGGCTGCCCGCATCCTCCTGCGGCCGGCCGGGTCTGTGCAGGGCCGGGCGGCAGTGGTGAGACGCGCGGTGCGCGTTCCCCGGCGCCGCCGTGCACGAAGAAGTCCCGTGCCGTGTACGGGAGTAGAGCGGGCCCTCGGCGTGTCCCCAGGTCAGCCGAAGGGAAGATCGGGTGCGCGGACCACCTGGCCGACGGTGAGCGGCTGGACCACGTCCCTGGCGGCGGTCAGATAGCCGGCGGGGACGGCGAGACCGCGCAGGACGTCGTTGTCCAAGTCCTCGGGGCGGGGCGGGTTGTGCGAGCGTTCGACGGTCTCCACCACCAAGTCCCCGAGCGGGTCGAACGGATCGAGCGCGTCCAGCCGCTCCAGGGACTCGGGCGGTGGCGCGGCCGCCGGGTCCGGGATGTGGGCGCGCAGCGCGACCTCGAAGCGCGAGGGCGCCGGTGGCGGCAGCGCGCCGGTGCCGTCCACGAGCAGCAGCACCTGCCCGTGCTGATCCCCGTGCGCCCAGCCGACCCGCAGCCCGCCGGGCCCGAACGCCTCGACCCTGGGCCAGCGCACCGGCACCCCAGCGAACGTGACCCGAAGGCGGAGCCCGGTGACCCCTCGGGCCACCGGGTAGGCCACCCCGGGCAGCAGCCAGGGCCGCAGCAGGCGGGCCGCCACCGGTACGGACCTGCCCGTCGGCCGCCGGTCCGCCTCCGCCAGCTCCGCCCTGCTCCACAGCGGGAGGGTGAACCGGCGCGGCACCCAGCGGCCCTCCGGGTCGGCGATCCGCAGCGTCGCCGACCGGCCCCGCACCCCGCCACCGCCGCAACTGCCGCTGCCGTAGCGCAGGACGAAGGCCGCCCCACCGCCGTACGCCTCCAGCGGCACCACCCGCAGCAGGGAGCGGCCGAACCGGTCGACCGGACCCTGCGCCTCCCGGTCGGCGCGGATGCCGGGCGCGATCGGCGCGCTGGTCCTGGCATCGACCGGGGAGACCGCGAGCGCGAGCCGGTACGGCATGTCGAGGGCCCCGTCATCGAGGGCTCCGCCGTCGAACGTCCAGTCCTCGCCCGACTGCTCACCGGCCGTCGCCCCGCCCATCGCTCCACCCGGCCGGCCGCTTGCCTCCGCCCTGCTTGGCACCGCTTTGCCGCCGTCCGCTCCGCCCGGCCCGCCGTCGGTCATCGCCGCACCTCCGACAGCCCGGCCGCCGCCGTGGCGGCCTCCCCGGCGGCCCGCCGGGCCAGCCCGCCGGGCCGGAGCGCCGCTCCCGGTGCGTCCACGGCCTCGGACTCCGGCGACTCGGCGGGCACCGCCAGCGGCCGCCGTCCGACCGGGATCCGCTCGGCGGAACGCCGGCCGGGCGGTGCGGCGACACTGCGCCGCCCGGCGACGAGTGCCCGGTATCCAGCCATGGCCCGATACTGCCCGACCGAACGTCACCACCGCGTTGCCGACCGCCGAGGACCGTCCGGCGACGCCCTGGTGACAGTACGTCGCGCACACTCGGCAGGCGTCCGGACGCCCAATTCCAGACCGACGACTTCCCGGACCGGGACTCCCCCGCTAACCCGCCGAGCCCTGAGCGAGCGGCCGCCGCAGGTGGGCGGCGTCGGTCAGGTACGGCGAACGCCAGACTCCGTCCGGGTGGTACACGTTGGTGCCCGGTGGGACGATCTCGTCGATCCGGTCGAGGGCCGCGTCGTCGAGGGTGAGCGAGGCGCCCTTGAGCAGGCTCTCCAGTTGGGCCATGGTCCGTGGCCCGATGATCACCGAGGTGACGGCCGGGTGCTCCGCGGCGAAGGCGACCGCCAGCTCGGGCAGCGAGCAGCCGATGCCGTCCGCGAGCTCGACCAGCTGCTCCACGGCCTCGTACTTGGCGGCGTTCGCGGGCGCGGCGGGATCGAAGCGCGCCGGGTGGAGCGCCGCGCGGCCGGCCGAGAGGTCCATCGCCGGCAGCCCGCGGGCCTCCTCGCTCGCGATCCAGCGCCGCGAGTTCCCGCTGCGGTTGCGGCCCTCGCCCATCTGGAAGTGCACCTTGGTGGCGAGCACGACGTCGTCCCGGCGGCCCTGCAGCGCCTTGCCGACGATCTCCTCGGGCTCGCCCGCCGAGTACATGTCCGCGGTGTCGACGAAGTTGACCCCCTGGTCGAGCGCGGCATGGATGGTCCGGACGCAGTCGTCGTGATCGGCGTCGCCGACCGCCCCGAACATCATGGCTCCGAGGCAGTGGACGCTCACCTCGATGCCGGTACGACCCAGGACTCGGTAGCGCACGGTCACCCTCCCCATCCGGTAGCGAACTCGTAGGCGGCGTACGTTCGCTGACGGTCGCTCCGATGCGGCGTACGTCCCGACTCCTTCGGAGTCACGAGGCCGCACCTAGGCGTTCGATTGCCCTCCAAGTCAACACCGTTACCGTGGAGGCCGTGACCACCGCATCCCACGCGTTGCTGCTCAGGGCTTGCGAAGCCACCGGACTGCCCGCCGCCCATGCCGTCGGCGCCGAACCGATGCGGCTCGGCGAGAACGAGATCTGGCGCCTCGCGCACGGCATCGTCGCCAGGATCTCCAGGACCGGCCAATCGGACGCCGCCGCACGGGAGATCGCCGTCGCCCGCTGGCTGAACGCTCTCGGCCTCCCGGCCGTGCGACCGCTCGACGGCATCCCCGGGCCGGTCGAGGTGGACGGGCGCCCGGTGACCTTCTGGCACCGGCTGCCGCCCCACCGGCCCGCCTGGGCAGCCGAGTTGGCGCTGATACTGCGCCGCCTGCACAGCCTTCCCAGGCCGCCCGAGAGCCTCCGGCTCACCAGGCTCGATCCCTTCGTCCGTCTGGCCGAACGCATCGACGGTGCGACCACCCTGGCCGGATCCGAGCGGAGTTGGCTGCGGCACCGGCTGGCCGGCCTTAACGCCGCCTGGTCCGCCGGGCCGCCGCCCGGCCTGCCGGAGACCGTGGTCCACGGCGACGCCTGGGGCGGCAATGTCGCCGTCACCTCCGATGCCGCCTATCTGCTCGACTTCGAACGGACCGGGCTGGGCCCGCCGGAGTGGGACCTGGTCTCCACCGCCGTGGACCACCGCACCTTCGGCCTGCTGACCGATGCCGAGTACGCCGCCTTCTGCACGGCCTACGGCTGCGACGTCACCGACTGGCCCGGATACCCGCTGCTGAGCTCCGTCCGGGAACTCCGCGCCGTCTGCTACGCCCTCCAGCACGCCGCCGCCGATCCGCCGCGCCACCGCGAGCAGGCGCACCACCGCCTCGCCTGCCTCCAGGGTCGGCGCGGCCCCCGCCCATGGCACTGGACCCCGCTCGGCTGACCAGCCGACAATCGTACAACTGCACTACGGCAGACCACTGTTACGACTGCTTCCGCCCTCGAACCGGCGAAGTGGCGATCGGCACCCGAAGCCCCGACGGCAGGTGGTATCACGGAGGCGACTGGGAGAGGAGTCCGCATGACCCGCTATGCCATCGACCCGGCGCGCCGTGAACTCATCGCCACCTGGGAGACCGGTGAGGGCGAACTCGCCACCCGGGTCTCCACCGTGCCCGAGGTGTCGGATCCCGCTCGGTTGAACCGGCTGACCGCGGCGCTCGCCCGGCTGTCCACCGCCGCCTGGCACACCTACACCCACCCGTCCGCGGTCCTCGACCCGCTGGAGTCCACCGGCGAGGAGTGGCGACGCGAGCAGGGACGCGGGGCGTTCGGCGAGGCCCTGCGCGCGATCACCCGCCCCGTTCTCCCGGGAGGGGAGGAGACCGTCCTGGAGTACAGCCCGCTGCTGGAGTTCGCGCACGAGGTGGGACGCGCCCTCCATGCCCTGGCCGACCGGGAGTTGACGGCGGCCGTGCGCGCCGAGGTGGGTGTCGAACTCGCGGCGGTGGAGAGCGCCGGACTCGGCGGCCTCACCGGTCGGGCCGGGCAGGCCGTACTGCTCAGCCTGGAGGACGCGTCGCCGGTCCAGGTGGCCGCCGCCGACCAGCTGTTCAGCCAGGACCCGTTCGGCCAGGAGTCGCTGTTCACCACCGTGGACCCGACCTCGGCGGCGGTCGCGGCGGCGCACTGGCTGCACGCCGCGGCCGAGATCGCCGCCGAGCGGTCCGGGCACCCGACCGCCGCGGTGATCCGCTTCGCCGACGACCTGGAGGCCCTCCCGCACGAAAGCCCCACCCACGTCCTGCAGTTACTGGAGACCGGGGTGACGCCGTACGACGCGGTCACCAACCTGGTCGGTGAAGCGCTCGAGGTCGCCGACGGCGTCCTGCCCGACCTGGTCGCCTTCCGCGCGCAGATCGCCCCGGTCGAGGAGCTGATCGCCAAGTACGGCGCCGACGACCCCAAACTCCGCGCCGAGCTCTCCCGGATCCGCCTCACCTCGCTCGACCCCCGCCGTCCGGCCCGCGATCTGCTGGAGGACCTGGTCTCCGCCGTCCACGGCTGCTGGCTGCTCTACGCCGAGCACGCCGAGGAGTCCGCGGACGGCGAGGAGCCTCGGGGCGAGGAGGCCCTGAACCGGAAGGAGTTCGCCGACCTGGTCCGGGCCAGGGCCGCCCACCACCGTGACCGGCTGATCTGAACTCCGGTAGGCCGGCTGCCCGTTGGAGAGGCCCGGCCGTACCACCTCGCCCCAAGGCGTCAGGCTCCCTCCGGAGCCGTCGTCCCCGTCCCTGACGGGGCCAGGACCGCGGCCGCCAGGCGGTCACGGAACCAGCGGTGCCCCGGGTCGGCCGAACTGCGGGGGTGCCAGGCCATTCCGAGGTCGAGAGGTTCCAGATCGAGGGGGATGGGAAAGGTGCGCAGTCCCAGTGCGGCGATGGCGTCGGGGAGCCAGTCGGCCAGGGTGAGCGCGACGAGGTCGGAGTCCCGGGCGAGCATCATCGCGCTGGTGTGGCTGGGTACCACGACCGCGATCCGGCGCCGCAGGCCGAGTTCCGCGAGCGCGCTGTCGATGGGCCCGAGGCGCTTGCCGAGCCGGGAGATGCCGATGTGGTCGGCCGCGGCGAAACGGCGGGCGTCGATCCGTCCGTCGAAGAGGGGATGACCGCCGCGGGCGACGCCGACCAGCGCCATCCGGGTGAGCCGTTGGGTCCGGACCTCCGGGTCCAGGTGCCCGAGGACGCCCAGTTCGACGTCGACCAGGCCCTGCCGCAGCGCGGGGCCGCCCTCCACCGCCTCCGGCAGGAAGACCACGTCCACGTTCGGGGCCTCGGTGTGGATCCGGTCGGTCAAGGTCCCGGCCAGCCCCGCCAGGAGCAGGTCGGTGGCCTGCACCGTGAAGGTGCGCCGGAGATGCGCGGCGTCGAAACCGGCTCCGGGCCGCAGCACGTCCTCGCAGCCGCGCAGCAGCGCGCCCACCTCCTCCCTGAGCTCCAGGGCTCGCGGGGTCGGGACCATCCCCTGGCCCGCGCGGACCAGCAGCGGGTCACCGACGGCACGGCGGAGCCGGGCCAGGCTGCGGCTGACCGCCGCGGGTGAGGTGCCGAGTCGCTCGGCGGCACGCGTCACGCTGTTCTCCTGGAGCAGGGTGTCCAGAACTCGCAGCAGATTGAGGTCCATCGGCGCTCCTGGGCCGCACTTTTGCGTCTGAGTCAACTACTGGTTGTCAATCCTTGCATTGTCGCGGCACCTGCGGTCGCCGAGAGTGGAGGTGTCCACGGAAGACGCGTGGCATCCTCATCGGCCCTTCCAAGGAGCCCTCCATGCAGCAGTCCCCCCGCGCCGGCCGAGAAGGCGACGTTCTGGCCGTCATCAGTCAGAGCGGGCCGACGGTCTCGTTCTTCGACGCCGCCGACGACCGGCACCTCGATACGATCCAAGTCCTCGCCGAGCCACACGAGTTGTGCTTCGACCCGATCCAGCGGCTGCTGTGGTGCACCGCGACGTACCACTCCGGCTACTACAACGCGAACAGCGGCCGGCGCACCGAGCTGACCGTCATCGACCCCGACACCCGCCGCATCGTCGAGGTCGTCGACCTCGCCCCGGAACACGGACCGCACGGGCTGGCGCTGGACACGGCACGTCGCCGCCTCTACGTCAGCGTGGAGGCCTCGGCGGACCGGCCCGGCGGCGTCGTGGTGATCGACACGGAGACCCGCCGGCCCCTGGGCAGGATCGACACCGACGCGCCCGGTCCACACTGGTTCGCCGTCGACCCGGCGGGACGGATCGGCTACGCCACCAACAAGGAGGCACCGTTCGTCTCGGTCGTCGACCTCGAACGGGGAACCCTCATCGCGAAGGTCGAGGTGCCGGGCAGCGAGGGGCTCGCCGTCTCCGCCGACGGCACGCAGGTCTTCGTCGCCTCGCCCTACGGTTCCTTCTCCACCCTCACCGAGCAGGGACCGGCCACCGGGATCCGTGTCATCGACGCCCGGACCGCGTCCGTCGTCGACACCCTCTCCACGGAGAACATCGTCCTGCCGGTGCACCTGACGTCGACCGGCAAGCTGCTCGCGGGCGAAATGGTCGTGGAGGCCGACCCGGAGTCCCGGCTCGGACGCCACGCGCCGGGACGCCTCACGGTGTTCTCCGCCGACACCCGCGAGCAGCTGGGCCGGATCGAGGTGGGCCGCTTCCCGCTGACCATCACCTCGTCCCCCGACGGCCGGCTCGCCTATGTGGCCTGCGCCGTCTCCTCCACCGTCGACATCGTCGACCTTCAGACGCTGGAGCGCCTTGCCCGGCTGGACATCGCCAGGCTCGGCGAGGCCGGCGCCCACGGCCTGGCCTACATCCCGCGCCCGGCCTGACCCCCGCCCACGCTCCGGCGGTGGTGCGGGGAGGTCTTCAAGCCGGCCGTGACGGCCCGAAGGCCTGAATCCGCAGCCGGGCGGCTTCGGCCGCTCACTCCGCGCCGATGCCACCCGCCGGCGCGGAGTGCCGGTCGGCACGGAGTGCGGTCGGCGCTAGTCCAGGTCGAGCCGCCGGTCCGCGAGGCAGCGCCGCCAGAGCTCGAAGGTCAGGTCGGCCTCGACCAGCGAGTCATGGACGAAACCGGTGTCGATCAGCTCCGGCCCGGCCAGCCGGCGGACGGTCTTCACCAGGTGGTCGGCCGTCTGCCGGATCCGCTCGGCGTGGGCGGCCCGCAGGCGCGGCGCGAGCGTGGCCATCAGCTCCGAAGCGCCCGGCAGATCACCGAACTCCGCGGTTCTCTCGTCGTACACCGACGGAACGGGCGGCAGTTGCTCCTCCGACAGGTGCGGTACCGGGACGCCCGGTCGCTCGGCGGGCCCGTCCTGACCGAGGATCCGGCTGACCAGCCGACGGGTCTCCTCGGAGCGCTGGACCTCGTCGGCGAGTTCCTTCAGCGCGTCCAGCAGGGGCGGGACGTCCTGCTCGTCCTCCGCCGCCACCAGCCGGGCCAGGTCCTCGGAGAGCGCCCGGCCCCGCACCGCGGCCCGGTCGAGCGCCGCGTCGCAGGCGGCCAGCTCCCCGAAGGCCCGTTCCGCCGCCTGAACCGACTGCCGCAGCCTTTCGTGTGCTTCGCCCTCGAACCGGCCCGCGGCTCCGCCGGGTTCGGAGCCCGACTGCGGCTCCTCCGACAGGTCCCCACCCGGTGTGCTCATTACCGTCCCCATGGAAGCCATCGGCGGCCCACCCCTTTCCATGATCGTTCTCACGGCCGAAGCGATCATGGACCACCTCCCACGGGAGCGCTACCCCCAAACCTGCCGGCTTCAAAGGACCGGCAGGACCCGCCGGACCCGGGCGGCCGTCCGCGTCAACCCGTGGCGTCCACGAAAGAGTACAGACGGCGCATGGCATTGACGAGGATCCGGCCGTACTGGTTCAGGGAGCGGCCGTCGGCGGTGGTCAGCGGTCGGCGGGTGACCAGTCGGCCGAGGATGCCGCCGGGGTGCAGCGCGGTTCCGGCGCGGGGCAGGTTGAGCAGGACGCACTCCTGGGTGTCCGCCGGCCCGCACTCCAGCAGTCCGGCCCCGGGTCGCCGGAAGACCAGCCGGTCGCCCTCCAGGGCGTACACGCCGCCCACCGGCGCGTCCAGCAGCACACCCGCCGCGTCGGTGTGGCGGATCGTCAACTGGACCGCCTCCACCGGATCCAGGTCCGGCTTGCCGATGGTGACGTGACCGTGCCGTTCGGCGAAGTGCCGGACCATGGTGGGCAGCAGACCGGCGCCGACCTCCAGTTCACCGAGCAGCCAGCTGGAGCCCAGGACCCGGCAGTTGATCTCCAGGGTGGCCACCGAGCCGTCCGCGCGCAGCGCGAAGTCGCCGCCGAAGATGCCCCGGTAGCCGAGGTCGGCGAGACCGTGGCCGATCCGCTCCATCGCCTCGCGCCCCTTCGCCAGCGCCTCGGCGGGCAGCAGGGCCGGCGCCTGGAAGTCGGTGCCGACGTACCCGCCGAAGCCCGAGCCCAGCCCCTCCACGCCGGTGAGCTGGAGCGCCGGGCGCAGCACCTCGGGGGTCCCCTCCCGGGGCACGAAGCCGTGGAAGCTGAAGGTGGTGTCGCCGGCGTACTCGCTGACCAGCCAGCGGCTGCGCTGCGGCAGTTCGCGGGCCTCCTGCTCGCCCGTGACCAGATAGGTGCCGTTGCCGCCGGAACTGCCCTTCGGCTTCTGGGCGACGAAGACGGGCCCGAACTTCCCGCTCAGCAGCGGGTAGTCGATGCTGTCGACCACCACGCTGGCCGGGGTGGGCACGCCCAGGTGTTCGAACCAGTCGCGCATCAGCACCTTGTCGGTCAGCAGGTCCCCGCCGCCGGGCGCGGGCGGTACCAGCAGGGTCGCGCCGGTCCGTCCGATCGCCTGCCGCCAGTGCTCGCGGTACGTCCCGTAGGCCGCCAGTGCGAACTCCCGTCCGCGCCAGCGGTTTCCGACCACGGCGGGCAGGTGCTCCATCAGCTCCTCGAGATGTCGCCCGCTGAGCGTGTCCTCCCGGCGCGCGGTCTGCTCCTCCAGCGAATGCACCCGGACCCCGAACCGCTCGGCCCAGCCGGCGTCCGCCCCCTCCACGGTCAGCAGCTCGGAGAGACAGCCCGTGCGCAGCATGGGCAGCAGGTAGAGCGGGCGCGCGGCAAGCCCCAGGTACCCGGCGGGGCGCAGCAGTCGCTCGACGTCATCAAGAGAAGCGATCACGCGATGGATTATGCATCCAGCCACCTCTTCCGCATTTTGATCAACTTGTCTGAGCAGCTGGAACACTGATGATGCATTAGACTGCCCGACCGCTCCCGCCGGGAAGGGGTTCCGGCGGCCGAAGACGCCGGTACCGTCCCGGCCCGTCGGAGCGGTCGGGGTGTCCTCCGCCGCGGCCGGAGGCCGTCGGGGAACGCGCCCGGCCCGGCTGAGCCGAGGTGGCCCGAATCCGCTCGGCGCCACCGGAGCGGGCGTTTATTCGGATGCGCCGGACCGCGGGAGAGGGACAGGATGTCGGGGCTCTGGCCCGCCCGAGGACGAGGACCTCCGACATGACCGCCGATATGACCTCCCAGAACCCACCGGCCCCCACCGACCAGCAGGCAGCAGCCGTACTGCGCTCCTTCGTCCGGGACGGGCACCTGACCCGGCTTCCCGTCAAGCGCGCCAAGCGGCTGGTCGTCCTGGAGCACGTCGCGGCGCTCTCCTTCCAGCCGCGCACCGGCTACACCGAGCCCGAGGTCAACGAGATCCTGCGCCGCTGGTGCGAGGGCGGCGAGTCCGACCACGCCGGTCTGCGCCGCGACCTGGTGGAGGAGCACATCCTCGACCGCGCGGACGGCGTCTACCGGCTCCGTGAGGACCGCCCCACCGCTTCCCGCCGGTAGCGCCCCGCGGGCGGCACACCCGCGGCACGAGAGCGGGGCCCGACCGTAGCCGGCCACGCCCCGGCGCCGTCACCCGAAGCGGCCGTTGACGTAGTCGGCGGTGCGCTGGTCGGCCGGGTCGGTGAAGAGCCGCGCGGTCGGGCCGGCCTCGACGATCCGGCCGGGGGTGTCGTGGGTGGCCAGGAAGAACGCGCAGGACTGCGAGACCCGTTGGGCCTGCTGCATGTTGTGGGTGACGATGACGATGGTCAGCCGGCCCCGCAGCTCCGCGATGGTGTCCTCGACGCGCCGGGTGGAGGTGGGGTCGAGGGCCGAGCAGGGCTCGTCCATCAGCAGGATGTCCGGGGAGACGGCGAGCGAGCGGGCGATGCACAGCCGCTGCTGCTGGCCGCCGGAGAGCGCGCCGCCCGGGGTCTCCAGGCGGCTGCTGACCTCGTCCCAGAGCCCGGCCCGGCGCAGACTGGTCTCGACCAGGTGGTCGCGTTCCGCCCGGCCGGCCTTGATCCCGGCCAGCTTCAGGCCGCTGGCCACATTGTCCCGGATCGACATGGCGGGGAAGGGGTTCGGGCGCTGGAAGACCATGCCGATCCGGCGCCGCACCTCGGCCGGGCGGCGTCCGGGCGCGTAGACGTCCTCGCCCTCCAGCAGCACCTCGCCCGCCAGCGCCGCTCCGCGCACCATCTCGTGCATCCGGTTGAGGATCCGCAGGAAGGTGGACTTGCCGCAGCCGGACGGGCCGATCAGCGCGGTCACCTCGCCCGCCCGCATGGTGAGCGAGACCCGGTCCAGCACCTTGCGGTCGCCGAACCACGCGGACACCGCCCGCGCCTGGAGGCCGGAGACCGCGGGCAGTCGGACGGTGTCGTCCTCGGCGGCGGGTCGCGGTGGGGTCGGGTGGGGTGCTTCGAGCATGGTCCGGGAGCCTTTCCGACGGTCCGTCAGTAGAGGTTGGGCAGCAGGGCGGCGGCGTTCTCGTACACGCACCACAGCAGCGCGCCGAGCACGGGAGCGAAGGTCAGATACGCAGCCCAGCGATGCCACTGCCGCACCGCGACCGTGGCCGCGGTCGCTGCCGAGAGCAGTGCCAGCGACCAGAGCTGGAGGGCCGGCAGGGCTCCGGCATCGGCGGCGAGCGCGCGGTCGGCGTCGGTGAACGCGGGCCTGCCGTGCGGGTTCTGCTGGGGGGTGCCGTCCAGCCGGGCGCCGATCAGCACGGTGCCGGCGGGCAGCGGACCGGAGTCGCTGGTGACCAGGACCATCCGGGCGGTGGCGGTGTCCTTGATCGGATGCGCGCCGTCGCCGTAGGCGTTGACCGTGTAGCTGAAGCTGCCCTGCCCGGTGGTGGCCTGGATCCGGTCGCCGATCCGCAGCTCGCTCAGCCGGGCGAACGGGGCGCCGAAGGCGGTGCCCCGGCCGAACAGCACGCTGACACCGCTCTGGCCCGGCAGCGCCGAGTCCCTGCGGTGGCCGGGGCCACGCATCAGGTCGCGTCCGCCGGTGCCCTCGACCACCACGGCCTGGTGCACCCCGATCGCGGGTATGTCCAGGACCGCCACCGGCGCACCGTCGGGGGCGGCACCGGTCGGGGCGACGGCGTTGGCGAGCTGGTCACGGAAGGTCCGGTAGGCGGTGGACTGGACGTGCTGCTCCTGGAGGCGGGAGAACACCAGCAGGTATCCGACGAAGCCCAGCAGCAGTACCGCCACCAGCGAGAGGGCCCAGCCCAGTCGGGCCAGCCAGGGGCGGTGCCGGCGCGGCTGCGACCGCGGGCGGAAGGGGACCGGGTAGGCGCCCGCGCCGCCGTGGGCGCCGGGCGGGGCGTACGGCGCGGGCGGGGCGTACGGCGAGGGCCCGGCCTCGGGTGCGGGTGCGCTCATCGCCGGCCACCGCCCGCGCCCGTCCCCGTGGCGGCGGCCCGGCGCCGGTGCAGCCAGTGGCCGAGGAGCGGCGGTACGGCGATCACACCCAGCAGTTCCGCCGCGGTGAGCGCACTCAGCAGCCAGTTCTCGGGGCGTCCGCCGATCGCGACCACTGAGGCGGGTACCGAGCCCCCGCCCGAGGAGCCCTGTGCGAGCACCTCGCCGGTCTGCGGGTCGACCACGGTGCCGCCCGAACCGCCGCCCGCGCCGCCCGAGGAGCCCGGACCTGCGGCCGCGCCGCCGCCCGTACCGCCGCCGGCGCTCCCGCCCGGGCCGCCGCCCGCCCCGGTGCCGCCGGAGCCGGAGCCCGAGGAGCCCGCGACCGGCCGGCCGTTCTGGACGGTGCAGTCCAGTGGTGCGCCCTTCTGGTCGCAGGGGCTCGGCTGCGGCGCGTTCAGCAGGACGGTCAGCTTGCCCTGCGAGTCGAAGGTCGGGTTGGCGCAGTTGCCGAGCGAGTCGGGGTCCACCGGGCTGGCGTTGCCGGGGATGTGGCGGACCTGGAGCATTCCGCCGTGCACCAGCCCGCGGGGGATCGGCGAGTAGCCGAGGCTGTCGGCCTCGCCCTGGCCCTCGCACAGGACGTAGGAGATGAACCGGCTCAGTGCGCTGCCCTTGTCGTTGTTGAAGCGCGGTGGCACCGGCTGGGCGGCACCCGAGCGCGGCACGATGACGTAGCTGTAGCTGGAGATCGGGTAGGAGCGCGGGTCGTCGTTGGTGTAGACGCCGTCGAGGTTCTGCTGCAGGTAGTCGGGGTCGTTCGGGGAGGTGCTGTCGTCGACTCCCCGCACCTTCGCGGCGGTCAGGGCGACGGCCACGTTGGAGGCGGTGGGCAGGGTGTAGTAGCCCTTGGGGTTGAGCACCTTCACCACGGGCCAGTTGCTGCGCTTGGCGAAGGCGTACTCGTCGTAGCCGATCGCGCCGAGGCCGGTGGGCGACTGGATGTAGCCGGCCACCACGTCGGAGCCGTTCTGCGAGACCATCCGGCCCGAGGGCGGGAAGAACTCGGTGTAGTCGCCGCAGCCGACGCCGTTGACCTGGGCGCAGTACGCGTCCCACTGGCTCTTGTGGGCGTGTTCCATCCAGCGGCTGAACTGGGCGGTGGCACCCGAGCCGTCGGAGCGGACCACCGGGGTGATCGGTAGCTTGGGCAGCGCCCGGCCGTAGTCCTGGGTGATCTTCGGATCGTCCCAGGAGGTGATCTTGTTGGTGAAGATGTCCACCAGGACGTCGGGCGACAGGCGCAGGTCGGTCACCCGCTTGCCGCCGACCACCAGGTTGTACATGAACGCGGTGCCGCCGGCCGTGATCGGAACGTACGAGAAGCCGTACTGCGGGTTCTCCGGCTGACCGGCTCCCGAGCCCGCACCGCCGCCGACCCCGGTGTCGGCGCGGGAGCGGAACGGCACGTCGGAGGCGGTGAAGTCGTCCTGGCCGCTCTCCCACTGGTTGCGCCCGGCAGCGGAGCCGATCGGATTGAAGTTGATCTGGATGCCCTGCGGCGAGACGTCCTGCCGCCACTGGTCGATGGCGGGCCCGGCCCAGCTGGAGCCGTCGGCGTTCAGCGAGGTACCGGCGTAGGCCGCCGGGCTCGCCAGCAGTACCAGGACGGCGGCGAACAGGGCTGACAGCACTCGCACCAGGCGACGTGCCCACGGCATGGGGACTCCTCGGGAGTTGGGCGGACGCACGGCAGCCGTCACCGCCCCGGACCGCGACGGCCGAGCAGCCGGGCGGTGACGAAGAGCACCAGCACCAGGACCATCAGGGTGAGCGCGGCGGCGAAGGCGCGGGCGACCATGTCGGGGTAGGGCTGCTTGACGTAGTTCCAGATGTACAGCGGCAGGCTGACCTGGTGGTCCTTCAGCGGGTCGAGGTTCATCCGGGCGGTGAAGCCGGAGGTGAGCAGGACCGGCGAGGTCTCGCCGACACCTCGGGCCATGCCGAGGACCACCGCCGTCACCAACCCGGGCCTGGCGGTGGGGAGTACGACGTTCCAGACAGTGCGCCACTGACTGCCGCCGAGCGCGTACGAGGCCTCCCGCAGGGTGCCGGGGACCAGGCGGACCACCACCTCGGCGGCCCGGGTGACGATCGGCATCATCATCACGGTGAGCGCCAGTGAGGCCGCGAAGCCGCTCTTCTCCGCGCCCAGGGTGAGGATCACCACGCCGAGGATGAACAGCCCCGCGACGATCGACGGCAGCGCGGTCATCGCCTCCACCAGGGTGCGCACCGGCCGCGCGAACCGGCCGCCGACCTCGGACATGAAGACGGCCGCCGCGATACCCAGCGGAACGGCGAACAGCGTTGCCAGGCCGAGCTGTTCGAGCGATCCGGCGATCGCGTTCAGCGCGCCGCCGGAGGTGATCGGGGAGAGCGCGGCGGTGTGCTCCATGGACTGGGTGAGGAAGTTGAGGTGCACGGCGGCGTGCAGCCCCCGGGCCGCCACATAGCCGATCTGGTCGGCGATCAGCCCGACCACCAGCAGTCCGGAGCTCCAGGCGAGCGCCGAGACCATCTTCTCCCGTACCACCCGGCCGTCCCACTGCAGGCGACCGACGCCGAAGTACAGGACCAGGAAGAGCAGGTACCAGCAGAGCAGGAAGCCCAGCGCGCCGCTGAACGGGAGCAGCCGCTCGTACAGCAGCCAGTCGAGCCCCAGCGATCCCGCGGCCGCGCCGAGCACCGAGTACAGCTCGGGCCGGGTGAACCCTTGCAGCCGGATGCGGAGTTCGGGCTCCGGAGGTGCTTCCACCGGTGGCGGTACCTGGTGCGTGACGGTCATCGGACGGCTCGCTTTCGCTTGGGCGGTGGGGGCTTCGGGCTCGGTCGCGGGGCTTCGGGCTCAGTCGGCGGTGGCGGAGCCGGAGCGGGAGCGGCTGACCACCAGTCCGGCCGCGACGTTGACCAGCAGGGTCAGGGCGAACAGCACCAGGCCGGCGGCCATCAGGGCGGACATCGAGAGCGGGTCCGACTCGCCGAAGCGCAGGGCGATCAGGGCCGAGATGGAGTTGGCACCGGTCTCCAGGACGTGCCCGGCGAACTTGAAGGTCGGCGAGATGATCAGCGCGACGGCGATGGTCTCCCCCATCGCCCGGCCGAAGCCGAGCATCACCGCGCCGATCACCCCGCCCCGGCCGAAGGGCAGGACGACCGTTCTGACCATGCCCCACCGGGTGCTGCCCAGCGCGTACGCTCCCTCGCGCTCGCCCTGGGGCGCCTGCGAGAACACCTCCCGGCTGAGCGAGGTGACGATCGGGATGATCATCAGGGCGACCACCACGCCCGCGATGAAGGTCGAGGAGGTGTAGGAGGTGCCGATGTCCCCGGTGCGCACCTTGAGGAACGGGATCAGCCCGCCGAGGTGGTTGGAGAGCCAGCGTTCCAGGCCGACGACCCTCGGCTGGAGGAAGAACAGGCCCCACAGGCCGTAGACGATGCTGGGGATCGCCGCCATCAGGTCGACCAGCGAGACCAGCACCGAGCGCAGCCGGGCCGGGGCGTACTCGGAGATGAACACCGCCGCGGTGAGCGCGACCGGCACCGCGAGGCAGAGCGCGATCAGGGCGATCAGCAGACCGTCGGGGAGCACGGCGGCGATACCGAAGGTGTGGGCGGCGGTCTGCCAGCGCTGTTCGGTGAAGAACGACCAGCCGACCGCGCGCAGCGCCTGCGATCCGCGCAGCAGAAGGAAGAAGGAGATCAGGCCCATGATCAGGAAGACCGAGAGGCCCGCCAGTCGCAGCGCCCCCCGGAAGACCCGGTCGGCCGGTGCCGAAGGCGCGGCCAGCGCGCGCGGGCGGTCCTCCTCCTCGGGCACGTGTTCCAGGACGACGGTGTCGGTGCTCATCTGCTCTCCGGGAAGGTCACTGCGGACGGGCTCGGTTCGGGGCGGCCGGGAAGCTCCCCATGGGCGCGGGCCGCACCCGGCCGACCGCGTGCGCACGGCGGAACGCGGCCTCGCTCGGCCCCGGCGGACGGGTCGCACCTCGATCACCGCCGAGGTGCGACCCCCTTGGGCCGCCTGGCTCAGGCTCGGCTGGTGGCGCGGTTCCAGGCCTGCTGCGCGGTGGCGATGACGCGCCGGCCGGCCGGGGTTCCACTGAGGGCCAGTGCCGCGGGGCCTCCCACCAGGGCGGCCGCGCCGATGACCAGGGCCACCGGGAGCAGCCAGCGGGTCAGCCCGGCGCGGTCGGGCGAGGGCTGCCCGGCGGCCACGGCGGCCGCAGCACCCGAGGGCGCCGGGGCGCCGGGTTTCTGGGCCCCCGCTCCACCGCCGGTACCGCCGGCCGTCCCGTCCCCTCCGGCGCCACCCGCCGGGAGGGCTCCGCCGCCGGACGAGCCGGACGAGCCCGGGCCCCCGCCCTGGGACGTGCCACCGCCTCCCGGGGTGCCGCCGTCCGGCCCCCCGCCCGGCTGGCCGGCCTTCTGGTTGCCCGGCAGCGCCTTGTCCTGCGCCTGCACATGGCGCACCGCGTCCTGCGCCGAGGCGAGCTGGCCGTCCGTCAGTCCGGCGTACCCCACCGCGAGCTGCCCCGGCTGGGACCCGTAGACCTGCCCGCCGCCCGGATCCGTGACCTGCTGGACGAAGCGCGCCACGGCGGCGGCCTTGGCCGGGTCGAGTCCGCCGGTGGGCAGCATCGCGTACTGGACCATGGTCAGGGGGTAGGCGTCGGCGTCCTTGGCGAAGGCGGAGCTCCGGTCGCCGTAAGGGAGTTGCTGTGTTCCGGTGGCCGGGTCGACGGGCATGTCGGCGACGGCCGCGCGCATACCGGTCAGGGTCGGGGTGACGAAGTTCCCGGCCGGATTCTGCAGCGCGGCCTCGGGCAGGCTGAGCGCCTGCGCCTCACCGGCGTCCAGGACGGCGAAGAACTGACGTGAACCGACCGTCTGCACCTGGCACTTGTCGTGCCCGCCGGTGGGGTTGACGTTGGGGTTGAGGCAGGAGGGCTGGCTCTGCATGGCGGACCGCGCCACCTGGTCCAGGCCGCCGAGGACCGGGTTCCACTCGTACTGCTTCCAGTTGCCCGGCCCGGAGTAGTCCTGCGGCTGGAAGGCGTCGACCGGATAGCCGGGGAACTTCGGCTTGAGGTAGTAGGCGTCGAGGTGGGTGCCCCACGGGTCGGGCGCGCCCTGGAGGAACTGGCCGGCCGCCGGGTCGGCCGCCAGCCAGGCGGTGAGCTGGTGCACCAGGTCGGTGGTGCCGCCGACCACCACGGGCGCGGTGTTGCGCAGGTCTGCGGTCGCGCCGCAGGCCGGCCAGTTGGGTCCGTTCACCTTGTCCACCGGATTCAGCTGCAGGAACTCGGGATCCTCGAAGACGCAGCGCGGATTGCCGGACACCGAGGGGATGTTGTCCTGGCCGGCCAGGATGTACGACTGGGTCAGCATCTTGGCCAGCAGCCTTGCGTTGAGCTTCAGTTGGCGGATCTGCTGATGGCTGACCGCGTCGTCCACCACGTACACCACCGAGATGGCCGAGTCTGCCAACGGCGCGTAGACGTACGGCCGGCTCGCCGGGCTCGAATCCGGTCTGGCGGTGAGGGCGACGTCGAAGTCGGGGGCGCGCTGCAGGAACCTGGCCCTGGCCTGCGGCTCGCCGCCGCCGAAGGTGTACTGCACGCTCAGCGGGCTCGCCCCCTGGCAGAGCCCGGCCCGCCACTGCTGCATCGCGCGGTTGGCCATCTCCAGGCCCATCGCCTTGAAGTCGGCGGCCTTGGCCTGGCAGTCGGCGGCCGAGGGGGCGAAGGTCAGCGGGACGACGGCCCGGTGCGTCCAGGCGCAGGCCTCACCGCTGCGCCAGGTGTGGCCGAGGTTGTTCACGTAGAAGGAGGCGTCGGTCGCCTCGTTGAAGAAGAAGTCGCTGTCGCCCTCGTGGTCGTCGCAGTTGATCGCGCCGAGCGGCCTCTGGTACGCGCCGAGCGAGTCACCGCCGTACTCCGCCTCGATCACCAGCGAGCACGGGTGGCCGGCGTCGCAGCCGAGGCTCTGGCTCTGCTGGGCGGTCCAGACCTCGATGGACGCCTGCCCCGAACCGTCCGGCCTGGTGGCCGCGATGGCCATGTTGGAGGGGAACTCGGGGGTGGTCAGGCCGGCGGCCGGTGCGGGTTGCTGGAAGCCCTTGCCGGGGTCCGCGCCGTAGAGGGTGGAGCCGTAGCAGTCGGTCGGACCCGGGTCGGTGCCACGGCACTGGTAGACGCGCACGGGGTAGCGGGCATTGGAGTCCGCCGTGCCGTCGTGCGGGTTGCGTACCGTGGCCACCGGCCGGCCGGCCCCGTCGACGGTCGGGGTGAAGCCCTTCCAGGAGACCCGGATCACCTGGTCGGTGAGCCCGTTCGCCGGGGTCACCGACACCGAGCCGGCCGGACCGTAGCTCTGGCTGCTCGGCCGCCAGACCTTCGGGCCCTCGACCGTGACACCGGAGTCCGCGTGCGCCTGCGGAAGGACTCCCCCGAACGGCAGCAGACCGAGCACCGCCACCACCGCCCAGGCCAGCCCGGCCGCGAGCAGCACCCGGGGTCGGGTGTTCCGGCCGGACGGACCTGGTGGGCCGACTCTCATGGGGATACCTCCGGTGCTGACGCAGATCGGTTTCACAAGCTCACACCCAGCTGCCCTCCATTCGGCCAGGCCGATATGGCGCTTGACTGTCGGTCAGGTGTACGAGGCCACAACGTGACTGCTGACAACGGCAGTTGAGCCGGTCGGTCCGCGAGAGAGCCCGCCGGGGCCACGCCGCGCAACTACGACCCGGGGCCACGGCGCGCGACTACGACCCGGGGGTGAAGGAGAGCGAGAACGAGCCGACGGACTGCCCGGCGGTGAAGAAGGACGTCCCCAGGCGGCTGTCGAGCAGTGCGGCACCCGCGGCGTCCAGCCGGAGGTCGGAGGCCGCCAGGTTCTGGGTGGCGCCGTTCCTGGTGACCGTGTTGCTTCCGGCCGGATCCAGCAGGGCGACCGGGGCGGTACCGCCCGCGGGGACTCCGGTCAGCTGCCAGGAACCCGCGTCGAAGGCCAGCTGCTCGAAGGTCACGCACTTGCCGGTCCGCGCGTCGAAGGCCAGAAGGCCGCCGCCGAGCTGGACGGTCCCGTAGTAGCCGGGCAGGCTGGCCGACCCGCCGGTCACCCGGAAGGTCGCCGCCGGCCCCTTGGTGGCGTCGTACGAGGCTCCGGCCGGCGGCAGCGGCACCGCGACGATCCCGGCGGCTGCGGCCTGCTGGAAGAAGGTGCCGCTCTCGGTCACCACCGCGCTCCCCGAGGGCGGGGTGGCCGCACCGGCGGGCGCGGCCACCGCGAGCGGTGCGCCCGCCGCCAGCAGGGCGGCGGCGGACAGCGCGGCGGAACGGACGGCTGGACGGGTCATGGGAACTCCTCGGCTGTTGGAGGCCGGCGCCTCGTGACGGGTGTGTCCCGTGGACGAGCCCGCCCGCCGGACCTGCGGCGGGCGGGCTCCCCCACGAACTGCCGGCTGCGAACCGCGCGTCGCGGATCGCGCTCTACTGACTACGCGTTACGGACTACGGGTTACGGACTACGCGTTACGGACTACGGGTTACGGACTTCACACTGCGGACTTCGCGCTGCGGACTTCACACTGCGGACCGCGGACCGGGAAGCCAGGTCCACGGGCCGTGCGCGTCGCCCACCGGTGAAGCGGTGGTCACAGGTGCGTGACGCTGCCGCAGGCGGCACCGGGCAGCGGCAGGTAGCCGTAGCTGGAGATGTCGGTGCGGCCGCTGTTGCAGACCCAGCCGTTGGTGCCGAAGATCGCCTGCAGCGCGGCGGCGTGCGCGTCGGTGCCGTTCCACTCGGCGTCGCGGACCACGTTGTAGAGCACCCGGCTGTAACCGGTCGCGGCGAAGGCCGGGTTGATGGTGTTGGCGGCGGTCAGCGGGTCCACCCCGTCCAGGGTGCGCAGGGTGAGCACACCGACGTTGTCGCTGGAGCTGTTGTGGCCGTTCAGCTGGCCGACGAAGTGGCCGATCGAGTACGGGTAGGTGACGTTCGGGTCGGACAGCTGCTGGTCGGTGCCCTCGTTCTCCTCAGGCCCCGAGGTCACACAGGAGCCCGGGGTCACGGCGCTGCCGCCGCCGATGGCGCTCAGGAAGAACGAGCGGGTGCCGGAGCTGGTCTGCGGCAGGAAGGGCTTGATGGTGGCGCTGGGGCCGGTGTAGCCGGGGACGTCGGTGATCTGGTTCCAGTTGGTGATGGTGCAGGTGTAGATGCCCTGCAGGTCGGCCGTGGTCAGCGCGCTCGGAGCGTTGCCGGTGGCGGGAGCCGACCAGGCCACCGCGTCCTTGGCGAAGGCCACGAAGTCGTCCGTGCTCAGGTCGCCGGCCTGCGGGGCCCGGGAGGAGCGGGCGAAGTCCACGGTGGCGCTGGTGTTGGCGTTGAGCGCGGAGATGCCGGCACCCGAGCCGTTGGGACGGTTGATGCCGGTGGCACCGGTCTTGGGCGTGATGGTCGTGCTGCCGGTGGCGTCCCAGCTGTACAGGCGCGGCGAGGTGGTGTCACCGGCGGCGGTCAGCGAGGCGTTGTAGTCGGTGGAGAACTGGTTCAGCAGGGCCTGCGTGGTGTCGGAGCCGGTGCCCACGATGTCCTGGGCCGCCGGGGTCACCGACGGGTCGGCGATCGCCGGGACGGCGGCGGTGGCAAGGGCGGTGGTCAGGGCGAGAGCCGCGAACGCCTTGGCGGCAGTGTGACGCATGGTCCTCTTCCTCCGGGGAGAGACGTACATCGCGTGACCGGAGCCCGTGACCGGGTCCGGTTCCGGGGCCCGTCCATCGGCCTCCGGCGGCACCGATACTTGCGGCGCGGCCCGGCCCCCCGGAAGAGCCGTCCGACCGGCCGGACCGCTGCGCCGCCACGGTCCGCCCGCCGCGACCGGGCAGCTCAGCGGAGGGGTCACCGGTGGCCGGGGCCGACCGGCTCCGGCGGCAGCGTTCTTCTCCAGGTGGCGATTCGGGGGGCGTTCGGCCATCTGCCGGTCACCCTGGCAACAACCGGCCGCCCCAGCCGCAGCCGCCCCGCCCACCGCCCGGGTCACCACGGCCAGCGGTCCTCCTCCGCCCCCGCGCACCGCAGCCGGCGGTCGATCTGCTGCAGGCTGGTCCGGAAGGTCTCCATGCCCCGTCGGCACTGGTCGCGGCGCAGATAGCCGCGGGCGCTGCGGGCGACCGGCGGCGCGTCGTCCGCACCCGGCCGGGTACTGCGCAGCGGGAGGTAGGCCGCCCACATCCACAGCCGCCGCTCGTCCTGGTTCAGCGTGTACCGCAGCGCCGCGCGCTCCATCAGCAGTTCCCGCAGTGCGGCCCGGAGTTCCCGCTCGCCGCGGTAGCGCCTGGCGGCGGTGGCGAGCTGCCGTCCGTTGGCCGCGCAGAGGGCCCAGCCGACGGTGTGGTCCGGTCCCTGGAGCGCCAGCAGCCGGGGGCGGCGCCCGTCGGTCATCGGGGCAGTCCGGGCCCCGCGGGGAGGTCGCTCCCCGCGGGAAGGTCCGGCTTGGCCAGCAGGGCGACGAACCGGCGGAAGGCGTTCTGGCAGGTGGCGTACCGCTCGTACGCCCGGCTGGACCGTGCCACCGGGTTCCCCCGGGTGCCGGGGATCGCCCAGATCCAGCCGAGGCCCTCCCGGACATGGGTGATCCGGGCCACCAGGTCAGGAGCGGCGGCGGCCAGTTCGGCGAACGCCCGCTCGGCCTCGGCCGCCGACTCGTACACCGGCGAGGAGACCGCGACCACCCGTCCGTTCGGGGCCTTCAGCTGCCACTGGAAGCGGCCGCTCGACACCCGTTCGGTCTGCAGCCCGTCCCGGCCGGCACCGGCCGCTCCACGCTCTCCGGAACGCCCGGAACCCCCCACCACTGCCCCCGCGGGACTCGTGCTGAATGATCGACAGCGGCTCCAACGCTATGTGTGCACACTGGCGGCCGGGAAGGCGGAGGATCCGCCAAAGCCCGCTATTGGCGCAGAAGTTCTCCCTCGTTAATCTCCTCTGGACCAGACCTCTGCCGCACCGCGGGAGCGGCCGTCGGCGCCGGCTCCGGGGTGTCGTCGGGCGGCTTTTCGCCGGGGCCGGGACGGCCGGCCGGGACGGGGCGCGCGGCCGTACGGAACCGGGGTTTTCGGGCGGGACGCCGCGGTGCGCGGCGGGGCATAGTGGCCGTAGGGCACCGTAACCGAGGAGCAGCACGGAGGCCGGTCATGACCAGACACGTCGAGTACCGGAGGATCTACGCCGACGCCGGGCCCGATGACGGGGTGCGCGTGCTGGTGGACCGGGTGTGGCCGCGCGGGCTGCGCAAGGACGCCGGGGCGTTCGACGTCTGGATGAAGGAGGTGGCGCCGTCCACCGAGCTCAGGCGCTGGTACGGTCATGATCCCGAGCGCTACGGCGAGTTCCGCCGCCGCTACCTCACCGAACTGCGTGATCCGGAGCATCAGCAGGCACTGCGGAGCCTGACCGAGATCGCCGACAGCGGGCCGCTGACACTGCTCACCGCCAGCCGCGACGTCGATCACAGCCAGGCCTCGGTCCTCGCCGACCGGCTCTCCGGCCACGGCGGAAAGGGCCACGGCGGCGGCTCGCACCGCTAGCCTCCCGACGCCGGCCGGCCCGGCTTCGGGCGGCACGACCGGTCCCCGGACCGGCCGGACCGCGACCGTCCCCCGAGACCAGGAGTTGCCCATGCCGTCCGCCGACACCGACGTTCCCCGCCTGCTGGCCGACCTCGCCGAGCGCGTCGCCACGGCGTCCCCGGACCAGCGCGGAGCGCTCTGGCGGCTCGCCGAGCCGGGACGGCAGCTCGACGCCAACCTGGTCCGCCTGCCGGCGGACGGCGCGGTCGAGGAGCACATGGAGCCGGATCTGGACGTCCTGCTGCTGGTGGTCGAGGGCAGCGGGACCCTGTACTCCGAGGGACGGTCGCAGCCGCTCACCCCCGGCGCGCTGGCCTGGCTGCCGCACGGCTCCCGGCGGGCGCTGCGCGCCTCCTCGGCGGGGCTGGCCTGGCTGACGGTGCACCGGCGGCGCCCGGGGATGACCATCCGCTCCGGGCCGCCCGCCGACTCCGCTCTGACCGCCCCCTCCGTCCCCTCCGTCCCGAGCGTCCCGACCGTCCGGACCGACGAGGGCGGCGAGGGCGGCGAGTCGGCCTGCTGGCTGAACCGGGTCTGCCCCGGCTGCGGACGGCTGGCCGAGGGCACGGCGCCGGTCTTCTGCAGCCAGTGCGGCGAGCGCCTGGAAGTCGCTTGAGCCCCTGTATTCCTGATGTGCCGTCAGGTATCTGCGACGGGTCGGATTCGATGTACCTGCCGGGCGTCCACGTCCGCGTGAACCGTCCGGACGCCGATCAGGGCAGTGATCGCCCGTCCTGATCCCGGGACATTCAACTTCCGCCCAGATGGGCGCTGTTGGGCACCAGCTAGTCCTCCCGTCACGAAAACCGGTGGCACGGCCCCTGGCCCGGCGGCAGGTTCATCGTTCGGCGAGCTCTGCGGGCACCGAGCCGGGATCCTTCGGGGGACGCCCTATCAGGCTCTCCCGTCCCGGCTCTCCCGTGTCGCCGTTCTACCGATCGATCAGGGGAGACGGGTGCGTTCGGCCCGGCTGGCGGCGATCCGCTCGCGGGCCAGCGTGCGGGCCCGCTCGGTGTCGCCGCCGCTGAGCCGGGCGAGGATCGCCGCGAGCGGCCTGATCCGGCCCCAGCCGCCCCAGTGGCCCTCGGGGATCTCCGTGGGGAAGACCCAGATCCGGCTGGCATCGCGCGGCCAGGCGCCGCTCTCGGCATCCAGGATCGCCTCGGTGACCTCGGCGATGACGCCCGCGCGCTTCCGCTCGTCGAGCTGGCCCTCGGGCACGGACGGCACGACCTTGTAGCGGGGCGCGTCCGAGGGTTCGCCGCCGACGTAGACGGCGGCCGGTCGGTGCAGGAACAGCCAGGAGACGGACCGGGCCACCGGATCGGCGGGGTCGAACCCCTCGTGACGGATCAGGATCTCGGTGATCCGGTTCATCAGCGCCGCCTCGGCATCGGGCTGGAGCACACCGTCGGGAACGTACACATCGAGCATGGGCATGACCGAACCCCTTGGGTTTAGTTTTTAAACTTAGATCGGAGCGTACGGGAGCTGAGTTCAGTTCGTAAACCCAGGTGGGTAGACTGGTGCCATGGAGACGCGGCGGATCGACCCGGTGAACTGCTCGGTGGGGCGCGCCCTCTCGGTGGTGGGGGAGCGCTGGTCGCTGCTGATCGTCCGCGAGGCATTGGACGGCGCGCGCCGGTTCGGGGAGTTCCACTCCCGCCTCGGGATCGCCAAGAACCTCCTGGCGAGTCGGCTCGACACCCTGGTGACGGCCGACGTGATGCGCCGCGTGCCGTATCAGGAGCCCGGGGACCGGCAGCGCTTCGCCTATGAACTCACCGAGCAGGGGCAGGCGTTGAGGCCGACGCTGCTGGCGCTGCTGGAGTGGGGGGACAGGTACCTCGCCGACGCGCAGGGTCCGTCGGTCGTCGTCCGGCACCATCCCGTCGACGATGCGAGTGCGTGCGAGGAGCCGGTCAGGGTCGTCCTGGAGTGCGCCGCGGGGCACAGTCATCTCGCACCGGAGGACGTCCTCCGCACGCCCGGGCCGGGCGCACGCTTCGTGGACGCGTCCTGAGGCGGTGAACGGCGCCGGCGGGCCGGCCCGTTCGCCGTCGGTGACCTATTCGCCGTCGGTGACCTATTCGCCGTCGGCGGCCGTCTGAATCCTGGCCCGGTACGCCCGCTTCTTGGCGAGTGCGCCGGAGGTCTTCATCGAGCACCAGCGACGGGCGCCAGCCCGGGAGGTGTCAACGAACGGTGTGCCGCAGGCGGGGTTCCCGCAGATGCGGACACGGGTGCGGTGCTCCGAGTGGCAGAGCGCGATCAGGTCCCGCGCGACCATCGAGAGCACCGCTGCGACTCCGCCACCGCTCCAGCGGACGGAGGTCGCGTCGGCCGAGAGCTCGGGCACCGAAGTGGGCTCGGCGGCCGCGCTGTTGACGAGGGCGCGACCCCGGTGAGGACCGGTTCGCCTGGCTAGGACGCGGCCTCCGCACCGCGGGCCTGGAGCGCCCGCCGCAGTGCCAGCGGCACCGGACCGGCGGCGGGGGCCAGCTTTTGGATCCGCGACCGGAACTCGCGGCTCTGCCGCCAGGTCAGCACGGCGTGCAGCCGGGCCGCGTCGGCGAGGGCCACCAGCGCCGCGTCGTCCGGGTCCACCCGGGAGAGCGGGCCGCGCAGCGCCGAGGAGACCGCCGCCTCCAGCGCCCTGCGCACCCGCGGCTCACGCAGGGCGATCCGGGCGGCCGGGAACACACCGAGGACGCGGTACTCCTCGACGTCGATCCAGCCCGCTGCGGCCAGGCCCTCCCGCACGGCGCGCACGGTCCGGCGGTGGGGCCACCGCACCCAGTGCTGCCAGCTGTGCGACCGCCCTCCGGCTATCCGCCGCCACTGGTCGGCGAGCACCGGGTCGAGCCCGGCGGGCAGGGTGCCCACGGCGACCGGCGTACGCCCGTCCTCGCGCAGCAGGCCCCGGCGCAGCAGTTCGGTCAGTGCCGCGGCGCGCAGCAGGTACTCCAGGTTGCGCCGGCCGGTGAGGCGCTCGCGCTCCGGGTCGTAGGCGAGCAGGTAGAGCTTTCCGGCAAGGGTCTCGGGCAGTTCCATCGCTGACTCCTGGTGGCTTCGGCGTGGCTCGGCTGGTGCCGGCGGACCGGCTTCGGAGCGGGAGCGGGAGCGGAGCGGGAGCGGGGCGGTGGCCGGGGAGGGGTGCGGGATCAGGGGTCGCTGATCCTCGCCGCCGGGTTTCCGGGCGGGGACTCCCCCGCCCGGGCTCGTCGGCTAGGAGCCGTCCGGCTCCGGGCTCTCCGGCTCCGGAGCCGCTTTCGGGGGGCGTCCGCGGCGCGGCAGGCGGGCCGCGCCGCCGGGCATCCGGGCAGCTTCGGTGAGCGCCCGGCGGAGCAGGAACTCGATCTGCGCGTTGGTGCTCCGCAGTTCGTCCGAGGCCCACCTGGCCAGCGCGTCGTGGACCGCGGGGTCCAGGCGCAGCAGGATCTTCTTCCGCTCCGTCGCCACCGCGTGCTGCTCCTCACTGGATCTACTGGTAGAGGGAGCCGGTGTTGACGACCGGCTGGGTGCCCCGGTCACCGCAGAGCACCACCAGCAGATTGCTCACCATCGCCGCCTTGCGCTCCTCGTCCAGCTCGACCACGTCGCGCTCGGCAAGCCGGTCCAGGGCCTCCTCGACCATACCGACCGCGCCTTCCACGATCAGGCGGCGGGCCGCGACCACGGCACCGGCCTGCTGCCGCTGGAGCATCACCTGGGCGACCTCGGGGGCGTAGGCGAGCCGGGTGATCCGGGACTCGATCACCCGCACACCGGCCGAGGACACCCGGGCGGCGATCTCCGCGGACAGCTTCCGGGTGATCTCGTCGGCGTTGTCGCGGAGCGACATCTCCCCCTCGCTGTGCGAGTCGTAGGGGTAGCTGTTGGCGATGTGGCGCACCGCGGTCTCGGTCTGGATGGCGACGAACTCGGTGAAGTCGTCCACCTCGAATATGGCCTTCGCGGTGTCCTCGACCTGCCAGACCACGACCGCGGCCATCTCGATCGGGTTGCCGTCCGCGTCGTTGACCTTGGTGGTCTCGGTCTCGTGGTTGCGGATCCGGGTGGAGAGCCGGCGGCAGCTGGTGAACGGGTTGATCCAGGTCGGACCGTCGGCCCGGATGGTGCCCCGGTAGCGGCCGAACAGCTGGATGACCCGGGCCTGCCCGGGCGAGACGATGTGCAGCCCCCGGGCCAGCAGCAGGCCGATCACCGCCAGCACCGGCCCGACCACCAGCAGGGTGGTGCCCACCCCGGTCTCGCCGTCCGCCTGCCGGTTGCCGCCGACGACGGTCAGGGCGATCCCGCCGAGCAGGCAGAGCAGGAAGAGCCCGACCATCGGCAGCCCCGGCAGGCCGGTGATGACGCGCTCGGTGACCTTCGGGGTGGGGACGTCGAGGGCGAAGTCGTCCGTGGTGTCGGCGTGGTTGTGCGTTGGGGTCATCGGACCGGGTTCCTCTCCTGCGGTGTGGCACGAACCTAGCAAAGTGATATCACTTTTTCGAGCCCCGCAAACCCCTCCCCGCCGGCCAACCGCGCCGGAGGCGGAGCCCGGAGCCCCCGACCGCCCACTCGCCCGGCACCACCGGAGCGCGCACCACGGGCACCGCCCTGGGGCGACTGGGGCTCGCGGAGACCCCGCGCGGGGAACTCGGCCACCACGACCTCGAACCGCTCGACAGCGCGGCCGACCGACGGGCCCGCCGGCCCCACCTGGAGAACCCGGACGGCGGACCCTTCAGGAGACCCCCGAGCCGGTGTCGGGAATTGCCGGAAGCAATGGCCGGGCACCCCGGGAATTACCGCGCATTCGGAACCCCCGGAAATCCAACCGCTGATTACTGGTCAGTAATGTCGACCGGAAGCCAGTCCCACCAACGATTCTCAGGGTACGCACTTGTATGGAAGTGCCCGCCGGCCAACTGAGCCCCCGTCGATTTCGACCGAGATCTGACCGTGATTCAGCGTTCGAAGACAGAACGCCGCAGCGGACGAAACCCGCGCCCCTCCCCGGAGGTCGCCGTCCGGCCACGACGGACCGCACCGTGCGCCCGACGCCGCATCGGTCACCTCCACCGCGACGCGGCATGGGCCGCCCCGACGCCCACCGGGACGCTCCGGGCACTGCGCGGCCGCAAGACCCTTCCCCGGCAGGCGCACCGGCCGTACACACAGGCCCGCCTCGGTGGCCTCGCCCCACCCTGCGCCGGGAGGGCGCCCGACAGGCCCGCGCCAAGAGGAACGGCTCTCAGCCCCCATCGCGAGCACTCGACCGGCTCGGCCCCACCGAGCCTCTACGAGCTCGCCCGGCACAGGGCATCCGGTCCGACCCGACAGTGCCGATCCTCCGGCCAGTGGAGCAGCGGAAGGCCGGCGGCCACGGCAAGGACGGCCCAGCCGCCCTCTCCACGGCGACCGGGAACCCTGTTACCGACACGGACCCGGCAGGCCCGCACACAGGCCGCAAGGCCGCCGCCGCCAGAGAGCCGACGACATCCCCCGGCACTGATGCCACATCACACCGAGGTCGCCTGCTCCCTTCTCGACGCCCCCGCACCCGCGAACGGTTGCCCCTCCAATGGGAATCGCCGGGAATGTGGTGTATGTCACGATGCTTCCAGCGCCCCCACTCCCACCCCTCACATCAGCTCTGACCTGGACCTTTACATCCTCCACCGATCCATAGGGCATGTCGCCGTGGCGGTACCCTGAGGTCCCTGCTGACGGGAGGTCCGTGCCGCACCCGGGCGCTGCAGCGGCCTGCCGACCGCAGGCTTCCCGCGCCACCGGGGCACCGCGCCACGGGAACACCGGACCGCCGGGACACCTCATCGAAAGCCAGCAAAACAGGACATAAGCCACGAAATCTTCTTAGGAACCGATAGACGCCCCCCGACTCAAGACTGAGGGGGATGAAGATGTGATGAAATTAAGTGTCCGATCCGACTGACGGACGGTGAGCTCCGGAATCCATGCACCAGGGGGATACGTTGGCTGGCTCGCAAATAAACGACGGCCCTGGCCGGCAGATGGCGATCCACGCCCAGAAACAGCCGGCCCCCGCGCCGACCGCCCCCAGCACGGTCGGTGTGCTCCAGTCGGAGCGCTCGAAGGTCGTCCGGGTGTACCGGCGGCTGCTCCCCGAGCGCAGCCGCGCGGCGATCGCCGGCATGGTCCCGTACGAGCTCCGCACCCAGGTGATCCACCGGCTCTCCCGCTCGCTCTCGGTCCAGCAGAAGGTCGCCTCGGTGCACGGCGGTCTGCTGGCCAAGCGCCACCCCGCGCTGTTCGAGTCGGGCCGGGTCACGCTGATCCAGGTCGGCCGGGCGCGGAAGATCGTCAGCCTCCGACCGGATGTCTCCCCGCTGCAGGCCCGCAACGACAACCTCACCCTGGTCCGTACCGCCCTGGCCGAGGCCGGGATCGACTGCTTCGCCGTCCGCGGCTTCCAGGAGACCTCCGCCACCATCGCCGTCTCCCGCGCCGACCGGCCGGCCGCGTACCGGGCGCTGGCGGCGCTCTGCGCGACCGTCCCCGGCTACGTCTCGGCCATGCCGACCGACCGGAGCACGGCGCCGACCCGGTCCGAGCCCGGCTTCGAGAAGCACGCCTGGACCACCGTCGCCCAGGCCGAGGTCATCCGGATGACCTGGTTCCACGCGGACCCCGGGACCACCTGTGTGATGGGCCACGAGTACGGCTGCGACATCGAGTTCTGGGCGCCCGAGGACGGGGAGCTGGTCGCCCCGCGCCGCAACCGGGTCACCGAGCGGGTACCGGCCTGGCACGAGCCGGTCCCCGGGCCCGTCGGCATGTTCACCCGGCTGGAGGCCTGGGACCGCCCCGACAACCCGGTCCCGACCCGGCCGGAGTTCGTCCGCGCGCTGCCGGAGGACATCCGCTTCCCGATCGACGTGGTCTACACCTGGGTGGACGGCAACGACCCGGCCTGGCAGCGCCGCCGGGCCGAGGCCGACGGCTCGGCCCAGGACCTCAACCCCGAGGCCGCCAACGACGCGCGCTACATGAGCCGGGACGAACTGCGGTACTCGCTGCGCTCGTTGCACCTCAACGCGCCCTGGGTACGCACCGTGTACCTGGTCACCGACGACCAGACGCCGCCCTGGCTGGACACCTCCAACCCCCGGATCAAGGTGCTCAGCCATCGGGAGGTCTTCCGTGACAAGGGCGTCCTGCCGACCTTCAACTCGCACGCCATCGAGAGCCAGCTGCACCACGTCGAGGGGCTGTCCGAGCAGTTCCTCTACTTCAACGACGACGTCTTCCTGGGCCGTCCGATCTCGCCGCAGCTGTTCTTCCACTCCAACGGGCTGAGCAAGTTCTTCCCGTCGGTGGCGGCCGTGCCGCTGGGCACCCCCTCGCTGCTGGACTCGCCGGTCTCCGCCGCGGCCAAGAACAACCGGCGGCTGATCGAGGAGGACTTCGGCAGCACCCTGGTGCAGAAGATGCAGCACGTGCCGCACGCGCTGCGCCGCGATGTGCTCGCCGAGATCGAGGAGCACTTCAAGGAGCTGCACCAGGCGACGTCCGAGGCCAAGTTCCGCAGCCCCTCGGACCTTTCGGTGGCCTCCTCGCTGCACCACTACTACGGCTACCACAGCGCCCGCGCGGTGCCGTCCGAACTCAAGTACGCCTATCTGGACCTGATGCACCAGAGCACCTCGCGCCGGCTCGCCCGCATCCTCGCGGCCCGGGACCTGGACGTCTTCTGCATCAACGACACGGTCTCGGACCGCAAGGACCTGGCGAACCAGCTGGAGCTGCTGCAGCCGTTCCTGGACGCGTACTTCCCGCAGCCCAGCCCCTTCGAGAAGCGCTGACGGCGGCCCTGGCGGCGTCCTCGGGGCGCCGCCAGGGGTTGTTCAGACGGTGGCCCAGGGCCCGAAGGGGCTGGTGCCGTCCGGGGTCGCCTGACGGGTGAGGTGGAGGCGGGCGTCGGTGCCGATCACCGCCGCCACCATGCGGCCCGTCGAGTCCTCCGCGAGGGCCGGGGCGTACACCAGCTGTCCGCCGCTCTGTGCCCAGGCGGTCCCCGCCGCGCCCGGCGCCGTGACCAGCAGGCTCAGCAGACCGGACCCGGCCCGGTCCGCGACCGCGGTACCGCCGCGCCCGCCCGAGCCGTGCCGGGCCACCGCGACCTCCCCGATGCCGTCGTGCCCGGAGAGGACGGCGGGCAGCGGCGGCCAGTGCGCGCCGTCGGACTCCTGCCGGTAGGCCACCACGTCGCCGCTGCCGGCCTCCCGGTAGTACAGGGTGAGCCGGCCCGGTGCGCACTCCACCGGGGTGACCGCGCCGGCGACCGGCACCGGGGTACCGATCCGCTCGGCCCGGAACGCTCCGCCCGGCCGCTCCTGACGCCACCGCAGTACGCCGTAGGTGTCGGTCGCGAAGACCTGGACCGCACCGTCGTGGCCGGTGAACGCCGTCACCGCGTCCTGCAGCCGCGCTCCCCCGAGCCGCTGCCACGGACTCCAGCCGCCCTGGGGCAGCTCCTGGCGGTGGCTCAGCCCGTGGGCGAAGTCGCGGACGAAGACATGGAGCCGCCCGTCCGCGTCGAGGGCGGCGGCCGGCCCGCCGATCTCGCGCCGCACCCGCTGGTCGGAGTTGCCGTAGTCCGGGCCCTCCAGCGACTCCCAGGAGCCGAAGTCGCCGCCGGGAGCGCTCTGTACCGCCCGCACCACCTCGACCCCGACCGCGTCCTTCTCCCCGGCCCAGCGCCGCAGCGCGACCAGGTGGATCCGGCCCGACCCGTCCGCGCGCACCTGGAGCCTGGGCATCAGCCAGTCGCCGGCCAGGAAGCGGACCGCACCCCAGCTCCCGCTCCCGGGTGCCTGCTCGGCCCAGTGCGCCACCCGGCCGCCGAGCACGGCGAAGGCGTTCAGCCGGCCGGTGCCGTCCTTGACCAGCCAGTCGGTGTCCGGGGTGTAGCGGTAGGCGGTGCTGATGATGTGCATGGAGTCGCCCGGGTCGGGGCGCACCTGGAAGTCGCCGCAGGCGTCCGCGGGGCACGGCGCGCCGTAACCGGCGTACGGCATCAGGTACTCGCGCTTCTCGGCCTTGGCCGCGTCGCTCAGGTTGGGCGGCCAGAACTTGCTGGTGTAGCCGCGGAAGTACTCGACCACCGGGCGCTCGCCGGTCTGCTCGGTGTACTGGCGCAGCGCGGCCAGGACGAACTGGGCGGTCGCGGTGTGGTCGATGTGGTCGGCGAGCGAGATGCCCGGCTCGTACGGGTCGTGCTCGGGGTCGGGGTCCAGGGTGCGCAGTACGGTGGGCCGGCGCTGCTTCAGCAGGTCGAGGAGGCAGGCGATCACCCTCTCGCGGCTGAAGTCCTGCGGCGCGGTGACCGGTGAGCCGGTGCCGGGCAGGGTGCTCTCCAGCGGGACGTCCGTGGACCAGAGGGTGCGCAGCCGTACGCCGGTGCCGTCCGGGGCCTTGGCCGAACCGTGCAGGTTCTGGGCGAGGTTGAAGAAGTACAGCTGGACCGCCGGGCGCTCGGCGAGGGTGCAGCGCTCCACCTGGGCGCCGTCGCCGAGGGCCACCACCTCGCGGCGCCAGGCGGCCCGCTGATTGCCGGTGGCCATCAGCGCGTAGGCCGAGCGCAGTCCGTTGTGCCGGGCCTCGGTGTAGCCGGGCTTGTCGGTCGGGGTCTTGTCGTGTTCCCTGTCGTCGTCGGTGGGGCTGTTCTTTCCGTCGGCCTCGCCGGCGGTCATCACCACGGTCGCGACCGTCGAGCCCTCGGCGATGGAGCGCTGGAGCAGCGGGTTCATGAAGTACAGGTCGTCGTCGGGGTGCGCGATGATCTGCAGGTGCGAGCCGTGCCAGCGTTCTCCGGTGGGCGCGCCGCCGGCCCTGGCCAGGTCCTTCACCGCGGCCTCGTCCTCACCCGGGCCGGCCCTGAACATACCGCCGAGGCCGGTCAGCGACAGGGCGGCGAGCCCTGCGCCGAGTACGGTCCGGCGGCCCCACTCGTGGGCGGTCCGCCGGGGTGGTACGGCTTCGGGCGCACTGTCCTGCGCCGCTGGAGTCGGGCTCACGGGTGGTCCCCCCTGGGCAGTGTCGGGGTCGGCCGCGCTCCGCTGAAGTGGGGGTCCCCGTGTCAAGATCTCTGTCGGGGAACAATACTAAAATTCGCCGTTCGAACCTTTCTGCTCCGGGAGCCTGTCACGGGTCTTTCGGGCGCGAATTCGGCCGCGTGGCCGGGCTGTGCCGGGCTGTGCCGGGCTGTGCCGGGCTGTGCCGGGTGGGGCCGCGCGGGACCGCAGGTGGGGGCGCGGCGGCCCTCGCGTGGGCGAAGAGGTCCGCCGGGCAGGCCCCGGCGGTGGCACGGCGCCATGGGCGCGGCACGGAGCGTATCGGGCCCCTGAGCAGCGATTGAGGGGCGGTCGCGTTGCGCTGATGATGGACTGATGGAGCAGGTGGCGCCGGAGATTCAGGGCGCTTACGCGGTCTCGGCGGAGTTCTACGACGTCCTGCACGGCGCTCAGTACCGGCGGCACGCGCTGGCGCTGAGCGGGCCGGCCGCGGCCGCCCGGGTCGGGATCGTGGAACTGGGCGCCGGCACCGGGCTGGTGACCGGTGTGCTGGTCGACGCCTCGTCCGTGCCCGTGCACGCGGTGGAACCGGCCGCCGCGATGCGGACGGTGCTGCTCTCCCGGCTGGCCGCCGCCGGCCCCGAGGCGCTCGGCCGGGTGACGGTCCACACCTGCCGGGCCCAGCAGCTCGACCTCCCTGCGCGGGCGGACCTGGCCGTCTGCTTCCGGGTGATCGCCGGTCTGCCGCCCGCGGAGCGCCGCGAGGTCTGGCGCGCGCTCGCCGACTGCCTGCTCCCCGGCGGCCTGCTGTTCGTGGACCGCCCGCCCGCCGCCCTCCCCGCCGGGCCGGGACGCCGCCGGGCAGGCCGGGCCCGGGTCGGGTCCGACGTCTATACCGCCTGGCTGACCGAGCGCACGGAGTCGGACCGCATCCGGCTCGACTACCTCTATCTGGTGCACCGGCGGGGACGGGAGATCCGCAGGGCCCGGGAGACCTTCCACCAGTGGCCGTTGACCGACGAGGAGCTGGCGCGGGAACTCGGCGAGGCCGGCTTCCGCCCGCAGGACGGCCGCTCCCCCGACGTGCTGCGGCTCAGACGGCTGGGCCGTCGCTGGTGATCCGCGGCCACCGCTGCTCAAGGAGCGCGAGCCGCTCAAGGAGTGCGGAGCGGCGCCGCACGTGAGGAGGTCGGCGCACCCGCCCGGCGTGGACGGCGGGCTTCATGATTCCACCGCACCGCCGCAGTCGGACGGAGCCGCGGCCTCGAAGGGCGGTCCGGCCCTCAGCCGGCCGGGCTGAACTGCTCGGTGCCGACCACGTCGAGGAGGGCCAGGCGGCCGGCCGTGTCGCTGCCGGGAGGCGGGGTGTAGAGGACCAGGCGCTGGTCGCCCTCGGGGGCGAGCAGCACCTGGCAGTCGAGTTCCACGGGGCCGATCACGGGGTGGAGCACGCGCATCCGGGTGTGGCGGCGCACGGCCACCTCGTGCAGATCCCACAGGGCGTCGAACTCGGCGCTGGCGGTGCGCAGTCGCTCCACCAGGCGGGCGGCCGCCGGGTCACCCGCGCGCCGGCCGGTGGCGGCGCGCAGGTCGGCCACGTGGAGCCGGCTGTAGTGGTCGTGCTCCTCGGCGGGGTAGGCGGCGCGGACGGCGGGATCGGTGAACCAGCGCCAGGCCACGTTGCGGCCGTGTTCGGACACCGTGCACACCCCGCCGAGCAGCGCGCGGGCGACGGCGTTCTGGGCGAGGACGTCGCCGAGGTCGCTGAGCACCTGGGCCGGGGTGGTGGGGAGTTGGTCGAGCAGGTGCAGCAGGCCGGGGCTGACGTGGTCGCCGGCGGCGCGGCCGGCGGGCGGCCGGTGGCCGGCGAGCAGGTAGAGGTGGTCGCGTCCGTCCGCGGTCAGGCGCAGCGCGCGGGCGAGCGCGGAGAGCATCTGCGGGGACGGCTGCGGGCCGCGGGCCTGCTCCAGCCGGATGTAGTAGTCGGCCGACATCCCCGCCAGCTGGGCGACCTCCTCGCGGCGCAGACCCGGGGTCCGGCGCCTGGGTCCGGCGGGCAGGCCCACGTCCTGCGGGCGGACCCGGTCCCGGGAGCAGCGCAGGTAGTCGGCGAGCTCGGCACGGTTGATCGTCATGCGCGCCATCCTGCACGACGGGGCCGGGCCCAACCAGGGATCGCCGGTCCCAGGGTCGGCGGGGCTCTCCCGGCCCCGACCGGGCGGCGGCAGTGTTGGCGTTGCCGGAGCGAGCGCCCGGCCCCGGCACCGCCGGGCAGAACCCCAGCCCCGTCTGGGAGAGGAGTCCCACCATGGCAACCGTCTCCGTCGCCGACGCCCTGGTCCACTACGACCGCACCGGCGACGGTCCGGCTCTCGTCCTGGTCCACGGCACCGGATCGGGTGGTGCCGCGATCAACTGGGGCCAGATCGCCCCGGTCTTCGCCGGGAACCACACCGTCATCACCCCCGACCTGTCCGGTGCCGACCGCACCACCGACGACGGCGCGCCGCTGACCGTCGAGGGCCTGGCGGCCCAGGTGATCGCCGTCATCGAGGACTCGGGCACCGGCCCGGTCGACCTGCTGGGCTTCTCGATGGGTGCCACGGTCGCCGCGACGGCCGCCGCGCTCCGCCCCGACCTGGTGCGGCGCCTGATCCTGGTGGCCGGGTGGGCCCACACCGAGAGCGACGAGTACCTGCGCAACCTCTTCACCCTGTGGCAGCGGCTCGGCCGGACCGACTCCGAGGCGTTCGGACGGCTCGTCACCATGACCGGCTTCAGCCGCGGCTTCCTCAACGCCATCGGCCGTGAGCAGGTGGAGCAGCTGATCCCCAACATGCCGGCCTCCCCGGGCACCCTGCGCCATGTCGACTACGACCTCCAGCTCGACATCCGCGCGCTGCTGCCGCGCATCCAGGCGGAGACCCTGGTCATCGGCTGCGTCCAGGACGCCACCGTGCCCGTCGAGAACAGCCGGGCGCTGCACGCGGCGATCGCGGACAGCTCCTACGCCGAGATCGACGCCGGGCATGTGGCGCTCTTCGAGAAGCCGGAGGAATTCGCCAAGCTGGTGGACGAGTTCACCCGGTGACCCGGCGGTTCCCCCGTCCTGGTCCGCTACTGGCGTCCCGCGGCCGCCTCCACCGGGCGGCTGCGCAGCAGCGCCCGGGTCGGCAGGGCCGTCGCGACGAGGCTGAGCAGGACCGCGCCGCCGGCCAGCGGAAGGGCGGTGGAGAGCGGGACATGGGGTGCGGAGCCGGTGAGGCCCCGGGTGATCGGCGACAGGGTGATCCAGGCGATGACCCCGCCGACCAGCAGTCCGGTGGCGGCCACCAGCAGCGCCTCCCAGCGCATCATGCCGCGCACCTGGCGGCGCGTGGTGCCGGCGAGCCGCAGCAGTCCGACCTCGCGGCGGCGGTCGAGGACCGTCATCACCAGGGTGTTGGCGGCGGCGACGGCCGCGAATCCGCCCAGGACGGCGGCCATCACGGTGTTCGCCCAGGAGCCGATCTCCTGGTTCCGGTCGGTCTGCGCGGCGTACCCGGCGGCGTCCGTGACGGTCAGGCCGGGAACGCCGAGCTCCGCCAGATTCCGTGCCACCGAGGCCCGTTCGGCACCCGGGGCGTCGCTCACCAGTACCTGGCTGTCGTACCCGGCGCCGACGTGCGCGGCCACCGCGGCCCGGGGCAGCAGCACCTGGCCGAACCCGAGGCCGCGTTCGTACGTCGCGACGAGCTTCGGCCGGACCTCGGTGCCGTCACCGAGCCGGAGCGGAACCCGGTCGCCGACCTTGGCGTCGAGATCCTCGGCGAGCATGGCCGAGAGCGCGACGGTGTCCGGAGAATCGGCGAGCGCGCTCAGCGAGCCGCTGCGCACACCGAGGTCGAGCACCTTGGACAGCTGCGCCGGATTCCCCGAAATGCCCAGTGCGGTATCCGAGTTGAGGGAGTCGAGGGACCAGTGGAACACTCCGGTCCGCAGCACTCCGACCGCCGCGGCCACCCCGGGCACCCGGGCGACGCGCTCGGCGGTGTCGGCCGGCAGTCCGGGCCCGGCCGAGCCGAGGACCTGGTCGGCGACGACCCCCTTGCGCACCTGCTCGCCGGAGACGTGCCGGATGGTGCTCTGCAGGAACAGCAGGGTTCCGCAGAAGGCCGTGACCATCACGATCGGGGTGATCGCGGAGGCCAGCCGCCGGGCGTTGGCCCGGGTGTTGTCGGCCGCCAGCGACCCGGCGGCACCCGCGCCGCCGGTCCGCAGCGGCAGGCCCAGCACGGTGGTGGCGGCCCGGGCGAGCAGCGGGCCGAGCAGGGCGACCGCCAGCAGGAAGCACATGACCACGCCGAGCGCGGTGTTGGCGGCGGTGGCACCGTTCAGGTTGGCGGCGACGACGGCCAGCACCACGCCGCCCGCCACCGCGACCAGGCCGATGACGGTGCGCACCGTCCCTGGCCGGCCGCGTTCCACGGCGGCCTCGCCCAGCGCCTGGGCGGGCCGGAGCCCGGCCGGCCGCCGCGCGGCCAGACGGCCTGCGGTCAGCGCGGCCAGCAGGCTCAGCACCACCGCGACCAGGATCGGGATCGGGCCCACGTCCAGTACGACGCCCTCGGGCACCGCGCCGCGCGCCACCAGCTGGTCGAACCACCAGCGGGCCAGCGCGTACCCCGGTACGGTGCCCAGGGCCGCGGCGAGCGGGGCGATCAGCACCGCCTCGGTGGCGATGGTGCGGCGGATCTGGCGCGGGGTCGCGCCGATCGCGCGCAGCAGGGCGAACTCGCGGGCCCGCTGCCCGGTGGCCAGGGCGATCGTGCCCATCACCACGAAGACGGCCGTCATGGCGGCGATTCCGCCGAAGGAACCGCCGAGGCCCATCAGGACCTCCCCCGCCTGCAGCAGGGCGGGCCGTTCGACCATCGCGCGGTCGTCACCGGTGAACACCTTGGCCGCACCGCCGACCGCCTCCCTTACCTGCCGGGCGAGTTCACGCGGCGACACCCCCTCGCGCGGGGTGACGGCGATCGCGTCCACCCGGCCGGGGTGCCCGGAGAGCCGGTCCGCCACCGCGTCGCCGAACCACGCGCCGCCGGAGCCTAGTTGCGCGGAGGCCAGACCGGAGATCCGGTAACTCCCGCCGCCGGCAGGCGCGGTGAACGAGACCCTGTCACCGGTGCGCAGCTTCGCGGCCCGCGCGGTGGCCTCGTCCAGCACCACCTCTCCCGCGCCGGGGGCGTGCCCCTCGGCCAGCGGAGCGGTGCCCGGGGCGGTGATGCCGATCGAGGAGTAGCCCCGGCCGGTCACTGTCGGCAGAGCGTCGGACAGCACCGGGAAGGCCAGGTCCGGCAGGGCTGCGGCGACCCCGGGGCGGGCCGCGATCCGCGACGCCAACTCCGCGTCCACCCTGACCCGTTCGGACAGTGCGGTCGCCTTCTCGTCGGTGTTCTTGCCGTGCTTGACGCTGATCCTGGCGTACGGGTCACCGGCGACCACCACCGGCGACTGCGCGTAGCGCACGGGTGCGAGGTGCGCGGTGATACCGCTCTGCAGCAGGATGCCGCAGGCGGTGATGATCGCCGCGCCGAACAGCAGCGCGATGAAGCTGCCCGCGAAGGACGCGGGCCTGAAGCGCACCGAGGCGCGTGCCAGACCGTTGCTCACGCCGCCGCTCCCGCGTAGCGACCCGGCGCCGCGGTGAGCGCGAGCATCCGGCCCGCCACCGCCTCCGGCTGCGGAGACCACAGCTCGTCGACGATCGCACCGTCCGCCAGGAAGAGCGCCCGATCCGCGAACGAGGCGGCCACCGGGTCATGGGTGACCATCACCACCGTCGCGCCCATCGAGTCCACCGCCTGCCGCAGCAGTCCGAGCACCTCCTGCGCCGTACGGGTGTCCAGCGCACCGGTCGGCTCGTCCGCGAACACCACCTCGGGCTCGGTGATCAGCGCCCGGGCGATCGCCACCCGCTGCTGCTGCCCGCCGGACAGCTGCCCGGGACGGCGTCCGCCGTGCTCCCCCAGGCCGACCCGGGCCAGCAGTTCATCGGCCCGCCGCCGGTCCTGCGACACACCGGCGAGCCGCTGCGGCAGCAGCACGTTCTGCCGCACCGTCAGCGACGGCAGCAGATTGAACGACTGGAAGACGAACCCGATCCGGCTGCGCCGCAGCTCGGTCAGGCGGTTCTCGTCCAGCCCGGTGATCTCCACCCCGCCGAGCAGCACCTCCCCCGAACTCGGCCGGTCCAGCCCGGCCGCACACTGCAGGAACGTGCTCTTGCCGGACCCGGACGGCCCCATCACGGCGGTGAAACTCCCGCGCGGCAGCGCCAGATCGACGCCGCGCAGCGCGTGCACGGCCGCCTCGCCCCGACCGTAGCTGCGCCGTACGGAGCGCAGTTCGATCGCCGGGTACACGGGCTGTGGTCGCTCGGTCCGTGTGCGGCCTGGGCGCAGTGCCATGGTGTGCCTTTCCTAGCTGGTCGACTACGTGGTCCACGCTAGGAATCCGGACGACGGCGAACCATGGTGGCCACCGGCCTCCCCATGGTGGGGTTATCCCCCGCCCGCACCCCGGGGCCACCGGTACCGGGACTCGCCGGGGTGTGCGCAGAGCCTTCCAGGGTGCCCCCACTCTGCTCCGTTTCCACCCGCCGGCTCGCCGCTCCCGCAGGTCGGAGCGTGAGGTCATGGCGACCGCGTGTGACCCCGGAGGGGCCGAACCAGGTGCGCCGTCCATCGGCCACAGTAATTTGAACACGTTCAGTCTTAGGTTACGGTGTGCCGAGGACGCTGCGGCGGCGCACCGCTTCGACTTCGCGCCCGCCCGCCCCGGGAATCGGCCTGCCCGCTTCCCGCCGCCCCGTCGAGGACCGGTCGCGGCCGGTCCGCGCCTGCGGGCGTCCTCCAATCAACCGACGACACGCAGGGGGAAGACATGGGCACGACCGGGTTCGCCGACTGGGTCGCGAAGTTCGAAGCCGAGAAGGAGCGCCGGTCCGGAGCGGGGGATCCCGACTGGTCGCAAGGGGCGGCCCTGCCGGCCGCGGTCTGGCGCAGCCTGCAGCGCTTCCAGGTCGGCGAGGACGGCGACGGCCGGCACCTGATCGCCAAGGCGGACCGGGCCGGGGACGCCACCTACTCCGCGGCGGTCCGTCTGTTCATCGCCGAGGAGCAGAACCACGCACGCCTGCTGGCCCGCCTGCTGGCAGCCGGAGGCGTCACCACCCTCGAAAGCCACTGGAGCGACCGGATCTTCGTCCAGTTCCGGCGACTGCTCGGGCTTCGGCTGGAGCTGATGGTGCTGATGATCGCGGAGCTGGTCGCCGTCGAGTACTACCGCAGCGTCCGCGACGGGGTCGCGGACCCGCTGGCCCGCGAGGTGGCGTCCAGGATCCTGGCCGACGAACAGCGCCACATCCCCTTCCACTGCAGGAGGCTTCGCCACTCGATCGACGAACTTCCCGTAGCCGCACGGTCCGTCGCGGTGCTCGGCTGGCGCATCCTGCTCCTGGCCGCCGCCCTCTTCGTCGCCCTGGACCACGGCCCGGCACTGCGCGCACTCAAGGTGCGGCGGACCCGCTTCCTCCGCGCTTCCATGGGTGCCTCAGCCGCAGTTGCGGCGACCCTGCTCGGCAAGCGGGGAGCCCGCACGACGGGCACCGCCTCGCACCGTCCCGCCTCGGCCTGACCGCACGCGGGCTCCGCCGCCGAGCCCCACCCGAGCACTCCTACGGCGCACTCCTGCCGTCACAGTCGGCCCGCCCACGCCATCGCGGACGCCGCCCCCCACGGGCCGACCCCGCTTAGTGGAGTTGCCAACTCCAGATAGTGTTACTGTGAACTCATGGACGGAACGGATTCATCCGCACCCCGTGGCGCACGGCGCCTGAGACGCGATGCCGAGGCAAACCGGCAGCGCACGCTCCAAGCCGCTCGGGAGGTGTTCGCCGAACGAGGGCTGGGAGTGAACCTTGACGACATCGCTCGCCACGCCGGTGTCGGAGTGGCGACTTCCTACCGGCTCTTCGGCAACAAGCAAGCACTGATCAACGAGCTGTTCGAAGAGCGTGTCGACGCCCTGGTGGTGACCGCCGAACAGGCTCTGGCGAACGACGACCCGTGGGAGGGGGTCGTCGGCCTGCTGACCTGGGTGTTGGAGCAGATGGCAGCCGATCGCGGACTGCGGGAGGTGGTGTTCTCCGAGGTCGGAGGCCGTCCCCTGGTGGCACAGGCTCGCCGCAGGTTCATGCCCGCGGCCGAGGCGGTCATGCGTCGCGCCCAGGACGCCGGTCTGCTGCGTCCGGACTTGGCACTGACCGACCTGCAGCTCATCTTCTACATGGTGAACTGCGCGATCCAGCACACCCAGCCGGTCTCGAGCGAGGTGTGGCGGCGCTACCTGACGATCGTCCTGGACGGCCTGCGCGTCCACCCCGGGCTGGCGGACATGCCCGTGGCCGCCCTCACGACCGCCGAGGAAGAGCGTGTCGCCGGCTTCAACCCCTCCGATTCCTGAGCGTCTTCACAGACCCCGAGGTACTCCTCGCCGGGCCCGACGTCCCACTCCTCGCCGGGCCCGGAATCTGCGCATGGCCCTGACCGCAGTGGCGTGTGCCACCGCGAGCGGTCAACGGCCCATGTCCGCATGCCATTTCACATGGGACCTGGCACGCCGAGCCTGACGGCCGGACATCGCGCGAGCGAAAGATCCTCACGCGCCGTGGCTCTGCCGCACTGCGCCACCGGTAACCGCGGCCACGCCGAGTACGTCCGGCTCCCAACCCTCGGAAAGCAACCACGGAAGGACGAAATCCCTTGAAAACGACAGCTCTTGAGGTCGACTACCTGATCGTCGGAGCCGGGGCCATGGGCATGGCCTTCGCCGACACCCTCGTCGCCGAGACCGACGCGACGGTGGCCATCGTCGACCGCTACGACCAGCCCGGCGGTCACTGGACGGTCGCCTACCCCTTCGTGCGCCTGCACCAGCCGTCGGCCTTCTACGGCGTCAACTCCCGCGAGCTGGGCAGCGGCACGGTGGACCAGGACGGCTGGAACGCCGGACTGAACGAACTGGCCTCGGCCGGCGAGATCCTGGCCTACTTCGACCAGGTGATGCGCAGGACGCTCCTGCCGACCGGCCGGGTCTCCTACTTCCCCAAGTCGTCCTACGACGGCCCGGATCCCGAGCGGCCCGACGTCCACCGCTTCCACTCCATCGTCAGCGGGACCGGCTTCGAGGTGACCGTCAAGCGGCGGACCGTGGACGCCACCTACATGAACGTCACGGTGCCGGCCATGGTGCCACCGAAGTACGAGGTCGCCCCCGGCGTCCGCCTGATCACCCCCAACCAGCTGCCCGCACTGCAGGGCCAGCCGTCCCACTACACCGTCGTCGGGGCGGGAAAGACGGGTATGGACGCCTGCCTGTGGCTGCTCAGCCGCGGCACCGATCCGTCCGACATCACCTGGATCATGCCCCGCGACTCCTGGATGATCGACCGAGCCCACACCCAGCCCGGAGGCTCCTACCTCGAAACGGAGGCGGCCCGTCGCGAGGCCGTGGCCGGTGCCGACACGGTCCGGGAGCTGTTCGCACGGCTGGAGGAGAGCGGCCTGCTGCTGCGGCTCTCCCCCGACGTCGAGCCGACCGCCTACCGCTGCGCGACCGTCGCCCGCGCCGAACTCGAACAGCTGCGCCGCATCGGCGACGTCGTCCGCCACGGCAGGGTCAAGCGCATCGGCGAGAACGCGATCGAGCTCGACCAGGCCACCATTCCCGCGCAGGCCGGCACCCTCTACATCGACTGCACCGCCGACGGCCTGGAGCGACGGCCGACGGTGCCGGTGTTCGACCAGGCGCGCATCACCTTGCAGGCGGTGATCCCCTGCCAGCAGGTGTTCAGTGCCGCACTCATCGCCCACATCGAGGCGGGTTACGCCGACGACGACACCAGGAACGGGCTGTGCGCGCCCTCGCAGCACCCCGACTCCGCCCTGGACTGGATACAGTTCTTCGGCGACATCCAGGAGCGGGTCGTGCGATGGACCGCCGACCCCGCACTCCTCGAATGGCTCGGCACCTGCAGGCTCCTGGGCCGGCGGCTCCCCGAGCTCTCGCCGGAGCAGCGGGCCGCACTCCTGCCCATGTTCGAAGCCCTGAGGCTGAAGCTGGAGCAGCTTCTGCAGCAGGCGGACGCAGTCGCGGTGGTGAACTGACCGGGCGGACAAGCGATCTCGCGTAACGGTGCCGCCACGGCTTGAGCGCGTCCTCGGCCGGCCGGCACCGCACGCTGGAGGGCGGCACGAACATGACTCCTCCCCCGGCTTCAGCCGGGGGAGGAGTCACCCGGTACGTCACCCGAGTGCGCAGCTGCTCGCCCTGGGCGAGCCGGTGGGTGGTGCGCAGGAGCAGTCCGTCGATCCGGGCCTCGTCCACGGACGGTTCACCGGTGATGGCCTCGGCGATGAACAGGTGCTAGTGGCGGCTGAGATAGGTGAGGACTGCGAGGACGCGGCGGTGGCCGCTGTCGGCTGGCGAGAGGCCGAGCTTGGCGAAGATGTTGCCGATGTGCTTGTGGACGGCGTTCTCGGTGATGACGAGCCGGGCCGCGATCGTGGTGTTGTCCTTTCCTTCGGCCATCAGGGCGAGGACTTCGCGTTCGCGTGGCGTGAGGGCGGCGATCGGGTCCTGGGCGTGACGGGTGAGGAGCTGCCCGATCACCTCGGGGTCCATGACGGTACCGCCGGCGGCAACCCGCCGCAGCGCGTCGATGAACTCGCTCACCCGGCTCACCCGGTCCTTGAGAAGGTAGCCGACGCCGCCGCGTCCATCGGAGATCAGCTCGCCGGCGTACTGCTGCTCGACGTACTGGGAGAGGACGAGCACGGGCAGGCCGGGGTGCCGGCGGCGGGCGTGGATGGCGGCGTGGATGCCCTCGTCGCGGAAGGTTGGCGGTAGCCGTACGTCGACGATGGTGACGTCCGGTCGGTGCTCGGTGACGGCGGCGACGAAGCCCGGGGCGTCCTGGGTGATCGCGGCGACGTGAAAGCCCTTGACGGTCAACAGGAGTTCCAGCCCGTTGGACAGCAGGACGTTGTCCTCGGCGATCACGACCCGCACGCCAACCTCACAGTGATCGTGGTCGGGCCGCCGCCGGGGCTGTGGATGTGGACGGTGCCGTCGAGCGCCAGGACACGGTGGCGGATTCCGGCGATGCCGGTACCCAGCGTCCCGTCGGCGCCGCCGACTCCGTCGTCGGTGACCTCGATCGACAGCCGATCACCCTCGCGTGCGACGCGGACGGTGGTCCGGGTGGCCTGGCTGTGCTTGGCAACGTTGGTGAGCGCCTCGGCGATCGTGAAGTACGCCACGGCCTCGACCGCGGCGGGGATCGTGCCGAGGCCACCGATATCGAGGGTGGTGTCGATCGCCGATCGGCTCACCAGTGCGGCCAGCGCCCCGGCGAGGCCGCGATCGGCGAGGATCGGCGGGTAGATCGTCCGGATCACCGCACGAAGCTCCGCCATGGCCTCCTCGGTACTCTCATGCGCTTCCTCCAAGAGTCCGGCCACCATCAGGGGGTCCTCGCTCAGCAACTCACGGGCCACGCCCAGCCGCATCGCGATGGCCACCAGCCGGGCCTGGGTACCGTCGTGCAGGTCACGTTCTATCCGGCGAAGTTCCGCGCCGTGTGCCTTCATGGCGTCGGCCCGCGTCTCGGTCAGCGTCTCCACACGCCGCGCCAACCTCTCGGCGGCCGAGGGGGACAGCAACGCGACACAGATCCGGGCGTGTAGGCGCGCCAGCGGTGGAACCAGCCAGTAGGTCAGAGCCGCGAAGGTGACGGTTTGTGCGGTCCCCAGGGTCAACGCCGTGCCCCACCCGGACAGTGGGACACCGGCGGCGAAGCCTCCCGCGCCGGTGCCGGCGGGCAACGCCCACCACAAGGGCACCGTGATGGCCGTGGCCACCGCGTTACCCGCGCACAACACCACGACGAGTCCGAACGCCAGACTGCTCACGATGCATGCGCACAGCCATCCGAGAACACGCCACGTACCGACACGGACGGGACCGGAACACGGAGAGAGCAGCAGCCGGTCGGCACGGCGCCGATGCCAGGACGCCCAGGCGCGCGCCGTCATCGGGACGAGGAGTACGGGCAGCGCGAACAGCGCGACCACGGCGGTGAACAGGCTTCCCAGTAGATAACCCAGACTCCGCCACATCGCCGAAAGCCGGGTGGCCCCGTGGTGGTTCATTCGCACAAGTCTGGGCCATGGCGACCGAGCCTGGCACTACAGCCAGCCACCCCTTTTTCTCACCAGTGAGCGGTACCGTCTGCTCACCTCAGCCAGGCCTAGTGTCAACGCCCATGACGAGTTCACCGATTCTTCCGCCACGGCGGCACGGCCGATCCATCCGACGGAACCTGGCGCTGGCCGCCATCGTGGCCGGAACCGTTTCCACCGGTGTGTCCGGCGCGATGGCCGCCCGGCAGCACGACGACCGGATCCAGCTCCGGCACGATGCCGATGCGATCACCGCACTCGGCGTGGCGGGAGTGCAGGCCCGCCTGGTCACCTCTGCCGGCCGGGACCTGACCGCCACCAGCGGCGTCGCCGACCTGACGGCCCGGCGGCCGGTCCCTCGGGACGGCACCTTCCGGATAGCCAGCGTCACCAAGACGTTCGTGGCCACCGTGATCCTTCAACTCGCGGGTGACCGCAGGCTCTCCCTGGACGACTCGGTCGAGCGGTGGCTGCCCGGCGTGGTGTCCGGAAACGGCAATGACGGTCGCATGATCACCATCCGCCAACTGCTCCAGCACACCAGCGGCATCCACGACGACTACCCGGACTACACCTCAGCGGAGGACTTCTACCAGCACCGGTACGACACCCACACACCCGAGCAGACCGTCGCCCGGGCAATGCGCCACCACCCGGACTTCCAGCCCGGCACGGACTGGAGCTACTCCAACACCGGTTACGTTCTGCTCGGCATGATCATCGAACGGGTCACCGGGCACCCATGGCACGAGGAGGTGAGGGATCGGATCGTCCGGCCACTCGGCCTCGATCACACCTTCTGGCCGGGTACTTCACCCACACTGGCCCAGCCACATGCCGAGACCTATCAGAGGTTCAAGGCCGGCGAGCCGCTCGTGGACGTCACCGAGCAGGTCGGCTCGGGCACGAACGGAGAGGCCGGGCTCGTCTCCACCACCGCCGATCTCAACCGATTCTTCCGCGCCCTGCTCGGCGGCCGGCTCCTGCCCCCGGCGCAGCTGGCGCAGATGAAGCAGACCATCCCGGTCAGCAAGGAGTTCGAGCAGCTCTTGCCGGGCGCCCGTGACGGGCTGGGACTCTTCTCACGCCCACTGTCCTGCGGCGGGGTGTACTGGGGCCACGAGGGCGGCGATTCCGGCTGGATCACGGCCACCGGCGTCACCGCCGACGGCCGGCGCAGCGTCACGGTCTCGCTGTCGGGCGTCCTCGCCGATTCCGCGGACGACGTCCTGCACGTGGAACAGGCCGAGACCAAGCTGGTCGACGACGCCCTGTGCGCAACTCCGAACGGCGACCGTCAGCAGCGTTGAGGTCCTCCGCGTGGAGCGGGTACAGGATCCCGGTCAGTCGCCGATCGGCCGGCCGTCGACGTGGTACACGGGCGCGAACGGGTCGGTGAGCCGCAGCAGCGCGGACCAGATACGGCGAGTCTGGTCGTCCGTACATCGGTCGGGGATGTAGTCCGGCTCGACCCAGGCGATCTCGCTGATCTCGGCGAGCGCCCTGGCCGGAATGGTGGCCATGGCGGCGGCCTGGGCCGACACCTGCGCCGCGAAGACGTGGTCCACTCCTTGCGGCGAGTCCTCCCGGGGGACGACGTCCACCATGAGCGCATCACCGAACCGCAGATCGAGACCGGTCTCCTCACGCACCCCACGGGCGGCGGCGAGATGCGGCAGCTCATCGTCGCGGGCGATGCCGCCGGGCAGGGTCCATCCCTCCCTGCGATCCGGGTTGACCAGCAGCACGAAGCCCCGGGGATTGGTGATCAGTGCCTGACACCCCAGCTGGATCCGGGAGTAACGCTGGTCGGGGGTGAGATCGGAGCACATCGGCTTTCCTTCTGCTTGTTGCGGTTGTTCTTGTCATTCCGGTGAGTTGATCGCGGGCCCGGGTGGGCCGCATGCCTTCGGCGTGGCGCACGCGGCCCACCCGGGTTCGCCCACCGGGGCGGGGAGTCCGGCCCCGGCGGGAGTTCGATGCGGTACTTCTCCGCGAGGACTGCGGCACAGCCGCTGAACGCGAGGGCGACCAGCAGGCCTGCGCCGATAACGAGGCTGACTGTCACGGCAGTTGAAGGGCGCGGCGTTGGCACCAGGCGACCCAAGCGCCGTACAGCAGGACGGCCGAGAGGATCACGGTCGCGGCGGCAAAGAGCCGGACCAGGGCGCGAGTCACCTTGTCTCCACCGGTCGCTTCGCGGCGGCACGGCAGACGAATGCCACAACGTCGACATGTCGCCTGATCATGGAGCCGTCGGCGAGGTTGACCGATCCACCTCCGAGGCACACTGGCCCGCGCCGCCAGTGGACGGCCATAGCAGCTCCGCTCCGCATCGTCCGCATATCGGCCAACGCCTCCGGGGTGGCCTCCTGGGCGCACCGCGCCGTACCGAATGCCACCGGGTCGATCTCGACCTCGAACCAGACCCGCTTCGGGCCCATGCCCGCGCCGCCGCCTTCGTCCCTCTCCCACCCGAAGTCGGAAGCCAGGGAGGACACCAGGGCAAGACCGCGCCCATCGATATCCTCCCCGCTCGCCTGCCGCTCCGCCGGGATTCCGGCTCCTGGATCAGGTACGACAACGCGCAGCAGCCCTGCCCTGGGATTCGCCGTCGCCGTCACACGAAGACGGCCGCAGGGATCCGCCACCTCTCCGCCGTATCCGTGTTCCAGGGCATTGGTGAGCACCTCGGACAGCAGGAGCCTCACCGTGTAAGCGATTTCGTCGTCGAGGTCGAGGCCTGCCCTCCGCAGGTCGTTCACGACAGCATCTCGCATCTCGCCAACTGCGCTGTATCTGACTTCAGTTGAGAGATTCACCGTGATCATGACATATCTCCGGCCCGCCTTGCGGGTGGTCATCTGGCATTCCAGGAGCGACCGCTGTGGTCGCGGTGACCCTCAGGGCCGATTGGTCGACTCGCACCAGAACCTGCGCGCCGACCAACCAGCTCGGCGGTCGATCAGGATGGCTTGCAATACGGAGGCATGCGGCCAGGCCGGGAGACCAAGTAGAGCGGAACCGAGCCAAACCTCTCCGAGGTCACTTGAACGCTTGCCGCAGGCCTCATGTCGAGGCATACACTCCGCTACCGAGCGGCAGCGGACCGTGCTCAATGCAGTGTGGCGCGCCCTGACTGCAAGATGCAAGTCAAAGTGAACGGCAAGTTGAAAAAACCTCGGCGGATCACACTTGAGAGCGACCCCTGGCACAGGTGACACTTACGGTCAATCAAGTCACCACGAGGAGACGCCACATGGCGATCAAGGACCCACTGCCGCCGCACAAGGCACAGCAGATCGGGGCTGAACTGCGCGCCATCCGCGAGGAGTCGGGCAAGTCCCTGGAAGAGGTCGCCAGGTCGGTAGGGAAGACCGGTCCATGGCTGAGCAAGGTCGAACGGGCGCGTATCACCGTCAGCCAAGAGGATGTCCTCGCGATGTTCGACCACCTCGGGGTGAAGGGCCGCACCCGCGACAGCTTGGAGTCCCTGACCACCGGGGAGCCCATCAAACAGTGGTGGCGAGCCTACGACGATGTCCTGGTCCCAGGTTTCGCCCGCTATCTTCCCTTGGAAGCTGCAGCTTCGGGCGTCCGCGAAGCTTCCTCACTCGTCTTCTCCGGTCTCACCCAAACCGAGCGCAGCGCCAGCGCGGTGATCGAAAACATCTGGCAGAAGCCCGGTGCTGATCATGTCGAAGCTCTGGTAGAGATCCGGATGCGGCGCCAACGACGCTTGGTAGAGGACCCGAAGCTCAACTTGCACACGGTCTTCGGCGAGGCCGCCCTCCACATCGACATCGGCGGACCTCAGGCGATGCGGGAACAGATCGAATACTTGCTCCAGCTCGGCGAGTTGGACAACATCACCATCCAGGTCGTCCCCTTCACTGCAGGACGACGCGGCATCCTGCAGTCACCTCTGTTCCTGCTGGACTTTCCCGATGCCACTGATCACCAACTCGCGTTCGCTGAAGACATGTCCGGCATCACGCAGTGCGAGTCGGCCCATGAGGTGCGCCGAGCCGTGCGCGCCTTCGACCACACCCAGCAGGCCGCACTGTCTCACGACGAGACCGTACGGTTCCTCCACAAGTTCATGAAAGAGCAACTATGAGCGACCAGATCAGCAAGGAAGACCTCTACGCCGTCGACCTCACCGGTGTGGAGGGGGCAACCTCAGAACTGTCAGGCAACGGCGCCGCCTGCGTGAGGATCACCCCGATCACGCTCAACGGCATCCAGGTCGGCGTCGCGGTCCGCGACTCCAAGCTGCCTGCCGACGACCCCCGGGAGCTCCGCTTCAACATGCAGGAATGGAACGCCTTCGGCGGCGGCATGGTCGCCGGGCAGGCCAACCTCTACCCGCCCACCGCCTGAGCGGTCCTGCGGGCTGCTGAACCCACACGAAGCAGGACGGTCCGACGCACCCATAGAGCGCCGGACCGTCCTGCTTTCTACCCACTTCGCGAAGTGCCAGACGCGGGTCGCCCAGGCGAGCTGGCGTCACGGCCGCCGCCCTCGGCGAATTCAGCCAGCGAGCGAGGCGTCCAGGTACGCCTGTACCGGCTCGTAGAGCCCGTAGGGCACGTACTGCGGGATCTCGGCGAGGGCCACCCACGCCAGCGCATCCAACTCCTCGGCGTCCACCACCTCGGCGGAACCGCTCACGGCCTCGCAAGCCGTGTACGACGTCAGCCGACCGGTCTTCGGGTGAACACGCTCGCCCAGGAGCTTGACGGCGGCCACACAGAGTCCGGTCTCCTCCTTGGTTTCGCGGACAGCCGCTTCCTCGGGCGACTCGCCCGGCTCGATCTCACCGGCCGGGAACTGCCAGGAGAGCCGGCCTTCACTGACCCGCCGCCGCACCATCAGGACACGGTCCTCGTGCACCACGATCGCGGCGGCAATTCCTGGGCGTTCCTCGGCAGTCTGCTGCGTCACGTCTGCTCCTCCAGGGCGACTGGCATAGACCGAAGGAGCGTATCGACATCGATGCAGCAACTAACCGAAATCGCAAGCGTGCGCGTCGGCAATGTTCCGAATGCGGTTGGGCGATGGGCAGGTCAGTCGATGGCAGGCAGGGGCGCGGGGGTCCTCAGCATCCACTGGCCGACCGTCCGCCGTGGGTGCCGCACGATGACGCGGCCGAAGCTCTTGGTGCCGACCAGCTCCACTCGCAGTGTGATCGGCGCGTCAGGGGCCGGGACCTCACGGATCTTGACCTTGCTGAACTCCAGCCTCAGGGCATCGGCATCGACCACGATGCCCGGCCTGGTGATCAGCGTCAGGTTCTTGCCGCGCATGTCCATCTCGATCCGCAAGGTGTCCTGCGTGATCACGGCGTCCGTGAAGTCGAGCGTCACGTCGCACCACTCCACCGCGAGCTCCAGGCGTCGTGGCACCACCCAGTGCCCAACCCGCTTGACCGCACTGAACTTCTGGTCGATCCGGAGTACGTCCTTGGCCTCCGCCACAACCGCGCCGGCGAAGGCCGACATGGGTGGCAGGTCGGCGGTGAGCACGGTCAGCTCGCTGACCGTCCGTGCCGACAGGGCGGCCTCCACGCGCTCGTCCAGCTCGGCCGCGGTCAACCGGCCGTCGCCCGCCGCGACACGCAGCACGTCCACCACCCGATCCCGGTCCGCATGAGAGGCCCGCAGCTCGGGCGGTGAGTCGTTGCCAGGGCGCTTCCCCGTGGGCGAGATCTCTCCCGACATGCTTCCCATCCTGATCCTGTCGAACGTCTTCGCGTGGTGTGGCCGGCGGCACGGCTGGCAACTTACGATATATCGCGAGTTGGATGCCCGCCAGGCCCGGTCACAAAGCGTCTCGTTCGAGTGCGTCCGCGATCGAGCGCCGGACCGGTGCCCGGTGCGATCGTTGCCAGCAGGTCAGCAGGTCAGCAGGCCAGCGGATCAGCCGATCAGCCGATCAGCCGATCAGCCGATCAGCAGGAAGGCGTCCCACTCCGCAGCGGCGTCACCCGCACCCACCGAGGCGCCACCGGCACCGGCGCGCACGTACGCGTACAGGGCGAGGGCCGCGCCCGCCCTCCCTTCCAACAGGCCTGACGACCCGTCGGCGGCGAGTGCCCGGTCGAGGTCGGCCGCGACTGCGGAGGCGAGCATGGGGAGGTGTTCGGCCAGCTCGGCGGAGCCGGACTCCTCGGCCATGCGCTGCGTGATCCGCAGCAGGCCGCCGGTGCCGTGGCAGAGCCCGGCGCCGTCGAGGTTCCAGCTGGACGGGTCGCGCAGTGTGCCGGCCAGCGCCGCGACGGCGGTGGCCTGCCAGTCGGAGCGGTTCAGCGCGGTACCCGCCAGGAAGAGCGCGCGGGCCGCACCGGGGGTGCCGTAGCACCAGGCCGCCCTGGTCGGCGGGTCGGCGGGCAGGTGCCCGGCCTCCTCGTCCTCCACGCGTACGGTCATCGGCCAGAAGCCGCCGGCGGTGGAGTCCCGCCCGGCGGGAGCCCGCCGGGCGGCGAGCCAGCTCGCCAGCGCGTCGATCGCCTCGTCCTGACCGGGCACGCGTACGCCGCGCAGCCAGGCCAGCGCCAGCAGGGCCAGTGGTCCCGGAATCCCGTGCGCCAGGCCCAGGTTGAGGTGGCCTCGGGGGTATGTGGGATCCGCGCCGGGCAGTCCCGGTCCACCGGCCACCCACCAGCGCGGCAGCACTCCGCCGCTCGGCTCGGCCAGTTCGACCAGCGCGGCGAGCAGGTCGGCCAGCGCCGGCTGGTCCGGCTCCAGTGCGAGCAGCAGCCGGCCGAGGCCCGCCGCGCCCGAGACGGCGTCGTAGGTGTGCGCGCGCAGTCCCGCGCCGGCGGCCAGGTCGGCGCGGAGCTCGGTGACGCGGCCGGCGGCGGCCTGCCGGATCCGGGGCGTCAGCCCGTCGAGCAGGGTGCGGTAGTCGCCGGGGCGCCGCGCCATGGTGCGGGCGGCGAAGGCGATCGCGGCGGCACCGGAGAAGAGCCCGCCGCCCCGCATCGCCCCGGGGGACTTCACGGCGGCCGCGAGACGCCCGTGCGCGGCGCGGCGCAGCTCGGCGTCGTCCTCGCGGTCGGCCAGCACGGCGAGTGCGAGTGCGGCGCCGCTGTGGCCGTCCCCGAGCGCGTGCGCGGCACCCTGCGGCGCGGCGGCGGGCCCACCGTCGGAGGTGCCACCGGCCTCACCGGGCCTGCTGAGCAGCTCGGCCACCGCGCGGAGTCGATCCGTCGCGTTCAACGCCCCACCCCCGGGTTCGACCGGCGGGCCCGGTGGGCCTCGACGGCTCCTCTGGCCAGCGCGTAGGCCCGGCGCTCGGCCTCGCGGTCGATGCCGACCAGCCGGTTGTGGCCCATGTGCAGCAGCGAGGCCAGCACCGGGTCGGCCGACAGCGGGTCCAACTGTGCCGCGTACCGCGCGAGTTCGACCGCCCGCTGCTGCCAGGCCGCGACCAGTGCGGGGTCGGCGGGCAGCAGACCGCCGGCCGGGGCGGTCGGCCCGTCCGGACCGATCGCCCGCAACGCGGCCGCGCGGTGGGCCCGGAACGCCTGGTGGTGTTGTTCCGACTTCGGGTACGCCGCCGCCAGCCAGGCGCCGGCCGACGGTCCGCCGGGTCCGCCGGGTACGCCGGGTCCGCCGGGTACGTCTGCGGGGGCGTCGGACCCAGCCCCGGCATCGGGGGCACCGGCACCAGGAGCAGCGGCGTCCGGGGCACGGTGCCCCGTCGGCGGGCCGCTGCGGCCGGCCAGGAAGGCCTGCGCGGTACCCGCGATGTTCACGGCGGCCAGCAGGTCCCTGGAGAGGCGGCGCTCCGCCCGGGCCAGTCGCAGCGCGGCGAGCGCAGCCAGGCTGTCGGCATGGAAGACGCGTTCGGCGTCCGCGAGCACCTCGGCACCGCCGTAGCGGTCGGTCTCCGGCGCGTAGCTCTCCAGGCGCAGATCGGCGGCCAGGCCGGCCCGGCGCAGCTCCAGTGCCCAGTCGTGCAACGCGGGCAGCAGATCGGCGGCAAGGGCCGGCGGCGCACCGTGGAAGCGCAGCCGCAGGTGCGGCGCCGGGTCCCGGTAGCGGACGAAGAACCAGCGGTCCACCTGGTCCGGCAGGGCGTCGACCAGCCGGGGCAGGTGGTCGGCCAGGATCTCCTCCTGACGCACCTCGGCGGCCGCCAGCCGAGCGAACAGCCAGGCGCCACCGGGCAGTTCGATGGTCCGGGCGCGCCCGGCGGGGAGCCGGCGGCGGGGTCGGGAGTGCGCATCCGGGGCCGGCCTGCGGCGCAGCGGGACCACCAGCTCGGCGGTCCGCGCGCCGTCCGGCCCGCGCAGCCAGCCGCCGTCACCGGCGGGGGCGAGGTCCTCCTGGAGCACGGTGAACTCGGTGGAACGCGCCTGGCTGTACAGCAGCCGCCGGTGCCACGGGTCGTCCAGGTCCAGGCTGATCCGCTGGTCGCCGCTGACCAGCCGGACGGCGGCCGGCACTCCCCAGCGCCGGCGCCAGCGGGCCAGTCCGTCGGCCCACTCCTCGAACGGGGCCGGGGCCGCCGGGACGGGCGCGGTCAGCCGCCAGGTGGCCGGTGCCAGCACCACCCGGCCCCGGCGAACCCGGGCAGCACGGGTGCGCTGTTCACCGCGCCCCAGTCCCAGGGCTGCCAGGACCGCTGCCCGGTCAGCGTCACCTCCTGGAGGAAGCGGGCGGCGTTGGACGCGCCGGTGCGCTGGTTGAGCACATGATGGGCGGTGGCCCGGACCTCCCGGCCGAGGCGGCGGGAGTACACCGCGAGCCGCTCGGTGTCGGCCAGCACGACGAGGTCGTCCAGTGGCAGTACGGACGGGCCGCCCGGGTCGGCGAAGGCGCTGACCACCACCCGGTGGCCGAGCCAGCGCGGGGTCAGTGCGATGTTGGCGTGGCGCGGCCGGTACGGGGTGAACTCCAGGTGCGCTTCGAGCGCGCCGTCGTCGCCGGACCCGGCGGCCTCGGCCAGCAGCGCCCCGCCGGCCGTGGCCGGGTCGTGGTGCGGCGCCACCGGGTCGTGCGCCGACGCGCCCGCGCCATCGCGCACACCATCGCGCGCGCCGGAACCATCACCCGCACCCGCGAGCAGTGAGGCGAAGCGGCCGAAGGTGGCTCCGGCGAAGTCGCTGCCGGCCGTCGGGGAGAGCACCAGCCTGAAGTCCCCGGCGTCCAGCGCCCCGACGGAGTCCGCCGCCAGCTCGGCGTACAGCTCCAGGGAGGCGGGAGGGGTCTCGGCGGCCGCGGGGCCCGCCTCGTCGCGCGGCGGCGTCAGGCGGGCCAACAGGTCGTCGTCCAGGACCACTTCGGGCAGCATGCCGTCCGGCCCCCGGTCCGCGAGGGCGCCCGCCGCCAGCTCGGCCAGCAGCCGGTCGCGAGCCGCTTCGGCACCGGTACGGGCACGGGACGGCTGCGCCTTGGCCGAGCCGCGGCCGGAGACCGGACGCAGATAGCCGGCCGGCGGTCCCAGGCCGGTATCGGGGTCGAGCAGTTCGGCCAGCGGGACGGGGCTGTCCATCCCGTACCGTTCGACGAACTCCGCGTGGTACGACCGCAGATGCTCGGGCGCGGTGACCGGCGGCGACAGCCGCCACAGGACCGCGGCGATCTGCTCCAGCTCGGTGCGGACCTGGTCCGGCAGGACCACCTCGGCGTCCAGCGCGAGGTCCGCGTGGAGCGGGCGGTCGGCCGGAGCGAGCCGGGTCATCCGGGTCCGGAGCTCGCGCAGCAGGTCGGTGGCCTGCCCGCGCGGCATAGCCGACGCTCGCGCCAACCCGTCGCGGACGGCGGCCAGTTCGGCGCGCACCGGGTGGTCCGCGGGCAGCCGGTCGAGCACATGGCCCAGCAGGTCGGTGCTGTCCGGCGGGGGTGTCAGGTCGGTGAGCAGGAAACCCTGTCCGACCAGCGTGCGGACCAGGGCCGCGATCGCCTCGGCCGGGGCCGTGGGGAACCCGGCGGCCAGCGCGGCGAGCAGTTCGGCGTGTCGGACCGGCTCGGCCGAGGCCTCGACCGCGGCCCGGACCACGGCGGTGGCCCGGACGGTCCGCTCGGCGAGCGGCTGCGCCTCGGCGCCGTCGCGGCGCTCGGGCAGGTACGGCAGGACCAGCCGGTCACCGCGCAGGACGGCCTGCTGGTCCACGGCCAGCCGCAGGCGGGGCAGCACCGCCGGGTCGGTCCGCAGCCGGTCGAGCAGCGGGAGCAGCCAGCCGAGGTCGGGCCGCAGCGCGCGGCGGTCGGCCCCGCCCCAGCGGACCTCGGCCGCCGTGCCGAAGCGTGCCGTTGCCACGGCGGCCATCAGCCCGAACGGGGTCGGCCGGGTGGCCATCCGCAGCCGGTAGCGGCTGACCGCCTCAGCTCGACGTACGGCACCCGCAGCAGGCCGCCCCGCAGCACGTCGTCCAGCTCGCTCGGCCGGGGCAGCCCCGTCGGCCACCCGGCGGTGCGGAACACCTCCGGCCGGCGTTCCTCCATGAGCTTGGCGAAGGCCGCCGTGTCCCCCACCAACCCGGCCAGTACTCGCGCCATCGTTCCTCCCTTCGTCCAGCGGCCCACCACCGGCCGACCGTCCCACAACAGACGGGTGAACGACCGGATTCGGTTATCGCCGGATCCACCGACGATCGGGAACCGGCCAGCTTCACGCCGTTCCGGGACCGCCACCGCGCACCGCCCGCCCAGTCCGCCACCGGGGCGGTCACCACCCCGACCGGCCGGGCAGCGGCCGGCCACGGCACCGACAGCCCTCGGCCGACCCCCGACAACCCCTGGTCAGCGCGGTCGGCGACGGCGGCGCGGGGCAGCGACCAATGGGACATCTCCGCATGGCCAGGACTACCGGGCCCCGGCTGTCGCTGTTCCCCGGACGGCGAGGCGTCACCGATCGAAGTCAGTTCTCTTCGGCCAGCTCCCACAGATCAACGGAAGTCCCGTCCTTCGAGATCGTGTACCACGCACCGCCCCCGGCTGCGCGGGCAGGCCCCGAGACGGGGACGGGGTAGGAGATCTCGCCGCGCAGGCTCATCCCGTGCACGTCGACCAGCCAGTGACGAACCGACCCGTACGGCGCATCGCACTCGGAGGTCCCGGCAACGATGGTGTCCTCATCCACGAAGGCCGCGTCATAGTCCCAGTACACCCTGTCCTCGCCGGTGCTGCCCGGGTGCGCCGGCACGGTGTCCGCAGCGTCCAGTTCCCGCAGAACCGAGCCGTTCTCCACCTGGTGGAGGGAGAGCGACCACTGCCCGACGTCAACGGTCAGAAGGTGCCGGCCGGCCGGGCTCACCGCAAGGAGGACCTGCTCGACGCCGATCTGCCCGGTGGTCAGCTGCTGCCCGTCCCAGCGTCCCCACAGCACAGGCGACCCCTCCTCGCCCTCGCCGATGCTCAGCCCCATCCATCCGGGGTCCGGGTGTGAAGTGTGCTCGGAGTTGGAGGCCACGGTCATGGTCTCCACACCTCCCAGGATCCTTCCGTTCGCGGCATCCAGGACCACCCACTGCTCCGGAGCGTCCTCCGTGTGCCCGCCACTGCCCGAAGAGCCGAGGACGTGGGCCCAGACAAGCCTGCCGTCCGCACTGACGGCGACCGAACCGCCGTCAGCGTGAAGATGGTCCCTGTCATCCGCGTACTCACCGAACGACACGTGCAGGAGCGGGCAGCCACCGCCCCAGCAGCCGTGCCGCACCTCCCACCGCGTCGCACCGGTCGCCTCCACCGACCGCACCGCGTGCACTCCGGCGAACACCGCCGCATCCCGCTCCGGCGACACCGTCACCGATCCGAAGTGGCGCGGCCAGGGTGCTGGGAAGCGGACCTCAGAGGCTCGACCGGCGTGGGGCACATCCAAATCGAGGGCCACCACTTCGGTGTCGCCGCGCTGCACGAGGAGTCTGCGGTCGGGCCAGTGCAGCACCTGCGGAGCCTCTGCTGACGTCGAGTCCAGCGGAGCGGCGATGGAGGCGACGAGACGAGCGGCGATGGTCACGGTTTCTTCCAGCCACAGACGACGGACGATGCGAGAGCCTGACCTCCCAACCCTATGGGGGAACGCGGACATCGCCGAGTGGCCCCGGCAGCGCTGCACGACGGCCTCAACGCGCGCCGGCTCGCACCGACCGCTCACGCCCGTCCAGCGGTGTCGGTCAGGACCGGCGTCTCCCTGTTCCTGCTCCTCACGGTCGTGAGAGCTTGAGCTCCCAGGTCCCCATGGTCCTCACCACCAGCAGACCCGGTCCGGTCACGGACTCCGTGCGGCGGAAGGTCCCGAGGCCGTGGGCGACCATGTGACCCGCATCCCCGCTCCAGTTGATCTCCACACCGGCCTCGGCATCGGCATCGTCGACGAACCGGACCTCTCCGTTGTCCCCGGGCTGCCGCAGGTGAGCGGTGAGCCGCAGACTGCCGGACTCGGGGCAGCGGAGTACTTCGGGGCCCTGGCCGTACAGGCTCTCGGTGAGCGGGCGGGCGTCGTGCAACGGGCGGAAGCGCAGCGACCACCGGTGGTCGGGCTCGGTCTCGATCCGGACGTGCGTCCGCTCGGCCGGCACCAGCTCCCGGCCCCGGTACGGGCCAGGGTCGCTGAAGAACCGCTCCTCCGTGATCCTCTTCCCGGTGCGCGTGACCAGGGTCAGCTTCTTGTAGCCGTCGCCCTCGCACACCATGTCGAGCAGGACGGCCTCCCCCGGTGCCGGCCGCTCGATCAGGATCTCGGCTGGCCGCTTCCCCTCGCAGTAGAACCGGTCGGCGGTGAGCCCCGCCCGCAGCTCCCATTCGGCCTTCGCGAGTTCCTCGGGCAGGCTCCCCGGCCCTCGGGCAGGGGGCCGCCCGAGGGCCGGTTGGGTGGTCAATTACGATCGGCGCGTGCCAAGCCTGACCGGACTTCCTCTGCAGATCATCGCCACCGTGCTGGCGATCGCCGTCTTCGCCGCCACCATGTGGCTCTGGCCCCGGCTGAGCGGGCGGAGTTGGCGGGCCTGGCTGGGCAGGATCGGTGCCTTCCTCGTGACCCAGGTCGCCGTGCTGGCCGCGCTCGCGCTGGTGGCCAACTCCTACTTCGGCTTCTACAGCACCTGGAGCGACCTGCTCGGGCTGGACGGCGGCCCCGGTACGGTGGTCGACCACAAGCCGGGCGGCAAGGCGATCTCGGTGACCGGCGAGCAGAAGATGTACTCCTCGCAGGGCTCCGCCAAGGAGCGCTCCGGCCTGATCCAGCAGGTCCGGATCCAGGGCGAGGCCTCGGGCATGTCCGGCAAGGCGTACGTCTACCTGCCGCCGCAGTACTTCCAGCCGGACTACTCCGGGCAGCGCTTCCCGATGGCACTGGTGCTCTCCGGCTACCCGGGCTCGGCGGAGAAGCTGATCAGCCTGCTGCAGTACCCGGCCTCCGCGCTCAAGGCGATCGAGAGCAAGCAACTGCCGCCCACCGTCCTGGTGATGATGCAGCCGACGCTGTCCGGCAACCGCGACACCGAGTGCATGGACATCCCCGGCGGGCCCAAGGTCGAGACCTTCTTCACCGAGGACCTGCCGAAGGCGATGTCCGCCGACTACCGGGTGCTGGACCGGCCCGACGCGCGCGCGGCCATGGGCGACTCCACCGGCGGGTACTGCGCGCTGAAGTTCGCGCTGCGCAAGCCCGACGCGTACCGGGCGGCCGCCTCGTACTCCGGCTACTACAGCGTCTCCAACGACCCGACCACCGGCGACCTGTTCGGCGGCGACGCCCAGCTCAAGCGGGAGAACGACCTGCTGTGGCGGCTGAAGAACAAGCCCGCCGAGCCAGTCTCGCTGCTGCTGGCGACCAGCCCCAACGAGGAGAACTACGCCGCGACCAAGAAGATGGTCGCCGCGTTCAGGGCCCCGACCGCGATGTCCACCATCACCCTGGACAGCGGCGGCCACAACTTCCACACCTGGACCCGCGAGATCCCGCCCGCACTGGAGTGGCTGGGCAAGCGCATCACGCCGCCCCAGCCGGCGCAGTCCGCGTAGCCGGTACGGCCGGCCGAGGCGGGTGAGGGCCCGGGCCGGACCCGAAGACGCCTGGCCGCCCGGGCAGTTCGCCGTGCCCCGCCAGGCCTCCGGTCCGCCCGGTCCTCCCGGTCCTCCCGGTCCTCCCGGTCCTCCCGGGCGAGATCACACCACGCTCATAGCTGGGACTCATGAGAATCTCAGCGACACCCCCGAGCGTGGTGCCATGACCTCGACCAGTTCCACTCCGCCGACCGACGAACCGTGGCCCGAGGCTGCGGACTACCCGCCTCCCACGCCCCCGGCGAGCAGTGCGAGCGGTACGAGTGGTGCGAGTGGTGCGAGCGTCACGACGGAGCCCTTCCCGCCGGTCGAGCTGCCCGCCGTCGGCCCCAAGGGCCCGGCGTCCTGGGCCGGGCGGTTGCGGACCCTGCCGGCCCGGGCCTGGCACGGACGGCCGGAGGACCCCCGCTGGGCCCGGCCCGCGCTGCTCGGCCTGCTGGCGGCGACCGCCGTGCTCTACCTGTGGAACATCTCGGTCTCCGGCTGGGCGAACTCCTTCTACTCGGCCGCCGTGCAGGCGGGCACCCAGAGCTGGAAGGCCTTCTTCTACGGCTCCTCGGACGCCGCCAACTTCATCACCGTCGACAAGCCCCCGATGTTCCTGTGGCCGATGGAGCTCTCGGCCCGCGTCCTCGGGCTGAACTCCTTCAGCCTGCTCGCCCCGCAGGCGCTGATGGCGGTGGCCACGGTCGGCACGGTGTACGCGACGGTGCGCCGGCGCTTCTCCCCCCTGGGCGGACTGGTCGCGGGCGCGGCGATGGCCCTCACCCCGGTCGCCGCACTGATGTTCCGCTTCAACAACCCGGACGCGCTGCTGGTGCTGCTGCTCTCGCTCGCCGCGTACGGGCTGGTGCGGGCCACCGAGACCGCCAGTACCCGGTGGATGGTCTTCACCGGGGTCATGTTCGGTTTCGCCTTCCTCACCAAGACGCTGGCGGCCTTCCTGATCCTGCCCGCCTTCGCGGTGGTCCACCTGGTGGCCGCGCCGACCGGGCTGTGGCGCCGGGTGCGCCAACTGCTGCTCGGCGGGCTGGCGTTGCTGCTCTCGGCCAGCTGGTGGGTGGCGATCGTCGAGCTGGTCCCGGCCTCCTCCCGGCCGTACATCGGCGGCTCGCAGGACAACAGCTTCATTTCGGTCGCGCTCGGCTACAACGGCCTCGGCCGGCTGACCGGCAACGAGCGCGGCAGCGTCGGCGGCGGACCTGCGGGCGGTCCCGGGGGCGGCGCCGGCCACTGGGGCGGCACCGGCATCACCCGGCTCTTCGGCACCGACATCGGCGGTCAGATCGCCTGGCTGATCCCGGCCGCGCTGGTCCTGCTGGTGTTCGGCCTCTGGGCGACCCGGCGCCACGCCCGCACCGACCGCGCCCGTACCGCCTTCCTGATCTGGGGCAGCTGGCTGGTCTGCACCGGACTGGTCTTCAGCTTCATGTCCGGCATCTTCCACCAGTACTACACGGTCGCCCTCTCCCCCGCCGTCGCCGCACTGGTCGGCATGGGCGTGGACGGGCTGTGGCGAGTGCGCAGGCAACTGCCGTACGCGGCGCTGCTGGCCGTGGTGGTGGCCGGGACGGCGGTGTGGTCGTACGTCCTGCTGGGGCGCAGCTCCTCGTTCCTGCCATGGCTGCGGTGGGCCGTCCTGGTCGGGGGCCTGGTGGCGGCGGCCGCGCTGCTGCTGGCGGGCCGGCTGGCCGGGCGGGTGGCCGCGGTGGTCGGACTGGCCGGGCTGGCGACCGCGTTCGGCGGGCCGACGGCGTACGCACTGGACACTGTCTCGACCGCGCACACCGGTTCGATCGTGACCGCCGGGCCCCGGGTGGCGACCGCCGGCGGCTTCGGACGCGGCGGGCACGGCTTCCCGGGTGGCGCCCCGGGTGGCCGCTTCCCCGGCGGCGGGTTCCCGGGCGGACAGCGCGGCGGACAGCCGGGCGGACAGAACGGCGCCTTCCCGGGCGGCGGGTTCCCGGGCGGCTTCCCCGGCGGCTTCGGCGGACCGGGTGGACAGGGCGGACAGGACGGACAGGGTGGTGCCGCCGGTTCCTGGCGGGAGTCCGGACGCGGTGGCGGCATGGGTGGCATGGGCGGCGGCATGGGCGGACTGCTCGACGGCGCCCGGGTCAGCAGTGAGCTCGCCGACCTGCTCAAGCAGAACGCCGGTTCGTACACCTGGATCGCGGCCACGGTCGGCTCGCAGAACCAGGCCAGCTACCAACTCGCCACCGGAAAGCCGGTGATGGCCCTCGGCGGCTTCAACGGCACCGATCCCTCACTGAGCCTGGCGGACTTCCAGCAGTACGTGAAGCAGGGGAAGATCCACTACTTCATCGGCTCCGGCGAAGGCGGCATGGGGGGCGGCATGAGCGGCGGCAGGGGCGCGGGCCGGGGGCCGGGCGCTGCGGAGGACTCCCACGTCAACGACGGCTTCGCGCGCGGCAATTCGGACTCCGAGGCCGGACAGATCGCCGCCTGGGTGGCCGCCCACTACACCGCCAGGACCGTCGGCACCGCCACGGTGTACGACCTGACGGCGCCGGCCTCACACTGACGCGGCCCCACCGACCGCCCTGGGCCCACCGGTTCTCCCCACCGGTGGGCCCTCGGCATTCCGGGCTCGCGCCAGGGCGTGGCCCACGGGCTCGCCTACCTCGGCAACCGAAGCACCTTGACGGATTCCGGTCCGGTTCCGCCGATCCCCCCGATCCTCGGGCCGGGAAGGGCCCCCAGTCGAGGACCGGAGGGATCGGTCCGCTGTGCCGGGCCGGCGACTATCCCTCCCGGGTGGCCGAGACCACCTGCGTCATCGTCAGCAGGAAGCGCCGGGCAGCCGCCAGTTCGGCGGAGTCGAAGTCGCCGAGGGCCGCCACCATCCCGCCGATCAGCGGGCCGAAGAACGACTGCCCGAGTTCGATCGCCCGGTCCTCGACCACGAGCAGCACCCGGCGGCGGTCCCGGGTGTCCCGCACCCGGCGGACGTGGCCGAGCCGTTCCAGCCGGTCGACCAGTGCCGTCGTCCCGGCCGAGTTGAGGCGCAGCTGCTCGCCCAGCTGACCCGGTGTCACCTCGGTGCCCGCACGGGCGGCGTCCAGCAGATGGATCAGCGCCCGCAGGTCCGTCGGGTGCAGCCCGTGCAGGCTCGCGAACTCACCTCCGAGCTGGTCGAGTTCGACGGTGAGTGCGCGCAGCAGGTGCACCAGCTGCATCGAACTGTCAGCAGCGCGCCTCGGGTCCTGCTCCGTCCCCAATGTTCCTTCTTCCGTCCGCTCCGCCCGGGCTTCCGCCGTGGACATCAGCAGGTCTAATATCTCGCTCAACGAGAGTATTGCTCTCCGAGACTGTTGCTCGGCGAGTCGATTCTGTCAGATCTGGGGCTGCATCATGAGTGCACGACGAGCCGACCGGCCCGCCTTCAGGACACCCGAGAACGAGATCGCCTTCTTCGCGGCATACGACGCCGCACTGGCCCGCTGGCCGCTCCCGGTGACACCGATCACCGTCGTCTCCGAGTACGGCACCACCCGGATCAACGCCTGCGGGCCCGAGGACGGCCGCCCGCTGGTCCTGCTGCCCCAGGGCGGTGCCACTTCGACGATCTGGTACGCGAACGTCGCGGCGCTCGCCGCCGACCACCGCGTGTACGCGGTCGATCTGCTCGGCGACCCGGGCCGCAGTGTCCACGACGGGCACCCGATCAGGCGGGCCGAGTCCATGACGGCGTGGCTGGACACCGTCCTCGACCACCTCGGGCTCGACTCGACCGCCCTGATGGGCCACTCGTACGGCGGCTGGATCGCCCTCACCTACGCGCTGCACGCCTCGCAGCGGGTGGAGCGGCTCGCCCTGCTCGACCCCACCCAGTGCTTCGCCGGATACCGGTTCGGCTACCTGCTGCGGGTCACCCCGCTCGTGGCCCGGCCCACCGAGGCCCGCGCCCGCGCCTACGTCGACTGGGAGTCCGGCGGCGCGCCGGCGCGCGGACTGGTCGACTCCGCCTGGTCGACCGTGCACGCGCTGGGCGCGGCCCACTTTCCAAGCTCCCGCCCCGTCACCGGCCCGCGCCCGTCCGCCGAGCGGCTGCGATCACTCACCGTCCCTACCCTGGTCCTCCTGGCGGAGCGCAGCCGCACCCATGACAGCGCCCAAGTCGCGGACGCTGCCCGCAGGTTGCTACCGGACGCCGAGGTGGCCGTACTGCCCGGCATCTCGCACACCGTCGCACCCATGGCCGATCCCGAGCCGCTCAACGAGCGGGTGACCCGCTTCCTCGGCACGCCGGACCGGTCCGCGCCCGACCCGCGGCCGCGGACGGGAGTGGAATAGCCGTCAGGCCCCCTGGCCGACCTGCCCCGCTTCTACCTGCGCCACCTCGGGCGAAGCAGCTTCGGCCGGACCGGCCGCTGCGAGGACCGCGTCGAGCACGCCGGGGAAGCGCTGTTGCAGCTCCTCCCGGCGCAGCTCGTTCAGCCGCCGGTTGGCCTCACCACGCTGGCGGATGACCCCGGACTCACGGAGCACCTTGAAGTGGTGGCTGAGGGTGGAGGGCGCGACGTCGACCGGAAAGGTCCCGCAGGCGCGCTCGGGTTCGGCCCAGAGGGTCTGGACGATGGTCATCCGAGTGGGGTCGGCGAGCGCGTGCAGCACGTCGAGCAGGTCGATCTCCTCGGCCTCCGGGTGGTACAGCGGGGCGCGGCGCTGATGCGAGCGGGGCAAGGGAAACCTCCTGAGCAGCGATGTTCGACATTCATCGAATGAGCGTGGTACTAATTTCGTCGTTCGTAGAACTTCGAATGACATCCTACCCACAGGAGGCGTTCACAGATGCGTACCTTGGTGATGACCGCGCCGGGCGGCGCCGAGAACTCGTCGGTCGTCGAGGTCGCCGAGCCGGTTCCCGGGCCAGGCGAGCTGACCATCGACGTCGCGTACGCCGGACTGAACTTCGTCGATGTGATGGCCCGCCGGGGCGACGCCGGCTACGCGACCTGGCCGCACCGCCCCGGCCTCGAGGTCTCCGGCACGGTCCGCGCCCTCGGCCCCGGCGTGACACACCTCGCGGTGGGCGACCGTGTGGTCGCGGTGCCCAAGGGTGCGGGGATGTCCGAAGTCGCGCTCGCCAGCGCCGAGTTGGCCGTACCGGTACCGGACGGCGTATCGCTCGCGGCGGCCGCCGCGACGCCGCTGGGCCTGGCCACCTCGCTCCTGCTGCTGACCGACGCCGGACGGTTCACCCCCGGCGACACCGTCCTGGTGCACTCGGCGAGCGGCGGGATCGGCGGTGCGGTCGCCCGACTGGTACCGCTGCTGGGCGGCGGCCGGCTGATCGGCACGGTCGGACGGCCGGAGAAGGCCGCCGAGGCCGAGCGCGCGGGCTACCAGCTCGTACTGACCCGTGACACCGACCCCACCGAGGCGGTCCGCTCGGCCACCGACGGCCGCGGAGTCGATCTGATCCTCGACCCACTGGGCACCACCGCCCTCAGCCTCGATCTGGAACTGGCGGCACCCGGCGGCCGGGTGGTCCTCTTCGGCAACGCCACCGGTGCGGCGATCGACGCCCTGCCTCCGGTGGACCGGCTGCTCCGGGGCAACCTCACCATCACCGGCTTCAGCCACCGCGGCCTGGTCGCCAACGCCCCCGCCAGGGTGGCCGCCGCCACCGGCCGCATCCTCGGCTTCCTCGCCGACGGCCGGCTCACCATGCCGGTCACCGAGGTCCCCGGCCTCGCGGAGATCCCCGCGGCCCACGACCTGCTCGCCGAGGGCCGCGGCTCCGGCAAGTACGTGGCCCGCATCGGCGAAGGCATCCTCTAGAGCTGCCGGCCAACCGCCGGAGCCGTATGAGGGCTTAGACCGACCGGCAACAGGGCCCGCGGCGTCGCGTGCCGGCCGGTCTTAGCCGCGGATGAGCCCGCGGACCGGTTCCGGCCGTTGCCCGCCGGTGCCCGGCGGAACCTCGCCCAGCCGGGCACCGGCCGGCCGGTCGCCGGAGAGGAGGACCGCCACCAGCACCGCCGCCAGCGCGATCGCACCGGCGCCGCACCGCATGGCGAAGTGCAGCCCGTCCACGAACGCGCCGGTCACCGCATCGTGTACGGCCGGCGGCAGACCGGCCGGGCGTTCGGCGCCCGTGGCACCGGCGGAGGTGACGGAGTCCGCCAGGCGCCGACCGGCATCCGACGGGACGCCGAGCCGGTCGAGCGCTCCGGCCAGGTTCGCGGTCAGCCGGCCGGTGAGGACCGCGCCCAGTGCGGCGACGCCGACGACACCGCCGAGTTCGCGCAGGGTGTTGATGGTCGCCGAGGCCATACCGGTCTGCTGCGGAGCGACCCGGCGCAGCACCGCGACGGAGACCGGAGTGAAGGTCATGCCCATCCCGAAGCCCATGGTGAACAGCACCCACAGGTACTGCGTGTAGTGGGCGCGGGCGCCGTAGCACGAGAGCCCGCCGAGCGCCACGGCGCACAGGGCCAGGCCGGTCACCAGTGGAATCCTGGGACCGAGGCGGGAGGCGAGCGTTCCCGCGAGCGGCGACGCGACCACGATCATCGCGGTCATCGGCAGGCCCGCCAGCCCCGCGTCGGACGGGCTCCAGCCCATCACCCCCTGCATGAGCAGCGGCAGGAAGAACGACGTGCCGAACATGCCGAAGCTGACCATGAATCCACCCGTGACCGCTCCGCTGAACACCCGGTCCCGGAACAGCCGCAGGTCCAGCATCGGCTCGGCGGTGCGGAGTTCGACCAGGACGAAGGCCAGCAGTGCCGCCGCCGCCAGCGCCGCACAGGTGATCACCCGGGTGTCGGTCCAGCCGCGGTTCGGCCCTTCGACGAGCGCGTAGACCAGCCCGCCGAGACCGGCCCCGGAGAGCACCAGCCCGGGCAGGTCCAGCCGCCTGGCCGTGGTCGCGATCCGCGGCAGCGACCTGGCCGCCACCACCAGCCCGACCAGACCGACCGGGACGTTGACCCAGAAGACCCCGGTCCACCCGAACGCCTCCACCAGCGGCCCGCCCAGGACCGGGCCGATGGCCAGCCCCAGCGCGGAGACTCCGGACCAGAGACCGATGGCGCGGGCCCGCTCCCGTTCGCCGGTGAACAGGTGCCCGATGATCGACAGGCTTCCCGGAGTGAGGAGCGCCGCACCGATGCCCTGCACCATCCGGGCGGCCGTCAGCAGGCCGATTGACCAGGACAGTCCCGCCATCGCCGACCCGGCGGTGAACACGGCCAGCCCGGCCAGGAAGATCCGGGCCCGGCCGTACCGGTCGCCGAGCGTGCCGCCGGTGAGCAGCAGTCCCGCGTAGACCAGGCTGTAGCCCTCCACCACCCACTGCAGGCCGCTGACCCCGGCGTGCAGCTGCTGTCCGATCCGGGGCAGGGCGTTGTTGACGATGACGTTGTCGAGCATCGTCATGAACATGGCTATGCACAGGGCGGCAAGCGCCGTCGTCCTGCGCCGCACAGTCGGATCCTTCATGAGGTTCCCTAACACTGTTAGGCGGAAATTGGTGTCGCCAGACTGCACCTAACAGTGTTAGATGGCAAGTGTCTTTTTCCTTCGACTTCCCCTCGACCCCCTTCGACGGAGGTGGCCCATGGCCGGCGGCAGCGCGCGGACGGACGCCCAGCAGCCCGGGCTGACCCGGGAGGCGCTCACCCGGGCAGCCCTGCGGGTACTGGAACGCGAGGGCATCGGCGGGCTGTCCATGCGCAAGGTCGCCGCCGAACTGGGCGTGCAGGCCCCCTCGCTGTACTGGCACGTCCGCAACAAGGAGGAGCTGCTCGACCTGCTCACCGACGAGCTCATGGCCGGCGCCGAGGCGCCGCCCCGCGAGGGCCAGTGGCGCGAGCAGTTCCGCGAGTACTGCCTGCGCTACCGGCGGCACCTGCTGGACCGGCGCGACGCCGCCAAGGTCGTCGCCGGGCGCCTCGCGCTCGGGCCGAACCTGCTGCGGCTGATGGAGGAGCAGCTGGACCGGCTGCGGGAGGCCGGATTCTCGAACTCCGATGCCGCGCTGGTCACTTACCTGCTCGGTGCCTACGTCCAGGGTTTCGTGCTCCAGGAGCAGTCCCCCATCTCGGCGTCCGAGGTCGCCGGCGCCAGCCGCTCGGAGGTCGCCACCTCCGTGGGCGACCAGCTCCGCCAACTCCCCGAGGCGTCCTTCCCCAACCTCGTCGCCCTCGCCGACGACCTCACCGGCCCCTCCATGGAGGCCCGGTTCAGCTTCGGCCTGGAGCGGCTCCTCGACGGACTGGCCGCGCTGCTGACGCAGGGCGGCTCACCATCGCGACCCTCCGCGGCGCGGCAGTCCGCAGCACAGCCGTCCGCGGCACGACCGTCCGCGGCCGACACCGAGAAAGGCAGCAGCCATGAGTGAACGTACCTACCGCGTGATCGTCCGAGGCGTGTTCGAGGACCTCGACGACGCCCAGCGGGCCGAACTGCTCGCGGCGGCCGACCGGCACGACATCCTCAACGCGTCCTTCACCGACGAGGGCAGCCTCATCTACGACCGCACGCTGCGCCCCTTCTCGTTCCGCTGCGTGGTCCGGCAGGGCGCTGACGAGGACGACGAGATGGCGGCCGAGTACGCCTGCGACCGGGCGGCCACGGCCCTGGCCGCCCGGGGACTGCGCCACGGTGCGCTGCGCGCCACGGCCACCAGCGTCGACGACATGAAGATCCGCCGTCCCCGGCGCTGACGGCCGGGCGGCGGCAGGGCTCAGCGCTCCTCCCAGTGCCAGGGCTGCAGCCGCAGCCCGCTGTGATGGCGGCGGGGGTGGCGGCGCTCACGCGGGTGGGTACGACCGTGCGGGGCCTGCTCTCTTCAACCGTCGCACTGTCGCAGCATGGCCTTCTTGTCGTCCGGCGTCACCGGCAGCTGGTACTTGAGCGAGACCTGGGCGAAACGCACCGCGTAGGAGCAGCGCACGGCCTCGTTGCCCGGGAGCCAGCCGGCGGGTCCCGAGTCGCCCTTGGAGGCGTTCTGCGAACCGTCCGCCGGGATCAGGTTGAGCGGGTCGTTGGCTATCCGGAGCCGCTTGGCCTTGTCCCACTTGGCCGCGCCCATCTGCCAGTCGTACGAGAGCGGCATCACATGGTCGATCTGTATTCGGGTCGCCTGCTGCTTGGTCCACTTGACGGTCTTGCCGGTGTACGGGTCGTCGATGGTCATGGCGCTGACCACGCAGGTGGAACCGTCCCGGTACTCGACGGACCTGCCGTCCCGGGCGAGCATGTCGTCGCGGGTGTCGCAGTCGTTGTGCCCGAGCGGGACGCCGTCCACGTTGTCCGTCCAGGCCGGGCCGAACTGGTCTCGGTCGTAGCCGGTCCTGGGCCCGGGAGCCGCCGTCGCGACCTTGGTTATCAGGTCGCGGGCGGCCTTGCGGTCGGCGTCCGAGGTTATCGGCGCCAGCCCCGGCTTGGTGCCGTCCGGGTTCCGCAGCGGGTTGGTCCCGGGCCCGGCCGGCCGCGCGGAGCTGTCGGAGGGCTTGCCTCCCCCACTGCAGCCCGTCAGAACCGGTGTGACGGCGAGCAGCAGGGCTATCGCGGACAGGGTGGTACGGCCGGCGCGCATGGTGCTCCCCCGATGGTGTGACGTCTGACGGCGCACCAGCACACCAGTGCGGTCATACCTGGTCAAGGCGCCACAACGGGGTGCGCGGAGACATGGCGAGGCTCACACCCGGCGCCCCGAGGGGTGCGGGGTGCCGGCCCGGCCGACGGCGTACGCGGCCGGGCCGGGCCGGGCCGACGGTTCCCCGGCTCAGGCCGGCCGGCCGCGCCAGGTCGCGGGCGGTCACGTTCGGTCAGAGACCGAGCAGTTCGGCGAGGGTGCCGCCGAGGACGCGATCGCGCAGCTCGCCCGGCCTGGTCACGCGTTCCACGGTGGCGCGGGTGAGGACCGGGTCGCCGTAGGGGGCGTCCGAGCCGAACAGGGTGCGGTCGGGCACCTCCTGAACGGCCAGCCGTACCGCGAAGATGACGTTCGCCGTGGACAGTTCCAGGTACATGTTCGGGGTCTCCCGGGCCAGCTCGATGGCCGCCAGCCAGTTCAGCCCGCCGAGTTGGCTGACCACCATGGGCACGGTCGGGTACCGGCGGGCGAGAGCGGCCAGCGTCGCCAGATCGCCCGCCGTGGTCGGCGCGAACCCGTGCACGACGACCGGCAGTCCACCGTGGTCGGCGGCCGCCCGCAGCACCGGCTCGATCCGGCCGGCCCCGTCGGGTGGCGGGGTCAGCTCACCGATGCCCCGCAGGCCCCGGCCGACCACCTCCCGTTCGACCTCGGCCGCGATCTGCGGGGCCGACAGGTCCAGCCGGACCGAGCCGAAGCCGATGAACCGGTCGGGGTGTGCCGCACATGCCGAGGCGAGTTCCCGCCGCGCGGCCTCGAAGCCGTCCGGGCCGTCGGACCGTCCGCTGAGCGCCTCGTGAAGCACACTCATCTCGCGCCGGAACGAGGCCGCATCGGTGGCCCGCTCGGGGTGCGGCCGGGTGCCGAAGAGTACGGCGCGGTCGACTCCCGCCTCGTCCAGCAGGGCGATGTGGCTGCGCACGGGATCGTGGACATGGCTGTGCGCGTCGATGATCAACGAATTCTCCTGGTCAGGGCCGACAGCGGCGGCGACGGAATGCGGCCGCCGGGCCCAGTGTTGAAGGTTGACACCGTGACAAGGTCAAGCCGAGCGGAGGGGTGAAGGGCGATGCTGATCGGGCAGCTGGCCGGACTGACCGGGACGAGCGAGCGCCTTATCCGGTACTACGAACGCGTCGGCCTGCTCACCTCAAGCCGCCTCGCCAACGGATACCGCGACTACGACGACGACGCCGAGCAGACGGTCCGCCAGATCCGCGCCCTGCTGGCGGCCGGGCTGTCCACCAGCCTGATCCGGCAGGTGCTGCCCTGCGGCCTCGCGGACGGCTCGCTGCGTCCGTGCCCCGGGGTGCTGGACAAGCTCCGTACCCAGCTCGCCCGCCTCGACCGGCGTGCGGACGAGCTGGCGCAGGCGCGGCAGACCCTGCGCCTGGCGATCGCCGCCACCGAGCAGGCCGGGCCGCCCGGCGGCGGGGCGCTCCACGGGTAGCCTCCCCCCGCCCCGGCGCCCTCGATCGCAGACCCGGACAGTTCATCCATGTCCGGATAATCCAGTAACTCCCCACTTGTTAGGCTGGGATCATGCCGACCCCAGCCCCCAAGCGCCATGTCATGGACCTCTCCGGCCAGCTGGCCCACGCCAGCCATGTCCTGGCGACCCGGATGGCCGCCGCCTTCGCCGAGATCGGCATCACGCCGCGGGCGTTCTGCGTCCTGTTCCACGCCCTGGAGGCCGAGCGGACCCAGATCCAGCTGGCCGAGATCGCCGATATCGACAAGACCACGATGGTGGTCACGGTGGACGAGCTGGAGAAGGCGGGCCTGGCCGAGCGCCGCCCCTCGGCGACCGACCGCCGAGCCCGGATCATCTCGGTCACCCCGGCGGGCGAGCAGGCCGTCGCCAAGGGCACGAAGATCTCCGACCGGGTGCACCGCGAGGCCCTGGCCTCCCTGCCCGAGGAGGAGCGCGAGATCTTCGCCTCCGCCCTGCTGCGGCTGGTCGACGACGGCGGGCACCTGTCCACCCCGATGGAGAGCGAGCGACCGGTGCGACGGGCCCGCCGGCCCCGGCAGTAGCGCGGCGCCAGAGAAGCAGGAGAAGTCCATAGATAGATAGTCCCGTACGGGACTATCTGATAGCGTCCTACCTGGTCCTCATGAACCGGGAGTTTCGCCATGACCTCGACCTTCCCAACCCCCGTACGCTCACCCCGACTTGCTCTCACCGTGCTCTGCGCCGGGATGCTGATGGTCATCCTGGACGGCAGCATCGTCACCGTGGCACTGCCCGCGATCCAGCGCGATCTGGACTTCTCACCCGCCGATCTGACCTGGACCGTCAACGCCTACCTGATCGCCTTCGGCGGGCTCCTCCTGCTGGCCGGACGGCTCGGCGACCTGATCGGGCGCCGGCGCGTCTTCGTCGCCGGTCTGACGCTGTTCACCACGGCGTCGCTGCTGTGCGCGGTCGCCACCGACCGGCAGATGCTGATCGCCGCCCGCTTCCTGCAGGGCACCGGCGGGGCGATGGCCTCGGCCGTCAGCCTGGGCATGATCGTCACGCTGTTCCCCGACCCCGTGGAGCGCGGCAAGGCCTTCGGCGTCTTCGGCTTCGTCGGGGCCGCCGGCGCCTCGATCGGCCAGGTACTCGGCGGCGTCCTCACCGAGAGCCTCAACTGGCACTGGATCTTCCTCATCAACCTGCCGATCGGAACGGCCGCCGTCGTACTGGCCTGCAGGGTGCTGGCACCGGAGAGCGGCCCCGGCCTGCGCGCCGGGACCGACGCCCTCGGCGCCCTGCTGATCACGGCCGCCCTGATGCTCGGCATCTACACCATCGTGGAGACCGGCCGCTTCGGCTGGGCCTCCGCCCGCACCCTGGGCCCCGCCGCCCTGGCCGCCCTCCTGCTCGCCGCCTTCGTCGCCCGGCAGGCCACCGCCGCCCGTCCCCTGCTGCCGCTGCGCACGTTCCGCTCCCGCAACGTCTCGGGAGCCAACCTGGTGCAGGCCCTGATGGTCTCCGCCCTTTTCGGGTTCCAGATCCTGATGGCCCTCTACCTGCAGAACGTCCGCGGCTACGGCGCGGCCGCCACCGGACTGGCGATGCTCCCGGCCGCCCTGGCGATCGGAACCGTCTCCCTCGGACTCTCCGCCCGGCTGATCGCCCGCCTCACCGAGCGCAGGGTCCTGCTCATCGGCCTCGCCCTGCTGGTGGCCGCCCTGGGCCTGCTCACCCGCCTGCCCGTCCACTCGGACTACCTGGTCGACCTGTTCCCGACCATGCTGCTCGCCGCCGGCTTCGGCCTGGCCGTCACCGCCCTGACCTCCCTCGCCATGTCCGACGCCGGCCCCGACGACGCCGGTGTCGCCTCGGGCCTGTTCAACACCACCCAGCAGGTCGGCGGCGCCCTCGGCGTGGCCGTCCTCACCACCCTCGCCGCCTCCCGCACCGACCGCCTCACCGCCACCGGCCACGACGCCGCCACCGCGCTGACCGCCGGGTTCCGCCTGGCCTTCGCCCTCGGCGCCGCCCTCCTCATCACCGCCTTCGTCCTCGCGGCCGCCGTCCTGCGCCGGCCCGGGCCGGCCGACTCCCCGGCCGGCTCCCCGGGCGAGCCGACGGACACCCGGTCGGACGCGGCGCCCGCAGACCGGCTGAGCCCGGCGGCCTGACCGCCCGGCCCTCCCGGTACGAGTCGCCGGCCCCCGCACCCCGGTCCGCACGGGAGCCGCCACACTGGCCACATGGCAGCTCAGTCTCCCCCGTCCCGGCCTCCGGTGGCCCTGATCCTGGCCGCGGGCGGCGGCAGTCGGCTCGGCGGACGCCCCAAGGCGTTGATCCGGCACGGCGGCAGGCCGCTGATCGAGCACGCCCTCGCGGTGGTCCGGGCCGGAGGCTGTACCGAGACCGTGGCGGTACTGGGCGCGGCGGCCGAGCAGGTCAGGGCCGCCACCGAGGTCGGCGACTGCCGTCTGGTCGACAACCCGGCGTGGGAGAGCGGCATGGGCTCATCGCTGCGCGCCGGGCTCGCGGCTCTGCCACCGGGCGCGCGCGCCGTGCTGGTGATGCTGGTGGATACCCCCGGTGTGACCCCGACCGCCGTCGCCCGCCTGCTGGCCGCCCACCGCGCGGGCGCGGAGCTCGCGGCCGCCGCGTACGGCGGCAGGCGCGGCCACCCGGTGCTGATCGGTGCCCGCCACTTCGCCGAGGCCGCGGCCGGTGCCACCGGCGACGCCGGAGCCCGCGCGCTGCTCGCGGCGCACGCCGCCGAGATCGTTCTGGTCGAGTGCGGTGACGTCGCCGTTCCGGACGACCTCGACACCCCGGCGGACCTCGCGCGCTGGCACGCCAGGTCCGGAACGCCCCCGTGCCCCTGAAGTTCCCCCGAACTATTGCCGCATTCGGCGCCAAGCCCCGTACGGATCAGGGACGATGGAGGCGAACCTGCCCAGCCGACCCGAACGGACGGTGCACGCCATGGCCTCAGCGCCGCTGCCCGACGACTTCAGCGATCCGGCCTGGTTCGGCCCGGACGCCCTGCCCGAACCGGCCGGCTCCCCCGGCCCCGGCGGGTCGTCGGGCGCCTCGGAAGCCGGCGGTGCGGGCCCGGCCGCCAGCGCGATCCGCTGTCCGGCCTGCCGTCGCGAGCACCTGTACGAGCCGCCGAGCCTGCCGTGCCCGTGCGGGGCGCTGCTGCGGGTGCCGCTGCTGCGCGGGGGCGTGCCGGTCCAGGTGCGCTTCCGCTCCTGGGAGGACTCCTGGCTGAGCATGCGCTGCCCGCACTGCGGGCGCAGCGACCAGTGGCCGCAGCCGGAGTTCACCTGCAACTGCGGCGCCACGGTCCGTCTGCCGGTGGACCGTTCACCCCGGGCGCAGAGCGCAGCCCCGCCCGGAGCCGCCGCACTGCCGGGCCAGGGCGCCCCGTTCTCACCGCGCCCTCGCCCGTACGGGGCGCGATTGGGCGGCCCGGTCCCGATGGTGCCGCCGCAGGGGTACGGCTCCGACTTCCGCGACCGGAGCGACCGGGGCGGCCGCAGCGGCCGGCCCGGCGGTGGTCGGGCGCCGTTCCGGCCGCAGCCGGTGCGCGGCCCGGAGGACGCGGTGATCACCGCCGCGCGTTACCTCCAATGGCTGGGCTTCGAGGACCTGGAGTTGACGGAGGAGCAGGAGAGTCAGGCCGTCACCATGCTGGGCAGCCGGATGGTCGCCCAGGTTGACGCGGGTGTCGAGCCCGCGGACGTCAAGGCCGTCGAGTGCCTCTGGCTGCAGACCCTGCACGCCGAGGAGATCGCCGCCGCGATGTTCACCGTCGGCGGCTACTCGCACCAGGCGACGGTGCGCGGCGAGCAACTGCTGGTGGCCCTGTTCCAGTTGGACGAGGAGGGGCTTCCGCAGCCCGCCAACGGGGCGGCCGAGGCGCTGGCGGAGACCGGCTGGACGTCCTGACCGGCCCCGCCGCCGTACCACCGGCCCACCGGCCCCGTTCCGAGCCGACGTCAACCGTCCTTGACCGTCCCGTCAATCCAGGACTGACCCACCGTCAACTCAAGCCTCAGGACCGCGTGAGATCGATCACAGAAATCAGCAATCTCCGACGCTCGTGATCTGGTGCACAAGCTCACCCCCGGTGTTGAATTGCGGCCACAGAGTCCCGTTTTCTGGACACCGCACACAAGGAGGTGGCGTTGTCGGAGCACGGTACGGACCTGGGGGGAAGCGCCGACACGGTGTGGCGGTTACGCTCGCGCGGCTGCTGGCGCGAGGCCGCCGAGCTACTGACACCCACCGCGGCACACGACCCCGGCGCCGCCCTACGCCGGGCCGAACTCCTCATCGAGCAGAGCCTGTTCACCGGGAGCAACTGGCAGGAGGCGGAGCACGCCCTTCGCCTCGCCGAGGCCGGGGCGGCCGCCCCCGACCAGCGGGCGGCCGCCGCCTGTGCACGCGGCTTCCTGGCCTACATCGCCAGTGTGCTCGGATCACGCGACCGGCTGGACGAGGCCCAGGCCGCGCTCGGCCGGACCTCCGCGCTGCTGCCCCCGGGTGCCCCCGGGCGGCCGCTGCTGGACTTCCGGCGCGGCCTGGTCGCGGAGAACCTGCTGCACGACCGGACCGCCGCCTGGATCGCCTACCGGCGGGCGCACGAGGGGGCCACGGAGCGCGGCGACGAGTTGCTGCGCTCGTACACCTGGGGGCACCTGGCGGCACTGGCGCTGGCCGCGGGCGACCGGGAGCGGGCCCGGGAGGGCTTCCGGGCCTCGCTGCGACTACGGGAGGACCTGGGGTTCACGGTGGGCGTGGCGCCCGCACTGGCCGCGCTGGCCCAGGTGTCGGAACCCGTCGAGGCCGCCAGGCTGCGCGCGGAGGCGGCCCGGCTGGTGCAGGCCCTGGGCGGGGTCCCGGTGTGGCTCGCGCGCCGGTTGAGCGCCGTTCCCGCATCCACGGCTCCACCGAACGGTCCCGTCGTACGGGGCGCCTAAGCCTCCATCATCTAAGGTGAGCCTAACCTGCCCGAGGGGAGCAGTGCCTCGGGCAGGTTCAGTCCTGCCGTCGCGGAGCTCACCGGGCTCCGGTCCACCCGATGGGGCCCGACCATGACCGTGAGCACCACCGTGGCCGCCGCGCCGACCGGGCCGGGCGCCCCGTCCGCACCGGGCGCGCGGACCGGCCCGGACTCACCCGCCGCCCCCCTGCTCCACAGCTACACCAGGCTCGGCCGGGCCTTCCCCGGAGTGCGGGTGCACACCGGACCGCCGCGCACCGGCCACGGCTGGCTACGGACCGCCGACTTCGTCCAGGACCCGGACGCCCTGCGGAAGTTGATCGCCTACGACGCCGCGCTCGGCCTGGCCGAGTACGGCGAGCCGCTGCGCCCGGACGTCGCGGCCGGATTCTGCCTGCACCGCTACAACTGGCCGGTCGCGCTGCTGTTCACGCTGCCGTGGCTGCTGGAGCACCGGGTGCCCCGGATCCCGGTGGAACGGGTGTCGATCCGCCGCAGTTCGGGTGAACTCACCGTCCAGCCACTCGGGTTCGCCTGCCTGCCGGACGATCCGGCGGCCACCCTGCCCGGCACCCGGGTGGTGCCGGACGAAGAGGCGCTGCGAGGCGAGCTGCTGGCGGCGCTCGCCGAGCAGCTGGCCCCGGTGCTGGCCGCGTTCCGCCCCGAACTGCGGCGCGGACCGCGCACCCTGTGGGGCATGGCCACCGACGACGTCGTCGAAGGACTCTGGTACCTCGGCAGCCTGCTGGACGAAGAGGCGGCGGCGGTGGCCGAGTTGCGACTGCTGCTGCCGGACGGCGAGCGCCGCCCGCCGTTCGTCGGCGGCGCCGGATTCCGTGCGGCCGGGCAACCGGACGCCCTCAAAGCCTGGACCCGCACCCGGACGAGCTGCTGCCTGTTCTACACCGTCCGCCCGGCCGAGGCCTGCTTCGGCTGCCCTCGGACGTGTACGAATCAGAGCTGATGCGGAACAGGTATCCGAGTTGGCCCTATTGATTTTCATATCATCGGCCCGAATTCTGCCCCGGATTCCCTCGCCATGATGCATTGCGGGTAAACCGGCCAAAACTCGCGACCACTTCCGCAATGATGTCCCTCACCGTCAACGCGGAGGAAAGCGAGACTGGTTCCGGCCATGAGACTGTTCCACATACCACTGGGCTGGGCCGCCACAGGCGTGGTCGCACTGCTGCTGACCGCCGTGCTGGTGGCCTTCGTCCGCACCAGATCCAGCGCCTCGACCGGCGGCTCGGATTCCTGGGAACGCTCCGAGGAACGCCGCCGCAGGAAGGAATCCCTGTACGGGGCGGCCTCCTACACCCTGCTGTTCTGCTGCGCCGCCGTCGCGGCCGCGCTCTCCTTCCACGGCCTGGTCGGCTTCGGCGTGCAGAACCTCGGCCTCTCCGACGGCTGGGAGTACCTGGTCCCGTTCGGTCTCGACGGTGCGGCGATGTTCTGCTCCGTCCTGGCCGTCCGGGAGGCCAGCCACGGCGACGCCGCACTCGGCTCGCGACTGCTGGTCTGGCTCTTCGCCGGGGCCTCGGCCTGGTTCAACTGGGTGCACGCGCCGCGTGGTTGGGGCCATGCCGGGGCACCGCAGTTCTTCGCGGGGATGTCGCTGTCGGCCGCCGTCCTGTTCGACCGCGCCCTCAAGCAGACCCGGGTGGCCGCACTCCGGGAGCAGGGTCTGGTACCCCGGCCACTGCCGCAGATCCGGATGGTCCGCTGGCTGCGGGCACCCCGCGAGACGTACGCCGCCTGGTCGTTGATGCTCCTGGAGGGCGTCCGCACCCTGGACGAGGCGGTCGAGGAGGTCCGGGACGACAAGCGCGAGGCCGCGCTCAACCGGGAGCGGCAGCGGCTCGCCGAGCGCCGCCAGCGCGCCGAGATCAAGGCGCTGGGCCGCCAGCACGGCTCGGTCTGGCGCTCACGCGGCGAGCACCGGCTGGCACCCCAGCTGCCCCCGCAGCTGGAGGCCGGCGGATCGGAGCCCGCCATAGCGGCAGCCGACGCCCCGGTCGCCGGCGCGGCGATCAGCCCGCCCGGCCTGCCGGCCCGCCAGGACCGCCGCAGCATCGACCTCACCCCGGACGAGGACACCGTGACCCTGCCGCGGCTGGACTCCCTGGAGCAGAAGCTCAAGGACCTGGAGGAGCAGTTCGGCTGACGGCGCCCGATCGGCCCGGGTTGAGCACAGCGGGTCGCGGGGAACCGGGTGGCACTCGGACCGACCGGCGATAGGGCCCGCGACGTCGCGTGCCGACCATCGCCGGTCGGTCTCAGCTCTCGGCGGAGAGCTCGAACCACATCCGCTTCCCCGTACCCCTGGGCTCCACGCCCCAGCCGTCGGCGAGGGCCTCGACCAGCATCAGCCCGCGCCCGGACGAGGCCTGCTCCCCCGGTGTGCGACGGGTCGGCCAGAGGTCCGACTCGTCCTCGACCTCCACCCGCAGCCTGGCACGCCCGGCCGGCTCACCGCCCTGGACCGGCTCCCGGTACAGCCGAGCGGTGAACATCGCGTCCCGGTCGGTGTGCCGGATCGCGTTGGTGACCAGCTCCGAGGCCAACAGCTCCGCGGTGTCCACCAGTTCGGCCACACCCCAGCGGCGCAGCGCGTCCCTCAGCTCACCGCGCAGCTCGGAGATCCGCGCCAGGTCCGCCTGCCCGATCCGGCGGCGCAGCTGCTGGGCGGCGAGCCCCCCGGCCGGACCGTCCCAGCGGAGCAGCAGCAGCGCTATGTCGTCCTCGCGCTCGGTGGAGTCCGCCGCCTGCGAGGCGATCCGGTCGGCCAGCACCTCCAGCGGGTCGTACGGCGACTCGCCCCGGGCCGGGAGGTCACCGGACACGGCGTCGCAGAGCCGGGCGAAGCCGGTGTCCAGGTCCATGCCCCGGGCCTCGACCAGGCCGTCGGTGCAGAGCACCACGGTCTCCCCCGGGTCCAGGCTGAACCGGGTGACCCGGTACTCCTCGTCCGGGTCGACGCCCAGCGGCAGTCCGCCGGCGACCGGGACGGGGGTGGCGCTGCCGTCGCCGCGGCGGACCACCGGGTCCAGGTGGCCGGCCCGGACCGCGTAGACCACGCCGTAGTCGACGTTGACCTCGGCATAGGTGCAGGTGGCGAAGTGGTCGGTGTCGAGGTCGGCCAGGAAGCGGGAGGCGCGGGCCATCACGGCGGCGGGCGGGTGGCCCTCGGCGGCGTACGCGCGCAGGGCGATCCGCAACTGGCCCATGATGCCGGCGGCGTGCACGTCGTGGCCCTGGACGTCGCCGATCACCAGGCCGACGTGACCACCCGGCAGCGGGACCACGTCGTACCAGTCGCCGCCGATCTGCAGCCCGGATCCGGCCGCCAGGTAGCGCACGGCGGTGGTGACGCCGGAGACCGACGGCACCGTACGCGGCAGCATCACCCGCTGGAGTCCGGCGGCGAGTTCGTGCTCGGCGTCGTGCAGCCGGGCCCGGGCCAGGGACTGGGCGACCAGGCCGCCGAGGGTGGAGAGCAGGGTGCGCTCGTCGGCGTCCAGCTCCCGGTCGTCGTCGAAGGCGAACACGCAGACGCCGATCGGTCTGCCGCTGGCCACCAGCGGCAGGTAGGCCCAGGCGCTGCGCGGGTTGCCGGGCGGGACCCGCTCCCAGTCCTCGGGATAGCGCTCGCGGTACTCCTCCCGGCTGGCTATGAACACCGGTGCACGGTTGCGGATCGCCTCGGCCGCCGGGTTGGCCGGGCCGAGCATCGAGCGGTCGTACGGGCGGACGGCGTCCGGGGTGTAGCCGCTGGCGCCCAGGATCTGGAGTCGGCCGGCCTCCAGTGAGGCGAGCAGCAGACCGTCCGGGGGCAGTCCGGGCAGTGGCAGCTCGGTGAAGACCCGCGCCACATCACGGACCGTGATGGCCTCGGAGAGCGCGCGGGCGGCCTCCTTGATGAAGCGTGAGCGCTCCTCGCGCAACGCGGCCAGCTCGCCGGCCCGCTCGCGCTTGTGCAGCTCGACGGTGGCGTCCCAGACGAACCCGACCATCCGGGACGGGCGGCCGAAGGCGTCCGCGAGCACCCGGCCCCGGAACCGTACGGCGTGCATCCCGCCGCCGGGGAACACCGTGCGGTAGTAGGCGCCGCACTGGCCGAGCTCGGCGACGGCGCGCTCGACCCGGCGACGGACGACCGGCGCGTCCTCGGGGTGGAGCATGGCCAGGAAGGCGGCGGAACTGCGGTCGAAGCGCTTGGCGTCCAGGCCGAGGATGGCGCAGGCCCGGTGGTCCCCCTCCAGGACGTCGCGTCGGATGTCCCAGTCGAACGAGCCGATGCCGTTCGCGGCCATCGCCGGTTCCAGCCAGTCCGGGGTGGAGTCACCGGTACGGGTGGGAAGTCCTCGCGGTGCCGCGGGCACGATCCGGCCGGCCGGCAGACCGGGTGCGGTGCGCAGCGCGCTGTTGCGCGCGGCACTCCGGGAGGTCTGGGCCGGTGGGGTGCGGCGCGCGGGCCCTTGCGGCTCGGGCTCAGTCGCCATGGTTCTCCTGCCGCTGCCGTGGCATGCCGTCCGGACGGACTGCGATGGCCGTGGGGTGGTGGGACGGTGTCACGGGTGGTGGCGTTCAGTCGAGGCTCGGAGCTCCCCGCTGCCTTCCCGGACACACATTCTCACTATCCTGTCGAATGTTCGGCAAGGCGGCAATGCCCGTGCCCGACAGGCCGTCCGCGGGAGTTCGACGGGGCCGCCCGCGCGAGCGTCTCGGGAGCGCGGGGCCTGCTCGCCCAACTGTGTGCTCGACCGGCCCGGTTCGGCCGTGCGCGGTCGCTCGCGCGCGTTCCACTCCCTGGGACGGTGCCGGCTCGGCCCGTCGAGGACCGCGACGAAGGTATGTGCCGCGCGCCCTTGGTGCCCGGCCCCACTGCCGTGATCGGCCCCATGCCGCTGCCCGGCCTCCCTGCCGTGAGCGGCCTCTCTGCCGTGAGCGGCTCGCCGTCGGCTGAAGCGGCGGCTCAGGGAAGAGCGAGCTCGAACCAGGTGACCTTGCCGTCCCCCCGGAGCTGTACGCCCCAGTCGTCGGCGAGCGCCTCCACCAACAGCAGACCCCGGCCCGAGGTGGCGAACTCGGCCGGGGTCCGGCGGCCCGGCAGCCGGGCGGTGCCGTCCTGGACCTCGATGCGCAGGCGCCGCTGGGAGGTCTCGGAGGTGAGGACGGCGTCGAAGACCGCCCCTCTGCCGGTGTGCACCAGCGCGTTGGTGACCAGCTCTGAGGCGAGCAGCTCGGCGGTGTCGGCGAGCTCCGGCACCCCCCACCGCTTCAGTGCGGCGCGCAGCCGGTGGCGTACCGCGCTGACCGCGACCACATCGGCCGGGTCCAGCGCGGCGTGCAGCCTGCGGTGCAGGGCGCAGCCGGGCTCGTGCGCCAACGGCAGGTTCTCGCCGTTTCGTCCGACGGGTGTGACCGTGTCGCTGTTCGAAGCCGTCCGCTGGCGCGGAAACCTCGCCTGACCATCCATCACCGTACGCCCCCACCCTTGTCCGGACGGCCGGCCACCGCGTCCCCCATCGGTCGGTCCGTCCAACGTTCTGCCGACCATCCTCATGCCCAGTCACGGCGGTTCGCAACAGTGCGTAGGCGGTCACCTGGTGTGAAAGCGGAGCTCGGAGGCTCCCGAGTGATCCTTTTCAGGGCCTGTGAGAGGTTTGCGAGCGCCGCACACGGTTTCCAACCGCATTTCAGTTCGACGGCAGGCCATTTTCGCGAGCTTCCGGCGAGCCCCGCAGCCAGAATGCGTCACCGTCCGGCGGGCGCGGGCCGTACCGCCCCGATGTTCGGCGAACGTCTGCGCGCCGGGGCCGCCCCGTTCACTTCTGCAGCACGGAGGTCACCCGCTGGAGGAAGCCGCGGAACAGGTCCCGCTCGGACTCGTCGAAGGCCGTCCACAGCGCCGACTCGATTCCGACCGCGCGCGCGTCGGCCTCCGCCACCACCGTCCGGCCGGCCTCGCTGAGCCTGGTCACCAGCACCTTTCCGTGCAGCTCGGAGGGTTCGCGCTCGATCAGCCCCTTGGCCTCCAGATTGGCCAGCACGCCCGCCATGGTCTGCGGGGTGACGGCCGCCCCGCGTGCCAGCTGGGCGCCCGACATCCCGGTCCGTTCGGTCAGCTGGAGCAGCACCGCGTACTGCGGGACCGTCAGGTCGAGTTCGCGCAGCGCGTCGGACTTGGCCGCCATCATGGCCTGCTCTGCCTGCTTGATCGCGAGCCCCAGGCGCAGCTGGGAGCCCTGCGGTCCGGCGAGCAGCTCGGCGGGGTCGGTGGTCATGGGCCGCAGCCTCTCCTTCGCTCGCGCTCGCTCTGTCGGCGCTGGTACCGGTACTGGTCGTGGCCCTTTCGGGCCCCGACCAGTATGGCTCCACGGGCCGTGCCCACCGGGCCGGGGAGGCTCAGCGCACCCGCAGCACGTACTTGCCGATCGCCGTGCGCCCCTCCAGCCTGCGGTGCGCCTCGGCGACGCCGTCCCAGTCGATCTCCTGGAACTCCGGCCGCAGGGTGCCGTCGGCGACCAGGCGCAGCCCCTCCTCCAGGTGGGCGCGCAGCAGGTCGGGACGGCGGGCCAGGACGCCGCCGAGGTTGTAGCCGGCGAGCGTGAAGCTGTCGTACCAGACCTGGTTGGCCTCCAGTGTGACGTCCCGGTCGGCGGCGTTGCCGATCACCACATGGCGCCCGAGCACCGCGAGCAGCCCCCTGACCTGCTCGCGCGGCTCGCCGCCGACCGAGTCGATGACCGCGTCGAAGCCCCGGCCCTCGGTCAACTCGTCCAGCTGGTCGGCGAGTTCGCCGTAGGTCAGCGCCCGGTCGTAGCCGGCCGCGAGGGCGCGGGCGGCGCGCTCCGGGGTACCGGCGGCGCCGACCACCAGGGCGGCGCCGTAGCTGCGGGCGAGCCGGCCGAGCAGCAGACCGAGGCCGCCGGAGGCACCGAGGACCAGGACGCGGTCGCCCTTCTCGATCCGGGCCGCGCCGCGCAGGGTGCCGACGGCGGTGGCCGCGTTGCAGGCCGTGGCGGCGGCCAACGCCGGGTCGAGACCGGTGAGTTCACCCTCCAGCGGGACCGTGGTGACGGCACCGGCGACGACGCGCTCGGCGTTGCCGCCGAAGCCCGTCGGCACCGCGACCACCGGCTGGCCGACCCGCAGACCGGTGACGCCCGGGCCGAGTCCGGCGACCGTGCCGGCCACCTCCAGTCCGGGGACGGCGGGCAGCGGCAGCTGGAACTGGCCGCGCCGGAACATCACGTCGGCGAAGTGGACACCGGCGTGGCTGACATCAATGACGACCTCGCCCTCTCCCGGCTGCGGGGCCGGCACCTCGGCGATCTCCAGGACCTCGGGACCACCGGTGCGGGTGTAACGGACAGCGCGCACGGCTGCGCTCCTCACGACTCGGACGTACTCGGAAGCACTCGACCCTGCGCGGGCCGAGCTGCAAGGCGCCTTGGCTATTTGCAAGGCACCTTGGTTATATCAGGTACCTGATACGAATCCGTAGCCGAATACTCGATTGCGACACCCGACGCGCCGATGACTTCGCCGCGGGCAACGCTGGACATGGCGACCCGGCGCGGGTTCAATGGCCGCAGAGCTGTTTGAACGACGTTCTAACCAGCTCGGCGGTCACTCCGGCTCCGGTACCGACCGCCCCGACACCGGCTCCACCGGCACCCCCGCGAGCGAGGAACCGTGCGACTGACCCCCACCGAACGGGACCGGCTGCTGATCTTCACAGCGGCCGAACTGGCCCGCGCCCGGCGCGCCCGGGGCGTCCGCCTCAACGTCCCCGAGGCCACCGCCCTGATCGCCGACACCGTCTGCGAGGCGGCCCGCGACGGCCGCCGGCTCGCCGAGGCGATCGAGGCCGGGCGCAGCGTGCTCACCGCGGACGACGTGCTGCCGGGCGTACCCGACGTGGTCACCACCATCCAGGTCGAGGCGGTGTTCGAGGACGGCACCCGGCTCGCGGTGGTCAACGACCCCTTCAAGGGCGCCGGTTCGCTCGGCGAAGAGGCTCCCGGCACCGTCCTGGTCGGCGCGGGCGAGGGCTACGACCCGATCGAGGAGGCGGTCGTACTGCTGGTCCACAACACCTCGGCGGTACCGATCTCGGTCACCTCGCACTTCCACTTCTTCGAGGCCAACCCCCGGCTGGCCTTCGACCGCGAGGCCGCCTACGGCACCCACCTCGCCGTTCCGGCCGGCTCCTCGGTCCGCTTCGACCCGGGCGCCACCGTGGAGGTCGGCCTGGTACCGATCGGCGGCGAGCGCGTCGCGATCGGCTTCGCCGGCCTGGTGGACGGCCCGCTGGACGCTCCCGGCGCCCGCGAGGCCGCCCTGGCCAAGGCCCGTGCCACCGGCTACCTGACCACGTTCGACGATGCGGAGGTCGAGTCGTGACCGCCCCCACCCCCGACGACGCTGCCGCCCCGCGGGGAACGACGCCCGCGTCCTCGGCCCCGACCCCGATCGACTGCCCGGAGGCGGGAGCATGACCGCGATCACCCCCCATGACTACGTCTCGGTCCACGGCCCCCGCACGGGCGACCGGATCCGCCTCGGCGACAGCGGCCTGATCGTCCGGGTCGAGTCCGACTCGCAGGCGCCCGGCGAGGAGTTCCTGGCCGGCTTCGGCAAGACCGCGCGCGACGGACTGCACCTCAAGGCCGCCGCCGTCCGCGACACCTGCGACGTGGTGATCAGCAACGTCCTGGTGATCGACGCGATCCAGGGCATCCGCAAGACCTCGATCGGCATCCGGGACGGCCGGATCGCCGCGATCGGCCGCGCCGGGAACCCGGACACCCTGGACGGCGTCGAGGTGGTGGTCGGCACCGGTACCACGATCGTCTCCGGCGAGGGACTGATCGCCACCGCCGGCGCCATCGACACCCACGTCCACCTGCTGTCGCCGCGCATCATGGAGGCCTCGCTGGCCTCCGGCGTGACCACGATCATCGGCCAGGAGTTCGGGCCGGTCTGGGGCGTCGGGGTCAACTCCCCCTGGGCGCTGCGGCACGCCTTCAACGCCTTCGACGCCTGGCCCGTCAACATCGGCTTCCTGGGGCGCGGTTCGTCCTCCGACGCCGCCCCGCTCGTCGAGGCGCTGGCCGAGGGCGGTGCCTCCGGTTTCAAGGTGCACGAGGACATGGGGGCGCACACCCGCGCGCTGGACACCGCGCTGCGGGTCGCCGAGGAGTACGACGTCCAGGTCGCCCTGCACACCGACGGGTTGAACGAGTGCCTGTCCGTCGAGGACACCCTCGCCGTGCTGGAGGGCCGCACCATCCACGCCTTCCACATCGAGGGCTGCGGCGGCGGGCACGTCCCCAACGTCCTGAAGATGGCGGGCGTGGAGAACGTCATCGGCTCCTCCACCAACCCGACCCTGCCGTTCGGCCGGGACGCCCTGGGCGAGCACTTCGGCATGATCGTCTCCGCCCATGACCTCAAGGTCGACCTGCCCGGCGACGCCAAGATGGCCCGCGACCGCATCCGGGCCGGCACGATGGGCGCCGAGGACGTACTGCACGACCTCGGGGTCATCGGCATCACCTCCTCCGACGCCCAGGGCATGGGCCGGGCCGGCGAGACGGTGCGCCGCACCTTCGCGATGGCCGGCAAGATGAAGGCCGAACTCGGTCCGCTGGACGGCACCGGCTCGTACGGCACCGGCGCGGGCGGCGACGACAACGAGCGGGTGCTCCGCTACATCGCCAAGCTCACCATCAACCCGGCCATCGCACACGGGCTTTCGCACGAGGTCGGCTCGATCGAGGTCGGCAAGCTCGCCGACGTCGTGCTCTGGCGTCCCGACCACTTCGGCGCCAAGCCGCAGCTGGTGCTCAAGGCCGGGTTCCCCGCGTACGGGGTGGTCGGCGACCCGAACGCCTCCACCGACCGCTGCGAACCCCTGGTGCTGGGACCGCAGTTCGGCGCCCACGGCGCGACGGCCGCCGACATCTCGGTCGCCTTCGTCGCCCAGGCCGCCGCCGAAGCCTCCTACCTGGACGTCGCCGGCGACCAACTGCCCACCCGCAGGCGGCGCGTGGGCGTCCGGAACACCCGGGGCATCGGCCCGCGCGACATGGTCCGCAACGCCCGGATCGGCCATGTCGAGGTCGAGGCCGACACCGGTCTGGTCTCCCTGGACGGCTCGCCGCTGCGCTCCGCCCCCGCCGACAGCGTCTCGCTGAGCCGCCTGTACTTCCTCTGACCCCGCGACGCCCCTTCCCTGCCCTCAGTGGCCCCACCCGCTGACCTCGCGGCGTCCCACCCGCCCCCGCAGTGTCCCGCCCCACCTCGCTCCGGACCTAGGACCTCCCCCATGACGACTCCCGCCCCCCTCGGCTTCCGGATGCCCGCCGAGTGGCACCCGCACGAGCGCACCTGGATGGCGTTCCCGACCGACAACCCGACCTTCGACACCCCGGAGCACCTGCACGCCGCCCGCGAGGCCTGGGCCAGGGTCGCCAACACCATCGTCCGGTACGAACCGGTCACGATGATCGTCAACATCGGCGAGGCCGAGGCGGCCCGCCGCTACGTCTCCACCGGGGTCGAGCTGGTCGAGCGCCCCCTGGACGACGCCTGGATGCGCGACATCGGCCCCACCTTCCTGATCGACGGCAAGGGCGAAACCGCCGCCGTCGGCTGGGTGTTCAACGGCTGGGGCGCGCAGTCCTGGGCCCGCTGGGACAACGACCAGCACATCGCCGAGAGGATCACCGAGCTGGCCGGCGTCCGGCGCTTCGCCTCCGAGCTGATCAACGAGGGCGGTGGCATCCACGTCGACGGCGAGGGCACCGTCCTGGTCACCGAGACCGTCCAGCTCGGCGAGGGCCGCAACTCCGGCTGGACCAAGGAGGCCGTCGAGGCCGAGCTGCACGCCGAGCTCGGCACCACCAAGGCCATCTGGGTCCCGCGCGGACTCACCCGCGACTACGACGAGTTCGGCACCCGAGGCCACATCGACATCGTCGCCTCCTTCGTCCGCCCCGGCACCGTCGTGGCCCACGTCCAGCCCGACCCGGCCCACCCCGACCACGAGGTCTGCAAGGAGATCACCGCCATCCTGCGCGCCTCCACCGACGCCGCCGGCCGCCGACTGGAGGTCATCGAACTCCCCGCCCCCACCGTCCTGACCGACGAGGACGGCGAGCCGGTCGACTACTCCTACGTCAACCACTACGTCGCCAACGGCGCCGTCATCCTCTGCGCCTTCGACGACCCCCGCGACCAGGTCGCCGCCTCGATCCTCGGCGAGGCCTACCCCGACCGCAAGGTCGAACTGGTCGACGCCCGCGAGATCTTCGCCAACGGGGGCGGCATCCACTGCATCACCCAGCAGCAGCCCAGGGCCTGACGTCTCCTCAGATCGGGGCGGCGCACAGGAGCGATTCACCCATGAGCCTCCGCGCCGCCCCGAGTTCGGTCAAGGCCGGTCGTCGCACCTTGACCGATCGCCCCCGATCTTGCAGGCGGACCGCTACCTTCTGTACCGGAGGTGACGGAATGTCAGAATCGCGGCCATGCACGGCGTGCGCCGGCCAGAGGGGCACCGAGAAGGTGCAGCACACCTGCGGAGGGGCCGGGGTGGTGACGGGATGAGGCTCATTTTCGTCTGTCAGGAGTGCTCGATCCGCTATCTGCCACCCGTCGGCCTGCGGTACGGGAACGGCACGGCCGCGAGCGTGGTCTGGTGCGCCGAGTGCCAGGCTGAGATGGCCGCGCGGGGCGTCGAGGAGTCACCCGCACTCGCGGCGCTGGCCATGATCGCGGCAGTACGGGCGTTGAAGGACGCGCTCACCCGCCGCACCGAGGCCGCCGCCCCGCTCCCGGACCGGCGCCCGTCCCAGCCGCCGCGCACCAGCCGAGGTCGGATCCGGCCCAACAGCGGGCGCACCCGACTCCACTGACGGCAGTCACGACGAAGACGCCCCCTGCCTCCCGAAGGAGAGCGGGGAGCGTCGTGTCCACGGACACACGAGGGCGACTGTTGACAGGACCAGTACGCCGAAGCCGCTCAGCACGGCGACCGCCGCGATCCCGGCACTGCGCGGTGGGCATTCACCATGAACCGGTGCAGCCGCTCGGATCCGGACGGTACCGACGTCATGCGACTTCCCTCGTACCGTCATCGTTGGCGGCCGCGTGACCGTGATCGGCGCGCCCGATCAGCCGCGCACCCCGAGCTGCGCGGCGATCGGTGTCACCAAGGCGGCCGAGAAGCGGCACTCCCCGTTCTGGGCTTGGTGGATCGGGACGTGGATCACGGGACGCGGGAGAGGGAGCGGCCACCCGCATGTGCTTTCGGGGCACAGCAGATCACCGTCGCCGGTGAGGACCGCGACGGCTCCCCAGCTCTCTGTGATCTCCGGGCGCCTCGTGTACATTCCGCCGGTCGGGATAGGGCGGCTTCTCCAGGTTCGCCGCCGTCTGACTGGAGAATCCGCCGACGACGCCGATCTCGGTGTAGAGCGCGCCCTGGGCCCGCGCGGTGCGAACCGCCGCCCTCAGTATCAGGTCCAGCCGCACCTCCAGCTGCCGCTTCAGGTCGGCCGCCTGGCGCACCTGTTCCAAGGCATCGTTCAACGACTCCACCGCTTCGACTTTCAGGTCTGACGATTGGCGGCCCGACCGGCCCATCAGGGGGGATGGGCGGCCGGCCGGGGCTTGGGTCCCGCTGTGCCGGTATGCCTACGGAGCTGCGGCGGGAGCATGGGGGTCCCGCCCTGCCGACCGGTCGGCAGGGCGCGAGGGTGCGTGCGTTGCGCCAAGCTGGCGGCAGCTCAGCCGATCAGTGCCTCGCGGACCGTTTCGGCGGTTCCGGAGAGGTCGGCTTGATCCAAGTAGGAGATCAACGCCTTCCGCACCTCGTGGAGCGTGTGGGGGAGGCTTTCCGGGCCCAGTGCGGCGGGTGGGATGCCGATACGGAAGTCCCGTTGGGTGAGTGCGGTGGTGACGATCGCGCTGGCCAGGTCGAGGGCGATGCGTTCGCGCAGTGCGAAGGTCAGGTGGAAGCTGGTTTCCTCTCCGATGCAGTGGGGGCTGTGGACCCAGCCTCGGGGGAGGACCAGGGTGTCGCCGGGGCCGAGGTCGTAGACCGCGTACGGCTCGGTGGCGTCCCATCGGTCTTGCATCTCCTGGGTCCACATGACCGGTGAGTCCAGGTAGGTGTCGATCGGCAGGTCGACTTCCGGCCGCCAGACGGGCCACCGCTTGTGCCCGTGCATCTGGGTGACGACGGCGGTGAACTGGTCCCAGTGGTGGGTGAGCCCCCGCCGGCCGGGCGGGGTGATGATCGCGGAGACGTACAGCGAATAGCCGGTCTCGTGCCGGATCGTGCGGCACAGCTCGGCGAGGTAGGGCACCGTGCGCTGCATCTCGCGGAGGTTGACGGTGTGGCCGTCGTTGAAGAGTGCACGGAGTTTGCCGGGTGTCATCTGGCCGTCCCTGGAGAACCGGCCGGGGTGGACGGCGCCGCCGTCCTTCACGGCGGCGGTGAACGCCGGGGTCACGAGGCCATGGTCGATGTGGCTGTCCATGAGCTGGAGCGTGATCTTCTCGTCCAGCTCGGAGCCGGTCCGGCGGTAGAGCCGCGGCTCAGTCGGACATTCGCGCAGCAGCGCCTCGGCGCCCGGACCCAGCAGCGTGGTGAGGGACATGCGGTGGTCTCTTTCATCCGAGCGGGCAGGGGATGTCGGGGTGGAAGGGGAGGTTGGGGCAGTTGACCACCGCGTAGCTGGTCAGCCGGTCGCCCGTGATGTAGTAGCACCACACGGCATCGGTACGGTGCGAGAGCGCCACCCGCGCGTGGTGGGTCCTGGCTTCCAGGCCGCAGTCGACCGCACGGCCGTCCGGACGCGGTGCGGGCGGGTGTTTCCGGTAGGTCTCGGTGAGCCAGTCCACCGCCGGGTCCGCGTCCTTCCAGGTCCGGTCGGCGAGACCGGCGGGGCGGCGCAGGAGGTAGTGGCCGGTGCGCATGGGCGGGATGGTGCGCCGCTCGAAGGAGACGAAGCACTCGGGGTCCGGGTTCTTGAGCGTCCTGACCCATGCGGGGTCGAGCGGGGTGGGCCGGCGCAGGTACTCGGTGTGGTAGGCGGGGCTGGTCCCGGTCCAGGGGCCGTACCCGTGCCAGTGGCCGGAGAAGTCCACGGGTTATCCTCCAGAGAGTGGAGGCACCTGCCCCAACTACACCTTGGGACAGGTGCCTTCCTGCTATTTCGGGGGTGGGTCAGCCTAGGGCGTCAGAGGGCCAGACCCCGGGACGTCACCCAGCTGCGGGCGAAGGCGTCCAGCTCGGCCGCCTCGAACCGCAGTTCGCGGCCGGCCCCCTCCGACTTGGTGTCACGGAGCACGTAGCCGTCCGCCGTACCGGGGATGGCGGCCAGGTCGACGCAGGTCTCGCTTTCGCTGTCGAGGTTGCCGCCACACTGACGCGCGAACACCGCGCCGTCGATCGCCAGCTCGTACAGGTTGGACATGACTTCCTCCAACAGAGTTGGTGGTGTTCCGCCCGGCCGGCTGACCAGTCGGATGGTGCGACCCGCCCCGGGCGCACCGGCGCGGGAGTCATTGGGGTAGCCGATCAGCACCGCCGCGCGGACATGAGCAGGACGGCGGCCAGGCTGGCGACCTCGCGGTACTCAGCCTGCGGATCGTCGGCGGGCATCGTCACGACGGCTCTTCCTTCGGCACCATCAGCCAGGGCGTGACCGCGACGTGGGCGTACGACCGGTGGCCTTGCTGTTCCTTGATGTGCTCGAAGGGCCAGCGTTGCGCCGTTTTGAAGTCGGTGCAGGTCGGACCTTCGGCGCCGCATGGCTTGCCATCCTCGTCCTCCCCGCAACACCAGTACATGTGCTGGATCGGGGGCGCGTCCGGCTCACGGTCCGGCGTCAGAGTCCAGTCGAGGAAGCGGAAGAACTTAGACCGACCGGCAAATGGATCACTTGAGGCGGCGTGTGGTGGGACGGTCGCCCCACCGGTAGCGGGTGGTGGCGCGGCGGATCAGCATGCGGAGTGTGACGAGTGCAGCGGCCAGGTGGAGATAGAACTCGACGACCGCGCCGTTCCTCTCGGTACAGTGCCGCAGCTTGCCGTAGCCGTTCATCCACGAGTGCGTTCGTTCCACGGTCCACCGCTTGCCGGCCTGGATCGGGGCGGGTACGCCCTTGCGGGCGATCTCACCGGTGAAGCCCAACTCCCGAAGCAGAGTTCGGGACTTGTTGTTGTCGTAGCCCCGGTCGAGGTTGACATTCACGTCCTGAGGAAGGGGCCCGACCTGCCCGATGGCGGCCTCGAGGGTTGGTCCGAGAAGAGGCGAGTCGTGGCGGTTGGCCCCCGCGGCGACCAGGCCGAGCGGGACGCCGTGGGCCTCGGTGGCGATCGAGCGTTTCAGGCCCTGCTTTCCGCGGTCGACCGGGGACCGGCCCGCACGCTCGCCGCCGCACGGGGCCTTGGTGATGCAGCCGTCGACGGATATCTCGGACAGTTCCAGGCCGATCATGCGGTCGTACGCCTGGAGCGCGAGAGCGTGGACGGCCTCGGAAATGCCTTGTTCCGCCCATTCCTTGAGTCTTCGACGGATGGTGCGGTCCGAGCATCCGGGGCTGGAGAGGCGCTCGTAGCCCGAGCCGTGGACCAGTGCGAGTACCACGTGTTCGAACACGGTCCGGTCGGGGACTCTGCGGCGGTGGCAGCCGAGTGGGTGGCCCACAGCGAACTCCGGTCGTGTGGGCAGGAGTGCGGCGAATTGGTCCCAGAGGGGTTCGAGCAGGCAAGATGGCAGCGCGGGCACGGCTGTCCTTCGTGATCACTGAGCGTAGAGAACTCCATGATCGCGTGGACCCGTGCCCGTTCTGCCGTCCGGGCCACCTCGCCAGCACCTATTGCCGGTCGGTCTTACGGGGCATGAAGCTGCTGCTCTTTCAGGCGGCTGAAGTTGCTCAGCTGGTAGGCGCCCTTGTCGGGGCAGTTGGGGGATCCGCACTCGCAGAACGGGAAGCCGCTCGGGACGCCTCGGCGCGCGAGCATCCAGTCGGCTTCGGCTGGGTCGTAGTCGTCCAGCGGACGCCACCCATCCGGCGGCCGGACCCGCCGACGCCGCTCGGCTTTGTACTCCTCGTAGGTCTTCGCGACGCTCATCGACCCTGCACCACGCAGGAGATGCAGCGGCCTCGGTCACGCACCACCAGGTCGCTGACCCGCTCGGGAGGCGCCACGGAGTCAAAGTGCAGCGGCACATTCTCGGCCCCACAGGTTCGGCACGACAGGACTTCCTGTCGGCCGCCCACTGGCTCAGCCTCCACCGCTGCCTGCTGCCGTTCAGTCGATACGGGCATGCGTCCCTCCGGACTCCTGATCAGGTCTTGGTGGATGGCAGGAAGATCCGAAACGGGCTTGCCATATCTGCAAGGAGACGCAGGCTTTGCCATCACCAGAACGGTAGGAGTGTCAGCAGGACCCTCTCAACGAGTGTGCGCAAACTTGCACGCGTTCACCCGAGAGCGTCGATAGCCGATGTGATCAGCGTTCGCGCCTGCGTCCCGTACACCGCGAGATCGGCCAGTTCAGCGAACGCTCGTGCGTATTCTTGAACCTCTTGGGGCTGGGTCACCGTCAGGTGTGCGGACACGAGCTCTACATTGACCTGCGCATCGTCGTACATGGTGAACGATTCCACCGGCCACCCCGCGCCGCGAGGCACACCGAGAGGGACAATGCCGAGGCTCACCGACGGCAGAGAAGCCACGGCAATCAGATGACCCAGTTGGCCAGCCATCACGTCGGAGCTACCGATCAAGGTTCGGAGCACCCATTCTTCAATGAGCATTGCGAACCGGTGGTTGCCGGAAGTTAGGATTCGCTGCCGTTCCATACGCACGGCGACCGCCGCGTCCACGTCGTTCGGAACGCTACGCAAGGCAACGATCGTGTCCAGGACTGCCCTCGTGTAGCCCGCGGTTTGCAGTAACCCAGGGATCACCCATGACTGGTAGGTTCGAAACCGGTGCGTTCGCTCGAACAGTGGTAGTACCGCTTCCTGGGCGCGTTTCAGCCCAGGACGTTCCAGGCGACGCCACTCGATGTACGCTCCCTCGATGCCCCTAGCGGTTGCGATGAGGTCCTGCTCCTGGTCCTGGGCCCCGCAGTGCAGGGCCCAGGACCGGATGTCCGCGTCCGACGGAGCCGTCTTCCCGTGCTCGATTCGCGAGCATTTCGACTCGTGCCAGCCCGCCATGTGTGCGAGGGCCCTGGCCGTCATGCCAGCGTCCCTGCGGATCTCACGCAGGCGCAGACCCAAGGCCGCTCGGGCCTGCTGAACGCTGGAGGACGCGGAAGAGGTAGACATGGGGACCGTATGTTCTCGGGTCAGGCTGGTTGGTACTCCTCGTGCGGGACAGCACGTTCCCACACGGCTTCGAAGGCAGAGGCGCACAGCTTGATCACGGCCGGTTCAGTGGTGAGCTCGTGGCCGGTGAAGTTGCCATCACCATCGAAGTGGTTGAGCAGAATCAGCTCGCCGTCAAACAGCCAGAAGTCGTTTCCCGGCAAGGCGAAGTCGGTGGCACTACGCCGAGGCAGCCAACGAATCTGTTCGCCAGCTGCGATATTGCCGACGCTGACCTCGTACTCGAACCGGACGTAGTCACTGATCGGCTCTGAGACGATGCGCGCTCGCCGAACCCCGACTCCCCGGCGGATTGTGCGTGCCATCAGGGTGAGCCACGGGCTTCGCTCAATGTCGGTCTCGTCACCGAGCGTACCGTTTTGCCAGGCGATGAATTTCGGGTCGTCGCGCATGTAACCGTCGCGCATCTCCAGGTGTACGGCCGAGCGCTGGCAGCGCCCGAACAGCTCCTCGAATGTCGGCTCAGCTGTCACCGTTCACCTCCGGGAGGAACTGGATCATGCGCTTGGGCCACTCGATGACCGTCTCGTGGTCGGGGATGTCCATCTGGGCGAGGCGCTCGGGGTCGGTGACCTTCCACCCCTGCATGACGTAGGTGTCCTTGACATCGTCGTAGTAGAGGGTCGGCGACTTGCCCTCCGGGCTGTTCGGATCCTTGCCAAGCATGTGCAGTGCCATGATGACCTCCAGCTACGGAGCGGACGATGTCTGTGATCAGGCTTGCCTGTCGGGGTGTCGAAGCGCCAGGTCCTTGCAGGAACTTGCACGAACCGTAGCGTGGCGATGATCGGCCATGGGACTGAACGACAAAGTCGCCCCACCCGGCCGGAGCCGGGCGGGGCGTTCTGCTCACGGGCGTATGAGGGCGATCGCGGAGAGGACCAGGGCGCCGAGGCCGGTCAGCGCGGCGACCGCCGGCAGGGGCCACCGGCTGCGCTCCAACCGGTCAACGCGCTGGTCCAGGTCGCGCAGGCGCCCGTCGGACTGGTCGCCGCGCTGAAGCACGAGACCGAGCTGGCCAAGGTCTCGGCGAAGCCCACCGATCTTGAAGCCGTCAAGAAACGGCACGCCGGAGGGGCAGAAGCCCTCCCGGTGTCGACGTCCACTGCATCACGCGGCGGCAGCCCGGAGACTGACGCCACTTCACGTCGGGTGACCCGCAGATTGACTCGGCGTCGACCAAGGCCATGCATCCCGGTTCGGATCGCCCGATGAGAGCGGGTGATACGAACCGGGATTCAGGAGACCGGCCGGCAGGCCTGCTTCACCGGCCGACCGGGCTTTCGAAGTCGCCGCCGATCACCAGGAGTTGTCGTCGACGAGGGCAACCGCGTGACCGGCCGACGCCGCCACGGATCCGGCCGGCGTAGCCACGTCACCCCAGCTCGTGTCGGCCACGGTCGCCTGCTTCACGGTGTCCGTGGTGGCGCCGGTCAACACGGCGACGGTTGCCGCGAAACCTGCCAGGACGACTGCGATACGGGTGCGAGACATCGGTGTACCTCTTACTACTCGGAAGGCGAGTTCGGGGCCAGGCAATGATCTTGCTTCGGCGTGAACCAGTGTTCGCATTCGCGGCTCTCTTTTCAAGCGTTTCAGCACAGTTGCCGCTCGACCGATGAGGCGGCCGGACAGTCCGGCGGCGCGGAGCCTTCGGGGGAGCTCCGCGCCGCCGTCGCCCGTTGTCAGTTCGCGGTCTCGGTGTTGATCCAGTCCAGGTATCCGGTGGAGCCGGTCACCACCGGTACGCCGATGATCTCCGGGGTGTCGTAACCGTGGTGCTCGCCGATGAACGCGGCGAGCCGGTCGGAGAGATCGGCGCGGGTCTTGAAGTCGATGCGCCACTCGTCGCCGGACCGCACCTCGCCCTCCCACCAGTACACGGAGCCGATCGCGTACACCTGCGCGCACGCCGCCAGGCGCTCGCCGACCACCTTGGCGGCCAGCTCGCGGGCCTTGGCCTCGTCGTCGTGGGTGGTCGTCACCACGATGAAGTCACGGTTCGTCATGGCCCGAGGGTAGAACGGGCCAGTGGACCGCGGACCCGACTCCGCCCGGCCGGGAACGGCGCCGCTGCTCGGGCTGGGCCCGGCTCACCGGAGTTCGAGGCGGATGGGGCCTTATGGTGGGAGACCGTCGGAGCAGGTCGCGAGGAGGAAGAGCAGATGGCGGAGGCACGGGCGCGCCGGGCCGCGCGGCCGCGCGAGGAGGTGTTCGCCGCCGCTCGGGCCGCGATCGCGGAGCACGGCCTCGCCAAGCTCACCATGGCCGGGCTCGGCAGACAGCTCCAGATGAGCGCCGGGCATCTCCTCTACTACTTCGGCAGCAAGGACCAGTTGCTGCTGGAGACCCTGCGCTGGAGCGAGGAGCAGTTGGGCGTACGCCGCCACGCCGCGCTCGGCCGTGACGGCGGTGACAGTCGTGACGGCGGTCGCGGTGGCGGCGATGTGTGGGCGCGGCTCGCCGCGTACACGGAGCTGTACCTGCCGGAGGGGCCCGGGGATCCGCGCTGGATCCTCTGGCTCGAGGTGTGGGGCCGCTCGCCGGCGAGCGCGGAGATCCGGCAGGGGCAACTGGAGATCGAGGCGCCCTGGCAGGCCGACCTGGTCGCGCTGATCGAGGAAGGCGTGGCGGCGGGCGAGTTCACGGCGGACCGGGCGCACGACCGGGCCGTCCAGATCCGCGCGCTGCTGGACGGCTTCGCCGTGCCGATCGCGATCGGGCTCCCCGGGGCGAACCGGGAGGAGGCCGCCGCGCAGGTCGCGTCCGTCGCGGCGGCCCTGCTGGGGAGGGAACGCTGACCTGCGGCGCGAGTCGGTCCGTCACTCGGTCCAGAGGGCCGCCGCCGTACGGTCGTCGGCGTAGCCCTTGGCTCGCACCTGGACCTGGCGGAGGAAGTCGACCGTGCCCGGCGGGTGCGGGTGGGCCCAGTGGCTCGACAGGAAGTGCGCGACGGCCGGTTCCTCGGCGATCGGCTCAGCCAGGCCCGGTGAGCAGAGCAGCAGGATGTCTCCCGGGGTCGCCGGGACGAGCCGGAAGCGGAACGGGCGCGGCGGGGCCTCCGAGGGCTGCGGTACGGACTCGCGGCCGTCGGGGTGGTGCAGCAGCCTGGCACCGTACGCGTCGATCCAGTGGCCGGAACGCAGCAGGTAGAGGCCGCCCGGTCCGGTACCGAACGCGGCCCGATGGGTGGCCTCCGGGTCCAGCGAGAACAGCAGGCAGTGCAACGAACCGGCGTCGGCCGACCCAGCGGCCCGCTCCGCACCTTCGGTGGCGGATTCGGACCGGGCTTCCGCGGTCGGCGAGGCCGACGCTTCCTCAGCTCGGAGGGGAGCAGCCGCGCGGGCGGTGAGGCGTTGCAGGCCGTAGCGGAGGCGGTCGCGGGCGCCGGCGCGGAGGTCGGCGGCGAGTTCGGGTCGGCTGCGGCCGATCGCGGCGGCAAGCTGGCGGCACGCCTCGGCAGCGCTCGCGGCGGACTGCGGCCGCGAGCGGCCGGGCGCGGCGAGCACCGCCAGCAGCAGGCCCTCCTCACCCTCGCCGAACCGGGTGACCAGGAGCGAGTCCCTCCTGGGCTCGCCCAGGTAGCGGGCGGAGTCCCCGCGCACGGAGGCGGCCCGAAGCGTCGTCGGACCGTACTGCGCACCCTCGATGACCGTGTCGGGGGCGAGGAGGGCGAGTTCGTCCGGGGAGGCGGCGGGCAGAGTGGTCGGCTCTGGCCCGTAGGTGGGCGGGCGCTCACCGATGTGCGGGACGGGGTGCGGCTGCTGGCTGCGGTACGGCGGGCGGGGCGTCGGCGGGCGGGGCGCGACCTCGGTGGCCTCGGTGGTCGCATCGGCCTCAGTGACCGTGCCGGTCTCGGCGGCTTCGGCGGCCGCGACGGTGGGCGCGGAAACCGGTTCCGAGGGGGTGTGCGGCGCGGGCGCGAGGTCTTCCGACAGGTCCGGCAGCTCTGCTGTCCGCGGCTCGGGTGCCTTCGGGAACCCGCGACCGTCGGCGGACTTGACCAAGGATGGCGGCTCAGGCGCGGACTCAGAGACGGGCGCAGGCGCCGGGGAGGGGAAGGACGCAGGCGCAGGTTCAGTCTCAGGCCCGGCCGCGGGCTCGGTCTCAGACGCGGACTCGGCTTCCAAGCCCTCGGACGGCTGCGGGGCGGTGCGCTGTGCCCCGATCACACCGGCTGCCGAGTCGAACCAGTCGTCGACGGTGACCTCATCGACGGTGGCCTCATCGACGGAGACCTCGTCATCGGTGGCCCCGGCCGGGTTCGGACGATCGCTCACGACCGGTTCCTCGGCCTGCTCCATGGAATCGGCCGCAGCCGTCCGGTCGGTACGGTCCGCCGCCGAGGCGGACGGCTCGGAGTGCGGTTCCCCGCCCCGTGCCTCACCACCCCGGGGCCCCCCAACGGGCGGCTCCCCCGCACGCTGCGTACCCACCAGCGGAACACCCGTCAGCGGAGTACCCGTAAGAGGAGCACCCGTCGGCGGAGCACTCGCCCGCAGCGCCCCGATCATCCCCGCCGCCGTGTCGAACCAGTCGTCGACGCTGCCCTCGTCCGCGGTGGCGCCGGGTGTGTCCGGCAGCGTTCCCGCCGGGCCCTCGTACACCGTGTGCCACCAACCGTCGTCCGGTCGGTGGTGCGGGGGTGCGCCCTGGTTGCTCATCTGGCGGCTCCTCGTCCGTGTACTGCCGTCTGCCGAGCGGGCTGGGGTGCCGGACTCGACGTCATTGTCCCCAAGGAGAACGATGTTGTCCGGGAATCGTGGACAACCGGTCACCCGGTGGGGGCAGTATTCCGGCCACCGCCGCGCCCGATCGGTCCCGGCCTGGCCGGAACTTCCCCCACCAGGGAGGATTCGGCACCGGCTGCGGGCCGTTCAGCCCAAAATGAGGGACCGCAAAGGGCATCGCTTCGCTCGTTCAGCTGATTAATATGTGCGCATGACCGCGCCGGGAGCCACCGCACCACAGCCGGGGAGGGCCAGCAGCACGGGCCGCCCGGCAGGCGCGTTCTTGGTCCTGCTGCTGGTCGGTCTGCTGGCGCTGCTTCCCTGTGCGGGCCGCGCCCAGGCCTCGACGGCCGGCCCCGGGCACCCTCCGGCCACCACCGTGACCGTGGCGCTGCCCGCTTCGCCGACCACCGGCGCGCACCGCACCGCACCGGGCTCCCGTACACCCGGCCCCCGGGCACACGGCGTCACCACCCATGCCCTGCACGGCCTGCCGGTGGACGACGGCCGTCTGCCGCTGACCTGGTGCTCGGTCGACGGTGATCGGCAGATGCCCGGCAGCGGCTGCTCCAGCCACCCGTTCTGCGGCCAGCAGTCCCAGCTGCCGAACGCGCCGCCGCAGCCGGCGGCCGCCGTGCCGACCCAGCTCCTCCCGTCCGGGGCGCTGCCCCGGCCGGCCGCGCTCACCACACTGCTCGGGCCCGACCACGCGCCCGACCTGCATGTGCTCCAGGTCCACCGGTCCTAAGCGGAACCCACCGTCGTCCGGCGCTCCCACGCGACCGGCCGGCGGCTCCGCCATCCCTCCACACCGAATTCCGCCGTGCCCTGACGCGCGGCGGGGACAAGGACACTTCCCATGGGTTCCGCATCGAAGCAGTCGGACAAGCCGGGCAATCAGCAGACAGCGGCCGGCAAGGCCGAAGGGGGCGACCGGCGGGCGAGGATCGCCGAGCTCCGGGCCCAGGAGCAGCGCCGCGACCGCCGCAGCAAGTTCGTCGCGATCGGCGCGGCGAGCGTGCTGGTCGCCTCGATGATCGGTGTCGGCGCGTGGGTCGCGCTGGACGCCAAGTCGAAGCAGGACAGCAAGAGCGCTGCCGCCAAGTCCCCGATCGAGGGCGTGAAGACCTACGACAACCTCTCCCGCAACCATGTGACCACCAAGGTCAACTACCCGCAGACCCCGCCGGTCGGCGGTGACCACAACCCGGTGTGGGCCAACTGCATGGGCACCGTCTACGACAAGCCGGTCGCCAACGAGAACGCCGTGCACTCGCTGGAGCACGGCGCGGTCTGGGTCACCTACAACGCCAAGGCCTCCGCCGACGACCTCAAGACGCTGTCGGCCAAGGTGAAGGCGACCCCGTACTCGCTGATGAGCCCGTACCCGGAGGAGAAGGGCACCATCACGCTCACCGCCTGGGGCACCCAGCTGATCCTGGACAGCGCCAAGGACCCGCGCGTGGACGAGTTCTTCACCAAGTACGTGCAGGGCCCGCAGACCCAGGAGCCGGGCGCGTCGTGCAGCACCGTCCAGTGACCGGCGCCGGCCCGGCCGAGGGCATGACCGTGGACACTCCCCACCCCGAGGAAGGCGTGGAGACCGTGGAAGCCGTGGAGACGATCGAGAGCATCGAGGTGCCCGCCAAGCCGCGCGGGCGGCGGATGTGGTGGCCGGCCGCGCTGGCCGCCGCCCTGGCGCTCGGGCTGGGGATCCCGGCGCTGATGGCCGGGGGTTCCTCCGCCTCCGGGACGGTGGCGGCCGCGCCCGCGACCGACTCGCCCGAGGCCGGGTTCGCCCGGGACATGGCGACGCACCACCAGCAGGCGATCGACATGTCGTTCATCGTCCGGGACCGCACCCAGGACGCCGCCGTCCGCAACCTGGCCTTCGACATCATCAACACCCAGGCCAACCAGCGCGGGATGCTGATGGGTTGGCTCGACCAGTGGGGGCTGACCCAGAGTTCGACCGCACCGCCGATGGCGTGGATGAAGATGGACCACCCCTACGCGGCGCACGACGGTTCGCTGATGCCGGGCATGGCCACCAACGCCGACCTGGACAAGCTGCGCGGACTCAGCGGTCGGGACGCCGAGATCTACTACCTCCAGCTGATGATCCAGCACCACAAGGGCGGGGTGGAGATGGCCCAGGGCTATGTGGACGTCAGCACCGACCCGGTGGAGAAGCGGCTCGCCCAGAGCATGGTCAACGGGCAGCGCTCCGAGATCGACCTGATCACCGGCATGCTCGCCGAGCGCGGCGCCAAGCCGCTCTCCTGACCTCCGTCAGCTCGGTCGCACCACCCGGAAGGGGTGCGGTGGACTACCGGTCCGCCGCACCCCTTCCGGCTACGGCGGTACACCCTCCGGCTCGGCGGCGCCCCGCCGTCCGCGGCACCTGCGCCGCCACCTGTACGACCTCGCACACGGGCTCCCCGCCGCGCGGCGCCACTACGGGCGTGGCGGCCGGTGAAGCCGCCGGCACGCCCTCCACCAGGTGGGAGGGACGCTTGCGGAGCAGTTCACAGGCCGGGTCGCGCGCATAAGAGGCGCTACGCTGTCCGCCATGCCATCGCTGTCCAACCCCTCTCCTACCTCCTCCGACGCCGCCGTCGCCGGTGGTGAGTCCGCGCTGGAGAAGGCCGCGGCGATCGAGCGTGCCCAGCGACTCACCGATGTGATCACCAGACTGCGCCGGGCGCTGCGCAGCAGCATCCGCACCGAGTACCCGTGGGAATCGCTTCCGATGGCGCAGGTCGAGCTGCTCCAGACACTGGCCGCCGCACCGCTGCGGGTCGGCGAGCTGGCCGCACGCCAGCGGCTGGCCCCGAACACCGTCAGCGGGCTGGTCGGCAAGCTGCTGGAGGCCGGTTTCGTGGACCGCCAGGCCGACCCCGGCGACCGCCGCACCGCCCGGATCGCCCTGACCGAGGCGGGACACCAGCAGCTCAGGGACTGGCAGCGCGCACACGAACGCCGGATGGCCGACGCCCTGGAGAGCCTTACGCAGGCGGATCGAGAGGCCGTCATGGGAGCCATCCCCGGCCTCGAACAGCTCGCCAAGGCCCTGACCGGCCCCGGCGTGCCCGAGGACCGCACCGGCCTCTGACCCTCCACCGGCCGCCGATCCCCGGCTACGAAGAGCCGCGTGCGGCTCTCTCCGGGGCGCGTGGGCGTTTCCCGGGCGCTGAGGGGTGTGCGCGAGCCGCGAGAGCGCGCGGGGGCCGCGCGACCGGGTCGACGCCCGGTCGCACGGCCCCCGCGCTCCCCCGTGAGAACACGGCCCCCGGTGGGCACCCGGCTCTCAGAAGAGGGTGCCGCGTTCGAGCTCCAGCAGCCAGCGCTTGCGTTCGACGCCGGCGGCGAAACCGGTGAGCGAGCCGTTGGCGCCCACCACCCGGTGACAGGGCCGGACCACGAGCAGCGGGTTGGCCCCCACCGCCCCGCCGACCGCCCGGACCGCGCGCGGCGACTGACCGGCGGCCTCCCCCAGCTCGCCGTAGGTGACGGTGGTGCCGTACGGGATGTCGTCCAGGGCACGCCAGATCCGCTGCCGGAACTCCGTACCGACCGGCGCCAGCGGCAGGTCGAAGACACTGAGCTCACCGGCGAAATAGGCGCCCAGCTGCTCCACGGCCGGGGCCAGCGCCGGCGCGTCCGGCTCCCAGTCCGGGGCTGGCTCGGCAAGTGCCCCCTTCTGGCCGGGGGCGGTCACCGCGCTCAGCGCGGCCGGCCCGTCGCCGTCCAGGACGCCGCTCAGCAGCAGCACGCCCAGCGGGCTCTCCATGGTCGTGAACACCGTTGTCATGCCTGTTCACCCTTCACACTGTTCGAAGCACTGCCCGGGATCGCCCGGTCCACGGTCCCGGCCGCCGCCACCGCTTCCGGCGAAGCGGTGGACCACAGCCGGTGGATGGCGTACGAGCGCCACGGCGCCCAGACCCGCGCGGCCGCGTCGGCCGCCTTGGGATCGCCCGCCTGCCCGAGGCGGAGCAGCCCGTGTCTGACCCCGGCGTCCGTGGGCAGGAAGACGTCCGGGTCGGCGAGGGCACGCATCCGCACGTAGCCGACGGTCCACGGGCCGATCCCGGGGAGGTCCAGCAGCGTGGCGGCCGCCTGCTCGCGGTCGACGCCGGCGTCCAGCCGTAGCGTGCCGTCGGCCAGTGCGGTGCACAGACCGGTGAGGGCCCGGCGGCGGGACTGCGGCATGGGCAGGTCGCCCGGTTCCGCCCCGGCCAGGGCGGCGGTGTCCGGGAAGAGCACCCGAAGCCCGCCGTCCGGCTCAGCCAGCGGCACACCGTACTTGTCGGCGAGCCGCCCGGCCAGCGTACGCGCGGCGGCGACGGAGATCTGCTGGCCGAGCACCGCCCGGACCGCCAGCTCGTGCGGGTCCACATGGCCGAGCGAGCGGAGCCCCGGGCGGGCCCGGACCAGACCGCCGAGCACCGGGTCGGCGCCGAGCCGGGCGTCCACGGCGTCCGGGTCGGCGTCCAGGTCGAAGAGCGCCCGCAGACGGTACACGGCGGTGGTGAGGTCGCGCAGGTCGGTCAGGCGCAGGCGGCAGTCGAGCCAGCCCCGGCGCCAGTCGGTGTCCGGGCCGAGTTCGTCCACCTCCGCGACGGCGTGGCCGTACGGCAGCGCGAGGGTGCGCCGGTAGGTGCGCACGCCGTTGGGTGCACTGGAGCTCACACCGGTCCGCGTACCGGCCTGCGTGCTGGGGACGATCTCCTCCACGCCGGGGACTGCACGCAGGGTGAGGAAGTCCATCAGGTGTTCGCTGTCCAGGGCTCCCCGGTAGGCGAGGCGAAGACTGATCGTGCCAGGCCGCGCGGCACCCCGGTGGCCGGTCGCCATCTCGGCGCGCAGACCGCTCGGGGTGCGGTCGTAGACCTCGCGGATGGTCTCGTTGAACTGCCGGACCGAGGCGAAGCCCGCCGCGAACGCGATCTCGGTGACCGGCAGTTCGGTGGTCTGGAGCAGCAGGCGGGCGGTCTGGGCGCGCTGTGCCCTGGCGAGCGCGAGCGGCCCGGCTCCGAGTTCGGTGGTCAGCTGGCGCTGCAGCTGGCGTGCGCTGTAGCCGAGGCGGTCGGCGAGTCCGGCGACGCCTTCACGGTCCACCACGCCGTCACCGATCAGCCGCATCGCCCGGCCGACCAGGTCGGCCCGGTGGTTCCACTCGGGCGAGCCGGGTACGGAGTCCGGGCGGCAGCGCCGGCAGGCCCGGTACCCGGCGCCCTGGGCGGCCGCCGCGGTGGGGAAGAAGGTGCAGTTCACCCGCTTCGGGGTCACCGCGGGGCAGCTCGGCCGGCAGTAGATGCCGGTGGTCCTGACGGCAGTGAAGAACACTCCGTCGAAGCGGGCGTCCCGGCTGTCCACGGCTCGGTATCGGGTGTCGTCGTCGATCACGCTGTCCAGTCTGCGCCACCACAGAGGCATCGACTGGCGGAAATCGGACACGGCCGTCGGCGGCCGGACGGACGCCGTGCGGCCGCCCCGCGGTCGGGAGGCGGCCGCACGGCCGAGGTCAGCGGCAGAATTCAGCGGCCGAGGTCAGCGGCAGAATTCGGCGGCAGAGGTCAGCGGCGGGTCGGGCTGTGCGGCCCGCGCATCGTCTTGGCGATGGTCTTGAACCGCTGGAGCCGGGCGGCCGCCAGCCGGGCGTCGGTCCGGGAGGCGTTCCACTCGTTCTCGCGCTGGAGCTTGCGGTAGCTCTCCCAGCGGCGCTGCGACAGCGTGCCGTCGGCGAGCGCGGCCTGCACGGCGCAGCCGGGCTCGGTGTTGTGACCGCAGTCGTGGAAGCGGCAGTCCTCGGCGAGTTCCTCGATCTCGCCGAAGGCCTGCCGCAGGCCGTCACCACCGAACAGGCCGACCCCGCGCAGTCCGGGGGTATCGATGACCACGCCGCCACCGGGCAGCGGGATCAGCTCCCGGGTGGTGGTGGTGTGGCGGCCCTTGCCGTCGCGGTCCCTGATGTGCTGGACGGCCATGGCACCGGTCTCGGTCAGGGCGTTGGTCAGGGTGGACTTGCCGGCGCCGGACTGTCCGATCAGCGCCGTCGAGGCGCCGAGGCAGGCGCGCAGGACGTCCATCCCCTCACCGGTCTCGGCGCTGACCGCCAGGACGGTCACGCCGGGCGCGATCAGTTCGACGTCCGCCTTGATGTGCTCGGCGTCGTCTACCAGGTCGGCCTTGGTGAGGACGACCAGTGGCTCCGCCCCGCTCTCCCAGGCCAGGGCCAGGAAGCGCTCGATCCGGCTGAGGTCGGGTTCGGTGGCGAGCGAGACGGCGATCAGTACGGAGTCGGTGTTGGCCGCCAGCACCTGTCCGTCCGAGCGGCCGCCGGCGCCCTTGCGGACGATCGCGGTGCGGCGCGGCAGCAGCGCCGCCAGGACGGCCATCGGCTCGGCCGTCAGGTCGACGGCCACCCAGTCACCGGTGCACGGGTTGTTGACCGGGTCGGGGTCCAGGACCGGCCGGGAGTCGGCCCGTACGGTCCGCGGCTCGCCCGACGCGGGGTCGGCGAGCACGACGTCACACTGGCCTCGGTCCACCCGTGCGACGCGTGCGGGGGTGAGCCCGGCCTCGGCGAGGGGGGTGAACTCGGCAGCCCACGCCTCGTCCCAGCCGAAGCCGGACAGTGCGGAGGCGTTGGAGGAGTTGTTGTTCAACGGGGGTGACCCTTCAGGGAAAAGGGTGGCCCCGGCCGCGCGCGGTTCGACGCCGGAGCGTCAGCGCCTGGGTGTGCGAGCGGGTCGGCCGGAGACCACGGAGGTAGGAACGCCGGTCTTCTTGGCACGGGCAACGCGCCGGACAATGACAGCCACCACGGTCGCCACCTCCCTCTTGATCTCGACAGCCGACGGCACGGCCCCCGACGGGCCGTTCCTGACGACGTCACCGTAGTCACGGCGGTCCCGGGCCGCCACCGGTTTTCGGCCCGGTGCGGCCACGGGCAGCGGTCTGGCTGTAACTCCCCTGGTACGACGGCTCGGTGACGCCGTCACGGGCCTCGGCCGGGTCAGTTCTCCCCCGCGGCCTGGAACAGGTGGTACCGCTCGCCGACCGCGGCGACGTGGGTCAGGCCCTCCTGCTCCGCTGGGGGCGGCAGTGTCCCGGGCTCGGCCCGCTGTCCGGCCTCCAGGAAGAAGCGGTCCACGCCCGAGGGAGTGAAGAGCAGCAGCCGGCGCGCGGCCTGCGACGACTCGACCGGGAAAGACCGACCGGTTCGCCGGCGGACGAAAAACGCGGACCCGTCGGCGACGATTTCGCCGACAGGTCCGCGTACAGCTGATTTCTGTTCAGGTATCAGGTTGTGAAGCAGGGTTCAGCCGATGGTGAGTACGGCCTTCCCCCGGATCCGGCGCTCCAGCAGCGCGGCTGCGGCCTCGGTCGCGGTCGTCCAGTCGCTCACCTGGTCCACCCGCGCCTGCAGCCGGCCTTCGGCGACCAGGGCCGCCAGGTAGCCGAGGTCGGCCCCGGTCTCGCCGCCGGCCTGGATGCCGATCAGGGTGAACTGGCCGGCGACCAGCTGGTAGGGCTGGATCGGTGTCGGCTCGCCGGAGGTGGCGCCGATGGAGATCACGACTCCGCCGGAGGCGGTGTGCCCGAGCAGCTCGGTGAGCAGCGGGCCGCCGACGTTGTCGAGGATGATGTCGACCGGGCTGTCGATCTCCTCGGGGCCGGTGATGACGTGGTCCGCGCCGAGCTCGGCCAGGCCCTCGCCGCGCGCACGGCTGCCGACCAGCGCGTAGACCTCGGCGCCCGCCAGGTGGGCGAGCTGGACGGCGAAGCTGCCGACCCCGCCCGAGGCGCCGGTGACGGCGACCCGATGGCCGGGCCGGACCTTGGCCCGGCGCAGCGCGCGCAGCGCGGTCAGGCCGGCGACCGGCAGTGCGGCCGCCTGGACGAAGTCCACCGAGTCGGGCAGGACGGCGAGTTCGTCCACGTGTACCGCCCGCAGCTCGGCCCAGCCGCCGTTCCAGCCCCAGGTCACGACGCGGTCTCCGGGCTTGGGCCCCCGGCCGGAGGCGGCGGCCCGCTCGACCACCCCGGACGCGTCCCAGCCGGGGACGGTGCCGTCGGGCCGGTCGTCGCCGGGCTTGGGCAGCTCGCCGTAGTTCAGCGAGGTCGCCGCGATCCGGACGAGCACCTCGTCGGGACCCGGCACCGGATCGGGGACGTCGGCCGGGATGAGCTGGCCCGGAGCGGAGCGGTCGATGACGAGAGCACGCATGGTGTGAACCCCTTCGGTTCCGATTACTGGAGAGGTGGAATCACTGCCCGGCCGGATGTATTCCCGGCACACCGAAGCAGATTGACCCCCAGTCAGACGTTCGAGCCGTCGTCGATGGCGAGCGTGGCGGCGGTCACGGAGGCCGCCTCGGGCGAGACCGGGTAGGCCACCGCGTGGGCGACCTCCTCGGCCGTCCCGTAGCGGTTGAAGACGGTCTGCGAGCGCTGGTGGTCGGCCCTGGGCCCGCCGGCGGGGTTCATGCCGGTGTCGGTCGAACCGGGTGCGACCTGGTTGACCGTGATGCCGCGCGGCCCGAGGTCGCGTGCCGGCCCCTGGGTCAGCCCGCTGATGGCGGCCTCGCTCATGGCGTACGCCGTCATTCCGGGGCCGGGCCTGTTCAGCAGGTCCAGGGCCTGTCGCCCCTGAACTCGCGGTAGCGGTCGAGCGCCTGCAGGTACAGCTGGTGCTTGCTCCCGAAGGTCGCGTAGCTGCTGCCCCGGTTGATGCCGAGGTGGTCCACCAGATCCTGCATCGAGCCGCAGCGTCTTCGGTCAGCCGCAGTCCCCCCGGACCGCGTAGAGGGCGACCGTGATGCCATGCACCGCCCGGGTGCGGCAGAGCTTGAACCGGGCGGCGAGTACGGCGAGTTTGGCCTGGTCTCGTGCGGAGGAGGCGGCCCGCGGTCGCGGGTCGGTGACCAGGACCACCCGGTGCTGGGCGGCCACGGCGGCCCGGATCCGCGCGGGTTCGGCCTCCACTCCGTTGATGGTGCCGGAGTCCGCACCGGTCCGTACCAGTGCGAGGTCGTGCAGCCCGGCGAAGGCGGCCGGGTCGTAGAGCTCGGCCTCCCGGCGGGCACCGGGGACGAAGAGCACGCCGTCCCCGGGGCGGCCGAGGTCCCGCGCCGCCCGGGCAGCCGCCGCAACGTCGTTGGGCCTGCTCTGCGGCGTCCGCAGCCCGCGTTCGAAGGGCAGCGGCACCAGTACCAGCAGCGCCAGTGCGAGCGCCGCGGCCACCGGCCGCCCGGCGACCGACCAGCCGGTCAGCCCGGCCGGCAGCCGGGCCCAGGCCCGGTCGAGGGCGAGGCCGAGCAGCAGCGCGAGACCGGCGTAGCTGAACACCACATAGCGGTCCACGTACAGCGGGTCGAGGTAGGAGACCAGGATCAGCACCGCCGGCGGCAGTACCAGCAGCGGCAGCGCCAACGCCCGCGTCCCGCACGGCGCTCCGGGGACGGCGGGCGGGCGCAGACGGGCGCAGAGTGCGCCGACGGCGCTGGTCAGGGCCGGGGCCCAGATGTCGGACCAGCCGGGCGTCGTGATCCAGGCGACCTGGTCCGCCTGCGCCCGGCTGATCAGTACCAGCGGCAGCAGGCCCACCAGTACCGCCGTCGTCGCCACGGCCCAGCCGGCCCACACCCGGCGTCCGGCCCGGCCCCAGCAGAGCGTCAGCGCATGGCCGGCCACCGCCAGCACCGCGAACTCGTGCAGCACCGCTCCGAGCAGCATCACCGCGCCGTACGCCGTCCAGGTGCGGATGGCCGGCCGCTGCCAGGCGCGGACCAGCAGCAGGCTGCCGACCGCCACCGCCGCGCACACCGAGGCGTAACTGCGGCCCTCCTGCGCGTACTGCTGCACGGCGGGCAGCAACGCGAAGACCAGCCCGGCCAGCAGCCCGGCCCGGCGCCCGGCGAGGCGGCGGCCGGTCTCGGCCAGCGCTCCCGCGGCGAGCGCCATGGCGAGCACCGAGGGCAGGCGGAGTGCCGGCAGGCCGCCGTCCCAGAACCGGAAGACGGTGTTGAGGATCAGGTAGTGCAGCCCGTGCACCGCGTCGATCCCGTGCAGCAGCCGCCAGATCTCCGGCAGGCTGCGGTGGGCGACCTGATAACTCACCACCTCGTCGCGCCAGATGCTCCCGCCCCGCTCGATGCCCCAGAGTCCGAGCAGCAGGGTGAGCAGGGCCGGCGGAAGCCACACCGGCCGGGAACGGGTCGGCGACGGCGAACTGTCGTTGGTCACGGTCAACCAGTATGCGGAACACCCGTTCCACGCCGGACCGGCCGGCGGCGCCCCGGGACCCTCAGCGGCCGCCCTGGCTGGGCACCGCATGGCCGGCCCGTCCGACCGCAGCACCGTTCAGGCGCGCACTCCTGACGGCTCATCTGCTCCAGGATCCGTGGTGGGGGTTGTGGTGCGGGCCGGTCGGCCGGTCGGAGTCGGGTGGGGGCGGGGGCTGGCGGCGGTGGGTGCCGCCGCCCCGCAGCCGGCCGCGCAGGTCCTTGGGAGGCAGGACCTCCGCCCACCGCTCGGGGTACTCGGACGGGACGTCGAAGTCCTCCTCCTCGTCCTCGAGGTCCTCCTCGTGCCCCTCCGCGAGCCCGAGCTCCCGTGCCAGCCGGGCCCGTTCCACCGCCCGGCGCCGGCTGACCTCCCGGACCACCGCCGCCGCGGCCTCCTCGTCGGCCCGCTCGTTCTCGGCCCGGGCGTCGGCGGTCTGCACCGTCGGCCACCTGCGGTCTATGGCGGCGTTCATCGCGGCGCCGATCAGCACGGCCAGTGCGACCACGCCGATCCACAGCAGTACGGCCACCGGTGCGGCCAGCGACCCGTACACCGAGGGGCCCTCGACCGAGTGCACCAGGTAGATCCGGAGCAGCACGCTGCAGACCACCAGTACGCCGAGGGCGACCAGCGCGCCGGGGATGTCCTCGCGCCAGGGGGTGCTGACCGGGACGGCCACGTGGTAGAGCGTGGTGAGGAAGGCGACCAGCAGCAGGATACTGGCGGGCCAGTACAGCGCGTTGATCACGCCCGCCGCCATGGGCAGCTCGTAGACGACCAGCCCCGGGCCGGCCACCAGCAGCGGCAGTACCAGCGAGCCGATCACCAGGGCGCCGAGGTAGAGGCCGAGCGACATCAGCCGGGTCTTGACGATGCCTCGCTTGCCGTCGAGTCCGTACATCACGGTGATGGTGTCGATGAAGATGTACAGGGCGCGTGAGCCGGACCAGAGCGAGAACAGGAAGCCGATCGAGATGAGGTCGGGACGGCCGTTGTCGAAGACCCCGGTGAGCAGCGGCTGGACGATCTGGTCGATCGAGCTGGGTGAGAGCACCGTCCCGGCTGCCGAGACGATGTCCTGCTTGAGCTTGTCGATGGTGCCGGCGCCGAGGATCTCGTCCAGGTAGCCGAGGGTGCCGGCCAGGCAGAGCAGCAGCGGCGGGATGGAGAGCAGGGTGAAGAACGCGGCCTCCGCGGCGAGTCCGGTGACGCGGTACTCGACGCAGGTGTTGGTGGTGTCCTTGATCAGTGCCCAGAGTGTGGTCCGCCATGCCGCCCGGGCACGCCGGCGCCTGCCACGGCGTCGCGTAGGCCGGTCGGGCGTCGTCCTGGAGGTTTCCCCTGCTGGTTGCACGCCCCTACGGTAGCGGGCCCGCCGCCCCCTCCCGGTCCGAGCGGCGACGCACCCGCCGGGGCCCGTCGACCGGCCTGCCTGCCGTGCCGTCAGACGGTGGTGCGGGTACGCCCCGGACGGCATCGCGTACGACATATATAGGGGAGTGATCGGACGGCTGCCCCGGCCGTCCGCGCAGAGCGGCACCCGCCCCGGCGACCCGGGCCTGCGGCCGACCCACTGTGTCTCAAGTAGTGAAACCGCTGGGTCCACTATTCGGATGTTAGTGGACCGCGAGTCGTTCGCCGTGCGAATCTCTTGCCATGCCTAGCGCCGGAGCCACCCTGGTAGGTCGACTGCACGTCGATCTCCTTCGCGTGTCCAGCGCCATCTGTCCGGTGACCTGAGCCCCAGCCCCCCGCACCCGGCGCCACCCCTTGCCGTTCCCGCAGACGCGGACGCATCGGCGCCCTCCGGCCGAGGTCACTGTCCGCCTGAATCTGCTTGTTTCCGCAGGTCAGTGGCGGTTTCGCGGTCGGGATGCCAGCCCGCCCCCAGCCTGCTGCCTAAGGACGACACCATGGCCACCACTCCCGAGACGGTCGAGCCCGCGGCCGACGGCGCACCCGCGCGCCGCCCTGCCGCCGCCCGCAAGGTGACCCGCCACCGTGGCGAGGGCCAGTGGGGCATGGGCCACTTCACCCCGCTGAACGCCAACGAGCAGTTCAAGAAGGACGACGACGGTCTCAATGTACGGACACGTATTGAGACGATCTACGCGCACCGGGGGTTCGACTCCATCGACCCGGCCGACCTTCGCGGCCGGATGCGCTGGTGGGGCCTGTACACCCAGCGCAAGGAGGGCATCGACGGCGGCAAGACGGCCATCCTGGAGCCGCACGAGCTGGACGCCGAGTACTTCATGCTGCGGGTGCGCATCGACGGCGGCCGGCTGACCGCCGCCCAGCTCAGGACGGTCGGCGAGGTCTCCGAGGAGTACGCCCGGGGCACCGCCGACCTGACCGACCGGCAGAACGTCCAGTACCACTGGATCCGCATCGAGGACGTCCCGGCGATCTGGCGGAAGCTGGAGGCCGTCGGCCTGTCCACCACCGAGGCCTGCGGTGACACCCCCCGCACCGTCCTCGGCTCGCCGGTCGCCGGTGTCGCCGAGGACGAGATCATCGACGGCACGCCCGCCATCGAGGAGATCCAGCGCCGCTTCATCGGCAACCCCGACTACTCCAACCTGCCGCGCAAGTTCAAGACCGCGATCTCCGGCTCGCCGCTGCTGGACGTGGCACACGAGATCAACGACGTCGCCTTCGTCGGCGTGGTCCACCCCGAGCACGGGCCGGGCTTCGACCTGTGGGTCGGCGGCGGCCTGTCCACCAACCCGAGGCTGGGCGTCCGGCTCGGCGCCTGGGTACCGCTGGAGCAGGTACCGGACGTCTTCGGCGGCGTGATCGGCATCTTCCGCGACTACGGCTACCGGCGGCTGCGCAACCGTGCCCGGCTGAAGTTCCTGGTCGCCGACTGGGGCGCGGTGAAGTTCCGTCAGGTGCTGGAGGACGAGTACCTCGGGCACCGGCTGACCGACGGCCCCGCGCCCGAGGAGCCCGCCGGCCGCTGGCGCGACCACGTCGGCGTGCACCGGCAGAAGGACGGAAGGTACTACGTCGGCTTCGCCCCGCGCGTCGGCCGGGTCAACGGCAAGCTGCTCTCGCAGATCGCCGACCTGGCCGCCGAGCACGGCTCCGACCGGGTGCGCACCACCGCCGAGCAGAAGATGCTGATCCTCGACATCGCCGAGGACCGCGTCGAGTCGCTGGTGGCGGGCCTGGAGGCACTGGACCTGCGGGTCGCCCCGTCCCCGTTCCGCCGCGGCACCATGGCCTGCACCGGCATCGAGTACTGCAAGCTCGCGATCGTCGAGACCAAGGAGCGCGGCCGCACCCTGATCGACGAACTGGAGCGGCGCCTGCCCGGGTTCGACGAGCCGCTGACCATCAACATCAACGGCTGCCCGAACGCCTGCGCCCGGATCCAGGTCGCGGACATCGGCCTCAAGGGCCAGCTGGTGACGGACGAGAACGGCGAACAGGTCGAGGGCTACCAGGTGCACCTCGGCGGCGCACTGGGCCTCGAGGCCGGCTTCGGCCGCAAGGTCCGCGGGCTCAAGGTCACCAGCGCCGGCCTGCCCGACTACGTCGAGCGGCTGCTGACCCGCTACCGGGCCGAGCGCCACGAGGGCGAGCGGTTCGCCCAGTGGGCCGCCCGCGCCGACGAGGAGGCCCTGTCATGAGCGAGCGAGCCGCACCGTTCTACTGCCCGTACTGCGGGGACGAGGACCTGCGCCCCTCCGAGGCCGGCCACGGCTCCTGGGAGTGCGCGGCCTGCCGCCGGGCCTTCCAGCTGAAGTTCCTGGGACTGCTGTCGACTGCCAACGGGGGAACGGCACATGAGCACTGATCTGGAGGAGCTCGCGACCAGGGCCGGCCGCGAGCTGGAGGAGGCCACCGCTCAGGAGATCCTGCGCTGGGCCGCCGACACCTTCGGCAGCCGGCTCTGCGTCACCTCCTCGATGGCGGACGCCGTCGTCGCCCATCTCGCCGCAACCGTGTTCCCCGGCGTGGACGTGGTGTTCCTGGACACCGGCTACCACTTCGCCGAGACCATCGGCACCCGGGACGCGGTGGCGGCGACCATGCCGGTCAACGTCGTCACCCTCACCCCGAAACTCACCGTGGCCGAGCAGGACGCCCGGTACGGGCCGCGGCTGCACGACCGCGACCCGGACCTGTGCTGCTCCCTGCGCAAGGTCGAGCCGCTCAACCGGGGCCTGGGCGGGTACGACGCCTGGGCGACCGGGCTGCGCCGCGACGAGTCGCCGACCCGCGCGAACACCCCGGTGGTGGCCTGGGACGCCAGGCGCCGCAAGGTGAAGATCGCGCCGATCGCCCGCTGGACCCAGGACGACGTGGACGACTACGTCAACGCCAACGGGGTGCTGCTCAACCCGCTGCTGTGGGAGGGCTACACCTCCATCGGGTGCTCACCGCTCTCCTGCACCGCCAAGCCCGGCGAGGGCGAGTCGGGCCGGGCCGGCCGATGGGCGGGCTCGGGCAGGACCGAGTGCGGCATCCACAACTGACACACAGTCAATCAACCCAGACAGCAAGGGACACCACCGTGACCACAGCCGACACCTGGGCCGCCGGGGACGCCGCGGAGGCGGCCCTCGCGGCCGACCCCTGCGAGCGCGGCGCCACCGTGTGGCTGACCGGACTGCCGAGTGCGGGCAAGACCACCCTCGCGTTCGCACTGGCCGAACGGCTGCGCGCGGAGGGCCACCGGGTCGAGGTCCTCGACGGTGACGAGATCCGCGAGTTCCTCTCCGCCGGGCTGGGCTTCAGCCGCGAGGACCGGCACACCAACGTCACCCGGATCGGCTTCGTCGCCGAGAAGCTGGCCGCCAACGGCGTCAAGGTGCTCGCCCCGGTGATCGCCCCGTACGCCGACTCCCGGGCCGCCGTGCGCGAGCGCCACACCGCGCGCGGCACCGATTTCCTGGAGATCCACGTCGCCACCCCGGTCGAGGTCTGCTCGCAGCGGGACGTCAAGGGCCTGTACGCCAAGCAGGCCGCGGGCGAGATCTCCGGGCTGACCGGCGTGGACGACCCGTACGAGGCTCCGACCGCACCCGAGCTGCGCCTTGAGACCCAGGGCCGGACGGTGGCCGAGTCGGCCGCCGAGCTGCACACCTTCCTGACCACGAGGGGCCTGGCATGACGACCGCTACCCACCGCCCGATCGAGGCCGACGAGAGCCCGTACGCGCTGTCGCACCTGGACGCCCTGGAGGCGGAGTCGGTGCACGTCTTCCGCGAGGTGGCGGGCGAGTTCGAGCGTCCGGTGATCCTGTTCTCGGGCGGCAAGGACTCCATCGTCATGCTGCACCTGGCGCTGAAGGCGTTCCACCCGGCGCCGGTGCCGTTCGCACTGCTGCACGTGGACACCGGGCACAACTTCCCCGAGGTCATCGCCTACCGCGACCGCACCGTCGCCAGGCACAACCTGCGGCTGCACGTCGCCTCCGTCCAGGAGTTCATCGACGACGGACGGCTGCGCGAGCGCCCCGACGGCACCCGCAACCCGCTGCAGACCGTCCCGCTGCTGGACGCCATCGAGACGGGCCGCTTCGACGCGGTCTTCGGCGGCGGCCGCCGCGACGAGGAGAAGGCCCGCGCCAAGGAGCGGGTCTTCAGCCTGCGCGACGAGTTCGGCGCCTGGGACCCGCGCCGCCAGCGCCCCGAACTGTGGTCGCTCTACAACGGCCGGCACGCGCCCGGCGAGCACGTCCGCGTCTTCCCGCTCTCCAACTGGACCGAGCTGGACGTGTGGCAGTACATCGAGCGGGAGGGGATCGAACTCCCCGAGATCTACTACGCCCACGAGCGCGAGGTCTTCGCCCGCGACGGCATGTGGCTGACCGCCGGCGACTGGGGCGGTCCCAAGGAGCACGAGCGCACCGAGCGCCGCCTGATCCGCTACCGCACGGTCGGCGACATGTCCTGCACCGGCGCCGTCGACTCCGACGCCGCCACCATCGCCGACGTCATCGCCGAGATCGCCGCCAGCCGCCTCACCGAGCGCGGCGCCACCCGCGCCGACGACAAGCTCTCCGAGGCCGCCATGGAAGACCGCAAGCGCGAGGGGTACTTCTAGAAATGACCACCACCACCCGGGAGGCGACCGCCACCTCCCTGCTGCGCTTCGCCACCGCCGGATCCGTCGACGACGGCAAGTCCACCCTGGTCGGCCGTCTGCTGCACGACTCCAAGTCCGTGCTCGCCGACCAGTTGGAGGCCGTCGAGCACGCCTCCCGCAACCGCGGGCAGGACGCTCCCGACCTCGCGCTGCTCACCGACGGCCTGCGCGCCGAGCGCGAGCAGGGCATCACCATCGACGTGGCCTACCGCTACTTCGCCACCCCCCGGCGGCGGTTCATCCTGGCCGACACCCCGGGGCATGTGCAGTACACCCGCAACATGGTCACCGGCGCCTCCACCGCGGAGCTCGCCGTCGTCCTGGTCGACGCCCGCAACGGCGTCGTCGAGCAGACCCGCCGGCACGCCGCCGTCGCCGCCCTGCTGCGGGTGCCGCACGTCGTCCTCGCCGTCAACAAGATGGACCTGGTCGACTACGCCGAGCCCGTCTTCGCCGCCATCGCCGAGGAGTTCACCGTGTACGCCGCCTCGCTCGGCGTACGCGACGTCGTCGCCGTCCCGATCTCCGCGCTCGCCGGGGACAACGTGGTCGAGCCCTCCGCCCACATGGACTGGTACGGCGGCCCGACCCTGCTGGAGCACCTGGAGACCGTCCCGGTCGGCAGCGACCCGAGCCGGGAGCCCACCCGCTTCCCGGTCCAGTACGTGATCCGCCCGCAGACCGAGGAGCACCCCGACTACCGCGGCTACGCGGGCCAGCTGGCCTCCGGAGTGCTGCGGGTCGGCGACCCGGTCACCGTGCTCCCCTCGGGCCACACCACCACCGTCGCCGGCATCGACGCCCTCGGCGGCCCGACCGACGTCGCCTGGGCCCCCCAGTCCGTCACCGTCCGCCTCGCCGAGGACATCGACGTCTCCCGCGGCGACCTGATCGCGGCAGCACCCGCCCCGGTTCCCACCAGGGACATCGAGGCCACCGTCTGCCACCTGAACGAGCGCCCGCTGCGCGGCGGCGACAAGGTGCTGCTCAAGCACACCACCCGTACGGTCCGCGCCCTGGTCAAGGAGATCAGCTACCGGATCGACACCGAGACTCTCGAACGGCGCGGCGACGCCACCGAGTTGACCGTCAACGACCTCGGCCACCTGGTGCTGCGCACCGCCGAGCCGCTGGCCCTGGACGACTACTCGGACAACCGCCGCACCGGATCGTTCCTCCTGATCGACCCGGCCGACGGTGCCACCCTCACCGCCGGCATGGCGGGCGAGGCCTTCGGCACCGCGGGCGGCGAGGGGGACCCCGACGAGGAGGACTGGGTCTGATGCGAGGTTCGGCCTTCTCGGGCATGGACAAGGAAGGCGGCCGCATCGGCGGAGGGACCCTCGGCAGCGGCCGGGGCGGTCTGAACCGATGTGCGGGCGGGCAGCGGCGCTGAGCCGCTGCCACCGGGCCGTCGCCGCGCCGACCACTCGGTCCGCCCGGTCCGCCCGGTCCGCCCGGCACCCCGATGCCGACCGCACTCCACCTCGACCTCCGTGAACAGGACGGCCCCCATGGCACCCAACCCGGCGATCCCGCATACCCGCAAGCACCCCGGCCCCGGCCGGATCAGACGGTCGGTCACCACCGCGGTGGCGGGCCTGACCGCCGTCGGACTGCTCTCGGCCTGCGGCTACGGCTCCCAGCGCGACAGCCAGGCAAACGCCGCACCGGCCGCCGCCACCGCCTCGGGCACGAAGCTGTCCGCCGACACCGTGAAGATCGGCTACTTCCCGAACCTGACCCACGGCACCGCCCTGGTCGGGATCAGGGACGGCTTCTTCCAGAAGGAGCTGGGCGCCACCCGGATCAGGACCCAGACCTTCAACGCCGGACCGTCCGAGATCGAGGCGCTGAACGCGGGCTCCATCGACATCGGCTGGATCGGCCCCTCCCCCGCGATCAACGGCTACACCAAGTCGAACGGGCAGTCGCTGCGGATCATCGGCGGCTCCGCCTCCGGCGGCGTCCGGCTGGTGGTCAACCCCGAGCGGATCAAGTCGCTGGACGACCTCGGCGGTAAGAGGATCGCCACCCCGCAGCTCGGCAACACCCAGGACGTCGCCCTGCTCAACTACCTTGCCGGCAAGGGCTACAAGGTCGACCCGCAGACCGGGGGCGGGGACGTCTCGGTGGTCCGCACCGACAACAAGGTCACCCCGGACGCGTACAAGTCCGGTTCCATCGACGGTGCCTGGGTACCCGAGCCGACCGCCTCCAAGCTGATCACCCTCGGCGCCAGAGAACTCCTCAACGAGAAGTCCCTGTGGCCCGACGACAAGTTCGTGATCACCAACATCATCGTCTCGCAGAAGTTCCTCAAGGAGCACCCGGACGTGGTGGAGGCCGTACTGCGCGGCTCGGTGAACGCCAACGCCTACATCAAGGCCGACCCGGACAAGGCCAAGGCCGACGCCAACGCCCAGCTCAAGACAGACGCCGGCAGTTCGCTGGACGCGGCGGTCCTCGACCCCGCCTGGCAGGACATCGACTTCGTCGACGACCCGCTGGCCGGCACCCTGCAGGCCGAGGCCGACCACGCGGTGACCGCCGGGCTGCTCAAGAAGCCCGATCTGGCCGGGATCTACGACCTGACCCTGCTCAACAAGGTGCTCAAGGAGAAGGGCCGGCCCGCCGTCGCGGACGCCGGACTCGGCGCCAGGTAACCGCCCGCACAGCCCCGTGGCCCGCCCCCGCTCCGTCCCCGTCGATGCCAAGTCACCGGACGGCGCAGGGCCGGGCACCGGCCCCGGCCTCCCGCCCGGCCGCCCTCCTCGACCCCGACGGACAGGAGGGGCTCCCTCCTCGACCCCGACGGACAGGAGGGACCCGGCCCATGACCACTCTTCAGGAGACTCCCGGAATGACCCCGGCTCCGACCATCTCGAAGGCCGCCACCGGCGACGAGGCCGCCGACGCGTCCGCCGTCCGGCTCTCGCACGTCCACAAGACCTACGGCCGCCCCGGCACCGCCGCCCCGGTCCTCGACGACATCTCGCTCGACGTCGCGCCCGGCGAGTTCGTGACCCTGCTCGGCGCCTCGGGCTGCGGCAAGTCCACCCTGCTCAACCTGGTCGCCGGACTCGACCGGCCCACCGCCGGCACCATCGAGGTCCCCGGCGGCCGTCCGGCGCTGATGTTCCAGGAGCACGCGCTCTTCCCCTGGCTCACCGCGGGCCGCAACATCGAGCTCGCCCTCCGACTGGCCGGCGTACCGCGCGCCGAACGCCGCCCGGAGGCCGAGCGCCTGCTCGAACTGGTCCGGCTCGCCGGCTCGTACGGCAAGCGGGTGCACGAACTCTCCGGCGGTATGCGCCAGCGCGTGGCACTGGCCCGCGCGCTCGCCCAGGGCAGCCGGGTGCTGCTGATGGACGAGCCGTTCGCGGCCCTGGACGCCATCACCCGGGACGTGCTGCACGACGAGATCACCCGGATCTGGGCCGAGCGGCAGCTCACCGTCCTGTTCGTCACGCACAACGTCCGCGAGGCCGTCCGGCTCGCCCAGCGCGTCGTACTGCTCTCCTCCCGGCCCGGCCGCCTGCGCCGCGAGTGGCGGATCGACCTGCCCCAGCCGCGCCGCATCGAGGACTCCGGCGTCGCGGACCTGTCCGTCGAGATCACCGAAGAACTGCGTGGGGAGATCCGCCGCCATGGCAAGCACTGACACCGCACCCGTGCCGGTCGAGGGCTCCCCGGCCGGGGACGCACCGGCCAAGGGCCCGGTCAGCACCGAGGACCTCGGCGCCGGCCTGGACGCGCTGGACAGCGTGGTCGTCCAGCGCATCCCGATCGCCCGGACCCTGCGGGACAAGGTCCTCCCGCCGGTGGTCGCCACAGTGGTGGTGCTCGGCCTGTGGCAGCTGGCCTTCAGCCTCCACCTCGCCGACACCTACAAGCTGCCCAGCCCCGCCATGGTCTGGCACTCGCTGACCGAACTCTGGTACGCCGGAACGCTGTTCTCGATCATCTGGACCAGCGTCTGGCGCGGCGTCTCCGGCTTCCTCGCCGCCGTCGTGATCGGCACACCGATCGGACTGCTGGTCGCCCGGCTGAAGTTCGTCCGCGCCGCGCTCGGACCGATCCTCTCCGGCCTCCAGTCGCTGCCCTCGGTCGCCTGGGTGCCCGCCGCCGTGATCTGGCTCGGCATCAACGACTCCGCGATGTACGCCGTGATCCTGCTCGGAGCCGTCCCCTCCATAGCCAACGGCCTGGTCTCCGGCGTCGACCAGGTCCCCCCGCTCTTCCTGCGGGCCGGCCGCACCATGGGCGCCACCGGCCTGGCCGGCGCCCGCCACGTCCTGCTGCCCGCCGCCCTCCCCGGCTACCTGGCCGGCCTCAAGCAGGGCTGGGCGTTCTCCTGGCGCTCCCTGATGGCCGCCGAACTCATCGCCTCCTCCCCCGACCTGGGGCTGGGCCTGGGCCGCTACCTGGAGAACCGGCGCGAGGACATCGACATGCCCGGCGTCCTGCTCGGCATCATCCTGATCCTCGTCGTCGGCATCGCCATCGACCTGCTGGTCTTCTCCCCGATCGAACGCCGCGTGCTGCGCGGCCGGGGCCTGCTGGTCACCACCCGCTGACACCCGCCCGCCGCAGCCGCCGGACTCCCCCACCGACGCCTGATCACACCGAAGGGCCGCCCATGTCCACGAGCAGACCGCCCGCCTCCACCCCGGCCCGCCGCACCGCCGGCCGGTCGGCGGCGGCCTGCCCGGAAGCGGCCGGCCCCTCGGCCGGGCTCGCCGAAGGCCCGCTCGGCCGCCTCCGCCCGCTCCCGGACTCAGCGCGAACCCCCTCTCCCCGTACGGCGCTCCAGGCCCCCGCTCTGCTGCTGATCGCGCACGGCAGCCGCGACCCCCGGCACGCCGCCACCGTGGACGCCCTCGCCGGGCTGCTGCGCCCGCTGCGCCCCGGACTGGAGATCGCCACCGCCTACCTGGACCACTGCGCCCCGCGCATCCCCCAGGTGCTCGGCCGGCTGGGCACCGCCCCCGCAGTCGCCGTACCGCTACTGCTCAACCGGGCCTTCCACGCCAAGAGCGACATCCCGGCCGCCCTGCGCGAGGCAGGCGCCGACCTGCCGCTGGCCGAGGTCCTCGGCCCGTCCCCGCTGCTCCTCGCCGCCCTCGACCGCCGGCTGGCCGAGGCGGGTTGCGACGTACGCTCCGCCGCCGTGCGCGCCCGCACCGGGGTGGTCCTGGCCGCGGCCGGCTCCTCCGACCCGGCCGCCGACGCCGCCACCCGGGCGCTCGCCGCCGACTGGCGGCGCACCCGGGGCTGGGCCGCCGTCGAGGTCGCCTACGCCTCGGCCGCCGGCCCGCGCGTCCCCGAGGCCGTTGCCGCGCTGCGCGCCTCGGGCGCCGCCCAAGTCGCCGTCGCGCCCTACCTGTTGGCCCCCGGGCTGCTCCCCGACCGCATCGCCGAGGCCGCCGCCGACGCCGGAGTCGACCTCACCGCCCCCGTCCTCGGCGCCGCGCCGGAACTCGCCCGCCTCCTGCTGCACCGGTACGACCGGGCGCGCCGGGCCGCCGACCGGACCACCGCGCTGATCGCCTGAGCGCTCGCGCCGCCTCCGCGCCGAACCGGCGTTTCTTGCGCGTCAAGCGGGATCGTCGAGACTGGGCGTCATGACATCGAATCAGACCGGCCCACTCATCGGCGGCATATTCGGACTGGTCTTCATCCAGGCCAACGCCGGCGCCCTCCCACAGGCCGTCGGCGTCCCCCTGCGAGTACTCGGGGCCGCCGCGTTCCTCGGGCTGTTCGTCGCACTGCGAAGGGCCCGCGCACCCCGGACCGCCGACACGCCGCAGCGGACCTTCGGCCGGGGCTACTGGCTCGTGGTGGCCGCCGAGGTGATCGCCTTGGCCGCCGGACTCGTCGTCATCAACTCCGTGCTGCACGCCCCGCACGCGGTGGTCGGCTGGATCGCCCTGGTCGTCGGCGTGCACTTCTTCGGCCTCGCGGCCGTCTGGCGGATGCCGTCCCTGCGCCGGCTCGCCGCCGCACTGTCGGCCTGCGGCGCCGTCGGCCTGGCCCTGGCCGCCTCCGGCTTCTCCCCCGCGGTCATCGCGGCGGTCTCGGGCATCGCACCGGGCGTCCTGCTGCTCGCCTCCGTATGGTCGAGCGTCCTCGCCAAGCCGGGGCGCGGCACCTCCCCCGCCTGATCCACAACCCGCCCGCTCCGCCGGGCCGGGTGCGGCGGCTCAGGATGCCTTGCGGTGCTGGTACTCGGCCACGGCCGCGGTGATCACACTGAGCGGCACCGTCGCCTCCTGATCGGCGATCGCCGCCTCGATCCACTCCCGCATGATCGAGGTGGGCCGCACCCCCCGCACCTGGGCACGCCGCCGCACCTCGTCCATGACCGGCTTGGGCAGACGCAGGGACGTGGTGATCATCACCGTGTCCGCAGGCCGCGCCTCTGCGGGCTCCGCGCCCATGATCTCGTCCTCGGTCAGCTCATGCGTCTCGTAGTACTCGGCGAGCGCATCGGTCTCGTTACCGTTGTCCGTCATCACGTCACCTCAGCTCGTTCGCTTGAGGAACAGGCGCCGCTCCGCGACGGTCATCTCCCGCGCGGTGACGCAGTACCAGCTGGACCCCTGCGTATTGCTCGACACCAGCACCGCCACGAGGAACCGTCCCGCGTCCGTCACTCCGAGGCAGAGTGTGGATCCTTCCCTTCCCCTGGCGAACCAGTGGGGACGGGTGAAGACGATCTGCTCAACCTCGACGGGCGTGACACCGTGCCTGGCGATGTGCTCCTCGGACCGGTCGGTCCAGTAGATCTCACTATGCACGACCAGCAGTGTGATGCAAATGCATTGCACTCATCCTGTCCGAGTCACCACTCCGCGTGACGGCGCTCGGGAGCATTCACCGGGCGCGCGGAGATCAACACGCCCTCCGGCCCGGGCCGTCCGGGCCGCCCGCGATGAGGCTCAGTCGGCCAGACGCCGCGTCAGCTGCTCTCGCGCCCAGGTGTCAGGGCAGGACGCCGACGCCTGACGCAGGCCCGCCTCGAAGCGCTCGGCCAGGTCGGCCAGGGCCTCCCGGGCGGCCAGGCTCCGCGGGGTCGGCCGCCCGGCCCGGAAGTCCTCCTCGCTCGCGTAGTCGAGGGGTGAGAGCACCCAGGGCCAGGCACCCGTCGCGCAGACCTGCTGGTACGGGTCGCCGTCCTCGACCGCCCGCACCAGGCTCTCCTGGACCCGCCGCCGCCCGACCGCCGCCATCAGGGCAGCGGCCAGCAGGCGCGGCGAACTCCGGTCGTCGTCGCTCACCAACGCCCGGACCACCAGCTCGTAGTGGCTCTCGACCGGCGCCCGCCGCCCGGACAGCTCCTGGACGGCCGCCTGCCGCTTGTGGCCGATCCGGTGGTACTGCGGAAAGTGCGGCTCCCGCTCGGCGAACGCGGCCACCCTGGGGTCGTCCGGCTCCGTCCACTCGACCCCGAGGGCCGCCAACAACTCGTCCAGGCAACCCTCCTGCCGGGCCATCCGCTCGCCGAGTTCCATCCGTCCACATCCGTCGAAGAGATCGCGCCGAAACCGCTCCGGCAGGCCGCCGCAGCCACCGGGGAGAAGAGCCGCAACACAGGCCAGACACCGGGAAGTTCGGGTGGCCACCGGTCAACCGGTGGCCACCCGGGCGATATTGACGCCGTGTCAGTCCGACTTGCGGCGCTGACGGCCGGTGCCGTAGTTGGAGCCGCTCTTGGAACCGGAGCCCGGCTTGGCGCGGCCGGAGGTCTTGCCGATGAAGCCGGCGGCCATCCGGCGGCCGCCGCCCTCACCCGAGCCTGCGGCACCGAGGCGCTGCTTGGGGCGCGGCCGCTTGGCGTTGCCGTTGACGTCCACGTCGGTGGGCAGGCCGGAGCGGCGGGGCGCGCGGCGGCGGGCGGGCGCCGCCGCTTCGGTGCCCGAGGCGGCGGAGCGGGCGGCGGGCGCGGGCTGAGCCTGCGCCGGGGCCGCGATCGGAAGGAGGGCGACGCCGCTGGGGGTGCGGGCACCGGTGATCCGGGTCAGTTCGGCGTCGGCCGGGCGGACCTTGGTGATGGTGGGCCGGATACCGGCCGTGGACATCAGGCGGTTGACCTCGCGGCGCTGCTCGGGCAGCACCAGGGTGACCACGGTGCCGGACTCGCCGGCCCGTGCGGTGCGGCCACCGCGGTGCAGGTAGTCCTTGTGGTCGATCGGCGGGTCGACGTTGACGACCAGGTCGAGGCCGTCGATGTGGATGCCCCGGGCCGCGACGTTGGTGGCGATCAGCGCGGTGACCTGGCCGTCGCGGAACTGGTCCAGGGTGCGGTTGCGCTGCGGCTGGGACTTGCCGCCGTGCAGCGCGGCGGCCTGCACACCGTTGGCGCGCAGCTGCTTGGCCAGCCGGTCGGCGCCGTGCTTGGTGTGCACGAACATGATCACGCGCCCCTCGCGGGCGGCGATCCGCGCGGTGGTCTCGGCCTTGTCCGCCGGCTCCAGCTGGATCAGGTGGTGGTCCATGGTGGTCACCGCGCCGGCCGAGGGATCCACCGAATGGGTGACCGGGTCGGTCAGGAAGCGGCGCACCAGGCGGTCGACGTTGCGGTCCAGGGTGGCGGAGAACAGCATCCGCTGCCCGCCCTCGGCGACCTGCTCGAGCAGCTTGGTGACCTGCGGCAGGAAGCCCATGTCGGCCATCTGGTCGGCCTCGTCGAGGACGGTGATGGCGACCTCGTCGAGCTGGACGTCCTGCCGGTTGATCAGGTCGTCCAGTCGGCCGGGGGTGGCGACCAGGACCTCGGTGCCGCGCCGCACCGCGTTGGACTGCTTGTTGATCGACATCCCGCCGACCACGGTGGTGATCCGCAGGTTGACGGCGATCGCGTACGGGGTGAGGGCCTCGGTGACCTGCTGGGCCAGCTCGCGGGTGGGCACCAGGACCAGGGCCAGCGGGCGGCGGGCCGAGGCGCGCTTTCCGGCAGTGCGGGCCAGCAGCGGCAGACCGAAGGCCAGGGTCTTGCCGGAGCCGGTACGGCCCCGGCCGAGCACGTCGCGCCCGGCGAGCGAGTCGGGCAGGGTGGCGGCCTGGATCGGGAAGGGCTCGGTGACGCCCTCCTTGCCGAGCGCGGAGAGCAGCGCCTTGGGCATCTCCAGCTCGGCGAAGCTCTCGGCAGCCGGGCGGGCGGGGGTGCCCTCGACCACGGTGAAGTCCTCGGCGGCCTGCGGCGCGGCGGCCGTACGGGCGCGCGGGGCGCGGCGCGGCGCGGACGAGCCGCGGGAGCGGTCGGCGGAGCGGGAGCGGTCGGCGGCGCGGCTGCGGTCGGTTCCGGAGCGCTCGGCGCCGTGGGTGCGGTCGGCGGCGCGGCGGCGCGGCGGGCGGGCAGGGGTGGTCATGGGTTCTCCAGTCCTGTTCGGCCGATGGCCGCGGGTACCGCGTGATGATCGCAGAGGATCGCGGGTGCCGTGGCAACGGACCATGGGATCGCCCCGGGCGGACGCCAGGGACAGGTCGGCCGTCAGGGTGTGGAGATGCGCCGCCCCGGCCGTTCGGCGGCATGGGCGAGGGCCCGCACCTTGCGGTGCGGGCCCTCGCTTCACGACATAGCTGTCGGCGTGAGCCGATGATCAGCCGATGACGCGGATGTTCTCGGCCTGCGGGCCCTTCTGGCCCTGGGTCACGTCGAACTCGACCTGCTGACCCTCGACCAGCTCACGGAAGCCCTGGGCAACGATGTTCGAGTAGTGGGCGAAGACGTCCGGGCCGCCCTCGGCCTGCTCGATGAAGCCGAAGCCCTTCTCGCTGTTGAACCACTTCACGGTGCCGGTAGCCATAACCGTCTCCTCTTTCTGGGGCACGGGACCCACACCTCGCAGGCCCCGGGTAGCCGCGATCCCCATCCGGAGACAAAACACCGGACAAAACAAATGCGCCTGTTGGTTGGTACCAGCAGGCGCACACATACGTTCATGGGAACCAAAACTGCAACTGCATCGACTGTAGCACGGTGGGGCGGTCAAATGATCGGAAAAGTTTCCCTCGCCACAGTGCGTCCACCGGAGTTTACCTGCACGGATAAGGGGGCACGCGGTGTGTTCACCGCATGCCCCCATCCGGGTACTACGGGCTGCCGCCCAGCCGTCAGCGACGGCCGGCGGGCTCCGGGTCCTCCTCGTGCGGGACGACCGTCAGCGGGGCCGCGGTCCCGCGCTCGGGCATCGCGCCGTGGCCGGGCCACCAGGCGGCACGGCCGATCAGCGCGGTCACCGCCGGGGTGAAGAAGAGCGCCATCACGAAGGCCGCGACGATGATGCCGAAGGCGATCGAGAAGCCGATCTCGCTGAACAGCACGTTGCCGGCCAGCATGAAGGTGGCGAAGGACGCGGCCAGGATGAAGCCGGCCGCACCGACGGTGGGACCGCCGTGGCGGATCGCCTCGGCCGCCGCCTCACGCGGCGAGCGCCCCTCGGCGGCCTCCTCGCGCAGTCGGGCGACCATCAGGATGTTGTAGTCGGTACCGATCGCCACCACGAACAGGTAGATGAAGATCGGCAGCATGAACATCAGGCCCGGCTGCTTGGCCACGTGCTGGAAGATCAGGCTGGTGGCACCGAGCGTGGCGCCGAAGCCGAGACCCACCGAGGCCATCAGGTACCAGGGGGCGACCACGCTGCGCAGCAGCAGGCCGAGGATCAGCATGATCAGCAGGCCGGCGGCCGGGAAGACCAGCTTGTAGTCGTGCGCCATCGCCGTGTTGATGTCCTTGTACACGGACGTGGTGCCGCCGACCAGGGCCTGGGCGCCGTCCGGGGCGTCGGCGTGGGCGGCCTTGCGCAGCTTGGTCATGGTGTCGATGGCGGCGTTGCTGGACGGGTCGTCCTTGAGCAGGACGGTGAAGTCCGCCGTGGCGCCGTCCTTGCTGAGCTGCGGCTGGGGCATGACCTGGGCCACACCCGGGACCTCGGCGAGCTTGCCCGCGTAGGTCTTCAGCGCGCCCTCGTCGAGCTTGCCGCCGTCGGCGGTGAGGTAGACGTGGCTCGGGTCGGCCGCGCCCGCCGAGAAGGCGTCCATCAGCTTGGTCTGGACGACCATGGACTCCTTGTTCTTCGGCATCGCGCTGCCGGCCAGGTCGAAGGTGCCCTTGTAGCCGAGGGCCGCCAGGGTCAGGGCGACCAGGATGCCGCCGGAGGCCAGAGCGACCATGCCGGGACGGCGCTGGACCATCCGGCCCAGAGCGGCGAAGCGGGCGCCCTCACGCTCCTCCATCCACTTCTTGCCCGGCCAGAACAGGCCCTTGGCGGGGATCACCGAGAGCACCGCGGGCACCAGGGTGACCGAGGCGATGGCGGTGACGACGACCGCGATGGCGAGCGCGGGGCCGATCGCCTTGAACATCCCGAGGCTGGAGAGCACCAGCACCGCGAAGGCGGCGGTGACCGCACCGGCCGCGGAGGTGATCGCCTCGCCGACCCGGCCGACCGCGTTGACCACGGCCGTCTTGCGGTCCTCACCGGCCCGCAGCCGCTCGCGGTAGCGGAACATCAGGAAGAGGAAGTAGTCGGTGCCGACGCCGAGCAGCACCACGATCAGGATCGCCGACATGGTGTTGTCGGCCTTCAGGTCGAAGAGCTTGGTGGCGTAGTTGATCAAGCCGTTGGCGGTCGGCGAGACCACCATCATGATCAGCAGCAGCGGCGCCAGCGCGATCAGGAGACTGCGGAAGATGACCGCCAGGATCACCAGGATCAGGAGGAAGCTGCCGATTCCGATCAGGGCGTTGGCGAGGGTGGAGGAGTCCTTGGCGTCGAGGCCGGACGCCGACGGTCCACCGACCTGGAACTTCAGCCCCGTACCGTCCGCGAGCTTGCCGCCGTCCGCGCGCAGGTCCTTGGCGACGTCGCTGTACTCGGGCTTGTTGGCGACGCTCTTGTCGATCGCCACCATGGACAGCGCGTACTTGCCGTCCTTGGACGTGGTCTGCGGGCCGACCGGGATGATCTGCTGGACGTTCTTGATGTGCTTGTCGGTCAGGCCCTGGACCACCTTCTTCATGGTGGCCTGGTCGCCCTCGTCGAGCTTGCCGCCGTCGTTGCGCTCGAAGAGCAGCATCGCACCGGGCGAGAAGTTGGCCGGGAAGGCCTTCTCCTGCAGCTGCGCGGCCTGGATGGACTCATAGTGCTTGGGCAGGAAGGCGCTCTCGTCGGTCTGCGCGGTGACGGTCGGCGCGGTGACGGCGATCGCGATCGCACCGACGAGCCAGGCGGCGATCACCCACCACGCCCGTCTGACGACGAATTGTCCTATTCGGTGGAACATGCTCGTGATGCCTCCTGGGCATGGTTCACCGCAGCCCTTGGGGGACGGGACGTCGGGCGACGGCAGGACCGGGGCAGAGCAGCGCTCTAGCCGGTCGGCAGGTAAGTAACTGAGTGCATCCTACGGGTTCTTACTTGCCGCCCGGCAAGTGACCCCCGATGGATCGTGGCTCCCCCTGGGCCCGGAATCCGGCCCCGGTCCATCCTGGCCTCCTGACCTGCCCCGACGCCTCGTGCTCCGGGTGGAGATCCCTCCCCCTCAGGGTGGATCCGCCCCCTTACCCCAAGAAGGAGGACCCGCCTACCCCAAGAAGGAGGATCCGCCCCCGGGGCGCGGGGAGAACCCCGCCTCCGCCCTGTTCCACCGCCCTGACCCGCCCCTGACCTGGGCTCGGGGAACCCCGAGACCTACCCTGAGCCCCGGTGCGCGATGATTCACCGCATGACCACCTTCGACGAGCCGCGCGCCCGGGCCCTGCTCACCACCGCCTGCGCCGCCGCCGGGCTGCCCGCACCGGCGGACGCCCGGCTGCTGGCCCTCGGCGAGAACGCCGTCTTCGACCTCGGGGACCCCGCCGTGGTCGCCAAGGTCGGACGCGGCCCCGAACTCACCGAGCGCGCCCGCCGCGAGCTGGCCGTCGCCGACTGGCTCGGGCGGCAGGACGTGCCCGTGGTCCGCCCGTACCTGGCCGAGCCGCTGGTCGCGGACGGACACCCCGTCACCTTCTGGCACCGGCTCGCTCCCGCCGTCCGGGCCGCGGCGCCCGCCGACCTCGCCCCGCTGCTGCGCGCCCTGCACCGGCTGCCCGCGCCGCCGTTCACGCTCGGCCGCCGTGACCTGCTCGCCCCCGTCGAGCGCTGGCTGGCGAGCGCCGACGGCCACATCGACCCGGCGGACGCCGCCTTCCTGCGCGAGCGCAAGGCCGGCTTCGCCGCGGCGATCGCGGACCTCGCCCCGCAGCTGCCGCCCGGCGTGATCCACGGCGACGCCCTGCCGCGCAACGTCCACCTGACCGCCGACGGGCCGGTCCTGCTCGACCTGGAGAACGTCTCCCACGACCTGCGCGAGCACGACCTGGTGGTGCTGGCCCTCAGCCACGACCGCTACGGCGTCCCCGCCGAGGACTACCTCGCCTTCACCGCCGCCTACGGCTGGGACGTCCGCGACTGGCCCGGGTTCGCCGTGCTGCGCGGCGCCCGGGAGACCGCCAGTGCCTCCTGGGTCGCCCAGCAGGTCCCGGGCAACCAGGCCGCCCTCACCGAGTTCCGCCGCCGGGTGGCCTCGCTCCGGGACGGGGCGACCGCGGTGCGCTGGTACCCCTTCTGAGCGTCCCTCGATCCCCTCGATCCCCTTCCGCAACAAGGGCCGTTTCCACACGCACCGCCGGAACCGCGCCCCGACGGCGATCGTCGTACCGGTTGCCGCCCGCACTCCCCCGGGCAGCCGGTACGACGTCAGGAGCCGTTGCCATGCGGATACCCAGTCCTCGGTCACCGCTCGTCCACGCACTCGGGTACGGTCTGGCCGCACTGCTCGCGCCCGCCCTGCTCGCAGCCTGCGGCCCCGCCGACCCCCACGCCGCCGGGGCGGCGACGCCCGGCACTTCGGCCGGCGCCGGCTCCTCGGCCGCGTCCCCGTCCGGCACGGGCTCCCCATCCGGTCCGAGCCCCGCCTCCCCCGCCCCGGGCAGGACCTCCACGACCCCCGCCGCGGGCACCGGGTCCACACCGCACACCGGTGTCCCGGCCGGGAGTCCGACACCCGCACCGCCACCGGTGTCCTCGGGCGGTCCGAGCTCGATCGTGTACCGCACCGCCTCCGGCGGCCGCTCGGTCGCGCTCACCTTCGACGACGGCCCCAGCCAGTACACCGGGCAGATCCTCGACCTGCTCGCCCAGTACGGTGCGCACGCCACGTTCTGCGAGATCGGCCCGCAGGCGAGCGCCCGGCCGGCCGTCGTGAAGCGCATCCTGGCCGAGGGGCACCGCCTCTGCGACCACACCGTCCACCACCCCCAGCCGATGCACACGCTGTCGCACGAGCGGCAGACGTACGAGATCACGGCGGCGAAGGAGATGATCGCCAAGGCGGGCGGGCCGGGTACCCGGATCTCCTGGTTCCGTGCGCCCGGTGGGGACTTCAGCGCCGAGAACCGGCAGATCGCTGTTCAGAACGGGCTGCGCCCGCTCGGCTGGTCGGTCGACACCCGCGACTGGTCCCGCCCCGGGGTCGCCTCGATCGTCGCCGCCGTGCAGCACGACCTCAGGCCCGGCGGGGTGGTCCTCATGCACGACGGCGGCGGCGACCGCAGCCAGACCGTCGCCGCCCTCCGCCAGCTCCTCCCCTGGCTCACCGCCCACGGCTACGGCTTCGACTTCCCCGCCGACTGAGCCCGCGGGGCGCGGAGTGCCGCGCGCCGCAGCGCCCTGCCCTGCCCTGCCCTGCCCTGCCCTGCCGGGATCCGTACGGCCAACCACCCACCGCGCCACCGGACTTGGACCCACTACGCCGCACGCCTCCCCGCCCCGGCGGGGAGGCCCGGAGCTCCCGGGCCCCCGCCGGGGTCAGCGCAGCGGCCAGCGCGGGTCGATGACGGCTTCGGTGTCCTTGCCCTTGCGCAGCCAGGCCTGGAGACCCTCGGCCCAGGCCCGGTGCCAGTCGATCTGACGCTCGTGCAGCTGCGCGGCGGTCAGATCGCCCACCTGGGCGGGGTAGCGCTCGCCGAGGGCGACGGCGACCCGGACGGCGGCCAGGGCGTCACTGCCCGCCTCGTGGGCGTCGGCCAGCTCGACCCCGTACACCTCGCAGACGTGCTGGAGCGTGCGGGAGCCCTTGCGGTAGCGGTCCACCGAGCGGTCGATCACCAGGGGGTCCACCACCGATCCGACGCTGCCGCCGAGGCGCTCGGCGAGGGCGGGCCGGCCGTGGCGGCGCAGCTCGGCGTCGAGCAGGGAGAGGTCGAAGGGGGCGTTGAAGGCGACCATGGGACGGCCGAGCGCCAGCCGGTCGCAGAGGGCGGTGGCTATCTCCTCGACGGCCTCGGCGGCCGGGCGGCCGTGGCCGCGGGCGTGTTCGTCGGTGATGCCGTGGATCGCGGCGGCCTCGGCCGGGATCGGCACGCCGGGATCCACCAGCCAGCCGAACGACTTCTCGACCCGACCGCCGAGGGTGTCCACCAGGGCCGCGGTGACGATCCTCGACTGCGCCGGGTCGGTACCCGTGGTCTCCAGGTCGAAGCCGACCAGTGGCTCCTTCCACCAGCTCATCCTGGGTGTCCTTCCGTCCGTTCGCCGTGGTCTGCCCCTCATCATCGCGGGTGCCTGTGACAGCCGGAACGGCGCGGGCCGAGACCGAGCGGCCCCGGCACGGCGCGGGCCGAGACCGAGCGGCCCCGGCACGGTCGGTGCCGGGGCCGCTGCGGGGCCGGGGGGCGGTGGTCAGACGGCGGCGAAGAGCCCGCGGCCGAGCCAATCGGCGTTGTCCTTGACGCCGGGCAGCGCGAAGAAGTAGCCGCCGCCGGTGGGCGATATGTAGTCGACCAGCGGCTCGTCGATCAGGCGGGTCTGGGTGGCCTCGAACTGCCGCACCACGTCCTGCTGGTAGCAGCAGAAGGCCAGACCCATATCGAGGTTGCCGACGTTGTCGACGCCGCGGTCGTAGTTGAAGCCGCGGCGCAGGATGCGCGAGTCGTCGGTCTTGTCGGTGCGCGGGTTGGCGAGCCGGATGTGCGCGGTCAGCGGGATGGCGCTGCCGTCCGGGTCCTTGGCGTAGTCGGGTGCGTCGGTCTCGTTGGCGCCGTCGAGCGGAGCACCGGTGTCCTTGCGGCGGCCGAACATCTGCTCCTGCTCGGCGAGCGAGACCCGGTCCCAGAACTCGACCAGCATCCGGATGATCCTGATGACCTGGTAGCTGCCGCCGACCGCCCAGCCGGGCTCGCCCATCCCCTCGGTGACCCAGACCAGCTTGTCCATCTCCCGGGAGGAGGTGGTGTCGGGGTTGGCGATGCCGTCCTTGAAGCCGAGCAGGTTGCGCTGGGCGCCGTCCGGACGGCTGGGGCTCTGGAAACCGTCGATCCGCCACTTGATCTGCATCGCGCCGCGGGTGTGCCGGGCGATGTCGCGCAGCGCGTGCAGCACGGTGTCCTGGCTGTCCGCGCAGATCTGCAGCGAGAGGTCGCCGTGCAGTTCGGCGGCGTTCAGGTTGTCGTTGGGGAAGGTCCTCATCGGGGCGAGCTTGACCGGCTTCGCCTTGGCCAGACCGAAGCGGTCGTCGAAGAGCGAGGCTCCGACGCCGACCGTGACGGTCAGGTTGTCACTCGGCAGCACCGGGCCGAGGATGCCGCTGTCGGAGGGCGGGGCGCCGACACCGAGGTCCGGCGGGGTGCCGCCGGCGGTGAGGAAGCGGATCCGGTCGGTCAGGGTGTGGAACAGGTCCTCCAGCGCCTTGCGGTCCTTCGCGACCACCTCGCAGGAGACGAAGAGCGCGTAGCCGGGGGCGGGCGTGGTGATGCCGGCCTGGTGCTCGCCCTGGAAGGGGACGGCCCCGTTCTTCGGCCGGCCCGGGCCGTCGGCGGTGGCCGGGGTCGCGCCGAGGGTGAGCACGCCCCCGGCGACGGCGGCGGCGCCGGCGCCCGCACCGAGCGCGGCCTTGACGAAGCTGCGGCGGCCGGAGCCACCGAAGCCGAAGGGGCACGAGCCGGTGACAGCGGGCTGGTCGGTCATCAGGCGGCCTTCCGGATCTCAAGCAGGGTGGGGACGTTGGCGAGGTCTTCGAGCAGCTGGCCGCTGACGCCGTTCAGCTGGCGGCGGGCCGTGGGGGTGAGCTGGTCCACGGGGGTCCAGCTGCCGTCCGGGCGGTGGGCCGCGTCGAGCAGCCCGCCGATCTGGGCCATGCCGGCGTCGATCCTGGTCAGCAGCTCGGGTGCGCGCGGCTGGAGCAGCGGCTGGAGGACGGTCAGCAGCTCCTTCGTGCCCGCGACATTGGCCTGGGCGGTCGCCAGGTTGGTGCCGCTGCCCTGGTCGGTGTCCCCGGTGAGCTCGAACTGCAGGGTGTTCTCAAGAATTTCGTGGGTGCGCAGCGGAAGGTCGGTGGGGTCGAACTTCTGGGTGGGGAAGTCCTTGCCGAGGCCCTCCACGTCGCTGACCAACTGGTCGGCCACCGGGGTCAGGTCGGCGGCGCTCTGGTTGTGCCACAGGCCGTACTCCAGGCGCAGGAAGCCGGTGAAGTCCTTGTCCTGTGCCTTGTCCGGCAGGCCGTCGGGGCGGCCGTCGATCTTCTTGTCGAAGTCGGCGAAGGTGCCGTAGGCGGCGCCGAGCGAGGCGTACTGGGTGTGGGCGGTGAGCCAGTCGGTGCGGGCGGCGTCCAGGTTGCCCTCGTGGATGTCCGACTGCAGCCGCTGGCTCTGCGTCAGCAGGGTGGCCAGGCCCTTGGCGACGTACGCCTTGTACGCGGCGAGCGGGGCGTCGAGGTCGCCCGCGGCGACCGGGACGACGGCCTTGATCTCGGCGCCGCCGGTGACGTGCACGCTCGCGGAGGTGACGGACTTTCCGCCGGTCGGGACGCAGCGCCAGGCGTAGTCGCCGGAGCCTATGGTGGCGGTCAGCGCGCGGGTGGTGCCGGGGGCCAGGCCCTCGATCTCGCCGTAGACGGCGCCGCTGCCCGGGTTGATCAGGTAGACCTCGGAGGCCTTGTTGCCGGTGTTGTGCATCTGGAACACCTGCCGGCCGGGCTGCGGGGTGGTGAAGCCCTTGCCGCAGTCCTCCTCGGAGACCGAGACGGTGGAGCTGCCGGCGGGCTTGCCGCCGCTGACCGCGATCACCGCGCCCGCGACCACGGCGGGGACGGCGACCAGCGCCGCGGGGACCAGCCAGCGCGGACGGCCGCCCCGGGCGGGCGCCGGAGCATCGGCGGGCTCGGCCTCGGCCGGGTCAGCCTCGACCGGCTCGGCCTCGGCCTGCTCGGTTTCGGCGGGCTTGCTCTCGGCGGGCTTGCTCTCGGCGGGCTTGGCCTCGGCGGGCTTGGCCTCGGCGGGCTTGGCCTCGGCGGGCTTGGCCTCGGCGGGCTTGGGCGCCGCCGTCAGCCGGACGCCCTGGACGAACAGCGTCATCACGATCGACAGGTAGGCCACATAGGCCACCACCTGGACGACGGTCATGGTGACGGTCAGGTTGAGCACGCCCTGGACCAGGGTCGCGTACCAGGACGAGGCGTCGATGTGCTTGCCGAGATCGAAGGCGTACGCGGTGCCGCCGCCCAGCACGCCCGACTCCTGCAGGTCGCGCAGGCCGTAGCTGAGCACACCGGCCGCGATGACGATCAGTACGGCGCCGGTCCAGGTGAAGAACTTGGTGAGGTTGATCTTCAGCACCCGGCGGTACAGCGCCCAGCAGAGTCCGGTGGCCAGGACCAGGCCGGCCGCCGCGCCGACCAGCGGGCCGGTGGACTCGTTGGCGGTCTGGATGGTGCTCCACAGGAAGAGCGAAGTCTCCAGGCCCTCCCGGCCGACGGCCAGGAAGCTGGTGAGGACCAGCGTGCCGGCGCCCATCGCGAGCGCGGCGGTGACCTTCTCGCGGATCTCCGAGGAGAGGTTGCGCGCGGACTTGCGCATCCAGAACACCATCGCGGTGACGAAGCAGACCGCGATCAGGCTGAGCGTTCCGCCGAAGGCCTCCTGGGCGGGGCCGGAGAGCTTGGCGGCGGTGAAGGTCAGCACCGAGCCGAAGCTCAGGGCGAGTGCCACGGCGGCCGCGACACCGGTCCAGACCTGCGGCAGCCGGGCCTTCTGGCCGGAGCGCACCAGGGTGGCCACCAGGATGGAAACGATCAGCCCCGCTTCCAGACCCTCACGTAGGCCGATCAGGAAACTGGGAAACGCGTCGTCCCACATGTCGAGGGCTCTCCTCTCCGGGTGCGGCCCGGCAGTGCCTGTTCTCAGAAACGACGCCCCGGACAGGAACTGTCCAGGGCGCCGGGCACTTAGCTTAGGCGTGCCTTAGTAATGAGAGGGTCAAGTGCTCCTATGGGGATGGTAAAACCCGAGGCAGGCTCGGCTCTGCAGACGGCCGGAGCCCCATCAGGGATGCCGGGAACCGGGCGGCCCACCGCCCACATCCGCGACGTCCTCCCGCGAGGCCCCGCCCCGGCATGCCGGCCCGATCCCTCGCCGGGCGGGCCTCAGGACACCGGCCGGGAGTCCGTCCAGACCCCCTCGAACTCCTCGCGGTAGATCTCCAGCAGCCCGGCCTCCTGGCCGCCCGGCTGCTGTCCGGCACCGCCGCGCAGCACCAGGGCCGGGGACTCGATGCCCCGGGAGCGCCGGAGGTAGGGCTGGACCACGCCGAGGCCGTCCGAGCGCCGCCGGCCGCCGGCCGAGGCCACCGAGCGGGGGCCCTCCACCAGGTAGGCGGTGAAGCGCGGAGTCTCGTCGAACACCCGGATCTCGAAGCCGCCCTGGTCGCGCAGACGGGCCCGCACCCGGCGTACGTGCATGATGTTCATCTCGATCGAGCGGGCCAACTCGCCTCGGCCGAGCCCGAGTTCGCGCTCCCTGCGGCGCACCGCGCTGCTCGCCGGATTGAGGAAGAGCAGCCGCACCCGGCAGCCTTCGGAGGCGAGCCGGACGAGCCGCTTGCCGGTGTAGTTCTGGCAGAGCATGCCGAGCCCGATGCCGATCGCGTCCAGCCTCCGGGCGCCGTCCAGCAGGTCCTCCACCGGCAGGTCGCGCTGGAGCCTGACCCGGTCCGGGTGCACCGCGACCACGTCCGCGTAGCGGCCGGCGATCAGCTGCTCGACCACGTCGGCCGGCACCCCGCCGGCACCGCCGTCCAGCAGCGCGAGTAGCCGGGCGGCCGCCCGTTCGGTCTGGGCCAGCACGGTCTGCGAGAGGCTGCGGTTGCGCGAGACCACGTGCCGGGCGACCTCCAGCTCGTCCAGCGCCAGTTCGACCTCGCGGCGGTCCAGCACGTACGGCTCGAACAGGGGCCAGTGCTGCACCATCAGCTCGCGCAGCTGGGGCAGGGTGAGGAAGACCAGCGGATCGTCGTCGGCCGGGTCCAGCAGATAGCCCTTGCGGCGGCTGACCTCGCGGACCGCACCGGCCCGGTAGACCCACTCCTCGCCGGCCGGCCCCGCGGCGGCGGTCACCCAGTCCTCGCCGTGGGCGGGGGTGTAGACGGGCCGCAGCACCTCGCCGACCAGGGCACGCAGCCGCTGCTCGACCAGGTTGAGCCAGACGTAAGCGCGCCCCGCCAGCCGGACGCGCTGGTGGGCCAGCTCCCACTGGTCGGCGGACCAGGCGAGGGCCGGGCCGTCGGGCGGCCCGGACTGGACGGGGACGGCGATCCGGCCGGGCGAGGACGTGTGCATGACCACCGTCGGCGCCTCGCTCCGCCCGGGGCCCTCGGGGCCGCCCCGGCCGTCTGCGGGGACCACCATGCGCTACCTCACCTCTCGGTCCGACTCACCGTGCGTGACGGACCATCCGCTGACACAGTCTCAACCCTGGCGGTCCTGGCAGGGCCTGTCTCCGCATGGGGTCCGGAGCGTGCCGGACGATCAAGGGTACTGCGCACGCGCCGCGCGACGCAGCCCGTTGACCGGACAACGACCCTCTCGGAGACGGGTCGTGACACAACGCGAGCGGTTCGCTACCGGTCCGCGGACACCCGTTCGGGCGAACAACGAACGAATGAGCACGGTTGGCGGTCGGCCGTTGGAGAGGATGCCCCGTGTGCCGTACATCACGGTGCAGCCGGGCCGCACATGGTGGAGCATTTCGCGGCGCGAGCCCGTTCAAGCACCAATTGCCGTCATTCCGAGGTGAGTTGAGGCATATGCAGGTCTGGCCAGGGCAGCCGTACCCGCTCGGCGCCACATACGACGGCGCCGGCACCAACTTCGCGGTGTTCTCCGAGAGCGCCGACCGGATCGAACTCTGCCTGCTCGGCGAGGACGGTTCGGAGACGGCCGTCGAGCTGCGGGAGACGGACGCCTTCGTCCGGCACGCCTACCTCCCGGGGGTCCAGCCCGGCCAGCGGTACGGCTTCCGCGTGCACGGCCCGCACAACCCGGGCCTGGGCCAGCGGCACAACAGCGCCAAGCTGCTGCTGGACCCCTACGCCAAAGCGATGAGCGGTCACATCGACTGGGACGAGTCCGTCTACGGCTACCACTTCGGCGCCCCCGAGCGCCGCAACGACCTGGACTCCGCCCCGCACACCATGCACTCGGTGGTCATCAATCCGTACTTCGACTGGGGCACCGACCGGCCGCCGCGCACCGACTACCACCGCACGGTGCTCTACGAGGCCCATGTGAAGGGGCTGACCAAGCTCCACCCGGGCATCCCGGAGGAGATCAGGGGCACCTACGCGGGCCTCGCCCACCCCGGGGTGATCGAGCACCTGGCGAAGCTGGGCATCACCGCGATCGAGCTGATGCCGGTGCACCAGTTCGTCCGCGACCACCGGCTGCGGGACCTGGGCCTGTCCAACTACTGGGGCTACAACACCATCGGCTACTTCGCCCCGCACTCCTCGTACTCCTCCGGCGGCGACCGGGGCCAGCAGGTGCAGGAGTTCAAGTCGATGGTCAAGTCGCTGCACGCGGCCGGGATCGAGGTGATCCTGGACGTCGTCTACAACCACACCGCCGAGGGCAGCCACCTGGGCCCCACCCTCTCCTTCCGGGGCCTGGACAACGCCTCCTACTACCGGCTGGCCAAGGACCGCCGCTTCTACGAGGACACCACCGGCACCGGCAACAGCCTGCTGATGCGCAGCCCGCACGTGCTCCAGATGATCATGGACTCGCTGCGCTACTGGGTCACCGAGATGCACGTCGACGGCTTCCGCTTCGACCTCGCGGCCACGCTGGCACGGCAGTTCCACGAGGTGGACCGGCTCTCCTCGTTCTTCGACCTGGTCCAGCAGGACCCGATCGTCTCCCAGGCCAAGCTGATCGCCGAGCCCTGGGACCTGGGCGAGGGCGGCTACCAGGTCGGCAACTTCCCGCCGCTGTGGACCGAGTGGAACGGCATGTACCGGGACACCGTCCGCGACCTGTGGCGCGGCGAGGCCGCCACGCTGGCCGAGTTCGGCTCCCGGCTGACCGGCTCCTCCGACCTCTACCAGGACGACGGCCGCCGGCCCATCGCCTCGATCAACTTCGTCACCTGCCACGACGGTTTCACCCTGCGCGACCTGGTCTCCCACAACGAGAAGCACAACGAGGCCAACCACGAGGAGAACCGGGACGGCGAGTCCTTCAACCGCTCCTGGAACTGCGGCGCGGAGGGCGAGAGCGACGACCTCGCGGTACTGGAGCTGCGCGCCCGCCAGCAGCGGAACTTCATCGCCACCCTGATGCTCTCCCAGGGCGTGCCGATGCTGGCCCACGGCGACGAACTCGGCCGCACCCAGCTCGGCAACAACAACGCCTACTGCCAGGACAACGAACTCACCTGGGTGCACTGGCCCGAGCAGGACGGCCCCCAGGCGCGGCTGCTGGAGTTCACCCAGGGCATGATCTGGCTCCGCCGCGACCACCCGGTCTTCCGGCGCCGCCGGTTCTTCCACGGCCGCCCGGTCTCCGGCACCCACAACGACCTCACCGACATCGCCTGGTTCACCCCCGCCGGCGAGGAGATGACCAAGGGGGACTGGGACACCAGCTACGCCAAGTCGCTGACGGTCTTCCTGAACGGCGACGCCATCTCCGAGCCGGACCGGCGCGGCGGGAAGATCGTGGACGACTCCTTCCTGCTGATGTTCAACGCCCACTCCGAAGCGCTGGATTTCACCGTCCCCGCCGACCACGGCGAGGTCTGGCAGGTCGTGGTGGACACCACGCTGCCCGTGCTGCCCGCCCCGGGCACCGGGAGCAAGGTCAAGGCCGGCGACAGCTGCCGGCTCACCGACCACTCGCTGCTGGTGCTGCGGCGGTCCGCCTGAACGGCGCACCACGCTGCTTGGACCATTCACACCAAGGCGGCCATAGCGGCCCCCGAGCCCGGGTAGGCATCCCCCCATGACATCCGCCGCCGTATCCCACCCGACGGCCAGCTACCGGCTCCAGCTCCAGCCGGGGTTCACCCTGCACGACGCCGAGCACGCGGTCTCCTACCTCGCCGCGCTCGGCGTCTCCCATCTGCACCTGTCACCGCTGCTGGAGGCCGTACCCGGCTCCACCCACGGCTACGACACCGTCGACCACGGCCGGATCAGCGAGCAGCTCGGCGGCGAGCGCGCCCTGCGGTCCCTGGCCGCCGAGGCGCACCGGCACGGCCTGCGCCTGATCGCCGACGTGGTCCCCAACCACATGGCGCTCCCGGTGCCCGAGCAGCTCAACCAGCCGCTCTGGCAGGTGCTGCGGGACGGCCCGGACTCCGGCTACGCGCACTGGTTCGACATCGACTGGACCGCCCAGCCGGGACCGGCCGACGCCCCGGAGCGCGGCCGGCTGCTGCTGCCCCTGCTGGGCGACCGACTCGGCGCGGTACTGGGCCGGTTGGAGACCGACGGGGAGGTGCTGCGCTACCACGAGCACGCCTTCCCGCTCCGCCCCGGCACCGCCCACCTGCCGCTGCCCGAGCTGCTGAACCACCAGTGGTACCGGCTGGCCTGGTGGCAGCTGGCCAGCGCCGAGCTGAACTACCGGCGGTTCTTCACCGTCAACGAGCTGATCGCGGTCCGGGTCGAGGTGCCCGAGGTCTTCGAGGCCACCCACCGCACCCTGCTGCGGCTGCACGCCGACGGCGTCCTGGACGGCTTCCGGATCGACCACCCGGACGGCCTGGCCGATCCGCGCGGCTACCTGGAGCGGCTCGCCGAGGCCACCGGCGGTGCGTACACCGTGGTCGAGAAGATCCTCACCGGCCCGGAGCGGCTGCCCGCCGACTGGCCGTGCGCGGGCACCACCGGCTACGACGCGCTGCGCCGGATCGACGGCGTGCTCACCGACCACGCGGGCGCCGAGCAGCTGATCACGGCCTACCGGCGGGACACCGGCGCCGGTACGGCGGTGGCCGCCGCCACCCGGGGGCGGGCCGAACTCACCACCCCCGACGGCGAACTGGCCACCGAGCTGGACCGTCTGGTGCGGCTGGTGCAGCGGATCTGCGCCGCCGAGCCCGAGCTCTGTGACCACGCGCCGTGGACCGTCCGGGAGACGCTGCGCCACCTGCTGACGGCCTACCCCGTGTACCGGCCCTACGTCCGGCCGGGCGAGAGCGCGCCCGAGGAGTCGGTGGCACAGGTCCAGGCGGCGCTCGGGGCCGCCCCGCCGCAGCTGCTGGACCTGCCCGGGGCAGAGGCGACCGTCGTGCTGGTCCGCGATCTGGTGCTCGGACGGCTGGGGCGCACGGTGGCGAAGGACGAGTTCTGCACCCGCTTCGCGCAGACCGCCTCGGCGGTGGCCGCCAAGGGGGTGGAGGACACCGCCTTCTACCGCTGGAACGCCCTGCTGAGCCTGAACGAGGTCGGCGGAGAGCCCTCGCGCCCGGGCCTGAGACCGGCCGAGTTCCACGACTGGTGCCGGGAGCTGGAACAGCACTGGCCGTACTCGATGACCGTGCTGTCCACCCATGACACCAAGCGCAGCGCCGACGCCCGGGCCCGGCTCGCGGTCCTGGCCGAGCTGCCCGGCCTCTGGACCGACGAGTGCCTGGCCTGGACGGGCTCGGCCGGCTTCTGCCCGGACCGCAGCACCGCCTGGCTGCTGTGGCAGACCCTGGTGGCCGGCTGGCCGCTGTCCGCCGACCGGCTGGTGTCCGTGCTGCTGAAGTCGGCCCGGGAGGCGAAGCTGCACACCTCCTGGACCGCGCCCGACACCCGCTTCGAGAAGGCGCTGACCGACTACGCGCACGCTGTGTTCGCCAACCCCGGACTCTGCCCGAGGATCGCCGGCTTCGTCGCGATGATCTCCCCCTACGCGCGCAGCAACACCCTGGCCGCGGCCCTGCTGCACCTCACCGTGCCGGGCGTGCCCGACCTCTACCAGGGCGGCGAGGAGCCGCTGTACACCCTGGTGGACCCGGACAACCGGGCCCCGGTGGACCTCCTGGCACTGGCGGTCCGCCTGACCGACTCCGCCACCGACCGGCCGCACGACCTGGCCAGGGAGAAGCTGCACCTGACCACCACCGCCCTGCACCTGCGCCGCGACCGCCCGCTCGGGCCCTACCGCCCGCTGACCGCGAGGGGCCCGGCCGCCGCCCATCTGCTGGCCTTCGCCCGCGGCCCGGAGCTGGTCACCGCCGTGACCAGGCTGCCGTACGGGCTCGAACGGCGGGGCGGCTGGCGGGAGACCGAGCTGGAGCTGCCCGAGGGGCGGTGGGTCGACGAACTGACCCAGCGCCACGTCCCGGGCGGCGCCCTGCCGGCGGCCGTGCTGTTCGAGCGGTACCCGGTCGCGCTGCTCCGCGCCGAGCGGGGTGGGAGCCGGTGAACACGTACCGGGTCTGGGCCCCCGAGGCCACCCTGGTGGAGGTCGACGTGGACGGCGTCGCGCACCCGATGGCGCCGGACACCCGGCGGCTCGGCTGGTGGCAGGGCGAGGCGCCGATCGGCGACTACGGCTTCCGGCTGGACGGCGGCCCGCCGCTGCCGGACCCGCGTTCACCGCGCCAGCCGTACGGGCCCGACGGGTTGAGCCGCCCGGTGGCGCACGAGGAGTTCCGCTGGTCGGAGGGCCCGGACGTCTCATGGCACGGGCGGGCGCTGCCCGGCTGCGTGGTCTACGAGCTGCACATCGGCACCTTCACCTCCGCCGGGACCTTCGACGCGGCGGCCGAACGCCTGGGCCACCTGGTCGAGCTCGGCGTGGACTTCGTGGAGCTGATGCCCGTCTGCCCGTTCCCCGGGCGCAGCGGCTGGGGGTACGACGGGGTCGCGCTCTGGGCGGTGCACGAACCCTACGGCGGCCCGGACGGTCTGAAGCGCTTCGTGGACAGGGCCCACCTCCTGGGCCTCGGCGTCATCCTGGACGTGGTCCACAACCACCTCGGCCCGTCCGGGAACCATCTGCCCGCCTTCGGCCCGTACTTCACCGACCGGCACCACACCCCGTGGGGAGCGGCGGTCAACCTGGACGCACCGGGGTCCGACGAGGTGCGGGACTTCCTGATCGGCAGCGCGCTGGCCTGGCTGCGGGACTACCGGGTGGACGGGCTGCGGCTGGACGCGGTGCACGCCCTGGTGGACGGCCGGGCACTGCACTTCCTGGAGGAACTCGGCTGCGCGGTCACCGAGTTGGGTGAGGCCACCGGGCGGCCGCTGTTCCTGGTCGCCGAATCCGACCTCAACGATCCCCGGGTGACCGATCCGCGCCAGTCGGGCGGGTTCGGGCTGACCGCGCAGTGGAGCGACGACTTCCACCACGCGCTGCACGTGGTGCTGACCGGCGAGAGCCAGGGCTACTACGCCGACTTCGCGCGCCGGCCACTGGCCGCCCTGGCCAAGACCCTGACCTGCGGCTACTTCCACGACGGCGGCTGGTCCTCGTTCCGGGGGCGCCGCCACGGGCGGCCGTTCCCCCCGGCCTTCGGACACCGGCTGCTGGGCTATCTGCAGACCCACGACCAGATCGGCAACCGGGCCGCCGGCGACCGGATCTCCGCCGCCCTCTCCCCCGGGCGGCTGGCCGCCGGCGCGGCGCTGGTGCTCACCTCACCGTTCACACCGATGCTCTTCATGGGCGAGGAGTGGGGCGCCACCACGCCCTGGCGGTACTTCACCGACCACACCGACCCGGCCCTCGCCGATGCCGTACGGGAGGGCAGGCGACGGGAGTTCACCGAGTTCGGCTGGGCGGCGGAGGAGGTGCCCGACCCGCAGGCGCCCGCGACGGTGCTGGCCTCCGTCCTGGACTGGACCGAGCCCCGGCGGGAGCCGCACCTCGGACTGCTGGACTGGTACCGGCGGTTGATCCGGCTGCGGCGGACCCACCCCGAGCTGGCCGACCCCGACCTGTCGGCCGTCCGGGTCGCGTACGACGAGGAGGAGGGCTGGCTGGTGGTGCACCGGGGCCCGTACCGCGTGGTGGTCAACCTCGGCGGGACGGCCCCGCGTTCGGTGATGCTGGACCGGCCCTACGCGGGGACGCCGGCCCTGTTCGGGGACTGCTGGCCGGGCGACGCGGAGAACTCGCTCTTCCTCGCCCCCGACTCGGTCGCGGTGATCCAGGTCGACTGACCCCCCAGGGAGCGGGCGGCGCACCAGGCGAAAGGCCCGTCACCACAGGTGGCTGGTGATGCGGTCGCGCAGACCGGCCGCGTCCAGGCCGTAGGCGGCGAGGTGCTCGGGGATCGAGCCGTAGTGGCGGTGCTCCTCGCGGGGGACGCCGAGGCCCAGGACCCGGTGCGGGCGGTCGGCCAGAGCCGCGTGGGCCTCGTTGGCGGAGGTGCCCGCCAGGTAGGGCTCGACCAGGACCACGTCCGGCCGCTCCCCCAGGGCGGCACGCAGACCGGCCGCGTCGAAGGGACGGACCGTGGCGGCGTAGAGCACGGTGACGTCCAGCCCCTCGGTGGCGTCGAGCACCGCGTCCAGCATCGGCCCGACCGCCAGCACCACCCCGTGCCTCCCCTCCCGCACCCGCAGGAACCGGCCCGGCGTGACCGGCCGGGCGTCCGCGTTCTGGTGGACGGAGAGCCGGACGTACACCTTGGTGTCGCCGTCCGCCGCCGCGTGCCGCAGCAGGGTCTCCGCCTCGTCCGGGTGGCCGGGCACGTGGACCGTCCAGCCGGGCAGGGTGTCGAGCAGCGCGACGTCCCCCGGCGCCATGTGGGTACGGCCACCGGCCGGCCAGTCGTATGAACCCGCGGCGCTGACCAGCACCGCGCCGACGCCCTGGTGCTCAAGGTCCAGCTTGACCTGCTCGAAGGGGCGTTCCACCAGGAAGCTGGCGAAGGTGTGGGCGATCGGCCGCATCCCGGTCAGCGCCATCCCGCCGGCGGCGCCGATCAGCAGCTGCTCCCGGATCCCGACGTTGATCACCCGGTCGGGGTGGCGGCGGGCGGCCTCGGTGAAGGAGGCCGCGCTGATGTCGGCGAGCAGCAGGGCGATCCTGGGGTCCTGGTCGAGCAGGTCGGCGGTGACGTCGAAGAAGCGCTCACGCATGGTTTCCATCGGTGGTCTCTCTCGGCTGGGAGGGGCGGGGCTCGGGACTGGAGGAGGACTCAGGAGTCCTTGGGCTCGACGCGGGCGACGACGGCGTGCGGACGGCCCGGGTGCGGCGCGGTGTACGCCCGGTACAGGGCCTGGTGGTCGCGCCCGTCCACGGTGACCGTGGACCAGCCCTCGGCCTCGAAGCGGGAGGCGATTCCGCCGCGCCAGCCGTGGGTGGCCGAGGAGTTGTCGACGGCCACCACGTGCAGCCGCTCCAGCCCGGCGGCGCCCGCGAAGGCGACCGCCTCGTGGTTGCTGCCCTCGTCGAACTCGGCGTCCCCGATCAGCACCCACACCGCCTGGTCCGTCAGCCCCTGGGCGCGCAGGCCCAGCGCGGTGCCCACCGCCAGCGGCAGCCCGTGGCCGAGCGATCCCGAGGAGATCTCGGCGCCGGGGACCAGCAGCCGGTCCGGGTGGTGGCCGAGCGGCGAGTCGTACGCGCCGAAGCCGGCGAGGACCTCCGGGTCCAGGAAGCCCTTGGCGGCCAGAATCGCGTAGTAGGCCATCGGGCCATGGCCCTTGGAGAGCAGGAAACGGTCGCGGTCCGGGCTGCCGGCGGTCTCGGGGGAGACGCGGAGCACCCGGTCGTAGAGCACCCAGAGGGCGTCGAGGGTGGAGGTGGCGGCCGGTCCGTGCTTCTCGTCGCCGGTCATCCTGGACATCAGCCCGGGGAGGTCGCCGAAGCCGTACGGGTGCGAGGAGCGGCTTCGCCGGGGAGTGGTCTCTGCGGTGGTCATGGATAGAGCGTGCAACTTGAAGCCGACTTCAGGTCAAGCGCTATTCTCGGGCCCATGGCACTCTCCAGGCACGACCTCCTCACCATCGGCCAGCTCGCCGAACGCAGTGGGCTGGCCGCCTCGGCGCTGCGCTACTACGAGAAGCTCGGACTGATCCACGCCGAGCGCACCGCCGGCAACCAGCGCCGCTACGCCCGTGCCACGCTGCGCCGGATCGCCTTCGTCCGGGCCGCCCAGCGGGTCGGCCTCTCCCTGGAGGAGGCCCGCACCGCACTCGACCGGCTGCCCGTGGACCGGGCGCCCAGCACCACCGAGTGGAGCGGGGTGGCCCAGTCCTGGCAGTCCCGGATCGACCGGCAGATCGCCGAACTGGAGCTGCTGAAGTCCAAGTTGACGGGCTGTATCGGCTGCGGCTGCCTCTCCCTGACGCGCTGCGCCCTCTACAACGCCGAGGACCGCGCCGCCGCCGCCGGCTCCGGAGCGCGCTATCTGCTCACCCGGGATCCGTCCGACGGACCGGAACCGCACCCGCCGGACGGATCGTCCATCTATGCTGCGTGCCAGGACACCTAGCAGTCACGGGGAAGTCGCGGGGGAACGGGATTCGACATGACCGACCATCAGAACATCTCGCTGGACTGGATGTCGTCCGAGGGCAGTGAGCTGCGCCCGCCCGCCGACCTGCGCCCCGAGATACCCCACCCCGCCCGGATGTACGACTACTACCTCGGTGGGAAGGACAACTTCCCCGCCGACCGGGAGGCCGCCGAGCGGGTCATGGCGCTCGGGCCGGTGGTGCGGATCAGCGCCCGCGCCAACCGCGCCTTCCTGCAGCGGGCCGTCCGCCACCTCTCCGAGCTGGGCGTCAAGCAGTTCCTGGACATCGGCACCGGCATCCCGACCGCCGGCAACACCCATGAGATCGCCCAGCGGGTGCACCCCGACGCCAAGGTCGTCTACCTGGACAACGACCCGATCGTGCTGGTGCACAGCCGCGCCCTGCTCGCGGCCGGCCACGGCACCGCCGTCGTCGTCGACGGCGACCTGCGCCGGCCCGCCGCCATCCTGGACGACCCCGAGGTGCGCAGGGCCATCGACTTCGGACAGCCGGTGGCCCTGCTGCTCTGCGCGGTCCTGCACTTCGTCGACGACGCCGAGGACCCGCACGGAATCGTCCGGCAGCTGGTCGACGCGCTGCCCTCCGGCAGCTATCTCGCGCTCTCGCACGGCACTTCGGAGTTCCTCCCGCCCGCCGACCGCGGCAGGGGCGCGGCCGTCTACCGCACCGCCTCCGCCCGGCTGACCCCTCGCGACCGGGAGCAGGTGCTGCGCTTCTTCGACGGCCTGGAACTGCTGGAGCCCGGGCTGGTCACCGCCCCGTTCTGGCGCCCCGACCAGGAGGCCAGGGGCGCCGAGACCACCGCCGCGATCTGGGCCGGCGTCGCCCGCAAGCCGTGAGTCCGCGCCACCCGGGGCCGTTCACGCGGCGGCGGGCTCCCCGGCGAGGGGGCGACCGCTCGCGCGGCTCCCTACCCGCGCGCCTTGAGACGGGCCCAGACCTCCCGGACCCTGGGGGCCAGTTCCGTCAGCGACCCGCTGTTGTCGATCACCAGGTCGGCGACCGCGAGCCGTTCCTCGCGGGAGGCCTGGGCCGCCATCCGGGCCTTGGCCTCCGCCTCGGCCATGCCGCGCAGGCGCACCAGCCTCTCGAGCCGCACCTCGTCCTCGACGTCGATCACGATCACCAGGTCGTACAGCGGCGCCAGCCCGTTCTCGGCGAGCAGCGGCACATCGTGGACCACGATGTCCTCGGGCCCCGCCGCGGCCTCCAGTTCGGCCGAGCGCGCCCGGACCAGCGGGTGGACGATCGCGTTGAGCGCCGCCAGCCGCGCCGGGTCGGCGAAGACCACCGCGCCGAGCGCGGGGCGGTCGAGCGAGCCGTCCTCCCGGAGGATCCCGGGACCGAACTCCTCGACCACCGCGGCCAGCCCCTCGGTGCCCGGTGCCACCACCTCACGGGCGATCAGGTCGGAGTCCACGATCACCGCACCCAGTGCGGCGAGTTGCCGTGACACCTCGCTCTTGCCCGCGCCGATCCCGCCCGTCAGTCCGATCCTCAGCATGCCGCCAGGCTACCGCCGCCGTCCGGGCGCCTTGACGGCGGATGAGCCCGCGAACGGCGGGTGAACATCGCACCCCCGGCCGGCGAACAGTACGGACGGCGCGCCCGGAAACACGGGGAGGCCGCACGCCGGCCGCCGGAGCCGGCCGTTCGCCCCGGTTAGGGTGCCGGGCGTACCCCTGCCTGCCGCTCGTCCCCTTGGAGTCACCCGTGTCCAGCCTGTGGCCCGCCGGCCCCCGCCGCGTCCTGGTCGTCGGTATCGACGGCGTCCGTCTCGACCTGCTGCCCGGGCTGCACACCCCGCATCTGGACTCGGTCGCCGCCGCGGGCTTCCTCGCCCCCGTCCAGGTGGACGAGGCGACCCCGACCATGTCGGGCCCGTGCTGGGCGACCATCGTCACCGGGGTCGGGGTGGCCAAGCACGGTGTGCTCGGCAACCACCTGGGCGGCAACCGGCTGGACGTCTTCCCGGACTTCACCACCCGGCTGGCCGCCGTGCACCGTCGCCGGACCTTCGCCGTGGGCGGCTGGGAGCCGCTGTTCCTGGCCCGCAGCGGCGGCCCGCTGTTCGCCGCGCCGAGCCGGCTGTCGTACATAGCGCCGCTGGAGGACACCCCCGAGGCCTGGGAGGTCTGCGACGAGCGGGTCACCGCGGAGGCGGTGCACGTACTGGGCGGCGAGGACCGGCCGCAGGCGTCCTTCGTCTACCTCGGCGCGGTCGACGAGACCGCGCACTTCCTCGGCTGCGGTGAGGAGTACCGCCGCTCGATCGAGGCCGCCGACGCCCGCCTGGGCCGACTGCTGGCGGCGATCGGGAGCCACCCGGACGAGGAGTGGACGGTCATCGTGGTGACCGACCACGGGCATGTCGACCAGGGCGGCCACGGCGGCCGCAGCGAACTCGAGCGCACCGCCTGGATCGCCGCCCAGGGCCCCGGCATCACCCCGGGCGCACCGGTCGGGCCGCTGCACCACACCGACGTCGCCGCACACGTCTACGCCGCGCTGGAGATCGTCCCGGACCCGCACTGGACCCTGGACGGCCGCCCCTTCACCCAGGCCGAAACTCCGGCTACCCTCAGCTGACACCCAGCCTTCACTCATCTGACTCGTCGTCACAATCCTGTGACGAAGGTGTGCCGAAAACCAGGTATTGGCTTTACCGGGACCGACGTATGGTCGGCCCATGCCACGCAGAACGCCGAACGGTCTCCGCAAGAACATAAGCCTCAGCGCCAGCTTCATCGGCGCCTGCGTGGTGGGGGGCGTGCTGGCCGCGGGGCTCGTGCTGCCCGCGGTCGGCGCCGCCGGTCTGGGCGCTCAGTCGGCGGTGCAGAACTTCGACAGCCTGCCGGACGACTTCAAGACCCCGCCGCTCTCGCAGGCGTCCACCATCTACGACGCCGAGGGCGGTGTGATCGCCACCGTCTACGACCGGGACCGTACGGTCGTGCCGAGCAACCAGATATCCCCGCTGGTGAAGACCGCACTGGTGGACATCGAGGACAACCGCTTCTACCAGCACGGCGCGATCGACCTGAAGGGCGTACTGCGCGCCCTCAACACCAACGCCAGCTCCGGAGGCACCTCGCAGGGCGGCTCGACCCTCACCCAGCAGTACGTGAAGAACGTCTTCGTCGAGGAGGCCGGGGACGACCCGGCCAAGGTCCGGGAGGCCCAACGGGCCACCCTCGACCGGAAGATCAAGGAACTCAAGTACGCGATCAAGGTCGAGGAGACCCTCAGCAAGGACCAGATCCTCACCAACTACCTCAACATCACCTTCTTCGGTGAGCGGGCCTACGGCATCGAGGCCGCCTCCGAGCGCTACTTCAGCGTCCACGCGAGCGAGTTGAGCCTGCCGCAGGCCGCGCTGCTGGCCGGTCTGGAGCAGTCGCCCACCAACTACGACCCGACCGTCCACCCGACCCAGGCCAAACAGCGCCGGGACACCGTGCTGCGCAAGATGGCCGAGATGGGGCACATCACCCAGCAGCAGGCCCAGGACGCCATCAACTCCGATCTCGACCTGAAGGTCACCCGCCCCCACCAGGGCTGCATCACCGCGCAGTTGGGCGAGGGCTTCTTCTGCGACTACGTACACCGCACGGTGCTCTCCAACCCCGCCTTCGGGCGGACCGCCGACGAGCGCCAGGCCCTGTGGAGCCGCGGCGGTCTGCAGATCCACACCACGCTACTCCCGAAGGACCAGAAGGCGGTCCAGGACGCGGTCACCAACCACGCGGACGCCACCGACAAGCCGGCCGCGGTGATGACCCTGGTCCAGCCGGGCACCGGCAAGATCCTCGGCATGGCGCAGAGCCGTCCGTACGGGGTGGACGACAACCAGACCCAGATCAACCTGAACGTGCCGAAGAGCATGGGCGGCGGCCTGGGCTACCCGACCGGCTCGACCTTCAAGCCGATCGTCGCGGCGGCCGCACTGGAGGCCGGCTACGGCATGAGCACCTCCTACAACACGCCCTACAGCATTCCGTGGCCCACGATGACGGACTGCTCGGGCAAGGTCTGGAAGAACCTCGGCGACGTGCACAACGACGCCACCACGCTGGCCGGGAACTTCTCGATGCCGGACGCGATGGCCCAGTCGGTCAACACCTACTTCGCCGAGCTGGAGCACGGCGCCGGGCTGTGCAACGTCGCCCAGATGGCCAACAAGCTGGGCATCACCCAGCAGGCCGGCGGCGAGAAGCTCGCCGTGGTGCCCTCGATGGTCCTCGGCAGCAACGACCTGACCCCGCTGGAGATGGCCGAGGTGTACGCCACCTTCGCCGCGCACGGCACCTACTGCTCGCCGACCGCGATCACCTCGGTCACCGCGCCCGGCGGAAAGAGCCTGAGCGTGCCGCAGGCCGACTGCACCCAGGCGATGACCCCGGACACCGCCGACAGCATCACCTACATGCTCAAGGGCGTGGTCCAGGACGGCACCGGCAAGACGGTCGGCCTCAGCGACCGGGACAACGCGGGCAAGACGGGTACCACCAACGACAGCAAGCAGGTCTGGTTCGTCGGCTACACCCCCGACCTGGCCGGGGCCACCGTGGTCGGCGACACCGTCAGCCCGAAGCCGCTGGAGGGGCAGCGGATGGGCGGCGACTACCTCTCGAACGTCTTCGGTGGCACGGTCGCCGGTCCGATCTGGAAGGAGGCCATGGAGGGCTCCCTCGCCAATGTCGCGCCGAGCAGCTTCACCTCCATCCAGCCGCCCGTCACCAGCCCCGGCACCGGCTCGAACACCGACCCGGGCAGCCCGGCCGACCCCGGCAGCCCGACCGACCCCGGCACGCCGGCCGACCCGGGCAGCCCCTCCGACCCGGGCGACCCGAACAGCCCCGCGCAGCCGCAGAACCAGGGACAGTGACCACCGGCGCACCCGGAGGCGGCGGCCTCCCTCGCACCGCCCCTGCGGCCGGTCCCGCGTCCGGAGCGGCACCCGGCCGGCGGTGATCACGGAGAGAACGGTCCGGCCACGGCACCGGTCCGACGTCGGACGGGTGGGAGCGCGACGGCTCCCACCCGGAGCGGGCACGGCTCAGCCGAGGTCGATCCGCTCGCCCACCGCCGGCTGGTGGAGCCCGGCACCGGTGCCCGGACCGCCCTCGCCCAGCAGGCGGCCGTAGATCGCCTGGCCCGTCTCGCTGAGCACGGCCTCGTGCACCGACAGCGCCCGCTGCGGCTTGACCTCACGCACGTAGTCGACCAGCTCCGAGACCTTGGACCACGGCGCCGCGATCGGCAGCAGCAGCGTCTCCACGGGCTGCTCCGGCACGGTGAGGGCGTCGCCCGGGTGGAAGACCCGGCCGTCCAGCAGGAAGCCGATGTTGCGCACCAGCGGGATGTCGGGGTGGATCACGGCGTGCCACTCGCCGTGCACGCTCACCCCGAGCCCGTTGATGTCGAAGGCGTCGCCCGCACCCACCACCGTGACCCGGGTGCCGAGCCCGGAGAGCTGGTCGGCCACCGCGCGGTTGGTCCAGATCCGCAGCCCGGGGTCGGCCTCGGCGGCGGCCCGCAGCCGGTCCTCGACGAAGTGGTCGTAGTGCTCGTGGGTGATCAGTACCGCGTCCGCGCCCTCGATGGCCTCCGGCGCGGTGAACATTCCGGGGTCGATGACGACGGTGGCGTCCGCATGCTCGATGCGAACGCAGGCATGTCCGAACTTGGTAAGTCGCATACCCGAAACTATACAGCAGAGCTGTGCAGTTTCGCTGTATATAAATCCGGCACCCGGATAAGCTGATCCCATGGAGCCACAGGAGCACGCAGACCCCGTCGACCCGATCGAGATCGCCGCCGAGCTGCGGCTGGCCATAGGGACACTGGTCCGCCGGCTCCGGGTGGACGACGAGCTGCCGCAGAACCAGGCCGCCGTGCTCGGCTGGCTGGTCCGCGAGGGGCCGCGCACCACCAGCCAGCTGGCCGAACTGCAGCGGGTCCGGCACCAGTCGATGGCCCGTACGGTCGCACTGCTCACCGAGGCGGGGCTGGTCGAACAGCAGCGGCACGCCACCGACGGCCGCAAGGTGCTGATCGCCGCCACCGAGGCCGGCACCGCCGCGCTGTACGCCCAGCGGACCCGCCGCGAGGGCAGGATCGCCGCGGCCATCAGCGAACGGCTCACCCCGGACGAGCAGCGCCGCCTCCGCGACAGCGTCACCCTGCTCCAGCGGCTGGCCTGAGCCGCGCCGGCGCGCGTAGCCCGGGCCGCCCCGGGCTCACCGGCTCAGCCGCCGACCCCGGCGCGCTCGGCCTCCCGCAGCGGGTGCCGTTCCACGTCCCGTCCGGCCCGCGCCGCCGGAGCCGGTACCGAGGCACCCGGGATCGGCGGCAGCACCACGTGCTCCTTGAGCCCGATCCTCCGGTGCAGCCGCCGCAGCGGGCCCGGCGCCCACCAGTTCAACTCGCCGAAGAGCGTCATCGCGGCCGGTACCAGCAGGCACCGGACCAGAGTCGCGTCGACCGCGACGGCCACCGCCAGCGCGATGCCCATCTCCTTGACCATGAGCATCCGCCCGGCCGCGAACCCGGCGAAGACGATCACCATCAGCAGCGCCGCCGAGGTGATGATCCGGCCGCTCCGCTGCAGTCCGAGCTCCACCGAGCGGGAACAGCCGTGGCCCTGGTCCCGGAGTTCCTTGATCCGGGCGAGCAGGAAGACCTCGTAGTCCATCGAGAGCCCGAAGGCGAAGGCGAACACCAGGACCGGGATGAAGGTCTCCAGACCACCGGTCGGGCTGAAGCCGAGCAGCCCGCTGAAGTAGCCGTGCTGGAAGACCAGGGTGAGCGCACCGAGCGAGGCGCCCAGTGAGAGCACGTTCATCAGCAGCGCCTTGACCGGCATCACCACCGAGCCGGTCATCAGGAAGAGCAGTACCAGCGTTCCTGCCGCGACCAGCCCGAGCGCCCAGGGACCCCGGGTGGCGATCTCGTGCTGGAAGTCGACCACCGAGGCGGCGTCCCCGGTGACATAGGTGGTGAGCCCGCCCCGGTCGGCCCGCAGTTCACCCACCACGCGCTTCGCCTCGGCGCCCTGCGGGTCCCCGTGCACCAGCACCTCGACCGTGCTCACCCGGTCGGTGACCGGGACGACGGCCCGGATCCCGCTGACCCCGGGCAGTTTGGCCGCCACGTCCTCGGCGTACGCCTGCGCGGTGTTCCGGTCCGCCTCGACCACCACCGTGACCGGGGCGGGCGCCTGCTGCGGGAAGCGCTGCCCGATGACCTCGGTGACCTGGCGTCCGGCGGAGGAGGTGGGCAGCACGGCCGCTCCCGAGCTGCGCCACTGCGAGCCCAGGAAGGGGGCGCCGGCCGCCAGCAGCAGCGCGATGCAGCCGAGCACCACGGGCACCGGCCGCCGCTGCACCCGGCGTGCCGTACGGGCGAAGAAGCCATCGTCCAGGGCCGGCGCGACGGGCGCCTTGACCCGGTGGCCGACGAAGCCGAGCAGCGCGGGGACCAGGGTCAGTGCCGCGGCGACGGCGATGACCACCACACTGACCCCGGCCGCCGCGACGGCACGGAAGACCGGGCTGGTGAAGACGAACAGCCCGGCCAGCGCGACGGCCACGGTCAGCCCGGAGAAGGCGACGGTCCGGCCCGCGGTGGCGGCGGTGCGCTCGACGGCGCACGGGATCGTGGCCCCGCAGCCGCGCTCCTCGCGGAAGCGGTTGACCATCAGCAGCGCGTAGTCGATCGACAGCCCCAGGCCCAGTACGGTGGCGATCGGCAGCACGCTGGTGTCGATGTCCATCATCTTGCTGAACCCGAACATGGCCAGCAGCGCCCCGCCCACCGAGGCGACCGCACCGATCACCGGCAGCCCGGCCGCGGCCAGCCCGCCGAAGACCAGGACCATCACGATCAGCGTCAGCGGCAGCGTGACCAGTTCACCGAAACGGGTGTCGCTGGCGGTCTGGTCCTTGACCTCCCGCTGCAGCAGCAGATCCCCGCCCACCGTGGTGTGCGCGCCGCCCGCCTTGATCGACTGCAGCTGCTTGGTCACCGCCGCGAGCTGGGCGTCGGTCGAGCCGTCCGCCATCCGCACCGAGACCAGGCTCGCCCGGCCGTCGGTGGCGGTGAGCGCCGGGCCCGCGCGGTAGGTGTCGGCGACCGAGGCTACCCCGGGCAGCCTGCCGATCCGGTCGGTGGCGGCGGTCACCGCGTCCCGTACGGCCGGGTCGGTCACGGGTGCGCCGTCCACCACGGCGGTGACGGTGCCCTTGGCGGAGTCGATGGCGGCGACCAGCGCGTCGCCCCTGGCGGACTCCGAACCGCCCGCCCCGGTACCGGCCACCGAACCCTCGAAGACCCGTCCGCCGATCAGCACACCGAGGGCGAGCACCAGCACCCAGAAGCCGAGCACCCAGCCCCGCCGCCGGTGGCAGAACCGGCCGAGGGCCGCGAGCCGCCCGTCGACCTGGACGGAGGCGGCAGCGGCAGGTTCGTCAGCTACAGCGAGCGGGTGGCGCATGTGCGAGAGCCTTTCGGGCAGTTCACCCAAAAATAAGCGGACCGGCCCAAACCTCCTATAGGCGGATGATGAGCTACATCTCACACCGGAGACGGGCACTCTTCGCACGGCGGCACCGCACCCGGCGGCCCCTCGGGCGAAGGCACCGGAAGACGACAGAACCCCCACCCGGGAGCCCCGGGTGGGGGTTCTGTCAGTTACCAGCGCCGGTCAGCGCCGAGCGTGAGCTCAGCTCTGGCCGCCGGCCAGCTTCTCGCGCAGAGCGGCGAGCGCCTCGTCCGAGGCCAGCGCGCCGGAGCCCTCGTCGCTGGAGGAGGAGTACGAGCCACCGGCGGCGGCGGCGACGGCCTCGCCGGCCTCCGCAGCAGCCTCGGCGTCCGCCTCACGGCTCTTGATGACCTGGGCCTGGTGCTGCTCGAAGCGGGCCTGCGCCTCGGCGTACTGGCGCTCCCACTCCTCACGCTGCTTCTCGTAGCCGGGCAGCCAGTCGTTCGCCTCGGGGTCGAAGCCCTCCGGGTAGATGTAGTTGCCCTGGTCGTCGTACGAGGCAGCCATGCCGTACAGGGTCGGGTCGAACTCGACCTCGGCCGGGTTCGGGCCGAAGGCCTCGTTGGCCTGCTTCAGCGAGAGGCTGATGCGACGACGCTCGAGGTCGATGTCGATGACCTTGACGAAGATCTCGTCGCCGACCTGGACGACCTGCTCCGGGATCTCGACGTGGCGCTCGGCCAGCTCGGAGATGTGGACCAGACCCTCGATGCCCTCGTCGACGCGGACGAACGCACCGAACGGAACCAGCTTGGTGACCTTACCCGGAACGACCTGGCCGATCTGGTGGGTACGGGCGAACTGCTGCCACGGGTCCTCCTGGGTCGCCTTCAGCGACAGGGAGACACGCTCGCGGTCCATGTCGACGTCGAGGACCTCGACGGTGACCTCCTGGCCGACCTCGACAACCTCGGACGGGTGGTCGATGTGCTTCCAGGACAGCTCGGAGACGTGAACCAGACCGTCGACGCCACCCAGGTCCACGAAGGCACCGAAGTTGACGATCGAGGAGACGACGCCGGAGCGCACCTGGCCCTTCTGCAGGGTGGTGAGGAAGGTCTGGCGGACCTCGCTCTGGGTCTGCTCCAGCCAGGCACGGCGGGACAGGACCACGTTGTTGCGGTTCTTGTCCAGCTCGATGATCTTGGCCTCGAGCTCCTTGCCCACGTAGGGCTGGAGGTCGCGGACACGGCGCATCTCGACCAGCGAGGCCGGGAGGAAGCCACGGAGGCCGATGTCGAGGATGAGACCACCCTTGACGACCTCGATGACGGTACCGGTGACGATGCCGTCCTCTTCCTTGATCTTCTCGATCGTGCCCCAGGCACGCTCGTACTGAGCGCGCTTCTTGGACAGGATGAGACGACCCTCCTTGTCCTCCTTCTGGAGAACCAGGGCCTCGATGTTGTCACCGACGGAGACGACCTCGTGCGGGTCAACGTCGTGCTTGATCGAGAGCTCACGGGAAGGGATGACGCCCTCGGTCTTGTAACCGATGTCGAGGAGCACCTCGTCACGGTCGACCTTCACGATGACGCCCTCGACGATGTCGCCATCGTTGAAGTACTTGATGGTCTCGTCGATCGCGGCAAGGAACGCCTCCGCGTCGCCGATGTCGTTGACCGCGACCTGCGGGGTGGTGCTGATGGTGTCGGTGGGGCTCGTCATTAGGAAAGGGGCTCCGGTACGGACATGAAGTCGTAGGTAATGCCACGCGGAGGGCCCGTATCGCTCCCACCGAAAGCCGGACAGCCAAGAGCACGGCCCACCTGCTGAAATTTCTCCAGAAGGTGTCCGTCTTGCGACCGTGGGGTCTTCGACAGATGCGAGCGCGACCTGCTCCGTCCGAGGCGCGCAGGCCCGCAGCGCAACTTGTAGCATACGGGGACAGCCGGGCACGGTCAACGCCAAGGAAGGCGAGACGACAGAGGCCGGGACGGATCGGACCATATCCTCCGTCTGCGCAACCTGCGCCCATGATCACCCTAGTACCTTCGAGGGGTATCCTGAGGTGATCACCAGCGCCGGAGCGCAGCGGTGAGGGGCCGGTTCCGGTCCCCGGATGCCACCGCCCGATCCGCCCCGTTCGACCGGGCCGGTTCATGGCAGCAGCGCTTCCGCAGCCACAGCCTACGCGACGGGTTTCACACTTTGCCCACCACCCCCGACTTTCCGGACCCCACCGATCTCAGGGCGCTGGCCGCCCTCGGGGACCAGCCCTGCAAGGACGACGACAGCGAGGCCGTCCGCCGCGAGGCCGCGCCCGTCGAGAGCAGCCGGGCCAGCCGCCGCTGGTGGGACCGCAACGCGGACGAGTACCAGGACGAGCACGGCGAGTTCCTCGGCGACGCCCGGTTCACCTGGTGCCCCGAAGGGCTGGACGAGGCCGACGCCCATCTGCTCGGCTCCCCCGAGGCGCTCAGGGGCGCGAAGGTGCTGGAGATCGGCGCGGGCGCGGCCCAGTGCTCCCGCTGGCTCGCCGCGCAGGGCGCGGTACCCGTCGCCCTGGACATCTCCTACCGGCAGCTCCAGCACTCCCGCCGGATCGACCTGGAGGCCGGCAGCGAGCCGGTCACCGTGGTGCAGGCGGACGCGGTCGTCCTCCCGTTCGCCGACGGCGCGTTCGGCCTGGCCTGCTCGGCGTACGGGGCGGTGCCGTTCAGCGCGGACACCGCCGCACTGATGCGCGAGGTGCACCGGGTGCTGCGGCCCGGCGCGCGCTGGGTCTTCTCGGTCACCCACCCGATCCGCTGGGCCTTCCCCGACGAGCCCGGCGCGGAGGGGCTGACCGCCAGCGCCTCGTACTTCGACCGCACGCCCTACGTCGAACAGGACGAGCACGGCCGCGCCACCTACGTCGAGCACCACCGCACCCTGGGCGACCGGGTCCGTGAACTGACCGCCGCCGGCTTCCGGCTGCTCGACCTGGTCGAACCCGAGTGGCCGGCCGGACACGAACAGGAGTGGGGCGGCTGGAGCCCGCTGCGCGGGCGGCTGATCCCGGGAACGGCGATCTTCGTCGCCGAGCGGGACTGAGACCGGCCGGGCGTCGCTCCGGCCCGGCCGGAGTGACGCCTGGGCCTGCAGAGACGCTCTGGGGACAAAGATGACCAAACCTGGGGAAGTCTCCAAGAGAACTCTCATGAGCGCAGCAGATGGTGCCCCGTATGGCTACCGATCTGCTCACCGCGCCTCCCCGGACCGCGGCCGCCCCGCCGGGCGGCCGCAGGGCCCCGTGGCGGTCCCCTGACGGCCAGCCCGGGTACGCCCGGCCCGCACTGCTGGGGATCGCGGCCCTCGCCGCCGTGCTGTACGCGTGGGACATCAACCACAGCCAGTACCACGCCTTCTACGCCGACGCCGTGCGCAGCATGACGGAGAGCTGGAAGGCGTTCTTCTTCGGCTCCTTCGACCCGGCCAACACCATCACGCTCGACAAGCTGCCCGGCTTCCTGTGGCCGCAGGCGCTGTCGGCACGGCTCTTCGGCTTCCACCCCTGGGCGCTCACGCTGCCGCAGGTGATCGAGGGCGTGCTCGCCGTACTGGTGCTCTACCGGGTGGTGCGGCGGTGGGCCGGTGCCAACGCCGGACTGCTCGCGGCCGCGGCCTTCACCCTGACACCGGTGGCCGCCGGGCTGTTCCGTACCGCGGTCGAGGACGCCGCGTTCACGCTGCTGCTCCTGCTGGCCGCCGACGCGGCGCAGCGGGCCGCGCAGTCGGGGCGGCTGCGGCCGCTGCTGCTCTCCGGGGTCTGGGTCGGGCTGGCGTTCCAGACCAAGATGCTGGAGGCGTGGGCGGTGCTGCCCGCGCTCGCCGCGGTCTACCTGGTCTCGGCGCCGGTCACGCTGCGCCGGCGGTTCGGCCATGTGGCGCTGGCCGGTCTGGTCACGGTCGCCGTCTCGGCCTCCTGGATGCTGGCCGTCACGCTGACCCCGGCCAAGGACCGTCCGTACGTCGACGGCACGACCGACAACTCGGCCTTCAGCATGGTGGTCGGTTACAACTTCCTGAACCGCTTCTCGTCGGTGGGGCTGTCTGCCTCGCAGACCGGGAGTGTCCAGGCGGTCCGCGGCGGCGGGGGCGGTGGCGGCGGTGGCAACCACGGTGTCGGCCATGGCGGCGGGGACGGCGGCGGCTTCGGCGCCGGTGGCCTCGGCGGCGGTCAGGCGGTCTCCGGTGCGGGCGGTACCGGCAACGCGGGCGCCGCGGGTCAGGCCGGGGCGACGGGTCAGGGTGGCCACGGCGGCCATGGCGGTCGGCGGGCGGGGGCCCAGAACGGCGGGTCCGCCGGAGCCACCGGTGCGCCCGGGACGGCCGCAGCCGGAGCCGGAGCCGGGGCGCTCTGGGCCGGCGCGGGAGGCGGAGGCGGCGGCGGCATGAGCGACGGCGGCTGGACCAAGATGTTCAACTCGCAGTTCGCCCCGCAGACCGGTTGGCTCTACCCGCTGGCGCTGGTCTCGCTGGTCTGCGGCCTGCTCTGGCGGCGGCGTGCGCCGCGCACCGACGCGCGGCGGGCCGGGTTCGTCCTGTGGGGAACCTGGCTGACGGTCTTCTTCCTGGTCTTCAGCGCGGGCAGTGTCGGCGGCCACAGCTACTACATGGGCGTGATCGCGACTCCGCTGGCGGCGCTGAGCGGCACGGGGCTGGTACTGATGTGGCGGGCGTTCCGTGCGGGCGGCCGACGGGCCTGGGCCCTGCCGGTGGCGATCGCCGGTACGGTCGCGTGGTGCGCCTACCTGGCCCGGATGTACCCGACGTTCCTGCCGTGGCTGGCGCCGGCCGCGATCGCCCTGGGCGTGCTGGCCCTGGTCCTGCTGGGGGTGGCCCGGAAGGGCGCCGGCGGCGGACGGCCCGCCGGTCCGGTCGGGCGGCGGCTCGCGCTCGCCGGCGCGCTGACGGGTATCGCGGCCGTGCTGGTCGCCCCGGCCGCCTGGGCGTCCTCGGTGCTGGACCCGAAGTACGGGAACTCGGGCATGGGCACGGTCGGCCCCGCCGGCGGCGGGCACGGCGGCGGCAACCACCGCTCGGCGACCGCCCCGGAGCTCGCCGGGCTGATGCGGGCCGAGCAGGCGAGGTTCGGCGGCGGTGCGGGCGGCGGCTTCGGTGGCGGCTTCGGTGGCTCCTCGGAGCACCTGACCGCACCGCAGCAGGCCCTCTTCGACTACCTCCAGGCCCATCGGAACGGCGCCCGCTACCTGTTCGCCACCACCAACTGGAGCAGCGCCTCGCCGTTCATCCTCGCCACCGGTGCCGAAGTACTGCCCATGGGCGGCTTCAGCGGCTCGGCACCGTCGCCGTCCACCTCACAGTTCCAGCAGCTCGTCCGCTCGGGCCAGCTGCAGTACGTCCTGCTCACGGGCAAGGGCGGCATGGGCGGCATGGGTGGCATGGGCGGTTCGGCCAACCCGACGACGGCGCAGAACGAGTCCTGGGTCCGCACCACCTGCACCGTGGTCTCCCCCACCGAGTACGGCGCCGCGGCCCAGCAGACCCAGCAGGAGCTCTACTCCTGCCGGCCCGCGCACTGACGGGTGCCCCGGGGGCGCGGGGACGGGCGGCCGTCCCCGCGCCTCACCACGGGGGTACCGGGTAGCCGGAGCGCACCGTTCAGGGGCGCGGGGCCTCTGCTTGATCGACCGTATGCGCGGGACACCGTGCCCGGCCGGGCGCCTGAGCCCGACCGGCCACCGGACCGGCGGACACGGTCGATCACGCGGAGCCCCGCGCCCCTGACCGTTTCACGGCCCGCACCGCACTTCGCACATACTGCTGCACGTGAATCCCGCCTGGCTCGAACTCCCCGTCCGCACCGCCGTCGCCCCGCTGCGGCAGGCCCTGGAGGCACGGGGCGTCGCCGTGCTCTCGGCGCCGCCCGGCACCGGGAAGACCACCCTGGTGCCGCTCGCGCTCGCCGGGCTGGTCGAGGACTCCGCCGCGCCCGTGCGCCGGCGCGTGCTGGTGGCCGAGCCGCGCCGGCTGGCGGTACGGGCGGCGGCGCGCCGGATGGCCTGGCTGCTGGGCGAGAGCGTGGGGCGCCGGGTGGGGTACACGGTCCGGGGTGAGCGGAAGACCGGCCCGGACACCGTGGTCGAGGTGGTCACCACCGGTGTGCTGCTGCAACGTCTCCAGCGCGACCCCGAGCTGAGCGGGGTGGACGCAGTCGTCCTGGACGAGTGCCATGAGCGGCACCTGGACGCGGACACCGCACTCGCCTTCCTGCTGGACGTCCGGGCCGCGCTGCGGCCCGAGCTGCAGCTGCTCTGCGCTTCCGCGACCTCGGACACCGCCGCCTGGGCAGAGCTGCTCGGCGGAGCGGACGGCCCGGCCCCGGTGGTCGAGGCGCACGGCGTCTCGTACCCCGTCGAGGTGGTCTGGGCGCCCCCGCCGCGCGCGGTGCGCCCCCCGCACGGGACCCGTACCGACCCGGCGCTGCTCGACCATGTCGCCGCGACCGTCCGCCGGGCGCTCACCGAGCGCTCCGGCGACCTGCTCTGCTTCCTGCCGGGTGTCGGCGAGATCGCCCGGGTCGCGGGGATGCTCGCCGGTACGGTCGACGCCGAGGTGCTGCAGCTGCACGGACAGGCGCCGCAGCCGGTGCAGGACGCGGCGCTGGCGGCCGGCGAGCGGCGCCGGGTCATCCTGGCCACCTCGGTCGCCGAGTCCTCGCTGACCGTCCCCGGGGTCCGGGTGGTGGTGGACTGCGGCCTGGCCCGGGAGCCGCGTACCGACCATGCGCGCGGGCTGTCCGGTCTGGTCACCGTACGGGCTTCACTCGCGGCGGGACGGCAGCGCGCGGGGCGGGCCGGACGCGAGGCACCGGGCGCGGTGTACCGCTGCTGGGCGGAGGTCGAGGACGCCCGGGCACCGCGTTTCCCCACCCCCGAGATCGCGCTCGCCGATCTGACCGGGTTCGCGCTCCAGGCCGCCTGCTGGGGCGATCCGGACGCCCGCGGCCTCGCGCTGCCCGACTCCCCGCCCGGCGGCGCGATGGCCGCGGCCCGGCAGACGCTGACCGCGCTCGGTGCGGTGGACGAGAACGGGCGGGCCACCGAGCGCGGGATCCGGATCTCCCGCACCGGTCTGCACCCCCGGCTAGGCCGTGCCCTGCTGGACGGCACCGGCCTGGTCGGCGCCCGCCGCGCGGCCGAGCTGGTGGCCCTGCTCTCCGAGGAGCCCCCGCGCGCCCTGGGCGACGACCTGCTGGCCGTCTGGCGCACGGTACGCGGCGCCCGTGACCCGTACGCCTCCCGCTGGCAGCGGGAGGTCCGCCGGCTGCGCGGTGCCGCCTCACCCGCCGGGCTTCCGGACGGTGCCGACGCCTCGGCTGCCGGGCATTCGACCGGTCGCGGTGGCGCCGACGCGTCCGATGCGTCCGACGCGGTCGCCGCCGGGCTGGTGGTCGCGCTCGCCCATCCCGAGCGGATCGCCCGGGCCCGGTCGGCGGACGGCCCCTACCTGATGGCCTCGGGGACAGCGGCGGAGACCGGGTCCGGTTCGGCGCTCGCCGGGGCGGGCTGGCTGGCGGTGGCGGTCGCGGACCGCCCGGCGGGTTCGCCCTCGGCGCGGATCCAGCGCGCAGTGGCACTGGACGAGGAGACCGCCCGGCTGGCCGGCGCCGCGCTGCTGACGGAGCGCACGGAGGTGCGCTGGGTGGTTCCGCCGGGTGGACGGCGCGGGGACGTAGCCGCGCGCCGGGTCGAGGAGCTGGGGGCGATCGAGCTCACCGCTCTGCCGCTGACGGCCCCGGACCCCGGGCTGCTGCGGGAGGCCCTGCTGGAGGGGCTGGCCCGCGAGGGCGTCGGCCCGCTGCTCGACTGGTCGCCCAGGGCGGTGGTGCTGCGGCAGCGGCTGGCCCTGCTGCACCGGGTACTCGGCGGGCCCTGGCCGGACGTCAGCGACCGGGCGCTGCTGGCCGCCGCCGGGGACTGGCTGGAGCCCGAGCTGTCCCGGGCCCGCCGCCGGTCCGACCTGGAGCGGATCGACACCGCCGCCGCACTCCAGCGGCTGCTGCCCTGGGCCACCGGTGAGGCCGGGCGGCTGGACGAGCTGGTACCCGAGCGGATCACCGTGCCGAGCGGCGCCCGGATCAAGGTGGACTACTCGGGCGAACGCCCGGTGCTGGCAGCGAAGTTGCAGGAGTTCTTCGGCTGGCAGGCCGCGCCCGCGCTGGTGGACGGCCTGGTGCCGCTGACGGTCCACCTGCTCTCGCCCGCCGGCCGTCCGGCCGCCGTCACCGGCGACCTCGCCTCGTTCTGGCGCGAAGGCTACCGCGCGGTCCGCGCCGAGCTGCGCGGCCGCTACCCGCGCCACGCGTGGCCCGAGGACCCGAGCGGCCGGTAGCAGCGGTCGACGTCCGGCGGTCCGACACTCGACAGTCCGACGCCCGGCGATCCGAAACCCGGCGATGCGGCGCCCGACGAGACGCCGCCAAGCCGCACGTTGGTCGCCACGCACCCCCTAGGGGAGACCATCAGCCCGTGGGCTTAAGCCCAGGGGCTGATGGTGCTGCCGTGATTGCCACCGGTGGTCCGATGCGCCGGCCGGGCCGCCCACGGCACCGTTGACCAGGTGATCGAAGCCACGGAACCGGCACGGCGGTCAGACACCTCCGGCAGGTGCCCGGGTCATGGGACCCGTCGTACGGCCCCGCCTTCCGGCATAACTGACGCTCCGTCAGTCAAGCCCCGCGATCCCACGGTCGTACATCGCTGGGATGACGCGACCGCCGGGTCGTCCCAGCGATTGACCGGATGTCAATGCGGGGGCTGACGCGCCCCACCGCCACCGGCACCTAGCGTCGACTCCCGGCGCCTGGCCGCGCCCCGCCCCCGTCCGCCCCGCACACGCTGCACGAGAACCTGGAAGGTCACCGTTGGACCGCGACTCGATACCAGCCGACCGGCAGGACCGTCACACCCCCGCCGACCGCCGGTACCCCGGGGTCCGGGTCACCTCCGTGGCGCGCGGGCTGCGCTGGGCGGCCGAGCGCTGGCCGTTCGTCGAGGAGGAGGTGGCGGGCCTGCGTCCGCTGGTGCGCCCGGGCGCCGTGTGCCTGGACATCGGCGCCGAGTACGGGCTCTACACCTGGAGCCTGTCCGCACTCGCCGGGCCTGGCGGCCAGGTGCACAGCATCGAGCCGCTGCCCGGCCCGGCCCGCTGGCTGGCCGCCACGGCGACCCTGCTCGGCTGCGACAACGTCACCGTGCACCGCACCGCGCTCGGCGAGCGGCCGCAGAACGGCGTGATGAGCCTGCCCCGGCGCCGTCTGCTGCCCGTCCACGGACGCGCCTACCTGACCGAGGGCACCTCGGGCCCCGGCCCCAACTCCGAGTTCCCCGCCGCCACTTCGGTCCCCACCCCGGTGCAGACCGTGGACGGCCTGTGCCGGCGGCTCCGGCTGAGGCGGGTCGACTTCGTCAAGGCCGACGTCGAAGGCGCGGAAGCCGCCGTGCTCTCGGGCGCCGGCGACACCCTGCTGCGCCACCGGCCCGCACTCCTGCTGGAGATCGAGGACCGCCACCTCGCCAAGTACGGCCTGGACTCCGGCGACCTCGTCCACCGCCTCACCGACCTCGGCTACGCCATGTACCGCCGCGAGCACGGGAGTTGGGAGCCGGTTGCGAAGGTCACCGAGGACTGCCGCAACTACCTCTTCACCGCTCGACCGCTTACCACGACCCGAAGGGCCTGACACTCCGCCATGGGCTCCACCCTCGTCATCACCAACGACTTCCCACCCCGGCAGGGCGGGATCGAGACCTTCGTGCACGCCATGGCGACCCGGATGCCGGCCGACGAGGTCGTCGTCTACACCTCGCACGAGCCGGGCGACACCGCCTTCGACGCGACGCTCCCTTTCCCCGTCGTCCGGGACACCGCCCGGATGCTGCTGCCGACCGGACGGGCGACCCGGCGGGCGGTCGAGATCGCCAGGGCCCACGGCTGCGACCGGGTCTGGTTCGGGGCCGCCGCACCGCTCGCCCTGATGGCACCGGCCCTGCACCGCAGCGGCATCCGGCGCACCGTGGCGACCACGCACGGCCACGAGATCTGGTGGGCCAGAACGCCCGGCGCCCGGCGGCTGATGCGGCGGATCGGTGACGGTGTCGACGTCGTCACCTACCTCGGCCGGTACACCCGCGACCGGATCGAGCCCGCCCTCGGACCCCGCGCCCGGCTGAGCCGCCTGGTGCCGGGCGTCGACGCCGAGGTGTACCGGCCCGACTCCGACTCCGCCTTCGACCTCCGCACCGAACTCGGGCTGCACGGTGCGATGGTGATCCTCTGCGTGGCGCGGCTGGTGCCCCGCAAGGGTCAGGACATGCTGATCCGGGCGCTGCCGATGGTGCGGCGGTCCGTGCCGAACGCCGTCCTGCTGGTGGTCGGCCAGGGGCCCGACGAGACACGGCTGCGCAAACTGGCGCAGCGTCACACCGAACCGGGGACGGTGCGCTTCGCCGGCGGCAGGTCGCACACCGAGACACCGCCCTACTACGCCGCCGCCGACGTCTTCGCCATGCCGTGCCGCACCCGGAAGGCGGGCCTGGAGGCCGAGGGCCTGGGGATCGTCTTCCTGGAGGCCGCCGCGAGCGGGCTGCCGGTGGTCGTCGGCGACTCCGGCGGCGCCCCCGACACCGTGCTCGACGGCCGTACCGGCCGGGTGGTGGACGGGACGGATCCGGCCGCCGTCGCCGGGGCGCTCACGGACCTGCTGCTCGACCCAGGGCGTGCGGCGATGGGCGCCGCGGGCCGCGACTGGGTCCGGGACACCTGGTCCTGGGACGCCTCCGCCCGCCACCTGATCGAGTTGCTCTCGCCCGAACACAGCCTCGCCGCCGTACCCCGGGAGCCGTGAGCGGGAGCCGCCCGGCCACCCGCCGCGCCCCCGGGCCCGAGCCCCCGGGCACGCGAAGCCGCGGCCGTGCCCGCACCTCCGCGGCGGATCCGGGGATCCGGACGCGCTCCGTCCAAGGCACGCGGGGAACCGCGCGAGCGGCCCGCGACCGTGCCGACGGCACCGTTGCCCCGACCTCCGGGATGTGCGGCCTTCCGACCGCCAACTCCCGCCCCACGGTGACAGGTTGACCACGTAAGCGACCGGCGGGACGGCGTCCGGCCCTGCGACACCGGCCGGGCCCCCTGGCCATGCCGGTCACCGCAGACGGCCCGGCGGTCCGGCCCCCTTCGACGACCGGAGATCCAAGCGCAGTGACCACCCTGCAATCCGCGTACCCGCCCATGACCGCCCCCGCGCCGACCGCCCCGGCTCCCTCAGCGCCGGTTCGGTTCCGTACGGACGGTCCGGTCTGGGCCGCCGGCGCCTTCGCACTGCTGCTGTGCCTGCTGTGGGCCCGCTGCCTGGCCTCGGTCAGCGGGGACCTCGCCGCGCAGTGGGCGTGGGCGGACTTCGCGGCGCGGCACCCGGGTTCGGCGTACGACCTGGCCTGGTACGGCGGTATGCACCCCGCCTCCTACAGCCTGCTGGCGCCCGGCCTGATGGCGCTGTTCGGGGTGCGCACGGTCGCCGTGGCCGCCGCCACCGGCTCCGCCGTCCTGCTGGCCCGGCTGGTGCTGCGCTCGCGGATCCGGCGGCCGCTGCCGGTGGCGCTGTGGGGGGCCTTCGCGCTGTCCGCGAATGTGGCGGCCGGCCGGGTGACCTTCGCGCTCGGCACCGCGTTCGGCCTGGCCGCGCTGGTGGCGGCCGGTCCGGAGCGCACCGCCGGGTGGCGCCGGACGGCGGGTGCGGCCGTCCTCGCCCTGCTCGCCACCGCCGCCAGTCCGGTGGCGGGCCTGTTCGTGGCCGTCGCGGCGGCCGCACTGCTGCTCACCGGGCGGTACCGGACCGGCTGGGCGCTGGCCGTGCCGCCGCCGCTGGTGGTGCTGGCGACGACGCTGCTGTTCCCGTTCTCGGGGGTCGATCCGATCGCACTGCCCACCGTCGCGGCCACCGTCCTCTGTACCGCGGCGGTGCTGCTGGTCAGCCCGAGGTCCTGGCGGACGGTCCGGGCCGGCGCCGCCGTCTACGCCCTCGGAACCGTCCTGACCTGGATGTTCGACACCCCGATCGGCGCCAATGTGCAGCGGCTCGGGCTGCTCTTCGGCAGCGTGGTGGCCCTTGCCGCACTGTGTGCCGCTCCGGCCGGGTCCCGGCTGCGGAGGCTGGCCCCGGTGGTGGCGTTCGCGGTGACCGGCTACTGGACGGTCTGCGGGAACATCGTGGGCCTGCCCGCGCCGACGCCGCCCGGGCAGGCCGCCGGGCTGGTGGCCGAACTGCACCGGCTGCACGCCGACCGAGGCCGGCTGGAAGCGGTCCCGATGGTCAACCACTGGGAGTCCTGGGCGCTGGCCGGCCCGGTCGAACTGGCCCGGGGCTGGAACCGCCAGGTGGACGTGGAGCGCAACCCGCTCTTCTACGACGGCACACTCACCGCCGCGGGCTACCACGACTGGCTGCGGCACTGGGCCGTGCAGTACGTCGCCCTGCCCGAGGGCGCGCTGGACGAGGGCGGGAAGGCCGAGGCGGCGGTGATCCGCGGCAACGCCCCGGCCGGGCTGACGGAGGTGTGGCACGACCGGGACTGGCGGCTCTACCGCGTCACCGACGCCCGCCCGCTCGCCGAACCGAACGCGACCGTCGAGCGGGCCGACGCCGACCGGGTCGTGCTCACGGTCTCCGCGCCCGGACCGGTGACCGTCAGGATCGCCTGGTCGCCCTGGCTCTCCGTACACGGTCCGAGCGGTGCCTGCCTCGCCCGGGAGGGGGACTGGACCCGCCTGGAGGCGCCGGCCCCCGGAACCTACCGGATCGACACCGGCTACACCTGGCCCAGGGGCGGCGCGTGCTGACCCGCGCGGCAGCCTTGCCGGATCAGCCCGGTCCGGTCACTGCGGGCGGCAGGGGCGATACCGGAGCCGTCTCACACAGCGAAGATCCGACGAGCAGTCAGACATGCTTTCGTCGAAGCCTGGCAGCCAACGAGGCCCGGACCGGCCCTGGCCGCCCGACGGGGTCAGCCGGCCGAATTCGCCGAGGCCGAGCCACCGCCGGCCCAACCGCCCGGCCGCGGCCGCCGGCGAACCACCTGCCGGGTCTCCAGCTCCACCGGGACACCGCTTCCGGCGAGCAGACCCCTCAGTGCCCTCGCCAGGCGGCGCGAGTCCGGCCGGTGCCGGACCAGGTGCGGGTTCTCCACGCCGTACCGCATGGCCAGCCGGACGGTGAAGAAGCCGCCCTCCGGCCGCCGGTCACCCGGGTACGGCCGGACGGTCCACTGGACCAGCACGATCTTCTCCAGCTCGGCGATCGGCAGCCAGCCGCCGGGCTCGCCCGCCCGCACGAACCGCAGGGCGGTGGGGGCCTCGGCGGGGACGAACTCCACCCGGCGGATCTGCCCCAGCGCCTCCCTCGCGGTGCGCACCCAGACCACCGCCACCCCGGCGGCCGCCAGCACGGCGGCGATCGACAGCGCCGACGCCCGGCCCGCCCCCAGCGTCAGCAGCACCGCCACCACCGGCACCACGGCCGGTACCACCAGCAGCAGACTCAGCAGCGCCGGCCCACCGCTGCGCAGCACCTGGCGGCGCGCGAAGCCGCGCGTACCCCCGCCGCTGCGGAAGATCAGGGCGGTCCGATGGGGGCCGCGCTCCAGCATGCTGTCAGCACCCATACCCCCCAGCGTCCCCGTCCCGGAACCACCGTGCAAGGGGGACTGACGGACCGTCGGTGGTGGGCGGCCGCCGCCGACCGCCCGCCACCGACCGGGGATCAGTGCGCCGCCGTCTCCCAGTTGGCACCGATGCCGACCGAGACGTCGAGCGGGGCGCGCAGCGGGTACGCCCCCGCCATCTGCTCGCGGACGATCCTCTCGACCTGCTCGCGCTCGCCGGGGGCGAGCTCGAGCACGATCTCGTCGTGCACCTGGAGCAGCATCCGGGAGCGCAGCCCGGCCTGGCGCAGCTGCTCGTCGACCCGGAGCATCGCGATCTTGACGATGTCGGCCGCCGAACCCTGGATCGGGGCGTTGAGGGCCATCCGCTCGGCCATCTCGCGGCGCTGGCGGTTGTCGCTGGTGAGGTCGGGCAGGTAGCGGCGGCGGCCGAGCAGGGTCTCGGTGTAGCCGGTGGCGCGGGCCTCCTCGACCACCCGGCGCAGGTAGTCGCGGACACCGCCGAAGCGCTCGAAGTAGGTGTCCATCAGGCCCTGCGCCTCGGCGGGCTTGATGCCGAGCTGCTGGGACAGCCCGTACGCGGACAGCCCGTACGCCAGCCCGTAGGACATCGCCTTGATCTTGCGGCGCATCTCGGCGTCGACCGCGTCGGGGGCGACCTCGAAGACCTGGGAGGCGACCGTGGTGTGCAGGTCCTCGCCGCTGGCGAAGGCCTCGAGCAGGGCCTCGTCCTCGGAGAGGTGGGCCATGATGCGCAGCTCGATCTGCGAGTAGTCGGCGGTCAGCAGCGCCTCGTAGCCCTCGCCGACCACGAAGGCGCGGCGGATCATCCGGCCCTCCTCGGTGCGGACCGGGATGTTCTGCAGGTTCGGGTCCTGCGAGGAGAGGCGGCCGGTGGCGGCGACCATCTGGTTGAAGGTGGTGTGGATCCGGCCCTGCGGGGAGACCGTCTTGAGCAGGCCCTCGACCGTGGTGCGCAGCTTGGCCTGGTCGCGGTGGCGGAGCAGGATGACCGGCAGCTCGTTGGTGGTCTGGGTGGCGAGCCAGGTCAGCGCGTCGGCGTCGGTGGTGTAACCGGTCTTGATCTTCTTGGTCTTGGGCAGGCCCAGCTCGCCGAAGAGGATCTCCTGGAGCTGCTTGGGCGAACCGAGGTTGAACGGGTGCCCCGCGGCGGCGTGCGCCTCCTCCACGCAGCGCTGGATCTCGGCGGCGAACTGGGACTCGATGGTGGTCAGCCACGCGCGGTCGGCGGCGATACCGGTGCGCTCCATCCGGGCCAGCAGCTCGGCGATGGGCAGCTCCATCTCGTGCATCAGCTTGTCGGCGCCGACCTGGGCGAGCCTGGTGTCGAAGTACGCCGCGAGGTCCAGCACGGCTCGCGCCTGGGTCATCAGGGCCTGGGCGCCGGCGGTGGGGTCGTGCTCGGGGGTGTCGAAGGAGAGCTGGCCGCTCTCCGCGGCGGCGGCGGGCGCGAGCGAGCGGGCCAGGTACTCCTCGGCGAGCACGTCGAGGGTGAAGGTGCGGCGGCCCGGCTTGTCGAGGTAGGCGGCGAGTGCGGTGTCGGCGGCCACCCCGGCGATCTGCCAGCCCTGCTCGGCGAAGGCCCGCATCACCTGCTTGGCGATGTGCAGGGCCTTGGGGCGGGCGGCGTCGGCGAGCCAGGCGGCGAAGGCGCGCTCGTCGGCCTCGGCGAGCCCGGCCGGGTCGAACCAGGCGGAGTCCTCTCCTGCGGACAGCGCGATCTCCTGGACGCTGCCGGTGCCAAGCGCCCACTCGTAGACGGCGGCGACGGCGATCAGGCCCTGGTCGTGCGCCTCCAGCCAGGCGGCCAGGGCGCCCGGCTCGGTGAGCAGTTCGCCCTCGACGGCGACGGAGGGGGCCGCGGCGAGCTCGGCGGTCTCCTCGACACCGCCCGGGTCGACGCCGTAGACGCGGTCGCGGAAGTTGGGGTTGCGGAACTCCAGCGCCTCCAGGATCTGGCCGACCGCCGCCTTGTCGAACGGCGTACGCAGCAAGTCCGTGACGCCGAGCGGAAGTTCGACGTCCCGGACCAGCTCGGTGAGGACCCGGTTGCGCTTGACCGAGTCGAGGTGCTCGCGCAGCTTCTCGCCGATCTTGCCCTTGACCTCGTCGGCGCGGGCGACCAACTCGTCGAAGGATCCGAACTGGTTGACCCACTTCGCGGCGGTCTTCTCGCCGACACCGGGGATGCCGGGCAGGTTGTCGGACGGGTCGCCGCGCAGCGCGGCCAGGTCCGGGTACTGGTTGGGCTGGACGCCGTACTTCTCCGCCACCTTCTCCGGGGTGTAGCGGGTGAGCTCGGAGACGCCCTTGGTCGGGTAGAGCACGGTGACGTGCTCGCCGACCAGCTGGAGCGAGTCGCGGTCGCCGGTGACGATCAGCACCTCGAAGCCCTCGGCCGCGGCGGCGGTGGCCAGGGTGGCGATGATGTCGTCCGCCTCGAAGCCCTCCACGGACAGCCGGGAGATCTTCATGGAGTCGAGCAGTTCGTGGATCAGGCCGATCTGGCTCTTGAACTCGTCCGGCGTCTTGGCCCGGTTGGCCTTGTAGTCGGGGAACTCCTCGGAGCGGAAGGTCTTCCGGGAGACGTCGAAGGCGACCGCGAGGTGGGTCGGCTGCTCGTCCCGCACGGTGTTGGCGAGCATCGAGGCGAAGCCGTACACCGCGTTGGTGGACTGACCGGTGGAGGTGCTGAAGTTCTCCACGGGCAGGGCGAACCACGCCCGGTACGCCATCGAATGCCCGTCGAGCAGCATCAGCCGGGGGCGGGGCCCCGCAGCGCCACCGGCCGCACCCTTGTCTGCACTCTGCGTAGCCACGTCAACGTCCGTTCCTGCCGATTCCACTTCTCGCCACCGATCCTATGGCCCGCCGCCGACAACGCCCGCGAGCGCGCGCACCGGCGGCCGCTCCCCCGCGGGCGGGCGGTCGTACGATCACAGTCGGCACGCCCACGGCGCACGACGATGTGAACCCCGAACGGCAGGAGCACCATGACCGACGCGGCACCGGTACTGAAAGTCCCGCAGGACGTCCTCGACCACTTCGCGAAACTGGGCGTCGACGCGTCCACCTTCTCCGGCGGCCTCCTCGGCGACCGGCTCGGCATCCGGATCGTGGAGGCCTCCGGGGACCGGGTGGTCGGCACCATGCCGGTCGAGGGCAACCAGCAGCCGTACGGACTGCTGCACGGCGGCGCCTCCGCGGCGCTGGCCGAGACGCTCGGCTCGATCGGCGCCATGCTGCACGCCGGCCCCGGCCGCTACGCGGTCGGCGTCGACCTCAACGCGACCCACCACCGCTCGGCCACCTCGGGCCTGGTGACCGGCGTGGCCACGGCGGTCTTCAAGGGCCGCACCGCGGCGACGTACGAGATCGCGATCACCGACGACACCGGCAAGCGGATCACCAGCTGCCGGCTCACCTGCATGCTCAGGGACCTCTGAGAGACCCCCGGCCGGCCTCGGGGCGAAGCGGCGGCTTCGGCCCCGGGGCGGGCGGCGCACCGGACCCCGGCGCGACGGGAAGCGCGGCGGGTGGAGGCGAAGAGACCTCCCCGCCGAAGCGGAGTGCGACGACCACCGGCACCCGAGAGCGACCATCGCGTCCCCAACTCGCCGGTCCGCCAAGCCCCGTGGACCACTCCCGTCCCACTGCTCCCCCGGCCTCCCCTCCGTTTGAACCGCGTACCAGCCGGGCAGCCTGCGCCCGGGCCGAGGGCGGCAAGGGGGCTTCCACCAGGCCGTTCAACGTGATTGACGGTTGGTCGGCTCAGCACGTCATACCGGACGGGCACTCTCGACGTAACGCTGCGTAATGAATGTGAAATCCGCACTTTCCAGCGGTTTTCCGGGCGCGCCCCCTGCCGCGAACACCCCGGCGATGCGTCGTCGACCTCGCCCGCGCTCCGCTGACCGGACACGACCGACCGACCACGGCAAACCGGACGCGGACGTTCGCATTACGAACTCCCCTGTCGGCAAACGGACGTTGGGCCATCGGCCGCAAAACCGGCCGCACCCCGTGCCCCGACCAGCGCTATCCCGTCGAGCAAGGCGGACCGAATTGCGAGAGCACCCGGGCGGATTCCTATAACAAGAGAATCACAGCCTGTCCGGCCCCCTGCCCGAGTTGTCGAACGCACTCTAGAGTCACGCCCAGTCACCGCGCCGACAGACCGGGCCTGGCCTCAGTGCACGCCCTGGCGCCCCGCCGCACGTTCGGGCGGGTGCCCTCCGCTGAAAGGGAACCCTCGTGCGTCATCGTTCAATGCTTGTCGTGGGCATCGCAGTTGCGGGAGCGCTCACCGTATCGGCCTGCGGCTCCCGCAACCACGACACCGGCGGCAGCTCCGCCGGCGGCCAGAGCACCACCGTCGTCATCGGTGTCGACGCCCCGCTCACCGGCGACCTCTCCGCCCTCGGCCTCGGCATCAAGAACTCCGTCGACCTCGCGGTCAAGACCGCCAACAGCACCAACGAAGTCCCCGGCGTCAAGTTCGAGATCGAGGCCCTGGACGACACCGCCAAACCCGCCCCAGGCCAGCAGAACGCCACCCAGCTGGTCGCCGACAGCAAGGTCCTCGGCGTCGTCGGACCGCTCAACTCCAGTGTGGCGCAGTCCATGCAGCAGATCTTCAACGACGCCAACCTGGTCGAGATCTCCCCCGCCAACACCGGCGTCGCCCTCAGCCAGGGCGAGAAGTGGGCCAGCGGCACCAAGGTCCGCCCGTTCAAGACCTACTTCCGCACCGCCACCACCGACGCCGTCCAAGGCCCGTTCGCCGCCCGCTACCTGTACAACAACGCCAAGAAGACCAAGGTCTTCCTGATCGACGACCAGAAGACCTACGGTGCGGGCCTCGCCGCCACGTTCAAGGGCGAGTTCACCAAGCTCGGCGGCACCATCGTCGGCGAGGAGCACATCAACCCCGACGACCGCGACTTCAGCGCCATCGTCACCAAGGTCAAGAGCTCCGGCGCCGACGCCGTCTACTACGGCGGCGAGTACCCCGCCGCCGGCCCGCTCTCGCTCCAGCTCAAGAACGCCGGCGTCGCCATCCCGCTGATGGGCGGCGACGGCATGCAGAGCGACGAGTTCATCAAACTCAACCCCAAGAGCCAGGGCGACCTCGCCACCGCCGTCGGCCTCTCGGTCACCAAACTGCCCTCCGCCGCCAAGTTCATCTCCGACTACGCCGCCGCCGGCTACAAGGACCCGTACGAGACCTACGGCGGCTACTCCTACGACAGTGCCTGGGCCATCATCCAGGGCGTCAAGGCCGTGGTCGCCGCCAACAACGGCAAACTGCCCTCCGACGCCCGCGCCAAGGTCGTCGACGCCGTCCAGAAGGTCAGCTTCAACGGGGTCACCGGCAAGGTCTCCTTCGACCAGTACGGCGACACCACCAACAAGCAGCTCACCGTCTACAAGGTCGACGGCGGCAAGTGGGCGGTCGAGGCCTCCGGCACCTTCACCGACTGACCGAGAACCAGGCAGCGCATCACCGTCGCGGGGGCGCCGATCCGCCCCCGCGCGCCCACACCCACCCCGCGTACCCCGCACAACGGAGGCCGAGCGGTGCACGAACTACCGCAGCAGCTGGCCAACGGCCTGATCCTCGGAGCCCTCTACGGACTCATCGCGATCGGCTACACGATGGTCTACGGCATCGTCCAGCTCATCAACTTCGCCCACGGCGAGATCTTCATGGTCGGCGGCTTCGGCGCCCTCACCGCCTACCTCGCCCTGCCCGGCGGCACCACCCTGTGGCTCGCCATCCCGCTCATGCTCCTCGCCGGGATCCTCGTCTCCACCCTGGTCGCCGTCGGCGCGGAGCGATTCGCCTACCGACCGCTGCGCGGCGCCCCCAGGCTCGCCCCGCTGATCACCGCCATCGGCCTCTCCATCGTCCTCCAGCAACTCGTCTTCTCCTTCTACCCCAACGCCAAGAAGGCCCGGGTCTTCCCCAGGATCCCCGGCGACCCCTTCCAGTTCCTCGGCATGACCATCCAGCGCAGCGACCTCTTCCTGCTCGCCGCCGCCCCCGTCTGCATGCTGATCCTCGGCTGGTTCGTCACCCGCACCCGCTCCGGCCGCGCCATGCAGGCCACCAGCCAGGACCCGGACACCGCCAAGCTGATGGGCATCGACACCGACCGGATCATCGTCATGGCCTTCGCCATCGGCGCCGCCTTCGCCGCCGTCGCCGCCGTCGCCTACGGACTGCGCACCGGCCAGGTCGACTTCCGGATGGGCTTCATCCTCGGCCTCAAGGCCTTCACCGCCGCCGTCCTCGGCGGCATCGGCAACATCTACGGCGCCATGGTCGGCGGCCTCGTCCTCGGCCTCGCCGAAGGCCTCGCCACCGCCTACATCCAGCACCTGCCCGGTATGCACCTGTTCGGCGGCGGTGCCTGGAAGGACGTCTGGGCCTTCGTACTCCTCATCGTCGTGCTGCTCGTCCGGCCCCAGGGGCTGCTCGGCGAGCGCGTCGCGGACAGGGCGTGACCACCATGAGCAGCACCCCGACCGGCAGCACCGAGACCACACCCGTCATCCCGATACCCGGGGGCGGCGCCCGCGTCCTCACCCTGGCCGGATCCGCCGGCGCCACCGCCTCCGCCTTCCTCTCCTGGACCTGGACCTCAGCCTTCCCCGGCGACCTCACCGTCACCGGATACCCCGGCGGCCTCCAGTGGCTCACCCTCACCGGAGGAGTGGCCACCCTCCTGCTCACCCTCGCCGGCCCCCTCCGCCTGCCCGGACTGCGCTGGCTGAGCCCCAGCGGAAGCAACAACGGCGTCCTCCACGCCGCCCTCGGCACCGCCGCCACCACCTGGTTGACCCTGATCGCCATCTCCGCCGAACTCGGCGGCCTCGCCAACCTCGAACCCGGCGGCTGGATCGCCGGCGCCACCGCCCTGCTCGCCCTGCTCGGCGCCCTCGCCCTCCCCCTGGACCGCCACCCGCGCGGCACCGGCCAGGGCATCACCCGCCACCTCGGGCTGCGCCTCGCCAAGGCCGACCGGCCGCTCCCCGCCGCCCGCGAACTCCCCTCCTGGGCCGAGGTACTGCTCATCATCGCCGCCTTCGCCGCCGGCCTGGTCGCGATCACCTACGGCGTCGACACCGACTACGGCGAACTCTTCACCGGCTACCTGCTGCTCGCCGGCTTCACCGTCGCCGCACTCACCAGGTCCGGCCTGATCACCCGGCTGCGCGCGCTCACCGTCAAACACCGCCCGGTCACCACCGGCGCCGCCTTCGCCGCAGCCGCCGGCTTCCCCTTCACCCAGACCAGCGACCAGTACACCTCGGTCGCCACCAACATCCTGATCTTCGCCACCGTCGCCCTCGGCCTCAACATCGTCGTCGGCCTCGCCGGACTCCTCGACCTCGGCTACGTCGCCTTCCTCGGCGTCGGCGCCTACGCCGCCGCCCTGGTCTCCGGCTCGCCCGCCTCCCCCATCCACGTCCAACTCCCCTTCTGGGCAGCCATGCTGACCGGAGCGGCGGTGTCCATCGTGTTCGGCGTGGTGATCGGCGCCCCCACCCTGCGCCTGCGCGGCGACTACCTCGCCATCGTCACCCTGGGCTTCGGCGAGATCTTCCGCATCACCATGAACAACCTCAACGGCACCACCGGCCCCTCCCTCACCAACGGCTCCAACGGCATCCCGCGCATCCCCGACCTGAACATCCTCGGCTTCGACTTCGGCACCCGACACGACATCGGCGGCATCGAACTCGGCCGCTTCTCCAACTACTACCTGCTGATGCTGCTGGTCACCGCCTTCGTCGTACTGGTCTTCGCCCGGGTCGGCAACTCCCGGATCGGCCGCGCCTGGATCGCCATCCGCGAGGACGAGACCGCCGCCGAGGCCATGGGCATCAACGGCTTCCGGCTCAAACTGCTCGCCTTCGCCCTCGGCGCCTGCCTCGCCGGACTCGCCGGAACCGTCCAGGCCCACGTCAGCTACACCGTCACCCCCGACCAGTACACCTTCGCCGACGCCCTCCCACCCAACTCCGCCTTCCTGCTCGCCGCCGTCATCCTCGGCGGCATGGGCACCATCAGCGGCCCCCTGGTCGGCGCCACCCTGCTCTTCCTCATCCCGAAGAAGCTGGAGTTCCTCTCCGACTACCAACTGCTCGCCTTCGGAATCACGCTGATCGTCCTGATGCGGGTCCGCCCCGAGGGCCTGATCGCCAACCGGCGGCGGCAGCTCGAATTCCACGAGGCCGACGTCCCCGCCCAGGCCGCCTCCGCGACGGCCGCCCTCACCAAGGCAGAGGCATAGAGCCATGACCGACACCCTTCTGGACGTCAGCGGCGTCACCATGCGCTTCGGCGGCCTCACCGCCGTCAACGACGTCTCCCTCACCGTCGGCCAGGGCGAGATCATCGGCCTGATCGGCCCCAACGGCGCCGGCAAGACCACCTTCTTCAACTGCCTCACCGGCCTGTACGTCCCGACCGAGGGCACCGTCACCTTCCGGGGCGCCGTCCTGCCGCCCAGACCGCACCTGGTCACCCAGGCCGGGATCGCCCGCACCTTCCAGAACATCCGGCTGTTCGCCAACATGACCGTGCTGGAGAACGTCCTGGTCGGCCGGCACACCCGCACCAGGGAAGGCCTCATCTCCGCCGTCCTGCGCGGCCCCGGCTACCGCCGCGCCGAGGCCGAGAGCCGCGAAAAGGCCATGGAACTCCTGGAGTTCACCGGCCTCGCCGCCAAGGCCGACCACCTCTCCCGCAACCTCCCCTACGGCGAGCAGCGAAAACTGGAGATCGCCCGCGCCCTGGCCAGCGACCCCGGACTGCTGCTGCTGGACGAGCCCACCGCCGGAATGAACCCCCAGGAGACCCGCGCCGCCGAGGAGTTGGTCTTCGCCATCCGCGACCGGGGCGTCGCGGTCCTGGTCATCGAGCACGACATGCGGTTCATCTTCAACCTCTGCGACCGCACCGCCGTCCTGGTCCAGGGCCAGAAGATCGTCGAAGGCGACCGGGAGACCGTCCAGAACGACGAGCGCGTCATCACCGCCTACCTCGGCACCCCGCTCACCGAGCCCGCGACCGAGCCCACTACCGCGACTGAGACCGGGCCCGCGACCGAGAACGGCACCGGCACCGGCACCGGCACCGACCGTACGGAGGCAGACCAGTGACCGCACTGCTCGAGGTCCAGGACCTCCGCGTCGCCTACGGAAAGATCGAGGCCGTCAAAGGCATCAGCTTCACCGCCAACCAGGGCGAGGTCACCACCCTGATCGGCACCAACGGCGCCGGCAAGACCACCACCCTGCGCACCGTCTCCGGCCTGCTGCGCCCGACCGGCGGCAGGATCACCTTCGACGGACGGGACCTGCGAGCCGTCCCCGCCCACCGGATCGTCTCACTCGGCCTCGCCCACTCCCCCGAGGGACGCCACATCTTCCCCCGGATGACCATCGAGGAGAACCTGCTGCTCGGCGCCTTCCTGCGCCGCGACCCGGCCGGTGTCACCGAGGACGTGGAACGCGCCTACACCCTCTTCCCGATCCTCGGCGAACGGCGCCGGCAGGCCGCCGGGACCCTCTCGGGCGGCGAGCAGCAGATGCTCGCGATGGGCCGCGCGCTGATGTCCCGCCCCAAGCTGCTGATGCTGGACGAACCCTCGATGGGCCTGTCCCCGCTGATGATGCAGAAGATCATGGCCACCATCGTCGAGCTCAAGGCCGGCGGGACCACCATCCTGCTGGTCGAGCAGAACGCCCAGGCCGCGCTCTCGCTCTCCGACCACGGCTATGTGATGGAGACCGGCCGTATCGTCCTCACCGGTACGGGTGCCGACCTGCTGCACGACGAGTCCGTCCGCAAGGCGTACCTGGGCGAGGACTGACCGTACGCCAAGGGCCCGGCCGCGTCCGACGGCCGGGCCCCGCGCACACCCGGATCAGCCCTCGGGCTGGGCCTCCTCGGCCTTCTTGCGGTCCTGGGCCTGCCCCTCCTCGATCACGGCCTCGGCCACCGCCGCCATGGTCATCCGGCGGTCCATCGAGGTCTTCTGGATCCAGCGGAAGGCGGCCGGCTCGTTCAGCCCGAACTTGGTCTGCAGCACGCTCTTCGCCCGGTCCACCAGCTTGCGGGTCTCCAGCCGCTGGCTGAGGTCGGCGATCTCCTTCTCCAGCGCCCGCATCTCGGTGTGCCGGGACACCGCCATCTCGATCGCGGGAACCAGGTCACTCTTGCTGAACGGCTTCACGATGTACGCCATCGCGCCCGCGTCACGTGCCCGGTCGACCAGCTCGCGCTGCGAGAACGCGGTCAGCATCAGCACCGGGGCCAGGTGCTTCTGGTGGATCCGCTCGGCCGCCGACAGCCCGTCCAGGACCGGCATCTTCACATCGAGGATCGCCAGATCAGGCCTCAGCTCCTCGACCAGCCGCACCGCCGTCTCCCCGTCCCCGGCCTCGCCGACGACGGTGTAGCCCTCCTCCTCCAGCATCTCCTTGAGATCGAGGCGGATCAGCGCCTCGTCCTCGGCGATCACAATTCGGGTGATCTGGGGCGAGTCGGTCTCAAGCGCCTGGGGCTGCTCGTCGGCGGTGCTCACGTGGCTCCTTGTTCAAGCGGGGACTGCGTGCACGAGCCTACCCAGACACGGTATGTTTGAGTTCACGCAGGGTCGGGGGCAGCCTTCGAATCTGTGGATGCCCCGGTAGCCCAGTGGTGAGAGGCACGGCGCTCAAACCGCCGACAGCGTGGGTTCGAATCCCACCCGGGGTACTTTTCCTTCAATTCAAAAGCCACTTAGGGCAACCTAACAGTTGGTGATCTTCATCCCTTCGAGTGGCACCTATGAGGATTCGCCACGTGGTCGATGCATCGACTGCAGGATCAGCCGCATGGCAGTTCGATCCATCCGAGAAGAAGCCGTTCTCCTGCTTCACCGAGGCGCCCGCAACTGCGAGGTCTCACGGCGTCTTGCTGTACCTCCCGGCACGGTCGGCTCGTGGAAGCATCACGATCTCGCCAAACGCGGCAAGCTCCCCGGCCGCAAGCGCTCCACCTGCTCGCACTGCCACGGCGACGAGCTCAATCGGCCCGCTTACGCTTACCTGCTCGGCCTCTACCTCGGCGATGGCCACATCCTCCTGCCCAACGAATACCGCAGGACGATGAGTCTCCAGATAACCTGCGACGAGCGCTGGCCGGGCATCATCGACTCCGTCGAACAGGCCATGCGCCAAGTCCTCCCCAACAACAAGCCCTGCCGGGTCCGGCGAACCGGCTGCCGCGATGTCAAGGTCTACTCGAACCACCTGACCTGCTACTTCCCCCAACACGGCCCTGGCAAGAAGCACGAGCGCCGGATAGCGCTGGAATCATGGCAACAGGAGATCACCGATGCCTGTCCCTGGGATTTTCTACGCGGACTGATCCACTCCGACGGCTGCCGGATCACCAACTGGACCACCAGGACAGTCGGTGGCCAGACCAAGCGCTACGAGTACCCGCGCTACTTCTTCACCAACACGTCGACCGACATCATCCGCATCTTCACCGACACCCTCGACGCCGTCGGAGTGCACTGGAAGGCGGTCCGGCGCCCGACCGGAGCCGTCAACGTCTCGATCGCCCGCCGCGCCTCCGTCGCACTGATGGACAGGCACATCGGACCCAAGTACTGACGACGGCGCAGCCCCCGCAGGAGCCGCGCCGTCGCCGACTCACCTTCTCAGTTGTCGAGTTCCCCCACGTGGTGCACCCGCACCAGGTTGGTGGAGCCCGCCAGGCCGGGGGGTGAGCCGGCGGTGATGACGACGATGTCGCCGCGCTGGCAGCGGCCGAGGCTCAGCAGCTGCGCGTCGACCTGGGCGACCATCTCGTCGGTGGTCTGGACGAAGGGGCCGAGGAAGGTCTCCACGCCCCAGGTGAGGGCGAGTTGGCTGCGGACGGCCGGTTCGTAGGTGAAGGCGAGGACGGGGATGGGCGAGCGGTAGCGGGTGAGCCGGCGGGCGGTGTCGCCGCTCTGGGTGAAGGCGACGAGGTACTTGGCGTCGAGGAAGTCGCCGATCTCGGCGGCGGCGCGGGCCACGGCCCCGCCCTGGGTGCGGGGCTTGCTGCTCTCGGTGAGCGGTGGGAGGCCGGCGGAGAGGATCTCGTTCTCGGCGGCCTCGATGATCCGGCCCATGGTCTTGACGGTCTCCATGGGGTACTTGCCGACGGAGGTCTCGCCGGAGAGCATCACGGCGTCCGTGCCGTCGACGACCGCGTTGGCGACGTCGGAGGCCTCGGCGCGGGTGGGCCGGGAGGCGTGGATCATCGAGTCGAGCATCTGGGTGGCGACGATGACCGGCTTGGCGTTGCGCTTGGCGAGTTTGATGGCGCGCTTCTGGACGATCGGCACCTGCTCCAGCGGCATCTCGACGCCCAGGTCGCCGCGGGCGACCATGATGCCGTCGAAGGCGTCCACGATGCCGTCGAGGTTCTCGACGGCCTGCGGTTTCTCGATCTTGGCGATGACGGGGAGGTGGCGGCCTTCCTCGGCCATGATCCGGTGGACGTCGTCGATGTCGCGTCCGGTGCGGACGAAGGAGAGGGCGATGAGGTCGGCGCCGGTCCGCAGGGCCCAGCGCAGGTCGGCGACGTCCTTGTCGCTGAGCGCGGGCACCGAGACGGCGACCGAGGGCAGGTTGAGGCCCTTGTGGTCGGAGACCAGGCCGCCTTCGATGACGATGCAGTGGACGCGCGGGCCGTCCACGTGGGTGACCTCCAGGCAGACCCGGCCGTCGTCGACCAGGATGCGTTCGCCGCGGGAGACGTCGGCGGCGAGGCCCTTGTAGGTGGTGCCGCAGATCTCGCGGTCCCCGCTCACCCCGTCCTCGACGGAGATGGTGAACTCGTCGCCGCGTTCAAGGAGTACGGGTCCTTCGGCGAAGGTGCCCAGCCGGATCTTCGGGCCTTGGAGATCGACCAGGACGCCGATGCTGCGTCCCGACTCATCGGAGGCTTTGCGGACCCGGCGGTAGCGCTCTTCGTGCTCCAGCTGGGTGCCATGGCTGAGGTTGAAACGGGCGATGTCCATGCCGGCTTCGACCAGGGCCTTGATCTGGTCGTACGAGTCGGTGGCGGGCCCGAGGGTGCAGACGATTTTTGCTCGGCGCATGAGTCAAGAGCGTAGGCATTACCGGTGCGTAACAACGGCGTTCCAGGGCGTCGCCGGGTGGCGGTTGGCAAACGATTCGGTTAACTCTTGAAATCTTCTGACGCCTCGTGACTTCCAGTTGTTCGAACGGCAGTTGGCCAAAGGGCCCGCACTCGCCGGTGCGCGTTCATGAGCGTCCGTTCAGCTCCGGTTCACCGTCCGGCCGAGCCGCGCTCCGGCGGCGGGAGACTCGGGGATCCGGGGGGATTCCGGAACGGCCGTGCCCGGAGGAAGGGTTGGCGATGAGACGCGCCGGGGGCGTGCCGGCGGCCTTGCCGCCGGCGGGGGTGGCCTTCGCGATACTCCAAAGAAGGACCGGACGGCGACAGCCCGTCGGTGAATCGGTTCCGAGAGGCCCGGACTTGTTCAACGACAGGCGGTGACCGACGAGTTGGAGGCCAAGGGCTTCAAGGGCACCGTGGAGACCGCCGGATCGCGGTCGATGGCCGGCACCGACCCGGGCGACTGCGGGTTCGCCTTTCCGGCCGGCCCGCCGCCAACCGGGAGCACCACCGTATCGAGTGACCACACGGCGACCGGTCTGACCCCGGACGGGGACCGGCTCGCCCGACTGCCGCACGACGATGGCGGACCGCGCTCGTTCAGCGGGCACCTACCCGGGAGTAATGCAGATCTCACCTGTTGGACATGTCGGAGGTCTGTTCGGCGGGTTGTTTACCCGGCAGACTTCTACGCGCGTTTCTCTACGCGCGTCATCACGTAGTTGACGGTCCGTCCGCCCCACCGCTGGAGTCGTCCATGCCCCTGAATCGTCGTGACTTCGTCACCCGCTCGGCCGCCACCGCCGCCGGCGCGGCCCTCGTCGGTGGCGCCCCGCTCGCCGCCGCCGCCCCGGCCGCCGCGGCGAGCGAGGCGCCTCAGGCCGAGGCGGACCTCGCGAAGCATCCTGTGATCAAGGAGAGCTTCACCGTGATGGGCACCAGTGACCTGCACGGCCGGGTGCTCAACTGGGACTACTTCACCGACGCCGAGTACGACGACGCGGCACACAACGACGTCGGCCTGGCCAAGATCTCCACCCTGGTCAACCGGATCCGGGCGCAGAAGGGCCACCACCGCACCCTGCTGATCGACGCGGGTGACATCATCCAGGGCACCCAGCTCACCTACTACTACGCCCGGGTCGAGCCGATCACCGGGAAGAAGCCGCCGAAGCACCCGATGGCCGAGGCGATGAACGCGATCGGCTACGACGCCGCCGCGCTCGGCAACCACGAGTTCAACTACGGCATCCCGACCGTGCGGGCCTTCGAGGAGCAGCTGGAGTTCCCGCTGCTCGGCGCGAACGCCCTGCACGCCAAGAACGAGAAGCCGGCCTTCCCGCCGTATGTGATCCGGGAGCTGTACCTGGGCCGGGGCCGTCCGCTGAAGGTGGGCATCCTGGGTCTGACCAACCCGGGTATCGCGGTCTGGGACAAGGCCAACGTCTCCGGGCAGATGGTCTTCCCCGGCATCGTGGAGATGGCCGCGAAGTACGTGCCGCGGATGAAGGCGGCGGGCGCGGACGTGGTGGTGGTCGCGGCCCACTCGGGCATCGACGAGCCGACCACCTACGGCGACCAGCTGCCCTGGCCGGAGGACGCCTCGGGCGAGATGGCCGAGACGGTGCCGGGGATCGACGCGGTGCTGGTGGGCCACACCCACAAGGAGGTGGCGCAGCGGCTGGTCGTCAACAAGAAGACCGGCAGGACGGTGGTGCTGTCCGAGCCGCTCTGCTGGGCGCAGCGGCTGTCCTGCTTCGACTTCGAGGTGGAGTTCAGCAAGGGCCAGTGGCATGTCGCCAAGGTGGCCTCGCGGGTGCTGAACACCAACACGGTTCCGGAGGACCCGAGGATCGCCAAGCTGATCGGTGCCCAGCACAGGAAGGTGGTGGCGTACGTCAACCAGGTGATCGGCACCTGTAAGGCCGATCTGTCGATCGCCGAGGCCCGGTTCAAGGATGTGCCGATCATCGACCTGATCGGCCGGGTGCAGGCGGACACGGTGAAGGCGGCGATGGCCGGTACCCCGTACGCGGATCTGCCGGTGCTGGCCCAGGCGGCGCCGTTCAACCGGACCGCGCACATCCCGGCGGGCACGGTCAAGCTGCGGGACGCGGCGGGCCTGTACATCTACGAGAACACCCTGGAGGCCCGGATCCTGACGGGTGCCCAGATAAAGGACTACCTGGAGTTCTCGGCGAAGTACTTCGCCCAGCTGGCTCCCGGCGACCCGGTCGACCTGGGCAAGCTGACCAACCAGCAGGACACCCCGGACTACAACTACGACTCGGTGTACGGCGTTTCGTACGACATCGACATCAGCAAGCCGGTCGGCTCGCGGATCACGGGCCTGTCGTACAACGGCAAGCCGGTCGATCCGGCGGCGCAGTTCGTGCTGGCGGTGAACAACTACCGGGCGAACGGAGGCGGTAACTTCCCGCACGTCGCCTCGGCCAAGCAGGTGTGGACCAGTTCGGACGAGATCCGCAACACCATGATCTCCTGGGTGAAGGCGAAGGGTGTCATCGACCCGGCGCAGTTCGCGGCGGTCGACTGGCGTCTGGTGCGGGCGGGCGTCCCGCTGTTCTGAGTTCCGCGCTCCCCGGCGCCTGTGGCCGCCGTCCGGTGCCGCCTTCGGGTGGGCCGGGCGGCGGCCGGTGTGCCGCGTTAGCCTGATGGTCGATCATCTCGTCTGCGGTAAACGCCTGGGAGGCTCCACCGATGTCCGCCGTCCTCACCACCGACCGCCTGACCATACGCCAGTGGCGCGCCGAGGACCGGGAGCGGGCCTTCGACCTGTACTCCCGTACCGAGGTGACCGGTTGGCTCGGCCGCAGCCGCACGCTGGCGCACCTCACGGAGGCGGACGCCCTGATCGAGCGGTTCCGTCAGCGTTCGGCCGATCCCCGCTACGGGGTCTGGGCGGTGGAGTGCCGGGACACCGGTGTGGTGGCGGGTTCGGTGCTGCTGGTGCCGATCCCCGGTGGGGAGGGCGAGGTGGAGGTCGGCTGGCACTTCCACCCGGACTCCTGGGGCCAGGGGTTCGCGACCGAGGCGGCCGCCGGTGCCGTGGCCAAGGGCTTCGCCGACGGGCTGGCCGAGATCTACGCGGTGACCCATCCGGACAACCACCGTTCCCAGGCGGTCTGCCGCCGGCTCGGCATGACCCCGCTGGGCCGGACCGACCGCTGGTACGAGAGCGAGCTGGAGGCTTTCCGCCTCACCGCGTCGAACTGACGGTGCGTCCCCGGGGGCGCCATGGGGAAGCCGGGAGTAGGGCAGGATAACCGCCATGCGCCGTACGCCAGTTCCCTCAGGCTCCCCCGTACCCGGCCGGCTCGGCAGGCTCACCGCGACCGAACGCCGGCTCTGGCAGGCCTTCCCGCACGGCGGACTGGTCGACCTGCGCACCGGTCACGCCGCCGCGGACGATCCGGCCGGGGCCGACCGGTGGCCGGCCGACCGGGTGGTACGCGGCGGGGTGATCGCCGCACTGCTGCTGGGGGCCTGCCCCACCGTGGCGGGGGCCGTGGCGGCGGTGCGGCTCGCCGGGGCACGGATCACCGGTGAGCTGCTCCTCGGCCACGGGGAGGTCTCACCCCTGCTCCTGCTCCAGGGCTGCCGGTTCGACGGGCCGGTCGTGCTCGACGGTGCCGTCACCGGGTCGATCGACCTGAGCGGGTCCCGTCTGACCACGCTCAGCGCGTCCGGCGCGCATGTGCGCGGGACCCTGGACCTCAGCCGCACCGTCGTCTCCGGGCCCGCCGCCGGGGGGACGGAGGCGGAGGACGAGGAGGTGCGCGCCGTCCTCGCCGACGGCATCCGCGTCGACGGCAGCCTGCTCGCCGAACGGGCCGAGGTGAACGGCTCGTTCGGCCTGATCGGCGCCCGGATAGACGGCCGGGTCAACCTCATGGACGCGAGGCTGGTCGACGCGAGGGCCGACGGCGAGTCGCTCAACGCCGGCGGGATGCGGATCGGGCGCAGCCTGCTGGCCCAGCGGCTGCGGACCACGGGGGCGCTGCGGCTGGCCGGTGCGCACATCGGCAGTTCGCTGTACCTGACCGGTGCCCGGCTGGACGGCCGGGGCCACTGGGCGCTGCACGGTGACTCGCTCACCGTGGCCGGCTACTCCTTCTTCGGCCCGCACCGGACCGAGGAGCTCACCCAGCCCTTCACGGCCATCGGCACGGTGCGCCTGCCGGGTGCGAAGTTCGGCAGCGGACTGACCTTCAGCGGCGCCCGGCTCACTCCGACCCCGGGGCAGCCCGCACTGCGCGCCAACCGGTTGCAGGTCGCGGGCAGCCTCCATCTGAACAAGGGCTTCAGGACCGAGGGCGAGATCCGGCTGACGGGTGCGCGTATCGCCGGCCACCTCGACCTGATCGGGATGGCCAGCCCCGACGCCCTGCTCACCCTCTACGCGGCGTCCGCCGCCGGCGGCATCGGCGACCAGCCCGGCTCCTGGCCGAACCGGCTGAACCTCGACGGCTTCACCTACGGCCCGTTCAGCCGGTACGCCGACGCGGTGGACCGGCTGGACATGGTCAGGCGCCAGGTCCGCCGGTCCGACCCCGCCAGGACCGGGGGCTTCCGCGCCCAGCCGTACGAGCAGCTGGCCGCCTACTACCGCTCGCTGGGCAACGACGGCGAGGCCAGGACCGTGCTGCTGGCCAGGCAGCGCGCCGTACGCGCGGAGCTCTCCTTCCCGCGCCGCCTGCCCGGCTACCTGCTCGACCTGCTGGTCGGCTACGGCTACCGCCCGCTGCGCGCGTTCGGCTGGGCGATCGGTCTGCTGGTCGCGAGCAGCGTGTACTTCGGCCGGGTGCATCCGCAGCGCACCGGTTCCGACAGCTCCGCGACCTTCAACCCGGTGCTGTACGCCGCCGACCACCTGATCCCCGTGGTCCGCTTCGGCCAGAGCGACGCCTGGCAGTACCACGGCGTTCCCGCCGTGGTCACCGTCGTCCTGACCGTTCTGGGCTGGACCCTGGGCATCGCCATCGCCGCGGCCGCCGGCCGGACCTTCACCCGCAACTGAGGGGCTACGGGCGCCGGGCGCCCCGGCGGCCGCGCGGGCGGGTGAGCCTGAAGCGGTCCACCGGCAGCAGGTCGCCGTACGGGCCGGTCACCGCGTAGTACGTGACCGCGATCGAGGTGTGGCCGCCCCGTACGCCCGGGTCGACCTCGAAGGCGGCGAAGCCGTAGGAGTGGTCGGCGTCGCGGAAGGCGGACCAGGGGGCGTCCTCGATGACGTACTTCGGCGGGCGCTTGCCGGTGGCGGAGTCCACCGGGCCCACCCCGGTGATCACCCGGCAGCGGGCGGGGCTGAAGAGCAGCTGGTTGGAGGGCGCCGAGGTCCCGCCGCCTCCGATCACCATGTGGACGGTGCCCTTGGTGGTGTCGATCACCTCGGTGTCGGTGGCGACCGGGACCGGGGTGCGGGTGTCGGTGGGCTGCTGGCCCCGGATCGGGTGGGAGCGCTCGTAGTGGTGCTCGTGGCCGCAGACCACCAGGTCCACCCCGTACTTGTCGAACAGCGGCACCCAGCTCTCCCGGATCCCCAGGTCGGCGCCGTTGAACTTGTCGGCCGTGGAGATCACCACCTGGTGCATGCAGACCACGATCCAGTCGATGCCCGGGTCGGCGTCGGCGGCCGCCAACTGGGCCTCCAGCCAGCGCCGCTGGGCACCGCCGGAGTAGCCGTGCACATAGGAGTTCCCGGCGTCCTGGTAGGCGACGTCGTCGTTGCTGAGGCTGATCACGCGTACCGATCCCGCGGTGAACGCGTACCACAGGCCGCGCAGTTCGCCGTCCGCCCCGGCGTCGGGGAGGCTGAAGTACGCCTGGTACGCGCCGTACCCGATCGGTCCGTTGCCCAGCTCGTTCTCGTGGTTCCCTGCGGCGGGCATCCACGGACGGTGACGCGCGGAACGGGAGTTGTTCTCGAACCAGTCCGACCAGGTGCGCACCCGGTCGTTGGACAGGTTGGCGTAGCAGAGGTCGCCGTTGACCAGGTGGAACAGCGGCGCGATCCGCTCGACCCCGGCCGTGGTGTCGCCGGCCGCCGGGCTGCCGAGGTTGTCGTTCACCCAGCCGTTCGCGCCCTGCCGCCCGAGCGTGGGCGTGCCCTGGTCGCCGAAGCTGGTGAAGGTGAAGGCGCCCCGGCCGCGCGGCGCGGTCCGGACCGTGCCGAGCTCCGGTGCCGCACCCTCGTGCAGCGCCGCGTAGACGTAGTCGGTGTCCGGCTGCAGCCCGCCGATCCTGGCGTGGTGGACCTGCACCTCGGTGCCCGACTTGGCGTCCCGGTAGGTGGTGGTCTGCGCCTGCTCCAGTCGGCCGAAGCCGCCGTGCGCCGTTCCGAACAGCACCCTGGGGCGTGCCACCGAGACGGTGGTGTGCCAGGAGACCACCACCTCCCGGGAGGCGTCGGACCCGAACTGCAGGTGCAGCCCGGCCACTCGGGGCGCACCGGTGCGTCCCGGCCTCGACCACAGCAACGGGCTCGGTGCGGTGGGAGCGGCGACGGCCGTGCCGGTGCCGAGCGCCACGGCGCCGCCGACACCCAATCCGGTGGCACCCGCCAGGAGACCACGCCGACTGACATTCCTCACAGGGCTCATGGCCCGTCAGCCTGCCATCCGCAAGGTGAACACCGCCGGTTCCGGCACGTGAACAGCAGTGCGCCCCCTCCCGGGCCGCGAGCCCTGCCCGGTCCCGCGAGGCCGTCCGACCGCCGAACGGTCCCTCCCGCCGCCGGTCGGCGGTGCGCCCCGTTGACCCGCGGATCCGCAGGTGCTGACCTGGCGCCGCACCAGGACGGACGGACCGGAACGGTGGGAGGCGAGATGTCGGGCTGCGGTGGGACCAGGCGTGATGAGTGGCGCGCCCGCCACGTCGAGCCCCGTACCCGGTGGGCCGGGGAGGGCGCCCGTCGCTGTGCCCGGTGGCGGCGGGAGGGCGCCGAGCGCTGCCGCCGGTGGGCCAGGGAGGGCTCCCGGCGGCCCGGTGAGTTCGCGCCGCCCTCGTGGTTCTGGATCGCCATGCCGTTCGGCGTCGCCTGGTACCTGGTCCTCGGCGGGGCGGGCGAGCTGTGGTACCGGTCGGCCGGCCTGGCGTACCGGGCGCTCGCCTGGACCTGGTACGGGGTGGCCGCGGTCGCGGCCGCCGCCCTCCGGTCAGTCCGGCGGATCCGCTGAGGTCGGCCCGCCTGCGCGCGCCACCTGGACTCGGCGGCCCGCACCTCGCGATGATCGGCGTGCCGTCAATCGTCCGAGTACAGAGCGAGTACGGGAGGTCCCGGTGGCCACTGCCGGATTGTCCTTCGATGTGGTGCACATCGAGAAGCCCGATGACGTCAATGTGATCGTCGGCCAGTCGCACTTCATCAAGACCGTGGAGGACCTGCACGAGGCACTGGTCGGGGTGGGCGGGCACCTCCGCTTCGGGATCGCCTTCTGCGAGGCCTCCGGCGCCTGCCTGGTCCGCAGGTCCGGCAACGACGAGGAGCTGGTGCGGCTCGCGGTCGCGAGCGCCCTGGCGGTCGGCGCCGGGCACTCCTTCGTGATCCTGCTGCGCGAGGGCTACCCGGTCAACGTCCTCAACTCCGTCAAGGCCGTGCCCGAGGTCTGCGGCATCTTCTGTGCGACCGCCAACCCCGTCGACGTCCTGGTCGCGGTCACCGAACGGGGCCGCGGCGTGATCGGGGTGATCGACGGCGTACCGCCGGTCGGCGTGGAGACCGACGCCGACGCCGCGGACCGGCACCGCCTGCTGCGGCAGATCGGTTACAAGCTCTGAGAACCACGGGCGCACAGGCCGCGTCGTAGGCTTCTGACGAGGCTGCCGGGAACGGGCAGTGGCCCGAAGCGGGCCTGAGCAAGAGTCAGGGACCACAGGCACGATGAGAGATCTCGGCGCGACGAGTACCGGCGGCCGCCCCGGCGCGGCGCGGCCGGCGCCGTCCCACGGCCCGGCCGTCCGGGTGCTGGCGCGCCTCCCGCTGACCACGGTGTACGTGCTGCTGCTGACCGCGATGGCCTGGTGGCTCTCCAGCCAGAGCCGGGCCGGGCGGGCCCGGTTCGTCCGGTACAACAGCAGCAACGTGCACCACATGGAGGTCGGCAAGTGGTGGACGCTGTTCACCAGCGGCCTGGTGGTGGACGGCGTGCCCGCCTGGGCCGGCATCACGGCGGTGGCCGTCGTGGTCGGGCTGGCCGAGTGGCGCTGGGGAGCCGCCCGCGCCGCCGTGGTCTTCCTCCTGGGGCACCTGGGGGCCACCCTCCTCACCGAGGGCGCGATGTGGGTGATGCTCACCGTCCACATCCCGGGCGCGCTCTCCCGCGCCCGGGACGTGGGCATCAGCTACGGCCTGGTCGCCACCGGCGGCTTCCTGCTCGCCCTCGGCCCCGACCGGCTGCGGCGCTACGGCCTGCCGGCCCTCGCCCTGCTGCTGGCGGCCGCCTGGGCACTCGACCAGGAGCTCGCCGACGCCGGGCACCTGATCGCCCTCGGTATCGGCGTGCTGGCCTCCCGCTGGGCCTGGCTGCGCCGGCCACGCACCGGCTGAGGGGCGCGGGGCCTGCTGCGCCCGCCGCTAGAACGGGAACCGGCTCCGCTCGTGCTGGATCGAGATCCACTTCACCGTGGTGAAGGCCTCGACCGTGGCCTCGCCGTTCAGCCGTCCGACGCCCGAGCTCTTCTCGCCGCCGAACGGCACGATCGCCTCGTCGTGGATGGTCCCGTCATTGATGTGGATCATGCCGGTCTCGATCCGCTTGGCCACCCGCACCCCGCGCTCGACATCGCCGGTGTGCACCGCCCCGCTCAGACCGAACGGCGTGTCGTTGGCGATCCTGACCGCCTCCTCCTCGCCGTCGAAGGGCACCACCACGACCACCGGCCCGAACAGCTCCCGCCGCAGGATCTCCGATTCGGCCGGTACACCGGTCAGCACCACCGGCTCCATCAGCGTGCCGACCACGTCCCCGCGCAGCAGGACCGTCGCACCCTCCGCGACCGCCTGGTCCACCTGCGCGGTGATCGACTCCGCCTGGGCGCTGTTGATCAGCGGGCCGAGCTGGGTCGCCGGATCCGCCGGATCCCCGACCTTCAGCGTGCGGATCTTGGCGACGAACCGCTCGGTGAACTCCGCCGACACGCTCCGGTCCACCAGCACCCGGTTCGCCGCCATGCAGACCTGGCCCTGGTGCGCGAAGCGGCTGAACACCGCGGCGTCCACGGCGTAGTCGAGGTCGGCGTCGTCCAGCACGATCAGCGCGCTGTTGCCGCCGAGCTCCAGCACCGTCCGCTTGAAGTGGCCCGCCGCCACCCGGGCGACGTGCCGGCCCACGTGGTCGGAGCCGGTGAAGGCGATCACCTTGGGCACCGGGTGCTCCAGGAAGGCGTCACCGATCTCCGCGATGTCGGTGAGCAGCACGTTCAGCAGACCGGCCGGCAGCCCGGCCTCCTCGAAGATCTTCGCGATCAGGGTGCCGCCGGTGATCGGCGCCTCCTGGTGCGGCTTGAGGACGACGCCGTTGCCGAGCGCGAGCGCGGGGGCGACGGCCTTGAGCGAGAGGAAGAACGGGAAGTTGAACGGGCTGATCACGCCGACCACACCCACCGGCAGCCGGTAGAGCCGGTTCTCCTTGCCGTCCACCGGTGACGGCAGGATCCGCCCCTCCGCCCGCAGCGACAGCTGCATGCACTCGCGCAGCATGTCCCTGGCGAGCGACAGCTCGAAGGCCGCCTTCAGCCGGGTGCCGCCGAGCTCGGCGATGATCGTCTCGGTGATCTCCGGCTCGCGCTCCTCTATGATCCGCAGCGCCCGCTCGAACACCAGCCGCCTGCTGTACGGGTTGAGCCGGCCCCACTCCCGCTGCTCCCGCTCGGCGGCCCGGTACGCCTCGTCGACCTCGGCCACCGTGGCGACGGTGATGGAGGCCAGCTTCTCGCCGTTGTAGGGGTTCAGGTCGACGATGTCCCACGAACCGCTGCCGGACCGCCACCGGCCGTCGATGTACTGCTGCGACAGCTCAGAGAAGTAAGACACCCGATCACCTTTTCAGCTTTCCGGCATTCGACCTGATCGGTCGTCATCCTACTGTCGAGCCGACTTCCTTGGCCGGAAAAGCGCAACGGCACCTGCCCCCAACTGGTCGGGGAGAGGGCAGGTACCGTCTGGACCGCTGTTGCCCGGCGGCGCTGACGGGCGGGCGGGTGGTGCAGCCGGGCGGGAAGATGCCCGGCGGTTCATGCGAGGGTTGTCAGACCACCCACCACGGACCGCCGTGGTCGGACGGCGTCGTCGGACCACAGCGTGGGACCATCGTCGTCGGACTACGTTGTCAGACGACGAGCGGACGATCGGTCGGCCGGATCGGGGCGGGCAGCGGGGTCTTGCCACCCAGGTACCTGTCCACCGCGGCGGCCGCGGAACGGCCCTCGGCGATGGCCCAGACGATCAGCGACTGGCCGCGACCGGCGTCACCGCAGACGTACACGCCGTCCACATTGGTGCCGAACTTCCCATCACGGCCGATATTACCCCGTGCGTCCAGCTCGACGCCCAGCTGCTCGACCAGTCCGTTCTTCACGTCCGTGCCGGTGAAGCCCATGGCCAGGGTGACCAGCTGTGCCGGGATCGAGCGCTCGGTGCCGGGGACCGGCTCGAACCGGCCGTCCCTGAACTCGACCTCCACCAGGTGGAGTTCGGCCACATTGCCGTCCTCGTCGCCGGTGAAGCGGGTGGTATTGACGGAGTAGACGCGCTCGCCGCCCTCCTCGTGCGCGGAGGTGACCTTGTAGGTCATCGGCATGGTGGGCCAGGGCTGGTGCTCGGGGCGCTCCTCGCCCGGCCGCGGCATGATCTCCAGCTGGGTGACCGAGGCCGCGCCCTGGCGGTGGGCGGTGCCCACGCAGTCCGCGCCGGTGTCGCCACCGCCGATGACCACCACGTGCCTGCCCTTGGCGGTGATCGGCGACTCGACGAAGTCGCCCTCCTGCACCTTGTTGGCCAGCGGCAGGTACTCCATCGCCTGGTGGATGCCCTTCAGCTCCCGTCCGGGAACGGGCAGGTCCCGCGCGGTGGTGGCGCCGGCGGCGATCACGACCGCGTCGAAGCGCTCGCGCAGCTGCTGACCGGTGATGTCCTCGCCGACGTGCACGCCGGTACGGAACCGGGTGCCCTCCGCGCGCATCTGCTCGATCCGGCGGTTGATGTGGCGCTTCTCCATCTTGAACTCGGGGATGCCGTAGCGCAGCAGGCCGCCGATCCGGTCGGCGCGCTCGTACACCACCACCGTGTGCCCGGCCCTGGTGAGCTGCTGGGCGGCCGCCAGACCGGCCGGGCCCGAGCCGACGACCGCGACCGTCCTGCCGGAGAGGCGCTCGGGCACCTGCGGGATGACCCCGCCCCGGTCCCAGGCCTTGTCGATGATGGTGACCTCGACGTTCTTGATGGTCACCGCGTCCTGGTTGATCCCCAGCACGCACGCCGACTCGCAGGGCGCCGGGCACAGCCGCCCGGTGAACTCCGGGAAGTTGTTGGTGGCGTGCAGCCGCTCGATGGCGCCCTTCCAGTCGTCCCGGTACGCCAGGTCGTTCCACTCGGGGATGAGGTTCCCGAGCGGGCAGCCGTTGTGGCAGAACGGGATGCCGCAGTCCATGCACCGGCCGGCCTGCTTGCTGATGACCGGCAGGAGGCTGCGCTCGACGTAGACCTCGTTCCAGTCGCGGATCCGCACGTCCACCGGGCGGCGCTCCGCCAGCTGCTTGGGCGTGGTCAGGAAGCCCTTGGGGTCAGCCATGTGCCGCCTCCATCATCTTGCGAGTGGTCTCGGACTCGGAGAGTCCATCGCGCTCAGCGGCGTCCTTGGCGGCGAGCACAGCCTTGTAGTCGGTCGGCATGATCTTGGAGAAGCGGGAGACCCCGCTGCCCCAGTCGGCCAGCAGCTCGGCGGCGACCGTCGAGCCGGTCTCCTCGTAGTGCAGCTGCACGGTCTCGCGCAGCCAGTCGCGGTCGTCGGCGTCCGGGGCCTCGATGCCCACCATGCCGCCGTTGACGTTGGCCGGGCGCAGGTCCAGCACGTAGGCGATACCGCCGGACATCCCCGCCGCCAGGTTGCGGCCGGTCTCGCCCAGGATGACCACCCGGCCGCCGGTCATGTACTCCAGGCCGTGGTCGCCCACGCCCTCGACCACCAGGGTGGCACCGGAGTTGCGGACGGCGAAGCGCTCACCGGCCTTGCCGCGCAGGTGGATCCGGCCGCTGGTGGCGCCGTAGCCGATGGTGTTGCCGGCGATCACGTGGTTCTGGGCGTCGTTGCCGATCGCGGCGGCCTCGCGGGCCGGCCGGACGATCACCACACCGCCCGAAAGGCCCTTGCCGACGTAGTCGTTGGCGTCGCCCTCCAGCCGCAGCGTGACGCCCTTGGGCACGAAGGCCCCGAAGGACTGGCCGGCCGAGCCGGTGAAGGTGACGTCGATCGTCCCCTCCGGCAGGCCCTCGCCCCTGTACCGCTTGGTCACCCTGTGGCCGAGCATGGTGCCCACCGTGCGGTTGACGTTGCGGATCGGCAGCTGGATCCGGACCGCGTCGCCGCGCTCCAGGGCGTCCTCGGCCAGCTCGATCAGCTGGTTGTCCAGGGCCTTGTCGAGCGCGTGGTCCTGGTCGACGGTGCGGTGCCGGGCCGCGCCCGCGGGCAGCTCGGGGACGTGGAACAGCGGGGCCAGGTCGAGCCCGGCGGCCTTCCAGTGGTCGATCGCGGCGGTGGCGTTGATGTGCTCGGCGTGGCCGACGGCCTCCTCGACCGAGCGGAAGCCCAGCTCCGCGAGGAGCTCACGGACCTCCTCGGCGATGAACTCGAAGAAGTTGACCACGAATTCGGGCTTGCCGGAGAACCGCTCGCGCAGCACCGGGTTCTGGGTGGCGACGCCGACCGGGCAGGTGTCCAGGTGGCAGACGCGCATCATGATGCAGCCGGAGACCACCAGCGGCGCGGTCGCGAAGCCGAACTCCTCGGCACCGAGCAGCGCCGCGATCACCACGTCGCGGCCGGTCTTCAGCTGGCCGTCCGTCTGCACCACGATCCGGTCGCGCAGACCGTTGAGCAGCAGGGTCTGCTGGGTCTCGGCCAGTCCGAGCTCCCAGGGGCCGCCCGCGTGCTTCAGGCTGGTCAGCGGTGAGGCACCGGTACCGCCGTCGTGGCCGGAGACCAGCACCACGTCCGCGTGCGCCTTGGAGACACCTGCGGCGACCGTGCCGACGCCGACCTCGGAGACCAGCTTCACATGGATCCGGGCCTCGGGGTTGGCGTTCTTGAGGTCGTGGATCAGCTGGGCCAGGTCCTCGATGGAGTAGATGTCGTGGTGCGGCGGCGGCGAGATCAGGCCGACACCCGGGGTGGAGTGCCGGGTCCTGGCGACCCACGGGTAGACCTTGTGGCCGGGCAGCTGGCCGCCCTCGCCGGGCTTGGCACCCTGGGCCATCTTGATCTGGATGTCGTCCGCGTTGACCAGGTACTCGCTGGTGACGCCGAACCGGCCGGAGGCGACCTGCTTGATCGCCGAACGGCGCTCCGGGTCGTAGAGGCGGTCCGGGTCCTCGCCGCCCTCACCGGTGTTGGACTTGCCGCCGAGGCGGTTCATCGCGATCGCCAGCGTCTCGTGCGCCTCGCGCGAGATGGAGCCGTACGACATGGCGCCGGTGGAGAAGCGCCGGACGATCTCGGAGACCGGCTCGACCTCGTCGATCGGGACCGGGGTGCGGCCGAGGGCGTCCAGCTTGAACAGGCCGCGCAGGGTCATCAGCCGCTCGGACTGCTCGTTCACCCGGCCGGTGTACTGCTTGAAGATGTCGTACCGGCGCGAGCGGGTGGAGTGCTGCAGCCGGAAGACGGTGTCCGGGTCGAACAGGTGCGGCTCGCCCTCACGGCGCCACTGGTACTCGCCGCCGATCTCCAGTGCGCGGTGCGCGGCGGAGATCCCGGAGGCCGGGTACGCCTTGGCGTGCCGGGCGGCCACCTCCCTGGCGATCTCGTCCAGGCCGATGCCGCCGAGCTTGCTGGTGGTGCCCGCGAAGTAGGCGTCCACCAGCTCCTGCGAGAGGCCGATCGCCTCGAAGACCTGGGCGCCGCGGTAGGAGGCGACGGTCGAGATGCCCATCTTGGACATCACCTTGAGCACGCCCTTGCCGAGCGCCTTGATCAGGTTCCGGATCGCCTTCTGCGGCTCGAAGCCCTCGATGAAGACGCCCTGGGTGACCAGGTCCTCGACCGACTCCATGGCCAGGTACGGGTTGACCGCGCCGGCGCCGTAGCCGATCAGCAGCGCCACATGGTGCACCTCGCGGACGTCACCGGCCTCGACGACCAGCGAGACCTGGGTGCGCTGCTTGGTGCGGATCAGGTGGTGGTGGACGGCCGAGGTGAGCAGCAGCGAGGGGATCGGCGCGTGCTCGGCGTCCGAGTGCCGGTCGGAGAGGACCACGATCCGGGCGCCGTCGGCGATCGCCGCGTCCGCCTCGGCGGCGATCTCGGCGAGCCGCTCGGCCAGGCCCGCGCCGCCGCGGGCGACCTTGTAGAGGCCCGACAGGGTGACGGCCTTCAGCCCCGGCTGGTCGCCGTCCGCGTTGATGTGGATCAGCTTGGCCAGCTCGTCGTTGTCGATCACCGGGAAGGTGATGCCGACCGAGCGGCAGTGCGCCGGGCTGGCGTCGAGCAGGTTGCCCTCGGGGCCGAGGTTGCTCAGCAGCGAGGTGACCAGCTCCTCGCGGATGGCGTCCAGCGGCGGGTTGGTGACCTGGGCGAAGAGCTGCACGAAGTAGTCGAACAGCAGGCGGGGCTTCTCGGAGAGCGCGGCGATCGGCGAGTCGGTGCCCATCGAACCGAGTGCCTCGGCGCCGGTCCTGGCCATCGGCGCGATGATGACCCGCAGCTCCTCCTCGGTGTAGCCGAAGGTCTGCTGGCGGCGGGTCACCGAGGCGTGGGTGTGGTGGACGTGCTCGCGCTCGGGCAGCTTGGCGAGCTGGATCTGCCCGGCGGCGACCCACTCCTCGTAGGGGTGCTCGGCGGCGAGGGCGGACTTGATCTCCTCGTCCTCGACGATCCGGCCCTCGGCCGTGTCGATCAGGAACATCCGGCCGGGCCGCAGCCGGCCCTTCCTGGCCACCCGCTCCGGAGCGACGTCCAGCACGCCGACCTCGGAGGAGAGCACCACCAGGCCGTCCTCGGTGACCCAGTACCGGGCGGGGCGCAGGCCGTTGCGGTCCAGGACCGCACCGATCTGGGTGCCGTCGGTGAAGGTGACGCAGGCCGGTCCGTCCCAGGGCTCGATCAGGTTGGAGTGGTACTGGTAGAAGGCGCGCCGGGCCGGGCTCATGGTGGCGTGGTTCTCCCACGCCTCCGGGATCATCATCAGCACCGAGTGCGGCAGCGAGCGCCCGCCGAGGTGCAGCAGCTCCAGCACCTCGTCGAAGGAGGCCGAGTCGGAGTGGTCGGGGGTGCAGACCGGGAATATCCGGCTCAGTCCCTGGCCGTTCCCGTTGTCCGGGATCAGGTCGGTGGCGAGCTGGGACTCCCGGGCGGTCATCCAGTTGCGGTTGCCCTTGACCGTGTTGATCTCGCCGTTGTGGGCGATGAACCGGTACGGGTGGGCCAGCGGCCAGCTCGGGAAGGTGTTGGTGGAGAACCGCGAGTGCACCAGGCCGATCGCGGAGGCGTAGAGCCGGTCCGACAGGTCGGGGAAGAACGGCTCCAGCTGGCCGGTGGTCAGCATGCCCTTGTAGACGATGGTCCGCGCCGACAGCGACGGGAAGTAGACCCCGGCCTCGCGCTCGGCCCGCTTGCGCACCACGAAGGCGACCCGGTCCAGCTCGATCCCGGTCTTCTCGCCGTGGCCGAGGAACAGCTGGCGGAACCGCGGCATCACGCTCCGCGCGGTGGCGCCGAGCAGCTCGGGGGCGACGGGGACGCCGCGCCAGCCGAGGACGGTGAGGCCCTCCTCGGCCGCGATGGCCTGGATCTGCGCGACGGCGGCGAGGTCGGCTCCGTCCTCGTCCGGCAGGAAGGCGATGCCGACGGCGTAGGAGCCGGCGGCGGGAAGCTCGAAGGAGACCTTGGAGCGCAGGAAGGCGTCCGGGATCTGGGTCAGGATGCCCGCTCCGTCACCGGAGTCCGGTTCGGCACCGGTGGCGCCCCGGTGCTCCAGGTTGCGCAGTACGGCCAGCGCCTGCTCGACGATCGTGTGGTCGGCGATGCCGGTCAGCGTGGCGACGAAACCGACACCGCAGGCGTCGTGCTCGTTGCGCGGGTCGTACAGACCCTGGGCTGTGGGGCGCGCATCCGGAACGAGCGCGTACGGGCGGCTGGCCTGCCCGGGCTCGTTGGCGGAGTGCATGGATGCAGGCAGCATCGGCTCTCCCGTCGTCGTCATTGGCAAGGTGCTGAGTGCAATAGGGACGACGTTGGCCCTGATGCGGTGTCGTGCGAGTTACATGATGCTGAAGATCCCGAGAAGTGGAACATCACGTCCACATCGCGGGCAGAGGGCCCAGTTCACAGGGGTTTCCCGACTGGCGACCGGAGCGAGCGGAGGCGAACACCCGTCCGCACGCTGCCACCAGTGTGCCCCCGGACACCCGTCCCGAAACAGAGCCGAAATCCGCTGTCCACATACTGAGAACGGCACCACCTGCGATTCCATCTCCGGCGGCCGACCGCCGGCCATGAATCTGCGGCCCAACGCGCTCACGGACGCGGTTAGGCCAGGCCAACCCTCTCGACCCATGTGCGGAACATCACGCAATCACTGGCATATCCATGCAGCTCACCGCAGACCCCCGCGGCCCGTCCGGGGGCACAGGGGAGGTCCGAAGCACCTGTCCGGCCCCGGCGCCGGACGTCCGACGGCCCGGCCCCACAACGCCGAAAGGGGTGCGGGAACCGTGAGATCTCACGGTTCCCGCACCCCTGGGAGAGCTGCCCCGAAGGGGCCCGTCAGCCGATGTGCCCGCCGATCAGCGCACCGAGCAGGTACGTCACCCCCGCCGCCGCGCTGCCGAGCACCAGCTGCCGCAGCCCGCTGAACCACCAGCTCCGTGCGGTCACCCGGGCCACCACCGCACCACAGGCGAACAGGCCGACCAGCGAGAGCAGCAGCGCCGGCAGCAGCGAGGTCGCCCCCAGCAGGTAGGGCAGCAGCGGCAGCAGCGCACCGACCGCGAAGCACAGGAACGACGAGGCCGCCGCGACCAGCGGCGAGGGCAGGTCGTTCGGGTCCACGCCCAGCTCCTCCCGGGCGTGGATCTCCAGCGTCTGGTCCGGGTCGGCGGAGAGCTGCCGGGCGACCTCGTGGGCGAGCTCCGGCTCGACGCCGCGCCCGATGTACATCTGCGCCAGCTCGGCCAGCTCACCGTGCGGGTTGCGGCTGAGCTCCAGCCGTTCGGCCTCGATCTCGGCCTCGACCAGCTCACGCTGGGAGGCCACCGAGGTGTACTCGCCGGCCGCCATCGAACAGGCGCCGGCGGCGAGCCCCGCGAGGCCGGTGAGGATCACCGTGTTGCTGCTGACGGCACCGCCGACCACGCCGGTCATCAGAGCGAAGTTGGAGACCAGTCCGTCCATCGCGCCGAACACGGCCGGCCGCAGCCAGCCTCCGTTGACGTCGCGATGGTGACCGTCCGCCGGGATGCGCGGCTTGGGCTGGTCGTCCAGGTTCGGCTGGGCGATGGTCGCAGTCATGGCGGGTCGGCCTCCGTTCGTACACTTCCCCCCGGCCCGGCGGGGTCTCACCTTCCCTAAACTAGTCCGAACTTTAGACGTATTCCAGGAAAGTAAGGCTGTCCGAACATGGCACCGGCCGCCTGCCACCGAGCTGGTGGAAGCGGCCGGAGCTCGACGTAAACGCAGGTCAGGGGTTGCTTGGCTTCTTCTCGGCGGCCGGCTTCGACTCGGCCGGAGCGGGGGCCGGCGACGGGACGCCCTCCTTGCCGGACTCCGTCACCTCCTGACCGGACTCCGTCGACTCCTCGGCCCGGGCCGCCGGATCGATCGAGTCGGGAGCCTCCCGACCCGGGCGCTTCCTGCCGACGATCACCAGGTAGGCGACCGCGGCGAGGAAGACCACGATCGCGGTCCAGTCGTTCAGCCGCAGGCCGAGGATGTGGTGCGCCTCGTCGATCCGCAGGTACTCGATCCAGGCCCGGCCCACCGTGTAGGCGGCGACGTAGAGGGCGAAGGCCCGGCCGTGGCCGAGGGTGAAGCGGCGGTCGGCCCAGATCACCAGCAGCGCCACACCGACGCACCAGAGCGACTCGTACAGGAAGGTCGGGTGGTAGACGCCCTCCACGACCGTGCCGTCCGGCAGCACCTTGTGGATCTTCAGTCCCCAGGGCAGGGTGGTCGCCTTGCCGTAGAGCTCCTGGTTGAACCAGTTGCCCCAGCGGCCGCAGGCCTGGGCCAGCGCGATACCGGGCGCGATGGCGTCGGCGTACGCGGGCAGCGGGACGCCGCGGCGGCGGGCCCCGATCCAGGCACCGACCGCGCCCAGCGCGATGGCACCCCAGATGCCGAGGCCGCCCTCCCAGATCTTGAGGGCGTTCCACGGGTCCTTGCCGTCACCGAAGTAGAGCTGGTGATCGGTGATCACGTGGTAGAGGCGGCCGCCGACCAGTCCGAACGGAACGGCCCAGACGGCGATGTCCCCGACGGTGTGCTTGGCGCCGCCGCGGGCGACCCAGCGCTTGCTGCCGAGCCACACGGCCACGACGACACCGATGATGATGCAGAAGGCGTAGGCGCGCAGCGGGACGGGTCCAAGGTAGAGGACGCCCCGCGACGGGCTCGGGATGTAAGCGAGTTCCATGACAAGGTCGACGCTACCGGACCCCGCCCGGTGGAACGGCACCGGACGGGGTCACAGCTTCCGAACAGTCCCCTCTTCTCTGCCGCCGGGAGCCGTTACGGCGTGGGCGGGGTGTTGGTCTCGACGGCGGTGCTGGTCGGCGCGGGACTCTCCTTGCCGGACCCGGTGGTGCCCAGCGGCTTGCCCTGGTTGGCCGCGTCGACCCACTTGACCAGGCTCTCCGGGGAGATCTGCTCCTCGCCGTTCTTCGGGTAGACGGGCTTGCCGTTGAGCAGCACGGTCGGGGTCGACTTGTAGCTGGACTTGTCGAAGTCCTGCTGCACCGAGGAGACCCAGCCGCCGTACTTGTTGCCGTTGACGCAGCTCTCGAAGGCCGGCGTGTCCAGGCCGTTGACCTGCTTGGCCAGCTTGAGCAGCGTGGCCTTGTCACCGAAGGAGTCGGAGGTCTCCTCCGGCTGGTTGCGGTAGAACACGTCGTGCAGGTCGCGGAAGTGGCCCGCGTCCTGGGCGCAGGCCAGCGCGTTGGCACCGTACTTGGAGCCCTTGCCGCCGAGCGAGCGGTCGATGAACGAGACGATGTGGTAGTTGACGTACAGCTTGCCCTGGTCCTCCAGCCGGTCGATGGTCGGCGCGAAGGTCCGCTCGAAGGCGCCGCAGGCGGGGCAGCGCGGGTCCTCGTACACGGTGAGTACGGAGGGTGCGTTGGCCGGCCCGGACGGGATCACCAGCTTCTTGTCGCCGATCGTGCCGGCCGGGGCGGCGGCCGGGGTCTCCGGCTTGGAGCGCTGGTTCTGCACCGTCACGCCGGCCACCACGGCGACGGCGATGACCGCGGCCACCACACCGACGACGCCCAGCTTCTTGTTGCGCTTGGCGCGCGCCTCCTCGGCCGCGCGCGCCTCCAGCATCCGCTCGCGGGCGCTGCGCTTGCCTTCTCGGTTCTTCTCGCTCATACCTGCCGTGTCCAAGTGGGGGTCGGGTCGATGGGTGGCTAGGCGGCCAGCCAGGCGTCGGCCGAGAGCCTGGTGCGCGGCCGGAACAGCAGCCAGGCGGCGAGCAGCAGGAAGCCGCAGTCGCGCAGGATCTCCTGCAGGTACTCGGTCTTGGAGGCGTCGACCGCCCCGCCGCCGCCGAAGCAGCCGCAGTCGATCGAGATGCCGCGCGCCCACGCGGAGCTGATCCCGCCGATGAAGGTGAGCAGCAGCAGGGCGGAGATGACGGCGACCGCACGCACGCCCAGGCCGATCACCAGCAGCAGCGCCAGCGCCAGCTCCAGGAACGGCAGCCCGTAACCGACCGGCTTGACCAGCGACTCCGGCAGGATCTCGTACGCCCGCACGGCCTGTGCCGCCTCGGCCGGATCGGAGATCTTCGCCAGTCCGGCCCAGCCCCAGACCGTCGCCAGAGCCAGCCGTACGGCCAGCCCGACCCACTCCCCCACCGGCCCGTCCACCGCCCGCCGCAGCACCGGCCGGTCACTGGTCCGCGACTCGGCGATCTGACTGGCCATCAGGTCTCCCCCTGGGTCTCGCTCCCGCTCACGCTTCCTGATGAACCGTAGGGGAAGAGTGATGGTTCCTCCCAATTCGCACATTACGCCGAATGAGTGACATCTGGAGGTTGATGTCCGATCTGTTCGACTGCGCCGTCGCAGCACGCGATCCGGCCGCTACGGGCTCGTACCGCCGCCCGCGCAGGTCCGCGCGCCCTTGGGGACGGCATGGCCGGTGAGGTGTCCGCGCTGCGCCCGGGTGCGGTCGGCCCGCACCGCCTCGGCCATCCGCACCGCCTCGGCCACCCGTGCCGTCTCCGCGCACACCACCGCGTCCCGCTCGGCCCGCTCCGCTCCCCGGGCGGCCAGCGAGTGCCCGACGGCGGCCTCCAGCCCGACGGCCGCGCAGAGCGTCAGCGCGGCGGCGGCGGCCCGCAGGAGTACGGCTCGGTGGAGACACGGCACAGACTTGCTCCCTCACGGCAGTCGGCGGTCACGGACACCGGGCGGTGCGCGGACCACACGGGGCGCACGGCACCGCGGAGCGGCACCGCACAGTGGTCCCTCCACTCAACGCCGGTCAATCACCCCTGATGCGTGAGCCGCCGACTCTTCACCCGTACGGATTCACCGGCTTCGGTACGCACGACGGCCCGTCACCTCCCCGGGGGAGGTGACGGGCCGCTCCGGTGACTGCCGTCAGCGGCGGCGGACGCCCTCCGCCAGTTCACCCGCGAGGGTGCGGACCGCGGCCAGTGCCGCCGCCTGGTCGCCGTCGGCGTCCAGGATCCGCTGGACGAACGCGGAGCCGACGATCACACCGTCCGCGAAGCGGGCCACCTCGGCGGCCTGGGCCGCGTTGGAGACCCCGAGGCCGACGCAGACCGGCAGCTCGGTGGTGGCCCGGGTGCGGGCGACCAGGTCCTCGGCCAGGTTGCCGACGGCGGACCTGGTGCCGGTCACGCCCATCACGGCCGCGGCGTACACGAAGCCGGAGCCGGCCGCGGTGACCTCGGCGAGGCGGGCGTCCTTGCTGCTGGGGGCCACCACGAAGACGGTGTCCAGACCGTGCTCACCCGCCGCCTTGCGCCACTCCTCGGACTCCTCCACCGGAAGGTCCGGCAGGATGCAGCCCGCTCCCCCGGCGGCGGCCAGGTCGGCGGCGAAGCGCGCCACGCCGTAGCGGTCGACCGGGTTCCAGTACGTCATCACCAGCACCGCGGCCTCGGGGTGCGCGGCGGCCACCTCGGCGACGGTGCGCAGCACGTCCTTGATCCGGACGCCGCCGCGCAGCGCGATGTCGTCCGCGGTCTGGATGGTCGGGCCGTCCAGCACCGGGTCGGAGTGCGGCAGCCCGATCTCGACGACGTCGCAGCCGCCCTCGATCAGGGCGCCCGCCGCCTCGATCCCGCCCGCCACGGTCGGGAACCCGGCCGGGAGGTAGCCGATCAGCGCGGCGCGGTTCTCGGCCTTGGCGGCGGCCAGGGCCGCGGTGAGCTTCGAAGCCATGGTCACTTGCCCTCGCTGTCGTAGAGACCGAAGTACTCGGCGGCGGTGTGCATGTCCTTGTCGCCGCGGCCGGAGAGCGAGACCAGGATGGTGGCCTCGGGGCCGAGCTCGCGGCCCAGCTCCAGGGCGCCGGCCAGCGCGTGGGCGCTCTCGATGGCCGGGATGATGCCCTCGGTACGGGACAGCAGGCGCAGCGCCTGCATGGCCTGGTCGTCGGTGACCGGACGGTACTCGGCGCGGCCGGTGTCTTTCAGCCAGGCGTGCTCGGGGCCGACCCCCGGGTAGTCCAGACCGGCCGAGATGGAGTGGCTCTCGATGGTCTGGCCGTCCTCGTCCTGGAGGACGTAGGTGCGCGAGCCGTGCAGCACTCCCGGGTCGCCCTTGGTGAGGGTGGCGGCGTGCTTCGGGGTGTCCGCGCCCTCGCCGGCCGCCTCGCAGCCGACCAGGCGGACACCGGCGTCCGGGATGAACTCGTGGAAGATGCCCATCGCGTTGGAGCCGCCGCCGACGCAGGCGACCACGGCGTCCGGCAGCCTGCCGGTGCGGTCCAGCACCTGCTGCCGGGCCTCCACGCCGATCACCCGGTGGAAGTCGCGGACCATCATCGGGAACGGGTGCGGGCCGGCCACCGTGCCGAACAGGTAATGGGTGGAGTCCACGTTGGCGACCCAGTCGCGGAACGCCTCGTTGATGGCGTCCTTCAGCGTGCGGCTGCCGGACTTCACCGCGACGACCTCGGCGCCGAGCATCCGCATCCGGGCGACGTTCAGCGCCTGGCGCTGGGTGTCGACCTCGCCCATGTAGATGGTGCAGTCGAAGCCGAAGAGCGCGCAGGCGGTGGCGGTGGCCACGCCGTGCTGGCCGGCGCCGGTCTCGGCGATGATCCGGGTCTTGCCCATCCGCCGGGTGAGCAGCGCCTGGCCCAGCACGTTGTTGATCTTGTGCGAACCGGTGTGGTTCAGGTCCTCGCGCTTGAGCAGGATCCGCGCGCCGCCCGCCTCGGCGGAGAACCGGCGGACGTCGGTGAGCGGGCTGGGGCGGCCGGTGTAGTCCTTGAGCAGCGCGTCGAGCTCGGCCGCGAAGGCCGGGTCGGCCTTGGCCTTCTCGTACTCCTCGGCGACCTGCTCGACGGCGGCGACCAGCGCCTCCGGGATGAAGCGGCCGCCGTACGCGCCGAAGTAGCCTCGTGCGTCGGGGACTTGGGCACCCGGCAGGTAGTCGTTCTCGGACATCTCTTGATACGTCCTAGGGTGTGATGGTCTGCGGTGACGTCGGGGTGGCTTCTCAGCCGGACGTCCTACGCCATCGACGGCCCTGCACCTGCCCGGGCTCGCAGCCGATCACGTACCGCACCCGCCGCCCCAGCACCCGGCGTGCGGGCGCGCGGCAGCCGCGCGGGCGGCAGCCGGGGGCGAGGCGGGCGAGTACGGACACGGCTGCGGGTCAGCCCCGTCCGGTGTTGCGCAGCGCCGGGTGGGCGCCGGCCGCGACCAGGTCGGCGACCGCGGCCTTCGGGTCCTTGCCGGTCACCAGCGACTCACCGACCAGGACCGCGTCCGCGCCGAGGTTGGCGTAGGCGATCAGGTCGTGCGGGCCGCGGACCCCGGACTCGGCCACCTTGACGATGTGGTCCGGGATGGCGTCCACCACGTTGCCGAAGGTGTTGCGGTCCACCTCGAGGGTCTTGAGGTTGCGGGCGTTGACGCCGATGATCCTCGCTCCGGCGTCCACCGCGCGGGCGATCTCCTCCTCGTCGTGCACCTCGACCAGCGGGGTCAGCCCGATCGACTCGGCCCGCTCGATGAGCGAGACCAGAGCGGGCTGCTCCAGTGCCGCCACGATCAGCAGCGCGAGGTCGGCGCCGTGGGCGCGGGCCTCCCAGAGCTGGTAGGAGGTGACGATGAAGTCCTTGCGCAGGATCGGGGTGTCCACCGCGGCCCGGACGGTGTCCAGGTCGGCGAGGGAACCCCCGAAGCGGCGCTGCTCGGTCAGCACGCTGATCGCGGCCGCGCCGCCCGCCGCGTAGTCACGCGCCAGGGCGGCCGGGTCGGCGATCGCCGCCAGCGCGCCCTTGGACGGGCTGGAGCGCTTGACCTCGCAGATCACCCGGACACCGTCACCGCGCAGTGCGGCCACGCCGTCCTTGGCGTCGGGCGCCTTGGCAGCCAGCTCCTTGAGCTCGTCCAGGGAGACCCTGGTCTGTCGCTCGGCGAGGTCCTGCCGGACCCCGTCGATGATCTCGTCGAGCACACTCACGAGAGCGCCCCCATCATTCTCTGCTAGGCATTCGGCCAGCTGATGCCGGAGGGCGAGCGGCCCTCCGACCTGGCAGATCCAGTCAAGGCCGTGGGGTGTGGACTGGTCAGGAACGGTGACGATCCTGTTCGTATCCGTCCCCATCGGCTCTTCGATGGTATCGGGCGCCGGGGGCGCGAACCGCATCAGTCCGGCGTACGTCTCGTTGGGCGGACCGGCGTACGCGCCCTCCGCGCTGCTCGGCCGTCCGCGCCCGGCGCCTGCGGAAAGCAGCAGGCCGAAGGGGTCGTGAACGGTTGGTCACACCGGTCAGGCCGCCGGCGGTGCCAGGCCCGCACCGATCGGCAGGTTGCGCACCACCGTGAAGAGCGTGAGCACCAGGACCAGCACCACCGCCCCGCGCCCGCCGATGGCGACGCGCGGCGCGCGGCCGCCCGTCAGCGCCGCCCACAGCCAGCACAGCCAGAGCACGCCCACCGCCCCCGCCAGCAGCAGCACCAGCAGGTTGTCGTGGCCCGCCGTGATCAGGTCCCCCCGGGTCAGCGCGTGCGCACAGCGCAGTCCGCCGCAGCCGGGGCACCACCAGCCGGTCGCCTGGAGCACCGGGCAGGTGGGGTAGTGGCCCGGCGCGTTGGGATCCACCGCCGCGACGTACCCGGTCGGGAGGGCGACAGCCGCCAGCGCGGTCAGCGGTCGGCTCAGCCGCCGCAGCACGGAGGGCTGGGGGACGGATGGTCCGGGAGTCGCTTTCATCCCGCCGATTCTTCCCTGCGGGCGCCCCCGTGTACCCGTACCGGCAGGGCGTGGCGGGAGCACGAAACGGCGGGCGTGGTGGCGCCCGCCGCTCGATGGTTCCTACCGGGTGCCGTCAGGAGACGGAGACCGTGGCCGGCTTGTCGGTGGCGGTGGCGCCGACGTGCTTGCTCGGCTGCTTGCCCATGCCCGCCATCTGCATGGCCTTGCCGACCACGCCGCCGAGCAGGACGACTGCGATCCCGGCCCAGACGATCAGGACGTTCGGGAGGATCATGGCCACGCCGCTGACCATGAAGCCGATGAAGCTGATGGTCACGCCAGTCCAGGCGGCGGGAGTGTGGCCGTGGGCCTGGCGCGCTGCTGCCGACATTGATGGTGCTCCTTGAGTCTCCGGGGCCCCGCCCGAAGGCTGGGGGAGGGTTGACGTCATCCATTGTGCCGGGCCCTGACATACGGACCCAAGCGGGGGCGGCAATCAACCGGTGGGATCCTCGCCACGGTCCAGGGCCTGCCACAGCTCGGCCGGAGTCCCGGCGGGCTTCGGCTGCTTCCGCGCCCCCTGGCCCTTGCCCGCCGGCGCCTCGTACCGTGCGCCCATCGCGGGCCAGCCCCGCCCCGAGCGCACGGTGACCAGCCCCGCCAGCGTCAGCAGCACTCCGCCGGCCACCGCCACCCAGGGCCAGGCGGTGTGGCTGGGGAGCTCGGCCTGCGCGCTCACCAGCGCCAGCTTGCGGGCCGCCTCCGCGTCCAGCGCGGCGGTGTCCGAAGCCCCGAGCGCGGACGCGAGGGCCACCCCGGCCCCGGCCAGCACCGCCAGCGCACCGACCGCGATCCGGCCGACTCCGCGCACGGCGAACACCGCCACCGCCGCGGCCATCACGGCCAGCGTCAGCCCGGTCGGCAACCCGGAGACCGCACTGCCGGTCACCGAGACCGCCATCTTCCCCGGCAGCGACCCCTCGGCCCAGGTCCGCCCCACCGAGGTCAGCACCAGCACCGCGCCCAGCGCGGTCAGCAGCAGCATCATCCCGAGACTGCGCCGGCCACCCCTGCGCTCGGCGGGGACGGATGCGGCGGACTCGGACGAGGTAGTAGCACTCACCCGTCCACTATCCCCGACCGCACACCCGCCCGGGTCAGGCGGGGTCCTTCGGGAACTCGTCGGTGCTGATCACCAGCGTGCGGCCCTCCAGCGGGACGTGCAGGTCCTCGCCGAACGGGACCTTCTCCTGCTGCGCGTGACTCAGTGCCTCGATGGCATCACGCCAGCGGCGTACGGAGCGTGTTGGCCGTGGCAACGGCCCGCAGTACGGCCGCCGCCTTGTTGCGGCACTCGGTGTCCTCGCCCTCCGGGGTGGAGTCGGCCACCACGCCCGCGCCGGCCTGGACGTAGGCGGTGCCGTCGCGGAGCACGGCGGTCCGGATCGCGATCGCGGTGTCGGCGTCGCCCGCGAAGTCCAGGTATCCGACGCAGCCGCCGTACAGGCCCCGGCGGGTGGGCTCCAGCTCCTCGATGATCTGCATCGCACGCGGCTTGGGCGCCCCCGAGAGCGTCCCGGCCGGGAAGCAGGCGGTGAGCACGTCGAAGGCGGTCTTCCCCTCGGACACCTCACCGGTGACGGTGGAGACGATGTGCATCACATGGCTGTACCGCTCGATCGTCATGAAGTCGACCACCTCGACGCTGCCCGGCGTGCAGACCCGCCCCAGGTCGTTGCGGCCGAGGTCGACCAGCATCAGGTGCTCGGCCCGCTCCTTGGGGTCGGCGAGCAGCTCGGCGGCGAGCTCGGCGTCCTCCTGCGGCGTGGCGCCGCGCGGCCGGGTACCGGCGATGGGGTGCAGCAGCGCCTCGCCCTCCGTCACCTTGACCAGCGCCTCCGGGCTGGAGCCCACCACGTCGAAGCCGCCCTGCGCGGTGCCGTCGGGGCCCGGGAAGCGGAACAGGTACATGTACGGGCTGGGGTTGGTGGTGCGCAGCACCCGGTAGACGTCCAGCGCGCTGGCCGGGCAGGGCGCCTCGAAGCGCTGCGAGACGACCACCTGGAAGGCCTCGCCGGCCCGGATCCGTTCCTTGATCTCCTCCACCGCCTGCCCGTACGGCTCGCCGCCGAAGGGCGAGTGGGCGTCCACCGCGGTCGGGGTGAAGGTGGCGAGCCCCGAGGGGACCGGCTTCAGCAGATCGGCCTCCATCGCGTCGAGGCGGGCCACCGCGTCCGCGTAGGCCTCGTCCACGCCGCTGGCCAGGTCGTTGTGGTTGACCGCGTTGGCGATGAGGATCACCGAGCCGTCCCAGTGGTCGAGCACCGCGAGGTCGGTGGCGAGCAGCATGGTCAGCTCGGGCAGCTTCAGGTCGTCCGGGGTGCGGTCGGGCAGCTTCTCCAGCCGGCGGACGATGTCGTAGCCGAGGTAGCCGACCAGGCCGCCGGTGAGCGGCGGGAGGCCGTCGTCGGCGCCGCGCGGGGTGTGCAGCGCGGCGAGCGCGGCCCGCAGCACCTCCAGCGGGTCGCCGCCGGTGGGGATGCCGACCGGCGGGGTGCCGTGCCAGCGCGCGTTGCCGTCCTGGTCGGCGGTGAGCGTGGCGGCGCTGCGCACCCCGACGAACGAGTAGCGCGACCAACTGCGGCCCTGCTCGGCCGACTCCAGCAGGAAGGTGCCGGGGCGCTCGGCGGCCAGGCTGCGGTACAGACCGATGGGCGTGAGCCCGTCCGCGAGGAGCCGGCGGGTGACCGGGATGACCCGGGTGTCTACGGCGAGCTTGCGGAAGGCCTCAATGTCCATGGGGTACTTCACCGTTCGTGAGCAGGGACTGACGGGTGGAAAGACTAACCAGCGAGGGGCAGTACGTCGGTGTCGAAGCAGGTGCGGGTGCCGGTGTGGCAGGCCGCGCCGACCTGGTCGACCCGGACCAGCAGGGTGTCGGCGTCGCAGTCCAGCGCAACGGACTTGACGTGCTGGTAGTGCCCGGAGGTGTCGCCCTTGACCCAGTACTCCTGGCGGCTGCGGCTCCAGTAGGTGCAGCGGCCGGTGGTCAGCGTGCGGTGCAGCGCCTCGTCGTCCATCCAGCCGAGCATCAGCACCTCACCGGTGTCGTACTGCTGGGCGATGGCGGGGATCAGGCCGTCGGGCGTGCGCTTGAGGCGGGCGGCGATGTCGGCGGCCAGAGCGGTGCTGCCGGGGGCGGCGGGAGTGGTGGACATACGGCCATTCTCGCAGGTGCGTGTGGTTACCGGCGGTGGTCACCCGCCGTGGCCACCGGGCGCCGTGTAGCACCGCGGACCGGCGGCTCCGGGAGGCCGGGGAGATCCGGGAGCCGCCCGCGACCGGCGCTCCCGGCCCGCGTCGGACCGCTCGTGATCAGACCCGTGCCGCAGCCGGTCCGCACCCGGCCGCGTTCGGGGTGCTTCCGCCCGGACCGTTGTCGTCAATCCCCTGCCAAGCGGCCCTCCGCACGGCCAGAATGGCTGCGAGCCAAGGGGGTTGAGGTGGACAAGGGGCCTATGGGAGGCGTGCCGCCGGAGTACGGCCGGGCGTCCGGACGGCGGCGGTGGTGGCGGATGGCGCTGCTGGCCGTGGTCGTGGCGGCGGCGCTGGGCGGGTTGTTCCTGTGGCCGGAGCGGCACCGGGTGGCCCTTCCTCCGCCCGCGGTCGCGTTCCCGTCCAGCCCGTCGGCGAGCCCGTCGAAGGTGCTGCCCTACCCGTACTTCCCACCGGGTACGTGCTTCGACCACCAGCAGCTGAGCACCGGGATCACCAAGCCCGAGCAGCGCCCGTGCGCCCAGCCGCACGACGGGGAGGCGATCGCCAACGTGGTGCTGCCCGAGGGGCTGACCGACGACCTGGTGATCGGCCGCGCCCTGCGCGGGCTGTGCCAGGCGCCGCTGACCGAGTGGGAGCGGGAGCAGGGCGGCGGGCAGTTCTACGGCTTCCCCATCGGTCCTTATCTGAAGTTCTACCAGCAGGGTTTCCGGGACGCGACGTGCACCATGACGGTCAGTGACCAGCAGGGCGGCCCGAAGACGACCGGGCACTTCCGCTCGCAGCTGCCCGCTGACGGGTGATCATCCGGCGTCGCCGGGCGCGCCCGGGGCGGCGTAGGCTGGAACGCATGTCGAACTCCGCCCGTACGGAGCGTCAGCGGCTCGCCGAGCTGCTGATCGCCGCCGGTCCCGACGCCCCGACGCTGTGCGAGGGGTGGTCCACCCGCGATCTGGCCGCCCACCTGGTCCTGCGGGAGCGGCGCGCGGACGCCGCGCCCGGGATCCGGGTGCAGGCGCTGGCGGGGTGGACGGCGCGGGTGCAGGCCGGCTACGCGGAGCGGCCGTACGAGGAGCTGGTGCGGCTGTTCCGTTCGGGGCCGCCGCGGCTGTCGCCGTTCGCACTGCCCGGGGTGGACGAGGCGGCCAACACGGTCGAGTACTTCGTGCACGCCGAGGACGTCCGCCGCGCGGTCGAGTGGCAACCGCAGGAGGTCGCACCGGAGTTGGCCCAGGCCCTGTGGCGGCGCCTGCCGATGCTCAGCCGTCTGGAGGCCGGACGCAAGACCCCGGTACGGCTGTCGCTGCGCTGGCCCGGCGCGGGCAGCCTCGAGTTCGGCCCCCACGGCACCGACCAGGTCGAACTCACCGGCTCCCCCGCCGAGTTGACCCTCTTCGCCTTCGGCCGCGGCGCCCACACCACCCTCCGGGTCGAGGGCCCAGCCTCCGCGGTCGAGACCCTCGGCGCCGTACTTCCGCTGCCCGCCTCCGAGCCCTCCGGGCGATGACGCGTTCCCCGGGAGCGCGGGGACTGCCCGGCGGGTGCTACCTGACCGGGTGACCCGCCTCCCGCAGGGCGTTCTTGACCTCGCCGATCCGCAGGTCGCCGAAGTGGAAGACGCTGGCGGCCAGCACCGCGTCGGCGCCCGCCGTCACCGCGGGGGCGAAGTCGGCCAGCTTCCCCGCCCCGCCGGAGGCGATCACCGGGATGGAGACGGCCTTGCGTACGGCGCGGATCATCTCCAGGTCGTAGCCGTCCTTGGTCCCGTCGGCGTCCATCGAGTTGAGCAGGATCTCGCCGGCCCCCAACTCGGCCGCCCGGCCCGCCCATTCGACCGCGTCCAGCCCGGTGCCGCGACGCCCGCCGTGCGTGGTGACCTCGAACCCCGAGGCGGTCTCCGTCCCCTCCGGGCAGCGCCGCGCGTCGACCGACAGCACCAGCACCTGCCGCCCGAACCGCCGCGCGATCTCCCGGATCAGCTCCGGACGGGCGATCGCCGCCGTGTTGACGCCGATCTTGTCGGCCCCGGCGCGCAGCAGCCGGTCGACGTCCTCCGCCGTACGGATGCCGCCGCCCACGGTGAGCGGGATGAAGACCTGCTCGGCGGTGCGGCGGACCACGTCATAGGTGGTCTCCCGGTCGCCGGAGGAGGCGGTGATGTCGAGGAAGGTCAGTTCGTCGGCGCCCTCGGCGTCGTAGAGCTTGGCCATCTCGACCGGATCGCCGGCGTCGCGCAGGTTCTGGAAGTTGACTCCCTTGACCACCCTCCCGGCGTCGACGTCCAGACAGGGGATGACACGTACTGCGAGGGTCACGGTTTGCCTTCCAGGGAGGTTGCGAGCCCGGGACGGTAGGCGTCGACTTCGACCTCGACCATCATCCGGGAGTCGATCAGGCCCTCCACCACGACCATGCTCGTCACCGGGCGGATCGCGTCGAAGAGCTTCTTGTGCGCCCGGCCGACCTCCTCGGAGTCCCGGACGTGGGTGATGTACATCCGGGTGCGGACCACGTCCGCCGGGTCGAGGCCGTAGTGGGCCAGGGCCTTGAACACCACGCCGAAAGCGGCGAGGGTCTGCTGGTAGGGGTCGCCCTCGTTCAGGACGACCCCGTTGTCGTACGCGGTGCTGCCTGCCACCAGAACGAAGTCCCCGGCCCGCACGGCGCGGGAGTACCCGAACTCCTCCTCCCAGGGAGAAGTACCGGAGATCCTCAACGAGCTTTGCGGGGCCGGGATTTCGGTCATCGGGACACAGCCTCCAGGGCCTCTTCGAGAGTGAACTTCTGCTCGTAGAGGGCCTTGCCCACAATCGATCCCTCGACACCTTCGGGGACCAGGGTGGCGATGGCGCGCAGGTCGTCCAGCGAGGAGACGCCGCCGCTGGCAACTACGGGCCTGTCGGTCGCGGCGCAGACGTTCCGCAGCAGCTCCAGGTTGGGGCCGGTCAGGGTGCCGTCGCGGTTGACGTCGGTGACCACGTAGCGGGCACAGCCCTCGGAGTCGAGGCGGGCCAGCACCTCGTACAGGTCGCCGCCGTCCCGGGTCCAGCCGCGGCCGCGCAGGGTGGTGCCGACCACGTCCAGGCCGACCGCGATCTTGTCGCCGTGCTCGGCGATGACCTTGGCGACCCACTCGGGGCTCTCCAGGGCGGCGGTGCCGAGGTTGACGCGGGTGCAGCCGGTGGCGAGGGCGGCGGCCAGCGACTCGTCGTCGCGGATACCGCCGGAGAGCTCGACCTTGATGTCGAGCCGGCCGGTGACCTCGGCGAGCAGCTCACGGTTGCTGCCGGTGCCGAAGGCGGCGTCCAGGTCGACCAGGTGCAGCCACTCGGCGCCGGCGTTCTGCCAGGCGAGGGCGGCGGCGAGCGGCTCACCGAAGGAGGTCTCGGTGCCGGAGGCGCCCTTGACCAGCCGGACGGCCTGGCCGTCGCGGACGTCGACGGCGGGAAGGAGTTCCAGACGGCTCATCGTATGCAACTTTCCAGGCTTCAGAGGGTGTTGACCCAGTTGGTCAGCAGGGCTGCGCCGGCGTCGCCGGACTTCTCGGGGTGGAACTGGGTGGCCCAGAGCGGACCGTTCTCCACGGCGGCGACGAAGGGCTGCCCATGGGTGGCCCAGGTGACCAGAGGGGCGTTGATCCGCTGGCTGTGGGTCTCCAGCTCCCAGCGGCGCACACCGTAGGAGTGCACGAAGTAGAACCGGGTGTCCGGGTCGAGGCCGGCGAACAGGCGGCTGCCCTCGGGCGCGTCCACGGTGTTCCAGCCCATGTGCGGGACGATCGGCGCGTCCAGCGGCTCGACGGTTCCGGGCCACTCGTCGCAGCCGGCCGTCTCCACGCCGTGCTCGACGCCGCGCTCGAAGAGGATCTGCATCCCGACGCAGATGCCGAGCACCGGGCGGCCGCCGGCCAGCCGGCGGCCGATGATCTGGTCGCCGCGCACCGCCTTCAGCCCGCGCATGCAGGCCTCGAAGGCGCCCACACCAGGGACCAGCAGGCCGTCCGCGTCCAACGCCTGCTGGAAGTCGGAGGTCACGGTGACATCGGCGCCGGTGCGCTCGAGGGCGCGCTGGGCGGAGCGGAGGTTACCGGAGCCGTAGTCCAGCACCACAACATTCTTGGACATGTCAGTCTTCCGGGTCTCTAGAGGCGCAGGAGGCCGGCGGCGAGGCACATCACGGCGCCGATCGCGAGGACCGCGATCACGCTCTTGGAGTGCTTCTGCTTCCAGAACGAGTACACGCCGCCGGACAGGAACAGCCCGGCGATGATCAGCAGCGTGGCGGACTTGCTCACAGCGCCCCCTTGGTCGAGGGGAGGATGCCCGCCGCGCGCGGGTCGTGTTCACACGCGTACCGCAGGGCCCGCGCCAGGGCCTTGAACTGGCACTCCACGATGTGGTGCGCGTTGCGCCCGTACGGGACGTGGACGTGCAGCGCGATCTGTGCCTGGGCGACGAAGGACTCGAGTATGTGCCGGGTCATCGTGGTGTCGTAGGTGCCGATCATCGGCGCCATGCCCTCGGGCTCGGTGTGCACCAGGTAGGGGCGGCCCGAGAGGTCCACGGTGACCTGGGCGAGCGACTCGTCCAGCGGCACGGTGCAGTTGCCGAAGCGGTAGATGCCGACCTTGTCGCCGAGCGCCTGCCGGAAGGCGGCGCCCAGGGCCAGGGCGGTGTCCTCGATGGTGTGGTGGGTGTCGATGTGCAGATCGCCGTCGGTCTTGACGGTCAGGTCGAACAGACCGTGCCGGCCGAGCTGGTCGAGCATGTGGTCGTAGAACCCGACGCCCGTGGAGATGTCGGTCCTTCCGGTGCCGTCGAGGTCGATCTCGACCAGGACCGAGGTCTCCTTGGTGGTGCGTTCAACGCGTCCGATACGGGACATGAGGTTCCTACAACTCCTGACTGGCCGCGCGCGCGGAGCGCGCTCCGGCGAGGGTGGAAGTGAGCTCGGCCCCCTCCTGCCCGATGGCGGGCGAGGAGGGCGGGAGAACGAGGCGGACGGCGTCCAGGAAGGCGTCGTTCTCGGCGGGGGTGCCGGCGGTGACCCGCAGCCACCCGGGCACTCCGTTGTCGCGGACCAGGACACCCTGGTCGAGGATCGCCTGCCAGACCGCGTGGGTGTCGGCGAAGCGGCCGAACTGGATGAAGTTGGCGTCGGAGTCGGTGACTTCGAGCCCGAGCCCGCGCAGCTCGTCCACCACGCGGTCCCGCTCGTCCTTCAGCTGGGCGACGTAGCCGAGCAGGGTGTCGGTGTACTCCAGGCAGGCCAGCGCGGTCGCCTGGGTGACGGCCGACAGGTGGTAGGGCAGCCGGACCAGCTGCACGGCGTCCACCACGGCGGCGTCGGCGGCCAGGTAGCCCAGGCGCAGCCCGGCGGCACCGAAGGCCTTGGACATGGTGCGGCTGACCACCAGGTTGGGGCGGCCCTCCAGCAGCGGCAGCAGCGAGGCGCGGTGCGAGAACTCGACGTACGCCTCGTCCACGACCACCAGGCTGGGCCGGGCGGCCTGCGCGGCCTCGTACAGCGCGAGGACGGTGTCGGTGTCGACCGCGGTACCGGTCGGGTTGTTCGGCGAGCAGACGAAGACCACGTGGGGGCGGTGCTCGGCGATCGCCGCCTTGGCCGCGGCCAGGTCGATGGTGAAGTCGTCGTTGCGCGGGCCGGAGATCCAGCCGGTGCCGGTGCCACGGGAGATGAGCGCGTGCATCGAGTACGAGGGCTCGAAGCCGAGCGCGGTGCGGCCGGGGCCGCCGAAGGTCTGCAGCAGCTGCTGGAGCACCTCGTTGGAGCCGTTGGCGGCCCAGACCTGCTCTCGGGTGCGCCTGAAGCCGGTGGTCCTGGTCAGGTACGCGGCCAGCGCCTCGCGCAGCTCGATCGCGTCCCGGTCGGGGTAGCGGTTGAGGGTGCGGGCGGCCTCGGCGACCCGCTCGGCGATCCGGGCGACGATCGGCTCCGGCAGCGGGTACGGGTTCTCGTTGGTGTTCAGCTGGACGGGAACGTCCAACTGCGGTGCGCCGTACGGGGACTGGCCGCGCAGCTCGTCGCGGATCGGGAGGTCGTCGATCTTCACTGCCCCGGCACCGTCCAATCGAACCTCGCCCTGATCGCGTCGCCGTGACCGGGGAGGTCCTCGGCCTCGGCCAGGTTCACCACGTGCGCGGCGATGTCGGCCAGCGCCTCGCGGGAGTAGTCGACCACATGGATGCCGCGCAGGAAGGACTGCACCGACAGGCCGGAGGAGTGGCAGGCGCAGCCGCCGGTGGGCAGCACGTGGTTGGAGCCGGCCGCGTAGTCGCCCAGCGAGACCGGCGCGAACGGGCCGATGAAGATCGCGCCAGCGTTGCGCACCCGGGCGGCGACCGCGCGGGCGTCCCGGGTCTGGATCTCCAGGTGCTCGGCGGCGTAGGCGTTGACCACGTCCAGGCCCTGCTCGACGTCGTCCACCAGCACGATGCCGGACTGCCTGCCGCCCAGCGCGGTGGTGACCCGCTCACGGTGCCTGGTCCGGGCGACCTGCTCCTTGAGCTCCAGCTCGACCGCCTCGGCCAGCGCGACCGAGTCGGTGACCAGCACCGAGGCGGCCATCGGGTCGTGCTCGGCCTGGCTGATCAGGTCGGCGGCGACGTCCCGCGCCGAGGCGCTGTCGTCGGCCAGGACGGCGATCTCGGTCGGGCCCGCCTCGGCGTCGATGCCGATCCGGCCCTTGAGCAGGCGCTTGGCGGCGGCCACGTAGATGTTGCCGGGGCCGGTCACCAGGTTCACCGGGCGGCACTCCTCGGTGCCGTACGCGAACATCGCGATCGCCTGGGCGCCGCCGGCCGCGTACACCTCGGTGACGCCGAGCAGCGCGCAGGCCGCCAGGATCGTCGGGTGCACCGAGCCGCCGAAGGCCTTCTGCGGCGGCGAGGTGACGGCGATGCCCGCGACCCCGGCCTCCTGCGCCGGGACGACGTTCATCACCACGGAGGACGGGTACACGGCCAGGCCGCCGGGCACGTACAGGCCGACCCGGTCGACCGGCACCCAGCGCTCGGAGACCGTGCCGCCGGGCACCACCTGGGTGGTGTGGTCGGTACGGCGCTGCTCGCGGTGGACCAGCCGGGCGCGGCGGATCGACTCCTCCAGCGCGGCCCGCACCTTCGGGTCCAGGGTGGCCAGTGCCTCGTCGATCCGCGCCTGCGGGACCCGGGTGGTCTCCAGCCGGACGCCGTCGAAGCGCTCGGTGATCTCGATCAGTGCCGCCACGCCGCGATGGCGTACGTCCTCGCAGATCGGCCGCACCCTTTCCAGGGCGGCTTCCACGTCGAACTCGGCACGGGGCAGCACGTCGCGCAGGTCCTGGTAGGAGGAGCCGCGCAGATCAATTCGGGAGATCACAGAAGCAAGTGTAAGGAGTGGCCAGAAGTGGCGGTCTCGCATTTCAGTCCGTGATACGTGAGCCGAGACAAACCAAGATCACGGAAGAACCGCGGCAGAGCGGCCGCCGAGCGGGCGGACGGCGGCGGAACAAGGCCTGTGGGATGCCTTCCGCAATGGGGGGACATACGATCCGCGGGCCTTTCCCGACCGCACCGAAACGTGTTCCGCCCCACCTCGGAAGCGGATGAACCCGGATGGACATGGCGTGGAACACACCGGTGTGGACGACCCCTTTTCGGACCATCGGCGGGGCCCCGGGCGGATGGTCCGGGCCGAGGTGACCGCCCGCGTGCCGCGGCCCTTCCGCACGACCCGGGCGTGTCGCCTCCCCCGAACCGGCCGGCGGGCGGCCTCGCGGTCGCGTACCGGGCCGCCCGCCCGGTGTCCCGTTCGCCCCCTCCCCGGCACAAGCCCGGCGCGCGGCGGGCCGTCGGCCGTCTAGTCTGTCCGCCGTGACAGAACGGCTCCCGCTCTTCCCGCTCAACACGGTCCTCTACCCGGGACTCGTACTGCCCCTGCGTGTCTTCGAGGAGCGCTACCGGCGGCTGGTCGGCGATCTGATGGTCCAGCCCGAGGACCCGCCCCGCCGGTTCGGCGTGGTGGCGATCCGGGACGGCCGTGAGGTCGCCCCGGTCCGCGAGCCGGACGGCCCGGCCGGTCCGCTGGACGGCCTGGGCACGGTGACCGGCCATCCGCTGGAGGCCCTGTACGAGGTCGGCTGCGTGGCCTCGATCGCCTCCGTGAAGGAGCTCCCCGGCGACCGGTACGAGCTGCTCGTCACCGGCACCACCCGGTTCCGGCTGCACGACGTGGACACCGGCGGCGCCTACCTGGTCGGCGAGACCGAGCCGATCGAGGAGCGGCCGGGCGACGGCGCGGGCGCGCTCGCGGCCGGTGTGGAGCGGGCCTTCTTCGCCTACCGCAAGCGGCTGGCGGGCGCGCGCGAGGCCAGCCTGGCCGGGGAGCAGGAGCTGCCGTCCGACCCGCAGGTGCTCTCCTACCTGGTCGCGGCGGCCTCCGTACTGCCCACCCAGGTCAAGCAGGAACTGCTGGCCTGCCCCGACACCGCGCAGCGGCTCACCCTCGAACTCGAACTGCTGCGCAGGGAGAGCGCGTTGATCGCCCGGCTGCCCTCGCTGCCCGCGGCGGACCTGACCCGCCAGGCGTTCAGCCCGAACTGACCGTACCGACAGCGCCGGGAGGGCCGACTGTGGCGAAGAAGACGAAGGGCGGGCAGGGCACGCCCGCGACGGTGGCACTGGAGGCGGCCGGGGTCGCGTTCACCGTGCACGCGTACGCGCACGACCCGGCGGCCGCCTCCTACGGCGGCGAGGCCGCCGAGGCCCTGGGCGTGGACGGCAGCCGGGTCTTCAAGACCCTGGTCGCCGAGGTGGACGGCACCCTGACCGTCGGTGTCGTCCCGGTCCTGGGGCAGCTGGACCTCAAGGCGCTGGCCGCCGCCGTCGGCGGGAAGCGGGCGGCGATGGCCGACCCCGCGGCCGCCGAGCGCAGCAGCGGCTACGTCCGGGGCGGCATCTCCCCGCTCGGCCAGCGCCGCCCCCTGCGCACCGTCCTGGACAGCAGCGCCCTCGACCACCCGACCGTCTACGTCTCCGCCGGCCGGCGGGGCCTTGAGGTCGAGCTCTCCCCCGCCGACCTCGCCGCCCTCACCAACGCCCGCACCGCCCCCATCAGCCGCTAGGCGCATCGAGGCGGACTCCGCTCGGGGCCGGCCTCCGGGTGCGGTGCGGCAGCGATGGAACAGCGAATCCCGGGGGAAGACGGGGGCGAGGCGCAAGGCTGCCCCCGGGCGGCCGCTACGCGGGCGGCGTGGGTCCCTGCCCGGTCGGGGCGGCCGGGGGCTCCGGGTCCGTCCGGGGCTTGTCCGCCGGTTCCGCCGCCGCGGCGCTGCCTCCCTCCTCGGGGTGGACGGCCGGCTCACCGGGGCCCGTCCACTCCGGGCCCGCCCAGTACGGCGGCGGGTCCTCCTCCCGCTTGCCGAACGCGGCCGACAGGATCAGCAGCACCACCAGCGCGGTCATCGGCCACGCCAGCAGCGCACCCTCCGCGCCGAGCTTGAGCGGGGCGCTGAACTGCACGCCCGTCCCGACCGCCTTGGCGTGCGCGACCACGTCCATGGTCGGCCCGAGCCAGCACCCCAGACGCCAGGCAAGATACGACCCCGCCAGCCCGCCCGCCGCCAGCCCGGCCGCGACGGCGATGCCGCCGCCCCGCGCCCTGGTGAACAGGAAGGCGGCCAGCGCGCTGAGCGCTCCGGCGCCCAGCCCGAGCAGCACGAAGACGCTGTCGGCACCGGCCCGCTGCTCCCCCTCGGGGTCGACGTACTGGATGGCGTTGCCGACCACGACGAGCATCACCCGGGGGGCCAGCCAGAGCCAGAGCAGGCCGACGACGACACCCAGCAGTACACCGGCCACCGTCAGCACTGCGCCGAGCCGCAGCTCCGGCAGCAGCGGCCGCCGTTCCCGCGCCGGCTCGCGGAGGTCGGAATCGACTGCGTACGGATCGGGCTCGGGCAGCTGCCCGGCGCCCGGACCCGCGGGTGTGTTCGGTACGGTCACGGCCCCATCGTTTCACGACTCGCCGGATCGGGACGGGCCCGCCCTCGGCGGAAGGCGCCTTCGGTACCCGCTCAGCGGGTGGTCGCCCGCCGGTACGCCCAGGTCGCCAGCGTCAGCGAGACCAGGCCGACCAGCGCGCAGACCGCCAGGTCCCCGCCCACGGCCGCCCAGTCCGGGCCGGGGGTGAAGGTACGGGCGAAGGCCTCGACCCCGTAGGTCGAGGGCAGCAGGTCACGCAGCCAGCGGACGGCCTGCGGCAGGTGGTCCACCGGCAGGACGCCCAGCAGCAGCGCGGCGGACATCCCGAGCTGGCCCAGCAGGGTGGCGATCTCCTGCCGCGGCGCGAGCAGCCCGCAGGCCGCGCCGAGACCGGAGAGCGCGGCGCCCGCGAGCGGGACCACGGCCAGCAGTACCCACAGGTTCGCCAGCGGCAGCGAGAACATCACCGCGCCCGCGGCGGCCGTCACCAGCGCACCGGGCACGGTGAACGAGGCGTACGCGCCGGCCGCCCCGAGCACCACGGCGGCGGGCGGCACGGGCAGTGTCGCGTAGTGGTCCAGCCCGCCGGTCGCCCGGAGCCTGCCGAAGTACTGGGCGAGCAGGTTGAGCGCCACGAAGGCGACCACCAGCACGCTGGACCCCGCGACCACGGCGTACGCGGCGGAGTTGGCGCCCGGGTCCACCACTCCGCGCATCATCACCAGGATGCCGAGCGACTGGAAGGTCGCCACGAAGAGCAGCGGGATCCGGGCCACCCTGGCCCGGGCCAGCTGGGCCCGGTAGACGGCGGCCAGCGAGGGCAGGAACCGCGCGGCGGGCGCGAGCGGCGCCTCGCTCTCGGTCGCCGCCACCGGACGGTCGAGCAGGGTCACCGGTCCACCTCGAAAGAAATGATCGTCACTCGTACGTCACCGACCGCCGCCGGTCCCCGACCGGCGGCCTCCCGGTACCCCGGCCTCACCTCGTCAGCCCTCCGCCTCGTCCGCCCAGCTTGAGATAGGCGTCCTCAAGGCTGGGGGTGGCCAGGGTGAAGTCGTCCAGGGCCGCGAAGGCGGGCCCCGTGGTGACGGCGGCGACCAGTTCGCGGGCCCGCTCGGGGCTGGTGCGCACGGTCCAGCGGCGGCCGGTGCACTCGGCCTGCTCGGCGAGCCTGGCGACGGCGGGGACCTCGGTCGGGGCCTCGGTCCGCCAGACCAGGTCGAGCCGGACGTCGCCGTCCACCAGGGCCTTCAGCCCGCCGGGGGTGTCACAGGCGATGACCCTGCCGTGGTCGACCACGGCGACCCGGTCCAGCACGGTCTCCGCCTCGATGACGTTGTGGGTGACCAGCAGCACGGTGGTACCGCGCTCGGCGCGCCGGCGGTCCACCGCCGACCAGACCGCGCGGCGGGCGACCGGGTCCATGCCGGTGGTGGGCTCGTCCAGGACGAGCAGCGGCCGCTCGCCCACCAGCGCGGCGGCGAAGCAGGCGAGCCGGCGCTGACCGCCGGAGAGCTTGGCGAGCGGGCGGTGCGCGAGCGGTTCGAGGCCGAGTTCGGCCAGGACGTCGGCCGTCTCGCTCCGTGCCCCCGCCAGGGTGAGTCCGCGCAGGCGGCCGGTGGTCTCGGCGGCCAGGGCCACGGTCAGCTCGTCCAGCGCGGTGGACTCCTGGCCCAGGTAGGCGAGCAGCCTGGCGGCCCGTTCGGGGTGGCGGACGATGTCGTGGCCGAGGATGTGCACGCTGCCCCGGTCGGGGCGGAGCAGCCCGGTGAGCTGGCGGACCAGGGTGGACTTCCCGGCGCCGTTCGGGCCGAGCAGGCCGAAGATCTCGCCGCGCCGGACGTCCAGGTCGATGCCGTCGTTGGCCCGGATCACGCCGCTGCCGCCGTCCTCGGCACCGCCTTCGGCCGCGCTGCGGCCACGGCCTCGGCCGAGGCCCCGGCCCGGGCTGCGGTACGTCTTCGCAAGGTCTCGCACGGTGCAGCACAGCCCGGTGTACTGCCCGGTGCCGCCGAGGTCGCCTTGCGGCCTGGCCTGCGGTGCCGGCCGGTCGGTGTCGCTCACGGTCGAAGACTCTACGCGCTGGCAGAGCAGATCAGGACAAGGGGGCCGCAATCACCATCGCCGCCCCCGCACCGGCCCCGGGCCGCCCGTCGGCACTCAGCCGTCCGTGCGGCCCTCGGCGGCGGCCAGGGGCTCGCCTCCCGGCACCCGGGCGGCGAGCTCCTTCCAGAAGCCGGCCCGGATCGCGTAGCGGTCGTGCTCGTCGATCTGGTCGTCCTTGTGCGCGAGCAGGCCGAAGCGGGCGGCGTAGCGGAGCAGCTCACCGTCCAGCCGGTGCGGGATGCGCGGGTAGTCGGCCCACAGCGGGGTGAGCCGGGTGGGCGAGCCGATCCGGTCGATCCAGCGCCGGGCGAAGACCTGTCCGACCTCGTGGGCGTCGCCGCCGATGCTGGTGATGTCCTCCTCGCGGTCGGTCCAGCGCTGCTCGGCCGTGGTGAGCTGGGCCAGTATCGGGAGGCTGTCGGCGGCGCCGTGGCTCTCCGGGGCCGGCCGGTCCACCCAGCCGCGCTCGGACGACCAGCGCAGCACGATCGAGGCGGGCACGGGTGCGACGGGGGGCGCGGGGGCGGTGGTCCGGTGGGCGAGGTCCCTGGGGGTCGGTACCACCTTGAGGGCGGCCTGCCGGGGCTCGTCGGCGAGGGCGGCGGGCTGCTCCGGGTGGACCGGGGCGACCGGGTGCCCGGGGTGGCCCGCGGCGGGCGGGGCGGCGAGCAGCTGGGCGATCTCGGGACGGGGCTCGCCGAGCGGGTGCGCGGGTGCGGCCTCGCGCAGCCGTACCCAGGCCTCGATCCACTCGCGGTCCAGGACCCGGCGCTCGTCCGCCTCACCGACCAGGTCCTCGGACTGGTTGAAGTCGCCGTCGGCGGCCTGCAGCGCCCAGAGGTGGACGACCACGCCGTGTTCCTTGGCGGACATCATGCCGGGCAGCAGGTCGCCGTCCCCGGTGACCAGCACCACATCGGCGCAGGCGCGGTTGCGGGCGAGTTCGGCGAGCTCGGCGTGCATCACGGCGTCCACGCCCTTCTGCACCCAGCGGCCCTCCGCTCTGGTGAGCGCGCCCAGCCGTACGGTGACCCGGGGCAGTACCCGGAGCCTGCGGTGCTCGGGCAGCGGCCGGCGGTCCGGTGCGGCGTCGAACCAGTAGATCCTGAGCAGCGGGAGGCCGGTCTCCGCCTCGGCGCGGGCCCGCAGGGCGGCGATCAGAGCGGTGTGGTCCACCGCCACCCGGGACCGGGAGGGTTCTCCGGCCAGTAGGCTGGCGGCTGCTCCCAGCAGGTATCCGGCGTCCACGAGGACGACGCAGCGGTCCATGATCCGCACCTCTTCTCCGGGTCGGCCACCGGTGACCGGAGGTGCGCCGGGCACCCTGCGGGGGCGCTGGACCCCGGACCGCACTACCGTTGCGCACTTCCTTACCCTCCGATCGGGCGGTGAACCGTCCGGACGGATCATGCGTGGCGGGAGCGGGCTCGGCCACTGGCAATACTGAGGGATTGATGCGGAAGAGAATCGTGGTCCTGTCCACGGCAGGCGTCCTGGTAGCGGGAGCGGTACTGCTGGTCCCCACCGTCACCACCGACACCTCACGGGGCGACACCCGGGTGCTCGGGATCACCGTCAACGAGGGCCGTACGGTCCTGGTCGGCCCGACCGAGCCGGTCACCTTCCCGGTGGAGGTGACGGCCGAGGACGACTCCGGCATCCGGTCGGTGTCCCCGATCGGCGTCTGGGGGCCTTCGTACGGGGTGCTGAAGGTCAGCCCGATGACGTGCTCGCCGACCTCGCACACCGTCTCGGTCTGCCGGGGCACGGCGACGGTCGACCCGGCCAGGAAGGACGTCTTCAACGACGAGGCCGGCACCTGGTTCGTGGACCTCAAGGTGAACGCCAATGACGGCGACCGCTACGTCAACCAGACCGCGGGCGGTTTCTCACTCAAGCGGGCGGCCCGGATCTCCGGTTACAACGTGCCCCAGCACGCCACCGCGGGCGAGGAGCTGACGGTCAAGGGCTGGCTGAACCGGGCGTTCTGGAGCGACAACAGGTACCACGGCTACGAGGGCGGGACGGCCTATCTCCAGTTCCGCCCGCACGGCAGTTCCCACTGGACCACGGTCGCCACCGCCCTCTCGGACGCCACCGGCACCGTCAGCGCGAAGGTCCGGGCCACGGCCTCGGGCGAGTACCAGTGGTACTCCCCCGGCGACAAGTGGACGGGGAACGCGGTCTCGTCCCCGCTCACGGTCTCCGTCGCGCCGCATCCCCAGGCCTGACCCGGCCCGCGGGTGCCGGGCCTCCTCGGGAGGCCCGGCACCCGGTCAGGGCTTGTCCGACGGTCCGCTCGGCGCGTCCGTCGGGAACCGCCCTACGAGTCCTGGTGGCCCTGGAGCTCGGCGGCGACCAGCTCGGCCACCTGGACGGCGTTGAGCGCGGCGCCCTTGCGCAGGTTGTCGTTGGAGAGGAAGAGCGACAGGCCGTGCTCGACCGTCTCGTCCGCCCGGATCCGGCCCACGTAGGTCGGGTCCTGGCCGGCCGCCTGCAGCGGGGTCGGGATCTCGGACAGCTCGACGCCGGGCGCGTCCGCCAGCAGCTCGGCCGCGCGCTGCGGGGTGATCCCGGCCGCGAAGCGGGCGTTGACCTGCAGCGAGTGGCCGGTGAAGACCGGGACCCGGACGCAGGTGCCGGAGACCTTCAGCCCGGGGATCTCCAGGATCTTGCGGCTCTCGTGGCGGAGCTTCTGCTCCTCGTCGGTCTCCGAGGAGCCGTCCTCCACGATCGAGCCGGCCAGCGGCACCACGTTGAAGGCGATCGGGCGCTTGTAGACCTGCGGCTCGGGGTACTCGGCGGCCGACCCGTCGTGGACCAGCGCCTGGGCGTCGTCCACCATCTTGACCGCCTGCTCCTGCAGCTCGGCCACGCCGGCGAGGCCGCTGCCGGAGACCGCCTGGTAGGTGGAGACCACCAGGGAGACCAGGCCGGCCTCCCGGTGCAGCGGGCGCAGCACCGGCATCGCGGCCATGGTGGTGCAGTTCGGGTTGGCGATGATGCCCTTGGGGCGGTCGGGGATCGCGTGCGGGTTCACCTCGGCGACCACCAGCGGGACCTCGGGGTCGCGGCGCCAGGCCGAGGAGTTGTCGATCACGACGGCGCCCGCCGCGGCGACCTTGGGCGCCAGCGCCTTGGAGGTGGCGCCGCCGGCCGAGAAGAGCACGATGTCCAGGCCGCTGTAGTCGGCCGTGGCGGCGTCCTCGACGGTGATCGTGGTGCCCTGCCACTCCAGGGTCTGACCGGCCGAGCGGGCCGAGGCGAAGAGCCTCAGCTGCTCCACCGGGAAGTTGCGCTCGGCCAGTACGCGGCGCATCACGCTGCCGACCTGGCCGGTGGCTCCTACGATGCCGATCCTCATCGGACTCCTCCTGTTGTTCTGCTGTGCTCGGTCTGGCCCCGCACATGGCCCATCATGCCTGGTCGGAGCCCCGATCCGAGATTCGTCCCACCCTGTGGTCACCGGCCGGGGGCTCCCCGAGGGGCTTCGCCGCAAGGGCGGTCATGGTGAGCCTCAGGGACGCGGGACGAACATTCAAGGGCGCCTGGAACGCCTGGCGGGGAACCCGCTTCCGCGCCGGGGGCGGCGCCTTTCCCCGGTCCCGGCCGCGGTCAGTCGTCGAGTTCCGCGAGCAGTTCCAGCGCCCGGCCGACCGGCGCCGCCTCCGCCGCGAGCAGCGGCAGCCGCACCGCCGGGGTGGGGATCACTCCCCGCGCGTGCAGCACCCCCTTGATCACCGTCGGGTTGGGGCCCGCGAAGAGCGCCCCCGAGAGTGCCGCGAGCCGGTGTCCCAGCTCCCTGGCCGGTACCGCGTCGCCCTTGCGCCAGAGGTCCACCAGCTCCGTGAACCGCCCGGTGGCCAGGTGCGCCGAGGCCAGGATGCCGCCGGCGGCGCCCAGCGCGAGCAGCGGCGAGAACACCGTGTCGTCCCCGCCCAGCACCCCGGTGCCGCCGTTCGCGAGCAGTTCGACGGTGCCCTCGTCGATCCCGCCCACGGCGTACTTGACCCCCGCGATCCCGGGCAGCGACAGCAGCCGGCGCAGGGTGGCGGTGCCGAGCGCCTGCCCGGTGCGGTAGGGGATGTGGTACACGACCAGCGGTACGGCGCTGCGCTCGGCCAGGTACTCGAAGTGCGCCAGCACCCCCGCCTCGCCCGGACGGGTGAAGGCCGGGACGGTGACCAGCGCCGCGTCCGCCCCGGTCAGGCCGGCGAGCTGCTCGGCGCTGCGCCTGGTGTCGTTGCCGCCCGCGCCCACGATCAGCGTGGCGCCGCGCTCCCGGCAGACCCTGGCGCAGACCTCGGTGACGGTGCGCCGCTCGTCCTCGTCCAGGGTGGCGGGCTCGGCGGTGGTGCCGAGCGCGACCAGCCCGGCGGCCCCCTGGTCCAGCATCGAGTGGGCCAGCCGCTCCAGTGCCCCGGCGGCGACCGAGCCGTCCTGCTCGAACGGTGTGATCAGCGGTACGTAGATCCCGTGCAGTTCCATGTCTCAGAGCCTGCGGCCCAGGTACCGTGCAGGTCCAGTTCACATTTCCGAAGCTTCTCGTAAGGTGGCCTGATGCTCGACGTCCGCCGTCTGCGCCTGCTGCGCGAACTCGCCCACCTCGGGACCATCGCCGCGGTCGCCGACTCGCTCTCCTTCAGTCCGTCGGCGGTCTCCCAGCAGCTGTCGGCGCTGGAGCGCGAGGCCGGGGTGCCACTGCTGGAGCGCACCGGGCGGCGGGTCTCGCTGACCCCGGCCGGGCGGAACCTGGTCCGGCACGCGGAGGCGGTGCTGGAGCGGCTCGAGCAGGCGGGGGCGGAGCTGGCGCACGCGCGCCAGGGGCTGGCGGGTCCGCTGCGGATCGGGACCTATCCGTCGGCCGCCCGCGCGATCATCCCGGCCGCGCTGGCCGAACTGGCAGGCCGCCACCCGGGGTTGGTGCCGATGGTGACCGAGGTGGACCCGGCCGGGGTGGCCGCCGCGGTGCGGGCGGGTGAGCTGGACGTGGCACTGGTCCACGAGTACGACCTGGTCCCGGCCGAACCGGAGCCGGGGCTGGCGGTCACCGCGCCGCTGTTCACCGAACCGATGTACCTCGCCGCGCTCTCCCAGGGCGGGCTCGCCGAGCACCGGGACGCGCCGTGGATCATGGCGCCGCTCGGCACGCTCTGCCACACGATGGCCCAACGTGCCTGCGAGGCGGCGGGGTTCACCCCTCAGGTCAGGCACTGGATCGACGACTTCACCACCGTGCTGGCCCTGGTGGCGGCCGGCCAGGGGGTGGCCCTGGTCCCGCACCTCGGGGTGACCGAGGGCGCGCATCCGGGGGTGGTCCTCACCCGGCTGCCGATGTACCGGCGCACCCGTACCGCGTTCCGCGCCGGAGCCGGTGCGCACCCGGCCGTGGCCGCCTTCATCGCCGCCCTGCACACCGCAGTCCCGGCCGGACTGGGTGGCCGTTCCGCCTGAGGCCGAGCGGGGTTGACCGGACGTCGGATCGACCGCGCGTCATATCGGTGAGTGGGTAACGATTTGGTCCAGTTTTCCCCATGCGGAGTCCAGGCCCGATAGAACTGCGGTCACGGAGACCCCACGAAACGAGCCGGGGGATATGAGCGCCAACGAGCCGTCGGGCTACGGATATCCGACAGATCCTCAGCAGAACCCCTATGGGCAGCAGCCCCCGCAGGGCCGGCCCGGCCACGGCGGCACACCGCCGCAACAGCCGTACGGCTACCCGCAGCAGCCGCCGCCACCACCGCCTCAGTCGCCGTACGACCAGGCACCACCGCCACCGCAGTCGCCGTACGACCAGCAGGCGTACGGTGCCCCGCAGCAACCGTACGGCGCACCTCAGCAACAGTACGGCGCACCGCAACAGCCGTACGGTGCCCCGCAGCAGCCGTACGGCGCTCCGCCACCACCGCCCTACGGCGGCGCCCCGCAGGCCAACTGGCCGCACTGGCTGTCCGCCCCCGGCCCGTACGGCGCGGTCACGCCCGGGACCAGGACCCTGGCCTCCGCCGGTGACCGCTTCCTGGCCCGGCTGATCGACACCGCGGTCCTGCTGATCCCCACCCTGGTGCTGTACGTGCTGCTGGCAGCGCAGAGCGGCATCCTGTACTACCTCGCGGCCGGCCTGGTGAACTTCGGGTACGAGGCCGCGATGCTGCTGACCCAGGGCGGCCAGACGGTCGGCAAGAAGGTCATGAAGATCCGGGCGGTGGACCTGGCCCAGGGCGGCCGCCCGGCCGACGGCGCGCTCTGGACCAGGGCGGCGGTCTTCTCGCTCCCGCTGGCCGTCTACTGCCTCGGCACGCTCTTCTGGATCCTCAACGTCCTCTGGCACCTGTGGGACAAGCCGCTCCAGCAGTGCCTCCACGACAAGGCCGCCAGGACCCTCGTCGTCAAGGAGGGCTAGCGCACGGGCGCGGGGAGCCGCGCGAACGGACCACCACGAAGGTGGCCGTTCGCGCGGCTCCCCGCTTCCGCTAGCTCGCCAGGCAGCTGGGCCCGAGCAGCTGCTTGAGATCCCCGAAGAGCGCCGGATCCGACTTCACCCGGTGCCGGTCGAGCCGGAGCACCGTGGTCTGCCGCTCCCCCTCCAGGCGCAGCCGCACCTCCGTGGTGCCCCGGTGGTGGGCGAGTACCTCACCGAGCCGGGCCACCAGCGGCGGGGTGATCTTCCCGCTCGGGATCGAGATGACGATCGGCGCCTCGGCGTGCGCGTTGGCGAGGTCCGGCACGGACAGCTCCATGCCCATCAGCCGCGGTACGTCCTCCCGCTTGTCCAGCTTGCCGCGGACGAACACCACGGTGTCCTCGACCAGTTGGGAGGAGACCAGCTGGTAGCTGGCCGGGAAGAACATGCAGTCGATCGAACCGGCCAGGTCCTCCACGGTGGCGATGGCCCAGGCGTTGCCCTGCTTGGTCATCTTCCGCTGGAGGCCCGAGATGATGCCGCCGATGGTGACGATGGCGCCGTCGGGGCGCTCGGCGAGGTCGGCGACGGCGCAGTCGGCCTTCTCGGTGAGGACGTGCTCGATGCCGTGCAGCGGGTGCGAGGAGACGTAGAGACCGAGCATCTCCCGCTCCTGGGTGAGCAGGAAGCCCTTGTCCCACTCCTCCTCGGAGAACACCACGTCGAGGCCGAAGCTCGGCTCGTCGCTGGTGGCATCCCCGCCGAACAGGTCGAACTGCCCCTCGGCCTCCTTGCGCTTGATCCCGACCACGTTGTCGATCATCGGCTCGAACTGGGCGCTCAGTCCCTTGCGGGTGTGCCCGAGCGAGTCGAACGCGCCCGCCTTGATGAGGGATTCGACCGTCCGCTTGTTGCAGACCACCGACTCGACCTTGTCCAGGAAGTCCGGGAAGGAGACGTACTTCCCCTTGGCCTTCCGGGTGCGGATCATCGACTCCACCACCGGACCGCCGACGTTGCGGACGGCGGTCAGACCGAATCGCACGGTTTCGCTGCCGTGCGGGGTGAAGTCCGCGTCCGACTCGTTGACGTCCGGCGGGAGCACCTGGATGCCCATCTTGCGGCACTCGTTGAGGTAGACGGCCGACTTGTCCTTGTCGTCCTTGACCGAGGTGAGCAGCGCGGACATGTACTCGGCCGGGTAGTTGGCCTTGAGGTAGGCGGTCCAGTAGGAGACCAGTCCGTACCCGGCGGTGTGCGCCTTGTTGAACGCGTAGCCGGAGAAGGGGACCAGGACGTCCCAGACGGCCTGGATGGCCGCGTCCGAGTAGCCGCGCTCGCGGCAGCCCTTCTGGAACGGGATGAACTCCGCGTCCAGGATCTCCTTCTTCTTCTTGCCCATGGCCCGGCGCAGCAGGTCCGCCTGGCCGAGCGAGTAGCCGGCCAGGATCTGCGCGGCCTTCTGCACCTGCTCCTGGTAGACGATCAGGCCGTAGGTGGGTTCCAGGATCTCCTTGAGCGGCTCCTCCAGCTCCGGGTGGATCGGGGTGATCTCCTGCTGGCCGTTCTTGCGCAGGGCGTAGTTGGTGTGCGAGTTGACGCCCATCGGGCCCGGTCGGTACAGCGCGAGAACCGCGGAGATGTCCTCGAAGTTGTCGGGCTTCATCAGGCGCAGCAGCGAGCGCATCGGCCCGCCGTCGAGCTGGAAGACGCCCAGCGTGTCGCCCCGGGCGAGGAGTTCGTACGCGGGCTTGTCGTCGAGCGGCAGCTCGAGCAGGTCGATCCTGACGCCCTTGTTCTTCTCGATCGCCTTGACGGCGTCGTCCATGATGGTGAGGTTGCGCAGGCCGAGGAAGTCCATCTTGAGAAGGCCGAGGCCCTCACAGGTCGGATAGTCGAACTGCGTGATGGTCACACCGTCGGTGTGCCGGGTCCAGACCGGGATGTGGTCGACCAGCGGCTCGGCGGACATGATGACACCGGCCGCGTGCACACCGGGCTGGCGGATCAGGCCCTCGATACCGCGCGCGGTGTCGATGACCTTCTTGACGTCCGGGTCGTTCTCGTACAGGCCGCGGATCTCACCGGCCTCGCTGTAGCGCGGGTGCGAGCTGTCGGTGATGCCGGAGAGCGGGATGCCCTTGCCCATGACGTCCGGCGGCATCGCCTTGGTGATCCGGTCGCCCATCGCGTACGGGTAGCCGAGGACGCGCGAGGTGTCCTTGATGGCGGCCTTGGCCTTGATGGTGCCGTACGTGACGATCATGGCGACCTTGTCGGCGCCCCACTTGTCGGACACGTAGCGGATCACGTCGGCGCGCCGGCGCTCGTCGAAGTCGACGTCGATGTCGGGCATCGAGACGCGCTCGGGGTTGAGGAAGCGCTCGAAGATCAGCCCGTGCGGGATCGGGTCGAGGTCGGTGATGCCCATCGCGTAGGCGACCAGCGAGCCGGCCGCCGAACCACGGCCCGGGCCGACCGCGATCCCGTTGTTCTTGGCCCACATGATGAAGTCGGCGACCACCAGGAAGTACGCCGGGAACCCCATCTGGCAGATGGTGTTCATCTCGTACTCGGCCTGCCGGCGGTGCTCCTCGTCGTAGCCGTTCGGGAAGCGGCGGTCCATGCCCTTCCACACCTCGGCGCGGAAGAAGGCGTCCTCGCTGTCGAAGCCCTCCGGCACCGGGAAGCGCGGCATCAGGTTGCGGAACTCGAACATGCCGGCCGTGTCGACCCGTTCGGCGATCAGCAGCTGACTGTTGCGGCAGCCCTCCTGCCAGGCCTCGGAGGAGTCGACGGCGTACATCTCGGCGGCGGACTTGATGTAGTAGCCGGTGCCGTCGAACCTGAACCGGTCCGGGTCGGAGAGGTTCTTGCCGGTCTGGACGCAGAGCAGCAGGTCGTGGGCGGTGGCGTCGGCCTCGGTGGTGTAGTGCGAGTCGTTGGTGACCACCGGCGGGATGCCGAGCTTCCTGCCGATCTCGATCAGACCGTCGCGGACCCGCTTCTCGATGTCCAGGCCGTGGTCCATCAGCTCCAGGAAGTAGTTCTCCTTGCCGAAGATCTCCTGGTACTCGGCGGCCGACCTGAGCGCCTCGTCGAACTGGCCCAGCCGCAGCCTGGTCTGGAGCTCGCCCGAGGGGCAGCCGGTGGAGGCCATCAGGCCGCCGGCGTGCTCGGCGATGATCTCCTTGTCCATCCGGGGCCACTTGACCAGCCAGCCCTCGGCGTAGGAGCGGGAGCTCAGCCGGAACAGGTTGTGCAGGCCCTGCCTGTCACGGGCCCAGATGGTCTTGTGGGTGTACGCACCGGACGCGGAGACGTCGTCCCTCTTCTGGTGCGGCTGGCCCCAGAGGATGCGCTTGGTGTTGTGGCGGGCCTCGGGTGCGACGTACGCCTCGATGCCGATCACCGGGGTGATCCCGGCGTCCTTGGCCTGCTTGTGGAACTCGGCCGCGCCGAACATGTTCCCGTGGTCGGTCATCGCCACATGGGTCATGCCCAGCCGGTCGACCTCCTTGAACAGCTGCTTCAGCCGCGCGGCACCGTCCAGCATCGAGTACTCGGTGTGGACGTGCAGATGCGCGTACGGCTGGTCGCTCAAGGCGGGGCCTCCGGGGTCTCGGTACTGGATCACGGGGCGGTGAAACACGTAAGGCCCGAGCCACTCTCAGGGCCCGGACCACGACTTTCGCATCCGCGCCAACGAGTCTAGTCCTTCACCGTGCTTCCCTGCCGCACCTCCCGGAGCGGGTCCGGGGCCGCCGCCGTGGGCGGCTCCCGGACCCCGGACCGGCCGGTCAGCCGTCCAGTTCCGCCAGGAAGTCCAGTGCGGCGGCCCAGGTCAGCTCGGCGGCCTCGGCGTCGTAGTCCGGCAGCTCGGGGTCGGTGTAGAGGTGGCCGGCACCGTGGTAGCGGTGGACCTCGACGTCGGCACCGGCCCGGGTCATCAGCAGGTACCAGGTGTTCAGCCAGTCCTCGGGCTCGAACGGGTCGGGCTCGGCCACGTGCAGCTGGACGGGGATCCCGGTCCGCGCGTCCTCCCGGATGTCCGAGGTGCCGTGCAGGAGCAGCAGGCCCCGGGCCCGCTCGTCCGCCAGCGCCAGGTTCTGCGCCAGCGCCCCGCCGAGCGAGAACCCGGCGTACACCAGCCCCTGCTCGGTGCCCGCGCCCGCGCTCAGCAGCGGAGCGACCGCCTTGATGGCCCGCCGCAGCAGCTCGTCGTTGGTCACCTCGTCCCGGTAGGCCATCCCGGCCTCGACGTCCTCGAAGACCCGTCCCTCGTACAGGTCGGGGGTGTGCACCACGTGCCCGGCCGCACGCAGTCGCTCGGCAGCGGCCGACACCGCAGGACGCAGTCCGTAGGCGGAGTGGATGAGCACGATCTGGGCCACGGATTCGATCCTTCACTGACAGACACCACGGTCCCGACCATCATCGCCCATCCCTCTGACACCGCGGGGCAGCCACCCGGCTCCCGGGCCGGACCGGCCGCGCGCGGTGGAGGCCCCGCCCGAGCGGCGCGTCCGCTACGACACCACGTCCTTGCGGGCGAACCCCCGGAAGGCGAGGGCGAGCAGCACGATCGCGTAGCTGACCGAGAGCGAGACGCCCTGGACCATGCCGCCCCACTCCAGTTGGGGCTGCAGTGCGTCCGCCCAGGAGTACTGCCAGTGCGCGGGCAGCCACTCGCGCAGCGAGCCGAGCGCGGTGACCGCGTCCAGCACCCCGGTGACGATCGTGATGAACACCGCCCCGCCGACCGCGCCGAGCGGGGCGTCGGTCACCGTCGACAGCCAGAACGCCAGTGCGGCGACGCCCAGTTCGCTGAGCAGGACGAAGAGCACCGCGATCGCCAGCCGGGGCAGCGCCGCCGAGGCGGGCAGGCTGACCCCGGTGGGCAGCTTCAGGTCGCCCCAGCCGTACGCGGCGGTGCCCACCGCCAGGCCGAGCAGCGGCAGCAGCACGATGGTGGCCGCCGAGAAGAGCAGCCCGACCGTGAACTTGCGCAGCAGCAGCCTGGCCCTGGGCACCGGCGCGGCCAGCAGGTAGCGCAGCGAGGACCAGCCGGCCTCGGAGGCCACGGTGTCCCCGCAGTACAGCGCGACCGGGATGACCAGCATGAAGCCGGTGCCCATGAAGAGCATGGTGGCGGCGAAGTTGGGCCCGGAGGCGGTGGCCAGCTCGATGAAGGTGGTGCGGTCCGGCCGGCTCGGGGTGCCGCCGATCTGGAACGCCGCCAGGATGACCAGCGGCATCGCCGCCAGCACCCCGGTCATCACCAGGGTGCGCCGCCGCCGCAGCTGGCGGACGATCTCCACCCGCAGCGGCAGGGTCCGGCCGGCCCGGTACCCCGCCGCGTGGTCAGCCGCCAAGGTGCTCACGCCGAGCCTCCGATCAGGGACAGGAACGCGTCCTCCAGCCGCCGGTGCGGCCCGACCCGTTCCACGGGGACATCCAGCCCGACCAGCTCGGCGACCAGCTGACCGGCCGTCATGCCGTCCAGCCGCACCAGCAGGCCCCGCTCCACCGCCGAGACCGAGCCGACGCCCGCCAGTGCGGCCGCCTTCTCGGCGGCCGCCGCCAGCCGGTGTGCCGGGTAGTCGGCCGGGGTGCCGACCAGCAGCAGCTCGCCCGCCCCGACGATCTCGGCGACGGCGCCCGCGCTGACCAGCCGGCCCCGGTCCATCACCACCAGGTGGGTACAGCTCTGCTCCACCTCGGAGAGCAGGTGGCTGGAGACGATGACGGTGCGTCCGGCGGCGGCGTACCGGATCATCACCTCGCGCATCTCGCGGATCTGCGGCGGGTCGAGACCGTTGGTGGGTTCGTCCAGGATCAGCAGGTCCGGCAGCCCGAGCATGGCCTGTGCGATCGCCAGGCGCTGGCGCATGCCCTGGGAGTAGGTGCGCACCGCGCGGTCCAGTGCCTCGCCCAGGTCCGCGATGGCCAGGGCCTCCTCGAAGTGGGCGTCCTCGGCCGGGCGGCCGGTGGCCCGCCAGTACAGGTGCAGGTTGGCCCGGCCGGTGAGGTGCGGCAGGAAGCCGGCGCCCTCCACGAAGGAGCCCACCCTGGAGAGGACGGGCGCGCCGGGGCGCACCGCGTGCCCGAAGAGCCTGATCTCCCCGGCGTCCGGCCGGATCAGGCCCATGAGCATCCGCAGCGTGGTGGTCTTACCGGCGCCGTTGGGGCCGAGCAGGCCGAGCACCTGGCCCTGCTCCACCCTGAAGCTCAGGTCCCGGACCGCGTACCGGTCCGCCGCCCCGTGGTAGCGCTTGCTCAACGAGCTGATCTGCAGCGGGACTTCGGCCAGGGCCGGATCGGGTGCCGGCCTGCGCTCCCGGCGCGGGCGCAGCCGGCGGCCGAACAGCAGCAGCGCGGCCAGCACCACGGCGCCCAGCGGCAGCAGCCAGGTCCGCACCGGCAGCGGGGCCGCCTCGGTGCGCAGCCCCGCCACGGTGGGCACGGTCAGCGGCGACGCCACCGAGATCCGGTAGGTGGCGGCTTGGGCGGGCGAGGCGTACGCCAGGTCGGTGGAGGCCAGCACCAACCTGAGCCGGTGCCCGGCCTCGAAGCCGTGGTCCACGGCGGGCAGGGCGATCTCGACGGTCCGTCCGCCGGGCGCGTCCGCGCCGGTCACCCGCAGCGGGGCGACCAGCTGCTGGGGCAGCTGCCTGCTGCCGTCCGGGGCGACGTCGTACAGCTTCGCGAACAGCACCGCGTCGGGCCGGTCGGCCTGGACGTGGACGGAGACCCTGGGTGCGCCGGTCAGGTGCAGGCCGGTGTCCAGCGGCGCGGAGTCGAAGGAGGCGAACTGGCCGGGGAAGTCCACCGAGAGCCCGCCGCCGACCGAGGCGAACTGGGAGAGCGCGCCGATTCCCGGAAGTGTGGAGATGTTCGGCGGCGCACCGCCGGGCGGGTTGGCGACGTCCTGGGGCCGGCCGGTGAGCTTGATGCCGCGCGAGCCCGTACCGGACAGGCCGGGGTAGCCGTCGGCGTCGGCGCCGCGCAGCACGGCCTGGAAGCCGGTGGAGTCGACCCCGCCGGTCCGGGTGACCCGGAAGGCCGGGCCGGTGTCGTTCCCGGCGTGCTTCAGGTAGTGGTCGAACCAGGCGGTCACCCGGCCGTCCGTCCGGGCGCTGCCCTCGGTGCCGCCGTCATGGCCCCCGGCGAACCAGTCGACGTCGACCGGCGCGCCGTTGGCGGCGACCGCCTTGGCGATGGCGTCGCCCTGGTCCAGCGGGAAGAGCGAGTCCTGCTGCCCCTGCACCACCAGGGTGGGCACCTTGATCCGCGAGGCCACCGAGGACGGGCTGGACCGCTCCAGGGTGGCGATCGCGTCGGCGTCCGCGTGGCCGGCGGTGGCGATCCGGTCGTACATCGCGCAGAGCGAGTCCAGGAAGCGTCCGCAGCCCACCGGGCCCGGGGCTCCGCCCTGCCGCTTGGCGGAAGGCGCGGTCAGGTCCCCGGCCGAACCGGTGGTGAAGAAGATCCCGGCCCAGAGCTTCTTGAACACCCCGTCGGCCGCGCCGCTCCCCCGGACGCCCTGCGGGAAGAGCGCGTCCGCCAGGTTCCACCAGGTGATCCCGCTGGCCACCGCGTCGATCCGGGGGTCGTACGCCGCCGCCAGCAGCGCGGCGGCGCCGCCGTACGAGGCACCGGTGATCCCGACCCTGGGGTCGCCCGGGGCGTCCAGCTGCACCTCGGGGCGCGTGGCCAGCCAGTCGACCAGGTGCTTGACGTCCTCGATCTCCCGGTCCGGCGCGTCCAGTCCGATCCGGCCGCCGGAGGCCCCGAAACCGCGCGCCGACCAGGTCAGTACTGCGTACCCGGAGCGGGCCAGCTGCTGGGCCCGGGCGCGCTCGTCGTCCTTGCTGCCGCCGAACCCGTGTGCCAGCAGGACGGCCGGACGGGGGCTGCCGCCGGTGGTGAAGAAGGAGGTGTCCAGCCGGACGGTCTGCTTGCTGCCCGGAGTCTCGGGCATGTCGAGGAAACGATCCTCCTGGTGCACCGCGGCCTCGCCGGACCCGGCCGCCACCGCGGCCGTGCCGCCCCCGGCCAGCAGTACCAGCGCCACCGAGCCGGCCAGCACCCTGCGGGTCGTCAGCCGTCCGCGCCAGCGGCGCCATGCCCCACCGAAGCCCATGGGCAGCGATCCTATCCGTCTCTCGGGTAGGGAACCTGTAAGCCCCCGCACCCCGGAACGCCCTCACCTGACGCCAATCACCGGGTGGGACGAATCCACGGGATATGGTGCGAACCACCCCGGAAGATCACCCGGTGCCGACCTCGTCGAGGTGTCCCGTGCTGCTCTGGCCGCTCGCCACCCTGCTCGCCGTCGTCGCCGTCACCCTGGCGGTCGGCTGGATCGTCGACCAGGTGCTGCAGCGGGTCGCCACCCGCCACCCGCAGACACCGGTCTGGCCGCTGCTGCGCCGCTGCCGGGTACCGCTCCAACTGGTCGTCGCCGCCGGACTGCTGCTGACCGGACGCCCCCTGGAGCGGCTCTTCGCCGTACGCGACGGTGGTCTGCACCACACCGTCCTGCTGCTCCTGATCGCCAGCCTGGGCTGGCTGACCGTCAGGATCGTGGCGGCGGCGCTGGAGGCGGTGCTCGGCCGCTACGAGAGCATCACCGACGACGCGGCCCGGGTGCAGCGGGTCAGGACCCAGATCAGCATGCTGCGCCGGGTGGTCAGCGCCGTGATCGCCGTGGTCACCGCGGCGGTGATGCTGCTGACCTTCCACGCCATGCGCACCGTCGGTGCCAGCCTGCTGGCCTCGGCCGGCCTCCTGGGCATCGTCGCCGGCATCGCCGCCCAGAGCACCCTGGGCAACTTCTTCGCCGGTCTGCAGATCGCCTTCGGCGACACCGTGCGGATCGGCGACACCGTGCTGGTGGACAACCAGCAGGGCACCGTGGAGGAGATCACCCTCGCCTACCTGGTGGTACGGCTCTGGGACTACCGCCGCCTGATCGTCCCGGTCTCCTACTTCGTCAGCAAGCCCTTCGAGAACTGGACCCGCAAGGACCCGGGTCTGCTCGCCTGGGTGCTGCTGCACCTCGACCACACCACACCGGTCGAGGTGCTGCGCGCCGTCCTGCACCGGTTCCTGGTGGACTCACCGCTCTGGGACGGCATGGAGTGGTCCCTCCAGGTCACCGACTCCACCCCGAGCACCCTGGTCATCCGGGCCGCCATGACGGCCCGGACCCCGGACGACGCGGCCGCCCTCCGCTTCGAGGTGCGCGAGCACCTGTTCGCCTACCTCCGCGAGGAGCACCCGTACGCCCTCCCCCGGGTCCGCACCGGCGAGGAGTGAGGCCCGGCGGCAGCGCTGGACGTGGGGCCGCGGGCAGTCCGCCCGCGGCCCCCGGTCCGTACGAAGTCCCTCAGAGCACCCGGGTCATCGTCCGGTGCGGTATCCCGGCGTCGTCGTAGACCGGCCCCTCGGCGACATAGCCGAGCCGCTCGTAGAACCCCAACGCCCTTACCTGAGCGTGCAGTTCGAGCTCCACTCCGCCGCGCTCACGACCCTCCCGCTCGATCGCGCGGACCAGCTCGGCGCCCAGCCCGGTCCCCCGGGCGGTCCTGACCACGGCGAGCCGCCCGAGCAGCACCCGGCCCTGGCGGCCGGTCAGCTCCAGCGCCTGCTCACCGTGGATCAGCCGGCCGGTCCCGAGCGGCGAGCCGTCCTCGGCCCGCGCCAGCAGGTGCACCGAGGTCGCGTCGAGCTCGTCGTACTCCAGCTCCGCGGGCACGTCCTGCTCGTCGACGAAGACCTCGCGCCGGACGCCGTAGACCAGTGCCAGCTCGTCCTCGGTCGCGGCGACCCGGATCCGCGCCATCTCAGCTCTCCGAGGCGATGATGTCCAGGGCCTTCTGCAGGTCGGCCGGGTAGGAGCTGGTGAACTCGACCCACTGGCCGTCCGCCGGGTGCTCGAAGCCGAGCGCGACGGCGTGCAGCCACTGCCGGGTCAGCCCGAGGCGCTTGGCCAGCGTCGGGTCGGCGCCGTAGGTGATGTCCCCGACGCAGGGGTGGCGCAGCGCCGACATGTGCACCCGGATCTGGTGGGTACGGCCGGTCTCCAGCTTGATGTCCAGCAGCGAGGCCGCCCGGTACGCCTCGATCAGGTCGTAGTGGGTGACCGAGGGCTTGCCGTCCCTGGTCACCGCCCACTTCCAGTCCGAGCTGGGGTGGCGGCCGATCGGCGCGTCCACGGTGCCGCTCAGCGGGTCGGGGTGGCCCTGGACCAGGGTGTTGTAGCGCTTCTCGGTGATCCGGTCGTGGAACTGCCGCTTGAGGTCGGTGTACGCGCGCTCGGACTTGGCGACCACCATCAGACCGGAGGTGCCGACGTCCAGACGGTGCACGATGCCCTGCCGCTCGGCCGCGCCCGAGGTGGAGATCCGGTACCCGGCGGCGGCCAGGCCGCCGATCACGGTCGGGCCGGTCCAGCCCGGGCTGGGGTGCGCGGCCACCCCGACCGGCTTGTCGATCAGCACGATGTCGTCGTCGTCATGCACGATCCGCATGCCCTCGACGGCCTCGGCGACGATCTGCACGGGTGCGGCGGGAGCCGGGATCTCGACCTCCAGCCAGCTGCCGGCCATCACCCGGTCCGACTTGCCTGCCCTGGCCCCGTCGAGCGTGACCTTGCCGTCGGCGGCCAGCTCGGCGGCCTTGGTCCGGGAGAAGCCGAACATCCGGGCGAGGGCGGCGTCGAGTCGCTCGCCCTCCAGGCCGTCGGGTACGGGGAGGCTGCGGGTCTGCGCTGCGGTACTCACCCGTACGAGTATGCCGGAACACGGACCCCGCCCGGACCGCCCACCGGGGCGGCCCGCGCCCCCGCCGCCGGGCTGGGCCCTACTCCCCCTTGCCGGCCTGGTGGACGGTCCCGTCCGGGTTGCTGCCGCGGAAGGAGAGCAGGACCACCAGGATGCCGCCGCAGACGATGGCCGAGTCGGCCAGGTTGAAGACCGCGAAGTGCTGCACCGAGATGAAGTCGACCACGTGCCCGCGGAAGACCTCGGGGGTCCTGAACAGCCGGTCGGTGAGGTTGCCGAGCGCACCGCCGAGCAGCAGGCCGAGCGCGATCGCCCAGGGGAGGCTGTAGAGCTTGCGGGCGATCCGCCAGATCACCACGATCACGGCAGAGGCGATCATGGTGAAGACGACCGTCATCGCCTGGCCCATGCCGAAGGCCGCGCCCCCGTTGCGGATCACCTGGAGGGTGACCACGTCACCGATCACCTGGATCGCCTGGTGGCCTTCCAGCCGGGCCACCACGAGCACCTTGCTGCCCAGGTCGACCAGGTAGGCGAAGAGCGCGATGAGCAGCAGCACGCCGATCCGGCGGCGCCGGACGGCTCCCGCTACCGCTCCGGCGGCGGTGGCACCGACTGGCTCGTCCACGGCGGCCTCCACGGACGCGGTCGGGACGGAGTCGTCCTGGGTCTGGGGGGAACCTGGCGTACTGATGATCCGCTCCGCTGCCTAGGGGTTACCCCCGGCCGAGGGCTGGGGGAAAGAGGGCCGACGTTACGGGGTCGAGCGTACGGCAACGCCGGACCCCCAGGTCCACTTCGACCCGGCCGACACAGCGATCCGGTCGAGGAGGCGCGAAGGCGTCGGCTACCTGCGCTCCTGCTTCGCCTTGCAGCTGACGCAGAGGGTGGCCCGCGGGAACGCCTGCAGTCTGGCCTTGCCGACCGCCTGGCCGCAGGACTCGCAGACGCCGAAGCCCACACCCTCGAGGCGGGCCAGCGCCCGCTCGGCCTGGGCGAGGCTGTCGCGGGCGTTGTTGGCGAGCGCGAGCTCGCTCTCCCGGTTGATGTTCTTGGTGCCGGCGTCGACCTGGTCGTCCCCCGCGCCGTCGTTGGAGTCGCGCATCAGGCCGGTGATGGCGGCCTCGGCGGCCTCGATCTCGGCCCGCAGCCGCTCCAGCTCGTCGTTCAGCTCGGCGTGCAGTTCGGCGACCTCGGCCGAGGTCCAGGGGTCCTCACCGGGTCGGACGGGCAGCTCCGCCGGGTCCACCGACTCGGCGCCGCCCCGGGCTCCGGTGCCCACCGGGGTGTGGTTGCGGGTGGTGGTGGCAGCGTGGCCGGTCGTGGTGCTGGTCTTGTGCCGTGCAGTGGTCACGGTCCCCTCCCCTGGGTCGCCCGCCACGGCCTTGCGTGCCCGCTTGGTGGCGGTACCGCCGATTGCCTTGTCAGCCATGGCTTCGACCTCATCTACGAACGAAATGAACCGCCGGTTCCCGGCGGCCTCCAGTGCCGGAACGATAATCCCCTACGAATCCGGTCACAACGGGACATACCGATGCCTCGTTTTCAACCCACCCGAGCAGCCGCCGCTGCCGCCCCAGCGGGTTGCTGACCAAGTTGTGCCCAGATCGTCATCCGCTAACCGCACCCCGGCGGCGGCGCGGCCGGAGGCGGGACGGCGGGTCACGGCGCCCGTCGGCCCCACCTCGAATTCGACTTGTGAGGCCGGACACGAGGCCGGATACACTGAGCCTGCGAGGCGCTGACGGGACGAGTACCGACGTACGCAGCCATGAGCGACCCGGGGACGGTGCGAGCCCGGGGGTGTGCGCGGCGGGAAGATCACCCTGAGCCGCCGGAAGAACGGCCACTGGGCCAAGTAGAACCGGCAGCAGAACCCAAACAAGAGGGCCGCGACCAGCAGTACCGCGGTCAAGGAGGGTGGTACCGCGGGACGGCTCGCCGTCTCGTCCCTCCGGAGGATCCAGTCCAAGCATCCGCCGGAGGTAGACACCCGCGATGAGCACCTACAACCCCGTCCCCGCGCAGGTGGACCTGCCTGCCCTCGAGCACCAGATCCTGAGCTTCTGGCGTGACAGCAAAGTCTTCCAGCGCAGCCTGGAGCAGTCCGAGGGCCGCCCGGAGTGGGTCTTCTACGAGGGCCCCCCGACCGCCAACGGCATGCCGGGCGCCCACCACATCGAGGCCCGCGTCTTCAAGGACGTCTTCCCGCGCTACCGGACCATGAAGGGCTACCACGTCGCCCGCAAGGCCGGCTGGGACTGCCACGGCCTCCCGGTCGAGCTGGCCGTCGAGAAGGAGCTGGGCTTCTCCGGCAAGCAGGACATCGAGCGGTACGGCATCGCCGAGTTCAACGCCAAGTGCCGCGATTCGGTCACCCGGCACACCGACGAGTTCGCCAAGCTCACCGAGCGCATGGGCTACTGGGTCGACCTCGACGAGGCGTACCGGACCATGGACCCCTCCTACATCCAGTCGGTCTGGTGGTCGCTCAAGCAGATCTTCGACAAGGGCCTGCTGGTCCAGGACCACCGGGTCGCCCCCTGGTGCCCCCGTTGCGGCACCGGCCTGTCCGACCACGAACTGGCCCAGGGCTACGAGACCGTGGTCGACCCCTCGGTCTTCGTCCGCTTCCCGCTGACCAGCGGCCCGCTGGCCGGCCAGGCCTCCCTGCTGGTCTGGACCACCACCCCGTGGACCCTGGTCTCCAACACCGCCGCCGCCGTGCACCCCGAGGTCACCTATGTGGTGGCCACCGACGGCAACGAGCAGCTGGTCGTCGCCGAGCAGCTGGTCGGCAAGGCACTCGGCGACGGCTTCGAGCCCACCGGTCAGCGCTTCACCGGCGCCGAGATGGAGTACTGGGCCTACCGGCGCCCGTTCGATCTGGTGGACATTCCTCCTGTTGAGGGGGGCGAGGACGCGCACTTCGTCCTCAACGCCGACTACGTCACCACCGAGGACGGCACCGGTATCGTCCACCAGTCCCCGGCCTTCGGTGCGGACGACCTCGCGACCTGCCGCAGGTACGGTCTGCCGGTGGTCAACCCGGTCGAGGCGGACGGCACCTTCGCGACCGACGTCCCGCTGGTCGGCGGTGTCTTCTTCAAGAAGGCCGACGAGACCCTGGTCGCCGACCTCGACTCGCGCGGCCTGCTCTTCCGCCACCTCCCGTACGAGCACAGCTACCCGCACTGCTGGCGCTGCCACACCGCGCTGCTGTACTACGCGCAGCCGTCCTGGTACATCCGCACCACCGCGGTCAAGGACGCCCTGATCCGGGAGAACGAGAACACCAACTGGTTCCCCGAGAACGTCAAGCACGGCCGCTTCGGTGACTGGCTGAACAACAACATCGACTGGGCGCTCTCCCGCAACCGCTACTGGGGCACCCCGCTGCCGATCTGGCGCTGCGAGGAGGGCCACCTCACCTGCGTCGGCTCGCTGGCCGAGCTCTCCGAGCTGACCGGCACCGACCAGAGCGGCCTGGACCCGCACCGCCCGTTCATCGACGACGTCACCTTCGCCTGCCCGCAGTGCTCCGCCACCGCGGTCCGGGTCCCCGAGGTGATCGACGCCTGGTACGACTCGGGCTCGATGCCCTTCGCCCAGTACGGCTACCCGTACCAGAACAAGGAGGTGTTCGAGGGCCGCTACCCGGCCCAGTTCATCTCCGAGGCGATCGACCAGACCCGCGGCTGGTTCTACACGCTGATGGCCGTCGGCACCCTGGTCTTCGACAAGTCCTCCTACGAGAACGTGGTCTGCCTCGGCCACATCCTCGCCGAGGACGGCCGCAAGATGTCCAAGCACCTGGGCAACATCCTGCAGCCGATCCCGCTGATGGACGAGCACGGCGCCGACGCGGTCCGCTGGTTCATGGCGGCCGGCGGCTCGCCCTGGTCGGCCCGCCGGGTCGGCCACGGCACGATCCAGGAGGTGGTGCGCAAGACGCTGCTCACCTACTGGAACACCGTCGCCTTCCAGGCCCTGTACGCCCGCACCACCGGCTGGGCCCCCTCCGCGAACGACCCGGCCCCCGCGACGCGTCCGCAGCTGGACCGCTGGGTGCTCTCCGAACTGAACACCCTGGTCCGCGAGGTGGACGCCGCGCTGGAGTCGTACGACACCCAGCGGGCCGGCAAGCTGCTCTCCGGCTTCGTCGACGACCTCTCCAACTGGTACGTCCGGCGCGGACGTCGCCGCTTCTGGCAGGGTGACGCCGCCGCGCTCGCCACCCTGCACGAGGCGCTGGAGACCGTCACCAAGCTGATGGCCCCGCTCACCCCGTTCATCACCGAGCGGGTCTGGCAGGACCTGGTCGTCCCGGTCGACCCTGAGGCTCCGCTCTCGGTGCACCTCGCCGCGTGGCCGGCCGTGGACGAGTCGCTGATCGACACCGAGCTCTCCCGGCACATGGCCCTGGTCCGCAGGCTGGTCGAGCTGGGCCGCGCCACCCGCGCCGAGTCCGGTGTGAAGACCCGTCAGCCGCTGTCCCGGGCGCTGGTCGCCGCTCAGGGCTGGGAGGAGCTGCCCGAGGACCTGCGCGCGCAGATCGCCGAGGAGCTCAACGTCTCGGTGCTCGAATCGCTCTCCGCGTCGTCCCCGTCCGGGGCGGACGGCGGCTCGCTGGTGGACACCACCGCCAAGGCCAACTTCCGCGCGCTGGGCAAGCGCTTCGGCAAGGGTGTCCAGGACGTCGCCAAGGTCATCGCCGCCGCGGACGCCGCCGCCCTCGCCGCCGCGCTGCGCGCGAGCGGCAGTGCGAGCGTCGAACTGAACGGCGAACAGATCGAGCTCTCCCCCGACGAGGTCATCATCACCGAGACCCCGCGCGAGGGCTGGGCCGTCGCCAACGAGTCCGGTGCCACCGTCGCCCTCGACCTGGCCATCACCCCGGAGCTCAAGCGGCTCGGCGTCGCCCGCGACGCCATCCGCCAGATCCAGGAGGCCCGGAAGAACTCCGGCCTGGACGTCGCCGACCGCATCGTCCTCCGCTGGCGCGCCACCGACGAGGAGACCGCCGAGGCCATCGCCGAGCACGGCCGGCTGGTCGCCGAAGAGGTCCTCGCGACCGACTTCGCGGCCGGCGCCGCCGACTGGGAGTCGGAGACCTTCTCCGACGACAGCCTCGGCCTCGCCTTCCAGCTCCGCAAGGCCTGACGCACCGAAACGGCCGGTGGCCGCCGTCTCCTCCACGGGAGACGGCGGCCACCGGCCGTTCGCTTTCCACCGCACGACGGCCGTCCGCCCCGCACCGCGCGAGGGGCCGGGCGGAGTGCGGCGGCGCTCGGCATCTCGCAGCCTGCCCGGCAGCTCGGCGACCGGTCCGGACCGCCCCGGCTTCCCCCGTAGCGCGAGGAGATGAGCGGGCCCCCGCGACTCGGAGCACGCCGCTCGCCCGCCTCCTCGCGCCCCCAGGTGATCGGCTGCCCTGCCGGAGGCCATCCCCGGGTGCTCGCGCGGTTCCGCGCGCCCCTGCCGGTTGCCTCGCGCCCCTGCCTCACACAACGAGGGCGCCCCCGCCGTGACCGGTCGTCACAGTGGGGGCGCCCTCGAAGTGGGTACTGCTCTTAGTTGTCGCCGTCCTCGTCGATGAGGAAGCCGCGCATCGGGGCCGGAGCCTGCTGCATCGGCTGCGGCGGCTGCGGACGGACCGCGGCCATCGGCTGGGTCATCCCGGCGGGAGCCATCTGCGCGGAACCGGTCGAGTTGCCGGCCTGCCCACCGAAGGAGGGCTGGCTGCCACTGCCGCCGCCGAAGGAGCTCTGGCCGCCGAAGGACTGGCCGTTACCGCCGAAGGACGGCTGGCTGCCGAAGCTCGGCGAGGAGCTGCTCATCGCCGGTGCCGGAGCCGGGGTCATCGACGACGCGGCCGGCGGCAGCGAAGCGGTGGCCGGGAGCCGCGGCGGGGCGAGCGAGTCGTCCGCCTGCGACTCCAGCTGACGCAGCTGGGTCTCCAGGTAGGACTTCAGGCGGGTGCGGTACTCGCGCTCGAAGGCACGCAGGTCCTCGACCTTGCGCTCCAGCGTCGCGCGGGCGGACTCCAGCGAGCCCATCGCCACGCGGTGCTTCTCCTGCGCGTCCCGCTCCAGCGCGTCGGCCTTGGCGCGGGCGTCCCGCTCCAGGCCCTCGGCGCGGCTGCGCGCCTCGCCCACGATCTTGTTGGCCTCGGAACGGGCCTCGGAGATCGCCTGGTCGGCGGTCTGCTGGGCAAGCGCGAGCACGCGGGCGGCACTGTCGCCACCGGGGCCCTGCTGCTGGCCCATCGGGCCGCCCAGCGGGCCGCCGCCGAGCTGCTGCGGCTGACCCATCGGCGCCAGCTGCTGCTGGCCGCCCATGGTCTGACCCATCTGCTGCTGCGGGCCGCCCATCGGCTGTCCGCCCATCGGCTGCGGGCCACCGAGCTGGGGCTGCTGACCCATCGGGCCACCGAGCGGCTGGAGCATCTGTCCGCCCATCGGCTGCACCAGCTGCTGCTGGCCGCCCATGGTCTGACCCATCTGCTGCTGCGGGGCACCCATCGGAGCGCCCTGGCCGGCCGGGAGCTGCGGGGCACCGGACGGCAGGCCGAGCGGCTGGTTGCCCATCTGCTGCTGCGGGCCACCCATCTGCTGCGGGCCGCCCATCGGCTGACCGCCCATCGGCTGCGGGCCGTTCTGCTGACCAGGAACCGGCGGGCCGGATATGGCGGCGGGCACGGGAGCGCCGGGACGGGCGTCCTGCGGCGGCGCCTGCTCCTTGCGCATGTTCGCCTGGTTCTGCGCGGCGGCGCGGGTGGCGGCCGCCAGCTTGGCGCGCAGGTCCTCGTTCTCGCGGAGCAGACGCGTCAGCTCGGCTTCGACCTCGTCGAGGAAGGCATCGACCTCGTCCTCGTCATAGCCTTCACGCAGCCGGACGGTCGTGAACTGCTTGTTCCGAACGTCCTCGGGGGTCAATGGCATCTCTTCACCTCAACGTGATCGTCGGCACACCGGCATCCTGTCGCAGCGCTCAAGACGGCAGAGTCAGCACGAGCGATCTCAGGACAAACACAATGATCATCAGTACGAAGAAGGACAGGTCGAGCGCCACGCCCCCGAGACGCAACGGCGGGATGAATCGCCGAAGAAGCTTGAGTGGCGGATCCGTGACAGTGTACGTGGCTTCAAGAATCACGACCATGGCCTTCCCCGGACGCCACGAGCGGGCGAACTGGAAGACCCAGTCCATGACGAGCCGGAAGAGCAGGAACAGCAGGAAGACGGTCAGCGCGTAGTAGAGCACCTCCCACACGATCCCCATCGCGTCTCCCTCTCCCCGACCGACGTGCCGTCAGTCACTACTTCTCACTGTCGTTGGATCCACACATGAAGTCGTGGCCGGGTCAGCTCTGGTTGAAGAACCCACCCTCGGCGATCCGAGCTTTGTCCTCCGCCGTTACATCGACGTTAGCAGGCGACAGCAGGAACACCTTCTGTGTCACTCGCTCGATACTGCCGTGCAGACCGAAGACGAGTCCAGCCGCGAAGTCTACGAGCCGCTTGGCGTCGGTGTCGTCCATCTCGGTCAGATTCATGATCACCGGGGTACCGCCGCGGAACTGCTCGCCGATTGTGCGGGCCTCGTTGTAAGTTCGCGGGTGGAGTGTGGTGATGCGGTACGGCTCTCGCTCGTTGACGACCTTGGGCATGATCACCGGTGCGCTCTTCTCCAGATTGTGGCGGCGTTCGGGTGTGATGGACGACACGGGGGCCATCCTCGGGGTCTCCTGCCGAACCGGCACCGCGGCGGCCGGGACCGGCTGCGGCGCGATGTGCGCGACGGGCGCCGGAGCCGGCACCGCGGCAGGCCGCTGCAGGTCCTCGGTCCGGCCCGTCCTGATCGGCTCGGGGTCCGCGTCGTAGTCGTCGTCGGGGTCGTACCCCTGGCCGTCGTACGTCTCGTCCTCCACGAGGCCGAGGTAGACCGCCATTTTGCGCATTGCGCCGGCCATGCTCCTGTCTCCTCCGCTCTGTGGTGGATCGTCACCTGCGGCCCGAGTCCTGACCTGTTGGCTTCCCGTCAGCCGCCGACGCACCGTCATCTCGATGACGGCTCGTCAATGGTGGGGTGGGGCGGCTGCGGGGGATGCGATCCACGGTTCGCTAGCGCTGTGGCAAGCTGCTAGGTTTTATGTCCTGTTTTGTCCTGCAGTCTGATCTACTTACTCGGTGACGTTACCCGAGCGGTGTCCGCACTCCGAGTACCGCCGTACCGACGCGTACATGTGTCGCCCCGGCAGCCACGGCCTGCTCCAGGTCACCGCTCATCCCTGCCGACACCATGGTGGCAGCAGGATGGCTCGCCCGTACGGTGCTTGCGATTTCCGCCAGCCGCGCGAAGGCCTGGTCCGGCCTGTCGGCGAGCGGTCCGGCCAGCGGTGCGACGGTCATCACACCGGCCATTCGCAGCCCGGGCGTGTCGGCGATCCGGTCGGCCAGTGCGAGCACATCGGCCGGCGCGACCCCGGCCCGGTGCCCGGTCCCGCCCTGCTCGGCGATGCCGCCGGCCGGCACGTCCTTGTCCAGCGCGACCTGCACCAGGCAGTCCAGGGGCGGCCGTTCGGCCCTGAGGACGGCCGCGGAGAGCGACTCCACCAGCCGCAGCCGGTCCACCGAGTGCACCGCGTCCGCGTAACGGACCACCGAGCGCACCTTGTTGGTCTGCAGCTGACCCACGAAATGCCAGGTCAGCGGGAGTTGGACACAGGTCTCGGCCTTGGGGGCGGCGTCCTGGTCGCGGTTCTCCGCCACATCCGTCACCCCGAGCGCGGCGAGCAGTGCGGTGTCCTCCGCCGGGTAGGTCTTGGTGACCACGATCAGCGTGACGTCCTCGCGGGGCCGCCCCGCCGCCTCGCAGGCCGCGGCGATCCGGCGCTCGACGACCTCCAGGTTGGCTCCGAGCTGCTCGTAGCGGGCCCGCTGCCGTTCCGTGAGCCGGGCAGGGAAGTCCGCCCGGCCCGGGAACGGTCCGTAGATGTCATTCGTCATGAGAGTTCAGAGCCCAACCAGACGTAGCTCGCGAGCCGGCCGGTGCGCTGCTCACGGCGGTAGGAGAAGTGATCTGCCGACTCAAGGGTGCAGACAGATGATCGCACTACTTCGGTGATCCCTGCCTCGGCGAGCTGCGCCGCGACGCCACCGGGGACGTCCAGTGCGGGTGTGCCCCAGGAGGTTTCCGCGTGGGCGGCGGGGACCAGGGCGGCGACCTCGGCGCGCAGTGGGGCCGGCACCTCGTAGCAGCGGCCGCAGACGGCGGGTCCGATGGCGGCCACCGTCCGCTCCGCCGACGCGCCCTTGGCGAGCATCGCCTCGACCAGCGCCGGGACGACCCCGGCGGCCAGCCCCGGACGGCCCGCGTGCGCGGCACCGACGATCCCGGCGACCGGGTCGGCCAGCAGGACGGGCGTGCAGTCCGCGGTGAGCACCGCGAGAGCGAGCGGCCGGTCGGTGACCACCGCGTCCACCGTCGGCGCCGCTCCGTGCGACTGGCGTTCGGTCACCACGGCGACCTCGGCGCCGTGCACCTGGTTCATCCAGACCACGTCGGCCGGGTCTATGCCCAGCCCGCGGGCCGCGAGTTCGCGGTTCTCCCGCACGGCGGCCGGGTCGTCCCCGACCGCGCCGCCGAGGTTGAGCTCCCCGTACGGCCCGGTGCTCACCCCGCCCCACCGGTCGGTGAAGGCGAAGTGAGCACCGTAGCGTTCAGTCGTATCGATCACTTAAGACTGTTTACTTCAGGAAGTCCGGCACGTCGAGCTCTTCGGCCGGGCTCTCCACGAAGGGGTGCCGGACCGGCTGCACCTGCGGCGGCACCGGCGGAGCGGTCGTGGTGGCCGGGGCCTCGGTCGGGCGGGACTCCTCACGGGAGGTCACCGAGCCGATGCTCCCGTACGAGGGCCGGGTGGTGGGCCGCTCGGGAGCGGCCGGCGGGGTGCTCGGCGGGGTCGCCTTGACCACCGGATCGCGGACGATGGCCGGCGGCTGGCCACCGTCGAAGCCGGCCGCGATCACGGTGACCCGGACCTCGTCGCCGAGCGCGTCGTCGATGACCGCGCCGAAGATGATGTTGGCCTCGGGGTGGGCCGCCTCGCTGACCAGCTGGGCCGCCTCGTTGATCTCGAACAGACCGAGGTCCGAGCCACCGGAGATGGAGAGGAGGACGCCGCGGGCCCCGTCGATGGACGCCTCCAGCAGCGGCGAGGAGATCGCCATCACGGCGGCGGCCTTGGCGCGGTCCTCGCCCCGGGCGGAGCCGATGCCCATCAGGGCCGAACCGGCGTCCGACATGACGGACTTGACGTCGGCGAAGTCGAGGTTGATCAGACCCGGGGTGGTGATCAGGTCGGTGATGCCCTGGACACCGGAGAGCAGCACCTGGTCGGCCGAGCGGAACGCGTCCAGCACGCTGACCTGGCGGTCGGAGATGGACAGCAGACGGTCGTTCGGGATCACGATCAGGGTGTCGACCTGCTCGCGCAGCGAGGCGATGCCGTCCTCGGCCTGGTTGGCGCGGCGGCGGCCCTCGAAGGTGAACGGGCGGGTGACCACACCGATGGTCAGCGCGCCGAGGGAGCGTGCGATGTTGGCCACGACCGGCGCGCCGCCGGTGCCGGTGCCGCCGCCCTCGCCGGCCGTCACGAAGACCATGTCGGCCCCCTTGAGGACCTCCTCGATCTCCTCGCGGTGGTCCTCGGCGGCCTTGCGGCCGACCTCGGGGTTGGCGCCGGCGCCGAGGCCCCGGGTGAGTTCCCGGCCCACATCGAGCTTGACGTCGGCGTCGCTCATCAGGAGGGCCTGCGCATCGGTGTTGATCGCGATGAACTCGACGCCCTTGAGACCGACCTCGATCATCCGGTTGATGGCGTTGACACCACCGCCGCCGATACCGACGACCTTGATGACTGCGAGGTAGTTCTGCGGTGCTGCCACGTCGAAGGCCTCTCGCCTCGAATTTTCCGGGGTCGGCTTCCCCCTGTCGTGAAGGCCGACGGATGTCGATGGGTGGGGAGCAGGGTTTCAGGACTGAATGTCCGAAATGCCGACCACCGACCCGAACCCTAAACTTGAGGTTTAGGGTTACCGCTGTGCCTGCGTCATATCACCGTTGGACACAGCCTGGTGACACAGGACAGTAGGTCGCATCCGGCTCGTGTTCAACGAACACGCCGAGCTTCCCGTTTTTCTTTTGAGCCTATGTGATCATCGACCGCCCGGCGAAACCGGGGGGTGGACCACCAAGGGTCGGTGCGGAGCTGTGACTGCGTCAACATCGCCCTCGGGAGGAGAACTTACCGGATCAAGGCGACACCGCTGGGGCGTCCGGCGCACTCACGTCATAATTCGTCCCCCGCTGGCCGAGCAGCGCGGTGAGCACGACGGCCTTGCGCGCGGTGCGCTCCGCACTCCCCCAGCGCACCGTCACACCCCCGCTGAGCTGCAGTCGGATGTCATCGTACGAGTGAATCTGAAGCGCGCCCGTGCGCTTGGCGACCTCGGGGGGCAGCCCTGCGGCCACCGTGACCGCCGCTCGCAGCAGGGTCGGCCGGTCGACCACCGCCAGGGCGTCGTTCGCCTGCTGACTGAGTGCCAGCTCCAGCAGCGGGACGCCCGTCGGGGCGGACGGTTCGGTGGCGAAGCTCACTCCGCCGGCGTCCACCTGCGAGAAGGTGCCGTCCTGGTTCTTGACCGCCGCGACCGGTCTGCGCTCCACCAGCTTGACCCTGAGGGTGTGCGGCCAGCCCCGCCAGACCTCGGCCTTGGCGACCCGGGGAAGCCCCTCCACCCGGTGCTCCGCCTCGGTCAGGTCGATCCGGGCCAGCGGACCGTGCCGGAGCCCGCCGAGCGCCTCCCGGACCTGGTCGTCGGTCAGTTTGCCGCTCTCCAGGCCCTGGACCGCGACGGTGCGCACGTCCAGGGCCGAGGAGAAGAAGACCAGCCAGCCGAGCGCCCCCAGCACCAGGGCGCCCAAGACGCTCAGCACCACGATGCCGCGCCGGGAGAGCCGGAGTCCGGGACCGGACTCCGGCTCCTCGTCCAGCGGGTCGTGGACCGAGGCCTTAGCCACGGCGGCGGCCGCCCCTGGATGCCTCGATCGCCTCGTAGACCATGCCGACCAGCAGCTCGTCCGCGTCGCGGCGGCCGAACTCGGCGGCGGACCGGCTCATGTCCCAGAGCCGGCGCGGGTCGGTGAGCACCGGCAGGACGTTCTGCAGCACCCAGTCGGGGGTGAGCTCGGCGTCGTCCACCAGCAGACCGCCGCCGGCCTTGACCATCGGCTGAGCGTTCAGCCGCTGCTCGCCGTTGCCGATCGGCAGCGGCACGAAGGCGGCGGGCAGCCCGACCGCGGCCAGCTCGGCGACGGTCATCGCCCCGGCCCGGCAGAGCATCATGTCCGCGGCGGCGTAGGCGAGGTCCATCCGGTCCAGGTACGGCAGCGCCCGGTACGGCGGCATCCCGGGGATGTCGTCGACGTGCGGCAGCTCGTTCTTGGGGCCGACCGCGTGCAGGATCTGCACGCCGTACTGCTGCAGGCGCGGGGCGATCGCCTGGACGGTCTCGTTCAGGCGGCGGGCGCCCTGGGAGCCGCCGGAGACCAGCAGGGTGGGCAGACGCTGGTCGAGGCCGAAGTAGTGCCGGGCCTCGGGGCGCACCGCGTTGCGGTCCAGGGTGGCGATGGTGCGGCGCAGCGGGATGCCGATGTAGCGGGAGTCCCGGAGCTTGGAGTCGGGCGTGGAGACCGCGACGTAGTCCGTGTAGCGGGCGCCGATCTTGTTGGCCAGACCGGGGCGCGCGTTGGCCTCGTGCACCACGATCGGCACGCCGGCGCGCTTGGCGGCCAGATAGGCGGGCATGGCGACGTAGCCGCCGAAGCCGACCACCGCGTCGGCCTGGACCCGCTCGATGATGTCCTGGGCGGCGCGGACGGTACCGCGCAGCCGGCCCGGGACGGTGATCAGCTCAGGGGTGGGCTTGCGTGGCAGCGGAACGGCCGGGATCAGCGCCAGCTCGTAGCCCCGCTCGGGGACCAGCCTGGTCTCCAGTCCGCGCTCGGTGCCCAGGGCGGTGATCCCGCAGCTCGGGTCGTGCCTGCGGAGGGCGTCCGCGAGGGCGAGGGCCGGCTCGATGTGACCGGCGGTCCCGCCGCCGGCGAGTACGACATGCACCGAAATTCACCGCTCCCTGCGCGCCGGCCGGGGAGCAGGGCGCGCTGTGGTTCGTCGTCGTGGCAGCACCCGGGCCAGGAATGCCCTGGACCGGGAGTTCTTGCTCCGGGCGGCCAGGGCCGCCTTCGCCCCCGGGGTGTTGCGTGCGAAGCAGAGCAGCACCCCGATGGCGCACATGGCCGACAGCATGGCGGAGCCGCCGTAGGAGAACAGCGGGAGCGGGACACCCGCGATGGGCAGGAGTCCCAGTGCCGACCCCAGGTTGATCATGGCCTGCGCCATGATCCACGTGGTGGCGGCACCCGCCGCGTACCTGACGAAAGGATCCTTCGTACCGATGGCCACACGGATACCCGCATACCCTAGTGCCGCGAAGAGACCCAGTACTGACAGCGTCCCCACCAGACCCAGCTCCTCACCGGTCGCGGCGAAGATGAAGTCGGTGTGCGCCTCGGGCAGTTGGCCCCATTTTTCCACGCCCGCGCCCAGTCCGGATCCGAAGGGGCCGCCGGCCGCGAACGCGTACAGTCCGTGCAGCGCCTGGTAGCAGTCGACGCCCGAGTCCGGCGGCGGGCTGGTGACGCCGACGCAGGCCAGCCGGTCGAGCCGGTGCGGCACGGTGATCACCAACGCGGTGCAGGCGGCCACGGCGATGCCCAGGGTGGCGCCGAACAGCCGCAGCGGAGCGCCGACCATCCATAGCAGGCCGAAGAGCATCGCGATCAGGATCATGGTGGTGCCCATGTCGCCGCCGAGCATGATCAGCAGCATCAGCAGCACGGTGCCGGGGACCAGCGGCACCAGCAGGTGCTTCCACTGGTCCAGCAGCTTGGCCTTCTGTTTGCGGGCGAGCAGGTCGGCGCCCCAGAGGACCAGCGCCAGCTTGGCGAACTCCGAGGGCTGGATCTGGAAGAAGCCCAGGTTGATCCAGTTCCGGTTGCCGTTGACCTCCATGCCGATGCCCGGGATGGCGACCAGTACCAGCGCCCCGATCACGCAGATCAGCAGCGGGTAGACCAGTCTGCGCTGGAGCTTCGCCGGCATCCGGGCCAGCAGTACGGCCAGCACCAGCCCGAGCAGGGCGGCGATCAGCTGCTTGCGGAAGAAGAAGGTGATCGGCAGGTGCCGCTGCATCACCAGGATCTGCGAGGAGGAGAAGACCATCACCAGGCCGAGCACCACCAGCAGCAGTGCCGAGCCGAGGATCAGGTAGTACGGCGTCAGCGGCCGCCCGAGGGTGTAGCGGGCGCGGTCCCGGAAGGCCCGTAGCCGGGCGATCGGGCCCGCGGACTTGAAGGTGGTGGTGGTCGCCGAGATCAGCCGCAGCCGGGAGCTCGTGCGCTCGGGTGGAGCAGCCGTGCCCGCCTTGCCCTCACCCGCCACGGCGGCTCCCCCTCACACAGCTGGGGGCGACGAGCCGCGGGGGCCGTTGACGGCACCCCGCGGCTCGCTCGCCCTACTTCCGCAGATCCTGAACGGCCGCGGCGAACAGGTCGCCGCGCTCGCCGTAGTTGGTGAACATGTCCATCGAGGCACACGCCGGGGCCAGCAGGACGGTGTCACCCGGATGAGCGAGTTTGGCGGCCTCACGGACCACCTCGGTCATCGCCACCGCGCCAGTCTGGCCCGCTGCCGCCTCGATCACCGGAACATCCGGCGCGTGTCGCGCCAGCGCGTCGCGGATCAGCCCGCGGTCGGCACCCATCAGCACCACCGCGCGCAGCCGCGAAGCCGCGCCCTGCACCAGCTCGTCGAAGGTCGCGCCCTTGGCCAGGCCCCCCGCGATCCAGACGATCGGCTCGTAGGCGGCCAGCGAGGCCGCCGCGGCGTGGGTGTTGGTCGCCTTGGAGTCGTCGACGTACGTGACCTGGTCCACGACCGCCACCTCGGTGATCCGGTGGGCGTCCGGGCGGAAGGCCCGCAGGCCGTCCCTGACCGCCTTGGTGTCCACCCCGTAGGCCCGCGCCAGGGCCGCCGCCGCGAGGGCGTTGGCGATGTTGTGCGGGGCCGGCGGCACGACGTCGGAAACCGCGCCGATCTCGGCGGCGTTCTTCTGGCGGTCGGGCACGAAGGCCCGGTCCACCAGCAGGCCGTCCACCACGCCGAACTGCGACGGGCCCGGCGAGCCCAGGCCGAAGCCGATGGCCCGGCAGCCCTCCTCGACGTCGGCCTCGCGGACCAGCGCCTCGGTGGCCGGGTCGGCCAGGTTGTAGACGCAGGCGACCTGGTTGCCCTGGTAGATCCGGCCCTTGTCGGTGGCGTACGCCGCCATCGAGCCGTGCCAGTCCAGGTGGTCGGGCGCCAGGTTGAGCACGGCGGCCGAGTGCGGGCGCAGGGAGGGCGCCCAGTGCAGCTGGTAGCTGGAGAGCTCGACCGCGAGGACGTCGTACGGCTCCTCGGCGAGTACCGCGTCCAGCACCGAGACGCCGACGTTGCCGACGGCGGCGGTGCGCTTCCCGGCGGCCGTCAGGATGGACGCCAGCATCTGGACGGTGGTGGTCTTGCCGTTGGTGCCGGTGACGGCCAGCCAGGGGGCCGGCTCGCCGGTGGACGGCAGCGGCCTGCGCAGGCGCCAGGCCAGCTCGACGTCGCCCCAGATCTCGATGCCCGCCTCGGCGGCGGCCAGGAACAGCGGGCTGCTCGGCGGCCAGCCGGGCGAGGTGACGATCAGCCGGGTGCCCTCGGGCAGGCTGTCGCCGTCGCCGAGCCGGACCCGGACGCCCGCTCGCTCCAGCTCGGCGGCGCGGCCGCGCAGGCCCTCGCCGTCGCCGCCGTCGACCACCGTGACCTCGGCGCCCAGCTCGCGCAGCACCCTCGCCGCGCTGATCCCGGAGACGCCCAGACCGGCCACGGTGACCGGCAGGCCGTCCCAGACGAGCTCGGTCATCCGGTCACCCATCCCGCGTAGAAGAGGCCGAGGCCGACCGCGACGCAGAGGCCCTGGATGATCCAGAACCGGACCACGATCAGTACCTCGCTCCAGCCCTTGAGCTCGAAGTGGTGCTGCAGCGGGGCCATCTTGAAGACACGCTTGCCGGTCATCCGGAAGGAGCCGACCTGGATGATCACCGACAGGGTGATGATCACGAAGAGGCCACCGAGCAGCGCCAGCAGCATCTCGGTACGGGAGCAGATCGCCAGACCGGCCAGCGCGCCGCCGAGGGCCAGCGAGCCGGTGTCACCCATGAAGATCTTGGCGGGCGAGGTGTTCCACCACAGGAAGCCGAAGCAGGAGCCCATCAGGGCGGCGGCCACCACGGCGAGGTCCAACGGGTCGCGTACGTCGTAGCAGTTGGCGGTCGCGGTGATCATCGAGGAGCAGCGCTGGCCGTACTGCCAGACACCGATGAAGGTGTAGGCACCGAAGACCATCACCGAGGCGCCGGTGGCCAGGCCGTCCAGACCGTCGGTGAGGTTCACGCCGTTGGACATCGCGGCGATCATGAAATAGGCCCAGATGACGAACAGCACCGGGCCGATCGACCAGCTGAAGTCCCTGACGAAGGACAGGTGGGTCGAGGCCGGGGTCAGCCCCCGGTCGTCCCTGAACTGGAGCGCCAGGATCGCGAAGGCGAGACCCACGAAGGACTGGCCGAGCAGCTTCGCCTTGGCCCGCAGGCCCAGCGAACGGCGCTTGACCACCTTGATGTAGTCGTCCAGGAAGCCGACCAGGCCCAGCCCCGCCGTCAGGAACAGCACCAGCAGACCGGAGTAGGTGGGCTTCTCGCCCGTTATCGCCTTGGTGACGAAGTAGGCGATCAGGGTCGCCATGATGAAGGCGATGCCGCCCATGGTGGGCGTGCCCTTCTTGCTGTGGTGGGCCTTGGGGCCGTCATCGCGGATGTACTGCCCATAGCCGTTCCTCGCCAGCAGCTTGATCAGCGCGGGGGTGCCGAGCAGGGACAGCACCAGGCCGATCATGCCCGCGAACAGGATCTGCTTCACCGGGCTTCACCGTCCGCGAGCAGCGCCTCGGCGACCTTCTCCAACCCCACCGACCGGGACGCCTTCACCAGCACCACGTCCCCTGGTCGCAGCCCCGCCCGCAGCAGCTCGATCGCCGCGTCCGCGTCGGACACCAGCACCGACTCCTCACCCCACGAACCTTCGTTCCTCGCGCCGAGTTCCATACACGCCGCGTCGCGTCCGCCGACCGCCACCAGCTTGGTGACGTCCAGTCGGACCGCGAGCCGGCCGATGGCGTCATGCTCGTCGAGGCTGTCCTCGCCGAGCTCCCGCATCTCGCCGAGCACCGCCCAGGTACGGCGGCGCTCCGGGCCCCGGCCCCCGATCGACACCAGAGCCCGCAGCGCGGCCCTCATGGACTCGGGGTTCGCGTTGTAGGCGTCGTTGACGACGGTGACTCCGTCGGCCCGGTCGACGACCTCCATACGCCAGCGGGACAGCGCACCCGCCTCGCCCAGGGCGGCGGCGGTGTCGTCGACGGACATGCCGAGCGCCACCGCCACCGCGGCGGCGGCGAGGGCGTTCGAGACGTGGTGTTCACCGTACAGGCGCAGCTGGACACTTGCGGAACCGGCCGGGGTGATCAACGTGAACGATGGCCGCCCGGTGGCGTCCAGACGAACGTCCGCCGCCCGGACGTCGGCCTCCGGGTGCTCGCCGAAGAGCAGCACCCTGGCCTTGGTCCGCTCGGTCATCGGCCGCACCAGCGGGTCGTCCGCGTTGAGCACCGCGACGCCCTCCGAGGGGAGCGCCTCCACCAGTTCGCCCTTGGCCTCGGCGATCGCGGCCCTGGAACCGAACTCGCCGAGGTGCGCGGTGCCGATGTTGAGCACCACGCCGATCCGCGGCGGCACGATCCCGGTCAGGTAGTCGATGTGGCCCTTGCCGCGGGCGCCCATCTCCAGCACCAGGTGCCGGGTGGACTCCTCGACCCGCAGCGCGGTCAGCGGCATGCCGATCTCGTTGTTGAACGATCCCGGCGGGAAGACCGTCTCGCCCCGGCGCCGGAGCACCTGGGCGATCAGGTCCTTGGTGCTGGTCTTGCCGGCCGAGCCGGTGACCGCCACCACCTCGGTGTCCTTCGCCCGGTCCACCACGGCGCGGGCGAGCCGGCCGAGGGCGACCACCACGTCGTCCACCAGTACGGCCGGGACGCCGACCTGACGGGTCGCCAGCACCGCGACGGCTCCGGCGGCCACCGCCCTGTCGGCGAAGTCGTGGCCGTCCACGTGCTCGCCGACGATGGCCGCGAACAGGCCGCCGGGGCGCAGCTGCCGGGAGTCCACCTCGACCGGGCCGGTGACCTGCGCCTGCGGGTCCGCGGCGTCCAGGGTGCCGCCGACGGCGGCGGCGATCTCTGCCAGGGTCAGTGCGATCACTGCTGCTCCACTCCGTTGCTCGCCCGCTCGCAGGTTCCGTGCGCGATGGCCTCGCGCAGCACCTCGCGGTCGTCGAAGGGACGGATCTCGTCCCGTACGTACTGGCCCAGTTCGTGGCCCTTGCCGGCCACCAGGACGGTGTCCCCGGCGTGGGCGCGGGCGACGGCGGCGGCGACGGCCTCGGCCCGGTCGGGGACGACCAGGACCTCGCCGCGCTCGGCCTCGGGCACGCCCGCGGCGCCGGCCAGCATGGTGGCGAGGATCGCCAGCGGGTCCTCGGAGCGCGGATTGTCGCTGGTGAGGACGGCGGTGTCGGCGATCCGGGCGGCGATGGCGCCCATCGGGCCGCGCTTGTGCGGGTCCCGGTCGCCGCCGCAGCCGACCACCACGTGCAGCCGGCCCTTGGTGATCTCGCGCAGCGAGTTCAGCACGGCCTCCAGGGCGTCCGGCTTGTGCGCGTAGTCGACCACGGCGACGTACGGCTGGCCGGCGTCGACCCGCTCCAGCCGGCCGGGGACGCCCGCGATCGAGGCCACCCCCGCGACGGCCGCCTCCAGCGGAATCCCGGCGGTGACCAGGGCGGTGATCGCCCCGAGCGCGTTGGCGACGTTGAACGGCCCCGGCAGCGGCACCGAGGCGTCGGCGGCGGCACCCTCCGGGCCGAGTACCCGGAAGGTCGAGCCGACCGGACCGAGCTGGACGTCCACGGCGCGCCAGTCGGCGTCCTGGTCGCCCTTGGCGGAGAAGGTGGTCATCGGGATCGGCGCCTCGCCGGCCAGCCGGCGGCCGTACTGGTCGTCCAGGTTGGCCACGCCGCGGCGGGCCTTGTCCGGCTGGAAGAGCCGGGCCTTGGCCCGGTAGTAGTCCTCCATGTCCGGGTGGAAGTCCAGGTGCTCGGGCGTCAGGTTGTTGAACAGGGCGACGTCGTAGACGACCCCGTCCACCCGGCCGTAGACCAGGGCGTGGCTGGAGACCTCCATGACCACCGCGTCGGCGCCGCGCTCGCGCATCACCGCGAGGATGGCGTGCAGGTCGGTGGCCTCGGGGGTGGTGCGCTCGCTCTTGATCCGCTCGGTGCCGACCCGCATCTCCACGGTGCCGATCACGCCGGGCACCAGGTCGGCGCCGCGCAGGCCGCCCTCGACCAGGTACGAGGTGGTGGTCTTGCCGTTGGTGCCGGTCAGGCCGATGGTCAGCAGCTGCTCGCTGGGGCCGCCGTAGATCGCGGCGGCCAGCAGGCCCATCACGGCGCGCGGGCTGGGGACCACCAGCAGCGGCACGCCGGTGTCGGCGGCCAGCTCGGCTCCGGTCCGGTCGGTCAGTACGGCTACGGCTCCGGCGGCCACCGCCTGGGCGGCGAAGGCCGCTCCGTGGTGGTTGGCGCCCGGGAAGGCCACGTACACGTCCCCCGGGCGCACCGCGCGGGAGTCGTGGGTGATGCCGGTGACCTGCCCGCCCTCGACGGGCTCCAGGCCCAGCAGACGGGCGACCTCGGCGAGCGGGGTCACCGCCGGGCTGGTCGGACGGGGCGGGGTCGCGTTGGTTTGATCGGGTTTCGGCACGGCGGGAAGGCTATCTGCCGATGGGCCTCCAGGGCCAAACCGGGCCGTTCCCCCGCTCCGGCCCGAGCCGCCGCCGGGCGCCCGGCGCACCTGCCGGCGGCCGCCCTCCTCGTCCGCCGGCGGGCCGGACGGGCCACCCGTGCCGGCCTGCTCCCCCGACCCTCGGCCGTCCCTCCCGGGGCGGGCACCGGCGGCCGCGCCGCCCTCGGCCTGCCAGGCGGTTCCGGTGGTTCCACCGGCCTGCTCGGGCCGCGGCGTCGGGTCGGGAAGGAGGTCTGGGCGGTGGTTCATCAGGGCTTCCAGTCGACGGGCAGGTTGGGCGCCTCGCTCCCGCTGGGAGCGACGTGCAGGGTCTTCAGAGTGAACTCCATCACCTGCTTGAACACCGGCCCGCAGAGCTGGCCGCCGAAGTGGCCGTTGACCGGGTCCTGGATCACGCAGGAGACCGTCACCCTGGGCGCCTCCGCCGGGGCGAAGCCGATGAAGGAGGCGGTGTAGCCGGAGTACTTGCCGGTCTTGGGGTCGACCCGGTTGGCGGTGCCGGTCTTCCCGGCCACCCGGTAGCCGGGGATCTGCGCCGAGCCACCGGTCCCCTGCTCGTCGGAGACGACCGACTCCAGCATCTCGGAGAGGGTCTTGGCGGTCTCCGGCTTGACCACCCGGGTCTGCTCCCCGGCCGGCGCCGGGGTGTACCGGCCGTCGGGTCCGGTGGTCCCGGCCAGCAGGCTCGGGGTCACCCGCACCCCGCCGTTGGCGATGGTGGAGAACACCGAGGTGGCCTGGAGGGCGTTGACCGACAGGCCCTGGCCGAACGGGATGGTGTACTGCTGCGAGCCGCTCCAGGTCTCCGGCTTGGCCAGGATGCCCCTGGTCTCGCCCGGGAAGCCGAGCCCGGTGGGCTGGCCGATGCCGAAGCGGTGCAGGTAGTCGCCGAGGATCCGGTTGGACTCCTGCTGGTTCTTGCCCAGGTGCTCGGCGGCCTCGATGGTCCCGATGTTGGACGACTTGGCCAGCACCCCGGCCAGCGTCAGGTACCAGGTCGGGTGGTCGATGTCGTCGTGGAAGACCCGGTCGGAGCGCTGCAGCGTGTTGGGCACGGTGACGTGGGTGTCCCACTGCGCCGAGCCGCTGTCCAGCACGGCGGCCATGGTCATCAGCTTGGCGGTGGAGCCGGGCTCGTACGCGTCCTGGACGGCCGCGTTGCCGAGCTGGTCCGCCTTGGCCGCGCGCAGGTTGTTGGGATCGAAACCGGGCGAGGTGGCCATGGCCAGGATCTGGCCGGTCTTCACGTCCTGGACGACCACGTAGCCCTTCTCGGCCCCGGCGTTGGCCACCTGGTCGGTGATGGCGCGCTGGGCCGCCCACTGGATGTCCCGGTTGACGGTCAGCCGCAGGTCGAGTCCGGGCACCGGGAGCTGCTGGCTGCCGCCGGCGGAGGTGGGCACCACCCGGCCGGCCCCGGAGGCGTAGGTGACCCGGCCGTCCCTGCCGGCCAGGTCCTTCTGGTACTGGAGCTCCAGACCGCCGGTGCCGACCCCCTCCGAGTTGACGAAGCCGACCAGGTTGGCGGCCAGGCCGCCGGCCGGGTAGACCCGCTGCTTGCTGTCGGTGAAGCCGAGGCCCACCAGCGGGTTGACGCAGGCGTTGTCCAGGTACTGGCGGCCGCCCTGCTCGGCGGGTTTGCCGAGGAGCAACCGCTGGGCCCGGCACTCCTTGGTGTCGGTCTGCTTGGTGAGCGAGGTGCGCAGGTCGGTGATCTGCTTCTTGACCTCGGGGCTCTGCCGGGGGGCCAGCATCACCCACTTGGTCTTCGGGGTGTGCAGGGCCGCGGCCAGCTGCTCCTTGCTGCGGCCCAGGATGGGGGCCAGCAGGGCGGCGGCCTGTTCGGGCGCGTCCGGGATCCTGGTCTTGTCGGCGGGGTAGAAGGTCGGATCGGCGACGACGTCGTACGCGTCCACGGTGGTGGCCAGCGCGACGCCGTCCGACGACGTTATCGAGCCGCGCTCGGCGGAGAGCTTGGCGTCGTAGTACTGGTTGGCACCCGCCGCGACGGCCAGCGTGTCCGAGTCGAGCAGCTGCAGCTGGACCAGCCGGCCCGCGAAGACCGAGAACACCAGGGTCAGCGCGACCGTGATCAGCCGCAGCCGGCGGCGCGAGTCGCCGAGCTTGACCGTGCGCGGCTGCGGACGGGCGGGCGGGCGCGGGTGGCCGCCCTGCGGACGGCGCTGATCGGAGGTGCGCTGTCGCGGCGCGCGCGGGCGCTCGCCCGGATTGCGCGACGGCGTACGGGCTGCGCCGCGCGCCGGTTTGCGGCCCGTGTCACCGGCGGGTCTGGAACGGGCGCCGTCGGGGCGCCGCGGCTTGCGGTCACCGGAGCCACGCGAGGGCTGACGGGGAGTACTCATCGCGGCGAACCTCCGGCCGGAGCTGACGGGGTGGCGGGCGGTGCCGGATCGATCTGCACGGTGCCGTCCCCGGTGGGACTGGGCGAGGGTGCGGCGGACGCGGGGGCGGACGGCTGGGCGGTCCGGTTCTGCTGCTGCCACAGCTCGGTGCTGGAACGCTTCACCGGCGGGCTGTCCTGCGCCTGGCCCGGCTTGCCGAGCACCTTTCCGTCGTCCTGCAGGAAGGCGGGATCGCCGCCGGGCACCATGCCCAGCTCACGGGCCCGCCGCTCCAGCGCGTCCGGCGCCGAGGCCTGGTCGATCTGCTGCTGCAGGGTCTGCAGCTGATCGGTCTGCCCGGTGGTCTGCTTCTGCAGCCGGGACAGCTCGAAGGAGCCCTCGTTCAGCGCCGTGTTCAGCATCAGCAGCCCGAGCAGCCCGCCCGAGAGCAGCACCACCACCAGCACCGCGAACGGTGTCCGCCCCCGCGTCGACCGCCGGCCCGGCCGTACGGTGATCCGCGCTCTTCCACTCTGACCGGGCAGCGTCCTGCCGCCACGGACCCGCCCTCCCTGCCCGCCCACGGGCAAGCGGGGCCCACCACCGGCCACCGGCACCGCGTCTCTCCCTCGCCTGCTCTCCCCCCGGCCGGAATCAGGCCCGAGTCTCCCTGATCCTCTCCGCCACGCGCAGCCGTACGGGCGCGGCGCGCCGGTTCTCCTCGATCTCCTCCTCCGTGGCCAGCTCGGCACCCCGGGTGAGCAGCTTCAGCCAGGGCTGGAGCTCCTCCGGGACGAACGGCAGGCCGGGCGGGGCGGTGCTGGTCGCCCCGGCCGCGAAGTACTGCTTGACCAGGCGGTCCTCCAGCGACTGGTACGACATCACCACGATCCGGCCGCCCAGTGCGAGCACGTCCAGCGCACCGGGGATGGCCCGGTCCAGGACCTCCAGCTCACCGTTGACCTCGATCCGCAGCGCCTGGAAGGTCCGCTTGGCCGGGTTGCCCCCGGTCCGCCGGGTGGCGGCCGGAATGGCGTTGCGCACCAACTCCACCAGACGCGCGCTGTTGGTGAACGGTTCCTTCTCGCGCTCCCGCACGATCACCGAGGCGATCTTCCCGGCGAACCGCTCCTCGCCGTAGAACTTGAGGATGCGGGCCAGCTCGCCGTGGCTGTAGGTGTTCAGCACCTCGGCGGCGCTCAGGCCCCGGGACTGGTCCATCCGCATGTCCAGCGGCGCGTCCTGCGCGTACGCGAAGCCACGGTCGGCCTCGTCCAGCTGCATCGAGGAGACCCCGAGGTCGAAGAGGACGCCCTGCACCTCGGGAATGCCCAGCTCGGCCAGCACCCGCGGGATCTCGTCGTACACGGCGTGCACCAGGGTGGCCCGGTCGCCGAAGCGGGCCAGCCGTTCGGCGGAGAGCTTCAGGGCGGCCGGGTCGCGGTCCACTGCCACCAGCCGGACCTCGGGGAACTGGGTGAGCAGCGCCTCGCTGTGCCCGCCGAGGCCGAGGGTCGCGTCCACCACCACGGCGCCGGGGGCGGAGATCGCGGGGGCCAGCGCGTCCATACAGCGCTGGAGCATCACCGGGACGTGCTTGGGTGCCGAGTTCTCGCTGCTCATCCCACCATTCTGGACCACCGGGCGGGGGCAGCACACACGCCGCCTCCGGTCCCCGCCCGCTCACCTGGGGAAGGAGTACCGCCCGGCACCGGGGAAGGTGCGCCAGGTGGCACGGAGCGGGTGGAGGCCGCAGGCGGCGTACGGACCGCACCGACCGGCCGGAAAGGCGTGGTTGACGGTGTGTGACACCACTGCTTCGCTGCGCCGCAACTCTATCGCGCGGAGGTGGTCAGTCAATCGTCCGCGACGGCGCACCACCCAGCCGGAGGTATCGGGTCTCCGCAGGTCGGCGGGGGTGCGACGGGCTCCGCGGCCGGTGGGGGGACGGCCCGGGCGAGGCGCGCACCGCGTACCGCGCGCGCCGGACAGACCGGGGCACAAGCGGTCAAGTCGTCCCGTCCGCCGGGCGCGCTCCGCTATGCGCTCCATCACACCGCCCTCGATCCGGCGGTCCTCCCCCACCACGGAGCGAGAAATCCTATTACCGTCGTCGGCATGACAGTGACCCCTGAGCGGCCCACGCCGTCCACCGCTGCCGCCCCCACCATCACCGACCGCTTCGTCGAGGCCAACCGCGCCTATGCGGTCGGCTTCCGCGACGGCGGCATGGACGCCCGGCCCGTCCAGAAGGTCGCCGTGGTGGCCTGCATGGACGCCCGGCTCGACCTGTTCGCCGCGCTCGGCCTGGAGCTCGGCGACGCACACATCATCCGCAACGCCGGCGGCGTCGTCACCGACGACACCATCCGCTCGCTCACCATCAGCCAGCGCGCCCTCGGCACCCGCTCGGTGGTGCTGATCCACCACACCGGCTGCGGTCTGCTCGGGCTCACCGAGGACTTCCGCCGCGAGCTGGAACTGGAGGTCGGCCAGCGCCCGCAGTGGGCCGTCGAGGCCTTCGTGGACCTGGACAGCGATGTCCGCCAGTCGATGCAGCGGGTGCGCACCTCCCCGTTCCTGCTGCACACCGACGACGTCCGGGGCTTCGTCTTCGACGTCCACACCGGCCTGCTGCGCGAGATCGACTAGGACCGCCACCCCCACCGGCCCGGCGGACGGCGTCCGGGCCGGTGGGACCGCGCTCCGTCCGGGGGACGAACCGGGACAGTGCTCGCGTCTCGCCCTCCCGGGTGACTTTCGGCCACCCGGCAGGGAAGAATGCGCCTGCAGGCTGACCCCGTACCACCTGGGGCTGCCTGACCGCGCCACCGCCCCGCACCGGTCCTCCGCCTGATTCCCGAAGACACTCAGGTCCCCCTCCGGAACCGCGGGTCCGCTACCGGAACCGAAGTGGCGGCGGGCCGCGTAATCGGGGTGGGGCCGGACCCGGGACGAGGGCCGGCGACTGGGCCATGGGAGCTTACGGGTGACGACCTACAACGGACAGACCGCCGCCGTGCGGGCGAGCGGCCCGCGTCCGGCCGGACTGCACGAGCCCGGACTGCACGAGCTGAGTGCGGTGGCGGAGCGGGTCCGCGCCTCGGTGGAGAGCGTCATCGACGGCAAGCCGGAGGCCGTCCGGATCGCGCTGACCGTGCTGCTGGCCGAGGGCCACCTGCTGCTGGAGGACGTCCCCGGCGTCGGCAAGACCATGCTCGCCAAGACGCTCGCCCGCTCGCTCGACTGCTCGGTCCGCCGGATTCAGTTCACCCCGGACCTGCTGCCCTCCGATGTGACCGGCACCAACATCTTCGACCAGCAGCGGCTGGACTTCGAGTTCCGCCCGGGCGCCATCTTCGCCCAGATCGTGGTCGGCGACGAGATCAACCGGGCCTCGCCCAAGACCCAGTCCGCGCTGCTGGAGTCGATGGAGGAGCGCCAGGTCACCATCGACGGCACCAGCCACGAGCTGCCCTCCCCGTTCATGGTGATCGCCACCCAGAACCCGGTCGAGATGGAGGGCACCTACGCGCTGCCCGAGGCCCAGCGCGACCGCTTCATGGCCCGGATCTCGATCGGCTACCCAAGCCCCGAGGCCGAGTTCGCCATGCTCGACCACCACGCCGGCGCCAACCCGCTGGACGGCCTGAAGCCGGTCGCGCACGCCGACGACATCCTCAGGCTGATCGGCCTGGTCCGCACGGTGCACCTGGCCGACCCGGTCCGCCGCTACGCCGTCGACCTGGTCGGCGCCACCCGCAACCACCCGGAGCTGCGCCTGGGCGCCTCCCCCCGGGCCACCCTGCACCTGGTCCGCGCCGCCCGCGCCGCCGCCGCGCTGGACGGCCGCGAGTACGTGCTGCCGGACGACATCCAGGCCCTCGCCGTCCCCGTCCTGGCACACCGTCTGATGCCCACCGCCGAGGCCCAGCTGAGCCGCCGCGGCGCCGAGCAGATCGTGCTCGACCTGGTGACCCGGCTGCCGATCCCGCGTCCGCAGGGGCGCGGCTGAGGTGGCTCAGCCCGACAAGCCCGCAGGCCTGCGCACCGGGCTGCAGGGCCTGACCACCAGGGGCCGCTCCTTCCTCGCCGCCGGGATCACCGCCATGGGGTGCGCGTACGTCTTCGGCCAGGAGACCCTGCTCCAGGTCGGCGTGCTGCTGGCCGCGCTGCCGCTGTGCGCCGCCGTCCTGCTGCTGCGCACCCGCTACCGGGTCGCCGGAGGGCGCAGGCTCGCCCCGCACCGCGCCTCGGCCGGGCAGGAGGCCCGGGTCCACCTGCGCCTGGACAACGTCTCCCGGGTCCCCACCGGACTGCTGCTGCTGGAGGACCAGGTCCCGTACGTCCTCGGGCCGCGCCCCCGCTTCGTGCTGGACCGGGTCGAGCCGCACGGCTTCCGCGAGGTCTCCTACCGGGTCCGCTCGGACGTGCGCGGGCTCTACCCGCTCGGGCCGCTCCAGCTGCGGGTCGCCGACCCGTTCGGGATGTGCGAGCTGACCAGGGCCTTCGCCGCCTTCGACACCCTCACCGTGGTGCCGCAGGTGCAGCCGCTGCCCCCCGTACGGCTGGCCGGCGAGTCGCCCGGCCGCGGTGAGAGCAACACCCGCACCCTCGCGCTGGCCGGTGACGACGACGTCATCCCGCGCGAGTACCGGCACGGCGACGACCTGCGCCGGGTGCACTGGAAGTCCACCGCCCGGTACGGCGAACTGATGGTCCGCCGGGAGGAGCAGCCCGTCCAGGCCCGTGCCACCGTGCTGCTGGACACCCGGGAACTCGCCCACCGGGGCACCGGCCTCGCCTCCTCCTTCGAGTGGGCCGTCAGCTGCGCCGCCTCGGTCGGCGTCCATCTGCTGGAACTCGGCTACCGGACCCGGCTGCTGACCGACGCCGGCGGCTCGGTCGCCGGCGCCGAGGCCGGCGCGGCCACCGCCGGCGAGTCCGCCGGACTGCTGCTGGACGCGCTGGCCGTGATCGAGCACTCCGACGGCGGGGGCTTCGGCCGCGCCGAGGACGTACTGCGGTCCGGCGGCGAGGGCCTGCTGGTGGCCGTCCTCGGCGAACTGGACGAGGAGCAGATCACCCGGCTCTGCAAGCTCCGCCGCCGGGCCGCCGTCGGCATCGCCTTCGTCCTGTCCGTCGAGACCTGGGCCGGGCTGCGCGCGGTCCTGCCCGACGCTCCCGACCACCGGAGCGCCCGGCAAATCCGGCTGCTCCGCGAGGCCGGCTGGACCGTACTGCCCGCCAGGTCGGTCGACTCGGTGCCCGAACTCTGGCGCCTCGCCGACCGCTCCGCCCAGGGCTCCCCGGTGCGGGGCCCCTACCGAGACGAGGCCGGTTCGTGACCACCCGGGCCAAGTTGACGCTCTACTCGGCGCTGGCCACCGCGCTGACGACGCTCTGCCTGACCCCCCTGGTCGCCCAGAGCGCCTGGTACCTCGCCGCGGCCGTCCAGATCATCGCGGTCGCCGCGGTCGGCGCCGGGCTGCGCCGCCTCGCCCTCTCCCGGGTTCTGGTGGTGCCGCTCCAGCTGCTGGCCGTGCTGTACCTGCTGATGTTCCTGACCGTCGCGTCCTCGCTGACGGGCGGCGTGCTGCCGGGCCCGAGGGCGATCGACGCGGTCGGCACGCTGGTGGCCGACGGCGTCGCGACCATCCGCGACTACACGATCCCGGCACCCGCCTCGCCCGGGCTCAGGCTGATCCTGATCGGCTCGGTGACCCTGGTCGCCGTCCTGGTGGACGCCCTCGCGGTGACCTTCCGCCGGGCCGCCGTCGCGGGTCTGCCGCTGCTCGCGCTGTACTCGGTCGGCACCGGCCTGAACCCCGCCGGGCACTCCTGGGCCTGGTTCCTGCCCACTGCGGTCGGCTACCTGCTGCTGCTGTTCGCGGAGGGCCAGGACCGGCTCTCCCGCTGGGGCCGGATCTTCCACGGCACCGCCCGGCACGGCAGCCGTAGCCTCTCCCACAACGGCCACCTGGTCGGACTGCTCGCCCTGGTGTGCGCGCTGGTCCTCCCGGGGTTGGTCCCGCAGGGCAGCCTCGGCCTGATCGGCAAGGGCTCGGGGGCGGGCCACGGGTCCGGCTCCGCCGGGCGGATCACCTCGCTCAATCCGGTGGTGGCGCTGACCGCCAGCCTGAACCGGCCGGGCAACGTCGAGATGTTCAGCTACACCACGGACGCCAGCAACGCCAGCCAGATGTACCTGCGGATCAACGCGCTGGACGACTTCGACGGCGTCGAGTGGAAGTACTCCGACCAGCCGCTGCAGCCCCTGCCCACGACCTTCCCCGCCCCGGAGGGCCTCGGTTCGGGTGTGCCGGTCACCCCGGTGTCCACGAACGTCACCATCTCCGACAGCCTCAGCACCGACACCCTGCCGATGCCGTACCCCGCCGACACCGTCACGGTGCCGGGCCGCTGGAGGTACGAGCCCGGCACCCGCACCGTGGTCGCCGACAACGGCCAGCAGAGCAACGGCCTGAAGTACCGGGTCGACAGCCTGGACATCGAGCCGAGCCCGGCGCAGCTGCGCTCGGCCGGGGAGGCACCCGCCGACTTCGCGCAGAAGTACCTCGGGCTGCCGCAGGGCCTTCCGCCGGTGGTGGCCGAGACCGCCCGGCGCGTCACCGCCGGGAAGAACGACGCCTACGACCGGGCGGTGGCCCTGCAGAACTGGTTCAACTCGCCGGACTTCCACTACAGCCTGTCGGTCCCGGCCGCCACCGGGAGCGACGCCATCGTCCGGTTCCTGCGGGAGCGGACCGGTTTCTGCGTCCACTTCGCGGCCACCATGGCCGCCATGGCCCGGACGCTCGGCATCCCCGCCCGGGTCGCCATCGGGTTCGCGCCCGGCACCGACCAGGGCAACGGCCGCTACGTGGTGCACGCGCAGGACTACCACGCCTGGCCGGAGCTGTTCTTCCCCGGCTCCGGCTGGCTGCGCTTCGAGCCGACCCCCAGCCGCGGTGTCACCCCGAGCTACTCCCAGGAGCGGACCGCGCCCGCGCCCAGTGCCCCCTCCGAGCAGCCCACCGCCACGCCGACCGCCAGCGCCTCCGCGGCGCCCAGCGCCGACGGCGGCTGCAAGGCTCAGCAGCGCCGCGCCGGGGACTGCGGGGACCAGGGCAAGCCCGCTTCGCGCGCCTCCACGGCGTCGGCACCGTGGAGGGTCGGCGGCCAGACCCTGGCCTGTGCCGCCGCAGGCCTGCTGGTCCTCGCCCTGCTGGCCACGCCGATGCTCTGGCGGGTCCGGCAGCGCCGCCGGCGCCTGGGCACCGGCCGGCACCAGCCCGGCGGCCCGTCCGCCCGGATGACCGACCAGCAGGTGCTGGCCGCCTGGGAGGAGCTGATCGACACCGCCTGGGACCTGGGGGTCCCGCCCGACGAGGCGCGGACCCCGCGCCGGGCGGCGCAGCGGATCGCCGAGGCCGGGCAGCTGGACGAGTCCGCCGCGGCCGCCGCCGGCCGGGTCGCCCTGGCCGCCGAACAGGTGCTCTACGCGCGCCTCCCGCAGCCCCAGTCCGGGCTCGGGGCCGACGTACGGACCACCGCGGCGGGCCTGCGGGCCGCGGCCGGGCGGCGCGGCCGGGCCAGGGCCGTCCTGCTGCCGCCGTCCTCGGCACGGCTGCGGTGGCGGAACCAGGAGCGGACCGCCGCCGCCCGGGACGCGGTGGCCCGGCTGCCCACCCGCCTCACGGCGGTGTTCCGCAGGCGGTAGCACCGCCCAGGGGCGCGGGGAGTCGCGTGGCCGGCCCGCGGACGGCGGTGGGCGGCTTCCCTCCGTTCCCGCGCCCCGGGCGGCCGCATGCCCGGCTCCCGCCGTCCCGGCCGGACGGTGCCCCGCACCCCGAGGAGCCGGGCCGAGCGCCCGGGGCTCCGCCACCGCGGCCACGTACACGGGTGAGGGCGGGCAGTCCACCGACTGCCCGCCCTCACCCGTACGTCCAGAACACCGACCGGCTACAGGCCGTTGTGCTCATCCCTGCGGCGTTGCCAGCGCTGCTCCATCCGGTCCATCACACCGGCCTTCCGACGCGGAGCCGGGGCCGTCCTCGGACCCGCCCCCTGCCCGGCAGGGCCGCGCCTCCACCAGGTAACGGCGAGGACCGCGCAGCCCAGCATCACGAGGAACCCGACGACGCCCACCCAGATGTACTGAGCGACCATGCCCCCCATCAGGAGGCCCACACCCACGACGAACCCTGCGGCGGCCAGGTAGACCTTCCGACGGGTGTAGGTGCGCAGCCCGGTTCCCTCGAGCGCTGACGCGAACTTGGGATCTTCTGCGTACAGCGCTCGCTCCATCTGCTCGAGCAGTCGCTGCTCGTGCTCCGAGAGCGGCACGGAGTCCTCCTACTCGTCGGTCGCGGGGCGACCGGTCCGCCACCCCTGGCTCGGCCCTGTGTGGTCCATATGCCCCATGGTTCTGGCTGTCATGCTTTCCGGCTTTACCCAGATCATACGGTCCGGAGGCCGGGTTCGGGACGGTCGGGCACACGTGGCTCGGGCCGCTCGCGTGTGCGCTTTCCGTACGGTTCCCAACGCCGCAGTGCACGGACAAGTGCCCGAGACGGAGGAATCTCTCGCAGTTATGGCCGAAGGGTCAGGTGAGCGAGGCGAGCAGGTGCAGCTGGGTGGCCACGGCGTGGAAGGCGGGCTCCGCCGCCGCGGCCTGCTCCAGCCTGAGCAGTGCCTCCATCGCGCCGGGCTCGGTGTCGACCAGGACGCCGGGGACCAGGTCGGCGAAGACCCGTACGCCGTGCACCGAATCCACCCGCAGACCGGCGGCGCGGGCCAGGCGGTCGAGCTCCTCGCCGGTGAACCGGCGCGGCATCGGGTCCTGCTCGCCCCAGCGGCCGTTGGGGGCGTCCAGCACGGCGCGGGCATCGGCGAAGTGCCCGCCGAGGGCGCGGGCCAGCACGGCACCGTTGCGGTTGGCGGCGAGCAGGCTCACCAGACCGCCCTTGCGCAGGGTCGCGGTGAGGTTGCCGAGCGCCTCGGCCGGGTCGTCCACCACCTCCAGGACACCGTGGCAGAACACCGCGTCCACGCTGGCCGGGCTGATCACCTCGGGCAGGGTCTGGGTGTCGCCCTGCACGGCACGGATCAGCTCGGTGACACCCGCCTCGGCGGCCCGGCGCTCCAGCGCGAAGAGCGCGTCCGGGCTCGGGTCGACCACGGTCACCCGGTGGCCCAGCCGGGCCACCGGCACGGCGAAGTTACCGGTGCCGCCGCCGGTGTCGAGCACGTCCAGCACCGGCTGGTCCAGTTCGGCGGCCCGGCGTTCCAGGGCCGTCTTCACCACCTCCCACACCACGGCGGTACGCAGGGCGCTGCGGGGACGCGTCGGGTACAAGGCTGGGGCTCCTCGTGGCGGGGGTTCGCTGTTGCCACCACCTTAGACCGACCGGCCCCTGCCGGGCCCCGCCCCACCCCGGCCACACCGGCGGCACAGCGCCTCCACACCACGGCCCTGCCGGCGGCCGGCCGGGGCCTACCCCGGGGAGCCTTCCTCCGCCGCGGTGGCGAGCGGGTCGAGCGGTAGCGGCTGGGCCGGCGGGTCGGGGTGAAGGCCCAGCAGGCGCTGCACGATGCGGTGGTAGAGCGCGGTGTTGCGGATCAGGTCGTCCGCGTCACGCGGGCTGGCCGCACCGCGGATGCCCGCCTCGGCGGCGGCCCGGCGGCGGGCGCCCGCCGCGAAGTAGACGGCCCACTCGGCGAGTTCGGGGGCGACCTCGGGCAGGACGTCCCAGGCGCTGCGGATGGCCCGGCGGCGGCGCGGGTTCCGCTCCGGCCGCCCGCGCACGGCGAGCACGGCCGCGGTGGTGCGCAGCGCGGCCAGGTGCGCGGCGGCGTACCGCTCCAGCGGGTCCTCGAACTGGCGGGCGCGGAGCAGCGTCAGGTCGGCGTGGTGGAGGAGGTCCAGGGCGGCGGGCGGGGCGGCGGCCCTGCGCTGCACGGGGTGGACGTCGGCTCCCCGGCCCTGCGGCGGCGGGCTCCGGTACGGCTCCTGCCGGGACGGCGCGTACTGGGGAGCGGGGACACGAGGATCGGCGACTTGGCGGCGGGTGACGGTCTCAGGGCGGCTGATGGTCATGGCATCCCCCGGTCCAAAGCGGATGGCGCGGGCCGGGTGGCCCGTGCGATTCCATCCTGAACGGCACCACTGACAATCCGTCCGCTGATCCGTCCGCGGAGGCCGCGGGGGCCGCGGAGGCCGCGGAGGCCGCGGAGGCCGCGGGGGCCGCGAAGCCGCAGAGGCCGCGCAGGCCGCACGAGCCGTCGACCCCGGCGACCCCGGCGACCGGTCCGGTCGCCGGAACCGGCCGGCGGCCGGCGGCGTCCTGAGAACCCGGGCCGTCCGCCGGCCCGGGTACCGTGTGGCCCGACCGTTAGACGTGGTTTCCAAGGGGGCACGAAAGTGGGCATCGTCCCGTTGATCTTCACCAGCGGCTGGGCGAGCGGGATCAACGCCTACGCCGTGGTGATGCTGCTCGGTCTGCTCGGGCGCTTCGCCGGGGCGGAGTCGGTCCCACCGGTGCTGGAGCGCACCGATGTGCTGATCGCCGCGACCGTGCTGTTCCTCTGCGAGGCGGTCGCCGACAAGATCCCGTACGTGGACACGGTCTGGGACGCGATCCACACGGTGATCCGCCCGATCGCCGGTGCGACGGTCGGCGCCCTGCTGGCCAGTGCGCACCCGGGCTCGCTGGGCGAGGTCGCGGCGGGCGCGATGGGCGGTGCCACGGCGCTGGTCAGCCATCTCGTCAAGGCCTCACTGCGGATGGCGGTCAACAGTTCCCCCGAGCCGGCCAGCAACATCATCGTCAGTCTGGTCGAGGACCTCTCGGTGGCCGGGCTGGTCACCCTGGCGATCTTCCACCCGTGGTTCGCCGCCTCCGTCGCCGCGATCCTGCTGGCGGCCGGCCTGGTGCTGGTCTGGTTCGCGTTCTCCCGGATCCGCCGCTTCCGCCAGCGGCGCCGCGAGCGCAGGGCGCAGCGGGCCGCCGGGCGGCAGCCCCAGCCGGTCGGCGCACAACGGTACTGAGTGCGGACACGGACCGTCCGTCCCTGGAGTGGCCCGGAGAGGTGGCTCGGGGAGGTGGCGGGCGGGATCTAGGATCGGATCCCATGGCACGGATCGTCATCATCGGAGCAGGAATCAGCGGACTGGCCGCCGCAGCCCGGCTGGCCACCCTCGGACACCGGGTGACGGTCTGTGAGGCGAGCGGGACGTACGGGGGGATGCTCGGCCGCTACGAGCGGGACAGCTTCGCCTTCGACACCGGCCCCGGTCTGCTCACTCTGCCCGCCGTCTACCGCGACCTGGCGCTGAAGTCCGGCCGCGACCCGCTGGAGCAGTTGGTCGAGCTGGCGCCGCTGTCCCCGGAGAGCCGGCACGTGTTCCCGGACGGTACGGATTTGCTGCTGCCCAACGCCTCGCGCGGCGGGGTCGCCCAGGCCCTGGACGCGGCCTTCGGCCCGGGCTCGGGCGAGCGCTGGGGCGAGGTGATGATCCGGGCCCGCGCGGTCTGGGAGGCCACCCGGCGGCCGCTGCTCGAAGAGCCGCTGCCGGCCGACCCCCGTCCGCTGCACACCGACCCCTACCCGGCGCCGCCGCGCCGCGGACTGGCCCGGCTGTCCCACCGCACCAAGACCCTCTCCGACGTCGCCGAACGCGAACTCGGCGGCCACCCCGGGCTGACCGCGCTGCTGTACGAGTACGCGCTGCGCTTCGGGCTCTCCCCCGAGGACGCACCGGCCGGGGCCAGTGTGCTGCCGTACATGGAGCAGTCCTTCGGCGTCTGGTACGTCACCGGCGGCAACCGGGCGCTGGCCGAGGCGGTGTACCGGCGGTGCGAACAGCGCGGGGTGGAGTTCCACTTCGACACCCGCGTCACCGAGGTGCTGATGGCGGGCGGCAGGGCCTGCGGGGTCGCGGCCGGGGAGCGCCGCTTCGAGGCGGATCTGGTGCTCTCGGCGGTCGACGCCGCCACCCTGGCCCGGCGCGGCATCGTGCCCGGCCTCGACCCGAAGTTCGGCGCGGGCGGGTCCACCGGCCGGCTCACGGTCCTGCTGGCCCTGCGGGGCGCACGCCCGGCCGGAACCGCGTACCGCACGGTGGTGCACGCCCGGGACTCGCAGCGCGAACTGGACCAGGTCTTCGAGCACCCCGATCTGCCCGAGTACCCCACGGTCCAGGTGCACCGGCCCGATGACGCCACACTGCGCCCGGACGATGCGCACGAGGCCGCCACGCTCACCGTCACCGTGCCAGATCCGGACGAACTCGCCGATCTCGCACCGGACTTCGAGGCGTATGCCGACCATCTGCTCGACCACCTGGCGACCGCCGGGATCGATCTGCGCGAGCGGGTGCTGTGGCGCGAGGTGCTGCCGCCGTCCGCCGCCCTGGCCCACCCGTCGCTGGCGGGGCTCGGCGGGCGGTTCCTCAACCCGCCGAACGAGTCCGGCATCCCGGGCCTGCTCCTGGTCGGCGCCACCGTCCATCCCGGTGGAGGCCTGGCCAGGGCCGGGATGTCCGCCTCGATCGCGGCCACCGGGATCGGCCCGGCCTGAACGGGCCGCGGACCGGGCCGCGCCGACCGGCGGCGGGGAGTGCGGATCGAGCGGCCGGCACGACCCCTGTCGCCGGCCGCCCTCAGCCCGGCGGCTGCTCGGCGGCGCGCTTCAGGCCCGCCGCCTCGATGGCCAGATAGCGGCGGGTCAGCGGCCCGTAGACCACACCGAGCACCGGAGCGGCCGGGCCGAACTGGCTGAGCGTCAGCGTGACCTCCGCGCCGCCGTCCGGTCGCGGGTCGATCCGGTGGTCGGCGACGGTCAGCACCCCCGGGGCGCCGCTCTGCCAAGCGAAGCAGCGCCCGGGTTCGTACACCGTCACCTGCCAGACGGCCGGGCGGAGCCTGGGCTGCCGGATCCGCACCGTGCTGCCGACACCGAAGGGGCCCTCCTCCAGGCGGCGCACCTCGGAGACGGTGGCGGTCCAGGATGGCCAGCGCTCGACCTCGGTGAGCACCTGCCAGATCCGCGCGGGCACAGCCGCGACCTCGACCGTGACGGTATGGGACACGGGCACCCCCGCAACTGACCGACGGCACGTCAACTCGACCAGCGTACGGCTCGGTTGTCCGATCGGTCACGGGTTCCGCGACAGGGGCGCGACCGGCCTGCCCGGTGAACCATCCGGTGGCAATGGGCAGTTCACACCGGTTCGCGCCCCCAGGGCGCTAACCGCCCATCGCCCGGGCGAGCTTGAGGAACCGATCCGCGCCGGCCGCGTCGCCCTGCCGCTCCAGGGTCCGACCCAGCGCCTCGTACGCCCAGCCGTTGGCCGGGTCGAGCTCCACCAGGCGCCGGAAGAGCCGTTCGGCGCTGCCGAGCCGGGCGCTGTGGAAGTACGCACGGCCGAGCAGTTCGACGGCGGAGCGGTTGGCCGGGTCCTGCTCGACGAGCGGTTCGAGGATCCGGGCCGCCCCGACGTAGTCCTCGGAGTCGAAGAACAGGACCGCGCGCTGGTACTCGTGATAGCTCACCGGAACGGCTCCTCCCGGTACGGACGGGCTGGACGGCCGCTTCAACCACCGCGGCCGCCGATGTGTTCCGGGCGCTGTGTTCCGGGCCCGGCGGTCAGGGCTCCGCCGGATGCGGCCCGGCGGAGGCGAACCGAGGATGAGCAGTGGAACCAACCGCGCTCCCGCCAGGGAGGACGCCATGACCGACGCCGACATCCTCGCGACCATCGGCGACATGGTCGCCGCCGAGAAGGTCCTGCGGGCCAGGATCGCCGCCGGCGAGGCGGACACCGCCAGTGCCCAGCAGGAACTCGCCGCCCTGGAGATCAGGCTCGACCAGTGCTGGGACCTGCTGCGCCAGCGCCGCGCCCGCACCCAGTACGGCGAGAACCCCGACGAGGCCCACGTCCGCCCGGCCTCCCAGGTCGAGTCCTACGAGTCCTGACCGGGCCGGGGCTCAGCCCTGCTGCTGGTGACCCCAGGGGTTGTGGCCGTAGCCGGGCTGCTCCACGGCCTGCGGCTGCTGGTACTCCCAGGGCTGGGCGTACTGCTGGGGGACGTCCTGGTACTGGGGCTGTGGCTGGGCGTAGGGGTCCTGGTACCCGGGCTGCGCGTACGACTGGTCGTACCCGGCCCCGGGCTGCTGCGGCCAGTGCTGGTCGGTGTACGGGGAGGCTCCGGGCTGCGGCTGGAAGGCGGTCGGCGGATACGGCTCCGGCTGCTGGACGGGCTCGACGTACACGCTGCCGTCGCCGATCTCCTGCAGCTGCCCGTACGGGGATGCCTGCCCGTACGGATCGTAGGCGGACGGCTGCCCGTACGGGGCATAGGCACCCGGGTCATAGGGAGCCGGGTCGTAGGGAGCCGGATCATGGGCGACCGGGTCATGGGCGACCACACCGTAGGCGGCCGGATCGGACGGTACCGATTCGAACGGGCTCGGGTCGCGCGGGCCGGGCACCGCCGCGACCGGTCCGGCCTCCTCGACCGGGCCGACCTCGCCGACCTGCCGCACCACCGCGGCGGCGGCGACGGCGCCGCCGGTCGCGGCGCTGAGCAGCGGGATCCGGGCGAGCGGGCCCGGCAGGCCGCCGTCCCGGCCGCGCAGCGACCAGGCGGTGGCCGTACCGCGCTTGACCGCGAGGGTGACGAGGGTCTGGCCGAGGGCGAAGGCCGCCCCGCCGGCCCCGATCACCACCACCGACCGGAGCTGCATCCCGGCGACCACCGTGAGGAAGCCCGCCAGCGCGAGTGCTCTCCAGTGCAGCGGCGCGCGGTTCTGCAGCAGCAGCTCGGCGAACAGCCAGAGCGCCACCACCGCCAGCGCGACGTACAGCAGCAGATATCCGATGCCCATCCGCTACCTCCAGTCGCGAACCGCGCGTCTGCGGGCGACTGTACCGTCTCGGCGGCCCCGGAGCCGCATCGCCGACGGGCTGCTCCCAGCGGCCGGTTCAGCGCTGGTGGAGACCGAGGTTCTGGTAGATCTCCAGGGTCGAGGTGGAGTGGTTGAGGGTGATGAAGTGCAGGCCGGGAGCGCCCTCGGCGAGCAGCCGCTCGGACATCGCGGTGGCGTGCTCGATACCGATGGCGCGCACCGACTCCTTGTCGTCGGCGACGACCCGGAAGCGGCGCTCCAGCTCCACCGGGAACGCCGACCCGGAGAGCTGCGGGAAACGCTCCAGCTGGCGGATGTTGGTGACCGGCATGATCTCCGGGATGATCGGCACCTCGCAGCCGGCCGCGGCGACCCGGTCGCGCAGCCGCAGGTAGTCCTCCACCTCGAAGAACATCTGGGTGATCGCGTAGTCGGCACCCGCGCGGATCTTGTTGACGAAGTGCCGGATGTCGTCGTCCCAGTTGTCCGAACGCGGGTGCATCTGCGGGAACGCGGCCACGCCGACGCAGAACTCGCCGATGCCCTTGATCAGCTCGACCAGCTCGTACGCGTAGGAGACGCCTTCCGGGTGACGGACCCACTCGCCCTGCGGGTCACCGGGCGGGTCGCCCCGGACGGCGAGGACGTTGCGGACGCCCTGGTCCGCGTAGTGGCCGATGATGTTGCGCAGCTCGGCCAGCGAGTGGTCCACGGCGGTGAGGTGGGCGACCGGGGTCAGGGTGGTCTCGGTGGCGATCCGGCCGACCATGTCCACGGTGCGGCCCCGGGAGGAGCCGCCGGCGCCGTACGTCATACAGACGAAGTTGGGGCTGAGCGCTTCCAGCCGGCGGATCGCGTCCCACAGGCGGCGCTCGGCGTCCTCGCTGCGCGGGGGCATGAACTCGAAGGAGAACGAACGGTCCCCCGCTGCCAGCAGGTCGTGAACCGTCTGTGCGCGGTCAGTCCTGGTGGACGAGATGCCAAGTGCCATGCTGGCAGGTTAGCGGGCACGATCGAGGGCCTGACAACACTTGTCCACCAACTGAGACGTCGGTTGGACGGCCTGCGGACGTCCTTGATGGGGCCCTTGGACCCCCCTCCCGTTAGTCTGATTGTCACCCCAGTGATCCGGAGTTCTTCGTGCCCTCGTCCAGCAGCCAGTCGGTCGACCCCATAGCCATGGAGGATGTCCGCGAGCGCGTCAACACGGCCCTCGCGGAGTTCATGGACGGGCAGTCCGCACTGCTCTCCGGGATCTCAACCCAGCTGCTGCCCGTCACCGAGGCGCTGCGCGAGTTCCTGCTGGACGGCGGCAAGCGGCTGCGCCCGGCCTTCTGCTACTGGGGCTGGCGCGGCGCGGGCGGAGCCGCCGAGGACCCGTCCATCGCCCGGGCGGCCGCCGCACTGGAGCTGCTCCAGGCCAGCGCCCTGGTGCACGACGACCTGATGGACCGCAGCGACACCCGGCGCGGCCTGCCCTCGGTGCACCGCCGCTTCGAGGCGCTGCACCGCGGCAGCGGCTGGCGCGGTGACCGCGAGCAGTACGGCGCCTCGGCGGCGGTCCTGCTCGGCGACCTGCTGCTGATCTGGTGCGACGAGCTCTTCCTGCGCTCCGGGCTGCCCGCCGGGCCGGTCCTGGCGGCCAAGCCGGTCTTCGACCTGATGCGGACCGAGGTGATGGTCGGTCAGTACCTGGACGTGCTGGAGCCGGTCGCCGGGGACTCCACCGACGAGGGCGCGCTGTCGCGCACCCGGACCGTCCTGCACTACAAGTCGGCCAAGTACACCATCGAGCGCCCCCTCCAGATCGGCGCCCTGCTGGCCGGGGCCGGCCCCGAACTGCTCACCGCCTACTCGGAGTTCGGGCTGCCGCTCGGCGAGGCGTTCCAGCTCCGCGACGACCTGCTCGGCGTCTTCGGCGACCCTGCGGTCACCGGCAAGCCCGCCGGGGACGACCTGCGCGAGGGCAAGCGGACCCTGCTGATCGCGCACGCGATGCGCGGGCTGGGCGCCGCCGACGCCCGCCTGCTGGACGAGCGGCTCGGGGCTCCGGACCTGACCGCCGAGGAGGTACCCGCGCTGCGCCGCCTGGTCGAGCGCAGCGGCGCGGCCGACCTGGTGGAGGAGCGGATCACGGAGCTGATGCGGCAGTCCCTCGACGCCCTCGACAGCGCTCCGCTGGCCGACGGCCCGGCCAGGGCAGCGCTGCTCGCCCTCGCCGAGGCGGCCACCGTCCGCAAGTACTGATCCCGGCGGGGCCGGCGGGGGCGCGGGGAACTGCGCGGCAGGAGGGACGACCGCCGTGCGGCCGGGCCCAGGGGCCCCGGCCGCACCCTCCCGCCTCAGACCGCGCGGACTCGGCGGGCCAGCTCGACGGCCGCCGCGCCGGGGTCCTCGGCCGCGGTGATCGCGCGGACCACCACGACCCGGCGGGCGCCGGCCGCGAGTACCTCGTCCAGGTTGGACAGGTCGATACCGCCGATCGCGAACCACGGGCGGTCCGTCCCCGCCTTGGCCGCGTACGAGACCAGGCCGAGCCCGGGGGCCGGGCGGCCCGGCTTGGTGGGGGTGGGCCAGACCGGCCCGGTGCAGAAGTAGTCCACACCCGGCTCGGCGATCGCCGCGTCCACCTCGGACTCGGCATGGCAGGACCGCCCGATGATCACCTCGTCGCCGAGGATCGCCCGCGCCGCCGGCACCGGCAGGTCGTCCTGCCCCAGGTGCAGCACGTGCGGACGGGCGGCGTGGGCGACGTCGGCGCGGTCGTTGACCGCGAGGAGCTTGCCGTGCCGCCGGGCGGCGTCGGCGAAGACCTCCAGGTACTCCAGCTCCTGCCTGGCCTCCAGCCCCTTGTCGCGCAGCTGGACGATGTCCACGCCGCCGGCCAGCACGGCGTCCAGGAACTCCGGCAGGTCACCCTGCTCCCGCCGGGCGTCGGTGCACAGGTAGAGCCTGGCCTCGGCGAGCCGGGTACGGGGGTCCGCCATCAGAGCGCCATGGCCTGCGCGCGGCGCTTGACCTCGGTGCCCCGGTTCTCCCGGAGCGCCTGGATCGGGCTGCCGGGCAGCGACGGGTCCTCGGTGAACATCCACTCGAGGATCTCCTCGTCGTTGAACCCGCAGTCACGCAGCACCGTCAGCGTGCCGACCAGGTGCTTGACCGGGCCGTCGGCGTCGATGAACGCGGCCGGGACCTGCAGCGACTTGTTCTCGCCGCGCCGGACAGCCAGCAGGCTGCCCGCCTTCACCTGGTTGCGGACCTCGGTGACCAGGACACCCCACTGCTCGGAGATGTCGGGCAGGTACATCCAGTCGGGGACCAGGGCTTCAATCTTGGGATCGATCTCACTCACGGCACCAGACTCTCACCTTCCGGCGCCCCCGCGCACCTAACCCCCGCGCGGCGCCGCCGCCCGTCACCCTCAGCCGAGGTCCTCAGGCCACCGCCGCCTTCAGCTGGACCGACGGGTCCGCCGCCTTCACCGGATCGAGCACGGTGCCCGCCGCGATCAGCCGCCGCGCCTGGTTGACGTCGCGCGGCCGGTCCACCCCGAGCACCCCGGCCAGCCGGCCCTCGCGCAGCCAGAGCACCGCCCAGTCCGGGTCCTGCGCCGAGCCGCGCCACACCAGGAGGTCCCCCTCGGTGTGCCGCCCGGCGTACTGGACCATCCGCCCGAACTGCTCCGACCAGAAGTACGGCACCGGGTCGTAGGCCTCGCCCGCCGCCTGCCCGAGGGCCGTACCGAGCACCGAGGCGGCCACCGCGCGCCCGGACTGCAGCGCGTGGTCCCAGTGCTGGACGGACAGCCGGGTACCGGAGCGGGCCGAGGGGTACGAGACGCAGTCGCCGGCCGCCCAGACGTGTTCGGCGCTGGTCCGCAGCCACCCGTCCACCAGGATCGCGCCGGCCGCGTCCAGCTCGATTCCGCTGCCCGCGAGCCAGCCGGTGGCCGGGCGGGCACCGATGCCGACCACGACATGGTCGGCGGGCAGCCGGGTGCCGTCGGTGAGGACGACCGCGTCCGCCTCGATGGCCGAAACGCCGGTGCCGCAGCGCAGTTCGGCCCCGGCGGCCGCGTACCAGTCGGCCATCAGCGCGCCGAGTCCGGCGGGCAGGGCGCCCGCCAGCGGGGCCGGGCCGGCCTCGACCACGGTCACCTCACAGCCCGACTGCCGTGCCACGGTGGCGGTCTCGGCACCGATCCAGCCCGCCCCGACCAGGACCAGCCTCGCCCCCGGCACCAGATCGGCTCGCAGTGCCAGCGCGTCGTCCACGGTGCGCAGCACCCGGGCGCCGTCCGATCCCGGCAGGGCGATCGGCGCGGCGCCGGTGGCGATCACCAGACCGCGGTACGGGAGTTCACCGCCGTCGGTGTGCAGGATGCCCGGAGCCACCGCGGTGGCCCGGCGGCCGGTCAGCAGCTCGATGCCGAGGTCCTGCCAGTCGATGTCCAGTTCGGTGGAGTCGCGCTTGCCCAGCAGGACGTCCTTCGACAGCGGCGGCCGGTCGTACGGCGGGTGCCGCTCCTCGCCGACCAGGGCTATCGGCCCGCGCCAGCCCCCCTGCCGCAGCGCGAGGGCCGTCTGGGCCCCCGCCATTCCGGCGCCCACGACGACGACCTGATCCGTGATGTTCAGCTCAGCCACGCGATCACCCTACCGAGCCGGGGCGCGGCATCCGGGTGGTTGTCCGCAATCCGCATACGTCTTCGGTTCGCGCCGTACGCGCCTCCGGCGGGGCCGTACGCACCCTGGCCGCCCGCACGCGCCTTCGGCCCGGGCCGGGCCCGGCGTTATGGTGGTTGGACCATCACGGGAGCCCGGTGCACCGGGCTGAGAGGCGGGCTGAGGCGGCCCGCGACCGTCCGAACCTGATCCGGGTCATGCCGGCGAAGGGAGAAGAGCAGCTTTGACACGCATTGTGAGCGGGTCGGGCACCGACGTCCTGGTGATCGGCGGCGGCATCATCGGTCTGGGCGTGTCCTGGCGGGCCGCCCAGCGCGGGCTCGCGGTCACCGTGGTCGATCCGGCCCACGGCGGCGGTGCGGCCCAGGTCGCGGCCGGGATGCTGGCGCCGGTCACCGAGCTCCAGTACGGCGAGGAGCCGCTGCTGCGGCTCGGTATGGCCTCGAACGAGCGGTACGCGGCCTTCACCGCCGAACTTTCCGAGCTCACCGGCCTGGACACCGGCTACCGGCAGACCGGCACCCTCGCGGTCGCGCTGGACTCCGACGACCGCGAGGAACTCCGCGAACTGCACGCCTTCCAGCAGCGGCTCGGCCTGGAGTCGCACTGGCTGACCGGCCGCGAGTGCCGCCGGCTGGAGCCGATGCTGGCCCCGGGGGTGCGCGGCGGCCTCCAGGTGACGGGCGATCACCAGGTGGACGGCCGGCGGCTCGCCAAGGCCCTGGTGCGCGCCTGCGAACTCGCCGGAGCGCGCCTGCACCGCGCCGAGGCGACCGAGCTGCTGGTCGAGGGCGACCGGGCGGCGGGCGTGCGCCTGTCCACCGGCGAACTGCTGCGCGCGGAGCGCACCGTGCTCGCCGCGGGCTGCCGCAGCCACCTGCTGCCGGGTCTGCCCGAAGGCGTGCTGCCCGCGATCCGGCCGGTGAAGGGCCAGGTGCTGCGGCTGCGCATTCCGCGGACCTACGCGCCGTTCCTCTCCCGCAACGTCCGCGCGGTGGTGCGCGGCCGGCACGTCTACCTGGTACCGCGTGCCGACGGCGAGCTGGTGATCGGCGCGACCACCGAGGAGCAGGGCTACGACACCACCGTCACCGCCGGCGGGGTGTACGAACTGCTGCGGGACGCACACGAGCTGGTACCGGGGCTGACCGAACTCCCGCTGGTGGAGACCGGTGCGGGACTGCGGCCCGGCTCGCCCGACAACGCCCCGCTGCTCGGCCCGACCGCCATGGCCGGGCTGGTCGCGGCCACCGGCCACTACCGCAACGGCGTCCTGCTCACCCCGGTGACCGGCGACCTGCTCGGCGAGTACCTGGCCACCGGCACCGTCCCCCCGCTCGCCGTCCCCTTCTCCCCCAGCCGCTTCGGCACGAAGGTCCCCGCATGAACGAGATCTCACTCACCGTCAACGGCGAACCGCGCCGCATCCCGCCCGCGACCACGCTCGCCGAGGTGGTGGCCGCGCTGAGCAAGGCGCCGACCGGAGTGGCCGCCGCACTGAACGAGACCGTCGTCCCGCGCGGCGCCTGGGCCGACACCGTGCTCGGCTCCGGCGACCGCGTCGAGATCCTCACCGCCGTGCAGGGAGGCTGACCGCACCATGGCCGACACTCGCCCGGACGACGAAAAAGACCGTCTCACCATCGCCGGCACCACCTTCGACTCCCGTCTGATCATGGGAACCGGCGGTGCGCCGAGCCTGGAGATCCTGGAACAGGCGCTGCGTGCCTCGGGCACCGAGCTGACCACCGTCGCGATGCGCCGGGTCGACCCGAACACCCACGGTTCGGTACTGGACGTCCTGACCCGCAACGGCATCCGCATCCTCCCCAACACCGCCGGCTGCTTCACCGCCGGGGAGGCCGTACTGACCGCCCGGCTGGCCCGCGAGGCCCTCGGCACCGACTGGGTCAAGCTCGAAGTCATCGCCGACGAACGCACCTTGCTGCCCGACCCGGTGGAACTGCTGGACGCCGCCGAGACCTTGGTGGACGACGGTTTCACCGTGCTCCCGTACACCAACGACGACCCGGTGCTGGCACGGAAGTTGGAGGACGTCGGCTGCGCGGCGATCATGCCGCTGGGTTCGCCGATCGGCTCCGGTCTCGGCATCCGCAATCCGCACAACTTCCAGCTGATCGTGGAGAGCGCCGAGGTCCCGGTGATCCTGGACGCGGGCGCGGGCACCGCCTCCGACGTGGCGCTGGCGATGGAACTCGGCTGCGCCGCCGTCATGCTGGCCTCGGCGGTGACCCGGGCCCAGGAGCCGGTGCTGATGGCCGAGGCGATGCGGCACGCGGCCGAGGCCGGCCGCCTCGCCTACCGCGCGGGCCGCATCCCGCGCCGCTTCCACGCCGAGGCCTCCTCCGCCATGGCCGGCCGCGCCGACCTCGACCACCGCGAACGGCCCGCCTTCTGACCGGGCCCGGCGCCCCACGGGGCGGGGGTGTGCCCCCGGGCGCACCCCGCCCCGACACGCTTCCGTGCCCCGCCGAAAATGCCCGAGCCCCTACACTCCTCTGGTGGACACAACGCTGTACGACCCCCTGATCGGTACCCTCCTCGACGGCCGGTACCGGGTCGATCAGCGCATCGCCGCCGGCGGCATGGCCACGGTCTACCAGGGCACCGACACCCGGCTCGACCGGGTGGTCGCGCTCAAGGTGATGCACCCGTCCCTGGTGGACGACCCCGACTTCACCGCCCGGTTCATCCGCGAGGCCAAGGCCGTCGCCCGCCTCACCCACACCAACGTGGTCAACGTCTTCGACCAGGGTGCGGACGGCCGCACGGTCTTCCTGGCCATGGAGTACGTTCCCGGCTGCACCCTGCGCGACCTGCTGCGCGAGCGCGGCGCGCTGAGCGCCCGGGCCGCCCTGGACATCCTGGAGCCGGTGCTGGCCGCCCTCGGCGCCGCCCACCGGGCGGGGCTGGTGCACCGGGACGTCAAGCCGGAGAACGTCCTGATCACCGACGGCGGCCTGGTGAAGGTGGCCGACTTCGGCCTGGTCCGGGTGCTGTCCGGCGAGGACGGCGCGGCCACCGACACCACCTCGGCCACCAGCGTGCTCGGTACGGTCTCCTACCTCGCCCCCGAGCAGATCCAGCCCGGCAGGCCCACCGACCAGCGGGTCGACGTCTACGCGGCCGGCATCCTGCTGTACGAGATGCTCACCGGCGGCAAGCCGCACACCGGCGACAACCCGATGCAGGTGATCTACCGCCATCTGCACGAGGACGTCCCGCCGCCCTCACTGGTGGCGCCCGCCGTCACGCCCGCCCTGGACGCCCTGGTGACGGCCGCCACCGCCCGGGATCCGCAAGGCCGTCCGTACGACGCCGTCGAGCTGCTGGCCGTCCTCCAGCGGGCCCGCCGCTCGCTCACGCCCGAGCAGCTGGACGCCGAGCCCCCCGCCTCCTCCCTGACCAGCCCGCGGTATCCCACCGGCGAGGTCACCGCCGTGGTCGACCGGCAGGTGGAGCGCACCAGCGTGATGGACGTCGCCGCGCTCGACTTCGCCCGCCCGCGTCCCTACGACGAACCCCAGGACGTACGGCCCGCCCGGCGGCGGCGCCGCTCGCGCAAGCCGCTGATCTGGACCTCGGTGGCGGCCGTCCTGCTGGTGCTGGTCGGCGGGGCGACGTACTTCCTGTCCAGCGCGGTCTACGCGACGGTGCCGAGCGTGCTGGGGCAGACCCAGGAGCAGGCGGTGCGGACGCTGGACGGGGCGGGGCTGCACGGGGTGTTCAGCCAGCAGTTCAGCGAGAACGTGCCGGCCGGGCAGGCGATGGCCTCCGACCCGGGCGTCGGGCAGCGGGTGCGCAAGAGCGATCCGGTGAAGGTGACGCTCTCCAAGGGGCCGCAGCGGATCACCGTGCCCGACCTGGCCGGCCGGCCGCTGGACCAGGCCCGCAAGGCGCTCACCGGCGCGGGACTCGTCCCGGGGACGACCACCGAGACCTACAGCGACACCGTCCCGCAGGGCTCGGTGATCAGCGCCACCCCGGCCACGGGACAGCAGGTCGCTCTGAACACCCCGGTGGCGATGGTGGTCTCCAAGGGCATGACCCCGGTACCGAACGTGGTCGGCATGACCAAGGACGCGGCCGCCAAGGCCCTGGCCGACGCCGGTTTCCAGACCCAGAGCAGCGGCCTCGACTTCTTCGGCACCGGCCGGGTGGTCAGCCAGACCCCGGCCGCCGGTACGCCCTCCCCGCAGGACACCGTCGTGACCCTCAGGCTCCCGGCCTTCTGACCCTCTCAGGAGCGGGGAACACAGGAGCCGGCTCCGCGCCCCGGCCGGCTCACCGCAGCGGCCCGTCGCCGGGTTCCTCCTGGTAGGAGTAGCGCTGCTCGGCCCACGGGTCGGCCAGGTTGTGGTAGCCGCGCTCCTCCCAGAAGCCCCGGCGGTCGGCCCGCATGTACTCCACCGCGCGCACCCACTTCGGCCCCTTCCAGGCGTACAGGTGCGGAACGACGAGGCGGACCGGGAAACCGTGCTCCACGGTGAGCGGTTCGCCGTTGTGGTGGGTGGCGAAGACCGTACGCGGATCGGCGAAGTCCGCGAGCCGCAGGTTGGAGCTGTACCCGTACTCCGCCCAGACCATCACATGCGTGGTGTCCGGGGTCGGCGGTACCAGGTCGAGGATGGTGTGGGCCGCCACGCCGCTCCACTCGCTGTCGAGCATCGAGAACCTGGTCACGCAGTGGAAGTCACCGCGCACGGTGGTCCTGGGCAGCGCGCGGAAACCCTCGAAGTCCCAGCTGTGCTTCTCGGCCGAGGCGGTGGCACCGAAGACCTGGAAGTCCCAGGTCAGCGGCTTGAATCGGGGAACGGGCCCGTAGTGCAGCACCGGCCAGCCGCGCTGCAGCCGCTGGCCGGGAGGGAGCCTCGGGTCAGACGGCTGGAGCTGTTCTCGTTCGTGCTGACCCATGGATCCATGGTGACAGACCGGGGCCCGGACACCGCGCGCGGCCCTGGCCGACTACCTGCCGAGCACCTCACCGGCAAATCGGATATTCCGCCGCAAGCTCCACTAAGTGTGAACTTACTGGAATTTTCGCCCAAGAGAGTGTCACGATGCGGTCACAGCCGTGGGTTTCGCGCGTCGCACGAGCAGGAAGGCACCGCCATGAAAGGCGATTCCGAGGTCATCGAGTTCCTGAACGAGCAGCTCACCGCCGAGCTGACCGCCATCAACCAGTACTTCCTGCACGCCAAGATGCAGGAGAACTTCGGCTGGACGAAGCTCGCGAAGTACACCCGGCACGAGTCCTTCGACGAGATGAAGCACGCCGAGGTGCTCACCGACCGGATCCTCTTCCTCGAAGGACTGCCCAACTACCAGCGGCTGTTCCACGTCCGGATCGGGCAGACGGTGAGGGAGATGTTCGAGGCCGACCGCCAGATCGAGGCCGAGGCCATCGACCGGCTGAAGCGCGGCATCGTGGTGATGCGGGCCAAGAACGACGTCACCTCGGCCAACATCTTCGAGGACATCCTGGCGGACGAGGAGCACCACATCGACTACCTCGACACCCAGCTCGAACTGGTGGAGAAGCTCGGAGAGGCCCTCTACATCGCGCAGGTGATCGAGCAGCCGGACTCCTGAGCCCCGGGTGCTCAGGCCGCGCGCAGCGGCTCGACCAGCCCGGTGTCCGGCTCGGCCAGGCCCAGCCTGGCGGCCAGCCGGGCGGTCGGACACGGGCGCGCCCCGTGCTCGCCCAGCATCGCCTGGATCCGCCGCACACAGGAGCCGCAGTCGGTGCCGGCCTTGCAGCCCTTGGCTATCTGGCGCGGCGTGCCGGCGCCGCCGTCGATCTGCCGCTTGACCTCGTCCTCGGTGACCGCATGGCACATGCAGACGTACATCGCGGTCTCTCCCGGGGGTCGCACTAAACGATCTTAGCCAAGGCTTGCCTTAGCTCGCTAAGCCTTACCTTACCTAAAGCCCGCGGGTACGACGAAGCCCCTCCGCTGTCGGATTCACCGAAAACGGAGGGGCCTTCGTCACAGCTACTCGCCCGCTCGCCTCAGGGCGGCGCTCCGGCGTCAGTTGCCGCGGTACATCTCCGCGACCAGGAACGCCAGGTCCAGCGACTGGCTGCGGTTGAGCCGCGGGTCGCAGGCCGTCTCGTAGCGCTGGTACAGGTCGTCGACCTGTACCTCGTCGCCACCGCCGACGCACTCGGTGACGTCGTCACCGGTCAGCTCGACGTGGATGCCGCCCGGGTGGGTGCCGAGCGCGCGGTGCACCTCGAAGAAGCCCTTGACCTCGTCGAGCACGTCGTCGAAGCTGCGGGTCTTGTGGCCGGTGGCGGCCTCGAAGGTGTTGCCGTGCATCGGGTCGCAGATCCAGACCACCTTGGCACCGGTCGCGGTGACCTTCTCCACCAGGTTCGGCAGGTGATCGCGGATCTTGCCCGCGCCCATCCGGGTGATGAAGGTGAGCCGGCCGGGCTCGCGGTCCGGGTCGAGCCGGTCGATCAGGGTGAGCGCCTCGTCGGCCGTGGTGGTCGGGCCGAGCTTCACCCCGACGGGGTTGCGGATCTTGGACGCGAACTCGATGTGCGCGTGGTCCAGCTGACGGGTGCGCTCACCGATCCAGACCATGTGGCCGGACACGTCGTACAGGTCGCCGGTCCGCGAGTCCGTGCGGGTCAGCGCGGTCTCGTAGTCCAGCACCAGCGCCTCGTGCGAGGAGAAGAACTCGACCGTCTTGAACTCCTCCGGAGCCACCCCGCACGCCTTCATGAAGGCCAGCGCGTTGTCGATCTCCTTGGCCAGGCGCTCGTAGCGCTGGCCGGCGGGCGAGTTGCGGACGAAGTCCTGGTTCCAGGCGTGCACCTGGCGCAGGTCGGCGTAACCACCGGTGGTGAAGGCGCGGACCAGGTTGAGCGTCGAGGAGGACGCGTTGTACATCCGCTTCAGGCGCTCCGGGTCCGGGATCCGGGACTCGGGGGTGAACTCGAAGCCGTTCACCGAGTCGCCCCGGTACACCGGGAGGGTCACGCCGTCCCGGGTCTCGGTGGACTTGGAACGCGGCTTGGAGTACTGGCCGGCGATCCGCCCGACCTTGACCACGGGGACGGAGGCGGCATAGGTGAGCACCGCCGCCATCTGCAGCAGGGTCTTCAGCTTGTTACGGATGTGGTCGGCGGAGACGGCGTCGAACGCCTCGGCGCAGTCACCACCCTGCAGCAGGAACGCCTCACCGCGCGCGACGGCACCGAGCCGGGCGCGCAGCTGGTCACACTCGCCTGCGAAGACGAGCGGCGGATACGAGGCGAGCTCCGCAAGCACCTTGCGCAGAGCCTCTTGGTCCGGCCATTCAGGCTGCTGCGCCGCGGGAAGGGACTGCCAGCTGTACTGGCCGGCCCCGTTTGTCTCAGTTGTCACGGTCACGGGGTCAAGGCTACGGGGTGAGGCAAGCGGTTTGTGACCATCGCCCGATGGGTGAGACGAGATCTGGTCATTCCCGGTGATCGCTCTCGCCCCCGGACCCGATGGGCTACCCTCATGCCCATGACCGCGCCGCACACCCTCTGCTGGTGGTGGGCCGACCCTCCGGGTGGCCCACAGCTCGCGCGTTCCTAGACGACACGACGGCCGCCCCTCGGGGCGGCCGTCGGCGTTCTCGCACGCAGGCCCTCCGGGAAGAGCGGACCAGCCACCGCCCTGCCGACCACCGGAAGAGAGCCGTACCGTGCACCTCACCGACCTGCTCGCCCGCCTCACCGCACCCGGCGCCCCGGCCTTCGCCCTGCTGCACCGCCGCACACCCCGGCTCGCCCCCGACACCGTCGAGATCCTGCTCGGTGAAATCGGCGAGTACCCGACTCTCGCGGAGCTGCCCGTACCCGCCGGGGTGCCCGACGGCGGTCCGCGCCACGACCTGCTGGCGCTCGTCCCGTACCGGCAGATCCGCGAGCGCGGTTTCGAGGCGCACGAGGACGGCACCCCGCTGCAGGCGATCCGTATCCAGGAGCAGTACGCCTTCCCGCTCGCCGAGCTGCGCCCGGCGCTGCCCCGGCTGCCCGTCTCGCTCTCCGGCGGCGGCTTCGACGTCGACGACGCCGAGTACGCGGAGATCGTCCGCCGGGTGATCAGGGACGAGATCGGGCGCGGCGAGGGCGCCAACTTCGTGATCCGGCGCGAGTTCCGGGCCCGGCTGGACGACTTCACCCCGGCCCTCGCGCTCTCGCTCTTCCGGCGGCTGCTGGAGCAGGAGCGCGGCGCGTACTGGACCTATCTGGTGCACACCGGGGAGCGAGTGCTCGTGGGAGCGTCGCCCGAGGTCCACGTCAGGCAGAGCGGCGGCACGGTGGTGATGAACCCGATCTCCGGCACCTACCGCCATCCGGCCGGCGGCCCCGACATCGACTCGCTGCTCGCCTTCCTGCACGACCCCAAGGAGCTGGAGGAGCTCACCATGGTGGTCGACGAGGAGCTCAAGATGATGTGCACCGTCGGCGACCTCGGCGGCCAGGTGCTCGGCCCCCGGCTGAAGGAGATGTCCCACCTCGCCCACACCGAGTACGAGCTGCGCGGGCGCACCTCGCTGGACGTCCGGGAGGTGCTGCGGGAGACCATGTTCGCGGCCACCGTCACCGGCAGCCCGGTGCAGAACGCCACCCGGGTGATCCGCCGCTACGAGACCACCGGACGGGGCTACTACTCGGGCGCGCTGGCGCTGATCGGCCGCTCCGCGGGCGGCGCCCAGCAGCTGGACTCGCCGATCTGCATCCGTACCGCCGACATCGACCCGGCCACCGGACGGCTGCGGGTCGGCGTCGGGGCCACCCTGGTCCGCCACTCCGTGCCCGAGTCCGAGGTCGCCGAGACCCACGCCAAGGCCGCCGGGGTACTCGCCGCGATCGGCGCCCGCCCGGCGCCCGCCCGCGGCACCGCCGGCTCCCAGGGCCCCCGGCTGGCCGACGACCACCGGGTCCAGCGCGCGCTGGACGCCCGCCGCCTCGGCCTCGCCCCGTTCTGGCTGCGGATGCAGGAGCCGGCCTCCGTCACCGAACCGCTGGAGACCCTGGTGGTGGACGGCGAGGACACCTTCACCTCGATGCTCGCCCATCTGCTCACCTCGCTCGGCCACCGGGTCACCGTGCGCCGCTTCGACACCCCCGGGCTGCGGTCGCTGGCCGCCGCCCACACCGGCCCGCTGGTGCTCGGCCCCGGCCCCGGCGACCCGGCCGACCCCGCCGACCCCAAGATGGCGCTGCTGCGGCCGATCACCGCCGACGCGCTGGCCGCCGCCCGGGCGGGCACCAGGACCGCTCCGCTGCTCGCGGTCTGCCTCAGCCACCAGCTGCTCTCCGCCGAGCTCGGGCTGCCGCTGGCCCGCAAGGCCGTGCCGTACCAGGGCGCCCAGGAGACCATCGACCTCTTCGGTACCCGGCGGACGGTCGGCTTCTACAACACCTTCACCGCCCGCTGCACCGAGGCCGACGCCGGCCGGCTGGCCGCCCAGGGCGTCGAGGCCGCCCGCGACCCCCTCACCGGGGACGTCCACGCCCTGCGCGGCCCCGGCTTCGCCGCCCTCCAGTTCCACCCCGAGTCGGTCCTCACCCGCGAGGGGGTCACCATCGTCGCCGACCTCCTGCGCGCGGCGAGCGCCGTCCGCAGCTGACTCACCTGCCACCGTCGAAGGGGCACGGGCAGCGCCTGGCCGGCGGCGCTGCCCCGAGGGTCAGCTCACGTCGTCCAGCCCCTGCTCGATCGCGTAGCGCACCAGCTCGACCCGGTTGTGCAACTGCAGCTTGCCGAGCGTGTTCTGGACGTGGTTCTGCACCGTGCGGTGCGAGAGCACCAGCCGGTCGGCGATCTGGCGGTACGACAGGCCCTTGGCGACCAGCCGGAGCACCTCGGTCTCCCGGGCGGTCAGCCTGGGGACGGCGGGCGAAGGCGCGGGCGCGGCGGGTTCGGCGGCCAGGCGGCGGAACTCGCCCAGGACCAGGCCGGCGAGGCCGGGGGTGAACACCGGATCGCCCAGCGCGGTCCGGCGGACCGCGTCCAGCAGTTCCTCGCGCCTGGCCGACTTGACCAGATAGCCGGTGGCACCGGACTTGACGGCCTCCAGCACGTCCGCGTGCTCGCCGCTCGCGGAGAGCATCAGGATCCGCACCGACGGGTCGTACGCCAGCACCCGGCGGCAGACCTCGACTCCGGACAGGCCCGGCAGGTTGAGGTCGAGGACCAGGACCTGCGGGGTGGAGGCGCGGGCCCGGCGGACCGCCTCCTCGCCGTCGCCGGCCGTGGCGACCACGGTCATACCGGCCTCGGCGAGATCCCGCGAGACCGCGTCCCGCCACATCGGGTGGTCGTCCACCACCATGACGCGGATCAGTTCGACGGTCACTCACCCTCCCTGGGCACTCGCAGTTCCACCTCGACGCCCTCACCGGGCACCGAGTACAGCTCGGCGGTGCCGCCGAGGTCCAGCAGCCGGCCCCGGATCGACTGGGCCACCCCGAGCCGGCCGGCCCGCTCCGCCTCGCCGAGCCGCCCGGCCGGGAAACCGGGGCCGTCGTCGCGGATGCTGACGGTGACGGCCTCCGGTTCGTCCTCGACCAGGATCCAGGCGCGCGCCCGCTCGCCCGCGTGGCGGTGCACGTTGTCCACGGCCGCGCCGACGGCGGCGGCCAGCTCGCCGGCGACCCTGCCGGGCAGCAGCACCGGGGTCGCCGGGGCGGAGAGGGTGACCCGGTCGTCGGCGTACGGGGTGAGCAGCACCCGCAGGTCCGCTTCGGCGCCGGCGGACTGCCGGGGCAGCGGCGCACCGGTCATCAGGGTGCGCAGCGCGCGCTCCTGCTCACCGGCCAGCCGGCCGAGTTCACCGAGGCCGCCCTCCTGGCGCTGGACCAGCGCGAGCACCTGGAGCACTCCGTCGTGGATGTCCCGGGAGAGCCGCTCGCGCTCGCGGGTGGCCGCCTCCACCTGGAGGGCCCGCACCAGGGCGGCCTCGCCGGCCCGGGCGAGTTCCAGCACGTACCCGATGGCGCAGCCGGCCACCAGCAGCAGCACGGTGTTGTGCACGTTGTCGCCGGTGAGGCCGCCGTGGCCGGCGAAGTTCGCCAGGCCGATCACGGTGCCCGCGAAGGCGGCGGCCCGCCGGCCGCTCCTGCCCGCGAAGCCGAGGACGGTGCCCGCCGCCCAGATGGTCGGCAGGGTGAGCGCACCGGCGTGGATCCGGGCGGGGGTGTCGATGGCGCCGCTCAGCACGATGCCGGTGACGGCGATGGCGAGGTCGGTGCCCAGGACGTACCGGGAGCAGCGGTGCGGGTTGGCGAAGGCGCGGGTGCTGGCGAGCGTCCAGAGGGTCAGGACGCCGAGGTAGATCCAGCCGGAGACCGGGTGGAGGAAGTGCAGGTAGGAGTGGAAGTAGCGGACGACCGCGTAGCCGAGGGCCAGGATCCGGAAGAAGGAGATGGCGCGCCAGATCGGCATCTCGACCGACATGCCGCCGGCGGTGACGGTCCCGCCGGGGCCGGGGGCCGGTGCGGTCCCCGATCCGTGGTCCGCCATCGTCCCCCCTGCCCGGCTCCCCGCCAGTCCCGTCCTTCGCACATGCGAAGTCCGGGGCTAGTCCGTGCCCTTCTCCGTTTCGGCCCGGTCCTTCTCGGCGGCGGCCTTCTCGGCGTCCTGCTGGGCCTTCAGGGCCTTCTGCTCGGCCTTGCGCTCGGCATCGGCGCGCTTCTTGTCCTCGGCGATCTGGCGCTTGGCGGCGGTCGCGTAGATGTCCACGTACTCCTGGCCGGAGAGCCGCATGATCTCGTACATCACCTCGTCGGTGACCGAACGGAGGATGAAGCGGTCGTTCTCCATGCCCTGGTAGCGGGAGAAGTCGAGCGGACGGCCGATCCGGATACCGGGCCGGATACCGAAGTTGGGGATCACCTGGCCGGGGGGCTGCACCTTCTCGGTGTCGATCATCGCGACCGGGATCACCGGGGCGCCGGTGGCCAGCGCGACCCGGGCCAGGCCGCCGACCTTGCCGCGGTAGAGCTTGCCGTCGGGCGAGCGGGTGCCCTCGGGGTAGACGCCGAACAGCTCGCCCCGCTCGATCACCGCGATGGCGCTGCGGATCGCCGCCTCACCCGCGCCCCGGACACCGGAGCGGTCCACCGGGAGCTGGCCGACGCCCTTGAAGAAAGCGGCGGTGAGCCTGCCCTTGAGTCCGGGCGTGGTGAAGTACTCGGCCTTGGCGATGAAGGTGACCCGGCGCTTCATCAGCGCGGGCAGGAAGAAGGAGTCCGAGAAGGAGAGGTGGTTGCTCGCGATGATCGCGGCCCCCTCCTCGGGGATGTTCTCCGCGCCCTCCATCCACGGCCGGAAGAAGATCCGCAGCAGCGGTGCGACGATCATCTTCATCAGTCGGTAGAACAACCCGGGCCTCCTGTATCGCGGACCGGTCGATCCTAATGCTTTCGGCCTGCGCGATGCGCACCCGCGCCGGGGCCGTAACTCGCCCGCTCGCCCGCGAGCGCCCACGCCCGGCGGCTTCGGGCCGGTCCGCCAGGGGCGGCGGGCCTGTACGGCGCCGGTGGCCGCGTGCGACGATTCGGGTCCCAGTGCTGCCCGCGAAGGAGCCCGCAGATGCCGGTGTCACCGCTGCTGCCCGGCGCCGAACCGTTCCGCCACCGGGGCGGGCCGACCGGCGTACTGCTCGTCCACGGCTTCACCGGTTCCCCGCAGTCGCTGCGCCCCTGGGCCGAGCGGCTGGCCGCCGCCGGACTGACCGTCTCGCTGCCGCTGCTGCCCGGTCACGGCACCCGCTGGCAGGACATGCAGGTGACCCGCTGGGAGGACTGGTACGCCGAGGTCGACCGCGAGCTGCGGGAACTGGCCGACCGCTGCGACCAGGTGTTCGTCTGCGCGCTCTCGATGGGCGGCGCGCTCGCCCTGCACCTGGCCGCCCGGCACGGTCCGGCCGTCGCCGGACTGGTGCTCGTCAACCCGTCCGTCCGCTCCGACAACCCCGCGAGTGTGCTGCTGCCGGTGCTGCGGCACCTGCTGCCGAGCACCAGGGGGGTGTCCGGCGACATCGCGCTCGAGGGCGCCGCCGAGGCCGGCTACGACCGTACGCCGCTGCACGCCGCCTGGTCGCTGGGGCGGCTGTGGCGGACCGTGCAGGCCGAACTGCCCGAGGTGCGGCAGCCGGTCCTCCTGCTTCGCAGTCCGCAGGACCATGTCGTCTCCCCCGCCAACTCCGCACTGGTGCTCGCCCGGATATCCTCGACCGACGTGGCCGAGCTGCTCTGCGAGCGCAGCTTCCACGTGGCGACGCTGGACCACGACGCCGAGCTGATCTTCGAGGCGAGCCTCGACTTCATCCGGCGGCTGGCACCACTGGCGACCGCCGAGGCCGTGAACCACCTGGGCTGAAGGGCTGGTTGTGCAGAAGAGGCGGTACCGATGAGCACGGCGGCGGGCGGCGACGAGGAGCTGCCGCGGGACGGCGAGGCCAAGGGGGACTCCCCGGGCGAGTCCGAGACACCTCCCCGGCGGCCGGCGGCCGGCAGCCAGGCCGAGCAGGACGCGATCTTCGCGGCCCTGGTCGCCCAGTTCGACGACCCGGTGGACCTCACCGACCCCCAGTGGCCGGAGATCGAGAACCTCCGTGCCAAGGGCGAGCCCCGCACCGGGCCGGGCACCGCGCCCGAACTCGCCGAGTTCACCCCGCAGCCGCGCCCCCGCCCGGCCGGCCCCGGACCGCGCGACTACGAACTCTCCGCGGAACCGGACGAGGAGCACTTCGTCCAGCCCGACCCGCCCCTCCCGACCATGGACACCACGGCGAAGTTCGCCTGGCTCGCGGTGCTCGGCGGCCCGGCGCTGCTGCTCTTCGACGTCCTGGTCTGGCGCGAACTCTCCGGCTGGCCCGCCTGGGTGGGCGTCGGCGCCTTCCTCGGCGGCTTCGTCACGCTGATCGCCCGGATGAAGGACCGCGACGAGGACGAGCCCCCGGACCCGAACGGCGGCGCCGTCGTCTGAGACCGACCGGCTCCTTGATCCACGCTCCCTGTCGCCGGTCGGCCCAAGGCGTCGCCCGACCCCGGGTCACCCCCGGGCCGGCGGTACCCGGAGCACCGCCAGCACGGGCAGGTGGTCGGTGGCCGCGAGCAGGTCGGCCGGGGCGACGCCCGGAAGACCGTGCGGGACGCCGCAGGCCAGCACCTCGATGTCCGGAGTGGCGAAGACCCCGTCGATGCGCTGGTACGGGTTCTCGGGGACCGAGGTCCAGGTACCGCCCCAGGGTGCGGTGGCGTGGGCGTCCTGGAACCGGGCGGCGAGGCGCTGCCAGCCCGGATCCTCCGGGTGCTCGTTGAAGTCGCCCGCGACGACGCCGGGTTCACCCGGCGAGAGCTGGCCGGGGAGCAGCCCGAACTGCCGGTGGCGCTCCTCGGGGTCGAGGCTGAGGTGGCAGCTGGTCACCGCCAGCGGGGCCGCACGGCCGAGGCGGACCACCGCGGTGGCGAAGCCCCGGGCGTGCAGGCCTCGGGTCTTGGGGAGCAGGCGGTCCCGGGTCTCGACCACCCGGACGTCCGGCCTGCCCAGCAGCAGCGGGCCGGCGGCGATCCGGCCGCCTCCGGCGAGGATCACGGTGCCCGTCCGCCGGGCCAGCCAGGCCGCCTGGCCGCCGGGGCGCCAGTAGCGCGGGGACTCCTGGACGCAGACCAGATCCGGCCGGCAGGCGCGGATCACCCGGACCAGGGCCCGGCGGTCGTCCCGCAGGGAGCGGATGTTGTAGCTCAGCAGGCGGACACGCCGCCCGCCGTCGGGCTCGTCCCCGGAGGCCGGCAGCTGAGGAAGCGACATGTCCCCATGATCAGCCACATCCGGGCCCGGCAGAAGCACTCGGTCCGCCGCACCGGCCCCTGGCCGGTGCGGCAGCGCCGCCCTCGGCCGGCCCGGCGGAGCCCCGCACTCCTGCGGGGCTCCGCCGGTCTCAGGGGCGGGCGCGCCGGGGCACTACCCCGGGAGGTGTCAGTTCCGGGCCAGGTCGGCCGCACCGGCGATGCCGGCCGCGGAGCCCATCGAGGCCAGTACGACCTCCGCGCGCGGGCGGTGCACCCCGCCCGTCAGGTACTTCTCGAACGCCTTGGCGACCGGGTCGAGCAGCAGCTGGCCGGAGTCGGAGACCCCGCCGCCGAGGACGAAGACCGCCGGGTCGAAGAGTGCGGCGAGGTCCGCCATGCCGCGGCCCAGCCACTCGGCGAGCTCCTCGTAGCACTCCAGGGCGAGCGGGTCGCCGCCCTCCGCCGCCTCGGTGATGTGGATGCCGCGGATGGTCTCGGCGACCCCGTCGTTCAGCTCGAGCATCCGCTTGCCCCGCACCTGGTCGGCGGCGGCACGCTCGCGCCCGTACCGGCGCAGCGCGCGCCCGGAGGCGTACTGCTCCCAGCAGCCCTTGCCGCCGCAGCCGCAGAGCAGGCCGTCCGGGACCATGTTGAGGTGGCCGATCTCACCGGCCACGCCGAAGCGGCCGCGGTGCAGACGGCCGTCCAGCACGATGCCGCCGCCGATGCCGGTACCGACGGTGATCAGGACCATGTCCTCGTACGCGGCGGCGGCGCCGAAGCGGAACTCGGCCCAGGCGGCGCAGTTGGCGTCGTTCTCGACGACCGCGCGCAGGCCGGTGAGCTCCTCGATCCGGTTGCGCAGGGGCTCGTTCTCCCAGGCGATGTTCGGGGCGAAGATCACCGTGGAGCGGTCGCGGTCGACGAAGCCGGGGGCGCCGACGCCGACGGCGGTCACGGCGGGGTGCTGCTCCTTGAGCTCGCGAACGGCCTGGGCGATGGCATCGACCGCCCACTGGGGGTCGGCAGGGGTGGGTACCCGGGTCCGGGCGAGGATCCCGCCGTTCTCGTCGACCACGCCGGCCGCGATCTTGGTACCGCCGACATCGACGCCGATGGTCAGAGCCATGTGTGCCTCAGCTATTCACTCGTTCCCGCTGTCTCGAACGGTACCCGGACAACGGCGCTCCCGTACACAGCGCTGCATACATTATCCGAAGACATTTAGCCGAGTTCCCGGGAGTGCGCTTTCAAAAGTCGTACGTTATGCCCTGGTCAGTGACGTTGTGAAACCGGGTGACCACGGGTTATGGCCCGTGTTTTCACTAATTGTCCGACGGTGCGTCGAGGTCGATGTGCTGCGGGTCCGACTGTTCGGGGGCCGACCAGCGGCGTTCGTGGCCGGAGACGGCGGCACGGTAGGCGGCGAGCAGTTCGCTCCCGGCGGCGGCCAGGTGTCCGTACACCTCGGGGTGCTGTTCCCGCAGGCGGCCGCCGACCTCCTGGGCCCTCTCCCCCACCGCGGCGGCGAACCGGCGCACCTCCTCGACCAGCGGTCCGAGTTCGCCGGCAAGGGGCTGGTCGGTCTTCTCCTCGGCCATCGGGCGCCTCTCTGCTGGGGCGGCCACGGCGGCCGCCGTGTCCGAGACGCTACCTGATGTCCTGGTTCCAGCCGGTCGGCCAGAGCGCCGGATCGGGCGCGAAGCGGATCGAGAGCACGCCCTCGGCCAGCCCGGCGCCCTGCACGGTGCAACGGCGCAGCGCGGAGGGCAGTGGCAGGATCCGCCGGTAGGCACCCAGGCCGACCACCAACTCGTCGCCGCGCCGGACGAGTTCGAGCTCCGAGCGGTCGGCGCCGGGCAGCGCGAGCTGCCAGAGCAGCAACCCCTCGTCGGCCAGCCGGTCCACGACCTGCCAGGGGGTGTCGTACGGGACCAACTCCCGCTCGTCGTACAGCTGCGCGGCCATCCCCTCCAGGGTCGGCTCGGTCCTGCGGCCCACGAGCAGCGGCAACCCACCGAGCTCCCCCGCCAGTTCGGCGAGCCGGTCGCGTTCGCGGGCGGCCTGGGCGGCGAGCCAGGGGTCGGGGGACTCCAACGCGGCGGCGGGCAGCGCGCGGTGGGCGACCACGGCGTCCAGGCGCTGCCCGTACAGGGCGAACCCCGCGCGGATCCGGCGCAGTTCGTCGAGGCTGTGGTGGTCGGCGTCCACCACCAGGCGGATGGATGTGCCCGGCCGCTCAACGGCCGCACGGGCCTCGGCCAGCACGTCGGCCGCCTTGGTCCGGGCCTCGAAGAGCCAGTCGGCGGGCATCGGCACTCCGGCGACGGCGGCCAGCAGCGGGCGCAGCGCACGGGCGGCCTGGCGCTGCTCGGGCAGCAGCCGGTCGAGATAGCGGGCGAGCTGTTCGGGCAGCGCGAGGGTGGCGATCAGTTCGGCCGGGTCGGGGGCGGCGACCACCAGGACCTCGGCGTCGGCGGTGCGCAGCGCGCGCAGCAGGGCGAGCCGGCCGGTGCCCGGGAGCGGGGTGAGCTCCTCGGGGTCGAGCGGGGTGGCGCCGATCAGGTCGAGGGCGGGGCCGAGGCGGCCGCCGAAGCCCTCCAGGACGGAGCGGAAGGTCTGCTGCTGGTCGACCCGGGCCGCGGTGAGGTGCTCGGTGCACGGGGTGGGCAGTTCGGTGAGCCGGATGCCGAGGGCGGCGTCCAGCGTGCGGTGCGGGTCGTCGGCGGCGAGCAGCAGGGTGCGCCGGCCCCGGCCGGCGGCGTGCAGGGCGGTGGCCGCGGCGATCAGTGCCGAGCCGTCTCCGCTGACCAGGATCGTCCGCACCGGCGCCTCAGCCCTCGACGCGCTTCTTCAACCCGGCGAGCGCCCGGTCGATGATGACCTTCTCCGCCTTGCGCTTGATCATGCCGAGCATCGGGATCTTGACGTCCACGGCGAGCTGGTAGGTGACCTCGGTGCCGCCACCGACCGGCATCAGGGTGTAGGAGCCGTCCAGGGCGCGCAGCATCTGGCTCTTGACCAGCGTCCAGGAGACCTCGCGGTCGTCGTCCCAGGTGTAGGCGAGGACGTGCTCGTCGCGGATCGCCCCGGCGTCGAGCAGCAGGCGGACCTGGGTGGCCCGGCCGTTCCCGGCGCTCTCCAGGACCTCGATCTCCTTGACCTCGCCGGTCCACGCCGGGTAGGCGGCGAAGTCCGCGATCACGGCCATCACCTCGGCCGGGGTCGCGGCGATGGTGATGCTCGACCTGGTGTGTTCCGCCATGGAACGGTCCTCCGCGTCTCTTCCGATGTGCGCCCAGGGCAGGTTATCGCGCCGCACGGGCGCTTCCGTGCCGCGGGGCACCGGGGGCGGAGGGGAGAAACGGGCTACCGGCGGGTCACATCGCCGCTGTCGTATGGTGCGTGTCGAAACCTCCCGGTTCGCCCGCCCCGGCGGACCGGTATCCCGCCAGACCCGGCCGAACGGTGTGACTCTCGGAACAACCGGACCTGCCCCCCTGGTCGAATCCGTATACCGGGCAGTAACGTCCTGCCGTCCCGCAGCGTCGCAGACGAGGAGCAGTCTTGCTCGAGTTCAGCCTTCCGGCCCGTTACCAGGTACCGAGCGCCGGTAACCTCGCCGACCTCGTCCACCAGAACGCCGAGCGGCACCCGGGTGTTGCGGTGATCAGCCGCAAGGTGGGAGGGCACTGGTCGGATCTGACGGCTGTACAGTTCCTCGCCGAGGTGCACAGCGCGGCCAAGGGCCTGATCGCCTCCGGTGTGCAGCCGGGCGACCGGGTCGCCATCATGTCCCGCACCCGCTACGAGTGGACGCTGCTGGACTTCGCGATCTGGACCGCGGGCGCGATCACCGTGCCGGTGTACGAAACCTCCTCCGCCGAGCAGGTGGAGTGGATCCTCGGCGACTCCGGGGCGGTCGCCGTGATCACCGAGACCGACACCCACGCCTCGGTGGTGGCCGGTGTCCGCGACCGGCTTCCGGAGCTGCAGAACACCTGGCAGATCGAGACGGGCGCCGTCGCCGCCCTCGCCGAGGCCGGTGCCGGGGTCGACGACGACACGGTCACCGAGCGCCGCTCCCTCGCCGACGCCGACTCGATCGCCACCATCGTCTACACCTCGGGCACCACCGGGCGCCCCAAGGGCTGCCAGCTGACGCACGGCAACTTCCTCGCCGAGCTGGGCAATGTGACGGCCCGTTTGGAACCGCTCTTCCGGACCGGCGAGGCCTCGGTACTGCTCTTCCTCCCGCTGGCGCACGTCCTGGGCCGGATCGCCGAGATCGCCGCCGCCATCGCGCCGATCAAGCTGGGCCACGTCTCCGACATCAAGTACGTCACCGACGAGCTGGCCTCCTTCCGCCCGACCCTCATCCTGGGCGTGCCCCGGGTCTTCGAGAAGGTGTACAACACCGCGCGGACCAAGGCGCAGGCCGACGGCAAGGGCAAGATCTTCGACCGGGCCGCCGACACCGCCATCGCCTACAGCCGGGCGCTGGACCAGGGCGGCCCCGGCCTGTTCCTCAGACTCAGGCACGCGGTCTTCGACAAGCTGGTCTACAGCAAGCTGCGCGCCGCTCTCGGCGGCCGGGCCACCCACGCGATCTCCGGCGGTGCCCCGCTCGGCGAGCGGCTCGGCCACTTCTACCGGGGCATCGGCTTCACCGTCCTGGAGGGCTACGGCCTGACCGAGACCTGCGCGGCCACCGCCTTCAACCCGCACGACAAGCCGAAGATCGGTACGGTCGGCCAGCCGCTGCCCGGCTCCTCGGCCAGGATCGCCGAGGACGGCGAGGTCCTGCTCAAGGGCCCGCAGGTGTTCACCGGCTACTGGAACAACCCGGCCGCCACCGCCGAGGCCCTGCATGACGGCTGGTTCGCCACCGGTGACCTCGGCTCCCTGGACGACGAGGGCTACCTCACCATCACCGGCCGGAAGAAGGAGATCATCGTCACCGCGGGCGGCAAGAACGTCGCGCCCGCCGTGATCGAGGACCGGATCCGCGCGCACGCCGTGATCGGCGAGGTGATGGTGGTCGGCGACCGCAAGCCGTTCATCTCCTGTCTGGTCACCATCGACGAGGACTTCTTCCCCAAGTGGAAGGAGCTCAACGGCAAGCCCGCCGAGGCCACGCTCGCCGAGCTCCGCGAGGACCCCGATCTGCTGGCGGCCGTCCAGGCGGCCGTGGACGACGGCAACCTGGCCGTCTCGCACGCCGAGGCCGTCAAGAAGTTCCGCATCCTCGACACCGTCTTCTCCGAGGCCAGCGGCTATCTGACCCCCTCGCTCAAGCTCAAGCGCAATGTCGTCCTCAAGGACTTCGCGGCCGACGTCGAGGCGCTCTACCAGCGCTGAGAGAACGCTCCGGGGGAGCTCGTGCCCGCGTTCAAGGGCCCTCGGACGAGCAGACAGGGGCGCGGGGAACGGCGCGAAGCGGAAGGCGGCTGCGGTCAGCCGGGCCCGTCGGGCCGGTTGCACCCCGACAGCCCCGGTGGGGCGGTGCACCCTGCTCATCCGAGGTACGTGCGGGCCGAAGCCTTCCGCTGCGCGCAGTTCCCCGCGCCCCTGGTGACCGCTGGTCACCCTCTGCTGCTGAAAGGCCCCGCGGCCTAAGCGGCGAGCAGCGAGGTGAGCCGCCCCGCGAGGAGGTCCCAGCGCCAGGAGCGTTCCACCCAGCGCCGCCCGGCCTCCCCCATCCGCCTGCGCAGCTCCTCGTCGTGCAGCAGTCGTGTGATCCGCTCCGCCGCGGCCGCCGCCGACCGCCCGGAGACGACGTACCCGGTCTCGCCCTCCAGGACGGCGTCCGGCGCACCGCCGGAGTCCCCCGCGACCACCGGCAGCCCGGTCGCCGAGGCCTCCAGGTAGACGATGCCCAGCCCCTCGACGTCCAGGCCGCCCCGGCGGGTGCGGCAGGGCATGGCGAAGACGTCCCCCGCGCCGTAGTGCGCGGGGAGCTCCTCCCACGGCACCGCGCCGGTGAAGCGCACCGATCCGCTCACCCCCTTGGCCTCGGCCAGCTTGCGCAGGTCCGCCAGGTACGGGCCGCCGCCGACGATCAGCAGGACCGCGTCCGGCACCGAGGCGAGGATCTGCGGCATCGCGGCGATCAGGGTGTCCTGGCCCTTGCGCGGCACCAGCCGCGACACGCAGACGACCACCGGCCGGTCGCTCAGGCCCAGCCGGGCCCGGATCTGAGCGCCGCCGGAGTCCGGCCGGAAGGTCTGCTCGTCCACCCCGGGCGGCAGCTGCACCATCCGCTTCGCCGCCGCCGGACCGACCGCGGCGGCGATCCGCGAGCGGGTGTACTCGCCGAGGTAGGTGAGCGTGTCCGTGCCCGCGCCGATCCGGTGCAGCAGCTGCCGGGAGCCGGGCAGTTGGGCCCAGGCGGCCTCGTGCCCGTGGGTCATGCCCAGCAGCCGTCCGGCGCCGGCCCGGCGCAGTGCGGGGGCCATCAGCCCGAGCGGTGCGGCGGCGCCGAACCAGACCGAGTCGCAGCCCTCGGCCCGCAGGATCTCGGCAGCCCGCCGGGTGACCCTCGGGGTGGGCACCATCATCTTCGTCCGGTCCCGGATCACCGGGAAGGGCTGCTCCGCGTCGAACCGCCGGACCTCGCTGCCGTCACGCCAGGTGGAGGCGTACACCACAATGCTTCCGGCGGGCTGCCGCACGGCCATATTGTGTACGAACGCCTGGATTCCGCCGGGCCTGGGCGGGAAGTCATTGGTGACGATCAGGGTCTTGTGCATGCCACGGCTCGCTCGGTCAGGGGGTGCTCGGTGTACCGGTCGGTGATCCGTACCATAGGTCAACACTGCGGCCCGCCGGGAACGCGGCCGGGCACCGCAACCGTTTCCCTCCCGTGCCGGTCGGACGGCCGAGGCGCCATCGGCGCCACCCCCATGTCGCAGGGCACCGGGCACGAGCACCCGGGGGCATGGAAGAGTACAGCCCCATCAGTCGTACGAGGGAGCGCAGTGGAGTTGGTCCCGGCCGGTGTCACCGGCAACACCGGTAGTACCGCGCTGCCCGCGCCCCGCCGTCCGGCCGGCGGAGCGCTGTGGGGTCTCGCGGGCGGCTGGGTGATCACCCGGGTCCTGATCGTGCTGATGGTCTCCGGTGTGCTGTGGGTCTCCGGCACGGACGTCACCTCCGACGTCTCGGTGATCTACCACGGCTGGTACGAGGTCCTGCAGACCGGCACCTTCCCGCTGGACGACGTCACCTGGCAGTACCCGCCGGGCGCGGCCCTGGTGATCCTGCTGCCCGGCCTGCTGCCCTGGTCCTACCTGGTCTCCTTCTTCGTCGTCTGCGGCGTGCTGGACGCGCTGACGATGGTGCTGCTGATGCGGGCCGGCACCCGCAGGGGCCGCAGCTTCAGCGGCGCCTGGGTCTGGGTGGCGGGCGTCCCGCTGCTCGGCCCCACGGTCTACTGCCGGTACGACATCCTGGTCACCGCCGTCGCGGTGGCCGGGCTGCTGGTGCTGGTGCGCCGCCCGGCGATCGGCGGGATCCTGCTGGGCATCGGCGGCCTGGTGAAGATCTGGCCGGTGCTGGCGCTGGCGGGCACCCCTCGCGGCCGCCGTACCCGGCGCTCCTGGACGGCCGCGGCGGCCACCCTGGGCGCACTGTGCTTCCTGCTGGCGGCCGGGATGAACGGCGCCTTCGAGTTCCTGAAGTTCCAGCGGGACCGGGGCATCGAGGTGGAGTCCCTCGGCGCGCTGCCGCTGCACTTCGCCCGGCTGGCGGGCACCTGGAACGGCCAGGTCTCGATGAACTACGGCTCGCTGGAACTGCTCGGCCCCTGGGTGCCGCTGATCTCCCAGCTGTCGGTGGCGGCCACCGCCCTGGGATTCGCCTGGCTGCTGCTGTGGCGGCTGCGGGCCAAGCGCTGGCAGCCCGCCACCACGTACGACGCGGCACTCGCCGCTCTGCTGATCTTCACCGTCACCAGCCGGGTGATCAGCCCGCAGTACCTGGTCTGGCTGGTCGGGGTGGCGGCGGTCTGTCTGACCGTACGCGGCACCAGCCAACGGCCGGTCGCGGCGCTGATCCTCCTCGCCACGTTCTTCACCACCCTGGAGTTCCCGCTCCTGTTCGGCCAGGTGCACCACAGCCAGCCGTGGGGCGTGGCGGTGCTGACCGCACGGAACGGACTGCTGCTGGCGGCCACCGTGGTCTCCTGCCGCCGCCTGTGGCGCTCCACCCGGGGGCCCGACGCGGAACGCACCGTCGTCCTGCCGGCACTGGAGCGGACCGGCTACCCGGTCCGTCCCGGCATCGCCTACGAGCAGGACCTGCTGGACGGCCTCGACTCCGAGACCGCGCGGCAGTAGCGCCGGTCCGCGACGCCGGATACCCCTACGAGAGCGTCGGCAGCCGGCGGACCTCGTCGATCCACCGGCGGGTGAACTCGTCCAGGCCGATGCCCAGTTGCGTGCGGAACAGCCCGTCGAGCCCCTGGGGCCCGGCCGGTTCGGCCGCGCCGACCGCCCGGTAGAGCGCGACCAGGTGCTGCTCGCTCCACCGGGTGGCGATCAGCTCGCAGGCCAGCCAGGCGAGTTCGTAGGCCTGGGCGATGCCGGCCGAGCCGGCGGCGAAGTCCGCGTTCAGGGGGAGAGCGGTGGGCAGCCGGCCGGCCGTCACGTCGCCGGCGAGCTCCGGGGCGATCTGCCGGGCGGTGCGGCCCCTGCCCCGGTAGCCGGTGTAGTCGGCCACGCCCTCGGAGAGCCAGAGGGGGGTCCAGGGCTTGGTGTCGGCCCGGGTCGCGACATGGGTGGCCTCGTGGGTGGTGACGACCCTGCGGCCCAGGTCGCTGAGCCCGGCGAAGGCGTCCGGGTTGAGCAGTATCCGGTCCGCGGCGGTGCCGTGCGGGGCGCCGGCGGCCGCCGTGGTGACGGCCGCTATGCCCTGGTAGTCGGCGGCGGAGACGTTCAGCAGCCGGGCGAACTGCTCCTCGCTCCGCGCGGTCTCGATCAGCAGCCGGTCCGCCCAGCCGTCGCCCCAGACCTCCCGGACCGCCGGTACCGCCTGGTCCGCGATCTGGGCGATCATCTGCAGCTCGGTGCTCCCGGCGAGCCCGAGGACCAGGGACCGGCTGCCGTGCACCGCCTGGACGGTACCCAGGTCCCAGAGCGCGGCGGCCCCGGTCGGCTCGTCCCCGGCCAGCAGCCAGGTGCCGTCGCGCCGGACGAACTCCAGGGTGCGGCCGAGCAGCGCCGGGTGGTCGTCCACACCGCGCAGCCGGTAGCCGAGATCGGCCAGGACCGTGACCCGGTCCACGCTCCGCGACTGCGTGAAGTCGGTCATGCGGTAGGAGAGTTCGGCGAACGGCAGCGCGCGGCAGCGGGCCAGCGCCGACTGCTGGGCGCCCTGGGCCTCGGGGGCGACGTCGGCGAGCAGCCCGGCCCGGTCCGCAGTGAGCAGCGCCCTGGCCCGCCGGGACAGCAGGGCCTCGATCCGGGGCCTGGCGGACGGGCCCGCCCCGGCGGGTTCGGCGGCCGGGCGGGCGATGGGGCGCGCGCCCCGGCCGGAGAGCTGTGCCAGTCCGCCGGCCGCCAGCAGCAGCGCGCCGCGCCGGGACAGCACGGGCCGACCTGCCCCGGTCGGCCGGGGCAGGTCGGTGACCAGCGGTTCCTGGTCCGTGTTCAGACCCGCACCACCCCGGCCACCGGCATCGCGTTCACACTCTCGTAGCGGACCCTGGCGCCCGGGTGGGGCGCGTGCACGACCACCCCGCCGCCGGCGTACATGCCGACGTGGTGCATGTCCCTGAAAAAGATCACCAGGTCTCCCGGTCGCGCCTCGCTCAGGCTCACCCGCCGCCCCGCGTACATCTGCGCCTGCGAGGTGCGCGGCAGGGTCACTCCGGCCTGCCGCCAGCTCCAGTACATCAGACCGGAGCAGTCGAAGGTACGCGGACCGGTGGATCCGTACACATAGGGCGAGCCGATCCGGGAGACGGCGGCGGCCAGCGCGGTGGCCGCGCGGTCGGAGGAGGCCGGCAGATCACCGAGATCGAGCCGGTCGGTGCCGCGGGTGGCGCGCCACTCGGCCTCCTTGGCGTCCTCGGTGGCCATCCTGACCCGCTCGGCCGTGCCGAGGGTGTTGAGCAGCCGCTGGGCCTGGTCGAGCCGCTGCTGGATCTGCTGCTTGCTCTCCGCCAGGGCGCGGCGGGCGTCCTCCAGCTCGGAGAGTCTGGCGACGGTCTCGGCGCGGCGCTGGTCGAGCCTCAGCTGCCGGTCGATCACCTGCCGGACGGTGGCGCTCTGCCGCTCGGCGGCCTGGTCGAGGCTGCGGGCCCGGCTGAGGTACCCGGCCGGGTCGGAGTCCAGCATCAGCGCGACGGCCGGGTCGATACCCCCGGCCCGGTACTGGGCGGCCGCGACCGCGCCGAGATCGGTGCGCAGCCGGTTCAGCTCCTCCTGTGCGGCGGCGACCTGGTTCTGCAGGCCCTCGGCCTCGCTCTGCAGCCGCCGCTGGCGCTCCTCGGCGGCGTTGAACCGCTCCGACGCCCGCTCGGCCTCCTCGTACAGCTGGTCGACCTGGGCCCTGATCTCCTGTTTGGACGGGTCCGCCGGTGCGTGCGGGGCCGCCTGGGCCGCACCGCCGAACGTTATGCCGAGCGCGGTGGTGGCCGCTGCCGTGAACACCAGGGCGCGGGCCAGCCGCGGCTGGCCCGACAGGGGGGAACGGCGGTGCATCGACATGGGGGCGGCTGCTCCATTCGTCCTCGGCTAAGACCGACCGGCGCCAGACACTAGCGATTCCGGAGGATCTAGTCCAAGCCCCTGCAGTGTCGAATATTTGACCACAAATCGGACATCGATCCGGATGCTCGGAAACGCCGCAGGCCCGGCCCCCGGAAGAGGGTCGGGCCTGCGGCGGGCCGGCTCCGGGTCAGACCCGGACGATGGCCGAAATCGGCAGCGCCGTGGCGCTCATGTACTGGACCGGCTTGCCGGTGCGCGGGGCGTGGATGACCTGGCCGCCGCCCACGTACATCCCGACGTGGTGCTGGTCGTCGTAGTAGATGATCAGGTCGCCGGGCCGGGCGTTGGCGATGTTGGTCCCGACATTGGTCCCGGCCGTGGCCTGCTCCTGCGAGGTGCGCGGCAGCGAGACACCGGCCTTGGCGTACGACCAGACCATCAGGCCCGAGCAGTCGAAGGCCCCCGGGCCGACGGCGCCCCACAGGTAGGGCTTGCCCTCCTGGCTCTCGGCCGCGGCGACCGCGGCGGCGGCGTACGAACCGGACGGCGCGTTGACGCTGCCACCGCCGCCCTTGCCGCTGCCGCCGTTGCTGCTGCCGCCACCGCCGCCGGAACCGAGGTCGGTACGGCTGTCACCGCGCGAGGCACGGGCGTTGGCGGCCGCGTCGGAGGCGGCCTGGTTCTGGGCGGCCTGGATCGCGTCGCGCTCCTGCTGGGTCAGCGAGTCGAGCAGATCCTTGGCCTTCGCCAGCTTGGCCTGGACGTCCTCCTTGGAGGCCCGGAGCTCGTTGGTGGTGGCATCCAGCTCGGCCAGCTTCGACTGCGCCTCGGACTTCTGCTGGTCGAGCTTCTCCTGCTCGCCCTTGAGCGTCTTGAGCGCGTCGGCCTGCGACATGCCGACCTGCTGGGCCGAGCCGGCCTGGTCGAGGAAGTTCTCCGGCGAGCTGGAGAGCATCAGCTGGACCGTGGGGGAGATACCGCCGTTGCGGTACTGCTCGGCCGCGACCTGGGCGAGCTGGCCCTGCACGGTGCTCACCTGCGCCTGCTGGCGGGCCACCTGGTCCTGCAGGTCGTTGACCTGCTTCTGCAGGGTCTGCTGCTTCTCGGTGGCCGCGTTGTACTTCTCGGTCGCGACCTCGGCCTGCTCGTTGAGCTGGTCGACCTGGGTCGCGACCTCGTCCTTGGTCGGCTTCGGATCGGCGTGCGCGCCGGTCTGCGCGGAGAGCGCCACCGCGGTCGCGGCGGCCGCGGTCAGGATGCTGACGCGGGCACGGCTTGGAGGCTTGGGACGACGATGGGACGCCACTAAGGCGGACTCCTTCTTCCTACGTCCGCCTACCGGGTGAGCTGACGGGTTCGGGCTGGAAGAGATGCCCTACGACGCCTCACCGGTCGCCGCCCACGACGGCCGACCGACCTGGCGCCGATTCACCCCGAGGAACGTGGTTCCCCGGCTCCGATCCGCAGCACCCCCAACAGGGGCTTCCCTGTGAGGAGTTGAACTGCCCAGCTGCCTCTCGGACTCGACGGTAACCCCCGCCGCCACCCTGGCTGGGTGATCAACTGTGCGGTGGTTCAAGTCCCGACCCTAGTAACCAAACCGTGATTCATTCAAATCCTTGTCAGAAAAAATTCTGAATCAGCGACAAGTTCATTTGTGAACCGACCGAGAGTGACGAACCGGACACCACTTGCTGACAGGTCCTCATGGAAACGGCCCGCCGAAGTGCCCTGCGTCACAGGACGGTTTCGGCGGGCCGGAAGCCCGGATCGCGGCGGCCGTCAGACGCGGCGGATGGTGACGATCGTCATCGCGTCCGCCGGCATCGTCCGCACCACGTCACCGGTGTGCGGGGCGTGCACCACCATGCCGTTGCCGATGTACATCCCGACATGGCCACCGCCCTCGTAGATGACCAGGTCACCCGGCTGCGCCTGGGACAGCGAGGGCACCCGGGAGCCGATCCCCATCTGCTCCTCCGAGGTACGCGGCAGCGAGACACCGGCCTTGGCGTACGACCACTGCATCAGTCCGGAGCAGTCGAACTCGTCCGGACCCGCCGAGCCCCAGTGGTAGTCGTGCCCGCGCATGCTCAGCGCCGCGGCCACCGCGACACCGGCGTAGCCGCCCGCGGTCGGCAGCGAGCCGAGGTCGGCGCGCGCGTCGCCGCGCGAGGCCCGGTCGGCGGCCTGGACGGCGGCCCGCTCCTGCGCGGTGAGCGAGTTCAGCAGGTTGTTGGCGTCCTGCAGCTTCTGCTGCACCTGGGCCTTGGCGTCGTTCAGCTGCTGGGTGTTGCGGTCCAGCTCGGCGAGGACGGAGGCCGCCTCCTGCTTCTGCTGGTCCAGGCGGGCCTGCTGCTCCTTCAGCGCCTTCAGGATGTCGGCCTCGGTCTGGTTGACCTGCTGGGCGCTGGAGGCCTGGTCCAGGTAGCCGTTCGGGTTCGACGAGAGCATCAGGGCCACGGACGGATCGATCCCGCCCGAGCGGTACTGGTCGGCGGCCACCGCCGACAGGCTGGTCTGCAGCTGCGTCAGCTGCTCCTGGCCCCGCGCGACCTGGTCCTGCAGATCGGCGGCCTGCTTGCGAAGCTGGTCGGCGTGCTCCTGGGCGCCGTCGTACTTCTCGGCCGCCTGCTCCTGCTCCTTGTTCAGCTGGTCGATCTGGACCTTGACCTCGTCCTTGCTCGGCTGGGGCGCCGCGTGGGCGCTCGCGTTGGCCGACAGGGCGACCGCGGTCGCAGCTGCAGCGGTCAGCACGGACACCCGCGCGCGGCTCGGCTGCTTGGGACGGCGGTGGCTGGCCAAGGGACTGGCTCCTTCTTCCTGCTGGACCCGCCCGTTCGGGCGGAATTCCGGAAAATAGGTTTGACTCCAGACCCTAGTGAAGATGACGGATTAGCGCCACTCCCCCTGCCGCCCCAACCCCCAGCCCCCGCACGGGATTCACTGGACCGTCACACATTGTCGAAAATGTCCGAAGTGTCGTCAAAGCCACCCCCGGCAGGCTGTCAGCGGAGACCGAACCCGCAGGTCAGGACCGGGACAGCCGGTTCAGCAGCAGCACCGAGGACACCGGACGGGCCCCTGCCTTCCGCACCCCGTCGGCGACCTCCTTGTCGGCGGAGACCACCACCACCGGACGCCCCTTGGGCTCGGCCCGCACCAGCCGCCGGATCAGCTCGTCCGCCGTCTCCCCGGTCCGGCTGAACCGCACCCGGACACCGCGCGGCGGCGCCATGATCACCGGGACGTCCAGGTCCTGCCCGTCGAACACGCAGGTGACCTCCGCCTGGGTGCGCTGGGCCAGCATCGCCAGACCGCCGAGCAGCCGGATCCGCTGCTGCTCCAGCGGCAGCGACGGGTAGCCGGTCTTGGTGACGTTGTAGCCGTCCACCACCAGGTGCACCTGAGGGATCGCCAGCAGCTGGTCCAGCAGCGCCGGGTCGTCCTCCGCCAGCCCCCGCCGGGCCACGTCGTTGGGCGAGGCCGAACCGGGCACCACCGCGTCCACCAGGTCGCCCGGACGGATCTGCGAGACCGGCAGCGCCAGCTCGCGCTGCAGCCCCTGGGCCGACTGCAGCACGGTGTCCAGCAGCAGCCTCAGCCGCATGTCCTCGATACCGCGCCCCTCCCTCGCCGACCGCCGACCGGCCTCGAGGGCGGTCTCCAGCTCGGCGATCCGGTGCCGCAGCCGCCGGGCCTCGCCCTCCGCCGCACTGCGCTCGGCCCCCGCGGCGGCCCTGGCCGCGTCCAGCTCCAGCTGCAGCTTGCGCGCCTCGGCCTGCGCCCGCCGGGTGTCGCTCTCCAGACTGCGCACCCGCTTGCGCAGCGACTCCGCCTCCCGGCGGACACCCTCCGCGTCGGCCCGCTGACGGTCCAGCTCGGCCCGGGTCTGGGCGCGTACCGCGGCCAGCTCCTCCTGGAGCTTCTCCACCAGCCGGGCGGCCTCGGCCGCCGCGCCCTCCGCGCCCGCCCGCTCCACCTGCTCCCCGGCCTCGGCCACCAGCCTGGCCCATCCGGCCGGCCGCAGCAGATACGCGGCGGCGGCGACGTCCATCGGGTCAGCGGCGCCGGGCACACTCCCGGCCTCCAGCGCCTTGACCAGATCGGGCTGGCCCAGCCGAAGCCGGTCCGCTATCCGGAGCCGGAACAGCGGCTCCGACTCCAGAGCGGCGGCCAGCGCCGTGCCCGCGTACTTGGCCCGGCGGGCCGCGGTGAACTTCGCGTACTGGCGCAGCGAGGCGGGCACATCGGCCGACGGCAGTCCGCCCAGCGCGTCGGCGGCGATCCCGACCACCCGGCGGCGCACCCCCTCGGGCAGCGGCCGGTCCAGCTGCTCGGCCTCCGCGGCCCCGGCCACCTCGGGCTCGGCCACCTCGGGCTCGGCCACCTCGGGCTCGGCCGAGGCGTCATCCGCAGCCTCGGCAGCGGGCGTCCCTGCCGCCGGCGCCTCGACCGCGGCCGCTTCAGCCCCGACGGCTTCGAGCCCGGTCGGCTCGGCCTCGGGCCCGGGCGCGGCACCGGCCACCGGGACGGCACCGGTCCGATCCACAGCGGGCGGACGCCCCTGCGGCTCGGCCGGCCCCCTCGCTGTGTCCACCACGTCCTCGGCTCCGATCCTGCTCTGCGGGTCCCGCACGGCCCCTTGCCGCTGCCCTCACACCCACCGCTCTCTGCAATTGTCCCGTGTACCGTGCCCCGCCCGGGACCCGGTCACACACCGGGGCGACAAGCCCCGCCCCATGGGACAGCGGCCCCTCCCGGACCGCGCCGCCAGGCGCTCGGTACCGGGACGGGGCCGTCGGGGTTCAGGCGCCCGGCCGCTCCCCGGCACCGGGACGGGCCACCAGCTCCACCTGGTCCACCGCGTTGCACCAGCGGCAGCGCACCGACTCGATGGTCTCGGCCAGCACCTCGGTCTCCTCCACCCTGGACTCGCCCGCGAGGTCGAAGTGCAGGTACTCCACGACCTTCGCCGAGCGGGTCACGTCGAACCGTGTCAGGTTGCCGCAGAGGGTGCAGCGCCAGCGGGTCTCGGCGGTGGGGGCGGCGATGCTCATCGGGCCGGTCCTCTCTCGGTGCGTTCCCCGGACTCTCGCCCAGGTCGGCTGCGGTGGCTGGTGCGGTAGGTATGGCGGCCCAAGCCTATTGCCTGCCCGTACCCGGCCCGCCACCCGGTGCGGACCTGCGCGGCCGCGACCGGCGGACAAGACCGCCCGGCGATAGGGAGCGTGGGTGAAGAAGGGGGTCCCCCCGCCCGATGGCGGGCAAGGACGGCCCCTCCCGCCCGATGGCGGGCAAGGAGGGAGAGAGAGCTATCGGCACGCGACGCCGCGGGCCCTATCGCCGGTCGGTCTAGCCCGCACGCAGTACCCCTCGGTGTCGTCCGGGACCGCCCGAGGAATGCTCGTCTCCATGGCGACCCCCGTCCTCGACCACCTCCCCGCTCAGGACGGCGTCCCGCCCGTCAGGGCCCCGGTGGTCACCCTCGCCCTGATCGCGGTCAGCGCGGCACTGCTGCTGGCCGGCCCCAGCGTCGGCCTCAACCCGGCCTACGGCACCGGCCCGGCCCGGGTCTGCGCCGAACAGCGCTACGAACAGCGCTGGGGAGCGGTACCCGCCGAACTGGTCTCGGGCCGCCCGCTGACCGCCGCTCAGCTGGCCACCCTGCCGCCGGTGGTACCCGGCTGCCGGTTCTCCCCCGACCCGGGCAAGATCCCCGCCCTGTCGGTGCTCACCGCCTTCTTCGTCCACGCCGGCTGGCTGCACCTGCTCGGCAACATGCTCTTCCTCTTCGTCTTCGGCCCCGGCGTCGAGGAGCGCTTCGGCCGGACCCGCTTCCTGCTCGGCTACCTCACCGTCGGCGCGCTGGCCACCTACGGCTACGCCTGCGCGCAGGTGCACTCCCAGGAGGCGGTACGCGCACTGGTCGGCGCCTCGGGGGCGATCTCCGGGGTGCTCGGCGCCTACCTGCGGCTCTACCCGAGGGCCCGGGTCACCGCACTGGTGCCGCTGCTGTTCTTCCTGCCGCTGCGCTTCCCCGCCTGGCTGGTGCTCGGGCTGTGGTTCGCGACGCAGTGGTGGTCGGTGCACTCGGGCGGCTCCGAGGTGGCGTACCTGGTGCACGTGATCGGCTTCACCGCCGGCTACCTGGCCACCTGGGCGGCGACGCTGACCCGCCCCGATACGCTGGCCCCCTCCCCACGGACAGGAGCCGACGAGTGATCACCGCGATCGTACTCATCAAGACCAGCGTCGACCGGATCCCCGAGATCGCCGAGGCCATCGCCGCCCTTGAGGGCGTCAGCGAGGTGTACTCGGTGACCGGCAGCTACAACCTGGTGGCGATGGTCCGGGTGCGGCGGCACGACGATCTGGCCGAGGTGATCCCCGGCAGGCTCAACAAGGTCCCCGGAGTGCTGGACACCCAGACCCAGATCGCCTTCCGCACCTACTCCCAGCACGACCTGGAGGCCGCCTTCGCGCTGGGCCTCGACGAGTAGCGGTCCCCTGCGCGGACCACGGGCGCCGCGCCCGGCAGGAGGGGCTACGCGCGCTCGCGCCGGGTGTCCGCCACGCAGCGCCCGCCCTCGCTGCGGTAGGTCCACCGCGCGCCGTCCGTGACCAGTTCGCGGACGGCCGCCAGGAAGCGGTCCAGGTGCTCGTCGGGCGTCCCCGCGCCGAAGCTGACCCGGATCGCGTTCAGACCGCGCTCACCGGGCAGCGAGGGCTCGGGCGCACCGCACTCCGAAGGTGCCGCCTCCTCGCCGCCCAGCAGCGTACGGACCAGCGGGTGCGCGCAGAACAGCCCGTCCCGCACTCCGATCCCGTACTCGGCGGAGAGCGCCGCCGCGAAGTGCGAGCTGTTCCAGCCCTGCACCACGAACGAGAGCACCCCCACCCGCGCGGAGTCGGCGCCGAACAGGCTGAGCACCCTCACCTCGGGGATCCGGGCCAGGCCGGCCTTCAGCCGCTCCACCAGCCGCCGCTCCCGGGCCTGAAGCGCGTCGAACCCGGCCTCGGTCAGCGCCCGGCAGGCCGAGGCGATGGCATAGGCGCCGATCACGTTGGGCGACCCCGCCTCGTGCCTGGCCGGCCCCTGGTGCCATGCGACGGCCACCTCACCGTCCGCCGCCCTGGCCACCGTGCGGCTGGCACCGCCGCCCGCCAGGTACGGCTCGGCCGCGTCCAGCCAGTCGCTCCGCCCGGCCAGCACTCCCGCGCCGAAGGGCGCGTACAGCTTGTGGCCGGAGAAGGCGATCCAGTCGACGTCCAGCTCGCGGACGGAGACCCGGTGGTGCGGGGCCAGCTGCGCGGCGTCCAGCACGACCCGGGCACCGTGCCGGTGGGCGACCTCGGTCAGCTCGGCGACCGGCCACAGCTCCCCGGTCACGTTCGACGCACCGGTCACACAGAACAGCAGCGGGCACCCGGGCCCGTTCGAGGCGGCCTCGGCCAGCGCGGCGTCCAGCGCGGCGACCGCCTCGGCGTGCGAGCGCGGGGCCCGCAGGTAACCGACCGTCAGTCCGCGGCGGCGCCACGGCAGCAGCGAGGCGTGGTGCTCGGTCTCGAAGGCGAACACCCGGGTGTCCGCCGGAACCGCCCCGGCCAGCAGGTTGAGCGAGTCGGTGGTGGCCCGGGTGAACACCACCTGGTCGTCCTCCCGCAGGTCGAGGAAGTCGGCGACGGTCCGGCGGCTCTGCTCGAACAGGTCGGTGGACAGCTGCGAGAGGTAGCCGGCACCGCGGTGCACGCTACCGTAGTACGGGGCGTAGGCGGCGACGTCGTCCCAGACCCGCTGGAGCGCCGGGGCGCTGGCGGCGTAGTCGAGCGCGGCGTACGTGACCTTCTCACCGCTGACCAGCGGGACCTGGACGTCATGGCCGAGGACGGTGAGCGGGACGCTGACGTCGGCGGTGGCGGAGGTGGCGGACATGGATGCACTCCTGCGAGGTCGGGGACCCCGGGAGTACGGATGTGCCGGGTGTCCGCGCTTGCCGCGCGGACGGATCGCCACGCAGCCCGGTCCTCACCCAGGGCACCCCGCCACGGACGGAGGGTTGCCGGACAGCAAGCTGGGGCTTGACGCTGTCACTCATGACCTGCGCTGGACTCTAGGGCAGCCTTCGAAGAACGGTCAACCGACATCCCGGAGTTCGGACACACCCGGGTCCCGCACCCGCAGGGGCGGGCGGACAAGGGCCCCTCGCCCTGGTCCGCCCGCCCCTGTCCAAGGGACCGGGCCGGGCCTCAACGCCGGGTGGTCGCCTCCGCCCACCGCTTGAGGACGTCCTGCGCGGCCCCCGAGTCGATGGCGGCCGCCGCCCGCTCCATCCCGGCCTTGAGCTGCTCGGCCAGCGGCGCGGCCGTCAGGTCCAGCGCCACCAGCGCGGCCGCGGTGTTGAGCAGGACGGCATCCCGCACCGGCCCGCGCTCCCCGCCGAGGACCCGGCGTGCGACACCCGCGTTGTACTCGGCGTCGGCCCCGCGCAGCGCCTCGATACCGACCAGCTCGATGCCGACGTCACGCGGGTCGAAGGCGTTCTCGGTGATCCGACCGTCCTTCACGATCCAGACGCGCGAGGTGGTCGAGACGGTCAGTTCGTCCAGGCCGTCGTCACCGCGGAAGACCAGCGCGGAGGAGCCCCGCCGGGCCAGCACGCCCGCGATCAGCCCGGCCAGCCGGGTGTCGAAGCAGCCGATCGCGTGCGCGGTGACATGGGCCGGGTTGGTGAGCGGCCCGAGGATGTTGAAGGCGGTCGGCACCGCGAGGTCACGCCGGGCGGGCGCGGCGTGCCGCATCGCCGGGTGGAACCTGGCGGCGAAGCAGAACGTCAGGCCGACCTCCTCGGCCACCTCGGCGACCCGGCGGGCACTGAGGTCCAGGCTGACGCCGAGCCGCTCCAGCACGTCGGAGGAACCGCTCGCCGAGGAGCTCGCCCGGTTGCCGTGCTTGACCACCTTCGCCCCGGCGGCCGCCGCCACGATCGCCGACATGGTGGAGATGTTGACGGTCTTCGCCCGGTCGCCGCCGGTGCCGACGATGTCCACCGCGGGACCGGGGATGTGCAGCGGCTCGGCGTGCGCGTACATCGACTCGACCAGTCCGGCGATCTCGTCCACCGTCTCGCCCTTGGCCCGCAGCGCCACCATGAACCCGGCCACCTGCACCGGGGTCGCCTCACCGCTCATGATCCGGTCCATCGCCCAGGCCGCGTCGGCCTGGGCGAGGTCGGTACCTGACAGCAGGGTGCTCAGGATGTCCGGCCAGGTGCGGATCACCTGCGCGGGGTCGATACCGCCGTTCGCAGGGTTCACGTTCACCATGGCTGACTCCAGCTCTCGTGTTTCACCGAAAGGAATGGAGTCAGCCTATCCACCGGGCGGGTGGCCGTGCCGTGGCCTTCTCTCCTGTCGGTGCGTACCGAGACCTTCGGCCCGCACCCGCGGATCAGTTCCGGGCCGGCGTCCGCGCCTCGATCCGGGCCCGGAGCAGGGTGGCGACGGCCTTGCCCAGGGCCACCGGGTCGACCGGCTGGGAGATCGCCGCGTCCGCCCGGCTCCAGGCGGCCAGCCAGGAGTCCTGCGGCCGGCCGATCAGTGCCAGCACCGGCGGGCAGCCGTAGATCTCGTCCTTGATCTGCCGGCCCACCCCGAGTCCGCCGGCCGGGACGGCCTCGCCGTCGAGGATGCAGAGGTCGACCCCACCGCGCTCCAGCGCCTTCAGCACCGCGGGAACCGTCGCGCACTCCAGGTAGCGCAGCTCCGGCAGGTCCGCGGCGGGCCGCCGGCCGAGCGCGAGGGTCACCTGCTCCCGAGTGTTGCGGTCGTCGCTGTAGACCAGAACGGTGAGCGTCTCGTCGGTCGTGTGCGCCATGGGCCCTGCTCCCGGGTGCTCGTCCTTTATAACGTCTGCTCCGACGAGTCCAGTGTGATCCGGACCACGTCCACTTCCGGATGCTACTCCCGCCCACCGCCCGAGGTGAGCCCCTGGCACGATCTCGCTCAAGCCATCACGCGCGACTCTCACCCACCCGGAGGACCGGTCGTCACCCCGGCCCGGCCACACCACCCGTACAGCGGATGCCCTAGCCCATCCGGACCCGCTCGGGCGGTAGCGACACGCGGGGCAGAGGAGTGCCGCCGACCCGCGGACCAGCCCCGATCGGCCCGAAGAACCATCAGAAAAGGGCCCCCGGTCCACTCGGCCCGCCCCCGGGCACCCGGGCGGAGCCCAACTGGGCATACCGCACGCACCGGACACTCCGAAGGGAGACCCCCGGCGTGAAGACGGAATAAGGGACCGACATAATGTCCGTCGTGGCGACAGCAACAGCAACAGAAACCGGACACGCGCACGGAGCGGTCAACAGGCCGAACCTCGTCAGCGTCGGAACCATCGTCTGGCTGAGCTCGGAGCTGATGTTCTTCGCGGCCCTGTTCGCGATGTACTTCACCCTCCGCTCGGTCAAGGGCGCAGAGTTCTGGACCGAGAAGGCGCACGCCCTGAACGTGCCCTTCTCCTCGGTGAACACCACGATCCTGGTGCTCTCCTCCCTCACCTGCCAGCTCGGCGTCTTCGCCGCCGAGCGCGGTGACGTGAAGAAGCTCCGCTCCTGGTTCGTGGTCACCTTCGTGATGGGCGCGATCTTCATCGGCGGCCAGATCTTCGAGTACACCGAACTGGTCAAGAAGGACGGCCTCTCGCTGTCCTCCGACCCGTACGGCACGGTGTTCTACCTGACCACCGGCTTCCACGGCCTGCATGTGACGGGTGGTCTGATCGCCTTCCTGCTGGTCCTGGGACGGACCTACGCAGCCAAGCGGTTCACGCACGAGCAGGCCACCGCCGCGATCGTGGTGTCGTACTACTGGCACTTCGTCGACGTCGTGTGGATCGGCCTGTTCGCGACCATCTACCTGATCAAGTAACCAGCTGATCAGGTCGCTGGCCGCCGGTCGGAGGCAGCGCTCGCCCGCCAGAGGGCTGTGCCGCTCCGACCTGAACGCGCGTTCCCGAAGCCGGCCCAGAGCAGACCGCGCCGCCGGGCACGCCCACCAGCCGACGACCAGATCCTGACACCGGGGTTATTCCGTGAAAAAGCTCTCCGCACGACGGCGCCACCCACTGGCGGCGCTGGTCGTCCTACTTCTCGCCCTGGCGGCCACCGGGGGGCTGTACGCCGCGTTCGCGCCCGCCGAGAAGGCGCAGGCCGACACCTCGGCGCAGTCGCTCGCGATCGATGAGGGCAGGAAGCTCTTCGCCGTGGGCTGCTCCTCCTGCCACGGCCTGAACGGCCAGGGTTCCTCCGACGGCCCGAGCCTGGTCGGCGTCGGCTCCGCCGCTGTCGACTTCCAGGTCGGCACCGGCCGTATGCCCGCGCAGCAGCCGGGCGCCCAGGTCCCGCGCAAGAAGGTCGTCTACAGCCAGACCGAGATCGACCAGCTGGCCGCCTTCGTGGCTTCGCTCGGCCCCGGCCCGGTTGCCCCGACCAAGGACCAGTACACCTCCACGGACCCGAACGACGTGGCCAAGGGTGGCGAGCTGTTCCGCACCAACTGCGCCCAGTGCCACAACTTCGCCGGCCAGGGCGGTGCCCTGACCCGCGGTAAGTTCGCCCCCACGCTGGAGGGCGTCGACGCGAAGCACATCTACGAGGCCATGCAGACCGGCCCGCAGAACATGCCGTCGTTCCCCGACACCACCATGCCGGAGGAGCAGAAGAAGCAGATCGTGGCCTTCGTCCGCCACACCACCAATGAGGAGCCCAACCCCGGTGGTCTCGCCCTGGGCAGCCTCGGTCCGGTGACCGAGGGTCTGTTCGGCTGGATCTTCGGTCTCGGTGCCCTCATCGCGGTCGCGATCTGGGTCGCCGCCCACACCACCAAGGCCAAGAAGTCATGAGCCACGACATTCCTGAAGAGAAGCTGCCGGAGGCGCACGACGCCTCCCACGGCCACGAGGTGGCCGAGCACGGCGACCCGTTCGCCGACCCGGGCCTGCCGGCCCACGAGCCTCGCCGTACCGACATCGACGAGCGGGCCGCCAAGCGCGCCGAGCGCCAGGTCTCGCTGATGTTCATCGTCTCGATGCTCGCCACGATCGGTTTCATCGCGTCGTACGTGATCTTCCCGATCGACAAGATCATCTACGTCTTCCCGCTGGGCCACATCAGCGCGCTGAACTTCGCGCTGGGTCTGACCCTGGGCGTGGCGCTGTTCTGCATCGGCGCGGGCGCGGTCCACTGGGCCCGCACCCTGATGTCCGACGTCGAGATGCCGGCCGAGCGCCACGCGATCGAGGCTGACGACGAGGTCCGCAACGACGTCATCGAGCAGTTCAAGACCGGCGCCGCGGAGTCCGGCTTCGGCCGCCGCAAGATGCTGCGCAACACCCTCATCGGCTCGATGGCACTGGTGCCGCTCTCCGGTGTCGTCCTGCTGCGCGACCTGGGCCCGCTGCCGGAGAAGAAGCTGGCGTCGACCAACTGGCGCGAGGCCACCACGGCCAAGCCGATCCAGCTGATCAACATGAACACCAACCAGCCGATGAAGGCCGAGGACATCGCCGTCGGCTCGCTGACCTTCGCCAAGCCGGAGGGCCTGGAGGAGTCCGACGAGGACTTCCAGCAGCGCATCGCCAAGGACGCGCTGATGATCGTCCGGATCGCTCCGGAGGACATCAAGGACGCCAAGTCCCGCGACCTCGGCTTCGAGGGTGTTCTCGCCTACTCCAAGATCTGCACCCACGTCGGCTGCCCGATCAGCCTGTACGAGCAGCAGACCCACCACGCGCTCTGCCCCTGCCACCAGTCGACCTTCGACCTGGCGGACGGTGCGCGCGTGATCTTCGGCCCGGCCGGTCACCCGCTGCCGCAGCTGAAGATCACCACTGACGAGAAGGGCTTCCTGGTCGCCACCGGCGACTTCGCCGAGCCCGTCGGCCCGAGCTTCTGGGAGCGCTCATGAGTTCCGCGAGCAGCGTCAGCACCGACGCCAAGCCCAGCAGCGGCAGCACGCGCGCCAAGCCCGCCAACAAGTGGGAGGCGGCAGCTGACTGGACGGACGGCCGGCTGGGGATCTACTCCCTCGCCAAGGCCAACCTGCGCAAGATCTTCCCGGACCACTGGTCCTTCATGCTCGGTGAGATCTGCCTCTACAGCTTCGTCATCATCATCCTCACGGGTGTGTACCTGACGCTGTTCTTCAAGCCGAGCATGGCCGAGGTCGTCTACCACGGCCCGTACGCCCCGCTCGACGGCATCAAGATGTCCGAGGCGTACGCCTCGACCATGAACATCAGCTTCGAGGTCCGCGGCGGTCTGCTGATCCGCCAGATCCACCACTGGGCCGCGCTGGTCTTCGTCGCCGCGATGATCGTGCACATGCTGCGCGTCTTCTTCACCGGCGCGTTCCGCAAGCCGCGCGAGATCAACTGGGTCTTCGGCTTCCTGCTGCTGATCCTCGGCATGTTCGACGGCTTCTTCGGCTACTCGCTGCCCGACGACCTGCTGTCCGGTACCGGTATCCGCTTCATGGAAGGCGCGATCCTCGCCGTTCCGCTGGTGGGCACCTACATCCAGATGTTCCTGTTCGGCGGCGAGTTCCCCGGCACCGACATCGTGCCGCGGTTCTTCACCATCCACGTGCTGCTCATCCCGGGCATCATGCTGGGCCTGCTGGTGGCGCACCTGATCCTGGTCTTCTACCACAAGCACACCCAGTGGGCGGGCCCGGGCAAGACCGAGAAGAACGTCGTCGGCATGCCGCTGATGCCGGTCTACATGGCCAAGGCCGGTGGCTTCTTCTTCCTGGTCTTCGGCATCATCGCGGCGATCTCCGCGATCGCCACGATCAACCCGATCTGGGCCTACGGTCCGTACCGCCCCGACCAGGTGTCGACCGACGCCCAGCCGGACTGGTACATGGGCTTCTCCGAGGGTCTGATCCGTGTCATGCCGGGCTGGGAGGTCCGGGCCTGGGGCCACACCCTGAACCTGGGTGTCTTCATCCCGCTGATGATCTTCCCGCTGGTCCTGGTCTCGATCGCGGTCTACCCGTTCATCGAGAGCTGGATCACCGGCGACAAGCGCGAGCACCACATCCTGGACCGCCCGCGCAACGCCCCGGTCCGTACCGCCCTCGGTGCGGCCTGGATCGCCGAGTACCTGGTCCTGCTGATCGGTGGTGGCAACGACCTGTTCGCCACGCACTTCCACCTGTCGCTCAACTCGATCACGTACTTCGTCCGGGTCGGCTTCTTCGTCGTGCCGGTGCTGGTCTTCTTCATCACCAAGCGCTGGTGCCTCGGCCTGCAGCGCCGCGACAAGGAGAAGGTGCTGCACGGTCGCGAGACCGGCGTCATCAAGCGCCTGCCGCACGGTGAGTTCGTCGAGGTCCACGCCCAGCTGCCGCAGGACAAGCTCTACAAGTACGTGGCGCACGAGCAGCACGAGCCGCTCGAGCTCCCGGCCCAGGTCGACGAGAACGGCGTCAAGCGCAAGGTCGGCCGCATGGAGAAGACCCGCGCCAAGCTCTCGCAGGGCTACTTCGGCGAGGGTGGCCAGATCCCCAAGCCGACGGCGGAGGAGCACCGCGAGATCACCAGCGGCCACGGCCACCACTGATCCCGCGCGGCAACGCCGCTGATCGCCACCTGAGGGCCCCTGCCCGGCACACGCCGGGCAGGGGCCCTCGGCCGTTCCCGCCCACTCGCCTCCGGGCTGCTCCCGCCCACCCGCCTCCGGGCTGCTCCCGCCCACCCGCCTCCGGGCTGCTCCCGCCCGCCGCGACGCCGTGCGCTCCCGCATCCGTCGGCTCCGGCGGCTCCGGCGGCGGCCGGCCCGGGCCGCCGGGGGCACACCGGGGCTGCCGGGCCGCGACGGCCTGGCGTGGCGACCATTCGGGCACAATGGGATCCAACGAACCGTCAGGAGCCCATCAGTGCAGCTGCGCATCGACCACTCATCCGCCACTCCCCCGTACGAGCAGGTCCGCGCGCAGATCGCCGAGCAGGCCCGCAGCGGCGCCCTGCCGGCCGGTCTCAAGCTGCCGACCGTCCGGGCACTGGCCGAGCAGCTCGGCCTGGCCGCCAACACCGTGGCCCGTGCGTACCGGGAGCTGGAGGCGGACGGTGTGGTCGAGACGCACGGCCGGCGCGGCACCCTGATCGCCGCCGTCGGCGACACCGCGCACCGCCTCGCCGCCACCGCCGCCGCCGAGTACGCCGACCGTGCCCACCGGCTCGGTCTCTCCCAGGACGAGGCGATGAGCACGGTCCACGACGCTCTCAGGCTGGCGTACGGGGCCTGACGGCCGGAGCCTAGACCTGCGGCAGCAGGGTGCCGACCGCCCCGGCCTCGTCCGCCCTGCCCGACGTCTCGACGGTCCGGCCGAGGGAGCTGTGCTTGGTCCACTCCGACCAGGCGATGTTCCAGTCCCCGAAGCCGTTGCCGAACGGCTCCATCATCCGGCCCAGGCTGTTCACCACCTGGACCACGTCCCCGATCCTGGTCTCGTCGAAGAACCACTTGGCGTTGGCCGTGCTCATCCCGGTACAGCCGTGGCTGATGTTCTCCACGCCCTGGGAGGAGAGCGACCAGGGCGCCGCGTGCACGTACTCGCCGCTCCAGGTGACCCGGGTGGCCCACTTGACGTCGGTGTCGAAGGCGTCGGGACTGTCCGCGGCGATTCCGATGGTCTCGCTCTTCATCCGGACGTCGGCCTCCTGGCCGAGCACCACCTTGATGCCGTTGCGGGTGGAGAACCCGGGCTTGCCGGTGGTCACGGGGATGGTGTTCACCACCTCGCCGTTGCGGCGGTAGGTCAGGTAGTGCGCGGCCGCGTCGATCAGCACCTCCACCCGGTCGCCGGTCCTGATGGTCCGGGTGACCGCGTCGCCCGCGTACAGGCCGTCGGCGATCCGGCCGCCGGGGCGGTCGAAGCCGAACTTGATGCTGGCGTGGGCGGGCCAGTACTCCTTGGGCCTGAAGTGCAGGTTGCTGTCGTCCACCCAGTACCAGGAACCGGTGACGGCGGGATCGGAGACCACCGTGAGGCTGCGTTCGACCTCCTGCCGGGCCGCCGGATCCTTGATCGGCTGGGAGAGCTTGACGGTGAGCGGCTGTCCGACGCCGTACACGCCCGAGTGGTTGGCGTCGGGGCCCAGCTCGGCGGTCAGCCTGGCCTGTCCCGTCGCCGTGGTGAGCGAGCCGACGGTCTCGCCGCGGCCGCCGTCGCCGTCGTCCGCGGCCACCCGGATCAGGTACCTGGTACCGGCCGCGAGCCGCCCCACGCTCTGCCAGCTGCGCTGGTCGTCGGCCAGCTTGCCGGTGACCTGCCGGCCGTCCGGCCCGGTGACGGTGACGTCGGTGAGCCTGCCGCCCCGCTCGGCCGTGACCGTGATGGGCAGGTTCGGGTCGACCGCCTCGGTCCCCGGGAGACGCACCAGGGGCTTCACGTCCACGGCGCTGACCGCCTCCACCGAACCGTCACCACCGACCGAACAACCCGCCAGCGGGGCCAGTACCAGAAGTGCCACGACGACTGCTGCCCGCCGGGGGCCCGCTCCGTGAATGCCGCTCAACGCTGCCTCCAGGTCGCACCCAGAAGAGGATTCTGACGATGCTTCCGAGCGTAGGAAGGCGGCTTCGGCACGGACTACCGCTCACAGCCCCGGCTGGACCGAACGGGTAAGCGATACATCCCTATGGACTTATCCGATTAACAGAACGGCGTCGGGCCGACCCCCCGAAGGGGACCGGCCCGACGCCGTTGCTCCTCACTCACCCACGGGCGATCTCGCCCCGGTGGCTCGTGAGGGGAGCGATGCGAACCTACTGGTTCTGGTTCTCGCCCCGGTAGAACTCGAAGACCCAGCCGTACAGGCCGATCAGGATGATCGGGGCCGCCCAGAACATCAGCCACCAGCCGAAGATGATGCCCAGGAAGGCCAGGGCGCCACCGACCGCCAGCGAGAGCGGCTGCCAGCTGTGCGGGGCGAAGAAGCCCAGCTCACCGGCGTCGTCCGCGACCTCGGCCTCGGGGTTGTCACCGGCGCCGCTGTCCACCCGGCGGGCGGTGAAGGCGAGGTAGTACCCGATGAAGGCACACAGACCGAAGGCCAGGAACAGCGCGGTGGTACCGGCCGCCTCCTTGGCCCACAGGCCGTAGGTGATGGCGACCGCCAGAACGAAGACCGCCAGGCCCAGGAAGATCTTGCCCTGTTCCTTCATCAGGCGTTCCCACCCTTCTTGCCCTTGCCCAGCGCCGGGGCGTCGTACTTCGCGGGGGTCACACCTTCGAAGTGCTTGGCCGGCTCACCGTGGTTCTCCAGGTAGTCCAGCGCGGCGATCTCCGGGTGGTGCAGGTCGAAGGCCGGGGATTCGGAGCGGATCCGGGGCAGGGTGAGGAAGTTGTGCCGCGGCGGCGGGCAGGAGGTCGCCCACTCCAGCGAACGGCCGTAGCCCCACGGGTCGTCGACGGTGATCTTCTCGCCGTACTTGGCGGTCTTCCAGACGTTGTAGAGGAACGGCAGGATCGACAGACCGAGCAGGAACGAGCCGATGGTGGAGACGGTGTTCAGCGTGGTGAAACCGTCCGAAGCCAGGTAGTCGGCGTAGCGTCGCGGCATACCCTCGGCACCCAGCCAGTGCTGGACCAGGAAGGTGGTGTGGAAGCCGAAGAACAGCGTCCAGAAGGTGATCTTGCCAAGGCGCTCGTCGAGCATCTTGCCGGTCATCTTCGGCCACCAGAAGTGGAAGCCGGCGAACATCGCGAACACGACGGTACCGAAGACCACGTAGTGGAAGTGGGCGACGACGAAGTACGAGTCCGAGACGTGGAAGTCGATCGGCGGGGAGGCCAGCAGAACACCGGTCAGACCACCGAAGAGGAAGGTGACCAGGAAGCCGACCGTCCAGAGCATCGGGGTCTCGAAGCTCAGCGAGCCCTTCCACATGGTGCCGACCCAGTTGAAGAACTTCACACCGGTCGGGACCGCGATCAGGAAGGTCATGAAGGAGAAGAACGGCAGCAGCACCTGGCCGGTGACGTACATGTGGTGCGCCCACACCGTCACGGACAGACCGGCGATCGCGATGGTGGCCGCGATCAGACCGGAGTAACCGAACATCGGCTTGCGGCTGAAGACCGGGATGATCTCCGAGATGATGCCGAAGAACGGCAGCGCGATGATGTAGACCTCGGGGTGGCCGAAGAACCAGAACAGGTGCTGCCAGAGCAGCGCTCCACCGTTGGCCGGGTCGAAGACGTGCGCCCCGAACTTGCGGTCCGCCTCCAGGGCGAACAGCGCGGCCGCCAGGACCGGGAAGGCCAGCAGGACCAGCACGGCGGTCAGCAGGGTGTTCCAGACGAAGATCGACATCCGGAACATCGTCATGCCGGGCGCGCGCATGCAGATGATCGTGGTGATGAAGTTGACCGCACCGAGGATCGTGCCGAAGCCGGAGAAGGCCAGACCCATGATCCACATGTCGGCGCCGACACCCGGCGAGCGGACCGCGTCCGACAGCGGCGAGTAGGCGAACCAACCGAAGTCGGCGGCACCCTGCGGGGTGAGGAAGCCGGCCACCGCGATCAGCGAGCCGAACAGGTACAGCCAGTAGGCGAACATGTTCAGTCGCGGGAACGCGACGTCAGGAGCGCCGATCTGGAGCGGCATGATCCAGTTCGCGAAACCGGCGAACAGCGGCGTCGCGAACATCAGCAGCATGATCGTGCCGTGCATCGTGAACGCCTGGTTGAACTGCTCGTTCGACAGGATCTGGGTCCCGGGACGAGCCAGCTCGGCACGCATGACCAGCGCGAGGATGCCACCGATCAGGAAGAACGCGAACGAGGTACCGAGGTACATCGTGCCGATCGTCTTGTGGTCGGTGGTGGTCAGCCACTTGATGATCGTGGAACCCGGCTTACGGGTCCTGGTGGCCCCGCCTGCCGAGAGCCCGGAAGTCCCGCCGGCGGCGGCGGGCTCGTTGAGGATAGTCACTTCTCACCTTCAATGCCCGTGATGCCCGAGGGCACCGCGCCGCTCTGGCCCTTGGCCCGGAGCTCCTTCAGGTGCTGCTCGTACTCGTCGTGCGAGACCACCTTGACGTTGAACAGCATCCGGGAGTGGTCGACGCCGCAGAGCTCGGCGCACTTGCCCCGGAAAGTGCCGTACGAGGTCGGGGTGACCTCGAAGCTGTTGACCAGACCCGGCACGACGTCCATCTTCATCATGAAGTTGACGGGCCAGAAGTCGTGGATAACGTCCCGCGAGGTGAGACGGAACTGCACCGTCTCGTTGATCGGCAGGTACAGCGTCGGCGCCTCGGCGGGGGTACCGACCTCGTACGCGGCGTTGGTGTTCGCCGGGTTGGGGTTCTCGGTGTTCTCGTAGTTGAACGCCCAGCTCCACTGGAAGCCGACCACGTTGACGTAGTGCTGCGGCTTGGCGGAGGTCTGGGTGAGCCGGGCCTCGTCGCGGGCGACGAAGTAGAACAGCACCGAGACGATGACGATGGGGACCGCGGTGTACAGCGCCTCAATCGGCACGTTGTACCGGGTCTGAGCCGGGACCTCCACCTTGGTGCGGCTGCGCCGGTGGAAGATCACGCTCCAGATGATCAGACCCCACATCAGTACGCCGACTACCAGCGCCGCGATCCACGAGCCCTGCCACATGTGGAGGACCAGTGGGCCTTCCTTGGTGACGGGCGACGGGAGGCCAAGCCTGGGCAGGTCGTTGGCCGAGCAGCCGGTAGCGGTCGCGATGACGAGGCCCAGTGCCAGCGCCTGAGGCAGCTTCCGCCGCATCGTGCGCCGCGGCGAGCGGTCGGAGCCGTTGGGACTCACGTAGCGCCTTCCCGAAGTCTCGCCCGGGGATCGCGTCGCCCCCGGGAGTGCTGTGCGCCTCCCCGGCGACCCGGCCACGGGCACGGTTTGAATGCTTATGCGGGCCAAACCCTACTCCAGCCTTATGCGCTCCTGACGGGCAGGTCCCGCTAACGCGCCGCCCGCCTACCCGATCAGCCCCGGCACGCACGGAATCCCTGGTCATCGTGGCCGTTCGAGCTTTGCACACCCAATCGTGGGATGGCAGTGCGACACCCGGGTGACGGACCGTCGGGCCTTCGCGAATCGGACAAACGAGGTCACCACGAGCGATTCAAAGGACACTCCGCCGCTTGCGGTCGAGACCACCGGTTCCCCCGCGGGGGTGAGCGAAGGGGCCGGACGGGCGGGTGGTGCCGACCGCGGACCGGTACGTCCGGGACCGCCCGACCCGGCCGGCCGGGGATCCGGGCGAGATACTGTCCTACGTGTCCTACTTCGACGTGGCCTCGACCGCTCCGCTGCACCCCGTCGCCCGGCAGGCGCTGAACGCCGCGCTCGACGAGGGCTGGGCGGATCCGGCCCGGCTGTACCGGTCCGGGCGGCAGGCCCGGATGCTGCTGGACGCGGCCCGGGAGACGGTCGCCGAGGTCCTGGGCGCCCGTCCGGACGAGATCACGTTCACCGCGAGCGGCACCCAGGCCGTCCAGCTGGGCATGCTCGGCGCGCTGGCCGGCCGCCGGCGGACGGGCCGTCATCTGGTGCACTCCGCCGTGGAGCACTCCAGCGTTCTGCACACCGCCGAGCGGCACGCCGCCGAGGGCGGTGAGGTGAGCGAGGTCGCGGTCGACCGCAACGGACGGGCCGCCGCCGAGGACTTCGCCGCCGCCGTCCGCCCCGACACCGCGCTGGCGGTCCTGCAGTCCGCCAACCACGAGGTCGGTACGGTGCAGCCGGTCACCGAGACCGCCACCGCGATCGGCGGGGTGCCACTGCTGGTGGACGCCGCGCAGAGCGTGGGACGGCTGGCGGTGCCTGCCGGGTGGTCGCTGCTGACGGCCAGCGCGCACAAGTGGGGCGGCCCGCCCGGGGTCGGGGTGCTCGCCGTCCGCAAGGGCGTCAGGTACGTCTCACCGCTGCCCGCCGACGAACGCGAGGGCGGCCGGGCACCGGGGTACGTCAATGTGCCGGCCATCGTGGCCGCGGCGGCCTCGCTGCGGGCGGTCCGGGCCGAGGCCGAACGGGAGAACGCCCGGCTGCACGCGCTGGTGGACCGGATCCGGACCCGGGTGCCCCGGCTGGTCCCGGAGGTGGAGGTGGTCGGCGACCCGGTGCGCAGGCTGCCCCACCTGGTCACCTTCTCCTGCCTCTACGTGGACGGCGAGGTGCTGCTGGGCGAGCTGGACCGGGCCGGGTTCGCGGTCTCCTCCGGCTCCTCCTGCACCTCCAGCACCTTGACGCCGAGCCACGTCCTGGCGGCGATGGGCGTGCTGACCGAGGGCAACGTCCGGGTCTCGCTCCCCTACGGCGTCGCCGAAGCGGACGTCGACCGCTTCCTGTCCGTCCTGCCCGAGGTGGTGGCGGGCGTACGGGCTCCGCTGGGGCTCGATCTGGCGGCGCCCGCGGCGGAGCGGCAGACGCTGGTGATCGACGCGCTCGGGAAGCGCTGTCCGCTGCCGGTGATCGAGCTGGCCAGGCGGATCGGGGAGGTCGAGCCGGGCGGGACGGTCGCGGTGCTGTCCGACGACGAGGCGGCGCGGCTGGACATCCCGGCCTGGTGCGGGATGCGCGAGCAGGAGTACCTGGGCGAGCGGCCGGCCGCGGAGTACGGGCGGGAGCGTGGCTCGGCGTACCTGGTCCGCCGGACCGGCTGACCCGACCGGTACGCCGAGGGGCGCGGGGCGCTGCCCGACCGGTCCCCCGTGAGGGCGCGCGGTCGGTCGGACAGCTCCCCGCGCCCCCGCGGGTACGCGGTGCTAGTTGGCCATGCGGGCGCGGACCTCGGCGGCGGCGTCCTCGCCGTAGGCCGCGGCGAAGCGGTCCAGGAAGTGGCGGTGGCGCAGCTCGTACTCCTGGGTGCCGATGGTCTCGATCACCAGGGTGGCGAGCATGCAGCCGAGCTGGGCGGAGCGCTCCAGGCCGAGGTTCCAGGAGAGACCGGCCAGGAAGCCGGCGCGGAAGCCGTCGCCGACGCCGGTGGGGTCGGCCTTGCGCTCCTCGGCCGGGCAGCCGACGGTGACGTCCGGCTCGCCCTCGCGCTGGATCCGGACGCCCTTGGCGCCGAGGGTGGTGATCCGGGTGCCGACCCGGCCGAGGATCTCGTCCGCGCTCCAGCCGGTCTTGGACTCGATCAGCGCGGCCTCGTACTCGTTGGTGAACAGGTACGAGGCGCCGTCCACGATCAGCCGGATCTCGTCGCCCTCCAGGCGGGCCAGCTGCTGCGAGGGGTCGGCGGCGAAGGCGTAGCCGCGGGTGCGGCACTCCTGGGTGTGGCGGACCATCGCGGCCGGGTCGTCGGCGCCGATCAGGACCAGGTCGAGGCCGCCGACGCGGTCGGCGATCGGCTTCAGCTCGATGTTGCGGGCCTCGGCCATCGCGCCGGTGTAGAAGGAGGCGATCTGGTTGTGGTCCTCGTCGGTGGTGCACATGAAGCGGGCGGTGTGCCGGGTCTCGGAGATGTGCACCGACGCGGTGTCGACGTTGTTGCGCTCCAGCCAGCTGCGGTACTCCTGGAAGTCCGCGCCGGCGGCGCCGACCAGGATCGGGCGCAGGCCGAGCACGCCCATGCCGAAGGAGATGTTCGGGGCGACCCCGCCGCGGCGGATGTCGAGGGTGTCCACCAGGAACGACAGCGAGACCGTGTGCAGCTGATCGGCCACCAGCTGGTCGGCGAAACGGCCCGGGAAGGTCGTCAGGTGGTCGGTGGCGATCGAGCCGGCGACGGCGATGCGCACGAAGGTCTCCTCTGATGGCGCTGGGCCGGGAAAAACTGTTGACAGAACCCCCCAACGGTACCCGGCAGCAGCGCCGTACCCGTACCTGCGGCTCGGCCACTCGAATGAGTACTACCCGCCGGTACCACTGGTTCGGGGGCCGGTGGCCGCCTAGGGTCGCACTCAGAAGGCCCCTCGGCCCCGGATCCGTGGCAGTGCCGCCACGGCTCGGCGATCGGAGCGGTGACACCGATGATGCCCAACCCGTCCGCGCTGCGGCCCAGCCCGGCCCGGCCCTCCGCCCGTTCCTGGACGGGCGAGATCGAGGCCGACTCGATCGCCTCCCTGGTCAGCTCCTCCCGGCGGCTCGGCCGGTTCTGGCCGCCGTCGGGCAGTGCTCCGCAGGCCGCTGTCGCGCTGCGGCCTGCGGGCGTGTCGGTGCCGTCCCGGGCCCGGAGGCTGGTGGCCGAGATGCCCGAGTACGGGGGCTGACCGCCCGCCCTCCGCGAGGGGAACCGGATTCGCCCGGGGCACGTCAGATCCGCGCAGCGCCGCCGTGTGGCGGAGCGCGAGCCCTCGGGAGGAAGTCAGAGCATGGACGAGAACACCTCAGCCGCAGCGGTCCGGCCCGTGCGCGGGCGAGCTCGGCGCCGGGTGACCGGGCTGGCAGGGCTGGTACTCGCCATCGGTGCGGTCGCGGCCTGCGGGCCCACCGGATCGGGCGGGGGTTCTGACGCGGCCGCCGGGGCCTCGGCGAGTCCCACGGCCGCCTCGGCGGCGCCCTCGAGTGCGGCGCCCTCGACCCCGAGCGCCGGCCCGACGCAGTCCGCCACCCCGGATCCGGGTACCCAGGCCCCGGGCGGTTCGCCGAGCAACCCCGGCATCGCGGTCGGCGAACCCGCGCCCGTCAAGCTGCCCGCACTCGCCTACCAGGCGCAGGACGACCAGCTGATGGTCTGGTTCTACGGCGGGGCCTGCGACAAGTACGGGCTGAAGGCCGACGAGTCCAAGCAGGGTGAGGTGGACGTCCGGGTGGTGGTCACCCAGACCGCGCCGCGCGGCCAGGCGTGCCCGGCCCTCGTCAGGCGGAACTCGGTGACGGCGAAGCTGAGCCACCCGCTGGCCGGCCGCACGGTGGTGGACGCGGCCACCGGTCAGACGCTCTCGATGGACCCGCCGCCGATCGGCGGTCCGCAGTAGGAGAGCCGGCACACGAACGGCGGCGGCCCCCGGGTGATCCCGGGGGCCGCCGCCGTTCATACCGAAGGGGCTGCCGAAGCTGTGAGGCTTAGACCGACCGGTCTTAGCTGAACGAGTCGCCGCAGGCGCAGGAGCCGGTGGCGTTCGGGTTGTCGATGGTGAAGCCCTGCTTCTCGATGGTGTCGACGAAGTCGACGGTCGCACCGCCCAGGTACGGGGCGCTCATCCGGTCGGTGACGACCTTGACACCGCCGAAGTCCTTGACGACGTCGCCGTCGAGCGAACGCTCGTCGAAGAACAGCTGGTAGCGCAGGCCGGAGCAGCCGCCCGGCTGAACGGCGACGCGCAGCGCCAGGTCGTCGCGGCCCTCCTGCTCAAGCAGGCCCTTGACCTTGGCCGCGGCGGCATCGGTGAGGAGGATGCCACTCTCGACAGTGGTCTCGTCCTGGACGGTCATGCTTACTCCCGGTCTTGACGACAATGTGCCGCCAGTACCAACCAGCGGCCTCCCGGATTCATTTCCGGTCGGTGTTTCTTTCCCCGGGGCCGGTTCGTGGAACCCGTTCCCCTACGCACCCATGCTCGCACACCCCGCGCACTCGCCGGGTATCCGATCCCAACGAAGCGCCCACCCGGGGTGGCTGCGGCGGCCAGGATGGAAGGCGTGATCATTCGTCAGCTCCAGGACACCCCCGCCGACGCGCTGGCCGCCCAGCGGGTGGCCCGCGCCGCCTTCCGGGGCCTCTGCGGCCTTCCGGCCGACCAGCCGGACGACCACCGCGGCACCGTGCAGCAGCTGGCCCTCACCCGGCATCTGGTGCGGTGCGACGCCGGGGGCGGCTGGATCGCCGAACAGGACGGCGAGGCGGTCGGCGTGGCGCAGTCGATGCGGCGGGAGGGGCTGTGGCTGCTCGCGCGGTACGCGGTACTGCCGAGCGCCCAGGGCAAGGGGGTGGGCCGGCTGCTGCTGGAGCGGGCCGGCGAGTACGGCCGGGGCTGTCTGCGCGGGATGGTGTGCGCCCCGCCGTCCCCTGCGGCGGCACGGCGCTTCCGGCGGGCCGGGTTCACGCTGCACCCCGCGATGGCCCTCAGCGGGCGGGTGGACCGCTCCGGGCTGCTCGATCCGGGGGACATCCCGGTTCACCCGGGCAACCCGACCCACCTCCACCTGCTGGACTCGGTGGACCGGAGTCTGCGCGGGGCAGCCCACGGGGTCGACCACGAGTACATGCTGGCGCACTTCGAGGAGGTGCTGATCGCGGACACCCTGGCGGGCAGCGGCTACTGCTACCGGGACGGCGGAGAGGTCAGGCTGCTCGCGGCGACCTCCCGGCGGATCGCCGTGCGGTTGCTGCGGGAGGCGCTGGCGCGGGTGCCCGACGGTATGGAGGCCCGGCTGGAGTTCGTCACCGCCGAGCAGGAGTGGGCCGTGGACGTCGGGCTGGAGCTGGGGCTCACCCTTTCCAACCGGGGGTACCTGGCCCTGCGGGGCATGCGGCCGCCCGCGCCCTACCTCCCGAGCGGGATGCTGCTGTGAGGCGCCGGGCGACTCGCGTCCGGCCGGCAAAGCCGCGTCCAGGGGCGCGGGGAGCCGTGCGATAGACCTGTGCCTCTCGCGCGGTTTCCCGCGCCCCTGCGGGCGCGGCCGCCTACGCCATGGTGTCGAGGATCTCGCGGACCATGTCCATGGTGGTGCCCGGGTGGAGGAAGGCGAAGCGGGCGACGGTCTCGCCGTCCCAGCCGGTCGGGGTGACGAAGCCGATCTGGTCGGCCAGGAGCTGCTGGGACCAGCGGTAGTAGTCGTCGTTGGTCCAGCCCCTGCGCCGGAAGCAGACGGTGGAGAGCTGCGGGTCGTGCAGCAGTTCCAGGTGCCCGGTCTCCCGGATCAGCCGGGCGGTCTCCCGGGCCAGCGTCAGGCCCTCCTCGATCGCGTCGGTGTACGCCTGGGTGCCGTGCACGGCGAGCGAGAACCAGAGCGGCAGGCCGCGGGCGCGCCGGGTCAGGTGGTAGGCGTAGTCGGTGGGGTTCCACTCGTCGCCCTCGGTGTGCAGGACGTCCAGGTAGGAGGCGTCCTGGGTGTGCACGGCGCGGGCCAGCTGCGGGTTGCGGTAGATCAGGGCGGCGCAGTCGAACGGTGCGAAGAGCCACTTGTGCGGGTCGACCACGAAGGAGTCGGCGTGCTCGATGCCGTCGTAGCGCTCGCGCACCGAGGGGGCGAACAGGCCCGCGCCGCCGTACGCGCCGTCGACGTGGAACCACATGCCGCGCTCGCGGGTGACCTCGGACAGGCCCTGGAGGTCGTCGACGATGCCCTCGTTGGTGGTGCCGGCGGTGCCGACCACGGCGATCACGGTCTCGGGGTGGGGGTCGGCGGCCAGGGCGGCGCGCAGCGCCTCGCCGGTGAAGCGGCGGTCCACGGTCGGGACCTTGAACGCCTCGACGCCGATGATGTTGAAGGTGTTCTTCACCGAGGAGTGCACCTGGTCGGCGACGGCGATCCGCAGCCGGGCCTCCGGGCCGACGCCGAGCTTGCGGCGGGCGGTGTCGCGGGCGACCACCAGGGCGGAGAGGTTGCCCGCCGAGCCGCCGGAGACGAAGGTGCCGCCGGCCGTCCCGGGCAGCCCGGCCCGGTCGGCGATCAGGCGCAGCACCTGGTTCTCGGCGGCGATCGCGCCGGCCGCCTCCAGCCAGGAGATGCCCTGCAGGGAGGCGCAGGAGACCACCATGTCGAAGAGCAGCGCGGCCTTCGTCGGGGCGCACGGTATGAAGGAGAGGTAGCGCGGGCTGTCGGCGGAGATGACGGCCCGGGAGAGCTCGTGGTCGTAGAGCTTGAGCACGTCGGCCGGGTTGTTCCCGTGCTCGTTCAGCAGGCCGGCCAGCTGGGTTCTCAGATGCTCGCCGTCACCGGGGTGGTCCAGCGGTACGGGGTCGTACTGCAGCCTCTCGCGCATGTAGTCGAATACCAGGTCGACCAGCTCTGCGTTGGGCCGGTGCATGCGGTTCGGGGCTGCGGACACGGGTGTCCCCTTCGCTGTGGGGTGGCAGGGAGGGCCGGGGCGTGTGGGGCCTTCCGGACACGATCAGCGTAGGCAGCGGCCGTGGTGCCGCGCGCGTCGGAACGGGGCTGCTCGGGCAGGATTCGGGCGTGTTGAGAACGCGCCGCGCAGGATTCCTGCGCATGTGTGCGCCGGACGGTTCAGCCGATGAGCTGGGAGAGCACCACCGAGCTGCGGCTGCGCTGGACGCCCGGTTCCTTGCGGATCCGTTCGATGACGGCTTCGAGGTGGCGGGTGTCGGCGGCTCTCAGGTGCACCAGGGCGTCGGGGTCGCCGGTGACCGTCCAGGCGGCGATCACCTCGGGGAACTGGCGCAGGCTGGCGAGCAGTTCCTCCGGCGAGGTGCGGGCGCGGCAGTAGACCTCCACGAAGGCCTCGGTACGCCAGCCGAGCAGGGCGGGGTCGAGCACCACGGTGAAGCCGCGGACCACGCCGCGGGCCCGCAGCCGGTCGATCCGGCGGCGGACGGCGGTGGCGGAGAGGTTGGCGAGCAGCCCGATCTCCGCGTAGGAGGCGCGGCCGTCCCTGCTGAGGTGTTCCAGCAGCAGCCGGTCCGTCTCGTCCAGCAGTGACGCTCCGCCGCGGTCTGACGGTCGGTGCGTGCTCATCGGTGCTGGCTCCACGGGTGTCGTGCTGGTCTGGCGTCGCCGGTGGGCGAGGATTCGCCGCAGCCGGGGGTACCGGGCAGGCGGTCGGGCGGTGGGACGGTCTCACGGGGTGTCCGCGCGACCGTCGCACCGCCCTATTCTGACGAAGTCTCGATCAGTCCACCAGAAGGACGATCTTGCCCCTGGTCCGCCCCTCCGCGTTGAGGGCCTGGGCACTGGCCGCCTGGGCGAGCGGGAAGGTCGAGGCCACCGGCACGGTCAGCTTCCCCGCGTCGGCCAGGGCGGCGAGTTCGGTGAGATCGGCGGCGTCCGGGCGGGCGAAGACGTAGCGGCCGCCCTTGGCGGCCACACCGTAGTCGGCGATCGAGGCGACCCGGCCCGGATCGGCGACCAGTTCCAGGGAGACGGCCACGGCCGGACCGCCCACCAGGTCGACCGCCGCGTCCACCCCGTCGGGTGCGAGCGCCCTGACCCGATCGGCCAGCCCCTCCCCGTACGTCACCGGCTCGGCGCCCAGGCCCCTCAGGTAGGCGTGGTTGCGTTCGCTCGCGGTGCCGATCACCCGGGCGCCGAGCGCCTTGGCGATCTGGACCGCCAGACTGCCGACCCCGCCCGCCGCCGCGTGGATCAGCACCGTCTCGCCGGACCGCAGCCGGGCCGCCTCGACCAGGCTCTGGTAGGCGGTCAGCCCGGCCAGCGGGAGGCCGCCCGCCTGGGCCCAGTCGAGGGCGGCGGGCTTGCGCGCCAGGGTACGGACCGGCGCGGAGACCAGTTCGGCGTAGGTGCCGTGCTCCACCCAGTCCTTGCGGACGTAGCCGATCACCTCGTCGCCGGGCCTGAACTCGGTGACCGCGCCGCCCACCGCCTGGACCACTCCGGCCAGGTCCCAGCCCATGATCAGTGGGAAGTGGACGTCCATCATCCCGTCCAGATACCCCTCACGGATCTTCCAGTCGACCGGGTTCACCCCGGCCGCCCTGACCCGCACCAGCACCGAGTCCGGGCCCACTTTGGGGTCGGGGAGCTCGGTGTACTCGACGACCTCGGGGCCGCCGTACCGTCTGATCGCGATTGCCTTCATGGCACCAGCCAACGCGATCCGGCGCGGCCGCCGATCCGGCCACGCCGGAAGGGCCGCGGGAAGCTGCCATACCGGTGAGCGGTTCTCATCACATCGACACGATGGCCATCGTCAGAGTGACGCTAACCGGCTATCATCAATAGCGTCAGATAGACGAGAAGGCTGTTCGAAACAGATCGGCCGCACAGGAGGGCACCCGCCCGTGACCACCACCGAGACCTACGGCGTCGACCCCAACCCGACGCCCCTCGCGCTGCTGCTGCTCGGCCGCCAGGCCGACCCGAACAGCGAGCGCGGCGTCGACTGCCCCGGCGACCTGCCCGCCGCCTCCGACCCCGGTCTGGTCGAGCGCGCCCGCGCCGCCAAGGCCGCTCTGGGCGACCGCGTCTTCATCCTGGGCCACCACTACCAGCGCGACGAGGTGATCGAGTTCGCCGACGTCACCGGCGACTCCTTCAAGCTGGCCCGTGACGCCGCCGCCCGCCCCGAGGCCGAGTACATCGTCTTCTGTGGTGTGCACTTCATGGCCGAGTCGGCGGACATCCTGACCTCCGACGCCCAGCAGGTGGTCCTGCCCGACCTCGCGGCCGGCTGCTCGATGGCCGACATGGCGACCGCCGAGCAGGTCGCCGAGTGCTGGGACGTGCTGACCGAGGCCGGGATAGCCGACGTGACCGTCCCGGTCTCGTACATGAACTCCTCGGCCGACATCAAGGCGTTCACCGGCAGGCACGGCGGCACCATCTGCACCTCCTCCAACGCCAAGCGCGCCCTGGAGTGGGCGTTCGAGCAGGGACAAAAGGTGCTCTTCCTGCCCGACCAGCACCTGGGCCGGAACACCGCGGTGCGCGAGATGGGCTTCTCGCTGGACGACTGCGTCCTCTACAACCCGCACAAGCCGAACGGCGGCCTGACCGCCGAGCAGCTGCGCGACGCCAAGATGATCCTCTGGCGCGGGCACTGCTCGGTGCACGGCCGGTTCAGCCTGGACTCGGTGAGCGAGGTCCGCGAGCGGATCCCCGGCGTCACCGTCCTGGTGCACCCCGAGTGCAAGCACGAGGTGGTCGCCGCCGCCGACATGGTGGGCTCGACCGAGTACATCATCAAGGCGCTGGACGCCGCCGAGCCCGGCTCCAAGTGGGCCATCGGCACCGAGCTGAACCTGGTCCGCCGCCTGGCCAAGGCGCACCCGGACAAGGAGATCGTCTTCCTGGACCGTACGGTCTGCTTCTGCTCCACCATGAACCGGATCGACCTGCCGCACCTGGTCTGGGCGCTGGAGTCGCTGGTCGAGGGCCGGGTGCCGAACGTGATCACGGTCGACCCGGAGACCGAGAAGCACGCCAAGGCCGCGCTCGACCGGATGCTGGCCCTGCCGTAACGCTCCCCGCACCGCATGCGAAAGGGCGGGCTCCCCGAGGGGAGCCCGCCCTTTCGCATGTCGCCGCGGAACCTACTCCGCGAAACCGGGGATTATCCCCTCACCTTCGCTCAGCAGCAGCTGCCTGACCTCGTCGAGGCTGGCCTCGGCGTCCGGAAGGATCAGGTCCGACGGCTCCAGCGAGTCGTCCGGCACCCGCGTACCGAGTCGCCTGACCGCGTCCAGCAACCTGCCGTACGCCTCCCGGAACTTCGCCTCGTCACCCGAGTCCAGCGCCTTCAGCAGCTCGTCGTCGAGCTGGTTCAGGTGGTTGAGGTGGTCCTCGCCCACCTCGAACTGGCCCTCACCCATGACCCTCATGATCATGCCGGTGCGTCTCCCTGTTCGTTGCAGCTCTGTACGGTGCGGCTCAGGTCACTTCTTGTAGTTGATGGTGGGCGGCGCGTCCTGCGGCGTGGCGGCCGGCTTGCCCTGCTCGATCGCCTGCGGGCCGGCGGCCGGGCCACCGGTGAGCTCCGCCTTCATCCGGGCCAGCTCCAGCTCGACGTCGTTGCCGCCGGCCACCCGCTCCAGCTCGGCCTCGATGTCGTCCTTGCGGCCCATACCGCTCATGTCGTCGAGCGCGCCGGAGGCGAGCAGCTCGTCGATCGCGCCGGCCCGGGCCTGCATCTGCGCGGTCTTGTCCTCGGCCCGCTGGATGGCGAGGCCGACATCGCCCATCTCCTCCGAGATCCCGGAGAAGGACTCCGCGATCCGGGTCTGCGCCTGGGCGGCGGTGTAGGTGGCCTTGATGGTCTCCTTCTTGGTACGGAAGGCGTCCACCTTGGCCTGAAGGCGCTGGGAGGCGAGCGTGAGCTTCTCCTCCTCGGCCTGCAGCTGCTGGTACTGGGTCTCCAGGTCGTTGATCTGCGACTGGAGGTTGGCCTTGCGGGTCAGGGCCTCGCGGGCAAGGTCCTCGCGGCCCAGCGAGAGCGCCTTGCGGCCCTGGTCCTCGTACTTCGCCGACTGCTGCTGCAGCTGCGTCAGCTGGAGCTCCAGGCGCTTGCGGGAGGTGGCCACGTCGGCGACGCCCCGGCGGACCTTCTGCAGCAGTTCGAGCTGCTTCTGGTAGGAGTAGTCGAGCGTCTCGCGCGGGTCCTCCGCCCGGTCCAGGGCCTTGTTCGCCTTGGAGCGGAAGATCAGCCCCATACGCTTCATGATTCCGTCGCTCATGGGCCTCGGGTGCCCCCTTCTCGGGCCTGCGGTTCCGTCTCGTTGCTGACAACCTTGAGTGTAGGTGCAGCGGGCAACTGCACGCAGTGCACCTGCCTGCTACAAGACTGCTACACGCGCAACCGCTCGAGCCTCATCCCAAGGGTGGATCCGGCCCCGATCCATGATCCACTACGGGTGGGGGAGCCCTTAGGGGAACAGTCGCCGAAGCGGTGCGGGGCACCGGTGCGAGGCGGGGTGCGCGGGATCGATACCGGTTTGGGTCCGATGGCCCGGCAACCTGGCCGCGGCCAGCACGTACGCTGGTGGTGTGTTCCGACGCCGCTCAGATGATGCCTCCTCCTCCGCCACCGTGGTGGCCGAGCAGGACGAGACGACCACCCGCCACCCCGAGGCCAAGAAGGGCCGCCCCACCCCCAAGCGCAGCGAGGCCGAGGCCAGTCGCCGCACCCGGGTGACCGTGCCCAAGGACCGCAAGGAGGCCTCCCGCCAGTCCCGTGAGCGGCTGCGCGCCGAGCGGGAGAAGCAGCGTCTGGCGCTGCTGAACGGCGACGAGAAGGCCCTGCCGCTCCGCGACAAGGGCCCGGTGCGCCGCTTCACGCGCGACTACGTGGACTCGCGCTGGACCATGGCCGAGTTCTTCCTGCCGTACGCGGTGGTCGTGCTGGTCCTCAGCATCGTGCGGAACCCGGCTCTCCAGCTGGCCGCCCAGCTGCTGTTCATGCTGTTCTTCGTGCTGGTCGTCCTCGACTCGCTCCGGCTGGGCCTGGGTCTGCGCAAGGCGCTGGCCGAGCGCTTCCCGAACGACCCCACCCGCGGCGCGGTCTCCTACGGCCTGATGCGCACCCTGCAGATGCGGCGGCTGCGCCTGCCGAAGCCGCAGGTCAAGCGGGGCGAGCGGCCCTGACCGAGCCGGCTTCGCCGCAGTCGTACTGGGCCCCTCCCGCCTGGCCGGAGGGGCCCGGGCCGTCTCCCGCGCCCGGTGCGGCGCTTCCCGGTGCCCTGCCGGGCCCGCCGGCCGTTCCGCTGCCCGGGCAGGGTGCGGGAGCGCACGACCGGCTTCCGGTGACCCGGCCGACCGGGCAGCCCGGGAGGTCCTGGCCGGAGCGGCAGGGCGGACTGCGCAACCTGGTCCGGCAGGAGCTGGTGGCCCGGCAGCTCGCCGAGCAGCTGGCCGGGCGGAGTGGACTGCGGGTCCTGGACGTGGGCTGTGGCCAGGGCACCCAGGCGCTACGGCTCGCCAGGGCGGGCCACCTGGTCACCGGGCTCGATCCCGACCCGGTCACCCTCGGCGCCGCCCAGGCCGCGCTGGCCGCCGAGCCGCCGGAGGTGCGCGAGCGGGTCAGGCTGCTGGGCGGGGACGGGCACCAGTGCGGCCGCTGGTTCGGACCGCGCAGTTTCGACGCGGTGCTCTGCCACGGCGTCCTGATGCACCTGCCCGACCCGGACCCGTTGATCGCCTCGCTGGCCCGGATCCTCGCCCCCGGCGGCGTGCTGTCGCTGCTGGTGCGCAACGCGGACGCGCTGGCCATGCGGCCCGGGCTGACCGGTGACTGGCGGGCCGCACTGCACGCCTTCGACAGCCCCCGCTACACCGACCATCTCGGCCTGCCCGCCCGCGCCGACCACCTCGCGGACCTGACCACCACACTGGCCGGGGTCTCGGTCCCGCTGCGCTGCTGGTACGGCGTACGGGTGTTCACCGACAGCGCGCCCGAGGACGCCGCGCCGGTGGACGGACGGCAGCTGGCGCAGCTGCTGGACGCCGAGGAGCGGGCCGGACGCGAGGAGCCGTACCGGCGGGTGGCGGCGCTGCTGCATGTGATCGGGGCGAAGTAGGCGCGGGCGCGGGGCGCGCCCGTGGCCGCCGCCCCGCGCCGCACGCGGACCTACTCGGCGTGCAGGCTCATGGTGTAGATCTCATGGCCGTCGTCCAGCAGCACGGCCCGGTCGGCACCGTCGTCCAGGAGCTGCTTCCAGCTCTCGCCGATCCAGGACTCCGCGTCCCCCTGGCTGGCGAACTCCTCCTGGCCGCCGGGCGGCTCGACCAGGGTGCCGTCCGCCTTCTCGTACCGCCATGTGAACACCATGCCGGGCTCCTCCCGCCTCGGTACTTCCTCGTCGTGCGCTGCCGTTGCGCACACTAGCGTGCCCGCACTGATCGCCCCCATGCCTCGTCCGGCAGGATGTGGCCATGGCACTCCCCCGCACCCTGATCCTCGGCGGCGCCCGCTCCGGCAAGTCGACCCGGGCCGAGCGGCTGCTCGCGCCGTACGACGACGTGCTCTACGTGGCCACCGGCGGCACCCGTGACGGCGACCCGGAGTGGGCCCAGCGGGTCGCACTGCACCGGGAGCGGCGGCCGGCGGGCTGGCGTACCGCCGAGACCTGCGACCTGGTGCCCGTACTCGCCGACCGCACCGACCGCGCACCGGTACTGATCGACTGCCTGGCGCTCTGGCTGACCGCCGTGATGGACGAGTGCGACGCCTGGGACGACGCGGCGTGGGCCGGCGGCGGGGAGAGCGCGGTGCAGCGGCGCTGCGACGAGCTCGCCGCGGCCTGGGAGATGACGGACCGTCAGGTCATCGCGGTCAGCAACGAGGTCGGCATGGGGGTCGTCCCGGCGACCGCCGCGGGACGGCGCTTCCGGGACACCCTGGGGCGGCTCAACATGGCGGTGGCGGACGCCTCCGAGCGGGTTCTGCTGGTGGTGGCCGGGCAGGTGCTCACGGTCAAACCCGCCGCGGGCGAGCGGGTGTCCGACTGCGAGGGCCGCCACCGCAAGTCCACCCGTGCCGTGTAGATTTCCGCTCGATGGACACCACCGTGGATCTCGATACGTTCTCCTCGCTCGTCGAGCGCCCCGACGAGAGCGCCCGCCGCGCCGCCGAGGAACGCTGGCAGCAGCTCGACAAGCCGCGCGCCGGCCTCGGGAAGCTGGAGGAACTCGGCAGCTGGCTGGCCTCCGTGCAGGGCACCTCGCCGGTGCGGCCGCTGGCCGCCGCCAAGGTGCTGCTCTTCGCCGGTGACCACGGCGTGGCCGGGCTCGGCGTCTCGCGGCCCGGCGCGCCGAGCACCGTGCAGCGGGTGCAGGCGGTGCTGGACGGCACCGCCCCCGTCGCCGTGCTGGCGCACCGCTACGGCGCCGAGGTGCGGGTCGTGGACATGGCCGTCGACTCCGCCCCCGGGATGTTCCCCGCTGAGGTGGAGCACCAGCGGGTGCGGCGCGGCTCCGGGCGGATCGACGTCGAGGACGCGATCAGCCTCGACGAGGCCGCGCGCGCCTTCCGGACCGGCATGGCCATCGCCGACGAGGAGGCCGACGGCGGGACCGACCTGGTGGTGCTCGGCGATCTCGGCGCCGGCTCGACCACCGCCGCCGCCGTGCTGATCGGTGCGCTCTGCGGCACCGACGCGGCCGCGGTCACCGGACGCGGCTCGGGCATCGACGACCGGGTGTGGATGGTCAAGTGCGCGACGGTACGCGACGCGCTGCGGCGGGCCCGCCCGGTACTGGGCGACCAGCTGGCGCTGCTCGCGACGGTCGGCGGGGCGGACTTCGCCGCCGTCACCGGGTTCCTGCTGCAGTCCGCGGTGCGCAAGCTGCCGGTGGTGCTGGACGGGGTGGTCTCGGCCGCCTGCGCGCTGGTCGCACAGCGGATCGCGTTCCGGGCGCCCGAGTGGTGGCGGGCCGGGCACCTGAGCGGCGAGCCCGCGCAGGCCAAGGCCTACGACCGGCTGACGCTGACGCCGCTTCAGGACCTGGGCGTCTCGATGGGGGAAGGGGTCGGCGCACTGCTGGCGCTGCCGCTCCTGCAGGCCGCCACCGACACGCTCGCCGACCCGGCGGAGGTGACACGGATCCAGCGGGTCGCGGCCGGACCCAAGGAGCCGCCGCGGCTGCCGACGGCGGCGGAGCTGCTGGGGCGCGGCTGAGCGCCGCTCCCCACGGGGAACCCCGGGCACACACCGCCTCCGGCTGAACCGGCCAGGACGTCCGTGCGGCTGTCCGGCGGACACGGGGCGCGGCCCCGTGGTCCGGCCGGAGACGCGCACGACCGGCGGCGGTCCGGAGACCCGGGCACGACCACGGCCGGTCGCGCACGCCCCTGACCGGACACCACCGCGCGCCCTCGCGGGAGGTGCGCGGCCAATCACGCGGTCCGGCCGTGGCCCTGAGCGAGTGAGGATCTGGAGCGTTGGCTCGGAGTACGGATGAGGCGCCCTCGTGGGGGGAGGGGGTGCGGTTCGCGTTCGGGACGCTGTCGGTGCTGCGGGTGCGGGTCGAGCGGTGGGACCGGGCGACCGCGGGACGGGCGATGGTCTGCGCACCGCTGGTGGGAGTGGTGCTCGGGGCGGTGGCGGCGGGCGCCGGGGTACTGGTCGACTGGCGGGCGGGCGGGCTGCTCGCCGCGGTGACCGCGGTGGCCGTACCGGCCTGGCTGACCCGGGGTCTTCACCTGGACGGACTGGCCGACGTGGCGGACGGCCTGGGTAGCGGCAGACCCGCCGAGGACGCCCTGCGGATCATGAAGCAGTCGGACATCGGGCCGTTCGGCGTACTCACCCTCGTCCTGGTGTTGCTGGCCCAGATCGCCGCGCTGGCCGGGCAGTTCGCCGCCTCCCCCGCACACGGCGCGCTCGCCGTACTGACCGCCGCGGTGACCGCGCGCTTGGCGCTGTCCTGGGGCTGCCTGCGGCCGGTGCCCGCCGCCCGGCCGGGCGGGCTGGGCGCGATGGTCGCGGCCACCGTCCCGCCGGCCGGTGCGCTGACGGTCTCACTGCTCGCCGGGCTCGGTCTCGGTGCGGCGGGATGGGCGGACGGCTGGGCCGCGCTGCGCTACCCCGGCGCGCTGCTGGCCGGCCTCGGGGCGGCCGGGCTGCTGCTGCGGCGCTGTGTGCGACGGTTCGGCGGCATCACCGGGGACGTGCTCGGCGCGTTGGCGGAGACCGCGGCCACCACCACCCTGTTCGCCCTGGCCTTGACCGGCTGATGATGGACCGTCAGAACTGCTTGTGGACAGGCCGGTTGGACGATTCAGGACCAACCGCCGGTTCCCGGGCGCCGATACGGCGCCGAATCGGGCCCATCCCGAGGGCGGCGTGATCCCATCACGCGGACTACCATGCGGGAAAAGCACCGTAGCCCTGCGCCCTGTTCCAGCGGAGCACGCCGGGGTGATGCCGGTGCGGCACCGGCGCCGCACCCGGCTGTGGACCGCTAAAGAACAGGACTCATTTACGTGACTGCATTGTCTGTGAGCACCTCCTCCGCCGCCTCGCTGCGCGCGGACGCCCTGGTGATCGGTGTTGGCAAGGGCCCGAAGGGTCTCGTGGTGGCCGACGGCGCCGAGGTCGTGGCCGAGGCGTTCGAGGGCAAGCTGGCCGAGGTCCTCAGCACCCTGGGCGCGACCGGCGCCGAGGGCGAGACGATCAAGCTTCCCTCCCCCGCCGGCCTGAAGGCCCCCCTGGTGCTGGCCGTCGGCCTCGGCGACGCCTCCGACGAGGGGTACGGCGCGGAGGTGCTGCGCCGGGCGGCCGGTGTCGCCGCCCGTACGCTGGCCGGCACCAAGAAGGCCGCGCTGGCCCTGCCGGCCGTCTCGGCCGAGGAGTTCGAGGCCCTCGCGCTCGGCGGCCTGCTCGGCTCGTACAGCTTCACCGCCTACAAGAACGGTGAGAACGGCAAGGCTCCGGTCGGCGAGCTGACGCTGCTGACCGACCGCAAGGGCAGCAAGGACGCCAAGGCCGCCGTCGAGCGCGCCGCGGCGCTGGGCGAGGAGATCAACCGCGCCCGCGACCTGGTCAACCAGGCCCCGAACGAGCTCAACCCGAAGTCCTTCGCCGCGATCGCCCAGGCGGCCGGCAAGGAGCACGGCCTCAAGGTCGAGGTGCTGGACGAGAAGGCGCTGACCAAGGGCGGCTTCGGCGGCATCCTGGGCGTCGGCAACGGCTCGACCAACCCGCCCCGCCTGGTGAAGGTCGCCTACACCCACCCGAAGGCCAAGGCCACCCTCGCCTTCGTCGGCAAGGGCATCACCTACGACTCGGGCGGCATCTCGCTGAAGCCGGCCGGCCACAACGAGACCATGAAGTGCGACATGGCCGGTGCCGCCGCCGTGTTCGCCTCGGTGGTCGCCGCCAAGCGCCTGGGCCTGGCCGTCAACGTCACCGGCTGGCTCGCCCTGGCGGAGAACATGCCGTCCGGCTCGGCCACCCGCCCGGGTGACGTGCTGAACATGTACGGCGGCAAGACCGTCGAGGTGCTCAACACCGACGCCGAGGGCCGCCTGGTGCTCGCCGACGCGATCGTCCGCGCCAGCGAGGAGAACCCGGACGTCATCGTGGACGTCGCCACCCTGACCGGCGCCATGGTGCTGGCCCTGGGCACCCGCACCTTCGGTGTGATGTCCAACAAGGACGAGCTGCGCGGTCAGCTGCACGCCGCCGCCGAGGCGGTCGGCGAGCAGTCCTGGCCGATGCCGCTCCCGGCCGAGCTGCGCAAGGGCATGGTCGAGTCCACCATCGCCGACCTCGCCAACATGGGCGAGCGGATGGGTGGCGGCCTGGTGGCCGGCCTGTTCCTGAAGGAGTTCGTCGCCGAGGGCATCGACTGGGCGCACCTGGACATCGCCGGTCCGGCGTTCCACGAGGGTGCCCCGTACGGCTACACCCCCAAGGGCGGCACCGGCAGCGCGGTCCGCACCCTGGTCCGCTTCGCGGAGGAGACCGCGAACGCCTGACCCGCACCCCGGCACCGGCTCCAGGGCCGGTGCCGACGGGTTGGACCGAGGGCCCGACGCCAGCCGGCGTCGGGCCCTCGGCTCGTTCCGTCGGGCCGTCGGCGGGTCCCACCGGGCTCTCGGCGCACTTCCGGGTTACCTGCCGGTAATACAGATCCGCACATTGCGGAACCCTGTTCGCTCGCGGCGAAACTTTCTTCCGCAGAGTGGAACCTCCCTGGTACACGATCGACCACCCCCGGCCCCGCCCGGTCCGCAGCACCGTGATGAGCTGCGACAATACCCAGGAGATCGGTACATTTCGCCTATCCGTTCGAGACTGCCGGACTCGGCCGGGGCGGCCCCGGACATCAGCGGCCGCCAACAAGTGCGAAGATGTATTTCCGGCACGACTGGGCGCCTTACCAGGGCTTCCCCCACCGGACCGTGACCGGCCCGGCGAACCGCACCCCTTTGCATGGAGGACGTGACGTGGCGAACGACGCCAGCACCGTTTTCGACGTAGTCATTCTCGGAGGCGGAAGCGGCGGTTACGCCGCGGCGCTCCGCGCCGCTCAGCTCGGGCTGAGCGTTGCGCTGATCGAGAAGGGTGAGCTGGGCGGCACCTGCCTGCACCGCGGCTGCATCCCCACCAAGGCTCTGCTGCACGCCGCAGAGATCGCCGACGAGACCAAGGAAGCCGCCGAGTTCGGCGTCCTGGCCACCTTCCAGGGCATCGACATCAACGGTGTCCACAAGTACAAGGACGACGTCATCGCCGGCCTGTACAAGGGCCTGCAGGGCCTGGTGGCCTCCCGCAAGGTCCACTTCATCCAGGGCGCGGGCAAGCTCTCCTCGCAGACCTCGGTGGACGTCAACGGCCAGCGCATCGAGGGCCGCCACATCATCCTCGCCACCGGCTCCGTGCCGCGCTCGATCCCCGGCCTGGAGATCGACGGCAACCGGGTCATCTCCTCGGACCACGCCCTCAAGCTGGACCGCATCCCGAAGTCGGCCGTCATCCTCGGCGGTGGCGTCATCGGTGTCGAGTTCGCCTCGGTCTGGAAGTCCTTCGGCGTCGACGTCACCATCGTCGAGGCGCTGCCGCACCTGGTCCCGCTGGAGGACGAGAACTCCTCCAAGCTGCTGGAGCGCGCCTTCCGCAAGCGCGGCATCAAGTTCGAGCTGAAGGCCCGCTTCTCCGGCGTCGAGTACACCGAGACCGGTGTCCGCGTCTCCACCGAGAACGGCAAGCAGATCGACGCCGACCTGCTGCTCGTCGCCATCGGCCGCGGCCCGGTCTCGGCCGGCCTCGGCTACGAGGAGAACGGCGTCGCGATGGACCGCGGCTACGTCCTGGTCGACGAGTACATGCGCACCAACGTCCCGACCATCTCGGCCGTCGGTGACCTGGTCCCGACCCTGCAGCTGGCCCACGTCGGCTTCGCCGAGGGCATCCTGGTCGCCGAGCGCCTGGCCGGCCTCAAGCCGGTCCCGCTGGACTACGACGGCGTGCCGCGCGTGACCTACTCCAACCCCGAGGTCGCCTCGGTCGGCATCAGCGAGTCCAAGGCCGTGGAGCTGTACGGCAAGGACAAGATCGTCACCCTCAAGTACAACCTGGCCGGCAACGGCAAGAGCAAGATCCTGAAGACCGCCGGTGAGATCAAGCTGGTCCAGGTCAAGGACGGCGCCGTGGTCGGCGTCCACATGGTCGGCGCCCGGATGGGCGAGCAGGTCGGCGAGGCCCAGCTGATCTACAACTGGGAGGCCCTGCCGGCCGAGGTCGCGCAGCTCATCCACGCCCACCCGACCCAGTCCGAGGCCCTCGGCGAGGCGCACCTGGCGCTGGCCGGCAAGCCGCTGCACGCGCACGACTGATCGCGGCTCTTACTTCCCCATTTCCCGTACGCAAGACTTGATAGGAGTCGCTGAAACCATGGCGGTCTCAGTAACACTGCCCGCGCTGGGCGAGAGCGTTTCCGAGGGTACTGTCACCCGCTGGCTGAAGGCCGAGGGTGAGCGCGTGGAGGCCGACGAGCCGCTGCTGGAGGTGTCGACCGACAAGGTCGACACCGAGATCCCCGCTCCCGCCTCCGGCATCCTGACCTCGATCAAGGTCGCCGAGGACGAGACGGTCGAGGTCGGCGCCGAGCTGGCCGTCATCGACGACGGCACCGGCGCTCCGGCCGCCGCTGCCGCCCCGGTCGCGGAGGCCGCCCCGGCCGCCGCCCCGGCTGCTCCGGCCCCGGTTGCCGAGGCTCCCGCCGCCGCCCCGGCCCCGGTTGCCGAGGCTCCGGCCGCTGCTCCGGCCGCCGGCGCGGGCACCCCGGTGCTGCTCCCCGCCCTGGGCGAGTCGGTCACCGAGGGCACCGTCACCCGCTGGCTGAAGGCCGAGGGTGACACCGTCGAGGTCGACGAGCCCCTGCTGGAGGTCTCGACCGACAAGGTCGACACCGAGATCCCGTCGCCGGTCGCCGGTGTCGTGGTGAAGATCCTGGTCGGCGAGGACGAGACCGCCGAGGTCGGCGCCCAGCTCGCGCTGATCGGTGTCGCGGGTGCCGCTCCGGCCCCGGCCGCCCCGGCTGCCGCTCCGGCTCCGGCTGCTCCGGCCGCTCCGGTTGCCGCCCCCGCTCCGGCCCCGGCCGCTCCGGCTGCCGCTCCCGCCCCGGCCGCCCCGGCTCCGGTCGCCGCTCCGGCTCCGGTCGCCGCCCCGGCCGCCCCGGTTGCCGCCCCGGCCGCCCCGGTTGCCGCCCCGGCCGCCGAGGCCGGCGACGCCTACGTCACCCCGCTGGTCCGCAAGCTCGCGGCCGAGCACGGTGTGGCCCTCTCCTCCGTCGCCGGCACCGGTGTCGGCGGCCGCATCCGCAAGCAGGACGTCCTGGCCGCCGCTGAGGCCGCCAAGGCCGCCGCTGCCCCGGCTGCTGCTCCGGCCGCCGCCGCGCCGAAGGCCGCCGCCCCGGTCGTGCCGTCGCCGCTGCGTGGCCAGACCGTCCCGATGACCCGCGTGCGCAAGGCGATCGCCAAGCACATGGTCGAGTCGCTGAAGGTCTCGGCCCAGCTGACCACCGTGGTCGAGGTCGACGTGACCCGCATCATGCAGCTGCGCGCCAAGGCCAAGAACAGCTTCCTGCAGCGTGAGGGCGTCAAGCTCTCGCCGATGCCGTTCTTCGTCAAGGCCGCCGTCGAGGCGCTCAAGGTGCACCCGGTCCTCAACGCCCGGGTCAACGAGGACGACACCATCACCTACCACGACGTCGAGAACATCGGCATCGCGGTGGACACCGACAAGGGTCTGTTCGTCCCGGTCATCCACGGCGCCGGCGACTTCAACATCGCCGGTATCGCGAAGAAGGTGGCCGACCTGGCCTCCCGCACCCGCGACGGCGGTCTGAAGCCGGACGAGCTGGCCAACGGCACCTTCACGGTGACCAACACCGGTTCGCGCGGTGCGCTGTTCGACACCCCGATCCTGAACCAGCCGCAGGTCGGCATGCTGGGCATCGGCGCCACCGTGCGCCGCCCGGTGGTCATCAGCCACCCGGAGCTCGGCGAGACCATCGCCATCCGCGACATGGTCTACCTGGCCCTGTCCTACGACCACCGGATCGTGGACGGCGCCGACGCCGCCCGCTTCCTGGGCACGGTCAAGGCCCGCCTGGAAGAGGGCGCCTTCGAGGGCGACCTCGGCCTCTGATCGGCCGGTAGCAGCAAGGGCGGTGCCCCGTCTCGTCGCGTACGGGACGGGGCACCGCCCTTCGCGCGTAAGGGAGTTGTGCCCCCGAAGCGCGGCCCGGGGTGGTGCGGGCATCGGCGGCCGGCGGGTGCGCGCCACTCCGCGCGGGCGTCAACGCATGCATTCGCCATGGTGAGCGGCGATGCTGGAGCGGTGATGTACGAGACGGACTTCTGGCAGCTCATCGACGAGACCAGGGACGCGGCGGGCGGCGACCCCGACGACCAGGCGGATGCGCTGGTCGAGCGGCTCGTCCAGCTGACCCCGGACGATGTGCTCGACTTCGCGCGGCTCTTCGAGGCCAGGTTCCAGCGCGCCTACCGGATCGAGCTGTGGGCGGCCGCGCATCTGCTGCTCGACGGTGCCTCCGAGGACACCTTCGACTACTTCCGCTGCTGGCTGATCGGCCAGGGGCGGGAGGTCTTCGAAGGGGCGGTGCACCGGCCGGACGATCTGGCCGAGCTGGTACCCGACTTCGACCAGGATGAGGACGGCGAGGCCGAGGACCTCGGCTATGCCGCCGACGAGGCGTACGAGCAGCTCACCGGTCAGCCGCTGCCCGATCTCGGGGTCGAGCAGCCGCGCCGGCCCGAGGGTGCGCCGTTCGACTTCGAGGACTCCGCGGTCATGGCGGAACGCTTCCCCAAGCTGTGGTCCCGCTACGAGCGTTGAGGCCCGGGCCTCAGACCGATCTGCCCGAGCCGGTCCTGATGCCCTGGACGATCTGGTCGAGCACGGCCGGCTTCGGCGCCTGGGAGTGGTCGTCCACCGACCCGGTCAGTACGGTGAATCCGCCGCCGCGCGCCGGGACGGCCACCACCAGGACGTACCCTTTCACGCCGTCCTTCGGCACCACGTGCCAGCGCTCGGCGAAGCCCCGCAGCCCGGCCACCGTGACCGGCCCCGAGGGCAGTTCCTGGTGCGTGGAGAGGTCTCCGAAGAGCGCGGGTGCGGTGTCCGCCATCACCGAGCGGGCGACCTCCGCCGCGTCGGCGCCGGTCACCGCCGCCGTGTCGATGGCGAAGCTGCCGCGCACGCAACCCGCCGGGTCGGCGCAGGAGTACGGAGCGGTGGAGAGGTAGACCGCGATCTCACGGGAGTGCCGCTCCGTGGTCCAGCCGGCGGGCAGCGGGACGGCCCAGCCGTGCACCAGGTCCCCCGCGGTGCCGTCCGGCCCGGCCGGCAGCGTGGCGTCGGGGCCGGAGAAGGCCCGGCCCTGCGGGGCGGGTTTCCCGGGGGCACCGGGGAGTGGCAGCTCGGCGATGTCGTCGGGCCCGTCCGAGTCGAGCCCGATCCAGACCAGCCCGGTGAGGGCCGCCGCCGCGAACAGGGCGACCACCAGGCTGATGATCAGCCCGCCGCGGGACTTCCGCGCGGGCGACGGCGTCGGACCGGCCTGGTCCGGGTCTGCGGCCGGAGTGGGCGACGGATCGGCCAACGGCGGCGCGGCGTGCGGTGACCGCCGCGAGGAACCGTCCCCGGGACCGGTCGGGGCCCCGACGGTCCGGGGCACCGTCGCGGACACGGCGGACGGACCCCCGGCCCGGGCGCCGCCGAACCACCGGCGCTCCGGTATGCCGTCGGACGGCCCGGATCCCGGCTCTGGATTCCAGCCCTCAGGAGTCGAGTCGCTCACGTACCGTACCGTACCGGTCGCTGCCCGAACTCGGCAGGCGGCGTACGACGTTCTGCCCGGCCTGCCATCAAGTGGCAACATTTGCAGCCCACTTGTGACCGAAGCCCGGAAACGGGCCAGCCGGGGGTCGGGGTCGGATCCGGCCCGGGGCCGGGCCCGGCTCCGGGGCTCAGTCGCGGTCGAGCAGGCTGAGCCCCATCAGTACGTCGTCCACGTACTCGCCGTCGAGGTGGAACTCCCCCGGCAGTACGCCGTCCACCGAGAACCCGGCCCGGTCGTAGAGCCGCCGGGCGTGGACGTTCCAGCCGAGCACGCGCAGGGTGACGCGCCGGATCCCGTCGGCCCGGGCGGCCTCGACCGCGGCGTCGAGCAGCAGGGCTCCGATGCCGCAGCCCCGGGCCGTGGGCAGCACCGCGAAGCCCTGGATCTGGCGGATGTGCTGATTGCTGTCCAACGGCGTGGGCGGCACCTGCCGGATGTAGCCGACGACCAGGCCGTCCGACTCGGCGACCAGGATCTGCTCCGGGGCGCGCCGCTCGTTGAAGTACTCGCCGTCCTTGGCGGGCCGCGGCATCACGTCGCCGGCCCAGGACCAGGCCTCGTGGTCGATCACGGCGAGCTGCGGCCCGTCCTCGACCACTGCTCTCCGTATGGTCACACCGTCAGATCGCATGGCCGACATGCTAGTCAGCGGGCGGCTCACCGACCACGCTTTTGTGACCTGGCACGATGGCCCCATGCGTATCGCGGTGACAGGATCCACGGGTTTGGTCGGTTCGGCGCTCGTCCGCTCTCTGCTGGCGGACGGACACGAAGTGGTGCGGCTGGTCCGCCACCGGGCGAGGACCGGCAGGCAGCCCGACGGCACCCTCGGGGTCGGCTGGAACCCGCACCGGATGCAGATCGACCGGGCCGGGCTCGACGGGGTCGAGGCCGTGGTGAACCTGGCCGGCGCCGGGGTCGGCGACCACCGCTGGACGGAGGCCTACCGCCAGGAGATCCGGGACAGCCGGGTGCTCGGCACCGAGACCATCGCCGCCGCCCTCGCCGAGGCCGGGAAGCCGCCCCGGGTCCTGGTGAACGCCTCCGCCGTCGGCTACTACGGCCAGACCGGCGACCGGATCATCGACGAGGAGTCCCCCGCCGGAGACGACTTCCTGGCGCGGGTCTGCACCGAGTGGGAGGCCGCCGCCAGGCCGGCCGAGGACGCCGGGATCCGGGTCGCGTACGCCCGTACCGGGCTGGTGCTCTCGACGAAGGGCGGCGCGGGCGGGCGGCTGTTCCCGCTGTTCCGGCTGGGGCTGGGCGGGCGGCTCGGCTCGGGCGGGCAGTACTGGGCGGTGATCTCGCTGGCGGACGAGGTCGCGGCGCTGCGGTTCCTGATCGACGGGCCGGAGCTGAGCGGACCGTTCAACCTGACCGGCCCCGAGCCCGTCACCAACCGGGAGCTGACCGAGGCGATGGGGCGGGCCCTCGGCCGGCCGACGCCGTTCCCGGTGCCGGAGGCGGTGCTGCGGCTGGCGCTCGGCGAGATGGCGGTGGAGGTCTGCGGCAGTCACCGGGTGCTGCCCAAGCGGCTCCTGGACGCCGGGTTCCGGTTCCAGCACCCGGACGTGGACTCGGCGGTGCGGGCGGCGCTCTAGACGGTGCTCCAGGGGCGCGGGGCCTGCCCGGGCCTCCGTGGCAGGCGGCCGCGTCCCTGGATGGTGCGACCGCCAACGGTGGGCCTGGGCCCCTGGGCCCCTGGGGCCCGTCGGCCGCACAGTCCCTCGCGTCCCTGAAGTGCCGTCCGGAGCACTGCCCGCACATCCGCCCCTTCCGCGTACCGCACAGGGGTGTCCGAGGGACGTCCGGCGGGCGTACGGAGGAGGGCGGGTGGGGCGGATGGAGGGGGCGCACAGTGGCATCCAGGCGGCGCGCTGTACGCCCCTGGTGACCGTACGCGCCCACCGAGCCGGGGAACGCTCCGTTCCGGCGCACAGTCCGTGACCGCGCCCCGCACCGGGTCGCCGATGCCCGTACGGCCACCCGATTCGAACGTATTTCTCTGCCTGATCGCGATACTGACGGGGCATCACATCGTCGGACCGTGTCCCGGCACCCTGTTGCCCGCGTCGGCCGGTTCCCCAAGGGATCAGGGAGGAGCACACTCGTGCCCGCACATGACTTCACCCGCCGCACCCGTCGGCAGTCCGACCCGGACGTCGTCGTGGTGGGCGCCGGGCTCGCGGGGCTGGCCGCCGCTCATGCGCTCACCGACCGGGGCCTCACCGTCCAGGTACTGGAAGCCACCGAGCGGATCGGCGGCCGGACGGCCGGACGCGAACTCGACGGCTTCCGCCTGGACAACGGCGGTCACCTGCTGAACACCGACTTCCCCGAGCCGCGCCGCCACCTCGACCTGGACCGCCTGGAGCTGCGCCCGCTCGCCCCCGGAGTCCTGGTGCACAGCGGATCCCGCCGCTACCGGGTGGGCGATCCGCAGCAGACCGCCGCACGGCAGGCCGCCTCCCGGGGGTCGCTGGGCAGCCCGCTGGACAAGGCCAGGCTCGGCGCCTCCCTCGGCCGGCTCGCCGCCACTCCCGTCTCACGCCTGCTGGCCCGGCCGGAGACCACCACCGCCCGCGCCCTGGCCGACCGGGGACTGGCCCCCCGCACCGTGGACGGCTTCCTGCGCCCGCTGCTCGGCGCCCTGCTCAGCGACCCCGCCCTCGGCACCAGCAGCCGAGTTGCCGACCTGGTGCTGCGCTCCTACGCGCGCGGACGGCTCTGTCTGCCCGCCGCCGGCATCGGAGCGCTGCCCGCACAGCTGGCCGAAGGGCTGCCCGCCGGGACGGTCCGGCTCGGCGTCCGGGTCACCGCGATCGCCGCCGACGGCGTCGACACCGCCAGGCACGGACGTATCTCCACCCGTGCGGTGGTACTCGCCACCGACGCCCAGTCGGCGGCCGCCCTGCTCCCCGGCCTGCGGGTGCCGGACCACCACCCCGTGACCACCTACTACCACGCGGCCGACCGCTCGCCGCTGGGCGAGGCCGTCCTGCTGCTCGACGCCGACCGGCCCGCCGGCCAGGCGGTGCTCTCCCACTCGCTGGTCCTGAGCGAGGTGGACCCCTCGTACGCACCGCCCGGGCATGCGCTGATCGCCACCACCGTGCTCGGGCGCCGCAGCTTCGAACCGGGCGGCCCCGCCGGGTACGAGCCGCTGGTCCGGCGCAGGCTGGCGGAGCTGTACGGGACCTCCACCTCCGGCTGGGAGTTCCTGAGTGTCCGTCATATCCCGGACGCCGTACCGGCGATGCCGCCGCCGCACAACCTCCGGCGCCCGGTGCGCCTGCTGGCCGGGCTGTACGCCTGCGGCGACCACCGGGACACCAGCACCGTGCAGGGTGCACTGGTCTCGGGGCGGCGGGCGGCGCAGGCCGTACTGCGGGATCTGCGGGTGCCGACGACCGAACAGGCGGCGGAGGCGGCGTAGGCGGCCCGCTCAAGCCGAAGGCCTTGCCGATCCGAGCGGCACCCGGGGTACCGCTCGGATCGGCGAAGCACACCGATGGCGAAAGCGATCAACTCGCTCAACTTCCGCATGTTTCAGCTGAGTTGACAACTCTAGCGGCGACGCTAGCACCCGCTCGATGCCCTTCAGCTGCCGTCCTGCCGCCCGGGCGGCGTTCCGGAGCGGGAGGCCGGGTGGTCAGATCACCCCGGCCTGACGGGCCGCCTCCTCGAAGGTGCGGGCGGCCTGGCTGGCCCGGTAGGGGGCCAGGCGGCGGTGGAAGTCGCGCAGGTACTCGACGGTGCGGGCCGAGCGCATCTCGCCTGCCGCGCGCAGGGATTCGGCGGCGATACCGCAGGCGTCGTCCACATCGCCCATGCCCAGGCGGGCGGTGGCGAGGACCATCCGGCAGAAGATCCGGCTGCGGGCGAAGGCGGGGGCCCGCAGCCGCAGGGACTTCTCGGCGTTCTGGGCGGCGGGGCGCCACTGCTGGAGATCCCGGTAGCAGTGGGCGAACTCGTCGGCCAGCTGGGCCTCGTCGAAGTGGCGGGCCCAGGAGGGCAGGTCGTCGCCGGAACGGGCGGTGCCGAGGGCGCGCTCGCAGCGGACCATCGCGGTGGTGCAGGAACGCACGTCCCCGACCAGGGCGTGACCGCGTGCCTCGGCGGCGTGCATCAGCGCCTGTACCGCCGGCGGTGCGGCGGTGCCGACACCCTGCTGGGCCACTCTGGCGAGCTGGATGGCCTCCCGGCCGTGGCCCAGATGGACGGCCTGCTGGCTCATGGTGGTGAGGACGTGGCCGCCGAGCACCCGGTCACCCGCCGCCTGGGAGAGGCGCAGTGCCTGGACGAAGTAGCGCTGGGCGAGGCCGTGCGCGGCGATGTCGAAGGACGTCCAGCCGGCCAGTCTGGTGAGGTCGGCGACCGCGCCGAACAGCGCCCGGCCGATCTGCTCGCCGTAGCGGCCGCGCAGCATCGGCTCCGCCTCGCTCTCCAGGTACCGGACCAGCGCCTGCCGGGCGTGGCCGCCGCCGTACGCCTGGTCCAGGGCGCGGAAGAGATCGCCGACGGCGCGGATGGCGGCGATGTCGCCCCGGCCGACCCGCAGGGGCGGGCGCTGCTCGCGCACGGCCGGCTCACCGGCCTCGGTACCGGACGCCCGGGCCGTGCCGCCGGGGCCGCGGCTCTGGGCCGGCACCCGGACCATCGGCGCCTGGGCCAGCAGCTGGGCCGCGATGGCCGACCCGGCCGAGGCGGAGGGTGTGCCGGGCCGGGCTCCCGGGACCGCAGGGCGGGAGTCGGCACCGGCGACGGAGCCGTCCCGGGCGACCCGCTCGTCGGTGCGGCCGATCAGCCAGTCCCTGCTGGGGACGACCAGGCCGGCCGGGGTGAAGGCGATCCGGCGCAGCTCGGACTGCGGGCCGTTGTCCTTGCGCCACATGCTGGCGACGATGTCCACGGCCTCCTGCGGGGTCTCGGCGAACTCCAGTCCGGCGTAGACCGGGGCGCAGGCGTCCAGGCCGATGTCCTGGGCGGAGAAGCGGCGGCCGAGGCGGCGGGTGAAGACCTCGGCGATCAGCGCGGGGGTGGCACCGCGCGGCTGCTGACCGCGCAGCCAGCGGGTCACCGAGGTCTTGTCGTAGCGCAGGTCCAGGCCGTGTTCCAGGCCCAGTTGGTCGACCCGGCGGGCGAGGCCGGCGTGTGAGAAGCCCGCCTCCTCGATCAGGGCCGCCAGGCGCGGATTCTGGGTGCGGTCAGCGGCGTGGGCACCGTGGGCGAGGTCGTGCGCGGGCTGGACGTGTTCGGCCTGGATGTCTTCGGCCTGGATGTCTTCGGCCTGGACGTGTTCGGCCTGCGCGGCGACCTGGGCGCGCCCGGCGGGCGGGAGGGCGTCGGTCTGACCGTGGTCGGTGACGGGTGGTGTCCCGGCCGGCACCTGGTGCTGGTCTGGCTGTCCGTACGTCGTCGTCGGGCGGTCGGTTGCAGGCCTTTGGGGCATCTCAGTCTCAACACCTCTCTAGCGCCGCACCAGTACCCCGGTACCCGGGGCGGCGCCCCCTGTCGGGAGTCGGCGTGAATGTAGCGAGCATTTTGCCGCTATGGGTGGATCTGGGCGGCCAATCCTCCGAACGGGTGACTCAGTGGCGCCCATTGTGAGGAAGATGGGGCTGAACGTGTTTGGGTGAAAGCGTGACTGTGTCCGTTTCCGCTCCATAGTGGTCGACACCACTGCAACCGCGAGTGCTGTGGTGGCCGGTCACATGGGAGCGGGGGCCTCGCCGTTCCTACCGTTCTGGGCCATGGACACCACCTCCCCCCACTCGCTCGCCGGCCGCACCGCACTGGTCACCGGCGCCGCCTCGGGTATCGGCCGGGCCTGCGCGGAGGCCTTCGCCGCCGCCGGCGCCCGGGTCTACGTCGTCGATCTGGCGGCCGCCCAGGCCGAGGAACTCGCCGAGCGCATCGGCGGGCTGGCGATGGTCGCCGACCTCGCCGACCCCGCGGCCGTGGACGCGCTGCCGGACGACGCGGACATCGTCGTCAACAACGCCGGCCTGCAACACGTCGCGCCGGTGCACGAGTTCCCGCCGGAGCGGTTCACGCAGATCCAGCGGGTGATGGTGGAGGCCCCGTTCCGGATCCTGCGCCGCACCCTGCCGCACATGTACGCCCGGGGGTGGGGGCGGGTGGTCAACATCTCCTCCGTGCACGGCCTGCGGGCCAGCGCCTTCAAGTCCGCGTACGTAACCGCCAAGCACGGCCTGGAGGGCCTGAGCAAGACGGTCGCCCTGGAGGGCGCCCCGTACGGCGTGACCAGCAACTGCATCAACCCCGCCTACGTCCGCACCGCCCTGGTGGAGCGGCAGATCGCCGACCAGGCACGCGCGCACGGCATCCCGGAGGACGAGGTGGTGGAGCGGATCATGCTCGACCGGACCGCCGTCAAACGCCTGATCGAGCCGGCCGAGGTGGCCCGGATCGCCCTGTGGCTGTGCTCGCCCGACACCGCGTTCCTCACCGGCGCGAGCCTGCCCGTGGACGGCGGCTGGACCGCGCACTGACCGGCCGAGGCGGCTGCCCGGCCCCGCCGGGCAGCACCCGGGGCACACTCCGGGCCGGACTCGGCCGTTCCCCCTCCGCGGCCGGACCTGGCACGATGGCGCGCACCATGGACGACCCCGACACCAGCTCCGCCCCCGCGCTGCGCAGGCTGCTCGGCCTCCTCGCGTCCGGCGCCGCCGCCGAGGACCTCGCCGAGGTACCGGCCGACGCCCGGCGGCGGGGCGCTCCCCCCGCCGTGCTGGACGAGATCGACGAGGCCACCCGGCAGGCCCTGGGCGTGCACCGGACCCTGGGCCAGCACCGGCGCAGGGAAGCCGAGTTGACCGCGCTCTTCGACACCGCCGGTGACCTGGCCGCCTCGCGGGACCTGGACTCGGTCCTGCGGGCCATCGTCCGCCGGGCCAGGATGCTGCTCGGTACCGACACCGCGTACCTCACCCTCCCCGACCAGGCGGCCGGGGACACCTACATGCGGGTGACCGCCGGCTCGGTCTCGGAACTCTTCCAGACCCTGCGCCTCGGCCTCGGCGACGGTCTGGGCGGACTGGTCGCCCAGACCGCCCGCCCCTACGCGACACCCGACTACCGCACCGACGAACGCTTCCACCACACCGGCCGGATCGACGCGGGCGTGCTGGACGAGGGACTGGTGGCGATCATCGGGGTGCCGCTGCTGCTCGGCGGCCGGGTGATAGGGGTGCTGTTCGCCGCCGACCGGACCCCGCGCGCCTTCTCCCCCGAGGAGGTCGCGCTGCTGTGCTCGCTCGCCGCGCACGCCGCCATCGCCCTGGACACCGCCAGGTCGCTGGCGGACACCAGGGCGGCACTGGCCGAGCTGAACGCCGCCAATGCCGTGGTCCAGGCCCACGCCGCCGCCGTCCAGCGCGCCGAGCAGGCCCACGACCGGCTCACCGACCTGGTGCTGCACGGTGCCGAGGTACCCGATCTGGCCGCCGAGCTGGCCGCCCTGCTCGGCGGCGAGGTCACCGTACGGGACGCCGGGGGCGGCCGGCTGGCCGGACGCGGCCGGGACGGGAAGGCACTGGCCGAGGCGCTGGCCGCCTCGCGCTCCGAGGGGCACGCGGTCCGGCACGGGGAGAGCTGGGTCTGCGCGGTCCTGGCCGGGCAGGAGCCGCTCGGCAGCCTGCAGCTCCACGGCAGACCGGACCTGGACCACGCCGACCGCCGCCTGTTCGAGCGCGCCGCGGTGGTCACCGCACTGCTCCTGCTGCTGCGCCGCTCGGTCGCCGAGGCCGAGAACCGGGTCCGCGGCGAGCTCCTCACCGACCTGCTCACCGCCCCCGGCCGCGACCCGGCCGGGCTCACCGCGCGCGGCCGCCGCCTCGGCGTCGACCTCACCCGGCCGCACCTGGTGCTGGTCGCCGAGGCTGCCGCCGAGGACCGGGGACGGCTGGCCGGGGCCGCCGTCCGCCATCTGTTCGGCACCAGGGGCATCAGCGCCGAGCACGGCGAGGCGGTGGTCCTGCTGCTCCCCGAGGACGGCTCGCGCTCCCCCGGGCAGCTGGCGGCCCGGGCCGCCGACCGGCTGGCCGCCATGCTCGGTTCCCCGGTCACGGTCGGCGCCGGGCGGGTCGCCGCCGGGCCCGTCGCGCTGGCCGCCTCCCACGCGGAAGCGGTGCGGTGTGTGCGTGCGCTCCGGGTGCTGGGGCGGACCGGCGACGGTGCCTCCGCCGCCGACCTGGGGTTTCTCGGCGTTCTGCTCGGCGACGGGCACCGGGTGGACGGCTTCGTGGCCGACACGCTCGGGCCGCTGCTGGAGTACGACGCCCGGCGCGGCACCGAGCTGGTGCGCACCCTGCGCGCGTACTTCGCCTGCGGCGGCAGCCTGACCAGGGCCAAGGACCAGCTGCACGTTCATGTGAACACCGTGGTGCAGCGGCTGGAGCGGATCGAGGCCCTGCTCGGGCACAGCTGGAACCAGCCCGGACGTGCGCTGGAGTTGCAGCTCGCGCTGCGCCTGCAGCTGCTCACCGGGGGCTGACGGGCCGGGGCCGGGAGGCCGGGGCGGGTGTTCCACCCGGCTGGACGGCCCCCGTCCGGCCACGGCTCAGCCCGGGCAACCGGGGTTCACCCGGTCAGGCGTACGCTTGCCGAGTTGGTCTCGAACGCCTGGCAAGGAGCAGTGGTGAGCGAGAACGTGCGGTTCGTTCGGATGGGCATCGGCGAGGGCTCGGTGCCGTACGAGGAGGCGTGGGCCGAGCAGCAGCGTCTGCACGCGCTGCGGGTCGCGGACGAGATCCCGGACACCGTGTTGTTGCTGGAGCACCTGCCGGTGTACACCGCCGGCAAGCGCACCAACCCGGAGGACCGTCCGCTGGACGGCACCCCGGTCGTCGAGGTCAACCGGGGCGGCGAGATCACCTGGCACGGCCCCGGGCAGCTGATCGGCTACCCGATCATCAAGCTGCCGGACCCGATCGACGTGGTCGCGTACGTGCGCCGGCTGGAGGAGGCGCTGATCCGCGCGTGCACCGACTTCGGTCTGGAAAGCACCCGGGTCGAGGGCCGCAGCGGGGTGTGGGTGCTGGGCGACGTGATCCCCGACGCGGTGGTGGACCCGTCGCAGGTGGTGGAGATCGGCAAGCTGACGCTGCGGATGGGTCTGCCGCTGGGCATCGACCCCCGGCTGGCCGGGCCGGAGTACGCGCCGTCCAACGCCGGTCAGCGCGGCGACGACCGCAAGCTGGCGGCGATCGGCGTGCGGGTGGCGCGGGGCGTGACGATGCACGGCTTCGCTCTCAACTGCAACCCCGACATGACCTGGTTCGACCGGATCGTGCCGTGCGGGATCCGGGACGCCGGGGTGGCCTCGGTCTCTTCTGAGCTGGGCCGGGACTTCGGTGTCGGCGAGGCGCTGCCGGTGGTCGAGAAGCACCTGCAGGCGGTTTTCGCGGAGCTTCCGGAGCCCGCGCCCGCCCGCTGATTCCGGGCGCTTCCCGGCCGTCGCGTTGGGAATCCCTTCGGTCCGCGCACTGTTGCCCTGCGAATGCGGGGCACTGGCCCGGCACAAGCCCTACAAGCACAGGCGTACCCTGGTGGTACCCCGTCTAGTTCTAGGAGTCGCACGTGTCCGCTGTCGCACCCGACGGCAGGAAGCTCCTTCGCCTGGAGGTCCGCAACAGCGAGACCCCGATCGAGCGGAAGCCTGAGTGGATCAAGACCCGGGCGAAGATGGGCCCGGAGTACAACGCCCTCCAGTCGCTGGTGAAGAAGGAAGGGCTGCACACGGTCTGCCAGGAGGCCGGCTGCCCCAACATCTTCGAGTGCTGGGAGGACCGCGAGGCCACCTTCCTCATCGGCGGCGACCAGTGCACCCGCCGCTGCGACTTCTGCCAGATCGACACCGGCAAGCCCGCCGAGTTCGACCGGGACGAGCCGCGCCGGGTCGCCGAGTCCATCCTCACCATGGACCTCAACTACGCCACCATCACCGGTGTCGCCCGTGACGACCTGCCGGACGGCGGCGCCTGGCTGTACGCCGAGACGGTGCGCCAGGTGCACGAGATGACCGCCGACCGGGCGGCCGGCCGGACCGGCGTCGAGCTGCTGATCCCGGACTTCAACGCGGTGCCGGAGCAGCTCGCCGAGGTCTTCTCCTCCCGTCCCGAGGTGCTGGCGCACAACGTGGAGACGGTGCCGCGGATCTTCAAGCGGATCCGCCCGGCCTTCCGCTACGAGCGCTCGCTGGACGTCATCACCCAGGCCCGCGCCGCCGGTCTGGTGACGAAGTCCAACCTGATCCTGGGCATGGGCGAGACCCGCGAGGAGATCAGCCAGGCGCTGGAGGACCTGGTGAACGCCGGCTGCGAGCTGATCACCATCACCCAGTACCTGCGCCCCTCGCTGCGCCACCACCCCGTGGAGCGCTGGGTGAAGCCGCAGGAGTTCGTGGAGCTGAAGGAGGAGGCCGAGGAGCTCGGCTTCGCCGGTGTCATGTCGGGCCCGCTGGTGCGTTCCTCGTACCGGGCCGGCCGGCTGTACCGCCAGGCGCTGGAGCGCCGCGCGCAGGCGGCCGTCTGACCTCGCCGCCCACTCGGCACTCCCGGCGGGGTGAGCGACACGCTCACCCCGCCGCGGCGTCCGCGGCGCCGCTGCCACCGGACTCTGCTTTCATCTGACAGTGACAGTCGGCTCACCGGACGGTAATACCGGCAGGCCAGAATGGCGCCGTACGGTTCCCCACCGTCCACTCCGTATCTCGACGAGGGAAGTGCTCGGCATGCAGGTACGCATCGGGAAGCTCACCCGGGTCCGCGAGGTCCGTTCGGTCGGCGGCGCGCTGCGCCTGGCCGAGAGCGTGCTGCTCGCGGGCGGCCGGCAGCAGGCTCGGCTGAACGCCTGGACGGCCGTCTGCGAGAACCGCCGGAACGCGGCGGACCGGGAGAGCGGCGCGGAGCTGCTGGGCGGTTCCAGCGAGGAGCCCCGCCGACGGGCCTGAGTGGTCGGCCCGGACGACCCGGACGCCGTCGACCGCCGGTGAACGCCGTCGACCGCCGGTGAATGCCGTCGGGCGCCATCGGATGCTCTCGGATGCCGCTTGATGCCGCTTGATGCCGTGGCCGCACCGGAATGCACCGCCGGCAGGCGGGGGGCGCCCCTTGGATCTCCCCGGGCCGCGCCACGTACCATGAGCGTTATGGCGACGGAAACATCCGGAAACCCCGGGCGGCTCAAGCAGATCCGCCTGGCGTACCAAATGACCAAGAAGGTCGACACCAAGATCGGCCTGATCATCGCAGGCGTCGGCCTGATCACCTTCGGCGTGTTCCTCGCCATCGGCTTTGCGATCGACCATCCCATCTACCTGGGCATCCTCGGTTTCATCGTGGGCTTCCTGGCGATGGCGATCGTCTTCGGACGGCGTGCCGAGCGGGCCGCGTTCGGGCAGATGGAGGGCCAGCCGGGTGCGGTGGCCGCCGTGCTGAACAACATCCGGCGCGGCTGGAGCGCCAACCCGACCCCGGTCGCCGTCACCCGCAACCAGGACGCGGTCTACCGTGCGGTGGGCCGCCCCGGCATCGCGCTGATCGGTGAGGGCAACCCCAACCGGGTCCGCCCGCTGCTGGCCGCCGAGAAGCGGAAGATGGCCAAGGTCGTCGGCGACATCCCGGTGCACGACATCATGGTCGGCGACGGCGAGGGCGAGATCCCGCTGAAGAAGCTGCAGATCCACCTGATGCGGATGCCGCGTGTGATCACCCCGGGCCAGGTCACCGAGACCAACGACCGCCTGCGCGCGCTGGGCGACCTGCTCTCCAAGGCGCCGATCCCCAAGGGCCCGATGCCCAAGGGCGCCCGGATGCCCAAGGGCGGCCAGGTCCGCTGACCTCCCGCTCCCCCGGACAACACCACGGCCCCGCCACGAGTCCTCCTCGCGGCGGGGCCGTTTGACGTCTCCTGACGTGTCCGCCGGGCCGGCCGGGCTAGACCCGGACCTCGACCGTGCCGACCGCCTTGTCGTGCAGCCCCCGGGTGTCGCGGTCCCAGACCAGCGCCGGCACCACCAGGCAGAGCAGCAGGGTGCGCAGCAGCACCTGGGAGACGGTGGCACGGCGGCCGTCGAGCCGGACCACCCGCAGGCCGAACAGCCGCTTGCCGACCGTCGTCCCGGCAGTGGCCAGCAGCAGCACGGTGACGAGGTAGAACAGCGGGGTGGTCCACATGTTGGCCACCGACTGGTCGCCGCGGGAGATCAGCCCGTAGGCGACCAGGCTGCAGAGCCAGCCGTCGACGAACAGCGCGCCGATCCGGCGGCCGGGCCCCGCGATCGATCCCGGGCCCTCCTTGGGCAGGCCGAGGCGCTCACCGCGGTAACCGAAGTCGGCGCCCATCTTCTCGGCGGCGGCCTTCGGGCCGTCGATCCACGATCCCAACGCTTCTCTGGTGTCCACGAATCCACACTATCCGGGCAGTACGGCGGATCTTCGTCCCCCTCCCCCGTCGGCAACCCGTGTGGGTGAATCGGGTGCCGCCGGACCCGGGCAAGTGGTCCAGACCACTCACCCGGCAGGACCTGGACCGGAGAAGCGTTTTGCCCGGAACCATATGACTTTGCCGCCCTCGGCACGCAGGCGGTTAACATTCAGGAAACGGCGAGGTCACCGGTCGGAAACGGCCTCTCCCTATGGTGAGCCACCAAATCGCACGCTGAGGAGGATGGATGTTCAACAACGCCGCCGAAGTGAAGCAGTACATCGAGGACAACGACATCAAGTTCGTCGACGTCCGCTTCTGCGACCTGCCGGGTGTGATGCAGCACTTCTCGGTTCCCGCCTCGACCTTCGACCCGGACGAGACGTTGATGTTCGACGGCTCGTCGATCCGAGGCTTCCAGGCCATCCACGAGTCGGACATGGCCCTGGTGCCGGACCTCAGCACGGCCCGCCTCGACCCGTTCCGCACCGAGAAGCACCTCAACATCAACTTCTTCATCCAGGACCCGATCACGGGCGAGGCGTACAGCCGCGACCCGCGCAACGTCGCCAAGAAGGCCGAGGCCTACCTCGCCTCCTCCGGTATCGCCGACACCGCGTTCTTCGGGCCTGAGGCCGAGTTCTACGTCTTCGACTCGGTGCGCTTCGAGACCAGCGCCAACGCGTCCTTCTACCACATCGACTCCGAGGCGGGCGCCTGGAACACCGGGTCCGTCGAGGGCGACGTCCGCGGCTACAAGGTCCGCTACAAGGGCGGCTACTTCCCCATCCCGCCGGTCGACCACTTCGCCGACCTGCGCGCGGAGATCTCGCTGGAGCTCGCCGCGTCCGGCATCAAGGTCGAGCGCCAGCACCACGAGGTGGGCACCGCCGGCCAGGCCGAGATCAACTACAGGTTCAACACCCTGCTGCACGCAGCCGACGACCTGATGCTCTTCAAGTACATCGTCAAGAACGTCGCCTGGCGCAACGGCAAGACCGCCACCTTCATGCCCAAGCCGATCTTCGGGGACAACGGCTCCGGCATGCACGTCCACCAGTCGCTGTGGCTGGACAGCTCCCCGCTCTTCTACGACGAGCAGGGCTACGCCGGCCTCTCCGACACCGCCCGCTACTACATCGGCGGCCTGCTGAAGCACGCCCCCTCGCTGCTGGCCTTCACCAACCCCACGGTGAACTCCTACCACCGCCTGGTCCCGGGCTTCGAGGCACCGGTCAACCTGGTGTACTCGCAGCGCAACCGCTCGGCCGCGATCCGTATCCCGATCACCGGCTCCAACGCCAAGGCCAAGCGCCTGGAGTTCCGCGCGCCCGACCCGTCCTGCAACCCCTACCTGGCCTTCTCGGCCATGCTGCTGGCCGGCCTGGACGGCATCAAGAACAAGATCGAGCCGCTGGAGCCGGTCGACAAGGACCTCTACGAGCTCGCCCCGGAGGAGCACGCCTCGGTCCCCCAGGTCCCCGCCTCGCTCCCCGCCGTCCTCGAAGCCCTGGAGAACGACCACGAGTACCTGCTCGCGGGCGGCGTCTTCACCCCCGACCTGATCGAGACCTGGATCGACTTCAAGCGCACCAACGAGATCGCCCCGATCGCGCTGCGCCCGCACCCGCACGAGTTCGAGCTGTACTACGACCTCTAAAGGGGCCTCTGACCTGCGGAAACACAGTTCGACCTCTTGTTGTTTCCGCAGGTCAGCACCTCGCCGACCTGCGGAAGCGGCCATCGGAGGGCTGGCACCGGCTCGCGATGTGAGATGAGTATGAAATGAGCGCGCACGGAGATCCGACTCAGCGGGACGTCCGCAGCGCGCCTCTCGACACATTGACCGCCCGCCGCAACATGGCACATCCCATCACTACTTTGGGTGATCAAGTGCAACGCGCTATCGCGGTGCGGACCTCAATCGAGCTCGGGTCCCGCTAAGGCATGAAGCACGTAAACCGCACCAAGGCCGACGGCGAGCCACGGCGAGCGCATTTTCAGCACCTTCCCCTGCAAGCTCTGTGCTGCAAACGGCCTCAGGGGCAGTTGCCACACAGCTGCCCAGCCCGCAGACCAGGCCAGTCGCCAGTCACACGGCTACGCACGGCCGCGTGGAGGACCAGGCGTGGACCGCAGTCTGGCCAACCTCGCCGTCGACCGACTCAAAAGCCTCGAACGCCCGGCTCAAACGCCTGCAGTACCGACCCGACACCCTCGACGGATTCATAGCCGACAGCAACCTGACCCCCGACACCCCAAACCCCACTCTGACAAACCGAAGTCAGTACCCGAGTCGTCATCCAAATACCTCGATGACGTGGGTCAGCGCTTCGAGTGCCCGACAGTAGCCTTGATTGGCCAGCAGGAGCTCCGCTGTCGGCCTGAACAGACGACGCTGCCGTTCGTCGAACTCGACCCAACCACCATCCACCGCGTCGAATCTCCGGACGAACCTGCCGTCAGCCACTTCGAAGAGCTCGTACGAGAGTCCGTGATATGCCATCAGTGCCGGGTCGTGGGGGCCCATGCAATCGAAGTGATACAGGTCGCTGTATTCGGCCGCGCCGCCCGCCAGGACTCGACCCATCACCTCCACTGGATCGGCCGGCCGAGTCGTACCGTCCCAACAGGCGAATCCCTTAAAGACTCTTACCTCACCCTCGACATCAATGATCAGTTCCAGGACCGGAAACGCCGCGGTGTTCTCGTGTCTTACAGCATGGCCGACGGCTGCAATGACATCCCGCGGATTGAAAATCTCCAGCGCGGCGGTCGCCGTATGCTCCAGGTGGCCTAGTACGTCCTCGATGCCACGACTCCAATTGCAGTTGCCCTCAAGAAACTGCGCAATGCGCGCGAGCGACTTCTTCCACCCAGGCAGGTGTCGCGGGGACGCCAGGACTTCGAGCCAGCCGGAGTACTCGCCGTCCTCAGAGAGCATTAGGCCGATCAGTCCGTCATCGGGCCACAGAGCATCCGACGAGAAACGCCCACCACCGGATCGACGGCCGCGTCCCGGCCCGGCAGCTGGGTGGACCGCCGCCGGGCCGGAGTCTCATGCCCTCAAACGGAGCATGGTCCTGCGGGTGGAACCGCTGCCGCAGCCCCAGCGGCGATCGTCGGGGCGGTCAGAGGACCGAGCAGGGGCCATCGTCCCCGCTCAGAAGGTGCTTTCGCGCTCCCGATCGCGGTCCGACAACCGTCTCCTGTGAGACCACAGGCGACGGCCTCACGGGCGAGTACCCTCACACCTGAAGACCTTTCGGAGGCCAGCACCTGATGCTCACCAGACTCGAAGTCCACGGGTTCAAGAACCTGCTGGACACCACAATCGATTTCGGGCCGTTCACCTGCATCGCGGGCGCTAACGGCACTGGCAAGTCGAACGTGTTCGACGCCGTCCAGTTCCTCTCCTTGCTCGCTGACAAGTCGATGATGGAGGCAGCCCAGGAGGTCCGCGGAGTCCACGGCGAACGGCACGGTGACCCTCGCGACCTCTTCTGGAAGGGATTCGGCTCCCGGGGGCTGCGGATGCGATTCGCCGCAGAGATGATCGTTCCGCTGGCCATCGAGGACGACTTCGGGCGAGCCACAAAACCCACCACCTCCTTCCTCCGCTACGAGCTCGAAATCGGCTACCAGGGCCCCTCGGGGCTCGACCGCTTCGGCCGCCTCACACTCCTGCGCGAGGAACTGCGGCACATCACGAAGGGCGCTGCCAAGCAGCATCTGCGCTTCCCGCACAGCGCTGGCCAGTTCCGCGACAAGGTGATCATCGGACACCGAAGCGGCGCTCCGTTCATCTCGACCGACATCGACGCCGAGTCCGGCGGCCCGATCGTCAAGATCCACCAGGACGGTGGCAGCCGCGGCCAGCCCAAGCCAGCCGCTGCGTCCCGGGCTCCAGCTACCGTGGTCTCCACCATCACCTCCAGCGACGACCCGACCATCCTCGCCGCACGGCGGGAGATGGAGTCCTGGCGACGGCTCGCCCTGGAGCCCTCGGCCTTGCGCAGCGCCGACCGCTTCATCGACCCGCAAGTGATGGGCGTGGACGGCGTCCACTTGCCGGCGGCGCTGTACCGCGTCGCCCACACCGTTGCCGGCGAGGACCCGGAGCAGGTGTACGCCCGCGTCGCAGGCCGCCTGTCCGACCTGACAGGTGTACAGGTCAGTGACCTGGCCGTGGATCAGGACGAAGTCCGTCAACTGCTGACCGTCCAGGTACGCGAGTCGGACGGTATGGTGCTTCCAGCTCGAAGCCTCTCAGAGGGCACCCTGCGTTTCCTCGCACTGTGCGTCCTGCTCGAAGACCCCACCGTTCGGGGCATGCTGTGCATGGAGGAACCTGAGAACGGAATCCACCCGGCCAATCTCGTCCCTATGGTGGATCTCGTCCGGGATCTCGCCGTCGACCCGATGACCGCCCCAGGAACGGACAACCCGTTCCGGCAGGTGCTGATCAACACCCACTCCCCCGGCGTCGTCCAGCTGGTCTCGCCCGATGACCTCCTGTTCGCGGACACCGCACTGCATCGGCTGGAGGACGGCTCGATCGCACGCGCCCTGCGGCTGCGTCCGCTGCACAATACCTGGCGGGTACCTGAGGGGCATCGCACCTACGTAACGAAGGCCGATATCCTCCCCTACCTCACCACTCCCCCAGGAGCCCAGACCACGCTCGACCTGGAGGACATGTGACGCTCCGTATCCTCTTCACTGGCGAGGGCACCAGCGACGATGGCCTGGTCCGCCACATCGAGGCGATCGTGGCCCGCGCCGGCAGAACGGCGTCCGTCACCTCGCCGGACTTCGGCCGCTTGAGCAACGTCGCGACCCATTCCGTGCCGGACAAGTTGCGTGTGGCGAGGAAGTTCGGCGACGACTACGACCTGATCGCGATCCACCGGGATGCCGACCGGGCAGGCGTGTCGGAGCGCCGGGAGGAGATCGCGAAAGCAATCGAGTCCGAGTGGCCAGGCTGCCCGCACATCGCGGTCGTCCCGGTCCGAATGCTGGAGGCATGGCTGCTGCTTGACGAGGTGTCGATCCGCCAGGTCGCCGAGAACCCGAAGGGCAAGGTTCCGCTGAACCTGCCCCAGGGAACATCCGTTGAAAAGGTCGCCGACCCAAAGAGGCTGCTCAAGGAAGCACTGGCTGCGGCCAGCGGATACTCCGGCCGCCGATTGGACGGCTTCCAGAAGCGCTTCCCCCAGCACCGGCACAAGCTCCTCGAACGCCTCGATCCACTCGGGCCGGTTTCTCTACTTCCGTCGTGGCAGACCTTCGTCAACGAACTGAATGCGGCGGTAAGAACGATGTGACTGCCTCGCATCGTGGCACCTGTTGGAGTTCGGTCGAACCCGACTCCGCGCCGGGGGCCTTGGCACACCTGAATGCAAAGCCGCACCGCTACATAACGCGGATCGTGACCATCGGGGACAGCATCGCCTACGGACGCTCCGACCCGCAGGTGGCTGGGCCCTGGCAGTTGGTGGCGGCACACATAGCCATGAACGAGGCCGAGCACCACGTCCTCAACGTGGCCGTCCCCGGGTGCATGCTGGCGGATGTCAGACGCAGACGCCCGGGCTCCTCGCGCCCCGAATGCCCGACACGCTGATCATCGCCGCCGGGATCAACGACTCTGCCGAGTCGGGGTCGGCTATGACCGGCCGCCTGACGTTACTGGCCCGCTCGACGTGCCGGCCATGACGGCGCACCTGCACAACGCCCGCCTGGTCGCGGTCGGTCCGGTCTGGCTCGACGAGACCCGACCGGCTGACTGCACAGTCTCCGCAGCGCTACATCCCCCCTCAAATGCCTCCGACTCTCAACTCTGTATGGATGGAACGGCTACACGCCAGCTCACTGGGTAACGCGAGCGAATTGGACGCCACCTACGAGCTGGTTCGAAGCTCGGTAGCACTGCGTAGCACCCCACAGTGAGCAGCCACCGCGCCCCCTCATCACTACTCGGTCCTTCTCAACTCAGCTCATCCGTTGAGGCCGCCGCGTGTGCACTGGTTGTGAAATGATCTCCCTTGAGAACCTCATTTCCCCAGGCCAGAGGCATGTTTGAGCATTACTACGACCTGTGAGCCGCTTCCGCTGGCCGATCGGCCGCTGACACGGGCCGCCGTTCCCCCGCCGGGAGCGGCGGCCCCCGCGTTCACAGACCCGGCAGCGGGTCCTGGTCGCCGGGTACCACCTGGACCGACTCCTCCGGGCCGCGGCATTCGCGGCCGAGGCGGAGCATCCGGGACTCCGGGTCGTGGAGCGGGCGGTTGCAGCGGCGGCAGCGGATGGTGCGCTGGAGGAGCGGCTGGATCGGCGGGATGAGGGCGGGATCGGGCATGCGCACAGTCTCGCGGAAAACCCGTTCGCCGTGGGCGGCGCGGGCGGGCAGGATCGCGGGATGGGCGGACATCAGCTTGGCGAGGTCGCCCTGGATGAGCCCAGCGCTCTCACGGGCCCGGAAGAACTCCGAGACGAAGAACTCAGGCGAGCAGAACGCACTGGCGGCCCCGCAGTACTGCCGTCGGTCGATGCCAGGCCATAGAAAGCCATGATCTGCCTACTTCCCCGAATGGAATGATCTCCGGCATGGACCTCACGACGGAACTGGCCCAGATGGCGGCGACCGGAACCTTCGGAACGCTCCACCATGGTGCCCACCTCGCCGATGTCGTCGCGGCCTACGGGGAGCCGACGAACAGCGGGCGGCTGTACAAGCAGCGCCGATGGCCGCACGGCTTCTGCTTCGGAAGTGTGCAACTGGTCGTCTGCCGATGCCGACTGCTGAGCTCCATAGTCTTCCTGGCCTGGCACGACGATTTCGAACTGCCCGGCCCGAGTCGAGGCGAGCTTCGCGCCGTCGACTCCCGCGTCACCGAATCGGCGATGATCGCAGCGCTCACGCAGGCCGGGTGCCGGTGGAAGGTCGTCGAGTACGAGCGCCTCACCGACCAGCGGACTCTGGAGGTCGAAATGGCCGACGACCTGCACGTGGACTTCGTCTTCGTCGACCGGGAGGGCTACGACTCGCCGCAGCTCGACGACTGGGTGCTGCACAAGGCCGGTATCTGGGGCCCGTCCCACGCCCCCTGTCCGGAGCCGGACCGTAGCCTTCCCGACGACGGCTACGGCGCCTAGCTAGCGCAGGGTGACCGGGAGGGTGTGGAAGCCGCGCAGGACGAGGCGGTTGCGGCGGGTGGCGCCGGGGGCCGGGGTGAGTGAGGGGAAGCGGGCGAGCAGGGCGGGGAGGGCGATGTCGGACTCCAGGCGGGCGAGGCCGGCGCCGAGGCAGTAGTGCGGGCCGCCGCCGAAGCTCAGCGGCTGGCTGTCCTGGCGGGTCGGGTCGAAGCGGGCCGGGTCCGGATAGCGCGACGGGTCGCGGTTGGCGGCGCCGATGAGCAGGAACACCCCGCCGTCCCTGGGGATCCCGATCCCGCCGACCCGCAGGCCGTCACCGGCCGCGGCCCGGACGGTGAGCTGGACGGGCGAGTCGTGGCGCAGCACCTCGTCGGTGAGCCCGGACGGTGTGACGGTGCCGGCCCGGACGGCGGCCAGGATCTCCGGGTGCTCGAAGAGCCGGGCGAGAGCGTTGCCGAGCAGGTTGGTGGTGGTCTCGAAGCCGGCGCCGAGCAGCAGGATCAGGTTGGCCAGCAGCTCATGGCCGGAGAGCCTGGACGGGTCCGCGGCGGCGACCTCGACCAGGGCGCTGACCAGGTCGTGCTGCGGGTCGGCCCGGCGGCCGGCGGCGAGGCGGCTGAAGTACTGGCTGAGTTCCTCGGCGGCCTCGTCGGCCGCGGCCAGTTCGGGCCCGTCGACGAAGATTTCCAGTGCGCCCGAGAGGTCGGTGGCGAGCGGGCGGAACCGGGTGCGGTCGGCCTCCGGCACCCCGAGCAGTTCGCAGACCACACCGACCGGGAGGCGGTAGGCGAAGGCGTCCATGAAGTCGACCGGCGAGCCGTCCGCACCCTGTTTGGCCATCTCGTCGAGCAGCTGGTGCACGGCGGCCGTGATCGGCTCCGCCAGCGTGGCGACCCGGCGGGCCGTGAAGACCGAGGCGATCAGCGAGCGCATCCGGGAGTGGTCCGGCGCGTTGCTCTCCAGGATCGAGCGGCTGAGCAGGCGTCTGGCCGGGCGATCGGTGTGACCGGGCTCCCAGCGCTCCCACTGCGCGGCGTCGACCACCCCGAAGTCCGGGTTGCGCAGCGCCTGGTGCACCTCGCGGTACCCGACGGCCATCGCCAGCCCCTCGCCGGCGGGGATGACCGGCCCGAGCTCGCGTGCGAGCTCGTAGAGCGGGTAGGGGTCGGCCCGGCCCTCCGGGGACATCAGCCGTTCCATGATCGCCGCGCCGTCCATGTCCATGCACGCTCCTCCCGGATGGGCTACCGGTGAGTCAACTTAGCCCCGCGGACGGCGAGTTACCAAGAGGTGTGCCGTCGGATGCGAGCGGTGCGCCCGGGGCGGACGCCGATCGCCTACGCTTCCCCCGTGGAGATCTGGATCAACCCGCGCTGCGGGAAGTGCCGTACGGCGATCAGCGAGCTGGACGCCGCCGGGGCCGAGTACACCGTCCGCCGCTACCTGGAGGACCCGCCGAGCGCCGCCGAGATCGAGCGGGTGCTGGAGCGGCTGGCACTGGAGCCGTGGGACATCGCCCGGGTGGACGAGGCGGTGGGCAGGGAACTGGGGCTCAAGGAGTGGGGCCGGACGGAGGCCGACCGGGAGCGGTGGATCGCGGCGCTGGCCGAGCACCCGATCCTGATCCAGCGGCCGATCATCACGGCGGACGACGGACACGCGGTGGTGGCGCGGACGCCGGAGGCGCTGCGGGCCGTCATCCAGGGCTGAACCGGGCGCGGAGCGCGTCACCAGGGGCGCGGGGAACCCGAGCGGGCAACCGTCCGTGAAGTGCACGGTCGCTCGCGCGGTTCCTCGCGCTCCCTTCAAGACCGGGCACCGGCAGCGGCCGTGCCGCTGCCGGCCGAAGCCCCTTGCCGGTGGCCGCTGCCGGTGTCGGTGGCCGCTGCCGCTGTCAGTGGCCGCTGCCAGACTGGCGGGATGGCAGAGAGCTACATCGCTTTTCTCCGGGCGATCAACGTCGGTGGGCGGACGGTCACCATGGAGCGGCTGCGCGGGCACTTCACCGAGCTGGGCCTCGGCGAGGTCCGCTCGTACATCCAGAGCGGAAACGTCTTCTTCACCACCGGGGAGACCGACCGCGCCGCGCTGACCGCCCGGATCGAAGGGCACCTGGCGGCCGAGCTCGGCTACCAGGTGCCCGTCATGCTCCGCACGGTGGACGAGGTCGCGGAGCTGGTCGCCGCGGACCCGTTCGCCGGGATCGAGCTGACGCCTCAGCTGCGGCTGTGCGTGGTGTTCCTGTCCGAGCCGCTGCCCGGGGACACCGTCTTCCCGATCCACGACCCCAAGGGCGACTGGGAGGTCATCGGGGCCGTGCCTGGCGCCGCCTTCGTGGTGATGCACCTGCGGAACGGGCGGCTGAACGGCAATCCGGCCGCCGCGTTCCCCAAGTCCTACCGGGGCCAGGGCACTTCGCGCTTCTTCCACACCACGGTGAAGATCCTCAACGCCGCCCGGCGGTAGCCGCCGACAGCCGGGCCGCCGAGGTGCCGAGGCCCGTCGGTCCGGCGAACTGCCGGGTGGTCGCGGGGTGCCGGCCGGTCCGGCCGATGTGCCGCAGGATGTCCTGCTCCCGGTAGCGGACGCAGTTCTCGTGCCAGTTCTTGATCCCGGCCAGCCAGTACCGGAAGTCCTGGACGTAGTGGTCGAGGGCCCGGCGGGTCTGCCGGTCGAGGCCGAAGTCGTCGTACAGGACCGGCAGTTCGTGCTCGGCCACGTGCTGGAACTGGTTGATCCGGGAGGTCATCAGGTCGTTGACGACGCCCAGCGCGGTCGGGTAGTCGCAGTCGAAGAAGTTCTGCACCACCAGCACGCCGTTGTGCAGCTCGCCCTCGAACTCGACCTCCTTCTGGTACGAGAAGACGTCGTTCATCAGCGCGGCGTAGTCCATGGCGGCGTTCTCCAGGGACCGCATCGGGCCGCTGCGGTAGATCTCCGCCGGGATCCTGCGGCCGTGCGAGATCCGGCTGAGCAGGCTGGTGAGCTCGGAGCCGAAGGTGGTCCGGCGCATCTCCAGGTAGTCCACCGGGTCGGGGATGCGGTGCTGCAGCTGGTTGGCCAGCTCCCAGAGCCAGCTCGACGTCATCGCCTCGACGGCGCCGCGGAAGTCGCGCCGGGCCTCGGCCTCCAGCGGGCCGGCGGTGCGCCGCCAGAGGTCGGCCAGGCCGCGCTCCAGACCGGTGACCGGCTCCGGTACGGGTCCGCCGTCGAGCGGCATGAAGAGCGAGAGCCGTTCGTTGGCGAGCTTGGCGCCGGCGAGGTTCCGGGTGCGTCCGTAGACCACCGGGTAGTAGTCGTCGGCATAGGTGCCCCAGGTCAGCCAGCCCGAGGAGAGGGCGAGTTCCTCCAAGGTGGCGTCCGGGTCGATGCCGGCCGAGCAGAGCGGCAGGTCGATGTCCGTCAGCCGCTGCTCGTCCCAGATGTCCGAGCCGGGGAGGCCCGGGTCGGCTTCGAGCAGCCGGACCCGGCGCACCCACTCGAGGTTGCCCAGTCTGGCGTCGGCCAGGTGCGGGCTGAGCGAGGTGCTGAACGGCATGGTGAACTCGGGGATCCGGGACGGCCCGACCCGCTGGTACGGGACATGGGTGAAGCTGCGTGTCCGGCCCGCGGTGACCAGTCCGGCGAGTGCCCTGGGATCGATCGCGGAGGTGCCGAGGCCCTGCGGCCGGAAGGAGAAGGCGCTCGGCGCGCTGCCGGCGCTCGCCCCGTTCATGTACCGGCTGGAGCGCATGTGCCACTCGTGGCCGCCGGACTGCCAGTCCTGCAGGCCCTTGACGTAGGCGAGGACGGCCGCGCACTCGTCCGGGGCGAGCCCCATCTCGGCGAACAGCGGCGGGAGTTCGGTGAGGGCGGTGTTCTCGAACTGCTGGATCCGCGAGGTGAGCAGGTCGTTGACCGAGTCGGCGGCCTGCTGGGTGGAGCAGCCGAAGAAGGTCTCCAGCACGAGGACACCGTTACTCAGCTCGCCCTCCTCCTCGATCTCCCGCTGGTACGAGAACAGGTCGTTGCGCAGGTGGACGGCGTCCGCGAAGGCGTCCCTGAGCACCCGCAGCGGCCGGGATCCGGCCACCGAGGCCGGGATCTCGGCACCGGCGGCGTGTTCCACCAGTCCGGCCGACCAGGGTGCGCCGCCGACCTTGCGGCGCATCTCGATGTACTCGACCGGGTTGGGGATCCGGTTGATGTTGATGTTGGAGAGCTCCCAGAGCGACTCGTTGAGCAGGTGCTCGGTGCTCAGCGCGAAGCGGCGCCGCCAGTCCATCGACATCGAGGGGACGGTCCTGGCCCACAGGTCGGCGAGCCCGGCCTCGACCGGGTTCGTCGGCTCGGGCGTCCCCGCGGAGAGGTCCATCGGCATGAAGGCCGGCAGCCGGTCCAGGTACGCCTTGCCGCCCGGGCGGTCCTGGGTGCGCTTGAAGAGCTCCAGGAAGTGGTCGTCGAAGAAGAAGACCCATACGTACCAGTCGGTCACCAGCGAGAGTTCGGGGCCGTCGCAGTCCGGGTGGGTGTAGGCGCAGAGCAGGGCGTAGTCATGGGAGTCGAGGTCGTGCTCGTCCCAGACGCCCGAGCCCTCGAGCATCCCCATCCCGCGGGCCCACTGCTTGGTGTGCGCTCTGGCCTCCTCCAGGTGAGGGTTCAGCCTCGCCGGGTATGCCATGTAGAAGTCGGGCAGTTCGAAGGGTTGGCTCACGGCCGTCGTGCCTCTCGTCGTACTCAGTCATGATCGGCGCGTAGCGTGCCCAACTCGCCTGTGCGGCATGCGTGCTGAACGGTGGATGTGGTTGCGCTGATTCGCGTTCACGCCCGGCGCACGGGGCGCACACGCGGGGCGCTCGGTCACATATTCTCGCTACTCGAGGACTGTCGTACGGGTGTTCGTCGCGGCGGCGGATCAGTGCGGAAACATCCGAGGCGGGCGGCGGGCGGGCAGTTCGTCCCGGAACTCCTCGATGGCCGAGCCGATCTGGCGCATCAGATACGTCTGTTCGAGCCGGCCCAGATAGAGGTGGTTGGCGGCGAGCGCCTCGACCGTGGCCCCGAAGTAGAGCGTCATCAGCGGGTTGATGAACAGCGAGCTGTGCCGGGTCCGCTCGGTGAAGCGGACATCGCCGAACTGTCCGCGCAGCGCGGCCGCCACCGAACCGTGGACGATGCTCGGGTACTCGGGGAAGGCCGCCTGGGCGTGGGCCACGGCGTCCAGGTACAGCGCGCCCTCCCGGGATTCGCGGGGTATCGAGAAGGCCCCGAGATAGCCGTCCGCCCGGTCCAGGGCGGCCAGGTTCTCCAGTACCAGCGAGTGGTTGACACCGTGGTAGGAGTCGATGCCGAAGCCCAGGCAGGCGACCAGCCGCACCGGTATCGAGGGCATCCCGGCGACGGCCGCCAGGCTGGCCATGTCCTCCTCCGGCGTGCCGAGCCCCGCCTCGTCACCGCGCATCAGGATGTCGGTGCCGCCGTCCACCAGCAGGATCGCGTCTGTGCCGAGCAGCTCGGTCAGGGCCAGGTAGGCGGCGCGCAGCGGCTGGACCCCGACCGCGCCGAAGGCCCACACGGTGTCGGGCATGCCGTGCAGGCTGAGCCAGCGGGCCAGTGTCCGCTCCGGGAAGTACGGCTCGGCGGACGGGGTGTCCGGGCGGATCTCCGCGAGTTCGGGGGCCCGCCAGACCTCGGCGGGCAGGCCGTAGAGGTGGCTGAAGGACAGGTTGGCGAGGTGCACCTGCTTGCCTGCCGCGCGCAGGGCGAGGGCGATCGGGAGGCCCGCGTACACGTCGAAGCCGCCGCCCGCTCCGGCGATCAGGATCCGCTCGGCGGTCTTCAGACGGGTGAGCAGCGGCGGTTCGGAGAGCGAGAACATCCGGGGACGGTACCAAGGCACCGTTACGGCACGGGAGAAGGGTTCTCGGAGGCGGTCGGGGCGCGGGGAGCCGCGCCCCGACGGCCGCCCGGGGCCTCCGTCAGGAGTTGGCGCAACCCCAGAGCTGGCTGCTGACCCGGGCGTAGGTGTCGCGCCAGTGCGGCCACTGGCGGGCGGTCAGGTCGTCGCAGTCGGCGAGGAGGCGGTCGATCTGACGGTCGTCCACCCCCTCCAGGAGCCAGACCAGGGCGTCGGCGGTGCCGGGGCCATCGGCGAGGCGGAGCAGGTCGAGCAGCTCGGGGAGCGTGCCGATCCGCGAGCCGTTCGGGAAGACCCCGGACATCCGGGGCAGCAGCTGGCGCTCCTCGATCCGCAGGTGGGTCTCCAGCCGGGCGGCCAGCTCCTCCACCGCGTACGCGACGGGCCAGCTGCTCGCGGGGTCCCGGGTGGCGATCCGGACCAGGGTGGTGACCCTGGTGAAGGAGTGGTCCAGGTTGTGGTGGTCGGACTCCAGCCAGTTGAGCAGCAGCCGCAGCTCGGGCGCGAAGCGGCGCAGCAGCGGCCAGAGCCGGCTGTCCTGCTGCTCGTGGTGGCAGGTGAGCATGGCGGTGAGGAAGTCCCAGTGCCGCTGCAGAGCCTCGGCGCCGGCGGTGTCGCCGGGCTGGAGCAGTCGCAGCGCGTTGGGCAGCCGGGCCAGGTCCCGGCGGAGCGCGGCGTGCACCAGTCGCAGACCGGCGAACGGCATCGGCTCCACGGCGGGACGGGCAGGCTGTACGTCGTGCGCGCCGCCCGACTGGGCGGGGATGGTGGGGTACTCGACGGGCAGCAGGTGGCTGGGCATCGGGCTCTCTTCATGACTCGCTGAGACTGGGCCGGTCCGGTGGCGCCCGCTTCGACGGCTGCGCCCCGGCCTCGGTTCTCCAGGGTGGTCACAGCTCATCAGAGTCGAATCAATGTCTGATTGACGCGCAGGTCAGAGGCCGGATACGCCCGCGCGCCGACACGGTGGCCGGCGCGCGGTTCAGGTCCCTCACATCATGAGGTCGAGCACTGACATCCCCCGGTCGTCAGGGGGTTGTCGGCCGACCGTCCGTCACTCGTCGGTGGCGGGGCCGTCCAGGTTCTTGGTGAGCCACTCCAGGGTCATCGGGATCATCTTCGCGAAGTCCTTGGTGAGGTGCTGGCCGTTGGGCTGCTGGTAGTACTCGACGGTGGTCGGGGCGGCCGCCTTCTGGACCCAGGACTTGACCAGGTTGACCTCGTAGGCGCTGCCGCCGCCGGAGGTGGCGAGCATCCGGACGTCGGCCTTGCTGGTGGAGATCAGCTTGCCGGGGCTGTTGGCGAGGCGCTCGGCCTCGTGGCCCTTCCAGAGCAGCGAGTCCGGGTCCCAGTAGCCGTCGATCGGCACCGCGGCCTTGTAGATGTCGGGGTGCTGCATGGCCAGCTTGGCGCTGCAGAACGCGCCGGTGGAGGCGCCCATCAGGCCCCAGCTGTCGCGGCCCTTCAGGGTGCGGAAGTTGGCGCGGACGAAGTCCGGGATGTCCTCGGACATCCAGGTGCCCATCTTCGGCTGGCCCGGGATGTCGCTGCAGTCGAAGGCCCGCTTCTCGTCGCCGGTCAGGTTCTGCACCGGCATGATCATGATGAACGGGTGCGCCTTCTGCTCCTTGGAGAGCTTGGCGTCGATCTCCTCGATCGGCAGCTGGTTGTCGGTCCAGGTGTTGTAGCCGTTGCTCTGTCCACCCGCGTAGAGGGTGAGCACCGGGAAGCCGTACTTGGCGTACTTGGGGTCGTTGTACTCCGGCGGCAGCCAGACCCAGACCTCCGCGGTGACGCCGGACTTCTTCCCCGCCAGCTTGGTGACGAAGATCGGGCCGGCCTTGGTGTCGCGCGCCTTCTTGAGGTCGGCGGCCGGGCCGGTCGGCATGATGACCTTGCCGTCCTTCGGCGGTGCGCTGCTCGCGGCGGCGGGGCTGGCCGCCACGGTGTCGGCCGGCTTCGCGTCGGCAGCCGGCTTGCTGCCGCTGCTGCAGGCCGCCAGGGCGGCGGACAGTGCGAGCGCGGTGACACCGGCGAGAACGGCGCGGGTGCGGGTGGGCTGCGAGTGCGACTGCGACTGCGGCTGCTGCGGCTGCACGGTGAGAACTCTCCGACCGATATCACGCCCGGCCGGACGGATCCGGGCGGCGGCCCCCGGGTGGGGCCTCTGGGGAGGTCGCGAGCGGTGGTCCGGCACGTCCGGCGGCTGTGCTGCCCAGGGACGTACCCCTCCCGACCTCAGTACGGCGCCCCTGCTCCGTGTGGAGTGGCGCGCCGTCCTGTGATCCTATGACGTGGCTTTGGCGCTCTGCAGTTGCGTGGCCCCGCCATACCATTCGTTTACCGGACGTTCGCCGGGGCATGGGGCCCGTCGTTCGGCGGGGCCCCTTCGACGCGCTGTCACCCGGCGGTCGGCCTGCTGTGACGACTCCGGGCGGCGGACCGGTACGGAGTGTGCGGACGGCCGGTACGCCACGGCCGAGGGACCCGTCGGCCCGTCCCGGGCGAGGCTGTCCGCCGAGGTCGCCGCTCCCGGCGGCCGGGCTTCACCGGCACCGCCGCTCGGGCCGGGTGGTCGAGCGGCCGAGGGGCGGCACGTGACCACCGTCACTCAGGGCGTGGGCCGGGATCCGGGCCGGCGCGGGCTCCGGGAGCGGGACTCGAACGCTCGCACCGGTGACGTGGCACCACCGATCGGCGATCATCGTGGAGTCGTCGCACCCCGAGGAGCGGGTCATGTCGGAGCAGATCGCGGTGGTCACCGGAGCCGGCAGCGGTGTGGGCCGCGCCGTGGCACTCGAACTCGCAGCGGGCGGCTGGCGGCTGGTGCTCGCCGGGCGCCGGGCCGAGGCGCTGCAGGGGACCGCCGAACTGGCCGGGCTCCCCGGCGAGCGGGTTCTGGCGGTGCCGACCGATGTCACCGATGCCGAGGCCGTGGCCGCGCTGTTCGCCGCGGCCGAGCGGCGGTTCGGCCGGGTCGACCTGCTCTTCAACAACGCCGGGGCCTTCGGCGCCGCGGTCCCGCTGGAGGATCTCTCCCTGGCCGACTGGCAGGCCGTGGTGGACCTCAACCTGACCGGCTCGTTCCTCTGCGCGCAGGCCGCCTTCCGCCTGATGAAGCGCCAGGATCCGCAGGGGGGACGGATCATCAACAACGGTTCGGTCTCCGCCCATGTCCCGCGCCCGCGGAGCATCGCCTACACCGCGACCAAGCACGCCGTCACCGGCCTCACCAGGTCGCTGTCGCTGGACGGCCGGCCGTACCGGATCGCCTGCGGCCAGATCGACATCGGGAACGCGGCCACCGACATGACCGCCGCGATGGACGTCGGCGTACGCCAGGCGAACGGGCGGATCACCCCCGAACCGACCATGGACGTGGCCGACGTCGCCCGCACCGTACGGCACATGGCCGAACTCCCGCTGGAGGCCAACGTCCAGTTCGCCACGGTGATGGCCACCACCATGCCGTACATCGGGCGCGGCTGATCCCCCCCCCGCGCGGGAGCGAAGGTCCCCCCGTAAGAGGGAAGGAGCGGCCCGCGGACCCGGGCCACTCCTTCCCTCTCCGAGAACCGCCGGTCAGTTGCGCCAGGTGTCGTTCAGGGTGATCCTCCCGCCGGCCGGCACCACGGCGGTGCGGTTGGCACCGCTCTCCCAGGTGACCGTGCCGCTCCCGTCCTTGCGGAGGTACTTGTACTGGAAGGAGGTACCGGCCGCCAGCGGGACGTAGAGCGACCAGACGGGGTAGCCGGTCGAGGACAGCGCCACGGCCTTGCCGGTGTCCCAGCCGCCGAGGGCGGCGTTGTCGCCGACCACGTAGACGTTCTGCCCGGGCACGGTGGTGGCGTTCACCGCGAAGGAGGCACCGCCGGCCGGGGCGGGCGAGCCGGGGGCGCCGACGTAGAGCGCGATCGAGTCGCCCGCGCCGACCGTGGCCGAGAAGGTCCCGTCCGCGCCGACCGTGTACGTCGGCCCGGTGCAGCCGCCGCTCGGGTCGCCGTGCTCGACGTCGCAGTACGTCCCGGCGGGCAGTGAGGTCTGGAAGGTCCGGGTGACCGGGCCGCTCTCGTGGTTGATCACCACATAGCCCTTGCCGCCCCGGCCGAAGGCGATCGCGTTGCCGCCGTTGGACCACCAGTTGGTGAGCCCGGTGCCGGAGACGGCGTTGCGGAAGCCGACCATGTTGGCGACCTGCGACCAGGCGTGGGTGCAGTTCCAGCCGTCCTGGTAGCAGGCGTTGACGGTGCCGCCGTTCGGCGGGCCGTCGTCGTTGCCGCTGAAGGCGTAGCCGGAGTAGACGTTGGGCGAGCCGTAGGGGTAGGCCAGCATGAAGACGTTGGCCAGCGTGTAGGTGTTGCCGTACCTGTAGTTGAGGGTGGAGCCGTTGCGCTCGGTGTCCCAGTTGTCGACGAAGGTCCTGGCCTGGCCGCTCGGCAGCAGCCCGGAGCCCCAGTTGGCCAGGTCGGCTATCTTCCCTCCGTCGAAGGCGCTCTTCAGCCAGGTGCCCGAGCGGAACTCGTCCACGTCGCCGGTGCCGAGGTACTCGGACGGCTGGACCGGCTCGCCCGCGCCGTAGATGACCTCCTGCACCCAGTACGCGCCGGGGTTGGCCATCTTGGCCTTGATGGCGGCGAGGTCGGTGGCGGCGATGTGCTTGGCGGCGTCGATCCGGTAGCCGTCCACGCCGAGCGAGGCCAGGTCGTCGAGGTAGCGGGCGATGGTCTGCTGGACGTACGCGCTGCCGGTGTCCAGGTCGGCGAGTCCCTCCAGCTCGCAGTTCTGCACGTTGGAGCGGTCGTTGTAGTTGGTGATCGGCTGCCGGCAGGTGTGGAAGTCCTGGTCCTGGTAGTAGCCGGGGTAGTTGTACTTGGTGTAGACCGTGCCGCCGGTGCCGGTGCCGGAGCCCGCCGTCATGTGGTTGATCACCGAGTCGGCGATCACCTTGACGCCCGCCGCGTGGCAGGTCTTCACCATGTTCTGGAAGGACGTGCGGTCGCCGAGCCGTCCGGCGATCCGGTAGCTGACGGGCTGGTAGGAGGTCCACCACTGCGGACCCTGGATGTGCTCCTGCGGCGGGGAGACCTCGACGAAGCCGTACCCCTTCGGTCCGAGGGTGTCCGTGCACGCCTTGGCGACCGAGTCGAAGCGCCACTCGAACAGGGTGGCGGTGACGTCCTTGGCGCCCGGAGGGGCGGCGTGGGCGGCGGGGGCGAGGGTGAAGGCCGTACAGAGTGAGAGGGCCAGCGCACCGGCGCTGCCCAGCGCGCCCAGCGCGCGGGCCCGCGCGCGGGCGGAGGTAGTGGTGACCACGTTGTCTCCAAGGGGGCAGGGTGGGGGGCCTGCGGTGCCCGGCGGAGCCGCCGGGCCGGCGGCTGCAAGCATTCTGAAACTTGCAGGAAACTTTCAGTGGCGCCGAACCTATGGGCATGCCAACGGTGCGTCAAGGCGCTGGAGGGCAACAGTTCGATATTTCCGACCGGACGTCAGCCGGCCGCCGTTCGACGGCCGCCGGGCCCCGGACAACGCGGCGACCCGGGGATTCCCGGCCCCGGACAACGCGCGAGGGCCCGGCGGCCGAAGCCGCCGGGCCCTCGTCCGGCTACCGCGTCAGCGTCAGCCGGTCTGGACCGAGGTGTCGTCGATCACGAAGCTCGTCTGCAGCGAGGCGTCCTCGGTGCCGGTGAACTTCAGGGTGACCGTCTGGCCCGCGTAGGCCGAGAGGTCGAAGGTGCGCTGCTGGTAGCCGGCCGCGGCGTCCACGTTGGAGTAGGTCTTCAGCGTGGTGCCGTTCACCTGCACGGTGAGCTTGTCGTACGCGGTGCTGCCGGTCTCGGCGGTGTCGATGTGCAGCCAGAAGCTGAGGGTGGCCTTGCAACCCGCCGGGATGGTCACGGTCTGCGAGAGGGTGTCGGTGTGGGTGGAGCCGTAACCGTCCAGCCAGGCCTTGTACGAGCCGCTGTGGGCGGGCTGGCCGGAGCTGCCGTCGATGACGCCGCTGCTGGTGGTCCAGCCCGTGTTGCCGCTCTCGAAGCCCGGGTTGGCGAGCAGCTGGGCCGGGGTGCAGCTGCCGCCGCCACCGCTGCCGACCGTCCAGGTGAAGCTCGCGGAACCGCTCTTGCCGGAGGAGTCCTTGGCCGTCACGGTCACGTTGTAGGTGCCCGCGGCCGTCGCGGTGCCGGTGATCAGGCCGCTGGAGCTGATCGACAGGCCGGTCGGCAGGCCGGTGGCCGAGTAGCTCAGCGCGCCGCTGCCACCGGTGGCGCTGACCTGCAGGTTGACCGAGGCGTTCAGCGCGGTGCTCTGGTTGCCCGGGCTGGTGACGGTGACGCCGCCGGTGGGCAGCGAGCCGACGTTGACCCCGGCCCAGGCGGTCGCGACCTGGTTGTACTCGTTGCTGCCCGCGCCGTACAGGTCGGTGGCCGCGTTGAGGGTGGCGGTCCGGGCGGCCGCGTAGTTGGTGGTGGAGGTCATGTAGGTGGTCAGCGCCCGGTACCAGATCGCCGCCGCCTTGTCCCGGCCGATGCCGGAGACGGTGATGTTGTTCACCGTCGGGGAGTTGTAGCTGTAGCCGTTGATGGTCTTGGCACCGCTGCCCTCGGACAGCAGGTAGAAGAAGTGGTTCGCCACGCCGGACGAGTAGTGCACGTCCAGGTTGCCGACGCCGCTGGACCAGGAGTCGGCCGACAGCCCGTCCTTGGAGGGCTGGTCCATGTAGCGCAGCGGCGTGCCGTTGCCGTTGATGTTGATCAGCTCGCCGAGCCAGTAGTTCGGCGGGTTGGACGGCAGGTTGGCCGACCACTCCACCATCGTGCCCATGATGTCCGAGGTGGCCTCGTTCAGACCGCCGGACTCGCCCGAGTAGTTGAGGCCCGCGGTGGCCGAGGTGACGCCGTGGGTCATCTCGTGGCCGGCCACGTCGATCTCGGTCAGCGGGTGGGTGTTGCTCTGGCCGTCGCCGTACGTCATGCAGAAGCAGGAGTCGTCCCAGAACGCGTTGACGTAGCCGCTGGAGTAGTGCACCCGGCTGTAGGCGCCGACCCCGTCGTTGCGGATGCCGTTGCGGCCGAAGGTGTTCTTGTAGAAGTCCCAGGTCGCCGCCACGCCGTAGTGGGCGTCGACGGCGGCGGACTCGCGGTTGCTCGCCTGGCCGTTGCCCCAGGTGTCGGTGGACTTGGTGAACAGCGTGCCGTTGCCGGAGGTGCCGTTGGCCATGTCGGTGGTGTACATCCCACCGCGGGTGCCGTCCTTCATCTGGTACGTCGAACCCGACAGCGTGGTACCGATGTTGACGTTGCCGACGAAGACGCCCTGGCCGGTTCCGGTCTCGACGCCCTCGACCTTGGAGAGCACCTCGCCGGTGGTGGCGTCGGTGACCACGTGCAGCCGGCTCGGGGTGCCGTCCTTCTGCTTGCCGCTGACCACCGTCTCCCAGGCCAGCCTGGGCGTGCCCTTGGCGGCGAAGACCACCAGGCGGGGCGCGATCTCCACCTTCGAACCGGACTCCGTCGCGAGGGCGGCGGCCTGCGCCTTGGGCGCGGCCAGCCCGGGAGTGGTGCCCAGGCCGTTCAGCGAGGCGGTGGAGGCCCGGTCCACGCTCTTGGTCGCCCCGGCCGCCGTCTGGTGCACCACCAGGTCGCCGCCGAGCACGGGCAGTCCGCCGTAGGTGCGCTCGTAGCGCGTGTGCCGGGTGCCGTCGGCATCCCGCATCGCGTCCTTGACCACCAGCTTCTCCTGGCTGCCAAGACCGAGTGACTGCGCCGTCGCGGCGCTCTGCTGGGTCGCGTCGGCGATCAGCTGCGCCCGGCTGACGGCCGCCTGCGGGGAGGCGGAGCCGGCCGAGGGGCTGGGCGCGGCCTGGGCGATCACCGGAACTCCGGTGACCAGCAGGGCGGTTGTGGCCGCGAGCGCGGCCAGGCTCACTCTGGCGTGCTTGTAGCGGGACATGCGGACTCCTTATCCGACCGGTCGCGGGGTCACGAGCGGTGGAGAGAATGCTGGCCGCGGGGTCGCGGCGCAGTGGGGGCCCTGCCGGCGGTTCAGGGCAGGGTGCGTTGCATCAAAGGAGCGCGGCTCAGGAGATGGAGCCGGTGGCGCTGTGCCTGCACTGGAACGGCCGCACCCGGGGGGTGGGGGACCCGCCTCATCTGCAGCCGGGGGAATCGTGGCAGCAAAGGCGTCACGAGTGACAGACGCATGCCAGCAATTGGCCAATAAATGCCATCGGCACGGCAAAGCCGAGGCAGTGTCAGGTCATGCTTGACCAAAGCTATTTCTGCACATGAATGTCATCACGCCCGGACATTGCCAGACCACAACGCGGGCTGCGCGCGTAGACCCGCGGCGTCGGGCCGGTGGACCGCGGCAGCGCCGAAGGGCGCGCCGTTGTCACCCCTGTGGGCGGCCGGGCGATCGATTCCGGCCAGAAACGGCAGAGGCCCCACCGACTGGTGGGGCCCCTGCCTCGCGGTGTGAGGGTGCGTCGGAATCCGTCAGCTCTGCACGAAGACCGCGACCGTCCGGGCGGGAACCGTGAAGGTGCCGGTCGCCGTGGAGAAGGCGGACCGCTTGACCACCGGATCGGCTCCGGCCGCCTGCACGGGATGCAGCCGCTGCCCGGTCCCGGCCAGGGCGGCGACGGTCTGCTTCTGGTCGGTCGGCGTGGCGTTGAAGACCACCGTGACGCCCTTCTCGGCACCGCTCAGCCCGGTCCCGTCCAGGTGCATGGTGATCACCCCGGGCGTCTCACCCGCCGTACCCGAGAGCGGGAAGGACAGCCGCCGCTGCACCTCGGCCGAACTCGCCAGCGCGAACAGCGGCGAGGTCTGCCTGATCCGCAGGAACTGCTCGTACATCGCACTGCTCGCGGTCATCTCCGCGCAGCCGACCCGCAGCCTCGGATCGGCCAGCAGCGCCTTGGCGGTGGGCCACATCGACTCGTTGTCGGCGGCCATCGGCAGGCCGCGCCCCCAGCCGTTGCCCTGCCGGCAGTCCCAGGAGACCGAGTTGAACCAGTCGCCGGAGTTGTACGAGTTGGAGTCCAGCGACTTGGAGCGCAGCAGGTCACTGCCGGCCTGGGCGAAGCCCGGTCCCTGGGCGAGCGCGGTGAGCGACAGGCCCAGCGCCTGCATCCTGGCCCGGTCGGCGGGCGAGGTGGTGACGGGCAGCTTGTAGGCCAGCGCGTCGAACAGGTCGGTGTTGTCGTGCGCGTCCAGGTACTCCACCGCCTCGCCCGGGTTGGCGGCGTAGCCGGTCGGCGAGCCGTTGTAGTCGACTCCCGCGCCGGTGACGGGCTTTCCCGAGCTGTCGGTGAAGGAGTAGCCGGCCAGGTTCCCGGTCAGCCCCACCTTGATCTGGTCCATCTGGTGCAGCAGCCGGGCCTTCTGCTGCTCTGGAGTGCCGCTCGCCGCCGAGCCGTTGGGGTCGGTGAACAGGCCCGAGGCGAAACCCTGCTGGGGTGCGGAGGAGAGCATGAAGTCGCCCCCGCGCCCGGCGTCGCGGATCCGGTCGTTGAAGGTGGCGATACCGGTGCCCGCCATGTTCTGCTGAGTGGCCTGCACGAAGCGGGAGTTGTTGGCGACGGTCCCGAAGTTCCAGCCCTCGCCGTAGAGGAAGACGTCCTTCCCCTCCACCCCGTCCTTGGCCCTGGTGAGCGTCCTCAGCGCCGACTGCACGTCCAGCATGGTCGACTTGGGGTCCAGGCCCATCAGGTCGAAGCGGAAGCCGTCCACCCGGTACTGCCTGGCCCACAGCATCACCGAGTCGACCACCAGCTTGTTCATCATGGCGTGCTCGGGTGCGGTGTCGGCGCAGCAGCTGTCACCGGTCACCTTCCCGGCGGCGTCGAGCCGCTGGTAGTAGCCGGGCACCACCTTGTCCAGCACCGAGTGCTCGGCCTGTCCGGAGGCGGCGGTGTGGTTGTAGACCACGTCCAGCACCACCCGCAGGCCGGCCTCGTGCATCGCCTGCACCATCTGCCGGAACTGGACCGTGCGCGCCGGACCGTTGGAGTCCGTGGCGTACGAGCCCTCGGGGACGTTGTAGTGCAGCGGGTCGTAACCCCAGTTGTAGGCGTCGTCGGCCTGTACGGCCGCCACGCACTCCTGCTGCTTGTCGCTGTCCGGCGGCAGCGACTTGAGGTCGCAGGGCGGCAGCTTCCGGGCGGCGGGGTCCTTGGGGATGCTGGCGATGTCGAAGGTCGGCAGCAGGTGGATGGTGGTGATGCCCGCCTTGGCCAGCTCGCGCAGGTGCTTCATGCCGGCCGACTGCGACTGGGTGAAGGCCAGGTAGGTGCCGCGCTCGGCCGCCGGCACGGTGGTGTCGGCCACCGAGAAGTCGCGGACGTGCAGCTCCTGGATCTGCTGCCGGGTGGACGGGATCCCGGCCGGATTGCGGTGCTGGTCCCAGCCCTTCGGCTTGTTGCGCCCGTCGGCCAGATCGGTGACCAGGCTGCGCTCGGAGTCGGTGGAGAGCGCCACCGAGTACGGGTCGGTGACCGTGTTGGTCACCCGCCGCTGCACGCTCGGCGCCCACACCGCGACCTGGTAGACGTAGTACTTCCCGTCCAGTTCACGGGCGTTGCGGCTGAGTGACCAGACTCCGCTCGCCTCGTCCCGCCGCAGCGGTACGGTCTTCGGCGTACCGCCCGTCGCCCGGTCGAAGAGCTGGACCGAGACCTCGGTGGCGGTCGGCGCCCAGAGCGAGAGGGTGACCTTGCCGTCCCGGTAGACCGGGCCGAGTTCGGCCTTGGCCGCCTTCCCCGCGTACAGGTCGTCGAGCACGCCCGGGAGTTGCACCCCGGTGGCAGCCAGCAGGGCGCCGTTCGGCAGGTGTTCGGTGAAGGCGAGCTGGCTGCGCAGCGCGGGGGTGATCCGGCCGGTGTCCCGGGTGTCCACCGTGAAGGCCCGGTACCCGGCCAGATGCGGGTACTCGGCCTTCTGGGCGTCGGTCAGCGTGCCGGGGTTGAGCCTGATCCAGTGGCCGGGCCTGTTGAGTGCGCCCTTGTCGATCCGCAGGGCCCCCTCGGGGTCGTAGATCAGCTGGGCACTGGTCCCGCCGGCCAGCTGGCCGTCGCCCGCACCGAAGTTCGCCGGGACCACCACGGTCCTGGCGTCGATCCACTGGGCGCTGGAGCTGCCGAGGTCCACCTGCGCGGAGCTGCCGGTGGACTGCGGCAGCAGATAGCCCTCCTGGCCGCCGATGATCCACACCTCGCGGCCGCTGGCGGCGAGGTCCAGGGACTGGTCGTCCGGCAGGTCCTTGTCGTTGCCGTTGTGCAGGATGTAGCTGAGGCTGGTGGCCCCGGCCGCCAGCGGCACCTCGAAGACGTCGCCGAAGGCGTCCCGGCGGGCGGGCTGCAGCGGGCTGCCCCAGTCGGTCGGCTTGGCCGCGCCGGTCCAGTCGTGCAGGCCCCAGCCGTCGTAGTCGCCGTCCGCGCGGTGGTAGTGGATCACGGCGGTGCCGGCGGGCACGGTGTCGACCGGCCCGGGGTTGCTTGTCCGGACGGTGGGGTCGCCCTCCTTGAGCCAGACTTCGCCGGTGCTGGAGAGGTCGATGTGCCGGTCGGCCTCGACGTCCTTGGTGCCGTTGTTCTCGACGATGAAGCCGAGGTCCGAGGCGCCGCTCTTCAACTTGACGTAGGCGAAGGCCCCGTAGGCGTCCCGGCCGGTGAAGCCGTGCCCGGCGGGCCAGTCGGTGGCCTCACCGTCGGCGAGGTCGCCCCAGGCGTAGAGGTTCCAGCCGTCGTAGTTCCCGTCCTTGCGCTGGTAGTGCACCACCGCGTACGGGCGCGAGGTCGCGGTCGGCACGGGCGCCGGCTCGGGGGTGCCGGTGGTGAAACTCCCGGTCGCGGAGCGCAGTTGTCCGCCGGATGTCCGCACGACAGCCTTGTACCGCACCACCGTCCCGGGCGCGACCCCGCCGAGGTCCTGGGTCACCTGGTACGTCCCGTTGTCGGCGGTGCCGAGCACCTTCCAGGGGCCGTTGCCGATCTGCGCGGCGAAGGAGACCCGGTCGAATCCCCCTCCCGGCACCTGGGCACCGACCGTGACCAGGCCGGTCGATCCCTCCGCCGGTGTCCGCAGGGCGAGTTGGGGCGCCGAGGCCGTCCTCGCGAGCCGGCCGGCCGCCTTGTACACGGTCGAGGACAGCGGCGGCACGGTGACGGTGATCCCGCGGTCGGCGCCGCTGGTGGTCCTGGCGCCCGCGCTCGGGTAGAGGCGGTCGAAGGCCATCCCCGCGGAGAAGGTGTCCAGGGTGACGGTCTTCGCCTCGGTGGAGTTGTTGACCGCGACGACGTACTCGACCTGCTGCCCGGCGTCGATCCGGGAGAAGGCGTACACCCCGGGACCGTCGGCGGCGTACCGCTCGATCTGTGCGCCGTCGGCCAGCGCCGGATTGGCCTTCCGCAGCTGTGCCAGCGCGGATATCCCCTGGTAGAGCGGGACGTTCCGGCCGTACCGGTCGGCGGAGCCCTTGCTGCCGCCGATCACGTTGTCGCTGTTGTACGAGGCGACCTTGGAGGCGAACATGTCCTGCCGGGCGTCCTTGTCGCCGCCCGCGCCCGTCATGCCCTGCTCGTCGCCGTAGTAGACGACCGGCTGGCCGCGCGTCAGGAACATCAGCTCGTTGGCGAGCCGGTCCTTGGCGAGCAGTTCGTCCTGGCCCGCGCCCGGGTTGTCGCTCTGCAGGAAGGACCCGAAGCGGCCCATGTCGTGGCTGCCGAGGAAGGTCGGCAGCTCGTACGCGTCGGCATCGGCGCTGGTGTAGCGGTAGTCCTGGCCGTACATCTGGGACAGCGCCCTGGCCGAGCCGTTCTGCGAGACGTAGCTCCGCGCGGCCTGCTGGAAGGGGAAGTCCAGGGTGGCCTGCAGCCTGCCCTTGGTGACGTACGGCGAGGTGACCGCCGGGTCGGCGGAGTAGACCTCGCCGAACATGAAGAAGTTCCGGTTGCCCTGCTGGGCGGCGTACTGCTTGAGCGCGGGCGCCCAGTTCTGCCAGAAGGCCATGTCGACGTTCTTCACGGTGTCGATCCGGAAGCCGTCCACACCGGTCTGCCTGACCCAGTCCTCGTAGACCTTCTTGAACCCCTCGACCACCTTGGGGTTCTGGGTGTCCAGGTCGTCCAGACCGTCGAAGTCGCCCTCGGTGGCGGACTCTCCGGCGAAGGTCGAGTTGCCCCGGTTGTGGTAGAGCGAGGGATCGTTCAGCCAGGCCGGGGACTTGGCCTTGGCGTCCGCCTTGCCGCGGAAGACCGGGGTGTAGGGGAAGGAGTCGGCGGTGATCTTCGGCCAGGGCGCGCCCGATTCGGCCAGCGCGGTCTCGTCGACCGGGTTGCCGTCGGCGTCCAGGGTCGGGTACGCGCCCCTCGAGCGGTAGTCGTACCTGCCCTCGGCGTAGTCGATGACGTCGGCGGTGTGGTTGGTGATGACGTCGAAGAAGACCTTGATGCCCTTGGCGTGCGCCTTGCGGATCAGCTCCTTCAGCTGGGCGTTGGTGCCGAAGTGCGGGTCGACCTGGGTGAAGTCGGTGATCCAGTAGCCGTGGTAGCCCGCCGAGGCGGCGTCTCCCGTGCCCTGCACCGGCTTGTTCTTGAAGATCGGGGCGAGCCAGATCGCGGTGGTGCCCAGGCCCTGGATGTAGTCGAGCCTGTCGATCACCCCCTGGAGGTCACCACCGTGGTAGAAGCCCTTGTCCGTGGGGTCGAAGCCGTTCTCCAGCCGCGACCCCGTGATACCGCCGGTGTCATTGCCGGGGTCGCCGTTGGCGAAGCGGTCCGGAAGCACGAAGTAGAACTGCTCGCGGGTCAGGTCGTGCCGCTTGGCCGTGGCGGCCAGTGCGGCGTCCGAGGGCGGAGCCGGGCGGGCGGCGGCGGCCACGGGGGCGGCCGGGCCGAGCGTTGCCGCCACCAGTGAGGTGGCGAGCAGCGAGGCGGCCAGCAGCGCCGGGGCTCTGCCGGATCTGCGGGTGTGGATGGTGCTCCGTGGGCGGCGGGGCGGTGTTTCGGCCACTGCGACTCTCCCTTGAGGCAGTTGGGCGTCATGGAGTGGCGTGGACGCTAGCGATTGCAAGATGTTTCAGCAAGATGTTGTAAAAGTTGCAAGTGATCTCTTGACCGAACCGTTGTGTACGGGTGAGAGTCACGGGTGCCCCGCCGTGCGGCGGCACCGCACGGGCCCACCGGTGAGGGACAGGGCAGGCCCGTGTGCGGGGATGGTGGCCCGTCGCGCCTGACAGCCGACGGGCCTCCCCCTGCTACGTCCCCGGGTACTCCTCCGGGGCCCCGGCCGCTACCCGGGGGGCGGGTCGTCGGGTCGTTCGGGTGCGGGTCACAATGGACCCCATGCCCATCTCCGGTCCCCACCCCCTACCCCCTCAGGGGGACAGCTGGTGAAGAATCCACTACCGCAGGATGAGCAGGCGGCCACAGGACGTCTGGCAGACTTCTCGTCCATGGGGGAACCGACCGAGATCCGTACAGCCGGTGCAGCACGCGCCGAGGCGGCCAGTGGTGCAGGTTCCGTCGATGGCGCGGTCCGCTCGGTCCCGACGCCGGACGGAGCCTCCCGCACCGCCCAGACCCGCGCCGCCGCGCTCCGCAGCCGTATCCGCGAGCAGCGTCGCAACCCGTCGCGGCCCCGGGTGTTCTTCGAGCTGGCGCTGATCGGCATCAGCTACTGGCTCTACTCCCTGGTCCGCAACGCCGTCCCCGAGCAGGCGGCGGTCGCGCAGAGGAACGCGGGCTGGATCTGGCACTTCGAGCAGCACCTCGGGATCGCGGTCGAGCGCTCGATCAACCACGGTGTGAACTCGGTCACCTGGCTGATCGTCGGGATGAACTACTACTACGCGACGCTGCACTTCATCATCACCATCGGTGTGCTGGTGTGGCTGTACCGCGCGCATCCGGGCCGCTACGCGGCGGCGCGGACGGTCCTGTTCGTCACCACCGGTATCGCGCTGATCGGGTTCTACTTCTTCCCGCTGGCCCCGCCCCGGCTGATGGACGGCGGCGGCTTCATCGACACCGTCAAGGTGCACCACACCTGGGGGTCGATGGCCTCCGGTGCGGGGGCCCACGTCTCCAACCAGTACGCGGCGATGCCCTCGATGCACATCGGGTGGTCGATGTGGTGCGGGCTGGCGATCTTCATCCTGGCCAAGCCGCTCTGGGCACGCCTGCTCGGCCTGCTCTACCCGCTGACCACACTGCTGGTGATCGTCTCGACCGCCAACCACTTCTGGATGGACGCGATCTGCGGCGAGCTCTGCCTGCTCATCGGGTTCACCGTGTCCCGGCTGATCTACCACAACTGGGCCTACCGGCTCCCCCGCACCCCGGAGGAACCCCGGCCCGACCAGCCGGTCACCGTACCCGCCCAGTGGTCCGCACCGGTCGAAGCCTCCTCCTCACGCCGCTGACGCGCCGCGGAGCTCCCGGTCTCGACGGGACGGCTTCCTCAGGGGCAGGGCCGGTATACCGGCCCTGCCCCTGAGTCGTCTTCCGCCCGGGAGTCCGAACCAGGCGTCCACCCAGGGCCTCTCAGGGCCCGTAGAACAGCTTCTCCACGACCGAGCGGGCCCGCCGGGTCGTGCGGCGGTAGTCGTCCACCATCTCGCCGGTGTGCCCCGAGCCGTAGCCGAGGTAGCGGGCGACCCCCGCGAGCTCACGGCCGTCGCCCGGGAAGCTGTCCCCCGCCCGGCCTCGGACCAGCATCACCGCGCTTCGCACCCGCGAGGCCAGCACCCAGGCGGCGTCGAGCACCTCCGCGTCCCGCTCCTCGATCAGCCCGGCCTCGGACGCGGCCGCCAGCGCCGTCCGGGTCCGGGTGGTCCGCAGCTGCGGCAGCTCGTGCCCGTGCTGCAGTTGCAGCAGCTGCACGGTCCACTCCACGTCCGCCAGGCCGCCCCGTCCGATCTTGGTGTGGGTGGTCGGGTCGGCGCCGCGCGGCAGGCGTTCGGACTCGATCCTGGCCTTGATCCGCCGGATCTCCAGCAGGTCCTTCTCGGGTACGCCCATGCCGGGATAGCGCAGCGGGTCGATCAGCCGCTGGAAGTCCGTCCCCAGCTCCACGTCGCCCGCCACCGGCTCCGCCCGGAGCAGCGCCTGGCTCTCCCAGGCGTGCGACCAGCGCCGGTAGTAGGCACCGTACGAGGCGAGGGTGCGCACCAGCGGACCGTTGCGGCCCTCGGGCCGCAGGTCCGCGTCGACCAGCAGCGGGGGCTCGGTGGAGGGGGCGGCCAGCAGGGTGCGCAGCCGGTGGCAGACGGCCTGGGCGGCCCGGGCGGCGTCGTGGTCCAGGACGTCGAGCAGCGGGTCGTGGACGAACAGGACGTCCGCGTCGGAGCCGTACCCGAGCTCGTGCCCGCCGAAGCGGCCCATGGCGATCACCGCCAGCCGGGTGGGCAGCTCACCGTTCTCGGCCTCCCACTCGGCGACGCAGGCCCGCAGCGCGCCCTGCAGGGTGGCGGCGTTGAGCGCCGTCAGCGCCTCGCCGGCCGCGTCCACGGCCGCACCGTGGTCCTCCGAGAGCCGTCCGAGCACATCGGCGGCGGCGGTCCTGAACAGTTCCCGCCGCCGGACCGAGCGGGCCGCCGCGACCCCGGCCTCGGCACCGCTGGCCCGGCCGACCGCGGCCAGCACCTCGGACTCCAGCACGGCCCGCCCGCGCGGGAGCAGTCCCTGCGGGTCGCCGAGCATGGCGACCGCCTCGGGAGCGCGCAGCAGCAGGTCGGGGGCGAGCCGGCCGGCCGAGAGCACCCTGGCGAGCTGCTCGGCGGCACCGCTCTCGTCCCGCAGCAGGCGCAGGTACCAGGGGGTGCGGCCGAGCGCGTCGGAGACCTGGCGGAAGTTGAGCAGTCCCGCGTCCGGGTCGGCGGAGTCGGCGAACCAGCCGAGCAGCACGGGCAGCAGGGTGCGCTGGATGGCGGCCTTGCGGCTGACCCCGGCGGCCAGCGCGGTGAGGTGGCGCAGCGCGGTGGCGGGGTCGGCGTAGCCGAGTGCGGCCAGCCGGGCCTTCGCCGCCTCGGGGCTGAGCCGGACGGCTTCGGCGGGCAGTTCGGCGACCGCGTCCAGCAGCGGCCGGTAGAACAGCTTCTCGTGCAGCCGCCGCACCTCGACCGCGTGGCGCTTCCACTCGCGCTGCAGGGCGGCCACCGGGTCGGCGCGGGTGTCGCCGTTGATCAGGTGGGCGAGCGAGCGGGCGAGGCGGCGCAGGTCGTGCTCGTCCGTGGGCATCAGATGGGTGCGGCGCAGCCGGTACAGCTGGATGCGGTGTTCCAGCGCGCGCAGGAACCGGTACGCGGCCTCCAGCGAGGCGGCGTCGGCCCGGCCGACGTACCCGCCCGCGCTGAGGGCGGCCAGTGCCTCCAGGGTGTTGCCGCTGTGCAGGCTGTCATCGGTGCGGCCGTGCACCAGTTGCAGCAGCTGGACGGCGAACTCGACGTCGCGCAGGCCGCCGGGGCCGAGTTTGAGCTGCCGGTCCAGCTCGGTGGCCGGGATGGAGTCGAGCACCTTGCGGCGCATCTGCTGGACGTCGGCGACGAAGTTCTCCCGCTCCGCGGCCTGCCAGACCAGCTGCGCGGTGGCCTCGGCGTACGCGGCGCCGAGCTCGGTGTCGCCGGCCACCGGGCGGGCCTTGAGCAGGGCCTGGAACTCCCAGGTCTTGGCCCAGCGCTGGTAGTACGCGAGGTGGCTGGCCAGGGTGCGGACCAGCGGTCCGTTGCGGCCCTCGGGACGGAGGTTGGCGTCCACCGGCCAGATGGCGCCCTCGCCGGTGGTGTCGGAGCACAGCCGCATCATCCGGGCGGCGAGCCCGGTGGCGGCCTGCAGCGCCCGCTGTTCGTCCACCCCTTCGCGGGGTTCGGCGACGAAGATCACGTCGACGTCGGAGACGTAGTTGAGCTCGCGGCCGCCGCACTTGCCCATCCCGATCACGGCGAGCCGGCACACCCGGGCGGCCTCCGGGTCCTCCTCGGCGGCGACGTCCAGGGCGGTCTGCAGCGTGGCCCCGGCCAGGTCGGCGAGTTCGGCGCTGGCCTGCGGCAGGTCGGTGGTGCGGCTCAGGTCGCGGGCGGCGATGGCGAGCAGGCAGCGGCGGTAGGCGGTGCGCAGGGCGTCGGCCCGGCCGGCGCTGCTGGTGACGCCGTTGCGCCAGACCCGGTCGGAGAGCTGGCGCAGGAAGTCCTGCGGCCCCGGGTGGATGTCGCGGAGTTCGAAGGTGACCAGCGCGTGCCAGTCCCGGGGGTGGCGGGCCAGGTGGTCACCGAGGGCGGCGGAGGCGCCGAGTACGCCCAACAGGCGGTCGCGCAGCGGTTTCGAGCCGGTCAGGGTGTCCCGCAGGGTGTGGCGCTCGGGCTCGTCCAGGGCCTCCAGCAGCCGGGCCAGGCCGAGCAGCGCGAGATCGGGGTCCGGGGTGGCGCCGAGCGCGTCCAGCAGCACGGGGTCGGCCGCCAGGCCGTTCAGGTCCGGCTCCGCGAGCAGTTTCACGGCCGTCTCGGGATCGGTGAACCCCCGCCGGACCAGCCGGACCTCCAGGCGGCTCGTCCGGCTTCCGGCCCTCTCTTCCACTGCCATCGCCCCTCCAGCTGCCGACCCTGCTGGAAGCGTACGTGCCCTGCGGCGGCGGCGACAGGACCGCCATGCACGGCCGGCCCCGCCTCCGGTGGCACGGGGAACCACCTGGGCGGACCCGCCCGCGCGCAGGGGCGGTCGCACTGCCCGGGGGCGCGGAAAAGCGCGCCCCCGCCCGTCCGTGCCGTCAGTACGGCTGCACGAGGACGTGGGCCGCGCCCGGGATGCCGACCTTGAGGAGTTCGTCCTCGTCCGGGGTGGTGGGGGTGCCGGTCTCCTGCTTGAGTACCGCGCGCGACAGGTTCTGCACCCACAGGGCCCGTGGGCGCCGCCGTGCCTCCCAGGCGGCCAGCGCGGCCGGCACCCCGTCCGCCGTGTCCAGCGACTGCGCGAGCACCAGCGCGTCCTCGACCGCCATCGCCGCCCCCTGCGCGAGGTGCGGGGTGGAGGCGTGCGCGGCGTCACCGGCCAGCACCACCCGGCCGACGTGCCAGGGCTCGTCCACGGTGACCTGAGAGATCCGCGAGTACACCACGGCACTCGGGTCGGTCACCCGGGTCAGCGCCTCGGCGACCGGGCCGCCGAACCCGGCCAGCCGCTCGGCGAGCTGCTCGTGGGCGCGCTCGGGGTCCGGCCTGAAGTCCTCCGGCTCGGCGAACACCGCGCCCAGGTACATGAGTTCACCGGTGATCGGGGTGAGCAGGGCCTTCGCCGCCCGGTTGCCGGTGCTCATCACCACGCCCCGCACCTCGGGCTGCCTGGGCACGGTGACCCGCCAGTTGGCGAAGCCGGTGTACTCCGGGCGGAACCGCTCTCCGTACAGGCGGCCGCGCAGCGGTGAGCCGATGCCGTCGAAGCCGACCACCAGATCCCAGCGGCCGGTGGAGCCGTCGGAGAGGGTGACGTCCACCCCCGCACCGTCGTCGGCCAGTTCGGTGACGGTGGTGCCGTAGCGGATCCGGGCACCGGCCTCGGCCGCGGCCCGGCCGAGCACCCCGGCGAGTGCCCGCCGGGGTATCCCGTTGGCGGCGGGGACGCCGTCCATCCGGGGCTGCGGGATCCCGGCCAGGGTGTTCCCGGACGGGTCGCAGATGGTCAGCACCTCCCACTCGAAGCCGGCTTCGAGGCACTGCTCCAGCACGCCGAGCTCCCGCATCACGTGCAGGGCGTTGGAGGGCTGGACGATGCCGACACCCAGCGCTTCCGACTCGCCGCGGATCTCGGCGACTTCGACGCTGTGGCCGCGTCGGGCAAGGGCGGTGGCGAGGCTGAGCCCGCCGATGCCGCCGCCGTGGACCAGAACGCGCAGGGGTGATGCCATCTCAGGTCTCTCCAGGGTCTTACGGGCAACCGGCCGGGGGGTCAGCCCGCCGGTACGGGCTCGCTCTCGGCGGCGTTCCCGGCGGGCAGGCTCATCAGGTGGTCGACCAGAGCCAGCAGTGCGTCCCGCCCGAACGACCGCTCCCGGACGTCGCCGATCAGCAGCGGGACGTGCGGGTCGAGGTCGAGTGCCTCCCGGACCTCCGCCTCGGCACGGGTGTTGTGGCCGTGGAAGCAGTTGATCGCGACCACGAAGGGGATGCCCCGGCTCTCGAAGAAGTCGATCGAGGCGAAGCTGGTCTCCAGGCGGCGGGTGTCGGCGATGACCACCCCGCCGAGCGCGCCGTTGACCAGGTCGTTCCACATGAACCAGAAGCGCTCCTGGCCGGGGGTGCCGAAGAGGTACACGACCAGCTCCGAACTGACCGTGATCCGGCCGAAGTCCAGCGCGACGGTGGTGGTGTCCTTCTGGTCGATCCCGGACAGGTCGTCCACGCCGACGCTGGCCCGGGTCAGGTACTCCTCGGTGCGCAGCGGCGCGACCTCGCTGACCGCGCCCACCATGGTGGTCTTGCCGACGCCGAACCCCCCGGCGATCAGGATCTTGACGGCGGCGGGGGCCGCCTGACTGCTCGTCATATCGCTGTCATCCCAATGTCTCAGAGTCTCCGGAGTCCGTCACGGACGGCGGCCAGCAGGCCGAGGTCGGCGCCGCCGGCGGCCCGCGCCACCGACAGCGGGGCGCGGGCCAGCAGCAGGCCCTGGGCGACCAGGTCCGCCAGCAGGATCTTGGTCACCGACACCGGCAGGTTGAGCTCGGCGGCGACCTCGGCGACCGCGCTCGGACGGCGGCAGAAGGCCAGGATCGTGCGGTGCTCCGGCTGGAGCGCACGCCGCCCGGGCCGTAACGGGGCGCCGTGCTCGTCCCTGGGGTCCTGCACGGTCGTCAGCACGGTGATCAGGCTGAAGTCGTCCCGTTCCGGCGCGGTGCGGCCCCGGGTGATGGTGTACGGGCGGACCATGCTGCCCGCGCCGTCCTCATCGGCTTCGCCCTCCTCCCAGTACGGGGTCACCCGCGCTGCCCGCCTCGGGCGCCGAAGGCGTCGAAGTCGCTCCGGACCGGGGTGCCGAGCTTCTGCCCGACCTGCTGCACCAGGTTGTGCATGGCCAGCGACATCACCTCGGCGTCCACCTCCTGCGAGGCGACCACGGCCAGGTGGGTGCCCTGGCCGGCGGAGATGATGAACAGCCAGAGGTCGGCGAGTTCCACGATCACCTGGTGCACCGGGCCGCCGTCGAAGAGCTGGCCGACGCCGCGCGCCAGGCTCTGCTGCCCGGTCGCGACCGCGGCCAGCCGCTCGGCGTCGGGGCGGTCGATGGTGCGGGAGTGGCTCACCACCAGACCGTCGTCGGAGAGCAGCACGGCGTTTCTGGTCCCGGCCACCGAGTCCACCAGGCCGTCGAGCAGCCAGTCGAGGTCCTGGTGGGTGGCGGTAGTGCGAGTCATGACCGGTCTTCCGTCGTAGGGATGGGGGAGGTGTTCCACGGCTCGGTGGACTGCGGCTCACCGGCCTCGGTCCGGTACCCCCAGGCGGGGAGGACCGGGTGCTGCTGTCCGGGCTGCTCCGGCTGCACCGACTGCCCGGGCGGTACGGACTGCCCTGGCGGTACGGTGGCCTCGCGGGCGGCCCGGGACCGGCGCTGGAAGGCGCCGATGGCTGCTCCGGCCCGTCGGGGGGCCGGCCGGAGCAGGGGGTTCTCGTCCCAGCGCGGCGGCCGGGGTCCGGCGGCCTGCGGTGCCGGGCGCGTCCTGAGCTCGTCCGCCAGGCTGGCCTGGCGGATCCGGCGCGGCAGCGGCGACTCCGGTCCGGTGATGCTCCCGCCGGGCAGGGACATGGCGTCCTCCGTTCCGGACCTCCCGTCCATGGCGTCCACGGCGATGTCCGGCCGCTGCGCGACGGGCCGCTCCCGGACCTCGGCGGGCGACTGCCAGGGCTGCGGCGCCTCCTGCGGTGCCTGCACCTGCCAGGCGGGCTCGGGGACGGGCTGCGCGTCGGTCACGGGCTGGTACGGCTGGTACGGCTGGTGCGACCCGTACTGTTCGTGCCCCTCGTGCCCGCCGAACCCGCCGCGTCCTTCGTGCGTCTCGCGCACCTCGGCCCCCGGAGCGGGCTCGTACATCTCCTGCGCCCCGTAGACCGAAGCCGCCTCGAACACCGGCGCCGCCTCGAACGCCGGAGCCGCCTCGTACACCGGAGCGTGCTCGTGCGCGGGACCGAACCCGTCCGCCGCCGCCGGCCTGACCGGCTCCGACTCCGGCTCCGAAGCGGCCGGCTCCGCCAACGGGGCGGACGGTACCGGCATCGGGCCGACCGCCTCGATGAGCGGCGTGACCCCGGCCAGGGCCCGGCCGCGCGAGCGGGTCGGCAGGCTCTGCTGCGGCGCCAGGGGCGGCACCGCGACCGGACGCACCGGGCCGTCGGGGGCGATCAGCTCGTCGGGGATCAGGACGACCGCCCTGGTCCCGCCGAAGGCCGAGGGACGGAACTCCACCCGCAGCCCGTTCTGGGCCGCGAGCCGCGCGATCACGAAGAAGCCGAGCCGGATGTCGTCGGCGCGTGCGAGTACGTCGGTCCGCGGCGGACGGCCCATCAGTTCGTTGGCCTCGGCGAGCTGTGCCTCGTCCATGCCCAGGCCGCGGTCCTCGACCTCGATCACCGTGCCCCGGCTGACCCGGGCGGCCCTGACCTCGACCGGGCTCGGCGGCCGCGAGAAGCTGAGCGCGTTCTCGATCAGCTCGGCCAGGATGTGCGCCACCGGACCGACGGCGCGTTCGGAGAGCCAGGGACTGCCGTCGACGTCCAGGATCACCCGGCGGTAGTCCTGCACCTCACCCTGGGCCGAGCGCATCACGTCCAGCAGCGGGACCGGCTTGCGCCAGCGCCGGTGCGGGGTGCCGCCGGCCAGGATGACCAGGTTCTCCTCGTAGCGGCGCAGGCGGGCGGTGAGGTGGTCGAGGTCGAAGAGCCCGTCCAGCACCTCGGGGTCCTCGTGCTTGCGCTCCAACTCGTCGAGTTTCTTGAGCTGTTGGCCGATCAGCAGCTGGGTCCTGCGGGCGATGCGCTGGAGCAGCCGCTCGAAGCCGCGGTGCTGCTCGGCCTGCCGCACGGCCGCGGTGAGGGCGCTGGACCGGGCCAGGTTCAACGCCGCGCCGAGCTGGGCGAGTTCGTCGTTTGCGCCGCTGCGGTCGTCCCGCGCGATACCGCGGGCCTCGGTCTCGACGTCGATCTGCTCGCCCTGTCCGAGGCGTTCGACCACCTCGGGCAGCTTGCTTCCCAGTTCCTCGGCCTGGCTCTGGAGTTCGCCGATCCGCTGGCGCAGCCTGCGGGTGAGGCGCCAGGTGGTCACGATCACCGCGATGACCGCGACCAGGCCGACCACGGCGGTGAGCACGACCCTGAGCAGCAGGGCCGTGATCTGGCTCTTGCCGGTGGACACCACCGTGTCGGTGCTGTGCTCCACCAGGTCGACCAGCTGGGGGTTCAGCACGTCCAGTGCCTGGCGCCACTTCTTCTGGTCCGCGGCGTTCTGCTGGCTGCTGCCGATCGGGACGAACCCGGCGCTGTCCATCGCCGTGGGACGCAGCACGTCCCGTTCCACCTCGGTCTTGGCCTGCCAGGCCGGGCTCTCGGTGATCTGCTTGGCCTTCGCCTGCTGGTCGGCGGGCAGGTAGGGCATGACCTTGGTGACGAACTGGAAGGACTGGTCGGAGATGGACTGCAGCAGGCCCTGGTAGTCCTGCGCGCTCAGCTTCCCGGCGGCCCAGCCCTGGGCCAGCAGCGCGTCCGAGCGGGAGATCATCTCCTTGGACCAGAACAGGTCGACCAGCGGCTGGGAGGCCGTGGCGACCTTGCCGTTGTCCACGTGGCTGAGCGAAGTGAAGAGCCTGAGGTCGACCGCGATCAGCTCGGTGTAGTAGCGGTACACCGCCGCCTGCTGCGCCTCGCCGCCCTGGTCCACCAGCAGGCGCTCGGCGGACAGCTGGTTCATCGCCTGCCGGGCCTCGGCGAGCGCTTCGCGCACCTCGGCGGGCGCGTCGTCGGCGGCGACCGCGGACAGCGACTGGAAGCTGCGGATGGCATCGTCGGTCTGCTTGCGCTGCTTGACCAGCGCGTCGGTGGCGCCCGCGTGGGCGCCGAGGGCCTCGGCGCTGAGCCGCCGCTCCTCCTGCAGGTTGTAGTAGACGATGTTGGACGGCTGTCCGGCCTTCTGGGCCAGCAGCCCCTGGGCCGCCTGCCGCTGGAAGTCCAGCAGGGTCTGACCACTGGTCACCGCCCAGAGGGTGGCCAGGGCCAGACTGGGTACGACTGCGAGCACGAGCAGGGCCGTCCTGAGGGACATCCTGGTCGAGCGGATCCGCCGGTTCGCGCGCGTGCGCAGGGCATGCTCCTTGAAGACGGCACCAGCCATTCACGACTGGTCAGATCTGGTAAGAACATTGACAGACGGATCTTAGTGGTACCGCACAACTGCGAGTGAAACCCGGCCACTTGTTGACTTTCCGTCACCTAGTCCTTACCTCGTGGTCAGTTTCCGGGCGCCGCACCGGACTCCGCCGGTCCGGTCCGGGACCAGGTCTGACCAGGCCTCACCCGATCCGGCCGCCCGCCGCACCGGCCACAGGGCACTCGATGCCCGCGGGACCGCCCGGCCGGGCCACGTGTCCGGGTCTGACAGCCCGTGACCGGACATGAACGGCCCCGGGCCGGCGGATCGTCACCGCCGGCCCGGGGCCGTCTCATGTCCGGAACGCCCCGCCCGGCCGATGCCGGGGGGCGACCCGCCGCCCTGACCTACAGCACCTGGAGGTTCTTGCGCAGCTCGAACGGCGTCACCTCGGAGCGGTACTCCTCCCACTCCTGGCGCTTGTTGCGCAGGAAGAAGTCGAAGACGTGCTCACCGAGGGTCTCGGCGACCAGTTCGCTGCGCTGCATCAGGTCGATGGCCTCACCGAGGTTCTGCGGCATGGGCTGGATCCCCATGGCGCGGCGTTCGGCGTCGGAGAGGGCCCAGACGTCGTCGTCGGCGCCGGGCGGGAGTTCGTAGCCCTCCTCGATGCCCTTGAGGCCGGCGGCGAGAGTGACCGCGTAGGCGAGGTAGGGGTTGCAGCCGGTGTCCAGGGAGCGGACCTCGACGCGGGTGGAGCCCTGCTTGCCCGGCTTGTACATCGGGACGCGGATGAGGGCCGAGCGGTTGTTGTGGCCCCAGCAGATGTAGGAGGGGGCCTCGCCGCCGGCGCCCGCGGTGCGCTGCGAACCGCCCCAGATCCGCTTGTAGGAGTTGACCCACTGGTTGGTGACGGCGGCGGTCTCGGCGGCGTGCTTCAGCAGGCCGGCGATGAAGGAGCGGCCGACCTTGGAGAGCTGGTACTCGGCGCCGGACTCGTGGAAGGCGTTGCGGTCGCCCTCGAAGAGGGAGACGTGGGTGTGCATGCCGGAGCCGGGGTAGCCGGAGAAGGGCTTGGGCATGAAGCTGGCGTGCACGCCCTGCTCCAGCGCGACCTCCTTCATGACCAGTCGGAAGGTCATGATGTTGTCGGCGGTGGAGAGCGCGTCGGCGTAGCGGAGGTCGATCTCCTGCTGGCCGGGGGCGCCCTCGTGGTGGGAGAACTCCACCGAGATGCCCATCGACTCCAGCATGGTGATCGCCTGGCGGCGGAAGTCGTGGCCCACGCCGCGCGGGGTGTGGTCGAAGTAGCCGGACTGGTCGGCGGGGATCGGCGGGGTGCCGTCGCCGGGGAGGTTCTTCAGCAGGAAGAACTCGATCTCCGGGTGGGTGTAGAAGGTGAAGCCCTGCTCGGAGGCCTTCTCCAGGGTGCGCTTGAGCACGAAGCGCGGGTCGGCGAAGGAGGGCGAGCCGTCCGGCATCAGGATGTCGCAGAACATCCGCGCGGTGCCCGGGGTCTCCGAGCGCCACGGCAGTATCTGGAAGGTGGTCGGGTCCGGCTTGGCGATCATGTCGGACTCGTACACCCGGGCGAATCCCTCGATGGCCGAGCCGTCGAAGCCGATGCCCTCCTCGAAGGCCTGCTCCAGCTCCGCGGGCGCCACCGCGACCGACTTCAGGAACCCGAGCACATCGGTGAACCACAACCGGACAAAACGGATGTCACGCTCTTCGAGCGTGCGAAGCACGAACTCCTGCTGCTTGCCCATGGGGACAGTCTCACCTCTGCTCTTTACGTTCGTGTTACGCACGGAAGCACGCGAAAGCGACCGGCGGAAGCGGCTCACGGAGCGGCTGCCCCCATCATGGCGGATCCGCACCGGCTTGCCGACCCCTGGAGGGCCCTTGGCGGCCGTACGGGCCGGACCGGGAACGGGCGTGCACGGCAGGTGGCGCCCCCTGCCCACGACATAATGTCAGTTAGACGATTACACTCGTCCCATGCCCAATCTCCGTCTCGCCCTGAGCCAGATCGACCCCTGGGTCGGTGACATCACGCGCAACAGTGATGAGGTGGTGCGCTGGACCGGAAAGGCCGCCGAGGCAGGCGCCCAGCTGGCCGTCTTCCCGGAGCTGATGCTGACCGGGTACCCCGTCGAGGACCTCGCGCTGCGCCGGTCCTTCGTCGAGGCGTCCAGGACGGCGCTGGTCGAGCTGGCCGAGCGGCTGGCCGCGGAGGGGCTGGGCGAGCTGCCGGTGGTGCTCGGCTACCTCGGGCGCTCCGAGCAGGACGTACCGCGGGCCGGACGCCCGGCGGGGTCGCCGCAGAACTGCGCGGCCGTCCTGCACCGGGGCAAGGTGGTGAACCGTTTCGCCAAGCACTACCTGCCCAACTACGGCGTCTTCGACGAGTACCGCTACTTCGTCCCCGGCAACCAGCTCTCCATGCTGCGCCTGCACGGCGTGGACGTCGCGCTGGCCATCTGCGAGGACATCTGGCAGGACGGCGGCCGGGTCACCGCCGCCCGCGAGGCCGGGGCCGGCCTGCTGCTGACGATCAACGGCTCACCGTACGAGCAGAACAAGGACGACGTCCGCCTGGAGCTGGTCCGGCGCCGGGCCGCCGAGGCGGGCTGCCCGCTGGTCTACCTCAACATGGTCGGCGGGCAGGACGAGCTGATCTTCGACGGCGACTCCCTGGTGGTCTCCGCCGCAGGCGAGGTGCTGGCCCGGGGGCCCAAGTTCGAGGAGAGCCTGCTGGTCCTCGACCTGGAGCTGCCCGCCGCCACCCCCGACCCGACCGACGGTCTGCTGCTCAGCGACGGCCTCCAGCTGGTCCGCACCGACCTCGGCGGCGAGGTGCTGCCCGCCCCCGCCGAGCCCGTCGGCCCCGGCATCGCCCCGCAGGTGAGCGACGAGGCCGAGATCTACCAGGCGCTGGTCACCGGCACCCGGGCGTACGTCCGCAAGAACGGCTTCAAGTCCGTGCTGATCGGGCTCTCCGGCGGCATCGACTCCGCACTGGTCGCCGCGATCGCGGTGGACGCCGTCGGCGCCGAGAACGTGCACTGCGTCTCCATGCCCAGCCGCTACTCCTCGCAGCACTCCCGCGACGACGCCGCCGAGCTGGCCAGGCGCACCGGCCTCAACTTCCGCACCGTCCCCATCACCCCGATGTTCGACGCCTACATGGACTCGCTCGGCCTGACCGGTCTGGCCGAGGAGAACCTGCAGTCCCGGCTGCGCGGCACCCTGCTGATGGCGGTCTCCAACCAGGAGGGCCACATCGTGCTGGCCCCCGGCAACAAGAGCGAGCTCGCGGTCGGCTACTCCACCCTCTACGGCGACTCGGTCGGCGCGTACGGGCCGATCAAGGACGTCTACAAGTCGCTGATCTTCCGGCTCGCCGGCTGGCGCAACGAGGAGGCCGTCCGGCGCGGCGAGACCCCGCCGATCCCGGAGAACACCATCTCCAAGCCGCCGTCGGCCGAGCTGCGCCCCGACCAGCTCGACACCGACTCGCTGCCCGACTACGACGTGCTGGACTCCGTGCTCGACCGCTACGTCGAGGGCGACCAGGGCCGTGACGCCATCGTCGCCGCCGGCTTCGACCCCGAGCTGGTGGACCGCGTCGTCCGCCTGGTCGACACCGCCGAGTACAAGCGCCGCCAGTACCCGCCGGGCCCCAAGATCTCCGCCAAGGGCTTCGGCCGGGACCGCCGCCTGCCCATCACCAACCGCTGGCGCCGGGGCTGACACATCGTCAACACACTGGCCCCGCACTGCCGTTGACCACGGCACTGCGGGGCCCATCGGCCCCTGCCGAGCGGTTCGGGGTCTTCGCCGCGCCGGAGGGCCACCGTGCACCGGCCTCAACCCGGCCGCGCCACCGGCGCGTTCCGTGCCGAGGCGCCGTGGATCTCAGTAGCGGTAGGACGCGGCGATGGCGCGGTGGTCGCTGCCGTCGGCGCGCAGGGTCCAGGAAGCGGTGGGCCTGAGGCCGCCCTTGCTCATGATCTGGTCGATCCGGGCCGTCGGGAAGGACGCCGGCCAGCTGAAGCCGAAGCCGTCCCCGGCGGCTCCCTGGGCGGAGCGCATCTGCGAGGTGATCGGGGCCAGGCTGCGGTCGTTCATGGTGCCGTTGAGGTCGCCGAGCAGCAGCACCTTCTTCAGGCTCTCCCGCTCGATGGCGTCGCCCAGCGCCTGCGCGCTGACATCCCGCTGACCCGCGGTGAAGCCCCGGTCGAACTTCACCCGTACCGAGGGCAGGTGCGCGACGTACACCGCGAGCGGCCCCTGCGGGGTGGTCACGGTGGCGCGGAAGGCCCTGGTCCAGCCGATCCTGATGTCCACCTGGGAGACGTCGCTCAGCGGGTACTTCGACCAGAGCCCGACGGTGCCCTCCACCGCGTGGTACGGATAGGCGGCCGCCAGCCCCGCCTCGTAGGTCGGCACCGCCTTCCCGGTCAGCTCCTCCAGGGCGACGATCTCCGCGCCGGAGCCGTTCAGCAGCCGCGCGGTGCCGGCCGGGTCGCTGTTGCCCGCGGCCACGTTGTGGGTGAGGACGGTGAAGTCGCCCTTGCCGCTGTTCTTGTCGAAGAGCAGCCCGCCGAACAGGTTGAGCCAGACGATCGCGGGCAGCAGCACCGCCGCCAGCGCGGTGGCCGAACGCCGCAGCACGGCCGCCACCAGCAGCAGCGGCACGGCCAGCCCCACCCAGGGCAGGAAGGTCTCCAGCAGGCTGCCGAAGTTGCCCAGGGAGTTGGGCACCGAGGAGTGCAGGGCGAGCAGCCCCGCGACGAGCACGGCGAGCACGGCGGTGATCCAGCCGCGCCGTCCGAGCGGACGCCAGCCTCGGCACCAGGCGCGGAAGGCCGCCCCGTCCAGCTGCGCCATGCCCTGATCCTCCGTACTGTCCCGTTCGACCGAGCCGATGCCGCTTTGGTGGGATTCTCGGATCAGCCTATGCAGGGACAGACGCGCTCACCGTCGCGCGGGGTTGCGGCGCACGGCCGTCAGTGAGATTCGCCACCAGAGGGGCCCGCCGCCGGTGCGGACGCCATGGCCCGGGCGGGGGCGCCGATGCCGTTCAGGAGGGTGTCGACCAGCTGCTCGGCCAGCGCCGGATCGTCCAGCGGCGCCTCCTCCCAGAAGACGGTGCGCAGCAGGATCGGCCCCATCACCACCTCCAGGAGCAGGTCGGTGTCCAGGTCCGAGCGGATCACCCCCTCGGCGACCCCGCGCCGGATCACCTGCCGGACCAGCTCACAGCGGGGTTCGATCACCCGCTCCCGGTACATGGCGCGCAGCTCGGGCCAGCTGTTCAGCTGGCCGAGGGCGGCCTTGAGCACCCAGCGCGAGCGTTTGGCCAGGCCCCGGCGGCGCATGAACTCCATCATCGCCAGGAGTTCCTCGCGCACCGTGCCGCCGGTGAGCTCCGGTTCGGGGGCCTCCAGCCGGGCGACCACGTCGACCAGCAGGGCCTCCTTGTTGGGCCAGCGCCGGTAGATGGTGGCCTTGCCGACACCCGCGGCCGCGGCGACGCCCTCGATCGAGAGGTCGGCCAGGCCCACCCCCTCCTCCATCAGCCGCTCGACCGCGGCGACGATCGCCTGCTCCGCCGCCTCACTGCGCGGCCGGCCCCGCCGCCGGGCACACGGCTCGGCGGTGGGGCAGCTGGGCTCGGGCACCGGGGCCGCGATGTCGATCTGCATGGCCTTATTCTCCACAGCCGCTCGAAGCCTTCCTTCTCACCACTGCGGCCCCGGGCCGCAGGCCCCGTTCTCCTGCCACGGCCGACGGCCGTGACCCCCCGTCGCGGTCGACCGCCGGTCTCCTCGGTGGCCGGTCAGACCTTGGCGGTCCGCTGCGGCTCGCTCTGGGACTGCGGCGCACCGCCGGGGCCGGTCTGGGCCTTGCCGGGGAGCATGAACCAGGCGAGCAGGACGCCGATCACCGTGATCCCGGCGGAGAGCCCGGAGACGATGTGCATCGCATGGACGAAGGCCTCCTTGGCCGGGCCGATCAGCTCGGTGTGGTGGGTGGCGCCGGCGATGGCCAGGGTCGCTTCCAGGGACTCCCCCGCCTTGTCCCGCAGCGGGGCGGGGAGATGGGCGAGCTGGGCGGCCACGCCGTCCCGGTAGGAGGTGGAGAGCACCGCGCCCAGCACCGCGACGCCGAGCGAACCGCCGACCTGGCGGAAGGTGTTGTTGACCGCCGAGCCGGCACCGGCCTTCTCCCGCGGCAGCGAGCCCATGATGGCCGTGGTGACCGGCGGCATCACATGCGCCATGCCGGCGCCCATCACGAAGCCGAGCACGACCAGCACCCAGATCGAGGTGGTCAGGCCGAGCAGCAGGTAGCCGAGGAAGCCGACCGCGATCAGCACCATGCCGCCGGCGCAGGTGGCGCGGACACCGAAGCGGTCGACCACCAGGCGCGCCCGGGGCGCGAAGAGCATCTGGGCGCCGGCCATCGGCAGCATCAGCACACCGGCCTGCAGGGCGCTGTAGCCGCGCACGCTCTGGGTGTAGAAGACACCGAAGAAGGAGACGCCCATCAGCGCGAAGAAGACCATGCCGATCACCACGACCGAGCCGGTGAACTGCTTGCGGCGGAACCAGCTGACGTCCAGCGCCGGGTGGGTGGTGCGCTTCTCGTGCAGGACGAACAGGATCAGCGCCACCAGACCGCCGAGCAGCGGGCCCCAGGCCTCGAACCTGGTGAGGTCGGCCAGCTCTCCGCCCTTGATGATGCCGTAGATCAGCGCGACCAGGCCGATGACGGAGAGCACCACACCGATCGGGTCCAGCTTGCCGGGGCTGGGGTCGCGGGAGTCCGGGACCAGCAGCGACATCGCGACCAGCGCGACGGCCACGATCGGGACGTTGACCAGGAAGACCGAGCCCCACCAGAAGTGCTCGATCAGCACACCGCCGGTGATCGGGCCGATCGCGATCGCCAGACCCACGGCACCGGCCCAGATGCCGATCGCCTTGGGCTGCTCGTGCCGCTCGAAGACGTTCATGATGATGGCCAGCGTCGCGGGCATCACGAAGGCGCCGCCGAGGCCCATCACCGCACGGAAGGTGATCAGCTCGCCGGGCGAGGAGGCCAGCGCGGACAGCAGCGAGCCGATGCCGAACACCAGCATGCCGCCGAGCAGGGTCTTCTTCCGGCCGATCCGGTCACCGAGCAGACCCGCGGTGAACAGCAGCCCGGCGAAGACCAGGGTGTACGAGTTGATCGCCCACTCCAGGTCGCTCTGGCTGGCGCCGAGACCGGTGGGCTTGGGCGAGGCGATGGTCTTCATCGCCACGTTGAGGATCGAGTTGTCGAGGACGACGACGAGGAGGGAGAGCACCAGGGTGCCCAGGATCGCCCAGCGGCGACGGTGTATCGCCTCGGGTATCCGCTGAGAAGCGGCTGCGGTCATCGGAGAGTCTTTCCCGTCCGTACGAGCAAGTGCGGACTTACGAGCCGGTTGCGTCTCGTAACCCCATTCGCCCCCAGGATAGCCCGCTTTTCGATACGAAACCGATCCGTATCGTAAATAACCCGCAAAAGAGAGGCGCCCTGGAGGCGCACAGGTCGGCCGGTCCTCGCCCTTTTGCGCCGGGCGCGCGGCATGCAAGCATGGGGGCAGATCCGGGGACGCCGCACGGCGCCACGAGACGACAACCTTTCAGGAGCCTGTTCGATGAACGCTTCTCCGCTTTCGCCTGCCCAGACGCAGGACGGGACGCCGACCGTCCTCTACGGAGGGGTCACCAACCGCCGGGTGACCGTCCGCGACCTGGCCAAGGCCAAGCAGCACGGTGAGCGCTGGGCGATGCTCACCGCGTACGACGCCCTCACCGCCGGGGTCTTCGACGAGGCCGGTATCCCGGTCCTGCTGGTCGGTGACTCGGCGGGCAACTGCCACCTCGGCTACGAGACCACCGTGCCGGTGACCATGGACCAGATGGTCATGCTCTCCGCGGCCGTGGTCCGCGGCACCAAGCGCGCCCTGATCGTCGCCGACCTGCCGTTCGGCTCCTACCAGGAGTCGCCCGCGCAGGCCCTGCACAACGCCGCCCGGCTGCTGAAGGAGGCCGGGGTCAGCGCGGTCAAGCTGGAGGGCGGCGAGCGCAGCGCCCGCGCCATCGAGCTGCTGGTCGAGGCGGGCATCCCGGTGATGGCCCACGTCGGCCTGACCCCGCAGTCGGTGCACGCCTTCGGCGGGTACCCGGTACAGGGGCGCGGCGACGAGGCCGCGCACCAGCTGCTTCGGGACGCCAAGGCCGTTCAGCAGGCCGGGGCGTTCTCGGTGGTGCTGGAGGCCGTGCCGGCCGAGCTGGCCGCGCAGGTCACCGAGGAGCTGGCGGTCCCGACCGTCGGCATCGGAGCGGGCGCCGGGTGCGACGCCCAGGTGCTGGTCTGGACCGACTTCGCCGGGATGACGGCGGGGCGGGTACCGAAGTTCGTCAAGCAGTACGCCAACCTGCGGGCCGTACTCGGGGACGCCGCCCGCGAGTTCGCCGCCGAGGTCGGCGCGGGGACCTTCCCGGCTCCCGAGCACACCTTCAAGTAGGACCTCAGGCGCGGGGAGCCGCGCGGGAGCCCGCCACCGAGTCGCGGGTCTCTCGCACGGCTCCCCGCCGCGCCCCTGCCGTCACCCCCGACAGTGCGATGACGGTGATGGCAGCCGGGTGACAGCGGGCTGACAGCCGGCCCCGGCAGCCTGAGGGCATGACACGAATCGACACCGCCCCGAACGAGCGGGGGCCCCGCAGCGGCAACGCCGTCGAGGTGCGCGGGATCGTCAAGCACTACGGCGGGACCAAGGCCCTCGACGGCGTCGACCTGACCGTCAGGCAGGGCACCGTCCTCGGCGTGCTCGGCCCGAACGGCGCCGGCAAGACCACCCTGGTCCGCATCCTCTCCACCCTGATCAAGCCGGACGCCGGCACCGCCTTCGTCGGCGGCTACGACGTGCTGCGCCAGCCCAAGCAGCTGCGCCGCACCATCGGCCTCACCGGCCAGTACGCCTCGGTGGACGAACTGCTCTCCGGCTACGAGAACCTCTACCTGATCGGGCGGCTGCTCGACCTCCCCCGGCGGGAGGCCAAGGCCCGCGCCACCGAGCTGCTGGAACGCTTCTCGCTCACCGAGGCCGCCAAGCGCCCCGCCAAGACGTACTCCGGCGGTATGCGGCGCCGGCTCGACCTGGCCGCCAGCATGATCGGCCGGCCCAGGGTGCTCTACCTCGACGAGCCGACCACCGGACTCGACCCGCGTACCCGCAACGAGGTCTGGGACGAGGTGCAGCGGATGGTCGCCGACGGCTCCACCGTGCTGCTCACCACCCAGTACATGGAGGAGGCGGAGCAGCTCGCGCACGAGCTGACCGTGATCGACAAGGGGCGGGTGATCGCCAACGGCGGGATCGGCGAGCTCAAGGCCCAGGTCGGCGGCCGGACCCTGCGGGTGACACCGGTCCGCGTCGCCGAACTGCCCGAGATGGCCCGCTGCCTGCACGAGGCCGGCATCACCGCCGCCACCGTCTCCGACGACGCCGGTGTGCTCACCGTTCAGATCACCGACGACGACCAGCTCACCAGCGTGGTGGGCGTACTGGGCACCCGGGGCTTCGGCATCTGTGCCATCGACACCGAACTGCCGAGCCTGGACGAGGTGTTCCTCGCCATCACCGCCAGGCCCGCCGCCACCGCCTCCGCCCCCGAGAAGGAGCCCGTGGCATGACGACCGCGATCGCCTACGAAAGTGCCGACCCCCGGATCGGTCTCGGCGCCCACCTGCGGCACGTCGGCGCCCTCACCCGCCGCAACCTGATGCGGATCAAGGCCGACCCGGAGTCGATCCTGGACGCCGTGCTGGTCCCGATCATCTTCACGCTGCTGTTCGTCTACGTCTTCGGCGGCGCGGTCTCCGGCAACCAGCACAGCTACGTCCAGTACATGACGCCGGGCCTGCTCGGCACCACCGGCCTCAACCTGGCGATGGCGGTCGGCACCGGGCTGAACAGCGACTTCCAGACCGGTGTGATGGACCGCTTCCGCACCCTGCCGATCGGCCGGGCCTCGGTACTGCTGTCCAAGATCGCGGCGGAGACCTGCCGGGCGCTGCTCTCCTTCACCATCCTGATCGGGTTCTCGATGGTCCTCGGCCTCGACGTCAAGGGCGGCTTCCTGAACCTGCTGGCGGCGGTCGGCCTCTCCCTGCTCTTCGGGATGTCGATCGTCTGGATCTCCATGCTGCTCGGTATGTCGCTGCGCAGCGCCCAGGCCGTCCAAGGAGTGTCGATGCTGGTCATCGCGCCACTGCAGTTCGGCAGTTCGATCTTCGCGCCGACCACCAGCATGCCCGGCTGGCTGCAGGCCTTCACCCACGTCAACCCGCTGTCCGCGCTGGCCGACGCCTGCCGGGCACTGATCAACGGTCAGGGCGCGGTGGCCCATCCGGTGACCATCGTGCTGGTCTGGGCGGTGGCGATCACCGCCGTCACCGCTCCACTGGCGGTGGCCAGGTTCCGCAAGCGGACCTGACCGGACGCGGGCACCGATCCCTGATGAGGCGTCAGAGATCGGTGCCCGCAGCCTGGTTCCTCAAGGCCGGGACCCGTCCGGGTCGTCCATCATGGCGGCCGCCTCGGCGAGGGTGAGACCGTTCCCCTCGGCCAGCGCCTCCCGGTAGGCCTCCTCGCCGATCAGCCCGATCAGCTCGCACTCGTTGCGGTCCCGGTGCCGCCGCTCCAGGTACGAGCCGAGCACCCCGTGCAGGGCGTAGTGGGCGCCCATCAGCACGGCCGCCCGCCTGGCCACGCCCACGTCCCCCCGCAGTCCGGCGATCCGGACCAGCACCCCGATGGCCGGCAGGATCAGCATCACGGACATGTGCTCGGCGAAGACCTTGGCGGCGTTCTCCGCCGAGTTCACCAACCCCCTTGCTTCCCTGAGCATTTCGAGACCGGTCTCGGGATCGCCGCTCAACGCGACCACCCAGGCCCGGACCGAGGTCACGATGCCCAGGAACACGCTCGGCACCAACGGGCCGAACTGCCGCCCGCCCTCCTCCAGCCGGTCCAGCTGGCCGAGCGCCTCGGCGTACTCCCCACGTGCGGCACTCAGACTGCACAGCACCAACCGCCCGTACAACTCCGCCCCGTCGTCGACCTGGTGCCCGGTGACGGGACCCTCCAGCACCTCCCGGATCTGCCGCTCGCCCTCCGCCGCATCGGTCTCGAACAGCGCCTCGCCGAGGCGCACCTGGAGCAGCGGGACCTCGTGCGGCGCCTGGAGTTCGCTGGCCAGTTCGATGGCCTTCCGGTACGCCTCGGCGGCACGCACGCTGTCACCCCGCTTCGCCGCCGTCTCACCCTGCGAGGACAGCGCCTCGGACATACCCCACCGGTCACCGAGCCGGGTGAACAGCTCCAGCGCCTCGTCGCTGTCGCGGGTCGCCTCGTCGAGGCCGCCCGACCAGTCGTTCAGCATCCGGGCGCGGATCTGCAGGATGAAGGCGAGGTCGCCGTCCGCGCCGTGGCGGCGACAGCCCTCGACGGCCTCGTCCAGCATCGGCCGCAGCCGGCTGAACTCACCGGCCAGGAAGGCCGCGAAGACCCGTTGCAGAGCCGGGAAGCGGAAGGACTGCGGAAGATCAGGAGTGTAGGCCGCGAGCACCCGCCGGGCGAGATCGATGGCCTCCGGGTCGCCGAGCATCTGCGTGTTCCCGATGAACATGGTGACCAGACGCTGCAGATGGAGCTGCCGCCGGGCCTCCTGGAGCAGGTCGGGCGGCATCGGCAGCGGCGACTGCAGCGGATCGGCCGACAACGGGACCGGCCTGGGCGCGTCGTCGGCGTACGGGTCCGGGGCGAGCGCGCCGACCGCCTCGTACCAGCCGTGTGCCTCGGCGCGGTAGTCCCGCAAGGCCCAGAACCAGCTCATACCGAGCGCCAGGACCAGCGCCTCCTGCTCCTCGGCGCCGTCCACCGCGCGGCGCAGCGCGGCGCGGATGTTGTCCTGCTCGCGTTCCAGCACGGCCAGCCAGTGCAGCTGGTCGGGGCCGTGCAGGTGCCGCGCCGCGGTGCGGACCAGTTCGCGGAAGCAGCGGATGTGCCGGAGCACCGCCCCGCCGTCGGCCCCGCCGTCGTCCCCGCCCTCCGCGATCGCCTCGGCGAGCCGTTCGGTGGCGTACTCGTGGATCGTCTCCAGCATCCAGTACCTGGTACCGCTGCCGAGGTCGGCGACCAGCAGGGACTTGTCCACCAGCGAGAGCAGCAGGTCGGCGACCTCCTCCCGGCGTACTGTTACTCCTCGCTCGACCCGCGAACGGGTGTCGCCCCCCGAGGTGTCGTCGGCGCAGACCTGTTCGGCCTCCTCCAGGGTCCAGCCGCCGGCGAAGACGGAGAGCCGGCGCAGCACCGCACGCTCGCGCCCGCCCAGCAGGTCCCAGCTCCAGTCGACCACCGCGCGCAGGGTCTGCTGGCGCGGCAGCAGGGTTCGGGCGCCGGCGGTGAGCAGCGCGAACCGGCCGTCCAGCCGGTCGGCGAGCTGGCGCGGCGCGAGTCCCCGCAGGCGGGCGGCGGCGAGTTCGATGGCCAGTGGCAGACCGTCCAGGCGACGGCAGATCTCGGCGCAGGCGTCGGGGTCCTCGGCGGGGTCGAAGCCGGGGCGGGCGGCGGCACCGCGCTCGGCCAGCAGCCTGAGCGCGACCGGGTCGGGCAGCGGCTCCACCGGCCGGACGCTCTCGCCGGGCACACCGAGAGGCTCCCTGCTGGTCGCCAGGACGGTCAGCCCCGGGCACTCGGCGAGGAGCCGGTCGACCAGTTCGGCGGCGGCCTGGACCAGGTGCTCGCAGTTGTCCAGCACCAGCAGCATCCGCCGGTGGGCGCAGTGCTCGACGATCCGCCGTACCGGGTCGTCCATACGGGTCACCTCGGCGACCGTACCGCCGGTGTGCAGCACGGTCTCGCGCAGGCCGAGCGCGGAGAGTACGGCGGCCGGTACGTCGCCCGGGTCCTCCAGCGGGGCCAGCTCGGCCAGCCAGACCCCGTCCGGCCAGCCGTCGGCGGTGGCGGTCGGGCCGACGGCCGCGCTCGCGGCGGCGGCTTCGGTCGCGGCGGCCCGGCCGGCCTCGACGGCCAGCCGGGTCTTGCCGGAGCCGCCGGGGCCGGCGAGCGTGATCAGCCGACTCGTCGTCAATGCGGACTTCAGCAGGGCCAGTTCGGCCTCGCGCCCGACGAAGCTGGTCAGCCTCGGCCGCAGGTTGCCGACCGGACGCGGGGTTGCCGGCGTACTCCGGTCCACGGTCGGCACCTCGGCCCGGCCGGGTATGGGCGGGTGCGCCGAGGAGCCGTACGCCGCGGGCCGGGCCGGGGGTGCGGCCGGTGCGGGGGCGGTGGAGCGGAGCAGTTCGCGGTGGACGGCCTGGAGCTCCGGGCCCGGGTCGGCTCCCAGCCGCTCGGCCAGCCCGCGCCGGGCCCGCTCGTACTGCTGGAGCGCCTCCGCGGTGCGTCCGCTGTCGCGCAGGGCGCGGATCAGCAGGAGCTGCAGCTGCTCGTCCAGCGGGCGGTCCGCGCAGAGTTCGGCCAGCTCGGCGGTCAGCTCGGCGGCCCGGCCGAGTTCCAGTTCCGCGCCGATCCGGCCTCTGCGGGCCTCCTCGCGCTGGGCCTCCAGGCGGGCCGCCGGTCCGCCGCGGTCCGGCAGGTCGGCCAGCGCCGGGCCGCGCCAGAGGCCGAGGGCGGTGCTCAGCCGCTCGGCGGCGCGGGCGTGGTCGGCGGCGGCCGCGGCCTCCCGGCCCTCGGCGACCAGCTGCTGGAACTCGCCGAGGTCGGTGCCCCCGCCGGTCAGCCGGTACCCGGCCGGGCCGAACCCGACTTCGTCCCGGCCGATGGTGCGGCGCAGCCGTCCGACCAGTGTCTGCAGCGCGGCGGCGGAGTCCTGCGGAGGATCGGCGCCCCAGACCTCGTCCACCAGCAGTTCCGTGGCGACGGGCCGCCCCTGCCGCAGCACCAGCGCGGTGAGCAGCGCACGCAGCCGGGCACCGCCCAGCGGAATGGGGGTGCCGTCGTCCTGATGAGCGGTGGTCGTTCCGAGAATGCCGTAGTGCACGGGGACCATTCTGGTGGACACCCTCGGCACCGCACCCCTGATTTGCGGCCCGGTGGAGAGCAGGGCCGGACGGTGCCGTGCTCCCCGAGGACACGAGGAACCCTGCGGCCGCCCCACGCGTTCACCCGGGACGGCTTGTACCCGCCGTGTCCGCCCCGGCATGATCGATGCCTGCCATCCCCACCCCTCGGATACCCCTCGGAGCTCCACCGCCATGACCTTCGCCGAAACCCAGCGCTCGCGCAGCGAGGACCGCAGGATCAGCCCGGTCTTCTGGGCCCTGCTCGCGACCCTCGCCACCTCGGGCTGGGCCGTCTGGTCGGGCTACGGCAACGCGGGCGTGGGGGTCTTCCTCTTCGTGGTGGCGGGCTGGATGGTCTCGCTCTGCCTGCACGAGTACGCCCACGCGCGGACCGCGATGGTCAGCGGCGACATCACGATCGGGGCGAAGGGCTACCTCACGCTCAACCCGTTCAAGTACACCAACGCGATCTTCAGCTTCGTGCTGCCGATGATCTTCGTCGTGCTGGGCGGCATCGGCCTGCCCGGCGGCGCGGTCTACATCGAGCGGCACCGCATCCAGGGCAGGCTCAAGCACAGCCTGATCTCGGCCGCCGGCCCGCTGGTGAACCTCCTCTGCGCGGTGGTCCTGCTGATCCCGATCGGTGCGGGCTGGCTGGACGACCCCGCGGTGCACGCCAGCTACGAGGGCCACGAGCTGAACGTCTCCCCGCTCGCCGCGGCACTCGGCTTCCTCGCCCTCCTCCAGCTCAGCGCCGCCCTGCTGAACCTGCTGCCGGTCCCGGGCCTGGACGGCTACGGGATCGTCGAGCCGTGGCTCTCGCTGAAGACCCGCCGGGCGGTCGAGCCCTTCGCCCCGTACGGGCTGATGGCGGTGTTCGTGGTGCTCTGGCAGTCCGAGGTCAACCGGTGGTTCTTCGACCTGGTCTACCGGATCATGGAGCTGTTCGGCGTGGACGGCGCCTACGCCGCGCTGGGCCGGTACCTGTTCAGCTTCTGGCAGCACTGACCGGCCCCGCCCGCCGCGGGGTTCAGACCCCGGTCGCCGCCTTGGCCTTCCCCTGGCGGTCACGGCGCAGGTAGAACCAGGCGATGTTGCTGGAGACGCCCGCCATCAGCACCCAGACCACGCCCAGCCAGTTGCCCTGTACGAACGAGACCACGGCCGCGGCGACCGCCAGCACGAAGACGATCAAGGCATAGAGGGCGTTTCGGGGCATGGCTCTGAGCTCCTAACGGATCGGTACGACCGTTCCATTCTCTCCGAAGGGCCCCCGGCGCCGTCGCAGGGGGCCCTTCGGGCGCGGTCACACGTCGGTGATGCGCAGACCCGCGTGGGCCTTGTAGCGGCGGTTGACCGAGATCAGGTTGGCCACCAGCGACTCCACCTGGTGGGCGTTGCGCAGCCGGCCCGCGAAGATACCGCGCATACCGGGGATCCGCTCCGCCAGCGCCTGGACGGTGTCGGTCGCCTCGCGGTCGTCGCCGAGCACCATCACATCGGTGTCGATCCGCTCGATCGCGGGGTCCTGCAGCAGCACCGCCGAGAGGTGGTGGAAGGCCGCCGTCACCCGGGAGTCGGGCAGCAGGGCGGCGGCCTGCTGGGCGGCACTGCCCTCCTCCGGCCGGATCGCGTACGCGCCCTGCTTGTCGAAGCCCAGCGGGTTGACGCAGTCCACCACCAGCTTGCCCGCGAGCTCCTCGCGCAGCGCCGAGAGGGTGGCCGCGTGGCCGTCCCACGGCACGGCGACGATCACGAGGTCGCTCTCCCGGGCCGCGACCGCGTTCTCCGCGCCGCGGATGCCGAGGCCGAGCTCGGCCGCCGCCGCCTCGGCGCGCTCCACCGTGCGGGAGCCGATCACCACCTGCTGTCCGGCCTTGGCCAACCGGTAGGCCAGGCCCCGGCCCTGGTCACCGGTGCCGCCCAGGACACTGACCACCAGCTGCGAGACGTCCGGAAGGCCCCGGGTCGGCGCCGTCACTGAATCGTGGGTACTCATGCGGAAGATCCTGCCAAAGCCCGGCCCGGTGCTCCATCCTCTCCCTCCATGGACGCGGTGAGAGTTTCAGCACTGTCCCGATCACTGGCCGGCAGCGGCTGGCCGGAGACCACCCGGGCCTTCGGCGGAGCGCTGCGACGGTCCGTCAGCCGGCGCAGTGCGACCGGGCTGCTGCTGGTCGGCACCGAACGGTACGAGCCCTGGCATCTGGCCGCCCACCTGGACGGCGAGGCCGACCGGTCCGGCGTCACCGGCCTGGCCCCCACCCTGCTGCGGCACCGCGTCCCGGACGGCTCGCCGGCCCATCTCGCCCACGGCGTCGACCTGTTGACGCAGGTCCGGCGCGGCGTCACGGTCCTGGTGGTCGCCCCGGCCGCCGCCGGGACACCACTGCTGGAACGCGTCGACGACGCCCGCCGCGGCGGCGCCACCGTGCTCGCCCTCGACGCCGGCGACCGGGACCTCGCCTCCCTCGCCCACGAACGCCTCGCCGTCCCCGAAGCCGCCGAGGAGCCGTTCGACCTCGTCCAACACCTCGTCAGCGCCGCCGCCGGCACCCGCCACCGCCTCCCCCTCCTCGCCCGGCTGGCCGCCTCCCCGATCTCCCACTGGTGAGCGGCCTGCCGCGGTCGCTGCCGTCAGCGGTCCAGCTCTGTTGAACTACTTCAGGTACTCCGTGAGGTCGTCCACGGTCCAGTCGGCCTGCCGGAGGACGGAACGCAGGGTGCCGGGCGCGAGCGAGCAGCGCAGAGGCACGATGACGGCACGGTCGTCCCTGCGGTACTCGGCATGGCTGCCACGGGTGGCGACGTGACCAAAGCCCGCACGCTCCAGCGCCTTGGCGATCTCGGTGCCGGACAGGCCGATGGGGACGGCGGGGCTCATGCGACGCGGACCTCAACCGGTGCGGTGATCACGTCGGCTACCTCAGGAGCGGGGGCGTCCGCTTCCGCGCTAATCCGGTTGCTTCCGATTCGGGGCGGAACCCAGGATGGCGGGACCATGACCTCCGACGAACCGCCCCATCGCCCCGGCCGGTTACGGTCCGCGCTGCGCGGACTGCGGCCCGATCTGTCCCCCTGGCGCTCCTCCCGGGACTTCCGGCTGCTGTGGGCCTCGGGCTCCGTCACCGCCTTCGGCAGCTTCCTGACGTATGTCGCCGTACCGCTGCAGATCAAGGAACTGACCGACTCCTCCTTTGCGGTGGGCCTGGTGGGCGCGGTGGAGCTGGTGCCGCTGGTGGTCTTCGGGCTGTGGGGCGGTGCGCTCGCGGACGCGCTGGACCGGCGGAGGCTGGTACTGCTCTCCGAAGCCGGTCTCGGCCTGCTCTCGGGGCTGCTGCTGCTCAACGCGCTGCTGCCTCGGCCGCTGCTGTGGCCGGTCTACCTGGTGGCCGCGCTGGTCGCGGCGCTCGGCGGTCTGCAGCGTCCGGCGCTGGACTCGCTCACCCCGAGGATCGTCGCGCACGACCAGCTCCCCGCCGCTTTCGCACTCAACTCCCTTTTCCACAACGCCGCTTCGGTGGCCGGCCCGGCCCTGGCCGGGGTCGTGGTGGCAGTTGGGGGCGTGCAGACGGCGTACGCGCTGGATGTCGCCACCTTCACCGCCTCGGTGCTCCTGCTCGCCCGGATGCGGGCGGTCCCGCCGCAGGCCGGTGCCGAGCAGCCCTCGCTGCGGGCGATCGCGGCCGGTGTGAGGTACGCCTGGAGCCGGCCCGATCTGCTGGGCACCTACGCGGTGGACCTCTGCGCGATGCTCTTCGCCTACCCCGTGACGATCTTCCCGTTCCTGGCCGGCGAGTTGCACGCGAAGTGGGCGCTCGGCCTGATGTACGCGGCCTCGGCGGCGGGGGCGCTGGTCGTCGGTGCCACCAGCGGCTGGACCTCGCGCATCCACCGGCAGGGGCGGATGCTGGTGCTCGCCGCGCTCGGCTGGGGTGCGGCGATGGTGCTGGCGGGGCTGGCGGGTGACATCCGGCTGGTGCTGGTGGCGCTCGCGCTGGCCGGTGGCGCCGACGAGATCAGCGGCATCGCCCGCTCGGTGGTCTGGAGCCAGTCCATCCCGGACGAGCTGCGCGGACGGCTGGCCGGGGTGGAGCTGCTGAGCTACTCGGTCGGTCCGCAACTGGGCCAGGTCCGGGCGGGTGGCACGGCCGCGCTGATCGGCGTACGCGGCTCGGTCTGGGCGGGCGGGCTGGCCTGCGTGGCCGGTGTCCTCGCACTGGCCGCCGCGCTGCCCAAGCTGCTGGCGTACGACTCCAGGACCGACCCGCACGCGGCGGCGGTCCGGGCCCGGCGGGAAGCCGAACCGACCCCGGCCTGAGGCACCCGGGTGAGCGCCTCAAGGATGGCGGGAGGGCTCTACAGCAGCTGAGGGGTGCGGGCCCGTTGAGCGCGCCCCTCCGCGCGCTCCCCGGCGCTCACTACCGTTCGTCGGAGGGTTCCTCCCGCTCACCCGAGGGCGCTTCGTCGCTCCAGCGGGGATCGGTCCGCCATTCGCGGTTGCGCTCGTCCGCGATCTCCAGGGCGTGAGCGGCCTCCTCGCGGCTGGCGTACGGCCCGAGGCGGTCCTTGGCGGGGCATTCGGGGCCCTCCTCGACCTTGGCGTGCTTGATGCAGTAGAACCACTCCCCCGGCTTTCCGGTGGGCTTCCGGCCGAATCCCAGCGCCATGATCGGTCTCCCGTCGCTCGTTCGCTTCGGTATGGATCATTCCCGTTGCCCGGCTCGGACACACAGCCGGGGCTGTTCGGGGCCCGGCGGATAGACTCGCGGCCATGGTTCTCGTACCCGGCATCCAGTCCCCCACCCGCAAGGTTCCGGCGCACATCGCGCGCCCCGAGTACGTCGGCAAGCCGGCGCCGACGCCGTACACCGGGCCCGAGGTGCAGACCGCCGAGACGGTCGAGAAGATGCGGATCGCGAGCCGGATCGCCGCCCAGGCGATGGCGGAGGCGGCCAAGCTGATCACACCGGGTGTCACCACCGACGCGCTCGACGCCGTCGCCCACGAGTACATGTGCGACCACGGCGCGTACCCGTCGGACCTGGGCTACCGGGGCTTCCCCAAGTCGATCTGCACCTCGGTCAACGAGGTGATCTGCCACGGCATCCCCGACTCGACGGTCCTTCAGGACGGCGACATCGTCAACATCGACGCGACCGCCTACATCCACGGGGTGCACGGCGACCTGAACGCCACCTACCTGTGCGGAGACGTGGACGAGGAGTCCAGGCTGCTGGTCGAGCGCACCCGGGAGTCACTCAACCGGGCGATCAAGGCGGTCAAGCCCGGACGGCAGATCAACGTGATCGGGCGGGTCATCGAGTCGTACGCCAAGCGCTTCGGCTACGGCGTGGTGCGGGACTTCACCGGACACGGCATCAACACGTCGTTCCACTCCGGCCTGATCATCCCGCACTACGACAGCGAGCGGGCCACCGAGGTGATCAAGCCCGGGATGACCTTCACCATCGAGCCGATGCTCACCCTGGGCACCTACGACTACGAGATCTGGGAGGACGGCTGGACGGTCGTCACCAAGGACCGCAAGCGCACCGCCCAGTTCGAGCACACCCTGGTGGTCACGGCCGACGGCGCGGAGATCCTCACCCTGCCGTGAGTGCGCGGCCGGACCTGCCGTGAGCGCGCGGCCGGACGGCGGTCCCCCGGTCCGCCGTCCGCTCCCCGACCGGGCGAGCGGGGCGGCCCCGGCCCGGGCGGGCCGGGGCGCGGGCCCTCAGCCGATCAGCCACTGCTCCTCGGCGACCGCACCCACCTCGGTGCAGGCGTCGGTGAGCACGTCCAGGACCCGCAGCGCGTCCGGCAGCCGCCGCTCCGGGCCACGGCCTTCCAGCCAGCGGACCTCGGAGCCGTCCGGGAGCGCGGCGGGCGGCAGCAGGGTGTACGAGCCGCGGCAGTGCCACCGCAGGCCGGGATGCTCGGACATGGTGTCCGGCGTGCTGTCCAGGACGCTCGGCCACCACTCGTCCTCGTCCTGCGGGGTGCCGCGGGTGGCCGTGAAGAACAGATGGCGGTCCTCGCCGACGACCGCGACCGGGCCGACGACGCCCAGGGCGTCGAGCCGCTCCACGGCGAGCCGGCCGGCCTCGGCCGGGACGTCCAGGACGTCGTGCGCGCGGCCGGTGGCGGTGATGAAGTTCGCCTGCGGGTCGCGGGAGAGCCAGCGGGTCAGCTGCTCGGTGTCGGTGGTCGCCTGGGACTGCCAGGCGAAGGAGACGGGGTGCTGGGCGGGGGCCGGACAGCCGATCCGGTCACAGGAACAGCGATAGCCGGCCGGGTGCGCGGCCGGGGCCACCGGGAAGCCCGCCGCGACGGCCTGGAGCAGTTGATCGAGTCTCGCCACCGGGTCGGTGTCGCCGGCCCCCGCCTGTCGCTCGCGCTTGCGCCACCAGGTCGTCCACCTGCCGCTGGCTTCCATAGGACCCCTTCCGCACCCTGCCGTGACCTGCCGCGCCTGGTGAGGCGCGGCGACCGACGCAACATCCGACGCAACGTCCGGGCTCGCCTGTTGCTTCCCGGACGGTGCTCGATCAGGCACGTCCGCCTTGAGCCGGAGCCGGGGTTGCCGGACGGCCGAACGCCTGGGTCACGGTACGGGGTACGAGAGTTGGGCTCGGCGGGAAGGCACAGCGACGCGCGCCCGACCCGGTCCGTACGGGGCCCGCAGACCCGGGTGGATCCCGGGGGCGTACAGAGCAGGATAAGGGTGCCGGACGGGTCCCGATGACCGGGGGCGGTGCTGCGTCCGCCGCGGAGACCGTCACCAGGGCTCCGCCGCTCCGTTTCTCCAGCGTCACCGCTTCTCCACCGGTGCCACGCGTTCCCGGCCCTCGGGCGGGGCCGGCGGGCCGGGCCGGACGCTCTCCGGCTCACATAGGCTGGGGTGATGAGAAGCGCCGACACCGAATTCGTGGGCGGGCCACTGGACGGCAAGGTGCTGCCGATCGCCCTCACCCTGCTGGGCAGCGTGCCCAAGGTCTACCGGGTACCGGTCCCCGCCCATGGCGACGTACCGGCCACCACCCTGGTCTACCGACGGGCCGAGCTGCGCACCGCCAAGCGCCGCCGCTACTGGCAGTACGAGTACGACCAGTCCGCCTCGGCCTGACCAGCCCCGGCCGGGCGGGCTCTCCATGGCAGATGGCGGTTTCCCGGGTGCGGGCACCCGGGAAACCGCCCGGACGTCCCCCGCACAGCCACCGGTCCGCCCGCGGCCGTGCGGTCAGTCCTCTTCGGCGAGGATGAGGTACAGCTTCTTCTTCGCCTCGGTCAGCACGGCGAGACCCTTGGCGCGCTGGCTCTCAGTGCCGGTGGTCATCACCTGCCGTACCGCGTGGTCCACGGCGGCGAGCGCCTGGCCCACCTCCTGCACCGCCTCCCAGTCGACGCCGCGGCCGGCCTCGGCCCAGGGGGACTCCTGGCCTCCCTCGGCCTCGGTGCGCCCGGCCTCGGTGAGCTCGAACAGCCGCTTGCCGGAGACCTCCTGGGCCCGGATCAGCCCCTCCTCCTCCAGCAGCTGGAGGGTCGGGTACACCGATCCCGGGCTCGGCCGCCAGGCACCGCCCGTCCGCTCACCGATCTCGGTGATCATCTCGTAGCCGTGCATCGGCCGCTCCTTGAGCAGCGCCAGCAGCGAGGCGCGGACATCCCCGCGCCGCGCCCGCCCGCCACGACGGCCGTGACCGCCGTGCCCTCGGCCACCCATACCGGGGCCGAACGGTCCGCCGAACCCGGGCCCCCACGGGCCGGCCGGGCGGCCCGGGCCGCCGAAGCCGCCGAAGGCGTGCCGCCCCTCGAAGCTCTCACCGGCGAAATCGCCGCGCTCATCGCGCCGGCGCCCGCCCCTGAACGATCCCCTTGCACGCATGACGCGCACCACCCCTCGTCACTCTCACTCGACACTTCTCTTCCGAAGCATCTCGATACCTCGACGATATATCGCTGACTGTCGCTCGTCAACGGTGTGCCCGACGGCGCCACCGCGGCCGTCGAGGATGCGGCGCGAGGTGGCGGCACCGGACAGCACGGTGAGCGAACGCGGCCACGCAGCCGGCGGCACCGCGCCGTGGCCGCAACCGGCGGCACCTCGCCGACCGCCGCGCGCCCCGCCGCCGCAAGGACGTACGACCGCACGCCGTACCCTGGTGCCCGCCCGTCCCGCCCGACTCCGAACACCGCCGAGGCCATGGAACTTCGCCAACTGAGGTACTTCACCGCCGTGGCGGAGGAGCTGCACTTCGGCCGAGCCGCCGAGCGACTGACGATCGTCCAGTCCGCCGTCAGCCAGCAGATCCGGCGACTGGAACGGGAGTTGGGGGTCGAGCTGTTCGACCGCTCGCCACGGCGGGTACGGCTGACCGACGCCGGCGCCGCGTTCCTGCCCGCCGCCCGCGAGGTGCTGGCGGCCGAACAGCGCGCCCTGGCCGCGATCGGCGAGTTCACCGCCGCCCGCGGCCCCGTGCTGCGGATAGGAACGAGCACGGGGATGGGCGAGCGGCTGGAGCGGGTGCTGGAGGAGCTGGAGCGTCAAACAGCCGACACCCGGGTCGAGTTGCTCTCGGCGCCTCGGGCGGACCGGCTGCGGAAGGTCGCCGACCGGGAGCTGGACGCGGCCTTCGTGCGCGGCGAGGTGGAGGCCCCCGAGGGCGTGCGGCAGATCCCGGTCTGGCAGGACGAGCTGCTGGTGGCGCTGTCGGCCCGCCACCCGCTGGCCGGCGCGAGCAGCGTCGATCTCGCCCGGCTCTCCGGCCTGCCGCTCTACCTGACCGCCCGCCGGAACAATCCACCGCTGGTCGATCTCGTCGTCGGCGCCTGCCGGGACGCCGGCTTCGAGCCCGTGCCCGGCCCTCCGCACAGCTCCCTCCAGGACACCCTGGCGGCGCTGGGCGCGGGCTCGCCCGGCTGGACCGTGCTCTACGCGGCGCACGCCTGCCAGTTGCGCGGCGGCCGGGTGGCCTTCGTACCGGTGCGCCCGCCGGACGGCGCGCAGGCGCCGGGCAGCCACCTGTCGCTCCCCACCACGCTGGCGGTGCACGGTGCCGCCGCACCCGAACGGCTGCGCCCGCTGCTGGAGGCCTGCCGGGCGGCCGGCCGCGAGACGGGGAACGGCGAGGGCACGGCCTGACCGCCGGGTGCGATCACGATTCGCGATCGTGGTGAGCTCGGATTGCCTCTGGGTCGCGAGCGCCGACCGGAGTGAGATGGATGTCAGCAGCCCCCGCCGCCGGCAGGGCCCGGGAGCCGCCCCGATTCCCGCTCACCCCAACGATCCAGGAGCAGACCATGCCCATCGTCACCGTCCAGCAGGGCCCCCGCAGCGTCGAGCTCAAGCGGGAGCTGGTCGCCCGCATCACCGACGCCTTCGTCGACGCCTACAAGATCCCGGCGGACACCGTCCAGGTGTGGATCCAGGAGGTGTCACCGGAGAGCTGGGGCAGCGCCGGCAAGCTCACCGCAGACAAGTAGCCTGCCCGGCAGGTGATTCAGGCCCCTCGGGGTACGGCCACCCGCTCACACCGGACGGCCGTGCCCCCAAGGTCGCGATCGGCTCGGGCCCGGACTGGTCCACAGGACCGGCCCCGCTCCGCACGTTCTCCCTCGGCCCGACCGCCGCGTCCTCCCGGCGACCACCACGGGTACGGACTACGGTGGCGGCCATGGCCGGTGAACGAGATCTCCAGAAGCTGCTCAGCGGAATGCGCCCGACGCTCAACCCGGGCCGGTACGTCTACTGCACCCTCCCCGCCCGCGTTCCGGCAGGGCTGCGCCCGGTGGTCACGGTCGCGGAGCCGGAGGGCCCGACCGTGGTGGTGACCCAGGAGGAGGCCGATGCGCTCGGGCTGCGGTACGACTACGTCGCCGCCTGGATCACACTGCGCATCCACTCCGCCCTGGAGGCCGTCGGCCTGACCGCCGCCGTCGCCGGACACCTCGCCGAGCACGGCATCAGCTGCAACGTGGTGGCCGGTTTCCACCACGACCACCTGTTCGTCTCCGCCGACGACGCCGAGCGCGCGGTCGCGGCACTGGAGGAACTGTCCTCCTCCGCCTGACGGTTGGGCGAACTCCTTCGGGGGCGTGGTGCACCACCACGCCCCCGAATCCTGCTGTACATCTCCGCTTCGGCTTCCGCACCGGGCGACCGGGGTACCAGTGAGATGCCCCTGCTCCGCAGGCCGGCCCCGCAGGAACGGGAGGAAACCACCGTGGACTCGGCCAGCAACTGGGCGGCCGGCGCCGCCGCCGCTCTGCAGGACGCCCTGGCGCCACTGGTCGCGGCGGGACGGGTCCCGGGCGGCGTGATCACCGCCGGAACCGCGGGAGGCCCGCGCACCACGCTCGCCTGCGGTACGGTCGCCCCCGAGTGCGGCCCGGTGGCACCCGACGAGCACACCCGCTACGACCTGGCCTCGCTCACCAAGGTGGTGGCCACCTGGCCGCTGGTCGGCCGGGCCGTCCGCGAGGGGCTGCTCGACCTGGACGCCCCGATCCGCGACATCCTGCCCGATCTGCCCGCCCCCGGCGCGAGATTGACTGTTCGTCAGATACTCACCCACACCAGCGGACTGTTCGACCACACCTACTTCGACCGCTACCTGGGCATCCCCACCCCGCTGGCCCAACTGATCTGCGCGGAACCGCTGATCAGCGAACCCGGCCGGCAACACCACTACATCGACCGGGGTTTCATCCTGCTCGGCCTGCTGCTTCCCGCACTGTACGGGCGCCCCCTGGACCGGCTCGCGGGCGACCTCTGGCGCGAACTGGGCATGACCGAGACGGCGTACGGCCCACTGGCCCGCTCACCGAAGGTGGCCCCGACCGAGGCGCGGCTCGCCGGGGCGCCGCACATCTGGGGCACGGCGCACGACCCCAGCGCCGCACTGATGGGCTCGGTCGCGGGCCACGCCGGGGCGTTCAGCACCACCGCCGACCTGGCCGTCTTCGCCGAGCACACGCTCGCCTCCCGCTGGCTGGCCGAGAGCATGCGACCCGCCGCGTACATCGAGCCGGGGCGGCACCGGGGCCTCGCCTGGATCATCGCCGACACCGGTCCGCACAGCGGCCCCGTCGCCTACCACCACGGCTTCACCGGCACCAGCATGCACCTCGACCCGCGGACCGGCCGCTACCTCGTCCTGCTCACCAACGCGGTCTACCACGGCCGGGACAGCTCCCTGCTGGTGCCGATCCGGGCCCTCGCCATCACCGCACTGACCTCCCCCGCGTAACCGCACCGCCCGCACAACCCGCCCGAGGGGCAGGCACGTTGACCACCGCCTGGCCTACCGAGTGCGGATCCCGGTCCGGCGGGCGGTCGAACCGCCACACCCGGATGCCGTGCGGCACCCGTATGACGCGCCACGGCCGGGCGCGCGCTCCGGGCCCGCCAAGGCGGCGGTACCGCCCCGCCCTGCCGCACCGGCCCGGCCGCCTCGGCTGAGCGGCTCCCGGGCACCTGCTCTTCGGGTGAACCTGTGGAGGGGCGTGCGAGCAAAGGGATCCGGAGCAGTCCCATCCGATTAACCTCCGGGCAACAGTGCCGAGCCCCCGATCGAGGAGGGACACCATGCCCAGCACCTACGAGGAGTCCGCGTCCGGCGACGAGACCAGCGGCGAGACCCGGTCCGCCGGCATCGGCGGCCTGCGTGACGACGCTCCCGACAGCTGCCCGGAGAACGAGACTTCGGGATGGCCGTCCGACGGCGACTACGTCGACGTGGAACCGCACCACAACCTGGACTGATCTCCCCCGAGTGCCCCGGTCCGGCGTGCACCGACCGGGGCACTCGCGTTCCCTCAGCGGCACAGGCCCGTCGACCCGAGCAGGGGCAGCAGAAGCACGGTGGCAAAAAGATGCCGTCGTTCGGGCTGAACGATGTTCCAATGGTTGGTACCAGCAGCGACGCCGTTCCTGTGCGATAGCACCACGGGGCCCGTGCGTCGCACCGAGCCGCAGGGAAGCCGGACACGATGGCCGCCGATCACCAGACCGACCTGGAAGCAGACCTCGAACTCGTCCAGGCGGCCACGCACACCGCCGAGACGTACGCACAGGGTGACAACCACACCGTGGCAGCCGCCGCCCGCGCCAAGGACGGCCGGATCATCACCGCACTCAACGTCTACCACTTCACCGGCGGCCCCTGCGCCGAACTGGTGGTTCTGGGTGCTGCGGCCGCCCAGGGCGCGTACCGGCTGGAGACGATCGTGGCGGTCGCCGACGGCGGGCGCGGGATAGTCCCGCCGTGCGGGCGGTGCCGGCAGGTGCTCTTCGACTACTTCCCGGACCTGACCGTCCTCCTCGGCAGCACGAGTGAGCCGCGCGCGGTACCCATAGTCCAACTGCTGCCCGAGACCTACGTCTGGGCCGACCACCAGTAACGACCCCGCCGGACGAGCCGATCGCGAGCCAGGCCCGCCCCTGTCCTACGCGCACGCCCACCGAACCGCCTGCATCGTGAACCGCCGGTCACCACAGCCTGGTTGACATCATGCGTGCCCAACTCCGGCATCTCCATGGGAACTTCCCGCTGGAGCGGAGATTCCGCAGTCGGACTCCGGGCCAGGTACCGTCACGGTACCGGCCAAGGACAAGTGCCCGTTGTGCAGCGACGCGGACGGCGGGCAGCGCGCGGCACCGGCCGGGGCACGGCCCACCACCCCACCCCACTCCCCCGACGGCCCCCGATCGCTCCCGATCGGGAAGAATGGGCCCGGTCCGGAGCGCGGCAGGAGGCGGTGCTCATCCCTGCCACAGGAGAACGCACCTTGTCCCAGCAGCGCAAAGCCCCTTCCGGCACGGCCCCCGGCACCGACGGCCGACTCGAACTGCTATCCGACTGCGCGAACTGCTTCGGCCTGTGCTGCGTCGCACTTCCCTTCGCCGCCTCGGCCGACTTCGCCGTCAACAAGGAGGCCGGCAAGGCGTGCTCCAACCTCCAGGCCGACTTCCGCTGCGGCATCCACACCCGGCTGCGCGAGAAGGGCTTTCCCGGCTGCACCGTGTTCGACTGCTTCGGCGCCGGGCAGAAGGTCTCCCAGGTCACCTTCGGCGGACAGGACTGGCGGAAGGCCCCCGGCACCGCGCGGCAGATGTTCGACGTGTTCCCCGTCATGCGCCAGCTGCACGAGCTGCTCTGGTACCTCACCGAAGCGCTGGAGCTGCCCGCCGCCCGGCCGGTCCACCGCGACCTGCGCCGCGCGCTGGGCGACGTCGAACGCCTCACCCGCGGTGACGCCGAGACCCTCATCCAGGCCGACGTCCCCGCGCTCCGCGCCGACGTCAACGAACTCCTGCTGCGCACCAGCGAACTGGTCCGGGCCGGCGTTCCCGGCAAGAAGAAGAACCACCGCGGTGCCGACCTCATGGGCGCCCGCCTCAAGAGGGCCAATCTGCGCGGTGCCAACCTGCGCGGCGCCTACCTGATCGCGGCCGACCTGAGCGGTGCCGACCTGCGCTCCGCCGACCTCATCGGCGCCGACTTCCGCAACGCCGACCTGTCCGGTGCCGACCTCACCGACAGCATCTTCCTCACCCAGGCCCAGCTCAACGCCGCCCGCGGCGACGCCGCCACCAAGCTCCCCGCGACCCTCAACCGCCCGGGCCACTGGTGAACCACCCGGCGGCAAGCCCGAAAACCCCATAGGAACGCCATCGGCTGAACACCCCCGGGCCCGACCGCGACCACGGTCGGGCCCTTCCTGTTTCCGTATCGCGATGGTGATCCCGCTCGCGAGCGCAGTTCGTTCCTTCGGACGATAATCCATTCACCCATTATCAACTGGCCGACACCCGGACAGATGGGCTTGACCACCCCAATTCGAGATGGTTGCCTCGCACTCGCGACCAGCGGAACAGTCGCACGGAATTATCAGAACAGTTCGTGAAAGGATAATACTGTGTCCTTCGGCAAGCGGGCTTTGGCTGCTACTGCGGCCCTGATTCTCGGAAGCGGCTTGGCCTCCGCAGAGCACGCGGCGGCGACGAACGTCCGTCAGGTGGGCCAGAACGTCAGGTTCTTCAACGAGGCCGTGAACCAGGCACTGGACGCCAACAACACCGGGGTCAACCCCAACAGCCCCATCACGTACCCGGCCAACGGCACACCGTTCCAGGACTGGATCCTCATGCCCAGCCCTGGCGGCTACCTCATCCGGAGCGTGTCGAGGAACCTGTGCCTCCAGGCACCCTCCGGCCCCGGCCAGCCGATCCTCCTGAGCCCGTGCAACCCCTTCATCCCGACCGAGCAGTGGCGGATCGACCCGATCGGCGACAAGTTCACCATCTCCGAAGCCGTGGACGAGAACCTCGTGATCCAAGCCACCGGAAGCCAGTCCCCCGTGGTGAACGCGTTCAGGGACGGCAACCCGCTCCAGCGGTGGGACATCACGTCCTCTTGACCCCCTCCCCGGTTCGACCGTCCACCTCTGCCCTCGGCCGGCTCCCCGGAGCCGGCCGAGGGCAGTCCTCAACGGCCGCGGGCATGACCGCAATCCTTCCGCGCCCTCAACTCCCGTTCCAGATAACAACGGTGGGCTCGCCATCGGTCGCGCGTCCGACACCCCGCGCGCGGTCCGGCGTGAATGCACTGGAACCGAGAACTTCGATCGATGACGAGGAGCATCTCTGATGAGACGTGTGGTTCGACAGATCTCGCCGACGCTGGGTGCCATGCTGCTCGCTCTCGGCAGCCTGGCAGCCGCGCCCTCCGCTTCCCATGCGGCGCCGACCGCGGGTTGCTATGCCGAGAGCTGCCATGACCAGGACCCCATCGAGCAGCACTGCGACAGTGACGCGCAATCCGTCGCGAGTTACTCCATCGCCGATACGGTGGTCGAACTGATCTGGAGCAACTCATGCCATGCGAACTGGGCCTTCGCGCGCGCCACCCCCAACCTCGCGGGAATCTACGTGGCCGCTGACGCCGAATACGAGTCCCAACGCAACGACCTCGGCACGAATTTCATCTTCACCAAGATGGTCGACGGCGACCCTGTGGCGACCGCATGCGGATGGACTCAGGACGGCGGCGAGGGCTGTACCCCACCCATCTGATCCATCTTGAGCCTCTACCGTCTCTCAGCCACCCACCGAAAGCCATCAGCCAGCGTATCCCCATTGCCCGGCCGCAGTCGCGGTCGGGCTTCCTTCTGTCCGGCAGGCGCAAGAGCGCATCCCGGAGTCGGCAAGTCGACCATAGTGGCAACCGCATAACCGTGCGCTTAGAGTCGAATCGACAAAAGGACTCGAAGCTAAATTCGACTATTCGGCCTATTCTGCACTCCCGGGCCGCGACGGCGTTGAGCCCATCCCCGAAACGGGAGCGACGCCCACCTCGGCAAGCGGCACGATGGCGTGCGAGGTTTTCAACGGGGGCCTTTCAGGGATCGCGATGGGACCCCGGCCAGGCCGTGCATCAGTGGTCTGGCCGGGGTGGTCGGCCGGTCCTCGGGGAGCCCATTCCCCTGCTCCGGCCTGCCGTTTCGGGGGTCCAGTCCCTCCACGGCGCCCGCGACCGGCAGTGATGCGGTGGCGGGGGTTCGGGTTGCCGTCAGGTCGTGATGGCGCGGCCTTCGACGTGGTAGACGGGCGCGAACGGGTCGGTGAGGCGTAGCAGGGCGGACCAGATGCGGTGGGTCTGGTGGTCGGTGCAGCGGTCGGGGATGTAGTCGGGTTCGATCCAGGTGATTTCGCTGATGGTGGCGAGTGCTTCGGCGGGGATGGTGGCGGTGGCGGCGGTCTGTGCGGTGACCTGTGTGGTGAAGATGTGGTCGATGCTCTGGAGCGCGTGCGTTCCGGGGGTGACATCAATGATGAGGGTGTCGGTGAAGTGCAGGTTGAGCCCGGTGGTGGCCCGGACGGTGCGGGTGGCGGCGAGGTGGGGCAGTTCGCCTTGGTGGGCGGTGCCGCCGGGGAGGGTCCAGCCGTCCTGGTCGTCCGGGTTGATCAGCAGGATGAAGCCTCGGGGGTTGGTGATCAGAGCCTGGCATCCCACCTGGATCCGGGAGTGCTGGTCGGGAGCGAGGTCGGGGTGCATCAGCCGTCCTTCTGACTGTTGTGAGGTGTCTCTTGGCGATCGTGGGACCGTGGCCGGCCGCGCGCCCCTCGGGGGGGTGGAGGCGTGCGGCCGACCCGGATTACCCACCGGGGTTGGGGAGTTGGAGCCCGGTGGGAGCTTGGTGCGGTACTGCTCGGCACGGAATGCGGCGCAGCCGCTGACCGTGAGGGCGATGACCAGGCCGGTGCCGAGAATCAGGTCGACCGTCACGGCTGTTGGAGCGCGCGCCGTCGGCACCGGGCGATCCAGGCACCGTAGAGCGGGACGGCGCAGAGGATCGCGGTTGCGGCGGCCAGGAGTCCGACCAGGGTGCGGGTGCCGTGCTGCTGCGGGTCGACCAGTGTGGCCGTGGTGATGGCGATGCCGGTAGCGGTGGCGAGGATGACGGCCACGGCGGCGAGGCGGGCCGGGAGGCTCGGCCTCACGGGTCCACCACCTGCGAGGCGAGCCGGTCGGGCCGGGGCTGTTCAGGCTGTGCGCCATCGGCCAACTGCCCGGGCTCGCCGTCCTGTTCGCTGCTGTCGGCGTCGGACCGCTCGGGGGGATCTGCCCAGGCACCGTAGTCGGTGTTCATGAACTGGGTGGGGCGGTACGTCATTTCGGGAGCTCCGTGATCGGGGGGAGGGGCGGCGAATCGGGCGGCCGGGCGCGCGGTATCAGGCGCCCGACGATGGACGCTGACGCCAAGGCGGGAATCACGTGATCACCTCCTTCCCGGCCTTCACCGGGCCGCCGGTCCGCTGGAGGAGCTGCTCGTGGGGGTGCTCCGCCGCGTACTGCGGCGGAAGCGTGTAGCCGAAGAACCCACAGCCCGGACAACGCCAGTCCCTCACCCCGTCGCCGTCCGGAGCACTCACCTCGACCTGTCTGCCACAGCCCTGCGTGGGACACGGCAGCAAACCCGTCTCGTTCATGCCGTCTCGAGGCCCGGCTTCGTCGACTGTCCCTGGGCTCCAAGCCTTAGCAGCACCGCGAGTTGAACGACCACGTCAGGGCGGGCGCTGCCGAGATCCACCAAGTAGAACCCGCTCCGGCGCCCGGCCTCACGGTCCACGGCGACGGACGGCAGCACGATCCCAGCGGTTCTCAGCGCCTCCAGGAGGGTCACTTCCGCAGCGTTCGCCGCCTTCAGTTGATCCGCCAACATCCTTTGCAGAAGCGGTGGTTGGGCCACATGGCGCGCAGCGCAAGAAAGGGGGCTTACAGGCATGCATGTGCTCCGATCAGTCAGGGTTTTGGGGGTCCGTTCCTCACGTTCTGCGTTCCACAGCGCGAAGGTCCCGCTCGGTTCATCATGCACTCGCCCCATGCAGCAGGCTGGCCGCCAGAACCTCAACACACTTGTACGAAGGACGAGTTGATCGAATAGAGCGCGCTACGCTGTTGCCGCGGCTTCGCTCCTTCGCTGCAGTCGTTTCTATCCCAAGCATCGGCACGAAGCCGTACGATCGGAACGGATTTAACTTAACAACCGCCTTTGTTAAGCGGGGAGTTCATGCCTGCCAACGACATCGACCCGACATCCTCACCCCTCGCTGCCCTCGGCGTGCAGCTACGCCGCTTCCGACAGGCCCGGGGGCTCAAGCAGTCGGAACTCGCGGCCATGGTCTACGTCTCTACTGCGTACATCTCATATGTTGAACGGGCCGAACGCACCCCTTCCCGCACGTTCGTAGAGAAGACGGATGAGGCGCTTGAAACCGGCGGCACCCTCACCCTGATGTGGTGGAACCTCAGACATGGTGAAAGCTTGATCGACGGGTTTCCCGAGTTCGCTTCGCAGGAAGGGAAGGCCCTGCGCGTGCGGCTCTTTGAGCTGGCAGTTGTTCCGGGGTTGCTTCAGACCCGTGAATACGCAACAGCACTGGTGTACGGGGGTGTTAGCCGCGGAACGGTCACCGAGGCACAGGCAGCGGAGCGGCTGAAGTTCCGCTTGCATCGCCAGAAGCTACTCGATCGAACGCCGTCTCCGACTATTCACGCGATCCTCGATGAGAGCTGCCTGCGCCGCACTGTCGGTGGCCCGGCCGTCATGGCCGCACAACTTGCTCACCTTGAGCAACTCGCGCGGCGGCCACGCACGATCATCCAAGTCGCACCGTTCGGCCTTGGCGAACGGATCCCGTTCACGATGCCGCTCATCCTGCTAGGACTCCCCGACCACACACAGGTGGGCTACACCGAGACTTTGCAACGGGGTTACCTCGAACGAGATCCAGCACAGGTGACCGAGTGGGTTGACGACTACGATCGGCTTCAGGTGGCAGCCCTGTCCCAGGCTGCATCCGTTGACCTGATCCGCGCGGCACGGAAGGACATTCTCAACATGATCGTTCCTACTCAGGCGAGTTGGTTCAAGAGCAGCTACAGCAACGGGGGTGGCGCATGCATCGAGGTGTCCGCTTCCCTGCTTCCTGCCGGAGTGGTGCCCGTCCGCGACTCGAAGGACCCGAAGGGCCCGCAGCTTCACTTCTCACCGGAGGCGTGGTCGAACTTCACCACGGCTGTTACTGGCGGCGAGTTCGGCGAGGTCTGATCCTGCGGCCAGGCTGCCGCAGGAATGAATTGAGCCGACCATCCGATCAGGGTGGTCGGCTCTTCCGGTTGGGCGCCACAACACCGCGACGCGACCGCGAGTGCTGACGAGGCCGGGAACGTTGGAGCCGCCGCCGCCAATTGCGCCGGCCGCCCCGGTCGTCCAGATCCCGGCCGCGCCGCCGGTCCCGCCGGAGGCCCGGCCGGTGGACGGGCGCCTGCTCGACCTGGACCAGCACGTTGACCGGCCGGAGCGCGGCCGGTGGTCGCTCCGACGATCGCTGCACTGACCGGAATCGGCGCACCGGTCGCATCGGTGGTCGCGATCATCCGGCGCTGAACGCGCACCGCCCCGCTCCATCCGGGAGGAGTGATGGCGGCTTCGCGCATTCAGGCTCAGCCGAACGGCAGGGTGGCGGTCGTACCCCGGGCCAGGGCTCGGGTGTACATCGAATCGTCATTCACCGTGCGGTAGTTGAGGATGGGATCGCCGAGCTTCACCAGCACAAGCGCGCAGTCGATGCACCACGGCGCCGAGGGTTCCACGTCCAGGCCCTCCAGAACCGCTGTCCGGGCTTTGCACCCGGTGCAGATCAGGGTCTCAGCCATCATCAGCCCTCCTCAGTACGTGCGGCCGCCCATCAGCTGGTAGGTGGCGCTGGATCCGCAGACAGGGCAGGCCCCGGCCCGCGGCATGGTGTCCGTGTCGGGGAGGATATCGGGCCGAGCATCCTGACCGGCGGGTTGTCGCGGTCCGCTCGGTCATCGTCTCGGGACGTAGTGGAGTGCGCCGGAATCCGGACGGATGTGAAACTGAGGTATCCATTCCTGCAGGTCAGCCCCCTGAAGAGGGCCTGACCCGGAAGGCGGCGGACGAGCAGGCCTGTACGCCGGGTTCTGTCTCCCGGGTTGCTTGCGCGGCCCGGGGAGGCGGCCATCCATCTAGGGCTGCCGTTGCCGACAGCCTCGTGCGGTCTACCCGCGGACTCGGGCGAGCAGCCCTCGAACATCCGCGCACGGCGCCCGAGGGCACCGATCTTGACCTTGCTCCGAGTGGGGTTTACCGAGCCGTCCGAGTCACCTCGGTCGCTGGTGGTCTCTTACACCACCGTTTCACCCTTACCTGTGGCCGAAGCCGCAGGCGGTCTGCTTTCTGTGGCACTGTCCCGCGGGTCACCCCGGGTGGGCGTTACCCACCACCCTGCTCTGTGGAGCCCGGACGTTCCTCGGCGGGTCCGTTGAGGACCCGTCGCGACCGCCCGGCCGGCTCGTCCGCCGTACTGGTCATCGTAGCCGGTCGGCGGCAGCCCTCCGTACCCGCGGCTCCGTTCCCGCGCTCCGGACGCGGGAGCCGCGCCGCGGAAGGCGGGCTGCGGGAGCCGGCCGGGCGGCCGGGGCGCTCAGTGCGCGACCACCTGCTTGCCCTGCTCCGGGGTGAGCCGTACCGCGACCCCGGCTGCGGTGCGGGTGGCCCAGGTGGTGGTGGTCAGTACGCCCAGCAGCAGGATGGCCACACCCAGGCCCGCCACGATCCACCAGCCGGTGTGGCTGGCGGCGGCGAAACCGGTGAAGCCGGCGCCCGGCCGGGCGCCGAAGGAGACCGTGGCGGCGACCACCGTGCCGATCACCGCCACGCCCAGCGACTGTCCGATCTGGCGGCTGGTCGAGGCGATGGCGGCCGCGACGCCCGCCTGGGCGACGGGCATGCCGGAGACCGCCGCGTTGGTGATCGGCGCGTTGACCATGCCGAAGCCGATCCCGAACAGCGCGTACGCGACCAGGAGCAGCCCGGCCGGTGAGTCGTCGGCCATCCGGGTGAGCAGGACGCCGCTGGTGGCCAGTGCCACGCCCGCGATCAGCAGCGGGACGCGCGGGCCGTGCCGGCCGACGATCCGTCCGGAGAGCGGCGCGGACACGCCCATCATCCCGGCCATCGGCAGGGTCCAGAGCCCGGCCTCGAAGGGGTCGTAGTGGCGGACGTTCTGGAGGTAGAGGGTGTTGAGGAAGAGGAAGCCGCCGAGCGCGGCGAAGGCGCAGACGGCGGTGACGGTGGCGCCGGAGAACGGGACGCTGCGGAAGAAGCGCAGGTCGATCAGCGGCTCGGGGGTGCGCAGCTCCCACCAGGGCAGGAGGAGCAGGGCGGCCAGGGCGACGGTGGCGAGGGTCAGGATCAGGGGGGAGCTCCAGCCGTGGCCGGGGCCCTCGATGATCGCGGCGGTGACGGAGCCGAGCAGCACCACCATCAGGGCCTGCCCGACCGGGTCCAGCCGCCGTGGCCTGGGGGCCTTGGACTCGGGGATGTAGCGGTAGGTCAGGACCCAGGCGAGCAGTCCGACCGGGACGTTGATCAGGAAGATCGACGGCCAGCCCGCGGACTCCACCAGGATCCCGCCGATCAGCGGGCCGAGCGCCATGCTGATACCGATCACGCCGCCCCAGATGCCGATCGCCTGGGCGCGCTCGCGGCGGTCGGTGAAGGTGTTGGTGATGATCGACATCGCCACGGGGTTCAACATGGATCCGCCGACCGCCTGCACCACACGGAAGACCACCAGCCAGCCCAGACCGGGTGCGAGGCTGCAGAGCAGCGAGCCGAGGACGAAGACGATCAGTCCGGTCATGAACACCCGGCGCCGACCGACCCGGTCGGCGACCGATCCGGAGAGGATCAGCAGGGCGGCGAGTACCAGGGTGTAGGCATCGATGATCCACTGGAGTCCGGAGGCCGCCGAGCCCAGCTCGTGCTGGATCGACGGCAGCGCGATGTTCACGACGGTGTTGTCCAGGCCGACGATGAACAGACTGAAACAGCAGATCGCGAGCACGAGCACGCGGCGTCCGCGGGTGGTCGTGGCTGGTGTGGGGGTTGGTGTGCTCACCTGGTGATCATCCTCATCGGCTCGGCGGACGGTGGAAGGTCGGTGGCGGTGGACCGGCCCGGGTGATCCGGCGGCGGGGCCCACAGGACGCCCGACCGCAGGCGGCACCGAACGCCCGCTTCACCAGAACGCTCGGACGGCGGCCGCTCATGCCGGGGCGAAGCGGACCGTACGGGTGGCCGGGTCGGCCTTGGCCAGGCGGACTCGGACGGGTTCGCCGAGCGGCAGGGGCAGCTCGTCGCCCTCGCAGCGGGCGACCACGGCCGGTTCACGGAGCTGGACCAGGCCGTCGACCGGTCGGCACTCGTCGGCTTCGATGACCACGCCGTCGAACTCCTCGCCCTCGCGTCCGCGCAACAGCTCCGCCACGACCAGGTCCGCACAGGCCCGTTCCACCGCCCGGGCGCCGCGGTCACCGCTCGCCATCAGCTCCGGCAGCGCCGGCAGCGCCTCCCGGACCCACTCGGGGACATCGGTGCCGCCCGTGACCGCGGCACAGACCTCCAGCGCGTACCGGTCGGCGAGGCGGCGCAGCGGCGCGGTGCAGTGTGCGTACGGGGCGGCGAGCGCGGCGTGGCCCGGAGCGGCCGGAGGCTGGGCACCGCGGGCGGCGTCGAAGGCGTGGTAGCCGCCACGCAGCAGGCCGGTGCACTCCCTGAGGAAGGCGGCATCGGTGGCCCGGCCGGGGTCGAGCGAGCGGATCAGTCGGGGGTAGCCGGTGCCGGCGGGCCAGTCCACGTCCAGGGCGCGGGCGACCCTGCGCAGCCTGGCGTACCCGGACTCGGGCGCGTCGGGGAGGGTGCGGAGCAGGCCGATGCCCGCGTCCAGCATGATCTCGGCGGCGGCCATGCCGGTGAGCAGGGAGAGCTGGGCGTTCCAGCCGTCGACGGGGCGCGGGGCACGGTGGCCGAGCCGGTAGCCGCCGTCGACCGGCTCGACCCGGTGTTCCGGAACGGGCAGACTGACGCCGCCGCGCGCCTCCTCCCGAGCCTGGCGCAGGCGGCCGACCTCGGCGAGCAACTCCAACTGCCCGTCGGCGGTACCGGAGTCGAGGCGCCGCTGGGCGCTCTCGTAGTCGAGTCTTCGGCGGGAGCGGACCATGGCCCGGCGAAGGTCGGCGAGCAGCACACCGCCGTCGGGGTCCAGGTCCAGCTGCCAGAGCAGGGCGGGCCGCAGCTCGCCGGGGAACAGGGCGGCGGCGCCCTCGGAGAGACGGAGCGGGTACAGCGGGAGCCGGGTGTCCGGGAAGTAGCGGGTCCTGGTCCAGCGGCGGGCCCCGGCGTCGATGGCACCGCCGGGGCTGACGAAGGCCGCGACGTCGGCGATCGCGTAGTGCACCCGGTAGCCGGAACCTCGCCGGACCAGGTGGACGGCCTGGTCCAGGTCCCGGGAGCCGGGCGGGTCCAGGGTGAACAGGTCGAGGTCGGTGGCGTCGAACTCGGGCAACCGGGGAACGGCGGCGGCCCGTTCGGTCTCGGCGAGGACCTCGGCCGACCAGCCGGCGGACAGGCGCAGGGCGGCCCGCAGTTCGGCAAGCTCGATGGAGATCCGGGCGGAGTCAAAGGCTCTGACGGTGAGCTCTGGGCGCGGCATGGTCGCAGCGTACGGCGGGGGCGGCCGGGTGGCCCGCTGCACTGGTCCGTAGGGTGGGCGTGGCGAACGAGGTTCGGCGGAACGGGGGTTGGGCTCCGACACGGGCATGACGCCGGCTGCGGCCCCGGGCACGACGGCCTACTCGGCGGCGGGTGCGACGGCGGGCTCGGTAACGGGTGCGACGACTTACTCGGTGGCGGGTGCGACGGCGGGCTCGGTAACGGGCCCGACGGGCGCGGCGCTGGTCACCGCCCGGGGTGCGTAAGGTTGGGGAGTCCACCGCCGACAGAGTGTCGAAGGAGTCCCGCAGTGCTCGTCCTGTTGCCGCCGTCGGAGGGTAAGGCCGCTTCCGGCGACGGGGTTCCGCTGGCACTGGACCGGCTCTCGCTGCCCGCGCTGACAGCGGCGCGCGAGACCGTACTGGACGCACTGGTCGGACTCTGCTCGGGGGACACCGACACGGCGCAGGAGGTGCTCGGCCTGAGCAAGGGCCTGCGCGGCGAGGTGGCCCGCAACGCCGGACTGCGGACGGCGGGCGCGCTCCCGGCCGGCGAGGTGTACACGGGGGTGCTGTTCGACGCCCTCGGGCTGGCGACGCTGGACGAGGCCGCGTACCGGCGGGCGGAGCGTTCGCTGCTGGTGTTCTCGGGACTGTGGGGCGCGGTGCGGATCAGTGACCGGATCCCGCCATACCGCTGCTCGATGGGCGTGAAGCTGCCGCCGCTGGGGGCGCTCGGAGCGTACTGGCGGCGCGAGATGGCCCCGGTGCTTCCGGAGGTCGCCGCGGACGGGCTGGTACTGGACCTGCGCAGCTCGGCGTATGCGACGGCCTGGAAGCCGGCCGGCGAAACGGCCGCGCGGACGGCCACCGTCCGGGTGCTCCAGGAGCGCGAGGTGGACGGCGTGCTGAAGCGCTCGGTGGTGAGCCACTTCAACAAGGCCACCAAGGGGCGGCTTGTCAGGGACCTGCTGAATGCGGGAGCGGAACCGGGTTCGCCACGCGAGCTGGTGGACGCGCTGCTCGACCTCGGTTACCGGGTGGAGATCTCGGCCGAAGGGTCGGCCCGGAAGGCCTGGCAGCTGGACGTCGTGGTGACGGACGTGCACTGAGCGGGCGCTCAGGCGGGGGCGCGGCGGCTGGCGGCTGGCGACTGGCGACTGGCGGACATCAGAGGCCGGAGAACTGACGGCAGATGACCGGCGGGAGACGACTTACGACGGATGACCGACAGCGGATGACCGACGACGGACGACGAAAGCCGGATAACAGCCGACAGACAACGAGCGACGGCTGACAGATTTCAGATTCCGTCAGCCGTCATCTGTTGTCCGTTCTCTGCCGTCCGTCGCCCGTCGCCCGCCCCGTCAGCGCAGGTGGCTCGTGTCGTTGAGGAGGCGCAGCGAGGCGTTCCCGTCGGAGTAGTACTGCACCGCGCAGAGCGAGGCGGCCGACAGCTCCATCCGGTACATCGAGTCCGGCGGCGCGCCGAGCGCCAGCCGCACCAGGGTCTTGATCGGGCTGACGTGCGAGACGATCAGGACCGTCTTGCCCGGATAGCGGGCGAGGATCTTGTCGCGGGTGACGCCGATCCGGTGGGTAAGGGTGGCGAAGCTCTCGTCGCTGCCGGTCGGCTTCGCCTTGGCCGAACCGAGCCAGGCGGCGAGGTCGTCCGGGTGGCGCTCCTGTACCTCGGCGAAGGTCAGGCCCTCCCAGTCACCGAAGTCCAGCTCCCGCAGTCCCTCGTCGATCCGGACCTCCAGGCCCAGACGGGCGGCCACCGCCTCGGCGGTCTGCCGGGCGCGCCGCATCGGCGAGCTGACCACGGCCTGGATGGTGCCGCGCGCGGCGAGCCCCTCCGCGACCCGCGCCGCCTGCCACCGCCCCCGGTCGGAGAGTTCCGGGTCGTCGCCCCCGCTCCCGGAGAACCGCTTCTCCGGGGTCAGTGCGGTCTCCCCGTGCCGGAGCAGTACGAAGGTGGTGGGCGTGCCGAGGTCGGCCGGGAGCGCCCAGCCCGCCTTGGGCGCGGTCGGCGCCGGCAGTTCCTCCTCCGCCGGAGCGGCCGCGAGGGCCGAGGCCGCCGGGCGCGCCTTGGCCTTGGGCTCCCACTGGCGCCCGGCCTTGCCCGCGTCCATCGCCTCGTTCGCCAGCCGGTCCGCGTCCTTGTTCTTCTCACGCGGGATCCAGGCGTAACTGACCTGGGAGCGCGGGTAGACGGTACGCGCCTCGGCGGCGAGCGGCTGCATGTCGGGGTGCTTGACCTTCCAGCGCCCCGACATCTGCTCGACGACCAGTTTGGAGTCCATCCGCACGTCGACGGCGGCTTCCGGGTCCAGCTCGTACGCCGCGCGCAGTCCGGCGATCAGGCCCTTGTACTCCGCCACGTTGTTGGTGGCGTGTCCGATGAACTCGGCGGTCTCGACGACGATCTGGCCGGTGTCGCCGTCGCGCACCACCGCGCCGTAGCCGGCCGGCCCCGGATTGCCCCGGGAGCCGCCGTCCGCCTCGACGATGAACCTTCGCCCTGCCATCGACCGCTCACCCTCCATCGCCCGGCCGCCGTTCACCGGCCGGACCCGTCGTCTGCTCGTCCGCTCGGACCGACTGCTCGTCCGCTCGGACCGACTGCTCGTCCGCTCGGACCGACTGCTCGGCACCGGACGCCCGGCCCGGCACCGGATGCCGCGCGCCGACCGGGCCACCCGCGCCGTGAGTCGCGCACGCCACCGTGATCACGCACGCGGCCGCGCCCGTACGCACCGGTGCACGTCAGCTCGGCCGCACGCGCGCACGCACCCGGAGCCCCGAGTACGTGCCCGCGTGCCCCTGTCGGCTCAGGCGCCCGAGTCGGCCGTACGGACCAGGATGCGCCCGCAGTTCTCGCAGCGGACGACCGCGTCCTTCGGCTCGGCCTTGATCGCGTTCAGGTCGGTGATGGAGAACTCCACCCGGCAGCCCTCGCAGCGGCGCTGGTACAGCCGGGCCGCGCCGATGCCGCCCTGCTGCTCGCGCAGGCGGGTGTAGAGCTTCAGCAGGTCGGCCGGGATGACGGCGGCGACGGTCTCACGGTCGCGCCTGACCTTCTCGGCCTCAGCGTCGATCTCGGCGAAGGCCGCGTCCCGGCGCTGCTCGGCCTCCTTGAGGACGACGGTGGAGTGGTCCAGGCGGGCGGTCAGCTCGGTGACCCGGTTCTGCGCGGTCTCCAGGCGCTCCATGACCTCCAGGACGACGTCCTCCAGGTCGGCCTGGCGCTTGGCCAGCGAGCCGATCTCGTGCTGGAGGTTCTCCAGGTCCTTCGGCGAGGTGATGGCGCCGGAGTCGAGCCGCTGCTGGTTGCGGGCGGCGCGGGTCCGGACCTGGTCGACGTCCTGCTCGGCCTTGGTCTGCTCGCGGGTGGTGTCCCCGAGCTGGGCCTGGGCGGCGACGACCAGGTCCTTGAGCGCGGTGTGGTCGGCGGTGGCCTTCTCGATCTCGACGTGCTCGGGCAGGCCGCGGCGCCGGTGGGCCAGCTGGTCGAGGCGGGAGTCGATGGCCTGCAGGTCGAGCAGGCGGATCTGGTCGGCGGGCGCGGCGTTCAAGCGGAGAGCTCCTGTGAATCGGTCAGGTTGCAGGTCGGGTTCGAGGTGCGCGGGTCTACTGCGCGGGGGTGCCGTGCGGGGTCGGCCGTGGCGCGCGGATGTCAGGCCCGCCCGGTCGGGTGGGCGGCGGGCGCCACCGAGGTGACGGAGGTGCTGGAGGCGAAGAAGGTCATCGGGGCGTGGGCGGTCCACGGGTCGGTGACCACCTGGGAGACCCTGGTCTCCAGCGACCAGCCCTGCTGCTCGGCGGCCGTGGACAGTCCGCGTTCGGCGAGCTTCAGCCAGGGCCACTCGGTGGCCCAGTGCGCGGCGTCCACCAGCGCGACGGGGGCCGCCTCGGTGGCCTCCGAGGCCGGGTGGTGGCGCAGGTCGGCGGTGACGTAGGCGTCGACCCCGGCGGCCCGGACCTCGGCGAAGAAGCTGTCGCCGGAGCCGCCGCAGACCGCGACCCTGGTGATCGTCCGGTCGAGGTCCCCGGCCACCCGGACACCGGCGGCCGTGGCCGGCAGCCCGGCCGCGGCCTGGGCGGCGAAGGCGGAGAGGCTCAGCGGCGGCTCCAGCACACCGATCCGGCCGGTACCCCGGCGGCCCGCCGGGTCGGTCGGGTCCGGGATCAGCGGACCGAGCACCCGCAGGCCCACGGCCTCCGCGAGGGCGTCGGAGACACCCGGGTCGGCGTGGTCGGCGTTGGTGTGCGCGACGTGCAGGGCGATCCCGGAGCGGATCAGGGTGTGCACCACCCGGCCCTTGAAACCGGTCGCGGCGACGCTGGTGGTGCCGCGCAGATAAAGGGGATGGTGCGTGACCACCAGGTCGGCGCCCCACTCGACGGCCTCGTCGACCACCGCCTGGACCGGGTCCACGGCGAACAGGACACGGTTGACCTCGGCCTCGGGGTCACCGCAGACCAGCCCGACCGCATCCCAGGATTCCGCCCACTGCGGCGGGTACAGCTCTTCGAGGGCACTGATGACGTCGGACAGTTTCGGCACCTGTCGAGACTACCGCGCGCGGAGAGCCCCCGAGCCCCGCCGGGGGGCGGGAGCGGCCTGCGACACGACCGGAACAGGTACGCGAGCCTCCCGCGCCGAGACCATCAGTCCCCCGCGCCGCATCCGTCGACCGCACCGCCCGCACCCGCCGGCCTCCCCCGCCCGCACCCGCCGGCCTCCCCCGCCCGCACCCGCCGACCGCACCGCCCACAGCCGTCGGCCCCGGCGTCACGCCTGCCACCCCACGCGGACGGCCACCGTCCCCCGCACCCCGCCCGTCGGCCTCCCCCGCCGCACCCCGCCGGCCGCGCCGCAGCCGTCAACCTCCCGCACCACGCTGGTCAACCTCCCGCACCACGTCCGTCAACAGTCCGGCGACCGGCCGCACAGCTGCCCGTCAAACAGCGCACAGGAGCGCACGGCCAGGGCCGCGGCGGCACCCGGTGGCAGGACTCCCACGTCCGCACTGGTCACACCCGGCGGGCAGCTCGCATTCGAAAACGAGCCTGAATCACCCTTAAGGGTGAAGTGACCTCTCTGGCGTTGAGGCACACCCCTCCCGAAAGTAACTTCAGTGATGCGAACGGGAGTTGCCTCGACCTGGGGGGTCGAAAAGGGCGCTCCGCCGAGATTCCGGGCCCATCGCGTTCCGCCCGCCAGCTCCGCCGATCGGACGATCGGCGCCGTCGGCGGGCGGGCCGTCGGGCGACGCGACAGCGGCGGACGCGGCCGGGGCACCGGTCCCGTACTTCCGAGAAACCGATCAGACCGACGGTCCGCGTTGCGGCCACCGTCGGCGGCGCACCGAAGGGGTGTGGAGCAGATGGGGGCGGGCACACCGCTGTGCACGGCCGGGGGGCCGGGGTCGGTCGACGACGCGCCGGGTGCGGCCGGCACGTTGCCGGAGGTCGCGCGGTCGGCCGTGGCCGGTACCGCGAGTCCGGGAGACGAGGGTGGCTGGGGCTTCACCGTCGAGGGCTTCTGGTGCACGGCCCGGCCGGCCGAATCCGGCGCCGCCGTACCGGCGCAGGGCTGGAAGATCCACGTCAGCGCCGCCTCCGAGGCGGCGACCGGAGTCCTCTCCGCCGTGGCATCGGTCATCGCCCAGGACCCCTGCGTATTCAAATTCGCCGCCGACCGGGAGAAACTCCACGAGATCAATTCCCGGAACAGCGAGCGCGGTTCCGCCGGGAAGTTCATCACCGTCTACCCGGCCGACGAGCGGCAGTTCCGGCGGATCGCCGAGGAACTGCACCGTGCGACCGAGGGCCGGCCCGGGCCCGTGATCCTCTCCGACCGGCCGTACGCGCCCGGCAGCCGGGTGCACTACCGGTACGGAGCCTTCGCCGCCCGCGCCGAGCTCGGCAACGACGGGGCGTACCGCTCCATGCTGACCGGCCCGGACGGAAGCCGGGTGGAGGACGTACGGGCCGCGAGCTACCGATGTCCGCCCTGGGCGGCCGACCCCGTCGAGTGGAAGGAGCAGGGCGCCACCGTCGCTCGCGGTGCCGCACCGGCCCAGGCTGGCGGGTCGCGCGGCAGCGGATCGCCCGGCGGTGGGGTGCTGCTGGGCGGCCGGTACGCGCTGACGGCGGCCGTCCGGCACGGCACGAAGGGCGGGGTCTTCCTCGGCCGGGACACCACCGACGGCACCGAGGTGGTGGTCAAGCAGGCCCGTGCGCACATCGAGGTGGACCGCTCCGGCCGCGAGGCCAGGACGGCGCTGCGCCACGAGGCGCGGCTGCTGGAGCGCCTCGACGGACTCGCGCTGACCCCGCACCCCGTGGAGCTGCTCGAGCAGGGTGACTCCCTCTTCCTGGTCCAGGAGCGGATCACCGGCAAGACCCTGGGCAGCTGGGTCGCCGAGCGGCTGCGCCGCGACGGCACACCGGACGTCGCCTGGGCCGAGGCCGGCCCGCTGGCGCTCGCGCTGACCGGTCTGGTCGAGCGGGTGCACGCCGAAGGACTGGTGGTGCGGGACTTGGCACCCGGCAACGTGATGGTGCGGCCGGACGGTTCGCTGCGGCTGGTCGACCTCGAACTCGCGGCGGAGGCCGGCAGCATGGCGGGGTCGGCCGGCACGCCCGGGTACCGCGCGCCCGAGCAGGGCCCCGGCCTGACCAGTGCACCCGCCGAGTACGCCACCGACCTCTACGCCCTGGGCGGTCTGTTCTTCCTGCTCGCGACCGGCCACGACCCGCTGCTGCCCGAGGACTCCCCCGCGCCGCGGCCGGCCGCCGAACGGCTGGGCCGCTGGCTGGCCGCCGCCGCGCGCGGCGGCGACACCGCCCGGCACCTGGCTCCGCTGGTGCTCGCCCTGCGCGCCGAGCAGCCCGGCGGGCGGTGGGAGCCGGCCCGGGTACGGGAGGCGCTCACGGCCGCGGCCGAGGCGGACACGGTGCCGCAGGCACCGGTCGGCCGGGCCTCGGTGACCACCCACGGCTCCGCACCGGAGCCCGGCGGGCCGTCGGACGCGGTCCGGACGGGCGCGGCGCGGCCCCCGGCCGCCGAGCAGGTCGCGAGCACCACACCGCGGGCACCCGGCGGGGCCCTGTCGCCCGCCCTGGTGGACCGCCTGCTCGCCGACGGACTGCGGCAGCTCACCGAGACCGCGACACCCGAGCGGAGCGACCGCCTCTGGCCGGCCGTCCCGTTCGGCCTGCTCACCGACCCGTGCAACGTCCAGCACGGCGCCGCCGGGGTGCTCGCGGTGCTGGCCCGGGCCGCCGTCGCGCCACTGACCGCCGCCGTCCGCGAACAGGCGTTACGCACGGCGGAGTCGGCCGCCGACTGGATCGAACGGCGGTGTGCCGCCGAGCCGGTCGTCCTGCCCGGCCTGTACTTCGGCCGCTCCGGCACGGCGTGGGCGCTGTTGGACGCCGCCGAGGCGCTGGCGGACCGCGGACTCGCCGACCGGGCCGACGCGATGGCCCGCCGGGTCCCGCGGGTCTGGCCCAACCCGGACGTCTGCCACGGCGCCGCCGGGGCCGGGTTGCTGCAGCTCAGGCTGTACCGCTCGACCGGTTCCGCCGAGTACCTGGACCGGGCCGCGGAGTGCGCCCGCGGCCTGCTGGCCGCCGCACGGCGCGAACCGTACGGCACGGTCTGGCCGGTGCCGAAGGACTTCGACTCCAGCCTCGCCGGGATCACGCACCTCGGGTACGGCCACGGGGTGGCCGGGGTGGGCGCGTTCCTGCTCGCCGCCGCCGAGGCCACCGGGGACGAGCGGCTGCTCGCCGGGGCCCGCGAGGCGGTCGGGACACTGGCCGCGACCGTGCGGCGCGACGGTCCCGACGGGCGCGCCGGCTGGTGGCCGCAGAGCGCGGGCGATCCGGCGAACATCAGGCTGGCGCACTGGTGCAACGGTTCGTCCGGGGTGGGCAGCTTCCTGATCCGCTTCTGGCAGGCCACGGCCGACCACACCGCGTACGAGCTGGCCGTGGCCGCCGGGCAGGCGGTGCTCGACGGGCGGTGGCACAGCGGGACGTCCGCCTGCCACGGCCTGGCCGGCAACGGCGAGTACCTGCTGGACCTCGCCGAGGCGACCGGAGAGGGCCGGTTCCGCACCGGCGCCTGGGAGCTGGCCGATCTGATCGCCTCCCGCAGCGCCCTCAGGGACGGGCTGACGGTCCTCCCGGACGAGACCGGCACCGGCTTCAGCCCCGCCTACGGGACGGGCGGTTCGGGGGCACTCGCCTTCCTGCTGCGGCTGCGCCACGGCGGTCCACGGATCTGGCTCGACCCACAGCCGCTCACTGGCCGGGCCGGCAGCGCAGACGCCGATCCGCTGGCGAGCCGAGGATGAGCCCCCACCGTCCACCCGCCCCACTCGACCACAACTCCCAGGAGGTGAGCCCACGATGAGCATCGCCACCCGCACCACCGCCCAGGCCCTGCGCCGGCTGAGCTTCACCTTCGCCGCGAACGGCTCGCACGCGGCCTGCCTGGCGGCCGCCGCCGACGGCGGCTGGTACGTGGAGAGCTGGCGCCTCCCGGCGGACGGCCCGGCCGAACCGACCGCCCTGGCACTGCCGGGCAACCGCTCGGAGAGCCTGCGCTCACAGCTGGTCTCCCTGCCCGACGGCCGGGTGCTGCTCTGCCGCCACGACGGCGACCGGCACGACCTGGTCGCCCTCTCCGCCCCTTCGGGCGGCGACCTCCACACCACCGAAAGCCTGTTGACCACCCTGCGGATGCCGGGTCTGCGCCTGCTGCCGCTGCCCGGCGGAGCCAGGCCGGCCCAGGTTCCGGTCGCGGTGGCCCTCGGCACCGACACCCGGCCGGTCACCACCGTCTGGCTGGTGGCCCTCGACGGATCCCGGCCCCGCCAGGTGGCCGAGCTCCCGGGGCTGCACGGCGGCGGGGTCTGGCTCGACCGGACCGGAAGGCTGCTCGCCCTGGACCGGGTCAGCTCAGGAGTGGTCAAGTCCGTTGTGCTGGACCTGACTTCCGGCCAGGTCACCCCGCTGCTGGAGATCGCCGCGGAGAGCAACGACCGACTGGTGCTGTTCGACCCGGACACCGGTTTCGCCATGGTCCGCAGTGACGCGCCCGGCGCCGACCGGCTCGGCTGGGGAGTGCTCGGCGGCAGCGAACCGCCGCGCTTCCCCGACTGCCTGCACGTCCCCGGGCTGTTCCTGCGTCCGGTCGCCCTCGCCCCGTCGGCACCCGGCGCCCCGGCCGTGCCCGACGGGCTGCGGGTCGCCGTGCAGATCGACCACGGCACGGCCTCCGCGCTCGCCCTGTGGCAGCCGACCGGCGGCCGGCTCGACCCGCTGCCCATCCCGCCCGGACGGCTGGGCGCGGTCGGCCACTGGTCCGCCGCCGGGCTGCGGATGCCGTACTCCGCACCCGACCGGCCCGCCGCGCTGGCCACCCTCGACGTCGACACCCTGCTCGGCCTCACCCCGTCCGGTGCACCCGCTCTCACCCCCGTACCGCTGCCGCTCCAGCTGTCCCCGCTCAACCCCGCGGACCCGCTCAACCCCTTCCGGTGGACCGGCGCCCAGGGCGAAAGCCCGGACGCGGGCGGTCCGGTGGAGACGGTCGTCCAGGGAACGGCACGGGAGGCGGTGCAGTCCTGGCCACCCCGGTCCGCACCGACCGGGGTCCCGCGAACCTCACCGGCCGGCTTCCGGCTGGACGCCAGCGCCACCCCTGGCGAGGGCGGCCACTGGCACCCGGCGCAGAGTCTGGAAATGTCCGGTCCGGCCGGTCCGATCGAGGCCGTGGTCTACGGCGGCGACGCCTGGCTGAGTTCACCGCAGCTGGTGCTGGCGCTGCACGGCGGGCCGGCGGACGCCTGGCGGCTGGAGTTCGACCCGGCCCTGCAGCGGATGGCCGCCGAGGGCCTGACCGTGATCGCTCCCAACCAGCGAGGCAGCATCGGCTACGGCGTGGACTACGCCATGGCGATCCGCGGCGCCTGGGGCGGCCCCGACCTCGACGACATCCTGCACCTCATCGACGGCCTGTCAGGTCAGCGCTCCGCACTGGGCCTTGAGCCACCGGCCCTGTTCGGGGTGAGCTACGGCGCCTTCCTCGCCCTGCTCGCCACCGCGTACGCACCCCCGGGCCAGGTGTCCCGCTGCGCCGTGGTCGCACCGTTCCTGTCCGGCGCCCGGCTGCTCGCCGAGGCGGCGGCACCGGTCCGGGCGCTGACCACCCGGCTCGGCGGGGGCGATCCGATCGCGGACGCCCACGGCCCGCGCGACGTACTCCAGCTGGCCCACCGGCTGACCGCACCGCTGCTGATCGTGCACGGCGACCGGGACGAAGTGGTCCCGGTCAGCCAATCCCGCTCGCTGCGCCACGAGTTGCTGCGGATCGGCCGGGCGGAGGGCACCGACTTCCGGTACGTGGAGGCGGCCGGATCCGGTCACGAGGTGCTGGCCGAGGAGGGCGGGGCCGTCCTGCACGAACTGCTGGCCTCGTTCCTGCGCACCGGGCGCCCGACCTAGCCCGTACGTCCCGCACCGCGCTCCACCGCACCGCCGCCCGTCCCGGACGCACACCCCGCGTCCACCGGCGGCACCACGAAGACTTCCCGGCCCGACCAAACCGTCGGACCCGGGGGCCTGCGGCGAAACGATTCTGCCGCAGTCGCCGCACCCGCGGGCAGTGCCCGCGTGGCCGGCATCCAGTACCGACCGCACCACGCGGCCGGTGAACACCAAGGGGAGGACCCAACCATGGAGAACGTGATGAACTTCGAGACCGACCTCGCCGCTCTGCAGGAGCTGCCGGAGACCGAGTCGGTCGAGCTGACCGGTCACGGCGCCGGCTGCCAGTACACCTGCCTGCTCCTCACCTGCCTGATCTTCACCATCAGCTAATGCGGACAGGCCGCTAGGCCGGCTCATCGGGCCGCGCCGCACCCCCGGGGGTGTGGCGCGGCCCTTCCGTACCCACCGGCCACCGTCGCTCTCCCGGGCCTTGTCCGCTGTCCGGCCGACGGTGGTGCGCGGTCCGCGCCCCGCAGCCCTTCACCCTCCGCCTGCGAACGCCAACCCATCGCCCCGCCATCGCCCCGTCAAGGACGTGTCCCTCGCCGCACCGGTGGCGGGCCCGCATCCCCCGAGTCGCGGCGCCCATCACGGTCCGTTCCCTCCCCCGCGCCGGTGGCGATCCCGGACGAATCGGCCCTTCACCCGGACACCGCGGCCTTGGCCCCGCGGTCGGCCACCGCCTGGGAACGGCCCCACCCGGCACCCTCGGCGGTGTCACGGCCGCCGGGCCGGCACCGGAACCGCAGGCATCCGGTACGGCGTCGATCACCCCGAGTCCGCAGGGTTTCCCGCTACGCCGGTGTACTGGCCGGCCGATAGGGTGGCCCCGTACAGGCTCGGGGTCGCGTTACCGGTACCGGCGCGGCGCGCCACCGGCGGTGGGCACCCCGGCCGGATTCGACCGGTGCCAGGCGGCACCACAGACCAGCACCCTCGCACGGAGAAGACAAACCTGATGTCCGAAACCCTCACCGACACCACCGAGCACGACAGCACCGCGCCCGGCGCCGACGAGGCCACGGCCGAGGACACCGCGCACGGTCGCCACCGGGGCATGACCGCATCCGACGACTCCTCGGACGTCAGCCCGCACGGCCGCCACCGCCGCTGAGCCTCGGACACCGCTGAGCGTTCGGCCCGCGACCGCGCGGGCCATCCGGCCGAGGGGCCCCACCCGGGGCTCCTCGGCCGCCGCTTTCCCGGCCGCCGCAGCCGGAACCCGCTCGATCCGCCGGCGCGTTCCGGCGTGATCACCGCCCATGCCCGCCGCCCCGCGGGTCCTCCCGGCCGTCCCGGTGTCCGGCACCGGGAGCACGGCGGGCGGGGCCGGACCTGCCCCGCCCGGGACCGGGCGGCCGGCAGCCTCCGGACGAGTCGGGACCGTCCCCCGCGACGGTGGCCCGCCCGGACTGTCCGGGGCCGACTACCGTCGAGTAGGGTCCAGCGATCAGGAACACGACCTCAGGGAGCAGCAGCATGACCGATCTCCGGGAGAGCACCCGTCCGGCGCCCGAGGTGCTGACGGCGTTCGAGGCGGCGACCGGGTTCATGCCGGTCGACGAGGGGCTGGCGCTCTACGCGGCGGCGGTCGAGGCGGCGCGGCTGACCGGCGGCCTGCCGCTGCTGGAGATCGGTACGTACTGCGGGCGTTCGGCGATCCTGCTGGCCGGCGCCGCACGGGCGGCCGGCACGGTGGCGCTGACGGTGGACCACCACCGGGGTTCGGAGGAGCAGCAGCCGGGCTGGGAGTACCACGACCCGACCCTGGTCGACCCGGAGGTCGGGCGGATGGACACCCTGCCGCGCTTCCGCCGGACGCTGCACCACGCCGGCCTGGAGGAGCACGTGATCGCCCTGGTCGGGCGGTCGCCGCAGATCGCGGCCGTGTGGGGCGGGCGGCTGGCGCTGGTGTTCATCGACGGCGGGCACACCGACGAGCACGCCGGCGGCGACTACCAGGGCTGGGTTCCCCACCTCGCCGAGGACGGCCTGCTGGTGATCCACGATGTGTTCCCCGACCCGGCCGACGGCGGCCAGGCTCCCTACCGGGTCTACCTGCGGGCACTGGCGGACGGCTTCGAGGAGGTCTCGGTCACCGGCTCGCTGCGGGTGCTGCGGCGCGGCGCCGGCCGGGCCGCAGGAGGCCCGGGAAGCCCGGAGAGCACAGACCGCGCGAAAGGCTGACCGCACCGGAGAGCCCGGGTTCCTGCGGGCTCGATCACCCATGCTCTAACGTCTTCCCTCGGACCGCGGTTCCGCGGCGCCGCACAGCATGACCGCACCACCCGCGAGCTCCCGGTGCCGCCGCACCGCCGTACCCGCCCCTCAGCCGAGGCGGGTACGGTGTCGGGCGAACAACCGGACCGGACGGGCCAGTTCGACATGACAGCGGGGGCGAGGCGAAGCATGACCGATCAGGACAACACTGCTCCGGCGGTCTGGGATCCCACCGCTCGCGGCGGCGCGGGCGGCTGGGTGCGCCGTAAACCCGCCCAGGACGGGCCGGGCGCTCCCGCTCCGTCCGCTGCCGTCCCCGGTGTCCCGGGACAGCAGCCGCAGGCCGTCCCCGGTGCGCCCGCCTTCCAGACCCCGTACGGCTTCCCACCGCCGCAGGGCGCGGCCCCCCAGCCGGGTGTACCCGCCCAGGCCGGTGCGCCCTTCCCACAGGGCCAAGCGCCCCCGCACCCCGCGCAGCCCGGCACGGGCGCGCCGCAGCCCCCGTCGGGCGCGCCGTCCGCTTACGGCTTCGCCGCGCCGCAGGACGCGCCGACCGCCGTACTCCCACCCGTGCCTCCGCTGCCGCCCACCGCGCCCGGGGGGACGCCGCCCGGCACGGTGTCCGCCGCTCCTCCGGGACCGCCGTCCGGCACACCGTTCACCGCGCCGCCGCCCGGGTTCCTTCCCGGATCCCAGCCCGGGTTCCTTCCCGGATCCCAGCCCGGGTTCCAGCCCGGATCCCAGCCCGGGTTCCAGCCCGGATCCCAGCCCGCGCCGCCGCCCGGGGTCCACCCCGCCGTGGGTGCCGTCGGGGACGAAGGCCCGCCGCTCGGTGCCCGGCCCTACCTGGCCGCCGCTTCCCCGGCCGTGGGCCACGACACCCCGGCCGCGCCACCCCCGGGCTTTCCCCCGCCGCCGGCCGCCTTCCCGCCCCCGGGCTTCCCGCCGACCGCACCGCCTTCCTTCCCCTCCGCACCCGGCCCGGTGCCGGGCGCGGGCCCCAGTCCCGGCCCCGGCTTCCCCCGGCCCGCCGAGTACGAGGAGCTCACCCCGTACGAGGAGGAGCGGCCGCGCAGCCGTACGCCGCTGTTCGTGGGGGTGGGCGTGGTGCTGGCGATCGTGGTCGGCGCCGGCGCGATGTGGCTGCTGTCGGACTCCCCGAGCGGCTCGAAAAGCCAGGCGCGGCCGAATCCGGCCGCCTCGGCACCGGTCCCCGCCGCCGCGTCGCCCGCTCCGGGCGGTGCCGGCTCCGCCGCGCCCGGAGCGTCCCCGAGCGGTTCCCCGAGTGCCTCGGCGAGCGCCGGAGCGGACGCGGCCGCCCAGGCGAAGTCGCTGGACGACCTGCTCAGCCGTGGCGAGAACGCGAAGGCGCCGATCGGCAACGCGGTGGCGAAGGTGAACAGCTGCCCGTCCAAGTCCGAGATCGACAGCGCCGTGCAGGTCTTCGAGACCGGGGCCGCCCAGCGTGACCAGCTGATCGCGGATCTGGCGAAGCTGGATCTCGGCGGGCTGCCGGGCGGGGCGGACGCGGCGCAGACCCTGCGCAGCGCCTGGCAGCAGTCCGGCGACATCGACCGGGCGTACGCGGCCTGGGCCCGCACCGTGGCCGGCCAGGGCTGCACCAACGGCGCCGCACCCGACACCGCCGACCTCAAGCACGCCAACGACCTCAACCCGCAGGCCACCAGGACGAAGCAGGACTTCGTCACCAAGTGGAACTCCTTGGCAGGCCGCTACAGCCTGCCATCACGCACCTGGGACAGGATCTGACCTTCTCGTGAACGGCACCACGGACGAACGCTCCGCACCCCGTCGCTCCACCCGTTTCCGGCTGACCGTCCTCGGCTGCACCGCCGTACCCCTCTGCTTCGCCGGCTGGCTCAGCTGGCAGGCGCTGGCCGGCGGCCACTCCCCGGCCGCCGCCGACGCGTCGCCGTCGGCCCGCCCGTCGTCGGCCGTCCCCTCGGCGGGCGCTTCGCCCGGCTCGGCCGCGCCGACCGCGAGCCCGGGTGCGAGCGCCGGCGCCGGCGCGAGCCCGTCCGCCCCGGCCTCCGGCGGTGCGGGCCCGTTGAGCGGCCGTACGGTGGTGCTCGACCCAGGCCACAATCCCGAGAACGTGAACCACCCCACCGAGATCAACCGCCAGGTGGACGTCGGCAACGCGCACAAGGAGTGCGACACCACCGGCACCGAGACCAACGACGGGTACAGCGAGGCCGCGTTCACCCTGGACGTCGTGCACCGCGCGCGGGAGATCCTCCAGGACCGCGGGGCGAAGGTGGTGCTCACCCAGGACGGCGACCGCGCCTACGGGCCGTGTGTCGACGAGCGCGCCGCGATCGGGAACGCGGCGCACGCGGACGCCGCCGTCTCGGTGCACGGCGACGGCGCGCCGACCTCGGTCAGCGGCTTCCACGTGATCCTTCCGGCCAAGGTGACGGCGGGCATCGCGGACACCTCGGCGATCGTCGATCCCTCGCGCCGCCTCGGCGTGACGCTGCGGGACACCTTCAAGGCCACCACCGGTGAGCCGTACGCGGACTACATCGGCGAGCAGGGTCTGGACACCCGCAGCGACCTGGGCGGGCTCAACCTCTCCAAGGTGCCCAAGGTGTTCATCGAGTGCGGCAACATGCGCAACGCCGGGGACGCCCAGCGGATGACCGACCCCAAGTGGCGCCAGCTCGCCGCCCAGGCCATCGCCGACGCCCTGACCGGCTACCTCACCGCTCCCGCCGGCTGAGCGCACCGCGCTCGGCGCTGCCGATCTGCGGGGATTCGGGGCGGTTCCGGAGGGTGGCGTGCCGTTGTGAACGGCTTGCCCCTAGGCTTTTGCCCGGTTCGGGCATCCCGCCCGGCCGGTCATCCGACCATCCGACCGCCGTCCACGACACGCCGACGAGGAGAACGTTAGTGAATCTGCGTGCTCTCACCAGAGGAGACGCTGCCGTCGCAGGTGCGGCTCTCCTCCTGCTCATCGCCTCCTTCCTGCCATACCGGACCTCCACCGGCTGCTCGGGCCCGAAGGGCGGTCAGCAGTGCCACTCGGCCTCGGTGAGCGGCTGGTCGACCGCGATCTTCCCGGTGCTTCCGTCGGTCTTCCTGCTCGGTGTCATCGCCGCCGCCCTGATCCTGCTCCAGCGCTTCCAGGGCCAGGCCGCCGCCACCCGCCAGGTGCTCGGCCTGCGGCTCGACCAGTGGGGAACCGCGCTCGCCGTCGCCGCGCTGTGGTCCGGCCTGTGGTCGCTGGCCGGCGGCCCGGCCGACACCTCGGTGGCCGGGCCCAACGGCTACACCGTCAGCACCAGCAGCGGCAGCGGCTTCGGCGCCTGGCTGGCCCTGCTCTCGCTTCTGGTCCTCGCCGGTGCGGCCGCGGGCGGTCCGCTGGTGCCCGCGCTGCAGGGTCCGCTGATGCCCGAGAAGCCCGCCACGCCCCAGGGCTTCTCCGCGTACCAGCCGGCCGGCGCCGGTCAGCCGGGCCAGCCCGGTCAGCACGAGCCGTTCGGTCAGCCGGGCCAGCCGGGTCAGCACGAGGCGTACGGCCAGCCCGGCCAGCCCGGTGGTCAGCACGAGCCGTTCGGCCCGTCCGACCAGGCCGGTCAGCCGGGCCCGTACGGGTACCCCGCGCCGGCGTCGGCCGCCGAGCACGGCGCCGCCCAGCAGAACGGCTCTCCGTACGGCGGGCAGCCGCAGGGCGGCTACGGCTTCCCGGCTCCGGCCGCCGCCCAGCCGCGGGCCGAGCAGGCCGCCGCCCCGGCGCCGGCTCCCGTGGCCGCCACCCCGGCGCCCGCCCCGGCCGCCGACTTCGCACCGTTCTGGTTCGCCGTCCCGGTCACCCGCAAGGTCACCCCGAAGGACAACCCGGCGGGCGCGCCGGTCGGCGAGCTCGTCCCGGGCACCTGGTACCTGGCGATCGAGCAGCGCGGCAGCGCCCTGGTCGCCCAGCTGCCGGACGGCAGCCCCGGTCTGCTGACCGACGTCTCGGGCATCCAGCGCGGCTGACCCCCTCGAGCACCCCGTTCAAGGCCCGCGGCCGCCGAGATGAGGATTCGGCGGCCGCGGGCCTTCGCGTCCACCGGGCCTGATCCGTCCTCCACGACGGGGGCCGTCCGGTCACCGCCGCTCCGGCCGTCTGCTCCGGATTGCGGGCGTATACCGCCCCACTTACGCTCCGAAGTGCCACTCGGGTGACATTCCGATGACGCTGAGGAGCGGGTCATGGGACAGCGGACGACCACCTCCGGGCGAGTGCTTCCTCGATTCGAAGAGGCCGAGGGCCTGGGACCACAGGACGGCGAGTTCGTGGACGATCTCGTCGCGGTGCTGGAGAAGCACGGGAATCTCGACCGCTTCGGCCTGGTCCTGTTGCACGACCACTTCCCCGTGGGCGCCGACGAGATCCTGGTCGAGACCCACGACCCCGCCGCGCGGACCCTCCGCGTCCAGGTGGAGAAGGCCGGTGCGACGGCCCACACCAAGCCCTCCCAGTGGCGGTTCGTGAAGACCGCCCGAGGCGGCGGCAAGGGCCACGCCTTCCAGGTGATCCTGCAGTGCAGTCCGGCCAGCGGGTGCCCGGGCCGTGGGAACGACGTGCGTTGAACACGCCCTTCGGGCTGCTTCCGCGACGCTGGTGGAGCTGGTGCGGCGCACTGCCGCTGTTACTGCTGGGCCTGTCGTGGTGGGCGGCCCGGCCCGCGTCGGCCGCTCCCTCGGACTGCCGTGTGGAGCAGCTGACCGGGGCCCGGACGGACGCCTCACTCACACTCCGGCAGCACGGGCAGAGTTTCATCAGGGCCAGTACACAGCTGACCGTCCAGGTACCCGTCACCTGGCCGTACGCCAAGGACCTGCTGCTGGCGGAGAGTTCCAGCCGGCATCAGCACGCGATGCGGTGCGTGCTGCGGGAGGAGGAGCCGGAAGCCGGGTACGGCCACCTCCGCAGGGACGAGTGGCGCGTCGACAGCCCGCGGGTGACCGAGGGAACGTCCTCGGTCAGGGTGGAGTACGACGCCTTCTCCTGGCTCAACCACCAGGGCACGATCATGGTGGGTCCCTGGAAGGCCGTCGTGGCTCCCGGACGGTGGCACCTGTCCCTCGTCCCGCCGCCCGCGCTGAAGGGCGCCGACTGGGGCAGCGTCCTGGTGGACCTCGGCGGGCTGGCGGCCTCCGACGTCTCTCCGCTGCCTTCGAGCGACGACGGCAGAAGCCTGGTCTGGCACGAGCCCGGTGCGCCCCGGGCGCCGGACCTCTCGGTGACGGTGGAGACGGTTCCGTCCTGGCAGCGTGCCTGGGCGGCGAACACCGGCATCGATCCGTGGCACACCGTCAACCTGGCCGGGCAGAGCATCCTGCTGGTGGGCCCCTTGCTCGTGCTCGCGTTCGCCGCCCACCGGGCCCGCCTCGATCCGGCCGGCACCGAAGCCCCCGGTGCGGAGCGGCGCATCGGCGGGGCGCTTCTGGTCTGGGCCCTGGTCAATGCCGCCGTCGGGGTGACGATCTCGCTGTTGTTCAACCTGGTCCTCGCCCCGGCGGGCAGACCACTGGCGCTGTGGAGCCAGCAGCAGCACTGGGTGATCCTGAGCGGGGTGCTGATCGGCTGGGGCCTGACGGTCCTCGCCCGCCCGGGCAGGTCCGTACGGCTGACCGCCACGCTGGTCGCGATCGCGGGGACACTGGTGGCCGTGCGGCCGTCACTGTTCGGGCTTCACGCTCCACACCCTCCCCATGAGAGCCTGCCCGCCGTCGCCTTCGCCGCGCTGGCGACGCTGACCTCGGCGAGCCTGTTCCTGGGGCTGACCGGACTGGTCTGCTGGGCCTGGCGGTTCGCGTGCGAGGGCGGACTGCTGAGACCGGCGGCGAACCCCCGGCGCCTGCTCTGGACCGGCCTGGCACTGGCCTCGGTCACCGTCCTGATGACGGGGTGGGCGCTGTGGGCCGGCGACCAGTACTGGCAGCGGATCAGCTGGCTGATCGACAGCACCTCACCGGCGTACCACTCACTGCACCAGCTGGTGCTGAGCCAGCGGGCGGTGGACTTCGCCGCCACCGTCCCCACCTGGCTCTACTCCCACATCTGGGTGCTGACCGGTTTCGGCATCCTGGTGCTGCTACGGGCCAGGGACCTGGGGCGCCCGGTGCCCGTCGCGAACCCCGGCTACCTCGACTGCCTCCTGCTCGCCCTGTTCTTCGCGCTCGTGGTGGCCTGGCGCGAGGGCTCGTACGCGGGAAGCCAGCTGCTCAACGGTCTCTGGCTGGTGCTGGACGTCGCCGCGCTGCTGATCCTGCTGGCGGTGGGCCGGCGATGGGCGGTGCTGAGCCAGCGGTTCGAGGGAGGCGACGCCTGCGCGCTGAGTGAGGCGGTCACCGACGAGGCGGGCCACCAGGACCTCATCGACCGTGCCCGCTGCTACCGGGAGCTGGTCGGTGAGCTGCGCCGCCTGGAGCAGGGGCAGGACAACGGCGGCCGCGGCCGCCCCGACGTGGAGGAGGAGCTGAGGCGACTGCACTGCTGGCAGGACGTGCCCTGTGCCGGGGGTCCGGTGGAGCGGTGTCTGCCCGGCCAGATCACGGTCCTGGACGTCGCCCTGAGCTGGGGTCCGCATGCCAGGTGGTGGCGCAACGCCCTGCTGTCCGGCGCGCTGGCGGCCGCCTTCGGCTTCCCCGGCAGCGTCTTCCTGGTCTGGAAGGACTACTCGCCGAAGCCGGTGCAACTGGCCATGGGCGAGGACCCGTTCGGGGTCGCCGACATGCTGTGGAAGTTCGCGTCCTGGGAGCTGGTCTGGGCGGGCGCGGGTCTGATGCTGGGAGCACTGTGGCGGCTGCTCCCCGGCCGCCGCGGCCCGGTACGCGTCCTGAGCCTGTGGTCCGCCTACGCCGTGCTGATCGTCCTGGACATCGTGGGCAACCACTTCGCCGACCAGCCCCGCGACAACTCGGCCTTCGCCATGGGCCTGATGCTTCCGGTGCTGACCGTCACCAGTTTCTTCCTGGACACGGCCACCTTCCGCGCGGAGCGGCGCCTGTGGTCCACCCGGTTCGGGCTGCTGCTCTCGGTCTACCAGTTGCGGGGGCTCTCCGCGCAGATCGCCTGGGTCCTGGCGCAGGTGGGCGTCCTGGTGCTGCTCTGGAGCAAGTTCGGCGGCTTCGACCCCCGGTCGCTGAAACCGCCCGGCTAGAGACCGTCCCGGCCGGGAAAGGCCCGCGGCGGTACGCCTCCGCGTCGCCTGCCCACCGCCTGCCCGCCGCCTCCGCGCCGCCGCGCGGGCCCGGACCGCCGCCGGGGCCCGGCGGCGGTCCGATGGGGCCGCGCGCTCTCAGCAGCAGTCGTCGACGATCAGTCCGCTCGGCAGCTGCTCGCCGCCGAACACCGCGACCGTGGCGTGGTCGCCGCCCAGGGCCGCGACCGCAAGCAGCAGGGCTCCGGCGGTCCAGGTGGTGCGCTCCTCGGGCCAGATGGCGTCGTCCTCGAAGACGTACCCGGTCCAGTACGAGCCGTCGGTGTGCCGCAGGTGCTGGATCCAGCGCAGGATCTCCACCGCGCGGTCGGACTGGCCCACCGCCCAGAGGGCGAGGGCGAGTTCGGCGCTCTCGCCGCCGGTGACCCAGGGGCGGTCGCTGACGCAGCGCACGCCCAGGCCCGGCACCACGAAGCGGTCCCAGTCGCGCTCGATCCGCTCCGTGGCGGCGGCGCCGCGCAGCGCGGTGCCGAGCACCGGGTAGTACCAGTCCATCGAGTAGCGGTCCTTGTCGAGGAACCGCTCGGGGTGTGCGGCGATCGCGTGGCACAGCCGGCCGGCCGCCAACTCCCAGTCGGGCTGCGGCTCTTCGAGGTGGTCGGCGATGGCGAGTCCGCAGCGCAGCGCGTGCAGGATGCTGGAGGATCCGGTGAGCAGCGCCTCCTCGGGGGCGGTGCCGTCCTCGTCCAGCCGCCAGGCGATCGGTCCGCCGGGCAGCCGCAGGCCGACGGTGAAGTCCAGCGCGCGCCGGACGACCGGCCAGAGGCGCTCCAGGAAGACGTCGTCCCCGGTGCTCAGGTGGTGGTGCCAGACGCCGACGGCTATGTAGGCGCAGAAGTTGGTCTCCTTCGACGCGTTGGTCACCTCGCCGTCGGTGTACGCGGCGTACCAGGAGCCGTCCGGGTTCTGCCGCTCGGCCAGCCAGCGGTAGGCGGCCTCGGCCGCGGCGTGCTCGCCCGCGGTGTCCAGTGCCATCGCCGCCTCGGTGTGGTCCCAGGGGTCGAGGTGGCCGCCGCCGAACCACGGGATGGCGCCGTCGGGCCGCTGGTCGGCCAGGATGGAGCGTACGGTCGCGGCGGCCTGCTCGGCGTCGAGTACGCCGTCCAGCAGCAGGGCCTCCGGGATGGCGGCGGTCACTCGGCTGCCCGGTGCGGCTTGGACGCGTACACCACGAAGCTCTTGCCGATCACCGGGTTGAGCGCCTTCTCGGCGGCCTTGGTGAGCGTGCTGATGACCGGGGTGCCGACGATGTCCCAGACCAGCAGCTGGTGGTAGGCCTTCACCGGCAGCGCCTTGTCGTTGTTCACGCCGACCGCGCACTTGATCCACCAGTACGGCGAGTGCAGCGCGTGGGCGTGGTGGGTGCCGTAGGGGGTGAGGCCGGCGTCGCGGACCTTCCGGACCAGTTCGTCGCCCTTGTAGATCCGGATGTGGCCGCCCTCGACCTCGTGGTACTCGTCGGAGAGCGCCCAGCAGATCTTCTCCGGCAGGTAGCGCGGCACGGTGACGGCGAGCAGCCCGCCCGGCTTCAGCACCCGCACCATCTCGGCGAGCACGCCCTTGTCGTCGGGGATGTGCTCCATCACCTCGGAGATGATGATCTTGTCAAAGGTGTCGTCCTCGAAGGGCAGCGCCAGCGCGTCGCCCTCCATCGCGACGGCCGAGGCGCCCGCCGGGGCCTCGCCGGCCTGCTCCATCGCCGCGAACCACTTGCGCACCTCGGCGATCTCGTCGCCGTTCTGGTCCAGGGCGACGACATCGGCACCGCGCCGGTAGCACTCGAACGCGTGTCGGCCACCGCCGCAGCCCAGGTCGAGCACCCGGTCGCCGGGGGCGAGCGGGAAGCGGGAGAAATCGACGGTCAGCACTGCGGGCTCCCATTCATTGCTGCTGTACTCGATCCCGGGAGCGGCCCCGGGATCCGTTCCCCTACTGCGTAGTTGACGCCGCGTCAGCCCTGCTCAGGCGACGTAGCGCCACCCCTTGCCGGAGCGGGCAGGCTGTCCCGCCCCGGTGGCGATGGCCGCCCGGTAGCGGTCGGCGGTCAGCTCGGCGGCCCGCTGCCAGGTGAAGTTGGCCAGCACCCGCTCGCGCCCCGCCGCCCCGAGCGCGGCGCGCAGCCGCGGATCGTCCAGCAGCCGGCCGAGGGCCGCGGCCAGCGCGCCCGCGTCGCCGGGCGGCACCGCCAGGCAGGTCTCGCCGTCGGGCCCCGCGACCTCGGGAATGGCGCCGCCGGTGGTCGCCACCAACGGGGTCCCGGTGGCCATCGCCTCGGCGGCGGGCAGCGAGAAGCCCTCGTACAGCGAAGGGACGCAGGCCACCTCGGCCGAACGGTAGAGGTCGACCAGCTCCTGGTCGCTCAGCCCGCTGCGGAACTCGATGTGCTCCTCCAGGCCGTACCGCCGGACCGCCTCGGCCACCGGTCCGTCCTCACGGCGCTTGCAGACCACCACCAGGTGCGCCTCGCGCTCGGTCCGCAGCTTGGCCAGCGCCTCGACCAGGTGGATCAGCCCCTTGAGCGGGACGTCAGCGCTGGAGGTCGCGACGATCCGGCCCGGCACCACCGGCACCGACTCGTCCGGCGACCAGATCCGGGTGTCCGCGCCGATCGGGACCACCGAGATGTTCCCGGGCGCGGCGCCCAGGTGCTCGGCTATCTCGCTCTTGGAGCTGCTGGAGACGGTGATGATGTGGTCCAGGCGCCGGGTGACCCGGGCCTGCATCCGGGTGAAGCCGTACCAGCGGCGCAGCGAGAGGCGGCGCAGCCTGGTGTCAGCCGCGTCCAGCTCCAGCTGCCGGTCCACGGTGACGGGGTGGTGGACGGTGGTGACCAGCGGGAAGCCGTGCCGGGCGAGGCCGAGCAGTCCGTAGCCGAGCGTCTGGTTGTCGTGCACCACGTCGTAGCGGCCCTTGTGCGCGGCCAGGTACCGGCGGGCCCGCAGCGAGAAGGTCAGCGGCTCGGGGAAGCCGCCGGTCTTCATGGTGGCCACCTCCAGCACGTCCACCACGTCCCGGTACTCGGCGCGCTTCGGGGTGCGGAACGGGTCGTCGGCGCGGTACAGGTCCAGGCTGGGCAGCTCCACCAGCCGCACCGAACCGGGGCCCTCGACCTCGTCCAGTACGGGGTACGGCTGCGAACCGATCACGTCCACGTGGTGGCCGAGCCGGGCCAGCTCCCGGGAGAGGTGCCGGACGTAGACCCCCTGGCCGCCGCAGAACGGGTCACCGCGGTAGGAGAGCAGGGCGATCCGCAGCGATGGTGGCAGCGCGGTCATCCGGGCCCCTTATCCCTACTCACCCGGGCACGGACTGCCTCGGCGGTAAAGTAGATCACGTTTCATGGCGGTGTGGAGCTCACCGCCCAGCGAGTGAACAATGAGAGACCTCGAAGATACCGGCCCGTAGCTTGCGCTCAGGATCCAGGGCTGGTGATTCACGCCACGCTGTGCCCCCGCCCCGCCGCGGGCCGCGACCGCGGGCGGGCGCCCGGCCCGGTGCGCGTGCCCGCAGCGAGAAGGAGCCCGCCTTGTCCGCCCTGACCCCAGCCGCCGCGCTCCCCGCCTCCGCCCTGTCGACAGAGGAGCTCACTCCCCGTCAGGCCGAGCGCCGCCGGCGCATCCTGCGGGCCGCCACCGCGCTGGCCGCCCGCGGCGGATACGAGGCGGTGCAGATGCGCGAGGTCGCCGAGGGCGCGGACGTCGCGCTCGGCACGCTGTACCGCTACTTCCCCTCCAAGGTGCACCTGCTGGTGGCGGTGATGCTGGAACAGCTCGGGCGCCTGCACGAGCAGGTGCTCCGCCGCCCGCCGGCCGGGGAGGACCCGGCCGCCCGGGTGTCCGAGACACTCACCCGGGCGTTCCACGCGCTCGGGCGCGAACCCCGGCTGGCCGAGGCCATGGTCCGGGCGCTCTCCTTCGCCGACCGCTCGGTCAGCCGGGAGGTGGACGAGGTCGGTTCGCTCACCTCGGCCATCGTGCTGGCCGCCGCCCGGCTCGGGGAGGAGCCCACCACCGCCCAGCGGGCGGCCCTGCGGGTGATCGGGCACACCTGGTACGCCACGCTGCTGGCCTGGCTGTCCGGACGCGCCTCACCGGCGGACGTGCGGGCCGATCTGCACACCGCCGCGCGGCTGCTCACGCTGCCGTAGGCGGCGCCGTCCTCCGCTCCGCCGGGCACGTGCCCGCCCGAACCCCGAAAGCCGCCCCTCCCGGTTCTGATACACGTTCCAGTTCGGGCGGGGCAGTGGCACCCGGACGGGCCGGATAGAGTCGATGGCTCCCGGCCCGGTGGTCCCCGTCGAAGTCCACCTGCCGCCCTCACGGGCCGCCGCACCGCTCACCGAAAGGCACTCCTCCGTCATGCTGACCGCCGCCCGTCTGGGCGCCTCCACGCTGGCCGGCCTGCTGCTGGCCGGTACCGCCGTCGGACCGGCGCTGGCCGACACCGCCACCGCGCCCGCGAGCGTGCCGGCCGCCCAGCCCGCGCCCGCGGACCTCTACGGCAAGGGCGACCCGACGTACGACGGCGTCTGGCGCCAGTCGCTGGCGCTCACCGCGCTGGTCGGCGCGCAGGTGGTCCCGTCCGACAAGGCCGTGAACTGGCTGGCCGGGCAGCAGTGCGCCGACGGCGGCTGGCCGTCCTACCGGGCCGAAGGCGCCGCCTGCGACCCCAAGACCGAGGACAGCAACGCCACCTCCGTCGCGATCCAGGCGCTGTCCGCGCTCGGCGGGCACCAGCAGGCCGTCGGCAAGGGCGTCGAGTGGCTCAGGAACAACCAGAACGCGGACGGCACCTGGTCCTTCAACCCCGGCAACCCGGGTGACGCCGACTCCACCGGGCTGGCCGTCAGCGCCCTGCTCACCACCCACACCGACCCCGCCACCGTGGCGAAGGACGGCAAGTCCGCCTACGACGGTCTGGGCGGCCTCCAGCTGGGCTGCGCCTCCCCGGCCGAGCAGCGCGGTGCCTTCGCCTACCAGCCCGCTCCCGACGGCGCCCTCGCCGCCAACGGCCTGGCCACCGCGCAGGCCGCCCTCGCCGCGGCGGGCGGCGGGCTGCTGGTGACCACCACCGACCGGACGGCGGGCGCGCCCAAGGCGCTCGACTGCCCCGCCGGCTCGACCGAGAAGACCGCTCCGCGCGAGGGCTCCGCCGAGGCCGCCGCCGCGTACCTGCACGCCCAGCTCGCCGCCAACGGCCAGCACCTGATGCAGGCCCTGCCCGGCGCCGCGCCCGCCCCGGACTACACCGCCACCGCCTGGGCCGTGCTCGGCCTGATCCAGGCCGGGCACCCGCAGGAGGCCGCCAGCGCCGCGGACTGGCTGGCCGGGAACGGCTACGACTGGGCCGCCAAGGGCAAGTCGGGCACCGACCCGTCCGCCGCCGCGGCGATGCTCCTGGTCGCGCAGGCCGCCAAGCTGGACCCGTACAACTTCGGCGGCACCGATGTGGTGCACCTGCTGATCAACGCCGGTCCGGCCCCGAAGAAGCTCCCGACCGCCGCCGTGTCCGCCGCCTCGGACAACCCCGACGGCACCAAGGCCCCCGGCTCCGGCATCACCGAGGCCGACGACAACAGCGGCTTCTCCCCGATCTGGCTGGTCGGCATCGGCCTCGCGATCGGCATCGGCGGCGGTCTGCTGCTCAGCCTCAACCGCCGTCGCGGCGCCCACCAGCAGGGTGCCGAGACCAGGCCCGACGCCTCGCCGGCCACCGAAACGCCCGAGGACGGCAAGGCCGACGCGTCACCGGCTGCCGGCAAGGCCGAGAGCGACAAGGCCGAGACCGGCGAGCCCGAGAGCGACAAGCCGGAAGCCGACGGCTCGGAGGCCGGCAAGGCCGAGCCCAAGGCCGAGCCCGAGGCCGGGCAGCCCGAAGGCGACCCGAAGAAGTGACCCGCGTCCCGCGCCGTACGGCGGCGGCCCTGCTCGCCGCCGTACTGGCCGTCCCGCTCACCCTGCTGCTCGGCGCCGCCCCCGCCCAGGCCGCCGGTTACCGCTACTGGTCGTTCTGGAAGTGGTCCGGCTCCGCCTGGGCGTACCAGCAGCAGGGACCGACCGTCCACGTGCCGCAGGACGGCGGCGTGGACGGCTGGCGCTTCGCGGTGAGCCCGGACGGCGGCCAGGACGCCGCCCGGCCCACCGCCGCCGGGGACTTCGGCGCGATCTGCGCCGCCACCCCGGCCGAGCCCGGCAGGAAGCGGGTCGCCGTGGTGCTGGACTTCGGTACCGCCGCCGACGCGCCGTCGGGCGAGACCCCGCCCGCGCCGCGCACCGCCTGCGCCGCGGTCCCGGCCGGCGCCAGTTCGGCCGAGGTACTCGCCGTCGCCCTGCCCCCGCTGCGCTACGGCACCAACGGCCTGCTCTGCGCCATCGCCGGATACCCGCACACCGGCTGCGGTGACACCGTCTCCGACACCGGGTCCACCGGCTCCACCGGCACCGGGCACTCGGGCAGCGGACCGTCCCTCGGCCTGATCGCGGGCGGCGCCCTGGTCGCCGCCCTGGCCGGCGGAGCGGTCTGGCAGGCCCGTCGCCGCCGCAACTGACCGATCCCGCCAGCGTTCTTCGAGGACATCCCGCCGTGCCCAAGTCCCCCGCCCAGCGCCCGGCCACCGGCCCGCGCCAGCTGCACCCCGGCGCCTGGTGGCTGTGGGCGCTCGGGCTGGGCGCGGCGGCCTCCCGGACCACCAACCCGCTGCTGCTCCTGCTGATCGCCGCCGTCGCCGGGTACGTGGTCTCCGCCCGGCGCGGTGACGCGCCCTGGGCGCGCTCGTACGGGACGTTCCTGCGGATCGGGCTGCTGGTGCTCGGCATGCGGATGGTCTTCGCGGTCGTCCTCGGCTCGCCGGTCCCCGGCACCCACGTGCTGGCCAACCTGCCCCAACTCCCCCTGCCGCACTGGGCGCAGGGGGTGCGGATCGGCGGCCGGGTGACGGCGGAGGGGATGCTCTTCGCGCTGTACGACAGCCTGCGGCTGGCCACCCTGCTGGTCTGCGTCGGGGCCGCGAACGCGCTCGCCAGCCCGGCCCGGCTGCTGCGCGCCCTGCCCGGTGCGCTCTACGAGGCCGGGGTGGCCGTGGTGGTGGCGATGACCTTCGCCCCCAACCTGGTCGCCGACGTCCAGCGGCTGCGCGCCGCCCGCCGGCTGCGCGGAGGCTCCGACCGGGGCATCCGCGCCGTCCTCGGCGTCGGACTACCGGTGCTGGAGAGCGCGTTGGAGCGTTCCGTCAGCCTGGCCGCCGCGATGGACACCCGGGGCTTCGGCCGCACCGCCGCCGTCGCGCCCCGGGTCGCCCGGGGCACCGCCGCGCTCACCCTGCTCGGACTGCTCGGGGTCTGCGTCGCCGCGTACGGGCTGCTCACCGCGGACGGTGCCGGCTGGGCACTGCCGCTGCTGCTGCTCGGCCTCGCCTCGGCGGGCGGCGGACTGCTGCTCGGCAGCAGGCGGGCCGTGCGGACCCGCTACCGCCCCGATCCCTGGACGGCGCGCGAGTGGTCGGTCGCGGGCTCGGGGGTGGCCGCCGCCGCCCTGATGGTGTGGCTGGCGAGCCGCGACCCGGGCGCGCTCACGCCCTCGCTGATCCCGCTCACCGCGCCCGGCCTGCCCCTGCTGCCCGCCCTCGCCGCGCTGATCGGCCTGCTGCCCGCGGTCACCGCCCCTACCCCGCCCCGGAGTTCCTCGTGATCACCTTCGAGCAGGTCTCGGTCCAGTACGACGATGCGGCCGAACCGGCCCTGCGCGGCGTCGACCTCACCATCCCCGAGGGCGAACTCTGCCTGCTGGTCGGCCCGTCCGGTGCCGGGAAGTCCACCCTGCTGGGCACCGTCAGCGGACTCGTCCCGCACTTCACCGGCGGGGTGCTGCACGGCCGGGTCACCGTGGCCGGCCGCGACACCCGCACCCACCGCCCCCGTGAACTCGCCGACGTCGTCGGCACGGTGGGCCAGGACCCGCTCGCCCACTTCGTCACCGACACCGTCGAGGACGAACTCGCCTACGGCATGGAGTCCCTGGGCCTGGCCCCCGACGTGATGCGCCGCCGGGTCGAGGAGACCCTGGACCTGCTGGGTCTGGCCGAACTGCGCGGCCGCGCGCTGACCGCCCTCTCCGGCGGCCAGCAGCAGCGGGTCGCGATCGGCTCGGTGCTCACCACCCACCCCAGGGTGCTGGTCCTGGACGAGCCCACCTCCGCGCTCGACCCCGGCGCGGCGGAGGAGGTGCTGGCCGTACTCCAGCGGCTGGTCCACGACCTCGGCACCACCGTGCTGATGGCCGAGCACCGCCTGGAGCGGGTCGTCCAGTACGCGGACCGGGTACTGCTGCTCCCCGGACGCGGCGAGGCGCCGGTGCTGGGCGAACCGGCCGAGGTGATGGCCCACTCCCCCGTCCACCCGCCGGTGGTCGCGCTCGGCCGAGCCGCCGGCTGGTCGCCGCTGCCGCTCTCGGTCCGCGACGCCCGGCGCAGGGCCGCGCCGCTGCGCGCCCGCCTGGACGGCCGCACGCCCGCGCCCGTCACCGCACCGGCGCCCGCGAGGAGCGCCGCCACCGTGGACCGCCTCGCCGTCCGGCGCGGGCCGACTCCCGCACTGCGCGGGGTCGGGCTGGACCTGCGCCCCGGCGAGATCACCGCGCTGATGGGACGCAACGGCGCCGGGAAGTCCACCCTGCTCGGCTCACTGGTCGGACTGCACCGTCCCGCCTCGGGCTCGGTCCGGGTCGGCGGCCTGGTCCCGCACCAGAGCCGGCCCAAGGAGCTGATCCGCCAGGTCGGCCTGGTCCCGCAGGACCCCCGCGACCTGCTGTACGCGGAGACGGTCGCCGCCGAGTGCGCCGCCGCCGACCGGGACTCCGCCGCCGAGCCGGGCACCTGCCGCGCCCTGGTCGCCCGGCTGCTCCCCGGCATCGACGACGACGCCCACCCCCGGGACCTCTCCGAGGGCCAGCGGCTGAGCCTCGCCCTGGCCGTGGTGCTCACCGCCCGCCCCGGCGTGATCCTGCTGGACGAGCCGACTCGGGGCCTCGACTACGCCGCCAAGGCGCGGCTGATAGAGATCCTGCGCGGCCTCGCCGCCGACTCGCACGCCGTACTCCTCGCCACCCACGACGTCGAGCTCGCCGCCGAACTCGCCCATCGCACGGTCATCCTGGCCGAGGGCGAGATCGTCGCGGACGGCCCGACCCCCGAGGTCGTGGTCTCCTCACCCGCGTTCGCACCCCAGGTCGCCAAGATCCTCTCCCCCGCTCCCTGGCTGACGGTGCCCCAGGTCGTCGAGGCGCTCGCCTCCCCCGCTGGTGAGGAGATGCCGTGAGCACCCCGGTAGCGCTCTCCCGGCCGGTCCCGCTGGGACGGCGGTCGATCGCCCTGCTCGTGCTGATCTCGGCGATCGGCGTGGCCGCCTTCGGCTGGCCGCTGCTCGCCGACCGGTCCTCCGCGCTGGTCGGCCATTCCGCCGACGCGCCCTGGCTGTTCGCACTGCTGATGCCGCTGCTGCTGGCCGTGGTGATCGCGCAGATCTCCGAGGGCCGCACGGCCGACGGCGGCGAGCGCGGTCTGGACGCCAAGGCGGTGGCCCTGCTCGGCGTCCTGGCGGCGGCGGGCGCCGCGCTGCGGCCGCTCGGGGCCGGAACGGCCGGGCTGGAACCGATGTTCTTCCTGATGGTGCTGGCGGGCCGGGTACTCGGCCCGGGCTTCGGCTTCGTCCTCGGCTCGGTCTCGATGTTCGCCTCCGCCCTGCTCACCGCCGGGGTCGGGCCCTGGCTGCCGTTCCAGATGCTCAGTATGGGCTGGGTCTGCCTCGGCGCCGGCCTGCTGCCGGGGGCGGCCACCCTGCGCGGGCGCCGGGAACTCGCCCTGCTCGCCGGCTACGGCAGCATCGCCGCCGTCGCCTACGGGACCGTGATGAACCTGCAGGGCTGGCCCTACATCGGCGGCCTGAGCAGCAGCATCTCCTTCGTCCCCGGCGACCCGCTCAGTGCCAACCTGCCCCGCTTCCTCACCTACTGCCTCACCACCTCGCTCGGCTGGGACCTCCCCCGGGCCGCCCTGACCGCCGTCCTCTGCCTCACCATCGGCGGCCCGGTCCTCCGCGCCCTCCGCCGCGCCGGCCGCCGCGCCGCCTTCGCGGCCCCCACCGACTTCCGGCCGTGAAACCGTGCCACCCGGCCGACGGCCCGTCCAACTCGCCTGCCACCGCCCGGGCCTGGCGCTCGTGGGGCCTGGCGGCGGTCGCCGCGCCGACCGGCAGTCCATCGAGAACGGCCCCGCCATGCCGGTGGGAGCCTTCATCGCTCGGATCACGCCGCCTTGAGCCGCGCAACCTCCGAGGAATCGGTCAGCGAACCACCGGACCGCGTCCGGCTCGCCAGTCCGAGAGACGCTTGCGGATACTCGGGAGCATCGGTAGATCGTCCGTCTCGGCCGGCGTGAACCAGGCCACCTCGTGGGATTCGTCGGATACCCGCAGTTCGCCTCCGGTCGGCCGCCCCAGCAGGCAGACGGAGAACTCCTGCCTGACCTCGCCGTCGTCGTAGGCAAGGACGTGCCCGGGGTTGGTGTACGTGCCCACAATGCCGGTGACTTCGATGGTGATACCGGCCTCCTCGAAGGTTTCCCGGACACCGCAGTCGGCGAGCGACTCGCCGATCTCCATCGTCCCGCCAGGGAGCGCCCATCGGCCGTTGTCGGTACGGCGCTGGAGCAGGACGCGGCCTTCCTCATCCACCACGACCACGGATGCGGCCGGGACCAGGCTGTTGGCCCTCGGGGCATCCGGGTCGTCCTCGTAGTCACGCCTCGGCATGCCGCACCTCCAGGTCCCCTACGCTTCGGCCACGCGGCCACAACTCGTCGACGCGCTCGGCGAAGCGGTCGAACACGCTGCCGTCCTGGAGCCGTCGCAGCTGCGTCATCGGCGAGTCGTTCCCCACCCTACGGGCCAGGATCGGTATCACGATCGCCTCCTCATCAAACCGGAACACAGCGATGCTCACGTGTCGGCGGATCCGCCCGGAGTCCTCGGCGGTCTCTCTCCCCGGGGAGCTCGGTCGCCGTGATCGGCCTTCCTACTGCCGGATCTGAGCGAGGTGTCCGGGTGCCTGAGCGCGACAGTGCCCCTCGCAGGATCGAATTCAGGCGGGCATGCGCGGCTACGGCCATGGAAGCGTTGAGGGCACGCCCGGCGCCGCGTCCTAGTGCACGAGTCCCAACGCATGGACCAGGGCGTGTCCCCACACGCCGACGCACCCCAGGACGGCCGGGGAGCATGCGGTGGAAACGACGAACAGGGCGACCGAGGTCAGCAAATAGAAGGGGCGGCACCGACGGAAGGCCTTGAGCCGCCTGTCGTTCTTCGCCGCATCGGTCGGCTCGACCAGGCTCACGTAGTTGACGAAGAGCAGGACGGCCTCCAGGACGACACAGCCCCCGACCCCGAAGACGGTGAACAGCACGCCCGCCAGGACCGTCGGCCCCGGATCACTCGAGTACATGGTCCTGATGCCGGCTCCGACAACCATCAGCGTCAGCGGTGGCAGCAGCAACAGGACAATCCTGACCAGCCAGGCGATCAACCAGCCGACCATGCCGCTTCTCGGTGCCGGGGGTGCGGTGCCACCCGGCTGTGCGGGCAGTTCGGATCTCACGACGTACGGTGACGAATCCAGGACCTCCCGGATCCGCCCCCGCAACTCGATCCGGTGCTGGTCCTCGGCCGTGCGCCCGACGACCTCGCCAGGAACCACCTCCGGGTCGGACGTCGGGAAACGACGGCCCGCCTGCTCGCTGAGGCGGTTGATCTCCTGCCGATACGCCGCAAGCTCCGCGTCCACCGCCTCCAGTGCCCGGTCATACTCGGACAGTTCCATCAGATCGGCGGTCCGCCAGTCCGTCAGCCGGTCCCGGCGGTCACTTGGGTCCTGCTGCCGCTTCAACTCCTCGTAGGCCAGCCGGTACTCCTCGGCGCGACGCAGCGCGTCGGCCCGGAGGTTCTCGGCGGCCTCGCGCTCCCGGCGAGCCCGGGCGAGGCGGTCCTGGGCATGGACCAGCCGCTCTTCGGAGTCCCTGAGCTCCTGCTGGATCTCCGCCAGCGCCTCCGCCCGCCCGGCAGCCCTGGCCTTGCTCTCCCGCTCCTCCAGATTGACGCAGCGGACCTCCAGCGAGGCGACCATGTCGAGGAGGAAGAGGACGACCTTCTCCGTCCCCGCCATCGTCTGATCGGCCGACTGGCGTTGGGCGATCGCGCAGGCCAACTGGCCCTGCAGCTCGACCGAGTAGTGGTAGTGGTGCTCGGTGATCTGCTGCGTGCCGGCCGACTGGTACACCCGGCCATGCTCCGACGCGGTAGCGTGCGAGGACAGCGACCGGCCGCCGTACGGGGCGGGCAGGGCGCCCTCGCGGTCCGACCCTGTCACCGTTCGGTGATGTGCTGGTCTCGCCCGGCCTGGTAGACGCGGCCGTGCCCGCGCGCCTCGGCCCGCAGGTGCACCTCGCCGATCGACGTCGATTCACGCAGTTCCGGCTGCAACTCGTCGAGAAGGCGTCGCAGTTCGGCCGCCGCAGCGGGGTCGGAGCGCAGGAAGCGCCGGATCCGCCCTTGCCACTCGATCCGGAGCTGGGCCTCGGTGTCACCGTCGCCCGAGTCGGCCTCCAGCTCCTCCCGGCTGGTCTCGAGCTCGTCGCCGACGATCTCGGCGTCCTCCGGACGGAACCTGCGCCACAGCGCCACCACGCCGTCCCGGGCGAGCTGCCAGCCCTCCGTGGCCATCAGCGCCACCACTGTGGTGCTCGCCTTGGTCGCGAGGGTCGCAATCTCCGAATCCATGACTCCCCCTGCTCTGGACCCACCGGCCCTGTCCCCGACTGCGAAGCCTGAGGTTAACGGGCCTGATGGCAACTCACCAAGCCTCGGAAGGGCGCCGGGGCGCGTACTTGGCCGTGGTCAAGGGATGCTCCGGGTGAGGTCCTCGGCCCAGATCATCGAGGCGCTCGACGGTGTTCCGTTCCTTGAGGGGCATGTCCACCTCACCCCGCTCTGCGGCTTCGGCAATCAGGCCCTCCATCGGGACTTCGAGGACACCGGCGTCCCTCCACTTCCGGAAGCCGTAACGGACGGTCGACCAGGCGCCGAAATCCTTCGGCATCTCCCGCCGGTCCTGAAGCGCCAGATCACACCCTCGAACTGCTGCCGCAGCCGCCCGGCTTTCGGGCCGTACTCGCCGATCGGCAGGTACGGCCCGGTGAATTCCCGTTCCGCTTCGGCCAGTTGCAATCGCGTCATACAACACGGCCTACCGGATCAGGCCCAGCCGTGAGGACGAATCCCGCAGATTGATCACAGCCCGATACGCGTCCTAGGCGCTCTTGGGGCCGGCGTGCTGAACGACCTCGAAGGACCAGAGCGTCGAGCCGGAGGCGGCGGGCTTGGGCCGCTCGCCGCCCTCTCCGCCGCCCTGGTGTGCCGCCTTCATCGGGCCCTCGAGCCAGGCCTGGAAGGACTCCTCGTCGCGCCAGCGCGTGTACACGAGGTAGTTGTCGGTGCCCTCGACCGGGCGGAGGAGCTCGAACCACTCGAAGCCGTCGGAGTTCTCCACCGCGTGCGCGCGAGAGGCGAACCGCTTCTCCAGCGTCTCCCGCTGCTCGGCGGGGACGGTCAGTACGTTGATCTTTACCACGCTAGGCACATGACACCTCTCATCACTAGGCCCTCTACCTGGGCGTCTAGTCTCGACCATGTGCGAGCAGTCTCCTACATATGACAGCCCAAGAAGCGCGAAGACGACTCGCAGGCTTCGCTGGCTGCCCAGCGGACGAAGACCGAAGCCCTGGTCGTCGCGAAGCGCCGAGGCGATTTCGGTCACTTCGAAGACGTCGGCAAGTGGGGCTGGGGCCTCAACATCACTCGGCCGGGTTCGAAGAGACGATGGCGGCCGTCCGCGCCGGTCAGGTTGACGCTGTGGTGCTCTTCTCACTCTCCCGCCTCACGAGGCAGGGCGCCTGGAGGCCATGAGGCGTGTCCGCCGGAGACATAGCGCGTCTGCTCACCAAGTCGGACGTACCGACCAAGGTGACCACGCTGGGCGACAAGGACACCAAGCGCCTTGAATCACGTCGCGCGAGCGGCTCATCCAGCGAGGAGCGCCACCAGGCGTACGAGGGAAGCCCAAGCGTCCGGACAAGGCGTGCTCGACAGGCCGTGATAGCCGGGAGAACTCGGCTGCGGCAAGGCTGCGGAGGGCTCAGCGCCGGGCGGGCAAGGCAACCTGCGGCAGGTGCATCGACCACTTCGTCCCGCTGCCGCTCAGAGACGAGGACACGGACGGCAACGTTCAGGCGCTGTGCCACCAGTGCCACAAGGAGGAAGCCCGAGAGGACTTCGAGGCGGGACGGGGGCGGCAGCCGCAATTTTATGCACATCCAGCCAAATCCTTATAGTCCTTATACCAGTTATCCCTATGGGCAACATCGAGGCCCTTTTTAAGACTATTTGTCCACCTGGAAGCAGCCAGTGCGGCTTCCGCATCTGACATCTTTACGACAGATCGATTACTCGCCATGCGATATGGCCTTCCAGCAGACAAGAACTGAAACTGCCAGTTGCCAACGTTCTTACTATAGTCGCGCCCCGGGATAGCCAATGGGAAATTAACCAGATAGCGCGTACATGGAGCCAAGGTGAAAAGGTAGTAATAGCTCCAGTCTTGCCCTGGATCCCAGAGCAAGACGTTGATGGCTGGAACGAGGCCATGATTTTCGATTCGCAGCTGGTACTGACCGCTTCCAGCCTGCTGATTTGGGTCGGCTCGACCAAAGTACCACGAGACCTTGTCGGCACTTACAAGCTGGTTGGATTCGATCTGATTTCTATTGGCCTCATCTGCGGCTTCCGACGCCTCAATAACCCCGTAGGTCGAGAGGGCGAATGCCATAATTGCAAATCCCGCAATCACGCCCTGGGTAATCACGCTGGCCTTGGAATCGGGCGATAGATGCGTCCAGAAGCTATGCCACTCCCGCTGCCTTGAGATTGACTTCCCTGTATCACCCATGGCACACCTATCATAAAATCGTTCGCTCCCCCATCTTCTCGTGCTTGCTAACTTGCAGCCTGAATTGATACTCCAAACGCGTTGCGCAGTTGCCCTCTGATGTTCCGAGCCGGGAGATAGGAGTGCCCTTCGATGGCAAGTGTGCCCCGGTGTCCGCCGGAGCACTGCGGCCAGCGCTGCCGCGAGGGCGAAGCCGTCCTACGGCATGCCCCTACCCGGCTCCCGGGTGTCACGAGCTGACGAATGGTGGCCGCTGTGAGCGGCATAGGCGCGGAGCTCAGGAACAGCAAGGAACGACGGGGCAGCGCGACTACGGCACCCGATGGGGGTACATCCGGAAGGCGTACATCTACGCGAATCCGTGGTGCCTGTCCTGCAGGAGGGCATGGCGACGGTTTAAGGATCATTTCCCGCCACAGCAGAGGCGGTTGGTCGCTCAGGGCGTGGCCGATCCGGATGCGTGGCAGGCTTCGACCCGTTGTGCACCGTGTGTCACAACCGTGAGACCGCTCGGCGCCGGCCTGCCGGACCTGCCGAGGACACCCGGATCACCGTCCGCCGCAAGCACCCACACCCCGGAGCCCAGCTCACGCTGTTCGACATGGATGAGGGCGTGCGCCACCAGGTCTTTCTCACCGACACCCCCTACGGCCAAGGCTCCTTGCAACTGCTGGAGGCCCGCCACCGTGCGCACGCACGCATCGAGGACCGCATCCACTGCGGCAAGACCACCGGCTTCGGCCGCTTCCCCTGCCGCCACTTCCAGATCGACGCCGCGTGGCTGGTCATGACGCGCTCGCGGGCGCCTGCCCCGGGAGCTGGGACATCGCTGGGGGATCAAGGTCCGTCGGCACCCACGACAAGACGAGTTCAGCCTGAGTGACCCCGGTACCACCCGTCCATGCGTGGTCCCCCGTGGCGTTGGGCGGGGCTCCACACCGTCCGCGCTCTATGCGAGTCGCTTGGCACGCTCATTGACCTTCGCAACAGCCATGGGAAACCTCTCGACGTACGACTCTCGGGCGACCGGGCGCCGCCCTCGCCAAGCGTACGAGCCATGACCCGGGCTACCGCCCCGGCCGCTCCCAAGGCCACCTCCGCGCGCCACTCACATGCGCAGCGGGCCCGGATCCGCGCCCCACTGACGACCGAAGAGCCCTCTCCGCACCGCATTCAACGGGCGAACGGAGCAACCTGACATCTCGTCAATTCACAGTAGCTGCAGCACTGTTGTTCATATGCTCATACTACCTTCCGGTCGGTGACCCCCGATCGCGCAGTCAGCCTCGTTCCCGAGCGTTCAGAGACCGCCTCGGTCGGCCGACCGGCTGCGGTCGGCGGTGCGGCCGGCGGTGCGACGCGGTCCGTCCGGCCGGCGGCGTTACCGTCGCTGACCGGGCTGCGGTGGGGTGCCGCGCTCATGGTGTTCCTCTACCACGTGAACATCGCCCAGTACTTCGGCGGCCGCGTGGGGGATCTGGTCGGTTTCGCCTTCGGGGCCGGCGACACGGGGGTGTCGTTCTTCTTCATCCTCTCCGGCTTCGTGCTCGCCTGGTCCACGCCGCCCGGCGGCGGTGTCGCGGGGTTCTGGCGGCGGCGGTTCGCCCGGGTGTACCCGCTCCACGCGGTGACGGCGGTGATCGCACTCCTCCTGGCCTACTTCCTGGGCGCGGGTGCCTGGCCGCTGCACCGGCAGCTGCTGGTGAACCTGTTCCTGGTCCAGTCGTGGGTGCCGCGGTATCCGTACTTCGAGAGCGTCAACTCGGTCAGCTGGTCGCTCGCCTGCGAGGCGTTCTTCTACTTCCTCTTTCCGCTGGTCGTCCGTCCGCTGCGGGCCCTCGGACAGCGGGGCGGTGCGGTCGTCGCGGCGGCCTGCACCGCTGTCGTGGTGGCGATGCCCGTCCTGATCGGCCATCTCGCCCCCGCGGCCGACCGGAACTGGGCCGTCTACTACCTCCCGCTCGCCCGGCTCCCGGAGTTCCTCCTGGGCATCGCCCTCGCGGAGCTGGTCCGGGCGGGCCGCTGGCGCGGCCCCGGCCTGACGGTCTCGCTCGGCCTGACGATGGCGGGCTACTTCCTCAGCTCGCAGGCCGACTGGGCGTACCGCTACGCCGCCTGCACGGTGGTCGGCTTCACCGCTCTCATCGCGGCCGCCGCGACGGCGGATCTGCGTGGCGAGCCCTCGCCCTGGCGAGGCCGGCTCAGCGTGCGGCTGGGCGAGCTCTCCTTCGCCTTCTACATGGTCCACATCCTGGTCGTCCGGACGGGCGAGCAGCTGTTCCGCTCGCACCCGAAGGAGCCGTGGTGGCCGAACGGCCTGCTGCTGGCGGAGACGGCCTTCACGGCCGCACTGGCCGTGGCCTGGACCCTGCACACCTTCATCGAGGTTCCCGGCCGCAGGCTGCTGCTCCGCAGGTGGGGCGGAGGGCGCGCCGCGTCCTGACCACCGGGCGGCGGGGAATCAGGCCAGGGAATCAGGCCGGGGAATCAGAAGGAGCGCCCCTCGCCGCGCTGGATGTGCTCGGGACCGGTGCGGTCCGGGCGGTCGCGGACGTCGGTGCACAGCTGTCTGCTGAGACGGTTGAGCAGCTCGGCCAGGTCGCCGTACCGCTTCTCGTCGTAGTCGCCGAGCAGCGCGGCGAGTTGGGTGCGCCGGGCGGCGACCAGCCGCAGCGCGATCTGCTCACCGTGCTCGGTGAGGTGCATCGGGCGCCCGTTGCGGACCGCGAGGCCGCGGCTCTCCACCTCCCTGGCGGCCTCCTCGATCACGTCGATCGGGACGATCCGGCGTTCGGCGAGTTCGGCCGGTTCGATCTGGCCCTGCTGGTGCATGGCGAGGATCAGCCAGCTGGAGGCGGGTTTGAGGTCGAGTCCGGCCTCCTCGGTGATCCGGCGGAAGAGGTCGCGCCGGGCGTTACGGGAGCCGAGCACGGACAGCGCGCGGGAGATCTCGTCCAGCGAGGAGCGTTCGACCGGGTTGACGCCGATGCACTCGCCGAGGTCGGGGGCGGTGACCGTGGTGCGGAGCTTCTGCTCCCGGATGAACAGCGAGAGCAGGAAGGCGACGACCGCCACCGGTACGGCGTACAGGAAGACCCTGGTGATCGACTCTGCGTACGCGTGGTGGACCGCGGCCCGCACGGGGGCGGGCAGGGTGGCGATGATGCGCGGGTCGGCGGTGAGGGCCGAGGGAGTGAAACCGGGCGGCAGGGCCAGTCCGGCCAGAGCCTCGGGCAGTCTGCGGTTGAGGCCGCCGGCGAAGACGCTGCCGAAGATGGAGACGCCGAAGGAGGCGCCGATGGAGCGGAAGAAGGTCGCGGCGCCGGTGGCCACCCCGAGGTCCTGGTAGTCGGCCGTGTTCTGCACGATCAGCACCAGCACCTGCATGACCAGGCCGAGCCCGAGGCCGAAGACCAGGAAGTAGAGGCTGGTCTCGGTGTTGCCGCTGTGCTCGGTGAGGCGGGAGAGCAGCACCAGGCCGACGGCGGTGACCGCGGTCCCGACGATCGGGAAGATCCGGTAGCGGCCGGTGCGGGCGACGATCTGACCGGCGCCGATCGAGGTGAACAGCATGCCGAGCACCATCGGCAGCATGTGGATGCCGGACAGGGTGGGCGAGACCCCCCTGACGACCTGGAGGAAGGTCGGCAGGTAGGTGAGCGCGCCGAACATCGCGAAGCCGACCACGAAGGAGATCACCGCGACCAGGCTGAAGGTCCGGGAGCGGAACAGCCGCATCGGGATGACCGGTTCGGCCGCCCGCCGCTCGACGGCGACGAACGCGACCAGCAGGACCGCGCCGAGCACCGCCAGTCCGGCGACCTGCCAGGAGCCCCACGGCCAGGTGGTGCCGCCGAGCGAGGTCATCAGCACCAGACAGGTGGCGACCGAGGCGATCAGGAAGGTGCCCGGGTAGTCGATGGCGTGCCGGCGCTTCTCCCCCGCGCCGGGGAGTACGGCGGCGATCACCACCAGCGCGACGACACCGATCGGCAGGTTGATGTAGAAGACCCAGCGCCAGCTCAGGTTGTCGACGAAGACCCCGCCGAGCAGCGGCCCGAGCACACTGGTGACCCCGAAGACCGCACCGAACAGACCCTGGTACCTGCCCCGGTCGCGGGGTGGGACGAGGTCGCCGACGATCGCCTGCGTGAGCACGATCAGCCCGCCGCCGCCCAGGCCCTGCAACGCCCGGAAGCCGATCAACTCGCCCATGTTCCTGGCGAGTCCGCAGAGCGCGGAGCCGATCAGGAAGATCACGATCGAGGCCTGGAAGAGCCGCTTCCGGCCGTACATGTCGCCGAGCTTGCCCCAGAGCGGAGTGGCCGCGGTGGAGGCGAGCAGATAGGCGGTGACCACCCAGGAGAGGTGTTCCAGGCCGCCGAGGTCGCTGACGATGGTGGGCAGCGCGGTGGAGACGATGGTCTGGTCGAGCGCCGCGAGCAGCAGCGCCAGCAGCAACGCCCCGATGGGCACCCAGAGGTTGTGGGCATTCACCTGCGGGGCGACGGGGCCGGCCGCCCCGGCACGGTCGGACTCGGCTGCCGGGTTCGCCATGCCAGCTCCTCGGTGAAGTCCGGGCTGATGATCGTCCAGCCTCACCATGATGTCAGGATTGTCCGAATTCATCACATCTGATTGCATCGCCCGCACATCGTCGCCGTCGGTCGGCAGCCAATCGTTCACATAAGACAGATCACTACAGAATCGGACAACCACCCCAGGAACGGACACTCGACTCTGCCAACTCCCAGGCGCCTCCTGCATAATCAGGCGGGTTCGCCATCAGAACCGAGGAGGACCGGCCCATGCCGGGAGAGCACTGCGCAGGCTGCGGCACCGTCCGGACCCCCGGAGGCTGCGCCTGCACCCCGGTCCCGTACGGCCGGCCGGGCTACCAGCCGGTGCATCCGGACCTGGAAGAGACCGCGATCCTCCCGCACACCGAGGGCCCGCAGCTGGTCCGCCCGTACGTCCCGGCGGCGGCCGAGTACGAGGAGCCGCACCCGGACGAGTTCCCGACCGCGCTGCTCCCCCCGGTGCCCGCGACGGACCAGCAGGCCACCGCACTCCTCCCACCGGTACCGGCACCGGACGCGCAGGCCACCACACTCCTCCCACCGGTACCGGCACCGGACGCGCAGGCCACCACGCTGCTCCCGCCCGTACCGCCGCAGCAGTACGCGTCGATACCCGCGCAGCAGCCGTACCAGCAGCAGCCTTACCAACACCAGCCGCACCAGCAGCAGTCCTACCAACACCAGCAGCAGCCGCACCAGCAGCAGCCGCAACAGCACCGGCCCACTCCCCCGTACCGGCCGCGGTCCGACGCCTCCGAGCTGGGGGTCTTCGCCTTCGAGCCGGGCAAGGGGCCCGGCGGACGGGCCGAGCGGCGGGCCGGCCGGCAGGCGACGCCGGTGAAGCGCAAGGCCGGCATGGCGGCGGCGGGGGTGGGGATCGTCGCGATCGGCGCCGGGATCGCCCTCGCCCTGGTGCCCGGCGCGGGCAAGAACGGCAACGACCAGGCGGGCCCCGTCCCGGTCGGCTCCCTCCAGCCCATGCCCACCAGCGCGGTGCCCAGCGCCCCGCCGACCACCGCCGCCCCCTCGGAGAGCCCCTCCCCGTCGCCCAGCAAGTCCAGCCCCAGGCCGACCCTCTCCCTCAGCCGTCCCCCGGTCATCGCGAAGGCGACGACGACCAAGCCGTCCCCGTCCCCCACCGTGACGAAGGCCTCGCCGTCCGCGTCCCCGACCCCGAGCGGGCCGCGCACGCTGGGCCCCGGCATGACCGGCCCGGACGTCGCCGCGCTGCAGCAGCAGCTCGCCACCTGCGGCTACCACGTACGGTCGAACGGCAGCTACGACGGCCCGACCGCCAAGGCCGTCAGGAACTTCCAGTGGGACGCCAACGTCCAGGGCGACCCCAGCGGTGTCTACGGCCCGAACACCCAGGCCGCCCTAGCCGACGCGTACTGCTGAACGGGAGGCCCCGGAGCCCGGGGCACTCCGCCCGCCCCGTTCCGTGGCGGGCGGATCAGCCGGTGACGGCGTTGAAGACGCTGAAGGCGGCCATCAGCAGCATCACCCCGGCGGCCACCCGCACGACGACCTTCATCGGCACGTACTGCAGCAGCTTCTGCCCGCCCACGATCGCGATCCCGCCGACCGCGCAGAGCGCCAGCCAGGCGCCGATGCCGACCGACACCGGATCGGCGTACTTGGCGGCGAGGTTGGCCGTCATGATCTGGGTCAGGTCGCCGAACTCCGCGATCGCGACGACCACGAAGCTGGCTCCGGCCACCTTCCAGAAGCTGCCCGAGGACGGCTCCTTGGCGGCGTGGCCCTCCTCGTCCTCGTCCCGGTGCCAGAGCAGCATCAGCGCACCGATCAGGAACAGCAGCCCGGTGACGCCCTCCACCCAGCGCTGCGGCAGCAGGGAGAGCAGACTGCCCGCCGCCAGGGCGAGGCCCACCTGGAGGGCGAAGGCGGCGGCGATCCCGGCGAACACGTAGCCAGCCCGGTAGCGGGTGCCGAGGACCAGGCTGGCCAGGGCGGTCTTGTCGGGCAGTTCGGCGAGGAAGATGATGCCGAAGGTGAGCGCGGCGATGGTCAGGCTCATCGGGGTGGTTTTCCCTTGGTCGGGCTGCCCGGCCGGATGACCGCCCATCGGGGACGCCTCGGCCCGACAGCACTGGTCATGGTCACAGCACTGCGGCCGAAGGTCTCGCCGACACCCCAGCCAGTGCGGTGCCCCGGGCGCCGGGCCCGCACGAGGCGAGGCCAGTATGTCGACGGTCCGGTGGAGGGCTACTCCCCTTCAACTCCGACCAGCCTACCTGACCTGCGCACCATGCCCCGCCCGCCTACGCGCGCCCTCGGCCTGCGGCGACGCTCACCGGCTTCGCCACCGGGCGCCGCGCGCCCCCGGGCTCGCGGCGACCCCACGCTTCACCAGTCCCCTCGCCACCAGTTCCAGCACCGCCACGATCGCCACCGACTCCACCGCGAGCAGCGCGACCAGTACGAACAGCTGTACCGCTCCCGCCTGGAGCGGGCTCGCCCCGCCCAGCAGCAGGCCGACGAAGGCGCCGGGCAGGGTGACCAGGCCCACCGTCCTGGTCTGGTCCAGGGCCGGGACGAGCGAGGTCGACGCCGCCGTGCGGCAGATCTCCAGCCGTGCGTCCCGCTCCTCGAAGCCGAGCGCGAGCGCGGCCTCCACCTCGCCGTGCCGCAGGCGCAGCTCGTCCAGGGCGCGGCGGCCGGCCAGCGAGGTGGCGGTGAGCGCACCGCCGATCAGGATCCCGGCCACCGGGATGACGGACAGGCCCTTCGGCGGCAGGAGCCCGCCGGCCAGCAGCAGCGCCAGCACCGGCAGCACACCGATCCCGATCGGAGCCGCCGCCCAGCCCCAGCCGGGGCCGTCCGTCATCCTGCGCCCGGCGGTGCGCACCGCCACCGTGAACATCACCAGGACGAACAGCGCGGAGGTCCAGAGCGAGCCGACCACCCAGGTGATCACCAGGGCGACCACGGCCAGCTGCACCACCGCCCGCAGGCCCGCCCGCAGGACGTCCCGCCCGTGTCCGAGCATCCCCCGCCCGGCCACCGCGACCGCCACGACCAGCAGCGCGGCCGTGACGACGCCGAGTCCGGGCGTGACCGGGAGCAGCTGGTTGCCGGCCGCCGCACGGAGAGCCACCGTGCCCGAGCCCGCCACGGCGCTCAGATCCAGCTGGTGAACCACATCCGGCTCTGCCAGTCCGTCATGGGAATCACCTCCGCCGTGTAGAGGGGGTAGAAGTACGCGAAACAGGCCACGATCGCCAGCACGACGGCGCCGGCCGCGGCGGCTCCGTACCGGCGGCGCTGCGGCGGGCAGCCGGGCGGGCCGAGCACCGCTCCCAGCATGAGGGCCACCGCCAGGCAGAGGAAGGGCACCAGCACGACCATGTAGAAGGAGAAGATCGTCCGCTGCTGGTACTGGAACCAGGGCAGGTAGATCCCGGCGACGCCCGCCAGGATCGCGCCGGCGCGCCAGTCCCGGCGGAAGAACCAGCGCCAGAGCGCGTAGGCGAGCGCGAAGCAGGCGGTCCACCAGAGCAGCGGGGTGCCGAGCGCGAGGATCTGGCTGCCGCAGCCGCCGGGGGCGGTGCAGCCCTGCTGTCCCTGCGGCACCTGCTGCCAGTACATGCTGACCGGGCGGCCCTGGACCAGCCAGCTCCACGGGTTGGACTGGTACTTGTGCGGGCTGGTCAGGCCGGTGTTGAAGTCGTACATCTGCGCGTGGTAGTGCCACCAGCCGCGCAGGGCCTCCGGGACCCAGGTCATCGGGACCTGCGGCAGCGGGATGTCCACCACGGGGGTGCGGGGCGGGGAGAGCCCGGCCCGGCCGTCGGCCCAGTGGCGGTCGTAGCCGCCGTCGGTGGCGAACCAGCCGCTCCAGGCGGCGAGGTACACCAGCGCGGCGACGCCGACCATGGAGAGGAAGGCGGGCAGCGCGTCCCGGCGGAGCATCGAGCGCCAGGGGCGGGCGGCTCCGGCCCAGCGGCGTCCTGACTGGTCCCACACCACGGTCAGCAGGCCGAAGGCGGCCAGGATCTGGAGGCCGTTCCACTTGGTGGCGCAGGCGGCGCCGAGCAGCAGACCGGCGGCGATCCGCCAGGGGCGCACGCCCAGGCGGACCTCGTCCCCGGCCCGGCCGCCCTCGGCGCGGGCGGCCCGCAGGACGTTGCGGGTGTGGTCGCGGTCGATCAGCAGGCAGCCGAAGGCGGCGAGCACGAAGAACATCACCACGCCGTCCAGCAGCCCGACCCGGCTCATCACGAACTGCAGGCCGTCCACGGCCATCAGCAGCGCGGCGGTGCAGCCCAGCAGGGTGGAGGAGAGCAGTCGGCGGCCGATCCTCGCCAGCATCAGCACGGAGAGCGTGCCGAGCAGCGCGACCATCACCCGCCAGCCCAGGGGGTGCAGGCCGAAGACCGCCTCGCCCAGCGAGATGACCCACTTGCCGAGTGGCGGGTGCGCGATGAACTCGGGTGCCGCGGTGAGCGGGATGTCCTGCGGGACGTCCAGGATGTGGGAGTTGGCGTTGTCCGGCCAGACGCCTTCGTAGCCCTGGTGCAGCAGCGACCAGGCGTCCTTGGGGTAGTAGGTCTCGTCGAAGACGAAGGCGTTCGGGTGGCCGAGGTCCCAGAACCGCAGGATCCCGGCGAACAGTGCGACCGCGACCGGCCCGAGCCAGCCCGAGTGCCGCACCACCCAGCGCGCCGTCGGCCCCCGCAGGTACCGGGCCACCCGGGCCGGCCCGGCGGCACGGGGCAGGGAGCCGGTGTCGGTGACTGTCGCGTCCGCCATGACCTCGCCGATCCATCGCTTCGTTCGCTGTGGGGAATCGCCCCCGGCTGACACTATGTCGCTCTTCACACCGGAACCCTAGCCAGCATCCGACGTGGCAGCCGCCGCTGCACCTCGTACTACGGTGGGCCCCGTGGGTTTGACCCTCGACCAGGTCGAGGCCGCACAGTCGTCGGCGTGGAGAGCGGAGTGACGCGGGGCAGCGCGATGCGCAGCATCGGTGAGATGGCCAGGGACAGCGGGCTGAGCGTGAGCGCGCTGCGGTTCTACGACGGGGCCGGGGTGTTCGGGCCCGCGTGGGTCGATCCGCAGAGCGGATACCGCTGGTACGCCGGTGAGCAGTTGGCCGATGCCCGGCTGATCGCCCGGCTGCGCCGGGTCGGGATGCCGCTGGCGGACATCTCCCGGGTGCTGGACGGGCCCGCTCAGACGGCCCACCGGGTGCTGGACGGCCATCTGCGGCGGCTGGAGGACGGCCTGGCCGACGCACGCCGCGAACTCTCCACGGTACGGACGCTACTCGACCGCAGGGAGAACCCGATGGACCCGATCATCACCGCCGGACTGACCGTACGGGCAGGGGAGTTGGCCGCAGCGCTGGACGCGGTCCGGTTCGCCGTGAGCACCGACGCCGAACTGCCCGCCGTGAGGGGCGTGCTGCTGGAGACGGACGGGGGGCTGCTGCGGCTGGTCGCCACCGACCGCTACCGGCTGGCCGTCGCCGAGGTGCCGCTGGACGGTCCGGCCGAGGGTGCGCTGAGCGCGATCGCTCCGGCCTCCTTCGTGGACGAGCTGCGCCCGCTGCTGGACGGCGCCGGGGAGGCCCGGCTGCTGGTGGAGGGCGACCGGCTGGTCGCGACCGTGGACGGCCGGCCGGTGCCGGGTGAGCGGATCGACCAGGACTACCCCGACTACCGGCAGCTGATCAGGCTGGAGCCCGTCCACCGGTTGACCCTGGACGCCGCCCGGTTGCGGGCGGAGCTGGCCGCCGGGAGGACCCGCAACATGGTCCGCGGCCAGGACGGGGTGGCGTTCGAGGTGTCGGTGCTGACCGTGACGGCCGACGGCTCACTGGCCGTGGCTGACGCGGAGGGTGCGGCGGACGGCCTGCGGGTGGGCGTCAACCGCGACTTCCTGCTGGAGGCGGTCGCGGCGGGCGGCGGGGAGCAGCTGGTGCTGGAGCTCGGCGGCCCGATCGCCCCGCTGGCCATCCGCTTCCCGCACCGCGAGGACACCTTCTCCCTGCTGATGCCCACCACGCTGTCCTGACACCGGCGGTCGGCCGGGGGGCGAGGGCGGCGCCGGGTACGGGCCCCGAACGGTTCCGGCCGCCGCCCGGCAGCCTCTCCCCCGAGGGGCTGCGGGCGGCGGCCGGAAGTCGGTGTCAGGCGACGGCCTGGAGTTCCCCGGTGGAGGTCAGCGAGGAGCGGGCCGGTACCCGGGTCGTCGGGAGGCCGGCCGTCAGCACGGCGTTGTCCTGCGCGGGCGTCAGGTGGGCCCGCAGGCGCAGGGCCAGGGTGACGACCAGCAGGGTGCAGAGCGCCATCACCGCGAGGTACAGCGGCCAGGTGCCGGAGCCGACCAGCAGCACACCGACGGCCGGGCCGACGGCGACGGCGATCTGCTTCACCAGGGCGTACGCGGAGTTGTAGGTGCCGAGCAGCCGGGCCGGGGCGAGGTCGGCGACGATCGGGCCCATGGTGGGGGCCAGCAGCGCCTCGCCGACGCCGAACAGGGAGTACACCGCGACGATCGCCACGGTCGCGGCCATCGCCTCGGAGCGGACCAGGCCGGCGGTCAGCGCCATCGCCCAGGCGGCCAGCCAGACCAGGCCGGCGGCGGCCATCGCGGTGGTGCGGCGGCGGCGCTCGGTCAGCTTCACCACGAACATCTGGAGCACCACGATGGTCAGCGCGTTGGCGCCGATCGCCAGCCCCAGGGTGGACGGCGCGGTGCCGACGGTGTCGGTGGCGAAGGCCGCGACACCCGACTCGAACTGGCCGTAGCAGGTGAAGAAGATCAGCCCGGCGAGGACGCAGAGCCGCATCATGGCCTTGTCCGCGAGGAGCGCGCGCAGCCCCTGCGGGCCGCCGGTGGCCTCCTCCAGCGGGACCGGTGCGGCCGCCGGGATGCGGGCGGTGCCGGTGACGATCGCCAGGCCCACGAAGGTCAGCGCCTCGATGGTGAACAGCCGGGTCAGGCTGGCGGGTTCGGCGACGTTCACGATCTGGCCGCCGACCAGGGCGCCGATGCCCATGCCCAGGTTGACCAGGGTGAACTGCAGCGCGAAGGCCCGTGAGCGGGTGGCCCGGGTCGAGCAGCGCACGATCATCGTGGCCAGGGCCGGCTGGCAGGTGGTGGCACCGGCGCCGAACAGGAAGGACGAGACCAGCAGGCCGGGCGCGGTGGTGGCCTGGCCGAACGCGAACGCGCCGGAGGCCGCCAGGGCCGTACCGGCGAGCAGCACCGGACGGGGCCCGTAGCGGTCGATCCCGCGGCCGCTGAACGGCAGTACGGCCAGCGCGGCCAGCGCGAAGACGGTGAAGACCATCCCGGCGGCGAGCGAGCCCAGGCCCCTGACCTGGTCCACGTAGACGTACATGTACGGCAGCGTGAATCCGCTGCCGAACGCGCTGAGCGCATTGCCGATCTGGACGCGGCGCAGCGGGCCGCCCGCCCCATGACGCCGTGGCCTCCGCTGCTTCACCGTGCCGGTCACCGTGCACACCCTTTCACTGGATACTCTTCGATCCGGAAGATTTCACTACTAAACTTCGGAGCTAAACTCTAAGCATCCCAAGCCTGAAGCGTCAAAGGCTTAACGACTGCAGCTCTTCATGGGAGAATGAGCGCCATGAGCGCACCGAAGCCTCCTCCGGCGGCCTCCGACGAGCTGGCCATCGCCGAACAAGTGGCCCTCTACCAGCGGGAGTTCCCCACGGTCGACCCCCAGGTCGAGACCATAGTGTCCACCCTGTCCCGGGTCGCCCGGCGGATGAGCGTCGCCTACGACCGGCAGCTCACTGTGCTCGGAATCACCTCCGCCGAGTGGGAGGTGCTCAAGGCGCTGGTGGTCTCCGGCAGCCCGTACCGGATGGGCCCGGGTGAGCTGGCCAAGCGGCTGGGCCTCACCCCCGCCGCGATGACGCACCGGATCGACCGGATGGTCGCCGAGGGCCTGGTCACCCGGGAGCGCGACGAGGCCAACCGGGTCCGCGTGATCATCGAGCTGACCGAGGAAGGCCGCGACAAGTGGCTGGAGTCGATGCGGATGGCCGCGGTCTTCGAGGAGGAGCTGCTCCAGGACATCACCCAGGCCGAGCGCCCCGGGCTCTCCGCGCTGCTCGGCCGGATGCTGCGCCGGATCGAGCAGACCCAGCCGGACGCCCTGGGACGCACCGACGACCTGGACTGAGCACGCCCGGCGGCAGGGGCGGGCGGGCCGGGTCGGCTCCCCGCCAGGCCGTCCGGACGGACGGGGACGCGTGGAGCTCTCCGACGATCTGATCCCCGGAACGACGGAAGCCGCCCCGGACGCCGGTGCGTCCGGGGCGGCTGTGTCAGTCGGTGAGCGTCTCAGCAGGGGCCGTTGTCGGCCCAGACGCCCCACTGGCCGCTGAGCGTCGGGTCCTCGCCCTGGGTCCACCACTTGTTGGTGTAGTAGTGGCCCTTCCAGGAGACCTTGGTGCCCGGGGCCGCGTAGACCGTCGCGGCGTCCCAGCTCGGGGCGCCCGAGCAGGCGGTCGGCGAGGAGGACGGGGACGAGGTCGGCGAGCCGCTCGGGGAGGACGACGGCGAGCCGGAGGGGGAGCTGCTCGGCGAGCCGCTGGGCGAGCCGGACGGCGATCCACTGGCGGAGGGGGACGGCGAACCGGTCGGCGGCGCCGGGCAGTTGGCGGCGGATCCGTTGGTCGCGTTCACCATCGTGTCGAACAGCGAGGTCTGGGTGCCCAGGTCGTAGAGCGAGAAGGCGAAGGAGCCGCCCAGGCCGTTGCAGTGCGCGTAGTCCAGCTTGGCCTGGATCGACTGGGCGTTCTCACCGCTCCAGAAGGTGGTGCCGTCGTAGAAGTACGCGGCCTTGGCGGCGTCGTCCCAGTAGGTGTCGGCCGGATTGTCGACGAAGCCGTTGAGCTCCTTGTACATCCGGATGCCGTTGACGTTGCCGGAGTCCGGGGCGCCGGTGGCCGGCCCGGTCGCACTCTGGAACAGACCGTGGTTGGCGCCCGTGGGCACGCCGGTCCAGCCGCGGTAGTAGAACGGGACACCGATGTTGATCTTGTTGGCCGGGAAGCCGCCGGGAATCCCGTACGCCGGGTCGCCGACCGTCCAGGCCTTGATGGCGTTGTCGATCGAGTACTTGCCGTTGCCCGGCGGCACCGGGTTCATCGGGTCGTTGGGACCCGAGTAGATCGGGGCCTGGTGGTTGGTGGGCCCGGTCGGCTCCCAGCTGCCGCCGTGCATGTCGTAGGTCATCACGTCCATGAACGTCAGGTACTGGCCGATCTTGTCGGTCTCGACGTTCTGGATCTTGTCCTGGCCGGCGCCGACCGCCGCGGAGAGCGCGTAGGTCCTGTTGTCCGCCTTGCCCTGGGCGTCCAGCTCGGAGCGGAACTCGCCCAGCAGCGCGGTGAAGTTCTGCTTGTCGGCCGGCGAGGCGTGGTTGCCGAGGTGTCCGCCGCCGCCCGGGTACTCCCAGTCGAGGTCGAAGCCGTCGAAGATGCCCGCCGCCGTGCCGGGCCCGCCGTAACCGCCCTGCGCGGGCAGGTTGCCCTTGATGAACATGTCGATGCAGGAGGAGACGAGCTTCTTCCGCGAGCTGTCGCTGGCGGCCGCGTCCGAGAAGTACTTGGAGTAGGTCCAACCGCCGATCGACAGCAGGATCTTGAGGTTCGGGTTCTTCGCCTTCAGCTTCTTCAGCTGGTTGAAGTTGCCGACCAGCGGCTGGTTCCAGGTGTCGGCGACCCCGTCCACGCTGGTGCTCGCGTCGTACGTCTTCTGGTAGTCGGCGTACGCGTCGCCCGCGCCGTCACCGGCGTTGGGGTTGTTCTCGTTCTGGTCGGCCGCCTTGGTGGCCTCGAAACAGGTGAGGTTGGTCGGGTCGATGTTGGCGAAGTCGTAGATCAGGTAGTCCAGCTTCGAGGCGACGCCGGTGTCCTGAACGGTCTTCGGGTAGTACGCGTTGGCGTAGATCGACCACTGGTCGAAGTAGGCGACCTTGATGCCGCCGCTGGTCGCCGGGGCGCCGGTGGAGTTGGTCGGCGCGGCCTGGGCGGTGGCACCCGAGGTGAGGGCGAGGCCCGCGCCGAGCAGCAGGGACGCGGCGGTGCCGGCCGCGAGCGCGGTCAGGCTCTTCGGCCGCCTTCTGTGCGCCGGCTCCCGGCGCAGGGGGAGAGCACGATCCATCAGTGCATGACTCCTCGTCGTGGGGGAACTGCCGCCCCCTTGGAGGAGCACACGCGGGGTGGGGCCACGTGGCCAGGGGCATGACAGCTGAATGGGGACAGGCACGGTGCTGCGGAGGTGCCCGGATGCGCCGAACCGGCGCCGGAGGTCTGGACCACCGGCGCCGGCCCAGGGTTCCCTGCACCTGTCCTACAAAATGGACTAGACCAACTCCGCCGTCAAGAGGCCCAGTTGCCGCTTGACCCCGCCTTAAGGTTCACCTCAGGTCCGGGCAGCAGAACGCCGGCCCCGCGGCTGCGCGGGACCGGCGTGCGGGAGGCTTCAGAGCGTGTCGATCTCCGTCAGGTCGATGTCGATCTCGAACGGTACGACGACCTTGAGACGGTCGTGGAAGATGCCCGTGGGAACGTAGGTCTCGGTCGCCGGGTCGAGCTCGAAGACATAGACGACGGGCCGACGCCCTTCCGCCTTCTCCACCCGCCAGAAGTGGGGGATCCCGGCCTGCGCGTACTTGCGCGGCTTGGTCTCCCGGTCCCGCTGGAGCGAGTCCGGCGAGACGACCTCGACCACAAGGAGCACGTCCTTCGCCTGATAGCCGGTCTCTTCGGCATCCTCGGTGACCGCTTCGGCGCGCACGACCGAGACGTCCGGCTCGGGGCGGTCGTGGCTTCCGAGAGTCACGGTCATCCCGCATGCCACTCGAAGCCAAGCTGGGCAATCCGTCCTCAGAGCGTGTGTCAACAGGCTCACCGCAAGACTGTGGAAGGCCTGTTGCGGACTCCTGAAGACCAGGCTGCCGTCGATCAACTCCGTGTGCCGCGGGAGACCAGGCAGGTTGTCGAGATCGTCGGCCATGAAGCCGCCCTCCGGCGGGATGAGCCACTCTGATACGGCAGTCATCGTTACTCCCGTGACTCCTCCCCTCGTGAGCGAGGGGGCTTCTCGCTAAGCCGGGCAAGCCTCGCGACGGACCAGCCCGGCCCGTAGGACGTTGAGAGCGCCCACCGTGTCAGCGTGTGCCTTATGGCCACAGCCGACACAGTGGAATGTCTCCTGAGTGGGCCGGTTCTCCTTGGCAGTGTGCCCGCACGTGGGGCACCGCCGAGAGGTGTTGCGGGGATCCACGGCAACGATTTCCCGTCCGGCGCATTCTGCCTTGGCGGTGAGGATCGCAAGGAACACCCCCCAACCGGCATCAGAGATTGACTTGTTGAGTCCGGCCTTCGCCGACGCGCCGTTGGGCAGGAAGGCACCCGGCCGGTCGGGGTCCGGCTTCGGCCCCGGACTGCAGAGCATGTTGCGGATCTTGAGGTCTTCGTGCGCGATGAAATCGTGCTCGCGGACCAGGCCGAGGGCGGTCTTGTGCGCATGGTCGACCCGCCTGCGGCTGACCTTGCGGTGCAGTCGGGCCACCACCTCCACGGCCTTGCGACAGCGCTTGCTGCCGCGCTTGCACCGGGATAGGGCCTGCTGTGCGGCCTCCAGCCTGGCGGCAGTGCACTGGCCGCGGCGAGGGTTGGGGATGAACCCACCGCCCGAGTCAGCGAGGAAGTTGGCTATGCCCATATCGATGCCGACTGCGCTGCCGGTGGCGGGAAGCGGTTCGGGCTGGGCCCGATCGGCAGTGAGGATGACGTACCAGCGTCGCCCTTCACGCTTGACGCTGATCGTCTTGACAGTGCCGACCACGGGCCGGTGCCGGTGCACCTTCACGTGCCCGATACCCTGCAGCCGGACGCGGGTGACGGGATCGTGCGGGGTACTGTCCCAGCGACAGCCGTCGCCGTCCTTCGGGAACTCCACCGTGTCGAACCGCTTTGCAGAGCGGAAACGCGGATGACCCGGACTCCCACCGGCCTTGACCCGGCGGAAGAACGCGGCGAACGCCCTGTCCAGACGCCGAAGGGTGGCCTGCTGCGAGGAGAACGACCAGCGCGCCTGATCCGGGTCCACCGCCCGGACCTCCTTGAGCTGCGCGGACTGCTGCCCATACCGGACCGTCGTCCTGGACACATGCCGCCAGGCATCGCGCCGCTCCTGCAACGCGGCGTTGTACAGCATGCAGTGATCCCGCAGCATCGCCGCGAGCTGCTGCTCCTGGCCCACGGTGGGCCTGATGAGGAACTTGTACGCACGGATCATCCAGCCCACCCCCATCCTTACCAAACGGAACGATGGTACTACACTCGGTCACGTCGCCATGCTGGGCGGCGCCCTGATCTACACCGACGAAGGCATGTCATTTACGACCTGCGCGCCCACTTGGCCTTCGCCACCTAGTTCCGGCGCGACGTTTTCACCGACGAGATCCTGACCAGGCGCGAGGAGATCAGGCGGGACGCGTGCGCCGGCTGTGAGGCGGAGCCGCGAGAGTTCAGCGGCGAAGCACGATGAACCAGGCGATCATGCGAGGCCCCCTCCGGGCACCCTGACCCCTACTCCAACGAGTGAGGGATCAGTAGCGCAGTGCAAGACCCACCACGGCCGTGATCTGGCCGGGCAGCTCGCGATGGCTGCGGGCCGCCGCCTCGGTGGTGGCACCCGGGGCGAGTTCGGGGATGTTGACCACCACGGCGTCGAGCAGCTTGCCGGACTGGTCCTTGAAGTCGACCTCGATGGTGTAACGGCTGGGCTTGGACTGGTGGTTGGTGACGGTGACCGGTGCGTCCGCAGTCCCGTCGGATCCCCTGACCACCGACCCGACCGTCACGTCCCCGGTGGCGTTCAGACCGCCCTTCACCCCGGCCAGCGCGGACGAGGCGGCGGACTCCGCCGAGGCCAGCGCCGAGGCGGCCTGGGACGCCAATCCGCTTGCGGCCGTCGCGAATTGCGACGCACCCGAGGCGAGCGCGGACTGCGCGGCCGAGACCGCCGAGGAGGCCGGCGAGACAGGGGGCCTGGCGGACGAGGCACATCCGGCGAGCCCGGCTCCGGCGGTCAGCACCGCTGCGGCTGCCGCGAGTGCTCGGTGAACTCGGCGACGCTCCACGACCTCTCCTCGTCTGACCGTCCCCCACTGCTCAGGACAGGCCGGTGCCCTCCACCTGGGATGCCGCCTCGTCGGCGGCGCGGGCCTCACGGCGGCGGATCACGTCCTGCCGGCGGGTCACCACGGAGACGGCGCCCAGCGCGGCGACGGCGAAGGCGAACACGCCGATCGAGGCGCGGTCGAGGCGGTGGCCGGTGGCCTCGTCCAGCGAGAGGCGGCCCGCCCCGGAGATGCCGAGGGCCAGGCCGCAGGCGCCGAGCAGGGCCGGGTACTCGTAACCACCCGAGGTGGTGAAGAAACCGGCCGGGGCGTGGACCGAGATGGCCCCGGCCATGGTGCCCGCGACGACCGCCCCGGCGGCCGGGGTGGCCAGTCCGGCGACCAGCAGCGCACCGCCGCCCGCCTCACCGAGGCCCGCCGCGATCGCACTGCGGCGGCCCGGCACGAATCCCATGTGCTCCATGGCCTTGGCGGTCCCCTCCAGGCCACCGCCGCCGAACCAGCCGAACAGCTTCTGGGTGCCGTGAGCGATGAGCACCCCGCCGACGGCGGCGCGCAGGGCGAGCAGTCCTAGGTCCTTACGGCTGAGACAGGTCATGATGGGCCCTCGGATCGTGCCGGTTGACGGTGCGCCTCCCATCCCAGCCGAAGGGCGGCCCCGGAACGACCCGGGAACGCCATCCGGGCGAACCCGGCCACCGTAGGCCGCGAGCCCCCGAACGCGAGGACACACCCGTGCCGGAACGCCAGCCCGAGTACCACCTGGACGGCAAGGCCGTGACCGACGAGCCGTCGTTCTACACCGCCCTGGGCCACGCCCTGCGGGCACCGGACGGCTACTACGGCAGCAATCTGGACGCCCTGGCCGACTGCCTGCGCGGCGGCTTCGGCCCCGAGCCCCCGTTCACCCTCATCTGGCAGGACTCGACACAGGCCCGCCGCCGTCTGACCCGCCTCCTCCCGGCTCCGGGCGGCCGCTCCCGGAGCTACTTCGACGCCATCCTGGACGTCCTGAGCGACGCCGGAGTCACCGTCCAGCTGCGGTAGGCGGCCGTCACGCCGCGGCGCCCCGGCCCTCGACGGGGGCGAACGGGCAGGTGAGAGCGGTGAGTTCGGCGGGGCCGGACCGCCTGCCCGAAGCAGGAGAGCGCACCGGAAGCGAAGGGCACCACCCGCCACACACCGGCGCGGATGTGCGGCGGGCCCCTGCCGGCTCGGCCTGATGCCTCGTCATGCCCCGTGACCCGTAGCGGCGGAGCACTTGGCAATCCACCGTCACAAGCGGGTAACAGCCGCAACGGACGACGGGCCCGTGGCGTGGGTGGTAGTGCCCGGCCGTTCCGGCCGGCCCGAACCACTCAGGGGGAAAACACCATGAAGGGCAGCCGTCTGCGCTTCTCCGCCGCCGCCGTTCTGGCCGTGGCCGCACTCTCTCTCACGGCCTGCGGACCGGACAGCTCGTCCGACAACGCCGGCAGTGCCGCGACGACCGGCCCCGCAAGCACTGCCGGCCCGGCCGGCACCACACAGCCGACCGCGCCGGAGGCATCCGGCAACACCACCCCCGTCAAGCCGGTCAGCGCCGGGCAGGGTAGCTCGAAGCAGAGCTCCGCCAAGCCGACCAGGACGACCCCGAGCGACGACTGCACCGCGCGGGCGGCCGGCGTCGGCCGAGTGGTCGAGGCCACCGAGAACGGCTACCTCACCCACATCTGGATGCGGGCCAAGCCGACCAAGTTCATCTGCGGCCCCGACGTCCCCGACGACGGCTACTTCGAGGGCTACGGCACCCCCACGGTCTTCACCTTCGACAACAACGTCAAGACCTCGCTGCTGAACGGTGTGCACGAACAGCAGGTCGACCTCAACACCTTCATGAAGCACATGGACGACTGCCTGAACAACCAGTCGGCCGTGACGGCGCCGTACCACTGCTCCGGGAACCAGTACGTCATCAAGGCGAACGGCCAGAACGTGATCACCAGCATCAGCGAGCTCTACCACCCGTAGACCCCCCCGCGGACCCGGCCGGGGATCGGCCGGGGATCGGCCTCCCGCCGGAGCGGACCGGAACGGACCGGAACGGATCAGAAGAAGGTCCGCACCAGGTCGACCACGCGCGGGAGTTCGGCGTCGGCGTCGTCGAGCACCGGGATCAGCGTCCACTTGTCGAAGACGGTGCAGGGGTGGGAGAGGCCGAGCCGGACGATGTCGCCGACCTGGACGCCGGTGTCCCGCAGGAAGGCGTGCTGGTCGTTGAGCGCGGTGATCCGCCCACCGGCCAACCGGCCGCCGCCGCGCACCAGTTGGGGCTCGGGCAGGCCGTCGTCGAAGGAGAGGTCGCGCTTGCCGCCGTCGAGCAGCGCGAGGCCGGACTCGGGGCTGGAGACGGCCCTGGTCCAGGCGTGCAGGGCGGAGCGGAACGGCCGGTCGGCGTGGGCGCGGGCGAGCGGGGAGATGCCCCGGTAGAAACCGTCGTCGTGGGCGAGGTAGGCGCCGGAGCGCAGCACCACCCGGGTGCGCGAGTCGCCGAGCGGGGCGAGGAGTTCGGTGACGGTGTCGAAGTAGGCGCTGCCGCCCGCGGTCACCCAGACCTCGTCGGCCTGGTCGAAGAGCCCTTCGGCGTCCAGGAGCCGGTACAGCTCGGCCAGGTCGGCGACCCAGCCGGCGACCGCGGCCAGGGAGCCGGCGGTGGCGTCATGGGCGATGGCACCCTCGTAGCCGCTGACACCGGCCAGCCGCAGGCCGGGCGCGGCGTGCACGGCGCGGGCGACGGCCTGGGCCTCGGCGAGGGTACGGCAGCCGGTACGGGCGCCGGGCGAGCCGAGTTCGACGCAGACGTCCACGGGGACCGGGGCGCTGCGCAGCGCCGCGTCCATCAGCTCGACCGAGCGGACGGAGTCCACCCAGGAGGCGAAGCGGAACTCCGGGTCGGCGGCCAGCTCCCCGGACAGCCGGCGCAGCCCGGCCGGGTCGAGCAGGGTGTTGGCGAGGTGGATCCGGCGCAGGCCGAAGGCGCGGGCGACGTTGACCTGGGGCAGGTTGGCGAGGGTGATGGCGGTGGCCCCGGCGTCGAGCTGGCGCTGCCAGAGGGCGGGGGCCATGGTGGTCTTGCCGTGCGGGGCGAGACCGACGCCGGCCTTGGCGCACCACTCGGCCATGACGGCGAGGTTGTGGTCCAGCGCGCCGGCGTCGAGGGTGACCAGCGGGGTGGCGAGGTCGTCCAGGGTGGGGCCGGTGGCCAGGTACTCCGTGACGGTCATGCCCCAGGCCGCGGCGGGGACGGCCTTGAACCGCCAGTCGAGCGATTCCTCGGCGAGCGCCGCCACTCGGGCGCGGTCGATGACCTGCGGGGCCTGCACCATGGCCGTCCTCCTCTGAAGCTCCGTGCCGCATAATATGCAACGTTCGTTGCATATTATGCCTTTTCTGATCTAACCTCAGCCCTGGACCGAGGTCAACGCACTCCCCCAGGAGCACCCAGGTGACACCTCCCGCCACCGTCTGCCTCGGCGAGTCGATGGCCGCCCTGACCCCCGACCGGCCGGGGCCGCTGGAACAGGCGGAAAGCTTCCACCCGGGCTTCGGCGGCCCGGAGTCCAACGTCGCGTGCACCCTGGCCGCGCTCGGCATCCCGGCGGCCTGGATCAGCCGGGTCGGCGCGGACGGCTTCGGCCGGCAGCTGGCCCGGCGGATCGCCGCGCACGGTGTGGACACCTCGGCGGTGGGCTACGACGAGTCCCGCCCCACCGGCCTGTACGTCAAGGAGACCGGTTCCGGCCAGGACCACCCGTACGACCTCGGCGCGGGCCGCAGCCGGCTGCACTACTACCGGCGCGGCTCCGCCGCCTCCGCGATGGGCCCCGAGCTGCTGGCCGACCCGGCCGCCGCTCCCCTGCTGGACGCGGCACCGCTGATCCACCTGACCGGCGTGACACCGGCGCTCTCCGACAGCTGCCACCGCCTGGTGCGCACCCTGCTGGCCGTCCCGGACAAGCTGGTCAGCTTCGACCTCGACTGGCGCCCCGCGCTCTGGGCCGGGCGGGACCGGCAGGCGCTGCGCTTCCTGATGAACGCCTCCGGCATCGTGCTGCTCGGCGCCGACGAGGCGCGCGAGGTGCTCGGCACCGATGACCCGGCAGCGCTGCGCAGGCTGCTCCCCCGCCCGTCCGTCCTGGTGCTGAAGGAGGAGGCGCACCGCGCCACCTCGATCGCCCCGGACGGCTCGACCGTCTCCGAACCCGCCCTCCGGGTGGACCTGGTGGAGCCGAGCGGCGCGGGCGACGCCTTCGCGGCCGGCTATCTCGCCGGGACACTGAGGAATCTGACGGAGAGTCAGCGCCTGCGGCTCGGGCACCTCACGGCCGCCGCCGCCCTCACCGTCCGCGGCGAGCTCGGAGCGCCACCGCCCGCCGCCCTGACCGAGCGGCTGCTCGCGGCCGAGGAGGCCGACTGGGCGGCGACCGCCGTGGACGCTTCGGGCTTCCATCCGGCGGGCAGCCGATGACCGGCCCCACGGGCCGACCGACCATGAGGAGCACTCCGTGAAGACCGAAGTCCGTACCGACGGCGCCCCCGCCCCCGCCTGGGTGTTCTCCCAGGGGGTGCGCAAGGGCCCGATGCTCCAGGTGTCCGGCCAGGGCCCGCAGGACCCGGCGACCTCCGAGTACCTGTACCCCGGCGATGTGAAGGCCCAGACCCGGCGCACCCTGGAGAACGTGCTGGCGGTGCTGGAGGCCGGCGGCGCGACCGTCGAGGACGTGGTGATGTTCCGCGTCTACCTGACCAGGCGGGAGGACTTCGCGCCGATGAACGAGGTCTACGGCGAGTTCATCGAGAAGCACGTCCCGAGCGGCGTGAAGCCCTGCCGCACCACGGTGTTCGTCGAGCTGCCGCACGAGTCCATGCTGGTGGAGATCGACGCGCAGGCCGTCATCGGCTGACGGTCCGTGGGGCGCGGCGCGCGGCCGCCGCGCACCACGGCTCACGCATGCTTGGACCATGTCCGTTTTCAACCTCAGCAGTGCGTTCATCACGTTCTTCGCCGTGGTCGGCCCGCCGAAGGTCCTGCTGGCCTTCGCCCGTCTCGCCCGCGAGCGCAACGCGGCCGAGCTGCGCCGGCTGGCCCTGATGAGCACCGTGCTGGCCGCGCTGACCGGCGTCACGATGGCGTACCTGGCGGACTTCCTCACCACCTTCTTCCACATCAGCGACCAGTCGCTGCAGCTGGCCGGCGGCGTGATCTTCTTCATCTACGCCCTCGCCCTGGTACTCGGCATCCACCTCGGCGGCTCGGAGGCGGAGGAGGGCCACTGGGCCAACCCGCTCGCCGAAGGGCTGCGCGAGCTGCTGCTGCCGTACATCGCCAGCCCGCTGGCGATCACCGCCGTACTGGTCGAGTCGCTGGAGAAGGACACCTGGTCCTGGCACAGCACCATCGCCGGGGCCTATCTCGCGGTGGTGCTGATCAACTGTGTCTGCGTCCTGGCCCTCTCCAGGCTGCTGCGGCGCAGCCACCAGACCTCACTGGAGGTGCTGTCCCGGCTGCTCGGACTGCTGCTGGCGGCCGTGGGGGTGGAGCTGTTCCTGGCCGGACTGAAGAGCCTCGGCGTCCAAATCCCGTACCACTGACGCGTAGTGGCAATCAGGGCACTTCGACCGGGCGCCAGGGGACCGGGCTGGAGAGGATCATCGAGCTGGACGGCTGGCCGTAGGCCGCCAGGCGGTCGATCAACTGCTCGAAGTCGGCCATGGTCCGGGCCGCCACCAGCAGCACGCAGCACGCCCCGCCGGTGACCCGGTGCAACTGGAGCACCTCCGGCCAGCGGGCGACCTCGGGGTCGCGCAGCACACACTGCCGGCCGTAACACTGGATCTGCACCAGTGCGGTGACGGTCAGTCCGGCCGCGGTGAGGTCGATGTGCGCGTGGTAGCCGCTGATCACCCCGTCCGCCTCCAGCCGCCGGACCCGCTCGGCGACGGCCGGCGGGGAGAGCTTGACCCGGCGGGACAGCTCGTTGAACGAGAGGCGGGCGTCGCCCTGCAGTTCGGCGAGCAGGAGGCGGTCGACGGCGTCCATGGCAGCTCCGGAGTGGGAGTTTCGCTTCATAAGGTCGGATCGGGCTGACGGCTTCCGAACGTGAGGCAGATCCGCCGATCCGGTGTCCATCACCCATTCAATGGGCTGCCACGGCCGCCGCACAATAGTGTCGCGAGCGATGAGCGGCCGGTGACTCGGCGGCGACCGCAGTGACCCCGCGTATCCAGAAGGAATCGGCATGGTCCAGAACGGCATCACCACCCCGAAACTCTCCTTCGACCAGGCCAAGGGCCTGGGCCACGGCACCCCGTACGCCCAGTACGCCCGGTTGGAGACCCTGCACAGCCTGCAGCACCCGCGCTCCGGGGTGGACGCCGAGCTGTCGTTCATCATCGCCACGCAGGTGATGGAGCTGCTCTTCGACCTGCTGCGGCACGAGTGGACCGCGGCCCAGCACTCGCTGCACCAGGACGACGTGCCCGCCGCGCTCGACGCCCTCCGGCGCGGCACCCAGGTCCAGGACGTCCTGAACTCCTCCTGGGACCTGCTGGCGACCATGACCCCCCAGGAGTTCGCCGCCTTCCGGCCGCTGCTCGGCGAGGCCTCCGGCTTCCAGTCCTCGGCCTTCCTGCGGCTGGAGTTCCTGCTCGGCAACAAGAGCGAGTCGCTGCTGCGGATGTACGAGAGCGACCCCGCCGTGCACGCCGAACTCACCGCCGCCCTGCACGCGCCCGGTCTGTACGACGAGGTCCTGGCCCTGCTGGCCCGGCGCGGCCTCACCGTGACCCACCTGCCGGACACCACCCGCTACCGGCCCACCACGGAGGTCGAGGCGGCCTGGCGACGGGTGTACACCGAGGCCGGGTACGCGGAGCTGGCGCGGCTCGGCGAGGCCCTGCTGGACACCGCCGAGCGGGTGACCCGCTGGCGCCAGCGCCACCTGTCGGCCGTCAAGCGCGCCATGGGTGCCAAGCCCGGCACGGCCGGCTCCAGCGGCCTGACCTGGCTGAAGCACTCCGCCGACCAGGACGTCTTCCCGGAACTCTGGACCGTCCGCGACCGGTTCTGAGCACGCGGGGGCGGCCCTAGCGTGCGAACGCGTTCTCCAGGGTGTCGAGTTGCAGCGGCGTGCCGGGAAGGATCGCGGTGCGTTCGGCGACGTCCACGATCCGTACGGCGATCCGGTGCACCGCCATCTCGTACTGCTGCCGGTACTTGCGCAGGCTCGCCAGTCCGTACAGCCCCTCCTCCGCGTAGGAGGAGCCGAGACCGCTCTCCACGTACTGCAACCTGGCCGCCACCTGCGGGAGTTCGGAGCGCGGCACCGGCGACCAGAGCACCGGGACGATCCCGCTGGCCCACCCGGCCGCCCGCCCCCGCCGCTCGAACGCGGTCCACTCCCGCCCGCACCGCTCGGACTGGAAGTACCGCCGCGAGTACAGCGGCACCAGCACCCGGCAGCCGGCCAGCGCCTCGGACACCCGCCGGGGCGCCTCGTCGTCGACCGGATCCAGCCGGTCCATGAAACCGGCGGGCACCGCCCCCGGCAGGGCGGTCAGCTGCAGCACCTCCTCGGTCAGATCGGCGAAGAGCTGCTCCACCAGGGGCTGCGGGCGCTCGGCCACGGGGTAGCTCAGGAAGAAGTACGGCTGCGCGGGGCCCGGAGCCCCGGGTTCCCAGCCGGCCCCCTGGCGGAACGTGCGCGAGTGCGAGGGGACGTTCAGCCGGCGGGCCGGCGCGCTCTGCGAGGAGCGCGAGGAGGCCCGCCCCGTCTCGCCGGTGACGGCGGGGTTGCGCGAGAGGAGGAAGGGCCGGTCGCCCCAGGAGAAGATCCGCGACTGGGCGAGGTCGACCTCCCGGATGCCGCGCTCGTGCACCTCCCGCACTATCTGACCAACCGTCAGTTCCGCCGGACCGGAGGAACTTCCGTCCCGGAGCACCCGGGAGAGCCGACTGGCGTACGAGCGCGCGGACGGCTGCCGCATGCTCACCACGACATGCGTGTCCGAGGAGTCCTCCACGATCGCCGGCTCGTCCGGCAGCACCTCCTGCCAGCCGTCGATGACCAGCAGCCGGCTGCGGGCCCGTGCCGCCGCCATGGTCTCCAGCATCGCCACGCAGTCCACCGGCCTGCTCGGGGGGCCCAGCGTCAGCCGCTCACCGCGCGGCCCGGCCACCTCCCCGCCGACGTAGACCACCAGGGCGTCCTCCGCCTCGCCGACGGCGGACCGCAGGGCGCGCTGGAACCCGGCCGGATCGTCCACACCGGCCCAGACGTGCTCGGGGGCGAGGCCGACCAGGGACCGGCTGGAGAGCGCCATGGCCAGGCTGGTGAGGTCGCCGTGGGCGCGGAACTCATGGTCGGCGAGCGGCTCGGCCGTCGAGGCGCGGGAGCTGGTGAACAGCAGCACCGCCCGCGACCGCTCGGGATCGGGCAGGCTGGGCGGGGTCTCCGGCACCGGAACCGGCACCGGCCTGCGGTCCGGCTCCGGTATCCGCTGGAGCACGGGCGCGGACGGGCCGTCCAGCAGGCGCAGCGCGGCCGGGCTGATCAGGGCGAAGGCGCGGCTTTCCACCGCGACCGCCGTTCCCCCGGTGTCGGTGGCCGCCAGGGCGGCGAACTCACTCGGCACCCGCCCGGCCCGTTCGGCTATCTGCTCGCCGATCCTGGCGAGCAGCCCGACCGCCTGGTGGGTGGTCGAGCGCGGGAGCGTGTTCAGCAGCAACTCCCGCACCCCTGACCGGAACTCGAAGTGGTCGCGGCGGCCCTCGCGCTCCTTGAGCAGTCCGCTGACCACCACCTCGGCGAGGTGCTGGGGCTGCGGGCGGGTGAAGCTGGCACGCTGGAGCAGCCGCATCACCGGCAGCGCGGGAGTGGTGAGCGCGGTGAGTCCGGCCAGCGTGAACGCCTCCCGGGAGGCCACCGAGCGGAAGCGCAGAACCAGTTCCTCCGGGCCGAGTTCGTGCGGTTCGGGCAGCGGCTCGGTGTCGCCGGGGCGCTCGGCCGGGGCGGCGCCGACCAGCAGTGCCGAGCCGACCACCTCGCCGCCGGCCGGACTGCCCACCAGGCGGGCCCAGTTGGCGATCCACCCGGCGCCCGGCTCCAGTACGGGCAGCGGCAGTTCGCCGGGCCCGGGCGGCAGCTCGCTGAACGGCGCGAAGCCGTACCCCGCATTGGGGACGCCGGCCCCGGGCGCGGAGAGCAGGCCTACCTCGGGCGGCAGCGCGGCCAGCGGCCAGAGCCGTTCGGGCAACGGCTGCACCACGGCGACGGGGGCGCGGCGGGCGAGCGCGTGCAGGGTCCGGTACCAGTGGCTGCCGGCCGCGCCCGGCCGCCACTGCGGGCCCATGCAGTCGCTGAGCACCAGGACCACCGTACGGGCGTCCGCCATCGGCCGGGCCACCAGCCGTCCGTCGGCGTTGAGGCAGGTCTGCAGCACCTGGCGGAAGGCGCCGGTCTGCACCAGCAGGGTGCGCAGCTCCCGGAGCAGCGGGCGCCACAGCGCCATGGTGGGGCCGCAGTCGAAGACCAGGTGCAGGTCGAGCCAGCGTTCCGTGCTGGGCCGCAGCACCGGCAGCACCGGGCGCGGGCCGGGAGCGCGCCCCGCTCCGCGCACCAGGCGGTCCGCGGTGGCCGCCTCGGCCAGCCGGTTGGCGGTGGCGCTCTCGTCCAGCTGGACGCGCCTGGGGTCGGGGACCCGCCGTTTGAGCGGGCGCAGCGCGCGCTGCAGGGCGAGCGGCCTGGCCAGCATCGGCACGCTCGGGGTGGGGACGGCCGCGACGGCGGCCACCGCGTCCTCCGGGTCACCGGAGGCCAGGTGCAGGGCGGTGCGGACACTCTGCCCCTCCCCGGCGGCGGTACGGGTGCCGCGCCCCTCGCCCCGGTGCGGGGCGGCCGGGGGGTGGGGTCGGCGGGCGCCGGTCCCGGCGGCGCCCTCTCCCGACCCGTCCGCCGCTCCGCCCTCGCCGCTGCGGGCGGCGAGCCAGAGGAGTTCGGCGAGTTGCAGCGGGCCGGGGTCGGCCAGTCCCAGTTCGGTGAGCAGGGCGGTGAGCCGGTCGAGCGGTCCGGCGGTGCCCGGCGGCTGGTCAGAAGACATCGTCGTCCTGGCCTCTGCTGAGGTACGGCATCACCTGGGCGGCGAGGGCCGCCCGGTCGGCGGCCTCGGCGAGTTCGGGGCGGGAGGTCAGGTATATGGCGTTGAGCAGCTGGTCGGTGGCGAGCTCGCCGTCCTCCCGGCGGCCCAGGAAGACCTCGACGATCTCGCCGATCAGCCGCGCGTCGGCCTCGGGCAGATGGGCCTTGACGATCTCCTCCAGCTCGGCGCCCTCGGGGCGGCGCAGCTCCAGGACCACGCAGCGGCGCAGGAAGGCCGCCGGGAACTCGCGTTCGGCGTTGCTGGTCAGCACGGTGAACGGGAAGGCCCGGCAGCGCACCCGGCCGCCGCTGATCGGCGCCCGGTGGCAGCCGTCGGCGGTGAGCACCCGGGCCTGAGGCTGCTGCGGCGCGGCGCGGACGAGCTCGTCGATCTCGTACTGGCCGTCCTCCAGCACGTGCAGCAGATCGTTGGGCAGGTCGAGGTCGCCCTTGTCGATCTCGTCGATGAGCAGCACCCGGGGCCGCCGGTACGGGAGCAGGGCGGTGCCGAGCGGGCCGAGGCGCAGGTGCTCGTCGAGCCCGTTGCCGTGGGTCCTGGGCCCGGCCTGGTTGACGGCGTAGAGACGGGAGAGCGGGTCGTACTGGTAGAGGCCGTCGCGCAGGGTGGAGCGGCTGGTGATGTTCCAGCGCAGCACCGGGCCGAGGCCGAGCTCGCGGGCGACGGCGTACGGGAGGCTGGACTTGCCACTGCCGGGCGGTCCGGTGACCAGCAGCGGGCGGCGCAGGTAGAGGGCGGCGTTGACGAGCTCGACGGTCTCGGGGGTCGGCCGGAAGGTGCCCGCCCGGTGGCCTGCGGGGGCGGCCCAGCGCTCGTCCGCCCCGTCCGTCCGGACGGCAGGGCCGTCCAGCGGCGGGCCGCCGTCGAAGGCGCGCCAGGGCGGTGGCGGCGGGAGTTCGGCCAGCGCGTCGTGGGGTTCCTCGACGCCCCGGTAGATCGGCTTCAGCGGCATGCTGCGGACCCTCTCGTACTAGTCGGCCGGGTGGCGGGGTGGTCGGGCGGTCGGGGCGACCCCGTAGGGCCGGTGAGGGCTCGGCACGACCTGCGGGTCCTCCCAGAGCAGCACGAGCCCGGCCGACCAGTGCGCGCCCGGGTCCTCAGCCTCCTCCGCCTGGTGGCGCAACTCCCTTACCCGGCGCGGCAGATCGTCCGGCTGGAGATCGGCCAGCTCGACTGCAAGTCTGTCAAGGAACCGGCTGCTGCGGCAGGTCTCCACATAGGTGTGGTCGGTTGTACAGGCGTGTTGGATCCAGAGCACGGCGGGCGCACCGGCCTTGAGCGCCGCCGCGAGCAACGGCTCGTACGGGTTGCCCTTGGGTGGCCCCGGCAGCATGGGCAGGTCGGCTCGGGCCACCGGGCGCAGCCGCTGGTAGAGCCGTTTGCTGTCCGGGACCTCGGTGCACGGGATCGGGTACACCTCGGCTCCGCCGTGCTCCTCGCGCATCCGGGCCCACTTCATCTCCAGGTGGCGCCGGTCGGCCGCGTTGCCCCGGCGCAGCTGGTCCACCACCACGACGGCGTGGTCGGCGCCGAGCGGGCCGAAGTCCTTGCGCCTGGCCCAGCTGTGCACCGGCTGGGTGATCCACTTCCGGGGCAGCGCGAAGATGATCAACTCTGCCCCGTCCGGCTCAAGTCGGCCGATCTCCTCCTCGATCCGCTCCCGGACGAAGCCCGGCAGCATCGAACCGAGCATGGTCCGCGAATGCGGCTCGCCGAGCACTCCGTCGCGGATGGCGGAGATCGACACGTGGAACATCCTGGTACCGGCACCGCTGGGCTGGATGTCCACCAGGATCGGGCGCCACCGCTCCCGGCGCGGGGCGGCGCGGACGGGCTCCGCGTGCGTCTGGGCGGCGGGGCGGGAGGTCAGGGAGTACGGGGTGTTGCCTGCGCTGTCGTCGGTGCTGTCGTCGGCGCTGCCGCCGACGCTGCCGCCGACGCTGCTGCCGACGCTGTTGTCGGCGCGCCAGCGGGAGAGCCCGGCGCGCAGCCGCTCGTCCTCGGCCGACTCCGCGGCCAGGTCCGCGAATTCCAGCACCGGGTGCGGACGGCCCACCGGCTGCGCGACCTCGGAGAGCAGGTACCAGCCCGCCTCCCAGAGGTCGCGCGGCCGGGTCGGCGGATCCGGGCAGCCGAGCCGGCCGGCCGCGGCCCGGTAGAGCTCCAGCGGATCGGCCGCCACCTGCGCTCCGGCCAGCAGCAGCCTCAACTCCCTTACCGCGCCGGGCGGTAGGGCCGCTCCCGGCAGCCGGTCGGCGAGCTCCGGCGCGTACCGGGCGATCGCCTCACCGGGCAGCATCTGGCCGAGCCGGACCGCCGGGACACCGCCGCGCCGCCGGGCCCGCTCGTCGGTGCCGCGCCAGAGGGTGTCCTGCGCCGCCGTCACGATGCCGACCACCTCTCCGGTGGCGGCGATCACCACCGGCCCCCCGCTGAACCCGGGCGCGAGCGGCATCCCCGTGCCCTCGTGCTCCAGCTGGACCAGCTCGCCGCCGATCCGCAGCGCCCCCCTGGTCAGCCGGATCTCGCTGCTCAGCCCGCCGTCGTACCCCTCGGGGAACCCGTACGCGGCCAACTGCGGTGCGTGCAGCCCGTCCCAGCCGTGCAGTGGCGCGAACCTCGCGGGGGTGGCCGTGTACGGCGGCAGCGCGGAGTCCAGCTCCAGCACCGCCACATCCCCGGTGCCGCCGGACCGTTCCACCCACGGGCCGCGCACGGCGACGGTGGCCCCGATCGGCGGGTGGTCGGGGCGGCCGGCCAGGTGGACGCCGGCCCGGGTGCAGCCGTGCACCACATGGGCGCAGGTGAGCACCCTGCGGTCGGAGATCAGCACTCCCGCGCCGATGGTGGCGAGCGGGCCCTCGGTGGTGATCCGGGTGAGCCAACTGACGTCCCGCCGGGACGAGTCGGGCTCCGGGCCAGCCTGACCGTGCCGGCCGGACCGGCCGGGCTGGTCGTACTGACCGGGCTGGTCGGGCCGGTCGTACCGATCGCGGCGGTCGTGCTGATCGCGGCGGTCGTGTTGATCGCGCTGGAGCGGCACGCCGCATGCGGGCTCCTGGCGCGCGGGCTCGCCGCGCGCCGGGGCACCTGATGCCGGGTCGCCGCGCGACGGATCGCCGTGGCCTGCCGGACCCGAGGGGTTGGGCACCGCCTGGTCCGGCGGGCAGTGGGCCGTCTCGTCGAACATGGGCTCGTCCCGGGTCCGCCGTCCGGTCAGCAGAATTCGTCGTGACCGGCGGGGATTCTCTCGGGCGCCCAGACGAGTTTGACCGTCAGATGGGCGTCGGTGGCGGTCTTGGCGATCAACGCCCCCGCCTCGGCCGAGAGTTTGACGCCGAACGCGATCTCCACCGCGTCCGGTTTCAGGCTCCCGTCACGGAAGGCCGCGAGCGCCGACTCGGCGGCGACCCTGACGCCCGCCAGCGCCTGCTCGAAGGTCGCCGACGCGCGCTCCACCCCGGCCGAGACGACCGACGAACCACGGCCGACCGGCTGCATACCGTACGGCTCCTCGGCGCCCAGGCCTTCCGTCTCGGCACCCTCGACGCGCACCACGGCGCCGTCGACGGTCACGAACTCCGCATACTCAGGCAAGACTTCCCCCTCAGCGATCACTTCAGGTCGTCCGACGAAGCCTGACGCGATCGTCGCACAGCCCGGTGCGCCGCGCATCGATTCCCACCGGATCCCTCCGGGCGGGTGACCGATTCATCGGGTTATCGGGTGGCTGAGGGAGATCCACCGGTATGCGGAGTTCGTGACGAACCGTCAGCCCCGGTGCCCTTTCCGGCGGGACCACCCGTAGACCACGAAACCGGTGGTGAGCAGCCCGCCGGCGGCCAGCCCGGCCGGAACCGCGAGTCCGGCACCGGTCTGGGGCAGGCCGGGATGACCGCCTTCATGGTGCTCGCCGTCATGGCCTCCGTGGTCGCCGTGGTGGTGATGGTGCTTGCCACCGCTCGGTCCAGCGGGGCCGGTGGGACCGGCAGGGCCCGTGGGACCGACGGGGCCCGTGGGACCGACGGGGCCCGTGGCGCCGGTGGCACCTGTAGCGCCTGTCGCCCCAGTGGGACCGGTCGGTCCGGTCGCACCCGTAGCACCGGTCGCGCCGGTCGCACCGGTCGCACCGGCGGCCCCCGTAGGACCGGTCGAACCCGTGGCACCGGTAGCCCCGGTCGAACCCGTAGCACCCGTAGCACCCGTAGCCCCAGTGGGCCCGGTCGAACCCGTCGAACCGGTCGAACCCGTCGCGCCCGTAGCACCCGTCGAACCGGTCGCGCCGGTAGTACCCGTAGCACCGGCAGCCCCCGTAGGACCGGTCGGCCCCGTAGCACCAGTCGCCCCGGTCGAACCCGTCGGACCCTTAGCACCGGTGGGCCCCGTGGCGCCCGTCGGACCGGTCGGGCCCTTAGCGCCTGTCGGACCAGTCGGCCCGGTCGGACCGGTCGGACCGGTCGGACCCTTAGCACCGGTCGAACCAGTCGGCCCGGTCGGACCCGTAGCCCCCGTGGGCCCGGTCGGACCCGTAGCCCCCGTGGGACCGGTCGGCCCCGTAGCCCCCGTGGGACCGGTCGGACCCGTCGCACCCGTAGACCCGGTCGGCCCCGTCGGCCCCGTCGGCCCCGTCGCTCCCGTCGGCCCCGTCGGCCCCGTCGCGCCGCACTCCGGAAGGTCCCCGTCGAACGGGTAGTTGTGGATCTCGTAGCCGCCCGAGCCCTCCTGGATCAGGTTCCCGGCCAGGTAGACGCGGCCGTTGATCCCCGGGATGGAGATGGTCGTGGTGCCGGCCGGGTTGCCGGCCATCACGGTGCCCTGGAACTGGGCCGAGCCGGTGATCAGGGCCGCGGTGGCGTTCGGGAAGTTCCACAGCAGGTTCGGCCGCAGCTCGGTCAGCTGGTCGCCCGGCAGGCCGGTGCCGGTGTAGGTGCTGATCACCGGGTTGGTGGCGAGCATGTTGACCACGACGGTCGCCCCGGCCGGGATGCCCCGGAACACCAGCCCGATCTGCTGGCCGACCGCGCCGAGGTTTCCGGGGACGTTGAAGACCTGCCGGGCGCTGGTGCCGTCGCCGACGAACGTCGCCTCGGTCCTGGTGACGGTGACGGTGCCGGTGGCCGCGGCCGTGCCCGTGCACTCGGAGGTGTCGGTGATCGTGGTGCGCAGCGGGCGGAACTCGTCGCCCGCGGTCTCGTCCTGGATCGCCTGCCCGGGTGGCGTGATGCTCACCCTGCCGCTGAGTCCGCCGCCGTAGCGGAGGTTGCCCCAGGCGGTGGTGGTGGCGTCGGAGCCGCCGATGATGAGGTTGTTGCCGGGATCCACCCGCACGTTGCCGCCGACGGTGACGTAGTCCGTGCCGATCGGCGGGGGGACCCGGGAACCGACACCGACCACGGCCATGTTGAAGGCCCCGCCGCCGGTCTTCGCGACGGTCAGGTCGCCCAGCGCGACGATCTTGCCCTCGGCCTCGGCGGCCCGGCCCTGGACGGTGTAGTCGCCACCGGCGAAGACGTTGACGGTGGCGTCGAAGCCGGCGAAGTTGCCGTTGTTCGGCGGCGGGTAGACGGCAGGGCACTGGCCGCCGCTGCACGGACCGAGCGGCGGGGTCAGCTGCGCGGCGTGGCCGACGACCACGAAGGAGGTCATCGGCACCAGGGCCAGCCCGGCGATGAGCGCCAGGCGCCGGTTCGCACGGCTGCGTACGGTCCGGGACCGTACGGACGGCCCGGGTGGCGCGGCGGTACGGACGTGCTGGGGGGAACGCGGTCGAGCATCGGGACGCACTGGTTGCCCTCCGAAAGGCGGTGACCTGCCCTCGAAGGGCAGCGGACAGGCGCCATCCAAGGACCGTCCCCAGCACCCGCCGCGACACCACGCACAGCGCGGATCGGAAGCTCAGCCGTACGGATTATCGGTCTAGGTGCATATCGGGGAATCATCAGTTCCCACCGGAGTGCCCGATCGGCCTCCCGGGCCCGTGCCAGGCCGCCTCCGGGCACCTCCCGATACCACTACCGGGCACCGGCCGCACCCGCTGCCCCGGACCGCTCGGACACCCCGCCCGCCGGACGGGTGACCGGCTGGTGTTAGCGTGCCGGGGGCTCCGTCGACCGGACCCCGCCGGTTGCCCGCCATCCGACCGGGACCGGCCGCCGTCCGCGAAGGGTGTCTCCTCCCATGGCCAAGCTCCTGTTGAGCCTGCACGTCCTGGCCTCGGTCCTGTTCATCGGCCCGGTGGCCGTCGCCGTGAGCATGTTCCCGCGCCGCGCCAAGGCCGCCCTGGCGGACGGCCCCGACCAGGTCTCGGCCGCCGCCTCGGTGAAGCTGCTGCACCGGATCACCCAGGTCTACGCGCTGCTCGGGATAGCCGTGCCGGTGATGGGTGTGGGCACCGCGCAGGTGATGGGCGTCCTCGGCCAGACCTGGCTGATCGTCGCCATCGCGCTCACCGTGCTGGCGGCCGCCTCGCTGCTGCTCTTCGTGCTGCCCGCCCAGCAGAACACCGTCGACGCGCTCGACGCCGCCCCCGGGAGCGAGGAGCACACCCGGGCCGCCGGCGCTCTGCGCCTGCTGCCGATGACCGCCGGGGTGTTCAACCTGCTCTGGGCCGTGGTCACGGTCATGATGGTGATCCGCCCGGGCTCGACCACCGGCGCCTGACCCCCGCCACCCCGCCCACCCGGCCGGTGCCCGCTCAGCCGGTGGCGGCCCGCCTCCCCGGCGGCCGCCCGCCGGGCACCGGCCCACCCGGCAGCGGCACTCCCGCGCGCTTCACCGCCCGCGCCACGATCACGGTCTCCGCCCGGGACACCCCGAGCGGGCCGAGCGTCTCGGTGGTGAAGCGGTAGAGCCCGGCATGGTCCGGGCAGAACACGGTGGCCATCAGAGAGGCCGCCCCGCTGGTGGCGAACACCCCGTGCACCTGCGGGTGTCCGGCCAGCCGCTCCCCGACCTCGGCCAGCCGGCCGGGCGGGACGTCCAGCCAGAGGTTGGCGTCGACCCTCATCCCGAGCAGTCTCGGGTCCACGGTGGCGTGCGTCCGCAGCAGACCGCCGGCGGCCAGCCGCGCGAGCCGGCGGCGGACCGTGGACTCGGGCGCGCCCAGCGCGGCGGCCAGCGCGGCGTGCGACCGCCGTGCGTCCTCTCCGAGTTCCGCGAGCAGGCCACGGTCCAGCCCGTCCAGCGCGGGCGGTCGGGCGGACGGCGGCTCCGGCTCCAGCGCCGCGACCTGCTCCGCCGTCAGCCTCCCGCCCCGCCAGCGTCCGGCATCCGCGAACACGTGCAGTACGGCGTGCGCGCTCGTCTCCACCACCGCACCCGTGGCCGGGAGCTGGGCGTGCACCAGGTGGTCGCGCGAGCCCGGGTCCGCCAGTACCACCGCACCGACCTCGTGTCCGCCCAGCATGATGTCGACGAACGGCACGTCCGGGCGCGCCGCGAGCGCCTGTGCGATCGCCTCGACCCTGCCGCGCAGCACCCGGACCCGCAGCAGCAGCGCACCGGGCGCCGCCTCCTCCGCCGTCGGCAGCCGGACCACCCGCAGCGCCCCGGTCTGCTGCAGGCGCGCCAGCCTGCGCGTGACCGTACGGGCCGAGACCCCGAGCACCTCGGCGATCCGGCCGGGCTCGGCACGGCCGTCCACCTGGAGCGCGCAGACCAGTGACTGGTCGAGGTCGTCCAGTACCTGATCCGCCATACCTGCCGCCCTCGTGTCCGATCTCAACCGTAATCGCGGTTCCCGGCGCCCTGGTTCGCTGTCCACACGGTACTTCTTGTCCCGGCCGCACGACAGCGCCGGACCCGAGGAGAGCCCGATGAACCAGATCACCGCCCTGCTGCCCGCCGTCACCGAGGCCGTCGAGGCCGTGGGCGCGTACCTGGCCGAGCGCCACCGCCCGGTGCCCGCGGCCGCCGGGAACATCGCCGAGGCGATGGCCGTCTTCGCCGAACTGGACGGCCCCGCCTCGGACTTGCTGCGAGAGCGGCTCACCGCCCTGCGGCCGCAGGCCGGTTGGCTGACCGACGAACTGGCCACCTCTCTCCCGGCCGAGGGCGAGTGGTGGAGCTGCGACGCCACCGACGGCGCCATCCAGTACCTGTCCGGGCTGCCCCACTGGGCGGTCACCGCGACCCTCGTCCGGGACGGCGAGGCGGTGCTCGCCGTGGTACACTCGCCCGCCCAGGGGTTCACCTACACCGCGACCCTCGGCGGCGGCGCCCGACTGAACGGGCAGGCGATCAGCCCGCGGGCACACGAGCTGTCGGCGGCGGTCGCCACCACCAGCCAGCCGCCGGCCGTCGCCGAGGACCCCCTCGCGCTGCGCCGGGCGGGCGAATCGCTGTCGGCCCTGCTGCCCCGTGTCCTGGCCGTCCGCAACCTCGGCCCGACCTCCCTCCAGACCGCCCAGGTCGCCTCCGGGCACCTCGGCCTGTTCTGGCAGTACGGCCTGGACCCGGTCAACCTGCTGCCCGGCGCGCTGATCGCCCGCGAGGCCGGAGCGCGGGTCACCACCACCGAGGGCACCCCCTGGACCCCCGCCGCGGCCGGCTTCCTCGCCGCCGCCCCCAGCCTCCACCCGGCCGCCGTCGAGGTCCTCTCCCCGATCGGCTGAAGCTCCCGCCGACGCGGGGAGAGGATCAACCGCCGTACCGGCGCGGAGGGGTGGGGCATCATGGGAGCGATCCCCTGCACACCGTGCGGCGGCCAAGGCTTCGTCCCACGGAACGGTCTCCCTCACCGGTGCGGCACGGGGCGGAGGGACCGGCCGAATCGACCTGGGGTGAGTGAGTCATGTACTGCACGACCTGCAAGGGAACGGGTTTCGTCAGCGAACCGATGACGCCGCCCCGTGAAGGCGGTCTCCCGGAGGAGCTCATGTACGCCTGCCCCAGGTGTGACGGAGTCGGGCAGGACCCGGGCCGGGACCGGCCGGTGTACGGCACCGGGCGGCCGCAGGACGCGCGCTGAGCGGTACGTACCGCGGCACGGCCGAACGCTCGGCCCCCGCGGAGTACGAGGCCGCCCGGCTTCGACCGTGCGGGCTCCTCGCACGGCCCCGCTCCCCCGATAGCCTCAGCCCTGTTCCCGGAGGCCGAACAGCGCCGCCGCGTTTCCGTGGCAGACCGCCCGCAGCCACTCCTCCCCCAGCTATGGCGGTGAACGCCACCACCCCGAACTCCCGCAGCCGGTCGATCCGTTGCCGCTCCTCCTCGCGGTAGGCGATCGGCCAGGGCCGCCCGGTGAGCGGCCCGACCTGGTCGAAGTACGCCCAGACCTTGGCGAGGACCCGCTCGGGCATGGAGGGCCCCTCCTGCCCGATGGCGGGCTAGGAGGGCGGGTGTGCACGTCGATCAGGCCCGGCAGCCCCAACTCCCGCCAGAACCGCCGGACTTCCTCCGCCTCGCGCACGCCGCGGGCGTCACCCGCGCCGAAGGCGTCACTCATGCCGCGCCCGGGCGAGGATCGCCTCCGTGTCCACTCCGGTCGGCAGCGTGCCGTACGCACCGCCGTGGTCCCCGCCGAGCCGTGAGGCGCAGAACGCCTCGGCCACGGCCGGATCACCGTGGCGGACCAGCAGCGAGCCCTGGAAGACCAGCGCCATCAGCTCGACCACGCGCCGGGTGCGGTACTCGATCTCGCCCAGGTCGCCCAGCTGCTTGCGCAGTTCACCGACGGCCGCGTCCAGCCGCCGGTCCGCGCCGGCCGCCGACCCGACCTCGCCGAGGAAGGCCTCCACGGTGGCGGGCCTCCGGGCCATCGCCCGCAGTACGTCGAGCGCGGCGACATTGCCCGAGCCCTCCCAGATGGAGACCAGCGGGGCCTCCCGGTAGAGCCTGGGCATGCCGGACTCCTCGACGTACCCGTTGCCGCCGAAGCACTCCAGCGCCTCCGCCGCGTGCCCGGGGCCGCGCTTGCAGACCCAGTACTTGGTCACGGCCAGCCCCAGCCTCCGTACCAGTGACTCCTGTTCGTCACCCGCGAGGGAGAGGTCGGTGGCGGCGGCCAGGCGCAGGGCGGCGATGGTCGCGGCCTCGGACTCCACCACCAGGTCGGCCAGGACGTTGCGCATCAGCGGCTGGTCGACCAGCGCCTTGCCGAACGCCCGCCGGTGGGTGGCGTGGTGGAGCGCCCGCACGGCGCCGAGCCGCATTCCGGAGGCGGCGCCGAGGGTGCAGTCGAGCCTGGTCATGTTGACCATCTCGATGATGGTGGGGACACCGCGCCCCTCCTCGCCGACCAGCCAGCCGACCGCACCGTCGTACTCGACCTCGGAGGAGGCGTTGGACCGGTTGCCCAGCTTGTCCTTGAGCCGCTGCAGCAGGATCCGGTTCCGGCTCCCGTCGGGCAGGATCCTCGGCAGCATGAAGCAGCTGAGCCCGCCCGGCGCCTGCGCGAGGGTGAGGAAGAGGTCGGACATCGGCGCCGAGGTGAACCACTTGTGCCCGGTCAGCCGGTAGGTGCCGTCCGTCCGCGGCACGGCGGTCGTGGTGTTGGTGCGGACGTCGGAGCCGCCCTGCTTCTCGGTCATCGACATGCCCGCGATCAGTCCGCGCTTGCCGCCCGGCTCCCGCAGCCCGAAGTCGTACTCGCTCGCGGCCAGCAACGGCTCCAGCCGGGCGGCCAGTTCGGGAGCCTTCCGCAGCGCGGGGACCGAGGCGTACGTCATCGAGACCGGGCAGGTGTGGCCGGCCTCCACCTGGCCCCAGACGTAGAACTTGGCGGCCCGGGCGGTGTGCGCGCCGGGGCGGTCGTCACGCCAGGGTGCGGCGTGCAGGCCGTGCGAGACGGCGACCTTCATCAGCTCGTGCCAGGCCGGGTGGAACTCGACCTCGTCGATCCGGTGGCCGTAGCGGTCGTGGGTGCGCAGCACCGGTTCGTACTCGTTCGCCAGCCGGCCCCACTCGGCGGCCTGTTCGGTCCCGGCCAGTTCGCCGAGGCGGTGCAGTTCGGGCTCGGCCCAGCCGGCACCGGCGCGGTGGAGCGCGGCGAGCAGGGTGGGGTCGGCGGCAACGTCGTGGCCGTACTGGTCGGGCACCTGGTTGGTGACCTCGTGGGTCGACGGCATCACGTCCTCCTCAGTGGCTGCGGGTGGCTGGGTCCTCCCGGTCTCCGCCCAGGGCGCGCAGGGCGAAGGAGACCAGGGCGGGGATCACGTCATCGGGGTCCGATCCGGCGGCGAGCGGGCCGACCAGCGCCTCGCCGACCGCGCCGACCAGTGCGGCGGCGGTCATTTCGGCGTTCTGGGCGGGCAGTTGGCCGGTGGCGACGGCGGACCGGATCTGCTCGGCGAACAGGTCACGGAACGCCCGCCGGAAGACCAGGCGTTCGGCGTCGACCAACGGCTCGGCGGGCTCGGCGAGCAGCGCGTAGGCGAGCCTGGGCGCTCTGAGGGCGCGCGCGGCGAAGGTCTCGACCACGGCCGCCACCCGCCCGTGCGGGCCCTCGCCCCGGGCGGCCGCCGCCGCGGCGGCCTCGCCGACGGCCGCCACCTCGCGGCCGACCACGGTGCGGAACAGTGCGACGGACAGCTCGGCCTTCCCGGAGAAGTGCTGGTACACGCTGCCGGTGGCGATCTTGGCCCGGCGCGCGACCGCCGCCACCGAGCAACCGCCGTAGCCGTGCTCGGCGAGCAGCGCGACGGCGGCCTGGAGCACCGCCTCGCGCTGGGCATCCAGCCGGGCCTGTACGGCGGGAGTGCGTCGGTATGCCACAGCAAGAATTGAAGCACCGATTCAGAACTTCGACCAGAGGCCGGGCGCGAACAGCGGAACGGGCCGCCCGAGGGCGGCCCGTTCGGCGTACGGCGGATGCTGCGGCGGCTACGGCTGCGGCAGGACGCAGTCCGGCAGCGTGAGGTCCAGCCGGTTCCCTGCGGCGAAGCAGGAGGGGATGAAGTAGGTCTCCTCGGCGTAGTTGATGCCCTGGCGGACGGTCACATTGCCGTTCTCGTCGACCTCGCACGGGTTGTCGACGGTGCAGGACTCGCCGTTCTCGTTACCGGTGTTGTTGATCGCGACCAGCTGACCGGTGGCGGTGTCCACCACCGGCGAGCCCGAGGTGCCGCCGATGGTGTTGCAGGCGGGGGTGTACCTGAGGGAGTCCTTCCAGGTCCAGTCACCCTCCTTGAGACGGTAGACGAAGCCGTCGACGTTGCAGGAGTAGATCTTCTTCCAGAAGCCGGAGACCACGTCGATCGCGGCACCGGCCACCGGATGGGTGGTCGACATCGTCAACGGGCTTATGCCGTAACGGGACTTGATCGCGGCATAGCTGGTGTTCAGCTGGTAGAAGGTCACGTCGGTGTCGGTCATGGTGCTGTAGACGACCTTGGTGGCCCGCAGGGTGCCCAGCCGCCCGCCGGAGGAGTTCAGCAGGGTGAAGGTGCGGCTGGACGGCTGGTCGGTGATCACCTCGCCGGGGTTCGGCATCCCGGTCTCCAGACAGTGGCCGTTGGTCAGCACCAGCGCCGGGTCACCGGCCGCGGAGTTCGGCATCCGCACCAGCGAGCCGGAGCAGTCGCTGAGCGCCACGGTCCCGGCGAAGTCCACGGTGACGGCGGGGGTCTTGGCCGGGGCCGTGGCGCCCTTTGACGGTGCCGCGCTCGCGGCCGAGGCGGGTAAGGCGCCGGCCAGGGCGACCGCCCCGGCCAGCAGGAATGCGGAGAACGCTCCGCTGAGCGGCTTCTTCATCAGAGTGCCTCTCGGTGTGGGGGTCCTCCAAAGTTGGCGTGGGCATGTTGGAATGTCAATACGATGCAAACAGCTGACTACTGTCCGGATGTCAGCCAATCCCGCTGGCGCACCGGCCCGCCACCGACCGCCCGAACCCCCGTCAGGCGTCGCGCCAGTGACGGCGACCCACGCTGATCAGCCGCAACTGGGTCCTCGCCGTGTCCGCGATCCGCCTACGGTCCGCCGGGCCCTCGGCATCGAGGAAGGCGACGGCGGTCGACACCATGTGGTCGACGTACAGCCCCGCGAGCATCCGCACGTCCGCCGCGCTCCACCCCTCGGACTCCGGCTGCGCGCCGAGCGCCTCGGCCACCTCGTCGGCGAACCGGGCCAGCTCCGCGGCGATCGCCGTCCGCACGGGCTGCACCCCGCCGTGCCGCTCACGGGCCAGGAAGCGGACGTACGCCCGGCGCTCCTCGACATGTCCGGCGATCAGTTCGACCGTACGGTCGATCAGCTCGCCGGCCTCGCCCTGCTCGGCGAGCGCCTCCCGGACCAGCCCGTGCAGGCTGGCCAGCGACTCCTCCACCAGGACCACGCCCAGCTCGGCCAGGTCCCGGAAGTGCCGGTAGAACCCGGCCGGCGACATGCCCGCCTGGCGGGTGACCTCGCGGACACCGAGGCCGCTGAGGTTCTGATGCTCCAACAGGTGCAGTCCGGCGTCGAGGAGGGCGCGGCGACTCTGCTGCTTCTGGGCCTGTCTGACCCCAACGGTGTGACTCACATCATTCAGTAAACAACTGTTTGCCGACTTGTACCAGCGTAGAGTGGAGAAGTCAGCGAACAGTTGTTAGCTGACTCCGGATATGCCGACCATCCGTGAAGGGCTGGCCATGCTCCTCGCCGTCATCGTCGCCATGGGCCTCCTGGCCGGGGCCGCCATCCACACCTCGCTTCCGGTCTTCCTGACCGCCTCCGCCGCGATCGCCGCCTGGCTGCTCGCCTTCGCCGCCCGTGAGCGCCTCGCCCGCGCCCGGCTCGTCCGCGCGCACCGGCACTGACGAACGCCCGGACAGGCGGCCCGCGCGCACCGGATCCGCCCCTCCCGCAGGAGTCCCCGCCATGAAGCAGCTCAGCACCCAGCCCCCGGCCGCACCCGGCACCGAACGGGCCGAGAACGCCGACCAGATGGCCGTCGCCTCCTTCGTCCTCGGACTGCTCGGACTGCTGATCTTCAACCTGGTGCTCGGTCCGCTCGCCGTGACCCTCGGCACCCTCGCCCTGGTCCGGCAGACCCGCCGCCGGGGCCGCGCCCTGCTCGGACTGGTCCTCGGCCTCGCCGATCTGGCCGTACTCGCGGCCACCGTGCTGGCCGGCCACGGCACCATCTGGCAGCTCGGATCCTGACCGCCCGGCCACGGTGGACCGAACGGGCGAAGCGGTCACCCCTCGCCGCGATTCAGAAGCCCGGTATGACGAGGCGTCAATAATCTGTTCCGGTACGGATCTCATAGTTATGAGCACATGATCAGTCATTCGACGGGACAGCAGAATCGGGCCGCTGCGTCACGGTAGACCCAGAGCGGTCGACCTGGCGGCGACCGGAATCCCGTCCGGTCCGACCCCGAGGACGCCGATGCTCAGCCCCCTCCGCCTGGCCTCGAACCTTGCGCCGATCGCCCTGACGGCCGGAACCCTGCTCGCCGCCGCCCCGCCCGCACACGCCGCGGCCGCCGCTCCCGGGCCCGGCTTCCCACCCCGCTACACCGCTCCCTACCTGGAGACCTGGCGCTCCCCCCAGGAGCTGACCGAGCTCCACCGCACCACCGGACTCCGGTACTTCACGCTCGCCTTCGTGATCAGCGACGGCGGCTGCAGCGGAGCCTTCGACGGCACCATCCCGGTCGACCACCAGGGCTGGCGGTCCGCCCTGAACGGCCTGCGGGCGGCCGGCGGCGATGTGATCACCTCGTTCGGGGGTGGCGCGGGCACCGAACTCGCCCTGGCCTGCGACTCGGTGGACGCCCTGAAGGCGCAGTACCGCAAGGTGGTCGACACCCTCAACCTGACCAGGATCGACTTCGACATCGAGGGCGACTCCCTGGACAACACGGAGGCCAACGAGCGCCGCAACCGGGCACTGGCCGAACTCCAGCGGGAGTACGCGGCCGCCGGACGCGGGCTGGCCGTGCACTACACCCTCCCGGTCAACCCCTACGGTCTGTCCCCCAACGCGATCGCACTGCTGGAGAACGCCAGGGACCGGGGCGTCCAGGTCAGCGTGGTCAACATCATGACCATGGACTACGGCCCCGACTTCGACATGGGCCGGGTCGCCACCACGGCCGCCGAAGGGCTCCACCGGCAGATGGCCGGGATCTGGCCGCGGAAGACCGCCAAGGAGCTCTGGGCCATGCAGGGCAACACCCCGATGATCGGGGTCAACGACCACACCAACGAGGTCTTCTCGCTGGGGGACGCCACCACCCTGGCGGACTTCGCCCGCGACAAGGGCATCCAGATGCTCGCCTACTGGTCGCTCGGCCGCGACCAGGCCTGCTCCGTCGACGGCGTACACGCCGACAACTGCAGCGGCACCCCGCAGCGCCCGCACGAATTCTCCCGCGTCCTCGACCGGAAGGGCCCGCGCCGGCATGCGGCGCCCGCGCCGCAGTCGCCGCACTGCCTCAGCTGGTTCGTCAGGACCTGTGCGTGGAAGAGCAGTTGGCAGACATCGGTCTCCTGAACACCGCCCGGTGAGCGTGCGGCGGCCCGGGTCGCGGCGGGCCTGTCCGCCGGGACGGCCGACCGCCGATCGACCACTCCAGCGCGTTGGTTCATGTCACCGCGCTGGAACCCCAACCCTGATAAATCCCCCGCCGGGTCTGGAGTTCGGCACCACCGAGGTGATGGACTCTGACCGGTCGGCGACGGAGCGGGAGAAGGGGTCGAAGATGGCTTCGCAGAGCGATGAGGGCACCGGGGCTGCGCGTGACTGGTCGGCGTACCAGTTCGAGATCTACCTGAACGGCGTCGCCGGGATCGTGCCGCGGATGCCGACCGACCTCACCCGGCTGGAGGAGGTGGCCGCCGCCAGGCTGGCGCCGGGGCCGGTCGGGTACGTCGCGGGCAACGCGGGCAACGGCCGTACCACGCGGGCCAATCGGGCCGCACTGGACCGCTGGCGGATCGTGCCCCGGATGCTGCGCGACGTCGGCAAGCGCGACCTCTCGGTCGAGGTCCTCGGGCGGAGCCTGCCCGCCCCGCTCGCGCTGGGGCCGATCGGCGTGCTGTCGATCGTGCACCCGCAGGCCGAACTGGCGGCGGCCCGGGCGGCGGCCGCGCAGGGCGTCCCCTACACCCTGTCCTCCGTCTCCAGTACGCCGATGGAGCAGGTGGCGGCGGCGATGGGGAACGCCGAGCGCTGGTTCCAGCTGTACTGGGGCAAGGACCGCGAGGTCACCCGGAGCTTTCTGCAGCGGGCGAAGGCATCCGGTTTCAGCGCACTGCTGGTCACCCTGGACACCCCGATGCTCTCCTGGCGGCCGTACGACCTCGACCAGGCCTACCTGCCGTTCCTGCGGGGCGTCGGCACCGCCAACTACTTCACCGACCCGGCGTTCCAGGCCCGGCTGGCCAGGCCCGTGCACGAGGACCTGAACGCCGCGATCATGCACTTCACCGCGATGTTCTCCGACCCCGGGAAGACCTGGGCCGACCTGGCCTTCCTGCGCGAGCACTGGGACGGGCCGATCGTGCTCAAGGGCATCCTGCACCCGGACGACGCCCGGGAAGCCGCCGACGCGGGCATGGACGGAGTGGTGGTCTCCAACCACGGCGGGCGGCAGGTCAACGGGGCGATCGGGGCCCTCGACGCGCTCCCCGGCGTGGCCGCGGCGGTCGGCGACCGGCTGGACGTCCTGTTCGACAGCGGGATCCGCGGCGGCGACGACGTCTTCAAGGCGCTCGCCCTGGGGGCCCGTACCGTCCTGCTCGGCCGCCCGTACGCGTACGGCCTCGGGCTCGACGGGCAGGCCGGGGTGGAGCACGTGATCCGCGCGCTGCTCAACGAGTTCGACCTCACCCTCGCCCTCTCCGGGCACACCTCCGCCGCCGGGCTCACCCCCGACGCGCTGACACGCGAGAACTGATCCGGCAGGCGTACGGGAGCGGCGGCCCCGAGGGCACGGGGCTCCGCGGACGCCCGCCCGGATCCCCGACACGGCTCCTGTCCCAGGCCCGCCGCTCGTACCCCGCCCCCGAGAAGAGAGATCCCCACATGACCGTCCCGAACGTGCTCGCCGTCGTCCCGCCGCACGTCGGCGGCCGCGCGGCCGCCACCGCGCTCGCCGCCCTGCTCGCCGACCACGCCCGGGTCACCGCGGTGGAGGCGGTGGAGGAGGACCCGCAGGCGCTACGGCAGGCCCGGGTGATCGTCACCGCGCTGTCCCCCGTCACCGCCGAGCACCTCGCCGCCGCGCCCGGGCTGGAACTGGTCCAGTGCGCCAGCCACGGCTACGACTACATCGACCTGGCCGCGGCCCGGCAGCGGCGGGTGACGGTCTGCACCATCGGTTCCAGCGACGCCGAACGGAAGAACGTCGCCGAGCAGACCTTCGCCCTGATGCTGGCCCTGGCCAAGCAGTTGATCCCCGCCCACACCGCGCTCACCCGGGCCGACTGGGCGCTGCCCCGCCTCCAGCCGTCCATCACCGAGCTGTCCGGTAAGACCCTGGGCATCATCGGCCTCGGCGCGATCGGCCGCGAAGTCGCCCGGCGCGCCGCCGCGTTCGACATGGCCGTCCAGTACGCCGGCCCCCGCCCCGCCCCGGCCGAGGTCGAACTCCGGCTCGGCGCCAAGCGGGTGGACCTGGAGGAACTGCTGCGGACCAGCGACTACGTCTCCCTGCACGCACCGCTCACCGACGAGACCCACCACCTGCTCGACGCCGAACGGCTCGCCCTGCTCAAGCCCACCGCCTTCGTGGTCAACACCGCGCGCGGCGCGCTGATCGACCAGGAGGCACTGGCCGACGCCCTCGCGGCCGGTGCGCTCGCCGGAGCCGGACTGGACGTCTTCGAGCCCGAGCCGCCGACCGCCGGCCTGCGGCTGCTGCGCGCCCCCGGCGTCGTACTCTCCCCGCACGTCGGCGGGGTCACCAGGGAGACCGTGGTCCGGATCGCCCTGGCCGCCGTCCAGAACGTGACCGAGTACCTGGCAGGCCGTCGGCCCCGGGACACCGTGGCCGGTTAGCGGCGCACGGGGCCCGGCCCGGTCAGCCGCCCGCGCCGCTCTCCGGCCGCCCCCTTCTACGCTGCCCCGGGGGCGCGAGGAAGCACCGGCCGCCGTGGTGAACCCCTCGCGCGCGGTCGGCCGCGCGGAGCCCCCACGCCCGGGGCGCCCGCATCCTCAGGCGCCCCTCGGCCGGGCGTCCGCGCGGCCGAACGCTCGGCGGGCGCTGGCCCGACCGGTGTGTTTGTGTGGACAGCGCTGGCCCTGGCCGTCCCACATACTCCCCACCGGGAGAGGTGATCCTCCGTGACACTGCCTCCGTTCGGCTCCGACGACCCGTTCTCCGATCTGCTCAGCCGGTTCTTCGGCATGAGCCCGCTCTCCTCGCCACCCGCCGTCCAGCGCGTGCCGATCGGCCGGCTGCTGAGCGACTCCGCCAGGACCCTGCTGGCTACCGCCTCCGACCGGGCCACCGCCGACGGCAGCAGCGATCTCGACACCGCCCATCTGCTCTGGGCCGCCACTCAGGTGGAGCAGTCCCGTCACCTGCTCGAACGCGCCGGGATCGACCCCGCGCAGCTCGCCGAGGACCTCCAGGGCGCACTCCCCACCGGCCCCGGCGCGGGCGGTGAACCCGGCGGCGAACCCTCGCTCACCCCCGCCGCCAAGCGCGCCCTGCTCGCCGCCCACGCCCGCTCACAGCGCGCCGGTGCCTCCTACATCGGACCGGAACACATCCTCGGCGCCCTGTTCGGAGAGGACCGCTCGGGTGCCGGCCAGGCGCTGCGCAACGCCGCCCCGTCCGAGGACACGCTGCGTACCGCGATGGAGGGCCGGGGCCCGGGCGGCGAGCGGGTGCCCGGTGCGGGCGCCGGTGACACCCCGACCCTGGACGAGTACGGCCGCGACCTCACCGAGGAGGCACGTGCGGGCCGGCTCGACCCGGTGGTGGGACGGGCCCAGGAGATCGAGCAGACCGTCGAGATCCTCTCCCGGCGGACCAAGAACAACCCCGTGCTGATCGGCGAACCCGGCGTCGGCAAGACCGCCATCGTGGAGGGCCTGGCCCAGCGGATCGTCTCCGGCGACGTCCCCAGCAGCCTCAAGGACAGACGGGTCGTCACCCTCGACCTGACCGGCCTGGTGGCCGGCTCCAAGTACCGCGGCGACTTCGAGGAACGGCTGAAGAACGTCATCGACGAGGTGGTCGCCGCCGAGCAGAGCGTCATCCTCTTCCTGGACGAACTGCACACCGTGGTCGGCGCCGGAGCCGGCGGCGAAGGCTCGATGGATGCCGGCAACATCCTCAAACCCGCCCTCGCCCGGGGCGAGTTGAGCGTGGTCGGGGCGACCACACTGGACGAGTACCGCAAGCACGTCGAGAAGGACGCCGCGCTGGAACGCCGCTTCCAGCCGGTCCTGGTGCCCGAACCCTCGGTCGAGGAGACCGTCCAGATCCTGCACGGCCTACGGGACGCGTACGAGGCGCACCACCAGGTCCGGTTCACCGACGAGGCGCTGGACGCCGCCGCCGCCCTCTCCGACCGCTACATCAGCGACCGCTTCCTGCCCGACAAGGCCATCGACCTGCTCGACCAGGCCGGCGCCCGAGTGCGGCTGCGCAGCCTCTCCGGCAGCGGCGAGGCGGTCGAGGCACAGGACCGGCGCACCAAACTGCGCCGCGAACTGGACGAGGCGGTCACCGACGAGGACTATGTGCGGGCCGCCAACCTGAAGAAGGAACTGGCGCAGGTGGACGACGAGTTGGCGGCGGTCGCCGAGCGGCGCGAAGGCGTGGTCGAGGTGACCGTGGACGACATCGCCCAGGTGCTCTCCGCGCGTACCGGCATCCCGGTCGCCCAGCTGAACGAGACCGAACGGGACCGGCTGCTGAAACTGGAGGAGCACCTGCACCAGCGGGTCATCGGCCAGGACCAGGCGGTCAGCGCGGTCTCCCAGGCCGTCCGCCGCAGCCGGGCCGGCATGGGCGACCCGCAGCGCCCCACCGGCAGCTTCCTCTTCCTCGGCCCGACCGGCGTCGGAAAGACCGAACTCGCCAAGGCCCTGGCCGAGTTGCTGTTCGGCGACGCCGACCGGATGGTCCGCTTCGACATGAGCGAGTTCCAGGAGAAGCACACCGTCTCCCGCCTGGTCGGCTCCCCGCCCGGCTACGTCGGCTACGAGGAGGCCGGGCAGCTCACCGAGGCCGTCCGCCGCAGGCCGTACAGCGTGCTGCTGTTCGACGAGGTGGAGAAGGCGCACCCCGACGTCTTCAACATCCTGCTCCAGGTGCTGGACGACGGCCGGCTCACCGACGCCCAGGGCCGCACGGTCGACTTCCGCAACACGGTGGTCATCATGACCAGCAACATCGGCTCGCACCGGATCCTGGAGCACAAGGGCGACGTGGACGAGATCCGCGAGGACCTCATGCGCGACCTGCGCCTCCAGTTCAAGCCCGAGTTCCTCAACCGGATCGACGAGATCATCGTCTTCCACGCGCTGACCAAGGAGGAGCTGCTGAAGGTGGTCGACCTGCTGCTGGCCCGCAGCGAACGCCTGCTCAAGGCCCAGCACATCGGCCTGGAGGTGACCGCACAGGCCAAGCAGTGGCTGGTCGACAAGGGCTACCGGCCCGAGTTCGGCGCCCGGCCGCTGCGCCGGACCATCCAGTCCGAGCTCGACAACCGGATCTCCAACCTGCTGCTGGACGGCAGCGTCCAGGAGGGCGACACCCTGCGCGCCGACGTGGCGGACGGCGAATTCACGGTCTCGCTCGCCCGGTCGAAGGAGCCGGAGCAGGGCGAGACCCAGCCGGAGGCACCCCAGTCGAGCTGAGATCCCGCACCTTCGGGCCGCCGGCCTGGTTGCCGAGCACGTTCAAGCCGGCCGGAACCACCGGCACGTGAGCCCCGCCACCCTCCCGGACCGGGAGCGGCACCGGGGCTCACGCCGAGCGCCCGACCGGGACGGCGATCAGGCGCTCTTGAGCTTCTGCTGGAACACCGAGTAGTCGATGACGTTCTCCGCCGGGGGCGCCGTCACAGTGATCGGCTTGTTGAAGTCGCTGAAGTCGAGATGCCCGGGCTCGCTCGCGGAGGCGGACTCCATGCGGACGATGTACGGCTGGCCCTCGGTGGCGATGTGGAGCGTGGAGGCCCCGCTCTGGTCGTCGACCACAGTGAGGCTGAAAGTCTTGATCCCGTTGGTGGTACCGGCGGCGCCCTTGGTGGCCTTGCTCGGGATACCGTCGTCCTGGGCCAGGCCCTCGAGCATGCCGCAGATCTGGTCGGACATCCCCTTGAGGTTCTCGTCGTTCTGCGCACCCGTCAGGTAGCGGCCCTTGAAGAGCTCGGCCAACATCGGACCGGCCTGCGGGCTGCCTTCCTTCACCGCGATGTTCTTCCAGTAAGCGTCATCCGGCTTGATCCAGGTCCCGGCCTCGTTGTGCAGGATCTCGACCTTCCCCACACCGCCGTTCGCGACACTGCCGGCGCAGTTCTTCTTCTTGTCCAGCGCGAGGTGCACCGTCATCTCGCCGTCATCGGTCACCACGGTGCCGTCGATCTTCACCGCGGCGAGCCCCGACATCGCGGCCTTCACCTTGTCCATGATCTGCTCTCCGCTGAGGGTGTCGACCGCGAGCCCGGACACGGCGCCGGCCGACGACGCGGCAGAGGCGGGGGCCGAAGCGGGGGTGGCAGGGGTGGCGGACTTGTCCTTACTGCCGCCGCAGGCAGTGGCCCCGACAGCCAGGACCGCACAGACGACGGCGGAGTGGACAAGGCGCTTGGAGAGCATGGAACTTCCCTCTTGCTGAAGTAGTCGGGCGCACCGACACCGGGGGTGTGCGGCGGCGAGGTCAGTATGCAGCCGAAGGATCGTACAGTCGACCGAATTTCCCGGTATGCAACCGACTTGTTCCGAAATCGATGGACAGTGAGGTCCTATATAGGCTCAAGCAGGCGAAAAACCCATCACTTTGAGGTGCTACGGGGCGATATTTACCAAACGTGGGCAACCAGCCGACCGATCACGCCTGAGAGACCACCGCCCCTCGGACTGCGACACTGACACTGCACCCGCACGCACCCCGGGGGGCCTGTGCGCCGAACCGCCGTTGTCCTGTTCGCCGTTGTCGAGGTCCCTCAAGGAGCCGCCGGACAGCGGCAAGCCCTGATCCTCCCGACCCCCAGGGCAGTTCCGCGGCATCGGCGATCCGGACGACCTCGGCCCGGCCAGTACTACAGCCGCAGATCTTGCGCGGCCGATCGGGCCGTTCCCGTCCGATCACAGCAACGAAGATCTGCGGCTGCGGTGCGTGTTCACCACGCCGCTACCTAGCACTCCGGAAGTGTGCCTGAGCCGAGACTCACGACGTCACGGGGAATGTAATACCCGTCGGAGGTGGCCATCTTGAAGAATGCGTACTGCTTCGAAGGATTTGTCCAACAGGCGAAAGTGAACTTCTGGCCCTTGTAGGCCATGCCCATCCTCTGGCTATCGAGGGACGGCCTGAAGTAAATGCCACTGTCGCGTATAATCGTGCCCTCAGCATTCGCGGAGGCCTTGGGAGCAGCCGGAATCTCCGTGGCGGACGCAGGCCCAGCGGCCAACATACCTATCGACGCCATGGTCATGATCGCCGCAGTAGCGGGGAGTGTGCGAAGGTTCGAAGTTCTCTTGATGTGCATCATGGACACCCTTTGAGCTAGGGAAGACCTTCTTTTCGGGCTCTTCTGCTGGACCTGTGGGTGTGATCAGGCGACTTGGCGGCGGGGCAGTTCGGGGCGGTTGCCGCCGAGGCAGAGCATGACGAGCGCGATGACGGCCTCGGCACTGCGGAAGCCGAACCCTCGTCGGATGATCAGGCGCGTCTTGGTGTTGGTGGATTCGATCAGCCCGTTGCTCAGCTCCTCGACGATCGCGTGCAGGATGGCGTCGTAGTGGCGTCGGACCTTGCGGGCGAGGTCGACGAAGGCGGGGATGCGGCAGCGCCTGGCCCAGGACAGCCAGCGGTCCAGCGCGGCGACGGCAGCGTGGACGCCTTCGGCGCGGGCGATCCGGTAGATGGTGCGTAGTCCTTCCTTGAGCAGATAGGCGCGGTGCAGGCGCGGGTCGTTGGCGGCGATCCAGGCGAGTTTCGCGCTCTGCCGCTCGGTGAGGTCCTCGGGGTTCTTCCACAGCGCGTGGCGGGAGTGCTTCAGCCTGCGGGCCAGGTCCGGGTCCGCGGCCTGGCGGCGGGCCCGGTTCCAGCTCGCGCGGCGCTCCTCGTCCAGGGCCTCGGTGGCCCAGGCCACTACATGGAAGGGGTCTATGGCGCGCACGGCGTTCGGGGCCCGCTCGGCGACCACGTCGGCGATCCACTCGGCGCCGTCGGCGCTGAGGTGCGTGAGCCGGTGGGCGCGCTCGGCGCCCAGGGCGTCGAAGAACGAGCGCAGGACGTCCTTGCCGTGGCCGTCGGCCATCCACACCACGTGCCGGGTGTCGTGGTCGACGACCACGGCCATGTACTTCTGGCCCTTGCGGTAGGAGATCTCGTCGACGCCGATCCGCCGCAGCCCGGCGAGGCGGTCGATCCCGGCGTCCGCGTCACGCTGGTAGCGGGTGAGGATCGCGCCGACGGTGCGCCAGGCGACCCGCATCAACTGCGCGGTGGCCGACTTGGAGCACTCGGTGGCCAGCCAGGCGACCTGCTGGTCGAAGTCGCGCGTGTGCCCGGCGTCGTGCCGGGCCCAGGGCACCGCCGCGACCACCACCCCGTGCCGCTCGCACGACACACGTGGGGCATCGGCCTCCAGGAACAGTTGCAGCCCTGCCGCGTCCAGGTGTCGCCACCGCCGGCGTCCTGCCCCGGCATCGAACCGCGGACAGCGACTGCGACAGATCCCGCACCGGCGACGCGCCCGGGACCGCGGACGCACCGCCACCACCATGACCTGCGCTTCCTCATCGAACCAGGCGTCCTCCGGCACCGCCTGCTCGCATCCGACCAGCGACTTCAATACCGTGGTGAACCGCACGCCGTTCTCCCTGCGCAACCGATCTCGGGCCTCAACACCTCAAGATCTGCACAGGGGACGGCGTGTGCTGTGTCAGGCGCTCCGCACCGACCCACAGATGGAGCAGAAGAGCCGGAAAACGCCCCGCAGCGATCACGCTGCGGGGCGTTTTGACTGCACCAACTGACGGCAACGGCTGATGTCAGCCCTTCTTGCGGTGCCTCTTCAGCGGGCGATCCATGTGCCCAAGGGCCTCTCGTTGGGTGCCCTCCGAGACGTGCGCGTAGACGTTCATGGTCACGGCGATCTGCGAGTGCCCGGATCTCCACCGGCACGCGCGGGGCGACACCGGCGGCGAACAGGATGGTCGCGCAGCCGTGCCGCGTGTCGTGGAGGCGGATGCGTGGCAGGCCCGTGTCGGAGCCGATTCGCTCGAAGGAGCGGCCGGGGTTCCGGAGCTCGATCGGCCGGCCGGTCCGAGTGGTGAACACGTAGCCGGTGTCCTCCCAGGTCTTCCCCGCCGTCTCGCGCTGCTTGGCCTGCTGGAGTCGTCGCCAGCGCAGCGGCGACGCACATCGATGGCAACGGGACGACGCGCGTCCGCCGGTTCTTCGTGCTGTCGGCGTACACACGGCTCGCCGCATATACGGCATGCGACCCGCTTCACCTGGTGCCTGTTGGGCTGGCGTCGCTGGTTGTAGTGGGTGGAGCAGAGTCCGCGTGCGTGCCGCGTCTCGGTGCAGCCGAGCTGGGGCAGGTGTTCGCCATGTCGGCTTCCGGGAATGACGAAGCCCTCGACGCCCGGACTGCGTCGAGGGCTTCTGCTCGCCGTGATCAGGGGCGAGTGACTGGATATAGTGCGGCGGTCCAACTGCGCATGCTGGGCGCCGCAGGTCTTTTCAATGGGGGATGCAGTGAACGCACGATCGGCCGACGGCCGCCCGAATCTGCGCGCCTTGGCGCACCGCGGTCTGATAGCCGATCCACGTCGGCAGGCCCTGGCCGTGCAGATGCTTGTCGCGCTCGAAACCGTTTGGATGGCGGTGCTGTGGGTGGCTGGCGGCGAGAAGTCCGTGTTCTACGCCCAGACCAGCCTGGTCACGGACGTGGTCGTGATAGCCCCAGGCGTTCTCTTCCTTGTCTGGTTCAGCCTGGTCAGGAAGAACGCCGAGGCCTTCGCCCCAGGTATGCACCGGCATTCGCCCCGCTTCGCCATCTACGGCTGGCTCATCCCCGTGGCGTGGTGGTGGATCCCTCGCCAGGTCACCTTGGACATCTGGCGCGCGAGCGGACTGGCCGGTAACACCCGACTGGTGGAAGCTTGGTGGCTCGCCTGGCTGGTGAATACCTTCGGAAGCTCGCTCGTCATGCTCCTCACGGGCGATGCCGACCTCTACGGACTGTTCGATCAGGTAGCCAATCTTGCTGCCGCCATCCTGGTCATCCTGGTGATCCGGCGGATCACTGCGGCTCAGTACGAGTGGTACCGGCAGGACGTCGCTGCCGCCTCCGACCGCACCGATTTGCCCGCGTTCTGACTGGCTCCCGCCGGAACTAGCGGTTGTTCCAGCCGCCAGGCTGATGCCGTGCGGTCTCGCTGCTGTGGCAGCGTCCGCACAACCCGCCGCCGTGCTGCGGGTCGTTGGGGTCTCGGTCGGCCGTGACCAGCTCACGGCGACTCGGCGGGTAGCGGTCGGCGTGCTTGCCTGGCGCGGTGCGGCACAGGACGCAGAGCGGATCGCGGGCGAGGACGGCGGCGCGGAATTGCTGCTGGTGCGTGCGGTCGTAGCTGAGGGCCCGCGAAGTCTGTTGGAAATCCGGTCTGCTGAGATGCGCGGCCAACTCGCGCTCATATGCCCCTGATGCGCTCGCCCCCTGTCCGGCTGCGGCCGGGCAGGGGGCAACATCGTGTTCTGGCGAACCGCCCTCGCGCTGCCTGCTGACGGTCCATCCTGGTACCTCAACCAGCAGAGAGGGAGAGCACTATGAAGCTCAAGTTCCTCGGCACCACCAGCGACGATGGCAAGTGCCCCACGCTGTACGAGACCCCGACCGGCGACATCGTGGTCCAGGGATACCGCTTGACCGATACCGAGGCGCTGAGCCAGCTTCGGGACGTGTTGCCGGGTGAGACCTTCGTGGTCGTACCCCGTGAGCTGCTGACGCGCTTCGCACCCAAGGAGTAGCAGTGCCCGAGTTCATCAGCGACGAGACGTTCGACCACTTCTTCGCCGACGGTTTCCAACACACGGCTTGGCGCCTTGAGACGCGACGCGCGTACGAGTCCGACCAGCGCAGCGTCGGCTACCTGCGGTTCTTGCAGGGAGAAGACCCGCAGGCAGATCCGCACCGCCCCTGGTGCGCGAACATTCGGGAACAGGTAGCGAAGGGCAAGCGAGTGGAGCGCGTCCGCATCGCTGACGAACCGATCACGCAGGGGCAGGCGTACCTTCTTCACGTCGGATGGGCGAATGTCGAAGCCGGTGAGGACATCCGACACCTCCCTCGGTCTACCGCGAAAGAACTCCACCTTCCTGAAAGGGACTTCTGGCTCTTCGACTCCCGTACCGTCCTTCAGTTGCACTTCGATGACGCTGACGTCTACCTCGGAACTGAGCTGATCGAGGACCCGAACGTTGTCCTGGAGGCGTGCCAAATCCGCGACGCTGCTTGGCACTTTGCCGTGGACCGCAGCGAATTCGTGAAGAAGGTACCGTCGACTGTGTGAGCACCGACTTCCAGCGAGCCCGTGAGGCACTCGGAGTGCGACTGCACCAGTTGCGCGTCGGCTCCGGACTCACGGGCCGCCAGCTGGCCGAGCGTCTCGCTTGGCCGCCGTCGAAGATCTCCAAACTGGAGAATGGCCGCCAGACGGCCACAGAGGCTGACCTCAACGCCTGGGCAGAAGCCACCGGGCAACCAGCTCTTGTGTCATCACTGCACGCCGATTTGCGCGGCATGGAGACGCAGTATCAGTCGTGGAAGCGTCGCCTTGCCGCCGGTCACCGGAGAGCGCAGGTGGAGGCTGGACAAGAGGAACGATCCGCTGGCCTGATCCGGGCATACGAGCTGACTACGATTCCCGGTGTCCTGCAGACTCCCGACTATGCACGGCATGTCCTTGCATCAGGTGCTCTTCTGCATCAGTCCCCGAGAGACACAGAGGACGCTGTGAGGGAGCGGATGCGGCGCCAAGAGTTGCTGTACGAGCCGGGTCGACGCTTTCGACTCCTGCTCTGGGAAGGAGCGCTTCGTGCTCTCGTCTGCCCGCGCGACATGCTCGCAGCACAGCTTGATCGGCTCACGGGTCTGATCGGCTTGGACACTGTGGATCTTGGAATCATCCCGTTCGCAGCTGATCTGCCGCTCACCCTGCGGCACGGCTTTTGGATCCATGATGAGGAACACGTGACGGTCGAGACCATCAACGCGGCGCTGTGGCTGGACAGTGCCGCCGATGTCGCCCTCTACACCCGCGCGTGGACCATGTACGACCAAGTTGCAGTCCGCGGGAGTCAGGCGCACCGACTCATTGCTGCTGCCCGGCGGCCGCTCGGACCGAGCTGAGAAGTTCAGCGAAACCTGAGCCGTGCTTCGAGAAACACCGAGAAACATCGAAACATCGACGAGAAGCAGACCTCTAACGTGCTGGTCGAAGCTGGTTGTGAGGCTGATCCCCACAGCCAGCTGTTGCACTCGGCCAGGAGCACGGAGGTGGCGCATGCCTGCATCAACGGGACCACAGATGGGAGTTGATATCGGGTCACCGGATTTCCAACCGGATGTCCTGGCGTGCCGTACCTGTGGGGCCGAGAACATGCCACTGCACTTCGACTCCGTGTCGGCGCCCGAGCGCGTCAGTGACCTGGTGGTGCGCGACCAGGGCCGTTGCATCTCCTGCGTGGTGACCGGGCAATGAGCACGACGACCTTCACCGGCCCGGTCCAGGTTTCCATCGAGGGCATCGCGACCCCAACGGTCTGGCCGTCCGTCGCCGCCGGCATCACCGCTCTGCGGGGCGTGATCTCCGTCCTCGCGATTTGGGGCTCTTCTGCTCCATCTGTGGGTCGGTGCGGAGCGCCTGACACAGCACACGCCGTCCCCTGTGCAGATCTTGAGGTGTTGAGGCCCGAGATCGGTTGCGCAGGGAGAACGGCGTGCGGTTCACCACGGTATTGAAGTCGCTGGTCGGATGCGAGCAGGCGGTGCCGGAGGACGCCTGGTTCGATGAGGAAGCGCAGGTCATGGTGGTGGCGGTGCGTCCGCGGTCCCGGGCGCGTCGCCGGTGCGGGATCTGTCGCAGTCGCTGTCCGCGGTTCGATGCCGGGGCAGGACGCCGGCGGTGGCGACACCTGGACGCGGCAGGGCTGCAACTGTTCCTGGAGGCCGATGCCCCACGTGTGTCGTGCGAGCGGCACGGGGTGGTGGTCGCGGCGGTGCCCTGGGCCCGGCACGACGCCGGGCACACGCGCGACTTCGACCAGCAGGTCGCCTGGCTGGCCACCGAGTGCTCCAAGTCGGCCACCGCGCAGTTGATGCGGGTCGCCTGGCGCACCGTCGGCGCGATCCTCACCCGCTACCAGCGTGACGCGGACGCCGGGATCGACCGCCTCGCCGGGCTGCGGCGGATCGGCGTCGACGAGATCTCCTACCGCAAGGGCCAGAAGTACATGGCCGTGGTCGTCGACCACGACACCCGGCACGTGGTGTGGATGGCCGACGGCCACGGCAAGGACGTCCTGCGCTCGTTCTTCGACGCCCTGGGCGCCGAGCGCGCCCACCGGCTCACGCACCTCAGCGCCGACGGCGCCGAGTGGATCGCCGACGTGGTCGCCGAGCGGGCCCCGAACGCCGTGCGCGCCATAGACCCCTTCCATGTAGTGGCCTGGGCCACCGAGGCCCTGGACGAGGAGCGCCGCGCGAGCTGGAACCGGGCCCGCCGCCAGGCCGCGGACCCGGACCTGGCCCGCAGGCTGAAGCACTCCCGCCACGCGCTGTGGAAGAACCCCGAGGACCTCACCGAGCGGCAGAGCGCGAAACTCGCCTGGATCGCCGCCAACGACCCGCGCCTGCACCGCGCCTATCTGCTCAAGGAAGGACTACGCACCATCTACCGGATCGCCCGCGCCGAAGGCGTCCACGCTGCCGTCGCCGCGCTGGACCGCTGGCTGTCCTGGGCCAGGCGCTGCCGCATCCCCGCCTTCGTCGACCTCGCCCGCAAGGTCCAACGCCACTACGACGCCATCCTGCACGCGATCGTCGAGGAGCTGAGCAACGGGCTGATCGAATCCACCAACACCAAGACGCGTGTCGGCGGCGGCTGAACCGTGACCCACTTTGGGCGTTTGAGTTCTGACCCTTTTATGCCCTTTTGCGTCGTCGGTGGTCTTCTTGTTCAGTCGTTGTCGGTGGTGCGAACGCGGCCGAGTTCGCGGCCCCGCATGCGGTAGGACTCGCCTTTGAGGGAGTGGACCTCGGCGTGGTGGACGAGCCGGTCGATCATGGCGGCGGCGACGGTCTCGTCGCCGAAGACCTCTCCCCAACGTCCGAACGGCTTGTTCGAGGTGACGATCACGCTGGCCCTCTCGTAGCGGTTCGAGATCAGCTGGAAGAACAGGTTCGCGGCCTCGGCCTCGAACGGGATGTAGCCGACCTCATCGATCACGATCAGCGGGTAGCGGCCGAGTTTGACGAGTTCGTCCTGGAGTCGTCCGGCCTGGTGGGCGGCGGCCAGGCGGTCGACCCACTGGGCGGCGGTGGCGAACGCGACCCGGTGGCCTGCCTGGCAGGCCCGGATGGCGAGCCCGGTGGCCAGGTGGGTCTTGCCGGTGCCCGGCGGGCCGAGGAAGACGGCGTTCTCCTTGGCCGCTATGAAGTCCAATGTTGCCAGGTGGGCGAGTTGTTGGCGCGTCAGGCCGCGCAGATGGGTGCGGTCGAGTTCCTCGATGGTCTTGATCGCGGGGAAGCGGGCGGCGCGGATGCGGCCCTCGCCGCCGTGGGAGTCTCGGGCGGCCACCTCGCGCTGCAGGCAGGCGACCAGGAACTCCAGGTGGGTCCAGGACTCGGCCTGAGCGCGTTCGGCCAGGCGCTCGGCGGCGTCCAGCAGCGCGGGCGCCTTCATCACACGGGCATAGAAGGCCAGGTCGGCGGAGGTCTGCCGACCGGTTCGGGCCGCCTGGCCGTCGGGCCCGGGGGCTGTCGCGTCGGTCGTGGCGGCGGTGGTGGTGCGGGGCATCAGGTGTCCTCCTTTCCGGCTCCGCCCTCGATGAGGGTGAACATGCGGTCGTAGGTGGCCAGTTCGCGTTGCTCGACGTCGATGCCGAGGCCGTCGGGGTCCAGAAGGGTGGCGGCGCGGGCGGCTTGCGCTCGGGCTGCCTGCTGGTAGATGACCTCACCGCGCAGGGTCTGGGCCGCCGCGGCGTGCTCGGGGTCGGTGATCGACTGGTGTTTGGCCCAGCAGCGGGTGTGGCGGGCCACGATGTCGTTGCCGGCGATGACGGTGACCTGCTCGTTGTCGGCACGGACCATCACCGTCTTGCCGATAGCGCGGGGGTGGACGGAGTAGTCGTTGGTGTCCACGCGGATGTAGTGGTCGCGGCCGATGCGGGTGTGGAAGCGCCACCAATGCGGTGGGGAGACGGGCGGGATGGTGAGCATCGCGGCCCGGTCCGCCTCCCAGCGGTCCACCGGCCGGGCGTCGATCGAACGGTGCTGGCGCCGGTTGGCGATCTGCAGCCAGGCGGTCAGCTGGCGGTTGAAGTCGTCCGGGCCGGTGAAGGTGCGGCCGGGCAGGAAGCTGGTCTCCAGGTAGCCGTTGGCGCGCTCGACCAGGCCCTTCGCCTCCGGGTCGCGTGGCCGGCACAGATGGATCCTGACCGCGAGCAGGCCGGCGAACGCGGCGAACTCGCTGGTCAGTTTTCCTTTGCCGACACCTGTCGGCGTACGGCCTTGACTCCCCAACTGCGTACGCCTAAACGTCCCCAGCTATCAGGCGGTCTCTGGCGCCAGATCTTGGCTGCTTGCCAGGAGGTCCCAACCGCTCAGGCCCAGTGCACGCGGGGCCTCCGCTACGCTGTCGACCCCATGGGACAGCTGCCGGAGAGCGTAGACCGCGACATCCTGGATCACCGGATCGTCTTCGCGATCAAGGCAATCCGGGAGGTGTCGGACTGCACGTTGCACGAGGCGTTGGACGCCTTCGTCGCGCGCTACGAGGAGCTCCGCCGTGATCGACCGGACGACTTCCAGCTGAACCGCGAAGAGTACGGCCGAGGCTTCTACTCCTGACGCACACTGACACCGGTCAAGCTCGGCGGACAGTCGACGTCCAACGAGGCTGGATGTCAGGCCACTTCCGCGTCTCGCTCGATGGCCTTGAGGCGGTTCTTCAGGCGGTAACTGGGGCCGTTGATGGAGATCACGTCGCAGTGGTGGAGGAGCCGGTCGAGGATGGCGGTGGCGAGGACCTCGTCGCCGAAGACTTGTCCCCACTCGCTGAAGGTCTTGTTCGAGGTCAGGATGATCGAGCCCTTCTCGTAGCGCTTGGAGATCACCTGGAAGACCAGGTTCGCCTCGGCTCGCTCCAGGGGCTGGTAGCCGACCTCATCGACCACCAGGACGCCGGGCCGCAGGTAGGTGCCGAGTTTGTTGGCCAGGCGACCGGCTGTCTCGGCGGCCTTGAGGTTGCGGACCATGTCGTCGAGGCTGGTGAAGTAGATGGAGTAACCAGCTCGGCAGGCCGCGACCGCGAGCCCGACGGCGATGTGTGTCTTTCCCACCCCGGGCGGCCCGAGGAGGGCGGCGTTGGCCTTGGCCTCGACGAAAGAGAGGGTGGCGAGGTCCTTGACCTTGCGCGGGTCGAGGTCGGGCTGGAAGGAGAAGTCGTACTCGTCGATTGTCTTGTGGTGGGGCAGCTTCGACAGCCGCAGGCCCTGGCGGAAGCGCCGGTCGTCGCGGACGGCGAGTTCCTCGGACAGGACCAGGTCGAGGAAGTCGAGGTAGCCCATCTTCGCCTCGTCCGCCCGCCGGGTGAACTCGTTGATGGTCTCCGCCAGGTGGGGCAGGCCGAGCTTGGCGGCCGTGGTCCGGATGCGGTTGCCGGTCAGCTGGCTCAAGAGGGTTCCTTCGTCGGTCGGTTGGTGGTGAAGGGGCGGGTACCGGTCAGCTCGTCGTAGACCGACAGCGGACGGCGGCCGACTTCGATGCGGGTGATCGCGGCCCGGTTCAGCAGGGATTGCAGGGGTCCGGCTTCCCGGCCGAGAGGCCGCTCGTGGCGGGGCTGGGAGGGGACATCACCCGTGGTGGTCCGGCGTCCCTTGCCGGTGGGCAGGCCGTCCCAGTGCGTCTCCTGGACGACGCGGGCACCCCGGCCGACCGCCCTGGCGTGCATGGCCAGCAGTGTCTCGCCGTCGGTGCCGGGGACGGTGGAGTGCAGCATGATTTGCGACTTCGTGGCCCGGATCTCGACCAGCTGGCGCGGTCGCACCTTGCGGGCCGGCACCGAGTAGAGGTTGCCGCCGAAGGCGACCAGGCAGTCCTTGCCGACGGGCCGCAGGTGCCGCTCGGCCACCAGATACGGGGTGGGTGGCAGCGGTTTGAGGGCCGCGTGGTCGCGGGCCGCCCGCTCGCCGATGACTTCGCGGTGTGTCTTGTGGATCTGAGCGCGCCGGATGGGCACCCAGGCGGCGAACGCGGAGTCCATCTCCTCGATGGAGGAGAAGGCCCGGCCGGACAGGACGTGGTCGCGGACGATCAGGACCTGGCGTTCGACCCGGCCTTTGCCGGTGGGGCGGTAGGCGGCCAGGACGTCGGGGTCGAAGTCGTAGTGGCCGGCGAAGCCGACCGCCTCCGGGTGCAGCGGGACCGCCTCGCCCGGGGCGACGTGGCGGCGGACGACGGTCTTGGTGCGGTCGTAGACGATCGTCATCGGTGCCCCGCCGAAGTGCGCGAACGCCCTGCGGTGGCAGTCGAAGAACGTCTGCAGGTCCTGGCTGGTGGTGAAGCAGCAGAACGGGTCGCGCGAGTACGACAGCGTCATGTGGAAGGAGTAGACCTTGTCGATGCCCATGTGGGCGAGGATCTTGCCCTCGTCCCCCCAGTCCACTTGGGCCTGGGCGCCCGGGATCACCTCGAACCGGCGGTGCATCCCCGCCAGCTCCTTCGGTGTGATGCCGAGTTCTTCGGCGATCCGCGGGCGGGCCTCCTGGAGGTAGAGCTTGACGCGCTGGTAGTTCCCGGTGAACCCGTACTCGGTGGCCAGGCGCTCGTGGATCACGGCGGCCTTCATCAGGACCTCCGCCCGGAGCATCGAGTCGACCAGCGGCGCGAACTCGTCGATGACCCTTGCCCGCGAGCGTCCGTTCGACGACCGGCGTGGTGGGGTGGCCGGGCCCGGGGCCGAGAGGTACTTACGGACCGTCTTCCGGTCCAGCCCCGTCTCCCTGGCGATCTCCGACAGACTCATCGACCCGGAATCGAACAGGCCACGGAAACGCCTCAGTTCCAACCAGCGATGCGGATCCAGAACCACCGTCAGCCGCCCTCCGCACTCTCCTCACCGACCAAGCAGCAGAGTGTCGGGCAACAGCCCACGACGCATCAAGAAGCGGCCACGTTCATCCGTACGTGGCTGGGGACGTTCACGTGTACGCCGACAACACCCGGCTCGTTGTCCCAGACCAGCATTTTCGGGACAGCTCCCCAGCCGCCGGCGAGCAGGCGCCAGTGGCCGTCGATCAGGTCGCCGGTGTGCCTGGAGGGCAGCATCCGCGCGGTGATCACCCGCGAGTATCCGGACACGATCACCAGGACCGGGGGCCGGCCGCACTGGCCGTAGCCGAGCGGGATGTCCACCGGCGGGAACCACAGGTCGCACTGGGCGAGTTCGCCCGGCTGGTAGACCGTGCGGGAGACCGGATCGACGGGCAGGTAGGCCGGTCGCAGCTCGCGCACGCGTTCCTTGAGGATCGTCAGCCCGCGCTGCCAGCCGATCCGCTCGGCGATCACCGTGGCGGGCATCGTCGGGGTCTGCTTGAGCAACTCGCGGATGGCCGGCTCGACCGCGTCCACGGCCGATCCTTTCAGCGGGCGTTGGTAGACCGGCGGCCGGTCGGTGGCCAGGGCTCGCTTCACCGTGTTCTTCGAGATGCCCATGTGGCGGGCGATTGCCCGGATCGGCATCTCCTCGGCCCGGTGCAGTCGGCGGATCTCAGCCCAGTCCTCCACGGGAATCACCCTCTCCTCCTGACCCTCGATGGGGATCAGGATGATCAGACGATTACAAGAAGGGTCGGATTTGCTCCGGTGGGTCCCGATTCATCCGCCGTTCAGCGGTCACAATTGGCCCGTCGCTGAGAACGCGCCTGATCATCCGACGAGGGTTCGGCTTCCGCAGTGCCGAGGCCGTCATCGCGCTCGTCATGCTCTGCCTCGGCGGCAACCGCCCCGAACTGCCCCGCCGCCAAGTCGCCTGATCACACCCACAGGTCCAGCAGAAGAGCCCGTTTTCCCTGGTGGGCGCAGACGGTTTCGAACCGCCGACATCTGCTTTGTAAGGATTGGGGTGGGGCACCCGGCGCGAGCTGCCCATCTTCCGCCTCGGGCCCAGGGCGGTCGCTCGTCTCCTGCTACCTCCGACTGACCGTCACGTACCGCACGATCTGGCACGACTGTGGCACGCGGCGGTTAGCCCGCGAAGAGGTCCGGGTACGGGCAGACCTCCAGCGGATCGGTCGGCCGGTCCGACCACTTCCACCAAACGTGCCCCTGGTCGCAGCCCCACACGCCTCGACACACGCACCGCCCGTCCTCGTCACGGCGACTCAACGCCACCGCTCCGAGCGTCAAGAACCTATCGCGCTCCGGACAGCATGGGCGGTTCTCGCGAATGCCATGGCCTGCACCGCGCAGGTGCCAGCGGTGGCTGGCCCCATGGCCTCTTCATCCCGAAGCAACTCGGAGCATTGGAGGATGGTGGGTCAGCGTCCCGGTGGCCTGCGCAAACGGTCCGTCAGTGTCCGTGGGCGTACGGTGCTGTGCGGGGGTGTTGTAGCGCAGTTAGTCACTCAGCTGCCCGCAGCCTGCGTGTCCACCGTTGCCGCCGGCTGGCGCCCGCCGAGCATGATCGCCACGATGCCGGCGACCGCCGAGAGGGCCGCCGGGAGGATGTCGGTCGGTGCTCGCAGCACGACCACGATGACGATCACGGCCGCTGGCCAGATCTGGGGAGTGCGGGTTGACAGGGGGCCCTGAGCGCACGAAAGGCTCATAGCAATACCTCCACAAGAGGGGTGCTCACGGCCCGCCAATGTCGCATCTGATTCCCGCCTTCGCGCTTTGGCGGGCTCCGCCATTTGGTCCTCGGACCGTAGCAGTGACCAAGCTCCGTCAGGTGAGATGAGAGCAGGCCCCAGACACCTCTCGGCTCGTATCAAGCGTCAGCCTTCGTCACAGCAGGCAACGCTGGCGCTCTGAGTGTCGGTTTCTCGGTCGTCAAGACGTTTTCTCGGAAGTCGACTTGCCCAGGCAGGCAAGTCGATATTACTTTCCGTAGTTGGCGGGATTGGCTTGATCTTGCAGGGGGAGGGCTGACGGCAGGGGCCCCAAGCGACCCGGACTTGTGCTGGCCGCCGGCAGACCACGAGCGGCGGGGTGGCTCTCCTCAATCGAGCGGCTTCACCGTGCCCGGGTTCTCCCTGGCTACCAAGACTCGGGAGCTGAGCTGCACCACCCTCGAGCCGGACGTGACAACTTACTCAAAACCCCTCAGATCCGATTCACTTCCAAGCTAAGATAGTCCGCCATGGAGCAGATTCGCGACCCTCAGTGGGCAGTTGACCGCCTGCGAAACTTCCATCAGGCCATTCTGGATTACAAATCTTCATTCGATTCGGAATCCTCAAAAATTAGCATTGCCCACGCTTATTCCGTGGTCGCGAGTCAAGAGCCAACGGCAAAGCTCATTATGCGTCGAGTTAATCCAGAGTTCTGGGATTTCAATATTAAGCATTATGATCTTGGATTCGCCCCTACGTTGCTGCCGACTGCAATTGAACTTACTATTAATTCGATCGGGATAATCCAAGATGCAGATGAGGTGGCGCGACATCTCGGACCATCGGGTCCGAAGCTCCCGGCATCCAGCCTGCATCCGTGGGTATGGGACTCGGCCAAGAGCCTATGGGAGACAAAGCACTATCGGGAAGCGGTGCAAACAGCGGCAACTAGCATCAATTACCATCTGCAGCGGCGGTCGGGCCGTATGGATGTTTCGGATCTCGACCTTCTAAATCAGCTTCTCTCGGAGAAGGCTCCGGAGCCAGGAAAGCCAAGGCTTCGCTGGTTGGCGGATCCGATGACGGATGAGTTTAAGAGCATGATGGGTGGCTTGCGTGGAATGTCCCAGGGGATCTTTCAGTGCATTCGAAACCGCGCAACTCATGATGTTACGCCCCTTGCGGAGGCGGAGGCTCTTGAGCGTCTAACTGCAATGAGTCTTTTGTGCAATCTCCTGGATAAGTGTCAACTTGTTAAGGCCTAATCCCACTGATGCGGGCGGCCTCGGCACTTGGGGGCGGCGGAGCGGTTTTGGCCGGTGTCCTGTCTGGTCTGGGGCCGGGCATGATCGGGGGGCCGTAAGCTGCTGCGACTCGGTCAGGGCTTTTGGGCCTGACCGCAGTTTGGCCGAGTGGCCCCCCGGTCTTGCTCGGCGCGGGTCCCCGGTCCGGAGAGGTGGGTAAAGCCGCGGAGCCGCCCACCCCAGCCACCCTGCTGCCCCTGTCCGGGCGGTCGCGCCGGGACCGGGCGCCAGCCCGCACGCCCGGCGTCGGCCGCCACGGGCGGGGCAGCGGCGCGCGCAGGGCGCGCGCCCTTGACCTGGTAGAGCGGAATTCGGCAGTGACTCGGAATGGTGTCCGGGGTTCGCGGCTTACAGCGTGACGGTGGCTACTGCGGTGTCGTCGTGGGTCTTGCCTCGGGGCCACCGCCGGCCTTCGACGTCGCTGAGCTCGGCGGCTCGGACTTCCCGGATCAGGGCGATGGGCCCGTGATCGCGAATGAGCTTCAACGCCTGGGGCCAGTTGGCGAGATGGAAGCGGTCGACCAGGCGTGAAGCGCCGTCGCTGAGCATGGTGAAGCCGGTGAGGTCACTGCGGGGCACGCTGCCGGTGAGAGACGCGTACGCCGCCGCGGGGTCGGCTGCTGCGACCCAGAAGCCGTCCGGCTGGTTGCGGTGGGCCCGCATGGCCTCGACGTACGCGCGCAGGGCCTCGGCGTGCTCCGGCGTACCGGCGAGTGTGGCGTCCATGGGTCCGCGCAGGGTGGCGCCGATCTGGGCCTCGCGGTCGTCGGTGATGGCGGTCGGTCCGGTCTCGTCGGTGTGTTCAAGGACGAGGGTGGAGTCGGCCAGTACGAGGTATTCGAGGACCTCGTCGGTGACCCGGACCGCGATGACGGTGGCCGACGGTGTGCCGGGGTGATGCAAGTCGCAGGTGTCCGCGTGGAGTTCGGCAGTCTCGGCGATGGCGTCGGCCAGGCAGTCGGTGAGTGCCCGGTCGGGCTGGTTGGTGACGCTGGCCAGCAGGTTGACGCCGAGGCGGGAGACGTACCAGGCGACGCCGTGTTCGCAGCCCGATTCGGATCCGGCAGGCGTGCCGGCGCCGTCGAGCAGTACGACGGCGCTCGGGCTGGCGGCAATGAAGTCCTCGTTGGGGCGGTCGGCTCGGGCGGGCTCTGTAGCGATCTCGATGCGCACCCGGTCAGTCTGCCCCGTGGCGGTAGAAGGGCGACAGTAGCCGGACCCTGACGGGCTCGTTGTCGGCCGGGTTGTAGTCGACGTTGACCAGGACCGAGAAGCGGTCGGTACCGGCCTGCCGGTACAGGTCGGCCAGGTCGTTGACGATCAGGTGGACGACTCCGAGGGTGCCCTGCGGGTGAATACCGGTCAGCACCATGATCAGGCCCTTGCCGTCGGGCCGGGGCAGGCGTCCGAAGTAGGCGACGTCGGAGTTGGCCTTCGGAGCCGAGTCGATGCCGGAGCGGTAGGCGACGCCGGTCTCGCGGTCGCGCAGGGTCCACGGTCCGTCCTCGGCGCGCTCGAACACGATCGAGGGATCCTGGGCCAGCACGCCGGCGACGTGGCTGGAGAGCCTCGGGCCGCAGATCACGATCATGTCGTCGCGGTTGAGGTCGATCTCGCCGCCGATCGGCACGTGCTCGAAGCTGGGGTCCAGCTTGTAGGAGCGGGCGAGATCGCCCAGGCGCTGGGCGGCGGCAAAGTCCTCGGCAGCGAGTACCGGCCGGGCGTTGCCCGCTTCCTGCTTGAGTGGTGTGGCGATGATCAGCCGGGCGTTGCCCAGGAAGGCGCCTTCGGGTGCGGGGGCGGACTGCTTGAGCTGGTGGATCCGCCCCCGGGTGAGGCCGGCCTCGGCCGCGATCTGGGCGTAGGACATGCCCTGTTCGTGCAGCTCGGAGATCACCCGCTGGCGAAGCCTCGACAGCTCGGTGACCTCCTGCTGGGCCTCGGCCAGCCGCACGGTCGCCGCTCGCAGCAGCGCGAACGGGTCCTTGATGGCGGCGATCCGCTGTGTCTCTCCCGCCATGTCTCCTCCTGTGTCGGCTCCTGCCAGTGCAGAGTCTAGGGGGATAGACATGATCAGCAAACGAAGGTGTCGGCCGGTCTGCTGCGGGTTGTCGGTCATCGCGGATCTCCTGACGGCTATTCGGCAACCGTCTTGTATAGGGGGCTATACACCCCGTGGGGTGGGCTTTTCAGGACGAGATCGAGGAAGGTCCTCTGCCGGGGATGCTAGCTCGACCCAGAGTGACTGACTGCGATCGAGCTGGAGCTTGTGCCCCCACCCGTCCGCCAGCGCCCTCACGATATCGAGCCCGCGCCCGTAGTCGCCCTCCTCTCCCGGCTCCGACAGGGTCGGTCCTCGTCCGGCATGCCGCCGTCGAACACCTCGATCCAGAGCCGGTCACCTCGCTGGGCGATCTCGACCCAGAAGAAGCCGTCCTCACCTGCCAGGCTGTGCAGGACGGCGTTGGTCGCGAGTTCCGAGACGATCAGTTCGGCATCCGAGACCTTGGGGTGCTCGCGGCCGAGCGCGTCGCGGACCATCCTCCTGGCCGCTCCGGGCGACTCGGGCACTCCCGGGAAGCGGGCAATCCGATACATGGCGAAGATCCTTTCGGCGTCATAGCGCTTCAGGTCAACTACATTGCGTAAAGCTTGTATTCGAGCTTGAAAGCTCGGGTGCAAGCTTGTCAAGCTGATCTGAGAAACCGTGAGATTGGGGTGCTCGTGGGGGAGTTGGGACGACCGGCCTACCTGCGCCTGGCAGACGTGCTCCGCGCCGAGATCCTTTCCGGGGCGCGGGAGCCGGGTTCGAAGATGCCGAGCATCGCTGACCTGTGCCGTGAGCACGGCCTTTCCGAGCAGCCGGTGCGGCAGGCCCTGCGGGTGCTGACCACCGAGGGCCTGATCGAGGGCCGTCCGGGATCGGGCACCTATGTGCGAGTCCGGCCGAACAGGACGCGAATGGCGCGTGGCCGCTACCAGGCACCCGGAAGCCCGTTCGCCGCCGAGAGCGCCTCTCGCGGTGTCGAGCCCTCCTGGTCCAGCTCGTCGCAGAAGACCTACGCGACAGCCTCGTTGGCCACTCGACTCGGGATCGCCGCGGGTGATCCGATCATGCAGACGCAGTACGTCTTCCGCGCGGACGGCGAACCGGTCCAGCTCTCGACCAGCTGGGAGGCTCTGGCCATAACCGAACGCACCGACATCACGTTGCCCGAACTCGGCCCGCTCGCGGGTCACGGAGTCGTCGTGCGGATGGCCGGAATCGGCATCACGGTCACCAGGGTGACCGAGGACGTGACGGCCCGGCCGGTACTCGAAGCGGAGGCCGGCCAGCTCGGCATCCCGCTGGGGTCAACCGTGCTGGCCATCGAACGCACCCACTGGGCGGGCGAACTCGCGGTCGAGACAGCCGACATCGTGCTTTCCGCCGACCACTTCCGACTCTCGTACGAGATCGAGATTCCCGTCATCGACCACGGCAGCGCAGGCGATCAGGACCGACACGACACGCCAGAAGCTCAGGAGTAGAACCCGTCCCAGTACTGCTCGGGGCTCATCGAGAAGTCGTCCGGGCGTTCGCGCCTGAGCTTCTCGTAGCGCCACCCGAGCAGGTCGATTCCGTCGCGGATGCCGACTCCGAACTCGGCGCGGATCCTCAGCATCGCCTGGATCTTGCGCCCCTCCAGGATGAACGGGTCGACCTCGATCCAGCGATCGTCCTGCTCGGCGTCCAGCGGAGAGACCGCGGCTACCTGGCTCACCAGCTGCCCCTTTCCTGCCGAAGCTTGACGGATCTCATCGAAGTTTGAGTCTTGTGGAGCACCGAGCCCCGTTCGGTTGGTGCCTACCGACGGCACTACCGCCAACCGGCCGCACGGAGCACGGCTTCGGCGATGGCAGGGATGGAGTCATCTGTGGCATCGATGCTGAAGTCTTCGACTTGGGCATGGTCCAGAATCTGGTCCAGTTTTCCCGACCTGCCCAGGTGCCAGCGGAGCCCGTCGGGATCGTTGTCGTGGCGCCGAGCGAGGCGGTGCCGCACTACGGGCAGGCTGACCTTCAGCCGGCACACCGACAGGTCGACTCCGACCGCGTCCTGGTATCGCTCGCAGTCGGCCTGGCTCTCGGCCACCCCTGCCAGGACAAGCCGCTCCACCCCGGCATCCAAGTAGTTGCTCGCGACGCTCCGCAGGTTCCGAAGCAGCACGCCGTTATTGAAGGGATCACCTTCAGGTGAAGGCCAGGACTGGCACAGCCGATCCAGGTCCAGCACCGCGTTAGGGATCCCCGCGTCGGCTAGCAGCGCACCAGCGGCGTCAGCCACCGAGGTCTTGCCGACCCCCACGGTGCCAGTGATCAGCAGGGCGCGAGATGTTGCCCGGGAGGCGGTGATCATGCCTGGATCGTACAAACTGCCCGCACAGCAGGGCGATCAAATTAAAGGGTGAATCGCCCGCCTGACGACACGTCAAGATCTTTGTCTATCCCCCTAGACATCTCCGAAGCGGATGCCCTACCTTGAGTGTCCACCCCCCTAGACGGCCATCTCGGAAGCGGTCGGCTTTCGACTGTCTAGGGGGGTGGACAAGGAGAGATCTTCATGGCCATCCGTGGTGCGATCCCCGTCCGCTTCGAGGATGCGTTCCCCGCCGGCGCCTTCGCCGTCTCGGTCGAGCCGGTCGCCGACTTCGACGCGAGCAAGAGCAGCGGCGCCAAGGTGCAGGCCCGCGACAGGGCGACCGGGCACCCGCTCTGGGTCGTCTCCGTGGTCGACCCGGACCCGGAGGCGCGGGACACCTCGGCCAGGGTCAAGGTCGCCGCGCCCGTGGTGCCGGTGCTGCCGGACGCCGCGCCGGGTCTGCCCTTCCGGCCGGTCGAGTTCGAGGGCCTGACCGTGACCGCGTACGTCAACAACGGCGGCCGGGTCGCCTACTCGTTGCGCGCCGAGGGCCTGCGCGCCCCCGCCCCGAACCGCCCGGCCGCGAAGTCGGCGGCCTGACCGGCACGCTTTCCCGGCGTGCGGAGCACGGTCATCGATCGTCCGCACTTCGCACGCCGGGTCTGCCACAGCCAACTTCACGAACGAGAGGGGTGAACAACCGTCATGTTCAAGCTGAGCAGCCGCGGCATCAAGACCACGGTCCTCATGCTGGCAGTCGCCTGGCTCGTGCACTCTTGGGCTGCCGCCTACCTCGGACCCGTCGGCGGCATCACAGTCATCGCCTTGTATGTCGCCGGTCCAGTCGGCTGGCTGATCTACCGCACGTGGTCGCTGCGTTCACGCATCCGCCGCAGCTGGCCCGACCTGAGCTATGCCCTGGGGCTCTGGCAGCAGGCGCCGTTGCCGCGCTTCGACGCGCCGTACGAGTACGTCTGGCCGCGCATCGCCCGGATCAGCAGGCACCCCGACGGGCTCGATGTCTGGATCGGCTTGCTGCCCGGACAGGTCCCCGATCACCTGGCTCAACATGCCCAGGGGATCGCGCACACCTGGCGTGTGGAACGGGTCGAAGTGGGAAGTCCTCGGCGGGGCGTCGTCGTCCTGCGGGCCTGGACCACGGATCCGCTCGCCGACCCGTTCACCACCACCGGCAAGCCTCCTCGGCCCGCGCCCCCGTCACTCGGCGAACGACTCCGTAAGTGGCTCGACAAGCTCGCCCAGCGATTCACCCAAGGTCGGTTTCGCCTACGGAAGCTGGCGATTGAAGCTCACCGGACTGCGGCCTCGGCCTGGTCAGCTTCAGCGCTGGGCCTTCCGGGCATTGGTCGCGGTGCTGCGACTCTCGCGCCGAGCCTGGGCACTACTCGCCGAACTCCGGGAGGAGGCGGCACTGCGGCCGAACCGGTGGGCCCGGCAGAGCAGTGGGCGTCGGTAGAGATCGGCACCCGCGAGGACGGCTCTCCCTGGCGGCTGCGGCTGCACGGCACGCACGTCCTGGTCGCCGGGGTCACGGGCTCCGGGAAGGGCTCGGTGCTGTGGGGAGTGGTCCGAAAGCTCCTGCCCGCCGTGGCCGCCGGCCTGGTGCAGCTCTGGGCACTGGACCCCAAGCGCATGGAACTGTCCTTCGGGGCAGGGCTGTTCGCCAAGTACGCCTGCGATCCCGAGCGCATGGTCGAGCTGCTTGAGGAAGCAGTCGACCGGATGCAGGAGCGGGCCAAGTCCTTCGCCGGTCGCGTCCGCTCGCACACCCCGACTCCCGACTCACCGTTCGTCGTCGTGCTCGCCGACGAACTCGCCTTCCTCACCGCCTACCAACCTGACCGGGACCTCCGCCGCCGGGCCGAGTCCGCCATCGCCACCCTCACCAGCCAAGGGCGCTCGGTCGGCTTCTGCCTCGTCGGCGCCCTCCAGGACCCGCGCAAGGAGGTCATCAACCTGCGCAACCTCTTCCCCGACCGGGTCGCCCTGCGCATGGACGAAGCCGCCCAGGTCGACATGGTCCTCGGCTCAGGCGCCCGCGAGCGGGGAGCGTACGCGGACCTGATCTCGCCCGACCCGCAGACCGGCGCGGGCGTCGGCTACGTCCGCAACGAAGGCAACCCCCAGCCGATCCGGGTCCGCGCCGCCTACGTGCCCGACTCCGAGATCGAAGCGCTCGTCGCCCAGTACTGCCCCGACCAGTCCGTCTACACGGTGTCTAGCCCCCTCGACAGCCATCCGGAAGGTGGTGCCCGGCCGTGATCCTCACCGGCTCCCTCGTCGTGTTCCTCGGCCTCCTGATCGCCGTGCTCCTGCGCCACAAGGCGCTCAAAGTCACCCACCTGCTCCTGTGCGGCACCTTCGGCTTCCTCCTCGCCGACTCCGTCGCCGCCACACCGATCCGCCACCTGCTCGCCTGGCTCGCCCATTCCTTCGCCGCCGTCCACCCCTGACCGGAGGTCCTGCCATGACCGACAACCGCCTGCCCAGCGCCGCCAACTACCCCGTGCCCCAGCCGGAATCGGGCAAGGACCCGCGCTTCACCCGCGGCCTGCTCTTCGACATCGCCCGCCGCATCGAGGACGCCGGATACCCGCCCATCACCACCGGCCGCGACCTGATCCGGCTCATGGAAGCCCTGTACACCTTCTGCTACACGGAAGACCGCCGATGACCGCAACCACCCGCGTCGAACGGGCCAGGATGCCACTGGCCCAAGGCGTGCTCCGCTCGGTCGCCGAACAACACGGCGTCTGCGTCCGCCCGGTGGCCGTCCGCCGCACCGACGTCCTCACGGGTCAGACCGAGATCGTCGACATCCCGTGCGGCGCAACCCGCGCCAGCCTCTGCCCCACCTGCGCCGAACGCAAGCGCCGCCTGCGGGCCGCACAGTGCCGCGAAGGCTGGCACCTCACCGAGGAGCCCGTCCTCGACCCCGACCCGGCCACCGACGAACAGCACTTCCTCACCGAACTCCGGGCCGACCTGACCAAGGCTCACGCCACCGCCGACGGCCCGGAGGCCGAGGAACTGGCCTCCCTCCTTACCGAGGTCGACGAACAGCTCGCCGACAGCGGCGTACGCGGCTCCCTCACCCCCGCTGCCACCGCCCGCCGGGTCCGCTCCACCAGGCGCCGCCAGGACACCCCGGACCTCCCCCGCCGGCCGATCGAGGCCCGCACCCTCGGCAAGGCCTACACGACTCCCGACGGCAAGACCTTCCGCCCCTCCCTCTTCCTGACCCTCACCCTGCCCTCCTACGGCCGCGTCCGCACCGACGGCACCCCCGCCGACCCGGCCACCTACGACTACCGCCAAGCCGCCCGGGACGCCCTCCACTTCCCCAAGCTCATCGACCGGTTCATCCAGAACCTCCGCCGCTTCGTCGGCTACGACGTCCAGTACTTCGCCGTCGTGGAACCACAGCGCCGCCTCGCCCCACACCTGCACCTCGCCCTGCGCGGGACCGTCTCCCGCACCGAACTGCGCCAGGTCGTCGCGGCCACCTACCACCAGGTCTGGTGGCCGCCCACCGACCACCTCCACTTCACGCCCGAGACCGCTCCCCGCTGGTCCCCCGAGCACACCGCCTACCTCGACCCGGCCACCGGCGAAGCGCTCACCACCTGGGACGAAGCCCTCGACCACCTCGACCAGGATCCCGACGCCGAACCCCTCCACGTCTCCCGCTTCGGCACCCAACTCGACGCCCAAGGCGTCCTCGTCGGCTCCCCGCAGGCCGGCCGCTGCATCCGCTACCTGACCAAGTACCTCACCAAGTCCGTGGCCGAATGCCACACCGCAGGCAGCGCCACCGAACAGGACCACATCGACCGCCTCGCCGCCGCCCTCCGCTGGGAACCCTGCTCCCCCACCTGCGCCAACTGGCTCCTCTACGGCATCCAGCCCAAGAACGCCCACCCCGGCCTCAACCCCGGCAACTGCCGCGCCCGCGCCCACAAACGCGAACACCTCGGCTATGGCGGCCGCCGCGTCCTCGTCTCCCGCAAATGGTCCGGCAAGACCCTCACCGACCACCGCGCCGAACGCCGCGCCTGGGTCCTGGACGTCCTCGGCGACACCGCCACCCGCCCCGACCCCACCCGCTACCTCTGGGCCCTCGTCCGCCCCGGCGACCCCGACGCCACACCCCTCGCCACCCGACTCCTCCGAGCCGTCGCCGAACGCGTCCGCTGGCGCCAAGCCCTCGACCAGGCCCTCACCCTCGCCGACGGCCCCAGCCACCCGATCACCGCGAACTCCTCGGAAAGGAAGGCAACTTGAAACCCGTCGACCCCCTCCTGACCATCACGCAGGTGGCCGAACTGCTGGGCACCACCGAGCGCTTCCCCCGTCGGCTGATCGCCGAACGCCGCATCACCTTCGTCAAGGTCGGCCGCCACGTCCGCATCCCGACCTCCGCCCTCACCGAGTTCATCACCGCACGCACCGTCCAACCGATTTCCATTCGCCGTAACTCCCTAAGGAGGGCCGCCTGATGGCCAACAGCAAGGGTCGCCGCCGCCGTTTTGGATCCGTCCGGCGGCTGCCGTCCGGTCGCTGGCAGGCCCGCTACCCGGACCCGCAGACCGGCCAGCTCCGGCCCACCAAGGAGACGTATGAGACCAAGACGGACGCGGAGTTGGCGCTGTCTCAGATCGAGGCCGACATCTCGCGGAACCAGTGGATCGATCCCGACGCCGGCAAGGTCAAGCTCTGTGACTTCGCCGACCAGTGGCTCAGGGATCGGAAGTTGGAGGAGACCTCCCGAGAGCGCTACGCGATCGTGCTGCGTCTCCAGATCAAGCCGAAGCTCGGCAACCTCTCACTCGCCGAGATCACTCCGGCTCGCGTCCGGTCCTGGCGGTCCGCTCTCCTTGAGGACGGCGTCGGCGAACCGTCCGTGGTGAAGGCGTACCAGGTGCTGCGGGCCATCATGAACACCGCCGTGGACGACGAACTGATCCAGAAGAACCCCTGCCGGATCAAGGGTGCCGACACCTACAACGTCCCCGAACGTCCGATCTTGACCGTGGCCGAAGTCCACGCCGTTGCCAAGGCGATCAAACCGCGGTGGCGGGCACTCGTCCTGCTCACCGCCTTCACCGCGCTGCGGTTCGGTGAACTGGCGGCGCTCCGCCGTCGGGACATCGACGTGGAGGCCTGTCAGCTCTGGGTTCGCAAGAATCAGGCGGAACTGCACAACGGCAAGCTCCTCGACAAGGCACCCAAGAGCAGCGCGGGATTCCGGCCGGTGGCTTTTCCCGCCGATATCGTGCCCGCGTTGATGGAACACCTGGAGCTGTACGCCGGGGAGGGGCCGGAAGGCCATTTCTTCATCGGTCCCCGAGGCGGTCGACTCCGTCGGAGCAATTTCCGTGACGACTGGATTGCCGCTCGTACGAAGGCCGGGGTGTCGAAGGAAGCCCACTTCCACGATCTCCGGCACACCGGGAACGACCTCGCCGCCAGGACCGGCGCCAGCACCCGCGAGCTGATGACGCGCATGGGCCACAGCTCCACCAGGGCTGCACTGATCTACCAGCACATGAGCAGCGACCGCGACCGGGCCATCGCCGACCGCATGGGTGAGATCGCCCGCGAGCAGCTCGGCCGACAGGATCCGCCGGACGCTTCTGGCACGGATGTGGCACGGCCGGACTGACAAGATCTGCGGCGCCGGGTACGACGAAGGGCCAGTTCACGAGGATCATGCCTCTGAGCTGGCCCTTTGTACTGACGATCCAAGATCGTCCGCTGTGGGCGCAGACGGTTTCGAACCGCCGACATCTGCTTTGTAAGAACGGCCTCGGCTGCCAGCTTCGCGCAGGGCAGAGCCATGCTGACGGCTCATCCCCTGATGGGGCGCCATGTGGCGGCTGCTCTCGGTCAGGTTCGGTTGGGTTCACCGGCACTCACCGACCAAGATCATCTCCCAAAATTCTCCCATTGGATCATGGAAGATCCGCAGGTCAGGGAGGCCCGCGCCAGGCGGATGACGCGGGCCCCTCCCAGTGCCGGGCTCCGGAGAGGGGGCACCAGTACGGTACCCGGCACCACCACCCTGCCCCGCCCTTCGGCGGGTACAGGGTGGCCTGAGGGGTCAGTAGGCTGTCGAGCGGAGCGCGCCGACGTCACATACCGGCCCCACAATCCCGCTCCGCAGCGCCCGGATAGGACGGGCACTGCGGAGCGGGAGTCGTTGACGGTCAGTTCCAGGCAGAGTCCATGGGGCTGACCGGCGGATCGGCCGGGTCCGGAGCCGCCACGTTCCACGCCGAATCGGCGAGCACTGCAGTCGGCGGAACGAGGTTCCATGCAGAATCGGCCTGCCGAGTCACCGTGGACATCGAGCCGAGGGACACCGCCACGGCCGCGACCGCCAGGCCCACCGATACCGCGAGGGCGTAGATCCGTCGTGCCATGTTTCCTCCTGGGGTGGGGCCGTTGACTACGGCCCATTGCTGTACTGCGGTTCATCATTTGCTATCGACATGGCGCGATCAAGAGCTCTAGGCTGCGAAAGTTCGCATTGCGGTTTTTCCCCGGGAGCCAAATTGCCGTCAACGCCCATCCAGAGAGCGTCTGTTGAGCCACTGGTGCTGAGCGCTGAGGCGCAGGAGCTGTACGGGGCACTGGCCCGCCAGGAACCAGCGCCGGACAGCGCCAGGCCGGCGCTCGCCGAGCTGCTCGACTTCGGCCTGGTCCTCCCCCATCCGCACAACCCCGCCGATCGCTTCGTCACGAGAGATCCGTTAGAGGTGCTCGCGGAGAAGCGCGACCGGATCTATCGCCAGATAGGGGCGGCGATGGCGGAGGTGACGGCCCTGCCCGAGCATCTGCGGCCCCTGGCCGCGGTCTACCAGGGCGCTGCGGCGAACCTGGTGAGGGGCGCGGTGGAGTACGTCAGCGGGATCGAGACCATCAACGCCAGACTCTCGGAGATCATCGCGGGGGCCGCCGAGGAACTGCTGACCGCTCAACCGGGTGGTCCGCGCCCGGCCGACATGCTCGCGCTCTCGCTCCCCCGCGACCGCGCGGCGCTTCAGCGCGGTGTAACGATGCGCACGCTGTACCGGACGTCCGTCCGGTCCGACGGGCCCACAGCTCAGTGGGCAGCGCAGATCACCAGCGAGGGCGGGGAGATCCGGACGCTGGACGAGGAGTTCATGCGGGCGATCATCGTGGACCGACGCATCGCGGTGGTCACCGACCTGACAGAGCACACGCCGGGCACAGAACCGGTCCGGGCGCTGATCCTGCATGACCCTGGAGTCGTCCACTACGCCGCGGCGATGTTCGAGCGGGACTGGGCCCGCGCTTCAGCGTGGCGCGGCCACGAGACCCCGGCCGAGGCGGAGCTGACTGAGTTGCAGACGTCGGTGCTGCGTCTGCTGGTGTCGGGGCGGGGCCAGGCCAGCATCGCAACCACCCTGGAGGTAAGCAGCAGGACGGTGCACGCTCAGATCGCCGAGATCAAGCGGGTCAGCGGCGCCAACTCGCTTGCTCAACTCGGGTACTGGTGGGCGAAGCGGGAGTCCGAGTAGCCGATCGGCCGTGCGCTGTGGGGAGCGCACGGCCGGGTCAGGTGGTGGTCAGCGCATCCACCGGGTGCACCTGGATGCGCTCGACGCTCCGCATCCACACGGGCAGGGACTGGCCTCCTGCGGATTCGGTGGCAGCGGCGGCACCTCCGGGATCTGCCCGGGCCCTGTCTCGTCTGCCATGTGCTTCTGCTCCGTTCCTAGTTGGGGTGGGTGCCCGCGCCTGGCCGGCGTGGGAGTTCATGGGGCCTACGCGACGGGCACACCGAGCTGCAAGAGCGGCAGGCGCTGGCCAGCGTCGGCGGCGGCCACGGCGGCCCGGATCCGTCGTTCCTGGTAGGGAAGAGTGACCTCGTCGAGCTGGTCGAGCGGGACCCAGCGGAGGTCAGCCAACTCGCCTGCGGCGCCGGCGGGTACAGCGACCGCGGCCGCCTCCTCGTCCGTCACGGTCCCGCCGTCGCACACGACGTTCAGGCCCTCGTCCGAGTTCGCCTCGGCGTTGCGGGGCACCTGGTCCAGGGCGAAGAAGTGGGTGATCTCGCGCGTCAGGCCGGTCTCCTCCGCCAGTTCCCGCGCGGCGGCCACCGAGATGGCCTCACCCTCGTGCGCGGCACCGCCAGGCAGCGTCCAGCCGCTCTTGTAAGTCGGCTTGACCAGCAGCACGTCACCGGCTCCGTTGCGCACCAGGTTCACGGCGCCGAGCCGGCGCGGGGGGTGGCCGTCGTCGGGGATGTCGGCGTGAGCCATGCAGTTCTCCTTGCTTGATGGAGGGAGGCCCCGGCCAGCCCCTCAAGGGATGTGCGGCCGGCCGGGGCTGGGGTCCCGCTGTGCCGGTATGCCTACGGAACTGCAGCGGGAGTATGGGGGTCCCGCCCTGGCCACTCAGGTACCAGGGCGGGAAGGTGCGCGCGCCCGATCGGCTGGAAGATGCGCGCGCACCGGTCTAGGGGTGCCAGGCGGAGACGAGCAGGACGGCGGCCAGGCCAACGATGCAGCTGCTCGACAGCACGTAGGCCACCATCGAGGCGACCGGTTCAGGGAGCCCACGACGCCGGCGCTCGGCAACCTCGCGGTACTCGGCCTGCGGGTCGTCGGCCATCGTCACGACGGCTCTTCCTTCGGCACCATCAGCCAGGGCGTGACCGCGACGTGAGCGTACGACCGGTGCTCCTGCTGGGACTTGATGTGCTCGAACGGCCACTTCTGCGCCTCAGCGAAGTCCTCGCAGACCGGGCCTTCGCCCCCGCACGGCTTGCCTTCCTCGTCTTCCCCGAGGCACCGGTACATGTGCTGGATCGGAGGCGCGTCCGGCTCGCGGTCCGGCGTCAGGGTCCAGTCGAGGAATCGGAAGAGTCGGCGGGGCACAGTTCTCTCTCAGGGGCAGTGGAAGATGTTCAGCTGGTAGGCGCCCCCGTTGGGGCAGTTAGGGGCTCCGCACTCGCAGAACGGGAAGCCGCTCGGGACGCCGCGTTTGGCCAGCAGGCGGCCCGCTTCCGCCGGGTCGTAGTCGTCCAGCGGCCGCCAGCCCTTCGGCGGTACCACCTGCCGGCGGCCCTCGGCCTTGTACTCCTCGTACGTCTTCGCGACTCTCATCGGCCGTGCACCACACAGGAGATGCAGCGGCCCCGGTCGCGCACCACCAGGTCGCTGACGCGCTCGGGAGGCGCCACGGAGTCGAAGTGCAGCGGCACGTCGGTGGCTCCGCAGGTGCGGCACGCCTGGACGTCCGGCGGCGCTTCGACGGGCGACTCGTCCGCGCTGTCGTCTGCGGCGGCCACGGAGGCCGGGTGGCTGTCGGACGGCTGTCCGGTAGTCCCAAGCACGGAGTTCTCCAGGAAGGCGGTGTGGAACGGGCGCGGAGGCGCTGAGCGGTATGGTGCGGAGATGGCAGATGAGCCGTTCATTGCCGAGGACAGCGATCACAGGGCTTGCTGGGTGTGCCCCTCGCTGCGGCTGCCGCGCGAGGGCTTCGCGGTGGCCGACCGCCCCTCACGGGCTTGGCCGTTCAACCCAGTTGACGGCTTTCGGTACGCGGCGGACGGGACTCCGGTGTGCGTGCACCCCGAGCGTGTCGGGCTCCCGGTGGAGCTCGTGGCCCCACCGGTTCCGGACCCGGAGCCCCGTCCTGAACCTTCGGCTACGCGGCGCCGGTGGTGGAGATTCCGGCGGTAGGCCGCTGTCGAACTACTAGGCGGCGGCGAAGGTGATGCTGTGCTCGCGCCCGGAGCGGCCCATGCCGATGCTCGTGTACTTGATGGCGAGGATGCCCAGTCGGCGGTCGACCTCGGTGCGGGTCAGCCAGTACCGGGTCGGGGGTTCGCCCCACGCGGCCGTGTATGCGGCGTGGGTGTAGTCCCCGGTGGTGTAGTCCGTGTGCTCCTGGTCGGTCTGGTGGATGATCTGGACACCGACCCGAGCAGCGATCCGGGCGAGCAGCTGCGGCTGAGCGATCATCGCGTGCGTCATCTCGTCAACCGGCACCGCCAGCGAAACCTCGGCGGCCTTCTCGTCCCCTCCGGTGAGCTCGTAGACCGCTGCCTTCAGCGCCAGGGCCCGCAGGCCCTCGCGCAGGAGCGGGCCCTTGTCCGCGTCCAGGTTCCACCGCTCGATGGTGGGGAACCCGGTGAAGCACTGCCAGTCCTCGCTGTACTGCAGGGTCGCGGCCTCGAACGCCGGGAACTCGGGGTCGGCCTCGATGGCGGCGAGGATCTCGACGGCCCGGCCGGCGACGACCTCGGAAGCCGGGAGGGTGGTGGTGTTGCTCATCTTCGGGTCACTCCTTCGATGAGAGCTGGTACAGCGGGATGCCGCGCTCATGCGGGCAGCGGCACCCCGCTGAGAACGAGACCCGCCCGGGGCGACCCCACTGATATGAGGCCTCGGCCGGTGCGGCACTACCCAGTGAACGACCGTGGGCCGCTAGGACGTCAGGAAAAGTTCGGGGCCCCGTAGTCATGGCCGACCGGAAAACTTGACTCTCCCATTACCCAAAACTGTGCACGATATGTGATCACAGCGCTACGTTGGGCACATGGGCGAGAACGTCGCACTTCGGCGCCACATGGATGATCTGGGTTTGACGCAGGCCGAGTTGGCACACCAGGTCAACATCGAAATCGGCAGGCTGACGGGAAAGCCGGGCACCGTATCAGAACGAACCGTCTACAACTGGCTTTCGGGAGCTAGCCGTTGGCCCCCGGCGAAGATCCAGGCGGCGCTCAAGGCGGTATTCGGGTGTACTGGTCCAGACCTCGGATTCATCCACCCCGGCAAGGCCCGAACCGCACCTGGAGCAGACGTGAAGCGTCGTCAGTTCATCGCTGTCATAGGAGGAACCGCCCTGGCCGGCACCGCATCGGCCACTGCCACGCCCAGACGCATCGGAACCGGCGACATTGACCGCCTGAACGCCCGGTTCACAGACCTGATCGCCAGCGACCACCGACACGGCGGCCGACTCAGCATCGAGACCCACGCCACCATGCTCGCGGACGAGGCGCTCGCCCTCCAGCAGCAGGGAGCGGCGAGCCAGCGCGTCCGCTCCGCCTTGTACGGATGCGCGGCATCGTTCATGTCCAGTGCGTTGTGGGCGGCGATCGACGGCCGCCGATTCGACACCGCACTGCGCCATCTCGAACGCGCCGCAAACCTCGCTGCGATGTCCGGCGATTCGGCGATCCAGTTCCGGATCTGGTCCCACGCAGGCAGCCTCTACCGGCACATGGGTCGCCCCGGTGACGCGCTCAACGCCAACGATGTCGCGCGCGGGCTGCCGATTGCGCGGCGGGACCCGCTGTTCGCTTCCCTCGGCCACGCCCGCCATGCCGCTATCCACGGACTGACCGGGGACACCAACGCCGTCCGGCGCTCCGTCGGCCGCGCCCAAGACGCGCTCGACCGCGCCGACCTGAATGCCACACGGCCCGTGTGGCTGACCGCCCACTACGATCAGGCCGAGCTCGATTCCCTTGCGCTCGCCGCGAATCTCTCCCTCGGCCAGCACGAGGACGCCGAGGCGCACGCCCACCGCAGTCTTGCCCTGCTCCGCCCGCACATGCAGCGCAGCCGTGCCATCACCAGTGCTCGACTGGCGCGTGCCCAACTCGGGCAGGGTGACCTTGAACCCGCCGTCGCAACAGCGATGGGCATCCCTGGGGACCTGGCCGTCCATCCTCGCGTTACCGGGATGCTCGACCAATTCGGCGCCACGCTCACCACCGTAGCGCCGGGCAGCGAGCACACCCGACTATGGGTCCAGTACGCCCACGAGACCCGGAGGACCACCGCGTGACCATCGCCCTTGAACTCCGCCACTACCGCGACATACAGGCCGTCCGGCAGACCCTGATCGACCTGTACGCGGACGTGCGTGCACCGCTGCTCCATCTGCCGAACTACGCGATCGGCGCGTTCGCCGAACGACTGGAGCGGCACGGCACAGAGCCCGGGTTCGAGGTGGTCATCGGTTACGACCAGGGTGAGCCGGTCGGCTACGCCTACGGCAACACCATCACCTCCGGCGACCGCTGGTGGACTCGCATGGCTGAGCCGATGCCACCGGAGGCCACGGCGACGCCGGCGCTCGCACTCAAGGAACTGGGTGTGCGGATCCCGTGGCGCGGCACCGGGGTGGCCCGACGCATCCACGACGAACTCGTTGCCGATCGCCCGGAGGAGCGCGTCACGCTGATGGTCAACCCAGCAGCCGGGGACGGCAAGGTACTCGCACTGTACGAGGCGTGGGGGTACGAGGCCGTCAACCGGGTCCAACCGTCCCCGGACGCGCCCCCGCTCATCGCGATGATCCGAGCCTGCGCTGAACCCGGTGCGCGCACCGGCCGCTGAGCTCTACTTGCGAACGACGCAGCGCCCCCCGCCCGGCCGCAGCCGGACAGGGGGCGAGCACATCAGGGGCGCACGAGGGCGACCGCGGAGAGTATCAGGGCGCCGAGGCCGGTCAGCGCGGCGACCGCCGGCAGGGGCCACCGGCCGCGCTCCAGCCGGTCAACGCGCTGATCGAGGTCGCGCACGCGCCCGTCGGACTGGTCGGCGCGCTGGAGCAGGAGGCCAAGCTGGCCGCGGTTCTCGGCGAAGCCCACTTCGGCGATCCGCCGGACCTCGGCGAGCTCGGCGCGGACGCCGACCTCGTCATCAGGCACCGGCACCGCCACCGCCCGGCGCGGTCGGTGCGGCCGGCGGAACCGGCGGCGCGACCGGGGCGGGCACCGAACGGATGGCGTCCAGGACATGCAGGCGCTGGGCCATCTCGGCCCACGGCACCACGGGTGCCCACTGCCGGTACGCGGCCTCGACCGCGCCGACCGCGGCGCCGATCAGCGCATCCCGGCCGAGGTGGTCGGCGCCGAGGGTGGCGAGCTGGGCGCCGAACGCGACGACGCCGAGGCGAAGGAAGCGGCCGAGCTGGGCGCCGGCATGGGCGGACGTGAGGTCGGCCTTGAGCTGGTCGACGAGGGACATGGTGATCTCCGATCTGTGGGTGTCAGTGGTTCAGCAGATGTCGGCGACGGTCAGCTGACAGGCCGGTCCCAGCTCGCGCGCCAGGTCGCCGGGCCGACGATTCCGTCCGCAACGAGCGGCCAGCCATGGGCAGTTGAGTCATCCTGGAAGGCGCGAGCGGTTGCTGCGCTCTGCGGGCCGTACCAGCCATCCACGGCGATGCGCCAGCCGCGGTCGGACATCCGCTGCTGCCACGTGCTCACGTTGGAGTCGTGGAGCATCGGGGTCTGCATCCTCAGGTACTCGCCGGGCCAGTCCGGGCCCGAGCCGGAGTTGGCCGGGGGCTGCGGCGCGGGGGTCGGTCGCGGAGCGGAGGAGCCGCCGGGGCGCGGGGCTCCCTGCTCCACCCAGCCGTACAGCGGATCCCCTGGGCAGTCGGTGGCGTAGCCGTCCCGGTGGCCCTCGATCTGGTCTCCGGCGCCGCCCTGCTGCTGGAACCACTCGATCGCGTCCCGGAGGCCGCCGAGCATGTCGTCGGTCGGTTCGGTCAGCCCGGAGTCGCCGACCATGGCGCACACCGCGTAGTGCGCGGCGTTGAGCGCGCTGTTGCCGTTCGCCCCGGTCTTGTGGTGGAGGCCGCGGCCCTCGAAGACGCTGCCGTGCGGGCATACGACGGCGTTGTAAGCGATGTCGATCCAGCCTTCGGACGTGTTCGCCATGTGGCTGGCCTGGATGTCCCGGACGCGGCCGGCGCATCGGCCGTGCTGGTCGGCTCCGGTGAGGTCGGCAGGTACCTCGGTGCCTTCGTAGTGGATCTTCACGCCGTCGGTGCTGGCTATGTACGTCCAGTCGGAGCTGGGCGGGACGGCGCCCCACTGGGCGCGGGTGACGAACTGCATGCTGTGCCTCCAGGGCATGTGAGGGTGTGGTGGATCCGGTGTAGGTGGCGCCGGATCAGTACGTGATGCACTGCGGTGGCGGGCACCCACAGGGCGGTGGCGGCGAGGTTGGGCCAGATCTGGCCCCAGGCGTTCGCGAGCCAGGTCATGGGGCCTCCGGGCATGGCGAAGCCCCCGGGCCGGGCGGCGCGGGGGCGAGGGAAGCGGGTGGGTTATAGACATGCGCCATCGGCGAAGCCATGCTGTCCTGGAGAAGGACGACGGCAAGCTGGGAATTGCGGACGTTACACGTGACGCATGAGTCCTAGCGGTAAATTAAGTAGCGCGATAAATACACTCCAGAGTCCGACATGATTTCGCATCAAAGCGGAACTGACTGGTGGTTCGACTAGGAGATTTGATCAGTGACTACCGACATCCATGGCGACTGGAATCTTAATGCAAACGGCTCTCCTGGAATTATCTCAATCTTTCAAGATGGCGCCACCATCCGTGAAGTTTTCGTCAAATTCGACGATAGTCCATCGGGGGCATGGGAGGGCTCATGGGATGATGTCGCCGGCCAGCTCACACTTAAGCGGTCGCTGTCGAATGGAATCACTCAAAACTATGTCGGCTATATCGGCAACAATCACCCAGATCACGTTATTATTGCGGGAAGTTTTACCCAGTCCGATGCGACCGGTCCGCGCAATCACTTTGGTTGGGTAATTTGGAACCAGACGTATATTACATAACATGGAGCGACTATCCTGCCTGCAATATCCCGCTCGCTCCTCTGGTCTCCCTTAGTACTCGTGTCTTCGCACAGGCCAATTATCCCAAAGCGCATATCAAAGCAGCGTGTTAATCATCGGCAAGCCCTCAGGTGAGCGGGACGGTCTCGGCCGTGGTGGTGGAGACGCTGAACGCGGCGTAGTGCCGCAGGACGACGGTGGCGCCGGCGGTCTGGAGGGCGCGGGCGACGTCGGCGGCCGAGCGGATGCCGCCGGTGTAGGAGTCGGTCGACCAGGGCCAGCCCGGGATGTCCGTCGAGGTCCAGGCCCAGACGATCCACTCGGCCGTGCTGGTGGTCTGCGGTCGCTGGGTGGCGATCAGCCACAGCTCGCCGTAGACCGGTGCCTTCCCGGCGACGGGCGGCGCGGGCATCCCGGCGCGGCCGGCGCGGTACTCGGCGCCGGCCATCTGGTCCAGCATGGGCCCGAGGTCGTCGGTGGTCGGGGCGCTGACGGTGCCGATGGTGTACACGAGCGGTCTCCTTACTTGGGTGGGGGTGGGGGCAGGGCAACGCCATACAGATAGCGGACGACGCCGTAGACGGAGCCGCCGCCGGTGCCGCGCTGAGCCTCCAACGTGAACTCGACCTCGCTGCCGACGGGGGCGCCGATCGGCACGGTGGCGATCAGGTCGGCGCCGACCAGTCCGACGGCCACGGGCGTGCCGTTCACACTGAGCCGCAGCTGTCCGGTGGTGCCCGGGTCCGTGCCGAGGCTGGCCCGGATCATCAGGGCCGGGTGCTGAACGATGCCGCGGCTGCGGGCAATCGTCGCCCAGGTGCCGGAGGTGGTGGATGGCCAGAGCGACATCGAGTCCGCGGCCGGGGCCGTGTACGTGGTCCATGGCCGGGCAAGGCCGCCGGCCGGGTCCGGGGCGAGGACGATCGAGCCGAGCGCGTCGAGGATCGTGCTGATCGCGGCGCGGGTGCTCACCCTGCCTTGCAGGGCGCGGAGATCACGCTCCAGGGCCTGGATACGGGTGATCAGGTCTTCGGGGACGTGTGGTGCCATCAGGCTGCCTCCAGGAAGAGTTCGACGGTCTCACCACGACCGCGCTGCACCGGGGTGACGCGCAGGCCGACGAGGCGGTACCGGGCGGACAGGCCTTCGACGTACCAGTCGTCGACGATCCGCAGCCGGACGTAGGCGCCGAGTGCGGGAAGGCCAGCCGCGTCCGGCCGCAGGTAGCTGACGGACGGGATGGTGACCGGCTGCCGGGCCCGCGCGAGATCGGCCGCAGCGTGGCCGTCGATGGTGCTCTGCAACTCAACCGTGCTGTAGTCGGACGACCCGTCCAACCGGGGCCAGCCTGCGGCGATCAGGTCCGGGCTCGTCAGCAGGGCGGACATGAGCGGCGTACTCGCGCCGGTGGCGTCCTGGCTGGACGCGCCGCGGCACTGCCACGTGGTGGCCATACCGCCCGCGTCCTCCGGCAGTGAGTACGCGGTGATCTCGCCGGGACTGGACAGGAGGACGTCGGCCGAGCCCGCCGTGAGGATCGGATACCCGAGCCGAAGGGCCCGGTGCCGCACCCCGCCGGTATCGGTGTACAGCTGGATCCGCCATTCGAAACCGCTGTCCACTGCGGCGAGTTGGTCGAGCAGATCGCCGAGGTTGGACAGGTCGTACCTCGAGTACGTGCGATCCCGCACGACTCCAGAAAGCTGCGTCCGGTCGATCTCGATCCCGAGGTTCCCACCGTCCTGGGCCTGCGCGTAGTCGACCAGCCCCCGCGCGATGTCCAGCTGATCCGTAGCGGCCCAGGTCAGCGAGTCGTAGGCTTTCCGGTGGCTGCGGAGGATGCCCTCCAGCGTCCCGGCCTGAATCGGGCACGAGAGGTAGCCGCGCTCGTTTCGGGTCGGTGTCGCAGTCCACAGGGGGCCGCCCCACGCTGTCGTCCCGGCTGAGTCCACGAGGTAGACCATGGTCCGGCCCGATTTCAGCGCGGCGCGGGCCCGCTGGGCGGTTGCCGCGTCCGGCAGCGGGACGGTGCCGGTCAGCGTGCCGGTACGGCCGATGTAGTCGTCGTAGGAGACGTCGCGGATTTCCAGCCGATCGATCAGTCGGTCCGTCACCAGGTCACAGCAGGTCAGCGTGTAGTCCAGACTCACGGCGTCTCGTAGGTGAATGCGAGACTGTAGCTGTTGATGCTGGTGCTGACTGGCGTCCACGGCACGCTGTCGGACCACGAGGTGGACGCCACGGTGGTGAACGCGCGGACCCTGGTCGAGTCCTGAACCCAGACCAGCGACGGACCGGCGCCGGCGGACGGCGACCGGTCCGCATAGGCCGTGCCGACTGCGGCACCGAGGCCGGAGTAGTAGTGCGCCGCGAACGGCAGGTTCGGCGGGGTGGTCCAACTCCACGTGCCGCTTCCCCAGTTGGTAGAGGATCCGCCGACGATCTTGATAGCGACGTCGACGCGCTTCCCGATCACGCAGTACCGACCGATCATGCTGCCGTTGCCGATCGCCGGGTTCGCGTTGGCTCCGGCCCAGACCGGCGTGTACGACTGCCAGACCCCAACCGGCGGCGCCCACGCCGTACCGGACCAGCGCTCCAGCGTGCCGATCGTCGGGTTGTCGCGGTACTGGCCGACGTACGCGCCGACCGCGTTCCCGGACGGCGTGATCCCGCCGACCGCGACGGTGTACTGCCGCTGATCGGTGAGCGCCGTGGACCAGTTGATCGGCGCGGACACGCTCGATCCGGCGGGGACGAGGACGTCCCACAGCTTCATGTAGGCCGTGCCCGTGGGCGGGACGGTCGGCGCCACTGGCGTGGCCGCGGCGGTTCCCTGGACGTAGACGACGGCCGCTGCTGTCTGGCCGCTGGTGTCGTAGAGGCTGTCGTAGGCCACGAGGAACACCGAGTCGATGCGCGGCAGTGAATTGTGCCCGTTGGCGACGGTGATCGTCTCGGGGGCCGTGATGGCGACCGGGTACGCGCCCTGGCTGGCGGTGCCCTGGATCACCGCGCGGCCAACGCCGATGGTGCCGGTCATCCCCGCGCCGGTCAGCGCGCAGGGGTTGCCGCCGGGAATCAGCCCGGAGCGGCTCGTCATTTCCGTGACGGGCGTCGGGGTGTCCAGGGGGGCGACGCGGGTGTCCTGACGGGTCTGGCCGGTAGGCAGGTGCCATGCGGATCGTACGGTCAACGGGCCCTCCAGGGTTACCAGTAGGCGGAGCGGTAGCGGATGGTGGCGGTGCTCGTGGTCGGCGCGCCGTCCAGCGAGCGGTAGGAGATGGTCGTGGTGGTGCCCGGCGACAGCCGGACGGACTGCTCGGGCACGGATCGCGGGGTAGCGGTGCTCGCCCGGGACTGGCCGCTCGCGAGGGTGACCGTGCCGTCCCAGGTGTCGACGGTCAGCGTCTCGCCGGCGGCGAGCACGAGGCCGTACTCCAGGACCCGGCCGCCGACGGTGACAGACGGCGTGGTCGCCGGGCCCGTGATGTCGATGACGATCGGTGTCGCGGCATCCCCGGCGTTGACGGCGAGAGCGTCCCCGGTGCTGCCCGGGGTGCCCCAGATCAGCCCCTCTGGACTTCCCCAGGACAGGCCGGCCCCGGGCACGATCGTGCGGGAGGTGGAGGCATGCGGAACGCCATCCCACCACCACCCCAGCGACGTGCCGTCCGCGTACGGGTGCAGGGTCGGGCCGGTCTCGGCCTGGACGCTATCGGTCAGCCACGACGTCCCGTTGGTGACGGTGGCGTACACCCCGACCCGGTCGATGCTGTCGCCCGGCTGGAGGGTGTAGCTCGCACTCACCCGGGACCAGGCCCCGGCCGCGGTGGTCCCGGCGGCGGCCGTGCTCACGGTGCCGACGGCGTTTCGCAACACGATCCGCATCGCAGTCGCCGTCGTCGTCTTGACCCATCCCGCGACCTGGACCGTGGTCCCGGCCGCGGTGACCGGCTCCATACTCCACGTCGTCCCGGCCGTCGTGTCCGCCGTGGCCGTCTGCTGCAGGCACGCGGTACCGGACTGGGCGTCCGTCGTGATCCGGGCCCTGTTCAAACTCGACCCGTACGCCTGCGTGTTGGAGAGGTCCACCTCCAACGAGGGGTTGTAGACCAGGTTCCGGATCCCGGTGTCGGCCGGCCACTGCTGCAGGCCGGACTCCGGCGCCGGCAGCCCGGTGGCCGCGGTCTGCTCGGTGATCTGGTAGCGGCGCGGGTCCGTCGCCTCGAACTGGACGCTGCACCGGCCGACGCCGAGCCGCCACGTGCCGGTGATTGGCATCTCCCGACGCAGCACCCGCGCCCACACCAGCCGTGGGACGTCGTCGACTTGGAGGATCAGCGGCTGTTCGGTGTCGCTGATCGGCATGGCGGCGGCCAGTTGGCGGGCGACCGGATCCATGCCGCCCGGCGCCGCTCGCACCACTAGGTCGGCGCTGATGATCCGGGACTGGCTCAGCAGGCGCCCCGGGTAGGCGCCGTGCTGGTGGGCCCGGTGCGTTGTGCCGGAGTCCAGCCCGGGCATGGACTCCCAGCCGGTTACCTGCGCGTCCCCGGCGAGATACCAGGGGCGCCCGGTGCCCGTCAGCAGGGTGCCGTACTGCAGGTCGCCGGGCTGGCTCCCCTGCCAGGACACGGGGGGTCGAGGCACACGATCACCCCCTCGTCCGGGACAGCCACCAGAGCTCTTCGGCCGTCGACCGGGCCGAGCCGCTGGGCGCCTCGTAGTAGTGCTCAATGGTTAGGCCGCGGGCCGGTGTTGGGGCGGCTTCGGCCGGGGCTGGGGCGGGGGCGGGGCCAGCGAGTGATCGGATCTGGATCAGGTCACGGCTGGCTACCGGCATGAGCTGGTAGCCGAATTGCTCGGCCACGGTGCTGAGGAGCCGGGTCGACCGGGCCCGCTTGGACGGTGAGAGCGGGATGTACGCCTCGGGGCCGGCCTCGGCCCACAGGATCGCCCGGGTAGAGATCCCGGCTTCGCGGGTGTCCAGGCCGTCCGCTGCCGCCGTGATCCCGCCGGCGGCGTACCCGGTGATCCCGCCGTTGGCGAAAGCCTCGCCCATGTGCCCGGGCGCGGACGTCGAGTAGTGAATGCGCACGGTGACCGTCCGGCCCTCGATCCCGTTGATTGCCTGCTGGATCCGGTTGGCCCCGTCGAACGCGTCGTTCGTGGGGACCGTGACCCGTACCCGGCCGTCCGGCAAACTCTCGACCTTGTAGCCGATCGCCTCCAGGTCCTGGATCGCGGCGGCCGTCGGCGCCCGGACATTGATCGATTTCCCGGGCGGGACGTCCTCCACCTTCTGCCTGATATCGCGCAGGTCGGCGATGGTCTGCAGCGCGCCCGGGTCGGTGACCTCGGTGCGCTTGCTCTCGGGGATCTGCGCGTAGGCCGCGGTGAGGGCCTCGATCTGAGTCTGGGTGAAACCCGCCTGCTGCATCGTCTTCTTGAGAGCGTCCACGTCTTGGGCCAGGGCCACGTTCCCCGCGTCGATGCTGTTCTGCTGCTTGGTGACGGCCTCGGCGTGCTTCATCGCCGCGTCGGCGGCGTCCAAGACGGCCTGCTTGACCTTGCGTCCCTTCTCGCTGGTGATGTCGAGGTGGACGCCGTTGTCCTTCACCGCGCTGGTCAGATCAGCGAGGCTGGCCTGATAGCGGATCGCGGACTGGGCCGAGTCGATGTTGGCGCCGTTGAGCATGTCGAGGGCGTCGGTGAGCTGTTTGACGGCGGTTTCCTGGTCTTTCAGGTCCTCGGTGGTGGTCTTGACCGTCCCGCCGAGTTTCTTGTTCGCGTCGGCGGCGCCGCCGGTTGCCTCCTGCTGGTTCTTGTACGCCTGCACGGCGTCCTGCAGGTCTCCGCTGGTGCCCTTCAGGGTCTTCTGCAGCTTGGCCGCGTCGGAGTTGAGGGCGGTGGTCGATCGGCCCGATTCGAATTGCGCCCGGGTGGTGACTTCCTGGTGGGTCGCGGTGTCCTGCAAAGCGCGATTGACCTGTTCCAGGGCGGTCTTGTTGCCGAGTGCGGCGTCGGTCACCATGGCCAGGCTCAGCCCGTACTTGCGTGCGGTGTCGAGCGCACCGCTCTGCTGCAGTTTCTGGGCCACCAGGGTCCGGACGTTGTCGGAGACGGCGCCGCTGTCGGCCTTGACTGCCTCGGTCAGGTCCTGCACGTCCGCCTTCGCCTTGCGGTTGGCCAGGCCGAACACGCCGAGCGCGGTGACGGCCAGGCCGATGCCGATGCCCCATGGGCCGGTGAGGATGCCGGTCGTGAAACTCGCGGCCGCGGCCAGGCGGGGCATGGTCGCGGCCAGGGCCGTCAGGCTGGTCTGGAACGCGGCGATCCTCGGGAGGATGAGCATGAACCCGGCCGCCGCGAGGCCGATCGCGCCAACGATCCCCATGGTGGCGGTGGTGGTGATCTGCAGCCACGGCGGCAGCGACGCGTAGCCGTTGACGACAGCGGTGATGAACTGGGCCATCTCCCGCAGGACTTTGTTCGCCGCGCTACCGCCCTCGATCAGCGCGACCTCCAACGAGCCTTTCAGAGCCACCAGATCGCCGGAGAGATTGTCCAACTGGATGGAGGCCATACGCTGGGCGGCGCCCTGGTCGTTCACCGCACGGGTGTACTCGTCGATGCCGACGGAGCCGAGCCCGTAGAGCACGGTGGCGGCGCGGACCGCGTCCGAGCCGAAGATCACGCCCATCGCGCTGTTGCGGGCCTCGGGGGTGAGGTTGCCAAAAGAGCGCTGCAGGCGGCCGGCGAGTTCGGACAGGCCGACGAAGTTCCCGGACGTGTCGTAGGCGGAGAAGCCGAGTTTCTGCATCATCGCTTCGGCCTCTTTGGACTGCGGGGTCAGGCGTTGCAGCATCACCTTGAGCGAGGTCCCGGCGTCCGAGCCGATCAGGGCGTGATCGGCGAACGCGGACAGGACGCCTACGGTGTCCTCCAGGGACAGTCCGGTCTGCTGGGCCACGAGGCCGCCCATGCGCAGGGACTCGCCGAGGCCGTGCACGTCGGCCGCGGACTTGTTGGCGCCGGCGGCGAGGACGTCGGCGATGTGCGAGACGTCCTTGCCCTTCAGGCCGAAGGTGTTCATCGCCTGGGCGGCGAGCTCCGCGCTCTCCGAGAGGGAAAGCTGCCCGGCCGCCGCGAGGGACAGCGCGCCCTTGAGCGCGCCGCCGGTGATGTTGGCGACAGAGACGCCCGCGCGGGCGAGTTCGCCTTCGGCGTCGGCCGCCTGGCTGGCGGAGTACGCGGTGTCCCGGCCGGCCTCCAGCGCAGCGGTGCGGAGTTGACCCATCTGCGCCGAGGTGGCGTCGGCAACCGCCTGTACCCCGGACATCGACTTCCCGAACTTCGCGGCAGTGACGGACGCCGCGAGGAACGCGGCGACCAGCGCCAGCGAGCCGGTCTTCAGCACCCCGAGGGCCTTCTCACCCGCGGTTGCGGCTGTGGTGATGGTCGAAGTACTGCTGGCCGCCGCAGTGTTGACCGACGTCGCCCAGGCGAGCGAGGCGGCACGGGCGCGGGCCAGCAGCCCGGTCTGCGCGGCCGCGGCCGCCTCCGTGGTGGAGGCGATGGCGCCGGCCGCAGCCTGCTGGGCCGTGACCACCTCGGCGATCGCCAGCCGCGAGGCCAGCGACACCCGGTCGGTGCCGGTGGCGGCCGCGGCCATCTCCGCGGTCATCGCGGTCGAGGTCTGCGCGAGCGCGAGGGACGCGGCACCGGCCTGCGTGGCGATCTGCCCCAGCGAACGGGCCGCGGCGCCTCCGACCTCGACCAGCGAGCGGCTCGTCAGGTCGGCGGCGGCAGAAAGCTGCCCGAACTCGGCCGAGCCCGACACTCCGGCCGCGCGGAACGTGGCCGGGACGTCGGCGGCGGCCTCGCTGATCCGCAGGGTGGCGGCGGCCGAGCGAGTCGCGGTCTCGGAGATGACCGCGCCGGCGGCGACAGCGGCCTGCGCGGACAGCTCGGCCGCGCGCTGCTGGGCCAGTCCCGCACGGGATGCCGCCTCGACCATGCTGGTGGAAGCCCGGTTGAACGCCGTCTGCTCGGTGGCAGCGGTCTGCTGGGCGGCGAGGGCGATGCGGCGGGTGTCCTGCTCGGCCTGCTGCGCGCCGCGCCGGTAGAGGGAGGTGTCCAGGGTCAGCCGGACGTTGACTGCACGGTCGGCCACGGTGTCGCCTCCTTCCTGCGGTGGACGCGGACGTTGGCGCCGTGGGCGTCGCCGCCGTGCTGGCGGTAGTGCTCGGCGGTGCGGCCGGCGGTGGCGCAGGCGTGGCAGAGGACGACCTCGGCCCGCCATGCCTCCTCCAGCGCGGGATCCATGGACTCGGTCAGCGGCTGGCGGCAGCCAGTGCACGTCTCGGCCTCGACCTGCAGCAGGGCCAGGGCCCATGCCCGGTCGTCGTCCAGCCACAGCGGCTCACCCGGGCCCGGCATCGGACGGCCGAGGAACAGCGATCGGGGCACTCCCCACGCGCGGGCGGCCTCTACTTCCCGGCGGTGAGGGAGGCGAGGATCGCGGAGGAGGCCAGCGAGAAAGGGACGGACGCCGCCTGGGTGTTGACCCGCCACACCGCATCGAACAGCTCGTCCTCCTGGGCGGCGGTGAGGACCTGGGCGAGCTCGGCGTACTCGGCGCCGGTCATCACGGGGTCGATGCAGCACGCGGCGATCGCCGCCGCCGGGAACGTCTCGATGTTGAACCGCTCCTCGGCGCCCGGGCGGGGCGGGTGCGCGGCCAGCAGATCCGACCAGGCGCGGGCCGGGAGCGCCCGGACGGTGAACTCGGCCTCGTTCTCGGCCATTTCCCGCTGCAGGGCCTCGATCCGCTCGGCCAGCTCCGGGCGCGGGTCGGCATCCGCGAGGGAGCCGCCGCGCCAGTCCGACGCCGCAGCCAACTGCCGCTGCAGGTCCTCGATCTGGCCATGCAGATCCCCGGCGAACGAGAGGACCACGGTGGTCTCCCGCAGCCGGGCCGCCGCAGCGATCTCCTTGATGGAACGTTTCTGCGTGGGCATCAGGCGACCGCCGCGTTCGTGGCCGGCGGCGCGGTCACCTTGAGCGCGCTCGTGAACTTCATGACCTCGTTCGCCGCCGGGGCCTTGTTCGCGCGCTCCCCGCAGGCGACCGGGTACACCTCCACCTGCTGGCCGCTGGTCCACGCTGTCGGGTATCCGATGCCGCGCCGGACCACGAGGAAACCATGGGCTCCGTACACGAGAGTGCTGTACGGCTGGTCCTCGCTCGGCGTGGTGCCGCGCTTGACGGTCAGCTCGGCGTCGAACTTGACCCGGCCGACCTCCATCGTGTCGAACGTGCTCGCCAGGGAGCCGGTGTCGACGTCGGCGGTGGTGGGGTCCATCTTGAGGCCGTCGGGCGTCAGACGAGGGGTGAGGTCCAGGCCACCGGTCAGCTCGGTGGCGGTCGGGGCGTTGATGTTGGCGATGGAGGCGACCCAGGCCACCCGGGTCATGCCATCGGAGATCAGATCGGACATGCGGCCCTCCTCGGGGCATGAAAAAAGCCCCTCGGTGGGGGCGGCTGGTGGAAGCGGGCGGGGGTCAGATGCGCAGGGCGGCAACCGTAACGGAGGCGGCCGCCGAGTAGGCGATGGCGGCGAGCCCGTCGGCGGCGCCGGCCAGGAGATCGGCGGTGAGCGGGCCGATCATCCGCTCACCGGACGCCGGGATGGTGACGGTCGGGGAAGTGACGGTCTGGCCGCGCACCGCGCCGGTCGCGGTCAGCGTCACCGTGATCGGTGATGCGCTGCCGTTCTTGACGTGCAGGAAGGTCCGGTCGCCGGACATGGCGACCTTGTCGCCGGAGGCTCCGGCGGCGGCGTAGGCGGGGGTCAGGCCGGCGAGGGCGATCACCTGGGTGGGCAAAGTAGCCATGGGGTGTCCTTGGGGTCAGGGGGTGGATCGGATCCGGTACTGCACCGGCACGTAGAACAAGGGCGGGCTGACGTCGTCGTCTCGCTGCACGAGCGGCCCGCCGAGCTCTTCCGGGCGCATCCCGGACCGCCCTGCGACGGCCAGCGGCACGGACAGGGCAGTACGGACCCGGTCGGAGACCGACAGGGCCTGCTCGGCGCTCTGCCCGACGCATGTGATCTGCATCAGCGCCTCGTAGAAGGCGAGAGGGTCGGCCAGCGATCCGGGGACGGCCCGGCCCGGGTCCGGGTAGAGCACGCAGTAGGGCGGGTCGGCGCCCGCGGGCGCCTGGCCCAGAGCTGCGGTGAGGCCGGCTGCAGCCAGGGCGGCCAGGGCGGCATCGGCGTGGGGCAGCGTCGCGGGAGAAGCGGTCACAGGAGTTCACCCCCGAGCGTCTCGGCGGCGGCGATGAACCGCGGCTCCTCGGCGGCCAGGGCCCGGCCGCCGTCGTTGTGCGGCGGGTTGTTGACGCTGCCGAACTCGATGAGGTTGCCGAGGGGCCCTTGGGGTGCTTCCTTGTCGGGGCCGATGACCGCGCCGGTCCCGCCGCCCGGCAGCGGGGCGAGGTCGTAGCCGATGCTGGAGGGGTAGAGACGTCCGTGCGTGCCTGCGGACCGCGTGGCGTTAGCCCTCCAGTCCGTTTTGATGTTCAGCGCCCCCTTGGAGACGACCGCGCGGCCCTGGGCGTCGATGGCCTGCGCGGCGGCGGCGAGCTGGGCCGCCAGCGCCTGCAGCCCGGAGGCGTCGATGCCCACGGCTACCTCCTTGCTGTGGTGTCCTGCGCGGAGATCCGCCAGGCGGTGGCGGTGGAGCCGAAGTCGATGGCGAGGACCGCGAGTTCCTGCCCGATCAGCCGCTCATCGGCTGAGGCGGTCACGGCCACCCGGTCGCCGACTCGGAGGGTGTCGCTGGGGACGGCGGAGAAGGGCAGCGCGATCTCGTAGCGGGAGACGATCACGAGGTCTTCGCCGGCCTCGGCCGTGCGCGGCATCCGCTGGGCCTTGACGCGGCATTTTCCGGTGTAGAGGATCTCGGACGGCCCCGGGGTGAGCGTGCTCGTGGCGCGATCGAGGATGCCGGGACCGGGCCGGGTGATGGTGCACTGGTCGACCATCAGGCCCTCGTGGGCTGCCCGGCCCTCCGCCAGGGCCCGGCCGGGGTCGATCACGACGCTGGCACCGGGGCGCTCGGCACGATGCTGAATGCCGAGGTCCGGACCGGCCGCAGCGTTGCCGCCTCGTGCTCGGTCAGATACAGCTCGCCGGCCGAGCGTGCCGAGTCGATGGTGTAGGAGTAGTCGTCGATCTGCTCGCTCCGCTTCCCGTCGGGGTTGCGCAGGACCCGCAGGACCATCGCCGCGCACACCGCGGTGGATGCGGCCGTTGGGCTGGTGGCGTACTGCGGGAACCGGTCGATGATGATCGCGCTGGCATCGGTCAGCAGGGCGGTTGCCTGGCGTGTCTCGGCGTCGGTGAGGTCGCGGCCGAGCCGGTCGGCCAGATCGGCGGTCGTCGCCAGAGGCACGGGTTACTCCTGGGGGATCTCGTCCGGCGGGGCGTCGGTGGTCTCGGCGATGCCCTCGGAATCGGGCAGGGCCTGCAGGCGCTTGATGACCGCGGCATCGGTCGTCTCGAACCGGCCTGCCGTGAACTGGGCCCAGATGCCCTTCTCGTCCTGCAGGGTGAGGCCGGGATACAGCGCGCTGGCGAACGTGGCCATGGTGCTCCTTAGGTGAGGTCCTTGATCAGGCCGTGGTAGCTCTCGGCCCCGTACTCGAGTCCGACCTCGCCGTACAGCTGCCACTTCTCGGACGATCCGGTCTTGGCGAGCTGTTCGGCGAACAGCAGGCCCTTGCCGGGGATCTCCAGCCACACCGGGGCGCACACCGACAGGTCGACGATGCCGATCTGGCCGGCGGGCATCCACCGGTCGAGCATCACGCCGAAGGTCCCGAAGTCGGTGACGATCGTGTCGACGGCGACGCCGCCGATGTTGCGGGTCATGGTCGGCTGGTTGAGCGGCGCCGCCGCGTACAGGTTGGACAGGGCCACCTTCTGGTCCGGGCCGGTCAGGAAGACGGTGGTGTCCTGGGTGAGCGGGGCGCCGTTGGTGAACATCGTCTTCAGGGTGCTGTCGACGATCGCCTTGGAGATCGGCCGGCCGGTGCCGCCGTTGGCGTTGACGTTGGTGGCGATCGCCGTCAGCAGTCCGCGGGTCTTGCGGGCCGTCGCGTTGGTGGCCGGCTTCTGGTAGGTGCCGGTCAGGAACGACAGCTCGATGTCGACGGCCATGGACTGGAGTTCGGCCATGATCTGCATGGTGAGCTCGTCGTCGACCGGGTTGTCGTCCAGGCCGATGTTGATGCCGGAGTACATGCCGGTGGCGGCCTGCCGGGTGTAGGACACCTCCACGGCCGACTGGTGGATCTCCACCACGTTGGAGACATTCGCGCGGGCCCGGGCGGTGCCGGTCGGCGCGGCCGCGCCTTCCAGTGCGGTGTTGTTGGCGCTGGAGGCGCGGCGGTCGACGGTCTGCCACTCGAACTCAACGGACTTGGTGCGCTTGCCGCCGGACAGGCCGCCGATCGCGGACAGGAGTGGGGTTTCGGTCGGGGTGACGGTGTACAGCTCACCGTGGTAGTTCGGCAGGTTGTAGGTCGTGCCCTGCCCTGTCACTGCGGCCACTTGGGGCTCCTCTCATTGGTGGGCGCGGCCTAGGGCCTGCCCTACTTGGTCAGCTCGCGGAGCTGGCGGGTCTTCAGCGCGATGGCGCGCCGGGTGTCGCCGGCCTGTTCGGCGTCGGCGATCTGCTGGGTGAGGGTGGGGGTTCCGCCCGGCCGGGCGCCCTGTGAGGGGTCCGGCCGCGGGGATCGCGGCCCGGCCGGGGCCGGGGCCCAGTGCGGCTTGCGCTGGAGCAGGCCGGTCAGAGCCTGCTCGATCGCGTCGGTGTCCACCGTGCCGTCCGAACCGATGAACTGGTCGGGGGTCAGCGCGTCGACCGCGTCGAGCGGGTCGGCGAACCGGCTGGCGGCCAGGGCCTCGACCTTCGCGGTGACGGCGAGCCGGGTCGCCGCGGCGGCGCGGTCCTCGGCGGCCTTGGCCCGGTCGGCGAGCTTCTCGGCCTCGCTCTTCTGGGCGTCCTCGAACGCCTGCAGGCGGGCAGCCTGGTCGCGGGCGAGCTTCTCGGCGTCCTTGGCGCGCTGCTTCCACTCGGCGAGGGCCTTCTCCCCGGCCGGGCCGAGCGGCGCATCTCCCGTGGGCGCGGCCGGGTCGCCCTGTCCCGGCGTGGCAGGTGCGGGCGGTGCCGGATCCGCCGGCGCCGGGGGCGGGGGTGTGGTGGGGTCGGTGGTGGGGTTGCTCATCAGGTCTCCCGTTGCAGGAGTCGGGACCCCGGCGTTGCGCCGAGGTCAGGTCAGGTAGCCGTAGCGCCGTAGCATCGCGATCGCCTCGGCCCGGTTTCCGGCGCGGCGGTAGATCTCCTCGGGCAGCAGCCGGTGCGAGCGGAGCCTGAACCCGGCGCCGGACGGCGGTATCAGTCCGCGGTCGATCGCGCGTTGCCGCTCGGCCCGGAAGAACGCGCCGCGCCGGGTGGTGGCGTCGTAGGTCGAGCGCAGGCGCTGCCCGTATGCCTCGGCGGTGTACATCGAGCGGCGGGCGTTGACCACCGAGGTGATGTCGGCGCCGTCCCGGATCGCCTGGGCGCTCGCGGCCGTGAAGATCCGGTCCTGCTCGGCGCGGGAGAGGCTGTGGAAGTAGTCGCGCGGGTCCATCGCCGCGTGGCCGCGCCGGTAGCGGGTGACGGGCAGGTGCACACAGTCGCAGTGCGGGTGCCGCTGGAACCCGGCGTTGAACGCGTACTCCGTCCCGGCCAGCACCGCGCACCGGGCGCACGAGGGCGGGTTGAGCACGCGCACGTAGCCGGTTGTCGCGCGGTTGCCGGCGATGCTCACCCCGGTGGCTTCCCGGCCGGCGTCGGCGACCTCGGTCGCGACCTGTCGCACAAGGGTGGCCAGGCCGCCGGTCAGCGCCTCGGGCGCGGCTTGCCCGGCCGAGAGCCGCCAGCGGGTCTCGATCCACGGCTCGTACAGCAGGGAGATCAGCGCGCGCCCGTCGGCGGCCTGCCCCGCGAAGCGGTCGACGGCCAGGCGCCCGCCCGGCTCGCTCATCGCCCCGTCCGCCGCGACGACGGCGGCCACGTAGGCGTCCGCGGGGGTGGCGGCCTGCCGCTGGCCGCCGGCCAGGACCTGTTGCAGGGCCTGGCCGGCGGCGTTCCACGAGTCATCCAGTGCCGCGGGGTCGACCTGCTGCCACAGCAGCTGCGCGGCGGCGGCGGTGCGGCGCACGGTGAGCTGCTGCTGGCGGTAGTACGCCGTCCCAAGGCTCTGCGCGCTCACCTCCACCGGTCAGCCCCCGACCGGGACGGGCTCGGGCACGGCCGGTTTGGGGCCGAGGAGCGCGGCGAGATCGCCGCCCATCACCCGGTCGGCTGCGGAGGCGTCCATCTGCCGCATCCGCTCCCGCTGCACTGCGGTGTAGCCGAGGTCCTCGCGGGCCTGCTCGGTCGGCAGAATCCCGGCCGAGTGGAGTTTGACCACCGCGTCCGCCTTCTGCGCGAACGTCGGCGTGGACGGGTCCCTCCACAGGGTCTCCAGCGATGCCGCCCGCGGATCCCACACGCCGTCACGGATCCTCAGGGCAAGGCGCATCCCTGCCTCATACCCGCCGCTGCTGGAGCGCTGCCGCCGCTCGGCCCGCTTCACCAGCCGGGTCTCCGAGGAGCGGATCGCATCCGCCGACGGCGGGTTGTCGGTCGACAGGCCCAGGAAGTGCGGCGGCAGGGCGCCCATCGACGCCAGCAACCGGGCCAGCAACTCCACCGTGGAGTGGAAGTTGGCGAGTTGGGCCTCGGGGAACTGGATGACGTCCACGCCGTCGTCCTTGCGGGTCTTGGCAGTCGCCCAGATCCGGCCGGCGATCCTCGACCAGACGGAGACCGGCTTGCCGTTCTCGTCCTGGAAATCCTCCTCGCCGAACCCGAACGCGACCCGGCGCGGCATCGCGTGGTACTCCGCGCTCACCATCATGTCGGTTGCGATCTTGCACACCGCGTCTGCGATCGGGATCAGGTCCGCCAGCTCGGTCCTTCCACCCGGGACCAGGATCCGCGGCCGGTTGACGATCGGCGCAACCGGCACAAGACCGAGGCCGTGCTCATCTCGGGCGGTCTCCGTCCACCCGGACGGACTGGACTGCTCGTACCAGCGGGTCTCGTTCGGCAAGTACAGCGTCGCATGCTGATCCCTCACCGCGCCGGTCAACAGATCTGTCTCGTGCCAGCGCTTCAACGCCGCCCGCACCCGGCGAGTGCGCGGGTCCCAGTCCGCGCGCACCTGCAACGGCGACTCCACCGTGATCAGGGGATGCTCCGGATCCTCCTCGTTCGTCCCCACGATCAGGAACGACCGGCGCATGATCAGCGCATCCAAGTTGGCCTGCTGGCTGGCCTCATCCAGTCCGTTCGCCTGCCAGATCCCCCACAGATCAGCGTCCGCATCCTCATCCCGGGAGTACCGGAACCCCTCGACGTCGAGCCGCTCCTCCAGCGAATCGACCGCCAGCCGCGGCCAGTTGATGACCACCTGCTGCAGCTGGTCGCCCAACTCCTCCAGCAGAGCCGGGTGCAGGTACTTCAGGGGCTGCTCGCCGTCGTAGTAGCGGTTCAGCTCCCGCAGTCCCGGGATTTCCGCCTCGTGCGCCCGCGCGAGGTACCCGAGCCACTCCTCCGGAGTGCGGTCGATCATCAGCGCATCACCACCATCCGGCTTGGCTTCCTGGGCTTGTTGAGTCCTGCGGCAATCGCGTCCCGGCGGGCTTCCCAGGACAGGCATCCGGCCATCGCGGCGTCGATCTTGCGGGGTGAGTCGTGGCGGTCTTTCTGGATCGTCCACATCGGCTTGCCCTCGTCGTCCCGCACCCGGGCGTCCCGCTTCACGGCGTTGGCGATGTGCCGGGTGAACAGGGGGTCACCGTCGTGGGAGAGAGACCCGTCGGTCATCGCCGTGCGGTAGGCGCGCAGGGCGAACGCCATCGGCCGGGGCCGGTGAGTCCACCACTCGGTGACGACCTTCTCGCCCCACCGGCCTGCCCACGCGGCCACGGTGTTCTCCCAGTACGGCGGATCGGCGTACACGCGGGCCACCCGCCATTGATCAAAGGCGGCCTCCAGCGCTGCGTTCACCTCGGCGGCAGGGACTTCCCAGTCCTCCGCCTCGTCCTCGCGGACGGGGGCCTCCCACGCGCCGAGCACCCACTGATGCCCCGTATCCACATGGGTGCCGATCAGCGCGGTCGCGTCCCGCCACCGGGCCCCGTCGAAGCCGACTGTGATCAACTCGCGGGCCGGAGCGACGAATCCGCTCTTGGCGAGCTCGGCCCACCGGCCGGCGTCGAACGCCTTCGCCGAGGCCGTCCCGGGCTGGTTGAGGAAGTACCGGCGGGCGTCCGCTGGGTCGGTGTCCGGCTCGCGCATGTCTGCTGCGATGCGCTCCAGGTCCATCCACCCGGCCGCATCTCCGTAGACGTACTCCAGCGCGGGCATCAGCTGGGCGTCGTCCATCAGGTCCTCGACGTGCGGGCCCTGCCGGTGGTCGAACAACAGGCCACCGTCACGCACCCGGCTGGCCTTGACCGCCTCCGCGTACTCGTGCGTCGCCTCCGCCACCGAGTTCTCCCCGACCGCGTACATGGTCGACGTCTCCAGCGACCACGGCTCTGCGGCACGGCGCTTCACCAGGTTCCGGCGCACGGTCTTGTGCATCGACCGCAGCTCGGGCAGCACGTACAGGTGCGTCTCGTCGAAGACCGCGAAGGTCTCCTTGCCACCGTCCTTCGCTGCCCCGGACGACGTCGAGGGGACGATCTCACCGCCGCCCTCGATGAAGATCCGGCTGGACGTCTGCGCGTTACGCCCGAGGTCGATGCCGGGGAACTCGTCCCCGAAGTGCTCGACCAGGTGCTCAAGCATCGCCGTGACGTTGTCGTAGGTGTTCCCAGCCTGGCCCTCCTCGGTGGCCATGCAGCGGATGAACGGGTACACCTGCTCACGGCCCACCGGCTCGCCCTGGGCATCGAAGCCGTCGAACCGGCACGGCCCGAGCGCCTCGAAACACACCAGCGCGCCAGCGAGTTCGGACTTCGCACGGCCCTTCGGGCGGGACAGGAAGGCTCGGTTCACTTTCCGGCGGCCGGTCACCGAGTCGAGTTCGTAGGCGCGGACGATGAAGGCGGCCATCTCGTCGTCGATGACCAGCGGTTCGCCCTGGACGTCGCCCGGCCCGTGGCACAGGTAGGTCTCGATCCAGTCGATCGCGGTGAACCCGAGCGAGACGAACGCCTTCGGCTCAGCCTTCCGCCTGGCCATCGACAACCTTCAACACCCGGTCCCGCCGGGACGACGCTGCCCGGGTCCGCACGGCCGGCCGACGCTCGGCAGCGTCCTCGGCCTCGGCCACCGTCCACCGCAGCCGGGCCCGGTCCGCCGCGGTCGCGCCGAGCGCAGCCTCATTCAACCGGATCTCCGACAGCAGTTCCTTCTTCGGCTCCTGCCAGTACTGCTCGACCAGCTGAGCCAGCATGTGCAGCCGCTGCCAGTCCGTAGCCAGGAAGGTGGCGGCCTGCGGCGACGAACGCCACGTCTCGTACCACGCCAGCGTCCGGCTGTCGTAGTCGTGACCGCCCGGCAAAACGGGCGTCGGACCCTCAGGTCCATCAGCGGGAAGAACCGCACCAGTCACCGGGTCTGCATTGCGTCGGCGCCGCTGGGACGGGTCCTTCGGCACCGGTCCGAGTCCAGCCACGTGATCACCTCCAACGTGCCGTTGCAGCACATCGACGCGCCCGGCCGTCGCGACCAAGCCAAGTCACGTTGAGTTACCAAAAGGCTTGTCGGGGAATCCCCAGACCCGTACACGGCGCGAGTTACCTCCCCCGCGGGTCCCTAACGGGGCCGCCGAAGGGGTCACCCCCCTGGGGTACGGTCACCCTCTGTAGCAGTCGACCAGGTCCAAACGCCCTCTCGGGTTCGCTCGGCCTCGCCAGCGGCCAGTACCCGCAGCCCTTCAGCCGTCAGCGTGTGGCTCTCGGCGATCACCAGGCCGCTGTGAGGCAGCGGGTACGTCTGCACCGTGTGGTTGCTCATGCGTTCCACCCTTCGGGCTGGTGCTGTGCGGTCTCCTGGAAATGCGGAAGCTGGCTGCAGGGTGTCTATCTGGCGTTCCAGCCGCCTGGTTGCTCGGCAGCCGTGGAGCGGGCATGGCATCGCTGGCACAGGCCGCGCCCGTGCTGCGGGTCGTCAGGGTCCATGCCGGCGTCGACCAACTCGCGGCGGCTGAGCGGCCAGTGGTCGGCGTGCTGGCTGGGCTGCTGCTTGCAGAGCACGCACACGGGATCGCGGGCGAGGACGGCGGGGCGGAAGCGGGTTCGGTGGCCGCGGCCGTAGCCGCGCTGGCTCGTGGTGCCGCGTGCCCGGTCGGCCGCGCGCCGGTGCTCATCACACCGGCCGCCGGTCGTGTACTCGGGGCAGCCAGCGACGGTGCAGATGGTGTAGGCCCGGTGTCTGGTCACGGTGATCACCTCAGCTCTAGGCTGTGCGCCCTACTGAGGGGGCGGCATGGTCGAGTTGGAGAAGCCAGCGACAGGCGTGGATCCGGTGCTGGTGCGGCGGTACGGGCGCTACTTTGCGGCCGGGGCGATGGCGTTCATCGTGGCCGCGACAGCGTGGGGGTGCAGCCTGGGCGACGGGTCGTCCACGCACTCGCGCACGATCTCGCGGAGCGACCTCTCGCCGTGGCCGTTCGTCGTGTCGTCGGGAACGCTGCGGTGCCATGCTCCTGGGGCAGTCACGTTCGAGGCCGGCGGTGTGGAGTACGCACTGAACGGGAGCGCACACGAGTCGTATGCCGAGCCGGATCCGATCTGGGCTGCGGATCCCGCGCTGGGCTCCGGGCTGAAGATGAGCCTGAAGCCTGCGATCACGGCGGGGCTGGCGCTGTGCTGATCGCCGGTTGAGAGCGGGCCGCCACCGGGGCAGGTGGCGGACCGCAGGTGGAGCCTTCGACGTCAGCGGCGACGGAACATGAGGATCAGGGCTATGCGTTCGCCGCTGAGGACCTTGCTCTCGGCGGCGGCCATGTTGGTGAGGGCCCAGCCTTCAGCCTCGATGGCCTGGATCTGCTCTGCCATACCAGGCATCGGGCCCGTGGTCATGCTTTTGACGTTCGCTTCGATGGCCTTGAACACAAATACGTAGTCGCCGCGCGTAAAGGCTTCGCGGGCTTCGGTGCCGGCGCTGTTGCCCTTGGCCTTGTTGAGAATTCCCATGGCGGTAAGGCTGTCACGGCTTCATGGCGCGGGATGTGGTGGCCTGCTGGTCTACGCGGCGCGCTGACCGAAGGTGCGGCCTGCCCTGTTCCGGGTGGAGCGTTCGGCGAGGGCGACGTCCAGGTGCCGGTACATTGGCCGGCCCTGCTCGTCGAGGCCGGCGGGGGCGAGCTTGCCGCGGTTCTTCCAGCTTCGGATGGTGGTCGGGCTGACGCCGCACAGCTCGGCGGCCTGAGGCCCGGTCAGCAGCTCGTCCACGTCAACCTCCCCGGGAACGCCGAAGGGCCCGACCGGAGTTGGTCGGGCCCTTCGTGATGATGGCGCACGTGTGGTGCTGACACCAGCGTTGCACAGGCAAGCGATCTTGCGCAACCATCTCCCACGATTTCGCCGGCCGACGTTGATGTAGCGCGGTCGTCGCCGGGTCGTAGTCTGGCTGCGGCTCACGCGGACGCCCGGTCTACTTGCCAGTGAGCGGCGTCAGAGCTGCGACCTGCGGCCACCGCACGATCTTCAGGAGTCCACACAACCCTTGATGATCACGCGGTGGCTATTCCAGTCCCCATGTTTTACTTCCTTGCACCGAGGGAGCAGGCATCACCGGCGATGCGGAACCTGACTCCGATTTGCACGAGCCGGTCCAAGCAACCGTAGCCGTCATTCCTCTGCGCCGCCCAGTCACACGCTGCCTGCGCTTTTGGTCCGACGACGTAGCCCATCTCGACCAAGTAGATCTGGCAGTCACGGGACGTGGCTTGTGCAGGAGTAGCCAAGGCGAGGGAGGCGACGCCCAGCGAGACAGCGCTGAGTGCCAGAGCGATCGTGCGTTTCATCCGTGTCGTCCTTCCGTGACCCGATGGAATCCCGGACTGCTGTGCGGATATCGTTAAAACCCAGACTCTTGCGGATAGAAACTCTACGAACAGTCGACTTGATCGTCAACGGCGGTGTGACGAAATGGCCGATTTTCAAATCGTGGCAGATATCAGGAGTTGATGTTTATGTGATTTTTGATGCGGGTGTGGCGCCTGACGTCAAGTCAAGGCAAGCGGGAGGCGGGCGGGTCATCGCAGGTGGTTGGCGTTGTCGGTCCACATGTGACTTGGGGATTTGGTCAGCTGGGAGACGCGGCTCTTGTCGACGCGGGCGCGGACGGCCACCGTGGCGGGCTCGACGCGGCCGGCCACGAAGCGACGGATCAGGTGGTCTCGCTCGCGGAGTGCCTCCCGGACCGATTCCCGCCGATCGGCGACCCGTTGAGCGACCTTGTCGAGGCGACTGAGAGCGTTCTCACCGAGCGGGCCGCCCGGGATGAGATCCGGCATGAGGTCGCTCAACCGGTCCCACGCCGTATCGAGCATCGCGTCCAGTTCGGCAGCGTCGTGGTGGCGTCCGATCGCGGGGCCGAGGGTGACGGTGGCCGGTCCGGGCTCTGGCACAACAAGCTGCCGGAGAACGCGTTCACCGTGGTAGAGGCTGCCGAGGGCGTAGGTGGTGTGCGTGCTTGGCCGGTTGGGGTCGGGGTTGTCGCCGAGCGCGAGGACAAGGCGCACATGGTCGTCGCGCGGGGACGCGTCGAGGATGAGCGCGGTCCCGTGGATGGTCCAGGATCCGGCGCCGGGGATGTCGCAAAGCTCGGCGCGGTGGATGTCGCCGGGGCGGTACATGGTCACGTCCTGGGGTCTGGTGAACGCGCTCAACCCGTGGCTCGGCATCGAGTTGAGCGCGTTCACAGTAGGCTGATTCAGGCGGCGTAGAGCTCGGTCAGGTGCTGCTCGGCCCGGTCGTCGTATTCGGACTGGCGGAGGATCGTGCCGCAGCCCGGGTTGCTGCACTCGATGTCTCGGCCGTCCTCGGCCGTGAGCGTGAGGAGTTCGCACCGCGGGCACGGCAGGGACATCGGCCGCCGGCGGGGCCGGAGTCGGGCCAGCGGGACCAACTGCCAGTGGACGGCGGCGATCTCGTCGGCGTACTCGTCGGCCCACGGCCGCTGGACGGCCCACTCGAACACGTCGCGGTCAGCGAGGAACGCCACCAGTCCGCCGACGGTCCATCCGCCGCTCGGCCGGTAGTAGTTGCTCTCCTCCGCTACGAGCCGGGCCCAGCTCAGGAGGGTGCCGAGGATCGGCTCCACGCCGACCTGGTCGCCGTACGGATCGCGGACGGTCTCCTCGGCGGCCGGCCCGAGCAGCGACAGGACGTCAAGGCGGCACGGTAGCGGCGCCTCGCGGGTGGCGCCGGAGACCCAGCCGGACTGGGGCGCGCTGCCAGGCAGCAGGGCGAGCTGCGCGTAGGCAAGGAGCTCGGGCAGCTCGGCGAGCTGGCGGCGGAGGCGGTCGGTGGCGGCGCCGTACGCGGCGTAAGCGGTCTGAGCGGGCGTGGGCTGGTCGGACATCGGGTTCTCCTTCGGGGTGGCGGCCGCCGCGCGGTGCGGCGGCCGGGGGCGGGCGTTCAGGCAGACGGGGCGGTAGGCCATGCTTGGCGGCATCCGTGACTGCGGCAGCGCCGGCCAGCAGGGACGCCCTCAAGCGCCCACACCAGGTCCTTGTTCAGGACGGAGCGCCCGCAGCGGGACATGACGCCGTAGAGGCACGATTTCCCAGCCACGTGGATGACCTTGTCGCTGTATACGTCGGGGCGCTCGTACCAGGACGCGTCACGCTGGGCGGCCCAGGGTTCCTGGCGCTCGGCGGCGAGCTCGGCGCGGGACGGTGGCATTGCGGCTCCTGGGGCGTGTGTGGCGGGTGCGGCGGGTGTGGTGCGGCTCGGGCGTCATGCGGCGTTCTGCTGGACGATCCAGGCGTCGTACCGGCTGGGGTGGACGTCCGCCTTGATCCGGCCGCGGAGCCCGGTGCAGGGGCTCCCGGGGCGGCCCTTGCAGGTGGGGACCGGGCAGGGGACGGCCCACTCGGGCGGCCGTTGGGGGCGGAGGCCCGGCGGCATGGGGCGGCCCATCAGGCGGCCCTCTTGGCGGCGTCGAGGCGGGAGGGATGGACGTCAGCCATGCGGCGCCCGAGAACGGTGGTCCGGCAGGACTTGCCGGGTTCGGCGCTGCACTGGGGGCAGCGGATGCTGCGCGGGCCGGATCGGCGGACGGGTTCCTCGGTGGGGACTTTGCGGCCGACGCCAGCGGCGGCGATGGCCAGCCTGGGCCGGTAGGTGAGCGGTTCCCCGGCGGCGGCCCGGATGCGCTGCGTGCGCAGGGCAGCGAGGTAGGCGGGAACATCGTCGGGGTCGGCGTCGGGGATCTCGGCGTACTGGCCGGCCCCGTGGAGGTCGCGGTCCACGTCAGCACGATGCTGACGAATCGCGGCGACGATCTCGGCCGGGGATACGAACGGCTTGGCCGCAGCGCAGGCGGCGATGGCGGCACGGGTCTCGGCAGCGCCGTACTGACCGAGGACGTCGTACCAGGCTTCGGGGGTGTACTCGTCGAATCGCTGCTGGGGGAACATCGCCCGGACGTACCGGAACAGGACGACCCATTCGGTTTCGATCATGAGATTTCCTTGCGTTGCTCGTCGCGGGCCTGGGCGCGGGCCATGGCCCGGTCGAACCAGCTGTCGGTTTCCTGCTGCTGGCGGGTCTTGGGCTGCATGGGGATGACGTTGGGATCTACGGGGGTCGGGATGGAGCGCCAACCGGGGTAGAAGAACCGGCTGCTGAACGGCCCGCGCTGGGCGCCCTGGGCGGCTTGGACGGCGAAGCGGACCATGACCGGGATTCCGAGGCGCTGAACGTCGTTCCGGAGGAGTAGGTCCTCGTCGCCCTTGAACGTCCAGGGGACGTTGATGCCGTTGGCGCTGAGGGCGTCCTGGAGCTGGCGGAGCCATGCGGGCCGCTCGTCTGCTTCGGCGCTGGCTGGTACGGCGGGCAGGTTGGGCAGGGCGTCCGGGTGGTGGTGGTTCTCTGACGGTTCTGTAGTTGGGTGGTTCCTGATGGTTCGGGGGGCACTGAGTGCGTTACGTACGGACTCTGAGTGCGTTACATCGGTCTCGTAACGCACTCCAAGTCCGTTACGTACGGGCGCAGAGTCCGTTACATCGGTCCCGGTAACGCACTCAGAGTCCGTTTCAGTAACGGGCGCAGAGTCCGTTACGCGCTTTGCCCGGTGCCTGCGCACACGCTCCGCAGCGGCCTTGCGCATCTGTTCCTCGGCCGCTTCGAGGTCGGTCCAGTCCGACTCGGGCCGGATCAGGTGCATCGCCAGGTTCCAGCGCTGTCGACCGCCAACCGTGCCGTCGGCCGCGATCAGGCCGCCGCCCTCCAGCCGACGCAAGGCCCGGCGAATGGTCCTCTCGTCGTACCCAGTCCGGTACTGGAGGCGCCGGTTCGAGGGGTGCGCGCTGGTCCCGTTCTTGTGGGCATGCTCGGCGAGCGCCTGGAGGACGTGCCGGGCAGTCGTGTCCGGCCGGCCCTTCTCGGTCAGCAGCATGGGCGCGTCGTCCATGGCCCACTTCACTGCTTCGGTGCTCAACTGGCTGCCTTCCGGTTAGCGGTGCGGGGGTTGGTCACCCGGGGCGGAGGTTCGGGCCTCTCCGCCCCGGGCCGTACAGGAGGGTCAGGCGGCCGGATTGACCCAGCGATGGATCGTGCGCTCGTGGACGCCGAGACGGCGCGCGACGTCGGTCTGCGCGTGGCCGTACTGCCGGTGCAGGACACGGGCAGTCATCTGCTGCTCGGCCTGGAGCGCTTGGTGCACCCCGCTGGGGGCGTGCTGGTAGACAGCGATGTCGCGCAGGGTCTCCGGCGACCGGATCGGCGCGCTGGGCCGGCCGTGCTCGTCCCACGTGACGTATCCGAGTGCGTCCGTGATGGTGGTGTCCGGGTCGACCAGGGCGGCGAGGACGACGATCAGGGCATCCCGCTCCGTCTGGTCGAGGTCGGCGAGGGTCTGGGCGATGTCGTCCGGGCCCCCGTCGCCGTGGGTGATGCAGGCGAGGCCGGCGGCGATCGGGAGCAGTCGCTCGACAAGGTCGCTGCGCTCGGTCGGGGTCACTCGGCACCGTCCTGAACGAGCTCGCCCGGGATGTACTCGGGCTCGACGTCGATCACCGCAGTGTCCAGGTCAGTGCGGATCGATTCGTCGTGGGCGATCGCCTGCGAGAGCTCGACGGACACCGGCAGCAGCTTGAACAGCTCGCGTACACAGGTCTTCTTCGCCATGGCGTCGTAGTGATCCCGCCACGGCCCCGAGTTGCCGGACCTGGAGTGCTTGCGGTGCTGCTCGACGTCCTCGGGCGACATCACGACGAAGGCGGAGCCGCCGTTCACGGTCGTGGCGACGGCGTAGTAGGCCACAGGCCGGCCGCGGTTGGCGAGGACCGGCCGGTGTTCCAGCCGCGGTTCGAGTCCCTTTTCCCACTCGAAGTGGTCGTTCTCGTAGACGACCTCGGCGGCGAGACTCCGCGCGATCGGGGACTGCCAGAACAGTTTGGCCATGCCCTTGTATCCGAGGATGAACGTGCACTCCCGGCCGTACGGCACGAGGTAAGCCTCACCGGTTGCGCCGGGCTCGACTCCGAGCTGCGAGCAGGTCATCAGCGCGCCGAGGAACGACTCCGGGGTGCAGGCGGCCAGCTTCGGCGTCCGACGCAGGGTCGTTAGGGCGATGCGGGCCATCCGGTCGGCGTCCATGTGCTTGGGCAGGGCGCGGGCGATCTCGGGCCGCATGCGGTCGATCTGCTGGGCGAGGGTCGCCGGGGCCTGCTGCGCGGGCTGGCTGGTGGTCTGGGCGCGCTGGGCGACGGCGGCGCGTGCGTCGGCGAGGGTCACAGGGTCTCCTGAGGGATGCGGAGGACTCGGTAGGTGGTGTCGGGGCCCCGGTAGGCGTCGAGGTCGACGGTCGGGTAGTCGCTGGCCAGCTGGCGCCAGTTGATGGCGCCGCGGCGGCTGTACTGGGGCCAGCTGTAGGCGAGTTCGCCTCGGACGTGGACCTCGGTGGCGTCGCCGGCGATCGCCCGGAGGCGGTTCTCGGCCTCGTCGATCGCGGCGGTTGGTGCGGCCAGCTCGGCAAGCGCCGCCGCGCGCTGCCGGAGCAGGGCCCCTACCTCTGCGGCGTCGGCGGTCACCTGCTCGATGGTCGGAGTCGGGTGCAGGCGGTTGATCAGGTCGGTGCAGGCCGCGCTGCCGGTGACGGGCGGCGGTGTGCCGTCCTGGACCTGTTGCCAGAACTCGGCGCCGATGGTGCGGAGTCCGTCGATCAGGTCGTCGTCACGCTCGACCCGGTGGACGATGGTCCGCTGGCCGCCGATCAGGCAGGCGATGTGGCCGTACCGCCAGCCGGTGACCATGAGGTAGTGCTGGACCTGCAGCCACGGGCCGGTGGGCGGCTCGGTGAGCCACTCATCCAGTGCGTATGAGCTGCGGGTTTTGAGCTCCAGGACGCCGTACTCGCCGTTCTCCTGCGTGACCCGGTCGACGTTGGCGAGAGCCCATGCCGGGTCGAGGGCCTTGATGGTGCCGCCGCCGTCGTACACGGGCAGGCCGGTGATGTCGCTGAATCGCTGGGCGACGACGGGTTCGAGGAGGTGGCCCATCAGTGCCGCCTCGGACAGCACCGGGTCGTCGCGGCGCGGCACCGTGCTGCCGGTTTTGGTGTGCCAGATCTCCAGCGGCGACGTGTACTTGTCGAGCCCGCAGATCGCGGCCATGTCGGACCCACCGAGGCCGTCGCGGCGCGCGGCGTGCCAGGCAGGGTCATCGGGGGTGGCGCCCGGCGGCAGGATGACCTGCGCGCCGGACGGATACAGGTAGCTCACGTGTCCTCGTCGGGGGTTGTCCGGCGGCCGGGACGGTGCCCGGCCGCCGGGGTGCGGTCAGAACGGGGGCTCGGTGCTGTACTCGGGCTCGGTCCAGCCGAACCAGCGGTGTGCGGCCCAGAGCGGCAGGCGGATCGTCATGACCGGGTCTCGGAAGGGCGAGGGCATCCAGCAGTGGCAGGGGTCCGGCTCGTACGGGCCGTCCTCGTCGCCGCCGGTCTCGATCTCGCCGGTGCCGTTGCAGTCGGGGCAGCTGGGCCGCGGGGTGTCCTCCAGGCGGAGATGCGGCGTGGGCCAGGACCGGTATCGGAGGCGGAGTCGGGCCCGGGGCGGCAGCGGGACGAGGAACCAGCCGCTGCCGTCCGGCCGCTGGAGTTCCAGCGCGGGCCGGGGGTCGTCGACGCGGACGATCCGCAGGGGCGCGATCACCGGCCACCACCGTTCCGAGCTCGGTCGTACAGCACAGCCCGGAGGCGCTCCGCCGCCGGCCGACTCCCAACGGCCTTCGAACGGCGCTTGTTGTCGGAGTACCAGCGCAACTGCCATCGGCCACTGGCCAGGCGCCGCAGGGTGATGGAGGTTCCCGGGTCGACGGGAGGCAGTGTGGGGGCCTGCGATGTGGCCCTCAGCTCCGCAATCTCGGCCTCGGCCTCGTCGAGGTCTGCGTCCTGAGCGACGATCTCGTCGAGCAGCTCGTGCAGTACCGGCGCCATCAGCTGGAGCCAGCGCCGGGCCTGCGCCTGGGTTGCCGGGCGCCACTGCTGGGACTGCGGGATCAGCGTGGCCAGGTCCATGCGGCGGATCGCGTCCAGGCGCTCGGTGGGGATCGGCTCGGTGTTCATGCGGCACCATCCGTGGCGCCGGCGCGGAGGTCGGCGATCTGCGCGGCGTAGGCGAGCCGGATGTCCTCGGTCCAGTCGCCCGGGTCGCCGTGCGCGTCGATCCACTCGCCGAGGACGGCCTGCGCGGCATCGGTGTGCAGCTCGCGCATCGGCAGCGGCTCGACCTCGGGCGGCGCGTCGACCAGCGTCCATAGTTCGAGGGGGATCCCGCCGAGCTCGGCGCGCACGGTCCACCGGACGTGGTCGGCAGCGTGGGGCTCGCTGACGAGTTCGCCGCCGACGGCCACGTGCCATCGGGCCACGGCCTCCACGTCCATGTGGGCGTACGCCTCGATCTCGACCTGCTCCGGCGCCCACCGGCGGCAGGTGATGCTGATGCTGTTCGGCGCCGGGTTGAGCATCGGCAGGAGGATTTCGGCGGTGGCCAGCGCCGTGCGGTACTGCTGGCGTTGGGTGGTCATGCGGTCACCAACTCTCGGTCAGCAGGGCGGGTGGTGGCGGCGCCGGCGGGGATCGTCGCGGTGAGCTGGACGCTCACCTCGCCCACGACGCCGGTGACGGTCCAGACGGTCAGCGGGCCCTCAGGGCCGGCGGCCGGGTAGGAGCCGACGCGGTGCGCGCCGAGGGCGCGACGCCAGCGGTCGAGGGTGCGCAGGGCGCTGTCGTCGGCGCTGCGGAAGTGCCCGGCCACCCATCCGCCATTGATGGTCCACGCGGGGGCGATCGGCGGGGCGCCGGCCTTGATGGCGGCGGCGGTCAGCTCGGCGATCACGGCGAGCGCATCGGCCTGGAGCTGGAGTTCGGTAGGCTGCATCACGCGGCCTTACCTCCTTCATCGTTGGGTTGATCGGTGGGCTGCTGGGCCGTTCCGGGTTGCCCCCCGGGCGGCCCGATTTGCTGCCAGCAGGTCAGGCGGCGCGGCGGGTGCGCGGCCGGGCCCTGCGGGTCGCCGGGTCGATCTCGTCGCCGATCTGCGCGATCTGCGCGGCACTGAAGCGGACGAAGCGGCCGAGCCGCTTGTGCGGAATCGTTCCGGCGCGTACCCGCTCCTCCACCCAGTACGGGGTCATGCCGAGGAGGTCGGCGGTCTGCTCCGGCGTGTACAGCCGGAGCGGGTTGTCCGTGGCGGGCTGGACGCCGAGAGCGGCGATGGTGGCCGCCACGATCTGCGCCAGCAGCTCCGGGGCGATCCCGGCCGACGGGGCGATCGTCGGTGTGGTCATTCCTGTCTCTCCCTCGTGATGGCCTGGATGGGCACACCGAGGGCGTCCGCGATCCTCTGGAGAACCGCGGGGCTGGCTCCACGTTGCTCGCGCTCGATTCGCAGGATGGTGCTCCGGTGTGTCCCGGCCATGCCCGCAACCCGACGCATGGAGTAGCCCCGCGCCTCCCGGACGGCCCTGATTGCGTACCCGTTCGGTGTCACGAGAGAGACAGTAGCGCTATTAAGTAGCGCTTGCAATGGATTCAATGGCGGCCAGAAGCTATCCAGTGGCATTCGATCGCACTTAGGTGGTGGTCGACTGCGGCCGCGGGCAACACTCAGGAGCGGTAGAACCGGCCAAATAGGCCCGATCGCGTACCGGTGTTGCCTACAGATGGGGCATGATGTGCGCATGAGCATGGACTGGGTGCGTCTCGGAGTAGCGATTCGTGATGCCCGGGACGCCATTGGATGGACTCAGCAGGAGCTCGCCAATCGCTCTCAGGTGTCCGTCGCCACCATCCGGCAGCTGGAGGGTGGGAAGCAGCGCACGCGCCATTCGCTTGCTGCCGATCGGGTGGGCAGTGCGCTCGGCTGGACGCCGGAAAGCGTGAAGGCTGTCCTGGACGGCGGGAAGCCGACCACGGGCGCGGCAGCCGAGGCTCCGGCGGAACCCGGGGCTAGCGCCGATGCGCTTGCCGGCCTTTCACTGCGGATCCGCCGCGAGCTGGCCGCAGGACAGGTGCTGGACGGCGCGGTACTCGACCTGCCCGCCGCTGGACGCCTCAGCGTCGTGATGATCCCGCTCGTCCCCGAGGACGCCAGCGAGGACGAGATCCAGGCCGCGCTGGAGGAGTGGAAGCGACTTCATCTGCAGCGCAACAACGAGCAACCGAACGTTTGACCTATTTTTGCAAAGCGCTTACGAATGACGCCGCTCTGTGATGTGATGTCAGTACCTGGAGAGGGGGCACCGATACCAGGTACTGAAGGGCATGCACCATGCACGACGAACGGGTTCGCCTCGTCCCCGTCGACGCACTCCCCCACCATGTCCAGTGGTGGGTAGACGGTCCGGCTGACGGCCCGTACACCATCTGGGTCAGGAACACCCCTGACGCTCTCGCGGCCGCCGAGGTCGTACGCCAGACGCTGCTCAACGCTGGCTCACCGGCTGCTGCCGCATAGCCCTTCCCACCCGGGCTTCACGTCGCGTTGCGCCACCAGGAGCGCCGCGGCTCATTCACTCATCACTTCACGTTCAGGGGGGTTCTGTTGGCGTACGCCGAGAAGCACGGCAAGGGCTGGCGGGTACGGTACAAGCAGGGCGATGGCACCTACGGGTCCGAACCGGGGTTCCCAACGAAACGGGCCGCGAAGGAATGGGGCGAGGAGCAGGAGGCCATTCTTCGCCACAACCCGACGTACGACCCGCGAAAGGCCAAGATGACTCTTGGCGAGTGGGCCCCGACATGGATGGATGCCCAGAAGGTCGCACCCGGTACGGTCGCCAAGCGGCGCCGCCTGCTGAACACCCATCTGCTGCCCGAGTGGGAGCACACCCCGATCAACCAGATCAATCTGTTCGCAGCGAAGGCGTGGGGGGCCCGCCAGACCTGCTCTCCCGCCACCGTTGGGCACGCCCTGACCCTGCTCAGCATGATCCTCACCGGTGCCGTGGATGCCGGGTACCTGCTCGGCAACCCGCTGTTCAAGCGGAACCGGCGCACCGGCCGGAGCATCGATATCCCGCAGGACGAAGAGATCTGGGCACAGCCTCACGAGGCACGGCAGATCGGGGAGCGTCTCGGCGGTGTGGCCGGGTTGATGGTCATCACCGCTGCCTGGACCGGGCTGCGCTGGGGCGAGCTGGCCGGACTTCACAGGGACAACTGCCTGCTGCTGCGAGCTGATCGCGTCGATGGCGAGACCTTCGAGCGCTACGTGCTCCGGATCGACCCACGGAAGGGTGCTCTTCACGAAGTCGAGTTCGAGTTGACCGACGATGAGATCGAGGAGTGGCGGCAGCGCGAGGCCACCCGGATCGAGCGGGCGATCCAGGCCGGCAAGACTCCCCGGGCCAAGAAGGAGCCGAAGCACCGGGTTGAGCTGTTTCTCGATCCGCCGAAGAACCGCACGAGCGCGCGCGAGGTCGACGTGCCGCCGTTCCTCGTTGAGCTGCTGACGCGCCATCTGGCGGATTGGAAGCATGAGTTCGTGTTCTTCACCCCGGGCGGGCAGTGGTGGCGTCGTGGGAACTTCACGCGGCAGCAGTTGCGCCCGGCCGCCGATGGCCGCACCGCGTTGCCGGCCTCGCGGGGCCACGCTCCGCGCGAGGCATGGGAGCCGATCCTGCCCGGCTTCACGATGCGCGGCGCCCGCCACACCCACAGCACGTGGATGAAGGATGACCGGGTCGACCGGGCGCTGCGCTTCTCGACCTTGGGTTGGGCGGTGGCCGATATCGAGGGCACGTACGAACACGTCACGCCGCAGATGCGTCAGCACCGCTTGGAGGCGCTGCAGGCCCGGTGGGAGAGGGCGGGGAAGGCCGCTCAGGCCGCCTGAAGTTGATCTCCCAAAATTCTCCCATTCGATCATGAAAAAGCCCCTGACCGATCTTGGTCAGGGGCTTTCATGCTGGTCAGAGCTGTGGGCGCAGACGGTTTCGAACCGCCGACATCTGCTTTGTAAGAGCAGCGCTCTACCGCTGAGCTATGCACCCGTGCCATCACGCACTCCGGGAGAACCGGAGGCGTACGACGAGGGACAACGATACCCCGTCCGGTGGGTGGTTCGCCGCAGGCTTTCCGTGGGAGGGGGTGGGGAGGGGTGGTGGCAAGGGGCGGGCGGGCGAGACGGGGGGTTGTGGTGATCCGCGAGAATGGAGCAGATCGGGCGTTCGGTGCTGAGCAGGGAGCGGTGGCGTGAGGGTGGCCGGCGGTGGCGGCGGGCGGGGCGGCTGGTGGCGGCGGAGCGACAGCCAGCGCGAGGCGGCCAGGGCGGCCCGGGATGCCGCGCAGCAGGCGTTCTACGAACTGGACAGCGCGCAGCGCGAGGCCGAGCTGGCCGTGGAGACCGTGCGGGCGGCGGCCGAGGGGAAGGCCGCCGAGCAGGTGCTCGCCGAGTACCGGCAGATCTCCGCGCGGGTGGATGCGGTGAGTGCCGAGTACCTGGCCGCGCTGGACGCCTTCGACCCGGACGCCGAGGGCTTGGATTCCGCCACCGCGACCCGGGCCCGCCAGGCGCTGGAGCAGTCGCAGCACCGGATCGCCGGTGAGCGGGCCGAACTGGCGAGGTTTCTGGAGCGGGTTCAGCCGGTGGTCCAGCAGGCCGAGGCGCGGCTGGTCAGGGTCACTCCGGCGGTCGAGAAGGCCAGGCAGTCCCTGCTGGCGGCGACCACCGCGTTGGAGGACGTACGGGCGGCGGGACTGCGGGCGGACGACCTGGCGGCGCTGCTGGCCGAGCTGGCACCCGAGCTGACCAGGCTCAACGAGGGGGCCGCCCGGCACGGGGTGGCGGCGACGCTCCAGCGGGCGGAGGACGTGATGCTGCGCGCGGACGCGATCCGCGGTTCGGCCGAGCAGCGGCCGGCGAAGGCCCGGGAGATCGACCAGCGGGTGGCCAGCCTGCGGACCAGGATCCAGGCGCTGGAGACCCGGGCGGGTACGGTCGGGCCGGTGCTGAGCGAACTGCGGCGGCGGTTCAGCAGCGAATGCTGGCAGGACCTGCAGCGGGTGCCGGACCGGACGGCCGAGGCGGTACGGACGGCGCGGCAGAAACTGGACGAGGCTGCCCGGGCCAGGGAGGAGCAGCGCTGGGCGGACGCCACCGGGGCGATCGGTACCGTGCGGGCGCTGCTGGAGACGGCGGACGGCTCGGTGGCGATGGCGCACGACCGGCTGCGACAGCTCAACGAGGTGTCGGCCGACCCGCAGCGGGACATCGAGCGGAGCCGCTTCGCGCTGCGCGACGCCCAGCGGCTTGCGATGGCCGGGCGGCTGACCCCGGACCCCCGGCACGCGGGTCCGCTCGATGCGGCGGTCCTCCGCCTGGACCGTGCGGTCGCGGAACTGGAGTCGTCCGGACGGCACCCCGACTACTGGCACTTCCTCACCGAGCTGGAGGGGGTTCGGGAGACCGCGGCCCAAGTGGTGGCGATGATCCGGGGCAGCCGCTGAGGCCGCCGTCGGGACGGCGGCCGGCTGGTCTGGTCAGGAAGCCGACCGGCGGCCGGCCGGTTCGGGCAGGGACGCCTGCCGGCGGCGCGGGACCGGTGGTCCCGTAGGACTGCGGCCGGGACGGCGGGCTCGGTACGCTGCCGGGTATGCCACGCTACGACTTCCGCTGCCGCTCCTGCGGGGCCACCTTCGAACTCCGCCGCGCCATGGCGCAGGCCAATGACCCGGCCGTCTGCCCGGAGGGGCACACCGACACCGTCAAGCTGCTCTCCACCGTCGCGGTGACGGGCGGTGCGGCCGCCGCCGCGTCGATGCCGTCCGCCGGAGGCGGGGGCGGTGGGTGCTGCGGCGGAGGCTGCTGCCGCTGACGCGGACCAGTCGGTTGGCCAGCCGACCGGCTGACCCGCCGACCGGCCGACCGGCTGACCCGCCGACCGGCTGACCGATCGGGCACTCCATCAGAGGACCGGCTGACCCACCGTCCGACAAGCGCACCGACGGGCGGGTGAGCCAACCGGTGAGCTGACAGCCCGGCGGACCGTGGGCCGGCCGGTCTTCCGACCGGTCGGTGGCGAGGCCTGGCTGTGACTGCCCGAGCCGTCCCGGGGCAGGTCGCGAGCCCTCGCGGCACGCGTACAGCCCGAGCCCCGAGACCCGAGCCCCGCACGCCGTATCCCCCGCGCCCGCCCCGCGCCCTTCAGCCCCCGACGGCCGTCCCCGTCCCGGACCGGACCGGGGCCAGGAAGCGGCGGATGATCTCCTCCCCTGCCGCCACCCCCTCCTGGGGGAGGGCGGTGACCTGGGGGGCCGTCCAGCCGGTGTCGGCGAGTTCACCGTGGCCGGGGCGCCAGGCGTGGTCGGCGGCGAGCAGGAGGTCGGCGTCCAGCAGGGAGTCGCCGGCGGTGAGGACGGTCGCGGGGCCGGTCCGCCGCTCGACCTCGGTGAGGGCGGCGCTCTTGGTGAGCGGGGCGGGCACCGCGTACACCTTGCGGCCCTGCAGGGAGACCGTCCAGCCGCGTTCGGCGCACCAGCCGGTGAGCTCCGCCAGCCAGCCGTCAGGCAGTTCGGCGCGCTCGACGACCAGGTAGGCGAAGAGGTGGTCGGCGATGCGGCGCTTACGGGTCCACTCGGGGTCGGCGACGGCCGCGAGATGGTGCACCACCTCGTCCAACGGCACGCTGCCCAAGGCGAGTCGGGACCGCACCTCGGCCTGCCAGTCCCGGTCGGGCACGCCGTTCACCAGCAACTGGCCGCCGTTGGCACAGATTGCGTACGAAGGGGTCCAACCGGGCGTCGGCCCGGGCAGGTTGACCCGCTCGTACTGGGCCGTGGTGCGGGTGGTGGCGGGGACGAACAGGGCCGCCCCGACCAGTTCGGTGAGGAGCCGGGCGGCGTGCTCGGTCATGAAGGAGAACGCGCGGCCGTCGAGCACCTCGACCGGGAGCAGCCGGGGCACCGGACGGTCGGGGACGTCCGGGGCGAGGGCCCGGCTGGAGTAGATCAGGGTGCGGTCGAGGTCACTGGCGACGATGAACCGACGCCCCGCCACGCCGTCCGTCGAATTCCCGGCGGCGCCCGTCGGACCGCCTGTCGGACCGCCCATCGGACCACTCATCCGGACACTCCCCCGCCGACACCGGCCACCGCACCCACCGCATCCACCGCACCCACCGCCAGACCGTCGGCGCCGGTCGCGCCTCGGCTGAACCGGGGGTGGATCAGGCCGACGCAGCTGTACGGAAGCCGGTCCACCTCCTCCACGGGTACGCCGCGCTGGTCGGCGAGCAGCCGTACGTGGTCGAGGTCCGCACCGGCTCCGCGCCGGGCGAGGATTCGCCAGGGAACGCGGCGGAGCATGACCCGGGTGGTCTCGCCGACGCCCGGCTTGACCAGGTTCACGTTGTCGATGCCGTACTCGGTGCTTATTCGCTCGACGGCGGCCCAGCCGGCCCAGTCCGGCGTGCGGTCACCGTCGGTGGCAAGGCGGGCGGCCGAGGCCTCGGCCTCGCTCCGTACGGCGGTGAAGTGCCCGGTCACGGCGGCCAGGAAGTCGGCCGAGACGTCGGCTGCGGCCAGCTCGCGGTAGAACTTCGCACCGTGGAACTCGTCCGGTCCGATCAGGTCGTCGCGCAGTACGGTGCGTGAAACCAGGCCGGAGACCGTGGAGTTGAGGCAGGCCGAGGGGATCAGGAAGTCCTCGCGGGTGCCGTAGGTGCGCACGCAGCGGCCGGGGTCGGCGAGTACCGCGAGTCCGGGGTCGAAGGGGGTGTCCGCCAGGGCGGCGGTGAGTTCACGAGTGATGGCGCCCTTGCCGGTCCAGCCGTCCACGAACACCACGGCTGCCGGGTCGTGATGGGCGGCGAGGTGGCGCAGCGCGACCCGGTCGACACCCCGGCCCCGCACGATGGAGAGCGTGTAGTGCCGGGTGTCCAGTCCGTGGGCGACGGCCAGCCAGCGTCTGACCAGGATGCCGACGGGGGTGCCGGCCCGAGCGAGCGAGGCGAGGACGAGATCCCGGCCGCGCTCGCGGACCAGCGTCTCGGCGACCGTGCCGACGGCCAGCGCGACCCGCCGGGCGGAGGCGGCCAGCGCCTGCCGGAACAGCTCCTGGTACTCGGGGCCGGGCTGGTACTCGACGGGCAGCGACTCGGCGTAGTGCGCGCCGCCCGACTGCACGGCCTCCTCCCGCTCCTCCGTCGGCGCCTCCAGCCGGACCTCGGAGAGGTCCTTGAGCAGCCAGGTGACCTCCTCGGCCGGATACGAGGAGAAGGCGGGTCCGGACAGCGGACGCGTGGCGGGCAGCGGACGCGTGTCGGACAGCGGACGCGTGTCGGACAGCGGACGCGCGACGGGCAGTGTGCCGGGAAGCGCGCTGGTGGCAGTGGGCATGGCGGGCCTTTGCGGTGGTGTGCGGACGATCATCGGACGGTGGGGCATCGTCACGGTGTCCGGGGGCGGTACGAGGGCAGAACGGCGAGCACCACCTGGTCGGTGACCCGGCGCAGCTGCTGGAGCAGCGCCCGCTCGCCCTCGTGCAGGGCGGGGGTGTCGGCCTTCTCGTCCACCACCAGGACGATCGCGTCGAAGCGGCGGTCCGGGTCGCTCCCGGGGGCGACGTTGTAGGCGTAGCGCTCGGTGGCGCGGTCCGCGGGCGCGTCGTGCGCGGGGAACGTGAGCCTGGTGCGGATCGGGTAGCCGGGGTCGTCCACGGGCAGCACGGGCGAGCGGGTGGTCGTGGAGAACCGTATCCGCCCTTCCGGTCCCAGCTGTGAGGCGAGCTGGTCGGCGATCCGCAGCGGAACGTACATCAGCTCCTCGAAGCCGAGCACCAGGATTCGGCGGTGTCCGGCCAGCAGCGGCGCCAGTCCGGCGGCGAGCCGGGGCAGCGCCGCCTCCAGCGACCCGCGGTGTGCCCGGGTGAAGCCGTGGCGGCCGCCTTCGGGCAGGCCCTCGGGCCAGTCGAGCCGGGCGCGGACGACCGGCGCGAGCGGACCGTCCGGAAGGCCGTCGCCGGGGTCGGTGGCGGCGATCAGCTCCTGGGCCCTGGGCAGCAGGCCGGCGGGCAGCCGGACGCCGCCGGCCGCGGTGGCCACCAGGTCCACCCGGGCGCCGAGTCCGGCGGCCGCCTCGGCCAGCCTGCCGCGGTCCGCCTCGGTGCGCAGGTCGACCAGGGCGACCACGACGTAGCGCGATCGCGGGTGGTCGGCGTGCAGTGCGCGGATGGTGTTGAGCACGGTGGTGCCGGTGGAGAACTCGTCGTCCACCAGTACCAGCGGACCGTCACCCGCGAGCAGGGCCGGGTCCTCGGGGAGCAGCAGGTGCGAGGTGGCGTGCGAGTGCTCCTCCTCGAAGCCGCCGGCCGGTGCCACGCCCTCGACCGGTCGCCGGGTGGAGTGCAGGTACGGGGCGCCGAGGCCGTCGGCGACGCTGTGTCCGAGGGCGGTGGCGGTCTCGGCGTAGCCGAGCACGACCGCCCGGCCGGCTTCCACGGGGCCAAGCAACTCCCTTACCCGGTGGCCGAGTTCGACACCGGCCTGGTGCACCACGGCGGGGTGCTGCGGAATGTGCTTGCCGAGCACTCGGGAGACCAGCAGGTGGGCGCGCCGGGGGTTGTTCGCCCGCAGGGCGATGCCGATCAGCTCGGGCAGTGCGGGTGAGCCGGTGAGCTTCAGGCCGAGCCGGTCGGTGACCCACCGGCCGGTCCAGGGGGCGGCTTCGACATGCGGTGCTGCGGTCAAGACTCCTACTTTCGACGGTGCTTGGGGCGGTGAGGGCCGAGGTCCGGGTGCCCGCCGCGGCGCGGTCGGGGCCCCGAGCCGGTCATGGCCCGGGCTCGGCCGGGTCCCGGGGTCGGCCGGGTCCCGGGGTCGGCCGGGTCCCGGGGCCGGTCATGGCGCGGGTGCCGGTTTCAGCCGCGGAGTACGGCACCCAGCAGTTCGGCGAAGCCGGTGTCCGCCCGGGCGACGCCGAACACCTCGGCGCGCAGCAGCACCCGTTCCGCCCAGGCGCGGTGCGGCTTGGCCTCGTTCATCTTGTTGGTGTACGCCGAGCGGGAGACCCCGCCGCCGTCCCGGTACCGGTCGAGGATGTCCAGGGCGTCCGAGTACTCCTCGTGCGTCACCACCGAGCGGGCGTGCACGGCCGGGACGTGGCTGGGGTGGATGCATGTCTTGCCCAACAGGCCGTTGGCGCGGTCCAGTTCGATCTCCCGGAGCAGTCCGTCCAGATCGTGTTCGATGAGCTGTCTGCGGACTCCGAGGCCGCCGGACGGGTCCTGGCGGCCGGAGGCCGGAAGGGGGTCCGCCGCGAGGAAGGGGGTGCGGCGCAGTTGCGGCTTGAACATCCGCTCCTGGACGGGGAAGTACTCCCACACCGGCCCGGTCACGGTGTACCCGGTGCCGTCGGCGCGGCCGAGCACATTGACCACGTCGCCGATCACCCCGGCCACCAGCGCCACGTCGTAGGCGGTCAGGTCGGGCGAGCGGCGCAGCCCGTACGCGGAGCACAGGTCGGTGACGCCGAGCCGGACGGCCAGGATCCGTTCCCGGTGCTTGTCCAGCAGTCGCTCCACGCCGAAGAGTTGCTCGCGGCGCGACTCCAGGTGGGCCAGCTCGGGGGACTCCAGGACCGGCATCGCGAACAGCCGCTGCCCGGTGAACCGCTCCGCCTCGGTGAGTGCCTCCAGGAAGGGGCCGCCGCTCTCCTCGGTGAACTTGGGCAGCACATAGCCGGTGAGCAGGTCGATCGCCGGACCCAGCCGCCGGGTGAGGTCGGTGAGCTGCTCGGGGGTGCGGACCCGGACGAAGAGCAGCGGGGTGTCGTCCGCTCCGCCCGACCGGAGTTCGGCGAGCTGCGCGACCAGGTTCGCTTCGGCGTCCGGTACTTCGTGGTCGGCTATCGCGTCCTCAAGGCAGAGCACCATCGAGACCACTCCGCGCGCCGCCTGCTTCCGGACGTCGGCGACCAGGGTGGGCCTGGTGGCCGGGCTGTAGAGCGTCCCGCCGAGTGCGGTGGCGAGCACCGCCGCGTCGCCGTTCCGGTCGAAGGCGGTCGGCTGCCGTAGGAAGAGCCGGTCGCGTACGTCGTCGGCGAGGTGGCCGAAATGGCGCAAAGTGCTCTCCATTGCTGGGTAAATCGGCAGCGTACCCGCAGGTCGCGGTGGTATTGGCATCTGATAGACGGTCCGCCTGGCCGGAAAGTTCGCGACCCCTCGTCGATGCCTCCCGCGCGGGCGGCCCAGGTGACCGGCCGTGGTGCGGCCGGATTTGGCCTGCTCCGGCCTGCTCCGGCTGTGGAGGTCCTAGGTCCCGGGCCGTCGCCGCGATCGCCGCCGGCCGCCACGGCCCGGCCCCGCCCGGCCGGTCATGACGGTCATGACCGTCATGACCGTCATGACGGCAGCCCGATTGACGGGGCGGCACGACGCCACCCGCGTTGTCTCGGGACGGGGCGGAGCGGCAGGATGGTGCGTTATGACGCACGTGATGGCCAAGGGCGCCAACATCTCGCTGACGGCCGCCGCCGTGCGCGCCGTGCTGCACTGGAGCGCCGGACCGGGGACACCCGATGTGGACGCCTCCGCACTGCTGCTCGGGCCGGACGGCAGGGTCCGCTCGGACGAGGACTTCGTCTTCTACAACCAGCCCGAGCACCCCACGGGCACGGTGCGGCACCGGCCCAAGCAGTGGACGCCGGACGGCAGCGCGCTCCGGGACACCATCGACGTCGACCTCGCGCAGCTGCCGCCCGAGGTGGACCGGGTGGTGCTGGCCGGGTCGGCCGAGGGCGGGGCGTTCCCGGCCGTCCGCGGCCTGCGGGTGGTGCTGCACGACGCCGCCGTCCCGGAGTCGGAGGCGCCGATCGCCGAGTTCGCCATGACCGACACCGGCGAGGTCACGGCGCTGGTGGCCGCCGAGCTGTACCGGCGCAACGGCGCCTGGAAGTTCCGTGCGATCGGCCAGGGGTACGCGGCCGGCCTCGCCGCGCTGGCGACCGAGTACGGGGTCGCCGTGGACGACGCGCCCGACTCCCCGCAGGAGACGGCGGCTCCCCCGACCGCTCCCTGGACCGACCCGCTCGAAGAGCCCGACAGCTGGACGCTGGCACCCGCCACCCTGCCGCCGGCTCCCCTGCTGCCGCCGATGCCCACGGCACCGCCCACCGTGGCGCCCACGACCCAGGCACGGCAACCGCTGCTGCCGCCCACGGCACCACCGCCCCCACCGCAGCCGCCCCTGCACTCACCGGACCGGCACACGCCGCAGCAGCCCGGTTACGGCTACCCGCCGCCCCCGATGCCCGCTCCCCAACCGGCGTACGGCTACCCGCAGCAGCCGCACCCGGCCAACCCGACCGCCGGCTACGGCTATCCGGCACCCCTGCCGCCTCAGCCGACGTACGGCTACCCGCAGGACCCCACCCAGCCCTACCAGGCCGCCGGCTACGGCTACCCGCCGGCCCCGCCGCAGCCCCAGCCGGAGTACCGACCGCAGCCCCCCGCGCCGGCGCAGTCGTTCACGCTCCCCCCGCAGGGTCCGCAGTTCCAGCCCCGCTAGAGCGTTGTCCGGCGGGAATCTCCGGACAACGCCCTAGTCCTCGCCCGGCCCGGCCGGTGTCTTGTAGCCGCGCTGCCACTGCATCCCGAAGCCGTACAGCCGGTCCAGGTCCGACTGGAAGCCGTGCACGTAGCGCACTTCCCGGCGGATCGTCAGCTGGTTGTCCCCGCTGTTCTCGATCAGCACCACGGCGCACGAACGGGCCTGCGGGGCACGCTGGTCCAGGCTGATCTCGATCCGCGGCCCGCTCTGCGGGACGATGGTGAGCGTCGCGTGCGTACTGTCGAAGGCGGGCGTGTCGTCGTAGATGTACACGAAGACCAGCAGGCGCCGGAACTTGTCCTTCTTCTCCAGGTTGATGTACATCGTCTCGCCGGAGGGCGCGCCGTAGACGTCGTCTCCGCTGAGCTTGATGTACGGCGGTCGCTGCAGATCGCCGAAGTACTTGCCGAGCGGCTGCACCACACCCCGGGTGCCGTCGGTGAGTTCGTACATGCAGGCGAGGTCGAGGTCCACGTTGACCTGCTCGGACTGGTACGAGGCGGGCTCCATCGGGCGCAGGATGCGGGGGTCGAAGAGCTTGCGCAGCGCGCTCTTGGCGGCGCCGCGTGAGGCGGTCCTGCCGGTCCAGTGCAGGTTGACGTAGAGGTAGCCGGTGGTGGCGGCGGGGCCGGTGATCGCGTGCTGCGGCTGGGACTTGGTCAGTGTGACCTTGTGCTGACCACCGGTGTCGAAGTCCTTGCGGTCCCCGCGCAGGAACTCCCAGACCGAGACCATCGCGTCCTCCCCAGACACCCGGCGGGCCCCGATCCGGACCCGGCCGATCCTTCCACCACCCGTCGGGCCCATCGTGCCCGAAGCGGGCCCGCCATGCCATACATCCCTACCCAGCCGCGCGGCGCCGCAGCCCCCCGTACGGGCTCCGCCCGGAATCCGGCGTGCCGCTGCGCCCGACGGCAAGTCAACTCCAGTACCATGCACGCCTCCGGAACGCGATATCGTTCAGCCGCACAGGTGTACCTGCCCTGTCCGTCCCGTTCCGTTCCCCGCTGGAACGAACTGCACCGACCTGCGGAAAGCCGAGGCCCCCGCCCCGATGAACCTCTCCTCGATACAGCTGGTCTGGGCCGTTGTCGGCGCCGCCGCCCTGCTGTTCACCGCCGTCCTGTTCGCCGCACTGCGCTTCAGGGGCACCAGGTCCGGCGACAGCGGCGACTCCTGGGAGCGCAGCGAGGAGCGCCGGCGGCGGAAGGAGGCGGTGTACGGAATCGCCTCCTACGTGCTGCTGTTCTGCTGCGCGGGTGTCGCGGCCGCGCTCTCCTTCCACGGCCTGGTGGGCTTCGGCGAGCAGAACCTCGGGCTCTCCGGCGGCTGGGAGTACCTGGTTCCGTTCGGGCTGGACGGCGCGGCCATGTTCTGCTCGGTGCTCGCGGTCCGCGAGGCCAGCCACGGTGACGCGGCGCTCGGATCCCGCCTGCTGGTCTGGCTGTTCGCCATCGCCTCGGCCTGGTTCAACTGGGTGCACGCCCCGCGCGGCGGCGCGCACGACGGCGCGCCGCAGTTCTTCGCCGGCATGTCGATCTCGGCGGCGGTGCTCTTCGACCGCGCGCTCAAGCAGACCCGCCGCGCCGCACTGCGCGAGCAGGGCCTGATCCCCCGTCCGCTGCCGCAGATCCGGATCGTCCGCTGGCTGCGCGCACCGCGCGAGACGTACGCGGCCTGGTCGCTGATGCTGCTGGAGAACGTCCGCAGCCTGGACGAGGCGGTCGAGGAGGTCCGCGAGGAGCGGCAGGCCAGGCAGGAGGCCAAGTCCCGGGCCCGCAGCGCCGATCGCCGCGAGCGCGCCGAACTCAAGGCGATCGCCCGGCAGGGCGGTCTGCTCGGCCGGGCCCGGGGCGGCCGCCAGGTCCCCGCACTCACCGCCGCCGGGGCCGGTGACGGCCAGTCCGCTACGGAGCCTGCACTAGCGGCGACCCCCGCACTCGCCGCCGAAAGCACCCCGTCCGTGGAGCGGACCCCCGCCGTGAGGCAGACCCCCGCGGTCGAGAAGTTCCAGGCCATCGACCTGACGGCCGACGACGACACCCTCTCCATGCCCAAACTGGACTCGCTGGAGCGCAAGCTGCGCGCCATCGAGAAGCAGCTCGGCTGACCTGAGAGCGGGCGGACGGAAACGGTCCCCGGTGCCGCGAGGCTCCGGGGACCGTTCGACGTTTCAGGAGGCAGACCGACCCGCGACGGGGCGGTCTCAGGCCGAGGCGCCCTCCAGCGCCTGCTCGCGCCGGTTGCGCAGCACCGAGGAGGCCAGTGCGGCGCCGATGAAGGCGACCCCGATCAGGCCGGTGACGATCTCCGGGATGTGGTACTTGATCGAGGCCAGCAGGATCAGCGCCAGCGCACCGATCGCGTAGTGCGCGCCGTGCTCCAGGTAGACGTAGTCGTCCAGCGTGCCCTTGCGGACCAGGAAGACCGTCAGCGAACGGATGTACATCGCGCCGATCCCCAGGCCCAGGGTGATCATGAATATGTTCTGGGAGATGGCGAAGGCGCCGACCACTCCGTCGAAGGAGAACGAGGCGTCCAGCACCTCCAGGTAGAGGAAGAGGAAGAACGCGGCCTTGCCGCCGACCTGGAGCAGCGAGCCGCCGCCGCGCTCGGCGGCCGCCTCGGCCTCCTCCTGCTCCTCCAGCCCGGACTCGAAGACACCGGAGAGCCCGGCCACCGCCAGGTAGGTGGCGAGGCCCAGCAGCCCGGCCAGCAGCACCGTCTCGGCGTGCGCACCGGCGAAGAACCTGGCCGCCAGCACGAGTACCACCAGGGCGACGACCGAGGAGAGCGCCTCCAGCTTGCCGATCTTCTCCAGCGGCTTCTCGATCCAGTTCAGCCAGTTGAACTCCTTCTCCTCCAGGACGAAGTCGAGGAAGATCATCAGCAGGAAGACGCCGCCGAAGGCCGCGATGGCCGGGTTGGCCATCGTCAGGAACTGGGCGTAGGTGTGACCGTCATGGGTTTTGCCGGAGTCGAGTGCCAACTCCACGACGGTGGCCGGGTTGAGATGCGCCGTCAACGCGACCACCGCCAGCGGGAAGACCAGCCGCATACCGAAGACAGCGATCAGCACACCGATGGTGAGGAAGATCTTCTGCCAGAACGGGTTCATCCGCTTCAGGACGGTGGCGTTGACGACCGCGTTGTCGAAGGACAGCGAGATCTCCAGGATCGAGAGAATCAGCACGACGCCGAAACCCTCGGCCCCCCAGATCAGGCCGGCAGCTATCAGACCGGCGATCGTTATGGCGAATGACCATCCGAATGTACGGAGGAACACGGGGTCAGAACCTTTCAAATACCTGTACGCAGAGCAGCTTTACTCTACGTTTACTCCAAAATCGAGAGCGATGCCGCGCAGACCGGACGCGTAACCCTGGCCCACCGCACGGAACTTCCATTCACCCTGGTAGCGGTAGAGCTCGCCGAAGATCATGGCCGTCTCGGTGGATGCGTCCTCGGTCAGGTCGTAACGGGCGATCTCGGTGCCGCCGTTCTGGTCCACCACCCGGATGAACGCGTTGCCGACCTGGCCGAAGTTCTGCATCCGGGCATCGGCGTCATAGATCGAGACCGGGAAGACGACCTTGTCGACCTGCGGCGGGACGAGATCGAGGTTGACCACGATCACCTCGTCGTCGCCGTCCGCACCGCCGGTCAGGTTGTCCCCCTGGTGCTCGACCGAACCCTCGGGGCTGCGGAGGTTGTTGTAGAACACGAAGTACTCGTCGCCCAGCACCCGGCCACCGGCGCAGAGCAGGGCGCTCGCGTCCAGGTCGAAGGGCGCACCGGTGGTGGAACGGGCGTCCCAGCCCAGGCCGATCTGGACTCGCGTCAGATTCGGCGCGGCCTTGGTCAGCGAGACGTTCCCACCCTTGGCGAGCGTGACACTCATGGTCGTTCTTCCTCCCTCATCCCCGTTCCCGGGGCTGTGTCCGGCACGCTGCACGGGATTTCGCGCAGCGCACAGGGCCGCCGGCCGGGCGCATTCCAGATGTACGCCCTCGCGGCCCACCGTGGGTGCTCTGGACCCACTGAACTTGCTGAACTCGGGGCCCGGAACCCGTACGAAGCGTCAGACCCGGGAACAGCAAGGGCCGGGGCCGGCGGGAAGGAACTCCCGCCGACCCCGGCCCCAAGACTATTCACCCGGCCACCTGCCGGGAACTCACCCGAGTACGGGTCAGACGTTCACCCCGAAGTCCTGGGCGATGCCGCGCAGACCGGAGGCGTAACCCTGGCCGATGGCGCGGAACTTCCACTCCGAGCCGTTGCGGTAGAGCTCGCCGAAGACCATCGCGGTCTCGGTGGAGGCGTCCTCCGAGAGGTCGTAACGGGCGATCTCGGTGCCGCCGTTCTGGTTCACCACCCGGATGTAGGCGTTGCGGACCTGGCCGAAGTTCTGCTGGCGGGTGTCCGCGTCGTAGATCGAGACCGGGAAGACGATCTTCGCCACATCGGCCGGGACGGCGCTCAGGTCGACCTTGATGCTCTCGTCGTCGCCCTCGCCCTCACCGGTCAGGTTGTCGCCGGTGTGCTGGACCGAACCGTCCGGGCTCTTCAGGTTGTTGAAGAAGACGAAGTTGCTGTCCGAGGCGACCTTGCCGGCCTCGTTGCAGAGCAGCGCGCTGGCATCGAGGTCGAAGTCGGCACCGGTGGTGGTACGGACGTCCCAGCCGAGGCCCACGACCACGGCGGTGAGGCCCGGAGCCTCCTTGGTGAGCGAGACATTTCCGCCCTTGCTCAGGCTGACACCCACTGGTCCTCCAAGTTTCGTGCTTTCCCCGACAACGGCCCGATCGTAGGACCGGTTCCCGTCCGCGGCGACGGTGCGGCCCGGCGCGTCGCCGACGCGCCGGGCCGACGGGTCCCGCGGACGGCTCAGAGAGCGTCGATCGCGGCCAGGTACTCCTTGGTGTCCCGGGCGTCCGGGAGGCCGTTGACGACCGACCAGCGCACCACGCCGGTCTTGTCGATCACGAAGGTGCCGCGCACCGCGCAGCCCTTCTCCTCGTCGAAGACGCCGTACGCCCGGGAGACCTCACCGTGCGGCCAGAAGTCCGACAGCAGCGGGTACTCGAGGCTCTGCTGGTCGGCGAAGACCCGCAGGGTGAACGGCGAGTCGTTGGAGACCGCGAGGACCTGCACCGCGTCGTTCTGCAGGCGCGGCAGCTCGTTCTGGATCTCGCACACCTCTCCGGTGCAGACCCCGGTGAAGGCGAACGGGTAGAAGACCAGGACGACGTTCTTCTCGCCCTGGAAGTCGGAGAGCTTGACCAGCTCGCCGTGCTGGTTCTTCAGCTCGAAGTCCGGAGCCTTGGTGCCGACCTCGATGGCCATGCGGAGACCTTCCTAACCGGATGCCACGGCCCAGACGGCCGCGCGACTATCCGCATCCTCGCATCCGCGCGCGCCGGTTCGACCGTCCGGGGGAGTTCCGTCCGGCATCGGGGCCCGGTTTCGCCCTTGGTGAACACCGCCCGCTCGACGGCCGTCCGTCCCGCCCGAGCCGTCGGTGTCCACCGTGGGGACGACGGGCGGCGGGCGAGCGCCGGCGGCGGGGAGTGCCGGGAGGGGCGCGGGCGATCCGCCTCGGAGGCGGTCCCGCACCCTCGGAGGCGGTCCCGCACCTCCGGAGGCCGTCCCGCACCCCCGGAAACGGCCGGACCCCGCCGGAGGAAGCTCCGGCGGGGTCCGGGACGCGAGCGTCACCCGGGCCCGGCGCCACCGCGCCGGTACCCGCTGCCCGCGGCCTGGGTCAGCGGCGGCCGCTCTTGGCAGCCTTCGGCGTCGCCAGGCGGGTGCCCATCCAGTCCTTGGCCACGCTCACCGAGCTGGTCTGGGAGAGACCGGCGGTCCGGGCGGCGTCGTTGATCTCGTGCGCCTCGACGTGGCCGTCCCGGCCCGTCTTCGGGGTCAGCAGCCAGACCAGGCCGCCCTCCGCCAGGTACTCCAGTGCATCGACGAGGGCATCGGTGAGATCCCCGTCCTCCTCGCGGTGCCACAGCACGACGACGTCGGCGACGTCGTCGTAGTCCTCATCGACGAGCTCGGTGCCAGTGATGTCCTCGATGCCCTCGCGGAGTTCCTGGTCACTGTCTTCGTCGTACCCGAGCTCCTGGACCACCTGGCCCTCTTCGAAGCCGAGACGGTGCGCCGGGTTGGACTTGTCCGCGGGGTCCGCGGTCGCGCTCACGGGAATAACCTCCAGTATTCGGCTCGGCATTCATGCCGAGGCTGTGGCCGTAGTCCACACGTGCGCGGCGGTTCGCGCAAGTACCCGACCCCCGATCCCACCCAAAGGTTGACGTGTCGGGGCAGGACACGCCGTGGAATGTGTCGGTAATCACACCGATTTGCCCTTTTCTACACACCCCAGCGATGCTGCGGGTCAGGCGGCCGCGCGAGGCCGGAAAGTGCCCGGGATGCGAACGCATTTCGGAGTAACGACTCCGGCGGGCGTAGAGTCTCCTGTTGGCCCTCACCCCGACCGGCCGCCAACGGACGGTCGGGCCACAAGGTCGGACCACCTCTTCGTAACACCCGGTGGTGCGCGACGCGGCAGCGATGTCCACGTCACACACCATCCGACCTGACCGCCCCAGGGAAATCAACCCCTGGTACGGAATGGTTACCGATCGGTAGAGATGACGGATCTCCGAGTCGCGGTACACGATGGAGGCGGCGCGACACACCTCAGTTACGTCCGACAGTGAAGGAACAGCGTGGCTTCCGGATCCGATCGCAACCCGATCATCATTGGCGGCCTTCCGAGTCAGGTCCCGGACTTCGATCCCGAGGAGACCGCGGAATGGCTTGAGTCGCTTGACGCGGCCATCGACGAGCGGGGGCGTGAGCGCGCCCGCTACCTGATGCTCCGCCTGATCGAGCGCGCCCGCGAGAAGCGTGTCGCCGTGCCCGAGATGCGCAGCACGGACTACGTCAACACCATCGCCACCAAGGACGAGCCGTTCTTCCCCGGCAACGAGGAGATCGAGCGCAAGATCCTGAACGCGACCCGTTGGAACGCGGCCGTGATGGTCTCCCGGGCCCAGCGCCCGGGCATCGGCGTGGGCGGGCACATCGCCACCTTCGCCTCCTCCGCGTCGCTGTACGACGTGGGCTTCAACTACTTCTTCCGAGGCAAGGACGCCGAGGGCGAGTCCGGCGACCAGATCTTCTTCCAGGGCCACGCCTCCCCCGGTATCTACGCGCGTGCCTTCCTGCTGGACCGACTGTCCGAGCAGCAGCTCGACGCCTTCCGCCAGGAGAAGTCCAAGGCCCCGTACGGCCTGTCCAGCTACCCGCACCCGCGGCTGATGCCGGACTTCTGGGAGTTCCCGACCGTCTCGATGGGCCTCGGCCCGCTCGGCGCGATCTACCAGGCCCGGATGAACCGCTACCTGGAGCACCGGGGCATCAAGGACACCTCCGACTCCCGCGTGTGGGCCTTCCTCGGCGACGGCGAGATGGACGAGCCCGAGTCGCTCGGCCAGCTGTCGCTCGCCGCGCGCGAGGGCCTGGACAACCTGACCTTCGTGGTCAACTGCAACCTGCAGCGCCTCGACGGCCCGGTCCGCGGCAACGGCAAGATCATCCAGGAGCTGGAGTCCCAGTTCCGCGGTGCCGGCTGGAACGTCATCAAGCTCATCTGGGACCGCAGCTGGGACCCGCTGCTGGCCCAGGACCGCGACGGCGTCCTGGTGAACAAGCTGAACACCACGGTGGACGGCCAGTTCCAGACCTACGCCACCGAGTCCGGCGAGTACATCCGCGACCACTTCTTCGGCGGCGACCTGCGCCTGCGCGCCATGGTCGAGAACATGACCGACCAGCAGATCCAGCACCTGGGTCGCGGCGGCCACGACCACAAGAAGATCTACGCGGCGTTCAAGGCGGCCACCGAGCACAAGGGCCAGCCGACCGTCATCCTCGCCCAGACCGTCAAGGGCTGGACGCTCGGCCCGAACTTCGAGGGCCGCAACGCGACCCACCAGATGAAGAAGCTGACGGTCGAGGACCTCAAGCGCTTCCGTGACCGGCTGCACCTGCCGATCACCGACAAGCAGCTGGAAGAGGGCTACCCGCCCTACTACCACCCGGGCAAGGACTCCGAGGAGATCCAGTACATGCACGACCGCCGGCGTGAGCTCGGCGGCTACGTGCCGACCCGCAAGGTGCGGCCGCGCCAGCTGGTGCTGCCGGGCGACGACGCGTACAAGGGCGTCAAGAAGGGTTCCGGCAACCAGACCATCGCCACCACCATGGCGTTCGTCCGGGTGCTCAAGGACCTGATGCGCGACAAGGGCATCGGCAACCGCTTCGTGCCGATCGCGCCGGACGAGTACCGCACCTTCGGTATGGACTCGCTCTTCCCGTCCGCCAAGATCTACAACCCGCTCGGCCAGACCTACGAGTCGGTCGACCGCGAGCTGCTGCTGGCGTACAAGGAGTCCCCGACCGGCCAGATGCTGCACGACGGCATCTCCGAGGCGGGCTGCACCGCCTCGCTGATCGCCGCCGGTTCGTCCTACGCCACCCATGGCGAGCCGCTGATCCCGGTCTACGTCTTCTACTCGATGTTCGGGTTCCAGCGCACCGGTGACCAGTTCTGGCAGATGGCCGACCAGCTGGCCCGCGGCTTCGTGATCGGCGCCACGGCCGGCCGCACCACGCTGACCGGTGAGGGCCTCCAGCACGCGGACGGCCACTCGCAGCTGCTCGCCTCGACCAACCCGGGCGTCGTCGCGTACGACCCGGCGTTCGGTTTCGAGATCGCGCACATCGTGCAGGACGGTCTGCGCCGGATGTACGGTTCCACCGCCGAGCACCCGCACGGCGAGGACGTCTTCTACTACCTCACCGTGTACAACGAGCCGATCCACATGCCGGCCGAGCCCGAGGACGTCGACGTCGACGGCATCCTCAAGGGTCTGTACAAGTACAGGGGCGGCGAGGCCGGCCAGATCCCGGCGCAGATCCTCGCCTCCGGTGTGGCCGTGCCGTGGGCCCTGGAGGCCCAGCGCGTCCTCGCCGAGGAGTGGAACGTCAAGGCCGACGTCTGGTCGGCGACCTCCTGGAACGAGCTGCGCCGTGACGCGGTCGACGCCGAGGAGTTCAACCTGCTCCACCCGGAGGAGCCGCAGCGCGTCCCGTACGTGACCGCCAAGCTCCAGGGCGCCGAGGGCCCGTTCGTCGCCGTCTCCGACTGGATGCGCGCGGTGCCGGACCAGATCTCGCGCTGGGTGCCGGGCCAGTACCAGTCGCTGGGCGCCGACGGCTTCGGCTTCGCCGACACCCGCGGTGCGGCCCGTCGCTTCTTCCACATCGACGCGCAGTCGATCGTCCTCAGCGTGCTCACCGAGCTCGCCAAGCAGGGCAAGATCGAGCGTCATGTGCTGAAGGACGCGATCGACCGCTACCAGCTGCTGGACGTGGCCGCTGCCGACCCGGGCGCGGCCGGCGGCGACGCCTGATCCGACCGGACCGGCCGAGGGCCGGGCTCCCCTTCCGGGAGCCCGGCCCTCGGGCGTTTTGGGCGTACTCGGGACGCCCGGTAGGCGCAACAGCGGGGGCCGGGCGGCCGGGGTGGCTGCAGAATCGTTCCGGGCCCACCCCGAGGAGGTCGCCATGAACGAGGAGATCGTCGCCAAGGCGGAGTTCCTGCTCACCGAGCTGCACCTCTCCCCCGTCGAGGCGCAGAAGCAACTTCGCTACTGGTTCCCGGAGTTGGAGCGCGAGGAGCGTGTCAGATACGTCCACAGCGCCACCATGAGGGGCACGGGGCGGCACCGGGAGGCGCCTTCCCTGCAGAGCGCGCCCGAGCAGGAGGCTCCCCACGGGCGCGAGGCGGCGCCCTCGGGCGGCCCCGTCTGAACGCGAGAAGCCCCGCACCGAGGTGCGGGGCTTCTCGCGCATCGTGGTGAGCCGCCTGTCGGCGCCGTCCCGGCGCTAGATGTGCACCGCGGGCCCCGCGTCGCTGCTCCCCCGCTTGGTCAGCAGTCCGAGGAGCGCCGCCGCGAAGGCGATCACCGCGGCGACCCCGAAGGCCATCGCCATCCCGCTGACGAAGGAGCTGTGCACCGCGTCCGCCATCGCGTGCACCACCGGCGCGGGCGTGCCCTGCGGCGCCGGCGGCGCGATGCCGAGCTGGGCGGCCTGCTTGAGCTGCTCGCCCTGGGCACCCCCGACCGGCGGAAGCCCGGCCTTGGCCCAGTTGCCGGGCAGCACGCTGCCGACCTTGGAGGCCATCACCGCGCCGAGCACGGCCGTCCCCAGGCTGCCGCCGACCTGCATCGCGGACTGCTGCAGACCGCCGGCCACCCCGGACAGCGCCATCGGGGCGTTGCCGACGATGACCTCGGTGGCGCCGACCATGACCGGGCTGATGCCCAGGCCCATCAGCACGAACCAGAGCGACATGACGCCCGTCCCCGAGTGGATGTCCAGCGTGGACATCCCGTACATGGCGAGCGTGGTGATCAGCATGCCCGCGACGATCGGGATCCGCGGGCCGATCCTCCCGATCGCGAGGCCGGCCACCGGGGAGCCGACGATCATCATGCCGGTCATCGGCAGCAGGTGGACACCGGCCTGGACCGGCGTCATCCCGTGCACGTTCTGCAGGTAGAAGGTGACGAAGAAGATCGCGCCGAAGAAGGCGAAGGCCATCAGGACCATCAGCATCGTGCCCGCCGAGAGCGGCACGGAGCGGAACAGGCTGAGCGGGATCAGCGGCTCCTTGGCGCGGGTCTGCCAGAGCGCGAAGAGCACCATGGCGAGCAGCGCGCCACCGAGGCAGAGCAGCGTGGCCGAGTCGCCCCAGCCCCAGCTCGGGGCCTTGATGATGCCCCAGACCAGCGCGAACATCGCCACCGAGAGCAGCACGATGCCGGGGAGGTCGAACGACTTGGCGGTGTTCTCCGCCCGTACGTCGCGCAGGATCCACAGGCCGAGCAGCAGGGTCGCCAGGCCGACCGGGACGTTGATGAAGAAGACCGACTGCCAGCTGACGTGCTCGACCAGCAGACCGCCGACGATGGGGCCGGCGGCGGTGGAGGCACCGATCACACCGCCCCAGATGCCGATCGCCATGTTCAGCTTCTCGGCCGGGAAGGCACCGCGCAGCAGGCCGAGCGCGGCGGGCTGGAGCAGCGCGCCGAACAGGCCCTGCAGGACACGGCAGGCGATCACCATCTGGATGCCGGTGGAGAACCCGATCGCGGCCGAGGTGGCGGCGAAGCCGGTCGCGCCGACCAGGAAGGTCGCCTTGTGGCCGAAGCGGTCACCGATCTTCCCGGCCGTGATCAGGAAGACCGCGAGTGCCAGCAGGTAGCCGCTGGTGACCCACTGGATGTCGGCGGGCGAGGCGCCCAGGTCGGTCTGGATGACCGGGTTGGCGATGGCGACGACGGTGCCGTCCAGGGCGACCATCATCACACCGACCGCCACGGTGAGCAGGGTCAGCCACGGGTGGCCCTTGAGGCCGTCCCGCTTTCCCGGCGGACCGCTGTGCTGCGGCGGCAGGTCCGCCTTCCCCTTGTTGACGACGGACTGACTCATAGCTGGCCCTCCGGAGCCCGAGAAACATGGCTAGTGGCGCCCCGGCCCACCCGTCCCCACGAGTCTTCCGGCCCGGCGGGCGCCACCGACAGCGACATTATGGCAGCCACTGACATTAGGCAAACAATGACTTGTGCGCATTGATGACATATGTCAGAGCGCTATCGTGGTGACACCGACCCCTCCCCTCGAAAGGCCCCCGCGTATGGCCGCGCAGCTCACCACGGCGACCACCGACCCCGCCTGCCGGGTCCTCGGGCTTCGTGAGCGCAAGAAGCGGCGCACCAGGGACTCCCTGGTCGAAGCGGCGCACCAGCTGTTCCTGGTCCACGGCTACGGCCGCACCACGGTGGACGAGATCGCCGCCGCCGTGGACGTCTCCCAGCGCACCTTCTTCCGCTACTTCGAGAACAAGGAGCAGGTCGCCCTGGCCGTCATGGCCGACGCCGAGGACTTCTTCATCGAGTGCCTGCGCCGGCGCCCCGCCGAGGAGGACCCGCTGCTGGCCATGCGCGCCGCCATCACCGAGTCCTGGCGCAGCCTCGGCAGCGTGGAGCACGCCGGTCCCGGCAACGTCACCGCCGCCCTGGAGCTGCTCGAACTCATCGAGTCCACCCCCACGCTGCTCGCCGCCCACCTGCGGCACACCGCCGAGCAGGAGCGCCAGGTCGCCGAGATCCTGGCCGAGCGCGAGGGCCTCGACCTGGCCACCGACCTGCGGCCCCGGCTGCTGGCCGCGGTGTTCGGCGCGGTCGTCCGGCTGTCCCACCTCTCCTGGACCTCGGACCCCGGCAACCACCAGACCGGCCCCGACGGCATGATCGCCATGATCGAGCGCCACTTCGACCAGCTCGGGCCCGCGCTGTCCGGCCGCTGGCGCGACTGAGCCCGCCAGGCGTCGCCGCGGGTACGCCTCATACCCGGGTACTACGTACGGGGCAGTCCCCTCGTACGACGCCGCCTCGCCCACCTGCCCCTACGCTGGGCCGGGATGAAGATCCGACTACCCGACACCGTCCTGTCCGCCCTGCGCCGGATGCTGTCCGCCCTGCGCCCGTTCGCGCTCTCCCTCGGGCGTGCCCTGGTCACGTCGGTCGGCGCCGAGCCGTTACTGGGCACCTCCCGTCGGCGCTGGCTGCGCGCCCTGCCGTACGCGATCGCGCTCGCGCTCAACGCGGCGCTGATCCCGACCGGGATCGTGAACCTGCACACCCTGTACAAGCTGACGCTCCCGACCGCGGCGGCGCTGGTGGTCGCCCAGACCGTACCGCTGATCCTGGCGGTCACCCGGCCGCTGGCCGTCTGGTGGGTGGTGCTCCCGGTCTCCGTCGCCGAGGCCGTGCTGACGGCGCACGCCCCGCAGGCCGCGGGCCCCTGGCCCTGGCCGGTGACCACGCTGCTCGGCTACCTCTTCCTGATGCTGGCACTGGCCCTGCGGGAGAGCGGGCGCACCCTGTTCGCCGTCTGGCTGGTCACCACGCTGGCCACCGCCTGGGAGGGAGCGGCCTTCACCCGGGCCGGGGACGCCGGCGGCCCGCTGCCGATCGTGCTCAGCGGCGCCGTGCTGGTGCTCGGCTGGAGCCTGCGCGGACGCGGCGAGGCCCGGCGGCTGCTCGCCGAGCAGGAGCAGATCAGCGAGGCCGAACGCGGGCGGCGCACGCTGCTGGAGGAACGCGCCAGGATCGCCCGCGAGCTGCACGACGTGGTGGCGCACCACATGTCGGTGATCACCGTCCAGGCGGACAGCGCACCGTACCGGATCAGCGGGCTGCCGCCCGAGGCCGCCGAGGAGTTCGGCACCATCGCCGCCGCCGCCCGGGGCTCGCTCGCCGAGATGCGCCGGCTGCTCGGTGTGCTGCGCAGCGAGGAGAGCGCCCCGGACCGCACTCCGCAGCCCGGCCTGGACCGCCTCCCCGAACTGGTCGACACCGTCGCCCAGGCGGGGGTGCGGGCGGAGCTGAGCATCGCCGAGGAGGTCGGCGCACTCGGTGAACTGCCGCAGGCCGTGGGCGTGTCCACGTACCGGATCGTCCAGGAGGCACTGGCCAACGTGGTCCGCCACGCGCCCGGCGCCGAGGTCTGGGTCTCCGTCGCCGCCGAGGACGACACCCTGCGGATCACCGTGGTCAACGCCGCCCCGGCGGGAGGGAACGACCGGGCGGGCGTCGAGTCGCCCGAGGGCACCGGGCACGGACTGGTGGGGATGCGTGAACGCGTCCGGCTGCTGGGTGGCAGGCTGGACACCGGACCGCTGCCCGACGGCGGCTTCCGCGTGGCCGCCGTCCTGCCCGTCAACCAGCCCGAGGAGCACCGCACATGACCATCCGCGTAGTCATCGTCGACGACCAGGCGATGGTCCGGGCCGGGTTCGCGGCGCTGCTGGGCGCGCAGAGCGACATCGACGTGGTCGGCGACGCCGCCGACGGCAGGCAGGCGCTGGAGGTCAGCGGGCGCACCCACCCCGACGTGGTGCTGATGGACGTCCGGATGCCCGAGATGGACGGACTGGAGGCGGCCCGCCGCCTGCTCGACCCCGCGGCCGGGGGCGGGCACCGCCCCAAGGTGCTGATGCTGACCACCTTCGACGTCGACGACTACGTGTACGAGGCGCTGCGCGCCGGGGCCAGCGGCTTCCTGCTCAAGGACGCCCCGCCGGCCGACCTGATCTCCGCGGTCCGCGTCGTCGCGGCCGGCGAGGCCCTGCTGGCGCCCTCGGTCACCCGCCGTCTGATCGAGGAGTTCGCCCGTACCCGGCCCGCCCCTCGCCGGGACCGCCGGCTGCGCCTGAACGGCCTCACCCCGCGTGAGACCGAGGTGCTGGAACTGATCGCCCGCGGCCTCTCCAACCAGCAGATCGCCGAGCGTCTGATCGTCGCCGAACAGACCGTCAAGACCCACATCGGCCGTATCCTCGCCAAGCTCGGCCTCCGCGACCGCGCCCAGGCCGTGGTCCTCGCCTACGAATCGGGCCTGGTCACCCCGGGCCAGTAGTCCGTACGAGCCCTCCCGTGCGACCCGGCCCCCCTGCGGGAGCACCCCCGACCACCGCACCCCTGCGGGAGCGTGCCCGGCCACCGAACCCCTACGGGAGCACCCCTAGCACCACGGTATGAGGCCGTGGTTGGCCCCGCGGTGTGACGCCCGCCCCGGCGTCGTCTTCCTACCTTCCTCCTCGTCCAAGTCGCGGAGAAGGAGCGGAAGATGGCGGGGCGGTTCGGCAGGGGGCTGGTGGCGGCCGTGGCGATGGCCGCGGTGCTGGCAGGAGCCGACGGGTGGGCGGCGGCGGACGGCCAGACACCGCTGACCGGCCCACCGGAGGGAAGCGCGGCCTGGGTGGCCGACGGCACCCTGGGGGTGCGGCTGCCGGATCCCGCCACCGCCCCGCCCGCCGAGGTGGCCCGGTTCTTCGCCGGTCTGACGGCCGCGCAGCAGAACGCGCTGGCGGCCCGCCACCCCCTGGTGGTCGGCAACCTCGACGGCGCACCCGTCCGGCTGCGCTACCGCGCCAACGCGCTCGCACTGGCCGAGGAGCGCAGGCGCGAACTGGCCCGCGCCGCGGACCCGGCCGTAACCCCAGACCAGCAGCGCGCGGCAGCCGAACGCGCCGACTACTACGCCTCTCTGACGAATCGTCAGATCCTTGCCTTCGATCCGCGCGGCCGCGGCCAGATCGCCGAGGTGTACGGGGACCTCACCACGGCCGCCCGTACCGCCGTGGTGGTACCCGGTTCGGACGTCGACCTGATGTCCTTCGACCGCGACCGCGACCCGTACGGCACCCCCGCCGGGATGGCACGGTCGCTGCGCCGGGCCACCGGGGACCGGGTCGCCGTCGTCGCCTGGGCCGGGTACACCACGCCCGTCGGGCTCGGCCTCGACGCGGCGACCTCCGGTCTGGCCCGGGCGGGCGCGAGCCGGCTGGACCGCTTCCTCGCCGGGCTGGCACCGGTCACCGGGCCGGTGACGCTGTTCTGCCACAGCTACGGCTCGGCGGTCTGCGGACTGGCCGACCCGGGCCCGGAGCAGGTCCGCGACCTGGTGGTGCTGGGCTCGCCCGGGATGGACGTCCCCGATGCGCGGGCCCTGCGGGTGCCGCTCTGGGCCGCCGAACGCAACGACTCCGACTGGATCGGCAAGGTCCCGTACGTCTCGGTGCTCGGCCTGGGCCACGGCGCCGACCCCACCGCCGCCGGCTTCGGCGCCCGGGTGGTCGGTTCGGCCGGTTCGCACGGCCACAGCGGCTACTTCGCCCCCGGCACCGCCTCGCTCACCGCCTTCGCCGCCATCGCGCTCGGCGACCACTCGCACATCCCGTGCGCCGACCGGAGCCGGGAGTGCCGTGCTGCCCGCTGACCGCCCCCGCCCACGCCCCGAATCCGACCCGTCCGAGAAGGGCACCCGTATGCCACTCGCCCACCGCCTCAGCCGGACCGCCGCCAAGGTGGCCGACCGGACCCCCGCCGACCGCGACCGCGCCCTGGACGGACTGCGCGCCCTCGCCCTGCTCTCCGTTCCGGTCGGGCACTGGCTGCTCGGCGGCCTCACCCTCTCGGGCGGCGTGCTGCACAACGCCAGCCCGCTCGCCTCGCTCGGCTTCTTCGCCCCGCTCAGCTGGGCGCTGCAACTGCTCGGCGTGTTCTTCCTGGTCGGCGGGTACTCCTCGGTCCGCTCGCTGGAGCGGGCCAGGGCCCGCGGGGTGAGCACCACGGCCTGGCTGCGCGCCCGCACGGTCCGGTTACTGCGCCCGGTGCTCGGGGTGGCCGCCGTGTGGGCGGTCCTGATCCCGCTGCTGGAGACGCTCGGTGTGCCGCGGGGCACGGTGCGGACCGGGACGGTCCTGGTGGTGCAGCCGCTCTGGTACATCGGCGTGTACCTGGGGCTGACCGCTCTCACCCCGTACTGCGTGGCCGCCGGACGGCGTCTCGGCGGCTGGGCGGCGGCGCCGCTGCTGGGCACCGTCGCGGTGGTGGACCTGCTGCGGTACGGCCCGTGGGCCTCCTCGATGCCCTCCTGGCTGGCCCTGGTGAACCTGGTGCCCGGGTGGATGTTCGGCTACCAGCTGGGCGTCTCCTGGGCACAGGGCCGGATCACGCGCTCCGGGGCGCGGATGCTGCTGCTGGGCGGGGCCGCACTGTTCGCCGTGCTGCTGCTGGTCTTCCACTATCCGGCGAGCATGGTCGGTGTGCCGGGCCGGGCCAGGACCAACTCCCACCCGCCGTCCCTGCTGGTGCTGGCGCTGGCGGCGTTCCAGTGCGGCGCCGCGATGCTGCTGCGGGAGCGGATCGCCAACCTGCTCCGCAGGCCGCTGCTCTGGCTGCCGGTCGTGGTGGTCAACCTCTCCGCGATGACCATCTTCTGCTGGCACCAGACGGCGATGTACTCGGTCGCCCTGGCCGTCTCGCGGCTGGGCACGGCGCCGGGGCTGACCACCGCACCCGACTCGCTGGGCTGGGTGGTGGCCCGGCTGGCCTGGCTGCCGGTCTTCGGGCTGGTGCTGGCGGCGATCACGCGGTACGCCCGGCGCTTCGACGGGCCCTGGGGCCTGCGCGGGCCGCTCAGGGCCGCGACGGGCGCGGCGGCGGCACTCTTCGCGGCGTACGCCCTGGGGATGGTGTGACCCGCGCCCTGCGGCCGGGAACCGGGCGTTGTCGGCGGTCCGCCCTACCCTGGCGGCATGGTGACGTTCGACCGGTTCCTGGCCATGGGCCTGGCCCTCCCGCGCACCACCGAGCGGCTCACCTGGGGGACGGAGGTGACGCTGCGGGTCGGCGAGAAGATCTTCGCCATGGGCACCCCCGACAGCGGCTCGGTCTGCTGCGGCGCCCTACACCGGCCGGTACGGCTGGGTGCGAGTGAATCTCGCCACAGTGGACCCGGATGAGCTGGGCGATCTGCTGACGGAGGCCTGGCGCGGCATCGCCCCGAAACGGCTGGTCAGGGAGTTCGACGCGAAGGGCGCGCGGCGATGACGCCCCGATGTGACTCATCGCACAGTTTGGATCCTGCACGACCCGCGCCCAAAGCCCCTAACCTGGCTGACGAGTAGTTGGAGGTCGTACCACCATCGGGCCCGGCCCGCTGCGACGGTCACGGGTCCGAGGGAGTTGACGGCTTGCAGCGAAGGCTGACGAAGCGCAGGATCAGCCAGTACACGGCAGCGCGGCGCAGGCGTGTCAAGCGCCTGCTGATAGGGACCTTCGCGAGCTGCGCGGTCCTGATGGACGCCGGAGCCGCAGCCGCCCAGGCCGCTGCCGCCACCGAGCAGCTGGCCATCTCCACTCCGCCGGCCGGCAGCACCGAGTGGGTCGCCGACCACTCGCTGGGCCGGTCCATGCCCGACCCGGCCAGCGCCGACGCCCGGACGGTCGCCGCCTTCTTCGCCTCGCTCACGCAGGAGCAGGCCACCCGGCTGGCGGTCCGGTACCCGCTGGTGGTCGGCAACCTCGACGGCGCCCCGGTCAAGCTCCGCTACCAGGCCAACCGGCTGGCGATCAGGGCCGAGGCGGACCGGTGGCGGGGGCGTGCCGACGACCCGAAGCTGACTTCGAGCGAGCGCACCGCGGCCGGGCTGCGTGCCGAGAACACCGAGGAACTGCTGGCGCCCGGCCGCCAGATCCTGGCCTTCGACCCGCGCGGCCGCGGCCTGGTCAGCGAGGTCTACGGCGACCTCGCCTCGGCCGAGAAGGTCGCCGTGCTGGTCCCCGGCTCGGACGCCGACCTCGCCCACTTCGACCAGCCCTCCGACCCGCTGCGCTCCACCTCCGGGATGGCCCGCGCGCTGTTCGACGAGGAGCACCGGCAGTCGCCCGGCACCCGTACCGCCGTGATCGCCTGGACGGGGTACGTCACCCCCCTGGGCCTCGGCGCGGACGCGGTCACCTCACGGCTCGCCGAGGTCGGCGCCCCCCGGCTGGAGCGCCTGCTCGACGGACTGGGCGCGACCAGCCACCCGGACACCCCGCCGGCGCTGTTCTGCCACTCGTACGGTTCGGTGGTCTGCGGTATCGCCGCGCCGAGGATCCACGCCGGCCGGACCACCGACCTGGTGGTCTTCGGCAGCCCGGGCATGGGCGTGCAGAACGCGTCCGAGCTGGGCGACGGTGTCCGGCTCTGGGCGGCCCGCAACCCCACCGACTGGATCGGCAACGTCCCGTACCTGGAGGTCGGCGGCCTCGGCCACGGCGCCGACCCGACCTCCGAGGAGTTCGGGGCGATCCGGGTCTCCTCCGCCGGTGCCTCCGGCCACACGGGCTACCTCGCGCCGAACACCTCCAGCCTGCACAACTTCGCCGACATCGCCCTCGGCCGGTACGGGAGCGTCACCCACCCGCCGACCACCGGCTGACACCGGGCCCAGCCCGGAGTACGGGGCCGGGGCCCTGCCCGACCGGGCAGGGCCCCGGCCCCCGGCGTGTGCGCCTACTCCCGGCCCGCGGAGGTGAAGCCCATGTCCGCGTACCGGTCCCCGGTCACCCGGCCCGCGATCAGCTCCAGCTCGGCCAGCTCCTGCGGAGTGAGCCGCAGCGTCGCCGCCGCGACGTTCTCCGCCAGCCTGGAGCGCTTGCGGGTACCGGGGATCGGCACCACGTTCAGCCCGTGCACCTCCGCCTGCTGGTGCACCCAGGCCAGCGCCACCTGGGCCGCGCTGACCCCGCGCTCGGCGGCGATCTTCTGGATCGGCTCGACCAGCGCGGCGTTCCGCACCGCGTTCTCCCCGCTGAACCGCGGCATGGTGCGCCGGAAGTCGTCCTCGGCGAGCTGCTCGGTGGACTTGACCGCCCCGGTCAGGAAGCCCCGCCCGAGCGGCGAGTACGGGACGAACGCGACCCCGAGCTCGGCGGCGACGGGCACCGCGCTGCGCTCGACGTCCCGGGAGAAGAGCGACCACTCCGACTGCAGGGCGGCGATCGGGTGCACGGCGTGCGCCTCGCGCAGCTCGGCCCCGGTCACCTCGGAGAGCCCGAGGTGACGCACCTTCCCGGCCTGGACCAGTTCGGCCATCGCACCGACCGACTCGGCCAGCGGGACCTTCGGGTCGCGGCGGTGCATGTAGTAGAGGTCGATGACGTCCACACCCAGGCGGCGCAGCGAGGCGTCGACCGCGGTGCGGATGTACGCGGGGTCGTTCCGGATGCCCCGGTACATGGGGTCGTCGGCCCGGCGCTCGATGGCGAACTTGGTGGCGAGGACGACCTTGTCGCGGTTGGCCCGGACGAACGGGCCGATCAGCTCCTCGTTCTTGCCCGAGCCGTAGATGTCGGCGGTGTCGAACAGGGTGACGCCGAGGTCGAGGGCGGCGTCCAGGGTGGCCAGCGCCTCGGTGGCGTCGGTCGGCCCGTAGAACTCGCTCATGCCCATGCAGCCGAGGCCCTGGGTTCCCACGACGGGGCCGTCGGTGCCGAGAACGGTGGTGGGGAGAGTCATGCGCTCTGCTTCTTCCTGTCGCTGTGGTCGTGCTGCTCGTACCACTGGTGCTCCTGCCCGCAGTCCCGGGCGGGAGCCGCGTGCCCGACCTGCTCCACGTGCTGCGAGTAGATGTCGATCTTGTAGTCGAGGACCGCGAGGGTCGCGTGCAGATCGGCGATCTTCTGCCGGACCTCCTCGCGGTGCTCGACGAGGATCTCCCGGCGGGCCTCGACGGTCCGCTCACCGGCTCTGGCGAGCTCCACGTAGCGGAGCATGCCGGCGACCGGCATCCCGGTCAGCCGAAGCCGGTTGAGGAAGCCGAGCCGGTTGAGGTCGGCGTCGCTGTACCGGCGCTGGCCGGAGTAGGAGCGGTCGATCGGGTCCAGCAGGCCGATCCGCTCGTACCAGCGCAGCGTGTGGGTGGTCAGCCCGCTGGCCGCCGCGACCTCGCTGATGCTGTGCCGCGGGGTGCGGTCGGCCTCCGCATTCGCCATCCGGTAGGCCTCACCGCAGCTCAGCGGATCAGACTTGATCGTTGCGCTCGTTGCCATTGGTGGCCCCCGTCGATCGGCGATGACTATGAAGTTACCGAGTTGGAGCGCACTCTAAGCAAGCCTCCCACGCCACCCTGCGGCCGGGCTCGTTAGAGTCGGCACATGCAGAGCTTGCGGATGATCGAGGACTGGCCGGTGCCGAACGCGGCAACCGCCGTGGTACGGGGCGCGGACGGCGTCGTGCTGGGCGAACACGGGCCGCAGGAACGGCTGTTCCCGCTGGCGTCGGTGACCAAGATGCTCACTTCGTACGCGGTGCTGGTCGCGGTCGAGGAAGGGGTGTTCGAGCTGGACGACCCGGCCGGGCCTGAGGGTTCGACCATCCGGCACCTGCTCGCGCACACCTCGGGACTGGCCTTCGACGAGCACCGGACGATGGCCGCGCCCGGCAACCGCCGGCTCTACTCCAACGCCGGCTTCGACGTGCTGGCGGACACCCTGACCAAGGCCGCCGGGATCAACTTCGCGCAGTACGCCGCCGAGGCGGTGTTCGAGCCGCTGGGCATGCGGGCCACCCTGATCAACACCGCCCACCGCTCGCCCGCCGGTGCGGGCGGCCTCTCCACCCTGGCCGATCTCACCCGCTTCGCCGCCGAGTTGCAGGCGCCCACGCTGCTGGACCCGTCCACCGTGCGCACCGCCACCCGGGAGGTCGCGTTCCCGGGTGTGAGCGGCGTCCTGCCGGGCTTCGGACACCGCCGCCCCAACGACTGGGGGCTCGGCTTCGAGATCCGCGGCGAGAAGTCACCGCACTGGACCGGCACCGCCAACTCCCCCGAGACCTTCGGCCACTTCGGCCAGTCCGGCACCTTCCTCTGGGTCGACCCGGTCGCGGGCGTCGCCTGTGTCGCCCTCACCGACCGCGACTTCGGGCCGTGGGCCGCCGAGGCCTGGCCGCAGTTCAACGACGCGGTCCTGGCCGAACTGCGCGGCTGACCGACCGGCCGCAGACACCCGGATCCGGCCCGGCACAGGCCCCAACCGCCCTGTGCCGGGCCGGAGTTCGGCCGTCGCGGCGCTACGGTCAGCTCGCCCCGGCCCCGGGCCGCCCGGAGCGGGACCCCGAGGACGGGAACGAGGCGGGCCCGGACGGCGACGGCAGGTCCGAGGGCACGTCCGAAGCCGCACCCGAGGGCGCTTGTGACCGCGGCGAGGATGCGGACGGAGCGGACACGGGGCCCGAGGGCGACGGGGAGGCCGCCCCGGTGGGGGACGGGTACGGCGAGGTGGGGAACCCCGATGCGTCCGACTCCGAGCCGGACGGCTCCACTCCGGACGGCTCCACTCCGGACGGCGAGGCGGAGGACCCGGACGGCGAGGCGGAGGACCCGGACGGCGAGGCGGAGGACCCGGACGGCGAAGCCGCCGCTGCCGGGCCCGCCGGCAGCGAGTACACGTTCCCCGGCGTCACGATGCGGGTGATCTCCTCACCGAGCAGCGTCGAGTTCTCCGAGCCCTGGTAGCTCGCATCGGTGTTGGTGAGCACCACCAGGCTGGCTTTCGCGGACGGCAGGTACAGCACCAGACTCTGGTAGCCGGGAACCGAACCGTTGTGCCCGACCCACCCGTTGTCGCCGAGCAGCCCCAGGCCGTAACCCGTGTTGGGGTAGCCGGTGGGCAGCATCTGCAGCCGCTGCGCCTGGGTGCCGGGGCTGAGCAGGGTCCCTGTGGCCAGCGCCCCGGCCCAGTTCTGCAGGTCGGTGAGGTTGGAGATCATGGTTCCGGCCGCCCAGGCCCAGGACGGGTTCCAGTCGGTCGCGTCCGCGCTCGCGCCACCCGGTGTCTGCCCCGCGCTCGCGCTCTGACTCGCACTCGCGCTCTGGCCGGCACTCGCACTCTGGCCGGCATCCGGCGTCTGGCCTCCGGCGGCCGCCATCTGGCTGGTGTAGCCGTGCGCGTGCGGGTCGGGGAAGGACGCGTCCGTCGGGAAGACCGTGTGCTGCAGGCCCGCCGGCCCGAACACCTGCTGCTGCAGGAAGTCCTGGAGCGGCTGGCCGGAGGCCTTCTCCACCACCATGCCGAGCAGGACGGTGTTGGTGTTGGAGTACTGGTACTGGCTCCCCGGGTCGAAGGACACCGGGTGCCTGAAGCTGTAGCCGAGCAGTTCCTGCGGCGTGAACGGCCTGGCGGGGTTGGAGAGCAGGAGGTTCACGAACTCCTGGTCCGAGCTGTGCGGGTACAGGCCACTGCGCATCTGGGCCAGCTGCCGCAGGGTGATCCGGTCCCCGTTCGGCACCCCGGCGACGTACTTGCCGATCGGATCGTCCAGCCCGACCTTGCCCGCGTCCACCAGGCGCAGCAGCGCGGTGACGGTGAAGGTCTTGGTCACACTGCCGATCCGCATGTTCAGATCGGTGGTCATGGCCGTGTTGCCGCTGCGGTCGGCGACCCCGAACGCCTTGGTGTAGGTGCCGTTACCGGGGATCGAGAGCCCCACGATCACCCCGGGCACATCGGCCTTCCGCATCACCTCGCCGACCGCCGCGTCGAGTTGGGCGGTCACCGCCGGGGTCAGCTCCACCGGAGGGCTGCTGGAGGCGGCCGCCGACCCCGCTCCCGACCCCGCTCCCGACGCCGGGGCCGACGCGGAGGCGTAGCCGGCGCCGGACGTACCGGCGTTCGAGGCGGCGACCACCAGGCCGGGGGTCCCGGAGCAGCCCGCGCCCGTCAGGAGGGCGGCGACGACGAGACCTGCCAGGCATATCCTGCCTCGCGGTCCGTACACACACCGTTGCTGGGAGGGGTCGGCCATGTCGAGGCGCCTCTCTGGGCGGGAGCGGGGGAAGCGGCCCACGGCTGCGGCCCCGCGGCGAGGGGGCGGTACGGGCCATCGCCAACGTAAGCCGCCACCACCCGTATCGCCCTCCCGCTGACCCGTTCGGGGTCAGGCCGCGTGCGGGGGCTCCCCCGGAACCCGGAGCGCGGTCCGGTCGCCCGGGGCGGGAGACGGCTCCCGTACCCGCCCGCGGTGCCCGGCCCTCAGCCGTACTTCAGCCCCGAGTGCATCTCCCAGAGCAGCAGCTGAGCGCCGTCCGCCCCCGCCGTCGGATCGGCGAACGCGTTCCCGGTGACCCGGACGCTGTCCCCCGCCGTCATCGACCTCCCGCCCCCCTGCGGCCCCGGGACCGTCCGGTATCCCACCGAGCCGTCCGTCAGGTGGAGGTACCGGTAGGGCGCCTGCGGCAGCGCGGGCAGCGGCTGCCAGGGACCGGCCGTGACCAGGTAGAGCGCGGCGTCGCTGCGCCGCAGCCGGAGCGCGTCCGTATCGGCGTCCCGTTCCAGTCCGGACGCGAGCAGCGTCAGCCCGTCCGCGGCCGGCTCGACGCGGCGCAGCCCGTAGCCGGGCGGAGTGTCGAACGAGTCCGGCTGCAGCCACATCTGTACGAACCGCACCGGCACCTCGGCCCCGCCGACGTTGCGCTCGGTGTGGCTGACCCCGGAGCCCGCGCTGAGGTGCTGGACCATGCCCGGGCGGACCACGCCCGCGTGGCCGTCGCCGTCCCGGTGGGCGAGGGCGCCCTCGACGACCCAGGTGAGGATCTCGGTGTCGCGGTGGCGGTGCTCGTCGAAGCCCGCGCCGGGGGCCAGGGTCTCCTCGTTGCAGGCGAGCAGCGCCCCGAAGTGGGTGTTCTTCGGGTCGTAGTGGCCGGCGAAGGAGAAGGCGTGCCTGGTCTCGATGCCTTCGGCCGGCGTGGAACGGTAGCGCTCGGTCGATCGGCGCAGGTCGGCACGGGGGCGGGTGGCGGCGTCAGTCACGACTGACACCGTAGCCGGTGTGACCGGAGCCACCGCCACAACCGGCGGGGGTGTGCACGAGCACCGACCGACGTGAGGCAGGCTTGTCCTGTGCCAGCCGCTTCAGCGAATTCCGACAAGAAGTCCGGGGCCACGAAGGCCGCGCCCGCGAAGGCCGGGGCCGGAAGGGCCGCCGCGCCCGCCCCAGGGCCCGAGGACACCGGGCCCGCGCAGGCTCCGGCGAAGGCCCCCGCCAAGGCCGCCGAGCGTCCGCGCAACGGCAGGCCGGGACGGCTGACCGCGCAGGAGCGCAAGCTGGCCGCCGAGCGGGCCGAGCTGCGGGCCGCGACGCTCAAGCGGCTGGAGAAGTCGGCGGGCAAGCTGGCCAGCGCCGCGATCGCGCGGATGGACGACCAGCTGGGCTGGTACCGGCGGATGCCGCCGGAGCACCGGTCCTGGATCGGCCTGGTCGCCCAGGCCGGTATCGCCGCCTTCACCGAGTGGTACCGCCACCCGGAGGCCCCCCAGGCGATCTCGACGGACGTCTTCGGCACCGCACCCCGCGAGCTGACCAGGGCGATCACCCTGCGCCAGACCGTGGAGCTGATCCGCACCACCATCGAGGTGATGGAGGAGGCCATCGAGGAGGTGGCCGCCCCCGGCGACGAGGCCGGGATGCGCGAGTCGGTCCTGGTGTACGCGCGGGAGATCGCCTTCGCCACCGCCCAGGTGTACGCGCAGGCGGCGGAGGCGCGCGGCGCGTGGGACGCGCGGCTTGAGGCGCTGGTCGTCAACTCGCTGCTCTCCGGTGATGCGGACGAGGGAGTGCTCTCCCGGGCCGCCGCGCTGGGCTGGGGCCAGCCGACCCAGGTCCGGGTGGTGATGGGCAGCGCCCCGGACGGGGACAGCGAGCTGGTGGTGGAGGCGATCCGCCGGGCCGCCAGATACGCCAAGCTGCATGTGCTGACCGGTGTCCTGGGCAAGCGGCTGGTCGTGGTGGTCGGCGGCGACAAGGAGCCGGTGCACGCCGCGCGGGCGCTGATCGGCCAGTTCGCGCCGGGCCCGGTGGTGGTCGGCCCGACCGTGCCCGACCTGCTGTCGGCGACCAGATCCGCGGCGGCCGCGGCCGCCGGGCTGCGGGCCTGCGCCGCCTGGCCGGACGCCCCGCGTCCGGTGCTGGCGGACGACCTGCTGCCCGAGCGGGCACTGGCCGGCGACCGGGCCGCGCGGCGGCAGCTGGTGGAGGAGATCTACACACCGCTCGACGAGGCCGGTTCGGCACTGCTGGAGACCCTGAGCGTCTACCTTGAGCAGGCCTCCTCTTTGGAGGGAGCCGCCAGGATGCTCTTCGTCCATCCGAACACGGTGCGCTACCGGCTGCGACGTGTGACCGATGTCACCGGCTATGCTCCGTCCGACGTACGGTCGGCGTTCACCCTGCGCATCGCTCTCGCGCTGGGCCGTCTCGGATCGGTCGCCGAACAGGGCTGACCCCGCCCTGTAGGGACTCCACAATCCCGCATGCTTTTCTTCGTTACCGTCGCCTACCCGTCCCCGGGTGCCTGGCGAGAGAGGGTTGAACCGTGCTCGTAATCGTCGCCCCTGGACAGGGTGCCCAGACCCCTGGCTTCCTCAGCCCCTGGCTGGAGCTGGACGGCGCTGCCGACCGGCTGCAGCGCTGGTCGGCCGTGGCCGGGATCGACCTGGTCCGCTTCGGCACCGAAGCGGGCGAGGAAGAGATCAAGGACACCGCCGTCGCCCAGCCGCTGCTGGTCGCTGCCGGTCTGCTCACCGCCCGTGCCCTGTTCCCCGACGAGGCCGAGGCCCGCAAGCTGGTCGGCGCGGTCGCCGGTCACAGCGTCGGTGAGATCACCGCCGCCGCCTGCGCCGGTGTGCTGAGCGCGCACGACGCGCTGGCATTTGTCCGTGAGCGCAGCCTGGCCATGGCCGAGGCCGCCGCCCGGACCGCGACCGGGATGGCCGCGCTGCTCGGTGGCGACCCCGAGGTGGTCGCCGCCAAGCTGGCCGAGCACGGGCTGACGGCCGCCAACAACAACGGCGGCGGGCAGATCGTCGCGGCCGGCACGCTGGAGCAGCTGGCGGCGCTCAAGGCCGACCCGCCGGCCGGTGCCCGGCTGATCCCGCTCAAGGTGGCCGGTGCGTTCCACACCGAGCACATGGCCCCGGGCGTGGAGCGCCTGGCCAAGCTGGCGCCCACCCTGACCGTCTCGGACCCCCTGGTCTCGTACGTCTCCAACCGGGACGGCGAGGTCGTGGACTCCGGTGCCGAGGTGCTGGACCGCCTGGTGTCGCAGGTCTCCAACCCGGTCCGCTGGGACCTGTGCATGGAGACCCTGGGGCAGCTGGGCGCCACCGCCGTGATCGAGCTCTCCCCGGCGGGCACCCTCACCAACCTGATCAAGCGAAACCTCAAGGGTGTGGCGACGCTGGCCCTCAAGACCCCCGCCGATCTCGACAAGGCGCGCGCGCTGGTCGCGGAGCACGGCGGTCAGGAGCAGAACGCATGACCACCGCGCAGATCCGTCCCTCGACCGGCGCCGCGTACTCGCGGATCCACGGAGTGGGCGGCTACCGCCCGGTCCGGGTGATCCCGAACGCCGAGGTGCTGAACTGGATCGACTCCTCCGACGAGTGGATCCGTACCCGCAGCGGGATCGCCGAGCGCCGCTGGGCGGGCCCGGAGGAGACCGTCAGCGAGATGTCGGTCCAGGCGGCCGGCAAGGCGATCGCCCAGGCCGGGATCGACCCGGCACAGATCGGCGGCGTGATCGTCGCGACCGTCTCGCACCTCAAGCAGACCCCGGCCATCGCGACCGAGATCGCCGAGCGGCTCGGCTGCGGCACCGCCCCGGCCTTCGACGTCTCGGCCGCCTGCGCGGGCTTCGGCTACGGCCTGAGCCTGGCCGACGGCATGGTGCGCGGCGGCAGCGCCGAGTACGTGCTGGTGATCGGCGTGGAGCGGCTCAGCGACCTGACCGACACCTCGGACCGCTCGACCGCCTTCATCTTCGGTGACGGCGCGGGCGCGGCCATCGTCGGCCCGTCCGACACCCCCGGGATCGGCAAGGTCATCTGGGGTTCGGACGGCTCGCAGAAGGACGTCATCTCCCAGACGCAGGCCTGGGACACCGCCTTCGTCAAGGCCGACGCCGTCAACGGCGCCGGCGACGAGGTACGGTGGCCCGCGCTGCGGATGGAGGGCCAGACGGTCTTCCGCTGGGCCGTGTGGGAGATGGCCAAGGTCGCCCAGCAGGCGCTGGACGCCGCCGGGATCACCGCCGACCAGCTCGGTGCGTTCATCCCGCACCAGGCCAACATGCGGATCACCGATGCCATGATCAAGGCGCTCAAGCTGCCCGGCTCGGTCCCCGTGGCCCGCGACATCGTCGAGACCGGCAACACCTCCGCCGCCTCCATTCCGCTCGCCATGGAGCGGATGCTGGAGGCCGGTGAGGCCAAGAGCGGCGACCTCGCACTGATCATCGGCTTCGGGGCGGGTCTGGTCTACGCCGCGGCAGTCGTTACTCTCCCCTAGGCAACATCACCGCCAGTTGCACCACCGTGTCCCGCATCCGTGGGCGCGGCACCGAAAACCTGCCGACTGTCCGCCGGGCAGTGGGCGATCCACAGCGAAGAGGAGCAGCCGATTATGGCTACCAAGGACGAGGTCCTGGAAGGTCTTGCCGACATCGTCAACGAGATCGCCGGCATCCCGGTCGAGGACGTCGAGCTCGACAAGTCCTTCACCGACGACCTGGACGTCGACTCGCTCTCCATGGTCGAGGTCGTCGTGGCCGCCGAGGAGAAGTTCGAGGTGAAGATCCCGGACGACAAGGTCAAGGACCTGAAGACCGTCGGCGACGCCGTCGACTACATCCTGGCCAACGCCTGATCCACCTCCGGTCTCCGGTGACCGAACCGGCCGGGGCGTCTGACACGTCCCGGCCGGTGATCCCGGCCCAGGGCCCATCCCCGGCCTCACCCTTCGGCCCGGCCCACCCTCCCCGCACAACGTGAGAGAAGAAGAAACCAGTGACCGCTGAAAATCGCACCGTGGTCGTCACAGGTATCGGCGCCTTCACGCCGCTGGGCGGCACCGCCGCCTCGTTCTGGGAGGGCCTGCTTGAGGGCCGTTCCGGTGTCGTCGAGCTGACCGAGGAGTGGGCCGCCCAGCTGCCCGTCCGGATCGCCGCGCGCACCGCCGTGGACCCGGCCGAGATCCTCCCCCGTCCGCTGGCCCGCAAGCTGGACCGCTCGGCGCAGTTCGCCCTGATCGCGGCCCGCGAGGCCTGGGCCGACGCCGGCTTCGAGGTTCCCGCCACCGACGAGTCCTCCAAGCTGACCCCCGAGCGCCTGGGCGCCGTGATCGCCTCCGGCATCGGCGGTGTGACCACCCTGCTCGACCAGTACGACGTGCTGAAGGAGAAGGGCGTCCGCAAGGTCTCCCCGCACACCGTCCCGATGCTGATGCCCAACTCCCCGGCGGCCAACGTCGGTCTGGAGTTCGGTGCCCGCGCCGGCGTGCACACTCCCGTCTCCGCCTGTGCCTCCGGCGCCGAGGCGATCGGCTACGCGATCGAGATGATCCGCAGCGGCCGCGCCGACGTCGTGGTGGCCGGCGGCACCGAGGCGGCGATCCACCCGCTGCCGATCGCCGCGTTCGCCAACATGATGGCGATGTCCAAGAACAACGAGGAGCCGCAGCGCGCCTCCCGCCCGTACGACAAGGGCCGTGACGGCTTCGTGCTGGGCGAGGGCGCCGGCGTGGTCGTGCTGGAGTCGGCCGAGCACGCGGCCGCCCGCGGTGCCCGCGTCTACTGCGAGGCCGTCGGTCAGGGCCTCTCCTCCGACGCGCACCACATCGCGCAGCCGGAGCCGACCGGTGCCGGCATCGCCCAGGCGCTGGCCGGCCTGTTCGAGCAGACCGACCTGGACAAGGCCGAGGTCGTGCACGTCAACGCGCACGCCACCTCGACCCCGCAGGGCGACGTCGCCGAGATCAAGGCGCTGCGCAAGGAACTCGGTGACCACGTCGACCACATCGCCATCTCGGCGACCAAGTCGATGACCGGCCACCTGCTGGGCGGTGCCGGCGGCATCGAGACCGTCGCCACCGTGCTCGCGCTCCACAACCGCCTCGCCCCGCCGACCACCAACGTCGACGACCTGGACGACGAGGTCGACGCGGACATCGTCCGCGGCGAGCCCCGCAAGCTCCCCGAGGGCCGCATCGCCGCCCTCAACAACTCCTTCGGCTTCGGCGGCCACAACGTGGTCCTCGCCTTCCGCACCGTCTGACGCACAGCCAGCGCACAAGGGCCGTACCGGAGTTGCCGGTACGGCCCTTGTGCGTGCGGACCTTCGGGGACAGGCGGGCATGCTCTCGGGGCGCGGGGAGCCGCCCGGTCCGGAAGGCAGTGGTCGGCGCCGCCCCGCCAAGGAGCAAGGCGCATCGGGCGGTCGAAGACGGCTCCCGCCCGGCCCTCAGACCACCTGGTGCAGCCAGCGCACCGGAGCGCCCTCGCCCGCGTAGCGGAAGGGTTCGAGCTCGTCGTCCCACGGCTTGCCGAGCAGCCGCGCCAACTCGGCCTCCAGGTCGCCACCCTCGGTCTTGGCCCGCAGCAGCACGGCCCGCAGCCGGTCCTCCGGAATCAGGATGTCCCCGTGGAGCCCGGTGACCGCGTGGAAGATGCCGAGCGTGGGCGTACTGCTGTAGCGCTCCCCCTCCGCGCCGGCGCAGGGCTCGCTGGTCACCTCGTACCGGAGCAACTGCCAACCGCGCAGGGCGGATGCCAGCTTCGACGCGGTGCCGGGCTCCCCCTGCCAGGAGAACTCGGCACGCCAGTGGCCGGGCGCGGCCGGCTGGCGGATCCAGTCGAGGCCGACCCGCACACCGAGCACGCCCGCGACCGCCCACTCGACGTGCGGGCACAGCGCGCGGGGCGCGGAGTGGACGTACAGGACTCCACGTGTCGTCACCGGGACCTCCAGGCTGTGGACGAGGGTCGCCTTCCCCAGCTGCCTCGTACCCGCCACCGGTCCTGCGTCGCCGCCTGACCGGTTCCTGCCCCCGCGACACTCAACTTATTCGACATTAGGTCATCAAGTTGAGCAAAACGGACAAGCTCTCGCTCAATGCTAGCCAGATCCGCCACGAGGTCTACCCCTCCTCCGGATCTCTCCCCCGAACGGCCCCATCCGCGACGGATCAACCGTAGCGGCCGGGGTCCGCGACAGGTGTGACGCTCCATCGAAAAGTCCGAATCCGTGCGCAGAACGTCCGCGCGGAACGCGGAAGGTCCGCACAGCGCGCCGGGCGCCCCCGCGGAGACCGATCCACGGGGGCGCCCGGACAGCGGACGGTGCGTCAGGAACCGAGCCGGACCACCATCTTGCCGGTGTTGTCGCCGCGCAGCAGGCCGAGGAAGGCCTCGAGGGCGTTCTCCACACCGTCCACGACGGTCTCGTCGTAGTGCAGGCTGCCGTCCTTCAGCCAGCCCGCCATCTCGGCGACGAACTGCGGCTGGAGCGCGGCGTGGTCGGCGACCAGCATGCCCTGCAGGCGCAGCCGCTTGCCGATGGCCTGCACCAGGTTGCGCGGACCCGCCGGCGCACTGGTGGCGTTGTACTGCGAGATCGCGCCGCAGAGGGTGGCCCGGCCGTGCACCTTGAGAGCGGAGATCGCCGCCTCCAGATGGTCGCCGCCGACGTTGTCGAAGTAGACGTCGATGCCGTCGGGAGCGGCCTCGGTCAGCAGGTCGTGGACCGGCCCGTCCTTGTAGTTGAAGGCGGCGTCGAAGCCGTAGTCGTCCACCAGCTTGGCGACCTTCTCCGCCGAACCGGCCGAACCGACCACCCGGGCCGCGCCCTTGAGCTTGGCGATCTGGCCGACCAGCGAGCCGACCGCGCCGGCCGCGCCGGAGACGAAGACGGTGTCGCCCGCCTTGAAGCCGCCGACCTCGAGCAGTCCGGCGTAGGCGGTCAGGCCGGGCATGCCGAGGATGCCCAGGTAGTAGGAGAGCGGGGCGAGTTCGGGGTCGACCTTGACCGCGTGCTTGGCGTCGACGGTGGCGTACTCGCGCCAGCCGAGGCCGTGCAGCACCGCGTCGCCCACCGCGAAGCCCTCGGCCTGCGAGGCCACCACGTAGCCGACCGCGCCGCCCTCCATCACCTCGCCGAGCCGGTACGGCGGAGCGTACGACCGCGCATCGTTCATCCGCCCGCGCATGTAGGGGTCGACCGACAGGTACGCGTTGCGGACCAGGATCTCTCCCGGCCCCGGCTGCCGAACCTCGGCCTCGACCAGGGCGAAGTCGCCGGTCTTGGGCCAGCCCTCCGGCCGGGCCTCCAGGTGCCACTCCCGCCCCGTGGTGGGCACTGCCTGCTCTGCCATGGCTGCACTCCCGATGTTCGTCCCGTACCCGGTCAACGTAAAAGGTTGACCTCCTAAAGCAATCGTGGACATGAAAGGTTCATGTTGTCAACTTTCCAGCTACACTCGAAAGCATGGAGATGCAACCGAGTCCGGTCGCCCCGCCGCCCACCGACGCGATCACCCGCGAGGTCGTGGACCTCATGGCGAGCCTGGTCGCGCTCTTCCACCGGGAGTACGAGGACGCCGCCGCCGCCCGATCACTCACCGGTGCCCAGGCGAAGGTGCTCGCACTGCTGAGACGCGGCCCGATGCCCATGCGCCAGATCGCCCAGACGCTGAGCTGCGAGCCGTCCAACATCACGGGCATCGTGGACCGGCTGGAGAACCGCGGGTTCGTCACCCGCGAGGCGGACCCGCAGGACCGCCGGGTCAAGCTGGTCGCCGCCACCGACACCGGCAGAGACGCCTCCGAGGAACTGCGCGAGTCGCTCAACTTCGCCCGCGAGCCGCTGGCCGCCCTCGCCGAGGGCGAGCGGGCCCAACTCCGCGACCTGCTGCGCCGGATGCTCGAAGGAGCCGGCCCGGAGGCCGCGCGCATCCCGGCCGGAGCCGTGGAGCGCAGCCGCTCCTGACGACCCCCCGGAGGGACCGCCGGTCCGCGCCCCCCTTGTTGGGGAGTGCGCTCGTACAACCGGACGCCTTGTCGAACCGTCTATCTGGTGAGAACCGCACCAGCCGGCCGGACCCCCGGGCGACCGTACAGAGAGCGCTGATGATGACCGACGCCAAGAGCCGTCCCGCCAAAGGCACTCCGGCCTCCCTCCGGGGCCGACTCGCCCGGGCCGCAGGGGCCACGGCCGCCGTCCTGGTACTGGCCGCCGGCGGCGGCGGAGCCTGGCTCTACTGGCACATCGACCACAACATCAGCACCTTCGACGCGGGCGGCATCGCACCCAGCCGGCCGCCGGCCGCGGCTCCCGTGACCGGCGGCGGGCGCCCGGTCAACGTCCTGCTGCTCGGTTCCGACAGCCGGGACGACGGCAACGAGGCCCTCGCCGGCGGCGAGGCGGGGGTCGGCAACTCGGACACCGCGATGCTGGTGCACATTTACGGCGACCACCGGCACGCCGTCGTGGTGTCGATACCCCGCGACACCCTGGTGACGATCCCGCCGTGCAGACTTCCCAGCGGCAAGTGGACCACCGCGCACGCCAACCAGATGTTCAACTCGGCCTTCACCGTCGGCGAGTTCCCGCAGGGCAACCCCGCCTGCACCCAGAACACCGTCGAGGCGCTGACCGGGCTGCGGGTCGACCACACCGTCGTGGTGGACTTCAAGGGCTTCGCCGCGATGACCGACGCCGTGCACGGCGTGGACGTCTGCGTCCCGAACGACGTGGACTCCTACGGGATAAAGCTCGCCAAGGGCCGCCAGACCCTCTCCGGGCAGCAGGCACTGGACTACGTACGGGCGCGGCACGGCTTCGGCGACGGTTCCGACATAGGCCGGATGAAGCGCCAGCAGGCCTTCGTCGCCTCGCTGATCAAGAAGGTCCAGGGCGAGGGCCTCAACCCGGCCACCCTGCTCCCGCTCGCCGACGCCGCCACCAAGTCGCTGACCGTCGACCCCGGACTGGGTACGGCGGTGAAGCTCGCCGACTTCGCGCAGTCACTGCGGAACATCAAGCTCACGGACATCAACTTCGTTACGGTGCCCTGGCGTTACTCGGGCGAACGGGTCGCCCTCATCCACCCCGACGCCGACCGGCTGTGGAACCTGCTGCGGCAGGACGACACCCTCGACGGCAAGAGCACCGGCCAGGAGGCAGCGAGCCCGTCCTCCTCGGCCGCTCCGTCCGCCGGTCCCTCCACCACCCCGTCGGCCTCCCCGGCCGCCGACCTTCCGGTGACCGTGTCCAACGGCTCGGGGACCGGCGGACTCGCCGGGCAGGCGGCCGACGCGCTCAGGGCGAAGGGCTACCGGAACGTCGTCCTCGGGCCCGACGCCTCCCCGCGCGGCACCACCCTGATCGGGTACGCCCCGGACCAGCGCGGGGCCGCCGAGCAGCTCACCCAGTACTTCACCGGTGCCACCCTCCGGGTGGACCCGTCCGCCGACGGTGTCACCGTCACCCTCGGCCGTGACTACGCACCGGACGACTCCGCCGCCACCCCGAGCGCCCCGCCCACCACCGTCCCGGTCACCATCGCCGAGAACACCCGCCCCGCCGACAGCGACCTCTGCACCGACCTCTCCTTCGGCTGAGCGGACCACCCGCGGAGGCCGGCCGCACCGCGGCTAGGCGTCCACCGGATCGGGCAGCCCGGTGACCACCACGGTCACCCTGGTCCCGGGCGCCAACTCCCCTGCGGCGGCCAGGTCGTGGACCGCCAACAGGGTCTTCGCCACGTACCGCAGCTCCACCGCCACCCCGTGCCGCCGCTCGAACTCCCCCGCGAACGCCTCGACTTCGGCCGGAACCCTGCCGTAGCCGCCACCGTGGTGGCCGTGGTGGATCCGCCAGTTCCCGAACTCCCTTGCATAGGTGGCATGGTGAAGACCTGTCACCTCGCGCTCCAGGTAGCCCTCACCGCGCAGCACCGCAACCCCGAGCGCCCGCGCACCGTCCGGCAGCCCGGCCGCGATCCCGGCCAGGGTGCCGCCGGTGCCGACCGGGCAGCAGAGCACGTCCCGCTCCCCGAGACCGGGGATCTCCGCCGGAATCCGCGCCGCCCCCTGTACCGCCAGGGCGTTGGACCCGCCCTCCGGCAGCACCAGACAGCGCCCCCACCGTCCGAGCAGCTCCCCGTACTTCTCGTGCTCCCCGGTCACCAGCGCCCGGTACTCCGAGCGGGAGACGAACTCCAGCCGCATCCCGGCCGCCTCGGCGGCCCGCAGCGACCAGTTCCGGGGCGCCGCCGCAAGCTCCTCGCCCCGGATCACCCCCACCGCCGACAGGCCCAGCGCCCGCGCGGCCGCCGCCACGGCCCGTACGTGCGTCGAGTACGCCCCGCCGAAGGTCAGCAGCCGGGTGTGCCCGTCGGCGAGAGCCTGCTCCAGGTTCGGGGCCAGCTTGCGCCACTTGTTGCCGGGAACGGTCGGGTGCGCCAGGTCGTCCCGCTTCAGCCGCAGCTCGACGCCCGCCCGGGCCAGCACGGGGTCGGTCAGCACCTGCAGCGGGGTCGGCAGGGCGGCGGGGGTGAGCATCCCGCCAGCATACGGAAGCGGCGGCCCCGGCCCCGCGGCCCGGGCTTCCGGGAGGGCCGCCCGGGCCCGGAGGACCACTCAGGCCTTGTGGGAGGACCGGAGGTGGGCGAACGCCACGATGTTCTCCGTGTAGTCCTTCAGCTTGCGGTCGTACATACCGCCGCAGGTGATCAGGCGCAGCTGGGCATCGGGGGTGTCGGCGTACACCTCGTTGTCCGGGAAGGCGTTCTTCGGGTACGTCTTCACCGCGTCCACCGCGAAGACCGCGACGGTACCGTCGGCCCTGGTGATCTCCACGGTGTTCCCGGGGGCCAGCGTGTAGAGCATCAGGAAGACCGCGGCTCCCTTGGTGGTGTCCACATGGCCGGCGAGCACCGAGGTGCCGCGCTCGCCCGGCGTGGGCCCCTCGCGGTACCAGCCGACCAGGTTGGGGTTGTCCGCGGGCGGGACCTCCAGCGCACCGGCCGCGTCCAGGCCGAGCTCGGTGAACGGCGCCTCGATGGACAGCTGCGGAATCCTGATCCTGGTCGGCTTGGACCGGCCCAGCGCGGGCGCCGCGTTCCCCGCGGCCGGGGCCCCGGGGGCGTTCGCGGCAGGCGACACCGGGGCGGCCGGCGGTGCGGCCGGTGATGCGGCGGCCGAGGGCGCGGCGTGCCCGGCGACGGCGGCCGGCGGCCGGACGGACACCATGCGCTGGTCCACCGACTGGTAGATCACCAGGGCCCCCAGCGCCGCCGCGCACATCGACCATCTGAGGAGCCGCTGACTGCCGCTCCGGCCGCCGGCAGCCGGCTGCTCGGCCTCGGCCTCGGTCGTCCCGTCTGCCATCGGCTTTCGTACCTCTCTCTCGTCTGGCCCGGCCGGGACCGGGAAGGCTCACCCGGGAGCCGGGAAGTGTCCGGAGTCGGCCGTCCGGGCCCGGCCGGGCCCACTCGCCGACGCGCCGTCGCGGCCGACACCGGGAGCGCGCCGGCCCCGACGGGACAGGAATCGCGTCATCCTCAGAGCACGCCGCCGACCGCCTTGCGGCGGCGCAGGGCGTAGGCGCCCAGGCCCAGCCCCGCACCCAGCAGCACGACGCCGGAGGTCAGACCGCCACCGGGGATCGCCAGGCCACCGCCACCGGTGTGCACACCGCCGCGCGGCTTGCGCCCCTCCTCCTGCGGGCCCTCCGCACGGGAGCCCTCCGAGTGGGAGCCCTCGGCCCACCTGTGGTCGTCCTTACGGTGCCCGCCCTCGCGGCGGTCGCCGTTCTTCCCCTCGTCCCGCCTTCCCCGGTCCTCCCGGGCCCGCTGGTCGGCGGCGGCCGCCGGAGCACCCTGGGCCGCCTTCGGGTCGGACGGCGATCCGGGACCGCTCACCGCGTGGGCGACGGGAGCACCGGAAGCGAGGACGGCGGCCACGGCCGCCCCGACGAGGCTGGTGGGCTGCACGCGCATGGGGTGATCCTTCCGGCGGGTCCGGACGACCGCCGATTCGGTCACCGGCTCAGGAGATCGCGGACTCACACTTCACGTTCAGTCACCTGACGACCACTCGCCACCGCTGACTCCCTTCCGGGTGACGCCCCGGCCCACATCCCTCCGCCGCGCCCACCGATGGCCGATTCCAGCTGACTCCCATTCAGCTGACGGAGTGGCGTACGGAGCCGGTACGGCCACCGACGGCGTGGCGCCGATCGAGTCGAGGGAGAGATCGGGCATGTTGTCACACCATCAGATGGTCCCCCGCAGGCTGCTTCTGAGCATCGCAGGAGTGGCCATGCTGTCGTCCGGCGCCTGCGGACCGCCGACCGGGCAGCGGAGCGGCACCACCCGGCCCAGCCCGCCGCACGGCACCCTCCCGCCTGCCGCCGGGCCCAGCAGCCACCCCGACGCCGCCTCCCCCGTCGCCTCCCCCGCCGCCCCCGTCGCGGACTTCCCCACGGCGAGGGTGCCCGCCCCGCCCCCGGCCACCGACCAGGCGCGTCCCGTCACCGCCCCGCTCTTCGAGCTGGAGACCTCGGACCGGCTGATCGCCCTCACCCTCGACGACGGCCCGCACCCCGCCCACACGCCGGTGGTGCTGGAACTGCTGCACCAGTACGGGATCCGCGCCACCTTCTTCCTGATCGGCGAGAACGCGGCCGCGAACCCCGCCCTGGTCCGGGCCATCGCCGACGCGGGCCACCACATCGCCAACCACACCTGGACCCACCCCGACCTGCGGCACCTGCCCGAGTCCCGGGTCCGCGACGAGCTGCGGCGCACCTCGGACCTGCTCCAGGAGACCACCGGCAGGCCCGTCACCTGGTTCCGCTCGCCCGGCGGCGACTGGCCGGACGTCACGCTGCGGGTCTGCTCGGAGCTCGGGATGCGGCCGATGGGCTGGTCCGTCGATCCCCGCGACTGGGACCGGCCGGGCACCACGGCGATCACCAACCGGGTCCTGACAGGCGTCCGGCCCGGCGCGATCGTGCTCAACCACGACGGGGGCGGCGACCGCTCCCAGACCGTCGCCGCCCTGCGCACCTGCCTGCCGACCCTGATCGGCAACGGCTACCGCTTCACCGCACCACGATGAGCCGAACCCCGTCGGGAAACACGGCGCCGGCCGGACAGCCGTACGGCCGCCCCGCACCCCGCTCGTCGGACCGTGCGACGCCGGTACCGGGACACGGCCGGCGCGGGGGTGCACCCGCCGTCCTCGCTCCCTAGGCTCGTAACGGGAGTACTCGGCACGGGAGTACTCACCGGCGGCCCGCACCCACCCGACCCGCGCCCGGCCCTCACCTCCACCTCCTGCCGCAGCGGTGGCAGACTCACCGGCCACGGCAGACGGCCCTGCCGCCGGGCATCGTGCGAGGTGCCGGACGAGCCGATACCGCAGCGCCTGCCGCCGCCCCTGACGCGGAGCCCTCCATGACCACAGCCCGGGACCTGATGATCACATCCATGGACGTGGCGCCCGGCCGCCCGGTGGAGCGGGGCGAGATGTCGCTCGCGCTGGCGGGAGCCGAGTTGATCGACCTCCTGACCGCCGGGGCCGCCACCCTTGACGACGATCGAATCGTGCCCGGCGACCGGACGGCCACCGCCGATCGCCTGCTGGACCAGGCCGCGGCCTCGCTCCGGGAGGCGCCGTACGAGTCCGTCGGCGACTGGCTGTGGCGCAGAGGCCGCGGCCTGGCCTCGACCTATCTGGCCGTTCTAGAGGCGGAAGGGCGGCTCACCCGGCGGCACCACCGCTGGATGCCCTTCGAGACCGGCCGGCCGGTGCTGACCGATTCACCCGACCGCCGCCTGGCGGAGGACCGCTGGGCGGCGAACGAACCGGTCCTCACCATCCTCGCGACGACGGCCGGGTTCCGAGACCAGGAGACCGGAGACACCCCGGGCGCGGTCGGCGAAGCGGTGGAGACCGTGCTCGCCGCGGTCGGCGACGCGGTGGTGGAGCTGGAGGCCGTACGGCAACGGCGGACCATCGAGCAGGCGGCCTTCGACAACATCTGGCGGGGCGGCTGACAGCGGCACACGGGAAGCCACCCGGACGGAGGGCCGGGCAGCCGTCACGACCGGCAAACGCGCTGCTCAGCCCCGCCGCACGTCACCTCGGCATCCCCATGCGTTCCCATACGGGTGAATATTGGGATGCCACCGCGCCTGATGGGTAGTCATACCTCTACAGTTACCGCAGAGGAGTCGCGCATTTCCCCAGGTCAGAGGGTTACGCTGGCAGACGGTCCATCAGATTAGATGGTGGGGCGGGTGGGACTCGAACCCACGACCAAGGGATTATGAGTCCCCTGCTCTAACCGGCTGAGCTACCGCCCCGGTTCGCCATGCATCCGGGCAGCAGCCGGTGCAGCGGCAGACAGCCCCTCAGGGCGTCCCCGGCAGCATAGCTGGTCGATCAGTCCTGATGCTCGCCCGGGGCCGCATCCGAGTACGCCCAGGTGTGCGCCGCCACCTCCGGGCGGGCCGACCTGGCGGCGATCCGCCCGATGGGTGAGGCTGGGAAGTCGGCACGGGGCAGTACGGGTGACGCGGTGGCACGGGCGGACCAGGGCGGTGGACAGGTGGCTGTTCGTAGACGGATCGGCCGGCGGGCGTGCGCGTTCGCCTGCACCCTCTGGCTGGCGGCGACCGGATGCGCCTCCTCCTCGGACTCGGCGAGCACGGCGAGCGGCCCCACCGGCCCCGGCGGGCACGCGGCGACCCCGAGCGTGAGCGCCGCCCACGGCTGGAGCCGCAAGCGCCTGCTCGCCGCGATCGCCAAACACCCCGGCACCACCCACACCGCGCGGGCCACCCCGTTCAACGCCCAGGTCGGGGCGGTCTTCACGCATGACGCGCAGGGCGACCACTTCTGCACCGCCAGCGTGGTCGACAGCGCCGGCGAGAACCTGATCGTGACCGCCGCGCACTGCGTCTACGACCCGATGACCGGGCAGCGCAGCGACCTGGTCTTCGTCCCCGGTTACCGCAACGGCGAGACTCCCCACGGGGTCTGGCCGCTGGTCTCGATCACCGTCGACCAGAGCTGGCAGGAGAGCGGGAACCCGGACATGGACGTGGCCTTCGCCATCGTCCAGCCGCAGGACGGCATGCAGATCCAGCAGGTGCTCGGCGCCAGCAGGCTGGGGATCAACAAGGGCTACCAGCTGCCCGTCCGGATCACCGGCTACCCCAGCAGCGGTGACGCCCCGATCACCTGCGCCAACGACACCACCGCGCAGAGCCCCACCCAGCTCCGGATCGAGTGTCCCGACTACACCGGCGGCACCAGCGGCAGCCCGTGGATCACCGGACTCGATCCGAAGAGCAGGACCGGCACCATCGTCGGTGTGATCGGCGGCTACCAGCAGGGCGGGGCCACCCCCGACGTCTCGTACAGCAGCTACTTCGGCGACCAGGTCCAGTCCCTCTACGATCGGGCCACCGGCTAGCGCATCGGGCTGCTCGCCTGGTAGATCTTGCTCCCGAGCCCGTGCGACGGCGGGCCCTGGGGAGAGAGACCGGTTCATGGCACGCGTACGGCACTCCGGCGGCACGACGGCTCGGCGTGGTCCCGGTGGGTCTGCCGCGCTGCTGGCCGTGCTGCTGGCCACCACCACGGGCTGCACGTCGAGCTCCGGTATAGCGGCCGAGGGCAACATCCCCTCCTCCCAGCCCGCACCCGACAGCGAGCTCAACAAGCGGATCGGCGCACTCTTCGTCGGCGACCTGGACGGCCAACGGGCCTGTACCGCCAGCGTCGTGGACAGTCCGCACCGCAATCTCCTGGTGACCGCGGCCCACTGCGTCTACACCAGCGAGCTCGGCCGGCTCGACAACCTGGTCTTCGCCCCCGACTACCGCAACGGACAGGCCCCGTACGGGGCTTGGCCACTCGAATCGATCACCACGGATCCGCACTGGACCAGTGACGAGGACCCGGAGTACGACGTCGCCTTCGTCACGGTGGCTCCCGTGAACGGCAAGGAGATCGAGGACGCCCTCGGCGGCAACCCGATCGGCACCAACCAGGGCTTCGGCCTCCCGGTCTCGGTCACCGGCTACCCGAACGACCACCAGGCCCCGATCACCTGCACCGCGCCCACCAAGAAGTTCTCCGCCACCCAGGAGCGCTTCGACTGCGACGGCTACACCAACGGCACCAGCGGCAGCCCCTGGCTGACCTCCGCGGGCACCGTGATCGGCGTGATCGGCGGCTACCAGCAGGGCGGGGACACCGAGCAGACCTCGTACAGCATCACCTTCGACGAGCGGGTCGCCGAGCTGTACCGGAAGGCCAGCGCGTAGCCGAAGGGGCCCCGCCGCTGGCCGGACGGAGGATTCCCGGCCCGGGTGGAGGATTCCCGGCCGGGAACGGTGGGAGGACGGCCCGGTGCGAGGCGGACCGCCGCCAGCGGGCTCCCGAGGAAACACGAAGGCCCCCCGGTGACCGGAGGGCCCTCGCTCTGTACTACTCACCTCAACTGCCGGTGAAGCTCCCCCAATTGGACTCGAACCAATAACCTGCCGATTAACAGTCGGCTGCTCTGCCAATTGAGCTATGGGGGAATGTGCACAGCCGGACGTCCTGCGAGCAGGCTGTCCGAGCTCCCCCAATTGGACTCGAACCAATAACCTGCCGATTAACAGTCGGCTGCTCTGCCAATTGAGCTATGGGGGAATGAGCTTCCGCCTTGATCTCCGGGATCCTCCCGGGCCTCTCGGCGCTCGCTGCGGGACATACATTAGCGCACTCAGGGGGGTGGTCCGCCAATCGATACCCCTCACCCCGCTCGGCACCCCGGCGCGCCACCCGCTCCGGCGCGCCCGGCGCGCGGCCGTACGCACCGTCGGGGGATGCTGGTGCACGGCGGGCGAGGCTTCCCCGGACCCGCCGGTGCCCGTGCGGTTCACCGCCGGGCAGGACGGGTAGGGCAACGCGGCAGGAGCCGCGAGGAAGGGTGGAGGCCGAGCATGTGGAAGGTGACATTGGTCGTGGGGGTCGGGCTCGGGTACGTCCTGGGCGCACGCGCCGGGCGGGAGCGCTACGAGCAGATCGCCAAGACGGCCAGGCAGATCGCCCAGAACCCCCGGGTCCAGGACGCGGCCTGCAAGGCCAGGCAGCAGGCGGGCGCGGTGGCCGGGAAGGCCGCGGGCGCGGTGGCCGAGCGGGTCGGTGACCGGCTGCCCGACGCCCTCACCGACCGGGTCCCCTACCTGAACCGGCACCGCGTCGAGGACGACAGCTGGGGCACGGTGCGGCCGTAGCGCCGCTGGCCGCCCCGGGCCCGTGGCCGGCCGCTCCCGCGATCGGGCCGGGCAGGCTCCCGGTGACCGGGAGACCGGTCGGAGGGGCGCCCGGCCTCGAAGGCCGGGGCGGGAGGGCCACGTCGCACCGGGCGACGTGAGGTACGCCACCAGGGGCGAGGAGCACGCTACGGCCGTGCCGGTTCTCCTGCGGTCCCCGGTCGGGACCCTGAGGCCGTCGAGAGGCCGCCGCGCCGGCGGCAGGTGTACCGAGTGGGCAACACTCGGGTGGGCGGCGTCCGGGCCGGGCGGCCGCTGAGGCATGATCTCGGCATGGCCATCGTCGCGGGGATCGACAGCTCCACCACTCGCACCAGGATCGTCGCGTGCGACGCGGAAACCGGTGCCGTCCTGCGGGACGGCCGGGCACCCCACCCGCTGCCCGCGGGAGCGGATGCCAGGACCACCGAGACCGACCCGCAGAACTGGCTGCACTCGCTCGGTGAGGCGGCCACCGGCGGGCTGCTGGAGAGCGTCCGGGCGATCGGCGTCTCGGCCCAGCAGCACGGCATGATCGGCCTGGACGCCGGCGGCGTGCTGGTCCGCCCCGCGCTGCTGTGGAACGACCCCCGCTCGGCCGGTGCCGCCGCCGCGCTGATCGAGGCGCTGGGCGGCCAGGCCCCGTGGGTGGAGGCGATCGGTTCGGTACCGCAGCCGACGTACACCATCGCCAAGCTGCGCTGGCTGGCCGAGTTCGAGCCGGCCTCGGCGAAGCGGATCGCCGAGGTGCTGCTCCCGCACGACTGGCTGACCTGGCAGCTGCTCGGCCGCCACTCCAAGCGCCGGACCACCGACCGCGGCGACGCCTCCGGCACCGGCTACTGGTCGCCGCTCACCGGCGAGTACCGCCAGGACCTCATCAAGCTCGCCCTCGGCCACGAACTGCGCGTCCCCGACGTGCTCGGTCCCGCCGAGCCCGCCGGGCACACCCCCGAAGGCCTGCTGATCTCCGCCGGCACCGGCGACAACATGGCCGCCGCCCTCGGCCTCGGGCTGCTGCCGGGGGACGCCGTGGTCTCGCTCGGCAGCAACGGCACCATCTTCGCGGTGCACGACCAGGCCCTGGTGGACACCTCCGGCGCCGTCTCCTCGTACGCCGACGCCACCGGCCGCCACCTTCCGATGGTCGGCACCCTCAACGCCGCGCAGGTACTGCGCTCGACGGCCGCCATGCTCGGCTGCGACCTGGCCGGGCTGAGCGAGCTGGCCCTGCGGTCCTCACCCGGCTCGTACGGGCTGGTGCTGCTGCCGTACCTGGACGGCGAGCGGACTCCCCGACTGCCGCACGCCGCAGGCACCTTGACGGGGCTTCGGGCCGAGTCGATGGCCCCGCAGCACCTCGCCCGGGCCGCCGTCGAGGGCATGCTCTGCAACATCGCGGACGCGCTGGACGTCCTGCGGGCCAAGGGCGTCGCCGTGAACCGGGTCTTCCTGCTCGGTACGGTCGGGCGGCTGCCCGCCGTGCGGGAGATCGCCCCGCTGGTCTTCGGCCTGCCCGTGGTGGTACCGCCCGCCGGGGCGCACGCCGCGCGCGGTGCGGCCAGACAGGCCGCCTGGGCGCTGGCCGGTACGCCCGAGCCGCCGCAGTGGGAGCTGCCCGAGGCCGCGGTGTACACACCCGACCGGGAGCACGACCTCGCCATCGGCCAGGCGGTCCGCCAGCAGTACGTCACCGTGCGCGAGCAGATGCACCCCGAGACCAGGGCGGAGTAGGGCGCGCGCCCGGAGGGCCGGCGGCGTGTTGCGGGTACGCCGGCCGGCGGCGGTGGCAGCGTGGGAGGCTCCGGTACTCCGGGCACTCTGCTGAAGGGATGTCTCCGCATGGCGCTGCACAAGGGGAACGGCGAGGATCGTCGCCTGTCCGTCAGCCCGCTGTTCGGCACGGCCGATCCGCTCGGCGCGATGAAGCTCGCCCCGCCGCGGCACCGGCTCGCGGACCGTCCGATCCCCCCGTCCAGCGCGTACCAGCTGATCCACGACGAGCTGATGCTGGACGGCAACGCCAAGCTCAACCTGGCCACCTTCGTCACCACCTCGATGGACGAGTACGCGACCAGGCTGATGGCGGACTGCGCCGACAAGAACATGATCGACAAGGACGAGTACCCGCAGACCGCCGAGCTGGAACAGCGCTGTGTGGCCATCCTGGCCGACCTCTGGCACGCGCCGGTTCCGGCGCAGGCCATCGGCTGCTCGACCACCGGTTCCAGCGAGGCGTGCATGCTGGCCGGGCTCGCCCTCAAACGCCGCTGGATGCGGCGCAACGGGGACCGCTACGCGGCCGGCGCCCGGCCCAACCTGGTGATGGGCATCAATGTGCAGGTCTGCTGGGAGAAGTTCTGCAACTTCTGGGAGGTGGAGCCGAGGCTGGTGCCGATGAGCGGCGAGCGATTCCATCTCGACGCCGAACAGGCGGTGGCCCGTTGCGACGAGGACACCATCGGCGTGGTCGGCGTTCTCGGTTCGACCTTCGACGGCTCGTACGAACCGATCGCCGAAATCTGCGCCGCGCTGGACGAGTTGCAGCAGCGCACCGGGCTGGACGTCCCCGTGCACGTGGACGGAGCCTCCGGCGGCATGGTGGCACCGTTCCTCGACCCCGAACTCCACTGGGACTTCCGGCTTCCCAGGGTCGCCTCGATCAACACCTCGGGCCACAAGTACGGGCTGGTGTACCCCGGCGTCGGCTGGGCACTCTGGCGGGACCACGAGGCGCTGCCCGAGGAACTCATCTTCAAGGTCAACTACTTGGGCGGCGAGATGCCCACCTTCGCGCTCAACTTCTCCCGGCCCGGCGCGGAGGTCGTCGCCCAGTACTACACCTTCCTGCGGCTCGGCCGTGAGGGGTTCCGGGCGGTCCAGCAGGCCTGCCGGGACGTCGCAGGGTATCTGGCCACCGAGATCGAGAAGCTGGGCTGCTTCCGGCTGCTCACCCGGGGGAACCAGCTGCCGGTCTTCGCCTTCACCACCGTGGAGGGCCTCCCGTTCGACGTCTTCGACGTGTCCCGGCGACTGCGCGAACGCGGCTGGCAGGTACCCGCGTACACCTTCCCGGCGGACCGCACCGATCTGTCCGTGCTGCGCGTGGTCTGCCGCAACGGCTTCTCCCGGGACCTGGCCGACCTGCTGCTCGCCGACCTGACCCGGGCACTGCCCGAACTCAGGCTCCAGCCGAAGCCGTTGACGGAGCTGGGCATGCCGGCCCGGACCGGTTTCCACCACTAGGGCCGACCGGCCGTCACCCCGGTCGGTCTTAGACCGACCGGCAATAGGGAGCGTGGATCAAGGAGCGGGTCGAGAGCCGAGTCTGGGCGTGCATCGTGAGGAGAGCGCAGCGGCGCTGCGCGCGACGAGGGATGTGCGTCCAGGCGAGAGCTATCGGCACGCGACGCCGCGGGCCCTATTGCCGGTCGGTCTTAGACCGACCGGCAAATGGATCACTTGAGGCGGCGTGTGGTGGGACGGTCGCCCCACCGGTAGCGGGTGGTGGCGCGGCGGATCAGCATGCGGAGTGTGACGAGTGCAGCGGCCAGGTGGAGATAGAACTCGACGACCGCGCCGTTCCTCTCGGTACAGTGCCGCAGCTTGCCGTAGCCGTTCATCCACGAGTGCGTTCGTTCCACGGTCCACCGCTTGCCGGCCTGGATCGGGGCGGGTACGCCCTTGCGGGCGATCTCACCGGTGAAGCCCAACTCCCGAAGCAGAGTTCGGGACTTGTTGTTGTCGTAGCCCCGGTCGAGGTTGACATTCACGTCCTGAGGAAGGGGCCCGACCTGCCCGATGGCGGCCTCGAGGGTTGGTCCGAGAAGAGGCGAGTCGTGGCGGTTGGCCCCCGCGGCGACCAGGCCGAGCGGGACGCCGTGGGCCTCGGTGGCGATCGAGCGTTTCAGGCCCTGCTTTCCGCGGTCGACCGGGGACCGGCCCGCACGCTCGCCGCCGCACGGGGCCTTGGTGATGCAGCCGTCGACGGATATCTCGGACAGTTCCAGGCCGATCATGCGGTCGTACGCCTGGAGCGCGAGAGCGTGGACGGCCTCGGAAATGCCTTGTTCCGCCCATTCCTTGAGTCTTCGACGGATGGTGCGGTCCGAGCATCCGGGGCTGGAGAGGCGCTCGTAGCCCGAGCCGTGGACCAGTGCGAGTACCACGTGTTCGAACACGGTCCGGTCGGGGACTCTGCGGCGGTGGCAGCCGAGTGGGTGGCCCACAGCGAACTCCGGTCGTGTGGGCAGGAGTGCGGCGAATTGGTCCCAGAGGGGTTCGAGCAGGCAAGATGGCAGCGCGGGCACGGCTGTCCTTCGTGATCACTGAGCGTAGAGAACTCCATGATCGCGTGGACCCGTGCCCGTTCTGCCGTCCGGGCCACCTCGCCAGCACCTATTGCCGGTCGGTCTTAGTCGAGGTAGCCGCGCAGCTGGTCGGCGAAGGCGTGGCCGCGCAGCTTGGAGAGGGTTTTGGACTCGATCTGGCGGATCCGCTCGCGGGTGACGCCGAAGAGGTTGCCGATCTCCTCCAGGGTGCGCGGCCGTCCGTCGTCCAGCCCGTAGCGGAGCTGGACCACCTGGCGCTCACGCTCCCCCAGGGTGGCCAGCACCGCCTCCAGGTGCTCGCGCAGCAGCAGGAAGGAGGCGTTCTCCACCGGCGAGACGGCGTCCGCGTCCTCGATCAGGTCGCCGAGCGCGACGTCGTCCTCCTCCCCCACCGGGGTGTACAGCGAGACCGGCTCCTGAGCGAGCCGCAGCACCTCGCGGACCCTGGCCTCGGAGAGCTCCAGCACCGCGGCGACCTCGGCCGGGCCGGGCTCCGCCCCGCGCTCCTGCAGCAGCGCCCGCTGCACCCGCAGCACCCGGTTGATCAGCTCCACCACGTGCACCGGCACCCTGATCGTCCGGGCCTGGTCGGCGAGCGCCCGGCTCATCGACTGGCGGATCCACCAGGTCGCGTAGGTGGAGAACTTGTAGCCGCGCGTGTAGTCGAACTTCTCGACGGCCCGGATCAGACCGAGGTTGCCCTCCTGGATCAGGTCGAGCAGGGTCAGGCCGCGGCCCACGTACCGCTTGGCCACGGAGACCACCAGCCGCAGGTTGGCCTCGATCAGGCGCCGCTTGGCGAGCCTGCCGAGCAGCACCAGGCGGTCGAGCTCGTCGGTGAGGGGGGCCGCGGACCCGGTGGTGCCCGATGGGTCCGCCGTGGTGCCGGGTACGGGCACCTGGGCCCCGGCGGCGACCCGGCGGTCCAGGGCCTCCTCGGCGAAGAGGCCGGCCTCGACCTGTCGGGCCAGCTCCACCTCCTCGGCGGCGGTGAGCAGGCGGATCCGGCCGATCTCGCGCAGGTACTGCCGGAGCAGGTCGGCGGCGGGGCCGCTGCCCTCGCCCGGGGCCGGGGCGAGCTCCTCGGCCCCGTCCTCGTCCGGCAGGTCGGGGGCGCCCGGGAGGTCGGGCGGGCCCGGTACGTCCGGCACGTCGGGGAGGTCCGGCGGATCGGGCAGGTGGGGGATGTCCGGCAGGCCGGTGCGGGCGCCCGTAGCCGCCGGGTCGAGGTCCACGGGGTCGGGGTGGGCGTCCGGTGAACCCTGCGGAGGGACTCGGGACTCCTCGGATGGCGGGGCGGTGTCCCGGCCGTGACGGACGCCGTCCTCGAACATGACGGCCTGACGCGCAGTGGCAAGCTCCACGGCATCCCCCTCTGGGCCGCGCGCGGCTCATGCGGAGAACCGCGCCACACGGACTGGGATACCCACCAGTGTGGGGTACGCCACACCCGGGGGCCGAGAGGTGGGCGGCGACTTTCTGTTCCCGTGTCGGACGCTCCGTGAGCGCGGGCGGCGGGCCGGCGGGTGCGCGGGGCGGCTCCGGCGCGCGGGTGCGAGCGGGCCCGTCAGGGCCGCGCACGGGGCCTCGGCGAGCCCGGCCCTCGAAGCCCCTCCGTGGGGGCTACAGCCCCGCCGCACCCTTGCTGCGCAGCTGCTGGGCGTACTGCTGGAGGGCCCACAGCTCGCCCTGGACGGGACCCAGTTCCTCAGCGGTGGCCCGGTCGCCCAGGCGGCGCAGATGGGCGCGGACCTCGTTGACCCGCCGGTCCACGGCCTGGAGCCGCAGCTTGACCAGGAACTCGCCCGCGTAGATGGCGTCCGGCGCCCGCCGGGTGCGCAGCGGCTCGACGGTCAACTCGGTTACCAGGCTACGTACTTGGTCGTCGGGGCTGGCCTCGCGTACGGCCGCGGTGAAGTCCGGAAGGCTCGCGCCGTACGCGGTGCCGCCGGCCTGGCGGACGGCGCGGCGGACGGTGGTGTAGGGCGGGGTCGGGAACTCGTCGTCGCCGTAGTTGTCGAAGGCCGGACTGACCAGTTCCGGGTGCTGGAGGGCGAGTTTGAGCAGTTCGCGCTCGACGAACTGGGCGGGGTCGCGGGGGTTCAGCCGGTGGACGGGACGCGGCGGCTCAACCGGCTGCCGGCCGTCCGCACGGCGCAGCGCCTGACCACGCGGCTGCTGCCCGTTCTCCCGCTGCCAGCGGGCCAGCTGACCGACCCGACGGACCACGAACTGTTCGTCCAGGATGCCCAGCATGCCCGCGAGTTGGACCGCGTACTCGTGCTGGATCGAGCGGTCCTTGATCTTGACGATGATCGAGGCCGTCTCCTCCAGCGCGGCGGCGCGGCCCTCGGCGGTGTCCACCCGGTGCCGGGCGACGGCCGAGCGGAGCGCGAACTCGAAGAGCGGGACCGGGTGTTCGATGAGTTCGCGGACCGCCTCGTCGCCCTTGGCGAGGCGCAGTTCGCACGGATCCATACCGCCCGGGGTGATGGCGATGGAGGTGCGGGCGGCGAACTTCTGGTCGTCCTCGAAGGCGCGCAGGGCGGCCTTCTGCCCGGCCGCGTCGCCGTCGAAGGTGAAGACGGTCTCGCCGCGGTAGGCGGAGGTGTCCATCAGCAGCCGACGGATGATCTTGATGTGGTCCTCGCCGAAGGCGGTACCGCAGGTGGCCACCGCCGCGGTGACACCGGCGAGATGACACGCCATCACATCCGTGTAGCCCTCGACCACCACGGCCCGGCCACTCTTGGCGATCTCCTTCTTGGCCAGGTCGATGCCGTAGAGCACCTGGGACTTCTTGTAGATCGGCGTCTCGGGGGTGTTGAGGTACTTGGGCCCGTTGTCGTCCTCGCGCAGGCGGCGGGCGCCGAAGCCGACCACCTCGCCCGCGGCGTCCCGGATCGGCCAGACCAGCCGGCCGCGGAAGCGGTCGATCAGGCCGCCGCGCTGCCCCTGCGAGGCCAGACCGCCGACCAGGATCTCCTTGTCGGTGAAGCCCTTGCCGCGCAGGTAGCGGACCAGGTGCTCCCAGCCCGCCGGGGCGTAGCCGACCCCGAAGTGCGAGGCGGCGGCCTCGTCGAAGCCGCGCTCGGCCAGGAAGCGGCGGGCGATCTCGGCCTCCGGAGAGCCGAGCTGCTCCCGGAACCAGGCGGCGGCCACCTTGTGCGCCTCGACCAAGCGGGTGCGCTCGCCCTGCTGGTGCCGGGGGCTGTAACCGCCCTCCTCGTAGCGCAGCGTGATACCCGCCTGGGCGGCCATCCGCTCGACCGCCTCGGCGAACGAGAAGTGCTCGATCTTCATCAGGAAGGAGATCGTGTCGCCGCTCTCGCCGCAGCCGAAGCAGTGGAAGACGCCCTTGCCCGGGTGCACGTAGAAGGAGGCCGACTTCTCGTCGTGGAACGGGCAGACGCCCTTGAGCTGCGCACCGCCACCGTTGGCGAGCTGAACGTAGTCCCCGACGACCGCGTCGATGGGCAGTGCGTTGCGCACCGCCTGTACGTCCTCGTCCCTGATCCTGCCTGCCACCCCGGAATTCTACGGCCCCGGACACCCCGGGCGGCGTCCCCTGTCTCCGCTCCACCAAGCGGGCTTGCTATCTCCGCTCCACCAGGCGGGCGTGCAGGGCCAGGGCGGAGGCGTCGGTGAGGGTGGCGATCTGGTCGATGACCGCGCGCAGCGCCGCCCGGTCGTCCTCGGCGTTCTCGTAGAGGGCGGCGAAGACCGGGTCCAGGCCGTACGGGGCGGCGTCGGTGAGGCGGTCGGCGAGCTCGGCGATCACGATCCGCTGGCGGGAGCGGAGCTGGGCCTGCTCGTCCCGCTGCATCACGTAGCGGACGGCGACGGCCTTGAGCACCGCGCACTCCAGCCGGACCCCGCGCGGAACCACCAGCTCGGCGGCGTACCTGGTGAGCGGCCCCGGGCCGTACCTGGCCCGGGTGGCCTGCTCGGCGGCCAGGCAGAAGCGGCCGATCAGCTGGCTGGTGAGGTCCTTGAGACCGGCGCGGGCGCGGGCCGAGCCGTCGTACGAGCGGGGCCACCACTCCTGGCCCTGGAGGCGGTCCAGGGCCTCGCTCAGCTCCTCGGCGTCCGCGTCCGGGGCGTAGCGCTGGGCGATCTTGAAGAGTTCGGTGCGCTCCTCGGGCGAGCTGAGCGCGGCCGGGTCGATATGGCCGGCCTGCAGACCGTCCTCGACGTCGTGGGTGGAGTACGCGACGTCGTCGGACCAGTCCATCACGGTGGCCTCGAAGCACCTGCGGCCGGCGGGCGCGCCGCTGCGCAGCCAGCGGAAGACCGGCAGGTCGTCGGCGTAGACGCCGTACTTGGCGGAGGCCGGGTCGGTGGGGTGGTCGCCGCGCGTCCACGGATACTTGGTGGCGGCGTCGAGCGCGGCGCGGGAGAGGTTGAGGCCGACGCTGCGGCCCGGCCAGGGGGCGAGGCGGGCCGGCGGCTCGCCGGTCGGGGCGAAGCGCTTGGGTTCCAGGCGGGTGAGGATGCGCAGCGACTGCGCGTTGCCCTCGAAGCCACCGCAGGCGGCGGCCGCCTGGTCGAGCGCCTGCTCACCGGTGTGCCCGAACGGCGGGTGGCCGAGGTCGTGCGCCAGGCAGCCGGTCTCCACCAGGTCGGGGTCGCAGCCGAGCGAGGCCCCGAGCTCCCGGCCGACCTGGGCGCACTCTAGCGAGTGGGTCAGCCGGGTGCGCGGGAAGTCGCTGCGCATCGGGGCGACCACCTGGGTCGTGCCGGCGAGCCGGCGCAGCGCGGCGGAGTGCAGGACGCGGGCGCGGTCGCGCTGGAAGGCCGTGCGGCCGGGGCGCTTGTCGGGCTCGGGCACCCAGCGCGCCTGGGCGGCGGGGTCGTATCCGGACACACCGGTGCGGGGCGTGGCGCGGTGCGGCACGGCGTGGCGCGGTGCGTCCGACTGGGACGCTCCGGGCCGAGAAGGATCGTTCGGGGCTGAGCGGTGCGCGGTGTCGTCCATATGCGTGTCACCGTACGCCGCCGGACCGACATTCCTCTGCCCCGCCGCGCGTCCGCCAATGTTGCAGAGACTTCTCTGCAGAGAACACTATGCAGAGAACTCTCTGCACCCTAGGCTGTGCGCCATGAACGAGCCCGAACCCCGCACCCAACGTGTGATCGACGCCAGGAGCCTTCGCGGACTGGCGCACCCGCTGCGGATGCACATCCTCGAAGCGCTCAGGCTCGACGGGCCGGCCACCTCGGCCCGGCTCGCCGAGCGGCTCGGCGAGAGTACCGGAACGATCAGCTGGCACCTGCGCCACCTCGCCGAACACGGCTTCATCGAGGAGGAGTTGGGGCGCGGCACCAGACGCGAGCGGTGGTGGCGCGCGCAGCGCGCCCAGAACGTGCTGAACACCGCCGACTTCCGGCACGACCCGGCACTGCGGGGCACGGCGGCCGTCTACGTGCAGGAGATCCTCCGGCAGCAGTTCCAGCACGCCAGCGAGGCCTCGGCCATCGAGTGGACGGGCGACTGGCTCGGGGTCGGAAGCGTCTCCGACTGGAACACGCTTCGCCTGACACCGGATCAACTCAGCGCTCTGCTAAGGGAATTGTTCGAGGTCATCGAGCGCCACACCCCGGCGCCGGACAGCGAACCGGGACCCGACGCCCGGCCGATCGTGCTCCAGCTCCAGGCCCTGCCCCGAAAGGAACCCGAGAGCCGATGAACCCCGCGGACCCGCCGCGCCCGGTCGGCTTACTCCGCCGCCACCGCGACTTCCGACTGCTCTGGTTCGGCGAGACCACCGGAAAGTTCGGCTCCTCGGTGACCTCCCTGGCGATGCCGCTGATCGCCGTCACCACCCTGCACGCCTCGACCCTCGAGGTCAGCCTGCTCAGCGCGGCCGGCTGGCTGCCCTGGCTGCTGATCGGCCTGCCGGTGGGCGTCTGGGTGGACCGGATGCGCTGCCGTCCGATCATGATCGCCGCCTCGGCCGTGTCGCTGGTCCTGCTGCTGAGCGTGCCGACCGCCGCCCACGCGGGACTTCTGACGATGGCCCAACTGCTGCTCGTGGTACTGGTCACCGGAGCCGCCGGGGTCTTCTTCCAGACCGCGTACACCGCCTACCTGCCCGGCCTGCTGGACCCTGCCGACCGGGCCGAGGGCAATGCCAAGTTGCACGGCAGCGCCTCCGCCGCCCAGATCGTCGGCCTCGGCTCGGGCGGCGCCATCGCCCAGCTCCTCGGCCCGGTGAACGGGCTGCTGGCCGACGCGGCCACCTTCCTGATCTCGCTCTGTGCCACCGCGCGGATCCGGCACCGGGAACCGGTCCGCGAGGCCGCGCCGCGCCGAGCGCTGTTCCGCGAGATCGGGGAGGGCCTGCGGCTGGTGGCGGGCGACGCCTGGTTCCGCAGCCTGACGCTCTTCGGCGCCTGCTCCAACCTCGCGCTCACCGGCTACCAGACGATCCTGGTGGTGTTCCTGGTCCGCGAGGTCGGGCTGGACTCGGGGCTGGTGGGTGTACTGGTCGCCGCCGCGTCGAGCGGCGGGATCGTCGGCGCGACGCTGGCCCGCCGGGTGGCCGCCCGGATCGGTACGGCGCGCACCATGCTCCTGTTCGAGAGCGGGCTGTCCCTGCCGGCCCTGCTCATCCCGCTCACCGGGAGGGGCACCGGCCTGGCGCTGTACGTCCTCGGCGCTTTCGGGGTCTCGGCCGGGGTGGTGGGCGGCAATGTCCTCAAATCGACCTTCCAGCAGCACTACTGCCCGCCCGAGCTGCTGGGCCGCCTGACCGCCAGCAGTGCCGTCCTCAACTACGGGACCATCCCGGTCGGCGCCCTGGCCGGCGGGCTGCTCGGGACCGCCCTGGGCCTGCGGCCCGCGATGTGGATCCTCACGGCCGGGGTGCCGCTGGGCTCGCTGATCCTCTGGTTCTCACCGGTACGCCGCTGCCGCGACCTGCCCACCGAGCCGATGGCCGAGCCGAAGCCGCCGGGTACCCCCGCGGTCGCAGCCGCCGTGCCGGTGGCGGGCTGAACGACCGCCGTACGTACCCGGTCCGGCCTCGCGCCCCACCGCCCGGCGCGGCGAGCGGGTGCGCGGGGGCGGGCTCGCGCCAGGAGGGGCCACGGCGTTCCGTTGGATCGCGCCACCGGTCGGCCGACCGGTCACGCCCTCAGGGCGTGGAGGACCGCCGCCGCCATGCCCTGCTGCCCGGCCGCGTTGGGGTGCACCGGTGCCAGGCCGGATGTGGCGAAGGGCGGCTCGATCCAGCGGTCCGCCTCCCCCGCGCACATGTCGTGCCCGGACGACGGGGTGTAGGTGTCCACGTACCTGGCGCCGGCCGCCTCCGCACGGCTCCTGAGCATGGCGTTGAGCTGCCCCTCCTTCTCGGTCAGGAACGCGATGTCCCCCGGCAGCACGCTCCGGCCCAGCGTCGGCCCGCAGGCCGCCGGGTCGGCCGGCAGCAGCTGCGGGTAACCGACCACATAGACGCTGGCCTGCGGGGACCGCCGCTTCACCTCCAGCAGCAGCTCACCCAGCCGCTCGCCGGCCGCGTCGACCTTCGCCCGCACCTGGTCCTGTCCGTCGGCATCGGTGTAGTGGCGGCGACAGGGCGAGTCGTCGGCGGGTGCGCCGGTGAGACCCGCGACCAGGCTCTGTCTGAGGCTCTCCTCGGCGCACCGTCCGAGCACGTCCGCGAACCCGGCGTCGTTCCCGCCGATCCCGAGCGTGACCAGCCGGGTGGCCGGGGCGAGCGCGTCCAGCTGGGGCCGGTTGGTGCCGTCGCCGGTCCGCTGCGCGCCGGTCAGGTCGCGGGTGGTCGCCCCACTGCAGCTGACGTCGGTGAAGGCCGCCCCGGTCAGGCCGAGTGCCCTGGCCACCAGCGACGGGTAGTTGGCACCGGAGCGGGCGCACCCGGCCGGGGCCCCGGTCTGCGGAGCGATCCGCAACCCGGCGGTGTACGAGTCGCCGAGCGCCACATACGGGCCGGTCGGGGCCGTGGTGGCCGATGCCGTCGCCGATGCCGATGCGGTCGGCGCCGGACCGGAACCGTCCGTCCCGCACCCGGCCGTCAGCAGCAGGCCGGCCGTGCCCAGCAGCACGGCCGTGCGCCTGATGTCCACCTGCTCCCCCGTTCGCCCAACCGTGCTCCGACGGCCCGGCCCCCGGGCGTCCGCGCCAGCCCAAACGAACGGGCGCGCCCGATCGCTCCCGCGCCCGGCTGTGACGGCGGCTACTGCCCGGCTGTGACGGCGGCTACGCGAAGACTCCCACCCGGTCGAGCCGTACCCGGCGCGTGGCAGCTCGGGCAGCTCGGGCAGCTCCACGACGGGCGGTGCCCGGACGGGTGTGCGAGGGGCGCTACTCCGCGCCGCGCTCCTGCTCGGCGAGGAACTGCTCGAAGCGCCGCCCCAGCTCGTCCGCCGAGGGCAGTTCGGAGGCCTCGGCCAGCAGGCTCTCGCGGCCCACCGCCCCGGCCACGGCGTCGTACTGGCCCTCCATGCCCCGGATCGCGGAACGGAGTTCTCCGTCGCCCCGGGCCAGCTGCTCCTCGATGTCCGCGTACACCTCGCCGACCCGCTCGCGCAGCCCGGTGCCCGGCAGGACCAGACCGCTGGCGGACTGGACGGCCTCCAGGATCACCACGGCGGCCGCCGGGTACGCGGAACGGGCGACGTAGTGCGGCACATGGGCCGCGAAGCCCAGCACGTCGTGCCCGGCCTGCGACAGCCGGTACTCCAGCAGGGACTGGGCGCTGCCCGGCACCTGGGCCTGGTCGAACCAGCGGGGGTAGCCGGCGGCGAGGTCGACCCGGTTGCCGTGCGGGGTGAGCCCGACCGGGCGGGTGTGCGGGACACCCATCGGGATGCCGTGGAAGTCGATGGCCAGCCGGACGCCGAAGCGCTCGACCAGCTCGCGCACCGCCGCCGCGAACAGCTCCCACTCGGTGTCCGGCTCGGGACCGCTGAGCAGCAGGAACGGCGTGCCGACCGAGTCCCGGACCAGCTGGAGCAGAAGCTCCGGCGGCTCGTAGGCCGTCCAGTGGTCGCGGTCGAAGGTCATCATGGGGCGGCGGGCCCGGTAGTCGACCAGGCGGTCGTGCTCGAACCGGGCCACGATCTGCGGCGAACCGTGCTCCAGCAGGTGGGCGACCACCTGGCCGCCGGCCTCGCCGGCGTCCAGGAAGCCCTCGAAGTGGTGCAGCAGCACCAGGCCGGCGGCCTCGGTGCCGGCGGCGGCACAGGCTTCGGCCAGCGCGTCCACGCCCTGCGGCTCCAGCTGGTACAGCTCCTCGGGATCACGCACCGCGCACCCCACCCCGTTCCGTCTCGTCACTCGTCGTCGGTCCGACCGGCCGGACCCCGCCCCGTCACGGGTGCCGGATCCTGCGGAGGCCCTCCGGCCGACCGGTTCTTCACCTGTCCAGCGTGCCGCAACACCGTGACATTCCCGGATCGCCGAGGATGTGTCAGCTTGCCCACTACGCCCGTCGGGCACCCGTCGGGCCCGACCTGGCGAGCATCATCGCACTCCACCACGAATCCGCAGGTGAGAGCAGTTCTGACAGGCCTGGCACACCCCGTCCCGCGCCCGATTTCGGCTGCTGTGCCGGACCCCGGAGGCGTGTCCGGAACGGCCGTGCGCCCCCGTTCGCGCGCCGCGAAGTGACGCACCGCCTTCTGGCAGGTATGGTCCTCTCGCTGCCTCGCATCGCCGCACCGTAGTCGCGCCGTCTGTCACGTCGTGTTCCCGGTCCGGCCAGGTACGCTGGCAGCCACTCTCCAGACACCTTGCCTTCACTTGGCCGCCCGCTGCTCTTCGCGCTCTCATTCCCCTCTCGGCCATCTTTCGGACGCACACTGTCCTTTCTCTCATCCCGCCGGACGCGGTCGAAGACCCGTGCCCGTACCCGGACGTGCTGAGACACCCCCGCCTTCGTGCCGCCAGTTTCCGGTACGGAGGGCCCTCCGACCGCCGAAGGACCGAAGGATCCGTGCCCGTACCCGTAACCCTCATCGGCCGTAGCGTGCGGCTGGAGCCCCTCTCCGAACACCACGCCGAGGCACTGGCCGTGGCCGGCGCCGAGGACCGTGCGACCTACGCCTTCACTCCCGTTCCGCACGGCCTGGAAGCCGCCCGGGAGTACATCGGCCGCGCCCTCGCCGACCAGGTGGCGGGCAGGTCGCTGCCGTTCGCCATCGTGAACACCGCGGACGACAGCGTGGTGGGATCCACCCGCTTCCTGGAACTGGACTACTGGCAGGGCCCGCTGGTCTGGCCGCCGGTGCCGGGTGTGCCGCACGGCGACCCGCTGGCCGCGGTCCCGGACGCCGCCGAGATCGGCAACACCTGGCTCTCGCCGTGCGCCCAGGGCACCGGCATCAACACCGAGGCCAAGCTGCTGATGCTCCGGCACGCCTTCGAGACCTGGCAGGTCCAGCGGATCTCGCTGCGCGCCGACGCCCGCAACCAGCGCTCCCGGGCGGCCATCGAGCGGCTCGGCGCGACCAGTGAGGGCGTCCGCCGCGCCCACTCGCGGGGTCTGGACGGGGTCGTCCGCAGCACCGCCTTCTACTCCATCCTCGACGAGGAGTGGCCGGCCGTCCGGGACATCATCGAGCTCCGGATCGCCGCCGCCACCTCGCCGACCGCCCCCGACCCGGAGATCAACCAGGAGTGCCTCAGACAGGGCGGCCTCCCTCTGATCCAGGTCTGACCGCGACGGGGTTTCCCGCCGACGCGGGTCCGGGCCCGGACGGGCCCTACCGCTGACGCGGGCCCCCGACGGCTCTTCCCGCCGACGCGGGTGTGACCGCACGGACGCGCCGGTGCCCTCCGCACCCGCTGCCATCCCATGGCCGCGGGCGGAGGGCACCGGCGCACCTGCGGTCATCGCGGCGTTCCACCGGCACCGCCCGCCGTCCGGCAGGGTTCAGCAGTGGGAGTCGATCTCCTGGAAGGTGCTGTAGTGGTCGGCCGTCCAGTACTGCTCACCCGCGGTACCGGTGACGATCCGTCGGGTACCGCGGTCCCCCGAGCCGGGGGTGACCACGGTGTACTCGTGGTAGTAGCCGCCCGCGTGCCGGGGCAGCCTGCTCTCGCGGTTCTCGAAGACCACGCCGTCCGTGCGGTACGGGTACGGGCCACCCTTGGCGATCAGCGCGAGGGTGTCCTGGGCCTGGCCGGGCAGCTTGCTGCGGCAGACGTCGGCGATGGCCGGATTGGTGGGCACCCAGGTGCCGGAGGCCGACGGCTTCGCCGGGGCGGAGGGCTTCGGGCCGCCGGATCCGGCCGCCGGGGAGGTCTGGTGGGAGGAGGTCCTGGTGGACGCCGTCCTGCCGGTGCCGAGCAGGGCGTAGACGGCTGCGGCGATCACCGCGCAGCACAGGACGGCGACGACGGCGATCAGACGGATTCGGCTGGTCATGCGCTCCAGCTTGCCCGGTACCGGTCAGGCTTCCACACACCGGGTACCCCGCTCACCCGTCCGACCCAGGCCCGGTACCCGGGGAAACGCCGCCGGGGCGGGAACGGACGCCATTGTCCGTTCCCGCCCCGGCTGCCACGTACGGCGGCTCTCCTGCGCCGAGCTCCGCCGCACGCCCCTCCGGCGGAGGGGGTTGCGGCCAGCGACCGACCGCGCTTCGGGCAGTGCCCGTCAGCGCGAGTCGCTGCCCGCGGTCTCAAGGGCGGCGCGGCCGGCCTCAAGGCGCGCCACCGGAATCCGGAAGGGAGAGCAGGATACGTAGTCCAGCCCCACCTCGTGGAAGAAGTGGACCGAGTCCGGGTCACCGCCGTGCTCTCCGCAGACGCCGAGCTTGAGGTCGGGACGGGTGGCCCGACCGGCCTCCACGGCGTGCCTGACCAGCGAACCGACGCCCTCGCGGTCGATGGTCTCGAACGGCGAGACCCCGAAGATGCCCTTCTCCAGGTAGGCGGTGAAGAAGGAGGCCTCCACATCGTCGCGGGAGAAGCCCCAGACGGTCTGGGTCAGGTCGTTGGTGCCGAAGGAGAAGAACTCGGCGGCCTCGGCGATCTGACCGGCCGTCACCGCGGCACGCGGCAGCTCGATCATGGTGCCGAGCTTGATGTCCAGCTTGACCCCGGTGGACTTCGCCACCTCCGCCAGGACGCGCTCGCACTCGTCGCGGACCAGCTCCAGCTCCTGGACGGTGCCGACCAGCGGGATCATCACCTCAGGGCGCGGGTCGCCACCGGCCAGCTTGCGCTCGGCGGCCGCCTCCGCGATCGCCCGGACCTGCATCCCGAACAGGCCGGGGATGACCAGCCCGAGGCGGACGCCGCGCAGACCCAGCATCGGGTTCTGCTCGTGCAGTCGGTGCACGGCCTGGAGCAGGCGCAGGTCGTTCTCGTTCGAGTCCTTGCGAGCCTCGGCGAGGGCGACCCGTACCGAGAGCTCGGTGATGTCGGGGAGGAACTCGTGCAGCGGCGGGTCCAGCAGCCGGACGGTGACCGGAAGGCCGTCCATCGACTGGAAGAGCTCGACGAAGTCGCCCTTCTGCAGCGGGAGGAGGGCGGAGAGGGCCTGCTCACGGTCCTTGTCGTTGTCCGCCAGGATCAGGTGCTCGACCTCCTTGCGGCGCTCCTCACCGAGGAACATGTGCTCGGTGCGGCACAGGCCGATGCCCTGGGCGCCGTAGCGGCGGGCGCGGTTGGCGTCCTCGGCGTTGTCGGCGTTGGCCCGCACGGCCAGCTTGCGGCGGACGTCGGCGTGCGCCATCAGCCGGTGCACGGCCTGGACCAGCCCGCCCTGGACGTCGGCGCCGGCGTGCAGGGTGCCCTCGAAGTACTCGACCACCGGGGACGGGAGAACCGGGACCTCGCCCAGGTAGACCTTGCCGGTCGCCCCGTCGATCGAGACCACCTCGCCCTCCTCGATCACCTGGCCGTCGGCGGTGGTCAGGCGGCGGCGCTTGGTGTCGACCTCCAGCTCCTCAGCGCCGCAGACACAGGTCTTCCCCATGCCGCGGGCGACCACGGCCGCGTGCGAGGTCTTGCCGCCACGCGAGGTGAGGATGCCCTCGGCGGCGATCATGCCGTCCAGGTCGTCCGGGTTGGTCTCACGGCGGACCAGGATGACCTTCTCGCCGGAACGGGACCACTTGACGGCGGTGTAGGAGTCGAAGACCACCTTGCCGACCGCGGCGCCGGGGGAGGCCGCGATGCCCCAGGCGATCTGCTTGGAAGCGGCGTCCGGAGCGAAGCGCGGGAACATCAGCTGGGAGAGCTGGCTGCCGGTCACCCGGTGCAGCGCCTCGTCCAGGTCGATCAGGCCCTGGTCGACCAGCTGGATGGCGATCCGGAAGGCGGCGGCCGCGGTGCGCTTGCCGACCCGGGTCTGCAGCATCCAGAGCTTGCCGCGCTCGATCGTGAACTCGATGTCGCACAGGTCGCGGTAGTGCAGTTCGAGCTTCTGCATGATCGCCATCAGCTCGTCGTACGACTTCTTGTCGAGCTTCTCCAGCTCGGCGAGCGGCAGGGTGTTGCGGATGCCGGCGACCACGTCCTCGCCCTGGGCGTTCGACAGGTAGTCGCCGTACACACCGACGGCGCCGGTGGAGGGGTCGCGGGTGAAGGCGACACCGGTGCCGGAGTCCTCGCCGAGGTTGCCGAAGACCATGCTGCAGACGTTGACCGCCGTGCCCAGGTCGTTCGGGATGCGCTCCTGGCGGCGGTACAGGCGGGCGCGGTCACCGTTCCAGGAGTGGAAGACCGCGTGGATCGCCAGGTCCATCTGCTCCCGCGGGTCCTGCGGGAAGTCCCGGCCGGTCTCGCGAAGCACGATCGCCTTGAAGGTCTCGACCAGCGTCTTGAGGTCCTCGGTGGTGAGGTCGAGGTCGCTGGAGGTGCCCTTGGCCGTCTTGGCCTCGTCCAGCGCCTCCTCGAAGAGGTCGCCCTCCACGCCCAGGACGGTCTTGCCGAACATCTGGACCAGGCGGCGGTACGAGTCCCAGGCGAAGCGCTCGTTGCCGGACTGGGCGGCCAGGCCGGTCACCGAGGCGTCGGAGAGACCGATGTTCAGGACGGTGTCCATCATCCCGGGCATGGAGAACTTGGCACCCGAACGGACCGAGACCAGCAGCGGGTTGTCGGGCTGGCCGAGCTGCTTGCCCATCTGCCGCTCGAGCGAGTCAAGGTGCTCGCCGATCTCCTTGTGCAGCGAGGCCGGCTCGCTGCCGGTCTCCAGGAAGACCTTGCACGCCTCGGTGGTGATGGTGAACCCCGGAGGGACGGGGAGGCCCAGGTTGGTCATCTCGGCGAGGTTCGCACCCTTGCCGCCGAGTAGATCCTTCAGGTCCTTGTTTCCTTCGGTGAAGGAGTAAACAAACTTCTGCTGCGCCGCCACGGGTCGGTCTCCTCGCACACGGTTGCCCTGACGCCGGAGAACATACCCATTTCGAAGGCACTTTCGCGCCGCCAATAGGCCGTATGTACCCCGGAACTGGCCGCGACCCAATAGATCGAATGCCTATCGAGGCGTTCACCTCTGTTGGTGAAATCGTCCGGCTGACGCTAGCAATCGTTCAACTAGTGAAGGCACGGAAGCTCAAAGATCAGAAGAACCGGACAGAGAGTAGCGGCCGATCGACCTCGGTGTTGCCCCGACTTGATTTCCTGCAGCCAGCCGCACCGATCCGCCGCCAGGCCCCTTCGGGAAGCGATTCACACCCGACGGTCCAGCGAACCCACTCGACCAGCCGTCAATCGCCACGATATGTGGCAAGCGTCACGGGCGCACGTCAGCCGTCCAACGTAGGCGACATCCGCAGTTCGTCGCACTCTGTCGATATCCAATGGCTCTTCGTTATGAAAATCTGCCAGAAAGGAGCCCCCTTGGCCACATTGTCCAAGAGGGCCCATCCGATCCGGCGATCGAGCCTAGCGCGACAGATTCGCCATATTGTCTAAGTCATCCACCAGATGTGTCCAACTCGGCCTCAGCGCTGGGCAGGGCGCAGTCATACGGATCGTCGAGCCAGCCATCGGGCAGCACAACCCGGTTGTTGCCGCTGGTCCGGCCACGGGGGCCGTCCGCACCAGCAGGCCAGCACTGCTCCTGCTCGACCTGGGAGAGCGTCTCCGCCAGCTCGGTCAGCGAACTGGACATCGCCAGCCTCACCCGGAGCTCGGAACCCACCGAGAATCCCTTGGTGTACCAGGCGACATGCTTACGGAAGTCGATGACACCCCGTGCCTCGTCCTCCAGCCACTCACCGAGCAGCTGGGCGTGCCGCACCATCGCCTGTGCCACGTAGCCGAAGGTCGGCCGGGCGTAGTCCACATCGCCTTCGAAGATCGACACCAGATCCTTGAACAGCCATGGCCGACCAAGGCAGCCACGGCCGACGACCACGCCGTCGCAGCCGGTCTCACGCATCATCCGCACCGCGTCGTCGGCCGACCAGATGTCTCCGTTGCCCAGCACCGGGATCTCCGCCGGAACGGCCTCACGCAGCCGTGCGATGGTCGACCAGTCAGCGGTGCCGCCGTAGTGCTGCGCGGCGGTACGCCCGTGCAGGGCGATCGCCGAGACGCCCTCCTCCGCGCCGATCCGGCCCGCGTCCAGATAGGTCAGGTGATCGTCGTCGATGCCCTTGCGCATCTTCATGGTCACCGGCAGGCCGCCCGCGTTGCCGACCGCCTCACGCAGGATCTCGCGCAGCAGGTTGCGCTTGTACGGCAGCGCGGAGCCACCGCCCTTGCGGGTCACCTTGGGAACAGGGCAGCCGAAGTTGAGGTCGATGTGATCGGCGAGGTTCTCCTCCGAAATCATCTTGGCGGCCCGGCCGACCGTCACCGGGTCAATCCCGTACAGCTGGATCGAGCGCGGCTTCTCGCTCGGATCGAACTTGATCAACTGCATGGTTTTGGCGTTCCGCTCGACCAGCGCACGCGTCGTGATCATCTCCGACACATACAGCCCCTTGCCCCCGCTCTGCTCCCGGCAGAGCGTCCGGAACGGGGCGTTGGTGATACCCGCCATCGGCGCCAGCACCACCGGGGGCCACACCTGCAGCGGGCCGATGTTCAGCGGCGCGAACTCGGCGGCGGTCGGGGTGGGGGCGGCCGGGGCGGGGGCGGTCGAGGTGGGGGAGGTCGGGGTGGGGGTGGGGGCCGAGACCGGGGTGCCTGCGGTGGGGGCGGCGGTGCTGGACATGGCGGTGGCGGCGCCGCTGGACACCCGGGAGGCGCCGCGCTCCGGCGTGGCGCTGGACGCGGGTGTCGGGCTGGCGGTTGCGCTGGACGCGGGCACGGAGGTCATATGGGCGGAGTCCTCAGGGTCGGCAAGGGCGACTGTGATTCGGCGCGGGCGGCGGTCCGAGACTCTCCATTGTCCCCCAGGTGATCCCCCATTCGGCTCTGCGGTCGGCCGTGGCTGGCCCGAGGTCGGTTCATGCCCGAGGTCGGTTCCTGCAAGGGGTCGGTTCATGCAGGGGACCGGTTCAGGTGTCCAGGGCTGGATCGATACCCAGAGTCGGCTCGATGCCTGTGACCAAGCCAAACCGGGCTGATGCCTGTGAGCAGACCCGGCCGGACCGGGCCGAGGCCAAAGCCGGCCGATGCCTATGGCTGAGCCTGGGACGAGGCGGCGGGTGCCGCCGACTTTCCAGGCGTTGGGGCACCGGGAGCTGACTTACCTGGTGCCGACCCGCCCGGCTCCGGGGCTCCAGGTGCCGGCTCGGTGGCCGAGGCGCTGGACGGCGCCAACGCGGAGCCGGAGTCGACCGAGGTCACCGTCACCGGGCCGGACATCGTGGTGATGTCGATCCTGCGGTCTGAGCTGCTGTCCTCCATGTCAGGGTCGACGCTCCAAGAATGGGAGAGTGTGTGCCCGCCCACTCGATAGCGGGTGTTCTTTCCCGGGACAGCGACGACGACCGCACCGGATACGGTGGTGGCCGTCACCGATCCCGGAGGCAGGGCGAAGCCCAGGTCCACCTGCCCGGAGCTGGACGCCGCGTCGACCACCGGGGCTCCGAGTTCCCTGGCCGTGATGTTCCCCGAGGTCGATTTGGCCCACACCGGGCCGCTCACGCCCTCCAGCTGTAGCCGGCCGGAGGTCGTTCTCGCTCTTATCTCGCCGGAGACGCCACATATGAGCGTCCCTCCAGAGCTGTTCTGGGTGTGTACTTCGGTCTCGGTCGGGACCTGGATGTCGAGCGCGACACTGCAGCCGATCACCGGTATGGGGCCTCCGCACGAAACGGCGACTCGTAGGGTGCTCCCGACCACCTGGGTGCTGACGGACGGACGGCTCACCACCCAGCCCAGGTCCTCCTTGACCGTGACCCGGTCGGGTGCGCCTGCCTCGACCAGGACCTGTGCGCTTCCTGAACTCACCTCGACCGTCCTGATGGGATTGCTCGACTGCCAGAAGGTGCGGTGAGCTGTCCGGCGCTGGTGGTTCAACTCGGACCAGGCCGTCACTCCGCCGCCCAACAGCGTGATCACCAACACGATCACACCGATCCGCCGCCACACTCCGCCGCTGACTGTTCGCCCCCAAGCGGTTGCCCCCTCGGCCGGGTCCTGGCGGTCCATGGCTACCCCACTTCCAGAAAGCGGAGCACGGCCAGCACCCTTCGGTGTGACACTTCGGCCGGCGGCAGGTCCAGCTTCATGAAGATGCTGTTGATGTGCTTGGCGACGGCGCTGTCGCTGACCACCAGGGACTCCGCGATGGCCGTGTTGGAACGGCCCTCGGCCATCAGTGCCAGAACATCCCGCTCCCTGGAGGTCAGGCGCTCCAGCGGATCGCGGTGACGCCGGAGCAGCAACTGGGCCACCACCTCCGGATCCAGCGCGGTACCACCCTCCGCCACTCGCTGCAGTGCCTCCACGAAGTCGTCCACATTGGCGACCCGCTCCTTGAGGAGGTAGCCGACCCCGCTGGTGTTCCCGGTGAGCAGGTCCGCGGCGTACCGCTCCTCCACGTACTGGGAGAGCAGGAGCACTGCGGTCTCCGGCCACTGCCGACGGATCATCAGCGCGGCCCGGACTCCCTCGTCGGTGAAGCCCGGCGGCATCCGGACATCTGCGACGACGACTTTCGGCTTGTGCTCCTCCACGGCTATGAGCAGGGCCTCGGCGTCACCGACTGCGGCGGCGACCTCGAATCCGACTGTTTCCAGGACCTTGACCAGGCCCACTCGAAGCAGGACCGAGTCCTCAGCGATCACAGCTCGCACGGCAACTCCACGGTGATGGTGGTCGGACCCCCGACGGGGCTGGTGATGGCCAAGGTGCCGTCCACCGAGGCCGCGCGCTTGCGCAGCCCGATGAGCCCGGTACCTCTGCTCGGGTCGGCGCCGCCGACTCCGTCATCGGTGATGATGATTCGGACCCGGCCGGAGTCCTGTCGCACCGACAGATCGACGCGGGAGGCTCGGGCGTGCTTGGCAACGTTGGCCAAGGCCTCCGAGACGGTGAAATAGGCCACCGCCTCGACCGTCGGTTCGAGCCGGTCGGGGAGGTCCACCGTTAGACGGACCGGAACCGGGGCCCTGGCGGCGACGCCGGAGAGTGCCGCGTCCAGACCCCGATCCTCCAGGACCACGGGATGGAGCCCTCGGACGAGGTCACGCAGCTCCGCGATGGCAGCCTGGGCCTCCTCGTGTGCCTCGATGATGACCTGCATCGCTTCGGATGGTGTGTCCTTGAGCGTGCGTCGGGCCAGGCCCAGATTCATCGCCAATGAGACCAGGCGCTGTTGGGCACCGTCGTGCAAGTCCCGCTCTATCCGGCGGCGTTCGGCATCCGCCGCGTCTACCACGCCGGCTCTGCTCTCGGCGAGATCCTCAACTCGACGCTCCAGGACCTCCGCCCGATTCGGCCCGAGCAGAGCACGGGCCGCTCGCTCGTCGATCCTGGCCAGCCAGGCCACCGCCCAGGGAACCACGAGCAGCAGAGCCAGACCGACGGAGGTGAGCCCGGCCCCGGTCACCGTCCAGCCGGTGGAGAAGCGGAGAGAGCTGTCCCTGGACAGGAGATTGGCCCAACCATAGATCGTGGCCAGCACCAGCCCCACTCCTCCGGTGGCCAGCACCAGCAGGGAACCGATCGCGATAACCGGTGCGGCCAGCAGGTGATACCCGGCCTGCCGCCAGGTGAAGCCGGAGCGCAGGCGCGCCAGCCAGGTGGCGTCCGGACCCACCCTGCTGGGGATCACCAGACCGCGCAGCTCGCGGAAGCGGCCTCGCTGAGTGACGGTCAGCAGATCGAGGCAGAGCACAACGACGGGGAGCAGTTCGCCGAACTTGCTTACGCACAGGGCGAGAACAGGGGGAAGGCCCAGCGGGACTCCGGCTGCGATGAACACCGCATCCCGCCGGGTGGCCGCCGACCACGGGGCGTGCTCGGCGCCCCAGGCGTGAACACGGCGGAGGGCGGAGTTCGACATGCCGCACAGCCTAGGGGCACCAGATCAGGCCGATCCATGAAGTAGGCATCCGAATCAATGCTGTAGCTAGGTACACCCCCAAGACGGATGTGTGCGCTACCGACAGAGTTCTTGTCGATCGCGAATCTTGACGACATGACGAGAACGAACCGCTTGATGAAGGCCTCAGATCCGGTCGAGTCGACCACTGGGCACAACGGGTGCGTGGCGATGGACACCTGGGGCGAGGGTCTCGCCGATGACCGGGACGGCATCACTCACGTCGGCCTGTGGTCGGTCAGGCCGGGCGCCGGCTGGCGGAAGCGGGCCTCCCTGGAGATATACGAGGCCGATGAGTTACTGGATGTGATGGTGGTTTCCGCGCTCGGCGGCCATCAACTCCTGCGCGGGGCCCGACATCGCGTCGGTGCCGACGGTCCGACCGGCTTCGCATGGGGGCGGCTTCCGATCGACGGCTCACTGCCCGAAGTCACCTTCACCAGCGGTGGTCTGCGGGGGCGGAGCAGCCGTCCAGCTCGCGTGGTCCCGCTCTCCGATACCTTCTGGCTGGCCTGGGTGGAGGGAGGCCCCTGCACTTCGGTGCGGGTACGAGTCCCACACGACGACACGCTGGCGGACAGCGTACGAGCCGGGCGAGCCTCATGAGCCTGCACCGGATGCTGATCACCTGCGGAGTGGTGCTGCTGCCGTGGGCAGCGCTGCTGGCCGCCGCCCCCGGAGTCGACGCGGGCTGGCCCGCGCTCGACTGTCTGGAGGCAGCCGCCCTTATCGCCACCGGTGCCCTGCTGCGACGGGGTAGCCCCGGCAGTCGGCCGACGGCAGCAGTCGCCGCGGTCCTGCTGTCGGGCGATGCCTGGTACGACCTCCATACAGCGGTATACGGCTGCCACCTCGTCGACGCCATGGCGATGGCGCTCTGTGCCGAGCTGCCCCTGGCATGGCTCTGTGCCGCGCTGGCCCTGGGCGGTGTGGTTCCCGGTACCAGGCCGGGCCGAACTCCCACACCTTGGAAGGCGGTTCTCGGAATGTCAACTGCTGTTGGCACTACGGGTGGAGCGCCTCTCAGCCGGTCTCCATCCCTCCGGCTGGGGTGCGGCTCAGCGCATGCCCGCAAGTTGCTCCAGACGGCTTCGCGTCTCCTCATCCTGTGGGGTGTAGGTGACCAGGCGGGTACCCAACCGAGGCCCGAGCCACAGGTTGGTGTACTCGAAGCGGACCAGACCGACCTCAGGAAGCAGGAAGCGCTTGAGCCCATTGCTCGGACCGTCCACCTCGTGCCGCTCCCAGACCTTCTCGAACTCGGGGAACGTCCGGCGCAGGCGCTGAAGGAGGTTCTTCCAGACCGGTTCCGAGGAGTGCTCGGCCATCGCCGCCCGGAAGCGGGCCGTCACCGACTCCCGGGCTCCCGCGAGATCCACCAGCACCGAGGCGAATCGGGAATCGGAGAACGCCTGCCACAGCACGTTCCGTTCCTCGAACGGCAGCGCGTCGAGGTCGCCCGCGATCCAGGTGTAGGCGTGGTTGTGGGCCAGGATGTCGTACCGGCTGTTCAGCACCACCGCCGGAAGCGGTTCGAGCTGCTCCATAACCGCCCGTACGGAGGGAGTGATGGTCGGGCAGTCCTGGACGGGGCTCGGATCCTCCGAACCGGCCAGGACGAAGAGATGGGCCCGCTCGCTCTGGTCAAGCTGCAAGGTCCGGGCCACCGAGTCCAGCACCTGGGCCGAGACCTGGATGTCCCTCCCCTGCTCGAGCCATGTGTACCAGGTGACTCCCACCGCGGCGAGCTGTGCGACCTCTTCACGGCGCAGCCCCGGGGTCCGACGGCGCCCGGTCGGTGGCAGACCGACCTGCTCCGGCGAGATTCGCTCCCTCCGGCTGCGCAGGAAGGTCGCCAGTTCGGTTCGACGGCTGTCGGTCGGCGCGGTGATGGTCGTCATAAGGCCAAGGATGCGCCAAATCAGACCCTGTTGCCAGGTACTTCTTATACCTGGATAAACGCTCTCTGGTACCAGGGTGGGAAGAGGCGGATCGTAGTGCCCGTGACCCAGCAACTAGCTATCCCACAGGCCCCATCCGCGATCTCACAGGCACGCCCCGGGGCCCACTTTGCCGCTCCTGTCCTCGGGACGGCCGGTCTTGTAACTGTCCTACTCGGCGCCTTCCTGCCGATGCTCGACTTCTTCATCGTCAACGTCGCACTTCCCACCATCGACCACGACCTGGCCGCCGGACCGGCCGTCCTGGAACTCGTGGCCGCCGGGTACGGCATCGCCTTCGCAGTGCTTCTGGTACTCGGTGGACGGCTTGGTGACTCCTTCGGCCGCCGTCGGCTCTTCATCATCGGCGCAGGAGCCTTCGCCGTCACCTCCCTACTCTGCGGGCTCGCCCCCACTGCCTGGGCGCTGGTCGCCGCCCGGGCCGCCCAAGGCGCCTCGGCCGCACTGCTCCTGCCGCAGGTGCTCGCCACCATCACCGCCGCCAGCAGCGGCCACCAGCGTGCCCGGGCGCTGAGCATCTACGGCGCGGTCGGTGGCGTCTCCGTGGTGATCGGACAGGTTCTCGGCGGGATGCTGGTCTCCGCCGACCTCTTCGGCACCGGCTGGCGGGCCGTGTTCCTGCTGAACGTCCCGTTCGCCCTGCTCACCGCCATCCTCGCGTTCCCATTCGTACCGGAGAGCCGCTCGCCGCACGCAGCCGGGATCGACCTGCCCGGCACCGCTCTGCTGACGGCGGCACTGCTCGCGCTCTTCCTCCCGCTGATGGAGGGTCGGGCAGCCGGCTGGCCGCTCTGGTCCTGGGTACTGCTCGGCGCCTTCCCCTTCCTCGCCGCCGGGTTCCTCTACGTGGAGCGGCGGGCGGAGCAGGCGGGCCAGGTACCGCTGGTGCCGCTCTCTCTGCTGCGGATACCGGAGATGCGCCGGGGTCTCGGGGTCGCGGTGCCGTACTTCACGGGCTTCGGCGGCTTCATGTTCGTAGTGGCCGTCATGCTGCAGCAGGGGCTTCGGCTCGGTCCCGTCGCCGCAGGGTGGGCACTGGTTCCGATGGCGGTCGGCTACTTCTCCGCCTCGCTGAGCGGGCCGCGCCTGATCAGCCGCTTTGGCAGCCGGGTGATCACGGTCGGCGCGGTAGTCCAGGGCTCGGGACTGGCCATCCTGGTCGCCACGGTGCTGCTGGACTGGGCACACTTCTCACCGTGGCGGATGCTGCCGGGCGTGGCACTGGCCGGCATCGGCCAGGGCCTGATCGGGACGCCGCTGTTCCGGGTGGTCCTGTCCAAGGTTCCGGCCGAGCGTGCCGGAGTCGGCAGCGGGGTGCTGGCCACAACGCAGCAGTCCAGCCTCGCGCTCGGGGTGGCCACCCTCGGGACGCTCTTCCTCGCCCTCTCCCCCACGCTCGGCATCGCCCACGCGCTGGCGCTGGTCCTGACCCTGCAACTGACCGGCTCGGTGGTCATCGCCCTGCTGAGCGCCCGACTGCCCCGCACGGTCGTCTGAGCGAGTCGGCCCGGATGAGCGCGGGCATGCTGGTCCAGGCAGACCGGCACGGCGAGCTTGGTACAGGGCGGCGCAGGTAGCCGGGGCGGGCAACGCGGGCGCCCCGGAGCAGCCGGACCCGTAGCAACCGGACCCGGAACACGTGGGCCGGAACATGCGGGCAGGAACGAACGGACCAAGGCAGTCCGAAGCGGCAGCCCGGAACAGCAGCGGCCGGAGCCACAAGCCAGGGCGATCCGAAGTCGGCGGCCCCGAACGAACAAGCCGAAGCAGTCCATGGCGGACGCGCCGGAACAGACGCGTCAGAACGAACACGCCGAGACCGACCGCCCGGAGCACGCACCCCGAGACGGGGCCGGGCAGGGCAGGGGTGGTCCACGCCGACCGGTCCGACGGGGGCACTCCCGTAAAGCCGCAGATGAAGGTGCACAACGAAGGTGCACGGCGAAGGCGGGCAGCAAGGCGGGCGAGAAAATCAGGAGCCGCTCGCCAACCCTTCGTGTCAGGATGACGATATGACGACGCGCCAGCCAAAGTCCCCGACCGACGTCCGTTCCCACGAGGAACTCACCGCACTCGTGGCAGCGGGCGCCCGTCCCAGGTACCTGTTCTTCTGGGGCCACCAGCCCGAGCGGGACGGCCGGGTGGGGCCGGGCTCGCTCAGTCAGTGGTGGCCGGCCAGGTTCACCGTGGACGGGGTGACATACGCGACGGCCGAGCACTGGATGATGGCGAGCAAGGCTCGTCTCTTCGGAGATGATCAGGTGCTGCCGAAAATCCTCGCCGCCCGCACACCCGCCGAGGCGAAGAAGCTCGGGCGGCTAGTCCGGGGCTTCGACGAGAAGCGGTGGGCGGCCGAGCGGTTCGAGCTGGTGATTCAGGGCAATGTGGCCAAGTTCGGCCAGGACGAAGCCCTTCGGGAGTACCTGCTCGGCACCGCCCAGCGAGTTCTGGTGGAGGCAAGCCCACTGGACCGGCTCTGGGGCATCGGCCTCGCCGCCAGCAACGAACGGGCGGCCAAGCCCGCCGAGTGGCGCGGCCTCAACCTGCTCGGCTTCGCCCTCATGGAGGCCCGCACCCGCCTGGCCGCCCCAACCGTCTGACGCTCACCCACCCCTATGCCCGGCCAACGCCCGAGCCGCTGAGCAATGGTCGCCCAGAACCCTGCCCTCAACCGTCGGCCCCCGCGCGGAGCGAACCGCGCGAGGGCCGGGGGTTGAGCAATCGGCGATGGAGCTTGATCAGCAGCCGATCAGACGGGCCGCCAGGTAGGACTTCACCTGGTCGAGGGAGACGCGCTCCTGCGCCATGGTGTCGCGCTCACGGATGGTGACCGCGTTGTCCTCAAGGGTGTCGAAGTCGACAGTGACGCAGAACGGCGTGCCGATCTCGTCCTGGCGGCGGTAGCGCTTGCCGATGGCACCGGCGTCGTCGAACTCGACGTTCCAGGCCGTCCGCAGGTCGGCGGCCAGGCCGCGCGCCTTCGGCGAGAGTTCGGCGTTGCGCGACAGCGGCAGAACGGCGACCTTGACCGGGGCCAGACGCGGGTCGAGCCGCATACCGACGCGCTTCTCCATCTTGCCCTTGGCGTTGGGCGCCTCGTCCTCGAAGTAGGCGTCCAGCAGGAACGCCAGCATGGCGCGGTTCAGACCGGCTGCGGGCTCGATGACGTACGGGAAGTAGCGCTCGCCGGACTCCTGGTCGAAGTACTTCAGGTCCTGACCGGAGTGCTCGCTGTGCACCGAGAGGTCGTAGTCGGTGCGGTTGGCGACGCCCTCCAGCTCGGAGAACTCGCTGCCGCCGAAGTTGAAGCGGTACTCGATGTCCACCGTGCGCTTGGCGTAGTGGGAGAGCTTCTCCTTCGGGTGCTCGAAGAGGCGCATGTTCTCGGTGCGCAGACCCAGGTCCACGTACCAGTTCCAGCGCTGCTCAAGCCAGTACTCGTGCCACTTCTCGTCCTCGCCCGGCTTGACGAAGAACTCCATCTCCATCTGCTCGAACTCGCGGGTGCGGAAGATGAAGTTGCCGGGGGTGATCTCGTTGCGGAAGCTCTTGCCGACCTGGGCGATACCGAACGGCGGCTTCTTGCGCGAAGTGGTCTGCACCGCCTTGAAGTTGGTGAAGATGCCCTGCGCGGTCTCCGGACGCAGGTAGGCCAGGCCGCTCGCGTCCTCGGTGACGCCGAGGTGCGTCTTCAGCATGCCCGAGAACTCCTTGGGCTCCGTGAAGGCGCCCTTGTTGCCGCAGTTCGGGCAGTTGATGTCGGCGAAGCCGTTGGCCGGCGCCTTGCCGTGCTTGTCCTCGTACGCCTCCTCCAGGTGGTCCGCGCGGAACCGCTTGTGGCAGGAGAGGCACTCGGTCAGCGGGTCATGGAAGGTGGCGACGTGGCCGGAGGCCTCCCAGACCTCGCGGGCCAGGATCACCGACGAGTCGAGCCCGACGACATCCTCACGAGCGGTGACCATCGCACGCCACCACTGGCGCTTGATGTTCTCCTTGAACTCGACGCCCAGTGGACCGTAGTCCCAGGCGGCCCGGGTACCGCCGTAGATCTCGCTGCAGGGGTAGACGAAGCCACGGCGCTTGCTCAGGCTGACAATAGTGTCGATCTTGTCGGCGGCCACAGTGCTCTCTTCAGTACGTCGTCAGTTTCGACGGCACGGTCAAGGCGCGGCTGGTTGCGCGCACCCGAATACCTCAGGTTACCGGGCTCGTGGGTAGACGGTTCAAATCGTATTCCGGGTCGACTCCGTTAAGCCCCGCACCGCCGCCCCGACGCGGGCCACTCACCCCGTCGACGCGGCTGCCCACAACGGTCTCTTCGGATTGCGCCAACGGCCCCAAGGTGAGCCAATGCGCTCTCGCCGCACCATAAACGCCCCACGGCAGACGTCTCACCCAACCCGCCCTCGCCCCATGCCCTCGTGCAACCCACCCTCGCCCAACCCGCGGCCCCACAGCTCGCGGCCCACACAGCCCGCAGCCCACACAGCCCGCAGCCCATACGACCTGCAGCCCATACGCCAATCAGGTGAGTTGACAATCATTTCCACATAAGATGACAATGGTTGTCATGATGCTGCGACGCCGCTCCACCACCTCGATAGCCCTGACCGCCACCGCCGCTGTCGGCGCCCTCGTTCTGACCGCCTGCGGCGGTTCAAGCAGCGCCCAGGGCGAGGGCAGCGACGGCAAGCTGAACGTGGTGGCGTCGTTCTATCCGATGGAGTTCCTCGCCGAGCAGATCGGCGGCAGCCATGTGAAGGTCACCGACCTCACCGCTCCCGGAGTCGAGCCGCACGATCTCGAACTCAAGGCCAAGCAGGTCGCCGCCATCCAGAGCGCGGACCTGGTGGTCTACCTCAAGGGCCTCCAGCCCTCCGTCGACAAGGCCGTCGAGCAGGGCTCCGCCAAGCACGTGGTGGACGCCACCGCCGCCTCTCCGCTGGTCGACCACCACCTGGACGAGGGCACCGAGGCCCAGGGCGACCACGACCACAGCGACGCGGCGGGCGACCCGCACATCTGGCTCGACCCGACCCGGTACGCCGCGGTGGCCAAGAGTGTCGGCGCCGAGCTGGCCAAGGCCGACCCGGGCCACGCCACCGACTACCAGAAGAACACCGACGAGCTGGTCACCAAGCTGTCCGCCCTCGACAAGGAGTTCCAGGCCGGACTGAAGGACACCAAGACCAAGACCTTCGTCACCAGCCACGCCGCCTTCGGCTACCTCGCCGATCACTACGGCCTGAACCAGATCGCCATCAACGGCGTGGACCCGGAGGCCGAGCCGACCCCCGCCCGCCTCGCCGCGATCCAGAAGGCGGCCAAGGACAACGGCGTCACCACGATCTTCTTCGAGGCGCTGGTCAGCCCGGACCTGGCCAAGACCGTCGCCAAGGACCTCAACCTGAAGACCGCCGTACTCGACCCGCTCGAGGGCGTGAAGGACCCGTCCGGCAACGACTACTTCTCGATCATGCGCCAGAACCTGGCCAACCTTCGGGCCGCACTCGGCACCACGGGCTGACCCTCCCGAGCTGAGGAGTCATGAACTCACAGGCCACAGACTGACAAGCTACGTACTGACAAGCCGCAAGCTGACGCACCGGGAGCCGGCCGGCCACAGGCCGCACACCCACCGGATGGGACAGGCCCGGTTCAGCCGGCGCGAGTCGAGCAACACCACGAGGACCAAGAGGACATCCCCATGAGCTCTGTCATACCCGACACGGCGCCGACGGACTCCGCCCAGGCGCGGCACCCGCTCCCCGCGGGCGCCGCGCCTGCGGCCGTCTCGCTGCGCGCCGCCGTCGCCTCGCTCGAAGGCCGTCCCGTCCTGCGCGGCATCGACCTCGCGGTGCGGCCCGGCGAGGTGGTCGCACTGCTCGGTGCCAACGGCTCCGGCAAGTCGACCACCGTCAAGGCCGTGATCGGCTCGGTCCCACTGGAGCACGGTGCGCTTGAGCTCTTCGGCACGCCGTACGCCAGGTTCAGGGACTGGCACCGGATCGGGTACGTGCCCCAGCGCACCACCGCGGCGGGCGGGGTGCCGGCGACCGTCCGCGAGGTGGTCTCCACCGGCCGGCTGCCGCAGCACCGGCTGCTGCCGTTCCGCCGCAAGGACCGGGAGGCCGTGGACCGGGCACTGGACGCCGTCGGCATGCTGGACCGCGCCGAGGACGGAGTGGCCAACCTCTCCGGCGGCCAGCACCAGCGGGTGCTGATCGCCCGGGCGCTGGTCGGCACGCCGGACCTGTTGATCATGGACGAGCCGATGGCCGGGGTGGACATGGCCAGCCAGCAGATCCTCGCCGACACCCTGCGCCGGGAGGTCGAGCGCGGTGCCGCCGTCCTGCTCGTGCTGCACGAACTCGGCCCGCTGGAGCCACTGATCGACCGGGCCGTGGTGCTCCGCGACGGCTGCGTCTCGCACGACGGCCCGCCCCCGAAGGAGGTCGGACAGCACGCCCTGCCCGGCCATGACCACGTGCATCCGCACGCGGACGACGACCACTCGAACAACACCCCGGGGCTACTCGCATGATCGACATGCTCAACTACGACTTCATGCAGCGAGCACTGATCGCCGCCGTCCTGGTGGGCATCACCGCTCCCGCCGTCGGCGTCTACCTGGTGCAGCGTCGGCAGGCCCTGATGGGCGACGGCATCGGGCACGTGGCACTGACCGGTGTCGGCCTCGGTTTCCTGTTCCAGACCAGCCCGATCTGGATGGCCGTTCTGGTCTGCGTACTCGGCGCGATCGTGATGGAACTGGTCCGCTCGCGCGGCAGGCAGCGCGGCGACATCGCCCTCGCGATGCTCTTCTACGGCGGTATGGCCTGCGGAAAGCTGCTGGTCAGCATGAGCGCCCAGGCCGGCAGCGGCAGCCTGGAGAGCTACCTCTGGGGCTCCATCCTCACCGTCTCCCCCTCGGACCTGACCACCATCGCGGCGCTCGGCGCCGTGGTGATCGCCATCACCATCGGACTGCGCCGCCAGCTCTTCGCGGTCTGCCAGGACGAGGAGTTCGCACGGGTCACCGGCATTCCGGTGCGCGTCCTCAACCTGCTGCTGGCCGTGACCGCCGCCGTCACCGTGACCGTGGCCATGCGAGTGGTCGGGCTGCTGCTGGTCAGCGCGCTGATGGTGGTCCCGGTGGCCGCGACCCAGCAGCTCACCCGCTCCTTCGCCGCGACCCAGGCGGCCTCCATCGCCCTCGGCATCACCGTCGCGGTGGCGGGCGTGGCCGGCTCGTACCAGGCCGACGTGCCCTCGGGCCCGGCCATCGTGCTGCTGGCCATCGCGATCTTCGCCGTGTTCAGCGCGATCGCCGCACCGCTGGCCCGCCGCCGCCACCGGGCCGCCGCCACCAACCAGGGGCCCGAGGTCTGCAAGGCCGCGATCCCCACCCAGGGGGCCTCCCCCCGCCAGGACACCGACCTCCACACCACGACTGAGAACGGAGGGCAGCAGAGCGACCCGATCGCCAGTACGGGGCTGGCACAATGAGGTGCGAGACGACCCCACCCCCAGGAGGACCCACGGTGACCACCGCAGGCCCGTCGCCGCGCGCCCGATCCACTCGGCAACGAGCCGCCGTCTCGGCGGCCCTGGACGAGATCGAGGACTTCCGCAGTGCTCAGGAGCTGCACGACATCCTCAAGCACCGGGGCGACTCGGTCGGGCTGACCACGGTGTACCGCACCCTGCAGTCGCTGGCCGACGCCGGTGAGGTGGACGTGCTGCGCACCGCGGACGGCGAGGCGGTCTACCGCCGGTGCAGCAGCGGGCACCACCACCACCTGGTCTGCCGCGACTGCGGCGCCACCGTGGAGGTCGAGGGCCCCGCGGTCGAGCGCTGGGCCAACACCGTGGCCGCCGAGCACGGTTACACCGACATCGCCCACACGCTGGAGATCTTCGGACTCTGCGGGGACTGCGCCGCCAAGAGGAGCTGACCGCCGTACGAGCCGACTGCCGTACGAGCCGGCCGGCTGCACGAACCGGCCAACTGTACGAAGGCATACGCGAAGGGGCCCGGGAGCAACCGCTCCCGGGCCCCTTCGCCGTAGCGTCAGCGCTGCTCCGGCACCTCGCCGGCCACCTCGTTCGGGATGGCGCCGCCGAAGCGTCGGTCGCGCATCGCGAACTGCTCGCAGGCGCGCCACAGATCACGCCGGTCGAAGTCCGGCCAGAGCACGTCCTGGAACACGAACTCGGCGTAAGCACTCTGCCAGAGCAGGAAGTTGGAGGTGCGCTGCTCACCGCTGGGGCGCAGCAGCAGGTCCACGTCCGGCATGTCGGGGTGGTAGAGGTACTTGGCGACGGTCTTCTCGGTGATCTTCGCCGGGTCCAGCTTGCCGGCCGCGACATCCCGCCCCATGGCCGCGGCGGCGTCCGCGATCTCGGCCCGGCCACCGTAGTTGACGCACATATAGAGGGTCACGGCGTCGTTGTGCTTGGTCTGCTCCTGGGCGACCTGGAGCTCCTGGACGACGCTCTTCCAGAGCCGGGGCATCCGGCCGGCCCAGCGGATCCGGACGCCCATGGAGTCGAGTTCGTCGCGGCGGCGGCGGATGACGTCCCGGTTGAAGTTCATCAGGAACTTCACCTCTTCCGGGGAACGCTTCCAGTTCTCGGTGGAGAAGGCGTACAGGGACACGTTCTTCACACCGAGCTCGATCGCGCCCTTGAGCACGTCGAGGACGACCGCCTCGCCGACCTTGTGGCCCTCGGTGCGCGGCAGCCCACGCTCCTTGGCCCAGCGGCCGTTGCCGTCCATCACGATCGCGACGTGATCGGGAACGAGCTCACCGGGGATCTTCGGTGGCTTCGCGCCACTCGGGTGCGGGGGCGGGGTCACGTACTCGCGCTGCTTACCGCCGAAGAGCCGTCGCGCTGCCATGCTGCTCACTTCTCCACGTATCTCATCGAGCGGATACCCCGCTCCAGGTGCCACTGCAGATAGGCGGCCACCAGCCCGCTGCCCTCCCGCCAGTACCGAGGCTCGCAGTTGTCCGCAGTCTGCCAGTCCCCTGACAGCAGCGCGCCGAGCAGTACCAGTGTCTCAGGGGAGGGTACGGCACTTCCAGGCACCCGGCAGTCAGCGCAGAGCACTCCGCCCGCCTGGAGCGAGAAGAAACGATTGGGGCCGGGCAGCCCGCACTTGGCGCAGTCCGTGAAACTCGCGCCGTATCCGTTGACCGCGAGCGACCTCAGCAGGAAGGCGTCCAGCACCAGATGGGACTCGTGCAGTCCGGCGGCCAGCGTGCGCAGCCCGCCGACCAGCAACAGGTACTGCTGGACGGCGGGTTCGCCCTCGTTCTCGGCGAATCGTTCCGCCGTCTCCAGCATGGCCGTGCCCGCGGTGTAGCGGCTGTAGTCGGTGACGATCGAGCCGCCGTAGGGGGCGATGGTCTCCACCTGGGTGCAGAGTGGCAGCCCACGGCCGACCAGGTCGGCGCCCCGGCTGAAGAACTGCACGTCGACGTGGGAGAAGGGCTCGAGCCGGGCACCGAACTTGGACTTGGTCTTGCGGACGCCCCGGGCCACCGCGCGCACCTTGCCGTGCTGGCGGGTGAGCAGGGTGATGATGCGGTCCGCCTCGCCCAGCTTCTGGGTGCGCAGGACCACGCCGTCGTCGCGGAACAGACTCATCGGCGCGCCCCGGCGCGGGAGTCGAACAGTGTGGCCATCCGACCATTCTCGCGCACTCCACGGCTCCCGCGGAGGCACGGCCCCTGCCGTGCGGGCGGCCGACGGGCACCCGGAGGACGCCCGGAAGAGGCCCGGACGGAACCTAGTGCGGCGCGCCCGCCGCGGCCCGCAGCAGTTCGCCGACCCGGTCCTCGCCGAGCTTGAGGCAGCGGCCGACGGCGGCCAGCGCGGCGCGCTCCTGCGGCAGGTAGCGCCCGTCCGCCAGCGCGATCGAGGCGCCCTGCAGGACCAGGCGCTCGCGGCCCTGCTGGGCGAGGTGCGGCGCCAACGGCTCCAGTGCGGCGTGCAGTTCGATGGTGAGGCCGCTGCCCTGGACCTCCAGGTCGAGCGCCCCCTCGCCGCCTACCCCGGTGAGCGCGGCCAGCGCGGCCAGGACCTGGGCCTCGCCGCAGTCCTCGAAGCCGGCCTCCCGGATGGTGGTGCAGGCGGCCTCCCGGGCGGCCCGCCCGCCGGTACCGCCGGCGGCGAGGACGGCCAGAGCCACCGTGTACTGGGCGTCGCGGAGCATCGAGGCGAGCCGGACGCAGGTGACCTGCTCCAGGGTCTCGACGCCGTAGCGGCCGTGGCAGCTGGTGCACTGGACGCTGCCGACGACGGGGCCGACCGGCAGCAGCGGGGTGCCGAGCAGTCGCAGCCACCGCCGCCCGTGCTGCCGGCGGTAGTTGCGGTCCCCACCACAGCCTGGGCAGAAGAAATCACCGAGAACGTCCGTCCGCCAGCGAGGGCGAACACCCCACAACCCTGTCACGGCGCCACTCCCCAGACATGGCAGGCGGCCTGCGCATCGATGGGCAGGTCACGCGACCGGACGCCGGGTGCCGTCCCACCGACCTCGGTTCCGGTGGGTAGATGCTGCCATGGTTACCGGGATGTGTCAGCACCCCGAACGGGTAAAAATGTGGCGTGGAACACATGGCAAGGCGGGGTCACCTTTTTCGGTGACCCCGCCCGGATTCCGCCGCCTTCGTACGAGTCCCTGTGCGGACTAGCCGCGCTGGGCCCGGTTGACGGCGCTGATCACTGCCTTCAGCGAGGCCAGCACGGTGTTGCCGTCGATGCCGACGCCCCACAGCACCTTGCCGTCCACCGCGCACTCGACGTACGCGGCGGCCTGGGCGTCGCCGCCCTCGCTCAGCGCGTGCTCGGCGTAGTCCAGCACCCGTACGTCCACGCCGATTCCGGCCAGCGCGTTGACGAAGGCGGAGACCGGGCCGTTGCCGGTGCCGGCCAGGGTGGTCGGCCGCCCGTCCACCACGGCTTCGGCGGACAGCGCGTCGCGGCCGTCCTCGGTGGTCAGGCTGCGCGAACCGCTCAGCGCGATCCGGCCCCACGCGTTGGCCGGGGTGGGCAGGTACTCGTCCTGGAAGACCGCCCAGATGTCGGCCGGGGTGACCTCGCCGCCCTCGGCGTCGGTCTTGGCCTGGATGATCTTCGAGAACTCGATCTGCATCCGGCGCGGCAGGTCCAGCTTGTGGTCGTTCTTCAGGACGTACGCGATACCGCCCTTGCCCGACTGGCTGTTGACCCGGATGACCTCCTGGTAGGAGCGACCGACGTCCTTCGGGTCGATCGGCAGGTACGGGACGCCCCAGGTGTACTCGCCCACCGGGACACCGGCCGCCTTGGCATCGGCCTCCAGGGCGTCGAAGCCCTTCTTGATGGCGTCCTGGTGCGAGCCGGAGAAGGAGGTGTAGACCAGGTCACCGGCGTAGGGGTGGCGCTCCGGTACGGCCATCTGGTTGCAGTACTCGTAGGTGCGGCGGATCTCGTCGATGTCCGAGAAGTCGATCATCGGGTCGACGCCCTGCGAGAACAGGTTCATCCCGACGTTGACCAGGTCCAGGTTCCCGGTCCGCTCACCCTGGCCGAACAGGCAGCCCTCGACCCGGTCGGCACCGGCCATGACGGCCAGTTCGGCCGAGGCGACCCCGGTGCCGCGGTCGTTGTGCGGGTGCGCGGACAGGCAGACGAACTCGCGCCGGGACAGGTTGCGCGACATCCACTCGATCTTGTCGGCGTAGACGTTCGGAGTGGAACGCTCCACCGTGGTCGGCAGGTTGAGGATGATCTCGCGTCCCTCGCCCGGCTGCCAGACGTCCATCACCGCCTCGCAGACCTCCAGGGCGAAGTCCAGTTCGGTGTCGATGAAGATCTCCGGCGAGTACTCGTAACCGAAGACGGTCTGCTCGCCCAGCAGCTTCTCGGCATACCCCATCACCAGCCTGGTGCCGTCCACCGCGATGCCCTTGATGTCCTCCCGGCTGCCCTTGAAGACCACCCGGCGGAACAGCGGCGACGTCGCGTTGTACAGGTGGACGGTGGCGCGCGGAGCCCCGACCAGGGACTCCACGGTGCGCTCGATCAGGTCCTCGCGGGCCTGGGTCAGCACCGAGATGGTGACGTCCTCGGGGATCGCCCGCTCCTCGATCAGCGAGCGGACGAAGTCGTAGTCGGTGGCTCCCGAGGACGGGAAGCCGACCTCGATCTCCTTGTAGCCCATCCGCACCAGCAGGTCGAACATCTTGCGCTTGCGAGCCGGCGACATCGGGTCGATCAGCGCCTGGTTGCCGTCCCGCAGGTCGGTGGAGAGCCAGCGCGGGGCCTTGGTGATGACCTGGCTCGGCCAGGTGCGGTCCGGCAGGTCCACGGTGCCGAACGGCACATAGCGGTGGAACGGCATCCCGGAAGGCTTCTGCGGCGCGGTGGCGGCGGTGATCGGGGTGGGGCGGTCGTTGAACACGCGAGCGATGGCGGACTGCTCGGTCATGGAGGAGAGTCTCAGCTTCCCTGATCGATTGCGGGCTGGCCGGGGACAGTGAACACCCGGTCGGGCCGACTGGTGCGCCGCATCGACGTTGATCGGGCGCAACACAACTTCCCCGCGGCAAGGGAGCCGGCCTTCGTGGACTACAGGCCCTCGCCGCGGCAGCTAAGAAGAAGCAGCCCGAAACGCATGATGGGTCCGAGAGTAGCCCAGGTCACCGGCGCGAGGCAGTGAACTCCGCCACCATTCCACTCCTTGAGACGGACTACCCGCCACCCAGGATCGTGACAACGAGTCATCGATGCCTCACTCTTGGCAACATGACTCCAGTAGCCCACTACTGCACGATCATCCCGCCGTACGTCCTCGACCGACTCGCAGAGCAGGGCCACGAACCCGCGCAGCGCTCGCTGGCACTGGACCTCGCCCACCGCACCGCCCGGCTCCAGGCGGTCGCTCCCCCGGCCCCGGCCCACCACCTCACCCGCACCATCGGCGACGCCGGCCATGCCGAGCAGGCGCCCGGGAGGGCGGTCCGCCGGGAAGGCCAGGCGGCGGTCGCGGACGGCTCGGTCAACCGCGCCTACGACGGCCTGGGCTCCACCTTCACGCTCTACGAGACCGTGTACTCCAGGAACTCCATCGACGGCGACTGGCTGCCGCTGGACGCCACGGTCCACTACGGGCAGGACTACGACAACGCCTTCTGGGACGGCTCCGAGATGGTCTTCGGGGACGGCGACAACGTCATCTTCACCGACTTCACCGCAGCCGTGGACGTGATCGGCCACGAACTCACCCACGGCGTCACCCAGTACACCGCCGGGCTCGACTACCAGGACCAGCCCGGCGCGCTCAACGAGTCCGTCTCGGACGTGTTCGGCTCGCTGGTCAAGCAGTACGCCCTGGGGCAGAGCGCCGCCCAGGCCGACTGGCTGATCGGCTCCGGACTGCTCGCCCCGGGCATCCAGGGGGTCGCACTGCGCTCACTGAAGGCCCCCGGCACCGCCTACGACGACCCGCAGCTCGGCAAGGACCCACAGCCCGCCCACCTGAACGACTACGTCGACACCCCCGAGGACCAGGGCGGGGTGCACATCAACTCCGGCATCCCCAACCACGCCTTCTACCTGCTGGCGACCGCACTCGGCGGCCACGCCTGGGAGCGGGCCGGGCAGATCTGGTACGACACCCTCACCGGCGGGCGACTCACCCATGACGCCGACTTCGCCGCCTTCGCCAAGGCCACCGTGGCCGCTGCCGCCGCCCGCTACCAGGACCGGTCGGTGGCGGACGCCGTGACCGCCGCCTGGTCCCAGGTAGGGATCAGCACCACCTGAGCCGCCCGGTCCGCCGATCCGCGGGACGTCGGCCTGGGCGAAAGTCCGGCGCGTCCCACCGGTGCGTAGCAGACTTACCACCATGCGTATCCAGGTGACCAGGACCGGCGGCCTGGCAGGCCGAACCCAGCGCGCGGAGTTGGACACCGCCGACCGACCCGACTCTCCGCATGTGCACGCCCTCGCCCGGGAAGCCGTGGCGGGCGGCCTGCGCAGCCCGTCCTGCGGCGTACCGGACGGCTTCCACTACGAGATCACGGTGGACGGCCGGACCGTCTACTGCGCGGACCCCAAACTGACCGACGCCCAGCACGAACTGGTCTCACTGGTCCTCCGCGAGGGCGCGCCGCAAGCGGGCCCCGCCAAGTGAACCAAGAGGCCCGGCCCGCCGGCTGCGAAGCAGCGGATCCCACCGCACGGCGGCCGGTACGAGCAGCCTACGTCGCCATACCTGCGGCAGCGGCCGCGCCGGGGTGATCCCTCCCCCTCGGGCGCACCCCGGCTCGAACCGGCCGCATCCGCCATCACCTCGGCCACTCACGGAGCTTCACCGTGTCCGCCCCGGAGTGCACCGCCAGGCGATGTCCGTATCCGCCGCTCCGACCGCGGTGTCTCCGCCCCGTCCGGCGAAAGCCACCGTCCCGCACTGCCGCTCCCCTGTGCAACCCGCGCGCTCTTTCGCCAACCGCCGTACTGGCTACGGGTGTTCGCCGACCCCGGGGGCGCCCCGTCGGTCCCGGCGAGGCACGGGCGCTCGAACTGCCCAGCATGAGCAGGATCTTCGACTTCGAGCTGTTCCAGGGCCTGACCCGTGCCCATCACCTGCCCGACGACCGGCCGACCGGCCACTAGTTCGTCTGTCCGGCCGGCGAAGTCATGTCCCGGCTGGACCAGTTGATCCCTGAAGCGCTGCGCGCCCAGCCCTCCCCCACCGTCGCGGCGGTGAGCGCGGGCCGGGCAGGTGGCCGGACACAGACCCGCTCAGGGGAACCGCGCCGACCCGACGGATCTACCGACGGAGGCCATGAGGGCCACCCGGGGAGCATCCCCGGGTGGCCCTGGAGCGGGTCGGGTGGCCGGTTGGGCCGGGCGGTCTCAGAAGCCGAGCTTGCGCAGCTGCTTCGGGTCGCGCTGCCAGTCCTTGGCGACCTTGACGTGCAGGTCGAGGTAGACCGGGGTGCCGAGGAGTGCCTCGATGTGCTTGCGGGCGGTGGTGCCGACGTGCTTCAGGCGGGAGCCCTTGGCGCCGATCACGATGGCCTTCTGGCTCTGGCGCTCGATGTAGACGTTGGCGTGGATGTCCAGCAGGGGGCGGTCCGCCGGACGGCCCTCGCGCGGGAGCATCTCCTCGACGACCACGGCGAGCGAGTGCGGCAGCTCGTCCCGGACGCCCTCCAGGGCGGCCTCGCGGATCAGCTCGGCGACCATGATCTGCTCGGGCTCGTCGGTGAGGTCGCCGTCCGGGTAGAGCGGCTGGCCCTCGGGGAGCAGCTTGGTGATCAGCTCGCCGACCAGCTCGACCTGCTTGTCGCCGACCGCGGAGACCGGGATGATCTCGGCCCACTCGATGCCCAGCTCGGCGCCGAGCTGGTGGACGGCGATCAGCTGCTCGGCCAGCCGCTTGGAGTCGACCAGGTCGGTCTTGGTGACGATGGCGACCTTGGGGGTCTTCTTGATCTCGGCGAGCTCCTTGGCGATGAACCTGTCGCCGGGGCCGAGCTTCTGGTCCGCGGGCAGGCAGAAGCCGATCACGTCGACCTCGGCCCAGGTGCTGCGCACCAGGTCGTTGAGCCGCTCGCCGAGCAGCGTGCGGGGCTTGTGCAGACCGGGGGTGTCGACCAGGACGAGCTGGGCGTCCGGGCGGTGCACGATGCCGCGCACGGTGTGCCGGGTGGTCTGCGGACGGTCGGAGGTAATCGCGACCTTCGTCCCGACCAGCGCGTTGGTCAGGGTCGACTTGCCCGCGTTCGGACGGCCGACGAAGCACGCGAACCCGGAGCGGTACGGGGATGAAGGGGCACTCATGCGCACCATTCTCCCTGATCGAGCAGGCGTGCTCGGACACCGCACCCGGCCATCGGGCGTACCGGGCGGTGTCAGCGGGACTTCCGGCCCCCGGTGAGCGCGCCCAGAACGGTCAGCACGAAGATCGCGATCGAGCCGGCCAGCCAGAACGGCGAACCGGTCTCCTTCCAGCGGCCCATGCCCATCACACTGAGCAGCAGCCCGGCGAAGAACGCCAGCGCCCCCATCGAACACCCCCTCGATCGCTGCCACCCTACCCGCGCCCCGCGCAAAGGAGAGTGCGGGCACCCCCGCACTCCGGGGGATGCCCGCACACCGGCGCGGCCGACGTCCTCGGCGCAGTCCTGGGCTCGCCTCGTCGACGGCCCTCAGCGCGCCTCGGCGGCAGTCCTCAGCGCCCCGTCCGGCCCCGCCAGCAGGACCGGCGTCCCGGCGCCGCCCAGGTCTCGCACGGCGGCCAGATCGGCCTCGGCCGGCTCGGCGGCCTCGGAGACCACGGCCGCGGCCTCCAGGCCCTTCGCCCCGCTGGCCACCGCCATCGCGACCGCGGTCTGCAGCGCGCTCAGCTTGAGCGACTCCAGTGCGACCGTCCCGGCCACGTACGTCCGACCGGTCTCGTCGCGTACGGCGGCCCCCTCCGCCACGCCGTTGCGGGCCCGCACGGAACGGGCCAGCGTGATGATCTTCTTGTCCTCGGGATCCAGCTCGATCAGCTCACTCATGCCGCCGAGCATAGGCGCCGTGCGTCCGCCCGCCCCCGGCCGTCCGCACCACCGGCCGGTCGAGCAGCCTTTCCGGCCGCCATCGCACCCGCCCCGCCGGGGCCCCGAGCGCCGCCGGGACACCCCGGCCCCGGTGGCGAACCGTCATGGGTGGTCCGCTATCCGGCCGGACGCATCATCCCCCGGCGCCCCTCGGGGCTGGCCAGCCGCTCCAGCTTCGCCGCCGTGTCGGTGCCCTGCTCGGGGTTGTGCAGCACGATGGTCAGGTCCGGCCGCTCGGGCACCCGCAGCTGGGTGGACTCGAAGTGGAGCATCCCGACCAGCGGGTGGAGGAGCTGCTTGTACATCATCCCGCCGGCCATGACCTCGTTCCTGGCCCAGATCTCCGCGAACTCCGGGCTGATCTCGGCCAGTTCGTCCACGACCGCCTGGAACTCCGGATCCCCTGGCCGCTCCGAGGCGGCCATCCGGAACTGCGCGACCACGTGTTCGGCGTTGACCTTCCAGGTGGCGTCGCGCCCGTTGTAGAGCGGGTTGGTGAAGCAGTTGACCAGGCAGTTCAGGTGCTCGTCGGTGTAGCCGAAGACCAGCCCGGCGGACTCGTTGAAGGTGACGACGTTCCAGTACGGATCCAGGATGTGCGCCGGGAAGGGCATCCAGGCGTCGATCAGCCTGAGCAGCCCGTCCGTGACCGGCGCCGAACGGACCGCCGGCAGCGGCGGGTTGAGCCCCGCCAGGACGTAGAGGTGGCGCCGCTCGGTGTCCCCCAGCTTCAGCACCCGGGAGACGGCGTCCAGCACCTGCGGGGAGACCGTGATGTCCCGTCCCTGCTCCAGCCACTGGTACCAGCTGACGCCGACCCCGGCGAGCACCGCCACCTCCTCCCGGCGCAGTCCGGGCGTACGGCGCCGGGCGCCTCCGTCCGGCAGTCCGGCCTCGGCCGGGCTCACCCTGGCCCGGCGGCTCATCAGGAACTCACGCAGATCGCGCCGTCGCTGCACGTCCGGACCGACTGTCGCTGACTGGCTGGTGGTCATGCCACCAGGATAAGTACCCACTCTCCAGGCGGTGCTGACCGATCCAAGGATGGGCGCATGGCAACCGAAACCCTTGTGGCGCCCGAGGCGGCGCCGGTCCGGCAGTCCCTCCACCGGAGCAGACTGATCCTGGTCCTGCTCTGCGCGGCCCAGTTCGCGGTCTCACTGGACTTCTCGATCCTCAATGTGGCCCTGCCCGCGATCGGCCCCGACCTGGGACTCGGCCAGGCCGACCTCCAGTGGGGCGTCACCGCCTTCTCCCTCCCGTCCGGCGGCTTCCTGCTCCTCTTCGGCCGGATCGCCGACCTGTACGGGCGGCGCCGGCTCTTCCTGACCGGGCTCTCCCTGTTCGCCGCCGCCTCGCTGCTGGCCACCCTGGCCTGGGACCCGGCCTCCTTCCTGGCCGGCCGGGCACTGCAGGGCCTGGCGGCGGCGATGATCGTCCCGTCCGGAATGTCCCTGCTGACCACCACCTTCCGTGAGGGCCCGGAGCGCGACCGCGCGCTCGGCGCCTCCGGCCTGCTGCTCTCGCTCGGCTTCACCGCCGGGATGCTGCTCGGCGGGGTACTGACCCAGGGACTCGGCTGGCGTTCCACCATGGCGCTGAACGTGGTGATGGCGCTCGGCGTCCTGGCCGCCGCCCCCGGACTGCTCACCGAGAGCCGGCTGCCCGAGCGGCCCAGGCTGGACCTGCCCGGCGCGGTGACCATCACCGGCGGACTGCTGTCGCTGATCTACGCGCTCTCCACCGCCGCCGACCGCGGCTTCGGCTCGACGGACGTGATCGCCGGGCTGGTCGTCGGCGTGCTCCTGCTGGCCGCGTTCGTGGCGGTGGAGTCCCGCACGGCCGAGCCGCTGGTCTCGCTGCGGATGCTGCGCCGTCCCACCGTCGCCTGGGGGAACGCGGGCGGTCTGGTGACCTTCGCGATGATGACCTCGGTCATCTTCCTCTCCACCCTCTACCTCCAGCAGGTGCTCGACCTCAGCCCGGGCGCCTCCGGCCTGGTCTTCGGCGTGATGGGCCTGGCGGCGGCGGGCGGCGGCGCGGTCGCCCCGAGGGTCTCCGGCCGCCTCGGTGCCCACCGCACCCTGGTACTCGGTCTCCTGGTGCAGGCCGTGTTCACCGCGGCGCTGCTGGCGGTGGGTACGGGCGGGGCCGGCACCTGGCTGGTCGTGGTCGCCGGTTCCATCGCCTGCTTCGGCCACCTGTTCGCGATCGTCGCGTACAGCATCACCGCCACCTCGGGCCTGGCCGACGAGGAGCAGGGCCTGGCCACCGGCCTGGTGACCAGCACCCAGCAGATCGGCATGACCGTCGGCATCCCGGTGCTCAGTGCGATCGCCGCCGCCCGCAGCGACGCCCTGCGGTCGGCCGGGGAGAGCTTCGCCGCCGGGACCCTGGGCGGTGTCCGGCTCGGTCTGGGCGTGGACGCGGCCGTGGTCGCCGGCGTAGCCCTGCTCGTCTGGTTCGGCCTGCGGCGCCGGGCATGACCGGATGCGACGGTGGCCCGCAGGGGTCCCTGCGGGCCACCGTCGTGTGCTCAGTGGCCGACCGGTTTGGCCCGACCGGCTTTCAGCAGCTTGATCAGGGTCGACGGCCCGGTCGGCAGGGGCTCCCCGCGCGCCTGCTCACGTGCCCTGAGCTTCTTCCAGTACGGGTTGTCCTGTGGCAGATGGCTGCTCACTCTGCCGTACATGCCGAAGGTGAGCACCACCAGACCGAAGATGAAGGCGAACAGGACGTTGGCCAAACGGAAGTTGAGGATGTTGGCCTCGGGGCGGCCGAGCACGGTCAGCCCGTAGAAGCCCGACAGCACGAAGAGCGTACCGACGATCATGTTGAGGTTGGCGGCGAAGATCCCGCCGACCGCCGCGCCGCCGATCAGCACAAGACCGACGATCAGCGACAGGATGCTCAGCGTGCCGTTGGTCGACAGCCCGGCGATCCGGGGGCCGTGGGTGGACAGGAAGCCCGGGTGGTCCAGCAGACCCAGGATGCCGAAGATCAGCAGGAACACACCGCCGAGCCCCGCGCCGATCCGGTAGACCTGCGCCAACTTGTGGTCCACGGGCAGTTCGTCTTGCAGTTTCATGGTGACCTCCACCGGGCCGTCTCCACGCTACTCCTGAGCCGGTTCCCTGCCCGGGCCGGGCGTGGGCTGCCAGTCGGCCGGGTGGAACGGGACCTCGTGCAGGTAGAGCGAGCCGCACTGCTGACAGCAGCGCAGCCCGGTCCCCCACTCCTCCTCCGGCCTGCTCTCGGAATCGGCATCCAGCTCACGGCCGCACAGAGCCTCGGTGGAACCGGGGGTCCGGACCACGTGCCACATCCTGATACCGCCGGACCGGCCCTCGGGCCCGTACTCCGCGCGCAGTTGGTGCGTCATGCCTCACATGGTCGGAGCCATCCCCCGCCCCGGCAACTCGTACGTCCGCCGCGGCCGCGAGGTTGCGCGGGCGCGGGGAACGTGCAGTCCGGGGCCGTGGGGCCGCTCAGGAGCGGGCGGCCCCGCCCCGAGCCGAAGGGCGCGCCGGTGCCGAAAGCGAGGAGCGAGGAAGCGACCGACGCAGGAGGGAGCGCGGGAGCGACGACCGTCGGCACCGGGTCGGAGCGCCCGGAGGCGAGCGGGCGAGCTACACAGCTACTCGACCTCGTCGGCGACGGTGTCCCCCGCCCGTACCGGTGCGGCGACCACCGTTCCGATGCGGTTACGGCGGCCCGCCGCGCTCTCGGCGGTGAGCCGGATCGCCACCAGCCCGCCCGGCGCCTCCTCGGGCATCGGCACCTCGCACGAGGATCCGGGAATCGGCACCCGTCCGAGGTGCTTGGCCAGCAGCCCGCCGACCGTCTCGACGTCCTCGTCCTCCAGCACGATCCCGAACAGCTCTCCGAGGTCCTCGACCAGCAGCCGCGCGGTGATCCGGTAGCTGCCGTCGCCGAGGTCCTCGACCGGCGCGATCTCCCGGTCGTACTCGTCGGTGATCTCGCCGACGATCTCCTCCAGGATGTCCTCGATGGTGACCAGTCCGGCCGTGCCCCCGTACTCGTCGATCACGATCGCCACGTGCGAGCGCATCTGCTGCATCTCGCGCAGCAGGTCGCCGGCCGGCTTGGAGTCCGGTACGAAGACCGCCGGGCGCAGCACGCTGCCGACCGGCTCGGACTCCGCCTCCCGGTTGATGTGGGTGCGCCGGACCAGGTCCTTGAGGTAGACGATGCCGACCACGTCGTCCTCGTTGTCGCCGACCACCGGTATCCGGGAGAAGCCGGAGCGCAGGGCCAGGGTGAGCGCCTGACGCACCGTCTTGTGGCGCTCGATCATCACCAGGTCGGTCCGCGGCACCATCACCTCGCGGACGATGGTGTCGCCCAGTTCGAAGACCGAGTGCACCATCCGGCGCTCCTCGTCCTCGATCAGGTCGTCCTTCTCGGCCAGGTCGACCAGGGCGCGCAGCTCGGCCTCGGAGGCGAACGGGCCCTCCTTGTACCCCTTCCCGGGGGTCAGCGCGTTGCCCAGCAGGATCAGCAGCCGGGGAATCGGGCCGAGGATCCTGGCCAGCGGGACCAGCACGTAGGACGAGGCGGTGGCCGTGGTCAGCGGGTGCTGGCGGCCGATGGTGCGCGGGGAGACGCCGACCGCCACGAAGGAGACCAGCACCATCACGCCGAACGCCAGCAGCACCGCCTGCCAGGTCTGCTGCAGGTTGCGCAGCGCGACGACGGTGACCAGGACGGCCGCCGCCATCTCGCAGGCGATCCTGATCAGGGTCGCCAGGTTGAGGTAGCGGATCGGGTCCTTCGACAGGGTCAGCAGCCGGCTCGCGCCGCGCCGCCCGGCCCGGACCGCCTCCTCGGCGCGGAACCGGGAGATCCGGGAGATCCCGGCCTCGGCGCAGGCGGCCAGCCAGCCGAGGACGACCAGCGCCAGCGCGCCGATGAGGAAGCTCGTACTCTCACCACTCACGAAAGGCCGGCCCTCAGTGGGTGGTCGGCGCCGGGGAGATCCCCGAGAGGCCGCGGCCGGACCGCCAGTCGTCCAGGATCCGCTTCTGCAGCGCGAACATCTCGCGCTCCTCGTCCGGCTCCTCGTGGTCGTAGCCGAGCACGTGCAGCACGCCGTGGACGGTGAGCAGCTGGAGCTCCTCGTCCATGGAGTGCTTGGAGGGGGCCGCCAGGCCCTGCTTCTCGGCGACCTCGGGGCAGAGCACGATGTCGCCGAGCAGACCCTGCGGCAGCTCCTCGCCCTCCTTGCCGGGGCGCAGTTCGTCCATCGGGAAGGACATCACATCGGTGGGACCCGGCAGGTCCATCCACTGGATGTGCAGCTCCTCCATGGCGGCGCCGTCCACCAGGATCACGGACAGTTCGGCCTGCGGGTGGATCCGCATCTTGTCGAGGGCGAATCGGGCGACGTCGAGGATGGACTCCTCATCGACGTCCCAGCCGGACTCGTTGGCGATGTCGATCGACATGGAGGGCTTGGTACTCAGCTTTCGGTGCGGTGGGACTGTCGGGGTGCGCGGGCCGTACCGGTCTTGCCGGTACGCCGCTGGACGGGCTTGCGGGCCGGTCGCCCGGCCTCGACCTCCTGCTCGGCGTCCCAGCGCTCGTAAGCGTCCACGATCCGGCTGACCAGCTTGTGGCGGACCACGTCGGTGCTGGTGAGGACGGAGAAGTGGATGTCGGGGACGTCCGCCAGGATCTCCTGGACGACCTTGAGGCCGCTGCGGGTTCCGCCCGGGAGGTCGATCTGGGTGGTGTCGCCGGTAACCACGACCCGGGAGTTGAAACCCAGCCGGGTGAGGAACATCTTCATCTGCTCGGGCGAGGTGTTCTGGGCCTCGTCCAGGATGATGAAGGCGTCGTTGAGGGTGCGGCCGCGCATGTAGGCGAGCGGCGCGACCTCGATGGTCCCGGCGGCCATCAGGCGCGGGATGGCGTCGGGGTCCATCATGTCGTGCAGGGCGTCGTAGAGCGGACGCAGGTACGGGTCGATCTTCTCGAAGAGCGTGCCGGGCAGGAAGCCGAGCCGCTCGCCCGCCTCGACGGCCGGACGGGTCAGGATGATCCGGTTGACCTCCTTGGCCTGCAGGGCCTGCACGGCCTTGGCCATGGCCAGGTAGGTCTTTCCGGTACCGGCGGGGCCGAGGCCGAAGACGATGGTGTGCTTGTCGATCGCGTCGACGTAGCGCTGCTGGTTGAGGGTCTTGGGGCGGATGGTCCGGCCCCGGTTGGACAGGATGTTCGTCGTGAAGACCTCGGAGGGCGCCGGGTGGGCCGGATCCTCCGCGGAGCTCCTGAGCATGGCGATGGAGCGCTCCACGGCGTCCTCCGTCAGGGGTTGGCCGGTGCGCAGCACCAGCATCATCTCGTTGAACAGCTGCTTGACCAGGGCGACCTCACCGCGGTCGCCGGTCGCCGTCACCTCGTTGCCGCGCACATGGATGTCGGCGGCGGGAAAGCCCTGCTCGATCACCCGCAGGAGGGAGTCGGCAGTACCGAGCAGGGTGACCATCGGGTGCCGCTCGGGGATCACGATCCGGGCGCTCGCCGCGTCGACGCGCTGCCGTCCGTTGGCGGGGGTCTGTGAAGTTTCACTCATGGGTCGGCGCTGTGGCCTGCCTCATCCCATCCGTCGTCTCGTGGGGCCGCTTGGGCTCTCCGGGTCACCAGGGTACGCCGCGCAGATGTTCGCCGTGGCGGCACGGCGCCCGGGGCGGCGCATTCGATGCTGGGGCAGATCGCCTCCGGACGCGACTGCTTTTCGGATCATCGGCGTCAGGGTCATCGACGCGGCGGTACCGGCACCCGCGCGAGGTCCTCGGCGATGACCAGCTCTCCGTCGAAGTGCTCGCGCGCCTCGGCGAGGTGGCCGTCCTGGTCCGGGTAGCGCTGGGAGAAGTGAGTCAGCACCAGGGTCCGTACGCCCGCCTCGGTGGCGACCCTGGCGGCCTGGGCGGCGGTGAGGTGGCCGTGCTCCTCGGCGAGGCGGGCGTCGGCCTCCAGGAAGGTCGCCTCGATCACCAGCAGGTCGGCACCCTCGGCCAGCTCGTACACCCCGTCGCACAGGCGGGTGTCCATCACGAAGGCGAAGCGCTGGCCCGGCCTCGGCTCGCTGACCTCGGCCAGTGTCACGGTCCGGCCGTCCGCCTCGGCCCGGCCCTCGCGCTGCAGACGTCCCACGGCGGGCCCGCGCAGGCCCAGGGCGGCCAGCCGCTCGGGCAGCATCCGGCTGCCGTCGGGCTCGGTGAGCCGGTAGCCGAAGGAGTCCACCGGGTGCGAGAGCCGCCGGGCCTCCAGCGTGAACGGTGCCCCGGGGGCCTCCAGCGGCCCCGGGGCGCTGATCGGACGCGGGCGCAGCTCGGCGGTCTCGTAGTACGCGGTGGAGTGCCGCAGCCGCTCGAAGTAGACCTGGCCGCTGGCCGGGTAGTAGGCGTCCACGGGGTGCGGGACCTTGTCCAGGTTGATCCGCTGGATCACCCCGGCGAGGCCCAGGCAGTGGTCGCCGTGGAAGTGGGTCACCCCGATCCGGGTGATCTGGGTGGCCGAGACCCCGGCCTGCAGCATCTGCCGCTGGGTGCCCTCACCGGGGTCGAACAGCAGGCCCTCGCCGTCCCAGCGGAGCAGGTAGCCGTTGTGGTTGCGGTGCCGGGTGGGCACCTGGCTGGCAGTGCCGAGGACGACGAGTTCACGCTGCGACACGGTCTCAGACCATGTTCTCGTTCATCGGCCGGCCGCCGAGGACGTGGACGTGGGCGTGGAAGATGGTCTGGCCCGCGCCCGCACCGGTGTTGAAGATCATCCGGTAGCCGGACTCGACGATCTTCTCGTCCGCCGCCACCTCGCCGGCCTCGGCCAGCAGCTCGCCCGCGATCTCGGGCTCGGCGGCGGCCAGTTCGGCGGCGTTGGGGTAGTGCACCTTGGGGATGACCAGGACGTGGGTGGGGGCCTTCGGGCTGATGTCCCGGAACGCGAGGGTGCGGTCGGTCTCCCGGACCACGGTCGCCGGGATCTCGCCCGCCACGATCTTGCAGAACAGGCAGTCGGACTGCGGCTCGCCGGCCATCTCGCTCTCCTCTAGCTGGACTTCACTGATCACTCATCACTACCGCCCGCAGCCTAGCCCAGCCGGGCCGTTCCACGGGAAGGCCGCCGGGAGCCCCTCCCCGGACCGCGGGGTGGCCCTCGGGGACGCCGGGGGGCCGCGCGGCCGGTCCGCGGCGGCGGATCTCCCGTCCGCCGCGGGCACGTTGGACTCCCCCGGGCGCGGGGGACCACGCGGCCGGCCGTGCGGTCACGGCTCGCGCGGCCACCGCGCCCCTGCCGGATCCCCCTGAAGTTCCGGGATCTCCGGTGCCTGGCCGGCCGGCTTCGCGGCCAGCGCGGCGAGCGCGATGCGGACACCTTCGGCGAGCTGCGGGTCCTCACCGGCGGCCCAGGCGTGCGGCGGCATCGGCACCTCGACGTCCGGGTCCACCCCGTGGTTCTCCACGCCCCAGCCGTAGTTCTCCAGCCACAGCGAGTACTTGGGCTGGGTCACCAGGGTGCCGTCCACCAGGCGGTACTTGCTGTCGATGCCGATCACGCCGCCCCAGGTACGGGTACCGACCACCGGGCCGATCCCGAGCGCCTGGATCGCCGCGTTGACGACGTCGCCGTCCGAGCCGGAAAGCTCGTTGGCCAGTGCCACCACCGGACCGCGCGGCGCGTCCTGGGGGTAGGAGAGGCCCTCGTCGAAATCGCGGACGCGGGCCCAGCCGACGATCCTGCGGTTGAGCTTCTCGATGATCAGCTCGGAGGTGTGGCCGCCCCGGTTCTCCCGGATGTCGACGATCACGCCCTCCTTGGCCAGTTCCACCTTCAGGTCCCGGTGGAGCTGGGCCCAGCCGTTGCTCTGCATGTCGGGGATGTGCAGATAGCCGAGCCGGCCGCCGGAGAGCTCCCGGACGGCGGCCCGGCGGTCGGCCACCCAGTCGTGGTAGCGCAGCGGCTCCTCGTCGGCCAGCGGGACGATCACCGGGTGGCGCTGGACGCCGTCCTTCCCGGCGACGGTCAGCTCGACCGGCTGCCCGGCCGTACCCGCGAGCAGCGGGGCGGGGCCGGTGACCGGGTCGACCGGGCGGCCGTTGACGGCGAGCACCGCGTCCCCGGGCCGGACGGCCGCGCCGGGCGCGGCCAGCGGGGAACGGGCCCGCGGGTCCGAGGACTCGCCGGGCAGGACCCGCTCCACCCGCCACCGCTCGCCGTCCTTCACCAGGTCCGCGCCGAGCAGCCCCTGCCTGCGGGCGGCGTGCGCGCCCCGCCCGTACGGGAGCACGTACGCGTGTGAGGTGCCCAGTTCGCCCACGGTCTCCCAGAGCAGGTCGACCAGGTCGTCGTGGGAGCCGCAGCGGTCCACCAGCGGCCGGTAGCGCTCCAGCGTCCCGGCCCAGTCGTGGCCGCCCATGTCCGCGCGCCAGAAGTTGTCGCGCATCAACCGGCCGTTCTCGTCGAACATCTGGCGCCACTCGGCGGCCGGGTCCACGGTGACCCTGATCCGGTCGAGGTCGACGCTCAGGTCCTCGCCCTCACCGGCCCGGTGGCCGGCCGGGACGATCCGCAGACCGCCCCGGTCGAGCACGGCGGCCCGGGTGCCGTCGCCGCTCACCGCGAAGCCGTCCACCTCGGCGACCAGTTGCGAGGTCTGCAGCTTCCCGAAGTCGAAGCGCTCCAGCGCCGCGCGCGGCTGCTCGTCCTCCAGCGAGGCGGCGTTGTCGCCGAGGTTGCCGAGCAGCGGCTGCCTGGTCCAGAGCACACCGTCCTTGGCCGCCCGCAGGCTGCCGAAGCTGCCGCCCTCGACCGGGAACGGGACGATCCGGTCGGCGATGCCCTCCAGGTCGACCCGGGTGACGGGGACGGACTCGGCCCCCTCCCCGAACTCCCCGGAGCCCTCCTTCCTGGCCCCCTCGGGTTCCTCCTCCCCGGCCATCGGCTGCCCGGCGCGCTGCGGGCCGAACGGCGACGGGGTGTCCGCGGCCAGGGTGATGAGGTACGGCCGGGTGCCGGCCGGGAAGGACAGGTCGAAGATGTGCGCGTCGTAGACCGGGTCGAAGTTGCGCACCGAGAGGAAGACCAGGTACTTGCCGTCCGGCGTGAAGTCCGGCGAGTAGTCGATGAAGCGCGGCGGGGTGGCCTCGCCGACCGTACGGTCCGTGAGATCGGCCAGCATGATCTGCCGCAGCGCGTCGGCGCCCTGCACCGGCTGGGACCAGGTCAGCCAGCGCGAGTCCGGGGAGAAGGCCAGGTCGAGGACCTCGCCCTGCGCGCTGCGGGCCAGTTGGTGCACGGTGCCGTCGGCCAGGGCGACCAGCAGCACCCGGCCGTCGTGCGAGGCGACGGCGGCCTGCCGCCCGTCCGGCGAGACCGCCAGACCGAGGACCCGGCCGAGCTGCCCGCCGGCCAGCCCGCGGCGCTCCGTGCCCAGCACGTCGGGGGCCAGCTCGAGCGCGTCGTCACCCTCGGCGTCGGTCACCCAGAGCGCGCCCTGGGCACCGTCGGCTCCCGGTACGACCCGGGCCAGCCTGGCCCGCACCCCCGGTGTCTCCGCCAGTACCCGGCACGGGCCCTGACGGTGCGTCAGCCAGTGCACTCCGCCGCGTACCACCACGGCGCCGGCCCGGCCGGTACGGTCGGGGGCGACGGACTCCAACTGGCCGGTGGCCGGGGTCGGATGTGGCGCGCGACCGGTACGCGGACCGGCCAGTTCGATCTCCAGCCGGCGCGGCTCGGCGCCGTCCAGATCGTCCAGGATCCACACGTCGCCCGCGCTGTGCCAGACGATCCCGGTCCCGTCGGTGGTGGCGTTGCGGGCGTAGAACTCTCCGTCGCCGTGCCGGCTCAGGTCGCCGCCGTCCGGCAGGCTGGAGTACAGCTGCGCGACGCCCTCGTGGTCGGAGAGGAAGGCGATCCGGCCGCCCGCCCAGAGCGGGGAGTCGATGTTGCCGTCCAGGTCCTCGTGGACCCGGGCGAACTCCCGGCCGCCGATCCACAACTTGCCTGCCCGGCCGCCGCGGTAGCGCTTCCACCAGGCCGGCTCGCGATTGCTGGAGCTGGTCAGCAGCACCCGCTCGCCTCCCGGCTCGAAGGCCAGCCCGCCGATCGGCCCGTACGGCAGCCGGACCGGCTCGCCTCCGTCCAGCGGGATCGCGAACGCCCAGGTGCGGCGCAGGGTCGCCTGGCCGGCGCTGGTGATCGCGACCGGGCGGCCGTCCTCGGTCCAGCCGCGCAGCAGCGTCTGGGCGCTGCCCCAGTAGGTCAGCCGGCGGGCGGGGCCGCCCGCGGTGGGCGCGACATGGATCTCGGGTGCGCCGTCCCGGGTCGAGGTCCAGGCGATGTGCCGCCCGTCCGGTGAGAACCTGGGGTGGCTGACGGGAGTCTGGTCCGCCGTCAGCCGCCAGGCACGGCCACCGGTGATCGGCGCGATCCAGATGTCGTCCTCGGCCACGAAGGTCACGAGGTCGCCGTGCAGGTGCGGATGGCGCAGATAGGCGCCAGCTGAGGTGCTCTGAACGTCGGTCACGGCCGCCACCCTATGCACGGCCCCGATCCCGCGTGGCGGGTTTCGCACACTCGGGGATTCCCAGGGCAGTTGGGCATCCCGCCGAGGGCGCGGGGCACCGCGCGCGGCCGGACGGGAGCCCTGGCGCGGTGAAGTCCGCGAGGCGGACGGCGGCCCCTCAGGGGTGCGGGCACCGCGCGCGGCCGGACGGGAGCCCGGGATCCGGGCCCGGCCGTCCGGCGGGCGGAGCCTCAGCCCCAGCGCCCCGTCCGACCGAGCAGGAGCGCCCCCGCCGCCACCCCCGCCGTGGACGTCCGCAGCACCGAGGGCCCCAGCCGGTACGGCTTCGCCCCGGCCTCCGCGAAGGCGGCCAGCTCCTCCGGCGACACTCCGCCCTCGGGCCCGACGACCAGCACGATGTCCCCGCTCACCGGGAGCTCCGCCCCGGCCAGCGGCTCCGAGCCCTCCTCGTGCAGCACCGCCGCCAGCGCCGCCTGCCGCAGCAGCGGCAGCAGCTGACGCGTCGTCGCCATCTCCCGCACCTCGGGGAAGCGCAGCCGCCGCGACTGCTTCCCGGCCTCCCGCGCGGTGGCCCGCCACTTGGCGAGGGCCTTGGCACCGCGCTCGCCCTTCCACTGGGTGATGCAGCGGGCGGCGGCCCACGGGACGACCACGTCCACGCCGACCTCGGTCATGGTCTCGACGGCCAGCTCGCCCCGGTCGCCCTTGGGCAGGGCCTGGACCACCACGATCCTGGGCGCCGGCTCGGCCTCCCGCCGTACCGCCTCGACCGTCACCTCCAGCGCGTCCTTGCCGTGCACCGCGGCCACCGTGCCGTCCACGCCGAGCCCGAGCCCGTCCGCCAGCGTCACCGCCTCCCCGGCCTCCAGCCGCTTCACGGCGACGGCGTGCCGCCCCTCGGGCCCGTCCACCCGGATCACCGCCCCGGGGACGGCTGCGGCCAGCCGGTCGGTCTCGACGACGAACACGGGCGCGGTCATGGCATTTCCCCAAACACTCTCTCGGTACCGACGCAGCGGCGCCCGACGACCCCTGGGAGTCGCCGGGCGCCCGGAAGCTCACTCATCGACCGGTCGAAACCGGAGCCGGACCTCAGCGGCCGTTGAAGGCGTCCTTCAGCCGCGAGAACAGGCCCTGCTGCCCGGGCGCGAACTGCCCGGAGGGGCGCTCCTCGCCACGCAGCTGCGCCAGCCGGCGCAGCAGCTCCTCCTGCTCGGGGTCGAGCTTGGTGGGCGTCTGCACCTCGACATGCACTATCAGGTCGCCTCGCCCGCCGCCGCGCAGGTGCGTGACGCCGCGGCCGTGCAGCGGGATGGACTGCCCGGACTGGGTGCCGGGGCGGATGTCCACCTCCTCCAGGCCGTCCAGGGTCTGCAGCGGCACCTGGGTGCCCAGTGCGGCGGCCGTCATCGGGATGGTGACGGTGCAGTGCAGGTCGTCCCCGCGCCGCTGGAAGACGGCGTGGCTGGTCTCGGCGATCTCGACGTAGAGGTCTCCGGCGGGGCCGCCGCCGGGGCCGACCTCGCCCTCGCCGGCCAGCTGGATCCGGGTGCCGTTGTCCACACCGGCCGGGATCTTGACGGTGAGCGTGCGGCGGGCGCGGACCCGGCCGTCGCCGGCGCACTCGGGGCACGGGGTCGGCACGACGGTGCCGAAGCCCTGGCACTGCGGGCAGGGGCGGGAGGTCATGACCTGGCCCAGGAAGGACCGGGTGACCTGGGAGACCTCGCCCTTGCCGCGGCACATGTCACAGGTCTGCGCGGAGGTGCCGGGTGCGGCGCCCTCGCCGGAGCAGGTGGTGCAGGTGACCGCCGTGTCGACCTGGAGTTCCTTGGTGGTGCCGAAGGCGGCCTCCTCCAGGGTGATCTCCAGCCGGATCATCGCGTCCTGACCGCGCCGGGTGCGCGAACGCGGGCCGCGCTGGCCGGAGGCGGCGCCGAAGAAGGCGTCCATGATGTCGGAGAAGCCGAAGCCCGCCGCGCCGGCGCCGAAGCCGCCCGCGCCACCGCCGCCGTTGGGCGACAGCGGGTCCCCGCCGAGGTCGTAGACCTGCCTCTTCTGCGGGTCGGAGAGCACCTCATAGGCGGCGTTGATCTCCTTGAACCGCTCCTGCGTCTTCGGGTCCGGGTTGACGTCCGGGTGCAGTTCGCGTGCCAGGCGCCGGAACGCCTTCTTGATCTCGTCCTGCCCCGCATCCCGTCGGACGCCGAGTACCGCGTAGTAGTCCGTGGCCACCAAATGCTCCGCTTGTTCCGCCTGTAGAAGTGCTTGCGACTGGTCACCGCCGGTTCAACCAGCGGCCTGTTCTACGACTCGGCCAGGATCTGGCCCAAGTACCGCGCCACCGCTCGCACCGCCCCCATTGTGCCCGGATAGTCCATCCGGGTCGGACCGATCACCCCGAGTTTTGCCACACTCTGGTCGCCGGAACCGTAACCGACCGAGACGACCGAGGTGGAATTGAGCCCCTCGTACTCGTTCTCGTGGCCGATCCGGACCGTCATCCCGGCGTCCGCCGTCTCACCCAACAGGCGGAGCAGCACCACCTGTTCCTCCAGTGCCTCCAGCACCGGCTGGATGGTGAGCGGGAAGTCGTGCCCGAAGCGGGTCAGGTTGGCCGTACCGGCCAGCATGATCCGCTCCTCGTTCTGCTCGGCCAGCGTCTCGAACAGCGTGGCGAGCACCACACTGACCGTCGACCGATCCGACGGCTCGAAGGCCGCCGGAAGTTCCTCCAGCGCACCGGGCACGTCGGGCAGCGCGCAGCCGACCGCGCTCGTGTTGAGCCTGGACCGCAGGTCCGCCAGCACGCTCTCGCCGACCGTACCCGGGCAGTCCACCAGCCGCTGCTCGACCCGGCCGGTGTTGGTGATCAGCACCAGCATCACCTTCGCCGGGGCCAGCGCCACCAGCTCGATGTGCCGGACCGTGGACCGGGAGAGCGAGGGGTACTGGACCACCGCGACCTGTCTGGTCAGCTGCGCCAGCAGCCGGACCGTACGGGCCACCACGTCGTCCAGGTCGACCGCGCCCTCCAGGAAGTGCCGGATCGCCCGGCGCTCCGGCGCGCTCATCGGCTTGACCTCGGCCAGCTTGTCGACGAACAGGCGGTAGCCCTTGTCGGTCGGGATCCGCCCGGCGCTGGTGTGCGGCTGGTGGATGTAACCGTCCTCCTCCAGCGCCGACATGTCGTTGCGCACGGTGGCCGGGGAGACCCCCAGGTTGTGCCGTTCGACCAGGGCCTTGGAACCGACCGGCTCCTCGGTGCCCACGTAGTCCTGCACGATGGCGCGCAGCACCGCCAGCTTGCGCTCGTCCAGCGGACGGCGGGTGTCGAGTCGGCGCTCGTCAGCACGGCGTTCGCTGTACACGGCACGCACCTCCGTCTTCGTCCGTTGAACCGGTAGCCGCCCGGCTCCCTGGCACTCTGGAAGGCAGAGTGCCAGAACCGTACTTGCCAGTGTACGGCCCGGGTCCGACGGCAGGAACGGGCCGCCCCGGTGATCCTTACCGGATCCGGGGTACGAAGTCGGTGCCCCGGGCCCCCCGGAGTGGCAGCATCGAAGGCGAGCGATGGTAACGAAGGAGCAGAGATGTCGGCTTCATCCCAGCACTCCCGGTTCGCACCCGACCGTGGCCTGACCGGGCGGATGGTCACCACGATGTTCCTCATCGGACTGCTGTACGTCGGCTTCACGGGAGTACTGATCGTCCTGCTGCGCGGAGCGTGGCCGCTGATCGTCCTGATCTCCGGCGGACTCTTCGTGGCCCAGTTCTGGTTCAGCGACAAGATCACCGAACGGGCGATGGGCGCCCGGCCGGTGAGCCCCGAGCAGTATCCGCAGCTGCACGGCACCATCGACCGGCTCTGCGCCCTGGCCGACATGCCCAAACCCCGCGTCGCGGTGGCCGACAACGACATGCCCAACGCCTTCGCCACCGGCCGCAACCCGCAGAACGCGGTGGTCTGCGTCACCACCGGACTGCTGCGGCGCCTGGAGCCGGAGGAGCTGGAGGGTGTCCTCGCCCATGAGCTCTCGCACGTCGCGCACCGGGACGTCGCGGTGATGACCATCGCCGGATTCCTCGGTGTACTGGCCGGGGTGATGACCCGGATCGCCCTGTACGGCGGCTTCCTCGGCGGCGGCAACCGGAACAACAACGACAGCACCGCGGCCATCGCCATGCTGGTCATCCCGCTGGTCAGCATGCTGGTGTACGCGATCAGCTTCCTGCTCACCCGGCTGCTGTCGCGCTACCGCGAGCTGGCCGCCGACCGGGCCGCGGCCCAGCTCACCGGCCGCCCCAGCGCGCTGGCCTCGGCGCTCACCAAGGTGACCGGCCAGATCGCGGCCATTCCCAGCAAGGACCTGCGCCAGGCGCAGCCGTACAACGCCTTCTACTTCGCGCCCGCGCTGAACGCCCGGGAGGCCGCGAGCCAGCTGATGTCCACCCACCCGACGCTGGAGCAGCGGCTCGCCCAACTGGCCAGGATCTCCGCCGACCTCGGCCACTGACCCCTGCCTCGGACACCCCGGGCACCCCGGACATCTCAGACGCCTCAGACACCCCGTACACCGCAGACAAGGACCACCGTGGGATTCCTGGACGCCCTCTTCGGCCGCACCAAGCCCGTGAAGCCCGATCTCGACCAGCTGTTCGCCGTCCCCTCGGCGGCCCTCACCCTGGAGGCCGCGGCCGGGTTCCGGCCGACCGGCCTCGGCTCGGTCTGCTTCGCCGCCGTGGAGGGCGGCGCCTTCAACGAGGTGCAGCGGCAGGTCCGGGCGCTGCTGGACGCCGACACCGAGCGCGGCGGCACCCCGGTCGAGGCCAGCCAGGACTCCTACGGCTACTCCTGGCTGCTCGCCCGGCACACCCCCGAGCAACTGCCCGAGCTGGTCAACGATCTGCACGCGGTCAACAGCGAGCTGGAGGCGAACGGCTTCGGCCCCCAGCTGCTCTGCTCGATCGTGGCCTTCCGCAACGACGCGGGCCGGTCACTGGGCCTGGTCTACCTCTACAAGCGCGGCACCTTCTACCCCTTCGCACCGCTCGCCGGCGAGAAGCGGGACAACCCGTTGGAAATCCAGGTGAAGGCGATGCTCGCCGACGACCTGCGGATCGAACCGGACCTCTCCCGCTGGTTCCCGGTCTGGGGCGCCCCCGGCCTCTGAACGGGCCGGCACCCGCCCGACCGCCACTCCCGTGCCGGGTTTCATATAGTCACCGCATGCGCAGCAGGCAGTACGGACCCGACCTGACCCCGCCCTGGAAGCGTCAGCAGCCCGCGCCGGAGGTCACCGCCGAGCGTGATCTGGTCGTGGAGGAGGTGAGTACCGGGTTCTGCGGGGCCGTGGTGCGGTGTGAGAAGACCGCCGAGGGCCTGACCGTCACCCTGGAGGACCGCTTCGGCAAGCACCGGGTCTTCCCGATGACGCCCCGTGGCTTCCTGCTGGAGGGCAAGGTGGTGACGCTGGTCCGCCCGACCGGCCCGGCCTCCGCCCGCACTCCGGGACGCACCGCCTCCGGCTCGGTCGCGGTACCCGGCGCACGGGCCCGGGTGGCCCGTCAGTCGCGCATCTACGTCGAGGGGCGGCACGACGCCGAGCTGGTCGAACGGGTCTGGGGCGACGACCTGCGGATCGAGGGGGTGGTCGTGGAGTACCTGGAGGGGATCGACGATCTCCCGGCGATCGTCGCCGAGTTCGGCCCCGGACCGGACCGCCGCCTCGGCGTCCTGGTCGACCACCTGCTGCCCGGCACCAAGGAGCACCGGATCGCCGCCCAGGTCACCGGCGACTGCGTGCTGGTCGTGGGCCACCCCTACATCGACATCTGGCAGGCCGTGAAACCGGGCAGCGTCGGCATCCCGGCCTGGCCCGCCGTCCCCCGCGGCGAGGTCTGGAAGGAGGGCGTCTGCCGCCGCCTCGGCTGGCCCCTCGACACCCCGTCAGCCTGGAAGCGCATCCTCGCCTCGGTCGACAGCTACCGGGACCTGGAGCCGGAACTGCTGGGCCGGGTCGAGGAGTTGATCGACTTCGTGACGGCCGGCCAGCCGTAGGCACCGGGTCCGGCGGTGGATCCCGGTGCCCGGGCCGGGATCAGTCCACCAGGTCGCGCACCACGGCGTCCGCCAGCAGCCGCCCCTGGAGGGTGAGCACGGCCCGCCCGTCCTCGAAGGCGGCGGGGTCCAGCAGCCCGTCCGCCAGGGCGCGTTCGGCCGCGCGGCGGCCGTCGGCGGCGAGCAGCGAGAGCGGGCAGCCCTCCCTCAGCCGCAGTTCGAGCAGGATCCGCTCCACCCGCCGGTCCTCCTCCGGCAGGACCTCGCGCCCCTGCGCGGGGGTGCGCCGCTCCGCGAGCGCCTGGGCGTACGCGGCGGGGTGCTTGCGGTTCCACCAGCGGACGCCGCCGACGTGGCTGTGCGCACCGGGCCCCGCGCCCCACCAGTCGGCACCGGTCCAGTAGAGCTCGTTGTGGCGGCACCGTCCGGCCTCGGTGGTGGCCCAGTTGGAGACCTCGTACCAGGAGTAGCCGGCCGCGGTGAGCGCCTCCTCGGCGATCAGGTAGCGGTCGGCGTGGACGTCGTCGTCCACCATGGGCAGCTCGCCGCGCTTGATCCGGGCGGCCAGCCTGGTGCCCTCCTCGACGATCAGCGAGTACGCGGAGACGTGGTCGGGACCCGCGCCGATCGCCGCGTCCAGCGAGGCCCGCCAGTCGTCGTCGGACTCGCCGGGGGTGCCGTAGATCAGGTCGAGGTTGACGTGCTCGAAGCCCTCGGCCCGTGCCTCGGCGACGCACGCCTCGGGCCGGCCCGGTGTGTGGTGCCGGTCGAGCAGGGAGAGCACGTGCGGACGGGCGCTCTGCATGCCGAAGGAGATCCGGTTGTACCCGCCCTCCCGCAGCTCGGCGAGGTACGCGGGGTCCACCGACTCCGGGTTGGCCTCCGTGGTCACCTCGGCGTCGGCGGCGAGCCCGAACTCCTCCCGGATCGCCGCCAGCATCCGCACCAGGTCCCGGGCGGGCAGCAGGGTGGGGGTCCCACCGCCGAGGAACACCGTCCGCACCGGCAGATCGGCGGAGCCCAGCACCTGCCGGGCGAGCCTGATCTCCGCGATCAGGTTGTCGGCGTACGTCTCCTGCGAGGCGACCGCGCCCGAGGAGCGCAGCTCGGTGGCGGTGTAGGTGTTGAAGTCGCAGTAGCCGCAGCGGGTGGCGCAGTACGGCACGTGGACGTAGAAGCCGAATGGCCGATCGCCCAGGCCGGCCAGGGCGTGGTCGGGCAGGGAACCGTCAAACGGCACGGGTTCGCCGTCGGGGAGTGCGGAGGGCATGCCCCCATTGTCCCGTACGGCCCGAGTGATCCACTCGGGCCGTACCGGTGTCACGCCTCGTTGGCGCCCGCGTACATCTCGGCGACCGCGTCCGCGTACGTCCGCTCGACCACCGGGCGCTTGATCTTGAGGCTCGGGGTCAGCTCGCCGTGCTCGACGTCCAGATCGCGCGGGAGCAGCGAGAACTTCTTGATCGTCTGCCAGCGCTGGAGCTCGGCGTTGACCTTCCGGACGTAGCCCTCGACCAGCTCCCTGACCTCGGGGGCGGCGACCACCTCGGTGTAGCTCCGGCCCCCGAGGCCGCGCTCGGCCGCCCAGGGCATGATCACGCTCTCGTCGAGGCCGATCAGCGCGGTGCAGTAGTTGCGGCCGTTGCCGATCACCAGGATGTTGCTGACGAACGGGCAGAGCGCCTTGAACTTGCCCTCGACCTCGGTGGGTGCGACGTACTTGCCGCCGGAGGTCTTGAAGACGTCCTTCTTGCGGTCGGTGATCCGCAGGTAGCCGTCCTCGACCAGCTCGCCGATGTCGCCGGTGTGGAACCAGCCGTCCGGCTCCAGCACCTCCTCGGTCTGCTCGGGCAGGTTGTGGTAGCCGCGCATGATGCCGGGGCCGCGCAGCAGGATCTCGCCGTCCTCGGCGATCCGGACCTCGGTACCGGGCAGCGGCAGGCCGACGGTGCCGATCCGGTAGTCCTCGGCGCGGTTGACGGTGGAACCGGCGCTGGTCTCGCTCAGGCCGTAGCCCTCCAGGATCGGCACACCGGCGCCCTTGAAGAAGTACCCGATCTCAGGGGCGAGCGCGGCGCTGCCGGAGACCGAGCCGCGCAGCCGTCCGCCGAAGGCGGCCCGGATCTTGGCGTAGACCAGCCTGTCGGCGACGGCGTGCTGGAGACTCAGCGCGAGCGGCGCGCTGTCCCGCCCGGTGGCGATCCGGTTGGCCTGGGTGGTCCTGGCGTAGTCGCGGGCCACCTTGGCAGCCCACATGAAGATCTTGTACTTGGCGCCGCCCTCCGCTCTGGCCTTCCCGGCGATGCCGTTGTAGACCTTCTCGAAGATGCGCGGCGCGGAGGCCATCAGGGTCGGCCGGATGACCGGCAGGTTGTGGATGATCCGGTCCACCCGGCCGTCCACGGCCATCACATGGCCGGTGGCGATCTGGCCGGAGATCAGGGTCTTGCCGAAGACGTGCGACAGCGGCAGCCACATGAACTGCACGTCGTCGGAGCGCAGCAGCCCGCTCTGCTGCTGGGCCACGCCCTCGTACGCCCAGCAGTCGTGCACCAGCCGCACGCCCTTGGGGCGGCCGGTGGTGCCGGAGGTGTAGATCAGGGTGGCCAGCTGCTCCTTGTCGAGCCCGTCGACCGCGGCCTTGATCGCGTCGGGGTGCTCGGCGAGGTACTCGGCGCCGCGCTTCTCCAGCTCGACCAGGGTGAGCACCTCCAGGTCCGCGACCTCGGGACGCTCGGCGGTGTCGTCGAAGAGGATCACGGTGCGCAGCTCGGGCAGCTGCTCCCGCTGGTCGACGGCCTTGGCGAGCTGGGCGGCGTTCTCGGCGAACAGCACCTGGCTGCCGGAGTTGGCCAGGATGAAGGCGGTCTCCTCGGCGTTGGTGCTGGGGTAGACCGTGGTGGTCGCGGCGCCGGCGCACATGTTGCCGAGGTCGGTGATGATCCACTCGACCCGGGTGGAGGAGGCGATCGCGACCCGGTCCTCCGGCTCGACGCCGAGCGCCATCAGTCCCGCCGCCACGGCCTTGACCCGCTCCGCGGTCTGCGCCCAGGTCAGCGAGCGCCACTGCTCGGCGCCGGGCGCGCCGTCCGCCGCGTGCTCGTCCACGGGTGCCGGGAACCGGTAGGCCTCAGCGTCGGGGGTGGCGGCGACCCGGTCGAGAAAGAGGTGGGCCACCGAGGGCGGACGCCGCTCGATCATGGTCTGCGCGGTGCTCAACGAGGACCTCCGGGGCGGGTGGTCGAAGGTGAGGGCGGTGGCTGTGGGGGCAAGCCGACCGGCCCACCTTATTAACTTGCGAGTAACAAGAGGGCAATACGCAGCCTAGGGCCATCCGCGTCGTTCCGTAAGAGGGTTCGGCAGGCTGGCACGCCGACGGACCTGCGGTGCAGCCGCGCCGGACCGGTGCCGAGGCCCACACGAAATCCGTCCGACTCCGGAAGGCCAAACGCCCGCAACCGCCTGTGGAAGAGCTGAAAATAGGGTGCGAACCCCAAAGCCGACCACGAGAGTGTCCAGGTGCTGATCAAACTCCTGCGTGCCCATCTGGCCCGCTATTCCAAACCGATCTCACTGCTAGTACTGCTACAGCTCATCGCCACCATCGCCGCGCTCTACCTGCCGACGCTCAACGCGGACATCATCGACAGCGGCGTGGTGAAGGGCGACACCGGTTACATCCTGCGGACCGGTGGCGTGATGATCGCCGTCACCCTGGCCCAGGCGGCCTGCTCGATCGGCGCCGTGTACTTCGGCGCACGCACCGCGATGGCGGTCGGACGGGACCTCCGGGCGGCCGTCTTCGACCGGGTGCAGCTCTTCTCCGCCCGGGAGGTCGGAAACTTCGGCGCCCCCTCGCTGATCACCCGGACCACCAACGACGTCCAGCAGGTCCAGATGCTGACGTTGATGTCCTTCACGCTGATGGTGTCCGCGCCGATCATGTGCTTCGGCGGCATCATCATGGCGCTCAACCAGGATGTTCCGCTCTCCGGCCTGCTGCTGGTCGTGGTGCCCGTCCTGGGCATCGTGGTCAGCCTGCTGGTGCGCCGGCTGCGACCGCAGTTCCGCCTGATGCAGAGCCGGATCGACAGCGTCAACCGGATCCTGCGCGAGCAGATCACCGGTATCCGGGTCATCCGGGCCTTCGTCAAGGACGGCCACGAGCAGGATCGATTCGCCAGCGCCAACAACGAGTTGACCGAGGTCTCGCTGCGCACCGGCCGGCTGACGGCCTTCATGTTCCCCACCGTGATGCTGGTGGTGAACGTCTCCAGCGTCGCCGTGATGTGGTTCGGCGGGCACCGCATCGACAGCGGCGGAATGCAGGTCGGCGCGCTGACCGCCTTCCTCTCCTACCTGATGCAGATCCTGATGAGCGTGATGATGGCCACGTTCATGTTCATGATGGTGCCCCGCGCCGAGGTCTGCGCCGAGCGGATCCAGGAGGTCATGGACACCGAGTCCAGCGTGGTGCCGCCCGCCGCCCCGGTCACCGAACTGTCCCGCCAGGGCCGCCTGGAACTGCGCGCCGTCGACTTCCGCTACCCCGGCGCCGAGGCCTCGGTGCTGCGCGGGATCGACATCGTGGCCAGGCCCGGCGAGACCACCGCCGTGATCGGCTCCACCGGCAGCGGCAAGTCGACCCTGCTCGGCCTGGTCCCCCGGCTCTTCGACGCGACCGGCGGCCAGGTGCTGGTGGACGGCGTCGACGTGCGCGAGCTCTCCCCCGAGCTGCTCGCCCGGACCGTCGGCCTGGTCCCGCAGAAGCCGTACCTGTTCTCCGGGACCATCGCCAGCAACCTCCGCTACGGCCGCCCCGACGCCACCGACGAGGAACTGTGGCAGGCGCTGGAGACCGCGCAGGCCAGGGACTTCGTCGAGAAGCTGCCCGAGGGCCTGGACGCCCCGATCGCCCAGGGCGGCGGCAACGTCTCCGGCGGCCAGCGCCAGCGCCTGGCCATCGCCCGCGCCCTGGTCGGCCGCCCGCGGATCTACCTCTTCGACGACTCCTTCTCCGCCCTCGACTACGCGACCGACGCCAGGCTGCGCCGGGCGCTCTCCCGGGAGACCTCCGGTGCGACCGTGGTGATCGTCGCCCAGCGGGTCAGCACCATCCGGGACGCCGACCGCATCATCGTGCTCGACGAGGGCGCCGTGGTCGGCAACGGCACCCACCAGGAGCTGATGGCCGACAACCCGACGTACCGGGAGATCGTGCTCTCCCAGCTCACCGAGCAGGAGGCGGCGTGACCAGCTCGACCACACCACGGAAGGACGGCCGCGGCTCCGCATCCCAGGAGGCGGCCGCCCGGCGTGGACCGGCCGGCCCCGGCCGCTTCATGGGCGGCCAGGGCCAGGAGAAGTCGCTGGACTTCAAGGGTTCCAGCAGGCGGTTGCTGAAACTGCTCCGGCCCGAGCGGGCCACCGTGGGCTCCGTCCTCGCCCTCGGCGTGCTCAGCGTCGGGTGCGCCGTGGTCGGGCCCAAGGTGCTCGGCCACGCCACCGACCTGATCTTCGCCGGGGTGATCGGCCGCCAGATGCCCGCCGGCCTGACCCGCGACCAGGTGATCGAGGGCCTGCGCCACGAGGGCAAGGGCGGCATCGCCGACATGCTCACCTCGGTGGACTTCACCCCCGGCCACGGTATGGACTTCAACGCCATCGGCACCGTGCTGCTCTGGGTGCTGGCGATCTACCTGGCCTCCGCGTGTTTCGGCATCGTCCAGGGCAGACTCGCCGCACGCGCCATCAACAAGACGGTCTACCGGCTGCGCGAGTCCGTCGAGGTGAAGCTCGCCCGGCTGCCGCTGAGCTACTTCGACAAGCAGCCGCGCGGCGAAGTGCTCAGCCGGGTCACCAATGACATCGACAACATCGGCCAGTCCATGCAGCAGACCATGGGCCAGGTGGTGAACTCGCTGCTCAGCATCGTCGGCGTGCTGGCGATGATGTTCTGGATCTCGCCGCTGCTCGCCGTGGTCGCGCTGATCTCGGTGCCGCTCTCGGTGGTGGTCGCGGCCAAGGTCGGCAAGCGGGCGCAGCCGCAGTTCATCGCCCAGTGGAAGACCACCGGCACGCTGAACGCGCACATCGAGGAGATGTACACCGGCCACTCGCTGGTGAAGGTCTTCGGCCGGCAGCAGGAGGCCGCCGAGATCTTCCGGCGGGAGAACGAGGAGCTCTACGCCTCCAGCTTCAAGGCCCAGTTCATCTCCGGCGTCATCCAGCCCGCGATGATGCTGATCGGCAACCTCAACTACGTGGCGGTCGCGGTGGTCGGCGGTCTGCGGGTGGCCAGCGGCGCGCTGACCATCGGCGACGTGCAGGCCTTCATCCAGTACTCCCGGCAGTTCAGCCAGCCGCTCACCCAGGTCGCCTCGATGGCCAACCTGGTGCAGTCCGGGGTCGCCTCGGCGGAGCGGGTCTTCGAGCTCCTGGACGCCCCCGAGCAGACGCCCGAGCCCGCCATGCCCGAGCGCCCGGCCGAGCTGCGCGGGCGGGTCGCCTTCGAGGAGGTCTCGTTCCGGTACGACCCTCAGAAGCCGCTGATCGACGGCCTCTCGCTGAAGGTCGAACCCGGCCACACGGTGGCCATCGTCGGCCCGACCGGCGCCGGCAAGACCACCCTGGTCAACCTGCTGATGCGGTTCTACGAGGTCAGCGGCGGCCGGATCACCCTGGACGGGGTGGACATCGCCGCGATGTCCCGCGAGGAGCTGCGCTCCGGCATCGGCATGGTGCTCCAGGACACCTGGCTGTTCGGCGGCACCATCGCGGACAACATCGCGTACGGCGCCACCGGTGTCACCCGCGAGCAGGTGATCGAAGCCGCCAGGGCGGCCCACGTGGACCGCTTCGTGCGCACCCTGCCCGAAGGCTACGACACCGTCATCGACGACGACGGGACCGGTGTCAGCGCCGGCGAGAAGCAGCTGATCACCATCGCCCGGGCCTTCCTCGCCCAGCCCAGCATCCTGGTGCTGGACGAGGCCACCAGCTCGGTGGACACCCGTACCGAGGTGCTGATCCAGCGGGCCATGGCCCGGCTGCGCAGCGGGCGGACCAGCTTCGTGATCGCCCACCGCCTCTCCACCATCCGGGACGCCGACGTGATCCTGGTGATGGAGAACGGGTCGATCGTCGAACAGGGCTCCCACGACGAGCTGATCGCCGCTGAAGGGGCCTACGCCCGGCTGTACCAGGCGCAGTTCGCTCAGGCGGTCGCCGAGGTGGACTGACCGTCCTGCGGTCCGTCCGGTGCGGTGAGGGGGAGCTCCGGCTCCCCCTCACCGTGGTTCGGGCCGCCCACCGGCTGCGGCGTCGCGCCCGCCACCGGTTCCCGCTTGGGGGCCCGCTGCTGGCCGAGCAGGGTGCCGCCGAAGGCGACGGCCATCCCCAGCAGTTGGATCACCGTCAGCGACTGGCCGAGGGCGATCCAGCCGATCGCCGCGGCGGAGAGCGGGCTCAGCAGGGAGAGGAAGGCCACCGAGGTGGCGGGCAGCCGGCCGATGCCGCGGAACCAGAGCCAGTACGCGAGGGCGGTGTTGAGCACGGCCAGGTAGCCGTAGCCGAGCAGGTTGGTACCGGTCATCGCCGGCGGCGCGCCCTCGGCCAGCAGCGCGACCGGGAGCAGCATCAGCCCGCCGGCGGTCAGCTGCCAGCCGGTCAGCACCAGCGGGCTCACCCCGTCGGGACGGCCCCAGCGCTTGGTCAGCACCGTCCCGGCCGCCATGCAGACGGCACCGCCGAGCCCGGCCAGGATGCCGAGGGTGTCCAGCCTGGCCGTCGAACGCAGTACCACCAGTGCGACACCGAACACCCCGGCCACTCCGGCGAGCACCGCCCGGCGCCCCGGCCGCTCGCCCAGCAGCAGTACCGCGAGGCCGGCCGCCACCAGCGGCTGGACCGAGCCCAGCACGGCCGCGACCCCGCCCGGCAGGCGGTAGGCCGCGATGAACAGCAGCGCGAAGAACACCCCGATGTTGAGCGCCCCCAGCACCGCGGCCCGCCACCACCAGTCGCCGCGGGGCAGTCTCCGCCCCGCGGCCAGCAGCACCAGTCCGGCCGGCAGCGCCCGCAGGACGGCCGCGAGGAACGGCCGGTCGGCGGGGAGGTACTGGGAAGTCACGAAGTAGGTGGAGCCCCAGGAGAGCGGAGCGAGAGCCGTCAGCGCGATCGTCCGCGTCGAGTTGGAAAGCATGTAAGTAACTTAGCACTAAGCTAATTATCGTCAACCTTCTTTTTGGCAAGCGATCCTGTGCCAGACTTGCTCCCATGGACCGCAGAAAGACCGCCGAGCCCGCTCCGCCAGCCGACGCCGTGGACGCCATCACCGCCCAGTGGGCCGGAGTCCGGCCCGATCTGGAGACCACGGCGATGGCCGCGTTCGGCCGGATCAGCCGGATCTCCCGCGCCATGAGCGACCGGATGGAAGCCGCCTACGCGCCCTTCGGCATCGGCCTCGGCGAGTTCGACGTGGTCGCCACACTGCGCCGCTCCGGCGCGCCGTACACCCTCTCGCCGCGCGAGCTCAGCTCCACCCTGATGCTCACCAGCGGCGGCATGACCGGCCGCCTCGACAAGCTGGAACGCGCCGGCCTGATCACCCGCTCACCCGACCCGAACGACCGGCGCGCCCTGCGGGTCACCCTCACCGAGACCGGCATCGGCCTGGTCGACCAGGCCGTCGCCGCCGGCCTCGCCGTCCAGCAGGAGGCCCTCGGCAGCCTCTCCCCCACCCAGGCCGCCGCCCTCAACGACCTCCTCCGCCACCTCATGACCACCGCCGGCCCCTGAACGGGCCTCAGGACGCGGGGAACCGCGCGCGATCCGGCTTCCACCCGAGTACCCGGCCCCACGGTCCACCGCTCCGGCGAACGCGTCCCGGCCGGCCGCACCACCGACGCGCTACGGTGTCCGGGTGATTGACGAAGGCTCAGCAGCCGGCCAGGACCCGTTCGAGGTCAACCGACGCTACCTGGGCTCGGTCGCCTACCGGCTGCTCGGATCGGTCACGGACGCCGAGGACGCCCTCCAGGAGGCCTGGCTGCGCTGGCGTGCGGTGGACCGGACACGGGTCGCCGACCCCCGCGCTTACCTGACCACCGTCGTCACCCGGCTCTGCTACGACCAGCTGGGGTCCGCCCGGGCCCGCCGCGAGGCGTACTACGGCGAGTGGCTGCCCGAGCCCCTGCTCACCGACGACCGCACCCCCGACCGGCTCGCCGAACTCGGCGAGGAGGTCTCCCTCGCACTGCTCACCGTGATGGAGCAGCTCACCCCGGCCGAACGCGCCGCGTTCGTCCTGCACGACGTGTTCTCGATCGGCTTCGACGAGATCGCGGCCACCCTCGACCGGACCCCGGACGCCGCCCGCCAACTCGCCTCCCGTGCCCGCCGCCGGGTCAGGACCGGCACCGGCAGGGGACGCAACGGCCGGGTCGACGCCGCCGAGCACCGGCAGGCGGTGCTCGCCTTCGCCGCCGCGACCACGAGCGGTGACATCCAGGCACTGCTCGCGGTCCTCGACCCCGATGTGGTCTGGCACTCCGACGGCGGCGGCATCGTCTCGGCGGCGGTCCGGCCGATCCTCGGCGCGGACAAGGTCTCCCGGCTGGTGGCGGGCCTGGTCAGGAAGTGGACCGCCCAGGAGCAGGGCGCCTTGATCGAGTTCGCCCAGGTCAACGGCGAACTGGGCCTGCTCTTCCAGGCCGGCCCCGGCCGGCTCGCCGGCGTGGTGGCCTTCGCCGTCGCCGACGGCCGGATCGCCGAGGCGTACGTGGTCGTCAACCCGGAGAAGCTCGCCCACCTGTCATGAGGCTGACCGTGACGCAGGTCACGGTCACATCCGCCCCCGCCCTCCCGTCCCCCTCACGAACACGTGAACGGGCACACAGGACAACCGCAGAGCGGGAGGACACCATGACCGGCAGACAGATCGTCGTGCTGGGCGCGGGCTACGCCGGGCTCACCGCCGCCACCCGGGCGGGCCGACGGCACCAGGTCACCCTGGTCGCCCCCGAGGAGCGCTTCGTGCACCGGGTCCGCCGGCACGAGACCGCCGCCGGCCACGGCGCCCAGTGGCCGACCATCGCGCAGCTGTCGCGCGACCGGCGAGTGGAGCACCGCCGGGCCCGTGCCACCGGGCTCGACCTGGCCGGGCACGCGGTGCTCCTGGACTCCGGTGAGAGCATCCCGTACGACACCCTGGTCTACGCGCTCGGCAGCCGGACCGCCTGGCACCACGTCCCCGGCGCCGCCGAGCACGCCTACCCCGTCGAGCGCGCCGAGGAGATCCACCGGCGGCTGCGGGACGCCGAACGGCCCGGCACCGTGGCCGTGGTCGGCGGCGGCTCCACCGGCATCGAACTGGCCGCCGAACTGGCCGAGGCGCACCCCCGGTGGCAGGTGCGGATCATCTCGGCGGGGCAGGTCGGCGGCTGGCTCTCGGCCAGGGGACGGGCACACGTCCTGCGGGCCCTCGACCGGCTCGGCGTCGAGGTGCGGCAGCACCAGACGGTGACCGCCGTGACCGAGCGCGGGCCGCGCACCGACCGGGGCGGCATCGACGCCGAGATCACCGTCTGGGCCGCCTCGCTGGAGGTGCCCCCGCTGGCCGCCGATGCCGGGCTGACCGTCGACCGGGCGGGCCGGGCGGTGGTGGACGACCGGCTGCGCTCCGTCTCGCACCCGGACGTCCATGTGATCGGGGACGCCGCCGCGGTCACCGTGCCGGGCGTCGGCACCCTCCGGATGGGCTGCGCCACCGCCCTGCCGCAGGGCCGGTACCTCGGCAGACTGCTCGCCGGACGCACCGAGCGGCCCTTCGGCTTCCGCTACTCCGTGCAGTGCCTGAGCCTCGGCCGGCGGGACGGCCTGCTCCAGCTGATCCACCCGGACGACTCGATGCGGCCGACCGTCCTCACCGGGGCGGCCGGGCGCCTGGCCAAGGCGGGCATCGTCAGCGGGGTGCTCCTCGCGCTGCGGTGACCGACACCGGGCGCGGGTACGCCGACGGGCCCGGAGCCATTGCTCCGGGCCCGCCTGCGGTGGTGCTACTTCTTCTCCTTCGGGGCGTCCGCGTCGGTCGACAGCGCGGCGATGAAGGCCTCCTGCGGGACCTCCACCCGGCCGACCATCTTCATCCGCTTCTTGCCTTCCTTCTGCTTCTCCAGCAGCTTCCGCTTACGGGAGATGTCACCGCCGTAGCACTTGGCGAGGACGTCCTTGCGGATCGCGCGGACCGTCTCACGGGCGATGACGCGCGATCCGATGGCGGCCTGGATCGGCACCTCGAACTGCTGGCGGGGGATCAGCTTCTGCAGCTTCCCGGCCATCATCACGCCGTAGCTGTACGCCTTGTCCTTGTGCACGATCGCGGAGAAGGCGTCCACCGCGTCACCGTGCAGCAGGATGTCGACCTTGACCAGGTTGGCGCTCTGCTCGCCGATGGGCTCGTAGTCGAGCGAGGCGTAACCGCGGGTCTTGGACTTCAGCTGGTCGAAGAAGTCGAAAACGATCTCGGCGAGCGGCAGGGTGTAGCGCAGCTCGACCCGGTCCTCGGAGAGGTAGTCCATGCCCTGCAGGCTGCCGCGGCGGGACTGGCAGAGCTCCATGATCGCGCCGACGAACTCGTTCGGCGCCAGGATGGTGCCGCGCACGACCGGCTCGAAGACCTCGGCGATCTTTCCGGTGGGGAACTCGCTCGGGTTGGTGACGGTGTGCTCGCTGCCGTCCTCCATGACCACGCGGTAGATCACGTTCGGCGCGGTGGAGATCAGGTCGAGGTTGAACTCGCGCTCCAGGCGCTCCCGGATGATCTCCAGGTGCAGCAGGCCGAGGAAGCCGCAGCGGTAGCCGAAGCCGAGCGCGACCGAGGTCTCCGGCTCGTAGACCAGGGCGGCGTCGTTCAGGCGCAGCTTGTCCAGGGCGTCGCGCAGCAGCGGGTAGTCGGAGCCGTCCAGCGGGTAGAGGCCGGAGAACACCATCGGGCGCGGGTCCTTGTAGCCGCCCAGCGGCTCGGTGGCGCCCTTGTGCATCGAGGTGATCGTGTCACCGACCTTGGACTGCCGGACGTCCTTCACACCGGTGATGATGTAGCCCACCTCGCCGACGCCGAGGCCCTCGGCGACCTTGGGCTCGGGCGAGATGACGCCGATCTCCAGCAGCTCGTGGGTGGCGCCGGTGGACATCATCGCGATCCGCTCGCGCTTGGTGAGCTGACCGTCCACAACACGGACGTAGGTGACCACGCCGCGGTAGGAGTCGTAGACCGAGTCGAAGATCATCGCGCGGGCCGGGGCGTCCGCCACACCGACCGGGGCGGGGATCTTGTCGACCACGACGTCCAGCAGGTCCTCGACGCCCAGACCGGTCTTGGCGCTGACCTTGAGCACGTCGTCCGGGTCGCAGCCGATGATGTGCGCGATCTCGGCGGCGTACTTCTCGGGCTGGGCGGCCGGCAGGTCGATCTTGTTGAGAACCGGGATGATCGTGAGGTCGTTCTCCAGCGCCAGGTACAGGTTGGCGAGGGTCTGCGCCTCGATGCCCTGGGCCGCGTCGACGACCAGGATCGTGCCCTCACAGGCCGCGAGGGAGCGGGACACCTCGTACGTGAAGTCCACGTGGCCCGGGGTGTCGATCATGTTGAGGATGTGCGTGGTGCCCGCGTTCTCACCGACCGTGGGGGCCCAGGGAAGGCGGACCGCCTGCGACTTGATGGTGATGCCGCGCTCGCGCTCGATGTCCATCCGGTCGAGGTACTGGGCACGCATCTGCCGCGGGTCGACGACACCGGTGATCTGCAGCATCCGGTCGGCGAGCGTCGACTTGCCGTGGTCGATGTGGGCGATGATGCAGAAGTTGCGGATCAGCGCCGGGTCGGTACGGCTGGGCTCTGGCACATTGCTGGGGGTCGCGGGCACCTTGGTCCGATTCTCCGTTGGTCCGGGGGCCGGGGTGTCCGGGTCATCGCTGACCGGTTTCCCGGGACCGGACGGTCTCGTCCGATCGAAATGGTTCCATCCATCTTCCCACGACACCGGACCTGTGCGCGGTCCCGCTCTTCCCCTGAACACTTCCCTGACCGGGCGGGCGCGGGAAAGGATCAGCACCCATGATCCTCGAGAGTGCGCTACTTGATGTCCTGCCCGGCCGCGAGGAGGCCTTCCTTGCGGCGTTTTCCCAGGCCAGGCCGCTGATCGCGGGCCAACGCGGCTTCCGGCGGCTGGAGCTGCGCCGCTGCCTGGACGAGGGGCGCGGCTCGCGTTTCCTGCTGCAGGTCGAGTGGGAGACGCTGTCCGACCACACCGAGGGCTTCCGTCGCTCGCCGGAGTACCAGCGGTGGCGGGCGCTGCTGCACCAGTACTACGAGCCCTTCCCCGAGGTCGAGCACTACGGGGAGCCGCTGCTCACCGCCTGAGCCGAAGGCGGCCGGTGGCCCGTGGCCGGTTTGGGCCGATACCCGGGCCCCTGGTAGCGTGGGCCGCTGCACCTGTCCTCGGCATGCCCTCTCAGCAGACCGAGGAGCACCGGGTGCGCACCCGTAGACCGATTCATCACAGACTGAGGCTCCTTCGTGGCGAACATCAAGTCCCAGATCAAGCGCAACAAGACCAACGAGAAGGCGCGCCTGCGCAACAAGGCCGTCAAGTCCTCGCTGAAGACCGCCCTGCGCAAGGCCCGCGAGGCCGCTGCCGCCGGCGAGACCGAGAAGGCCATCGAGCTGGCCCGCGCCGCCTCCAAGGCCCTCGACAAGGCCGCCAGCAAGGGCGTCATCCACAAGAACCAGGCCGCCAACAAGAAGTCGGCGATCACCAAGCGCGTCAACACCGCCGCCTGATTCACCCCCGGGCCTCGCCCGGACCGGTCGGCGTGAAACCGCGGCCCTCTACCCGCTTCCCACCCGACCGCTCTCCTCAGTTCGCGAACCGGCCCTCTACCCGGCGCACTGAGGCGCATGACTCCGTACCGCACGCGGCCTGCGTTCGCCACGCGGGTGCGGTACACAGCAGCAGAACCGACAGGCGTCACAGCCGCCCCTTCCCGGGTGGCCGTGGCGCCTGTCGGCGTTCCCGGGCCCGGCCGCCCCTTCATCGCGTCCAGTGACTCTGTGCAGTCGGGCGATCACCGATATCGTTCGGTGGACTGACCACGCAGCACACCCTCTGGGGGCGCATCAGATGTCATCGCCGACCGACGCCGGGCCCGGGTACGGCTACGGACACCCCGGACCTGCCGTCGCCTACGGACCGCCGCCCTCCCCCTTCCCGCCACAGCCGCAGCCGCAGCCACCGTCACCTGCGGCGGCAGTGGCCGCACCCGCGCCGACCGGGCGGAGGGCACGCCGTGGGCTGTGGTGGGGCGTGGCGGGTGCACTGGTCGCCTCGGCGGTGTGGGCGACGGCGGTGGTCACCGTGCCGGACCTGGTGACCGGCACCGGGTCGCTGAACCCGGCCGGCTACCGCACGGTGGACGACATCTGCGCCGCCGCCCGGCTGAGCCGCTTCACCCAGCTCTACCCCGCCCAGTCCGGGGCTCCGTACCACTACTCGACCCGGCACTCGGCGCGCGACGACATGTACTGCAGCCAGTACCGGAAGAGAGCCGACGGCGACAACGAGTACTCCTCGCTCTATCTGGAGGTGCAGCTGCACAAGGCGACCGACCCGGGCCCGGAGTTCGCGGCCCAGCGGGCCGGCCTGGGACAGCGCCGGTACCGGATCACCGCGGTGCCCGGTCTCGGGCAGGAGGCGTACCTCGGTTCTCTGGACGATTCCGGTAAGCCGGACCGGTCCTGGCACCACCTCACCCAGGTGCTGTACGTGCGCGACGGCGCCCTGACCTACTACCTGAGCTGGTCGGGCTCGTACCAGGCTGGCAGGAGCAACCCACCCGACCAGGAGGCCGTGCGGCAGGCGCTGGTGATGGACAGCCGGGATGTGCTCAAGATCATCGGCAGCGCCGGCGGACTCTGATCCCGCCACCCGGCCGGCTGCCCCGGCCTTCTCGACCGGCCCGCCGCTACCCACGCGACCACTGGCCGGACTTCGCCGAACGGCCGAACCGGTGGCCGGCCCTGCCGGCCTTCGCCGGACGGTCAGTACGGGCGGGCACCCGAGCGGGCGGCACGGGCCACGGCCACCACGGCCCGCTCCAGCGCGTAGGCGGGATCGTCCGAGCCGCCCTTGACCGCGGCGTCCGCCTTGGCGATCGCCGTCAACGCGGTGGCCACCGAGTCACCCGTCCAGCCGCGCATCTGCTGGCGGACCCGCTCGACCTTCCACGGCGGCATGCCCAACTCCCGGGCCAGATCGGCCGGACGCATGTTCCGGCCGGCCGTCGCCAGCCAGCCGATGCTGCGGACACCCGAGGCGAGGGCATAGGTGATGCCGGTGGGGGGCTGGCCGACCGCCAGCGCCCAGCGGAGGCGCTCCAACGCCTCGGCCGCCCGCCCGGTGACCGCGAGATCCGCCACCTCGAAGCCCGTCGCCTCGGCCCGCCCGCTGTAGTAACGGGCCACCACCGTCTCGTCGATGGTGCCCTCGACGTCCGCGGTGAGCTGGCTGCACGCGGCGGCCAGCTCACGCAGATCGCTGCCGAGCGAGTCCAGCAGGGCCTGGCAGGCCTCGGGGGTCGCGGACCGGCCCAGGGTGCGGAACTCGTTCCGGATGAAGGCCAGCTTTTCACCGGACTTGGTCAGCTTGGCGCACTGCACCTCGCGGCCACCGGCCTTGCGACCGGCGTCCAGCAGGCCCTTGCCCTTCGCGCCGCCGGCGTGCACCAGCACCATGATCACCTCATCGGCGGGCGCCTCGAGATACGCCTTGACCTCCTTCACCGAATCGGCGGAGAGATCCTGCGCCGCCCGGACCACGATCACCTTCCGCTCGGCGAAGAGCGACGGCGTGGTCAACTCGGCCAGCCCGCCGGGCTGGAGGGCACCGGGAGCCAGATCGCGCACATCGGTGTCCGGATCGGCCGCCTTGGCGGCAGCCACCACCTGGGCGACCGCACGGTCGAGCAGCAGCTCCTCCTGTCCGACCGCGAGGGTCAGCGGGGCGAGCAGATCGTCGGGTGCACTCTTCCTGGCCATCGCCTACCAGCATCGCACGGTGCGCCGACAACAACGGCCGGACCCACTCTCCCCAGCAGGCGACGGGATCTGCACAATGGTGCGGTGACCACGAACTTCACCCGTCAACTCCTCGTTCTTCCCGACCGCGACGCCGCCGAAGAGGTGGCCGAGGAGCTCTCCGCCCGCTGGCCCGACCTGGGCGAACTCGAAGTCGTCCGCGACTCGCTCGCCGGCGAGGACGATGCCGATGACGTCCAGTGGCTGGTCGTCGTGGATCCGCCGGAGGAGACCGGCTGGACCGCCGAACTGCTCACCGCGCTGGACGCCCTCGCCGCCGACCAGGACGGCTGGCGCGAGGAGGGCTGACGCGAGGAGGGCTGACGCCAAGGGGCCGGGGAGCGGCCCCTGCTGAAGCCCGGTCTCGCCAACGCGTCGCCGATCGAGGCGCGTTGCGAGTCGTAGTACACCGCCGACCAAGTCCGACGGGCGCTGTGCTGGGGGCCTGAGCCCCCGGTACGGCGCCACCACACGATGCGGCGCAGCACACGGCACGGAGGATTCGGTCCGGCGGAAGCCGGCTCAGCGGAGTCCGCAAGTGGCGGTGCTCGGGCGAGCGGTGGCACTCGGGCGGACCGCCGTGCTCGGGCTGGAGGTGGAGCTCGGGCCAGCGACTCCGGGTGCCGGGGATGTGTCGCGACACTGAGCGCGGCCGAGGTGCCGAGAATCGCGATGTCGCCGACCTGGTCGGTTCGCACGACCGTTGCGCCGAGGGCGCGCAGCCGGGCGACGGTCTGAGCCGCCGGGTGCCCGTAAGGGTTGTCCTTCCCGCAGGAGATGAGGGCCAGGCGGGGGTGCAGGGCGGCGGCGAGATCCCAGTCCTGGTGGCTCGAACCGTGGTGCGCCACCTTGAGGACATCCACCCGAGGCGGCGTCAGCCGGGCCTGCAGAGCGGCCTGCGCCGGAGGTTCCAGGTCGCCCAGCAGGGCGATTCGAAGCGGCCCCGAGGAGGAGCCGACCGCTGCCAGCAGAGCGACGCTGGCGTTGTTCGGACCCGGGGTGGCGGGACCGGGCACACCGTCGGGCCACAGCACGTCCCAGGAGAGTTCAGGTCCGGCGAAGCGGTGTTCACCGCGTCGGGCGCGCACGATCGGGACATGGGCCGCGGCCGCCCAGGCGACCACCCGGGTGTGCTCCCCCGCCGGCGCATCCAGCGTGGTCACTTGGAGCGCCCCGACCCGGCGGCCGCGCAGAACTCCGGGCAACCCCTCCGCGTGATCGGCATGGAAGTGACTGAGGATCAGCAGCGGCACCTTGGTGATGCCGAGATCGCGCAGGCAGGTGTCGGCGGCGTGCGGATCGGGCCCGGTGTCCACCACGATCGCGCTGTCCGGAGCCTCACCGTCGGCCGAGCGGATGGGCAGCACGGTCATGTCACCCTGACCGATGTCACACATGACGAGCTGCCAGCCCTTCGGCGGCCAGCCGGTGGCGATCCTGGTGAGCAGGGGCGGGCGCAGCAGGACCAGCAGCAGGAGCAGGCCCAGGGCTACCACCAGGGCAGCTCTTAGCCGGTGGGCGGCGAACCTGTTCGGACCGGCACCGGCGGACATGGCCGCACCGCCGGACCGCCGGACCGGTGATTGGGCGGGTGCGGCCGTCAGCCGTGTGGACATCAGGAAGGGGCGGGCCGCCCAGATCAGGGCGACCGTTGCGAGGGCGAGCAGCACGGCACCGAACAGGCCTTCGGGCCAGGCGAGTTGGGCACCCGGCAGGACGGCGCCGGTCCGTGCGACGACCGCCAGCCAGACGACGGGCAGGGCCGCCAGATCGGCCAGGAAGCGTGCGGCGGCGTGGGACAGCGGGTCGGCCACCAGAGCGGCGAACCCGAGCAGGGTCGTCGGTGCGACGGCGAACTCGGCCAGCAGGTTGCACGGGACCGCGACCAGGCTGATCCGGGGCGCCAACAGGATCGTGACCGGCGCGCAGAGCGCCTGTGCGGCGGCCGTGGCCGCGACGGCGGTGGCCAGGTGATGCGGCCATCGCCGTTCGATCAGCGCTGCCATCCAGCGCGGGCCGAGGGTGAGCAGGCCGGTGGTGGCCAGCACCGACAGGACGAACCCGTACGAGCGTGCGAGGTAGGGATCGACGAGGACCAGTGCGAGTACGGCCGCGGACAGTGCCGGAAGCGCCTGCCGTGGCCGTCCGGTGCCCAGGGCGAGCATCCCGACCAGGCCGGTGGCGGCGGCTCGGAGCACGCTGGGATCCGGTCGGCAGACCGTGACGAACGCCAGCGTGAGCCCGGCACCGAGTACGGCGGTGACGCGCAGCGGCAGACCGATGCGGCCGGCCAGCCCACCGCGACCTGGTGTGCCCGCGTGGCCGGGGGCTCCGACCAGGACGGTGAGCACGATCATCAGGTTCGCGCCGCTGACCGCGGTCAGGTGGCCGAGGTCGGTGACACGGAAGGCTTCGTTCAGGTCGTCGGGGAGTCGCGAGGTGTCGCCGACGACCAGGCCGGGCAGCAGCCCCCGGACATCGGCCGGCAGGTGCTCACAGGCCGCGCGGAGACCGGACCGCAGTCGGCCGGCCAGCCGTTGCGGCCGACTCGGCGGGGCGAGCAGCTCGGGACGGCCGCGCACCAGCAGGACCGCGGCGGTGCTCCGCATGCCTTCGCGGGCGGGGAGCACGCGTACGTCCGTGCGCAGCCGGGTGGAGGGGAGCACACCGCGCCAGGCGTCGGCGTCCTGCGCACGGACCATGACGGTCACGGGCGTTCGCGTCCGGACCGTACGAGGACGCTCGGTCGGCGCTCCGGACTGCGCTCCGGACTGCGCCCCGGTCTGCGCCCCGGTCGAGGTCCTAGGCGATGCCCCGGCGGAGATTCCCCGCGGTACCCGGGCCGGGATGCCTCGCGGCGTCGCGGTCGGCCTTCGAGGCGGACGGGCGGACGAGGACGCGGGCGCGGATCCGGCTCCGGCCCCGGCCCCGGCCCCTGCGCCCGTCGCGTTCGGGGCCCCCGGCAGGGTGACGCTGTCGACGATGGCGGCCACGGTGAGCAGTGACTGCCCCGGGTTCGTGCCACGCGTGTGGGAGGTGTGGGCCTTCGGGTCTCCCGCGACGGTCAGACTGACGGTCAGCTCCGGTGGCGGCCCCGCCTTCGAGGCGCCGGAACCGCCGGACGGTACTGCGGGATCGGCAGGATCGGGAACACCCACGGAGGCGGAGGCCGGTGGGTGGGCGAGGGCGGGCAGCGGCCCCCGGTGGAGGTCGGCCGTGTGCAGCAGGGTGGTGACCGTGGCGACGGAGGCGGTGAGGATGGCGGCGGCCAGTAGCAGGCAGGTGCGCCGGTAGCGCTCGACCGGCCGCAGGAGCAGCAGCAGCGAGACGGCCAGAGCGAGCGCGGCCAGGGGCGGGCACCACGATCGCTGCTCCGGCGCCAGACCGAGGACGGTGAAGGCGGCAGCCCAGGCGGAGAGCGCCGGGAGGATGAGGCGGAGGTCGGCGGGCTCGCGGTTCGCGGGCGAGCGGTACAGGGCGGCGGCCTCGGACAGGGCGATCACGTGCACCTCCCTCGGGCGGTCTGCGGACGGTGTTCGAGCGGCATGCGGGCGGTGGAGGGGATGGCGTCAGCGGTAGGCGGCGGTGGAGGGGATGGCGTCAGCGGTAGGCGGCGGCGGAAGGCGGCGCAGGGACAGCGCGTCAGAGCGTGAGCAGAGGACGTAGGTCGGCGAACTTGCGGGCACCGATACCGCTGACCTGCCGGAGCTGGTCAAGGGAGCGGAATCCGCCGTGCTCCTGACGGAAGTTGACGATTCGCTGGGCCAGGGTGGGCCCTACTCCCGGCAGCGCGTCGAGTTGCTCGGCGGTGGCCTGGTTCAGGCTGAGCAGCGTCTTCGACCCGGCGGCGGCCGGGGGCGGCTGGCCGGCTGGGGCACCGACCACGATCTGTTCGCCGTCGGTCAGCAACCGGGCGAGGTTGAGACCGATGGTGTCGGTGTCCGGCAGCGGGCCGCCTGCGGCGCTCACCGCATCGGCGACGCGGGACCCGCCGGGCAGCGTACGCAGCCCGGGATGCCGGACCTTTCCCGCCACCTCAACGACCACCGCCGCTCCCGACGGCCCCGGGGGCGAGAACGCGGGGGACGACGATGCCGATGGATCGCCACCACTACCAGGCACGGGCGCCACCGTGGGACTCGCGCCGGCCACGGCGGCCGGGATCGCCACCGCCTCCGGGCGCCCGAGCCAGAAGTGCTGCACGGCGTAGCCGACGGCGAGCAGGAGGAGCACGGCCAGCCCGAGGACCGCCCTCCGGTCGAGTGCCAACCCGGGATGGAGCATCGGCAGCCGCACCCGTCGGCGCCGTGGCCCGGGTGGGTGGGCGATCGCATCGGGTGGAGCCGCGTGACGACCGGCGGACATCGGCGCCCGGTCGGCGACATCCGGGGCAGCGGGCTCGGCGGCAGCGGGCTCAGGGACAGCGGGCTCAGGGACAGCAGGATCGAGGACAGCAGGATCGAGGACGCCGAGCGCGGCGGACCACCGCCCGCCGGCCTCGGCCACGCTGGACGGCGACCTGGCGGGCGCCTCGGACGGAGCCTCGGGCAGACCGGCCGCGCGGCGTTCGTAGAACCGCAACGGCGATGCGGCACTGCGAACAGGCAGAGCGGCAGCGGCACCGGACGACGGTGCCCGCCCGTCGGCGGATCCGGCCTCGGGCTCCGCAGCGCCCGACGGCTGTCCCGGCTCGAAGGGGCGATCCTGCTCAGCGGGCTGATCCGGCTCCTGGAGCTGATCCGACTCCGACGGCTCATCTGCCATCGAAGGGGCCAGCCCGTTCGCGGGGGCCGGCCCGTTCGCGGGGGCCAGCCCGTTCGCGGGGGCTGGCCCGTTCGCGGGGGCGGGCGCCCTCGGCGGGGAACCGGGCCGAGGGCGCGTGGCCCTCCGCCGGGTGGCCCCGGGCGCAGCCGCCCCACCCGGGGGACCGCCGTGCCCGGCCGGGAGCGGCTGCGGTGGCGGTTGGTCGGTCAGGAACAGGTTGGCCATCCGACCCCGGACAGCTTCGGCGGTCTCACGGCGGCGGGTGGCGCCCGGCGTCATCGTCCTCATGGCGAGGACGGTACGAGCGGATCGGTGCCCCACCCCGGACCGATCGAATTCCTGTGGATAACTCGGGCTTGTGGATATCTCTTGTCGCCCGAACGAGTGAGTTTCAGCCGGAATGCCAGGGTGTCAGCGCTGCGGGATATCAGAGCCCCGGAGCCTCAGCACCGCAAAGCCCCGACACCGCGAGACCCCGAACCCGCAAGGCCCCGAGACCGCAGAACCCCGCCGCACCCGGCCCCGGCAGCCGTCCCTCAGCGCGGTGAGACGACCACCGCGAGCAGTCCGGGCCCGACATGTGCGCCGATCACCGCGCCGACCTCGCCCACGTAGAGGTCCCTGAGCCCGGGGATCCGTTCCCGCAGGCGCTCCGCCAGCGGCTCCGCCCGCTCCCCGGCGGCCAGGTGGTGCACGGCGATGTCCACGTCCGCCGTTCCCGCCCGCTCGACCGCGAGCTCTTCCAGCCTGGCGATCGCCCGGGAGGCGGTCCGGACCTTCTCCAGCGGCTCGATCCGGCCACCGGACAGGTGCAGCAGCGGCTTCACCGCGAGCGCCGAGCCGAGCAGCGCCCGTGCGGCGCCGATCCGGCCGCCGCGCCGCAGGTGCTCCAGGGTGTCCACGTAGAAGAAACTGCTGGTCTTCTCCGCACGGGCGGTGGCGGCGGCGACCGTCTCGTCCAGGCCCAGGCCCGCCTCCACCGCCCGCGCGGCGGTCAGCACGGTGTGGCCGAGCGCCATGCCGACCACTCGGCTGTCGACGACCCGGACCGGAATCCCCGCCTCACCGGCGGCGAGCCGCGCGGCCTCGTACGTACCGGAGAGCTCGGCCGAGAGGTGCACCGAGACGATCCCGGCGTAGCCCTCCTCGGCGGCGGCACGGTAGGCGGCAGCGAAGGTCTCGGGGCTGGGGCGGGAGGTGGTGACCCTGCGCTTGGTGCGCAGGGCTTCGGCGACGTCCTTCGGGGAGATCTCCACGCCCTCGGCGAGCACCTCGTCGCCCACCGCGACGCTCAGCGGGACCACCGCGATCCGGTGCCGGTCGACGGCTTCCTGCGGCAGATAGGCCGTCGAGTCGGTGACGAGTGCGAGGCGGTCGGGCATGAGCCGGAGGTTACTCCCCGTCCGGCACAGAAGACAGTCGCGGTCGAGGGCCGCAGTGGCCGCGGCTCCGTTCCGCGTCCGGTCCGCGTCCGGTCCGCGTCCGGTCCGCGGAGAGCGGCCGGGCCCCTGCCCGGGGAGGGTCGTGTGCCTGCTCCGAGGCCGGGGCGAGCACCTCGGCGCCCCGTTGACGCCCTGTCGCCGCGCCCTGACCGTCTCCCCGCGCCAGGGCTCCCCGCGCCGGGGCGTCAGCCCGCCGAGGTGCTGCCGGTCGAGGGCTTGCGCAGGCGCTCGGCGAGCCGGGCCAGCGGTTCGGCGGCGAGCCCGAGCACGTCCTCGGCGCTCGGCTGGCGCCCCGCGCTCAGCCCCTTGCGTCCCGCACTCGGTGACGTCTGCCCCGGCGCCTGGCTCCGGTCCGCGGTCTGCCCCTGCGCGGCGGAGGTGAACCCGCCGGCACCGGCCGGCTCCGACGCGGCCACCGGCTCGGACTCGGCCGCGGCCGCCGGCTCCCAGTGCCTCAGCGACCCCGCCTCGGCCTCACAGGCCTCGCTCAGCCGCGCCAGCTCGTCGTCCGCGAACCGCTGCATCCGGTCCTGCGCGGCCCAGCGCATCGACTCCGCGGAGTGGGTGATCCGCTCGGCCCGCTCGGCCAGCTCCGGCAGCTTGGCGGCGACCCGCCCCTGGTCGGGCTCGCGCTCCAGGGTCCGCAACTCGCCGTCCAGCTCGGCCGCGTGCGCTTCGAGCCTGGTCAGCAGCTGGAGCGCCTCGGTGAGTTGGCCGTCCTCGGGCAGACCGGCCTCCAGCACCTTGCGGGTGCTCTCCAACGAGGTCCGCAGCGAGAGGCGGACCGCCGAAATCCGGCCCACGGGACCGGGCTTGGTGAAGGTCTTCGCCTTCAGTGCCGCGTTCTCCACCGCGCGGCGGGCGTTCGCCTCGTGCTCACCGACCTTTGCCGCGACCCTCTTGGTGGCCTTCACCGCCCCGACCACCAGCATGGTCAGCGCGACCCCCACGAAGAGCAGAACCAAGCCGAGCACCACGCCGATCGCGTCCATCACCAGCCACCTTCCACACCCGTCAAGGTCTTCCACGGTAGCCTTCCCCGTCTCCGGGGGAATTCGCAAAACGGACATCCCGCCGTAGATCAGGGGCCCTTCAGGGACATCCCCCACGGTATGGGCGGCACACCCCCGAAGAGGTCCGGAAGCGGTCCCGAGAGGTCCGGAGGCGACAGGGCGGCCCCCGGAGACAGGAACGGCCCTTCCCTGAGCCCGCTCGGACTCGGGGAAGGGCCGTCGGCTCCGGAGAGCCGCCGCCGGGCGGACCCGCCGACTGAGGGCAGGACCACCCGGCGGGGCCTCGTCAGCCCGTGACGATGTTGACCAGCTTCGGTGCCCGCGCGATCACCTTGCGCACGGGCGCGTCGCCGATCGCCGCGACGACGGCCGGCTCGGCCAGCGCCAGCGCCTCCAGCTCGGCGTCGGAGATCGACGGCGCGACCTCCAGCCGGGCCTTGACCTTGCCCTTGATCTGGACCACGCAGGTGACCGTCTCGTCCACCACGTAGGCCGGGTCGGCGACCGGGTAGTCGACGTGGGCCAGCGAGCCGCTGCGGCCCAGCCTGCGCCACAGCTCCTCGGCGATGTGCGGGGCCAGCGGGGCGACCAGCAGCACCAGCTGCTCGGCCACCGCCCGGGGCGTGGAGCCGCGCTTCACCAGGAAGTTGTTCAGCTCGATCGCCTTGGCGACGGCGGTGTTGAAGCGCAGGCCCGCCATGTCGCCGCGGATGCCGTCGATGGCCTTGTGCAGGGCGCGCAGGGTGGCCTCGTCGGGCGCCTCGTCGGTGACCACCAGCTCACCGGTGGTCTCGGAGACGATGTTGCGCCACAGCCGCTGCAGGAAGCGGTACGAGCCGACCACGGCCCGGGTGTCCCACGGACGGGAGACGTCCAGCGGGCCCATCGACATCTCGTACAGGCGCAGCGTGTCGGCGCCGTACTCGTCGGCGATCTCGTCCGGGGCGACCGCGTTCTTCAGCGACTTGCCCATCTTGCCGGCCTCGCGCCTGACCGGCTGGCCCTCCCAGAAGTACTTGCCGTCGCGCTCCTCGATCTCGGCGGCGGGCACCGGGAAGCCGCGCTCGTCGCGGTAGACGTCGGCGGTGATCATGCCCTGGTTGAACAGCTTGTGGAACGGCTCGATCGAGGACACGTGGCCCAGGTCGTGCAGCACCTTGTGCCAGAAGCGGGCGTACAGCAGGTGCAGCACGGCGTGCTCGGCACCACCGACGTACAGGTCCGCGCCACCGGCGGGCTTCTGCTCCGTCACGCCCAGCCAGTACCGCTCGTTGGCCGGGTCGACCGGGCGCTCGCCGTTGACCGGGTCCGCGTAGCGCAGCTCGTACCAGCAGGAACCGGCCCAGTTGGGCATGGTGTTGGTCTCGCGGCGGTACGTCCTGACGCCGTCGCCCAGGTCCAGCTCGACGTTGACCCAGGCCTCGTTGCGGGACAGCGGGGTCTTCGGCGAGGAGGTGGCGTCGTCGGGGTCGTAGGTGTGCGGCGAGTAGTCGTCGACCTCGGGGACCTCGACCGGCAGCATCGACTCGGGCAGCGCGTGCATCACGCCGTCCTCGTCGTAGACGATCGGGAAGGGCTCGCCCCAGTACCGCTGGCGGCTGAACAGCCAGTCGCGCAGGCGGTAGTTGACGGTGCCCTCGCCGATGCCCCGCTCGGTCAGCCAGGCGGTGACCGCGGCCTTGGCCTCGACGACGCTCAGGCCGTCGAGGGCCAGCCCGTCGTTCGCCGAGTTGACGATGACGGAGTCGTAGGTGTCGAAGGCGTCGTCCCACGCGTGCGGGTCCTCACCGCGGCCGTCGGTCGGCTGGACGACACAGGCCATCGGCAGCGAGAAGGCGCGGGCGAAGGCGAAGTCGCGGTGGTCGTGGGCGGGGACGGCCATGATGGCGCCGGTGCCGTAGCCCATCAGCACGTAGTCGGCGATGAAGACCGGGACCGGCTTGCCGGTGACCGGGTTGGTCGCGTACGCGCCGGTGAAGACACCGGTCTTGACCTTGGCGTCCATCTGGCGCTCGACGTCCGACTTGGCGGCGGCGTAGGCGCGGTAGGCGGCGACGGCCTCGGCCGGGGTGTGGGCGCCGTTCTTCCAGTCGCCCAGGGTGTCCGACGGCCAGGCGGCCGGGACGATCGAGTCGACCAGCTCGTGCTCGGGGGCCAGCACCATGTAGGTGGCACCGAACAGGGTGTCAGGGCGGGTGGTGAAGACGGTGATCGCGCCCTCGCCGCCGTCGCCGTTGTGCGTGGCCACCGGGAAGTCCACCCGGGCGCCCTCGGAGCGTCCGATCCAGTTGCGCTGCTGCAGCTTGATGGCCTCGGGCCAGTCCAGCAGGTCCAGGTCCCTGATCAGGCGGTCGGAGTACGCGGTGATCCGCATCATCCACTGGCGCAGGTTGGACTTGAACACCGGGAAGTTGCCGCGCTCGGAGCGGCCGTCCGAGGTGACCTCCTCGTTGGCCAGCACGGTGCCCAGGCCGGGGCACCAGTTGACCGGCACCTCCTTGGCGTACGCCAGGCGGTACTCGCCCAGGATCTCGTCGCGCTCGGCGCCGGACAGTTCGGACCAGGCGCGGCCGCCCGGCACCTCGCGCGAGCCGTCCTCGAACCGGGCGATCAGCTCGGCGATCGGACGGGCCCTGTCCGCGTCCGCGTCGTACCAGGAGTTGAAGATCTGCAGGAAGATCCACTGGGTCCAGCGGTAGTACTCGGGGTCGATCGTGGAGATCGAGCGGCGCGAGTCGTGGCCCAGGCCCAGCCGGCGCAGCTGCTGGCGCATGTTGGCGATGTTCGCCTCGGTGGAGACCCGGGGGTGGGTGCCGGTCTGGACCGCGTACTGCTCGGCGGGCAGGCCGAAGGCGTCGTAGCCCAGGGTGTGCAGGACGTTGTGGCCGGTCATCCGCTGGTAGCGGGCGTACACGTCGGTGGCGATGTAGCCGAGCGGGTGGCCGACGTGCAGGCCGGCGCCCGACGGGTACGGGAACATGTCCATGATGAAGCTGTGCGGCTTCGCGGCGACGTCACCGGTGGTCGGGTCGGCCAGCGGGCCCACCGGGTTGGGGGCGTTGAACGTCCCCTCCTTCTCCCAGACGTCCTGCCAGCGGGACTCGATCTCCGCGGCCAGGGCCGCGCTGTACCGGAAGGGCTCGCCGGCGGCCTCGGCGGCGGCGGAAGCAGGTGTCGTCTCGCTCATGGTCCTTCAAGCTCCATCGATGTCAGTAAGCGAATCGTCGGTCGGGCAGCGCCCGGAGAAGCAAGCGGCGCCACGGCACTCAGCGGTGCCGCAAAAGAAAAAAGCCCCTCGCAGGAGGGGACGCCACGCCGACTCCGGCACCGCCCGAGGGCTCAGCCGGTCCTGGTCAGCGCGGCCGGCTAAGGAGCAGGCGCACGGTTCGCATGGGCTCAGGGTACCGCACGGTCAAGCGGCGACCACCGGACTATCCGGCCTTGACCGCCGCATCGAACCCGCGCAGGGCCGCGGCCACCCGCCCGGACTGCATGCCGGCCGCCAGCATTCTCGCCCGGTCGGCGGTCTCGACGGCGCCTTCGCGCTCGCCGGTCCGCCGGTAGGAGTCGGCCAGCCGGACCAGCAGCAGCGCCTTGGTCCTGGCCCGCTCCGGCGCGAGGGCGGCGACGGCGGAGGAGAGCAGGCGCCGGGCCCGCTCGTGGTCGCCGAGGAACAGGTAGCCCTCCCCCACGATGCCCTCCAGATCGGCGCGCTCCTGGCCGTGCTCGCCGTCCGCCGTCTCCGCCAGTACCAGGAAGGCCCGCTCGGCGACCGCCTCGGCGCTGATCTGCTCGCCCTTGCGGCCGTGCGCCCGGGCGATCCGGCCCAGCTGGAGCGCCCGTTCCGCCGGGTCCAGCACCTCGCCGACGGCGCGCAGGGCGGTGGAGAGCATCGCGACCGGGTCGAGGCCGCGCCCGGCGGAGCCGAAGGTGGCCTGCGCGGCCAGGCAGCCGACCACGCTCACGCCCAGCCCGGGGTCCCCGCAGACGTGGGCGGCGCGCAGGGCGGCGACGAAGGCGCGCTGGGCGGCGGCGTCGTTGCCCATGTCGTAGCTGGCCCAGCCGACCAGCCGGGCCAGCCGGCCCGCCACGCCGTACAGCTCCCGGCCGAGCCGTTCGCCGTACGAGCCGAGTTCCAGCAGCTTGCCCGCCAGCGCCAGTTCGGCCTTGGCGGGGCCGAGGACCAGTCCGCCGCCGAAGGTGCGTTCCAGGCGCTGCTTGCTGTCGTGGGTGGCCAGCAGGTCGGCGACGTGCTCGGGGGCGATCCGCAGGGCGCCCTCGCCGCCGGTGACCGCCGGGGGCTCGGAGGCCCAGTGGCGGGCGGCCTGTTCGAGTTCGGCGCCGCGGAAGAGGTCGGTGAGTCGGACCGGCGCGTTGTCCGCGCTGGCCTCGCGCAGGGCGGTCTGCGCGGTGTCGGCGGTCCACGGGTCGGTGAGCAGCCGGGGCGAGAGCATCTTGGCGCCGCGTCCGCTGCCCATCCGGCCCCAGAGCTGCTCGTACGTCACGGCGATGCCGACGGCCCGGCTGAGCACCTCGCAGACCGTCTGGTCGTGCGGCGACCTCGGGACCATGCCGCGGTCACGCCACTTGTAGGGGGCGGTCGAGCTGATCGCGAGCTGGGCGGGGAGGCCGGTGTTGACCTCGCGGGCGAGGCGTTCGGGGCTCCAGCCGAGCTGGTGGAGTATCCGGGCCAGTTCTTCGTTCCGCTTGCGCGCCAGATCCGCCATGGCACGACCGTAACCGCCGTACCGGACAACGGGGTAGAGCCCCACCGGGCCGAACGGAGGGGCGCGGCAGGGGAGTTCGGGCACTCAACGCGAAGGGCCGCCTCCCGATCCGGGAGACGGCCCTCGAACTGTGGAGCTACGGGGAATTGAACCCCGGACCTCTTGCATGCCATGCAAGCGCTCTACCAACTGAGCTACAGCCCCTTGTTTTGTTTGCCGCTCCGAGTTTCCCTTCGGCCTCCCTCGGCGACGTGGACAACTGTACACGTTCCGACGGGCAGTCCCCTAATCCGCTCTTCGGCCCACCGCCGGCGACGGACGGTGACGAGCCCCTCACATGACAGATCACCATCAAAGCTTCACGGAGGATTGTCTTCCGTTTGCCCGGCAACGCCTCGTACGCTTCCGGGACCCGGAAAGCCGCCGGCCGTCGCTGCTCACCCCCATGGCGCAGCGCCGGCCGGTGTCCGGACCCGCCCGGTGCACGGTGCGAAGGCGGCGGCCGGTGCGGCCGCCGCCGAGGGCCGACGGCGGCACATGTCCCGAAGTGGCGGACAGAGCCGGGCAGTTGACCCGGCCGACAAGGACGGTGTCGCGGCGCCACCCCGACCGCCCGGCCGAGCCGGAGCGGCGTCACCGTCACAGCACCGCCGTCCGCCGGGCCGACCCGTCCGGACACCGGGCGGTCCGCGCCCCCACGCCGTCCGCGCAGGTCACCGTGTCGAGTTCCACGAGCCGTAGGCCCGGGCCTCAGGCCTCCCCGCGAGGCCCCCGGCGCGCTCGGGTGGGCGGGATGCGCTTCCAGCCCACCCCTGGCCGGCCCCGCCGCGCCCGCACCCCGCAGGCCGCGCGCTGACGGAGCGGCTGCTCTCCGGCCCGAACACCCGGACCGCCGGCCCGGTACACGCGCACGCCCGCCGAAGGGGGCCGCCAACGCCGAAGGGCACCTCCCGGATTCGGAAGGTGCCCTTCGACTTCTGTTGTGGAGCTACGGGGAATTGAACCCCGGACCTCTTGCATGCCATGCAAGCGCTCTACCAACTGAGCTACAGCCCCGCGAACCGAACGGCCCTTTCGGACCGCCGATGCGGAGTGGAGCTACGGGGAATTGAACCCCGGACCTCTTGCATGCCATGCAAGCGCTCTACCAACTGAGCTACAGCCCCTCGGAGGATTTCCCGCCTCCCTGCCGGGCGGCGTTCTTTCCTGCGAACGAGGAAGACTCTAGCTGGTCAGGCCCGGAACTGCGAAATCCCGCCCTTCCGGCAGCCTCAGGTCTCGTCCCCGATGACCGGCTGCGGCAGCGTGCCGGCGTTGTGCTCCAGCAGCCGCCAGCCGCGCGCGCCCTGGCCGAGCACCGACCAGCAGCAGTTGGAGAGGCCGCCGAGGCGCTCCCACAAGGTCGCCTCCATGCCGAGCAGCCGCCCGATCATGGTGCGGATGGTGCCGCCGTGGCTGACCACGACGAGCGTGCCGTCCACGGGCAGCTTCTCGACCGCCGCCAGCACCACCGGGACGGACCGGTCCGCCACCTCGGTGGCCAGCTCGCCGCCGCCGCGACGGACCGCCTCGCCCTTGGCCCACGCCTCGTACTGCTCGGGGAACCGCGCCCGGATCTCCGAGTTGGTCAGCCCCTGCCACTCACCCGCGTAGGTCTCCCGCAGGCCCTCGTGGTGGTGCACCTCGAGGCCGGTGAGACCGGAGAGCTCGACGGCGGTGCGCCGGGCCCGGGTGAGGTCCGAGGAGATCAGCAGGTCGGGACGGAGGCCGGCGAGCAGCTTGGCCGCCCGCTTGGCCTGGAACACGCCCTGGTCGGTCAGGTCGATGTCGGTCGTCCCCTGGAACCGGGACTCCAGGTTCCAGGACGTCTGCCCGTGCCGCCAGAAGACGATGCGCGGTCCCCCCGCGGCGCGGCTCAGTGCTCGTCCTCGGCGACGGCGTTGCCGGCGGCGTCCGTGACCACACCTTCCGGGCGGTTCCGGCTGGCCAGCGCGTCGGCGGGCAGCGGCAGCTCGGGGCAGTCCTTCCAGAGCCGGTCCAGCGAGTAGAAGGAGCGCTCCTCGGAGTGCTGGACGTGCACGACGATGTCCAGGTAGTCCAGCAGGATCCACCGGCCCTCGCGCTCGCCCTCCCGGCGCACCGGCTTGATGTCCAGCTGCTCGCGCAGCTGGTCCTCGATCTCCTCGGCGATCGACCGGACCTGGCGGTCGTTGTTGGCCGAGGCGATCAGGAAGGCGTCGGTGATCGACAGCACCTCGCTGACGTCGAAGGCGATGATGTCGTGGGCCAGCTTGTCGGCCGCCGCCTGTGCGGCGACGGTGATCAGTTCCTGGCTCCGGTCAGTGGCAGTCACGGTGTTCTTCCCGCTCGGTGTACACAGATACGGTTTCCAGGATCTCATGAACGCGTGAAGGCCCCGGAGGTATTCTCCGGGGCCTTCGATCCGCAGGCTGCTACTGGCTCTTGCCTGGCTGGTAGTCCTTGCCCAGCACCACCACCAGGTCGGCGTTCTGCGCCTCGGTGGTCTTCTTCACCACCGACTCGGGCAGACCGAGCGTCATCGCCAGCGACTTCGCCGCCGCCGCCCTGGCGTCGTCGGTGTAGCGGATCTCGCTGGTCGCCTGGGTACCGCTCGCCTTGCCGCTCGGGAGCGCGTTCAGACCGGCGTTGGAGACCTGCACCAGCGCCGAGGTGGCCGCCTGGTCGCTGCCCGAGGCGTTGAGGATGCTCACCCGGGCCGTCCCGCCGCTGCTCTGGGCCTTGTGCACGGTACCGCCGAGCACCTGCTTGACCTGTGCGCCCGCCGTGGCCTCGTCCAGCGTCCCGTCCGGCTGCACCTTGAGCGTGCTGGTGGCGAAGTTGCCGTTCTGGGCCAGCTGGGCCAGCTGGGCCAGCACCCCGGCCAGCGCCTGCTCGGGCAGCGAGGGGTCGAGCACCGCGTTCATCCGGTGCACGTCGTCCTGCGCCTCGGGCAGATCGGTCGGCATGGCCCGCACCACCGCGTCCAGCACCTGCCCGAACCGGGCGAGCTGGGCGTCCCGGGCCTCACCGGGCGCCTGGTAGGTGGCGTACGCCACGGCCGCGTCACCTGCCAGCGTGATGCCCTTGCCCGCCGGGACGACCCTGCCGTCCGACCCCTTCACCGCGGCGTTGGTGTCCACCTTGACGCCGCCGAGCTGGGAGACCAGCAGCTGCAGGTACGGGGTGTCCAGCCGCCAGGTGCCGGCCACGGTCGCACCGAGCACGGTGTTCAGACCCTCCCTGGTGGCGGAGGCACCGATGGTGTCCATCGCCTGCCCGATCGGGACGGTCGAGGAGTCCCCGGTACTGGGCAGCTTGAGGACGTCCGGCAGCAGCAGGATCGAACCCTTGCGCGCGCTCGCGTCGTTGACCAGCAGCGCACTGGTCACCTTGCCGTCCAGCTCCCTCAGCTGGACCACGTTCACCTGCCGTCCCCCGGCCGCGGCCGCGGCGGTCTTGGCCCCGCCGAGCTTGCCGCTCCACCACAGGTAGCCGACCCCGCCGCCCGCGAGCACGGCCAGCGCCACCACGCCGGCGATCAGCCGGTTGCGCAGCCTGCGCTTGCGCTCGGCCCTGACCTCGGTACGCGACTCGGCGAACTTCAGCCAGTCGATGACGTCCTCGGTCTCCTCCGCCGGCTCGTCGACGAAGGTGAACTCACCCGTGGTGTAGGGGTCGTCCGGCAGGGTCCGCTCGGGCCGGGGCCTGGCGGCCGGCTGCGCCGGGGCGGGCCGCCGGACCTGCGGCGGCACCGGGGCCGGGGCCGGCTCCGCGGCAGCCGGCGGCGGGGCGGCCGGCTGGGCGACGGGCTGGACCACCGTCTGCTGCTGGTAGTAGTACTCCTGCTGCTGCGGCTGGTACGGCTGCTGGGGCTGCGCGTACGAATCCTGCACGGGCTGCTGCACCGGCTGCTGGTAGTAGGCCTGCTGCTGGTACTGCTGCGGCTCGTACGGCTGCTGCTGGTAGACCTGGTACTGCTCCTGGACGTACCCCTGCTGCTGCCCGTACTGGTACTGGTCCTGCTGGTCCTGGCCGTGCTGCGGCCGTCCGTACCCGTCGTAGCCCGGCTGCGGGTACCAGCCGTCCTCCGGTCCCCTGCGGTCTGCCGATCCGGTCACGCGGCCCCTCCCGGGATCAAGGCTGCTGGGCCGGCGCGTACAGCGCCCGCTTGTGGATGTAACGGACCACACCGTCCGGGACCAGGTACCAGACCGGCTCGCCCTTGGCGACCCGCATCCGGCAGTCCGTGGAGGAGATGGCCAGAGCGGGCACCTCCACCAGGGAGACCCCGCCCACCGGAAGCCCGGCGTCCGACAGGGTGTGCCCCGGGCGGGTGCACCCGATGAAGTGGGCGAGCTCGAACAGCTCCTCCGAGTCCCGCCAGGAGAGGATCTGGGCCAGCGCGTCGGCGCCGGTGATGAAGAACAGCTCGGCGTCCGGGTGCAGTGCGCGCAGGTCGCGCAGGGTGTCCACGGTGTAGGTGGGGCCCTTGCGGTCGATGTCGATCCGGCTGACCGAGAACTGCGGGTTCTCCGCGGTGGCGATGACCGTCATCAGATAGCGGTCCTCGGCGGAGGTCACCTCGCGGTGGCTCTTCTGCCACGGCTGCCCGGTCGGTACGAAGATCACCTCATCGAGGTGGAATGCGCTCGCCACCTCGCTGGCGGCGACCAGGTGCCCGTGGTGGATCGGGTCGAAGGTGCCGCCCATCACGCCAAGGCGCCGCTTCGCCGGTCCGCCGGGAGTCTCGGCCTGCTGTCCCATGCCGCCACACCTTACGCGACGCGCGTTACCGCCCGACACGCGCGGACGGCGGGGACGACGACGGGGAGCGCCCGGCGGTCAGCCGGGCGCTCCCCGTCGTCGATCGGTGCTACCGCACTGCTCAGCGGTCGCGGTTGAAGCGCGTGGTCACGAAGAGCAGCAGCAGGAGGATCAGGAAGGCGCAGCCGCCGGTCAGCAGCGGGTTGAGGCTCTCGTGGTTGCCACCCTCGGCGATCCGGGCAACGGCGGGCAGAACGTTAGTGCTCATGGTCGGCGGACCTTCTCGGCTCGGGTGAGGGACCAGGACGCAGGCCGGTGGCCAGCGTCACTATCGTACGGGTGGCCCTTCGGCAACCGCGCGGCGGCCCACCACGTCTGACTTTCCGTAGGTGTCCGCGCGTGATCAGTCGCCGTTGTTACCGCTGCGGAAGGCCCGCGCCATGATCCAGACCAGCAGGCCGACGCCGACGAAGGACGCCACCAGGATGATCCGCAGGAACAGCCCGGGCCCCGACTCCGTGGAGATGGGCCCGGCCAGCTGGTTCAGGCTCTCGACAGGGGACATGGTGGGCTCCTCAGGACAGGGGGCGGTCCCGCGGGACCTCCGGTAGGGCCAGGGTAGACCCGGGTGTTCCGGAGAGCGGACGGCACCCCCGGCGTACCGTGGGCGGCGGGGACGAGTACGGACGAACAGTCGTTGTAAGCCAACAGCAGCGGGGGCCGGAAGCGAGCCGGTGCCGGCATCGACCAGGAGGTACTCATATGACCGACATGACCAAGCCGAGCACGCCGAGCCGCCGCCGCGAGCGCTTCCCCGGGATCTCCACCCGGGCCTGGGAGCACCCGGCGGACCGTTCCGCTCTGGTCGCGCTGCGCAAGCTCTCCGGCTTCGACGAGGTCCTCAAGAAGCTGGCCGGCCTGGTCTCCGAGCGCAGCGTCCGCCTGATGTACCTGGCCACCGCCGTGCGCGCCGGCGAGCGGCAGTTCCCCGAGCTGTACGCCATGGTCCGCGACGCCGCCGACGTCCTCGACCTGGAGCAGGTGCCGGACCTGTACGTGACCCAGGACCCCGCGGTCAACGCCATGTGCATCGGCATGGACGCCCCGATCATCGTGGTGACCACCGGCCTGGTCGAGCTGCTCGACGAGGAGGAGCTGCGGGCGGTGATCGGCCACGAGGTCGGCCACGCGATGTCCGGCCACGCCGTCTACCGGACGATGCTGCTGATCCTCACCAACGTCGCCAGCCGGATCGCCTGGCTGCCGCTCGGCAACCTGGCCATCAACGCCGTGATCACCGCCCTCAAGGAGTGGTTCCGCAAGGCCGAACTCTCCTGCGACCGGGCCGGACTGCTGGCCGGCCAGGACCTCCAGGCGTCCATGCGCGGCCTGATGAAGCTGGCCGGCGGGCACAACCTGTCCGAGATGAACGTCGACGCCTTCCTGGAGCAGGCCGAGGAGTACGACCGGGCCGGCGATCTGCGCGACGGCGTGCTCAAGCTGCTCCAGGTGCTGCCGCAGACCCACCCCTTCGCGGTGGTCCGGGTGGCCAAGCTGAAGAAGTGGGCGGAGAGCGAGGAGTACCGCTCGATCCTGGCCGGCGCCTACCCGCGCCGCGAGGACGACCCGGACACCTCGGTCGGCGAGCAGTGGAAGGCCGCCGCGGACTCCTACTCCAGGAGCGTCAAGGAGAGCAAGGACCCGCTGATGGGTCTGCTGCGCGACGTTGCGGGCGGCGTCGGCAACGTCGGCGGCAAGCTCCGCGACACCTTCACCGGGAGCCGCCGCTCCGACGAGGAGTGACACGGGGGCGCGGGGAACCGCGAGCGGCCGACGTTCGGCCGCACCGTTCCTCGCGCCCGCGTCCCCCACCACCCGCGAACGCCCGCCCGGTCCGCGTCGGCACCGGGCCGAGGCTCAGACCGACCGGCAACAGGACCCGCGGCGTCGCGCGCCGGTCGGTCTCAGTGCCCGGCGCCCAGCGGCCCGAGCACTCCGCACACCTGCCAGGCCGGCACCCGGTGGTCCGCCGGGCTCACCGCCGGCGGCGCACCCGCGGACTGCCCGGCCAGCAGCGGCTGCAGGTGGTCGGCCAGCGGTACTCCGCACGCCATCGGCCCGGCCTGCAGTGCGGCGTCCACCAGCCGCACCCGGGCCGCCCCGATGTCGGTGTGGTCGAACTCGAACCGCAGCTCACGCCGGACGCTGAACAGGCTGACCGGTGCGGCGCTGTCCGTCCCGGCGGGCCGCAGCGCGTAGACGAAGGTGTGATCGGTGTCGATGTCCAGCGTCCCGCTGTCCGCCTCGGCGACCTTCATCCCGCCGGCCACCTTGACCGAGTCGGCGGCCAGCGCCACGTTGCCGGGGTCGAACCGGATCAGCCACCCGGTGGCGGCGTGGTGCTGGTCGTCGCTCGGCGAGTTCAGGCTCTGGTCGTACTGCGCCTGCTCGCCCGGTGTCACCAGGGCGCGGACCGCCGCGGTCTCCCCCTGTACCAGGGTGGCGGGGTCCAGCGAGGAGGCGACCAGGAAGCGCTGGACGGTGTCCAGCGCCCGGGTGACCTCGACCCTGGTGAAGTGCGCCGTGGCCGCGCCCGCCGGAGTGCCCAGCCCGGCGGCGCCGTCGGCGTAGCCTGCGGGCAGCGTGGCGAAGGGGTTCCTCGGGTCCGGCACCGGGGAGACCGTCGAATTCGGGCTGAGCGCCACCATGCTGACGGTCAGTTGGTTGCCGGTCGGCTGGACGCCCATCCGGCGCGGCGAACTCACCCCGAAGTAGACGGCCGCCGCGAACGCCATCACGACGAGCAGCAGCAGCGCCACCGCCTGCCGGGGCAGCGAGCCCAGATGGCCGAAACCCAGCCTCGGCCGCACCCCCCGCGAGTAGCCGCCCAGCCGCTCGCTCGCCGACAGTTCCTGGATCCTGGCAGCCCGGACGAACGATTCGTCGAACACGACGGACCGGTACTCGTCCTCGTTTCCGGAACCACCGTCGGGCGTACCCTCCGGAGGTTCGCGCGGGTCACCCATAACACCAGGGTAAGACCGGGATACGGCCTGCTTCGAGGGGTGTGAAGCATCTTGTGAACGGCGCGCGGCGACCGCCCCGAGCGGTGCCCGTCACCCGGTCTGCAATGCCATCGGAGCGGAGCTCACCGGGGAGCTCGGCACCGCGCCCGCGCCGCCCGCCCCCGGACTGGCCGTACCACTCTCCGGACGGCTGGTGCCGGTCTCCGGACGCCGGGGGGAGTCGGCGGCGCCGCCGGCCCCCCGGTAGATCGCGGCGACCGCCACGGCCGCCACCCCGACCACCATCACCACCGCCAGCACCCAGGCCACCGGACGGTGCCAGCGCTGCTGCGCAACGTACCGGCCACGGCCCGCCAGCGCGGGGTCGTACCCGAGGGCCCTGGTCCGCCGGCGCCATCGCGCGACCCGGCCGGCCCGGCCCGGGGCTGACCAGGGATCAGGGTAGAGGCGGTCGTCGTCCAGGCTCGGGTGCGGGCGCAGCTCCAGCGGGAGGCCCTCCCCGCTGACCGTCATCTCGTAGCCGCGGCCGAGCAGCCCGGTGTCCGGTTCGAACCTCGCCTCGGCGGCGGCCAGCTGGCGTTCCCTGGCGCTCGGCTCGTGCACGGCGGCGGACCGGACGAATGCCTCGTCGAGTACCACGGTGGCGAACTCGTCGTCCGCACCACCGTGGTCGGCGCCGTCGGGGTACGGCGAGCCCCCCACATCCTCAGCCACGGACTCAGGGTATTACCGGGCGCGCCTTTTGTCTGTGGCTCCCGGCAGTTGGCCTTGGACGAACCACCCGGCTCAGCCCTCGGCCGAGCCCACCGTCGGCGTCGCCTCACCGCGCACATGCCCGTCACCAGTGACGATGTACTTGGTCGAGGTCAGCTCCGGCAGGCCCATCGGACCCCGGGCGTGCAGCTTCTGGGTGGAGATGCCGATCTCCGCGCCGAAACCGAACTCACTCCCGTCGGTGAACCGGGTGGAGGCGTTGACGGCCACCGTGGTCGAGTCGACCAGCTGGGTGAAGCGCCGGGCCGCCGCCTGCGAGGTGGTCACGATGGCCTCGGTGTGCCCCGAGGACCAGCGGCGGATGTGTTCCACCGCGGCGTCCAGCGAGGGCACCACGGCGGCGGCCAGGTCGTAGGACAGGTACTCGGTCTCCCAGTCCTCCTCGGTCGCCGGGACGACGGTGGCCCGGCCGCCCTCGGCCGCCTTCAGCACCGCCTCGTCGCCGTGCACGGTCACCCCGGCCTCGGCCAGTGCGTCGAGGGCGAGCGGCAGGAAGGTGTCCGCGATGTCCTGGTGCACCAGCAGCGTCTCGGCGGAGTTGCACACGCTGACCCGCTGGGCCTTGGAGTTGAGCAGGATGCCGACGGCCATCGCCGGATCGGCCTTGGCGTCCACGTAGACGTGGCAGTTGCCGGTGCCGGTCTCGATCACCGGCACGGTGGAGCCCTCGACGACCGTGCGGATCAGCGAGGCGCCACCGCGCGGGATCAGCACGTCGACCAGGCCGCGGGCGCGCATCAGCTCCCGCACCGAGTCCCGGCTCTCGCCGGGGACCAGCTGGATCACGTCGGCGGGCAGCCCTGCGGCGGCCACCGCGTCCCGCAGTACCTCGACCAGGGCGGTGTTCGAGCGGTAGGCGGAGGCCGAGCCGCGCAGCAGTACGGCGTTGCCGGACTTCAGGCAGAGCGCGGCGGCGTCCACGGTGACGTTCGGCCGGGCCTCGTAGATGATCCCGACCACGCCGAGCGGCACCCGGACCTGCCGTACGTCCAGGCCGTTGGGCAGGGTGTAGCCGCGCACCACCTCACCCACCGGGTCGGGCAGCCCGACCACGTTCCGCACGTCGGCGGCGATGGCGGCGATGCGCTCCTCGGTCAGGGTGAGCCGGTCGATCACCGACTCGGCGGTACCGGCCTCCCGGGCGCGGGCCACGTCCTCGGCGTTGGCCGCGGTGATCTCACCGCTCCGGGCCACCAGCGCCTCGGCGATCGCCAGCAGCGCGTCGTCCTTCGCCTTGCGTGGCAGCGGGGCGAGCACGGCGGCCGCCGCACGGGCTCGGCGCGCGACGGCGAGGACGGGGCTGTCGGTGCTGGTGTGGTCGCTGCTCATGCCTGAAAGGGTAGCGACTGCGGGCCGTCCGCAGGCCCGTGTCTCCAAGCCTGAGACGAAGGCGCGGGGAGCGGCCCTTCGCGAGGCCCCCGCTCGGCCGTCCGCACGCCCCCGCTCCGCCGTCCGCACGCCTCGGTGCCGCCGTCCGTCCGCCCTCAGTACGGATGCACCCCGCCCGGCTGCGGGGGCGGATCCCCGAAGCCCTCCGCCACCCGCTTGTGGTACGTCGGCCGGTCCACGACCTCCAGACCGACGATCTCCCACGGCGGTAAGTTCGCCGAGGCCTTGTGCTCGCCCCACAGCCGCAGCGCGATCGCCGCCGCGTCGTGCAGGTCCCGCGCCTGCTCCCAATAGCGGATCTCGGCGTGGTCCGCGGCGTAGCGCGCCGTGAGGAAGAAGGAGTGGTCGTGCGCCAGCCGTTCGAGCGCCGTGCGCAGCTCGGTCAGCGGTGTGACCTGCCCGGCCACGCTGAGCACCACGTGCCAGAGCCTGGCCTGATCCGCCTCGGGGCCCTCGGCGCCGACCGGATTCCGGCTCAAGTCCCTTACCCCGTCGGATGGTTCGTCGACAGATCCGCCCTCGGCCCGCCCGCCCGCGATGCTGGTCAGCCTCCGCTGGGGCTTCTCCTCGGGCAGCACTTCGCGCCTGCGTGCCACCGGCGGCCTCCTGTTCGGCATCGTGTCCGACCGGCCGCGCCGACCGCGCCCGGCCCTCCCCCTGGCGGGAGCGGCCGCCGGCAGGCCCGCGCGGGCGGTCAGCCGCGCAGGATGACCAGGTCGTCGCGGTGGATGACCTCGCGCTCGTAGGCGGCGCCGAACTCCTGGGCCAGTTCCCGGGTGGACCGGCCGAGCAGTCGGGGCAACTCCCTCGCATCAAAGTTGACCAGCCCCCGGGCGACGATGTGGCCGTTTTCGCCAAGAAGGTCCACCGGATCACCGGCCGTGAAGTCCCCGTCCACCCGGGTGACCCCGGCGGGCAGCAGCGATTTCCCGCCCGAGACCACGGCCTCGACCGCCCCGGCGTCCAGGTGCAGGCTGCCGCGGGGGGTGCTGGCGTGCTCCAGCCAGAGCAGCCGGTCGGCGGAGCGGCTGCCGGTGCGCAGGAAGAGGGTGCCGGTGGAGCGTCCGGCCAGCGCGTCGGCCGCCTGGCTGGCGGCGGTGAGCACCACCGGGATGCCCGCGCCGGTGGCGATCCGGGCGGCCTCCACCTTGGTCACCATGCCGCCGGTGCCGACACCGGCCTTGCCCGCGCTGCCGATCTCGACGCCGTCCAGGTCGTGCGGGCCCCGCACCTCGCCGATCCGCTTGCTGCCGGGCTTGCTGGGGTCGCCGTCGTAGAGGCCGTCCACGTCGGAGAGCAGGACCAGCAGGTCGGCCCGGACCAGGTGGGCCACCAGCGCGGCCAACCGGTCGTTGTCACCGAACTTGATTTCGGCGGTGGCCACGGTGTCGTTCTCGTTGACGATCGGCATCGCGCCCATCGCCAGCAGCTGGTCCAGCGTCCGGTACGCGTTGCGGTAGTGGGCACGCCGGCTGGCGTCCTCGGCGGTCAGCAGCACCTGGCCGACCCGCACGCCGTACCGGGCGAAGGAGGCGGTGTAGCGGGCCACCAGCAGGCCCTGGCCGACGCTGGCGGCGGCCTGCTGACGGGCGAGGTCGTTGGGGCGCTTGTCCAGGCCGAGCGGAGCGAGACCGGCCGCGATGGCACCGGAGGAGACCAGGACCACCTCGGGCGCGTCCGGACGGCTGCGCACCTTGGCGAGCGCGTCCACGAGGGCGTCGACCCGGTCGGCGTCCAGACCGCCGGTGGCGGTGGTGAGTGAGGAGGAACCGACCTTGACGACGATCCGCCGCGCGGTCAGCACCTCCTCCCGAAGCGTCTGCTCACTCATTCGAGCTTGGTGCCCTTCGCTGTGTGGTGCGGGTGCGCCGGGCGCCGGCCCGGCTTTCCCTCCGAAATCTACGCGATCCAACCCTTCGGCTCCGCACGGTATTTCACCCGTGGACGGCCGCCGCCCGGCGCCCCGCCACGCCCGGGTGCCGGTCCCGCCGACCGGTACGGCCCCGGCCGGAAGCCGGATCCCACCCACCGGAGCCGACTGCGCCGGGACGGCCGGACCGCTCAACTACCGGACGCCGCAGGCGAGGTGACACACCGTCGGCGGATACGCCGCGGCCCCCGTCTCCCGAAGGGGAGAGGGGGGCCGCGGTGCCTTGCGCAGGACTCACTGGTCCTCGTCGTCGCCCTCGATGGCCTGCCGGCCGCTGGAGAGCGCCTCGAAGGCCAGGTACTCCTCCTCGGCCGCGTCGCGGCCCTTCTGCCGCTCACGGCGGCGATCGACGGCCGGGCGCTGGGTCTCGAAGCGGTGGTCCTCACCACGGCGGCCGAGCATCTCGGCACCGGCGGCCATGGTCGGCTCCCAGTCGAACACCACGGCGTTCTCGTCGGGGCCGATGATGACGGTGTCGCCCTCGTGGGCGCCGATCTTCCACAGCTCCTGCTCGACGCCGAGTCGGGCGAGCCGGTCGGCGAGGTAGCCGACGGCCTCGTCGTTGCTGAAGTCGGTCTGGCGGACCCAGCGCTCGGGCTTGCCGCCGCGGATGCGGTAGGCGCCGTCCTCCTCGGTGATGGTGAAGCCGGCGTCGTCGACCGCCTTGGGCCGCAGCACGATCCGGGTGGCCTCCTCGACCGGCTTGGCGGCGCGGGCCTCGGCGACGATCTGCGCCATCGCGAAGCTCAGCTCGCGCAGGCCCTTGCGGGAGGCGGCGGAGACCTCGAAGACGCGGTAGCCGCGCTCTTCCAGCGAGACACGGGTCAGATCGGCGATGTCCTGGCCGTCCGGGACGTCGACCTTGTTGAGCGCGACCAGGCGCGGCCGGTCGTCCAGACCGCCGTACTCGGCCAGCTCGGCCTCGATGGTCTCCAGGTCGGAGAGCGGGTCGCGGCCCGGCTCCAGGGTGGCGCAGTCGAGCACGTGCACCAGTACCGAGCAGCGCTCGACGTGGCGCAGGAACTCCAGGCCCAGGCCCCGGCCCTGGCTGGCACCCGGGATCAGACCGGGGACGTCGGCGACGGTGTAGACCGTCTCACCGGCGGTGACCACGCCGAGGTTGGGGATCAGGGTGGTGAACGGGTAGTCCGCGATCTTCGGCTTGGCGGCGGAGAGCACCGAGATCAGCGAGGACTTGCCGGCGCTCGGGTAGCCGACCAGCGCGACGTCGGCGACGGACTTGAGCTCCATCACGATGTCGCGGGCCTCGCCGGGCTCGCCGAGCAGCGCGAAGCCCGGGGCCTTGCGGCGGGCGGAGGCCAGCGCCGCGTTGCCCAGGCCGCCCCGGCCGCCGGCGGCGGCCACGAAGCTGGTGCCGTGGCCGACCAGGTCGGCGAGCACGTTGCCCTTCTTGTCCAGCACCACGGTGCCGTCCGGAACCGGCAGGATCAGGTCCTCGCCGGTGGCGCCGGTACGGTGACCGCCCGCGCCCGGCTTGCCGTTGGTGGCCTTGCGCTTGGGCGAGTGGTGGTACTCGAGCAGTGTGGTGATGTTGGCGTCGACGGTGAGGATGACGCTGCCGCCCTCGCCGCCGTTGCCGCCGTCGGGTCCGCCGAGCGGCTTGAACTTCTCCCGGTGCACGGAGGCGCAGCCGTGGCCCCCGTTACCCGCGGCGACGTACAGCTCGACGCGGTCCACGAAGGTGGTCATCGGTATACCTCCAGAGCAAAGAAAAGTGTGTTGACTGCGATAAAGCATGAAGGGTGGACCGGATCACCCGGTCCACCCCTCACGGAGAGTTGCGACGCTGCGTCAGCGAACTCAGGCCTCGACGGCCACGATGTTCACGACGCGGCGGCCACGACGGTTGCCGAACTGAACGGCACCGTCGGTCAGCGCGAACAGGGTGTCGTCGCCACCGCGGCCGACGCCCGCACCCGGGTGGAAGTGGGTGCCACGCTGGCGAACGATGATCTCGCCGGCGCTGACGACCTGGCCACCGAAGCGCTTCACGCCGAGGCGCTGAGCGTTCGAGTCACGGCCGTTACGGGTAGAGCTTGCGCCCTTCTTGTGTGCCATCTGGCTGTCCCCTTACTTGCTGACGGAGTCGATGCTCGTGATGCGCACCGCGGTGTACTTCTGGCGGTGACCCTGACGACGGCGGTAGCCGGTCTTGTTCTTGTAGCGCAGGATGACGAGCTTCTCACCCTTGGTCTGGTCGACGACCTCGGCGTGAGCCTTGACACCGGCCAGCACCCACGGGTCGGAGGTAACGGCCTCACCGTCGACGATCAGGATCGTCGAGAGCTCCACCGAGTCACCCGGCTTGGCGTCAACACGGTCAATTTCCAGCACGTCGCCGACGGCGACCTTGTGCTGGCGGCCGCCGGCGCGAACGATCGCGTACATGCGGTACCTGCTTTCCTACTCGGTGCGGAACTCTCGATGCCAGCCGCCTGGGTACGGACACAGGGGCCTCCCCCGGTCCTCTCACGAGGAACCGGGAGGTGATGTGCTCGGGAGCGTGGCGTAGACACGCCGAGGGTCAAGAATACGGACCGGCGGCCACAGGGGCAAACCGGACCCCGTACGCGCCCGAGGGTGAGCCTGGGCTCACCCTCGGGCAGTGGGCTCACTCAGCCGCGCCATCACTTTCGGCGGCTGCCGCCTTCTTGGCCGCCGCGCTGGTCCGCTTGGTCGCGGTCTTGCGGGCGGTGGTCTTCTTGGCCGCTGCCGTGGTCTTGGCAGCGGTGGTCTTCTTGGCCGCGGTCTTCTTCGCCGTGGTCTTCTTCGCGGCCGTCTTACGGGCGGCGCGCTTCTTCGGCGCGGGCGCCTCGGCCTCGGCCTCAGCCGCTGCCTCCACCGGAGCCTCCACCGGAGCCTCGCCCTCGACCGCGGGCGCGGCCTCGACGGGCGCGGCCTCGACGGCGGCCGGGGTCTCGGCAACCTCGGCGACCTCGGGGGTGACCGCGGCTTCGACGACCTCGACGGCCTCGACGGCCACAGGGGCCTCGGAAACCGCGGGAGCCTCAACGGCCTCAGCGGTCTCCGCCTTCGCCGCGGCCTCCGCCGCCGCGAAGGCGGCCTCGACCGCGGCCTCGGCACGAGCCTGCAGCACCACGATCTCCGCCTCGCCCGGCGTACCGGCCGGAGCCGTCGCCTTGCGCACCGCACGGCGACGAGGGCGGGCGGCCGGGGCGGCCGGGGCCTCGACGGGGACGGGCTGGGCCTCGACCGGCTGCTCGGCCTCGGCCTGCGCCGCAACCGCGATCTCCGGCTGCTCGGCCTCGACCTCCACGACCTCCACGACGGCCTCGACCGGCTCAGCGGCCTCGACCGCCTGGGCGGCCTGGACCTCGGCCTGCGGCTCCTCCTGCACGGCACCGCCCTTGCCCCGGCGGCGGCGCTTGCCGCCACCCGAGACGACCTCGCCGGTCACGACGGTCGGACCGCCGCCGGCGTGCACGTGCGGCTGGTCCATGTGGACGATCACGCCACGGCCGTTGCAGTGCACACACGCCTCGGAGAAGGACTCCAGCAGACCCTGGCCGACCCGCTTGCGGGTCATCTGCACCAGGCCCAGCGAGGTGACCTCGGCCACCTGGTGCTTGGTCCGGTCCCGGCCCAGGCACTCCAGCAGTCGGCGCAGCACCAGGTCCCGGTTGGACTCCAGCACCATGTCGATGAAGTCGATCACGATGATGCCGCCGAGGTCGCGCAGCCGCAGCTGCCGGACGATCTCCTCGGCCGCCTCGATGTTGTTCCGGGTGACGGTCTCTTCGAGGTTGCCGCCCTGGCCGACGAACTTGCCGGTGTTGACGTCGACGACGACCATCGCCTCGGTCCGGTCGATCACCAGCGAACCGCCGCTCGGCAGCCAGACCTTGCGGTCCAGCGCCTTCATCAGCTGCTCGTCGATCCGGTAGGTGGCGAACACGTCCACGTCGGACGTCCACCGCTGCAGTCGCTCGGAGAGGTCCGGGGCCACATGGGTGACGTACTCGTGGATGGTGCTCCAGGCGTCGTCACCGCTGACGATGACCTTGGTGAAGTCCTCGTTGAAGATGTCACGGACGACCCGGACGGTCATGTCCGGCTCGCCGTAGAGCAGCGCCGGGGCGTTGCCGGAGGAGGCCTTCTTCTGGATCTCCTCCCACTGCGCCTGCAGGCGCTGCACGTCGCGCGTCAGCTCGTCCTCGCTGGCGCCCTCGGCGGCGGTGCGCACGATGACACCGGCGTCGTCCGGGACGATCTTCTTGAGGATCTGCTTCAGGCGGGCGCGCTCGTTCTCCGGCAGCTTGCGGCTGATACCGGTCATCGAGCCCTCGGGCACGTACACCAGGTAGCGGCCGGGCAGCGAGATCTGGCTGGTCAGGCGGGCGCCCTTGTGGCCGATCGGGTCCTTGGAGACCTGCACCAGCACGGACTGGCCGGACTTGAGCACCGACTCGATCCGGCGCGGGCCGCCGTGGCCGCCCAGCGAACCGAAGTTGACCTCACCGGCGTAGAGCACCGCGTTGCGGCCCTTGCCGATGTCGACGAACGCGGCCTCCATCGACGGCAGCACGTTCTGGACCTTGCCCAGGTAGACGTTGCCGACGTAGGAGGTGGCCTGCTCCTTGTTGACGTAGTGCTCGACCAGCACGCCGTCCTCAAGCACGCCGATCTGGGTCCGCTGGCCGTTCTGGCGCACCACCATGACGCGCTCGACCGACTCGCGGCGGGCCAGGAACTCGGCCTCGGTGATGATCGGCACCCGGCGGCGGCCAAGCTCACGCCCCTCGCGGCGGCGCTGCTTCTTCGCCTCCAGGCGGGTGGAGCCCTTGATGGACTGCACCTCGTCCGGGTCGAACGACGGCTCGGTGGAGCGGCGGCGCGGCTCGCGCACCTTGACCACGGTGCGGACGCCGTCCTCGGTGGTCTCGGCGCCGGTCTCGACACCGGCCTCACCGGTACGGCGGCGACGGCGACGACGGCGACGGGAGGAGCTCAGGCCCGCGGCCAGCTCGTCCTCTTCCTCCTCCGCCTCGGCGTCCGACTCCTCCTCGGCGGGCTGCTCGGCCTCGGCCGGCACCTGCTCCGCCTCGAAGTCCTCGGCCTCGCCACGGCGGCGGCGACGGCCACCCCGGCGGCGACGGCGGGAAGGACGGTCCTCCTCCCACTCGCCCTCGGCCTCCGGGCCCGCACCGGCGGCGGCCTCCTCGGCCGGCGCCTCGACCGCGGCCGGCTCGGGCCGAACCGGAGCGGCCGCCCGGACCGGAGCGGCCGCCCGGACCGGGGTGCTCACCCGGACGGGCGTACGCACCCGGCGGCGACGGCCGACACCGCTGTACTCGTACTCGTCCTCCTCGGCAGCCGCCGGAGCGAGGGGGGCCGCGGGCTGCACCGGGGCCGGGGCCTCAGCCTTGGCCGGGGCCTTGGCAGGGGCCGGAGCCTTGGCAGAGGTCGGAGCCTTGGCAGAGGTCGGCTCCTGGAAGACCGGGGCCTGGAAGATCGCGGTGGACGGGCGCACGGCGCGACGGCGGACCCGGTGTGCGGGAGCCTCCTCCGCCACCGGCGCGGGCTGCGCGGCCTCGACGGCGGGGGCCTCCTCGGCCTCCTCCTCGGGCTGCTCAGGGGTCTCGACGGCCGCCGGGGCCTCCTCGGCCACCGGCTCCGCGGCGACCGGCGCGGGCTCGACGACCCGGCGGCGACGGCGGCGGGCGGGCGCGGCCGGGGTCTCCTCGGCGGCGGGCGCGGCCTGCTCGGCGGCCGGGGCCTCGGCGGGCACCACGGTCTCCGCGGCGACCGGCTCAGCGGCCTCCGGCGCACCGGCCGGAGACTCGACGCGCTTACGGGTACGGCGGGCGCGCACCGGCTTCTCCGCCACCGGCTCGGCGGCGGGCGCCTTGACCGGCGCCGGGGCCTCGGCGGCGGTCACGACGACCTCGGCGGCCTCCGGCGCACCGGCCGGAGACTCGACGCGCTTGCGGGTACGGCGGGCACGTACCGGCTTCTCCGCCACCGGCTCGGCGGCGGGCGCCGGGGCCTCGGCGGTGTGGTTCTCGGCGGGCAGCACGGTCTCGGCGGACTCGGCGGCCGCGCCCAGCGGCGCACCGGCCGGGCGGGACACCGCCCGGCGACGGCGGCGCACAGGCGCGCCTGAGCCGTCTGCCTCGGAACTGCCCGCTGCGGCAGGCTGCTGCGGTTCGGTGTTATCGAGCATGCGGGTGGATCTCCCGTCAGGCCCCCGGGCTCCGCATCCGGGCACGGCGCGGCACCGCTCTTCCGGTCGGCCACGGTAATGGCGGGCCGACTTCCACGGTGTCGCCGTGCGGGCACAGAGCCGCACAGGGGCTCGTAGTCTCGCTCGGCGCCCCGCATGGTGCGGGGTGTCGAAAGTCTTCTGGTCTGACCAGTCTTCTCAGGTTGTCCCAGGCCCGGCCGGATCCCCGCTCCCCCAGCCTGGCGGGCTGGGTGGGGTCCCCGGGCCGAAGCCGGGGGAGTGCCCCCGCCCGATGGCGGACGAGGAGGGCGGACCCTCGGGCCCGCCGGCCATCGGGGCCGGCAGGCGCAAGGAGCTGGCCTGCGTGCGACGGCGCTCGCTCCCCTGGGGAGCCGCGGGGGCCAGGGGAAGCACGGCCCTTTCGGGCCCGTTCCCCTCCCGCTCGGCGGTCGGCGGTTACGCGCGGCCCGGCAGCCGCTAGAGGCCGGCCGGGGCCGCCGCGCGGTCGAGCGCCAGCGGGTCGGTCACCGTGCCGGTCTCCTCGTCGAGCGGCCCCTGCGCCAGCCTGGTCACCTCAGCGGGGACCGGCGGCGCCAGGTCGGCCGTCGCACGGAGACCGGACAAAACGTCGTCGGGTCGTACGGCGGGTGTGGCGTGTCGTACTACCAGCCGCAGTATCGCACAGGGACCGCCCGTACGAACATCGGCGGTGCGCTCCGTGGCAGTGTCGTTACCGTCGTCGACCTGCGGCGGGAGGACCTCCATCGCGGCGACCGCGCCGCGGGCGTCGAAGATCCGGACCCCGTTCTTGGTGAGCCGCTGGACCTCCACCTGCTCGGCTGCCAGGAAGGCCGCGGCCGCGCGCATCGCCTCCTCAGCACTCACCCCGGCCAGCCTGACCTGCCACTCGGAGGCCTCGAGACGCTCCACGAAGTTCGGCGTACGGACCTCGACGGCGTCGATGATGTCCAGACCGGTCGGCAGCGACTCGTCCAGCTGCGCGCGCAGCGCCTCCGGGTCGCGGCTCTCGGCCAGGCCGATCTCCAGGTACTCGGCCTCGCTGGCCACCCCGGTCGGAGCGGCGTTCGCGTACGAGACCTTCGGGTGCGGAGTGAAGCCCGCCGAGTACGCCATCGGAACCGCCGAACGGCGCAGTGCCCGCTCGAACGCCCGTTGGAAGTCTCGGTGGCTGGTGAAGCGCAGACGGCCGCGCTTGGTGTAACGGAGACGGATGCGCTGCACCGTCGGCGCGGGCGGCGGACCGTCGGGCGTGCGGCGTGCCAGGGTCGCTCAGTCCTTAGTCAGTTTTCCCGATCCGGCGGTCATCCGGCCGGACTCTGTCAGGACAAGGGTACGCGCCCGCGACACGCCGGTTCTCCCCCGCTCGGACCGGATCACCCCAGCAGGGTCCGCCGGACCTCACGCAGGACCCGCCGGACCTCCTCCTTCACCGGCCACCACACCTCGTGCCGCACCCAGCGGCACGGCCGCACCACCAGGAACCGCCACACCCTCCCGGCCAGCTCCCAGGCCCGGAGCACCGCCCTTCCGAGCTCGCGCAGCACCGGGAACAGCAGCACCCGCCACACCCATGCCACCGGGACCGCCACCAGGTACCGCGCCAGCCAGGCCACCGCCATCCCGACGTACCCCAGCAGCCAGGCCACCGCCCGGCCGACCGGTGTCAGCACGTACCGCCACAGCGCCTTCAGCGGCACCACGACCAGGTACTCCGCCAGCCAGGCGAACCCGCGCAGCAGCGGGGCCAGCACCCACTCCCCCAGCCACCGCCCGACGGGCGCGAACAGGTGCCGCCACAGCCAGGTCGCGGGCACCACGATCAGCCACCGCCCGAGCGGGGCCAGCACGTACCGCCCCAGCATCTCGAACGGCCACACGAACAGCGCGTACAGCACGGCCTTGGTGAACCGCCCCACGGCGCGGAGGATCTCCCAGACGAACCGCAGCGGTACCACGACCACCAGCGCGAACGCCCGCACGACCCCGGTCAGGCACCCCGCGGGCTGCTGCTCGGTCATCTTCTGTCCCCCCGTATCCCATCCGTCGGTCGATCGCCCCCGGTCCGGCCGGCGGCTCCTCGGTCCGCGGTGCCCTGCGACGGGCCGGACGGCGCGGTCCCGGTGCCGCGGCACCGCCGGCCCGTGGCCCATGGTCGTGGCGGAGCGGACCGAGCGCGACAGATCCCCGACCGGAGGCGTCCGGTCGGGGATCTGAGAGGCCCGGCTACTTGTTGACCACGCTCAGCGGCAGCAGCTTCTTGCCCGTGGGACCGATCTGGATGGACGTGTCCATCTGGGGGCAGACACCGCAGTCGAAGCACGGGGTCCAGCGGCAGTCCTCGACCTCGACCTCCTCCAGGGCGTCCTGCCAGTCCTCCCACAGCCAGTCCTTGTCGAGGCCGCTGTCCAGGTGGTCCCAGGGCAGCACCTCCTCGTAGCTGCGCTCGCGGGTGGTGTACCAGTCGACGTCCACGCCGGTGTCGGCCAGGGCCTTCTCGGCGCTGGTGATCCAGCGGTCGTAGGAGAAGTGCTCACGCCAGCCGTCGAAGCGGCCGCCGTCGTCGTACACCGCGCGGATCACCGCGCCGACGCGGCGGTCACCACGGGAGAGCAGGCCCTCGATGATGCCGGGCTTGCCGTCGTGGTAGCGGAAGCCGATGTTCTTGCCGTACTTGCGGTCGCCGCGGATGGAGTCGCGCAGCTTGGCCAGGCGGGCGTCGGTGGCCTCGGCGCTCAGCTGCGGGGCCCACTGGAACGGGGTGTGCGGCTTGGGGACGAAGCCGCCGATCGACACCGTGCAGCGGATGTCGTTCTGGCCCGTGACCTCGCGGCCCTTCTGGATGACGTTCTTCGCCATCGTGCCGATCTGGAGCACGTCCTCGTCGGTCTCGGTGGGCAGGCCGCACATGAAGTACAGCTTCACCTGGCGCCAGCCGTTGCCGTACGCGGTGGCGACGGTGCGGATCAGGTCCTCCTCCGACACCATCTTGTTGATCACCTTGCGGATGCGCTCGGAACCACCCTCGGGGGCGAAGGTGAGGCCGGAGCGGCGCCCGTTGCGGGTCAGCTCGTTGGCGAGGTCGATGTTGAAGGCGTCGACCCGGGTGGAGGGGAGGGAGAGACCGACCTTGTCCTCGGTGTAGCGGTCGGCCAGGCCCTTGGCGATGTCACCGATCTCGGTGTGGTCGGCCGAGGACAGCGAGAGCAGACCCACCTCCTCGAAGCCGGTGGCCTTCAGCCCGCGCTCGACCATCTCGCCGATGCCGGTGATGCTTCGCTCCCGCACGGGGCGCGTGATCATGCCGGCCTGGCAGAAGCGGCACCCTCGGGTGCAGCCTCGGAAGATCTCGACGGACATCCGCTCGTGCACCGTCTCGGCGAGCGGCACCAGCGGCTGCTTGGGGTAGGGCCACTCGTCCAGGTCCATGACGGTGTGCTTGGAGACCCGCCACGGAACGCCGGGGGCGTTCGGTACGACACGGCCGATCCGGCCGTCGGCCAGGTACTCCACGTCGTAGAAGCGCGGGACGTACACCCCGCCGGTCTTGGCCAGGCGCAGCAGCAGCTCGTCCCGGCCGCCCGGCCGCCCCTCGGCCTTCCAGGCCCGGATGATCTCGGTGATGTCGAGCACGGCCTGCTCGCCGTCGCCGATCACCGCGCAGTCGATGAAGTCCGCGATCGGCTCGGGGTTGAAGGCCGCGTGGCCGCCCGCGAGGACGATCGGGTCGTCGACGGTCCGGTCCTTGGCCTCCATCGGGATGCCCGCGAGGTCGAGGGCGGCCAGCATGTTGGTGTAGCCGAGCTCGGTGGAGAAGGACAGGCCGAAGACGTCGAAGGCGCGCACCGGGCGGTGGGCGTCCACGGTGAACTGCGGGACGCCGTGCTCGCGCATCAGCGCTTCGAGGTCCGGCCACACGCTGTAGGTGCGCTCGGCCAGCACGCCCTCGCGCTCGTTGAGCACCTCGTAAAGGATCATGACGCCCTGGTTGGGCAGCCCGACCTCGTAGGCGTCGGGGTACATCAGTGCCCAGCGGACGTCACAGGCGTCCCAGTCCTTGACGGTCGAGTTGAGCTCGCCACCGACGTACTGGATCGGCTTCTGGACGTGCGGGAGGAGGGCTTCCAACTGTGGGAAGACCGACTCGACAGTCATGCACTAGGACCTTTACCGAGAAAACAAGCTGACCATCAAGAGTAGCCGAACCGGCTGGGGCCGTCTGGCCCAGCCGGTTCGGGGAGGCGCCTCAGATCCCTATCGGGCGCTGGGTGCGGACGGACTGGAGCAGTCCGACGCCGATCCAGACCGCGAACATCGAGGATCCGCCGTAGGAGACGAAGGGCAGCGGGATACCCGCGACCGGCATGATGCCGAGGTTCATCCCGATGTTCTCGAAGGCCTGGAAGGCCAACCAGCTGATCACGCCGGCGCAGACCACCGTGTCGAAGAGGTCGGTGGCCTGCCGGGCGATCCTGCAGGCCCGCCAGAGCACCACGCCGAGCAGTCCGATCAGCGCGATGCCGCCGACGAAGCCGAGCTCCTCGCCCGCGACCGAGAAGACGAAGTCGGTCTGCTGCTCGGGGACGAACTGCCCTATGGTCTGGGTGCCGTGGAACAGGCCGGTACCGGTCAGCCCGCCGGAGCCGATGGCGATCCTGGCCTGGGCGGTGTTGTAGCCGACGCCGGACGGGTCGAGGGCGGGGTTGGCGAAGGCGGCGAAGCGGTCGATCTGGTACTTGCTGAGGATCCCGAGCTGCCAGACCGCCACCGATCCCGCCGTACCGGCGACCAGCAGGCCGAAGACCCACCGGTTGGCCGCTCCGGAGGCCAGCAGGACGCCCAGGATGATCACGCACATCACCATGACCGAGCCGACGTCGGGCATCAGCAGCACCAGCGCTATCGGGATCCCCGCCAGTCCCAGCGCCTGCATGACGCTGCGGCTGGAGGGGCTCTCCCGCTCGCCCGCGTCCACCCGGGCGGAGAGCACCAGCGCCATGCTGAGCAGGATGCCCAGCTTGGCGAACTCGGCGGGCTGGATGGAGAAACCGCCGCCGAACTGGATCCAGGAGTGCGCGCCGTTGATGGTCGAGCCGAGCGGGCTGAGCACCGCCAGCAGCATCAGCAGCACCACGGCGCCGACGACCGGGACCGCGGTGCGGATCCTCCGGTTCCCTATCGTGATCACCACGCCGCACAGCACCAGGCCGATCAGCAGGTTGGTCAGATGCCGGTAGAGGAAGTACTGCGGGTCGCCGTGGGTGAGCGAGTCCCGGCCACGGGTGGCCGACCAGACCAGCAGCGAACTGCCCAGCGAGAGCGTGAGCGCGGCCAGGACCAGTATCCAGTCGAGCCTGCGCAGCGGGGAGTCCTTGGCCAGCACCCGGGCCAGCGAGCGGCGCTGCGGCGTCAGCCGGACCGTGCGGTACGAACCGTACGAGCTCATGCCCGGCCCCTTCCGGTGAAGCGGGTGGGTTCGAGCGCGGCCAGCGCCACGGTGGCCGGAGCCTGGGCGCCGGCCGGCGGGGCCGGGTCCAGGAAGGTGGAGCCGGCCTGGTACGCGGCCTGCTGGATGATCGCGGTGCCGTCCGGGTTGAACTTCGGCAGCTCGGCCTGCGGCGTGGGCAGCAGGGCCTTGGAGTTGTCGATGGCGCCCTTGTCGTCCACGCCGTACAGCGCCTGGTAGATCCGCCGTACCGCGTCACCGGAACCACCGGAGCCGGTACCGCCCTGGCTCACCGTCATCACGACCGCGTAGTCCTTGCTGTACGTGGTCAGCCAGGAGGTGGTCTGCTTGCCGGCGACCTCAGCGGTACCGGTCTTGGCGTGCAGCTCGATCTTGTCCTGCGGCCAGCCCGAGCCGACGAACTTCCAGGCCGCGGTACCGCTGGTGATGACGCCCGCGGTGGCCTGGTCGATGTAGCTGAGCAGCTTGCCGTCGTCGGGCAGCTTGCCGTCGACGTGCGGGGCGATCTCGCGCACCGTCTTGCCGTCCGGGCTGACCACGGCCTTGCCGACGGTGGGCCGGTAGAGCGTGCCGCCGTTGGCGAGGGCGGAGTAGATCCGGGCCATCTGCACCGGGGTGACCAGGGTGTCGCCCTGGCCGATGGCGAAGTTGACCGAGTCACCCGCGCGCATCACGTTGCCGTCGACGCAGTTCTCACGGGCGATCTCGTCGGTGTAGTCGTGGCCGCCCTTGGCCGCCTGGGCGCACCAGGCGTCCTTGTTGGCGTCGTAGAAGGACTGCTTCCACTGCCGGTCCGGCACCCGTCCGGGCACCTCGCCGGGCAGGTCGATGCCGGTCTTGGCGCCGAGGCCGAACTGGTGGGCCGTCTTGAAGAACCAGTCGGCCGGGTCCTTCTTGGGCTTGATGCCGCCGTCCTTCATCCACTGGTCGTAGGCCAGGCCGTAGAAGACGGTGTCGCAGGAGACCTCCAGGGCGCGCTCCAGCGAGATGTCACCGAAGCTCTCGCTCTCGAAGTTCTTGAACTCGCGGCCGCCGATGGTCAGGCTCTTCGGGCACGCGTAGTGGCCGTCGAGCGAGTAGCCGGCCTGGACGGCCGCGGTGGTGGAGATGACCTTGAAGGTGGAGCCCGGGGCGGACTGGCCCTGGATGGCCCGGTTGAGCAGCGGGTAGTTGGAGTCCTTGCCGGTCAGGTTCTGGTAGTCCTTGGCCGAGATGCCGCCGACCCACAGGTTGGGGTCGAAGGTCGGCGCGCTGGCCATCGCTATGATCCGGCCGGTGTGCACGTCCATCACGAGGGCGGCACCGGAGTCCGCCTCGAAGTTCCGCTGGGTCTCCTTGTCATAGGTCTTGCGGGCGTCGGCCATGGCCTGTGCGAGGTTGTCCTCGACCACCTTCTGGACCCTGGCGTCGATGCTGGTGACCAGGTTGTTGCCGGGCTGGGCCGGGGTGCGACCGGCGCTGCCGATCACCCGGCCGAGGTTGTCGACCTCCAGCCTGTCCACCCCGGCGCTGCCGCGCAGGTCGTCGTCGTAGACCGATTCGAGCCCGGCCCGGCCGACCTGGTCGGAGGGCAGCCGGCGGTCCCGTCCGGACTTGCCGGAGCTCTTGGCGACCTCCTCGTCGGTCACCGGGGAGAGGTAGCCCAGGACCTGGGCGGCGTTGGCGCCCTCGACGCCGGTGTAGCGGCGCAGCGCGGTGGACTGGGCGGTGATGCCGGGGAAGTCCTCGCGGCGCTCCATTATCTGCATCGCCTGCTGCGTGGTGGCCTGCTGGGTCACCGGGATCGGCTGGTACGGCGAACCGTTCCAGCAGGGCTGAGGCGTCTTGGCGTCGCAGAGCCTGACCTTGTTCTCGACGTCCTTGACCGGCATGCCGAGCACCTCGGCGAGCCTGGCCAGGGCGGCCCTGCCGCGGTCCTTCTGCTGGAGCAGCGCGGTACGGCTGACCGAGACGACCAGCTTGGTCTCGTTCCCCGCGAGGATCCGCCCGGAGGCGTCCAGGATCTCCCCGCGCACGGCGGGTTCGACCACTTCGCGGATGTGGTTGCCCTGGGCCTTGGCCGCGTACTCGCTGCCGTTGCGGACCTGCAGGTACCACAGGCGGCCGCCGAGGGTGGCGAGCAGGGAAAACACCAGGATCTGCAGGACGACCAGACGGATCGTCACCCGCTGGGTGCGGCCGGTCTCCGGAATGTTGCTCACGTGCGGTCGCTCCTCACGGGCGCTTGGCGAGGCCGGGCAGGCGCTTCTTCTTGTACGTCGGCAGCCCCGAGGCCTCCCGGGTGGTCTTGTAGCGGGACAGGCTGCCCAGGCCGGAGCGGTTGCCGTCCTCGGACTCCACCGCGGGGCGCTCGCCGTCGAAGCGGCGGGCCAGCAGCATCACGACCGGCACCACGAAGGGGGCCAGCAGCAGGTCGTACAGCAGGGCGCTGAACACCAGGCCGGTGAGGCCGACATGGCGGGCGGCGGTGTCGCCGACCAGGGCGCCGACCACCGCGTACAGCAGGGTGGAGAGCACGGCGGCGCCGGCCACCACGAACAGCGCGCTGACCGCCGAACGCTGGCGGCCGCCCTCGGGGCGGAGCAGGCCGGCGGCGTAGCCCATCAGGCAGAGCACCAGGGCGTAGCGGCCCATGGCGTGGTCGGAGGGCGGCGCGACGTCGGCGAGCAGCCCGGCGGCGAAGCCCACCAGGCAGCCGCCCGCGGGCCCGTACACCAGGGCCAGGCCGACCACCATGAGCAGCAGCAGATCGGGGGTGGCGCCCGGGAGTTGGAGCCGGCCGAGGACGCTGACCTGGATCACCAGGCCGAGTACCAGCAGGACGGCGGCAAGCGGGATGCGGCCAGGACGCATGGGTCAGTTCCCCCCTGAGGGACTGGGGTTCGCCCGGGCGGGGCCGGGGCTCGCACCGGCGGTACCGGTCGCGGCGGACGAGGCGGACGCGGCGGGCGCCACCGGGGCTCCGGGAGCGTCGGGGGTGACGGGGACGAAGGCCTGGCTGCTGGGGGCCGCGGACGGGGACGGGGCCGGGGACGGCGGCAGCACCGCGTCGCGCGGATCGGTGCGCGGCGGGACCACCACGACGCCGACCAGGTCGAGCCGGGTGAACTGGACGTACGGCTGGACCAGGATGGTCTTGGTGAGCTGACCGGGCGTCGCCTCGACCTCGACGACCTGGCCGACCGGCACACCGGGCACGAACGGGCGGCCGCTCTGCGAGCCGAAGGTGACCACCCGGTCGCCGGTCTTCACCTGGGCGCGGCCGTTCAGCAGCGAGATCCGCATCGGTCCGGTGCCCTGGCCGTTGGCGAAGCCGATCTCGTTGCTGCCCTCCAGCCGGGTACCGGCGGTGAAGCCGGGATCGGAGGCGAGCAGCACGGTGGCGGTGGTCGGGCCGACGGTGGTGACCCGGCCGACCAGGCCCTGGCCGTTGATCACCGTCATGTCGCGGGCGAGACCGTCGTTGCTGCCCGCGTCGATGGTGATGGTCCAGGAGAAGCCCTGGGCGGCACCGATCGCGACCACCTGGGCGGCCTTGATGGTGTAGCCGCCGGCCCCGGCGGTGCGGAGCATGTCGTCGAGCTGCTTGGTGCGTCCCGTGGCGGTGTCGGAGGAGGCCAGGCGCTGGCGCAGGTCGATGTTCTCGCGGGTGATCTGGTCGAGGCGCTGCTGGTGGGTGCCGGCGTCGCGGATCGCCCGTACGGTGCCCGCGACCGGGTCGACGGCACCGGCGGCGGCCCGCTCGACCGGCCCGAGGATGCCGGCGGCGGCGCGCCGGGCACCGCCCAGGGGGGAGCTCTCACCGCCCCTGATGTCCACGGTGATCAGCGCGAAGGCGACGGCGACCAGCACGACGAGCAGTAGCCGGCTCTCTCGGGTGTCCCTCACGGTGGTGGAGCTGCCCCTTCAGATCCTGACCTCGCCCCACGCCGTCGGGCGCGGGGCGAGGACCGTTGAGTTGAAAGACTGTCAGAATTGCGTTTAGCGGCGCGGCTGGGCGTCGAGCACCTGCTGGAGCGCCTCGAACTCCTCGACGCACTTGCCGGAGCCCAGCGCGACCGAGTCCAGCGGGTTCTCCGCGATGTGGATCGGCATGCCGGTCTCGCGGCGCAGCCGCTCGTCCAGGCCGCGCAGCAGAGCGCCGCCGCCGGTGAGAACGATCCCGCGGTCCATCACGTCACCGGCCAGTTCGGGCGGGCACTGGTCGAGGGTGGTCTTGACGGCGTCGATGATGGAGTTCACCGGCTCGTCGATGGCCTCGCGGACCTCGGCGGCGGAGATCACCACGGTCTTCGGCAGGCCGCTGACCAGGTCACGGCCGCGGATCTCGGCGTGCTCGTCCTTCTCGCCCTCCAGCGCGAAGGCGGAGCCGATGCTCATCTTGATCTGCTCGGCGCTGCGCTCACCGAGCAGCAGGCTGTACTCCTTCTTGATGTGCTGGACGATCGCGTTGTCCAGCTCGTCACCGGCCACCCGGATGGACTGGGCGGTGACGATCCCGCCGAGCGAGATCACCGCGACCTCGGTGGTGCCGCCGCCGATGTCCACCACCATGTTGCCGGTGGGCTCGTGGACCGGCAGGCCCGCACCGATCGCCGCCGCCATCGGCTCCTCGATGATGTGCACCTGGCGCGCACCGGCCTGGGAGCTGGCCTCGATCACGGCGCGGCGCTCGACCCCGGTGATACCGGAGGGCACGCAGACCACGACCCGGGGGCGGGCCAGGTAACGGCGGCGGTGGATCTTCAGGATGAAGTAGCGGAGCATCCGCTCGGTGATCTCGAAGTCGGCGATCACACCGTCCTTGAGCGGACGGATGGCGACGATGTTGCCGGGGGTGCGGCCGATCATCTTCTTCGCCTCGGAGCCGACCGCCAGGATCCCGCCGGTGTTGGTGTTGACCGCCACGACGGAAGGTTCGTTGAGGACGATCCCCTTGCCCCTGACGTACACCAGCGTGTTGGCAGTACCAAGGTCGATCGCCATGTCACGGCCGATGAACGACAGATTGTTGGCCATGGGGTGTGGAGTGCCTTCCCGAACTCGGAGTCAGATGGCGGGGGGCGGGCCGGCGGTGACGCTCGCCATGGCAAGGGAGCGGGCTTCAGCTGAGCAGCCGTACCGGGGCCCATGAGTTGTGTCCATCGTAGCCACGCCGGTCAGCACGAGCGGCGAGTAAGGTTCGCCGCCCATTCTCCGGGGACTCGATGGCTTCTTCCTGGATTGGGACGCCGTGTCGAGCTCGGGAGTTCCGTTATTTGACGATGAAAAGTTGAGATTCACCTGGTCGGGCCAGGCCCCGTCCCGGGCCGGTGAACGCGCCGCGTCGAACGGGACGGGCGGCCTGTGACCGGCGCGGGAGGGGATGCCGGAGCGAGGGCCGTCGCCCTCGGACCGGCCGCCGACCGGCGCCGTGGACGGGAGCGCCGGAAGGCGGCGGACGACTAGCGGCGCCCGGCCCGACCAGGGGGTCCTCCCTGGGCCTCGATCAGGCGTGCGCGGGGAAGAAGATCTTGATCTCACGCTCGGCGGACTCCGGGGAGTCGGAGGCGTGGATCAGGTTCTCGCGGGTGATGGTCGCGAAGTCACCGCGGATGGTGCCGGGACCGGCCTGCAGCGGGTCGGTCGCACCGGCCAGCGCGCGGATGCCCGGGACGACGTTCTCACCCTCGACGATCATGGCGATCGACGGACCCGAGGTCATGAACTCCAGCAGCGGCTCGTAGAACGGGCGGCCGACGTGCTCCTCGTAGTGCAGCTCCAGCGTCGCCCGGTCGAAGGTGCGCAGCTCGACGGCGGCGAGCTGCCAGCCCGCCTTGCGCTCGATGCGGCTGATGATCTCGCCGGCCAGGCCGCGCTTGACGGCGTCGGGCTTCAGCAGGACGAGAGTGCGCTGGGACACGGTGCGGCTCCTGGGGAATCGTCTGGGCGTGGTGTATACGGCCTTACCCGAAGATTACCTTGGGTGAGCAGCCCGACCGTCCGGCCGGGCTGCTTCCGGCAGGTCAGGCGGCTGCCGCGGCCTCGCGGGCGGCCTTGATCTGGTCGATCTTGCGGCCGTAGTGGACCGAGCACCACCACAGGCCGGCGAAGACGGCGCCCAGGCCGAACATGGTCGGCAGGACGAAGCCGCTGGCGATCAGGCCGATCTGGAGCGCCCAGCCGACGGCCACCGCACCGGGGCGGGTGACCGCGCCGCAGAGCAGGACGCACAGCAGCATCGCGATGCCGCTGACCGTCCAGATGGTGACGGTGGAGACGTGGCTGAGCTGCATCGCCACCAGCGCGGCGAAGAGCAGCAGCAGCGCCTCGCCGATCAGCGTCGAGGAGCACAGGGTCCGCATGACTACTTCCTCCCGAGCAGCAGGCGGGCCTCGCCCACCGTGATGACCGAACCGGTGATCAGGACTCCGGCCCCGCCGAGGTCCTCCTCCTCGGCCAGGGTGACGGCCGCCTCGATGGCGTCGTCGAGGCGGGGCTCGACCTGGACCCGGTCCTCACCGAAGATCTCCACGGCCAGCGCGGCCAGCTCGTCCACCGGCATCGCGCGGTGGGTGGAGTTCTGGGTGATGACCACCTCGGCCAGGATCGGCTCGAAGACCTCCAGCAGGCCGGAGACGTCCTTGTCGCCGCTGGTGGCGATCACACCGACCAGCTTGGTGAAGCCGAAGGACTCGCCGATCGCCGCGACGGTCGCCTCGGCGCCGTGCGGGTTGTGCGCGGCGTCCAGGACCACGGTGGGGCTGCGGCGGACGACCTCCAGGCGGCCCGGCGAGCTGACCCCGGAGAACGCGGCACGCACCTTGTCGGGGTTCAGGTTGCCGCCGCCCGCACCGCCGACGCCGAAGAACGCCTCGACGGCCGCCAGCGCCAGGGCCGCGTTGTGCGCCTGGTAGGCGCCGTGCAGCGGGAGGAAGATCTCCTCGTACTCGTAACCGCCGAGCCCGCGCAGCGTCACCATCTGCCCGCCGACCGCGACCTCACGGCGGATCACACCGAACTCCATGCCCTCGCGCGCCACCGTGGCGTCCACCTCGACGGCGCGCCTGAGGATGACCTCGGCGGCGTCCAGCGGCTGCTGGGCGACCACGGCGAGGGCGCCCTGCTTGATGATCCCGGACTTCTCGACCGCGATCTCGCCGGTGGTCTCACCCAGCTTGTCGGTGTGGTCGAGCCCGATCGGGGTGATCACCGAGACCGCGGCGTCGATCACGTTGGTGGCGTCCCACGAGCCGCCCATGCCGACCTCGACGATGGCCACGTCCACGGGCGCGTCGGCGAAGGCCGCGTACGCCATACCGGTCAGCACCTCGAAGAAGGACATCGCCACCGGCTGCCGGGCGTCGACCATCTGCACGTAGGGCTCGATGTCGCGATAGGTCTCGACGAACTTCTCGGCGGTGATCGGCTGGCCGTCGAGGCTGATCCGCTCGGTGACCGACTCCACATGCGGGCTGGTGTAGCGGCCGGTGCGCAGGTCGAAGCCGGTGAGCAGCTGCTCGATCATCCGGGCGGTGGAGGTCTTGCCGTTGGTGCCGGTGATGTGGATCGAGGGGTAGGAGCGCTGCGGCTGGCCGAGGATGTCCATCAGCGCCTCGATCCGGTCGAGCGATGGCTCCAGCTTGTTCTCCGGCCAGCGCTTGGCCAGCTCGGCCTCCACCTCGCGCAGTCCGGTCGCCGGGTCGGCGGGGTCGCTGCTGGTGGGGCGGATGGTGTACGGGTTCTGCTCGGCCTTGTCGCTCACGCTCTCAGTCTACGGAGCGGCGGGCCGGGTGTCGGAGCAGGCCATGCTGCCGGGCGGACAGCGGCGCTTTCCCAAGAAATGGTAAAAGCGCGGACCGTCGCCCTCCGGTCGGCGCGCGACGGGGTGCCGACCGCCGACCCGGCGCCCGCCGGAGCGCGCCCGCGCCCTCGCGCACCTCTTCCGCCCCCACGCGCCACGGCGCCCCCCTCCCCCGCCGCGACCCTTGACAGGCGGATTGGTCTACTCCACCTTGTGAATCAAGTTCCTTGCAATCAAATGGACTTGACCCTGCACCGCACCCATCTACATCCCCCACTGGAGATGGCATGCGCGCACGACCCCGTCATATCCGCCCCACCGCAAGTGCGTTGGCCGCACTGGTCGCGGCCGCTCTCGCGCTGGTCGGCCTGCTGCTGGCCACACCGGGCGCCCGGGCCGCCGACGTCGACCTGGTCGCCAACGGCGGCTTCGAGAACGGCCTCACCGGCTGGAGCTGCACCGCCGGCTCCGGGCAGGTGACCGACAGTCAGGCGCACTCGGGCAGTTGGGCCCTCCAGGCGACCCCGAGCGCGAGCGACGACGCCCAGTGCAGCCAGACCGTCGCCGTCACCCCGTCCTCGACCTACTCGCTGAGCGCCTGGGTAGAGGGCCCGTACGTCTACCTCGGTGCCACCGGGACCGGCGGCACCGATCCCAGCACCTGGTCCAGCGGCACCGCCTGGAACCAGCTGAGCACCACCTTCACCACCGGTGCCACCACCACCGAGGTCACCGTCTACCTGCACGGCTGGTACGGCCAGGGCCCCTACCTCGCCGACGACGTCTCGCTGATCGGCCCCGGCACTCCACCGCCCAGCAGCCCGCCCCCCACCGGCGGCTCGCCGTCGCCGTCCCCCTCGCCCTCGCCCTCGCCCTCGCCCTCGCCGTCGCCCACCGCGACCCCGCCCGGCACCGGCCTGCCCAAGCACATCCTCACCGGCTACTGGCAGGACTTCTACAACGGCGCCGCCGTCCAGCGGCTCAGCGACGTCCCGGCCGCGTACGACATCATCGCGGTCGCCTTCGCCGACGCCACCGGCACACCAGGGGCGATCGGCTTCACCCTGGACAGCGCGCTGGCGGGCAGGCTGAACGGCTACACCGACGCCCAGTTCAAGGCGGACATCGCCGCCAAGCACCAGGCCGGCAAGCGGGTGGTGCTCTCCATCGGCGGCCAGAACGGCACCATCTCGGTGGCCGATCCGACCGCCGCCGCCAACTTCGCGAGCAGCGCGTACGCCCTGATTCAGAGCTACGGGTTCGACGGGGTCGACATCGACCTGGAGAACGGCGTCAACTCCACCTATCTGAGCCAGGCGCTGCACTCGCTGGCGAGCGAGGTCGGCAGCGGGTTCATCCTCACCATGGCACCGCAGACCATCGACATGCAGTCCACCGGCATGGAGTACTTCAAACTGGCGCTGGACGTGAAGGACATCCTCACCATCGTCAACACGCAGTACTACAACTCGGGTTCGATGAACGGCTGCGACGGCAACGTCTACTCCCAGGGCACCGAGGACTTCCTGACCGCCCTCGCCTGCATCCAGCTGCGCGGCGGACTCTCCCCGAGTCAGGTCGGGCTCGGGATCCCCGCCTCGACCAGCGCGGCCGGCAGCGGCTACGTCAGCCCGGGCGTCGTCAACGCCGCGCTGGACTGCCTAGCCACCGGCACCGGTTGCGGTTCCTTCAAGCCGGGGCAGACCTGGCCGGGGATCGGCGGCGCGATGACCTGGTCCACCAACTGGGATGCGGGCAACGGCGGCGGGATCGCCGACTCCGTCGGCGGCCATCTGCACGCCATGCCGTAGCGCTCACGGCCGGTCGGTACCGCCGGGCCTGTGGAGCGCCTCAGGCCCGGTCGGCCCGGTCCTCGTGCCGGGCCCGCAGTTCGGCCACCACCAGCTCGATCTCCTCCCGCGGCAGCAGCGGCAGCATCATCGCCACCGCCTGCAGCAGCCCGCCCAGCAGGTAGGTGGTGTCGGCGGTGGACGCGACCAGCGCCCGCACCGCCGCGGCATCGCCCGCGCCGACCGCCTCGACCAGCCTGGCCGCGTCCACCGTGTCCTCGTCCACCGCGACCGCCCCGGTGTCCAGCGGCGCGCGGCGGGCCAGTGCCCGCAGCACCCGGTCGCCGACCTGGGGTGCGTACGCCTTGCGGACCGCTTCGGCGGCGATCCACACCAGCAGGGCGGTCACCTCGCGTTCGGCGCCGTCCGCCACCAGGCAGTCGAGTTCGTGGTCGAAGGCCAGCTGATTACCGTGCCGGAACGCGAGCAGCAGGGTCGCCGCACGGGCCTTGGCCGCCTGGACCTCCTCTGCGGACAGCTCCTCGGCCAACTCCTCGGTCACCGCCACGCCGTGCCCTCCCGTCAGTCGCAACACCCGCTGCTGGACTTCTGCTCACCGTACACAGTGCACCTGCAAAATTCGGTGAACTCGCGCATGCAACAGGCGCGGACGACAAGCGGCGACAAGCCGGGGGGCAACAGGAACCGCAATACCCGGGAATGGGTGGGGTATCCGCGGCAATTACACGCGGCAGTTCAGGCGCTGACCGCGAACACCCGGTGCAGCGACTCGATTTCCTCGACACACATACCGGAACCGACCGCCACACACTCCAGCGGGTTCTCGGCGATCCGGACCGGCAGACCGGTCTCGTGGGACATCCGGGCGTCCAGTCCGCGCAGCAGCGCACCGCCGCCGGTGAGCACGACGCCATGGCCCATCACGTCACCCGCCAGCTCCGGCGGCACCTCGTCCAGGGTCTGCCTGACCGCGTTGACGATCTCCGCGACCGGCTCCGCCAGCGCCGCCCTGACCTCGGCGGCCGTCACCACCGCCGTCGCGGGCAGCCCGCCCACGCCGTCCCGGCCGCGCACCTCGCACATCGGCAGCTGCTCGTCACCGGCGTACGGACCGGCCGAGCCGATCGCCAGCTTGATCTCCTCGGCGGTCCGCTCCCCGATCAGCAGGCCGTGGTCCCTGCGGACCTGACGGGTGATCGCCGTGTCCAGCCGGTCCCCCGCGACCCTGATCGACCGCTTGGCCACGATGCCGCCGAGCGAGACCACGGCCACGTCGGTGGTGCCGCCGCCGATGTCCACCACCATGCTGCCGGTGGGCTCCTGGACCGGCAGTCCGGCACCGATCGCCGCCGCCATCGGCTCCTCGATCAGGTGCACCGACCTCGCACCGGCGCTGTTCACCGCCTCGATGACGGCCCGTCGCTCGACCCCGGTGATACCGCTCGGCACGCAGACCACCACCCGCGGCCGGGTGCCGAGCCAACGGCCCGTCCGCCCGGTGACCTTGCGCAGGAAGTGTCTCAGCAGATGCCTGGTGGACTCGAAGTCGGCAATCACACCGTCCCTGAGCGGACGGGTGGCGACGATGTCGCCAGGCGTGCGGCCGAGCGTCCGCTTCGCCTCCGCCCCGACGCTGAGCACTTCACCGGTCTTCCGGTCCATCGCGACCACCGAGGGCTCATTGAGCACAATCCCCTTGCCGCGCAGGTAGACCAGAGTGTTGGCGGTTCCGAGGTCGATGCCAATGTCCTGCCCGTATCCGCGCTGTGCGCTCCCCATTGGCCGCCCGCCCTTCCGCCGTTTCCCACTCTTCGTGCACATCGCACATCCGCCTTCGGGGCAAGGGTACGTGATGGAATTCGGCCGAATGGCCTATCAGGAACCGCGTCGGCGCTGCCGAATGACATCGTCGGACCAAATACCGTGAGTTCCGGGACTTTAGTCCCCCCCTCGCACCAACTCCCCGATCCGGTAAGCGAAGAGGGCCGTACCACCCGCCGGTGCGGCGGGTGGTACGGCCCTCTTCAGGGACCCGGGAGGGGATCAGCCCTGCGGCAGCGCGGCCAACTGGGCGGTGATCCGGGCGATGTCGGCCTCGGCCGCGGCCTGGCGGCCACGGATCTTGGCGACCACCTCGTCCGGCGCCTTGGCCAGGAAGGCCTCGTTGCCGAGCTTGCCGGCGGTCTGCGCCTTCTCCTTCTCGGCCGCCGCCAGGTCCTTGGTCAGGCGCTTGCGCTCGGCGGCGACGTCGATGGTGCCGGAGAGGTCGAGCGAGACCGTGGCACCGGCGACCGGCAGCGAGGCGGTGGCGTGGAAGCCGGCCTCCGGCTCGGTCAGGCGCAGCAGCGAGCGGATCGCGTCCTCGTGCCGGACCAGGACGGTACCGGCCAGCTCCAGCTGGGCCGGGACCCGCTGACCGGGCTTGAGGCCCTGGTCCGAACGGAACCGGCGGACCTCGGTGACCACCTGCTGCAGGGTGGCGATCTCCGTCTCGGCGTCGGCGTCACGGAACCCGCTGTCCTTCGGCCACTCGGTGACCACCAGGGACTCGGCGCCGGTGAGCGTGGTCCACAGGGTGTCGGTGACGAACGGGACGATCGGGTGGAGCAGCCGCAGGGTGACGTCCAGGACCTCGCCGAGGACGCGGCGCGAGGCCTCGGCCTGCGGGCCGCCCTTGGCCAGGGTGGTCTTGGAGAGCTCGACGTACCAGTCGAACACCTCGTCCCAGGCGAAGTGGAACAGGGTGTCGCTGAGCTTGGCGAACTGGTAGTCGTCGTAGAGCGCGTCGACCTCGGCGACGGTCGCGTTCAGGCGCGAGAGGATCCAGCGGTCGGCGGCCGTCAGCTGCTCGGCCGGCGGCAGCTCACCGGAGACCGTGGCGCCGTTCATCAGCGCGAAGCGGGTCGCGTTCCAGATCTTGTTGCAGAAGTTCCGCGAGCCCTGGACCCAGTCCTCGCCGATCGGCACGTCGGCACCCGGGTTGGCACCGCGCGCCAGCGTGAAGCGGACGGCGTCGGCACCGTAGGCGTCCATCCAGTCCAGCGGGTCGACCACGTTGCCGAAGGACTTGGACATCTTCTTGCCGCGCTCGTCGCGGACCAGGCCGGTGAGCGCGATGGTGTGGAACGGCGCCTGGCCGTCCATCGCGTACAGGCCGAACATCATCATCCGGGCGACCCAGAAGAAGATGATGTCGTGGCCGGTGAGCAGGACGTCGGTGGCGTAGAACTTCTCCAGGTCCGGGGTCTGCTCGGGCCAGCCCAGCGTGGAGAACGGCCACAGACCGCTGGAGAACCAGGTGTCCAGGACGTCCTGGTCCTGGTGCCAGCCCTCGCCGCTCGGCGGCTCCTCGTTCGGGCCGACGCAGACCACCTCGCCGTCCGGCCCGTACCAGACCGGGATCCGGTGGCCCCACCACAGCTGGCGCGAGATGCACCAGTCGTGCATGTTGTCGACCCAGGAGAAGTAGCGGCCTTCCAGCTCCTTGGGGTGGATCTGCACCCGGCCGTCGCGGACGGCGGCGGCCGCCTCGTGGGCCAGCGGCTCGACCTTGACCCACCACTGCAGCGACAGCCGCGGCTCGACCACGGTCTTGCAGCGCGAGCAGTGGCCGACGGCGTGCATGTAGGGGCGCTTCTCGGCAACGATGCGCCCCTGCTCGCGCAGGGCACCGACGACGGCCGAACGGGCCTCCAGGCGGTCCAGGCCGAGGAACGGGCCGTGGACGGTGATCGCACCGTGCTCGTCCATGACGGTCAGCGACGGCAGGCCGTGGCGCTGGCCGATGGCGAAGTCGTTCGGGTCGTGCGCCGGGGTCACCTTGACGGCGCCGGTGCCGAACTCCGGGTCGACGTGCTCGTCGGCGACGACCGGGATCTCGCGGTTCGTCAGCGGCAGCTTGATGGTGCGGCCGATCAGGTGCTGGTACCGCTCGTCCTCCGGGTGGACGGCCACGGCGGTGTCGCCCAGCATGGTCTCGGCCCGGGTGGTGGCGACGACGATCGAGTCATCGCCCTCCCCGTAGCGGATGGAGACCAGCTCGCCCGGGACCTCCTCGTGCTCGACCTCGATGTCGGAGAGCGCGGTGAGGCAGCGCGGGCACCAGTTGATGATGCGCTCGGCGCGGTAGATCAGACCGTCGTCGAACAGCCGCTTGAAGATCGTCTGGACGGCCTGGGAGAGGCCCTCGTCCATGGTGAAGCGCTCACGGGACCAGTCGACGCCGTCACCGAGCCGGCGCATCTGGCCGAGGATCTTGCCGCCGTACTCCTCCTTCCACTGCCACACCTTCTCGACGAAGGCCTCGCGGCCGAGGTCGTGGCGGGAGAGGTTGGACTCGGCGAGCTGCTGCTCCACCTTGTTCTGGGTGGCGATACCGGCGTGGTCCATACCGGGCAGCCAGAGCACCTCGTAACCCTGCATCCGCTTACGCCGGGTCAGCGCGTCCATCAGCGTGTGCTGGAAGGCGTGGCCCAGGTGCAGCGAACCGGTGACGTTCGGCGGCGGGATGACGATGGTGTACGCGGGCTTGTCGCTCTTCGCGTCGGCGGTGAAGTAACCGCGGTCTACCCAGCGCTCGTACAGCTCGCCCTCTACCTCGGCCGGAGCATAGGTCGTCGGGATGCCTCCGCCGGTGGCGGAAGACGCAGCTGCGTTGTCCCCGGGAATGGAAGCTTCGGGGCGCTGGTTCGTCGTGTCGGTCACGACGCACAGTCTACGTACGCCGGGACATGCCTTACTAACGCGTTGCGGCCGAGCCACTCCGACGGCCTGACGCTCCGGTGCGGTACCGTGCCCGGTACTCGTGCACCCATGCGCACGAGTGTCGATGTGCACAGGCGTCGACCGCATTTCCGGACGACAACACAGGCCGCGGACGCGGTGGGGGAGAGCGAAGCCGATGTACGGCCAAGGGCAGCAGAATCCACAGGGCCAGCCGCAGCAGCCGTACGGGCAGCCGCCCCAGTACGGCCAGCCGCCGGCGCCGCAGTACGGGGCTCCCCAGCAGCCCCCGCAGTACGGCGCGCCGCAGCAGCCCCCGCAGTACGGGGCGCCCCAGCCGCCGCAGTACGGCCAGCAGCCGCCGTACGGCGCTCCCCCGCAGCAGTTCGGGTACCAGCAGCCGGCCCCGCAGAAGAAGAGCAACACCGGTCTGATCGTCGGCCTGGTGATCGGCGCGGTGGTGCTGGTCGGCGGCGGTCTCGGCGCGTACGCGCTGATGGGCGGCAAGAACAGCGGTGGCGGCGGCGGTCTCCTGAGCGGGGGCGGCAGCTCCGCCGAGGGCCGGTACAAGCTCTCCGCGCCGGCCTCGCTGCCCGGCGGCTACATCCAGAAGTCCGCCACGGACGCACCGGCCGACCCGTCCAAGTCCCCGCAGGGCTTCAGCTCGGTGGATGGCGCCATGTTCGCCATGTACAACAAGGAGGGGTCCGCCACCGACATGATCAGTGTCGGCGGCTCCTGGGGGAAGATCCCGGACCCGGCCGCGGTCATCACCGCGACCAGCAGCCAGATGACCTCCACCGGCAAGATGACCTGGAAGACGCCGCTGACCGAGGTCGACGCCAAGGACGGCAAGGACACGGGCGGCAAGCTCTCCTGCGGTGTGCTCAGCAGCAGCGGCGTGGAGGTGCCGGTCTGCGTCTGGGCCAACCACTCGACCCTGGGCTCGGTCACCTTCACCCACATCTCGCTGACCGGGGGCACCAAGACGCTCTCGCCCTCGGAGGCCGCGGACCAGGCCCGCGCCGTCCGCGACGCGGCGGTCGTCGCCAAGTAGTGCCGCCACGGCGTCCGGAGGACCCCGGGCCACCTCGCGCCGGCGCCCGGGAGCCGCATCGCCCCGCCGGGGCCGAGAAGTAGTCAGGACACCGGAAGGGGCCCCGCCGAGCAAGCTCGGCGGGGCCCCTTCCGGTGTGTCAGGCGCTCTTGTCGCGGCGCTCGCGCTTGATCATGTCGCGCGGGACCAGGGTCGGGATGGCGTGCTTGGAGACCACGTCCCCGGTGACGACCACGCGGGCGACGTCCTGGCGCGAGGGCACCTCGTACATCACGGACATCAGCACCTCCTCCATGATCGCCCGCAGACCACGGGCACCGGTGCCGCGCAGGATCGCCTGGTCGGCGATGGCCTCCAGCGCGTCCCGGGTGAACTCCAGCTCCACGCCGTCCAGTTCGAAGAGCTTGCGGTACTGCTTGACCAGCGCGTTCTTCGGCTCGGTGAGGATCTGCAGCAGGGCCTCGCGGTCCAGGTTGTGCACGCTGGTGATCACCGGCAGGCGGCCGATGAACTCGGGGATCATCCCGAACTTCACCAGGTCCTCCGGCATCACCTGACGGAAGTGGTCACTGGCGTCCAGCTCCCGCTTGGAGCGGATGTTGGCGCCGAAGCCGATGCCCTTGGCACCCGCCCGGCCCTCGATGATCCGCTCCAGACCCGCGAACGCGCCGCCCACGATGAACAGCACGTTGGTGGTGTCGATCTGGATGAACTCCTGGTGCGGGTGCTTGCGGCCGCCCTGCGGGGGCACCGAGGCGGTGGTGCCCTCCAGGATCTTCAGCAGCGCCTGCTGCACACCCTCGCCGGAGACGTCGCGGGTGATCGACGGGTTCTCGCTCTTGCGGGCGACCTTGTCGATCTCGTCGATGTAGATGATCCCGGTCTCGGCCTTCTTGACGTCGTAGTCGGCCGCCTGGATCAGCTTCAGCAGGATGTTCTCGACGTCCTCGCCGACATAGCCCGCCTCGGTGAGCGCGGTGGCGTCGGCGATCGCGAACGGTACGTTCAGCATCCGGGCCAGCGTCTGCGCCAGCAGGGTCTTGCCGGAGCCGGTCGGGCCCAGCAGCAGGATGTTGGACTTGGCCAGCTCGATCGCGTCCTCGCGGCCGTTGCCGCCGCTTCGGCCGGCCTCGCCCGCCTGGACCCGCTTGTAGTGGTTGTAGACCGCGACGGACAGCGCCTTCTTCGCCAGGTCCTGGCCGACCACGTACTGATCGAGGAACTCGTAGATCTCGCGCGGCTTCGGGAGCTCCTCGAAGCGCACCTCGGAGCTCTCCGCGAGCTCCTCCTCGATGATCTCGTTGCACAGGTCGATGCACTCGTCGCAGATGTACACGCCTGGCCCGGCGATCAGCTTCTTCACCTGCTTCTGCGACTTGCCGCAGAACGAGCACTTGAGCAGGTCGCCACCGTCTCCGATGCGTGCCACGAGGTGCTTCCCCTTCGCCAGGGGCCCCGCGGAGGTCCGGGGCCTGGTGCTGTGGACCGGCTGCGCCGTCGGCGTTCGGTCTCGGTATCCGACGGTACTCTGCTGAGCCGGTGAATCCGCCGACTTCGACAGCTCTGCCCTACGCCCTGGGCGAATTGATACCGAACAGATGCCGTCTCGCGGGCATGGGCCCGCACTAGATTGTGCCGGGCCCGGGGCCCGACCGGAACGGAACGAGGGCGGGGCGTACATCACGTGAGTCATGTACGCCCCGCCCGGGGCTGCCGACGTCAGTCGGTCAGCGAGGTCTTCCGGGTCGAGATGATCTGGTCGATCAGCCCGTACTCCAGGGCCTCCTCGGCCGTCAGGATCTTGTCGCGCTCGATGTCGTCGCGGACCTGCTGGATGTCCTTCTTGGAGTGCTTGGCCAGCATCTCCTCCAGCTGCTCACGCATCCGGAAGATCTCCTTGGCCTGGATCTCCAGGTCGGACACCTGGCCGCGGCCGGTCTCGGTGTACGGCTGGTGGATCAGGATCCGGGCGTTCGGCAGCGCCATCCGCTTGCCGGGCGTACCGGCGGCCAGCAGCACCGCGGCGGCGGAGGCCGCCTGGCCCATGCAGACCGTGGTGATGTCCGGCTTCACGTACTGCATGGTGTCGTAGATCGCCGTCAGCGCGGTGAAGGAGCCGCCGGGCGAGTTGATGTACATCTGGATCTCGCGGTCCGGGTCCATCGACTCCAGGCACAGCAGCTGGGCCATGATGTCGTTGGCGGAGACGTCGTCCACCTGCGAGCCGAGGAAGATGATGCGCTCCTCGAACAGCTTGGCGTACGGGTCGTACTCGCGGATGCCCTGCGAGGTGCGCTCGACGAAGCGCGGGACGATGTAGCGGCCCTCGGCGCGGGCTCCGTAGAACTCGCCGCGGGGCGTCTGGGGGGTGTTCATGGGGTTCTTGGCCTCCGAGTGCGTACGGGACGAGGTTGGGGTGCGGACGGCGCTCAGGCGCCGGTGCCGCCGCCGCCGGGGACGTCCGCGGCGCTGTGCATGATCGAGTCGATCAGGCCGTACTCCTTGGCCTCCTCCGGGGTGAACCAGCGGTCGCGGTCGGAGTCCGCGGTGACCTTCTCGATGGTCTGGCCGCTGTGGTGCGCGATCAGCTCAGCCATGCGCTGCTTGGTGCGCAGCAGCTGCTCGGCCTGGATCCGGATGTCGGTGGCCGAACCGCCGAGGCCTGCGGAGGGCTGGTGCATCAGGATGTTGGCGTTCGGCAGCGAGAAGCGCTTGCCGGGGGTGCCGGCGGTGAGCAGGAACTGGCCCATCGAGGCCGCCATGCCCATCGCGATCGTCACCACGTCGTTCTTGATGTACTGCATGGTGTCGTAGATCGCCATGCCCGCGGTGATCGAACCACCCGGAGAGTTGATGTAGAGGTAGATGTCCTTGTCCGGGTCAGCGGCCAGGAGCAGCAGCTGGGCGGTGATCTTGTTGGCGATGTCGTCGTCGACCTGCTGGCCGAGGAAGATGATGCGCTCGTTGAGCAGCCGGTTGTAGACCTGGTCCCCCAGGCCACCGAGCACGTCACCAGCGGCGGCGTGCGGCGCCATGAGGCCAGGCATCTGCATCTGCGGGAACGTCACTTAGCCACCTGCTCAGTTGAATTGGACGGACTGGGGGCAGCCGTCACTTGTCGCAGTTTCACTGCGTGAATGTCGCTGTCTAAGGACCCTAACGCTCAGCCCGGGCCACGGAATCCCCCACACAGAACTGTTCGCTGTGAGCGCAGGGTCGGCATTCGAAAACAGCGAGCCCGGGCACCGAAAGGTGCCCGGGCTCGCCATCCGGAACTACGCGGGAACTCAGGCCTCGGTGGTCTCGGCAGCGGCCTCGTCGGCCTCGTCCTCGGCGTCGTCGAAGGAGACGACCTCACCGTTGGTGTCCTTGACGGTGGCGGCCTCGACCACGGTGGCCAGCGCCTTGCCGCGGGCGACCTCGCCGACCAGCAGCGGCACCTGGCCACCCTGGACGACCTGCTGGGCGAACTGGTCCGGGGTGAGACCCGAACCGGCGGCACGGCGGATCAGGTGCTCGGTGAGCTCCTCCTGGTTAACGCCGAGCTCCTCCTTCGCCACGATCGCGTCGAGCACGAACTGGGTCTTGATGCCCTTCTTCGCCTGCTCCTCGGTCTCGGCCAGGAACTCCTCCAGGGTCTTGCCCTGGGTGGTGAGGTAGGTGTCCAGGTTCAGACCCATGGGCTCCAGCTGGTGGTGCTCCAGGTTGTGGCGGCGGGTCTCGACCTCGTCCTTGAGGAGCTTGGCCGGGTACTCCATCTCGACCAGCTTCAGCAGCTCGTCCAGGACGCGCTCCTGGGCCTGGGTGGCCTGGTCGAACTCACGCATGCGCTCCAGGCGCTTGCGGGAGTCGGCCTTCAGCTCCTCCAGGGTGTCGAACTCGCTGGCCAGCTGGGCGAACTCGTCATCCAGCGCCGGGAGCTCCTTCTCCTGGACGGTCTTCACGGTGACGGTGACCTCGGAGCTCTTGCCGGCCTGGGTGCCGCCCTTGAGCTCGGTGGTGAAGGTCTTGGCCTCACCGGCGGACAGGCCGACGACGGCCTCGTCGATGCCGTCCAGCAGACGGCCGGAGCCGATCTCGTAGCTGACGTCGGAGGCGGTGCCGTCCTCCGGGACCTCGCCGTCGACCTTGGCCTCCAGGTCGACGATCACGACGTCGCCCTCGGCGGCGGCGCGCTCGACGTCCTTGACCGAGGAGAAGCGCTCACGCAGCTGCTCCAGGGACTTCTCTACGTCGGCGTCCTCGACCACGATCGGGTCGACCTCGACCTCGATGGCGGTGAAGTCCGGCAGGGTGATCTCCGGGCGGATGTCGACCTCGGCGGTGAACTTCAGGTCACCGCCGTCGGCGATCCGCTCGACACCCTCGATGTCGGTGATCTCGGGCTGACCGAGGACCTCGATCTTGCCCTCGTCGACGGCCTGCGTGTAGAAGCGCGGCAGGGCGTCGTTGACCGCCTCCTCCAGCACGGCGGCACGGCCGAAGCGCTGGTCGATGACGCGGGCCGGGATCTTGCCCTTGCGGAAGCCCGGGACCGAGACCTGCTGGTTGATCTTCTTGTACGCCGCGTCGAGGCTGGGCTTGAGCTCCTCGAAGGGCACCTCGACGGTGAGTCGAACCCGGGTCGGGTTCAGAGTCTCGACGGCGCTCTTCACGGTTGGGTCTCCTAAGGGCTTGCGGTCAGGTTGTCTCCGCCCGTCCGGCTCATCCGGCACGGGCGAGACGGGCGATGGGCGGTTGGGGCTGCATCTCCCGTACGTGGTGGACGGTGAGCGTGACTCCTCGCCCTCGGGCGGTCGACCTGCGCGTATGCACAGGGACTACCGGCCAGCGGCCCATCCTACCGGTACCACGAAAGGCGGACGCCAGGCCCGCCCGCGATCAGCGTGCCGCCGCCCGATCGGGCGCGGCCCCGGCGCACCGGACGCGGCCGCACGGCCACCGGCCGACCGACCCCCGGAAGGGCCCGATGTGTCGTCAACTGACCGGCGCCGCACACGGCTTCAAGAGCGAGGCCGTCCGGGAAAGCCAACAGGGCCCCGCCCGCTGACGAGACCCTGCCGCACTGTCGGGGTGACCGGATTCGAACCGACGACCTTCCGCTCCCAAAGCGGACGCGCTACCAAACTGCGCCACACCCCGTGGTGCCGAGAGGAAGCGTACACGTCGGCCGGGCCGCGCTCGCCGCTATATCGGGAGCCCACCGGACATGCCCGGAACCGAAAGCAGTGTGCAAGCAACCGACCGAACCAGGTAGGCTGACTCCGTCCTCGTGACCGACAGGTTCCCGGGGGCGTCGTATGCGCATGTATGCGGCACGCGGGTGTAGCTCAATGGTAGAGCCCCAGTCTTCCAAACTGGTCACGCGAGTTCGATTCTCGTCACCCGCTCCAGACACTTCGGCCCCGGGCCGACGGTTTCCACCGTCGGCCCGGGGCCGAAGTCGTGTTCCCAGCCCCGTCCGGGCTGAGTGCGTGTCAGAGGCGGACGCCGTGGCGCACCAGGTAGCTCACCGGGTTGATGTCGGAGCCGTAGGCCGGGCCGGTGCGGACCTCGAAGTGCAGGTGCGGGCCCTTGGCGTTGCCGGTGGCACCGGAACGGCCGATCTGCTGGCCGACGGCCACGGACTGACCGGCCCGGACGTTGATCGCCGAGAGGTGGGCGTACTCGGAGTACTTGCCGTCGGTGTGCCGGATGACGACCTGGTTTCCGTACGAGCCGCCCCAGCCCGCGGTGACCACGGTGCCGGTGGTGACGGCCCTGACGGGGGTGCCGGTGAAGACCAGGAAGTCCACGCCGGTGTGGTGGCCGCTGACCCACGAGGAGCCGGTCGCGTGGTACGGGGTGCCCAGGTGGGGGTTGGCCACCGGGGAGGTGTAGGCCGGGGCGGCCTGGGCCGCGGTGGCGGGCAGCGCCAGGGCGGCGCCGGTCGCGCCGGCGACCAGCGCGCGGCGGGCGAATCGGGGCAGCCGGGAACGGCGGGCGTCCTGCGCGAGCATGGGGAGTCCTCTCCGACGCCTGCGAGGTGAGCTGTCGGGTTCGGACCGGAAGTAGCCCGGCCGCCGGGAAGCGGCTTCACCCCTAGCCGGCCCGGTTCTCCGGGCGCGGCGACCTGCCTGTGGTTCCCCCGCTCCTGCCGTGCACTGCGCGAAGTGCGGCCTCCGGGCGGCGGCAGGACTCGGCGTTCCACCTGGCGGGCCGACCCGGACGATGACCGGGCTGGCTGAAGAAAAACCGATCCGACGTACACGGAGCAAGTTAGCCCCGCTTAGGCATAAGGAGCGCATAAGGACACCGGAGGCCGGCGGTCACTCTCCGGTCACGCCGAACCGCCGTGTGCAGCCGGATCGGTCACGGTCGGCCGGACGAATCCACACAGATCGTCATGGAATCCACACTCCGCATCAATCCGGACACCCTCCGGTGCGACCTGGAGATTCCCCGGTGAGCTGTGTCACGCCCACCGTGCCGGACACGGCTGACGGTCCGTTTCCCGCAGGGGCCCGCGGCCGATACCCTCGCGAGCGTTCGCCTTAACGATCATTTATTCGAGCTAGGAGCCCACCCGTGCGCCCGCAGGACCGTATGGCCGTCATCCAGCGCAGTGTGGTCCGCGAAATGGCGCAGTTCGGCGTGGAGTTCACGGTGGACGGCGAGGTGGTCCGCGGTCCCGGCACCACGGCGGTGGCGGTCCGCGAGCACCCGGGCCAGGGCGGGAGCGGCCATGTGGACCTCGGTTTCGTCCTCGACCTCGGGCGCGCGGACGCCCCCGTGGTCTGGGACTGCGCGGCCGGGCTCGGCAAGACCGAGGAGGAGAAGCTCGACAACGCCGTGAAGATGTGGGCCACCACCACCGCCTCGACCGTGGTGGAGCTGCTGGAGCACCGGGGCGAGCACGGGGACCACTACCGGCCCGCCGAGCTGGCGGGCTGGCGGGCGATCCAGGGTCCGGCGGCCGTCTTCGGGTTCGGCAACGAGCGACTGGCCGGCTGGCTGGCCGACCACCAGCCGCTGACCGCGATCGCCGAGGCGCTCGGCCCCAGGCTCACCGGCGGACAGCTGAACGGCGTGAAGCTGTTCCTCGGCGGCCGGGCCGGCGACGACATCGCCGAGGTCCGGTTGAACGGCGAGGTCTCGGAGGCCGCCTCGGCCGCACTGCACGCACTGGACTGGCCGCGCGGCGAGCGGTTCTGCTGGGCCCGCCTGTTCGTCCTGCTGATCCCCGAGGGCGGAGTGCAGCCGGAGCCCGTGTGCTCCGTCCCGGTGCCCGCACCCGTCGCGGCACCGGCGCCCAGGCCCGGACTGCTGGCCCGGGTCAGGCACGTACTGCGGTCCGCCCGGCGCTAGGGGTACTCGGTGACCGAGTACGGCCCGGGCCACGGCCGGCGTCACCCCCGCCGGGCACCCGGCGCCGCGCGCTGATCCGGGAGGACCGGCCGGACGGGTGTCGGCTCAGCCGGAGAAGGACTTGAGGCTGTTGGCCACCGAGGTGAGGAAGTTCTTGATCGGCTCCGCCGCCGTGGAGGCACTGAGCATGAATCCGAAGAGGGCCGAAATGATCGCGTGACTGGTCTTCAACTGCTTGTTGCGGATGAAGATGAAGACGAGGGCACCGAACAGCACCAGTGCGGAGACGGAGAGCACCACCCGGACTCACTTCCTTACTACGTTGCGGGGTTTCATCCGGAAACCCTGTGGCGACGCCGGAGCCCGGCCTGTCTGGCGGGGCACGGCCGTGTGGCGCCGACCGAGAGCCGCATGCAACGCCCCCCATCCCCCGACTACCGATACCGACCAGTCCCGCCCACCGACTCAGTGTGGTCGGTCATGCCGACTGCGTAAAGGCGTAGCCGAAAGCCCGGCTGGAAGTTCCTGGCATGTGAGACGAATTTCCGCCGACCGAGACGATAGCCCAGGGCTTCTGACGAACTGTCGGCAGGGGCTCCCCCACCGGCCCGGTCAGCGGTGATCCAGTGGTCGGGCAGCGGCGGCGGCACCGCGTCGGGGGCCCGTCAGGATTGGCCGAAGATCGGCTGCCGGACTTGACACACCTGTCCGGTGTTCGAATCCACTGCCGCCCGGGCACCGGCACCGGCCGGTACCGCCTCGCACCGCTCCGTGCCGCCTCACTGACGCCAGAGCAGCAGCACCGCCCGGTCGTCGTTGACGTCCTTGGCCACGGTCTCGATCAGCCGGACCGCCGCACCACGGCTGCCGCTCTGCAGCAGCGCCCCGGCGACCAGCCGGTCGGCCTCGCCCATCAGCCGGTCCATGCCCTCGGACAGATCGCGCCCGGGCACCTCGACCATACCGTCGGTGCAGAGCATCAGCAGGTCGCCGCGGTCCAGCCGGCCCCGCACTCCCTCGAACTTGGCGCCGTCGTAGATCCCGAGCAGCGGCCCCTCGGCCGCCTCCTTGACCTCCCAGCGTCCCGCTCCCGACCGCCGCTGCATCCCCGGCAGGTGCCCGGCCGAGAGCAGCTCGTACTCACCGGTGTCCAAGTCCAGCACCAGATGGACGGCGGTGGCGAAGCCCTCCTCCCAGTCCTGCCGCAGCAGGTAGCCGTTGGCGGCGGGCAGGAACTCGTGCGCGGGCAGCGAGCCGAGCAGGCCGCCGAAGGCGCCGGACAGCAGCAGGGCGCGCGAGCCGGCGTCCATGCCCTTGCCGGAGACGTCCGCCAGGACGCACTCCAGCACCCGCCGCCCCGGCCCGGTCCTGGCGGCCACCACGAAGTCACCGGAGAAGGACTGGCCGCCGGCCGGGCGCAGCGCCATGTCCGCGTACCAGCCCTCGGGCAGCACGGGGACCTGGCTCTGCACCCGCAGCCGTTCGCGCAGGTCGAAGAGCATGGTGCCGCCGCCGCGCCAGGGCACGCCGACCCGGCTGCGGAACTGCGCCAGCAGCAGGCCGGCCACCCCGACCGCGCCGACCACCAGGGCCGCGCCGGGGGTGACGCCGAAGACATAGCTCTCGGGGTGCTCGCTGGCCACTCGCTCGCCGGTGTGGATCACCGACTCGGTGGACAGGCCCAGCGCGGCGGCCGCGTACAGCAGCACCAGGGTGCCCGGTCGCAGCAGCAGGGAGCCGGCCAGGATCGGCAGGACCAGCGCGGTGGGAGTCACCCAGGCGGGGAACCAGACGTTCAGCACCACGAGCAGCGGGATGGTCGCCAGGAACGCGGCGAAGGCGAGCCAGTCGGAGGCGTCGCCGCGGAAGTAGTCCACCCCGGTCCGGCGCAGCGTGCGCCGGGCCCGGTACAGCCTGGTGCGCAGCCGGGCCGTCCAGGGGTCCGCGGTCGCCGTCGCGGCGGGCCCCTTCGCAGTCGTCTGGGGCGGTGCGCCCGGCGTGCTGCCAGCCATGGGCTCCGACCTTATCCACAGGCCCGGGGCGGCGTCGACGGGTGTGGCGTGTCGGGCGGGTTGCGCCGCCCCTCGCGGGCGCCTTTCGGCCGCCGGCCAGGGAGGCCACCGAGCCTGTGGGGCACGGCCGTTGGGAATATGGCGGGAAATCGGTCGCGCCCGGCGAAACCGGTGACAGCCGATGGCGGTGCGCGAGCCGGGCTCGGGGTGCCTCGGCGGGGTGACACCGGCGGCGCTCGGCGCGGCCGGGGGTCACCGGGCTGCGCGAGGGCGCGCCGGCGGAGGCGTCCCGGGTGGTTCACCCGGGATGTCGCGACCGGCCGCCGCACGGGCTCCGAGCACCCGTACGGCAGCCTGCGCGAGCCCGGCCGGGATCAGCCCTGCGGGTGGTGGGCCGGGATCGGGGGGAGCTCGCCGGTGGTCTCGTACTCGCTCAGCATGGCGATCCGGCGGGTGTGGCGCGGCTCGCCGCTGTACGGGGTGTTGAGGAAGACCTCGACGAAGCGGGTCGACTCCTCCACGGTGTGCATCCGGCCGCCGATGCTGATCACGTTGGCGTTGTTGTGCTCACGGCCGAGCGAGGCGGTCTGCTCGCTCCAGGCGAGCGCGGCACGCACGCCCTTCACCTTGTTGGCGGCGATCGCCTCGCCGTTGCCCGAGCCGCCGATCACGATGCCCAGCGCCTCGGGGTCGGCGGCGGTGCGCTCGGCGGCGCGCAGGCAGAACGGCGGGTAGTCGTCCTCGGCGTCGTAGATGTGCGGACCGCAGTCGATCGGCTCGTGGCCGTTCTCCTTCAGCCACTGGACGAGGTGGTTCTTGAGGTCGTATCCGGCATGGTCGGAACCCAGGTAGACGCGCATGCGTATGAGTGTGGCATGCGGGCCGGGGCGCACCGCTCCAGGGGCGAGGGTGAACTTGATCAGGGTGCGGGCGAGCGCCCCGGGGCCCGCTCGGCCGCTCGCCCGCGGGGTGCCGACGCCGTCGGCCGGGGAGCGCGGAAGGCGCGGTGAACCGCGCGAGCGGCCCGGTGCGAGGTGCACTGCCCCTCGCGCGGCTCCCCGCGCCCTGAGGTGTCGCAACCCGCCGGCCGGGGAACCCGGCGGCGGTACGGGCTGCCCGCGGATGCGGCCGGTCGGGCAGGGACTCACGCCGCCCCGGAGTCCCGCCGCCGGGACCAGCCCCGGGGCCCCGGCCGGCAGGCCCGGCTCAGCCGCGGCGCTGCAGGAGCTTCCAGGTCAGCGGGAGGGCGCCCATGGCGAGGAGGGCCTTGAGGCCGTCGCCGACCAGGTAGGGGTAGAGACCCAGGTCCGCGGCCTTGGCCAGCGGAACGTGCAGCGAGGCGGCCAGGTAGGGGACGCCGACCGCGTAGATGGCCAGGCTGCCGAGCACCATCGCCATCGCCGTACGCGGCACGCTGCGGTCCGCCCCGCGCCGGGCGAGCGCCCCGGTGAGGGCGGCGGCGAGGACGAAGCCGATGGCGTAGCCGAGGCTGGGCATCGCGAAGCCCGAGGAGCCCTCGGCGAACCACGGCATCCCGGCCATGCCCGCCAGCAGGTACAGGGCGAGCGAGGCCGCGCCCCGGCGGGCGCCGAGGGCGGTGCCGACCAGCAGCGCGGCGAAGGTCTGGCCGGTGACCGGCACGGGTGAGCCGGGGACGGGCACCGAGAGCTGCGCCGCGAGGCCGGTGAGCGCGGCACCGCCGGCGACCAGCGCCAGCTCGCGCACCTGGCCGCCGAGCCGGGTGGTCGCTCGCGGAAGGTGGTCGGCGAGGACCGTGGCGGGGGCGGGCGTGACGGCAGTGGCCATGACGGGTCTCCAGTTCTGACGCGACCTGTCGCATCGACGCGACGTGGTCGTTCGTTGACGCTCGGGAACAGTTGTGAACCTATGCGCTACGGCGCGTCCACGGGACATCGGCCTCTGACAAAGCGTCGGCCCTTCACCTTGTCGGTTTCTGTCCCGTCCGGGCATCACGGTGTCATTTAAGTAGATAAGCAATCACATTCGGTCACTTTAATGTCCGAAATCCGGTCCTAAGGTGCGAATTGTTGGCATGACCATCTGCCGTACCGAATAGTGGACTGACTGCTCCGACATCCGTAACAGTCTGGATCCGCCTCTATGCCGACCCCCACCACCCAGCCGCTGCTGGAATCCACCGAGCCGGTTTCCGGCGCGGGTTCCGAGGGCCAGCAGCTCTCTCACGGCCTCAAGCAGCGCCATCTGTCGATGATCGCGCTCGGCGGTGTGATCGGCGCCGGGCTGTTCGTCGGCTCCGGTGCCGGCATCGCCGCCGCCGGCCCGTCCATCGTGCTGGCCTTCGCCGCCTCCGGCCTGCTGGTCATGCTGGTGATGCGAATGCTCGGCGAGATGTCCGCCGCCCGTCCGTCCAGCGGCTCGTTCTCCGTGCACGCCGAGCGGGAGATCGGCCCGTGGGCCGGGCTGACCGTCGGCTGGATGTTCTGGACCATGCTCTGCGTCGGTGTGGCGGCCGAGGCGATCGGCGCCTCACACGTGATGAACGGCTGGTTCCCCTCGGTACCGCTCTGGGTCTGGGTCGCCGTCTTCATGGGCTTCTTCTGCGCCACCAACCTGGCGGCCGTGAAGAACTTCGGCGAGTTCGAGTTCTGGTTCGCCGCGATCAAGATCACTGCGATCTCGGCCTTCCTGGTGGTCTGTGCGCTGGCCATCTTCGGCCTGCTGCCCGGCACCTCCGCCCCCGGCACCGCCAACCTCACCAGCCACGGCGGCTTCTTCCCCAACGGCTCGGCCGGTCTGATCACCGGCCTGCTGACCTCCGTGTTCGCCTACGGCGGTCTGGAGACGGTGACCATCGCGGCGGCCGAGTCCGAGGACCCCCGGCGCAGCGTCGCCGCGGCGGTGCGCACCGCGATGTGGCGGATCGCCCTGTTCTACGTCGGTTCGATGGCCGTGATCGTCACCCTGGTGCCGTGGAACGACCCGAGCGTGACCAAGTCCGGCCCCTACGTCTCGGTGCTGAACAGCCTGGGTATCCCCGGCGCCGGCCAGCTGATGAACGTGGTGGTGCTGATCGCACTGCTCTCGGCGATGAACGCCAACATCTACGGCTCCTCCCGGATGGCGTACTCGCTGGTCCAGCGCGGCCAGGGCCCCCGGGCGCTGGCCCGGGTGAACGGCGGCGTGCCGCGACTGGCCGTCCTGGCCTCCTCGGCCTTCGGCTTCCTGGCGGTGCTGCTGAGCTACTTGTGGCCGACCACCGTCTTCGCCTGGCTGCTCAACATGGTCGGCGCGGCCGTGCTGGTGGTCTGGGCGTTCATCGCGGTGGCCCAGCTGCGGATGCGCCGCCGGATGGAGCGCGAGGAGCCCGAGCGGCTCACCGTGCGGATGTGGCTCTTCCCCTACCTGACCTGGGTGACGCTGGCCGCGGTCCTCGCGGTGCTGGCCCTGATGACGCTCAGCGCGGACAACCGGATCCAGCTGTACTTCACGGCCGGTCTGACCGTGGTGCTCTCGCTGCTCGGCTGGCTGAAGCAGCGCCGCACCGCCTGACGGCACGGCGAGGGCCCCGGTACTCCTGGAGTACCGGGGCCCTCGCCGTGTCCGCTTCGAGCCCCTGCGGCGGGGCGCCCTCGCCTACTCGAAGGACGGCTCCGCCGTGCGGGTGCGCTTGATCTCGAAGAAGCCCGGGGTGGAGGCGACCAGCAGGGTGCCGTCCCAGAGCCGGGCGGCGGCCTCGCCGCGCGGGGTCGGGGTGACCACCGGGCCGAAGAAGGCGACCTTCTCTCCGTCGGGACCGTCCACCGCGATCACCGGGGTGCCGACGTCCTCGCCGACCAGGGAGATGCCCTGCCGGTGCGAGGCGCGCACCTCGGCGTCGTACGCGTCGCTGTCGGCTGCGTCGGCCAGCTCGACCGGCAGCCCGGCCGCCGCCAGCGCGGCCTCGATGGTCTCCCGGTTGTTGGGCAGGCCCTGGTTGTGGAAGCGGGTGCCGAGCTCGGTGTAGAGCGGGCCGAGCACCTTGTCGCCGTGCGCCTGCGCGGCGGCGATCAGGACCCGGACCGGGCGCCAGGCGTTGGCCAGGTTCTGCTTGTACTTCTCCGGCAGGTCCTCGCGGTTCTCGTTGAGGACGGCCAGGCTCATCACGTGCCAGCGGGTGTCCACCGGCCGGAGCTTCTCGACCTCCAGCATCCAGCGGGAGGTCATCCAGGCCCAGGGGCAGATCGGATCGAACCAGAAGTCGGCGATCTTGCGGGAGTCTGCGGTGGTCACTGACTACGTCCTTCTCACTCGACACGGCGGCACTCTTGCCTGCCTCCGGTCGCAACACCGCCGACCCCGGGCTGATTCCGTGTGACCTGTGCAATAGCACGGCGACGGCCCCGTGAAAGGATGCCGGGCAACGAAGACCTCCCAGCACCCAGCGTGCGAGCCGGACAAAGGAGTACCGCCCGTGCCGGGCAAGAACCTGAGCCGCGAGGAAGCCCAGCAGCGGGCCGACATCCTCAGTGTGGACAGCTACCTGGTCCACCTCGACGTGACCTCCGCCGTCTCCCCGGCGGCCGCCACGTTCCACTCCACCACCACGATCGCCTTCCGCAGCTCCGCTCCGGGCGGCTCCACCTTCGTGGACCTGCTGGCACCCGCCGTACGGTCGGTGACCCTCAACGGCCGCGCGCTGGACCCGGGTGCGGTCTTCGACGGCGCCCGGATCACCCTCGACTCCCTGGCCGAGCAGAACGTCCTGGTGGTCGAGGCGGACTGCGCCTACAGCCGGACCGGCGAGGGCCTGCACCGCTTCGTGGACCCGGCGGACGGCGAGACCTATCTCTACACCCACTACGAGCCGGCCGACGCCCGCCGGGTGTTCGCCACCTTCGAACAGCCGGACCTGAAGGCCCCGTTCAGCTTCACGGTGACCGCACCGGCCGCCTGGGACGTCTACGGCAACGCTGTGCACGAGGACGTCTCCGTCCAGGGCGACGCCCGCGTCTGGCGGTTCGCGCCCACCAAGCCGATCTCCACCTACCTCACCGCCGTGGTGGCCGGCCCGTACCACGTCGAGCGCGACCACTACAGCCGCCGCCTCGCCGACGGCAGCACCCTCGAGATCCCGCTCGCCGCGACCTGCCGCAGGTCGCTGGCCCCGTACTTCGACGCGGACGAGATCTTCACCGTCACCAAGCAGGGCCTGGACTTCTTCCACCAGGAGTTCGACTTCCCGTATCCGTTCGGGAAGTACGACCAGTGCTTCGTGCCCGAGTACAACATCGGCGCCATGGAGAACCCCGGCTGCGTCACCTTCCGCGAGGACTTCGTCTTCCGCTCCAAGGTCACCGAGGCCGCGTACGAGGGCCGGGCCAACGTCATCCTGCACGAGATGGCGCACATGTGGTTCGGCGACCTGGTCACCATGAAGTGGTGGGACGACCTGTGGCTCAAGGAGTCCTTCGCGGACTTCATGGGGTCCTTCTCTCAGATCGAGTCCACCAGGTACCGGTCCGCCTGGATCACCTTCGCCAACAAGCGCAAGGCCTGGGCGTACCGGCAGGACCAGTTCCCCACCACGCACCCGATCACCGCGGACATCCGCGATCTCGAAGACGCCAAGCTGAACTTCGACGGCATCACCTACGCCAAGGGCGCCTCGGTGCTCAAGCAGCTGGTCGCCTACGTCGGCCGGGAGGCCTTCTTCGCGGGTGTCCGCCAGTACTTCAAGCGGCACGCCTACGGCAACACCGTGCTCGGCGACCTGCTCGGGGTGCTGGAGCAGACCAGCGGTCGCGATCTGACCAGCTGGTCGAAGGCCTGGCTGCAGACCGCCGGGGTCAACTCGCTCACCCCGCAGTTCACCTGCGACGCCGAGGGCCGGATCACCGAGTTCGCGGTGGTCCAGGACGGCGCGACGCCGCGTCCGCACCGGATCGCGATCGGCTTCTACGACCACGACGCCGTCGGTGCCCTGGTCCGCACCCACCGGGTCGAGCTGGACGTCCACGGCGCCCGCACCGTCGTCCCCGAGCTCGCCGGGCTGCACCGGCCCGCGCTGGCGCTGCTCAACGACGACGACCTGACGTACTGCAAGATCCGCTTCGACGACCGCTCGCTGGAGACCCTGCGCTCCGGTCTCGGCGACATCACCGACGGCCTCGCCCGGGCGCTCGCCTGGTCGGCCGTCTGGAACCTCACCCGGGACGGCCTGATGCCGACCCGCGACTACCTGGCCCTGGTCCTGCGCTTCGCCGGGCAGGAGTCGGACATCGGCGTGCTGCAGTCGCTGCACCAGCACGCCAAGGTCGCGCTGGACGTGTATGCGGACCCGGCCTGGCGTGTCGAGGGCGCACAGCTGCTGGCCGAGGGCGCGCTGCGCGAACTGCGCGCCGCCGCGCCGGGCAGTGACCACCAGCTGGCCTGGGCCCGCTTCCTGGCGCAGACCGCCCACGAGGAGGAGCAGCTCCGGCTGCTGCGCGGGCTGCTCGCCGGGACCGCCAGGATCGACGGGCTGGAGGTGGACCAGGACCTGCGCTGGCTGCTCTGGCTGGCACTGGCCGCCGTCGGCCGGGCGGACGCCGGGGAGCTGAACGCCGAACTGGCCGCCGACAACACCGCCAGCGGCAAGCAGCACCTGACCGAGTGCCTGGCCGCACTGCCGGCCGCCGAGGCCAAGGCCGCCGCCTGGTCGGCCGTGATCGACTCCGACGAGCTGCCCAACGCCCTGGTGGAGGCCCAGATCTCGGGCTTCAACCAGCCGGGCCAGCGCGAGCTGACGGCCGGCTACACCGAGCGCTACTTCGCGGTGCTGGAGGAGATCTGGTCGCAGCGCAGCATCGAGATCGCGATGCGGATCGTGGAGGGCTTCTTCCCGCGCTACCAGACCGACGAGCGGACGCTGGCCACCGCCGACGCCTGGCTGACCGGGCACCCCTCGGCCGCGCCCGCCCTGCGGCGGCTGGTCCTGGAGTGCCACGACGACCTCGGGCGCGCGCTGCGCGCGCAGGCCTGCGACCGGGGCTGACCGTGTGAGGGGCGTGGGGAACCGCGCGAGTGGCCCTCGACGCGGGTGCACGGTCGCCCGCGCGGTTCCCCGCGCCCCGGAGTGTTCCGCCCCGGCTCCTACTTGAGGGTGGCGGAGGTGAGCCCGGACTGCACCTGCCGCTGGAAGGACAGGTACACCACCAGCACCGGCAGCATCGCGATCGTCATCCCGGCGAAGAGCGAGGGCGCGTCGCTCGCGTAGCCCGACTGCAGCGCCAGGTTGACCAGTCCCTGGGCCAGCATCGAGTGGTCGGCCTCGCCCGCCGAGGTCGGCTGCATCAGGGTCACCGGCAGGATGTACTGGTTCCACTGGCCGAGCACGTTGAAGATGCCGACGCTGATCAGTCCGGGTTTCGCCAGCGGCACCATGACCTGGAAGAACGCCCGGGTGTGCGAACAGCCGTCCAGCATCGCCGCCTCGTGCACGGCCGTCGGCAGGGTGCGGAAGAAGGAGTGCAGGAAGAACACGGTGAACGGCAGCGAGTACGCGACGTACACCAGGATCAGGCCCAGATAGCTGTTCAGGCCGAGCAGCGGTGAGATCTCGCCGAGGTTCTTCACCATGAAGAAGAGCGGGACCAGGGCCAGGTAGACCGGGAACATCGCACCGGCCACGAAGAAGAAGTAGATCAGCCGGTTGCCCCGGAACTCGTACCGGGCGAGCACATAGGCCGCCATCGAGCCGAGCAGCATGGTCAGCGTGAGCGAACCGGCCAGCACGATCAGGGTGTTGGCGAAGAAGCCGCCGATGCCCTTGGTCCAGGCCCGGCCGAAGGCGTCGAAGCTCCAGTGGCTCGGCCAGCTCCAGGCGCTGCCGTTGATCTGGGCGTCGGTCTTGAAGGCGCCGAGCACCACCCAGAGCAGCGGGAAGACGATCATCACGGCCCAGAGCGCGAGGAACCCGTGCGAGAAGACGTTCAGCACTCCCCCGCCGTCGGCGAAACGCTCCGACCGGCTCGCCGGACGGCTGCCGCGGCGGCGCTCGACCGGCTGGGCGGGGGCGGTCTTCTGGATGCTGGTACTCATGCCGCGGCCCCGCTCAGTACTCGATCCGCTCGCGCCGGGTGACCCGTAGCGAGACGACGGACAGGATGAGGGTGAAGAAGAAGATCACGACACCCATCGCGCAGGCGTAGCCGGCCTCGCCGAAGGCGAGGAAGTTGCGCATCAGGTACGTGGACATCAGCTCGCTGTGGTGGTCGGGACCACCGCCGTAGGTACGCCCCGGGGTCATGCTGGCGACCAGCGCGAACGCGTCCATCGCCACGATCGCGAGGTAGACCCAGGCGGTCTGCACGCTCTCCCAGAGCAGCGGCAGGGTGATCCGGAAGAAGGTCTGCCCGCGACCGGCACCGTCCAGCAGGGCCGCCTCGTAGATGTCCCTGGGGATCGACTGCATCGCGGCCGAGAACAGCACCAGGTAGAAGCCGACCCCGCTCCAGACCAGCACCCCGAGGATGCACCAGAGCACCAGGTCCGGGTCGGAGAGCCAGGCCACCGGGTGCTGGGCGTCGGACAGGCCCAGCTTGATCAGCACACCGTTGGCCAGGCCGGCGGCGTCGGTGCGGTAGACCGCCTGCCAGAGCACCGCGAGGATGGCGATCGAGAGCACCTGCGGGAAGAAGAAGACCACCTTGTAGAACCCGGACCCACGCACGCCCTGCACGCCGCCGGTGCCGCCCCGGCCGCCGACGTTGAGCATGAAGGCGAAGAACAGCGCGATCAGGATGGTCGCGACCGGCAGCACGGCGAGCAGCAGCACGTTGTGCCAGAGCGCGCCGATGAAGACGTCGTCGTGGAGCAGCTTGCCGTAGTTGTCCAGCCCGACGAAGTCCATCTGCTGGCTCTGCCCGGACCAGTCGGTCAGGGAGTACCCGAAGGTCTGCAGGTAGGGCCAGAGCACCAGACCCGCGTACAGCACGATCGGGAGGAAGAGAAACCCCACGATGAAGGGGTACTTGCCGTGACGCATCGCCACATCTCCTGTCCGTCAGACACCGGCGCGCCGGGGGCCGCCGCCGGCGACCCCCGCGCACACCCGTCGGGTTCGCCGGTCAGGCGCTCTTGTTCTTGGTCGCCGACTCCTTGGCGCGCTTGATCCACTCGTCCGGACCGATGCGCCCCGCCATCAGCTCGCCCGAGGCGTTCTGCAGGTCCTCGTCGAACTTGCTGGCGGTGTTCGGGTACTGGTAGTTGAAGGTGTTGGTACCCGCGGCCTTGAGCGCCACAACGGTGGACTGGGTGCCCGGCTTGAGCTTGACCTCGGGGCCGACGCCGTCCTTGAGGCAGGTGAGGCTGTTGGCGGTCTGGGCGAACTTGCCCGAGGCCTCCTTGGTCAGCATCATCCGCAGGAACTCCAGCCCGCCGGCCGCGTTCTTGGCCTGCCGCGGCACGATGAACGGCTCGCCCGCGCCCGCCCGGATCGCCTCGAAGGGCAGCTTGTCGCCGGGCAGCGAGGGCATAGGCAGGAAGGTCATCTCGAAGTCGGCCGGGGTGGAGGGGAGTTGCTCGTTCTCCAGCCAGGAACCGCACGGGATGAAGGCCGCCTTGTACTGGTTCCACGCGGTCTGCGACTCGGTGTGGGTCATGCCGTTGGTGCCGGGGAGCAGGAAGTCCTGGGACACCACCTGGTAGAAGGCGTCCATGGCGGTCTTGACGGCCGGGTCGTCCCAGGCGGTCGGGTCCAGGTCGTCGATCCGCTTCATCAGGTCGAGGCCGCCCTGCTTGGCGATCATGTCCAGCATGGCGACGTTGATGTAGTACGGGTACTTGCCCTGGTGGGCCAGCGGGGCGATGCCGGCGGCCTTGATCCGGCTGCCGAGCGCGATGAAGTCGGCCCAGGTCCTCGGGGCCGTCCAGCCGTGCTCCCGGAACAGCTTGCCCGAGTACCAGAGGCCGAACACGGTGTAGACGTAGGAGAGGTTGTAGACCTTCCCCTTGACCGTGCCGGACTCGATGGTGCCGGGCATCAGCACGTCGCGGATCTTCTTGGACGGATCGTCCAGGTAGGGCGCGTCCAACAGCGGCTGGAGGTCGGTCAGTTGGTTGGAGTCGGCCAGCACGTCCAGCTTGATCTGCTTGTTGCCGGAGTCGTCGATGACGTCCGGTGGGCTGCCCGCGTTGAAGCGTGGCTGGAGCTTGCCGGTGATGTCCTTGTCCGCCTCGTGGTTGATCTTCGCGTCGGGATAGCTCTTCGCGTAGATGGCCTCGAACGCCTTGGCGTAGTCGCTGCCGTAGCCGCCGTCGAAGATGAAGACCTCGAGGCCCGCCTTGGCGTCCACGCCGAACGGGTTCTTGGCGTCGGCGAGGTCGTACCCGCCGGTCTTCGCCCCCTTGTTGCTGCCGCCGCCGGTGCCGGCGGCGCAGGCGGCGAGCAGTGGACCTCCGGCTGCCGCGAGCACGGCGATCCCTGCGGCGCGCTTGAAGATGTCACGGCGGTTGTACTCGGTTGCAGAGCCCATCAGTGCCCTCACCCCTCGGTGTCCATAAGATGCAGCCAGGTTATGACGGATCGTCAATTCCCCCTGCTGGGGCGCGCCCAGCGGCGAAAGTGCCGGTCAGAGGCGGTTGCTGTGATGCGCAAAGGTATAGTCCTGCGCCCACCCGGCGGCAATAGCCCGTACCACCCGGGATGACCTGTGACTGTCAAAGCGTTGCCGGCGGTGCAGCATGTGCAATTCGCAGGGATCCTGCACATTCGCACCGGCGCCCGCCGACATCCGAGAACGTAGCGTGTTCATGCGCGTTTGAACATAGAAACGCTCAACTTCGAGCATCGGTACGTCAAACCGTGATCCGGAAACGGCAAGAGGCCGGTACCCGTTCCGAGGAGCGGGTACCGGCCTCTGCCGGACTGCCGATATCAGCCGATCAGGCCGGGATCAGCCGATCAGCGAGCGCAGCACGTACTGCAGGATGCCGCCGTTGCGGTAGTAGTCCGCCTCACCGGGGGTGTCGATGCGGACGACCGCGTCGAACTCGGTGCTGGTGCCGTCCACGCCGACCGCCTTGACCTTGACGGTCTTCGGGGTGCGGCCCTCGTTCAGCTCGGTCACGCCGGTGAAGGAGAAGGTCTCCTCGCCGGTCAGACCGAGGGAGTCGGCGCTCTGGCCCTCGGGGAACTGCAGCGGCAGGACACCCATGCCGATCAGGTTCGAGCGGTGGATGCGCTCGTACGACTCGGCGATGACGGCCTTGACACCCAGCAGCGCGGTGCCCTTGGCGGCCCAGTCGCGGGACGAGCCGGAACCGTACTCCTTGCCGGCCAGGACGACCAGCGGGACGCCGGCGGCCTGGTAGTTCTGCGAGGCGTCGTAGATGAACGACACCGGGGCACCCCCGTCACCTTCGGCGGACCGGGTGAAGTCGCGGGTGTAGCCGCCCTCGGTGCCCGGCGCGATCTGGTTGCGCAGGCGGATGTTGGCGAAGGTACCGCGGATCATGACCTCGTGGTTGCCACGGCGCGAGCCGTAGGAGTTGAAGTCACGCTTCTCCACACCGTGCTCGGTGAGGTACTGCGCCGCCGGGGTGCCCGGCTTGATGCTGCCGGCCGGGGAGATGTGGTCGGTGGTGACCGAGTCGCCCAGCTTGGCCAGGACGCGGGCGCCGGCGATGTCGGTCACCGGGCTCGGGGTCTTGGCCATGCCCTCGAAGTACGGGGGCTTGCGGACGTAGGTGGACTCGGTGTCCCACTCGAAGGTGTTGCCGGTCGGGACCGGGAGCGACTGCCAGCGGTGGTCACCGGCGAAGACGTCCTGGTAGCCCTTCTCGAACATGGCCTCGTCGATGGAGCCGGCGACGACGTCGGCGACCTCCTGCTCGGACGGCCAGATGTCGGCGAGGAAGACGTCGTTGCCCTCCGCGTCCTTGCCCAGGGCGTCCCGGGTGATGTCGACGTTCATGTTGCCGGCGAGGGCGTAGGCGACCACCAGCGGCGGGGAGGCCAGGTAGTTCATCTTGACGTCGGGGTTGATCCGGCCCTCGAAGTTGCGGTTGCCGGAGAGCACCGAGACGACGGCCAGGTCGGCGTCGTTGACCGCCTTCGAGACCTCCTCGGGCAGCGGGCCCGAGTTGCCGATGCAGGTGACGCAGCCGTAGCCGACCAGGTTGAAGCCCAGCTTCTCCATGTACGGGAGCAGGCCGGCCTTCTCGTAGTAGTCCATGACGACCTTGGAGCCGGGCGCCAGGGTGGTCTTGACCCAGGGCTTGACGTGCAGGCCCTTCTCCACGGCCTTCTTCGCCAGCAAGGCGGCGCCCAGCATGACGGAGGGGTTGGAGGTGTTGGTGCAGGAGGTGATCGAGGCGATCACGACCGCGCCGTTGTCGATCTCGTACGAGGAGCCGTCCTCGGCGACCACCTGGGTCGGCTTGCTGGCCTCGGCCGAGTAGGTCGGCAGCGCCTCGGCGAACTTGGCCGCGGCCTCGGCGAGGACGACGCGGTCCTGCGGGCGCTTCGGGCCGGCGATCGACGGGACGACGGTGGAGACGTCCAGCTCCAGGTACTCGGAGTAGACCGGCTCGACCGACGGGTCGTGCCAGAGGCCCTGCTCCTTGGCGTACGCCTCGACCAGGGCGAGCTGCTGCTCGCTGCGGCCGGTGAGCTTCAGGTAGTTGATGGTCTCGCCGTCGATCGGGAAGATCGCGCAGGTCGAGCCGAACTCCGGCGACATGTTGCCGATGGTGGCGCGGTTGGCCAGCGGGATCGAGCCGATGCCGTCACCGTAGAACTCGACGAACTTGCCGACCACACCGTGCTTGCGCAGCATCTCGGTGATGGTGAGCACCAGGTCGGTGGCGGTGGCGCCGGCCGGCAGCTGGCCGGTCAGCTTGAAGCCGACCACGCGCGGGATCAGCATGGAGACCGGCTGGCCCAGCATGGCGGCCTCGGCCTCGATGCCACCGACGCCCCAGCCCAGCACGCCCAGGCCGTTGACCATGGTGGTGTGCGAGTCGGTGCCGACGCAGGTGTCCGGGTACGCCTGGCCACCCCGGACCATGACCGTACGGGCCAGGTGCTCGATGTTCACCTGGTGCACGATGCCGGTGCCCGGCGGGACGACCTTGAACTCGTCGAACGCGGTCTGGCCCCAGCGCAGGAACTGGTAGCGCTCCTTGTTGCGGCCGTACTCGATCTCGACGTTCTGGACGAAGGCGTCCGGGGTGCCGAACTTGTCGGCGATGACGGAGTGGTCGATGACCAGCTCGGCCGGGGCCAGCGGGTTGATCTTGGCCGGGTCGCCGCCCAGCTCCTTGACGGCCTCACGCATGGTGGCGAGGTCGACCACACAAGGCACACCGGTGAAGTCCTGCATGATCACGCGGGCCGGGGTGAACTGGATCTCCTGGCTCGGCTGGGCGTTGGCGTCCCAGTTGCCGAGCGCGCGGATGTGGTCGGCGGTGATGTTCGCGCCGTCCTCGGTGCGGAGCAAGTTCTCCAGCAGCACCTTGAGGCTGTAGGGCAGCCGCTCGGAACCCTCGACGGCGGAGAGCTTGAAGATCTCGTACGACTCGTCGCCCACCTGCAGCGAGCTGCGGGCGTCGAAGCTGTTCGCGGACACGACTGACTCCTTCTAGGTGCTTCGTGTGTGCGTGGGGCCGGCTGTGCCCCCTCTGCCCATCGGGCGGTGAGGTAAGGTAAGCCTTAGCTGACTAACCCTTGCGAGAATCGGCCACCTGCGCCTCTCGGCAAGTATCTCGACGTCAAGATAAATCCTAGTGCGGAGTTATCTCGATGTCGAGATAAACCATAGTGCATGGGGGCGTGACTCCCGCGTTCAGGCATGCCCCTGAGCGCGATCCGACGGCGCCGCTGCGGCATGCCTCCAAAACTTCCCGCACCACCCCCGCAGCGCAAGTCCTGGACCCGCACGCGAGGGCGCCCACGACAGCGGGGAGAGGGACCGGCGCCCGCGTCCCCGCACCGCCGCGGAGCCTCCCCGGCCGACCGTACGGACGGAGTATCCGGCTACGGTGAGCCGAGTCAGTCGATCACCACCGCCCAGGGAGCCCGCCCGTGATTGTCGTCGATGCCTCCGCGCTGGTACTGGCGCTCGCCGACGAAGGCGCGCGGGGCGAGACGGCCCGGGCCGAACTCGCGGCGGGCGGCGAGTGGGCCGCCCCGGAACACGTGGTGATCGAGGTGATGCAGTCGCTGCGCGGGCTGTACCTGGCCCGGGAGCTCGACGCGGACCGGGTGGCCGAACTGGCCGCCGAACTGCCCGGCCTGGCGATCCGCAAGGTGGAGATCACACCCCTGCTCGGGCGGATCTGGGAACTGAAGGACAACCTGACGCCCGACGACGCCGCCTACGTCGCGGTCGCCGAGCAGCTGGGGGTCCCGCTGATCACGGCCGACCTGCGGCTGATGCGGGCGAGCGGGCCGCGCTGCGAGATCCGGGGCATCGCGCCGGCGCGGTGATCCGGGCGGACTGCCGGGCGGGGCACGTGAAGGAGCCCACCGCGCCGCCGGCATGCCGCAGGGGCGGAGCAGCCGGAGCCGGGGAACCGGCGAACACCCAAAAGACCCGGCACCGGTGGCCCTGCGGCACAGTGGCACGCCGTCGCCCGGGCGAGGCGGAGTCGTTCGTCCTCCACGCGGGCACCCCGGCCGGCTCGCACGCCGCGAGCGACCGGGCGGCCTGCGTGAACGTGGACCTCCGGTCGCGGGCCCGTGGCCGGCGCGGCGCGAAGCGGCCGGTCAGGCCCCCAGGGTTGCGACCAGGACGGCCTTGATGGTGTGCATCCGGTTCTCCGCCTGGTCGAAGACGATGGAGTGCCCGGACTCGAACACCTCGTCGGTCACCTCCAGTTCGGACATCCCGGTGATCTCGTGCATCTGCCGGCCGACCTCCGTACCGAGGTCGTGGAAGGCCGGGAGGCAGTGCAGGAACTTCACGTCCGGGTTGCCGGTCGCCCGGACCGTCGCCATCGACACCTGGTACGGCTTCAGCAGCGCGATCCGCTCGGCCCAGACCTCCTTGGGTTCGCCCATCGAGACCCAGACGTCGGTGTAGAGGAAGTCGGCACCGGCCACCCCGGCGGCGACATCCTCCGTCAGGGTGATCCGGGCGCCCGTGGATTCGGCGAGCGCCTGGGCGTCCTTCTGCACCGACTCGGCCGGCCAGAGCTGCCGGGGGGCGACGATCCGGATGTCCATCCCCAGCAGGGCGCCGGTGACCAGCAGCGAGTTGCCCATGTTGGAGCGGGCGTCGCCGAGGTAGACCAGGGTGACCTGCTCCAGCGGCTTGGCGGTGTGCTCCAGGATGGTCAGCGCGTCCGCCAGCATCTGGGTCGGGTGCCACTCGTCGGTGAGCCCGTTCCACACCGGCACGCCCGCGTACTCGGCCAGCTCCTCGACGACCTCCTGGCCATGGCCGCGGTACTCGATACCGTCGAACATCCGGCCGAGCACCCGTGCGGTGTCCTTGATCGACTCCTTGTGGCCGATCTGCGAGCCCGCGGGGTCCAGGTAGGTGGTGCCGGCGCCCTGGTCGTGAGCGGCCACCTCGAAGGCGCAGCGGGTCCGGGTCGAGGTCTTCTCGAAGATCAGCGCGATGTTCTTGCCGCGCAGCCGCTGCTGCTCCGTCCCCGCGTACTTGGCGGCCTTGAGCTGTGCGGAGAGGTCGAGCAGGAAGCGGAACTCCTTCGGGGTGAAGTCCAGTTCCTTGAGGAAGTGCCGGTTCCGGAGGTTGAAGGCCATGCCGGGCTCCTGGGGTGTCGGGGACACTTAGATGGGAAGTGTATACGACACTTTGAATTTATATGCAGAATGTCCCGAGCCCCGGCCGGCTCCTGGCCCCCTTGGTCCGGGATGGCCGGGAGCCGGCCGCGGCCTCAGAGCCGGGGATCGACCGGTTCCGACTCCAGGGCCAGAACGGCGAACACCGCCTCGTGCACCCGCCACAGCGGCTCGCCCGCCGCCAGCCGGTCCAGTGCCTCCAGCCCGAGGGCGTACTCGCGCAGGGCGAGCGACCGCTTGTGACCGAGCGAGCGCTGCCGCAGCTGGTCCAGGTGCCGGGTGTAGTCCGGGCCGTAGATGATCCGCAGGTACTCCCGTCCGCGCACCTTGATCCCCGGCTGGACCAGCCCGCCGGGCCCGCCCCCGCCCGCCTCGCTACGGACCAGGGAGGCGAGCGGCTTGACCACCATGCCCTCACCGCCGGCCGCGGTCAGCTGCTCCCACCAGGCGGTGCCCGCGGCGATCGACTCCTCGTCCGCGGTGTCCACCACCAGTCGGCCGGTGCGGTGCAGGATCGGCTCCTGCGGGTCGTCGGCCGCGACCAGGCGGTCGATCCAGTCGAGGTGCCGGTCGTGCGGGCGGACCGCGAGGTTCGCACCCTCGGCGGCCAGCACCTGGAACGGCGCCAGCCGGATGCCCGACAGGCCCTCAGTCGGCCAGCAGTAGCGGCGGTAGGCGGCGATGAAGGCCTCCGCGTCCGCCGCGCGCCGCCGCTGTCGGTCGGTCAGCTCGTCCAGCGCCAGACCGCGCGCGGCCCCCTGCTCCAGCGCGGCCAGCGCCTGCGGCAGCGCCGCACCCGCCGCCGCGCCAACCGCCGCGTACTGGCGGCGCAGCAGTTCCGCGGCCTTGAGGGACCAGGGCATCAGCTCGGCGTCCAGCAGCAGCCAGTCGCTGGCCAGCTCCTCGAACAGCCCGGCCCGCTCGGCAGCCGTCCGCACCCGGTCCAGCACCGCGCCGGTCAGCTCCTCGTCGCTGAGGAAGGCCCGCCCGGTCCGGGTCCAGATCGCACCGGGGCCCTCGACACCGAACCGCTTCTCCAGTGCGGCGGCGTCCCGGGCCACCAGGACCACCGCACGGGAGCCCATGTGCTTCTCCTCGCAGACCACCTGCCGCACCCCGTCGTGGCGGTAGGCGAAGAACGCCTCCTCCGGGTGCTCCAGGTAGCCCTCGCGGCGCGAGGTCGCACTGGGGGCCATGGTCGGCGGCAGGTACGCCAGCAGCCGGGGGTCGAGTGCGAAACGGCTCATCACCTCCAGGGCGGCCGCCGCGTTCTCCTCCCGCACGGCGACCCGGCCGTGGTGGGCGGTCTCCACCACCCGGCGGCCGGCCACGTCGGCCAGGTCCAGCGGGCGGCCCTCGCGGGCGCCGGGCGCGTCGCTCTGCATCGGCCGGACCGGGGCGTACCACTCCCGCTCGGCCGGAACGCCGACCAGCTCGCGCTCCGGGTAGCGCAGCGCGGTCAGGCTGCCGCCGAAGACGCAGCCGGTGTCCAGGCAGATGGTGTTGTTGAGGAAGGTCGCCGACGGGACCGGGGTGTGGCCGTAGACCACCAGGGCCCGGCCCCGGTACTCCTCGGCCCAGGGGTAGCGGACCGGCAGCCCGTACTCGTCGGTCTCGCCGGTGGTGTCACCGTAGAGGGCGTGCGAGCGGACCCGGCCGGAGGTGCGGCCGTGGTACTTCTCCGGAAGGCCGGCGTGGCAGACCACCAGATCGCCGCCGTCCAGCAGGTAATGACTGACCAGGTCGCGCATGAAGGCCCGCACCTGGGCGCGGAACTCCTCGCTCTCGCCCGCCAGTTGGTCCACCGACTCCTGCAGACCGTGCGAGACGGTGACCTTGCGGCCGGACATCCACCGGCCCAGCTTGTTCTCGTGGTTGCCGGGGACGCAGATGGCGTGGCCCGCGCCCACCATGCCCATCACCAGGCGCAGCACACCCGGTGTGTCGGGGCCCCGGTCGACCAGGTCGCCGACGAAGACCGCGGTACGGCCCTCGGGGTGCGCGGCGTCGACCGGCCGGCCCTGCTCGTCCCTGGTGAGGGTGTAGCCGAGCCGGACCAGCAGGGTCTCCAGCTCGGAGCGGCAGCCGTGGATGTCGCCGACGATGTCGAACGGTCCGGTGAGGTGCCGCAGGTCGTTGAAACGCTTCTCGATGACGATCCCGGCGGCCTCCACCTCCGCCTCCCCGCGCAGGATGTGGACCTTGCGGAAGCCCTCGCGCTCCAGTCCCCTGAGCGAACGGCGCAGCTCGCGCTGCTGGCGGGGGATCACGTGCGGGGGCAGCTGCCGGTCCGGGCGGGTGCGGTTGCGCTCGGCGCAGACGCCCGGCGGGACGTCGAGGACGATCGCGATCGGGAGCACGTCGTGGTCCCTGGCCATCTGCACCAGCCGGCGGCGGGCCTCCGGCTGGACGTTGGTGGCGTCGACCACGGTGAGCCGGCCTGCGGCCAGCCGCTTGCCGACGATGTAGTGCAGTACGTCGAAGGCGTCGCCGGAGGCCGACTGGTCGTTCTCGTCGTCGGCGACCAGACCTCGGCAGAAGTCGGAGGACACCACCTGGGTCGGCAGGAAGTGCTTGCGGGCGAAGCTGGACTTGCCCGAACCCGTGGTGCCGACCAGCACCACCAGCGAGAGGTCGGTGACGGGCAGGGCACGGATCGGGGCGGGCGCTGCGGTCGTGGTGTCGGTCATCGGGTCACGCTCCCTTCGGTGGTGGTCGCAGCCTCGGTGGTCACAGCCTGGGCAGTGGAGGCCTGGGCAGTGGAGGCCTCGGTGGTCCCGAGGCGGAACAGGGCCAGCTGGGTGGGAGCGCCGACCTGCTCGTCGTACGGGCCGACGGGACGGATGGTGACGCTGTACCCGTAGGTCGCGGCCACCCGCTCCGCCCAGGCCAGGAACTGTGCCCGGTCCCACTCGAAGCGGTGGTCCGCGTGGCGGACGTGCCCGGCCGGGAGGGTCTCCCAGCGGACGTTGTACTCGACGTTGGGCGTGGTCACCACGACGGCACCGGGGCGGGCGGCACCGAACACCGCGTGTTCGAGTGCGGGCAGCCGGGGCAGGTCGAGATGCTCGATGACCTCGGAGAGCACGGCCGCGTCATAGCCCTTGAGACGCGCGTCGGTGTAGGTGAGCGCGCCCTGGAGCAGCCTGACCCTGGATGACTGACGCTCCGGCATCCGCTCGATCCGCAGCTTGCGGGCGGCCGCCGAGAGCGCTCGTGAGGACACGTCCACGCCGATCACCTCGGTCACCCTGGCGTCCTTGAGCAGCGCACCCACCAACTCGCCCTGCCCGCAGCCGAGATCGAGGATCCGGGAGGCACCCGTCTCGCTCAGGGCGGCGAGGATCGCCTCCCGGCGCCGGACGGCGAGCGAGGTGTGCCTCTCGGCCGCAGCCGTTCCACCCGCCTCGGACCCGGTGGTCTCCCTGCTCTCGGCTCCCTCCTCGCCGTTCTCGTCGGTGCCCTCGTCGTCGACCGCGTTGTCCAGTTCCTCGGCCTCCCGGTCGTCGGCCTCGGCCAGCCGGGCCAGCTCCAGGCGTTCCATCGCGGTCCGGGCCAGCGACCAGCGCCGCGCCAGGTACCGGCGGATGATCAGAGTGAGCTCCGGGTGCTCGGCCAGCCAGCCCTCCCCGGCGTCGAGCAGCTTGTCCACCTCGTCCGGCGCGACCCAGTAGTGCTTGGAGCCGTCGAGCACCGGCAGCAGCACATAGAGCTGCTGGAGCGCGTCGGCCAGCCGCGCGGTGGCGGTCAGCTCGACCCGGACGTACCGGGAATCGCCCCACTCGGGGAACGCCTCGTCCAGCGGGATCGCCTCGGCCGCGACCCGCCAGCCGAGCGGCTCGAAGAGCCGGCCGACCAGCGCCGCGCCACCGCTCTCGCCCGCGCCGCTCGCCGGTACGGCCGGGAGCGAGATCCGCAGCGGCAGCGGCTGGTCCGCCAGGCCGGGACGCATCTCGCACACGCCCTTCATCGCGGTCCGGAAGACTGTCCGCAGAGCCACCGCGAGCAGCGAGGACGCCGCATAGGGGCGGTCGTTGACGTACTGGGCGAGCGCGAAGTCCGGCGAGCCGCCGCGGCCCTTGCCCCGGCCCTTGCGCACCAGCGCGATCGGGTCGATGTCCAGCAACAGCGCCACGGTGCACGCTTCCGCCGTCGCCTCGGGGTAGAAGACATGTGCCTCACCGTGGGAGGTCGAGAACCGCTGCACCTTGTCAGGGTGCTTGTGCAGCAGAAATCCCAGGTCGGTGGCGGGCCGCTCGGCCGTTCCTGTGGTGGAGATCGAGATGAACACCTCGCTGAGTATTGCCGAGCCCGGGTGGGGCGGGCACCGGATTTTGTCCGCACCAGCGATCGAATCCCCGCCTGGACGGTCCGAATCCGTCTCCGGACGGTGAGCGGGTTCGGCAGCCGCCGCCGGGATTCGTTAACGTGCACGATGTGACTGCTGAAACCTCCAACCTCGCAAGCGGTGCCGTCGCCGTCGGTCTGGCCACCATCGCCGCCGACGGGACTGTCCTCGACACCTGGTACCCCGCCCCCGAACTCGTCGCCGAGGCGGGCCCGGCCGGCACCGTCCGACTGACCGCCGAGGAGGCCAAGGCGGCTCTCGGCGCAGGCGCCGAGGAGGCGCTGCGCGCTGACGCACGCCGTGGCGTCGAGGTGGTCGCGGTGCGCACCACCATCGCCTCGCTGGACGAGAAGCCGCTGGACACGCACGACGTGTACCTGCGCCTGCACCTGCTGAGCCACCGACTGGTCAAGCCGCACGGGCAGAACCTGGACGGCATCTTCGGTCTGCTCGCCAACGTCGCCTGGACCAGCATCGGCCCGGTGCCGGTCGAGAACGTCGAGCGGGCCCGGCTCGCCGTCCGTGCCCAGGGCGGCCAGCTGGCCGTGTACGGCATCGACAAGTTCCCGCGGATGACCGACTACGTCGCCCCGTCGGGCGTCCGGATCGCGCACGCCGACCGGGTCCGCCTCGGCGCGCACCTGGCCGCCGGCACCACCGTCATGCACGAGGGCTTCGTCAACTTCAACGCCGGCACCCTGGGCACCTCGATGGTCGAGGGCCGGATCAGCGCGGGCGTCGTGGTCGGCGACCACAGCGACATCGGCGGCGGTGCCTCGATCATGGGCACCCTCTCCGGCGGCGGCAAGCAGGTCGTCTCGGTCGGCCAGCGCTGCCTGCTCGGTGCCAACGCGGGCATCGGCATCTCGCTGGGCAACGACTGCGTGGTCGAGGCCGGTCTGTACGTGACCGCCGGCACCCGGGTCACCACCCCCGACGGCAAGATCGCCAAGGCGGTCGAGCTCTCCGGCCAGGACAACCTGCTGTTCCGCCGCAACTCGCAGAGCGGCGCGGTCGAGGTGATCGCCCGGTCCGGCTCGTGGGGCGGCCTCAACGCGGACCTGCACGCGCACAACTGACCTCCACTGCTCTGCCGGGCCCTCGGCGCCGTCCTCGCGACGGCACCGGGGGCCCTGGTCTTCTGCCACGCGGACCCCACGGGCGGACGCCGACCGGACAGGCACCGGACCGACAGACACCGACCAGGCGGACACCGGACCGGGCAGGACCGGGCGGACACCGGACCGGGGGACACGGGACCGGGGCACACCGACCGGCGAAGGCCGGACGAGCCGGAACGGCGACGCCGCCAGCAGCGTCCTGCGCCGGCCGCTCCTAGCCGAGTGGGACACCGTGCGGCAAGCCATCCTCACCCCCGAGGCTGACAGGGTGCGGAGGTTCGACCTCAACGAGTGGTAGGGGGTGACCGTGTGCCCGCACCGCTCGTTCAACCGACGGCGTCGACATCCGCCGCCTCACACCGCACTACCGAGCTGGAGGGGTCCCCTCATGTCCGAGCCCAGGTCCGAGGTACCGCAGGCCGAGGCCACCGCTCCCACTGCCGTCGTCCCGCCCGCCGCCGCCACGCCCAAGAGCCTGCTGGAGCAGATGCAGGAACTGCTCGCCTCCGTCAATGACTCGCTGGCCGGTCTCGGCGCCGACCTGCGCTCCTCCGGCGCCCGGCCGAACCAACCGGGCCGGGAACCGGCCGAAGCCGAGGGCTCCGCCGACTCCTGAGCCCCGGGCCGGCAGCCGGGCGGGGAACCCGGTGAGGCCAGCGGGATGACCAGGGTCGGCAGGCTCCGTTCCGAGTACCGGTCCGCGACCGGCCCGGTCCCCGCGTTGTGCGGTTCCGGCTCCGACGGCCCGGTGCCGCCCGGCTCCGCCACACCGTCCGCTTCGGTGCACCGCCGATCGCCGTTCCGCCGCCCATCGCCCCGCCGCTCCCGGCGGTGCTCCCACTCCTCGTCCTCGTACCAGCCGCGCTCCTCGTCCAGGAGACCGCTGCTCCCCTCCATGTCCGCCTCCCCGAAGTCCCCCGCGCCGTGGTCTCCGGACTGCTTCCGTACCGTCCTGAGCAGCTCCGCCACCAAGTCCTTGCACTCGGCTCCGGCGTCCACGCCGTCGATGCACCGCCAGTAGAGGCGCTCACCGTCGGCACCGCAGGCCAGCACCACGAGGGTTTCGGCGACCTCGTGCAGGAGCCGGCCGAGCTCTTCGAGGACCGGCTCCAGCTCACCGAGTTCGTCCAGGCGGGACGCGCGACCCGCGCCGCCCCAATCGATCCGGCTCCACTCCTGCTCCGCGCCGCCCTCACCAGCCCCCGCAACGCCGGACGGCTGGTCCAGGCAGCCGACCGCATGAGCACCCGCATCGCAGAGCAGCTGGCCCAGCGCACCGATCCCGCCGGGCTCACGCGCGGCGATCCGCGCTCCGACCGCCTCGGTGAGCAGCCCCGCCTGCCAGGCCTCGGCGAGTGCGTCCGGCACGCTTCTGGCCTCCGCCAGCGCGTGCCTGGCCGTCTTGATCAACCGCAGCGCGTCCATAACCCGCCGCTCCCCTCGCTCGCGTCGGACCGCCGTTACCGACGGTGTGTCACGACGCAAGGGTGCTGCGCGGATCGAGTCCGCGCAGCACCCCGGGCAGAACCTGTGGACAACCCCGCCCTGTGGAAAATCCCCGTCACCCACACGGGTGTACAGAAGAGCGATTCCGCAGCTCAGCGCGGCGATCTGACAATCATCCTGTTTCGTTCCCATCCTCCGTCAGCCCCCGGTCGGCCACCGGAAAGCGCACCTCGTTCCGCTCGATCTTCGCCGCCAGCGCGGTCAGTGGATCCACCCCGACCGCCGTGCAGAACTGCAGCAGATACGCCAGCACATCGGCGACCTCGTCCCGGACCCGGTGTGCCCGGTCCGGCTCGGCCATCACCGCCGTCGCCTGCTCAGGCGTCAACCACTGGAAGATCTCCAGCAGTTCGCCCGCCTCCACGCTCAGCGCGGCCGCCAGGTTCTTCGGGGTGTGGAACGGCTGCCAGTCCCGGGCCGCCGCGAAGTCGGTGAGCCGCTGCTGCAGCTCCCCCAGGGTCGGGCCCGCCGGGCCGTTCGTCTGCTCACTCACGCCCTCAGGTCTACCCCATCGCCGGCCTGTCGGCGGAACCGCCCGCCTCCTCCCCGTCCGCCCCGGTACCGGCCGTGGCGCCCTCGGCGTCCACCCCGTCCTCACGCGCCGACTGCACCGGCACCCTGGGCGGATCGGGCCGCAGCACGCTGTGCCCGGTGGCCGGATCCCGCCGGCACTCCACCAGTTCGGCACCGCCGGCCTCCCGCACCGGCGTCGGATCGTTCAGCGCCGCGAGCAGCCGGACGTCGCCCTTCTCGCACACCTCGCGGGCCACCCGTAGCAGTGCGGCGATCTGCTCGCCCGCCAGACCGGCTCCCAAGTCCTCTGCCAGCACGATCAGTTGGCGGTGCGCCGACGGAACCTCGGCGGCGGACTCCACGTCCAGCACCCCCGCGCCGGTCAGCAGCACCGCGGCGAAGGCAAGCAGTCGCAGCATGCCGTCCGATGCCTGGTCAGCACCGGTCCGCCCGAGCACCCCCTCGTCGAAGACCGCGAGCAGCCGCTCCTGCGCCTCCGGGCCGCGCCGGGCCACGTCGAGCCCGAGCAGCGGGTGCGGGGCCGCCGCCTGGACGGCCTTGAGCAACCGCCCGTAGCGCCGGGTGCAGTCGTTTCTGACCCTGGCCAGGACCGCGGAGATGTTGGCGGCCGAGCCCAGCAGTCGGGCATCCGGATCGGGCTGCGCCCAGTCGCGCATCAGGGCGGGTACGGGGTTCAGTGGGAAGATCTCGCGCAGCGCGGTCAGCAGTTGCTCGGCGGCCGCGAGCACCTTGCACTCCCCGGCCGAGGAACCGGCCACCCGCAGCGGGATCTGGGTGACGATCAGACTGTCGCTCGGGAACGGCGCCCGGATGTCGCCCTGCCGGGTGTCGTTGTGCCAGGTGACGTTGACCTTCCCGTGGGCCACGTCCTGCTCCCCGGTCTCGACCAGGGTCTGCCCCGCGCAGGTGAGCCACTCCCTGGCGACCCGGACCCGGCCGTCGGTGCGCACCACCAGTTCGAGCCGGATCGGTCCGGCGCAGGAGCGGACCGTGCAGCCCAGGATGATCGCGTTCCGGCCGTGCGGCACACAGCCCAGCAGCCCGCCCCTGACCGGCTGGGCCAGCGGTCCGTTGGTACCGCCGAAACCGTCCAGCGAGGGACCGATCGGCTCGCCCAGCGCCAGCCGCGAGAGCACGGCCAGCGCGTCGAGCGCGTTCGACTTGCCGACCCCCGAGGGCCCGTGGAGGACGGTGAACGGGGAGAGCGGGAGTGTCGTCCGGCGGTACGACTTGAACGAGGTGAGCCTGAGCTCCTCGACGGCGGGGCGGGCGGAGGACCTCCCCGCAGGGTCTTTGAGCGGTAGGACGGTGCTCCCGGGCGACTGGACTGCGGACTGGGCGGCTTCGCTGGTCACCCCGGGCACCCTAGTTGCCGCCCGCCGAGACGAAACGTGCCTGCACGCACCGTTCATCCCTACGGGGTGCCGGACCCGGTCCCGGCGATTGACCAGGCCACCCGCCCGGTCCTCACCGGTACGTCGTCACCTGCACCGAGCCGGTGACCTCGACCGGCTCCGGCAGCGCGGCGAGCGCGGCGTCGAGCACGTCGGGGGCGGTGTGCCAGGCGTTGGGGCCCATCGCCACCACCGCCGCCGCGTCCGCCCGCGAGAGGCTGAGCCGGAACTCGACCTCGGCCCGGTCCGTCCTGGTGAACCACGGGCTCAGCTTCTCGTCGATCCGGCGCTCCTTCTCCTCGTCCACCGACAGCAGGCCCAGTGCCGCGACCAGTTCGCGCAGGTGCCGGGAGGTCGGCGAGACCAGCAGCAGCCGGCCGCCGGGGCGCAGCACCCGCCGGATCTCCGGCCCGTTCCTCGGTGCGAAGACGTTCAGCACCAGGTCGGCACAGCCGTCCTGGAGCGGGAGCGGACGCCAGGCGTCGCAGACCACCGCGCCGATCCGGGGGTGCGCCTTGGCGGCCCGGCGCAGCGCGTACTTGGAGATGTCGAGGGCGGCTCCCACGCCGCCGGCGTGGTCCAGCACCCGGGTGAGGTAGTAGCCGGTGCCCGCGCCCAGGTCCACCACCAGGCCGTCGGTCCGGTCCGCCGCCGCGGCCAGGGCGTCCACGATCGGCCGGTAGTGGCCGGCGGTCAGGAAGGCGCCGCGCGCGGCGACCATGTCGGCGGTGTCGCCGGTACCGGTGTGCGCGTCACCGGCCAGCAGGCTGACGTAGCCCTGCTTGGCCTGGTCGAAGCTGTGACCCGTAGGGCAGCGCAGGGTGCGCCCGTCGAGGGCCAGCCGCTGTGCGCAGTGCGGGCAGGCCAGGTAGCGCTCGATGTCCTGCAGCAACGTCCGTGGTTCCTCGCCGTGTGGGGTGAAACCCCCAGCCTAGGTGATCTCCGGCGGCGGGATCGGCGGGCGGCGGCCGGGTGCCCGGCCGCGGCTCAGTCGACGTCGCCGTCGTCCCCGTCGTCGTCTCCCCGGACCTCTTCCTCCTCCGCCTCGTCCACCACCCAGGTGGCCAGCCGGTCGGCGACTCCGCTGACGCCGAGCTTGCCCTCCCGGATCGCCCGTGCCAGGCTGCGGACCTCGCGCGCGGTGGTGGCGACGCTGCAGCCGCTGGCCACCAGGTACGCGTAGGCGACAGCGGTGGCGAAGAGCTCGTTGCTCCGCTCCAGCGCCGGGACCCGGATCAGCTGGTGCATCAGAGCCGCCGCCCGGTCCTGCGGTTCGGGATAGACGGCGATGTCGAAGATTTCGGCCTGGTGCCGGGTGATCGCCGCGAGCAGCGATCCGTAGTCGGTGACCGGCGGATCACCGGGGGTGTACTGCTCGGCGGTCATGAGCAGCCACGAGAGGTCCACCTCCAGGTTCAACGGCGCACATCCTGCAAGCCGTCACCGAACTCGGCGAGGAAGGTCGACTCGTACTCCTTCATGAACTGCGCGGCGGCGTCGACGAACAGCCGGCCGGTCTCGCCCATGTCCTGCCTGACAAGCCGTTCGATGTACTGGTTCATGCTGATCCCCTGCTGCTCGGCGCGCTCGCGCGCCATCTCGGCGGTGGCCGCATCCACCCGGACATTCAGCTGCTTCTTCGCCATGACGTAATGCTAGCGTCATGTTGCTAGCACAACAAGGGCGCGCATTTCCGACCTCCCCGCGCCCTCCCTCGCCCCAGTGCTCCCAGAAGACCGGAAATCGCCGCTGGGAGCGCTGGGGAACATACCCGCCCGTTCCCCGCGTCATCCCTTCGCACACAACACCGCCACGGGCCTTCAGGCCCTCTCCACCGGGTCCGCCGGGCCTGGGCCGGCTTCCGGCACGCCGCTCCAGGTGCGCAGCAGCAGTTCGAAGGCGTCGACGACCACCTCGTCGGTGAACTCGTCGGGGCGCAGCAGCCGCTGGATCAGCAGGCCGTCCTCCAGCGCGTGGACGATCAGGGCGAGAAACGCCGGGTCGCCGGGCGGTTCGGCCCCGCGCCGCGCCAGCTCATAGCGCAGACCCTCGGCGATCGCGTTGCTCGCCAGCTCCTCGCGCTCCGCCAGCAGCGGCCTGATCTCGGGGTTCCGCAGGGCGTGCAGGACGAGTTCCATCCGCAGCGCGAACCAGTCCGCCAGGTGCCGCCCGCGCTCACGGTGCCAGGCGCGCAGCGCGGCCAGCATCTCCTCGAAGGACTCCGCCTCGCTCCCGATCGCCTCGACCTCCTGCTTCTCCCGCAGGGTGCGGTGCTTGAGCAGCTCCAGCACCAGGCCGTTCTTGTCCTCGAAGTTTCCGTAGAAAGCGCCTCGGCTGTAGCCGGCCCGCTCGGCGATCTGCTCGACCGAGGCTCCGTTGACCCCCCGTTCGGCGAACAGCTCGGCGGCGGCCGTCACCAGCCGGTCCCGGGTCTGCTGCCTGGCCTCCTCGCGGGTCATGCGTCTGGGCGCCATGCCGTCCTCCCCTGCCACGGGCACACTCGGAAACGGACCCGTATCGACATACAAGATCGGATCGGAGTTTATGGGGCTCCCCGACCCGACCGGCCATGACCGGCCCGGAGAGCACCGAGGGGCGCACGGAGCACGACCAGTCTCGGTCGTGTGTTCCGCACGCCCCTCGGGCGGTGTCAGGACTACTCCGCGACCGGCTCCAGGATGGCCACGCACTCGAAGTGGTGGGTCATCGGGAAGAGGTCGAAGGCCCGCAGCGAGACCGGGCGGTAGCCGCCCTCGCGGAAGAAGGCCAGGTCACGCGCGAGGGCCGCCGGGTCGCAGGCGACGTAGGCGATCCGGCGCGCCTCAAGGCCGACCAGGTGCGCGACGGTCTCCCGGCCCGCCCCCGCGCGCGGCGGGTCGAGGACGATCAGGTCGGTGGAGGTGATCCCGGTACGCGGGAGCAGCGACTCGACCTTGTCGCACTCGATCCGGACGTTGTCCACCGCGGCCAGGTTGTGCCTGGCGTCGACGACGGCCTGCTTGCTGGACTCGATGCCGAGCACCGCACCGTCCTCGCCGACCCGGTCGGCCAGCGCCCCGGCGAACAGGCCGACCCCGCAGTACAGGTCGAGGGCCATCTCGCCCCACTGCGGGTCGAGACCCTCCAGGACGGCGTCGACCAGGGTCTGGGGCGCCTCGGGGTGGATCTGCCAGAACCCGCCGTTGCTGACCCGCCAGGTGCGCCCGGCGGCCCGCTCGCGGACGAAGGTCCGGCCGTGCACCCGGTGGATGCCGCCCTGCTCGTCGATCCGGGCGATCGAGACCGGCTGGTCCAGCTCGACTAGCGGCAGCTGGGCGCCCTCCCTCGGCGTCAGCACGACCTGGCGGTCCGAGGACCCGGTGGCGGCGATCGCCTCGATGGTCTCGACCCCCGGCCAGTCGCGGGCCTCGATACCCAGCTCGGACACCCCGGGGGCGGCGATCAGGCAGCGGTCGATCGGCTCGATGTCGTGCGAGCGGTGGCGGCGCAGCCCCGCCTTGCCGGTGGCCGGGTCGACGGCGTACTGGATCCGGGTGCGCCAGGCGGGCACCTCGCCGGCCGGGAGCTTGCCGCCGACCGGCTCGACACTGCCGTCCCAGCCGGCCTCGGCGGGGGTCAGCTGGGCGAGCTTGGCCAGCTGCTCGGTGAGCACCTGGCCCTTGAGCTTGCGCTGGCCGCCCGGGGTGACGTGCTGCCAGTCGCAGCCGCCGCACCGGCCGGGGCCCGAGAACGGGCACGGCGCGGGGATCCGCTCCTTGGCGGCGTCCAGGATCTCCACCGCGTCGGCGCGCAGGAAGCGGGAGGTGGTGGTGCCCTCGGTGACCAGGGCGATCACCCGCTCACCCGGCAGCGCGTGCCGGACGAACAGCACCCGGCCCTCGTGCCGGGCCACGCAGTGCCCGCCGCCGTGCGCGACCGGGCCCACCTCGACCTCGTACCGCTCGCCGACCAGCGGGTCGCCGCTCGGAGCCTTGGGTGCCCGCTCCGCCCTGACCGGCTTGGCCGTGCGCAGCGCCTTCGGCGGGCGGACGGCCTGCTTGCGCGGCGTGCTCTTCCCGGCCCCGGCCGGCTTGGCCTGGGCCGGCCGCTCCTGGGCCGCCTGGGGCTTCGGCTCGGCCGGGACGACCGGGGCGGTCAGGGCCGTGTAGCCCTCGCGGTCGGTGGCGGCCGGACGGGCCGGCTTGGCTCCCCAGCGCGGGCGGGCGACCTGTCCCGGCTTGGCGGACTTGCCGGACTTGCCGGACTTCCCCGCGGAGCGGGACGGGTTGTTGCGGGTCACGAGGTCGAGTCCTTGCTGGCGTCGATGAGGTCGGTGCTGGAATCAACCGACTCTACGGTGCTGGAACCACCCGACTCTACGCGCTCGTGCCTGGGCTCGCCGCGCCGGACGGCCCCCGGCGCGGACCACGCGCGCTGCGGCCTGCGCCGCTCGGAGGATTCCAGCTGCCAGGGTACGGAGGTCACCATCACGCCCGGCTTGAACAGCAGCCGCCCCTTGAGGCGCAGCGCGCTCTGGTTGTGCAGCAGGTGCTCGTACCAGCTGCCGACCACGTACTCGGGGATGTACACCGAGACCACGTCGCGCGGGCTGCTGCGGCGCAGGTTCTTGACGTAGTCCAGGACCGGACCGGTGATCTCGCGGTACGGGGAGTCCAGCACCTTGAGCGGCACCTCGATACCGCGTTCGTCCCAGTCCCTGCACAGCGCCTCGGTGTCGGCCGGGTCCACGTTGACGGTGACGGCCTCCAGTGTGTGCGAGCGGGCCAGCCGGGCGTACACCAGGGCGCGCAGGGCGGGCTTGTGCAGCTTGGAGACCAGCACGATGCCGTGCACCCGGGTGGGCAGCAGGCTGTCGTCGGGTTCCTCGGCGGCCTGCAGCTCCTCGGAGACCCGGTCGTAGTGGCGGCGGATCGCCTTCATCATCACGAAGAGCGCCACCATGGCGGCGATCGCGATCCAGGCGTGGCCGATCTTGGTGACCAGGACCACGATCAGCACCGCCGCGGTCATCACCAGACCGAAGGTGTTGATCGCCCGGCTGCGCTGCATGCGCCGGCGGCTCGCCGGGTCGGTCTCGGTGCGCAGCAGCCGGGTCCAGTGCCGGATCATGCCGGACTGGCTCATGTTGAAGGAGACGAAGACCCCGACGATGTACAGCTGGATCAGCCGGTTGGGGTCCGCGCCGAAGGCCGCTATGAAGGCGATCGCGGCGACGGCCAGCAGGATGATGCCGTTGGAGAAGGCCAGCCGGTCACCGCGGGTGTGCAGCTGGCGCGGCAGGTAGCGGTCCTGGGCGAGGATCGAGCCGAGCACCGGGAAGCCGTTGAAGGCGGTGTTGGCCGCGAGCACCAGGATCAGGCCGGTGACGCCGGCGATGTAGTAGAAGCCCGGGGTGAAGTTGGCGAAGACGGCCTCGCTGATCTGGGCCAGCGCGGTCTTCTGGTGGTAGTCCGCCGGGGCACCGGCCAGCTGGGCGGCCGGGTTCTCGGCCATCTGGGTGCCGGTCAGGTGGGCCAGGTAGATGATGCCCATGAACATGGTCACCGCGATGGTGGCCATCATCAGCAGGGTGGTCGCGGCGTTCCTGCTCTTCGGCTTGCGGAAGGCCGGGACACCGTTGGAGATCGCCTCGACGCCGGTCAGCGCGGCGCAGCCCGAGGAGAACGCCCTGAGCAGCAGGAACACCAGCGCGAACCCGGCCAGTGAACCGTTGCCCTCGGTCGCCTCCAGATGGAAGCCGGCGCTCTCGGCGGGCATGTCGGCGCCGAAGGCGAAGTGCCGGACCACGCCGTAGACCACCATGCCCAGCACGCCGATCATGAAGGCGTAGGTCGGGACGGCGAAGGCGGTGCCCGACTCGCGGACGCCGCGCAGGTTCATGCCCATCAGCAGGATCACCAGGATCACCGAGAGCGCCATCTCGTGCCCGCGCAGCGCGGGTACCGCGGAGACCACGTTGGCCACACCCGAGGTGGTGGAGACCGCCACGGTGAGGATGTAGTCCACCATCAGCGCGCTGGCCACCACCAGCCCGGAGTTCGGCCCGTGGTTGACCGTGGCGACCTCGTAGTCACCGCCGCCGCTGGGGTAGGCGTGCACGTTCTGCCGGTACGAGGCGACCACCGCGAGCATCACTATGGCGACCACGACACCGATCTGCCACGAGAAGTGGATCGCGGAAGCGCCCGCCATCGAGAGGGTGAGGAGGATCTCCTCCGGGGCATAAGCGACCGAGGAGAGCGCGTCCGAGGCGAAGACCGGCAGCGCGATCCGCTTGGGGAGGAGAGTCTCCCCGAGCTTGTCGCTTCGCAGCGCGCGTCCGATCAGGAGGCGTTTCGGGAGATCAGCGGGGATAGGCACGTTAAGGAATCGTAAGGGCTGTGGACACAACCGGATCCCGTGCGGCGGCCACCTCCGTCAAGACCCCGTTCGGCGGACCGGCTAGCGTGTCGGATGATGAGTCTGAGGCAGTGGACCGGCTGCCCCGCTGCGCCGATCCGAAGGCGCGGCTCGAAGATCACCCCCCAAATGCTGGGGGCGAAAGGATGATGAGCGGTGTTTGCGCAGGTCATGACCCCAACGGACTCGGTGAGGTAGCCCCGTGCACATCGTCATCATGGGTTGCGGACGCGTGGGCTCGGCCCTCGCGAGAGCGCTGGAGAAACAGGGTCACTCGGTGGCCGTCGTCGATCAGGACCCGACCGCGTTCCGGCGTCTGGGCGCCGGTTTCCACGGACGCCGGGTGACCGGGGTCGGCTTCGACCAGGACACCCTCAAGGAGGCCGGCATCGAGGAGGCGGGCGCCTTCGCCGCCGTCTCCAGCGGTGACAACTCCAACATCATCGCGGCCCGGGTCGCCCGGGAGACCTTCGGCGTCGAGCACGTCGCGGCCCGGATCTACGACCCCCGCCGCGCCGAGGTCTACCAGCGCCTGGGCATCCCCACCGTCGCCACCGTGCGCTGGACCGCCGACCAGATGCTGCGCCGGCTGCTGCCGAGCGGCGCCGAGCCGCTCTGGCAGGACCCGAGCGGCAGCATCCAGCTGGCCGAGGTGGCCTTCGCCCCGTCCTGGATCGGCCACCGGTTCACCGCCCTGGAGGAGGCCGCGGGTGTCCGTGTCGCCTTCGTCACTCGTCTGGGTGAGGGCGTGCTGCCCACTCCGCAGATGGTGGTCCAGGAAGGCGACCTGGTGCACGTCACGCTGCACCGGGCCGATCTGGCGGCCGTCGAGGCCGTGTTCGCGCGGGGTCCGCAGGAGGGTGAGCACTGATGCGAGTCGCCATTGCCGGAGCCGGTGCCGTCGGCCGCTCGATCGCGGGCGAGCTGCTGGAGAACGGCCACGAGGTCCTGCTGATCGACAAGAACCCCGGCTCCATCTCGGTGGAGCGGGTCCCCCTGGCGGAGTGGCTGCTGGCCGACGCCTGCGAGATCACCTCGCTGGACGAGGCCGCGCTGCAGCGCTGCCATGTGGTGATCGCCGCGACCGGTGACGACAAGGTCAACCTGGTCGTCTCGCTGCTCGCCAAGACCGAGTACGGCGTGCCGCGGGTGGTCGCCCGGGTGAACAACCCGAAGAACGAGTGGCTGTTCAACGAGTCCTGGGGCGTCGATGTCGCGGTCTCCACACCGCGCCTGATGTCGGCGCTGGTCGAGGAGGCCGTCAGCGTCGGTGACCTGGTCCGGCTGATGCGCTTCAGCCAGGGCAACGCCAACCTGGTCGAGCTGACCCTGGCCGCCGACACCGAGCTGGTCGGCACCCGGGTCGGCGACGTCACCTGGCCGGTCGACACCGCGCTGGTGACCATCATCCGGGCTGGCCGGGTGCTGGTGCCGGGCAAGGACGACACCCTGGAAGCCGGTGACGAACTGCTGTTCGTGGCCGCCCAGGAGCGCGAGGAGGAGCTGGAGGAGCTGCTCTCCGCCGGAGCCGGCGCGCAGTAGCCACCATGCGAGAGGGCCGTACCCGCCTTGCCGGGCACGGCCCTCCGCTCGTCCGCGGGACTACTCGTCCTCGGTCTGCGCCTTGATCGGCGCCGGGGCCTTGAGCAGGATCTGCCAGGTCACGTACATCGCCAGCAGCATCGGCGGGATCCCCAGGGCGACCTTGAGCCAGCCGAGCAGGTTGACGTTGCCGGTGAAGTACAGCGGGAAGAGGATCACCGGCTTGATGCCCATGATCACCACCCAGGCCCAGGTGGCCTTGGTGTACGCGGCCAGCCGGCCCGGGTTCTGGGTGCGCCAGGTGAACATCTCACCGGTGATCGGGCCGAGCATCACCCCGATCAGAGGCCAGCGGGCGAGTGCGGAGACGGCCAGCGCGACGCAGTACCCGACGTTGTAGAGCAGGCCGGGCAGATAGAAGTTCTCCGCCTTGCCGGTCTTCATCGAGATCCAGGCGCCGATCGCGACCCCGAACACACCGCTGAAGGCGTGCTGGATGGTCTCCCGCTTGAACAGCCGGATCACCACGAAGAGCGCGCTGAGCCCGAGCGCCGCCCAGGCCGCCGAGGCGACCTGGTGGGTGAGGTTGAAGGTGACGATGAAGACCAGACCCGGCAGGGTCATGTCGATCATGCCCCGGACGCCGCCGAAGGCCTGGATCACCGTCTCGGCCGCCTCCTTGGAGGCCGCGGCCTCGCGCGCGGCCGCCGCCTCCGGGGTCTCCTGTGGCGCCGGCTGGTCGGCGGCCTCCCGGGACGCCTCGTAGGCGGCGAACTTCTCGGCGGCCGACTCCACCACCGACTCGGTCAGGGTGTGCTCGACGTACTCCTCGAGCCCGGCCGGCGCAGCGGTACGGGCGGCGGGCTCGCCGCCTGGCAGATTGGTCACGCTCACTCGCTCCCGTGTCCGGCCGGACGCAGTTCGTAGCGGGGGTTGAAGAGGACGCGGCGTCCCCGGGCATGGCTGATCCGGCCGGAGGCGATCAGCCTCCGGCCCGGCTCTATCCCGGCGATCGCGCGTCGACCCAGCCAGACCACGTCCAGCGCGTCACTGCCGTCGAAGAGCTCGGCCTCCAGAGCGGGCACCCCGGCCCGGGGCCGGAGGGTAACGGTGCGCAGGGTTCCCGCCACGGTGACCACCTCGCGGTCCCCGCAGCTGGCGATCGGTGTACAGCCCGACTCCGCCGTGTCCTGCCGCAGCTCCTGGGCCTCCAGCTCCTCGGCGGAGGAGGTCAGACGGCTGAGCATGCGCCGGAAACGGCCCTGCGGCTGCGCGCTGCTGTTGTCACCACTCATGCCCGAAGAGTACCGGTTTCAAGTGTTCGAACGGCAGGGCCCGGAGCCCCGGCCCCGGACCGGGCCCGGTGTCCTCCGGCCACCCCTCAGGTCTCGAAGCGGTACCCCATGCCCGGTTCGGTGATGAAGTGGCGCGGGTGCGAGGGATCGGCCTCCAGCTTGCGGCGCAGCTGGGCGAGGTAGACCCGCAGGTAGTTGGTCTCGGTCCGGTAGGCGGGGCCCCAGACCTCCTGGAGCAGCTGGGTCTGGCTGACCAGCCGGCCCGCGTTGCGGACCAGGACCTCCAGCAGGTGCCACTCGGTCGGGGTCAGCCGGATGTCCCGGCCGTCCCGGTTCACCTTCTTGGCCGCCAGGTCGACGGTGAAGCTGTCGGTGACCACCACCGAGTCGTCCTCCCCCGCGACCGGCTCGGCACGCCGGACCGCGGCCCGCATCCGGGCCAGCAGCTCGTCCATGCCGAACGGCTTGGTGACGTAGTCGTCCGCGCCGGCGTCCAGTGCCTCGACCTTCTCGTCCGAGGCGTGGCGGGCGGAGAGCACGATGATCGGGACGCGGGTCCAGCCGCGCAGGCCCTTGATCACCTCGACGCCGTCCATGTCGGGCAGACCCAGGTCCAGTACGACCACGTCCGGATGACGGGTGGCGGCCAGCTCCAGGGCACTCGCCCCGTCGTGGGCCGCGTCGACTTCGTACTTGCGGGCCTTGAGGTTGATCACCAGGGCGCGGACGATCTGCGGTTCGTCGTCCACGACAAGAACCCGGGTCATTCGGGCTCCGCCTTTCGGTTCGGTGGCAGCTGTGGCTTTTCGGGGATGTTGACGTCGGGCAGGTCGACCGCGGGCAGGGTAACCACCATCGTCAGGCCGCCGCCAGGGGTGTCCTCGGCGGTGACGGTGCCGCCCATCGCCTCCACGAAACCGCGGGCGACGGCCAGGCCGAGTCCGACACCCGCACCGCGCGGGGCGTCGCCGTAGCGCTGGAACGGCGCGAAGATCCGCTCCTTGGCGGCCTCCGGCACACCGGGACCGCGGTCCACCACCCTCAGCTCGACCCTGGCCGGACTGCCCGGCGGGTGCAGCGCATCAGCCTTGACCAGCACCTTCACACCATCGGGACTGTACTTGACGGCATTCTCGACCAGGTTGGCCAGCGAGCGCTCCAGCAGCCCGGCATCGGCGTGGATCATCGGCAGGCTCTCGGGCACGTCGAGCTTGACGGCCTCCAAGGGCACCCCTCCGAGGGCGAACGGGACCACCTCGTCCAGGTCGGTCTCATGGATCAGCGGGGTCACCGTGCCGGTCTGCAGCCGGCTCATGTCGAGCAGGTTGTTGATCAGGTGGTCGAGCCGGTCCGCCCCGGCCTCGATCCCGGCCAGCAGCTCGGCCTCGTCGGCCTCGTCCCACTCCACGTCCTCGGCCCGCAACGAGCTGACGGCGGCCTTGATACCCGCGAGCGGGGTCCGCAGATCGTGCGAGACGGCGGCGAGCAGAGCGGTGCGGATCCGGTTGCCCTCGGCCTCACGACGGGCCGCGGCGGCCTCGCCGGCCAGCCGACGGCGCTCCAGCAGGACGGCGGCCTGGGCGGCGAAGGCGCCGAGCAGCCGGCGGTCCTCCGCCGGGAGCACCCGGCCCCGCAGCACCAGCGACAGCTCGGTGCCGACCGGGACGTCCACGTCGCCGTCCTCGGGACGTTCCGGCGCACGCTGCCCGGCACTGGCGGCGATCCGCCACGGGGAGTGCTCGCCCGAGCGCTCCAGCAGAGCGGCGGAGTCCTGCTGGAAGGTCTCCCTGACCTGGTCGAGCAGCACCGTGAGCAGGCTGTCGCCGCTGGGCGCACCGCGCAGCACGGTACCCGCCAGGGCACTGAGTGTGTGGGCCTCGGCCTGGCTGCGGGCGGCCTGCTGGGTACGGCGGGCGGCGAGGTCGACGACGGAGGCCACGGCTATGCCGACCGTGGTGAAGATGCCCACCGCCATGATGTTCTGCGGCGAGGAGATGTCCAGCGTGTGCAGTGGCGGAGTGAAGTAGTAGTTCAGCGCGGTGGAACCGACCAGGGCCGAGGCGATCGCCGGGAAGAGCCCGCCGACCAGTGCCGCGCACACCGTCAGCGACAGGAAGAGCAGCATGTCGGTGGAGAGCCCGAGCCCGTGCACCTGGGTGAGGAGCACCGCCAGCAGTGGCGGCCCGGCCACACCGATCAGCCAGCCGGCCACCGTACGGGTCCGGCCGAGGTCGGTGACCCTGCGGATCGGGATCCGGCCCCGGCCCCTGGCCGCGTGCTCGTGGCTGACGATGTGCACGTCGATGTCGCCGGAGTCCCGGGTGACCATCGCGCTTACGCCCGGCCCGTAGATGTACTGCCAGGCGCGGCGGCGGCTGGAACCCAGCACGATCTGGGTCGCGTTGACCCCTCGGGCGAAGGCCAGCAGCGCGGCCGCGGGATCGTCGCCGAGCACGGTGTGGAAGGTGCCGCCCAGGCTCTCCACCAGGGCCCGCTGCTCGATCAGGGCCTGCGGGGAGCCGCTTCCCGCCAGACCGTCCGACCTGGAGATGTGCACGGCGAGGACCTCGCCGCCGGACGCCTTCGCGGCGATCCGGGCGGCCCGGCGGATCAGCGTGGCGCCCTCCGGACCGCCCGTGAGCCCGACCACGATCCGCTCGCGCGCCTGCCAGGTGCCCTTGATGCCCTGTTCCTCGCGGTACCGCTGCAGGTACTCGTCCACCCGGTCGGCCGTCCAGAGCAGGGCGAGCTCTCGCAGCGCGGTCAGGTTGCCGAGGCGGAAGTAGTTGGCGCGCGCCGCATCGATCTTCTCCGGCGCGTACACGTTGCCGTGCGCCAGCCGGCGGCGCAGAGCCTGGGGGGACATGTCGACCAGCTCGATCTGGTCGGCCCGCCGGACCACCGCGTCCGGCACGGTCTCCCGCTGCCGGACCCCCGTGATCCCCTCGACCACATCGCCGAGGGATTCCAGGTGCTGGATGTTGACGGTCGACACCACGTCGATGCCGGCTGCGAGAAGCTCCTCGATGTCCTGCCAGCGCTTAGCGTTACGGCAGCCCGGGACGTTGGTGTGCGCGAGCTCGTCGACCAGCGCCACGGCGGGCTTGCGCGCCAGGATCGCGTCCACGTCCATCTCGGTGAAGGTGGCGCCCCGGTGGACCACCTCCCGGCGGGGTACGGTCTCCAGCCCCTCGACCAGATCGGCGGTCAGCCGCCGGTTGTGGTGCTCGACGAACCCGACGACCACATCGGCGGTGCCCCGGGCCTGCCGTCGGTGGGCCTCCGCGAGCATGGCATACGTCTTCCCGACCCCGGGCGCCGCCCCGAGGTAGATCCGCAGCCTGCCGCGTGCCATACATCCCATTTTTCGTGCCGCCCGGGAGCCGTGCCCCCGGGCACCTGTTCGCTGGTTTCGAGACTACGGCTTTTTGGCCGGATTTCCGCTGATCGGACCAGTGAATCGGCAGATTTAGCAGGTTTTTGACGGTAGCACGCCCGTTTGAGCTGTCGTACGGAGTAGCGCGTCGCGGCGAGGCCGCTCCTTGCGGGTCTCGAAGGAGCCCCTGCGCGACGGCCCGTGCGGGATGGACGGGACGCCTGACGGGCTGGTCGGCCGACCAGCACGGGAGACGATCGGCAGTGCCGGCATGGGACGAGTCCGGGACGGGACGGTGACCGACTTCTTGATTCGGAGTTGCCCGGAAATGCGAGAAGCCCTCCCCGGGGATCCCGGGAAGGGCTTCTCAGAAAAATTGTTCGGCGGCGTCCTACTCTCCCACAGGGTCCCCCCTGCAGTACCATCGGCGCTGTAAGGCTTAGCTTCCGGGTTCGGAATGTAACCGGGCGTTTCCCTCACGCTATGACCACCGAAACACTATGAAACTATCAACCGCACCAACCCACCACGGGTCGGGGTCGTTGTTTCAGAACAACACAGTGGACGCGAGCAACTGAGGACAAGCCCTCGGCCTATTAGTACCGGTCAACTCCACCCCTCACGAGGCTTCCATATCCGGCCTATCAACCCAGTCGTCTACTGGGAGCCTTACCCTCTCAAGGAGGTGGGAGTGCTCATCTCGAAGCAGGCTTCCCGCTTAGATGCTTTCAGCGGTTATCCCTCCCGAACGTAGCCAACCAGCCATGCCCTTGGCAGAACAACTGGCACACCAGAGGTTCGTCCGTCCCGGTCCTCTCGTACTAGGGACAGCCCTTCTCAACACTCCTACGCGCACAGCGGATAGGGACCGAACTGTCTCACGACGTTCTAAACCCAGCTCGCGTACCGCTTTAATGGGCGAACAGCCCAACCCTTGGGACCTACTCCAGCCCCAGGATGCGACGAGCCGACATCGAGGTGCCAAACCATCCCGTCGATATGGACTCTTGGGGAAGATCAGCCTGTTATCCCCGGGGTACCTTTTATCCGTTGAGCGACGGCGCTTCCACAAGCCACCGCCGGATCACTAGTCCCTACTTTCGTACCTGCTCGACCCGTCAGTCTCACAGTCAAGCTCCCTTGTGCACTTACACTCAACACCTGATTGCCAACCAGGCTGAGGGAACCTTTGGGCGCCTCCGTTACCCTTTAGGAGGCAACCGCCCCAGTTAAACTACCCACCAGACACTGTCCCTGATCCGGATCACGGACCCAGGTTAGACATCCAGCACGACCAGAGTGGTATTTCAACGGCGACTCCACCATGACTGGCGTCACAGCTTCAAAGTCTCCCACCTATCCTACACAAGCCGAACCGAACACCAATATCAAGCTATAGTAAAGGTCCCGGGGTCTTTCCGTCCTGCTGCGCGAAACGAGCATCTTTACTCGTAATGCAATTTCACCGGGCCTATGGTTGAGACAGTCGAGAAGTCGTTACGCCATTCGTGCAGGTCGGAACTTACCCGACAAGGAATTTCGCTACCTTAGGATGGTTATAGTTACCACCGCCGTTTACTGGCGCTTAAGTTCTCAGCTTCGCCATGACGAATCATGACTAACCGGTCCCCTTAACGTTCCAGCACCGGGCAGGCGTCAGTCCGTATACATCGCCTTACGGCTTCGCACGGACCTGTGTTTTTAGTAAACAGTCGCTTCTCGCTGGTCTCTGCGGCCACCCCCAGCTCAGAGTGCAAGACTCATCACCAGGAATGGCCCCCCTTCTCCCGAAGTTACGGGGGCATTTTGCCGAGTTCCTTAACCATAGTTCACCCGAACGCCTCGGTATTCTCTACCTGACCACCTGAGTCAGTTTGGGGTACGGGCCGCCATGAAACTCGCTAGAGGCTTTTCTCGACAGCATAGGATCATCCACTTCACCACAATCGGCTCGGCATCAGGTCTCAGACTATTGCAGGGCGGATTTGCCTACCCTACGTCCTACACCCTTACCCCGGGACAACCACCGCCCGGGCTGGACTACCTTCCTGCGTCACCCCATCGCTCACCTACTACCACCTCGGGTCACCGGCTCCACCACTCCCCATTGTCCGAAGACTCCGGGACGGCTTCACGGGCTTAGCATCAGAGGGTTCAGCGTTGGCGCTTCAAAGCGGGTACGGGAATATCAACCCGTTGTCCATCGACTACGCCTGTCGGCCTCGCCTTAGGTCCCGACTTACCCTGGGCAGATCAGCTTGACCCAGGAACCCTTGGTCAATCGGCGCAAGAGTTTCCCACTCTTGTATCGCTACTCATGCCTGCATTCTCACTCGTATACCGTCCACGACTCGATTCCTCGGCCGCTTCACCCGGCACACGACGCTCCCCTACCCATCACAGCCCCCGTTAGGAGTATTGCTGCAATGACACGACTTCGGTGATGTGCTTGAGCCCCGCTACATTGTCGGCGCGGAATCACTTGACCAGTGAGCTATTACGCACTCTTTCAAGGGTGGCTGCTTCTAAGCCAACCTCCTGGTTGTCTCTGCGACTCCACATCCTTTCCCACTTAGCACACGCTTAGGGACCTTAGTCGGTGTTCTGGGCTGTTTCCCTCTCGACCATGGAGCTTATCCCCCACAGTCTCACTGCCGCGCTCTCACTTACCGGCATTCGGAGTTTGGCTAAGGTCAGTAACCCGGTAAGGCCCATCGCCTATCCAGTGCTCTACCTCCGGCAAGAAACACGCGACGCTGCACCTAAATGCATTTCGGGGAGAACCAGCTATCACGGAGTTTGATTGGCCTTTCACCCCTAACCACAGGTCATCCCCCAGGTTTTCAACCCTGGTGGGTTCGGTCCTCCACGTGGTCTTACCCACGCTTCAACCTGCCCATGGCTAGATCACTCCGCTTCGGGTCTTGGGCATGCAACTGGGTCGCCCTATTCGGACTCGCTTTCGCTACGGCTACCCCACACGGGTTAACCTCGCTACACACCGCAAACTCGCAGGCTCATTCTTCAAAAGGCACGCAGTCACGGCCACCGAAGTGACGACGCTCCCACGGCTTGTAGGCACACGGTTTCAGGTACTATTTCACTCCGCTCCCGCGGTACTTTTCACCATTCCCTCACGGTACTATCCGCTATCGGTCACCAGGGAATATTTAGGCTTAGCGGGTGGTCCCGCCAGATTCACACGGGATTTCTCGGGCCCCGTGCTACTTGGGTATTCTTCAAGCGAGCCGTACAGATTTCGTCTACGGGGGTCTTACCCTCTACGCCGGACCTTTCGCATGTCCTTCGACTACCCATACGGTTTCTGACTCGCCGACCGGCCGGCAGACCGATCAAGAAAAAACCCACGACCCCCCAAGCGCAACCCCTGCCGGGTCTCACACGCTCAAGGTTTAGCCTCATCCGGTTTCGCTCGCCACTACTCCCGGAATCACGGTTGTTTTCTCTTCCTGCGGGTACTGAGATGTTTCACTTCCCCGCGTTCCCTCCACACTGCCTATGTGTTCAGCAGCGGGTGACAGCCCATGACGACTGCCGGGTTTCCCCATTCGGAAACCCCCGGATCAAAGCCTGGTTGACGACTCCCCGGGGACTATCGCGGCCTCCCACGTCCTTCATCGGTTCCTGGTGCCAAGGCATCCACCGTGCGCCCTTAAAAACTTGGCCACAGATGCTCGCGTCCACTGTGCAGTTCTCAAACAACGACCAGTCACCCACCTACGACACGGACAAGCCATGCTGTCAGTAGGACCGGCATCCTAGAGGTAACAGCCATACAGCCGTTCCCTCAGGACCCAACAACGTGCCCGACACAATCCAGTCACACACCACGTTCCACGCCCCAAAGGGCAGTACTAGCGGAAGCTTCCGAACCGTGCCGAATAGTCAACGTTCCACCCATGAGCAACCGTGCGAGACATTCGCTCGCAGTCGGCTATGTGCTCCTTAGAAAGGAGGTGATCCAGCCGCACCTTCCGGTACGGCTACCTTGTTACGACTTCGTCCCAATCGCTGGTCCCACCTTCGACGGCTCCTCCCCTTACGGGTTAGGCCACCGGCTTCGGGTGTTACCGACTTTCGTGACGTGACGGGCGGTGTGTACAAGGCCCGGGAACGTATTCACCGCAGCATGCTGATCTGCGATTACTAGCAACTCCAACTTCATGGGGTCGAGTTGCAGACCCCAATCCGAACTGAGGCCGGCTTTTTGGGATTCGCTCCGCCTCACGGCATCGCAGCCCTTTGTACCGACCATTGTAGCACGTGTGCAGCCCAAGACATAAGGGGCATGATGATTTGACGTCATCCCCACCTTCCTCCGAGTTGACCCCGGCAGTCTCCTGTGAGTCCCCATCACCCCGAAAGGCATGCTGGCAACACAGAACAAGGGTTGCGCTCGTTGCGGGACTTAACCCAACATCTCACGACACGAGCTGACGACAACCATGCACCACCTGTACACCGACCACAAGGGGGCTGACATCTCTGCCAGTTTCCGGTGTATGTCAAGCCTTGGTAAGGTTCTTCGCGTTGCGTCGAATTAAGCCACATGCTCCGCTGCTTGTGCGGGCCCCCGTCAATTCCTTTGAGTTTTAGCCTTGCGGCCGTACTCCCCAGGCGGGGAACTTAATGCGTTAGCTGCGGCACCGACGACGTGGAATGTCGCCAACACCTAGTTCCCAACGTTTACGGCGTGGACTACCAGGGTATCTAATCCTGTTCGCTCCCCACGCTTTCGCTCCTCAGCGTCAGTAATGGCCCAGAGATCCGCCTTCGCCACCGGTGTTCCTCCTGATATCTGCGCATTTCACCGCTACACCAGGAATTCCGATCTCCCCTACCACACTCTAGCCTGCCCGTATCGAATGCAGACCCGGGGTTAAGCCCCGGGCTTTCACATCCGACGCGACAGGCCGCCTACGAGCTCTTTACGCCCAATAATTCCGGACAACGCTCGCACCCTACGTATTACCGCGGCTGCTGGCACGTAGTTAGCCGGTGCTTCTTCTGCAGGTACCGTCACTTTCGCTTCTTCCCTGCTGAAAGAGGTTTACAACCCGAAGGCCGTCATCCCTCACGCGGCGTCGCTGCATCAGGCTTTCGCCCATTGTGCAATATTCCCCACTGCTGCCTCCCGTAGGAGTCTGGGCCGTGTCTCAGTCCCAGTGTGGCCGGTCGCCCTCTCAGGCCGGCTACCCGTCGTCGCCTTGGTAGGCCATTACCCCACCAACAAGCTGATAGGCCGCGGGATCATCCTGCACCGCCGGAGCTTTCCACCAACCCCCATGCAGAGGAAGGTCATATCCGGTATTAGACCTCGTTTCCAAGGCTTGTCCCAGAGTGCAGGGCAGATTTCCCACGTGTTACTCACCCGTTCGCCACTGATCCACCCCGAAGGGCTTCACCGTTCGACTTGCATGTGTTAAGCACGCCGCCAGCGTTCGTCCTGAGCCAGGATCAAACTCTCCGTGAATGATTACCCGTGATCGGGTGAACACTCGCGTTGAGCGGCACGGCAACCACCGGAATGAGGTGATCCCGCGCACTGCGTCCTCGCTGTGTATTACAAAAGGAATCTCCAACAAGACCGGATGGTCTCGCCGGGGATGTCAACATATCTGGCGTTGACTTTTGGCACGCTGTTGAGTTCTCAAGGAACGGACGCTTCCTTCGAGCCGCCTTCCAGCGGGCCCTCCGGGCGCTTCGTTCTTTCGTGTTTCCAGCTTATCAGATGTTTTCCGCTCCGTTTTCCGGACCGAATTTCATCGGATTTCGCTTTTGCCTTTCGGCGCTCCCGAACTCTATCAGAGTTCTTCGGTCCGCTTCTCGCTCCCGAATTTCGTTCGAGAACTCTCGGCGGCCCGTGGGGCAACCCGGAGAACATTACGCACCGGGCTGCCCCACGTCAAACCGAGCCAGCCGACCCGCTGAGAACCGCGGGAGGGGAACTCAGACCTCGACCACGACCGGCATGATCATCGGCCGGCGGCGGTAGTTGTCCGCCACCCACTTGCCGATGGTGCGCCGGACCAGCTGCTGGACCTGGCGGATCTCCAGCACGCCGTCGTTCGCCGACTTCGTCAGCGCCTCCTCCAGCTTGGCCACGACGGGGATGAACGCGCTGTCATCGATGCCGGAGCCGCGGGCCTGGATGGTCGGGCCGCTCACGATCTTGCCGTTGGTGGAGTCGACCACCACGAAGGCCGAGATGAAGCCTTCCTCGCCGAGGATGCGGCGGTCCTTGAGCGAGGCCTCGGTGATGTCACCGACCGACGAACCGTCGACGTAGACGTAACCGGCCTGGACCTTGCCGACGATGCGGGCGACGCCGTTCTCCAGGTCGACGCAGACACCGTCCTCGGCGATGACCGTGCGCTCGCGCGGCACGCCGGTCGCGATGCCCAGGTCGGCCGCCGCCCGCAGGTGGCGCCACTCGCCGTGGACCGGCATCAGGTTGCGCGGCCGGCAGATGTTGAAGAAGTAGAGCAGCTCACCGGCCGAGGCGTGGCCGGAGACGTGCACCTTGGCGTTGCCCTTGTGCACGACCTTGGCGCCCCATCGGGTCAGGCCGTTGATGACCCGGTACACCGCGTTCTCGTTGCCCGGGATGAGCGAGGAGGCGAGGACGACGGTGTCGCCCTGGGTGATGCGGATCTGGTGCTCGCGGTTGGCCATCCGGGACAGGGCCGCCATCGGCTCGCCCTGGGACCCGGTGCAGATGAGCACCACCTCCTTGTCCGGGAGGTCGTCCAGGGTCTTCACGTCGACGACCAGGTTGCCCGGGACCTTCAGGTAGCCCAGGTCCCGCGCGATGCCCATGTTGCGGACCATCGAACGTCCCACGAAGGCGACCTTGCGCTTGTACTCGTGGGCCGCGTCCAGCACCTGCTGGATGCGGTGCACATGGCTGGCGAAGGAGGCGACGATGATGCGGCGGTCGGCGTTGGCGAAGACGTTGCGCAGGGCGGCCGAGATGTCCCGCTCGTGCGGGATGAAGCCGGGGACCTCGGCGTTGGTGGAGTCCACCAGCAGCAGGTCCATGCCCTCCTCGGCCAGCTTGGCGAAGGTCGGCAGGTCGGTCAGGCGGCCGTCGAGCGGCAGCTGGTCCATCTTGAAGTCGCCGGTGGCGACCACCATGCCGGCCGGCGTCCGGACGGCCACGGCGAGGGCGTCCGGGATGGAGTGGTTGACGGCGATGAACTCGCAGTCGAAGGGGCCGATCCGCTCGCGGTTGCCTTCCTCGACCTCCAGCACGTACGGGCGGATCCGGTGCTCGGCGAGCTTGGCCTCGATCAGGGCCAGGGTCAGCTTCGAACCGATCAGCGGGATGTCCGGGTTCTCCCGGAGCAGGTAGGGAACGGCGCCGATGTGGTCCTCGTGCCCGTGGGTGAGGACGATGCCGTCGACCTTGTCCAGCCGGTCCCGGATGTAACTGAAGTCCGGGAGGATCAGGTCGACACCGGGCTGCTCGTCCTCGGGGAAGAGGACGCCGCAGTCGATGATCAGAATGCGGTCCCCGTACTCGAGGACCGTCATGTTGCGGCCGATCTCACCGAGGCCACCGAGCGGGGTGATCCGGAGGGCGCCCTCCTTCAGGGCCGGCGGCGTGCCGAGTTCGGGATGCGGGTGACTCAAAAGACTCTCCTCACGCCGCACGCCATATGCCCGGGGTCCTCCCCTGAAGACATATGGCGTGCGTGCTTCGTCGGTTTCCTACATTTCAGGTCCTGGTGCCCTCGCGCCTTCGGTCCGGTCCAGCGGCGGACCCGTGCAAGGTCCGGCGATCCGGGGCGCGCACGTCTGTGTCTGCTACAGGTGTACCCCGCCCGCGGCGAGATCCAGCCTCAGTTGGGCAATCTCCTCCGGCGTGGCGGAGACCAGCGGCAGGCGCAGCGGTCCCGCCGGACGGCCCTGCAGGTTCAGGGCCGCCTTGCTGAGGATGACGCCCTGGGTACGGAACATGCCGGAGAACACCGGCAGCAGGCTCTGGTGGATCCCGGTGGCCTTGGCGACGTCGCCGACCAGATAGGCGTCGATCATGGCGCGCAGCTCGGCGGCGACCACATGGCCGACCACGCTGACCACGCCGACGGCACCCACCGACAGCAGCGGCAGGTTGAGGATGTCGTCGCCGGAGTACCAGGCCAGGTCGCTGCGGGCGATCGCCCAGGATGCCGCGCCGAGGTCGCCCTTCGCGTCCTTGTTGGCGACGATCCGCGGGTGCTCGCCGAGCCGGACCAGCGTCTCGGTGCTGAGCGCGACCCCCGAGCGGCCGGGGATGTCGTACAGCATCACCGGCAGCTCGGTGGCGTCCGCGATGGTGACGCTGTGCTGGTAGAGGCCCTCCTGCGGGGGCTTGCTGTAGTACGGCGTGACGACCAGCAGGCCGTGGGCGCCGGCCGCCTCGGCCTGGCGGGCGAGCTCGACGCTGTGGTGCGTGTCGTTGGTGCCGACGCCCGCGATGATGTGGGCCCGGTCCCCGACCGCCTCCACCACGGCGCGGACCAGCTCGGCCTTCTCGCTGTCGGAGGTGGTCGGGGACTCACCGGTGGTGCCGTTGAGCACCAGGCCGTCGTTGCCGGAGTCCACGAGGTGCGCGGCCAGGCGCTGCGCGCCGTCGAGGTCGAGACCGCCGTCTGCGGTGAACGGGGTCACCATCGCGGTCAGGACCCGGCCGAAGGGAGTCTTAGAGGTGGAGGTCGGAGCCATGCGTCCAAAACTACTCGTAGGCGGCCGAGGGTCTGTCAGGCCGGTCCAGGGTTCGGACAGGTGTGCCGTTCCGCGGCGGCCTGTGAGTGCCGTTCGCGGGACGGCCGACCGGAGGCGAAGGGGCGGGCAGAGGGCCCTGACGGGGGACTCCGGTGCTGCTTGCTCGGGGGTTCAAGCAGCACCGGAATCCGTGGCTTTGAGCCTAGGGAGCGCCCGGAAAAGCCGCAATCCAGACATGCCCCCCGGCCCGCCCATATGCCTATCCGCCCAGGTCAGGGCGCGACACGGCCGTGCTTCTCGAAGGCCGCATGGGTGAGCGGCATGAGGTCCGCCCACGCCGCCTCCATCTGCTCGGCGACCATCTCGATCTCGCGCTGCGGGAAGGACGGGACCGCCGAGTTCTCCCGCTTGGTGCGCAGCGAGAGGAAGTGCATCAGCGAGCGTGCGTTGCAGGTGGCGTACATCGAGGAGAACAGGCCGACCGGCAGCACCGCACGGGCCACCTCGCGGGCGACACCGGCGTCGAGCATCTCCTGGTACGCCTGGTAGGAGGCCCGGTAGGAGGACTCCATCGCCTCGGTCGCGATCCTGTGCTGCTCCGCGGTGCCCGCGACGAACTCGTACTTGCCGGGGCGGCCCTGCTGGATCAGCTTGCGGTCCTCACCGGGCACGTAGAACACCGGCTGCAGCTCGCGGTAGCGGCCGGACTCCTCGTTGTACGACCAGCCGCTGCGGTGCCGGTGGAACTCGCGGAAGACGAAGATCGGCGCGCTGATGAAGAAGGTCATCGAGTTGTGCTCGAAGGGGGTGCCGTGGCGGTCCCGCATCAGGAAGTTGATCAGTCCCTTGGACTTCTCAGGATCCTGCTGGAGCGCCTCCAGGGACTGCTCACCCGCGGTCGAGACACGTGCCGCCCAGATCACGTCCGAGTCGGCCGCGGCGCTGCGCACCAGCTCGACGCTGACATCGCTGCGGAACTGCGGGGTCAGATCCACTTCATCGCTCACGCGAAGATCCTCCTGAGGTGTACTGAGTCGAGCCTTTTGTGACGCCCACAGCCTAGCCCGCCGCGACGGGCGCCGAAGCGCTGTGCAGCTTGATGGCGTGCTGCATCGCCTTGCGGGCGCGCGGTACGTCGCCCGCGTCCGCGTAGGCGACGGCGAGCCTGAAGAAGACCCGCCAGTCCCCCGGCGAGGCCTCGGCCTCGGCCTTGCGCCTGGCGAAGACCGCGTCGGCCGAGGCCCGGTCGATCCGGCCCCCCTTGGTGCGCCCGAGCTCGTCCACCGGCAGCCCGCCCTCGGCCTCCAGCTCGCGGGCGAGCCGCTCGCTGGCCCGGCCGAAGCGGATCGTCTGGCGCAGGAACCAGACCCCGATCGCCGGGATGACGAAGGCGCAGATCCCGATGCCGATGCCCAGGGGCTTGCCGGTGGCGATCAGCTGGACGCCCTCGCCGACGCAGACCAGGGCGACCAGGAACAGGACGCCGGAGAGCAGGAAGAAACCGGTGCGCGAGGTCATCGACGGCTCACAGGTCCAGGAAGTGTTCGAGGCCGAAGGTGAGGCCCGGGTGGTCCACCACCTTGCGCACGCCGAGCAGGATGCCCGGCATGAAGCAGCTGTGGTGCAGCGAGTCGTGCCGGATCGTCAGGGTCTCGCCGGTGTCACCGAACAGCACCTCCTGGTGGGCCAGCAGGCCGCGCAGCCGGACCGCGTGCACCGGCACCCCGTCCACGTCGGCGCCGCGCGCGCCCTCCAGGGCGTGGGTGGTCGGGTCCTGCTGCGGCGCCCGGCCGGCCTTGGTGCGGGCCGCGGCGATCAGCTGCGCGGTACGGGTCGCGGTGCCCGAGGGGGCGTCGGCCTTGCGGTCGTGGTGCAGCTCGACCACCTCGACCGACTCGAAGTACTTGGCCGCGACCTGTGCGAACTGCATACCGAGGACGGCGCCGATGGAGAAGTTCGGCGCGATCAGCAGACCGGTCCGCGGGCTCTCGGCCAGCCAGCCGCGCACGGTGGCCAGCCGCTCGTCGGTCCAGCCGGTGGTGCCGGTGACCACGTGGATGCCGTTGTGCAGGCAGTAGTCGAGGTTGCCCATCACCGAGTCGGGGTGGGTCAGTTCGACGGCGACCTGGACGCCGGCGTCACTCAGTTCGGAGAGCTCGTGGTCACGGCCCAGGGCGGCGACCAGTTCCAGGTCGGGGGCGGCCTCGACGGCCTTGACGGCCTCCGAGCCGATCCGTCCCCTGGCGCCGATCACGGCAACGCGCAGCGTCATTTCGGTAACCCTCTCAGTGCAGCAGGTCGGCGAGCGCGGCCGCCCGCCTGTCGTTGACCGGGCCGATCAGCGCGAGCGAGGGCCGGTACGCACCCAGCACATCACGTGCCACCGCCTGGACGTCATCCAGGGTGACCGCCGCTATCTTCGCCAGCATCTCGTCCACGGACAGGTGCTGCCCGTAGCAGAGTTCGGCCTTGCCGATCCGGTTCATCAGGGAGCCGGTGTCCTCCATGCCGAGCACGGTGGAGCCGGAGATCTGCCCGATCGCCCGGTGCAGCTCCTCGGCGGTGATGCCCTCCTCGACGACCTTGGCCAGCTCGGCGCGGCAGATCTTCAGCACCTCCTCGACCCGCTTGGGCTGGCAGCCGGCGTAGATGCCGAACAGGCCGCTGTCCGCGTACGAGGTGGAGTACGAGTAGACCGAGTACGCCAGGCCCCGCTTCTCCCGGACCTCCTGGAACAGGCGCGAGCTCATCCCGCCGCCGAGGGCGGCGTTGAGCACGCCCAGTGCCCAGCGGCGCTCGTCGTGGCGCGGTATGCCGGGCAGGCCGAGGACCAGGTGGGCCTGCTCGGTCGGACGGTTGAGCACCTGGATCTTCCCGGCGGTGCGCAGCGCCTTGACGGCGCGGGGCAGCTCGGCGGGGTGGCCGGTGGACCCGGCCAGCACCGGGGCGAAGGCGCGCTGGACCAGCCGGACCACCTTCCGGTGGTCGAGGTTGCCGGCCGCCGCGACGACCAGCTGCTCGGGCTTGTAGCGGCGGTGGTAGAACCCGGCGATCTGGTCCCGGCTGAGGTTGGTCACGGTCTCCTGGGTGCCCAGGATCGGACGGCCGAGCGGCGAGGAGCCGTAGATGACCTTGGCGAACAGGTCGTGCACCACGTCGCCCGGGTCGTCCTCGGCCATCGCCATCTCCTCGAGGATGACGCCGCGTTCGGCCTCCACGTCCTCCTCGCGGATCAGCGAGCCGGTGACCATGTCGCAGACCACGTCGATGGCCAGCGGCAGGTCGGTGTCGAGCACCCGCGCGTAGTAGCAGGTGTTCTCCTTGGCGGTGAAGGCGTTCATCTCGCCGCCGACCGCGTCCAGGGCGGCCGAGATGTCCAGCGCACTGCGCCGCGCGGTGCCCTTGAAGAGCAGGTGCTCCAGGTAGTGGGTGGCACCGCCCAGGACCGGGGTCTCGTCCCGGGAGCCGACGCCGACCCAGATCCCGAAGGTCGCCGAGCGGACCGTCGGCAGGGTCTCGGTGACGACCCGCAGGCCGCCGGGAAGGACGGTGCGGCGCACCGTGCCGGCGCCGTCGACGCCCTTGAGCAGGGTGCGGGTGGTGCCGGGTCGCTGCGTTGCCGCCGAGGCCTGAGCCAACGCGGGTACCTCCATGAATGGGAACAACAGGGTGCGGCCCGCACGCTCAGCTGGCGTGCGGGCCGCGGGGGTTCAGCTAGCCGTGAGCAGTCACTCGGACGCGGTGGCGGCCTCGCCGCCCTCCTCACCCTCGACGACCGGGATCAGCGAGAGCTTGCCGCGCGGGTCGATCTCGGCGATCTCGACCTGCACCTTGGTGCCGACCGCGAGCACGTCCTCGACGTTCTCCACGCGCTTGCCGCCGGCCAGCTTGCGGATCTGCGAGATGTGCAGCAGACCGTCCTTGCCCGGCATCAGCGAGACGAACGCACCGAAGGTCGTGGTCTTGACCACGGTGCCCAGGTAGCGCTCGCCGACCTCCGGCATGGTCGGGTTGGCGATCTGGTTGATCGTGGTGCGGGCGGCCTCGGCGGCCGGGCCGTCGGCGGCACCGATGTAGATGGTGCCGTCGTCCTCGATCGTGATCTCGGCGCCGGTGTCCTCCTGGATCTGGTTGATCATCTTGCCCTTGGGGCCGATGACCTCACCGATCTTGTCCACCGGGATCTTGATGGTGATGATGCGCGGGGCGTTCGGCGACATCTCGTCCGGAGTGTCGATCGCCTCGTTCATCACGTCGAGGATGTGCAGGCGGGCGTCCTTGGCCTGCTTCAGCGCGGCGGCGAGCACCGACGCCGGGATGCCGTTCAGCTTGGTGTCCAGCTGCAGGGCGGTGATGAAGTTGCGGGTACCGGCGACCTTGAAGTCCATGTCGCCGTACGCGTCCTCGGCGCCCAGGATGTCGGTCAGGGTGACGTAGTGCGTCTCACCGTCGATCTCCTGCGAGATCAGGCCCATGGCGATACCGGCGACGGCGGCCTTCAGCGGCACACCGGCGTTCAGCAGCGACATGGTGGAGGCGCAGACCGAGCCCATCGAGGTGGAGCCGTTGGAGCCGAGCGCCTCGGAGACCTGGCGGATGGCGTACGGGAACTCCTCGCGGGACGGCAGCACCGGGAGGAGCGCGCGCTCGGCCAGGGCGCCGTGGCCGATCTCGCGGCGCTTGGGCGAGCCCACGCGGCCGGTCTCACCGACCGAGTACGGCGGGAAGTTGTAGTTGTGCATGTAGCGACGGCGCGTCTCCGGGGAGAGCGTGTCGAGCTGCTGCTCCATGCGCAGCATGTTCAGGGTGGTGACACCCAGGATCTGGGTCTCGCCGCGCTCGAACAGGGCCGAGCCGTGGACGCGCGGGATGGCCTCGACCTCGGCGGCCAGGGTGCGGATGTCGGTGACACCGCGGCCGTCGATGCGGACCTTGTCCTTGATGACGCGCTCGCGGACGATCTTCTTGGTCAGCGCGTTGTAGGCGGCGCTGATCTCCTTCTCGCGGCCCTCGAACTCCGGGAGCAGCTTGTCGGCGGCGATCGCCTTGATGCGGTCCAGCTCGTTGTTGCGCTCCTGCTTGCCGGCGATGGTGAGCGCCTGGGCGAGCTCGTCCTTGACGGCGGCGGTCAGCGCGGCGAGCACGTCGTCCTGGTAGTCCAGGAAGACCGGGAACTCACCGGTCGGCTTGGCGGCCTGGGCGGCCAGCTGGGACTGCGCGGCGCACAGCACCTTGATGAACGGCTTGGCGGCCTCCAGACCGGCGGCGACGATCTCCTCGGTCGGGGCCTCGGCGCCGTCGGCGACCAGCTTGATGGTCTTGTCGGTGGCCTCGGCCTCGACCATCATGATCGCGACGTCGCCGTCCGGCAGGACGCGGCCGGCCACGACCATGTCGAAGACGGCCTGCTCCAGCTCGCTGTGGGTCGGGAAGGCGACCCACTGGCCCTTGATCAGGGCGACCCGGACGCCACCGATCGGGCCGGAGAACGGCAGACCGGCCAGCTGGGTGGAGGCGGAGGCGGCGTTGATGGCCACCACGTCGTACAGGTGGTCCGGGTTCAGCGCCATGACGGTGCAGACGACCTGGACCTCGTTGCGCAGGCCCTTGACGAAGGACGGGCGCAGCGGGCGGTCGATCAGGCGGCAGGTCAGGATCGCGTCCTCGGAGGGCCGGCCCTCACGACGGAAGAACGAGCCGGGGATCCGGCCCGCGGCGTACATCCGCTCCTCGACGTCCACGGTCAGCGGGAAGAAGTCGAAGTGCTCCTTCGGCTGCTTGGACGCGCTGGTGGCCGAGAGCACCATGGTGTCGTCGTCCAGGTAGGCGACGGCGGAGCCGGCGGCCTGACGGGCCAGACGGCCGGTCTCGAAGCGGATGGTACGGGTGCCGAAGCTGCCGTTGTCGATGACGGCCTCGGCGTAGAACACGTTCTCTTCCACCTGGAAGATCTCCTCTTTCGTACGTCTCCCGAGGAGCGCCCCTGCGCTTTGCCTACCGGTGGCCCGGGCATCTGGGCCGGTCTTCGATCGAAGCCTCCGGGTCGCCGGCGCCGTCGCCTGGACGGCCTGGCTCTCCCCGGCGGCCACTACCGAGGACCGGCGCCTCTCGGCCTGCTGGTCGGCGGTCGCGTGTGGACGCTCCCTGGGACGCGGGCGGCTTCCGTTTGAAGCCAGCGGCCCGCTCGGTGATGTCGCGCTGCCTCGGTTCGCGCGGCGTCTTCACGACACCATGACCGGGCATGCCCTTCACCTTACAAATTCACACCCTACAGAGCCCGCCTTTACCACGCGTGTGGAAAGGACTCGTCGCAGGGATTTCCCCCGGTGTCCGCCACCGCTGCGAAGAGCGGCGGCGCCGCGCGGGGATGCAGCGAGGGGCGGCTCCCCGGGAGGGGGAGCCGCCCCTGCACGGCGGACTTAGCGGGCGCCGCCGGCGGCACCGCGGCGGATGCCCAGACGGTCGACGAGCGTACGGAAACGCTCGATGTCCTTCTTGGCCAGGTACTGCAGCAGGCGGCGACGCTGGCCGACCAGGATCAGCAGACCACGGCGGGAGTGGTGGTCGTGCTTGTGGAACTTCAGGTGCTCGGTCAGGTCCGAGATGCGACGGGAGAGCATGGCCACCTGGACCTCGGGGGAACCGGTGTCGCCCTCCTTCTGGCCGAACTCGGCGATGATCTGCTTCTTGACGTCGGCGGCGAGTGCCACGGCATCTCCTTCAAGGGTTTGGCCGAGTGACCCTGGTAGAAAGCACAGGATCTGACAGAACTCGGACTGGCCAAGCGTACCAGCGCCCGCCGGCCGCCCCTGCAGCGGGGCGACGGCGGGCGCTCTGTCACCCCGGCCTACGGGTCAGCTGGTGGCGCCGCGGACCAGGCCGTAGATGTCCAGCACGGCGAGGGCCAGCGGGACCAGCGAGACCAGCATCAGGCCGTCCACCATGTCCAGCACCCGGCCCCAGAAGGGGGAGACGCCCAGGCGCGGGACGACCAGCGCGATGGCCGTGAGCACGGCGGCGCCGAAGGCGACCGAGGCGCCCAGCCAGATGGTGCGCAGATCGGTCTGGGTGGTGGAGCCGGCGGCCCGCACGATGAACTCGGGGGTGTGCAGCGACAGGCCCAGGATCAGCAGGCCCAGACCGGCCAGGCCGGCGATGGTGAGGGCGAAGACCTGCGCGGTGTAGCGGAACAGCCGGGCCCGCATCATGGTGGTGACGCCGAGCGCCAGCGCCAGCAGCTCGCCGTACATGGTGTCGCTGAAGCCGAGCACGGCGCAGGAGCCGACGGTCACCGCGGCGCAGCCGCCGACCAGGCCGACCAGCACCTCGTGGCCGCGGCGGGCCTGGTGGGCGATCTTCTCGTACTGGACGGTCTCGGCGCGGTCGGCGTCCTCGCTGAAGTTGCGGCCCCGGGTGCGGGCCTGGCCGGGGGCGCTGAAACCGACGGGCAGCCGGGCGAAGCGGGCGGACAGCGCGGGCAGCACGCCGATCGCGGCGATGGCGGCGACACCGGTGACGGCGGCGATGTGGGTGGCCGGGGTACCGGAGAGCAGCACGCCCGCGAAGGTCGCCAGGGTGCCCGCGGCGGCCAGGAAGGCGGAGGCGACGAAGACCGAGTCCTTCTCCGGCAGCAGGCCGACCAGCAGCACCGAGACCACCAGGACCGCGACGCAGCCGACCAGGAACTGGAGCCGGCCCGGACCGTCACCGGCGTGGGCGACCGCGATGATGCCGCTGCCCGCGATCAGCGTGTGCGGGAGCGCGCCGAGGCCGAGCGCGAGCCCGGCGTCGTGGTCGTCGTAGACCCGGGCGCGGATCCCGGCGAAGGCGACCAGGACGACCGCGGTCACGCCGGAGAGGATGCCCGGCAGGCTGTGCATGTCGTGGCGCAGGTCGGAGAACCAGAGCGCGAAGCCGAGCAGCACCAGCAGCACGGTCGAGCCGATCAGGCCGAAGGCCCGCATCAGCTCGGGGCTCCAGAAGCGGCGGTCGGCCTCGACGGCGCTGGCGATGGCGTCGGCCACGTCGTCGTAGACGGCCGGCGGCAGCGACTCGGCGAACGGGCGCAGGCTCAGCAGGTCGCCGTCGCGGACCTGCTGGGCGGCCAGCGGCAGGCCGCTGTCCAGGACCGTGCCGTCGCGGCGGACCAGGTGGAACCCGGTCGGTGCGCCGTCCGCCTGGGTCTGGCCGGAGAGCCTCAGCACTTCGGGGTAGATGTCCGCGAGCGGGACGTCCTCCGGCAGTGCGACGTCGATCCGGCTGTCCGGCGCCACCACGGTGACCCGGCAGAATCCGGTCGTTGCATTAGCGCTCACCGGCGCTCTCCCCCTTGTTGACTGGCCGTTCGTCGACTCGCCCCGATCCGCCGGGACCGGAACTCGCGCGGCCCGGATGAGACTTGGCGCGGCGTTACCCTACCGCCAGCGGGGCGTCCAGGCTCACCGGCCCTGCCTGCCGGAGCTGTGAAAGAAGCGTGACGTCCGGTCACCCCTTTTCCTCACAGCCGAGGATGGCTTGCCCCTGTAGCCCCACAGCCCGAGCAGACCAGTAGGATCGGCCCCTGCGCAAGGCGTACGGGGGCGGATACGCGCGACCCCGGTGACGCTTGCGGTCGGCGGAGCGGGGGCGGCGTCATCGCAATACGGGGCGCCCTCACCCGTACGTATCCAGTGCGTGAGGGCTGATGCCAGTGAGCGAGCGAAACGAGCGCCCCGTTGGGCGGTGCGAGTTGCGCGAAGCGGCCGACGCGCGAAGCGAGGAGGTCGCATGAGTGTGGTTACCGTCAAGCGTCCGGCGCGGGCGTATCCGCCCGCGGTGCCGGACGAACCGGTGGAGCTGGTGCCTCCGCCGGAGCTACCCAGGGCGGGCGGCGAGGACTGGCTGATGTCCCTGCTGCCGCTGCTCGGTATGGGCGGGTCGGCGGCCTTCCTCTTCTCTCCCGGTGCCCAGGGCCCGATGAAGATGATGGGCGTCCTGATGATCGCCTCCACCGCGGGTATGGCGGTGGCCCAGATCGTCAAGGCGCGCAAGGGCGGCAACGCGGGCACCGCGGACGAGCGCCGCGACTACCTGAAGTACCTGCAGCAGATGCGCCGCCAGGTGCGTCGTACCGCCGAGCGCCAGCGCGGCGCCCAGCTGTTCCTGCACCCCGAGCCCGACCAGCTGTGGTCGATCGTGGCGGAGGGCCGCCGGCTGTGGGAGCGCAGGCCCGGCGACGCGGACTTCGCGCAGATCAGGCTCGGCCGCGGCCCGCAGCAGCTGTCCACGCCGTTGGTGGCTCCGCAGACCGCGCCGCTGGACGAGCTGGAGCCGCTGGCCGCCGCGGCGATGAAGAACTTCCTCACCGCGCACGGCACTCTGCAGGAGCTGCCGCTGGCGGTCTCGCTGCGCGCCTTCTACCACATCACCGTCTGCGGCGACCCGGACACCGTGTACGGCAACGTCCGGGCGATGATCGCCCAGTTGACCACCCTGCACTCGCCCGACGACCTGATGATCGCGGTCGCCGCCGCGCCGGGCGCGGTGGACGAGTGGGAGTGGGCGAAGTGGCTGCCGCACACCCAGCACCGCAAGGACAGCGACGGCGCGGGCTCGCGCCGGCTGATCGCGACCGGGCTGGGCGAGCTGGAGTACCTGCTGGAGAACGAGCTGGCGGGTCGCAAGGGCTTCTCCCGTGAGACGGTTCCGTCGCCCGACCAGCCGCACATCGTGGTCGTCATGGACGGCGCCGCGGTGCCGCACGACTCGGTCCTGGCCGGCGCCGAGGGCGTGCAGGGCGTCACCGTGATCGAGGTCGTCCCGGGTGAACTGGACGAGCCCAACGGGCACTTGGTCATCTCGCTGACCAAGGACGAGCTGCTGCTGGAGTCCGCCTCCGGGGCCACCTACTCCGGCAAGCCGGACACCCTGTCCTCCTGGCAGTCCGAGGCGCTGGCCCGCCAGCTGGCGCCGTTCCGGGTCTCGGCCGGCGGGGACGACGGCGACCCGTCGCTGGTCAGCATGGACTTCACCGAGATGATGAGCACCGGTGACCCGGGCTCCTTCGACCCGGCCCGGCACTGGCGTCCGCGCCCGATGGCCGAGAAGCTCAAGGTCCCGCTGGGTGTCGGCACCAACGGCGAGTACGTCTGGCTGGACATCAAGGAAGCGTCGCTGCAGGGCATGGGCCCGCACGGCATGTGCGTCGGCGCCACCGGTTCCGGTAAGTCCGAGGTGCTCCGCACCATCGTGCTGGCGCTCGCGGTGACCCACTCCTCGGAGGTCCTCAACCTGGTCCTCGCCGACTTCAAGGGTGGTGCCACCTTCGCCGGTATGGCGGAGATGCCGCACACCGCGGCAGTGATCACCAACCTCGAGGGCGAAGCCACCCTGATCGACCGCATGCGCGACGCGATCGAGGGCGAGATGAACCGCCGCCAGGAGCTGCTGCGCGCGGCGGGCAACTACGCCAACATCAACGAGTACGAGCGGGCCCGTGCCGCCGGTGCGGCCCTGGACCCGCTGCCCTCGCTGCTGATGATCATCGATGAGTTCTCCGAACTCCTCACCGCCAAGCCGGACTTCATCGACCTGTTCATCCAGATCGGCCGTATCGGCCGCTCGCTGGGTATGCACATGCTGCTCGCCTCGCAGCGACTCGAGGAGGGCAAGCTCCGCGGCCTGGACACCTTCCTCTCCTACCGCCTGGGTCTGCGCACCTTCTCGGCCGCCGAGTCGCGGGCCGCGATCGGTGTGCCGGACGCCTACCACCTGCCGCCCATCCCCGGTGTCGGCTACCTGAAGTTCGGCTCCGACGTGATGGAGCGCTTCCGCGCCGCGTACGTCTCGGGCCCCTACCGTCCGCCGGGCCAGCAGCGCACCAGCAGCGGCCAGGTGATCACCGCCCAGCCGGTGCTGTTCACCGCCGCCGAGGTGCCGATCATCGAGCCGGTGGTCGAGGAGGTCTACGAGGAGACCGAGGAGATCGACGACTCCCTGCTCGACACCATGCTGGACGTCTTCGTCCAGCGGATGATCGGCCAGGGTCCGCCCGCCCACCAGGTGTGGCTGCCGCCGCTGGAGGACGCCCCCAGCATCGACGGGCTGGTGCTGCCGCTCCAGGTCACCCCCGAACGCGGGCTCACCACTTCGGACTTCGGCAAGGTGGGCACCCTGAAGGTGCCGGTCGGCATCGTCGACAAGCCGCGCGACCAGCGCCGCGACGTGATGGAGCAGGACTACTCGGGTGCGGCCGGTCACGGTCTGATCGTCGGTGGTCCGCGCTCGGGCAAGTCGACCATGGTGCGGACCCTGGTGGCGGGCTTCTCCGTCACCCACACCCCGATGGAGGCCCAGTTCTACCTGCTGGACTTCGGCGGTGGCGGTTTCCAGGGTCTGGAGGGCCTGCCACACGTCGGTGGCGTCGCCGGGCGTCTGGACGTCGACAAGGTGCGCCGCATGGTCAGCGAGGTGCACGGTGTCCTGAACCACCGCGAGGACCTGTTCCGCACCGCGGGGATCGACACCGTCGGCACTTTCCGGAGCCGGCGGGCGAGCGGCCAGCTGCCGAACGAGCTGCACGGCGACGTCTTCCTGATCATCGACGGCTGGCTGACCTTCAAGCAGGAGTTCGAGGCGCTGGAGCCGGTCATCTCCGACATCGCCCAGCGCGGTCTCGGTTACGGCGTCCACGTCATCGTGACCGCCGCCCGGTACGCCGAGGTCCGCCCCGCGCTCAAGGACCTGCTGCAGAACCGCACCGAGCTGAAGCTCGGTGACCCGATGGAGTCCGAGATCGACCGCAAGGTCGCGGTGAACGTCCCGGCGAACGCACCCGGCCGCGGCCTCTCCCCGGAGAAGCTGCACTTCCTCACCGGTCTGCCGCGCCTGGACGGCAAGTCCACCATCGACGACCTCGGCGACGGCCTGGCGGGCCTGGTCGAGGCGGTCTCCTCCGCCTGGACCGGGCCGCGCGCCCCGCAGGTGCGCATGCTGCCCTCCGTCCTGGACGGGAACTCGCTGCCCAAGGGCTTCGAGCACCCCGAACTGGGTGTCGCCATCGGTGTGGACGAGACCGAACTCGCGCCGGTCTTCCTCAACTTCGAGACCGACCCGCTGTTCGTGGTCTTCGGTGAGAGCGAGTCCGGCAAGTCCGCGGTGCTGCGCATGCTGATCAAGCAGATCACCGAGCGCTACACCCCGGACCAGGCCGGCATCGTGATCGGCGACTTCCGCCGCTCGCTGCTGGGCGTGGTGCCGCCGGAGTACCTGGTCGAGTACGCGGCGGCCGCGCCCGCCATGACCGCGATCGTGGACATGCTCCGCGGCGCCTGCGCCCGCCGTCTGCCCGGACCGGACGTCACGCCGGAGCAGCTGCGCAACCGCAGCTGGTACAGCGGCAAGGACATGTTCGTGATCGTCGACGACTACGAGCTGGTCGCCACCCAGTCGGGCAACCCGATGGCGCCGCTGGCCGAGTTCCTGCCGTTCGCCCGCGACATCGGTCTGCGCATCATCATCGCGCGCAGTGCCGGTGGTGCCGGCCGCTCGCTCTTCGAGCCGGTCATGCAGCGGATGCGCGAGCTGGGCGGCCAGGGTCTGCTGCTCTCCGGTGACAAGAACGAGGGCGCGCTGCTCGGCACGGCCAAGCCGCAGCAGCTGCCGCCGGGCCGCGGCGTGTACGTGACCCGCCGGATGACCGCGGGCCAGACGGTCCAGGTCGGCTGGCTGCCCACCCCGTAGCACCGGGCGGTGCCGTAACACCGAGTGACACGCAGAGGCCGGATCCGGTTACGGATCCGGCCTCTGCCGTATCGGGTGCCGAAACGTTATCGAGTTTCTCGCATGACTTTGCTGCGGTTCTCGTTGCCCTCGGGCGGGGCAGTGGGCCCGGGAGGGGCGCCTGGGCCAGTACAGGTCCGCCCGATAGACGACCTTGGATTCATGGACAGCAATCTTTGTTTACCTTCGATTCACATACAGAGTGGCGAAGGTAACAAATAGGACATGCTCGGTGATCACCCTGAGCAACCATCGGATCTCCTGTTCAGTCCGCTTTGACCTGCGGATTTCGAAGCAGTTCGACCGTTGACGCGATCTTTACGGCGCTGTTCCATGGGCCTCTCGGGAGCGACCAGGACCGACACCAGCCACCGGAGGCGATAGCGCTCCCCTCCCACGACCTCACAAGCCGATCGGAACGCCCATGACCGACACGCTTCGCCCGTCACTCGCCGTAGCCCCCACTACGGAGACCGAGAGCCTCGACGGGGCGCCGCGGAAGCTCAGCCGTTCGCTCGGCGTCGTGGGCGGGACACTGCTCACGCTCTCCTGCGTGACCCCGGCCTCCTCGCTGTTCGTGATCGTGCCCAGCCTCTTCAACAGCCTCGGCACCGCGACAGCGCTGACCATCGGGATCGGCGCGGTCCTCTGTGTGGCGGTGGCGTTCTGCTACTCCGAGCTCGGCACCCTGGTCCCGAGCGCCGGCGGCGAGTACGCGATGGTCGGCACCCTGGCGGGCCGGTTCACCGGGTGGCTGGTGTTCATCCAGTCCCTGATCGTGGTGATGATCGTGCCGTCGGTCATCGCCCTCGGCACGGCCGACTACCTCGCCCCGATCGTGCACATCGATCCGGCGGTGGCCGGGGCCGGCGTGATGCTGGCCGCCACCGTCGCCGGCCTGCTGGACCTGCGGGCCAACGCCTGGATCACCGGCATCTTCCTGGTCCTCGAAGTGATCGCCGCCGCCGTGGTCTCCTTCCTGGGCTTCGCGCACACCGAGCGCGGCGCGGACAGCCTGCTGCACGGCCTGTCCGCCGACGCCGGCGGCGCCACCAGCCCGGTCGGCATGGCCGCCGTACTGGCCGCGATGGGCACCGCCCTCTTCGTCACCCAGGGCTTCAGCACCGCGATCTACCTCTCCGAGGAGCTGGAGAACCCGCGCCGCAACGTCGCCCGCACCGTGCTGTGGACGCTCGCGCTCTCGGTCGTGGTGATCCTGGTCCCGGTCACCGCCATCACCATGGGCGCCCCCGACCTGGCCACGCTGACCGGCGGGGACATCTCCGCCATGGTGGTCGGCTGGAGCAACTCCGCGGTCGGCACCTTCATCAGCCTCTGCATCGCGCTGGCCATCATCAACGCCGGCATCGTGATGGTCATCCAGAACTCCCGGGTGCTCTACGCCTCCGGCCGCGACCGGGCCTGGCCCGAGCCCGTCAACAAGGCCTTCGGCACCCTGAACCGGTTCAGCGCCCCGTGGGTCTCCACGCTGGCCGTCGGCGTCCCCGGCGCGGTGCTCTGCTTCGTGCCGAACACCATGCTGACCAACATCACCGGAGTCGCGGTCGCCGCGCTCTACCTGCTGGTCGCCGTCGCCGCCCTGTTCTCCCGCCGCGGGCAGCACAAGAACGCCCCGGCCTGGCGCCAGCCGCTGTGGCCGGTGCTGCCCGCCCTGCTGATCGTGGTCCTCGGCTACGTGCTGACCCAGCTGGACGTCGCGTCGCTGCTGTGGACCGGCGGTGTCACCGTCGCCGCCTCGCTGTACTGGGCCCTCTACCTCCGCCCCCGCCAGGACACCCACTGGGTGATCACCCTGCCCGAGGACGAGCGGGTCTGAACGCCGAAGCGGCCGCGGGCCCGGCTCCCACCAGGGGAGCCGGGCCCGCGGCCGCTCTGTGCTCAGCCCTCGGCGCGGCGCCGGCGGTGGTCCCGGACCACGATCGAGCCGCCCGCCAGACCCGCCACCAGCAGCGCGCCCACGCCCACCGCATAGGTACCGGTCCGGCTGTCCCGCTGGGCCTGGGTCTCCCCCAGACCGAGCGGCTGCGCGACGATCTTCGTGGTGTCCAGCTGTACCGGCTTGTCCGGAACCGGCTCGTTCTCGGGCGGGGCGTCACTGCGGACGGCCTTCACCGGATCGACCACACCCCAGCCGATGAACCGGTTGTTTCCGGCCTCGGTGCGCTGCGCGGTCTGCTCGATCCGGGCCCGGATCTGCGCGGCCGTCCAGCCCGGGTACCTCGCCTTCAGCAGCGCGGCCACACCCGCCACGTACGGGGAGGAGAAGCTGGTGCCGTTGTCCACGCACTGGCCGCCCTTGGGGACGGTCGAGAGCATCTCCACACCCGGCGCCGCGACCTTCACGAAGTCCCCGTACTGGGAGAACTGGGCCCGCTCGTTGTTGCGGTCCGAGGCGCCGACCGACAGCACGGTCGGGAAGGCGGCCGGGTAGGTGGGGCCTTCGCGTCCGTCGTTGCCGGAGGACGCGACCACGACGATTTGGTCGGCCTCGGCCCTCTTCAGGGCCTTCTCGAGGTCGTCCTTCTGGGGGAAGCCGCCGCTGTCGTCGGTCGCCCGGACGTCCTGCGAGATGTTGATGACGTCGACGTTGTGGTCGACCGCCTCGTTGATCGCCTTGATCAGCGTGTCGACGTCACCGCTGCCCTGGCTGTCGTTCTGCCGGATCGCGTAGATCCTGGCGTCCGGGGCCAGCCCGACGAACCCCGTCTTCTGCGGGTACGGCTTGGCCGCGATGATCCCCGCCACCTTGGTGCCATGGCCGACCGTGTCGTCCGTGCTCGTGCCCTCGACCGGCTTGCCGTCCTTGTCCTTCAGGAACGACGTGCCGGCCACCACCTGGCCGTTCAGCTGCGGGTTGCTGTCGTCGACCCCGGTGTCGATCACCGCGACCGTGACCCTGGTCTTGCCGTCGGGCTTGATGCCCCGCTCCTTGCCGCCGTTCCAGAGCTGGTCGAGCAGCACCCGCTGCAGCGCCCACGGCACGCCCTGCACGTCCGCGGCAGGGAAGTTGCAGTCCGCCGCCGCGGCTATCCCCAGCGGCGACCAGTGCGTGCCCGAGGCATCGCCCGAAGGCACCGAGGTGTCCGCGTACGCGGGCGCGCTCGCCATGGTGCCGATCACCCCCAGCGCGACCAGTCCCGCGGCAGCCCTGCGGTAGGTACCCAACGACACCTGTCTTCCCCTCTGATCCACCCGATGTCGTGCGCGCGGGCGCCCGCGCGCCAGGGCCTGAAACAGGCCCGGGGCGGGCGCCCGTCCGGACGCCCGCCCCATGTGCACCACTTTCGTGCCCCGGAAGCGGGGCCCGAGGTCAGGAGCCCCAGATCGACGCGTTGCGCGACTCGGTCGCCTGGTAGCTCTGCGCGGCGTTGTCCAGCGAGGTGGCGATCTGGCCCAGCGCCTGCTGCAGGTCGGCGGCGCGGGTGTCCCACTCACGCTGGCGGGCCTGGTAGCCCTCCTGCGCCGAACCCTGCCAGCTGCTGGCGATCCGGGTCACGCCGGCCTTCAGCTCGTCCAGCTGGCTCTGGATGCGAGCGGCGGTCTGGCGGACCTCCTGGCTGGCGTTCTGGATGGTGGAGAAATTGACGAGAATGTGCGAATCGGACACGGTGTCTCCTTCTGGATGGAATCGCGGCGGCCGTCACAGTGGCCGATGAGTTACGGGCACTACGGCGCCGTGGCTCAGAACGAGCCCTTCATCGACGACTGCTGCTCCTGCTCGGTCTGCGAGTAGGCCTTGGTGGTGGCCTCGATCGCCTGCTTGATCTCGTCCAGCACCTTGTTCAGCCGGTCCGCGTCCTCGTTGAAACGCGTCTGCAGCTGCTGGTAGGCCTGAGCCGCCTGGCCCTGCCAACCGGCCTTGATCTCGTCGACGAGCTGGTTGAGCCGCTGGATCTCCCCGTGGATCTGGCTGTTCACCTCACCGATGCGGTTGGCGAAAGCACTCATTTCTTCAGCGGTCGTCGTGAACTGACCAGACATGGTCCACCGTCCCCCATGAGACAGACATCCTGATTGATGGTCCTGGCGCGGACCATCCGTCAAACATCACGGTGTGATGTCCTGAAGTACTGTAGTCGCCATCCGCAAGTCACCCAACACCGGGAGTACGGCGGTTACTGGACTATGACACTGCGCCAGCCGTTCAACTGACGCCGTGTCATAGAGCGGTATCAGGCGTTCTGCGCCTGGAGCGCGGCACTGGTGTTGAGCACCGGGCCGGCCGGGACCAGGTCGGACCACGCGCGCGGGACCAGGCTCGGCTGCACCTTGTCGTAGCCGAGCCGGGCCTGCGCCTCGTTGCCCTGCTGCGCGGCACCGCTCTGCGGATCGGCGGACGGGCTCGGGGAGGGCGCCCCCTGGCCACTGGGGCCGTCGTTGTTGGCCGGCACCGAGTAGCGCAGACCGGTCTCGGTGATCAGGAAGTTGCTGCCCGAACTGTCCACTCCGCCCGTGCCGTCCACCGCGCGGAACAGCAGGCCGTGGCCCGGCGAGACGTGCGCGGTGGCGGAGCCGTTGCTGACCTGCGCCGGGTAGTCGGTGAAGGCCCAGACCGAGCGCTTGATGTTCTTGTCGGCGCCCCAGCCCTCGAAGGTGCTGCAGAGCACCGTACGCGCCCCCTTGCCGTTGTTGACCGCGTGCTCCGCGGGCTTCTCCTTCGGCATGTCCTTGGGGTCGTTGTCCATCATGCTGGTTTCGACGCTGTCCTTGAGGCTCGCGTAGTCGTTCGGCGAGAGCTCGGCGAACTTCGGCGTCGTGCCCGAGGGGTAGGCGTCCTTCAACGCCCGGCTGTTGCGCATCAGTTCGGCCTGGAATGCGGAGATCTGGTAGAGCTTCTGCGCGCCCACCACGTAGTAGGTCTTGTCCTGGTACGACAGCAGCCGCCCGACCTTCCGCTCGCTCGGCTGCGTGATGGCCACCGAGGAACGCGCACCGATGGTGTTGGAACCGGGCATGGTGGGGAACTTGATGGGCGCCCCGTCCCCCAGGGTGGCCAGCCACTCCTTGGAGACCTGCTCCGGCGTGGCGTCACTGCCGAACAGCGCCGCCTCCATCCCGTGGCGGTCGATCGGATCGGTGCTGTCGTCACCGAGCGCGTGCTTCATGCCCGCCGGATCGACCAGGAACTCGGTGGCCGGCAGGTCCTTGCTGGTGACGTCCTGCGCACCGTCCTGCGGGCCCTGCACGAACAGCCACTGACCGCTGCCCAGCACCAGGTCGGGCCGCTCCAGCATCTTCTTCTCGCCGTCGGCCGCGATGAACACCGACTGGTTGATGGTCGCCTGCTGCCCGCCCGCGCCCGGCCGGTCGCAGACCGACCAGATCTTCGCCTGGGCCGCGTCGTCCGCCGTGGGCAGCCGGTCCGGGGCGTAGGGGATGCCGATGGTCGCGCCGTGGTTCTTGTACGCGTCCAGCGCCGAGTCCACCACCGGCACGACCTTGGCCCCGGCCGGCAGCACCAGCCTGGCCGAGGCCATGTTCAGGACCTGGTGCAGGTACTTCTCGTTGGTCTTGGGGTCGACCAGCACCACGTAGCGGGTGGTGGAGTCCTTGCCCTGGATGATGTTCTTGCCGTCGTCCCAACCCTTGGGCGCGGTGGGCTTGATGACACCCCACATACCGAAGCCGGCCACCACGACCGCACCCAGCACGAGGCTGGGCAGCACGGCCCGCACCGGGCGCGGGGCGTCCTCGTCGCTGCCGCCGCCCCCAGGCTGCAGGAAGGCGCCCACCATGCGCTTGCGCGCGAAGGTGTAGGCGTTGAGTTCGTCCCGGCGTGATGCCATCTCGTCGTCTCCCCTGTTTGACCGACAGCCGGACCGGCCCGACGGCCTCGGCCCGGCACCTGTGCGTACGTCAGCACGATTGGTCCATGCGCGAGTCTGCCACCCGGCGGGCACGGGGCGCAGCGAACCCTCTACGATGCAAACCCTCTACGATGCGGCAGCAGACGGTGAGTACGGTACGGGTCCGGTCTGTCGACCAGCCAACCGGGCCGTGATATCTGATCAGAGAGGTTCACTCGGGGGATGCCAAGCCAGACCGCTCCAGAGCGACGTAGCACATCGCACGGCAGGGGAAACGGCGGCCGTCGGAACGGGGGCAGGGGGACGCGCCGGTCGGCGCCGGACCGGCCCGGGGGCAGCACTGCCCCGATCGCGGTGAAGATCCACCCGCGCCCCGGTCTGCTCGGCACCCGGCTGCGACTGCAGCAACTCGTCCTCATCGAGGTCGCGGCCGCGCTGATCGCGGTCGGCTGGACCATCAGCAAGGCGATGGCCGGGGTGTTCGCGGTACCCGCCGTCCTGCTGGTCGTCGTCGCCGTGCTGCCGCTGGGCGGCCGCACCCTGCCCGAGGGCCTGCAGGTACGGATGGCGCACAGCGCCCGCCGCAAGCAGGCCCAGCTCAACGTGCCGCCGCCGGGCACCGACCCGGCGCTGGCACCGGCGCTTGAGGTCGAACCGGCGCTGCGCACCTACACCCACGCCACCGAGGCCGACCTCGGCGGCGGCCGGCCGCTCCGGCGCGAGACCGGCATGGTCGGCGACGGCACCTTCCTGACCTCGGTCCTGCTGGTGCAGGCCAAGGACCAGCCGCTGCGGCCCGCCCGGACCACCCTGCCGCTGCCGCTGGACGTGATCTGCTCGGCGCTCCAGGTGGACGACATCGCCCTGGAGTCGGTCCAGCTGGTCCAGCACACCCAGCCCGCGCCCGCCCCGCACCTGCCGGAGCAGTCGCTCGCCGCGCGCACCTACCACCAGCTGCAGGACGGCCTCAGCACCCCGGGGCTGCGGCTCACCTGGGTCGCGCTCAAGCTCGACCCGGAGGCGGCGGCCACCGCCGTACTGGCCCGCGGCGGCGGCGAGGAGGGCGCCCGCAAGGCGCTCCAGCGGGTGACCGACCAGCTGGCCGGGCGGCTCAACAGCGCCGGTTTCACCGCCACCGTGCTGGACGAGCGCGAGCTGATCGCCGCGCTGGCCATCTCGATCTGCGCCAACCCGATCGCCGTGGCGGGCCGCCAGGGCACCGGCGGCGGCGCCGGAACCAGCCGCCGCACCCAGGAGAGCCGCAGGTTCTGGCGGATCGACGACCGCTGGCACAGCACGTATTGGATCTCCAAGTGGCCACAGCTCAGCCGCCCCGGCGGCGGCGCGGGCCGGATCGCCGCGCCCGACCTGGTCAACCTGGTCACCGGCACCCCCGCGCTGGCCAGCACCTTCAGCCTCACCGCGAGCCGGGGCACCGGCGGTTCGGTCGGCATCAGCGGGCACGTCCGGGTGACCGGGCGCAGCGAGAGCGAGGTCGCCCAGGTCGGGCGGCTCGTCGAGGCCCGCGCACAGAGTGCCGGGGTCGGCCTGACCCGGCTCGACCAGGAGCAGGCGCCCGGTCTGCTCGCCACGCTGCCCCTGGGAGGGACTTCCTGATGGCTTATCAGACCTATCCCGCCCAGCCGGCCGAGCCGGATGCCGACCGCACCCGGGGCGCGCTTCGGATCCGTCCCGGCTTCGGCCTGCGCGGTCCGCGCCGCGAGAAGCACGTGCTCTCCGTCGAGGACCTCTCCGCGCTGTCCTTCCCGGTCGGCGACGACGGCGTGGTCATCGGCGTCGACTCGCAGCACCAGCCCGCGGTGCTGGGGCTGTTCCGGCCGAACCCGTACGAGGTGGTGCTGGTCGGCGGTATGTGGACCGCTCAGGTCATCGCGCTGCGGGCGGCCGCCACCGGCGCCCGGGTCGCGGTGGAGACCGGACGCCCGCAGGCCTGGGGTCCGCTGGCCCAGGCGGCCGGCGGCGGCCAGCCCTGTGTGACGGTGCACCATGTCGGTCGCCTCGGTGCCCAGGGTGCCTCGGTGACCTCGCCGGTGCTGGTGGTCCGCGACCTCGGTGCCCGGCCGCCGCGCAGCCGGCTGTCCGCCACCCCGTGGCAGACCACCCTCACCCTGCTGCCCTACCTGGGTCCGAACGCCGCCCGGGTGCTCAACTCCGCCGACCTGGTCGGGGTCCAGCGGATCTCGCCGCAGGAGGCCGAGATCGTCGCGCGGGTCCTCACGCTCGACGAGCAGGACATGGCGTCGCTGCCGACACTGCCCGACAACATCACGCTCTGGGCGACCAGGATGCGCCGTCAGTTCGTGATGACCAACCCGGTCGAGGCGGAGGCCCAACTGCTGGGCACCCCGCGCCGGATGGACTGAGTCCGGCTCGACGTCAGGCAGGTGGTGGGCGCCCGGACGGACCACCTGCCCGACGGCCTCCTGGGGGAGGAGGTGAACAGCCGGTGGGATTCACTCCAAAGGCGGTTGTCATCGCCCTTCGATGCCCTGGTGAAGGCCTGTGAACCCTGGCGTGAGTTCGGGCACCGCCTTCAGGTGACCACGAATCACGTCCTAGTCTTGTTGCCCGACGGCACCGCGAATCAGCGGCGGCGAAAACGAGGGAGCCCAAGTGAGCAGCGATCGGGACGGCGTCTACGTCGGCGACAACGCGGCAGAAGACGACGACGACTGGTCGGACGTTCCTGACTACTCGCCGCCGTCCTGGTACACCCAGAGCGCGGAACCGCAGGCGGCCGCGCCCGCCCCGGGTCCGGCGCCCGCACCCGCACCCGCACCCGCACCCGCACCCGCACCCGTCCAGCCGAGCGTGCCGGCTCCGGCACCCGCCCCGGTGGCCGAGGCGGCTCCGGCGCCCGTGCCGCCGGCTCCGGCCCCCGTTCCGCCGGCACCGGCCCCCGTTCCGCCGGCACCTGTCCCGGCCGCCGTACCGGACAACCCGTACGCCGGCGCTGAGCAGCAGCCGCCCGCGCCCGCTCCGATCCCCGCGCCCGCACCCGCTCCGGCTCCGGCTCCGGCTCCGGTCGAGGCCGCGCCGCAGGCCGTACCCGCGCCCGCGCCCGCCCCCGTCGAGACCGCGGCGGCCGCCGTCCCGGTGCAGACGCCGGCGGCACCCGTGCCGGCTCCGGCTCCGGCCACCCCTGAGCAGCCGGTTCCGCCGCAGCCCTGGCCCACCGCCGACGGTGCGCCGCAGGCCGTCCCGGCACCCGTGCCGGCGCAGCCTCCGTACCCGCAGGAGGTCGTCCTCCCGCCGCAGGCACCGCCGGTGCAGCAGACCGCTCAGGCACCGCAGCCGCCGCAGGTGCCGCAGGCACCCCAGCCGCCCCAGGTTCCGCAGCAGCCTCAGAACCCGCAGCAGCCCCCGGGCCCGTGGCCGCCGCAGCAGCAACAGCAACAGCAACAGGCACCGACCACCGCTCCGGTGGACCCGCGGCAGGGCGGCTGGCCGCAGGCCGGCGGCTACCCGCAGCAGGCCTATCCGCAGCAGGCCGCACCTCAGCCGACGGCGGCGTACCAGCAGGGCGGCCAGCAGCCGATGGCCCACGGCGCCGCGCTGGGCTACACCGCGGCCGTGGAGCTGTCCTCCGACCGCCTGCTGCGCGGCCACCCCAAGCCGCAGCGCCAGCAGCCCCGGTTCCAGTTCGGCGGCAAGGCCGCGCAGGCCGACAAGGCCCGCAGGCTGGAGATCATCCGCACCCCGGTGATGAGCTGCTACCGGATCGCGGTGATCAGCCTCAAGGGCGGCGTCGGCAAGACCACGACCACCACCTCGCTCGGGGCCACCCTGGCCAGCGAGCGCCAGGACAAGGTGATCGCGATCGACGCCAACCCGGACGCCGGTACGCTCGGGCGCCGGATCAAGCGGCAGACCGGTGCGACCATCCGCGACCTGGTGACGGCGATCCCGCACCTGCGCAGCTACATGGACGTCCGCCAGTTCACCTCGCAGGACCTCAACTCGGGCCTGGAGATCCTGGCGAACGACGTCGACCCGGCCGTGTCCACCACCTTCAACGACTCGGACTACCGCCAGGTCATCCAGGTGCTCGGCCAGCACTACCCGATCATCCTGACCGACTCCGGCACCGGCCTGCTGTACAGCGCGATGCGCGGGGTGCTGGACCTGGCCGACCAGCTGATCATCGTCTCCACCCCCAGCGTGGACGGCGCCAGCAGCGCCTCCACCACGCTGGACTGGCTCTCCGCGCACGGCTACGCCGACCTGGTGCAGCGTTCGATCACGGTGGTCTCCGGGGTCCGCGAGACCAGCAAGATGATCAAGGTCGAGGACATCGTCGCGCACTTCCAGACCCGCTGCCGGGGCGTCGTCGTGGTCCCCTTCGACGAGAGCCTCGCGGCCGGCGCCGAGGTCAACCTGGCGATGATGCGGCCCAAGGTCCGCGACGCGTACTTCGAGCTCGCCACCCTGGTCGGCGAGGACATCGCCCGCGCCCAGCAGGCCGCCCAGGCCGCCCAGGGCGGCTGGGCCCCGCAGCAGCAGCCGTACCCGCAGCAGGGCCAGGGCGGCGGCTACCCGCAGCAACAGCCGTACCCGCAGCAGGGCGGCTACCCGCCGCCCCCGCCCGGCGGCTACCCCGGGCAGCCCGTCCCCGGCGCCCCCTGGGCACCTCAGCCGGGCCAGGCCCCGCCGCCCGGCTACCCCGCCCAGCCGCAGCAGGGCGGCACACCGCTGCCGCCGGAGTGGACCCAGCAGGCCGGTGAGCAGCCCGGCTACGGCTACCCGCCGCCGCAGGAGGGCCAGCAGCCCCCGCCGGGCTACGGCTACCCGCCGCCCCCGCAGCAGTGAGCCATCAACAGCGGACCCCGCCGACCGAAACGGTCGGCGGGGTCCGCTGTCAGTACCGCTGTCCGCGGCCGGTTCTCAGTCCGCGTCGGTCAGTTCACGGGCGCGCTTGACGTCGTCGGCCATCCGCTCCAGCAGCGCCTCGATCGAGTCGAACTTCTCCATGCCACGCAGGTAGGCCAGGAACTCCACCGCCACGTGCAGGCCGTACAGGTCCAGACCGATCCGGTCGATCGCGTACGCCTCCACCGTGCGCAGCGTGCCGTCGAAGGTGGGGTTGGTACCCACCGAGATGGCGGCGGGCATTTGCTCTCCACCGAGCACCGTCAGCCAGCCCGCGTAGACCCCGTCGGCCGGGATCGCGCTGTGCGGCAGCGTCTCCACGTTCGCCGTCGGGAAGCCGAGCTCCCGTCCGCGCTGCGCACCGCGGACCACCACGCCCTCGACCCGGTGCGGCCGTCCCAACACCTCCGCCGCGCCCGCCATGTCCCCCTCCGAGACCAGTCGCCGCACCAGGGTCGACGAGAAGGGCGTTCCGTCCCCCGCCGCTCCGGACACCTGGAGGTCCACCACCTCGACCTCGAAATCGGCCTTGCGGCCGAGCTCCGCGAGCAGCTCGACGTTCCCGGCCGCCCGGTGCCCGAACCGGAAGTTCGGGCCCTCGATGACCAGCCGCGCATGCAGCCCGTCCACCAGTACCTGCTGTACGAAGGTCTCCGGCGACTCCCTGGAGAACTCCTGGGTGAACGGCAGCACCAGCACCGCGTCCACCCCCAGCTCGGCCATCAGCTCCGCCCGGCGCGGCTGCGGCGCCAGCAGCGGCGGGTGGCTGCCCGGCCGGACGACCTCGCTCGGGTGCGGGTCGAAGGTCACCACGACGGTCCGTACACCCAGTTCCCGGGCGCGTTCGACCGCCCGGCCGATGATCAGTTGATGACCCCGGTGCACACCGTCGAAGGATCCGATGGTGACGACGCTGCGCCCCCAGTCCCCGGGGACCTCCTCCAGGCCACGCCAGCGCTGCACCCTGACCGCTCCTCGTTCCCGGCGCACGCTCTGTACGCTCCTGTGTTCCAACCTGAACCCCTATAGCGTGCCATGCGCCCGAGTCGGCTTCGGCACCGGAAGGCCCCCTGCGCGCGACGAGGGGCGCGGGGCGCCGCGTTCGGCCTCCGCTGCGGCGTACTGCGGGTCGCGCCCGGCGGCCGCCAGGCCGCGCATCCTGGCCAGCAGCGGCCCGCCGGCCGGCGGGTTCTCGGCGGGCGGCCACTCGGCCAGCAGCCGTGCGAAGGACGCCGAGCGGCCGGCGCAGCGGACCAGCGCGGCATCCGCCCGGGCCGTCCGCGCCGCGATCCGGCGGACCAGCTCCCGTACCCACTCGGCGCTGTGCTCCGCGCACCGCTCGGCCAGGCACTCCAGCACCGCCGTCAGCACTCCCTCGTCGCTCTCTTCCGCCAGCAGCGCGGCCAGCAGCGGCCCGCGCGCGGGCAGGCCCGGCGCCGCCAGCCGTACCGCGATGACCCTCCGCACCGGTGCCGGCCGCGCGGCGAGCGCCAGCGCCCGCAGCATCTCCCGCGGCTCGGCGCAGGGCCGCCGGGCCACGGCGGCTCGCACGGCGCCGGGTGCCGGAGCGGCCGGGGACTCCCCGGCCCGGGTCCCGGGTGGCCCGGCGAGCAGCCGGTCCAGGTAGTCGGCGATCCGGCCGGCCCACTCGGGGTGCTCGCGCAGCACCTCGGCGGCCAGGTCGAGCCCTTGGCGAGCCACCGCGGGGTCGGGCACCTGGGCAAGCACCCGCAGGCCCTCGGCCAGCGCCGCGCCCGGAGCCGCCAGCCGCTGCCGGAACGCCGCCAGTACCGGCTCCGGCCGCTCCGCCAGCGCGGGGGCCAGTACCTGCGCGGTGACGAACTGATCGTCCGCCAGGTACCGCGCGATCGCCGCGGCCAGATACCGCCCCCTGGTCCGCCCGTCCTGCACCAGCAGCGCCAACGCCGCACCGTGCAGGGCAGGTTCGCCCTCCCTGGCCAGCAGGGTGGTCGCGGTGAAGCTCAGCAGCTCCAGGGCGGACCCGGTGGCGTGCGGCACGGTGCGCAGTGCGTGCACGGCGGCGGCGACGTGCCGTTCGGGGCGGGGGTCGTGGCTCCAGCGGTCGACGGCGCGGCAGAGCGCGGAGGGCTCGTCCGCCGCGAGCAGCGTCAGCAGCGCGTCCGCCCGCGGGTGGGCGGTCTCCACCAGGCACTCCGTGAGATCGTCCAGCGCCAGCTTCCGGTGGGCGTACAGCAGGTCGTGGGCGAGGCCGGCGACCGTGCCGCCGGGGCGGGCCGCGAGGCGGTGGCCGTCCTCGAACCACCGGCACAGCAGCGGGATCACCGTGCGCGGGTCGGCGGCCAGCGCCTCGGCCGCCGCGGTCCGGAAGGCCTGGGCGGCGCCGTCGGACCTGACCAGGCGGCGCAGCAGGTCCAGCCGGTCTTCGGGGGCCAGCGGCAGGGCGGCCCAGAAGGCCGGCCCGAACGCGCCGCTGTGCTCGCGGAGTTCGGCGAGCCGGCGCAGCAGGGGCCGGTGGACGGCGAGGTCGGTGGCGGAGCGCAGGGCGGCGGCGAGCAGGTGCCCGGCCCACCACGCGGCCTCGCTACCGGCCGGTGAGAGCTCCAGCGCCCGCCAGAGCCGGTGCAGCCGGCCGTCCAGCGCCTCGGCGCCCCAGATCTCGCCGATCCGGGCCAGCGCGGCCACCACGGGCCCGGCACGGTGCCTCGGCACCCGGGCACCGGCGGCCGGGCCCCAGGGCGCCGCAGCGCCCTCGGTGGCACCCTCAGGCGAGTCCGGCCCGTCGGCGCCGTCCTCCCCCAGCAGGAGCCGCAGCGCGCCGTCCAGATCCAGGTGCTGCCCCTGCAGCCACTCGGCGAGCTCCTCGTACGCCAGCCGGTAGCCGTCCCCCGCCGCGACGAAGAGCCGTTCGCCGAGCACCGCCGAGGCCCAGCCACCGGCGGTGGGGAACAGCAGCTCGAACGCGTCCGCCGGCAGTCCGCCGTGGCCCGAGCCGAGCATCTGCCGGGCCGCCTCGTGCACCCGCCCGGCCACCGCCGCCGCCAGCCGCCGCACCCGGCCCGGTTCCGGCTCGCCCGGCCGGGGCCCGCCCCTGCGGTGCGCCCCCGGGCGCCGTACCTCCGCTCCCCCGGCCAGCCGGCCGGCGATCCGCAGACAGACCAGGTCGAGGTAGCCCTCGAAGAGTTCCCCGCGCCGGGGCGCCGCCCCGTGCCACCGCACGCCCGCCGACCGCAGCTCGCCGGCGATCCGCAGGGCCAGCGGGTGTGCCGCCTCCGAGGGCGCCAACGGGCGTTCGTTCCCGACGGGTCTGACCCCGTCCACGGCCTCGGGCGGCACCGGTGGCCGGCCCGCGAGACCGTACCGCCGCGCGGCCCGCTCGGCGGCCTCCTTCGGCAGTGGACCGAGCCCGTGCACCACGGCTCCCGCCGCCCCCGTACCGCCGGTGTCGTCCGCGCCCTCCCACTCGGCCCACCGCTCCGGCCGGCAGGCCGTGAGCAGGCCCGCCGACTCCGCGCGCAGCCACTGCGAGGTCGCCCGCAGCCACGGCCCGCCGACGGCCGCGTGGGCCTCCTCCGGCGCGTCCAGGAGGACGAGCAGCGGCCTCCCGGCCTCGGCGCAGAGCCGCGCGGCCCGCCCTGGGTCAGGTGCGTCCACCCCGAGCAGCCCGGCCGCCCGCGCCAGGATCCGGCCCACCGCGTCCGCCAACGACTCGTCCGCGGACCGCAGTTCAGCGCCGCGCAGCCAGAGCGTGGGCAGCGGGCGGCATCCGCCGGCCCGGCGGACCGCCAGCGCGGCCAGCTCGGTGGTGCGCCCGCTGCCGGGGGCGCCGACCAGTACGGTGAACGGGCCCCGCGGCTCCTCGCCGGTGAGTCCGTCCGGCCGGTCGACCCGGTCGGCGGCCAGGTCGGCGATCCGCCCCGGCCCGGCGACGGCCGATCCCAGCTGCACGGAGGCCAGTTGCACCACCCCGGCCGCATTGAGCGCCCGGCCGTACGCGGGAACGGTGGCCGCGTTCCGCGCCACCACCCCGGCCAGCGCTCCGGCCGGCGCCGGACCGGAGGCGGGCGGACCCGAGGCGGACAGGCCGGCCGCTGCGGCGGCCCTGCCCGCCGGTCCCACGGCGGGCACCAGCGGCACAGCCGCCACCGCGCCCGCATGCCCGGGCGGCAGCGAGGGGGCGACCACCCCGAGCACGGCCCCGGTCCCGGCGTCCACCACCGGCGCACCGGCCGGAACCGCCGCCGTGGCCTCCAGCCACAGCGCCCCGGAGATCAGGTGGAACTCGTCCTGCCAGGGGTACATCGCCGTGCCCGTCCCGAGCACTCTCCCCTGCGCCGAGGCCGCCGTGCCGCCGTCTTTGAAGTACGGCACCTCGACCGGATCCCCACTCCCGCCGGGGCCGCCGATCGGCAGCGGCGGCACCGGCAGCCCGCCGACCGCCTCCGTCCGCACCAGCGCGAGGCCGTGCCGCGCGAGCGGTTCGACGCAGTCCGCGCCCAGCACCCGTGCCTGCCCGCCCTCGGTGTGCAGGACCACCCGGTCCAGTCCGGCCACCGTCTCGTGCGCGGTGACCACGGTGCCGTGGGGGTCCACGACGAATCCGAGCCCTCGCATCCGGCCGTCCGGACCGCAGATCCGCAGCAGCGCCTGCCTCGGGTCGACCGGCCCCCGGGACCACCCGTCAGCCGTACCGGACCACCGATCAGCGGCCATCAGCCCGCCTTCCCCAGCCGGGCCGTGAACAGGTCCCGCTCTGCGGGGTGGCCCGCCGCAGCCGCCGTACTTTGCCCGCCGGGAGCCTGCCCCCGGGCGCGGGCGGGGCACCACAGCCACACCCCTCGCGCCGAGCCTTCACCTCTCGCGCTCACTCGTCCGAGTGAGATCCCGCTCCCCGAGGTTTTCGACCTTCGCCGACTGCGGCAGACGCCCCCGAGCAGCGGAAGAGGGCATGCCGCCGGTGCGTGCCGGCACCCGGGCCCAGACCACGGAAGGCACGGCTTCGCCGCACGCGGGAGACGCGCCCTCAGGAGCTCACGTGGGACGTGGCGGTGAGGCGCGAACGGGCACGCCCCAGGGCGCGCGGAACCACGCGGCAGCTCCCGACCCCGTCCTCGCCGAGTCGCAACCCGCCGGGGGCGCGGGGGACTTCGCGGTCAACCCACCCGGAGTTGTCCGGTTCCCCACGCCCACCGGGACGCCGCGGGAACGGGTTCGCCGAACGCCTCCACCGCAGCGCGGAGTCGGCCGCGAAGCGCGCTCCCTGTCGTGCCCGCCCGATCGTGCCGGACGCCCCTTCCGCCGGAGCGCCGCCCCGGCCGGCCGTCACCCGACGAAGACGGCCACCGGACGGGCGCTGCCGCCCTTCTCCTCCACCAGGGCGAGGAAACGGCCCTCCGGGTCGAAGACGGCGATCGGGCCGTCCACGCCCAGCCCGGGGGCCTTCAGCTTCATGCCGTTCGAGAGCAGCCGCGCCTGGTCGGCGTCGATGTCCCAGCGCGGGAAGGCCGCCGACGCGGCCTCCGCGATCGGCAGCACCTCCAGCTTCTCCTCCAACTGCTCCAGGGTGCGCGCGGATTCGAGCCCGTAGGGACCGACCTTGGTACGGCGCAGCGCGGTGAGGTGGCCGCCCACTCCGAGGTCCGCGCCGAGGTCGCGGGCCAGGGCTCGGATGTAGGTGCCGGAGGAGCACTCGACGGTGACGTCGAGGTCGATCACGGGGGTGCCGTCCTCCGCGACCGCGGCCCGCTGCTCGTGCACCGTGAAGGAGTGCACCGTCGTCGCCCGGGCGGGGATCTCGAAGTCCTCGCCCTCCCGCACCCGGTGGTAGGACCGCTTGCCGTCGATCTTGATGGCGCTGACCTTGGACGGCACCTGCATGATCTCGCCGGTCAGCCTGGCGATCCCGGCGTCTATCCGCGCCCGCTCGACTCCCGAGGCGTCGGCGGAGGAGGTGACCTCGCCCTCGCGGTCGTCGGTGATGGTGTTCTGCCCGAGCCGGATGGTCGCCTCGTAGGTCTTGGCGGTGAGCATCAGGTGGCCGAGCAGCCGGGTGGCCCGCTCGACGCCGATGACCAGGACGCCGGTGGCCATCGGGTCCAGCGTGCCCGCGTGCCCGACCTTCCTGGTCCCGGCCAGCCAGCGCATCTTGGCCACCACCCCGTGCGAGGTGAGGCCCTCCGGCTTGTCGACAATGACCAGGCCGTCGGGGCCGGTTCCCTTACGCTTCATCAGTTCTTCTCTGTGCGGATCCGTGGAAAGGTGAAAACTTGGACCGACTGGCAACGTGCCCTGTCGCCGGTCAGTCTTGGAGCGCGACGGTCGCCGCGAGCGCGGCCCGGAACCGGGCCATGGCCGCCGGCACCTCCTCGCGGGCCTCGAACCCCGCTGCGAAGAGGTGTCCGCCGCCGCCGAGCCGGGCGCAGACGGCGGAGACGTCGACCGCCCCCTTGGCCCGGCAGGAGCCCCGCAGCGTGCCGTCCGGGTCCTGCTTGAGCACCAGCGCGACCTCCGCCTCGGCAGGGCGGCGCACCACGTCGATCAGGCCCTCGATCTCCTCGACGGTCACGCCGAACAGCGCGAGGTCCTGGTACGGCACCCAGGTCCACACCAGCCCCAGCCCATCCGCGGCCCCGGGCTCGTACACGGCCCGGTCGAGCGCGGCGGCGAGCACCTTGAGGTAGCCGAAGGAGGAGGTGTCCCACAGGGTGCGGGAGATCAGGTCGTGCCGGATGCCGGTGGCCAGCAGCCGGCCGGCGAGTTCATGGGTGGCCGGGGTGGTGGCCCGGTACCGGAAGGAGCCGGTGTCGGTGGCGATGCCCGTGTAGAGGCAGGTGGCGAGTTCCTGGTCGAGCGGTACGCCCAGGCGCCGGAGCAGTTCGTCGACCAGGACGGCGGTGGCCGGGGCGCTCGGGTCGATCAGGCGGTGGGTGCCGAAGCCGGGGTTGGAGGCGTGGTGGTCCAGCACGATCAGCACGGGGGCGGCGAAGGCCTTCTCGTGCAGCAGTCCGAGCCGGCTCTCGGCCGCGACGTCCAGGCAGATCACCAGTTCGGGGATCCGCGGCACCTCGGCGGCCGGGACGATCAATTCCTGTCCGGGCAGGAAGGACAGCGACTCGGGGATCACCTGCGGGTCGTCGCCGAAGGAGACCCGTACCCGGTGGCCGAGCCGGCGCAGCGCGATCCCGGCGGCCAGCGCCGAACCGAGCGCGTCCCCGTCGGGGTTGACGTGGCAGACCAGGTCGATGGTCCCGGCGCGCCGGACGGCCTCGACCACGCGCTGCCACTCCGCCTCGAACGGGCCCGCCGGCCCGGGTCGGCCGGCGGGATCGTCGGCCGACCCGGCGGATTCGACCGGTGACTCAGTGCGAGGCCCCGGAAGCACCGCGAGGGCACCCTCCGCCGGGTCGGCGGAAGATGCCCCCTGGCCGGCCGGAACCGGCTCGGCTGTCATGGCTACTCGTCCTCGTCGTCGCGCTCGGCGGCCGGCACCCGGTAGGGGTCCGCCTCCCCCGCGTACTTCGCCCCGGCGGCGGCCGTGCGGACGGCGGCGTCGGAGAGCCGCGCCTTGTCCAGCAGGTCGTCGATGGTCCGGGCGGTGTCCGGCAGAGCGTCCGCGACGAAGGTCAGCGACGGGGTGAAGCGCACCCCGGTCTGCTTGCCCACCTCGGAGCGGAGCACGCCCTTGGCGCTCTCCAGAGCTGCCGCCGTCGCCTCGCGCTCGGTCTCGTCACCGTAGACCGTGTAGAAGACGGTCGCCTCGCGCAGGTCCCCGGTGACCCGGGCGTCCGTGATGGTCACGTAGCCAAGGCGGGGATCCTTGATCCGTCGTTGCAGGGTCTCGGCCACCACCACCTGAATGCGGTCGGCGAGCTTGCGCGCCCTTGCGGTGTCGGTCACGTTGCCTCCTCGTACGGTGGGCTCGGTACCCGGGTCACTGCTTCACCCGGTGGGGCCCACGCCCCAACGTACCTGCCCGCGCCCAGCCTTGTGGGCGCTGTCGGTCCTCGTCGGTGTGACGGTGGCGACTCGCGCACCACCGTCCCCGGTCTCTCACTCGTCGTCGTCGTGGTGGTAGCGCCTCCTCGCGGAGAGCAACTGCACCTCGGGGCGGCCGGCGACCAACCGCTCACAGCTGTCCAGTATCTCGGTGACGTACCCGGCGTCGCCGGACACCACCGCGAGGCCGATCTCGGCCCTGCGGTGCAGATTCTGGTTCCCGGTTTCCGCTGCGCACACGCTGTACTTGCGCTGCAGCTCGGCCACGATGGGCCGCACGATCGAACGCTTCTCCTTGAGCGAGTGGACGTCGCCGAGGAGCAGGTCGAAGGTGAGTGTTCCCACGAACATGTAAGGCAGGTCTCGCCGACCTGAAGGCCTCGTAGGACCCCCTTGAACAGGGGCGTACGAGGGACCCTACACAGCGAGACCGGGGCCGGTCGACGGGATAATCATCCCGCCGACCGGCCCCGGCAACCGGCACTTACGCGCGCGGCTTCTCGCGCATCTCGTAGGTCTCGATGATGTCGTCGACCTTGATGTCGTTGAACGACCCCAGGGTCACACCGGCCTCGAAGCCCTCGCGGACCTCGGTCGCGTCGTCCTTGAAGCGGCGCAGACCCTCGATGGAGAGGTTCTCCGCCACGACCTTGCCGTCGCGGATGAGGCGGGCCTTGGCGTTGCGGCGCAGCAGGCCCTCGCGGACCAGCACACCGGCGATGTTGCCGAACTTGGAGGAACGGAACACCTCGCGGATCTCCGCGGAGCCGAGGCGGACCTCCTCGTACTCCGGCTTGAGCAGACCCTTGAGCGCTGCCTCGATCTCCTCGATCGCCTGGTAGATGACCGAGTAGTACCGGACGTCGACGCCCTCGCGCTCGGCCGCGGTGCGCGCACGGCCTTCGGCACGCACGTTGAAGCCGATGATGATGGCGTCCGAGCCCATCGCCAGGTCCACGTCGGACTCGGTGATGGCACCGACACCGCGGTGCAGCACCCGGAGCTCGACCTCCTCGCCCACGTCCAGCTTGACCAGGGCGTCCTCAAGGGCCTCGACCGAACCGGAGACGTCACCCTTGATGATGAGGTTGAGCTGCTCGATGGAGCCGGCCGCGATGGCCTTGTCCAGGTCCTCCAGCGAGATCCGGACCCGACGCTGCGCGAAGGCGGCGTTGCGGTCGCGGGCGGCACGCTTCTCGGCGATCTGGCGGGCGGTGCGGTCCTCCTCGACGACGATGAAGCTGTCGCCGGCGCGGGGCACCGAGGTCAGACCGAGCAGCAGCACCGGACGGGACGGACCCGCCTCCTCGACGTTGTTGCCGTTCTCGTCCAGCATGGCGCGGACGCGACCGTAGGCGTCGCCGACCACGATCGAGTCACCGACGCGGAGGGTACCGCGCTGGACCAGGACGGTCGCCATGGCGCCGCGGCCCTTGTCCAGGTGGGCCTCGATGGCGATACCCTGCGCGTCCTGCTCCGGGTTGGCCCGCAGGTCGAGCGAGGCGTCCGCGGTCAGGACCACGGCCTCCAGCAGCTCGTCGATGTGCAGACCCTGGCGCGCGGAGATGTCGACGAACATGGTGTCGCCGCCGTACTCCTCGGCCACCAGGCCGAACTCGGTCAGCTGACCGCGGACCTTGGTCGGGTCGGCGCCCTCGACGTCGATCTTGTTGACGGCGACCACGATCGGCACACCGGCGGCCTTGGCGTGGTTCAGCGCCTCGACCGTCTGCGGCATGACACCGTCGTTGGCCGCGACCACCAGGATCGCGATGTCGGTGGACTTGGCACCACGGGCACGCATGGCGGAGAACGCCTCGTGACCCGGGGTGTCCAGGAAGGTGATCGGACGCTCCTCGCCGTTCACCGAGGTGGTGACCTGGTAGGCACCGATGTGCTGGGTGATGCCACCGGCCTCGCCGGCCACCACGTTGGACTTGCGGATGGCGTCCAGCAGGCGGGTCTTACCGTGGTCGACGTGACCCATGACGGTCACGACCGGCGGACGCGGAGCCAGCTCGGCCTCGCCGCCCTCGTTGGCACCGAAGTCGATGTCGAACGACTCCAGCAGCTCGCGGTCCTCGTCGTCCCGGCTGACGATCTCCAGCACGAAGCCCATCTCGCCGGCCAGCAGCTCGAGGGTCGCGTCGGAGACCGACTGGGTCGCGGTGACCATCTCACCGAGGTTGAACATCACCGAGACGAGCGCGGCCGGGTTGGCGTTGATCTTCTCCGCGAAGTCCATCAGCGAGGCACCACGCGACAGACGGACCGTCTGGCCGTTGCCGCGAGGCAGCATCACACCGCCGACGGACGGGGCCTGCATGGCCTCGTACTCCTGGCGCTTCGCCCGCTTCGACTTGCGGCCACGGGCCGGACGGCCACCGGGGCCACGGCCGAAGGCACCCTGCGTGCCACCACGGGCACCCGGGCCACCCGGACGGCCGCCGAAGCCACCCGGACGCGGGCCGAAGCCACCGCCGCCACCGGGGGCACCGCCACCGGGACGGGGACCGCCGAAGCCGCCACCGGCCGGACGCGAGCCCGGACCGGCCGGACGGCCGGCGAAGCCCGGACGGGCGCCGCCGCCACCGGGACCACCCGGACGGCCGCCGGGGCCACCGGGGCCACGGCCACCCGGGCCCGGACGCGGGCCGGGGCCGGCCGGACGCTGCGGCATCATGCCCGGGTTCGGGCGCGGCATGCCGGACGGGGACGGGGCACCCGGACGCGGACCGGCCGGACGGGGCATGCCGTCGGGACGCGGCGCACCGGCACCCGGAGCACCGGGACGCGGGGCACCACCGGGACCGGCGGCGGGACGCGGACGGTCGCCACCCGGACGCGGACGCTCGCCACCGGGCGCACCGGCACCCGGACGCGGACGCTCACCGCCGGGACGCGGGGCACCACCGGGACCGGCGGCGGGACGCGGACGGTCGCCACCCGGACGCGGACGCTCGCCACCGGGCGCACCGGCACCCGGACGCGGACGCTCACCCTGACCGCCGGAACGGCGGTCGCCGGGACGGGCCATACCGGTGGCACCGCCCGAAGTGAAGGGGTTGTTGCCCGGACGCGGACCGGCCGGACGCGGGCCCGGACGGGCACCGGAAGCCGCCGGGGTCGGGCGCGGGCCCGGAGTGGCCGGACGGGCCGGAGCCTCACCGGCCGGGGCCGGGGAGGAGAACTCGGCCGCCGGAGCCACCGGGGCGGCCGGAGCCGGCGCGGCGGGACGCGCGGCCGGGCGCGGGCCCGGGGTGGGCGCGGCCGGACGCTGCGCGGCGGGGGCCGCAGCCGCAGGTGCGGCGGGAACGGCCGGAGTCGGACGGGGGCCCGGGGTCGCCGTGGGGCGCGGGCCGGGGGTGGGGGCACCCGGCTTGGGTGCGGCCGCGCCGGCGGCACCGGCGGGCTGGGGCGCCGCGGGCTTGCGCGGGCCAGGCTTTGCGGCGGAACCACCGGAAGGCGGCGTCGCTCCCAAAGCGTCAGTCAACTTACGAACGACCGGCGCCTCGATCGTCGAGGACGCCGAACGGACGAACTCACCGAGCTCGGTGAGCTTGGCCATGACGGCCTTGCTCTCCAAGCCAAGCTCCTTGGCGAGTTCGTATACCCGGACCTTAGCCACTTCGCTCCTGTCTACGTGTCCGGGGTAATCGTCCGCCGGACTGTCGCTACTTCATGGGCGTACTCATCGCGTACTCATCGAGTGCTCATCGCAATCTCGACCTACTTCCATCTCGCGAGGTACCTGACGTGTCGCGCGGCGCACGAGTACTTACGTGCACTGCGCATTGCTGTGGTGCTTCGCCGCGCCTGAGAAATCAGGGCGCCGAGGTCTCGCCTACCCGCTCGCCGACGTACGCGCGCAGAGCGTCGGTGTCGAGCACCCCCTGGAGCCGGAAGGCCCTGGGGAACGCCCGTCGACGTACCGCGAGGTCGAGGCAGGCCAGGTCGGGGTGCAGATGCGCACCCCGCCCCGGCAGTGCGCCGCGCGGATCGGGGGCACAGACGCCCTCGATCGCCACGACACGCAACAGCTCATGTTTGGCCGCTCGCTTGCGGCAGCCCACGCAGGTGCGTTCAGGGCATGCACGGACATGCGTCCGGCCAGACGCGCTCAAGTCTACCCCTCCGAAGGGACATGGTGCCGCCCCGTCGATCACGATAGGGCAGCTATAACGTTCACTACTCGGCAGATGATTCCCCGGCGGGGGCCTCGGTGTCGGGCCGGATGTCGATCCGCCAGCCGGTGAGACGGGCGGCGAGGCGGGCGTTCTGACCCTCCTTGCCGATCGCCAGCGACAGCTGGTAGTCGGGAACGATCACCCGGGCGGAGCGCTGGTTGTAGTCGACGATCTCCACCTTCGTCACCCGCGCGGGGGACAGTGCGGCGGCGACCATCTCGGCCGGGTCCTCCGACCAGTCGACGATGTCGATCTTCTCGCCGTGCAGCTCGGACATCACGTTGCGCACCCGGCCGCCCATCGGACCGATGCAGGCGCCCTTGGCGTTCAGGCCCGGCTTGCGGGACCAGACCGCGATCTTGGTGCGGTGACCGGCCTCGCGGGCGATCGCGGCGATCTCCACGCTCCCGTCGGCGATCTCCGGCACCTCCAGCGCGAAGAGCTTCTTCACCAGGTTGGGGTGGGTGCGCGAAAGCGTCACCGAGGCACCGCGGACGCCGCGGCGGACCGCCACCACGTAGCACTTCAGACGGGTGCCGTGCCGGTAGTCCTCACCCGGGACCTGCTCCTGCGGCGGGAGGATGGCCTCCAGCTTGCCGATGTCGACCAGGATGTTCTTCGGGTCGTTGCCCTGCTGGACGACACCGGTGACGATGTCGCCCTCCTTGCCCGCGTACTCACCGAAGGTCTGGTCGTCGGCGGCGTCGCGCAGCCGCTGCAGGATGACCTGCTTGGCGGTCGAGGCGGCGATCCGGCCGAAGCCGCTCGGGGTGTCGTCGAACTCCTTGGGCTCGACGCCCTCCTCCAGCTCCGAGGGGTCCTCCAGGGCCCACACGGTGACGTGGCCGGTCTTGCGGTTCAGCTCGACCCGGGCCCGGCGGCGGGAGCCCTCGGTGCGGTGGTAGGCGATGAGAAGGGCCGACTCGATCGACTCGACCAGCAGGTCGAACGGAACGCCCTTCTCGGTAACCAGCCCACGCAGGGCGCTCATGTCGATGTCCACGGCTACGCCTCCTCTTCTTTCATCACGTTCATGGTTCAGCCTGCTCGTCAGTGGTCGGAGGCGTCGTCGGTGTCGTCCGGCCCGAGGTCCTCGGACTCGTCCAGGAGCTTCTCGTCGTCCTTGCGGTTGAACTCGACCTGGACCCGTGCCTTGCCGACCTCGGTGTACTCCAGGCGGCGCTCCTTGGCCTTGCCGCGGCCCTTGACCGGCTGCACCTCGACCAGCGCGCCGTCCTCGTCGGCCGACAGCACCCGGGCGACGATCTCACTGCCGTCCGCCAGCTTCGCCTTGACCAGTCGCCCCTCGGCCCGGCGCCAGTGGCGCGGCTGGGTGAGCAGGCGCTCCGCGCCCGGCGAGCCGACCTCGAGCAGGTACGGGGCGTCACCCATCACATCGGAGTCGTCCAGCGCCTGGCCGACCAGGCGGCTGAACTCGGCGATCGCGTCGAGATCGACACCGCCGTCGGCGTCCACGTCGATCTGCACCTGGCGACGGCTGCCCGCCTGGGTGACCCTGACCTCCTCGAGGTCGAGTCCGGCCTCGGCGGCCAGCGGCTCCAGCAGCGCGCGCAGCCGGTCAGTGGGGGTGGTGCTCATCCGGGTGACTCCTCGGCCGCGTCTGCTGTTGTCGGTAGGTGCTTAAGTCATCGCGAAGCCTATCCGGTCAACCCCGGAACCGCCGATTCCGCCGAGCAACGCGACCGCCGGGTGCACCCTGTTGCCGGGCAGCACCACGGCCGGATTGCGAGCAACATCACATTGACGTGACAGCAGTGATCTCCGGTTGCGGCCGTGTCGGTTCTGTAATGATTCACGGCACGGGGGGCGCCGTCTCCCACGTCACCTCACCCCCTGACCCCGCGGGAGCACGACGATGCCGTCCCCCAACCGGCGGACCCGGCTGGCTCTTGGCCTACTCGCCGGCGCCCTGGTCCTCTCCGGTTGCACCGGTGGCGGCGGTGGCGGCGGCGACCGCGCCGGGCACCCGGACCGGCCCGATCCCGACCTGCCGCTGCGGGCCAGGGCGGTGGCCGCCACCGACGCCCTGCTCGCCGACTACGACGCCGTGCTGGCCGGGCCCGGCGCCGCCCAGGCGGACCGGCTGCGGACCTTCCGGGCCGACCTGGTCGCCCACCGCACCGCGCTGGCGTCCGGGCTCCCCTCCCCCGGCGACAGTGCCTCCCCCGGCGGCAGCACCCCGCCCAGTGCTGGCGCTTCCCCCGGCGGCACCCCGCCCAGCGCGAGCAGCACCCCGCCGAGCCCGGGCGGCTCCCCCGGCACCCGGCCGACCGGCGGTGCGGTGAACTCGGTGGCCGCGCTCGCCGCCGCCGAACGGCAGACCGCGGGCGCCCGTCTGGCCGACCTGGACGCCGCCTCGCCCGCCCTCGCCAAGCTGCTGGCCGCCGTCTCGGCCTCGGACGCACTGCACGCCGCCGCACTCGGCGACAGCGGGCCGATCACCGTGCCCGCCCCCGCTCCCTCGGCCGCCGCCACCCCGACCGGACCGTCCGCCTCCGGCAGCCCCGCGCCGCTGCCGAGCGCCTCCACCACCGCGCTGCAGAGCGCGCTGGCCGCCGAACACGCCGCCGTCTACGGGTACGGCGTGGTCGGAGCCTGGCTGCCCGTCGGGCCGCAGCGCCAGGACGGCTACGCCTCGTACGCCGTTCACCAGGCCGAGCGCGACGAGTGGCAGCGGCTGCTCGGCTCCGCCGGCGCCACCCCCACCGCCGCCGCGCCGGGCTACCGGCTGCCCTTCCCGGTCACCAGCGCCGCCACCGCGGGGCAGCTCGCCGCCCACATCGAGACCCAGCTCACCGGTGTCTACGCCGGTCTGGTCGCCGCCACCACGGGGCCCCTGCGCCAGAGTGCCGCCACCGCCCTGCGCGACACCGCCCTGCGCGCCACCCACTGGGGCGCCGACCTCTCCGCCCTCCCGGGCCTGCCGGACCAGCCGGCCGCCAAGGGGTGACCAGCGCCCGGTGCCACCGGGCGCGCGGGGGCGCGTGACACGGCGGCCACCGCCTGCCGGACCGGCGGACCGGTCGAGCCCGTGATCGTCGGCGGGGCGCTGCGGCCCGCACCACGAGGCGGGTACCGGGAACGGCTCTTCGCTCACCGGGCGCCTCCGCTTTCCGCGGTGCCCCGTGCCGCCGTGGTCCCCCGGGTTCCCCGGCGATTTTCGTGTGCGCCTGACCAGCGGTTTCGCCCCGAGGGCCGAGAATGGGCAGGCGGTAACCACAGGGGGAAGCACCGGAGCGAGAGGCCAGCATGTCGCCACTACCAGGGCAGTTCACCGTCCCCGAACGTCTGGCGGCAACCGTCCGGGCCACCACCGGCCCGGCGGGCGAGGCCTGGCTGTCCGCCCTCCCGGAGACCGTCCGCCGGTACGTCAGCCGCTGGGACCTCACCCTGGAGCGGGTCGCCGATCCCGGCGGCCGCCTCAGCCTGATCGCCTACGTCCGCCGCCCGGACGACTCGCTCGCCGTCCTCAAGGCCCAGCCGGTCACCCCCGCCACGGCGAACGAGCACGCGGCGCTGCGCCACTGGGCCGGCCGCAGCGCCGTCCTGCTGCTGGACGCCGACCCGGCCGCCGGGGTGCTGCTGCTGGAGCGGCTGCACGGCGACATCCCGCTCCGCTCACTCGCCGAGGCCAAGGCGATGCTGGAGGCCACCGGCCTGCTCCAGCGGCTGTGGGTGCCGCCTGCCGAAGGGCACCCGTTCGCCTCGCTCGCCGAGCGGGCCGGCGAGCAGTCGGCCGAACTGCGCCGCCGCCGCGGCCTGCCCGCGGCCGCCGAGACCCGGCCGCTGGTCGACGAGGCGCTGGAGACGGCCGCCGGGCTGCTGGCCGGCGAAGCCGAACAGGTGCTGCTGCACGGGGACTTCCACCACGGCAACGTGCTGGCCGCCGACCGGGCCCCCTGGCTGGCCGTCAACCCCGAACCGCTGGTGGGCGAACGCGCCTGGGACCTCGCCTGGCTGGCCCAGGACCGGATGGACACCCTGGCCGGCTCCCCCGGCCCGCGCGCCGCGGCCCGCCGCCGGCTGCACCAGCTCGCCGACGCGGTCGAGGTGGACCACGAACGGCTGCGCGGCTGGACCCTGTTCCGCACCGTCGCGGCCGGCCTGCGCGCTCTGGAGTACGGCGACACCGCGAGCGCCGAGCTCTACCTGGAGTTCGCCGCCTGGCTCTGACCGGGTGTCAGCAGCGGCAGCCGCGCGCCCATCACGGCGTACGGGCGGGCGGTGTTCGGGAAGATCACCTGCCGGGCCAGGTCCCGGTAGCCGAGCGAGCGGTAGAGCCGCCGGGCCGGGGTCTCGGCGTCGATGGCCGAGAGGATGCTGCGCGACAGCCCGGAGCGCTCGCACAGGGTGCGGATCAGCGAGCTGCCGATGCCGCGGCCCTGGAACCCGGGCAGGACGTGCAGCTCGGTCACGGCGAACACACCGTCCAGCCAGTCCTCGTGCCCGCGCGCGGCCAGATAGGGCTCGATCACCGTGCTCCACCAGTGTTCGCGCTGGTTGGGCATGCCGTAGCCGAAACCGACCAGCCTCCCCTCGCTGAGCGCACCCAGTGCGATCACCCCGGGCTGCTGGGCGTGCCGCGCGACGATCTGCAGCCGGACCGCCACCTCCTCGGGCCGCAGTCCGAAGGCGACCGCCTGCACGTCCAGCGCGTACGGTGCCCAGGCGGCCAGGTCGATGGCCTCGATCGTCACCTCGGTGAGCTGTTCCATCAGACCTTCTTTCGAGGGGACCACCGGCCTCGGCCGGCCGGGGGTCGAATCCATGCCAAGGCACTTCCGGAGCGGTCGGCCCGTACGCTCAGTCCCCGCCCGTCGGCAGCGGGCAGGGCCCCTCCGGCGCCGGCCGCCGGACCGGCTCGAAGCCCCGCGGCTTCGGCGGTCGGGGAGGAGTCACGACCGGGACGTTACTACCACTGTCCCCGCCTGGTGACCCGCTCGGGCCCGCTGATGCGGAAACCCGGAGCCCGAGCGGCACCGCGCTCAGAACAGAACGCTCATGAAGGCGCCGACCTCACGGAAGCCGACCCGGCGGTAGGCGGCCCGCGCCCGGACGTTGAAGTCGTTGACGTACAGCGAGACCACCGGCGCGACCTCGCGCAGCGCGAAGTCCAGCACGGCGGCCATGCCGGTCTCGGAGAGCCGCTTCCCGCGGTGCTCGGGTGCCACCCAGACCCCCTGGATCTGGCAGGCCCCGGCCGTGACCGCGCCGATCTCGGCCTTGAACATCACCTCGCCGTCCTCCGAGAAACGGGCGAACGACCGTCCTGCGGCGACCAGTTCGGCAACCCTGGCCTGGTAGAGCAGGCCCCCGTCGCCGGCCAGCGGGGAGATGCCGACCTCCTCGGTGAACATCGCCACGCAGGCGGGCATCAGGGTCTCGATCTCGTTCTTCCGCACCCGGCGGACCAGCGGGTCCGGCTCCACCCCGGTGGCGGGCTCGGTGGTGGCGAGCAGCGGCTGGTGGCCGCGGACCTCACGGGGCGTTCCCCAGCTGCGCTCCAGCAGCGCCCAGAGGGCGGCGGTGGGTCCGGCGGGTCCGACGATCGAGGAGCAGCGGCGGCCCTGTCGGCGGGCCCGCTCGGCGAAGGCCCTGACGGCCTCGGGGCCGGCGTTGACCAGGACCAGGTTGGCCCCGGCGTAGCAGAGCGACTCCAGCCGGCCGTCCTGGTCGAACCAGCCCCACATCTCGCCGCCGAGCCGCCAGGGGTCGAGTCCGACGGCCTCGACCCGGGTGGCGACGAAGGCGTTGGCCACCGGGTCGCGGCGCAGGATCTCCAGGGCGTCGTCGAGGTCCGCGGTGTCCAGGATCCGGGTGGCGGCAAGGGCGCGGGCGACCTGGAACGGCCCGGGGAGCATCACACCACGATCGATCACAGCCACCTCACCAATCGAACTCGCCCAGCCCCGCTCGTCGCACAGGCGACCGTGCACGGCCCGAGGGCGTCGGCCCCCGGCACCCTACTCGGCCGGTCCCAAGGAGCACGCCGCGGGGCCGTCCGTGGACGGACGGCCCCGCGGCGCTCAGAACAGGTCACTCACCGGCGACCACGGTGGGCGCGCCGGCCTCGACGCCCTCCTGCTGCATCTGCTCGGCCAGCTTCAGGGCCTCCTCGATCAGCGTCTCGACGATCTTCGACTCGGGGACGGTCTTGATGACCTCGCCCTTCACGAAGATCTGGCCCTTGCCGTTGCCGGAGGCGACGCCGAGGTCGGCCTCACGGGCCTCACCCGGGCCGTTGACCACGCAGCCCATGACGGCGACGCGCAGCGGCACCTCCATGCCCTCCAGGCCCGCGGTGACCTCCTCGGCCAGCTTGTAGACGTCCACCTGGGCGCGGCCGCAGGACGGGCAGGAGACGATCTCCAGACCGCGCTCGCGCAGACCGAGCGACTCCAGGATCTGGATGCCGACCTTGATCTCCTCGGCGGGCGGGGCGGAGAGCGAGACCCGGATGGTGTCGCCGATGCCCTCGGCCAGCAGTGCGCCGAAGGCGACGGCCGACTTGATGGTGCCCTGGAAGGCCGGGCCCGCCTCGGTGACGCCGAGGTGCAGCGGGTAGTCGCAGGCGGCGGCGAGCTGGCGGTAGGCGTTGATCATCACGACCGGGTCGTTGTGCTTGACCGAGATCTTGATGTCGCGGAAGTCGTGCTCCTCGAAGAGCGAGCACTCCCAGAGCGCGGACTCGACCAGCGCCTCGGGGGTGGCCCGGCCGTACTTCTCCAGCAGGCGCTTGTCCAGCGAACCGGCGTTGACGCCGATCCGGATCGGGACCCCGGCGTCCTTGGCGGCCTTGGCGATCTCGCCGACCTTGTCGTCGAAGGCCTTGATGTTGCCCGGGTTGACCCGGACCGCGGCGCAGCCGGCGTCGATCGCCGCGAAGACGTACTTCGGCTGGAAGTGGATGTCGGCGATCACCGGGATCTGCGACTTCTTGGCGATGATCGGCAGCGCGTCGGCGTCGTCCTGCGACGGCACCGCGACCCGGACGATCTGGCAGCCCGAGGCGGTCAGCTGCGCGATCTGCTGCAGCGTCGCGTTGATGTCGGCGGTGACCGTGGTGGTCATGGACTGCACCGAGACCGGCGCGTCGCCGCCGACCGGGACGTTGCCGACCATGATCTGCCGGGAGTACCGGCGCTTGGCGAGCGGCTTGTGCGGCAGGGACGGAATACCGAGCGAGATCGCGGTCATGTGCGCAGGGTTCCCAAGGGGTCAGGTGTCGTCGGCCGGCCGCGCGAACGGCCGGGCCGGGTGTGCCGACAACCGCACACCCGGCCACCAACGGTACGCCACGGCCCGTCCCCCGGGCACATTCGCCCGGGCGGCCAGGGGCTAGTTGAGCTTGACGGGGTTGACGATGTCGGCCACCGCCACCAGTGCCGTGAAGCAGATGAAGATGCCCGCCACCACGTACGCGACCGGCATCAGCTTGGCGACGTCGAACGGGCCCGGGTCGGGTCGGCGGAACAGCCCGGCGATCCGGCGGCGCACCGACTCCCACAGGGCGCCGGCGATGTGGCCGCCGTCCAGCGGGAGCAGCGGCAGCATGTTGAACAGGAACAGCGAGAGGTTGATCCCGGCGAGCAGCTGGACCATGAAGGCGAGCTGCTGGGTGGCCGGCAGGTCCATCGCGAAGACGTCACCGCCGAGCCGGGCGGCACCGACCATGCCCATCGGGGAGTCCGCCGGGCGCGGGTCGTGGCCGACGATGGCGTGCCACAGGCCGGGGATCTTGCCGGGCAGCTCGACCAGCGAGGAGATGCCGTGCCTGGCCATGGTGGTCATCTGGTCGACGCTCTGGCCCAGGCCCAGGTGCACCACGCCGACGGCCGGCGAGAAGCCGAGGAAGCCGGCCTGGACGGGGGCGCCCTTGACCGGGTTGCCGTCCCGGTCGACCGGGTTGACGGTGTTGCTGGTGATCGCGGCGGTGAGCGGGACCTGCTCGCCCTTGCGCTCGACCAGGATGGTCACGGTCTGGCCGGGGGACTTGCGGATGTCGGCCTGGAGCTGCTTGTAGCTGCTGATCCGGTCGCCGTTGAAGGCGAGCACGGTGTCGCCCGGCTTGAGCCCGGCCGCGTTGGCCGGGGACTTCGGGGCGTCCTTGGGACAGGTGTCGGTGGCCGATCCGGCCGGGACGACGCACTCGCTGACGGTGGCGATGGTCGGGACCGGCATCTGCAGGCCGATGCCCATGAACCAGCCGAGGTACAGCACCACCGAGAGGATCAGGTTCATGAACGGGCCGGCGAACATCACGATCACCCGCTGCCAGGGCTTGCGGGTGTAGAACAGCCGGCTCTCGTCGCCGGGCTGGAGCTCCTCGTAGGAGGCCTCCCTGGCGTCCTCGATCATCGAGCGCCAGGGCGAGCTGCTCCGTTGGGTTATCCGCCCGTCCGGCCCCGGCGGGAACATCCCGATCATCCGGATGTACCCGCCGAGCGGGACCGCCTTGATGCCGTACTCGGTCTCGCCCTTGCGCCGGGACCAGATGGTCCGCCCGAAACCGACCATGTACTGCGGCACCCGGATGCCGAAGAGCTTGGCCGTGGACAGGTGGCCCAGCTCGTGCCAGGCGATCGAGAAGAGCAGCCCGATCAGGAAGAGCAGAATGCCGAGCACCCACATCGCTGTTGTCACTGCCCGTCCTCCGTCATGCCGCTCCGCTCGCCGTACGTGCCGTTTGTCAGCCTGCCGCCAGCTCGGTGGCCCGGGCGCGGGCCCAGTCCTCCGCGTGGAGGACGTCCTCGACCGTGAGGGAAGTTCCCGAGGCGGGGGTGCCGTGCTCGGCGACCACCTTGGCCACGGTGTCCACGATCGCGGTGAAGGCGAGGCGGCCGTTCAGGAAGGCCTCGACGCACTCCTCGTTGGCGGCGTTGAAGACGGCCGGAGCCGTCCCGCCGAGCGTACCCACCGTGCGGGCGAGCTCCACCGCCGGGAAGGCCTCGTTGTCGAGCGGGAAGAACTCCCAGGTGGCGGCCTTGGTCCAGTCGCACCCGGGGGCGGCGTCCGGGACCCGGTCCGGCCAGCCCAGGCCGAGCGAGATCGGCATCCGCATGTCCGGCGGGCTGGCCTGGGCCAGCGTTGAGCCGTCCGTGAACTCCACCATCGAGTGCACGATGGACTGCGGATGGACCACGACCTCGATCCGGTCGAACGGGACGTCGTACAGCAGGTGCGCCTCGATCACCTCCAGGCCCTTGTTCACCAGGGTGGCCGAGTTGACGGTGATGACCGGGCCCATCGCCCAGGTCGGGTGGGCGAGCGCGTCCTCGGGGGTGACCGCGGCCAGCTGCTCGCGGGTGCGGCCCCGGAACGGCCCGCCGCTGGCGGTGACCACCAGCTTGCGCACCTCGGCCCGGCTGCCGCCGGTCAGCGCCTGGAAGATCGCGGTGTGCTCGGAGTCCACCGGCACGATCTGGCCGGGCCTGGCCAGCGCCTTCACCAGCGGCCCGCCGACGATCAGCGACTCCTTGTTGGCCAGCACCAGCACCCGCCCGGCCCGCAGCGCGGCCAGGGTGGGGCGCAGACCGATCGACCCGGTGATCCCGTTCAGCACCGAGTGGCACTCGACGGCGGCCAGCTCGGTGGCCGCGTCCGGCCCGGCCAGGATCTGCGGCAGCGGGCGGCCCTGGGCCTTGGCGGCCAGTGCCTCGCGCAGTGCGGGCACCGCGTCCTCGCGGGCGACGCCCACGCTGTGTACGCCGAGCCGGAGCGCCTGCTCGGCGAGCAGCTCCACCTGGCCGCCGGCCGCCGAGAGGGCGACCACCTTGAACCGGTCGGGGTTGCGCAGCACCACGTCGATGGCCTGGGTGCCGATCGAGCCGGTGGAGCCGAGGATCACCAGCTCCCGGGGGCCGGAGGGGTCCTTCACGACCGGGGTGAAGTGCAGCTGCGGGTGAGCGAGCGAGTTCATGCGGTCCATTGTGTCCCCTCCGGCGGGCGCCCGGTTGCGGGCCCGGGGCGGACGGGCGGACGGCCCGCCACCACACCGTGGTGACGGGCCGCCGGCGGCCTTCTCAGAGGTCCAGGCCGGTGAGGACCATGACCTTCTCGTAGGTGAGGTCTTCCATGGCGGACTTGACACCCTCGCGGCCGACGCCGGAGTCCTTCACCCCGCCGTACGGCATCTGGTCGGCGCGGAAGGACGGGGCGTCGCCGATGATCACGCCGCCGACCTCCAGCTCGCGCTGGGCCCGGAAGGCGGTCTGCAGGTCGTGGGTGAAGACACCCGCCTGCAGGCCGTACGCGGAGTCGTTGGCGGCGGCGAAGGCCTCGTCCACGCCGTCCACCCGGTGCAGCGAGAGCACCGGGCCGAAGACCTCGGCGCGGGCCAGGATCGCGTCGGCGGGCAGCTCGGCCAGCACGGTCGGGGCGTAGGTCGCGCCGTCGCGGGTTCCGCCGGTGAGCACCTTGGCGCCCTTGGCGACGGCGTCCTCGACCCAGGACTCGACGCGCTTGGCGGCGTTCTCGTCCACCAGCGGGCCGACGTCCACGGTGTCGTCCTTCGGGTCACCGGTGACCTGGGCCTGGACCTTGGCCACGACCTTCTCCGCCAGCGCGTCGTAGACCGAGGCGTCGGCGATCACGCGCTGCACCGAGATGCAGGACTGGCCGCCCTGGTAGTTGGAGAACATCGCGATCCGGGTGGCCGCCCACTCCAGGTCGGCCTCGGAGGAGTAGTCGGCGAGCACGACCGCGGCGGCGTTGCCGCCGAGCTCCAGGGTGACGTGCTTGCGCGGCACCGAGTCCATGATCTGGTAGCCGACCTTGTCGGAACCGGTGAACGAGATGACCGGCAGACGGTCGTCCTGGACCAGGGCGGGCATCTTCTCGTTCGGCACCGGCAGCACGCTCCAGGAGCCCGCCGGCAGGTCGGTCTCGGCCAGGATCTCGCCCAGCACCAGCGCGGACAGCGGGGTGGCCGGGGCCGGCTTGATGATGATCGGGGCGCCGACGGCGATCGCCGGGGCGACCTTGTGGGCGACCAGGTTCAGCGGGAAGTTGAACGGGGCGATACCGAGCACCACACCGCGCGGGAAGCGACGGATCAGCGCGAAGCGGCCCACGCCGCCCGGGTCGGTGTCCAGCCGCATGGTCTCGCCGTTGGTCCGGCGGGCCTCCTCGGCGGCCCAGCGGAACACCGAGAGGGCACGGCCGACCTCGCCGCGCGCCCACTTGATCGGCTTGCCGTTCTCGGCGGTGATCAGCTGGGCGATCTCCTCGGTGCGCTCGCCCAGGCGCTTGGCCACGTGGTCCAGCGCGGCGGCACGTACGTGCGCGGGGGTCGCGGCGAAGACCGGAAGGGCGGCGGTGGCGGCGGCGACCGCCTCCTCGACCTGCGCGTCGGTGGGGACGCTGACCTTGCCGACCAGGCTGCCGTCATACGAATGACGGACCTCGAAGTCCCCGTCGCCGGACGCCCGGCGGCCGGCCAGCCAGAACTCATGGGTGGTGGTCACAGTCATACCGGCCCTCTCCCTCGTCAACCTCTGTGCCCCACGGCCATGGAGCCAGAACCCGAGGGTATGGGTGTCGAACGGCAAAGCGGATTGGACACAACGTCCTGGTCAGCTCGAATGCCAGTACACAGTGGAAATTTTTCGCGGGCGGGTCGGCCGGCGGTCGTGGGGAACCATACGGAGCCCGGGGATCACCGTTCTCTCCGGCCGCCCGCGGAAGAAGCGCCCCTCGGAACGGGGCGGGGCGGCCGGGAGCGCCCCTGGTGCCCGCCCGTTCGCGCGGCTCACCGGGCCGCTGGCCGGCCTCCCTCGCCCCTCGGCGGACGTACCGGCGGAGCGCCCTACTCCTCGCCTGCCCGCAGGGCCAGCCACAGCTCCATCCGGACATCGGTGTCGTCCAGCGAACGACCCAGCAACTCCTCGACCCGGCGCATGCGGTAACGCAGCGTGTGGCGGTGCACCCCCAGGTCGGCGGCGGCCGCGTCCCACTGCCCGTGCCGCGAGAGCCAGGCCCGCAGCGAGGCGACCAGATCGCCGCGCGCCGTACGGTCGTGCTCGCGCAGTGGACGGAGCAGGCCCTCCGCGAAGGCCGTCACGGCCTCCTCGCCCAGCAGCGGCAGCAGTGAACCCGCGCCGACCTCTTCGTGGTCCACCGACCGGCGGCCGCCGCGCAGCGCCACCGCCAGCGCCCGCTCCGCCTGGGCGAAGGCCGTCCCGGCCTCCTCCAGGCCGGTCGGCGCCGAGACGCCGAGCGCCAGGCCCTCGTGCTCCTCCACCGCGCCCAGGCAGGCCCGGTGCGCCGCGCCGTTGTCCACCGCCAGCACCGTCAGCCGGGGACCGTGCGGCCCGTCCTCCCGGGAGACCAGCAGCCGCTCGCCGACCCTGCCGCCGGCCTGTTCGGCCCGATCGCCCAGCTCGCTCAGCGCCTCGGCGGCCTCCGGCCCGGCCCCCGTCGACGCGCCCGCCACCAGCACCCTGACGGTGCCCTCCGGCAGCCCGCCGAACAGACCCGCCGCGACCTGTCGCGCGGTGCCGACCTCACCCGCGAGCACCATGCCCAGCAGTGCCGCGCCCATCCGCTCCTCCGCCTGCCGCAGCTCGCGCGAGCGCTCCAGGGTCAGGGTGAGCAGAGCGACGGCCGCGTTGAGCACGTACCGCTCGGTCGGGGTGATCCGGTCCTCGGTGCCGACCGCCAGGAAGCCACGGGGCCGGCGGTCCGCCCCCAGTGACTGGACCACCACGTAGTCCTCGTCGGCGGTGTCGATCCCCGGCGCGCGGCCCTGCAGCGCGGCACTGGACGGCGCCGGTCTGCGGCGCAGCCGGTCCACCTCGGCGGCCAGCCGGCCGGCCCGGCGGGCCGCCCAGTCCGGTGCCACCGCGGACAGCGCGCCCGAACCGTCGTACAGCGCCGCCCAGCCGCCCAGCCGGGCTGCCAGCCGGCGCACCACCGCGGTGGTGCCGTCCTTTCCCAGCGCGGCCCGGGTCAGCTCCTCCTGGGCCTCGAAGCTGGTGGTCACCGCCTCGTACTGCTCGGCGGCGAGCGCCGCCGAGACGGTCTTGCTGATCGCGATGAACGGGGTCGCCTCCGGGACCCGCAGCAGCGGCAGACCTCGCTGCGCCGCCGCCTCCACCAGTGCCTGCGGCACCTCGGTGTGCGAGAGGCCCACCCCGAGGCCGAGACCCACCACGCCCGCATCGGCCAGCCGGTGCACGTACGCCTGCAGCTGCCCGGCTGCCTTGCCGAGCTTGATGCCGGTGGTGAGCAGCAGCTCACCGCCTTCAAGGAACGGCGTGGGGTCGTCCAGCTCACTGGTGTGCACCCAGCGGACCGGCCGTTCCAGGTGGTCCGCACCGGCCAGCACGGTCAGGTGGAGCGACGTGTTGCGGACGACGGAGGCGAGTGTGGGGGGCATGCCGACCTTCGGTGTTTTCGACCCGGCCGCGTCGTTGCGATCAGGCGAGGGGGGAATCTGCCTCCATTATGTACGCCTCGGACAAGCCGCGAGGCCGAATCCACCGTAGCGGAGTCTGGCCAAACCACCACCCGACCCTTCGGACCGTCAGTTTCCTTCCGCTCCCGGCCCGGTGGTACCGGCTCAGCCGCGTAGGTCGACCAGCAGCGGCGGAACCTGTTCGCCCGCCACCGTGGTCAGCGAGATCACCGCGTGGCCGGTGGGCAGCGCGTGCGCGAGGTCGGAGGGGGACCAGCGGTGGCGCTCCACGTCACGGGTGGTGACGCTCGCGGTCTGGGCGGCCGTCCCGGAGAGCGCCTTGCGGACGAGCCGGCCGAAGCGGCGGAACAGCCCGCCGGAGGTGTCCGGGGTGTGGGTCACCGAGGTCTCGGCGACCAGGTGCGTGCCCCAGGACTCGGAGAAGAGCTTCCCGTCCCAGGGAGCGATCCCGGGGAAGGCCATCCGGCAGCCGACCGCCCCGAACAGCGGTGTGCGCAGCGCCTCGGGCAGGTCGACCAGGGTGCGCAGCAGCAGCACCGCCCCCGCGTTGGCGCTGCGCATCCGCTGCAGACCGCGCACGGTGTGGGCGTCGAGCGCCGCCGAGGCGTCGTCCACCACCAGCCCCGCGAACAGCGCCTGCTCCCGCCGCACCCCGGCGGCCTGGACGAACTGCGCCACCACCAGCCGGGAGAGCATCCGCGCCGCCTCCGGGTGGCTGCGCTCGGGCAGCTTGACCCGGACCCTCAGCGGGTGGTCGAGGACCCGCATCGCGAAGGCCGGCTTGCCGGGCCCGGGCCCGGGGAAGCACTCCGCGAAGGCCGGCCGGTCGAGCAGCGCCAGCCGGTCGGCGAGCAGCGTGCCGGGGTCGTCGGCCCGGCCGCGCTGGCGCACCCGGTGCTGCAGGTCGGGCTGGTGCACGGCGAGCAGCCCGACGGCGTTCAGCGCCTTCTCCAGGGCCGCGAAGCCGTCGGGGTCGCCGCCGAGCAGGGCACGCAGCTCGCGCACGCCCGGGTAGCGCCGGTGGGCGGCGTGGAAGGGGCCGACGATCTGCTGCAGGGCGGTCCTGGCGTTCTCGGCACGGGCCGACAGCTCGTCGGGGAGCAGCGCGTCGGCCAGCCGGGCCGCCGCCTCCTCCACCTCCCCGGCGCCCCCGAACAGGTCCAGCCCGTACACGGAGCCCGGGTCGCCGGGGGCGATCACCACGTCGTACCACTCGTCGGGCCCGAGGTCGGCGTCGGCCGCACCGACCACCACCGCGCAGGCCGTCCCGGCCAGGGCCTGGAGGCAGAGCGCCTCGGCGACCGGGCGGGCCAGCCTGGCCGTCTTGCCGGTGCCGGCCGGGCCCACCGCCAGCAGCGAGGTGCCGAGGACCGCCGGGTCGAGGGAGAGCCCGGCGCTGCGGTGGGCGAGCGGGTTCTTGACCACGTCCTGGGTGGTGCCGAGCCGCAGCTGACGGGTGAGCAGGTCGTGCCGGGCGCCGCGCCCGGGCAGGTCGCGGACCTCGGAGGGGTGCGCGCAGGCGGCCCCGCCGCGCGCGGCGACCTCCTCGGTGAAGGCGGACAGCAGCGCGGGTTCGCCGAGGACGGCCTCCCAGGCCCGGTGGATCCGGATGTAGTCGACGTCGCCGACGGCCTCACCGTCGAGCCGCTGGGCGGCCAGCGGGGCACCGCCGTTCCGCAGCAGGCGCCAGGGATCGGCGGGCCCGGCGGGCTGCTCCGCCTCGGTGGGATCGGGCTGCTCGTGGGTGACGGTGCGGGCGAGCAGCGGGAGGACGTAGCGGCGCCAGACCTCCAGCCAGCGGCCCATCCGGCCGAAGACCTTGATCACGGCGGCGGCCACGGCGGCGTTCACCGCGACCAGCGCGACCAGCGCGGTGGTCTGGTCGAGCCCGTCCAGCAGTCCGAGCAGCCCGGCGAGGTAGAGGACGAGTTCGACACCGTAGACGTAGGCGAACCAGGCGACCAGCAGGTTGAGCGCGGCGCGCAGCAGCAGCGGCCCGGCGGGAACCCGGGCGTCCTTGGCGCGGTCCGGGTCGACGGGGCGGTAGCCGTAGCGGTAGATGCCCGGCCCGGCCTCGGGCCGGGGCTCGTTCACCCAGGCGGTCAGGTCGAAGGGCTGGCTGCGCTGCTGCGGAAGGGCCGCCGAGGCCCGTTCCTCCGGTGCAGCCCATTTCCCCTGAGTGCCGTCCAGTCCCATGTCCCCGGCCCCGCTCCCTGTGCCCGCCCGGCTGTGCCATACCCATGCCGCCGAACCAGCGACACTCCCGCGCTCAATGTAGTGGAGCGGAGCCTTACGCCAGCCGCCCTGCGCGCGCTGGCCGGACAGGACAAGTCGGAAGGCGCAACTGCTACCGAGTGGCGCATGCCCGCGTCTGTGACACGGCCTTAGCCTGCGAGGACCGCGCCTTGAGAAACTTGGAGAACAGCATGAGTGCTGCAACGCAGCTCCCGCAGGAGCGCCGCCTGGTCACCGCGATCCCCGGCCCGAAGTCCCAGGAGCTGCAGGCTCGCAAGCTGGGCGCGGTGGCCGCCGGTGTCGGCACCACCCTCCCGGTGTACGTCACGCGCGCCGGCGGCGGTGTGCTGGAGGACGTGGACGGCAACTCGCTGATCGACTTCGGTTCCGGTATCGCCGTGACCAGCGTCGGCAACAGCGCCGAGGCGGTCGTCGCCAAGGCGACGGAGCAGCTGGCCGCCTTCACCCACACCTGTTTCATGGTGACCCCGTACGAGGGCTACGTGGCGGTGGCCGAGCAGCTCAACGAGCTGACCCCGGGTGACCACGAGAAGCGCACCGCGCTGTTCAACTCCGGCGCCGAGGCCGTCGAGAACGCGGTGAAGATCGCCCGCGCGTACACCAAGCGCTCCGCGGTGGTGGTCTTCGACCACGGCTACCACGGCCGCACCAACCTCACCCTGGGCCTGACGGCGAAGAACATGCCGTACAAGCAGGGCTTCGGCCCGTTCGCCCCGGAGATCTACCGCGTTCCGGTCGCCTACCCCTACCGCTGGCTGACCGGCGCCGAGAACTGCGCCGCCGAGGCCGCCGCCCAGGCGATCGACATCATCAACAAGCAGATCGGCGCCGAGAACGTCGCGGCGATCATCATCGAGCCGCTCCAGGGCGAGGGCGGCTTCATCGAGCCGGCCAAGGGCTTCCTGCCGAAGATCGTCGAGTTCGCCAAGGCGAACGGCATCGTCTTCGTCGCGGACGAGATCCAGACCGGCTTCTGCCGCACCGGCCAGTGGTTCGCCTGCGAGGACGAGGGCATCGTCCCGGACCTGATCACCACCGCCAAGGGCATCGCCGGCGGTCTGCCGCTGGCCGCCGTGACCGGCCGCGCCGAGATCATGGACGCCGCGCAGGCCGGTGGCCTGGGCGGCACCTACGGCGGCAACCCGGTGGCCTGCGCCGCCGCGCTGGGCGCCATCGAGACCATGAAGGAGCAGGACCTCAACGGCAAGGCGCAGCGGATCGGCGAGATCATGCTGGGCCGCCTGCGGGCGATGCAGGAGAAGTTCGACATCATCGGCGAGGTCCGCGGCCGCGGCGCCATGATCGCCGTCGAGCTGGTGAAGCCGGGCAGCAAGGACCCCAACACGGAGGCCACCGCCGCGATCGCCAAGGCCTGCCACGCCGAGGGCCTGGTGGTGCTCACCGCCGGCACCTACGGCAACGTGCTGCGCTTCCTGCCGCCGCTGGTGATCCCGGAGCACCTGCTCAACGAGGGCCTGGACATCATCGAGGGCGCCTTCTCGATCGACGGCACCTTCACCGGCGCCTGAGCCCAGGGCGCCTGCCCCCGGAGTCGTCGGCCCGGCCGGCTACTCGGATGAACGGACCCGGTCGGCGGACCGGGTCCGTTCATCCGTTCGACTGCGGACGACCGCGGCGCCGCAGACGGTCATCCGGCCGTGGAGGTTGCCCCACGGCTGGTGAAGATGCTGTGCGGAACCGACGGATCTCCTCGGCTCCGTATCGGCTTTGACGTACTGTCATGACAGATGGACAGCGAGCTGCAACCCTTCGCGACACGACCCGCCGCCCCGCCCGGGGCAGCCGGTCCCGAAGACCGATCGACCGACCGTCCGGCCCACACCCCCCGGGGCGCACGGAACGGCGATCACCACAGCCGCCTCGGAGCTCTCCCCCCTGCTCCGGGGCGGCTCTCTCGTTTTGTCGTGCCCCTGACGCTCCTCGTCGTGCTGACCGCGATCTCCTGGCAGGTCGCCGTCCACGGGCCACTGCTCGGCCTGGACACCGCCGTCCAACGGGCGGTCCACACGCTGCACCACCGGCTGCACAGCTCCGCGCTCGACCGCTTCGGCGTCCTGCTGGCCGACCTGGGCAGCTCCGTTCCGGCCATCCCGGTACTGTTCGGCGCGGCCGGACTGGCCGCCTGGCGCCAGTGGCGCGGCGGCATGCGGCGCTGGTGGCTGCCGCTGCCGACGGCCGCGCTGGCCGCCGTACTGATCCCGGCGTTGGTCGTACCGGCGAAGAGCTGGTTCGCCCGGCCGGGGCCGCTCGGGCTGCCACTCGCATCCGGCCAGTGGGGCTGGTACCCGTCCGGACACACCGCCACCTCGGCGATCGCGTACGGGGTCGGAGCCCTGCTGCTCGGGCGCACCATGGCGGCGGCGGCCCGCCGGTGGCTCCACGCGGGGACCGCACTGCTCTGCCTGGGGGTGGGCGCCGGCCTGGTGTGGAGCGACTTCCACTGGCTGCTGGACGTGACCGCCAGCTGGTGCCTGGCCGGGATGGTGCTGTGGGGCCTGGACCGCTGGGTCAGGCGTCGCTGACCCGGCCCTGCCCACCGGGCGCGGGCACGCCGGGCTACTCCTCGTTGCGGTGGACCAGGCCGGGCTCGCCGCCGTCGCGGCGCCACTCCACCACCAGCTCGTCACGAGTGCCGAAGCGCACCAGATGGCGTCCGACCACGTCCTCCAGACCCGGCAGACTCTCGGCCGCACCCTCGACGGTGAGCAGCAGCGCGTCCGGCTCGGCCACCAGGGTCGCGGTACCGGCGGGGAAGACCAGCCGGCCGCGGCCGGTCTCCTCGGACCACTCGGCCTCGATCTTGCGCCCCATATGGGCCGCCAGCTGCTTGCCGTAGCGCGCCGGGCGGTCGGTGGCGACACGGGCTTCGGAACGGGACATGCGCACTCCAGGGTTCGGGGGATCCTCCCTGGCGCGCGGAACGCGACCCGGGATCCTCATGGCGATCTCGGCAAGGCGACTAAGGGTGACCTTACCCGGGCCCACGCTAACCCAGATACTGAGTCTGACTCAAGATGTTGTTGGGACCACACCTCGGAAAGGCCCGATACCCTGACCTCACCCTCCCCCAGCCTCGGCCGGGGGCACACCCGAGCCGGGAGCCCGCCATGACCACCTCGTCCGTCGACACCGCCGCGGAGCTCGCCGACACTCTGACCCGGGCGATGAAGCGGATCCGGCGGCGGACCATGACCCGGCTGGAGCCCTACGGCATCACCCCCGCCCAGGCCCGCGCGCTGCGGGTGCTGGCCCACGCCCCCGACCACGAGGGCCGCGAGGCGATGCGGCTGAGCGAGCTCGCCGACCACCTGCACATCGCCCCGCGCTCGGCCACCACGGTGGTGGACGCGCTGGAGGAGTCGGGCCTGGTCGCGCGCACCCCGGACCCGGCCGACCGGCGTGCCGTCCGCGTGGTGCTGACCCCCGCCGGCCGCGCGGCCCTGGAGCGGATCCACCAGGTCAGGCACGAGGTCGCCCAGGAGTACTTCGCCCCGATCAGCCCGAGCGACCAGGACGCGCTGCTCCAGGCGCTGCGGACCGCCGAAGCGGCGTACGACTCGGTACCGTCCCGGCGCCCGGCACGCTGAGCCCGGTCACCGACGGCGCGGGCCACCGGTCGGGTCACCCCGGGGGCGGGCGCGAGGGCGGGCGCGAGGGCGGGCGCGGGCCGATCCGCGCCGAGGACTGTCGGACAAGCCCTCTAGCATCACTGCATGCTGGATCTCGGACGGCTCCGGGCCCTGCACGCGGTCGCGGTGCACGGTTCGGTGGGCGGCGCGGCCGCCGCACTCGGTTTCACGCCCTCGGCGGTCTCCCAGCAGATCGCCAAACTGGAACGCGAGACCCGGACCACCCTGCTGGAGCGCCAAGGCCGGGGCGTGGTCCTCACCGACGCCGCCCGGCGGCTGGCCGAAACCGCCGAACACGTTCTCGCCCTGGTCGAACAGGCCGAAGTGACGCTGGAGGAGCAGCGCGGCCGGCCCTTCGGGCGGCTGATGCTCGCGGCCTTCGCGACCGGCGCGCGCGGGCTGCTGCCAGGCGCTCTGGCCGAGCTGCGCGAGCGCTGCCCCGACCTCGACATACGGCTGCTGGAGGCCGACCCTTATCCGGCCGCGGAACTGGTGGCCCGCGGCGAGGTGGACCTGGCGCTGGTCCAGGACTGGCCGACCGTACCGCTCCCGGTCCACGAGGGGGTCTCCCGGATGGACCTCGGCATCGACCCGGTCGATCTGCTGCTGCCCGCCGGCCACCCGCTGGCCGAGCTGGCCGTGGTCCCGGTCTCCCGGCTGCTCGGGCAGCGCTGGATCAGTGTGCCGTCCGGGAACATCTGCCACGACTGGCTGGTGCGGACCATGCGCGAGGCCGGCGACGAACCCGATGTGCGCTACCAGGTCGGCGAGTTCGAGACGCAGATCGCGCTGATCGCGGCCGGGCTGGGCATCGGCCTGGTGCCCCGGCTCGGCCGGGGGCCGCTGCCACCCGGGGTGACCGCCCGCCCGGTCGTCCCTGAACCCAGCCGGCGGGTCTTCGTGCTCTGGCGCACCCAGACCTCCCGGCGGCCGGCGATCACCGCCGCGCTGGAGGCGATCCGGAGCCACTGGGCGGCACGGTGACCGCCGGGGCGGCCAACGGCCGGCCAGTCAGTCCGCATAACCCACCACCAGCCACATGAAGCCCACACCCAGCAGCGTGCAGAGCAGGGTCGTGTGCGAGGGATACGGGCTGTGCGCCTCGGGGAGGATGTCCGCGGCGCACAGGTAGAGCAGGAACCCGGCGAAGAAGCCCAGGTAGAGGCCGAGCAGGTGGTCCGGGATGGTGAACAGCAGGGTGATCCCGGCCCCGGCCACCGGCGCCAGCGCGTCCGCCCCGAGCAGTACCAGCGCCCGCGCCCGGTCGTTTCCGTACATCCTGGTGACCGTGTAGGTGTTGAAGCCGTCCGCGAAGTCATGGGCCACCACCGCGACAGCGACCGCCGTACCGACCCTGCTGCCGGCCTGGAACGCCGCACCGATCGCGAAACCGTCCAGCACGCTGTGCCCGACCAGCGCGCAGGCGGCCGCGAGACCGACCCCCTGGCGGGCGCCGTGCGCGCGGCCGTGCCCGTGGGTGTGGGCCGGGTACTCCCCCTCGTGCCCCCGGTGGATGGCCACCGCGCGCTCCACGACGTGGATCGCCAGGAACCCGGCCGCGAACATCAGCAGCGCCTGCGGCACCTTGTGGAGTTCCCCGGGTGCGGCGTTCACGGCCTCGGGCAGCAGATCGAAGGCCACCACCCCGAGCATCAGCCCGGCCGCGAAGCCGAGCACCACGTGCCGTCGGCCGCCGGTCCGCTGGGCGACCAGACCGCCGAGCAGGGTCGTCAGAAAAGCGGCGGCAGCGACGAGTACCGCGGTCATCCCGTTCACTTCCCCGGGATCGAGAGCAGTCCGCCGCGGTGCACCGGCAGGGCTGCCGTTCGTGATGGCCGGGCGGCTGCGCTGACCGCTGCCCACGGGCGAAGCCGGCCCGGCCGGGCCCGGTCGCGCCGGACCCTGCGCCAAGCCTGCCGCCGTCCGCCCACCCCGGCGCGCCGGAGAACCCGTCAGGGTGACTGCGCACCGTACTCGCCCTCTAGGGCGCCAGGCGCCGCTCAAGGAGCGCGGGGGCTCGGCTCGATCGGGGACGGGCCGCGAGGCGGACGCGGGGTCCAAGGCGGCTGCGGGGCGCGGGACGGGCAGGAGGGGCGTGTGCGAGGCGGGATGCGCGTGCGAGTCAGGATGCGTGCGAGCGCGGTCGGCGGACGCGGCCGACCCGCCGCATGCGGCAGGGTCCTGCCCCGGGCTGGTTGACGCTGCCCGCCCTACGCGAGCGGCAGCCCGAGGTGCGTCTGCGCCAACTCCCGTACGCCGTCACCGTCCACCAGATGGATCTGCTGGTACGGCGCGCTGCCCACGAGGTCGAGGGCGGCCTCGGAGAAGCGGCCGCTGGTGAGCCGCAGGCCACGGTCGGCCCCCTCCTCCCGGACCGCCTCCGCCAGGGTCCTGAGCTCCTCCTCCGTGACCGGCTCCGCTCCTCTGGAGGCCCACACCACCCAACGGCCCGGCAGTGCGCTGCCCGGCTCGCCCTCTCCGGTGGCAACCAGCCCGCCCGCCCCCCGCAGCCGTACGCTCCAGCCCGCGAGTCCGCCCCAGGTAAGCAACTCCCGCACCACGTAGGCGAATTCGTTCGGCGAGAGTTCGGCGGCCGAGGGCACCGCGGAGCCCGCGATACCACTGGGCTCGACGGCGGCGAGCGCGTACGGGTCGGGCGTGACCGCGGCGGCCAGGTCGCGCAGCCGCACCAACGCCTCGTCCTGCTCGGCGTCCGCGTAGACGCCGTCGCCGGGGCCTGAGCCGTAGCCGTGCCCCGCGGACTCCTCCGGCGCCCCCGGCCCCTCGGCGGCCGGGTGCGGTGGCAGCAGCCGGGTGCGGGCCAGGGCGTCGCGGTCGGCGTCCACGCTCAACAGGCAGAGCGGCTCGCCGGAGGGCGTCTCGCGCAGCCAGCCGTTGAGTACCACCCCGGCCAGTATCTCGTCGGTGTCCACGGCGTCCGCCGCCTGGAGCGCGCGCAGCGCCAGGCGGGCGGCCAGCCGCAGGTAGTCCGCCGCCCGGTCGGCCGACGGGCGGGACACCGGCTCGATCTCGCCGGCGGGCGTCAGCCGGTAGCCGGACAGCGAGGGCACCCGGTCCAGCGGAGGCAGGTCGAGGTCCAGCACCGCGGTACGGGTGAGCGGCCTGAACACCGCCCGGCATGGGGCGGGCAGGTCCTGGGTGGCGCCTTCGGCCGCGGCGAGGGCGCGCTCCAGCAGCGACTCCACCGCCGCCGGTTCGGCCAGCCGGTAGGCCCGACGGCACTCCTCCAGTGTCTCGTTGTACTCGCGGACGGCCCGCGCCCGGGCCTGCTCCGCCTGCTCGTGCGCCGCCCTGGCGGCCAGCGCGCCGGTGTCGGCGGCCTCGGCCCGACGGGTGCGCCACTCGCGCAGATCGCGCTGGTGGCGCAGCCGGGCCTGGGCGAGCTCGCGCTGGTAGCCGGAGTCCAGCAGCCTGCGGGAGGGCGCTTCGTCCGGGTCGGCGGCGGGCGGCTCGGACGGGGCGTAGTCCTCCCAGCGCGGCTCGGTGTCGTCGGCCTGGTCCAACTCCCCGGCCTGGTAAGGGCGGGGCTCGTAACTGCGCAGCTGGCTCTCGAAGTCCATGGCGGAGACCGGGAGCGCGGCCCGGCGCAGCAGGTCGGCGAGGCGCTCGTGCTCGGCCCGGACGGTGAGCGTCCGATGGTGGGTCAGGGCGGCGGCGCGTCCGTGCGCGGCGGCCGGCTCCTCCGGTGACTCCCTCTCGTCGAGCACGTCCGCCCCCAGATCACGGAAGACCGAGGCCAGGAAACCGGGTTGGAGGACCGTGGCAGTACCGTCCGGCCGGTCCTCGGGTGAGTACTGCATCGACGGTCGTTCCCCCATGCTCGTGCGCTCGGGCCTGCCTGCCTCCCCGGCCCCGCCGTGCTCGCCCGCCGCCCGGACGTGCCGGTCGGCGCTGCCCGCCCGGCGGCGGTGCTGTCGGTCGGCGGGTGCCGGCCGGGGCCGCGTGGCAGCGGCCCCTGGGCAGCATTGTCCACCGTTCGGGCGCGCCGGTCAGCCAAGCTCTTCAGTTGGTGGGGGCTCTGGCCTCCCGAACCGGACAGGCGTCCGGTCGCAGGCCGGCTCCTCCCGGCCGGTTCCCACCGGCCGGTTCATCCCGGGACCGACCGGGACCTACCGGATCCGGGGCCCGGGTGCCCCCGCTACGGGGCTCAGTTCGTCCTGGTGTTGGTGAGGTGGAGTCCGATGTAGCCGACGTAGATCCGGCCGCTGCCCGAACAGTCGTCCAGATAGTGCAGTCGGGGAGCCGTCCGGCCACCGCCGATCCGCAGGTGCGCCCCCATGAACGCGCGCCGGGAGATGTCCACGCACTCCGGTACGGGAAGCATCCGCTCGCGCTTCCACTTGGAGTGGCTCTCCACCGTGCGCGACTCGCCGCGCACCGCCTTGCGTGGCGGGAAGTGGTGGCAGCCGGGCGGCGTGTGCTCACACCACTGCTTGAAGTCGCCATGGGCTTCACCGCGCACGGCCGCCGCCGCGTACTCCTGAAGCGCCGTCAGCCCGTCCCAGGCGAGCCGGGCCCACCCGGCCCCGTCGGACTGGCCGTCCAGAGCGAGGGTCTCCTTCTGGTCTCCGGTGAACTCCACCAGCGGGAACTCGCCGAAACGGTCGACGAGTTCGCCGAAGGTGGCGGGTGCCGAGTCCAGGTACCGGCCGGCCTCCCGGCCCGCGGCCCGGAGGCGGTCGAGCAGGTCGGGGGTGGTGGCCGTGCACAGCCTCCCGCCGGCCGTCACCGCCCGGACCTGCACCAGCGTCCGCCGGAGTGCGCCGTACTGCTCCTCGGCCTCGCCCCAGTGCTCCCGTCGCCGGTGGATGTTCAGGCTGCGGCCGAGCAACTGCAACTGCAGGTCCTCGGCGCAGTGGTGGGCCACCGCCTCGGGGGTTCCGGACGGATCGGAGCGGTGTGGCTGCTGCGGTTGTTGCAGCGGCCGGGTGTCGCAGGTCTGCTGGGCCGGCAGGGACGGCTCCGGACGCGCGGCCTTCCGCGCCTCGGCGGGGACCTGCAGGGGAGGAACGGCGAGCAGCAGGGGCACCGGGCGGAGCTCCGCGGCCACCCGGCGGGGCTCACGGGCGAGCAGGGCGGCGGCGCGGCGGACGTCCTCCTCGATCCGCTGCCGGGCCAGCACCGGGTGGCGATGGCCGTCCGTCCGGGACGCCGGGTCCACCTCGGGCAGATAGGTACGGACCGCACCGCCGTACACCTTGTGGTACTCCAACGCGACGTTGAACAGCGGGAGGGCCGCGTGGTCCAGCGTGTAGAGCACGGCCAGGCCGGTCAGCTGACGCATCAGCGGCTCGACCGTGCCGGGGAGCCAGTCGTCGAGCGGGACACCGGAAGGGACGCTGGCGACGACGGTGGGGAGACGGCGCTCGGGGTCGCACAGCTCGTCGATCAGGGCGTCGAGGTCGGCCGGTGTGACCAGCCTGGCCGACGTGCCGACGGCGGCCGAACCGTCCGTCGCATCGAGCAGCGGGAGAAGCCTGCGGGCCAACTCGGGAACCGGGACACGGCCTGCCGTCCTCACCCCCGGGCCGGAGACCAGGTGCTCGGCCTCCAGGCGGACCCAGGTCAGGGGGGCGGCATCGGGGGCTTCGGAAGCGGCCGCGTCGAAAGCAGGGGCGGATGCAGAGGTGCTGGACACAGAGGTCGTGGACGGAGGGGTGGCGCGCTCAGAGGTCGTGGACGGAGAGGCGGCGGAGGGAGCGGTGGTGGCTATGGTGAGGGTCAGCTGGTGGGTGCCGTGCGGGGCGGGGATCCGGAGGCGGCTGCGGGTGTAGTGGCCGACGACTCGGCTCTCCTCGGGCTCCGCCTGCTCCGCCGGCGCCCGGCCCGGCGAACCGGCCTGTGACGGGAGGACGGCCGGAAGCGGCGGATCCGCCAGACGGGCTTGGTCGGCCCGGGCTGGCACGGGAGCCCACAGTGGGCCGAAGTCGCGATCCAGCAGGATCCGTTCACCGAGGCGGAGACGTTCGGCGGACGACGGCGGCGGATCAGCTGCCCAGGGCGGCTCCGCCCTCGGCGGGGGCTCCTCGCAGCCCTCCTCCTTCAGCCAGGCCGCCAACTGCTGGTCTGCAAGGGCGACCGTCTCCCGGTACGGCCGGGGAGTCGTGACTGTCATCCGGTAGGGCACGGCCTGGCCGAACTGCCCGTGCGAATCGGATGTCTGGCCCGTGGACGGGGTGTGCTCAGGAGTCATGCGCGGTACCTCCCGTGGTGCGGTGGTGGGGTCTGAAGTCCTCCATCGATGATTCGGTCTACGGATTCCGCCGGGCCCAGCGCCGGGGGGCGGATCCTTGCTCAGGAAACGCCATCCCCGGTAGCGGAAGTTCCAGCTCCTGGCATTGTTAATTCGTTCGAGTGTCATATGGCCGTCGTGCGAACGCCATAGCGCCGGGTGGCACTGGCACATCGAGGTGACCTACGCTCAAACATCCTGCCTGCGGCAGGATTTCGGACGAAGGGTTCCGGACCGGGCCTCAGACCGGGACTTCGACGAAGGTCCGCCCGGCCTCCACGGCCTGGGCCGCGCCCCCGGTCGCCTCCGCGAGCCAGGTGTGGAACGCCGTCACCTCCGGCTCGGGCACCCCGACCTCGATCCGCACCCCGGCCGCCTCGTAGCCCAGATCGCGCACCACATAGCCGGCCGCCCTCAGGTCGTTCTCCAGCCGACCCGCCTTGGTGTGGTCCACCGCCACCGCGAGCAGCAGTACCGGACGGCGCTCAAGCAGGCCGATCGAGTCGATCGCCTCGGAGACCGCGCTCCCGTACGCCCGTACCAAGCCACCCGCACCCAGTTTGATCCCGCCGAAGTACCGCGTCACCACGGCGACCGTGTCGGTCAGCCCGCGCCTGCGCAGTACCTCCAGCATCGGCACCCCGGCCGTACCGCCCGGCTCGCCGTCGTCGCTGGAGCGCTCACGCGGCTGTTCGCCGCCGACCACGAAGGCCGTGCAGTTGTGCCGGGCGTCCCAGCACTGCTTGCGGATTCCGGCGATGAACGCCTGCGCCTCCTCCTCGTCGGCGACCCGGGCGAGGTGGCAGATGAACCGGGACTTCTTGATCTCGATCTCATGGGTGCCTGAGCGCCGGATCGTGAGGTACGGCTTGGGACTCGGGCTCGGCTCCGACATGGCGGGGTGGATCTCCATGGCTGGGGGGCGGAAGGAAAGCTGGCGGGGTCTGGTCCGCCCCCGCCAGCTTAACCACCGGCCGGCGTCGGCACCGGAGGCCTCCGTCCGGGGCGATCACCGGAGGGGGACGGTCGCAGGAGGCGGGACGGCCCCGGTGCCCTGCACCGCACCGGAGTCAGCGGCCCGCGAGCGCGTCCAGCTGCTCGCGGTCCAGGCCGGACAGCGCGGTGACCTCCGCCAGGTCCACCGCTCCGCAGTCCAGGCCGCGCCGAACGTAGCCGCTGAGCGCCCTGGCCGTGGCCGGCTCGTCCATCACGTTCCCGGCGGCCTTCGTGACGTATGCCGCGAGCCGGGCGCAGGCGACCGCCAGCCCCTCGCGGTAGAACGCGTACACGGCGGTGTAGCGGGTCGGCAGGTGCGCCGGGTGCATGTCCCAGCCCTGGTAGTAGGCGCGCGCCAGCGAGCGGCGGACCAGGCCGTGGTGCAGCTTCCAGGCCGCGTGCACCCGCTCGGTCGGACCGGTCGGGATGACATTGGTGGAACCGTCCGAAAGACGCACCCCGGTACCGGCCGCGGCCACCTGCATCACGGCCTTCGCGTGGTCGGCCACCGGATGGTCCGGGCCCTGGTAGGCGGCGCTGACCCCACACGAGGCGCTGTAGTCGAAGGTGCCGTAGTGCAGACCGGTGGCCCGTCCCTCGGCCGCGTCGATCATCCGGGCGACGGTGGCCCTGCCATCGGGACCCAGGATGGCCTGGGTGGTCTCGATCTGGATCTCGAAGCCGATCCGCTTCGCCGGCAGGCCCGCACCCCGCTCGAAGTCGTCCAGCAGCCGTACCAGCGCGGTGACCTGCTCGGCGTACGTCACCTTGGGGAGGGTGAGCACCAGGCCCTCCGGCAGGCCTCCCTCGGCCAGCAGCGCGGCGAGGAAGAGTTCCAGGGTGCGGATGGCACGGTCCCGGACCGCCGCCTCCAGACACTTGATCCGGATCCCGATGTACGGCGGTGCGGTACCGTCCGCCACGGCGGCGGCGACCAGCCGTGCGGCTCGGACCGCGGCGGCGTCCTCCTCGGCATCAGGTCGCGGGCCGTAGCCGTCCTCGAAATCGATCCGCAGGTCCTCGATCGGCTCGCGCACCAGCTTGGCACGGACCCGGGCGTGCACGTCGGCGAGCAGGTCGTCGGCCGGAACACCGAGTGCGGCCGCCAGTTCGGCAGGGGTGGCGGCATGGGTGTCGAAGGCCAGCAGTGCCTCGCGGCCCCAGTTCCGCACGGTGTCGGCGTCGAAGGCGTCGGCCGGGACGTACACCGTGTGCACCGGCTGACGAGTACCCGGGTCCCCCGGGTAGCGGCGAGCCAGCTCCGCGTCGACCGGCGCGAGCAGCGCCTCCACAGCGGCGCGGGCGGCAGTCGAGAACGACGCGTCCGCGGGCTTGTTACCGTCCACCTCTGCCTGCGACATCGGGGCTCCTCCACCGAGAGGTGTTCAACATTTTGTTGACCTTTGATGCGAAGGTAGTGGCGGGGTACCCAGGCGTCAACGGCGGCCCGAACGACGGACGGCGGCCGCGCTTGGTGCGCGGCCGCCGTCTGTCGTTCGCTGGGCTGTCGTGGACTGCCGTTGGCTGGACTGCCGTTCGCGGGGCTGTCGTTGGCTGGGCTGCTGGTCGGTCCAGCCCGGTCCGTCGGTCAGTCCCGTCCGGAAGCGATGTACCGCTCCTGGAGCTGCTCCCAGATCTGGTCGACCTCGGTCAGGTTCACCGAGCCGTCCGGGCGGGAGCCGACCACTCCGTACTCGGCGGACAGGTACTGCGCGAACCGCTTCGGCTGCGGCTGGTGCCCGTACTGGTCGATGTAGCCGATCAGGGCCTCGAAGCAGACATCGGGGTCGAGCGGGGAGGCCGCGGGACGGCGGTCCTGTTCCTCCTGCTCGACCGCGGGCGCCATCACGGCCCCTGCCTCGGTCGGAGCCTCGGCCACGGACTCGGCAACCGGTCCGCCTCCGATACCTACCGACTGTCCGTCAGCCATCGGCACCTGCGGGGCCGTCGGGTGCACGGACGGCTCGGCGCCAGCCGCGGCCTCGGGCACCAGCTGCTCCAGCCGGACCGGCCTCGGCCCTCGCGGCCCCTGCGGCATGGCCGGCTGCGAACCGGTCGGCTGCGAACCGGCAGCCTGCGCGGCCATCGGCTGACCCGCCTCGGTGGCCACCGCTCCGACACCTGCCACGGCCGCCAGTGGCACCTGAACGACCGGATCCGTCTCCTGGGGCGCCGGCCGGGGGTCACGCGGCGGCTTGAACCAGGGCGACGCCTGCCCGGGCATCCTCGCCGTGTTGGCGGTCCCGCCCGGCTGCGCATTCGTCGGGACGACACGCGCGGCCCAGACGTTCAGCTCCGACTGGACCGGAGCGGGCGCGGCTTCCTCCGCTGACGGATCGTTGGCGTCACGCAGCCGCACGGCCGCGAGCTTCGCCAGTGTGGGTACCGCAACCGCCGCCGACACCGGCGCACCGGGCACCGTCGGCGCCTGCTCTGCCACGACCTGCGCTGCCGCTACCGGCGCGCCTGTTGCTGACGTGCCTGCTGCCGACGTGCCCGCTGCCCGGGCGGCCTCCGCCTGAACAGCTGCCGCCTGAACTGCTGCCGCCTGCGCGGAAGCAGCCTGCGCGGCGGCCGGCTGTCCGGACTCAAGCTGTCCGGCCCCGGTGGGCGCGGCTGGGACGGGCTGGGCCACAGCCCCGGCCTGAACCGCCGCCTTGGCCGAGTCAAGTGGACCGTCGATCCGGTCCAGGATGCTCGGGTCGAGCGGGACACCGTACTTCGCCAGCTTCAGCGGCAGCAGCGCCTGGAACGGCGCCGAGCGCCGCCAGCCTCGCCCATAGCGGAACCGAAGCTGCGCCCGGTACACCAACCGGTTCTGCTCCAGCCGGACCGTCTCGTCGTACGAACGCAGCTCCCAGAGCTTCATCCGACGCCAGAGGCGGAAGGTCGGTACCGGCGAGAGCACCCAGCGCATCAGGCGGACCGACTCCATGTGCCGGTCCGCAGTGATCGCCGCTATCCGGCCGACCGCATGCCGGGACGCCTCGACCACCACGACGAACAGCACCGGGATGACTGCGTGCATCGCCATCCCGAGCGCGTCGCCCCAGGAGGCCGCAGCGTTGAAGGCGATGGTGGCACCGGTCAGGAGCCAGGCGGTCTGACGCAGGAGCGGAAAGGGTATTCGGAGCCAGGTCAGCACCAGGTCGAGCGCCAGCAGGACGACGATTCCTGCGTCCACACCGATCGGGAAGGCATACGCGAACGTGCCGAAGCCCTTTTCCAGCGCCAGCTCGCGAACCGCGTTGTACGAACCCGCAAACCCGATGCCCGAGATCACGCAGGCGCCGGCCGCGACCACACCGAGCAGGGCCCGGTGGGCGCGGGTAAGGGATGGACGTGCCATTCGTTAATCAACCCCTGGGACTCGGCTGCTGCCGTGCGCGACTGTCGCTGCCGGATCCACACTCATCATCGGGTACGGGATCACTGCACGGGTACCGGATCGCCGCACGACCGACCGTCTCGGCCAACCGGATACTACTCGGAAGCGCGTTCCAACCACGGCCGGCCTCCGCGCGAAGCCAGGCCGAAGCGCCTACGAAGGAGCACCGTTGAGGTGCGCCAGGACCGCCAGGACCCGGCGATTGGCGTCATCTGCGGGGGTCAGTTCCAACTTGGTGAAGATATTGGCAATGTGTTTGGCCACTGCTCCGTCGCTGACACTCAGTCGGGCCGAGATGGCGGAGTTGGAGCAGCCCTCCGCCATCAGTTCCAGTACCTCCCGCTCCCTCGGCGACAACCTCTGGAGCGGCTCCGAACGGGATCGGCTCTGCAGCAACTTGCCGATGACGTCCGGGTCCATCGCAGTGCCCCCGGCGGCCACTCGGCGGACGGCGTCGATGAACTGGCCCGCGTTGAAGACCCGGTCCTTCAGCAGATACCCGATCCCACCGGAGCCGTCCGCCAACAGCTCGCGTGCATAAAGCTGTTGGACGTGTTGCGAGAGAACCAGCACTGGCAGACCGGGTATCTCCCGACGCGCGGCCAGCGCCGCCTGGAGCCCCTCATCAGTGAGCGTCGGAGGCAGCCGGACGTCCACCACCGCGACGTCGGGTCGGTGCTCAAGCAAGGCCTCCAGCAACTCGGGACCCGTCTCGACCGCCGCCGCGATGGTGAAGCCATGCGCCTCCAACAGGCGGGTCAGGCCTTCCCGGAGGAGGTAGAGGTCCTCTGCGAGGACAACACGCACGGCAACTCCATGGTGATCGTGGTCGGACCGCCCGGCGGACTGCTGAGCGACATGACTCCGTCGAAGGTACCCAACCGCCTCTCGATACCGCGCAGTCCGCTTCCACGCTCCGGCTTGGCCCCGCCGTGCCCGTCGTCCGTCACGGTGATCCGCAACTGACCGGCCCGGAAGAGGATGTCCACCCAGACCTGCTGGGCCCCCGAGTGCTTGGCGGCATTGGCCAGCAGTTCACTGACGCAGAAGTACGCCGCCGCCTCAACCGACGCCTCCGGCCTGGCCGGCAGGCTCACGGTCACTTCCGTACTCTGTGCGCCGTCGAGGGCGAGTGCCTGCACGGCATCGCCGAGCCCGCGCTCGGCCAGTACGGGCGGATGTATACCGCGCACCAGGTCGCGAAGTTCCTGCAAGGCTTTGGCAGAGGACTGGCGCGCCTCTGCCAGCAGTTGCCGTGCGCCTTCCGGGTCGTTCTCCATCAGGTGCTCGATCGTGCCCAGTGTCATCCCGATCGCCACCAACCGGGCCTGTGCCCCGTCGTGCAGGTCCCGCTCGATCCTACGGAGTTCCGCGGCCTGGCTGCCGACCGCGTCGGCCCGTGTGGTGGTGAGATGCTCCACTCGCCGGGTCAGCCGGGCCTTATCCCAGCCGTTCGGTGATTCCGAGTCGAGCACCCGCTGCATCCACGGCCCGTACCGCCGAACCGCGTGCGGCGCTGCCAGCAGACCGCCGGCCGCGATCGCCAACCCCACTACGGCCACGGCCAAGTCCCCCAGAGCGGCCGGGATCGAAGAGGGCGAGAAGACGGTCGACGGGTTGAAACCCCCGTACGCGGCCAGCAGCTGGACAATCGCCGTGACCACCCCGATCGCCAGAAGTCCCAGGCAGGGCAGCGCCATGACCACGGCCGCTGCCAGGTTCGCCGCAAGCCACTTGAGATCGCGCCAGGTCTGCGGATCCGTTGCCACCGTGCGCACGAAAAGCGCCAACTCGGCCGTCCTCCTGTCCCGGTGGTACGAATGCCCCGTCCACCAGTGCCCTCGCTCGTCCTGGGTCGGGCTCGGGGTCTCCGCATAGCGCTGCGGAATTCGTATGCCGAACCACAGCTCCGCCCGGTGCCGCGACCAACGGGTGTTCAGCCTGCTCCCCCAGACCAACCCCACCGGCCAGGCGAGCAGGGCTACAAAGGCGAACAGTGGATCCGCCTGACCATCGGACGGCCCCGCCGAAAACAGTCCGGCAAGCACCAGCACCGCCCATGTCAGCAACACGAACGGAGCCAACCCGGCCTGAAACACCAGCTGCAGACACCGGAGCTGCGCTTGCAGCCCTTCTACTGCCCGCTCTCGCCCCACGCCCGTCCACCTGACGACCGCCGGCAGGCTCTGACTCGCCATCCGGACCCCTCCGCTCGTTCCTTGCGCTTCGGGTATCAGTCTGGCCAGGCCGTTCCGCGGGCGCACTGGTCCCTGGACCCGACTTTGAGGTGGACCTAGCACCACCCCCAGCCATCGGTATGAAAATAGAAAAAGCCGTGGCTCCCAGTGAAATCACTGGGAGCCACGGCTCTGAATAATTGTTCGGCGGCGTCCTACTCTCCCACAGGGTCCCCCCTGCAGTACCATCGGCGCTGTAAGGCTTAGCTTCCGGGTTCGGAATGTAACCGGGCGTTTCCCTCACGCTATGACCACCGAAACACTATGAAACTATCAACCGCACCAACCCACACAGGGTCGGGGTCGTTGTTTCAGAACAACACAGTGGACGCGAGCAACTGAGGACAAGCCCTCGGCCTATTAGTACCGGTCAACTCCACCCCTCACGAGGCTTCCATATCCGGCCTATCAACCCAGTCGTCTACTGGGAGCCTTACCCTCTCAAGGAGGTGGGAGTGCTCATCTCGAAGCAGGCTTCCCGCTTAGATGCTTTCAGCGGTTATCCCTCCCGAACGTAGCCAACCAGCCATGCCCTTGGCAGAACAACTGGCACACCAGAGGTTCGTCCGTCCCGGTCCTCTCGTACTAGGGACAGCCCTTCTCAACACTCCTACGCGCACAGCGGATAGGGACCGAACTGTCTCACGACGTTCTAAACCCAGCTCGCGTACCGCTTTAATGGGCGAACAGCCCAACCCTTGGGACCTACTCCAGCCCCAGGATGCGACGAGCCGACATCGAGGTGCCAAACCATCCCGTCGATATGGACTCTTGGGGAAGATCAGCCTGTTATCCCCGGGGTACCTTTTATCCGTTGAGCGACGGCGCTTCCACAAGCCACCGCCGGATCACTAGTCCCTACTTTCGTACCTGCTCGACCCGTCAGTCTCACAGTCAAGCTCCCTTGTGCACTTACACTCAACACCTGATTGCCAACCAGGCTGAGGGAACCTTTGGGCGCCTCCGTTACCCTTTAGGAGGCAACCGCCCCAGTTAAACTACCCACCAGACACTGTCCCTGATCCGGATCACGGACCCAGGTTAGACATCCAGCACGACCAGAGTGGTATTTCAACGGCGACTCCACCATGACTGGCGTCACAGCTTCAAAGTCTCCCACCTATCCTACACAAGCCGAACCGAACACCAATATCAAGCTATAGTAAAGGTCCCGGGGTCTTTCCGTCCTGCTGCGCGAAACGAGCATCTTTACTCGTAATGCAATTTCACCGGGCCTATGGTTGAGACAGTCGAGAAGTCGTTACGCCATTCGTGCAGGTCGGAACTTACCCGACAAGGAATTTCGCTACCTTAGGATGGTTATAGTTACCACCGCCGTTTACTGGCGCTTAAGTTCTCAGCTTCGCCATGACGAATCATGACTAACCGGTCCCCTTAACGTTCCAGCACCGGGCAGGCGTCAGTCCGTATACATCGCCTTACGGCTTCGCACGGACCTGTGTTTTTAGTAAACAGTCGCTTCTCGCTGGTCTCTGCGGCCACCCCCAGCTCAGAGTGCAAGACTCATCACCAGGAATGGCCCCCCTTCTCCCGAAGTTACGGGGGCATTTTGCCGAGTTCCTTAACCATAGTTCACCCGAACGCCTCGGTATTCTCTACCTGACCACCTGAGTCGGTTTGGGGTACGGGCCGCCATGAAACTCGCTAGAGGCTTTTCTCGACAGCATAGGATCATCCACTTCACCACAATCGGCTCGGCATCAGGTCTCAGACTATTGCAGGGCGGATTTGCCTACCCTACGTCCTACACCCTTACCCCGGGACAACCACCGCCCGGGCTGGACTACCTTCCTGCGTCACCCCATCGCTCACCTACTACCACCTCGGGTCACCGGCTCCACCACTCCCCTTTGTCCGAAGACTCCGGGACGGCTTCACGGGCTTAGCATCAGAGGGTTCAGCGTTGGCGCTTCAAAGCGGGTACGGGAATATCAACCCGTTGTCCATCGACTACGCCTGTCGGCCTCGCCTTAGGTCCCGACTTACCCTGGGCAGATCAGCTTGACCCAGGAACCCTTGGTCAATCGGCGCAAGAGTTTCCCACTCTTGTATCGCTACTCATGCCTGCATTCTCACTCGTATACCGTCCACGACTCGATTCCTCGGCCGCTTCACCCGGCACACGACGCTCCCCTACCCATCACAGCCCCCGTTAGGAGTATTGCTGCAATGACACGACTTCGGTGATGTGCTTGAGCCCCGCTACATTGTCGGCGCGGAATCACTTGACCAGTGAGCTATTACGCACTCTTTCAAGGGTGGCTGCTTCTAAGCCAACCTCCTGGTTGTCTCTGCGACTCCACATCCTTTCCCACTTAGCACACGCTTAGGGACCTTAGTCGGTGTTCTGGGCTGTTTCCCTCTCGACCATGGAGCTTATCCCCCACAGTCTCACTGCCGCGCTCTCACTTACCGGCATTCGGAGTTTGGCTAAGGTCAGTAACCCGGTAAGGCCCATCGCCTATCCAGTGCTCTACCTCCGGCAAGAAACACGCGACGCTGCACCTAAATGCATTTCGGGGAGAACCAGCTATCACGGAGTTTGATTGGCCTTTCACCCCTAACCACAGGTCATCCCCCAGGTTTTCAACCCTGGTGGGTTCGGTCCTCCACGTGGTCTTACCCACGCTTCAACCTGCCCATGGCTAGATCACTCCGCTTCGGGTCTTGGGCATGCAACTGGGTCGCCCTATTCGGACTCGCTTTCGCTACGGCTACCCCACACGGGTTAACCTCGCTACACACCGCAAACTCGCAGGCTCATTCTTCAAAAGGCACGCAGTCACGGCCACCGAAGTGACGACGCTCCCACGGCTTGTAGGCACACGGTTTCAGGTACTATTTCACTCCGCTCCCGCGGTACTTTTCACCATTCCCTCACGGTACTATCCGCTATCGGTCACCAGGGAATATTTAGGCTTAGCGGGTGGTCCCGCCAGATTCACACGGGATTTCTCGGGCCCCGTGCTACTTGGGAGATGAACAAGCGAGCCGTACAGATTTCGTCTACGGGGGTCTTACCCTCTACGCCGGACCTTTCGCATGTCCTTCGACTACCCATACGGTTTCTGACTCGCCCAGCCGCCGGCAGACGACTGAAGCTCATTCCCACGACCCCCCAAGCGCAACCCCTGCCGGGTCTCACACGCTCAAGGTTTAGCCTCATCCGGTTTCGCTCGCCACTACTCCCGGAATCACGGTTGTTTTCTCTTCCTGCGGGTACTGAGATGTTTCACTTCCCCGCGTTCCCTCCACACTGCCTATGTGTTCAGCAGCGGGTGACAGCCCATGACGACTGCCGGGTTTCCCCATTCGGAAACCCCCGGATCAAAGCCTGGTTGACGACTCCCCGGGGACTATCGCGGCCTCCCACGTCCTTCATCGGTTCCTGGTGCCAAGGCATCCACCGTGCGCCCTTAAAAACTTGGCCACAGATGCTCGCGTCCACTGTGCAGTTCTCAAACAACGACCAGTCACCCACCTACGACACGGACAAGCCATGCTGTCAGTAGGACCGGCATCCTCGAGGTAACAGCCATACGGCCGTTCCCTCAGGACCCAACAACGTGCCCGACACAATCCAGTCACACACCACGTTCCACGCCCCAAAGGGCAGTACTAGCGGAAGCTTCCGAACCGTGCCGAATAGTCAACGTTCCACCCATGAGCAACCAATCTGAGGCATTCGCTCAGATCTGGCTATGTGCTCCTTAGAAAGGAGGTGATCCAGCCGCACCTTCCGGTACGGCTACCTTGTTACGACTTCGTCCCAATCGCTGGTCCCACCTTCGACGGCTCCTCCCCTTACGGGTTAGGCCACCGGCTTCGGGTGTTACCGACTTTCGTGACGTGACGGGCGGTGTGTACAAGGCCCGGGAACGTATTCACCGCAGCATGCTGATCTGCGATTACTAGCAACTCCAACTTCATGGGGTCGAGTTGCAGACCCCAATCCGAACTGAGGCCGGCTTTTTGGGATTCGCTCCGCCTCACGGCATCGCAGCCCTTTGTACCGACCATTGTAGCACGTGTGCAGCCCAAGACATAAGGGGCATGATGATTTGACGTCATCCCCACCTTCCTCCGAGTTGACCCCGGCAGTCTCCTGTGAGTCCCCATCACCCCGAAAGGCATGCTGGCAACACAGAACAAGGGTTGCGCTCGTTGCGGGACTTAACCCAACATCTCACGACACGAGCTGACGACAACCATGCACCACCTGTACACCGACCACAAGGGGGCTGACATCTCTGCCAGTTTCCGGTGTATGTCAAGCCTTGGTAAGGTTCTTCGCGTTGCGTCGAATTAAGCCACATGCTCCGCTGCTTGTGCGGGCCCCCGTCAATTCCTTTGAGTTTTAGCCTTGCGGCCGTACTCCCCAGGCGGGGAACTTAATGCGTTAGCTGCGGCACCGACGACGTGGAATGTCGCCAACACCTAGTTCCCAACGTTTACGGCGTGGACTACCAGGGTATCTAATCCTGTTCGCTCCCCACGCTTTCGCTCCTCAGCGTCAGTAATGGCCCAGAGATCCGCCTTCGCCACCGGTGTTCCTCCTGATATCTGCGCATTTCACCGCTACACCAGGAATTCCGATCTCCCCTACCACACTCTAGCCTGCCCGTATCGAATGCAGACCCGGGGTTAAGCCCCGGGCTTTCACATCCGACGCGACAGGCCGCCTACGAGCTCTTTACGCCCAATAATTCCGGACAACGCTCGCACCCTACGTATTACCGCGGCTGCTGGCACGTAGTTAGCCGGTGCTTCTTCTGCAGGTACCGTCACTTTCGCTTCTTCCCTGCTGAAAGAGGTTTACAACCCGAAGGCCGTCATCCCTCACGCGGCGTCGCTGCATCAGGCTTTCGCCCATTGTGCAATATTCCCCACTGCTGCCTCCCGTAGGAGTCTGGGCCGTGTCTCAGTCCCAGTGTGGCCGGTCGCCCTCTCAGGCCGGCTACCCGTCGTCGCCTTGGTAGGCCATTACCCCACCAACAAGCTGATAGGCCGCGGGATCATCCTGCACCGCCGGAGCTTTCCACCAACCCCCATGCAGAGGAAGGTCATATCCGGTATTAGACCTCGTTTCCAAGGCTTGTCCCAGAGTGCAGGGCAGATTTCCCACGTGTTACTCACCCGTTCGCCACTGATCCACCCCGAAGGGCTTCACCGTTCGACTTGCATGTGTTAAGCACGCCGCCAGCGTTCGTCCTGAGCCAGGATCAAACTCTCCGTGAATGATTACCCGTGATCGGGTCAACACTCGCGTTGAGCGGCACGGCAACCACCGGAATGAGGTGATCCCGCGCACTGCGTCCTCGCTGTGTATTACAAAAGGAATCTCCAACAAGACCGGATGGTCTCGCCGGGGATGTCAACATATCTGGCGTTGACTTTTGGCACGCTGTTGAGTTCTCAAGGAACGGACGCTTCCTTCGAGCCGCCTTCCAGCGGGCCCTCCGGGCGCTTCGTTCTTTCGTGTTTCCAGCTTATCAGATGTTTTCCGCTCCGTTTTCCGGAGTTTCACTCACCCGATCCGCTTTCCTTCGGCCTTTCGGCGTTCCAGACTCTATCAGAGCCTTTTGCGCTTCCCGGCCTTCAGGAGGCTTTCCGCCGGACCCGACCTGACGGCCCGTCCGACGTTCAAAACTTTAGCCGACCCCCGCTCCGAAAAGCGAATCCAGCCACAATCCAGAAAAACAACACGACAATTCGCACCAAGCCGCAACAATGCACGACTCGGCTCGAACAGAAGAAGTGGTGTTTCAGAGGATTGGCCGCCCCGGGACCGTCCGCGCCGATGCGTGTCCGGTGCTCCCTGTCGAGCGACTAGAGAACACTACCCTTCTTCGCGACCCGATGCAAACCGTGAGAGCTGCCTGGTCCGCCCCGCACATCCACCGAGTGCGAAGTCGTACCAGGCAGCTCTCACGGTCAAGCGGCCCTCACTACCGGGCGACCAGGCGACCGCACCACCCGGTGGCTTACGGCCTGTACAGCCCCAACCGCCGGACCGCCGTTCGCCCGGAGGTCATCCCGACAAGGGCCCGCGGCTCACGTGTTGGTCGGGAAGCCCAGGTTGATCCCCCCGTGCGAGGGGTCCAGCCAGCGCTGGGTCACGGCCTTGCCGCGGGTGAAGAACTGGACGCCGTCGGGGCCGTAGGCATGGGCGTCGCCGAACAGGGACGCCTTCCAGCCGCCGAAGGAGTAGTAGGCGACCGGTACCGGGATCGGGACGTTGATGCCGACCATGCCGACCTCCACCTCGTGCTGGAAGCGCCGGGCAGCGCCGCCGTCGTTGGTGAAGATCGCGGTGCCGTTGCCGTACGGGTTGGCATTGATCAGCGCCAGGCCCTCCTCGTAGGAGGAGACCCGGACGACCGACAGCACCGGGCCGAAGATCTCGTCGTTGTAGACGGACATGCCGGGCTTGACGTGGTCGAACAGGGTGGGGCCGAGCCAGAAGCCGTCGGCGGTCGGGGTGCCGGTGGCGTCCTCGGCGGCGATCACGTGCTTCCGGCCGTCGACGGCCAGCTCGGCGCCGTCGGCGATGCCGGACTCGACGTAGGAGGTGACCTTGTCGCGGTGCTGGCCGGTGACCAGCGGGCCCATCTCCGAGTCGCCGTTGCAGCCGGGCCCGACCTTGAGGGTCGCCATCCGCTGCTTGATCTTCTCGACCAGCGCGTCGCCGATCGGGTCGACCGCGACCAGGACCGAGACGGCCATGCAGCGCTCGCCGGCCGCACCGAAGCCCGCGTTGACTGCGGCGTCGGCGCTGAGGTCGAGGTCGGCGTCCGGGAGGACCAGCATGTGGTTCTTGGCACCGCCGAGGGCCTGCACGCGCTTGCCGTAGCGGGTGCCGGTCTCGTAGACGTAGCGGGCGATCGGGGTGGAGCCGACGAAGCTGACGGCCTTGATGTCGGGGTGCTCCAGCAGCCGGTCGACGGCCACCTTGTCGCCGTGGACGACGTTGAAGACACCGTCGGGCAGTCCGGCCTCCTTCCACAGCTGGGCAAGGAAGTTGGCGGCGGACGGGTCCTTCTCCGAGGGCTTCAGCACGACCGTGTTGCCGCTCGCGATGGCGATCGGGAAGAACCACATCGGCACCATGGCCGGGAAGTTGAACGGCGAGATGATCGCGACCGGGCCGAGCGGCTGGCGGATCGAGTAGACGTCGATACCGGTGGACGCCTGCTCGGTGAAGCCGCCCTTGGCCAACTGCGGAATGCCGCAGGCGAACTCGACGACCTCCTGGCCGCGGGCCAGCTCGCCGAGTGCGTCCGAGTGCACCTTGCCGTGCTCGGAGACGATGATCGAGGCGAGCTCGTCCTTGCGGGCGTTGAACAGCTCGCGGAAGGCGAAGAGCACCTGGGTGCGCTTGGCGACCGAGGCGTTGCGCCACTCGGCGAAGGCCGAGGCGGCGGCCGCCACCGCCTGGTCGACCTCGGCGATCTCGGCGAAGTCCACCTGGCCGGTCACCTGGCCGGTGGCCGGGTCGAAGATGTCACCCCGGCGCGGCGCGGCGGCGGCGGTGGTGACGGGTGCGCCGTCGATCCAGTGGGTGATGTGCTTGCTCAAGGTAATCCTCCGAAGTCCCGTACGGCTCGCCTGCCGCCGGCCCTTGTGCGGCGCCTCCCGGCCTCGGCCGGGCGACCGGATTTCGGCGCTGCCGCGCCCGATTCCAGTCTGCGGACCGGGGGCTCCGGGCTCAACGAACAGCATGACGGGGATCCGGGATTCAGCCTTACAGGTCGTCGGAGGGCCTGCCTGCTGACGGCACCGACCGCCCTGTCGGGTAGCTCGGCCTTGGCCCGGGCCGGTTCCAGGGCGGCCGGTTCGGCCTTCTTCCGCTCTCCACAGCGCCTCCTTCGGTACGGCGTCTTCTCCCAGACGGCAGGTTTTCGACGGCTGCGGGGAATCGGACGGTCACCGGGAAGAAGAGGAGAGCCGGCTGCGGTTCTCACCCGTTCGCGGTCGGAGCACAGACGGATTGGGCGAACGGATTGGGGGCGCGTCCCAGAGTGGAACGCGCCCCCATACCTACAGCGGAGCATCAGCTCCTGACCGGCACCGGAGCAGCGGATCCGGGCCGGCACCTTGGCGTCAGCTGTCGAAGCCGAGGCCGAGCCGGTCGAGCGCACGCAGCCAGACGTTGCGCTGCCCGCCGTTGTGGTCGGATCGGTCCAGTGACCACTTGGTCATCTCGATCCCGGCCCAGCGGACCGGCTCGGGCGGGAACGGCAGCGGCTTGCTGCGGACCATCTCCAGTGCGGTCCGCTCGGTCAGCTCGCCCGCCAGCAGATCGAGCATGACCTCCGCGCCGAACCGGGTCGCGCCCACGCCGAGCCCGGTGAAGCCCGCCGCGTAGGCGACGCGCCCCTTGTAGGCGGTGTCGAAGAAGGCGGAGAAGCGGCTGCAGGTGTCGATCGCACCGCCCCAGGCGTGGGTGAAGCGGATGCCGTCCAGCTGCGGGAAGGTCTGGAAGAACTGCCGCGACAGGGTGCGGAAGGTCTCCGGCCGCTGGTCGTACTCGGCTCGGACCTGGCCACCGTAGTGGTAAATGGTGTCGTAGCCGCCCCAGAGGATCCGGTTGTCCGCGGAGAGCCGGAAGTAGTGGAACTTGTTGGCGCTGTCGCTGAGGCCCTGCCGGTTGGCCCAGCCGACGGCGGCGAGCTGTTCCCCGGTGAGCGGCTCGGTCATCAGCGCGTAGTCGTACACCGGGACGATGTACGGCCGCACCCGCTTCACCAGGTTCGGGAAGACGTTGGTGCCGAGCGCGACCCGGCGGGCGAAGACCCGGCCGTAGGAGGTACGGACGGCCATGCCGCTGCCGTACTCCGAGAGGTCCAGGGCCCTGGTGCGTTCGAAGACGCGGACGCCCTGGGTGAGGCAGGCCTCCTTGAGGCCCCAGGCGAGCTTGGCGGGGTGGAGCATGGCCACGCCGTTCCTGTCCCAGAGGCCGCCGAGGAAGGTGGGCGAGTCGACCTCGGCGCGCAGTGCGTCGGTGTCGAGGAAGGTCAGCTCTATGCCGTACTGGCCGACGGCCTCGACGACCTCGTGCAGTTCCTCCAGCTGGTGCGGCTGGGTGGCGATGTCGATCTCGCCGGTGCGCTCCCACTCGGCGTCGATGCCGTAGCGCTTGAGGGTGTCCTCGATGGCCTGGAGGTTGGCCGTGCCCTGGCGCTCCAGCTCGGCGAGTTCGCCGGGCCAGCGCGCCAGGCCGTTGCCGAAACCATGGGTCAGGCTGGCGGCACAGAATCCGCCGTTGCGCCCGGAGGCCGCCCACCCCACTTCGTGGCCCTCGACCAGGACGACGTCCAGCGAGGGGTCGCGCTCCTTGGCGATGAGCGCGGTCCACAGGCCGGAGTAGCCGCCACCGACGACGAGCAGGTCGCACTTGGTGTCACCGACCAGCGCGGGCAGGGCCTGCGGCCGACCGGGGTCCTCCAGCCAGAAGGGGGTGGGCTGAGCATCACTGAGCGCACGGGCAGAGTCCATGCTGTATCAGCTACTTTCTAATGATTTGTAGTGATCAGTAGTGGTGGAAGAGATGGAACATGGGTCAGGACCGCGCCTTCCGACGGTTGCCGACCCACTGGCCGGCGATCGTCAGCACCACCGCGGCGATGAACATCGCGGTACCGATCACGTTGACCTGCACCGGGATACCGCGCTGGGAGGCGCCCCAGACGAACATCGGGAAAGTGACCGTGGTCGGGCCCGAGTTGAACTGGGTGATGATGAAGTCGTCGAAGGAGAGCGCGAAGCTGAGCAGCGCGCCGGCCGCGATACCGGGGGCGGCGAGCGGCAGGGTGATCTTCAGGAAGGTCTGGGTCGGAGTGGCGTAGAGGTCCTGGGCGGCCTGCTCCAGCCGGGGGTCCATGGACATCACACGTGCCTTGACCGCGGTGACCACGAAGCTGAGGCAGAACATGATGTGCGCGATCAGGATGGTCAGGAAGCCGAACTGGATCCGCATGTTGAGGAAGAGCGTGCCCAGCGAGGCGGCCATCACCACCTCGGGCATGGCCATCGGCAGGAAGATCAGCGCGGTGGTGGCGGCCCGGCCTCGGAAGCGGTAGCGGGCCAGGGCGAAGGCGACCATGGTGCCGAGCACGGTGGCGCCGATGGTGGCCAGCGTCGCGATCTGCAGGCTCAGCGAGAGCGAGCCGCACATATCGGCGACGTCGCACGGGTGGGTCCAGGCGTCGGTGGAGAACTGCGACCACTCGTAGTTGAACTTGCCGGCGGGCTTGTTGAACGAGAAGGCGAAGACCACCAGGTTGGGCAGCACCAGGTAGGCGAGGGCGAGGATGCCGGCCAGCACCACCAGGTGCTCGCGGATCCACTTGAAGACTCGGGACATCAGACCAGCTCCTCCGTCCCGGCCTTGCGCATGTAGACGGTCACCATGCCCAGGATCAGGGCCATCAGAATGAAGCTCAGGGCGGCGGCGCTCGGGTAGTCGAGCACGTTCAGGAACTGCTTCTGGATCCCGTTGCCGACCATCTGCTCGCTCGGCGAGCCGAGCAGCTGGGCGTTGATGTAGTCGCCGGAGGCCGGGATGAAGGTGAGCAGCGTGCCCGCCACCACACCGGGCAGCGAGATCGGGAAGGTGACCTTGCGGAAGGTGGTGAACGGCCGCGCGTACAGGTCGCCCGCGGCCTCGTGCAGCCGGGGGTCGATCCGCTCCAGCGAGGTGTAGAGCGGCAGGATCATGAACGGCAGGAAGTTGTAGGTCAGACCGCAGACCACGGCGAGCGGGGTGGCGAGCACCCGGTGGCCGGAGGTCAGGCCGACGGCGTCGGTGAGGCTCAGCAGATGCAGGCTGTTGAGCGCGCCCACCACGGGGCCGCTGTCCGAGAGGATGGTCTTCCAGGCCAGGGTGCGGATCAGGAAGCTGGTGAAGAACGGCGCGATCACCAGGATCAGGATGACGTTCCGCCAGCGCCGGTTGGCCTTGAAGGCGATGGTGTACGCGAGGGGGTAGCCGATCGCCAGGCAGAGCACGGTGGCGATGGCCGCGTAGCTGAACGAGCGGACGAAGTGCCACTTGTACTCGTTCAGGGCGTCCCAGTAGGTGGCGAAGTGCCAGGTCAGCTTGAAGCCCTGCTCCAGCGAACCGGTCTGCAGCGAGGTGGACGCCTGGTAGAGCAGCGGCACGGCGAAGAAGACCACCAGCCAGGCGATACCGGGGAGCAGCAGCCAGTAGGCGGTGAGCCTGCGGCGCTTTCCGGGCGCGTCGGGGAGGGGTATCACCTGGGGCGGTGCGGCCTCGGTGGTGGTGGTCACGCCGTCTCCTCCCCGGTGCCCGCGTCGATCGCCTGGGAGGCGTCGAGGCCGAAGGAGTGGGCGGGGTTCCAGTGCAGGACGACGGGGGCGCCGGGGGTGATCCGGCTGTCGCGCTCCATGTTCTGCTCGAAGACGGCGATCTCCTGGCCGGCCTCGGAGCGGACCACGTACTGGGTGGAGACGCCGATGAAGCTGGAGTCGGACACCGTGCCGGTGATCTTGTTCCGGCCCTCGGGGACGGTCTCGTCGGCGTGCGAGATGGTGATCTTCTCCGGGCGCACGCCCAGGTGGATCCGGGTGGCTTCGGTGGAGCAGCGGGCCTTGGGCACGGCGAGCCGGACCCCGGCGGCGCTGAGCAGCAGGTCCTCGCCGCTGCGGCCGGTGACCTCGGCGGGGATCAGGTTGGACTGGCCGAGGAAGTTGGCCACGAAGGTGGTGGCGGGGTTCTCGTAGAGCTCGGCGGGGGCACCGAGCTGCTCGACCCGGCCGCCGTTCATCACCGCGATGGTGTCGGCCATGGTCATGGCCTCCTCCTGGTCGTGGGTGACGTGGACGAAGGTGATGCCGACCTCGGTCTGGATCCGCTTGAGCTCCAGCTGCATCTGGCGGCGCAGCTTGAGGTCGAGGGCGCCGAGCGGCTCGTCCAGCAGCAGCACCTGGGGGTGGTTGATCAGTGCGCGGGCGACCGCGACGCGCTGCTGCTGGCCGCCGGAGAGCTGGTGCGGCTTGCGCCGGGCCAGCGGTCCGAGCTCGACCAGGTCGAGCATCTCCTCGACCTGCTTCCTGACCTCCTTCTTGCCGCGACGGCGCAGGCCGAAGGCGACGTTCTCGAAGATGTCGAGGTGCGGGAAGAGCGCGTAGCTCTGGAAGACGGTGTTCACCGGGCGCTTGTAGGGCGGCAGTGCGGTGACGTCCTGCCCGCCGATCACGACGGTGCCGGTCGTGGGCTCCTCCAGACCGGCGATCATCCGCAGGGTGGTGGTCTTGCCGCAGCCGGAGGCACCGAGCAGGGCGAAGAAGGAGCCCTGGGGCACCGTGAGGTCCAGGGGATGGACGGCGGTGAAGTCGCCGTAGGTCTTGCCTATGCCGGTGAGGCGGACGTCACCGCCGGCCGAAGCCGCGTCGCGCAGCTGCTCAGTCGTCATGGTGTCTCTCTGTCAGGTGCCGTACTACAGGTGCAGGGGCCGATGTGGGGGTCGGGCGCCGATCGGTTCGGCGCCGATCGGCATGGAGAACTTGCCCCGGAGTCCGTCTCCTCCGCCTCGGAGAGGGTACGGAATGCGTGGACCTTGGTGGCCGTCTCCAGGGGTGGGACGATCAGTGGGTTCTCGGCGACGTCGGGGGCGAGCCTGGCGGGCTCGTCCTTGGTGCCGGCGACCGGGGACACGTGGTTGATCCCTGCCGTGAGTTCGGCTGCGATCTTCTGCTGATAGTAGAAGTCGATCAGCAGTTCGATGTTCTTCTCGTGCCGAGCCCTGGCGGGGATCGGCAGGTAGCCGGTCGAGGCGGCACACCCCTGCTCGGGAATGACGAACTCGGTGCCGGTTCCGTCCGCCCGGAGCCGGATCAGCTCGCCGCCCCGGGCCGGGCAGGCGGCGATGTCCCCGGAGGACAGCTGCCGACCGTAGTCGTTTCCGGTGAACTCGCGGATCCGCCTGCCGTCCACGCCCCTGAGCGGCCGGGTCATCTGTCTCCGAAGACCGTGCGGTGCCAGTCCTTGCGGGCCACCGCCGTGGTGTCGTACATGACGTGCTTGACCTGGGTGTACTCGTCCAGGGAGTACTGCGACATGTCCTTGCCGTAGCCGGAGGACTTGTAGCCGCCGTGCGGCATCTCGCTGAGGATCGGGATGTGGTCGTTCACCCAGACGCAGCCGGCCGCGATCTCCCGGGTGGCGCGCAGCGCACGGTGGACGTTTCCGGTCCAGGCGGAGGCGGCGAGCCCGTACGGGGTGTCATTGGCCAGCCGCAGCCCCTCCTCGTCGCTGTCGAAGGGCAGCACCACCAGCACCGGGCCGAAGATCTCGCCCTGGACCACCTCGCTGTCCTGGGCGGTACCGGTGATCAGGGTGGGCGGGTAGTACGCGCCGAGGGTCAGGTCCGTGCCGTCGTGCCCCTTGTCCAGGGCCCGTCCGCCGGTCACGACGGTGGCGCCCTGGGAGCGGGCACGCTCGACGAAGCCCGCCACCCGGTCCCGATGGGTGTACGAGACCAGCGGGCCGAGGTCGGTCTGCGGGTTCAGCGGGTCGCCCAGACGGATCGTCTCGAACAGCTCGGCGACACCCGCCACGAAGGCCTGGTACAGCGGGCGCTGGACGTAGGCGCGGGTCGCGGCGGTGCAGTCCTGGCCGCTGTTGATCAGGGCGCCGGCCACCGCGCCGTGCACCGCGGCCTGCAGGTCGGCGTCGTCGAAGACCACGAACGGGGCCTTGCCACCGAGCTCCAGGTGGGTGCGCTTGACGGTGGCGGTGGCCAGTTCGGCGACCCGCCTGCCGACCGCGGTGGAGCCGGTGAAGGAGACCATCGCCACGTCGGGGTGGGAGACCAGCCGCTCACCGGCGGTGCGCCCGGCCCCGGTGACCACGTTCACCACGCCGTCCGGAATGCCCGCCTCGGTGCACGCCTGGGCGAACATCAGCGAGGTGAGCGGGGTCAGCTCGGCTGGCTTGAGCACGATGGTGTTGCCCGCGGCGATCGCCGGGAGGATCTTCCAGGCCGCCATCTGCAGCGGGTAGTTCCAGGGGGAGACGGACCCGACCACGCCGATCGCCTCGCGCCGCACGTACGAGGTGTGGTCGCCGGAGTACTCCCCCGCCGCCTTGCCCTCCAGATTGCGGGCCGCTCCGGCGAAGAAGGACGTGTTGTCGATGGTGCCCGGCACGTCGAACTCGGTGGAGAGTTTGATCGGCTTGCCGGTCTGAGCGGTCTCCACCCGGGCGAACTCCTCGGCCCGCCCGGCCAGCACGCCCGCCAGCTTCAGCAGCGCCTGCGAACGGGCCCCGGGGGTGGCACCGGCCCACTCGGGCAGGGCGGCCTTCGCGGCGGCGACCGCCGCGTCCACGTCGGCGGCGGACGCGAGCAGGACCTCCCGCACCACACTGCCGTCGGCGGGGTTGACGACCTGGAAAGGCTCCGTGCCGGTGCCCTCGGTCAGCCGGCCCGCGATGTACTGCGCGCCCGCGCTGAGACTGGTCAGGTCCATCAGGTTCCTCCATGTGCCCGGTGATTCGACGGCCGCCCACCAGGATGCGCGATCCTGGCAGGTACCCCTGGCGTCCACAAGGGATTCCGCTGTCGCCTTCTGGTCACGCCACGGATTCGGCGGTGATGCCCGGCTTGCTCCGCTTACCGTTCCGCTGACCTTGCCCGCTGGGGCACAGAGGTGACAAGGGTCACTCCGGCAGGCCGCCCGGCAACGGCCTTACAACATGCAAGGCCGACAGAACGTCCGGTCGATGGATGATTTTCCTGACACCCTGACCACTCTGGAGGTCCGCGATGCTCCCCACCGTCGCCCGAGTACTCGACCTGGACGTGATGCGGCGCGGTCTGCCCGAGGTGGTGGCCGGCGCGGCCCAGCTGGAGCGCCCGGTGCGCTGGGTGCACGTCAGCGAGCTGCCCGACGTGGCCGGCATGCTCCAGGGCGGTGAGCTGGTGCTGACCACCGGCATCGCACTGCCCGAGGACCGCGACGGGCTCGCCAGGTACGTCCGGGAGCTGGACGAGGTCGGGGTCGCCGGGCTGGTCATCGAGTTCGGCCGGCGCTACTTCGACACCCTGCCGCGCGCCCTGGTGCACGCCGCCGAGCAGCGCGGACTGCCGCTGGTCGCGCTCCGCCGCGAGCTGCGCTTCGTCGCCGTCACCGAGGCGGTGCACGCCCTGGTGGTCAACGCCCAGCTGGAGCAGCTGCGCACCTCGGAGGCGGTCCACCAGGTCTTCAACGAACTGGCCGTCGAGGGCGCCGAACCGGCCGAGGTGGTCCGCCAGGTGGCCCGGATGGCCGGCCGTCCGGTGGTGCTGGAGAACCTGGCGCACCAGGTGCTCACCCATGACCCGGCCGGCCGCTCGGAGAGCGAGCTGCTGGAGGGCTGGGAGCACCGCTCGCGCGGGGTCGGCCCGCAGGGCCGCACCGGCTACGACCCGCGCAGCGGCTGGCTGGTCACCGCGGTCGGGGCGCGCGGCCAGGACTGGGGCCGGCTGGTGCTGGTCGAGGAGCCCGTACCGCTGCCCGTCGGCACCCCTCATCCGCACGCGATGCTGCTGGAGCGCGGCGCCGCCACCCTGGCCCTGAACCGGTTGGTGGTCCGCGACCGGGAGAGCCTGGAGCGGCAGACCCACCGCACCCTGCTCTCCGGCATCCTCACCCACTCGCTGACCGTCTCCGAGGTGGCCCTGCGAGCCCAGGCGCTGGGCGTGCCGCTGGAGAGCCGCCGACTGGTCGGGGTGGTGCTGCGCCGGCGCAGCGGACCGATCCCGGCCGCCCTGGAGGCCCAGGCCAGACTGCGCGACTTCACCGAGCTGGCCGCCGGCGCGATCCGTACCTGCCGGCTGACCGCCCTGGTCGGCGCGCTGGACGACGAGGGCGTCGGCGTGCTGATCGCGCTCGGCTCACAGCAGGACGAGCACACCGCGCTGGACTCCTTCGCCACCGCGCTGCGCCGGCTGGTGGCCGAGAGCTCCCGGGACGCCTCGGCCCCCGCACCCGAGCCGGTGATAGCCGTGGGCTCCTCGGTGGGCTCGGTCCGGGACGCCCGGCGCACCTTGCTGGAGGCCACCCAGGTCGCCGACGCCGCTCTCCACGACGGCAGCCGGACCTCCTCCTACTACCGTCTGCCGGACGTGCGGCTGCGCGGTCTGCTCCACCTGCTGCGCGACGACGCCCGCCTGCAGACCTACGTCGAGCGCGAGCTGGGCCCGCTGCTCGCGTACGACGCGGAGCACGGCGGTCAGCTGGTGCGGATGCTGCGGATCTACCTGGACCAGGGCCGCAACAAGTCGGCGGCCGCCGATGCGGCGCACCTGTCCCGGCCGTCCTTCTACGACCGGCTGCACAAGGTGGAGCGCATCCTGGGCGTCGACCTCGACCAGGTGGAGTCCTGCCTCTCCCTGCACGTCGCGCTGCTCGCGCTGGACGCGGTGCGGCGCTGACGGCCGCTCAGACGCCCGCCACCTTGCCCCAGACCTGGTGGAGGCCCGGCCGCTCGTCGGCCTTGACGTCCCGCATGGTGTGCAGCTTGCGCCGGATCTCGTCGGTCGGGAAGATCAGCGGCTCGTCGGCGAGCGCCGCGGTGTCCTGGTCATCGCTCTGGGCCAGCACCTCTCGCGCGGCCGGGACCGGGCAGATGTACTGCACGAACGCGGCCAGCTTCGCGGCCACCTCGGGCTGGTAGTAGTAGTCGATCAAGAGCTCGGCGTTCTGCTTGTGCTCGGCCTTGTTCGGGATCATCAGGCTCTCGGCCCAGAGCTCCGCGCCCTCCTCGGGCACCACGAACTCGATGTCCGGGTTGTCCGCCTTCAGCTGGATCGCGTCCCCCGAGTACGCCTGGCAGGCTATCGCCGCGCCGGAGGCCAGGTCACTGGTGTAGTCGTTGCCGGTGAACCGGCGTATCTGCTTGCGGTCCACCATCTTCTGCACCAGGTCCATCGCCTTGTGGGCGTCGTCGGCGGTGAACCTGGTGATGTCGGTGCCCTGGGAGAGCATCAGCAGGCCCAGTGCCTCGTCCATCCCGGAGAACAGCGTGACCCGGCCCTTAAGGTCCGGCGCCCACAGGTCGGCGGTGGACTTGATCTCCCGGCCCAGCGCCTTGCGGTTGTAGGCGATACCGGTGATGCCCGACTGCCACGGCACGCTGCTCTTCCGCCCGGGATCGAAGGCGGGGTTCCGCAGCTGCGGGTCCAGGTACTTGGTGACGTTCGGCATCCGGCCCCGGTCCATCGTCTGCACCCAGCCGAGGTTGACGTAGCGTCCGGCCATCCAGTCGCTGATCACCATCAGGTCCCGGCCCGGATTGCCGCCCTGGGCCAGCACCGGGCTGATCTTGCCGAAGAACTCGTCGTTGTCGTTGATGTCCTCGGTGTAGGTGACCGCGATGCCGGTCCGCCTGGTGAACTCCTCCAGGGTGGGCCGGTGACCTGCCTTGTCGACGTCGATGTACTGCGTCCAGTTGGAGAAGGTCAGCGTCCTGTCCCGCTCCGAGCGGTCCGGCGTCGAGCGCCGCTCCTCCGGTACGTACGCGGCGGGGATGCCGCAGCCCGACAGCGCGGCCGCGCCGAACAGACCGGTGGCACCGAGGACGGCGCGGCGGGACATGGTTGAGCGCATGGCGTACTCCTGGGCAGAGAACGTGGGGAGGAGGGCGGGGCAGGGGACGGCCCCGGGCCATGGGGGTGCCCGGGGCCGCGTCGGTACGCAGTCGTCAGACGGTGTACGCGTCGGTCAGCGTGAGCGCCTCGTCAAGGATCGCCAGACCGGACCTGGCCTCCTCCTCGGTGATGGTGCACGGCGGAACCACGTGGAAGCGGTTCATGTTGACGAAGGGCCACAGGCCCTGCTTCTTGCAGGCGGCGGCCAGCTCGGCCATCGGCGCGTTGTCGGCACCGGCGGCGTTGTACGGCACCAGCGGCTCGCGGGTCTCGCGGTTCCTCACCAGATCGAGCGCCCAGAAGACACCGAGGCCGCGCACCTCGCCGACCGACGGGTGGCGCTCGGCCAGCTCGCGCAGGCCGGGGCCGAGCACATTCTCCCCGATGTGCCTGGCGTTCTCGACAATGCCCTCCTCGGCCATCACCTCGATGGTCGCGACGGCGGAGGCACAGGCCAGCGGGTGTCCCGAGTAGGTGAGCCCGCCGGGGAAGGGCCGCTCGGCGAAGGTGGCCGCGATCTCGGCGGAGATCGCCACCCCGCCCAGCGGGACGTACCCGGAGTTCACGCCCTTGGCGAAGGTCATCAGATCGGGCACCACACCCCAGTGGTCGGCGGCGAACCACTCACCGGTCCGGCCGAAGCCCGCCATCACCTCGTCCAGGATGAAGACGATCCCGTACCGGTCGCAGATCTCCCGCACCCCGGCCAGGTAGCCGGCCGGAGGGACGAGGATGCCCGCCGTGCCGACCACGGTCTCCAGGATGATCGCGGCCACCGTGCCCGGGCCCTCGAAGGCGATCGTCTGCTCCAGGTGGGCCAGCGCGCGCTCGCACTCCTGCGCCTCGTTCTCGGCGTGGAAGTTGGAGCGGTACGGGTACGGACCCCAGAAGTGCACGATGCCCGACACCCCGGTCTCGCTGGCCCAGCGGCGGGGGTCGCCGGTCAGCGCGATCGCGTTGGCGGTGGCGCCGTGGTACGAGCGGTAGGCGGAGAGCACCTTGTGCCGGCCGGTGTGCAGCCGGGCCAGCCGGATGGCGTTCTCCACCGCCTCGGCGCCGCCGTTGGTGAAGAAGATCTTGTCGAGGTCGCCCGGGGTGCGCTCGGCGATCAGCCGGGCCGCCTCGCTGCGCGACTCCACCGCGAAGCCGGGCGCGATGGTGCAGAGCTTCGCCGCCTGCTCCTGGATCGCGGCGACCACCTTCGGGTGCTGGTGCCCGATGTTGGTGTTCACCAGCTGCGAGGAGAAGTCGAGGTAGCGGTTCCCGTCGTAGTCCCAGAAGTACGAGCCCTCGGCACCGGCCACCGCGAGGGGGTCGATCAGTGCCTGGGCGGACCACGAGTGGAAGACGTGCGCGCGGTCGGCGGCCTTGACGGCCTGCCCGGCGGCAGGGTCAGCGGTGGGGATGCTCATGGCGCAAGCGTAGGGAATCGCTCCGCAGGCCTGCAGTTGCATCGTGTCAGACGGTTCTCCCCTGTGGCGACAGCCTGACAGGCCCAGGGCCCGGGCCGTACGAACGGCCCGGGCCCTGGGCCGCGGATGGGATCGGGCGGCAGGGCCCGATCGGTGGGGACCTGCTAGATCGCGGTCATCACGTGCTTCACGCGGGTGTAGTCCTCGAAGCCGTACGAGGACAGGTCCTTGCCGTAGCCGGACTTCTTGAACCCGCCGTGCGGCATCTCGGCGACCAGCGGGATGTGGGTGTTGATCCAGACGCAGCCGAAGTCCAGGCGGCGGGACATCCGCATGGCGCGGGCGTGGTCCTTGGTCCAGACCGAGGAGGCGAGCGCGTACTCCACGCCGTTGGCGTACTCGACGGCCTGGTCCTCGTCGGTGAACTTCTGCACGGTGATGACCGGGCCGAAGACCTCGTGCTGGATGATCTCGTCGTCCTGCTTCAGGCCGGAGACCACGGTCGGAGCGTAGAAGTAGCCGGCCTCGCCGACCCGGTGGCCACCGGCCTCGACCTTGGCGTGCGCGGGCAGCCGCTCGATGAAGCCGGAGATCTGCTTCAGCTGGTTGGCGTTGTTCAGCGGGCCGTACAGCACGTCCTCGTCGTCGATGCCGCCGGTCTTGGTGTCGGCGGCGGCCTTGGCGAGCGCCTCGACGAAGGCGTCGTGGATGGACTCGTGCACCAGCACCCGGGTGGCGGCGGTGCAGTCCTGGCCGGCGTTGAAGAAGCCGGCCACCGAGATGCCCTCGACGGCCTCGGCGATGTCGGCGTCCTCGAAGACCACGACCGGGGCCTTGCCGCCCAGCTCCAGGTGCACCCGCTTGACGTCCTTGGACGCCGACTCGGCGACCTGGATGCCTGCCCGGACCGAGCCGGTGATGGAGGCCATCGCGGGGGTCCTGTGCTCGACCATCAGCTTGCCGGTCTCGCGGTCGCCGCAGAGCACGTTGAAGACGCCGGCCGGGAGCTCCAGCTCCTTGAGCACGCCGCCGATGATCTCGGCCAGCAGCACGGTGGAGGCCGGGGTGGTGTCCGAGGGCTTGAGGACCACGGTGTTGCCCGCGGCGATCGCCGGGGCGAACTTCCAGACGGCCATCATCATCGGGTAGTTCCACGGCGCGACCTGGGCGCAGACACCGACAGGCTCACGGCGGACGATCGAGGTCATCCCGTCCATGTACTCACCGGCGGCCTTGCCCTCCAGCAGACGGGCGGCACCGGCGAAGAAGCGGATCTGGTCCACCATCGGACCGATCTCCTCGGAGCGGGTCAGCCCGCGCGGCTTGCCGGTGTTGCGACACTCGGTGTCCACGATCTCGTCGGCACGCGCCTCGACCGCGTCGGCGATCTTCAGCAGCAGCTTCTGCCGGGTGCTCGGGGTGGCGTCGCGCCAGATCGGGAAGGCCGCGGCCGCCGAGGCCATCGCCGCGTCCACGTCCGCCGCACCGGACAGCGGAGAGGTCGCGTACACCTCGCCGGTGGTCGGGTCGATCACATCCAGCGTGCGGCCGTCGGCCGCATCGACGAACTCGCCGTTGATGTAGTTGCGCAGCGTACGAAGCTCGCTCACGGGTCTCTCCTCGGTCTGGGCCTGCGGCATTGCAGAATCCGGCGCCAGGGTACCGCTGGCGCCGAGTGGCCGGGGCCTGCGAGCCGCGTTCCACTTGTGGATGTGCGCGCCTACGCGAGCACCTGGCCAGGCTACCTCTCAGGCTGCGTTAATCGACAGGCCCCACGCGTGTATGCAACGCAATCCGCACCCATCTTTCGAAATGGCGACGAAATCAGCAGCGGATGGGCTTGCGTGACGGAAATGGATAAGGCACAGTGGCGGCGTGGCCAACCGTGACCGGAACGCCAGCGTTCCCCTCGACGCCGCCTCCAAGGCGATCATCGAGCAGCTCCAGGAGGACGGGCGCCGCCCGTACGCCGCCATCGGCAAGGCCGTCGGCCTGTCCGAGGCGGCCGTGCGGCAGCGGGTCCAGAAGCTGCTCGACCAGGGCGTGATGCAGATCGTCGCCGTGACCGACCCCCTCACCGTCGGATTCACCCGCCAGGCGATGGTCGGGATCACGGTCGAGGGTGACGTGGAACCCGTCGCCGACGCGCTGGCCGCCCTCGACGAGGTCGACTACGTGGTCTGCACCGCAGGCTCGTTCGACCTGCTGGCCGAGCTGGTGTGCGAGGACGACGAGCACCTGCTCGAAATGATCAACAAGCGCATCCGCGCCCTTCCCGGCGTGCGGAGCACCGAGAGCTTCGTTTATCTGAAGCTCCGGAAACAGACCTACACCTGGGGCACCCGATGACAGCCGACCCGGCGCAGAAGGACCTTTCCAAGACCGCCTACGACCACCTGTGGATGCACTTCACCCGCATGTCGTCGTACGAGAACTCGCCCGTTCCCACCATCGTTCGCGGTGAGGGCACCTACGTCTGGGACGACAAGGGCAAGAAGTACCTGGACGGGCTCGCCGGCCTGTTCGTCGTCCAGGCCGGTCACGGCCGCGAGGAGCTGGCCGAGACCGCTGCCCGGCAGGCCAAGGAGCTGGCCTTCTTCCCGGTGTGGAGCTACGCCCACCCGAAGGCCATCGAGCTGGCCGAGCGCCTGGCGAACTACGCTCCCGGCGACCTGAACAAGGTCTTCTTCTCCACCGGTGGCGGCGAGGCCGTCGAGACCGCCTGGAAGCTCGCCAAGCAGTACTTCAAGCTGACCGGCAAGCCGACCAAGTACAAGGTCATCTCGCGCGCGGTCGCCTACCACGGCACCCCGCAGGGCGCCCTGGCCATCACCGGTCTGCCGGGCCTGAAGGCTCCGTTCGAGCCGCTGGTGCCGGGCACCCACAAGGCCCCGAACACCAACATCTACCGCGCCCCCGAGTACCTGGAGGGCCCGGACGGCTCGGTGGACCCGGAGGCCTACGGCCGCTGGTGCGCCGACCAGGTCGAGCAGGCCATCCTGTTCGAGGGTGCGGACACCGTCGCCGCCGTCTTCGTCGAGCCGGTGCAGAACGCCGGCGGCTGCTTCCCGCCGCCGCCCGGGTACTTCCAGCGCCTGCGCGAGATCTGCGACCGCCACGACGTGCTGCTGGTCTCGGACGAGGTCATCTGCGCCTTCGGCCGCCTGGGCACCATGTTCGGCGCCGACAAGTTCGGCTACCAGCCCGACATGATCACCTGCGCCAAGGGCATGACCTCGGGCTACTCCCCGATCGGCGCCACCATCATCTCGGACCGCATCGCCGAGCCGTTCTACAAGGGCGAGAACACCTTCCTGCACGGCTACACCTTCGGTGGCCACCCGGTCTCGGCCGCGGTCGCGCTGGCCAACCTCGACATCTTCGAGCGCGAGGGCCTGAACCAGCACGTGCTCGACAACGAGTCGAAGTTCCTGGGCACCCTGGGCAAGCTCCGCGACCTGCCGATCGTCGGCGACGTCCGTGGCAACGGGTACTTCTACGGCATCGAGCTCGTGAAGGACAAGTCCACCAAGGAGTCCTTCAACGCCGAGGAGATCGAGCGCGTCCTCTACGGCTTCCTGTCGAAGGAGCTGTTCAACAACGGCCTGTACTGCCGCGCCGACGACCGCGGCGACCCGGTCATCCAGCTGGCCCCGCCGCTGATCTCCGACCAGTCGACCTTCGACGAGATCGAGCAGATCCTGCGGACCACGCTGACCGACGCCTGGGCCAAGATCTGACCCTCCGTCCGTCCGCCGAAGGGCGGCCCCACTGCCGAGTGGGGCCGCCCTTCGGCGTTTTCCGGCGGTGAACGGTGAAACTCACCCGCCGGATTCGAACGATTTTGCCCATGAATAGGCCAGTGTGCCGCATCCTCCGCGTGACCTTGTCGTTCTAATCTGACGACTGTCATATCCCCGTCGGCACCAGGATGGACCTCCATGTCAGCGGCCCCGCCCGACAACGACGTGCTCTGGGCCCGAGGGATCGTCAAGTCCCACCACGGCACCCCCGCCCTGCGGGGCGTCTCCATCGGCGTCCGGACCGGCGAGGTGCTCGCCATCACCGGACCGCGCGGCTCCGGCAAGAGCACCCTGCTCGGCTGCCTCTCCGCGCTGCTCCCCGTCGACGACGGCGAGGTCTGGTTCAACAGCTCGCCCGTGCACACCCTGACCCGCGCCGGGAGGGAGCGGCTCCGCCGCGACCGCTTCGGCTTCGTCGGCTCCGAGCCGCACCTGGTACCGGAACTGACCGCCCGGGAGAACGTCGCCCTGCCGCTGCTGCTCGCCGGCGCCGGGCACAAGGCCGCCCACGGCTCCGCCACCGAGTGGCTGGAGCGCCTCGACGTCGCCGACTGCGCCGCCTCCCGGCCCGGCGAACTGCTCCAGAGCCAGCGCCAGCGGATCGCCGTCGCCCGCGCCCTGGCCCCGCTCCCCCCGGTGGTCTTCGCCGACGACCCGACCGCACCGCTGCACCGCGAGGCCGGGGACCAGGTCCTGCGGATACTGGTCACGGCGGCGCGCTCGCACCAGCTCACCCTGGTGCTCGCCACTCACGAGCCGGAGCTGGCCCACTTCGCGGACCGTACCGTCGCCCTGGTGGACGGCAGGCTGGCCGCCCCGGTCGCTCCCGTGCCGCGCGGCGGCTCCCCCGTCTCCGCCGGGCGCTGAAAGGGACCCCTCTTTGCTCTACCTCCGCCTGGCCAGGGGCTACCGGATCGCCGACCTCGGCCGCTGGCTGCTCACCGCGACCGCCGCCGCGGCAGTGGCAGCCCTCCTGCTGCGTGCCCTCGGCCACGCACTCGGCGAACCCGCCGGCGTCTCGGTCGAACGGCTGCTCTGGTGCCTTCCGCCGCTCGCCGCCGTCGGCTGGTTCGCGGCCGTCGCCGCCCGTGCCCTGCCCGCCGTACGCCCCGAACGGATCACCGGTCTGACCGCCGCCGGGGCCGGCCCCACCAGCATCCGCACCCTGATCGCCGGGGAGACCGCGCTCGCCTGCGCCCTCGGCAGCGGACTCACCCTGCTGGCCTTCCTGGTTCTGCGCAACGACATCGCGGGGCCCGCGCTGGCCCCCGCGGTCGGTCTCGGCAGGCCGCTTCCGGCCGCCGCCCCCATCACCCTGCTGCTCCTGGTCCCACTTGTCGCCGGCGCCTCGGCCGCCGCGGCCGTCCCGCTCACCGAGGCTCTGCCGGGGGGCATCGGGCTCCCCCACCGGACCGGTTTCGGCAGCCTGCGCCTCGCCCTGCCCGTCGGAGGGCTCCTGATCGGCCTCGCCCTTGAGCTGTACGGGCTGCGCCCCGGCGCCGACCAGGACGGCCGGCCGGTCGGGCTGCCCGCAGGACTCGGTGCCACCAGCGCCGCCGCTCTCATCGGCTGGGCCTTCGCGGCCCTCGGCCTGGCGCTGCTCACCGGCCCGCTGCTGGCCTGGGGCGGACGCCTGATGGTGATCGGCCGGCCCACCCCGCTCCGCCTGCTCGCCGGACGCGGGCTCACCGCGGAGGCGCACCGGCTCGGCGCACCGCTGGCGGTGCTCGCGCTGAGCCTGGCGGCCGGGCTCACGGCCGTCCGCTACTGGGCCCACCGGCCCGGCACGGTCCACGTGGTGCCCGCGGTCGAGACGACGCTGATCGTCTGCTGCACGGTGGCGGCGGTACTCATCCGGGCGGCCCAGATCCGCAACTCCCGGCGGAACGTGGCCGCGGTACTGGTGCAGCTCGGGGCAGCGCCCCGGCTGCTGTTCGGGGCAGCCCTACTGCGCACGGCGGCCGCCGGGACCGTACTGCTGGTCACCGGCGGCCTGACCGCGGCACTGGCGGCGGGCGTCCTGCGCTGAGTGCACCCCTCGGGGGGAACGGGTAGCGAGCAGACCACATGTCGCTCATGCCGTTCCCCGCGCGTCGGGGGTGTGTCAGCCCGCGGCGGCCAGCTGGCCGCAGGCGCCGTCGATCTCCTGGCCACGGGTGTCGCGGACGGTGGTCGGTACACCGTGCGCCTGGAGACGCCGGACGAACTCGCGCTCGTCCTCGGGCCGGGACGCCGTCCACTTGGAGCCCGGGGTCGGGTTCAGCGGGATCAGGTTGACGTGTACCCGCTGGTTCTTGATCAGCCGTCCCAGCAGGTCGGCACGCCAGGCCTGGTCGTTGATGTCCTTGATCAGCGCGTACTCGATGGAGATCCGGCGGCCGGACTTCTCCGCGTAGTTCCACGCCGCGTCCAGGACCTCGGCGACCTTCCAGCGGGTGTTGACCGGGACCAGCTCGTCGCGCAGCTCGTCGTCGGGCGCGTGCAGCGAGAGCGCGAGCCGGCAGCTGAGCCCCTCGTCCGCGAACCGGTGCATGGCCGGTACGAGACCGACGGTGGAGACGGTGATACCGCGCTGGGAGAGCCCGAAGCCGTCCGGGGCCGGGTCGGTGAGGCGGCGGATCGCCGCCAGTACCCGGTTGTAGTTGGCGAGCGGCTCGCCCATGCCCATGAAGACCACGTTGGACAGCCGTGCCTCGCCGCCGGGGATCTCTCCGGCCTTGAGCGCGCGCATGCCCGCCGCGATCTGCTCGACGATCTCGGCGGTGGAGAGGTTGCGGGTCAGACCCGCCTGGCCGGTGGCGCAGAACGGGCAGTTCATGCCGCAGCCGGCCTGCGAGCTGATGCACATGGTCACCCGGTCGGGATAGCGCATCAGCACGGACTCGACCAGTGTGCCGTCGAAGAGCTTCCAGAGCGTCTTACGGGTGGCGTCGTCGTCACAGGACACATGCCGGACCACCGACATCAGCTCGGGCAGCAGCGCCTCGGTGAGCTTGCCGCGGGAGGCGGCGGGGATGTCCGTCCACGAACCCGGGTCGTCGGACATCCTGCCGAAGTAGTGGTTCGACAGCTGCTTGGCGCGGAACGGCTGCTCGCCCAGCTCGGCGACGGCCTCCTTGCGCTCGGCAGGGCTGAGGTCGGCAAGGTGTCGCGGGGGCTTGGCGCCGCGCGGCGCGACAAACGTCAGTTCTCCGGGCTTAGGCATGGTTCATCCAGTGTCGCAGATCGGCGAAGTGCTCCAGGGGAGCGGTGGTGTCGGAAAGCGGAAGGCCCGGACGCGCTGTGCGTCCGGGCCTTCCGACAGGTCGGGCCCGGGTCAGCCGCCGACGAAGGCCGTCAGCAGCAGCCAGACCACCGGGGCGGTCGGCAGCAGCGAGTCGAGCCGGTCCATGATCCCGCCGTGGCCCGGGAGCAGGGTGCCCATGTCCTTGATGCCCAGATCCCGCTTGATCATGGATTCGGCCAGGTCGCCGAGGGTCGCGGTGACCGCCGCGCAGCCACCGAGGATCAGACCCTGCCACCACTGGCCGTCGTCGATCACGTACTGCATGATCAGCGCGCCCGCGAGCATCGACAGACCGACACCCCCGGCCAGGCCCTCGCGGGTCTTGCCCGGGCTGATCGTCGGCGCCAGCTTGTTCCTGCCGAACTTGTAGCCGACGGCGTAGGCACCGGTGTCACTGCAGATGGTGACGACCAGGAAGAGCAGGATCCGCTGCGGGCCGTCGTCGGCGGCCAGCATCAGCGCCACGAAGGTGGCCAGGAACGGGACGTAGAAGGCGGTGAAGATGCCTGCCGTTATGTCGCGCAGGTAGTTCTCCGGCGGCCGGTTCATCCGCCAGATCATGATCGCGAGCCCGGTCAGCGCCAGCGCGGCGGCCGCCCACCGGGCACCCGCCCAGTAACCCAGCACCGGCATCGCGACCGCTCCCGCCAGCAGCGGGTAGAGCGGCACGGCGATGCCCTTGCGCTCGGTCAGCCGGCTGGTGAGCTCCTGGACGCCGACCGCCGCAGCCGCCACCACGACGACCAGGAACAGCACCTTCACGAAGAACAGCGAAGCGACGATGACCGCGCCGAGGCCGACACCGACCCCTATCGCGGCCTGGAGGTTGCGGCCGCCGCGCTGTTTACGGGGCTGCTGGTCGGGCTGGGCCAAGGATGTCTCCTGGACAGAGGGCATGATCAGAGTCTGTGCCACTGGTGGCGCCCCGATGACACCGGGGGGCCGCTTGCGGGTGAGCCGCCCGGCGGACGGCACGCCGGACGGGCCTCAGGTCAACCGGTACGGAGTACGGGATCCCCGCAGCGGGGCGCCCCGAGGTCTGCCGAGCGCCGCCCCGCAGGCCGAAGCCGTCGGGGCGGCAGCCGGATCAGACCTCGAGCAGCTCGGCTTCCTTGTGCTTGAGCAGCTCGTCGATCTGGGCCACGTACTTGGCCGTGGTGTCGTCGAGCTCCTTCTCGGCGCGACGGCCCTCGTCCTCGCCGATCTCGCCGTCCTTGACCAGCTTGTCGATGCCGTCCTTGGCCTTGCGGCGGATCGAACGGATGGAGACCTTGGCGTCCTCACCCTTGCCGCGGGCGACCTTGATGTACTCCTTGCGGCGCTCCTCGGTCAGCTGCGGGAACACCACCCGGATGATCGAACCGTCGTTGGACGGGTTGACACCCAGGTCCGAGTCGCGGATGGCCTGCTCGATGTTGCGCAGGGCGGACTTGTCGAACGGGGTGACGACCGCCATCCGCGGCTCCGGCACGGCGAACGAGGCGAGCTGGTTGATCGGCGTAATGGCGCCGTAGTAGTCCGCGACGATCTTGGCGAACATCGCCGGGTGCGCGCGGCCGGTGCGGATCGCGGCGAAGTCGTCCTTCGCGACCGAAACGGCCTTCTCCATCTTCTCCTCGGCCTCGAGGAGGGTCTCTTCGATCACTGTGTGCTCCCTGTCCGGTTCATCTGCTGTTGTCCCGTACCGGTGCCCCGGACGGCTGTTTACTGCACGGCCGACTACGGCGCGACTGGCCCGGCTCAGGCCTGGCCGGAGTCCTCGCTGATGAGCGTGCCGATCTTCTCACCCTTCACCGCCCGGGCGATATTGCCCTCGGCCAGCAGCTCGAAGACCAGGATCGGCAGCCCGTTGTCCTTGCACAGGGTGATCGCGGTCAGGTCGGCGACCTTCAGGTCGCGGGCGATCACCTCCGCGTAGTCGAGCGAATCGAACTTGACCGCTTCCGGGTTGGTCCGCGGGTCCGAGTCGTAGACGCCGTCCACGCCGTTCTTACCCATCAGCAGCACCTCGGCGTGGATCTCCAGCGCACGCTGGACGGCCGTGGTGTCGGTGGAGAAGTACGGCATGCCCATACCCGCGCCGAAGATCACGACGCGGCCCTTCTCCAGGTGCCGGACGGCGCGCAGCGGCAGGTAGGGCTCGGCGACCTGACCCATGGTGATGGCGGTCTGGACCCGGGTCTCGATGCCTTCCTTCATCAGGAAGTCCTGCAGCGCGAGGCAGTTCATCACGGTGCCGAGCATGCCCATGTAGTCGGAGCGCGCCCGGTCCATACCGCGGACCTGCAGCTCGGCGCCGCGGAAGAAGTTGCCGCCGCCGATCACGACCGCGACCTCGGTACCGGCGCGGACCACCGTGGCGATCTCCCTGGCGATCGCGTGAACGACGTCCGGGTCGACGCCGAGGCCGCCACCGCCGGAAAACGCCTCACCGGACAGCTTGAGCAGAACGCGGCGGCGCGAACGGCCCAGCGCGGTCTCCTGCGTCTCCTGCATGGACTTCTCCTTCTCCACCTACTGGTTCACAGGACTGGATGTCTCACAGGGCCGAGTGTGCCGTGTGGGGCCCAGACCCGTGCGTACACGCGAGGAGGCCACTGCCGCGGGAACCGGTACGGTGTCCTGCACGGCAATGGCCTCCTCGTCGTTCATGGTGCCGACGCGGCCCGCCCTCGTCTTCGGCGGCGCTGGATGAGCCGATCGGCGCGTTCCTGGCCACCCGAGCGGGTGACCGGGCGCTTCCTACCTTAGGCGGGAAGCGCTGGGGAACGTGGCTCAGGCGCCGACGCGGAAACGGGCGAAGCGCACGAGCTTGACGCCGGCCTCGTCGAGGACCTTGGCGACGGTCTTCTTGTTGTCCTTGGCGAACGCCTGCTCCAGAACGGAGTTCTCCTTGACGAAGCCGGTGACGCGACCCTCGACGATCTTCGGCAGGGCGGCCTCGGGCTTGCCCTCCTCGCGAGCGGTGGCCTCGGCGACGCGGCGCTCGTTGTCCAGGATCTCGGCCGGGATGTCCTCGCGGGACAGGTAGGTCGGGGCGAAGGCGGCGATGTGCTGCGCGACGTCCTTGGCGACCTCGGCGTTCTCCTTGTCGAGCTCGACCAGGACACCGACCTGCGGCGGCAGGTCCGGAGAGGTGCGGTGCATGTAGGCACCGACGAAGCCCTCGCCGGCGAACTGCGCGAAGCGCTTGAAGACGATCTTCTCGCCCAGGTTGGCGTTGGCCTCGTCCACGAACTGCTGGACGGTCTTGCCGGCCTCGATCTCGCTGGCCAGCGCGGCCTCGACATCGGCCGGGGCGGTGGCGGCGACGTGCTTGGCCAGCTTGTCCGCGACCTCGACGAACTTCTCACCCTTGGCGACGAAGTCGGTCTCGCAGTTCAGCTCGACCAGAACGCCGGAGTTGCCAGCCTCCAGCACCAGAGCCAGGGCGCCGTTGGAGGCGTCACGGCCCTCGCGCTTGGCGACACCCTTCTGGCCCTTGATACGCAGGATCTCGACGGCCTTCTCGACGGCGCCCTCGGCCTCGTCCAGAGCCTTCTTGCAGTCCATCATGCCGGCGCCGGTGAGCTCACGGAGCTTCTTGACGTCCGCGGCGGTGTAGTTCGCCATGGTGTGAATCTCTTCTCGCGTCTCGCGTGTCTGCGTGGAGTTGCACCGGGGCTGGTGGTTCAGCCCCGGTACGTGGAGAGAGGGGCACCTACCGGTGTCGTACCGGCGGGTGCCCCTCGCCCTTGGTACGTCAGGCCTGGTCGGCCTCAGCGGCCGGAGCCTCAGCGGCCGGAGCCTCGGCGGCCGGAGCCTCGGCGGCCGGGGCCTCCTCGGCGGCCTTCTGGCCCTCGATCAGGTCCTTCTCCCAGGCGGCCAGCGGCTGGTCGGCGCCCGGCTCGGCCTTGACGTCGCCCTTGGCGACACCGGCACGGGCCTTGAGGCCCTCGGCGACGGCGTCGGCGATGACGCGGGTCAGCAGGGTGACGGAGCGGATGGCGTCGTCGTTACCCGGGATCTTGTAGTCGACCTCGTCCGGGTCGCAGTTGGTGTCGAGGATGGCGACGACCGGGATGTTCAGCTTCCGGGCCTCGCCGACCGCGATGTGCTCCTTCTTGGTGTCCACGATCCAGACAGCGCTGGGAACGCGCTGCATGTCGCGGATACCGCCGAGGGTCTTCTCCAGCTTGTCGTACTCGCGCTGGAGGACCAGGAGCTCCTTCTTGGTGAGGCCGGAGCCGGCCACATCCGTGAAGTCGATCTCGCTGAGCTCCTTGAGGCGCTGCAGACGCTTGTAGACGGTCGAGAAGTTGGTCAGCATGCCGCCGAGCCAGCGCTGGTTCACGTAGGGCATGCCCACGCGGGTGGCCTGCTCGGCGATGGCCTCCTGGGCCTGCTTCTTGGTGCCGACGAAGAGGACGCTGCCGCCGTGGGCAACGGTCTCCTTGACGAACTCGAAGGCGCGGTCGATGTAGTTCAGCGACTGCAGGAGGTCGATGATGTAGATGCCGTTGCGCTCCGTGAAGATGAAGCGCTTCATCTTCGGGTTCCAACGACGGGTCTGGTGACCGAAGTGGACGCCGCTCTCCAGCAGCTCCCGCATCGTGACGACGGCCATGGCCGTGCTCCTCAGTGTTGCGCCTGGCTCGTCGGCCCCCGTCGGCGCCGTTGTCGGGCACCGTCGTAGGGAAGCAGCCAGGTCTGACTCGGTTGTCCGTGGCGGTCGGGTGACCGTCACGCCTGACGCCCCGAACGTGCCGAGCCGCCCGGGCCTGGCGGCCGTGGGCCGTGGCAGGCTCGGTGGACCGAGCGGCACTCGCACCGGATGAGCCGGGCTGGTTCAGGCCCTGTGGACCCTCACCTTCCGACACATTTCGACCAGTGGCGGGGCGTGCGAAGTCGACCCGGGTGGACCGGGTCGCGTGTGAAGTGTACGGGAAGCGCCGAGCAGCGAGCGACTCCACCGTTTCCAGGCGGCACGCGGGAGGACGCCCGGATGGTCCGGCACGCCTTGTGAGGCACTGGCAAGCCTTCGTTTTCACCCGTTCGGGCGACTCCGGTTCTCCACAGGCGGGAGTTGTCCACAGGAATCGAGGCGGGACTGGCCAGACGGGGCTGCCGAGCAGCAGCCTCCTGCGCATGACGAAGTCTCTCCTCCCTCCCACAGCGCCCCGCCGCTCGGCACTACGGGCTCGCTCACACCTGCTCGACGGGCTTCCGCACCTCCCCGGCGGGCCCTCGAGCATCCCCGGCGGACTTCCGGATCTCCCCGGCGGACTTCCAGGGCCTTCCGGGCTCGGCTGGCGAAGCGGGTTCGGCCGGGGACTCGACGCGGCGATGCCGCCGCCCGCGCCGGACCGGCGGGTACAGGCGCTGCTGCTCACGTTGCTGCTGGCCGCGTTGGTGCTGGTCTGCCCGCCACCGTCCGCCCACGGGGTGACGGAGCCGACTGTCGCACCGGTCCTCGGCTCCACGTCGACCCTCGGCTCCGCACCGGCAGCCACACTCACCTCCGGGCCCGGTCCCGGCGCTGGACGCGCATGGCCGGTCGGCCGGCGGTCCGGTCTGCTGCGGCGGTTCGACGCGCCACCAGTGCGATGGGCGGCCGGTCACCGCGGGGTGGATCTCACCGCCTCGGAGGGCATGACCGTTCGAGCCGCCGCACCGGGAGTGGTCTCGTTCTCGGGCATGGTCGCCGGCCGCCCCGTGGTGACGGTGACCCACCCCTCCTCCGGTACGCCCCCACTGCGGACCACCTACCTGCCGGTCACCGGAAGCATTCCGGTCGGCACCTCGGTGGCTGCGGGCGATGCCATCGGAACGGTGTCCCCGGGGACCGGACACTGTGCGACCGGATGCCTGCACTGGGGTCTGCTCCGCGGAAAGCGCTACCTCGACCCGCTGGCGCTGTTCGGCGACGGCCGGGCCCGGTTGCTGCCTCTGGAAGACACATGACGGCCGGGTGGCAACCGCCGGCGTCGGCCGGGCGGAACGGCGCGGACGGCGCCGACCGGGCGCGGCTCGGACACTCCCGGACGCCCGGGCGCGATCAGGAAGCCCCTGTGTACGCAGGCTCAGGCACCCGACCACATGGGAGCGGTCAGGCAGTCCCGGCGGCAGGTCCGGCAGTCTTCGCCACAGTCGCCGTCCCTGTAGCGAGCCCGCGCAGTGCGAGGGCGACGGCGGCGTCCGCGATGGCCCCCGCATCCTCGGCCGGTGCCCGTTCCGCCTGCCGGACCGCGGCTTCGACCACGCCCTGGAGCAGCGCTGCCGCCAACCGGGGCTGCCCGTGTCCGAGCTCCCGGAGAGCCTGAACGACCAGCGAGACCAACTCGGCGTGCGAGGCACGGATGCGTTCCCGGGCAGTCTCGTCGAGTTCGAGCATCGAGATGGCCATGACCGCGCGGTGCCTCGGGTCTCCGGCCAGCGCCAGCTGCCCCCGTACATAGGCCTCGACCCGGGCCTCGGGGCCGTCGCAGGCGGCCATACCCGTTTCGATCTCAGCCGCCCAGAGCGGGAAGTCCACGGCGCAGAGTTCCTCGACCACAGCGGCGCGCGACCCGAAGTACTCGTACACCGAGGATCGAGCCAGGCCGGTCCTCGCCGCGAGGGCCGGGAAGGTGAGAGCGTCCATCCCACCATCGGTGAGTAGAGCCCGGGCAGCGTCCAGAAGGGCTGCGCGTTGCAGCTGACGATGCTCGGCGACTGTGGCTGCTCGGATTCTCGGCACGTTCCTACTGTACGGAGACCGGTGACCGCCCGGTACAGCACCACGCGACCGGCGGCCGCCGGATGCCGGGGCGGGCCGTCCCGCCGACGCTCCGCCCGTCCGCTCTCCGTGGTCATCGGCAGTCAGTGGATACCCGCCGCCGGAAGCCCACCAGCGACTGTCCGCCGATGGAAGTCAGTCAACGACTGTCCGTCAGCGAATGCCCATCAGCGAATGTCTGTCAGTTTGGCCCGGAGCTGCAGCACGGACTTGGTGTGGATCTGGCTAACCCTGCTCTCCGTCACCCCCAGCACCTGACCGATCTCGGCGAGGGTGAGTCCCTCGTAGTAGTAGAGCGTCACCACGGTCTTCTCCCGCTCGGGGAGGGTGTTGACCGCCGTGGCCAGCAGACGGCGCAGTTCCCTGTCCTCGGCGATCTCGACGGGGTTGTCGGCGCCGGTGTCCTCGAGGGTGTCCATGAGACTCAAGCGGTCGCCGCTCTCCCCCACCGGGTGGAGCAGCTCGTCCAGGGCCACGACGTTCGCGAGCGAGAGCTGGCTGAAGATGGCGTGCAGGTCCTCGATCGCGATGCCCATCTCGGCGGCCACCTCCGGCTCGTGCGGGGTACGGCGCAGCCGGGCCTCCAGCGTGGCGTACGTCCGCTCCACCGCCTTGGCCTTCTGCCGGACCGAGCGCGGGATCCAGTCGAGTGCCCGGAGCTCGTCGATGATGGCGCCGCGGATCCGGCTGATGGCGTAGGTCTCGAACTTGATGGCCCGGTCGATGTCGAACTTCTCGATCGCGTCGATCAGCCCGAAGACCCCCGAGGAGACGAAGTCCGCCTGTTCCACGTTGGTCGGGAGGCCGACGCTGACCCGGCCCGCAACGTACTTGACCAACGGTGAGTAGTGCAGGATCAGCTGCTCGCGCAGCCTGGTGTCCCCGGTCTCCTTGTACGAGCGCCAGAGCGACTCCAGGGCAGTGCGCTCGGCGTTGGCACGGGCGTCGGCCACGGGACTCGGCACGGGCGCCGCGCCCGGCGTCGCCGCTGCCGCGGGGACAGACCCCGGGGCGGGGGCGGCTCCTGGAGGTACCGCGCTGCCGGGACCGCGCCGGGCGGCCGGCGGCCGGGCACCGGTCGGGGGCGAGGTCTCCTCCTTGCCGCCCGGGGAGGGTGGCCGCCCGGCCTGTCGGGTCAGCCCCATCACCCCTGGCGCCTTCGGCTGGTGATCAGCGTTGGGGCGCGCCTCGGCCCCAGGCCCTCCCGAGGACCGGAGGCCACCGACTACCCGGTGTCCGGGAATGTGTGTGGGCATGCGTTGGTCTGCGCCGTTCTGCCGAGTCATGTGCTGATAGGAGACACTGCGAGCGTAGCGTGACCGACTCGCTGCGGTGTGCTACCGCCACTCGGTCGTCCCTCGAACCGGTGGCGAGCCCGGCGCGTCATTCCGCCCTCGCCCCCGCGATGACGGGTTCACCACCTCCAGGTCCGATTCAGCCCGGTCAGGTCGTTCGACTGGTGCGTGAGTCACGGTGCCCCGGTGGGTGACCCGTCGGCATGGTCCCGTTGACACACGATCCGGTGCAACGGCGCAAGAACCGGCGGGCTCTCACTCCGGCATGCCTGCCCGCCGCGGCGTCCGGCGCCTCAGCGCGAGCGGGATCGAGCGCCTCTGACCAGCCTCCAATGCGCTCCGAACCGTTCCACGAAGCCGAGCGAACCCAACTCGTAGAGCCGTTGCAGGACTTCGTCGGCCGAAAGCCCCGCTGCGCGTGCCAGGGACTCGACGGGCGCACCTTCGGCAGTGGCCGGCACCGCCTCCAACACCCTTGCCACGGTGGGCTCCAGGTGGTCCCTGGGCAGGATCGGACCGGACCGGCGCGGCGCCAGGTCGTCCCCGATGGCGCCGATCAGCTCGCCGACCTCGGCGGCGTCGGTGACCAGTGTCGCGTCCCCGCTGCGGATCAGCGCGTGCACTCCGGCGGAGAGCTCCGAGGTCACCGGCCCGGCCACACCCATGGTGTGGCGGTTGAGGTCCCTGGCACGGCGGGCTGTGCTCAAGGCCCCGCTGCGGAGGGCCGCTTCGACCACCACCGTCCCTCGGGTCAGTGCCGCTATCACCCGGTTCCGAAGCACGAACCGGAACCTGTTGGGGTGCTCCCCTGGCGCCAACTCGCTGAGCAGCAGGCCCTGCACGGCGATCCGTGAGATGAGTTCGGAGTTGCCCGACGGGTAGGCCTCGTCCACCCCGCAGGCAAGGACCCCGATGGTGATGCCGCCGACCGCGAGCGCACCCCGGTGAGCCGCGGCGTCGATCCCGTACGCCGCCCCTGAGACGACCACCCAGCCGCGCTCGGCCAGTTGGGCTGCCAGCTCTCCGGCGACGTGCGCGCCATAGGCGGTGCAGGCTCGGGCGCCGACGACGGCGACCGAGCGCAGAGCGAACAGGCGGAGGGAGCCGGTACCTCTGGTCCAGAGGCCGATCGGTCTGCTGTCACCCAGGTCATCGAGCTGCGAGGGCCATTCCATGTCGCCCGGAATGATGAACCGCCCACCGAGGCCATGCACCCGCTCCAGATCCGCCTCGGGGTCGAGGCCCGGGAGTCTGGAGCGGTAGCCGTCGAGTCTGGTGGCGTCCAGATCGAGGTAGCCGGGCACCGTACGCGCGCGGATGGCCTCGATGAGGGTGGGCGCGCCGGCCTTGGAGAGCCACCGCCCGATCACCGCGTCACCGGGCTCGGTGAGGCGCGTCAGGGCCGCTCTGGCGAGCCGTTCCGGCTCTCGGGCCTCACCGCTCGGCGGACACGGTCCGAGCGACGGCTCACCGCCCGGCCGTCCGGCGTCAGGGACCGGCTCGGGGCAGCGGGCTCCTGTGGGACGGATCAACTGCGCTCGGTGCCGCGTGGGTTGAACCGGAGGGGGCTGGCCCGGCGACGCGGGGCCCGACGGGGGCCGGCCCGACGGAGCCGTTCCCGGTGCTCCAGGCGCTCTGGAGGGAGGCGCCGTCCGGGCGGGCGCGGGCTGGCCGGGTTTCGAGTGGTTGGTGGTCGTCCGAGCGCGGTTCATCTGCACCTCCGGGGGAACGGCAGAGCGCTGCCCTTCTGCATCGGTCTGCCGGCTGTCGGTCAACTCTCGCCGCGCAGGTCCGGATCGGGATCCTGGCAGGCGAGCGGTTTGGGATCCATGGCCGGAAGCCCGCGTTCAACGCCCGTCCGCAGGACGAGAGCGGTGCGGACGTCGAGCCTGGAGGGCTGGTCGCGGCCGACCAGATCGGCGACCGTCCAGGCGACTCGCAGGACCCGGTCGAGCCCTCTGGCGGTCAGGATGCCGCGCTCCAGTTCCCGCTCGGCATCGGTGAGGGCGCCCGGCGCGAGCTGCCACCGGGTACGCAGGTAGTGCCCTGGCACCTCGGCGTTGGTGCGCCAAGGGGTGTCGCTGAGCCGAGTCGCGGCGCGCGCACGCGCGGCCAGTACCCGGGCCGCGACCGTGGCGGTGCTCTCGGCCGACCGGCCGCGTTCCATCAGCTCCGCCCTGGTCACAGGGGCGACCTGGACCTGAAGGTCCACCCGGTCCAGCAGCGGCCCGGAAAGCCTGGCCTGGTAGCGATGGACCATCGCCGAGCTGCATTCGCAGCCTCCGCCCCGCTGGGAGAAGCGACCGCAGGGGCAGGGGTTCGCAGCCAGGCAGAGCTGGAATCTGGCCGGTAGCCGCAGCGACCCGGCGGCTCGTGCGATGGTCACCTCGCCGGATTCGAGCGGCTGCCGCAGGGCGTCGAGCACACGGACCGGGAACTCCGGGGCTTCGTCCAGGAAGAGGACGCCCCGGTGGGCCAGTGAGACCGCGCCGGGCCTGGGCAGGCCGCTGCCTCCTCCGACGATGGCCGGCATGGTGGTGGAGTGGTGCGGCGCGTAATACGGCGGTGTGTCGATCAGCGGCCGATCGGGCGGCAGCAGCCCGGCGACCGAGTGGATAGCCGTTACCTCCAGTGCCTCGGTCTGGCTCAGCGGCGGGAGCAGGGTGGGGAGCCGCTCGGCGAGCATGGTCTTCCCTGCTCCCGGCGGTCCCTTGAGGTAGAGGTGGTGACCACCTGCGGCGGCGATCTCCAGTGCGCGGCGGGCCTCGTACTGACCGGTGACATCGGCGAGGTCGAGCTGCGCGACGCCCTCTCGCAGGTGCCCCCGGACGCCCGCCCCGGGAACCATCAGGCCCGCAAGTGACGGATCCCGGCGTCCTGACGGCTGATCCGGCTCCTCTTCCGGTACCGGTGCCCGGGTGAGTACGGCGATCAGCTGGCGCAGGCTGCGGACGCCGAGAACGGAGACCCCGGGGACGAGGGCGGCTTCGGCAGCGGTCGGCTCCGCGACGACGACCTGTCTGTACCCCGCTTCCGCAGCGGCGAGCACGGAGGGAAGCACTCCTCGTACCGGACGGACTCGCCCGTCCAAACCCAGCTCGCCGATGATCAGCAGATCAGCGATGGCGGCCGGGTCCAGCCGCTCGGCCGCCGCCAGGACCGCGCAGGCGACGGCGAGGTCGAAGCCGCTACCGCTCTTCGGCACGGACGCGGGGCTGAGGCCTACCGTCAGCTTCCGTTGCGGCCAGCTCTCCCCGCTGTTGACCAAGGCCGCGCGAACACGATCCCGGGCCTCGGTGAGGGCTTTGTCCGGCAGACCGACCAGGGCGAAGGCCGCGAGGCCGGGTTCGAGGTCGGCCTGTACTTCGACCACGACACCGTCCACGCCGACCAGCGCGACGGAACAGGTCCGGGCGAAGGCCATCTCACACCGCCCCGCGGTGGTGCTCGACCTGAGCGGCGCCCTTGGCCCGGTTGACCACCGCGATCAGGTCGATCCGGACCCCACCGGGCGGCAGGGGTACCGGGCGGGTCCGTGGTGTCGTCCGCGTGCTGGCCTCGGCCTGGACCGCGGGATCCGGCCCGGCTACCGCGACGGCCCGAACGAGGCCGTCGAAGTGGGCCGGCCAGCGTTCGCCGAGCCAGCGCTCGGCCAGGTGCCGCAGGCGCGCGGCCTTGGTCCGATCGATTCCTTCACTCGGCTGCTGGAACCCACGCTCGGACCGGGTCTTGACTTCACAGACAGCGAGCGTGTCGCCATCCAGGGCGACGATGTCGAGCTCGCCCTCCGCGCAACGCCAGTTGCGCTCCAGGATTCTCAGACCGCCTGCGGCGAGCCACCGGGCGGCCACCTCCTCGCCGTAACGGCCGAGGCCGTTGTTGGAACTCTGCACGGCTATCACCTCCGTGTCGGGGAGGTTGCCGTGCCGGCCGTAAATCAGGCCAGAGGGTTCTCGATTCCTGTGGACAACTCGGGGGTGTGGATAACTCGTATAACCCACAGGGGTGAACATCGGGCGGAACTCTGGACATCAGACCGGAGCCCGCACCAATGTCAGCTGCCGAAGGCCGCGTCGTCGGAGGGCAGCTCCAGATCGCTCTTCGCCAGTTCCTCGATATTGACGTCCTTGAAGGTCAGCACTCTCACCTTGCGGACAAACCGAGCCGGTCGGTACATGTCCCACACCCAGGCATCCGCCATCGACACCTCGAAGAACACCTCGCCCTGGACCGAGTGCACCTGCAACTCGTAGTCGTTCGTCAGGTAGAAACGTCGTTCGGTCTCGATCACGTACTTGAACAGGCCGACGACGTCCCGGTACTCCCGGTAGAGCTTGAGCTCCATCTCGGTCTCGTACTTTTCGAGATCCTCGGCACTCATTCAGGCGTCCCCTCAACTCGTCTGGTCCACCCCATTGTGGACCACCACACCCGCCCGGAGAGCCTTACCGGCAGGACTGGCGGGCCGTCCCTCAGCAGGCGGTCGACCAGGTCCGCCAGCACCGCCGGATAGACCGTCTCACCGGTCGCTCGCAACTCCGGCACGGTCCACCAGCGGGCGGTCAGCAGCCGTGCGTGTTCCTCAGCATCGCACGTCGCGGACAGCCACTCGGAACCCCGGTCTCCGGTGCCGATTCCCGACTCGTTCCCAGGCCTGCCCTTCCACTCGCTCCCGGGCCCGCCGTCCGGTCCGTTCGCCGGTCCACGGCCTCCCCCGCTCCTCCGTCCGCCGGCCCGGAGGCGGGCGAGGTGGAATGACTGGTCCTGCTCGTAATGCTGCCCCTGGAAGGAGTAGACAACCGTGTCGTACGCCACCACCGGTCCCCACTCGACATCCGTCAGCCCGGTCTCCTCCGCGAGCTCACGCAGCGCCGCATCGCGCGGCGCCTCACCCGGTTCCAGCCCGCCGCCAGGCGTGATCCACCAGCGGACACCCGGGACCACCGGGTCCGCACCGCGGAAGAGCAGGATCCGGCCTTCGCCGTCCAGGAGCAGGACCCGCGCTGCTCGCCGCCGCTCGACCACGCCCGTCACCTCCACGCCCTGCGGAAGTCGTTTCACTCGCCCCGGGAGCCCCGGGGCCACCGAAAGCACCGGGAATCCCGGCTACCCGTGGAGGCCCGGAACCCCCAGGGCCACTGGGAATCCCGGTAGCCCAGGTAGGCACTCAAGCCGCCCGATCAGCCACTGCCCGGCGGCCTGCGACGCAGATGGCACGGGCCTCCCCGGCCACCCGGACGAGACCGGCCCGCCGGAGCGCTCAGCCGTTGCGACGCACCAGCCTGCGGCCGAGCGACACGAGCCCGCCGGCGGCCGAAGCGAGTACGACCACCCCCGCGCCACCGGCCATCGCGTACATCGCCGGCCCTACCGGCCCCGGCCCGGCCGCCAGCGGCGCGCCGAGTCCGTCGAACGCAACCGTACGCTTGGCCACGGCGAACCGGCCGTAGGGCCAGACCGTCGCCTCGACCCGAGCGATCACGTCGGTGGCGGGGACGGTTCCACTCGCGACATCGAGATGGGCTCGCGAGTCCAGCGAGTTCGCCCTGAAGTCGCCGAGCAGGAAGAGCCGCCCAGCCGGGACGGTCGTCTTGAAGTCCGCCCCGGGCATCATCGAACGCGCCGTGTAGGGTTCGTCGATCGGCCTGCCGTTCACCAGCAGGCGCTGCTTGGAGTCGCAGCACGCCACAGTGTCCCCGCCGACCGCCACCACTCGCTTGACCATCATCTGGTCACCCCACTGCGAGTCGCGGAAGACCACGATGTCCCCTCGGCCCACGGCACCGTCGTGCACCGAGCGGGCGAGCACGGTGTCCCCCGCGTGCACTGTGGGGGACATCGAATCGGTCGGAACCCGGTACGGACGGTAGTTGAGCCCGATCACCACGAATCCCCCGACCATGGCGGCGAAGCCGAGGCCGATCACCAGGCCGTGCAGCAGCGAGGCCAGGCTCCGTCGTCTCACCGCGCCCGCTCTGCCGGCCGCAGCCGACGCCGGGGCCGTGTGCTCCACGACACCGCCCATCGCCACCGCCCCTTCCAGGTCGACCCGCGCAGCGCACGAGTGCACCGCGGCCGGCTCGAAAAAGCCGACGGGCCGTGGTGCGTGCGAGCAGACTACTCGCCGGTACCACGGCCCGCGCAAGACCCGACAGCAGACCCGGAAGGCCTCAGCGGCGAGACCTCCGAAGCCACCAGACCACCGGCAGCGCGGCCGCCGCCCCGGCAACGGGAGGCGTGAACGGCATTGCCGCAGAGGCCAGCCCCTTCTGACCGAAGGTGTCGGGCACCGGGAGCGTCGCCCAGTCGCTGATGGGCCAGGCCACCACGAACGCACGCCCGATCACGTTGCCCACCGGAACCGTCCCGCCACCGGGCTGGTCCTGGTGGAACCGGGAGTCCAGCGAGTTGCCTCGGTGGTCACCCATCACCCAGAGCCTGCCCTCGGGCACCTTCACCGGACCGAACGGCTTGTCACCACAGGGGGTGTTGCCCGGGAAGATGTACGGCTCGTCCAGCGCGACACCATTGACCTTGACCGGCCCGGTGCCCTGGCACTCGACGGTGTCGCCACCAACCGCGATGACCCGTTTGATCAGGTCCTTCTCGTTGGCCGACGGCATGAGACCGATGAAGCCGAGCACATCCTGCACGCCTCGGAGGAAGGAGTTGCTGCTCTGCTGAACAGGCTCGTCGTTCAGCCAGCCCCCCGGGTCCTGGAAGACCACCACGTCACCGCGCTCCGGCTCAGCGCCGAACCACGGCGTGAGCTTGTCCACCAGCACCCGGTCACCGATCCGCAGGGTGTTCTCCATCGACCCCGAAGGAATCGAGAACGCCTGGACGAAGAAGGTCTTGATCACCAGCGCCAGGATCAGCGCGATGCCGACCAGGATGGGCAGTTCTTTCCAGAAGGAACGCTGCTTCGGGGGTTCCGGAGTGTCCTCGGAAGCGTCGTCCGAAGCGCTCGGCGAGCCGTCCCCGTCACCGCCACCACTCAATCTCCCGGCCCCTCTGCCCGATTCCCTGCCGTCCGGACCGTCGGACTCACCCGCCGCGCCGGCAGCCGATCCGCCCTCGCCGGGCTCCGACGGTTGTGCGGACTCGGCGGACCGAACAGTACGACCGTCGACGCCCTCCGGCTCGGGGGCCCCCGAGCGGGCGCCGATCACCAGATCCCCCACAACATCTCCTCCCTGCTGTGCGGACGCCCGCGCGCCCGCGCTCACCAGTGCCGCACAGCGGGCACCACACTCTGCGACCGACCGTCAACCGCCTCAGGCCTGCCCAGCACGGGCGATCCTGACACCGGCCCAGCCTCCGGAGGCCACCGAAACGTACACCGAGCGCTCCAGATCTTCTCTATCACTCCAGGACATCACGCCACTGCTCCCACACGGCAGATGCGGTGATCAACAGGCCGACTGCCCGGGCCGGACCACCATCCGCCCCGGCCGGACCACCATCCGCCTTGGTCCCGCGAGGAACGGGGTGACGCCCAACACACCCATAACGAGCGGAGGTTCCGCTGGATCCGGGTTGGCCCCGTCCGATTCCGCAGCGACTCCGGCACGGTCGAAATCAGGCAGAGCGGAAGCTCCGGCCGATGAAGGGAGCACGGAAAAGGAAGCAGGTGCGTCAAGTTGTCGCATGTGTCCCTTCGGCCATGCGATCACGAAGGCCCGCCCGATCACATTGCCCACCGGGATGGTGCCGCCACCGGGCCTGTCCATGTGGAAACGGGAATCGGCCGAGACGTCCCGGTGGTCCCCCATCACCCAGAGCCGTCCGGGCGGGACAGTGACCTTGAACGGCTGCCTCGACGGCGCGTTGCCCGGCGCGACGTAAGGCTCGTCCAGCGGAGTGCCATTGACGCTCACCCTGCCCTTGGCGTCACAGCACTCCACTGTGTCCCCGGCAACACCGATCACCCGCTTGATCAGATCCTGCTCGTTCTCGGACGGCAGCAGACCCACGTAGGAGAAGACCTGTTTCACCCCGCGGAGTACCGGCCCGTCCGAGGAACGCTTGTGCTCCGCCTCCAGCCAGCCACCCGGATCCCTGAAGACGACCACCTCACCGCGCCGAGGCTCTGCGCCGAACCAGGGCGTGACCTTGTCCACCAACACCCGGTCGCCGATCCGGATGGTCGGTTCCATCGAGCCGGAAGGGATGACGAAGACCTGTACCAGGAATGTCTTGAGCAGCAGCGCGATCACCAGTGCGACCACCAGGATCATGGGCAGTTCGCGCAACAGTGAGTGACGCCTGCGGCGCTCGGCTCGGCGCACTGTCCGCCTGCGCTCAGCCCGCCCTCGGGCAACTACCGGCCCCTGCGCCGACTCAGACCCGCCTCCGACCATCGATCCGGGTATCGACTCCGCCACCGAGGCAGCCGGCGCACCGGTTGTCGAAGGGGCAGACCGTCCCCTACCTCTGCCCCCCATGGCCACCGGTCCCCTCGACGGCGGCGAACCCGGCAGGGCGCTTCAGTGAAGTCCAGCGCCCGATCGGGAAGACCACCCACTCCGCACGGCCGATCACCTTGTCCTCGGGGACGAAGCCGCCGCCGGGCTCACCAAGGTGATCCCGGGAGTCCCGGGAGTCACTCCGGTGGTCTCCCATCACCCACAACTTGCCTGGCGGTACCACCACGTCGAAGCCCACTCCCGAAGGAGCGTCACCGGGATAGAGATACTGCGATTCGTCCAACGGCACGCCGTTGACCTTGATCCGACCGTCCGAACCACAGCAGGTGATCCGGTCCCCGCCGATCCCGATCACCCGTTTCACATAGACCGAGTCGCCTCCGGAGGACAGCCCGAACCCAGCGAGAAATCGCTGCACGGCCGAGGGCTCGGACGCGTACGGGAGGAAGGAGCCGATGCCGTCGAAGACCACCACGTCCCCGCGCTGAACGTGCCGACCGAAGTCGTACGCCAACTGGTTCACCAGGAGACGGTCACCCGGGCGGAGTGTGCCCTCCATCGACTCGGACGGCACCCCGAAGGGGCGGACGACAAAGGAGTTCAGCAGCAGCAACGCCAGCAGACAGATCCCAACACCCAGGAGGAACGTCCGTGAGAACCACCGGTCCCCACCCGCCGCCCGTGCCTCGTCCTCGTCCTCGTCCTCGTCCTCGGAGTGCTTCGCATCATCAGGTGGCGATGATCCTGGGCTGGGCTCGGCTCCGCCCGCACCGGGCTCGGCCGCGCCCGGGCCGGGCGTGGCTCCCTCCCCGCCGGATCCGGCTCCACCCGCAACGGGTTCGGCCCCGCCCCTACCGGGCATGGCTTCGCCGCTGCCGGGCTCAGCTCCGCCTCCACCAGCGGTGGATTCTCCCGAGGGCCGGTCTTCGCCGGAAACGACCGCGGACCGCGACGGCGAGTCCGCACCCGAAGGTGTGGGACTGCCGTCGCGGTCCGCGGGAGGTTCGTGCGTGCTCATCGGGGCTGAGCTTATCCCTAGGGTTCTCAGCCCGGTCCGAGCGTACCCAGCCCTCGGCGATGCCGAGGGTGAGCGGATCAGCTGTCGCGCTTCTCCTTGACCTTGGCGGCCTTGCCGCGCAGGTCACGCAGGTAGTACAGCTTGGCGCGGCGGACCGCACCGCGGGTCACGACCTCGATCTTCTCGACGACCGGGGTGTGCACCGGGAAGGTGCGCTCCACGCCGACGTTGAAGCTGACCTTGCGAACGGTGAAGGTCTCGCCGACGCCCGAGCCGTGGCGGCGGATGACGATGCCCTGGAAGACCTGGATACGGGAGCGGTTGCCCTCGATAACCCGGACGTGGACCTTCAGGGTGTCACCGGCGCGGAACGCCGGGATGTCGGTACGCAGCGAGGCCGCGTCGACAGCAGCGAGCTTGTTGCTCATGATGCTCTCCATCGCAGGCGCCACGGGCCGCCCACGGAAATTCGTCTCAATGGGGTGTGCTGCGGGCCGCTTCGGCCTTCGACGTACCCCCCGTGGCGGGGGCGTCGGACCACTGACCCCTACGAGAGGAGTCCAGCGACAGACAACAGTCGCCTATTCTTCCACAGCATCGGCTGCGGACCGAAATCGGCCGAGCCGCTCGTCCCACACCAGGCCGAGGATGCTGAGGGCCTGCCGTTCCTTCTTGTCGAACGAGTCGTACTGCCAACGCTCGACGAGGTCGGGCCGGTTGGCCAGGGTTCGCGCGAACGCCTGCTCACGGCGCCAGCGGGCGATCTTGCCGTGGTGGCCGCTGAGCAGGATCTCCGGCACGGCCCGGCCCCGCCACTCGGCGGGCTTGGTGTAGACCGGCCCCTCCAGCAGGTCGGCCATGGCGCCGGGGGCGAAGGAGTCGTCCCGGTGCGACTCGGCGTTGCCGAGGACACCGGGCAGCAGGCGCGCGATCGCCTCGACCATGACCAGCACGGCGACCTCGCCACCGGCCAGGACGTAGTCGCCGATCGACGCCTCGACCACGGGCATCCGCGTCGCGGCCTCTTCGATCACCCGGCGGTCGATGCCCTCGTAACGGGCCGGCGCGAAGGCAAGCCAGGGCCGCGCGGCCAGTTCCTGGGCCAGCTCCTGGGTGAACGGGCGGCCGCTCGGGGTGGGCACCACCAGGGTCGGCACAGCGCCTTCGGGCCCCTGCGAGACCACCGCGTCCAGCGCGGCCCCCCACGGTTCGGGCTTCATCACCATGCCGGGGCCACCCCCGTACGGGGTGTCGTCCACGGTGCGGTGGACGTCCGTGGTCCAGCTGCGCAGGTCGTGCAGGTGGACGTCCAGCTGGCCGCGGGCACGGGCCTTGCCGACCAGCGAGACGTTCAGCGGTTCCAGGTACTCGGGAAAGATCGTGACGACGTCGATCCGCATCTCACTCATGCGTCGGCCTTGCCCTCACCAGCATCACCTGCTGCGTCGTCCCCGTCCTCGGCACCGGCACCGGCCTCTGCGGGCCCACCCTCGGCACCGCCCTCGGCCGAGGCGACGGCCACCACTGCCTGGTCGGGGTCGATCAGACCGAGCGGCGGGTCGATCACCGCGCGCTGGTTCTCCAGGTCGATGGTCGGGACGATCTTCTCGACGAACGGCACCAGCACCTCGGTGCCATCGGCCTTCTTCACCGTGAGGAGGTCCTGGTAGGGCAGGTGGACGACTTCGGTCAGCTCGCCGACCAGGGTGCCGTCGAGGAGGACCACGTCCAGGCCGATCAGCTGGTGGTCGTAGTACTCGTCCTCCTCCTCCGGCCGCTCGTCCGGGTCGACCTCGGCGATCAGGAGGGTGCCGCGCAACGCCTCGGCGTCGTTGCGGTCCTTCACTCCGGCGAAGCGCAGCAGCAGCCGGCCGCTGTGCACCTTGCCCGACTCGACGGTCAGCGGGCCGGCCGACGCCGGGTCGGTGAGCAGTACCGCGCCGGGGCCGAGCCGGAGCTCCGGCTCATCGGTACGGACCTCGACGCTGACGTCCCCCTTGATGCCGTGGGCGCGGCCGATCTTGCCGACGACGAGCTGCACGGTGATCGCTCTCCTGAAGTTGCTGGACTTGCGCTGCGAAGGATCGAAGGAACGGAAAAACGTAAGGAACGAGGAACAGAAGGAATGGAATGGGCGGAACGAAAGAAGGCCGGTCGGGACGACGAGCGTCCCGACCGGCCCCAAGCCTGACGGCTGTGCGTCAGCGAATGCTGTCCACGTCGACCAGGTCGACCCGGACGTTGCGACCGCCGAGGGCGCCGACCACGGTGCGCAGAGCACGCGCCGTCCGGCCGCCCCGACCGATCACCTTGCCGAGGTCATCGGGGTGCACTCGCACCTCGATGGTGTTACCCCGCCGCAGGTTGCGCGAGCGCACCTGAACCTCGTCGGGGTGCTCGACGATGCCCTTCACCAGGTGGTCGAGGGCTTCCTCGATCACGATCAGGCCTCGGTGGAAGCGGCCTCGGCGTCAGCCTCGGCCTTGTCCGACTTCTTGGCCTTCGGGGTGATGGCGACACCGGTGGTGCTGTCCTCGAAGCCGGCGACGGCCTTGGCGAACAGGTGCGAGAAGTCCTCGACCTTCGGCTCGGCGACCTTCAGCGGCGCCGGAGCCGGCAGGCCCTTGAACTTCTGCCAGTCGCCGGTCAGCTTCAGGATGGCGAGAACCGGCTCGGTCGGCTGGGCGCCGACGGACAGCCAGTACTGGGCGCGGTCGCTGTCGACCTCGATCTTCGAGGGGTTGTAGGTCGGCTGGTAGAGGCCGATCTCCTCGATCGCGCGACCGTCACGCTTGGTGCGGGAGTCGGCGACGACGATGCGGTAGTGCGGGGAGCGAATCTTGCCGAGTCGCTTCAGCTTGATCTTGACTGCCACGGGAGTGGATTCTCCTGGTGTTGACGTGGGTGAGCAGCCACTGCCATCGCGTGGGGTTGCGGGGCGGGCCGTTCAAGGGACACGCCAGCCGTAGGAGAGAGGGGTCCTGCCCGGCTGCCGAGTACTCAGCTGTCCATTCTGCCACACGCGGCCGGCCGCCCCGAATCAGGGCCTTCCCGCCGGACGGCGAACCAGCGGGAGCGGCGATCCAACAGCGTCGGCGCGCCAAGGAGGACGAGCAGGCCGGCAGACGTACCGAACCGACCGACGACACCCCGGATTCAACGGACCCGCCGGACCGACGGGCCCACCGAACACCGGACACCCCGGCCCGGCGGCCCCACCGAACGGACGAACGCTCCGACGCGCCCAGCCCGACGGCCCCACCGAACCGGCGAACGCTCCGCCGCGCCGACCCGACCGAGTCGGCGGGCCGACGAAGGCCGCGCCGCCCCACGGGAAGAGCCCTCGCCGACACCCCGACGGCAAGAGCCCCCACCCGAACGACGCCCGAAGTCTCAGGCGATCCGGAACGGCTGCTGGCACGCCCCGCAGACGATCGACGCCTGGGCGAGCACCGAGGGCACCACCCGGACGTTCCGGCCGCAGCCGCAGACCGCCTTGACCCGGACGCCGCCCCCCGAGGAGCCGTGCCGCGCCGCCGGACCGCGGAACGTGCGCTGACCGCCCTCGCCGGCCACGGCCAGCTGGTGCGCACCGAGCGCACTGTCGAGCCGCTCGATGGTCTGGGCGTAGCGCTCCTGGGTCTCCTTGAGCATGGTCACCTGGGAGAAGCCGCTGCTGGCGTGCGGCTCGATCGGGTGGGCCAGCCCGAGCTCGCTGGCGAGCATCAGGAAGCGGCGGTTGTGGTAGCGGCCGGCCCGCGAGGTGTCGCGGATGTCCCGCGCGGCTGCCAGACCGTGGGCGGCCTCGTGCAGCAACCGCTCGAAGCCGAGCCGGGTGCCGCAGGCCGAGGAGGACTCGCCGATCAGGGCCTCGGGCGAGGCGAGGTCGGGAAGGTCCTGGTGGTATGCCTGGATGTCGCTCCAGGCGGCGGCCAGTTCGGCCGCGAGAACGAGAGGCTGTGTCGTGCTCACGCTATGCCAACGATGGAGCGAGAGCCGATGTTCCGCACGTTCCCCTTCGCCGGGAATTCCCAGGAAACTCCCAGCAATGCGCATCGCTGCGCGAATTTCGCTGCTCGGATCTGACGCAAGACCAACCCCCTGCAACTGTGGGCCCAACAAGCCTCGCCGGGCTCTTGGATTTGCCCCGGGGTCCGGGCCCCGCACGCCCGGGCGGGCACGGCGGCGCCGCCCCAAGGCGGACGGCCCGTGGCAATGTCGGAAATTGACAAGGCCACGGGCCGTACACCGTACCGCTAGTTCGATAGGACTGGCAGTCGGCTGGTCAGTACTCTCAACTGACAGTCTGCGAGCGGTAGAACAATCGACCTCTCCGGCTCGAGAACCGAGACCGGTTATCGGCACATCAGTAGGCGCGCGCGACGATCGCGACGTTGCCTTCCTGATCGTCCGTCAGCGGAACCGAACCGTCGGCCGCGACGATGCAGCGCACCGAAACGCCCTGCTCGGCCAGCTTGGCCTCGCCCTCGGGACCCAGCTCGGCCCAGGACATCCGGCCCCAGCCGGTCGCGGCCGCCTCGACGGCCTCCTCGATGGTCTTGACCTCGACGGTGCGGGCCTCGCGGCGCTCGCGGGACTGACGCAGCAGCAGGGCCTGGTCCTCCTCCAGGATGCCCGGCAGCAGCTCGGCCAGACCGTCGATGGAGACCGGCTCCTTGCCGCCGGGGATCCGGCGGGCGAGCATCGCGGTGCCGTTCTCCAGGTCGCGCGGGCCGACCTCGATGCGCACCGGCACGCCCTTCAGCTCCCAGTCGACGGCGCGGCGGCCGAACGGGGTGTCGGTGCGGTCGTCGACCACGACCCGGACACCGGCGGCCTCCAGCCGGGCACCGATCTCACGGACCTTGGCGAGCACCGCGTCGTCGCCCTTGATGGCCAGGACCACGGCCTGGACGGCGGCCAGCCGCGGCGGAACCCGCAGGCCGTTGTCGTCGCCGTGGGACATGATCAGACCGCCGACCATACGGGTCGAGACGCCCCAGGAGGTCTGCCAGACGTACTCGCGCTCGGCACCCTGGAGCTGGTAGGTGGTGTTGAACGCCTTGGCGAAGTTCTGGCCCAGCTCGTGGCTGGTGCCCATCTGCAGCGCCTTGCCGTCGCCCATCATGCCCTCGAGGGTGAGGGTGTTGATGGCGCCCGCGAAGCGCTCCTTGGCGGTCTTGCGGCCGAGCACCACGTCGATGCCCAGCACGTTGGTCATGAAGTCGCCGTAGACGTCGGTGTGGATCATCGAGGCGTACGCCTGCGCGTCCTCGTAGGTGGCGTGGGCGGTGTGGCCCTCCTGCCAGAGGAACTCGGTGGTGCGCAGGAAGACGCGCGGGCGCAGCTCCCAGCGGACCACGTTGGCCCACTGGTTGATCAGCAGCGGCAGGTCGCGGTGGCTCTGCACCCACTTGGAGAAGTACTCGTTGATGATGGTCTCGGAGGTCGGCCGGACCACGACCGGCTCCTCCAGCTCCTTGCCACCACCGTGGGTGACCACGGCCAGCTCGGGGGCGAAGCCCTCGACGTGCTCGGCTTCCTTGGTCAGGTAGTGCTGCGGGATGAACAGCGGGAAGTACGCGTTCTGGGCGCCGGCCTTCTTGATCCGGGCGTCCATCTCCTGCTGCATCCGCTCCCACAGGCCGTAGCCGTACGGTCGGATGACCATGGTGCCGCGCACCGGACCGTTGTCGGCCAGCTCGGCCTTGTTGATGAGGTCCTGGTACCAGCGCGGGAAGTCGTCCGCCTGGGGGGTGAGAACGGGTGCCTTTGCCATGGGGCAGATGGTACGGGGATCCGGCGCCTGACCGTGAATCGGTTTCGATCCCACGGGTCGGGGGGCGCACGACCACGGCGCGTGAGTACCCCGTCGCACCCCTCTGGACGCCGGGGCTCGGCCGCTGTTCGCTGGACTCGGGGCGGGACTTTCCGGGGGGTGTCACGAGCAGACCAGCAGAGGACCGGATGGGAGGCCGCGATGGCTTCAGCGCAGGTGACCGGTACGACCGCGCAGCGACCCCGCGCCCATGGAGGGGCGCGTGCACACGGGCGGGCGCGCGACTGGGCTGAGATCCAGGAGCGCATGCTCGTGCCGCTCTACCAGGCCGTGTACGAGCGCCTGGAGGTCGGCTCGGCGACCAGTCTGCTCGGTCTCGGCTGCCGGTCGGGACTGTCCCTGCTGCTGGCGGCGGAGCGGGGGGCCCAGGTGGCCGGCGAGGAGCTGGACACCGAGCTGAGGGAGCTGGCGCAGGGCCGGCGGCTGCGGGTTTCCGGTCCCGGGCACCGTGACCGGTCGGGTGGTCCGTTCCCCCACACGGCCTATTCGCTGGTGACTCTCTTCGAGCTGTGGCAGGCGCCGTTCCTGCGGCCGTCCGGCGAGCCCGGGCGGTCGGTGGCGATGGCCGCGCGGCTGGCCCTGGCGGGCGGCCAGGTGGTGCTGGCGGGCTGGGGCCCGCCGGAGCGCTGCGAGAGCGCCGTCGTTCTGGACGTGGCGCGCCGGCGGGCCGCCCCGGCGTCCGGCTGCGACCCGTTCGCGCTGAGCTCGCCGGGCGCACTGGAGGCGCTGCTGGCCGGCACCGGACTGCGCCCGGCGGGCAGCGGACGGGTGAACTGCCCGTTCGCGTACCCGGATCTGGAGAGCGCGGTACGCGGGATGCTCTCGACCGGCGTGTACGAGGCGGCGATCGACGACTCCGGCACGGCCCTGGTGGAGAAGGAGCTGGAGGAGGCGCTGCAGCCGTTCGTCCAGCCGGACGCCTCGGTACGGATGGCCAACCTGTTCCGGTACGTGATCGCCGAACGGGCCCGCTGAACCGGCGGTACCGAAGCGAACAGGTCCGCCGAGCCGGGCAGGTCCGCGGCCCCGCCCGGAGGGCCTGCGCGAGCCGTCAGGGCAGCTCGTGCTCCCCGCGCGGCACGCCCGCCGCCCGGTAGGCGGCTTCCTCGTCCAGGGTCTCGGCCTCCAGCAGGGCTCCGGCCAGGGCGTCCAGCTTGGCGCGGTGCTCGGTGAGCTGCCGGATCGCGTCCTCGTAGCACTCGGAGACGATCCGGCGGGCCTCCTGGTCGACCGCGTCCAGCGTGGTGGGTGCGGCGGAGAGCCCGTACGCGCCCTGGGCGTCGTTGGGGACGGCGGTGAGGCGGCCCACCCGCTCGCTCATGCCCCAGCGCCCGGCCATGCCGCGGGCGATGTTGGTGACCTGTTCCAGGTCGCTCTCGGAGCCGGTGGTGACGACCCCGTAGACGACCTGCTCGGCGGCCATTCCGCCCAGCGCACCGATGATCCGGCCGCGCAGGTAGGGCTCGGTGTAGGAGTAGCGGTCGGTCTCCGGGGTGGAGAGGGTGACACCGAGGGCCCGGCCGCGCGGCACGATGGTGATCTTGCGGACCGGGTCGGCGCCCGGCTGCAGCATGCCGAGCAGCGCGTGGCCGCTCTCGTGGTACGCGGTGCGCTCGCGCTCGCTCTGCGGCATCACCAGCGGTCGTACCGCGCCGAGCTGGACCTTCTCCAGTGCGTCCGAGAGGTCGTTCGGGCCGACGCTGTCCTCCTTGCGCTTGACGGCCAGCAGCGCGGCCTCGTTGACCAGGTTGGCCAGGTCGGCACCGGTCATCCCCGGTGTCACCTTGGCGAGTTGGCCGAGATCGCTCCGCGGGGAGAGCGGCACGTCCCGGGTGTGGATCCGCAGGATGGCCTCGCGGCCGCCGCGGTCCGGCGGGCTGACGGTGATCCGGCGGTCGAAGCGTCCCGGGCGCAGCAGGGCCGGGTCCAGGATCTCGGCCCGGTTGGTGGCCGCGATCACGATCACGCCCTCGGAGCCGGTGAAGCCGTCCATCTCGGTCAGGATCTGGTTGAGGGTCTGTTCGCGCTCGTCGTGGCCGCCCATGCTGCCGCTGCCGCCGCGCTGGCGGCCGATGGTGTCGATCTCGTCGATGAAGATGATCGCGGGCGCCACCTTGCGGGCCTCGGCGAAGAGTTCGCGGACCCGGCTGGCGCCGACGCCGACGATCATCTCGATGAACTCGGAGGCGGAGGCGGAGAAGAACGGCACGTCGGCCTCGCCCGCCACCGCCCGGGCCAGCAGGGTCTTGCCGGTGCCGGGCGGGCCGCTGAGCAGCACACCGCGCGGCATCTTGGCACCGAGCCGGCGGTAGGCCTGCGGGTTCTTCAGGAAGTCGACCACCTCGGTGAGTTCGGCCTCGACCTCGTCGATGCCGGCCACGTCCGCGAAGGTGGTCCGCTTGCCCGCCGTGGTGTCCACGGGCTTGGGCGGCGCCTTGCGGCCGAGCGCCCCGGCGGCGCCCAGCCCGCCGGCCATCCGGCGGGCCAGCAGCACCCAGACCAGGACCAGCAGCAGCATCGGGGCGAGCGAGATCAGCAGATTGGCGAGGAAGCTGCGCTGCTGGACGACCGGTTCGGCGGTGACCGTGACGTTCTGCTGCTGGAGGGTGGCCCAGAGCCTGTCGTCGGCGAAGGACGGCCGCTGGGTGGTGAACTCGGTGTAGTTGCCCTTGCCCTCGGGTTTGGGCGCCGCGCTCTTCAGGGTGCCCTCGATCGAGTCGCCCTTGGAATAGATCTTGGTGATGTTGCCCTGGGCGAGCTGGCGGTCGAACTCGGTGTAGGAGATCGTGGTCGACCTGCCGGCCCCGAAGAAGCTCAGCAGCAGGTCCGAGAGCAGGAAGACCACCAGGGCGGTGAGGACGAGGCCGCCCCAGCCGCCGGGCATCTTCCGACGGTGTGGCGGGGGTGGGGCGCCCTCGGAACGCCAGGGCTGCTCGGGGGTCTGACGCGGCGGTACCGGAGTGCTCACCAGTCGGACGATACGGACAACCGGACGGGTGATCCACGCGAAACGCCGGGCCGCCGCTACGGCCGGGGCAGCGGCTCCCACTCCTCCGTCGTCAGCGCGAAGCGCTCGTGGTCGCGCCAGGCGCCGCCCAGGAAGAGCATCCGGGGCGTGTAGCCCTCGTGCCGGAAGCCGAGGCGCTTGGCCAGCGCGATCGAGCGTTCGTTCTCCGGCTGGACGTTGATCTCCAGGCGGTGCAGCCCGAGACCGCCGCCCTCCGGCGGGGCGAAGCAGCGGTCGACCACCAGCCGCATCCCCTCGCTCATCCGGCCGGTCCCGGCGAACGGCAGGTACGAGTCGTAGCCGAGCGCCCCGTTGCAGAACCGGCCCATCACGATGTTGGCCACGTTGCACTTGCCGACCAGGCCGCCCGTGTCCAGGTCCACGATCAGGAAGGTGCGCAGTCCGGGCCCCTGACGCTCCAGCAGATCCGCGAGACCGTCCGGCTCGACCGGGTTCCACCGGCCGACGTGCTCGGCCGAACGGCGGACCGCCTCGGCGTACGGGGCCAGGTCTGCGGACTTCGGGGCACGGATCATCACTCGCACGCACCCATCATCCGCCATCCGGGGGGCCTGCGGCCATGCGGCCCTCCCGGGTGGGAAAGGGCGCAGCCCCCAGGGGCACGGGCGGCCGCCCGTGCCCCTGGGGGCTGCTTCCCCCGTGGACCTCAGAGGAGGTCCTTGAACTCCTTGGGGAGCTCGAAGTCCGCCGGTCCCTTGCCCGCGCCGAGGCCGAAGGCGCCGCCCTGCTCCGGGGCCTGCCCGGGGCCGAGCGCCTTGCGCTGTGCCGCGGCGGCCTCCTCCTGGGCCCGCTTCAGCGGGTTGCCGGAGCGCTTGCGGCCCTTGGCCGCCGGGGCCTTCTTGCCGGACTTCTTGGCGCCGCCGCCACCCATGCCCGGGATGCCCGGCATGCCGGGGATGCCCTTGCCGGAGGCCATCGCGGACATCATCTTGCGGGCGTCGAAGAACCGCTCGACCAGGTTGTTGACCTCGCCGACCTGGACGCCCGAACCCTTGGCGATACGGGCCCGCCGCGAGCCGTTGATGATCTTCGGGTCGGTGCGCTCGGCCGGCGTCATCGACTTGATGATCGCGCCGACCCGGTTGACGTCCCTGTCGTCGATGTTGTTGATCTGCTCGCGGATCTGGCCCATGCCGGGCAGCATGCCGAGCAGCTTGGAGATCGAGCCCATCTTCTGGACCTGCTCCAGCTGGGCCAGGAAGTCGTCGAGGGTGAAGTCCTTGCCGCCGCCCTGCAGCTTGGCGGCCATCTTCTCGGCCTCGGCCTGCGAGAAGGTCTGCTCGGCCTTCTCGATCAGGGAGAGCACGTCACCCATGCCGAGGATGCGCGAGGCCATCCGGTCCGGGTGGAAGGCGTCGAAGTCGTCGACCTTCTCGCCGTTGGAGGCGAACATGATCTGCCGGCCGGTGACGTGCGCCACCGAGAGCGCCGCACCACCGCGGGCGTCACCGTCCAGCTTGGACAGCACCACACCGGTGAAGTCGACGCCTTCGAGGAAGGCCTGCGCGGTGGTCACCGCGTCCTGGCCGATCATCGCGTCGAGGACGAACAGCACCTCGTCCGGGTTGATCGCGGCACGGATGTCCGCGGCCTGCTGCATCAGCTCGGCGTCGATACCGAGGCGGCCGGCGGTGTCGACGATGACGATGTCGTGCTGCTTCTGCTTCGCGTACTCGATCGAGTCGCGGGCGACCTTGACCGGGTCGCCGACGCCGTTGCCCGGCTCGGGGCCGTAGAAGGCGACGTCGGCACGGTCGGCCACCACGCCCAGCTGGGTGACGGCGTTCGGGCGCTGGAGGTCGCAGGCGACCAGCAGCGGGGTGTGCTTCTGCTTCTTCAGCCAGTGGCCCAGCTTGCCCGCGAGGGTGGTCTTACCGGCACCCTGCAGACCGGCCAGCATGATCACGGTCGGGCCGGACTTGGCGTACCGGAGTCGACGGGTCTCGCCACCGAGGATGTTGACGAGCTCCTCGTTGACGATCTTGACGACCTGCTGGGCGGGGTTCAGCGCGCCGGAGACCTCGGCGCCCAGCGCGCGGTCCTTGATCTGCTTGATGAAGGCCCGCACCACCGGCAGCGCGACATCCGCCTCGAGCAGGGCGATCCGGATCTCGCGGGCGGTGGCATCGATGTCCGCCTCACTGAGGCGGCCCTTGCCCCGGAGGTTCTTGAACGTCGCTGCGAGGCGGTCGGAGAGAGTGTCGAACACGTCGGTCGCGGGTCCCTTGCGGCATCGGTACGGGTACTGTCGTCGCCCCCAAGGGTATCCGGCCGCCCGGGGAACGGTCTCCACCCGTATGCCCGCCTCGGGTCGCGAGGCGCTCCGGCCCCCGGGCGACCAGGGCGGCACCGGCTCTGGGAGCCGTACTCACCTGCCGTTCGCCGCCCGCGGTCGGGCCGGGTCGGGGCACGGACCCGGGACCGCGGCACGTGTTCGCGGACGCCGGCACCCGTCGGACCGAACGTCAGCCGCCCAGCGCCTCCCGCACCTGGGCCGCCACCTCCCCGGCCCGCTCGGAGGTCAGCGGACGGCGGTCCGGCCCGGTGAGGTAGAAGGCGTCCACGGCCTCCGCGCCGAGCGTACTGACATGGGCGGTACGGACCACCACGCCGGCCGCGTCCAGGGCCCGGCCGATCCGGTGCAGCAGACCGGGGGCGTCGTGCGCGCGGACCTCCAGGACGGTGGCGCTGGACGAGCCGCCGGGAGCGACCGCGACCACCGGCGGCGGGGTGCTGATGCCCCGGCGGCGCGGGGCGGCGGCGTCCCGTTCGGCCAGCTTGCGGGCCACGTCCAGCGAACCGTCCAGGGCCCGGCGCAGATCGGCCCGCAGCCGGTCCGCCTCGGGCAGCTCCCCGTACGCGGCGGCGACCTTCCAGCGGATCAGCAGCACCTGGCCGGCCCCGATCGGGTCCAGCAGCCGCAGCGCCGCGGACCGGACCGTCAGCCGGTGCAGCGCGAGCACCCCGGCCGCCGTGCTCAGCAGCGCCGGGCGGTCCGGGATGGCCAGGATCAGTTCGGCACCCATCGGCTCGGCGGCGAAGGGCGCCTGCTGCGGCTGGGCGAGCAGGGCGAGGGCCGGCTCGCCGGTCCTCGCGGCCTCCACCGCCAGCCGCTCCTGCTCGACGGTGGGCACGGCTCCGGGATCCGACCCGGGGTCGGGATCCCCTCCCGCGAGCCGGCCTGCCACCCGGTCCACCAGCCGGTCCACCAGGGAGGCCCGCCAGCTGCTCCAGGCGGTGGGACCGGTGGCGGTGGCATCGGCCTCGGTGAGGGCGTGCAGCAGCTCCAGGTGCGGGAGGGTGCCGACCACCTTGGTCATCAGGTCGATGGTGGCCGGATCGTCCGGGTCCCGGCGGGTGGCGGTGTCGATCAGTGTCAGATGGTGCCGCGCCAGCAGGGCCAGCGTCTCGGTGTCCGCCTTGTCGAAGCCCATCCGGGCCGCCGCGTCGCGGACGATCACCTCGCCCGCCTCGCTGTGGTCGCCTGGCCAGCCCTTGCCGAGGTCGTGCAGCAGCGCCGCGACCAGCAGCAGGTCGGGCCTGGCCACCCGGCGGGTCATCGCGGCCGCCCGGACCGCCGTCTCGACCAGGTGCCGGTCGACCGTCCAGCGGTGTACGGCGTTGCGCTGCGGCCGGCAGCGGACCCGCTCCCAGTCCGGCAGCAGCCGGCTGACCAGCCCCTCCGCCTCCAGCGCCTCCCAGACCGGCAGGCAGGACTCCCCCGCGCCGAACAGGGTGACCAGCTGTTCGCGGGCCTCGTCCGGCCAGGGCACCGGCAGCGGCCGGCTCTCGGCGGCCAGCCTGCGCACGGTGGCGTACCCGATCGGGATCCCGGCCTGCGCGGCGGCCGCGGCGGCGCGCAGCGGCAGCACCGGGTCCTGCGCCGGGCGGGCGCCCTGGGCGAGCACCGCCTCCCCGTCCTGCTCGACCACGCCCTCGGCGAGCGGCCTGCGCTCCACGGCGCCGCGCGCCACCGCACCCGTGCCGCGCCCGGCACCGGTGAACGGGAAGGCCAGCCGGCCGACCCTGCGGACCCGGCCGACACGGGCGGCGATGACTCGTTCGACGGCCCGCCAGGTGACGTCACCGGCGTAGGCGATGGTGCGGGCCGCCTCGTAGACCTGGCGCAGCAGGGTGTCGGCGTCGAGCACCCCGAGCCGCTCGGCGACCTGGTCCTGGTCGTGCAGACTGAGCCGTTCGGTGGCCCGGCCGGTGGCCAGGTGCAGGGCGTCGCGGACGTCGGCCAGCCTGGCCGCGGCCGCGTCGAGGCCGTCCCTGGGGGCGTCCGCGAGCCAGCTGGCGGCGATCGCGCCCAGGGCGGTCACGTCCCGCAGTCCGCCCCTGGCCTCCTTGAGGTCGGGTTCCAGCAGGAAGGACAACTCGCCGTGCCGCTCGGCCCGTTCGAGGCAGAGGCGGTGGAGTTCGGGCAGCCGTCTGGGGGCGGCGGCACGCCAGTCGGCGAGTACCGCGGAGCGGAGCCCGGCGGTGAGTTCCGGGTCACCGGCGAGGTGGCGGGCGTCGAGCAGGCCCAGCTGCGCCTTGAGGTCCTCGGCGGCGACCCTGCGCGCCTCGGCGAGGGTGCGGACCGAGTGGTCGAGCGCGGCACCGCCGTCCCAGACCGGGTACCAGATGCGTTCGGGCAGGGCCGGGTCGAGCGTGCCGTGGTGCAGCAGCAGGACGTCCAGGTCGCTGCGCGGCGAGAGTTCACCGCGGCCGTAGCCGCCGACCGCCACCAGCGCGGTTCCCGCCGGGGCGCCGGACGCCTCGTACAGCCCGCTGAGCCAGTCGTCGGCCAGGGCTGACAGGGCGGTGCGGCGTTCGGCACCGCCGGGGCCAGGTTCTGCGAACAGCCGGGCGCGGGCGGAGGCGAAGGCGGAGGGGCCGGTCGGGTCCCCGGCGGGAGGGGTGTCGGTGGGTGTCACATCGGTCCCCGTCCGTGGTGCGGTGGTTCTGTGCCGAATCGTAGGTGCGGTGCACGCGCGGGGAGCCGAGCGGCCGGCCCGCCGCACGGGCGGGGGCCGGCCTCGCGGTTCCCGGCGCCCCCCGGGAGGGTGCAACTCGGGTACGGGCTGGGCGGTTTGGAGGGCGGATCTCCGCGCCCCGACCGCCTACAGCGCGTCGGGCCCGCGTTCGCCGGTGCGGACCCGGACGGCGGTCTCGACCGGGATGCTCCAGACCTTGCCGTCGCCGATCCGGCCGGTGCGCGCGGCCTCGACCAGTACGTCGATCAGTCCGTCGGCGTCCGCGTCGTCGACCAGGACCTCGATCCGGACCTTCGGGACCAGGTCCACGGTGTACTCGGCGCCCCGGTAGACCTCGGTGTGGCCGCGCTGGCGGCCGTAGCCGCTGGCCTCGGTGACGGTGAGGCCCTGGACACCGAAGGCCTGCAGGGCGTTCTTCACCTCGTCCAGTCGGTGGGGCTTGATGACGGCGGTGATGAGCTTCATCGGGTGTCGACCTCGGTCTTCTCGGAGGGCTTGTCGGCCGGCTTGTCAGCGGGATTCCCGGCGGTCCGGTCGGCGGGCTTCGCGGCGGGCTTGGCCGCCGTGCCCACGGCCGGCTTCGCGGCGGGCCTTTCGGCGGTCTTCGCGGCGGGCCTTTCGACGAGCCGCTCGGCTGCCGGGACCGACAGGGTCCGGGCCAGGCTGGCCCCGACCGCGCTGAAGTCGTATGCCGACTCGGCGTGTTCGGCCTGGTCGACCCCGGCGACCTCGACCTCCTCGGCGACCCGGAAGCCGACGGTCCGCTGGATCGCCTTGCCGAGCAGCCAGGAGAGCACGAAGGAGTAGCCGCCGACCACGACCACGCCCATCGCCTGCCTGCCCAGCTGTCCGAACCCGCCGCCGTAGAAGAGGCCCTGGGCAGTCTGCCCGACGTGGCCGGTGGCGAACAGCCCCACCGCGAGCGAGCCGACGATGCCGCCGACCGCGTGCACACCGACCACGTCCAGCGAATCGTCGAAGCCCAGGCGGTACTTGAGACCGATCGCGGCGGCGCAGACCGCCCCGGCGATCAGACCGATCACGATCGCTCCGAGCGCCGAGACCGAACCGCAGGCCGGGGTGATGGCGACCAGACCGGCCACCGCGCCGGAGGCGGCGCCCAGCGTGGTGAACGCGCCGTGCTTGATCCGCTCGTAGGCGAGCCAGCCGAGCATCGCCGCCGCGGTGGCCACCTGGGTGTTGAGGAAGGCCATCCCGGCCACGCCGTTGGCGGCCAGCGCGGAGCCCGCGTTGAAGCCGAACCAGCCGAACCAGAGCAGGCCCGAGCCGAGCATCACCAGCGGGAGGCTGTGCGGACGCATCGGGTCCTTCCTGAAGCCGACCCGCTTGCCGAGCACCAGGCAGAGCGCGAGGCCCGCGACACCGGCGTTGATGTGCACCGCCGTACCGCCGGCGAAGTCGATCACGCCGCCGCGGTCGCCGAGCCAGCCGCCGTGGCCGTTGTCGAAGAAGAACACCCAGTGCGCGACCGGGAAGTAGACGACCGTCACCCACAGCGCCACGAACAGCGCCCAGGCGGAGAACTTCGCTCTGTCCGCGACGGCGCCGCTGATCAGTGCCGGGGTGATCACGGCGAACATCAGCTGGAAGGAGGCGAACGCGGTGACCGGGATCGATCCGTTGAGGTCGTTCAGCCCGATGCCGCGCATCCCGAGGAAGTCGAGGTTGCCGATCAGGCCGGCGCCGGCGTCGGGGCCGAAGGCGAGCGAGTAGCCGTAGAGCACCCAGAGCACGCTGACGATCGCCAGCGAGATGAAGCTCATCGCGAGCATGTTGAGCGTGCTCTTGACCCTGACCATGCCTCCGTAGAAGAAGGCCAGGCCCGGGGTCATCAACATGACCAGGGCCGCACTGATGAACACGAATGCGGTGTCGCCCGCGCTGAAGCCCTCCGGCATCGGCGTCTCCTCTGCTGAAACCGCCCCCGGGATATCTGTCCCGTGTCCACCCGGGGTGTCGGCGTTGAAGAGGAGAGTGCCGAAGACTGGTTTCGGCCGATGCGGCTCGTTGTTTCACCGGTGTGACGGCGTTGACGGGAGAGTTACGAGCACGTGAAATGCGGCCGCGTCGCTTGCGCGGCCGCGCTACCGTCCGGCCGCGCCCCACCGGGTGCGGCGACGACGGCCCACCGACCGTGGCGCCCGCCGGGTTGCGGGGCGGGGAAGCCCGATCGGTTGCGGACCTACGGCGGCGTCCACGGCCGAGCTGAAGGAACGGCGACGCCCGGGAGCAGGTCTCCCGCCGTTCCGCGGAGCCGGTCACACCGCCATGCGATTACACCGATGTGGTGAACTCCGGAATGTCGTGCACCACCCGCTCGGCGAGCCGGTCGACCGCGTCCAGGCCCTTGAAGGTGCGCGAGGCGGCAGCCGAGGTCTTGCGAACCCGGGTGTTCAGCCGCTCGGAGCGCACTGTCCTGGCGATGTCCACGGCCTGCTCGGCCATCACCACGGCCTGCTCGGGCTCGTTCTGCAGCAGGTGGACGCTGGCCATCCCGACCAGGTTGAAGGCGTAGGAGCGGACGTGGTCCCCGTCCTGCCGGAACAGGTCGACGGCCCGCTCCATCACCGGCGCCGCCATCGAGGCGTAGAGCGGGCTGCGGCTGGAGCTGTAGGCGAGGTCCCGGAAGGAGTGCGCGTTCTCCGCGTTGAGCTCCGCCTCGGAGAAGAACTTGAGCCAGTCCGGGTCGTTGTCGGACGGACGGATGTCGCTGAAGGTGTCCTCGGCCAGCCGGGCGGCGCGGGCGCAGCGGTTGACCTCGCCGATGGTCGAGTACGCCCGGGCCTCCATCGCGTACAGCAGGGCCTGCTGGCGAGGGGTGGCGGTGTCCCGGCTGCCGTACTGGGCGAGGTGGATCAGCTCCAGGGCGTCCTCGCCCCGGTTGAGGTGGATCATCTGGCGGCTCATGTCGGTGAGGATCAGCGCGCCGAACGGCCTGTCCCCGGCCTCCTTGGCGGCGTGCAGTGCCAGCACGTAGTACTTCTGCGCGCTGGGGTGCATACCGACGTCGTACGACATCCACCCGGCCAGGTGGGCGAGTTCCGCGGTCAGCCGGAACAGCCGCTTGGTGGTGAGCTCGGGGTAGGTCTCCTGCAACAGGTCGGTGACCTCGTGGAGTTGGCCGACCACGGCCTTGCGGCGCAGCCCGCCGCCGTTCTGCGCGTCCCACTGGCGGAACATCACCGTGGTCTGCTCCAGCAGTTGGAGCTCGGGCTCGGAGAGCCTGCCGGTGTACGGCTCACCGCCGTTGGCCGCGGCCAGGATCGGGGTGGGCGTGCCGCTCGGGCCCGGGCTGAGCCAGCGCTGCATCGGCTCGATCAGAGCGGCGCCCGCGGTCAGCGCCAGCGAAGTGCCGAGGAAACCCCTGCGGTTGAGCATCAGGTCGCTGCGCGAGTACTCGCTGATCAGCTGCACGGTCTGGGTGCCGCTCCACGGCAGGTCCACCCCGCCGCCGACGGTGCTCACCGGGACCGCGGCGCGCAGGCCGAGGTCCTCGATCGAGACCACCGATCCGAAGCGCTCGGAGAACAGCTCCGAGAGGATCTTCGGGATCGGCTCGCGCGGCTGCTCGCCGTCCAGCCAGCGGCGCACCCGCGAGGTGTCGGTGCTGACGTGGTGCGCCCCGATCTGACGAGCCCGGCGGTTGACCTGGCGGGCGAGCTCGCCCTTGGACCAGCCGCTGCGGCCGAACCAGGACGTCAGCTTCTCGTTCGGTTGCTTCTCTGCCATGGGAACGTCACCCATCCCGCCCGGCCCCACAGGGCCCCGCTTGTCATATGACCCGACCGCCGTATTCGGCGGTGTCTGTTCTGCTCCCGCCCTCTGCCGGACGGTCCGCTGCGTTCCGTACGCCGAACGTAACGCTCCCTCCGCCATCCGAGGGAGCCGCAACGGGGAAACGCCACCTTTCGCCACCCCTATGAGTGAACTACTCGGCGCCGCACCGCGCTTCACTGGTATTCAGCCAGGCCCGCCCCGCCGGCTCGCTCTCCCCGGAGCCCGCTCCACCGCCAACTCGCTCCACCGTCAACTCGCTTCGACGACACCGGCTTTGCCGCCCATGGCCGAGGACGGAGAAACCCAGTGCAGCAACGACGATCCGGCATCCGGCACGCCGGGGCAAGGCGGTTCCTCGCACAGGCGACACGAATAGGAGCACGTCGTCCAGCGCGCGCCGCCGACGCACAACGCGCTCCACAGCTGACAATCGACGCACCGCAACAGTCCCGTAACCACGGACAATCCCGACCTGTTGGGGGAGGCATGGACAACCTCTTCGGCGATCTCCGGTTCGGCGCCCGCCGCCGTACTCGGGCCACCGCCTTCCAGGCCGCCGCCGAGTACACCGGCCGCTGGGGCTGGACGGTCGCCGTCGGCTCCGGCCGCACCCCGGCGGACGGCCGCTGCGACTGCAGGGAACCCCACTGCGCGGCACCCGGCCTTCACACCGCGGTCGGCCCGGAGCACACCGTCAGCCCCCGCCCCGAGCCCGGACCGCCCGCCGCCGAACTGCGCGCGCTCTGGGCCTCCGACGCTCCCCTGCTGCTCCCGGCCGGGCGCTCCTTCGACGTCCTGGACGTACCCGCGCAGCCCGGCCTGCAGGCCCTCGTCCGGCTGGAGCGGATGGGCACCCAGGTCGGCCCGGTGCTGGCGCTGCCGACCGGGCGGCTGCTCTTCTTCGTCGCGGTGGGCACCGCGCAGCGGCTGCCCGAGCTGCTGTACCGGATGGGCTGGGACGACGCCGCGCTCGACCTCGCCTGCCACGGCGAGGGCAGCTGGATCGCCGCGCCGCCCAGTTCGTTCGGCGTGCTCGGGCCGGTCCGCTGGCTGCGCCGCCCCTCCCGCGACAGCGCCGGCTGCCCCCCGGAGGCCCGGCTCCTGCTCGGCACCCTCGCCTACGCCTGCCACCGCAGCCGCGAACGCTCCGCCGAACCGGCCTGGCTCGCGTCCTGAGCCTTCGGTAGGGCGGGCGAGCGGCCCTCGGCCGTGAGGGCCCCGAACGCGAGAGGGTCCGCTCCCATCCGGAGCGGACCCTCTGCGTGAGCGGGTGGATCAGTCGCCGATCAGCGCGTCCACGAAGGCACCCGGCTCGAAGGGCGCCAGGTCGTCCGCGCCCTCACCGAGCCCGATCAGCTTGACCGGTACGCCCAGCTCGCGCTGGACGGCGACGACGATGCCGCCCTTGGCGGTGCCGTCCAGCTTGGTGAGCACGATGCCGGTGATGTCCACGACCTCGGCGAACACCCGGGCCTGGACCAGGCCGTTCTGGCCGGTGGTGGCGTCGAGCACCAGGAGCACCTCGTCCACCGGACCGTGCTTCTCGACGACCCGCTTGACCTTGCCGAGCTCGTCCATCAGACCGGTCTTGGTGTGCAGTCGGCCGGCGGTGTCGATCAGGACGGTGTCCGCCTGCTCGGCGATGCCCTCCTTGACCGCGTCGAAGGCGACCGAGGCGGGGTCGCCGCCCTCGGGCCCGCGCACGGTCCGCGCGCCGACCCGCTCGCCCCAGGTCTGCAGCTGGTCGGCGGCGGCGGCACGGAAGGTGTCCGCCGCACCGAGCACGACCTTGCGGCCGTCCGCGACCAGGACCCGGCCCAGCTTGCCCGAGGTGGTGGTCTTGCCGACGCCGTTGACGCCGACCACCAGGACGACGGCCGGGCGGCCGGCCTCGTGCCTGGCGGTCTTCAGCGAACGGTCGGCGTCCGCCCCGATCAGGGCGACCAGTTCCTCGTGCAGCAGCCCGCGCAGCTCCTCCGGCGTACGGGTGCCGAGCACCTTGACCCGGGTGCGCAGCTTCTCCACCAGCTCCTGGGTCGGGGCGACACCGACATCGGCGGTGAGCAGGGTCTCCTCGATCTCCTCCCAGGTCTCCTCGTCCAGACGCTCGCGGGAGAGCAGCGTGAGCAGCCCCTTGCCCAGCGAGTTCTGCGAGCGGGAGAGCCTGGAGCGCAGCCGGACCAGGCGGCCGGCCGTGGGCGCGGGGACCTCGACGGCCGGGGCGGCCGCGGCGGCCTCCGGGAGCTCCACCTCCTCGACGGCCTCGGCGGCCTCGACGGGTTCCGCCACCGCCGGCGCACCCGGCTCGGCCTCGGGCCTGGCCTCGGGCCTGGCCTCGGGCTCGGCCTTGGGCTCGGCCGTCGGTACCGCCTTCGGTTCGGCCGGCTTGGTGATGACGGGTGCCCCGGCCTGCGGAGGCAGTTCCTTCTTCCGTCTGCCGCTGACGACGAGCCCCGCGACCGCGCCGATGGCGATCACGGCGAGGACGACGGCAAGGATCACGTATTCCACATAGATCTCCCTTGCTGGCTCCCCCGGCCGGGCGGCCGAGGGGTTTCAGTGATCCTTCGGTCGGCAAGGCACACGGCGCTGCCGCTCCACTGCTGCGCCCCGGCCGGGTCGTCGGGACCTGCCGGGGCCTGGCCGCGGTGAGGTCACCGCGGCCGAGTGAGAAGCCCCCTCGCCGGTGAGGGGGAGGATTCACAACCTGTCCAGTATCCGCGACGGGCCCGCGACACGGGCAGAAGCATCGGCGTCCGGGCCGTCCGATCAGTCCGACGGACCGCCGGAGGGCTCCCCCTGCGGCAGCCCGGTGCCCTCCCGCCGGGGCGCCGGGGTACGCCGGCGCTCGCGGTGCTCGTCGCGCAGACGCTGGCTGATCACCTGCGAGATGCCGTCGCCCTTCATCGTCACGCCGTACAGCGCGTCGGCCGCCTCCATGGTCAGCTTCTGGTGGGTGATCACGATCAGCTGCGAGCTCTCCCGCAGCTCTTCCATGATCGCGATCAGCCGGCGCAGGTTGGTCTCGTCCAGGGCCGCCTCGACCTCGTCCATCACGTAGAACGGACTGGGCCGCGCCTTGAAGATGGCGACCAGCAGCGCCACCGCGGTCAGGGAGCGCTCGCCGCCCGAGAGCAGCGAGAGCCGCCTGACCTTCTTGCCGGGCGGCCTGGCCTCCACCTCCACCCCGGTGGTGAGCATGTCCTGCGGATCGGTGAGCACCAGCCGGCCCTCCCCGCCGGGGAAGAGCCGGGAGAACACGCCCTCGAACTGGACCGCCGTGTCCTGGTAGGCCGAGCTGAACAGCTGCTCCACCCTGGCGTCCACGTCCCGGACGATGTCCATCAGGTCGCGGCGGCTCTTCCTGAGGTCGTCCAGCTGCTCACCGAGGAACCGGTGCCGCTCCTCCAGCGCCGCGAACTCCTCCAGCGCCAGCGGGTTCACCTTGCCGAGCTGCTGGTAGGCCCGCTCGGCGGCCTTGAGCCGCCGCTCCTGCTCGGCCCGGACGTACGGCCCGGGCGCACCGGGTTCGCCGCCGTCCTCGGGCAACGGGGGCGGCACCGGCTGGTCCGGCCCGTACGAGGCGAGCAGTTCGCCGCCCTCGATGCCGAACTCCTCCAGCGCCCTGGCCTCCAGCTGCTCGATCCGCAGCCGCTTCTCCGCTCGCAGCACCTCGTCCCGGTGCCCGGCGTCCACCAGCCGGTCCAGCTCGGACTTGAGTTCGCGGCCCGTCTCACGGCCCGCCCGCAGTTCCGTCTCGCGTTCGGCGCGGGCCTCTTCCACCGCCACCCGCTCCGCCTCGGCCCGCACCAGCGAACTCTCCAGCCGGGCCAGCAGCTGCCGGGCCCCGGCCGCGACGGCGCCGGCCACCGCCGCCTCGTGCCGGGCCCGCTCACGGCGCTCCGCCGCCCTGGCCCTGGCCTCGCGCTCCGCCCGTGCGGCGCGGTCGAGTTGGTCCGCCCGCCCGGACAGGGAGCGGATCCGCTCCTCGTGCGTGCGGACCGAGAGCCTGGCCTCCAGTTCGGTCTGCCGGGCCGTGGCGGCCTCGCCGGCCAGCCCCTCGCGCCGGGTGCCGTCCGGCTCGTCCTCGCCCGAGGCGGCCGACTCCTCGGCGGCGGCCAGGCGTTCGGCCAGCTCCTCGGCCGCCGTCAGCGCCTGGGCCAGCCCTGCCTCCGCGGTGGCCACCGCCGCCGCCAGCCGCTCGGCCTCCCCGGCCGCCGCCCTGGCCTGCCCGCCGAGGCGCCCCAGCTGGCCCGCGGTCCGCGCCTGCTCCTTCTCGGCCTGCCGCCGCTGCTCGGACAGCTGCTCGACCTCGGCGGCCAGCGTCCGCCGCCGCTCCTCGGCCGGTGCCATCAGCTCGGCCAGCCCGGCGCAGCGCCGGTCCAGTTCGTCGAGCCGCCGACCCGCCTCCTCGACCGCCGCCCGGGTCTCCAGCAGGCTCGGCGCACCCGCCGAGCCGCCCTGTGCGAAGCCGGTGCCGAGCAGATCACCCTCGGCCGTGACGGCGGTCAGCTCCGGTCTCTCCGCGACCAGTCGCTGTGCCTCGTCCAACCCGGCGACGACCACCGTATCGGCCAGCAGCGCCTCGACGGCGGGGCTCAGCCCGTCCGGCGACTCCACCAACTCAGCCGCCCAACGGGTGCCCTGCGGCAGTTCACCACGCCGGTACGGGTCCACGGCCGGGCCGGCGATCAGCAGTGCGGCCCGACCGGTGTCCCGCTTGCGCAGCAGCCGCAGCGCCTGCGCGGCGGTGTCCACCCCGTCCACCGCGACCGCGTCCGCCGCCGCGCCGAGTGCCGCCGCCAGCGCGGCCTCGTACCCGGGCGCGACCCGCAGCAGCTGCGCCGCCGGGCCGAGCAGCCCGGCCGGCCGGTCCTCGGCGGCGAGCAGTGCGGCACTGCCGTCCTTACGGCGCAGTCCGAGCGCCAGTGTCTCGTGCCGCGCCGCCAGCCCGGCCCGCTCGCGTTCGGCGAGGCCCAAGGCGTCGCGCACCTCGGCCAGTTCGCGATCGGCCTCGGTCAGTTCCTCCCGCGCCCGCCGGTGCGCCGAGTCCAGGTCCGCCTCCTCCGACGCCCGGCCGTCGACCTGCTGCCCGAGCTGCCGGTACTCCTGCTGCGCCGCCTCGGCGCGCCGCAGCGCCGCATCCCTGGCCTCGGTCAGCCGTCCGATCTCGGCCTGCGCACCGGCCGCCCGCTGCCGGGCCGCCCCCGCCTGGCCCTGCAGCCTGGCCAGGCCCTCCCGCCGGTCGGCGAGGGCCCGCGCGGCGTCCTTCAACCGCCTTTCCTCGGCGGCCAGTTCGCGCTCCAGCTCGGACCTGCGCTCGACCTCCTCGGCCAGTGCGTACCGTGCCTGCTCCAGCGCCTCGGCGAGCGCGGCCTCCTCCTCGCGGACCCGGGCCGCCTCCCGTGCCAGCTCCTCGGGGTCGCGGCCGCGACGCTCCTCCCCCTGCGCACCGCTCGAAGCCGCGTGCCGCACCCGCGCCTCGGCCAGTCCGATGGTTCCCCTGGTGCGCTCGGCGAGGGCGGACAGCCGGTACCAGGTCTGCCGGGCGGCCTCCAGCTGCGGGCCGAGCTGCTCGACCTGGGCCTCCAGTACGGCTTCGCGCTGCCGGGCCCGGGCGAGTTCCTGTTCGACGGTGGCCCGGCGCAGCTTCAGTGCCAGCTCGTCGGCGACCTCGGCCTCGACCGCCCGGCGCAGGGCGAGCAGGTCGTCGGCGAGCAGCCGCAGCCGGGCGTCGCGCAGCTCCGCCTGGATCCCGGCGGCCCGGCGGGCGATCTTCGCCTGCCGACCCAACGGGCCCAGCTGGCGGCGGAGTTCGGCGACCAGGTCCTGCACCCGGTTGAGGTTGCCCTGCATCGCGTCCAGCTTCCGCAGCGCCTTCTCCTTGCGCCTGCGGTGCTTGAGGACACCCGCCGCCTCCTCGATGAAGGCCCGCCGGCCCATCGGGTCGGCGTGCAGGACGGAGTCCAACTGCCCCTGCCCGACGATGACATGCATCTCCCGGCCGATGCCGGAGTCGGAGAGCAGCTCCTGGATGTCCAGCAGTCGGCAGACGCTGCCGTTGAGCGCGTACTCGCTGCCGCCGTTGCGGAACATCGTGCGGGTGATGGTGACTTCGGAGTAGTCGATGGGCAGCGCGCCGTCGGTGTTGTCGATGGTGAGGCTGACCTCGGCCCGGCCGAGCGGCGCGCGGCCGCCGGCCCCGGCGAAGATGACGTCCTCCATCTTGCCGCCGCGCAGCGACTTGGCCCCCTGCTCGCCCATCACCCAGGAGAGCGCGTCCACCACGTTGGACTTGCCGGAGCCGTTGGGGCCGACCACGCAGGTGATACCGGGTTCGAAGCGCAGTGTGGTGGCCGAGGCGAAGGACTTGAACCCGCGCAGCGTCAGACTCTTCAGGTGCACGCGTCCTCCTCCTGGCCTCGGCAGATGCCCGCCGGCCGACTGTATCCGGCCGCGCGCACGGCGAGCCGCCAAGCGGCGGTTTCACCACGCCGGAGTCAGGGCAGCCTCCCCTGGACGGGATGTCGTCGGCACTGCGCTCCCCCGGGCGCCGGTCCTGTGGACACGACGAAGGGACGCCACCCGGGCGTCCCTCGGAAGCTGCGTCCCATATACGGCTACCTCCGCGTATACGGGAAGCTCGACGAGCGCAGCAGCGTCGATCGGTGAGGATCGGGTCAGGATCAGGTGAGTGCGGGCTCCCGGTGATCCAGGTCGATGCTGCTGAGCAGCGAGTGCTCGTCAGCGACAGCGGTGAGTGCGGCGTTCTCTTCCTGCACCCGGGCCAACTCGGCCTCCAGGTCTTGAACGCGCTGCTGCAGCCGTCGCATCTCGGAGAGCATTCGCGGGTCGGGGCCACCGACGTACCCGAGAAGCGCCTTTGCCATAATGAATGGTCCTCCACGCTGAGTGACCGAACCGAAACGGTTTAGGTCTAGGGGGAAGGGGGGGTACGCACCGGTCATCGCACCGGAAGTGTCGACTGGGCACCGCCGGAATGCCGTCATGAACTGCGCCCATGAAAACATGACCCTGCCGGGAGTACGCAGACTGGTGCGCGGGCTTTCAGCGTCTCACCAAAGACCGTACGGGTCAACACGATCACCGCACGCTACCGCGCGCCTGTCACCTGCATGGCGGATGGTCACACCACGGGGATCGGCGGGGCCGTCGGGAACAGCACCGCACCAGCGGGTTGGATCACTGTTCGCTGCGGAGTCAACCACGAGTCTGCCCAGAAGGCAACCGCATGACACCGGCAGTTGCCCGCCCGGTACGCGCTGTTCCTGCTCAGCGCAGTGCGAAGCCGTCATAACAGTTGCGGGTGGGGCCCCAGATCTCGGTGACACCGGTGACCCGGCCGGGCGTGCCGGGCCCGCGCAACGCGGCCAGCAGCCGTTCGCAGTCGGGCTGGGAGCCCTCGGCGACCACCTGGACCCGGCCGTCGCCGAGGTTGCTGGTGTACCCGTTCAGACCGATCTCCAGGGCGCGGGCCCTGGTCCACCAGCGGAAGCCGACCTCCTGGACCTTGCCCCGGACCCAGATGGTGGCCCGCACCGGCCGGTCGCCGTCCTCAGCGGGCGCGGCCGGGGCCCTGTCCGCCGCCGTCACCCGGCCACCGGCCAGGACGTGCGGCACGGTGGCGCCGGGCGGCGACGGCCCGGAAGGTCTTCGGCGGTCTGGGAGGTCACCGCGCCAGCCTGCCACAGCGGAGCGGGTTGCGGACCGCCGCCCGGCCACCCGCCCTGGAACGGCAGCGGCCCCGGTGACCTGACGGGCAGGTCACCGGGGCCGGACGTCGGGGCGAGCGTCAGAAGCTGCCGAAGTCGCTGTCGCCGCCACCGCCGAAGTCGCCGCCGTCGAAGCCGCCGAAGTCACCGGGGTTGAAGTCGGCGCCGCTGTCGTCACCGGCCTCCAGGCCGCCGTAGCCGTGGCTCTCCGCACCGGCCGCCCAGGCGGTGTCGGGCCCGGCGATGATCGAGCCGAGCGCGGTACCGACCAGCAGGCCCGGCAGCATCCCGCCGCCGAAGTAGCCGCCGGCCCACGGGCTGTAGGCCGGGCCGGCGTTCCAGTACGGCTGCTGGCCGTACTCGGTCTGCACGGTACGGATGTCCGGCTCCTGGCCGCTGGTCACCCGGGCCGCGTCCGCCGCGCAGGCGGGCACGGTGCGCGGCGCGCCGCCGGCCGGCGCCCAGTAGACGTCCTGGACGGACACGCCGTGGCGCGGGTCGAAGAAGCAGGGCGAACGGCGCTCCGGCAGCGGACGCTTCTCCCGCCGCGCCGCCAGCGTGGCCAGCGAGAAGCGGCCGTCCGCCAGCGCCTCGGTGACCTGCGAGACGTCGGTGGGCCGCTGAGCGGCCTCCATGGTCTGCTTGGCGCGCTCGTAGGAGTCGAGGGCGTGCGAGTAGTCGGCGCGCTGGGCGTCGTCGGCGTCGGGCGCGCCGGGGTTGAAGTCGAGGCGGTCGAGCTCCTCGCCGAAGGCGGTGATGTCCTCGTCCACCACCGTGCGCAGCTGGGCGAGCTCGGCGCGGGCCTTCTCCTCCTTGCGCTTCTTCGCCCGGCGGAACAGCAGGAAGACACCGCCGCCGGCCAGCACCAGCAGGGCGATCGGGATGACGATCGCGGCGGTGCTGATCCCGCCGGAGGAGGCCTCCGGGGCGTGGCCCTTGACCTGGCGGACGGCCTGGTCGGCGAAGTCGTTCAAGGTCCCGTCGATGTCGCCCGGGTGGGAGCGGACCGCGGCGCCGGTCATGTTGGCGACGGTGCCCTTGGCGACGGCGGACCGGTCCGCGAAGGCCTTGAACTCGTTGCCGCGCCAGACGCCGTAGAGGCCGACCACGCCGACCTTGGTCCGCAGGTCGCGGGCGACGGTCGCGGCCGGGTACTGCGCGCTGTCGGGGATGACCGCGATGTAGACGGCCTTGCCGGAGTCCCTGAGCTTCTTGCCCAGGGCGTCGGCCTGGTCCTCGGAGAACCGGCTGGTCATTGCCGGATCGACGTAGACCTGAGTCTTCCTCAACGCGGACGCGGCCTCGTCGACACCGCCCGCCGCCGAGGCGGGGGGCGCGATCAGCAGGAGCAGCATTCCCAGCAGACCCGCCAGCACTGCCGCCGAGCGGGCGGCTGGCCTGGCGGCCGGGGAACGGCGGAGCACAGTTCTCATGGGAGAGAAGGTACCTGGCCGGACCACTGTTGCGGGACCTCCCCTGGTCTCATCCCGACCCCCGCCGAGCGGTTCGTCTCCGGCTCCTCCCAACGGGTGACCCGGCATCCGCCCGGACCAGGCATAGTTGTGCTGGTCAGTACTGCCCGGGCTGATCGGCACTGCCGGATCCGCCGCCCATTGGGAATCGGAGCTCTTGGTGATCCTCGGTCTCGTCACCGCCGTCGCGGCGTCCGCCTGCTACGGCTCCGGATCGGTACTCCAGGCGGTCGGCTCCCGCCGCTCGGCCCGTGAGGAGGCGGCCAAGGGCGCCGCCGCAGGAGTCACCGAGCACGGCGGGCCGAGCCTCTCCTCGACCGCCAAGGCCGTGGTGACCTGGGAGTTCATCCTCGGCACGGTCCTGGACTTCATAGGCTTCGGGCTCGGAGCGCTGGCCGCCCGGCTGCTGCCGCTCTTCCTCTCCCAGACCATCATCAGCGCCAACCTGGTGATCACCGCGGTGCTGAGCATCAAGCTGCTCGGTCTGCGGCTGAAGGGGCTGGAGTGGGCCTCGATCGGCGTGCTCTGCGGTGCGCTGGTGCTGCTGGCCACGGCCGCCGGGCCCGAGGGCGGGCACCACACCGCGATGGCGGTGCACTGGTGGCTGCTCGGCGTGTCGGTGGTGCTGATCGCCGGCGGCAGCCTGATCGTGCGGCGGCTCGGTTCCAGCGGCGCGATCGTGGCCGGTCTGCTCTCCGGGCTCGGCTTCGGCGCGCTGGGCATCGGGGTCCGGGTGCTGAACGGTCTTCAGCCCTTCCACGTGGGTGAGCTGCTCTCGGACCCGGCGCTGTACGCGATCATGGTCGGCGGGATCGGCGGAATGTACCTGCACACCGTGGCGCTGCAGGTCGGCTCGGTGAACGGGGCCACGGCCGCGCTGGTGGTCGGGGAGACGGTCGTACCGGGTGCCGTGGGCGTGCTCTGGCTCGGCGACTCCTCCCGGGCCGGCCTGGGCTGGCTGGCCGTCTCCGGCTTCGTCCTCGCCGTGGTCAGCGCGGTCGGCGTCGCCTACTTCGGCCAGGAGGAGACCGAGGTCCACCCGGCCGCCGAGCCGCAGCTCCCCGAACCGGCCCGCCGCTGAGGGCGGCCCCGGCGGCGCGCCCGGTGTCGGGCAGGTCCTACCGGGGTGCGCGCTGGCAGCGGGGGCAGAAGTAGCTGGAGCGGTTCATCCAGGCGGCGCGGCGGATGGGCGTGCCGCAGCGGCGGCAGGGCTCGCCCTCGCGCCCGTAGGCGTCCAGGTCCCGGGAGAAGTAGCCGCTCTCGCCGTTCACGTTGACGTACAGGCTGTCGAAGCTGGTGCCGCCGACCGCGAGGGCGGCGTCCATCACGTCCCTGGCGTGCTGCAGCAGCAGGGCGGCCTGCGGACGGGTGAGGGACGCGGTGGGCCGCTCGTAGTGCAGCTTGGCGCGCCAGAGCGACTCGTCGGCGTAGATGTTGCCGACACCGCTGATCAGGGTCTGGTCGAGCAGGGCGCGCTTGACCGTGGTGCGCTTGGCCCGCAGCGCGGTGATGAAGGCGCCGTCGTCGAAGCGGGGGTCCAGCGGGTCCCGGGCTATGTGCGCGATGGAGACCGGGGTGGACTCGGGATCGTCCGGCTCGGCCTCCTCGACGGCCAGGCCGCCGAAGGTCCGCTGGTCGACGAAGCGCAGTTCGCGGGCGCCGTCGGCGAAGCGGAAGCGGACCCTCAGATGGGTCTCGTCTGGCACGGCCGGGTCCTGGACGAGCAGCTGCCCGCTCATGCCCAGGTGCCCGATCATCGAGAAGCCGGCGCCAACCGGCACCCAGAGGTACTTGCCGCGCCGCTGCGCCTGGCCGAAGGTGGCACCGGTCATCCGGGCCGTGAAGTCGGGTGCGCCGCCCACCTGGCGGCGCACCGCGCGCGGGTGCAGCACCTCGACCTCGGCCACGGTGCGGCCCGTGATCCAGCGGGCCAGACCGCGCCGGACCACCTCGACCTCGGGGAGTTCGGGCACCGGGCCCGCCTCAGCCCGCGTTACCGGGCAGCTGGTCGGCGTACTTGGCCTTGATCGCCCGCCAGGCGCTCTCGGCGGCCTTCTGCTCGGCTTCCTTCTTGGAGCGGCCGCTGCCGTGTCCGAAGTCCTCGCCGGCCACCCGGGCGGCGGCGTCGAAGGTCTTCTCGTGGTCGGGGCCCGACTCGGAGACGACGTACTCGGGCACGCCGATGCCGACGGAGGCGGTGAGTTCCTGGAGGCTGGTCTTCCAGTCCAGTCCGGCGCCCAGCCGAGAGGACTCCTCGATCAGCGGGTCGAACAGCCGGTGGACGAACTCGGTGGCTTCGTCCAGGCCCTTGTCCAGGTAGATGGCGCCGATCACGGCCTCGACGGTGTCGGCGAGGATCGACGACTTGTCGCGGCCGCCGGTACCCTCCTCGCCCTTGCCGAGCCGGATGAAGGCTCCCAGGTCCAGGTTGCGGCCGACCTCGGCGAGCGCGCGGGAGTTGACCACCGCGGCGCGCAGCTTGGCGAGCGTGCCCTCGGCGACCTCCGGGTGGAGGCGGTAGAGGGTGTCGGTCACCACCAGGCCCAGCACCGAGTCGCCGAGGAACTCCAGGCGCTCGTTGGTGGGCAGACCACCGTTCTCGTACGCGTACGAGCGGTGGGTCAGGGCACGTACCAGAAGGGCGCGCTCAAGTGGATACCCGAGGCGCCCTTCCAGGACGTCGTATTCGGTCGAAGCCGGCCCGCCGGCCCTGCTCCCGTTGGAAGCCGACTTGCGGGAAAAGGTGCTTTCCGACATCGATCCGTACACCCCGCCGATCAGACCGAGAGGACCTGGCGACGGTTGTACGTGCCGCAGCTCGGGCACGCGATGTGCGCCAGCTTCGGCTCGTGGCAGCGGTCGCACGCGACGAGCGCGGGGGCGACAGCCTTCCACTGCGAACGGCGGTGGCGCGTGTTGCTGCGCGACATCTTCCGCTTCGGAACAGCCACGGCTACTTCTCCTGGTTCTCGGCGAGACCCTCACGGGTGTCGCTGTTCTTGTTCTCGTCACCCTCGTCGCCGGGGGCGGCGGAGAGTCCCTGCAGAGCCGCCCACCTCGGGTCGACGGCGTCGTGTTGGTGGTCCGGGTCGTCGCTCAGGCGTGCCCCGCACTCGGAGCACAGACCCAGGCAGTCTTCCTGGCACACCGGCTGCAGCGGCAGTGCGAGCACCACCGCGTCACGCAGCACCGGCTGGAGGTCGAAGAAGTCGCCCTCCAGGCGGTAAGTCTCTTCTTCCGAGTCCTCGTCGAGGTCCTCGGTCCCGGCGGTCCTGGCGCGATGGCGCTCGTCGGACTCCGGGTAGTAGTACAGCTCCTGGAAGTCGACCTCGAGGTCGTCCTCGACCGGCTCCAGGCAGCGCACGCACTCGCCCTCGACGTGGGCGGCCGCGGTGCCGGTCACCAGCACACCCTCGACCACCGACTCCAGGCGGAGCTCCAGCTTGACCTCGCTCTTCTCCGGGACACCGATCACATCGGCGATGCCCAGGCCCTCGGGGGCCTCCAGGGTGCGGGAGATCCGGCGCATCGAGCCCGCGCGACGGCCCAGCTCATGCGTGTCGAACACGAGCGGGTCGCGGTGGTCGAGGCGGTTCAAGGTTCCCTGACTTCCTGGCGGCGGCACGCATCACTGCATGGCGCGAGACGAGTTTCGTACGATGTGCGGCACCGCGCTGTGAGCTTCGAGCGAGCAGCCGAACGATCCGGCGCTGAACAGGCCGGAGTGGTCAGACTACCGGACACTTCGGCCAGGCCCAACTTCGGGCGGCCGCTACCGGCCGCCGAGCTCCCTCAGCCTGGTCATGTCGATCATGCTGGTGTCGAAGAAGCTCGTCTCGTCCAGGCCCGCCTGCTGCTGGTGGGGCGGCTGGCCGTGCGGAGGCTGCTGGGGCTGCTGCGGGTAGCCGTAGGCGTCGTAGCCCTGGTCCTGCTGGTACACCGGCTGCTGGGAGTACGCCTGCGGGACGCCGTACGGGTCGTGCAGCGCGGGCTCCTGGGGCGGGTAGGGCGGCTGCTGGGGATAGCCGCCGTACGGGTTGCCGTACGGATCCTGCTGCGGCTGCCCCGCCGGGTCGAAGCCTCCGTTGTAGGCCTCGGAGTACTGCTCCGCGGGCGGGTTGAAGCCGTTGTCGTAGGACTCCTCGCCACGGGCCTGCCCGGCACCCTGCCAGCCGGCCGCGGCCGGCTCGGGCCAGCTCTGCTGCTGCGGCACCTCCTCGCGGTACCAGGGCTGCTCCTCGCCATCCTCGGAGAAGCCGGCGGCGACCGCCTCGGCCCGGTGCCTGAGCTGCTGGGCCTCGTCGGCGGCGGCCAGGTAGGCGCCCAGCTCGTCGATCGCCTTCTTGCCGAGGAGCTTGTCGCGGCCCTTGCCGACCGCCTCCAGGGTGGCGCTGAGCACGGCCTCCAGAGTGGCGAGCTTCACATCGACGTACTCGTCCACCTCGGGGCTCGGGGTGCCGCGCGGGCGGAACTCGTCGCCCTCGCCCTCCGCGGGGTCGAGCGCCTCACCGCGCAGCTTCGTCCGGCCGCGGCCGACCGAGCCCAGGGTCTTGGTGAGCACGACCTCGAAGTTGGCCAGCTTGGCGTCGACGTAGTCGTCGGCCTCGGCACGCTTGGCCTCGACCTCGGCCCTGGCCTCGGCGAGGATCCGGTCGGCCTCGTTCTGGGCGCGGCGCACCACCTCGGTGTCCGAGATCAGCGAACCGCGCTCGTCGTGCGCGCCGCGGATGATCTCGTCGGCCTGGGCCTGCGCGTCGGCCACCACCTGCTCGTGGTCGGCCATCACCGACTTGGCCTGGGCGAGCTCGGAGGGGAGGGCTTCCCGCAGCTCCTGGAGCAGGCCCACCAGCTCGGCCCGGTTCACCACGCAGGACGCCGACATGGGCATCGAGCGGGCGTTCTCCACGGCCGCGACGATCGCGTCGAGTCTGTTCTGCACGTCCACGGGCGCTTCTGTCTTTCCGTGTGCCGCCGAGATGCGGCGGAGGCAGGCCCGGACGGCGCCGTATCGCCACCGGGCAGTGGAGTACTGACTGTACGTCCACTCACCCCGCAGCTCACAACGGCCGTACCCTTCCGGCCACCCGGGCGGCGGCAGCACGGCATGACGGTCCGGCAGATGTGCCCGACCGAGGCGGCCCGGGACCGGGCCGGCGCACCGCCTCAGGCGCTGCCGGCGGCGCTCCGCTCCGCGATCCGCGCGAGCAGCCGGCGGTGCACCGGCTCCGGCAGCAGGTGCGAGACGTCGCCGCCGTACGAGGCGACCTCCTTGACCAGGCTGGAGGAGAGGAAGCTGTACGTCGGCGAGGTCGGCACGAAGAGCGTCTCGACCCCGGTGAGGCCGTGGTTCATCTGGGCCATCTGCAGCTCGTAGTCGAAGTCGCTGACGGCGCGCAGTCCCTTGATGATCGCCGGGATCCCGCGCTCCCTGCAGTAGTCCACCAGCAGGCCCTGGTGCGCCTCGACCACCACGTTCCCGCACTGGGCGGTGGTCTCCTCGATCAGCTCGATGCGCTCGGCGACGCTGAACATGCCCTGCTTGCTCGGGTTGATCGCCACCACGACGTGGACGACGTCGTACAGCTTCGACGCACGTTCGATGATGTCGAGGTGGCCGTTGGTGATCGGGTCGAACGATCCCGGACAGACGGCGCGGCGCATGGCGTGGACTCCCTTGTGGGGTGCGGTGCTACGAGTCTTGATCAACCTCGGCAGCGGCGCGACCGTACCAGAGGGTGCCCTCGCCGTACCGGCGTGAGCGCAGCACTTCGAAGCCCTCGGGCCAGCCGAACTCACCGCCCCTGGTGCTGCGTTCCACGGTGACGAGTGCGCCGTCCGCGATCCAGCCCCCAGCGAGGAGTGTGATCAGCATCTCCCGCACCGCGTCGTCGGTGACCATGTACGGCGGGTCGAGGAACACCAGGTCGTACGGGGCCGCGGGGGCCGGGCCCGCGAGCACCCGCTCGGCCCGCTCGGCGCGGAGCTCGGCGCCCGGGAGGGCGACCGTGCGGATGTTGGCACGGATGGTGCGGGCCGCGCTCGTGTCCGCCTCGACCAACAGGGCGTGCTCCGCGCCACGGGACAGCGCCTCCAGGCCGACCGCGCCCGAGCCGCCGAACAGGTCCAGCATCCGGGCGCCGTGGATGGTCCCGCGCAGGGCCTCCAGGGTGGAGAACATCGCCTCCCGCGCCTTGTCCGAGGTCGGGCGGGTGTTGCGGCCGGGCGGCACGGCCAGGCGCCGGCCGCCGGCCGCACCGGCGATCACGCGGGTCATGAGCTGCAGAGTCCTTTCGTGGGTCCGCCACCACGCTATACGGGGACTCAGCGATGGCGCGCACCGTCACCGAGGGGAGCGAAGGCCCGCGCGGGCGCCCCGTGCGACCGGACCGCGGCCGGACTGCGACCGGATCACGGCCGGCGGGGACGCCCGCGCGGCTCCCCCGCCCGGCTACTCGGTGGCGGACGCCGCCCCGAGCAGGGCCGGGGAGGCGTAGCGGGACCAGGACAGGCAGCCGTCGGGCGGGCAGTGCTCCGGGCGGCGCGGGTCGTGGCCGAGCTCGCGCAGCTTGGTGCGGACCGAGTCGGGCGTGCGGCCGAAGCGGGCGGCGATCCGGGCGATGGTCTCGCTCTCGTGGAAGCGGCGGACCAGCTCCTCCTCGTGCTGCGGCACCCACGGGGCGCCGTGGCCGGGGTACAGCTCGCGCAGCACGTCCCGGTCGGGGATGGGCTCGGCGACGTCGGCCACGATGGCCAGGGCCCGCAGCGCGCGGTTCAGTGCGATCCGGAGGCTGGCGACGTCCTCGACGGGGAGGCGGAGCTTGCCGGAGGCGAGCGGAGTGGCGGCGGCGCCCTCGCGCCAGCCGGTCAGGGTCAGGGTGACTTCGCGGTCGTCCTCACTGGCGAGCTCGATCCGGAAGACCTTGTCGCCGAGCGGGAGCTCGTTGAGATGACGGAATGCCATGGCAGGACCCCCAAGTGTCGTGCCAGGTACGCACCTTGAGGTGCGCCCTGAACACCTTCATTCTCTCGCGGGGCACTGACAACCGACCGGCCGCGGACCGGGGACCGCCGTCCTCGCCCCCGGCGCCGCCCGCTCGCGTTCAGCCCTTTTCGAGGTACTCGGCGCGGTCCTCGTCCAGCAGGCTCTCCAGGGCCGTGCGCAGCTCCGGGTGGTCGGCGAGGGCCGGGTCCTCGGCGACCAGGGTGGCGGCCTCCGCCCTGGCGGTGGCGATGACGTCCTCGTCGTCCAGGACGGAGAGCACCTTCAGCGAGGACTTCACCCCGGACTGGGCCTGCCCGAGCACATCGCCCTCGCGGCGCTGCTCCAGGTCGATCCGGGAGAGCTCGAAGCCGTCCAGGGTGCCGGCCACCGCGTCCAGCCGGGCACGGGCCGCGCTGCCCGCGGGCATGTCGCTGACCAGCAGGCACAGGCCGGGAGCACTGCCCCGGCCCACCCGGCCGCGCAGCTGGTGGAGCTGGGAGACACCGAAGCGGTCGGCGTCCATGATGACCATGACGGTGGAGTTGGGGACGTTGACCCCGACCTCGATCACGGTGGTGGCGACCAGGACGTCCACCTCGCCGGCCGCGAAGCGCTTCATCACGTCGTCCTTGGCCTCGGGTGCGAGCCGGCCGTGCAGGATCTCGACCCGCAGCCCGGCCAGCGGCCCCTTGGCGAGCATCTCGGCGGTCTCCACCACCGAGAGCGGGGGCCTGCGGTCGTCACCGGCCGCGCCGAGGTCCTCCGGGTCGTCCGGCGCCGCCTTCGGACGCTTCTTCTGCTCCTTCGGATCCTCGTCGCCGATCCGGGGGCAGACCACGTACGCCTGGTGGCCCTTGGCCACCTCCTCGCGGACCCGCTCCCACGCCCGGGCGAGGAAGTTGGGCTTCTCGACGGCGGGCACCACATGGCTGGAGATCGGCGAGCGCCCGGCCGGGAGCTGGTCGAGGACGGAGGTCTCCAGGTCGCCGAAGACCGTCATGGCGACGGTCCGCGGGATCGGGGTGGCCGTCATCACCAGCAGGTGCGGGGGCTGTTCGCCCTTGTTGCGCAGCGCGTCCCGCTGCTCGACCCCGAAGCGGTGCTGCTCGTCCACCACGACCAGGCCGAGGTCCTGGAACTGGACCTTGTCCTCGATCAGGGCGTGGGTGCCGATGGTCACCCCGGCGTCGCCGCAGGCCATGTCGAGCATCGCCTGCCGCCGGGCCGGCGCGCCCATCGAACCGGTGAGCAGCACGACCTTGGTCCCGAGCTCGGAGCCGCCGAGCATGCCGCCCTCGGCGAGGTCCCCCATCATCTCGGCGATCGAGCGGTGGTGCTGCTGGGCCAGCACCTCGGTCGGTGCCAGCAGCACCGCCTGCCCGCCCGCGTCGACCACGGTGAGCATGGCCCGCAGCGCCACCAGCGTCTTGCCCGAGCCGACCTCGCCCTGGAGCAGGCGGTGCATCGGGTGGGCGGAGGCGAGGTCGGCGGCGATCTCGGCGGAGACCTTCCGCTGGCCTTCGGTGAGGGTGAACGGCAGCCGGGCGTCGAAGGCGGCCAGCAGGCCGCCGGGGCGGGCCTGCCGGGGGACGGCGGGCAGTGCGGCGTCGGCGGCCCGGCGCTGGGCCAGGGCGATCTGGAGGACGAAGGCCTCGTCCCACCGCAGCCGGCTCTGCGCGCGCTCGCGCTCGGCCTGGTTGCGCGGGCGGTGGATGAGTTCAAGCGCCTCGCGCAGGGGGATCAGCCGGTGCTTCTCGCGGAGTTCGGCGGGCAGCGGCTCGCCGACGTCGCCGAGGTGCTTGGTGAGGGCGGTCTCGATGCAGATGGACAGCTTCCAGCTGGGCATCTGGGCGCTGGCCGGGTAGACCGGGATCAGCCGGCCCGCGAACTGCTGCGCGGCACCCGAGTCGGCGTCCTCGTCCAGCAACTGGTAGTCCGGGGAGGCGAGTTGGCGGGTGCGGTTGAACAGGCCGACCTTGCCGGCGAACAGGCCCTGGGCGCCCGGGCGCAGCTCCTTCTGCCGCCAGCCCTGGTTGAAGAAGACCAGCGAGAGCCGGCTGCGGCCGTCGGTGACGACCACCTCGAGGCGGTCGCCCTTGCGCGCCTTGAAGGGGATCAGTGTCACCTTCTCGATCCTGGCGAGCACCGTGACGTGCTCGTCCACCTCCAGCTCCTCCAGGCTGGTGAGCTGGCCGCGCTCGACGTAGCGGCGCGGGTAGTGGTGCAGCAGGTCGCCGACCGTGCGCAGCTTGAGGCTGTCGGCCAGCACCTTCGCGGTGCGGTCGCCGACCAGCTTGGTCAGTGGTTCATCGAGAGCGCCCATCGCACCCTGTGTACACCACGGCCGTGACAGACCGGGTCACTCCACCCCGATCAGCAGCGGCGCGCCCTCCTGCCCGCCGTCGAAGACCACGGTGTCGACCTCGGGCCGCTGCTTGCGGGCGAGTGCCACCAACTCCTCGGCCAGGCCCGCCGGTACGCCTTCGCCGAGGACCAGGGTGACCAGTTCACCGCCGGCCGCGAGCATCCGGGAGAGCACCACCGCACCGGTCTCGGCGAGGCTGCCGCCGATCACCGCGACGTCCCCGTCGATCAGGCCGAGCACGTCCCCGGCCTGGCAGACCCCGGCCATGGTCCAGGACTCGCCCTCGGCGACGGCGAGTTCGGCGTAGCGGGTGGCCCCGGCGGCGGAGGTCATGGCGACCACGTCCTCGTCGAAGCGCCGGGCGCCCTCGTGGACGGCGAGCGCGGCCAGGCCCTGGACGGGTGAGCGGGTGGGCAGTACGGCGATCCGTACGCCCTCCTCGCGGAGCTGGTCGGCGGCGGCCCCGGCGGCGGCACGCAGTTCGGGGTCGTTGAGCAGCAGCACGACCTCGCGGGCGGCGCAGCGGCGGACGGCCTCGGCGAGTTCGGCGCTGGCCGGCGGCCGGTCGGGGTCGGCGAGCAGTACGGCGGATCCGGCCTGTCCGCAGAGTTCGGCGAGGCCGGTGCCGGAGACCACGCTGAGCACGGCGCGGCCCTCGGGCGCCGTCCGGGTCCGCTCCCCCGCCCGGGCGGCGGCCTCGGCGAAGTGCGTGATCCGGATCCGGTGCGGGCGGCCGGCCTCGACTCCGGCCTCGACGGCGGCCCCGGCGTCGTCCACGTGCACATGGACGTTCCACAGGCCGTCGCCGCCGCCGACCACCAGGGAGTCGCCGAGGGCGGCGAGCCTGGCGCGCAGCGCCGGCAGGGCCTCGTCGGAGGCGTCCAGGAGGTAGACCACCTCGAAGGCGGGGTGGCCGGGGCCCGCGGGGCGCTCGTGTCCCTCGCAGCTCTCCACCGGCCCGGTCTCGCCGAGTCCCTGGCGCAGCGCGACCGGCCCCATCGGGGTCTGCCCCGCGACGGCGTCGGCGAGGGCGCCGAGGACGGCGACCAGTCCGCGGCCGCCGGCGTCCACCACCCCGGCCTCGGCCAGTACGTCCAGCTGCTCGGGGGTGTGCATCAGCGCGGTGCGGGCGGCCCGGTAGGCGGTGTCGGCGGTCTCGGCGAGGCCGCCGTTGGCCTGGGCCGCGGCTCTGGCGGCCTCGGCTGCGACGGTGAGCAGAGTCCCCTCGACGGGTTCGGCGACGGCCTGGTAGGCGGCCTCGGCGGCCCGCTGGAGGGCCTGGCGCAGCAGCGCGGGGCCGCCGCCGCGGGCGAGCACCTCGGCCATCCCGCGCAGCAGCTGGGCGAGCATCACGCCGGAGTTCCCGCGGGCGCCGATCAGCGCTCCCCTGGCCATGGCCGCGACGGCGGCGGCGAGGTCCGGCTCCTCGGCACGCCCGGCGTACTCGGCGAAGCAGTGCTCGACGGCGGCGGCGGCGGCCTCGACGGTCAGGTACAGGTTGGTGCCGGTGTCGCCGTCGGGAACGGGGTAGACGTTGAGCGCGTCGATCTCCTCGCGGGCCTGGCCGAGGGCGGCCAGGGCGAGACGGCTCCAGGTGCGGACGGTCGGGGCGTCGAGCGTGTCCAGCACCAGCTCTCCTCCGGGTGAACGCCACGGGAACACGACTGAACGCGGTGGCGAGGGGCGATACCCGCAGGTTATCGGTGGCCGTCCACGGGCCGCGCGCAGGGCGATCGCCGCCGGCGCCCGGAGGCGGGCGGCGAGAGGGCCCCTCCCCGGCGGAGGCAGGCGGGGGGACGCGGCCCGGAAGGCGCGCTGACCAGCACCGGCCCGGGGGGCGGCGGGAACGATCATCGCCCCGGGCGTGGTAGTTTCGTTGAACCGGACGAGGCGTTGTATGCTCTTCCGGTTGCCTGGAACAACCCGGGCTCACCCCTTGAACCGATCCGGTCCACGCGAGTGGCCCGGGAGGCTCAGCCGGGGTTTTCGAACGTAAATGATCTGAAGTCTTGGAGTGACTCCTGTGGCTGCCAACTGCGACGTCTGCGGCAAGGGGCCGGGCTTCGGCAACAGCATCTCCCACTCGCACCGCCGTACCTCCCGTCGTTGGAACCCCAACATCCAGACGGTGCGCGCTGTGATTGGGCGGACGCCGAAGCGGCTCAACGTCTGCACCTCGTGCATCAAGGCCGGTAAGGTCTCGCGCTGACGCGCAGACCGGTAAGCCGGTCCTCCGGACAGCCGATCCATCCTCGGGTGGATCGGCTATCTGTCTTTCCCGGACGCCCCGGCGTCCCGCTCTGACCGTACGGCCCGGGGTTCCCACCCCGGGCCGTACGTGTTCACGGGCCCCAGTCGTGTGCCCGGGCGTCGCGCGCCCGGTGGGAACTACTCGGACGCGCCCTGACGCCAGCGCCAGCCGTGGTCGACCGGGCCGATGCCCGCGCCGAGCGGGAAGCCCTGCCGGATCGCGCCGGTGACGTACGCCTTGGCCGCGTCGACCGCCTCCGGCATGGCCAGGCCCTTGGCGAGTCCGGCGGCGACGGCGCTGGCCAGGGTGCAGCCGGTGCCGTGGGTGTGCCGGTTGTCGTAGCGCTCGGCGCGGTACCAGTACTCCTCGCCGGGGCCGCCGTAGAGAAGGTCCGCGGCCTCGCCCGCCAGGTGCCCGCCCTTGACCAGGACCCAGCGCGGGCCGAGGTCGTACAGCGCCCTGGCGGCGTCCGGCATGCCGCTCTCCCGTTCCACCGTGCGGCCGGTGAGCTGCGCCACCTCGTGCAGGTTGGGTGTGACGAGGGTCGCGACCGGGAGCAGCCGCTCCCGTACGGTGGCGACCGCCTCGGCGGCGAGCAGCGGGTCGCCGTGCTTGGAGACGCCGACCGGGTCCACCACCACGGGCGCCCGGACACCGGCGAGCAGCTCGGACACGGTCTCGACCAGTTCGACGGAGGCCAGCATGCCGGTCTTCACGGCCTGCACGCCGATGTCGTCCACCACACTGCGGAACTGCGCGCGGACGGCCTCGGCGGGCAGTTCCCAGTAGCCCTGCACGCCGACCGAGTTCTGCGCCGTGACGGCGGTGATCACGCTCATGCCGTGCACACCGAGCGCGAGCATGGTCTTGAGGTCGGCCTGGATGCCCGCGCCACCGCCGGAGTCGGAGCCGGCGACGGTGAGAACGCGGGGAGGTGCCTCGACGGGGGGTGCTGACTGGCTGCTCATGCCGCCAACCTACCCGGCCGCCCGGCACGCGGAGGCCGGCGGCTCAGAGCACCGCTTCCGACTCCAGCCAGCGGTCCTCGGGCACGGTCTTCAGCCTGACCACGGCGTCCGCGATCGGCACCAGCCTGATCTCGGTGCCGCGCAGCGCGGTGAAGTGCCCGAAGGCCCCCTGGTGGATCGCCTCCACGGCGTGCCAGCCGAAGCGGGAGGCGAGCACCCGGTCCCGGGCGGTGGGGGTGCCGCCGCGCTGGGTGTGGCCGAGGATGACCGGGCGGGCCTCCTTGCCGAGCAGGTCCTCCAGCTCGTGCGCGAGCCGGTTGCCGATCCCGCCGAAGGTCTGGTGGCCGTACTGGTCGATCTCGCCGTGGTCGAAGCGGAGCGTGCCCGGCGCGGGCTTGGCACCCTCGGCGACCGCGATGATGGCGAACTTCTTGTGCCGTTCGAAGCGTTCCTCGACCATCCGGGCCACCGCCTCGATGTCGAAGGGCTTCTCGGGGATGAGGATGCCGTGGGCGCCGCCGGCCATCCCGGCGGTCAGGGTGATCCAGCCGGTGTGCCGGCCCATCAACTCGACCACCATCACCCGCTGGTGGGACTCGGCGGTGGTCTTCAGCCGGTCGATCGCCTCGGTCGCGACATGGACGGCCGTGTCGAAGCCGAAGGTCACATCGGTGGCCTCGATGTCGTTGTCGATGGTCTTCGGGACGCCCACCACGGGCAGTCCGGCCTCGGAGAACATCTTGGCGGCGGTGAGCGTGCCCTCGCCGCCGATCGCGATCAGGGCGTCGATGCCGAGGTTCCGGGCCAGCGTACGGGCGTTCTCCACGGCCCACTCGATCCGCTCGCGCCGCACCCGGGCCGAGCCGAGGATGGTGCCGCCGAGGGTGAGCAGGCCGGTGACGTCGTCGTGCGAGACCGGGCGGGCACGGCCCTCGATCAGGCCGAGGAAGCCGTCCTCGATGCCGATGATCTCGTCGCCGTGGACGTCGGTGCCCCGGTGCACCACCGAGCGGATCACCGCGTTGAGGCCGGGGCAGTCGCCTCCGCTGGTCAGGACGCCGATTCGCATGGTGGCTGCGCTCTCCCGCTCCGGAGGCGGTGCCGCCTCCGGGTAGATGGATCCGTACAGGCCGGGCAGACCGGACAAACCCGGCCAGGACCGACAGCGCAAGCCTACGCGCCGGAACCCGCCCGAACGGCGCCTTGGCGCCCGCACCACCCCTACGGGAAGGCTCCCGCCCCACCGGGCGGGATTCGGTGGTAGAGCGGAGCTCCGGCGACAAAGAGGCGTGCCCCCGGAGCGAAAGGGAGTCGGGGAAGCCGAACTCCTCCGGGCGGCAGGGCAGTTCCCCGGGGGCCAAGGGGCAGCACGGGCTCGGCCCCGCCGCGCCGCGCGGCCGGCCGCACCGCCTCCCCCACCCGGAGGAACTGCCCTGCCGCGCCTGGGAGTTGGGCCCGCACCCCGGGGCTCCCCCGGGTGCGCGCGGCCAACTCCCCCGCGCCCGGGGGCACTCGCCCGGCGCTCGTACGGCTCCTCGCTACCTCGCTACTCGGCCGAGAAGTGGTCCCAGCCGCCGACCCGGTCCCAGGGGGCCCCGTCCACGGTGACCTGGCCCCCGCGGGCGGCGCCGGCGACGCGGACCACGCTGCCCACCACCCGCCAGCGGGCGGGCAGCTGGACGGTGCTCGGGAAGGTGGCCGCGATCGCGTGGTCCTCACCGCCGGAGAGCACCCAGACCAGCGGGTCCACCCCGACCGCCTGGCCGATGTCGGCCATCTGCGCGGGGATGTCGAAGTCGGCCGCGTGCAGGTCGATGTCGACACCGCTGGCCTTGGCGACATGGCCGAGGTCGGCCACCAGGCCGTCGCTGACGTCGACCATCGAGGTGGCGCCGAGGTCCGCCGCCGCGGGGCCCGCGTGGTACGGCGGTTCGGGCCGCCGGTGCGCCTCCACGAACGCCCGCGGGGAGCGGAAGCCGCGCTGCAGTACGGTCAGCCCGGCCGCCGACCAGCCGAGCCAGCCGGTCACCGCGACCACGTCGCCGACCTGTGCGCCCGAGCGCTTCACCGGGGCCCGGCCCTGGAGGTCGCCGAGCGCGGTGATCGCCAGGGTGATGGCGTCGCCGCGCACCACGTCGCCGCCGACCACGGCCGCCCCGGCCACCTGGCACTCGTCGCGCAGGCCGTCCATCAGCTCGGTGGCCCAGGTGGTGGGCAGGTCGGCGGGGGTGACCAGGCCCAGCAGGATGGCGGTCGGGACGGCGCCCATCGCGGCGATGTCCGCCAGGTTCTGCGCGGCGGACTTGCGGCCCACGTCATAGGCGGTGGACCAGTCCCGGCGGAAGTGCCGGCCCTCGATCAGCACGTCGCTGGTGGCCACCACCCGGCCGTCCGGCGCCTTGACCACGGCGGCGTCGTCCCCGGGGCCGAGTTCGACGGCCGGGGTCAGCGGCAGCCTGGCGGTCAGCTCCCGGATGAGTCCGAACTCGCCCAGCTCGCCCACGGTCCCCTGCATCTGCCGTCCTCTCCACTGATGCCTGAAGCAACTGATGACTGGGGCACCCGACCCGGCCGGGTCCGCTCCCGGCCTCCCCGGCCGCGCCCGCACCCGTCCGTACGTGCCCGCACTCGTTCCACACGCCCCCGCGCGCAGCGTACGCCCTCGGACCCCGCCGAAGTCGCCCCGCCCGGCCCCTCTGCGCGGTAGCGTGGTGATCACACTGCCCGGTCAGCCCACCCCCTCGCCTGGAGGTCTCCCGTGGTACAGGCATACATCCTGATCCAGACCGAAGTGGGCAAGGCCACCGCAGTGGCCCGGACCATCTCCGAGATCACCGGAGTGCTGCAGGCCGAGGACGTCACCGGCCCCTACGACGTCATCGTGCGCGCCGAGGCCGGGACGGTGGACGAGCTGGGGCGCCTGGTGGTGGCCAGGATCCAGCAGGTCGAGGGGATCACCCGCACGCTGACCTGTCCGGTCGTCCATCTGTAGAGCCGGTTACCATCGGCGGATGCCCCCGATCCTCCGCCCGAGCGCCCGCCTGAAGTCGCTGCCCGCCCCGCTGCGCTGGGCCGCGCCGCCGGTCGTGCTGGCGGGCGTGATCGGGCTGCTGCTCATCGACTGGGACACCCCGCCGAACGTCACCCCGCCCACGCCCAAGCCGGCCGTGGCGAAGATCTGCGAGGCGCTGGACAAGGCACTGCCCGACACCGTGCTGGGGCACAGGCGGCAGGACCCCGAACCGGCCTCGCCGTATACGGCCGCCTGGAACAGCTCGCCGCGCACCGTGCTGAAGTGCGGCATCGACCGTCCCGGCTACCTCGACGAGGATCCGACCGCCTCCGCGCCCGAGGTGAACGACGTGCAGTTCGGCATGGCCCCGGACGGCCAGGGCGGATACCACTTCGTCACCACGCTGCGGAAGGCGTACGTGGAGATCACCGTGCCCAAGGGCGCGTACCCGAACTACATCGACCCGCTCAGCTCGCTCACCGACGCGATCAAGTCCACGGTCCCGGAGGGCCTGTAACCCCCCGGGACCGGGCGCGCGGGCTCGAAGCGGGCGACGCCGCTCAGCGCAGGCCGGTGGAGCGGCGCAGCGCCGCCTGGAGCAGCCGGTCGATCAGCTCGGCGTAGCCCACGCCGCTGGCCTCCCACATCTTCGGGTAGGCCGAGATCGGGGTGAAGCCGGGCATGGTGTTGATCTCGTTGACCACCCAGCGGCCGTCGGTGAGCAGGAAGAAGTCCACCCGGGCCAGCCCCTCGCAGCCGAGCGCCTCGAAGGCGGCGACGGCCTGGCGGCGGATCTCGGCGGTCTCGCCCTCGGTCAGCTCGGCCGGGATCCGCACCTCGGAGGAGTCGATGTACTTGGCCTCGAAGTCGTAGAACTCGTAGTCGCCGCCGACCAGGATCTCGGCCGGGACGCTGGCCCGCGGGCCGTCCTCGAACTCCAGCACGGCGCACTCGATCTCGCGGCCGTCGAGCCCGGCCTCGACGATCACCTTGGGGTCGTGCCGGCGGGCCTCCTCGATCGCCGCGTCCAGGTCGGCGAGGTCCTTGACCTTGCTGATACCCACACTGGAACCGGCCCGGCAGGGCTTCACGAAGAGCGGCAGACCCAGCTCGCCGATCCGCTCGCGCGCCGCCGCGCGGCCCGCCTCGGACTCCCACTCGCGCGGCCTGACCACCGTGTAGGAGCCGACGCCGATGCCGTGCGACTCGAGGATCCGCTTGGTGAACTCCTTGTCCATGCCGACCGCGCTGGCCAGCACGCCGGAGCCGACGTAGGGGACGCCGGAGAGCTCCAGCATGCCCTGGATGGTGCCGTCCTCGCCCCACGGGCCGTGCAGCAGCGGCAGGACCACGTCGACCTCGCCGAGGGCCTTGGGCGCCTCGGTGCTGGTCGCCAGGACCACCTCACGGCTGTCCGGGCTGACCGGCAGGGTGACCTGGCCCTCGGTGGCCTCGGCGATCTGGGACACGGCCGGCAGCCTGCCGTCGGTGATCGCCATCCGCGACGGCTCGTCGCTGACCAGGGCCCAGCGGCCCTCCTGCGTGATGCCGATCGGCAGCACCTCGTACTTGGTGCGGTCGATGGCCTTGAGCACACTGCCGGCCGTGGAGACCGAGATGGCGTGCTCGGAGCTGCGACCGCCGAAGACGATCGCGACGCGCGGCTTGGCGCCCGAAGCGCCCGGGTTCGGGGAGTGCTGTTCGATGCTCATATCGCGCTTGAGACTACCGTGCGAGCGGTTTCGGGAAAGTCACGCGGACTGCTCGAATCGGGCGTTGTCCGGTTTGCTCCTCTTCGGCCGCCCTCCGGCCGCGGCCGCCGACCCGGCCGCTACCGCCGCCCGGCCGCTACCGCCGCTCCGGCTTCGCCGAGCGGGCCATCAGCCCGGCGAGCACCTCCTGGGTGGGCCGTCCGTGGTGCACCACGTCCACCACGGCCTCGACGATCGGCATCTCCACGTTGTTGCGCCGGGCCAGATCGAGCACCGACTCGCAGGACTTGACGCCCTCGGCGGTCTGCTTGGTGGCCGCGATGGTCTCCTCGACCGTCATGCCCCGGCCGAGGTTGGTGCCGAAGGTGTGGTTGCGGGAGAGCGGCGAGGAGCAGGTGGCGACCAGGTCGCCCATCCCGGCCAGGCCCGAGAAGGTGAGCGGGTCGGCACCCAGGGCGAGCCCCAGGCGGGTGGTCTCGGCCAGTCCGCGGGTCATCAGGGTGGCCTTGCTGTTGTCGCCCAGGCCCATCCCGTCCGCCATGCCGACCGCCAGCGCGATCACGTTCTTGACCGCGCCGCCGAGCTCGCAGCCGACCACGTCGGTGTTGGTGTAGGCGCGGAAGTACGGGGTGTGGCAGGCGGCTTGGAGGCGCGTGGCGACCTCCTCGTCGCTGCAGGCGACCACGCCCGCGGCCGGCTGCCGGTTGGCGATCTCCTTGGCCAGGTTGGGCCCGCTGACCACCGCGACCCGCTCCGGACCGACCCCGGCGACCTCCTGGATCACCTCGCTCATCCGCTTGGCGGTACCGAGCTCGATGCCCTTCATCAGGCTCACCAGCACCGTCTGCGGACCGATCAACGGCGCCCAGGCGGCCAGGTTCTGACGCAGCGTCTGGGACGGCACGGCGAGCACCGCGAAGTCCGCGCCGGCCAGCGCCTCGGCGGCGTCGGTGGTGGCGTGGACGCTGTCCGGAAGCCGCACCCCGGGCAGGTAGTCGGGGTTGACGTGGGTCCGCTCGATGGTGTCCACCAGCTCCTGGCGGCGGCCCCAGAGGGTCACCTCGCAGCCGGCGTCGGCCAGGATCATCGCGAACGGGGTACCCCAGGAACCGGTCCCGAAGACGGCGCAGCGGGTCACTTGGAACTCTCCTCGGGGGTGGTGCCTTCATCGTCCTGGTTGCCGCCCGCCCGCTCGCGCTTGGCGGCGGCTGCCGCGGCCCGCGCACGGGCGGCCTTGCGCATGTCGTAGCGCTCGGCCGGCGGCTCCTCGCCCCGGATGTCGGCGAGGACGGCGGTGATCGCCGCCATGATGTCGTCGGTGGCCTCGCGGAGCACCTTGGCGGTGAGCTCCTGGCCCTGGTACCTGCTCAGGTCGACCGGCGGACCCGCCGCGACCGTCACCTTGTGCCGGGGGAAGAGGTTGAACTTGCCCTTCCCGCCCCGGCCGTACGGCGGGATGATCTCGTGCGCGCCCCAGTGCGCCACCGGGATCACCGGTGCGCCGGTCATCAGCGCGACCCGGGCGGCCCCGCTCTTGCCGGTCATCGGCCACAGGTCGGGGTCACGCGTGAGAGTGCCCTCGGGGTAGAACTGCACGCACTGGCCCCGCTCGATGGCGTCGATCGCCGCGCGGAACGCCTCGGCGGCGTCGGTGGACTCACGGAACACCGGGATCTGGCCGGTCTTACGCAGCATGAAGCCGATGAACGGCACCGAGAAGAGCGAGGACTTGCCCAGTATCCGGGGCGGGCGGCCGCTGTTGTACTGCCAGTGCGCGTACACCACCGGGTCGATGATCGAGTTGTGGTTCACCACCGCGATGAAGCCGCCCTCCTTGGGCAGCTGCTCCCAGCCGCGCCACTCGGGCTTCACCAGGGCGGTCGTCACCGGCTTCACGAGTACGGCCGCGAAGCGGTACCAGAACCCGTAGTCGGCGTTGCCGAATCTGGCGTACGAGCGGCGGGCCACCCCAGCTCCTCCTCATCAGGTGCGGCACCCCGGGGTGCCGCAGAACGTTCCTGGTGCCCGGGCCCCCGGGCGCGGATCAGTCTCACCCGTCGCCTCACCGGCTGTCGAGGAGCCATCCCCCACGGCCCGGGGCAAGTGACCAATCGCACGTCAACCCGCGCGGCACCCGCCTGGCCAGGGCTTTGGCACCGACGCCACAATGACGCCGATGACCCAGGACACGGTACGCCCCGTCGAGCCGGTTCCGCCCGCTACCCGCCCCGGCTGGTCGCTGGTGCTGCCGGTGAAACCGCTCGCGCTGGCCAAGAGCCGCCTCGGCGCCTTCGCGGGCGAACGGCGCGCGGCACTCGCGCTCGCCTTCGCGCTGGACACCGTGACGGCGGCGCTGGCCTGCCGGGACGTGGCGAGGGTCCTGGTGGTCACCCAGGACCGGCTGGCCGGGCCCGAGTTGGCCCGGCTGGGTGCTCTGATCCTGGACGACGAGCCGGGTGGCGGTCTCAACCCGGCCCTCGCACACGGCGCGGCGCATGCCCGGCGGATCGCACCGCGCTCCCCCGTCGCCGCGCTCTCGGCCGACCTTCCAGCCCTTCGGCCCGCCGAACTCGGCCGGGTGCTCGCCGCCGTGCCGCCCACCGGGCGGGCCTTCCTCGCGGACGCGCCCGGGGTGGGCACCACGCTGCTCGCCTGTGCCGCGGACTGCGGCCTGCGTCCGGAGTTCGGCGGGGCGAGCCGGGAGCGCCACGCGGCCGGTGGCGCCTACGAGATCACCCTGCCCGACGTCCCCTCGGTACGCCGCGACGTGGACACCGGCGACGACCTCGCCACCGCCCGCTCCCTGGGCCTCGGGCCCCGCACCGCCACCGCCTCCGCGCCCCTGTTCGCACCCCTCGGGCACCGCTGACCGGGCCGGCAGGCCCCCCCGGGGGCGCGGCTTCCAGCCACCGCGGCCACGCCCCGGGAACCGCGTGGTCACGGTTCCCCGAATCCGTCCGCGGCCGCGGGGTCGCTCGCACGACTCCCCGCGCCCCGACGATGCCGCGCGCATCAACTCGCCGATATGCTGCGGGTATGCAGGCCACCGCATTCACCTTCGACCCCGAGACCCGCGCCGGCTCCGTACTGCTGGACGACGGCACCCCGGTGCCGTTCGACGCGGCGGCCTTCGACGCCGGGGGCCTTCGCCTGCTGCGCCCCGGCCAGCGGGTGCGGATCCGCACCGAGGGCAGCGGCGAGAGCCTCCGGGTGGTCTTCGTGACCCTGCAGACCTTCCCCGACCCCGCGGAGCACCAGGGCCAGGGCTGAGACCCGCCCGGCGGTTCACGCCGGGCACACGACGCGAACCGCCCGGACCGCTCTCAGCCTCCGTCCGGCCGCACCGGCACCACCCGGACCGCGTGCGAGCGCCCGGCCATGGTGAAGCTGAGCGTCAACTCCCCGTCGCGGGTCAGGAATGCCGCGACCCGCTCCTGCGCGCCGGGCCCGAGGAAGTACCGGTACGCCTCATGTTGCGTCCACCCGAGCGGCAGCACCCTGAGTGCCTCCCAGAGTGCCGCCAGGGCGTCCGGAAGCCGACTGAAGGTCGTCGGCGGGGTGATGTCCTCGATCGACACCGTGAAGGCCGTCGCGGCCCCGGGTTCTCTGCTGTTCACGTGTGCTGTTCCCGCTCCTCGTCGAACTCGGCCCAGAGCTTCTCGACCGCCGAGCTGTATCGGTGTCCGTAACGGTCCGCATCCGACAGGACGTCGAGGGCGGCGAGCTCCTGCTCCTCGGTGAGGCCGGCGGGGAGGGTCACCTCCACCAGGTAGCCACCGCCCGGACGTGGGCGGACGCGGGTCCGCGCACCCGTCGCCGCGGCGAGCCGGTCCGCGAGGTCATACACCCTGGTGCTTCGCACGCCACGCCTCTCCCCGCGAGCGGCCAGTCACGGAACGTGAATCTAAAGCTTTAGATTTCACCTGATGCATTAGATTTGTCAACACTGAGTCACCCGATCTGCCCCATGTGTCACCCGATCTGCGCCAATGGAGAGCCAGATGTCGAGGAGTGATCCCGCTTACGTGCCCATCGCCGACGACCTCCGGCGCCGCATCAACCAGGGTGAGTGGGCACCCGGCGAGCGTCTTCCGTCCCGGGCCAAGCTCGCCGAGACGTACGGTGCCCATCCGTTCGCGTTGCAGCGCGCCCAGGAACGGCTGATCGCCGAAGGCCTGCTGGAGGGCCGCAGCGGCTCCGGCACCTTCGTGCGCCTGCCCACCGTCCGCCGCAGACTGCTCCGCTCCAGCCACCTCGCGCTCAACACGGGCATGCGGTTCTTCGCGGAGCCCGACCAGCTCCAGCCGCAGGACGACTTCGAGAGCACCAGCCGGTTCCTCCCGGCACCGCCCGAGATCGCCGCCCGGCTCGGCATCGAGGAGGGCGCGGACACGGTCTGCACCAGCTACGAGTTCCTGGTGGACCGCAAACCGGGCCAGCTCGCCGAGAGTTGGGAGCCGGCGGCCCTCACCCGCCGCAGCGGGGCCCAGCTGCCCGAGTTCGGCCGCCGCAAGCACCAGGGTGTGGTGAAGCGGATGGCGGAGCTCGGAATCGTCGTCGACTTCGCGGTGGAGACCGTCCGGGCCTCCCGCGCCACCGCGGACCAGGCCCTGAAGCTCGGCATCACCACCGGCGACCTGGTCATGCTGATCGAGCGGACGTACTTCGACGTCGACGGCCGCCCGGTGGAGACCGCCGACTTCGTCATCCCGGACGCCAAATGGGAGATCAGTTACGAACTCCCGGTCGAGCGCCCGTGACCGGCGGCCCTCCACGCGGGCCGGGCGACGAGCGGCGTCCCTCCGCGGCTTGGGCCGACCGGCAATAGGGAGCGTGGATCAAGGAGCGGGGCGAGAGCCGAGTCTGGGCGTGCATCGTGAGGAGAGCGCAGCGGCGCTGCGCGCGACGAGGGATGTGCGTTCGAGGGCCCCTCCTGCCCGATGGCGGGCAAGGAGGGAGAGAGCTATCGGCACGCGACGCCGCGGGCCCTATTGCCGGTCGGTCTTAGGCCGACCGGCAATAGGGGCCGCCGGGCGCACCGCTCCCTCGGGGACCGCCGGGCGCACCGGCGCCGGGGTGCCGGCCTACGGCTTCGCTGCCGGAGGCATCCGGCGGCGGGCGGCGGGCGGGAAGTCACCGCCCCTGGACGCGGAAGAGCCGTGGCGGCTCGCTCCGGGATCTCCCCGATAGCGAGCCGCCACGGCTCACGGCCGGTCCGGCCGTCGACTGGTACCGCTGATACCGCTCGGAAACCCGTCGGGTCTTACTTGGCGGTCGACTTGCGCGCGGTGGTCTTGCGCGTGGTGGTCTTCTTCGCCGGAGCGGTCTTCTTGGCCGCCGCCGCCTTCTTGGCCGCCGCGGCGGTGGTCTTCTTCGCCGCGGTGGTCTTGGCCGCGGTGGTCTTCGCGGCGGTGGTCTTGGCGGTGGTGGCCTTGGTGGCGGTCGCCTTCTTCGCAGCGGCCGTCTTGGTGGCGGTGGTCTTCTTGACCGCGGCCTTCTTCGCGGCGGCCGGAGCGGCCTTCTTCGCCGCAGCGGCGGTGGTCTTCTTCACCGCCGCCTTCTTGGCGGGAGCGGCAGCGGCGGCCGCGGCGGCGCGCTTGGCGGCGGCGCGCTTGGCGGGGGCGGCGGCGGCGCCGGCCTTGCCCGGGGTGAGCGAGCCCTTGGGGGCCTTCTTCACCGAGGGGCCTTCCTTCGGCAGCTTCTTGCTGCCGCTGACCAGGTCCTTGAAGCCCTGGCCGGGGCGGAAGCGCGGCACCGAGGTCTTCTTGACCTTGACCCGCTCGCCGGTCTGCGGGTTACGGGCGAAGCGCGCGGAGCGCTCCACCTTCTCGAAGGTGCCGAAACCGGTGACCGACACCCGGTCTCCGGCCACCACGGCACGCACCATCGTGTCGAGCACTGCATCGACGGCCTCTGCGGCAGCCTTGCGACCACCCAGCTGCTCGGCCACCGCTTCGACAAGCTGAGCCTTGTTCACGTCTTCCCCTTCGGAAACGGGCGCCGGATGATTCCATCCGTTCTTTTCGCACGTTAGGTATGTATCTGCGGACTTTCAATTACCAAACGCGCGAATCACCCTAGTGTCGCAATGGATTTGCGCGTCGGCGACCTCAGCCGAGAGGCATGCGCCCCTCGTCGAGGTCTTGCACAAAGCGACTCAACCGCCTTGCCGCCTCAGGAAGATCACGCTTGGCGGTCTCCGTGACCATCAACAGTTGACGGGTGAGAGCAGTCTTTGCCGCTGCTGACACGTTCAGCGCATGAACGCGTGCATGAGCTTGCTTCAACCGCTCGGCCACAAGCGCGTAGAGCGCCGCGACTTCCGGCTCGTCCGGTTCCGCGGCAGGTGAGGTCTGGTCGTCCTGCCGATCGTCAATTCGACTCTCGGCGACACCGTCCGTCCCCTCCGTCGACGCGGGTTCGCCACCCTCGTACGGAGGTTCATGGTGCCAGTGCATGCATCGATTGTGCCATCTGTACAGAGTTGCGCTGTCCGCACCCCTCTTCCGACAAATCACGGCAACTATCGCGAGCACGCGTGAGACCCGAACTCGGGACCGGAACAGCGGATGGCCCGCCCCCCCGATGGGGAGCGGGCCATCCGCCGGGCCGTCAGAATGACGGTGCTCAGGCGACCGGCTGCGTACGCGGCTTGAAGCCCGGCCGGGTGCCTTCGAAGGCCGCGATGTCGGCCTCGTTCCGCAGCGTGATGCTGATGTCGTCCAGGCCGTTGAGCAGCCGCCAACGGACGTTGTCGTCCAGCTCGAACGAGGCCTTCACGCCCTCGGCGCGCACCTCGCGGGCCTGGAGGTCGACGGTGATCTCGGCGGCCGGGTCGGCCTCGGTGAGCGCCCACAGCCGCTCCACCGTCTCCTGCGGCAGGACCACCGTCAGCAGGCCGTTCTTCAGCGAGTTGCCGCGGAAGATATCGGCGAACCGCGACGAGATGACGGCCGCGAAACCGTAGTTCTGCAGGGCCCAGACCGCGTGCTCGCGCGAGGAGCCGGTGCCGAACTCGGGGCCGGCCACCAGGACCGTCGCACCCTGCCGCTCGGGCCGGTTGAGCACGAACTCCGGATCCTTGCGCCAGGCCTCGAACAGCCCGTCCTCGAAACCGGATCGGGTGACCTTCTTCAGCCAGTGCGCCGGGATGATCTGGTCGGTGTCGACGTTGCTGCGGCGCAGCGGAACGGCCCGGCCGGTGTGGTCGGTGAACTTCTCCATGGTCAGGCCTCCACGCCCTGCTTGAGCGAAACGGTCAGGTCGGCGGGCGAGGCCAGGCGGCCCAGGACCGCGGTCGCGGCGGCGACCTGGGGGGAAACCAGGTGGGTACGGCCGCCCTTGCCCTGCCGTCCCTCGAAGTTGCGGTTGGAGGTGGAGGCGCAGCGCTCCCCGGGTGCCAGCTGGTCGGGGTTCATGCCCAGGCACATCGAGCAACCCGCGTGCCGCCATTCGGCGCCGGCGGCGGTGAACACCTTGTCCAGGCCCTCCTCGACGGCCTGCAGGGCGACCCGGACCGAGCCGGGGACGACCAGCATCCGGACGCCCGCGGCGACGCTGCGGTCCTGCAGGACGGCGGCGGCGGCCCGCAGGTCCTCGATCCGGCCGTTGGTGCAGGAGCCGACGAAGACCGCGTCCACCTCGACCTCGCGCAGCGGCGTACCGGCCTGGAGGCCCATGTACTTGAGCGCGTTCTCGGCGGCGGTCCGCTCCTGCGGATCGGCGAAGGAGGCCGGGTCCGGCACCGAGGCGCCGAGCGGGGCGCCCTGGCCGGGGTTGGTGCCCCAGGTGACGAACGGGGTCAGCTCGCCCGCGTCGATGAGGACCTCGGCGTCGAAGACCGCGTCCTCGTCGGTGACCAGGGTCTTCCAGTACTCGACGGCGGCGTCCCAGTCCTCGCCCCGGGGCGCGTGCGGGCGGCCCTGCAGGTAGTCGAAGGTGGTCCGGTCGGGGGCGATCATGCCCGCGCGGGCACCGGCCTCGATCGACATGTTGCAGATGGTCATCCGGGCCTCCATCGAGAGGCTGCGGATCGCCGATCCGCGGTACTCCAGGACGTAGCCCTGGCCGCCGCCGGTACCGATCCTGGCGATGACGGCCAGGATCAGGTCCTTGGCGGTGACGCCCTCGGGCAGCTCGCCCTCGACCGTGATCGCCATGGTCTTGAAGGGGGCCATCGGCAGCGTCTGGGTGGCCAGCACGTGCTCGACCTGGCTGGTGCCGATGCCGAACGCCAGCGCCCCGAAGGCGCCGTGGGTGGAGGTGTGAGAGTCGCCACAGACGACGGTCGTGCCGGGCTGGGTCAGGCCCAGCTGCGGGCCGACCACGTGCACCACGCCCTGCTCGACGTCGCCCAGCGAGTGGATGCGCACGCCGAACTCCTCGGCGTTCCTGCGCAGGGTCTCCAGCTGCACCCTGGAGACGGGGTCGGCGATCGGCTTGTCGATGTCCAGGGTGGGGGTGTTGTGGTCCTCGGTGGCGATGGTGAGGTCGGTCCTGCGGACCTTCCGGCCGGCCAGGCGCAGACCGTCGAAAGCCTGCGGGCTGGTCACCTCGTGCAGCAGGTGCAGATCGATGTAGAGCAGATCGGGCTCGCCCTCGGCGCGCCGGACGACGTGGTCGTCCCAGACCTTCTCCGCGAGTGTCCGTCCCATCGCATTCCCTCCGGCCGGCCGCTCTGCCGGCCTTCTCGTGTCGTCGAGGTCGCTTCCCGTGCCGCCCCGGTGAGGCTGCGCGGGTGGACCCGCACGCCGGATCCGCCGTCCAGGATGTGGACACCCCGGCGGGGGGCCGATCCTGGGCTCTTCCCGGGCCGCTGCTTCAAGAGTGGCGCCTTTCCCGGAAGATTGAACTTGCGTCTCGCAGAATGAGACGGCAGTATCGGGGCATGGACAACACTAGCGGCGTCGGCGTTCTCGACAAGGCCGCTCTGGTGCTCAGCGCACTGGAGTCGGGCCCCGCCACGCTGGCGGGGCTGGTCGCCGCCACCGGTCTGGCGCGGCCCACCGCCCACCGACTCGCCGTCGCACTCGAACACCACCGCCTGGTCACCAGGGACATGCAGGGCCGGTTCATCCTCGGCCCCCGACTTGCCGAACTCTCCGCCGCGGCGGGCGAGGACCGGCTGCTCGCCACCGCGGGCCCGGTCCTGACCCACCTGCGCGACGTCACCGGCGAGAGCGCACAGCTCTACCGCCGTCAGGGCGAGATGCGGATCTGCGTCGCCGCCGCCGAGCGGCTCTCCGGCCTGCGGGACACCGTCCCGGTCGGCAGCACCCTGCCGATGAAGGCCGGCTCGGCCGCCCAGGTCCTGCTGGCCTGGGAGGAGCCCGAGCGGCTCCACCGGGGGCTCCAGGGCGCCCGCTTCACCGCGACCGCGCTGAGCGGCGTCCGGCGGCGCGGCTGGGCCCAGTCCATCGGGGAGCGGGAGCCCGGCGTGGCCTCCGTCTCCGCGCCCGTACGGGGCCCCTCCAACCGCGTGGTGGCCGCCGTCTCCGTCTCCGGCCCGATCGAGCGCCTGACCCGCCACCCGGGCCGGCTGCACGCCCAGGCCATCATCGAGGCCGCCAACCGCCTTACCGAGGCGCTGCGGCGCGGCTGAAAAGCGACGCGAAAGGGCCGCCCCGGATTTCCGGGGCGGCCCTTCGGCATTGACTGCGATCAAGTCCGGGAAAACAAAAAAGCCCCGGATCACCGGGACTTTCCTTCTGGCTGGGGTACCAGGACTCGAACCTAGACTAAATGAACCAGAATCACTCGTGCTGCCAATTACACCATACCCCAACAAAGCGCTCGGCCGATGGGGTTCACACCCATCGGCCCAGCCGCTCTGGTACCCCCGACCGGATTCGAACCGGCGCTACTGCCGTGAGAGGGCAGCGTGCTAGGCCGCTACACAACGGGGGCTTTCAAGCGATCCCTTGCGGGATCAGTACCCCCGACCGGATTCGAACCGGCGCTACTGCCGTGAGAGGGCAGCGTGCTAGGCCGCTACACAACGGGGGCTTTCAAGCGATCCCTTGCGGGATCAGTACCCCCGACCGGATTCGAACCGGCGCTACTGCCGTGAGAGGGCAGCGTGCTAGGCCGCTACACAACGGGGGCTTGATCTTCAGTTGTACTGCGCTGGGGTACCAGGACTCGAACCTAGACTAAATGAACCAGAATCACTCGTGCTGCCAATTACACCATACCCCACCAGAGTTGGACCCTTGCGAGCCCCTCTCGGGCGTTGCGCCTCTCGCTTGGTTACCGACGGGGTTTCACTCCCTCGTCCGTTCCCTCCCGGGCGGCGCAGAAAGAACATTACCCGACGTCCGGCCAGGGTCCAAAATCGATAACCCCAGGCCCGGCCCCGGGCGGCCACGCGACTGGTCGCGCGGCCGCCCGGGCGCACGTCAGGAGGCCGGGACGAGGTCCAGAGCGGCCCTCAGCCGGCGCAGCGTCTCGGCGCGGCCGAGCAGCTCCATCGACTCGAACAGCGGCGGGGAGACACGGCGGCCCGTGACGGCCACCCGCAGCGGCGTGAAGGCGAACTTGGGCTTGATGCCCAGGCCCTCCACCAGCGCCTCGCGCAGGGCCGCCTGGATCGGCTCGGGCCTGAAGTCGTCGAGCTCCTCCAGCGCCTTGACGCCGGCCTCCAGCACCTGACGGGCGTCGGCGGTGAGCGCCTTGGCCGCGTCCTCCTCCTGGACCTTGAAGTCGGCCGGGTCGACGAAGAGGAAGCCCGCCATGTTGACGATCTCGCCCAGCACGACCATCCGCTCCTGGGTGAGCGGCGCGGCCTTGGCCAGCAGGTCGAGCTGCTCGGCGCTCGGCTGCTCCGGCAGCAGGCCGGCGGCCTGCAGGTACGGGACCAGGCGCTGGACGAAGTCCTCCGGCGCCAGCCGGCGCAGGTGCTCGGCGTTGATCGCCTCGCACTTCTTCAGGTCGAAGCGGGCCGGGTTGGAGTTCACCTTCGAGATGTCGAAGGCGGCGACCAGCTCGTCCATGGAGAACAGGTCGCGGTCCTCGGCGAGCGACCAGCCCAGCAGCGAGAGGTAGTTGAGCAGGCCCTCGCGGATGAAGCCGCGCTCGCGGTACAGGTTGAGGTTGGCCTGCGGGTCGCGCTTGGACAGCTTCTTGTTGCCCTCGCCCATCACGTACGGCAGGTGGCCGAAGCGCGGGGTGAGGCCGCTGCCGACGCCGATCTCGGCCAGCGCCGCGTACAGCGCGATCTGACGCGGGGTGGAGGAGAGCAGGTCCTCGCCGCGCAGTACGTGGGTGATGCCCATCAGGGCGTCGTCCACCGGGTTGACCAGGGTGTACAGCGGGGCGCCGTTGGCCCGGACGATGCCGTAGTCCGGCACGTTCTCCGGCTCGAAGCTCGTCTCACCGCGGACCAGGTCGTCGAAGGAGAGGGTCTTGTCGGGCATCCGGAAGCGGAGGATCGGCTTGCGGCCCTCCTGCCTGTAGACGGCGACCTGGTCCTCGGTCAGCTCGCGGCAGTGGCCGTCGTAGCCGGAGGGCTTGCCGGCCGCGCGGGCGGCCTCGCGGCGGGCGTCCAGCTCCTCGGTGGTGCAGTAGCAGTGGTAGGCGTGGCCGGCCTCGTGCAGGCGCTGGGCGACGTCGGCGTAGATGTCCATCCGCTGCGACTGCCGGTACGGCACGTGCGGGCCGCCGACCTCGGGGCCCTCGTCCCAGTCGAAGCCGAGCCAGCGCATCGCGTCCAGCAGCTGGTTGTACGACTCCTCGGAGTCGCGGGCCGCGTCGGTGTCCTCGATCCGGAAGACCAGGGTGCCGCCGTGGTGGCGGGCGAAGGCCCAGTTGAAGAGAGCGGTGCGGACCAGGCCGACATGGGGGTTGCCGGTCGGGGAGGGACAGAAACGAACCCGAACGCTGGGGTCCTTCGGGGTAGCCGGGGTCGTGCCCGGCTCGGTGCTAACCACGCTTGATCACCTTATTGGTGAGAGTGCCGATGCCTTCGATGGAGACGGCGACCTCGTCGCCGACGTTGATGGGGCCGACACCCGCCGGGGTGCCGGTGAGGATGACGTCGCCCGGAAGCAGCGTCATCGCCTCGGAGATGTGGACGATCAGCTCCGCGATCGAACGGACCATCAGGGAGGTCCGGCCGGTCTGCCGCAGGTCGCCGTTGACCGTGCAGGTGATCGCCAGATCACTGGGGTCGAGCTCCGTCTCGATCCACGGTCCGAGCGGGCAGGAGGTGTCGAAGCCCTTGGCCCTCGCCCACTGGCCCTCGCGCTGCTGCACGTCGCGCGCGGTGACGTCGTTGGCGCAGGTGTAACCGAAGATGATCTCCGGTACCCGCTCCAGCGGCACCTCCCGGCCCATCCTGCCGATCACCACGGCCAGTTCGGCCTCGTGCTGGACGTCCGAGGAGAACGGCGGGTACGCGATGGACTCGGTGGGACCGATCACCGCGGTGGAGGGCTTGAAGAAGGTCAGCGGAACGTCGGGGACCTCGTTGCCGAGTTCCGCGGCGTGCGCCGCGTAGTTCCGTCCGACCGCGACGACCTTGTTGGGGAGGATCGGCGAGAGCAGCCGGATGTCCTGCATCCGGTAGGTCTCACCGCTGAGCTGCATGGAGACGATCGGGTGGCCGGCCAGCGCGTGGACCACCAGAGACTCGGGCTGAGCGGGGTCGCCCTCGACCACTCCGAAGGAGACACTGCCGGCGGCAGGGCTCCCTTCCCGGACGGAGAACCTGGCAATGCGCACGGTTGGGAGCCTCTCGGTCAGTCGGGCACCGGCCTTACCGGGCCCTGCTCGAACGTTCCCCAGGCTATCGCGTGGGCCGCGGCGGGCCCCTCGCGCACGGCCGGGACATACGGAGAGGGGCGCCCGCCGCACTCCGCGGCAGACGCCCCTCGTTCCCCGTGTCCGGGTTCAGTCCACCGGCTTGCGCGGCGCCGGGGCGACCATCAGGACGGTCCGGCGCGGGTTGGCGGTGCTGGCCGGCAGCTCGGCCGCGTACTCGATCCGCCGTACGGCGCCGCCGCCCGGCAGTTGGCCGAAGTCCCCGACGGCGGCCAGCGTGGTCCGGCGCGGGTTCGCCGTCGCAGCGCTGATGATCATGGACGTGGTGGCGGCCGACTGGGACATCGCGTAGCACCTCGGAGTTCGGGGCCGCTCACAGGAGTCGGCCTGCGTGATTCCGGGCAGGCTCATGGACGCACTGCCCGGCACGGCCAGACTAGGGACCTCATTCCACAGCCACTGCGGTCAGGGCTATACATTCGGCTGTGATCTCACTCACAAATAGATGAACAGAATACATATTGCGGGACATTTCACACCCGCCGACTGGCCGGACAATCGCGGCATTCCGGACAGATGAGAACGTCTGCGACTCTTGTCCGTCGATGGCCGAGTTGGCATGTATCTGGCGAGTGTCCGAAAAGGACCGTATTCGGGCGGGGTTACCGCACAGTCAGTAAGAATGTGCATGCGCTGGGTAGCTCAGGACACCGGCAGGTAACGGCCCTTGTTGGACTTCTCCCGCTGTGCTGGAATGCCACGGAAAAACTCGACACCGTTCCATCCGCGGCAGCGGAGAGGGACGCCCGGTCCAGAGGTTGCGACGCCAGTGCAGGGACGTTTCAAGAGGGGCAGCGGCGGCGCGGGTGACCCGGAGTCGCACGAGCCCGCGGCAGGCCCCCACCAGGCAGCACCGGCCACCGAGCCAGGCGAGCCGGCGGTCGGCGCGGTCACCGGGTCCGAGCAGCCCGGCACCGGCGACGGCGCTCCCGAGGGCGAGCCGGCCGGTGAGAAGCGCCGCTCCCGCCTGCGCGGCTCCCTGAACCGTCGGCGCGCCACGGGTATGTCCCGGTTCGCCATGCGCAACTGGCGAATCCGTACCCGCCTGATCGCCCTGCTGCTGCTCCCCGTGGTCGTCGCCCTGGTGCTCGGTGGTCTGCGAGTCCAGAACTCGGTGCAGAACTCCAAGCAGCTGTCGCAGATGCACGGCCTGTCGGACCTGGCGCAGAAGGCCACCGCGCTGGCGAACGCCCTGCAGACCGAGCGCGACATCAGCGCCGGTCCGCTGACCGCCAGCAACGGCAACCAGCAGGACCCGGACATCGTCAACGCCCGCAAGGACACGGACACCCTCAGCAAGGCCTTCGCGACCACCGCCGACAACTTCGACAACCTCGACCTCGCCGGTGGCCAGGCGCTGCTGCTCCAGGTCCGCAAGGACCTCAACCAGCTCTCCGAGGCCCGCAGCACCGCGTACACCAACCCGGACAACATCCAGGCCACGATCACCAACTACGACGTGATCATCAAGGACCTGCTGGGCATCACCCAGGACATCGCGATCGCCTCGAACAGCACCGAGCTGGTCAAGGTCACCCGTGCCCTGCAGCAGTTCTCGCTGGCCAAGGAGGCCGCCTCGATGCAGCGCGCGCTGATCAGCGCCGCGCTCGCCCGCCCCGGCGGCCAGGACCTGAACACCTCGGACGAGACCTTCGGCATCCGGCTGCAGACCGAAGAGGACAACGCCAACACCAACTTCACCGCGATCTACGGCAACGCCGCCGCGGTCGCGCTGCGCGCCCCGCTCACCTACAACCAGGTGATCTCGGAGGCCGAGCGGTACACCAAGGCCGTCCTCAACACCAACGGCATCAAGCAGGGTGACGTCCGTACCTACAAGAGCTGGTACGACGACGCCACCGCGAAGATCACCGCCGAGCAGAAGATCGAGTCCACGCTGCTCGAGGACCTCAACGGCAAGGCCCAGCAGCTCCAGGACGACGCCGACACCGAGACCCTGATCAACGGCGCGCTGATCGCCCTGGTCCTCATCGTCGCCATCGCCGGTGCCGCCATCGTGGCCCGCTCGATGGTGCGCTCGCTGACCCGTCTGCAGGCCGCCGCCGAGGACGTCGCCGAGCGGCGGCTGCCGGAACTGGTCAAGACGCTCTCCGAGAGCGACCCGCAGGACGTCGACGTCTCCATCGCCCCGGTCGGCGTCGACTCGGCCGACGAGATCGGCCACGTGGCGCACGCCTTCGACATGGTGCACAGCGAGGCCGTCCGCCTCGCCGCCGAGCAGGCCCTGCTGCGAGGCAACATCAACGCGATGTTCACCAACCTCTCGCGCCGCAGCCAGGGTCTGATCCAGCGTCAGCTGTCGCTGATCTCCGAGCTGGAGAGCCGCGAGGCCGACCCGGACCAGCTCGCCAGCCTCTTCAAGCTGGACCACCTCGCCACCCGTATGCGCCGCAACGGCGAAAACCTGCTCGTCCTCGCCGGTGAGGACCCGGGCCGCCGCTGGACCCGTCCCGTCCCGCTGGTCGACGTGCTCCGCGCCGCCGCCTCCGAGGTGGAGCAGTACGAGCGCATCGAACTCGCCGCGGTCCCCTCGGCCGAGGTCGCCGGCCGCGTCGTCAACGACCTCGTCCACCTGCTCGCCGAGCTGCTGGAGAACGCCACCTCGTTCTCCAGCCCGCAGACCCGCGTCCGGGTCACCGGCCACGCCCTGCCGGACGGCCGGGTGCTGATCGAGATCCACGACACCGGTATCGGCCTCTCCCCCGACGACCTCGCGGAGATCAACGAGCGGCTGGCCAGCCCGCCGACCGTGGACGTCTCGGTCTCCCGCCGCATGGGCCTCTTCGTGGTCGGCCGGCTGTCCCTGCGTCACGGCATCCGGATCCAGCTGCGTCCCAGCGACTCCGGCGGTACCACCGCACTCGTCATGCTCCCGGTCGACGTCACCAACTCGTCCGACCGGCGCGGCGGCCGTCCCGGCGCCGCACAGACCAAGCAGCAGCGCGGGGTCGGTCCGGCGCCGCGCCAGGGCCGGGCCAGTGCCGCCGAGGCGCTGTCCGGCCGCCAGGCCGCCGCGCTCGGCCAGGGCCCGTCCGCCGGTGCCCCGACCGGCCGGCCGCAGCTCGGCCAGGGCCCGCAGGCCGGCGGCCGCCCGGGTATGCCGGGTGCGCCGGGTATGCCGGGTGCGCCGGGTGCGCCGTTCGGCGGCCAGCCGAACGGCCTGCCCACCCGTGACCCGAAGGCCACCCTGCCCGGCGGCCCGAACAGCGGCCAGCCGAACGGCCTGCCCACCCGTGACCCGAAGGCCACCCTGCCCGGCGGCCCGAACGGCGGCCCGAACGGCGGCCAGCCGAACGGCCTGCCGCCCCGCCAGCCGAACGCGCCCCAGGCCGGTGGTGGTCTGCCCACCCGCGAGCCCAACGCGCCCCAGGCCGGTAACGGCCTGCCCACCCGCGAGCCCAACGCGCCCCAGGCCGGCGGCCCGGCCGGCGGCGGTCTGCCGACCCGCTCGGTCGGACAGTCGCTGCGCGAGAACCCGGCGCCCGGCCAGCCGCCCCGCCGTACGCCCGGTGCTTCCGGTGCGCCGGCCGGCCCCGGCGGTGGTCTGCCGCGCCGTGGCGAGGCCCGGCCCGGTGCCGGTCGTCCCGGCCCCGCGCAGGAGCGCCCGCGTCCCAACCCCGAGCAGCCGCAGCACGGCCTCGCCGAGCAGCCCTCGGGCGGCGGCCTGCCGAGCCGTCCGGCCCGCGGTGAGCAGGGCCGTCCCGGCCAGGAGCTGCCCACCCGCCGTCCGCAGGCCGCGCCCGGCCAGCCGCCGCAGCCCGCCCCGGCCCAGCCGCAGGGGCCGCAGACCGGCCAGCAGCAGCCCGTGCCGCAGCCGCAGGCCCCGCAGGCCCCGGCCCCGCAGGCTCCGGCTCCGGCTCCGGCTCCGGCCGAGACCACCGCGTCCTTCGCCCGGCCGCGCTTCGAGGCCAGCCAGATCGACCCGCGTGACCCGCTGGGCCTCGGCCTGGTCGAGCCGGTCCTGCCGAGCGTGCCCAACCCGGCCGCCCCGCAGGCCGCGCAGGCCCCGCAGGCGCCCTTCCGGCCGCAGGTTCCGGACGGCCGGCAGCCGCAGCCCGCGCTGCCGCAGCCCGCTCAGGATCGTCCGGCCCCGCAGCGGCAGCAACCGATGGCGCTGCCGACCGGTCCGGGTACCGATGCCCCCCAGGGCACCGTCGGGGACGGCCGGCAGTTCCAGCAGCCGCCGCTGGGCCGGCCGCGCCAGTCGTACCAGCCGCAGCGTCCCGGTACCACCGCACCGGGCTTCCCCGAGTCCGAGGTCCCGCAGCAGCAGCCGCAGGCCCCGCAGCAGCGCCTGGAGCAGGAGCGCCCGCGTCCGGTCATGCCGGACCAGCAGGCGCCCCAGCAGGGCCTGCCCGGTCGGCCCGGCCCGGCGGTTCAGCCCGCTCAGCCCGGTCAGCCGGGCCCGGCGGCTCAGCCCGGTCAGCCCGGTCAGCCCTCGGACACTCCGTGGCGCCCGTCGGCGAACGACGAGCGCTGGCGCCGCGCCGAGCAGGTCCGCGAGCCCTCGACCAGCGGTATGACGCTTTCCGGCCTGCCCCGGCGTACGCCGCAGGCCAACCTGGTCTCCGGCACCGCCGAGGCGGCGCCGCTGACCGGCCCGCAGGTCTCCCGAGCGCCCGAGGAGGTCCGCGGCCGACTGACCAACCTGCGCCGCGGCATCCAGCAGGGCCGCCAGGCAGGCGCGGGCGGAACCACACCGGCAGCCGGCACGCCGATCCCCGGCGCGCCGGGCGCGGGTGCACCCACCGGCAACTTCGGTGGTGCCGCGTCCCAGGGCCAGCGGCCCACCCGTCCGCAGCGGTTCGACGGCTTCGACGCCCCTCGGGGCAACGGAGGCTTCGGCGAGTTCGGCCCAGATCACCAGGAGCGTTGAGTTGAGTCAGATGAGCCAGGCCGCACAGAACCTGAACTGGCTGATCACCAATTTCGTGGACAACACCCCCGGGGTGTCGCACACGGTGGTGGTCTCCGCCGACGGGCTCCTGCTCTGCATGTCCGAGGGCTTCCCCCGCGACCGCGCCGACCAGCTCGCCGCCGTCGCCTCCGGCCTCACCTCCCTCACCTCCGGCGCCAGCCGGATCTTCGAGGGCGGCGAGGTCAACCAGACCGTCGTGGAGATGGAACGCGGCTTCCTCTTCCTGATGGCCGTCAGCGACGGCTCCGCCCTCGCCGTCCTCGCCGCACCCGACTCCGACATCGGTCTGGTCGGCTACGAAATGGCCCTGCTCGTCGACCGTGCCGGGGCCGTCCTCACCCCCGCACTCCGCGCGGAACTCCAGGGCAGCCTGCTGCACTGAGACACCGCACGGAACCGCCGGGCCCGGTCGGCCCGAGCCCGGCGGCCCACCCAGAGCCGTTCCCGGACGCAAGGAGGAGTTTTGGCATCCTCCCCGCCCTCGTCGAGGAGGCAGGGAGTCCGCCGGTCACCCGGCAGACCTTCCCGCTTCCGCCCTGACCGACTCCGGGACGAATCCAAGCCGAGCTTCAGCACCAGCTCCGCAGGTCTCTCCCGGCGCCTTCCCGGCGCCGGGACCAGCCGTCACCCCGTGACGGCTGACAGTCCACAGCACACCACTGAATGCGCAGCGTCATCCGGTGCATTCGCGGCCCGCTCCACGCGGAGCGAGCCGCACTCGGCCCTAGCTAGGAGACGAACATGACCCCGCCCCCGACACCCGGCTCATACGGCAACGGGTACGGCAGTGGCTACGGCGGCCAGCAGGCCGGCGGCTACGGTGGCCAGCAGTCCGACGGCTACGAGCAGCAGCCGCTGGTTCGCCCGTACGCGATGACCGGTGGCCGTACCCGGCCCAGGTACCAGCTGGCGATCGAGGCGCTGATCTCGACCACCGGCAATGCCGAGCGCACCGCCGGCATGCTGCCGGAGCACCAGCGGATCGTGGCGCTGTGCCGGGACGTCAAGTCGGTGGCGGAGATCTCGGCGCTCGCCGGGGTCCCGCTCGGGGTCGCCCGCATTCTCGTCGCTGACCTGGCCGAGGCCGGTCTTGTCGCCATCCACCAGCCCGCTGCCGCGGGCGAGTCGGGCGGTACGCCTGACGTCACGCTGCTCGAAAGGGTCCTCAGTGGACTTCGCAAGCTCTAACGCGGCCGCCCCCAGCCGCGCCACCACCTCCGCGAAGATCGTCGTCGCAGGCGGCTTCGGCGTCGGCAAAACCACCCTCGTCGGCGCCGTCTCCGAGATCAACCCCCTGCGCACCGAAGCCGTCATGACCAGCGCCTCCGCCGGCATCGACGACCTCACCCACACCGCGGGCAAGACCACCACCACGGTCGCCATGGACTTCGGCCGCATCACCCTCGACGAAGACCTCATCCTCTACCTGTTCGGCACCCCCGGACAGGACCGCTTCTGGTTCATGTGGGACGACCTCGTCCGCGGCGCCATCGGCGCCGTCGTCCTCGTCGACACCCGCCGCCTCGCAGACTGCTTCCCCGCCCTCGACTACTTCGAGAACTCCGGACTCCCCTTCGTCGTCGCCCTCAACGGCTTCGACGGACACCAGCCCCACACCCCCGACGAAGTCCGCGAAGCACTCCAACTCGGCGCCGACACCCCCATCATCACCCTCGACGCCCGCCGACGCGACAGCGCCAAAAGCGCACTCATCACCCTCGTCGAACATGCCCTCCTCGCCCGCCTCCGCTAAGGAGCGAGCAACCTCCAAGGGCACCAGCACCCCAAGGGCAAGCACCCCAGGGGCGCAGGGAACCACCCGACCGGCCACCCACCACGGAAAGCCGACCGCAAGGTTCCCCGCGCCCCTGAGCCGGTTCGCGCGACCCGGCGGCGCCACCCGTCACACGCTCGTCCACGGTGAACCGCAGAGGACCTGGACCGGACCATCTGCCCAGGTCATCGACACAGAAAGCGCGAACCAGTCCACTTCTCTTCACAGCGGAGTGGGCAGGTTCACAGCAGTGGATAACAGTTCGGTAGGCATTTAGAGATCGAAAGTAACACAGCGTCGCGATTTCGACCCGCTCTGCAGCATCTAGACCGAGTTTTGCCAGCATCGTCGCCTAATGTCCGATTTGTTCCTTACTCATCGCATACAGAGGACTGTTTGTTCCGTTTCCCCGCTCGTGCTGGAATTCCAGCTACCCCGTAGTCACCCAGGGAACGTTCCACCCCACAGCGGGCTGCGGCAGGCGGGGGAATGCCGCTGGATTGATCCATGGCCGCCAAGCGGCCGAGAGGTTGTTGTCGAGTGAGGCGTAAGCAGCCAAACACACCGCAGCGGCGCTCCGAGCCCCGCGAGAACGAGGCGGTCGGTAGTGGCCAGCCATCGACGAGCGGATTCTCCGCGTTCACCCCGGCCGGCGAGGACCGCCCGTCCCCCGGCCCGGCGCCCCAGATCCTGAGCGGACCCGGCAACCCCGGCTCGCCAGGTGCGGCGCCCAAGGGCAAGGACTCCGGCAAGAACGGCGCCGGGAAGGGCCCCCAGGGCCCCCGGCCGACCACGCCGAGCGCCGCCAAGACCACCGAAGAGCTCCGGCAGAGCTCCGGTAAGTACGACTTCCTGGCACCGCGCAACTGGCGCGTGCCGACCCGACTGGTCGCCATCCTGCTGATCCCGGTCGTCATCGGCCTGGTCTTCGGCGGCCTGCGGGTCAACTCCTCGATCGACGAGTTCACCACGGCCGACCACGCCGTGAAGACCGCCGAGCTGGCCCGTACCGCCACCGAGCTGGCGGACGCGCTGCAGTCCGAGCGCGACCTCACGTTGATCCCCCTGATGACCGGCCGTGACGACCAGGGCGTGGTGCCCAAGCTGCGCGCCAAGACCGACAAGGCCCTGGTCGCGTACAACAACGCCTTCAAGAAGGTCTCCGGCGACGCCACGCTGGCCCGCCGCAACGACGCCTTCCAGCAGCAGGTCGTCTTCCTCCAGCACCTGCGGGACAACGCCTACAAGCCCCAGCTGTTCGCCACCGCGACCCAGGCCGCGTACTCGACGCTGTACGCCCCGCTGCTGGCCTTCGACAACTCCGTCGGCTACGGCAGCACCGACGTCACCAGCAAGGGCCGCTCCATCTACGCCCTGTCGCTGGCCAAGGCCTCGGCCTCCAGCCAGCGTGCGATCATGCTCACCGTGCTCACCGGTGTCGGCACCAGGACCGTGACCCGGTTCGAGAACCAGGAGCTGATCCAGTCCCTGCTGGTCGCCGGCAAGCTGGAGCAGACGGCGCTCAACGAGTTCACCACCGGTAGCACCCCGCAGGACGCCGCGGTCTACTCGAACGCCCAGGTCGCGCAGTCCGCCGAGGACGCCCGCTCCACGCTCCGCATGCCGGACAACAGCATTCCGACCATGCAGGGCCTGATGAACATCGGCGCCTCGTACAGTGACGCCGCCATCGCCGGCTGGACCAACGGCGAGGCCGCGGCCAACCACAACTTCCAGAGCGCCGCCAAGGAAGGCCTGACCCCCGACAACTGGATGCAGGCGACCTCCAGTCACCTGAACCCGCTGCGCAGCGCCGAGAAGACGCTGCTCGACGAGGTCGTCACCAACACCCAGGACATCCGGGACAACGCCCAGCTCGACGCGATCGTCAACTCGGCCATCGTGGTCGCCGCGCTCGCGCTGGCCGGTCTGCTCACCGGCTTCATCGCCCGCTCGATGATCCTCGGTATGCGCGTCCTGAACACCGCCGCGCTGGACATCGCCAACCACCGTCTGCCGGACCTGGTCGAGAAGCTCTCCAAGACCGACCCGGAGCGGGTGGACACCAACGTCGAGCGGATCCCGCTCTGGGGCAAGGACGAGATCGGCGAGGTCGCCCGCGCCTTCGACCAGGTCCACCAGCAGGCGGTCTCGCTGGCCGCCGAGCAGGCCCTGCTCCGAGGGAACGTCAACGCGATCTTCACCAACCTGTCGCGTCGCAGCCAGGGCCTCATCCAGCGCCAGCTGGCGCTGATCACCGACCTGGAGAACAACGAGGCCGACCCGGACCAGCTGGAGAACCTCTTCAAGCTGGACCACCTGGCGACCCGTATGCGCCGCAACGGTGAGAACCTGCTCGTTCTCGCGGGTGAGGAGGCCGGCCGCCGCTGGAACACCCCGGTCCCGCTGGTCGACGTGCTCCGTGCCGCCGCCTCCGAGGTGGAGCAGTACGAGCGTGTCGAGCTCTCCGGCATCCCGGAGGCCGAGGTCGTCGGCGCCGCCGTGACCGACCTCGTCCACCTGCTCGCCGAGCTGCTGGAGAACGCCACCACCTTCTCCAGCCCGCAGACCCGCGTTCTGGTCAACGCCACCGGCCTGCCGGACGGCCGGGTGCTGGTCGAGATCCACGACAAGGGAATCGGCCTCACCGCCGAGGACTTCGCCGAGATCAACGAGAAGCTGGCCGAGCCGCCCACGGTCGACGCCACCATCTCCCGCCGCATGGGCCTCTTCGTGGTCGGCCGGCTGTCCCAGCGGCACGACATCCGCGTGCAGCTGCGCCCCTCGGGCGAGTCCGCCGGTACCACCTCGCTGGTCATGCTCCCGCCCTTCCTCACCCAGATGCGCCGGGCGCCGGAGCCGGAGGAGCAGTTCACCGTCTCCCGGATCTTCGAGCAGGAGCCGCAGGAGCCGCAGGAGCCGCAGGAGGCAGCCTGGGAGGTCAGCGAGTCCCAGCGCAGCGCCGCCGAGCTGGGCTTCGACGACCATCTGACCGGCAACAGCGGCAGCAGTGGCTTCAGCCCCGCGCTGGAGGCCATGCAGCGTTCGCAGCGTCTGGACCAGCAGCGCCGCCGCGCCGCCCTGGACGCGGCCCCCGAGGCCATCGAGGCCGAGGAGATCGTCGAGGCCGAGGTCGAGGAGGTCCCGCCGGCCCCCGCCGAGCCGTACGGCCAGCCGTACGCCGAGGAGGGCTACCAGTACGGCCAGGACCAGTACCAGGCCTACGGACAGCACGACCCGCAGGAGCCGTACGGCCGCCCGCAGTACGCGGACGACTACGGCTACCAGCAGCCCGGGCAGGGCTACACCGAGCCGCAGTACCAGGACCAGCCGTACGGCCGGGAGCAGTACCAGCCCCAGGCCTACGCCGAGGACCGGTACGCCGACGGCTACGGCTACGACGAGGGCGGCTACGGCCGCACCGGGCAGCAGTTCGAACAGAACCAGCCGTTCGGTGGCCGGGCCGACGAGCCCGCCGGGCACCCGTACAGCCCGGAGCCGTACGCGGCCGAGCAGCCCGCGCTGCCGCCGGCCGCGCCGCACTCCGCCGACCCCGGCTCGGGTCTGCCGCAGCGGCTCCCCGGCCAGCAGCTGGGCGGCGGCTTCGGCTCCACCCGTGATGTCGGTGGCGGCCACGGCGGCCCGTCGGTCTTCGGCGGCGAGACGCCGAACTGGTTCACCGGCGCCAAGGACACCGGTTCCCCGGGCGACGAGAACCGCGGCCACGAGGTGTCGGCCCTGGGCGGCTACGGCCCGACCGGACCGACCAACTCGCCGAACGCGCCCTGGCAGTCGCCCAACGACGGCGACTGGGCACGGGCCGAACAGCTGCGCGAGCCCGCGGCCGGCGGCACCACCCCCTCCGGACTGCCGCGCCGGGTGCCCAAGCAGAACCTCGTCCCGGGCAACGCCAAGGCGACGCCGCAGGACGGCCCGCAGGTCTCCCGCAGCCCGGAGGAGGTCCGCGGCCGGCTGACCAACCTGCGCCGCGGTGTCGAGCAGGGCCGCAGCGCGAGCGGCGACGGCTCCACCGGGAGCTTCCGGATCGACCCCGACCGGGGCGACTCCGGCAACGGACAGCAGAGCAGCACCGATCTCTTCGGCGGCTCGAACCACCAGGAGCGTTGAGTTGAGTCAGATGAGCCAGGCCGCACAGAACCTGAACTGGCTGATCACCAATTTCGTGGACAACACCCCCGGGGTGTCGCACACGGTGGTGGTCTCCGCCGACGGGCTCCTGCTCTGCATGTCCGAGGGCTTCCCCCGCGACCGCGCCGACCAGCTCGCCGCCGTCGCCTCCGGCCTCACCTCCCTCACCTCCGGCGCCAGCCGGATCTTCGAGGGCGGCGAGGTCAACCAGACCGTCGTGGAGATGGAACGCGGCTTCCTCTTCCTGATGGCCGTCAGCGACGGCTCCGCCCTCGCCGTCCTCGCCGCACCCGACTCCGACATCGGTCTGGTCGGCTACGAAATGGCCCTGCTCGTCGACCGTGCCGGGGCCGTCCTCACCCCCGCACTCCGCGCGGAACTCCAGGGCAGTCTCCTGCACTGACGGTTCGTCGGATACCGTCCTGGTATTCGAAAGACCTCCGGCCCGTCCCGGGACCGTTCCAATGCGGTCCCGGGATCGGGCGTTGTACGGCTTTCGCACCACCTGCTCGGCCCCCCGGGGGCTGAGCTCGCACCGCACCGCCGCACCAAGTGAGGAGAGGAACCGTGACCCCGCCCAACGACCGCAGCGGCCAGTACGGCGTTCCGTACCCTGGCACCGGCCATGACGCTTTCGGAGCGCCCGGTGTCGGCCACGGTCAGCACCCCGGCCCCGCGACACAGCCGCACCCCGGCCAGTTCGGCTACCAGCAGCACTTAAGCGACCATCAGCCGCAGCCGCCCCATCCGTACGGCCACCAGGCCTACCAGGAACAGCGGTTCGCGCAGCCCGCTCCCGGCCATCCCGGCTACCCGGGACCGGAGGACTTCCCTGAACAGGCCGAAGACCCCGGCTACGCCGAGGAGTTGGACGACGATGACTCGGGGCCGCTGATCCGCCCGTTCGCGATGACCGGCGGCCGCACCCGGCCGCGGTACGAACTGGCCCTGGAGGCACTGGTCTCCGCCAGCGTCGCCCCCGAACGCCTGGCCACGATGCTGCCCGAGCACCAGCGGATCTGCACCCTCTGCACCGAGGTCAAATCCGTGGCCGAGGTCTCCGCGCTGCTCTCCCTTCCCCTGGGAGTGGCCCGGATCCTCGTGGCCGACCTGGCCGAGGCCGGCCTAGTGGCCATCCACCAGCCCGCTGCCGGCGGTGAATCCGGCAACCAGCCCGACGTCACGCTGCTCGAAAGGGTCCTCAGTGGACTTCGCAAGCTCTAACGCGGCCGCCCCCAGCCGCGCCACCACCTCCGCGAAGATCGTCGTCGCAGGCGGCTTCGGCGTCGGCAAAACCACCCTCGTCGGCGCCGTCTCCGAGATCAACCCCCTGCGCACCGAAGCCGTCATGACCAGCGCCTCCGCCGGCATCGACGACCTCACCCACACCGCGGGCAAGACCACCACCACGGTCGCCATGGACTTCGGCCGCATCACCCTCGACGAAGACCTCATCCTCTACCTGTTCGGCACCCCCGGACAGGACCGCTTCTGGTTCATGTGGGACGACCTCGTCCGCGGCGCCATCGGCGCCGTCGTCCTCGTCGACACCCGCCGCCTCGCAGACTGCTTCCCCGCCCTCGACTACTTCGAGAACTCCGGACTCCCCTTCGTCGTCGCCCTCAACGGCTTCGACGGACACCAGCCCCACACCCCCGACGAAGTCCGCGAAGCACTCCAACTCGGCGCCGACACCCCCATCATCACCCTCGACGCCCGCCGACGCGACAGCGCCAAAAGCGCACTCATCACCCTCGTCGAACATGCCCTCCTCGCCCGCCTCCGCTAAGAGACGAGCAACCCCCAAAGGCACCAGCACCCCAAGGGCAAGCACCCCAGGGGCGCAGGGAACCACCCGGTTCCCCGCGCCCCGGGGGGCTCAGCCCTCCGCCGGGTCCAGCCCGGCCCTGAGCAGTCCGTAGGTGTAGGCGTCCTCAAGTGCCCGCCAGGACGCGGCGATCACGTTGTCCGCGACCCCGACCGTGGACCAGGTCGAACCGGCGTCGCCGAACTCGATCAGCACCCGGGTCCTGGACCCGGTGCCGTGCTGGCCCGCCAGGATGCGGACCTTGTAGTCCACCAGCTCGATCCGGGCGAGCTCCGGGTAGATGTGCTCGAGAGCCGTACGCAGCGCCTTGTCCAGCGCGTTCACCGGACCGTTGCCCTCGCCGATGGCGATCCTGCGCTCGCCCTTGGCCCAGATCTTGACGGTGGCCTCGTTGTCCGCCTTCCCGTCCGGCAGCTGCTCGCTGATGGTGCGCCAGGACTCCAGCGTGAAGAAGCGCTCCCGGCGGCCCTTCGCCTCGTCGCGGAGCAGCAGTTCGAAGGAGGCGTCGGCTGCCTCGTAGGTGTAGCCGAGGTTCTCCTGCTCCTTGACCCTGGCGACCACCCGGCCGACCAGGTCCCGGTCGGCGGAGAGGTCGTAGCCGAGCTCCTTGCCCTTGAGCTCCACGGAGGCGCGGCCGGCCATGTCGGAGACCAGCATCCGCATGGTGTTGCCGACCAGTTCGGGGTCGATGTGCTGGTACAGGTCCGGGTCGATCTTGATCGCGGAGGCGTGCAGCCCGGCCTTGTGGGCGAAGGCGGAGAGGCCGACGTAGGGCTGGTGGGTGGAGGGGGCGAGATTGACCACCTCGGCGATGGCGTGCGAGATCCGGGTCATCTCGGCCAGCCGGCCTTCGGGCAGCACCCGCCTGTCGTACTTGAGTTCCAGCGCGCCCACCACCGGGAAGAGGTTGGCGTTGCCGACCCGCTCGCCGTAGCCGTTGGCGGTGCACTGGACGTGGGTGGCCCCGGCGTCCACCGCCGCCAGGGTGTTGGCGACGGCGCAGCCGGTGTCGTCCTGGGCGTGGATGCCGAGCCTGGCGCCGGTCTCCCGGAGCACGTCGGCGACGGTCTCACGGACGCCCGCGGGCAGCATCCCGCCGTTGGTGTCGCAGAGCACCACCACGTCGGCGCCGGCCCGGTGCGCGGTGCGGACCACCTCGAGGGCGTACTCGCGGTTCGCCCGGTAGCCGTCGAAGAAGTGCTCGCAGTCGATGAAGACCCGGCGGCCCTGGGAGCGCAGGTACTCCACGCTGTCCCGGACCATCTCCAGGTTCTCCTCCAGGGTGGTGCGCAGCGCCAGTTCGACATGGCGGTCGTGGGACTTGGCGACCAGGGTGACCACGGGGGCGCCGGAGCTGACCAGGGCGGCCAGCTGCGGGTCCTCGGCGGCCTTGCCGCCGGGCCTTCGGGTGGCTCCGAAGGCGACCAACTGCGCGTTCCTGAGGTCCAGTTCGGTTGCGGCCCGGGCGAAGAACTCGGTGTCCCGCGGGTTGGCGCCGGGCCAGCCGCCCTCGATGAAGCCGACGCCGAACTCGTCCAGGTACCGGGCGATGGTCAGCTTGTCGGCGACGGTGAGGTTGATGCCCTCGCGCTGGGCACCGTCGCGCAGCGTGGTGTCGAACACGTGGAAGCCGTCTTCGGGACGGCTGCTGGCCTCGGTCATGACCCTGGGTTCTCCGTTTCCGGGAGTACTGCTGTCGTTTCTGCCGGTTGGATCCGGCTCCACTGTCCACCATCCCGCACGCTCCCCGGTGTCCCTCGGCCCCTTGTGGGGGCTCCGGCCGGTCCGGGGGTAAACAAAAAGACCCCTCGCGGGTGCGAGAGGTCTGCGCGCGGGTCTGGACGACGGTGATCGCTCCATACCGGGGGTAGCCGGAGGGCGGTCACTGCGGACCGGCGCGCCTGCCGCTAATAATCAGCGAAAGCGAGGACACCCCCGGAGTCTTGCACACCTTCCGGAATCCGACCTGCGCGTCTCGCGATGCGGGATCGGATCACCTACTCGACCAGGTCGGCCGTGTCCAGCTCGAAGCCGAAGGGCTCGGGCAACGGCAACGGCTCGCCGACCCCGACGTCGGCGACGGACTCGTAGTCGCCGCCCTGCGGATCACCGTGCAGGATGATCCGGTTCTTCTGACGGTCCACTAGCAGGTAGAACGGGATTCCAGCAGCGGCGTAACCCTTGCGCTTGGCTTCGCGGTCCTTGACCGGGCGGTTGGAGGTGACCTCCAGGACCATCAGCACGCCGTCCGGTTTGGACCAGGACTCGCGGCCCAGCATCGCGCCGCGGTCCGTGAAGGTGCCGTCGGGGATGTACCGGCCGCCCGGCACGATGAGCCCCTTGCCGGGAGCGAAGTCAAGGTCCGTCGGGCACCGGCGGAACACCTGCCGGGCGATCCGGCCGATCACGGTCTCGTGGTCACCGTCGGGCGGTGGGGTCACGATGATCTCCCCCTCGATGAGCTCGGCCTTGAACCCCTCGGGAGTGTCCAGGGCCAGGAAGGCTTCGAGGAGGTCGTCGTCCTGGCCCAGCCAGGACTCGGCGAACTCGTGAGGCAGCGCGGTCACAACCCCTCCTTCCATCGCTACCGCTCAGCGAGCGGAGCGGTTCGAGGTTACCCCTACCGGGCGCCCCGCCGGGGCGGGGCGCCCGGCCACGGCTCAGACGATCTTGTGCAGCCAGCCGTGGGCGTCCGGCGCCTGGCCGCCCTGGACGGCGAGCAGGTTGCGGCGCAGCTCCATGGTGACCGGGCCGGGCTCGCCCTTGCCGACGGTCCAGTCGGCTCGGGCGGACTTGACCGAGCCGACCGGGGTGATGACGGCGGCGGTGCCGCAGGCGAAGACCTCGGTGAGGGTGCCGTCGGCGTTGCCCTGCTTCCACTCCTCGGTGGAGATCTTCCGCTCCTCGACGGCGTAGCCGAGGTCGGCGGCCAGCGCCAGCAGCGAGTCGCGGGTGATGCCGGGCAGCAGCGCGCCGGAGAGCTCGGGGGTGACGATCTTCGCGTCCTTGCCCTCGCCGAAGACGAAGTACAGGTTCATGCCGCCCATCTCCTCGATCCACCGGTGCTCGGCGGCGTCGAGCCAGACGACCTGGTCGCAGCCCTTCTCGGCGGCCTGGGCCTGGGCGACCAGCGAGGCGGCGTAGTTGCCGGCGCACTTGGCCGCGCCGGTGCCGCCGGGCGCGGCGCGCACGTACTCCTCGGAGAGCCAGACCGAGACCGGCTTGACGCCACCGGGGAAGTAGGCTCCGGCCGGGGAGGCGATGATCATGAAGAGGTACTCGCCGGCCGGGCGGACGCCGAGCCCGACCTCGGTCGCGAACATGAACGGACGCAGGTAGAGGCTCTGCTCCGGCTCGTTCGGCACCCACCCCTGGTCCTGCTGGACCAGCAGCTCGACCGCCTCGATGAAGGTCTCGACCGGCAGCTCGGGCATGGCCAGGCGACGGGCGGACGCCTGGAAGCGCTCGGCGTTGGCGGTCGGCCGGAAGGTCGCGATGGAACCGTCGGCCTGACGGTAGGCCTTGAGGCCCTCGAAGATCGCCTGACCGTAGTGCAGGGTCATGTTGGCCGGGTCGATCTCCAGCGGCGCGTACGGCGTCAGCTGGGCGTCGTGCCAACCGCGGCCCTCGGTCCAGCGGATGGTGACCATGTGGTCGGTGAAGACTCGGCCGAAACCGGGGTTGACCAGCCGGGCCTGCCGCTCCGCCTCGGACAGCGGGTGCGCGGAGGGCTTGAGCTCGAACGTGATGGGCGCCTGGGTGGGCGTACTCATGTCTGTCTGTCCTTCACCGTGGGGTTGGTCCGGGCCCCGCCACCGGTGTTCGAACACGCGACGGCACGGCCCACTGTCGATACTCGCATCCAGGGGGCCGTGCCGAACAGCCACAGACTGCTCCGATAGTAAGACCGGCCCGATGGCCGGAACTCGCTGTCGGTTCCGGCCCGTCAGCCGGATACTCGCCCGGCGAGCGCGTCGCCGATCCGGGAGGTGCTCCTGGCACCCGTGCGCTCCGCGAGGTCGGCCGCGACGGCGGCCTCGACCTTCGCCGCCTCGGCGGTGAAGCCGAGGTGCTCCAGCAGCATGGCGACGGACAGCACGGTGGCGGTCGGGTCGGCCTTGCCCTGGCCCGCGATGTCCGGCGCCGAGCCGTGGACCGGCTCGAACATCGACGGGAACTCACCGCCGGGGTTGATGTTTCCGCTGGCGGCCAGGCCGATGCCACCGGTGACCGCCGCGGCCAGGTCGGTGAGGATGTCGCCGAACAGGTTGTCGGTGACGATGACGTCGAAGCGCTCGGGCTGGGTGACGAGGAAGATCGTCGCCGCGTCGACGTGCAGGTAGTCGGTGGTGACCTCGGGGAACTCCCGGCCGACCTGCTCGAAGATCCGGGTCCACAGGCGGCCGGCGTGCACCAGGACGTTGTTCTTGTGGACCAGGGTGAGCTTCCGGCGCGGACGGGCGGCCGCGCGGCGGTACGCGTCGCGGACGACCCGCTCGATGCCGAAGGCGGTGTTGAGGCTGACCTCGGTGGCGATCTCGTGCTCGGTGCCGGTCCGCAGGGTGCCGCCGTTGCCGGCGTAGGGCCCCTCGGTACCCTCGCGGACGACCACGAAGTCGATCTCCGGCCGCCCCGCCAGCGGACCGGTGACGCCCGGGAAGAGCTTGGCCGGACGCAGGTTGATGTGGTGGTCGAAGGCGAACCGCAGCTTGAGCAGCAGACCGCGCTCCAGCACACCGGAGGGGACCGACGGGTCGCCGATGGCGCCGAGCAGAATGGCGTCGTGCGCCCCCAGCTCGGTCAGCACGCTGTCCGGCAGGGTCTCACCGGTTCGGTGGTAGAGCCGGGAACCGAGGTCGTACTCGGTGGTCTCCACCTTGACGTCGGCGGGAAGGGCGGCGGCGAGCACCTTACGGCCCTCGGCGACCACTTCCTGGCCGATGCCGTCACCGGGGATCACTGCGAGACGAAGGCTGCGAGACATGGCAGGGACCATACTCCGCGTCCCAGGTCGTGACACATTCTGTCCACGATCCGGACTTGCGTGTCGCGAGGACGGAGGTACGCAGCTTCGAACGAAGCGGGCGTAACCGGTAATATCCATCCAGAGTTCATGGGTTCTTCACGGGGGAACATCGATGGTCAATCCCATCAGCCGGCGCCGCGCACTATGGCTGACCGGCGGGATGGTGGCACTGCCCGCAGCCGGCTACGGACTGTGGGAGGCGACTCGCTCAGCGCCACCTGAGTCCCACAGCACCAAGGCACCGCCGGAGACCATCCAGGCCAGCGGCATCGCGGGCAACTCGGAGCGGATGTCCTTCGTCCATGTGATCGCCCACCCGGACGACAACCTCTACTTCATGAACCCCGACCTGGACCAGGCCATCGCCACCGGCGCTTCCTGCGTCACGGTCTGCCTCACCGACGGGGAGTCGGACGGCCGGAACGTCCTGCACAGCGACGCCGGCCACAGACGCGTCCCCGCCGACCGGCCCGACTACACCAGGGCGCGGATCAACGGACTCGCCGCCTCGTACGCGGTGATGGCCACCGGCGACGAGAACAGCCCGTGGGACGTGAAGCTGGTCAGCTACCACAACGGGTTCTCGGTCGAGCAGCACACCCTCAGGGCCGCCCCCCACGTGCAGCTGATATTCCCGGCGCTGGTCGAGGCCCGCGCGGTCAGCACCCCCAGGAAGGACAGCCTGCGCGGCCTGTGGCTGGGCCAGGAGCAGCAGATATCCACCCTGCCGCCGGTGCGCAGCGGCCTGCCCGCGCACGCGACCTACACCCGGGACCAGCTGATAGACACCCTGGTGAACATCCTCGACCACTTCCGCCCCACCGTGGTCCGGATGCTGGACCCCAACCCGGACCACGCCCTCAAGGCGCCGCCCAGGCCGCAGGGCCTGCTCTACCTCGACCACCAGGACCACACCTACTCGGCCTACTTCACCCAGGCGGCGCTGGCCAGGCACTGGGGCGACGGCAAGGCCAGGACCGCGACGGTGGAGAGCTACCTCGGCTACGTCAACGCCGAGCTGCCGGCCAACCTCGACCAGCCGACCGTGCAGCGCAAGGCGCGGCTGATCGACACCTACGGCTGGGCGGACAACCGCGACTGCGGCGACCCGGCCGGCTGCGGCGACCGCAAGGTCGGCAAGGGCGCGCTGCGCAACGGCTGGGCGCAGAGCACCCGTTACCGCGCGGCGGGCAGCGGCCAGTGGCTCCAGCAGACCGCCGCCGGCACCCTGGCGGCCTTCACCCTGCTCAACGGAACGGCCGCGTACTGGTACGAGGACGCCAAGGGCTGGCAGGGCCCCCGGCGGATCGCGGGCGACGGCATGGAGGGCCAGCTGCAGGTGGTCCGCCACGCCGACGGGCTGCTACGGCTGTTCGGCGTCCGCACGGTGCTCGGGTACACCCTGCAGGACCACCGGCGGGAGATCGTCACCTGTGTGCAGACCCCGGGCGGCCCGGGCGAGCCGCCGGCCTTCGGCGACTGGCAGAGCCTGGGCGCGCCGGACGGCGACGACGCGGTGAAGTCGATGGAGTTCGGCTACCCGTGCGCCCTGGCCCGTCCGGACGGCAGCGTGCAGGTCTTCGCCCGCTCCTTCACGGGCACCCTCGCCGTGCGCACCCTGGACGGCGGCTGGAACGTGCTGCCGCTGCCGAACGGGGTCGGCCCGCAGGTCAGGGACGGTCTCGGCGCGGTGCTCGACGCCGACGGCCGCACCCATGTCTTCGCACCCGGCAAGGGAGTCGCGCACTGGATGAGCGACACCCCGGGCGGGCCGCTGCGCCCGGCCGCGCCGACCGGTCTGCCGGTGCCGGGCGGTCCGATCACCGCCGTGCTCGGCGGCGAGGGCCGGCTGCGGCTGCACTTCCGCGAGCCCAGGTCGGCCAGGGTGCTGACCGCCGAGCTCCAGCCCGGGACGGGGCACATGGGTGCGGCGGGTGCGGCAGATGCCGCGGGTACGGCAGGTACTTGGAAGGTCGTCTCCGAAACCACCCCGCCGGGCGGTTTCGGCCGGGTCGCGGCCGCCGCGGAAGCGCTCGCGATCCGGGACGGCAAGGGCCGCGTCGCCCTCTCCCCGAACCAGGACTGGCTGCACTCCCAGGGTCAGGAGTGGCTGCACTCCGGACCGCTGCTGGCCGGCACCCCCTCGCTCGCCACCGACCGGGAGGGCCTGCCGGTCGCCGTCGCGATGGGCTGCGACGGACAGCTCTACACCACCCGGCGCCCGGCTGCGGACCAGCCGTTCGGGCCGTGGACCACGGCCCGCTGAGGCGACCGGTTTCCGTGATGTCAGCCCGCTTGGACCGACCGGCGATAGGGAGCGTGGATGAAGGAGCGGGGCGAGAGCCGAGTCTGGGCGTGCATCGTGCGGGGGTCCCCCCGGCCGTCAGGCTGGGGGAAGAGAGCGCAGCGGCGCTGCGCGCGACGAGGGATGTGCGTTCAGGCGAAAGCTATCGGCACGCGACGCCGCGGGCCCTATCGCCGGTCGGTCTTATGCTCGACCAGTTCAAGCCGAGCCGTACCAGGGAGCCCCACACCGTGAGCCGGACCACCGCCGTCACCCGACGCCTGAGAAGTCCGGAGCTCGGCGCGGCCGTGCTGGCGGCCGCACTCTCGATGGGCGCCTACTGCCTGGCGCTGGCGCTGCGCGGCACGTACCCGTTCGGTGCCCGCTCGCGGGCGGTGAACGACCTCGGCAACCAGTTCGTGCCGTTCCACGCCCACCTGTGGGACCTCCAGCACGGGAACACCACCGGTGACCTGGTCTTCAACTGGAACAGCGGCTACGGCGCGCCGTTCCTGGCGGACTTCTTCACCTACCTGATGAATCCGTTCTCCTGGCTGACCGGGCTGTTCCCGCGTGCCGCGGTGAACTTCCCGGTCTTCCTGGTGACCCTGCTCAGCATCGGCCTCGGCGCGGCCGTGATGACGTACTTCCTGGGCCGGCTGCACCCCGGCTCGCCCTGGCTGCGCGCGCTGCTCGGCACCGGGTACGGGGTCTGCGCCTGGGTGGTCAACGACGGCGCCGCCGACCCGATGTGGATGTGGGGCCTGGTCTCGCTGCCGCTGGTGGGCATCGCCTGCGACTGGTGTCTGCAGGGCCGCCGCTGGGTGCTCGGCACGCTCTTCGTGGCGGTCGCCTGGGCCGGGAACTTCTACACCGGTGCGATGGCCACCGTCGGCGCCGGTCTGGTGCTGCTGGTCCGGGTGGTGCTGGCCGGCGACCGGCCGGTCCGGGCCCGGCTGCTGGTGCTCGGCCGGGCGGCCGGCATGGTCGTGGTCGGGGTGCTGCTGACCGCGCCGGTGATGTTCGTCGGCCTCAAGGCCAGCAAGGCCTCCCAGCCCGCGCCGCCGGCCACCTACGACGGCCCGCCCGCCCTCACCGACTACCTGGCCCAGCTGCTGCCCGGCGGCCGCTCCGCGGTCAGTGCGCCGAACCTCTTCATCGGGATGCTCGGTCTGCTGCTGGTCGCCTCGCTGCCGTTCAACCGCCGGCTGGCCGTGCGCGAACGGGTGGCCTGGTACGCGCTGCTGCTGCTGGTCGCGCTCAGCTTCGTCTGGGAGCCGACCATCCTGCTCTGGCACGGCCTGGCGATCCCCAACGGCAGCCCCTACCGGGCCGCCTTCGTGCTCAGCGGCATGCTGACGATGGCCGCCTGGGTCTCGCTCTCCCGCTGCCCCGACCCGTTCGCGCTGACCGGCGGCGCCGCCCTGGTCGCGCTGGTCCTCCTGGTCGGGCACGGCCGCAGCTCGGTCTACGCCATGACCTGGGCGCTGGTCCTCGCGGGCGGCGCGCTCACCTTCGCCACGCTCTGGGTGCTGGAGCGCCGGCACGGCGACCGCCGGACCGAGCGGCTCGCCGTCGTGGTGCTCGGCTGCGCCGTACTGGCCGGGACCACCCTGTCCACCTACTCGGCCACGGTGATCCGCGACAAGCTGCCGTTCTTCTTCCCCCGGCCCACCGTCAGCGGGCCGAGCCTGGCAGCGTACCGGGTGCTCAAGCAGCACGACGACTGGCCCGCCACCCGCACCGACCCGGGTCCGCACGAGTTCGCCTCCAACGACCCGATGCTGCTGGCCGGCGAGGGCGGCTCGTACTACAGCAGCTACCTGCCGGCGGTCACCGCCGACCTGCTGCACGACCTGGGCGCGGGCTGGTTCATCCAGGGCCGGCACACCCTCAGCCCGGCCGACCCGGTCGGGCGGGCGCTGTTCGGCGTGACCACCTACCTGGACAGCAGCTCGGCCCCGAACGGCTTCACCGCCAAGCGGGCCACCGCGGCGCCGCTGGTCACCGTGCACCCCTCGATCAGGCCGGACACCACCTCGGTCTGGTCCCGCCAGGAGTCCCTGCTCGGCGCCAAGGTGTACGAGGTCCCGCAGCTGGCCTGGACCGCCGGGCCCAGGCCGACCCCGCACGGCACCAGCGGCTGGTCCGTCCCGGCCACGCCGCGGGGCAGTGTGTGGACCACCTTCACCGGCAGCTGCACCCCCGGCAGCAGCGCGTTCCTCTACGCGCCGTGGTTCGGCGGCACGGTGATGGGCATGGGCGCCAAGTACGAGAGCTACGGCAAGCAGCCGATGACCGCCATGCCGATCAGGTCGCTCGGCACGGTCGGCGCCGACGGCAGGGTCCAGGTGCAGCTGCGCGCCTCGGCCGCGGCCCAGGTCCCGGCCCAGCCGGTCGGCTGCTTCAGCCAGGCCGCGCTCGACCGGGCGCTCACCGCTCTCAAGGGCGCCACCCACGTCAGCTCCGGCGGGCACACCCTGAGCGCCGAGCTGCCCGCCGGGTCGAGCGGCACCGCCCTGGTCGCGCTCCCCGCCGTCACCGGCTGGCAGTGCTCGGTGGACGGCGGTGCCGAGCGCCCCGTGCGGTCCGTGCTCGGGATGATCGGGGTACCGCTCGGCAGCGGCGCCTCGCGTCTGTCCTGCAGCTACCACACGCCCGGTCTCGCCCCGGGACTCGCGGCCGGCGGAGTCGGCATGGTGCTCCTCGTCGCAGTGCCGCTCGCCGCTAGGCTGCGGCGCAAGGGCCGGACGGACGGACCGGCCGCCCCGGTACCATCGACGTGATTATCGGGACAAATGTGGCCGTGCGACCAGCCGCCCTGAGTGCCCACTACCGGAGGTGAGCCCGTGCGACTGTCGGTCGTTGTCCCCTGTTACAACGAAGAAGACGTGATCGAACTCTTCGACAAGTCGATCCGCGCCAACCTGGACGAACTGCCGGTCGACTACGAGCTCTGCTACGTGGACGACGGCAGCCGCGACGGCACCCTGGAGCACCTGCGCAAGCTCGCCGCCGAGCATCCGGGCTCCACCAGGTACGTGTCCTTCAGCCGCAACTTCGGCAAGGAGGCCGGCATGCTGGCCGGCCTCCGGGAGGCCACCGGCGACGCCGTGGTGCTGATGGACGCCGATCTCCAGCACCCCCCGGAACTGATCGAGCGGATGCTGGAGCTGTACGACCGGGGCCACGACCAGGTGATCGCCCGCCGCACCCGCGAGGGCGACAAGGCGGTGCGCAGCGCGGTCAGCCGGCTCTACTACCAGCTGATCAACAAGTGGGTGGACGTCGAGATCGAGGACGGCGTCGGCGACTTCCGGCTGCTCTCCCGCAAGGCCGTGGACGCGCTGCTCTCGCTGCCGGAGTACAACCGCTTCTCCAAGGGCCTGTTCTCCTGGATCGGCTTCGACACCGTCACCTTCGACTACAAGAACGTCGCCCGCGAGGCCGGCGAGACCAAGTGGCGGTTCGGCGCCCTGCTGAACTACGGCATGGACGGCCTGATCTCCTTCAACAACCGCCCGCTGCGGATCGCCATCTACCTCGGCCTGGCCCTGGTCGGCCTGGCCGCCCTCTACGCGGCGTGGGTCACCGGCGTGGCCATGGTGGACGGCATCGACTCCCCCGGTTACGTCACCCTGATCGTCGCGATAGTCGCTCTCGGCGGTCTGCAGATGGTGATGCTCGGCCTGATCGGCGAGTACATCGGGCGGATCTACTACGAGACCAAGCGCCGCCCGCACTTCCTGGTGAAGGAGAGCAACACGCCGCGCGCGACCTTCAGGACCGAGGGCTACCGGGGCCCCGGGGAGGAAGAGCGGTGAAGCCGCAGCTCTGGCAGATCGTCAGGTTCGGGCTGGTCGGCGTCGCCAACACCGCGACCTTCTACCTCGTCTACCTGGCGCTGCACCCGTTCCTGCCGTACTTCGCGGCGTTCACCATAGCCTTCCTGCTCAGCATGGTCGGCTCGTTCTTCCTGCACACCTACTTCACCTACCGGACCAGGCCGACCTGGAAGAAGTTCCTGCTCTTCCCGCTGCCCAACATCACCAACTACCTGGTGCAGAGCTTCGGCGTGGTCGCCCTGGTCCAGTGGGTGCGGCTGGACAGCAGGATCGCCCCGCTGGTGGCCGCGCTGGTCGCGATCCCGGTCACCTTCGTGCTGTCGAAGATCGTGCTGACCGGCCGGGCCGGGACGCCCGCCCCGGCCGGTCAGCACGGCTCAGTCGGGGTCGACCAGCTGGACGCGGCCGCCGTCCGGGTTGAGGTGGTGGAGAAGTAGCAGCCTGGAGCGGTCGCCCGCCGCGCGGCGCAGCTCCAGCACTCCGCCCGGCTGCTCCGGGGCCAGGACCGCGGCCGGACCGCCGGGTCCGCTGCGGACGTCCAGCGCCGGGTGCAGGACGTCGATGGCCAGGGTGGGTTTCTCGCCGTCCATCCCGATCGAGGAGACGGCGTCCAGCGCGCTGGGCAGAGGGCCGTCGGTGACGCCCGTCCACAGTCCGTAGCGGATGCCGGTGGCGTCCGGCTTCAGCCCGGGCAGCCTGTCCAGCCGGACCGGCAGCACCACGGCGGCGCTGTCCAGCAGTCCGGTGTCGGTGTCGCCCCAGCGGGCGTTCAGCGGCTGGACGTCCAGCTCCTTGCCGCTCCTGGCGTCCAGGGTGCGGGCCACCAGGACGTCACTGTCGGGCAGCCGGTCGGCGACCACGACCGCGTCGGTGACGCCGTCCCCGTCGGTGTCCAGCGAGGCCCGGACCGCGAAGTCGCCCACCGGGGTGGCCGCCGGGGCCCAGAAGGCCGCGGCCAGGTAGAGCATGCCGTGTTCTAGACCCCCGCCGCCGAGCGCCGGGGCGTCGGTGGCCGCCCCGGCGTAGCGCAGGTCGGCGGCGCGGTCCCCGTCCGAGGCGGCGCACCGGTCGGTGTCCTCGACATCCGGTGCCCGCCCGACCTGGTGCGGGCCGTCCGGGGCGCCCACCGCGCAGTCCGGCCGGCGTGCGCCCTCCCCGCCGAGGGCGAAGGCGCTGACCAGGCCGCCGCCCTCGGCGGGAGCGGCGGTGCCGTTCAGGGCGAGCACGGTGCTGGACCGCGAGAAGCGCACCTGGGCCCCGGCCAGGAGCCCGGAGGCCGGACGCGGCGCGGCGAACAGCGGCACCCGCAGAGCCGGCAGCCCCGCGTCGGCGGGGGTGAGCAGCAGCCGCCCGGAGAGCTCGGCCCGCCAGCTGCGGGCCCGGCCCGCCTGGATGAGGTCGATGGTCGGGTCGGGCGAGCGGCCCAGCCGCCCGGGGACGCTCAGTGTGACGGTGACCCTGGCCCTTCCCCCCGCGGGGACGTCGATGTGACCAGGCGTCACTTCGAAGGCCGCGCCGGGGACTTCGGTGGACGACTGGTAACCGGTGGCGTAACCGACCGGCCGGGACGAGAAGTTGCGGATCTCCACCTCCCGTCGCAGCGAGGTCGGGCCGGTGACCGGTACCGGGCCGAAGGAGACGCCGACCGCGCCGTCCACCGCCCCCTCGCCCGCCGCGTACGCCACGGCGGGTGTCCGGACGGCCCGGTCCACCTGGACCCGGCCGGCGCCGGCCCGCTCGGGCCCGTAGACCGGTCCGGAGCGGTTGTCGCCGGGGAAGGTGTCGGCCGCGGTGTTCATCAGGGCCGCCTTGACCTCGGCCGCCGTCCAGTCGGGGTGGGCGGCGCGGACCAGGGCGGCGAGTCCGGCGATGTGCGGGGTGGCCATCGAGGTGCCGTCCTCGCGCGCACCGCCGCTGCCACTGCCCGCCCTGGCCGACCAGATGGTCTCCCCGGGCGCCGCGAGGTCCGGCTTCACCAGGCCCGGGACGCCGATGCCGCGCGAGCTGAAGGAGGCGAGGGTGTCGGTGCGCTGCGGCTGGTCCTGGCTCACCGCGCCGTGCAGCGGGTTTCCCCTGCCGGCCAGTTGGACCCGCACCTCGCCGGCGGCCGCGGCCCTGGTCAGCCGTTCGCCGTCCGCCTTCCCGACGATCGCCACCGGGATCCGGTCGTCACCGGAGAGTTCGCCGAGGTCGTCGCCGTCGGCCGCGAACAGCGCGCCCACCGCCCCGGCCTGTGCCGCGTGGTCCGCCCGCACCGTGGAGCCGCAGGCCCGGTCGGCCCCGCTGGTCCGCCAGGACAGTACGGCGACCCTGCCGCGCAGCCGCTCGGTGTCGGCCGCGTCGAACGGCGTGCAGCCGTCCGCCTGGTCCGCGGGCAGGGCGAGTCGGCCCCCGACCTCCTCGGTGGACCAGCCGGGGTACCTGGCGCTCCAGTGCGCCGGGACCAGTCCGGCCAGGGACTGGGGGGCGAGCACCCGGATCCCGTCCGCGTCGGTGTGCGGACCGACCGAGGCGGCCACCCCGATGGCGCGCGCGGCGGTGCCGGGGCTGCCGCCGATGCCGTACACGTCGCCGTCGTTGCCGATCGCGGCGGCCACCACCGTGCCGAGCTCGGACAGCCGGTCCACGGCGATCGCGTCCGCGTCGTCCGCTCCGCCGAAGCGGCCGCCGAGGGAGAGGTTGACCACGTCCAGCCGGTCCGCCAGATCGCCGTCGCCGTCGGGGTCGGCGGCCAGGTCGAGGGCCTGGCCGAGCTGGTCGGTGGAGCCGTGGCAGCCGAAGACCCGGATCGCGTACAGCTTGGCGCCGGGGGCGGCGCCGGGGGCGACCTTGAAGGCGGCCGGGTCGAGGCCCGGGCGGTAGGGGCCGGTGTAGGTGCGGCCGGCGGTGGTGACGCCGAGGCCGGCGACGGTGCCCGCGACATGGGTGCCGTGGCCGTTGGCGGCGCAGTCGAGCGGGTTGTCGCCGGGGTGCGGCACCGGCTGCGGGTGCTCGGCCTGGGGGTCGGGGTCGTAGTCGTCGCCGACCAGGTCCTTGCCGCCGACCACCTTGGCGCTGGGGAAGAGCCCGGCGGGGGCGGTCCTGGCACCGGATGCCGAGCGGAACGCCGCTTCGGTGCCGGGTCCGCCGAAGTCCGCGTGGGTGTAGTCGATACCGGAGTCGATGACGCCGACCCTGACCCCCTCGCCGGTGTTGCCCGGCAGCCCGGCGGTGCCCGACCAGAGGGCGGGGGCGCCGGTGAGCGGGACCGAGTACCCGTTGGAGCGGTGCTTGAGGGTGATCGGATGCACCGCCCGCACCCCGGGCAGCCGCCGCAGCGCGGCCAGCCGGGCGGGCGGCGCGGCCACCGCGATGCCGGTGAGCAGGGTGTGCGTGCGGTACAGCTCGCGGGCTCCGGGGGCGGCGCGGCGGACCTCGCCGCCCAGCCGGTCCAGTGCCCGGTCGGCTTGGCGGCGCTGCCCGGCCCCGGCTTCGGCGGCGGCCCGGCGGACCTCCTCCGGTGAGCGCCTGGCCCGGCGGGCGCCGTCGGCGGCCCTGCGCCAGACGGGGGCGACGGGTTCGGTGTCCAGCTCCAGCAGCACCCGCTGCGGCCCGGACCGGACCGGCAGCGGTCCCGGACCGGCCGCCACGCCGGGCGGCGCGCAGGTGAGCGAGGCACAGCCCGCCAGCATGGCGAGGGCGAGCCCCAGCCTGGTCGGCCCGCTGGGCCGGCGTCTTGGGCCTGTGGGGATCGGGCCAGCGGGGATCGGGCCAGCGGGGATCGGGCCAGGGATCGAACCAGTGGGGATCGGGCCGGTAGGGATCGGGCGGGGAGCCGGTGGGGTGTGCACTGAGCCGTCCTTCCCCGGCAGGGGCGGACAGATCTCGCTGCCGCCCGCGCCGCGCGGACGTCGATCACCCCTCCGGAAGGGCTCAAATTACGATCATCGCGCCGGTGCGGGCGAGCGGAGCCCCTCCTTCGGGGAGGGAGTGCACTCCTGTGAGTGATGCATCGTCAGTCTCTCGGGCCAATCGGATGATTCATCCGACGTGGCCGGTGGCACCGCCGTTGTCCCGGCGGTCCAGCGAGCGCTGGAGCGCGGCGGCCGCATGGGGATCGGGCACCAGGCGGCGCCGGCGGCGCGGGGTGCGGACGGGAGCGGTCGGGGCGGGGTGGCGGTCTGCGGTGGGGGGCATGCCGGGCTCCTTGGTGCGGGGCGCGCGCCGAGGCGCGCCGAGGGTGCAGGGAGACTCAGAGGTAAGGAGTGAGTGCCGCGCGCAGCTCGCCCTTGACAGGGTGGTGGCGGACGACGGGCGGGCACGCCGGACAGGGGTCACCCGCCGGTACGCGTACCGCATGCACGGGCCGGCGCTCCCCGCTTGTCGAGGGCGGCTCACCGTGCGGCTCTTCCAAAGTACGACGCCCGGCAGTCGCTGTCTGCACGAATAGTTGGATTTCCTAGTATCTGAGACGGCATTCACCCGGGACAGCGCGAAAGGCCCGGACCGAAGCGGTCCGGGCCTTTCACCGACAGCGGATCAGTCGTCCAGCACCATGGCCTCGGCGCAGGCCGCGATGGTCAGGAGCAGCGCGTCGTCCTGACCCGGAACCACGGTGACGCCGTAGTGCTCGCTCAGCAGCGACCACTTGCGGTCGATGTGCGCGACCTCCTGCTGGCCGTAGGTGATGGCGTACTGGTGGTCGGTGATGTTGCCGGTGACGTGCAGCTCGGCGCCGTTCTCGAAGGTCACGGTGAACTTGTAGACCAGCGGCGAGAACAGGGCCTTCTTCACGGTCGCGATCCGCTGCTCACCACGGTGGATGTAGCGGATGTCGCGGAGCGTCATGATCTTCTCGGAGATCCGGTACAGCTCGTTGCCGTTCACGTCCTGCAGGGCGATGGCACCGCTGAAGCTGAACATCTTCTCGTCGACCTGGAAGACGCGCTCACCGTTGCGCTTGATCCAGAAGTCGTGGGTGGGCGAGAAGAACTTCTCGTCGATCTCGTAGGTCACACCGTTCTGTACCGGCTCGTGACCGTCCAGCAGGCGCTGGCTCAGGCCCTGCAGGAAGTCGTCGTGCCGCTCCCCGTGGCCCTGCTGCTGCGCGCCGCCGAGCAGCTGCTGGGCGATGCCGAGCAGGCCGCCGAAACCGTCGCTCATCTGGGATTCCCCTTTTGGTCGTGCCATCGTTCGACATGACTGTAGAGGCCCGGGCCGAGCAGCCGACAGCCCTTCCCCGTTCCTGTTGCACAATCAGCACAACAGCGGAGAAGGGCTGTCGAAAAGCGGCCGGCCTACCGGGGTCAGCCGAGGTTGACCGCGCGCGCGAACCGGGCGCCGATCGCGCTGGAGATCTCGGCGAGCACCTCCTGGGACACCTCGGTGTCCACGGTGATCGAGGCCAGCGCAAGGCCGTTGTCCCGGGCGACCTGCATACCGGCGATGTTGATGCCGGCGTCGCCGAGGATCCTGCCGAGGGTGCCGACCACGCCGGGGCGGTCCTCGTACTTGAAGAAGGCCATGTGGTCGGTGAGCGCGACGTCCACCTCGAAGGAGTCCACACCGACGATCTTCTGGGTCTGCTTCGGGCCGGAGAGGGTGCCGGAGATGGCGGTCTCGCTGCCGTCGGAGAGGGTGCCGCGCACGGTGATCACGTTGCGGTGCTCGGGGCTCTCGCTGGAGGTGGTCAGCCGGACCTCCACGCCGCGCTCCTGGGCGAACAGCGGGGCGTTGACGTAGGACACCGTCTCGGCCACCACGTCCTCGAACACGCCCTTCAGCGCGGAGAGTTCGAGCACCTTGACGTCGTGCTGGGTGATCTCGCCACGCACCTCGACGTCGAGGCGGACGGCCACCTCGCCGGCCAGGGCGGTGAAGATCCGGCCCAGCTTCTCGGCCAGCGGCAGCCCCGGGCGGACGTCCTCGGCGATCACGCCGCCCTGGACGTTGACCGCGTCCGGCACCAGCTCGCCGGCCAGCGCCAGGCGGACCGACCTGGCGACCGCGATACCGGCCTTCTCCTGCGCCTCGTCGGTGGAGGCGCCCAGGTGCGGGGTGGCGACCACGTTGTCGAAGGCGAACAGCGGGGAGTCGGTGCACGGCTCCTGGGCGTAGACGTCCAGGCCGGCCCCGGCCACCCGGCCCTCCTTGAGCGCGCTGACCAGCGCGTCCTCGTCCACGATGCCGCCGCGCGCGGCGTTGACGATGCGCACGGTCGGCTTGACCTTGTGCAGCGCCTCGTCGCCGATCAGGCCGATGGTCTCCGGGGTCTTGGGCAGGTGGACCGTGATGAAGTCCGAGGCCTGGAGCAGCTCTTCGAGAGTGACCAGCTTGACGCCCATCTGGGCGGCGCGGGCGGCCTGGATGTAGGGGTCGTAAGCGACGATCTTCATACCGAACGCGGACATCCGCTGGGCGACCAGCACACCGATCCGGCCGAGGCCGACCACGCCGAGCACCTTCTCGGAGAGCTCGACGCCGGTGTACTTGTTGCGCTTCCACTCGCCCGCCTTCAGCGCGGCGTTGGCCGGCGCGATGTTGCGGGCGACCGAGATCAGCAGGCCGCAGGCGAGTTCGGCGGCGGTGACGATGTTGGAGGTCGGCGCGTTGACGACCATCACACCGGCCTTGGTGGCGGCGGAGACGTCCACGTTGTCCAGGCCCACGCCGGCCCGGGCGACGACCTTGAGCCGCTTGGCGACGGCCAGCGCCTCGGCGTCCACCTTGGTGGCGCTGCGGATCAGGACGGCGTCCACGTCCGCGATGGCGGCCAGCAGTTCACCGCGGTCCCCGCCGTTGCAGTGGCGGATCTCGAAGTCGGGTCCGAGCGCGTCGACGGTGGCGGGCGACAGCTCTTCGGCGATCAGTACGACAGATTTGCTCACGACAGTTGTCCTTATGGCTGTCCGGTTCCCACTGCCCACGGAGGTGGCGTGACGGGCAGGGGGAGGGTGGCATGCCGCGTAGGTAGACGCACGACGCTGTGGGCCTGACGCGCACTCGGAAGTGTATCGACGGGCTGGCCGGGGGGCTGCTCCCGTCCGGCGAAATCACCCGGACGGGAGCAGCCTTGTTGTACAAGGCCGTTGACGGCCTCAGCGGGAGGTCACGCCTCCTCGTCGACCCAGCTCATCAGCTTGCGCAGCTTCTTGCCGGTGGTCTCCAGCAGGTGCTGGGAGTCGGCGTTCTTGTACTCGTTGTACTTCGGCAGACCCGCCTTGTACTCGGCGATCCAGGTGTTGGCGAAGGTGCCGTCCTGGATCTCCGCGAGGACCTTCTTCATCTCGGCCTTGGTGGCGTCGGTGATGATGCGCGGGCCGGTGACGTAGTCGCCCCACTCGGCGGTCTCCGAGATCGACCAGCGCATCTTCTCCAGGCCGCCCTCGTACATCAGGTCGACGATGAGCTTCAGCTCGTGCAGGCACTCGAAGTACGCGATCTCCGGCTGGTAGCCGGCCTCGACCAGGGTCTCGAAACCGGCCTTGACCAGGGCGGCGGTGCCACCGCAGAGGACGGCCTGCTCGCCGAACAGGTCGGTCTCGGTCTCCTCGGTGAAGGTGGTCTTGATGACACCCGCCCGGGTGCCGCCGATGCCCTTGGCGTACGAGAGGGCCAGGTCGAAGGCGCCACCGGTGGCGTCCTGCTCGACGGCCACGATGCACGGGACGCCGCGGCCCTCCTCGTACTGGCGGCGGACCAGGTGACCCGGGCCCTTCGGGGCGACCATGCAGACGTCGACGTCGGCCGGGGGCTTGATGAAGCCGAAGCGGATGTTCAGGCCGTGGCCGAAGAACAGGGCGTCGCCCGCCTTCAGGTTCGGCTCGATGGCCTCCTTGTAGACGTCGGCCTGGATCGGGTCCGGCACCAGGATCATGATGACGTCGGCCTCGGCCGCGGCCTCGCCCGGGGTGGTGACGCGCAGGCCGGCCTCCTCGGCCTTGGCACGGGACTTGGAGCCCTCCAGCAGGCCGACGCGGACGTCGGCGCCCGAGTCCCGCAGGGACAGCGCGTGGGCGTGGCCCTGGCTGCCGTAGCCGATGACCGCGACCTTGCGGCCCTGGATGATGGACAGGTCGGCGTCGTCTTCGTAGAACAGCTCGGCCACTTCTGGCACATCTCCTTGCGTGGTGGTTTTGCCGGTTCCGCCAACCTAAACGTAGTTGCGACCGGCGAGGGTGTGGTGCGGTGGTTCAGGGGGTGAGACGGATGCCCGTCCTACCCCGAGGTCTCTCAGGCGCTGCGGTCGAGGGAGCGCAGCGAGCGGTCGGTGATCGACCGGGCGCCGCGCCCGATCGCCACCAGGCCGGACTGCACGAGCTCCTTGATGCCGTACGGCTCCAGCATCCTGAGCATCGCCTCCAGTTTGTCGGAACTGCCGGTGGCCTCGATGGTCACCGCGTCCGGCGAGACGTCGACGGTCTTGGCCCGGAACAGCTGCACGATCTCGACGACCTGCGAGCGGGTCTCGGCGTCCGCGCGGACCTTGACCAGGACCAGCTCCCGCTGGACGGCCTGGGCCTGGTCCAGTTCGACGATCTTTATCACGTTGACCAGCTTGTTCAGCTGCTTGGTGACCTGCTCCAGCGGGAGGTCCTCGACATTGACCACGATGGTCATCCGGGAGATGTCCGGGTGCTCGGTCGGGCCGACGGCGAGGGAGTCGATGTTGAAACCCCGACGGGAGAACAGGCTGGCGATGCGGGCGAGCACGCCGGGCTTGTTCTCGACCAGGACGGAGAGGGTGTGCTTGGACATGTCGGTCATGGGCTCTCTATCGGATCGTCCTCAAGAGGGGCTCCGGCGAGGCCGGATCCACCGGGGGCGGGAGGGCCCCTCCGGCCCGACGGCGGGCAGGGGGGCGGGCGGGTCGTCAGTCGAGGTCGTCGCCGAAGTCGGGGCGGACGCCCTTGGCGAACTGGATCTCGTCGTTGCTGGTGCCTGCCGCGACCATGGGCCAGACCATGGCGTCCTGGTGGACGATGAAGTCGATGACCACCGGGCGGTCGTTGATCTCCATCGCCTGCTTGATCACCGCGTCCAGGTCCTCGGGGCGCTCGCAGCGCAGACCGACGCAGCCCATCGCCTGGGCGAGCAGGACGAAGTCCGGGATCCGGGTGCCCTGGGCCGGCGGCGCGACGCCGTCGTGCCCCGGGCCCGCGTGCAGCACGGTGTTGGAGTAGCGCTGGTTGTAGAACAGGGTCTGCCACTGGCGGACCATGCCCAGCGAGCCGTTGTTGATGACCGCGACCTTGATCGGGATGTCGTTCAGCGCGCAGGTGACCAGTTCCTGATTGGTCATCTGGAAGCAGCCGTCGCCGTCGATCGCCCAGACCGGCACCTCCGGCCGGCCGGCCTTGGCGCCCATGGCGGCCGGGACGGCGTAGCCCATGGTGCCCGCGCCACCGGAGTTGAGCCAGCTGGCCGGCTTCTCGTAGTTGATGAACTGCGAGGCCCACATCTGGTGTTGGCCCACCCCGGCGGCGTAGATGGCGTCCGGGCCGACCAGTCGGCCGATCCGCTCGATCACCTGCTGCGGGGAGAGCTCACCGGCCGGTGCGGGCTCGTAGCCCAGCGGGTAGGTCTTCTTCCACTCGTTGAGCCTGGCCCACCAGTCGGCGTAGTCGCCCTTGTGCCCGGCGTCGAACTCGGCCTGGACGGCGACGATCAGGTCGGCCAGCACCTCGCGGGCGTCACCGACGATCGGCACGTCGGCCGGGCGGTTCTTGCCGATCTCGGCCGGGTCGATGTCGGCGTGCACGACCTTGGCGTACGGGGCGAAGCTGTCCAGCTTGCCGGTGACCCGGTCGTCGAAGCGGGCGCCCAGGGTGAACAGCAGGTCGGCCTTCTGCAGTGCGGTGACCGCGGGGACGCTGCCGTGCATCCCGGGCATGCCCAGGTGCTGCGGGTGGCTGTCGGGGAAGACGCCCAGCGCCATCAGCGTGGTGACCACCGGCGCGCCGGTCAGCTCGGCGAGGATCCGCAGCTCGGCGCTGGCCTGCGCCTTGAGCACGCCGCCGCCGACGTAGAGCACCGGCCGCTTGGAGTTCACCAGCAGCTTGGCGGCCTCGCGGATCTGCTTGGCGTGCGGCTTGGTGACCGGGCGGTAGCCGGGCAGCGAGGTCTCCACCGGCCAGCGGAAGGTGGTGGTGGCCTGCAGCGCGTCCTTGGCGATGTCGACCAGGACCGGGCCCGGGCGGCCGGTGGAGGCGATGTGGAAGGCCTCGGCGATCACCTCGGGGATCTCGGCGGGGTCGGTGACCAGGAAGTTGTGCTTGGTGATCGGCATGGTGATGCCGCAGATGTCCGCCTCCTGGAAGGCATCGGTGCCGATCGCCTTGGAGGAGACCTGGCCGGTGATCGCGACGATCGGGACGGAGTCCATGTAGGCGTCGGCGATCGGGGTGACCAGGTTGGTGGCGCCCGGACCCGAGGTGGCCATGCAGACCCCGACCCTGCCGGTGGCCTGCGCGTACCCGGTGGCGGCGTGCCCGGCGCCCTGCTCGTGGCGGACCAGGATGTGGCGCACCTTGACGGAGTCCATCAGCGGGTCGTACGCGGGAAGGATGGCCCCGCCCGGGATGCCGAAGACGGTGTCCGCGCCTACGGCCTCCAGCGAGCGGATGAGCGACTGTGCGCCGGTCATCGTCTCGACGATGGTGCTCGGTCCCGGAGCATGGGCGGCCGGGTTGTCCCCGCGGCGGGGGGATGCGGCGTGCTCAGTCATCTGCCTGTCTCTTCTCGGGTTCGTTCGGCCCCGGCAGTTGGAGGGTGCTGCCGTACTGGTGGGCCGTTCTCCGGCTCTGCCTCAATCGTCCCGATTCGGGGTGATCGAAGCCAGTGTTCGTGCGGTGGTCGAGCAGTGTCAGTGCAACAAAAAACCCCTCGTGCCAAGGGCATGCGAGGGGTGGCGCGTCGGTCTCTCACGAGCGGGGTCCGCTCAGCCGACGCGCCTGCCAAGTACGAGAATTCGGGTGCGCATGGGACCGACCTTCCTCCTCGGCGGTACCGGGTGTCAAGTGGGTGGGACGGCCGTCTCGCTATGCGGACCGCCGCTCGGACCGCCGCAGGCCTTCGGCACCGAACGGCGTTCGGGCAGGTCCAGGGGGGTGTGCCGGTGTACGACCCTCCCCCGGCCTCCGGCCGGGGGGACCCCATCCCAGCCCCCGGCGGAGGGGACCCCAGCCCATCCCCCGATCGGGGGGACCCTCCCCCAGCCTCCGGTCGGGGAGGCCCCGTCCCAACTTCCGGCGGAGGAGACCCCCTCCCAGCCCCCGGCGGGGGGAACCCCCTCCCAGCCCTCCGGAGACACCCCCTCCCAGCCCCCGGCGGAGGAAACCCCCTCACAGCCCTCGGCGGGGCCGGCGCCCTCGCCGCCCGGCTCCGGACGGCCGCCCGAGCGGGTGTCCATGGCCCGGTACCCGCGCCGTGCCGAGAGCGAGCGCGCCTGCCTCGCCAGCGGATACGCCCGGCGGGCCAGCGCCCGGCCCAGCCGCTGCTCGTCCAGCGGCTGGGCGAAGGCCAGCCCCTGGCCCTGGCGGCAGCCCAGTTCCTGGAGCACCGCGAGCTGGCGCGGCTGGTCCACCCCCTCCGCCACGGTGACCAGGCCGAGGTCCCTGCCCAGCCGCAGCGCGTGCCCGGCGAGCGCTCTGGTGAGGGTGGACTCGGCGAGGTCCTGGACCAGGCTGCGGTCCAGCTTGAGCGAGTCGAACGGGAGCCGGGCCAGCACGCCCAGCGAGCCGGCACCCGTGCCGAAGCCGGCCACCGAGGTGGACACCCCGTGGCGGCGCAGCGCGGCCAGCCGCCGGCCGATCTCGTCCGCGTCGCAGTCCGGCGCGGTCCTGGCCAGCTCGATCACCAGCTGTTCGGCGGGCAGGCCGGTCTCCCGCAGCACACCGACGATGGTCTCGTAGATCCCGGGCGCGCACAGCCGCTCGGCGCTCAGCCGCACGGCGACCGGGACGGCGCACGGCGCGCCCGCCGACCGGCGGCGGGCGGCGGCGGCGGTGACGGCCTCCTGGAGCAGCCAGCGGGCGAAGCGGGTCGCGGCGTCGCCCTGTTCCGCGGTGCGCAGGAACTCCGCCGGGGTGAGCACCAGGCCCTGCGCCGATCGCCATCTGGCCTGCGCCTCGACCGCCGTGATCACGCCGGTGGCGAGGTCCACCACGGGCTGGTGGAACAGGGTGAAGGTGCCGTCCCTGACCGCCAGGCGCAGCCGCTCCTCCAGTTCGGCCCGGCGCTCCAACTCGGCCCGCATGGCCGGGGTGTAGAGCACCACCCGGCCCTTGCCCTCGGACTTCGCCCGGTACATCGCGAGATCCGCGTTGCGCATCAGCTCGTCGGTGGCGGCCTTGGGGTCGGCGTCGGGGGCGTGGCCACGCGGGCCGAAGGCGATGCCGATGCTGGCGGCGACACCGAGTTCGGCGCCGCCGATCCAGTACGGCTCGGAGAGCGCGGCCCGCACCCGCTCGGCCAGGTCGTGCACCTGGGCGCGGCCGAGCCGCCCGCAGACCAGCGCGGCGAACTCGTCGCCGCCGAACCTGGCCACGGTGTCCCCGGCCCGGACCGCGCCCTGGAGCCGGCGGGCGGCCTGGACCAGCAGTTCGTCGCCGACCTGGTGGCCTGAGGTGTCGTTGACCGCCTTGAAGCCGTCCAGGTCGAGGAAGAGCACCGCCACGGCGGGTTCCTCGCCCTCGGGGTGCTCCCGGGCGCTCTCGGCGGGCCGCTCTCCCCGGGCCGGGCCGCGGTCCGGGCACTCGCCTAGGGCGGCGCGGACCCGCTGGACGAACAGGGCGCGGTTGGGCAGGTCGGTGAGCGGGTCGTGGAAGGCGTTGTGGTGCAGCTGGGCCTGCAGCGTCACCCGCTCGGTGACGTCCCGGCTGTTGAGGATCAGGCCGTCGCGGTAGCGGTTGACGGTGGACTCGACGTACAGCCAGTGGCCGTCCCCCGACCGGACCCGGCACTCCACCCGGGCCGAGGGTTCGGTGGAGACGGTGTCGGCGCCCCATCTGGCGGCATGACGGACCATCAGTCTCCGCACCTCGCCGAGGACCCGCTCCACGTCGCCCGGGTGGACCAGGTTGAGCAGGTTGCCGCCGACCAGCTCCTCGGGGTCGCGGCTGTAGACCGTGAGGGTGGCCGGACTGGCGTACGAGAGCACCCCGTTGGCGTCGGCGATCATGATGACGTCGCTGGAGCCCTGCACCAGCGAGCGGAAGTGCGCCTCCTTCTGGGCGAGTTCCTGTGCCAGCGAGAGGTTGTCCAGCAGCATCACCCCCTGGCGCACCAGCAGCACCAGGCCGAAGGTCGAGGCCGAGACGACCATCACCCGGTCCAACGGCCGTCCGCCCATGGCGTTGTAGACGATGCCCGCGACGCAGACGGCCGCCGCCACGTACGGGGTGAGCGCACTGAAGGTGGTGGCCACCCGGCGGCGCGGGGCGCCTCCGGCGGACGGGTGCTCGCGGTGCGGGCGGCCGCGGTCGGCCGACCAGGGCGCCCAGGCGAGCAGCACACTGCCGGCGAACCAGCCCGCGTCCAGCAGCTCACCGGAGTGGTAGCTGCTGCGCAGTTCGGGCGAGGTGAACAGGGCGTCGCAGACCACCGTGACGGCCAGCGCGACCATCGCGGTGTGCACCGCCGCGCGGTTCCCGTCCCGGCACCGGAAGCGCAGACCCATCACCAGGCTGACCAGCATGATGTCCAGCACCGGGTAGGCCAGGCCGAGAGCGAGGCAGAGCGGCGAGGAGCCGTCCCCCGCCGCGACCCGGCCGAGCGCCAGGCTCCAGCTGAGCGTGAACAGCGAACTCGCCACCAGCCAGCCGTCCAGCAGCAGGCAGAGCCAGCCGACGGCCGTGCGGGGGCGCTGGGCGAGCACCACCACGCCGGTGATCGCCAGTGGGGCGAAGAGCAGGAAGGCGTACTCCGCGACGGAGTTGGGCGGGACGGGGGCGCGCAGCACCACCTCGTACCAGCCCCAGGTGCCGTTGCCGACGGTCACCATCAGGGAGGAGAGGCCGAACAGCAGCCAGGCCGGCCGGTACGGGCCGCCCGCCGTGCAGCCGTACAGCAGGCAGGAGAACGCGGCCGCCAGCGCCGCCCCGGCCAGCCCGAAGTCGCCCATGAACAGCCCGAGTCCGGCCGATCCCCAGCCGAACGAGGCGCCGAGCGCATAGCCCAGGCAGAGCGTGGTCAGCAGTGCGCCGGGGACCCGGCCGCGGGGATCGTCACCGCGGGTGCCGTCACCGCGGGCGCCGTCGCCGTGCGGGTCGCCGCCACGGGGGTCGCCACGGCCGACCGGGGGCGCGGCGGGCAGCACCGCATCGGTGGAGTTCACTCGACATCTCCCCCTCCGGCCCGGGGCGCGCACGCGCCCGAGCCTCGGCCGTGCCACCGCGTGAAGTGATCTGACGCCACGTCACCACAGCATCCCCGCAGGCTGCTCCCGATACCCACAAGGGGGTTGGAGGGAGTCGCTCCGCTTCGCCGTACCGGCGTTCCCACTTGGGACACTACACCACTTCCGTCACTCAACGACACGCACTCTAAACTTAGAGTAATGGCCTGTGCGTGGTGATGTGCCCCGGTCTCGGCGGGATCGCCCCGGTTGGCAGCGGCGCACGACCGGGGCGCACGGCCCTGCGGTGCTACGCCCCTGCGGGCACCAACTCCTCGTCCGCGAACAGCCTCAGCCGGTGCGCGAGCGCCGCCGCCTCACCGCGGGAGGAGACCTCCAGCTTGGCCAGGATGTTGGAGACGTGCACGCTGGCGGTCTTGGGGGAGATGTACAGCTCCTCGGCGATCTGCCGGTTGGTCCGGCCCCGGGCGAGCTGTCGCAGCACGTCCCGCTCGCGCGGGGTCAGGCCGAAGGCCTCGGCCGGCTCCGGGCCGCGGTCAAGGCCGCGCTCCGGGCCGTGTCCAGGCCTGGTCGAGGCCTCTTCGGCCGGGTCCGTTCCGATGGCGAGCCCGGTCCGCCCGGCCAGCCGGGCGATCTCCCGCTCCATCCGACGGTTCTCCCGGGCCAGCGCCAGCTCGCGGGCCTCGCGCAGCAGTTCTCCCGCCGCGGCCCGCCGCCCGGCACCGGCCGCCGCCTCGGCACCCCGGTACAGGGCGGTCAGCAGCGGCTCGGTCGGCCCGCTCCCGCGCAGCGCCTCGATCGCCGCCGTCCAGTGCGCCGGGGTGCCGGCCCCCTCGGCCCGGGCCAGCTCCGCCTCCAGCAGCCGCAGGCAGCCGATGAGCAGCGGCGCCGTGGGACGGAGCCGGGCGGCGGTGGCGGCGATCCGCGCGAGCACCTCGGGCCGGCCGGGCTCCGCGGCGGGCAGGCCCCTCAGGTCCGCCTCGATCGCCGCCCCGTCGGTCAGCAGCGGCAGCAGCCAGCCCGCGACACCGTCCAGCAGCTCCCCGGACGGGATCGCGTACCGCTCGAAGCCGGCGCTCAGGACGCCCAGCAGCTCGGCCCTGGCCTCCAGCGGCCGGCCCGTGCGGGCAGCGATCCGGATCGCCAGCCGGATGTTGGGCACCTCGTGCTGCGGTTCCACCGCCTTGGCCGAGGACCTGGCCTTGGCCAGGTACCGCGTGGCGGCCTCGGGATCGCCCAGTTCCAGGGCGAGGTCGCCGCGCAACCGGTCCAGGAACTCGTGGTGCGCGTCGCCGCCGGACCGCTCGGCCCAGGCCGAGAGACGCTCCGCGGCCTCGGCGAGGCGGCCCAGCCGGATCAGCGTCTCGACCAGGTTGCCGGTCAGGATCGCTCCGGTGTTGGCCAGCAGGCCGAGGCTGCCGGCCGCCTCCAGGCCCGCTCCGGCCACCTGCTCGGCCTCCGTGGCCCGGCCGACCGCGAGCAGGTGGCTGGCCAGGTTGTTGAGGCCGCGGCAGTACACGTCGGCGCCCAGCTTCCGGGACTTCTCGACCGCGTCGGCCAGCAGCGCCAGGCCCTTGTCCACGTCGCCGAAGAACGCGTGCAGGCCGCCCAGGGTCATCCGGGCGTGCTGCTCGACCCCGGCCGCACCGACCTGCCTGGCGATCTCCACCGCCTGTTCGGCGAGCGCGATGTCGGTCACCGCCGGGCGGCCCAGCATGTTGTGCGAGACGGCCAGGGCCAGCACCTCCGCCTGCACGGCCGACGGCCGCAGCCGGGCCACCAGCCGCTGGGCGTGCTCGATCTCCTCGTCCCCGCCGGTGCGGTGCAGGTGGACGAGCATGCGCGCCCGGCTCATCCGGAACCAGGCGGCGCGCTCCGGGTCGCGCTCCTCGTCCACCAGCTTCAACGCCCGCCTGGCCAGGCTCAGTCCGCGCTCGCGATCACCGGTGCGGCGGGCGGCCACCACGGCCTCGGCGAGCACGTCCACCAGCTGGAGCCGTTCGCAGGACTCGTCGTGGGTGCCCGGCTCACAGCTGCACGGCGGGTAGGTCTCGGCCCAGTCGTACGGGCGCAGGGTGTTCTCCAGCACCTCCTCGGAGACCTCGTCCCAGAGCTCCAGCGCCCGCTCCAGCATGCGCAGTTGCTCGGCGAAGGCGTTGCGGCGGCGGGCCGCCCTGGCGGCGTCCAGCGCGGCCGGCAGGGCGCGCGCCGGATCGTGCGCGTGGTACCAGTAGTTGGCCAGCCTCGCCGGACGCTTCTCGCTGCCGACCAGGACCTCGTTGGCCTCCAGCACGGTGGCGTAGCGGCGGTTGATCCGGTACCGCTCGCCGGGCAGCAGGTCGTCCGAGACCGCCTCGCGGACCAGGGCGTGCCGGAACCGGTAGCCCTCTCCGTCGGTGTCCGGGCGCAGCACGTTGGCGCCGACCGCGTTGCGCAGCGCCTCGATCAGCGGTTCCTCGCCCTCGTCCAGCACGGCGGACAGCAGGGCGTGCTCGATGCAGGAGCCGCCCTCCGCCGCGATTCTGACCACGCGTTGGGTCTCGTCGGGCAGCGCCTCGACCCGGACCATCAGGATGTCGCGGAGCGAGTCGGTCAGCCCGGCGGGGCAGCCGTCCTGGTGCGCGGTGGCGAGTTCCTCGACGAAGAACGGGTTGCCCTCGGAGCGGCGGTGGATCCGGTCGACCAGGTCGCGGTCGAGGTCTTCGGCGCTGCCGCTGCCGAGGATCCCCGCCAGCTGTGCGGCGACCTCATGACGCCCGAATCTGGCCAGTTCCAGTCGCTGTACGGTCCGCAGCCGGTCGAGTTCGGCCAGGAACGGGCGCAGCGGATGGCGGCGGTGCAGGTCGTCGCTGCGGTAGGTGGCGACGATCAGGACCCGGGAGCGGTGCAGCGTCCGGATCAGGTAGGCGAGCAGTTCCCGGGTGGAGCGGTCGGACCAGTGCAGGTCCTCGACGGCCAGGAGCAGGGTCCGGTCGGCGGCGATCCGCTCGAAGAGCCGGGCGGTGTGCTCGAACAGCAGGGCCCGGCCGAACTCGTCGTTGGGCTCGGCACCGGTGTCGCCGAACTCCGGCAGCAGCCGCGCCAGATGGCCCTCCATGCCCTCGGCGGCCCGTTCGAGTTCGGCACCCAGACTCCGGTGCAGGCGGCGCAGCGCGGTGGCCAGCGGCGCGTACGGCAGTCCCTCGGCGCCGACCTCCAGGCAGCCGCCCAGGGCGGTGACCACACTCCGGCCGCCGGCGGACGCCAGGAACTCCTCCACCAACCGGGTCTTGCCGACCCCCGCCTCACCGGCGATCAGGACGGTCTGCGGCTCCCCCGCCTCGGCCCTGCGCAGCGCCCCGGCGAGCGCCTCGGTCTCGGTACCGCGGCCGACGAAGACGGGACTGATCGATATCTGCTCCACACCGGCGAGCATGCCACAGGCCGAGGAAGGCGGCGGAGGGGTTATCCGGGGGCGGAAAAGCCCGGAGGGGAGGTGCCGTCGGCAACCTCCCCTCTCCGCCTCCCCTCATCCGCGGGCGCTTTCGGCGCGCCTTCCGGTGAGGGCTCCGCCGTCAGCACTCGCCGAGCCGTGCGCTGTGCCGGCGGACGGCCGGACGGCGGATGCCCCGGGCCAACCGGGCCAGGACGCCCTGGCGCTGACGGGCCGTACGGGCGGTGCGGGCCTCGCGGACCAGGCGGTGGTGCTCGGCCTCGCGGCGCAGTTCCTCACCGCGTGCCTGGATGAGCTGGTACTCGATCATCCGGATTCTCCCCCTCTGCCGGACGGGGCCGGCCCCTTCGGCCGGTCCTCCCTCGTCCTGGTAAGAGCTTCCTCTCCCGGAGGGGTGCCGCACATCGGCAGCATTCCTGATCATGCCGGGCCCCGGAACCTTAGAGAGCCCGTGCCCGCCCCCCAGCAAGGGGGGCGGGCACGGGCTCGGATACCTAAGTAGGTACGACCTCCGGCTAAGGATCCTTAGGCCTGAACGCCCAGACGCTCAAGAATCAGGTCCTTGACCCGGGCGGCGTCCGCCTGGCCGCGGGTGGCCTTCATGACCGCGCCGACCAGTGCGCCGACCGCGGCGATCTTGCCGTCACGGATCTTGGCGGCGATCGCCTCGTTCTCCGCGATGGCCGCGTCCACGGCCGCGCCGAGCGCCGAGTCGTCGGAGACCACGGCGAGTCCGCGCTTCTCGACGACCTCGTCCGGCTCGCCCTCACCGGCCAGCACGGCCTCGATGACCTGGCGGGCCAGCTTGTCGTTGAGCTTGCCCTCGGCGACCAGCGTGCAGACCCGGGCCACCTGGGCCGGGGTGATCGGCTGCTCGGCCAGCTCGGTGCCGGTCTCGTTGGCGCGACGGGCCAGCTCGCCCATCCACCACTTGCGGGCCTGGTCGGCGGGGGCACCGGCCGCGATGGTCTCCTGGATCGGCTCCACCGCACCGGCGTTGAGCACCGACTGCATGTCCTTGTCGGACAGGCCCCACTCGGCCTGCAGCCGGGCCCGGCGCACCCGGGGCAGCTCGGGCAGCGCGGCCCGCAGCTCCTCCACCCACTCGCGCGCGGGGGCGATCGGCACCAGGTCGGGCTCGGGGAAGTAGCGGTAGTCCTCCGCCTCCTCCTTGATCCGGCCCGAGGTGGTGCTGCCGTTCTCCTCGTGGAAGTGACGGGTCTCCTGGACGATCGTCCCGCCCTCGTCGAGGACTCCGGCGTGCCGCTGGATCTCGAACCGGACCGCCCGCTCCACGCTGCGCAGCGAGTTGACGTTCTTGGTCTCGCTCCGGGTGCCGAACTTCTCCCGGCCGTGCGGACGCAGCGACAGGTTGACGTCGCAGCGCATCTGGCCGCGGTCCATCCGGGCCTCGGAGACGCCCAGCGTCCGGATCAGCTCGCGCAGCTCGGTGACGTACGCCTTGGCGACCTCGGGCGCGCGCGAACCCGCGCCGGTGATCGGCTTGGTGACGATCTCGATCAGCGGGATGCCGGCCCGGTTGTAGTCCAGCAGCGAGTACTCGGCGCCGTGGATCCGGCCGGTCGCACCGCCGATGTGCGAGGACTTGCCGGTGTCCTCCTCCATGTGGGCGCGCTCGATCTCCACCCGGAAGATCTCGCCGTCCTCCAGCTGCACGTCGAGGTAGCCGTTGAAGGCGATCGGCTCGTCGTACTGCGAGGTCTGGAAGTTCTTCGGCATGTCCGGGTAGAAGTAGTTCTTCCGGGCGAACCGGCACCACTCGGCGATCTCGCAGTTCAGCGCCAGGCCGATCTTGATCGCCGACTCCACACCGGTCGCGTTGACCACCGGCAGCGAGCCCGGGAGTCCCAGGCAGGTCGGGCAGGTCTGGGTGTTCGGCTCGGCCCCGAGCTCGGTCGAGCACCCGCAGAACATCTTGGTCTTGGTACCCAGCTCGACATGGACCTCAAGGCCCATCACCGGGTCGTACGAGGCAAGAGCATCCTCGTACGAGACCAGGCTTTCGACGCTCACAGCGTCCCCTTCACTAAAAGTCTTGGCGGTACGGGCGATCAGCCCAGGAGGACGTCGTCGCTGGTCAGCTGCCGGAGCTCGCGCACCAGCAGGGCGGTGCCGGTGACCAGGGCCACCGCGCCGACCACGGCGTTGACCAGCATCAGCGTGTCGTTCTCAAGACGGGCCTTCTTGACGTCCTTGACGATCCCGACCGCGCCGAAGGCGCTGGAACCGATGGACAGCCACAGTCCGGGCCTGCTGTGTTTGAAGCCCTTCGCCTTTGCCACGGTGCTGCTCACAGTGCCGGTGCCTCCTCCAGCAGGGTGTGTCCCCACTTGTCGTTGAGTGCGGCCTCGACGGCGCCGCCCACCCGGTAGAGGCGGTCGTCCGCCATCGCGGGGGCGATGATCTGCAGGCCGACCGGGAGGTTGTCCTCCGGAGCCAGCCCGCAGGGCAGCGACATGGCCGCGTTGCCCGCGAGGTTCGAGGGGATGGTGCACAGGTCCGCCAGGTACATCGCCATCGGGTCGTCGGCGCGCTCGCCGATCGGGAAGGCGGTGGTCGGCGTGGTCGGCGAGATCAGCACGTCGACCCCGGCGAAGGCGGCGTCGAAGTCGCGCGAGATCAGGGTGCGGACCTTCTGCGCCGAGCCGTAGTACGCGTCGTAGTAGCCCGAGGAGAGCGCGTACGTGCCGAGCATGATGCGGCGCTTGACCTCGGGGCCGAAGCCGGCCTCGCGGGTCAGCGAGGTGACCTCCTCGGCGCTGCGCGAGCCGTCGTCGCCGACCCGCAGCCCGTAGCGCATGGCGTCGAAGCGGGCCAGGTTGGAGGAGCACTCGCTCGGCGCGATCAGGTAGTACGCGGGCAGCGCCAGGGTGAAGGACGGGCAGGAGACCTCGACGACCTCGGCACCCAGCTCGCGCAGCAGCTCGACGCTCTCGTTGAAGCGCTGCATCACACCGGCCTGGTAGCCCTCGCCGGCGAACTCCTTCACCACGCCGATCCGCATGCCGCGCACGTCGCGCAGCTTGGCGGCCTCGACCACGGCCGGGACCGGCGCGTTGATCGAGGTGGAGTCCATCGGGTCGTACCCGGCGATCGCCTCGTGCAGCAGGGCCGCGTCCAGCACGGTACGGGCGCACGGGCCGCCCTGGTCCAGCGAGGAGGAGAAGGCGACCAGACCGTAGCGGGAGACCGCGCCGTAGGTCGGCTTCACACCGACGGTGCCGGTGACGGCACCCGGCTGGCGGATGGAGCCGCCGGTGTCGGTGCCGATCGCCAGCGGGGCCTCGAAGGCGGCCAGCGCGGCGGCCGAGCCACCGCCGGAGCCGCCCGGGATCCGGGAGAGGTCCCACGGGTTGCCGGTCGGGCCGTACGCCGAGTTCTCGGTGGAGGAGCCCATCGCGAACTCGTCCATGTTGGTCTTGCCGAGGATGACCACGCCGGCGTCCTTCAGACGCGAGGTCAGCGTGGCGTCGTACGGCGGGATCCAGCCTTCGAGGATCTTGGAGCCGCAGGTGGTCGGGACGCCCTTGGTGGTGAAGACGTCCTTCAGGGCCAGCGGGACACCGGCCAGCGGGCCCAGCTCCTCGCCCTTGGCGCGCTTCTCGTCCACGGCCTTGGCGGCCGCGAGAGCGCCCTCGGTGTCGACGTGCAGGAAGGCGTTGACCTTCTTGTCGACGGCGTCGATCCGGTCCAGGTGGGCCTGGGTCACCTCGGCCGCGCTCACCTCGCCCTTGGCGATGGCGGCGGCGGTCTCGGCTGCGGTGTAGCGAATGAGATCAGTCACGGTCGGTCAGTCCTCCCCGAGGATCTGCGGCACACGGAAACGCTGCTCCTCGGCGGCCGGGGCGCCGGAGAGCGCCTGTTCCGGGGTGAGCGACTGTCGCACCTCGTCCGCCCGCATGACGTTGGTCAGCGGAAGCGGGTGGGAGGTCGGCGGGACGTCCTGTCCGGCGACCTCGGAAACGCGGGCGACCGCGCCGATGATCACGTCGAGCTGCTCGGCGAAGTGGTCCAGCTCTTCGGCCTGCAACTCAAGACGCGACAGCCGAGCGAGGTGGGCGACCTCCTCGCGCGTGATGCCAGGCATGCAGCGATCCTCAAGGTGAGTTCTGGATGAGGCCGGGCACCGGGTGCCCGACCCGGGCGGGGTCCTCAGGGCACACCCGTCCTCTTGTCTAGGCACATCCTATTGGGTAGCCGCTCGGCGCCAGCTGCGACTTATCCGGGCGGGGCCGTTCCAGGGGCCGGACGGCGAGCCCTCGGAGGCGGAGAGGGGCCCTCTGAGCCACCGCCGGAGCAACACCGGCCCCGGCGCTATTCCGGCTGGGCGACGGTGGGGACGGCCTGCCCGAGGGCCGGGCGGGGCTTGGGGACCGGAGGGGCGGACACCAGCTCGACCTGGGCCGGCGCGGCGCCGGTGCGGTGGACCATCAGCCAGGCGGTGGCCTGGTCGGCGGGGAGCGCGGCGGACACCAGCCAGCCCTGGACGGCGTCCACTCCCAGGCCGTGCAGCCGCTCCCAGGTCTCGTCGTCCTCGACGCCCTCGGCGACCACGGTCAGCCCGAGCGAGTGCGCCAGCTCGACCGAGCAGCGGACCACGGCGGCGTCATGGTCGTCCGCGACCATCCGGGAGACGAAGGAGCGGTCGATCTTCAGCTCGCCGACCGGCAGGCTCCGCAGCCGCACCAGCGAGGAGTGCCCGGTGCCGAAGTCGTCCAGCGACATGCCGACGCCGTACCGCCGCAGCTCGGCGAGGGTGTCGGCGGCGAGCCGGGAGTCGTCCAGCAGCAGCCGCTCGGTGATCTCCAGCTGGAGGGCGTGCGCGGGGACCTGGTTCCGGTCGAGGTGGTCGGCGACCCGGCCGGCGAAGCCGGGGTTGAGCACGTCGCGCGGTGAGACGTTGACGGCGACCTGGACCTGGAGGCCCTGGGCCCGCCAGGCGGCGAGCTGGCCGACGGCCGCCTCCAGTACGTAGTCGGTGAGCCGGGGCATCAGGCCGCTGGACTCGGCGAGCCCGATGAACTCGTCCGGCGGCACCTTGCCCTGCCCGGGCCGCTCCCAGCGCACCAGGGCCTCCAGACCGACCACCCGGCCGTCGAAGGCCACCTTGGGCTGGTAGTGCAGCAGCACCTCGCCGGTCTCCAGGGCCCGCCGCAGGTCCCCGAGCAGGCCGATCCGGTACGGGGTGTCGATGTCGCGGGCCTCGTCGTACTGCTCGACGCCGCTGCGCCGGTGCTGGGCGTGGCCCATGGCGACGTCGGCGCGGCGCAGCAGGGCCTCCGCGTCCTGGGCGTGCTCGGGGTAGACGCAGACCCCGGCGCTGGCCTCCAGGACCAGCAGCAGGCCGTCGAGCCTGATCGGTGCGGCGAGCTCGGCGATCAGGGCCTTGGCCACCCGTTCCAGGGTCTCGGGGCGGCCGACCCCGGGCAGCAGGACCGCGAACTCGTCGCCGCCCAGCCGGGCGACCACCGGGCGGCAGCCGTTCTGCATGGTGGGCGGGAGGCTGGAGAAGGCGTCATCCGGGTCGTCCCGGCCGGGATGCCCCGGGTGGTGGTGGGGACCGGCGCGCAGCGCGCGGTGCAGCCGGCGACCGATGTGCACCAGTAAGCGATCGCCCGCGGTGTGCCCGAGAGCGTCGTTGAGCGATCGGAACCGGTCCAGATCGAGCAGAATCAGCCCGACGCTGTAGTCCTCCTCACCGTCGTGCTCGGCGATCGCCTCCTGGGCCGCCAGCAGCAGGGCATGGCGGTTCGGCAGATCGGTGAGCGGGTCGGTGAGCTGATCCCGGGCGCGGTCCCGCGCCATCCGCCAGGCGGCGACCAGCACGGCCAGCGGCACCGCGAAGAGCGGCAGCAGCTCGGGCTCGTACCGGTAGACCAGGACGGCCAGCGGTATGAGCGGCGCGGCGCCGGCCAGCAGCACGCCGAGTAGCAGGACCGCACCTGCCACCCCCTGCGGCGGGCGTGTGGGCGCACCGCCGGTCGTACGATCCATATGCCCTGTCCTCCGTCGGGCCCGCCCCGTCAGGCCGCCTTTCGGTGCGGCACCCGCTGGTGCCGGTGGGCGCCAGTTGACGGGGCGTCCCCTGCGGAACCGGCCTGGAAGTCCGATGCCGCCAACCCCTGCTGACACTCTGTTGCGCACCAGGGTATGCCGGTGTACGCCGTGAGGGCGGACTTTCGGACATCCCTGAGCGCGCCACCCGTCGATCGATGCCGCTCAGTGACAGAATGCCCTCTTTCCCGGGCAGGAACCCGGGTCTCACGACATCAGGACGGTAACGGAGGCCGGCTCCGCGACCGCTCCGGGCGGAGCGGGGTCACGCCTCCAGGCCGAGGTGGGCGCGGGCGGCCTCGGGGCCCTGGTCGAGCAGGACGGCGAAGCCGGCGTCGTCCAGCACCGGAAGGCCGAGCTGAACCGCCTTGTCGTACTTGGACCCTGGATTGTCACCGACTACAACGAAATCTGTCTTCTTCGAGACCGACCCGGTCACCTTCGCACCGCGCGAGGTCAGCGCCTCCTTGGCGCCGTCCCTGGTGTGCCCGGCCAGCGTGCCCGTCACCACCACGGTCAGGCCCTCCAGCGGACGCGGCCCGGTGGCCTCGGCCGCTTCCTCGGTGAAGCGGACCCCGGCGGCCCGCCACTTCTCCAGGATCTCCCGGTGCCACTCCTCCTCGTACCACTCCTTGATGGAGCGGGCGATGATCGGGCCGACCCCCTCGGTGGCCGCCAGCTGCTCCTCGCTCGCCGCGAAGATCGCGTCCAGGTCACGGAACTCACGGGCCAGCGCCTGGGCGGCGACCGGGCCGACATGGCGGATCGACAGGCCGTTGAGGTAGCGCCAGAGCGGGCGGTCCCTGGCCTTGTCGAGGTTCTCCAGCAGCAGGGTGGCGGTCTTCTTCGGCTCGCCCTTGAGATTGGCGAAGAAGGTGACCACCTTCTCCTTGCCCGTCCGGTCGTCCAGCTTGGGCAGGCCGGACTTCTGGTCGCGCACCTTCACCTTGATCGGGAGCAGCTGCTCCAGGGTGAGCCCGAAGATGTCGCCCTCGTTCCCGACCGGCGGCTCGGCGGGCTCCAGCGGCTGGGTGAGCGCGGTGGCCGCGACATAGCCCAGGCCCTCGACGTCCAGCGACTCGCGCCCGCCCAGGTAGGCGATCCGCTCGCGGATCTGGGCCGGGCAGGCCCGGGCGTTGGGGCAGCGCAGGTCGATGTCGCCCTCGGACATCGGGCGCAGCTCGGTGCCGCACTCGTGGCAGTGCGAGGGCATCACGAACTCTTCCTCGGTGCCGTCCCGCAGGTCCTCCACCGGGCCGAGGATCTCGGGGATCACGTCGCCGGCCTTGCGCAGCACGACGGTGTCGCCCAGCAGCACGCCCTTGGCCTTGACCACCTGCTGGTTGTGCAGCGTCGCGTACTGCACCATCGAGCCGGCGACCTTGACCGGCTCGGCCAGCACCGCGAACGGGGTGGCCCGGCCGGTGCGGCCGATCCCGACCTGGATGCTGGCCAGCCTGCCGGTGACCTCCTCCGGCGGGTACTTCCAGGCGATCGCCCAGCGCGGCGACTTGGAGGTGGCGCCGAGCCGGCCCTGCAGGGCGATCTCGTCCACCTTGACCACCACGCCGTCGATCTCGTGCTCGACCGAGTGGCGCTGCTCGCCGTAGTGCCTGATGAACGCCCGCACCTCGTCGAGGGTGCCGACCACCTTGTTGTGCCGGGCGGTGGGCAGGCCCCAGTCGTGCAGCAGCCGGTAGGCGTGCGACTGGCAGTCGATGTCGAAGCCGACCCGGGCACCGATGCCGTGCACCACCATGTGCAGCGGACGGGACGCGGTGACCAGCGGGTCCTTCTGGCGGAGCGAACCGGCGGCCGCGTTACGGGGGTTGGCGAACAGCTTGACCAGCGCCTGCGGTCGTCTGCCCTCCTTGGCGCGCTGCTCGTTCTCCGTCTTGCGGCGCTCGTTCTCGGCCGCGAGCGCGGCGTTGAGCTCCTCGAAGGCCTCGGTGGGCAGGTAGACCTCGCCGCGGATCTCCACCAGCTCGGGGATGTTGTCGCCCTTGAGCCGGTGCGGGATCTCCTTGATGGTGCGGACGTTGGCGGTGATGTCCTCGCCGACCCGGCCGGTGCCCCGGGTGGCGGCCTGGACCAGCCGGCCGTTCTCATAGGTGAGGTTGACCGCCAGGCCGTCCACCTTGAGCTCGCACAGGTAGTGGTACGTGAGGCCGTCGAGCTCCCGGGCGACCCGCTCGGCCCAGGCGGCCAGCTCCTCGTCGTCCATGGCGTTGTCCAGGCTGAGCAGCCGCTCGCGGTGCTCGACCTTGGCGAAGCCCTCGGCCGGAGCGCCGCCGACCTTCTGGGTGGGCGAGTCCGGGGTGACCAGGACCGGGTGCTCGGCCTCGATCGCCTCCAGCTCACGCATCAGCCGGTCGAACTCGGCGTCGCTGACCGTCGGTGCGTCCTGCTCGTAGTAGCGGACGCGGTGCTCCTCGATCTCGACTGCCAGCTCGGCGTGCCGCTTGCGCACCTCCACCGGCACGTCCTCCCAGCCCTCGACAGCCACCACGCCGCCTCCTTCGTCTCAACTGCCGTACTACTCCGGGTTGTCCACCAGGCTCTGCGCCGCCTTCACACTGAGTGACAGCGCCTTGCGCGCGTACTCGGGTGAAGCCCCCGCCAGCCCGCAGGCCGGTGTCACCAGCACCCGGCGGCCCAGCAGCTCCGGAGCCAGCCCGAGCCTGCGCCACAACCTCCTGACACCCTGGACACTACCGGCCGGGTCCGACAATCCCGGGCCGGTGGACGGCACCACACCGGCGAGGATCGCCGTGCCCGCCTCCACCGCCTCGCCCAGGTCCTCGTCCTCACGCTCCGTCAGCAACGAGAAGTCCAGTGACACCCCGGCCACCCCGGCCCGGCGCAGCAGCGCGAGCGGCACCAGCGGAGCGCAGCAGTGCACCACCACCGGGACGTCCAGGGCCCGGACCAGGTCGCGCAGCTGCTCCTCGGCCACCTGCCGGTCCACCGCGCGCAGCCGCTGGAAGCCGCTGGCGGTCTTCACCGCACCGGCCAGTACGGCGGGCAGCGAGGGCTCGTCGAGCTGCAGTACGGGCTGCGCGCCCGGTACCCGCCTGCGGACCTCGGCCAGATGCCGGCGCAGGCCCTCGGTCAGCGACTGTGCGATGTCCCGGCAGGCGCCCGGGTCGGAGAGCGCCTTCTCCCCGTGCCTCAGCTCCACCGACGCCGCCAGCGTCCACGGGCCGACCGCCTGCAGCTTCAGCGCGCCCCGGTAGCCCTGGGTGAACTCCTCCAGCGCGTCCAGGTCCTCGCCCAGCCAGGACTGCGCCCGCCGGGTGTCCCGGCCCGGCCGGTCGGCGAACCGCCAGCCGCTCGGCTCCAGCTGTGCGGACAGCTCGACCAGCAGGCCCGCGCCGCGGCCGATCATGTCGGCGCCGGGCCCGCGCGCGGGCAGCTCCGGCAGGTACGGCAGCTGCTCCAGCGCGCCGACCGCGGTCTTCGCGGCCTCACGGGCGTCGGTGCCTGGCATCGACCCGACGCCCGTCGCGGCGCCGATCAGCTCGGGGAAGGGAAAGTCGCTACTCACGGGGTCGAGCGTAGGCCCTGTGGGGGTGGTCGGGTGATCCCGCTCGGGGTGCTCCCGCCGCAGGGCCGTTGGACGGTGGCCGGCTCAGCGGCCGGGGCGGACCGTGATGTCGGTGATCTCGGCGTCGCGGGGCAGGTCGACGGCGGTCAGGACGGCGGTGGCCACCGACTCGGGGTCGATCCAGCGGGACGGGTCGTACTCCCTGCCCTCCTGCTGGTGCACGGCGACCTGCATCGCGGTCGCCGTCCGTCCCGGGTACACCGAGGTGACCCGGACGCCGTGGCCGTGCTCCTCCTGCCGCAGCGAGTCGGCGAGCGCCCGCAGCCCGTGCTTGCTGGCCGCGTACGCCCCCCAGACGGCGTGCGCGTTCAGTCCGGCACCGGAGTTGACGAACACCACGTGGCCCTTGGCGAGCCGCAGCGAGGGCAGCAGCAGCCGGGTCAGCTCGGCCGGGGCGACCAGGTTGACGTTCAGCTGCTCCTGCCAGGCCTTGACCGGCAGTTCGCCGACCTCGCCGAGCCGGACCACACCGGCGATGTGCAGCAGCGAGTCCAGCTCGACGGGGAGTTCCTGGTGGCCGAAGGCCCAGGACAGCTTGCCCGGTTCGCCCAGGTCGCCGACCAGGGTACGGGCGCCGGGGAAGCGCTCGCGCAGCTCGGCGGCGCGGCGGGCGTCGCGGGCCAGCAGCCAGAGCTGCTCGCCGCGTTCGGCGAGCCTGGCGGCGACGGAGGCGCCGATGCCGGACCCGGCGCCGGTGATCAGGTGTGCACCCATGACAGGGCTCCTTGCTGGTGTGGGGGGTGGGCTCGGACCGACCGGCCTCAGGCTTCGAGGTGCGCCAGGGCCCCGGCCGGGTCGGCGGCGAAGTGGATCAGCTCGGCGAGCGGGCGGGGCAGGAAGCCTTCGGCGTCCATCCGCTCCAGCTGGACGCGCAGGCCCTGGTAGAAGCCCTCGGTGTCGAGCACCACGACCGGCTTGTCGTGCAGGGCGTGCTTCTTCAGCTCCAGCACCTCGGTGACCTCGTCCAGCGTGCCGAGGCCGCCGACCAGCACCACCACCGCGTCCGCCCGCTCCAGCAGCAGGGCCTTGCGCTCGGCGAGATCGCGCGTCATCACCATCTCGTCGGCGCCCTCGTACGCCTTGTGCGCGAGCAGTTCGACCGAGATCCCGACCAGCCGGCCGCCGGCCTCCTTGACGCCGTCGGCGAGCAGCCCCATCAGTCCGGTGTGCGAGCCGCCCCAGACCAGGGTGTGACCGCGTTCGCCGAGCAGGCGGGCGAACTCGGCGGCCGGGGCGGTGTAGCGCTCGTCGAGGGAGTACGCGGAACAGAAGACAGTGATGTTCATAGTGGTCACCAGGTCTACCACCTCGCCCTCCCGCCCCGCACGGGGGTCCGCCCCCGCGCCCGGCGGGGCGCGTCAGGCGTCGACCGGGCGCCGCTCGGTGGTGGCGATGGTGGCCGAGCCGACCACCCGGGTGCCGTCGTAGAGCACCACGGCCTGGCCGGGCGCGATGCCCCGGGCCGGGGTGGCGAGGCGGACGTTCAGCCCGCCGTCGGTCATCTCGGCGGTCACCGGGACCTCCTCGCCGTGGGCGCGCAGCTGCGCGGTGTACTCGCCCGCGCCCACCGGCTCGGCCCCGCACCAGCGCGGCTTGACGGCGGTCAGCGCGAGCACGTCCAGACCCTCGGCCGGGCCGACCGTGACGGTGTTGTTCACCGGCGAGATGTCCAGCACGTAGCGGGGCTTGCCGTCGGCGGCCGGACGGCCGATCCGCAGGCCCTTGCGCTGGCCGATGGTGAACCCGTACGCACCGTCGTGCTCACCGAGCTTGGTGCCGTCGGTGTCCACGATGTCGCCCTTGGCGGTGCCGAGGTGGCGGGCCAGGAAGCCCTGGGTGTCGCCGTCCGTGATGAAGCAGATGTCATGGCTGTCCGGCTTCTTGGCGACCGCCAGACCGCGGCGCTCCGCCTCCTCGCGGATCACGTCCTTGGTGGTGTCGCCGAGCGGGAACAGCGAGTGGGCGAGCTGGTCGGCGGTGAGCACGCCGAGGACGTACGACTGGTCCTTGGCCATGTCCACCGCGCGGTGCAACTCCCGCTCGCCGGACGGGAGATCGACGATCCTGGCGTAGTGGCCGGTGCAGACCGCGTCGAAGCCCAGCGCGATCGCCTTGTCCAGCAGCGCGGCGAACTTGATCTTCTCGTTGCAGCGCAGGCAGGGGTTCGGGGTGCGGCCGGCCGCGTACTCGGCGACGAAGTCGTCGATCACGTCCTCGCGGAAGCGCTCGGCGAGGTCCCAGACGTAGAACGGGATGCCGATCACATCGGCCGCCCGGCGGGCGTCACGGGAGTCCTCGATGGTGCAGCAGCCGCGGGCGCCGGTCCGGAACGACTGCGGGTTCGACGAGAGCGCCAGGTGCACCCCGGTCACCTCGTGCCCCGCCTCGGCGGCTCGGGCGGCGGCGACGGCGGAGTCCACCCCGCCCGACATCGCGGCCAGCACACGCAGTCGACGGCCGTCATTGGGACCAGTGGGGGCGCCAGGGAACTCAGTCATGATGACCCCAAGCGTACGTGCTCGCGCGCCCTCGGGGGGCGCGGGAGGGCAGTCTCAGAGACGCGGGAGGACAGCCTCAGAGACGCGGGAGGCACGGGAGGGCAGCATCAGGGGCGCGGGGAACTGCGCGAGGCGGGAGGCACCGACCCGCACTCACCCTCCGGCGGAAAGATGCACCGCCCCACCGGGGGCTTCGGAGTGCACCGCCCCACCGAGGGCTTCGGGGTGCACCGCCCCACCGGGGGCTTCGGAGTGCAACTGGCCGACCAGGCCCGGCTGCTTACGGTCATCTTCCGCAGCGCGCAGTTCCCCGCGCCCCTGTTGTGCAACCCGACTGCCCCAAAGGGTCGTTCCGGAGCTGCCCCGGAAGTTTCCCGGTGCGGGTTACGACGGGTCCGGCCGCAGGCCGGTTCAGCGGGCCGCGGCCGCCAGCCCGACGCTGCGGGAGCGGCGGACCACCGGCTCGATCGCGTCGACCAGCGCCGCGACGTCCTCGCGGGTCGAGGTGTGGCCGAGCGAGAAGCGCAGGGAGGCCCTGGCCAGGCGCGGTTCGGCCCCCATCGCGAGCAGCACGTGGCTGGGCTGCGGCACCCCGGCCGAGCACGCGGAGCCGGTGGAGCACTCGATGCCCTGGGCGTCCAGCAGCATCAGCAGCGCGTCCCCCTCGCAGCCGGGGAAGGAGAAGTGCGCGTTGGCGGCCAGCCGCCCCTGAGCGCTCGGGTCTCCGTTGAGCACCGCGTCGGGCACCTCCGCGAGCACGCCCGCGATCAGTTCGTCCCGCAGGCCCGCGACGAACTCCGCGTGCTCGGCCCGCCGTTCGACCGCGATGGCCGTGGCGGCGGCGAAGCCGGCGGCGGCGGGAACGTCCAGCGTGCCGGAGCGGACGTCGCGCTCCTGGCCGCCGCCGTGCAGCAGCGGCACCGGAGCCGCGCTGCGGGACAGCAGCAGCGCACCGACCCCGTACGGGCCGCCGATCTTGTGCCCGGTGACGGTCAGCGCGTCCAGTCCGGACTCGGCGAAGGAGACCGGGACCTGGCCCAGCGCCTGCACCGCGTCGGCGTGCATCGGGATGCCGAACTCGCGGGCGACGGCCGTCAGTTCGGTGATCGGCTGGATGGTGCCGACCTCGTTGTTGGCCCACATCACGGTGATCAGCGCCACCGAGGCCGGATCGCGCTCGATCGCCTCGCGCAGCGCCTCGGGGTGGACCCGGCCGTAGGAGTCCACCGGGAGGTACTCGACCTGCGCGCCCTCGTGCTCGGAGAGCCAGTGCACCGCGTCCAGCACCGCGTGGTGCTCGACCGGGCTGCACAGCACCCGGCACCGCGCCGGATCGGCGTCCCGCCGGGCCCAGTACAGGCCCTTGACCGCGAGGTTGTCCGATTCGGTACCGCCGCCGGTGAGGACGATCTCGCTGGGCCGCGCGCCCAGCGACAGCGCCAGCGACTCCCGGGACTCCTCCACCACGCGCCTGGCCCGGCGGCCGGCGGCGTGCAGCGAGGAGGCGTTGCCGACGACCCCGAGGTGCGCGCTCATCGCGGCGATCGCCTCGGGCAGCATCGGAGTGGTGGCTGCGTGGTCGAGATATGGCATAGCGGATCCAGTGTAGGGGCAACCCCGGGGCCCGATCCCGGCGTCCCCGTCTCGGTCACGTTCTGGCCATTGCACGCCCACAGACACGCGGTTAGCCTCCTGCCCACTGCTGGGCACAGAGGGGTGGACGGTATGTCGCAGACGGTGGACCGGGCGCTGACGATCCTCGCCTCGCTCGGCGAGGGGCCCGCCACGCTGGAGCAGGCGGCGACCCGGATCGGAGTCCACAAGTCGACGGCGCTGCGGCTGCTGCGCACCCTGCAGGAACACGGCCTGGTCCACCGCCAGGCGGACCACCGCTACCGGCTCGGCGGCCGGATGTTCGCGCTGGCCAGGCAGGCGCTGGAGGGCATCGACGTCCGCCAGGTCGCGGCTCCGTACCTGGCCGCGCTCAACGGGCGGTACGGGTGCACCGTGCAGCTGGCGGTACTGGAGGAGGGCGAGGTGCTCTATCTGGACCGGGTGGAGAGCCGCCGGCCGGGGCGCCCCTGCTCCTCGCCCGACCCGGACGGGCGGATCGGCCACCGGGCCCCCGCGGTGTCGACGGCGGTCGGCAAGGTGCTCCTGGCCGACCTGCCGGAGGATCAGCTGGCGGTCTTTCTGGAGCCGCTGGACCAGCCCGGCCGCACCCGGCCCGGCTGCCGCGCCGCCGAGGAGTTCCGCAGCGAACTGGCCTCGGTCCGGCTCCGGGGCTGGGCGGTGGACCAGGCGGGGCACCAGGAGACGGTCAACTGCCTGGCCGCTCCGATCGTCGGCACCGACGGCAGGGCCATCGCGGCCTGCTCCGTCTCCGCGCCGGCCCGGCTCGCCCCGCTCGGCGAACTGAGCCGGTTACTGCCCGAACTGCTCTGCACGGCCGAGGCGATCTCACTGGCGTACGGCGGCTCGCCTACTCCTCGCTGGTGCGAGAACCGTTGCGGTGCCAGGCACGCGGTGCGCGCCAGCCGTACTTGAGCGCGAGCATCCGCAGGCCGAAGGCGGCCAGCGCGGCGGCCGAGGCGGTGACGGTGCTCAGGTGCCCGATCGAGATCAGTATCGCCACCAGGGCGGCGCCGACCAGCGCGGGCACGGCGTAGATCTCGCGGTCCCAGCGCAGCAGCGAGGGCATCTCGTGGGCCAGCACGTCCCGGATCACCCCGCCCCCGGCGGCGGTGAGCATGCCCAGGGCCACCGCGGCGACCGAGCCGAGTCCGTAGTCGTGCGCCTTCGCGGTGCCGGTGACGCAGAACAGGCCGAGGCCGAGCGCGTCCAGGGTCTGCACGCTGCGGTTGATCCGCTCCACCTGGGGGTGCAGGAAGAACACCACCACCCCGGCCACCAGCGGGGTCACGAAGTATCCGAGGTTGGTGAACGCCACCACCGGTGTGGCCCCGATCACCAGGTCGCGCATGACCCCGCCGCCGAGTGCGGTCGCCTCGGCGAGCACACAGATACCGAAGATGTCCATGTTCTTGCGAACGGCCAGCAGGCCGCCGGACAGGGCGAAGACGAATATGCCGATGAGGTCCAGCGCCTGCTGGACATGGGGCGGGAAGAGCTGCGAGGTCACCGTCAATTCTTACCTGGACCGCGACCCTTTCCGGGACCCGCCCGCCCCGGGGCGGGGCTCAGGCCTTCGTGAGGGGTGGGGAACCGCGGGGGCGGTGCGGCTCCCCACCCTCCGGGAGCCCTACTCGGGCGGGTTCTCCGGGAAGTGGCACGCCACCTGGTGCCCCTCCTTCGCCACCGCCAGCGGGGGCTCCTCGCTCGCGCAGATGTCCTGGGCCTTCCAGCAGCGGGTGCGGAAGCGGCAGCCGCTGGGCGGGTTGATCGGCGAGGGGACGTCGCCGGTGAGCAGGATGCGCTCGCGGCGCTCCTTGCGGCGGGGGTCGGGCACCGGGACGGCGGACATCAGGGCGTTGGTGTACGGGTGCATCGGGGCCCGGTAGAGCGAGTCCCGGTCGGCGATCTCGACGATCTTGCCCAGGTACATCACCGCGACCCGGTCCGAGACGTGCCGGACCACCGACAGGTCGTGCGCGATGATCAGGTAGGTCAGGCCGAGCTCCTGCTGCAGGTCGTCCAGCAGGTTGACCACCTGGGCCTGGATGGAGACGTCCAGCGCCGAGACCGGCTCGTCCGCGACGATCATCTTGGGCTTGAGGGCGAGCGCGCGGGCGATGCCGATGCGCTGGCGCTGGCCGCCGGAGAACTCGTGCGGGTAGCGGTTGTAGTGCTCGGGGCTGAGACCGCAGAGCTCCAGCAGCTCCTGGACGGCCCGCTTGGTCCCGTGCTCGGTCTCCACCTTCTGCAGCCGGAACGGTGCGCCGACGATGGTGCCGACGGTGTGCCGGGGGTTCAGCGAGGAGTACGGGTCCTGGAAGATCATCTGGATGTCGCGGCGCATCGGGCGCATCGCCGCCACCTTGAGGTGGGTGATGTCCTTGCCGTCGAACTCGATGGCCCCGCCGGTCGGTTCGGCGAGGCGGGTGACCAGCCGGCCCATGGTGGACTTGCCGCAGCCGGACTCGCCGACCACGCCGAGGGTCTCCCCGGCGTTCACGGTGAAGTCGATCCCGTCCACGGCCCGCACGGCACCGGTCTGGCGCCGCAACAGGCCCTTGGTGATCGGGAAGTGCTTGGTCAGCCCGGTCACCTTGAGCAGCGGCCGGCGATCGGAGGCCGGTGCGGGCGCGGTGGTCGCCGCGCTCTGACTGTCCGTCATGGGTGCTTCTCCTGAGGGGTGGTGCGGACTCACAGCCGGGGCGCGATCTCTTCGGTGAAGATCCGGTGCCGTTCGTCGGCGGACAGGTGGCAGGCGGCGAAGTGTCCGGACGCGGCCTCGGTCAGCTGCGGGAGTTCGCTCTTCGACCTGCCGCCGGTCAGCTCCGCGTACGGGCAGCGCGGGTGGAAGGCGCAGCCGGACGGCACGTTGATCAGGCTGGGCGGGGTGCCCTTGACCGGGACCAGCCGGTCCTGCAGTTCGCGGTCGAGCCGGGGCATCGAGCCCAGCAGGCCCCAGGTGTAGGGGTGTTCGGGCGACTCGAAGAGGGTGGCGGCCGGGCCCCGCTCGACCGACTTGCCGCCGTACATCACCAGGATGTCGTCGGCCAGCTCCGCGACCACGCCGAGGTCGTGGGTGATGATGATGACGGCGGAGCCGAACTCGTTCTGCAGGTCCCGGATCAGGTCCAGGATCTGTGCCTGCACGGTGACGTCCAGGGCGGTGGTCGGCTCGTCGGCGATCAGCAGCGAGGGGTCGTTGACCAGGGCCATGGCGATCATCGCGCGCTGGCGCATACCGCCGGAGAACTCGTGCGGGTAGGCGTCGACCCGCTTGTCCGGCTGGGGGATTCCCACCCGGTCCAGCATCTCGACGGCGCGCTTGCGGGCGTCCTTCTTGCTGACGCCGGGGTGGTGCGCCCGGTAGCCCTCGATGATCTGGGCGCCGACCGTGTAGTACGGGTGCATCGCGGTCAGCGGGTCCTGGAAGACCATGGCCATCTTCTGGCCGCGCAGCTGGCGGACCCGGTCGGGGCCGGCGCCGACCAGCTCCTCGCCGTCCAGCCAGACTTCGCCGCTGATCTGAGGGGCGCCGCGCTTGGTCCCGGTGCGGTGCAGGCCCATGATCGAGAGCGAGGTGACGGACTTCCCGGAGCCGGACTCACCGACGATGCCGAGCGTCTTCCCCTTGGCCAGGTCGAAGCTCAGGCCGTCGACGGACTTCACCAGGCCGTCGTCGGTGGGGAAGTGCACCCGCAGGTCGCGCACGGAGAGGAAGGGCTGCTCCCTGGGGGTCTGCTCCGGGGCGGGCGCGGGGGTCTTCTCGGTCTTGCTCATGCCAGCCTCACCCGGGGATCGACAACGGCGTACAGAACGTCAACCAGCAGGTTGGCCAGGATGATGAAGAAGCCGGCGAAGAGCGTCACACCCATGATCACCGGAAGGTCGCTGGCGCTGATCGCCGCGACCGCCTCGTAGCCCAGACCACGGAAGTTGAAGGTGGACTCGGTGAGCACCGCGCCGCCGATCAGGGCGCCGAGGTCCATGCCGAAGATGGTGAGGATCGGGGTGAGGGTGGAGCGCAGGGCGTGCTTGCCGATCACCGTCCGCTCGCTCAGGCCCTTGGCCCTGGCGGTGCGGATGTAGTCCTCGCCGAGCACTTCGAGGAGGGTGGCCCGGGTGAGTCGGGCGTAGGTCGCCGCGTACAGGAAGGCGAGGGTGATCCAGGGCAGGACCAGGTTCTGGAACCAGGCGACCGGGTCGTCGCTGAGGTTGACGTAGTCGTGCGGGAACCAGCCGAGCTGGTACACGAAGATCGCACTGGCCAGCATGCCGGTGAAGTAGATCGGCAGCGAGACGCCGGCGAGCGCGGTGGTCATGGTGATGCGGTCCAGCGCGGTGCGGCGGCGCAGGGCGGAGATCACACCCGTGGCGGTGCCGAAGACCAGCCAGATGACGGAGGCGCCGGCGGCGAGCGAGGCGGTGACGCCCAGCCGGTCGAGCAGCAGCGGCCAGACCGCCTGCTCGGTCTTGAACGAGTACCCGAAGCACGGAGCGGCGCAGTGGGTGACGTCGACGCCGGTGCTGTAGTCGCGGCCGACGAACAGGCCCTTCAGGAACAGGAAGTACTGCTCGGGGATCGACTTGTCGAGGCCCATCTTGTGGCGGATGCCTTCGACCGCGGCCTTGTCGGCGATCTTGCCGACGTACAGCAGCGCGGGGTCACTGCCGGTGAGCTTGGGCACCATGAAGAAGATGCCGAAGGTGACCGCAGAGACCACCAGCAGCATGACGACGACGTTGACCAGCCGTCGGATGAAATACACGAGCACTGCGGTCGGCGCCGCCGGAGCCGGCCGGCCGACCCCGGTAGGGGTGCCGGCCGGCCCGGACGGAGCCTTCACCTGCCCTTCGGACTAGCGGAGCGAACTAGGGACGCGGGCGGTGCGGATCACTTGCCGTCGGAGACGCCGAGGGCCTGGAAGTCCACTTCCTGCAGGGCGTTGTTGAAGTAGACGTTGGTCAGGCGCGGGTTGCGGTAGTTCAGCGCCTTGTCGTCCACGATCGGCAGCCAGGTCGCGTTGTCCGTGATCTTGTGGTTGATCTGCTTGTAGATCTCCGCGGCCTTGGCCGGGTCCTGCTCGGCCGCTGCCTGGTCGAACCAGGCGTTGATCTGCGGGTCGTCGGTCTCGGGGTAGTTGGCGTTGCCCGTCTTGGTGATGAACCGGCCGTCGGCCTGCGGCTGCAGGAAGCCCGCGCCGTTCGGGAAGTCGGCGCCCCAGCCCATCACGATCAGGCCGTAGCCCTTCTGGTGGACCACGTCGGGCGCGCCGATCACGGACTGGTACAGCTTGCCGTCGTACTGGTCCACGTTGACCGTGACGTTGATGGCCTTCAGCGCGGTCTGCAGGGCGACGGCGCTGTTGACCTCCTTGTCCTTGTTGCCACGGACCGCGATGGTGGTGCTGAAGCCGTCCGGCTTGCCGCAGAGCTTCAGCTCCTCCTTGGCCTTGTCGAGCTGCGGCTTGCCCTTGGTCAGGCCGTACGGGTCGTAGTTGTCGTAGCCGGCGATGTTGGGCGGCAGCATGTTGCCGGTGATCGCACCGGCGTAGGAACCGCCGCGGGCGGTCTGCAGCGCGGTGGTGTCGGCGGCGTACATCACGGCCTTGCGGCAGTGCTCGTTGTCGAAGGGGGCGACCTTCGGGACGATCGAGATGAAGCGGATGAAGCCGGTGAACGGGTCGTCCGTGTTGGCCTTCAGCTTCGGGTCCGCGAGGACCTTGGCCTGGGCGGCCTGGGAGAGGCCGGTCTGGGAGTAGTCGATGTCCGCGGTGCCGTTGAGCAGACGCGAGTCCATGTCGTCCGAGTTGGTGGTGACGGTCAGCTTGACCACGTCCGGCAGCGCCTTGCGGAACGGGTCGCTGGCCGGGTCCCAGTTCTCGTTGCGGACCAGCTCGATGCCCTTGCCGGGCTCGATCGACTTGAACTTGTACGGGCCCGAGGAGATCGGGTGGTCACCGTACTTGGCACCGGTGTCCAGCTTCTGCGGCACGGGCGCGGCGGGGCCCATCGCGAGCATGTACGGGAACGAGGAGTCCGGCTTGGCCAGGTGGAAGATGATGGTGGTGTCGTCCGGGGTCTCGACCGACTTCAGACCCAGCTTGTTGGGGTCGGTGTCGCTGTAGGGGCCCTTGTAGTTCTGGCCCTGGTCCAGCTCGTTGATCAGGTAGGTCGGGCCGCCGGCGATCACGTCGGTGGCGAACGGCCGCTCGATGCCGTACTTGACGTCCTTCGAGGTGATCGGGGAGCCGTCCTCGAACTTCAGGCCGCTCTTCATCTTGAAGGTGTAGGTCTTGCCGTCCTCGGAGACCTGGGGCTGCGCGGTGGCCAGGTCCGGCACCAGCTTCAGACCGTCCTTGCCCGGCTTGGCGTCATAGGACAGCAGGGTCCGGGTGTAGAAGCGCTCCATGTTCCAGACCGAGGCGTAGTAGGCGCGGGCCGGATCCCAGGAGTCGGCGTCGGTGCTGGTCCAGAGGTTGAGGGTGCCGCCCTTCTTGTCGGACGGGTTGACCACCTTGTCCACGGCGGCGTTGAAGCCGGCGCCGGAGGCACCGGAGGTGTCCGAGGTGCCACCGCCCTTCGTGCCGCCGCAGGCTGAGGTGGTGAGGGCCAGCGTGGCCACCAGGGCGGCGGCGGCGAGCGTCCGGTTTCGCTTCATCAGTACGGATCCTCCGAGGATGCGCGGGCCTGAGCGGTCCGCCGGGGGCTGTTGGGCACCCGAGTCGGGTGGCGGCCGGAAATGGGCGGCCGGCCTGGGGAGTTGGGTGGTGCAGCGGGCTCAGTTGCCCTTGGGGTCGAGCGCGTCGCGCAGCCCGTCACCGAAGAGGTTGAAGGCGAGCACGGTGATGAAGATCGCCAGGCCAGGGATCACCATGTAGGTGGGATCGACCTGGTAGATCTTGGTGGCGTCGGAGAGCATCTGGCCCCAGGAGGGCGTCGGCGGCTTGACGCCGGCGCCGAGGAAGCTGAGTGCCGCCTCGCTCAGGATGTTGGTGGGGATGATCAGGGTCGCGTAGACCAGGACCGGTGCCACCAGGTTCGGGAGCAGCTCGCGCAGCAGGATGTGGCCACTGCCGGCACCGAGGCTGCGAGCCGCGTCCACGAATTCGCGCTCGCGCATCGACATGGCCTGGCCTCGGACGATACGTCCGATGTAGGGCCAGCCGAAGAAGCCGATCACCAGGACGAGGACCGCCATCCGGACGCCGGTTCCGCTCAGTCCGAGCAGCTTGTCGGGCATCACGGAGACCAGCGCGATACTGAAGAGCAGTTGGGGGAAGGCCAGCAGGACGTCCATCACCCGGCTGATGATCGCGTCCACCCAGCCGCCGAAGTAGCCGGAGGCGACGCCCATCAGCACACCGATCACCACCGAGACGGCGGCGGAGAGGAAGGCCACGGTGAGCGAGATCTGGGCGCCGTGGACGATGCGGCTGAAGACGTCGCGGCCGAAGACCGGGTCCACGCCGAGCAGGTAGTCGCCGCTGATCCCGCCGAAGGGGTGGTTGGGAAGGCCGGTGTCCGCGTTGATCTGGTCCGGGTGCGGCTCGTCCGCCGGATGACCGAGCAGCGAGGTCAGTACCGGCGCGAAGACCGCCGCCAGGATCAGCAGGATCACCACGATGCCGCCGGCCATGGCTATCTTGTCGCGTTTCAACCGGCTCCAGGCGATCCGGCCCGGTGAGCGGCCCTCGATCCGCTTGGACGGGGCCTCGGCGGGTGCGGCCTCAGGGGCGGACCCGGTGGTCTCGGTGGGTGTGCTCATGTGTCAGTTCGTTCCCCTCGCCGACGGTGGCCGGCCCACGGTCCTGGCCGTCCCCGGAGTGACCGGACCCGGTCGGGGCCCGGGCCGAGAACGGTCCGGTTGTCGCGACATGTGCGGTGTGGTGCGGTGCGTCGGTGCGGTGGTGCCCGGTGCGGCAGTGAAGAAATCGGTTGTTCGCCAGCGCACTTGACACCGCGCCAGTCTTCGGGCGCGCGGTGGCGGTGCGAACGGTGCGAAGTGGTGCGGGAGTTGCGTTCGGAGCAGGAGGTGCCGAAGTGCTGCCGCGCAGCGTGCACAGCGCGCGGGGTCAGGCAGTAGGCGCGGTGTCACCCTTGTGGGGCGGGCGCCGTGATTGCTTGCGCAGACTCTCCGCCATCCGGACAGTCTTGCGCCACCCCTGGCAACCGAAGGATGCAAAGCTGTGATCTGCGGCCATGCATGGTGAATCCACCTGCACGAGACCCACCACCCACTCGGAGCACTGCCGGTAAGGTGCCACACGTACGCGAACTGACGCACCGTTCTGGGCAGTTCGGGCGCTCGGCGTACGCGGGGCGCCCGGGGCGGGGCGGCGACTCCACGAGCGGCCGGTCACGCGCTCACCCGCCTCCCGGGGCGCTCGCCCGGTCAACGGGCGCTCGCCGGCCGGTCGTTGCTCGCCGGTCAGTCGGTGCTCACCGGTCAGTCGGTGCTCACCGGTCAGTCGGTGCTCGCCGGTCAGTCGGTGCTCGCCGGTCAGCGGGCGGGGTAGGGCTGCCGGCTCCGGTGGTCGCGGTCGAAGAACGGGTGGGCGCAGGCGCGCAGCCACATGGCGACCGGGTCGTGCTCGTCGGCCATCAGCACGGTGGAGACCGCGAGACCCTGCGGAGCATGGGCGGACGCCCGCTGCACCAGCGCCCGGGCCGCCTCGATCGCGGGTGGCGACATGTCGTACAGGTCCAGGCCGATCGCCAGGTACGGCTCGCCGAGCGCCGGCCTCACCCAGGCCTGGCGCAGCGAGCGCAGCGGGCGCACCTCGCCGGCCTGCTGCTCCAGCACCGCGTAGAACTGCGGTGCCTGCACCGGGGGTTCGCCCAGCTGGAGCGGGCCCGCGGGCAGCCGGTCCAGGCCGGCCGCGATCCGGCGCAGGTCGGCCCAGGGGACGCCGACGCCGCCGCCCGGCACATGGGGGTTGAGCCACAGGCCCCAGCGGGCGCGGTACAGCGCGTTCGCGATCTCCAGCCCGGGGATCACCTCATGGGCGCGGGCCCAGCCGCTCGCGGTCAGCTGCTCGGGCGAGGTGACGGCGGGGGCGTAGCCGTGGCCGCCGATGTCCATGTTCCCGTACTGGGCGTCGGGGCTGCCGGGCGTGCCGTGCCAGAGCAGCATCCACACCTGGCCCTCGGCCAGGGCGCGCAGCAGGTTCTCGTACGCCTCCCAGCGCTCCGGTCCGACGTCGCGAAGGGCGTGCTCGATGGCGCCCGGGTCGGCTGCGGGGCGCGCGGCCGTGGGCGGCCCCCAGTCCGGTACGCCGTCCGCCGCTGTGCCGTTCACTCGCCCGCCTCCGGCCGGACCCGCGGGGCGAGCGCTCCGGGCGCGGCGGAAGCGCGCGGCTGCCTCACCCCGGCCAGGGGGTGTCTCCCGGCCGCCGGGCGGGGGGCGGTCGCCCCGATGCCCTGCTCGCTCACGTCGGGTCCTCCCCGTCCTCGTCCGCCGCCGTCACGCACTGCCACTGCCCCGGCGGCCCGCTCACCCGACCGTACGCCGCTGCCGGGCAGCAGCCTATGGGGCGGCGCCGACGGACCTGTCACCACCGCCGGTCACCGGCGGGTCGGGTCAGGCCCGGACGTAGAACGGCTGCACCCGGGCGAGCAGCCACTCCACCACCGGGTCGGCGACCAGGTCGAGCAGCACCAGGTGGACGCCGTACGGCAGCGGGGCGGTTCCCAGCGCGCGGCCGAGCGCCTCGTTGGCCTGCGCCGGGTCGGTCGGCAGGCCCGGGTCGAACTGCACCCCGACGAACAGCGCCGGGGCCTCCCCCTCCACCGAGGCGCAGGCCCGGCGCGCCGTCAACACACCAGGAAGTGCGGCGAGTTCGGCGGCAGCGGCGGCCAGGAAGGCGTACGGCTCCTCGTGCGGCCCGGGTTCGCGCAGCGCCACCTTGGCGCCGTCCGGCTGCCCCTGCCAGCGCTCGCCCTGCGGGCCGCGCCGCAGCTCACCGACCCCCTCGGGCGGGATCGGGATGCCCACCGGCGCCTCCGGGTTGACCGCGATCCCGACACCCAGCGGCAGTCCCCGGGCGAACTCCCAGACCGGCGCGATGGCGAACGGCATCCCCGGGGCGTGCTGGAGGAACAGCTCCTGCGAGGAGAAGACCGGGACGTACGGCGCACCGGCCAGCTCGATGGTCGGCAGGTCCAGCGCGGTGCCCTGCGGGTCGGCGCCGGCCGGCAGCGGGATCCACACCTGACTGCGGGCCAGCACCTCGACCACCCTGGCGGTCGCGCCCGGGTCGCCGAGTGCGGAGGTGAGCACCTGCTCCAGCTCGTTGGCGGGCCAGCTGCTGCCCGCCGGGGCCGTACCGGGCTCTGCCCATGCCTGCGTCTCGCCAGCGGGGTAGCTCATCGGCCCCTGCTCCTCCAACCTGACCGAGTGACGCCCGGTCTCACCGCTGCCAGAAGGGTAGCGGGCGGCGGTCCGTGCCCGATGCGCCCCTGTACCGCGAGGGTGAACGCCTGAACACGTCATCTGCCCCCCTGAGACGCGAAGTGGCGTAGTACGCTGTGGCCCTGCTCTCGGGCAGCGGTCAGGGCTTGGCCGTCATGAGGCTCTGTGGAGCCGAGTGAGAAGCCGCCCCGTTCGCGGGGTGGAGGAGTCACGATGAGCCCGCATACACAGCGCCCAACTTCATACAGGCCGTTCGAACCCGCGCGGGAGAGTCCGGAGTGCCCCGCACGGGCACGGGCCGGCGCCGAAGGAGCAAGTCCTCCCCGGAATCTCTCAGGCACCCCTACCGCACGGGCGAGGCAGATCTGGAAAGTGGACACGGCCGCGCCGTGCGCCCACCCACGGTGCAAGCCGCCATCCTTGGTTGCGGTGAAGCTCTCAGGTTGTGACGACAGACGGGGAGACTCCACCCCCGTGTGCCCGTACGCAGGTTACGGGCGCCCCTGAGTGCTCAGCCAAGGAGTTCCGCCGTGTCCCTCCGTCACACCGCGCTCGACGCCCTGCACCGCTCCCTCGGTGCGACCATGACCGACTTCGCCGGCTGGGACATGCCGCTGCGCTACGGCAGCGAGCGCGAGGAGCACATCGCGGTCCGCACCAAGGCCGGTCTCTTCGACCTCTCGCACATGGGCGAGATCACCGTCTCCGGGCCGCAGGCGGGCGACATGCTCGACCACGCGCTGGTCGGCTTCATCTCGGCGCTCGGCGTGCTGCGCGCCCGCTACACCATGATCTGCCGTGAGGACGGCGGCATCCTGGACGACCTGATCGTCTACCGCACGGCGGAGGACGAGTTCATGGTGGTCGCCAACGCCTCCAACGCCCAGGTGGTGCTGGACGCGCTGACCGAGCGTGCGGAGGGCTTCGACGCCGTGGTCCGCGACGACCGGGACGCCTTCGCGCTGCTCGCCGTCCAGGGGCCGGAGGCCAACGGCATCCTGGCGGGGCTCACCGAAGCCGACCTGCCGGGCCTGAAGTACTACGCGCTGCTGCCCGCCACGGTGGCCGACCGTCAGGTCTGGCTGGCCCGCACCGGTTACACCGGCGAGGACGGCTTCGAGATCTTCTGCACCCCCGGGGACGCCGAGCACCTGTGGACCTCGCTGAGCGCGGCCGGTGCCGACCGGGGCCTGGTCCCGTGCGGCCTGTCCTGCCGGGACACCCTGCGCCTGGAGGCGGGCATGCCGCTGTACGGGCACGAGCTCTCCACCGAGCTGACCCCCTTCGACGCCGGGCTCGGCCGGGTGGTCCGCTTCGACAAGACCACCAACAACGGCGAGTTCGTCGGCCGCAAGGCGCTGGAGCAGGCCTCCGCCGAGGCCGAGTCCAAGGCGCCGCGCAAGCTGGTCGGCCTGGTCTCCGAGGGCAAGCGGGTGCCGCGCGCCGAGTACTCGGTGGTGGACGCCGAGGGCACGGTGATCGGGCGGATCACCTCCGGCGCTCCCTCCCCCACCCTGGGCAAGCCGATCGCCATCGCGTACCTGGACGCCGCACACGCCGCGCCCGGTACGGCGGTCGCGGTGGACGTCCGAGGCAAGCACGAGCCGGTCGAGGTCGTCGCGCTGCCCTTCTACAAGCGCGCCCGCTGAGCCCGCGCCCGGCCCCGCCGTCTCATATCCCCCGACTGTCCGGTCCGCTCAGCGGACGGCTTCGCCCTACCCTCCTGCGATCCTGGAGAATGACGCCATGAGCAACCCCACGCACCTGCAGTTCAGCAAGGAGCACGAGTGGCTGACCGCCGCCGACGAGAACGGTGTCTCGACCGTCGGCATCACCGAGCACGCGGCCACCGCGCTCGGTGACATCGTCTACGTCCAGCTCCCGGAGGTCGGTGACACCGTCACCGCAGGTGAGTCCTGTGGCGAGCTCGAGTCCACCAAGTCGGTCAGCGACCTGTTCTCGCCGGCCACCGGCGAGGTCGTCGAGACCAACCAGGCCGTGATAGACGACCCGGCGCTGGTCAACGGCGAGCCGTTCACCGGCGGCTGGCTGTACAAGGTCAAGGTCACCGCGACCGATGAGCTGCTCACCGCCGCCGAGTACGACACCTTCATCGGCGCCTGACCTCTCCGGTCCTGGGGCGGCCGCACCGCGGCGGCCGCCCGCACCCCCTCAGGTCCCCTGCCCCGCCCCACAGGAAGACCCATTTCCATGACGGTTCTGAACCAGTCCCTGCACGCGCTCGACCCCGAGATCGCCGCCGCGGTCGACGCCGAGCTGCACCGCCAGCAGACCACCCTCGAAATGATCGCCTCCGAGAACTTCGCCCCGGTGGCGGTCATGGAGGCCCAGGGCTCGGTGCTCACCAACAAGTACGCCGAGGGCTACCCCGGCAAGCGCTACTACGGCGGCTGCGAGCACGTCGACGTGGTCGAGCAGATCGCCATCGACCGGATCAAGGAGCTGTTCGGCGCCGAGCACGCCAACGTCCAGCCGCACTCCGGCGCGCAGGCCAACGCCGCCGCGATGTTCGCGCTGATCCAGCCGGGCGACACCATCCTGGGCCTGAGCCTGGCCCACGGTGGCCACCTGACCCACGGCATGAAGATCAACTTCTCCGGCAAGCTCTACAACGTGGCCGCCTACCACGTGGACGAGAAGACCGGTCTGGTCGACATGGCCGAGGTCGAGCGCCTGGCCAAGGAGCACCAGCCGAAGCTGATCATCGCCGGCTGGTCCGCCTACCCGCGCCAGCTGGACTTCGCCGAGTTCCGCCGGATCGCGGACGAGGTCGGCGCGCTGCTGATGGTCGACATGGCCCACTTCGCCGGTCTGGTCGCCGCAGGCCTGCACCCGTCCCCGGTCCCGTACGCGGACGTGGTCACCACCACCACCCACAAGACCCTGGGCGGCCCGCGCGGCGGTGTGATCCTCTCCAAGGCCGAGTACGCCAAGAAGATCAACTCCGCGGTCTTCCCCGGCCAGCAGGGCGGCCCGCTGGAGCACGTGATCGCCGCCAAGGCCGTGTCCTTCAAGGTCGCCGCCTCGGAGGAGTTCAAGGAGCGCCAGCTCCGCACCCTGGAGGGTGCCCGGATCCTGGCCGAGCGCCTGCTCCAGGACGACACCGTCGCGGCCGGCGTCTCCGTCCTCTCCGGCGGCACCGACGTCCACCTGGTCCTGGTCGACCTGCGCAACAGCGAGCTGAACGGCCAGGACGCCGAGGACCGGCTGCACGAGGTCGGCATCACGGTCAACCGCAACGCCGTCCCGAACGACCCGCGCCCGCCGATGGTCACCTCCGGCCTGCGCATCGGCACCCCGGCGCTGGCCACCCGCGGCTTCCAGGCCGAGGACTTCCGCGAGGTCGCCGACATCATCGCCGAGGCGCTGCTGCCCGCCTTCGACGAGGAGAAGGCCACCGCGCTCAAGGCCCGCGTCACCGCGCTGGCCGTGAAGTACCCGCTCTACCCGGAGCTGTAAGCCCCCGGGGGAGCCACCCGCAGTCCCTCCGAGGTGACCGGCCTCACTCCGCCGCCGTCACCTCACGTTAAGGGGCACCGCGCACACTGGACGGTGAGCGCGGTGCCCCGAACCATGTACCGCCAGCAAGTCCTTCCACGAGACCCAGACAAGGACGTCCACCGTGGCCATCAGCGTCTTCGACCTCTTCTCCATCGGCATCGGCCCGTCCAGCTCGCACACGGTCGGCCCGATGCGGGCGGCCCGGATGTTCGCGCGCCGTCTGAAGTCGGAGGGGCTGCTCGCCCAGACGGCCTCGGTCCGCGCGGAGCTCTTCGGCTCGCTCGGCGCCACCGGCCACGGCCACGGCACCCCCAAGGCCGTGCTGCTCGGCCTGGAGGGCAACTCCCCCCGCACCGTCGACGTCGACCAGGCCGACCTCGACGTGGAGCGGATAAAGGCCGAGAAGCGCCTGCGCGTGCTGGGCGACCACGAGATCGCCTTCGACCCCGACACCCAGCTGATCCTGCACCGGCGCCGCTCCCTCCCGTACCACGCCAACGGCATGACCCTGGCGGCGTACGACTCCGATGGCGTCCCGCTGCTGGAGAAGACCTACTACTCGGTCGGCGGCGGCTTCGTGGTGGACGAGGACGCGATCGGCGCGGACCGGGTCAAGCCGGACGACACCGTGCTGCGCTACCCCTTCCGCACCGGCGAGGAGCTGCTGCGCCTCACCCGGGAGACCGGCCTGTCCATCTCCGGCCTGATGCTGGAGAACGAGAAGGCCTGGCGCTCCGAGGCCGAGATCCGGGCCGGGCTGCTGGAGATCTGGCACGTGATGCAGGAGTGCGTCGCGGCCGGCATGTCCCGCGAGGGCATCCTGCCGGGCGGGCTCAAGGTCCGCCGGCGCGCGGCCGCCGGGGCGCGGGCGCTGCGCGCCGAGGGCATCGGCCCGGCGAACGCGATGGAGTGGGTCACCCTCTACGCGATGGCCGTCAACGAGGAGAACGCCTCCGGCCAGCGGGTGGTCACCGCCCCCACCAACGGCGCGGCGGGCATCATCCCGGCCGTCCTGCACTACTACCTGAACTTCATCCCGGGCGCCGACGACGAGGGCATCGTCCGCTTCCTGCTGGCGGCGGGCGCGATCGGCATGCTCTTCAAGGAGAACGCCTCCATCTCCGGCGCCGAGGTCGGCTGCCAGGGCGAGGTCGGCTCCGCCTGCTCGATGGCGGCCGGCGGTCTGGCCGAGGTCCTCGGCGGCACCCCCGAGCAGGTCGAGAACGCCGCCGAGATCGGCATCGAGCACAACCTGGGCCTCACCTGCGACCCGGTCGGCGGCCTGGTCCAGATCCCCTGCATCGAGCGCAACGGCATGGCCTCGGTCAAGGCCGTCACCGCCGCCCGGATGGCCCTGCGCGGCGACGGCCGCCACCACGTCTCCCTCGACAAGGCGATCAAGACCATGAAGGAGACCGGCGCCGACATGAAGATCAAGTACAAGGAGACCTCGCGCGGCGGGCTCGCGGTCAACGTCATCGAGTGCTGACACGCTCGCGCTGAGCAAGCCCCTGCCGAAGTCCCCGGTCCGCCCTGCGGGCCGGGGACTTCGGCCGCTGGGCCCTGTGCTGATGGCATGGCGGTGCAACCGGAGATCACCATGGGGGAAGCCGTCCCGAGCCCGCCGGCGTCAGCGCTCGAATCGGTCGGCTGACCCCCTGCCGCGCGGTTTCGAAAGGCCGGGTGCCGCGCGAACTCGCCGTGGTCACGAGTTGATCGGTTCACGGCCCGCACCGGCTCAGACCCCGGAGGGCTTCGGCCGTCGGGGCTGAGGAAACAGCGGTGCATCGGAGGACACATTCCGCCGGGTCCGGTCAATATTTACTTTTCCGGAATCCGTCTGCATAGTGACGCCTCGAAATATTTGTGGGTCGAGCCGAGAGGGCCTTTTCTTGTCTCAGATCAACGATGTCGCCGCGCGCGAGGTGGAGCTTGAGCGAGTTCAGGTTTCCGTCATAGGCGAGCTGTTCGACGAGCGGCTGGCCGGGGCGCGGGAGCAGCTGGCGCGCGTGCTCGCGTCGCCGTCCGACGGCGCGGGCGAGGCGTACGAGAGGGAAGTGGCGGCCGGGCGGCTGGCGGGGGAGGTCCGTCGGCTGGAGGGGGCCAGGGGCGGGCTGGTCTTCGGCCGGATCGACCTGGCGGACGGGACCGTCCTGCGGATCGGGCGCCTGGGGCTGCAAAGGGATTCGGACGAGCTGCCGGTGCTGGTGGATTGGCGAGCCGAGGCCGCGCGGCCCTTCTACGAGGCGACACCGGTTCATCCCATGGGGCTGCGGCGGCGGCGCCACCTGCGCCTGTCGGGCCTCACGGTGGTGGGGCTGAGCGATGAGCTGCTCGACGGCTCCGCACCCACCGGACAGGACGTGGTCGGCGACGGTCCGTTGACGGCGGCGCTCCAGGAGAGGCGCACGGGGCGGATGGGTGCGGCGGTCGCCACGCTCCAGACCGAGCAGGACGCGATCGTCCGGTCGCCGCACCGCGGGGTGACGGTGGTGCAGGGTGGCCCGGGCACCGGAAAGACGGTGGTGGCGCTGCACCGCGCCGCGTATGTGCTGTACGCGTTCCCGAAGGCAGCCGAGCACGGTGTGCTCGTACTGGGGCCGAACGCGCGGTTCCTCGACTACATCTGCCAGGTCCTGCCCTCGCTCGGGGAGAACGACGTCGTCTTGGCGACCTGCGAGGAACTGGCCGGCGTCGTACCGGGCGCCGCGGACCCCTTCGAGGTGGCGCGCCTGAAGGGGAGTGCCGAACTGGCCGACGCGCTGGCCGCCGTGGTCCGCTCACGGCAGGCCCCGGGCGGCGACTTCGGCGTCCGGGTCGGGCAGGAGTGGATCGATCTGCAGGACGGGGATGTCGCACAGGCGCGGGAGTCGGCGCAGACCAGTGGTCTCGCGCACAACCGGGCGCGTCGGCTGTTCAAGGAGCTGCTGGTCGACGCCCTCGTCCGTGAGCTTGCCCGCAGCGGTGCCGAGGCGCTTGAACGTATCGACGCCCAGGTCACGCAACTGACCGGCCTCGACCTCGACCGGATCGCGGCAGCGGACCTGCGCCGCCTCGGTGTTGACGACGCGCCCGCCACAGGTGCCGACGAATTCGACGCCGATGCCGTGCGCGCCGAACTCCTGGACGATGCCTCGCTCGATCAGGCCGTCGAGGGCCTGTGGCCGCGGCTCACGCCCGGTGACGTGGTCCGCGCCCTGCTGACGGACGGCGACGCGCCGGCCGCGTACCTGTGGCAGTTCACCGACGACCAGCGGGCCCTGCTGCGGCGAACGCCTGGTGCGCCCTGGACGGACGCCGATGTGCCGCTTCTCGACGAGGCGGCGAGCCTGGTCGACGGGCCGCCCGAGCACGCCTTCGGGCACGTCGTCGTCGACGAGGCACAGGAGCTCACCGCCATGCAGTGGCGGATGATCGTGCGCCGTTGCCCGGGCAGGTCGATGACACTGGTCGGAGACTTCGCCCAGGCAGGCCCGGCGACGGCGGCCCGGGACTGGCAGGAGGCACTCGGCCCGCACCTCGGACGGCGCTTCGACCTGCGCACCCTGACCGTCAGCTATCGGACCACACAGGAGATCCTCGCCGTCACAGAGGACCTGCTCACCCGGATCGCCCCGGACCGGCCACCGATCCGGTCGATCCGGCGCGGCGAGGAGCCTCGAACCCTTGCCGCGGCCCCTGAATCACTCGTCACCGCCCTTGTGCGGGAGCTGCGAGAGCAGGGCGCCGCGCACCCGGGCGAGTTGGCCGGGGTGGTCTGCGCCGACGGCAGGACGGAGGAGCTCGCGGCTGCGGGGATCGAGCAGCATGCCCGGCTGGTGCCGGCCTCACAGGCGCGCGGCCTGGAGTTCGACGCCGTCGTCGTGGTCGACCCGGACGGGATCACCGCCGCCCGCCCCGGGGGCGAGCGCGACCTGTACGTCGCCCTCACCCGGGCCACCAAGCGACTGTGCACGATCACCGTCCCGCCCGCCGTGAAGACGACGGGATGAGGACGCCCCGGGCGGGCCGGGCCCGGGTAGCAGTCACTCGGCTTGTGCGGGCCGGACGTTGAGCCGTAACCCGTTCTGATGAACGGGTTCCGAGGCGCTGGCCCGGCGTCGCCTCGGCGTTCCTCCCTGGAACTCGGGATTGGCGAAACCGGGCCCCGCGAGCCCGGCGTTCTGGCATGCTCGACAAGACGAACGAGGCCCCGGCTGCTGCTGGGGCCTCGTGCTTGTCCAACGGTCCACGAGGGGTGGGGACTTGCAGTACACCGTCAGCGCTTCGGTCTTCCTCGGCATCATCATCCTGGTCCGGCTGGCCCGGCGGACGGAAGCCCGTACTCGGGTGGACGAGAAGCTGACGGCGATCAGCTGCATCGTGTTCGGCGTTCTGATCGCCGCGACGCCGTGGGGCCAGGCGATCCTCAAGCTGGTCGGCGTGGCGACCCAGGCGGGCCAGGCGCTCCACTGAGACCCGGGAATCCTCCGGGCGCGCCGCCGGAAGCGTGCCGGACGTCGGCACGGGGCACGGGGTCCAGGTCCATGGATGTCGCCTGGTGCGTCTGCGACAGAGGATCTTCAACCTGCCCTAGTGTTAAGGGAGTTACCGATGGCATCTCGCCGCCGGGACCTCGTCTTTCCGGGCGGAGTTCGATCTTGCGATACGTGCGGCTGCTGCACCGGGGGCCGGTGCTGCTCCTGTGGGGCGCGCAGATGCTGTCGGTCTTCGGCGACCGGCTCTATGCCTTGGCGGTGATGTGGATCGCCTGGGAGAAGTCCGGCGCCGGTGCGATGGGCCTGGTGGCCGTCGCCGAGTCGGTGCCGTACATCGTGCTCGGCACCGTCGGCCGCAGGGTCATGGAGCGGTTCGCCGCGCTGCGTGCCCTCGCTCTTGTCGATGTCGTGCGGATGGTGCTGGTGGCCGTGCTCCCGTGGACCTGGCAGGCATTCGGGGCTGTGGGGTTGCTGGTGTCCGCCGCGCTGCTCGGCATCGGCGGGGCGCTCTTCGACCCGAACCTGGGCGCTCTGGTACCCGAGCTGGTGCGGCCGGAGGAGGTCCAGGCCGTCAACGGCCTGATGGATCTGACGGGACGGGTGGCCCGGTTCGCCGGGCCGGGCAGCGCCGGTCTGCTGCTCGCGGTGATGCCGATGACCGGGCTGTTCTGGCTGGACGCCGCCACGTTCGCCGTCTCCGCCGTGGCCCTGCTCCTGCTGCCCTCGGCACGGCGCGCGGCACGGCCGAACCAGGCTGCCGTCGCTGATTCACGGATGCGTCCTCGAGCGCGGGTGCTGCTGCGGACGCGGCCGGACACGGCAGTGGCGATCGCGGTTCACGGTGGGGGGATCTTCGCCCACTCCGTCGCCCTGGCACTTCCGGCATTCCTGGCCTCGCGGCTGAATGCGGGGGCGGGGGCGTATGCGGCGGCACTGGCGGCCACGGGGCTGGGCGCGCTGGTCGGCAACGGCTTCGCCGGCAACGTCCGGCTGCCGAGGAACCTGCCCGGCTGGTACTGCGGCCTGTGGGCGGCCTCCGGGTTGGTACTCGCCGCGATCAGCACCGTCCGGTCCGTCCCGGCACTGCTCGGCCTGTCGGTCGTGCTCGGGCTTGTGAACCCGTTCCTTCAGGTGGCGCTGTCCACGCATCTCTCGTCGTTCGCGCCCGGCGCCCGACTGCGGCTGATGACGGTCGACCTGACGGTGATCCGCACCGCCGGAACCGTGGCCATGTTCGTGATCCCCGCACTGGCCGGACGGGCCCCGGCGGTCTCGTTCCTCGTCAGCGGCGGCCTGCTGGTGCTGATCGCCTGCAGCGGGTCGGCCGGCGCCTGGTGGTGGTCGCGGACGCCGGTCGTGGTCCCTGCTGAGCCGGAGCCGGTACTGGTCGCGGACTGATACGTCGAAGGGCCGGGCCCCCGGCATGGGAGCCCGGCCCGGTCGGTCTCAGATCAGGCGATCAGCGACCACCAGGAGTTTGCAGCGTGGCGATGTGATGCGCCAAGCTCGCCATCGCATTCCAGGCCGCACCCCGCCTCGCCGCGATTCTCATCCGGGCGCGCCGCCGGCCCTATGGCCGGCCGAGGGCGTGCTCCTTGAGGAAGACCCCCGCGTGGGCCGCGGCCTCTTCCCTGGTCGCGTACCAGGTGTCACCGTCGGCCGCCCCACGCGTTCCGTCGGCTCCGTCGCCGGTCCACCTCCAGCCGCCGGACGCGGGATCCTGCACGAACTCGGCCGTCCCACCGAAGAGTTCGAGCGCGGGACCCGTCTGTGCCGCCGTGCTCGCCGAGCGGTTGACGGCATCGGGCCACTTCTTGCGGGCGCCTTGCCGGGTGATGCCCCAGACCGCGCCCATCTGTTCGTAGCTCGCGCCGTAGGAGCCGGCGGTGCCCGCTGCGATCGCCGTCAGCCGCTTGACCTCCGCGTCCACCACCTTCCATGCGGCCAGCACGGACAGGGCCACTTCGGTCGGATCCGCGCCCCACATGCGCTCCTCGGACAGCCCTGACACCCGGGAGCGCAGGGCCGATGCGAGTGGATTGAGGGCATCGTAGAGAGCCTTGTCGAGCTCGATCCGTTCCTCGGGGGTGATCTCGGTCGCATCCATGCGACAACTTTAGTTAACACCCGATGGGATGTAAACCAAAGTTTCCATTCGTGACCGTGCGTCATGCATGACCAGGCTTCAGCCCGGCGTCGGCCGGCACACCGTTACCAACCAGACCGAGAGCACCGAGCTCGGACTCCGCAGCCCCTCCTGTTGTCCCCGTCCGCGGCAGCACGCATGGTGAGAGGGCAGCTCAACAGCCCCCGCAGGTCGGCTCAGCCACCAGGAGCACCCCCGTGACCGAATCCTCGGCCCCCCAGCACAGAGCCCCGGTGAAGACCATCGCCTTCGTCCAGTACCCGGGCCTCACCCCGCTCGACATCATCGGCCCACTGCAGGTCTTCAGCGAGCTGTCCCATCTCGCCCCCGGCTACGACACGGCCGTGGTCGGCGAGCGGATCGAACCGATGGCCACGGACACCCCGCTGTCCCTGGTTCCCAGCCACACCTTCGAGACCATGCCCGATCCGTACGCGCTCATCGTGCCCGGTGGCACAGCCCCCACCCTCGCCGCGATGGCCGACGAGAAGCTGCTGGACAGGCTGCGTACCGCGGCCGCACGGTCCGAGATCGTCGGTTCCGTGTGCACCGGCTCGCTGCTGCTCGCCGCCGCCGGTCTCCTGGAAGGGCGCCGGGCCAACTCGCACTGGATGTACCGCAGCCTGCTGGCCAGGTTCGGGGCGCTCCCGGTGGCCGAGCGCTGGGTCCAGGACGGCAACGTCATCACCTGCGCCGGGGTGTCGGCCGGCATCGACCTGGCACTCCACCTGGTCGGCGAGCTCGCCGGCCCGGACATCGCGCGCAAGGTCCAGCTGTTCGTCGAGTACGACCCCCACCCCCCGTTCGGCCCGATCGACTGGGAGGCCGCCAACCCCGGCCAGTACGCCGCCCAGGGCCAGAAGCGTCTTCGCCAGGCCCTCGCCGACCATCCCGCACTCCTGGAACGCCTGACCGGCTGACCGCCTGACCGGCTGACCGGCCGTCACGCCAACGGGTCGGCCCACGGGGAGGGGTGCGACAAGGTGGTACCCGGCCAAGGTCTCCGTGAGCGGCTGTGCGCCATGGCCAGGATCCAAGCCGGCACCGACCTGCACCGTCGCCGAGTGCTCGCCCGGCGCCGCCCGCGTCGAACCCGGTGCTCTTCAGTGGGCGGCCGCACGGGGCGGAAAAGTAAGTGCCGCTATGGTTACGCACCGTACGCACCCGTCGGGGGTGCGTCGACGGTAAGGGGCCCACGGTGTTCACGAGCGTCCTGTTGATCGAGCAGCCGCTGTCCGCGACCGACGTCGACTTCGTCACGACCCTGCACGACGACGACATGTCCTTCGTCGTCCTGATGCAGCCGCGGGGCGATCAGGACCGGCTTCTGCGTGCCGTCGACGACGTCGCACTCGGCGAGTTCGAGGAGGCGGTCCACGAGCGCGATGAGCCCGAAGGCGCGGAGGCCCTGCGGCCCGCTTCTCTCGCGTTGGAGCACTCGCTCAGGCTTCTGCGGGCGGCGGGCTGCGAGGCCGTCGGCCAGCTCGTCGAATCCCACCCGCTGGATCTGCTGCGGTCGGTGGTCGAGCAGACGCATGCCGACGAGGTGATCGTCCTGACCGCTCCGCACCTGGTGGAGGAGTTCTTCCAGCGGGACTGGGCGAGCCGGGCCCGTCACAAGGTGGGTGTTCCGGTGCTGAAGCTCTACGCCCACGCCGACGATGAGGAGAAGCCGGAGGCGGAGTGACCCGCGTCCCACCCGGGACGCGAACTCGGCCTGTCCGGAGGGGATTTGAATAGGCGAGACGGCAGGCCCCGGGTCGGGGCCTGCCGGTGATCGGGAGCGCCGCCGCCTAGTGCCCGACGAACTTGACGCTTGAGAAGTGAACGGAACCGACTGCGCTGCGGTGCGGGATCACGTCAGCTCTTCCGTGACAGTCCGAAGCCCGGTAGGTGTAGGCGTCGTAATCCGTTGCGTTGATCGCGGCCCCGGAACCGCTCGCCAGATAGCACGGACCGGCAGCGGGGTTGATGGCGTGGGGTCTGCCGCCGCCGTCCACGTACACGAAGACGCTCACCCCGGGGGGAGTTTCCGCGGCGTAGCTGATGGTGGGCGCGGCGATTCCGGTGAGCATGGCGGCTGCGCCGAGGGCGGCCACGCCGAGGGTGAAGCGCTTCATGGTTCTCTCCTTCGGTTTCGTCGTTTTCCCCCGCCGAGTCGCAGGGACGCGGTCCGTGGCGGGCTCGGCGGGTCAGCGGGCCGAGGTGCACCGAGGTGGTGCGGTACGGCCCTTGCCGTGGCCGGCTGATGAGCCGACGGCGTTTCTGGGAGAGTCGTAACCGGGAAGGGATGCGTGCCGGGGCCGCCGCCGCGTCGCCGTGGGCGTCGCTCCGGCTCAGGGTCGCCCGAACCGCATGCCGGGACAACGCCCGGCCGAGCGCGAGCCGGCCCACTGCCGGCTTGGGGGCGGAGACCGTCCGCTACTTCGTCACCATGACCCCGCGCGCGGCGGCGGTGGGTGTGACGGAGCCGGGAATCGTTGCGATGCGTCGCATGGTGTGTCTCCGTTCCCTGGTCATTCGCGGGAGGTGAGGATCCTGCGGCGAACACCTGCCGGGTGCGACGGACGCGGGTACCGCGCGGTGCAGCCGTGAAAGCCGCGACCTGACGGCATCACACCCACCCGCCGACCCCTCGGGCATTCCCGCCTTCCTTTCCCCTGCCCGCCCTGACAGCGTAGGCCCGCCGACTGGCGCCGCCACGTTCGCTGGTCCGTTCGGGTGACGGTCCGGCCTTCCACAAGAGAGCCGCACCCCTCGGGCGAAGGGGCGTACCGGCCCCTACACACGTGCTCGGGTGTCGGCCGGGCTGTGACCTGCGGATGGCGGCTGCCCGGTCGGGAGAGCCCTCCGGCCGGGGTCGTCCTCGTAGCGGGTGGCCAGGGTCCGCGCCGTCCGGGCGATCCGGTCGCGGAGCTCGGCCGGTGCCATGACCTCGATATCGGCGCCCAGCCGCAGGAACTCTCCGTGGGCGTGGTCGATCGACTCGATGGGCACCCGCGCCTCCGTCCATCCGTCGCCCGTGGGTGTCACGCCGAGGCGGCGGGCGCCCTCCGGAGTGAGCCGTACCAGGGCCTCCCCGGTGTGCAGCCGGGCCCGGAAGTCGGCCAGATAGCCGTTCCAGTACGCGGCCAGCTCGAACCCGTCCGGGACGACGAACTCCTCCTCCAGCGGCCGGAGTTCGAGGATCTGGTCGACCCGGTAGGTACGGATCCCGGTCCTGCCGCCGGCGACCAGGTACCAGCGGCCGGACTTGAGTACGAGCCCGTACGGCTCCACCCGCCGCTCGATCTCCTCCGGTGCCCGCCAGCGCCGGTAGCCCAGGACCACCGCCCGCCGTGCCCACAGCGCGGCGGCGACCGCGGCCAGGTACGGCGTACGGTCGGCCTCGCCGTACCAGCCGGGGGCGTCGAGCAGGAAACGTTCCTGGATCCGCCGGGCGTGCTCGCGCAGCTCCGCCGGAAGGGCGGCCCGCAGCTTGAGCTGGGCGGTGGCGAGCGCCTCGCCGAGGCCGAGCTCGGCGGCGGCGCCGGGGAGTGCGGCGAGGAACGCGGCCTGCGCCTCGTCCGCGGTGAGTCCGGTGAGCCGGGTCCGGTAGCCGTCGACCAGCCGGTAGCCGCCCGCGTGGCCGGCCTCGCCGTACAGCGGGACACCGGCGGCGGCGAGCGCCTCGACGTCCCGGTAGACCGTGCGGACGGAGACTTCCAGTTCCCCGGCCAGCTGCTGGGCCGTCATCCGGCCCCGGTTCTGGAGCAGGAGAAGCAGGGTGACCAGCCGACTCGCTCGCATACCGCTCAGTATCCACTGACAGGAGATGTCAGTTGAGCGCCCCTAGCCTGCGGCGCATGGACGACTTCGACATCCCGCACGGCTCCTGGCACATGGCCGACCGCCGTCCCGCCGCACCGCTCGGCTCGGGCCCCGGCACCCGGATGAACTTTCCGGACCACCGGCCGCTGTTCGGGGGTACCGGTGACTGGACCGTGGGCCTCACCCACACCGGGGCGGCCGGCTCATGACCATCGTCGAACTCCGGCAGTACACCCTGCACCCCGGAGCCCGGGAGACGCTGATCGACCTGTTCGAGCGCGAGTTCGTGACCGGCCAGCAGGCGGTCGGCATCACCCTCGGCGGCCGCTTCCGTGACCTGGACGACCCGGACCGCTTCGTCTGGCTGCGCGCGTTCCCCGACATGGCGCAGCGTCGGCGCTCGCTGGAGGCGTTCTACACGGGCCCGGTCTGGCGGAAGCACCGCGACGCGGCCAACGCCACCATGGTCGACAGTGACGACGTCCTGCTGCTGCGCGGCCCCGGCTTCACACCGCGGCCGGGCACCCGCGAGGTGGTCGCGACCGTCTGCCACCCCACCGACGCGGCTGCCTTCGACGCCTACGCCGCCCGGAACCTGGGCCCGGTCCATGCGCTGCATCGCACCGAGCACGCCGATAACGACTACCCCCTCCTGCCCGTCCGCACCGGGGAGGACGTCCGGGTCTGGTTCGGCCCGGCCGAGCCACCGCCCTGGCCGATCCAGCGGCTGCGGCTGGAACCCGTGGGGGCTTAGCCTCGGGCTTTCACGAGCGGCCCCTCCGACAGGTGGATAAGCGAAATCGCCTCCGCCCAGCGGGAATTCGGCGCCATGGGCGGCGCACCGAGCGCGGATGCCGTCTTCGGAGGGCGCGGATTCGCCGCTCTGGATCCGGCTGGTCCTGGCGAGGCGCCGGGCCGGAGACGAGCGTCAGCTGCCGCACGCGCAGTCGGTGACGGCCTCCGCCTCGGCCGGACTCTGAGCTCGACTCCGGGCCAGAGCGACGACCGGTTCGACGGCCGACTCGACGACCGGATCGGCGGCCTGCTCGTCCGACGTACAGCAGGCGGCCGGCACGGCGGCGCTCTTGCCGAGAGCGTCGGCGTCGGCCTTGACGACGTAGACCTCCCAGGGCTCCTTGCCGGGGCCGGTCACCCAGACCTTGTCCTGGAGCGCGTAGCAGCAGGAGGTGTCGTTCTCCTCGAAGGTGGCCAGTCCGGCGTCCTTGAGGCGGGTGGTCGCGGCGGCGACCTGCTCGGTGGTCGCGACCTCGACGCCGAGGTGGTCGAGGCGGGTGTCCTCGCCGCTCTCGCCTTCGATGAGGACGAGCTTCAGGGGCGGTTCGGTGATGGCGAAGTTGGCGTAGCCGGGGCGGCGCTTGGCGGGCTCGGCGCCGAAAAGCTTGGAGTAGAAGGCGATGGAGCCTTCGAGGTCGGCGACGCGCAGGGCGAGCTGGACACGGGACACGGGGACCTCCAACAGCCTAGATCGATATCCGTCGATGCAACCTTGCGACCTGGATCGAAGTTCGTCAACATAGAAGCATGTCGAATCAGGAACTTCGGGTGCTCGGCCAGGACGAGGGCGTGGACGGGTGCTGCCCAGGGCTGCTGACCGCCCCGCTCGATGAGGACCAGGCCGTGGAGCTGGCGCGCGTGTTCAAGGCGCTGGGTGATCCGGTGCGGCTGCGACTGCTGTCGATGATCGCCTCCCGCGCCGGTGGCGAGGTCTGCGTGTGCGACCTGACCCCGGCCTTCGAGCTGTCCCAGCCGACGATCTCCCACCACCTGAAGCTGCTGCGGCAGGCCGGGCTGATCGACTGCGAACGCCGGGGCACCTGGGTGTACTACTGGCTGGTCTCCGAGATGACCGACCGCCTCGCCGGCATCCTCACCCGCCCGGCGGGTGAGCCGCTGCCCGCGCCCTCCGGGGCCGCCTCGTGAGCACCGAAGCTGGGGCGTCCGCCCCGGTGGCCGCCCGGCTGTCGTTCACGGACCGCTACCTCGCGGTCTGGATCCTGGTCGCGATGGCCCTCGGCCTCGGGCTGGGACGTCTGGTGCCCGGCCTGGGGGACACGCTGGCGAAGGTGACCGTCACCGGGGTGTCCCTGCCGATCGCGCTCGCCGCCGGCTACCTGACCCGGCGTCTGGGCGAGAAGGCCAAGGGCCGCACCTGGTACGAGGCCGTGCTCCTGCCGCGCATCGGCCCCTTCGCCCTGTACGGGCTGCTGTTCACCATCGTCATCCTCTTCGCCCTCCAGGGCGAGGCCATCACCTCCCAGCCGTGGCAGGTCGCCCGGATCGCGCTGCCGCTGCTGGTCTACTTCGCCCTCATGTGGGCCGGCTCCCTGGCGCTCGGCCGGGCGGTGGGCCTGGACTACCCGCGGGCCACCACACTCGCGTTCACCGCCGCGGGCAACAACTTCGAACTCGCCATCGCGGTCGCCATCGCCACCTTCGGCGCCACCAGCGGCCAGGCCCTCGCCGGAGTCGTCGGCCCCCTGATCGAGGTCCCCGTCCTCATCGGGCTCGTCTACGTCGCCCTCGCCGCCCGCCGATTCTTCCCCCAGCCCGTCACCGGCCGACCGGCCGCCGTCCCCGAAGGTCCCGCCCATGTCTGAGTCCAAGCCGTCGGTGCTGTTCGTCTGCGTCCACAACGCCGGGCGATCCCAGATGGCCGCCGCCTTCCTCACCCACCTCGGCCGGGAGCGGGTCGAGGTCCGCTCGGCGGGCTCCGCCCCCGCCGACACCGTCAACCCCGCCGTGGTCCAGGCCATGGCCGAGGTCGGCATCGACATCTCCGCCGAGGTGCCGAAGGTCCTCACCACCGAGGCCGTACAGGCGTCGGACGTGGTGATCACCATGGGCTGCGGCGACGCCTGCCCCTACTTCCCCGGCAAGCGGTACCTGGACTGGAAGCTCGCGGACCCGGCCGGCCAGGGCGTGGACGCCGTCCGGCCGATCCGCGACGAGATCGAGCAGCGCATCCGCGGCCTGCTCGCCGAGCTCGGCATCGAGGCCGCCGCGTAACGCGGGCGGCGTTGTCAGAAGTTCTGGTGGGCGACGACGTGGTGCTGGGCGTCGTACTCGTCGAGGCCGGCCATGTGGCGGTCGGCGGGAACGGGGATGACGTAGGCGCTGAAGGCGGTATCGGGGATGGTGACCTTGTCGACCGTGGTGGTGTGGCCGTCGGCATAGGTCATGGTGGCGGCGACGACCTTCTCCTTCGGCTGCGCGATGAAGAGGGTGGCACCGCCGGGGAGGGTCCGGGTCCCGTACATACCGAGCGCCGTGGTCTTGTCACCGGGCCCGGTCACACCCGAGCAGTCGCCGTACGGGCTCACGCTCTTACCGCCGACGACCGTGCTGAGGCAGACCAGACCGGCGGGATTGTGACCCGGGGCGAAGTCCTCCGGGGTGTGCGGGTAGTACGTCAGCGACACGGACCAGGCGGTACCGCCCAGCACCCCCTTGCCGACGACCCTCGACACACCGCCCTGAAGCACCGGGGCGGTGGGCGCGGCCGGTCGCAGGTACTCGGCCCAGGGCGCCGGCCCGGCCTGCAGGGCCCAGGGCACGCCGACTGCGGCGACCAGGGCGCAGGCGCCCGCGGTCCCCAGCAGCGCGCGGCGGCGGGTGCGGCGGGACCGGCCCGCCCGCAGGATCTCCTCGAGCGGGGCGGGCGACGGTTCGATCCGCTGCGCCGCACGCGCGAGTGCGGCCGCCAGGCGATCTGTCACGCGGTGACTCCCAGAAGTTCGGCGGCGTGCCCGATGAGGGCCGGATCGGCGCGGAGCTTGGCGAGGGCACGGGAGGACTGGCTCTTCACCGTGCCCACACTGCAACCGAGTTCGTGGGCGACCTCCTCGACGCTCAGGTCCTCCCAGTAGCGCAGCACCACCACGGCCCGCTGCCGCTCGGGCAGCCCGGCGAGGGCCACGACCAGCAGGTCGCGGTCCTCGCCGGGGCAGGTGGCGGCCGACGCCGTCGGGCGGTCCGGTAGGAAGGGCATCAGCAGGTGGGTCACCCGCCGTCGCCGTACCCGGCTGCGGTTGTTGTTCACCAACGCACGGCGCAGGTAACTCGTCACCGTCTCCTCACGTATCCGCCGCCAGTGCGGAAACGCCTTCGCGAGGGTGACCTGCACGAGATCCTCAGCCTCGTGGAAGTCGCCGGTGAGCAGATAGGCCGTCTGCACCAGCGCTCCCCACCGAGCCGCGACGTACTCGCTGAAGCCCGCGTCGTCGCTGCCTCGGACCGTCCGACCGCGCTCCGTACCGCTGCGCACGAATGTGCATCCTCCGGGTCGGGGTCGTCTGTCAGAAGTTCTGGTGGGCGACGACGTGGTGCTGGGCGTCGTACTCGTCGAGGCCGGCCATGTGCCGGTCGGCGGGAACGGGGATGACGTAGGCACTGAAGGCGGTATCGGGGATGGTGACCTTGTCGACCGTGGTGGTGTGACCGTCGGCATAGGTCATGGTGGCGGCGACGACCTTCTCCTTCGGCTGCGCGATGAAGAGGGTGGCACCGCCGGGGAGGGTCCGGGTCCCGTACATACCGAGCGCCGTGGTCTTGTCACCGGGCCCGGTCACACCCGAGCAGTCGCCGTACGGGCTCACGCTCTTACCGCCGACGACCGTGCTGAGGCAGACCAGGCCCACGGGATTGTGACCCGGGGCGAAGTCCTCCGGGGTGTGCGGGTAGTACGTCAGCGACACGGACCAGGCGGTGCCGCCCAGCACCCCCTCGCCGACGACCCTCGACACACCGCCGGTGGGCGCGGCCGCCACCGGAGCGGGCGAGCCGACGGTCGGTGCGGCGGCGGTCTTCGTGGGGGCGGGCGTGGTCGAGGCGGAGGCGGAGCCGTTCAGGGCGAGGCCGGCCAGGGTGATCACCGCTGCGATCGCCGCGCCGGTCCTGAAGCGCTTGCCACTGGGCAGGGACATGGTTCTCCTCGTTCGCGTAAGGGATGAACGTGGGAGCGGCGCCTCTCCCACCCACAAGTACTCCCGCTCCGGCGGACAGGTTGCACGGGCGCGCGATCACTTCAGCTCGTGCCTGTTCTGCTGCCGGGGCACCCGATGAGCCACCCCGCACGCCGCCGTCATGGCGCGCTGAGCTGTTGACCCTGGTCAGCGCTTTCGGGTCCTACGGTTGACAGCCGGGCTGAACGGGCGCTCACCGCCGAGTCGTTGGGCGGGGGTCTTCGGGTCGGTGATGTGCTCCGACGGTCGGCGGGCGGCGGCGAGGACGGGGTGGCGGGACAGTTCGGTCCAGACGGTCTCCCGGGTCGACGTGTACCGGTGGCCGTAGCGCCGGCCCTGGCCGAGGACGGCGAGTACGACCAGCGCGAGCGGCTCGTCCAGATCCCGGGGGACCTGGACGGTGATCCGGAAGCCCAGGCGCGGGGCCCAGGTGATCGCGGCCCGGTAGCCCGCCAGCCGCTCCAGTGCGAGAGCCGTCCGGCGGACCTTGGCCGGTGGGCGGATCACCGGTCCACCACCGGGTACGCGGAGCCCGACTCGCCTGCCGGGAGCCCGAGTTCGAACCAGACCGTCTTGCCGACGCCGCACTCGCGAAGATGGGCGCCCCAGGCGTCCGCGAGGGCCTCGACCAGGGCGAGACCCCTGCCCGACTCGTCCTCGGGTGCCGCCTGGCGCGGTTCGGGCAGCTCACTGCTCGCGTCGGAGACCTCGACCCGCAGACGATCGGCGTACCGGACGCACCGGGCGGTGATGTGGCGGCCTTGGGGGACACGGGCGTGCCAACAGGCGTTGGTCATCAGCTCGCTGAGCAGCAGCACCGCCATCTCGGCGGACTCGGAAGGAAGTTGCCAGGTGGCGGCCTGGTCGCGCAGCAGGCTGCGAGCGCGGCCGACACTGCGGAAGTGACGCGACAGGCACCATTCGGCGACCTCCGGGGACGCGGCGACGGGAACTCTGGGAGGGGCGGGGCGCACGGTCATCAGGGTCCTCGGGACTGCGGGCTGGCACTGGACGGGCCGTCGGATGTCATCCGGAAGGGGTGGATTCCTTCGATCGGCCCTCTAACGATCGCCTCGCGGCCTTAGCCTCAGGAGCCACGACGTGGGTACAAAGCGTGATCGCCCCGTTGTCGTACCGAGAGAGGACAGGGGGCACGGGTGACCAGCGAGGCAACGCCGCCACCGATGGCATGGCGGTACTGCGGCAACCAGATCAAGCTCTGGCGCGAGCGGGCGGGCGTGACCCGCGAGGAGCTCGGCAAGGCTGCGGGGTACGAGTACGAGACCATCAAGTCGATGGAGCAGGGGCGGCGGAAGCCGATGCTGCGCGTGCTTCAGCTCGCGGACGAGATGTGCGGCGCAGGCGGGTTGTTGGCCGCAGCGGCGGATTACATGAAGCCGGAGAGGTTTCCCGCCCGCACGCAGGAGTTCATGGCGGCAGAGGACGACGCGATCGCTCTGCAGTGGTACGAGACCGTGCTGATCCCCGGCCTCCTACAGACGGAGGAGTACGCGCGAGTCCTGATGAGTGACTTCTGCCCGCCCCTCGACGATGAAACCATCGAGGAACGAGTAGCAGCCCGGCTACAGCGGCAGGAGAAGCTGACGCGCAAGCCGCCAGCGCTCTTCAGCTTCGTGATCTATGAGGCAGCCCTGCGAACCGGGATGGGCGGAGCGGAAACGATGAAGCGCCAGCTCCAGCACCTGTTGAAGACAGGCGAGTTGCGCAATGTCTCGATCCAGGTCCTTCCCACTCAAACGGCCATCCAAGTCGGCCTGGGTGGACCGTTCGTCCTGCTGGAGTCCTCCGATCATGAGCAACTCGCTTATGTCGAAGGCCCGGAGTCGGGCGCAGTATACGGTGACCCGAAGAGGGTCAGCGCCCTCACTCAGCGCCATGGCATGATCCGCATGCAGGCCCTCAGCGTTGAGGAATCAGCGCGATTCATCAGCAAGTTGTCGGAGGAACTATGAGCACCGACCTGGTGTGGCGCAAGTCCAGCTACAGTGACGGCGAAGGCGGCGCCTGCATCGAAGTCGCCGTCTCCTGGCGCAAGTCCAGCCACAGCGGCACCGAGGGCGGCGCCTGCATCGAGGTCGCCGCCCCCTGGCACAAGTCCAGCCACAGCGACACCGGAGGCGGCGCCTGCATCGAGGTAGCCACCTGCCCCAACACCATCCACGTCCGCGACTCCAAGGACAAGGACGGCCCGCAGCTGGCCTTCTCCCCCACCGTCTGGGCCGAGTTCGTCGCGTACGCCGCCCAGCAGAGCGTCGACTGACCGCTCCCCCGCCGGAATTCGCTGGTCAGAGCGCGCCGCACCCGGCTATAGAACTCCTATGACCACCTGGCACATCGCCCCCGAAGCCTTCGACACCCCCGACGCGACCGCCCTGCGCCGCGACTACTACGACGAGGTCGCGAGCCGCTACTGGAAGCGGCCCGCGACCTCCGAGGAGATCGACGAGGGCCTGACCGCTGACGGCGTGGAGCTGCTCACCCCGCCCACGGGGCAGTTCGTCGTCGGCCGGTACGACGGCGAGGCCGCCGCCTGCGGCGGGGTACTGATGCTGGACGCCGAGCGCGCCGAGCTCACCCGCGTCTACCTGCGCCCCGCCTTCCGTGGCAAGAAGGGCGCCGGCCTCCTGCTGGAGCTGCTGGAGCACGAGGCACGCCTGCTCGGCGCCTCCCGGATGGTCCTCAACACCCGCCTCGACCTGATCGAGGCCCGTTCGCTGTACGTCCGCCACGGCTACGCCGAGATCCCGCCGTACTGCACCGGCCCGTACGTGGAGATCTGCTACGCCAAGGACCTCAGGCCGGTATCCATATCAGCGCCCGGCCACTGAGCGTCGACGGTCTGGGTGGGGCGGTGATCGACCCGGTGCCGCTTCGGGCGGCCCAAGGCGACACGGCGTCACCCGGCCGAGGGACATTCCCAGTTGGCTGCCCCCAGGCGAAGACTCAGTCCGCACACAATCCTTCCATGACTGAACCTCTGAGCCGACGCCGAATGCTCGGCACCGCAGCGGCAGCGGGCGCCGCTGCCCTCTTCAGCGCGGGAGCGGCCAAAGCTGCCACGACGCGGCCGCCCGACCCGATGCCAATGGGGGCGTCCGGCGCCGCCAAGCCCTCGGCCGGCACCCTCCGCGCACCCGTCCCGCCGGGCGTCTACGCGATCAGCAAGCCGCGCGACCAGCTCCTCACCCTGGAGGCCCCCGAAGGCCCCGTCATCGTCCTGCCCCCCATCGGGGAGCCGGGCGTTCAGGAGTGGAGTCTGCGGAGCCTCTCCAACGGCAACGTCACCCTCCAGAACCTCCGGGAGGGCACGTACGCGGGGTACGAGGGCGCTCCTCAGGTCAACAAGCCGGTCGTCGGCAGGCCCACGCCCACCGAGTGGGTCCTGCGCCAGAGCGCCGAGCCCTTCGCCTTCCACGTGGTGGTCCCCGGCGGCCCCATCGACGGCATCGAGCTGGCCCTCGACCTCAGCCTGCTGCTGATCTACCCGCCCCGGACCGCCCTGCGGCCCTACCGGCCGGAGGACCAGCGCCAGGCCTGGCGATTCGAGTTCCACGAGTAGAACCCCCTCCGCCGACGCACGTGCCGAGCCTGACTCCCGATGGCGAGGAGGTTCAGAGGCAGCACCGGTCGTCCGGCGAGCATGCGGCGGCGGCGCGTTCACCGGAATCGGAGTGACGCACCGCCGCCGCAACCGTTGCTGGACCGGGGGGACGAGGTCATGAGCCGGCCAACTGCGCCATCTAGTTGTTCTGACCCGTGAGGTTGGGGACGCGGCTGGCGGGTGGTTTGCCTGCGAGTGCGGTGTGTCCGCGGTGGTGATTGTAGGTGTGGAGCCAGGCGGGGTAGGCGTCGCGGCGTTCCTGTTCGGTGCGGTAGGGCCTGGCGTAGGCCCATTCGTCGAGCAGGGTGCGATTGAAGCGTTCGACCTTGCCGTTGGTCTGGGGCCGGTAGGGCCGGGTTCGCTTGTGCGTGATGCCTTCGGCCGCGAGGGCATCGCGCCAGGTCCGGGAGCGGTAGCAGGAGCCGTTGTCGGTCAGCACGCGCTGGACGGTGATCCCTGCCCGGGCGAAGAACTCGCTTGCCCGGGCCCAGAAGGCGGTGGCGGTCTCCTTGCGTTCGTCGGGCAGGATCTCGCTGTAGGCCAGGCGGGAGTGGTCGTCGACGGCGTTGTGCAGGTAGCTGTAGCCGGCTTTGGAGCGGTTGTTGCGGCCGGCCTCACGGCCCAGGATCTTGTGGCCGCCGCCGTCGGGGATGTTGCCGAGCTTCTTGATGTCGACGTGGACCAACTCGCCTGGCGCGCTGTGCTCGTAGCGCCGCACCACGCGGCCGGTCGCGCGGTCCAGGTGGGCCAGGCGGGCGAGCCTGTAGCGGGTGAGGACGCGGTGCACGGTGGCTGGGTTGAGCTTCAGCAGGTAGGCGATGCGGGCCGGGCCCCAGCGGCGCAGGACGCGGACCTTGATGATCCGCCGCTCGGTGCGCGACGGGGTCCGCCGAGGGCTGCGGTGCGGGCGGCTGGAGAGGTCGCTCATACCGGCCTCGCCGAGCATGCGGTAGCGGTCCGCCCAGCGCTTGGCCGTGGTGGGCGAGACCTGGAAGCGCTCGGCGGCCCGCCGCAACGGCCAGCCGTCGTCGACTACGCAGCGGGCCAGGCGCAGGCGTCCGGTCTCGGTCAGCGGTGCGTTACGGTGTGGCATGAGGGCCTTTCTGGCTGAGGTGCAGATGTCGCAATCCACACCGAGCCAGAAGGCCCTCACTCATTTCAAGATCACCACGCCGTGAGCCCTGTCACCAACCTCCGTGGTCAGTACATCTAGTGCAGCGCCGCGTTGATTCTTCGGGGGTTCATGCGGCTTTGAGTGGGCTGCCGTCGTAGGTCCAGCGGTAGGGCTTGGCGTCGTGTTCGTCGTAGGCCAGGACGAAGGTGTCGCTCGACGATGCCGGCGAAGGGAACCCCGCGCCGCACGACATAGTCCCGGCGTATGACTCCGGTACCTCGCGGGGGCTACGAACTGGGTGCCGGCGGCGGTCCATCCGCCCGCGCCCAGCACCGCGGCGAGCGCCAGTGCTCCTGCGGCGACGGCCCGTCGGACCCGATACGTCCCCATGTCCCTGTGCTCCCTCGTCCGTTCGTCCTGCGGCGACGTGGAAGAAGGCAGGAACGCGACGCCCCCGCGGACATCACACCGCGGGCCCAAGCCGGGGGTGATACCCGGGAGCCAGAGGGGCTCTACTGGCCGGGCGTCACGAGGCCGGACTCGTAGGCGAGGACGACGGCCTGGGCCCGGTCGCGCAGGTCCAGCTTGGCGAGGATGCGCCCGATGTGGGTCTTGACGGTCTGCTCGGCGAGCACCAGCTGCGCGGCGATCTCCTGGTTGGACAGGCCCCGGGCGATCAGCCCCAGCACCTCCGTCTCGCGCGGGGTCAGGCCGTTGAGCCGCAGCTTGGGGTCGCGGCGCTTCGCGGGCCGGGTGCGGGCGAAGTCCTCTATCAGGCGGCGGGTGACGCTCGGGGCGAGCAGCGCCTCGCCGCCCGCGACGACCCGGACGGCGGCGATCAGGTCGGCGGGCGGGGCGTCCTTGAGCAGGAAGCCGCTCGCCCCGGCGCGCAGGGCCTCGTACACGTAGTCGTCCACGTCGAAGGTGGTCAGCATCAGCACCTTGGGCCGGTGGGTGCCAGGGACCGCCGGGTCGAGCAGCCGGCGGGCGGCCTCCAGGCCGTCCATGACGGGCATGCGCACGTCCATCAGCACCACGTCCGGGTGGGTGCGGCCGCTGACCTCCAGGGCCTCGGCGCCGTCCGCCGCGTCCCCCACCACGTCGATGTCGCTCTGGGCGTTCAGCAGGGCGGCGAAGCCGGCCCGCACCATGGCCTGGTCGTCGACGATGATCACGCGGATGGTCATGCGGCTGTCTCCCGGGGCGGTTCGATCGGCAGGACGGCGGCCACCTTGAAGCCGCCGTCCGGCAGCGGGCCGGTGTCCAGACTGCCATCCGCCAGCCGGACGCGTTCGCCCATTCCGACCAGCCCGTGCCCGGTGCCCTCGGCGGCGGCCTCCAGGGACTCGGTGCGCTCCGCGGGGGGCGCGTTGACGATGGTCACCCGCAGCTGCGGGCCGTCGGAGGCCAGGGACACCCAGGTGCGGGCCCCGGGCGCGTGCCGCACGACGTTGGCCAGCGCCTCCTGCACGATCCGGTACGCGGACAGGGCGGCGGCCTGCGGCACCCGGTCGTCGAGCCCGTCCTCGACGGCGAGTTCGGCGGGCACCCCGGCCCGGGCCACCGTCTCGACCAGCTGGGCGAGTTGGGGCAGGCCGGGCTGCGGGGCCTTCTCGGTGGCGGACTCCTCGCTGCGCAGCACGCCGAGCAGCCGGCGCATCTCGGACAGGGACTGGCGGGCGCCGTCCGCGATGGCGGTGAACTCCTCGGCGACCGCGGCCGGGACGCCCTCGATCCGGTACGGCGCGCTGGCGGCCTGCACCGCGATGACCGACATGTGGTGGGCGACGACGTCGTGCAACTCCCGGGCGATGCGGGTGCGTTCCTCCAGCAGGGTGCGCCGCTCGCGCTCGACCTCGCTGATGTGCTCCTGCTCGCTGAGCAGCCGCCGGGCCTCGGCGCGGTCGCGCACGGCCCAGCCGAGCAGCAGCGCGGCGCCGCTGAGCGCGATCAGCAGCACGGCGGTGCCGTCCGCGGCCCGGGGCCGGCCGAGCAGGACGGTGAGGACGGTGAGCAGCACGGTGGTGAACCAGACCGCGATCACGGTGGGCCGGCGCTCGCGCAGCCCGAGGGCGAGCAGCACGAAGGTGTACGCGATGACCATCGGCGCCGTCCACGGCCAGCTGCCCATCAGGTGCGGGTGCCTGGCGGTGACGGTGGCGGTGGTGACCAGGGTGGCCGCGCTGATCCACCAGGCGGCCAGGGGCCGGGTGATGGCGAGCAGCAGCGGCGTGGTCTGGGCGAGGGTCAGCGCGGCGGCGACCGGGAGGGCCACGTCGTAGAAGCCGCGCAGGCAGGCGATCCCGGCGGAAATCAGCGGGACCTGGAGGATCAGCGCGACGGCGTACGGGAAGCGGCGGATCCAGCGGCGGCGGGAGCTGCCGAACAGCGGGGTGGGCTCGCCGTGCGCGGTGGTGAGGCTGCGGTACAGGGCGCGCAGTTGCCGGGCGGCGTAGCTGCGGGCGTCGGTGGCGGTGGGCGTCTTCATCGCGGGCCAGCCTAGGAGCCGGGGCCCGCGCGGGCGTCGGACCGGAGCGCGAGATTTCGGGGGCTACCGGGGTACGGGGGTGATACCCCGGTACTAGCTCAGCGCCGCGTTGATCCTTCGGGGGTTCATGCGGCTTTGAGTGGGCTGCCGTCGTAGGTCCAGCGGTAGGGCTTGGCGTCGTGTTCGTCGTAGGCCAGGACGGTGGCGCTCGACGATGCCGGCGAAGGGAACCCCGCGCCGCACGACATAGCCCCGGCGTATGACTCCGGTACCTCGCGTACCTCGTGGGGGCTACTAACGACACCGGACTGTTTGCCTCTGTGGGTTGATTCGATACGGAGCTGCGGAACCTAGCGTCGATCCCATGAAACGCAATCGCCGTATCAGCGCTGTCGCGGCGCTGGCGCTCGCCGCCCTCGTCACCGGAACCGGCGCCGGGTTCGCCGCCACGACCACACCGTCGGCCGCACCGGTGGCCACGCACGCGTTCGACACCGCACCGGCCACGGCCACCGCGCCCACGCGGTCCTTCCACGGCGCGCTCCCCGCGCCGACCGGCCCCTACGCCGCCGGCGAGGACGTTATCCACCTCACCGACGCGAGCCGTCTTGACCCGTGGGTGCCGTCATCCGGCCCCCGCCAACTGGCCGTCACGATGGTCTACCCGGCCGTCCCCGGGACCGGGACTCCGGCCCCTTACATGACCCTCGCCGAGGCAGCCGGAATTCTCCAGCGGCAGAATTTGCCGGCGAGCTCCGGCGTCACCCCACAGTCCCTTTCCAGCGTCACCACTCACGCCTTCGACGGCGCGCGGCCGCAGCGCGGCAAGTATCCGCTGGTGGTCCTCTCACCCGCGCACGAGGACCCGCGCATCACGCTCACCTCGCTCGCGACCGACCTGGCCAGTCACGGCTACGTCGTCGCGCTCGTCGGCGACACCTACGAGGACAGCGGCGAGACGCTGGCGAACGGCCAGACGCCGCCGTGCGCGATCTGCGATGACCCGACGCTGATCGACTCCATCCCCACCAGCCGCGCGCGGGACGTGTCCTTCTTGATCGACCAGTTGACGCATGGCAATACCGCGTGGCGCCTGGCACACCTCATCGACAAGCACGAGATCGGCATGGCCGGACACTCCATCGGCGGAGCGGCGGCCGCCGCCACGATGATCGCCGACCCGCGAGTACGGGCCGGAGTGAACATGGACGGCAAGTTCTTCCCGGCCCCGATGCCCGGCCAGATCAACCGGCCGTTCCTCATGCTGGGCGAGGCCGACGGCGGCGGCGGGGACACCACGTGGGGGCAGGCCTGGGCCGCCCTCGGCGGCTACAAGAAGTGGCTGACGGTCGCCGGCGCCGACCACTTCAGCTTCAGCGACCTGGACCTGCTTCACGAGCAGGCCGGGTTCCCGACGCCGCCCTTCTCCCCGGAACGCGGGGTGGAGATCACCCGCGAGTACGTGACAGCGTTCTTCGACCAGACGCTGAAGGGGATCCACCGTCCGCTGCTGGACGGCCCCTCGCCGAACAATCCGGAAGTACTCTTCCAGCCCTAGTGCAGCGCCGCGTTGATCCTTCGGGGGTTCATGCGGCTTTGAGTGGGCCGCCGTCGAAGGTCCAGCGGTAGGGCTTGGCGTCGTGTTCGTCGCAGGCCAACACGAAGGTGTCGATGGCCGCGGCCAGTTCGTCGCGGGAGGCGAACTGGCCGCGGCGTCATGTTCCGCTGATTGCCGTGTGCAGTCAGGCTTTTGGCCAAGATGCCGGTACTGGAATCCCGCATTGCCGCCGCGCGATGGCACCTGGCAGTGGGCACCAGACCGCACCGCCCGCCCGACACCGGCCATGCCCGGAGCCCGAGACTCGGAGCGCGATGGCCGAGCGGCGAGACCCGAGCGCTTTCTGTTCCAGGTGGGTGGGCGGTGGAAAACCACCCTCCCACCCAAGCGCCGCGTATACCCGCATATATGACTTACCGTTACTATTCGCGACTCAGCGCAGTCTCGGTGTAGCGTGCGCAGCAACAGAACGGCCCCCGCCGGTGCTTGCGACACCGGACGAGGGCCTGACCAATCCGATCGATATAGGCGATCTCGTGGCTACTGCCAACCCTAGCGCTCCCCTGCCCTCGCACGCGGCCAAGATGGCCTCGCCGGGCTACGGAAAGCGTCCTGTGCCGGATGAACTCCCCCGTGGTGAACACGACTTCGAGCATCTCCCCCTGCGCGAGTCGATCATCGCGGCGATCATCGACCAGCTGCCCGAAGGCGCCGCCATCGACGGCAAGACCCTCGCCGGCTTGCAGCCGTTCTACGGCCAGCAGGCCGTCCGGTCGGCGCTGAACGGCCTCTTGGCAGCCGGACATCTGCACCGGTCGAAGGAGAACGCCGGTGTCGGCCAGGTCCGTTGGGTGCAGCGGACGTACTTCTCCCGCACTGCTCGCAGCCAGGCGTGGTGGACGCGTTTCGTGGCGAGCCGGCGCATCAGCGGCGCTCAGCCGGTACCAACTCCCGCCACTGCGAAGGTCATTCACCCGAAAGAGCGAGGCGCCAGGCGCCCGAAGCCACACCACCCGCCCGCCCCGAGCGCTCCGCCCGGCCCAGAACCGAGCCGACGCCCTGGCCAACGATCCGCCCCACGGCGCATCCAGCAGCCAGCACCCGTCACTCTCTCCGAGCCCGCCGCCCCCTCCCAACTGGCCGCCCCCTCCCGGCCCGCCGCTCCCTCGCAGCCCGTCCGGCCAGCCGGCCCCGCACGCCCAACCGAGGCCGCCCGTCCGGCCCGCCCAGCCAGGCCCGCCCGCTCCGAGGCCTTCGAGGCCCTGGCCGCGCTCGGCCGCGCCGACATCCGGCTGCTGCTCTCGGCCGCCGAGTGCACCGCACTGGAGAGCCTGGCCGCCGAGTGGTTCGCCTGCGGGGTGGACCGGCGCCAGTTCACGACCGCCCTCGCCTCCGGGCTGCCCGAAACCGTCCACTGCGCGGGCGCGTTCGTCCGCAAACGGCTCATCGCCAAGATGCCGCCCGCACCCGTCCAGACCGAAGAAAGCGCTCCGAAGGGACAAGCCGACCCCGTAGTCATCCGGATCCCCGAGTGCCTCGCCTGCCGCACACCCGGCCGCCTGGAGCAGTTCCAGGGCGGCCTGTGCCGCGACTGCCTGGAGGAGATCCCGTCGCGCGAGCCCGACACCCTCCCCAGCGGCCAAGCCCTCGACAAGAGAATCCGCCGGACGCCCGTCAGCCCCGAACCCTTCGCCCCCGAGCCCCTCAGCCCCGAGGCGGTCCACACCCACGCCGAGCGGATCCGGGCAGAGATGCGCCAGGCGCGTTCGACGAACACCCCGGGCACTCCGACGGCAGACGGCTGAGGCCCACACCTGGAAAGCCCGGCCAGAGGGCTCAGCCAGAGGGCTCAGCCGAAGGGCCCGGCCACCGAAGATCACGGTGAATATTCACAGGCGATGACGTGAATTTATGCGCATACCCAAGGTGAACAAGGCAGCAAACCTTGTAATCGAATTTGCTCACATGTTGAGACCATGCAATAGTCGGACATGTCCGGACGCAGTGCGTCCGCAGACAACCCACGGCCTTCCATCTGACCCGGTTCGGCCGTCACCCACTGCGCGGCACGCACCCCCATGGCTGCGCGGTGACCATGCAGGGGCCCCCGACGACCACACATCAGTGGGACGGGGGCCCCGCATCGTCTTCCAGGGGTTCTCAGGCCGGATTCGGCGGTTCTCCGGCCGGATCGGACGGCCCGCCAGCCGGTTTCGGCGGCTCTCCGCCAGGCCCCGGGGGGCACCGGCCGGGCGGTCTCAGACCGGCCGCTCGCGGATCTTGAGCTCGAACCAGACGCCCTTGCCGCGCGGCAGCAACTCAGCCCCCCAGCGCTCGGAGAGCACGTCCACCAGCTTGATCCCGTAGCCGTGCTCACTGGTGCCCGGATCGGCCATGATCAGGCAGGGCAGCGCCCGCGAGGAGTCGCGTACCTCCAGCCGCAGCCAGCCGGGCCGCCGGCTGAGCCGGATGCTGACCATCCGTCCGCTGGCGTGCCGGATCGCGTTGGCCGCGAGCTCGCCGGAGAGCAGCTCGCCGACCTCCAGCAGCTGCGGCAGCCGCCAGGCCTCCAGCACCGTGAGGACGACCCGCCTGACCACCCGGACCAGCTGCGGCCGGGACGGCAGGAAGACCTCCTGCTCCGCCCCGACCAGTTCGCAGAGGCGTCTGAAGTACTCCTCCTCGACCTGCCGGTGAGTGAGCAGCTCCAGTGTCTCCAGGGCCGAAGACCAGTCCGCCGCCTGGCCATCAGCACCCAGGTCCGCGCCCGGATGTGATGCCCGTTCCGCTTCGCCCCATCCCGCCATGCGCCAATCATTGCGGAATGCAAGCGGCCGCGTACGGACAATGACCAAACGATCACTATTCACCTGGCATATGCCGGGCGCACATCAGGCTAGGTGCGCCCGGCACGAGCCGCTGCCTACCAGCGGCTCCAGCTCAGGTTCCAGCCGCTGAGGCCGTTGTCCGGGGCCACCTTGGCGCCCTTGGAATTGACCACGGTGACCGGGTCGCCGACCAGCGAGGCGCGGAAGAACTTCCCGGCGTTGGAGCCGTTGCTGCCGTGCTCGACGTCCTGCACACCGATGCAGCCGTGGCTGACGTTGGTCTTGCCCATGGAGCCCACGGCCCAGTAGTTGCCGTGCACATACGTCCCGGAGTACGTGAGCAGCATCGCGTGCGGCACGTCCTTGACGTCGTACTGCTCGTTCTTGGGCGCCCCGGGCGCGGACTTCATCTCGACGTGCGGGTCCTTCTCCGAGATCACCATGACCCCGTTCCAGGAGTCGTAGCCCGGCTTGCCCGCGGTGATCGGGTAGCTGCTCAGCTTCTTGCCGCTGCGGACCGTGGTCATGGTGTGCTTGGCGGCGTCCACCGTGGTGCGCTGGTCACGGCCGATGGTGAAGGTCTGGTCGCTGTCCACCCCGCCGTAGACACCGGGCGAGACCTGGACGTTCGTCAGCCGGTAGTGCACCGTCACCTTGGTGCCCGGCTTCCAGAAGTGCTCCGGCCGGAAGTCCACCCGGTAGCTGCCGAACCAGTGGGCCTTGACCTTGCTGCCGTCGGAGGTGGTGAAGCTGATGGCCTTGTCGACGGCCGTCTTGTTCTGCACCGCCTTCCTGAAGTTGAGCGAAACGATCATGCCGACGCCGTACGTGCTGCCGGTCTCGACGTTGTCGTACGGACCGGCGCTCTGCCGTGCGGCCGCGGCCGGCTGGGCCGCGAACGCACTGCCCGCACCGAGCGCCAGGCCGCCGACCGCGGTCGTCAACGCCAACGCGGTCACCGCCACCCTTTGGGGCATCAACCTCATGTACCCGTCCTCCCCTACGAGTTCCACCGGCCTCGCCGGTTTACCAGTTCTTCCAGTCCATGTTCCAGCCGCTGAGGCCGTTGTCCGGAGCCACGACGGCACCCTTGGAGTTCACCACGGTGACCGGGTCGCCGACCAGAGAAGAGTGGAAGTACTTGCCCGCGTTGGAACTTTCGCTCCCGTACCGGGAGTCCTGCACGCCGATGCAGCCGTGGCTCGCGTTGTAGGAGCCCATCGCGCCGACGGCCCAGGAGTTGCCGTGCACATAGGTGCCGGAATCGGTGAGCCGCATCGCGTGCGGCACGTCGGAGAGGTCGTAGGACTCGGCCGCGGAGACGCCGCTCACGCCCTGGGAGCTCATCCGGGTGCGCTCGGCCTTCTCCGAGATCACCATGGTGCCGTTCCAGGAGTCGAAGCCCCGCTTGCCCGCGGTGATCGGGATGGTGTTCACGGTCTTCCCGTCGCGCTCCACCGTCATGGTGTCCTCGCGGGCGTCCACCGTGGTCCGCTGGTCCCGGCCGATGGTGAAGGTCTCGTCCAGGTCGCGGGCGCCGTAGACGTCGGGCGAGATCTCGGTGTTCTTGAGGTTGTAGTGGACGGACACCTTGGTGCCCGGCTTCCAGAACTTCTCCGGCCGGAAGTCGATGCGGTCGTTGCCGAACCAGTGGCCCTTGACCACGCTGCCGTCACTGGCCTCGAACGAGATGTTCTTGAGCACCTCGTCCTTGTTCTTGACCGCCTTCTTGAACTGCACCCGGACGATCATGCCGACGCCGTAGGTGCTGTCGTTCGCCAGGTTGTCGTAGAAGTTGACGGTGTTGGCCGGGGTGAGGGTGGTGAAGCTGCTCTCCGCGGTGGCCGCCACGCCCTTCTCATCGGCGGCCTGGGCACTCACCTTGTACTGCGAGGCGACCGAGAGACCGCCCTTGGGCACCCAGGAGGCACCGTCCGCGGATATCGCCCCGTCGACCGGCTTGCCGTCCTTGTCGGTCACCGTGACCTTGGTCAGCTTGCCGCTCGCCACCGACACCTTCAGGCCATCCGACGGCTTCACATCGGTCGCGCCGTTCTTCGCCGAGATGGCGATCTGCGCCGCCGACACCGCCGCCTTGGCGGCCAGCTCGGCGCTGGCCTGCTCGGCCCCGCCGCCGCCCGCGCTGCAGGCCGCGGTGGCCAACACCAGTGAACCGGCGATCAGTACACCGCGGATCCGCTTCATCTGACCTGTCTCCCTTGTGGGTTGGTGCTTGTGGCCGGCGCCGGTGGTGCGGCCGCCTACCAGTTCTTCCAGTCGATGTTCCAGCCGCTCAGACCGTTGTCCGCGCTGACCTGGCCGCCGACCGAGTTCTTGATGGTCACCACGTCGCCGATGATCGAGTCGGCGTAGAACTTGGCCGCCGGGGTGTCCGTGCCGCCCTGGTCGCCAGGCGAGTCCTTCAGGCCGACGCAGCCGTGGCTGACGTTCTGGTGGCCGAAGACGCTGTCGTCGGACCAGTTGTTGCCGTGGACGTAGGTGCCCGAGTCGGTCAGCCGCAGCGAGTGCGGGACCGGGTGCTTGTACGGCGCGCCCTGCAGGCCCGGCACGGTGGAGGAGTCCATGATCGCCGAGCCCTCACGGGCCTCGATCACCATCGTGCCGTTGTAGGCCCGCCAGGACTCCGGCTCGGAGGCACCGGTGCTGATCGGGATGGTCTGGACCACCTGGCCGTCCTTCTCGACGGTCATCTGGTGGGTCGAGGCGTCCACCGTGCTCTGCTTGTCCCGGCCGATGGTGAAGGACTCGTCCAGGTCGCGCGCGCCGTAGACGTCGGGCGCGAACTCGACGTCCTTCAGCTTGTAGTGCACCGCCACCTTGGTGCCCGACTTCCAGAAGTTCTCCGGCCGGAAGTCCAGGCGCTGGTTGCCGAACCAGTGGCCCTTGACCACGCTGCCGTCACTGGCCTCGAACGAGATGTTCTTGAGGACGTCGTCCTTGTTCTTGACCGGCTTCTTGAACTGCAGCCGGACGATCATGCCGACGCCGTAGGTGCCGTCCTTGGCCAGGTTGTCGCTGAAGTTGACGGTGTTGGCCGGAGTGAGGGTGGTGAAGCTGCTGTCCACCGTGGCCGCGACGCCCTTGTCGTCGGTGGCCTGGGCACTGACCTTGTACTGCGAGGCGACCGAGAGACCGCCCTTGGGCACCCAGGAGGCACCGTCCGCGGATATCGCCCCGTCGACCGGCTTGCCGTCCTTGTCGGTCACCGTGACCTTGGTCAGCTTGCCGCTCGCCACCGACACCTTCAGGCCGTCCGACGGCTTCACGTCGGTCGCACCGTTCTTCGGCGAGATCGCGATCTGCGCTGCCGACACCGGCGCCTTCGACTCGGCCGCCTTGCCGTCCGACGAGCCGCCGCCACCACCGCTGCAAGCCGTGGTCAGCGCCAGCGCCCCACCGAGCAGCCCGGCCACCAGCGCCCTTCTCACCGACTTCACGTTCGTCCCCTCATCCCTGGATCCCAGCGGTATACACGTCGCATCCGCCCGATAAGTTGCGCCCGACACCGAGGATCGAGTCACGAAATCGCCACAACGGTCCGGCCACTCGCCTACGGCGGCCGGACCGCGCCGTGCTGTGCCGTGCTGTCCGAAGGGGCCTACCGGCCGGCCCGGCCCGGGTTCCGCCCGCTCGTCGCCCCGCCCTCGGGGCCGGCCACCTTCACCACGTCACCAAGCGCCGGGAGCGCGAAGAACTTCCCGGTCGGTCGACGAGCCGTCATCCCCCGCGGTGCCCTGGGTCGGGTTCCGGCCGTCGTCGGCACCGGGCCCGCCGGATGCGCCGCCCCGGCACCTGAGTGGGCTTCACTGCTGTCTTCCTCCCGGTCTCCACACCGAATACACGCGTGATGCCCCCGGAAAGTTTCACCGGGCCCGAAGACCGACCGGCAGGGTAGCGGGCGACGCACCTCAGGATAACTGGGCCTTCTGAGTGAACCCTGGGTGGAGGTGGTGTGTACTCAGTGAATGGGGATCGCCGCAGGGCCTACAGTGACCGGCCACCAGGCCCAGGCCAGGTTCCAGCCGTTGAGGCCGTTGTCGGCGGGCACCCGCTCGCCGTCCTCGCCGCGCACCTCGACCACGTCGCCGACCAGGGTGTGCTCGTACAGCCAGCCCGCCGGGCCCTCGTCGTCGCCGCCCTTCACGTCCTCCAGGGCGATGCAGCCGTGGCTGGTGTTGGCGTTGCCGAAGACACCCCTGGGCGACCAGTAGTTGCCGTGCACGAAGGTGCCCGACTCGGTCAGGCGCATCGCGTGCGGCACGTCCTTGATGTCGTACTCGTCGCCGAGGCCCACGGTCCGCGAGTTCATCCGGGTCGCCTCGAACTTCTCCGAGACCACCATGGTGCCGAGATAGGTGGAGTACCCCGGGCCGCCGCCCGAGACCGGCAGGGTGCGCAGCACCCGGGAGCCCTGGCGCACGGTCAGCGTGTGGTCGTCCAGGTCCACCGTGCTGATCTGGGAGCGGCCCACGGTGAAGTGGACGTCCTTCTGCTGGATCCCGAAGGCGCCGGGGGCGCCCTGGACGTCCTTCAGGCGCAGCGACAGGGTCACCCTCGTACCCGGCGCCCAGAACCCCTCCGGGCGGATGTCCAGCCGCTGGTCGCCGAACCAGCGCCCGCGCAGCGGCACCGGCGGGTAGGCCCCGACCCCGATGGCCCGCTCGACGGCGGCCCGGTCGGTGACCGGGTGGGTGAAGCTCAGCGAGAGGGGCATGCCGACGCCGACCGTGCTGCCGTCCTCGGGGGTGAAGAAGGCCGCGAAGGTGTGCTCGGGGGTGGCGGTGGTGAAGGCGGTGTGGCTGACCGCCCGCAGGCCCCTGGCGTCCCTGGCCACCACCTCCAGCCGGTAGCGGGTGGTGAGGGCGAGTCTGACGTCCGGGGTCCACTCGGTGCCGTCCAGGCTGAGGTGGCCGGTCAGCTGGTTGCCCCCGTCGTCGGCCAGGCGGACCGAGACCAGCCGGCCCTGGTCCACCGCGACCCGGACCGATCCCTCCGTCGGGACGTTCCGGCTGCCGTCCAGCGGACTGGCGGTGATCACGGCTCGGGAGATCCGGTCCGCCGAGTCACCGGAGGGCGAGGAGTCCGAGCAGCCGCCGGACAGCAGGAGCCCGAGTGCCCCCGCGCACCGCCCCAAGGCCCGTACCGCCGGGTGCATGCGCCGGCCCTCCCAGCTTCGGTCGTCCCCGTCTCCTCCGCCCGATGCCGGGACGACGACCGCATCGTCGGGGGGACACGAGGGAACGATGTCATTCGGCAGACGCCGGTAGGACCAGCGTACGGACAGATTCGTTCACTTTCCGTCACGAAACGCACCGTCACGTGACACCGGCAGCCGGGCAGGGAACAAGAGGGAGGCGGGGAACGGACTCCCCGCGCTGGGAGGGTGCGGGCATGGCGGCGTGGCAGGAGCTGGGGCAGGAGACCCTTCGACGTGCACACGCCAGAGCCCGCCCGGACGGCACCGCCCCGGACCCCGGCACCGCCACCCCCTGGCCCGGCAGCTGGCAGCCGCTCGGCGCCCGCTTCCGCACCTCGGGGGCCGGGCGCCAGGGCACCAACTTCGCGCTCTGGGCGGCCGGGGCCGAGGCCGTGGAACTCTGCCTGTTCGACGAGGACGGCCAGGAGACCAGGCACCCGCTCACCGAGCAGACCTTCCAGACCTGGCACGGCTACCTGCCCGGCGTACTGCCCGGCACCCGCTACGGCTACCGGGTGCACGGCCGCTGGGACCCGTGGACCGGCGCCCGCTGGAACCCCGCCAAGCTGCTGCTCGACCCGTACGCCCGGGCCATCGACGGCCACTACACCAGCCACGACGCCGTCTGCACCGCCGTCCGCAACTGGCCCGAGCGCGAGGTCGCCGACACCGTCCGGGACAACCGGGACTCCGCCCCGTACGTGCCCAGGGCCGTGGTGGTCCATGACGACGACGACTGGTACGACGACCACCGGCCCAAGACCCCCTGGGCCGAGACCGTCCTGTACGAGCTGCACGTCCGGGGCTTCACCATGCGGCACCCCGGCATCCCGCCCGAACTGCGCGGCACCTACGCGGGCCTGGCCCACCCCGCCGCGCTGGAGTACCTGACCGGTCTCGGCGTCACCGCCGTCGAACTGCTGCCGGTCCACCACCACGTCAGCGAGGACCACCTCCAGCAGCGCGGACTGACCAACTACTGGGGCTACAACACCCTCGGCTACTTCGCCCCGCACGCCGGCTACTCCGCGACCGGCAGCCGGGGCCAGCAGGTCGGCGAGTTCAAACGGATGGTGCGCGCCCTGCACGCGGCCGGCATCGAGGTCATCCTCGACGTGGTCTACAACCACACCGCCGAGAGCGGGGTGCTGGGCCCGGCCCTCTCGCTGCGCGGCATCGACAACGGCGCCTACTACCGGCTCGACCGCAGCCGCCGCGGCTACGCCGACTACACCGGCTGCGGCAACACCCTGGACACCCGGCAGCCGCAGGCGGTCCGCCTGGTCACCGACTCACTGCGCTACTGGGTCACCGAGATGGGCGTGGACGGATTCCGCTTCGACCTGGCCGCCGCGCTCGCCCGCGGCAGCGACGGCGTCGAGATGCGCCACCCCTTCCTGGCCGCGGTCTCCCAGGACCCCGTACTCAGCCGGGTCAAGCTGATCGCCGAGCCCTGGGACGTCGGCCCCGGCGGCTACCAGGTCGGCGGCTTCCCCCCGCTGTGGGCCGAGTGGAACGACAAGTACCGCGACACCGTCCGCGACTTCTGGCGCGGCGCCCGCCGCGACGTGAGGGAACTGGGCTACCGCCTCTCCGGCTCCTCCGACCTCTACCAGCGCGGCGGACGCCGCCCGTACGCCTCCGTCAACTACGTCACCGCCCACGACGGCTTCACCCTGCGCGACCTGGTCTCCTACCAGCGCAAGCACAACGAGGCCAACGGCGAGGACAACCGGGACGGCACCGACGACAACCGCGCCTGGAACTGCGGCACGGAGGGCGAGACCGCCGACCCCGGCATCGTCGACCTGAGACACCGCCAACTACGCAACATGATCAGCACCTTGCTGCTCTCCACCGGCGTCCCGATGCTCACCGCGGGGGACGAGCTCGGCCGCACCCAGGGCGGCAACAACAACGCCTACTGCCAGGACGGCGAGACCAGTTGGCTCGACTGGTCACTGCTGGACGACCCCGGCTGGCGGTCGCTGCACGACCTGACCGCCCGGCTGATCCGGCTGCGGCGGGAGCACCCGGTGCTGCGGCAGCGGGCCTTCTTCTCCGGCCACGCCGCGGTGCCCGGCGGGCAGCAGGACCTGACCTGGTTCACCGCGCGCGGACGGGAGATGACCGAGGCGGACTGGTTCGCGCCGACCGCCGTGCTCGGGATGCTGCTCTCCGGCACCGCGATGTCCGAACGGGACGAGCACGGCTGTCCCCTCACCGACGACAGCTTCCTGCTCCTGCTCAACTCCGGCCCCCAGAGCATCCCCTTCACCCTCCCCGGCCACCCCTGGGCCACCGCCTACGAATCCGTCCTCGACACCGCCCGCCCCCTCCTCACCTCCCGCGCCCACCAGGCCCTGGACACCGTCCGACTCTCCGCCCGCTCCTGCCGCCTGCTCAGGATCGGCGCGGACCGGCCGACCGGGTGACTTACCACCCGTGCCGGCAAGGGCGTTGACCCACTCGGCACCCGTACGCCTCAGAAGAACGGGGAAGCACACCGGACGTCCGGCGGCCCGGTGCACGACCGGCCCAAGGGGCCCTGGGCCGCGCAAGGCCGCCGCGACCATGGCCAGTTCACGCCGTCCGGCACGTAAAACCAGGTGAGAAGAGACACCCCCCGCGCCTAACCTCTGCGCGATGGCCACGAACCAAACTCCCGTTCCCGTCCACCGGTCCACGGTGCGCTCACTCCTGCGCCTGTGGCCCTACGCGCGAGAGATCCGCTGGCGGATCGCCGGCGCGACCGCCGCCGCGCTGATCGCCTCCGGCAGCGTGCTGGTCGTACCGCTGGTGCTCCGCAGCATCGTGGACGGCCCGATCGCCGACCACGACCTGAACGCGCTCTGGCCGCTCGCCGGGCTGCTCCTGCTGCTCGGACTGGCGGAGGCCGGGCTGTTCGCCGTCCGCCGGATGATCGTGGCCCGGCCGCTCGCCCAGGTGGAACAGGCCATGCGCGGCGACCTCTACGCCAAGCTCCAGCGCCTGCCGGTCTCCTTCCACGACCGCTGGCCCTCCGGGCAGTTGCTCTCCCGGGCCACCTCCGACATGTACACCATGCGGCTGTTCCTGGCCTTCCCGCTGGTCTTCCTGATCGTCAACTCGCTGGTCTTCCTGATCGGCACGGTGCTGATGTTCACCCTGGACTGGCGGCTCGGACTGATCACCCTGCTGCCCGCCGTGCCGCTGATGGTGCTCACCCGCTACTTCGAGAGCAGGTACGCCGCCCTCGCCCGCCGCGCCCAGGACCAGAACGGCGACCTGGCCACCGTGATCGAGGAGTCCATCCTCGGCATCCGGATCCTCAAGGCCTTCGGCCGCCACCGCACCATGGCCGAGCGCTTCCGGCAGCAGACCCGCGAACTGCGCGGCACCGAACTGCAGAAGGCGAACCAACTGGCCAACCTGTGGGCCGTGATCGTCGGGCTGCCGGAGCTCGCCCTCGGCTGCGCCCTGGCCCTCGGCGCGGTCCGGGTCGCCGACGACCACCTCACCGCCGGCACCCTGGTCGCCTTCCTCTCCACCGCGCTCGCCCTGCGCTGGCCGGTCGAGTCGCTCGGCTGGCTGCTCGCCTACGCCAACGAGGCCGGCACCGCGACGGATCGTTTCTTCGAAGTGATGGACGAGCCCGAGCCCGCCGACCAGCCCAGTGACCACCCTGTACAGCCGGACGCGGGCATCCGGTTCAGCGGCGTCCACTTCCGCTACCCGGACGCCCCCGCCGACGCCCCCGACCTGCTGCGCGGAGTCGACCTGCACATCCACAGCGGCGAGACGATGGCCCTGGTCGGGGCGACCGGCAGCGGCAAGACCACGCTCACCGCGCTGCTCCCCCGCCTCTACGAGACCACCGGCGGCCGGATCACCCTGGACGGGACCGACATCCGGGACATCCCCCGGCAGCGGCTGCGCGAGCTGGTCTCGGTCGCCTTCGAGGAGCCGACCCTGTTCTCGGCCACGGTCCGGGAGAACGTCCTGATGGGCTCGCCCGACGCCTCCGCCGACCAGCTCGCGGCAGCCCTGGACACCGCCCAGGCGGGCTTCGTCGAACGGCTTCCGGCCGGGGTCGAGACCCAGGTCGGCGAACAGGGGCTGAGCCTCTCCGGCGGCCAGCGCCAGCGCCTCGCGCTGGCCCGCGCGGTGGTCGGCGAGCCCGGCTTCCTGGTGCTGGACGACCCGCTCTCCGCCCTGGACGTGCACACCGAGGCCCTGGTCGAGCAGGCGCTCCGCCGGGTGCTCTCGGGCACCACCGCCCTGGTGGTGGCGCACCGGCCGAGCACCGTACTGCTCGCCGACCGGGTCGCGGTCCTGGACGAGGGCCGGATCGTCGCCGTCGGCACCCACCAGGACCTGCTGAAGAGCTCGCCGGTCTACCGCGAGCTGATGTCCGGCGAGGCCGACCCCGCCGAGCAGCGGCTGGGCCACGGGGAGCACCCGGACGAGAACCACACCGATCAGGCAGCTCCGGCGCTCGAAGGGAGCCCCGCCCGATGACCACCACCGTCGAGCCCGCCAAGTCCCTTGACGAGCCGGAAGCCGTCACCGAGGCCGCGGAGCTCCCGCCCCCGGCCGAGGAGGAGGACATCCCGGTCCCGCCCGGCGCCGCCCGTACGCTGCTGCGCGAACTGCTCGGCCCGCAGCGGCGCCGGATCGCCGTCGCGATGCTGGCGATCCTGGTCCAGCAGGCCGCGCTGCAGTCGGGCCCGCTACTGGTCGCCGTCGCGATGGACCAGGGCATCCCGGCGCTCCGCCACCACGACAGCGGCCCGCTGGTCGCCGTGACCGTCGCCTACCTGGGCTGCGGTCTGCTGAGCACCGCGCTGCAGTGGGCGTTCATCCGCCTCACCGGCCGGATCAACCAGGACATCCTGCTCGACCTGCGCGGCCGGATCTTCCGGCACGCCCAGCGGCTCAGCCTGGACTTCCACGAGCGCTACACCTCGGGCCGGATCATCTCCCGGGCCACCAGCGACGTGGACGCCCTGCGCGAACTGCTCTCCGAGGGCCTCCAGGAACTGCTGACCGTCGTCCTCTCGGTCTGCTACATCGCCGTGGTCCTGCTGGTGATGGACTGGCGGCTCGGTCTGGCGGCCCTGGTCTCCTTCCTGCCGATGTACCTGACCGTCCGCTCGTTCCGGCGCCGCTCGCTGCGGGTCTACCGGCGCTCCCGGACGGCGGCCGCCTCCCTGATCGTCAAGTTCACCGAGACCATGAACGGCATCCGCCCGGTCAAGGCGTTCCGCCGCGAGGCCGCCAACAACGAGAGCTTCGGCGCCGCCAACCGCGAGTCGGCCACCGCCACCGCGGACGGCCTGCTGGAGATGGCCCGCTACGTCGGCACCTCCCGCGCCACCGCCAACATCTGGGTCACCGGTGTGGTGGTGCTCGGAGCATTCCTGGTCAGCGACGGCAGCCTGGAACTCGGCGTGCTCACCGCCTTCGTGCTCTACCTGCGGCGGCTGTACGACCCGATCGACCAGCTCGCGATGTTCCTGAACAGCTACCAGTCGGCGGCCGCCGCCCTGGAGAAGATGGCCGGTCTGCTCGCCCACGAGCCGACGGTGGCCGAACCCGCCTCCCCCGTCGCGCTCCCGGCCCTGGCCGAAGAGCCCGCCGGCACCGGATCACAGCACCCGCAGGCGGGCGGGCCGGCCGCGGTCAAGGGCCGCGAGGTGGGCTTCGAGCAGGTGCGCTTCGCGTACCGGACGGGCAAGGAGGTGCTGCCCTCGTTCGACCTGGTGCTGCCCGCCGGGCAGACCACCGCCGTGGTCGGCGCGACGGGCGCGGGCAAGTCCACCCTGGCCAAGCTGCTCGCCCGGTTCTACGACCCGACCAGCGGCCGGGTCACCCTGGACGGCGTGGACCTGCGCGAGCTCTCCACCGCCGAACTCCGGCGCGGGGTGGTCATGGTGACCCAGGAGTCCTTCCTGTTCTCCGGCACGGTCGCCGACAACATCGCCATCGGCAGGCCCGGCGCCTCCCGCGAGGAGGTCGAGCAGGCGGCCCGGGAGATCGGCGCCCACGAGTTCATCACGGCGCTACCCAACGGGTTCGACACCGACGTCCGCAAGCGCGGCGGGCGGATCTCGGCGGGACAGCGGCAGCTGGTGGCCTTCGCCCGTGCCCTGCTGGCCGACCCGGCGGTCCTGATCCTGGACGAGGCCACCTCCTCGCTGGACGTCCCCGGGGAGCAGGCGGTGCAGCGCGCCATGCGGACCGTCCTGGCCGGCCGGACGGCCGTGATCATCGCGCACCGGCTCTCCACGGTGGAGATCGCCGACCGCGTCCTGGTCATGGACCAGGGCCGGATCGTCGAGGACGGCACCCCGACCGAACTGATCAACGGCCAGGGCCGCTTCGCCGACCTCCACCACGCCTGGCGGGAGAGCCTCGTCTGATCGAACGGCCCGGGAGGGGCTGCCCCAGGCCGGCGGGGCAGCCCCTCGGGGCTACCTGAGCAGCCCCGCGTCCATGCCGCCCGTCTCGGCGGGAAGCGCGATCAGGCCGAGCTCGGCCGGGGCGGCGAGGAAGCGGTGGACGGGAAGGACACGGACGGTGTAGCCGAAGGGACCGGTGCGGGAGAGTTCGAGTGAGCCCTCGTAGCGGTGGCGGCCGTCGAGGTCCCTCCCGCCGGTCGGCTTGAGCTGCAGCACGACGGCGTCGGAGATCGCGTCGGACTCGTCCACCCGCCCGGACACCACCTGCACCTCCACATCGGCCGGCTCCAGCCGCCCGAGCGAGACCTGGACCCGGAGGGTGAGCGTGGAGCCCAGCTCCTGCGCCTCGGCCAGCCCCTCGGCCTCGACGTGCTCGACCCGTACGCCCGGCCAGCCCTCGCGGACCCTGGCCTTCCACTGCGCCAGCTCCCGCGCCCCGGCGTACGGGGCCTCGCCGGGCCCCGCCGCGCCGCTGAGCGCGCGCCGGGCCAGCGCCGCGGGCGCGTACAGCCGCTCGACGTACTCCCGGACCATCCGCCCGGCCAGGACCTTCGGCCCCAGGGTCACCAGGGTGTGCCGGACCATGGCGATCCAGCGGTGCGGCAGTCCGTCGGCACCCCGGTCGTAGAACCGGGCGGCCACCTGGTGCTCGATCAGGTCGTAGAGCGCGGCGGCCTCGATGTCGTCCCGCCGCTCGGCCTCGGTGCTGTCCGGGTGGAGGGAGGAGCCGATGCCGTCCGCGGTCGGGATGGCCCAGCCGTTCTGGCCGTCGTACCACTCGTCCCACCAGCCGTCCAGGACGGAGAGGTTGAGGCAGCCGTTGAGGGCCGCCTTCATCCCGGAGGTACCGCAGGCCTCCAGCGGGCGGAGCGGGTTGTTCAGCCAGACGTCGCAGCCGGGGTAGAGGTGCTGGGCCATGGCCATGTCGTAGTCGGGCAGGAAGACGATCCGGTGCCGGACGGCCGGGTCGTCGGCGAAGTTGACCAGCTGCTGGATCAGCCGCTTGCCGCCGTCGTCCGCCGGGTGGGCCTTGCCCGCGACCACGATCTGCACCGGCCTGGTCGGGTGCAGCAGCAGCTCCCGCAGCCGGACCCGGTCGCGCAGCATCAGGGTGAGGCGCTTGTACGAGGGAACCCGCCGGGCGAAGCCGATGGTGAGCACGTCCGGGTCCAGGACGCTGGAGACCCAGCCGAGTTCGGCGTCGCCCGCGCCGCGCTGGCGCCAGGAGGCGCGCAGCCGCTGCCGGGCCTCCTCGACCAGCTGGCCGCGCAGGGTGCGGCGCAGGTCCCAGATCTCGGTGTTGCCGATCCGCTCCAGGCCGGTCCAGCGCTTGGCCTCGCCGGTCATCAGGGCGTCCTCGGCGCGCTCCAGGCCGATCTCGGCGGCACCGGCCTGGAAGACGGCCGGGTCGACCCAGGTGGGCGCGTGGACGCCGTTGGTGATCGAGATGATCGGGACCTCGCCGGTGTCGAAGCCGGGCCACAGACCGTTGAACATGCACCGGCTGACCAGGCCGTGCAGGGTGGAGACGCCGTTGGCCCGCTGGGCCAGGCGCAGGCCCATGGCGGCCATGTTGAACAGCTTGGGGTCGCCGCCCTCCCAGCTCTCGGCACCGAGGGCGAGCACCTGTTCGACGGACACCCCGGGCAGCGCGGCGTCGCCGCCGAAGTGGCGGGCCACCAGGTCGCGGTCGAAGCGGTCGATACCGGCGGGGACCGGGGTGTGGGTGGTGAAGACGGTGCCGGCCCGGACGGCCTCCAGGGCGGCGGCGAAGTCCAGGCCCCCTTCGGCGGAGCCCTGCCGGTCGATCAGTTCGCGGATCCGCTCGACCCCGAGGAAGCCGGCGTGGCCCTCGTTGGTGTGGAAGACCTCCGGCTCGGGGTGGCCGGTCAGCCGGCAGTAGGTGCGCACGGCGCGCACGCCGCCGATGCCGAGCAGCATCTCCTGGAGCAGCCGGTGCTCGCTGCCGCCACCGTAGAGGCGGTCGGTGACGTTGCGGTCGGCGGCGCTGTTGGGCTCGATGTCGGAGTCGAGCAGCAGCAGCGGCACCCGGCCGACCTGGGCCTTCCAGACGTGGGCGGCGAGCGTGCGGCCTGCGGGCAGCGTCAGGTCGACCCGGCAGGGGCTGCCGTCGCCCTCCCGCAGCAGGCTGACGGCCAGTTCGTCGGGGTCGAGCAGCGGGTAGCGCTCCAGCTGCCAGCCGTCCCTGGAGAGCGACTGGCGGAAGTAGCCGTGCCGATAGAACAGCCCGACGCCGACGATCGGCACCCCGAGGTCGCTGGCGGCCTTGAGGTGGTCGCCGGCCAGGATGCCGAGGCCGCCGGAGTACTGGGGCAGGGCGGCGGCGATCCCGTACTCGGGTGAGAAGTAGGCGATGGCGGCGGGCAGCCGGCCCTCGCCCGGGAGCTGGGCGGACTGGTACCAGCGCGGCCCGGTGAGGTAGTCGCGCAGGTCGTCGTGGAGGTCGCCGAGTCTGCGCAGGAACCGGCGGTCCGCCGCCAGCGCGGCCAGCCGGGCCGCCGGGACCTCGCCGAGCAGCCGCACCGGGTCCTCGCCGACCGCGGCCCAGACCTCGGGATCGACGGAGCGGAACAGCTCCCTCGTCTCGGCGTGCCAGGACCAGCGGAGGTTGAGCGCGAGTTCGTGCAACGGCTGGAGTTGTTCGGGCAGGACGGTGCGGACGGTGAATCTGCGGATTGCCTTCACGGCGTGAAGCCTAGACCTCCGAACTCAGGTGACGAGCTGTCAACTGTCGTATTGCGCACCCGTTCGGGTTATTGATGAGATCACATTCGGCGCACTCGGCCGTACTGGGGCGCGCAGGGGCGCATGCCATGGCCCAGACGCGCTCCAGGCGCGTGAACAGCCGGGATCAGCTCCGTTTCCGCTGGCCGATATGCCCCTGCCTACCGTCCGAAATCGCGTGCTTACCCATACGCAGGGCTTGCCGGTGGTGCGAGGATGCACAAAGGTCGTTGGTGCTGCGGGAAGTGCGATCCGGGTGGCGCCTCCCTGCTGCTCCACGGCCGTAAACCCCTGCGTCGACGAACCATCACGTGTCTCCGTAGCCCATTCGGCCTCTGCCGTGGTCCTCCCGCGTGTCCTGGTCCATGATCCGCTCGTTCACGGGTGGGTTGGGTCACTCTAGGGCGTGCTCCGAGGGCTGCGCGCCGGGACGCGCGCACGGCGGCGCGGGCAGGCCTTCCGGCCGGCCGTACGTCTCCCCCTCACCCACGTAGTCCTTCCCGGTACTCCCCTGGCCCCGCACCGGCCCGCGGGAGCTGCCGCCGATCTCGGGCAGGAGTTTGGCATGCACGGCGACACACGGGACCAGTCCATCTCGGTGGCGGGCGAATCCGGTACACCCTCGGACGCGGAACCGCCACTCCCGGCTCCACGTGCGGCGGCCCGTCAGGACAGCGACCGTCAGACTCCTGATCAGCGGCCCCAGCACGGGACCGCCGTCCGGAAGACCGCGACCACCCGCAAGTCCACGCCCCGGAACCCCACCTCCCGAAGGGCCCCAGCCCGCAAGACCACAGAGAGCGACACCGTGATCGGCCGCATCCCCGTCCTTGACGTCTCCCCCCTGATCGACGCCGGGCGCCGTCCGGCCAAGGCCGTGGTCGGGGAGAGCTTCCCGGTCACCGCCACGGTCTTCCGCGAGGGCCACGACGCGGTCAACGCCAACGTGGTGCTGCGCGACCCGCGGGGCCGCAGCGGTCCGTGGACGCCGATGCGCGAGCTGGCGCCCGGTACCGACCGCTGGGGGGCGTACATCGCGCCGAGCGCTCCGGGGCGCTGGTCCTACCTGGTGGAGGCCTGGTCCGACCCGGTCGAGAGCTGGCGCAGGACCGCCTCGGTGAAGCTGCCCGCCGGGATCGACACCGCGCTCGTGCTGGAGGAGGGCGCGAACCTGCTGGAGCGCGCGGCCGCGGGCGTCCCGAAGAGGGAGGGGCGCGCTCACGTCCTGAGCGCCGTGGACGCGCTGCGCGACCCCGGGCTGCCCGCGCTCAGCCGGCTGGCCGCCGCCCTGGCGCCCGAGGTGACCGATCTGCTGGCCCGCTACCCGCTGCGCGAGCTGGTCAGCACCTCCCGCCCACTGCCGCTCCAGGTGGACCGCCCGCGGGCGCTGTTCGGCTCCTGGTACGAGTTCTTCCCGCGCTCCGAGGGCGCGGTGGTGGACCCGGACGGCAACCTCCCGCCGGTCTCCGGCACCTTCCGCACCGCGGCCGAGCGGCTGCCCGCGATCGCCGGGATGGGTTTCGACGTCGTCTACCTGCCCCCGATCCACCCGATCGGACGCGCCTATCGGAAGGGCCCGGACAACAGCCTGACCGCCGGTCAGCACGACGTCGGCTCGCCCTGGGCGATCGGCTCGCCCGAGGGCGGCCACGACGCGGTCCATCCCGACCTCGGCACCATCGAGGACTTCGACCACTTCGTCGCCGAGGCGACCGCCCTCGGTCTCGAAGTGGCGCTGGACTTCGCCCTCCAGTGCTCCCCCGACCACCCCTGGGTGAACAAGCACCCCGAGTGGTTCAGCCACCGGCTGGACGGCACCATCGCCTACGCCGAGAACCCGCCCAAGAAGTACCAGGACATCTACCCGGTCAACTTCGACCAGGACTTCGACGGCCTGGTCAAGGAGACCGTACGGATCCTGCGGCACTGGATGGCCCACGGCGTGCGGATCTTCCGGGTCGACAACCCGCACACCAAACCGGTGGTCTTCTGGGAGAAGGTGCTCGGCGACATCGCCCGTACCGACCCCGACGTGCTCTTCCTGGCCGAGGCGTTCACCCGCCCCGCGATGATGCACACCCTGGGGAAGATCGGGTTCCACCAGTCGTACACCTACTTCACCTGGCGAAACACCAAGCAGGAGCTCACCGAGTACCTCACCGAGCTGTCCGGGGACGCGGCGGCGTACATGCGTCCCAACTTCTTCGCCAACACCCCGGACATCCTGCCCGAGTACCTGCAGACCGGCGGACGGCCCGCATTCGCCGTCCGGGCCGCGCTGGCCGCCACCCTCGCCCCGACCTGGGGCGTCTACGCGGGCTACGAGCTCTGCGAGAACCAGCCGGCCCACCCCGGGTCCGAGGAGTACCTGCACTCGGAGAAGTACGAGCTGCGCCCGCGCGACTGGGCCGCCCAGGACTCCCTCGCCCCGCTGATCTCCACCCTCAACCGGCTGCGGCGCCGTCACCCGGCCCTCCAGCAGCTGCGGAACGTCGTCTTCCACCCCACCGACAACGACCGCGTCCTCGCGTACTCCAAGAAGGCCACCACCCCCGACGGCCTCACCGACCACGTGATCACCGTGGTCAACCTCGACCCCCACCACACCCAGGAAGCCACCGTGACCCTCGACAGCGACCACAGCCTGAGCGTGCACGACGAACTCACCGGCGCCGCCTACACCTGGGCCAGGCACAACTACGTCCGGCTCGACCCCGCCACGGGCCCGGCCCACATCCTCACGGTTCGGAGGAACCCTCAGTGACAGTCAACGAGCCCGTCGCCGACACCTTCGCCGAAACGTCCCCCAGGAACCTCGACCCCGAGTGGTTCAAACGCGCGGTGTTCTACGAGGTCCTCGTCCGCTCCTTCCAGGACAGCAACGGCGACGGGATCGGCGACCTCAAGGGGCTCACCTCCAAGCTGGACTACCTGCAGTGGCTCGGCGTGGACTGCCTCTGGCTGCCCCCGTTCTTCGCCTCCCCGCTGCGCGACGGCGGCTACGACGTGGCCGACTACAAGTCGGTGCTGCCGGAGTTCGGCGACCTGGCCGACTTCGTGGAGTTCGTGGACGCCGCCCACAAGCGCGGCATGCGGGTGATCATCGACTTCGTGATGAACCACACCAGCGACCAGCACCCGTGGTTCCAGGCCTCCCGCAACGACCCCGACGGCCCCTACGGCGACTTCTACGTCTGGGCGGACGACGACAAGGGCTACCCCGACGCCCGGATCATCTTCGTCGACACCGAGGCCAGCAACTGGACCTACGACCCGGTCCGCAAGCAGTACTTCTGGCACCGGTTCTTCTCCCACCAGCCCGACCTCAACTACGACAACCCGCGGGTCCAGGAGGAGATGATCGCCGGCCTGCGGTTCTGGCTGGACCTGGGCATCGACGGCTTCCGGCTCGACGCGGTGCCGTACCTGTTCGCCCGTGAGGGCACCAACTGCGAGAACCTGCCGCAGACCCACGAGTTCCTGCAGCGGGTCCGCAAGGAGATCGACGCCGACTACCCCGACACCGTGCTGCTCGCCGAGGCCAACCAGTGGCCCGAGGACGTGGTCGACTACTTCGGCGACTTCGGCTCCGGCGGCGACGAGTGCCACATGGCGTTCCACTTCCCGGTGATGCCGCGGATCTTCATGGCGGTGCGCAGGGAGTCCCGCTATCCGGTCTCCGAGATCCTCGCCAAGACGCCGACCATCCCCTCCGGCTGCCAGTGGGGCATCTTCCTGCGCAACCACGACGAGTTGACCCTGGAGATGGTCACCGACGAGGAGCGCGACTACATGTACGCGGAGTACGCCAAGGACCCGCGGATGCGCGCCAACGTGGGCATCCGGCGACGGCTCGCCCCGCTGCTGGAGAACGACCGCAACCAGATCGAGCTGTTCACCGCCCTGCTGCTCTCCCTCCCCGGCTCACCGGTGCTCTACTACGGCGACGAGATCGGGATGGGCGACAACATCTGGCTCGGCGACCGGGACGGCGTCCGCACCCCCATGCAGTGGACGCCCGACCGCAACGCGGGTTTCTCCTCCGCCGACCCGGGCAGGCTCAGTCTGCCGCCCATCATGGATCCGGTGTACGGCTATCAGGTGACCAACGTCGAAGCGCAGCAGAGCAGTTCATCCTCCCTGCTGCACTGGACGCGTCGCATGATCGAGATCCGCAAGCTCAACCCCGCGTTCGGCCTCGGCAGCTACACCGAGCTGCCCTCCAGCAACCCCGCGGTGCTGGCCTTCGTGCGCGAGTACGAGGGCGACCTGGTCATGTGCGTGAACAACTTCTCGCGGTTCGCGCAGCCGACCGAACTGGACCTGCGGCGTTACGGGGGGCGGTACCCGGTCGAGTTGATCGGCGGCGTGCGCTTCCCGTCCATCGGCGAGTGGCCCTACCTGCTCACCCTGGCCGGGCACGGCTTCTACTGGTTCCAACTGCGCAACCCCCGCGCCGAGTAACGCTCGTGGGAGCTGAGGCCGCCCGGGAGACGGCCGCGAAGTAGCGATCCACCGGGTTCCACCCAACCCGGGGGCGCGAGCCCCCTGGCGCCCCCGGGTTCTCCCCGCACCACCGCGTACGGCTAACAGCCCAACGGCCACCCACACTATGGCGTGACACCCGAGCCCACCTCGCGTGCCGTCGCCGTCGCGCCGCCGAAATCCGGAAGACTGACGGACCCGGCCAGACCCGTCGGGCAGTCGGCCCGCTTCCGGGGAAAGGGAGTCATGTCCGAAACCTCCCGTTCTCAAGCCCATGTGCACAGCGATCCCGCACAACCGGCCACCGGGGCCGTCGGGACTCGCAGCGCCGGGGTGCGGAGAACCAGCCCCGGGGTCAGCGAACTGGTCCAGGCCGCGCTGCCGCTGATCGCCGCCTGGCTGCCCGGCCAGCGCTGGTACGCGGGCAAGGGACGCGCGATCACCGGCCTCACACCGGTGGTCGGCACACCGCTCCAGGTCGGCGACCCGACGCTGCTGCACCTGCTGCTCAGGGTCGAGCACGCCGGTGACGGGTCCGCCGCCTACGGCGACATCTACCAGCTGCTGCTGGGCATCCGTTCGCAGCCGCCGGGCGCGATCGTCCCCTCCGCGGTGCTCGGGCGGCTCAGCGGGGGCCTGCACGACGGCGCGCTGGTCTACGACGCGGTGCACGACCCCGAGCTGACCGGCCGTCTGCTCGAACACATGGCCACCGGTGACCGGTTCGGCTCGCTCTCCTTCCGGCGCACCCCCGGCCCCGGGCTGCCGGGCAACCTGCCGGGGCGGGCCTCCACCGCCGAGCAGTCCAACAGCTCGGTGATCTACGGCACCGCCTTCATCCTCAAGCTGTTCCGCCGGATCAGCCCCGGCACCAACCCGGACCTGGAGCTCTCGCTGGCCCTCTCCCGGGCCGGCTCCACCCGGATCCCCCGGGTCGCCGCCTGGTTCGAGTGCCGGCTGGAGCGCTCGGAACCGGCCACCCTCGGCCTGCTCCAGCGCTATCTGCCGGACGCCGAGGACGGCTGGGAGCTGGCCCTGGACCAGGTCGCCAGGCTCAAGGGCGACCCGTCCCCGGGCAACTTCGCGATCGAGGCGCACCGGCTCGGCCGGGCCACCGCCGAGGTGCACCGGGTGCTGGCCAGGACCATGCCGGTGGCCCGGCTCGACCGCGCCCAGATCAGCCTGATGGCCGGGGCGATGGCCGAGCGGCTGGACAGCGCGGTGGCCGCCGTCCCCGGACTGCTCCGCTACCGGGCCGCGCTGCGCACCGCGTTCCGCCAGCTGACCGCCGACCACCTGGACGGGCTGCCGGTGCAGCGGATCCACGGCGACCTCCACCTCGGCCAGGCGATGCGCACCCCGCACGGCTGGGTGCTGCTCGATTTCGAGGGCGAGCCCGCCAAACCGCTCGCCGAACGGCGCCTGCCGCAGCCCGCGCTGCGGGACGTCGCCGCGATGCTCCGCTCCTTCGACTACGCCGCCGCCCATCTGCTCGCCGGCGCCAAGCCCGACCCCGAACTGGCCCACCTGGCGGCGACCTGGGCGGGCCGCAACCGGACGGCGTACTGCGCGGGCTACACCGCGGGCGGCGGGAGCGACCCGTCCGCCTCACCGGAGCTGATGCGCGCACTGGAGATCGACAAGGCGGTCTACGAGGTGGTCTACGAGGCTCGGCACCGGCCCGGCTGGCTGCCCATCCCCCTGGCCGCCATCAACCGCCTGGCCCTGACCGTCTGACCGATCCCCCATCACCACGGGGGTCGGTCCGCCGCGCCCCCGCCATCCGATGCCCAGGAGGACTTTGCCGTGACCCCGCTCGGCCCGAAGCCCGACCGCACCACGCCTGCCGTGCCCGCCACCTTTCTGTCCGGGCGGGCCGGGAGGTCCGGCGACAGTGCGCAGGTCAAGGCCAACGCCCCGGCCCGGCCTGCGGACCCGGAACCGGCACCGGAACCAGCAGCAGCACCAGTACCAGCGCCGTCGACCGTCCCCGCCGTCGCCGCCCCCGCCGTCGCCCCCCCCGCCGTCCCTGGGCGGGCCGAGCGCCCCGGGACGGCACCGGCGGCGCTGCGGCTCCCGGAGGCACCGCTGCCGCCGGCCGAGATCGACCGCCTGCTGCGCGGCGAGCACCACGATCCGCACTCGCTGCTCGGCGCCCACGTCACCGCCGAGGGGATCGCGATCCGGGTGCTGCGCCCGTTCGCCGAGCGGGTGGTGGTGGAGACCGAGCACGGCCCGGCCGAACTGACGCACCTGCAGGGCGGCCTGTTCACCGGGCTGCTGCCGGGCCGGGTCATCCCCCCGTACCACCTGCTGGTGACCTACCCGGGCGGCGGGCCGCTGGTCCAGCACGACGGCTACCGGACCAGGCCCACGCTCGGCGAGTTCGACCTGCACCTGATCTCCGAGGGCCGGCACGAGCAGCTGTGGCGGGCGCTCGGCGCGCACGTCCGGACGGTGGACGGGGTCCAGGGCACCGCCTTCGCGGTGTGGGCGCCGAACGCCGTCGGGGTCCGGCTGATCGGCGACTTCAACCACTGGGACGGCACCGGGCACCCGATGCGCTCGCTGGGTTCCTCCGGCGTCTGGGAGCTGTTCGTCCCGGACCTGGGCGAGGGCACCATGTACAAGTACGAGATCCACACCCGCCAGGGCTGGGTGCTCAAGAAGGCCGACCCGCTGGCCCGTGCCGCCCAGTGCCCGCCGGACACCGCCTCGGTGGTGACCGTCTCCCGGCACGAGTGGCAGGACGGCGAGTGGATGGCACGCCGGGCGCACGCCGTGCACCACCGCTCCCCCATGTCGGTGTACGAGCTGCACCTGCCCTCCTGGCGTCCCGACCTCACCGGCTACCGCGAGATCGCCGCCGAACTCCCCGGCTACCTCAAGGACATGGGCTTCACCCACGTCGAGTTCATGCCGGTGATGGAGCACCCCTTCGGCGGCTCCTGGGGCTACCAGGTCTCCGGCTTCTACGCCCCCACCGCCCGGCTCGGCGGCCCCGACGACTTCAGGTACCTGATCGACACCCTGCACCGGCACGGCATCGGCGTGATCGTCGACTGGGTGCCCGCGCACTTCCCCAAGGACGACTTCGCGCTCGCCCGCTTCGACGGCGAACCGCTGTACGAGCCGGCCGACCCGCAGCGCGCCGAGCACCCCGACTGGGGCACCCTGGAGTTCGACTACGGCCGCACCGAGGTCCGCAACTTCCTGGTCGCCAACGCGGTGTACTGGTGCGAGGAGTTCCACATCGACGGTCTGCGGGTGGACGCGGTCGCCTCGATGCTCTACCTCGACTACTCCCGCGAGGGCGGCGGCTGGAGCCCCAACCGGTACGGCGGGCGGGAGAACCTGGACGCCGCCTCCTTCCTCCAGGAGATGAACGCGACCGTCTACCGCCGCTGCCCCGGCGTGGTCACCATCGCCGAGGAGTCCACCGCCTGGGACGGCGTCACCCGGCCCACCCACAGCGGGGGCCTCGGCTTCGGGCTGAAGTGGAACATGGGCTGGATGCACGACTCGCTGGTCTACGTCTCCAAGGACCCGGTGCACCGCAAGTACCACCACAACGAGATGACCTTCTCGATGGTGTACGCCTACTCGGAGAACTACATCCTGCCGATCTCGCACGACGAGGTGGTCCACGGAAAGCAGGCGCTGGTCGCCAAGATGCCCGGCGACTGGTGGCAGCGGCGCGCCAACCACCGTGCCTACCTGGGCTTCATGTGGTCCCATCCGGGCAAGCAACTCCTGTTCATGGGACAGGAGTTCGCCCAGGGAGCGGAGTGGCACCACGAGCACGGACCGCAGTGGTGGGTGCTCGACGGGCAGTGGCCGGCCGCCGAGGAGCACCTGGGCGTCCAGCGGCTGGTGCGCGAGCTCAACCGGGTCTACCGCGAGACGCCCGCCCTGTGGGAGCAGGACACCTCCCCCGACGGCTTCCGCTGGCTGGACGGCGGCGCGGCCGACGACAACCTGTTCTCCTTCGTCCGCTTCGCCGCCGACGGAGGGGATGACGGGGAGCCCCGCCGCGGCCCGCTGGTCGCGGTCTGCAACTTCTCCCCCGTCGTCCGGCACGGCCGCCGGGTCGGCCTGCCGAAGCTCCCGGGCACCGACCAGCTCTGGACGGAGGTGCTCAACACCGACGCCGAGATCTACGGCGGCGGCGGCATCGCCAACTCCCAGCCCGTCAAGAGCGAGGCCACCCCGTGGAACGGGCAGCCCCGCAGCGCGGAGCTGATCCTGCCGCCGCTGGCCACGGTGTGGCTGCGGCCGGCCTGATCGGCGGTGCTCACGGCGCCCCGGCTGGCGCGCTGATGAGCAGTCGGTAAACAGTCAGGGAACGACGTCCAGGTGTCCAAGGCGCTGTAGTACGTTCGCGGCAGCCGACCCCGAACACCAGTTTCGGTGCACGGTCGTGCCTGCCGAGAGCCGTACCGCAGACCCGAGAGTGTGTGATGTCGTCCCTGACCTACCTGGAATCCGTCGGTGTGGGCCTGCTGCAGGGAGTCACCGAGCTCTTCCCGGTGTCCAGCCTCGGCCACAGCATCCTGATACCCGCGCTGATCGGCGGGCAGACCAAGGCCGACCTGGACGTCACCGCCGACGGGTCGCCGTACCTCTCCGTACTGGTCGGGCTGCACCTGGCCACCGCGCTGGCCCTGGTGGTGTTCTTCCGGCGGGACTGGATACGGATCATCCGGGGGCTGTTCAGCTCGATCCGCAAGCGCGAGATCGCCTCGCCCGACCAGAAGCTGGCCTGGCTGCTGGTGGTCTCCACCATCCCGGTCGGCGTCGCCGGGCTCGCCCTCGACCGCCTGCTGCGCGACGCCCTCGGCAAGCCCACGCCGGCGGCCGCCTTCCTCGCGCTCAACGGGCTGGTGCTGCTCGGTGCCGAGCGGCTCAAGCGCGGGGGCACGGGCCGCCGCAGGGCCGGACACAGCGCCGCCACCGGCCCCGATGCCGACCCTGAGCTCGCCTCCGACCTGCGGATCTCCCGGCTGAGCTACCGCCAGGGCGTCTGGATCGGAGCGGCGCAGATCCTCGCCCTGTTCCCCGGGATCAGCCGCTCCGGGGTCACCATGAGCGCCGGCGTGCTGCGCGGGCTGGGCCACGAGGACGCCGCCCGCTTCTCCTTCCTGCTCGCCACCCCGGTCATCCTGGCCGCCTCCGTGCTCAAGCTGCCGGAGCTGCTCAAGCCGGAGAACGCCGGCGTGCGCGGTCCGCTGCTGGCCGGCAGCCTGGCCGCCTTCCTCGCCGGGTACGTCTCGGTCCGCTTCCTCACCAAGTACTTCGAGAGCCGCAGCATGACGCCGTTCGCGATCTACTGCACGGTCGCCGGGCTCGGCTGCCTGGCCTGGCTGAATCTGTAGTCCGGGCCTCGGCGCCCTGCCTCCGGGGTGCGCCGGGGAGTCTCCACCCGACGTCGGGACCTTGGTCCCTTGCCTCCACGGGCCCGCCCGGGGCCCGATGGGTAACTCGGGCGCGAATGTATGGTCGATATGTCTTGTCCTTGCCGACCATGCCGACGAAACGGAGACTGCCAGGTGGCGCGCAGCGTGTACGTGACCGGGATCAGCCGGGGGGACGGCCGGCAGGCCGTGGAGCTCGGGGTCATGGAACTGCTCACCCGCCAGGTGGACCGGGTCGGGGTGTTCCGGCCCCTGGTGCACGCGGCGGCTCCCGGCGAGAGCGGTACCGACCATGTGGTCGAGCTGCTCCGCGACCGGTACCGGCTGGACCTGTCGCCCTCCGAGCTGTACGGGATGACCTACGAGGAGGCCGCCGCACTGCAGGCGGCACACGGCCAGGACGAGCTGGTGTCGGCCCTGGTGGACCGGTTCCGCGAGGTGGAGCGCCGGTGCCAGGCGGTGCTGGTGCTCGGCACCGACTTCGCCGCCACCGGCATCCCGGACGAGCTGGCCTTCAACGCCCGGCTGGCGAACGAGTTCGGCGCGTGGGTGCTCCCGGTGGTCGGCGGCCACGACGAGGACCCGCAGACCGTGACCGCCGAGACCCTGGGCGCCCACCGGGCCTACCGCGACCTGGGCTGCTCGACCCTGGCGATGATCGCCAACCGGGTCGCGCCCGGCGCCAAGCAGCAGATCCAGCGGGTGCTCAACGAGAAGCTGCCGGTCCCCACGTACGTGATCCCCGAGGAGCCGGCGCTGGCCGCGCCCACCGTGGCGCAGCTGGTCGAGGCGACCGGCGCCGAGCTGCTGCTCGGCGACGCGGCCGGCCTGGCCCGCGACGTCCGGTCCTTCGTCTTCGGCGGCGCGATGCTGCCCACCTTCCTGGACGCGCTGACCGAGGGCGCCCTGGTGGTCACCCCCGGGGACCGTGCCGACCTGGTGGTGGGCTCGCTGGCCGCGCACGCCGCCGGCGCCCCGCCGATCGCGGGCGTGCTGCTCACGCTCGGCCAGCACCCCGGCCCGAACGTGATGGCGCTGGCCGCCCGGCTCGCCCCCGGCACCCCGGTGGCGGTGGTCCCCGACGGCAGCTGGCCGACCGCCGCCACGCTGACCCACCTGGAGGGCAAGCTCGGCCCGGACAGTCCGCGGAAGGCCGACACCGCCCTCGGCCTGTTCGAACTCCACGTGGACAGCGCCGAGTTGACCAAGCGGATCGAGCTGAGCCGGTCCGAGCGGGTCACCCCGATGATGTTCGAGCACGAGCTGCTGGAGCGAGCCCGCGGCGACCGCAGGCACGTCGTGCTGCCCGAGGGCACCGAGGAGCGGGTGCTGCAGGCCGCCGAGATCCTGCTGCGCCGCAACATCTGCGACCTGACCCTGCTCGGCGAGCCGGAGGAGGTCCGCCGCAAGGCCGCGAGCCTGGGCATCGACCTGCCGCAGGAGGACGCCGCCGACCGCACCCGGGTCCGGATCGTCGACCCGGCGACCAGCCCGCTGCGCCAGCGGTTCGCCGAGCTGTACGCGAGGGTGCGCGCCCACAAGGGCATGACGGTCGAGCTGGCCCTGGACGTGGTCTCGGACGTCTCCTACTTCGGCACCCTGATGGTGCAGGAGGGCATCGCCGACGGCATGGTCTCCGGCGCGGTGCACTCCACCGCCGCCACCATCCGCCCCGCCTTCGAGGTGATCAAGACCGCGCCGGGCGCCTCGATCGTCTCCTCGGTCTTCTTCATGTGCCTGGCCGACAAGGTACTGGTCTACGGCGACTGCGCGGTCAACCCCGACCCGGACGCCCAGCAGCTGGCCGACATCGCCATCCAGTCCGCCGAGACCGCCGCGCAGTTCGGGGTCGAACCGCGGGTCGCGATGCTCTCGTACTCGACCGGCACCTCGGGCTCGGGCGCGGACGTGGACAAGGTCCGCAGGGCCACCGAGATCGTCCGCGAGCTGCGCCCGGACATCCTGGTGGAGGGCCCGATCCAGTACGACGCCGCGGTGGACGCCAGGGTCGCGGCCACCAAGCTGCCGGGCTCGCCGGTGGCCGGGCGGGCGACCGTGCTGATCTTCCCGGACCTCAACACCGGCAACAACACCTACAAGGCCGTGCAGCGCTCGGCCGGCGCCGTGGCGGTCGGCCCGGTGCTCCAGGGCCTGCGCAAGCCGGTCAACGACCTGTCCCGCGGCGCCCTGGTCCAGGACATCGTCAACACGGTCGCGATCACGGCCATCCAGTCCCAGTCGCCCGCCACCACCGAAGGAACCGCTCAGTGAGTGAAGGCACCCGCGTCCTCGTCCTCAACGCCGGCTCCTCGTCGGTCAAGTACCAGCTGATCGACATGCTCGACGGCTCCCGGCTGGCCTCCGGCCTGGCGGAGCGGATCGGCGAGCCGGGCGGACGGCTGGTGCACACCCCGCGCGACGGGGTGAAGCGGGAGGTCCGGCAGGTCTTCCCGGACCACGCCGCGGCGCTGAAGGCGGTCGCCGAGGAGCTGACCGCCGACGGGGTCGGCCTGGACTCCCCGGAGCTGGCCGCGATCGGCCACCGGGTGGTGCACGGCGGGAAGCGGTTCACCGCACCGACGCTGATCACCGACGAGGTGCTCACCGAGATCCGCCGGCTGATCCCGGTCGCCCCGCTGCACAACCCGGCCAACATCACCGGTATCGAGGTGGCCCGCCACCTGCGCCCCGACCTGCCGCAGGTCGCGGTCTTCGACACCGCCTTCCACGCGGGCATGCCCGAGTACGCGGCCCGGTACGCGATCGACAAGGCGGTCGCCGACCAGCACCGGGTCCGCCGCTACGGCTTCCACGGCACCTCGCACCAGTACGTCTCCCGGGCCACCGCCGCGCTGCTCGGCAAGGACCCCGCCGAGGTGAACGTGATCGTGCTGCACCTGGGCAACGGCGGCTCGGCCTCGGCGGTGGCCGGCGGTGTCTGCGTCGACACCTCGATGGGCCTCACCCCGCTGGAGGGCCTGGTCATGGGCACCCGTTCGGGTGATGTGGACCCGGGCGTGGTCTTCCACCTGCACCGGGTCGGCGGCCTGAGCATCGACGAGATCGACGACCTGCTGAACCGCCGCAGCGGCCTGCTCGGCCTGTGCGGGGACAACGACATGCGCGAGATCATGCGCCGTGCCCAGGAGGGCGACGCGGACGCCAGGCTCGCCTTCGACACCTACATCCACCGGCTGCGCAAGTACATCGGCGGTTACTACGCGGTACTCGGCCGGGTGGACGCGATCGCCTTCACCGCGGGGGTCGGCGAGAACGCCGCGCCGGTGCGGGCCGCGGCCACGGCGGGCCTGGAGGAGCTGGGCATCGCGGTGGACGCCGAGCTGAACTCGGTCCGCTCCGGCGAGGCCCGGGTGATCTCCCCCGCCTACTCGCGGGTTACCGTCGCCGTGGTGCCGACCGACGAGGAACTGGAGATCGCCCGGCAGGCCTTCGACCTGGTGCACGCCGCGAGCTGAGCGCCTATCAGCCCAGCGTCCCGCCCGTCGAGACGGTTCGTTGGCGATACCTCAGCAATCGCACTAAATGCGCCTATAACACGAACGGATAGACTGACCGATATGCGCCGAGCGAAAATTGTCTGCACCCTGGGTCCGGCGACGGACTCCTACGAACAGCTGAAGGCCATCGTCGAAGCGGGCATGAACGTCGCCCGCCTCAACATGAGCCACGGCTCGCACGCCGAGCACGAGGAGCGGTACCGCAAGGTCCGCCAGGTGTCCGAGGACACCGGCCGCACCATCGGCGTGCTGGCCGACCTCCAGGGCCCGAAGATCCGACTGGCGACCTTCGCCAACGGCCCGGTCACCGTCGACAACGGCGACGAGTTCACCATCACCACCGAGGACGTGCCGGGCGACCAGCACATCTGCGGCACCACCTACAAGGGCCTCCCGGGCGATGTGAAGCCGGGCGACCCGATCCTGATCAACGATGGCGTCATCGCCCTGGAGGTCGTCAGCGTCGACGGCCCGCGGGTGAAGACCGTGGTGGTCGAGGGCGGCGTGCTCTCGAACAACAAGGGGATCAACCTCCCCGGCGCGGCCGTGAACGTGCCGGCCCTGTCCGAGAAGGACAAGGAGGACCTGCGCTTCGCGCTCCGCCTGGGCGTCGACATGGTCGCGCTGTCCTTCGTCCGCAACGCCGCGGACGTCGAGGACGTGCACAAGGTGATGGACGAGGTCGGCATCCGCGTCCCGGTCATCGCCAAGATCGAGAAGCCGCAGGCCGTCGAGGCCATGGAGGAGATCGTCCTCGCCTTCGACGCCGTCATGGTGGCCCGTGGCGACCTCGCCGTGGAGTACCCGCTGGAGAAGGTCCCGCTGGTACAGAAGAAGCTGATCACGCTCTGCCGCCGGAACGCCAAGCCGGTCATCGTCGCCACCCAGATGATGGAGTCGATGATCCACGCCTCCCGGCCGACCCGCGCCGAGGTCTCCGACGTCGCCAACGCCATCCTGGACGGCACCGACGCGGTCATGCTCTCCGCCGAGTCCAGCGTCGGCAAGTACCCGGTCGAGACGGTCAAGACCATGAGCCGGATCGCCGAGCAGGCCGAGAAGGAGCTGCTCGCCCAGGGCCTCCAGCCGCTGAACCCGGGCCGCAAGCCGCGCACCCAGGGCGGTTCGATCGCCCGCGCCGCGTGCGAGCTGGGCGACTTCCTGAACGCCAAGTCGCTGGTCGCGTTCACCAAGTCCGGTGACACCGCCCGCCGGCTCTCGCGCTACCGCTCGCCGATCCCGGTGGTCGCCTTCACCCCGGACGTCGCCACCCGCAACCAGCTCTCGCTGAGCTGGGGCGTCGAGGCGTATGTGACCGAGCAGGTCGACACCACCGACGAGATGGTGGTCCAGGTCGACCAGGAGCTGCTGAGCAAGCAGCTGCTCCAGGAGGGCGACACGGTCATCGTCACCGCCGGCTCGCCGCCCGGCATCCCCGGCAACACCAACATGGTCCAGGTGCACCACCTGGGCTCCCGCGCGGGGCTGTAACCGCTCCCGCGAAAGCCGTGAACGCCTGTGGGGCTCCCGCCCCGCAGGCGTTCACGCGTTGTGGCGCCTACCCGCCGTAGGGCAGGTGGTCGTTGTACATCCGCATGCCGGGGATGGTGAGGGTGCCGCCGAACTGGCCCGCCTGGACGGCGGTGACGTTCTTCAGCTCCAGGTCCAGCGGGATCGGGATGCTGCCGATCAGGTCGTACAGCCACTGCGGCAGGGTGTCCGGGGTCAGCGTGATCTCGCCGAGGTCGATCGGGATCGGCAGGCCGAGGATCTTGCTCAGGTGGCCGGACAGCCGTTCCACGTACATGGTCACCTCACCACCGCGCATGGTGGAGGTCGAGCCCGGAGCACCCTTGACGTGGAAGGTGACGCCGTTGCCCTCCAATGTCGACATATCGAGATCACCGATGTCGACCCGGTCCACCATGAACTTCAGCACCCGCTTGGTGCCGGTCGCGGTGCGGACGTCCACCAGGCCGTAGAACTTCGCGCCGTACAGGCCGAGGGTGGACGAGTGCAGCGTCCAGTTCTGCTCGGGGACGATCCGGTTCGGCTCCGCCTTGGCGGCGGCCAGGCCCCGGGTGTCCACCTGGCAGTCGGGGTTCCCGCTCGGCGAGGCGGACGGAGACGGGGACGGGGAGGGCGAGTGGGTCGCGGTGGGCTCGGCCCCTCCGGACGACGGGCTCGCCGCCTGGGACTGCCCGGGCGCCCCCGGGTCGGCCGGGGACGGGGACTCGGACTGGGGCTGGGGCTGGGGCTGCGCCCGGGGAACCCGCGGGGCCCCGGTGACGGTCGGGCTGGGCACGGCCGAACCGGCGGGCGTCGGGGCGGACCTCGGCGACGAGGTCGGGGTCGAGGTCGAAGCCGGGGCCGAGGTCGGGGTCGGGGTCGGGGTCGGGGTCGGGCTGCGGTGGTCGCCCAGGTGCAGGATCGGGTCGAGGATCTCGTCCAGAAGCCCGGCCGGCCGGACCCGACCGGCGCTGGGCGCGGGCGAGTCGGCCGCCGCCGCCTGCTGGGGTCTGGGGTGCGTGGTGGCGACGCTCGCGGTCGGCACGGCCGTCGGGGTCGGCGTGGCTGTCGGCGACGGCGACGACACGGCGCTCGGTGTGGCAGCCGAACTCGGCTGCCGCGTACGCGAGTCGGGATGCCCGGTCGACTGCGCGGCCTTCGTGGACGTCGAGGTGGGGTCCGGGACCGGGGTGATCTCGCTCTTCGGCACCGGTGTCTCGTCGAGCACCGTGTCGGGGGCGGTGGCGCAGGCCTTGTCCTTCTGGACGTCGGCCGAGGCGATGCTCGGAATGGCCCCCATCAGCAGGGCGGTCGGCACGGCGGCGATCATGACCGCCCTCCCGCGCAGCCGGGTCCTGGCACTGACCCGGGGCGCGGCGTGCCGGGGGCCCGGCACCCGGGTGACCGCCCCCTCGGCCTCGCCGGTCACCGTCGCTCCCCGGGGTCGGCCGCGGACTGCTCGGCCGACGCGGACTCGGCGGGCACGGACTCGGCGGGCACGGACTCAGCGGGCGGCTCCGCCTGGGCGGGGATCGAGACGGTCTGGCCGGGCTCGGCCGAGTACTCGGCACTCGTGGACGGCACCGCCTCGTCCACCTGGACGGCCGACGGCTTCAGCGGGGCCCAGGAGCAGAGCAGACCCCCGGCGAACAGGCCGAGGATCAGGCCCAGTCCGAAGCCGCCCAGGTTGGAGACCGGGATGGAGACCAGGGACAGGATGGTGACCGCCACCCCACAGAAGATCCGCACCAGCGGCTGGAACCAGGCCGTCACGCCCAGGGTCATCATCAGCAGCCCGATGAGCAGCGAGCCGGCGCCGGCCGTGGTGGCCATGGTGACGGTCAGCTGCCCCAACTGCAGGTCGGCGTAGGGGAAGTAGACGATCGGGAGGCCGGCGATCACGGCCAGCAACCCGCCCCAGAACGGGCGGGTACGGCGCCAGGCCCGGAATCGCAGTCGGAGCCGACCGAAGCCGCTCGCCCCTTCGGGCCACTCGATGGCAGTTGCGCTGGACACGATGCAAGCTCCTCGATTACGGGAACGAGGGACGAACGGGTGGTGCGGCAGGGGCGACGGCTCGCCACCGCCCCTGCCATGATGGACCGTTGGCCGACGGCAGAGCACCGGCGGCCGTCAACGGGCTAGAAGCACTCGACGCCCGGGCCGCTGCCCTTGGCCAGGCCCAGCTTCAGGTTGTTGAGCGTGAAGCTGCTGGCCGAGGTCGACCAGGCCTTCTGCTTCACATCCGTCAGCACGGCGTGCGGCGCGGTCTGACCGAACGCCCCGGGCGCTCCCTTGGCGGGGCTCGGCAGGGTCGAGGCGTCCTGGCCGATGTTGATGTTGTCGAACGTGGCGTTCGCCTCAAGGCTGTTGAGGCCGATCACCAGATTGTCGGCCTGGACGTAGTCCTCCTCCTTGGGCCCGCCCGCCTTCAACTGGACGGTCCAGGTGCCGAGGAGGGGGATGTCGGTGGTGACCGTCTGGCACAGGTTGTGGATGGTCGCGTGCCTGAAGGTCGATACCGCGACCGCCTCGTGGGCCGCCGGGTTCGGGTCCTTGTCGTTGGTGTGGTGGAGGACGTCGCCGTACTGGGCGAAGTCCGTGCCGTCCAGGTAGTCGGCCGCCACCTTGAACTTCTGGCCGGAGATGCTGAACGACGCCGCGAGCGCGTTGTTGGCCAGGCCGACGCCGATCGCGGCGGTGGCCGCCACGCCCGGGACCATCACCAGTGCGAAGCGCTTCCAGCGGGTCTTGCCGTAAGTCTGGGACATGCGTGTCCTCCTTCTAGGACGTACATCTCCGACCTCGTCCGGCGCTTCCCGCGCCGAGCAGGGCCTGGGATGGGAGAGAGCTACGTCCTCGGTAGCGGAGAAGGCCGTGGGCATCGGCGGACCCGGGTCCGGCCGCACGTACGGCACACCCGTTCCTGGCACCGGCTGTCTTCACGACAGCGGGTACGACCGACGACACCGGCGATCACCCCCGAGCGACAACCAGCGACCGCGCGGGGATGCGCGACCGCGAGGAGGACAGGAACCGCGCGTGGGATCCGCGGACACCCCCCTGTCCTCAAGCCTCCGGACCGGGCCTTCGGCTGCCCGGTGGGGATCCCCTCGTAGGGGACCGGGCGTGGCTGATCGTGCTTGAATCCCGGGCGAAGCACAAGGGGTTCATTACTGACGGGTAATCCAACAACGCTCGACGTCGATCATGCGATCGAGAAAGATGTCACCCTGGGTGACAATCGATCATGTTTACGTCAGTAGAATTCACCGGAAATACGGACGAAACACCCCTGGCGATCACCTGAGGTGATCGCCAGGGGGTATTGTCAAGATTTGATAAAGCTCGGAATTTCCATCGGCTTTGTCGTCAAATCCCCGACGGCACCGCAGGTCACCCGCTGTGCCACCGGGCCACCACGACCCGCCTGCTGATCTGGCGTCAGAACAGCACCCGGGCAAGGGCGCCGCGCGCCTTCGTCACCCGCGGGTCGTCCGCGCCGATCACCTCGAACAGCTCCAGCAGCCGGAGCCTGGCGGTGTCCCGGTCCTCACCGAAAGTCCTGCCGACGGTGTCGACCAGGCGGCCGAAGGCGTCCTCGACGTGCCCGCCGACCAGATCCAGGTCGGCCGCCTCCAGCTGGGCGGCGACGTTCTTCGGGTCGGCGGCCGCGGCCGCGCGGACCTGCTGCGCGTCCAGCGACTCGACCCGCTGCAGCAACTGCGCCTGGGCCAGGCCCAGCTGCGCCTCGGTGTTGCCGGGCTGCTCGGAGAGCACGTTCTGGTACGCCTGGACGGCGCCGCCCAGGTCACCGCTGTCCAGCGCCTCGTGCGCGGCGGTCAGCGCCGGGTCCTCCGGCCTGCGGGGGGCCGCGGGGGCCTCGCCGGCGGGGGCGACGGCGCCACCGACGATGCCGAAGCGCTGCTCGGCGACGGCGATCAGCTGGTCCAGGATCTTGCGGACGTTGGCCTCGTTCTCGGCGCCCTGGAAGAGCGGGACGAGCTGGCCGGCCACCACGGCCATCACGGCCGGGATGCCCTGGATGCCGAACTGCTGGGCGATCAGCTGGTTGGCGTCCACGTCGATCTTGGCGAGCACGATCCGGCCGGCGTACTCCTCGGCGAGGCGCTCCAGGATCGGGCTGAGCTGCTTGCACGGGCCGCACCACTCGGCCCAGAAGTCGACGACCACCGGCACCTCGGTCGAGCGCTGCACGACCTCGGTCTCGAAGGTCTCCTCGGTGACATCGATGACGAGCTGGTACGCCGCACCCTGCGGGTCGACCCCGGCCGCCTCGGCGGCGGCGTTCTGGCGGGCACGCTCAGCCCTGGCCTGCTCGGCCTTCTGTGCGGCCTCACCGGCCGCCTTCACTGCGGCGAGGTCGACCGCACCACGCAGGGCGGAGCTGTTGAGACGCGAATTCCGTGGCTGCATGGCTCTATCCTCCCCCGTCCGCACCAGTGACGTGCACCAACCGGCGGAAGTGGGTCGCACCGGACCGTCATTCCCGCCCCTCGGGAGCTCCCCACCCCCGTACCGCAGCCTCAGCGCGCGGAGCCGGCGCGGATCCCCACCCGCGCCGCACGCCCGCCCGATCCCTGGGTCATGGCGTGTGGTTGCCGCTCTTTCGCTACGAGTCGTAGCGTATCTGCACCCCGGCCCGGTGCCGCAAGACCCTCTCGGGAACTCGGGGCGTGAGCTGTCCCACTTTCCCGCACGCGCCGCTGCCAGGGGATGGACAAATCGCTACGGTTACCAGACCCACTCACGTTACTCACCGGTAGATCGCATGGACGCGGATCGCACCGGCCCTAGCAAGGAGGCTCGGTGGCCCCCACCACCCAGCAGCCCGCCGCACCGGACCAGGCCACTCCCTCGGCCACGCCCCCTCGAGGCAAGGGACGCCCGCGCAGCGCGGCCGCCGACCTGGCGATCCTCGACGCCACCAGGGCCGCCCTCGCCGAACTCGGCTGGGGCGGACTGACCATGGGTGACGTCGCCACCCGGGCCGGCGTCGCCAAGACAACCCTTTACCGACGCTGGCCGTCCAAGAACGAACTCGTGGTCGACGCGGTCGCCAGCCTCTTCGACGAACTGGAGATGGTCGACCTCGGCAGCCTGCGCGCCGACATCGAGGCCGTGGTCGCCCAGTTCGCCACCCTGCTGGCCCGCCCGGAGACCCAGGCCGCCCTGCTCGCCCTGTTCGCCGAGGGCTCCCGCGACGCCCAGCTGCGCCACCGCATCCGCGAACGCATCGTCGAGCCGCAGAAGTACCTGGTCCAGCAGGGCCGTGCGCAGGCCCAGGCGCGCGGCGAACTCGGCGCCGACCTCGACGAGGCCACCACCGCCGAGGAGGTCGACATCATCTTCGACACCATCGCGGGCGCCGTCGAGCACCGCCTCCTGGTGAGCGGCCACCCCGTCACCCCCGCCTGGATCCACCGCTTCACCGCCCTGCTGCTCTGCCCGTTCGGGCAGCCCTGGGAGACGGACTGAGGGCACCACCCGGCCGACGCGCACCGTGCTCCCGGTGCGCCGTGCGCCACGTGGGCCGTGCGCCACGTTCGCCGTGCGCCACGTGGGCCGTGCGCCACGTGGGCCGTGCTCCCGGCGCGCCGCGAACGGCCGGCGGTGGCAAGCGCGCGGGCCGGGCCCGCGAGATCGCGGAACCCGGCCCGGCCAGCCGGCCGACGGTCAGTTCTTCGCCGGGACCACCGGCCCGAAGGCGGCGCCGGCGATCTGCAGGGCGTAGCGGAGTTCGGTCCCGTTGAGGTTGGTGGGGTTGACCGAGTAGACGATCTTGCGGGAGAGGTCGCGGGTGGCGAAGACGCCGCTGGTGTAGCCGGGGCGGGAGCCGGTCTTGCCCCAGACCACGACGCCTTTGGCGGACTTGACCCGCATCAGGCCCATGCTCATGCAGGCCCGTCCGGCGTCCGCCTCGGTACGGCACTGGCTGCTGTTGTGGCTGGGGACGTCGGGGACGGTGAAGAGCTCGGCCTGCTGGGCGGGCGGGAGGAAGCGGCCGCGGAAGAGCTCGGTGATGAAGCGGTCGAGGTCGGCGGGGGTGGAGATCATGCCGCCCTCGGCCCAGGGCCAGGGGCTCTGCTCGGAGACGTCGACCGGGTGGGTGGTGCCGTCCGGCGACTTGACGGTCAGGTAGCCGTGGGAGTGCGGGCCGGGCAGGCGCGGGTCGTCGGCGTCCGGGACGTAGGTGTCGTGCAGGCCGAGCGGACGGGTGATCCGCGACTGGACCTCATGGGCGAAGCTGTGCCCGGTGATCTTCTCGACCAGCATCCCGGCGACGTAGTAGTTCATCCCGTTGTACTGCTGCGCGGTGCCCGGCGCGAACTCCATCGGCTGGCCGGCCGTCAGGTCGACCACCTGCTGCGGGGTGAAGCTCTTGAAGCGGTTGGCGGCGAACCACTCGGCGCTGCCGTCGCCGAAGTCCGGGGTGGCGGCGCCGCGCGGCAGACCGCTGGTGTGGTCGAGCAGCTGACCGACCCTGACCGGCGGGATGTTCGCGGGCAGCACGCCCGGAAGGTACTGCTGGACGGGCTTGTCCAGGTCGATCCGGTGCTCGGCGGCGAGCTGGAGGACGATGGTGGCGGTGAAGACCTTGGAGATGCTGCCGATCCGGATGTGCGCGTTCTGCGGCACGCCCTGACCGGTCTCCAGGTCACCCACGCCCGAGGTGCCCGACCAGTGGCCCGCGCTGCCGGTGATCCGTACCAGCGCACCGGTGACGTCCGCGTTCGGCAGGCCGGCGATGGCCGCCCTGAGCTGGGCCGGGTCGAGCCCCGGCAGCGGCGCGGCGGCCGTGGCGGCCGTGGCGTGCGCCGGCGCCGGGGTGGCGGCGGAGGCGGGAGCGGCCAGGCCGGCGGCCAGGGCGACCAGCAGGGCGCCCGAGGCAGCCACGGTGGACCAACGGGTGCGGCGGGCAGAGGAGTTCACGGTAAGACTCTCCGAGGTGGTCGTGGTCGGGCCGGAGATCGACCGGCCCGGCCACGAGTCTGTCTCCCGGAGGCAGGGCCGCCCATCAGGGAACGTCCCTGATCAACCCCTGAGCCCACCCCGACAGCTGACCGGGGGTCACACCTGGTAGCGGCCGGGGGCGAAGGCCGCGAGGTTGTCGGCGACCCAGCGGGAGGTGGCGGCCAGGCCCTCGTCCAAGGAGACCCTGGGGGCCCAGCCGGTGAGGGTGCGGGCCTTGGTGTTGTCGGAGAGCAGCCGCTCGACCTCGCTGCCGCTGGGCCGCAGCCGGCCCGGGTCGACCACGACCTCGGCGTCCTTGCCGGAGGCGGCGATCAGCGAGCGGGCCAGGTCGCCGATGGAGATCTCGGTTCCCGTACCGAGGTTGAGCACCTCACCGAGCGCGCGGTCCGCGACGGCGGCGGCCAGGAAGCCCTCGGCGGTGTCGGTGGCGTAGGTGAAGTCGCGGGTCGGAGTCAGCGAGCCGAGCCTGATCTCCCGTGCCCCGGAGTGGAGTTGGGACAGGATGGTCGGGATGACGGCCCGCGCGGACTGCCGGGGCCCGTAGGTGTTGAACGGCCGGACCACGGTGACCGGCAGCTCGAAGGAGTGCCAGTAGGAGAGCGCCGCCATGTCGGCGCCGATCTTGGAGGCGGAGTACGGCGACTGCGGCTGCAGCGGGTGCCGCTCGCTGATCGGCGCGGTGATCGCGGTGCCGTACACCTCGCTGGTGGAGGTGTGCACCAGCCGGGCGCCGTGCCGCAGACAGGCGGCGGCGACGTTCTGGGTGCCGACCACGTTGGTCTGCACATACGCCTCGGGCGACTGGTAGCTGTACGGGATGCCGATCAGCGCGGCCAGGTGGAAGACCGTGTCGCAGCCGTCCACCGCGTCCAGTACCCGGCCTGCGTCCCGGACGTCCCCGGCCAGCATCTCCACCTCTCCGCTCGCCAGGTACGGGGCGAGGTGGCCGCGCTCGGCGTACGGCTTGTAGTGCACCAGGGCCCGTACCCGGGCGCCGCGCTCGACCAGCAGGTCGACCAGGGTGCTGCCGATGAAGCCCTCGGCGCCGGTGACGAGTACGCGCTTGCCGTTCCAGTCGTTCATACGTAAGTCCTTGAGGTGAGAGGGGTGATGACGGGAGAGGTCCGCCCGATGGTGCGGAGCACCTTGGCGGCGAGCAGGTCGGCCGCCCGGGCGTGGGTGCCCGGGTCGGCGGCGCGGCCCATGGCGGCCAGCCGTGCCGGGTCGGCCAGCAGCGGTTCGACGATCGCGGCGAGCCGCTCGGCGGTGCACTCGCCGTCGGGCAGCAGCACACCCGCGCCCGCGTCGGAGAGCACCCGGGCGTTGTGGGTCTGGTGGTCGTGCGGCGCGTGCGGGTACGGGACCAGGACGGCGGGCAGGCCGATGCTGGCCAGTTCCGCGACGGTCGCCGAGCCCGCCCGGCAGACCACCAGGTCGGCGGCGGCGTAGGCGAGGTCCATCCGGTCCAGGTAGGGCACGGCCCTGGCGATGGAGGAGCCGCCCAGCCTGGCCCGGACCTCCTCCAGCGCGGCGGGCCCGGTCTTGATCAGCAGCCGGACGTCCGGGCGCCCGCGCCAGCCGGCCGCCAGGCCCAGCGCGGCCTCGGTGAGCCGGGCCGCGCCCAGGCTGCCGCCGTTGAACAGCACCAGCCGCACCCCCGGCGGCACCCCGAGCCGGGCCCGGGCCTCGGCCCGCAGCGCCGCCCGGTCGAGACCGGCGACCGCGCCCACCAGCGGCATCCCGACCGTCTCGGCCTCGACGCCGGACGGCAGGTGCTCCCTGGTCCGGTCGAAGGCCAGCGCGAGGTGCGGGGTGAGCCTGGCGGCGAAGCGGTTGGCCCGGCCGGGCACGGCGTTGGACTCGTGCACCACACTGGGCAGGCCGGCCATCCGGGCGCCGACGATGACCGGCGCGCTCGGGTAGCCGCCCATCCCGACCGCGATCTGCGCGCCCTGCTCCCGCAGGATCTCCCGGCACCGGGCGCCGGACTTCAGCAGGGCGGCCGGCAGCAGATAGCGCTTGAGGCCGAGCGAGGCGTCGAACGGGATCATGTCCACGGTGTGCAGCCGGTAGCCGGCCTCCGGGATCAGCCGGGTCTCCAGGCCCCGCTCGGTCCCGACGAAGGAGATCTCGGCCGCCGGGTCGGCCCTGCGCAACGCCTCGGCGAGGGCGAGTCCGGGGTAGATGTGGCCGCCGGTGCCCCCGGCGCCGATGACCACCGACAAGTGTGATGTCCGCATGGCCTCGACGGTCGCGACCGGGCCTAAGAGAGTTCTAATAGCCGGTTTTGAGAGGCTTATCCCCATGAGCAGTGTGCCGGAGAGCAGTAGGACGCCCAAGGTCCTGGTGGTGGACGACGACCCCGAGGTGCGGGCCGCCGTCGAGGACGGCCTCGCGGTCGCGGGATACGAGGTCCGGGGCGTGGGCGACGGACTGGCCGCACTGAGCGAGGTGGCCGCCTGGCAGCCGGACGCGCTGGTGCTGGACCTGATGATGCCGGTACTCGACGGCCTGGCGGTCTGCCGCCGGCTGCGGGCGCTCGGCGACCGCACCCCGATCCTGGTGCTCACCGCCCGGGACTCGGTCAGCGACCGGGTGGACGGTCTGGACGCGGGCGCCGACGACTACCTGGTGAAGCCCTTCGCGCTGGACGAGCTGACCGCCCGGCTGCGCGCCCTGCTGCGCCGGGCCGCACCCGCCGTACCCGACCACGGCTATGTGCTGGGCGATCTCACGGTCGACCCGGTCAGCCGGACCGGCCACCGGGCGGGCCGCGCGCTGGAGTTCTCCCGAACCGAGTTCGCCCTCCTGGAAGTGCTGCTGCAGAACCCCGGGCAGGTGCTGCCACGTGAGCTGATCATGGAGCGGGTCTGGGGCGCGGACTTCGGTCCGGACTCCAACTCCCTCGCGGTGTACATCGGTTACCTGCGCCGCAAGCTGGAGGCGGCCGGCGAGCCCCGGCTGGTGCACACCGTGCACGGCATCGGCTACCGGCTGGAGGCGCCGTGAGGGCGGGACGCGCCGACGGCACGGGGCACTCCGACAGTGCGGGACACCCCGACGGGGCCGGGCATCCCGGCGACGGCGGACGGGAGCACTCCCGGCACGCCCGCTGGCGCCGCCGCAGACCGCTGCGCACCCGGCTGGCGGTCGCCACCTCCACGGCGGTCGCGCTGGTCACCCTCGGGGTCTGCGCGGCCGGATTCACCATCATGCGCTACGAGTTGGTGCACCAGCTCGACCTGCAGCTGACCCAGCACGCCACCCTGGTGCAGCAGCAGAACCGGGGTCAGGGTCCGCAGCTGCTCTACGCCGAGTGCGGCTACCTGGCCGCGCCCGCCTGCACCCAGATCGTGCCGGCCGACCCGGCCAAGGACCCCGCCGAGCGCTATCTGCTCCCGGTCACCCCCGCGACCCGGGCGGTCGCGGCCGGAGAGCACCGCGGCTACTTCAGCGACGTCACGGTGAGCGGACACCCGGCACGGATGCTCACCACCTGGTTCGGCTCCGGGACCGGGCAGGCGGTACAGGTCGCGCTGCGCTCCGACGCCGTCCAGCAGGGAGTGCGGCAGGCCGGGGAACTGATGGCCGCGGTCGCCGGGGCCGGCGTACTGCTCGCCGGGGTCCTCGGCTACACGGTCGCCCGCACCGGCCTGGCGCCGGTCGCCCGGCTGACCGCCACCGCCGAGCGGATCGCGGCGACCCGGGACGCGACCGTGCGGATCGACCTGCCCGAGGGCGCCCCCGCCGACGCGGACGAGGTGACCCGGCTGGCGGGGGCGTTCAACGCGATGCTGGGCGAGCTGGAGCAGTCGGTGACCGCCCAGCGGCGGCTGGTCGCGGACGCCTCGCACGAGCTGCGCACCCCGCTCACCGCGCTGCGCACCAACGCCGAACTGCTCGCCCGGACCGAGCGGTTGACGCCCGAGCAGCGGCAGCGGGCGACGGCCGGGCTGCAGCGGCAGCTGCGCGAGGTGACCGGCCTGGTGAACGACCTGATCGAACTCGCCAGGGACGAGGAGCCGCAGGCCCTGGTCGAACTGGTCCGGCTGGAGCCGCTGGTGGCGCACTGCGTCGAGACCGCCCGGGACCACTGGCCCGCGGTCGCCTTCGCGTACGTGCCGCAGGGGGACCCGACACTGCCCGGGGTACCCGCGCGGCTGGTACGGCTGGTGGGCAATCTGCTGGACAACGCCGCCAAGTTCAGCCCGCCGGGCGGACCGGTGGAGGTGACGCTCACCGACCGGCTGCTGACGGTCCGCGACCACGGCCCCGGCATCGCACCGGAGGACCTCCCCTACGTCTTCGACCGCTTCTACCGGGCCTCCGCCGCCCGCGCCCTCCCCGGCTCCGGCCTCGGCCTCGCCATGGCCCGCCAGATCGCCCGCGCCCACCGTGCCGAACTCACCGCCGAGGCGGCCCCGGGCGGCGGTGCGCTCTTCCGCCTCGCCTTCTGAGGGAGCCTGCGCCCGGGCAACACCCCGAGGGGCTCGCGGCCGGGCCACCCCCCGGGTCTCCCGTGCGCTGGGCGTGTCCGACAATTCGCGTCGGATCAGCAGAGAGCTTCGTCACGGTGAAGGGATCGCCAGGATCCCGCCCTCCGGTGGAGGACGGGATCCAAGGCGACGGGGAGCGGATCAGAAGGCCGCGGCCTCCCGGTAGATGCCCCACTCGGCGCGGAGGGTGTTGCAGATCTCCCCGAGCGTGGCCTCCGCGCGGATCGCGGTGAGCATCGGCGGGATCATGTTCTCGCCCGAGCGGGCGGCGGCGAGCATGGCGTCGAGCCCGGCCCGGACGGCGGCCTCGTCGCGGGCGGCCTTCCGCTCCCCGAGGAGGCGGACCTGCTCGCGCTCGACCTCGTGGCTGACCCGGAGGATCTCCAGCTCGGGGGTGACGCTGCGCGGGTGGCAGTTGACGCCGACCACGCGCTTCTCGTCCTTCTCCAGGGCCTGCTGGTACTGGAAGGCGGCCTCGGCGATCTCGCCGGTGAACCAGCCCTCCTCGATACCGCGCAGGATGCCGGAGGTCATCGGGCCGATCGGGTGGTCGGCCACCGCCTTGTCCAGGATGCGCTGGAAGATCGCCTCGGCCTGGGCCTCGATCCGGTCGGTGAGCGCCTCGACGTACCAGGAACCGCCCAGCGGGTCGGCCACGTTGGCGACCCCGGTCTCCTCCATCAGCACCTGCTGGGTGCGCAGCGCGATCTCCGCCGCCTGCTCCGACGGCAGTGCCAGGGTCTCGTCCAGCGCGTTGGTGTGCAGCGAGTTGGTGCCGCCGAGCACCGCCGAGAGCGCCTCGACGGCGGTGCGCACCACGTTGTTGTACGGCTGCTGGGCGGTGAGCGAGACCCCTGCGGTCTGGGTGTGGAAGCGCAGCCACTGGGCCTTGTCGGTCTTGGCGCCGAAGCGGTCGCGCATCCAGCGGGCCCAGATCCGGCGGGCGGCGCGGAACTTGGCGATCTCCTCGAAGAAGTCCAGGTGGGCGTCGAAGAAGAAGGACAGCCCGGGTGCGAAGACGTCCACGTCCAGGCCGCGCGACAGCCCGAGCTCGACGTAGGCGAAACCGTCGGCCAGCGTGTACGCGAGCTCCTGGGCGGCGGTCGCCCCGGCCTCGCGGATGTGGTAGCCGGAGACCGAGAGCGGCTTGTAGGCGGGGATGTTGGCGGCGCAGTACGCCATGAGGTCGCCGATCAGGCGCAGGTGCGGCTCGGGCGCGAAGAGCCACTCCTTCTGCGCGATGTACTCCTTGAAGATGTCGGTCTGCAGTGTGCCGTTGAGCACCCCGAGGTCGACACCCTGGCGCTCGGCGGCGACCAGGTACATGCAGAAGATCGGGACGGCCGGGCCGCTGATCGTCATCGAGGTGGTGACCTCGCCGAGCGGGATGCCGTCGAAGAGCACGTCCATGTCGGCGGCGGAGTCGATGGCGACACCGCAGTGGCCGACCTCGCCGAGCGACTTGGAGTCGTCGGAGTCGTACCCCATCAGGGTCGGCATGTCGAAGGCGACCGAGAGACCGCCGCCGCCGGCCTCCAGGATCATCCGGTAGCGCTCGTTGGTCTGCTGGGCGTTACCGAACCCGGCGAACTGCCTTATGGTCCAGGTCCGGCCCCGGTAGCCGGTCGGGTGCAGGCCGCGGGTGAAGGGGTACTCCCCGGGCCAGCCGATCCGCTCGAAGCCCTCGTACGGCTGCCCCGCGGGCGGGCCGTAGACCGGCTCGACCTCGTCGCCGCTCAGCGTGGTGAAGTCCGCGTCGCGCTTGCGCGCCCTGTCATACCGCTGCTGCCAGCGCTGGCGACCGGCCTCGATCTCGTCGGCGTCCATCGACTCCGAGCTCCACTCCGTACGGCCGCCACCGCTGGGGGACGGCACAGCTACTAGGACGTCCTACTAATTTACTCGGACGTCCTAGTATCTGTCGATGGCCCACCCCGGCCGGGAACACGAAAGGGCGCCCTCCCCCGGCGGGGTGAGGGCGCCCTTCGGCGGTACGGTCAGACGCCGACCGGCTCCGGGGCGGCGACCAGCGGCGCCACCTCGCGGACGATCCTGCGCTCGACGAAGAAGACCGCGGTCGGGATCGTGCCGGCCAGCAGGACCCAGGCCAGCTTGCCGACCGGCCACTTCGCCTTGGTGCCCAGGTCGAAGGCGAACACCAGGTAGACGACGAACAGCCAGCCGTGCGCGATACCGGCGGCGGTGGTGAAGCCGGCCGCACCCGAGATACCGAGCACGTACTTGGCGATCACGCCCAGGGTCAGCAGGATCAGGAGGACGCCCGTGACGTAGGCCATCGTCCGGTAACGGGTCAGCACGCTCTGCTTCATGCCATCGAGGGTAACCGCCCGCCCAGGCTGCCCGGCGACAGGGCCCGCGGCGTCACGTGCCGATAGCTCTCGCCTGAACGCACATCCCTCGTCGCGCGCAGCGCCGCTGCGCTCTCCTCACGATGCACGCCCAGACTCGGCTCTCGACCCTCCCCCAGCCTTCGGCCGGGGGGACCCCCTTCTTCACCCACGCTCCCTATCGCCGGGCAGCCTTCGCGTGCATTTGCCGCACCCCTACCCGACCGGCGGAGTGAAGTCGCCCGCCGCCACCCGCAGCGGCCTGAGCAGCTGGAACACCTGCTCGCACTGCTCCTCGTCGTAGCCCTCAAGACCGAAGTCCATCGCCATCAGCGCCCGGGTGGCCTCCTCGACCACGGCCCGGCCGCGCTCCGTGATGGCGGCGAGCACACCCCGGCCGTCGAGCGGGTTGGGGCGGCGGGAGACCAGGCCGGCGCCCTCCAGCCGGACGATGGTGTTGGTCACGCTGGTCGGGTGGACCATCAGCCGCTCACCGATCTTGGAGAGGGAGAGCTCCCCGGTCCGACTGAAGGTGAGCAGCACCAGTGCCTCGTACCGGGCGAAGGTCAGGCCGAACGGTCTGACCACCGAGTCCACCCGGGAGAGCAGGATCTGGTGCGCGCGCATCACCGAGGTGATCGCCGCCATCGCGGGGACGCCTCCCCAGCGCCTGGTCCAGAGTTCGTCGGCGCGGGCGATCGGGTCGAAATCGAGAGCTAGGGGCTTGGCCACCTCCCCACCGTACCGGCGGGCCGGAACAAAGACCCCGGGTGTCCACAATGCTGGACGGCCGCCCGACCGGCCGACCGGTCGCCGCCGGGGGCCGGGACATGGAGTCCGGGCATTCCGGTACCGGTGATTCCATTTGCCCCGGCTCACCTGCCGCAAGGTCTCGGTTTGTTCAAATAGCGCCGACACGGATCGATGATTTGCCCGTTTTCTCCGTCATTCTGACGCTCTATTAGCAGTTTTCCTGTCGTAATCCCATGGCACTGTTCTGGCAAGCACTGCTAAACATCTGTCACTCCATCAGCATGCTCGGTCATGCCCTCTGCCCCGTTCCGCCCTGGTCGGCACCAATTCCTGTCGCCCCGGAACGCGACCCGACCGCTGGCAGGCGGTTGCCATGGAAGGAATCCACAGTTGAAGCGCAAGCTCAGCGCTGTTCTCTCCGCCTCGGTGGTTCTCGCCGCCGCGATCCAGGTCAGCTCGGGGACGGCGCAGGCGCTGTCCTCCACCGATGACGACACGGTGGCCGCGGCCGCTCCGCAGCCCGCGGAGTCCGAGCTGATCGCCCTCGCCGACTCCCGGATCCCGGCCGCCGCCAAGGCACTGGGCCTGGGCGGTCAGGAGAAGCTGGTCGCCAAGGACGCCGTGGTGGACGCCGACGGCACCAAGCACCTGCGCTACGAGCGGACCTTCGGCGGGCTGCCGGTGCTCGGCGGCGACGTGGTGGTGCACCAGGACGCCAAGGGCGCCATCACCTCCGTGGACCGCGCGCTCGGCGGCAAGCTCACCCTGCCGAGCCTCACCCCGAAGCTCTCCGCCGACAAGGCCGCGGACAAGGCGGCCGGTGCGGTGAAGTCGACCGTGGGCATCGCGGCGGACGAGGACACCGCCGCACTCAAGCAGGTCAGCAGCGCCGGCCAGGCCAAGCTGGTCGTCTGGGCCGCCACCGGCACCCCGCGCCTGGCCTACGAGACGGTGGTCGAGGGCCTGCGCGCCGACGGCACCCCGAGCCGCCAGCGGCTGGTCACCGACGCCGCCAGCGGCGAGGTGCTCTCCACCCACGAGGAGATCCAGACCGCGACCGCGGCCGGCACCGGCCGGGGCGTGCACGACGGCTCGGTGCGGCTGACCACCACGCCGTACAAGACCTGGTTCCAGCTGAAGGACCCGACCCGCGGCAACCAGTACACCACCACGCTCAAGGGCGGCACCTCCGGCAAGGGCACGCTCTACATAAGCTTCACCGACCGCTGGGGCAGCGGCCAGGTCTCCAACGGCCAGTCCGCCGCCGTGGACGCCCAGTTCGGCGCGGCCGCCACCTGGGACTTCTACAAGAAGACCTTCGGCCGCAACGGCATCCGCAACGACGGGGTCGGCGCCTACAGCCGGGTCCACTTCGGCCAGAACTACATGAACGCGTTCTGGGACGACAGCTGCTTCTGCATGACCTACGGCGACGGTGCGGGCAACACCCACCCGCTGACCTCGCTCGACGTGGCCGGCCACGAGATGAGCCACGGCGTCACCGCGGCCACCGCGAAGCTCAACTACTTCGGTGAGTCCGGCGGTCTGAACGAGGCCACCTCGGACATCCTCGGCACCGGCGTCGAGTTCTTCGAGAACCTGCCCGCCAACCCGCCGAACTACCTGATCGGCGAGAGCATCGACTACTTCGGCAACGGCAAGCCGCTGCGCTACATGGACCAGCCCTCCAAGGACGGCCGTTCCGCCGACTACTGGTCCCCCTCGCTCGGCCGGCTGGACGTGCACTACTCGTCCGGCGTCGCCAACCACTTCTTCTTCCTGCTGGCCCAGGGCAGCGGGAAGAAGACCATCAACGGCTACAGCTACGACTCGCCGACCTTCGACGGCAAGCCGGTGGCCGGCATCGGCCGCAACAAGGCCCTCCAGGTCTGGTACCGCGCGCTGACCGTCTACATGACCTCGACCACCGACTACCACGGCGCGCGTGCCGCGACCCTGAAGGCGGCGGCCGACCTGTACGGCGGCACCGGCTCCACCGAGTACAAGCGGGTCGCGGCGTGCTGGGACGCCGTCAACGTCAAGTAACACCACCGCTCGTCCCGACCACCGCAGCCGGGTCTCCTGTCCGACAGGGGCCCGGCTGCGGTGCGTCGTGCCACCGCCGGTGCCGCGTGCCGGGGCGGCGCTAGCAGCCGCCGGCCGAGCCGGGCAAGAGGGTGCGATGGCGGAGTCCCGCCATCCGGTCCATCCGATCCCATCGAAACATCAAACATTCACAATGTTGCGGCAATGAACGCTCCACGGGCGGGTGTTGGCCGAATTCGACCAGTTCTCCGGCTCGGTTCGAACCGGAACCCCTGCTTCGGACCCGCCGCGCGTCGGCCCCGGACATCCGCCCGACACATCACCAACACACGGACATGGGCCTGAGGTTGGCGGGAGTTTGCCAATCATTGCCCAGGACCTGTCATTTCAGCGGTCCGATTGTCATGCTTCTGGCCAGCCCCGTACCGGCACCGGCCGCCCCACCTCTCCGGCCGCTGCCGCCTGAACCGCACGGAGCAGTACGTAAGCGCCCGTTCCGCCCCAGCAGGCACCACCCCTGGTGCCCCGGAACGCGGCGCGACCGCGCAGACGCGGTAGAACCGGAAGGACCGTACGTGAAGCGAAAGCTGACAGTCGGAGCCGTTCTCTCCGCCTCGGTGTTCCTCACCGGGGCGGTCCAGGCCGGCATCGGGACGGCGCAGGCCAGCCCCGCTCCGGCCAACGGGGCCTTCGCCGGGCAGCAGCACGCCGAGCTGATAGCCCAGGCCGACTCCCAGGCCGCGGCCGCCGCCAAGGCGCTGGGCCTGGGCGGCCAGGAGAAGCTGGTGGCCAGGGACGCCGTGGTGGACGCCGACGGCACCAAGCACCTGCGCTACGAGCGGACCTTCGGCGGACTGCCGGTGCTCGGCGGCGACCTGATCGTGCACCAGGACGCCAAGGGCGCCGTCAAGTCCGTGGACCGCGCGCTGGGCGGCAAGCTGGCGCTGCCCAGCCTGACGCCGAAGCTCTCCGCCGACCAGGCCGCCGCCACGGCGACCGGCACGGTCAAGGCCACCATCGGCGCCAAGGACGCCGACGACGCCGCGCTCAGCTCGGTCGACCGCAGCAGCGGGGCCAAGCTGGTCGTCTGGGCCGCCACCGGCACCCCGCGCCTGGCCTACCAGACCACCGTCGAGGGCATGCGCGCCGACGGCACCCCGAGCCGCCAGCGGCTGGTCACCGACGCCGCCACCGGCGAGGTGCTCTCCACCCACGAGGAGATCCAGACCGCCAACGCCACCGGCACCGGCAAGGGCGTCTTCGTCGGCACCGTACCGCTGACCACCAACTACACCGGCAGCGCGTACCAGTTGAAGGACGCCACCCGCGGCAACCAGTACACCACCAACCTGAGCGGCCGCACCTCGGGCAACGGCACCCTCTACAGCAACTCGACCAACACCTGGGGCAGCGGCCTGGCCTCCAACACCCAGTCGGCCGCCGTGGACGCCCAGTACGGCGCCGCCGTCACCTGGGACTTCTACAAGGCCACCTTCGGCCGCAACGGCATCCGCAACGACGGGGTCGGCGCCTACAGCCGCGTCCACTACGGCAAGAACTACGTCAACGCCTTCTGGGACGACAGCTGCTTCTGCATGACCTACGGCGACGGCGTCAGCAACACCCACCCGCTGACCGAACTCGACGTGGCCGGCCACGAGATGAGCCACGGCGTCACCTCCGCCACGGCGAACCTCAACTACTTCGGCGAGTCCGGCGGTCTGAACGAGGCCACCTCCGACATCTTCGGCACCGGCGTCGAGTGGTACGCCAACCTGCCCGCCAACAAGCCGAACTACTGGCTGGGCGAGCTGATCGACTTCAACAGCGACGGCACCCCGCTGCGCTACATGGACAAGCCCTCCAAGGACGGCACCTCGCCCGACTACTGGTCCTCCTCGCTCGGCCAGCTGGACGTGCACTACTCGTCCGGCGTCGCCAACCACTTCTTCTACCTGCTGGCCGAGGGCAGCGGGGCCAAGAGCATCAACGGCTACAGCTACAACTCGCCGACCTCTAACGGCCAGAGCGTGGCCGGCATCGGCCGGGCCAAGGCCCTCCAGGTCTGGTACCGCGCGCTGACCGTCTACATGACCTCGACCACCAACTACAAGGGCGCGCGCACCGCGACCCTGAAGGCCGCCGCCGACCTGTACGGCGCCTCCTCCACCGAGTACGGCCAGGTCGCCGCGGCCTGGTCCGCCGTGAACGTCAGCTGACGCCGCACGGCCGGAAACCGCAGCCGGGCCGTCCGCTCTCTCCGGTCAGGAGAGCGGACGGCCCGGCTGCGGCGCGTTACGGAGCTCAGGCGGTGGCGGGGACGGCCGTCTCGCCGCGCTCCTCCTTCGCCAGCATCCGCTCGGCGAAGAACCCGCCGGTCGGGAGCACCGAGAGGACGAACAGCAGCGCGCTGCGCTTGGCCGGCCAGCGCTGCTGCTGCGCGGCGAGCGCCAGGAAGACCACGTACAGGATGAAGAGCACGCCGTGGATCATGCCCATCACCGGCACGGCGTTGAAGCTGGTGGTCCGCTTCAGCACCGAGCAGACCAGCAGCAGGAGGAAGGAGAGGCCCTCGGGGCCGGAGACAAGGCGCAGACGGTGGACGGCGCTGCTCTTCACGATGGATACCTCATGGATCGGGGGTCGGCGGGCGGGCTTGTGAACGGGCGCACAAGCCGCCAGCCCATTATCACCGACCCGCCGCCGGACCCCCGGCCGGGGTGGCCCCGGGGCCGGGGCACCGGTGCGCCCTCAGGGGGCGGCGGCGAGCGGAACCGGGCGCGCGTCCCGCGCCCCGCGCGAACCGTCCGCCGGACCCGGCGTCCCGAAGTCGTCCGGAGGTCCTATATTGCTGCCGCGCGACCTGACGGTCAGGTCGCCGGAGACCGCGGGGGAAACACCGTTGTTCGCCATCGACTGGAACCGCCGGACCTGCTCCCGGCGCGGCCACACCACCTATGCACCCACCGAGCCGGAGCTGCGGACGCGCCTGCACGCGCAGACCTCCCTCGGCGACGCCTGGCGCTGCCTGCGCTGCGGCGACTTCGCCCTGGGCGCCCCGCACGGCTCGGGCCCGGCCGGGAACGCACCGCTGGTGCCCCGCGGCAAGGCGCTGCGCGACATCTTCATCCTCCGCTTCCTGGCGATCGAGCGGCTGCTGCGCGGGGTGCTGATCATCCTGGTCGCCTGGGCGGTGTGGAAGTTCTCCAACAGCCAGGACGCGGTCAAGGACCTCTTCAACCAGAACCTGACCGTCTTCAAGCCGGTCACCGACCACTTCCACTGGGACCTTGAGAACTCCCCCATCGTGGAGACCATCCGCAAGACCTTCGACTACAAGCACAGCACCCTGCTGGCCGTGGCGGGCGCGCTGCTGGCGTACGCGCTGATCGAGATCGTCGAGGCGTTCGGGCTCTGGCTGGGCCGCCGCTGGGCCGAGTACCTGACCGTGGTGGCCACCGCCGCGTTCCTCCCGCTGGAGGGCTACGAGCTGTCGCACCATGTCACGGTGTTCAAGATCTGCACGCTGCTGCTGAACATCGCCGCGGTGGTGTGGATCCTGCTCTCCAAGCGGCTGTTCGGCCTGCGCGGCGGCGTGGTGGCCTTCGAGGCCGAGCGGCACTCCGCCTCGCTGCTCGAGGTCGAGCAGTCGGCGGGGGTCGCGCACGCGGCGGTCTAGGACCGGCCGGCGGCTGCCACCGTGCCACCGCGCCGGTTACATTCGGCCGGTGGCACGGTTGTGCCCCGGGGGCTTCGGGCACCGGCTCACAGTCCGCCTTGGGGTGCTTATAAGTTTGTACAACATTTAACAACCTCGGTTATGCTGGTCCCATGGACATGCACAGCACCGACACCGGGATCTCCTCGCCCCAGCCCCGTGAGGAAGAGGAGACTCCCTGGCTCTCGGCCAAGGAGCAGCAGTTCTGGCGTGCCCATCTGGAGGTGGCCAGGCTGCTGGACTACCAGCTGGGCCGCGAACTCCAGCCGCACAACCTGGCCAGCAACGACTACGAGATCCTGGTCGTCCTCTCCGAGTCCCCGGAGCGCCGGATGCGGATGACCGACCTGGCCACCGCCACCCTCCAGTCCAAGAGCCGGCTCTCGCACCAGATCACCCGGATGGAGAACGCCGGCCTGGTGCTCCGTCAGGACTGCCCCGGCGACCGCCGCGGCCTCTACGCGCACCTGACCGAACTGGGCTGGGAGACGATGCAGAAGGTCGCCCCCGACCACGTGCGGAGCGTGCGCCACCACTTCATCGACCGGCTCACCCCCGAGCAGATCGACGCGATGTACGCCGCCCTCGCCCCGATCGCCGATCACCTGCGCGCCCTGCGCGGGCGCGCGTAGACACCTGAGGGCGCGGGGCCGGGCAGTGCCCCGGCGCACCCGCGCCCCCCTTGGGCCGCCTACGCGCCGGTCAGGTCCGCGATGAGCTGGTCCGCCGCGCCGTACGGGTCGAGCTCCCCGGCCGCCACCCGCTCCGCGAGGGCCCCCAGGTGCCGGTCACCGCGCAGGTCGCCGATCCTGGCCCGGAGGGCGGCGAGTGCGATGGCCTCGATCTCGTCCGCGGCCCGGCGCCGCCGCCGGAGCGCCAGTTCGCCGGTCTCGGCCAGCCAGGCCCGGTGCTTCTCCAGCGCCTCGACGACCTCGTCCATGCCCTCGCCGCGTGCCGCGACGGTCTTGACGATCGGCGGCCGCCAGTCCCCCGGTTCGCGCGCCTCGCCGAGGCCGAGCATGTGGTTGAGCTCGCGGGCGGTGGCGTCCGCCCCGTCCCGGTCGGCCTTGTTGACCACGAAGACGTCGCCGATCTCCAGGATTCCGGCCTTGGCCGCCTGGATCCCGTCACCCATACCGGGGGCCAGCAGCACCACCGAGGTGTCCGCCTGCGCGGCGATCTCCACCTCGGACTGCCCGACGCCGACGGTCTCCACCAGGATGACCTCGCACCCGGCTCCGTCCAGCACCCGCAGGGCCTGCGGCGCGGCCCAGGAGAGCCCGCCGAGGTGGCCCCGGGTGGCCATCGAGCGGATGAACACCTCGGGGTCGGTGGCGTGCTCCTGCATCCGCACCCGGTCACCGAGCAGCGCCCCGCCGGAGAACGGCGAGGAGGGGTCGACGGCGAGCACCCCGACCCGCTTGCCGAGCCGCCGGTAGGCGGAGACCAGCGCGGAGGTGGAGGTGGACTTGCCCACCCCGGGCGAGCCGGTCAGCCCGACCGTGTAGGCCTGCCCGGTGTACGGGGCGAGCGCGGCCATCGCCTCGCGCAGCTGGGGAGCGGCGTTCTCCACCAGCGTGATCAGCCGGGCGACGGCGCGCGGCCGGCCCTGCCGGGCCTGCTCGACCAGCGTCGGCACATCGACCATCTTCAGTCCGCTCCTCGCTTCAGACCCCGACCGCGGCGCCGCCCCGGGCGGCCGCCGTGCGGACGGGAGGGGCCGCCGGCCGCTGGTGGCGGCCGACAGCCCCGACGCCATGTCAGACGCTACGCCGACCGGTCAGGCCCGCGGGACCCGCACGATCAGGGCGTCACCCTGGCCGCCACCGCCGCAGAGCGCCGCCGCGCCCGTGCCGCCGCCGCGGCGCTGCAGTTCGAGTGCCAGGTGCAGCACGATCCGGGCGCCGGACATTCCGATCGGGTGGCCGAGGGCGATCGCGCCGCCGTTGACGTTGACCTTCTCCTCGGTGACGCCGAGGTCCTTCATCGACTGGTGGGCGACGGCCGCGAACGCCTCGTTGATCTCGATCAGATCGAGGTCCTCGACCGCGATGCCCTCCTTGGCCACCGCGTGCCGGATGGCGTTGGACGGCTGCGACTGCAGCGAGTTGTCCGGGCCGGCCACGTTGCCGTGCGCGCCGATCTCGGCCAGCCAGGTCAGGCCGAGCTCCTCGGCCTTGGCCTTGCTCATCACGACCACCGCGGCGGCGCCGTCGGAGATCTGCGAGGAGGTGCCGGCGGTGATGGTGCCGTCCTTGGTGAAGGCGGGGCGCAGCTTGGCCAGGCCCTCCACCGTGGTGTCGGCGCGGATGCCCTCGTCCTCCTTGAAGAGGACCGGCTCGCCCTTGCGCTGCGGGATCCCGACCGGGACGATCTCGGCCTCGAAGACGCCGTTCTTCTGCGCGGCGGCGGCCCGCTGGTGGGAGAGCGCGGCGATCCTGTCCTGGACCTCGCGGCCGATCCCCAGCCGGGTGTTGTGCTTCTCGGTCGACTCGCCCATCGGGATGTTCTCGTACGCGTCGGTGAGGCCGTCGTGGGCCATCGCGTCGAGCATCCCGATCGAGCCGTACTTGTAGCCCTCGCGGGACTTCGGCAGCAGGTGCGGGGCGTTGGTCATGGACTCCTGGCCGCCGGCCACCACGATGTCGAACTCGCCCGCGCGGATCAGCTGGTCGGCCAGCGCGATGGCGTCCAGGCCGGACAGGCAGACCTTGTTGATCGTCAGGGCCGGCACGTTCATCGGGATGCCGGCCTTGACCGCCGCCTGCCGGGCCGGGATCTGGCCCGCGCCCGCCTGCAGCACCTGACCCATGATCACGTACTGGACCTGCTCGGCGGAGATGCCGGCCCGCTCCACGGCCGCCTTGATGGCGAAGCCGCCGAGATCCGCACCGGAGAAGCCCTTGAGCGAGCCGAGCAGGCGGCCCATGGGGGTTCGGGCACCGGCGACGATCACTGAAGTAGTCATGAGACGAGCCCCTTCGCGCGTCAAGGCCAGGTGGGGTCCCCCCGGCCGGAGGCTGGGGGCGTGTGGGGATGCCGCTCAATGTACTGACCCGTAACCCAGGCGTCACCGCAGCGAAGGTGTGATCAGCAGCACTGGCACTACCCAGTCAACACCGTGTCAGCACGCGCCGGGGTGAAGTTTCGGCCACGCGCGTGGGAGGCACGGCACGGTGTGAGCAGACTCGCACGGTGGGCTCTGGCGCCGCCGAACCCCGATGCGCTGCACTGGTGCCCACCCGACCGCGACCGCCTTGGAGGCCCCCGCCGTGCTGACCCGTATCGACCACATCGGCATCGCCTGCTTCGACCTGGACAAGACCGTCGAGTTCTACCGTGCCACCTACGGCTTCGAGGTGTTCCACAGCGAGGTCAACGAGGAGCAGGGGGTGCGCGAGGCCATGCTCAAGATCAACGAGACCGACGACGGCGGCGCCTCCTACCTCCAGCTGCTGGAGCCCATCCGGGAGGACTCCACGGTCGCCAAGTGGCTGGCCAAGAACGGCGAGGGGGTGCACCACATCGCCTTCGGCACCGCCGACGTGGACGGCGACGCGGCCGCGATCAGGGACAAGGGCGTCCGGGTGCTGTACCAGGAGCCGCGCCGGGGCTCGATGGACTCCCGGATCACCTTCCTGCACCCCAAGGACTGCCACGGCGTACTGACCGAGCTGGTCACCTCGGCACGCCCCACGGAGCACACCGGACACTGAACGACTCGTCAGTAACCTTCGAAAGCACCCCTGCACCCGTTCCCCCCGGAGCCGCGCACACTACAATGCCCAGGTGCACTGAGGCTCCGGGGAGGACCGGTCCCGAAGAGCACGGCCAAGGGCGGGAGAAGCCGGCAGTTGACGGCTGGTCCTGTTGCCGGGGAGTCCACTACGCGGGCACGGGCTGAACAGTCGCAGTCCGGATCTGTCACCATTCTCCACTAGGCAAGAGTTCGCTCAGGAGTCCACCCGGACGGAGGAGCGCGGAGATCCGCGTACCCACCTGCCGATGACTCCGACCGCGGCACCCGCCGCGGCAGCAAGGACCAGTCGGTCCGGCCCCAGCACCAGCCGGGGCGGGACGGGCCCGGTCGAGGACGCGACCAGGGGACGGATGGACCGCGGAGTGCGGGGCAACGACCGCTACGAGGGTGACGATCACCTCTCCCAGTTCGAGGCCGAGATGGAGCGGACTCGCAAGGAGCGGGACAGGTCCGTCGAGCATGCCGAGGACCTCGCCTACCAGGTGGAGGTGCTCCGGGCCAAGCTGCACGAGTGCCGTCGGCAGCTCGCCCAGCCGCGTGCCTTCGACGCCGTCAGCGGCCAGGCCGAGCAGGTCCTGCGCAACGCGGAGATGCAGGCCCAGCAGCTGCGCGCCGACGCCGAGCGCCAGCTGCGCGAGTCGCAGGCGGCCACCCAGCGCATGATGGCCGAGGCCGCCGAGCGCACCGCCCGGCTGGAGGCCGAGCTCGCCGCCCGCCGCCGCCAGCTCGACGACGAACTCGCCGAGCTCCGCCGCAGCGCCGAACGGCACGTCAGCGAGAACGTCAGCTGGGCCGAGCAGACCCGGGCCGGCACCGAGCAGGAGGCCCAGCGCCTGCTCCAGGAGGCCCGCGCCGAGGCCGACCGGATGGTCGCCGCCGCCCGCGCCGAGGCCGCCGCCCTCGCCGACCAGGCCCGCGCCCGCACCGCCGCCGACGTGGACGCCGCCCGCGGCGAGGCCAAGGCCGCCGCCGAGGCCGCGCTGCTGCGCGCCCAGAACGACGCCGAGCGCCTGCTGCGCGCCGCCACCGAGCAGGCCCAGCAGGCCAGCGCCCAGGCCGAGGAGCTGCGCGACAGCGCCGCCAACGAGGCCGGCCAGCAGCTGGCCACCGCGCACGCCGAGATCGACGAGCTCAAGCGGCGGGCCGCCGTCGACCAGGAGCGCGCCGGGGCCGCCCTCACCCAGGCCCAGGCGGAGATAGAGCGGCTGCGCGCCGACGCGCTGGCCGAGGCCGAGCGGGCCCGCAAGGAGGCCGCCGAGCTGCAGTCCCACGCCGAGGCCGCCGCGAAGCGCCTGCACGCGGAGGCCGTCGCCGTCGCCGAGCAGAAGGTGGCCGACGGCGACGCCGCCAACGAGCAGCGCACGCAGAGCGCCAAGGCCGAGGTCGCCCGCATGGTGGCCGCGGCCAGCCGCGAGGCCGAGCTGATCAAGGCCGAGGCGGCCAACGCCACCGCCCAGGCCGAGGCCGCCAAGGCCGCCGCCGCCGAGGAGAGCGAGCGGCTGCGCGGCGCCGCCGAATCCGTCGCCTCCCAGCTGCGGGCCGAGGCCGAGGCTGCCATCGCCGAACTGCGCGCCGAGGCCGAACGCGAGCTCGCCGACCTGCGGGCACAGGCCGAGGCCGCCGCCGAGGCGCTGCGCGCCGAGGCGGTGGAACAGGGCCGCGCCGAGGCCGCCAAGGACGCCACCAGCCAGCTGGCCAAGGCCGCCAAGCAGGCCGAGGAGATGCTCTCCAGCGCCTCCTCGGACGCCAGGACCACCGTCGAGCAGGCCGCCGCCGAGGCCGAGCGGATCCGCACCGAGGCCGCCGCCGAGGTCGAGCTGCTCCGCGAGCAGGCCCAGGCCGCCGTCGAGCAGGCCCAGAACGCGGCCCTGGACGACGCCGCCGGCATCCGCCGCGAGATGGAGCGGATGCACGACGAGGCCGCCCGGCTCCGGGCCGAGGCCGAGGAGCTGCGCGCCCAGGCCGCCGCCGAGGCCGAGCGGGTCCTGGGCGGTGCCCGCCGCCAGGCCGTGGTGCAGATCGAGGAGTCCGCCAAGCAGGCCGAGGACCTCCTCACCAAGGCCAAGTCCGACGCCGACGAGCTGCGCGGCGGGGCCGCCGGCGAGGTCGAGAAGATCCGCGAGCAGGCCAAGGCCCAGGCCGCCGAGATGCAGGGCCGCGCCGAGCAGACCCTCGCCCGGGCCCGTACCGAGGCCGCCAAGGTGGCCGCCGCCGCCGAGCAGCACCACCAGGAGGCCGTGGCCGCCGCGAAGGCCGCCGCCGCCGAGAACCGCGCCGCCGCCGAACGGGAGACCTCGGAGCTGCGCCGCGAGGCCGCCGAGTACGACCAGCGGGTCCGCGCCGAGGCCACCAGCGCGTCCGAGAAGCTCCGTACCGAGGCCGTCTCCGCCGCGGAGGCGCTGCGCACCGACGCGGCGCACCACGCCGAGACGGTCCGGGTCGAGGCCGAACGCACCGCCACCGAACTGCGGGCCGACAGCGCCCGCGCCGCGAAGGCCGTCCGGGCCGAGGCCGCGCACGCCGCCGAGGCCATGCGCGCCGAGGCCGAGGACTGGGCCCACGCCCAGCGCTCCGAGGCCGAGAACTGGGTCCGGGCCCACCGCACCGAGGCCGAGGAGCTGGCCCGCCGGGAACGCGCCGAGGCCGAGGCCGCCGCGGCCGCCCTGCGCGAGAAGAGCCACCAGGAGTACGAGGAGGCCGCCGCCGGGCTGCAGCGCGAGCGCGAGGAGACCGCCGAACAGCTCGCCGCCGCCCGTGCCGCGCGGGAGAGTGCCGAGGCCCAGGCCGCCGAACTGACGGAGCGTACGGCCGCGGAGACCACCGCCCTGCGGGAGTCCACCGAGCAGGCCGCGGCGGAGCTGCGGGCCGCGGCCGAGCAGACCCTGTCCGACGCCCGCACCGAGGCCGCCGAGCGGCTGGCCGAGGCCGAGGGCTCCGCGCGGACCCTCCGCGAGGAGGCGGCGAGCGCCGCCGAGGCCGTACGTGCCGAGGCCACCGAGGCCGCCGAGGCGCTGCGCGCCGAGGGCGCCGAGGAGCTGGCCCGCGCCCGGCAGCACGCCGCCGAACTCGGCCGCGAGGCCGGGGAACTGCGCGAGCAGGCCGACTCCGAGATCGCCGGGCTCCGGGCCGCCGCCGAGCAGGAGGTCACCGAACTCCGCGCCACCGCCGAGCAGGAGACCGCCGAGCAGCGCGAGCTCGCCGAGGCGTACGACCGCGAACTGCGCGCCACCGCCGAACGCGAGACCGCCGAGCAGCGCGAGCAGGCCGCCGCCGAGGTCGCCGAACTCCGCGCCACCGCCGAACGGGAGACCACCGAGCAGCGCGAGCTCGCCGCCGCCGAGGCCGAGGAGACGGCCGCCGACGCCGCGGCCGAGGCCGAGCGGGTCACCGCCGAAGCCGAGCGCCGGGCCGCCGAACTGGTCGGTGCCGCCGAGGACGAGGCCGCCGAGATCCGCCAGTCCGTCGCCGGGCTGCACGAGTCCGCCTCCCAGCAGATCGCCGGGCTCCGGGCCGCCGCCGAGCAGGAGGTCGCCGAACTCCGCGCCACCGCCGAGCAGGAGACCACCGAGCAGCGCGAACTCGCCGAGGCCTACGACCGCGAACTGCGCGCCACCGCCGACCGCGACACCACCGAACAGCGCGAGCAGGCCGCCGCCGAGACCGCCGAACTCCGCGCCACCGCCGAGCAGGAGATCGCCGAGCAGCGCGAACAGGCCGAGGCGTACGACCGCGAACTCCGCGCCACCGCCGACCGCGACACCGCCGAGCAGCGCGAACTCGCCGAGGCGTACGACCGCGAACTCCGCGCCACCGCCGACCGCGACACCGCCGAGCAGCGCGAGCAGGCCGCCGCCGAGACCGCCGAACTCCGGGACCGGACCGCCGCCGAGCTGGCCGACCTCCGGGAGGTCGCGGCCGCGGAGATCTCGCAGCAGCGGGCCGAGGCGCAGGCGTACGAGGAGCAGCTGCGCGCCGAGGCGGAGGCCGAGCGGCAGAGCGCCCACGACTGGTCCGAGCAGCACCGGGCCGAGGCCGAGGCCCAGGGCCGCCGGACCGTCGCCGAGGCGGAGGAGCGGGCGGCGGCCGCCCTGGCGGAGACCGAGGAGTTCACCGCCGCGCTGCGCACCGAGGCCGAGGAGTACGCCCTCGCCACCCGCACCCTCGCCGAGGAGTACGAGGCGGCGACCCGGAGCCGGGCGGACGCGTACGACGCGGAGACCCGCGAGGCCGCCGAGAGCTACGACCGGACCACCCGCGAGCAGGCCAAGTCGGTGCTGGAGAAGGCGTTCGCGGACGCCGAGGCACTCGCCGAGGACGCCCAGACGGCCGCCCTGGCCACCACCGCCGCCGCCGAGGAGCAGGCGGACGCGATGGTCGCCGCCGCCCGCAAGGAGGCCGAACGGCTGGTCGCGGCCGGCGAGGCGGCCGGGCAGGCCGAGGTGGAGCGGGCCCGCTCGGACGCCGACGCGCTGCTCTCCGAGGCCCGCCGGGACTCGACCGCGATCCGCGAGCGCGCGGAGGAGCTGCGCGAGCGGACCGACGCCGAGATCGAGGCGCTGCACGAGCGGGCCCGCAAGGAGAACGCGCAGGCCATGAAGTCGGCCGGCGAGCGGGTGGACGCCCTGGTGACGGCGGCTCAGGAGCAGCTGACCGAGGCCGAGGAGCAGGCCATCGCCACCATGGCCGAGGCCGAGGAGCGCGCGGCCACCCTGGTCACGGCGGCTCAGGACCGGGCGTCCGAGCTCACCTCGGAGGCGTCGGCCGAGGCCAGCAAGGTCCGGATCTCCGCCGTGCGCAAGGCCGAGGGCCTGCTCAAGGGCGCGGAGCAGAAGCTCGCCGACTCCACCGCCAAGGCCGAGCAGCTGCGCACCGAGGCGGAGGCCGGGCTCAAGGCGGCCCAGGAGGAGGCCGAGGAGCAGATCGAGAAGGCGGCCGACGAGGCCGAGAAGCGGCTGCGCCGCGCGGACGAGACCGCGGACGAACAGCTGCGCCTGGCCAAGGAGGAGGCCGAGCGGCTGCTCGCCGAGGCCAAGGCCGAGGCCCAGCGCGTAACCGACCAGGGTCGGCGGGAGTTGGAGGAACTGGTCCGCCGCCGCAAGGACATCAACACCGAGATCTCCAGGGTGCAGGACGTGCTGTCGGCCCTGGAGGCGTTCGAGGCGCCGGCACCGGTGTCCCAGGAGAAGGCCAACGGGGGATCGAACGGCAAGAAGTCCGGGTCGGGCGGCCGCGACGGCGGCTCGAAGACCAGGGCCGGAGTGGGCGCTCCCCGATCGGGTGGCAATCGCTCCGGGAACGCACCACCCGATTGAGCGGACATTGTCCGCGAAGCATCGGCATTCCGCCGATGACACTCCGGTAACGTGTCAGGATTCCCCCTAAACCACCTCAGCGGTCCGACGACAGGAAGTCCAAAGTCCCATGAGCGACAGTCACTCCCCTCACGGCTTCGACCTGGTGCGTCGTGGGTACGAGCGTGCCCAGGTCGACGAGCGGATCACCAAGCTGGTGGCCGACCGTGACAGTGCATTGGCCCGGATCAACGCCCTCGAGAAGCGGATCGAGGAGCTTCACCTGGAGACCCAGACCGCCCAGGCCGCGGTGACCGAGGCCGAGCCCTCGTACGCCGGTCTCGGTGCCCGGGTGGAGAAGATCCTCCGGCTCGCCGAGGAGGAGGCCAAGGACCTGCGTGAGGAGGCGCACCGCGCCGCCGAGCAGCACCGCGAGCTGGCCGAGGCCGCCGCCCAGCAGGTCCGTGCCGAGGCGGAGAACTACGCCAAGGACCGCAAGGCCAAGGCCGAGGACGAGGGCCTGCGGATCGTCGACAAGGCCAAGGGAGACTCGGCCCAGCTGCGCGCCGAGGCCAACAAGGACGCCCAGAACAAGCGCGAGGAGGCGGACGCCCTCTTCGAGGAGACCCGCACCAAGGCCGCCCAGGCCGCGCTGGAGTTCGAGACCAACCTGGCCAAGCGCCGCGAGCAGTCCGAGCGCGACCTCGCCGCCCGCCAGGCCAAGGCCGAGAAGCGGCTCGCCGAGATCGAGCACCGCGCCGAGCAGCTCCGCCTGGAGGCCGAGAAGCTCCGTACCGACGCCGAGCGCCGGGCCCGCCAGACCGTCGAGACGGCCCAGCGCCAGTCCGAGGACATCGTGGCCGACGCCAACGCCAAGGCCGACCGGATCCGCAGCGAATCCGAGCGCGAGCTGGCGGCGCTGACCAACCGCCGCGACTCCATCAACGCCCAGCTCACCAACGTCCGCGAGATGCTCGCCACCCTGACCGGTGCCGCCGTCGCCGCCGCCGGCGTCCCGAACGACGACGCCCTCGGCGTTCCGGCCCAGCAGTCCCGCTGACCTCGGCCCGCAAGCGGCCCCGACCGACCGGCCGGGGCCGCTTCGCCGTACCGGAAGCCCTTCAGAGGCACGGGACGGGCCGCACCGTCCACGCCGGGGGCACGGCGCCGGCGGACGGCGCCCCGCGCCCCGAGGACGTACCCGGTCGCCCCGGAAGACCCGGCCCGTGGGCCGTCCCCGCGGGCGTCAGCGGCCCACGCGGCGGAGCAGCCCCCGGACCGCCGCGTTGAAGGTCTCCGGCGCCTCCAGCGAGCTGAGGTGGCCGACGCTCGGGATGACGGTGAGGTGGGCGTCCGGGAGTACGTCGGCCATCAGCCGTGCCTCGTCGAGCGGAGCGAGGGCGTCGAACTCGCCGACGATGACGGCCGACGGCACGGTGACCGAGGCGAGGGTGTCGAGGGAGTCGCCCCGCGCGGCCATCGCGCGCTGTGCCCAGGCCACCGCTCGCGGCGCCGACTCGGCGATCATCTTCCGTACCCTGGCGACGAGTTCGGGGTCGGTCCCGGGTCCGAGCAGCCCCTCCTCGATCTTCTCCTCGGCGAGCAGGCGCACACTGTCGCGGGCCAGCACGGTCCGGGCGATCCGCTCCCGGTTCGCGCGGACCTGCCCGGAGTCGACGGTGGCCCTGGTGTCGGCGAGCAGCAGGCCGGACAGGCGGTCGCCGTGGCGCCGGGCGAAGGCCATCGCGACGTAACCGCCCATGGACAGGCCGCCGACCACCGCCCGGTCGATCCCGGCGGCGTCCAGCAGCCGGGCGACATCATCCGCGATCAGGTCGAGCGAAGGCTCCTCCTCGCCCAACTCGGCTGCGCCGAAACCCCGTTGGTCCATCGTCAGCACCCTGGCCGCATCCCCGCTCAGACCGGGCAGCAGCTCCAGTTGGGCCTCCCACATCCGGGCCGAGAGCGGAAAGGCGTGGAGCAGGACGAGCGGGGTACCGGTGCCGTTCTCGCGGAACGCCGGGGTGCTGGGGTACGTCATACAGCCACGGTAGAGCGGCGCGCCGAGTGCCTGCGACCAACGCACCCTCGGACCGGCCGATTCAGACCGCCAGGCCGCCGGTCGGTCTCAGTACCGCGGGGCCCCCCGCCCGCGCTGGAGGTTGGCGGTCCGCCGCTCGCGGGCGCTCCAGCAGGCCCGGTGCCAGTGCCGGCGGTCGTCCACCCCGGCGCCGTGGCCCGGCCAGGCGACGACGTGTCCGACACCCGGCGGGATCTCCTGGTCGCAGCCCGGGCACCGGTAGTGGCGCCCCGCCACCCCGGCGACCGTCTGCACCACCCACTCCTCGCCCCCGAAACTCTCGGTCCGCCGCAGCGAACCGCCGAACGGGGTGGAGGGCGGCAGGTCCTCGGCGGCGCTCCCGCGCCTGCTGCTGGGGATCCGGTTACGGCGAGGCGACACGTCAACTACCTCTCGGCGGCGGGACTCGGGGAGCTCGGGGGCGTTCCACGGTCTTCCAGGGTACGACTACGCACCGCCCTCGAATTCCGTCCTTCACGCCACTATCACGGCAGGGAGGGACAGTCCGGAGATTCCTCCGAGATCCACCCGTTCCCCGCCGAAATTCGGGTACCTGCGTGCCGTTGGCACATGACATCGGCTACTCACAAGGGGACAGGCGGGGCTCGCAGACCCTGCGGCACCCCAGGAGGAACCCGATGACCAAGACCAGCCCCCCGCCGACCGACACCCTTCCTCAGGCCGGAGCGGCGGTTCGCAGTCCGCTTGCCGAAGCCTCGGACGGGCACCCGGCGGCCACCGACGCGATCCGGGTCGGCACCTTCCAGCTCTCGGCCCAGTTCCCGGGCCAGAGCCATGCCGAGGCACTGGAACGCACCGTGCAGACGGCGGTGGCCGCCGAGCGGGCCGGCCTGGACAGCGTCTGGCTGGCGGAGCACCACTTCGTGCCGTACGGGGTCTGCCCCAACGCCGCCACGCTGGCGGCGCTGCTGCTCGGCCGGACCCGCCGGATCCGCGTCGGGACGGCGGTCAGCGTGCTCTCCACCGTGCATCCGGTGGCCCTCGGCGAGCAGGCCGCCATGCTGCACCTGGTCTCGGGCGGCCGGTTCACCCTGGGTGTCGGCCGCGGCGGGCCGTGGATCGACCTGGACGTCTTCGGCACCGGACTGGCCGCGTACGAGCACGGTTTCCCCGAGCGGCTCGACCTGCTGCTGCGCTGGCTGCGCGGTGCCCGGGTGGGCGCGGACGGGCCGCAGTTCGACTTCCCCGAGGTGGCCGTGGTGCCCCGGGCGTCCGAACAGCCCCTGGGCGCGGGTACGGCCCGGGTGCCCGACCTCGCCGACTGGCTCGGCATGGACCCGGGGACCGGCGCGCTGCTGCGCTTCCCCCGCCAGCGCCGGGACGACGCGGGCGGTGGCCCCCAGCAGAGCGGACCGCCGGTGATCGCCGCCTGCACCTCCCCCGCCGGCGTCCGGACCGCCGCCGAGCGCGGCCTGCCGATGCTGCTCGGCATGCACTCGGGCGACGAGGAGAAGCGGGAGATGCTGGCCGCCTACCGGACGGCCTGGCGGGCCTGCGGGCGCGGCGAGGAGCAGCTCGCCAGGGTCGAGCGGGAGCATGTCGCGGTCGGTGTGGTGCAGATCGAGGACCGCACCTCGACGGCCCGCGCCGGCCTGCTGCGGACGATGCCCGGCTGGTTCGAGTACGGGCTCGGCGCGCACCGCACGGTGGACGGGCGCGAGCGGCGGATGCGCGACCCGCACGCGTACACCGAACTGCTCTGCGACCTGCACGCGGTGGGCACGCCGAAGCACTGCGCGGACCGGCTGCTGGCCACGGCCGAGAGCACCGGTCTCAGGCGGTTCGCACTGCTCGCCGAGGGCTCGGGCGAGCGCGCGGCGACCCTGCGCAACATCACCCGCCTCGGCGCCGAGGTACTGCCGCAGCTGAGCTGACCCGACCGCCCGGTGGCACGGCCGAGTTGACCCGGCCACCCCGTAAGTCCCCTACCCGCTCGACGGGTTGGACTCGATCGTCCGCACACCACCCGGGGGCGCGGGAACCACGCGGTCGGCCCCGCGCCCGCGCGGCCGGTCCGCCGCACGGCTCCCCGCGCCCCCGGCACCGCCGTTCAGCAGTCCCGCAGTTCCGGCGACTGGTTGAGCAGCTGGGCCCGGATCGAGGTGAAACGCCGGTAGCGCTCCTCGTTCGCCTCGGACGAGGTGAAGACCGCGACCCGGTGGCAGTTCTGGAACGCCAGCCTGACGCCGAAGTGGCGCTCCAGAGACCCCCGGATCGCATCACTGGCCATCGCCCGCAGCAGCTGGCCCCGCTCCTGTTCACTGGGCGGCGGTACCTGGTTGTCGGCGAAGTCGGTGCCGTCGACCTGGACCTGGGCGACCAGCGAGCTGATCAGCTCCCAGGCGTACGGCAGGGAGACGCGGACACAGTCCACGAACTCCCGCTCGTCGACCTCTCCTCTCTCGGCCTTCTCCAGCAGGGCCGGTGAGACGTCGAGCGACATGGGTTCTCCTCTCGCGGTCCACCACGGCGCGGCCGCCGCGGTGGTCGTGCGGTTGGTGCGCATGGTGCCGTGTGGTGCTCGGCTGGTGCCCGGTGGCGCACGGGCGCGCACGGTGGCTCAGGACCCGCCCGGAGGGTGCCCGGACGGGCTGACGCATGAATGACACTGCTGCTGTGTGACGCTGCTGTGACGCTTGGGGCTGTGACGCTCGTATGACGCTCGAGCGATGCGGGAACCGTCGCGGGCACCGGCACGCGGCCGGTCCTGCGACGGCCGCGCCACGCTCCGACGGGCCGCGAAGGACCCGGGTACGACGGATGACCCGGTGGCCACCGGATCGAGCGACGACCGCTCACCACAGAGTGACAGGCGATCGTCAGCGCGGCTGGCCAATCCGGCGCATTGCACCGGAATAACCGCCCGAAGAACCAGATTGGCCGGATCCCGTCGGACCGTTCATCTCACGTCTCCATCCCCGTTGAGCGGCCCCGGGCCGCCGTGACGGCGGGTGCCGTGGCCGCCGGCTCGCGGGTGCCGGACTCCATGGTTCGCCGTGTCCGGGCTTTCTTCACCCGGCCGTCGCGGAATCGCTTCAACTGGCCCCGGTGGGCTAGCGTGGTCGACCGTGCGTCTCGTAATTGCCCGTTGCTCAGTCGACTATGCCGGTCGGCTCTCCGCCCATCTCCCGTCCGCCACCCGGCTGATCCTGGTCAAGGCCGACGGCAGCGTCAGCATCCACGCCGACGACCGCGCCTACAAGCCGCTCAACTGGATGTCGCCGCCCTGCAGTCTCAAGGAGGCCGACGGCACCTGGACGGTCACCAACAAGGCCGGTGAGAAACTGATCATCAGCCTGGAAGAGGTCCTGCACGACTCCTCGCACGAGCTCGGGGTCGACCCCGGTCTGGTCAAGGACGGCGTCGAGGCCCACCTCCAGGAGCTGCTGGCCGACCGGATGGAGGTCCTCGGCGCCGGCTGGTCGCTGATCCGCCGCGAGTACCCGACCGCCATCGGCCCGGTCGACATCCTCTGCCGCGACGCCGACGGCGCCACGGTCGCCATCGAGATCAAGCGGCGCGGCGAGATCGACGGCGTCGAGCAGCTGACCCGCTACCTGGAGCTGCTCAACCGCGACCCGCTGCTCGCCCCGGTGAAGGGTGTCTTCGCCGCCCAGGAGATCAAGCCCCAGGCCCGTGTCCTCGCCACCGACCGAGGCATCGGCTGCGTCGTCCTGGACTACGACGAGCTGCGCGGTATCGACGACGACAAGCTCAAGCTCTTCTGAGCCGAGCGCGGCGGGTGGCCCCAGGGGCGCGGGTGAGGGCACCCGCGCCCCTGGGGCTTGACTGACAAGCCCCCGGGCAGGCGTCTCCTACGGCGTCTGCGAAGCGGTGCCACCGCTCTGCGTTCCCGAAGCGGCGCTGCTCGTCTGCGGCGTCGAGGGCGCCGGACTCGTCGGCGTGCCGGTCGACGGCTTCGTGGTGGGGGGATCGCTCGGCGGCGTGGACTGCGTGGACCTGGACGGCTCCGGGGCCGGCGACTCGCTCGACGGCTGGTCGCCGGTGGGCGACGGCCTGCCACCGCCGCCGCCGGGCCTGCCGTGGGTGGGCGCGGGCTCCCACGTCTGCTCCGAGGACGGCTCGGTGGCCGACGAGCCGGGCGGGTTCCCGCCGACGGGCCGGTGGCCGCCGTGACCCGTACCGCCGCCCGTCACCGAGGCCGCTCCTCCGGCCCCCTCCGGCCCGGGGACCTTCACGTGGCCCGCCGGGGCCGAGGCGCCGGCCGAGGGCCGCGAGCCGCCCGCCGTGCTCCCGGCCGTGGGCTGGTTCTCGATGAGCGGGTCCTCGCTCGGTGAAGCGGCCGGCTGCACCGTCCTGGTCCGACCCGAGTGGGACCCGGCCAGGCCCAGGCCGACCGCCGTACCGAGCACGGAGACCGCCAGCACCGCGGTACCGACGGCCAGTACGGCCCGCCGGGTCCGCTCGGGCACCCGGGCGCTCCGAAGCCGCCACGGGACCGCGATCGCCCGGATCGAGGTACGGCGGCTCTCGGCCGCCGGCGTACCCTCGACCACCGGCAGCCGCACGGTCTCGGCCTGCAGCAGATCGAGCATCCGCCGGGCCGCCGCGCTCCCGCGCGGCTCGCCGAACGCCGCCCGCAGCGTCACGGCCGTCTCCAGCTCGGCCCGCGCCCGTTCCGGCGCCCCCTGGCAGAACGCCAGCACACCCAGCTCCTGCCGGAACCAGGCCTGGTCCGCCGTGGAACCGAGCGCCTGCGCGGCCTGAAGACCGAGCTCCAGGGTGCGCTCCCAGGCGCCCCAGCGCAGCGAGAGGGCACAGGCCCCGGCCGCCGCCCTGGCGAGCCGCAGCACCTCCTGCCAGCGGCCCGCCTCCCGGTCGGCGAGCAGCGCGCCGATCAGCACCTCGGCCTCGGCGGCGACCTGTCCGACGTCCACCGAACCGTGGCCGACCCACCAGGAGAAGTGCTGGGCCGCACCGTCCGCGATCGTCCCCGGCGCCCAGTGCGGCGCGAGCAGTTCGAGCGCGCCGGAGGAGAGCCGGTGGTGGCCGCCGACCGAGACCGCGAGCCCGCAGTCGGACAGCTCCCGCAGGGCGCTCTCGCCCAGCCCGACGTCGATCAGCGCGGGCAGGTGCGGAGCTGCCGGCAGCTCGCCGCCGAACGCCACCGCCAGCCGCAGCACCGCCTGCGCGGGCTCGCTCAGCCCCTCCGCCAGCCGTACGGCCGGCGAGGCGCTCTCCACGACCGTGGGCAGCGGCACGGTACGGCGCAGCTCGCTCTCCAGCTCGGCCGGGTCCTCCGGGTCGGCCACGTCCTTCACCAGGCCGAAGACGCTGTGCCGTTCCTGGCGGGCCACGACCAGACCGTCGACCTCGGCGTCGCGCTGCCGCAGCAGCGCGGCCGCCTGGACGAAGCGCAGCGGCAGGCCCTCCGACTCGAACCAGAGGTCCACCACCCAGGACCGCTCCTGCTCCTCCAGCGGCCGCCCCGCGAGCCGGGCCACCAGCCCCAGGCAGGCGGGCCGCGAGAGCCCGGCCACCGGGCGGTCCTCCAGCCGGGAACCGGGCACCGGTGCCGGGCTGTCCGGAGCGACGGTGATCAGGAAGGCGCAGTCGGGCGCGGCGGCGAGCATCCCCTCCAGCTCCTCGCCGGACGGCTCCACGTCGTCGATCACGACGATCGCGCCGACGGGGGCCAGCAGAGCGGGCAGCCGGTGGCGGTCCGGACGGTAGCCAGGGTTGTCGTAGACGGCGGCGAAGAGGTCCTGGAGCAGGTCCTGCGCGGTCCTGCGGTAGCCGTTGAGCCGGACCACACCGTCCGGGGCGAGGTCGGCGGCGGCCTCGGCGACGGCCGCCAGCAGGACGCTCCGGCCCGAGCCCGGCTGGCCGATCAGGCGGACCGACCGCCCCTGGGAGAGCAGGTCCAGCAGGTCCGCGATCTCGGCCTCCCGCTCCAGCAGCGGCAGATCGGCCTGGGGCCGGCCGAACGCCTCGGGGCCGACCGCCGGCCTCGGCACCGGCTCGCCGCGGCGGCCGGCGGGGCCGCGGCGGCGCGGTACGGGACGCCACTCCTCCGGGCAGGGCCTGGCCTCGGAGCCGTCCGGGTTTCCGACGGTCAGCAACAGGCCGCCGGAGACCACTTCACCTGTCCTGGGCCGCAGTCCGTCCTGCCGGAGGTCTCCGGTTGGCTGTCCCACGTGTTCCGCACCGCCCATGCTCTGCCGTCACCCTTCCGAGCGCTGACTCTCGCATACTCGTCCCCCCGATCCCAGTCCAGGGGTGAGGGGGCGCCCGGCGGCGCGGCGACCGCACACCAGCCCCGTCACGACGGGTCCCGGGCCGGCCGTCAGCGAGTCGCGGCGCGCCGGGGTGCGGGGACGCGCGAGGGAGCGTGCAACGTCGGGCTTCCCGCCCCCGGCCTCACGGGTCGGAACACCCGGGGCGCAGTCCGCGAGGCGCTCACTCGGCGGTGAGGCGCACTCAGAGGTAGGGCGCGACCAGCGGGTTCGGCGGGGTGACACCGAGCGCGGGGAGTCCGGTGCCGTACGGGTCTGCGACGGTGCCCTCGACGGCGAGGATGCGGTGCAGGCGGGTGGCCACCAGAAGCCGCTGCAGCTGCGCAGGCACGGCCCGCAGGACCAGCCGACGCCCCAGCCGCCCGGCCCGCCGGTGCGTCCCCATGATCACGCCCAGACCGGTGGCGTCCCAGGCCTCCAGAGCGGACAGGTCGAGCACCAGGTCCCCCTGGCCGCCGTCCACCGCCTGGTGCAGCCGGACCCGGGCGTCGGCGGCGCTGCGGACGTCGAGGCGGCCCTCGATGGCCAGACGGCCGTGGTCGCCGGTGATGCGCACGCTCTCCTCCTCCGCTCTGGCGCCGGGGGCTCCGAGGCTCCGTCCCGGGCCGACGCCTGGGCCGCGTCGCACTCCGGGGGCCACGCCCACACTCCCCCTCATCTGACGGTGAAGCCGCTGTGCAGGTTGCTGGTCACTGTCAGATCTGAAACAACTTCACTCGTCCGAGGGAATATACGCAGTCGGACCCCAGACCCACGCTCGATTACCGCCCAAATCACCCGTCTGCGGCAGAGGCGTGAGCAAACTCACCCGGTGCCTCTGCCGCAGGACGGCCGATCAGCCTGGTCCCGGCGTGCCCTTGGCCCGCTTCCCGTCCTACTTCTCGTACCCGTAGAAGCCGCGGCCACTCTTCCGGCCGAGGTCCCCGGCGGTGACCATGCGGGCCATCACCTCGGGGGCGGCGAACTTCTCGTCCTTGGTCTCGGCGTAGATGTTGTGCGCGGCGTGCAGCAGGATGTCGACACCGGTCAGGTCGGCGGTCTGCAGCGGACCCATCGGGTGGCCGAAGCCCAGACGGCAGGCGGTGTCGATGTCCTCGGCGGTGGCGACGCCCGACTCGTACAGCTTGGCGGCCTCGACCACCAGGGCGGTGATCAGACGGGTGGTGACGAAGCCGGCCACGTCGCGGTTGACCACCACGACCTCCTTGCCGACGCCCTCGGCGTAGGCGCGGGCGGTGGCCAGCGTCCGGTCGCTGGTCTTGTAGCCGCGCACCAGCTCGACCAGCTTCATCAGCGGAACCGGCGAGAAGAAGTGCACGCCGACGACGCTCTCCGGACGCGAGGTCGCGGCGGCGATCCGGGTGATCGGGATGGCCGAGGTGTTGGAGGCCAGCACCGCGCCGTCCTTGGCCAGCTTGTCGAGCTCGCGGAAGACGCCCTCCTTGACCTCCAGCTGCTCGAACACCGCCTCGATCACGATGTCGGCCTCGCCGACCGCGCCCAGGTCCGTGGTGGTGGTGATCCGGCCGAGCGCCGCCTCCGCCTCCTCGGCGGTCATCCTGCCCTTGGAGACGAACTTGTCGTACGAGGCCCGGATACCGTCCAGACCGCGCTGCAGCGCGGCGTCCGTCACATCCCGCAGCACCACCGGGTGACCGGCCTGCGCGGAGACCTGGGCGATGCCGGCGCCCATCAGTCCGGCGCCGATCACGGCGATCTGCTGGGTGGATGCGTTGCTCATGGCTGTCTCCCGAGTCCGGTCCTGATGGCGGCTCAGGCCGGGGTCACCCGCCGAGCCGCACCGCTCACTCACGCGCCGGACTCTAATGCCCCGGGGCGTCCCGTGGTGAACTTGTGCGGTGTGATCTGCGCCCGACCGCTGAGAGGTTGAAACGTGCGCACCCTGGCGTTGATGCTGATCTCCTTCGCGGTGGTCGGGCTCCTGATCCTGCTGCTGCGCTGGACGTACGGCTCGGGCAAGTCCCTGGTGGCCCGTCCACCGCGCAGCGGCAGACCCGAGGAGTACGGCCTGCTGGTGCCGGTGGCCGCCCCCGAGGACCCGGCCGAGGCCCGCCGGCTGGCCGCGCTGCTACGGTCCGCCGGGCTCAGGTACACCCTGGCGCGCACCAGCGACGGCCTGCGCCTGATGGTCTGGCCCGCCGACGTCCCCGCCGCCCGCAAGGCACTCCACCTCGAATAGCGCGTACCGCCCGGCGTGGGCCGCTACTCCGCGACCAGCCCCAAGTCCTGGGCCAGGATGGCCGCCTGGACCCGGCTGCGCAGTTCCAGCTTGGCCAGGATCCGGCTGACATGGGTCTTGGTGGTGGCCTCGGCCATCGCCAGGCGGGTGGCGATCTCGTTGTTGGAGAGTCCGGCGCCGAGGCAGGCCAGCACCTCGCGCTCGCGCGGCGTCAGTCCCTCCACGGCGGCCTTCGCCCGGGGCTGGTCGGGCCGGTCGGGGCGGGCGAAGGTGCCGATCAGGCGGCGGGTGACGGAGGGTGCGAGCATCCCGTCGCCCCGGGCGACCGTACGGATGCCCTCGATCAGGGTGTCCGCCTCCAGGTCCTTGAGCAGGAACCCGGCCGCGCCCGCCCGCAGCGCGCCGTACACGTACTCGTCCAGGTCGAAGGTGGTGAGCACCAGCACCTGGGCCGCCCCGGCCGCCACCACCTGCCGGGTCGCCGAAACCCCGTCCAGCCTGGGCATCTGGACGTCCATCAGCACCACGTCAGGCCGCAGCCGCAGCGCCAGCTCGACCGCCTGCTCGCCGTCACAGGCCTCGCCGACCACCTCCAGGCCGGGCTCGGCCCGCAGGATCATCACCAGCGCGGCGCGCACCGCCGCCTGGTCCTCGGCCACCAGCACCCGGATCGTCATGTCCCCTCCTCGCCCTCGGGCTCCCTGGGCAGCACCGCCCGCACCCGCCACCGCTCGCCGTCGGGGCCGGTCACCGGCCCGGCCTTCAGGCTGCCGCCGAGCAGCCCGGCGCGTTCACCCATCCCGACCAGGCCCGCCTTCGCCCCCGGTGCGGCGGGCGTCTCCCCGGCCCGGTAGGGGCTGTCCGCGACGATCTCCAGGTGCCGGGGGCGGTAGGACAGGCCGAGCCGGACGGTGCCGGGGGCGGCGTGCTTCAGCGCGTTGGTGAGCGACTCCTGGACGATCCGGTACGCCGCCAGCTCGACGGGGGCGGGCAGTTCGCCGCGCTCGCCGTCCTCGGCCAGCTCGAAGACCAGCCCGCCGTCCCGCCCCGCCGCCCGGGCCTGGGTCAGCAGGGTGTCCAGCGCCTCCAGCTTGGGCGCCTCGTACGAGCCCTCGTCCCGCTCCCTGAGCAGGCCGATCATCCGGCGCATCTCGGCCAGCCCCTGGACGCTGTTCTCCCGGATCACCGCCATCGCCACCAGCAGCGGATCGTCGGCCGGACGCTGCTGACGGCGCGCCAGCGACTGGGCGCCGGTGGCGTGGATCGCGATCGCGGACAGGTGGTTGGCCACCACGTCGTGCAACTCGCGGGCCATCCGCGAGCGTTCGGCGACCACGGCCTCGCGCCGGTCCAACTCGGCCAGCAGCGCGGTCTGTTCGGCCCGCAGCCGTTCGGTGTCGGCACGGTCCCGGTGCTCGCGCAGGAGGTCGGCGGTCCAGACGGGGGCCATGAAGACGAGACCGGCGAAGGCCGCCACCAGCAGCGCCTGGGCCACCGTGCCGTACATCAGCACCAGGCTGGACAGCACCACCGTCATCCCGGCGCCGGCGAGGTGCAGCACGGTGGCCATCCGGCGGCTGCCGTAGAGCGTGGCCGCGTAGAGCAGGTCGGTGTACATGACCACCGTGGCCAGGTTCGACCCGGCGAAGGTGTTGGCGCTGAAGAGCAGCGCGCCGAGGCCCACCGTCCACCACGGGCGGGTACGCCGCACCAGTTCGAGACCGGCCATCGCCACCAGCGGTACCAGGTTCACCCCGGCCGGGACCCCGGTACGGTCGTACGCGCCGAACGCCGTCAGCGCCAGGCCCCCCAGCAGCCCGGCGACGGCGATGAGCAGGTCCTCCTGACGCGGCCCCAGACTGATCTTTCGCACACCGCTCCTTCGCACGGCACCATCACACCATCCGCCGCCGGGCCCCGGGGCGGCCTGGCGGAGGAGTGCCGGTACATCGAAGGTTGCAGCGGGAAATCAGCAACCGCGACGAGGTGCACCCGGTGTGTGCTCCCACACCCTCGAAGCATGGTTTCCCTGATCCTCGCCGGTGAGATCGGCTTCTGGGTGGTGCTGGCCGCCGCCCTCGCCGCACGGTACCTGCTCAGATGGCGGCGGGCCGGCACGGCCCTGCTGGTCGCACTGCCGCTGATCGACCTCCTGGTGCTCGCCGCCACCGTGCGGGACCTGCGGCACGGCACGGTGGCCGACTGGACCCACGGCCTGGCCGCGTCGTACGTCGGCTTCTCCGTCGGCTACGGGCACTACCTGGTGGCCTGGGCCGACGCCCGCTTCGCCCACCGCTTCGCGGGCGGCCCGCCTCCGGTGAGACCACCGAAGTACGGGAGCGCCCGCGCCGCCCACGAATGGAGGATCTTCGCCCGTACCCTGGTCTCCGCCGCCGTCACGGTCGCCCTCATCGCCGGTATGACCGCCCTGGTCGGCGACACCGCCCGGACCGCGGCCCTCACCCAGTGGTACCGGAGCATGGCCTGGGTCACCGGCATCAGCCTGGTCGTCGCCGCCAGCTACACCGTCTTCCCCAAGCGCCCCCGCTAGCGGTTCTCCCCCGGCACCCAGAGCACGTCCCCGCGCTCCTTGTTCGCCGCCCGCGCGAGGATGAACAGCAGGTCCGACAGCCGGTTCAGGTACTTGGCCGTGAGCGGGTTCACCGTCTCCCCGTGCACCTCGATCGCCGCCCAGGTCGCCCGCTCGGCCCGGCGGACCACGGTGCAGGCGAGGTGCAGGTACGCCGCGCCCGGCGTCCCCCCGGGCAGGATGAAGCTGCGCAGCTTCTCCAACTGCTCCAGATAGTGGTCGCAGTCGGCCTCCAGCCGGTCGATGTAGCTCTGCAGCACCCGCAGCGGCGGGTACTTGGGGTTCTCGACGACCGGCGTCGCGAGGTCCGCCCCCACGTCGAAGAGGTCGTTCTGCACCCGGGTCAGCACGGCGACCACGTCCTCGGGCAGCGCCCCGGCCGCGATGGCCACGCCGAGCGCGGCATTGGCCTCGTTCGCGTCGGCGTACGCGACCAGCCTCGGATCGGTCTTGGTGGTCCGGCTCATGTCTCCGAGCGCGGTGGTCCCGTCGTCGCCGGTACGGGTGTAGATACGCGTGAGATTGACCATGGCCGCAGCCTAGTCACGCCTCGCGCGGCTCACCCGTGATTGCGGTCCCGATCACAAAGCCCTTGGCCGGCCCCTCGGGCACGATCACCTCGGTGCCGTAGGGCATCCGGACCTCGGCCTCGTAGGTCGCCTTCTTCGGGTTCGGCTCGGAGAGCACGGTGACATGGCCCTTGCCGTCGAAGTCGTCGATGATGACGTACACGCGGATACCCGCGCGCGCGTACGTACGACGCTTGCGCTCCAGATCACGCTCATGCGCCTCCGCCCCCGGGGAGACGACCTCGGCGACAAGCGACACACCGGATGCCACGACGCCGAGTCCTTCGGCGTCCGGAATGTCGTCGATCTCCTCGGGCGCTACGAAGAGATCGGGAATGCACACCTTCCGACCGAAGACGACGTTCACGTCCTGGTAGGCCGCGTAGCCACTGCCCGTCAGGAAGAGAACCAGGGCATCTCGAAGGCGGTTCGCGATACGAGCATGGCCACGACGTCCGGTGGGTGACACCTCGATGAACCCCTCTACGATCTCCGCTCGATAGCCCTCGGGGAGATCAAGGGTCTTCCAGGCCTGCCAGAGCACCTCATCGAGGTCGGGAGCCTCCTCCTCGACTTCGAAATCGAGGTCCGGTTCCTGGGCCATAGCAGTCATCGAGAGCACACCTCCTCCGTACAGTGTGGGCGGGCCGAGCTCGGTGGCACAACCAACGCCACACACGCTAGGCGGACACGCCTGACCGCAGGAGGAAACCCGAACGAGACCGCCCGAAAGGGCGACTCAAGATCATGCGACGTTGACCCGCCCCCGACCCGAGAGTCCGTCGCTACGCGACGTTCACCCGCCCCCACCCTCCGGGCGGGGGTGCCCCCGACCCGAGGGTCCGTCGCTACGCGACGTTCACCCTCTGCCCGGGCGGGGCGGCCTCCAGCCAGGCGAGGAAGCCGGTGAGGGCGTCCTCGCTCATGGCGAGTTCGAGGGGGGATCCGTTGTGGAGGCATCGGAGCACGACGGAGCCGGAGAGCAGGGCGAGCTCCTCCTGGCCCTCGGGGTAGCGGCGGCCGAGCACCTCGATCTCGGTACGGGGGAGGATCCTGCGCGGACGCGGGGCGTAGGAGAAGACCCGGAACCACTCGATGCAGTCGCCGCTGTAGCGGCCGATACCAAAAACCCACCCCTTGCCGTCTGCCCCGGACTTGGGGGTGGAGGCTGGGATGGGTTCGCCGGTCTCGTCGAGGTCTGGCTGCGTGGAGGCGTCCGCCGGCATTTTGAGGCGGTAGCTGCAGTCGAACGTCCCGCCCACGCGCTGGATCACGCGGCGGCGTACCGCGAAGGCCACCAGGCCAAGAACTCCCAGGCCCACGACCGCCGCACACACCACAAGGGCGAGGACCATGCTCACCGACCTCCTCGCTGACCTGCGTTCCCCGTATCGGTCGTATCAAGCGACCGCACTGACCTACCAACTGATACGACAGTCCCGGGGTCACGCTCTCGCGTCCCCGGGACCGTCGGTCAAGCTACGCTCAGGCGGCCTTCAGGCCGCGGGCCGCGAAGAGGCGGACCTCGGCGCGACGCTCGGCGTGCGAGTCCAGCTCCTGCTTGGCCTGCTCGAGTGCCCGCTCGGCACGGGCGACATCGATCTCGTCCGCCAGCTCGGCCACCTCTGCGAGCAGAGACAGCTTGTTGTCGGCGAAGGAGATGAAGCCACCGTGCACCGCGGCGATGACGATGCCGCCATCAGTGGTGCGGATGGTGACCGGGCCGGACTCCAGCACGCTCAGCACCGGGGTGTGTCCCGGCATGATGCCGGTGTCACCGGAGGCCGTACGGGCGACAACGATGGTGGCCGCACCGGACCACACCTTGCGGTCGGCTGCGACCAGCTCGACGTGCAGCTCAGCCAACGTGGGCTCCTAGGCTCTCGCCGAGATACCAGGGCAGGCCCCGATTACTCGGCAGTTTCGGTAAGAATAACGGGCCCGCGCCCCCGGAATGAAACCAAGGACACGGAGATGACCGGGATCACAGCCGCTTGAGCCGTGAGGGGTGGCCCCCAGGAGACGGGGACCACCCCTCACGGTCGTTAAGCCATCATCCGGCCCGGCGATTACTTCTTCGCCAGCTCGGCGGCGTTGCGCTCGAGGTCCTCGATGCCACCGCACATGAAGAAGGCCTGCTCCGGGACGGAGTCGTACTTGCCGTCCGCGATCGCGTTGAAGGCCTCGATGGTCTCCGACAGCGGGACGGTCGAACCCTCGACACCGGTGAACTGCTTCGCCACGTAGGTGTTCTGCGAGAGGAAGCGCTCGATGCGGCGGGCACGCTGCACCGTGATCTTGTCTTCCTCGGACAGCTCGTCGATACCGAGGATCGCGATGATGTCCTGGAGGTCCTTGTACTTCTGCAGGATCCCCTTGACACGCACGGCGGTGTCGTAGTGGTTCTGCGCGATGTACCGCGGGTCCAGGATGCGGGACGTCGAGTCCAGCGGGTCGACGGCCGGGTAGATGCCCTTCTCCGAGATCGGACGCGACAGAACGGTGGTCGCGTCCAGGTGGGCGAAGGTGGTGGCCGGGGCCGGGTCGGTCAGGTCGTCCGCGGGGACGTAGATCGCCTGCATCGAGGTGATCGAGTGACCGCGGGTCGAGGTGATGCGCTCCTGGAGGAGACCCATCTCGTCGGCCAGGTTCGGCTGGTAACCCACCGCGGAGGGCATACGGCCGAGCAGGGTCGACACCTCGGAACCGGCCTGGGTGAACCGGAAGATGTTGTCGATGAAGAGCAGCACGTCCTGCTTCTGCACATCGCGGAAGTACTCCGCCATGGTCAGCGCGGACAGCGCCACGCGCAGACGGGTGCCCGGCGGCTCGTCCATCTGGCCGAAGACCAGGGCGGTCTTGTCCAGAACGTCGGAGTCGATCATCTCCTGGATGAGGTCGTTGCCCTCACGGGTGCGCTCGCCGACGCCGGCGAACACGGAGACGCCACCGAAGTTACGGGCGACGCGGTAGATCATCTCCTGGATCAGAACGGTCTTGCCGACACCGGCACCACCGAACAGACCGATCTTTCCACCGCGGACGTACGGGGTGAGCAGGTCGATGACCTTGATGCCGGTCTCGAACATCTCGGTCTTGGACTCGAGCTCCGAGAAGTTCGGCGCCTTGCGGTGGATCGGCCAGCGGGTGCCGACCTGCGCGTTGAACTCCTCCGGGTCGGTGTTCAGCACGTCGCCGAGGGCGTTGAACACCTTGCCCTTGGTGATGTCGCCGACCGGGACGGAGATCGCCGCACCGGTGTCGGAGACCTGCGAACCACGGACCAGGCCGTCGGTCGGCTGCATCGAGATGCCGCGGACCATGCCGTCGCCGAGGTGCTGGGCGACCTCGAGGGTCAGGGTCTTCTTGCCCGTGCCGTCGGGGTTCTCCACCTCGACGTGCAGGGCGTTGAACATGTCCGGAATCGCGTCGACGGGGAACTCCACGTCGACGACCGGGCCGATGACCCGGGCGACGCGGCCCGTGGCCAGTCCGGCGCCCGTCGGCTCAACAGTGGTGGTCATTCTCACTCGCTCCCGCGGCTAGCGTCAGCGAGCGCGTTGGCGCCACCGACGATCTCGCTGATTTCCTGGGTGATCTCGGCCTGGCGGGCCGAGTTGGCAAGCCGCGTAAGCGACTTGATGAGCTCGCCCGCATTGTCGGTCGCGCTCTTCATCGCGCGCCGGCGGGCGGCGTGCTCGGAGGCGGCCGCCTGCAGCAGCGCGTTGTAGATCCGGCTCTCGACGTACCGCGGCAGCAGGGCGTCCAGGACACCCTCGGCCGACGGCTCGAAGTCGTACAGCGGGAAGATCTGGTGCTTGGCCGAGGACTCGTCGCTGAGCTGGACCTCGTCCAGCTTCAGCGGCAGCAGCCGGGCCTCCATCGGAGTCTGCGTCAGCATGGACACGAACTTGGTGGAGACCAGGTGCAGCTCGTCCACACCGCCGTCCTCGGCGGTGAAGGCCTCGATCAGCTCGCTCGCCACGGTCTTGGCGTCCGCGTACGTCGGCTTGTCGGAGAAGCCCGTCCACGAGTCCGCGATCTGAAGATTGCGGAACGCGTAGTACGAGACACCCTTACGGCCGACGATGTACGTCGCCACGTCCTTGCCCTCGGCCTTCAGCCGCTCGGTCAGAGCGGCCGCCTGCTTGATGGCGTTGGTCGAGTAACCGCCTGCCAGACCACGGTCCGCCGTGACCAGCAGGACCGCGGCGCGCTTGGCGCCCGGCTTCTCGGTGGTGAGCGGGTGCTTGGCGTTGGACCGGGTGGCCACCGCCGTCACCGCCCGGGTGAGCTCATCGGCGTACGGAGTGGAGGCGGCCACCGCGCGCTGCGCCTTGACGATGCGCGCCGCGGAGATCATCTCCATCGCCTTGGTGATCTTCTTCGTCGCGGTGACAGAGCGGATCCGGCGCTTGTAGACCCGAAGCTGTGCTCCCATGGGTCGTTACGTCCTTTCCCTCGTTACCGGACTCAGGCCTGCTCGGAGAGCAGCTTGCCGTCAGCGGTGGTGAAGCCCTGCTTGAAGGTGTCGATCGCGGTGGTCAGCGCGTCGATGGTGCCGTCCTCCAGCTTGCCGGTCTCCACGATCGCGGCGAGCAGGTTCTTGTGCTCGATCCGGACGTAGTCCAGGAACTCGCGCTCGAAGCGGCGGATGTCGGCGACCGGGACCTCGTCCAGCTTGCCGGTGGTGCCGGCCCAGATGGAGACGACCTGCTCCTCGACCGGGAACGGCTGGTACTGGCCCTGCTTCAGCAGCTCGACCATGCGGGCACCGCGCTCCAGCTGCGACTTGGAGGCCGCGTCCAGGTCGGAACCGAAGGCGGCGAACGCCTCCAGCTCGCGGTACTGGGCCAGGTCCAGGCGCAGGCGGCCGGCGACCGACTTCATGGCCTTGATCTGGGCGGAGCCACCGACGCGGGAGACCGAGATACCGACGTTCACGGCCGGACGGATGTCCGCGTTGAACAGGTCGGACTCCAGGAAGCACTGGCCGTCGGTGATGGAGATGACGTTGGTCGGGATGTACGCCGAGACGTCGTTGGCCTTGGTCTCGATGATCGGCAGACCGGTCATCGAGCCGGCACCCAGCTCGTCGGAGAGCTTGGCGCAGCGCTCCAGCAGGCGGGAGTGCAGGTAGAAGACGTCACCCGGGTAGGCCTCGCGGCCCGGCGGACGGCGCAGCAGCAGGGAGACGGAGCGGTAGGCCTCGGCCTGCTTCGACAGGTCGTCGAAGATGATCAGGACGTGCTTGCCGTCGTACATCCAGTGCTGGCCGATGGCCGAACCGGTGTACGGGGCGAGGTACTTGAAGCCGGCCGGGTCGGAGGCGGGAGCGGCCACGATGGTGGTGTACTCCAGCGCGCCGGCCTCCTCCAGGGCGCCGCGGACGGACGCGATGGTGGAGCCCTTCTGGCCGATGGCGACGTAGATGCAGCGGACCTGCTTCTTCGGGTCGCCGGAGCGCCAGTTGTCCCGCTGGTTGATGATCGTGTCGATCGCCACCGCGGTCTTGCCGGTCTGGCGGTCACCGATGATCAGCTGGCGCTGGCCGCGGCCGATCGGGGTCATCGCGTCGATGGCCTTGATGCCGGTCTGCATCGGCTCGTGGACCGACTTGCGGACCATGACGCCGGGGGCCTGCAGCTCCAGGGCGCGGCGGCCCTCGGAGGCGATCTCGCCCAGGCCGTCGATCGGGTTGCCCAGCGGGTCCACGACGCGGCCGAGGTAGCCCTCGCCGACCGGGACGGAGAGGACCTCGCCGGTGCGGCGCACCGTCTGGCCCTCCTCGATGCCACCGAACTCACCGAGGATGACGACACCGATCTCGCGGCTGTCGAGGTTCAGCGCGAGGCCGAGGGTGCCGTCCTCGAACTTCAGCAGCTCGTTGGCCATGACCGAGGGCAGGCCCTCGACATGGGCGATACCGTCTGCCGCGTCAGTGACCGTGCCGACCTCTTCACGCGAGGCGGCGTCCGGCTGGTACGACTGGACAAAGTCGGCCAGCGCGTCCCGGATCTCCTCCGGACGGATCGTAAGCTCCGCCATCAGGCTTCCCTGCTCTCCTAGTTTGCGATCCTCGGCCCGCCATTGAGGGCCGCAAGTACTCGACTCTCGGCCGGGTCGTATGAACCGGCCGTACGATTTACCGGCTCTTGTTGAGTCGGCGCCCGACCGAGGGTCGGATGGTGCTGGTGCTCAGCCTTCGAGGGCCTGGCGAGCGCCTTCGAGGCGGCTCGTCACGGTGCCGTCGATGATCTCGTCACCGATCTGCACCCGGACACCGCCAACGACCGCGGGGTCGATGTCGATGTTCAGATGTACCTGGCGGCCGTACAGCCCGCCCAGAGCGGTGGTGAGCCGCTCCTTCTGGCGGTCCGACAGCGGGACGGCCGCGGTGACCAGGGCCACCACGCGGCCACGCCGGGCTGCGGCGAGCTTGGAGTAGGACTCGAGGCCCTGTTCCAGGCTACGGCCACGCGGGTTGGTGACCAGGGACGTGACCAGGCGGACGGTACCGGGGTTGGCACGGCCGCCGAGCAGCTTCTTGATCAGTGCCGTCTTCTCGACGGCACCGGCCTTGGGCTCGGTGAGCGCGGAGCGCAGCTCGTGCGAACCGGCGACCACACGGCCGAAGCGGAACAGCTCGTCCTCGACGTCGTCCAGCGAGCCGGCCTTCTCCGCCGCGATGATCTCGGCGTAGGCGGCGAGCTCCTCGGCGGCGTCGACCAGGTCACGGGAGCCGGACCAACGGGACCGGACCAGGCCGGCGACCAGGTCGACCGACTCGCCGGAGACCTGGCCGGACAGCAGCGAGGAGACCAGCTGGGCCTTGTCCTGGCCCGACCGCGAGGGGTCGGTCAGAACGCGGCGCAGCGACACCTCGCGGTCCAGCAGGACGGTCACGGCGGCGAGCTCCTCGGCGAGCTTGGCCGAGTCCACCGAGGTGTTGTCGGTCAGGCTCTCCAGGTTCTCGCGACCGGCCGCCAGGGCCTCGCGGCTGGCGCCGATCACTTGGCCGCGCCCTGGGCAACGGCGGCCTTGGCCTCCAGCTCGTCCAGGAAGCGGTCGATCACACCGCTCTGGCGGGCGTGGTCCTCGAGGGACTCACCCACGATGCGGGACGCCAGCTGTGAAGCGAGCGAACCGACGTCCTGACGCAGGGCGGCGGTCGCCTGCTTCTTGTCCGCCTCGATCTGGGCGTGGCCGGCGGTGACGATCGCGTCCCGCTGGCGCTGGCCCTCCTCACGCATCTCGGCGATCAGGACGGCGCCCTGCTCGCGAGCGTGCTCGGTGATGCGGGCGGCCTCGTGGCGCGCCTCGGCGAGCTCGGCGCGGTACTGCTCAAGCAGGGCCTGGGCCTCGGCCTGGGCGGTCTGCGCACGCTCCATACCGCCCTCGATGGCATCCCGGCGCTCCGACAGCACCTTCTCGATGCTGGGGAGGAGCTTCTTGCCGAGGAGACCGAAGACGATGAAGAAGCAGAGCAGGCCGATGATGACCTCGGGCCACGCAGGGAGGAGAGGGTTCATCTTCTCCTCAGCCGCGATCTGAGCCGCGATGCTCATATCTGGACCTTCCTCGAAAAGGGTCTACGGCCGGAATTACTTGCCGGTGCCGAAGACGAACGGCATGACGATGCCGATGAGGGCGAGCGCCTCGGTCAGCGCGAAGCCGATGAACATGTTGGAGCGGATCAGGCCGGCGGCCTCGGGCTGACGGGCCATGGCCTGGACACCGTTACCGAAGATCAGACCAACGCCGATGCCGGGGCCGATCGCGGCGAGACCGTAACCGACGGAGGCGATGGAACCGACGACCTCAGCGAGCTGTGCAGCCATTTCAGCTTGTCCTTTGCGGGGTGAAGAACCGGTGGTGGTTGGCCACCGGGCGTACGTGGGGTGGGGCGAGCGCTACAGCGGGCTCAGTGCGCTTCTTCCAGGGCACCGGCGATGTAGCTGCTGGCCAGCATCACGAAGATGTAGGCCTGCAGGAACTGGACCAGCAGCTCGAAAGCGGTGAGGCCGATGGCCACCACGAAGGAGGCGCTGCCGTAGAGCGCGCCGAGGCTCGGGCTGAGCAGGTACCAGGAGGCGATGGAGAACATCACGATCAGCAGGTGACCGGCGAACATGTTCGCGAAGGCTCGGACCGCGAGCGTGAAGGGGCGCACGAAGATGTTCGAGAAGAACTCGATCGGCACCAGGATGAACATGACCCAGCCGGGGATGCCCGACGGCCAGCAGAGGTTCTTCAGACCGCCGACGAAGCCGTGCTTCTTGAAGGTCAGCGTCATGTAGGTGATCCAGACGATGGCCGCCAGGCCCGCCGGGAACGCGATCGCCGCCGTCACAGGGAACTGTGCGAACGGGATGATCGACATGATGTTCATGAACCAGACGAAGAAGAACATCGAGACCAGCATCGGGACATACTTCTCGCCCTTCTTGCCGATCGTCTCCAGCACGATGCTGCGCTTGACGAAGTCGTAGCCGATCTCACCGACCAGCTGCAGCTTGCCCGGGACCAGCTTCGGCTTGGCGAAGGCCGCCCAGAAGAAGCCGACCACCAGCAGGGCGGCAACGATCGAGAGCAGCATCGGCTTGTTGAAGTCGACACCGCCGACCGAGAAGATCGGCTTGAAGTCGAACTCGTTCAGGCCAGGGGCGGGGAAGCCGCAACCGGAGAACAGGTGGCATCCGGCCTCAGAGGCGAGCTGTACGTCAGCACCCACCACAGACTCCTTCGTCATGACGCATGGTTACGGCAACCTCGGTGTGTCGGCGTGGCCTCGGGCCACGGAACGGCACTGGAACTAGTTGGGTTTCTCGCCGGCCCGGCGCTGCGCTTGACGCTGCGGGGCCTTCGAAGACTTCACGAGTCCGGGGGGCGATCCGTCCGACTACCGGAGGGACCTGGCCGCATCCCGCACTCCGCTGTTGCGACGGACGATAGCAGCCCGTCAGTACCGCATAAACACCGCCCCCCTCGCTCGGGGGACAGCCTGGTCCGGTCACTGTTGACGCCCCGACAGCGCGTTCTGCTTCTCGTCGGAGTCGGTCTGCACGTAGTAGATCTTGGCCTTCATCGCACCGCGCACCTGGAAGCCCGTCCAGATCAGGGCGCAGCCGAGCAGGCTGAAGCCGAAGGCCTTGGTGTCGAAGAGGGTGGTGTTCTTGAACACCGCGAGCACGATGCCCACCAGCAGGATCTGCGTCGTGTAGACGAGCAGGCCGCCGGCCATCAGCATCTGCGGGTTGTTCCTGGTCAGTCGGTCCAGGGCGATCTGTCCGGAGGCAAAGAAGGCCAGTACCAGGACAGTTGCGAGAAGCGCACCGATCAGCCCCTTGGTGCCCACCAGCGCGGTGGAGATCGCAAGGGCGACAACTCCGGCGGCCGCAGTGGGGATTGCGGCGCCACGGAGAGGAATCCGGGCGTCGTGGGACGGCATGTCGGCAGCTCCGGCGGCATGTCGGTGAAACGGGGACGGGCACAGAGTACGCGGTGGCGACACCGCTCCGAGAACGTCCGCCGGAGTCCGGCCACTCGACAGCGGACCGTCGAGGGAGACCGACCAGGGACGGAAGTCCTACACCTGTCAGATCTTTCGGCGTGTTCTCGGTACTCGTGAACCGTATCACAAACTATTTGATTAGAGCTTTACCATGAAGGTGTGGCCCCTGTCACACTGGCGGCTCAGCGATTACCGTCCAACGGGTGAAGTGCAGTTGACGCAGCGTCAGCTCTTCCGGTCACCACGGCTGCCGACCGCGGTGGCCCCGGTGCCGATCCGGCCGAGCAGCTCCTGGTCCTCGGCGGACAGCTCCGCCATCGCCGGCAGCTCGGCGGCGGCCCTGGCCCGGTCGCCCGCGGCCTTTCGGTACCGCGGCGGGACGAACGCCTGTACCGCGCGCGGCGCGTGCGGGCGGAAGCGCGGCATCAGCAGCACCACGATGCCGACCAGGCAGAGCCCGGCGACGCTCAGCACCAGCGCCCGGCCGGCCCCCGGCATCGAGGAGAAGGCCACGGTACCGAAGGCGATCAGCGCGGCCCAGAAGTACATGATCAGAACGGCCCGGCTGTGCGAGTGGCCGACCTCCAGCAGGCGGTGGTGCAGGTGCTGCTTGTCGGCGGCGAACGGCGACTTGCCGGCCCAGGTGCGGCGCACCACGGCGAGCAGCAGGTCGGCCAGCGGCAGCGCGATCACGGTCAGCGGCAGCAGCAGCGGAATGTAGATCGGCACCAGTTCGTGCACGGTGGTGGTCTGCGAACCGGTCTGGTCGGTGATCAGATCGGGGTCGACACGACCGGTGATGGAAATAGCGGCGACGGCGAGCATCAGGCCGAGCATCATCGAGCCGGAGTCGCCCATGAAGATCCGCGCCGGGTGCAGGTTGTGCGGCAGGAAGCCCAGGCACATCCCGATCAGCACCGCGCTGAACAGAACGGCGGGGGCGGCGTCGTTGATGCCGTAGCCGTACCAGAGCCGGTAGGAGTACAGGAAGAACGCGGTTCCGGCGATGCAGACCATGCCGGCCGCCAGGCCGTCCAGGCCGTCGATGAAGTTCACCGCGTTCACCATGACGACGACCAGGGTCACCGAGATGATCATCCCCATGGTCGGGGTGACCGACACCGTGCCGAAGCCGGGGACCGGGATCGAGATCACGGTCACGCCCTGCCAGACCATGACACCGCCCGCGATCATCTGACCGCCGAGCTTCACCAGGGCGTCCACGCCCCACTTGTCGTCCAGCACACCCAGGATCCACATGATCCCGGCGCCGGAGAGCAGTGCCCGCACATCGGCGGTCTGGATGAACAGGTGCCCCAGGTTGGTCAGTTGCGAGGCGACCAGCAGTCCGGCGCACAGACCGCCGAACATCGCGATCCCGCCGAGCCTGGGCGTCGGCTCCCGGTGCACGTCGCGTTCACGGACCGCCGGCATCGCGCCCGCGACGATGGCGAACTTCCGCACCGGACCGGTCAGCAGGTAGGTGACGGCCGCGGTGACGAACAGCACCAGCAGATACTCACGCACCACTGGCCTCCAGCGCGACGGTCCGACGGTCGAGTACCGAAGGTACTCCCGTGCTTGTCAGGGGTTCGAGGTGCGACGCCACGGTGCACACCTTATTGAGTCGGACGAGCGCTTGCGCACCGCGGTTCGCCTTACCCCCGATTTCCCGGCCGCCGGGCCGCCCCGGGCAGTGCTCAGCGCAGCCCGAAGGCCGCCGCCAGCTCCCGCACCCGCGGCCCGATCGCCGGGTCGGGGCCGTCGGTCAGCAGCCGCCCGATCAGCGCCCCGACCTCGGCGAACTCCTCCTGCCCCAGCCCCTGGGCGGCCAGCGCGCCGGTGCCGAGCCGGATGCCCGAGCCCTCGGCCGCGGGCGCCTGGTCGTACGGCAGCGCGCACTTGCCCAGCATCAGTCCGGCCGCCGCACAGCGCTGCTCCGCCTCCCGGCCGGTCAGCCCGAGCGGGCTGACGTCGGCGGTCACCAGGTGGGTGTCGGTGCCGCCGGTCTGCAGCCGGGCACCGGCGTCCGCCAGCGCCCGGGCCAGGGCGCGGGCGCCGTCCACCGCCCGGTGCAGGTACCCGGCGAACGCCGGGGTCGCCGCCTCGGCGAGGGCCACCGCCTTGCCCGCCACCTCGTTCATCGCCGCGCCGCCCTGGCTGAACGGGAACACCGCCCGGTCCACCCGCTCGGCCAGCTCGGCCGAGCAGAGCAGCAGTCCGCCGCGCGGGCCGCGCAGCAGCTTGTGCGTGGCGGCGACGGTCACGTCCGCGTACGGCACCGGCGAGGGCGCCAGTCCCCCGGCGATCAGCCCGGTGATCTGCGCGACGGAGGCGATCAGATAGGCGTCCACTTCGTCTGCGATCTTCCGGAATTCGGCCCAGTCCACATGCCGGGGATAGGAGATCCCGCCCGCGATGACGGCTTTCGGCCGGTGCAGCCTCGCCAGCTCGCGCACCTGGTCGAGATCGATCAGCTGGTCGTCCTCGCGCACCCCGTAACCGACGAACTCGAACCACCGGCCGGAGAAGTTCGCCCGTGACCCGCAGCTGAGGTGCCCGCCGTGCTGCAGGGACATCGCCAGCACCGTGTCGCCGGGCCGCAGCAGCGCCGCGTAAGCCGCGAGCATCGCCGAAGTGCCCGATCTGGGCTGGACGTTGGCGTGCTCGGCACCGAACAGCCGGCTGGCCCGGTCGATCGCCAGCAGCTCGGCGGCGTCCGCCAGCGCGCAGCCCGCATGGTGCCGCCGCCCCGGGTAGCCCTCGGCGTACTTGTCGATCAGCGGCCCGCCCAGCGCCGACAGCACCGCCGGACTGGTGACGTTCTCCCCCGCCAGCAGCTGCAGGCTCTCGGCCCGGCGGGCGGCCTCGGCGGCCAGCAGATCGGCCAGCTGGGGGTCGGCCTGCCGCAGGGCCGCTGCGGCCTCCCAGTGCACCTGTGCGGCATCGGCGACGGTCATGGCGGGACTCCCGGGCAGCGGCGGGCGGATCTCCTCCAGCGTAGGACGGGCCTCCTCTTCCGGCCCGCCGACGCGGAGGGGCGCGCGGCTTCGCAGGGCTGTCCGGTGGACCGGACGGCGCGCCCGGGAGTCGCCCGGGTCAGTCGGCCTGACCGGCGGGCTGGGTGTCCAGGGCGGCGCGGAGCCAGTCGTCGGCCGCGCCGAGGGTCGGTTCAGGTGCGGCGGACACCTCGGCGGCGAGCTGCCAGTAGCGGTCGATGACGGGATCCGCGGCCTGGGCCAGCACGCCGCTGAGCCGGCTGCGGAAGACCGGGGTGTCCTGCTTGCCCTGGGAGCGGGCGTGGGCGGCGACGAAGCAGTCGAGCGCGTCGCCCTGGTACGGCTGCCGCCGCGTCCGCAGGTCCGGGGCGGCCAGCGCGTACGCCTCGGCGAGGCCGTCGTAGAGCGCCGCCATCTGGAACTCCTTGCCGAAGCAGCGGCCCTCCGGCCGGCAGTGCCCGCCGGAGCGGCCGGCCTCCGAGGCGAGGGCGTGCAGCCGGGCGAAGGCCAGTACCTGGGCCGGGGTCGGGTCCGCGGGGGGCTGCGGAACCGCCGCCTCGACGATCGCGGACCTCAGCCGGGCCGGGAGCCGCGGGGGCAGCACCTGGCGCCAGAAGCGGGCCAGGGCGGCCGTGCTGGGCGGGGTGGTCACCGCGCCGATCAGACGCAGCCGGTCGGCGCGTTCCCCGGGGTCGCAGTCCCTGAGCAGTTGGAGGGCGGCCTCCCGCCAGCGCAGGGCGGCCAGCTGCGAGCCGAGCTCCCGCAGCCGCCCCGCGATGACGTCCTCCAGCGCGTCCTCCTGGTCCAGGACCCGGCCCACCTCGGGGACCGGCAGGTCGAGGGTGCGCAGCGAACGGATCAGACGGAGCCGGTCGAGCGCCTCGGGTGCGTACCGGCGGTGGCCCCCGGTGCTGCGGCCGGCCTCGGGCAGCAGACCGCGGTCGGAGTAGAAGCGGACGGTCTTGACGGTGACGCTCGCGCGCTCGGCGAGCTCCCCGATGCTCAACGTGCGGTCATCGGACAAGGCTTGAACCTCCCTCAGGGGGAGTTCCTACGGTACCGGGGAGCGCGGACGGCCTTCGGGGCCGACCGTGCGGAACACAGACGTGCGAGGAGGAGATCATGACGGCGTTCGTACTGGTGTCGGGCCCCTTCACCGACGGCCGGATCTGGCAGGAGGTGGCCGACCGGCTGCGGGAGTCGGGGGCCGAGGTGCACCCCGCGACGCTCACCGGCATGGGCGACCGCCGAGATCTGGCGGGTCCCGGCACGAACCTGGAGACGCACATCGAGGACCTGGTGCGGCTGATCGACCGGGTGGACTCGGGCCAGGTGGTGATCGTCGGCCACGACTACGGCATCCACCCGGTGCTGGGCGCCGCCGACCGGCGCCCGGACCGGGTCTCCCGGATCGTCCACCTGGACGCGGGCCTGGTCCTGGACGGCGAGTCGGTCCTCGACCTGCTGCCCGACCCGGCGGTCCGTGACCGGCTGGTACGGGGCGCCGAGGACGGCTGGCGGATCGTCCCGCCGTCGCTCGACGACTGGCCGTCCCTGGGCAGCACCGAAGGCGTCCCCGCGGATTCCCTGGCACGGCTGGCCGAGGGTGCCGCACCGCAGCCGCTGGGCACGTTCACCCAGCCGCTGCGGCTGTCGGGGGCGGTCTCCGGGATCCCGACGTCCGGCATCCTGTGCACCGCCAACGGGCTGAGCATCGCCATGGTCGAGACCGTGGTGCGCATGGGGGACCCGCGCTTCCAGCCGCTCACCGACCCCCGGGTGGGCTTCTTCGAGCTGGCGACCGGGCACTGGCCGATGCTCTCCTGCCCCGAGGAGCTGGCCGGGGTACTGCTCCGGGCCGCCGCGGGCGAAGGGCACCGGCTGACCGTGGCCGAGCGGCAGCCCGAGGAGCACCGGCGCTTCCTGCTGGACCTGCCGGAGCGGCCCCGCGAGCGGGTGGAACACGTCGATCTCTACCTGCCCGACGCCGACGGCCCCCGGCCGGCGGTGGTGTTCGTCCACGGCGGCCCCGTTCCCGCCGAGATGCGGCCCAGGCCACGGGACTGGGCGTCCTTCGTGGGCTACGGCCGGTACGCGGCGGAGCTGGGAGTGGTCGGCGTGACGCTGGACCACCGGCTGCGCGATGTCGGCTGCTACGAGCAGTCCGCCGAGGACCTCGCGGCGGCGGTCGAGCTGATCCGGGCCGATCCGCGCGTCGACGCGGAGCGCGTCGCCCTGTGGTTCTTCTCCGCGGGCGGACTGCTCTCCGCGGACTGGTTGGCCGCGCCGCCGTCGTGGCTGCGCTGCGTGGCGGCCACCTACGCCATGCTCGCGCCGATGCCGGCCTGGGGGCTCGGGGAGTCCAGGTTCCGTCCGGTGGCCGCACTGCCCTCCGCGGGCGGGCTGCCGATCGTGCTGACCCGGGTGGAACTGGATATCCCGGAGATCGCGGCGACGGCCGAGGAGTTCCTGACCGCCGCCAAGGACTGCGGGGCCGATGTCGAGGTGATCGACGTGCCGCTCGGCCACCACGGTTTCGAGACGACCGACCACACCGAGGAGGCGCGCGCCGCCGTGGAGCACGCGATGCGGTCGGTACTGGGGCACCTGCGCGGCTGAGTCCCGCCGTTCCCGAGCCGGTCGGGGGACGGCTCGGGGGCGCGGGTACCGTCCCCGGGTACCGCCCGGGGACGCGGCGCCAGGAGCGCCGGTACGGGCCGCGGGGCGATGGCGCTCCCCGGCCCGGGGTGGGTCGGCCGTGCCGGGCGGCGTCCTGCCGCCGGTGAGCGCCCCGCGGCTCAGGCCGCGTGTCCGGGTACCCCGGTGAGGGCGGTGACCACGGGTTCGAGGGCGTCGAATATCTCCTCACCGCAGTTGCGGAACATCCCGATCGGCGCGCCGTAGGGGTCGTGCACCTCGTCCGCCTCCGGCGAGGCGGCCAGCAGCCATCCCCGCAGCGCGGCCGCCGAGCGCACCAGCGCCCGCGCCCGCTGGGTGACGTCCGCTCCCTTCCGCGGGTCCGGCAGCGTACTCGGGTCGATCCGCCGCACCAGCCGGGTGAACTCCTTCAGCGTGAAGGTCCGCAGCCCGGCGGTGTGGCCCATCGAGATGACCTGCGCCCGGTGGTCCAGGGTCGCGGTGAGCACCAGGTCGGCCTCGACCACGTGCTCGTCCAGCAGCTCACGGCCGACGAAGCCGGCGCTGTCCGCGCCGTACTCGTCCAGCACCGTCGCCGCGTGGGCCTCCATCGGCGCGCCCTCGTGTCCCCAGGTACCGGCGCTCTCGACCACGATCCGGCCGGCGGCGGACCCGCGCAGCCTGACGTCCAGCTCGTGCCGGGTCAGCCGCTCGGCGATCGGCGACCGGCAGATGTTGCCGGTGCAGACGAACAGGATCCGGAAGGTGTCCAGCGGCCGGGGCGAGATGGTGAGGTACCCGGGGTACTCGGGTATGCCGGAGGCCGGGCCGGCGCCGTGCAGCGAGGCCGCTGTCAACTGCCGGCCTCCAGGTCCGGGACGACCTCCCTCAGCTGCTCGACGCTGACCGCGCCCGCCCGCAGCAGGACCGGGACCTTGCCCGTGACGTCCACGATGGTGGAGGGGGTGGCGTGCTCGGCCGTGCCGCCGTCCAGGTAGACCGCGACCGACTCGCCGAGCTGGGCGAAGGCGTCGTCGCAGGTGGCGGGGGCCGGGCTGCCGCTCTTGTTGGCGCTGGAGACGGCCAGCGGACCGGTGTTGTTGAGCAGCTCGATGGCGACCGGGTGCAGCGGCATCCGGACCGCCACGGTGCCCCGGGTCTCGCCGAGGTCCCAGCGCAGCGAGGGCTGGTGCTTGGCGACCAGGGTCAGGCCGCCCGGCCAGAAGGCGTCCACCAGTTCCCAGGCCCGCTCGGAGAAGTCGGTGACCAGACCGTGCAGGGTGGTCGGCGAGCCGACCAGCACCGGCGAGGGCATGTTGCGGCCCCGGCCCTTGGCGGCCAGCAGTCCGCCGACCGCCTCCGGACTGAAGGCGTCGGCGCCGATGCCGTACAGGGTGTCCGTGGGCAGCACGACCAGCTCGCCGCGGCGGATCGCCGAGGCGGCCTCGCGCAGGCCCGTGGCGCGGTCCCCGGCATCGGCACAGTCGTATCGGCGGCTCATCGGTACGGTCCCCTTCCACAGTGGTTCAGGTCAGTCCGGACGGCATGCGGCACAGCGACGCCGGTCGGGCCGTTGTGCTCTGCTCGACGGTTCGCAGCGACGCCCTTCGGGCTGTCGTGCTCTGCTCGACGGTTCACAACGACGCCCTTCGGGCGGTCGTGCTCTGCTCGATCGTTCACAACGACGCCCTTCGGGCTGTCGTGAAGCGAGGCCGGTTGTTCAGGTCCCGGTGGTCGGCCGCGTCCGTCCAGCCGCCCTCCTCGTTGAAGATCCAGGGCACCTGCCCGCCCTGGGTGTCGGCGTGCTCGATGACGACCACGCCGCCGGGCCGCAGCAGCCGGGCGGCGACCCGCTCGATGCCGCGGATGGTGTCCAACCCGTCCTCGCCGGAGAACAGGGCCAGCTCCGGGTCGTGGTCGCGGGCCTCGGGGGCGACGTACTCCCACTCGGTGAGGGGGATGTACGGCGGGTTGCTGATCACCAGGTCGAAGCGGCCGTCCCAGGAGCGGTCGTCCTCGAAGGCGCGGGTGGCGTCCCCGGCGTGCAGGGTCACCCGGGCCCGGTCGGAGCTGGCGGCGATGTTGCGGCGGGTGTACTCCAGCGCCTTCTCGTCCATCTCGAAGGCGTGCACGCTGGAGCGCGGCAGCTCCTGCGCCAGTGCCAGCGCGATCGCACCGGAGCCGGTGCACAGGTCGACCACGAGGGGTTCGGCGACGTCCATGTCGCGCACGGCGTTTATGGCCCACTCGACGACCGTCTCGGTCTCCGGGCGGGGTACGAACACCCCGGGGCCGACCTCCAGCTCCAGGTAGCGGAAGAACGCCCGCCCGGTGATGTGCTGCAGCGGCTCGCGCGCCTCCCGGCGCGAGATCGCCTCCCAGTACCGGGCGTCGAAGTCGGCGTCCTTGACTGTGTGCAGCTGGCTGCGCTTGACGTTGTGGATGTACGCCGCGAGCTCCTCCGCGTCGAAGCGCGGCGACGGCACACCGGCCGCGGCCAACCGCTGGGTGGCCTGGGCCACCTCGGCGAGCAGCAGGTTCATCCGACCGACCCCTTAGGTACTCAGTTCTCCTGGGCTGCGGCCAGCTTGGCCGCCGCGTCGGCATCCACACAGGACTGGATCACCGCATTGAGGTCGCCGTCCAGGACCTGGTCCAGGTTGTACGACTTGAAGCCCGTGCGGTGGTCCGAGATGCGGTTCTCCGGGAAGTTGTACGTCCGGATCCGCTCCGAGCGGTCCACCGTGCGGACCTGGCTGCGGCGGGCGTCGGAGGCCTCCCGCTCGGCCTCCTCCTGCGCGGCGGCCAGCAGGCGCGACCGCAGGATGCGCATCGCCTGCTCCTTGTTCTGCAGCTGGCTCTTCTCGTTCTGGCAGGAGGCCACGATACCGGTCGGCAGGTGCGTGATCCGGACCGCCGAGTCGGTGGTGTTGACGGACTGGCCGCCGGGCCCCGAGGAGCGGTAGACGTCGATGCGCAGGTCGTTGGCGTGGATCTCGACCTCGACCTCCTCGGCCTCCGGGGTGACCAGCACGCCCGCCGCCGAGGTGTGGATCCGGCCCTGCGACTCGGTGGCCGGCACGCGCTGCACGCGGTGCACGCCGCCCTCGTACTTCAGCCGGGCCCAGACGCCGGCTCCCGGCTCGGTGTTGCCCTTGGTCTTCACCGCGACCGAGACGTCCTTGTAGCCGCCGAGGTCGGACTCGTTGGAGTCGATGATCTCGGTCTTCCAGCCCACCCGCTCGGCGAACCGCAGGTACATCCGCAGCAGGTCGCCGGCGAACAGCGCGGACTCCTCGCCGCCCTCGCCCGCCTTGACCTCCAGAATGACGTCCTTGTCGTCGTTGGGGTCGCGCGGGACCAGCAGCAGGCGCAGCTCCTCGGTCAGTTCCTCGCGGCGGGCCTCGGAGTCCTTCACCTCGGCCAGGAAGTCCGAGTCCTCGGCGGCGAGTTCGCGGGCGGCCTCGATGTCCTCCCCGGCCTGCTTCCAGGAGCGGTAGGTCCGGGTGATCGGGGTCAGCTCGGCGTAGCGCTTGGCCAGCTTGCGGGCTTGTCCCTGGTCGGCGTGGACGGACGGGTCGGCCAGCCTCTTTTCGAGGTCGGCGTGCTCGACGAGGAGCTCTTCGACTGCCTCGAACATGGGATGGGCCTACTTCCGTGAGAGACGCGCCGCCGTGGGTGACGCGCGGATGACGGCTGCGGGGGGAGAGACACGAACGGCGCCGGTCCCCGCGCCCCCGCCGAGTACGGGGACACCGGAGACCGGCGCCGAGTGAGCGCTAGGCCTTCGCGCTGTGCTGCTTGCCGAAGCGAGCCTCGAAGCGGGCCACGCGGCCACCGGTGTCGAGGATCTTCTGCTTGCCGGTGTAGAACGGGTGGCACTGCGAGCAGACCTCGGCGCGGATCTCGCCACTGGTCTCGGTGGACCGGGTGGTGAACTCGTTGCCACAGGTGCAGGTCACCTTGGTGACCACGTACTCGGGGTGAACGTTGGGCTTCAAGGGGTTCTCCTAGTTTTCGGGAGGGCACCGGGTCGGCAGCAGGGAGCTGCTCGTGAACCGGGACCGACGGACCAGTCTGCCAGGACTGACCGCTTCTTCCCAAACCGGGTCGCGCTCCCGGTTATTCCGGGCCCGGCCTCCCGTTCCGCTCCCCCGCCGCCGCGAGGACCCGGACCGACCGGCGACGGGGCCCGCGGCGTCGCGTGCCGGACGGCCTCAGCCGGTCTTCGCGCCCGGGGACGAGTCGGCCGGGTTGGCGGGCTGGTCGGCCACTATGGACCGCGGTACCGCCTGATCGGCCTTGAGCGCCTCCCAGAGCCGGTCGGCCTGCGGCTGCCGCGGTATCACCCGGTTCGGGTCGCTGGGGGCGGTGCCCACGGGCAGGGTGACCATCGTCAGGTCGTCCGGGCCGATCTTCCTGAGGGTGTCGGCCATGCCCACCAGCGCGTCGACCGAGGCCAGGTCGGAGTCGGTGGTGAGGCTCCCGGTGAGGCCGTCGGCCACCGACCAGAGCCTGGTCGGGCTGGAGAGCAGCCCGGTGCCGCCGATCTGCTTCATGATCGACTTCACCATCTGCTTCTGCAGCTCGATCCGGCCCAGGTCACTGCCGTCGCCGACGCCGTGCCGGGTCCGGACGAAGGCGAGCGCCTGGGTGCCGCCCAGATGGTGGTGACCGGCCGCCAGGTCGAGGCCGCTGTCCTTGTCCTTGATTTTCACCGTCGTGGTCACGTCCACTCCGCCGATCGCGTCTATGAAATTCGCGAAACCGGAGAAGTCGATCTCCACGAAATGGTCCATCCGCATACCGGTGAGCTGCTCGGTGGTCTTCACCGCACAGGCCGGGCCACCGGTCTCGAACGCGGAGTTGTACATCACGCTCTTCGCCGCGGGAACGGTTTTCCCACTGCTGCTGAGGCATTCGGGACGGGGCACCAGAGTGTCCCGGGGAATGCTCACCACACTGCCCGCGGTGTGGTTCTGATTGACGTGCACCACCATCGCGGTGTCCGATCGCGCGGTGCCGTCGGTGTTCCCGCCGGCCAGGTTGCCGTTGCTGCCGCCGCGCGAATCCGAGCCCAGGACCAGTACGTTGAACGAACCGTCGGTGGCGGCGGGCGGCCTGCCGGTGCCGAGTTGGGCGTTGATGTCCACGCTCTTGATGTTGCGGTTCAGCTTCCAGTACGCATATCCGGCGGCCGCGCCGCCGAGTACCAGCACACCGGCCAGCGCGAACACGGCGATCCGCAGCCAACGACGGCGCCGCCCGCGATCCCGACCGCGTCGCCCGCGATTCCTGCGATGGTCGGCCATATCGCCCCGCTTCTGTGTCTGGCTGTCTTTCAGACCCTCACGCCATTTCGAGCATAAGCGAAGCTGAGGAACGTAAGTCCTTTTCTTAACCGCCCTCCGGACGCACGCAGGCCCCGGACCGCGCGGTGCGGTCCGGGGCCTGCGGTCAAACGGATCGTCAGTCGCCGGAGCCCGGCGTGGTCTTGGCGATCTGCATCAGGAATTCGGCGTTGCTCTTGGTCTGCTTCATCTTGTCCAGCAGCAGCTCGATCGCCTGCTGCGAGTCGAGCGCGTGCAGCACCCGGCGGAGCTTCCAGGTGATGGCCAGCTCCTCGCTGCCCAGCAGGATCTCCTCCTTGCGGGTGGAGGACGCGTCGACGTCGACGGCCGGGAAGATGCGCTTGTCCGAGAGCTTGCGGTCGAGCTTGAGCTCCATGTTGCCGGTGCCCTTGAACTCCTCGAAGACCACCTCGTCGGCCCGGGAGCCGGTCTCCACCAGCGCGGTGGCGAGGATGGTCAGCGAGCCGCCGTTCTCGATGTTGCGCGCGGCACCGAAGAACTTCTTCGGCGGGTACAGCGCGGTCGAGTCGACACCACCGGACAGGATGCGGCCGGAGGCCGGCGCCGCCAGGTTGTAGGCGCGGCCCAGGCGGGTGATCGAGTCCAGCAGGATCACCACGTCGTGGCCCAGCTCCACCAGGCGCTTGGCACGCTCGATGGCGAGCTCGGCGACGGTGGTGTGGTCCTCCGCCGGGCGGTCGAAGGTCGAGGAGATGACCTCGCCCTTCACCGACCGCTGCATGTCGGTGACCTCTTCCGGACGCTCGTCGACCAGGACGACCATCAGGTGGCACTCGGGGTTGTTGTGGGTGATCGCGTTGGCGATCGCCTGCATGATCATCGTCTTGCCGGTCTTCGGCGGGGCGACGATCAGACCACGCTGACCCTTACCGATCGGCGACACCAGGTCGATGATGCGGGTGGTCAGGACACCCGGGTCGGTCTCCAGACGCAGGCGCTCCTGCGGGTAGAGCGGCGTCAGCTTGCCGAACTCGGGGCGGCCCCGGCCGCTCTCCGGGTCCATGCCGTTGACGGAGTCCAGCCGCACCATGGCGTTGAACTTCTCCCGGCGCTCGCCGTCGCGCGGCTGGCGCACGGCACCGGTGATGGCGTCGCCCTTGCGCAGGCCGTGCTTGCGGACCTGGGCCAGCGAGACGTAGACGTCGTTCTGGCCCGGCAGGTAGCCGGAGGTCCGCACGAAGGCGTAGTTGTCGAGGATGTCCAGGATGCCCGCGACCGGGATCAGGACGTCGTCGTCGCCGATCTGCGGCTCGACGGTGCCGCCCTCGAAGCCCTCGCGGCGGCCACGGCCCCGGCGGTCGCGGTAGCGGCCACGGCGGCCGCGGCGGCCGTCGCCGTACTCGTCGTCCTCGAAGCCGCCCGCGGCCGGCTGAGCGGCCGGCTGGCGGCCCTGGCCGCCGTCCTGCGCGGTCTGCTGGCCCTGCTGCTGACCGCCCTCGCGGCGGTCCCGGCGGCTGCGGCGCTCGCGACGCGACTCGCGCCCGTCGCCGTCCTGCGCGGTCTGGGTCTCGCCGCCCTCCACGCGCTCGGTGTCCCGGCGCTCACGGCGCTCACGGCGCTCACGGCGGCCGTCGGCGCGGCCCTCACCGTCGAAGCCGCGACCCTCGGCGGGCTTGCCCTCGGGCCGGGTCTCGGCCTTGGCCTCGGCGGCCACGGCCACGGCCGGCTCGGCGGCGGCCTCGGCGACCGGCGCACCCGCGGCCGAGGTGGCCCGGCGACGGGGCCGCTCGGCGCGCGCGGGCGCGGCGACGACGGCGGTCTCGGGAGCGGCCTGGACCGGGATCTCGATCTGCGCGACCGGCTCGGCGGTCGCGGCGGCGGCCCGGGTACGGCGCGCGGGCTTCGCCTCCTCGGCGGCCGGAGCCGCGGCGGCGGGAGCGGCCTTGGGGGCCCGCTTGGCCGGCGCGGCGGCCGCGGCACCGGCGAGCAGCGGGTCTCCGCCGCTCTTCTCCTTGATGGCCTCGATCAGCTGGCTCTTGCGCATGCGTCCGGTACCGCTGATTCCGAGGGTCGAGGCGAGCTTCTGCAGCTCGGCCAGGACCAGGCCGTCCAGGCCCGCGGCGGCGGTACGGCGGCGCCGCGCCGGAGCCGCGGGGGCGGCGGCTGCGTCCGACGCGTCGGCGTCCGGGCGCGCGCCCATCAGATCGGTGGTGTCGCTCACTAAGGGTCCTTCCCTGGAGCGGACGTCGGCCTGTCTGGCTCGGCGACCGGTTGTGCTGTCCTGACCAACGCTCGACTGCGTCGGTCCGAGGCGGTGATCCCCCGGATGGCGGAGCCGGTCGGGGGAGAGCTGCGATGTGCGGTGCACTGTGGTGCGAAGTGCGCGGCGGGTCGGTCTCCTGCCGACCTCGCTGCCTGCGATACCCGGGCCCCCGTCGCGCGGCGGTACCCCGGGCCCCGCCCGGCCGTGCCACTAGGGGCGAGGCCGGAAGAGCGGGTCAGGTGCCGTCACGGCTTCGGGATGCGGCCGCAATCGCGCAGGCAGGCTGCGTACGCGCTGTGGCGGGCTCCCGGAGAATCGTGGTCCCGTACTTCCGGATCCTGCTACTGCGGACTGCTCCACAGTGCCGGGGCGGGCTCGGGACGCGGCGCACCGCGCCCCGGAGGGCATCTGGTGCAGCAATGAGGTTAACACTACCGACCCCCTGACACATTCCCCAGCCCTGATCTCGTCAATCGTGTCTGTTCCACGAATCGTGTCCCTCCCACGAATCGCGCCCCCGTGTCCATTGAATTGCCGCATTCGCGCCGTTCAACGTGGTACACGGGGAAAACTCGTCACAGGCCGAGCGGCAGTACCGAGGCACCCGCGCGGTCCAGCTGGAGCCGGTGGACGGCGAACGCCGAACCTCCGAACTCCGTCAACTTGTCGGCGCCGGCCTCGTCGGAGAGCGCGAGCACCGTCGGTCCCGCGCCGGAGATGACGGCCGGGACGCCCTCGGCGCGCAGGGCGGCGACCAGGGCGGCGCTGTCCGGCATCGCGGCGGCGCGGTAGTCCTGGTGCAACCGGTCCTCGGTGGCGGCGAGCAGCAGCTCGGGCTGCCGGGTGAGGGCCTCGACCAGCAGCGCGGAGCGTCCGGCGTTGGCCGCGGCGTCGGCGAGCGGGACGGTCCTGGGCAGCAGACCGCGCGCCGTCTCGGTCAGCACCTCGGTGGACGGGATGAAGACGACCGGTACCACCTGCTCGGACGGGTCGAGCCGGATCGCGCTGGCCCGCTCCTCGTCGGTCCAGGCGATGGTGAACCCACCGCGCAGGCAGGCCGCCACATTGTCCGGGTGGCCCTCCAGCTCGGTGGCGAGGGCCAGGGTCGCGTCATCGTCCAGGACGGACGGGCCGCCGATGGTGACGGCGCGGGCCGCGATGATGCCGGCGCAGATAGCCGCGGAGGAGGAACCCAGGCCGCGGCCGTGCGGTATCCGGTTGGCGCAGACCACTTCGAGGCCGCGCGGCTGGCCGCCGAGCCGGTCGAAGGCCGCCCGCATCGAGCGGACCAGCAGGTGGTCCTCGGTGCGCGGCAGCGTCTCGGCGCCCTCACCGGCGATGTCCACGGCCAGGCCGGACTCGGCGACCCGGACCACGACGTCGTCATAGAGCCCCAGCGCGAGTCCGAAGGCGTCGAATCCGGGGCCGAGATTGGCGCTGGAGGCCGGGACTCGGACCCGGACGGCGGCAGCACGGAACGCAGGACCAGCCATGTGCTCGGACTCTCCTGGGGGAAACTCGGGCCTTGCCACGTGGGGTGCGGTGCGCCCCAGGCGGCGGTCGGTGTGCGGCCCGGTTGCGTTCGGGCCGACTAGGTGGGGGTACCCGGGCGGGGTCTGTGCGACAAGCCCCGGCGGGGCGGGCGGTCACGTCAGGGCGCGACCCGCCGGGTCCAGACTATCGAAGAGAGGTTCCACAGCGGTACACCCCACAGGCCCCGATCTGCCGTGTTGCCTGTTCTGGCCGGAAAGTGCACGGGAAAGGGGTCGAAAAGAGTCGGCCAATTGACACAAAAGCCACCGCGGCAGACGCCGAGTGGGCCGGCCCCCGAAAGGGCCGGCCCACCGCTGACATGACGTCAACCCCGGTGCGGGGCGGAACAGGTCAGTCCAGCAGCCCGAGGCGGCGGGCCGCCGCCTCCGGGTCGACCGGCACGACCTGCGGCTGCGGCGCACCGGCCACCGCCCAGTCGGGGTCCTTCAGACCGTTGCCGGTGACGGTGCAGACGATGCGCTGCCCCTTGTCGACCAGTCCGGCCTCCGCCTTGGCCAGCAGACCGGCCACACTGGCGGCCGAGGCGGGCTCCACGAAGACGCCCTCCTGGGAGGCCAGCAGCCGGTAGGCGGAGAGGATCTGACGGTCGGTCACCTTGTCGATGAGGCCGCCCGACTCGTCCCTGGCGGCCAGCGCGTAGTCCCAGGAGGCGGGGTTGCCGATCCGGATCGCGGTGGCGATGGTCTGCGGGTGCAGCACCGGGGCGCCGTCCACGATCGGGGCCGAACCGGCCGCCTGGAAGCCCCACATGCGCGGCTTGCGCGCGGCGAGGCCGTCCGCGGCGTACTCGCGGTAACCCTTCCAGTACGCGGTGATGTTGCCCGCGTTGCCGACCGGGAGGACATGGATGTCGGGTGCGTCGCCCAGCATGTCCACGATCTCGAAGGCGGCGGTCTTCTGGCCCTCGATCCGTACCGGGTTGACCGAGTTGACCAGCGCCACCGGGTACTTCTCGGACAGGTCGCGCGCCAGCCTGAGGCAGTCGTCGAAGTTGCCGTCGACCTGGAGGATCTTCGCGCCGTGCACCAGGGCCTGGCCCATCTTGCCCAGCGCGATCTTGCCCTGCGGCACCAGCACCGCCGAGACCATCCTCGCCCGCACCGCGTACGCGGCGGCGGAGGCCGAGGTGTTGCCGGTCGAGGCGCAGATGACGGCCTGGGCGCCGTCCTCCTTGGCCTTGGAGATGGCCATCGTCATACCGCGGTCCTTGAAGGACCCGGTCGGGTTGGCGCCCTCGACCTTGAGGTAGACCTCGCAGCCGGTGCGCTCGGAGAGCACCTGGGCGGGGACCAGGGGCGTGCCGCCCTCCAGCAGGGTGACCACGGGGGTGGTGTCACTCACCGGCAGGCGGTCGCGGTACTCCTCGATCAGGCCGCGCCACTGGTGGGTGTAGGCAGTCGCTGCGTTCATCTCTGCGTCACTCCCCTTCGACCCGCATGATGCTGGCCACGTCGCGCACGCTGTCCAGCGCGCGCAGCTTGTCCACCGTCGCCGACAGCGCGGCGTCGGTGGCACGGTGGGTCACCACGACGAGCGAGGCGTCGCCGTCGCGGCCCTGCTGGCGCACGGTGTCGATGGAGACGCCGTGCTCGGCGAAGACCGACGCCACCTGGGCCAGCACACCCGCCCGGTCGTCCACGTCCAGGCTGACGTGGTAGCGGGTGACGACCTCGCCCATCGGCTTGGCCGGCAGCTTGGTGTAGACCGAGTCGCCCGGTCCGGTGGCGCCGTTCAGCTTGTTGCGGCAGACCGCCACCAGGTCGCCGAGCACCGCCGAGGCGGTCGGCGAGCCGCCGGCGCCGGGGCCGTAGAACATCAGCCGCCCGGCCGCCTCCGCCTCGACGAAGACCGCGTTGTACGCCTCGCGCACGGAGGCCAGCGGGTGGCTGAGCGGGATCATCGCCGGGTGGACGCGCGCGGTGACGGAGGCGCCGTCGGCGGCGCGCTCGCAGATCGCCAGCAGCTTGACCACGCAGCCCATCGCCTTGGCCGAGGCGATGTCGGCGGCGGTGACCTCGGTGATGCCCTCGCGGTAGACCTCGGCGGCGGTCACCCGGGTGTGGAAGGCGATACCGGCCAGGATGGCGGCCTTGGCGGCGGCGTCGAAGCCCTCCACGTCGGCGGTCGGGTCGGCCTCGGCGTAGCCGAGCGCAGTGGCCTCCTCCAGCGCCTCGGAGTAGCCGGCGCCGGTGGAGTCCATCTTGTCGAGGATGAAGTTGGTGGTGCCGTTGACGATGCCCAGCACCCGGTTGACCTTGTCACCGGCGAGCGACTCGCGCAGCGGGCGGATCAGCGGGATCGCGCCCGCCACGGCGGCCTCGTAGTAGAGGTCCACGCCGGCCGCGGCCGCGGCCTCGTGCAGCTCGGCACCGTCCTTGGCGAGCAGCGCCTTGTTGGCGCTGACGACGGAGGCGCCCTTCCCGATCGCCGACAGGATCAGGTGCTTGGACGGCTCGATGCCGCCGACCACCTCGACGACGACGTCGATGTCGCCCCGGTTGACCAGGGCCTCGGCATCGGTGGTGATCAGGTGCTCGGGCACCCCGGGCCTGACCCGCCCGGCGCGGCGGACGGCGATGCCGGCGAGCTCGACCGGTGCACCGATGCGCGCGGCGAGGTCGTCGGCCGTCGTCGTCATGATGCGCGCCACCTCGGAGCCCACCACACCACAGCCCAGCAACGCCACCTTCAGCGGGCGCGTACGCATCATCCGACTCCGCTCTGCATTCTCGGTCTCCGCCGGGGTTTTCCTGGTGCCCGGCGGCATACGGTCGATAACCAGTCTCGGGGACTTCCCGCGGGGATCTACGGGGAGTCCATGATCTGAGACAAGAATTTCGTCAGCCGATATCAAGACGCAGGAGATCCTCCTCCGTCTCCCGGCGGACGATCACCCGGGCCGAACCGTCCCTGACGGCCACCACGGGGGGCTTGAGTGTGTGGTTGTAATTGCTGGCCATCGAACGGCAGTACGCGCCGGTGGCCGGCACCGCGAGCAGGTCGCCCGGCACCAGGTCGGCGGGCAGGAAGGCGTCCCGCACCACGATGTCACCGGACTCGCAGTGCCTGCCCACCACTCTGACCAGCATCGGCTCCGCCTCGCTGGTGCGCGAGACCAGGGCCACGGAGTACTCGGCGTCGTACAGCGCGGTGCGGATGTTGTCCGACATCCCGCCGTCCACACTGACGTAGGTGCGCAGGCCCTCCAGCGGCTTGACCGTGCCGACCTCGTACAGCGTGAACGCGGTCGGGCCGACGATCGCGCGGCCCGGCTCCACACTCAGCCGGGGCACCGCCAGTCCGGCCGCCCCGCACTCCCGGCGGACGATCCCGGTCAGTGCGACGGCGATCTCGGCCGGCTCGCGCGGGTCGTCCTCGCTGGTGTACGCGATGCCCAGGCCGCCGCCGAGGTCGATCTCCGGCAGCTCGATCCCGTGTTCGTCGCGGATCTCGGCCAGCAGGCCGACCACCCGGCGGGCGGCCACCTCGAAACCGGCGGTGTCGAAGATCTGCGAACCGATGTGGGAGTGGATGCCGCGCAGCTCGAGGCTCGGCTGCGCCAGCACCCGGCGGACGCCCTCGGCCGCCGCGCCCCCGGCCAGTGAGAGGCCGAACTTCTGGTCCTCGTGCGCGGTGGCGATGAACTCGTGGGTGTGCGCCTCGACTCCGACGGTGATCCGGATCAGCACCGGCTGCCTGGTCCCGTGGCGCTCGGCGACCGCGGCCAGCCGCTCGATCTCCTGGTACGAGTCGAGCACGATGTGCCCGACGCCCGCCTTGACCGCCTGCTCCAGCTCGCCCACCGACTTGTTGTTGCCGTGCAGCGCGATCCGCTCCCCCGGCATCCCGCCGGCCAGCGCGACGGCCAGCTCGCCGCCGCTGCACACGTCGACGTTCAGCCCCTCCTCGTGCAGCCAGCGGACCACCGCCTTGGAGAGGAACGCCTTGCCCGCGTAGTACACGTCCGCGTCGTCGCCGAAGGCCTCCCGCCACGCGCGGGCGCGGGCGCGGAAGTCCGCCTCGTCCATGACGTACGCCGGGGTGCCGAACTCGGCCGCCAGCGACCGGACGTCGAGCCCGCCGACGGTGACCACGCCCGCCGCGTCGCGGCCGACGGTGCGGGACCACACCTTGGGATCGAGGGCGTTCGGATCGCTCGGCGGGGCCAGGTGGTGGCCCTCGGTCAGCACATCGCCGTGACGCGGTCCTGCGGGGTGTGCGGAGCGGCTCATCTCGGCTTCTCTCCCTGGCACTCGGTACTTGCGGAAGGGGGCGGTGACAGTCCGGCCGGACTGTCACCGCCCCCCGGCGGCGCGGGGCCCCGGCTACATCCGCTCGGGCGCGGACACGCCGAGCAGGGCCAGACCGTTGGCGACGACCGTGCGCGTGGCGTCGGCCAGCCAGAGACGGGCGCGCGTGAGGTCCGTGACCTCCTCGTCGCCCTTGGGCAGGATCTGGCAGTGGTCGTAGAACCGGTGGTACTTCGGAGCCACGTCCTCCTCCAGGTACCGCGCGACGCGGTGCGGCTCGCGCAGCTCACCGGCCGTGGCCAGGATGCGCGGGAAGTCGGCCAGGGCGCCCAGCAGTTCGGACTCCCACTCGGTGCTCAGCAGCTCCGGCTTGAAGTCCTCGGCCGAGCCCTTGGTGATGCCCATGCTCTCGGCCTTGCGCTGCACGCCGCACATCCGGGTGTGCGCGTACTGGATGTAGAAGACCGGGTTCTCGCTGGTCTGGCTGGTCAGCAGGTTGATGTCCAGCGTGATGGTGGAGTCGGTGGAGGAACGCGCCAGCGTGTAGCGGGCGGCGTCCACGCCGATCCAGTCGACCACGTCGTCGATCGTGATGATGTTGCCGGCCCGCTTGGACATCCGGACCTCTTCGCCGTCGCGAAGCATCTTCACGAACTGGCCGATCTTCACCTCGATGTTGCGGTCCATGTCGTCGCCCGCGCAGGCCACGATGGCCTTGAGCCGGTTGACGTAACCGTGGTGGTCGGCGCCGAGCATGTAGACCGAGACCTCGCTGCCGCGGTCCCGCTTGCTCAGGTAGTAGGCGGCGTCGGCGGCGAAGTAGGTGGTGTCGCCGTCGGCCTTGATCAGGACGCGGTCCTTGTCGTCGCCGAAGTCGGTGGTGCGCAGCCAGATCGCGTCGTCCCGGTCGAAGACGTGGCCCTGCTCGCGCAGCCGCTCGATGGCCTTCTCGACCGCGCCGGAGTCGTGCAGCGACTTCTCCGAGAACCAGACGTCGAAGTGGGTGCCGAACTCCTCCATCGAGCGCTTGATCTCGGCGACCATGAGCGCCAGGCCCTGCTCGCGGAAGACTGATCGCTGCTCGTCCTCGGGCAGGTCGAGCAGGCCGGGAACGGCGTCGGTGATCGCCTTGGCGATGTCGACGATGTACTCGCCGACGTAGCCGTCGGCCGGAACCGGGCGGCCGTTGGCGGCGGCCTGCAGCGAGCCGGCGAACTTGGAGATCTGCACGCCCGCGTCGTTGAGGTAGTACTCGGTGGTGACGTCGGCGCCGGTGGCCCGGAGGATGCGGGCGAGCGAGTCGCCGACGGCCGCCCAGCGGACGCCGCCGATGTGGATCGGACCGGTCGGGTTCGCCGAGACGAACTCCAGGTTGATCTTCAGACCCTTGAGCGCCTCGTTGCGGCCGTACGCCTCGCCGGCCGCGACGATGGTCCGGGCCAGCTCGCCGGCGGAGGCGGCGTCCAGGGTGATGTTCAGGAAGCCGGGGCCGGCGATGTCGACCTTCGCGATACCGGTGACCTCGCGCAGTCGGGCGGCCACCAGTTCGGCCACGGCTCGCGGCGGCTTACCGGCCGGCTTCGCGAGCTGGAGGGCCACGTTGGTGGCGTAGTCGCCGTGGTCCCTGTTCTTGGGCCGCTCGACCGTCACGTGCTCGGGCACGGCGACGGCCAGCTCGCCCGCCTCGACGGCGGCGCTCACTGCGGCCTGGACTGCCTGGGAAAGCTCTGCGGGGGTCACGACGCCAAGCCTAGGCGAGAGGGGCGGTGTGCCCGCACCCGGTTTACCCTTCCGGGCGCCCGTGCCGCACCCGTCGGCGTCCGGCCGTCACTCAGGGGAGGTCTGTTCGCCGAGAGCGAAACCCTCCGGAGCCGTCGCCGAAGCCGTACGCGAAGCGGCGCTGGCCGCTCCCCCCGGAGTCACGCAGCGCCATCAGCCGCCACACCAGCGCCACCAGGTCCGCCGGATCGAACGGCTTGCCGAGGTAGCCGTCCACCCCCACCGACTCCCCCCTGGCCAGATCGGCCGGGGTGCAGGCGCTGACGATCGCGATCGGCAGCCGGCTGGTCGCGGCGGACGCCCGCAGCCGGGCCGCCGTCCGCAGGCCGTCCAGCCTGGGCATGACCACGTCCAGCGTCACGACGTCCGGACGCACCCGGCGGACCACCTCCAGGCACTCGGCCCCGTCGGCGGCGGTCACCACCTGGAAGCCCTCCAGCTCCAGGTTGACTCTGATCAGCCGGCGGATCACCTCGCTGTCGTCCACCACGAGGACCCGCCCGGACGTCGCGGACACCACCTCACCGAGGGTAGCCACGCCCCCGCCCGCCTGTCCGCGCTTTCCCCGACTTGCGCCGGTCCGCCCACTGCCCCGCCGCCGAGCCGCCCGCGGGCCCCCCGGCGGCCTCCGCCGCCCGCCTCGCGATCTCGTTCCGGAACCCGTGCACTGATCACTCCGTGAGCCTGGTAGTGTTCTCCACGTCGCAGCAAGCAGTCGGCGACACAAGGCAGGCCCCCGTAGCTCAGGGGATAGAGCACCGCCCTCCGGAGGCGGGTGCGTAGGTTCGAATCCTACCGGGGGCACTTCGCAGGAAGTGCGGTCAAGGCCCAGGCGGCGGAGTTACTCCGCGGACCTGGGCCTTCGTCATGTCGCGCCCCGAAAACCCGCGCCACCGCTCCCGGTGCCCTCCCCTCGGACCGTCAGAGGCGCGCCCGGACCACGACGCCGGGCCCCGTACGCACGGGTGGCGCCGTCGGCGGGACCAGGAAGATGCTTCGGGCCGAGATCCCGGACCCCCGTGGGCACGCCCCCGCCGCTCCCCGGCTCCACCGGAAAGTCCACCCCGGAGTGGAGCCGCTCCACCCCGCCCGGGTGGGACCTTCCAAGCAGCTCATGCCAGTTGGCCACCATGTTCCCGGGGAGAGACAGCCATGGCGGATTGGATGCGTACGGCCTTCAACGACACGTTGTGGGTCTGGGTGACCGCGGAGGGGCTGCTGCAGATGCGGCAGCGGCTGCGGAGCGGACGGACCAGGCAGAACGAGTGGCGGAGCCTGCTGCTGTTCGCCGCGCTGACCGTCGCGGGCTTCGGGCTCGCCGTGCCGGTCGGACGGGCGCTGCCCGCCCTGTCGTACCCGGTGGGCGGGGCCGCCCTGGTGGCCCTGCTGGTGCTCACCTGGGCCGGGATGGCGCTGCGGCTGTGGTCGATCCACACGCTCGGCCGGTACTTCCGGGGCACCGTCCACATCCAGGAGGGCCACCGGGTGGTCGACTGGGGGCCGTACCGCCACCTGCGGCACCCCGCCTACACCGGTGCCCTGCTGGCCGCGCTGGCGCTGGCGGCCACCTACGGCAACGCGGCTTCGTGGCTGCTGGTGGCGCTCTGTCTCGCACTCGCCGTCGGATACCGGATCCGGGTGGAGGAACGGGTCCTGTTCGCCGCCCTGGGCGAGGCCTACGAGGCGTACGCGGCCCGGACGAAGCGGCTGGTCCCCGGCGTCTGGTGACACCGGGGACCGGCGGGGCCGGCGGCCGTCAGGTGTTGTCGGCGACGGCCTGCTGGTAGAGGTCCCCTATGACCTTCTCGAAGGTGGCGCTGTAGGAGACGTCGTCGGTGTCACCGCCCTGCTGGTAGCCGCCGATGACGCCGATCACCTTGTTGGTGTCGGTGTCGATCCACGGACCGCCGCTGGTGCCGCCGGGGAAGGACGGGCAGTCGATCCGGCGCTGGTGGTCGCTCTGCTTGGTCGTGTCGTTGGTGCAGAGGATGGGCTCCTCGGTGTTGGCGGGGTAGCCGTAGAGGCGGACCCTGGCACCGAAGTCCACGTTGAGGGCGAGGTTGTTGGCGCCGACCACGTCCTCGACGGCGCGGCCGTTGCTCGGGGCCACCTGGAGGATGGCGAAGTCCTCGTCCTGGTTGCCGTCCTGGGTCCAGCCGGTGGTCTGGTAGAGCTTGGTGACCTGCCAGGTGCCGTACGGGCTCTGCCCGTCGCGGTAGCCGGGGGCGAAGTAGAGGTCGTCGGTGTTGGACGCGCAGTGGGCCGCGGTGAGCAGCAGGTTCTTGCTGCCGCTGTGCAGCACGCTGGCGGTGCAGAAGTGGTTGCCGCTGGGCGCCGACCCGCTGTAGAGCGCGCCGACCCGGGAGGACTCGTCGGTGACGGGGGCGACGGCGGTGGTCCCGGGGGCGGGACTCAGGGACGGCAGGTCGGAGGGGACGCCGCTGGACGACGGTCCCGCGGCGGCGGACTCGTCGGGGGCACCCTGCGCGCTCGGCGTCCTGGTCGCGGGGGCGGCGGAGGCCTGGCCGGCCGTGGCGTGGCTCAGACCGCCCGCCAGGTGGTGGCCGAAGGCGGTGGTCTCGCTGGTGATGGTGGTCGCGCCCGCTATGGCGGCGGCCGTACCGAGAATGAGGAGGGTGGTCATCGCCACGGGGCGACGGTTCATGCGCCGGCCTGTCCTTCGATGACGGCTCATCAGGTAGGTCACTCCTGCCCAGCATACGGTTTGCCACGCGCCCGGTGCTCTGCGGCGTATGTTCCGACTATGCGGTGATCAGCTGGAAATCCCGTGATCCTATGCTGGGAAAGATGTGAGAATCACCGGTCCGGCGCCGCCCGTCCGGGGCCGGAAACCTCCGGCGACCGTTGACGGGCAACAATATTGACGCAACATCAGTTCGACTTCTCGGCGATGGCCGACGGGTGCACCCGGGCGGACTCTTCCGCGGGTGCGGGAGCCGCGCGACCGCCCCGGCCCGCTGCCGGGCCGGTCGCGCGGCTCCCCCTGGGCGCACCCGGGCTCAGAGCGCGCTGAGCTCGGCGACCAGGTCGTCCAGGCCGAGCGAGCCCTGCGAGAGGGCCGCCATGTGCCACGCCTTGAGGTCGAACTCCTCGCCGCGGGCCTCGGCCCTGGCCTTGGCCGCGGCACGGCCCTGCAGCCAGGCGCGCTCGCCGAGCTTGTAGCCGATCGCCTGCCCCGGCATGCCGAGGTAGCGGACCAGCTCGCTGTCCAGGAACTCGGACGAGAGCCCGCAGTACCGGCCGAAGAACTCCCGGGCGTCGTCCGGGAGCATCCGCTCGCCCGGCTTGTACGGCGAGTCGGCGGGGAAGTCCAGGCCCACGTGCATGCCGATGTCCACGATCACCCGCAGCGCGCGCATCATCTGCGCGTTCAGGTAGCCGAGCCGGTGGCCGGGGTCGGTGAGGTAGCCCAGCTCGTCCATCAGGCGCTCGGCGTACAGCGCCCAGCCCTCCAGGTTGGCACTGACCCCGCCCAGGGTGACCTGGTAGGTCGAGAGCCGGTCGGCGACGTACGTCCACTGGGCCAGCTGGAGGTGGTGGCCGGGAACGCCCTCGTGGTACCAGGTGGAGACCAGGTCCCAGACCGGGAAGCTGTCCCTGCCGAGGGTGGGCAGCCAGGTGCGGCCCGGGCGGGAGAAGTCCAGCGAGGGGGCGGTGTAGTACGGCGCGGCGGCGCTGCCGGGCGGGGCGATCTTCGACTCGACCTTGAGCAGCGGGTCGGCCAGGTCGAAGTGCGTGCCCTGGAGGTCGTTGATCGCCTGGTCCATCAGGCCCTGGAGGAAGGCGCGGGCCTCCTCCTCACCCTTGACCGCCGGGCCGTCGGTCTCCAGCCACTTCATGGCCTCCATCGGGGTGGAGCCCGGGCGCACCTTCTCCGCCTCGGCGCGCATCTGCGCGTCCAGGTCGTGGAACTGGCTCCAGGCCCAGGCGTACGCCTCGTCCAGGTCGAGCTCGGCACCCGTCCAGTACCGCACCCAGCGGGCGTAGCGCTCACGGCCGACGGCGTCCGGGGTCCCGGCGGCGGCCGGACCGTAGACGTCGCGCAGCCAGTCGCCGAGCTCGGCGATGGACTCGGTGGCCGCCACGGCGGCGGCGCTCAGGGCCTCGTGCTGCGCCTCGGGGGCGCCCTGGACGAAGGTGCCGAACCAGCCGCCGGGGACCTCGCCCTCCACCCACTCGGCGATCTGCCCGATCACGGTGGTGACCTGGCGCGGACCGGCCAGCAGACCGCGCTCGACACCCTCGGCGAGCCGCTCGCGGTACTGCCGCACCGCCAGCGGGACCCGGGCCAGCCGGCGGCCGATGACCGCCCACTGCTCGTCGGTGTCGGTGCCCATCAGGGTGAAGGCCTCACGCAGGCTGTGCAGCGGAGAGCCGAGGTTGCGTACGGCGCGGAAGTTCTCGCCCGCGTCGTCGACGGCGAGTTCCGCGGTGAGCCGCTCGCGCAGCAGGCGCGCGCAGCGGCGCTCGGCGTCGTCGAGCTCGGTGCCGGCGGCCTCCACCTCGTCCAGCTGCGCGAGGGTACGGCGGCTGAGGTCCGCCACCTTCTCCTGGCCGGCCGGGGAGAGGTCGGGGAGCCGGTCGTCCTCGGGGTTGAGTCCGAGGTACACCGCGACCAGCGGGTCGAGGTCGGCGAGCTCGTGGACGAAGGCGTCGGCGATGCGGCGAGGGGTGCTGCCATCCGCGTGAGAGTCGATCAGTTCTTCAACCATTCGGCCATCTTTTCGCAGCTGAGCCGGTTTTCAAGGGGCTTTTGCATGTTGCTTGACCGTTGCGGCCCGATCGGCCTCCGGTGCCGTTCGGAGCCGGCCGGCTTCCCCCGGGCCGGACGGCGGCGACCGGGACCGTCGGAGGCACACGAACCGGTCAGTGGTGCCGGGCGGAAGTGGAGCGGCCCGGCTCTCCCGGGGCGGCCTGTCCCCTCGCCCGGTCGCGGCTCGGACGCGGACCCTGTCCGGCCGCCCGTGATCCGACGGCAGGACGGGAGGGCCCCGCCCGAGTGGTTCCGGGCGGGGTCCTGAGGGCGGGTTAGGCAATGATCGTTTCGGTTGACGATGCCCGCCCCGGACTTCCGAGGCTACAGCGGCCCCGAACCGCACCCCGAGCCGGGCCGACGGCGGTCGGGATGCCGCGGAGCGGGCCGGCGGCCTCGGCCGGGCGACCGGCGGAGGCCGGCCGGCGGGCCAGGCCGTACCGGGCGCACAGGGCACACGGGTCGTCCGGAAGGCACTCGCCGGCGAACTCGTCCACCGGCGGGAGCAGTTCACGGATCGCCGCGGCCGGATCACCGTCCGCGCCGAGCACCCGGCGATACCGCGCCCTGAGCTCCCGCCGCGATGCCCAAGTGCCGCCGGATCGAACGGAGTTCGCTCGGAGTCCGGGTCGGCGTCCAGACCGGCGGCGGCACCCGGGCACCACGGCGGGCGGGGCCGAATATCCGGCCGGGCCCCGGGGCCGTCCAGCGCTACCTGCGGTTCTCCAGCAGGTCCTTGAACTTCTCCAGGTCGCTCCGGACCGCCTCCTCGATCGCGTGGACCTGGGCGAACCCCTTGGGACCGCCGAAGGTCGACCGCACGGCCTCCGCGTCGTACTCCAGCCGGATCTGGAGCTGGGTGTGCTCCTCGTCCAGCGGGTTCACGGCGAAGGCGCACTTCAGCTCGGGCTTGTCCACCGTCCAGTCCATGACCTGACCGCCGCGGTCGGCCAGTCTGGTCTCGAACGCCTGCTCTTCGTCGCCGATCCGGACGTCGAGATGGGCTCGGCTGCTGCCGTGTGCGGCGGCACTCCTCACGCCCTCCACGAACTTCGGATACTCGTCGATGCGGTGCAGCTGCGCCCAGACCTCCTGCGCCGGCACATCGATGTCGATCTGTTCTTCGAGCCTGCTCATCGGAAGCCTCGCCTCCCGGCCCGGCCACCCGGGCCATCGGTACCTTCCAGCCTGCGCTGATGCCCGCCACCCGGCAACCAACGGGCTGCCGACGGCCCGGATCACCCGCTCCCGGGCAGCCCCGGCGGGTTGATCTCGGAGCTGGGGACGGCCTCGCCCTCCAGGCCCCAGCGCTTCAGCACCTGGGCGTACGTACCGTTCTTGATCACCGCGTCGATCGCCCCGGCGAGTGCCTTGACCAGGCCGTTGTCCTTCCTGGTGGCGGCCGCGATCTTGCCGAGCACCTGGTCGCCGCCGCCGGAGTAGGTGCCGATGACCTCGGTCTCGCCGGTCTGCACCGCGTGGAAGGCGGCGGTCGGGTTGGGGCCGAGGTAGGCGTCGATCCGGCCGGAGGAGAGGGCGAGGTAGTAGTCGGAGGAGTTCTGGAAGTACTTGATGTCCACCGGCTTGCGGCCCGCCCTGACGTTGGCCTCGTTCCAGGCGACCAGCAGCTTCTCCTGGTTGGTGCCGGAGGAGACGGCGATGGTGTGCCCGGCGACGTCCTCGGGCCCGTTGATCCGCCAGCCGCCGCCCTTCTTCGCCTCGAAGCCGAGGACGTCCAGGCGGTACGTGGCGAAGTCGTACTTCTGCTTGCGGGCCTCGGTCACGGTGATGTTGGTGATGCCGACGTCGTACTTGCCGCTGTCCAGCCCGACGAAGACGTTCTCCCAGGAGACCGGGTTGAGCTCGACCTTCAGGCCGAGGACGTCGCCGATCAGGTAGGCGATGTCGGGTTCCACGCCGATGACCGTCCTGTCGTCGGTGGCGCGGAAGTCCAGCGGCGGCACCGAGCTGACCGAGTCGACCACCTGGAGGGTGCCGCGTCCGCGGATCTCCTCCGGGACGAGGGCGGCGATCGCGTCCACCTTCGCCGTGGTCACCCGCTTCTGATCGGCCGTCAGGTTGACCTTGGTCCCGTCCGGCGCGACGTCGCTCCGGGCGGCCCCGGCCCCGGCCAGGGCAGTGTCCGGGCCGCTGCCGCAGGCCGTCAGCAGCAGGGCGGCCGCCAGGGCGGCGGAGGCGGCGAGCAGGGCGCGGCGGGGCGGTGTCATGTTCTGGCTCCAGCGGTGACGGGGTTCACAGGACCTTGGAGAGGAAGGCGCGGGTGCGCTCGTGCTGCGGGTCGTCCAGGACGGCGGCGGGCGGGCCCTGCTCGATCACCACTCCGCCGTCCATGAAGACCACGGTGTCGGCCGCCTCGCGGGCGAAGCCGATCTCGTGGGTGACCACGATCATCGTGGTGCCGGTGCCGGCCAGGCCCTTGATGACGTCCAGGACCTCGCCGACCAGCTCGGGGTCGAGCGCCGAGGTGGGCTCGTCGAAGAGCAGCACCTTGGGCTCCAGGGCGAGCGCACGGGCGATGGCGACCCGCTGCTGCTGGCCGCCGGAGAGCTGGCGCGGGTAGGCGTCGGCCTTGTCGGCCAGGCCGACCCGGGCGAGCAGCTCCAGCGCGTGCGCACGGGCGGCCGCCCTGGGCCGGCGCAGGGCGGCCACCGGCGCCTCGACGAGGTTCTCCACCACGGTGAGGTGCGGGAAGAGGTTGAAGTTCTGGAAGACGAAGCCGATGTGGGTCCGCTGGCGCAGCACCTCGCGTTCGCGCAGCTCGTGGAGCTTGCCGCCGACGCGCCGGTAGCCGATCAGCTCGCCGTCGATGGCGACGTGGCCCCGGTCGAGCTTCTCCAGGTGGTTGATCGAGCGCAGCAGGGTGGACTTGCCGGAGCCCGAGGGTCCGAGCACCACCGTCACCGACCCGGCGGGCACCTGGAGGTCCACGCCGCGCAGCACCTCCAGCCGGCCGAAGCTCTTGTGGACGCCGCGGACGTCCACCATGGTCGTGCTCATCTCAGCGGTCTCCGATCGGGGTCGGTGCGGTCGGTGCGGTCGGCGGGGTGGTCCGGAGCCGGTCGGCGAAGGCGCGGGCGCGCTGCAGCGGTGTCGGCGGCGGGGTGCGCTCGGCGCCCCGGGCGAAGTAGCGCTCGACGTAGTACTGGCCGATCGTCAGCAGCGTGGTCAGCACCACGTACCAGACGGTGGCCACCATCAGCAGCGGAACCACCCGCCCGGTGCGGCCGTAGATGACCTGCACCTGGTAGAAGAGCTCGCCGATCGCCATCACGTAGACGATCGAGGTGCCCTTGAAGAGCGAGATCACCTCGTTGCCCGCGGTCGGCAGGATCGACCGCATCGCCTGCGGCAGTACGATCCGCCAGGCCTGCCGCAGCCGCGGGATGCCGAGCGCGGCTGCGGCCTCCAGCTGCCCGGCGTCCACCGCGAGGACCCCGGCCCGGATGATCTCGGCGGCGTACGCGGCCTGGTGCAGCGCCAGCCCGAGCACGGCCGCGCCGAGGGCGCCGAGCAGGTCCACGGTCTCGAAGGTGAACACGGTCGGGCCGAACGGGACGCCGATGCCGAGCCGCCTGTAGAGGTAGGAGAGGTTGAACCAGAAGACCAGCTGGACGATGAGCGGGATCGAGCGGAACGCCCAGATGTAGGTCCAGGCGATGGTCTGGAGGATCGGGCTGCGGGAGAGCCTCAGCGCGGCCACCACCGCGCCCAGCGCGAAGCCCAGGACCGTGCCGTAGCAGGTGAGTTGGACGGTGATCCAGACCGCCTTGAGGATGGTGCCGGCGGTCAGGAAGGCGCTGAAGGTCTGCCAGTCCCAGCCCGGGTTGGTGGCCAGGCCGTGCAGGAACTGGGCGGCCACGACCAGCGCCGCCGCCCCGGCGAGCCAGCGCCAGGGGTGCCGGGCGGGGACCACGGGCAGGTCGGCGAGGCCGTCGGTCACCCTGGCGGGCGGCGGGGTCCCGGTGGTGGCGGTGCGGGCGGCGGCGGTGGTCAAGGGGGGCGCTCCTTCGAGGGGGACGGACGTCACTGGTGCTCGGGCGGGTTGATCCTCGACTCGGTGACGGCCGAGTCCTCGGTGCCCCACTTCCGCAGGATCCGGTCGTACGTCCCGTCCTTGATCAGCTGGTTGACCGCCGCCTGGAACGCCGGGGTGAGCGGCGAGCCCTTCTTGAAGGCGAAGCCGACGTCCAGCCGGTGGAACTCGCTCAGGAAGCGGGTCCCGGAGGCCGGCTGGGACGCCTGGTAGCGCAGGCCGTTGATGGTCGACATCACCGTGTCGACCTTGCCCTGGCGGAGGCTGGTGAGCAGCGCGCCGCCGTCGGAGTACGCCTTGACCTCGTACGGCTTCTTCCCGACGTCGGTGCAGACGTTCTTCCTGGCGTTGAGCGTGGACTCGAAGGTGGTGCCGACCCCGGTGCCGATGGTCAGGCCGCACAGCTGGACGAGGTCGGTGACGGGCGGCAGCGAGGTGTCCTCCTTGCGGACCGCGAAGCCCTGGCCGTCGTCGATGTAGGTGACGAAGTCGACGCTCTTCAGCCGGGCCGCGGTGACGCCGAAGTTGCCGGTGCCCACGTCGTACTTGCCGCTGCCGAGGGCGGGCAGGATGGTCTCGAAGGCGGCGGTCTCGTGCTGGACGGTGATGCCGAGCACCCCGGCCACGGCGTCGGCGACGTCCACGTCCAGACCGGCGGCCTTCCGGGTGGCCGGGTCCGGGTAGAAGGCGGTGGGCGGGCTGCCGACCGCGCCGCCCAGCCGCAGGGTGCCCGCCCTGCGGACCTCCTCGGGCAGCAGGGCGGCGACGGCGTCGACCTTCCGCACCCCCGAGACCACGTCCTGGCCCGCCGCCGCGACGGCCGAACTCCCGGCCACGGCAGCCGTGTCGGTGGCGGCCGGGGTGGCGCCGCAGGCGGTCAGCACCAGGACGGGCAGCAGGGCGGCGGCGGCCGGGAACGGGCGTCTCACGGGATCCGGTCCTCTCGTACGTCAGTCGGGGTCGGTGGGTGTCCGGTCGGTCAGGTGCTTCTCGAACGGCAGCGGGCCGAGGGCCTCGGCCGTCACGTCGAACAGCGGGGTGTAGCCGGCGGCCAGGTAGAGGCCCCTGGCCTCGGGCTGGAGCGGTCCGGTGGTGAGGTGGATCCGCCGGTAGCCGGCCTGCCGTGCGGCCGCCTCCAGCTCGGTCAGCACCCGGCGGGCCAGGCCCCGGCGGCGGTGCTGGGAGTGCGTCCACACCCGTTTCAGCTCGGCGGTGCGCTCGTCGTACCGCATGTACGCACCGCCGGCCACCGGCTCGCCGTCCTCCAGCAGGAGCAGCAGCAGGCCGTCCGGCGGCGCGAACGCGGCGGCCGGGTAGCGGGCCATCTCCTGGTGCGCGGACGGCCCGTAGCGGCTGACGTACTCATGGGTGAGCTCGCGTACCAGGGGTTCGGTGATCCGGTCGTCCAGGCCGACCCTCCGGACCTCGGTGAGCAGCCTCATACCTGAGCCGCGAGCAGCTGCCGCCGGTCGTTCTCCCGGGCCGCCTCCTTGGCGGCGCGCTCGGCGTCGCGCTTGGCGACCTCCTCGCGGACGATCGGGATCACGTACCGGCCGAAGTCGATCGCGTCGTCCAGCAGGTCGTAGCCGCGGGCGGAGAGGATGTCCACGCCGAGGTCGTAGTAGTCCAGCAGCGCCTGCGCGACCGTCTCGGGGGTGCCCACCAGCGCGTTGGAGTTGCCGCCCCCGCCGGTCGCGGCGGCAGTCGGGGTCCACAGCGCCCGGTCGTACCGCTCCCCGGCCTCGGCGATCTCGATCAGCCGCTGGGAGCCGGTGTTCTCGGGCTTCTCCCCGTTCAGCCGGCGGTGCCGGACCAGGCCGTCGGACTTCCGGGCCTTGATCCGGTCCACCGTCCGGTACGCCTTCTCCCAGGCGAGCTCCTCGGTCGGCGCGATGATCGGCCGGAACGCCACCTGGATCCTCGGCACGTCGCTCCGCCCGGCCGCCCGCGCGGCCTCCTTCACGTTCTCGATCTGCTCGGCGGTCCGGGCCTGCGGCTCGCCCCACAGGCAGTAGACGTCCGCCTCGGCGCCGCCGGCCGCGTACGCCGCCGGCGAGGAGCCGCCGAAGGAGACGCCCGGCCTCGGCTGCTGGACCGGGAAGACGTCGGAGACGAAGTCGTTGAAGCGGTAGTACTCGCCCTCGTGGTCGAAGGGCTCGTGCGTGGTCCAGATCTTCTTGACGATCCGGATGTACTCGCGGGTGCGGTCGTAGCGCTGGTCCTTGGTGAGGAAGTCGCCCTCGCGCTGCTGCTCGTGGTCGTTGCCGCCGGTGATGAAGTGCACGGTGAGGCGGCCGTCGCTGATCTGGTCCAGGGTGGCGAAGGTCTTGGCCGCGAAGGTCGGGTACGAGACGTTCGGCCGGTGGGCGAGCAGGATCTGCAGCCGGTCCAGCCTGGAGGCGAGGAACGCGGCACCGGCCGCCGGCTCGGGCGAGCCCGAACCGTAGGCGAAGAGCACCCGGTCCCAGCCGTGCTCCTCGTGGGCGCGGGCCAGGCGCAGCGTGTAGTCGCGGTCGAAGGCGGCGGTGGTGCGGGCGTTGGTCTCCGAGCCGTCGCCGGTGGCGGCGATGCCGAGGAACTCGACGGGCATGGGGAAGGGCCTTTCGGTAGTGCCCGCCGGCCGGAGGCGGCGCACGCGGGCAGGGTGCGGCGCGGCGGCGGCCGGACAGGCTCGGGTGGAGTCGGGGGGAGCCGGAAGGGGCGGCGAGTGACGGCGGATCAGCTGGAGTGAGCGGGGAAGGCGGCAGCGTGCGCCTGCGAACCGTCCGGGCGGACGGCGGTCCCGGCCCGCGAACGGGGCACCGAGGGAGGTCTCCGAGGGAGAGGGAGGGCCGGTCAGACGGCCCGCTGCCGGGTCAGCCGCAACACGCGGCGGACCACACCCGACCGAAGTCGATGTGGCCGCGCGTGACCAGGGGCTGCTCGGCGTTCATGCCGTCAAGTTGAACAGTGACTCTCGGGATCCGTCAACCACCGTCTGTTGCGGGAAAGTTGCAACTTAGACCGACCGGTCCGGCGCGCCTCTCAGCGAGGCGCCACCCCACCGGGGGCGCGGCCGGTCCGCCGGTGCGACCGCCGCCCGGTGTCCCTTGACAGTGCCGGTTCGGGCATGCGTACGATCCTGCCGGAGTGAGTGTGCACTGAGGAGCCCGCCAAGTCGCGTCGGCTCCGGCCGCGTTGAGGGGCGCGGCCAGTGCGTGTGACGGCCGTTGCCCGGTACGCCCACCTCTGGAGCCCCTCTGATGGCCACCACGCACGACCTCCTGCCCGCCTCCGCCCCACCGCTCGCCCCCGCCGCCGAGGCCGAGGCGCCGATCGTGCCGCGCCGCCGCCCGGGCCGGCTGATCGCCTCCGCCGCCGTGCTGCTGCTGTTCGCGCTGCTGCTCGACTCGGTCGTACGGAACCAGGCCTTCCAGTGGGACGTGGTCGGCCGGTACTTCACCACCGCCGCGATCGTGAACGGCCTGGTGCTCACGCTCTGGCTGACCGCCGTCGTGATGGTGCTCGGTTTCGCCCTCGGCACCCTGCTCGCCGTCTGCCGCCTCTCCGGCAACCCGGTGCTGCGGACGCTGAGCTGGGGCTACGTCTGGGTCTTCCGGGCCACCCCGCTCCTGGTCCAGCTGCTGTTCTGGTTCAACATCGGCGCGCTCTACCCGACCGTGAGCCTGGGCATCCCGTACGGCCCCGAGCTGTTCAGCGTGAAGACCGTCAACCTGCTCGGCCCCACGCTGACCGCCGTGATCGGGCTGACCCTGCACGAGGCCGCGTACGCCGCCGAGGTGGTGCGCGGCGGGCTCCTCTCGGTCGACCAGGGCCAGTTGGAGGCCGCCCAGTCGCTCGGGCTGCGCCGCTCCCGGGTACTGCGCCGGATCGTCGTCCCGCAGGCGATGCGCTCGATCGTGCCCGCCGCCGGCAACATGCTGATCGGCACCCTCAAGGGCACCAGCATCGTCAGCGTGCTCGCCGTACAGGACCTGCTGTACTCGGCGCAGGTCATCTACAACCAGACCTACCAGGTGATCCCGCTGCTGCTGGTCGCCACCCTCTGGTACGTCGCGGTCACCAGCGTGCTCTCCGTCGGGCAGTACTACCTGGAACGCCACTACGCGCGCGGCACCACCCGGGGCGCCCTGCCGCCGACCCCGCTGCAACGCCTCCGCTCGTACGCCGACTCGGCGACGGGAGGCCGGCGTTGAGCACCCTGGCGATCATCGGCGCGGGCCCGCGCGGCACCGGACTGCTGGAGCGGATCGCCGCCAACGCCGCCGAACTGCTGCCCGCCGACCGGCACCTGGAGATCCATGTGGTCGATCCGCACCCGCCGGGCGGCGGGCGGATCTGGCGGTACGAGCAGTCACCGCTGCTGCGGATGAACTCGATGGCCGAGGACGTCACCATGTTCACCGACGAGTCCTCGGCCGTCGAGGGGCCCGTCCGGCCGGGCCCCTCCCTCGCCCGATGGGCCCGCAGCCCCGAGGAGTTCGCCCCGTACGTCCCGGTCGCCGACCCCGCCGTACGGGCGGAGCTGCGCACCCTCGCCCCCACCGACTTCCCCACCCGCCGGGCCCAGAGCGCCTATCTGGACTGGGTGTTCCGCCGCGCGGTCGCCGACCTGCCCCCGCACATCACCGTCACCGTCCACCGGGACACCGCCCGCTCGGTCACCGGACCCGCCGACGGCCCGCAGCTGGTGCGGCTCTCCGACCGCGTGCTGGCCGCCGACCAGGTGGTGCTCACCATCGGCCACCTCGACTCCGCGCCCGAACCGCAGCACGCCGCCGCGGCAGCCTTCGCCGCCCGGCACGGCCGCTTCCACCTGCCGCCCGCCTTCTCCTCCGACGTGGACCTCTCCGGTGTCGCCCCCGGCGAGCAGCTGATCCTGCGCGGCCTGGGCCTCGCCTTCGTCGACCTGGTCGCCCTGCTCACCGAGGGACGCGGCGGACGCTACGAGGAGACCGCCAGCGGGCTGCGCTACCGCCCCTCCGGACGGGAACCGGTGATCCACGCCGGCTCCCGGCGCGGCGTCCCGTACCACTCCAAGACCGGCTACCGGCTCCAGGGCCCGCCCGCACCGCTGCCCCGCTACTTCGACGCCGCCGTGGTCGACGGCCTGATCGCCCGACCCGGACGGCTCGAACTCCGGCGCGACGTCTGGCCGTTGATGGCCAAGGAGATCGGCTTCGGGCACTACCACGAGCTGTTCCACGCCCACCCCGAACGCACCACGCTCCCCTGGACCGACTTCCTCGCCCGCTACGACCGCCACGGCTGGTACGAGCCCCGCCTCACCGACCTGATCGCCGAGTCCGTTCCCGACCCGGCCGACCGGCTCGACTTCGAGGCCCTCGACCGCCCACTGGCCCACCTCCGCTTCACCGGCCCCGAGGAGCTCCAGCGGCACCTGCGCGACCACATCACCGCCGACGCCGACCGCCGCGCCGACCCCGGACACAGCGCCGACCTCGGCGCCTTCCTCGCCCTGCTCTCGCTCTACACCCAGCTGCCCCGGCTGACCGCCGCCGGACGGCTCACCGCGCACTCGGTCGCCACCGAACTGGACGGCTGGTGGACCGGGTTCTTCAGCTTCCTCGCCTCCGGGCCGCCCGGGTTCCGGCTGCGCCAGCTGCTCGCCCTCTCCGAGGCGGGCGTACTGCGGTTCCTCGGCGCGGACCTCCGGGTCGAGGAGGACGAGTCGACCGGCACCTTCCTCGCCACCAGTCCGAGCGTGCCCGGGCACACCGTCCGGGCCACCGCCCTGATCGAGGGCTACCTCCCCAGGCACGCGCTGGAGAGGACCGGCGACCCGGTCCTGCGCGCCCTGCACCGCAGCGGCCGGATCCAGGAGGAGGTCGTGGCCGACGCCGGCCACACCCACCGCTCGGGCCTCCTCACCACCGCCCCCGCCGACGGCCGCGTCCTCGACCCCGCGCTCGACGGCGGACCGCACCCCCGGCGCACCGCCCTGGGCCCGCACACCAACGGCCGTGCCTACGCCGCCTTCGCCCGTCCGCTCACCAACGCCCCCGCCTTCCGCCAGAACGACGCCGCCGCCCGCACCCTGCTCCGCGCCCTCGCGGGCGGGACCGATGCCGCGTACCCCGGACGGCTCCGGCACGGGAAGCCGCGCGCGGCGGACGGTACCGATGCCGCGCTCTCCCCCGGCCGCCACGGCCTGCCGAGGAACCCGGCCGCGCCCCGGACGGCTCCGGCACTGGAACACCCGCCCGAAAAACTCCCCCTCCCCGGCCGGGCGTCGTAGGTGAAAGGATTGCCGCCGGTCCCGGCGAGGGTGCGGGGGCCCTGGTGAGCAGGAGGTGGCAGTCATGGCCAAGCAGGCCCCGCAGAGCGACCCGGTGCAGGACGCACCCCAGGTGTCCCCACCCCAGCGCGCCGCCGCCGGCCTGCCCGCGATCGCCCACACCCTCCGCATGGCCGGCGCCCAGATGAGCCCCGGCCGCACCCTCGCCACCCTCACCAAGGTGAACCAGCCGAACGGCTTCGACTGCCCGGGCTGCGCCTGGCCCGAACCGGGCAAGACGCACACCGCCGAGTTCTGCGAGAACGGCGCCAAGGCGGTGGCGGAGGAGGCCACCGAACGCCGGCTCACCGCCGACTTCTTCGCCGCCCACCCGGTCGCCGACCTGGCCGGGCGGTCCGGCTACTGGCTGGGTCAGCAGGGCCGGCTCACCCAGCCGATGCTGCTGGACGAGGGTGCCACCCACTACCTCCCGGTCTCCTGGGACCGCGCCTTCGCCATCGTCGCCGAGGAGCTGCGAAGCCTCGACACCCCGGACGCCGCCGCCTTCTACACCTCCGGCCGGACCAGCAACGAGGCCGCCTTCGCGTACCAGCTGTTCGCCCGGCAGCTGGGCACCAACAACCTGCCCGACTGCTCCAACATGTGCCACGAGTCGTCCGGTTCGGCCCTCACCGAGACCCTGGGCGTGGGCAAGGGCAGCGTCCACCTCAAGGACCTCTACCAGGCCGACCTGATCATCGTGGCCGGCCAGAACCCGGGCACCAACCACCCCCGGATGCTCTCCGCACTGGAGCGTGCCAAGCGGGCCGGGGCGAAGATCGTCAGCGTCAACCCGCTCCCCGAGGCCGGTCTCGAACGGTTCAAGAACCCGCAGAACGCCCGCGGCCTGATCGGCCAGGGCACCAAGCTGACCGACCTCTTCCTGCAGATCCGCCTCGGCGGCGACCTCGCGCTCTTCCGCGCCCTCAACCGGATCCTGCTCACCACCGAGGGCGCCGCCGACCACGACTTCATCGCCGAACACACCCTCGGCTTCGAGGAGTTCGCGGCCGAGGCGGGGACCACCGACCGTGCGGAGGTGGAGGCCGCCACCGGACTGCCGTACGGGCAGATCGAGGAGCTGTCCCGGCTGGTCCTGGCCTCCGAGAAGATCATCGTCTGCTGGGCGATGGGCCTGACCCAGCACAAGCACTCGGTGCCGACCATCCGCGAGGTGGTCAACTTCCTGCTGCTGCGCGGCAACGTCGGCCGCCCGGGCGCCGGGGTCTGCCCGGTGCGCGGGCACAGCAACGTGCAGGGCGACCGGACCATGGGCATCTTCGAGCGGCCCAGCGACGCCTTCCTGGACTCCCTCGGCAGGGAGTTCGGCTTCGAGCCGCCGCGCCACCACGGCCTGGACGCGGTGGACACCATCAGGGCGATGCGCGACGGCCGGATAGGGGTCTTCTTCGCGATGGGCGGCAACTTCGTCGCCGCCACGCCCGACACCGAGGTGACCGAGGCGGCGATGCGCCGCTGCCGGCTGACCGTGCACGTCTCCACCAAGCTCAACCGCTCGCACGTGGTCACCGGCGCCCGCGCGCTGATCCTGCCCACCCTCGGCCGCACCGACCGGGACCGTACGGCCAAGGGCGACCAGTTCGTCAGCGTCGAGGACTCGATGGGCGTGGTGCACTCCTCGCGCGGACGGCTGCGCCCGCCGGGCCCCGAGCTGCTCTCCGAGGTGGCGATCGTCTGCCGGCTGGCCCGCGCCGCCCTCGGGCCGGAGAACCCGCTGCCCTGGGAGGAGTTCGCCGCCGACTACGACACCGTCCGGGAGCGGATCGCCCGGGTCGTACCGGGCTTCGAGGACTTCAACACCAGGGTGCGCCGCCCGGGCGGCTTCACCCTCCCGCACGGTCCGCGCGACAGCCGTACCTTCCCGACCGCCACCGGCAAGGCCAACTTCACGGTCAACCCGCTCACCGCCCCAGAGGTCCCGGCGGGCCGGCTGCTGCTGCAGACACTGCGCTCGCACGACCAGTACAACACCACCGTCTACGGCCTGAACGACCGTTACCGGGGCATCACCGGCGGCCGCCGGGTGGTCCTGGTGAACCCCGCCGACGCCGCCGAACTCGAACTGGCCGACGGCGGTTACGTGGACCTGGTGAGCGAGTGGCGGGACGGCGTGGAGCGCCGGGCGCCGCACTTCAGGGTGGTGCACTACCCGGTGGCCCGGGGCGGGGCGGCGGCGTACTACCCGGAGACCAACGTGCTGGTCCCGCTGGACTCGACGGCGGACATCAGCAACACGCCCACCTCCAAGGCCGTGGTGATCCGCTTCGAGGCCGACACCGCTCCCGACGGGGCGGCACCGCCCGCCTGACGGCCGGGCCCGACCGGTGCCGGGGCCCGGCCCCGGCACCGGTCAGCGCGGGCGGGCTCGGGTGCCGGTCAGCGCGGGCAGGCTCGTGCTCCGGTCGACTCCCGTTCCGGTCGACTCCTGTTCCGGTCGACTCCTGTTCCGGTCGACTCCTGTTCCGGTCGACTCCTGTTCCGGTCGACTCCGGTTCCGGTCAGCTCCGGTTCGAGGGCGACGGGGAGTCCGAGGGCGAGGGCGAGCCGGACGGCGAGGGCGAGGCGGACCCGGACGGGGAGCCTGAGGGCGTGCCCGGCGCGGCGGCCGAGGGCGAGGCCGACGGCGAGTTCGACGGAGTGCCGGACGGAGTGCCGGACGGCGTCCCGGTGGGCTGCGGGGAGTTGGTCGGGGCGGGCTTCGGCAGGGTGGACGGCTTCGCGGGCTTGATCGGAGTCACCTCGTCCGCCGCCGCGGCCACGGCGGCCGGCACCTTCCACGCCCCGCCCTGCTCGTCCGCCGCCGCCCCCGGGTCGGGCCGGACCGCGCCGAGGATCGGCAGCATCCCGACCGGCGAGATCTTCACCACCGACCCGGTGTGCGGGGCCTGCACCACCAGACCGCCGCCGATGTACATCGCCACATGGGTCGCGTCGACGTGGTAGATCACCAGGTCGCCGGGCCGCAGCTGGTTGAGCGGCACGTGCTGGAGCCCGGCCCACTGCTCCTGGCTGGTCCGCGGGATCGGACGGCCCGCGTGCAGCCACGCCTGCGAGGTCAGCCCGGAGCAGTCGAAGACCTCCGGCCCCTCCCCGCCCCAGACGTAGTCCTTGCCCAGCTGCCCCAGCGCGTACGCGACCGCCTTGCGCCCGGCGGCCGACGGGGTGCGCTCCCCCTGGCCGAGCGCACCGGAGGCGAGGAAGGCCAGCTGCGCCTCGTCGGCCTGCTCCTTCTCCAGCTGAGCCAGCTCGTCGCGCTGCGCACCGGTGAGCGAGCCCACCATGTCCTCGACGTCCTGCAGCCGCTTGGCCGCCTCGTTCTTGGCCCGCTCCTGCTGGGTGGCCAGCGCCTGGGCCTGCACCTGTGCACTCTGGGCCTGCCGCTGCAGCCCGTCCAGCTCATCCCGGTCGGCCTTCAGCTTGTCCAGGAACACCGACTGCGACCGCCCGGCCGCCTGCAGCAGCTCGGCGACCACCACCGCCTCGTACGGGTCCTTGGCCAGCAGCAGATCGGCGAACTGGGAGGCGTTGCCGTTGCGGTACTGGGCGGCGGCGAGCTGGGCCGCGAGGTCGGAACCGGCGTCCACGGCGGCCTGCTGCTTCGCCAGCCGGACGCCCAGGTCGGTGACGGCGGCCTGCTGCTTGCGGAGCCTGTCGACGCCGGTGTTGTACGTCTCGGTGGCCGCCTCGGCCTCGGTGTAGAGCTGGTGCAGCCGCTGCAGGAGCGGGAGGAGCGTGGCCTTGGCACCGGCCAGGGGATCGGCGCCGGGTGCGACGGTGACGGTGGGCCCGGGCTCCGGGGCCGCGTACGCCGCACCGGCCGCCGGCAGCGCGAGGGCGGCCGCCGCCAGCACGGCCCCGCAACGCAGCGCGGCGCGCACCCATGGCCTGGTGCGGGTTGCCCCGCCGCCGGTCGTCTCGACCTGCTGTGCCGCAGCGCCCATCGGCCGGCCCTCCCCTGCCCGGCGGCGCCGGACTTCGTTACCCACGAGTTACCGGCTGATCCTGCCATGCCCGGGCCGTCACAGACAGAGGCTGTCCATACCGGACTGATGAATTCTCAGGTCCGCTGTGAGTCCCGTCTCACCCGGATCCCGTCAAATCGTCTGATCACCGACAAATGCCCACGTCAGAGGCTCGGCCGTCATGTTCCAGCCCCCTCTGCGCAACCGTCACGCCATGATCGGAACCACAATTCCCGGTCCAGTTCACCTTCCGTTCACCAACCGTCCCTACGGTCCCGCTGTCAGCTCTGTCAGGTCGACAACTACGACGATTGTTTGGGTATGGAACACATCACGTTCCTGGTGGCCGTTGTGATCATCACGGCGCTCGCCTTCGACTTCACCAACGGCTTCCACGACACTGCCAACGCGATGGCCACCTCCATCGCCACAGGAGCACTCAAGCCCAAGGTCGCGGTCACCATCGCGGCGGTCCTCAACTTCGCCGGTGCCTTCCTCTCCGTGAAGGTCGCCAGCACCATCTCCGGCGGCATCGTCAACGAGAAGGCGGGCATCCAGCCTTCGATCATCTTCGCGGCGCTGGTCGGCGCCATCCTCTGGAACCTGCTGACCTGGCTGAGGGGCCTGCCCTCCAGCTCCTCGCACGCGCTCTACGGCGGTCTGATCGGCGCCACCGTGGTCGGCACCGGCATGAGCGGCGTGAACTTCGGGACCGTACTGTCCAAGATCGTCATCCCGGCCGTGGCCTCCCCGATCGTGGCCGGTCTGGCCGCCTGGGGCGCCACCAAGCTGGCCTACCTGGTGACCCGGCGCACCGACGAGAAGGCCACCGACAAGAGCTTCCGCAAGGGCCAGATGTTCTCGGCCTCGCTGATCTCGCTGGCCCACGGCACCAACGACGCCCAGAAGACCATGGGCATCATCACCCTGACCCTGGTCTCCGCCGGTGCCCTGCACAAGGGTGCGACGCCGCCGGTCTGGGTGATCGCCACCGCCGGTGCGGCCATCGCGCTCGGCACCTACATGGGCGGCTGGCGGATCATCCGCAACATGGGCTCGGGCCTGGCCGACATCCGTCCGCCGCAGGGCCTGGCCTCCGAGAGCGCCTCCGCCACCGTCATCCTGACCTCCTCGGCCATGGGCTACGGCCTGTCCACCACCCAGGTCTGCTCCGGCGGCATCATGGGTGCCGGCCTCGGCGGCCGCAACCCCCGGCTGAACTGGGCCATGGCCCGCCGCATGGTCTACACCTGGGGCCTGACCCTGCCCGCCGCCGCCGTCGTCTCCGGCCTCGCCGCCGTGATCGTGGACCAGGGCACCTGGGGTGTCGTACTGGTCGGCGCGGCCCTGGTGATCGGCTCGGGCGCGATGTACCTCGTCTCCCGCCGCCAGCCGGTGCACGCGGACAACGTCAACGACGTGACCTCCGTCAGCGCCACCGCGCCCGTCGAGACCGTCGAGGTGGCCCCGGCCTCCCCCGCCACCACCCCGACCGCCGCCTCGACCACCGTCGCAGCCTGATCCCGGAAGGCAGTCACCCATGAGCATGACCATCAAGTGGGCCGCGCTGGCCCAGACCGCGGGCGCCAGCTTCGCCATCACCGTCGCCGTGGTCACCGTCTTCTCGCTCGGCGTCCTCGCCCTCTCCCGCCGCGAGGCGGCCGTGCAGGCCGCCGGCGCCGACGGCGGCTCGGCGGGCAAGGGCAGCCTGGCCCTCGCCTCGCTCTGCTTCGCGGCCTGCGCGGGCGCCGTCCTCTACTGCCTCACCCTCATCGCCGGCTGACCCCGGGGCGAGCCCGCCGGGGCAAGGGGAGCCGCGAGATTCGGAAGTCCCCGGACACACGCGCCACTCAGGGGCGCGGGTACCGCGCGATCGGCCCTCTACGGAGGGCGCGGTCGTTCGCGCGGCACCCGCGCCCCTGAGGCGTTTTTGGCCCGACCAGGCGGCCCGCCCAGTCGGGCCCGACCGGACACGGACGCACCGCCACACCCGACGCCCGAGCCCCGGACGCCGTCCGCACTCCGCTTCGCCCGCCCTGACCGGCGGGCTTTACTTTGCCACCAGGAAGGTTGCCAAATTCAACCATCTCGGATTATGGTTGCCTAAGGCAACGAATCCCAGTGAAGGACCTTGATGAGCGACTCCCCGACCGAATCCATGACCCATCGCCAAGTACTGGAAGCCCTCTCCGGCCTGCTCCTCGGTCTGTTCGTCGCGGTCCTCTCCTCGACCGTCGTGTCGAACGCCCTGCCCCGGATCCTGAACGACCTGCACGGCGGCCAGGCGGCGTACACCTGGGTGATCACCGCGGCGCTGCTCTCGCTCACCGCCTCCACCCCGATCTGGGGCAAGCTCTCCGACCTGGTCAGCAAGAAGCTGCTGGTGCAGGTCGCCCTGGTGATCTACATCGTGTCGTCCGCCCTGGCCGGACTCTCCCAGAACACCGGTGAGCTGATCGCCTGCCGAGTCCTGCAGGGCATCGGCGCGGGCGGTGTCACGGCGCTCGGCCAGATCTGCCTGGCCGCGATGGTCTCGCCGCGCGAGCGAGGCCGCTACAGCGGCTACTTCGGCGCGGTGTTCGCACTGGCCACCATCGGCGGCCCGCTGATCGGCGGCGTCATCGTGGACACCAGCTGGCTCGGCTGGCGCTGGTGCTTCTACGTCGGCATCCCGTTCTCGCTGATCGCCATCCTGGTGCTGCAGCGGACCCTGAAGCTGCCGGTCACCAAGCGCGAGGTGAAGATCGACTACCTGGGTTCGCTGCTGATCGCCGGAGCCGTCAGCCTGCTGATGATCTGGATCAGCCTGGCCGGCCAGAACTACGCCTGGATCTCCTGGCAGACCGCCGTGATGGTCCCGGGCGGCCTGGTGCTGGCCGCACTCTTCGTCCTGGCCGAGAGCCGGGCCGCCGAGCCGATCATCCCGCTGAGCCTGTTCCGCTACCGGACCTTCTCGCTGGCCGCGATCGCCAGCGCCCTGGTCGGGATCGGGATGTACGGCGCCACCACCTTCCTGAGCCAGTACTTCCAGCTGGCCCGGGAGAAGTCGCCGACCATGGCCGGCCTCATGACCCTGCCGATGATCCTCGGCCTGGCCGTCTCCTCCACCGTGGCCGGCCGGCTGATCACCAGGTACGGCAAGTGGAAGGCGTACCTGGTCTCCGGGACCTTCCTGCTCGCCGCCGGCTTCGCACTGCTGGGCACCATCCGGGACGACACCGCGTACCCGATGCTCGCCCTCTTCATGGCACTGACCGGTGTCGGCCTCGGGCTGACCATGCAGAACCTGGTCCTGGCGGTGCAGAACACCGTGGAGCGCAAGGAGCTCGGCGCGGCCAGCTCGGCGGTCACCTTCTTCCGCACCATGGGCGGTGCGATGGGTGTCACGGCGCTCGGTGCCCTGCTCTCCAACCGGGTCACCCACTACCTGACCGAGAACCTGGTCGCCGCGCACATCAACCCGGCGGCCGCGGCCGCGGCCGGCGGCGGGGAGATCCCCGACCTGCACAGGCTGCCCAAGCCGGTGGTGCCGCTGGTCACCGACGCCTTCGGGCACGGGGTGGCGGAGGTCTTCCTGGTGGCGGCGCCGTTCGCGCTGGTGGCCTTCCTGGTGGTGCTGCTGATCCGCGAGGTGCCGCTGCGGACCCGCCAGGAGGAGGCGCCGGCGCAGCAGGCGGAGCCGCAGCTGGTCAAGGACTGAGCACCGAAGGCACCTGTACGGACGGAGGGGCCCGGGTCGCCGTGACGGCGGCCCGGGCCCCTCTTCGCCGCTCGAACGGGGCGGCCGGCGGGACGCGCGGAACCCCGTGAGAGGACGGGCCCCTGGAGGCTCAGGCGTCGAGCGCGGCGGTCAGGGCGTTGAAGCGCTCCAGCAGCTCGCCGAACTGCTGCACATCGGCGGTCTCCCAGGTCCCCAGCAGCGCCCGGAACTGGGCCATCCGCTGGCCCTTGGCCCGCAGGAAGCGCGCCGCGCCGTCCTCGGTGAGCGAGACCAGCGAGGAGCGCCGGTCCAGCGGGTCCACCTCGCGCGCCACCAGGCCGAGCGTCTCAAGCACCTTGATCTGACGGCTGATCGTGGCCTTCCCCACACCGAAGTGCAGACCGATGTCGGTCATCCGCACCCGCCCGGCGGCCTCGATGAAGGCCATCATGCTGTAGGCGACGCCCTCCAGCTGCGGATGTACCAGGCGGGACATGTCCGCCGCGCGAGCCCGGCCGCGCCGGAACAGCAGCGCGACCTCGCGCTCGACCGCCAGGAACGCCTCTTCGGCAGCCGCGTCGTCACTCATGGCGACCAGTATCCCGCAGGGCGGACTTTCTCCGACCAGGCCAACTGCTTCACCTCGTGAAGTATCATCCTCATGAAGTATTCGCTTTGACCGTGTTCTCGATAATCAAGGGGGAGAGAGTCGATGGCCGGCTCGGACCAAGGGTTCCTCGCAGAGTTGAAGGACGCGGTGAAACCGCGCGCAGCGTTCATGGTGGTCGCCGTACTGCTGCTCCAGCTCGGCTTCATCACCTCGTACCTCGGCGCCCTGCACCACCCCACGCCGCACCAGCTGTCGATCGCCGTCGTCGCCCCGCCTCAGATCAGCCCGAAGCTGGTGGCCGGCCTCGAATCCGTACCGAACGACGCGGTGAAGGCAGGCACGGCGGAGAGCGCCGACGCGGCGACCGACCTGCTCAAGGACCAGAAGATCTACGCGGCCCTGGTCTTCGACCCGAAGGGCACCGAGGACACCCTGCTGGTCGCCGGGGCCCGCAGCGCGGCCGCCGCCACCGCCGCCGAGCAGATCGTCACCGGCCTGGAGAAGACCCAGCACCGCACCGTGAAGGTCGAGGACGTGGTTCCGCTGACGGCGGGCGACGGCAGGGGCCTCTCCTCCTTCTACCTGGTCGTCGGCTGGTGCGTCGGCGGCTACCTGGTCGCCTCGATCCTCGGCATCAGCGCGGGTGCCCGGCCCGCCAACCGCCACCGGGCGCTGATCCGCCTCGGTGTCCTCGCGCTCTACTCGGTCGCGGCCGGGATCGGCGGCACGGTCATCGTCGGTTCGGCCCTGAACGCCCTGCCGGGCTCCAGCGCGCAGCTGATCGGTCTCGGCAGCCTGATCGTCTTCTCGGTCGGCGCGATCACCATGGCCCTGCAGTCGCTGTTCGACGTCATCGGCATCGGACTGGCGGTCCTGATCTTCGTGGTGCTCGGCAACCCGAGTGCGGGCGGGGTCTACGCACCGCCGCTGCTGCCCCCGTTCTGGCGGGCCATCGGCGCCTGGATCCCCAACGGCGCGGGTACGGACGCGGCGCGCTCGATCGCCTACTTCGACAGCACCAACATCGGCACCCCGCTGCTGGTCCTCACCGTCTGGGCCGTGCTCGGCATCGCCGTCACCTTCCTCGCGGTGATGCGCGGGCCGCGCGGCGGCCGCGAACCGGCCAGCTGACAGACCGTCGTCGAACGGGTCTGAGACCCCCGGGCCGAAGTGCCGGCCGGGGGTCTCAGACCCGTTCGCGTTGTGGCCTGGGCCGCGCCCCGGCGGCCGGGGCCGGCTCGGTCCGGAACACCCAGCGCTTCATCGCCCAGTAGCGGAAGACCATGGCGAGCAGGGTGCCGACGATCATCCCGCTGAGGAAGTCGGCCACCTCCTGGGTGAAGGCGCTGACGTCCGGCTCGCGCAGGTCCAGCACATAGCGGGAGAAGGCCAGCGGGGCGTCGTTCACCAGGATCGCCACCCCGCTGACCACGAAGAAGAGCACGGCCTCGCGGTGCCTCCCGTTGGTACGGAAGGACCACTGCCGGTTGAGGACGTACGAGACGACGGTCGCGATCACGGTCGCGACGGTGAGCGCGGCCACCGGTTTGGCGTGCAGCACCGTGAGTTTCAGCCCGAAGTTGACGGCTGTGGTGAGCAGGAAGCAGGTGCCGCCCACCAGCAGGAACTTCACCAGCCTGCGGTGCCGCAGCAGGAGCGGGCGCAGTCGGGCCGGAACCAGGGCCAGGGCCCGTTGAGTAGGTGACGGCATTTCGGCAGTGTCGCACGCCGGGGATCGCCCCCGGTACCCGAAAGACCCGCCCGGGGCATTACCGCCCGGTTGCCCTTGCGCGCGGCGGGCGGGCCCGCTATCCGGCGGCCGGCCGGCCATGGTCCGCAGGGCCCCGGCAGCCGCCCCGCCGGCTGGCTCCCCGGCCGGCTCCCCGGCAAGGGACGGCCCCGGCGACCGGGCGAACTTCCCGGGTACGGCTGCCGGTTGCCGGACCCGGAGGTGAACTGTCCGACTACGGCTGACGGTTGCCGGGTCCCCTGCGGGCACACCGTCGGCGCCGCCGCCGAGGGTGCGGGGAACCGAGCACCAACCGCCGCTTGCCGCAGCCGACTTCCACGGCCCCGGACCGGCACTGCGCGGAGGCGCGGGGTGGTGTCGGCACCACCCCGCACCCTGGGCCCGCGCCCTGGGCCCGCGCCCCGTACGCCCCGCGGCCCTGGGCGCCTACGCGGCCGCCATCAGGAGCTCGGCGGGCTCCAGGGCCAGCTTGAGCACCTCGCGGACGTCACCCACCGGGTGGACGGTGAGCCGGTCCAGCACCTCGGCCGGGACGTCGTCCAGGTCGGCTTCGTTGCGCCTGGGGATGATCACGGTGGTGATCCCGGCCCGGTCTGCGGCGAGGAGCTTCTGCTTGACCCCGCCGATCGGCAGCACCCGGCCGGTCAGCGAGACCTCGCCCGTCATCGCCACGTCCGTCCGGACCTTGCGGCCGGACAGCAGCGAGGCCAGCGCGGTGGTCATGGTGATCCCGGCGCTCGGCCCGTCCTTGGGGACGGCCCCGGCAGGGATGTGCAGGTGGACGCCCCGGTCCCGCAGGCCGACGACCGGCAGCTCCAGCTCGGCTCCGCGCGAGCGCAGGTAGGAGAGTGCGATGTGCGCGGACTCCTTCATCACGTCGCCCAGCTGACCGGTCAGGGTGAGACCGGTGCCGCCCGTCTCGGCGTCGGCCAGCGAGGCCTCGATGTAGAGGACCTCGCCGCCGGCGCCCGTCACCGCGAGACCGGTGGCCACGCCGGGGACGGCGGTGCGCCGCTCGGCGGGCTCCTGGGCGGACTCGGGGACGTGGTGCGGCCGCCCGATCAGCGCCCGCAGGTCGTCCGCGCCGATCACGGCGGGCAGCTCGCGCTCGCCCAGCTCGCTCTGTGCGGCGACCTTCCGCAGGATGCGGGCGATCGAACGCTCCAGGTTCCGCACGCCGGCCTCGCGGGTGTACTCGCCCGCCAGCCGACGCAGGGCGGCCTCGCCCACCGAGACCTCCTCGGCGGTCAGCCCGGCCCGCTCCAGCTGCCGGGGCAGCAGGTGGTCGCGGGCGATGACGACCTTCTCGTCCTCGGTGTAGCCGTCCAGGCGGACCAGCTCCATCCGGTCGAGCAGCGGCCCGGGGATGGCCTCCAGCACGTTGGCGGTGGCCAGGAAGACCACGTCCGAGAGGTCCAGCTCGACCTCCAGGTAGTGGTCGCGGAAGGTGTGGTTCTGCGCGGGGTCGAGGACTTCGAGCAGTGCGGCCGCCGGGTCGCCCCGGTAGTCGGAGCCGACCTTGTCGATCTCGTCCAGCAGGACCACCGGGTTCATCGACCCGGCCTCCTTGATGGCGCGCACGATCCGGCCGGGGAGCGCGCCGACGTACGTGCGCCGGTGGCCGCGGATCTCCGCCTCGTCCCGGACGCCGCCGAGCGCCACCCGGACGAACTTCCGTCCCATCGCGTGGGCGACCGATTCGCCGAGCGAGGTCTTGCCCACCCCGGGCGGCCCGACCAGCGCCAGCACCGCTCCCCCGCGGCGGCCGCCGACCGCCCCGAGCCCCTGACCCGCCCGGCGCTTGCGCACGGCCAGGTACTCGACGATCCGGTCCTTCACATCGGCCAGGCCCGCGTGGTCGGCGTCCAGCACGGCGCGGGCGGCGGTGATGTCGTAGACGTCCTCGCTGCGCTCGTTCCACGGCAGGTCGAGGACGGTGTCCAGCCAGGTGCGGATCCAGGAGCCCTCCGGCGACTGGTCGCTCGCCCGCTCCAGCTTGTCGACCTCCTTGAGGGCGGCCTCGCGGACCTTCTCGGGCAGGTTGGCGGCCTCGACCCGGGAGCGGTAGTCGCCCTCCTCGCCGTCCGCCCCGCCGTTCAGCTCGGCCAGCTCCTTGCGGACCGCCTCCAGCTGGCGGCGGAGCAGGAACTCCTTCTGCTGCTTGGCCACGCCCTCCTCGACGTCCTTGCGGATGGTGTCGTTGACCTCCTCCTCGGCGAGGTGGTCGCGCAGCAGCGTCAGCGCGTACTCCAGCCGGGCCAGCTGATCCGGCTCCAGCAGCACCTTGAGCTTCTGCTCGGCGGTGGCGAAGGGCGCGTACCCGATGTTGTCGGCGAGCTCGCCGACGCCCTCCATCTGCGTCACCCGGTCGACGATCTGCCAGGCGCCGCGCTTGCGCAGCCACGTCGTGGAGAGCGACTTGTACTCCTTGACCAGCTCGGCGGCCCGCCCGGCCACCGGCAGGCCCGGGTCCGACTCGCGGAACGGGCTGGTCTCCACCCAGAGTGCGGCGCCGGGACCGGTCGTACCGGCACCGATCCTGACCCGGCGGACGGCGCGGACCAGGGCCGCGGGGTCTCCGTCGGCCAGCCGGCCGACCTGCTCGACGGTGGCCAGGGTGCCGACCGCCGCGTACGACCCGTCCAGCCGGGGCACCAGCAGGACCTGCGGCTTCGCCCCTGCACCGGCCCCGGCCCTGGCCGCCTCGATCGCGGCGCGCACCTCGGCGCCGGACAGGTCCAGCGGGACCACCATGCCCGGCAGCACCACTTCGTCGTCGAGCGGGAGCACGGGCAGAGTGAGCGAAGCGGACGTCGATGCCATGATCTCTCCCCAGTCAGCGAACTTGAGCTGACCTGACTAAGGATCGGCGGCGCCGGGTTGTTCCCGGCTCCGTGTTCGCCCTCAGCGATCAGCCCGGGGAAGGAAGACGGCCTTGAACCGGAAGGTGTGAGTCCATACCGGACCCGGCAGTGGGAGTCACCCCGCCAAGGCGCGGAAACCGCCCGCCCCCGCAGGGTCCTCCTCCTCACACGGCAGCCCGCGTCCGCGCGCACGCGACGGCCCGCCGAGGCTCCGCCCGGCCGGCCGAGGGCTCAGAGCCCTGCCGTCGCAGGTTGCTCGCGCTGCTCCTCGCGCCCCCGGAACGCCTCCCTGCGCGGTCGGCCGCGCCGCAGCCAGCCCCAGAGCGCGACGCCGATGAGCAGGGACGCCGGGTGCCCGACACCGGTGACCAGGTCGCGGTCGGCGAGGATGCCGTGTCCGATCACCGCGGCCGCCGTAGCCAGCGCCAGGAGTCGCCCGGGCATCCGGAGCAGCCCGGCGAGCGCGCCGAGGCTGGCCAGCACGCCGTAGCTGACCCCGATGTCCAGGCTGTCCAGGGCGTCCGGACCGAGCCTCCCGGCGGCGACGGCGAGCGCGACGACCGACTGCGACAGCAGGGTGGCCAGGACGTGCCCGGCGGCGAAGACGGCCGCCGCCCGCAGCGCGCCGACCCGGCGCTCCAGCGGCGCCACGGTGAGGACGAAGGCCCAGAGATAGGGCGCCCAGACCGGCCCGGCCACCCACAGGCCGCTGAGCAGCAGGGGCAGGACCGTACGGTGCAGCAGGTTGTGCCCGTCGGTGCTGGAGATCTCCAGGAGCCGCTCGACCAGGGCGGGATCGCCGAACTGGGAGAACAGGGTGGTGCCCAGCAGCACGAGCATGTAGCCGAAGGCGAAGGGGTTGCGCCGCGGGGTGGGCACCAGCCGCCACGCCAGGCCCGGCAGCCCGGTCCACGCCGGCCGTCCGGCCGTCCGTTCACCCCGCACGCCGGCCCCCCGTCCATGCCCCGCGCCGAGACCGCGCCCCCGCCCGGCACCGCGCCGCAGCTCCGGCATCCCGCCTCCGCTCCAGGTGTGTGGGCCGGGTGGCGTTTGTCGTGCCCACGTTACGTCGAGCTCATGAGAGCCTGCTGAGAGGGACCTGTGAAGATCGCTCCCGGACCGGGCCCGCGAACCGCCCCCACCTTGGTCCGTACCAGCCCTTTGTTTACGGACAAGTAGTCACTTCGCGATGAAGTCTGCCATTCGTTCGAGGGCATACGCACCGTTACGGGCGATATTTTTGCCGGGTAAGGTATCGCCCCGTACCCCGTCCCGGGCAGGTCTCCGGCCCCGGCCAACAGGCCGGTTGTATCCGGTTCACCTGCCGGGATGCTCGCAGTGTCCGTACGCTGCGATGAGAGCGGAGGGCACGCAGACCCACACCTGCGGGCCTTGCCTTCAGATGCCGACGGCGGACGGCATTTCGGGTGGACCGCGGGCCGGAACACGGCCCATGACGGAACAAGACGACTACGAGCGGAGCCCGCTGTCCCCACAGGCAGCCGGCCCGCAGCCCTGGGGGCGGTGGCGTGACCGTGACAGAAATTCAGCAGGAGAGCACCGGCACTGGCAGTCCGGTGACCACACAGCGGCGGGTGCTCGTCGTGGAGGACGAGCCGACGATCGCCGAGTCGATCGCAGCCAGGCTCGGCGCCGAGGGCTTCAAGGTCGCCGTGGCCCACGACGGCCCCGGCGCGGTGGACGGATTCCACACCTGGCAGCCGGACCTGGTGGTCCTCGACGTGATGCTGCCCGGCTTCGACGGCCTTGAGGTGTGCCGCCGGATCCAGGCGCAGCGCCCGGTGCCGGTCCTGATGCTGACCGCGCGCGACGACGAGACGGACCTGCTGGTCGGCCTCGGGGTCGGCGCGGACGACTACATGACGAAGCCGTTCTCGATGCGTGAACTGGCGGCCCGGGTCAATGTGCTGCTGCGCCGCGTGGAGCGGGCCCAGCAGGCGGCCAGGACACCCGCACTCGGCTCCCTGCGCTTCGGCGATCTGGAGATCGACCACGTCCAGCGCCGGGTGCGCCTGGGCAGCGGCGACGTCCACCTGACGCCGACCGAGTTCGACCTGCTGGCCTGCCTGGCCGCCCAGCCGCGCGCCGTGCTCACCCGCGAGCAGCTGCTGGCCGAGGTCTGGGACTGGACCGACGCGTCCGGCACCCGCACCGTCGACAGCCATGTGAAGGCGCTGCGCCGGAAGATCGGTGCCAGCTGGATCCGTACGGTGCACGGGGTCGGGTACGCCCTGGAGGCCCCCCTCTCCTAGCCGTACCGGCGCTTGGGCCACCGGGGGGCCCAGGTCCGGCAGGTCGGGGGACGACGCAGGGACGACATGACCTTTCCACAGCAACGCAACGGGGTGACCCAGGCGCGGCACAGCGAGGCGGCCACCGCCGCACAACCGCGCCGTGGTCTGGCGGCGCGCGCCGCCAGCCGCATCTGGGCGGACATCCGCCCGCTCGACCCGGTCCGCTCCATCAAGGGCAAGCTGGCCCTGCTGGTGAGCGTGTCGGTCTTCCTGGCCACCGGCATGGCGGTGGTCGCGATCCGGTCCGAGACCCAGATCCGGATCATCATGATCTTCTCGATGATCGCCTCACTGCTCTTCATGCAGTTCCTGGCGCACGGGCTGACCGCGCCGCTGCGCGCCATGACCGCCGCCGCCCGGGCCATGGCGAGCGGCGACTACAGCGCCCGGGTGGAGGTCTCCTCCCGGGACGAGGTCGGTGAGCTGGCCGCCACCTTCAACCGGATGGCCGCCGACCTGGAGGCCGCCGACCGGCACCGCCGCGAGCTGATCGCCAATGTCTCGCACGAGCTGCGCACACCGATCGCCGCGCTGCGCGCCGTCCTGGAGAACGTGGTGGACGGGGTCGTCCAGCCCAATCCGAAGACGCTGGGCGCCGCGCTGGAGCAGACCGAGCGGCTCGGCCGGCTGGTCACCCACCTGCTGGACCTCTCCAAGCTGGACGACGGTGTGGTGCCGCTGGACGCCCGCCCCTTCGAGGTGCGGCCCTTCCTGGACGGCGTGCTGCGCGGCGTCACGGTGGACGGGGCCACGGCCGGCGGCGCGTACGCCAGACGGGACGACGTGACCCTGCGCCTGGACGTCAGCCCGGCCGAGCTGACCGGCGTCGCCGACACCGAGCGGCTGCACCAGGTGGTGGCCAACCTGGTGGACAACGCCTGCAAGCACTCCCCCAGCGGGGGCACCGTGACGGTCCGGGCCAGAGCCGGGGAACATCCGGGCGCGCTGCTGCTGGAGGTCGAGGACCAGGGTCCGGGCATCCCGGTGCAGGACCGCAGCCATGTCTTCGAGCGCTTCGGCCGCAGCGGTACGGCGACGGCCCAGGGACCCGGCAGCGACGGCGGGACCGGCCTGGGGCTGGCTATCGCCCGCTGGGCGGTGGATCTGCACGGTGGCCGGATCCGGGTGGCCGAGACGGCCGAAGGCTGCCGGATCGAGGTCACCCTGCCGGGCACGGGAACGGCCGAAGAACCGGATCCGCCCGCTATGAGCCGGTCGCCCCGATCTGTCACAGAACTGGAACACTAGGCGTCCGGCCATGTGTGAGACCCGCTGTCCCGGGGCAGCGAGCTGCAGTATTGTCCGGTTCTGTAGGGGTTTCGACCTGACGAGTAGGTATGCGCCTACCCGTTGATCGAGAGTTCTAACGCAGATTTTCGGCCAAAATGCCGGTCGACACTGTGATCTGGACGACGCCTACCGGCTGGGGACTGCGCGATCACTGTTCGGAGGCGTAGCCTTAATCACCGCTGTCCACCATCCCAAAAGGAAGCGGAAGAGGGCGGTTGCCCCGTGTCGCCACACCCTGAAACCCCCAGCTCGGCAAGCTCCACCACTGGCTTCGGCCCCAATGAGTGGCTCGTCGACGAGATCTACCAGCAGTACCTCCAGGACCCGAACTCGGTCGACCGAGCCTGGTGGGACTTTTTCGCCGACTACAAGCCCGGTACCGAGGTGACTCCAGTGACCCAGGCCGCAACCCCGGCCGGCCCCGCGCCGACCACCGTTGCTGCTCCCGCCCCCGCTGCCGCCGTTACGGCGCCCGCCCCCGCTGCACCGGCCGCGCCGGTCCAGCCGGCGCCCGCGCCGCTCGCCGCAGCCCCCGCCGCGCCGCCCGCGCCCAAGGCCGCCGCTCCGGCAGCGCCCGCGCCGGCCGCGGAGGGCCCTGAGCTGGTCCAGCTGCGCGGCCCGGCCAAGGCCGTCGCCAGCAACATGGACGCCTCGCTGGAGGTGCCGACCGCGACCTCGGTGCGCGCGGTCCCGGCCAAGCTGTTGATCGACAACCGCATCGTCATCAACAACCACCTGCAGCGCGCCCGTGGCGGCAAGGTCTCCTTCACCCACCTGATCGGCTACGCCCTGGTCCAGGCCGTCAAGGCCAACCCGGGCATGAACTACAGCTACCAGGTGAAGGACGGCAAGGCCTACCTGGTCAAGCCCGAGCACGTGAACCTGGGCCTGGCCATCGACCTGGTCAAGCCCAACGGTGACCGCCAGCTGGTCGTCGCGGCCATCAAGAAGGCCGAGACCCTCGACTTCTTCGGCTTCTGGCAGGCCTACGAGGACATCGTCCGCCGGGCCCGCGCCAACAAGCTGACCATGGACGACTTCACCGGCGTCACGGTCTCGCTGACCAACCCCGGTGGCATCGGCACCGTGCACTCGGTCCCGCGCCTGATGCAGAACCAGGGCACCATCGTCGGTGTCGGCGCCATGGAGTACCCGGCCGAGTTCCAGGGCTCCTCCCCGGAGACGCTGGCCCGCCTGGGTGTCTCCAAGATCATGACGCTCACCTCGACCTACGACCACCGGGTCATCCAGGGTGCGGCCTCCGGCGAGTTCCTGCGCTCGATCCACCAGCTGCTGCTGGGCGAGCACAACTTCTACGACGAGGTCTTCGAGTCCCTGCGGATCCCGTACGAGCCGGTCCGCTGGGCGACCGACGTCGCCGCCACCCACGAGGACGAGGTCAACAAGACCGCCCGCGTGATGGAGCTGATCCACGCCTACCGCGTGCGCGGCCACCTGATGGCGGACACCGACCCGCTGGAGTACAAGCAGCGCCGGCACCCGGACCTGGACGTGGTCTCCCACGGCCTGACCCTGTGGGACCTGGAGCGCGAGTTCGCGGTCGGCGGCTTCGGCGGCCAGCGGATGATGAAGCTCCGCGACATCCTCGGCCTGCTGCGCAACACCTACTGCCGCACCGTCGGCATCGAGTACATGCACATCCAGGACCCGAAGCAGCGCAAGTGGCTGCAGGAGCGCCTGGAGAAGCCGTACACCAAGCCCGAGCGCGAGGAGCAGCTGCGCATCCTGCGCCGGCTGAACTCCGCCGAGGCCTTCGAGACCTTCCTGCAGACCAAGTACGTCGGGCAGAAGCGCTTCTCGCTGGAGGGCGGCGAGTCCCTCATCCCGCTGCTGGACGCGGTCATCGACACCGCCGCCGAGCACCGCCTGGACGAGGCCGTCATCGGCATGGCCCACCGCGGCCGCCTGAACGTGCTGGCCAACATCGTCGGCAAGCCGTACGGCAAGATCTTCGGCGAGTTCGAGGGCAACCTCGACCCGAAGTCGATGCACGGCTCCGGCGACGTCAAGTACCACCTGGGCTCCGAGGGCACCTTCACCGGCCTGGACGGGGAGACCATCAAGGTCTCGCTGGCCGCCAACCCCTCCCACCTGGAGGCCGTCGACCCGGTCGTCGAGGGCATCGCCCGCGCCAAGCAGGACATCCTGGACCAGGGCGGCACCACCTTCCCGGTGCTGCCGATCCAGATCCACGGTGACGCGGCCTTCGCCGGCCAGGGCGTCGTCGCGGAGACCCTGAACATGTCGCAGCTGCGCGGCTACCGCACCGGCGGCACCGTGCACGTCGTGGTGAACAACCAGGTCGGCTTCACCGCCGCCCCGGCCTCCAGCCGCTCCTCGATGTACTGCACCGACGTGGCCCGCATGATCGAGGCCCCGATCTTCCACGTGAACGGCGACGACCCGGAGGCCGTGGTCCGCGTCGCGCGGCTCGCCTTCGAGTTCCGCCAGGCGTTCCACAAGGACGTCGTGATCGACCTCATCTGCTACCGCCGCCGCGGTCACAACGAGGCCGACAACCCGTCGTTCACCCAGCCGCTGATGTACGACCTGATCGACAAGAAGCGCTCGGTGCGCAAGCTGTACACCGAGGGTCTGATCGGTCGCGGCGACATCACCATGGAAGAGGCGGAGCAGGCGCTCCAGGACTTCCAGGGCCAGCTGGAGAAGGTCTTCTCCGAGGTCCGCGCGGCCGCCACCGCCCCTGCGGTGGCCGCGGGCGGCAAGCCGGTCGCCGACTTCCCGGTCTCCATCCAGACCGCCATCTCCGAGGAGATGGTCAAGCGGATCGCCGCCTCGCAGGTCAACCTGCCGGACTGGCTGACCGTCCACCCGCGTCTGCTGCCGCAGCTGCAGCGCCGCGCCGCCTCGGTCGAGGACAACACCATCGACTGGGCGATGGGCGAGACCCTGGCCATCGGCTCGCTGCTGATGGAGGGCCACCCGGTCCGCCTGGCCGGCCAGGACAGCCGCCGCGGCACCTTCGGTCAGCGCCACGCGGTCCTGATCGACCGCAACACCGGCGAGGACTACACCCCGCTGCTGTACCTGACCGAGGACCAGGCCCGCTACACCGTCTACGACAGCCTGCTGTCGGAGTACGCGGCGATGGGCTTCGAGTACGGCTACTCGCTGACCCGCCCGAACGCGCTGGTCATGTGGGAGGCGCAGTTCGGCGACTTCGTCAACGGCGCGCAGACCATGGTGGACGAGTACATCGCCTCCGCCGAGCAGAAGTGGGGCCAGCACTCCGGCGTCACCCTGCTGCTGCCGCACGGCTACGAGGGCCAGGGCCCGGACCACTCGTCCGCCCGCCCGGAGCGCTTCCTCCAGCTGTGCGCGCAGAACAACATGACGGTGGCCATGCCGACCCTGCCGTCGAACTACTTCCACCTGCTGCGCTGGCAGGCGCACAACCCGCACCACAAGCCGCTGGTCGTCTTCACCCCGAAGTCGATGCTGCGTCTGAAGGCGGCGGCGTCGGCCACCTCGGAGTTCCTCTCCGGCTCGTTCCGCCCGGTCATCGGCGACACCACCGTGGACCCGGCCAACGTCCGCAAGGTGGTCATCACCTCCGGCAAGTTCTACTACGACCTGGAGGCGGCCCGCGCCGAGCGCGGCGTCACCGACACCGCGATCGTCCGGATGGAGCGGCTCTACCCGCTGCCGGTGGCCGAGCTCCAGGAGGAGCTGGCCCGCTACGGCGACGACGTCCAGTTCACCTGGGCGCAGGAGGAGCCGGCCAACCAGGGTGCCTGGCCGTTCATCGCGATGAACCTGGTCGACCACCTGCAGGTCGTCATCGGCCGCAGCGCCAACGGCGGTGCCCGCCTGCGCCGCGTCGCCCGCTCGGCCTCCTCGGCCCCCGCGGTCGGCTCGGCCAAGCGCCACGCCGCCGAGCAGCAGGCGCTCCTCGACGAGGTCTTCAGCCTCTGAACGGGCTGAAGTCCTGAAGCACTGACGGGCCCGGCTCCCGCTCCGGCGGGGGCCGGGCCCGCGGCTATCCTGACAGCCGAGCCCCATCGGGCCGGCACCCCCATCACAGCGGAGCGCAGAACCGTGTACTTCACCGACCGAGGCATCGAGGAACTGGAGAGCCGGCGCGGCGAGGAGGAGGTCACCTTCGAGTGGCTGGCCGAGCGGCTGCGGGAGTTCGTCGACCTCAACCCCGACTTCGAGGTCCCGGTCGAGCGGCTGGCCACCTGGCTGGCCCGGCTGGACGACGAGGACGAGGACTGATCCGCGGTGCCGAGGGCCCGGTAGGCAACCGCCTGCCGGGCCCTCAGTCACTCCTCGCTCGCCTCCGGGCAAGTGTGCAGTCGGGGCTGCCCCTACGGGAGAGACCAGGGTCGAGGCGTCCTTGACTTGGCCACCACGCGATATATCGTCTTAACCAAGGGAGACGCGATACATCGCGAACCACTCAACGGGAGGCGACAGCACCATGAGCCAGTGGACGGTCAGCGAGCCGCAGCGGATCGACTTCGACGGACAGCCGGTCGACACTCTGCACGTGCGCACCATCGGCGGCGCGGTCAACGTCGTCGCCACCGAGGGCCCGGCCCGCCTGGAGGTCACCGAGCTGGAGGGCGAGCCGCTGCTGGTCAGCCTGGAGGACGGCGTCCTCACCGTGACCTACAAGGACCTCAGCTGGTCCGAGTTCGGCGAGGCCGTGAAGTCGGTGCAGTCGGTCAAGTACTTCTTCGCCTCGCTGCGCCGCAAGCGCCGGGCCGTGGTCTCGCTGGCCGTCCCGGCCGGCGCCGAGGCGAGGATCGGCACCATCTCGGCCGACGCCACGGTCTCCGGGCTCACCGGCAAGGTCTCGGTGAACGGCGCCAGCGGCGAGACCACCCTGGTCGGCCTCACCGGCCGGACCGACGCCAACACCGTCTCCGGTAACGTGAACGCCCAGTCGGTGGCCGGCGAGCTCCGGGTCAACACCGTCTCCGGCCAGGTCACCCTGGTCGCCGGACAGGCCGAGAAGGTCCAGGCCAACTCCGTCAGCGGCGACGTCACCCTGGATCTGGACGTCGAGACCGCCGCCGACATCCGGGTCACCACGGTGAACGGCGCGGTCGGTGTCCGGCTGCCCTCGCTCGCCGACACCAGGGTCGAGGCCGGCACCACCAGCGGCGACCTGACCAGCACTTTCGAGGAACTCAAGCTCGGCGGCACCTGGGGAGCCAAGAAGCTCTCCGGCCAGCTCGGCAGCGGCAACGGCAGGCTCCAGGTCACCACCGTCTCCGGCGCGGTGACGGTGCTCCGCCGCCCCGACGCGGACGACCGCCCCAACCTGGTGAAGGAACTCCCCTCCGCCGGCACTCAGGAGGCATGACATGACCCCCGTCTTCGGCCACGGCAGGCTCCGGCTGTATCTGCTGAAGCTCCTGGACGAGGCCCCCCGCCACGGCTACGAGGTGATCCGCCTGCTGGAGGAGCGCTTCCAGGGCCTGTACGCGCCCTCCGCCGGGACCGTGTACCCCCGGCTGGCGAAGCTGGAGAAGGAGGGCCTGGTCACCCACAGCTCCGAGGGCGGCCGCAAGGTCTTCCGGCTCACCGACGCCGGGCGCGCCGAGCTGAGCATGCGCCAGGACGAGCTGGCCGAGCTGGAGGTGGAGATCCGCGACTCGGTGGCCCAGCTGGCCGGGGCGATCCGCGAGGACGTCCGGGACAGTGCCAAGGACCTGCGCGAGGAACTCTGGGGCGCGGCCCAGAAGGCGCCCCGGCCGCAGGCCGAGGACGGGGGCCCGTGGGACGGCCCGTGGGGGGAGAAGGAGTCCTGGCAGCGGGCCAAGGAGGAGTTCGCCCAGTTCAAGGCGCAGGCCAAGGAGCAGGCCAAGCGGGCCAAGGAGCAGGAGCGGGCCGCCAGGGCGAAGGCGAAGGCGGCCGAGGAGGAGGCCCGCAGGCTGCGCGAGCAGTCCAGGGCCGCCAGGTCCGCCGCGCAGCAGGAGGCGATGCGGATCAAGCGCCGGGTGGAGCAGCAGGTCCGCGAGGCGGCCGCCCGCGGGGACTGGTCCGCCGGCCTGGCCGACGGCCTCTCCGAACTGACCCGCGGCCTGGCCTCCCTGGCCGACGCCGCCGGGTGGGGACACCCCACGGCGCCCGCGGAGGAGGTCCGGATCACCCGGATCGATCTGGACAAGGAGGGCGCGGGCCGCACGGAGAGCGCTGCCGGCGACACCGACCGGGCCCCGGTGGACCTTCCCCCGTGGACCGAGACCGATCCGTCGGCCGACCCCGCCCGGGAGTTGGAGCGCCTGCTCGACCGCTTCCGCGACCAGATCAGGGACAGTGCCCGCGACACCGGGGTGACCGCCGACCGGCTCGCCGAGTCCCGGACCGTCCTGGCGACGGCGGCACAGCGCCTGCGGCAGATCCTGGGCTAGACAACTCCCGTCGGGCGCGCGGGGAACCGCGCGCCCGGCCGAAGTGCCCCTCTCCTCAGGCGAGTTACGGCGTCAGCACCAGCTTGCCGAAGACGTCGCCCTTGGCGAGCCGGGCGAAGGCGTCACGGGCCTCGGCCAGCGGGTACACGCTGTCGATCACCGGACGGACGCCGGTGTTGACGCAGAGCGAGAGCAGTCCGGCGAGCTCGTCCTTGGTGCCCATGGTGGAGCCCGCCACGTTGAGTTCCAGGAAGAAGATCCGGTTCAGCTCGGCGGCCGGCGGGTTGTGGCCGGAGGTGGCACCGGAGATCACGATGGTGCCGCCGGGCCTGAGCACCTTGACCGAGTGCGACCAGGTGGCGGCACCGACGGTCTCCATCACCGCGTCCACCCGCTCGGGCAGCCGGGCCCCGCTCTCGAACGCGGCGTCCGCCCCGAGCTCGACCGCCCTGGCCCGCTTGACCTCGTCCCGTCCGGTCACCCAGACCCGCAGCCCGGCCGCCTTGGCCAGCACCACCAGCGCGGTCGAGACCCCGCCGCCCGCGCCCTGGACCAGCACGGTGTCACCGGGCTTGACGCCCGCCTTGGTGAACAGCATCCGGTAGGCCGTCAGCCAGGCGGTGGGGAGGCAGGCGGCCTGTTCGAAGGTGAGCTCGGCGGGCTTGGGCAGCAGGTTCCAGGTCGGTACGGCGATACGCTCGGCGAAGCCGCCCTGGTAACGCTCGGTCAGCATGGAGCGCGGTTCGTCGGGGCCGACCCCGTGACCGCTCTGCCCGATCACGGAGTGCACGACGACCTCGTTGCCGTGCTCGTCCACCCCCGCGGCGTCGCAGCCGAGGATCATCGGCAGCCGCTCCGCGGGCAGTCCCACCCCGCGCAGCGACCAGAGGTCATGGTGGTTGAGGGTGGCGGCCCTGACCGTCACCACGCTCCATCCCGGACGGACCTCCGGTTCGGGGAGTTCCCCCAACTCCAGTGCGCTGAGCGGATCGTCGGCATCGATACGTGCGGCGTAGGCAGCGAACATGACCCGGACGATAGCCGCGACACCGGTGGCCGGGAACCACGCGGGGGTGTGACCTCCACCGCGTGTCCCGGCGCGACCGGCCGGCCAGGGGTGCGGAGGGACCGCGCGCTCACAGGAGCCGGGCCCGTCCCGGTGTCCGGACGGCCGGTCGCGCCGGCTCGTCCGGAGCCCGGGGTGCAACCGGCTCGTCGGCCGTACCGGCGCGCCCCGGCCGTGCCTCCACGCGCCCGTACGGCTCTCCTCCCCGCCCCTGGCTCACGTCCTCGGGCGGTTACCTCCGGGCGACGCCCTCGGCGCGGGCGGCCTCGGCCACGGCCTTGGAGACCGCCGGGGCGACCCGCTCGTCGAACGGCGAGGGGATGACCTTCTGCGGCGTCAGCTCGTCGGCGACGACGGCGGCCAGCGCCTTGGCGGCGGCCAGCTTCATGCCCTCGGTGATCCGGCGGGCCCGGACCTGGAGGGCGCCCGCGAAGATCCCGGGGAAGGCCAGCACGTTGTTGATCTGGTTCGGGAAGTCGCTGCGCCCGGTGGCCACCACGGCCGCGTACCGGTGCGCGACCTCGGGGTGGATCTCCGGGTCGGGGTTGGCCATCGCGAAGATGAAGCAGCCCTCGGCCATGGTGGCGACCACGTCCTCGGGCACGGTGCCGCCGGAGACGCCGATGAAGACGTCCGCGCCCGCGAGCGCCTCGGCCAGGGTGCCCTTGAGCCCGGCCTTGTTGGTCCCGGCGGCGATCTCCGCCTTGACGTCGGTGAGGTCCTCCCGGCCCTGGTACACCACACCGCGCCGGTCGCAGACCGCCACGTCGCCGATGCCGGCCGCGACCAGCATCTTGGCGATCGCGATACCGGCCGCCCCCGCACCGGAGATGACGGCACGCAGGTCGCCGATCTCACGGCCGGTCACCTTGGCGGCATTCCACAGCGCGGCGGTGGTGACGATCGCGGTGCCGTGCTGGTCGTCGTGGAAGACCGGGATGTCCAGGGCGTCCTGGAGCCTGCGCTCGATCTCGAAGCAGCGCGGGGCGGAGATGTCCTCCAGGTTGACGCCGCCGAAGGACGGGGCGAGCCGGACCACGGTCTCCACGATCTCGTCGACCGCGGTGCAGGCCAGCGCGATCGGGACCGCGTCCACGCCGCCGAACTGCTTGAAGAGGATCGCCTTGCCCTCCATCACGGGCAGCGATGCCTCCGGACCGATGTCCCCGAGGCCCAGCACGGCGGTGCCGTCGGTGACCACCGCGACCGTGTTCGACTTCCAGGTGTAGTCGTTGACCAGCTCGGGCTGCTCGGCGATGGCCGTGCAGACCCGGGCCACGCCAGGTGTGTAGGCGAGGGACAGATCGTCCGCGTCGCGCACCGGGACGGTGGCCCGCACCTCCATCTTGCCGCCGCGGTGCAGCGCGAAGACCGCGTCGACCGGGTCGTCGGTGTCCTGGGTGTTCGGGTGGATGATCTCCGCTGCCACAATGACCTCTTTGTCATGATCAGCGAGGGTGCTCGGCCGACGGCCGGTCGGCCCGGTCCGCGTCCCGGAACCGGGGAAGCGGGAAGCCGGGTACGCGAGGCGTACCCGGAGCCGGGTCGGGACGCAGCCGTCGGGCGCGCCCTCGGATGAGGGTATGGGTTTTTCTGCGCTGTGCTTCCGCTCTGTCAGAGCGTCGCCCGGCCATGGCCGGACATCGAGACTAGGTCGGACCAAGGCGCCAGATCTATGCCTTTTTGTCCTCTTCACGCACTCGTCATCACTAGATCACCACTTGACGACCGGGGGTTCGGAAGAACCGTACGACCGGCGGCGGCAACGACGACGAGGCAAGCGCACTCGCAGGAGTGAACCAGACACAAGGGGGAAGCCGGCGTTACGGATCCAGAGTCGGCGTCGTCGACTTCCGGTCCTGCGCGCCCCGAGTCCTCCCCCGCCCTATCGACGGAGAGGGCCCGGCGGTCCGAGTCCTGTTCGGGGGTCACCCGATGTCAGATTCTGACACACCCGCCGATCCGTCCGGCAGACCGGGATGGGAGGATCCGACTTTCGGCCACCGGGCATCCCAGGGCCGGGGCTCCACCCAGGCCGCGGCACCCGGCCCGCGCGCGCCCGGCGGCCCAGCACCTTTCGCCCACCCGGAGGAGCCCACCATGCACCGAACGTCGCCACTGACCGCGAACCGCGCCGGGCGGGCCGGGGTGGCCCTGGTGGCCGGGACACTGCTGCTCACCGCCTGCGGCAGCGGCTCCTCCTCCGGGAGCGCGGGCGGCGAGGACCTGCACGGCAGGCTGCCCGAGGCCGTGAAGTCCACCGGGGTGCTGAAGATCGGCTCGGACCTCAACTACGCGCCGGTGGAGTTCAAGGGCCAGAACGGCGAGGCGACCGGGCTCGACCCGGACATCGCCGAGGAGATCGGCAAGGAACTCGGGCTTCGGGTCCAGTTCGTGGACACCGCGTTCGACAAACTGCTGCCCGCCCTGCAGGCCAAGGACATCGATGTCGCGATGTCCGCCCTGAGCGACGACCGCCAGCGCCAGGACGGCACCGACGACCGCGGCAAGAAGACCGGCCCCGGGGTGGACTTCGTCGACTACTTCATCGCCGGGACGTCGATCCTGGTGCAGAAGGGCAATCCGAAGAACATCAGGAACCTCGACGATCTGTGCGGCCACACCGTCGCACTCCAGCGCGGCACCACCCAGGCCGCCATCGCCGAACGGCAGACCGCCTCCTGCGACAGGCTGAAGAAGCCGCTGACCGTGCACCAGCTGGACACCGACGACCAGGCGATGGCCGAGCTCGCCTCGGGCAAGGCCGTGGCCGACCTGAACGACTTCCCGGTCGCCGCCTACGCCTCGAAGACCGCCTCCGACAAGTTCCAGCTCGCCGGCCCGCAGCTCCAGCCCGGCCCGTACGGCATCGCGCTGCGGAAGTCCGACACCGCGCTGCGGGACCTGGTCGCCAAGGCGCTGGACCGGGCGATCCGCAGTGGCGCGTACGACAAGATCCTCGCCAAGTGGAACGTCTCGGCCGGCGCTGCCCAGAACTCGGTCATCAACGGCGGCTTCTGACGGTTGGTCAGTCATTTCGGGATTCACCGCGGCCCGCGCCGCCTACCGCCGCCATGCCTGCATATCTATACATAACGTGACAGATGTACTGCATCCGTCCGGATAACGGACACGCCGAGCCCTCGTTATCCGATTTTGATCTGAATATCGGCCCGCTCACCGGCACCGGGTGGCAGGATTCCCCCCAACTCGGATCGAAACCGCCTCCTTCGGCCCGCCGGTCGGGTGGGGGTACCACCCCTGGTCGACGGCTGGGGAGTGCCGGCTCGTCGAGCCCGCGCGACCAGATCGCCCACCTCGGCGGAGGGTGGCGAACAAAGGACACCGGCACGACCTCCACCCGACCTCTCCCACAGGAGGAGTTCCCCCATGACCGCCCGCACCCCGCGTTCCCGTCTCCTGGCGGCCGGCGCCGTCCTCGCCACCGCCACCCTCGCGCTGACCGCCTGCAGCAGCAGTGGCAGTAGCGGCGGTTCCTCCTCCGGCGCAGGCGCGGCCAACCCGAGTGCCAGCGTCAAGGCGGTCACCGCCGACCCGGCACTGGCCTCGCTCGTACCCGCCGACGTCAAGGCGGCCGGCAAGCTGGTGGTCGCGGCCGACGCCTCCTACGCGCCGGACGAGTTCAAGGACGACAAGGGCAACATCGTCGGCATGGACGTCGACCTGGCCAACGCCATCGCGCAGAAGCTCGGTCTGACCGCCGACGTGCAGAACGCCGACTTCACCTCGATCATCCCGGGCATCGACGCGAAGAAGTACCAGCTCGGCATGAGCTCCTTCACCGACACCAAGGAGCGCGAGCAGACCCTCGACATGGTCAGCTACTTCACCTCGGGCATCGCGTTCGCGGTGAAGAAGGGCAACCCGGACAAGATCGACCCCGCCGACCTCTGCGGCAAGAAGGTCGCCGTCCAGACCGGCACCACCGAGGTCGACGACATCAAGGGCAACCTCAACCCCGCCTGTGCCAAGGCCGGCAAGCCGGCCATCCCCAACGACGGCGACAAGTTCGACCTGCAGACGGACGTCACCCAGGCCCTGGTGGCCGGGCGCGACCAGGTCATGAGCGCCGACTCCCAGGTCGTCGACTACGCGATCAAGCAGACCAACGGCCAGCTGGAGAAGCTCGGCACCACCCGTGACAGCGCCCCGTACGGCGTCGCGCTGGCCAAGGGCTCCCCGCTGACCAAGGCGGTCCAGGGCGCCATCCAGTCGCTGATGGACGACGGCACCTACAAGCAGATCCTGCAGCGGTGGGGCGTCGAGGCCGGGGCGATCGACAAGGCCGAGATCAACGCCGCCAAGAGCTGACCACCGCCGGACCGAACCCCGAGGCGACTCAACGTGAACCCTTCCGATCAGAGGGAGGTGAAGCCGGGACGGCCCGAGATCATCAAGGCCGTCCCGGTACGCCACCCCGGACGCTGGGCGGGAGCCCTCGTCATCGCCGTGCTCGCGGCGATGCTGCTCCACGCCCTGATCCTCAACCCCGCCTTCCAGTGGGACGTCGTCGGCAACACCCTCTTCGACGCGCAGATCATGCACGGTCTCGGCGTCACCCTGGAACTGACCGCCCTCGCCATGGTGATGGGCGTGATCGGCGGGATCATCCTCGCGGTCATGCGGCTGTCCCCCAACCCGCTGCTGTCGGGCACGGCCTGGTGCTACATCTGGGTCTTCCGCGGCACCCCGGTCCTGGTCCAGCTGGTGTTCTGGAACTTCCTGGGCGCGATCTGGGCCAACCTCTCGATCGGCATCCCGTTCGGCCCGGAATTCGTCTCCGGCTCGACCAACAAGCTGATCCCCGTCTTCGTCGCGGCACTGCTGGGCCTCGGCCTGAACGAGGCCGCCTACATGGCCGAGATCGTGCGCGGCGGCCTCCAATCGGTGGACGAGGGCCAGACCGAGGCGGCGCACGCCCTCGGCATGAGCCGCGCCGCGACCCTGCGCCGGATCGTGCTGCCGCAGGCCATGCGAGTGATCATCCCGCCGACCGGCAACGAGACCATCTCGATGCTGAAGACCTCCTCGCTGGCGAGCGTCATCGCCCTCGAGGAGCTCTACCAGGCGGGTCACAACATCTTCTCGCGGACCTTCCAGACCATCCCGGTCCTGATCGCGGTGAGCGTCTGGTACCTCCTGCTCACCTCCGTCCTGACCGTCGGCCAGTACTACATCGAGCGGCACTACGCCCGCGGTGCCAACCGGACGCTCCCGCCCACCCCGCTGCAGCGGATGCGCGGCCTGTTCGCCGGGAAGCCGGTCCCGCCCGCCAGGGGCGACGTCGTTCCCGGGCTTGAGGGAGGTGGTCACGCATGACCGACCTGGTGAAGGCCCACACCTCCGGCGAGCCGATGGTCAAGGCCGAGGGCGTGCACAAGTCCTACGGGACGGTGGAGGTGCTCAAGGGCATCGACCTGGAGGTCAAGCAGGGCGAGGTGTTCTGCCTGATCGGACCCTCCGGCTCCGGCAAGTCGACCTTCCTGCGGTGCATCAACCACCTGGAAAAGATCAACGCCGGCTTCCTCTCCGTCGACGGCGAACTGGTCGGCTACAAGATGAAGAACGGCAGGCTCCATGAGCTGGGGGACCGCGAGGTCGCGCTCAAGCGCCGTGACATCGGCATGGTCTTCCAGCGGTTCAACCTGTTCCCGCACATGACGGCCCTCGAGAACATCATCGAGGCCCCGGTGCAGGTCAAGAAGGAGAGCAAGGCCGAGGCCAGGGAACGCGCGATGGTCCTGCTGGAGCGGGTCGGCCTGGCCGACAAGGCCGGGAACTACCCCACCCAGCTCTCCGGCGGCCAGCAGCAGCGCGTCGCGATCGCCCGCGCGCTGGCCATGAGGCCCAAGCTGATGCTCTTCGACGAGCCCACCTCGGCGCTCGACCCCGAGCTGGTCGGCGACGTCCTGGACGTCATGCGCGGCCTCGCCGAGGAGGGCATGACGATGATCGTGGTCACCCACGAGATGGGCTTCGCCCGCGAGGTCGGCGACGCACTGGTGTTCATGGACGGCGGCGTGGTGGTCGAGTCCGGCCACCCGCGCGACGTCCTCACCGACCCCCAGCACGAGCGCACCAGGGCCTTCCTCTCCAAGGTGCTCTGAACCCCGTCGCACGGCGCCCGGCGGAAAGTTTCCGCCGGGCGCCTACGCGTTCCCGCGCCAGGTAATACCCTTGATCCAGATCGCCCGTTACCGGCCCTGGAAGGACCACCGTGGAGCTCGCCTCGTACGCCGACTATGCCGTCCGGCTGGTGAACAGCGAGGAGCCCGGCCGCGGCACCGACACGCTCACCTCCGTGGACGCCGTACGCGCGCTGTTCGGTACGCCCTCGCGGGCCTCCGCGCTCGCCGACGAGAGCGACCTGCCGCGCCTGCGCGCGGTCCGGGTCCGGCTGCGCGGGGTCTTCGAGTCCGCGGCCGAGGGCGACCAGGTCAGGGCGGTGGACCTGCTGAACAGCCTGCTGGTCGAGTACCCGGTCAGCCCGCTGATCTCCGGCCACGACGACCTCAACCCGGACGGCCGGCCGCTCTGGCACCTGCACCTGGCCGACAACGCGCCCACCGCCGCCGCCAACTTCACCGCCGTCGCCTGCATGGGCCTGGCCATCCACCTCACCGAGCTGGGCGTCGACCGGCTGGGCCTCTGCCAGGCCGCCCCCTGCCGCAACGCCTACCTGGACACCTCGACCAACCGCTCCCGCCGCTACTGCTCCGACCGCTGCGCCACCCGCGCCAACGTCGCCGCCTACCGGGCCCGCAAGCGCGAGGAGGCCCAGCGGGCCGCGCAGGCCGTCACAGCTCGAAACTGACGGGACGGTGGACCCCGAGGCGGTCCGCCAGAGCACCCCAACGGGCCAGCGGACCGTACGTCAGGGCCCGCTCCAGCAAGGGCGCCGGGGCCAGCCAGGCCGGGCGCGGACGCAGCCGCAGCAGCACCCGCCCGAGCACCAGCTCGTCCGGCACCGCGCCGTACTCCCGGCTGTCGGTCAGCACCAGCGGATTGTCGGACAGCAGCCACCAGCCGCCCCGGCGCCGTCCGGCCGCGCGCTTGACCACCAGCAGGTCCTGCCGCAGCGGGTGCCGGAACAGCACCACGGCGCCCGGGCGGATCCGCGCGCCGTAGCGGACCACCACCTGGTCACCCTCCAGCAGGGTGGGGCGCATCGAAGGACCGGCCACGTCGATCATCCCGAACGGCAGCAGGCCGCCGCCCGCCCCGGCACGCCCTTCCACCCGGCCCGTCTCCGCCCGGCTGCCAGTCATCCGCTCCCTCTCCGCTCCGAAGTGTCCGGCACTCAGCATCCCCCAGCTTCTTCCGGGGCTCGACACTCGTCCGGATTCGACCGGTTGAGCCTCCTTCTTTTGCCCTAGGCCCCCGGCCCAGCGGCGTAACAGGCCGGGCGGAGAGGTAATCTCAGGCGCGGGAAGACGATCTAAGGAAGGACTCCCATGTTCTCTCGTCTGTTTGCACCGCGCGCCACCGCGCACGCCCACTGCGACCTGCCCTGCGGCGTCTACGACCCCGCCCAGGCGCGCATCGAGGCCGAGTCGGTGAAGGCGACTCAGGAGAAGTACCAGGCCAACGAGGACCCGCAGTTCCGCACCCGCGCCCTGGTCATCAAGGAGGAGCGCGCCGAGCTGGTCAAGCACCACCTCTCCGTGCTGCACACGGACTACTTCAAGGCCCCGCACTTCGAGAAGTACCCGCAGCTGCACGACCTGTTCAACCGCGCCGGCAAGGCCGCCTCGGCCACCAAGGCGTCCACCGACCCGGCCACCGGCCAGGCGCTGCTCGACCTGATCGCCGAGATCGACGGCATCTTCTGGGAGACCAAGAAGGCCGCCTGATCACCACCGGCACCCACGGGGGCCCGGCCGCGACCTCCGCGGCCGGGCCCTCGGGCGTCCGGGGCCGCGAAAAACGGCCTCCCGGCAGCGGTGGGTCCGCGAGTACCCTCGCCGTATGATCCGCACCGCGCGACTCAGCGACGTCCCCGTCATCCACGCCATGATCCGCGAGCTGGCCGAGTACGAGAAGGCCCCGCACGAGGCGCAGGCCACCGAGGAACAGCTGCGCGACGCCCTGTTCGGGGAGCACCCCGCCGTCTTCGGTCTGATCGCCGAGGACGACGCCGGTGGCGAACCGGTCGGCTTCGCGCTGTGGTTCCGCAACTTCTCCACCTGGCGCGGCACCCACGGCATCTACCTGGAGGACCTCTACGTCCGCCCGAGCGCGCGCGGCGGCGGCCACGGCAAGGCGCTGCTGACCGAGCTGGCGCGGATCTGCGTGGCTCGCGGGTACTCCCGTCTGGAGTGGTCCGTGCTTGACTGGAACGAGCCCTCGATCGGGTTCTACAAGTCACTGGGGGCCGTCCCCATGGACGAGTGGACGGTCTTCCGGTTGACCGACGAGGCCCTCGCGGAACTGGGCGGCTGATCCCGTCCGTTTCGCTCGTTCCCGTGACGGCGGGGCCGGATCGCGACACCGGGGCGCCTCTCGCGGTAACGTCTCGGGCGGATGCGCGGCGTTCCGGCCTCTCCCGGGTGGGTATGACCGGTACGTACCGCACCACCCCTCTGGACAGTTGGGGCGAAGCAGTTGAGCCAAGCAACAGGAAGTGCCGCGGCCGCAGTGCCGCAAGCACCGCGCGTCACCCAGGAGGTGAGGGTGTCCCAGATCGACGGCGAGCCCGGAGTGAAGGACTTCGTGGAGGTCCGGCTGCCCGCAGCCGGGGCCTACCTCTCGGTGCTGCGAACGGCCACCGCCGGACTCGCGGCCCGGCTGGACTTCACCCTGGACGAGATCGAGGATCTCCGGATCGCGGTGGACGAGGCCTGCGCCATCCTGCTCCAGCAGGCGGTGCCGGGCTCGATCCTGAGCTGCGAGTTCCGGTTGGTCGGGGACTCGCTCAGGGTCACCGTCGCCGCGCCGACCACCGACGGCAAGGCCCCCGAGCGGGACACCTTCGCCTGGACGGTGCTCTCCGCGCTCGCAGGCGAGGTGGACTCCTCGGTCGGCCCGGACAACACGGTGTCGATCAGCCTGCACAAGAAGCGCGGCGGAACGCCCGCCCCGGTGTGAGAGCGGGCCCGCAGGGCGCGCCGAGGCGTGCCGGGCGGGCGAGAACCGGCCGTGAAGCCGTACGCGCGTTTCCCCGCGCGTACGGCTCCCCCGTACCGCAGTGCGGTACAACCAATGTGAAGTGCTCCCGGAACGGAACGGGTGATCGCCGTGAGTGATCTGGACCGCACAGGTGTGGCCGGCAGCCCGGCCGCCACCGCCGACGTGGCCGTGCCGCCCCAGGCGAGCGACGCCGCCCCGTACCACTCCCGAAACGCCGTGGAAGACCGAACCGCGGCGGCCGACGTGCACCCGAAGGACACCCATCGGATGAGCCAGCCGACCGACCCGACACCGGACCAGCAGCCGGACGCCCAGCAGCCGGACCGCGCCCGGGACGAAGGCCGTGACCGGGACGGGTTCGGAGCCGAGGACGAGCTCGCCGAGGAGCTCACGGCCGAGGAGCTGAGGGCCGCCGCCGAGGCGGTCCGCAGCGCGGTGCCCGCGCAGGACCGGCACCGGTCCGGCGCGCCCGACCGGGAGGCCGCCCGGGCGCTCTTCGTCCGGCTGGCCGCGCTGCCCGAGGGGTCCCCGGAGCGGGTCGAGCTGCGCAACCAGCTGGTACGGATGCACATCCCGCTGGTGGAGCACCTGGCCCGGCGCTTCCGCAACCGCGGCGAGCCGCTGGACGACCTCACCCAGGTCGCCACCATCGGCCTGATCAAGTCGGTGGACCGCTTCGACCACGAGCGCGGGGTGGAGTTCTCCACCTACGCCACCCCGACCATCGTCGGCGAGATCAAGCGGCACTTCCGCGACAAGGGCTGGGCGGTGCGGGTGCCGCGCCGGCTGCAGGAGCTGCGGCTCTCGCTCACCACCGCCACCAGCGAGCTCTCCCAGCGGCACGGCCGCTCCCCCACGGTGCACGAGCTGGCCGAGCACCTCGGCATCTCCGAGGAGGACGTGCTGGAGGGCCTGGAGTCCGCCAACGCGTACTCCACGCTCTCGCTGGACGTCCCGGACAGCGACGACGAGTCGCCGGCCGTGGCGGACACCCTGGGGGCGACCGACGAGGCCCTGGAGGGCGTCGAGTACCGCGAGTCGCTCAAGCCGCTGCTCGCCCAACTCCCGCCGCGCGAACAGAAGATCCTGGTGCTCCGGTTCTTCCGGAACATGACGCAGTCCCAGATCGCCGCCGAGGTGGGCATCTCGCAGATGCACGTCTCCCGGCTGCTGGCCCGGACCTTGGCGCAGCTGCGGGAGAAGCTGCTGGTCGAGGAGTGACACCTGGCACGGCACACGCGTACGGCCGGAGAGCCCAGCTCTCCGGCCGTACGCGTTCCGACCCGCCCGGGCGGCCCGCTCAGTCGGTCCGCGGACCGTAAAGGGCCTCGGTGGCACGGGGGTTGAGCAGGCTGACCACGCCGTACACGCCCAGGGCGCCCACCACGACCGCCAGCGCGGGCGCCAGGCCGTCGCCCTGCCACATGTAGTACGCGACCGGCAGGCAGATGGTGTTGGTCAGCACGGCCGGGCTGCGGCCCCAGCGCTGGAGCCTGAGCAGGGCGCGCGCGGCCGCCAGCGGCAGCAGGCCCATCACCAGCAGGATCACTCCGCCGAACTCGCTGCGGCCGAGCGCCGCCGAGTCGCCGAGCAGCCCCGAGACCATGTCGTAGATGCCCCAGCCGGCCAGGACGGCCCCTTCGAGCGCGGTGATGGCGGCGCCCCGGAGCAGCGGGGCCGGTCTGCCCGGGGTCGGCCCACCCGGAGCCTGCGTAGTTTCTGCGGTCACTCCAGCAGGGTAACCGGCACCTTATCCGTACGGCCCCGTAGGCTGATCGACATGCGCGCACTCCTGGTCGTGAACCCCAAGGCCACCACCACCAGTGGACGCACCCGTGACGTACTGATCCACGCACTGCGCAGCGATCTGAAGCTGGAAGTCGCGGAGACCGGGTACCGGGGCCACGCCCGGGACCTGGCCCGCCGGGCGGCCGTCGAGGACGGGGTGGACCTGGTGGTGGCGCTCGGCGGCGACGGCACCGTCAACGAGGTGGTGAACGGTCTGCTGGCGCACGGCCCGTCCGACCGGCTGCCGCGCCTCGCGGTGGTCCCCGGGGGCAGCACCAATGTCTTCGCCCGCGCGCTGGGGCTGCCGAACGACCCGGTGGAGGCGACCGGCGCACTGCTGGACGCGGTGGAGCACGGGCGGGAGCGGGCGATCGGCCTGGGCAAGGCGATGACCGAGGGCCTGCCGGACCGCTGGTTCACCTTCACCGCGGGTCTCGGCTTCGACGCCGGCGTGGTCGGCCGGGTCGAGGAGCAGCGCAGGTCGGGCCGCCGGTCCACACACGCGCTGTACGTCAACCAGGCGCTCCGGCACTACATCACTGAGCGTGAGCATCGCCGAAAAGGCCCGATCAACCTGGAGATCAATGGCCAGGAAGCGGTGCCGGGGTTGGTGATGGCGATAGTGTCCAACACCTCGCCATGGACTTTTCTGGGTAATCGCCCGGTGGTTCCCTCGCCCTCCGCTTCCTTCGATACCGATCTTGATGTCTTCGGCATCACTCGAATGACGGCGTTCGGCACGGCTCGAACGGTCCGTCAGATTCTGCGTTCGCACACTCCTGCTATTGGCTCCGCGAAGCCGGTCGGCCCACACGGAAAGCACGTTGTCTCCTACCACGACGTCAGACACTTCACCTTGGTTTCACAGGAACCGGTCCCATTTCAGGTCGATGGGGACCACCTTGGAGACAGGAGTCGCGTCAGTTTCACAGGCGTTCGGCGGGCACTGCGTGTGATTGTGTGACCAGAAGGCGGTTTCCTCCTTCTTCTCGAACGCACAAGCCCCCTTCACCCCATAGAAGTACGGGCTGTGAGCTAGGCGACACCGAAGAATCAAAAATTCCTACCCGAAGGGGGTTGTATCCCGGCCCGAGGTTTGCGAACCTCTACATGGCGATCGGGACACGTCCCAGCGACCCCGCGGGACGGGCGTCGCAGGCGGCGGCTCCCTTGATCCGCCCGAACCCCACCTCAGCACAGACCACCCAGGCCCGGGCGGGCCCTTGGTCTCTTTTGCTGTTGTGGGATTCGTGAAAGCGTTCACATTCACAAGCCACGAGTGAGTCGGACGGGTCACCCACCCACCGACCGGAGGAGTTGGACATGGACTGGCGCCACCGCGCTGTCTGCCGCGAAGAGGACCCGGAGCTCTTCTTCCCGATCGGGAACACCGGTCCTGCTCTGCTGCAGATCGAGGAAGCCAAGGCCGTGTGCCGCCGCTGTCCCGTCATGGAGCAGTGCCTGCAGTGGGCGCTGGAGACCGGCCAGGACGCCGGCGTCTGGGGCGGCATGAGCGAGGACGAGCGTCGTGCGATGAAGCGCCGCGCCGCCCGCAACCGCGCCCGCACCGCCTGACGCACCATCAGCTCTACCTGATCAACCCATGATCAAGGGCTCAGCCGCCGCGAACACGACTTCGGTCGCGCCATCGGCAGAGCCTTCCGCAGGACGGGCCACGCCTCAACGAGGTCCGGACCACGCCGAGCGGCCAGGACACTTGCTACTGCTCACTTAGAGCAATACTGTGGACCTGAGGCGCTCACCGTGTGCAACACACGGCCCGGCGTCGCACCACCAAAGAGCCCCCGTTCCGGCCGACTCCCCCCGACGGCCGGAACGGGTTGAGAGGCCCTGTCGACCCACCCCCCCCCGGTCGACAGGGCCTCGTTGGTGTGCTGCCGCCCCTCACCCGCTTCCGGACGCTCCGGCCCGGCGCGCCCCCCGGCTCGCGAGGGGCGCGCCAGGGCGGTTACGGGACGGGGATCTCCAGGATCACCTTGGTGCCGCCGCCCGGTGCGTCGACCATGTCGAAACTGCCGCCCAGTTCGTTGGTGCAGAGGGTACGGACGATCTGCAGACCGAGGTTGCCGGCCTGCTGGGGGTCGAAGCCCTCGGGCATGCCCTTGCCGTCGTCCTGCACGGTGATCAGCAGGTACTCGGCGGGCCGGCCGTCGGTGTTCCAGCTGTCCGACCAGCCCTTGCCGCTCGCCGGGGCCCGGCCGCGCAGTGCGCTGACCTCCAGGCTCCCCTCGGCCTTGGTGCCGAAGGCGTGCTCCAGCGCGTTCTGCAGCAGCTCGGTGAGGACCATCGCCAGCGGGGTGGCGACCTCGGCCGGCAGGATGCCGAAGCTGCCGGTGCGCCTGGTCACCACGCTGCCGTCCTGGGACAGCTCCTTGACCATGGTCAGCACCCGGTCGGCGATCTCGTCGAAGGCCACCTTCTCGTCCAGGGCCTGCGAGAGCGTCTCGTGCACGATGGCGATCGAGCCCACCCGGCGGACGGCCTCGTCCAGCGCGGCCCGCCCGGCCTCGGAGTCCATCCGGCGGGACTGGAGGCGCAGCAGGGCGGCCACCGTCTGCAGGTTGTTCTTCACCCGGTGGTGGATCTCCCGGATGGTGGCGTCCTTGGTCATCAGCTCCCGGTCGCGGCGGCGCAGCTCGGTGACGTCCCGGCAGAGCACCAGCGAGCCGGTGAGCGTGCCCTTCGGCTTGAGCGGGATGGCCCGCAGGGTGACCACTCCCCCCTGGGCCTCGACCTCGGTCTGCCGGGGGGCCCAGCCGCTGGCCAGTTTCACCAGCGCCTCGTGCACCGCACCGCGCGACGGCGGCACCAACTCGGCCGTGGAGGCGCCGAGATGACTTCCGACCAGGTCGGAGGTGAGGCCGAGCCGGTGGTAGGCGGAGAGCGCGTTGGGGCTGGCGTAGGTGACGACACCCTCGGAGTCCAGCCTGATCAGGCCGTCGCCGACCCGGGGTGCGGCGTCCATGTCGGTCTGCTCGGCGGGGTAGGGAAACGTTCCTGCGGCGATCATCTGGGCCAGGTCGGAAGCGCTCTGCAGATAGGTGAGCTCCAGCCGGCTGGGGGTGCGCACGGTCAGCAGGTTGGTGTTGCGGGCGATCACCCCGAGCACCCGGCCCTCGCGCCGGACCGGGATCGACTCGACGCGGACCGGGACCTCCTCGCGCCACTCCGGGTCGCCCTCGCGGACGATCCGTCCCTCGTCGAAGGCGGCGTCCAGGAGCGGGCGGCGGCCGCGCGGCACCAGGTGCCCGACCATGTCGTCCTGGTACGAGGTGGGGCCGGTGTTGGGGCGCATCTGGGCGACCGAGACGTACCGGATGCCGTCCCAGGTGGGGATCCAGAGCACCAGGTCGGCGAAGGAGAGGTCGGAGAGCAGCTGCCACTCCGAGACCAGCATGTGGAGCCACTCCACATCGGCACCGGTCAGCGTGGTGTGGCGGCGGACGAGTTCGTTCAGCGAGGGCACATTGCGAGCGTAACCGGAGGCGGCGCGGGCGGGGCGGGCGACCACTCCCGGCCGGGCCGGGGTGCGAGGGCCGCCCGGGGTTTCACCGCGGGTTCGTTCCGGGTTCGCCGACAAGTTGTCCAGACCAATTTGCGAATCGCCCTGGACAACGGAATTGGTCTAGTCCACAATGAAAGAGCACCAAGGAGCGGCCCGCCGCGCAACTGCCCTGACCGCGCGAGGCAGCTCCTCGGTCGGTCGCCGACCACCCGAGGGCCCCGCACAGCCATCGGTCGGTCGAGGCGCCCGACGACAGCTCCGGGCTGCGGTGCCGCACGGGTTGAGGGTCCCGTGTCGGCGCCGTGGCCCGTAGTGCTTTTCCGCCTCCTGCGGGGTGAGCCGGGCCCTCACCACAGTCCGCCGGCGGTGCCACTGCTCCTGAGGCGCGCGGCCGAGATTCTGCCCCTCGGGCGGCTCCTCGCACCCCTGAAGGGCCCCCCTGAGGCCACCCGCACCCCGATGCCCGCCCTGCCATGCGCAAGCCCCCGGCCGTCGACGGCCGGGGGCTTGCGCGTCAGCGGATCCGCCGGTCAGCGGGTCTCGGTGACCTTGGCGAGGGAGCGGGGGGCGTCCGGGTCCTGACCGCGGGCGATGGTGACCTCGTAGGCGAGCTGCTGGAGCGGGAGGATCTCCAGGATCGGCTGGACCTCCTCGGGGACCCCGGCCGGGAGCACGAAGCCCGCGGAGGCGGCGTCCACCTGTTCCTGCTGGCCGACGACCACCAGGTCGGCGCCCCGACCGCGCAGGCGGTCGAGGACCGGCTGCAGCGCCTCCCCGCCCTTGCCGTCCGGCACGATCGCGATGACCGGGGAGACGTTGTCCACCATGGCCAGCGGGCCGTGCAGCAGGTCGGCACCGGAGAACGGGGAGGCCGGGATGTAGGTGGTCTCCATCAGCTTCAGCGCCGCCTCACGGGCGGTCGGGTAGCCGTAGCCGCGCGAGGTGATCACCAGGCGCTGGGCGAAGCGGTAGCGCTCGGCCAGCTTCCTGACCTCGTCCCGGCGGGCCAGGATCCGGGCGGCCAGCTCGGGCAGCACCCTGGCCGCCGAGCCGTCGCCCCCGCGCAGGCCCTCGACCAGCAGGTAGAGGGCGAGCAGCTCGGCGGTGTAGGTCTTGGTGGCCGGCAGCGCCTTCTCCGGGCCCGCCAGCACGTCGATGTGGAACTCGGAGACCTCGGCCAGCGGCGACGCGGCGTTGTTGGTGACCGCCAGGGTGATGGCACCGGCCTCGCGGGCGGCCTTGGTGGAGGCCACCAGGTCGGGCGAACCGCCGGACTGGCTGACGGTGATCACGAGCACGTCGGTGAGGTCCGGCTTGGCGCCGTACGCCGTGGTGGTGGACATCGAGGTGAGGCCGGCGGGCTTCCCCAGCACCACCTCGATCAGGTACTTCGCGTACAGCGCCGCGTTGTCGGACGTGCCGCGCGCGGTCAGCAGGACGAAGCGCGGGTTGCGGGCGGCGATCTGGGCCGCGATCTCGCGGATCCTCGGTGCGCCCTCGTCGAGGATGCGCTGCAGGACGGCCGGCTGCTCGGCCATCTCCGCCGCCATGATCCGGCCGGGGACGGAAGTGGTCTGCGGGTCGGACATCTGGATGTGCCTCCGATGAGATGGTTGAACCCCGGCGGACGAATGCCTGACGGGGACCTCTTTACGGCGGCGAGTCCGCACACTCGCTGCGAATGATTCCTGCGCCGATCCTACGGTGAGAGCCCGTCCGGAGCACACTCCGGTACGCGGGCGCCGGACGTCAGGCCGGCTTGTTGATCAGGTTGTCGATCGCCGCGTCCGCCTCCCTGGTGGCGGCGTCCACCGACTTGCCGCCCAGGATGCCGTCCAGCATGCGGACCAGCACGTTCTGCTTCTCGACGGCGGCCCAGCCGGGGGCCGGCGGGGTGAACCAGGCGTCCGGGACCGCGTTGGCGGCGGCGGCCGTGGCGGCCTTGGTCTTCAGCGGCTCCAGCTGGACCAGGTTGTTCGGCAGGGTGTCCTTGTCGGCCAGCATCTGCTCGGACCTGGTGCTGGTGAACATCCGGATCCAGTCCTCGGCCAGCTTGGCCGAGGGGGACTTGGCGGTCACCGCGAGGTCCGAGCCGCCGATGAAGGAGGGCAGCGGCTTGCCGTTCGGGCCCGGCATGACGGCCTGCCTGAGGCTGCCGGCCAGCTTGGGGTCGCCGGCGGCCGGGGCGCTCGCGGCGGCGGCCTCCCAGGCGTTGCCGTAGAGCACGGCCGCCTTCTGCCTGGCCAGCACGCCGCTCTGGTCGGCCTCGTCGACGGTCAGGTCGCCGTGGTTGTACGTCCGCACCAGGTCCACGAAGTGCTGGATCCCCTGCTGGGACCTGGCGTCGTGCAGACTGCCGTGCCAGTTGCCGGAGTTGTCGAAGCGGGCGATCGCGCCGCCGTACGCGTACACGTAGGACATCGCGGCGTACCAGTACGGGCCCGGCAGGTAGAGCGCGGAGAAGCCCTTGTCGCCCCGGTGCTTCGCCTGGATCCTGTCGAGCGCGCTCCGCAGGCCGTCCTCGGTTCCGGGGAAGCCGGCGCTGCCGGTGGCCTCCTGGAACATCGCCGAGTTGTAGATACCGACCCGGGCACCCGCGTAGTACGGGACGCAGAACAGCTTGTCCTGGTAGGTACAGGTGTTGACGAGTCCCCGGATCCAGGAGTCGGAGTTGTCGAAGCCGGCCTTGTCCACCGGGGCGAGCGCGCCGGCCAGGATGTACTTCATGGTCTCGGTGTTGCCGAGTTCGACCACGTCGGGGGCGTTGCCGCTGCCGAGCGCCGCGTCCAGGTTCCCGGTCTTGTCCTTCCAGGTCTGGTAGCCGACCTTGAGACTGACCTTCGGGTACTTGGCGGTGAACTCGTCGTTGACGCTCCGCACCAGATCCGGCCAGTTGTTCCGGGCCTCGGGCATCAGCCAGACGGTGACCGTGCCGGTGGCCCGCGCGGGGTCGGCGGTGGCCGCCGCCCCGGCCTTCGCCGAGCCGGCCGAGCCGCAGCCAGCGAGCTGGGCCAGCAGGCCCGTGACACCGATCGCCGCCAGCAGCCGACGCTTCACGCAATCCTCCCGAGGAACAGGTAGGTCTGCGCGGTGGTACAGACCAGCTGGCCTGGATCCTGGCCTAGACCACATCGGGCGTCAACGCATCAGCGGGCGTGAAGTGGCTTGTGTTGCAGACCTGTTGTGAGTTGTGCGCGGCGTGTGGCCGGGGCATCACCTACGGTCCCTTCAAGGTGCCCCTGAGGCCCTCTTAAGGGAGTGCGGCGGGCGGGGCGGGGAAAAGCCCGGGGCCCGCCGGAGGAGGTCTCCGGCGGGCCCCGGGCCGTGACGGAAGGTCAGAGGGCCTGTCCCGTCAGCACCTCGACGGCGGCCAGCCCGCAGACCCGGGCCGCGCCGTGGGTGGAGATGTGCAGCGCGCCGACCGGGACGGCCTGCGGTACGCCCATCTCGACCACCAGCGCGTCCGGACGGGCCGCCACCAGCCGCTCCAGGGCCGCGGACATCCAGGAGTGCCGGTGCGCGTCGCGGACCACCAGGACCAGCCGGCGGCCGGCCGCCTCGGAGAGCACCCGGGCCGCCATCTCCCCCGGCTCGACGTCCGGGCCGAACCGGGCGGTACGGGTGCCGGGGAAGCGGGCCGCCAGCATGCCGGCCACGCCCCAGGGGGTCTCGTCGCCCACCGCGATGTTGGCCTGCGGGGAGAACGAGGCCACGTACGGGCGCTCGGTCACCGGTGCCACGGGCGCGCCCGGCGCCCGGACCACCCGCAGTGCCCGGCGGGCGGCCCGCAGGCCGATCGCCAGGTCGGGTTCGGCCAGTTCGCCCTGGGCCTCGATCCGGGCCCAGCTGCCCAGGGCGCGGACCCGCTCGGCCGCGTCGGCCAGGCGCTCCTCGGCCAGCCGGCCGGCGCGGACCGCTTCCACGATGGCGTCGCGCAGGTGCAGCACCGTCTCCTCGTCGGCCAGACCGCCGCCGACGCAGATCGCGTCGGCCCCGGCGATCAGGGCGAGGACGGTGCCCTCGCCGGTGCCGTAGGTGTCGGCGATGGCGCCCATCTCGATGCCGTCGGTGACGATCAGGCCCTGGTAGCCCAGCGATCCGCGCAGCAGGTCGCTGAGCACGGCCCGGCTGAGGGTGGCGGGCAGGGCCGGGTCCAGTGCCGGGATCATGATGTGCGCGGTCATCACGGCCTTGGCGCCGGCCTCGATCGCGGCCATGAACGGGACCAGGTCGCGCGAGCGCAGCAGGTCCACGTCCACGTCCACCACGGGCAGGCCGAGGTGGGAGTCGACGGCGGTGTCGCCGTGGCCGGGGAAGTGCTTGGCGCAGGCGGCCACGCCGACCGACTGCAGGCCCGAGACCCAGGCGGCGGTGTGCCGGGCGCACAGCTCGGGGTCGGCGCCGAAGGAGCGCACCCCGATCACCGGGTTGCGCGGGTTGGAGTTGACGTCGGCCGAGGGCGCCCAGTTGTAGTTGACACCGCAGGCGGCCAGCGCCCGGCCCAGTTCACGGGCGACGTCCCGGGTCAGGGCGGGATCGTCGATCGCGCCGAGGGCCAGGTTGCCCGGCCAGGAGGAGCCGGAGCCGGCCTCCAGCCGGGTGACGTCGCCGCCCTCCTCGTCGATGGCGACCAGCACGTCCGGGTTCTCCGAGCGCAGCGCGGCGGTGAGCGCGGCGAGCTGTCCGGGATCGGTGACGTTCCGTCCGAACAGCGCGACCGAGCCGAGCCCGGCCGCCAGGTGGCGGCGCAGCCAGTCGGGCGGGACGGTGCCCACGAAACCGGGCTGCAGGACCGTCAGGGCGTCGCGGTGCAGCTGGTCGCTGTCCACGACGGTGGGGACGAGAATGCTCATCCGGGTGTCACCCCTTCACGGCGCCGGCCGTCAGGCCGGAGGCGATACGGCGCTGGACCAGCAGGAAGAAGATCACCACGGGGACGGCCATCATGGTCGAACCGGCCATCATCGGCGCGTACTCGGTGCCGCGGGTGGTGGTGAAGTTGCCGAGCCAGACGGTGGCGGTGGTGTTCTGCTGACTGAGCAGCTGGAGTGCGTACAGGTACTCGTTCCACGCCTGGATGAAGCCGTAGATGGCGGTGGCGACCAGGCCGGGGGCGAGCAGCGGGAAGACCACCCGGATGAAGGCGCCCGTGCGGGTGCAGCCGTCCACCATCGCGGACTCCTCCAGCTCCTTGGGGATGTTCACGATGAAACCGCGCAGGGTCCACACCGTGAACGGGAGCACGAAGGTCAGGTAGGTCAGGATGATGCCGGTCAGCTTGTTGTACTGACCGAGGTCGTTGAGCAGCAGGAAGACCGGGATGATCATCGCGACCAGCGGCACCATCTGGACCGTCAGGATGCCCACGATGACCACCTTGCGGCCGCGGAAGGCGAAGCGCGAGATCGCCAGCGCGGCCAGCAGGCCGACCACCAGGCCGATGCCCACGGTGGAGCTCGCGATGATCAGGCTGCGGGTGACCGGGCCCCAGAAGTCGGAGATCTGCAGCGCCCGGTGGAAGTTCTCCAGGGACAGCGGGAACGGCAGGAACTTCGGCGTGGGCGAGATGGAGTCCTTGGCCGGCTTCAGCGCGGTGTTGACCATCCAGTACACCGGGAAGCCCATCACCGCGGCGACCAGCAGGCCGATCAGGTTGTAGAGCGCACGGCCCTTGGGACGCGGCCGCTTCGCTTCGGTCGTCACTCGACCTCTCCGATCTTCAGCATCTGCCGCATGTACACGGCGATCACGCCGAGCAGCAGCAGCACGGTGAGCAGGGCGATGGCCGACCCCATGGAGTAGTCGTTGACCACGAACGCCTTGTCGTACGAGTACGTGGTGAGCAGCTGGTACTCGGGTTCGGGGTGGCCGCCGCGCATCAGGAAGACCTGGGGGAAGACGCCCATGTCCCAGATGACCGAGAGGGTGGCCAGCATGACGATGATCGGCTTGAGCACCGGCAGGGTGACGTAGCGGAAGACCTTGACCGATCCCGCGCCGTCCATCCGCGCGGCCTCCTCCAGTTCCTTGGGCACCTGGGTGAGGCCGGCGTGCAGGGTGATCGTGACGAACGGGACGGCGCCCCAGACCACCAGCGCCATGATGATGGTGAAGCCCTGGGTGGAGTCGATGAACCAGTTGTGGTGGTCGAAGTCGACGCCGGGGATCCGGCTCAGCAGCCAGTTGGCGACACCGTAGTCGGTGTCGAACATCCACTTGAAGACGGTCACGGCGACCACGATCGGCATCGCCCAACTCGCCACCAGGGCGATGTTGATGAGCGTCTTCACCCAGCCGGAGACCCGCATCAGCAGCATCGCCAGCGCCATCCCGAGCACCATCGTGAACACCACCGCGCCGGCGGCGAACAGGATGGTGCGCAGCACCACGTCCCAGAAGGTGCCGTCGCCGAGCACGGTGGTGAAGTTCTGGAAGCCGACCCACTCGGTGGGCTGGAAGCCCCAGAGCTGGGACTGGCCGAACTTCTGGAAGGACAGGGTGGCCAGCCGCACCAGCGGGTAGCCGAGGACCACGGCGAGCACGACCAGGGTCGGGGCGAGCAGCAGCCAGGGCGCCGCCTGGCCCGAGAAGCGGCCGCCCCGCTTCACCGGCCGGGCCGCGCCGGCTCCCGTACTGGTCGACGAGGGCCGCTGCGGCGGCACCTCCACGGTGGATGTCTCGGCACTCATCACGTGCTCCTCGGCTACGCCTGGCGCTGGCAGGGTTCTCGGGGGCCCTCACGGCCGGGGCCCGCCGGCCCCCTCCGGTACCGAGGGGGCCGGCGGGCTGGGGTCCGTTTCTCAGGCGTTGTTGATGACGGCGTCGATCTGGCCGTCGATGTCCTTCGCCGCCGCCTCGACGGTCTTCTTGCCCTGGGCGATGTCCTGGAGGGCGTTCTGCAGGATGTTCGCCTTCTCGACCTGCAGCCAGCCCGGCGCGGTCGGCACGAACCAGTTGTTCTCGGCCGACTGGGCCGAGGGGCCGACCTTGGGGTCGGTCTTCAGCGGGGCCAGCTGGGTCTTGTTGTTCGGCAGGTTGCCGGCCTTGATCAGGGCCTCCTGCGCCTTGGCGTCGGTGAAGAAGTTGATCCACTCCGAGGCGGCGGTCCTGGCCTTGGACTTGACCGGGACGGCCAGGTCGGAGCCGCCGATGAAGCTGCTCAGCGACTTTCCGGACGGGCCGGGCATCACAAAGCTGACCAGGTTGTCCTTGAGCGTGCCACCGGTCTTGTCGAACTTCGGGTCGGCGGCGGAGCCGCCCTCCCAGCCGGCGCCGTAGATCATGGCGGACTGGCCCAGGCCGTAGACGATGTAGCGGTCGGAGTCGTCCTTGGTCAGGTCGCCGTGCATGTACTTGCCGAGGGCGTCCTTCCAGGCGTTCAGGCCCTTGATCGCCTCCGGGCTCTCCAGGGTGGCCTTCCACTTGCCGCCGTCCTGCTTGGCGATCGCGCCGCCGGCGTCGTAGACGAAGGACATCGCGGTGTACCAGTCACGCGAGGGCTGGTACCAGGCGGAGAACTTGTCGCCCTGCTTGGCCTGGATCTTGTCCAGGTCGGCGGTCAGCTCGGTGTAGGTCTTCGGGGTGTCGCTCACCCCGGCGTCGGCGGCGATGTCCTTGCGCCAGGTGGCGACGCGGGCGGCCGAGTAGTACGGGACGCCGTAGGTCTTGCCGTTGTACGTGGCGGAGGCCTTGAGGCCGTCCAGCCAGTCCCCGCTGTTCTCGAACTTCGAGGTGTCCAGCTCGGCCAGCGCACCCTTGATCATGTAGGGCAGCATCTCGGTGTTGCCCATCTCCACCACGTCCGGCACCTGGTCGGTGGCGAGCACCGAGTCCAGCTTCGGGTTCTTGTCCTTCCACGAGTAGTACTCGTGGTTGATCTTGATCCCGGGGTACTTGGCGGCCAGCTGGTCGTCGGCGGACTTCACCAGGTCCGGCCAGTTCTGCTGGGCGTCGACGGTCAGCCAGACGGTGAGGCTACCGGGAGCGGCGCTGTCGCCGCCGCCCTTCTTGGCGTCCGAACCACACGCCGAGAGGCCGACGACCATAGCTGCGACGCCTACCGCCGCGATGAGCTGACGCTTCATTACGCCATCCTCCTGAGGGATGCCCGGGATGCCCCCACGGGGGGGCGACATACCGGAACACAACGGCAGGAACTGGTGTCGCAAACCCATGGGAAGGGGGTGGGAATTCTCTGAGTGGTCTGCAGTGGTGTAGACCAACTGCCTGGAGCTTGGCCTAGACCAATGGGTGTGTCAACGGTGGCCGGAGCAATCGGGACCACCCGTTACCAAGCCGACACCGCGCATCGTTCATCGCGTGATGAGCTCCCCGTCGACCGGACATACGTGCAACGATGTGTGCCGTTAACGAGGCAGTGGGGTCAGGGACGACCCCGCAAGTAGCAGGAGATACGGCCGATGACCAGCGACGGGGGCAGCACTGCCCAGGTGAGCGACGCCCAGGCGAAGAGCCTGCCGACGCAAGTAGCGGCCGACCCGACCGCCCGCGTCCCCAAGTACTACGGCCTCAAGCGCCATCTGCTGCAGCTGACCGAGACCCAGCCGGCCGGCACCCCGGTCCCGCCCGAGCGGGCGCTCGCCGCCCAGTTCGACACCTCCCGCACCACCGTCCGCCAGGCCCTCCAGGAGCTGGTGGTGGAAGGCCGCCTGGAGCGCATCCAGGGCAAGGGCACCTTCGTCGCCAAGCCCAAGGTCGCCCAGGCCCTGCAGCTCACCTCCTACACCGAGGACATGCGGGCCCAGGGCCTGGAGCCGACCTCCCGGCTGATCGAGATCGGCTACGTCAACGCGGACGAGCACCTCGCCCCGCTGCTGGACATCAAGCCCGGCAGCCGGGTGCTGCGGATCGAGCGCCTGCGACTGGCCAACGGCGACCCGATGGCGATCGAGGTCGCCCACCTCTCCGCCAAGCGCTTCCCCGCGCTGCGGCGCAACCTGGCCAAGCACAACTCCCTCTACACCGCGCTGCGCGAGGTGTACGGGGTCACGGTGGCCGAGGCCGAGGAGACCATCGAGACCACACTGGCCACCCCGCGCGAGGCCGGACTGCTCGGCTCCGACCTCGGCCTGCCGATGCTCCAGCTCTCCCGGCACTCCTTCGACGCCGAGGGCGCACCGGTGGAGTGGGTCCGCTCCATCTACCGCGGCGACCGCTACAAGTTCATCACCCGGCTCAAGCGCCCGGCGTGACCGGCCCCGGGGGGGGCGGGGCGGCGTCCCACCGGGCGTCCGGCATTCGGGATCTTCGGTCGGGGGTAGTGACACAGGTCACTGCCGGGGCTACATTTCGCTGCCGTACTGACTGCCGATCACCGGCGGTGCCGCTCGGCGGTCGCACGGCCTCGTGCGTTGCGGCGCCGACGAGGTGACCCCTCATCAGCGGGAGCCGCACATGTCGTCCGAAGTACCGAAGCCCGATGCCGGAGCGCCGCCGGGCGCCCTGCCCCCGGTCACCCCGGAACGGGTGCTCGCCGGAATCAGCCTGGCCGTGCCGGTGGTCGCGCTGCTCTGGGTCTCCTCGTACGCGAAGCCGGCACCGGCGCTCGGCGGCATGCCGTTCTTCTACTGGTACCAGATCCTCTGGATCCCGGTGTCGGCGCTGTTCACCGGGGCCGCGCTGCTGCTGCTGAACCGCGACGAGCAGCGGCGCCGGGCCGCCCGGGGCGGTGAGCCGCGATGAGGAACGGCGTCAATGTGACGGCCCTCGTGGTGTTCGTGCTCTTCTTCGCGCTGGTGACGGTGATGGGCTTCCTGGCCGCCCGCTGGCGGCGGACCGACGACGCCCTGCACCTGGACGAGTGGGGCCTGGGCGGCAGGTCCTTCGGGACCTGGATCACCTGGTTCCTGCTCGGCGGCGACCTGTACACCGCGTACACCTTCATCGCCGTCCCGGCCGCGGTCTACGGCACCGGTGCGGCGGGCTTCTTCGCGGTGCCGTACACGATCATCGCGTACCCGCTGGTCTTCCTCTTCCTGCCCCGGCTGTGGTCGGTGGCCCGGGTGCGCGGGTACGTGACCCCGGCGGACTTCGTGCGCGGGCGGTACGGCTCCAGAGCGCTGTCGCTAGCCGTCGCGCTGACCGGGATCCTGGCCACCATGCCGTACATCGCACTGCAACTGGTCGGCATCCAGGCCGTGTTGGACACGCTCGGGGTCGGCGGAAGCGGCAACTGGTTCATGAAGGACCTGCCGCTGTTCCTGGCTTTCGCGGTGCTGGCCGCGTACACCTACTCCTCGGGCCTGCGGGCGCCGGCGCTGATCGCCTTCGTCAAGGACGCCCTGGTGTACATCGTGATCATCGTCGCGGTGATCTACCTCCCGATGCGCCTCGGCGGGTACGGCCACATCTTCGACACGGCGGCGGCCAAGTTCAGCGCGGTCAGCCCGGTCACCCACAAGCCGGTCGGCTCGATGGTGACCGGCCCGGACGCGCAGTGGGCGTACGCGACCCTGGCGCTCGGCTCGTCCCTCGCGCTGTTCATGTACCCGCACACCGTCACCGGTGTGCTGGCCGCCAAGTCGCGCAACACCGTGCGCCGGAACATGGCGATCCTGCCGGCCTACTCACTGATGCTCGGGCTGCTGGCGCTGCTCGGCTTCATGGCCATCGCGGCCGGGATGGGCAAGGGCGTCAAGGGCTACAACGCCCAGCTGGCCGTGCCGCAGCTGTTCGACAGCCTCTTCCCGAGCTGGTTCACCGGCGTGGCCTTCGCCGCGATCGGGATCGGTGCGCTGGTACCGGCGGCGATCATGTCGATCGCGGCGGCGAACCTGTTCACCCGGAACATCTACAAGGAGTTCTTCAAGCCGGACGCCACGCCGGCACAGGAGACCAGGGTCGCCAAGATCGCCTCGCTGCTGGTGAAGGTCGGCGCGCTGGTCTTCGTGCTGGGCATGGACAAGCAGCTCGCGATCAACCTCCAACTGCTCGGCGGCCTGTGGATCCTGCAGACCTTCGTCTCGGTCGTCAGCGGGCTCTTCACCCGCTGGTTCCACCGCTGGGCGCTGCTGGCCGGCTGGGCCGTCGGCATGGTGTACGGCACCTGGAAGGCGTACGGCATCCCCTCGCCGGCCACCAAGCACTTCGGCGGCAGCTCCGCGGCGATCCCCGGGATCGGCGAGATCGGGTACATCGGGCTCACCGCCTTCGTGCTCAACCTGCTGGTGGCCGTGGTGCTCACCCTCGTCCTGCGCGCCGTCAAGGCCCCCGAGGGCACCGATGAGACCAGCAGGGCGGACTACAGCGTCGAGGTCGGGGACAAGGCTCTGGAGGACGCCCCGGTGCCCGTGGCGGCGCACTGATCCGGACAGGCGCACTCGGCGCCGACTCGTGCGCCCTGTGATCGCGCCGTCACCTCCGTCAACACTGGGGTGGCGGCGCGATCTTTTGCGGCGCAATCCGACCTGAGACCGACCGGCGACGGGGCACGCGACACCGCGGGCCCTACTGCCGGCCAGGCGCGACCATGGAGTGTGCGTGGCTCGTGCCTGCCCACCGAGTCACGGACACCAACGGGGAGAACGGCCATGGCAGAACTCACCGGCGTCCTCAACGGACACCGCCTCGCAGCGCCCCCGCGGCCGCTGCCCTCCGTCCTGATCGCCACCCGGCACGGCGAGAGCACCGCCAACGTCGAGTTCCGGCTCGCCGCCGAGACCGGCGCGCTGACCGTCCCGATCACCACCAGGGACGCCGACATACCGCTCTCCCCGCACGGCCGGGGCCAGGCGCGCGAACTCGGCCGCTGGCTGGCCCAGCTGCCGGCCGCCGACCGCCCCCGCGCCGTCTGGTGCTCGCCCTATGTGCGCACCACCGAGACCGCCCGGATCGCGCTCACCGAGGCCACCGGGCTCGGCGCGGCGCCGGACGGGCTCCCGGTCAGGTACGACGAACGGCTGCGGGACAGAGAGCTCGGCGTCCTGGAGATGCTGACCGCCGCCGCGATCGAGAAGGAGCACCCCGCCGAGGCCGCCCGCCGCCGCAAGATGGGCGAGCTCTACTACCGGCCGCCCGGTGGAGAATCGTTCCTGGACGTCGCGCTGCGGGTGCGCAGCCTGCTGCGCGACCTCTGCGAGGAGGAGGACGGCCGGCCGGTGCTGGTGGTGGCACACGACTGCACGGTCCTGATGCTCCGTTACGTCCTGGACCGCCTCACCGAGCCCCAACTGCTGGAACTGTGCGCGGTGCACAACTGCTCGACCAGCCTCTGGCGCTCCCACTGCGGCCGGCTCCGCGCGGAACACTGGAACTCGGTCGCCCACCTGACCTGATCCGCGCACCGCCGGCTCCCCGGACCGGTGCGCGCCCTCGGGGTACCGGGCGCGAAGGCGCGGCCCGCGCCCGGCGGGCCCGGGGCGAGAGGCTCCGTACTCGGTCAACTCCCGGCAAAAGCACGGCGGTACGCCTGCGGCGTCGTACCGAGCCAGCGGCCGAAGTGGTGCCGGAGGGCGGCCGCGTTGCCGAAGCCGCAGCGGGCGGCGACCGCGTCCACGGACTCGCCGGTGTTCTCCAGCAGGCGCTGGGCCAGCAGCAGGCGCTGGTTGGTGATCCAGCGGTGCGGGGTGGTACCGGTCTCCTGCTGGAAGCGGCGGGCGAAGGTGCGGGGTGACATATGGGCGCGGGCGGCCAGCTGATCGACCGTCAGATCGTGGTCCAGGTGGCGGCTCAGCCAGTCGAGCAGCCCGCCGAGCGAGTCCGCGTCGCGGACCGGCACCGGCCGGTCGACGAACTGCGCCTGCCCGCCCTCCCGGTGCGGGGCGACCACCATCCGCCGGGCGATCCCCCGGGCCACCTCCGCGCCCTGCACCTTGCGGATCAGGTGCAGGCCGGCGTCGATCCCCGCCGCCGTCCCGGCCGAGGTGATCACCGGGTCGTCGTCCACGTAGAGCACGTCGGGCTCGACGGTGGTGAGCGGAAAGCGCCGGGCCATCTCCTCGACGTGCTTCCAGTGCGTGGTGGAGCGGCGCCCGTCCAGCAGCCCGGCGGCACCCAGCAGAAAACTGCCGGTGCAGATCGACAACGCGCGCGCCCCGCGCTCGACCGCGGCGCGCAGTGCTTCGATGAGCTCCGCCGGGTACTCCGCGCGCCGGCCGACCGCGGTGACCACGATCAGGTCCGCCTCGGCCAGCCGCTCGGGCCCGTACGGGACGTCCAGACCGAAGCCGGCGTGGGTGAGGTGCCGCCCCGGGCGGTCGGCGACGAGGGCGAAGTCGTACACCGGCAGCCCGTCGTCACTGCGGTCGATCCCGAACAGCTCGGCGGCGACGCCCAGCTCGAACGGGTGGACCGGCTCCAGCACCACGGCGGCGACGTTCCCCAGCATCCGGCCGGGATGCCGTACGTGCGCCCCCGTCCCGCTCCCTCCCGCCTCGCTCGTCTCCCCGGTCCTTCCACGCGCCCTCGCCCCGCGCGGTTCCGCCCGCGCGGCTCCTCCCCGGACGGCAGGGCCGCTCCCCGGCCTGCCAGGGGTTGGCAGGATTTCGACGCAACCGGTCGTTTCTGCCACTCGTGGCGCCGGCCCGCGCGGACCAGGCTGGAGGCCATGACCCCCGACACCCTCGCGACCTCGCTCGGCCTGATCGGCGCCACCGGCGGCTTCGGACTGCTCGGCTTCCTCATCGGCCGTGAGCTGCCCTGCCCGGGCGACGGCGGGCGGGGCCCAGGAGGCGGTCACGGCGGCGGTCCCGATGGCAGTCACGAAGGCCCCAACCACCCGGCGGCTCCGGTTCTTCCCGACCGCCTGTACGGCACCATGCCGGCCGCCTCCGCCTTCCCGCCGGGGCCGCGGTCCGGCGCCGCCCGCCCCTCGACCGTCCCGCCCGCCGCCTCCACCCGGCCCGCCGCCACCCGACCCGCCACCACCCTGATTGCCGCCGCCGCCCTCCCGTCGGGCACACTGTCCGGATGGGCATCCTCATCCGCCGCGCTCTCGAAGAGGACCTCGAAGCCGCAGGTGACGTCACGGTCGAGGCGTTCGTGGGCGACGGTCACACCTCCCCGGACAGCGGCTACGTCCAGCTCCTCCGGGACGCCGGGCGCCGCAACCAGGAGGCCGAGCTCTTCGTCGCGCTCGACCCGGACAGCCTCCAGGTCCTCGGCTGTGTGACCCTCGCGGTCGGCGGTACCGAGTGGGCCGACATCGCCGAGCCGCACGAGGGCGAGATCCGGATGCTGGCGGTCGGCGCCGCCGCCCGCGGACGCGGTGCCGGCGAGGCCCTGGTCCGTGCCACGATGAACCGCTGCCGGGAGCTGGGACTGGCCGGGATGGCCTTCTCGACCCGCCCGAGAATGAAGGCGGCGCACCGGATCTACGAGCGCCTGGGCTTCGGCCGGACCCCCGAACGGGACTGGGCGCCGGCCCCCGGGACCGACCTCATGGTGTACTCGATCACCTTCTGAGCACCCCTCCCGCACAACCGCAGGGTTGGCCCGGCCGCGACACACGGCACTACATGTGGTGCCGCATCGTCGGACCGCCACAACATGTATGCTCGCTCTCGCTGTCGAAGCAGGGGAACCCGGTGCGAGTCCGGGACTGCCCCGCAGCGGTGAGCGGGCGGCTCTCCAAGCGCCCGCAAGTCCGGTTACCTGCCGACGGCGTGCCACATGGCTTCCCCGCAGATGCCTTGCAGCACCGCAGTACGTCCGGGCCTCGCGGGTGGGCCAGGGGGTAGAGAGCGCGCCGGTTTTCCGGGCGCGCTGTGCCTCCCTGCGCTCACGTCGACCCGGATACGACCCTCATCCGACGCCGCCGCCAGGAGAGAAGCGCCTTGACCATCGCTGCCTCAGTTGCCCTGCCTTCCCAGGGTTCAGCCGCCACCACCCAGACCGACCCCGGTGCGGCACTGCTTCGGCTCCTCACCGACCGCAGCGTTGACCTCCCCCAGGTGGACCCCGGCCACGTCGCCGCCGCCGCGCTGCGCGGCCGCCACGCCGGCTCGGACTTCGCCGAGCTGCGCGGGCTGGCCGTGGAGGCCGCCGCGTCGATGATCGCCGAGGACCCGCAGTACTCGAAGCTGGCGGCCCGCCTGCTCGCCATGGAGATCGCCGACGAGGCGATCAGCCAGGGCGCCATCTCCTTCTCCGCCTCGATCGCCGTCGGCCACACCGAGGGCCTGATCGGCGATGACACCGCCGCCCTGGTCGCCAAGCACGCCGCGGCCTTCGACGCCCTGGTCGACCTGGCCGGCGACGACCGCTTCGAGTACTTCGGCCTGCGCACCGTGCAGTCCCGCTACCTGCTGCGCCACCCGATCACCCGCAAGGTGATCGAGACCCCGCAGCACTTCCTGCTCCGCGTCGCGGCCGGCCTGGCGGTCGGCGACAGCGAGCAGTCGGTGGCCGAGGTGGCCGAGCTGTACCGCCTGATGAGCCGCCTGGAGTACCTGACCTCCTCCCCGACGCTCTTCAACTCCGGCACCAAGCACCCCCAGATGTCCAGCTGCTACCTGCTGGACTCCCCGCTGGACAACCTCGACTCGATCTACAACCGCTACGCGCAGATCGCCCGCCTGTCCAAGCACGCCGGCGGCATCGGCCTCTCCTACAGCCGCATCCGCTCGCGCGGCAGCCTGATCCGGGGCACCAACGGCAAGTCCAACGGCATCGTCCCGTTCCTGCGCACCCTGGACTCCTCGGTCGCCGCGGTCAACCAGGGCGGCCGCCGCAAGGGCGCGGCCTGCGTCTACCTGGAGACCTGGCACGCCGACATCGAGGAGTTCCTGGAGCTCCGCGACAACACCGGCGAGGAGGCCCGCCGGACCCACAACCTCAACCTGGCGCACTGGATCCCGGACGAGTTCATGCGCCGGGTCAACGCCAACGAGGACTGGTCGCTGTTCTCTCCCGCCGACGTCCCCGAGCTGGTGGACCTGTGGGGCGCCGAGTTCGACGCCGCCTACCGCAAGGCCGAGGCCGAGGGCAAGGCCGTCCGCACCGTCCCGGCGCAGACCCTGTACGCCCGGATGATGCGCACCCTGGCCCAGACCGGCAACGGCTGGATGACCTTCAAGGACGCCTCCAACCGCGCCGCCAACCAGACCGCGCTGCCCGGCCGCACGGTGCACTCCTCCAACCTCTGCACCGAGATCCTGGAGGTCACCGACGACTCCGAGACCGCGGTCTGCAACCTGGGCTCGGTCAACCTCGGCGCGCACGTGGCCGACGGCGCCACCGCCGGCGACCTGCTGAACGCGATGGACTGGGAGCGGCTGGACGCCACCGTGCGCACCGCCGTGACCTTCCTGGACCGGGTCATCGACATCAACTTCTACCCGACCACCGAGGCCGGCACCTCCAACTCCCGCTGGCGGCCGGTCGGTCTGGGCGTGATGGGCCTGCAGGACGTCTTCTTCAAGCTCCGGCTGGACTTCGACTCCGCCGAGGCCAAGCAGCTCTCCACGCTGATCGCCGAGCGGATCATGCTCACCGCGTACGAGCGCTCCAGCGAGCTGGCCGAGCAGTTCGGCCGCCACGAGGCGTACGCGGAGACCCGCGCCGCCCGCGGCCAGCTGCACATCGACCACTTCGACGCTGCTCCGCAGTGGACCGAGCGCTGGGACGCGCTGCGCGCCCGGATCGCCGAGACCGGCCTGCGCAACTCCCTGCTGCTCGCCATCGCGCCGACCGCGACCATCGCGTCCATCGCCGGTGTGTACGAGTGCATCGAGCCGCAGGTCTCCAACCTGTTCAAGCGCGAGACCCTCTCCGGCGAGTTCCTCCAGGTCAACCCGTACCTGGTCCGGGAGTTGAAGGAGCTGGGCGTCTGGGACCAGCAGACCCGGGACGCGCTGCGCGAGGCCAACGGCTCGGTCCAGGACTTCAACTGGCTGCCCGCCGAGGTCCGTTCGCTCTACCGCACCGCGTGGGAGCTCCCGCAGCGCGCGCTGATCGACCTGGCCGCCGCCCGCATGCCGTACCTGGACCAGAGCCAGTCGCTGAACCTCTTCATGGCCGCGCCCACCATCGGCAAGCTCAGCTCGATGTACGCGTACGCCTGGAAGGTCGGTCTGAAGACCACCTACTACCTGCGTTCCCGCCCGGCCACCCGGATCGCCCAGGCCGCGACCCGCTCCGCCGCCGTGAACATCCCCTCCCCCACCATGACCGCTGAGGAGCAGGCCGCCGCCATCGCCTGCTCCCTGGAGAACCCCGAGTCCTGCGAGGCTTGCCAGTGAGTACCCCCGCGCCCAGCAACGACGAGCGCAAGATGCTGCTCGACCCCGGCTTCGAGCTGACCCTGCGCCCGATGCGCTACCCGTCGTTCTACGACCGGTACCGGGACGCCATCAAGAACACCTGGACCGTCGAGGAGGTGGACCTGCACTCCGACGTCGCCGACCTCGCCAAGCTGAGCGAGGGCGAGCGGCACCTGATCGGCCGCCTGGTCGCCTTCTTCGCCACCGGTGACTCGATCGTCGCGAACAACGTGGTGCTCAGCCTCTACAAGCACATCAACTCCCCCGAGGCCCGGCTCTACCTGTCCCGGCAGCTGTTCGAGGAGGCCGTGCACGTCCAGTTCTACCTGACGCTGCTCGACACCTACCTGCCCGACCCGGACGACCGCGCGGCGGCCTTCGCGGCGGTGGAGAACATCCCCTCCATCGCACAGAAGGCCAAGTTCTGCTTCAAGTACATGAACGCGGTCGACCACCTCGACTCGCTGCAGACCAAGGACGACCGCCGCGCGTTCCTCCTGAACCTGATCTGCTTCGCGGCCTGCGTCGAGGGCCTGTTCTTCTACGGCGCCTTCGCCTACGTGTACTGGTTCCGCTCCCGCGGCCTGCTGCACGGCCTGGCGACCGGCACCAACTGGGTGTTCCGCGACGAGTCCATGCACATGGACTTCGCGATGTCCGTGGTGGACACCGTCCGCGAGGAGGAGCCCGACCTCTTCGACGACAAGATGGCCCAGCAGGTCACCGAGATGCTGGAGGAGGCCGTCGAGGCCGAGCTCCAGTTCGCCCGTGACCTGTGCGGTGACGGCCTGGCCGGCATGAACACCGAGTCGATGCGCCAGTACCTGGAGGCCGTCGCCGACCAGCGCCTGGCCCGCCTCGGCCTGCCGATCCGCTACGGCTCCACCAACCCCTTCGGTTTCATGGAGCTGCAGAACGTCCAGGAGCTGACCAACTTCTTCGAGCGCCGGGTCTCCGCCTACCAGGTCGCGGTCGAGGGCTCGGTCTCCTTCGACGACGACTTCTAGGCCGCTCGCGCAGAAGCCGGTAGCACGAAGGCCGGTACGGACTCCCGTCCGTACCGGCCTTCGCCGTACCGTCAGTCGTTGGACACAGTCGCGTACTTGGGGGTTCCCTCGGCCATCTGCTTCAGGGCGTCCTTGCGGGCGCGCTTGGAGAGCTTGTCGATGTACAGGAAGCCGTACAGGTGGTCGGTCTCGTGCTGGAGGCAGCGGGCGAAGAAGCCGGTGCCCTCGACCCGGACCGGGTTGCCGTCCTTGTCCCGGCCGCTCACCGCGGCGTAGTCGGGGCGCGGGAGTTCGGCGTAGGCGGTGGGGACCGAGAGGCAGCCCTCGTGGCCGTCGTCCAGGACCCGGCGGCGGTCGGCCGGGAACTCCTCCAGGACCGGGTTGACGACGTGGCCGATGTGGCGCACGCCCTCGTCGTCCGGGCAGTCGTAGACGAAGACCTTGAGGTCCACGCCGATCTGGTTGGCCGCCAGGCCGACGCCCTCGGCCGCGTACATCGAGGCGAACATGTCGTCGATCAGCGCGGACAGTTCGGCGTCGAAGGCGGTGACGTCCTGGCACTCACGGTGCAGAACGGGGTTGCCGACCACGGTGATCGGACGGGCCTCGGCCTTGGAGAGGTCCGGCACCTCACCGATCACCTTGGTGACCGCAGGCTCCTCGTGCTCGTGGTCGTGGTCGTGCTCGTGGTTGTGCTGCTCCGCCATCGTCGCTTCCGCTTCCGTGGATCACTTGGGTTTACCGCTCAAGAGTACGGCCCGAACCCTCTCCGGGTCCTTACCGCCTTTGCCCGGCACCGTCCTTGCTCAGCAGACCTCTTCGAGGTCGCGGTAGGCCCTGGTCCCCGGCGAGCCGGCGACCCAGCGGTCGAGCAGCCGGCGGACCAGCCCGGCGGGCGCGGCGATCCCGCACTCGCGCTCGGCCAGCCAGGACATCCCGCCGCTGCCGCTGAGGTGGCTGAGGTGGCCGGGGTGGTCGAAGTCCCCGTCGTCGTGCGGGTCGTGGTGGTGGGTGTGGCCGTCGTCGGCGGCCATCCGGCTCTCCGAACAGGCCCGGCAGAGCAGCCGCACCGAGGAGGTCCAGTCCTCGGCCGCGTAGCCGGCGTCGGCGACCAGCCGCTCCAGCGCGTCCCGGTCCGCGGCGGTGGCCGCCTGGAGCAGCACCACGAAGGTCGGTACCGGCGAGGGCGCCCAGAGCTCGATCTCGTCGAAGACGGGGTACGCCACCCCGTCGGTGACCCGCTCGCCGTGCGGCGCACCGTCGTGCAGCACCACCTCGCCCCAGCGGCGGCCCGAGGACGGCAACGGGATGGAGAGCACCTCGATCCGCGCCGGGTCCAGGCGTCTGCCCCAGACCACCTCGGACTCGCCCTCCGGGGAGAGCCGGACGGGAGTAGTGCCGAGGTCCAGCTCCACCGGGCTGTCCAGCGCGGCACCGGCGGGCAGCCGCAGGCCGTACGCCTGCCAGGCGCGCCGGGCGAGCGGCCAGTCCTGGAGCGCGGTCGCGGTGATGCCGAGGTTCCACCAGTCGGGGGCGCCCTGCTCGCGGTCGAGCAGCGCGACGGCACGCAGACCGGCGCTGCGCGCCTGGTCCCAGTCCCGGCGGAACTTGTGCAGCAGTGCGAGGTTGAACCAGGAGTCGGAGAGCCACGGCTCCAGGTCGGCCGCCATCACCAGCAGCGCCCCCGCGTCCTCGTAGCGGCCGTCACCGATCAGGGTGAAGGCCCGGTCGGTCGTCTGCCGCCAGGTGGCCGACGGCCGATGCCGTGCGCGGTGGAAGATCCTCACGTTCCGTCCCTGCCGTTGTCGTCCGCCAGTACCGCCGGTGCCCGCCCGGAAGTCCGGGCCCCCGGGGCGGGGCCTGCGCGGAGCCGATATCCGCCACCGAACCGGTGAACCGGACCGGTGGCCGCAGCCGGAACGCCCCCGGGAGCCGGGCGGCCCCGCATCCGGTGTTCCACGCTACGACCGCATCCAACCACGGCAGGGTTCGACTGCGCTCCCCGCAGGTCCATTCAGTCAGCTCCGCCGCTCCGCCACGCCGTAATCGCGGGTCCGGCACTGCGGGTTCACCGCCCCGTCACGGCCGGAACCGCCCGCCCTCGGCCCCGGTCTCACGCCTGGGGCCGGCCGTCCTGGAGCCCCAGGCCGACCAGCGCCGCCAGCACCCTCGGGTCGTACCGGTCACCGCGTTCCAGCCGCAGCAGCTCCAGTGCCTCCCGCCGCCCGGCCGGCTCCGGCAGGCCCCGCTGCCGGGCGAGGGTGACCAGCTCGTCGTGGGCGTTGGCGACCCGGATGATCCGGGCGGCCAGCGGCAGGGTCGGATCGTCCGAGCCGTCGGGACGACGGCACGGGTCGGCGAGCCGGGCGACCTGCTGGGCGACCTGCCGCGGGACCCCGGTCCGCAGGATCACCTCGCTGCCCAGCCGGGCGATCCGCTGCTGCTCCGGCTGCGGCAGCCGGGCGGTGGCGCCGCAGGGCACCGGCTCGACCAGTGAGAGCTGCCCGATGTCGTGCATCAGCGCGGCGTACTCCAGCAGGGCCAGGTCCCTGGTGCCGAGGCCGAACGTCCGGCCGAGCGCGCAGGCGGTGTCGGCGACCCGGCGGGCGTGGCCCGGCGGGGTGTAGCCGGCCACCTCGGTGGCGCGGGCCAGGGTCTCGATGGTCTGCCCGGTGGTGGCCCTGACCGCGGCCGCCCGGCGGAAGGACACCTGGGCGAGCAGCAGCGGGATGCAGAACAGCGGCAGCGCCCACAGTCCCATCTCGGCCGCCAGCAGGCTGATCAGCATGCCGGTGGCGACGATCGCCGAGCCGATTCCGAGCAGCGACCGCAGCTCGTCCTCCAGTGCGGCGGCGAACCGCAGACCGGTCCTGGCCCGGTGCAGCCCGGCGGCCAGGACCGCGTCGCAGAGCGCGGCCAGGAGGGCGACCCCGCTGACGAACAGCCCGTACAGCGGCCCGGTGCAACCGGCCCGGTCCAGGGCACCGCTGTGGTAGAGCGGCTGGAACAGGGCGGCCGCGACGGCGACCGTGATCAGGCGGCGGGCGGCCGCGTCCGCCCTGGCCGGGCACGGCGCCCGGAACGGCGGTACGGCGCCGCTGACCATCCCCACCCCGGTGACCGCGATCACCTGCAGCACCCCGTGCGAGGTCGGCAGTCCGCGCAGCGAGCCGAGCAGGGCGTAGGCCAGTGCGGCGGCGATACCGATCGGCGCCTGCTCGCGGTCGCCCGGCAGGGTGATCCGCACCCGCTCACCGACCGCGATCACGGCGGCGAACGCGAGTGCGGTGGCCGGGTCGGCCGGCCCGTCCCACACCAGCTCGCCGAGCCCGGCCGCCAGCAGCGCGGCGGCGGCCAGCTGGACCGCCCGCACCCACGCCACCCCGGCGCTCACCATCCCGATCGCCCGGGTCCCGGACCGTCGGCACAGCGGTGCGGCCCTGTCCCGGGCCGCACCGCCGTCCTCCGTACCGCCGTCCTCCGTACAGCCGTCATCTGCACGCCCGCCTTCCGTACAGCTGCCTTCGTTCGGCTGCCTCCCGTACGGCCGCGCACCGTGCTGCCGGGCGCGGCACCACGGCGTTGCGCCGCTCCGCCCGGGCGCGGGCCGTCCGGTCGCTCCCCGTCCGCGCTCCCCCGGCTCACCGTCCGCCGCCCGAGCGTCCCGGGCGCGCCGCGCGCCCCTGCGGAGCCAGCGCCCTGGCGGGCTCCGGCACACCGAGCGGGATGTCCGGCACCTCCCCGGCCCAGCCGCCGGGCGGCGGCAGGACGGGCTCCCAGCCGTGCTCCTCGACCGCCGCGATCAGTGCCCGCACCATCGCCGGGTCGAACTGGCTTCCCGCGCACCGCTCCAGCTCGGCGACCGCCTCGGCGACCGGCCGCCCGCGCCGGTAGGACCGGGTGGAGGTCATCGAGTCGAAGGCGTCCGCGACCGAGATGATCCGGGCGAACTCGGGGATCCGGTCCCCGGACAGCCCGTCCGGGTAGCCGCGGCCGTCCACCCGCTCGTGGTGGTGCAGGATCCCGGCCCGGCCCTCCTCGCCGAGGAAGGCGATGTCCCGGATCAGCTCGTGCCCGAAGACCGGGTGCACCTCGACCGCCCGCCGCTCCGCCTCGTTCAGCGGACCGTTTCTGCGGAGCAGTTCCGTGGCCACGCCCAGCTTTCCGACGTCGTGCAGGGTCCCGGCGAAGTGCAGGGTGCGCAGCCGCTCCTCCACCATGCCCAGCTGTCCGGCGATCAGAACGGCCGCCCGGCCGACCCGTTCGCTGTGTCCCCTGGTGTACGCGTCCTTGACCTCCACGGCCTGCACCAGTGCCTGGACGGCGGTCTGCTGGGCCGTCCGCTCCCGGTGCTCCTGCGCGAGCACCCAGGCGGAGATGGTGAACGGCAGCAGCGCGAGCACCGCCGCGAAGGCTCCGTACGGCCCCCGCCAGAGGATCGCCGCCATCAGTCCGCCGGCCCCGTGCACCAGTGCGGGCAGCACCACCGCGAGCGGACCGCGCAGCGCGGCGCCCGGCCGCGGCCGCACCTGCGGACGTGATCCGGCGAGCCGCCGCATCAGGGCCACCAGGACGCTGTTGACCAGGCAGAACGCCGTCACCGAGGCCAGCGCGGGGAGCAGTGCGGCCGGGAACCTCGATTCGAGCAGCAGCCGTGGACCGTCCGTCAGATGGAAGACCACCCCGGCGGTCCAGGCCGAGACGGCGAGCTGGCCGGCGTTCCAGAACCGGCGCAGCGCACGGCGCCGGTCGGCGCACCCGGTGAGCGCGGCGGGCAGGACGACCAGTGCGGCGGCCGCCGGAGGCAGTGTCAGAACCCCGGCGAACAGCACCGGGAAGAAGACCGGACCGCCCGAGGGGTTCGCCCTGCCCGGCCGGCCGGGCCGACGGAACAGCACGTTCCAGAACCGCTGGCAGGGGGTGGGGAGGCCCTGGGCCAGACCGTCCCAGCAGCAGTGCAGGAAGGCCAGCAACGCGACCCCCGGCCAGTCGACCGGGCCGCCCAGCCAGCCGAGCGGTCCGTCGGCGGGCAGTGCCAGGGTCAGCAGACAGCCGGCTCCGGCGGTCGGTACCGCCACCAGGCCGCCGGCGATGCGCCGGTCCGGGCGCCGGGTGTCCCGAAGTCCGGGCGCCGCCCCGCCTGCCGAAGCGGCCTCTCGGTCCTCACCAGTGATCTCCGCCTCCCCGCCATGACCGCAGTCCCCCTCGGACCACACCGACTTGAGGGTCCGTCAGAGGAGGATAGGCCTCTGCCGGAGCGCGCGGAGGCGCGAAAACACATTGCCCGGGTCGACGCACTGTCGGCTCACCCGAACGAGTGAGCCGACCAGAAGACCGGCACGGTGCGACCGCACAAGGGGCCGGTCACGGCGGGCCGGAGCCCCGGCAACGGGATCCGCGGCGGGAAACGCCGACGGCCTACTCGGATGCGGCGAGGGTGCTCCGCGCGCCGTGGCCCGCGTTCTCCTCGGCAGAGACCTCGGCCACCGGCTGCGAGTCGCCGGAGCGCTGCCCGGCGCGGATGCTGTCGATCCGGGCGAGCACCTTGCCGCGCAGGTCGGCAGGCGTGTCGTCACAGCCGCAGGAACGCTTGATCAGCGCCTTGATGGCCTGTTCGAGCCCGTACTTCTCCAAGCAGGGCGAGCACTCCTCGAAGTGCACCCTCAGCTTGGCGCAGTCGCCCTCGGCCATCTCGTTGTCGAGGAATTCATAGAGGTGGTCGAGGACCTCGCCACACTCGGTGTCATGCGGATCGCCGCAGCTCATGAGCCCGCGCCCTTCGCTTCCTGCCCTGCTCCGCTACCCGCCGGAACGAGCCCGCGCTCACGGGCGTAGTCCTCCAGCATGCCGCGCAACTGGCGGCGGCCCCGGTGCAGTCGGGACATCACCGTACCGATGGGTGTACCCATGATGTCCGCGATCTCCTTGTACGCAAACCCTTCGACGTCCGCGAGGTAGACGGCGATGCGGAACTCCTCCGGAATGGCCTGGAGGGCGTCCTTCACATCGCTGTCCGGCAGGTGGTCGAGGGCCTGGGCCTCGGCCGAGCGCAGACCGGTCGACATGTGCGACTCGGCGCGGGCCAGCTGCCAGTCCTCGATCTCCTCGGCGGCGGTGCGCTGGGGCTCGCGCTGCTTCTTGCGGTACGAGTTGATGAACGTGTTGGTGAGGATCCGGTACAGCCACGCCTTGAGGTTGGTGCCCTCACGGAACTGGTGGAACGACGCGTACGCCTTGGCGAACGCCTCCTGCAGCAGGTCCTCGGCGTCGGCAGGGTTGCGGGTCATCCGGAGCGCGGCGGAGTACATCGGGTCGAGGTAGCCCAGGGCGTCGCGCTCGAAGCGCGCCCTGCGGGCCGCCTCGGTCTCGCTCTCCGACGCCCGGAAGGTGTCCTCGCCGATCGCCTCGGCCAGCTCGTCACCCGTGAGAACCTCGCTCACCGGCAGCACCTCGCCCGGCTCGGCCTCGTCCTCGGTCCCGACGACCGGACCCACCTCCTCGGCTCTGCGGGCACGGCCCACTGCAGACCCACCCGACAGCGAGGATATCGGGCTCACCGGCTTCTCGCTCGTGGTAAGCCAGTCCGACCAGACCGGCAGCGCGGCGTCCATCGCCGCCCGCTCGTCCGGCCGCTCGGGGCACGCGATCGAACCCATGTGTGCTGCCTTTCCACGGGACCCACCTGCTGACGGTGGTGTTAACCAGAGTGCCCCGCGCGGCATTCCCGGGCGCCCCGACGGACTTCCCCGTCCTTTCGGCCCCCTCAGCCGACTTCGAGGATCCAGTCGCCGACCGCCGAGGTGATCAGCCCCAGGGCCTCGTCCTGGCCGTACGGCGCCCGCTTGGGGACGGCGAACCCGTGGCCCGCGTACGGAACGGCGACCAGCCGGTGGCCCGCCGGGAGGTCCGGGAACTCCTCCGGGGCGCCGAAGGTGTCCTTCTCCCCCTGCACCACCAGGGTCGGGCGGCCGGAGCCGAGCAGTTCCTCGGCCCGGCTCTTCTCCGGCTTGCCCGGGGGATGCAGCGGAAAGGCCAGCGCCAGCACGGCGGCGGCCCCGGCGGCCAGGGCCGTCCGGCAGGCCACCCGGGCGCCGGCGCTGCGGCCGCCGACCACCAACGGCGGTCCGTCAGCGGCGAGTTCGGCCATCACCGGGAGCCAGCCCGCATCCAGCGTCTTCGGCGCGGGGGCGACCTTCTTCCCCGCGACCCGCCAGGGCTGCTCCACCAGCGCGACCTCGATCCCGCGCGCCGGCAGCCCGGCGGCCAGCGCCTGCAGGTCGATCGCCTCGACACCACCGCCCGCGCCGTGCCCGAGCGCGAGCAGCGCCCTCGGGCGGCCGACGGCCGGGTACCTGGTGATCCTGGCCTCACCGACGGGGGTGGTCACGAGGGTCTGCACGGCGGCTCCTGGAGGTTCTGGGTGATCGGCCCCGACTGCGGTCAGGCCCGGGGGACGGGCACTCGGAAGAGCTCGGAGGAACTCGGAAGCGCCCGGAAGAGCTCAGAAGAGCTCAGAAGAGCATCGTGCCGTCGTTGCCGTTCTCGTCCAGCGGTTCGACCAGCTCGGGCCCGTTGTTGCGGATGTTGCCGACCGCCGACGAGACCGGAACGGCCCGCAGCGCTCCGGGCGGGGGCGGTACGAGCAGCGGCCGCAGCTCCTCGGCGTTGTCCAGGGCCGGGTCCAGCCAGGCGTCGAAGGTGGACGGATCGAGGAAGAGCGGCATCCGCTCGTGGATCGGGGCCAGCGCCGGTTCGGCGTCCGTCGTCACGATGGTGCAGGTCACCAGCCAGGCCGCCGGGTCGTCGGCCGGCACGGCGCGGTCCCGCCAGAACTCGTACAGCCCGGCCAGGGCCAGCACCCGGCCGTCCACCCGGCTGACGAAGAACGGCTGCTTGCGGGGTCTGCCCCGCTCGCCGGATATGGTCTGCCACTCGTAGTAGCCGTCGACCGGCAGCAGACAGCGCCGGGAGGCGAAGGCCTGGCGGTAGGCGGGCTTCTCGTGCACGGTGTCGGAGCGGGCGTTGATCATCTTCACCGCGGTCTCGGCCGACCGCGACCAGGACGGCACCAGACCCCAGCGCAGCACCCTCAGCTGGCGCACCGGCTCACGCTCCCCCTTGGGGGCCCGGTCCAGCACCGCGTACGCCGAGTCGGTGGGCGCCACGTTCCAGCTCGGCGCGATGGTCTCGGCCGGGTCCCACTGCCGCACCCCGAAGATCTCGACCAGATCCTCCGGCTTGGTGGTGGAGGCGAAGCGTCCGCACATGCGGCCAGCTTGCCATGCGACCCGCCCGCGGTGTGCCCCGTCTCACCCACCAGAACCGGGAAGTACCACCCTGCCGTCCTGCCATGGGAGGCTGCGCACTCGGACACCGAGCGGCAGGGCCAGGACCGACCACGGAGGGCAGGGCATGGACAGCACATACGTATGGCACCTGGTGGTCGGCTCGCAGCCCGGACCACCGGCCTGGGTGGCCCCGGCCACGGCGGCGGTGGCGCTGCTCGCCGTGGTGCTGCGACCGGTCTGGCGGTTCAGCCGCAACGTGGTGACCATCGCCCACGAGGGCGGGCACGGCCTGGCCGCCGTCCTCACCCGGCGCCGGCTGGCCGGGATCCGGCTGCACTCGGACACCTCCGGCCTGACCATCTCCTCCGGACCGCCCACCGGCCCCGGCATGATCCTCACCGCCGCCGCCGGGTACACCGCCCCGCCGCTGCTCGGCCTCGGCGGCGCCGCACTGCTCGCCGGACAGCACATCGCCCAGCTGCTGTGGATCGGGATCGTGCTGCTGGCGGCCGTCCTGATCATGGTGCGGAACGCCTTCGGGCTGGTCTCCGTGGTGCTCACGGGTGCGGCCTTCGTCCTGATCTCCTGGTACGGCGGGGGCGAGGTGCAGGCGGTCTTCGCCTACCTGGGCGTCTGGTTCCTGCTGTTCGCCGGGGTCCGCCCGGTGGTCGAGCTCCAGACCAAGCGCCGCCGCGGCGAGGCCCCCGACTCCGACGCCGACCAGCTCGCCCGCCTCACCGGGGTGGCCGGCGTCCTCTGGGTCACCCTCTTCCTGGTCATCGCCCTCTCCTGCCTCCTCGCCGGCGGCAGCTGGCTGATGCGGTAGCCCGCCGGGGGTGCGGGCCCCCACGGCTCACCGCGCCTTCGGCGTGTCTTCGCAGAACGCGCGTCCGCCATTCGAATAGGAACGAAGCCCTGATTTCCCGGGCCCCTAGACTTGTCCACATGACCGAAGCCCTGTGGCCCGCCCCCGTTGCGACCAGCGCCGTCGACGCGACTGTCACCATCCCCGGCTCCAAGTCGGCGACCAACCGCGCCCTGGTGCTGGCCGCCCTCGCCGACAGCCCAGGATGGGTGCGCCGACCACTGCGCAGCCGCGACTCCCAGCTGATGGCCGACGGCCTGCGCGCACTCGGCGTGACCATCGAGGAGACGGTCAACACCGCCAGCGGCGGCTTCGGCGGCGGCGAGGCCTGGCGGGTCATCCCGGCCGGCCAGCTGCACGGCCCGGCCCAGGTGGACGTCGGCAACGCCGGTACCGTGATGCGCTTCCTGCCCCCGCTCGCGGTTCTCGCCGACGGCCCGGTGCACTTCGACGGCGACCCGCGCTGCTACGAGCGTCCGCAGCACGGCGTGATCAACGCCCTGCGCGCGCTCGGCGCCCGGATCGACGACGGCGGACGCGGCGGCTTCCCGCTGACCGTGCACGGCTCCGGTGCGCTGGACGGCGGTCCGGTCGAGCTGGACGCCTCGTCCTCCTCCCAGTTCATCAGCGCCCTGCTGCTCTCCGGCGCCCGCTACAACAACGGCGTGGAGATCCGGAACACCGGCGGCACCGTGCCCTCCCTCCCGCACATCCGGATGACCGTGGACATGGTCCGCAAGGCCGGTGCCCAGGTGGACGCGCCCGAGGACGGCGGCGAGAAGGACATCTGGCGGGTCACCCCCGGCGCGCTGATCGGCCGCGACCTGGTGGTCGAGCCGGACCTCTCCAACGCCGCGCCGTTCTTCGCCGCCGCACTGGTCACCGGTGGCCGGGTGACGGTCCGCGACTGGCCCAGGCACACCTACCAGCCGGGCGACCAGCTGCGCGAGATCTACACGCGGATGGGCGGCAGCTGCCGCTTCACCGACGACGGCCTGGAGTTCTCCGGTACCGGCCGGATCCACGGCATCGAGGCAGACCTGCACGACGTCGGCGAGCTCACCCCGGTGATCGCGGCCGTGGCCGCGCTGGCCGACTCCGAGTCCCACCTGTACGGCATCGCCCACCTGCGGATGCACGAGACCGACCGCCTGGCCGCACTGGCCAAGGAGATCAACGACCTCGGCGGCGACGTCGCCGAGACCGAGGACGGCCTGCGGATCCGCCCGCGCCCGCTGCACGGCGGTGTCTTCCACACCTACGAGGACCACCGGCTGGCCACCGCCGCGGCCGTGCTGGGCCTCGCGGTCGAGGGCGTCCAGGTGGAGAACGTCGCGACCACGGCGAAGACTCTGCCCGACTTCCCGCGGATGTGGGCCGATCTACTGGGCCAGGGCTGAGGGAGTACTGCATCATGCGCCGCTACGGCAAGGACGCCGACGAGGACGACATCCGCAACCGCCCGGCCCGCCGGGGCTCCCGGCCGCGGACCCGGATCCGGCCCAAGCACGAGGACGCCGCCGAGGCGATGATCCTCACCGTGGACCGGGGTCGGCTCACCTGCCTGGTGGACGCCGGGACCAAGCACGAGCGCGAGGTCGTCGCCATGAAGGCCCGTGAACTGGGCCGCAAGGGCGTCGTCGTCGGCGACACCGTCAGCGTGGTCGGCGACCTCTCCGGCGAACCGGACACCCTCGCGCGGATCGTCCGGGTCGAGGAGCGCACCTCGGTCCTGCGGCGCACGGCGGACGACGACGACCCGTACGAGCGGATCGTCGTCGCCAACGCAGAGCAGCTGGCCATCGTCACCGCCCTGGCCGACCCGGAGCCCCGGCCCCGGCTGATCGACCGCTGCCTGGTCGCCGCGTACGACGCGGGCATGGAACCGCTGCTGGTCCTCACCAAGTCCGACCTGGCCTCGCCCGAACCGCTGCTGGAGTCCTACGCCCCGCTGGGCATCCGCTACGTGGTCACCCGGCGGGACGAGCTGGCCAGCGCCGGGGCGGAGACCGTCCGGGAGTACCTGCGCGGGCGCTCCACGGTGTTCATCGGGCACTCGGGCGTCGGCAAGACCACCCTGGTCAACGCGCTGGTCCCGGAGCGCCAGCGGATCACCGGCCATGTGAACGCGGTCACCGGGCGCGGGCGGCACACCACCGTCTCGGCGCTCGCCCTGCGGCTGCCCCCGCCTCCCGGGGTCAAGCCCGGCTCCAAGAAGGCGCTCGGCTCCGGCTGGGTGATCGACACCCCGGGCTTCCGCTCGTTCGGCCTCTCGCACATCGACCCGTCCCGGGTGATCCACGCCTTCCCCGATCTGGAGCCCGGCACCGTCGACTGCCCCCGCGCCTGCAGTCACGACGAACCCGACTGCGCCCTGGACGCCTGGGTCGCCGACGGCCATGCCGAGCACGCCCGCCTCTACTCCCTGCGTCGCCTCCTCGCCACCCGCGAGGCCCACGAGGGGGACTAGACCGGTCCTCCCGGGTGTGGATGTGTCGGACGGGCCGGGCGTGGCGATCATAAGAAGGTCAGTCCTCGGCGCGGCAGGGAGTCGACTCGATGGCATGGGCCCTGGTGATCATCGCCGGTCTGCTGGAGACCGGTTTCGCGGTCAACCTCAAGCTGAGTGACGGCTTCACCAAGCTCTGGCCCACCATCGGCTTCGCCTGCTTCGCGCTCGGCAGCTTCGGCCTGCTGACCCTCTCCCTCAGGTCCCTCCCGGTGGGCAGCGCCTACGCGGTGTGGACCGGCATCGGCGCGGCCGGCACGGCGATCTACGGGATGATCTGGCTGAACGAGGCGAGCACCGTGCTCAAGCTGGTCTCGATCAGCCTGGTCATCGCGGGCGTGGTGGGCCTCCAGCTCAGCGGCAGCGGCCACTGAGCGGCCCGCCCCGCGAGCCGCCCTGACTCGGCCGCCGGCGCCTCGATAGTGTTCGAGCATGGCCGACTACCACGATGACCTCCGCCTTGCCCACGTCCTCGCCGACTCGGCCGACTCCGTCACCATGGAGCGCTTCAAGGCGCTGGACCTGCAGATCGAGACCAAGCCCGACCTGACGCCGGTGAGCGACGCCGACAAGGCCGCCGAGGAGCTGGTCCGCGGTGTGCTGCAGCGGGCCCGGCCGCGCGACGCGGTGCTCGGCGAGGAGTTCGGCCTGCAGGGCTCGGGCCCGCGCCGCTGGGTGATCGACCCGATCGACGGCACCAAGAACTACGTCCGCGGCGTGCCGGTCTGGGCCACCCTGATCGCGCTGCTGGAGGACGGCCCGGACGGCGAGCAGCAACCGGTGGTCGGCATCGTCTCCGCCCCGGCGCTGGGCCGCCGCTGGTGGGCGGCGAAGGGCCTGGGCGCCTACGCCGGACGCAGCCTGGCCAAGGCGACCCGGATCGAGGTGTCCAAGGTCTCCCGGATCGAGGACTCCTCGCTGTCCTACTCCTCGCTCACCGGCTGGGAGGACCGCGGCCGGCTGGACGCCCTCCTCGACCTCTCCCGCTCCTGCTGGCGGACCCGCGCGTTCGGCGACTTCTGGTCGTACATGATGGTCGCCGAGGGCGCGGTGGACCTGGCGGCCGAGCCGGAGCTGAGCCTGTGGGACATGGCCGCGCCGTGCGTGATCGTCCAGGAGGCGGGCGGCCGGTTCACCGGTCTGGACGGGGTGGACGGGCCCAACGGCGCGGACGCGGTGGCCACCAACGGACTGCTGCACGAGGAGACGCTCCGCCGGCTGGCCGTCTGATCCCGCCCTCTCATGGGTGCGGGCCCCGGAACCAGGACAGAGCTGGTTCCGGGGCCCGCGGCCTAGGTGGGGGTCACTGCTGCTTGCGCAGCTCGCGCACCGCGTTCTCCAGGCGCCGGCCGTAGTCGGCGTCGGCCTTGCGGAAGTTGTCGATCGCCCGCTCGACGATGTCGTCGCGGTCGGCCGAGACCTTGGCGATGAAGCCGGCCAGGTTGGTGATCAGGCGCTGCTTCTCGTCCTCGGAGAACAGCCGGTAGAGGTTGCCGGCCTGCACGAAGTCGTCGTCCTCCGCGTGCGAGGGCGCCGCGTGGTCGCCGGTGGCGCCGGTGACCGGGATGGCGGACCAGAGCGGACGGCCGGTCTCGACCGGGCCGCCGAAGCTGTTCGGCTCGTAGTTCTTCTGGCGGCCGTGGCGGCCGTCGTAGAGGTAGCCGTCACGGCTGTTGGTGCGCGCCTCGGTGGCGTGCGGGCGGTTCACCGGCAGGTGGTCGGCGTTGATGCCGACCCGGTAGCGGTGGGCGTCCGCGTACGCGAACAGGCGGCCCTGGAGCATCTTGTCCGGGGACGGGCCGATGCCGGGCACGAAGTGCGCCGGGGAGAAGATCGACTGCTCGACCTCGGCGAAGATGTTCTCCGGGTTGCGGTTGAGCTCCAGCTTGCCGATCTCGATCGGCGGGTAGTCCGCGTGCGGCCAGACCTTGGTCAGGTCGAACGGGTTGAAGCGGTAGTTCGCGGCGTCGGCGGCGGGCATGATCTGCACCTGGACGGTCCAGGCCGGGAACTCGCCGCGCTCGATCGCCTCACGCAGGTCCCGCTGGTGGCTGTCCGGGTCCTCACCGGCGAGCCTGTTCGCCTCGTCCGCGGCGAGGTTCCTGATGCCCTGGTCGGTCTTGAAGTGGTACTTGACCCAGAAGTACTCGCCGGCCTCGTTCTGCCACTGGTAGGTGTGCGAGCCGTAGCCGTTCATGTGGCGGTAGCTGGCCGGGATGCCGCGGTCACCGAACAGCCAGGTCACCTGGTGGGTGGACTCCGGCGACAGACCCCAGAAGTCCCAGACGTTGTCCGCCTCCTGCGAGCCGGTGTACGGGTCGCGCTTCTGGGTGTGGATGAAGTCGGGGAACTTGACGGCGTCCTTGATGAAGAACACCGGGGTGTTGTTGCCGACCAGGTCGTAGTTGCCGTCCTCGGTGTAGAACTTCAGCGCGAAGCCGCGCGGGTCGCGGACCGCGTCGGCGGAGCCGAGGTTGCCGGCCACGGTCGAGAAGCGCAGGAAGGTCTCGGTCTGCTTGCCGACCTCCGAGAGGAACTTCGCCCGGGTGTAGGCGGTGACGTCGGCGGTCACGGTGAAGGTGCCGTACGCGGCGGCGCCGCGGGCGTGCACCACTCGCTCCGGGATGCGCTCGCGGTTGAAGTGCGCGAGCTTCTCGAACAGCAGCTGGTCCTGGATCAGGGCCGGACCGCCTATGCCTGCGGTCTCGGTGTTCTGGTTGTCCGCAACAGGGGCACCGGCCTCCGTGGTGAGGGTGGGCCGCAGCTCGTCCTGGGTCGTCATGTCAGTGCCTCCGAGTCATCCGGTCGTGACGGACTCGATCCTAGCTTGGACTTTGTCTAAGTCAATACTGGAACCAACTTCGGAACGTGGCTTACCCTGTCTCCATGAGTGACCTGCTGGAACGGCTTCGCGGACGTGGGTGGCGGCTGACCTCGCAGCGCCGGGTCGTCGCCGAGGTCCTCGACGGCGACCATGTGCACCTGACCGCTGACGAGGTGCACGCACGCGCGGTGGAACGGCTCCCCGAGATCAGCCGGGCCACCGTCTACAACACCCTCGGCGAGCTGGTGAGCCTCGGCGAGGTGCTCGAAGTCAGCACCGACGGCCGTGCCAAACGGTACGACCCCAACGCGCACCACGCCCACCAGCACCTGATCTGCTCTGGCTGCGGCGCGATCCGCGACGTCCACCCCCAGGGTGATCCGATCGCCGCCCTGCCCGCCACCGAGCGCTTCGGCTTTGTCATCTCGGGCGCCGAGGTCACCTACCGCGGCCTCTGCCCCGACTGCTCCAGACCCTGACGGCTCAGGCCCCGGGGCATGCCTCGGGAGCACTTCGGGAACAGGGAACCACCGGCCGCGCCGACCCGCCCGCGGCCCAGCGAGCGGCCGGCCGTACGCCTACCCGGCCGACCGCGGACGTCTTCGGGTTCGCGGGGGCCGCACCCCCGCGAGGCTCAGGCGCTGAGCTCCGCGTGCAGCGCCCCGAGCAGCCGGGCCGCCCGCTCCGCGACCTCCGCCGGCCCGTACTCGGTCGCCCGCCGGCAGTAGCCCTCCGCCTGCTGCGGCTCGCCCCGCCGCAGTGCGAGCAGCGCGAGCCGGAGCGCCGCCCGCCCGTGCCCGGCGTCGGCGGCCCGGGTGTACCAGAGCATCGCCTCGGCCTCGCTGTCCTGCCGGGCCAGCAGCAGCCCCAGGTTGAACGCCGCGCTCCGGCTGCCCGCCTCCGCGGCCCGCCGGTACCAGCTCTCGGCGATCTCCAGCGCGCCGCGCTCCGCCGCCCGTACGCCCATCCGCACCTGCGCCCGCCGGTGCCCTGCGTCGGCGGCCACCGCGTACCAGTGCTCGGCCTCCGCGTCCGCGTCACCGCGCCGGTCCAGCAGCGAGGCCAGCCGGAACGCGCCCTCGGCCGAGCCGCCCGCCGCCGCCTGCCGGTAGCGCTCCAGCGCGGCGGTCAGGTTGCCGCGCTGCTCCTGCACCACCGCGAGCTGGAGCGCGGCCTCGCCATGCCCTTCGGCGGCGGCGCGCGCGTACCACTCCTGCGCCTGCTGCTGCTCCCCGCGCCCGGCGTGCAGGACGCCCAGGTTGAAGGCGCCGTCCACACTGCCCGCCTCGGCGGCCTTGGAGAACCAGGGCGCGGCCCCGGACTCGTCACCGCGCTGGAGCAGCACCACGGCCAGCGCGTTGCAGGCCTCCCGGTGCCCGGCGTACGCGGCCCGCCGGTACCACTGCTCGGCCTGCGCCTCGCGCCCCGTACTCGCGCAGAGCAGACCGAGGTTGAAGGCGCCGTTGTGGTCGTTCGCATCCATCGCGACCCGGTACCAGCGCTCGGCCTCGGTGGCCTCGCCCCGGCTCGCGTGCAGCGCGCCGAGCGCGTTGGCGGCCATGCCGTCGCCGGCCTCGGCGGCCTGCCGCCACCACTCGGCGGCGGCGTTCGGGTCCCCGGCGTCGCGCAGCAGGAAGCCCAGCGCGCAGGCCGCCCTGGCCTCGCCGTTCTGCGCGCCCTGCCGGTACCAGCGGGCGGCCTCGTCGGCGCAGGACGGATCCCGCTGGGCGCGCTCCTCCAGCAGCACGCCCAGGCGCAGTGCGGCGCGGGCGTGGCTGCGGGCCGCGGCGGTGCGGTACCAGGTCTCGGCGGTCTCCTTGTCCCCGGCCGCCTCGCGCATCCGGGCCAGCCGGTACGCGGCCTCGCGGTGGCCGGCGTCGGCGGCGACCCGGAACCAGCGCTCGGCCCTGACGTCCCGCCGATGCTCCATCAGATCGCCCAGCGCGTACGCTCCGAGCGGGTGCCCCTGTTCCGCGGCGAAGTGCAGCCAGTACTCGGCGGCCTCCTCCTCACCCTGGTCGCGCAGCTGCAGGCCGAGCGCGTGTGCGGCCGGCGCGCTGCCCGCGACGGCGGCCTGCCGCCACCACTGGGCCGCCTCGGCCCGGTGGCCGCGCTGGTGCAGCAGCACTCCGAGGTTGTTGGCGGCGGCGCGCAGCCCGGCGGCCGCGGCGCTGCGCAGGTACGGCTCGGCGTCCTCCAGGTCGCCCCGGCGCAGCAGCAGCGCGCCGAGCTGGCTGGCCGCGTTGGCGTCGCCGCCGTCGGCGGCCTGACGGTGCCTGGACTCCAGTGCGGCCTGCTCACGGGCGGCCAGCGCGGACTCGAAGCTGGTCTCCTCCTCGCCCGACTCTGCGGCGGGCGCGGTGCCGTACGGGCCGATGGCGTCGAGGAGCTGCTGCGCGGAGACGTGAACCAGGCGCTCCGGGCCCGATCCGGTGGCCTCTTCGGGCCCTCCGGTCAGGCTGCTGGTGCGCTGGGTCGGCAGGGAGCGCTGGGTGTCCTCGGGGCTGATCGCCCATGCCTCGGTGTCGGCGCCGTCGGGCGGCTCCCCCGCTCCGGCGACCCGCGCCGTACCGGTGCCCTTGGCCGGGGTGGGCCTCGCTCCCGAATCGTTCCTGCCGATCAGCTTCATGCCGACTCCCGCTCCCCCAGAGTGCTGCGGCATCCTCCCCCAGCCTTCGGCCGGGGGAACCCCCCTGGAGCGCACCGGGCCGGACGGTTCGTCAACCGCCCTGCCGCAGCCCCCATGTGGTCCATCGTCGCATCACCCGCAACCCGCGTACACCTGCTCCGGCCGTTTTGGCGGAGCGCGGCCGAAGCCCGGCGAGATTGCTTCGGCGCTTTGTCGATTTCCCGACACTTGAGCCCCACAAACCCCGGCCACGCATAGTACCGGAGCAGCCTCAGACGCCGTGTGGACATGCAACAGGCCCGGCAGAAGGATCTGCCGGGCCTGTTGGCTACTGAGTAGCGGGGACAGGATTTGAACCTGCGACCTCTGGGTTATGAGCCCAGCGAGCTACCGAGCTGCTCCACCCCGCGTCGGTGGTTAAACCATAGCACGGGAACGGGGTGGTCCAGAAATCGCCTACCGCGGGAAGACCGCAGCTCAGGGACTGGCCGAGGGCGAGGCCGACGGCGCCGGGGCGGCTGACGGCGGCACGGGGGCCGACGACGGCGCCGGAGTGGCACCACCGCCCTTCTGCTGCGCGGCGGCGGCCGCGTTGAGCGCGTCCTGAAGGGCCTTCTGGTCCTGGCCGTACCTGGTCCAGTCGCCGTTCTTCAGCGCGTCCTGACCGTCGGTGAACGCCTTCTGGGCATCCTGCAGCGCCTTGTCCAGCGCCGGGTTGCCCCCACCACCGGTGCTCGGCGGCGAGGTCGGGGCCGTGCCGGGAGCGGTCGGAGCGGTGGGCTCGACCGGAGCCGTGGGTGTGCCGGAAGCCGCGCCCCCCAGCACCTTCGCCAGGGCGTTCGCCAGGTTGTCCTCCAGTGCGACGTTGTTCCCGTACACCGCCAGCACCTTCTGCAGCACCGGCACCTTGGCACTGCGGCCCACCAGGTAGACCGGCTCGACGTTGAGGAAGCCGCCGCCGACCGGGAGCGTCAGTAGGTTGCCGTACTCGATGTCGGAGTCGCTGCCGGTCTTCAGCAGGGTGAGCTGGTTGGCGACCGCCTGGTCGGAGTTGAGCTTCGCCTGGGTCAGCTTCGGCCCGAGCGCCCCGGCCCCGGTCGGCACCTTGAGGATCCTGATCTTGCCGTAGTCCGGCCCGGGATCCGCGTCGACGGCCATGAAGGCGGCCAGGTTGTCCCGGCCGGCGGGCACGAAGCTGCTGGTCAGCGAGAAGCTCGCGCGCTCCTGGTCGGGCATCCGGACCGTCAGGTAGTACGGCGGCTGGACCTCACCGGTGTTGGTGGCCGGGTCGGCCGGCACCTGCCAGATGTCGGTGCCGTTGAAGAACGCGGTGGCGTCGGTCATGTGGTACATGCCGAGCATGTCGCGCTGCACCTTGAACATGTCCTGCGGGTAGCGCAGGTGCGGCAGCAGCGCGCTCGGGATGTCCGACGTGGGCTTGACGGTGCCCGGGAACGTCTTCATCCAGGTCTTCAGCACCGGGTCGGTGCCGTCCCACTGGTAGAGCGTCACCTCGCCGGTGTAGGCGTCGACGGTGGCCTTCACCGAGTTGCGGATGTAGTTGACCTTGTTGACGGCGGTGAGGGTCCGGCCGCGCTGGTCGGTCAGCGAGTCCTTGGTGACGTCGCCCAGGGTGGTCTTGGAGGAGAACGGGTAGCCGTCCGAGGTGGTGTAGCCGTCCAGCACCCAGAGCAGCTGCTTGCCCACGACCACCGGGTACGGGTCGGCGTCGATGGAGAGCCAGGGAGCGACCTTCTCGACCCGCTCCTTGGGGGTGCGGTCGTAGATCACCCGGGCGCCGTCGGTGATCGCGCCCGAGTAGAGGATCTGCGGCTCGGCGAACTTCACCGCGTACGCGGCCCGGGTCAGCGGATTGTCCAGCGAGACGCCGCTGGCGCCGGTGTAGCGGTAGGTCGGGTCGGGACCGGAGTCCGAGGTGTAGTCGATCTCGTCGTTGCTACCGCCGACGATCGAGTACTGCGTGCTCTTCTCGCCGTAGTAGACCCGCTGCTGGTAGTCACCGAACGAGCCGGTGGTCGGCAGCGCGGACTCGGTGTAGACCGGGTTGCCGTCCTTGTCGACCTGGTTGCCCTTGGCGGCCACCACGCCGTAGCCGTGGGTGTACTTGAAGTGGTCGTTGATCCAGTTGCGCTGCTGCACACCGTTCAGGTCGAGCTCGCGCACACCGAGCACGGTGTCCTGCTGGCCGTACCGGTCGACGTCCAGGGTCTTGGGGAAGGCGTAGTACTTCCGCAGCGCCTGGTTCTGCTGGAAGGTCGGTGCGACCACGTTCGGGTCCAGCAGACGGATGTCCGCGATGGTCTGGGCGTCCGGCTTGAGCGCTTCGGCGTCGGCCGTGGGCTTGGGGTCGTACTGCCGGCTCTGGCTGTCGGCGATGCCGTACGCCTGCCGGGTGGCGTCGATGTTCTTCTTGATGTACGGCGTCTCCTTGGCCTGCTCGTTCGGCTTGACCTGGAACTGCTGCACGACCGCCGGGTACAGCCCGCCGATCAGTACCGCCGACAGCGCCATCAGGCCGAAGCCGATCAGTGCGGGCGCCCAGGTGCGGCGGATCGGGGTCAGGAAGAACAGCAGTGCGCAGATGATCGCGACGAAGAACAGGATGGTCTTGGCCGGGAGGTAGGCGTTGGCGTCCACGTAGCGCAGGCCGGTCCAGCCGTCCACCCCCTTGTACGCGCCGGACTTCACCGCCAGCGCGTACCGGTCCAGCCAGTAGGCGACCGCCTTGAGCAGCACGAACACCCCCAGCAGCACCGCCAGGTGGCCCTTGGCGCCGGCGCTGGCCCGCCTCCCCGGGCCCTGCAGTCGCAGGCCGCCGTAGAGGTAGTGCACCAGCACCGCGGCCAGCAGCGAGACGATCACCGCGCTGAACGCGAAACCGAGCAGGAACTCGTACCAGGGCAGCGAGAAGGCGTAGAAGGCGACGTCCAGGTGGAACTGGGGGTCCTTCTCGCCGAACGGCGTCCGGTTGGTCCACAGCAGCCAGGTGCGCCACTGGCCGGTCGCCGCCGCGCCGGCGGCCAGGCCGACCATCACGGAGATCGCCGACAGCAGCCAGCGCTTGTACGGCGCCACGCCCATCCGGTAGCGGTCCAGGCTCTGCTGCTCCACCGACATCGCCGAGAGCGGCGGCCGCAGCCGGTACGCCAGCCAGAGGTTGAAACCGACCACGACGGCCATGACCAGGCCGAAGACCGCGAACAGCCCGGCCTTCGTCCACAGCCGGGTCGTGAACACCGAGGAGAACCCGACCGACTTGAACCAGAGCCAGTCGGTCCACACCCCGGCGAACAGGACGAACGCCACGATCAGGGCCGCGAGCACGGCGGCGGTCAGCAGCAGCACCCGCGCCCGGCGGGAGGGTGGGCCGATTCTGGGTCGAAAGCCCGGTCCTGGTCGGTCCGGCATCTGGAACACCAAGGTGGCACCTCTGCTGTGTCGGGGGTGAGCTGGTTCGGGCAGCGGAATGGGCGGGCGCAGCCCTTTATGCAACTTAGTCGGTGATTACCTGAGTTCCCACGGCCCGTCCCCCGGTTCCGCGCGGGGGCCGAAGGGCCGCGCATGTGAGGATTGGGACATGTCCGATGCAAGCCACACCCTGTCCGGCGACGGCCGTCCGCCGGCTGCCACCCCGCTCACCCGTGCCGCCCTGGAGATCGACGAGTACGCGGCCTCGCTCGGCTGGGACCTCCCGGCCCGGCTGTTCGCCCTGGTCGACGGCGCACAGCTGAAGAAGGCCAACCCCGCACTGGCCAAGCAGCTCGGCCTGAACGACCAGGAGGACCCCGGCCTGACCCCGGTCGAGCAGGACGAGCTGCCCGCCGGGATGGAGCTGGACAAGTTCCTCGGCACCATCGCCTGGCCCGAGTCGGTGGCCGGCTGCGCGCTGGTGGTCGAGCGGATGATGCTGCCGCCGGGCGCCGAGCAGTCCCGCCCCAAGAACGCCACCGAGGCCCAGCTGACCGAGTGGGTCGCCAACCACCCGGAGCGCCAGGAGGTGCGGATCACCGCCGCCGTACTGCGCGACGGCAAGAAGGAGATCGCCCTGCGGCTGCGTTCCAAGGACGTCGCCCGCGAGGTACTGACCGGCCCCGACCTGGTGCCGGGCCTCACCGAGGCACTGCTGGCGACCTTCGCCTGACCGCGCCCGGCCGCACTACCTGGTGCAGGACGGCAGGGCCGAGGTCTGGCCCGACCTGATCCCGTCAAGCGCCTTCAGTGCGTCGGCCAGTGTGTTCACCTTGATCAGCCGGAGGCCGCTGGGCGTGTTCCTGGCGGCCTCGGCACAGTTGTCGGCGGGGGTGAGGAAGTACTCGGCGCCCTTGTCGCGGGCGGCGATCTCCTTCATCGAGATGCCGCCGATCGGGCCGACCTTGCCGTCGTCGCTGATGGTGCCCGTGCCGGCGACGAACTTGCCGCCGGTCAGGTCGGTGGGGGTGAGCTTGTCGATGATGCCGAGCGAGAACATCAGGCCGGCGCTGGGCCCGCCGACGTCCTGCAGCCCGATGTCGATCTTGAACGGGTAGGTGTGGGTCACCCCGGGGCCGATCCCGACGATCGCCCGGCCGGTGCCGTCGCTCGCCTTGGCCGTGGTGATGGCGACCTTCCGCTCGTCCGCCGGGTTGGGCGTGGTGCTGTCCTTGCCGTGCGAAACCACGGTGAACTCCACCGTCTCGCCCGGCTGGTGCTTGGTCACCTGCTTGGCGACCTCCTCCACCGCGGTGATCGGCGTACCGTCCACCGCCACGATCTGGTCGCCCGCGTGCAGCTTGCCGTCGGACGGACCGCCGGCCAGCACCGAGCCGACGACCACCTCGGTCCCGACCGGGATCCCGAGCTGGGTCAGCGCGGCGGTCTTGGCGCTGTCCTCGGAGGAGGCGAACTCCTCGGCGTTCTGCTGCTGCGCCTGCTGATCGGTCTGCCCCTCCGGGTAGACGTTCTCGTGCGGCACCACCAGCACGTCGTCACGCAGCCAGCCGACCACCATCGAGACCACGCTGGGCTGGTACTTCGCCCCCGTCACCTGGACCGTGGTCATGTTGAGATGCCCGCTGACCGGGTACGTCTGGTGCCCGGTGATCTTGATTACCGGATTGTCCGTGCCGTCCTGCGTCCCGAGCGTGTTGTACGTCGGACCCGGGCTCATCTCGGTGTACGGCACCTTCATCAGCACCGAGGCACAGAGCAGTGCTATGAGCATCAGGGTCGCGGCGAGCATCGTCGCAGAGCGGCGTGGCATGGCTCGACAGTACGGGACGGGGATGACGGAGCGCGCCCCGGGCTACTGCCCGTTGCCCTTGGAGACGGCGGCCGTGCTGCGTTCCATCGCGGCCCGGAAGCGCTGGTGTTCCGCCAGCGAGGCGGGATCACCGGTCGCCCGGGGCGTGCGGGCCGCCCAGCCGGCCCAGATCATGGCGGCGACCGCCGCGATGACAGGAATGATCAACCAGGCGAGCGCAGCCATGTCAGTACTCCCAGCTCGTCGTGCCTATGAGCAGATTAACCAACCTGGCGGACAACGGCGGCGGCGCCATCCGGGTTACGGGACGGAGTCCCGCGTCACCGCCCGGGGGGACACCGAGGACCCGGGTGGCCGATAGCGAGGCCCGAGTGGCCGATCGGGTGAACCGGTCGCGCGAGCGGGATGCGGCCCGGCACGACCGTGCGGCCGCGCGCGACCGGAATACGGCCTCCGGGGACCGGCCGGCGTCCGCATCCGGCCGGCGGCGCGCTGCCTGCCGCGGCTAGCAGGAGCCCGCGCCCACCCACTCCTCCTCGCCGTCGGTGAAGACCTGGTGCTTCCAGATCGGCACCTCGTGCTTGAGATCGTCGATCAGCCGCCGGGCCGCCGCGAAGGCCTCGCCCCGGTGCGGGCAGGAGACCGCGACGATCACCGCCTGGTCGGTGATCTCCAGCCGGCCGACCCGGTGCACCGCCGCCAGCGCACAGACCGGGAACTCGGCGACGATCTTCTCGGCGATCCGGCGCAGCTCCTGCTCGGCGGTCGGGTGGGCGCTGTACTCCAGTGCGGCGACCGGCTTGCCCCCGTCGTGGTCCCGCACCGTCCCCACGAAGACCGCGGTACCGCCGGCCGCGTCGTCACCGACGGCCGCGTAGACCTCGTCCAGCGAGAGCGGGGCCTCGCGGATGGCTAGCAGGCGGATGGGGTCGCGGTCGTTTTCGGTCATGATCCCCATGATTCCTCATCCCGGGCCGGATCCAGCAGTGGTTTCCGCAGTACGGACGAGGACTTTCACATGGCGACAATTCCCCGGGCCCGGCCGTGCGCGCCGCGCGGAAACCCGCCCGAGCGGGCCGCAAGCCGTCCGGCCCGGGGGAGCCGCCGGCCACTCGCGCGGTTCCCCCGGGCCTTAGGCCATACCTCAGATGCGCCGCCGCTTGCGCGCCCGGCGGACCAGCGCGGCCGTACCGACCAGGGCCACCGTCGCACCGGCCGCGCCCAGGCTGGTCGCCGCCTCCTTGCCGCCGAGCCGCCGGCCGGCCACCGCGTGCTTGCCCGAGACCTGTTCCAGCAGCTCGGCCAGCACCTGCTCGTTGCTGAACTCCGGCCGCCAGCCCGCCTCGTGCAGCCGGCTGCCGGAGACCACCCAGGGGTACATGGTGTACGCGAGATCGCCCGCCGGGGCCGGGGTCAGCCCGAGCCGGTGCAGCCGGGCCGCGGTACCGAGCGCCAGCGAGGCCGGGAGCTCCATCCGCCGGATGCCCGACAGCTCCTCGACGTCCTCCTGCTCCAGCCAGCCGTCGCAGCCGACCGTCACCTCGCCCTCGACCAGGCCCAGCGCCGCGTACTCCAGCGCCGAGGCCAGGTCGTCCAGGTGGCAGAACTGCCAGCAGGGCCGCGAACCGGCCACCACCAGCAGCCTGGGCGCCTCGAAGTGCCTGGTCAGGACGGTGTCCACACCGGGGCCCACGACCACGGCGGGGCGCAGCACGGTCACCTGCAGGCCCGGGTGGGCGCGCGGTGCCCGGCGGGCGAGGCGCTCGATCTCCAGCAGGTCGCCGACCAGCGAGGCCTCCTCGGTGGCCCGCAGCTCGGAGTCCTCGGCCAGCGGCACCTCGTTGTCCGGCAGCGCGCCGTAGACCATCGCCGAGGTGCAGAGCACCACCCTGGAGACCCCGGCCGCCGCGGCGGCGGTGATCACGGTCTGGGCGCCGCGCACGTTGTACGCGCTGCGTGCCCTGGGGTCGGACTCCATGCCGAGGTCCATCGCCAGGTGGACCACCACGTCCACCCCGGCCAGCCGCTCGGCCACCGCCGGGTCCCGGACGTCCAGTACCCGCCAGTGCACACCGGGCACCTCACCGCGCCGGTCGTCCAGCGCCAGCACCTTGCGGACGTGCCGAGACGCCACCAGCCGGGCCGAGACCCGTTCACCGAGCACCCCGGCGGCACCGGTCACGGCCACGGTGAGTGGCCGCCCGCCGTAGGCTGGAGACGGCGAACCCGCGGCGGCTGGGGCGTCCTCTCCTCCGGTCAGCCCAGAGCGAACGTCCGAAGGCGGGGAACTCACCGGCCATCCTCCACGGTTAGCTTATGTGCGTACGTACGAGTGTCACGTACCGACCATCCTGCCCGAGGCGCGGGCCAGGCGGTGCACCCGGCACGGCCCTGGTCGCCGAGCCGCCGCTCCGCATCCCGCCGAGGGCCCGCACCTCCCGCCACACCACCCGCGTGACGGCCGACCAGATCGAGGACCCCCCGTGAGCGACCTCCCCTTCGGATTCGCCGTCCCGCCCGAGGAGCCCGAGGACGGCAAGGGCAAGCCCGGCAAGGACGAGCCCGGGCAGGGCAAGTCGGACGACGCGGCCACGGGCTCCGGGTCCGGCTCGACGCCGCAGCCGCCGTTCGGCTTCGGCGGCGCCAACCCGCTGGGCGCCCTCTTCGGCATGGGGGGCATGGGCGTCCCCGGTGCCGCCGGCGGTCCGGGCGGGGCCGACAACCCGTTCGGCGCGATGTTCGGCGGGCTCAACCCCAACGACCTGGGTGCCGCCTTCCAGCAGCTCGGCCAGATGCTCTCCTTCGACGGCGGCCCGGTCAACTGGGAGCTGGCCAAGGACATCGCCCGGCAGACCGTGGTGGCCGAGCCCGCCGAGGGCAAGAGCAAGGACCGTTCGGTCAGCGGGCCCGAGCGTTCGGCCGTCGAGGAGGCGGTCCGCCTCGCCGACCTCTGGCTGGACTCGGCCACCGAGTTCCCGTCGGGTGCGGGCACCGCGGTCGCCTGGAGCCGGGCCGAGTGGATCGAGGCCACCCTGCCGGTGTGGAAGGACCTGGTCGACCCGGTCGCCGAGCGGGTCGCGGGCGCCATGGGCGGCGTGCTTCCCGAGGAGATGCAGGCCATGGCCGGGCCGCTGATGGGCATGATGCGCTCGATGGGCGGCGCGATGTTCGGCACCCAGATCGGTCAGGCGCTCGGTGCGCTGGCCGCCGAGGTGGTCGGCTCCACCGATGTCGGCCTGCCGCTCGCCCCGGCCGGCAAGGCCGCGCTGCTGCCGCAGAACGTCGCCGAGTTCGGTGAGGGCCTGAGCGTCCCCGCCGAGGAGGTCCGGCTCTACCTGGCCCTGCGCGAGGCCGCCCACCAGCGGCTCTTCGCCCATGTCCCGTGGCTGCGGGCGCACCTGTTCGGCGCCGTCGAGGCCTATGCGCGCGGCATCAAGGTGGACACCACCCGGATGGAGGAGCTGGTCGGCCAGCTCGACCCGAGCAACCCCGAGGCGCTCCAGGAGGCCCTGGCCGGCGGTCTGCTCCAGCCCGAGGACACCCCCGAGCAGAAGGCCGCGCTGGCCCGTCTGGAGACCGCCCTCGCCCTGGTCGAGGGCTGGGTGGACGCGGTCGTGCACGCCGCCGCCGAGCCGCACCTGCCGCAGGCCGGCGCACTGCGCGAGACCGTACGCCGCCGCCGGGCCGCCGGTGGCCCGGCCGAGCAGACCTTCGCCACCCTGGTCGGACTGGAGCTCCGTCCGCGCCGGCTGCGCGACGCCTCCCGGCTGTGGGCCTCGCTGGCCGACGCCCGTGGCATCGAGGGCCGCGACGCCCTCTGGGAGCACCCCGACATGCTGCCCACCGCCGCCGACCTGGACGACCCGGACGGCTTCGTGCACCAGGGCGTCGGTGACGCCGTCGAGGGCGGCATCGACTTCGACGCGCTCGACAAGCTGCTCGGCGAGGCCGCGGCCGGCGGGCACGGCGCGCCGGGTGCGAAGGAGCCGGGCGATTCGCCGGAGTCGGACGAGAACGGCGAGGGCGGGGCCAAGGCATGACCCTGATCGACACGGCCGGCACCGGCCTGCACGCCGACGCCGTCCGCGCCCTGTCCGCCTGGTCGGTGGCCGACCCCGACCAGGAGCAGCTCCGCCGGGACTACCTCGGCCACCTGGCCGAACAGCCCGAGGGCCTCTACCGCAGCTGCCTGCCCGCGCACATCACCGCCAGCGCTGTGGTGGTCGACCCGTCCGCCGGGCGGGTGCTGCTGACCCTGCACCCCAAGGTCGGCATCTGGCTCCAGATGGGCGGCCACTGCGAGCCCGGCGACAGCACCCTGGCCGCCGCCGCACTGCGCGAGGCCACCGAGGAGTCGGGGATCCGGGGGCTCGAACTGCTCGCGGTCGACGGCGTGCCGACCCCGGTCAAGCTCGACCGGCACCTGGTCCGCTGCACGGGCAAGGACCAGCCGGAGAACACCCACCTGGACGTCCAGTACGTGGCGCTGGCCCCGGCCGGTGCCCAGGCGCTGATCAGCGAGGAGTCGCTGGACCTGCGCTGGTTCGACTACGACCGTCTGCCGGAGCTGACCGATGTCTCCGTACGCGAGCTGGTCTCCCTGGCCCGCAAGCTGACCGGCTGACGGCCGCCGCCGCGACGGGCCCCCGCGACGCGGGGGCCCGAAGGCGTCAGTCGCAGGACTCCGGTTCCTCGTCCGCGGCCGGAGCATGGCCGCCGCGTGCGCCCGGGATGTGCGGCAGCCGGGCGGCCGAAGCGACCCCCTCCAGGTAGCCGCGGGCCCGCTCGGTGCGCGGGTACGCCTCCAGCAGCGCCCAGAACGCCGGGCCGTGGTCGGGCACCAACAGGTGCGCCAGCTCGTGCAGCAGCACGTAGTCCACGACGTAGCCGGGCATGCCCTGAAGCCGGTGGGAGAGCCTGATGGTGCGCTCGCTGGGGGTGCAGGAGCCCCAGCGGGAGTTCTGGTTGGTCACCCAGCGGACCTGCTCGGGCGCGGCCCTGCCCTCCAGATAGGCGGCCGAGAGCTCCCGGGCCCGCTCCTCGAGGGCGTCGTCCCCCAGCGTGCGGCGGCGCTCCTGGGCGGCCAGCTTGTCGAGCATCTGCGCCACCCAGCGCTGCTCCTCCGCGAGCGACATCCGAGCGGGGATCAGCACGACCGTCCGGTCGCCCTCGCGGTAGGCGGAGACCGTGCGGCTGCGGCGGGCACTGCGCCGGACCTCGACCTTGGACCGGTCGGGCACCGGAGGAACGTCCCGGCCGGCCGGGGTCTCGCGGTCAGGCCGGTGCTCGCGGTCGGGCCGGTGCTCGCGGGCCGAGGCGGTTTCGGGATGCGGAGCGGCACCGGAGAGCGGGGACGCGGCGGGTGCGGGGCACGCACGGCCGCTCGGCGTCGCCACTCCCGGCCCGGAGGCTGCACGGGCACGCCGGGGCGACACCGAAGGTTGGGAGTCCCTTTCGGCTGCCATGGCACCCGACGTTACCCGGTGTCACGGACAGAAGTCCGTTGCCATGGCCGAAATGTTTGCCGGGGCGAGCGGTGGCGGCCGGTGCGGGCGGTGACGAAGGTCCGGGCCGCGGCGGGGCAGAGGGTCCGGCCGTACCGAGGCGAACGTTGTCCACAGGTTGTGCGGAACGATGGTCGGATCATCACCCCGAGCCTGTGGACAACCGGCCCCGGGCCCGCAGCGTGATCGGGCATCCTGCCATCGGAAACACCCGTAGCGCCCTCGTACCGCGCTCGCCCTCTGGTACCCCGCCTGCATCGATCTCCACCGATCTCCACCGATCTCCCCGCCCCGCACCGCGCCGGAGGACCGTCATGAACCCCGTCTCCAGGCCCATGCTCAAGCCCGCACTCTCCCGCGCCTGGCGGGACAGGGACACCCTCCAGTTCGGTACCGTGCGCCAGCACGCCCGCCTGGTCGAGGAGGTCGACCAGCCCGTCACCGCCTTCCTGGACCTGATCGACGGCACCAGGGAGCACGGCGACCTGCTCGACGCCGGTGAGCGGCTCGGCCTGGGCAGCGCGGTCGCCGAGCAGCTGCTCGCCTCGCTGGCGCAGAGCGGCCTGCTCGACGACGCGGAGGCCACCAGCAGGACCCTGGCGGCCTACCCCCGCCCGCAGCAGGACCTGCTCGGCCCGGACCTCGCCTCGCTCTCCCTGGTCCATCCGGCGCCCGGCGAGGCCCCGGCCGTGCTCCGGGGGCGGGGCCGGGCCCGGGTGGAGGTGCGCGGCGCCGGCCGGGTGGGGGCGGCGGTCGCCGCCGCACTCGCCGCGGGCGGGGTCGGCTCGGTCACCGTCCTGGACAAGGGCCGGGTCACGGCCCGGGACTGCTCCCCCGCCGGCTACCCGCCCACCGAGATCGGCCGGCTGCGCACCACCGCCGCCCGGGACGTGGTGCACCGGGTCTCCGGAGCCGCCGTCGGCGAGCGGCACCGCCGCGGCGCCCGCACCCCGGGCACCCAGGCGCCGCCCATGCTGGTCGTGCTGGCCCCGCGGGACGGCAGCGGCGCCTTCACCGGTGCGGCGGCCGAGCCCCACCGGCTGATGCGCGCCGGCATCCCGCACCTGTACGTCGGGGTGGTGGAGCACCTGGGTGTCGTCGGCCCGCTCGTCCTTCCCGGCGCCTCGGCCTGCGGCAGCTGCGCCACGCTCTCCCGGCGGGACGAGGACGAGGCCTGGCCGAGGCTGCTCGCCCAGCTCGGTGACGAGGGCCCGGGCCGGCCCCGGGTGCCCACCTGCGACAGCGCCCTCGCCACCGCGGTGGCTGGGCTCGCCGCTCTGCACGTCCAGCTGTACCTGGACGGCGGGAGTCCGCCGAGCATCGACGGCTGGTGCGAGATCTCCGCCGCCGACGGCATGGCCCGGCGGCTGCGGCTGCCGAGCCATCCGGACTGCGGCTGCCTCTGGCAGTCGGTGCCCCGTCCCAGGCCCGCCGTCGGGGACTCGATGCACCCTGCCTGACGCGCGCCCCGCCGTCCGGAGTGCGCCCGTTCCCGGCCGGCCCCTGCGGGTCACCTGCCGTTCACGTGATCATCAGCATGAACAGCGTTTTCGTTCAAGGGATTCGATCTCTCCGGACAGTTCAACCGAACAGCCTCCGCGAGCGGGCACAATGGCGTAGTGACCACCATCCTCCGGTCTGTTGCGACCGACGGGGACGACTGACTGGGAGGCCCCCGGGTGAGCGATCTTCCGCGCAAGGCAGTGACCCGTACGGCTCGGCTCGCCGCCCTTCCCCTCGGGATAGCCGGACGCGCCACGCTGGGCTTCGGCAAGCGGATCGGCGGGCGTTCGGCGGAGGTGGTCACCGCCGAGCTGCAGCAGGCCACCGCCGACCAACTCTTCAAGGTCCTCGGCGAGTTGAAGGGCGGTGCGATGAAGTTCGGGCAGGTGCTCTCGGTCTTCGAGGCCGCACTGCCCGAGGAGATCGCCGGGCCGTACCGGGCGGCGCTGACCAAGCTTCAGGACGCCGCACCGCCGATGCCCGCCGCCACGGTGCACGCCGCACTGGCCGAACGGCTCGGTGAGGACTGGCGGTCGAACTTCCTGAGCTTCGACGACAAGCCGGCCGCCGCGGCCTCGATCGGCCAGGTGCACCGGGCCGTCTGGCACGACGGGCGGGAGGTCGCGGTCAAGGTCCAGTACCCGGGCGCCGGTGACGCACTGCTCTCCGACCTCACCCAACTCAGCCGGGTGGCCTGGCTGCTGGGCCCGCTGATCCCCGGGCTCGACATCAAGCCGCTGATCTCCGAGCTGCGCGAACGCGTCTCCGAGGAGCTCGACTACGAGCTGGAGGCGCAGGCCCAGCGCCGCCACGCTGAGGAGTTCGCGGACGACCCGGACATCACGGTGCCCAGGGTGGTGGCCCAGACCGACCAGGTGCTGGTCACCGAGTGGCTGGACGGCGTCCCGCTGGCCGAGGTGATCGCGAACGGCACCGAGCGCGAACGCGACCGGGCCGGCCAACTGCTCGCCCGGTTCCTGTTCGCCGGCCCGTCCCGCACCGGTCTGCTGCACGCCGACCCGCACCCCGGGAACTTCCGCCTCATCAAGGACGGCCGTACGGCCTCCGATTGGCGCCTGGGCGTGCTGGACTTCGGCACCGTGGACCGGCTGCCCGAGGGCCTGCCCACCCCGATCGGGTACGCGCTGCGGATGGCCCTCGCCGGGGACGCCACCGGAGTCCTGGACATGCTCCGTGAGGAGGGCTTCGTCAAGCCCTCGATCGAGCTGGACCCGGACGCCGTCCTGGAGTACCTGCTGCCGATCATCGAGCCGGCCACCGTGGAGACCTTCCACTTCACCCGCGGCTGGATGCGCTCCCAGGCGGCCAGGATCGCCGACCCCCGCTCCCCCGCCTACAACCTCGGCAAGCAGCTCAACCTGCCGCCCGCGTACCTGCTGATCCACCGGGTCACCCTCAGCACCATCGGGGTGCTCTGCCAGCTGAGCGCCAAGGCGCCGTTCCGGGCCGAGATGCTGGAGTGGCTGCCCGGCTTCGCCGAGGAGACCACCGCGGCCCAGACTCTGGCGGAGGTCCTGGAAGAGGGCTGACCCCCGACCGGAACAACCCCGGACACGGCGATGGCCGCTCCCTGTGCGCAGGGGAGCGGCCATCGCCGTACGGGGGTGCGGGCGTCAACCCGCAAGGCGCGGAGGCCGGTTACATCACGACGACCGCGAGCGCCTTACGGGCACGCAGCGAAGCGCGCTCGGCCCGGCGCTTCAGCTTCGCGGCCCGCGCGACGCGGATGGCCAGGCGTTGGTGCTCGGCCTCCTGCAAGCGCTCTTGCATATGGGCCCTGGCCAGGGATTCCTGGAGAAGATGCATTTCGAGTGTCCTGTTCTGGATCTGAAGTTCAGTGGTCTGCTCGGCGCGGACGGTGGGGTCGATGGCGGCGGGGGTCATGTGGTGGTCCTGCTCGTGGTGCTTGCTCGGGAAGGGACGGGAGAGCTGTGCATCCGCCTTGGCGGCGGCGACGCGGATGGAGTGCCGCAGTGCACTGTCCAGTGGGGGCTGCTCTCCCCGGTGGACGGCTGCCGCGGACTTCGCGGGGTTCATGCCACGACCTCGTTCTTGCGCGGACGGCCCCGGGGCCGCTTGCGGGCGACCACCACACCCTGGACGAAGAGCTCGCCACCCCAGACGCCCCACGGCTCGCGCCGCTCCAGCGCACCGGCCAGGCACGCCTCCTTCACCGGGCAGGTGCCGCAGAGCGACTTGGCGTACTCCACGTCCTCCGGCGTCTCGGCGAAGAAGACCTCGGGGTCGAAGGCACGACACGGGATGGGCTGTCCGAGCGCCTCGGCGTCGTCGAGCGCGGTGAGCTGCATGAGGGAAACCTCCGGAGGGTCGGCCTGGTCGGCCTTGGTGTTGTCTGTCGGTACGGACGGGAGTGGCGGTGTGATGACCGTGGACACTGTGGGTGTTCCTCGTCTTCTCTCTGTGGTTCCGATCCGGTCTTACTGGTGGGACGGGATCGGAGGCCCCGAGGGGCCAGGGTGGGTCTGACGTACCGGACAAACAGAAGGGCCGCGGATCCCGGTGTACGGGTTTCCGCGGCCCTGGAGTGCCGACCTGAGGGTTCCTCAGGTTCGTTCTCTCCAGGGTCCAGGCCCGCGGAAGGACCGAATCCGGGTGGCCATGGCGCCGGTAAAGGCGGCCTTGGCCTGGCTGATCTGCTGCTGCTCCTGCTGCTGGGCTCCGGCACCGATGGCCCGCGCATAGTCGCCATGCATGGCGGCGGCTACAACGGCCTTCGATGCCTGGAGCGGTCGCTCGACACGGGACAGACCCGACTCGACGGACGTGGCATCAGTGTTGCCAAGACCACTGACAGTGGAGCCACCGAGAACGGCGGCATCGGCAACGGAGAGACCGGTGGCGTCGAGACCCAGACCGCCTTCGGCAAGGGCGACCACGCCGCACTGCTGCACGGCGGAAATCGAGGCACCGGTGGCGTCGAACTGCGAGAGTGCACGCCAAGGCATGGCGATGACGGTCTGGCCAGTCAGTTTGTTGATCATCTTGGTTCCCATGTCACTCGCCTCCTCTCGGCGTCTCGCGGTGCCCAGTCCCCCGGGCTCCGATGTTCGGATGTCTGTCAGGTCCAGCTCAGGTGATGCAGGTTCAGCTACAGCACGGACATAGCTGATGGTGCGCAGGGGAAAGCTGTTCCAGGAGTGACCCCGTCCAGCTCGCGGTCTTGTCCCCTTGACCGCTCCGGCAGGCTATTGCGCTCCCAGCACGGCGCGCAAACTATTTTTTCGGCGAGTTCCGAGGCGGATTCCGAAGCGGTCTTCCGAGCGGCTCAGGCCGGCTCGTCCGACTCCCCCGTGTCTCCCCCTGTGAGCTCCCCCTGCTGGTCTCCCTCGGACTCGTCCTCGGGCACCTCCCCAGCACACAACGACAGCACGGCGGCCCCGTACTTGTCCAGTTTCATGGCGCCGACGCCCGAGATCCGGGCCAGCTCGCCGGTGCTGGTGGGGACGTCCTCCGCGATTGCCATCAGAGTGGCGTCGGTGAAGACCACATAGGCCGGGGCGCCCTGCTTCTTCGCCTGCCCGGCCCGCCACTCGCGCAGCCGCTCGAACAGCGCCTCGTCCATCGAGGAGGGGCAGTCCTCGCAGCGGCGCAGCTTGCGCTCCACCGCCTCGGTCAGGGTGCGGTCGCAGACCCGGCACTTGACCGGACCGCGCGAGCGGCGGGCGGCCGAGCGCTCGGCACCGAACTCCACTCCGCCCCGGCCGCCGCGCGAGCGCCCGCCCGAGCCGCTGGAGCCGGGCCGCAGGCCGTCCAGGAAGCGGGTGGGCTTGCGGCTCGCCCGGCCGCCCGGGGAGCGGGAGAGCGCCCAGGACAGGGTCAGGTGCACCCTGGCCCGGGTGGCCCCGACATAGAGCAGTCGGCGCTCCTCCTCGATCTGCTCGTCGGTCTTGGCGTAGATGATCGGCAGGGTGCCCTCGGAGAGGCCGACCAGGAAGACGGCGTCCCACTCCAGGCCCTTGGCGGCGTGCAGCGAGGCCAGCGTGACGCCCTCGACGGCGGGGGCGTGCTGGGCGGCGGCGCGGGCGTCCAGCTCGGTGACGTAGGCGGCCAGGTCGGCGGCGGCGCCCGCGCCCCGGCGGGCGGTCTCGAACTCCTCGGCGAGCCGGACCAGGGCGGCCAGCGACTCCCAGCGCTCCCGGACGGTGCCCGAACCGGCCGGCGGCACCGGGGTGAAGCCACGGCTGGCGAGCACCGCGCGCACCTGCCCGGCGAGGTCGGGTGCCTCGGCGGTCAGCGGGTCGGCCCCGGCGCGGGCGGCGCCGCGCAGCAGCATCACCGCGTCCCGCACCTCGGGCCGCTCGAAGAACCGCTCGGCGCCCTTGAGCTGGTACGAGATGCCCAGGTCGGCCAGTGCCTGCTCATAGACCTCGGACTGGCCGTTGGTGCGGAACAGGACGGCGATCTCGCTCGCCCGCACGCCCTGGGCCAGCAGCTTCTCGATCGCGTGCGCGGTGCTCTCGGCCTCGGTCGGCTCGTCCGGGTACTCGACGTAGACCGGCTCGGGGCCGGCCTCGCGCTGGGAGACCAGCTCCAGGCGGTGCTGGGCGGCCTGGCCCCGGGCCTGGGCGAGCAGACCGTTGGCCAGGTGCACCACCTGCGGGGTGGAGCGGTAGTCGCGGACCAGCTTGACCACCGTGGCCTCGGGGTGCCGGTTGCGGAAGTTCAGCAGGTAGTCGGGGGTGGCACCGGTGAAGGAGTAGATGGTCTGGCTGGCGTCGCCGACCACGCAGAGGCTGGCGCCGCCGGCCGTCCACTGGTCGAGCAGGCGCTGCTGGAGCGGGGAGACGTCCTGGTACTCGTCCACGGTGAGGTGGCGGTACTGCGCGCGGACCCGCTCGGCGATCTCCGGGCGGTCCTCCAGGATCGCGGCGGTGAGCAGCAGCACGTCCTCGAAGTCGATCACTGCGCGGTCGCGCTTGGCCTGCTCGTACGCGGCGTAGACCCGGGCGATCTCGGCCGGGTCGCGCGGGGCCTCACGGCCGGTCTTGACCACGGCGGCCGGGTAGTCGTCCGGCACGATCTGGGTGACCTTGGCCCACTCGATCTCCCCGGTGAGGTCGCGCAGCTCGGTGCGCTGGACCCGCAGGCCGCTGCGGCCGGCGGCCTCGGCGACCAGCTGTACCTTGCGCTCCAGCAGCCGGGGCACCTCGCCGCCGATCGCGCGCGGCCAGAAGTACTGGAGCTGGCGGAGCGCGGCGGCGTGGAACGTCCGGGCCTGCACGCCCTCGGCGCCGAGCTGGCGCAGCCGCCCGCGCATCTCGCCGGCCGCGCGGGCGGTGAAGGTCACCGCGAGCACCTGCTGCGGCTGGTAGACGCCGCTGCGCACGCCGTAGGCGATCCGGTGGGTGATGGCCCTGGTCTTGCCCGTGCCGGCGCCCGCGAGGACGCAGACGGGCCCGTGCAGGGCCGTGGCCACCGCCCGCTGCTCGGGGTCGAGGCCGGCCAGCACGGCGTCGGCGCCGAGCGCCGCCCCACCGGCGGGGCCGAGGGTGTCGTACGGGCCAGAGGTGCCCAGGAGCTCTTGCTGCATGCCGTCCATCCTCGCAGGGTCGGCCGACGTTCCGGTCCCGGTTGTCCACAGGCCGGGTGGGATGGTCGGACCATCACCCCGCAATCCGGCGTGCATGCTGCGTCACACGCCGGGCGCACAAGGAATGCCGGAAGCACTCCGTGTGTTCTTGTCGCAGACCGCAAGCCCCCTTCCCCAGAGGAGCCCATCGCCATGTCCGGCAGCGTCACGATGTACAGCACGACCTGGTGCGGATACTGCAACCGTCTGAAGAGCCAGCTGGACCGCGAGGGCATCGGCTACACCGAGATCAACATCGAGGAGGACCCGGCCTCGGCGTCCTTCGTCGAGTCGGTGAACAACGGCAACCAGACCGTGCCGACCGTGCTGGTGCAGCCGAGCGCCGGCGGCGAGCAGGTCGTGATGACCAACCCGAGCCTGCTTCAGGTCAAGAAGGCCTTGGCCGCCTGATTCGGGATCAGCTCCGCGGCGGCCCCGGCCGGCTCCGGCCCGGGGCCGTCCGTACGCGCCACGGGCGCCGGCCGGGCCTCCAGCGCGCCCAGCCCGTACACCAGCCGGCAGCGGTCCGCCGAGTAGCGGGACTCGACCACCCGGACCGGGCCGCGCCGGTCGTACGTCACCCGGGTCTGCACCAGCAGCGGCACCCCGGGGCCGCCCTGGAACCAGGCCGACTCCTCCGGCCCGGGCATCCGTGAGACCAGGTGGTCCACCGCCCCGATCTCGGCACGGCCGAGGGCGGCCAGCACCGACTCGTCTCCGCCCGGCACCGGGTCCGGCTCCATCAGCGGCGTACCCGCGGCCAGCCCGGCCCGGTAGTGGCTCTCCTCGATCGAGTACGGCTCACGGTCCATCAGCCGCAGCTGGCGGCGGACCACCACCGCCTCGCCGGGCCGCATCCCGAGCCGCTCGGCGATGTCCGCCCGGGCCCGGACGATCAGCATCTCGAAGTCGACCGTCAACCGGCGTCCCGCCGCCTGTGCCTCTTTCGGGTAGACCTCGGAGGGGGTGGCCAGGCAGTCCGGCAGACCGGGGGCCGGCGCCGGGCCGAACACCCGGTGGTCCAGCACCGAGTGGTCCTTGAGAAAGGTCCCCTTGCCCTGGAGGCGGACCAGCCTTCCCTCGTTGACCAGTACGTCGACCGCGAGGCGGACGGTGTTGCGGGCCACACCGTACTGCTGCTCCAGCTCTCCCTCGACCGGGAGCGGGACGTCGCTCGGCCACTCCCCGGCCGCGATGCGGCGGCGCAGATCGGCGGCCAGGCGCTGATACTTCGGTGATTGGGCACTGCCCCGTGGGATTGTCACCCGAGTGAATGTAGCGATAGGGCTTGCGCCATTTCAGCGAAACCGCCCAATACCGGCCGGGACCGGGGATTCCGGCATTGACCACGGCCGGAGCGATTGCGCCGCCCTGCGGCACATCCGCCGAATCCGGCACCGCATTCCGAACGGCGCACCGAAGGCGGAGCGCGCCCGCAACCGGCTCCGCGCACCCGCGCCACGAGCGCCGGTCCGATCGGCGTCGCGCCGCCCCGAGCGGTGCGCGGCAGCATCCCGGCCACACCCTCGACGCCGTCGACCGTCACACCCGGCCGATGACGGCCCCCCTTCTAAATTAATCCGACAATAAAGCCCGAAGGGGCGTGCAGAGATTATCTGCACGCCCCTTTTCGGACTCGTCCGCCGCCGACAGCCGGCGGACCTCCTAGGCCAGCGGCTCGCCGTACCAGAGTTCGACCAGATGACGCGCGATCGAAATTCCGGACGGCGGCAGGATCTCCCCCGTGGCCATCTGGGCCCGCAGTTCCTCGCGGGAGAACCAGCGCGCCTCGGCCAGTTCCTCGCCGTCGACGGTGATCTCGGTGCCGTCCGCCGCGGCCTTGCCCAGGAAGCCCAGCATCAGGCTGGCCGGGAACGGCCACGGCTGGCTGGCCACGTACCGGACCTCGGCGACCTTGACCCCGGACTCCTCCCGGACCTCGCGGGCCACCGCCTGTTCGATCGACTCGCCGGGCTCGACGAAGCCGGCCAGCGTGGACCAGCGGCCCTCCGGCCAGATCGCCTGCCGGCCGAGCAGGCAGCGGTCCTGCTCGTCGGTGATCAGCATGATCACCGCCGGGTCGGTGCGCGGATAGTGCTCGGCGGCGCAGGAGGTGCACCGGCGCACGTGTCCGGCGCCCGCCTTCTCGGTGGCGTGGCCGCACCGGGAGCAGAAGCTGTGCAGCCGGTGCCAGTGCTCCAGTGCGACGGCGTGCACCAGCAGCCCGGCGTCACGGTCCGAGAGCAGTGCCCCGACCTCGCGCAGCCCGGCCGGACGGGCGTCGCCGTCCAGCCGCCCCGGCAGGCTCTCGCCGGCCAGCGCGAAGTACGAGACGCCGTCCTCGTCGGTACCGAGGAAGTACCGGTCGCCCTCCTGCGGTGCCTCGAAGGAGGGCAGCAGCACCAGCTCGGTGCCCAGCTCGGTGTCGACCACGAAGGCCTCGCCGCCGGAGATCGGCAGCACCTTGGTGCTCGGGTGGCTCCAGGCCGCCGCCAGCCACGGCTCGTCGAACCGGTGCTCTGCGGCCCGGTCCACGCCGGCGCGGGCCAGGGCGAGAGGCTTGGTATCAGGCACGGTGCTCAACTCGGTCCATCCCCGTTCTGGTTGTCAACTGCACGTGGTGATCGGCGCTCACGTGATCGGCACTCACGCCCGGCGGAAGTTCTCGGCCAGGTCGCCCCAGAGGTAGGCGGCGGTCTCCACTCCCTTGGCCAGCAGGTCGAGCTCGACCTTCTCGTTGATCGAGTGCCAGCCGTCCGAGGGCACCGAGATGCCCAGGAAGAGCACCGTCGCGCCGAGCGCGTCCTGCAGGTCGGCGGCCGGCCCCGAACCGCCCTCGCGGGTGAAGAGGATCTTCTTCTCGAACGCCCGTCCCATCGCCCGGGCGGTGGCCTGCAGCGCCGGGTGGTCCAGCGGCGTCAGGCACGGCCGGGTGACACCGGGGAAGACCAGCTCGTACCGGATGCCCTCGGGCACCTGCGCGGCCACCCAGGACCGGATGGCCTCGTGCACCTGCTCGGCCTCCTGGCCCGCGACCAGCCGGAAGGAGAGCTTGAGGTGTGCCTCGGCCGGGACGATGGTCTTGCCGCCGGGGCCGATGTAGCCGCCCCAGATGCCGTTGACCTCGGCGGTCGGCCGGGCCCAGACCCGCTCCAGGGTGGTGTAGCCGGCCTCGCCCTGGACGCCGTACGACTTGGCGACCCTGAGCCACTGCGCCTCGTCGAAGGGCAGCTCGGCGAAGAGCTCGCGCTCCTGCTCGGTCAGCTCGACGACGCCGTCGTAGAAGCCCGGGATCGCGACCCGGCGGTCGGCGTCGTGCAGGTTGGCGGCGAGCGCGGCCGCGACGTCGGCCGGGTTGGGGACGGCACCGCCGAAGGAACCGGAGTGGATGTCGCTGTCCGGGCCGTAGAGGTCGATCTGGGCGTCGGCCAGGCCGCGCATTCCGGTGCAGACGGTCGGGGTGTCCTCGGCCCACATGCCGGTGTCCGAGACGATCACCAGGTCCGCGGCGAGCCGGTCGGCCCGCCGGTGGACCAGCTTGGCGAAGTTCGGGGAGCCGGACTCCTCCTCGCCCTCGATCAGCAGCTTGAGGTTGACGGCCGGCGCGGTACGGCCGGTGGCCGCCAGGTGCGCCCGGACACCCAGGGTGTGGAAGAAGACCTGGCCCTTGTCGTCCGCCGCGCCGCGGGCGAACAGCTGCTTGCCGATCACCGTCGGCTCGAAGGGCTCGGTCGCCCAGCCGTCCTCCCTGGCCGCGGGCTGCACGTCATGGTGCCCGTACACCAGCACGGTGGGCGCTGACGGATCCCCGGAGGGCCACTCGGCGAACACGGCCGGCAGTCCGTCGGTCTCCCAGACCTCCGCCACCGGGAATCCGGTCTCGGTCAGCTTGGCGGCCAGCCACTCGGCCGAGCGGCGGACCTCTCCGGCCCGGTCCGGGTCGGCGGAGACGGACGGGATGCTCAGCCACTCGGAGAGGTCCCGCAGGAAGGCGGCCTGGTGCTGGTCGATGTAGGAGCGGACGGCACTGTCCGGGGTTTTCGTCATACGGACGACTTTAGTTCGCCCATGCGGGTGTCCGCCCCTGCCGTCCGCGCCCCGGACCAGTAACCTCCGTCACGCACCGGTGCGGCGCCGGGGCGGTTCCACCGCGCCCGCGCGCCTCAGCGCACGGCCGCTCAGGCACCCTCCCGCGCCCCGCCGCGCGCGCCGGGCGCCCGGCTTCACCCGGACTTCTCCGGACCGTTGCCCGCGGCGGAGCCCAGCAGGCTGTCCGCGCCCCGGCTGACGGTCTGGTCGACCATCCGGCCGTCCCGCAGGAAGACCACCCGGTCCGCCCAGGCCGCGTGCCTGGCCTCGTGGGTGACCATCACACCGGCCGCGCCCGCGTCGCAGCGCGCCCGCAGGAGCGCGAGCACCTGTTCCCCCGTGTCGGAGTCCAGCGCTCCGGTGGGCTCGTCGGCGAGGACCAGCCGGCGGTCGCCGATCAGAGCGCGGGCGATGGCGACCCGCTGCCGCTGACCGCCCGACATGTCGTCGGGGAACCGGTCCGCCAGCTCGGAGATGCCCAGCTCCGCCAGCGCCGCCAGTGCCTCCCGGCGGGCGGCACGGCCGGAGGCCCCGTCCAGCTCGCGGGGCAGGGCGATGTTCTCGGCGGCGGTCAACGCCGGTATCAGGTTGTAGTCCTGGAACACGTAACCGATCGAGCGGCGGCGGACCCTGGCCAGCTCCTTGCGGGACAGCCCGCCGAGCGCGACGCCCTCGACCAGCACCTCCCCCGTGCTCGGCGAGTCCAGACCGCCCGCCAGGGTCAGCAGGGTGGACTTCCCCGAGCCCGACGGGCCCATCACGGCGACCAGTTCGCCCGGGTACACCCGCAGCTCGACCCCGCACAGGGCCTGTACCTCGGCGGCGCCCTGCCCGTGCACCCGGGTCACCCCCGCCAGGTGCAGTACCGGTACCGGCTCCGCGTCGCCCCCGGTCAACTGATCAGTACTCAACTCTTCCCCTGCAGTGACTCGTTCGGTGTGGCTCAGATCCGGCTGCGGCGCCCGGTGCGGACCGGCGGGGCCTCGGCGGCCTGCGGCGGGGCGGCCTCCTGGACGCGGCGCCGCGCCAGCCGGGTCTCGCAGTGGTCCAGCCAGCGGATCTCGGCCTCGGTCTGGAAGATCAGCTGCTCCAGCACCAGCAGCCAGGCCAGATCGTCCTCGCGGCCCGAATCGGCGTTCAGCGCCTGGCCCTTGAGCCGGGTGTAGTCCTGGAGCGCCTTCATGCTGTGGTGGCGCTGCGCCTGGACGACGGCCGCGACGTCGACCCCCGGTACGGTCACCGCCATCGCCAGCTTGATCGCCAGCTCGTCGCGCGGGGGGCTGTCCCTGGGCACCGGCGTCTCGAACCAGCTGCGCAGCTCCGCGCGGCCGGCCTCGGTGACGGCGTAGAACAGGTGCCCGTCCTCGTCCTCACCGTGCGGCGCGACCAGTCCGTCCCGCTCCAGGCGGCCCAGGGTGGTGTAGACCTGGCCGACGTTCAGCGGCCAGGTGGCGCCCGTACGGGCCTCGAACTCGACGCGGAGCTGATAGCCGTAGCGCGGGCCCTGGTCGAGCAGGGCGAGCAGGCCGTGACGGATCGACATACTCAGTATGTATACCTGGTATGCTCTGCCCGCTCAAGCCCAGCCGGTACCGTCGTACGGTGAGCCAGCTGCGCATCGCCACCTTCAACCTGCTGCACGGCCAGCCCCTGGCCGCCGACGGCAGCCCGCTGCCCTTCCCGCCCCCGGTCTCCGGCATCGAGGCCGCCGATCCGCTGGGCGAGGCCGTCGCCGGGCTGGACGCCGACGTGCTCGCGCTCCAGGAGGTCGACCGCTACCAGGCGCGCTCCGGGCTGGTGGACCAGGCCGCCGCGGCCGCCAAGGCGATGGGCGCCGCCGACTGGCGCTTCGCCGCGGCCCTGCACGGCCGCCCGGCCCCGGTGGCCGGCTGGGTGCCCGACCCGGCCGTCCCCGGGCTCCAGGTCTACGGGCCCGCCGATATCGACACCGCCACCGACCTGCCCTCGTACGGCACCGCGCTGCTCACCCGGCTGCCCGTGCGGCACTGGCGGGCCCGCAGGTTCGCCCCCGCGCCGTTCGGGCTGCCGCTGCGGGTCGCCGGGCGGCGCGGGCTGACCCCCGTGCCGGACGAGCCGCGCGCGGCGGTGGCCGCCGTCCTGGAGGGCGAGCGGGGACCGTTCACCGTGGTCGCCACCCACCTGTCCTTCGTCCCCGGCTGGAACATGGCCCAACTCGCGGGCATCCGGCGCTGGATCGCCGACCTGCCGAAGCCGTACCTGGTACTCGGCGACTTCAACCTGATCGGCGCGATGCCCCGGACCGTGCTCGGCGGGGCCACCGTGCTCGACCCTCAGACCGCCCGGCAGCGGCGCTCGGAGCGGCTGCGGCGGCGGGATCTGCGGGCGGCCCGGCGCCTGCGGGCGGCGCAGGCGGGAGTGCGCCGGCGGCGGGTGCGGGAGCCCCGGCCGCGCCTGCAGGGCTGGTACGACCTGGCGAAGACCCCGACCTACCCTTCGCACAACCCGGCCGTCCAGTTCGACCACGTGCTCGCCATCGGCGTCCCCCGCACCGCCGTCGGCCCGGCCTCGGCCCCCCGCGCGGCGGTCTCCGACCACCGGCCCCTGATCGTCGAAGTCACCCTCTGAGACCGCTGGGACCCGGGGCGGGCTGCGGGCCGGTCCCCGTGGGCCGACCGGCACCGCCCCGGGGAGCCGCCCGGGAAGCCCCCGCACGCCCCGCCCCCTTGCACCGGCCACCGGCCGGAGCCCCGGAAGCTTCTCCGGTCAGACCGGGGCCGCGGTCTGATGGCCCGGCTGCTGGGGAAGGTGGTGGTTGGTCGGCTCGTACTGGAGGAGGAGCATGGCCGCGTCGTCCCCGAGCTTGCGGCCGACGTGGCGGACGACGTCCTCGTGGATCCGGTCCAGGACGTCCACCGGGGAGCCGACGGCGACCTGCGGAAGGCGTTCGGCGAGCGGGTAGAAGACGCCGCGGTGGTCGCGGGCCTCGATCACGCCGTCGGTGAAGAGCAGCACCCGGTCCCCGGGCTGCACCCGCACCCGGTGCGCCGGCGGCCGGACGTCGGCCGGATCGAGCACCCCGAGCGGCGGCACGGCGTCCGCCGACTCCAGCGCCCGCGCCGGCTCGCCGACGCGCAGCAGCAGCGGCGCCGGGTGCCCGCAGTTGACGATCTCCGCGACGCCGTCCGGGCCGACCTCGATCAGGACCAGGGTGACGAACTCCTCCTCCACCCCGGGGTGGTCGTTCTCGTGCAGGGCGCGGTCCAGGCTGACGGCCAGCCAGCCCGCCACCCTGGCCAGCTCGGGCTCCTGGTGGGCGGCCTCGCGGAACGCGCCGAGCACCGCGGCCGCCGTCTCCACCGCGTTGAGCCCCTTGCCCCGGACGTCGCCGACCACGGCCCGCACCCCGTGCCGGGTGTTGACCACCTCGTAGAGGTCTCCGCCGATCCGGGCGTGGGCCGCCGCGGCCGCGTAGTGGACGGCGGCCCGCACGCTGCCGACCCGGTCGGGGACCGAGCGCAGCAGTACCCGCCTGGCGATCTCGGCCACCAACTGGGCGTCGGCGAGGGCCTTCTCCTGCCGCAGGCGCAGGGTCGCGCTGACCCAGCCGATGCCGGCGACCAGGGCGATGGCGAACACGGTGGCGGTGTGCACGGACTGGCCGAGCACGTTGTTGTAGAGCGCCATCACGAACGCCGCGACCTCGGTGAACAGGCCGATCACCAGCGGGTACCAGGTGCGTCTGCTGACCACTGCCGCCAGCGCGGGCACCGCGGTGATGGCGGGTTCGACCGTCACCGAGGAGTTGCTGAAGTAGTCGAGGGAGACCACCAGCACCATGCCGATGAACGGCAGTGCCAGGGCGGTCTTCGGCCAGGTGCCGGTGACGGCGCCTGGAACGGCTCCCGGGACCGGCCCCGCAAGCCGCTCTCTGATCCATCCGGTCGCGCTCAACTTCGGTCTCTCCAGCGGAAGGTGGCCGGTGCCAGGGGACACCTGCGGTGATGACAGAGGGTCAGGGACTTGGTCCTCGTCGGCGGCCGGAGTACTGGGAGTGACCGGTTACCGACCCCACAATAGGCGCGAAAAGTGCACAGCGCACAGGTTTCGCGCGCTCCTGTGACGACTTGGATGCTCTGCGTGACTCATTCTTCACTATTCCCGATCAGGAGCCTGGTCAACTCTTTTCGGTCAGGAAGTCCTGACGGTCTTACGACACGACCGCTGCGGACATAGAGGAAGGAAGCCGTGACCTGCTCCAGATCGACACCCGCCTGTTCCGCCCAGGCCACCCGGTAGATGGCGAGCTGCAGCGGATCGGCCGTCTCGTCCCGGTGCGTCTTCCAGTCCACCACCTCGTACCGCGGCACGCGCGGTGACCCTGAGCCACCGTCACGCTCCCGGTACACCGCGTCGATCCGGCCGCGCACCACGCGCCCCGCGAGCACCAGCTGGAACGGCGCCTCGACCCGGTACGGCGTCCGGTCCGCGTACGGGCCGCGCAGAAACGCCTCCTTGAGCCGTTCCAGGTCGCGCTCGTCCTCGATCCCGTCGTCGTCCGCCCCGGGCAGGGCGTCGGGCCCGACCAGCATCAGCGGCTCGATCCGGGACTGCACCCAGGCGTGGAACCGGGTGCCCCGGCGGGCGGCGGGCTGCGGCGGACGGGGCATCGGCCGGGCCAGCTCGCGGGCGAAGCCGTCCGGGTCGGCGGCGAGGCGCATCAGCTGGGAGGCCGACATCGAGGCCGGCAGCGGCACCTCGCGCACCAACCGCCGGGAACGCTCCAACTCACCCAGCAGTGCGGTCAGATCACGGTCCCAGGAGGCCACCTGCCGCTCCGCTTCGGCACCCAACTCCTCCGCCTCCGGGGCCGGTTCACCGGCCAGACGGCGGTGCACCACCTCGGCGACCCGGCGCCGGGCGGCCTGCGCGGCCGGGTCCAGCGGAAGCGGCCAGGGGGTCTCCACGGAGGCGGCCAGCGCCGGGTTCTCCGCGTCCGGCAGCGGCGGCTCCGCCCACCGCTCCACCTCGCCGCAGCCCGGCCGCTCACAGTGCGCCCGCAGTTCCAGCAGGAAGCCCGACGGCCCCCGCCGCCGCTTCTGGCTGGGCCCCCACCAGTGACCCGAGGCGAGCAGCAGCGAGCGGGGCCGGGTGAACGCGACGTAGCCGAGCCGCAGTTCCTCGACGGCGGAGTGCTCGGCCATCGCCTTCTTGAAGATCCCGATCTCCTTCGGCGCCCACTTCCCCACCGGGGGCAGGGTGGCCGCGTCACCGCGCAGGGCGTGCGGAAGCACCTTCTTGGTGCTGGTCCAGCGCTCGCGCCCCTTGTTGCTCGGGAACGCGTCCTTCACCAGCCCGGGGACGGCGACCACGTCCCACTCCAGGCCCTTGGACTTGTGCGCGGTGAGCACCTTCACGGTGTCCTCGCCGCCGGGCAGGCTGCTGTCCAGGCCGCGCTCGTACTCCTGGGAGGCCCGCAGGAAGGCCAGGAAGGCGGAGAGCCCCGGATCGCCGTCCAGGTCCGCGAAGGAGGCGGCCACGTCCAGGAAGCCGTGCAGGGTCTCCCGGCGGCGCGCGGCCAGGGCGTGCGGAGAGGCGGCGAGCTCCACCTCCAGACCGGTCACCGCCAGGACCCGGTGGAGGACGTCCATCAGCGGCTCGGCGAGTGACCGGCGCAGCTCCCGGATCTCCTGGGCGAGCCTGGCGAAGCGCACCCTGGCCTCGGCGGAGAACGGCAGCTCGTCCGGCTGCTCGGCCTCCAGGAAGGTCTCCAGCGCGTCGGCGAGCGACACCACCTCGGTCGGATCGGTCTCGGCCACCGCCGCGGCCAGTGCGTCCACGCCCTCCGGGCGGGCGGTGCGGACCAGTTCGGCGGCCCGGCGGCCGAGCAGGGCGAGGTCGCGCGGGCCGATCCGCCAGCGCGGACCGATCAGCAGCCGCACCAGCGAGGCGTTGGCGGTCGGGTCCTGCAGCACCTCGCAGACCGCGACCAGGTCGGCCACCTCGGGCAGCTGCAGCAGCCCGCCGAGCCCCACCACCTCCACCGGCACCTCACGGGCCACCAGCGCCGCGTGGATGTCCGCGAAGGACGCGCCGCCCCGGCAGAGCACGGCGATCCGCCCGGGCGCGGTGCCGGTGGCGACCAGGTGCGCGATCGAGTCGGCCAGCCAGTCCATCTCCTCGGCGTGGGTGGGCAGCAGGGCGCAGCGGACGAACCCGCTCTGCTCCTCCCCCGGCGCGGGCCGCAGCGCCTCGACCCCCTGGTGCATCGCGCGCAGCGGCGCGGCCAGCTCGTTGGCGAAGGCGAGCAGCCGTCCGCCGCTGCGGCGGTTCTCGCTGAGCGCGTACCGGGCGGCCGGGGTGCCGTCGCGGCGCGGGAAGTGGGCGGGGAAGTCGTCCAGGTTGGCGACGGACGCGCCGCGCCAGCCGTAGATCGCCTGGCACGGGTCGCCGACGGCGGTGACGGGGTGCCCCGAAGCGGTACGGGACCTGCCGAACAGGCCGGAGAGCATCAGCCGCTGGGCCACCGAGGTGTCCTGGTACTCGTCCAGCAGCACCACCCTGAACTGCGCCCGGAGCAGCTCGCCGACCTCGGGGCGCTGCTGCGCGAGGCGGGCGGAGGCGGCGATCTGGTCGCCGAAGTCCATCAGCCCGGCGGCCCGCTTGCGGCGGCGGTACTCCTCCACCAGCTGCAGCAGCTCCAGCCGGGCCCTGGCGGTCTGGGGGACGGCGCGCAGGTCCTCGTTGCTCAGCTTGACGGTGGCCAGCTCGTCCAGCAGGTCCTGGTCGAAGGCGCGCAGCTCGGCGGGCTCGACCAGGTGCTCGGCCAGCTCGCCGTCGAGTGCGATCAGATCGGCGACCAGCCCGGAGAAGGCGCCGGTCAGGGCCGGGAACGGGCCGGGTGCGGAACGCAGCACCTTGGCGGCCAGCTGGAAGCGGGTGGCGTCGGCGAGCAGGCGGACGTCCGGCTCGATGCCGAGGCGCAGGCCGTGCTCCTTCAGCAGCCGACCGGCGAAGGCGTGGTAGGTGGAGATCTCCGGCTCGCCGAGCGCGTCCTCGTCGGCGTCCAGCACCCGGGCCCGGCGCAGCACGTCGCGGACGCGCTCGGCCAGCTCGCCCGCCGCCTTGTTGGTGAAGGTAAGCCCCAGCACCTCCTCGGGCCGGACCGCTCCCGAGCCGACCAGCCAGACCACCCGGGCGGCCATCACCGTGGTCTTCCCCGACCCGGCCCCGGCCACGATCACGGCGGGCTCCAACGGCGCGCCGATCGCCGCCATCTGCTCCCGGTTGAACGGGATGCCAAGCAGCTCCTTGAGCTGTTCGGGGTCACTGAGCACGGCACGCACGCGCTCAAACCTAACCGGTGCCGCCGACAAACGGACCGGGCCGCTCAGCGGCGGGACGACGGAACCGTACGGCAGGGCCAGGAACCTCTCAGGGACGGGGCGCGGCACCCCCTTGGCGCGGGGACCGGCGCGGGCGGGAAGTGCCGGCCCCGGCTCCGGCCCGCGGACCGCGGGCCGTACCGCCCGACCAGGAGTGTCGGGTGTGCACGGCCCCGCCGGGCCCGGACGGCCGCGGGGTCTTCCGCTTCCCGCGGCCCCGCCCCGTGCCGCCGCGCGGTCTTCCGGCGCCCGGATGGTTCCGCCGCGTCGCCGTGAAAAGTCCCAGGTTCGGACCGACCGGCGACAGGGCCCGCGGCGTCGCGTGCCGGGCGGTCTTAGTCGATCATCTGGCGCCCGTCGCGCTGGGCCGAGCAGCTGCTGCGGAAGGCGCAGCGGTCGCAGCCGTCGCCCGTCGTGGGCACGAAGCGCTCGGCGAGGACCCGCCCCGCCGCGTCCGCGAGCAGGTTCTCGATCCACGGTTCGCCGTCCGGCGGCGCCTGCTGCTGGACCTTGGGGGTGTCGGGGGCGCCCTTCGCGGGCTCCCGCAGGTGCACCAGCTCGGCCCCGCCCGAGGTGGCGCCGGACTCGAAGCCGGGCAGGCCGGCGAGGGCTCCGCCGCGCACCGCGAGCTGGTAGACGGCCAGTTGCTTGTGCTCGGGCAGCGACTTCTCGGTGGGGATCCGCTTGCCGGTCTTGAAGTCCACCACGTACGCGCGGCCGACCGCGTCCCGCTCGACCCGGTCCATCGAACCCCGGATCCGTACGTTGATCCCGCCGACCGGCAGGGTGAGGTCGAAGCCGTGCTCGGTGGCCACGGTGGAGCGGTCGCGTTCCAGCACGTGCCAGCGCAGGAAGCGCTCCAGGGCGGCGCGCGCCTGCTCCTTCTCCTGCCGGGACTTCCACGGCGCGTCGAAGGCCAGCGCGTCCCAGACCGTGTCCAGGCGCTCCATCAGCACGGCAAGGTCGGCCGGGGTGCGCCCGGACCCGACCTCGTCGGCCAGGGCGTGCACCACGTTGCCGAAGCCCTGGGCGGCGGTGGTGGTCCCGGCGGCCTTGACGTCCTTGTCCAGGAACCACTGGAGCGTGCAGCCCTCCAGCTGTTCGAGCCCGCTGCCGGAGAGCCGGACCGGCTCGGCGGGGGTCCGCAGCGGCTCGTCGGACTCGGTCCGGTCCAGCAGGCCCCACCAGCGGTCGGGGTGGGCGGCCGGGACCAGCGGTGCCCCGTCCTCGTCCACGGCGGCGGCCAGCACGGCCAGCCGCTCGGCGGCGGCCCGGCGCAGCCCGGGTTCGCACGCCGGATCGACGGTGACCGCCCGCAGCTCGGCGACCAGCGCGGCCACCGACAGCGGGCGGCGCGGCCGGTGGGTGACGTCCTCGACGGTGACCTGCGGGGTACGGCCGCTCACCCGCCCGGTCCTCGGGTCGGTCTCCTCGCGGTACAGCTCGCGCAGGAAGCGGGAGGGCTCGTCGCCGTCCTCGGCGGGCGCCTTGACGGCGGTGACGATCAGCCGCTCCTTCGCCCGGGTGGCGGCGACGTAGAAGAGCCGGCGCTCCTCGCCGAGCAGGGCGGCCGGGGAGAGCGGCTCGGCGAGGCCGTCCCGGCCGATCCGGTCCGCCTCCAGCAGCGAACCGCGGCGGCGCAGGTCGGGCCAGAGGCCGTCCTGCACCCCGGCGACCACCACCAGCCGCCACTCCAGGCCCTTGGAGCGGTGCGCGGTCATCAGCCGTACGGCGTCGGGGCGGACGGTCCGCACGGTGAGGGTGTCGGCGGCGATGTCCTGGGCCTCCAGCTCGGCCAGGAAGTCCAGGGCGCCCCGGTGGCCCGCGATCTGCTCCTCGGCGCGGGCGGCGGTCCCGAACAGGGCGCACAGCGCGTCCAGGTCGCGGTCGGCGTTGCGGCCCGCCGCACCGCCGCGCAGCGCGGCCCGCTCCAGCCGCTCGCGCCAGCGGCGGCTGCCGTCCCACAGCTCCCAGAGCGCCTCCTCGGCGCCGCCGCCCCCGGCCAGCAGTTCGCGCACCTTGCGCAGCAGCAAGCCCAGGTCCCGGGCCCGGCGCGGGTACCCGCCCTCCAGCGCTATCAGCCGCTCGGGCTCCGCCAGCGCCTCCCTGATCAGCTCCTCGGCGGACCGTACGGCTCCGCTCCGCCGGGACGCGTCCTCGTCGGCCTCGTCCGCCCCGGCCGCCGTCCGCAGGGCCTGCCGCTCCTCCTCGCGCAGCGCCCGCCCGAGGCGGCGCAGGTCGGAGCCGTCCAGTCCGCCGAGCGGGCCGGTGAGCAGGGTGCGGGCGGTCTCGGCGGTGCACTCGTCGGCCGGGCGGGCGCAGACCCGCAGGGCGAGCAGCAGCGGTGCCACCGCCGGTTCGTCCCGCAGCGGCAGGTCGTCACCGTCGATCTCCAGCGGGACCCCGGCCGCGCCGAGCGCCCGCCGTACGCCGGGTATGGAGCGTGCCCCGGCGCGGACCAGGACCGCCATCTCGCCCCATGGGACGCCGTCCTCCAGGTGGGCGCGGCGGAGCAGGTCGGCGATGCTGTCGAGCTCCGTGCCGGGCGTCGGGTAGGTGTACACCTCGACCCGGCCGCCCTCGCGGGAGGGCAGCAGCGCACGGTGCTGGGCGAGCTTGTCGGCGGGCAGGCGCCCCATCGGCATCCGCCGGGCCAGCTCCCGGGTGGCGGCGAGCAGCACCGCGCCCGAGCGGCGGGAGACCCGCAGCACCCTGACCTCGGCGGGGCGGCCGTCGGCCCGCGGGAAGGACTCGGGGAAGTCGAGGATGCCGTTGATGTCGGCGCCCCGGAAGGCGTAGATCGACTGGTCCGGGTCACCGACCGCGACCAGGTCGCGCCCGTCGCCGGCCAGCTGGCGCAGCAGCCGGACCTGCGAGGGGTCGGTGTCCTGGTACTCGTCGACGAAGACGACCTCGTACCGCCCGCGCAGCGCCTCGCGCACCTCGGGGCGCTCGGCGAGCAGCACCGCACGGTGCACCAGTTCGGCGTAGTCCAGCACGCCGCGCAGGTCGAGGACGTCCAGGTAGTCGGCGAGGAAGTGCGCGGCGGCGGCCCAGTCCGGGCGCTGGACGCCGTCCGCGAAGCGTCCCAGCTCGGCCTCGCCGAGGCCAAGTTCACGGCTGCGCGCGAGCACGGCGCGGACCTCGTCGGCGAAGCCCCGGGTGGTCAGGCAGGCGCGCAGGTCCAGCGGCCAGCTGATCCCGCCGACGCCGAGCCTGGCGTCCTCGGCGTGGCCGGCGAGCAGCTCGCGGACCATGACGTCCTGCTCGGGGCCGGAGAGCAGCCGCAGCGGCTCGGCGTACGCCTCCGGGTCCTGGTGGGAGCGGAGCAGGGCGTAGCAGAAGGAGTGGAAGGTGGTGGCCTGCGGGGCGACCCTGCCGTTGCCGAGGCGCCCGGTCATCCGGTCGCGGAGCTCCATCGCGGCCTTGCGGCTGAAGGTGAGGACCAGGATCTTCTCGGGGTCGGTGCCGCGCTCGATCCGCCGGACCACCGACTCCACCAGGGTGGTCGTCTTGCCCGTCCCCGGGCCGGCCAGCACCAGCAGCGGGCCGCCCGCGTGCTCGGCCACCGCTCGCTGGTACTCGTCCAGTACGGGCGGGGCGGGCTGGGCGAGGGGGCTGCGCACCAAGCGGAAGGGGGAGGTCACGGACATCCTGGGCAGATCGGACAGCGGGCGGGCCGCGCCGGACCCGTGACCCCCGAGCCTACGATCCCGGGAGCGCAACCACGCAACGCACTCGGTGACGCGGAGAACCGGCCCGCGGCCACTCGCGGACGGGGAGGCGCACCGGCTCAGGGCGGGGAGCCGGACGTCCGGCAGTGCGCTGCCCGCCGCCGCGGCGGGCCCGTACCCGCCCGTACTGGACGAGTACCAGCGCGCGGTCAGCCGAGCACGCCCAGCGCGCGGTTCCACGCGCCCCCGAAGACCTACCGCCCGTCCCAGCGGGCGCGGCGGAGGTCGACCCGGGGCTCGCCGCCGACGGTGCGCAGCGGGGTGCCCTCCTCGCGGTAGTGGCCCAGCGCGCGGTGTTCGTGACCGGGCAGCGGCCGGCCGTCGGCCCGGATCACCCGCCACCAGGGCACCCCTCCGCCATACAGTGCCATTACCCGCCCGACCTGCCGAGGACCGCCCTGTCCGAGGTACTCGGCGACGTCGCCGTACGTCATCACCCGGCCCGCCGGGATGCGCTCGGTGAGGTCGAGGACCGACTCGGTGAAAGGCGGCAGGCCGCCCTCGCTCGTGCTCTCCGTCATCGGAGTGATTCTTCCCCATCAGGCCGATCGGCGGGACAGCACTTGCAAGGGATCCGCCGCGCCCGATACTGCCCCTGTCCAGCAGCACCCCTTCGGGCATGCCACCATCTTCGAGGCGGTGAGTGGTGATACGAGGACAAGACCAGATGACCGGGACGGCAGGCGTGGACGTGGACGAGGGCTCCGAGGAGCCCACCACCGGCCACTCCTCCGCAGCTTCGGGGAAGGTCCCGTCGCGTCGGCCGGCACCGCAGCGGCGAGTGTCGTTGACCAAGGGGGAGAAGCACGTGCGGGAGGGCGAGCCGGGGGGCGGCGGCGCGCTCGCCGTCGACGAGCCGCTGCTCGCTGCCCGTGCGCACCGGCCGTCCGACCTGCTCCGGTTCCTGACCGGACTCGCCGGCATCGTGGCGCTCTTCCTGGTGGCCCGGTTCGCCATCTCGACCACCACGGGCCTGGAGAACGACATCTCCGTCAACGCCCACCGCATCCCCAGCGTCATGAGCACCATCGCCGCCCTGGTCTCCAGCGTGGCGGTGCTGGCCGTCCCGCTGGCCTTCGCGGTGGAGCGGCTGATCAAACGGGACGGCCTGCGGGTCGCCGACGGCGTGCTCGCCTCGGTGCTGGCGTACGGGGTCTCGCTCGGCGTGGACTGGTGGGTCGCGGCGGGCGCGCCGATGGCGATCCGGGACGCGCTCACCCAGCTGCCGCCGGGCGGCGGGCAGACCCTCACCGACCCGGTGCACGGCTACCTGGCGCCGGTGATCGCCTATATGACGGCCGTCGGCATGTCGAGTCGGCCGCGCTGGCGGGTGGCGCTCTGGGTGGTGGTGATCCTCAGCGGGCTGACCGAGCTGGTCAGCGGCTACACCACCCTGCTCTCGCTGCTCCTGACCGTGCTCATCGGCTGGTCCGTGGCGTACGGCACGCTGTACGCGATCGGCTCGCCGAACATCCGCCCCACCGGGCAGCACCTGCTGATCGGCCTGCGGAAGGTCGGCTTCGCCCCGGTGGGCGCGGTCCGGGCCCCCGACGCCCCCGGCGGCACCCGCCGCTACTACGTCCGGCAGCAGGAGGGGCCCGAGCTGGACGTCCACATCATCGACCGCGAGCAGCAGGCCTCCGGCTTCTTCTACCGGGCCTGGCGGCGGCTGCGGCTGCGCTCGGTGGCGGTCCGGCGCAGCCCGCAGTCGCTGCGCCAGGCACTGGAGCAGGAGGCCCTGATCGCCTACGCGGCGGCCGCCTCCGGGGCCGTCGCGCCGCAGCTGGTGGCCACCTCCGAGCTCGGTCCCGACGCCGCGATCCTGGTCTACCAGAAGGTCTCCGGGCCCACCCTGGACGAGCTGTCCGACGAGGAGATCACCGACCAGGTGATGGCCTCGCTCTGGGAGTCGGTCGGCGCGCTGCACGAGCGGCGGATCGCCCACCGCCGGCTCACCGGCGAGTCGATGCTGGTGGTGGACGGGAAGACCGGCTGCCTGGTCAACCTCTCCGGCGGGGACATCGCCGCCAGCGACCTGGCGCTGCGCATCGACGTCGCCCAGCTGCTCACCACCTTCGCGCTGCGGGTCGGCCCGGAGCGCGCGGTGGCCGTCGCCAACCGGGTGCTCGGCGCCGACCGGGTCGCCGCGGCGCTGCCGCTGCTCCAGCCGGTCGGGATGAGCCGCTCCACCAGGGTCGACCTCCAGCGGCTCACCAAGGAGCGCAAGGCCGCCGCCCAGGCGCTGGCCCTGGAGCAGGTGGCGGCCGGCGAACGGACGCAAGCGCAGGCCGAGGAGGACATCGCGGCAGCGGGCGAGGACCTGCTGAGCCGGATCCGCGGCCAGATCCTGCAGATCGCGCCCGAGGCCCCGATGGCCCCGGCGAAGCTGGAGCGGCTCAAGCCGAAGACCCTGATCATGGTCATCGCGCTGACCTTCGCCGCGTACCTGGCGCTGACCACCATCCAGCCCGCGCAGCTCAGGCTCTCCCACATGAACTGGGCCTGGGCGGCGGTCGCGCTGGCCGCCGCCGCCGCCAGCTACGGCGCCGCGGCGATGAGCCTGACCGGCTTCGTGCCGGAGCGGCTGCCGTTCCGGCGGACCGTGGCCGCGCAGCTGGCCGGGTCCTTCGTCAAGCTGGTGGCACCGGCCGCGATCGGCGGTATCGCGCTGAACACCCGCTACCTGCAGAAGGCGGGTGTCCGCCCGGGGCAGGCGGTGGCCAGCGTCGGCGCCTCCCAGCTGGCCGGGCTCGGCGGCCACCTGCTGCTGCTGTTCAGCTTCGGTCTGATCACCGGCACCCAGACCAGCGGCGACCTCGGCGCCTCCCGGACGGTGATCATCGGCGTGCTGACGGCCGCCGTGCTGGCGCTGGTGGTGGCGGCGGTGGCCCCGCTGCGGCGGTTCGTGGTGACCCGGGTCCGCTCGCTGTTCTTCGGTGTGGTCCCCCGGATGCTCGACCTGATGCAGACACCGAGCAAGCTGATCACCGGTTTCGGCGGCATCCTGCTGCTCACCCTGAGCTTCACCGCCTGTCTGGACGCCTCGATCCAGGCCTTCGGCGGGACGCTGAGCTTCTCGGTGGTGGCCGTGGTCTTCCTGACCGCCAATGCGGCCGGGTCCGCGATCCCGACCCCGGGCGGCATCGGCCCGGTCGAGATCGCGCTGATCGGTGCCCTCACGGTGGCCGGTGTCTCCCCGACCGTCGCCACCCCGGCGGTCTTCCTCTACCGCCTGCTGACCTTCTGGCTGCCGGTGCTGCCGGGCTGGATCTCGTACAACGTCCTCCAGCGCAAGAACGCGCTCTGAGGCCGCAGGAACTCCGAGCGCTGCAGGGCGGCGTCCGGAGCCCGGCAGCCCTCCCGGCCTCGCCCGAGAGCAGATCTCCTTCTGCTCCCGGGCGAGGACCGGTACGTCCTGGAACGGACTAGTAGGTCGGCTTGTGCGGCTCGATCTGGCTGACCCAGCCGATCACGCCGCCGCCCAGGTGGACGGCGTCGGAGAAGCCCGCCGACTTCAGCACGGCCAGCACCTCGGCCGAGCGGACGCCGGTCTTGCAGTGCAGCACGATCTTCTTGTCCTGCGGCAGCGTCTCCAGCGCGGTGCCCATCAGGAACTCGCCCTTGGGGATCAGCTTGGCGCCCGGGATGCTGACGATCTCGTACTCGTTGACCTCGCGGACATCGATGATCTCGATGTTCTCGCCGTTGTCGATCCACTCCTTGAGCTGCTTGGAGGTGATCGTCGAGCCGACCGTGGCCTCCTGGGCCTCCTCGGAGACGGCACCGCAGAAGGACTCGTAGTCGATCAGCCCGGTGACGGTCGGGTTCTCACCGCAGAGGGCGCAGTTCGGGTCCTTGCGGACCTTGACCTGGCGGTAGCTCATCTCCAGGGCGTCGTAGATCATCAGGCGGCCGACCAGCGGGTCGCCGACACCGGCGAGCAGCTTGATCGCCTCGGTGACCTGGATCGAGCCGATGGACGCGCAGAGCACGCCCAGCACGCCGCCCTCGGCGCAGGACGGGACCATGCCCGGCGGCGGGGCCTCCGGGTAGAGGCAGCGGTAGCAGGGGCCGTGCTCGGCCCAGAAGACGCTGGCCTGGCCGTCGAAGCGGTAGATCGAGCCCCAGACGTAAGGCTTGCCGAGCAGCACCGCCGCGTCGTTCACCAGGTAGCGGGTGGCGAAGTTGTCGGTGCCGTCCACGATCAGGTCGTAGCCGGAGAAGATCTCCATGACGTTGTCGTTGTCGAGGCGCTCCTCATGGAGGATCACGTTGACATACGGGTTGATCTCCTTGACCGAGTCCCGCGCGGACTCGCCCTTGGAGCGGCCCACGTCGGACTGGCCGTGGATGATCTGACGCTGGAGGTTCGACTCGTCGACGACGTCGAACTCGACGATGCCGAGCGTGCCGACACCCGCCGCGGCCAGGTACATCAGGGCGGGCGAGCCGAGGCCGCCGGCGCCGACGCACAGCACCTTGGCGTTCTTCAGCCGCTTCTGCCCGGCCATCCCGACATCCGGGATGATCAGGTGACGGGAGTACCGGCGGACCTCGTCTACGGTGAGCTCGTCGGCCGGCTCGACCAGGGGTGGCAGCGACACGTGGACTCCGATGGTCGTCTGTTCGGTTGCAGCTTTCGATTCCAGCTACGCCAACAGTGTCATGCCGGTCGGCTATTCCGAGACAGCATGTCCGTTCAGCGAGACGGCACCGCCGGATCGTGGACCGGCCGCCGAGGGCCGTCCGGCGCCACCGCCCTTGCCCGGCCTGCCTTTCGCGCGGTCAGACCCGGCAGGCGGTCTCCAGCCAGATGTCCCCCAGGGACTCCTCCAGCGGCACAAGTGCCCGCCATCCGAGACGGTCCCTGGCGGTCCGCACATCCGCCTGCCGCCACTGCACCGGCTCCGGTACCGGCACCGGACGGGCCTCCGGCGTCCGCTGGCCGGGGTCGGCCGCACTCTGGCCGGGCAGCAGCACCTGGCGGGCGTCCTCGCTGACGGTGCCCTCGAAACCGGCGGCCCTGACCAGCAGCTGGGCCGCGTCCCGGGCCCGGACCGCATGGCCGCTGCCGATGTTGATCACCCCGGTGGCGGCCGAGACCGCGGCCGCCCCGATCGCCCTGGCGACGTCCCGGACATCCACGAAATCCCGGTATCCGGACAGGTCCGGCATCCGCACCTGCCGCTCGTCCTGCTCCAGCGCCCGGCGCAGCCCCTCCGCGAGCCGCCCGAACAGCGAGGCCGCCGGCGACCCCGGACCGACCACGTCGAAGACCCGCAGCACCGCCGCGTCCAGCCCGGAGGAGATCACCAGCTCCGTCCCCGCCAGCTTGGACACCCCGTACGGGCCGACCGGCCTGGGCTCGGCGGTCTCCGGGATCGGTACGCCCGAGGGCACCGGACCGTACTCGGCCGCCGAACCGACGTGCACCAGCCTGGCCGGCTCCCGGCTGCGCCGGATCGCCTCGCACACGGTGGCGACCGCGAGGGTGTTCGCCCTGATCAGGGTCCGCGAGGAGCCGTAGGTGGCCCCGGCGCAGTTGATCACCACCTGCGGGACCACCGCGTCCAGGAACCTGGCCAGCGCCCCGGGACTGCCGGCCGTCAGATCGAAGCGGATGTCGGCCGAGTCGCGGCGGCCGAGCACGGTCACCTGGAGTTCGTCGTCGGCCAGCAGGCGGTCGGCGACCCGACGGCCGATGAAACCGTCGGCTCCCAGCAGCAGCACCCTCATCGGGGGTGTCCTTCCACGACGCCGCCCCTCGCGGGCACGGCAGGTTACGGGTGTTCGGTTGGACGGGTACGGACGGGTACGGACGGGCACGCGCCGGTTCAGAGCGGCGGGGCGTCCGGTCGGCTCGCCCCGGGACGCCCGGGCAGCGCCCGGGCACAGGGCGGCAGCGGTGCGGTGGGGACGACGGCGCCCGGTGGCCCGCACCCGACGGCGCTGCCGCGCGCGCTTCCGGTGGGGCGCTGCGGGGACGGCCCGGGCGGCGTGCACCGGGCGGGCGGATCGGCGGCCGCCCGGCGGGGCACCTGGGTGTGCCGCTCCTCGGCGGGCACGGGGGCCTCCGCTCGCCGGTGGCGCCGCGCCTGCCCGTGTCCGGCTTCCGCCGGGCCGGCCGCTCCGCCCGGCCGGCCACCCGCCTGCCCGCGCGGGCCGCGGTGGCGCTCCGCCGGCTCCCGTACCGGGCCCCCCGACCGGGGCGGCGCCGACAGCCGCCCCCGCGCCTCCGGCGGCGCGGCCCCGGCCCCCGCCGCGCACCACGGCCGGCTCCCCGGCGCCGGGGGCAGCGGCCCCGGTAACGGCTCCTCGTGGCCGCCCATCAGACCGCCTCCGCCGGGCCCGTGACCGCGCCACCGCCACCCGCCCGGGCTCCGCCGGGCCTCGCACCGGGCACGCCCACGAGCCACGACACCCCGCACGCCGCCACCGCACGGACCGGAAGCTGCTCCGCACGGCCCAGACCGGCCGGTCCGCGGTGCCCGAACCCGTACTCGACCGGGGCGTCCGTCAGCCGGCCGCACCGGCCGCCACCGGAACGCCGCGCTGTGGGACGGGTGCCCTCGGTGAGCAGAGCTATTCGCACGACAACCTCCAGAGCTGGGCGATCGGGGCGGTCCGGGACGGCTGCCGACGGCAGGCCGGACCGGGACCCGGTGGAGCCCGCTCTGCCGCGAGATCCGGCACTGGACGGCCCGGCGCTCGGCGGAGCCGCGACGCTCGGGGAAGGGCAGCACCCGCTACGGGCCCGGCGAGACCGACCGGCACCCGCGCAGCCGCCCCACGGGGCACCCGCGGCTGCTACTCCCCCCACACCTGTGTTCGGTCCGACACCACGAAGGTAGAACGAAACCCCGGCCCTCCTCGCTCACCCGCCCGGTTGCCACCTGATCGAGTGAACGCCCGTTACCTCCACCGGCACCCCGCGTTCCGGACCGCCGGCCAGGCGGCACCCCGGCCGGTCACGGGCCCGCTCCGGGCCGGACGGTCAGATCTCGGCGAGCAGCTCCCGGACCGCCCTGGCCACCTGCCCGGGGTGCTCCATCATCGCCACGTGCCCGGAGTCCGGCAGGACCAGCAGCCGCGCGTCGGCGAAGGCCGCGCAGGCCCGTCGCGCCGACCGGTACGAGACCAGCTTGTCCCTCAGCCCGTACACCAGCAGCACCGGTGCCTTCACCTGCTCGGCCTGCCGCCACAGCGACTGTTCGCCGCGCTCGGTGTAGGCGGAGACGATCCCGCGCGTCGTGCCGGCCATCGCCCGCATCGCGTACGGGACGCCGAGCCGCCGCCGGTACTCGCTCACGGCGCGCTCCCGCCGCTCGGCGGACACCGCGGCCGGGTCGCCGTAGACCAGGTCGAGGAAGCCCTCGACGGTCTGCTCCGGGCTGCGGCGCCCGGCCGGGGCGCGGCGGAGCAACGCGGGTACGCCCGGAACCGCGAGCAGACCGGTCGGCCAGGCGGTGCGCTGCGGCGGCAGCTCGGGCAGGGCGGGCGAGATCAGGGTGAGGCTGCGCACCAGGTCGGGGCGGAGTGCGGCCAGCCGGACGGCCACCGCGCCGCCCAGCGAGTTGCCGAACAGGTGCACCGGCCCGCGCCCGGACGCCTCCAGGTAGCCGATCACCGCCCGGACGTGGCCGGAGACGGACAGGTTGCCGTCCTGCGGCGGCTCGGAGCCACCGAAGCCCGGCAGGTCCAGGGCCTCGCCGGAGACCTGGCCGGCGAGCGCGGCCATGAGTTCGGTCCAGTTGTCCCGGGAACCGCCCAGTCCGTGGACGAAGAGCGCGGGCGGCAGGCCGTCACCGTCGGGCCGGGGCCCGCTCACCGAGAGGACCGCCCCCGGCACGGCGACGGTGCGAACCGGAGCGTCCTCGGACCCGACCTGCTGCTCAGCGCTCATGGAGCACGATGGTAGGTGGGACCGGTTTCTCCGGATTCGGCCCCCCACCTCGCCGAACAGTTCCGTCTCGTCCTCTGGACAGTGCGGCGCGGCGCCGTATTGTGGGCACCCGTTGTGGGCTCCCGAAAAGGCGTTCCTGCGCTTTTCTCGCCTGCACCGGGGGCGGATCCCATTACTCAAAAGTAGAATCAGTGACCTTGCCAGCTATACCCGGCACACTGTCCACCCGATGGGCGCGCTGCCGCAGACCGTGAAGTGAGGAGCGCCCGTGACGGCCATCCAGGAGGCGCAGGAGCGCCCGCGCGGTGCCCGCCTGCCGCGAAGCGCCCGCCGTGAACAACTGCTCGGTGCCGCGCAGGAGGTGTTCGTCGCCCACGGCTACCACGCCGCGGCCATGGACGACATCGCCGACCGCGCCGGAGTCAGCAAGCCGGTGCTGTACCAGCACTTCCCGGGGAAGCTGGAGCTCTACCTCGCGCTGCTGGACAAGCACTGCGACGCCCTGGTCGAGGCCACCCGCGCGGCGCTCTCCGCGACCAGCGACAACAAGCAGCGGGTCGCCGCGACCATGGAGGCGTACTTCAACTACGTCTCCAGCGAGTCCGGCGCGTTCCGTCTGGTCTTCGAGTCCGACCTGACGAACGAGCCGGCCGTGCGCGAGCGGGTCGAGCGCGCCTCGGACGCCAGCGCGACGCTGGTCAGCACGGTGATCGCGGAGGACACCGACCTGCCGGAGGCGGAGTCCAAGCTGCTCGCCGCCGGGGTCTGCGGCCTGGCCCAGATCACCGCCCGCTACTGGCTCTCGCAGGGGCTGGAGATCCCCCGTGACGAGGCCGTCCGGCTGGTGGCCAGCCTGGCCTGGCGCGGACTGAAGGGCTTCCCGATGCACCCGAACGACCAGTCCCCGGCCGCGTCCGCGGGCTGAGCGGAGCGGAGAGCGATCACCGGACCTTCCCCTGGCGGCGGCGCCCGTGCTCTAAGGTGAAGCCGTACGGCGCGATCACCACGAACTCCTGTTCGAGGAGCCCGCGCATGGATGGCTGCAACCCCGGAGGGAAGGAAGCCGTGGAGGTCAAGATCGGCGTGCAGAACGCGCCCCGCGAGATCGTCATTGAGAGCCCGCAGTCTGCCGATGAGGTCGAGAGCGCGGTCGCCAAGGCGCTGGAGGGCTCCTCGAAGGTCTTCTCGCTGACCGACGAGCACGGCCGCCGCGTCATCGTCCCGGCCGAGCGCCTGGCCTACATCGAGATCGGCGAGCCGACCGCGCGCAAGGTGGGTTTCGGCACCGTCTGAGGCACCGCCGGCGCCACGGGCCCTACGGCATCGCCCCACTCCTCCTCCGGAGGGCGGGGCGATGCCGTTTCGACCTGGTGTGCGTACCACCCGTGGCGGGCGGGTATGGCCGAACCGGAACCACGCGCGCACCGTTCGCCGCGCGCCCGATCGGCCCCGGGAGGCAGCCCGTGCTCGTCGAGTCGTTCGCCTTCGTGCTCGTCGGACTGGCCGTCGGGGCCGGGGCGGTGACCCTGCTGGCCGAGTACTTCCCGGCCGCGCGCAGCCTCACCGTCGGTACCGGGGTGGTGGCCGCCCTGCTCGCCGGGTGGATCTCCCGGTACACGCTGGACGCCCGGCTGCCCGCCGTCTCGCTGGCGATCTCGGTGATCGGATCCGCCGCACTGGTCTCGGTCCTCGCCCGCCCCGAGCACGCCGCCGCACGCGGCCGCCACCGCCACGCCTGAGCACGGGGCAGGCCCCAGGGAGCACAGGGGCCGCCCTCGGCAGCGCGGGAAGCCGTACGGGGGGCTCCCGGCCGGTCGCCCGGCTCCCCGCTCGCCGGGGAATCCACGCCCCGAGGGCCCGCCCCGGCCCGGACGGGCTGCCTCTCCGGCCCGGGTGACCGCTCCGCCTGGCTCAGGAGGCCAGTCCCAGGGCGGCCATCCGCCTGGTGTGGGCCTCGGTGATGCGGGTGAACATCTTGCCGACCTCGACCAGGTCGAAGCCCTGCACCCGTGCGCCGCCGACCAGCAGGTTGGAGAGCGCGTCCCGCTCGGCGACCACCCGCTGCGCCTGGCTGAGCGCCTCCCCCATCAGCCGACGGCCCCAGAGCGCCAGCCTCCCGCCGACCCGGCTGTCCGTGTCGATCGCCTGCCGCACCCGGTCCACGGCGAACTGCGCGTACCCGGTGTCCGCCATCACCCGCAGCACCAGCTCACGGGTGTCGTCGTCCAGCCGGACCGCCACCTCGCGGTAGAAGTCGGTGGCGATCGAGTCGCCGACGTACGCCTTGACCAGGCCCTCCAGCCAGTCCGAGGGCGCCGTCATCCGGTGGAAGGACTCCAGCGGCTCGACGAAGGGACTCATCACCTCGGTCGGGTCCGCGCCGATCTCCACCAGGCGGTCGTGCAGCAGCTGGTAGTGCTGGAACTCGGCGGAGGCCATCCTGGCCAGCGCCGCCTTGTCGGCGAGACCGGGGGCGAATTTGGCGTCCTCGGCGAGCCGCTCGAAGGCGCTCAGCTCGCCGTACGCGAGCGCGCCGAGCAGGTCGAGCACGGCCGCCCGGTAGCCCGGGTCCGCCGCACAGGTCGTCCAGTTCCCGATCGAGCCGACCGGGCGCTCGGCACCGGATTCCTGAGTCTCCATCAGTCCTCGCTTCTCGATGGCCCGTTGTACAGTTGGGACTCTGCCACAGCACGGCGGCCCGGGCTCGGCCGCCGTACACCCGCGTCGCCGGACGAGCGGGAAGCACCCGGCCCACCCGGGGCCGAGTCACGGCTCGCCACCCTAGACCGGTCGGCCGCCGCCGTCGGACCACCGCCGACCAGCACGGCTGCCGCGTTAGCCGCGTCACGTGTTCGAGTCGTCGCCGGACTGTATGGTTGGTGGCGAGGCTTGGTGTATTCACGCGGCCGGCCACCCCACGGCGGGCCGCGTACACGTGCTCCGTACGGACATCGAGCGCTCACGTACGCGGATGCCCGGTCGGAGAGCCGATCGGCTCCGACCTTGGCTTGGACTTCAAGCCTTGGCACCGCATCAGTGGCCGAGCGAGGGCCGTTGCGGACCGCGCCGTACGGCGAAGGTCCCGCGCCAGGCTCCTCACGGGAACCCTCCCCCACGCCGCCGGATGACGCGCCCGCCACCGGGCCGCTCGAGCCGGCAGGCCGCAGGGGCAGGCGCGGTTGTGCGTCCCGCGGCTGTGGCAGGGCCTGACAAGGCCCCCGATCAGCCGTGCGGCTGCCCGCCCCGCCTCTCGCTCTCGGCCCCACCACATGGAAGAGGCAGCACCCTGTCCACCACCGTCGAACCCAACAAGACCACCTTCCGGGAGCTGGGGATCCTCCCGGAGACAGCCGAGGCCCTGGAGGCCGTCGGCATCGTCCACCCCTTCCCCATCCAGGAGATGACCCTGCCGGTCGCGCTGACCGGCCACGATGTCATCGGCCAGGCCAAGACCGGCACCGGCAAGACCCTCGGCTTCGGCCTCCCGCTGATCGAGCGGGTCGTCGTCCGCGCCGACGTGGACGCCGGCCGCGCCACCGAGGACCAGCTCTCCGAGAGCCCGCAGGCGCTGATCGTGGTGCCGACCCGCGAGCTGTGCACCCAGGTCACCAACGACCTGCAGACGGCCGGCAAGGTCCGCAACGTCCGCGTGCTCGCGGTGTACGGCGGCCGGGCGTACGAGCCGCAGGTGGAGGCGCTCAAGAAGGGCGTCGACATCGTGGTCGGCACCCCGGGCCGGCTGCTCGACCTGGCCGGCCAGCGCAAGCTGGACCTGTCCAAGGTCCGCGCGCTGGTCCTGGACGAGGCCGACGAGATGCTCGACCTGGGCTTCCTGCCGGACGTCGAGAAGATCATCACCATGCTGCCGGCCAAGCGGCAGACCCTGCTGTTCTCGGCCACCATGCCGGGCCAGGTGATCGCTCTCGCCCGCCGCTACATGAGCCAGCCGACCCACATCCGGGCCGCCGCCCCGGACGACACCGGCACCACCGTGGCCAACATCGAGCAGCACATCTTCCGTGCGCACTCGCTCGACAAGGTCGAGATGGTCTCGCGCATCCTGCAGGCCGAGGGCCGCGGGCTGTGCATGATCTTCTGCCGCACCAAGCGGACCGCAGCCGACGTCTCCGAGCAGCTGACCAAGCGCGGCTTCGCGGCCGGCGCGGTCCACGGCGACCTCGGCCAGGGCGCCCGCGAGCAGGCCCTGCGGGCCTTCCGCAACGGCAAGGTCGACGTCCTGGTCTGCACCGACGTCGCCGCCCGCGGCATCGACGTCGAGGGTGTCACCCACGTGGTCAACTACCAGTGCCCCGAGGACGAGAAGACCTACCTGCACCGGATCGGCCGCACCGGCCGCGCCGGCGCCTCCGGCACCGCCGTCACGCTGGTCGACTGGGACGACATCCCGCGCTGGCAGCTGATCAACAAGGCGCTGGACCTGCCGTTCAACGAGCCGGAGGAGACGTACTCGACCTCGGCTCACCTGTACGAGCTGCTGAAGATCGCCCCGGGGACCGGCGGCGTGCTGCCGCGCTCCGAGCGGACCCGGGCCGGCCTGGGCGCCGAGGAGGTCGAGGACCTCGGCGAGACCGGCGGCCGCGGTTCGCGCTCCAGCCGGGCACGGGGCGGTCGCGGGGGCGCGGCCGTCACCGAGGAGGCTCCGGCCGAGCGTCCGGCGCGCACCCCTCGGCAGCGTCGTCGCACCCGCGGCGGCGTGAGCGCCGAGGCCGCCGGCAGCGCCGCGGCTCCGGCGGGCACCGCGGCCGAGGCCGGGGACCAGGCGGGTACCACCGCCACGGTGCCGGCCCCGGCGGCCGCCCCCTCGATGGTCTTCTCGGAGTCGGCATCGGGCGAGGACGCGGCCTCGGCCGAGGCTCCGCGTCGGCGCCGCCGGCGTCCGCGCAGCACCGCGAGCGACGAGGCCGCGGCTGCCACCGAGGCCGTGGAGACCGGTACCGCGGCCGCGAAGGCCGAGGACGGCGAGGCGGAGGCCGGCCAGACCCCGCGCCGCACCCGTACCCGTACCCGCACCCGCCGCTCCACGGCGGCCCCCGAGGCCACCCCGGAGAGCTGAACCACCCCGAACGGGCGGGCCGGGTCATCGCGACCCGGCCCGCCCGTCGGCGTTCTCCCGCCCCTGGACGGCATGTGACGCCGCGGGCCCTGTCGCCGGTCGGTCTAAGCTCGGAGCAGTTGTGGCTACCGAGGAGTAGAACCGATGAGCACACCGCCGTTCCTGAGGCTTCCCGGCTGTGCGCGGGCGCTGCGGGTGGAGACCTCCCGCGGCAGCCTGGCCGCGCTGGAGGCGGTCCCCGAGCAGGCCGTACGCGGGACGGCGCTGCTGCTGCCGGGCTTCACCGGCAGCAAGGAGGACTTCATCGCGCTGCTGGAGCCGCTGGCCGCTGCCGGGTACCGGGTGCTGGCGGTGGACCAGCGCGGCCAGTACGAGAGCGGCGGACCGGCCGATCCGGCCGCCTACGGGATCGACGAGCTGGCCCGCGACGTCCTCGCGCTCTCGGCGGAGCTGGCCGACGGCGGACCTCTACACCTGCTCGGGCACTCCTTCGGCGGCCAGGTGGCCCGCCAGGCCGTCCTCATGGCGGCGGCCGAGCAGCGGGAGCTGCCCTGGCGCTCGCTCACGCTGCTCGCCACCGGCCCCGGCCCGATCACGCCGGGCGAGGCGGCCAGGACCAGGATGCTGGTCGACGCCCTGGGGTCGATGGACCTGGAGTCGATCTGGCAGGTCATGCGGCAGCTGGACGCGGACAAGGGCGTTGCCTCCCCGCGTCCCGAGATCGCGGACTTCCTGCACCGCCGCTGGCTGGCGAACGTCCCGCAGGCGCTGATCGCGATGGGCGGCCATCTGGTCGCCGCCCCGGACCGGGTCGCGGAGCTGTCCGGCGTCGCGCTGCCCCGGCTGGTGGTCTCGGGAGAGCAGGACTACGCCTGGCCGGTGGCGGAGCAGTCCCGGATGGCGGAGCTCCTGTCCGCCCGTCATGTGGTGATCGCCGGTGCCGGGCACTCCCCCAACGCCGAGCGGCCGGACGCGACGGCCGCCGCACTCACCGGGTTCTGGGCCGCCTGACCCCTCAGGACCTTACGGCTCCCTCACCCTCACGACCTGACACCTGACACCCGGTCAAACTCCTTACCCCTGGACCACCCCCGCCCGCCCGCCCCCACCGGGACGCGGCAACTCGCGCGACAAATTTCGTTAGGTCGGGTAATATTTGATTCTGTCCGGGAATAGTCGCGTACTGCCGCCCCGTTGACCCCGATGGCGACGGTTCGCCGGAGCCAGGACTCGCGGCCGGGCAGTCGCCCGGAAGCAGCGCCACTACACCGTGGCCCGCACGCCGGAAACGGCACACGCACGACGACCGAGCCGAATCGCCCCCGAGCGGGGCAGAGGAAGGGAGAGGCACATGCGTTTCGAGATCCTCCGACTGGACGACGCCGACGGCGTCGCCACCGACCGCCTGATCGCCGACGCGGACACCGTCCGCGAGTTCGTCGAGGCCGCCGCCCGCACCGGGGAACGCCTCTACATCCGACCGTGCAAGGCGGCGTGACCCACGCCGGACCGACCGAGGCCCCCGCCGAGGCCGCGTCCGACGTTCCGATACCTGACTGACGCCCCGTCACCCTGCGACCCGAAGAAGTGTCGTTGACGGGGCGTCAGTGTGTTCGCTCCCGACTCCGCCCCGTTCCCTCGCGCCACATCGCCGCTGCCTGTTCCCGGGAGGACGTTTGCCGCCGCCCGGCACCGGACATCCACTCCCGGGGCAGCCGCCCGCACCGGCCACCCCGAGGGAGCAGCGCGACGCACTCCGTACGGGTGATCGTCCTTGACGCGGCGCTCCGGAGGGAGGAGCGTTGTCCGCTATGAGGGGCGAGCCAAGCTGCCCAAGGTGCGGTAGTCGGGTCCGCGCGCCCGGCCTCTTCTCCGACACCTGGCAGTGCGACCAGCACGGCGCCGTGCATCCGATGCAGCCGGTGCTGCCCCCGAGTGTGGAGGCGCTGAGCGTGGCCGTGGCCCGCTCCCAGGTCCCCGTCTGGCTGCCCTGGCCGCTGCCGGTCGGCTGGCTGTTCACCGGTATCGCGCACGCCGGGGACGACGTCTCCGGCGCCCGGGCCACCGCGGTCGCCTGTTCGGGGCCGGCGCCGCTGGGCGGCTTCGGTGAACTGGTGCTGGTCGCCGAGGAGCTGGGTGTCGGCCTGGGTGCCCGGTACGCGGGCCTGGCGGGGCCCGACCCGGGAGAGTCGGTGTCGCTCTACAAACCCGCCGACGCCAAGCTGCTCGCCGCCGGCCGGCCGACCCCGATGTTCCATGTGCCGGACGCCCCCGTGGACCGCGCCGTCTTCGTCGGCGAGGCGCGCGGCCTGTGGCTCTGGGCGATCGCCTGGCCCGAGCAGTCGGCGCTGATGATGTACGACGAGCTGGTACTCACCGATCTGCGGGACGCGGGCGCGGAGCTCGGACTGCTGCCCTGCGGGGCGCTCTCGCCCCGGCTGCTCGGCTGAGCGGGCGGTCGGGCCGCGGGAACGGCCTCCGGGCGTCAACGGGCGCTGACTATCCTGGGGCGCACGCGTCCGCCCTGTTCCTGGAGTGTCGAAGACCGTGCGCATCGACCTGCACGCCCACAGCAACGCCTCCGACGGCACCGACTCCCCCGCCGAGCTGATCGCCGCGGCGGTGGCGGCCGGGCTCGACGTGGTCGCGCTGACCGACCACGACACGGTGGCCGGGCACGCGGAGGCCGCGGAGGCCGTCCGGGGCACCGGGCTGACCCTGGTTCCGGGCGCCGAGCTCTCCTGCCAGGTGGACGGCATCAGCATGCACCTGCTGGCGTACCTCTTCGACCCGGCCGAGCCGGCGTTCGCCGCCGAGCGCGAACTGGTCCGCACCGACCGGTTCAGGCGCGGGCGGGCGATCGTGGAGCGCTGCCGGGAGCTGGGCGCACCGATCGACTGGGAGCAGGTCCGGCGGATCGCCGGCGCGGGTTCGGTCGGGCGTCCGCACATCGCCAGCGCACTGGTCGAGGCCGGCATCGTGCCGACCGTGTCGGACGCCTTCACCCCGGACTGGCTGGCCAACGGCGGCCGGGCGGACGTCCGCAAGCACGAGACGGACCCGGTGACGGCGGTCCGGCTGGTCAGGGCGGCGGGCGGGGTACCGGTGTTCGCGCACCCCGGGGCGGTCAAGCGCGGCCGTACGGTCTCCGAGCAGGTGATCGCCGATCTGGCGGCGGCCGGTCTCGCCGCGCTGGAGGTGGACCACCTGGACCACGACGAGGCGACCCGCGAGCGCCTGCGGGGCCTGGCCGCCGACCTCGGACTGCTGGTCACCGGCTCCAGCGACTACCACGGCAGCCGCAAGGACGTACGCCTCGGCGAGTACACCACCGACCCCGAGGTGTACGAGGCGCTGCTGGCCCAGGCGACGGGGGCGCGGCCGGTCACCGGCTGAGGCCGCCCCGGCGGCGCGGGCCGCGCCACCGGCCCGCCGCGAGGGCGGGTGGTTCAGCCCCCCGAGGGGCTGCGAGCCCCCCGGCCGGTGAACTCCCCTGCCGCCGCGGCTGGTTGACCGCGCGCTTCCCGTGGGTTCGCCCGGCCCGGCGGCCGGCCGGCGCTCAGTCGAGCGGTACGCCCCGGCGCCCGGGGTCGCGCAGGTCGGTTCCGTGGCGCAGCCAGCGTTCCTGGAGGACGTCGGCGCCGTGGACACGCTTGAAGGCGGCCTCGTTGGGGGTCATCGGGAGCAGCGGGAGGAAGCGCACCGGGTCGGCGGGGTCGGCCAGGGGCAGGTCCGGTACCAGGCCGCCGGGTTCGGCGGCGAGGACGGAGGTGAAGGGGGCGCCCTCCCAGAGCGGGGAGCCGAGGTCGATCGAGCCGCCAGGGGCCAGGACCAGGCCCTCGACCTGCGGGGTGGCGGCGAAGGTGGCCAGCGTGCGGAGCACGTCGTCGCGCCCTCCACGGACGGTGAGCACCAACTCGACCCGGGGTCCGCGGACCGGGTCGGCGACCACGGCGGTCGGGTCGGACATCGGCGCGGCCGCCATGCCGAGGGTGACGTACCTCACCAGTCCGTCCGTGTCGGGTCCGAAGCGCAGCACCTCGATCCGGTCCGCGCCGAGGAAGGTGACGGCCGCCCGGCCGCTGGGTTCCCCGAAGGTGGTCAGCAGGCGGGCCTCGACGGCCGCGAGCACCGCCTCCTGGGAGAGCTCGTCGGGGCCGTTCCCCGAGGGGTCGGTGGGGTCGCCGAAAAGAGGGAAGTCGTGCGCCATGGCCAGACCTTAACGCCCGGCCGTGGAGCGGCCGTCGGACCCCCCGCTCCCGTCACCACACCGACTGTTAGTGTGGGCAGCCGGCCACTGGGGATCCTCTCCCCGGGGCAGCGGCGCGAAGGAGGTGGTTGCGGTGGATACCAGCCGACCATGCAGTACCGGCAGCTCTGCCCGGCCGCCGCGTCGCCTTCACCGTACGTGCCGTTGATCCCTTCCCGATCCGGCAACTGAGGCGGCGTCACCACCGGCCCGGCGAGCACCTCCCCCGGAGCCGCGCAGTCCTCACCGTGCCCCAGCAAGGCAGCTGGACCGGCCGCAGGCCCGGAATCACCCGGTGTTTCTTCCGCCGTCGCACCCGCCACCCGCCATCGGGCCGCCGTGCGACGGTTCCCGTCCGAGGAGCCTGCCATGTCGATGATCAACAACCTGCGCGCCGCCGTCCGCCCGAACCGCCGTCGGGCCGAGGTCGCCGGGTTGGACACCCTCGACGGGCGCGCCGCCTCGGCCGTGGTGGACTGCGCGGTCTACCGGGACGGCAAGCGGCACGGCGAGAGCTGCAGTCCTCGCGAGGCCGTCCAGCGGGTCCGGCAGGCCGGGGAGACGGATACCGGCTCGTTCAGCTGGATCGGGCTGCACGAACCGACCGCGGCCGAGTTCGAGGGCATCGCGCAGCGCTTCGGCCTGCACCCGCTGGCCGTCGAGGACGCGGTCCACGCCCACCAGCGGCCCAAGGTCGAGCGCTACGACGACGTGCTGTTCGCCGTCTTCAAGACCATCCGCTACGTCGAGCACGACCAGCTGACGCCGACCAGCGAAGTGGTCGAGACCGGTGAGCTGATGGTCTTCGTCGGCCCGGACTTCGTGATCACCGTCCGGCACGGCGGGCACAGCTCGCTGCAGGACCTGCGGCACCGTCTGGAGACCGACCCGGACGCCTCCGGGCTGCTCGGCCGCGGCCCGTCCGCCGTGCTGCACTCGATCGCCGACCAGGTGGTGGACAACTACCTGCTGGTCGCGGACCGGCTGCAGAACGACGTGGACGAGATCGAGTACGACGTCTTCACCAACAAGGGCGGACGCGGCACCGACGTCGGCCGGGTGTACCAACTCAAGCGCGAGGTACTGGAGTTCAAGCGCGCGGTGACACCGCTGCTGCGGCCGATGCAGCAGCTCTCCGAGCCGGTCCAGCGACTGGTGGACCCGGGCGTCCAGAAGTACTTCCGGGACGTCGCCGACCACCTGGCCCGGGTCACCGAGCAGGTGCACGGCTTCGACGAGCTGCTCAACTCGCTGCTCCAGGCCAATCTCGCGCAGGTGTCGGTGGCGCAGAACGAGGACATGCGCAAGATCACCGCCTGGGCGGCGATCTTCGCCGTGCCGACCATGATCACCGGCGTCTACGGCATGAACTTCGAGAACATGCCCGAGCTCAAGAGCGAGTACGGGTATCCGGTGGTGCTCGGGGGGATCGCGCTCATCTGCGTCGGCATGTACCGGGGGTTCCGCCGCAACGGGTGGCTCTAGCGGCCACCGCGGGCGGGCCGGACACCGCGGCGGGTCAGGTGCCGCGGCCGCCGCGGGCGACCAGAACCAGGCCGAGCAGGATCAGGGCGACGGCCGGGTAGGCGGCGGCCGGCGGCCACTGGCCCAGCCAGAACGCGGCGATCAGGGCCGCGCCCGGGGTCTCCAGCAGGATCGCCGTGGAGGTGACCGACGGGCCCAGGGTACGGACCACCCGGTTGCTCAGCGAGTGCCCGAGCAGCTGCGCGGTCACCATCAGCAGGGCGATCTGCCCCCACACCCCGGCCGGCCAGCCGGTGATCGGGGTCCCGGCCGCCAGGCAGACCCCGAGCAGGACGACGGAGGCGCCGGCGTAGCAGACCAGCGTGTACGCGGTGGTGCTGGTGGTCCGCCGGACCTCGGCACCCAGCAGTATGTAGCCCGCGGCGGCCAGCCCCGCGCCGAGCGCCAGCGCGTCCCCGAGCAGGGCCCGGGGCGAGACCGACAGGTCCACGCCGGTCAGCACCAGCACTCCGGCGAAGGCCAGCGTCATCCCGGTCCAGACCAGCCGCGGCGCCCGGTGGCCGGCCAGTCGCATCAGCAGGATCGTCCACAGCGGTGTGGTGGTGACCAGCGCGGTCGACGAGGCCACCGAGGTCATCCGCAGACTGGGCATCCAGAGCGCGAAGTGCGCCGCGAGCAGCGCACCGGCGGCCATCGCCAGCAGCAGCTCCCGCCGGCCGATCCCGCGCAGCTCGGCACGGTGCCGCAGCAGCGCGTACGGCCCGAGCACGCCGACCGACATGACGTTGCGCCAGAGTGCGATCGCCAGCGCGGGAGCGGCGGTGGCGCTGATCAGCGGAGCGGAGAGCGAGATCCCGCCGACGGAGAGCGCGAGCAGCAGCAGGTCCAGCCTGGGCAGCGGGCGGGGATGGGCGCCGACGGGGCTCGGGGCGACGGTGGACACCTCGGTGTCGGGCCTGGCGGCGGGCACGGCTCTCCTCTGGAGAACGAAGGCGGACGAACCGGTTCCACGGTAGGGCTTGCGGCCTGACCTGGTAACCGCCTTCCCGACCGGTGGACACACGCCGTGCGGACACCCAGGCCTTACGCTGTGCGGCATGGAGCCTACGACGACCGCCGACGCCTTCCTCGACCGTGCGCTGCTGGAGGAGGCCGCGAAGAAGTCCGGCCTCCTCTGGGTACGCGCCGAGGGGCAGCCGCACAGCCGGGCGCTCTGGCACGCGTGGCACGACGGCGCGGTGGTGGTAGTCGGCGACGGCGCCGAGCAGCCGCTGCACGGACTCGTCGCGGGCTCCACCGCCGCGGTGACGGTCCGCAGCAAGGACAAGTGGGGCCGGCTGGTCGGCTGGACGGCCCGGGTCAGCGAGCTGGCGCCGAAGAGCGAGGAGTGGACCGCGGCGGTCGAGGAGCTCAAGGGCAAGCGGCTGAACGCACCCGACACCGACTCCATCGGCGAGCGGTGGGCCCGCGAGTGCCGGGTGCTCCGGCTGGAGCCGTCCGGGCCGCTCACCGAGCAGCCGGGATCGATGCCGGACGGCTCGCACGCCGCGGTCCCGATGCCCTCGCCGGTGACCACCCGCAAGCCGATCCCGGCGGGGCTGCCGAAGCTCGTGCTGGGGCGCCGCAAGGGCTGAACCCCGCCGGGGCTCCCCGGGGCGCCCTCCAGCACCCCCGCTGAAAGACCCCCGCCGATCGACGGGCCTCGTTGGTCCGGCCCCGGTACCCTTGCGCGGAGCAGCACGCATCCGCAGCAGAGAGGGAGTCCATGGCAGGACCAGGCAGCCGGGTCTTCATCTCGCACCTGTCCGGGATCGCGGTCTTCGACCCCAACGGCGACCAGGTGGGCCGGGTCCGCGACGTGGTGGTGTCACTCCGGCTCGGCGGACGGCCGCCGAGGGTGCTCGGCCTGGTGGTCGAGGTGATCGGCCGACGCCGGGTCTTCCTCCCGATGACCAGGGTGACCAGCCTGGAGTCCGGCCAGGTGCTGACCACCGGCGTGATCAACGTGCGGCGGTTCGAGCAGCGCCCGTCCGAGACCCTGGTCCTGGCCGAACTGCTGGACCGCACGGTGACCTGGACCAAGACCCAGGAGCCGGTGACCGTGCTGGACGTCGCGATGGTGCCGAGTCGGCTGCGCGAGTGGGAGATCAGCAAGGTCTTCGTACAGACCGGCAAGATGACCCGGCTGCGCAAGGCCAGGGGCGAGACCCTCACCCTGGACTGGTCGGCGGTGACCGGCTTCTCGCTCGCCGAGGAGGGCCAGGGCGCGGCCAACCTGCTGGCCACCTTCGAGCAGCTGCGCCCGGCCGACCTGGCCAACGTGCTGCACCACCTGTCGGCCAAGCGCCGTGCCGAGGTGGCCGCCGCGCTGGACGACGACCGGCTGGCGGACGTCCTGGGGGAGCTGCCCGAGGACGACCAGGTCGAGATCATCGGCAAGCTGAAGGAGGAGCGCGCGGCCGACGTCCTGGAGGCGATGGACCCGGACGACGCCGCCGACCTGCTCTCCGACCTGCCCGAGGAGGACGCCGAGCGGCTGCTGGGCCTGATGGAGCCCGAGGAGGCCGCCTCGGTACGCCGGCTGCTCTCCTACGAGGAGGACACCGCCGGCGGTCTGATGACCACCGAGCCGATCGTCCTGGAGCCCGACGCCACGGTGGCCGAGGCGCTGGCCAGGGTCCGGGTCTCGGACCACAAGCCCGCACTGGCCGCCCAGGTGTACGTCTGCCGCCCGCCGAACGAGACGCCGACCGGCACCTACCTGGGCACGGTGCACTTCCAGCGGCTGCTGCGGGAGCCGCCGTACGTCCTGGTCGGCTCGATCGTGGACGACGACCTCGATCCGCTGTCGCCGGACACCCCGCTGCCGCTGATCACCAGCTACCTCGCCACCTACAACCTGGTGGCCGCCCCGGTGGTGGACGAGGCCGACCACCTGCTGGGCGCGGTGACCGTCGACGACGTACTGGACCACCTGCTGCCGGACGACTGGCGCGAGGCCGCGCTGCACGGCGGTGAGGCCCTGAACCACGAGCACGAGAGCGAGGCCGCGGGTGGACGCTGACCGCAGGAACAGGCGGGACGAGAGCACGGGCCAGCGCCCCCAGGGCGAGCTGAGCGAACTGCGCCGGCTGCGCGAACTGCGGGCCCGGGAGGGCGTCCGGCACTCGACCAGGTCCGAGGGCACCGGCAGCAGTGCCGCTCCCCGTACCCGGCTCGACCAGCCGCGCACCGGCCGTCCCGGCCTGGTGAGCCTGCCCAGCTACGACCCGGAGGCCTTCGGCAAGCTCTCCGAGCGGATCGCCCGCTTCCTGGGCACCGGGCGGTTCATCGTCTGGATGACGGTTGTGATCATCGTCTGGCTGGGCTGGAACACCCTGCTGCCGGACAGCCTCCGCTTCGACCCGTACCCGTTCATCTTCCTGACCCTGGTGCTCTCGCTCCAGGCCTCCTACGCGGCGCCGCTGATCCTGCTCGCGCAGAACCGCCAGGACGACCGCGACCGGGTCAACATGGAGCAGGACCGGGCCCGGAGCGAACGGAACATCGCCGACACCGAGTACCTGACCCGCGAGGTCGCCGCGCTCCGCCACGGGCTCGGCGAGGTCGCCACCCGCGACTTCATCCGCTCCGAGCTCCAGTCGCTGCTCAAGGAGCTGGACGGCCAGCGGTTCGACGGTCCGCGGTTCGACGGCCAACGCCTCGACGGGCGGCGGTTCGACGGCCAGCGGGAGTCCTCCGAGGTGCTGTGATCGGCAGCACGCTACTGGGGCGTCAACTACTTCGACGTCCGCCGTACCATCAAGGCATGGCCAACGAGACAGAGGTTGCCCCCGGCGTGACGGAGGAGTCCGTACGCAAGGCCCTGGCGACCGTCCACGACCCGGAGATCAACCGCCCGATCACCGAGATCGGCATGGTGAAATCGGTCGAGATCACCGAGGGCGGCGCGGTCCGTGTCGCGGTGTACCTGACCGTCTCCGGCTGCCCGATGCGCGACACCATCACCACGCGGGTGACCGAGGCGGTCGCCAAGGTGCCCGGCGTGACCACCGTCGAGGTCGAACTCGACGTGATGAGCGACCAGCAGCGCAAGGAACTCTCCCAGTTGCTGCGCGGCGGTGCCCCCGAGCGGGAGATCCCGTTCGCCAAGCCCGGCACGCTCACCCGGGTGTACGCGGTCGCCTCCGGCAAGGGCGGCGTCGGCAAGTCCTCGGTCACCGTCAACCTGGCCGCCGCGATGGCCGCCGACGGCCTGAAGGTCGCCGTGGTGGACGCCGACATCTACGGCCACAGCGTGCCCCGCATGCTGGGCGTCGAGGGCCGCCCGACCCAGGTCCAGGACATGATCATGCCGCCGCAGGCGAACGGCGTGAAGGTGATCTCGATCGGTATGTTCACCCCGGGCAACGCCCCGGTGGTCTGGCGCGGCCCGATGCTGCACCGCGCGCTCCAGCAGTTCCTGGCCGACGTCTGGTGGGGCGACCTGGACGTCCTGCTGCTCGACCTGCCGCCCGGCACCGGCGACATCGCCATCTCGGTGGCCCAGCTGGTCCCGAACGCGGAGATCCTGATCGTCACCACCCCGCAGATGGCCGCCGCCGAGGTGGCCGAGCGGGCCGGCACCATCGCGGTGCAGACCCACCAGAAGATCGTCGGCGTGATCGAGAACATGTCGGGCATGCCCTGCCCGCACTGCGACGAGATGATCGACGTCTTCGGCACCGGCGGCGGTCAGATCGTCGCCGACGCGCTGACCCGGACGGTCGGCGCCACCGTCCCCGTCCTCGGCTCGATCCCGATCGACGTCCGGCTGCGGGAGGGCGGCGACGACGGCAGGCCGGTCGTGCTGTCCGACCCCGACTCCCCCGCCGGCGCCGCCCTGCGCGCCGTCGCGGGCAAGCTCGGCGGCCGCAAGCGCGGCCTCTCCGGGCTCTCGCTGGGGCTCACGCCCAAGAACAAGTTCTGAGTCGGCCCCTCCGGACGAACGGACCGGGGGCGCGGGGCAGTGGCCCCGCGCCCCCGCCTTTTCGCCCCCTGCCCCTCGCCTCGTGACCCTGAAGGGCCGTCCCGCTCAGGACCGGGTGTAGGCCGTCAGGTCGGGAACGGTGGCGAAGCCGACGCCGTAGGCGCTCACGCCGCGGCCGTAGGCGCCCAGAAGGACGCCCGGAGCCTCGCCGGCCAGCACCCAGCCGTATTCGGACTCGCGGTAGCGGAAGGGCTGGGGGATGCCGTTCACCGGGAGGGTGAGGGAGTTCCAGCCGGGGCCGTCCAGGTCGTCGGCCAGGTCCCAGGCGAGGGCGGACTGCTGGTCCAGCCAGTCCTGGCGCAGGGCACGGTCGAGCTGGCCGGGCCAGCTGTTGGCGAGCAGGCCGGAGCCGGCCAGCCAGGCCGCGGAGGAGGCCGAGGTGGCCTCCAGCATGCCGGTGTTGTCGGCGCTGCGACGGACGTCCCGGCGGGCCACGGTGACCACCACGGCGAAGCGGCGGAGGTTCTTCGGCTCGTACGTCCTGGCCGGCTCCTCACCGTGGCCGAGCGTGCCGTAGTCGATGGCGCCGTGGTGGGCCGCCCGTCCACCGCCGCCGGCCTGCATCAGCCAGCGGCGGCCGGTCCAGCCGTCGTCCAGGCCGTACCAGGGGAAGTCCGCCGCCAGGTACGGTGCCAGCGGATCGGCCGCAACCGCCGGGCCGGGCTGGGCACCGACCAGGCCCTCGGCTGTCCCCACCGCAGCATGACTCGTCGTGTCCATCCCCGGGCCTCCTCGATACGCCGTTCCGAGCCGTAGCGCGCTCCATGGTGGCGTACGGCGCTGCCTCCGTCCGGCGACTCGGCACCGGAGGGTCCGTGATCCACGGCACAGCGGAGGCAATCGACACCATAACCGGGGTGCACGGCGATGCCCCGCCCGGCCGGGCTGCCGGGCGGGGCGGGCTGATGGTCCGTCAGGTCGCGTCGACGTCGAACGGAGGGCGCTCGCCGTCCCTCAGCGGGGCACCGCCGGGAGCCGGGGCGGCGCTCTTGGTCAGATCGGCCTTCGCGCTGGTCATGGCCGGTCCGGGCTCGTCGTTCAGTACGGACTTGATGTCCAGGCCGTCCCGGATCTCCTTCAGGCCCAGCGGGTCCTCGTCCGCGCCGAGCAGCTGCTTGCGGACGAAGGTCTTCGGGTGCAGGTCCTCGAACTCGAAGTCCTTGAACTCCGGGCCCAGCTCGCTGCGGATGTCCTCCTTGGCGCTGTCCGCGAAGTTCCGCACCTTGCGGATGAAACCGCTGACGTCCTGGATCAGCTTGGGGAGCTTGTCCGGCCCGAAGATCACGATGCCCATGACGAGAAGCGTCAGGACCTCAGGTAGGCCTATGTCTTGGAACACGTAAGCTCCCAGCTCCTGGTGGTCGAACCCGATGAGCCCGGCGGACAACGGTCTATACAGCGTAATGGCCACCGACCCGGTCCGTGTCCCACCGCAGGATGAAGCGGTGGCAAAGACCGGCCGATGGCCGAACCGCGGCAGACCCGCCCGGTACCGGTGCGACCGGGCCCGGAAGGCTAACGGAACTCGTGCTGGTGAGGTGACGGAACGGGCTGCGGCTGGACGCCGTACGGGGACAGCGGGACGGAGCCGGCACCGTACGGGGCGCGGGCCGGGAAGACCGGGTAGTCCACCGGCTCCTGCACCGTCATCGGGACCAGCTGCCCGCCGGGGCCCCGGGCCGGGGTGACGCTGTTGCCGTGCTGCTGGCCGCCGCCGGAGGTGTTGAGGTCGCCGACCCCGCCGAGGGTGACCGCCGCCACGGAGAAGGCCCCGGCCGCGGCGGCGAAGACGAACCTGCGCCGTCGGGGCGGCGTGGAGGTGCCCCCGGAGGGCGTCTGGTGGTGGGCGACGGGCGGGTGGACCGCGACCGGGGCGGCCAGGGCCGCCAGCGGCGCGGGCACCGGCAGTGCCGCCGGTACACCGGCGGGCGAGCGGCGCAGGAAGCCCGAGCGGCCGGCCCGCGGATCCACCCCGGGCAGCGGCGACTCGGCGCCCAGCGCCCCGCCGCCGAACGAGGCCCCGGCCCCGCGCCCGAAGGAGCCTCCGGTCAGCCGGCTGCCGCCTATGGTGCCGGTCGCGGCGGAGCCGGCACCGGGGCCCGGGCCCGGCTCGTCGTCCGGCAGTGCGGCGACCGCCAGCAGACGGGACATCAGCATCGTGGAGGGCGCCGGGGTGCCGGTCCCGGTCAGCAGCTGCTTGACCGCGCGGCCCTCGTCCGCCTCGGCCAGGCAGTCGGGGCAGGTCGCCAGGTGGGCCTGGACCCGCTCACGGGCGTCATGGCCGAGCTCGCCGTCCAGGAAGGCGGTCAGCCGGTCGCCCAGGTGGTGCTCCTCGGCCGGCGGCTCGGCGGTGCGGACCGCGACGGCCCGCAGCTCGTGGCCCTCCGGCGTGCGCCGCTCCGGCTCGCCGCGGCGGCCGCGCTGGGCCCAGCCGGCCCCGCGCCGACGGCCCGCGTCCTCCGAAGCGGCCCCCGGGGGGCGGCCGGCACCCGAGAGGTTGGCGCCACTCACGAGCGCCCCCGTTCACTCCCGCCCAGGGAGCCGGACTCGACACCGACCGCCACCGGCTCCGCCGTGCCGCCGCGCCGGATGCGCCCGGGGGCGGAACCGGGGGCGCGGTGCTTCAGCGCGGTCCGCAGGTGCGAGCGGCCGCGGTGGATCCGGCTGCGCACGGTGCCCAGCTTGACTCCGAGGGTGGCCGCGATCTCCTCGTAGGAGAGGCCCTCGATGTCGCAGAGGACCACGGCGGCGCGGAACTCGGGCGCCAGGGTGTCCAGGGCGTGCTGGACGTCGGCGTCGAAGTGGGTGTCGCTGAAGTGCTGGGCCGGGCTCGGCTCACGGCTGGCCAGGCGCTCGGCCGCGTCCTCGGCCAGCGCGTCGAAACGGATCCGCTGGCGGCGGCGCACCATGTCCAGGAACAGGTTGGTGGTGATCCGGTGCAGCCAGCCCTCGAAGGTGCCGGGGCTGTACGTGGAGAGCGAGCGGAACACCCGGACGAAGACCTCCTGGGTCAGGTCCTCGGCGTCGTGCTGATTGCCCGTCAGACGGTAGGCCAGCCGGTAGACCCGGGCGCTGTGCGCCTCGACGATCTCCTCCCAGCTGGGCGGCGTCCAGGTCTGCGCGTCGGGGCCCTCGGCGAAGGTCGCGAGCTCGGCGGGGGCCTCGGCCATCGCGGTGTCGGCTGCGGTCGACTTGTCCAGGGGGGAGTGCGCAGGCTGGTTCATCACGGGCTTCGGCGTACGGGCCGACGTGGTGCCGCGGGGGTGCCGCCGCACAGGGACGTCGCCCTCGGCCACACCTCCTCGGTCGGCTCTTCTGCCCAGCAGGGCCACCACCATATCCACCTCACCCGTCAGTTCCGGATAAAAGTGCTCGACCGGGTAGGTACCCGGGCCGACCGCCCGTTCCGCCTGGATCAACGCCCGGCCCTCGAACGCGGTTCCCGGCGGCCAGTAATCTGTGGCAGGAAATATCGACATCCGGCCGCCACCAGGCCGACAGCCGGCGCTCCGAAAGAGGCAGCCATCAGCGAGTTCGGGCCCGCTCACGCGGCTCTCGCCGATACCTACATCGGCGAGGACGCGGTGCTCACCTACGCCCGGGCACAGTCCGCCAGGACCGGCATCCGCGCGATCGGACCGAGCGGCGGCGCCTGCCTCCGGCTGCTCGCGGCCGCGCTGGACGCCAAGGCGGTCGCCGAGATCGGCACCGGCACCGGCGTCTCCGGTCTCTACCTGCTGCGCGGCATGCGCAGTGACGGTGTGCTCACCACCGTGGACGCCGAACCGGTCCGCCAGCAGCTCGCCCGCGAGGCGTACCACGCGGCGGGTTTCGCCTCCAACCGCTCGCGCTTCATACCGGGGCGGGCGCTGGAGGTACTGCCGCGCCTCGCCGACGGCCAGTACGACCTGGTGTTCTGCGACGGCGATCCGGCCGAGTCGCAGGAGTACCTGGCGGAGTCGCTGCGGCTGCTCAGAACCGGCGGCATGGTCTGCTTCGAGGGCGTGTTCCAGGAGGGCCGGCTGGCCGAGCCCGACCACGGCGACCCGCAGACCGACGCGGTGCGCGGGCTGGTCGCCGACATCCGGGAGAGCGACCTGCTGCTGCCCGCCCTGCTGCCGGTGAGCGACGGGCTGCTGTGCGCGGTCAAGCGATGACTGCGGCCCGGTCCAACTCCCCCCGGACAGCGCAGAGCCCGGGTCCGGTGTGTTCCGGGACCCGGGCTCCGTACGCATCATCTACCGAGGATGAGGGGAGCACCCGCCGCGTCAGCCGCAGGCCTTCTTCAGGGCCTCGCCCAGGGCATCGGCCTCATCGGGCGTGAGCTCCACCACGAGGCGTCCGCCGCCTTCGAGCGGAACTCGCATGATGATGCCTCGCCCCTCTTTGGTGACCTCGAGCGGGCCGTCACCCGTCCGCGGCTTCATGGCCGCCATGCTCGTTCCCCTTCCTGCAACCGCTCAGCTACGCACCGGCAGTCCGTCCACCGCCGGTATCGAACGCATTGATCGGAAGCCATTATCCCGCATGCGGCGACCCGATGACCAACATCACTCCCTCCGCAAGCCCGACCACACCCGTCCGAAGCGCCCATCGGCTGCCGGAAGCCTCATCAGGGCGCTACTGCGCCAGCACTTCCCCGGCTCCCGGCCGGTGCCCCGCCCTCGATCCCACGGCGGCGCGGGCGACGCGAAAAGGTGCCGCACCTCACACTCCCCGGCACCCCGCCCGCTCGGGCATGCTGACACCGTCCCACCACCTGAGACCCGGGGAGACCTCGCCGATGTCCGACTCCGTGCTGTACGAGCTCGACGGCGGCCTCGCCGTCATCACCATCAACCGTCCGGACGCGATGAACGCGCTGGACGTGGCCACCAAGGTGGCGCTTCGCGACACGGTCACCGCGGCGGCCGAGGACGGCGCGGTCCGCGCCGTGCTGCTCACCGGCGCCGGCGACCGGGCGTTCTGCGTCGGGCAGGACCTCAAGGAGCACGTCGGCCTGCTCAAGCGCCAGGAGGAGACCGGGGAGGGCGCCCTGCGCACCGTCGCCGAGCACTACAACCCGCTGCTGCGCGCACTGGCCGGGATGCGCAAGCCGACCGTCGCGGCGGTCGGCGGGGTGGCGGCCGGCGCGGGCGCCTCGCTGGCCTTCGCCTGCGACTTCCGCATCGTCTCCGACACCGCCGGGTTCAACACCTCCTTCGCCGGGGTCGCGCTGACCGCCGACTCGGGTGCCTCCTGGACCCTGCCCCGGCTGGTCGGGCACGCCCGGGCCACCGAGCTGCTGATGCTGCCGCGGACCGTGAAGGCGGAGGAGGCACTCCGGCTCGGCCTGGCCACCCAGGTCGTACCGGCCGCCGAACTCCGCGACACCGCAAGGGAGTTCGCCAAGCGACTGGCCGAGGGGCCGACGGTCGCATACGGCGCCGTCAAGGAGTCGCTGGCGTACGGGGCTTCGCACTCCCTGAGCGAACTGCTCGACAAGGAGGACGAGTTGCAGACCCTGGCGGGGGCCAGCGAGGACCACCGGATCGCGGTGAACGCCTTCCTCGCCAAGGAGAAGCCGGTCTTCCTGGGACGGTGACGCCCGAGGACCCGAGGAACCGCGCGGCCGGCCCGTCGCGAAGCCGCGCGCTTCCTCGACCCCGCCGCACGGTTCTGCCGGACCGGCTCTAACGGCCCGACCGCGCGCAGCAGTCGGCGAGGTGGTCGTTGACCAGGCCGCAGGCCTGCATCAGGGCGTAGGCCGTGGTCGGTCCGACGAAGCGGAAGCCGTTCTTCTTGAGTTCCTTGGCCAGCGCCGTGGACTCGGGCGTGACGGCCGGCACCTCTTCGTGACTACGGGGGGCCGGCCGGTCCGGGTCGCCGGCATGACGCCAGATCAGCTCGTCCAGACCGCCCGCGCCCAGGGCCAGTGCGGCCCTGGCGTTGGCCAGCGTCGCCTCGATCTTGGCCCGGTTGCGGATGATGCCCTCGTCCTGGAGCAGCCGCTCGACGTCGGCGGGCCCGAACTCCGCCACCTCGGCGGCCCGGAACCCGGCGAAGGCCGACCGGAAGCCCTCCCGGCGGCGCAGGATGGTGATCCAGGACAGCCCGGACTGGAACGCCTCCAACGAGATCCGCTCGAACAGGGCGTCGTCGCCGTGCACCGGCCGGCCCCACTCGGTGTCGTGGTACTCGAGGTAGTCGTCGGTGGACAGGCCCCAGGCACACCGCAGCAGGCCGTCGGGACCGGGTACGGCGCCGGTCACTTCTCGCCCTCCCCGTCGGCGGCGGCATCTCCGGCGGTCTCGGCGCCCTTCGTCTCGGCGCCCTTCGCGTCGGCGGTGCCGGCGTCGGCCGTCCCGGCGTCGGCCGTCCCGGCGTCGGTGCCCTTCGCGTCGGCGGTCCCGGCGCCGGCCTCCCCGGCGGAGGCCTCCGCACCGGGCAGCGGCTTCCCGTCCTCGGGGCCGGCGCCCTCCGGCGAGGCCGGGGCCGCGGCCGAGGCCACCGCGGCCTCCAGTTCGGCGATCCGGGAGTCGCGGTAGGCGAGTTCGGCGCCGAGGCGGTCGAGCACGTCGTCCACTTCGTCCATCCGGTAGCCGCGCAGGGCCATCGGGAGCCGGATCTCGTCCACGTCGTGGCGGCTGAGCGGACGGTCCTGCGGGAGCCGGGCGGAGATACGGTCCGGCACCGCCTCCGGCAGACCACCGCCGCCTCCGAGCGCCACCAGGGCAGCGCCGCCGACCACCACGGCCATCGCCGCCACGATCACCCAGAACACGAGCTGTCCTCCACACTCCGAGCCGGCCTTGGAAACAGGTGGGATCATGGTCCCTGAGGTAGGCCGGGGCCCATCATCGCACCCGGGCGAGCTGTGGAGGAGATACCGGTGGTACTGCGCCTTGGGCCACGTGAGTTCGGCGAGCACGAGCTGGTGATCATGGCGATCGTCAACCGGACCCCTGACTCCTTCTTCGACCGCGGTGCCACCTTCGCCGACGAGGCCGCCTTCTCCGCCGCCGACCGCGCGATGGCGGAGGGCGCGGCGATCCTGGACATCGGCGGGGTCAAGGCGGGCCCCGGCGAGGAGGTCACGGTCGAGGAGGAGCTGCGCCGTACCGTGCCCTTCGTGGCCGAGCTGCGCAAGCGCCACCCCGAGGCCGTGATCAGTGTGGACACCTGGCGGCACGAGGTCGGCGAGGCGGTCTGCGAGGTCGGCGCCGACCTGCTCAACGACGCCTGGGGCGGGGCCGACCCGAAGCTGGCCGAGGTCGCCGCCCGCCACGACGTGGGCCTGGTCTGCACTCACGCCGGCGGTGCGAAGCCGCGTACCCGGCCGCACCGGATCGGGTACGCGGACGTGATGGCGGACATCCTGAAGGTCACCGTCGGGCTGGCCGAGCGGGCCCTGGAGCTGGGTGTGCGCAAGGACCGGCTGATCATCGACCCGGGCCATGACTTCGGCAAGAACACCCGGCACTCGCTGGAGGCCACCCGCCGGCTGCCGGAGATGACCGCGACCGGCTTCCCGGTGCTGGTCTCGCTCTCCAACAAGGACTTCGTGGGCGAGACCCTGGACCGGCCGGTCGACGAACGGCTGCTGGGCACCCTGGCGACCACCGCCGTCTCGGCCTGGCTGGGCGCCCAGGTCTACCGGGTGCACCAGGTCGCGGAGACCCGCCAGGTACTCGACATGGTCGCCTCGATCCGCGGCGTCCGGCCCCCGGCGGTGGCCCGCCGCGGACTGGCGTAGCACGCGGGGCCGGGGAACCCCCGAGGGCGCGGGGGCCGGGGATCGCTTCCCGCCCCGAGGAGGCGCGGGCCCCGGCGGCGGGGTCAGATGTCCCCGTTGGGGCGGCGGCTCTCCGCCAGGATCTCCAGGACCTCGTCCACGTCGTCGGTGACGTGGAACAGCTCCAGGTCCTGCGGGGACGCCTTCTTCTCGGCGACCAGGGTGTTCCTCAGCCACTCGACCAGCCCGCCCCAGTAGGCGCTGCCGAAGAGGATCACCGGGAACCTGGTCACCTTCTTGGTCTGCACCAGGGTCAGCGCCTCGAAGAGCTCGTCCAGCGTGCCCAGTCCGCCCGGCAGCACCACGAAGCCCTGCGCGTACTTCACGAACATCGTCTTGCGGACGAAGAAGTACCGGAAGTTCAGCCCGAGATCGACGAACTCGTTGAGCCCCTGCTCGAAGGGCAGCTCGATGCCGAGGCCGACGCTCAGTCCGCCCGCCTCCGAGGCGCCCCGGTTGGCGGCCTCCATCGCGCCGGGCCCGCCGCCGGTGATCACCGCGTACCCGGCCTGCGCCAGCGCCCGCCCGATCGCCACGCCCGCCGCGTACTCGGGCGAGTCCACGGGCGTGCGGGCCGAGCCGAACACGCTGACCGCCGCCGGGAGTTCGGCCAGCGCGCCGAAGCCCTCGACGAACTCGGAGGTGATCCGCCAGACCCGCCACGGATCGGTGTGCAGCCAGTCGGTCGGTCCGGTGGTGTCCAGCAAGCGCTGGTCCGTGGTGCCGGTCTCGACCTGGTCGCGGCGCAGCAGCACCGGGCCCTTCTGCTTCTCCGGCCAGGCCTTCTTCCGCGTGGGCGCGCCGGTCCGCTCCGGACCGTGCCCGTAGCGCTTTTCCTCTCCAGTGCCTGTCATGGCGAAACCCTACGCCCGCCGCTGTGGCTTTGCGGGGAACGGAGGGGGAACGCAGGGCGGCATCGAGGTTGACGGACCCGGTCCCGGCCGAGTGCGCCGCGCGGCAGGGCACCCGGCCGGGACCGGCCGGACACCGCTCAGCCCAGCCAGGCCCGCAGCCGCTCCTCGCACTCGGCGATCGCGCTGAGCGAGCAGTGCTCGTCGCGCTTGTGCGCCAGGTTCGGGTCACCCGGGCCGTAGTTGACCGCGGGCACGCCGAGCGCGCTGAACCTGGCCACGTCGGTCCAGCCGAACTTGGCCCGGGCCTGGCCGCCGGTCGCCGCCAGGAAGGCCTGGGCCGCGGGCTGGGAGAGGCCGGGCAGGGCGCCCGGGGCGTGGTCGGTGACGGTGACCTCGAACCCGTCGAAGACCTCGCGGACGTGTGCCTCGGCGTCCTCGGTGCTGCGGTTGGGCGCGTAGCGGAAGTTGACGGTGACCACGCACTCGTCGGGGATGACGTTGCCGGCCACCCCGCCGTCGATCCGGACCGCGTTGAGGCCCTCGCGGTACTCCAGGCCGTCGATCACCACCCGCTGCGGCTCGTAGGCGGCGAGCCGGCCGAGCACCTCGGCGGCGTGGTGGATGGCGTTGTCGCCGAGCCAGCTGCGCGCGGAGTGGGCCCGGGTGCCGGTCAGCCTGATCTGGGCGCGCAGGGTGCCCTGGCAGCCGCCCTCGACCATGCCGCCGCTGGGCTCCATCAGCACCGCGAAGTCGGCCTTCAGCCAGTCGGGGTGCGCCTTGGCCAGGTGGCCGAGGCCGTTGCGGGAGGCCTCGATCTCCTCGCAGTCGTAGAAGACGAAGGTGAGGTCGTGGCCGGGTTCGGTGAGCGTGGCGGCGAGTCGCAGCTGGACCGCGACTCCTGACTTCATGTCCGAGGTTCCGCAGCCGTAGAGCAGGTCGCCCTCGATGCGCGAGGGCAGGTTGTCGGCGATCGGCACGGTGTCCAAGTGGCCTGCCAGCAGCACGCGTTCGGCCCGGCCGAGGTTGGTGCGGGCGACGACGTTGTTGCCGAACCGGTCCACGGTGAGGTGGGAGTGGGCCCGCAGTGCGCTCTCGACCGCGTCGGCGAGCGCCTGCTCGTCTCCGCTGACGGAGGGGAAGTCGACGAGCCTGGCGGTCAGTGCGCCACCGTCGAGGGTCAGGTCCAGAGGCGTGTGAGGGCTGCTCATGGACGCCTAGCGTAGCCCCGCACGCTCCGTTCCAGTCGGCCGGACGTGGCGTCGGCCACGTTGGCGGGCCTCGTCAGGGCCTCGTTTCCGGGCCCCCGCGCAACCGGCGTGCCCGTACAGCCGTCCGAGTGGGTACGGTGTGCGAGCGCAAGAGACGCGAGGCGAGAGGGGAAACGGTGACCGACATGGCAGCGGGCGAGCAGGACGGCGAGGCGGTCGGCCGCCGACGGCGGCCGGGGCGCCGGGTGCTCATCGGTCTGCTGGCGCTCGCCGTGCTGGCGGGCGTGGTGGTCTACCTCAACCGGGACCGGCTGATCGCGCCGCCGGAGGGCTGCACGATAAACACCGCTTCGGGCAAGGGCACGCTCGACCTCTCGCAGGCGGCCAACGCCGCGACCATCGCCTCGGTGGCGATCTCCCGCGGCCTGCCCGAACGCGCCGTCACCATCGCGCTGGCCACCGCGATGCAGGAGTCCAAGCTGCACAACATCCCCGGCGGGGACCGGGATTCGGTCGGCCTGTTCCAGCAGCGGCCGTCCCAGGGCTGGGGCACGGTGGACCAGATCATGGACCCGGTGTATGCCACCAACAAGTTCCTCGACGTCCTGGTGAAGATCCCCGGCTACGCCCGGATGCCGCTCACCGACGCGGCCCAGCAGGTGCAGCGCAGCGGCTACCCGCAGGCGTACGCCAAGCACGAGAGCAACGCCACACTGGTCGCCTCGGTGCTCACCGGCCGCGAGTCGGCCGCGCTCAGCTGCGTGGTGGACGACCTGACCGTCCCCTCGCAGTCCCCCACGGCCACCGACTCCGCCCAGCCGCTGGACGTCAGCGCACGGGTCCGCCGCGAGTTCGGCAAGACGGTCTCCGCGGCACCCGCGGCCAAGGCCGACAACGACCCGCGCACGGTGATCGCGCTCACCCCGCAGCCGGCCGCGAGCACCGACTCCGGGCCGGACGCGCTGCGGCAGAGCGGCTGGGCCGTGGCGCAGTGGTCGGTGGCCCACTCGCAGCAGCTGGGCATCGGCGCGGTGGCGTACGACGGCAGGATCTGGCGGGTGGACCGGCCGAACGACGGCTGGAAGGCGAGCACCACCGCCCCCTCGACCGACCGGGTGCTGGTCACCCTGGGCGCCCCGGCCAAGAGCTGACGGCCGTCGAGCCGGGGTTGACCGGGTTACCGCCGAACGGGTGATTCCGGTCAACCCCGGTGGACGTCCGCGGTGTGACGCCACCCGTTCCGGACTGACACCGGTCCTCGGTCAAGGTCCCTTTGCGCCACAAGGGATGTGACGTTTCCGCAGGGATCCGCCTCTTGGCCGATCCGTCCGGATTGCCCCAAAAACGATCGTCCGATCTTTGAGAACGCTTGACCCGTACGGCCCGAAACCTTCTCGCTCCTCCAGCGGTATTCACGTCGTCCGTTCGCCGGACGGTAGGAACTCACCACTTAGGAGCACCATGTCTCTCCCCCTCACGCGCCGGATCGCCCAGGCCGCGCTGCTCGTCGCGGCCGGTGCGGCACCTCTGGTCGGGGCCGGGTCCGCCTCCGCCGCCGACCTGGTGCCCCCGACGACCGACCTGGGGGCCGGGCTGACCCAGCTGGACGCCCCGGACTCGTCCGCCACGGTGCAGGGAGCTACCCACGAGTTCGGCGAGGCCCTCGGCACCACCGGCGCGGCCGCCGTCCAGGCGGGCGTCCCGGCCACCGCGGACGCCGCCGGCAAGACCGTCGCCAAGACCCTGCCGAACGCCGACCACTCCCTCGGCAAGGTCGCCGGTCAGGCCGCCAGGACCACCGCCGTCACCGGCGCGCTCACCAGGGTCGCCGGCAAGGCCGTCCCCGCCCTCACCGAGCGGCTGGCCCCGGAGGCCGCCAAGGCCCTGCCCGCGCTGCCGCGCAGCATGCCCAGCACCCGCGGCGCCTCCGCCGAGCTGGAGCACCTGACCCAGGCGGTGCCCGGTGGCACCACGGTCGCCAGCGCCCTGCCCACCGGCGGCGTGCCCGACACCGACGCCGTGACCGACAGGCTCCCCGGCGGCGTCACCAAGGCCGTACCGCTCAACGGCACCCTCGACCAGCTGGGCGACCACGCCGGCATCCACCGCCTCGGCGGCGTGCCCGACCTCGGCAGCGGCAACCCGCTCGACGCCCTCGGCCTCAGCCCGGTCGCCCACCTCCTCGGCGGCCTCGGCCGCTGATCCGGCGCCCCTGCCGGTCATCCGGCAGGGGCGCGGGGTCGGGTCCGACGGACCGCGCGGGCGGCCGGCCCTCCACGGAGGCAGCCGGCCGTTCGCGCGCGGCCGGACATCGGACACCGCCCCCCGGACGCGCCGTCAGCGCGTCAACCGCTCCACCGCAGCCCGCACCCGCTCGTCGGTCGCCGTGAAGGCCACCCGCACGAACTGTCCGCCGGACGGCCCGTAGAAGTCACCGGGCGCCACCAGGATGCCCAGCTCGGCCAGCTCGGCCACGGTCTCCCAGCACGGACGGTCCTGGGTGGCCCACAGGTAGAGGCTCGCCTCGGAGTGCTCTATCCGGAAGCCGTACGCCTCCAGAGCGTTCCGCAGGGCCGCACGGCGCTCCGCGTACCTGGCCCTCTGCTCGGCCACGTGCGCGTCGTCCGCGAGGGCCGCGACGGTGGCCGCCTGCACCGGGGCGGGCACGATCATGCCGCTGTGCTTGCGGATCCCCAGCAGCTCCTTGATCACCACCGGGTCGCCGGCGATGAACGAGGACCGGTAACCCGCCAGGTTGGAGCGCTTGGAGAGCGAGTGCACCGCCAGCAGGCCCTCGTGGTCGCCCCGGCACACCTCCTGGTCGAGCACCGAGGCCGGGTCGGCCTCCCAGCCGAGCTCCAGGTAGCACTCGTCGCTGACCAGCAGCACCCGGTGCTCGCGCGCCCACGCCACCGCGCGGCGCAGTTCGTCCCTGGAGAGCACCCGACCGGTCGGGTTGGAGGGCGAGTTCAGCCAGAGCAGCCGGACCCGCGCGGGGTCGAGCTCGGCCACGTCGTCGTACTCGACCGGCTCGGCGCCGCAGAGCCGGGCGCCGACCTCGTAGGTGGGGTAGGCGAGCCGCGGGTACGCCACCTGGTCGCCGGGGCCGAGGCCCAGCTGGGTCGGCAGCCAGGCGACCAGTTCCTTGGAGCCGATGGTCGGCAGGACCGCGTCGGGCCCGATCTCGGCACCGACCCGGCGGTTCAGCCAGCCCGCGATCGCCCGGCGCAGCTCCAGCGGACCCCAGACGGTCGGGTAGCCGGGGGTGTCGGAGTGGGCGGCCAGCGCCTTCCGGATCACCTCGGGCACCGGGTCCACCGGAGTACCGACGGAGAAGTCGCAGAGCCCGCCGGGGTGCGCCAGGGCGGTGCGCTTGTACGGCTCCAGCCTGTCCCAGGGGAAGACCGGCAGCAGGTCGGAGACGCGGCGCGCCGCCCCCGGATGACCCGGGAGCGGCGCGTGCGGAGTGTCAGAAGTGCTCACTCAGTTGCTCACTCTTCGCCCTGCGGCGGAAGCGCCGCGATGAACGGGTGGTCCTTCTCGATCAGGCCGAGCTTCGAGGCGCCACCCGGCGAGCCGAGGTCGTCGAAGAACTCGACGTTCGCCTTGTAGTAGTCCTTCCACTCCTCCGGAGTGTCGTCCTCGTAGAAGATCGCCTCGACCGGGCAGACCGGCTCACACGCACCGCAGTCGACGCACTCATCCGGGTGGATGTACAGAGAGCGCTGGCCCTCGTAGATGCAGTCGACCGGGCACTCCTCGATGCACGCCTTGTCCTTGACGTCGACACAAGGCTGCGCGATGACGTAGGTCACGCTTACGTTCCTCCTCGGAAGGGCTGGCGCCCCAAACTGTTTGCTCTTGCTCGCGTGCGCGGGTGAGCGCGGTGTCGTCGATGCCCGCCCTAGTATCGCGGGTCAGAGCCCGCAAATGCACAGGAGGTGCCCCACATGACAGGTCAAGGTCCGGTCGAGGCCCGTCCAGAGGTCCGGATAGACCGCTCTGACGTGGGACGACGGGTCTCCGTCCGGCGCCTGGCGGAGTTCGCGGAGGGCCGTCCCGTGTTCCGCGATGTGATCGGCGTGCTCGAATCCTGGGACGATCATGGACTGACCGTCGTCCCACGTGACGGTCGGCCGGTCTCGTTCCCCGAGAAACTGCTGGTCGCGGGCAAGACGGTACCGCTCTTCCCGGCCCGCACCTCGGCCCGGACGCCCGAGGCCGACCCGGTGGCACTCCAGCGGATCGCGGCACGCGGCTGGCCCGCGGTGGAGCGGCAGGCGCTCGGCGAGTGGACCCTGCGGGCCGCGTCCGGGTTCACCCGGCGGGCCAACTCGGTCCAGGCGCTGGGCGATCCGGGACTCCCGCTGCCCGGGGCGCTGACCGCCGTCCAGGACTGGTACCGGGAGCGCGGCCTCCCCGCGTACGTCGAGGTGACCACCCCCGGCTCGTCCGAGGAGCTCGTCGCCGAGCTCGACCGGCTGAGCGCCCGGTACGCCCCCACCCTGGTCCGCACCGCGCCGCTGGCCCCGCTCACCCGGCTGGGCACCGGCCACGACCGGGTGCGGCTCTCGCGTACCGCCGGGCCCGAGTGGCTCTCCCAGTACCGCCGGGTCGGCACCGACGCCGGGCTGGAGCGGGCCGCGGTCCAGGTCCTGCACGGCGGGCCCTCGGTCTGGTTCGCGACCGTCCCCGGCCCCGAGAGCCCGCTGGCGATCGGCCGCTGCGCGGTCGACGGCCCGTGGGCCTGCTTCAGCGCGATCGAGGTCGCCCCGTACGCGCGCCGCACCGGTCTCGCCACCACCGTGATGGCGGTGCTCGCCGCACGGGCCGCCGAGGAGGGCGCGAGTGGCGCCTGCCTCCAGGTGGAGGCGGAGAACACCGGCGCGATCGCCCTCTACGACCAGCTCGGCTTCCGGACGAGTCACACTTACCACTACGCCCAGCTTCCCCAGCGGTAGGACCGGCCCCCGAGGCAGTACCGACCCCCGGACCGACGAAGGCTTCTGTTGACCGAGCAGAGCAGAACACGTTTCCGTGCCGAGGCCAGGTCAGAGCACCCCGATCCGGTGCTGCTCTGCCTGCTGGCGGCCGCCGAGCACACCCTGGCCGCCCCGGACGAGCCCACCACCCTGGACGAGCTGCTGACGGCCTGCCGGGTCGCGCTCGACCGGCATGCGACGACGGTGCGGCAGGCGGTGGCCGAGCGGGCCCCGGCCAGCCCGGAGGAGACCGCCGCGCTGCTCGCCGCCGTGCTCGGCGGACGGGAGCGCTTCCACGGCCGCCCCTCGGACTACCGGCGGCTGGAGTCCTCGCTGCTGCCGGACGTGCTGCGGCGGCGGCGCGGACTGCCGATCATGCTCTCGATGGTCTGGTGCGCGGTCGCCGACCGGGTCGGCCTCACCGTCCACGGGATCGCCCTGCCAGGGCACTTCATCGTCGCCGTGGGCGGCCCCGCGGGCGGCGACGAGTACGTGCTCGCCGACCCCTTCCACGGCGGGCGGCTGCTCGACCTGGAGGACGTCGACCAGCTGGTCGCCGCCACCGGCCACCCGTTCTCGCCGGAACTCCTCACCCCCGCACAGCCGTTGGACACCGTACTGCGGGTGCTCGGCAACATCCGCAGCTGGGCCTCGGACCGCCCCGAGCACGCCCGCACCCAGCTCTGGGCCACCGAGCTGGCCCTGCTGCTCCCCCGCCACCCGGCCAGCCTGCGCCTGGAACGGGCCGAACTCCTTGTCCGCACCGGCCACTTCCTGGCCGGTGCCGCCGAGATGGACGCCTACGCGGAGATCCTGGACACCTTCGACCCGGAATCCGCCGAGCGCGTCCGCCACGAGGCCCGCGCCGCCCGTCACCGCCTCAACTGAGCAGCGCCCGGCCCCGGTCGACGACCGCCGGGGCCGTGCCCGGCCGCCGCCGCGTGACCGGCGCCCGTGCGAACACCGGCGCCGGAAGGGCGTTACAGCCAGCCCTTGTCCTTGGCCACCCGGACGGCCTCCGCGCGGTTGCGGGCCGCGGTCTTCTGGATGGCCATGGACAGGTAGTTGCGTACGGTGCCCTCCGAGAGGTGCAGCCGCCTGGCGATGTCCGCGTTGACCGCACCGTCGGCCGCCGCCGCGAGGACGTCGCGCTCGCGGGCGGTCAGCGGATTGGCGCCCTCGGCCAGGGCGGCGGCGGCCAGTGCCGGGTCGATCACCCGCTCACCGCGCAGCACCCGCCGGATCGCCTCGGCCAGTTCGGCCGCGGGGGCGTCCTTCACCAGGAAGGCGTCCGCCCCGGCCTCCATGGCGCGGCGCAGGTAGCCGGGACGCCCGAAGGTGGTCGCGATCACGACCCTCGTCCCGGGCCGGCGGCGCCGTACCTCCGCGGCCGCGTCGATCCCGGTCATCCCGGGCATCTCGATGTCCAGAACGGCCACTTCGACGTCATGCGCCTCGACCGCGTCCACGACCTCGTCGCCCCGCGCGACCTGCGCGACGACGTCGATGTCCCCCTCGAGGCCGAGCAGCGCGGCGAGCGCCTCCCGCACCATTCCCTGGTCCTCGGCCAGCAGCACTCTGATCACCGGGGCACACTACCGGCCGCTGTGACCCTTCCGCTCGCCTCCGGGCGCTCCCCGCGGCGGAGCCGCTGACCGGCAAGGTCGGCGCCGACACTCGTCGCTCCCGCGCTCCCTCCTCCCTTACGGCACCGGCGCACCCTTCGGCTCGGGAGATGCGGCCTTCCCGCTCGCCTCCGGGTGCTCCGGCCCGCCGACGCTCGTGACGGTGCGGGCCGGCACCAGCGCCCGCAGCCGGAAGCCCTTTCCGCGCGGGCCCGACCCGGTCTCCAGGCGGCCGTCGACCAGGGCGAGGCGCTCCCGCAGGCCCGAGAGCCCGTTGCCCGGAAGCGACTTGCCGGCACCGCGCCCGTTGTCGGTGATCTCCAGGACGGCGTAGCGCTCGCCCTCGCCCTCCCAGGTCTCGTCCATGGTGACGGTGCAGACGGTGGCCTCGGAGGCGTGCCGGACGATGTTGGTGACGGCCTCGCGCAGGGCCCAGGCGAGCGCTCCGGCCTCCTCGGTGCCGAGTCCCGGGTGCTCCCCGGCCACCGAGGGGTGGGCCTCCAGGGTGATCTGGGCGGTGGTCAGGGCGGTGCGGGCGGCGGCCAGCTCGACCGGCAGGGTGGGACGGCGGTAGCCGCCGACCGCCTCCCGGACGTCGATCAGCGACTGCCGGGCGACCTTCTCGATGTCGGCGACCTGTGCCCGGGCCTGCTCCGGCTTGTCGGAGTCCATGAAGCGCCCGGCCAGTTCGCTCTTCAGCGTGATCAGCGAGAGCGAGTGGCCGAGCAGGTCGTGCAGGTCGCGGGCGAGGCGCAGCCGCTCCTCCGCGGCGGCCAGATGGGCCACCGTGGCCCGGGCCTCGCGCAGCTCGCGCATGGTGGCGACCAGCCGCTGCAGACCGGTCATCGCCAGGCCGCCCAGGAAGCAGGGCAGGACGACCGAGGCCATGGTGTCGGTGTCCGCGTGGATCAGCAGCCCCACCGCCAGCGTCAGCCCCGTGGTCCCGGCGACCCCGCGCGGCGCCAGCCTCGGCGGCAGCACCGCCGCCACGCAGACCGAGCAGTAGGTGAAGAGGGTGAGCCAGGGCTGGCCGAGCCCGACGGAGGTGACCACCGCCAGCAGCAGCATGACCCCGACCAGCCGGACGCTGCCGCGCCAGGAGTCCGGCCGGGAGGAGCGGATCGCGACCAGGGCCACGTAGACGCCCAGGAACGCCGCCAGGGCCAGCGCCCCGGCCGCCGTCGCGGCCGGGCCGTGCCGGGTGACCAGGTCCTTGACCGGGTAGACCAGGTAGATCATCCACAGCGACATCCAGGCCAGCTTGACCACCAGCTGGCGCCGGGTCTCCACCTCGGCCCCGGGAATGTTGCCGTAGGACCCGCGCTGCCCCTCCTCCCCGGAATCGGCGGGGCTGGGGGGCAGTGCGGTGTTGGACATGGCGGACATCATGCCTGTTTGGTGTCCCTGCGGTACAGATGGGCCGCGGCGGCGACGAAGACCACCAGGAAGCCGGCCAGTCCGCCCACCGCGGCGGTGTCCACCGAGTGCCCGGGCTGGATGAAGGCGGCCAGTTGGTTGTACATGTACACCGGGTCGAACCGGGCGACGTTCTTCAGCGAGCCGCTCACCGGGAACCAGGTGCCGCCGAAGACCGCCATCAGCATGTAGGTGATCATGACGATCGGCTGCACCGAGTCCGGCGCCGCGGCGTAGCCGAGCGCCACGCCCAGTGCCGCGAAGACGAAGCTGCCGAGCCAGAGCGCCAGCCCGAGCCCGGCCCACCTGGCCGCCGACAGCTCGACCCCCTCGACCGCGCCGATCGCGAAGACCACCGCGATCGCGGGCAGCGTGGTCACCGCGCAGGACGCGATCTTGGCGATGGTGTATGCCCGCCCCGGCAGCGCGGTCAGCCGCAGCTGCCGTATCCAGCCGCTCTTGCGCTCCAGCGAGATCCGCTGGGCGCTGTTGCCGAGCACTGCGCCGACCGCGCCGAAGGTCGCCATCGAGACCATGAAGTACGACTTCGCGGGGGTGCCGCCCGCCACGTTCCCGCCGTGGTACGCGCTGATGAAGAACAGGTACAGCAGGCCCGGGTAGAGCAGGCTGAACATCAGGTACCGCTTGTTGCGCAGGGTGCGCATGATCTCCAGCTGGATCAGGGTGGTCATCGCCCGCCCTCCTCGGCGGCAAGGTCGTCGGCGGCGGCGTCTTGCTCGCCGGTGATGGTCAGGAAGGCCTGCTCCAGGCCGAGACTGGTGACTTCGAGGCCGTGCGGGTAGAGCCCGGCCCGGTAGACGGCGGCGACCGACGCGTCGGCGTCCGTGCTGCGGATCCGCACCGTCCGGACGCCGTCCGAGCGGCCGGTGACGTCCAGGCTCACCACGCCCGGCAGGGTGCGCAGCAGCGATTCCTCGGCCCGCGGGTCGCCGGGGTGCAGCTCGAAGGCGATCCGGCGGGCGCCGGCCTTGGCCTTGATCTCCGCCGAGGTGCCGTCGGCGATCAGCCGCCCCCGGTGCAGCACCAGCACCCGGTCGGCGATCGAGTCGGCCTCCTCCAGGTAGTGGGTGGCGAACAGGACGGTGCGGCCGGCGTCGGCCTGGGCCCGCATGGTCGCCCAGAACTGCTGCCGGACCGAGACGTCCATGCCGGTGGTCGGCTCGTCCAGCACGATCAGGTCGTTGGCGCCGGCGATCGCGAGGGCGAAGCGCACCCGCTGCTCCTGGCCGCCGGAGAGCTTGTCCGCCCGGCGGTCGGCCAGCTCGGTGATGCCCGCGTTCTCCATCACCTCGGCCGGCCGGTGTCCGCGCGGGTGGATGTCGCAGGCGAACCTGACCAGTTCGCGGACCTTGACGTCGCCCATCAGGCCGCCGCTCTGCAGCATCGCGCCGACCCGGCCGGCCTCGATCGCGGCGCGGGGGGTGCCGCCGAACAGCGAGACAGTGCCCCGGTCCGGCTCGCGCAGGCCGAGCAGCAGGTCCAGACTGCTCGACTTCCCGGCCCCGTTCGGCCCGAGCAGAGCCACCGTCTCACCGGGCCGCAGCACCAGGTCGAGGCCGTTCACCGCCCTGACCCGGCCGTAGCTCTTGCTCACGTCGCGGAAGGCGGCCACCTCCCCGTCCGTTCGAAGCCCCGCCATGACCGCACTCATCCGTCCCACACCTTTCCCGTTCGCCTGACCTGTTCAGGCTCCCGCGACCGGGGGGTGCCCCGGCAGTGTGCACCGTCGTGTCCTCGGTATGACGGATGTCATGCCAGGGGCGCGGGACTCCGGTCGGGCCCCGCGCCCCTGTGCCGCTCACCCTCGCCCGAAGACCCGGCCCTCGGGCCCGGGGCGGGGTGGCCCCGTCAGTGCGCCAGCGCGTTCTTCAGGAAGTCGACCTGGAGCAGCAGCAGGTTCTCCGCGACCTGCTCCTGCGGGGTCATGTGGGTGACCCCGGAGAGCGGCAGGACGCTGTGCGGACGTCCGGCGGCGAGCAGCGCGGAGGAGAGCCGCAGCGTGTGCGCGGCCACCACGTTGTCGTCGGCGAGGCCGTGCACGATCAGCAGCGGGCGCTCGAGCCGGGCCGCGTCCCCGATCAGCGAGTTGGCCGCGTACACCTCGGGCCGCTCGGCGGGGTCGCCGAGGTAGCGCTCGGTGTAGTGGGTGTCGTAGAGCTGCCAGTCCGTCACCGGAGCGCCGGCCACGGCCGCGTGGAACACGTCCGGGCGGCGCAGTACGGCGAGCGCGGAGAGGTAGCCGCCGTACGACCAGCCGCGGATGCCGACCCGGCCGAGGTCGAGCGGGTACTCGCCGGCCAGCGCCTGCACCGCGGCCACCTGGTCGTCCAGGGTGACCCCGGCGAAGTCGAAGGCGACGGACTTCTCCCAGGCCGGGCTGTTGCCCGGGGCGCCGCGCCCGTCCGCGACGACCACGGCGAAGCCCTGGTCGGCGAACCACTGCGAGGTCAGGTGCGGGTTGTGGGAGCGGATCACCCGCTGGCCGTGCGGTCCGCCGTACGGGTCCATCAGTACGGGCAGCAGGCCGTCCCGCTCGCGGTCGTAGCCGGTGGGCAGGAAGACCGCGCACGGGATGCGCCGCTCGCCCGCGAGCGTGAAGTGCGGCCGGGCGGTGAGCAGCGGGGCCTCCGCGTGGGAGGCGACGGTGGCGATCACCTTGCCCTCGCGCAGCACCTCGACCCTGGCTCCGGCCCAGGCCGGGTCGGCCGAGGACAGTACGGTCACCCCGCCCGCCCGGACCGCCGCCACCACACCGGCCTCGCCGAGCGCGACGGGCTGTGCGCCGTCCTCGGGGGCGATGCCGAACGCGCCGATCGCACCGGGCTCCAGGACCGCGTCGACCACACCGGCGGAGGCGCTGAAGAGCACGCCGTCCGCGTCGACCGAGACCACCGAGCGCAGGTGCAGCTCGTCGCCGGTGACGGTACGGTCGCCTACCACCAGGGCGCGGGCGCCGCTCTCGTCGGAGATCCGCACCAGCCGGCCGTCGGGAGTCCAGGCGGGGACGCCGGAGAAGAGCTCCAGCCAGGCCTGGTCCCGCTCCTCGACCAGCAGTCCGCTCTCGCCGGTGGCGAGGTCGACGCTGCGGATCTGCTGGCTGCGCTGGTCGCGGGCCTGGACCAGCAGCAGCGGCGCGCCGCCCGCCGACCAGTGCACCCGGGCCAGGTAGGGGAAGGCCTCGCGGTCCCAGCGCACCTCGGTGCGCGAGCCGTCCAGGCCGATCAGCCAGAGACCGACCTCGGCGTTGGGCGTGCCGGCCGCCGGGTAGGCGATCTCGGCGGGGGTGCTGGCGGGGTTGGCCGGGTCGGCGATCCACCAGTGGCGGACGGGCGCGTCGTCGACGCGGGCCACCAGCAGCCGGTCGCTGTCGGGGGACCACCAGTAGCCGCGGTCGCGGTCCATCTCCTCCTGGGCGATGAACTCGGCCTGGCCCCAGGTGATTCCGTCTCGCTCCGGCTCGGCGAGGGCGCGGTCCCCGCTGCCGTCGGTGCGGCTGATCCGCAGCTGGCCGGAGGCGGTCGCATAGGCGACACAGCTGCCGTCGGGCGCCGGCCGCGGGTCCAACAGCGGTCCTACGGCCGGAAGTTCGCGACTCTCCCCGGTGGCCGGGTCGGCGGTGAACAGACGTCCGGAGAGGGCGAAGGCCGCCAGCGCACCGGCGCCGTCCAGGGCGTAACCGACGATCCCGGCCGCACCCTCGCGGCTGCGCTCGCGGCGGGCCTTCTCCTCGGCCGAGAGGTTCTCCTCGCCGCCGCCGAGCAGGGCGACGGGGTCGGCGACGATCCGCTCCTCACCGGTGGCGGTGTCGAGCGCCCAGAGCAGGTTGGCGCGGTCGCTGCCGGACCTGGAGCGCAGGAAGAGGACCCGGGAGCCGTCGGGTGCGACGGTGAAGGCCCGGGGCGCGCCGACGGTGTAGCGCAGGGTCCGCGCATGCTGCCGGGGGAAGGTGTCCGCAGTTGTGTCGGTGGTCATGGCACCGAACCATACGGCCTGCCCGACGCGGGGATCACCCGTTCGGCGCAGCGCCCCCAACTGACTCCGCGCGGCCCCGACACCCCTTCTCACCGGGCCCTGCGCCCTGCGGACGCTTCCGTGCCCCGACCCTGCCGCCTCACGGAGAGTAATGCAAGCCTTACTGATCGGGTATTCCTTGACTGGTCGATTCGGAACCGTGGCGTCCAGGTGTGCCCGCACCCTGCGCCCGGCCGGGTCGAGAGCTCGTCCCGCACGTCCCGACCGCCGCCCTCGGGGAGGGCGGCGCACCCGAGAAAGGGTGTGAGCCGACATGGCTTTGTCCATCTCCGCGGCCATGCTGATGCTGGTCATCGTGGTGGTCCTGATCCGCCGATCGGGGCTGAAGCTGGCGCACGCGATCATCTGTGCGCTGCTCGGCTTCTACCTCGCGTCCAGCTCGATCGCCCCGTCGATCCAGGCGGTGACCAGCAACCTGGCAGGGATGCTCAATGGCCTGAAGCTCTAGGACCGACCGACGATAGGGAGCGTGGATCAAGAAGGGGGTCCCCCCGGCCGAAGGCTGGGGGAGGGTCGAGAGCCGAGTCTGGGCGTGCATCGTGAGGAGAGCGCGGCGGCGCTGCGCGCGACGAGGGATGTGCGTCCGAGGGCCCCTCGCCCCCAGCCTTCGGCCGGGGGTACCCCCGCCCGATGGCGGGCAAGGAGGGAGAGAGCTATCGGCACGCGACGCCACGGGCCCTACTGCCGGTCGGTCTAGGTCGCGGCGGAGCGCGGGAGCGGCCCGGTGCCCCCGGATCCGGTAACCGCCGGGCGCCGGGCACCGTCGTCCCGGCCCCGGTCGATAGGCTGCTGTCCATGACCTCTGCCACCGACCGGCCGCCCCGGCGCCTGCTGCTGGTGCACGCCCACCCCGACGACGAGTCGATCGGCAACGGCGCCACGATGGCGCGGTACGCCGCCGAAGGAGCCGCGGTCACCCTGGTGACCTGCACCCTCGGCGAGGGGGGCGAGGTGATCCCGCCCGAGCTGGCCCACCTGACGGCCGACCGCGAGGACACCCTGGGCCGGTACCGGATCGGCGAGCTGACCGAGGCGATGCGCGCGGTCGGCGTCGCCGACTTCCGCTTCCTCGGCGGCCCCGGGCGCTACCGGGACTCCGGGATGATGGGCGTGCCCGAGAACGACGTCCCCGGCTGCTTCTGGCAGGCCGACCTGGACGAGGCCGCCGGCCACCTGGTCGCGGTGATCCGGGAGGTGCGGCCCCAGGTGCTGGTGACGTACGACGAGAACGGCGGCTACGGCCACCCCGACCACATCAAGGCGCACCGGGTCGCCATGCGGGCGTACGAGCTGGCGGCCGACCCGGCCTGGCGGGCCGAGCTGGGCGCGGCCTGGCGGATCGCCAAGGTCTACTGGAACCGGATGCCGCGCTCGGTGATCGACCGGGGCCTGGCCGAGGCCGCCGCCCGGCGGCCCTTCCCCGGGGTGGCCCAGGTCTCGGACATCCCGGGCGTGGTGGACGACGAGCTGGTCACCACCGTGTTCGACGGCACCGCCCACGCGGCGGCGAAGACGGCCGCGCTGCGGGCGCACCGCACCCAGATCGCCGTGAACGGCGAGTTCTTCGCCCTCAGCAACCACCTGGCGCAGCCGGTCGTGACGACCGAGTACTACCAGCTGGTCCGCGGTGAACCGGGTGGCCGGCTGCCCGAGACCGATCTCTTCGCCGGCCTCGACGTGGCGGAGCCGGTCGCTTCAAGGCGGCAGGCAGCCGATCCCAACCCCACCCCGGCGAACGCGGAGTCCCTCCGATGACCACTCCCCCGAAGGGCGCACCCGCCTGGCGCGGCCTCCCCGCCAAGGTGCTCGGCACCCAGGCCGAGCGACTGGCCGAGCCTCAGCCGTCACGCACCGGACGGATCGTGGCGTACGTGTTCCTCTTCCTGCTCGGCCTGGTGGTCTCGCTCTGCGGCTGCTTCGTGCAGGCGCTCTGGCAGCCCTTCGGGATGCTGCTGGCGGTGGCCGCCTGCCTGGCCCTCTTCTACGGCGGGCTCCGGCTCACCGGCACCAAGCTGGGCGCCGGAGTGCCGCTGGGGGGCTGGTTCCTGATGCTGATGGTGCTGATGAGCCCTCGCCCCAAGGGAGACTTCATCCTCTCCGCGGGCTTCACCTCGTACGCCTACCTCTTCCTCGGCGCGGTCGGCGGGGTGATCTGCGCCACCCTGCCGACCCGGGGCGGCTTCGGGTTCGGGGCACCGGGGCCGAAGCGGTAACAGAGCCGCGACGAGCAGTCAGAGTGCACCGCACGTAGGCTCATACCGGAGGAACCCGGACGTATCAGGTTCTATCCGAACCAGCTCACCGTCTACTTTCTTCCCAGTAAGGTGGTGCAACGGCGGAATCGCCCGGTCGATGCGGTGCACGGGACGAGCAGGTAGCCTCACCCGATCGCGAGGCCGGCGGCCTGCCGCAGCCAACACGATAAGAAGACTGGTGTCGGAGGGGTTGTCCGGTCCATCGCGCGGCGGTACTCGCCGCGCCGCCGGGCTGACGCCCCACAACCCGCGGTCGCCGTTCCACAGCGCGGCTGCGAACCCGGAGCAGAGCAGCATTGAGCAGCCGCGAATCTGACAGCGCGTACCCGCCGCGGCGGCCTGGGGGCAACTCCGGCCGGCGACCGGGGGAGGGACCGGACGCGTACCCGTCGGGCACCCCGCCGTACGGCACGGGTCTCCCGAACGGCTACGGCGCCGACCCGTTCGGCCCTGGGGGCACCCCCGGCCGGAGGCTGGGGGAAGGCCCGGCTGCGAACGAGCCGGCGGCGGACGACGAGACGCCGAAGACCGAGACCACGCTGACCACCAGGATCCGGATCAACATCCCCGGCTCCCGGCCGATCCCGCCGGTGGTGATGCGCAGCCCCGTGAAGAACGAGGAGGCCGCGCCCGCCGAGCCGTCCGGGCCCCGGCACCGTTCCGCCACGCCGTCCTCCCCCGTGCTCGGGGTCATCGACCCCGCCGCCCGGCCTTCGACACCGCCGAACCTGCCGCCGGAGTGGCAGAACGGCGGTCAGCAGGCGGGTGCCCAGCCGCAGAGCAGTTCCGCGGAGTCGACCGGCGAGTGGTTCCGGCCGCGTCAGCGCAGCCGTCAGCAGGACACCGGGACGGTGCCGGCCGGCCCGGGCACCGGTACCCCGGGTGCGGGGGCCGGCGCCGCGGTGGCCGGAGCTGCCGCCGGTGCCGCCGCGAGCGGTTCGCCGGCCGACGGGGCGGGTGCCGAAGGCATGCGCGCTGCCGGGCCCGCCGCCCAGGAGTTCATGCCGCAGGGCCAGGGTGCCCCGGGGCAGGGCCTGCCGGGCGGGGCCGAGCCGGAGCGTGCGGCCCAGGACCGGCCGCGGGCCGGCGGTATGCCCGGGGCTCAGCCGCCGGGTGCGCAGGCCTCCCCGTTCACGGCCGGCGGGCAGCCGCGGCAGGCCGACGGATTCCCCCAGGACGCCGGTCGCGGCGGCGCGTTCGGCCCGGGTGGACCGGCCGCCGGCGCCCCGTACTCCGCCGAGCCGTACCGCGAGCCCGGCCAGGGTTTCCCCGCCGCGGGCAACCGGCAGGCGGCCGACCCGTTCGCGACCGAGCCGGCGAACGGCGGCCGCTTCGCGGGCAACACGACCCCGGGCGGCCGCTTCGCGAACACCCCGGCGGCCGACCCCTTCGCGGCCAACCCCGCACAGGGCGGCGCCTTCGCGGCCAACCCCGCGCAGGGCGGCGCCTTCGCGGCCAACCCCGCACAGGCCGACCCCTTCGCGGCCAACCCCGCCCAGGCCGACCCCTTCGCACCCAACCCCGCCCAGGGCGGCCCCTTCGCGGCCGAGCCGGCACCGGCGGACCCGTTCGCCACCGGCCCCGCCCAGGCCGACCCGTTCCGTACCGGGGCCGCCGCGCCGCGCCGTCAGGCAGCGCCCAAGGGCGCCGAATCGGCCGCCGGTCCCATGCCGGGCGGGCAGGAGGACACCCAGGTCGGCGGCTTCGAGCCGATCGGGGAGGGCCCGCAGGCGGCCGGCATATCCGGGCCGCCCGCAGCCAACCGGTTCGGCTCGCCTTCCCAGCCGGCGGCCGGCTCCGACCCCTTCGCCCCCGGCCGTCCGGGCGCCGGCCCGCAGGCCGCTTCGGCCTCCGAACGCTCCCGCCCCTTCCCAGACGGCAGGCCCACCCAGGGCCGTTTCGCCGAGTCGCCGGGATTCGAGCCGCCCGCGCCGTTCCCCGGCGCCCCCGGTGCACCCGGCGCCCCCGGCGGCCCCGGCGGTCCCGCCTTCGGGTCCGCCCCGCAGGGCGCCGAGAAGGCCGACGGCCCCGAGGCCCCGACCGCCCCGGAGGGCGGCAAGGAGGCCGGCAAGGACGCCAAGGCCGCGCAGCCGAAGGCCGCGTCCGCCTCCGCCCCGGCAGCCAAGTCCCGTGGCGGCAAGGTGAAGAAGCTGGCCGGCTACGCGGTGGGCGGGGTGCTCTTCATCGGCGCGGCCGCGTACGGAACCGGACTGATGCTCAATCAGGCCGATATCCCCAAGGGCACCACGGTGCTCGGCACCGACATCGGCGGCGACTCCCGCGACCAGGCGGTGAGCACGCTGGACAGCTCGGTCGGCAAGGCCGGGCAGCAGCCGCTGAAGCTCAAGCTCGGCGACCAGACGGTCGATCTCGACCCGGCCACCGCCGGTCTGAGCTTCGACACCACGGCCACCGTGGACGGCCTGACCAAGCACAGCTACAACCCGGTCGAGGTGATCGGTTCGCTGAAGGGCGGCAGCACGGCCGTCGAGCCGCAGGTGAAGGTGGACCGGGCGAAGCTGAAGGCCACTCTGCAGACCCTCAGCGGCAAGTCCGCCCAGGGCCTCCAGGAGGGCTTCGTCCGCTTCACCGCCGCCGGGCAGACCGAGGTCGTCCCCGGCAAGGCGGGGCAGGCCGTGGACGCCAACGCCGCGATGGACCTGATCGAGCAGGCGTACCGGGACCGGGCCGCGGGCAAACCGGACGCCGTGGTGACCGTACCGGTGGCCGCGGCCCAGCCGAAGGTCACCGAGGACGCCCTGAGGACGGCCGCCGACACCCTCGGCAAGTCGGTGCTGAACGGCACGGTGTCGGTCTACGCGGGCACCAAGGGCTTCGACTTCGGCAAGGTGACGGCCAGCCAGGCCCTCACCCTGGCGCCGGACGACTCCGGCAAGGTCGTGCTGAAGTGGGACCTCGACAAGCTCAACGACGCCCTGAAGAAGGTCGCCTTCGACAAGGTCAAGATTAAGAAGGGCGGCGCCCCGGTGCAGGTCACCCCGCAGGACGTCGCGGACGCCATCACCTCCGTCATCGACAAGACGGCGGCCAAGGACCGGGTCTACCGCTTCCAGATCTGACCGAACCGCTCCGCACCCCGAGGCCGGGGCCCGTCATGGGCCCCGGCCTCGGGCGTTCTCCCCGAAAGCCGACCCAAGGGATATATGTCTCAAAATATCGGACATTTACTTTCCATCGCGGGCACCCCCATCAGTCCGGCGTCCAATCCGCGAGAGGTGGCGAATACTCGCCATTGGCGACCTATAACCGGACATATCACACCAACTGCCACACAGTAGCGGAAGCCTGTGCTCCGAGGGCATTCAAGCCCGAAATATGGCCCCTAGCCTGCGCCTGAGCCGATGAACCCATGGTCAAAACGGCCTCCGACCTGGCGGATTGCGCGCAGCGTTACCAACATTTGATCCGGGGCCAGTCGACAAGCGTTCACCGGGTTAGCAAGATGTGGCAGCAAGCCGTCCTACCGCGGCTGTCTCATTTCTGACCAACCGTCCGACCTCCGAGACGCCCCTCGGCATCAAGTGTGGGAACTGCCATCCCCACTGATCGCACAGCCGGGGCCTTGTGCAGTCGGCGCCCGCAGGACCGCACGAGGGAGAGAGAACCACCTTGGGTCGCTATTTGCTGCGCAAGCTGGCCAATAATCTGATTTTGGTCGTCCTTGCCGCTTCTCTCTCATATTTCGTAGCAGGCCTGAGCCTGCACCCGCAGGCGAACTACGAAGGTCGCAACCCTCCGATCCCCAAGTCGACCATCTCCAAGACGCTCGACGACGTGAACATGAACCCGGACACGCCGATCGTCACCCGCTTCGCGACCTGGGCGGACGGCGTCGTGCACGGCGACCTGGGCAAGACCATCGACGGCTCTCCGGTCAACGACGAGATCGCCCGCCGGCTCGGCGTCTCGGCCCGTCTGCTGCTGCTGGCCACCCTGATCGGTTCGGTCGGCGGTGTCGCGGTCGGCGCACTCGGCGCCATCAAGCAGTACAAGTTCTTCGACCGGTTCACCACGCTGGCCTCGTTCTTCATCCTGGCCATGCCGGTCTTCATCCTCGGTCTCTTCCTCAAGCTCGGAACGATCCAGTTCCTCGGCGCGGGCACCATCCACTTCACCGGTGAGACCGACCCCGAGTTCGCCGGCCGCTGGGACTTCGCCGCGCTGGGCAACCGGGCCGAGCACATGCTGCTGCCCGGCCTGACGCTGATCCTGATCCAGGTCGCGCTCTACAGCCGGTACCAGCGCAGCACCATGCTCGACGTGCTGGGCAGCGACTTCCTGCGCACCGCGCGCGCCAAGGGCCTGCGCCGCCGCGCCGCACTCGTCAAGCACGGCCTGCGGACCGCGATCCTGCCGGTCGTCCCGCTGCTCGTCTACAACATCGTCCTGCTGTTCGTCGGCGCCACCTTCACCGAGAAGACCTTCGGCTGGCACGGCATGGGCGAACTACTGGTCACCTCGATCACCCGCAACGACGTGAACGCGACGGCAGCCGTCTCGCTCTTCACCGCCGTGCTGGTGCTTATCGCGGGATTCCTCTCCGACCTGATGTACGCGGCGCTCGATCCGCGCGTCCGGGTGCGCTGAGCACCCGACGGAGCATCACGTCCCTTACTCAGTCCAGGAGAAGAAGCCATGAGCGACGCAACCACGGGGCAGCCCAAGCCCGCCAAGCGGCAGAGCCGCGCCAAACTCACCTTCCGCCGTTTCACCCGCAACAGGCTGGCGCTGGTCGGTCTGGCCGTCCTGGTCATCCTCTTCGTGATGGCCTACGGCGGCCCGCTGGTGGACAAGTACGACTACCTGCACCACGACTACATGGCGTTCAACGCCCCTCCGGGCGGTGACCACTGGTGGGGCACCAACCAGGGCGGCCAGGACCTCTTCGCGCTGACCATGCGCGGACTGCAGAAGTCCCTGGTGATCGGCATCCTGGTCGGCCTGATCAGCACCCTGGTCGCGGGCGCCGTCGGCGCCGTCGCGGCCTACTACGGCGGCTGGATCGACCGCGTCCTGATGTGGGCGGTCGACCTGCTGCTGGTGCTGCCGTCCTTCCTCCTCGTCGCCGTGCTCTCGCCGATCTTCCAGGGGGCCAGCTGGCTGATCTTCGTGGTGCTGCTGGCGGCGTTCAGCTGGATGATCACCGCCCGCGTGGTGCGCTCGATGACGCTGACCCTGAAGGACCGTGAGTTCGTCAAGGCCGCCAAGTACATGGGCGTGTCCGGACCGGTCATCATCTTCCGGCACATCCTGCCGAACATGGCCTCGCTGCTGATCATCGACATGGTGATCCAGGTCGGCGCCGCGGTCATCGGCGAGAGCGGCCTGTCCTACTTCGGCTTCGGCATCCAGGCGCCGGACGTCTCGCTCGGCACCATCATCGCCGACAACACCACCAACGCCCCGGCCTACCCGTGGCTCTTCTACTTCCCGGCCGGCTGCCTGGTCCTGATCGGCATCGCGGTCGCCTTCATCGGCGACGGCCTGCGCGACGCCCTCGACCCGAACGCCTCCGGCGCCAAGGCCAAGGCCAAGAAGCTCAAGCCCCAGGGCACGGAGAAGGCCGGCAAGGGGCTCTCCGACCAGAAGCTGCAGGGCCCGAGCACCTCCACCGACGCGCTGAGCACCTCATGACGGCCGCCGCCACTCCCCCTCAGCCCTCGGACAGCACCCGTACCAAGGAAGGACTCCGACCGGTGACCGACTCCCGGCTGGACAAGTCTCAGCCCATCCTCGACGTCAGCGACCTGGTCGTCTCCTTCCCCAGTGAGGCGGGACCGGTCCGCGCGGTGCGCGGTGTGTCGTACTCCGTCCGTCCGGGCGAGGTGCTGGGGATCGTCGGTGAGTCCGGCTCCGGCAAGTCCGTCTCCTCGATGGCCGTGCTCGGTCTGCTGCCCGACACCGCCTCGGTCACCGGCTCGGTCAAGCTGGGCGGACGCGAACTGCTGGGCCTCTCGGACAACGAGATGTCCCTGATCCGCGGCAAGGACATCGGCATGGTCTTCCAGGACCCGCTGTCAGCGCTCACCCCGGTGTACAGCGTCGGCACCCAGATCATCGAGGCGCTGCAGATCCACCAGAAGATGACCAAGGAGCAGGCCCGCGAGCGCGCCATCGACCTGCTCAACGTGGTCGGCATCCCGGACCCCAAGCGCCGGGTGGACAACTTCCCGCACGAGTTCTCCGGCGGTATGCGCCAGCGCGCCATGATCGCCATGGCGATCGCCAACGACCCCAAGGTGATCATCGCCGACGAGCCGACCACCGCGCTGGACGTGACCATCCAGGCCCAGGTGCTCGAGGTGCTGAAGAAGGCCCAGGAGGTCACCGGCGCCGGCATCGTGATGATCACCCATGACCTCGGCGTGGTGGCCGGCTTCGCCGACCGCGTCCAGGTGATGTACGCGGGCAAGCCGGTCGAGGCCGGCAGCGTCGACGAGGTGTACTACTCCCCCCGGATGCCGTACACCATCGGCCTGCTGGGTTCGATCCCGCGGCTGGACGAGACCGAGCGCCGCGCGCTCACCCCGATCGAGGGGACTCCGCCGTCCATGGTGGAGCTGCCCCGGGGCTGCCCGTTCGCGGCCCGCTGCCCGATCACCATCGACCGCTGCCGCGAGGTCGAGCCGGAGCTGTCGGTCAGGGACGGCGGCACGCACCCGACCGCCTGCCACCGCAGCCACGAGCTGGGCGACACCCTGGACCCGGCCACCATCTACCCGGTGCCCGAGCTGCCCGAGGCCTCCGCGCTGACGCAGCGCCCCCGTGCCGAGCGCGCCACGGTCCTGGAGCTGGACAACCTGACCAAGCACTTCCCGCTCAGCAAGGGAGCGGTGGTCAAGCGCAAGGTCGGCGTGGTGCGCGCGGTGGACGGCATCTCGCTGGACATCCGCGAGGGCGAGACGCTCGGCCTGGTCGGCGAGTCCGGCTGCGGCAAGACCACCACCCTGCTGGAGATCCTGGACCTGCCCAAGGACCAGGTCGGTACCGTCGCGGTCTTCGGCAAGGAGACCAAGAGCATGAGCCGGGCCGACCGCAAGGCGCTGCGCCGGGACATGCAGATCGTCTTCCAGGACCCGATGGCGGCCCTGGACTCCCGGATGCCGATCGGTGACATCCTCGCCGAGCCGCTCAAGACCCACGGCTGGGACAGGGCCAGGATCGCCGCCCGCATCCCGGAGCTGCTGGAGCTGGTCGGCCTCAACCCCGACCACGCCGACCGCTACCCCCAGGAGTTCTCCGGCGGCCAGCGGCAGCGCATCTCCATCGCCCGGGCCCTGGCCCTGGAGCCCAAGCTGGTCATCCTGGACGAACCGGTCTCCGCACTGGACGTCTCCATCCAGGCGGGCGTGCTCAACCTGCTGGACGAGCTCAAGACCAGGCTCGGCCTCAGCTACCTGTTCGTCGCCCACGACCTCTCGGTGGTCCGGCACATCGCCGACCGGATCGCCGTGATGTACCTGGGCCGGATCGTCGAGGTCGGCGAGACCGACGCGATCTTCGACGCGCCGTCCCACCCCTACACCCAGGCCCTGCTCTCCGCCGTACCGCTCCCGGACCCGCGCCAGGAGCGCGAGCGGGCCCGGATCCTGCTCACCGGTGACCTGCCCAGCCCGGCCGACGTACCGAGCGGCTGCCGGTTCCGCAACCGCTGCCCGAAGTTCCAGACCCTCGGTGAGAACGAGCAGCAGCGCTGCCGTGACGAGGACCCCGCCAACGCGAAGCTCGCCGACGACCACTCGGCCGCCTGCCACTTCGCCAAGGCCCTGGAAGTGATCTGACCCCCACCAGCCGCGCCCCAGGGCGTCCCGCACCACCAGCACCACCGCAGTCGCTCCACCGGCACCACCCGTCGCCAACGACGCTGCCGGGTTCACTCCCACATCTCCGTAACCCACCAGGGGGAATCCCTTGAAGCTCAACCGGACCCCGGTCGCGCTGGTCGCCACCATCGCCGCCGCCTCGCTGTCGCTGACCGCCTGCTCCAGCAGCAAGAGCGACGACTCCGCCGCCCCGGCCGCCTCCGCCGCGCCCAAGCTGACCCAGACGGCATTGAACCCCAAGGACCGCGCCGAGCTGAAGCAGGGCGGCACCCTCAACTGGGCCATCGACCAGATGTCCAGCCAGTGGAGCCCGCTGGAGACCGACGGCAACGAGTCGGCCACCATCGACGTGGCCAAGGCGCTCTTCCCGACCCTCTGGCGCTCGGACGCCGGTGGCACCCAGACGCCGAACAAGGCCTACCTGCTGGACGCCAAGTCCGAGATGAAGGACGGCAAGCAGGTCGTCACCTGGACCCTCAACCCGAAGGCCAAGTGGTCCGACGGCACCCCGATCACCTGGCAGGACATCCAGACCAACTGGCAGGCCCAGAACGGCACCAACAAGGACTTCAAGGTCACCTCGACCGCCGGCTTCGACCAGGTCGAGAGCGTCGTCAAGGGCGCCGACGACTACCAGGCGATCATGACCTTCAAGAATCCGTACTCGGACTGGCAGAGCATGTTCAACAGCGTCGCCAACGCGCCGCTGCTCCCGGCCAAGTACATGGCGTCCCCGGACCTGTTCAACACGGGCTTCGTGAACAACATCCCGGTCACCTCCGGCCCGTTCAAGCTGGACAAGATCGACCAGACCGCGAAGACCGTCACCGTGGTGGCCGACCCCAACTACTCGGGTGACAAGCCGCTGCTGGACAAGATCGTCTTCAAGGCGATGGACACCAACGCCATGCCGCAGGCCTTCGCCAACGGTGAGATCGACTTCTTCAACAACGGCCCGGACGCCGCCGGTCTGAAGCAGATCCAGTCCACCGCCGACGGTGAGGCCCGGATCGCCGGTGGCCCGGACTTCCGCCACATCATGCTCAACGGCAAGAGCCCGATGCTGACCGACGCGACGGTGCGCCAGGCCATCTTCCAGGCCATCGACCGCGACACCATCGCCAAGTCCGACCTCAACGGCCTGAACTGGCCGGCCGCGGCGATGAACAACCACTTCCTGGTGCCGACCCAGAACGGCTACAAGGACAACTCGGGTGGCCTGAGCAAGTTCGACCCCGACGCGGCCAAGAAGGCGCTGGACGCGGCCGGCTGGAAGATGGACGGCGACATCCGCAAGAAGGACGGCAAGGAGCTCTCGCTCAAGCTCGTCATCCCGGCCGGTGTCACCACCGCCACCAACGAGAGCTCGATGATCACCCAGATGCTGCAGCAGGTCGGCGTCAAGGTGACCACCTTCACCGCCCCGTCGGACCAGTTCTTCGACAAGTACGTCTACAAGTTCGACTTCGACATGACCGTCTTCGCGCTGCTCGGCAACCCGTTCGTGGCCAGCTCGATGATGCCGCAGTACAAGACGAACGGTGGCGCCAACTACAGCCAGGTCGGCAGTGACGCGCTGGACAAGGACCTGGACGCCGCCGTCTCGGCCCCCGACACCGCCGGCGAGCTCGCCAACGTCGACAAGGCGGACGCCGAGGAGTGGAAGGTCGCCGGTCTGATCCCGATGTACCAGCGCCCGGCCATCTTCGGCGTGAAGAAGGCCGTCGCCAACCTCGGTTCCCCGGGTCTGTCGGACTACATCATGGAGAACATCGGCTTCTCCAAGTGATGACCGCTCGACTCTGAGCCGCTCAACGGGACGGGCCCCGGAGGGAATCTCACCTCCGGGGCCCGTCCGGCTGTCGCCGGCCTGCGCGTTATCCGATCTCGCGCTCCGCCGGGCTCTGCCCGATCTCGCGCTCCGCGGCGAAGTGGCAGGCGGACTCGTGCGCGGCCGGTCCCTCCAGGGAGGGCACCGCGAGCAGCGGCAGTTCGGTGGAGCAGCGTTCCTCGGCCTTCCAGCAGCGGGTGCGGAAGCGGCAGCCGGAGGGCGGGTTGGCCGGTGAGGGGATGTCCCCGGACAGGATGATCCGTTCGCGGCCCTCGCGGCCGCTCGGGTCGGGTACCGGGACCGCGGACAGCAGTGCCTGGGTGTACGGGTGGGTGGCGTGCTCGTAGATCTCCTCGTCCGTGCCGATCTCCACCATCTTGCCCAGGTACATCACCCCGACCCGGTCCGAGATGTGCCGGACGATCGAGAGGTCGTGCGCGATGAACATGTAGGAGAGGTCGAAGTCCTGCTGCAGCTTCTCCAGCAGGTTGATCACCTGCGCCTGCACCGACACGTCCAGCGCCGAGACCGGCTCGTCACAGATGATGATCTCCGGCTTCAGCGCCAGACCACGGGCGATACCGATCCGCTGACGCTGACCACCCGAGAACTGGTGCGGATACCGGTTGATGTACTCCGGGTTCAGACCCACCACGTCCAGCAGATCCTGAACCGCCTTGCGACGGTCGCCCTTCGGCGCCACCTCGGGGTGGATCTCGAACGGCTCCCCGATGATGTCCCCCACCGTCATCCGCGGGTTCAGCGAGGTGTACGGGTCCTGGAACACCATCTGGATGTTCCGCCGCACCGCCTTCAGCCCCGCACCCCTCAGCCCCGAGATCTCCTCCCCCTTGAACAACACCTCACCGGCCGTGGCCCGTTCAAGGTTCATCAGCACCTTGGCCAAGGTCGACTTGCCACACCCGGACTCACCGACGACGCCCAGCGTCTCGCCCTTGTGCAGCTCGAAGGAGATGCCGTCGACGGCCTTGACCGCACCGATCTGCTTCTTGAACAGAACGCCCTGGGTCAGCGGGTAGTGCTTGACCAGGTCCTTGACCTCCAGGATCGGCTCAGCCACGGAGGGTCTCCTTCCAGAGGTGGCAGGCGCTGCGGCGGCCGGCCAGCTCGGCGCCTTCCTCGTCCAGCACGGGCTGCAGCAGCGGCAGTTCGGTGCGGCACCGGTCAACGGCACGCTCGCAGCGCGGGTTGAACGCACAGCCGTCCGGTATGTGCAGCAGGTTGGGCGGCAGGCCCTTGATCGCGTACAGGTCCTGGCCCTTCTGGTCCAGGCGCGGGATCGACTTCAGCAGTCCCCGGGTGTACGGGTGCGCCGGGCGCGCGTACAGCTCGTGCACCGGCGCGGTCTCCACGATCCGCCCCGCGTACATCACCGCGATCTTGTCAGCCACATCCGCGACCACCCCCAGATCATGGGTGATCAGGATCAACCCCATCCGGTACTCCCGCTGCAGCTCCGCCAGCAGCTCCATCACCTGCGCCTGCACCGTCACATCCAGCGCCGTCGTCGGCTCGTCCGCGATGATCAGATCCGGCTCCAGAGCCAGCGCCATCGCGATCATGATGCGCTGACGCATACCACCCGAGAACTGGTGCGGATAGTCGTTCACCCGCTCCTTCGCCGCCGGGATACGCACCCGCTCCATCAGCTCGACGGCCTTCTTCAGCGAGTCCTTCTTGGACATCCCCTCGTGCACCCGGAACATCTCGCCGAGCTGCCAGCCCACCGAGAACACCGGATTGAGCGCGGAGAGCGCGTCCTGGAAGATCATCGCGATCCTCCGGCCGCGGATCTTCCGCCGGTCCTCCTCGGGCATGGTGAGCAGGTCCTCACCCCGGTAGAGCACCCTGCCGCCGGTGATCCTCCCGGGCGGGGTGTCCAGGATGCCCATGACGGCCTGCGCGGTCACCGACTTGCCCGAACCCGACTCCCCCAGCACCGCCAGCGTCTCCCCCGATCCGACGCTGTAACTGACGCCGTTGACCGCCCTGGCCACGCCGTCCCGGGTCACGAACTCCACCTGCAGGTCGTCGACCTGCAGCAGGGGCGCGCCCGTCTCGTTCCGCACCGACTCCGTCATCGCCCTGTCCCTGCCGTCTCCCGGTCCGGTCACGTCCGTCAACTCCACGCCGCTCACCGCAGTTTGGGATCGAGGGCGTCGCGCACGCCGTCGCCCAGGAAGATGAAGCCCAGGGAGGTGAGCACCACCGCGAGCGAGGGAAGGGTCCACATGTAGTCGTAGACGCCGATGAACCCCCGGCCGGCGGCGAGCATGTTGCCCCACTCCGGCACCTCCGGGCTGACGCCGACGCCGAGGTAGGAGAGCGAGGCCTCCGCGACCACGGCGGTACCGACGTTGAACGTGCCGTAGATGATGACCGGCGCGATCGAGTTGGGCAGGATGTGCCGCAGGATGACCCTCAGGTGTCCGGCACCCAGTGCGCGCGCCGCGTGCACGTAGTCCATCTCGCGGGTCGAGAGCACCGAACTCCGCAGCAGTCGCGCCACGGTGGCCCAGCCGAAGACGGCGAGCGAGAGCACCACCGGCCAGACCCCGCGACCGGTCACGGTGATGATGATGATCGCGCCGATCAGCAGCGGGAAGGCGAAGAACACGTCGGCGACGCGCATCGTCAGCGTGTCGTAGAACCGGCCGAAGTAGGCCGCGATCGCACCGAGCACGATGCCGATGAACAGGGTCAGCAGGATCGACACCAGGCCGACGATGACCGCGATCCTGGATCCGTAGATCACCCGGGAGAGCTGGTCGCGGCCGAGGACGTCGGTGCCGAAGAGGTGGTCGCCGCTCGGGGGCTTGAGCGTGTTCATCAGGTCCTGCCGCAGCGGGTCGTGCGGGGCGATCAGCGGCGCGAAGAGGGCGGTGAGGAACAGTCCCACGACCAGCACCAGACCGACCAGGGCCAGCCTGTTGGCGGCGAAGCGGTGCCAGACCTCCTGCCACTCCTTGACCACCCTGACGGCCGGCTCGGCCTGGGCCCCGGCCGGACCCGGATCCTTGCGCTGCCCGGGAACCGGCCTGCCCGGTACGGCGGTTTCCTTCGTCTTGTCGTCAGTCATCTCACTGCCCTCAGCTCAGCCGGATGCGGGGGTCGAGCATCGCGTACAGCAGGTCGACGACCAGGTTGAGCAGCACGAAGATGGCGACACCCCAGGTCGCCACCCCGACCACGACCGGGTTGTTCTGCTGCTGGATCGCGGTGGACATCGCCATGCCGATGCCGTCCCAGTTGAAGATGGTCTCGGTGATGATCGCCCCGCCCATCAGGCCGCCGAACGAGATACCGAGGTAAGTCACCACCGGGATGACCGAGTTGCGCATCACGTGCTTGAGCAGCACCTGGCGCCTGGGTACTCCCTTGGCGATCGCGGTCTTCACGTAGTCGGCGCGCAGCACCTCCAGCATGGTGCCGCGCATCAGCCGGGCGACCAGGGCCGCGTCCACGATGGCCAGCGTGATCGCGGGCAGGATGATCTGCAGCGGATCGCCGGGATCGCCGATCACCGGCACCCATTTGAGCTGTACGGCGAAGAGGTTGAGCATCAGCATGCCGATCACGAAGGTCGGGAAGCCGACCAGGATCGTGGTGACCAGCGTGACCGCCGTGTCCACCAGCGAGTACCGCTTGAGTGCCGCCAGCGCGCCGACGGCGGCGCCGATCACCGCGTCGAAGACGATGGCGACGACGGCCAGTTTGGAGGTGTTGACCAGCTTGGGGCCGAGGATCTCGGTGACCGGGCGGCGCTGGGTGTAGTCCTCACCCATGTCGCCATGCGCCAGCTTGCCGAGGTACGTGCCGTACTGGACGATCACCGGCTTGTCGAGCCCGTACCGCTTGTGCAGCTCGGCGATCACCGCGGGGTCCCGGGAGCGCTCGCTGCCGGCCAGCGAGCCGACCGGGTCACCGGGGATGACGAACAGGCAGGCGAAGAGGATCAGCGTCGCGCCGAGCAGCACGATCACCATCTGTCCGAGCCTTCGCAGCAGATACCTACCCATGGCATGTGCCTCTCTGTGGGGTCGCGGCAGAGCGGCGTCGCCCTCTCCCCCGTACACCGCCGGATCCGGCAGGCACCCGGGGGCCGTCGCCCCCGCCTGGTCGAGGCGGGGGCGACGGCGTTGTGCCAGGCCCCTTCGGTCAACCGGTCAGGGGCGTTCACGGGTTCAGGAGCGGACCACGCCTGGCGCGAAGGGACGGGCTACTTCTGCGAGACCGTGGCCAGGGTCGGGTTCTCGTTGAAGTCGTAGGTCAGGTTGGCCCACTTCTGGGTGTTGGCGACACGCTCCTGCTGGCGGGTGAAGACCGGGATCAGTGCCTGGTCCTCGCCGATCGCCAGCTTCTCGGCCTGCTGGTAGATCTTGTCGCGCGCGACCGGGTCCTTGGTGGCGGTGGCCTGCTGCAGCAGGGCGTCGAAGGCCGGGTTGCTGTAGCGGCCGGCGTTGTCGCCCTGGGCGTCGTGGGTGGTCGGGTCCTCGTTGATGGAGCCGGTCGCGAGCAGCGGTGCCAGGTAGTTGCCGGGGGTCGGGTAGTCCGCGCCCCAGGACGCCCGGTACATACCGGTGGCGCTCGCCGACTTGTCCTTCTTCAGCATGTCCTTGAACGGCATGCCGTCGAGCTGGACGTCCAGCCCGAGCACGTCCTTGAGCTGCTGGGCGACGGCCTGCACCCAGGCCTCGTGGCCGCCACCGGTGTTGTAGCCGAAGTACAGCTTGGTGCCGGGGGTCAGACCGGCCTGCGCGGCGAGTGCCTTGGCCTTCTCCTTGTCCTGCTTGACACAGCTGACGCAGACGCCGGCCTGGTAGGCGTCCTTGAAGGCCGCGGGCACCAGCGTGGTGGCCTTCTGGTTGAAGCCCTTGAACACGCCGCTGACGATGGCGTCACGGTCGATCGCGTAGGAGACCGCCAGCCGCGCCTCCTTGCTCTTCAGCGGGCCCTGGAAGGTGATCGGCATCAGGTAGTTCATGCCGTTGGCCGCCCAGTCGTACCACTCGTTCTTCGGCGCGTAGGTCGCCTTGGCGACGGGCAGCTGCTCGGTGGGTATCCGGGCCCAGTCGAACTGGCCCGCCTGGAAGCCCTGGTACTCCAGCTGGTCCGCGTTGGCCGAGTTCAGGATGGAGATCTCGATCCGGTCCAGGTGGGCCTTGGTCAGGCCGTAGCTGTCGTTCCGGACCAGCGTGATCTTGCTGTTGTGCTGCCAGGGGCCTTCCATCTTGAACGGCCCGTTGCCGATCGGCATGTCGTTGAAGGTCTTGTTGGTGGCCGAGCCGGCCACCTTCGGCATCGGGCTGAACACGGTGTGGAAGGTACGGATGTCGAACTCGCAGTCCTTGACCGCCAGCTTGACCACGAGGGTGGTCGCGTCGGGCGCCGACAGGCCCCGGAACGTGGTGGCGGAGCCGTCCTGGAGCTCCTTGAAGCCGTCGATCTCGTTCATGTGGTACGCCACGTCGGAGGCCGCGTCCTTGGCCGCGACCCGGGTCCAGCCGCGGATGAACGACTGCGCGTCCACCGGCTCTCCGTTGGAGAAGGTGGTCCCGCCCTTGATCTTGAACGTCCACTGGCTGCAGTCGTCGTTCGAGGTCCGGCTCTCGGCCAGCGCATTGCTGATCTTGCCGCTGGCATCGACGCTGGTGAGGCCGGTGAACAGATTCTGGGCGACCAGAGTGCCCTCCGACTCCTGCACGTTGTACGGATCGATCGCAGTAGGCTCGACAATGCCGAGTCGGAAGGTGCCACCGTCCTTGGCGGGACCATTGCCACTCGCCGTCGCATTTCCACCGCCACCGCCCGAGCCGCCGCCATTACTGCAGGCCGAAACAGCCAGGACCGTGGTGGCGGCCAGCGCCGCCAAACGCATTGTCTTGGTGAGCCTCATTCAACTGCCTCTCGATTCGGGGCGCGGGAACGAAGGGCCTCTCCACAGCCGGTGTTCCAGGCATGACAGAGGCCAACACCGGGACCCATTCGCCTAGTTGGCGATGCGTCCGTCGGCACACGCAGAGCAACTATCGAGCCCGCCGACCCCGTATGGAATCTTCCTCACATCTCTTTTCTATTACATGGCACACCCAAGCCCGGCCATTGACTGACAGACGGAGACATATCGGCCATGGAATTACTTGTACCGCTTTCCGGATAGCGGACAAGATTATCCGAATAGCGATTCCCTGACCGGGCGGAAAAGGCAGCGAAATGATCTACTTTTGGCGTGCTGAGGCTGATCTCACGCTCCGCGGTGCGCTATCCGTTCTCGTGCTCCGCCGCGAAGTGGCAGGCGGACTCATGCGCGGCCGATCCCTCCAGCCACTCCCGGACGGTCAGCGCGGGCACCTCCACCGCGCATCGCTCCTGCGCCTTCCAGCAGCGGGTGCGGAAGCGGCAGCCCGACGGAGGATCGGCCGGCGACGGGACGTCGCCGGAGAGCACGATCCGCTCCCGCCGTTCACGCCCGCTCGGGTCGGGTACCGGGACCGCGGACAGCAGTGCCTGGGTGTACGGGTGGGTGGCGTGCTCGTAGATCTCCTCGTCCGTGCCGATCTCCACCATCTTGCCCAGGTACATCACCCCGACCCGGTCCGAGATGTGCCGGACGATCGAGAGGTCGTGCGCGATGAACATGTACGAGAGGTCGAAGTCCTGCTGCAGCTTCTCCAGCAGGTTGATCACCTGCGCCTGCACCGACACGTCCAGCGCCGACACCGGCTCGTCACAGATGATGATCTCCGGCTTCAGCGCCAGACCACGGGCGATACCGATCCGCTGACGCTGACCACCCGAGAACTGGTGCGGATACCGGTTGATGTACTCCGGGTTCAGACCCACCACGTCCAGCAGATCCTGAACCGCCCTACGGCGGTCGCCCTTCGGCGCCACCTCCGGATGGATCTCGAACGGCTCCCCGATGATGTCACCCACCGTCATCCGCGGGTTCAGCGACGTGTACGGATCCTGGAACACCATCTGGATGTTCCGCCGCACCGCCTTCAGCCCCGCACCCCTCAGCCCCGAGATCTCCTCCCCCTTGAACAACACCTCACCGGCCGTGGCCCGTTCAAGGTTCATCAGCACCTTGGCCAACGTCGACTTGCCACACCCGGACTCACCGACGACGCCAAGCGTCTCCCCCTTCCGCAACTCGAAGGAGACCCCGTCCACCGCACGCACCGCACCGACCTGCTTCTTGAACAGAACGCCCTGGGTCAACGGAAAGTGCTTGACCAGCGCCCGCACCTCGAGGATCGGCTCAGCCACGGAGGGTCTCCTTCCAGTAGAAGCAGGCACTGCCCCGCCCGGCCACCACGCGCCCGTCCTCCTCGGTGACCTGGAAGAGCCTCGGCACCTCCTGGCGGCAGATCTGCTGCGCCCTCGGACAGCGGGGACTGAAGGCGCAACCCGGCGGAATCCGCAGCAGGTTGGGCGGCAGGCCCTTGATCGCATACAGGTCCTGGCCCTTCTGGTCCAGGCGCGGAATCGAGTCCAGCAGTCCCCGGGTGTACGGGTGCGCCGGGTGCGCGTACAGCTCGTGCACCGGCGCGGTCTCCACGATCCGCCCCGCGTACATCACCGCGATCTTGTCAGCCACATCCGCGACCACCCCCAGATCATGGGTGATCAGGATCAACCCCATCCGGTACTCCCGCTGCAGCTCCGCCAGCAGCTCCATCACCTGCGCCTGCACCGTCACATCCAGCGCCGTCGTCGGCTCGTCCGCGATGATCAGATCCGGCTCCAGAGCCAGCGCCATCGCGATCATGATGCGCTGACGCATACCACCCGAGAACTGGTGCGGATAGTCGTCCGCCCGCTCCTTCGCCGCCGGGATGCGGACCTTGTCCATCAGCTCGACGGCCCTGGCCCTGGCCTCCCTGCGGGAGGCGCCCCGGTGCACCCGGAACATCTCGCCGAGCTGGTAGCCCACCGAGTGCACGGGGTTGAGCGCGGAGAGCGCGTCCTGGAAGATCATCGCCAGCTGCGAGCCGCGGATCCGCCGGCGTTCCTCCTGCCCCATCTTCAGCAGGTCCCGGCCCTTGAAGAGGATCTCGCCTCCGGTCACGAAGCCGGGCGGGCTGTCCAGGATGCCCATGACGGCCTGCGCGGTCACCGACTTGCCCGAACCCGACTCCCCCAGCACCGCCAGCGTCTCCCCCGCCCGGACGCCGTAGCTGACCCCGTTGACGGCCTTGGCGACACCGTCCCGGGTACGGAACTCCACGTGCAGGTCGCGCACTTGAAGCAGAGGTTCGTCCGCCGGCCCGGACTCGCCCGGCCGGGGGTCGGTCTGCCGGCTGCTCATGCTGGTAGCCATCGCTCGCCCTCCTCAGCGCAGCTTGGGATCGAGGGCGTCGCGGACCGCGTCGCCGAGCATGATGAACGCCAGCACGGTGAGGCTGAGCGCCCCCGCGGGGTAGAGCAGCATGTGCGGCGCGTTGCGGAAGGAGTCCGAGGCCGAGGAGATGTCGATGCCCCAGGAGACCGTGGGCGGCTTGAGCCCCACACCGAGGAAGCTCAGGGTGGCCTCCAGGGCGATGTAGGTGCCGAGCGCGATGGTGGCCACCACGATGACCGGGGCGACCGCGTTGGGCAGGATGTGCCGCAGCAGGATCCGGCCGCTCCCGGCCCCGAGCGCCTCGGCGGCGGTGACGTAGTCCTGCTGCTTGACGGTGATCACCGAGCCCCGGGAGATCCGGGCGATCTGCGGCCAGCCGAGCACCACGATGAAGGCCACCACGATCCAGATCGACTGGCTGGGCACCACGGACAGGAAGACCAGGCCGCCGAGCAGGATCGGGATGCCGAAGAAGACGTCGGCGAGCCGGGACACCACCGAGTCGAACCAGCCGCCGAAGAAGCCGGCCAGACCCCCCATCAGGGTGCCGACCAGCGCCGCCCCGGCGGTGGCGCAGACGCCGACCGTGATCGAGGCGCGGGCGCCGTACACCGTCCTGGCGTAGACGTCGCAGCCCTGGTTGTCGAAGCCGAAGGGGTGCCCGGCGGTGGCGCTCTGCTGGGACCTGGACAGGTCGCACCTGAGCGGGTCGGTCGAGGTGAGCAGGCCGGGCCAGACCGCCGCCAGCGCCAGGAAGAGGATCAGCAGTCCGGAGACGATGAAGACCGGGTTGCGCCGCAGGTCCCGCCAGGCGTCCTGCCACAGGCTGCGGGCCGCCACCCGGTCGTCGGCACCGGGGGTGTGGGGCCGGTCCTGGAGCCGCTCGTTCTTCAGCACCGACTGCGCATCCATGGTGCCGAGGTCGAAGGTCCGGTTCTCGACCGCGCTCTGGAGCTCCAGTTCCTCGGTGCCGGCCTCGGCCAGCGGGTCCGCCTCGTGGTACTTCTCCTGGTCAGGCATACCGGATCCTCGGGTCCAGGACCGCGTAGAGCAGGTCGACGAGCAGATTGGCCGCCAGGTAGATGATCACCAGGATGGTCACGAAGCCGACCACGGTGCCGGTGTTCTGGCGGACGATGCCCTGGTACAGGTAGTAGCCCACGCCGTGGATGTTGAAGATCCGCTCGGTCACCAGCGCACCGCCCATCAGCGCGCCCAGGTCGGTGCCGAGGAAGGTGACCACCGGGATCAGCGAGTTGCGCAGCAGGTGGTTCACCACCACCCGGCCGCGCGGCAGCCCCTTGGCGACGGCGGTGCGGACGTAGTCGGCGCGGGCGTTCTCGGCGACGGTGGTCCGGGTGAGCCGGGCGACGTACGCCAGCGAGACCGAGGCCAGCACGATGCCCGGCAGGATCAGCCGGTCCAGGGTCACCTGGTCGCCGACGGTCGCCGGCACCACTCCCCACTCCACGCCGACCAGGTACTGGAGCACATAGCCGGTGACGAAGGTCGGGATGGAGATCACCACCAGGGTCAGCGCCAGTACCCCGTTGTCGGCGGCCGCGCCCCGGCGCAGGCCGCTCAGCACTCCGAGGGAGATCCCGATGACCACCTCGATGGTGAAGGCCACCGCGGTCAGCCTGAGCGTGGTGGGGAAGGCCGTGGCCAGCAGCGAGGTGACGCTCTGCCCGCTGAAGGTGGTCCCGAAGTCCCACCGGAACAGCCTGCCCATGTACTTCAGGTACTGCAGCCAGAGCGGGTCGTTCAGGTTGTACTGCTCGCGGATCTGCGCCGCGACGGCCGGGTCCGGCGCCCGGTCGCCGAAGAGCGCGGCCACCGGGTCGCCCAGGGCGTGGACCATGACGAAGATCAGGAAGGTGGTCCCGATGAAGACCGGGATCATCTGGAGCAGGCGTCTGATGACGTAGCGACCCATACGAACCTCCAGTCGGCCGTCGAGGGCTCGGCGGCCGGTGCCGCCGCGTCGGTGAACCAGCCGCCGCTGCCGGCTACTTGACGGTGATCTCGGTGTAGACCGGGACGCTGAAGGGGTTCAGCATCACGCCGGAGGTACGGGCCGACCAGCCGACCGTGCCGTTCTGGTACCAGAGCGGGATCGCCGGCAGATCGGCGGCCAGCAGTTTCTCCGCCTCCTGGTAGCCGGCGACCGCCTTCGCCGGGTCGGACTCCCCGTTCGCCTGGTTCATCAGGGCGTCGAAGGCCTTGTTCGCGTAACCGGAGTCGTTGGAGGAGGCCCCGGTCACGTACACCGGCTGCAGGAAGTCCTGGATCAGCGGGTAGTCCATCTGCCAGCCGGTCCGGAAGGCGCCGGTCAGCTGCTTGCCGTGGACCTGGTTGCGGAAGTCCGCGAAGGTGCCGACCGGACGGCCGACGCAGGCCTTGGTGTCGCCCAGCACGTTGTTGACGCTGTTGCAGACCGCGTCGACCCACTCCTTGTGCGGGCCGTCGGCGTTGTAGCTGATGGTCAGCTGGCCGCCCGGGATTCCGCCGCCCTGCTGGATCAGCTGCCTGGCCCGGTCCGGGTCGTGTCTGCAGGCGTCGCCGCAGAGCCCCTCCTTGTAGCCGCCGAAGGCTCCGAGGACCGGCGAGGTGAAGTCACTGGCGGGCGTACGGGTGTTGTCGAAGACGACCCTGCTGATGGTGGAGCGGTCGATCGCCATCGAGATGCCCTGGCGGACCAGCCTGGCGTTCTCGGTGCTCCAGTCCGCCCGGTAGAGCGGGAAGGAGACGGTCTGGATGATCCCGGCGGGTTCGCTCAGGAACCGCCCGTCGAGATCGGACTTGGCGGTCTTCAGCGCGTTGTTCGGCAGGCCGTTGTCCACGTCCAGGTTCCCGGCCTGCAGATCGGCGTAGGCGGCGTTGGTGTCGGTGTAGACCTTGAGGTCGACACCGGCGTTCCTCGGCTTGTTGCCGCCCGCGTAGTCGGGGTTGGGCCGCAGCTGCATCCGCTGGCCCCTGGTCCACGAGGTGATCGTGTAGGGCCCGTTCCCCACCGGCTTGGCCAGGTAGGCCGCGTGGTCGGTGAAGAAGCTCTTCGGGAGCGGGTAGTACGCGGCGTAGCCGAGGGTCTGCGGCCAGGTGGAGAACTTCTGGCTCAGCACGACGGTGAAGGTGGTGTCGTCCACCGCCTTCAGCCCCGACATGGTCTTCGCCGTGGGGTTCCCGGAGGCGGGGGCCACGTCGGAGTAGCCCTGGATGTACTGGAAGAAGCTGGAGCCCACCTGTCTGTCGGTGGAGAGCGCGCCGTAGTTCCAGGCGTCCACATAGGAGGAGGCGGTGACCGGAGTGCCGTCGCTGAACCTCCAGCCCGGCTTGATCTTGACGGTCCAGTGCTGCTGATCGCCGGAGGAGACCGACGCGGCCATCGCGTTCTGGGCCTTGCTGGTCTCCGGGTCGTACGCCACCAGGCCGGTGAAGATCATGTCGAGCACCGCACCGCCGTTCACCTCGTTGGTGTTGGCCGGTTCCAGCGGATTCTGCGGGTCGCCCCACCATGCCGTGACGATCCCGCTCGCGCTGCCGCCGCCACCGCCCGAGCCGCCTCCGCCCCCGCAGCCGGTGGCCGCCAGAGCCAGCGACGTCGCGGCGATCACGGCCCAGCGCACTCGGGAGACCGTAGGCATGGGTGCCCTCCTCGGGTTGTGTGACGATCACAACCCATGAGAGGCGCGGGGCACCGGCGACGCGACCGACATGCCTCCGGATGGGCCACCCGAACGCCACCGGGCCCGGCTCGCACGGATGTGCGAACCGGGCCCGGTGATTGACGGTACGTCAGGCAGCGCTCTTCGCTACCTCGCGCTCCGCGGCGAAGTGGCAGGCGGACTCGTGCGCGGCCGGTCCCTCCAGGGAGGGCACCGCGAGCAGCGGCAGTTCGGTGGAGCAGCGTTCCTCGGCCTTCCAGCAGCGGGTGCGGAAGCGGCAGCCGGAGGGCGGGTTGGCCGGTGAGGGGATGTCCCCGGACAGGATGATCCGTTCGCGGCCCTCGCGCCCGCTCGGGTCGGGTACCGGGACCGCGGACAGCAGTGCCTGGGTGTACGGGTGGGTGGCGTGCTCGTAGATCTCCTCGTCCGTGCCGATCTCCACCATCTTGCCCAGGTACATCACCCCGACCCGGTCCGAGATGTGCCGGACGATCGAGAGGTCGTGCGCGATGAACATGTAGGAGAGGTCGAAGTCCTGCTGCAGCTTCTCCAGCAGGTTGATCACCTGCGCCTGCACCGACACGTCCAGCGCCGAGACCGGCTCGTCACAGATGATGATCTCCGGCTTCAGCGCCAGACCACGGGCGATACCGATCCGCTGACGCTGACCACCCGAGAACTGGTGCGGATACCGGTTGATGTACTCCGGGTTCAGACCCACCACGTCCAGCAGATCCTGAACCGCCCTACGGCGGTCGCCCTTCGGCGCCACCTCGGGGTGGATCTCGAACGGCTCCCCGATGATGTCGCCCACCGTCATCCGCGGGTTCAGCGAGGTGTACGGGTCCTGGAACACCATCTGGATGTTCCGCCGCACCGCCTTGAGGGCGGCGCCGGAGAGCTTGGAGATGTCCTCGCCCTTGAACCGCACCTCGCCGGCGGTGGCGCGCTCAAGGTTCATCAGCACCTTGGCCAGGGTCGACTTGCCGCAGCCGGACTCACCGACGATGCCCAGGGTCTCGCCCTTGTGCAGCTCGAAGGAGATGCCGTCGACGGCCTTGACCGCACCGATCTGCTTCTTGAAGAGAACGCCCTGGGTCAGCGGGTAGTGCTTGACCAGGTCCTTGACCTCCAGGATCGGCTCAGCCATGGAGGGTCTCCTTCCAGAGGTGGCAGGCGCTGCGGCGGCCGGCCAGCTCGGCGCCGTCCTTGTCGGTGACCTGGTGCAGTGCCGGGATCTCGGTACGGCAGAGGTCGGTGGCCACGTCGCAGCGCGGGTTGAACGCGCAGCCGGCCGGGACCTTGAGCAGGTTCGGCGGCAGGCCCTTGATCGCGTACAGGTCCTGGCCCTTCTGGTCCAGGCGCGGGATCGACTTCAGCAGACCCTGGGTGTACGGGTGCGCGGGCTTCGCGTACAGCTCGTGCACGGGGGCGGTCTCCACGATCCGGCCCGCGTACATCACCGCGATCTTGTCGGCCACGTCGGCGACCACGCCGAGGTCGTGGGTGATCAGGATCAGGCCCATGTTGTACTCGGCCTGGAGCTCCGCCAGCAGGTCCATCACCTGGGCCTGGACGGTGACGTCCAGGGCGGTGGTGGGCTCGTCGGCGATGATCAGGTCCGGCTCCAGGGCCAGCGCCATCGCGATCATGATGCGCTGGCGCATACCACCCGAGAACTGGTGCGGGTAGTCGTTCACCCGCTCCTTCGCCGCCGGGATGCGGACCTTGTCCATCAGCTCGATGGCCTTGGCCTTGGCCTCCTTGCGGGAGGCGCCCTGGTGCACCCGGAACATCTCGCCGAGCTGGTAGCCCACGCTCAGCACGGGGTTGAGCGCGGAGAGCGCGTCCTGGAAGATCATCGCGATCTTCCGGCCGCGCAGCTTGCGCTGCTCCTCCTTGGACATCTTGAGCATGTCCTGTCCCCGGAAGAGGATCTCACCGGCGGTGACCCGGCCCGGGGGCATGTCCAGGATGCCCATGATGGTCTGCGCGGTCACCGACTTGCCGGAGCCGGACTCACCGAGCACGGCCAGCGTCTCGCCCGCGGCGACGGAGTAGTTGACACCGTTGACGGCCTTGGCGATGCCGTCCCGGGTCACGAACTCCACGTGCAGGTCGCGGACTTCGAGCAACGGGGTGCCGGGGGTCAGGCGCTCCTGGCCCTCGGTCTTCTCAGTGACAGTGGTCATGGTGCGTTCCGCCTCTCTCAGCGCAGCTTCGGGTCGAGGGCGTCGCGGACCGCGTCACCGAGCATGATGAACGCCAGCACGGTGAGGCTGAGCATGCCGGCCGGGAAGAAGAGCGCGAACGGCGCCTGCCGGATCGCCTTCTGGGCCGAGTCGATGTCGATACCCCACGAGATCGTCGGGTCCTGGAGGCCGATACCGAGGAAGCTCAGCGTCGCCTCGGTCGCGATGTAGCCGCCGAGTGCGATGGTGGCCACCACGATCACCGGCGCGATCGCGTTCGGCAGCACGTGCTTGAGCAGGATCCGTCCGGTGCCGGCACCGAGCGCCTTGGCGGCGGTGACGTAGTCGGCCTGCTTGACGGTGATCACCGAACCGCGCATCACGCGGGCCATCTGGGTCCAGCCGATCGAGGCCAGCGCGAAGACCACGCTCCACACCGTGCGCTCGGTGAAGGCGTTCAGCACGACCAGGCAGCCGAGCAGCAGCGGGATGCCGAAGAAGACGTCGGTGAGCCGGGAGAGCAGGGTATCCACCCAGCCGCCGAAGTAGCCGGCCAGCATGCCGATCAGACCGCCGAGCACGGTCACGGACGCGGTGACGCAGATACCGACCACGATCGAGGCCCGGGCGCCGTAGACCACCCGGGCGTAGATGGAGCGGCCCTGGACGTCGTAGCCGAACCAGTCGCCCTGGAAGAAGTGGCTGTAGTTCGGCGCCCTCAGGTAGTCGTGCGTCAGGTCGCCGGCCCGCGGGTCCACCGAGGTGAACAGACCGGGGGCGATGCTCATCACGATCAGCACCAGGATCAGTGCCGCCGAGATGAGGAAGATCGGACGGCGGCGCAGGTCGTCCCAGGCGTCCGAGCCGAGGCTGCGGGCCTTCTCGGGCTTGGCAGCTGCCTCGACCACGGCACTCTCGGCCGGGTCGGTGGCGGACTTCTTGTCGATCAGGTCAGGCATACCGGATCCTCGGGTCCAGGACCGCGTACAGCAGGTCCACGATCAGGCTGGCGGCGAGGTAGACGAGCACGAGGACGACCACGAACCCGGTGACCGTCGCGCCCTCCTTCTGGTTGATCGCGTGGTAGAGCGCGTTACCGACACCCTTGACGTTGAAGATGCCCTCGGTGACGATCGCGCCGCCCATCAGGGCGCCGAGGTCGGTGCCGAGGAAGGTGATGACGGGAATCATCGAGTTGCGCAGCAGGTGGGTGCCGATCACCTTCCGGCGCGGCAGGCCCTTGGCCACCGCGGTGCGGATGTAGTCGGCACGGATGTTCTCCACGATGGAGGTACGGGTCAGCCGGGCCACGTAGGCCAGCGAGAGCGAGCCCAGCACGACGGCCGGCAGCAGCAGCTGCTGCAGGTCCATGGAGTCCTGGACGGTGGGCTTGACCAGCTTCAGGTTGATGCCGAAGACCGTCTGGAAGACGAAGCCGAGCACCGGCACCGGAATGGAGATCAGGATCAGGGTGAGCACCAGGGTGCTCTTGTCCGCGAACTTGCCGCGCTTGAGCCCGGAGAGCAGACCGATCGCGACACCGAAGACGATCTCGATGCCGAAGGCCATCAGGGCCAGGCGGACGGTCACCGGCATGGCCTCGGAGATCACGTCCGTGACCTTCCGGCCCGCCAGGGTCTCGCCGAAGTCCCCGGTGAAGAGGCCCTTCATGTACTCCACGTACTGCTGCCAGAGCGGCAGGTCCAGGTGGAACTTGTGCTTGAGTGAGGCCAGCTGAGCCGGATCCGGCTGCTTGTCTCCCCACATCGCCCGGACCTGGTCACCCGGTAGGACATGCACCATGAAGAAGATCAGTGCGGTCGTACCTATGAACACCGGGATCATCTGGAGCAGTCGCCTCGCGACAAAACGCCCCATCATGCCTCCATTGCGTGGTCGGCGTGGAAGCGGCCGGTGCCGACCCACCGCCCTTCGTGGGGGGAGGGGTCGGCACCGGCCCGTTACGCCTGCTGCTGGTCCCGGGCTGCGTCGACGGCAGCCCTGGCGGGCCTGGTGGTACCGGCCTGCTTACTTCTTGATCTCGACCTGGGTGAACACCGGGTCACCGAAGGAGTCGAACTTGACGTTCTGAACCTTGTTCGAGTAGCCGGAGTTGACCTTGTAGTACCAGAGCGGGATGGACGGCATGTCCTTGGCCAGAACGGCCTCGGCCTGGCTGTACAGGTCGGTGGTCTTGTCGATCGAGGTGGCCGCGTCGGCCGCCTTCGACAGCTGGTCGAACTCCGGGCTGGAGTACTGCGAGTCGTTGGCGGAGGCACCGGTGCCGTAGAGGTCGCGCAGGAAGTTGGCGTTCAGCGGGTAGTCCTGCTGCCAGGCCGAGCGCATGATGCTGTCGACCTTGTGACCGTCGATCAGGTCACGGGCGGTCTTGAAGTCCGGCTTCGGGTCGCCGACGCACTCGATACCGGTGTTCTGGCGGATCGAGTTGCAGACCGCGTCGACCCACTCCTTGTGGCCGCCGTCGGCGTTGTAGAGGATCGTCACCTTGTTGTTCGGGACGCCGCCGCCGGCCGCGATCAGCTCCTTGGCCTTGGCCGGGTTGAAGGTGCAGGCCTCACCGCAGGCGGCCTTCTTGTAGCCCGCGACGTCCGGCGGCACCCAGCCGTCGGCCGGCATCCGCGAACCCTGCAGCACGGTCTTGGTGATGGTGTCGCGGTCGATCGCCATGGACAGACCCTGGCGGACCTTCGCCTTGTCGGCGTCCTTCCAGCCGTCCTGGTACATCGCGAAGGCGATGGAGGTGATGCCACCCATCGGCTGGTCGACCGCGCGGTCGCCCAGGTCGTTCTTGTACGAGGCCAGGTCGCTCGGGTCGACCTGGTCCAGCACGTCCAGGTTGTCCGAGACCAGGTCCTTGTAGGCGGCCTCGGCCTGGGTGTAGTTCTTGAAGACGATGCCGCCGTTCTTCGGCTTGTCGGCACCCTCGTACTTGTCGTAGGCGGCCAGGGTGACGGCCTTGTTGTGCTCCCACGAGACGAACTTGTAGGGGCCGTTGCCGACCGGGGACTCGCCGTACTTGGCCGGGTCGGTGAAGAAGACCTTCGGCAGCGGCGAGAAGGCGGTGTAGCCCAGCTTGTACTCGAAGTACGAGACCGGGGCGGTCAGGTCGATGGTGAAGTGGGTGTCGTCCACGACCTTCAGACCGGACATCTTGTCCGTGGACGGGTCACCCTTCTCCGGGTGGACGTCCTGGTAACCGGCGATGTCGGAGAACCAGTTGCTGTTGACCTGGTTGTTCTTGGTGTTGGCGGACCAGTTCCAGGAGTCCACGAAGGACTGCGAGGTCACCGGGGTGCCGTCGTGGAAGGTCCAGCCGGACTTCAGGGTCACGGTCCAGTGCTGCGAGTCGGTGGTCTCGATCTTGTCGGCGACCTGGTTGCGCAGCTTGCCGGTGGCCGGGTCGTAGTCGACCAGCCCGCGGAACAGGTTCTTGATGATGCGGCCGCCGCCGACCTCCATGGCATTCGCCGGCTGGAGCGGGTGCTGCGGCTCAGTGCTCTGGTAGCTGAACATGCCGCTGCTGTCGGCCTCGCCGCTGCTCGACGAACCGCCGCTGCTGCCACAGGCAGTGGCGGCAAGGGCGACCGCGACAGCCGCGACGACCCACTTGGCCTGGCTGGCACCGCGCATGGGTGTGCCTCCTGTATCCGTTATCCAAACGTGGAGAGCACCGCGGGAGCCGGCCGAAGCCGGAGGCCCGGCCAGACCCCTGCAGCGCTTCCTCGCCCGAGGTTTCGGCGCGCACCCCTGCGCGTAACCCTTGACCCGAGCTCGACTGAACCCACTATCGACCACGCTCGGATACTTAAGTGACCATTACGCATTTCAATTTGGTCACATGAAAGTTTGATTGTTTTTAAAAATCGGACATTCGAGACATACCCAGACAGGTACGAAACGGACAGTTCGCCTTGAATAACGGTCGGTTACGCACGATAACCGGACATCTAGATGATCATCAGGCTGCGCTCATCGATCACAGAGCGTGAAAAAGGGCCGGCCGTTCCCCCCTCCGCGGAGGGGGGAACGGCCGGCCCTTAGGGCGCTACCGAAAGAGCGTCAGCCCTTCTTGGCGCGCGACGCGGTACGTCCACGCTCCTTCTGGTCCAGGACGACCTTGCGGATACGCACGGTCTCCGGGGTCACCTCGATGCACTCGTCCTCGCGGCAGAACTCCAGCGACTGCTCCAGCGAGAGCTTGCGCGGCGGAACGATCGACTCGGCCACATCCGCGGTCGAGGACCGCATGTTGGTGAGCTTCTTCTCCTTGGTGATGTTGACGTCCATGTCGTCGGAGCGGGAGTTCTCGCCGACGATCATGCCCTCGTACACCTCGGTGCCCGGCTCGCAGAAGAGCACACCGCGCTCCTGCAGGTTGGTCATCGCGAAGGCGGTGACCACACCGGCGCGGTCGGCGACCAGCGAACCGTTGTTGCGGGTGCTCAGCGCGCCGAACCAGGGCTCGTGGCCCTCGTGGATCGAGTGCGCGATACCGGTGCCGCGGGTGTTGGTCAGGAACTCGGTACGGAACCCGATCAGGCCGCGGGACGGCACCACGAACTCCATCCGGACCCAGCCCGAGCCGTGGTTGGACATGTTGTCCATCCGGCCCTTGCGGACGCCCATCAGCTGGGTGACCGCACCCATGTGCTCCTCGGGCACGTCCACGGTCAGGCGCTCGACCGGCTCGTGGACCTTGCCGTTGACGTCCTTGGTGACCACCTGCGGCTTGCCGACGGTCAGCTCGAAGCCCTCGCGGCGCATGGTCTCGATCAGGATGGCCAGCGCCAGCTCACCGCGGCCCTGCACCTCCCAGGCGTCCGGACGGTCGGTGTCCAGCACGCGCAGCGAGACGTTACCGATCAGCTCGCGGTCCAGGCGGTCCTTCACCTGGCGGGCGGTCACCTTGCGGTCCACCTTGGCGCCGGACTTGGCGTCCGCGCCCTTGCCGCTGCCGCCCCTGCCGACCAGCGGCGAGGTGTTGGTACCGATGGTCATGGAGATCGCCGGCTCGTCGACCGTGATCAGCGGCAGCGCGACCGGGTTCTCCGGGTCCGCCAGGGTCTCACCGATCATGATCTCGGAGATGCCGGCGACGGCGCAGATGTCACCCGGGCCCGCCACCTCGGCCGGCTTGCGGGTGAGCGCCTCGGTCATCAGCAGCTCGGAGATGCGGACGTTCTGGATCGAGCCGTCGCGCTTGATCCAGGCGACGGTCTGGCCCTTGCGCAGCTCGCCCTGCTCGACGCGGAGCAGCGCGATGCGGCCGAGGAAGTTGTCGGCGTCCAGGTTGGTGACGTGGGCCTGGAGCGGCGCGTCCTCGTCGTAGCTGGGGGCCGGGACGTGCTCCAGCAGGGTGGAGAAGAACGGCTCCAGGTTGGTGCTGTCCGCGGGAACGGTGCCGTTCTCCGGCTTGGTCAGCGAGGCGACGCCGTCACGGGCGCAGGCGTAGACGATCGGGAACTCGATCTGGTCCTCGTCCGCGTCCAGGTCCAGGAACAGGTCGTAGGTCTCGTTGATGACCTCGTCGATCCGGGAGTCCGGGCGGTCGGTCTTGTTGATGCAGAGGATGACGGGCAGCCGGGCGGCGAGCGCCTTGCGCAGCACGAAGCGGGTCTGCGGCAGCGGGCCCTCGGAGGCGTCGACCAGCAGGACGACCGCGTCCACCATCGACAGACCGCGCTCGACCTCGCCACCGAAGTCGGCGTGGCCCGGGGTGTCGATGATGTTGATGGTGATCGGCGCGCCACCGTCCTTCGGGTGGTACTTGACCGCGGTGTTCTTCGCGAGAATGGTGATGCCCTTCTCGCGCTCCAGGTCGTTCGAGTCCATCATCCGGTCGTCGAGCTGCTGGTGGGCGGCGAAGGCGCCGGCCTGCTTCAGCATGGCGTCGACCAGGGTGGTCTTGCCGTGGTCGACGTGGGCGACGATGGCGACGTTACGGATGTCGTTGCGCGTGGGCATGCCTAGCGGATTCTCCCGGAATCGTGGGTTACGGCGCCCGGCTGCGTACAGCGTCGATCAGCGTCTTCGCCGTGGGCGACCTGCGATCCCTGTTGATCGCCGCCGCCCGGTCCGCCTGCTACTACCGGTCCACCCGCCGGGCACGATGACATGCCACGGCTTCCTCCTATGGTACGTGGAACCACCCAACGAATCCGAAACGGGCGTCCGAAGATGATCAGAACCGGCCGTGGCGCGGCCGGAACCGAACAGTGGCGGGCGACCCGGCCGTGCCCGGGCGCGGCTCAGCCGGCGCTGCGGAAGCCCAGGTCCTGGAAGCGCGGGCCGGCGAAGCCGTACGCGCCGGCGTTGGCGACGGTGTCGCGGACCGCGACCAGATCGGGGCGCTGGTAGAGCGGGACGGAGTGGGCGAGCTGCCAGATCCGGGCGTCGGCCTGCTGGAGCAGCCTGCGCTGCGCGCCCGGGTCGAGTTCGGAGGCGGCCCGGTCGAACAGCCGGTCGATCTCCTCGGTGCCGACCCTGGCGTAGTTGCGGCCGACCACCGGGATGCCGTCGGCTCCCGGCTGGGGCTTGGCGTAGAGCGCGCGCTCCTCGGCGCCGGGGAACCCGGTGGCGGGCCAGGAGAAGAGCGCCAGATCGTAGTCGCCGGTGGCCAGGTGGTCCCTGACGAACTCCTCGGCGGGCACCGGCTGGGAGCGCAGGGTGATCCCGGCCTCCGCCAGGTTGGCGGTGAGGGCGTCGGCCGTGCGCCGTGCGGTGGCGGAACCGTCCGGGATCAGCAGGGTGAGGACGAGCTGCTTGCCGTCCTTGGCCCGGCCCGAGCTGGTCCGCTTCCAGCCCGCCCTGTCCAGCAGCTTGGCGGCGTTGGTGTCCTCGTCCCCGGCGGCGGCGCTGTTGTCCTGGTAGCCGTCCTGGTCGGCCATCAGCAGGTGGTTGCCGAGCGGGGTGGCCGGCAGTCCCAGCGGGCCGAGCGCCGCCTTGGCGATCCGCCCCCGGTCCACGGCCAGGGCGACCGCCTGCCGGACGGTGGTGTCGGTGAGCGGCGCCCTGGCGGCGTTCAGGGTGAGCTGGGTGAAGGCTGGCGAGGCGGCCCGGTGCAGGGTCAGCCCGGGCATCGACTCGGCCCGGTGCAGCGCCTGGTCCGAGGCGTCCACCAGGGCGGCGGCGGCCGGCGGCGCGGCCGGGCTCTGCTTCGCCGAGGAGGACCCGGCGGCCGAGGCGGAGGTGCCGCGCGACGGCCGCGCGGAAGCGGAGGACGGGGACGGCTTCGGCGAGGCCGACGGGCCGGTCTCCGACGCGGAGGCCGAATCGGAATCCGACGCGGAGGCCGACGCCGAATCATGGGCGGCCGCCGACGCGGAATCACCGGCCGAGGCACTCCCCGATGCACCGGCCGATGCGCCGGCCGAGGACAGGGCTCCGGCACCGGACCGGTCCGCCAGGGCGTGGTCGATCGCGGAGGTGAGCGGGGCGATGTCCACCTTGCCCTGGTCCAGGGCGTCCAGGCGGGCGTTGGCCGGGGTGGCCAGGAAGTCGATCTCCTCGGCCTTGGCGGGGTTGCCCCACCACCTGACATTGCGGACCAGCGCCGCCTTCCCGGCCTCACGGTCGTACGAACGCACCTTGAACGGCGCGGCCGAGACCCGCAGCGTCTCGGCGGTGAGCGGCCGGTTGAAGGCGTCCGGGGTGCCCATCGACGCGGCCGGGTAGAGCGGGCTGAACAGGGCGCGCCAGGCGCCGTACGGCCGCTTGAAGGTGACCTTGACCTCGTGGGCGTCCGCGCCCTGTTCGATGGACCCGATCGCGGCGTACCCCGCCGGGCGGTCACTGTGGAAGGCCGGGGCGGTACCGGAGAGGGCGTGCCACTGGGCGGTGAAGTCGGCGGCCGAGATCGGGGTGCCGTCGCTCCAGGCGGCCTTGGGGTTGAGCCGGTAGGTGACGACCTGCGGGGTGTGCCCGGCCTTGGTGGACTGGGCGGAGACCAGGTAGTCGGGGTCGGCGGCGGGCCGGGCGTGCTCGTCCAGCCGGAACAGGCTGGGGAGCAGGGCGTGGGCGAGCAGCTGCGAGTCGGCGGTCGCCTCGGGCTGGAAGACGTTCAGGGTGGCCGGGACCGAGTCCACCGCCCAGCGCAGGGTGCCGCCCTCGCGGACGGCGGACCGGTCGGCGCGGGCGAGGTCCGCGGCGGTCGGCACGGGCGGAGCGTTGTCCTCGGAGCAGCCGGCCAGTGCGGTGCTCAGCATCAGGGCGAGGGCGGCGGCGGTGACCTGGGGGACGCGCATGCACTTCTCCGGCGGATGGTCAGCTGATCCGAGGATTCAGGGCGGACCACCACTGAAGGCCACCCGTCCTCCCCGGACCGTCCGACACGGCGTCCCGCCCCCCGGAAGCACCCTCCCGGCCTATCGGAGACACACGGTCGACGGCAGACACCCGGGCCGGCCCCCGACGCCTCGGGTGGATGGAGCCCCCTCGACGCTCCGAGGCCGGCCGCAGGTCTCCCGCGCCCCGGCCGGCCCCGCGGCCGAGGGCCGCTACAGCGCCAGCTCGAACCAGACGATCTTGCCGTTGGGCGTCCGGCGGCTCCCCCAGCGTTCGGCCAGCAGGCTGACCAGCTGCAGGCCGCGGCCGCCCTCGTCGGTCTCCTGGGCACGGCGCTGCCTCGGCTGCGCGTAGCCGTCGTCCCAGACCTCGCAGACCACCGTACGGTCCCGGAGCAGCCGCAGCCGGATCTCGCCCCGCCCGTGCCGCAGCGCGTTGGTGACCAGCTCGCTGACCAGCAGCTCGGTGGTGTCCACCAGTTCGTCCAGGCCCCGGGTGAGCAGCCAGGCGCAGGCGAGGTCGCGGGCCTTGCCGACGCTGGTCAGCTCGGCGGGCAGCTTCCAGTCGCCCACCGCGTCCTCGGGCAGGCTCTGCACCTTGGCCATCAGCAGCGCGATGTCGTCCTCGCCGTGGTGCGGGATCAGCTCGTCCAGCACCTGGTCGCAGAGCTTCTCCAGCTCCTTGGAGCCGCCGGTGAGCGCCGTACGGAAGGCACGCAGGCCCTCGTCCAGCTGGTGCTTGCGGGACTCCACCAGGCCGTCGGTGTAGAGGCCGAGCACCGCGCCGTCCGGCAGGTCGACCCAGACCTCCTCGAAGGGTTCGCCGCCGACGCCGAGCGGCAGGCCGGGCGGGACGTCCAGCATCCTGGCGGGCTCACCGGGGCTGAGCAGGACGGGCGGCAGGTGGCCCGCGTTGGCGAAGGTGCACCGCTGCTTGACCGCGTCGTACACGGCGTACACGCAGGTGGCGAGGTAGAGCTCGGTGGACTCCTCCCCGGGGCGGTCGCTGTCGCCGCCGAGGCCGCGGGCGATCTCGTCCAGCGCGCCGAGCACCTCGGCGGGGTCGAGGTCGAGCATGGCGAGGGTGCGCACCGCCGTACGGAGCTGGCCCATCGCGACGGCGGCCCGCAGGCCGCGGCCCATCACGTCGCCGATCACCAGGGCGGTACGGCTGCCGGGCAGCGGGATGACGTCGAACCAGTCGCCGCCGACCTCGGTGTTGTTGTTGCTGGGCAGGTAGCGGCGGGCGATCTCCAGGCCGGTGGCGGCGGGGTTGCCGGGGGGCAGCAGGCTGCGCTGGAGCAGCAGGGCGCGTTCGTGCTCGCGGCGGTAGAGGCGGGCGTTGTCGACGCAGACGGCGGCGCGGGCGACCAGTTCCTCGGCGATGGCGACGTCGCGGGCGTCGAAGGGCTCGCTGCCGATCGCGCGGGAGAGCTGGACCAGGCCGAGCACCTGGTCGCGGGCGACCAGCGGGACGACCAGGGTGGAGCGCAGCAGCGGGTCGGGGCCCGGCTGGGGGACGACGCTGCGGCCGGTGCGCAGTGCGCGGGCGTGCGGGGAGCGGCGGGGGTAGCAGAGGCTTCCGCCGGCCTCGGCGACCGGCACCGACCCTTCGGCACCGAGCACGCTGGAGGCGCCGCCGACCACACTGGAGACGGCGACCCGGCGCAGTTCGCCGCAGCCGTCGGAGAGCCCCGGCCGGCCGGAGATCGGTCCCGAGTCGCCGGTGAGCAGCGCGGTGTAGAGGTCGACGGTGGCCAGGTCGCAGAACTGCGGGACGATCACGTCCAGCAGTTCCTTGGCGGTGGTCTCCAGGTCGAGGGTGGAGCCGATGTGGCTGCTGGCCTCGTTCAGCAGGGCGAGGCTGCGGCGGACCCCGGCGGCCTCGCGCTCGGCGACGTGCCGGCTGGTGACGTCCATGACCTGGCCGGCGACGCCCATCGGGTGTCCGGCCGCGCCGGTGAGCCGGTAGAGCGAGACGGCCCAGCGGCGTCCGCCGCCCTGGCGGCCGGCGGTGGGGGCGGGGACGCCGGCGGTGCGCGGGACGGCCCCGGTGATCCGCAGGTCGACGATCGGGCCGCCGCCGTCGAGCACCTTGCGCAGCGCGACCAGCAGCCGCTCGGCCTCTCCGGACAGGAAGAGGTCGTAGGGGGTGAGCCCCTGCAGCTCGGCGGGTGAGAGTCCGACGCTCGCGGCGAAGGCGTCGTTGACCCGCTGGAGGCGCAGCTCGTTGTCGAAGAGGAAGAAGCCGGTGGGGGTCTGCCCGAAGACGGCCTCCGAGGCGGCCAGGTCGGTCTCGATCCGGCGCAGCCGTCCGAGATCGACCGCGAGACAGGTGGCGCCGGGTGTGCCGGTGTCGGGCACCGCGTCGGGCATCGCGTAGACCTCGGCGAGGCCTTCGGTGCCGTCGGCGTCCCGGTAGGGCGCCGTGCCGACCCACTCCTCGCCGGCCAGGATGCGTTCCAGCCGGACCCGGCCGCGCTGCCAGTGCTCGCGGGGGACGAAGGTGGTGATCGGGTCGGCACCTACCGCCTCGGTGGCGGGGACGCCGAAGAACTCGGCGGCCCGGCCGCTCCACTGGCTGATCCGCCCGTCCGGGCCGATCGCGAAGGTGGCGACCCTGACGAAGTCGTAGATGGAGCCCGGCTGGGTGTGTCCCCAGCTGCCGGGCGCGCAGCGGTCCCTGCCACGGTCGGTCGGGACACCGTGCTGTCCGGGCAGGGCAGTAGTGCTGTCGCTGCTCGGCGCGTTCGGTGCCGGGATGCTGTTCAACGGACCGACCCTCCAACCCGTGGCCATCCGGATGTCGAGAACCCGAGTATTCATCATCCGGGGGCAGGCGCACACGCCCCGGACATCACAACATCGAATCAAGGGCGGTCCCGCCCCGGGTCCTTACCCGGCGTCGACTGTTCGAACCAGACGGCTCGGCCGGGATCGACACACCGGGATCAGGCACACGGAGCTTATCGGACCTGAATGATGATCAGATCCGACAAGATCATGCACGATTGTGACGGAGAACAGCGTATTGATGAACGTCCAATGGCGACGGTGAACATCCGGCTATCTGATTGCCGCCCCCCGGCCCGAACCATCGGTCGCCAGTTCGAACCAGACCACCTTCCCCATGCCCTCGGCCCGGGCACCCCACCGCAGCGCTAGGCGGCCCACCAGCTCGAGACCCCGGCCGCCCTCGTCGGCCTCGGCCGCGTGGCGCTCGCGCGGCGGATCGGGCAGCGGGTCGGAGATCTCCACCAGCAGGGTGTCACCCAGGGTCAGCCGGACGCCGATCGGTGCGCTGGCGTACCGGACCGAGTTGGTCACCAGCTCACTGACCAGCAGTTCGGCGGTGTCCGTGAGCCCTTCCACGGACCAGTCGGCCAGGGTGCCGCGCACCAGGCGGCGGGCCCGGGAGACCGCGGTCGGCTCGGCCGGCAGCGTCCAGCCGGCCGTCGGGGTACCGGTCCGGCCCCGGCCCAGCCGGGCCAGCAGCAGGGCGACGTCGTCCGGCTCCTGGCCGTGCTCCATGGTGGCCAGCACCGCCTCGCACGCCTGATGGATCGACGGGTACGGCTGTTCCAGCACACTGATCAGCCGCCCGAGGCCGACGTCCAGGTCCTTGTCCCTGGACTCCACCAGGCCGTCCGTGCACAGCGCCAGCAGACTGCCTTCGGGGATCTCCAGCTCGATCGACTCGAACGGCACACCGCCGACCCCGAGCGGCGCACCGGACGGCAGCTCCACCACCCGCCCGGCGCCGCCCGGCAGCGGACTGCCGGTCAGGGCGGCCTGCTCGGCCCGTTCCCCGGGCACGACCAGGACCGGTGGGATGTGGCCCGCCTTGGTGACGACCAGCCGTCCGGTCGACGGGTCGAAGACCGCGTACACGCAGGTGGCCAGCAGCGCCTCGTCCGGGCCCTGGGCCAGGTCGTCGGCCAGCTCGTTGACGTGCCGCAGCAGCAGCTCGGGCGGCAGGTCGAGCCCGGCCAGGGTACGTACGGCGGTGCGCAGCCGTCCCATGGTGGCGGCGGCCCGCAGGCCGTGGCCCATCACGTCGCCGACCACCAGCGCGGTCCGCTCGCCCGGCAGCGGGATGACGTCGAACCAGTCGCCGCCCACCTCGGTGCCGCTGCTGCCCGGCACGTACCGGTAGGCGACCTCGATGCCGGCGGGCTGCGGGACCTGCTGGGGCAGCAGGGTGCGCTGGAGGGTGAGGGCGGCGGTGCGCTCGCGCGCGTACAGGCGGGCGTTGTCCAGTGAGCTGCCCGCCCGGTCGGCGAGCTCGACGGTGAACGCCAGGTCGTCCCGGTCGAAGCCCTCCCGGTAACCCGCGCGGCTGACCACCAGCAGACCGATCACGATACCCCGGGCGCGCAGCGGTACCACCAGTCGCGAATGCACGCCCAGGTCGTGCGCCGCCTGCATCTTGGGGTCGCCGGGGTAGGAGAGGTCGCTCAGCTCCTCGGGGCCGGAGAGCAGTTCGGCCACGCCGCTGCGCAGTACCCGGCCGAAGGCGGAGTCCTCGGCGAAGGTGATCCTGGCTCCCCGGCGGAGCATCGTCTCCACCTCGGGTCCGTCCTGGATCGAGGCGGTGCCCAGCTGGAGCAGTGAGGTCCGCCGGTCGTGGCCGTGCCGGGGCAGGTCGTCGCCGTGCGCCACCGCCTGAAGCAGGATCACCGCGGAGTAGTCGGCCAGCCGGGGGACCACCGCGCCGGCCAGCTCCTGGGCGATCCGCGAGGCGTCCAGCAGGTCGCCGACCCTGGACCCGAACTCGTTGAGCAGCGAGAGCCTGCGCCTGGCGTTCTCGACCTTGGACACCGCCCGGTACCGCTCGGTCACGTCCATCACCGTGCCGGAGATGCCGAGCACCCGGCCCGAGCGGTCGGTCATCCGGCTGTAGGAGATCGACCGGTAGCCCGCCCTGGCGGTGGCCGGCGCGGCGAGGGTGACGTCGACGACCGGTTCGCCGGTGGCCAGCACCTGCCGCTGGATGGTGGTGATCTCGTCGGCGGCGCGCTCCGGCAGGGTCTCGCCGGTGGTACGGCCCACGTGGTCCTCGGCGGCGATGCCGTTCAGCTCGGCGAGGGTCCGGTTGACGGCGGTGTAGCGCAGGTCGGTGTCGAGGATCGCGATGCCGAGCGGGGACTGCTCGAAGAGCGCGTCCCGCACCGCGAGATCGCGCTCGACCGCCTGGAGCGTCCCGGCGTCCACCAGCGCCGCCTGGAGGAAGGGCGTGCCGTCCCCGTCCACCAGCAGCGAGACCCGGGCCTCGACCTCGACCAGCTCGCCGTCCCGGTGGCGCAGCCCGATCAGCCCGTGCCAGCCACCGGTGCGCACGGCCTCCCGGATCGCCGCCTCGGTGTTGGCGATGACCTCCCTGTCGTCCACCAGGTCGTCGACCCGGCGGCCGACCACCAGCTCGCTCGGCCAGCCGAGCAGTTCCTCGGCGGCCGGGCTCCACAGCACCACCCGGCCCGAGGTGTCCAGGATCGTGATGGCCACCTTCACCACGTCGAACAGGCTGCCCTGGGCGCGCCGGCCGGACCGGGGCGGCGGCGTACCGGAGCCCGGGAACGGTGCGGTCGGGCGGCCGCGCGAGGTGGGCGCCCGCGGTGGGGCCTCGCGACGGCGGACCGGTGCCGGGAGCACCGGCGGCGCGGCGGGGGGCGTACGGCGGCGTAGCCGGGCGCGCGCAGCGGCACTCCCAAGCCCCCGGCCCGTACCGACGCTCCCGGCCACCGGACCGGCCGGGCGCAGCGGACCACGCCGGGGGAGCCCCTGGCCTTGCCGTGCTCCCCCGCCGCTAGCCGTACTCGACACGGACGGGGCCTCCGGCTCTCGGGCTGCGCACCTCGGCGGAACTCCGGGTACGGGATGGCTTGCTCACCAGTGGTGACGAATGCTGCCGAACGGTGACATACCCGTCACATTGCCAGCGTATCCCGGGGAGTCGGGTGCTCTTCCCGATCGACGCACCGGGCCAGGACCGGCGAGCCCCCCGCGGTCAGGACTGGTCGAGCAGCCGGGCGACGTGCGGGAGGACCTCGCGGTCGTGCTCCAGCCAGTCCACCTCGGCGAGCTCGGACGGGCCGAGCCAGCGCAGTTCGGAGTGGTCCTCCAGCGGCTGCGGGTCGCCGGAGAGCAACTCGGCGGCCCAGATGCGCAGTTCCAGCCCGGGCCGGATCGGCCAGCGGCCCGGCAGCTGGCGCAGCGCGCGGGCGCGTACGCCGAGCTCCTCGTGCAGTTCGCGCTCCAGTGCCTGCTCCGGGCTCTCCCCCGGCTCGGCCTTTCCGCCGGGGAACTCCCAGTAGCCCGCCACCTCGGGCGGCGCACTCCTCCTGGCGGCCAGTACCCGGCCCTGGTGGATGAGGGCTCCGCCGACGACGATCCGGTTCTCCATGTCCCAGACCCTATGCGGGCTCGGCCTCGATCCAGTACAGCTGCTTGTGGCCACGGGCCTCGAACTCGCCCGCCAGTTCCTCGGCCTCCGCCCGCCCAAGGCCCTTGGCGACCACGAAGCGGTTCCCGTTGTCGTCCTGGCGCATCACCCGGTACGTCTCCATACCCGCACGCTAGCCGCCACGGCCGTACCGGGCCCGGCCCGGTGGGGGACGGGCCGGGCCGGGTACTGCCGAGGACGCTACGGCCGCACTGCTACCGGCGGGTACGGACCCGGTTAACACCGGGTAATGCGGGCCCGCCCGGAGCGGGACCGGGGGCGGCCGCCCGGCCCGGCGGTCGCCCGGGCACCACTCGAAAGCCGTACGGGCGACAGGCCGGTGAACCCGGGCGGGGTACCCCGCGCGTTCAGACCCGGGCCAGCACCTCACCGTGCAGGACCGCGAACCAGCCGTCCGGCGAGGCGGCCCAGGAGCGCCAGCCTTCCGCGATCCGCTCCAGCCCGGCCGCGTCGGCGTACCCCCGGGCGACGGCGCTCTCCGCGAACGCGGACCGGAGCGTGCGGTCCGCCCACATGCCGCCCCAGAAAGCGCGCTCCTCGGGCGTGGCGTACGTCCAGGTGCTGGAGGTGGCCCGGACCCGCTCCAGGCCGGCCGCGTGCGCCCAGGAGAGCAACCGCCGCCCGGCGTCCGGCTCACCGCCGTTGGCCCGGGCGATCCGCCGGTACAGCGCCAGCCACTCGGCCGGCTCCGGGAGTCGGGGGTACCAGGTCATCGCCGCGTAGTCGCAGTCGCGGGCCGCGACCACCCCGCCGGACGCGGTGACCCGGCGCATCTCGCGCAGCGCGGCCACCGGGTCGGCGACGTGCTGCAGTACCTGGTGGGCGTGGACCACGTCGAACTCGCCGTCCCGGTAGGGAAGCCGGTGCACGTCGGCGACCTCGAACAGCACATTGGACAGCCCGCGGCCGGCCGCGTACCCGGCGGCCTGCTCCAGCACCTCGGCGGAGGTGTCCACGGCGACCACGCGACCGGTGGGGCCGACCAGTTCGGCCAGGTCGGCGGTGATCGTGCCGGGACCGCAGCCGATGTCCAGCAGGCGCTGCCCCGGCCGCAGTTCGGGCAGCAGATAGGCCGCCGAGTCAGCCGCCGTACGCGAGCGATGCGAGCGCAGCACCGGCTCCTGGTACCCATGGGTGTAAACAATCTGACGATCAGTCACTGCTTCTCCCTCTCGCGTCGCGGCACTCACGAGAGTATGCGGATGTCCCAATCTGCGAGAATACGCATCTCGCATGGCAAGACACTCACTGAATCCACTTCACCTCGCCGGGCCACGGTCGCCACAATCGACGCATGGGAAAGACCTATGAACGCATCGACGGCCGCCTGCGGACCTTCATCGAGAGCCAGCCGGTCTTCTTCACCGCCACCGCCCCGCTCGCCGGGGACGGGCACGTCAACCTCTCCCCCAAGGGCCGCTCCGGGACGCTCGCCGTGCTGGACGAACTGACCCTGGCCTACCTCGACTTCGGCGGCAGCCACGCCGAGACCCTCGCCCATCTGCGGGAGAACGGGCGGATCACCCTGATGTGGTGCGCCTTCACCGGACCGCCCACGGTGGTACGGGTGCACGGACGCGGCGAGGCGGTCTTCCGCGACGACCCGCGCTTCGGGGAGCTGCTGGCGCACTTCGACCCGTCCGCGGACGGCGCCGGGCTGCGCGCGGTCGTGCTGGTGCGCGCCGAACGGGTGAGCGACTCCTGCGGCTTCGCGGTGCCGCTCATGGACTACCAGGGCGACCGCGGCCTGCACGCGCAGTACTTCGAGCGCAAGGACGACGAGGAGTTCCGGGCGTACTGCGCGGGCAAGGAGTACGTCGGCTCCAGCATCGACGGCCTGCCCGCCCTCCCCCTGCCACTCCCGCCCCGGACGCCGTAGGGGCGCGGGCGGGGAGCGGCCCCTCGGCCGTACCGTTTCCCCTCGTACACCCCCGCAGAGAAACGGACCGCCCGTGGCCGCACGCCGCCCGTACGTCCTGCTGAGCGCCGCGATGTCCGTCGACGGCTTCCTCGACGACGCCTCGCCCGACCGCCTGCTGCTGTCCAACCCGGCCGACTTCGACCGGGTGGACCAGGAGCGGGCCGGCTGCGACGCCATCCTGGTCGGCGGCAACACCCTGCGCCGGGACAACCCCCGACTGCTGGTCAACTCCGCCGCCCGGCGCGCGGCCCGGGTCGCGGTCGGCAAGCCCGAGTACCCGCTCAAGGTCACCCTCAGCGCGAGCGGGGCGCTCGGCGCCGGACTTGCCTTCTGGCACACCGGCGGCGCGAAGCTCGCGTACACCACGCGGGCGGCGGCGCCCGGGCTGCGCGCCGAACTGGCCGGGCTGGCCGAGGTGGTCGGCCTCGGCGCACCGGTGGATCTCGGCGAGGTACTCGACGACCTCGGGGCGCGCGGCGTCGAGCGGCTGATGGTCGAGGGCGGCGGCAGCGTGCACACCCAGTTCCTCGCCCAGGGTCTCGCCGACGAACTGCAGCTCGCCATCGCCCCGCTGCTGGTCGGCCAGGCCGACGCCCCCCGCTTCGCCGGCCCAGCCGACTACCCCGGCGGTCCCACCCGGCGGATGCGACTGGTCGAGGCGCGTACGGTGGGCGATGTCGTCCTGCTCAGGTACGCCCCCAAGGAGACCAGCCCGTGACCATGTCCGAGGACCTGCGGTGGCTCGGCCGTGCCGTCGAACTCTCCCGGCTCTGCCCGCCCTCCGAGACCGCCTTCTCGGTCGGCGCGGTGATCGTGGGCGCCGACGGCGAGGTCCTCGGCGAGGGCTACAGCCGTGAGCTCGACGCCCACAACCACGCCGAGGAGGCCGCGCTCGCCCGACTGTCCGCCGCGGACCCCCGGCTGCGCACGGCCACCGTCTACAGCTCGCTGGAACCCTGCGGGCAGCGCGCCTCCCGGCCGCGCACCTGCGCCCAGCTGATCATCGCGGCGGGCATCCCCCGGGTCGTGATCGCCTGGCGGGAGCCGGACCTCTTCGTCACCGCCTGCCAGGGGACCGCCCTGCTCACCGCCGCGGGAGTGGCGGTCGAGGAGCTGCCGGAGCTGGCGGGGGCGGCCCGCGCGGTCAACGCGCACCTGCTCGCCTGAGGCCCGCTCGGGCAGATTTTGTATGCTACGGAAACAAATCTGCCCGCACGCTGCCGAGGAGGCCGTATGACCGCCACGTCCACCATGCTGACCGCCGGGGCACTGCTGCTCGACATGGACGGCACCCTGGTCAACTCCGATGCGGTGGTCGAGCGTTGCTGGCGCCGCTGGGCGTCGGCCAACGGGCTGGACGCGGACGAGGTGCTGCGGACGATCCACGGCCGCCAGGGCCACCTCGCCATGGCCGTACTGCTTCCGCAGCGGCCGGTGGCGGAGAACCTCGCGGACAACCGGCGGATGCTCGCCGAGGAGACCGCCGACCTCGACGGCATCGCCGGGATCCCCGGCGCCGCGGCGTTCCTCGCCTCGCTCACCGGGCTCCCGCACGCCCTGGTCACCTCGGCCGACGACGCCCTCGCCCGCGCCCGGATGGGCGCGGCCGGGCTGCCCCTGCCGCCCGTCATGATCACTGCCGAGCTGGTCGGCGCCGGCAAGCCCGACCCGGAGTGCTTCCACAAGGGCGCCGCCGCACTCGGCCTCGCACCGGAATCGTGCCTCGTCTTCGAGGACTCCGAAGCCGGGATCCAGGCCGCCCGCGCGGCCGGAATGCCCGTGGTCGGAGTCGGCCCGCGCGCCGCCGCCCACCGTCCGACCGTCCACGTGGACACCCTGGAACAGGTCCGGGTCACCGCGGCGGACGACGGCACGCTCGGCGTCCTGATCGGCTGACCGGTCACCGTCCCGCCCGGCTGACCGGTCGCCGTCCCGCCCGGCCGGCCGGGCGCCTCACGGCCTGGGCCGCCGGACACCGGCCGTCAGCGAACGGGAGCTGTGGCCGAGTTCGGAGCCCAGGCCGAAGTAGTGGCGGAAGTTGTAGACCAGCGGACTCCAGGCACCCGGATCGACGTGCTGCGTTCCGGGGACGACGATCGCCGGGTCCGCGTGCACCCGGCAGACCCCGGCCTGCACGATCAGGAACCCGCCCGCCTCGTCGTGCCGGACGTCCACCGCCCGGGCCTCCAGCTGGAGCGGGCACTCGGCCACCCTGGGCGGACGGACCAGTTCGGACGGTTCCGCGCGCAGCCCCGCCGCCTTGAACTTGTCCCGCTCGTACCGGGTGTGCGGCGCGGTGGCGGCGGGCCCCTCGGGCTGGCCGGTGAGTCCGCCGAGCAGTTCCACCGCGGGCCACATCCCGGGCGTCGGCAGGCTCAGCACCAGCTCCGGCCGGGCGGCCAGGTTGCGTCCGCTCTGGCCATCGCGGCCGAGCCCCAGGACGACCACCTGGCCGAGGGCCCAGGCGGAGGAGAACGGGGCGAGGTTGAACGAGCCGTCCTCGTTCTCGGTCGAGAGCAGCACCACGGGTGTCCCGAAGTACAGGATGCTCGGCGTGATGGTGAGGTGTCCGGCGGCGTCGATGGTCGTGGTCGTCATGACGGCGACCGTAGGCGCCGGACACTTCGATGCCCGCCGAAGTGGAGCGGGTGCACTCTGGGTACGTGACACGGAGCATGCGGGAACGCGGGGCGGCGGCGGACGAGGTACGGGCCGAGGGGCACGCGGTCGCCTCGCTGGCCGGACTGCTGGCCGACACCACCAGGGCCACGTTCTGCCTGGCACTGCTGGACGGCCGGGCCTGGACCGCCAACGAGCTCGCCCGCCACGCCGGGGTCGCCGCCTCCACCGCGACCACCCACCTCAACGCCCTGGCCGAGGGCGGTCTGCTCGCCGAGGAGCGCCAGGGCCGCCACCGGTACGTCCGGCTGGCGGGCGCCGAGGCCGCCGAACTGGTCGAACTCCTCTCCGCACTGGCACCCGGCTGGCTCGCCCCGCCGCCCCGGACGCTCTCCGCCGCCAACCGGCGCAGCGCCATGGCGCGGGCCCGTACCTGCTACGACCACCTGGCCGGGCTGCTCGGGGTCACCATCACCGAGGCCATGGCCGAGCGGGGCCTGCTGGACTGGCGGCACGGCCCGGCCCTGACCGCCGCGGGCACCGAGTGGCTGGACTCCCTGGGCATCACCCTGCCCGAGGGTTCCAAGCGGCCCGCCGTCCGCCCCTGTCTCGACTTCACCGAGCGCCGGCCGCACCTCGCCGGGACCGTCGGGGCCGCCATCTGCCACCACGCCTTCGACGCCGGCTGGATCGTCCGTATCGGCACCACCCGGGCGGTGAGCCTCACCCCCGAGGGCAGGGAAGCCCTCGCCGGCCACCTGGACCTACGGCATCACGCCATCCTGGAACCGTAAGACCGGTCACATGACGCGCGTAGTTGATGAAGTATCTCCTGCCAAGTGGCAGATTCTGTAAAGAATCTTCACCAAAACACGCCTGAGACCGACGTACTCAGAGAAGTCCTTGACTGGTACAGGATGCAACTTTCGGCGAGGCATGTCCGGAAATATGGACAGCCGTCCGACCCCCGCCGATCGGCCGTTCCTGCGCTCTACCTCCGGCTGTAAGCATGAGCTTGCGGATCGACCTTGGAAATCGCCTTCGACCCACCCGTCAGGCCGACGATCCGTCATCCAGCAGCCAACCCAGGGGGGTTACTCAGCCATGTCCAAAAACGACGCCATGTCCGAGAACAGCGCCACGCCCGCGAACGGCTCCGCACCCGAGGGCCGCAGCCCGTCCGACCTCACCCGCCGCCGAATGCTGCAGGGGGCGGGTGTCGCCCTCGCCGCGGCCGCCGGGACCGCCGTGATCGGCTTCACCGGGCCCGCCAGGCAGCACGCCGTGGCCGCCGACCCGGGCGCCGGGGACGAGTTCGACGAGGTGTACCAGGGCCGCCGGATCCAGGGCCGGCTGATCGCCACCGGCCACGCCGCCCACCACGGCGGCTACCAGGTCCTGGTCGACGGCGCGGAGCTGCACGTCATGCAGAACGCCGACGGCACCTGGATCAGCGTGGTGAACCACTACCAGACCCACGCCACGCCGCGCTCACTCGCCCGCGCCGCCGTGGTCGACCTCCAGGGCGCCGAACTGCTCCCGCTCACCTGAGCGGTAGAGCCACCGACCGGACCCTGACCGCACCCACCCAAGAGGAACTTCCATGGCAGTGCGCAAGAACCAGGCGACCCTGACGGCCAAGGAGAAGCGCGACTTCGTCGACGCCCTCCTGGAGCTCAAGCGCCAGGGACGCTACGACTCCTACGTCAGCATCCACAACACCTTCATCATCAGCGACACCGACAACGGCGAACGGACCGGGCACCGCTCGCCCTCCTTCCTGCCCTGGCACCGCAAGTTCCTGCTCCAGTTCGAGCAGGACCTGCAGAGCATCAACCCGGCCGTCACCCTGCCCTACTGGGACTGGACGGCCGACCGCACCGCCACCTCGTCGATCTGGGGCCCGGACTTCCTCGGCGGCAACGGCCGCAGCAGCGACGGCCAGGTCACCACCGGGCCGTTCGCCTACAGCGGCGGCAAGTGGACCCTCACGGTGCGCCCGGACAGCCGCAACTACCTGCGTCGCAGCCTCGGCGGCGCCGTCGCCGCACTGCCGACCAAGGCCGAGGCGGAGTCCGTACTCGCCATGGCCACCTACGACATGGCCCCGTGGAACAGCTCTTCCGACGGCTTCCGCAACCACCTCGAAGGCTGGCGCGGCGTCAACCTGCACAACCGGGTGCACGTCTGGATCGGCGGCCACATGGCCACCGGCATGTCCCCCAACGACCCGGCCTTCTGGCTGCACCACTGTTTCATCGACAAGCTGTGGGCCGAGTGGCAGTCCCGCCACCCGGACCGGAGCTACCTGCCGACCGGCAACACTCCCGATGTGGTCGACCTCAACGAGACCATGAAGCCGTGGAACAACGTGACCCCGGCCGACCTGCTCGACCACACCAAGTTCTACACCTACGACACCGGCTTCTAGCGGCCGCGTTTGCCAGGGTGGCGCGCGATGTGGCGTGCTCGTCACTCGAACTGTTCGGACCACCAGGGGGAGAGTCGATGAAGAACGGTCTGAAGCGGGGCGTGACACGTGCCGCCGCGGTCGGCGCCATGGGCATGGCCACGGTCGCGGTCGCGGTGACACCCGCGGTCGCCAAGGGCTCCGCTGAACTCAGCGTGCCCGGCAAGGTGAGCGTCGGCCAGGTCATCCACATCAAGGGGCGGGCCGACGATGACGGGGCCACCGACGCCAGGCTCTGCGTGCAGGAACGCTTCGGCAAGTCGGGCGCCTGGCGCACCGTCAAGTGCGGTCGCCTGACCACGCTCCCGCTGCACGACGCCACGGTCGACGTGAAGATCAGGGCCGCCCACCGCGGCACCCTGCAGTTCCGCGGGGTGCTCTACGGCTACGACGGCGTGCCGGGCGACCGTCCGTTCACCGACCGCACCACGGAGGTCAAGCTCGTCCACGTGCGCTGAGGCACACCGGCGACACCGAGGGGCCCAGGTCCGACCGGACCGGGGCCCCTCGGGCTGAGCGCGCCGGATCGGACTTTGCGGCGGATTCTTGGACACACCGCTCCCACCTGCACAGACGCCGGCCCGGGAGATCGGATCCAGCACAGAGGCGGGCCATCCGGCGCAGGTGAGCCGGAGAGCCCATTGTGTACACCTGGAACACTCGGTACCCTTGAGTACATGACGCAGCCGCTACCCATAGAGTCCATCCGCGATGTCCGCGCGCATCTCGCCGAGGTCGTGGAGCGGGCCGACCGCGACGACGTCCCCACCGTGATCACGCGCCGTGGCAAGCAGGTCGCCGCCGTCGTATCCATCGAGGTGCTCCGCAAGTACCAGGAATGGGAAGAACGCGAGATCAACCGGATCATCGACGAGCGCATGGCGAATCCCTCGGCCGGCATCCCCATCGAGGACATCATGAGGGAGACTCTGGCCCGCAGTGAGTGAGTACCGCACCGTCTTCCGACCGGAGGCTCAGGCCGAGCTGCGGAAGATCCCCCGCGACATGGCACTCCGCATCCTGGCCAAGCTGACCGAGCTGGAAAGCAATCCACTCGGCTTCAGCACCACCGCACTCGTGTCGCAACCCGAACGGCGTCGCCTACGAGTGGGCGACTACCGCGTCATCTACACGATCGACAACGGGGAACTGGTGGTGTGGGTCGTGCACATCGGACACCGCTCCACGGTCTACGGCACCTGACCTCCGCATCGGGACATCCGGCACCGATCCGGCACGGGCATGGCGACGGGATCGGCTCCTGAACGAGTCGACCCCATCCGGCCTGCACAGTCGCCAGGTCCGCAACGTGGTGTTACTTCGTCCAGGACTGTCTGCAGACTGACTTGTCGCCACCTGGACACAGACGTACAGTTTCTTGTACCTACCGGAGGAGCCGAGCCATGAAGACCATGACCTACTCGGAGTCACGCGCACGGTACGCCGAAGTGCTCAACGCGGTCACGGACGACCGCGAGGAGATAGTGATCACTCGCGCCGGACGCGAGCCGGTGGTGATCGTCTCGCTGGAGGACTACCAGTCCCTGAAAGAGACCGCCTACCTGCTGCGCAGCCCCGCGAACGCGCGCCGCCTCCTGGCCTCCATCGAGGAGCTGGAGAGCGGTGGCGGGACCGCACGGGAGCTGGCGAATCCCGAGTGAAGATCGTCTTCGCCTCCCGGGCCTGGGAGGACTACCTGTGGTGGCAACTCCAGGACCGCAAGATCCTCAAGCGGATCAACACGCTCATCGCCGACGTGGCACGCAATGGCAACGAGGGGATCGGAAAGCCCGAACCGCTCAAGCACGGGTTCCAGGGCTACTGGTCGCGTCGAATCAATGACGAGCACCGCCTCATCTACAAAGCCACCGACGACTCGGTCCTCATCGCCCAATGCCGCTACCACTACGAGAGTTGACCTGACGACGTGAGCCGCCGACCGTGACACGGCGGCATCAACCAGGGCGCTGCTCGGCCCGCTCCGGCGACCGAGCAGCGCCCTCCCGGCACGTCACACGTTAAAGCGGAACTCCACGACGTCGCCGTCCTGCATGATGTACTCCTTGCCCTCGATCCGGGCCTTGCCCTTGGAGCGGGCCTCGGCGATGGAGCCGGTCTCGACCAGGTCGTCGAAGGAGATGACCTCGGCCTTGATGAAGCCCTTCTGGAAGTCGGTGTGGATCACACCGGCCGCCTCGGGGGCGGTGGCGCCCTTCTTGATGGTCCAGGCGCGGGTTTCCTTGGGGCCGGCGGTCAGGTAGGTCTGCAGGCCGAGGGTGTCGAAGCCGACCCGGGCCAGGGTGGCGAGACCCGGCTCCTCCTGGCCCATGGACTGGAGGAGCTCGAGGGCCTCGGCGTCGTCCAGCTCGATCAGCTCGGACTCGATCTTGGCGTTGAGGAAGATCGCCTCGGCCGGGGCGACCAGCTCGCGCTGGGCGTTCTTGAAGTCCTCGTCGGCCAGCTCCTCCTCGTCCACGTTGAAGACGTAGAGGAAGGGCTTGGCGGTCAGCAGGTGGAGGTCGCGGATCGGGGTGGTGTCGAACCCGGCCTCGAAGAGGGTCTTGCCGCTCTCCAGCACCGCCTGGGCCGCCTCGGCGGCGGCGAGCACCGGCGCGGTGTCCTTCTTGAGCCGGGCCTCCTTCTGCAGCCGCGGCAGCACCTTCTCGATGGTCTGCAGGTCGGCGAGGATCAGCTCGGTGTGGATGGTCTCGATGTCGTCCTTGGGCGAGACCTTGCCGTCCACGTGCACCACGTCCGGGTCGGTGAAGGCACGGACGACCTGGCAGATGGCGTTCGCCTCACGGATGTTGGCGAGGAACTTGTTGCCCAGGCCCTCGCCCTCGCTGGCGCCGCGCACGATGCCCGCGATGTCCACGAAGTCCACGGTGGCCGGGAGGATCCGCTGCGAGCCGAAGATCTCGGCGAGCTTGGCCAGCCGGACGTCCGGGACGCCGACGACGCCCACGTTGGGCTCGATGGTGGCGAACGGGTAGTTGGCCGCCAGCACGTCGTTCTTGGTCAGGGCGTTGAAAAGAGTCGACTTGCCGACGTTGGGCAGGCCGACGATTCCGATCGTGAGCGACATGAAGCGCAGTCCCGTGGGCTTGGAGGAGTGGAATGGCACCGTAGGGGCCGATCCCCCAGTCTAAGGGCCAGCCGAACGGGGTCCGGGATCGAACGGGGTCCGGGCTCAGACCCCGGCGGTGGGAAGGGCCGGCTCCAGGAACTCCAGCCGGTTGCCCAGCCCGTCGGCGGAGTGGAACCGCCGGTAGCCGGGGAAGTTGTCGTCCCAGACCACCGGGTGGCCGTGCGCCTCCAGTCGGGCGGCCAGCTCGTCCAGCGAACGGACCAGGATGCCCGGGTGCCCCTTGCGGGACGGGGCGAACTCGGCCACCACACCGAGGTGCACCTCAAGGCCGCCGCCGCGGAACCAGCAGCCGCCGCGCGCCGCCAGCACCGGCGGCTTCTCCACCTCGGCCATCCCGAGCACCCCGGCCCAGAACTCGCGGCAGAGGTCCTCGCCGCCCGCCGGAATGTCCAGCTGGACGTGGTGCAGCCGCTCGAACGAGAAGGCCGGCTCGGTGACGGACATGCTCTCCCCCTGGTCACTTCGAAAGATCGCACCCGGAGGGTCCGGTCCGGAGATCGCCCCGAGACTACTCGCGGTTCGGGACACGGGGGAGGGGCAAACGCGGCCATTACACAGTGTGGCGATGATCGGACCGTACGTTGGGTGGGTGGAGCAGAGCATCCGTACCCAGCCGCCCGGGCCCAGACGGCGACCGCCAGCCGGTACCGCCGCCGAGGCCGCCGTACCGGGGCCCACCACGCCCCCCGAGTCCCGGGTCCGCCAGCCGGCCAGGCCGCGCACGGCCTCCGGGGTCCGTCCCGCGCCGCCGAAGTCCCGGCTGCGCCTGCCGCTTCAGCTCGGCGCCCGGGAACGCCCGCGCAGCGGGCGGCCGGCCCGGCTCACCGCCGTCGGCACCGGCGTCCTGGCGCTGGCCGGGACGGTGCTGGCGGCGGCGGCTGACCGGATGCTGTTCGACGGACTCGGGGTGCTGTTCGGACTGGGCTACCTGGTGGTCTGCTTCCAGCTGGCCGTACGGGTGCGGTTCGCGGACCTGGCCGCCGCGCCGATCAGCGGGCCGATCGCGTTCGCCGCCGCGCTGCTGCTCTTCGGTCCGCCCGCCGCGCCCGGGGTGATCGGGCAGGTGGTGGCGCTGGCGAGCGGCCTGGCGGTCCGGGCGGAATGGCTGTTCGGCGGCACCGGTCTGGCCGGGATGATCGTGGCGGCCCGGTTCGTCGCCCAGCGCCGCCTCCGGCGCAACCGTTCGACCGGCTGAACGGGATCCCTCGGACACGTACGGGTTCGGCGGAAGCCGCCACGCCGGGTGCGGCGCCTGCCGCGCGGGCCCGCGTATGCGCTCAGCCGGACTTGGCGGCGGCCATGGCGGCGCCGACGATGCCGGCGTCGTTGCGCAGGCGGGCCGGTACGACTCTCGCCTCGCGCTCCTTCAGCAGCGGCAGGAACTTGTCGTGCTTGCGGCTGACCCCGCCGCCGATGACGATCAGCCGGGGTGCGAAGAGCCGGTCCACCAGGTCGAGGTACTCGTCCACCCGGACGGCCCACTCGGACCAGCTGAGCTCATGGCGCTCCTTGGCCGCCGAGGAGGCCCGGCGCTCGGCGTCCTTGCCGCGCAGCTCCAGGTGGCCGAGCTCGGTGTTGGGGACGAGGACGCCGTCCACGAAGAGGCCGCTGCCGATGCCGGTACCGAAGGTGAGGACGAGCACCACGCCGTCCTGGTCACGTCCGGCGCCGTAGGTGATCTCGGCGAGCCCCGCCGCGTCGGCGTCGTTGAGCACGGTGGCGGGCAGGCCCAGCGTCTGCCGGAACAGACCCTGGGCATCCCGGCCGATCCAGTCCTTGGCGACGTTGGCCGCCGTACGGGTGCGCCCGTCGACCACCACGCCGGGGAAGGTGAGCCCGACCGGGCCCTGGTGGCCGAAGTGCCGGACCACCTCGCAGACCGCGTCGGCCACGGCCTCGGGCGAAGCCGGATGCGGGGTGAGGACCTTGTACCGCTCCTCGGTGAGCTCGCCCCTCTCCAGGTCGACGGGCGCGCCCTTGATGCCCGAGCCGCCGATGTCCACGCCGAATACCGTCGTCATGGCCACTGCCCTCCGTCATCCACAGCCTGTGCACAAACGTACGGGTGCCCGGTGGCACCCGCCTGCTGATACCCGGGCCCGGACACGGCGACGCCCGGGAGCCCCTCGGGTCCCGGGCGTCGCGGTGGTGCTCAGAGCTTCCCGGCGGCCTCGGCGCGCAGGTCGCGGCGCAGCTCCTTGGGCAGCGAGAAGATCAGGTGCTCCTCGGCGGTCTTGACGATCTCCACATCGGCGAAGCCGCGCTCGGCGAGGAAGGCCAGCACGCCCTCGACCAGGATCTCCGGCACCGAGGCGCCGCTGGTCAGGCCGACCGTGGTGACGCCCTCCAGCCAGGCCTCGTCGATCTCCTCGGCGAAGTCGACCAGGTGCGCCGCCTTGGCGCCGTACTCCAGGCCGACCTCGACCAGGCGGACGGAGTTGGAGGAGTTCTTGGAGCCGACCACGATCAGCAGGTCGGTTTCGGGAGCCAGCTGCTTGACCGCGACCTGGCGGTTCTGGGTGGCGTAGCAGATGTCGTCGCTGGGCGGGCTGACCAGCAGCGGGAAGCGCTTCTTCAGCTCGCCGACGGTGGCCATGGTCTCGTCCACGGAGAGGGTGGTCTGGGACAGCCAGACGACCTTGGACTCGTCGCGGACCTGCACCTCGGCCACGTCCTCGGCACCGTCCACCAGGTGGATCCGGTCCGGGGCCTCGCCCATCGTGCCGATGACCTCCTCGTGGCCCTCATGGCCGACCAGCAGGATGTCGTAGCCCTCGTTCGCGAACCGGACGGCCTCCTTGTGGACCTTGGTCACCAGGGGGCAGGTGGCGTCGACGGTGGCGAGCTTGCCGGCCTTCGCCTCGTCGTGCACCGAGGGGGCGACACCGTGCGCCGAGAAGACCACGATCGAGCCCTCGGGCACCTCCTCCGTCTCGTCGACGAAGATCGCGCCCTGCTTCTCCAGGGTCTGCACGACGTACTTGTTGTGCACGATCTGCTTGCGGACGTAGATCGGCGCCCCGTACTGCTCAAGGGCCTTCTCCACGGCGATCACGGCGCGGTCGACGCCCGCGCAGTAACCCCGGGGGGCGGCGAGCAGGACGCGGCGCTGAGCAGTGTTGGACATGGGTCCCATGGTAAGGGCCGCCCTCCCCCGTCCGGACCGCGACAGCGGCGCCACGGCGCGCGTGCCCTGCGCCGCCGAGGGGGCCCGCGGTGCTGGAATGAGGGGGATGAACGAGCGAGTGGAGCCGGGCCGGCTGCGCCGCAGCCTCGGTGTGCGCGATCTGATGGTCTACGGGCTGCTGTTCATCGCCCCGATGGCCCCGGTCGGGGTGTTCGGGGTGCTGGACGCCAAGAGCGACGGCGCCCTCGCCTCGGTGTACCTGGTGGCCACCGTGGCGATGGGGTTCACCGCCTTCTCGTACGCGCAGATGGTGCGCGCGGTACCCCTGGCGGGTTCGGTGTTCGCGTACGCCCGGGCGGCCCTGGGCGAGGGGGCGGGGTTCGTCGCCGGGTGGATGGCGATGCTGGACTACCTGCTGATCCCCGCGGTGGCGTACCTGTTCTCGGGGATCGCGCTGAACTCGCTGGTCCCCGAGGTGCCGCGCTGGGTGTGGACGGTGCTGGCGGTGCTGCTCACCACCGGCCTGAACCTGGCCGGGGTGCGGACGGCGGCCTCCGTCGGCTTCGCGGTGCTGGCGATGGAGGTCGCGGTACTGGCGGTCTTCGCGGTCTCGGCGGTGGTGGTACTGGTCCGCGACGGAGCGCACCGGGACTGGTGGTCACCGCTGGCCTCCGTCACCGGGTTCTCACCGGCGGCGGTGCTCTCGGCGGTTTCGGTCGCGGTGCTGTCGTACCTGGGCTTCGACGCGATCGCCTCGTTCGTGGAGGAGGCGGTCGGGGCCTCGGCCGCGGTGGCCAGGGCGGTGCTGTGGTGCCTGGCGCTGGCCGGGCTGCTGTTCGTGGTGCAGACCTATCTGGCCGCGCTGCTGGAGCCGCTCACCCCGGAGCAGCTGGCCCAGGACCCGGCGGCGCAGGGCCCGGCGTTCTACCGGACGGTGGACGCCTCGATCGGGCACTGGCTGCAGACCCTGGTGGCGCTGAGCAAGGCGGTCGGGGCGGCGTTCGCGGCGCTGGCCGGGCAGGCGGCGGCCGGGCGGCTGCTGTTCGCGATGGGCCGGGAAGGGCGGCTGCCGAGGGCGCTCGCGGCGGTGGACCCCGGGTCGGCGGTACCGCGCCGGGCACTGCTGACGGCGGCGGTGGTCACCCTGGTCGCGGCGGTCTGGGCGGCCCGCCGGGCCGACGGGCTCGACCAGCTGACCTCGGTGGTCAACGTCGGCGCGCTCACCGCCTTCGTACTGCTGCACGCCTCGGTGCTCGGCTGGTACGCGGTCCGCCACCACTCGCACCACTGGCTGCGGCACGTGGTGGTCCCGGTGCTGGGGATCGTGGTGATCGTCGCGGTGCTGGTCGAGGCCTCGCACGCCGCGCAGGTGGTGGGCGGGCTGTGGCTGCTGGTGGGGCTGCTGGTGCTGGTCACCCAGGGGGCCGCCGTCGGGCGCCGTCAGTAGTGTGCGGCGTCGGCCGCCGCCCGGGCCGCTCCGCCGCCGGGCGCCGGGATGCCCGGCGGTCCTCGCCGCCGGCTGCCCCGTTGCCCGGATTCCGGCCCGCTGTCGGCTGCCGGGGATAGCCTCGTACGCATGGCCAACACCAGCTCACCCGAGGCACCCATCCCGGTCGGCAAGGTCTCCGCGCTGATCGGGGGCTGGATCGACCGGCTGGGCGAGGTGTGGGTCGAAGGGCAGATCACCCAGCTGAGCCGGCGTCCGGGCGCCGGTGTGGTGTTCCTGACGCTGCGTGACCCGGAGCGGGACGTCTCGCTGACCGTGACGTGCTTCCGGTCGGTCTTCGACCGGGTGGCCGAGGACGTCCAGGAGGGCTCGCGGATCATCCTGCTCGCCAAGCCCGAGTGGTACCTGGCGCGCGGCACGCTCTCGCTGCGGGCCTCCGAGATCCGGCTGGTGGGGCTGGGCGAGCTGCTCGCCAGACTGGAGCACCTGAAGCGGCGGCTCGCGGCCGAGGGTCTGTTCGCGGCGGAGCGAAAGCGGCCGCTGCCCTTCCTGCCGCAGCGCATCGGCCTGGTGACCGGCCGCGGTTCGGCCGCCGAGCGGGACGTCCTGGAGAACGCCCGGCGCCGCTGGCCCGCCGTGCGCTTCGAGGTCCGGAACGCACTGGTGCAGGGGGTCAGCGCGGCTGCCCAAGTGTCGGCCGCGGTAGGCGAGTTGGACGAACACCCGGACGTGGATGTGATCATCGTGGCCCGGGGCGGCGGCAGCGTCGAGGACCTGCTGCCGTTCTCCGACGAGGAGTTGGTGCGGACGGTGGCCGCCGCCCGGACACCGGTGGTCAGCGCGATCGGGCACGAACCGGACCAGCCGTTGCTCGACTGGGTCGCCGACCTGCGGGCCTCGACGCCGACGGACGCCGCGAAGCGGGTCGTGCCGGACGTCGGGGAGGAGCTGGCCAAGGTGCGACAGCTGCGGGACCGGGCCCGGCGGCACGTGGTCGGACGGGTCGAACGGGAGCTGGCCGGGCTGGCGAGCGTGCGCAGCCGGCCGGCACTCGCCGCTCCGCACCGACTGGTGGACGGCCCCGCCGACGAGGTGGCCGCACTGCTGGAGCGGGCCCGGCGCTGCCTCGGGCACCGGCTGGACGCGGCGGAGTCGGATCTCGGGCACACCCTGGCGCGGGTGGTGGCGCTCTCGCCGCTCGCCACACTGGAGCGCGGGTACGCCGTGCTGCAGCGGGCGGACGGACACGTGGTCACCGACCCGGCCCAGGTCTCGACCGGGGAGCAGCTGCACGCCAGGGTCGCCGAGGGCGCCTTCGAGGTCACCGTCGGGGAAGCCTCCGCATAACCGCGGCCCCTCCACCCGCCTTGCGGGGCGACACCCCGGATGCGGGGAACCACGCGCCCGGACCATGCCTGCGCGACTGCCGGGGAGGGGCCGGGCGGCTGCGAATCAGGCCGCACAACCCTCCGCACCCCGAAGGCCCGCCCGCTGTCACGGGCAGCACCTAGGCTGGGCCGCATGGCAGATGAGCAGGTGGCAGGCCAGGGGAACGGCGACGACGCCCTGGGTTACGAGCAGGCCAGGGACGCGCTGCTGGAGGTGGTCCGGCGACTGGAGGCGGGTGGCGTCCCGCTGGAGGAGTCGCTGGCGCTCTGGGAGCGCGGCGAGCAGCTGGCGAAGGTCTGCCAGCGCTGGCTGGACGGCGCGCGGGCGCGACTGGACGCGGCCCTGGCGGCCGAGGAGGAGGGCGCCGACGGCGCGCAGGCGTGAATCCCGCGCGAACGTGACCGGGATCTCTGTCACCTTGCGGAATAGTTGAACATTCACATACCGTTGGACCAGCCGAGCGGCGATGCTGCCGCCCCGACGCATTCGTCTCCAGCAAAAGGTGTAGAAGCATGACTACCGCAGCCAACGACGCCCTGGTCCTCGACGCCGCCGCCCAGGACCTGCTCTTCCGCGAGGCCCGCACCGCGAACACGTTCACCGACGAGCCGGTCACCGACGAGCAGGTCCAGGCGATCTACGACCTGGTCAAGTACGGCCCGACGGCGTTCAACCAGTCGCCGCTGCGCATCGTCCTGGTCCGCACCCCCGAGGGCCGCCAGCGCCTGGTGCAGCACCTGGCCGAGGGCAACCAGGCGAAGACCGCCGCCGCCCCGCTGGTCGCGATCCTGGCCCAGGACAACGAGTTCCACGAGGAGCTGCCGACCCTGTTCCCGCACTTCCCGCAGGCCAAGGACGTCTTCTTCTCGGAGCGCTCGGCCCGCGAGTCCTCCGCCACCCTGAACGGTGCCCTGCAGGCCGCGTACTTCATCATCGGCGTCCGCGCCGCCGGCCTGGCCGCCGGCCCGATGACCGGCTACGACGCCGAGGCCGTCAACAAGGAGTTCTTCCCCGAGGGCGACCACTCGGTGCTGGCCGTCGTCAACATCGGCAAGCCGGGCGAGAACGCCTGGTTCCCGCGCAGCCCGCGCCTGGAGTACGACCAGGTCGTCACCACCGTCTGACGCCCCCGGTCCGCACAGCACGAAGTCCCCCGGCTCTCGGAGCCGGGGGACTTCGTGCTGTGCCCGTGCGGACCTACTTCAGCGACTGGGCGAGCTCGGAGAGCTCCTGGTACGAGGCACTTCCGGTGACCACCGTGGTCGCGCTGCCGGTCTGCACGGTCAGACCGCGGTAGCGGCTGCCCTGGTAGCGCTCCCACTGCTTGCCGTCGACCGAGGCGCTGCCGTCCGGCTTGGCGCCGGCCACGGCGTCCTCGATGACCTGGTCCCGGGTGCCGTTGCTCTGCTCGATGGCCGCGTAGTCACCGGCCGGGGTGACGAAGCCCAGGTGCCAGACGGCGTTGCCCTTGGCGTCCTGGCTGTACTGCACCGAGGTGGCCCGCCACTTGTCGGAGAGGCCGTCGGGCCCCAGCAGCGGGTACGGAGCGGCGCGCTTCGCCGAGGCGAGCGAGGAGCGGTAGTCCACGACGTGCACGCCGTCACCACCGCCGTGCGGGAGGAACAGGTATCCCACCGCGACCACGACACCGATAGCCGCCATCGACAGGACCATGTCCCGTACCGTCTGCCGGCCCTTCATGCTGCTGTTGCCTGCCACCCCCTCATGGTGACCCATCGGGGTCCCACCCCCTGCACCCGGGGTCCACGCCATGGGCCGAAACAACTCAAATCAGCCCAGAATCGCAGGTGACAGCGGTAGGCGCCACAGACAGTCATTCCATAGCCAGATACGATCGCAACACCCTCACCACGGCGTTCGACCGGGCAGTAGTCGGGCGCTCACTGGCCGTCGCGTACAGAGAGGTAACGACGATGACCGCCCACTCGCACAACCTTCCCCGATCCCTTGAGGTTGCACCCGAGGCTCCTGATCGGAACCTCGCCCTCGAACTCGTCCGGGTCACCGAGGCGGCCGCGATGGCAGCCGGCCGCTGGGTCGGGCGAGGCGACAAGAACGGCGCCGACGGCGCGGCCGTGAAGGCCATGCGCACTCTCGTCTCCACCGTCTCGATGAACGGCGTGGTCGTCATCGGCGAGGGCGAGAAGGACGAAGCCCCGATGCTCTACAACGGCGAGCGGGTCGGCGACGGCACCGGCGCCGAGTGCGACGTCGCGGTGGACCCGGTGGACGGCACCACCCTGACCGCCAAGGGCATGAACAACGCGGTGGCGGTGCTGGCGGTGGCGGACCGCGGCACCATGTTCGACCCCAGCGCGGTCTTCTACATGGACAAGCTGGTGGCCGGCCCCGAGGCCGCCGACTTCGTCGACATCACCGCCCCGCCCGCCGTCAACATCCGCCGGGTGGCCAAGGCCAAGGGCAGCGCCGTCGAGGACGTCACCGTGGTCGTCCTGGACCGCCCCCGCCACGACGGCCTGGTCCGGGAGATCCGCGAGGCCGGCGCCCGGATCAAGTTCATCTCGGACGGCGACGTGGCCGGCGCCATCATGGCCGCCCGCGAGGGCACCGGCATCGACCTGCTGATGGGCGTCGGCGGCACCCCCGAGGGCATCATCGCGGCCTGCGCGATGAAGTGCATGGGCGGCGTCATCCAGGGCCGGCTGTGGCCGAAGGACGACGCCGAGCGGCAGAAGGCCCTGGACGCGGGCCACGACCTCGACCGCGTGCTCAGCACCGACGACCTGGTCAGCGGCGAGAACGTGTTCTTCGTCGCCACCGGCATCACCGACGGCGAACTGCTGCGCGGTGTCCACTACCGCCAGGAGACCGCCACCACCAGCTCGCTGGTGATGCGCTCGAAGAGCGGCACGATCCGCCAGATCGACTCGGTCCACAAGCTGTCGAAGCTGCGGGCCTACAGCGCGATCGACTTCGACCGCGCCAACTGACGACAGCCGGGACGCGGGTCGACGGCGACCTGCGGACGGCGCAACGGCCGGTGGGCCCCGGGAGAGTCTCCCGGGGCCCACCGGCCGTCACCCCGCTATCCGCCGCTGCTCGCCCACCCGGTGGGTGTCCCGCAGCTCTCCGTCGCGGCGCCGCCGCCGGGCCAGCACCACCCGCCGCTCGGCCGCGGTCAGCCCGCCCCACACCCCGTACGGCTCCGGCTGGACCAGCGCGTGCTCCCGGCACTCCAGCAGCACCGGGCAGCGGGCGCAGACCTGCTTGGCCTGCTCCTCCCTGGAGAGCCGGGCGGCGGTGGGCTCCTTCGAGGGTGCGAAGAACAGTGCGGCCTCGTCGCGGCGGCAGGCCGCACCGGTGTGCCAGGGGCTGTCCTCGGGGCGGTCGAGCTGCTGCGTCCCGGCTCCGAGCAGGCCGGCGGGACTGGGCCGTCCCGCCATCATGACGGTGGTACGGGCGCTGGACTCGATCGGATGCAGCACGGCTTACTCCTACGAGGTTTCGAGACTCGGGGGAAGGCTCGTCACTGCCCGGCTGCCCCGTGCTCACCCCGTCGGGCCTCGGCCGGTTCGGCTTCTGCCGTCTCCGGGGTCACAGCCGTACAAGAAACGATGTGCGGGAGGAACTACCCCGCGGTATCCCGATTCATGCACACCGCACCCGACCGACTACGGACTGCACTCGACCCAAGGGCGAGTGCCGGACGGCCAGTTGCCCGCACCCCGGCCCGGCGGTACCGGCCCGGACATGGCAGCACCGGCCCGGACATGGGCAACTGTCCGGGCCGGTGCGCAGGTTGAGGACCCGGGTGACGCCCGGGGGTCCAACCGCCCTATGGGGCAAGGGTGCTGCGACCGGGGGCGGCCGGCACCCGGGGCGGTCAGCGGTCGAGCTGCCTGCGCGCCCACTCGCGCAGCTTCTTGCCCCGGCGCGGCCTGGCCTCGCAACCGCCGAACACCGCGGCGCCCTTCACCCGGACCACCGGGGCGTACGGGTCCGCCGCCGTCTGCTCCCGGACCGAGAAACCGCCGAAGATGCCGACGCCACCGCCGTGCAGGCTCACGTTCTCCGGTACCCGGATCTCCACCCCGCCGAAGATCGCGGTCACCTCGATGACCACCTCGGGCGCCTCGAACACCGCGTCCGTGAGGTCGAGTTCCACCCCGCCGAACACCGCCACCGCGCGCAGGTGCGGCCCGACCCGCCAGCGCCCCTTGCGCTCCGTCCCGCCGAAGACCGCCACCAGGCTCGGCGCCTCCTGACGGGCCGGCATCCTCGGCGCCGGCGCCGGCTCGGACTCCGGCTGCGGCAGCGGCGGCTTCTCCACCGAGATCGGCCGGTGCGCGGGCAGGTCCCGGGTCAGCGGTACGAGATCGCCGAGCGTCTTCGCCGCGTACGCCGACTCGATCCGCTCGGAGTGCTCCTCCATCGTGAGCCGGCCCTCCGCGTACGCGTCGCGCAGCAGTTCGGCGATCCGCTCGCGGTCGGCGTCCGAGGCCCGCATCTCGGCCTCGGAGACGGGTGCGGTGTCGTAGCGGGGCGGGGCGGGGGCGGGCTGTGCGGCCGGGCGGGGCACCGGAGTCTGCTCGGGCTTGGTCATGGAGACGGGCGGCCGGTCCTGGCCGTCCTGCGGCGACGGCTGGTCCTGCGGCTTGTCCTGCGGCGACGGCGAGTTGTCCACGGGCCAAGCCTAGCCATCGCGGCCCGGGCCGAACGCCGGTTCGGCGCGGCCCGGGGCGATCGGCCGTGACCCCCGTCACGCAGGTTCACCCGCCCGCACCCGTTCCCGCCCCGGCGCCTACCCTTGAGGATGCTTCGTCGTCGCAGCCGAATCAGTTAAGGACCTCCCCCATGGCTCCCACGCCAGAGTTCGAATACTCCGATCTCCTCCCGCTCGGAGCGGACACCACCCCCTACCGCAAGCTGACCTCCGAGGGCGTCAGCACCTTCGAGGCCGGGGGCCGCACCTTCCTGCAGGTCGAGCCGGAGGCCCTGCGGCTGCTCACCGCCGAGGCGATGCACGACATCTCGCACTACCTGCGCCCCGCCCACCTCGCCCAGCTGCGCCGCATCCTGGACGACCCGGAGGCCAGCCCCAACGACCGCTTCGTCGCGCTGGACCTGCTGAAGAACGTCAACATCTCGGCCGGCGGCATCCTGCCGATGTGCCAGGACACCGGTACCGCGATCGTCATGGGCAAGCGCGGCCAGAACGTGCTGACGGCCGGCTCCGACGAGTCCGCGATCGCGCGCGGCGTGTACGACGCGTACACCAGGCTGAACCTGCGGTACTCCCAGATGGCCCCGGTCACCATGTGGGACGAGAAGAACACCGGCAACAACCTGCCCGCCCAGATCGAGCTCTACGCGACCGACGGCGACGCGTACAAGTTCCTCTTCATGGCCAAGGGCGGCGGCAGCGCCAACAAGTCGTACCTGTACCAGGAGACCAAGGCGATCCTCAACGAGTCGTCGATGCTCTCCTTCCTGGAGCAGAAGATCCGCTCGCTGGGTACCGCCGCGTGCCCGCCGTACCACCTGGCGATCGTGGTCGGCGGCACCAGCGCGGAGTTCGCGCTGAAGACCGCCAAGTACGCCTCGGCGCACTACCTGGACAACCTGCCGACCGGCGGCGACGCGAAGACCGGCCACGGCTTCCGCGACCTGGAGCTGGAGCAGAAGGTCTTCGAGCTGACCCAGAAGATCGGCATCGGCGCCCAGTTCGGCGGCAAGTACTTCTGCCACGACGTCCGCGTGATCCGCCTGCCCCGGCACGGCGCCTCGCTGCCCGTCGCGATGGCCGTCTCCTGCTCGGCGGACCGCCAGGCGCTGGGCAAGATCACCGCTGAGGGCGTCTTCCTGGAGCAGCTGGAGACCGACCCGGCCAAGTACCTGCCGGACACCACCGACGAGCACCTGGACGACGAGGTCGTGCGGGTCGACCTGAACCGGCCGATGTCCGAGATCCGGGCCCAGCTGTCCAAGTACCCCGTCAAGACCCGGCTTTCGCTCAGCGGCACCCTGGTGGTGGCCCGCGACATCGCGCACGCCAAGATCAAGGAGCGGCTGGACGCGGGCGAGGGCATGCCCCAGTACATGAAGGACCACCCGGTCTACTACGCCGGCCCCGCCAAGACCCCCGAGGGTTACGCCTCCGGCTCCTTCGGCCCGACCACGGCCGGCCGGATGGACTCCTACGTCGACCAGTTCCAGGCGGCCGGCGGCTCGATGGTCATGCTCGCCAAGGGCAACCGCTCCAAGCAGGTCACCCAGGCCTGTGACAAGCACGGCGGCTTCTACCTGGGCTCGATCGGCGGCCCCGCGGCCCGCCTCGCCCAGGACTGCATCAAGAAGGTCGAGGTCCTGGAGTACCCCGAGCTCGGCATGGAGGCCGTCTGGCGCATCGAGGTCGAGGACTTCCCGGCCTTCATCGTCGTCGACGACAAGGGCAACGACTTCTTCGCCGAGGTCACCGACGGCCCGCTAATCACCAACCTGCGGGTCCGCTCGGCGCAGTAGCCGGAACGCCGAGCGCCCCGTGCCACCGGCCGGTGGTACGGGGCGCTCTCGGCTCTGTCCGCGATCAGGGGCAGTTGCCGAGGTTGCCGAGCGGCTCGAAGTCCTTGCCCGGCTTCGGCTGGGCGGGCGCGGCGACCGGCTCACCCGCCGGCTGCTCGGTCTGCGCGGCCTGCAGGACGTTCAGGATCGGCGCCGGGTCCACGGTGTTCAGAGTGTGCTCGACCGGGTTGGCCTCGGCCACAGGTGTCGTCGCCACCGGAGCGGCGGTGACGGTCTCGTTGTCGGCCATGGGGGGCCGCCTTTCAGGTCATCAGATGATCATGCACCCGACCGGGCTGGTGGGGGCGCCGGGACAGTATCGTAGGGATCGTTAAATGTCGTATAAACGCCCCTCGGTGGGTTCGCTTCTCCGATGTTTGCGCGTGTGCCAATAAGCTGACACCTCGCGGCGGATCGCCGAACGTCGCATTCCCAATCAACCACCACGGGCATTCGGGGGAACGTATGGAGCTGCGGGAGAGGCCGGACTCTGCTGCGCTGCGCTTCCAGGTGCTCGGCCCCCTCCAGGCATGGCGCGGTGACCAGGCGCTATCGCTTGGTTCGCCCCAGCAGCAGGCCGTACTGACGGCCCTGTTGCTGGGTCACGGCCGACCGGTGACCACCGAGGACCTGGTCGACGGCCTCTGGGGCGATCGTCCGCCGCCACAGGCCGTAGCCGCACTGCGCACTTACGTGTCACGCCTGCGGGCCGTCATTGAACCCAATCGGGTGGTACGGAAACCGGCCGAGATCCTCGTCTCGATGAGCGATGGATACGCGCTGCAAATTCCACCGGAATCTCTCGATCTGTCCGTGTTTGACAGAAAAATTGCGGAGGCTACGACAGCCAAGGCCGCGGGCGACTTCCCACTGGCGCACCAGCTGTTGGCCTCCGCACTGACGCTCTGGCGCGGCCGGCCGCTGGCCGGAATCCCCGGGCCGCATGTCGACGCACAGCGCAACCGGCTGGCCGCGCGTCAGATCACCGCCGCCGAGGAGCGCTGCACGGTGGCGCTGGAGATCGGCCTGCACGCGGAGATCGTCGGTGAGCTCAGCGCGCTCTCGGCCGAGCACCCGCTCCGCGAGCGGCTGCGCGAGCTGCTGATGCTCGCCCTGTACCGGTGCGGTCGGCAGGCGGAGTCCCTCGGTGTCTACGCGGACACCCGGAAGCTGCTGATCGAGGAACTCGGTGTGGAGCCCGGTGCCGGCCTGGCGGCCATGCACTCCCGGATCCTCGCCGCCGACCCCGCGCTGATGGTCCCCGCCGAGGTGAGCGCCCCCGCGATCGAGGCCGACGAGTCCGCCGTATTCGTGCCGCCCGCCCAACTTCCCGCCGACGTCTCCGACTTCAGCGGACGCGACAAGCTGGTCGGCGAGCTCCGCGATGTACTGCGCGGCGGCTCCGGGCAGGCCGTCGTGGTGACCTCGCTCGCCGGGATCGGCGGAGTCGGCAAGACCACCCTGGCGGTCCACGTCGCCCACGGCCTCAGGTCGGACTTCCCGGACGGGCAGTTGTACGTGGACCTGCGCGGCGCCGGCGACTCTCCGGCCGACCCGGCCGTGGTGCTCGGCGACTTCCTGTACGCGCTGGGCGCGCCCGAGACCCCGGACTCGCTGGAGCAGCGAGCCGTGCTCTACCGCTCGCTGCTCGCGAACCGGCGGATGCTGATCCTGCTGGACAACGCCAAGGACGCCCGGCAGTTGATGCCGCTCATCCCCGGCGTCTCGGGCAACGCCGTCCTGGTGACCAGCCGCTCCCGGCTGGCCGAGATCCCCGGGGCGCACCTGGTGGACGTCGAGGAGCTGACGCCGGAGGAGGCGCTGGCGCTGTTCTCCGCGATCGTGGGCGAGCAGCGGGTGGCCGCCGAGCCGGAGGCGGCCCTGGCCGTGGTCACCGCGTGCGGCTTCCTGCCGCTGGCCGTCCGGATCGCCGCGGCCCGACTGGCGAGCCGTCCGCGCTGGAGCGTCTCGGACCTGGCCAGACGGTTAGCGGATCAGCGGCGTCGGCTGCAGGAGCTCCAGCTCGGCAACCTGGCCGTGGAGACCACCATCGGCCTCGGCTACGGCCAGTTGCAGGCGGACGAGGCCCGCGCCTTCCGGCTGCTCTCGCTGGTCGACTCCCCCGACCTGCCGCTCCCCGCCGTCGCGGCCCTGCTCGGCACCGACGAGGACCGCGCCGAGGCGCTGGCGGAGGCGCTGGTCGAGGCCAACATGCTGGAGTGCTTCACCCCGGGCCGCTACCGCTACCACGATCTGCTGCGGCTGTACGCGCGACGGCAGGTCGAGAAGCTGGACGACGCCGCCACCGGGCGGGCCGCCCGGCTGCGGCTGCTCGATCTGCTGCTCGCCACCATGCGCAACGCCGCGCAGGTGATCGAGCCGCATGACGTGCTGCCGGAGCCGATGCACGCCCAGGCCTCCGCCGGGCTCAGGCTGGACGACGCCGAGGTCGCGCAGAACTGGCTCCGTTCCGAGCTGGTCCTGGTGCTGAGCAGCGTGGAGACGGCGGTACACGAACCGCTTGAGCTGCTGCGGCCTGCCGTGGACCTCTTCATCGTGCTGCGGGCCATCGTCGAGGATCCCTCGCACGGCCGGCGGATCCGGGCGGCGCTGCAGGCGGCCGCCGACAACGCCCAGGCCCAGCAGGACACCGCGACCATGGCCCGGATCCGCTTCGCCCTGGGCTACCTCCAGCACCTGGCGGGCGAGTTCCAGCAGGCCGAGCTGTCGTTCCGCCAGAGCCTCGCGCTCCAGGGGGAGGACGACAACCCGCACCTGCGGCTCTCGGTCGCCAACCAGCTGGGCATCGTCCTGGTCATCGCCGACCGGGCGGCGGAGGCGCTGCCCTTCTTCGAGCAGGCTCTCTCCGTGATGCGCGGCGGCGTGAACGCGCCGATCAGTGAGGCCAGGGCGCTGGGCAACATCGCCCGGGCCCAACTCGGGCTCGGACAACGGACAGAGGCGATCCGCTCCGCTCAGGCCGCCGTGGCCGCGGCACGCGGCTCGGGCAATGCGCCCTGCCTGGCAGACACGCTCTACCAACTGGGTGTCGTCCTGAAGGCCACCGGTTCCCCCGGGGTGGCCGCCGGGCATCTGCGCGAGGCCCACCAGCTCTACCAGGCCCAGCAGCACCGGGTCTGGGAGGGCTACTCGCTGGCCCGGCTCGCGGCCTGTCTGCTGGCCGACGGGCGGCACCCGGAGGCCGTCGACGCGGCCGGCGAATCACTGTCGATCGCCCAGGAGATCGATGCGGCGTACTGCCAGGGCCTGGCGAACGCCGCGTTGGGCGAGGCGCTCCTGGAGTCGGGCCAGCCCGCGCGTGGGCTGGCCTGCCTCCAGGAGGCGCACTCGATCTTCACGCGGCTCGGTGTGCCCGAGGCCCTCCCCCTACGGGACCTCATTGAGCAGCAGCACACCGAGCCCTCCGCTCCCCCTGCGCCGTGATCTCCGTCCCCCGACTGGAGATCCCCCCGTGCGTCAGATCCCCCGTGACGTCGGCGTCCCCGCAGCCCCCCGGCTGCGGGAACGCCCTGACGCTTCCCCGGCGCTGAAATAACTCTGACAGACGCCGATTGACGTTCGATAAACGCCGCCGCAGATTGCTTTTTCGCAGGTCAGGAGGGTTGTGCTCGGTCCACTGTGCGGCGCGGGGCAGCTGCCCGCACCACCCCCTCCTGCCCCGATGTGCTCCCACGATCCCGGCCAAATTCGTCCCAACGACCACGAGTTGGCCGGAAAGGGATCCCATGGCCGAGTGATCACGCCTATTCTCGTAGGCCAGTGCAGTGTGCCTGAAGCACTGCCGGGAGGGATAGGGCCGGAGCGGGAACCCCGGCACGGCGGCACGCACGACAGCGAGCAACGGGACACGGAACCAGCAGGGCAGCAGGCAGCACAGTGACGCGGGAGCGTGGCGGACCGCAGCAGGTGGCGAGGCCGGTGGCCGGGGGCGGCTGCCGGTCGCGCCGTCGCGCTGCGGCCAGGGTGGAAAGGTGCCTCGAAATCGTGACGACCGGACAGATATCCGATCCCGCCCAGGGCCGCGGGCCCGCCTCCGCCGACCGACGGAACGGCCAGCCGGCCGGCCATCGGACCGATCAGCCGGTCGATCACCGAAGCGATCAGCGGGCCGGCCAACGCGCCGGCCAGCGAGCCGATCACCGAACCGATCAGCAGGCCGGTCCGCGCCCCGATCAGCGGGAGTCCCGCCGCCGGGCCGAGCGCGCGCTGCAGGCGGTCGCCTTCGACACCATCGGTGCCCGCTACTGCGAGGCCTTCCCCGCGAAGGCCGGCCAACTGGACTGCGGCGACTGGCTGCTGGCCGAGCTGGAGCCCGGCGCGCCCGTTCTCGACATCGGGTGCGGCACGGGTGATCCGACCATCCGCCAGCTCTCCCAGGGCGGGCTGCGGGTCACCGGGGTGGACCTCTCCGACGGCATGCTGACACTGGCCCGCCACGCGTTCCCGGCGGCCGGCCACCACCGGATGGACATGTACGACCTGGCCACGCCGCGCGCCGTACACGCCTGGGGCGCACCGGAGTTGGGCCCTGACGGAGCCGGCAGTCTCGCCGCCGCGACCGCCTTCTTCTCGCTGATCATGCTGCCGCAGGACGAGATACCCGTGGTGCTGCGCCGGATCCGCACGCTGCTGCGGCCCGGCGGCCTGCTGGCGCTCGGCATGGTGGAGGCCGATCTCGACTACGCGCCGCTGCCCTTCCTCGGGCACGAGATAAGGATCAGCGGCTATCTGCGCGAGGAGCTGGAGCAGACGCTGGCCGGAGCCGGCTTCGCGGTCGAGGCGCACTCGGGCCACCCGTACGCCCCCGCGAACACCGCCCTGCCGCCGGAGGAGCAGCTGTTCCTGCGGTGCCGCCGGACCGACTGACCGGCCGGGGCGGTGGACCGGCTGACGGATCCGCGGGTGGACCGACCGGCGAAGCGCACGGCCCGGGTCCCCATGACCGAGGCCCCACCGACCAAGGCTCCGCCGGGCACAGGAGCCGTCGAGAACGCCGACGATCGGCCACCGGACCGCTGAACTCCCCCTGACTCCTACGACCTACCGGAACGGGCAGACCGTGCGCGACCACTACCAGCCCCAGACCGGGCAGCCGCCCACCGTGCCCGTCCAGCGCCGCTCGCCACTCCCGATGACAACGATGACCATTCCCCAGATCGCACCGCCCGCCGCCGTCCCGCCGCAGGCCGCGGCCGGACGCCGGCCGGTCGCCGCACGGCTGGCGTACCTGGACAGCGCCGCCCGGCGGATCAACAGCTCGCTCGACCTGACCGCGACCCTGCGCGACCTCAGCCGGGTCGTGGTCCCGGCCCTGGCCGACGCCGCCGTGGTGCACCTGAGCGACCCGCTGCCCAACCTGGAACGCGACCCTGGCTGCCCGCCCGTCCTGCGGGTCCACCACGCCCACGGCACCCGGCTCGGCCGCCGCTCGCCCGTCCTCCAGGTGAAGCCGGACGGGGCGCTCGCCCGGGCGCTCGGACAGCAGCTGCCGTCCGGTCCCGTGGTCCTGGGCACCCCGTCCGCCGCCGGGCTGCGCCCACTGCTGGAGGAGCTGTACGGCCCCCGCACACTGGCCCGGCTGGCGGCCGGCACGGCGCTGCTCGCCCTGCCGCTGCGCGGACGGAAGGCGGCGCTCGGACTGCTGCTGCTGATCCGCCGCCCGGGCAAGGTCCCGGCCCGGCAGCCCGTCGCGACGGACCCGGTGACGGCCGCCTTCGACGCCGCCACCGCCTTCGACCTCGCGGACACCGCCACCGCCACCCTCCTGGCCACCCAGGCCGGGCTCGCCATGGACACCGCACTGCGCTACTCCCGCGAGTGGGAGATCGCCGACGAGCTGCAGCGCAGCATGCTGCCCGCCCACCTGCCGCAGCGGCACGGCGTCCGGCTGGCGCACCGCTACCTGCCCGGCGAGAGCGGCGCCCAGGTCGGCGGCGACTGGTACGACTCGGTGCCCCTGCCCGGCAACCGGATGGCGCTGATCGTCGGCGACGTGATGGGCCACTCGCTCACCTCCGCCGCGGTCATGGGCCAGCTGCGCACCAGCGCGCAGACCCTGGCCGCCCTCGACCTGCCCCCGCACGAGGTGCTCTACCACCTCGACGAACAGGCCCAACGCCTGGGCCACGAACAGCACTTGGCGACCTGCGTGTACGCGGTGTACGACCCGATCGCCAACCGGGTGGTGCTCGCCAACGCCGGACACGTGCCGCCGGTCCTGATCCATCCGGACGGCCGCAGCGAACTGCTGGAGCTGGAACCCGGCGCGCCGATCGGGGTCGGCGGAGTCGACTTCCAGTCCGTCGAGCTGCCCGCACCGCCCGGCTCCGCGCTGCTGCTCTTCACCGACGGGCTGGTCGAGTCCCGGCGCAGGCCGATCGGCACCGGCCTCGAACTGCTCCGCAGCCGCCTCGGCGACGCACACCGCCGCTCGCCCGAGCACCTCTGCCAGGAGGCGCTGCGGGTCCTCCCGCCCGGCGACCGGGCCGACGACATCGCCCTGCTGGCCGCCGCCTTCGACGGCATCCCGGCCGAGGACGTCGCGTACTGGTACCTCCAGCCCCGGCACGAGACCCCCGGCCGGGCCCGCCGCCTGGCCGGGCACGCGCTGCGCCGCTGGGGGCTCGAACCGCTGGCCGAGAACACCGAGTTGATGGTCAGCGAGCTGGTCACCAACGCCGTCCAGCACGCCACCCGGCCGGTCACCCTGCGACTGGTCCGGACTTCGGTACTGCGCTGCGAGGTGGGGGACGACAGTCCCGTACTGCCCCGGGCCAGGCGGGTCGGGCCGGAGGAGGAACGGGGGCGGGGGCTGCAGATAGTGGCCAGGTGCGCGGACCGCTGGGGCGCGACCAGGCTCGGCGCTGGCAAGGTGGTCTGGTTCGAGCAGCAGCTTCCCCGGTAGCGGCGCGAGTCCGGCACAGGGGTGCGCTCCGGCTATCGGAGGTCGGTCCAACCGAACCGGGGGTCCTGGTCCGCGAGCCGGCGGAGTGCCGTGTGGGCCCCCGGACCGAGGACCGCTTCGGCGAGGGGCGGGGTGCGGGCGAGGCGGACGACCGCGCGGAGGACGTCGGCCTGCCAGAGCAGTGCGAGGGCGTCGGCCAGCTCCTTCGCGGTCTCCGGGGACTCGGCGCTGTGGCGGTGCCACTCCCGCAGCAGGGACTTGACCACCGTGAAGGCCAGCCGCCGCCCCCGGACCAGCTCACCGCGGGAGTTGAGCCCGAAGACGTCTATGGTGGCGTGCCCCTTGGGCGTCAGCCCCCGGTAGGCGCCGGACTCCAGGTAGAGCAGCAGATGGTCGGCCGGGTCCTCATGGGAGGGGTCGATCAGCAGATGGGCGCCGGTGACGGGGTCGCAGGGGAAGCGGTCGCGCTTGAGGTTGCTGTTGCAGTAGGCGCAGGCGAGCAGGTGGTTGTGCCAGTCGAAGGTGCGCAGCGGGGCGCGGGCGATCGGCTCGAAGTGGTCGATGTCGGTGCCGAGGTTGTCACCGCAGTACATGCAGCGGGCCAGGCCGGGGGCCATCCGGTGCAGCAGGGTGCGCAGTCTGGCCTTGGCTTCGCGGGCGTCGCGCCAGGCCGCCCGTCCGGCGGCGGTGCTGGGCCCGCCGCTGCGCAGCGCCTGGGTGCGCCGGGCCAGGTCGGCGGCCAGCTTGTCGTGCAGCGGCGGGCGTTGGAGCGGGATCACCGGCTGCCGCCCCGGCGGGAGCGGACCTCGTCGACCCGGGCGGCGAGGGGGCTGCCCAGGCGGGCGCCGAGTGCGTGGTACTCCGCGATGTCGGCGGTGGACGCCTTGCCCGCGTACAGCTTGCGCTCCAGGGCGATCAGCAGCTCCCGCTCGGCCTCGGCCTGCGGGGAGTGGACGCTGGGCAGCCCGAAGAGCTCGGTGAGCGCGGCGTCGTCGCCGCTGCCGTAGACGATCCGCTGGTGCAGGTCCTCGTCCAGGACGTACGGCGCGGCCTGCTCGGTGGGGCCGGGCAGGCGGACCAGGCCGCCGGGATCGGCGGCCTGGCAGATGTACGGGCTGTGGGTGGACACCAGGAACTGGACCTTGGGGAAGTGCGCGACCAGCCACTCGCCGAGCCACTGCTGCCGGGCGAGGTGGAGATGGGCCTCCGCCTCGTCGATCAGGGCCAGGCCGGGCGCGGGAACGGTGGGCGCCTCACCGTCGACCACCAACTCCTCGTCGGGGTCGGCCGCTTGGGCACTCCTGAGCAGGTCGAGAACCAGCGCGAGGACCGTCCGGACGCCCTCGCCGAGCGCGTCCACCGGGAGGGTGCGACCGCCCCGGCCGACCCTGAGGCCATCCGGGCCGAGCCGGGCGATGCGGTGGCCCTCGGGCAGCAGTCCGTCGTCGAGCAGCGCGATCAGGGGATCGCCGCGCTGCCCGGCCAGCCAGTGCAGGCCGGCGGCGAGGGTGGTGGCGCCGTGGAACCGGGTGGCGACCGGAGCGGTGCCCACGGGGGCACCAGAGCGGTGCTCGACGAGGGTGCCACCGCTGCGGGTGAGCCGCCAACGCACCTCTTCGGCCTCGTCGGTGACGATCCGCACCTCGCCCTCGTCCAGCCAGGACGGGTCACCGGGCGCGTGCCCCAGTGTGTGGGCGACGGCGTGCAGCAGTGCGGTCTTGCCGGAGCCGCCCGGCCCGGCGAACACCGTCCAGCCGGCGTGTGAGCCGTCGGGCCTGGTCAGCTCCAGTTCCAGGGCCCGCTCGCCCCGGAAGCCCCCGATGTCCTCGATCCCGATCCTGGCGACGTACATGGCGGCCACCCCTCAACCGATCGGCACGGTGCATGGGTTGAGTACCCGCCGGAACAACGGCTCGAACGGCCCCGCCGGCCCCCCGGGGTCAGGTCACGATGCGGACCGGCAACTCGCGCAGCACCTCGCGCAGGGAGGCGGCGAACCGTTCGTACTCGGTGCTGCGGGCCGATCCCGGGCGGGTGGCGAGGCCGATCCGGCGGCCGGGGGCCGGGGCGGCGAAGCGGACGGCGGCCAGCCGGTCGGTGCGGCCGGCCTCGACGTCCAGGGCGGTGGCGGGCAGCAGGGTGACGCCGAGGCCGCCCGCGACCAGCTGGACCAGGGTGGAGAGCCCGGCGGCCCTGGTGGAGCCGCCCGAGGTGTCGGCGCCGACCTCGCGGCAGATGTCCAGCGCCTGGTCGCGCAGGCAGTGGCCCTCCTCCAGCAGCAGCACGTCGAGGTCGAGCAGGACGTCCCGGGGCACGTCGGTGCGTCCGGCCAGCTCGTGGTCGGGCGGGGTGACCAGTACGAAGTCCTCGTCGAACAGCGGGATGTCGCGGGTGGGCGCCACCCCTGAGGCGGGGAGCGCGAGCAGTAGCAGGTCGAGGCGGCCGGCGGCGAGCCCCTCCAGCAGCGAGGGGGTGCGCTCCTCGTGGACGTGCAGGTCCAGGTCGGGGTAGCTGCTGCGGACCAGCCGGAGCACAGCGGGCAGCAGGTACGGGGCGACGGTAGGGATCACGCCGAGGTGCAGCGGGCCGGTGAACGGGCGGCGGGCCGCCTCCACCTCCTCGGTAAGGTCGTGCAGCGAGGCGAGCACCCGGCGCGCGTGCTCGGCCACCCGCTCCCCCAGTGGGGTGATGATCACCTTCCGCGTCGTACGCTCGACGAGCTGCGTGTCGAGGATCTCCTCCAGCGCCGCGACCGCCCCCGAGAGGGCCGGCTGGCTGAGGCCCACGGCGGAGGCCGCGTCACGGAAGTGCCGGTGCTCGGCAACGGCCAGGAACGCCCTCAGCTGGGCGATGGTCGGCGTACGGGCTTTGGGGTGCTGTGGACTACTGATAGCTCTCTCCGATCAGATGAATCGAGTCTAGCTATTTCCCCGATCAGTGAGCGGTGTGTCAGGCTGGAGCTGTCCGCAATCCGGACGGTCCTCCCTTCCATCGCATCACACAGGAGAAGCGAACGTGCTCACGATCGGTGACAAGTTCCCCGAGTTCGAACTCACCGCCTGCGTCGACCTCGACCCGGCGAACGCCTTCGCCGAGATCAACCACAAGTCCTACGAGGGCAAGTGGCGCGTGGTCTTCTTCTGGCCGAAGGACTTCACTTTCGTCTGCCCGACCGAGATCGCCGCGTTCGGCAAGCTGAACGAGGAGTTCGCGGACCGCGACGCCCAGATCCTCGGCGTCTCCGGCGACTCGGAGTTCGTCCACCACGCCTGGCGCAAGGACCACAAGGACCTGCGCGACCTGCCCTTCCCGATGCTGGCCGACATCAAGCACGACCTGATGCGCGCCTGCGGCGTCGAGGGTGCGGACGGCACCGCCCAGCGCGCCGTCTTCATCGTGGACCCGAACAACGAGATCCAGTTCGTCATGGTGACCGCCGGTTCCGTCGGCCGTAACCCCAAGGAGGTCCTGCGGGTGCTGGACGCCCTGCAGACCGACGAGCTGTGCCCCTGCAACTGGAACAAGGGCGAGGACACCCTCGACGTCCAGGCCCTGCTGGCCGGCTGATCATGGCTCTCGACGAACTGAAGGCGGCGCTGCCGGACTACGCCAAGGACCTCAAGCTCAACCTGAGCGCGGTCATCGGCAACTCCGAGCTCCCCGCCCAGCAGCTCTGGGGCACGGTGCTGGCCTGCACCATGGCCACCCGGAGCACCGCCGTCCTGCGTGAGCTGGAGCCCGAGGCCAAGGCGAACCTCACCCCGGAGGCGTACACCGCCGCCAAGGGTGCCGCCGCGATCATGGGCATGAACAACGTCTACTACCGGACGCTGCACCTGCTCTCCAACGACGAGTACAGCACCATGCGCGCCGGGCTGCGGATGAACATCATCGGCACCCCGGGTGTGGACAAGGCCGACTTCGAGCTGTGGTGCTTCGCGGTCTCCGCGATCAACGGCTGCGGTCAGTGCCTCGACTCGCACGAGCAGGTCCTGCGCAAGGCGGGCGTGGACGCCACGACCGTCCAGGCGTCGATCAGGATCGCCGCCATCGTCCAGGCCGTTGCCGCGACCCTCGACTCCGAGGCCGTCCTGGCCGCGCTCTGACGCACGGAACACAAGGGCCCCGCCGGACAACCGTCCGGCGGGGCCCTTCGCGCTGTTCGGGGTGGTGATCGGGGAGGCGGGGCCCCTGAGCGGTGCGCCCTACTCTTCGGCGGAGCCCTGAGCGACGGACGCGCCCTGCTGCTCGGAGGTGCCGCGAGCCGCTTCGAGCGCCTCGAAGACCTGCTGGCCGGCCGCGTTGCGCTGGCGCAGGTGGGTGACGACGGTGTTGGTCACCGCGATGAGCGGGACGGCCACGATCGCACCCCCGATCCCGCCGATGATCGAGCCGGCCGCCACACCCAGCACCACACCCAGCGGGTGCACCCGGACCGCACGGCCGAGGATCAGCGGCTGGAGCAGGTGGCCCTCCAGGTTCTGCACCGCGACCAGCACGACCAGCACCATCAGCGCGATGAACGGGCCCTGCGTCACCAGTGCGATCAGCACCGCGATGGTCCCGGTGACCAGCGCGCCGACCAGCGGCACGAACGCCCCGAGGAAAATGATCACTGCCAGCGGCATCGCCAGCGGCACACCCAGCAGCTGGATGCCGATACCGATGCAGAGCGCGTCGATGAAGGCCACGCAGACCGTGCCGCGCACGTACGCGGTGAGGGTGGCCCACGCCTTCGGGCCCGCACCCGCTATCGCGTAACGGGAGTGACGGGGCAGCCCGCGCAGCAGCCAGCTCCAGATCCTGGCGCCGTCGTAGAGCAGGAAGAAGGTGGTGAAGGCGGCCAGCAGGACACCGGTGAGCACCTCCACCGCTATCGTCACGCCGGTGAACCCGGCCGAGGTGATCTGCTCCGAGTTGGTGCCGATCGCGCTGGTGATCTGCTTGGCGAAGTCGTTGATCTGCTGCTGGGTCAGATGCAGCGGCCCGGTGACCAGCCACTCACGCAGCTGGTTGACACCGGCCTGGACCTTGCCGGTGACCGAGTCGAGGTTGGTGGACACCTGCCAGACCACGAACCAGCCGACCAGCCCGATCCCGGCCAGGCCGCTCAGGAAGGTGGCCGCCGCCGCCAGTGAACGGGGCACCCCGTGCCGTCGCAGCCAGGAGACGGTGGGCTCCAGCAGCGCGGAGATCAGCAGCGCGGCCAGCACAGCGAAGGCGACCAGCCGCAGCATGTCCACCACCCGGAAGGCCAGGTAGAGCGCCGCCGCGAGCAGCAGCAGCCGCCAGGTGGACTCGGCGGCCACCCGCAGCGTCCACGGCACGGCGTCGACCGGGTTCGCCGGGCGGCCCGGCACGCCGGCCTCCCGCCCGTGCGCGGCCTGCCCGGTGCGCCGCTCGGCGCCCTCCGGCTGCGGGGAACGCGGCACCGGCACGTAGTCGATGGACGCCAGGACGTCTCCCGGATCCGTCAGCCGCTCCTCCGCGGCGCGGGCGGCCCGGCGCCGTTCCGCCAGCACCGCCACCAGGCGCGAGGCCAATGCCCCCGCCCCTGACACCGCGAGCACTCTTGCGCCCCGCGCCACCTTCGACACCACCGCTCCCCGATCGGCCTTGTTGCGCCGTGGGTCGTCCCTGTCACGGCTGTCCAGGACGACGCTACCCGCCCGCCGGGCCGAGTTTCGCCCCTGGAGCGGGGTGTACGCGGGGAATCTCCGATGTCACAGAGGCAGAAAATATCCCAATATCGGATAATCCTCCGGTTTCGGACCAAGACCTGGCGGGGAGGGGTCGGGTAACAGGGGCCAACTGTCGGCGGACCGGCTGGCGCCGGGGCACACCAGGACCCTCCCCGGCCCCCGCGTCCGCATCCGGACCGCACCGCCCACCGGCGTCATGGTCAGCGCAGCGCTGGGCGGCGCGGCCCGCAGTGCGTCCGGCCCCGTTTCGCCGCACCCGGAGATCCCGCCCCGTTCCGCGCCCTCGTTCTGTTCAGAGCTCCCGTTCTGTTCAGAGCGCCGGCGCGCCGCGCCCCGGATCTTTCCCGCCGCGCCCCAGAGCGCCGAGCCCTGGAACGCCAAGTCCCGGAACGCCGAGAGGCCCCCGACACTGATCGGGAGCCTCTCGGGGAAGCGGTCACGCTCCTAGTACCACTGGTGCGACTGCCAGAAGGACCAGGCACCGCACGGCGAGCCGTAGCGGTCGTTCATGTAGTTCAGGCCCCACTTGATCTGGGTCGCGGGGTTGGTCCGCCAGTCCGAGCCGACCGAGGCCATCTTCGAACCCGGCAGCGCCTGGACCAGGCCGTACGCACCGGAGCCCGCATTGGTCGCGGTGTAGTCCCAGCCGCTCTCGCGCTTCACGATCTGGCTGAAGCACTGGAACTGGGTGGAGTCGCCGACGATCGAGGCGGCCAGCGCCTGGACCGAACCGGGGTCGGCGCTGACGGCGGCCATCTCGGTCCGCGCCTTGGCGCGGTTCGCGGCCTCCTCGTCAGCCTTCCGCTTCTCCTCGGCGGCCTTGGCGGCCTTCTCCGCGTCGGCCTTGGCCTGAGCGTCGGCGGCGGCCTTCTGGCGCGCCGCCTCGTCGGCGGCCTTCTTGGCGGCGGCTTCCTGCGCGGCCTGGTCGGCGGACGCCTGCTGAGCGGAGGCCTGCTGCTTGAAGTTGTCGCTGACGGTCTGTGCGTGAGCACCCGTCGGGACGTCGGCGAGCAGGGTTGCGCCTGCGACGTCGACCGTCTGGGTGTTCTTGCCCTCGCTACCGGACGCCACGCCGACGACGGCACCTACAGCGGTGACCGCGGTGGCAGAGGCCACAGCGACTCCCCGGACCGAGATCCGAGTCACATGGTTTCCTTCCAGCATCGCCCGCGCGTGACCGTTCGGACGCAACATGCCCCTTGGCGCTGGCCTCCACAGATGCTGGTCACGGGAGACTCGGGCCCGGCGCCAGGCCGAAACCGAGTCGGACAAGCGTGTGGATCGGGCGGCATGCGGCTCAATCGGTGTTCAGTTGTCCGCCCGCCGACCGGAGTTGCCGGGCGAAGTTGTGCCGCATGCGGGGCCTGACAGAACCCTCACCATGCCGCACCAGGACGTGTCTACGCAATTCCCGGTTGCGTGGCGCATCTCACAATTCCTACGAGCAGCGGGTTTGTCGGTACTCCATTGAAGGGACAGTCAGATGTGGTGACAGCCAGGGAACCTGCCGCTATGCGACAGGTTCCCTGATGACCTTTTAGGGTGATTTGGTCCATTATGACGATGTCGGCGCCACCCGGGTGACCTCTCGCTCCGCGCCTTCGGGCAGAGCTCGGGGCTGGATGCGCTCAGGGCTGGATGTCCTCCAGCATCTCCGTCACCAGGGCGGCGATCGGGGAGCGCTCGGAGCGGGTGAGCGTGACGTGCGCGAACAGCGGGTGGCCCTTGAGCTTCTCCACCACCGCGACCACGCCGTCGTACCGGCCCACTCTCAGGTTGTCGCGCTGGGCGACGTCATGGGTGAGCACCACCCGGGAGCCCTGGCCGATCCGGGAGAGCACGGTCAGCAGGACGTTCCGCTCCAGGGACTGCGCCTCGTCCACGATCACGAACGCGTCGTGCAGCGAACGCCCCCTGATGTGGGTCAGCGGCAGCACCTCCAGCATCCCCCGGGCGATCACCTCCTCGATCACTTCCGGGGTGGTGACCGCGGACAGGGTGTCGAAGACCGCCTGCGCCCACGGGCCCATCTTCTCGGCCTCGGTGCCCGGCAGATAGCCCAGCTCCTGGCCGCCGACCGCGTACAGCGGACGGAACACCATCACCTTGCGGTGCTGCCGCCGCTCCAGCACCGCCTCCAGACCGGCGCAGAGTGCCAGCGCGGACTTGCCGGTACCCGCCCGGCCGCCCATCGAGACGATGCCCACCTCGGGGTCCAGCAGCAGGTCCAGGGCCACCCGCTGCTCGGCACTGCGGCCCCGCAGCCCGAACGCCTCCCGGTCCCCCCGGACCAGGCGGACCCGGCCGTCCTGCGTCACCCGGCCCAGCGCGCGGCCCCGCTCCGAGGTGAGCACCAGACCGGTGTGCACGGGCAGTTCACCGGCGCCGTCGATGTCCACCGCGACGTCGTGGCCGGCCCCGAACAGGGCGTCCACCTGGTCGCCGGACACATGCAGCTCGGACATCCCGGTCCAGCCCGAGGTGATCGCCAGCTCGGCCCGGTACTCCTCGGCCAGCAGACCGACCGAGCTGGCCTTGATCCGCAGTGGCAGGTCCTTCGAGACGACCGTGACGTCGTAGCCCTCGGCCTGCAGGTTGCGAGCGACCGCCAGGATCCGGGTGTCCGCCTCGCCTCCGCCCGAGCGGTACCCGGCCGGCAGTACGGAGGGGTCGGAGTGGTTGAGCTCGACCCTGATGGCGCCGCCGAAGTCCCCGACGGGGATCGGCTCGTCGAGCCGGCCGTTGCGGATGCGGTAGTCGTCCAGCAGGCGCAGCGCCTGGCGGGCGAAGTAGCCCAGCTCCGGGTGGTGCCGCATGGCCTCCAGCTCGGTGACCACCACCACCGGGAGGACGACCTCGTGCTCCTCGAAGCGCGTCATGGCGAACGGGTCGGCCAGGAGCACGCTGGTGTCGAGAACGTACGTGCGCCGGTCCGGTGTCCGGCGGCTCTTGGTACTGACCACTAGGCCTCCCGAGCGGATGACCCAGCGTCACCCGCGGCAAGCCGGTCCCCGCGACCCCGATGGTCGGGGTACCGGTCTGACTGGGGTATTCCCAGGCGAACCATGGTGCATACCCGCCGCACGGAACTGACGGATCATTGTCGACGAACGTTTACCCGGGCGCCTCACGGGCAGACGATCTGAACCCGCCTCAGCACCGGGACCCCGCAACCGCTCCGGCGCGCCACTCGTCGAAGCCCCCCGGACAGCACAGCCGAGCGCTCACCGAGGGCACGCGGAAGGGCGGTGCCGTGGCAGGCCGGTGTCGTGCCGGGCAGGCATCGTGCCAGGCAGTCGGGTACGGCCCGCTGAGGCAGGCCCCACTGTCGCGGGGAGCGCCCCGGCCGGCCCAGCCCGCACGAGCCCGCTCAGAGTCCCAGTCGGCGGTGCCTCAGCTGGTAGTCGCGGAGGGCCCGCAGGAAGTCGACCTTGCGGAAGGCCGGCCAGTACGCCTCGCAGAAGTAGAACTCGCTGTGGGCGCTCTGCCAGAGCAGGAAGCCGGAGAGGCGCTGTTCGCCGGAGGTCCGGATGATCAGGTCGGGGTCGGGCTGGCCGGTGGTGTAGAGGTGTTCGGCGATGTGCTCGACGGTGAGGATTTCGGCCAATTCCTCGATCGAGGTGCCCCGGCCGGCGTGCTCCTGGAGGAGGGAGCGGACGGCGTCGGCGATCTCGTGCCGGCCGCCGTAGCCGACGGCGACGTTGACGGTGATGCCCTGGATGTGCGCGGTGGCCTGGGCCGCCTGCTTGAGCACCTCCGCGGTGTGCTCGGGCAGCAGGTCGAGCGCACCGACCGGGTTGACCCGCCAGCGGCGGGACTCGGCCAGCCCGCGGACCGCGTCCTCGATGATCCCCAGCAGCGGGACCAGCTCCTCGGCAGGCCGGGAGAGGTTGTCGGTGGAGAGCATCCAGAGCGTGACGACCTTGACGTGTGTCTCGTCGCACCAGCCCAGGAACTCGCTGATCTTGTCCGCACCTCGCTGGTGACCGTAGGCGGTGGTGCCGCCGGTCGCCTTCGCCCAGCGACGGTTGCCGTCCAGGATCACCCCGATGTGGTGCGGGGTGTTGTCGAGGTGCACCTCGACCCGGCGACCGTAGAGCCGGTACGCCTTGTCCAGCAGGGTACGCAGACCCGGCGTGCGCTCGACCACATCGCGCAGACCCATGACGTTACGGCCCCTCCGTGCTTGGTCCCCCGGTGTGACTGAAAACCCCCGTCGCAGCGTACTCCCGCACGGGTGCACGAAGGTAAAGCTGCACGTAGCGAAGCTGTCACAAGAGTGAACAGAGGCGCCCGGCCGTCTGCCGATCGGGTGCGGGCGCCGCCACTGTCGTCATGGACACGAAACGGTCACCTCTTCCTTAACTGAGCCGTAAGACCCGATCCGGATGCTTGACGCCCGCTATTGGTCTAGTCCAGCTTTCTGTGCGAGGGCGGCGGGCGACGCGTGGCCGGCCGCCCCACAGCTCTTCTGCGGATCACCCTCCCCCACACGGAGTCGCCGCGCCCCCACCGCGGCGGCTCCCCCTCTTTCCACGGAGCGCCTTCATGGCCCGTACGCTGCAGCCGCCGTCCCCCCGGCGCCGCCGAAGCAACATCCCCACGGCCCTCGCGGCCGGCACCACCGCACTCGCCCTGGCCGGCGGCGGCCTCGCACTGCTCGCGGGCGGCGCCAGCGCGGCGGTCGGCAACCTCGTCGCCAACGGTGGTTTCGAGAGCGGTGATCTGACCGGCTGGAGCTGCTCCGGTACCGCGAGTGTGGTCTCCTCCCCGGTGCGCTCCGGCTCGTACGCCCTGCAGGCGACCCCCGGCGGCTCGGACACCGCCAACTGCCAGCAGACCATCAGCGTGCTGCCCAACACCAGCTACACGCTGAGCGGTTGGGTCCAGGGCCCGTACGTCTACCTGGGTGCGAGCGGCACCGGCGGCACGGACCCGTCCACCTGGTCCAGCCAGAGCGGCTGGAACCAGCTCAGCACCAGCTTCACCACGGGCGCCGGCACCAACACCGTCACGGTGTACGTGCACGGCTGGTACGGCCAGAGCGCCTACGGCGCGGACGACATCACGCTGACCGGCCCGGCCGGTACCTCTTCACCGACACCGGCCCCGAGCGCGTCCCCTTCCTCCTCGCCTTCCTCTTCACCCTCCTCCTCGCCGTCGAGCACACCGTCCTCGTCGCCGAGCGGGAGCCCGAGCGGGAGCCCCAGCTCGTCGCCGAGCGGCAGCCCCTCACCCACCGGGCCCGTCAACCCCCCGAGCGGCGGCCTTCCGGCCCATGTGCTGACCGGCTACTGGCAGAACTTCGACAACGGCGCCACCGTGCAGCGGCTGCGCGACGTCCAGAGCGCGTACGACATCATCGCGGTCTCCTTCGCGGACGCGACCAGCACGCCCGGTGCGATCAGCTTCACCCTGGACCCGGCGCTCGCCGCCAAGCTGGGCGGCTACACCGACGCGGACTTCAGGGCCGACATCGCCGCCAAGCACGCGGCGGGCAAGCGGGTCGTACTCTCGATCGGCGGCCAGAACGGCACCATCGTGGTGAACAACGCCGCGGCCGCCGCCAACTTCGCCGACAGCGCGTACACCCTGATCCGGAACTACGGTTTCGACGGGGTGGACATCGACCTGGAGAACGGGGTCGACCCCGTCTACCTGGCGCAGGCGCTGCACACCCTGCAGAGCAAGGTCGGCTCCGGCTTCGTACTGACCATGGCGCCGGAGACCATCGGGATGTACAGCACCTCCGGCGCGTACTTCCAACTGGCGCTGAACACCAAGGACATCCTGACCGTCGTCAACACCCAGTTCTACAACTCCGGTGGGATGAACGGCTGTGACGGCAAGGTCTACAACCAGGGCACCGTGGACTTCATCACCAGCCAGGTCTGCACCCATATCCAGGGCGGTCTGCGTCCGGACCAGGTCGGCATCGGAGTCCCTGCCTCCGGCAAGGCGGCGGGCGGCGGTTACATCAACTCCACCATGGTGGACAACGCCCTGGACTGCCTGGCCAACGGCACCCACTGTGGCAGCTTCGTCCCGCCGGCCAAGTGGCCGACCATCCGGGGTGCGATGACCTGGTCGACCAACTGGGACGCCGCCAACGGCAACGACTTCTCCACCAATGTGGGCGCCCACGTCCACGCGATGCCGTAACTCCCCTCGGGACACCGCCCTTCGAGGGTGGGGCGGTGCTCCGGCCGGGGCCCGCCGTACCAGCCAGGTGCGGCGGGCCCTCCCGGTCACCGTGGCCCGGCCGCCGTCTGCGGTCGGGCCACGCCGTGTGCCCGGCCGTCGCTCGCCAGCAGACGGACCGCCCGGTCGAAGGCCGAGTCGCGGTGTCGGCCGAACTCCTCGTCGGTGAAGACCGGTTCCGGGTACTGCGGCGGTATGCCCGGCCCGTCGAAAGTCCGCCCGGAGCGGGTGCGGAACTCCTCGTCGGGCAGGCCGATCTGCCAGCCGTTGGGAAGGGTGCGCTCAAGGACGTCCGAGAAGACCCCCTGGGTCGGCTCGCCGATCCGTACCGCGCCGCCCGGGCGGTCGATCAGAGCCTGGGTGAAGGTCTCCCCCGCACTGACCGTGGACCCGCTGGTCAGGACCGCGACCGGGCCGGTGTAGCGGGCGCCCTGGGCGGGCTGCACGACGATCGGCTGCGGCCTGGTGAACGCACTGGGATCGGCCGGGTCGTCACGCACCACCTTGCTGTAGGCGAGGTAGCCGCGGTCGGTGAGCCGCGAGGCGATGTTCAGACCGAGGCTGTCGGACCCACCGCCATTGATCCGCAGGTCGATGATCAGACCGCTCAGCCGGGCGGTGCGCTCGGGGGTGAGGATGTCGTCCAGGGCCCGCTGCAGCTCGGCGCTGTTGGCGGCGTAGCTGTCGTTCGGATCGTCCGTGTAGCCGCCGAAGCCGGAGATCCGCAGATAGCCCTGGCCGTTCGGCAGGTCGGCGTAGCCGATCCGGTTCCTGGCGTAGTACCGCAGCGGCCTGCCGCCGAGGTCGCGCTGCTCGATGTAGGCCCTGACCCGGCCGTCCAGCTCGGGGCCGGGTATGACCGTGCCGGGGCGGCCCTGGGCGAAGAAGCCGGTGCCCCCGGCCCCGATGGAGACGTGCGCGTCGTACAGCGGCCGCACCATCTCGCTGAGGACGGCGAACAGTTGGGCGTCGGTGGTCTGCGCGTTGACCTGCGGCCGGTATCGCTCCCTGACGGCGTGCCAGTCGATGCCCTTGGCGGCGAAGAAGGGGTAGTTCTCCTCGAAGGTCTGCCAGAAGACGTCGAAGCTCGCCACCGGACCGGTGGGCGCCGGGCGGGTGCAGTCGGCGGGCAGGGCCGGGATGCGGTGCAGCATGCGGTCGTTGGGTGAACCGTCGATGTGCAGGGCCGCTTCGGCCCGGGCGTGCTGGGCCCGGACGGTGAGGACCGTCGCGTCGGCGGTGGTGAAGACGGCCGATCCGGGTGAGGTGCGCGAGCGTTGGGCGCCGGAGCCCTTGAGGCAGCTGATCGAGGTGGTCTGGTAGGTCTGGAGACGGTCGCCCGCGATGGTGAGGACGGTGCCGTAGCCGTCCATCCGCCAGGTGCCGTCCGCCCAGTCGGCGGCCGAGGTGTCCGGTGGACGGGCGGCGGCGCTCGCGGGCTGGGTGGACAGGGACGCTCCGCCCGTGATGACGAGCAGTGCGGCCGCGAGGGCGGTCCTGGCAGTGGAGTTCCTGAGCGGCATGGTGGTGTCCTCCCCGTGGCTGACCCGGCGTCGGGTGACGTCCGGCAGCCGACCCGGCTTCCGGTGACGTCTGGTGACCATGCTCCCGGCGGTGGCCCTGGGGCGGCGATAGTGCTGGCTACCGAGTTCGGGTGGCGCCAGCACCACCCTGCAGGCACCCCTCCCCCAAGGGTGCCGGGCACAGGACCGGGTCCGCGGGACCGGGAACGCGGAACCAGGCCACGGGGAAGCGCACGAGCGTCCCGCCGCGGGCGGGCGGGCGTGCCCGTGGTCCGCCGCACCCCCGGGACCGGCATCACCGGAGGAGGACCGCCAGCAGGGCACCGAGGAGCATGCAGGGGCCGAAGGGCACGGCGTCGCCGCCCTTCATCCGGCGGGCCAGCAGCTGGGCGCCGCCCCACAGGGCGGCGAGTACGAAGCCGTACCAGAAGCCGGCCAGTACGGTGCTCCAGCCGTACCAGCCGAGGACCGCGCCCAGGGTGGGCGCGAGCTTGGCGTCCCCGAAGCCCATCGGCGCCAGCAGTGCGAGCGCTCCGTAGCAGGCGCCGAGCGCCAACGCGGCGTACAGGCAGCGCAGCAGCACCGCGCCCTGATGTTCGGTCAGAACCAGTAGCAGGGCGGCACCGAGGAACAACGGGAGGGTGAGCGCGTCCGGCAGGCGGTTGACGGCGGCGTCGACGAAGGCGAGCACCACCCCGAACACGGCGACCCAGGCCAGCGGCAGCAGGATCGGCCACCGGGCGGCCGCACCGACCGCCGCGCCCGTCCCGGCCGCGACCAGCCCGACCGGCAGGAGACCGGGGCCGCCCGGTGCCCCGGGGGCGCGCCACGGTTCGCCGTAGGGCACCGCGTAACGCGCCGACGCCGCGCGCAGCAGCGGTGCCGCGAGCACACCGCTCGCCGCTCCCACCAGTTCCCCGACCAAGGCCGCCCCCTCCGCCCGACTGGGCCGAGCGTACGGCCGTACCGTCTGCGGAGCCAGCGTCCGGGCGGTGGGGGTGCGCGGCCGGTACCCGCGCACGCGCGGCGCGTGGATGCTCACCCGGCCCGGTGCGCGCAACCACGCGCTGCCACCCGGAGTGGGCCGGTGCACTGCGGCGACACCGGTCGTCGCAGCGCACCGTACGCCGCGACGGACCGGTACGCGGCGACGGAGGGAGCGCATCGGACCGTGGCCCGGGCGGCGAGGTGACCGACCGCGGGGGACCGTGGCGGCGGGGCCCCGTAAAGTACTGAGACATGCAGGTCATCCAGTCCAGCAAGCTCGCCAATGTCTGCTACGACATCCGCGGCCCGGTACTCGACGAGGCGATGCGACTGGAGGACCAGGGGCATCGCATCCTCAAGCTGAACACCGGAAACCCGGCCCTGTTCGGTTTCGAGGCACCCGTGGAGATCCTCCAGGACATCCTGCGGAACCTGGCCGGCGCCCATGGCTACGGGGACTCCAAGGGGCTGCTCTCCGCGCGCCGCGCCGTGGTCAACCACTACGAGGAGCGCGGACTGCACGGCCTCTCGGTCGATGACGTCTTCCTCGGCAACGGGGTGTCCGAGCTGATCCAGCTCGCCATGACCGCGCTGCTGGACGACGGTGACGAGGTGCTGGTCCCGGCCCCCGACTACCCGCTGTGGACGGCCTCGGTCAGCCTGGCGGGCGGCACCGCCGTGCACTACCGCTGCGACGAGCAGTCGGAGTGGTACCCCGACCTGGCCGACATCGAGTCCAAGGTCACCGACCGGACCCGCGCGCTGGTGGTGATCAACCCCAACAACCCGACCGGTGCGGTGTACCCGCGCGAGGTCCTGGAGGGCCTGGTCGAGATCGCCCGCCGCCACCGGCTGGTGATCTACGCGGACGAGATCTACGACAAGATCCTCTACGACGACGCGGAGCACGTCCCGCTCGCCACCCTGGCGCCGGACCTGTTCTGCGTCACCTTCAACGGCATGTCCAAGTCGTACCGGGTCGCGGGCTTCCGCTCCGGCTGGATGGTGCTCTCCGGCGACCGCGGGCGGGCCCGGAGCTACATCGAGGGCCTGGGCGTGCTCGCCTCGATGCGGCTGTGCGCCAACATGCCCGCGCAGCACGCCGTGGCGGCGGCACTGGGCGGACGGCAGTCGATCAAGGACCTGGTGTTGCCCGGCGGCCGGCTGCTGGAGTCCCGGGACGCGGCGTACCGGCTGCTGAACGAGATCCCGGGCGTGAGCTGCGTGAAGCCCAAGGGCGCGCTGTACGCGTTCCCGCGGCTGGACCCGCAGGTGTACAAGATCAGGGACGACCAGCAGATGGTGCTCGACCTGCTGCGGTCGCAGCGCATCCTGATCGTCCAGGGCACCGGCTTCAACTGGCCCGAGCCCGACCACTTCCGGCTGGTCACGCTGCCGCGCCCGGAGGAGATCACGGACGCGGTCACCCGGATCGGGGACTTCCTCTCGGGGTACACACAGCGCTGAACCCGCCCTCGGGACTGATCCGCCGAGGGCCGGCGGCGGCAACGCGTCGGATGCCGCTGGTATTTGAGCGCCGCCGCCCCTGGTGAGGAACAGGGACGGCGGCCCCTCAAACCCGGGCCGTCAGCCCAGGCGCTTCACCAGTGCGCGGTACTCGTCCCACAGCTCGGTCGGCGTGTGGTCGCCGAAGAGCTCCAGGTGGGCCGGGACCAGCGCCGCCTCCTGGCGCCAGATCTCCGCGTCGACGGAGAACAGCAGGTCCAGGTCGTCCTGCGGGATCTCCAGGCCGTCGAGGTCGAAGCCCTCGACGGTGGGCAGCACGCCGATCGGGGTCTCGACGCCCTCGCCGGTGCCCTCCAGGCGCTCGACGATCCACTTGAGCACGCGGCTGTTCTCGCCGTAGCCGGGCCAGACGAACTCGCCCGCGCCGTTCTTGCGGAACCAGTTCACGTAGTAGATCTTCGGCAGCTTGCCGGCGTCGGCCTGCGAGCCGATTTTCAGCCAGTGGGCGAAGTAGTCGCCCATGTTGTAGCCGCAGAACGGGAGCATCGCGAACGGGTCGCGGCGCAGCTCGCCGACGGTGCCCTCGGCGGCGGCGGTCTTCTCGGAGGCGATGTTCGCGCCCAGGAAGACACCGTGCTGCCAGTCGAAGGACTCGGTCACCAGCGGGACCGCGGTGGCCCGGCGGCCGCCGAACAGGATGGCCGAGATCGGCACACCCGCCGGGTCCTCCCACTCGGGGGCGATGGTCGGGCACTGTGCGGCCGGGACGGCGAACCGCGCGTTGGGGTGGGCGGCCGGGGTGCCGGACTCCGGGGTCCAGTCGTTGCCGCGCCAGTCGGTCAGGTGGGCCGGCGGCTCCTCGGTGAGGCCCTCCCACCAGACGTCACCGTCGTCGGTGAGCGCGACGTTGGTGAAGACGGTGTTGCTGTGCAGGGTGGCGATCGCGTTGGCGTTGGTGTCGGTGCCGGTGCCCGGGGCGACACCGAAGAAGCCGGCCTCCGGGTTGATCGCGTAGAGGCGGCCGTCGGCACCGAAGCGCATCCAGGCGATGTCGTCGCCGATGGTCTCGACCTTCCAGCCCTCGATGGTGGGCTGGAGCATGGCCAGGTTGGTCTTGCCACAGGCGGACGGGAAGGCGGCGGCGACGTACCTGGCCTCGCCGGAGGGCGGGGTGAGCTTCAGGATCAGCATGTGCTCGGCCAGCCAGCCCTCGTCACGGGCCATGGTCGAGGCGATGCGCAGCGCGTAGCACTTCTTGCCGAGCAGGGCGTTGCCGCCGTAGCCGGAGCCGAAGGACCAGATCTCCCTGGTCTCCGGGAAGTGCGAGATGTACTTGGTGCTGTTGCACGGCCACGCGACGTCCTGCTCGCCCTCCACGAGCGGGGCGCCGACGGTGTGCACGGCCCTGACGAACTCGCCGTCCTCGCCGAGCTGGTCGATGACGGCCTGGCCCATCCGGGTCATCACGCGCATCGACACGGCGACGTAGGCGGAGTCGGTGATCTCGACGCCGTAGGCGGCCAGCGGGGAGCCGACCGGTCCCATGGAGAACGGCACGACGTACATCGTGCGGCCCTTCATCGCACCGCGGAACAGCCCCTTCTCACCCTGGAAGATCTCTCGCATCTCGGCGGGAGCCTTCCAGTGGTTGGTCGGGCCGGCGTCCTTCTCCTGCTCGGAGCAGATGAAGGTGCGGTCCTCCACGCGGGCGACGTCCGAGGGGTCGGAGGCCGCGTAGTAGGAGTTGGGGCGCTTCTTCTCGTCGAGCTTCTTGAAGGTGCCCTGGGCCACCAGCAGGTCGGCGAGGCGCTGGTACTCCTCGTCCGAGCCGTCACACCACTCGACGCGGTCCGGCTGGGTCAGCTCCGCGATCTCGCTCACCCAGGCGAGCAGGGCCTTGTGGCGGGTGGGCGCTGTTGCGAGAGCAGAGTTCTCGTACGACACGATCGCTCCGTTTCACGCCATCCCGGACAGGAGACGGCGTTGCGGGGGTTTGAGGGTGGTTACACCGTAGCCCCGCCACATCAGCCCGAATACGGCGCCTTGGCGCTTTTGACGCAACTTTTGCGCCTCCACGTCGAATTTGGAGTCGCTTTTCGGGCTCCAGCGGCGCGCGTACGACCTCGAATGCCAGAGCCGAACACTACAGAACGTCTAAAAGTGAGCATGGCCACTTTCTACGCATTGGTAACCTACGGTTCCGTAAGTAGCATGTTGGCCATGACTGCCGACCAGAGCACGGCCTGTGAGAACCTCCCCGACCCACTCGCGGACCCGGCCGCGCAGGCGGTCGCGGACCCGGCCACGGGCCTTCCCAGGGATCCGGTCACGGGCATGGTCAAGCCCAAGTGGCGGGGCTGGCTGCACGCCGGGATGTTCCCGGCCTCGGTCGCCGCCGGGATCGTGCTCATCTGCCTCGCCGAATCGACGGCGGCCAAGGCCGCGTGCGCGGTCTACTCGGTCAGCGCCTGGCTGCTCTTCGGCGTCAGCGCCGTCTACCACCGCTTCACCTGGGGCCCGCGCGGCGAGGCCGTGCTGCGCAGGCTCGACCACGCGAACATCTTCCTGATCATCGCGGGCAGCTACACGCCGTTCACGATCCTGCTGCTGCACGGCGGCCGTCGGCAGATCCTGCTCTGGCTGGTCTGGGGCGGAGCGCTCGCCGGGATCGCCTTCCGGGTCTTCTGGGTCGGCGCCCCGCGCTGGCTCTACACGCCCTGCTACCTCGCGCTCGGGTGGGCGGCGGTCTTCTTCCTGCCGGACTTCCTGCGGACCGGCGGCGCCGCCGTCCTCACCCTGCTCATCGTCGGCGGTGTCCTCTACACCCTGGGCGGCGTGGTGTACGGGCTCAAGCGCCCCAACCCCTCACCGCGCTGGTTCGGGTTCCACGAGGTGTTCCACGCCTTCACCCTGGGCGCGTTCATCGTGCAGTACGTCGGCGTCTCCCTGGTCGCGTACAGCCCGGCGGGCTGACGCCGCTCCGCCCCGGCCCGGCCCAGTTCGGCCCCGGCCCGGCTCAGTGGTGATCGAGCCGGGCGCGGGCGCGGGCGCAGCGCTCGCAGTGGGCGGCGCCGGGGCCGTGGACGGCCGGCCTGGTCAGCACCTTGCTGCGGAAGCGGCGGGCCACCCAGCCCATGAACACCAGCGTCTCGGCGGCCGCCACCGCCCAGACCATCCGCTCCCCGCCGACCAGATAGCCGGCGACAACCGCCAGCGCCGCCGACACTCCCGCCACAGCCCCCCAGAGCTGCCCATCCCTCGCCATCGGCGCCCCTCCAGCCGCATGACCGCATGCCACACCGTCTCCACCCACGGTGACATGCGCGGCTGCCCTCCGGGGCGAACAGGGGATCAACGTTGCATCAATTCCGCGTGCGGAACGCCCTGTCGGCGGCCGGGCGAGCGGCCGGGCGAGGGGCCGGGACGGAGGGAGCGCAGGCGTTGTCGGCGGTGGCCGGGCCTGGTCACGGCCTGAGCCGACCGGTCCTTCCCCACCGGAGGACTTCCGGGCACCGAAAAGGGCGGCCCGGGGGTCGAAGCTCCCCGGGCCGCCCTGTTGTTCGCCCGGGGTCAGCCCCGGGCCCGGCGGCGGGCGGCCAGCCCCGCCCCCGCCAGTACGGTGACACCGAGCGCCGCGCCGGCCACCAGCACCGGTACGCGCGAACCCTTCCCCTGAGGTTCGGCGCCGAGCTGGTAGCCGCCGCCCTTGCCCGCGCGGTCGTAGGCGGACCCGGGCAGCTTGTCGGCGTAGCGCTGGTGCACCAGCGTGCGGTACTGCGCCAGGCTGACCCCGGCCGCGCCGACCGAGCGGCGGGCCTCGTCGTCCAGCGGCAGCACCCGGCCGCCGCGCAGTACGTACCAGGCGTTCATCTGCGGCTCGCGGAAGGCCGTACCACCTCCGTCGCTCGCGGCGCGGGCCGCGTAGTCGACCTCGTCGCCGCCGGAGGCGATGTTCACCACCCGCCAGCCGGTGCCCTCCCTGACCGTCCAGACCGAGGCGGTCCGGCCGTCGCGCGAGACCGCCTTGGTGGCCACGAAGTCGGGCCTGGCGACCGGGGCGCCGGACGTGCCCTTCACGAAGGCCGCGTCCAGGGTGTAGACGGGGACGGTCGCACCGCTCAGCCGCGGCGCGGCCTGGGCGGCGGCCCGGGCCTCGTCCGCCGCGGTGATCTGGAGCGGCTGGTTCGGCGGGACCCCCTTGCGGGCGAAGAAGTGGCTCAACTCGTCCATGACGGAAGGCGCTTGGGCGGCGTCACGGGCGGCCGTCAGATCGGACTGGGCCACCGTGGCCGGGGCGCCGGTGCGGTCCGCCGCCGAGGCGGGCGGTGCGGCCGCCAGGCCGAGGGCGGCGGCGAGGACGGCGAGGGCGGCGGCGCGGCCAGGGCTCCTGCGGATCTCGGTCATGGTCGTCTCCTCACGCGCCGATCCGGTAGAGGGAGTGGGTCCAGGAGAACGAGCCGTTGTCGACGTAGTAGTCGTAGTCCGCCCAGTTGTAGCGGTAGTCGGACGGCCACGGGTCGCCCCAGTAGACCCAGTGCCTGCCGGTGTCGTAGCCGTACAGCACATGCATGTGCCCGCCGCCGGAGCTCCACTGGATCCGGGTCTCGACCGGCCGGTTGGCGTTGATCTCGCTCTGCACGGTGGAGTAGCGCAGGTGGCCGTAGACGTACCTGCCGGGGTTGACGCCCACCTGGCTCAGGGCGTTCTGCACGTCGTCCAGCGCCGCCTGGCTGTTGGGGCAGGCGGAGTCGGCGGACCGGCCGAAGGCGGCGTTGCAGAACTGGTTCTGGCTGTAGTGGTAGCCGAAGTAGGTGGCGATGGTGTTGCCGCTCGCCGCCCAGCACCAGTTGTCCTTCTGCTGCTGCTGCATGCTGATGTCCAGCTTGCGGAAGGTGGCGGCGGCGACCGCCGGGCGCTGCTCGGCCCGGAGCCGGGGCTGCGCCGCGAGGTGGCCGGACTGCTGCCCGGCCGCCTGCGCCGGAGCGGTGGCGGCGGCGGTGAGGACCGGCGCCAGGACGCCGACCGCGAGCGCGGCGACCGCGCGGCGCAGCCGTATCCGAGGTTGTGACATGTGGGTTCCTCCTGCGGGGTGCACAGGGAGTGCGCTGGGGGGACCGCGTCCGGACGCGTTGGAAGCGAGCATCGTCCGGGCGGGCGGAGGCGGTCAACGGGCCCCGGGGCGGGGTCGGCGCCGGTGTGAACGGGCCCGGTCAGGAGTGAACGCGGCACTACCCCAGTGCCGTTGAGTTGTCCAGACCAGATGACAATCCACCGCCCGCGTGTGAATATTCACGGTCAAACGGACAGACCGCTAGCCACCCGGGGAGCGGGACATGCAGCCCACCAGCCGGCCCGAGCTCTCGGCCGTACTCCGAACCGGCCCCTTCCACCTCGCCCTGCGCACGGCGATCGCGACCCGTGGGCTCGCCCTGCACCGGGTGCAGCAGCACCTCGCCCAGCGCGGGGTCCATGTCGGTGTGACCAGCCTCAGCTACTGGCAGCAGGGCCGGAGGAAGCCGGAGCGCGCCGAATCCCTGCGCGCGGTACGGGCGTTGGAGGACGTCCTGGACGTACCGGAGCACTCGCTCACCCGGCTGCTCGGCCCCCGGCAGACCACCCGGCCCGAGCCCGCCACCCCCGCCGTCCGGCCCTACCGCGACCTGATCACGCCCGCCGCCGCCGTGGACCGCCTGCTCGCCACCGTCACGGGCCCCCGCGACACCGGCCTGCACACCGTCACCCACATCGAACGCGTCCGGCTCGGCGCCGATCGCCAGCTGCTCAGCCGCGACTCCCAGCACGCACTGCGCGCCCACTGCGACGGCATCGACCGCTACCTGGCCATCTACCAGGGCGACCCCGGCTGCGACATCGACCGGGTCGCGGTCCGGGCCGAGGAGAACTGCCGGGTCGGACGCGTCCGCCGCGACCCGGCCGGCCGGCTGCTCGCGGTGGAGCTGCTGTTCGACCGCAGGCTGCGCGCCGGCGACACCCACCTGCTCGGGTACGGCTTCGACGACGGGTCCGACCCCGCGCCCAGCGGCGAGTACGTCCGGGGCTTCAACTCCAGCGCCGGGCAGTACGTCCTGCAGATCACCTTCCACCGGGACGCACTGCCCGTCCGCTGCCACCGCTTCCTCAGCCCGGCACCCGGCCGGGAACCGAGCGAGACCGAGGAGTTGACGCTGGACGGGCAGCACCGCGTACACCTGGTGGCGAGCGGTCTGCGGCCGTGCCTGCTCGGCGTGCGCTGGGACTGGGAGTAGTGCGGCGGGGTCAGACGAACTCCAGGACCAGGCAGTCCTCGACCGGCCGGTAACCCAGCTTCCGGTAGATCGAGTTGCTGGTCGGATTGGACAGGTCGGTGTAGAGCAGGACCTGTTCGGCGCCCGCCGTACGGGCGTACGCGGAACCGGCCGCGACCAGGCCGCTCGCATAGCCCCGGCCGCGCAGCCCGGGCGGGGTGAAGACCGGACCGATCCGGGACATGCCCGCGAGCACCGGACTGACCCCGGCGAACGAGACCGGGCGGCCCCCGTCCTCCCAGAGCCACAGCCCGCCCTCGGCGATCCGCCGGTCGACCATCGCCGCGTAATCGGCCGGGTGCGGCGAGCGGACCTCGGCCGCGAAGGCCGCGTACCAGTCCACCAGCAGCTCCCGGTCGCGCACCGTCGCCCGCCGGGCCCGGCCGCTCGGCGCGGGCGACGGACCGGTCAACTCGCCCAGCCGGTAGAGCCGTTCTTCGACCTGGACCCTGGAGGCCGCACGGCCGCCTCGGCACCACGCCGCGCCGAACGCCTCGACCGGCGCCCGCCCGCCGCCCGCCCCGCCCAACTCGACGCCCTGCACCCGCAGCAGCTCGGCCAGCTCCGCCCCCGCCTCCGGCGGGGTCAGCCCGAACCTGATCGGGAGCGGCGGGGTCTGCAGGAAGACCCCGGCGACCGGCGCTCCCGGTTCAGGGCGCCACCAGCCGAAGCGCGGGGCCCTTTCGGCCGGGCGGCCGGAACCCGCCACGGCGAGGCGGTCCACCACGGTGAGCAGCACGGTGTTCTCGGCGGGGTGCGCGGCGAGGAAGTCACCGGCCTCGGAATGGAGTTCGTCCAGTGATGAGCTCAGGGTCCAGGTCATGGCCCATGATGGCCGGTGCCCCGGACACGGCGCAGCCGAATTTCCGCCGGCCGCGCGGCGCAGGAGGTGGTCGCCCGACAGGCCGACCCGCGCCGGCAGTTCGGCGGCCCGCTCGTCGCGCTCGGCGGCGCTGAGGCCGGTGTGCAGACGCAACAGGCCATGTCCGGGAAGCACGGCCGACGTGATTGTCCGGAGAGAAAGGCGCACATCCCCTGGCCGCTCCAGCCGCTGAGTTGTGCGCCACAGCGCCGCGCGCTACTCCTCCCGCGCTCCCAGGCTCGCCGCCAGTACCCGCGCATCCGCCGTCGGGGCGTCGCAGGTGAAGTGCCGGCAGACGTACGCGGCGGGCCGCCCGGCCACCAGCGGACGGTCGGCCAGCAGCGGGACCTCCGTCGAACCGGGCTCCCCGACGGCGACGACCGCGCCGGGCGCGGTGCCGAGCAGCGCGGTGCGGTGCAGCGCCGCGGTGGCCGGGTCGGCGGCCGGGCCGACCACGGCGACCTCGCGCGGCCCGTCGGCCAGCGCCTCGGCCACGGCCAGCCCCCAGCCGATGAAGCGCGGCGCCCGGCCGCTGAGCGCGCCGACGACGCCCAGCGCCCGCTCGGCGGCGCTGCGGTGCCGGGCCGAGCCGGTGTAGGCGGCGTACGTGAGCAGGGCGCCCGCGGCGGCGGTCCAGCCGGACGGGGTGGCGTTGTCGGTCGGGTCCTGCGGGCGGCGGATCAGCTCCTCGGCGTCGTCCGCCGTGTCGTACAGGGCGCCCGACGCCTCGTCGGTGAAGTGCGCCAGCACGGTGTCGAGCAGTCCGCCCGCCAGGTCCAGCCATTCGGCCTCGCCGGTCACCGCGTACAGGGCGAGGAAGCCCTCGGCGGTGTCCGCGTAGTCCTCCAGCACTCCGGCGTTCCCCCCTGCCCTGCCGTCCCGGGAGGTGCGCAGCAGCCGTCCGTCGGCGGTGAGGTGGACGGCGAGCAGCAGGTCGGCCGCGCCTTCGGCCGCCTCGACCAGGTCCGGCCGCTCCAGCAGCGCGCCGGTCTCCGCGAGGGCGGCGATGGCCAGTCCGTTCCAGGCGGCCACCACCTTGTCGTCCCGGGCGGGCGCGGGGCGCCGGGAACGGGCTTCGAGCAGCCGGGCGCGGAGCCGCTCGTACTGCGGCACGTCGTCCGGATCGGCGAGGAGCTGGAGGACCGAGGTGCCGTGCTCGAACGTCCCGGCCGCCGTCACGGAGAACAGCCGGGCGGCGAGCGCGGCGTCCGCCGGACCGAGCACGTCCACCAACTGCCCCGGCTCCCAGACGTAGTACGCGCCCTCGGCGGACTTCCCGCTCTCCTCGTCCAGGCTGTCGGCGTCCAGCGCGGAGGCGAACCCGCCCTCGGCGGTGCGGAGTTCACGCAGCAGGAAGTCGGCGGTCTCCAGCGCGATCCGGCGGGCGAGCTCTCCGCCGGTGGCCCGCCACAGGTGCAGGTAGACCCGCAGCAGCAGGGCGTTGTCGTAGAGCATCTTCTCGAAGTGCGGGACCACCCAGTCGGCGTCCACCGAGTAGCGGGCGAAACCGCCGCCGAGCTGGTCGTAGATGCCGCCCCTGGCCATCGCCTCGCAGGTCCGCTCGGCCATCTGCAGCGCCGCCTCGGAGCCGGTCCCGGCGTGGTGGCGCAGCAGGAACTCGATCACCATCGACGGCGGGAACTTGGGCGCGCCGCCGAAGCCGCCGCGCCGCTGGTCGAAGCTCCGGCTGAGCGCGACCAGCGCCTGGTGCAGGTCCGCTTCACCGGGCGGGCCGACCACCCCGGCCCCGGCGTCGTACACCGAGGCCCGCTCGGCCAGGTCGGCCCGGATCCGCGCGGCCACCTCGCCGACCTCGTCCCGCCTCTCCCGCCAGGCGGCGGCGACGCCCTCCAGCACCTGCCGGAAGCCGGGCATGCCGTGCCGGGGCTCGGGCGGGAAGTACGTCCCGAAGTAGAACGGGTCCTTGTCGGGTGTCAGGAAGACCGTCATCGGCCACCCGCCCTGCCCGGTGGCCGCCTGCACCGCCTCCATGTAGACGGCGTCGACGTCGGGCCGCTCCTCGCGGTCCACCTTCACCGCGACGAAGTGCTCGTTGGCGTAGGCGGCCAGGGCCTCGTCCTCGAAGCTCTCATGGGCCATGACATGACACCAGTGGCAGGCGGCGTACCCCACGCTCAGCAGCACGGGCACGCCCCGGCGCTCGGCCTCGGCGAACGCCTCCGGCCCCCAGGGCCACCAGTCCACCGGGTTGTCGGCGTGCTGCAGCAGATACGGCGAAGTGGCGTCGGCCAACCGGTTCATGGTTGACAGTCTGCCACCCAAGCTCAGCGAGGTCCGGACGCACCACTCGGCGGCACGCAGGACTGTCCGGAATCAATCAGCAACACTCGGTTCGGCTGGGCGACGCCACCACTCAGTGGCTTTGAAGCACCCCATGAGCCAGTGCGCTTCCGCCTCATCGAGGATGATGTCACCGATCGACGGTATGAGACCGAAGCGAAGCATCCACTCCTGTACAGGGACAGGATCCCAGTCGAGATCATGGTGGAGTAACACAGCGAACGGCTCTCCGCGCTTCTGCCAGAAGACCATGGGTTCGCCGTAGTCGTTCTTGAACGGCTTGACGATGTCATTCGGTGCGAACTCGACGTTCGCCATGTCCGCCCATCTGCCGACCCCCTCCCGTTCCCAAGCCAGGTATCCGCGCATGCTCTGCACGAACGCCTCGGAAGTTGAACGTCCAGCACGGACTCCCGTTGGATGACAACAGACTTCCCCTTGCAGCGGACGGCACCGAACGGCCTTCCTTGCGGCCTACAGGTACGTGACCTGGACGATGTAGATCTGCTCGTGTCGTACGACGGTCAGGTACTCGAACATGCCGCCCGGGACGTCGGCGGTCTTGCTCCTGGGGTTCTCGCCCCGGTACGAGGTCCCGTCGAGGTAAAGGGCTTCCGCGGCTCGAACCAGCTCGTCAGCCTTCTTCTCTACTTCGGCGACGAACGCCGGCGGCGCTCCGTCGATGACGTGATCCTCGCTGGGGAGGTACTCCCAGGACCACGTCATGCGCCCAGCGCCCGGTATGCGGCTCGGACGATCTCGGCTGCAGTGAGGGCATGACGCCGGGAGTCATCAGGATCCTCCGCCACCTCCATGAGGTACTCGGCTCGGCGGAGCTTGAAGGCTGTCCCTGGATACCGTTCGATCTCGACCACGACAGCCCATCGCAAGAGGAACCCTCGGAGAGGATCAAGGGTGTCGGAGTCAATGGCCTTGGTGATCGCTTCGGCCTGCTCGGTCTGCATCTCCAGCAGACGATCTGAAGCCACGACGGCAAGGGCGGCCCTTAGGGCAGTGATGGTCCGCTCAGGGCGCGGGATCAGCTCTTCAGCGTGGTGCTCCGGCTGTGCGGTCACGTCTCCTCCGTGAAGTTCGGCCGATATCACGCTACAGCGCGACAGCCCTGTACTGGTGGCATAGATGCTGCGGTGGGACCTGCTGGAGGTGACCTGTCCTCACCAGTCACAGCGCATGCTGGCACCAGTCCTGCTCGCGAACTCACCAGGTCGGAACTGCCGGGTTGTCTCCATCTACTGGCACCAGTAGCAGGCGGCGTAGCCGACCGACAGCAGCACGGGCACGCCCCGGCGCTCGGCCTCGGCGAACGCCTCCGGCCCCCAGGGCCACCAGTCCACCGGGTTGTCGGCGTGCTGCAGCAGATACGGCGAAGTGGCGTCGGCCAACCGGTTCATGGTTGACAGTCTGCCACCCAAGCTCAGCGAGGTCCGGACGCACCACTCGGCGGCACGCAGGACTGTCCGGAATCAATCAGCAACACTCGGTTCGGCTGGGCGACGCCACCACTCAGTGGCTTTGAAGCACCCCATGAGCCAGTGCGCTTCCGCCTCATCGAGGATGATGTCACCGATCGACGGTATGAGACCGAAGCGAAGCATCCACTCCTGTACAGGGACAGGATCCCAGTCGAGATCATGGTGGAGTAACACAGCGAACGGCTCTCCGCGCTTCTGCCAGAAGACCATGGGTTCGCCGTAGTCGTTCTTGAACGGCTTGACGATGTCATTCGGTGCGAACTCGACGTTCGCCATGTCCGCCCATCTGCCGACCCCCTCCCGTTCCCAAGCCAGGTATCCGCGCATGCTCTGCACGAACGCCTCGGAAGTTGAACGTCCAGCACGGACTCCCGTTGGATGACAACAGACTTCCCCTTGCAGCGGACGGCACCGAACGGCCTTCCTTGCGGCCTACAGGTACGTGACCTGGACGATGTAGATCTGCTCGTGTCGTACGACGGTCAGGTACTCGAACATGCCGCCCGGGACGTCGGCGGTCTTGCTCCTGGGGTTCTCGCCCCGGTACGAGGTCCCGTCGAGGTAAAGGGCTTCCGCGGCTCGAACCAGCTCGTCAGCCTTCTTCTCTACTTCGGCGACGAACGCCGGCGGCGCTCCGTCGATGACGTGATCCTCGCTGGGGAGGTACTCCCAGGACCACGTCATGCGCCCAGCGCCCGGTATGCGGCTCGGACGATCTCGGCTGCAGTGAGGGCATGACGCCGGGAGTCATCAGGATCCTCCGCCACCTCCATGAGGTACTCGGCTCGGCGGAGCTTGAAGGCTGTCCCTGGATACCGTTCGATCTCGACCACGACAGCCCATCGCAAGAGGAACCCTCGGAGAGGATCAAGGGTGTCGGAGTCAATGGCCTTGGTGATCGCTTCGGCCTGCTCGGTCTGCATCTCCAGCAGACGATCTGAAGCCACGACGGCAAGGGCGGCCCTTAGGGCAGTGATGGTCCGCTCAGGGCGCGGGATCAGCTCTTCAGCGTGGTGCTCCGGCTGTGCGGTCACGTCTCCTCCGTGAAGTTCGGCCGATATCACGCTACAGCGCGACAGCCCTGTACTGGTGGCATAGATGCTGCGGTGGGACCTGCTGGAGGTGACCTGTCCTCACCAGTCACAGCGCATGCTGGCACCAGTCCTGCTCGCGAACTCACCAGGTCGGAACTGCCGGGTTGTCTCCATCTACTGGCACCAGTAGCAGGCGGCGTAGCCGACCGACAGCAGCACGGGCACGCCCCGGCGCTCGGCCTCGGCGAACGCCTCCGGCCCCCAGGGCCACCAGTCCACCGGGTTGTCGGCGTGCTGCAGCAGATACGGCGAAGTGGCACCCGCGAGTCGGTTCGGCATGCCCCCATCCTCGCGCATCCGGTCCCTCGCGGTCGGGAGGCCCGGGCACCGGGCGGCCGTCCGGCTCATGACACCCGGGCCGGCACGCCGGCGATCAGCACCCCCGTCGCCGGCGCTCCGGCCCGCCGCGAGCCCCTACGCCGTTCCGCGCGCCAGCGCGCGCCGGACCCCGCCGTGCGGCCGGCTGCTACGACGGCCAGCGAAACGGCGTGGCCTGCCGTTCAGGTCACTCCTTGGCGGCCTCGGGCTCCTCCGCGAAGTCCACGCGCTTCATCTGCTTGTTCATCGACTTCACCAGGAACCAGGTGGCGACACCCAGGGCGGCGAAGACGACGAAACCGAGAAGGCCGGGGGTCACCTTGGCGTCGTCGAGGGCGAGGCCGGTGGCGAGGTCGGTGAGGTTCATCGGGGTGCTCATTCCTCCATGGTGACCCGGCCCGACATCGGCCGGGTCACCGGGGTGGGGCGTGTCGCCCGCCAGGCGGGCGGCCCGCAGGTCAGGCGACCGGGCTGGGGGTACGCAGGCCGGCGAAGAGGTCGTCCTCGGGCAGGTCGGTGTCGATCAGGGTACGGGCCAGCTCGTAGTCCTCGGTGGGCCAGACGTCGCGCTGGACGTCCAGCGGGACGCGGAACCACGGGCCGTCCGGGTCGATCTGGGTGGCGTGTGCGATCAGCGCCTTGTCCCGGACCTCGAACCAGTCGTCGCAGCGGACCCGGGTGGTGATCTCGCGCTCCTTGCGGCCGCTCTTCTCCCAGCCCGCGATCCACTCACCGTACGGGGAGTCGATCCCGTGCTCGGTGAGGTAGGCGTGCAGGGCCCGGATCCGGCCCATCGGGAAGCCGTGGTTGTAGTAGAGCTTGGACGGCTGCCAGGGCTCGCCGGCCTCGGGATACGCGTCCGGGTCACCGGCGGCGTCGAAGGCCACCATGGAGATCTTGTGGGTCATGATGTGGTCCGGGTGCGGGTAGCCGCCGTTCTCGTCGTACGTCGTGATGACGTGCGGACGGAACTCACGGATCAGCTTCACCAGCGGCGCCGCCGCCTCGGTCACGTCCTGGAGTGCGAAGCAGCCCTCCGGCAGCGGCGGCAGCGGGTCCCCCTCGGGCAGACCGGAGTCCACGAAGCCCAGCCAGGCCTGCTTGACGCCGAGGATCTCGCGTGCGGTGTCCATCTCCTTGCGGCGGACCTCGTGGATGTTCTTCTCGATGAACGGGTCGCCCTGGAGCTTCGGGTTCAGGATGGATCCGCGCTCCCCGCCCGTGCAGGTGGCGACCAGGACGTCCACGCCCTGGGAGACGTACATGGCCATGGTGGCCGCGCCCTTGCTGGACTCGTCGTCCGGGTGCGCGTGCACCGCCATCAGTCGCAACTGCTCAGTCAACGCCTGGTTCCTTCCGGGTATGTCCGGGTTCGTCGGGCCGGCTCCCCCGCCGCCTCCGGCGCGGCCAAGCCCCTCCTATAGTGACTGACTGAAGGGCTCGTCCATTCCCTCCACCGGCCGACCGCCCCTCGTCGAAAGGACCGAGCCCGCCATGACCTCCAGCCCTACGTCCGCCCCGCCACTGCCCGAGGGCCGCTACAGCCGCCGCAGCGACGAGGAGGCCGACCGGAAGCTGCGGATCGCCGCGATCGTCTGCGGGGTGCTCCTCCTCGGCCTGGTGGCCTGGCTCGGCGGCTCCTACCTGCTGCGCGCGACGGCGATGAACGGCTCGGTCCCGACCTTCCAGGTGGTCTCCGCCCACGAGGTCCAGCTCCAGCTGTCGGTGCGCAAGGACGACGGCACCGGAGGGGTCTGCACCGTCCGCTCCCAGGACAAGAACGGCTCCGTGGTCGGCCAGTACGACTTCCCGGTGCCTGCCGCCGGCAGCAGCTACAGCAAGGTGGTCACCCTGAAGACCACCGACTGGGGCACCACCGCCGAGCTCCTCGGCTGCACGCCGAGCAAGTAGGACCGCCGGACAAGTAGGACCGCCGGGCGGGCAGGGCCACCGGGCAAGCAGGACCACCGGGCGGGCAGGACCGACCGACCCGGCGGCAGGGACGCTCGGGAGGCGCCCGGGTACCCGGCTGACGCATACTCCCCGGTGCGGGCGGGAATCCGTCCGGGAGCAGGTCAGACCGCCTGCCCCCGCCCGCGCGTCAAGGCTCCGTACCAGCCTCTCCCGCTCCGGTGCGGAAATTGTTAGGCTCGTGGTTTCGCCCCTTCCGCGCCGATCGGCCTGGGAGCGGGCGTTGCTTTGTAGTACGACCAACCCCGCAAGACCGGCCTTTGCAACACGACGGCACCACCCCTGCTGATGACCAACCCTCAGCACAGCCCAGCACCGATGAGGAGCACCCGTGACCCAGACCAGCGAGAACGTGACCTGGCTCACTCAGTCCGGCTACGACCAGCTCAAGGCCGAGCTGGAGCACCTGACCGGCCCCTGGCGCATCGAGATCGCCCAGAAGATCGAGGCCGCGCGTGAGGAAGGTGACCTCAAGGAGAACGCCGGCTACCACGCGGCCAAGGACGAGCAGGGCAAGTACGAGGCCCGGATCCGCCAGCTGACCCAGCTGCTGGAGCGCGCCAAGGTCGGCGAGGCCCCGAAGGACTCCGGCGTGGTGGCCCCCGGCATGGTCGTCACCGTCGCCTTCGACGGCGACCTGGACGACACCATGAAGTTCCTGCTCGGCTCCCGCGAGGCGGGCGGCGAGGACCTGGACATCTACTCGCCGCAGTCCCCGCTCGGCCGTGCCATCGACGGCAAGAAGATCGGCGACGAGGCCCGCTACGAGCTGCCGAACGGCAAGCAGGCCAGCGTGAAGATCGTCGAGGTCAAGCCCTACGAGGGCTGACCCGACCCCGTACGCGCCGAAGCGGCCGGACCCCTTCGAGGGGGTCCGGCCGCTTCCGCGTCGCCCGGCCGGGTGCTCAGCCCGCGGCCCTGCGGTACTTGCGGACCGCCAGCCAGGAGAACACCACCGTGATGACCACCGACCAGCCGATCGACACCAGCGCGGCGTGCTGCATCGGCCAGGCCGGGTCCACCGGGCCGACCTGGTTGCCGAAGAGGTGGCGGGCGGCCTGCACGGTCGCGCTGAACGGGTTCCAGTACGCCACCGCCTGCAGCCAGCCCGGCATGCTGGTGATCGGCACGAAGGCGTTGGAGACGAAGGTCAGCGGGAAGAGCCAGATCAGACCCGCCGAGGTGGCCGCCTCCGGGCTGCGGACCGAGAGGCCGATCAGCGCGCCGATCCAGGAGAACGCGTAGCCGAGCAGGAGCAGCAGCGCGAACCCGCCGAGCGCCGGCAGGAGACCGTCGTGGATCCGCCAGCCGACCAGCAGCGCCACCAGTGCCAGCACCAGCAGGGTGAAGGCGGTCTGCACCAGGTCGGCCAGGGTACGGCCGACCAGCACCGCCGAGCGGGCCATCGGCAGCGAGCGGAACCGGTCGACCAGGCCCTTGGTCATGTCCTCCGCGATACCGGCGGAGGCGCCGGCCGTCGCGAAGGTCACGGTCTGGGCGAAGATGCCCGCCATCAGGAACTGGGTGTACGCGGAGGAGCTGGCGTGCGTCCCGGGGATCTGGATCGCACCGCCCATGACGTACGAGAACAGCAGGACGAACATCACCGGCTGCATCAGCCCGAAGACCACGATCTCGGGTATTCGGGTCATCCGGCGCAGATTGCGTTTCGCGACCACCCAGGAGTCGTGCAGGGTGGCGGCGACGCCGCTGCGGCGGACCGGGACGGGGCGGCCGACGGCGTGCTCGGTGGCCGTGGTGGTGGTCATCTCAGGCGTCCTTTCCGCGGCCTCGGTGGCCCTTGGCCGGCTGCTGCCCGCCGTTCTCCGCGCCGTCCCCGGCCTCGGCGCCGTGGCCGGTGAGGGAGAGGAAGACGTCGTCCAGGGTGGGGCGGCGCAGGCCGATGTCGTCGATCTCGATCGAGCGGGCGTCCAGCTCGCGGATCACGTCGGCGAGCACCTTGGCGCCGCCGCTGACCGGAACGGTGATCCGGCGGGTGTTCTTCTCCACCGCCGGGTCGCCCTTGGCGTACGGGGTGAGCGCGGCCAGCGCCTCGGTGAGCTCCTCGCGCCGGTGCACCACGACCTCCACCCGCTCGCCGCCGATCTGCGCCTTGAGCTGGTCGGCGCTGCCCCGGGCGATCACCCTGCCCTGGTCGACCACCGCGATGTCGTGGGCGAGGCGGTCGGCCTCCTCCAGGTACTGGGTGGTGAGCAGCAGGGTGGTGCCCTGCTCGACCAGGGACTCGATGACCTCCCACAGCGCCAGCCGGTTGCGCGGGTCGAGGCCGGTGGTCGGCTCGTCCAGGAACATCACCGGCGGGCGGACCACCAGGGCGGCGGCCAGGTCGAGCCGGCGGCGCATGCCGCCGGAGTAGGTCTTGGCGGGGCGGTCCATGGCCTCGGTGAGGTTGAACCACTCCAGCAGCTCCAGCGCGCGGGCCTTCGCGTCGCGGGAGCTCATCTGGTAGAGCTCGCCGACCATCCGGAGGTTCTCATGCCCCGTCAGGTACTCGTCGACGGCGGCGTACTGACCGGACAGGCCGATCAGGCTGCGCACCTTGTTCGGGTGCTTCAGCACGTCGACCCCGGCGACCGTGACCCGGCCCGAGTCGGGCCGGAGCAGGGTGGTGAGGACACGAACGGTGGTGGTCTTGCCCGCCCCGTTGGGGCCGAGCAGGCCCAGTACCGTGCCCTCGGGGACGTCCAGACTGACGCCGTCCAGGGCGCGGACGTCCCCGAAGGTCTTGACCAGGTTCTCGGCTTGGATGGCTGGCGCCATGGGCCTGCCTCATCTCCTGTTGCGATTCGCGGTTCCAGCGTTCCGTCCCGCCCCCGCCGCACACAGGGCACACTCCACCCGTCGACAGGGACACCAACGCGATACATCGCGAGAATGGCAGATTGCGATATATCGCGTCAAGACTCATGGTTGCGGCATGCCGCCATCCCGTGAACCGGTCCGGCCCCGAGCCTGCCACGCACCACCGACAGCATCCGGTGGACCGGCGAACCCCCCGGCCCGCCAGGCGGGTTGGCCTACTCGGCGACCACGTAGCCCGCGGTGCGCAGCTCGCTCACCACCAGGGCGCAGTGCTCCGGCCCCTTGGTCTCCAGGTGCAGGTCCACCTCGACCTCGGTCAGCCCGAGCCGGGGGTCGGTGCGCACATGCGCCACGTCCAGCACATTGGCGTCCACCCGGGTCAGCACCGCCAGCAGACCCGCCAGCGAGCCCGGCTGGTCCGCGAGGCGGACCCGCAGCGAGAGGTAGCGGCCGGCCGCCGCCAGCCCGTGCCTCAGCACCCGCTGCATCAGCTGCGGATCGATGTTGCCGCCGGACAGCACCGCCACCACCGGGCCGCGGAAGCTCTCCGGCTGCTCCAGCATCGCCGCGATCGGGCTGGCCCCGGCCGGTTCGACCACCAGCTTGAGCCGTTCCAGGCCGAGCAGCAGGGCCCGGGAGAGCGCGTCCTCGGAGACCGTGCGGATGCCGTCCGCGAGGGTGTTGACCACCTCGAAGGGGATGTCGCCGGGGCGGCCGACCATGATCCCGTCGGCCATGGTGCCGAAGTGCTCCAGCATGACGGGGCGCCCGGCCGCCAGCGAGGGCGGGTACGCGGCGGCCGCGGCCGCCTGGACCCCGATCACCTGGACGTCCGGCCGCAGCGGCTTGACCGCGGCCGCGATCCCGGCGATCAGGCCGCCACCGCCCACCCCGACCAGGATGGTGCGCACCTCGGGACACTGCTCCAGGATCTCCAGGCCGACCGTGGCCTGGCCGGTGATGATGTCCCAGTGGTCGAAGGGGTGGATGAAGACCGCGCCGGTCGCCTCCGAGTAGCGCTGCGCGGCCTGCAGCGCCTCGTCCACGGTGGCGCCGTGCAGCCGCACCTCGGCGCCGTACTCCCGGGTGGCGGCGACCTTCGGCAGCGGGGCCGCCACCGGCATGAACACGGTGGAGTGCACCCCCAGCAGCGACGCCGCCAGTGCCACACCCTGCGCGTGGTTGCCCGCGCTGGCCGCGACCACGCCGCAGGCGCGCTGCACGGGGGAGAGCCCGGCGATCCGCACGTACGCGCCGCGCAGCTTGAACGAACCGGTGCGCTGCAGGTTCTCGCACTTCAGGTGCACCGGGGAGCCGATCAGCCCGGAGAGGTGCCGGCTGCTCTCCATCGGCGTGACCCGGGCGACCCCGGCGAGCATCTTGTGCGCACCCCGGACGTCGTCCGTGGTGATCGGCCAGCTCCGCATGGGGCCAGCCTAGAACCGCGGAGCGCCCCTTCGGGGGCGCGGGGAGCCGTGTGCGACCGTCCGCCCCGTGGCGGGCCGGCCGCGCGGCTCCCCGCGCCCCCGGGTGGCTGCTTAGCCCAGGGCCTGCTGGAGGTCGGCCAGCAGGTCGTCGATCGACTCGATGCCCACGGAGACGCGGACCAGGTCGGCCGGCACCTCCAGCGCGGAACCGGCCACCGAGGCGTGGGTCATCCGGCCGGGGTGCTCGATCAGCGACTCCACACCGCCAAGCGACTCACCGAGGGTGAACAGCTGCGCCCGGTTGCAGACCTCGACCGCCGCCTCCTCGCCGCCGGCGACCCGGAAGGACACCATGCCGCCGAAGGCCTTCATCTGCTTGGCGGCGATCTCGTGGCCCGGGTGCTCGGCCAGGCCCGGGTAGAGGACCTGGGAGACCTTCGGGTGGCGGCTCAGCAGCTCGGCGACCTTCTCGGCGTTGGAGCAGTGCCGGTCCATCCGGACGCCCAGGGTCTTGATGCCGCGCATCACCAGCCAGGCGTCGAACGGGCCGGAGACCGCACCCATCGCGTTCTGGTGGTAGGCCAGCTGCTCGCCGAGCTCCGCGTCGGCCGCGACCAGCGCACCGCCGACCACGTCCGAGTGCCCGCCCATGTACTTGGTGGTGGAGTGCACCACCACGTCCGCGCCGAGCGCGATCGGCTGCTGCAGGTAGGGGCTGGCGAAGGTGTTGTCGACCACCAGCAGCGCGCCCGCGCCGTGCGCGATCTCGGCCAGTCCGGTCAGGTCGGCGATGCCGAGCAGCGGGTTGGAGGGGGTCTCCACCCAGACGGCCTTGGTGTTCGGCCGCAGCTGCCCGCGCACGTGCGCCAGGTCCTGCATGTCGGCGACGCTGAACTCCACGCCCCAGCGGGTCAGCACCTTGGCGAACAGGCGGAAGGTGCCGCCGTAGGCGTCGTTCGGGATGACGATGTGGTCGCCCGGCTGCAGCACGGTGCGCAGCAGGGTGTCCTCGGCGGCGAGGCCGGAGGCGAAGGCGAGGCCGCGGGAGCCGCCCTCCAGCGCGGCGAGGCACTCCTCCAGCGCGGTACGGGTGGGGTTGGCGGAACGGCTGTACTCGTAGCCGCCGCGGAGGCCGCCGACACCGTCCTGCTTGTAGGTGGAAACCTGGTAGATCGGCGTGACGACGGCCCCGGTCTGGGGGTCTGCTTCCTGACCCGCGTGGATGGCGAGGGTCTCGAAGCCCTGGGGAAGCTGGTGCTCGGTCATACCAGTGAGCCTAGTGCTCGGCCGGCGTGCGACCTGGCACAAGACCGGAACACCGCCGCACACCCGGCGTATTCCGGCTGTGATCGAAGCACTGCCGACGACGGCCGGGGCCCGGACACCCCGGGCCCCGCCGCCCCCTGACCCCCAGGCCGCGGACGGACGGAGCCCGGGGCGGACGGGCCGGCTCCGCGACGCCGACCCGTCAGCCCCGTGTGACCTCGTGCATGAAACAGCCGAAACCGAGCGCCCTGACATGCACCACCGCCACCGCGGGATCCGCGAGCAGCTCCGCCGCCTTCGCCTCGGCCTCGGCCGCTTCCACCGCGACCCCGTCCAGGATCCGCCCCTCCCGGTCGTAACCGCGCAGCACCCGGGTCCCGTTGTGGAACCCCTCGGGCCAACCGTCCCCCGTTCCGCCGCAGTTCCCGTCATGGACGAAGACCGGGCCCACCTCGTTGTACGGCCCCGGGTCGACGCCCAGCCCGGCCGCCCAGCGGCGGAGCGGGGCGTACGAGACCAGGGCGATCCGCTCGCCGGGACGGGCCCGGGTGAGACAGCAGCGCAGCGGGGAGCCGCCCTCCTCGCTCACGGAACGGACGGGCGGGCGCCCCGCGTCATCGCTCACCAGCAGCTGCCGGTGGACCTCGGGGGCGATCGGGTTGATCCGCAGTGTCGTCATACCGACAGCCTGCTCGGACCGGCCCGCCGATTCCGGCGGGTATCGGCCATCGCGTTCCGAGGGGTCCCGGCCGCTACAGGCTGCTGCGCAGCGCTCCGATCAGCCAGTTGAAGACCGGCCCGAGCGGAGGCACCGGCGGCCAGCCGTTGATCAGCGCGAGCAGCTGCCAGTACCGCTCCATCCGGGGGTCGCTGCCGGTCTCCAGCCGCTCCAGCAGCCAGCTCCGGAACTCCGGGCCGTCACCGCGGCCGAAGAGCTCGGCGAAGGCGGTGACCAGCTCCTCCAGCACCGGCCGGGCCGCGGCGCTGTCCGGCTCGGTGCCCTCGGCCAGCGCGGCGCCGGCCCGCTCCTGGACCAGCGCGACCAGCTGCCCGTCGGCCCGGCCCCCGGTCCCGGCCCCCTGGGCCCGCTCCTTCGCCTGGTACTCGGCAGCCCTGCGGACGCTCGCCCGGAACGACTCGTCCTGCACCAGTTCCGCCAACTCGACCCAGGCGTCCACCTGTTCCGGCTTGGGGTCCTCGGGCAGCTCGGGCATGGCGCCGCGCATCTTGGCCACGAACTCGGGCCCGACGTCCAGCCCTTGGAACGCCTCGTCGATGAAGTCGCCGATCAGGCGCCGGCGTTCCTGATCGGTGAGTTTGGCCAGCTTGTGCATCAGTTCCAACTCCTCGGGATCGGACCCGCGTCTGGCCACCGCCCTGAGTACCGCGCGGCGCAGCCGGAGCGTCCGGATCTGGACGTCCAGTGCCTCGGAGTGCGCCGCCGCCACCTCGGCCACGGTGATCTCCCGCGCCAGCACCCGGTGGATGGTGGCGAGGTCGACGCCGAGGTCGCGCAGCGTACGGACGAGGTCGAGGCGGGCCAGTGCGGCACGGTCGTAGAGCCGGTAGCCGGCGGGTGTGCGGTCGGTCGGCGGCAGCACTCCCGCATCGGACCAGAACCGGATGGTCTTCACCGGTATCCCGGTCAGCCGGGACAGGTCCCCGATGCTGCGGAGGGCGTCGTCGTCCATGTCCGCCACTTTGGGGTCTCCCGTCGCTGGAGACTCAAGCGTAGTGACCGGGGCAACCTCTGACGGGCACTCGGAGTGCGCCGCAGCTCCCCGCCGGACGGGCCGCTCAGAGGGCGCTGCCGGCCTTCCAGTCCGCCCAGGAGAGGTTCCAGCCGTTCAGGCCGTTGGACGGGTCGACCGTGCGGTCACCGGAGTTGACGACCTCGACCACGTCGCCGGTCATCGAGCTCTTGAAGAACTTCGCCCCGTTGGTCCCCGGGTCCCCCGCCCCCTTGACGTCCCGCAGGGCTATGCAGCCGTGGCTGGTGTTGGCGTGCCCGAACGCCGAGGCGGACGACCAGTAGTTGCCGTGGATGAAGGTGCCCGAGGTGGTCAGGCGCTGGGCGTGCGGCACGTCCGGGATGTCGTACTCGTCGCCGAGCCCGACCGTCGAGGAGTTCATCCTGGTCTGCTGGTACTGCTCGGATATCACCAGCTTGCCCGCCCAGGTGCGGTGCTGCGGAGAACCCCCGATGATCGGGTAGGTGGCGGTGACCACCCCGTCGGTGGTGACGGTGAGGGTGCCGGCCTGGAGGTCGGCGACACTGGTCTGGCTGCGCCCGATGGTGAAGCGGACGTCCCTGGACTGGGTGCCGTAGACCCCCTTCGCCCCCTCGACGTCCTTGAGTCGCAGTCTGACGGTGACCTCGGTGCCCTTCGCCCAGTACTGGGCGGGACGGAAGTCCAGCCGGGTGCTGGAGAACCAGTGCCCCACGACCTCGACACCCGAGTCGGCGACCACGGTGATGGCCTGCTCGACGGCCTTGCGGTCGGTGACCGGCTTGCTGAACCGGATGGTGACCGGCATCCCGACGCCGACGACCGAGCCGTCCTCGGGCGAGAAGTAACCGGTGAAGGTGGAGGCGGGGGCGGCGGTGGCGAAGCCCGCACCGGCGTCGGCCCGCAGTTCGTCCCCGTCGGTGGCGACCGCGGTGAGCCGGTACCTGGTACCGCTGCTGAGCCGCCCGGTGGAGGTCCAGCCGGAGCCGTCGGAGGCCAGCCGGCCGGCTATCTCGGTACCGGCCGAGTCGACGAGCCTGACCGAGCCGAGGGTTCCGTCGGCCACGGTGACGGTGACCGGCTTGGTGAAGGAGGCGTCCTTGGTGCCGTCGGCCGGCATGACGGTGATCTTCGCGGCCGAGGTCTTGGGAGCGGGCGCCGAACTCGCGCCCCCACTCGCACCGCCGCCGGCGCCCGCGCCCGAGCCCGCGGCACTCGCCTGCTGGGCCTTGCTGTTGCAGCCGGTCATCAGCACCAGCGGGACGCTGAGCAGCCCCGCGAGCACACCACGACGGCTCCAGTCTCCGGCTGCGGGGGGCTGCTGCTTCTCCGATGCCGTCACTTCGCGCTCTCCTGTTCGTCAAGGCGTTACGGACAAAACAACGCGATATCGGGCGAAGTGGTTCCGTCACTTAAGGATTGAGATCGTATGAGATTACTCAAGATCAACTCAACACCCATCAATAACCGCAAGATGCTTCAAAAGCACCAGACGACATCAAAAGCCGAATAATGAACAAACCGCCCGATCCGGACATTCCGGATCGGGCGGTTCATGGGGTGCGCGGCTGCGGGTCAGTCCTCCTGGCCGACCTGGTACTCGTCCCAGCTCTCCTCGTCCGGGTCGAAGTCGGTCCGCGCGGACTCCCAGGTGGCGGAGGTCAGCTCGACCCCGGGGACGTCGCCGAGCAGCGCGACCGGGTCGACGAAGTGGGCGAGCGAGCCGGACGGGTCCAGCTCGATGGCCTCGACGGACTGGGCGCGCTCCTCGTCGTCGAGGTACTCGTCGCCCGAGACCTGGGTCAGGGCGGCGGTCTTCAGAGCCTGCTCGTCGGTGATCTCGGCGATGAGCTCGATGGTGAGGCGAACGTAACGGGGAGCGTCCTGCTCCGGCAGGTCAGTGCTGGTCATATGTGCGAGCGTAGGCGAGCCGGACCATCCGGCGGAAACGCCGAGCCGGTACCGCCCCGCCGGGACGGGAAAACGCCGGAACGGGACAGACCCCGGAACGGGCGGACGGTGCGGGCCGGTCCGCGGATCGCGGACCGGCCCGACCCCTCCGGCGGCTCCCCCACCCGGGAGCCGCCGAAGACGCGCCGCACGGCGCGGTGTGTTGCCGCGGGGGCAGCCGCACCCTGTCGGCCGGACCCGGCCCGAAGGCCGGGTTCCCGGCACAGGGGCGGGACGACGGCAACCCCCGCGAGGGCCCCTCCGCCGCGGAGACCGCGACGGAGGACAGGACAGGCCGGACAGGTCGGAACCGACCGGCACGTCCCGGCGACCACAGCACCAGGGAGCCGCTCCCGATCGCTGCCGTCGCCTTGCTCGGCGTCTCGCCGTTGACCCCTACGATGCCCGACGGTTGTTAACCCCGCGCTGCGTGGACATGTCGTCGGTGTACCACTTCACGCCCGGACGGATTCCCATCCTCCCGGCGGGGCAGCCCCGCTGACGCCGCCTCAGTGGCCGCCGCGCCCGGCCAGGAAGGCCAGCAGGTCCTGGCGGGTGACGATGCCCTGCGGCTTGCCCTCGACCAGGACGACGGCCGCGTCGGCCTTCTCCAGCACGGCCACCAGGCTGGTGACGGTCTCACCGGAACCGACCACCGGCAGCGGCTTGGACATCACCCTGTCCAGGGTGTCGGTGAGCTGGATCTCCTGCGCGTGCAGCCCGTTGAGCAGCTCGCGCTCGACCACCGAGCCGATCACCTCGCCCGCCATGATGTCGGGGTGGCCGGCGCCCGGCGAGACCACCGGCATCTGCGAGACGCCGAAGTCGCCCAGCACCTTGATCGCGTCGCCGACCGTCTCGCTGGGGTGCATGTGGACGAACTGCGGGATGCCGCCCTGCTGGATGGCGACCTTGCGGGCCAGCACCTCGGCGATGTGCGCCTCGTCGGTCTCGGACGGCAGGAAGCCGTAGTCGGCCATCCAGTCGTCGTTGAAGATCTTCGACAGGTAGCCGCGGCCACCGTCCGGCAGCAGCACCACGACCACGTCGTCCGGGCCGAGCCGCTTGGCGACCTCCAGCGCGGCCACCACGGCCATCCCGCAGGAACCGCCGACCAGCAGGCCCTCCTCCTTGGCCAGGCGGCGGGTCATCTGGAAGGAGTCCTTGTCGGAGACCGCGACGATCTCGTCCGCGACACTGCGGTCGTAGGCGGTCGGCCAGAAGTCCTCACCGACGCCCTCGACCAGGTACGGACGGCCGGTGCCGCCCGAGTACACCGAGCCCTCGGGGTCGGCGCCGATGACCTTGACCTTGCCGCCGGAGGCATCCTTCAGGTAGTTGCCGGTACCGGAGATGGTGCCGCCGGTGCCGACGCCCGCGACGAAGTGGGTGATCTTCCCCTCGGTCTGCTCCCACAGCTCCGGGCCGGTGGAGTGGTAGTGCGAGGCCGGGTTCTCCGGGTTGGAGTACTGGTCCGGCTTCCAGGCGTTGGGGGTCTCCCGCACCAGGCGGTCGGACACGTTGTAGTAGGAGTCCGGGTGCTCGGGCGCGACGGCGGTCGGGCAGACCACCACCTCGGCGCCGTACGCACGGAGCGTGTTGATCTTGTCGGTGGAGACCTTGTCAGGGCAGACGAAGATGCACTTGTAGCCCTTCTGCTGGGCCACGATGGCCAGACCGACACCGGTGTTGCCCGAGGTCGGCTCGACGATCGTGCCACCGGGCTTGAGTGCACCGGACGCCTCGGCGGCCTCGATCATGCGCATCGCGATGCGGTCCTTGACCGACCCGCCGGGGTTGAAGTACTCGACCTTCGCCAGCACGGTCGCGCTGATGCCCTCGGTGACCTTGTTGAGCTTCACCAGGGGCGTGTTGCCGACCAGCTCGATGATCGAATTGTGGTACCTCACGGGGGTCCTCCCGGTAAGTGCGATGCAGGTGATGTTCGGTACTGCAAGCCTAGGGCCACGGATGGCCGACCCAGGCAGGTAGCACCGGGCTCCGGCGGGTACCAGCAGGTGGACGGAGTCGGGAACAGCACCACGAGAAGGGGGCCGGGGTGTCAGGGGCGCAGGAGTCGCGGGCCCGGGTCGCCCGCAGGATCGCCACGGCGGCGGCGTACGGCGGCGGCGGCATCGGACTGCTCGGGGTCGGACTGGTGGGCCTGCTGCTCACCGAGACCAGGATGGCGGTGCGCGCGGTCGGCCTGCTGGAGGGCGATCCGCCGAGGGCGGACGGGGTGTACGGAGCGGCCTTCGCCGATCCGCTGGAGACCGAGCCGCCGATGGTGCTGGCCTTCCTCGGCGACTCGACCGCCGCCGGCCTCGGGGTGACACGGGGGCACGAGACCCCGGGGGCACTGCTGGCGGGCGGGCTCGCCTCGGTCGCCGAACGCCGGGTACGACTGCTGAACGTCGCCAGGTCGGGCGCCCGCTCGGCGGACCTGGCCCGGCAGGTGGAGCTGGTCCTGCCGCACCGGCCGACCATCGCCGTCGTCATCATCGGCGCCAACGACGTGACCAGGCACAGCTCGGCCGCCCAGTCGGTACGGCAGCTGGGCGAGGCGGTGGCGGCGCTGCGGGCCGGCGGCTGCGAGGTGGTGGTCGGCACCTGCCCGGACCTCGGGACGATCAAGCCGGTCCGGCCGCCGCTGCGCTGGGTGGCCCGACGGCTGTCCCGCCAGCTGGCGGCCGCCCAGACCATAGCGGTGGTGGAGAACGGCGGCCGGACCGTCTCGCTGGGCTCGCTGCTCGGCCCCGAGTTCGCCACCCGCCCCGAGATGTTCGCCGCGGACCGCTACCACCCCTCCTCCCAGGGGTACGCCACGGCGGCGATGGCCGTACTGCCCTCGCTCTGCGCGGCCCTTGACCTCTGGCCGGACGAGATCGCACCCGACGGCGGCCATGAGTCGGTGCTGCCGGTGGCGATGGCGGCGGCCACGGCGGCCGGGTACTCGGGCACCGAGGTGGCGGCGGCCGACCGCGCGGGCATGCCGGACATCGGACGGCGCTGGGCACAGGTGGTGCACCGGCTGCGGTTGGGCCTGCCGGGAGCCGGGCAGCAGAACGGTACGACGGCCGCCTCGTCGGACGCGTCGCCGGACACCTCGCCGGGCGGTGGGCCGGATGCGTCGTCGGACGCGTCACGGGACACGCCGTCGGACATGCCGTCGGACATGCCGTCGGACATGCCGTCGGACGCGTCACGGGATGCGTCGCCGGAACGGAAGGAGGCACCGGCCTCGGGGCGGACCGCGTCGGCCAGCTCACACCCGGGCACTGATGACGCGCGATCTACTTAACGGTAACTTTCCTCCCGAGCGTCCCACTTGGCACTGCCGTGTCCGGCGGCACGCAAAGCCCCAGGGTCACCCAGCGAGGAGCCACCATGCCCGAAGCCGTCATCGTCAGCGCCGCCCGTTCGCCGATCGGCCGGGCCTTCAAGGGCTCGCTGAAGGACGTCCGCCCGGACGACCTCACCGCGCAGATCATCGGCGCCGCGCTCGCCAAGGTCCCCGAACTGGACCCGCGCCAGATAGACGACCTGATGCTCGGCTGCGGCCTGCCCGGCGGCGAGCAGGGCCACAACCTGGCCCGGATCATCGCCGTCCAGATGGGCATGGACTACCTGCCCGGCGCCACCATCACCCGCTACTGCTCCTCCTCGCTGCAGACCACCCGGATGGCACTGCACGCGATCAAGGCCGGCGAGGGCGACGTCTTCATCTCGGCCGGTGTCGAGACCGTCTCGCGCAGCGTCAGGGGCACCTCGGACGGCCTGCCGGACACCCAGAACCCGATCTTCGCCGAGGCCGTGGCCCGCACCGCGCACCGCGCCGAGGTCGGTGGCGGTGAGTGGCACGACCCGCGCGAGGACGGACTGATCCCCGACGCGTACATCGCCATGGGCCAGACCGCGGAGAACCTGGCCGCACTCAAGGGCATCACCCGGGCCGAGCAGGACGAGTTCGGCGTCCGCTCGCAGAACCTGGCCGAGGCCGCGATCAAGGCGGGCTTCTGGGAGCGCGAGATCACCCCGGTCACCACCCCGGACGGCACCGTGGTCAGCAAGGACGACGGCCCGCGTGCAGGGGTCACCCTGGAGGGCGTGGCCGGCCTGAAGCCGGTGTTCCGCCCGGACGGCACGGTCACGGCGGGCAACTGCTGCCCGCTCAACGACGGCGCCGCCGCCCTGGTGATCATGTCCGACACCAAGGCCCGCGAGCTCGGCATCACCCCGCTCGCCCGCGTGGTCTCCACCGGCGTCAGCGCGCTCTCCCCCGAGATCATGGGCTACGGCCCGGTCGAGGCGTCCAAGCAGGCCCTCAAGCGGGCCGGCCTGACCATCGGCGACATCGACCTGGTCGAGATCAACGAGGCCTTCGCGGCCCAGGTCATCCCCTCCTACCGGGACTTGGGCATCGACCTGGACCGGCTGAACGTCAACGGCGGCGCGATCGCCGTCGGCCACCCCTTCGGCATGACCGGCGCCCGGATCACCACCACGCTGATCAACTCCCTGCAGTGGCACGACAAGCAGTTCGGCCTGGAGACCATGTGCGTCGGCGGCGGACAGGGCATGGCGATGGTCATCGAGCGGCTGAGCTGAGACGCAGCGGAGGGTGGGGGTCGCCGAGGAACGAGGCGGCACCCGCCCGCAGCGTAGGAACAGTTCAGCCGCGACCCGCAGACACCCAGCGGCTGAGCTGAGACGCAGCGGAGGGTGGGGGTCGCCGAGGAACGAGGCGGCACCCGCCCGCAGCGTAGGAACAGTTCAGCCGCGACCCGCAGACACCGAGCGGCTGAGCTGAGACGCAGCGGAGGGTGGGGGTCGCCGAGGAACGAGGCGGCACCCGCCCGCAGCGTAGGAACAGTTCAGCCGCGACCCGCAGACACCGAGCGGCTGAGCTGAGACGCAGCGGAGGAGCAGCCCAGTCGCGGTCGGCAGACACCGAGCAGCTGAGCCGAGCCAGTTGAGAACCGGCCCGCCCCTCACCCCCGCCTGGAGGTGACGGACGGTGACTGAGGGCTGGATCACATTTCGGGTGTGATCCAGCCCTCGCTCCCGGCCCGGGGCGGCGTTTTGCGAACACCGCGAGATCAGTCAACTTCGCAGCGTATAACGGGTCCCGCAGATGATTTGGGGACAAGGATGTACATCACACCCAAATCGGACATCTGCCACTGCAGTAACAGCTCCTCATACGGCAGTGTGGACGTGTAACCCCGTTCCACTCCTCGCTAGGAGTACGTTCAGTGAGCGCCGTCGACACCATCCTGCTGCTGGTCCTGATCGCCGTGTGTACCGCCGTCCTGCTCTGCGTACGTGGCCTCTCGCGCCGCCTGGAGGAGCAGCGGACCGTCGCAACCGCCCCTTCCCCGGCCGTGGTTGACGAGGCCGTCATACGCCGCGCGGTGGCCGAGGCACTGGCGGCCGACCGGGAGCGGGAGATCGCCGAGGCACGTGCGTTCTGGGCCGAGCAGGAGGCCAAGGCCGCCGAGGACGCCCCGCTCTTCGACTCCCCGTTCACCGGCGCCCACTTGACCGCGCCCGAGGAGTGGCCGCTGTTCTTCCCGCGCCCGACCGGACCGCAGGACGCGGCCGACAACGGCGTCATGGACCCCGGGTTCAGCGAGGCGCTGCGCTCCGCGCTGGAGGACCTCATCGGCAAGGACCGCAGCGGCGAGTACGGGCTGCCCGCCACCGAGGCCGGCGCCAAGGGCGGTTCGGGCCACCCCGCGCAGTCCGTTCCCGGCCAGCAGACGCCCGGCGGCACCGAGGGCTCCGGTGAGGCCCGCGCCCGCCGCGAGGCCGACCTGCTCGCCACCGGCCTGGAGTCCGGCCTGCTGGACGCCGAGTCGGCCGCCGCCCCCGACCCGCGGCGCCACCCCTCGCACCCCGACTTCGTCCCGAGCCCGACCCCGTCCCGCGAGTGGACGGACACCAAGCTGGCCACCCTGGCCGAGGACGGCATCCCCCTCACCGACGTCCGCCCCGGCCCGCTCGGCACCCTGGACGTGTACGCCTTCGCCGACGGCACCACCCTCTGCGTGGCCCCCGGCGACAGCGAGGCCACCTACCGCCTCATCGACGCCGTCCGGGCCGGCGAGGACGTCCGCCTCCTCGGCGGCTCCCGCTTCTCGGGCTCCTACTCCCTGACCTTCTCCACCGACGAGGACGCCGTCTACGTCCTGGCCGACCGCGTCGTCGCCAGCATCTGACAGCCCGCCAGGGGTCGGTGGAAGCAGAGCGACCACCGGGGGCGCACGACTCCGCTCGACCGACCGCGTGCGCGGGCGGCCGTGCGCGGGCAACGGCCCACGACGCGCCGCGGGCCCATCGCCGGCGCCTCCCCGGGAGTGCGCCCTAGGAGATCAGTTCGAGGGTTGCCCTGACCGTGGCCAGGGCCTCTGCCAGTTGCGCGTCGTCACCCGAGTCGGCGAGTTCGTACCCGGCCACGGCGATCTGGTCCCCGACCGCGAACGGGCCCGCATCCGGGAACTCGTGCGGCGGTTCACCGGCCGCGGCCAGCGCGGCGGAAGCCAGCTGCCGAGCCACTGCCAGCCCGGCGGCGGCCCTCGAGGGGTGCCCGGGCACCTCGCCCAGCAACCGGCTCTGCGGCATCGTGCGGTAGCGGTCCGCCAGACTCTCCACGGCATCCAGCAGGGCGGTCCGGTCGGCGGACAGATGAAGTTCAGCGGACATACTTCGAGGCTATCCCTCTTCCTCCGGGCGATCGGCACCGGAGCGTCGAAGAGAAGGCCACGGGCCCCGGAGCGGGTGCTCCAGAGCCCGTGAGTGGCCGTCTCGTATGCCCGGGATCAGTCGTCGCCGCGCAGGATCGCGATCAGCCGGAGCATCTCCAGGTAGATCCAGACCAGCGCGACGGTCAGCCCGAAGGCGGCCCGCCAGGACTCCCGCTGCGGAGCGCCGCCCCGGATGCCCGCCTCGATCTCGGCGAAGTCCAGCGAGAGGAAGAACGCGCCGAGGCCGATTCCGATCAGGCCCACCACGATGCCCAGCGGGCCCGAGCGCAGCCCCAGGTCGGCGCTGAACATCGACGCCACCAGGTTGACCAGGAGCAGGATCACGAAGCCCATGGCGATCGCCGTGCCGACCCGGGTGTAGCGCGCGGTGACCCGGATCCGGCCGCTCTTGTAGGCCATCAGCATCGCCGCGAAGACCGCGGCCGTGCCCAGCACGGCCTGGATCGCGATGCCCGGCAGGGCGGCCTCCAGCGCCTTGGTGATCGCCCCGAGGAAGAAGCCCTCCAGTGCCGCGTAGGCCAGGATCAGCGGCGGGCTGACGCTCCGCTTGAAGCTGATCACCAGGCCGAGCACGGCGGCGGCGATCATGGCGCCCACCGCGAGGCCGTAGTTCCCCACCGGGAGCGCGAACCAGGCGACGGCGCCGCCGGCGACCAGGGTGAGCAGCGTGAGGGCCGTCCGGGCCACCACGTCGTCCATGGTCATCCGGCCGGTCTGCAGCGGGCCGGCGTCGGGCGCCTGGTACATCTGCTGCAGCTGCTCGTCGGTGAGCGGCTGGCCGTACTGCTGCGCGTACGGGTTGCTGTCGTAGGGGCTGCCGGAGTAGGGGCCGCCGGCCTGCGGCTGCTGGGCGGCTCCGGTACCGAATCCTGCGTATCCGGTGCCGCGGGTGAAGGACCCCTCCCGCGAGAAGACCGGGTTGCTGCTTCTCATGCTCATTCCCTCCGGGGGCGGCAGGGCGCCACCCACGCCCCCCAAGAGTAATGCCTTGGCAAAGAGAAGCGGCTACGCCGCGAGGAGGATCTCGCAGACGGGACGAGGGGACGGAGTTGGTGCCCGGAGCCGGACTCGAACCGGCACGGCCTGTCGGCCAAGCAGTTTTAAGCTGCCCGTGTCTGCGTTCCACCACCCGGGCCTGAACCCCTCCGCGCCCTGTGCGGGCCACCCCTGAGACTAGTCTCCCGGCCACCCCTTTCGCATGTTCTTGGCGCGGAAATTGTCATGTTTCCTTGCCATCTGACGAATCGTCTGCGATTCGGACAGCCCTTGGCCGATATTCGGCCACGTCAGCGGCATCAGGGTCGGTGTCATACCCGAGGAGGAGATCCGGCGGGCCGGGTACGACCAGCGGCGGTGGGCTCAACCGTTCCCCCGGCCGACTGATTTCCGCAGTCGCCGAAGGACGATGGAGTAGCGGCCGGAACCCTGCGTCCTGCCGGCCAGAGCTTCACCAACCGATCACGGTCGGCCGATCACGGCCGGCCGGCCACAGCCAAGGAGCCCTCCCGTGACCACGACGTCCGCATACGCCGTCCGCACCGGCCAGGCGGCCGCCCGCGCCACCGGTCTGAACAAGGTCTACGGCGAGGGCGAGACCCGCGTGGTCGCGCTGGACAACGTCAGCGTGGTGTTCCCGCAGGGCGAGTTCACCGCGATCATGGGCCCCTCCGGCTCCGGCAAGTCCACCCTGATGCACTGCATGGCCGGCCTGGACACCGTCTCCTCCGGCTCCTCGATGATCGGCGAGACCGAGCTGGTCGGGCTGAAGGACAAGCAGCTGACCAAGCTCCGCCGGGACAAGATCGGCTTCATCTTCCAGGCCTTCAACCTGCTGCCCACCCTGACGGCGCTGGAGAACATCACGCTGCCGATGGACATCGCGGGCCGCAAGGTCGACCAGGCCTGGCTGGACCGGGTGGTGGACACCGTCGGCCTCTCCGGCCGGCTCTCGCACCGCCCCTCCCAGCTCTCCGGCGGCCAGCAGCAGCGCGTCGCCTGCGCCCGCGCCCTGGCCAGCAAGCCGGACATCATCTTCGCCGACGAGCCCACCGGAAACCTCGACTCCCGCTCCGGTGCCGAGATCCTCTCCTTCCTGCGGAACTCCGTGCGTGAACTCGGCCAGACCGTGGTGATGGTGACCCACGACCCGGTTGCCGCCTCCTACGCGGACCGCGTGGTCTTCCTCGCCGACGGCCGGATCGTCGACGAGCTGATCGAGCCGACCGCCGACAGCGTCCTGGACCGGATGCGCCGCTTCGACGCCAAGGGCCGGACGAACTAGGGGCCGGACGAACTGACGCCAAGCCAGTAGCCGCCCCCACCCTCCCAGGACGCATTCCATGTATCGCACCGCACTGCGCAATGTGCTGGCCCACAAGGGCCGCCTGCTGATGACGGCACTCGCCATCCTGCTCGGCACGGCCTTCGTCTCCGCCACCCTGGTCTTCTCCGACACGCTCGGCCAGGCCATGAAGAACAGCTACGCCAAGAGCTACACCGACGTCTCGGTCCTGGTCACCGACCCCACCGCCGGCACCCGGTTCGGTTCGAGGACCAAGGAGGACGCCAGGCCGGCCGAGAAGCTGACCGACGCCACGGTCAAGCAGATAGCCGCCCTGCCCGGAACCGACCGGGCCCGCGGCGTGGTCTCCGGCTTCCTCGGCGTGTCGGACAAGAACGGCAACCTGATCGGCCAGGTCTGGAGCGCCATGGGCAGCAACTACGCGCCCGACGCCTCCGGCAAGGACAGCCGCTACCCGCTGGTGGCGGGCAAGGCGCCCTCCGGCCCCAAGGAGGTCGCGCTCGACAAGGCGACCGCCGAGAAGGGCGGCTACCACGTCGGTGACACCGTCCGGATCGCGAGCAACGGCCCGGCCCTGGACGTGAAGCTGGCCGGCATCGTCACCACCGACGACCCGCAGGTCACCTCCGGCGGCACGCTCACCCTGCTGGACACCGCCAGCGCGCAGAAGATGCTGCTGACGCCCGGCCAGTACAGCTCCGTCTCGGTGCTGGCCAAGTCCGGTACCACCGAGTCCGCCCTGCTCGACGAGGTCGACAAGGTCCTGCCCAAGGACAGCAACTTCCGCACCGAGACCGGCCAGCACCTCAACGACGAGCAGGCCAAGATGATCGCCCAGGGCACCGACGGCATGAAGACCATGCTGCTGGTCTTCGCGATCATCTCGCTGTTCGTCAGCGTCTTCATCATCGCCAACACCTTCACCATGCTGGTCGCCCAGCGCACCAAGGAGCTGGCCCTGCTCCGCGCGGTCGGCGCCAGCCGCTCGCAGGTCACCCGCTCGGTGCTGGTCGAGGCGCTGGCCCTCGGCGTCGCCGCCTCGGTGACCGGTCTGCTCGCCGGTGTCGGCATCGGCGCCGGGATGCAGTCGCTGATCCACGCCACCACCACCGGAATGCCCACCGGCCCGCTGGTGATCGCGCCGACCACGGTCGTGGTGACCCTGGTGGTCGGTGTCCTGGTCACCGTCCTCTCCGCGGTCCTCCCCGCCCTGCGCGCCTCCCGGATCGCCCCGGTGGCCGCGATGAGCAGCGGCGACCAGCCGGCCAGCCAGAAGAGCCTGGTGGTCCGCAACGTCATCGGCTCGGTGATCACCATCGGCGGCCTCGGCCTGGTCCTGATGGGCGCGGCCGCCAAGAACAGCTCCGGCCGGATGCCGGTGGGCGCCGGTGTCGCGCTGGCGCTGATCGGGATCTTCGTCCTGCTGCCGCTGCTCTCCCGTCCGGTGATCGCCCTGGTCGGCCCGCTGCTGGCCAAGCTGGCCGGTACGCCCGGCAAGCTGGCCCGCCGGAACGCGGTGCGCAACCCGCGCCGTACCGCCGCCACGGCGGCCGCGCTCACCATCGGTCTGGCCCTGGTCACCGGTCTGAGCGTGCTGGGCTCCTCGATCACCGACATGGTGAACAAGGCCGTCACCAGCTCCATGAAGGCCGACTACGACGTCAGCACGGCCACCGGCGACCTGACCCCCGAGCTGGCCACCGCCGTCTCCAAGGCCCACGGTGTCGCGGTCTCCAGCCCCATCGCCCGGGTCTTCTGGGAGTTCAACGGTTCCTCGCACTCGGTCCGCGGCTTCGACGCCGCCGGCTTCGAGCAGCTGGTCCAGCCGAAGATGATCAGCGGTTCCGCCTCGGCGCTGAAGCAGGGCCAGATCCTGGTCGACAGCGACATGGCCAAGAAGGAGGGCCTGTCGGTCGGTTCCACCCTCAAGGTGGACTTCCGCGCCGACCGCGAGGGCGTCGACCGCGACGGCACCGTCACGGTCGGCGGTGTGTACGAGGGCAACGCGATGATCTCCGAGGTCATCATGGCCAACGCCGAGATCATCAAGCACGACCCCGAGCCCTACTTCAGCGATGTCCTGGTCAAGGGCACCGACGGGCCGAGCGCCGCTCTCAAGCAGTCCATCAAGGAGGCCACCGGCAACAACCCGGTGGTCGAGGTCAAGACCAAGCAGGACATGCGCGACGAGTTCAACAAGATGATCACCTTCGCGCTGAACATGATGTACGGCCTGCTGGGCATGGCCGTGGTGATCGCGGTCATCGGCGTGATCAACACGCTGGCCATGTCGGTCTTCGAGCGCAAGCGCGAGATCGGCATGCTGCGGGCGATCGGTCTGGACCGCAGCGGCATCAAGCGGATGGTCCGGCTGGAGTCGGTGGTGATCTCGCTCTTCGGCGCGGTGATCGGTGTCGCGCTCGGCACCTTCGCCGCCTGGGCGGTCAACCGCACGCTGATCTCCAGCCTGCCGACCCTCACCACGGTGGTCCCCTACGGCCAGCTGCTGCTCTTCCTGCTCCTGGCCGGCCTGGTGGGTCTGTTCGCCGCGATGTGGCCCGCCCGTCAGGCGTCCAAGCTGGACATCCTGACCAGCATCAAGACCGACTGACGGCCCGGAAGCCGACGGAAGGCCCCTGCCGGTTCGGCGGGGGCCTTCTCGCTGCGCCGGGGCTCCGGCTGTCCGCCCGGCCGAAGCACCGGCGGCACACCCCGCCCCGGCCCGCCGGGCACCGGCCCCGGCCGTGACCGCCGGTGGCTCCACCCGGGGCAGACGGCAGGCGGCCCACCCGGAACGGGCGGCAGGGGGCTCCGCCTCCGGCCCGGCGCGGGCAACGGACAGGGCCCCTGCCGGAGGTTCCGGCAGGGGCCCTGCTTCTTACTTCTGTACTCCGCCCGGTCGCACGGCCGGCTGAGCACCACGGAGGTCGTGGTCCGGCGACACTGCCGGGCGGAGGGCCTCCGACTCGTACCCGGGCTGCTCCTCCGCCCGGATCTGGTCGCTTACTTGCTGTTCGCGAGTTCCTTCTCGGCGGGCTTGGCGGCCTCGACGGGCTTGGGGGCGGGGCCCGCTGCCTCCTGGAAGGCGCTGAACGGCCTCTCCATCTCGGACAGACCAACCGTCTCGCGCTTCAGGAACATCGCCAGAGTCCAGTCGGTGAAGACCCGGATCTTGCGGTTCATGGTCGGGACCATGGCGCCGTGGTACAGGCGGTGGAACCACCAGGCCGGACGGCCCTTCAGCTTGTACTTGCCGAAGAGGATCGCCACACCCTTGTGCAGGCCCAGACCGGCGACCGCACCGAGGTTCTTGTGCTTGTACTCCGCCTGCGGGAAGCCGCGCATGCCGGCCACCACGTTGTCACCGAGGACGACGGCCTGGCGGCACGCGTGCTGGGCGTTCGGCGGGCACCAGGCGCCCTCGCCGGCGGCGAGGTCCGGCACCTGGGCGTTGTCGCCGGCGGCCCAGACGTAGTCGAAGCCCTGGACCTGCAGGGTCGGCGCGGTGTCCACGTGGCCGCGCGGGCCGAGCGGCAGGCCGAAGTTGGACAGCACCGGGTTGGGCTTGACGCCCGCCGTCCACACGATGGTGGAGGCGTCGACCTCGACGCCGTTCTTCAGCACCACGTGCTGGTCGACGCAGGAGTCCATCGAGGTCTCGATGAAGACCTCGATGTTGCGCTCTTCGAGCTTCTCCTTGGTCCACAGACCGAGGTCCGGGCCCACCTCGGGGAGGATGCGGTTGGCCGCCTCCACCATGATGAAGCGCATGTCGTCGCGGCTGACGGTCTTGTAGATCTTGGCCGCGTCGCGGGCCATGTCCTCGATCTCCGCGATCGTCTCGACACCGGCGAAGCCACCGCCGATGACGACGAAGGTCAGCGCCTTGCGGCGGACCGCCTCGTCCGTGGTGGACTCGGCCTTGTCCAGCTGCGACATGACGTGGTTGCGGAGGCTGATGGCCTCCTCGACCGTCTTCATGCCGATGCCGTGCTCGGCGAGACCCGGGATCGGGAAGGTGCGGGAGACCGAGCCGGTGGCCACGACCAGGTAGTCGAAGGGCAGCTCGTAGGAGTCGCCGGCCGCGGGCTGGATGGTGGCGACCTTGCGGGCGTGGTCCACACCGGTCACAGAACCGGTGAGCACCTCCGCCTTCTTCAGGGCCGTGCGCAGCGGCGCGACGAGGTTTCGAGGCGCGACGTTGCCGCCGGCCGCCTCCGGGAGGAAGGGCAGGTACGTCATGTACGACCGCGGGTCGACGACCGTGACGGTCGCCTCTCCGTAGCGCATCTTCTTGAGGATGCGCATCGCGGCATACAGGCCGACGTAACCACCGCCGACAATGAGGATGCGAGGACGCTCCGTGGTGCTCATATCCGAAAGTATCCAGCACCGTTCGGCGGACCTTTCGTGAGGCCCGTCACAGCCGTCTGGACACCGTCTGCTACACTACGCGGCCCCGTCCGGCCGGATCTGATGCCCCGTCACACCCCTGTCACGCACACGGCGAGCACCTTGGCACGGACGGTACTCCTGAGCAGCAACGATCCTTGTGACACCAGGGTTCCCGCGCGCCATTTCGATTTCACCGGCCAGTCAGGAGCGCCGCCTGCGATCCAGCGAGCCGGCCGGCGAGTCGACCTTCGGTCTCGCATAACGGACGTAGCGGGCAGCGGAGTGCGACGAAAGACTGGATCGCCATGTGAAGAAATTCACGAAGTTTTTTCCGGAACTCCCTCCGGACAACCGGCCCCGGGCCCGCCGAGGGCGTCCCGGGGCCGGTTCGGTAAGGGGTCAGCAGGCTGACCGCTCCCGACAGCCGTGCCCGGCGGTCAGGCGATGCTCCAGGCGATGCCGTCCAGGATGTCGTGCTCACTGACGACCACCTCGGCGGCGCCCGTCCGCTCCATGATCTCCAGCAGCACCAGGGCACCGGCCGCGATCACGTCCACCCGGCCCGGGTGGATGACCGGGTTGGCGGCGCGCTGCTCGTGGGTGGAGCTCAGCAGCCGGCCGGTCACCTCGCGGACGGCCTCGACCGACAGCCGGGAGTGGTGGATCGCCGCGGAGTCGTACTCCGGCAGGCCGAGGGCGATCCCGGCCACCGTGGTGACGGTGCCCGCGAGGCCGACCAGGGTCGCCGCCCGGTCCAGCGGGACCACCTCGGCGGCCCGGTCCAGCGCGGCCCGGATGTCCGCCTGGGCGGCCGAGATCTGATTCAGCGTCGGCAGCTCGGTGCCGGCGAAGTGCCGCTCGGCGATCCGGACGCAGCCGACGTCCACCGACCGGGCCGCCTCGACGTCCTCGTGGCCCAGGACGAACTCGGTGGAGCCGCCGCCCAGGTCGAAGACCAGGTACGGGGCCTCGAAGGCACCGCCGGTCAGCTCCTTGGTGGCACCGACGAAGGAGAGGTGGGCCTCCTCGTCACCGCTGATCACCCTGGGCTCGACGCCCAGGATCTCCCGGACGCCCTCGGTGAACTCCTCGGCGTTCTCGGCGTCCCGCGAGGCGCTGGTGGCAGCTATCCGGATCCGGTCCGGGCCGACCCCGTGCTCCGCGATGACCGCGGCGTACTCCCGGCAGGCGGCGAAGGTGCGCTCCAGTGCCTCGGGCGCCAGTCGGCCGGTCCGGTCCACACCCTGGCCGAGCCGGTTGATGATCATCCGGCGGTCGCGGTCGGCGATCGCACCGGTCTCGGGGTCGAGATCGGCGATCAGCAGGCGGATCGAGTTGGTGCCGCAGTCGATCGCGGCGACCCGGGTGGCGGTCATTCACTCTCCTCGTCGGCCTTGCGCTTCTTCTCGGCGCGCTCGGTGGTCTTCTGCTGCTTGGCGGCGATGACCGCGGCGTGGTCCTCCACCTCCGCGCGCTGGGCGGCCACCCTGGCCGCGCTCTCGGCGACCTCGGCCTCGCTCACGCACGGGCCCTTGGCCCACCAGTCCTCCAGCATCCCGAGCGCCTCGTCGCCGAGCGGGTTGACGCCGGGACCGGCCGCCAGCGCATGGCCGGCCAGCACGTGCAGGCACTTCACCCGGTCCGGCATACCGCCGGCGCTCGGGAAGCCCTCCAGCACCTCGATGGCGTCCCGGCGGGCGATGTAGTCCTCGTGCGCCTTCTGGTAGGCGGCGGCCAGCTCGGGGTCCTCGGCGAGGCGGGCGGTCTGCTCCTTCATCACACCGTCCGCCTCCAGGGTGCCGATCAGCGAGGCGGCCTTGGGGCAGGTCAGGTAGTAGAGGGTCGGGAACGGCGTGCCGTCCGGCAGCCGGGGCGCCGTCTCCACGACGTCCGGGTTGCCGCAGGGGCAGCGGTGCGCCACGGCCCGCAGGCCTCGCGGCACACGGCCGAGCTGGGCCGCGATGGCGGCGACGTCGTGGTCGGAAACGGAAGGGTTCTCAGAGGTCATGGCGGTGCTGCTGTCTCTAGCGAGGGGCGGTGGACGGGGCGGCGGTGGGAGTGGCGGCGGGCGCTGCGGCCACGACAGGCGCGTCGGCCAGTGCGACCGAGGCCCAGACACTGGTGTACCAGGGCACGCCGGACCGGGCGGCCGGACCGGCCGCCACCGCGCCCGGTGCGGACTGTTCGGTGGCGGGCGGGCTCGGGTCGACCGAGACGAACGGCGCCTCACCCGGCAGCGCGTAGTGCAGCCGCTCGCGGGCCTGCGCCTTGACGAACTCCGGGTCCTGCCAGCGGGCCCGCTCCGTGCGGAGCTTCTCCACCTGCTGGGTGGCGCGCTCGGCCTTGGCGCGCTGCGCGTTGATCTCCGAGCGCTGCGCGATGAACTGACGGGTGGGGTAGGCGAGGATCGCCACCAGCGAGCAGAGCACCAGGACGAGCACCGTGGCCCTGCTGGTGAACCGTGGCCGCCCGGCGATCCCGGGGATCTTCCACCTCGCCATGTACCCCTCCCGTCGGCACCGCGCGCCGGTGCCCCGCCGCCCAACCCTACGGGGTCGGGCTGCGGGGCACCGATCACGAGCCGTACGTGTCAGACCTCGTCCGGCCGGACGTACGTGTCAGCCTCGTACTCGCCGCGTCTGCCGGTCCGCGGAGCGGCTGTACCGGCCACTCCGTGGGGCGGCCGTGCTGACTACTCCGCGGAGCGGCTGTGCTGACTATTCCGCAGAGCGGAAGCGCGGGAAGGCCGAACGACCCGCGTAGTCGGCGGCGTCGTCGAGGATCTCCTCGATGCGCAGCAGCTGGTTGTACTTGGCGACGCGCTCGGAGCGGGCCGGGGCACCGGTCTTGATCTGGCCGCAGTTGGTGGCGACGGCCAGGTCGGCGATGGTGACGTCCTCGGTCTCGCCGGAGCGGTGCGACATCATGCAGCGGTAGCCGTTGCGCTGGGCCAGCTCGACGGCGTCCAGGGTCTCGGTCAGCGAACCGATCTGGTTGACCTTCACCAGCAGCGCGTTGGCGGTGCCGGTCTCGATGCCCTTGGCCAGGCGGGCCGGGTTGGTGACGAACAGGTCGTCACCGACCAGCTGGACCTTGTCGCCGAGGCGGTCGGTCATGGCCTTCCAGCCGTCCCAGTCCTCCTCGTTCAGCGGGTCCTCGATGGAGACCAGCGGGTAGTTGGCGACCAGGTCGGCGTAGTAGTCGATCAGCTCGGACGCGGAGAGCGCCTTGCCCTCGAACTGGTAGGCGCCGTCCTTGTAGAACTCGGTGGCGGCGACGTCCAGGGCCAGGGCGATGTCCTTGCCCGGGGTGTAGCCGGCCTTCTTGATGGCCTCGGTGATGAGGTCCAGGGCCTCGCGGTTGGAGTCCAGGTTCGGGGCGAAGCCGCCCTCGTCGCCCAGGCCGGTGGACAGACCGCGGTCCTTCAGCACGGCCTTGAGGGTGTGGTAGACCTCGACGCCCCAGCGGACGGCCTCGGAGAACGACTCGGCGCCGATCGGCGCGATCATGAACTCCTGGATGTCGACGTTGGAGTCCGCGTGCGAACCGCCGTTGAGGATGTTCATCATCGGAACGGGCAGCACGTGCGCGTTCGGGCCGCCGAGGTAGCGGAACAGCGGCAGGTCGCTGGCCTCGGAGGCGGCGTGCGCCACGGCGAGGGAGACGCCCAGGATGGCGTTGGCGCCGAGCGAGGACTTGTCCGGGGTGGCGTCCAGGTCGAGCATGGCCTGGTCGATCAGGCGCTGCTCGGTGGCGTCGTAGCCGACCAGCTCCGGGCCGATCTGCTCGATGACGGCGAGGACGGCCTTCTCCACGCCCTTGCCGAAGTAGCGGCTCTTGTCGCCGTCACGAAGCTCCAGGGCCTCGAAGGCACCGGTGGAGGCGCCGGACGGGACAGCGGCACGGCCGGTGCTGCCGTCGTCGAGGCCGACCTCGACCTCGACCGTGGGGTTGCCGCGCGAGTCGAGAATCTCACGGGCTACGACGACATCAATGGACGGCACGAGGCATCTCCTAGCGGAAGCAGGTCCAGCGGACAGGGGGTGCGGTCTGCGGACGGTTGCGGAGTCGTTACGACCAGAGCCTAACCGCACCGGGCCGCCGGGCCACGCTGCCCTTGGTCCCGTCTCATCGTGTGGCCGCTCTACTCGCCGGTAGTTCACCTGAATGATGACAGGGAGGCGACGAGGGCGGACGGGGCCGTTCCCGCGACGGCTGCGGAAACGGCCCCTCATGCCGCCGGGGGTCAGCCCAGCTTCAGCACCTGGCCGGGGAGGATCAGGTTGGCGTCGCCTCCGATGGTGGCGCTGTTGCTCTCGTAGAGGTGCTGCCAGCCGCCGGAGAGGTGCTGGGCCTGGGCGATGCCCGACAGGGTGTCACCCTCCTTGACGGTGTAGCCGCCGGTGGCCGCGCTCTGCGTGGTGGCGGCGGCCGGGGCCGCGGCCGGGGCCGGGCTCTGGGCCGGGGCCTTGGCGGCGGCACCGCCGGCGAACTGGTTGTAGATGCTCTGGTGGCTGGTCCAGTACCAGCCGCCGTTCTTCTGGTACCAGTACTTGCCGGAGGCGGCGTCGTAACCGGCCTTGCCCGGGAAGGACGGGGTGGCGCTCTGCGGCGAAGTGTCCTGCGAGGACTGCTTCTTGTAGCTCTTGGCGCTGCTCTGGCCGCCGGAGGAGCCGGACTTGGAGCCGCTGTGGCTGCCGGTGTCGACGTCGGCGGCGGAACCGCCCCTGGCCAGACCGGCCTTGACCGAGCAGACCGGCCAGGCGCCGGGACCCTGCGAGGCGAGGACCTTCTCCGCGATCGCGATCTGCTGACCCTTGGTCGCCTGGTTGGCCTGGCCGGCGTACTGGCCGCCGCCGTACGCCTTCCACGTGCTGGAGGTGAACTGGAGGCCGCCGTAGAAGCCGTTGCCGGTGTTGATGCTCCAGTCGCCGCCGCTCTCGCAGTCCGCGACCTTGTCCCAGGTCGTCACGGAGGCGGCGTGTGCGCCGGTGGCGGTGAGCAGCGGCAGCGCGAGACCGACGCCGGCCACACCGGCCGCGGCGATGGCCTTCTCGGTCTGGGTCTTGCGACGATGACGGCCCGAACCGGTGAACAGCATGAAGGTGTCCTCTCCGCACGCCTGCGAGGTGAGCTGTCGGGTTCGGACCGGGAGGTTGGCCCGGCCGCGGCGGGCGGGACAGGAGTGCCTCCTGCCCTGCTGACGCGGCTTCACCCCAAGCCGTGAGAACGGCGGAATAACCTGGGTCCCCCGCCCTTGCCCAAGGGTTCTGGTCGGTGTCCCGAAGCGCGGCGGGCAAGGTTTGGCGTTCCTCGCAGCGGGGTTCGCAGTGCGAACTCCACGGAGACTACGCATACCTTCGTATCAATCACAAGCTCATATCCCGTACATCACACGGGAATTACAGTCAGTTTATGTATGCCTACAAACGGTGCAACTTTGTCCGGTTTGATGCGTATTCAGAGGTTCCCAAATCGGACTAACCCGACACTCCGTCAGCCCGACACGCCCGGTTTGCCGGGTGTCCGGAAGTCCCTGGACGCCATGTGGCACATCTCACCGAAATCCTGAGAATGACGGCCGGATTACGGGGAAGATCAGCCCTGCCGCGCGGTAAATGAAACCGGGAGTTCGCGCAGGCCACGCATGATGAGACCGCCGCGCCAGCGCAGTTCGGCGGGATCCGCGGCGAGCCGGAGATCCGGCAGCCGGGTCAGCAGGGTCGCCAGTGCCCGCTGGCCCTCGAGCCGGGCCAGCGGCGCGCCGATGCAGTAGTGGATGCCGTGGCCGAACCCCAGATGCGGGTTGTCCTTCCGCGCCAGATCGAGCGTGTTCTCCTCGGCGAACCTGGCCGGATCGCGGTCCGCGGCCGCCAGCACCACCAGCACCGGGTCGCCGGCCGGGATCTCCACCCCGCCGATGCTCAGCGGACGGGTCGCGAACCGCCAGGTGGCCAGCTCCACCGGGCCGTCGTAGCGCAGCAGTTCCTCCACCCCGGTGGCCAGCAGCTCCTGCTCGCCGCGCCCGATCGACTCCTGCAGCAGGGCCAGCTGCCCGGGGTTGCGCAGCAGTGCGTACACACCGTTGCCGATCAGGTTGACGGTGGTCTCGAAGCCGGCGAAGAGGAGGATGAAGGCCATCGCGGCGGCCTCGTTCTCGGTCAGGTGCTCGCCGTGGTCGCTGGCCCGGATCAGACCGGAGATCAGGTCGTCCCCGAGGTCGGCCCGCTTGCGGTGGATCAGCTCGGCCAGGTACGAACGCATCCGCTTCACCGCCCGGCCCACACCGCCGCGCTGGCCGCCGTGGTGCCGGATCATCATGCCGGCCCAGTCCCGGAAGTCGTCCTGGTCCTCTGGAGGGACGCCCAGCAGGTCGCAGATCGCGTAGATGGGGAGCGGGAAGGCGAACTCGTGGATCAGGTCGGCCGAACCGCGCCCGGCGAAGCCGTCGATCAGCCGGTCCGTCAGCTGTTGCACCCTCGGCTCGAACTCGGCCACCCGGCGCGGGGTGAACGCCTTCGACACCAGCCGCCGCAGCCGGGTGTGGTCCGGCGGGTCGATGTTCAGCAGGTGGGTCATCAGGTCCGCCTGCCGCTCCCCCGGGATGCCGACCCGGCCGCTGCGGTGCGCCTGCTCGCTGTGGTGGGCGGGGTTTTTGGACAGTCTGCTGTCGGCCAGCGCCTGCCGGGCGTCCGCGTACCGGGTGACCAGCCAGGCCTCCACCCCGCTGGGCAGCGTGGTGCGGTGCACCGGGCTGTGCTCGCGCAGCCAGGCGTACGCGGGATAGGGGTCGGCGGCGAACTCCCAGGTGAAGAGTGCGGGCTGCGGGGTGGATTCGGGCGTTTCCGGCATGTCACGACGGTATCCGGCGGCGGGCGGGCGGCTCCACGCGGGCGGACGGCGCCTGAGCGGCGGTGGGTCGGCGTCCCGACGGAAGGTGGACAGGGGACGGACAGGGGGCCGTGGGGCTGTCGGTAGGGGGCGCGAGGATGACAGGGTCGTGACGTCCGGATAACGCCGCTGGCGGGCGTACCGGTCCGCCCTCTCAGGAGTGAGCCTGGTCACCTGCCGGGTAATGAGTGTCGCGGAGGGTCGAGCAGTGCCTACGATCCTCCGCAATGACTCTGATGGACGGCAGTGCGGGGCCGTCCACGGGGTGCGGCTCTAAGGAGGAGCAGGCCATGCGAGTAGCCGGGGCAGTGGTGGTCATCGCGGTACTCGAAGGCGGGTCCGGGGACGGGCTGGCCCGCCGGTTCGCCGCTGCGGGTGCCGCCGGGATCCTGGTCGCCGACCTGCGCGCCGGTGTCGCCGAGGACCTCGCCGCCGAACTCGACCGGCCCGGCTGCCCGGTGGTCGGCGTGTCCAGCGACATCCACCAGCCCAGCGACATCGCGGCGCTGGTGGGGACCGCCGCGAAGCACCTCGGCCCGATCGACCTGTTCTGCGTCTCCGGCCCCGACGGCGAGCGGATCGTCGCCCTCTGCGACCTGCCGGACCACCTCGACCCGCTGGCCGAACTCCTCGCCCTGGTGGGCGACGCCATCAGCGAGGTCGTCCCGGCCCAGCGCCGCCGCGTCGACCAGCCCCAGTCCGTCTGACCCTCCGGGCCCCGGTGCTCGGGAAGGGCACCGGGGCACTGCTCAGGGGTGCGGCCGGCTCGGTCGCCCCCTGCCGATGAAGGGGTGACCGCCCCTGCCGCTGACGGGCGAGTGCGCTCGGCCCCGAGGCGCGCCGTCAGTCGGTGGTGAGTCCCTCGGCGGCGCGCACGGCGCTGCGGTACGCACGGGCGGCCGCACGGAGGGCCGCGTCCACGTCGACCCCCGCGTCATGGGCCCGCTGGACGACGGCGAGGACCAGCGCTCCGGCCGACTCGGGCGTGAGCTCGGCTGGCAGCTCGTACGGCTCGTCCGGTACCCCCGTGAAGCCGGCCCGGCGGACCCGGGAGACCAGCTTGGCCGCGTACGCCAGTGCGGGCAGTCCGGCCGGCACCCCGTCCAGGACCGACTCGCGCTGCTTCTCGGCCGCCTTGAGCTGCTCCCAGTTGGCCTCGACCTGCGCCGTCCCGGACGCCTCGACGTCACCGAAGACATGCGGGTGGCGGTACATCAGCTTCTCGACGATGTCCCCGGCCACGTCGTCGATGGTGAACGGGTCCTCGGGGTGCTCCTCGGCGATCCTCGAGTGGAAGAACACCTGGAGCAGCACGTCCCCGAGCTCCTCGCGCAGGGTCTCCCGGTCGTCCTCCTCGATCGCCTCGACCAGCTCGAACGCCTCCTCCACCAGGTACTTCACCAGCGAGGCATGGGTCTGCTCGGCGTCCCAGGGGCAGCCGCCGGGCGAGCGCAGCCGGTCCATCACCGAGACCAGGTCGAGCAGCCTGGCACCGGGGAGGTCGTACGAACCGGGGAGGATCTCGATCTCCGGGGCCTTCCCCGCCTCCTCGACCGCGATCCGGGCCAGCGCGTCGGTCAGACCCGGATCGCCGTCCGGGCTGCCGAGCCAGACCGCCGGGGCCGCCTCGGTCAGCAACCGGGCCAGTGCCGGGGCGCTGTCCTGCCCGACCAGCTCCACCTCGACCCCGGCCTGGCGGAGTGCGGGCAGCTGCGGGTGCGCCGGATCGGCGGCCAGCACCCGGGCGGCCCCGCGCAGGGCTTCCCAGGCCGGCCAGGACAGCAGGCCGGGGGCGACTCGGTGGGTGGTGGTGAGCAGGATCAGCTTCGCGGTGTCGTCCACGCTCCGAACCTACCTGCTGGGCCGAGGGCCGGGCAGCCGACCAGGGCCCGCGCGAAACCGCGCGGAGCGGAGGGCGCCGGTGCCGTGCCCCCACCTTCGCGCGGTTCTTCGCGCCCCCGCCCGCCCCGGTCCCGTCCACGGGCCCGGCCGGAGCCCGGTACCGGAGCTCCGGGTGCCCGGGGCGGGCTCAGGCGGCGGCGGTGCGCTGCGGCAGCCAGTCCTCGGCGGTGTCGACCAGGGCGATCTGCTGCGGGTCCCAGGCGCCGTAGCGGGGGTTGACCACGATCCTCAGTTCCCGGCCGGCCGTGGCGAGGGCCCCGCGGACCACCGCGTCACCCTCCGCCGTCCTGGCGTCCTTGCCCTCGGCGGCGGCCAGCTTGTGGATACCGAGCTGCTGGCGGTAGAAGGCGTCGGTGTCCCCGCTGGTGACCCCCTGCTTGAGGAGCAGTTCCCGCTGGAGCTCGTCCTGACCTCCGAGCAGTTTCGCGTCGGAGTCCCGCGCCTGGGTGACCTCGGTCTCGGTGACATCCAGCCGGCGGTCGGACAGGGCCTGGTCGACGACCCGGTCGAGGACCAGGTCGGACACCGTGCGCTTGGTCAGCCCGGCGCGCTCGGTACGCGGCCCGCCGCCCTGGGCCAGGACCTCGTCCCGCAGCGCGGTCACCTTGGCCTCCACGGTCGCGATGGTGATCCGCTGCCCGCCGACCACGGCCGCCGCCCCCTGGTGCGCCGGACTGCCGCCGCAGGCGGTGAGGGCGGCCGCGGCGATCAGGACGCCGACGGCACCGGCGGCGGTACGGGTGCGGCGCTGGGCGGAGTTGGTACGGATCACGTGTGGCCTCCCGAACATGGGTGCCTCCGGGCCGGGGCGCGGAGGAACGGTGTGGCTGGTGCGGTGTCCGATGGTTCTCCTGGCAGGTACAGACAATAGGGAGCGGCACGACGCCTTGCCCAGACCTTGGGCCGAACGGGGTACGCCGGGTCGGTCGGACAGCCGCTCAGCGAACGCCAGTCCCGGGAACCGGCCCGGGCGCGGGCCACCCCGCCACCCGGGGATCGACGGCACGGGGATCGACGGCACGGGGATCGACGGCACGCGGGCCGGCCGTGGGCGGAGCGACCGGACCGGTCCCGGTACGGCGGGCGTTCAACTGGTCCAGGCTCTGCCGCAGGCGCCTGACGTCGGGATGGTGCGGCCCGAGCCGCCGCTCGCGGTCGAAGAGCAGTTGCAGCAGCCCCTGCCAGGCCTCCTCGACCTCACCCGCCGCTGCCGCCAACAGGCCGATGCGCTCGCGCAGTTCGAGGGCCGGCTCGGGATCGGTGTCCAGTCCGGCGTCCAGCCGGGCCTGGTACTCGGCCAGCAGCGCCTGGTACTCGGCGCGGGCCTCGGGCCCCTGCCCCAGGTGCTCAAGGCAGCCGGCGGCCTTCCGGCGCGCGTCGAGGGCCTCCGGGTGCCGCGCCCCGTACTCGGCCGCGACCGTGGCGGCGAGCACGCGGTACTCGGGCAGCGCCGCCCGGTACCGGCCCTCCTGGAGCAGGGTGCGGGCGTAGATCGCGCGGATGGTGCGCACCGGCGGTGCGGCGTCGCCGAGTTCGGCCCGCGCCCTCGGCAGCAGACGGGCGGCGAGGTCGATCACCTCGGCGTACCGGCGCGCCGTGACCAGGTCGGCGAGGTCGGCGCAGGCGGCGGTCAGGTCGGATTCGGCCTGCGGCGGCTGCGGCTGTGGCTGTGGCTGTGGCTGTGGCTGTGGCTGTGGCTGTGGCTGCGGCGCCAGCGGGACGGACCGCACCGGCTGGGGCTCCCGCCGCACCGGGCTCTGCGGGCCGGACGCCACCGGGGGCTTCGGCGGCACGGCCGAAGCCGGTGCGGGCACGGCCGGGACCGGTGCGGGCTGCGGCTGGTGCGGGTACCGGTACGGGCGGGTCGGATCGGGCAGCGGCACGTACCGGGGCTGCGGCGCACCGGCGGCCTCCGGCAGCAGCGGGAGCAGCCGGGCGTACACCTGCTGGACGCCGGCCGGCCGGTCGCCCGGCTGCTTGGCCAGCAGGTCGAGGACCAGCGCCTCCAGCGCGGCCGGGGTCTCGGGGCGCAACTCGCGCAGTGGGCAGGGCGGTTCGCCCAGGTGCCGGTGGAGCAGTCCGAGCGCGGTGGGTGCCCGGAACGGCGCCTCACCGGCGATCATCTCGTGCAGCATGCAGCCGAGCGCGTACAGGTCGCTGCGCGGGTCGGCCACGGTCGCCAGGGCCTGTTCCGGGGCCATGTACGCGGGGCTGCCGACCGGGACGCCGGTGAGCGTGAGCCGGGTCGCGTCGGCGTCCAGCGCGGTGGCGATGCCGAGGTCGAGCAGCACCACCCGGCCGTCCTCGCGGACCATCACATTGCTCGGCTTCAGGTCGCGGTGCACCACGGGGACGGCGTGCACCACGGCGAGGGCCGCACAGATCTGGGCGGCCACCGCGACCGCCCACCCGATCGGGAAGGGGTCCTCCTCGGCGATCAGGTCGGCGAGGCTCAGGCCCGGGATGCGCTGCATGACCAGGTACAGCTCGCCGTCCTGCTCACCCGCGTCGAAGACGGTCACCAGCCCGGGGTGGTCCAGCGCGGCGGTGATCCGGCACTCGCGCAGGAAGCGGCGGCGCAGCTCGTCGCCCCGGCTGCGGCGGTTCTCGGTGCCCGGCTCGGCCGTCGCCGCCAGCAGCAGGTCGGTGCGGAGCAGTTTGACGGCGACCCGGCGGTCCAGCCGCTCGTCGTAGGCGGCCCAGACCTGGCCCATACCGCCGTGGCCGATCTTCTCGGCGAGGCGGTAGCGGCCGTCGATGACGCGCGGCTCGCTCACGGGCGGGGCTCGCGGACCTGACGGCGCAGCAGTTCTCCGAGCTGCTGGAGGTCGTCGGCGGTCCGGGGCTCCGATGCGGGCGGCGGCGTGGGCGCGGGCGGCCGCGCGGCCCGGGGAAGCGGCGCGGAGAGCGGGAGCGTCGGATACAGGTGATCCGGCTGCGGTGCCACCGGGGCCGGTTGGGCGTCCTGCCGCCGGCGAGACCAGAGCGGCGGTGCGTCCATCACCAGGAAGTGCACCGGGGTGAGCAGCCAGAGCACGACGAGCGAGAGTCCGAGGACGGTGTTGACGGTGCTGTGGACCGGGTTCGGCGGAACGAGGCCGAGGCAGACGTAGGCGGTCAGTTGGACCGCTCCGAGGAACACCGCACCGAGGACGTCGACCGGGCTCCGGCGGCGGAGCGCCAGCAGCAGCGAGGGCACGACTCCGAGCAGTCCGAGGGTGAGCAGCGGGACCAGGCAGCACAGCAGCTTGCCCCGCCAGCCGTACGGTCCGCCGGCGGGCGGGCCGAACTGCCCGTACGGGTGTGCCATGTGCGCTCCTGGGCGGGATGGTGAAGGCTCCGTGGACGAAAGTGCGTTCCCCACACGGTACCGCCCGCAACCACTCCCGAAGCAGGCCTCGTTGACCGCCTGATACGGCTTCAGATCATCTGGGAAGCTACTCCTTTCTGCCCCCAAAGGCCCTATTCGACCGTCAGGTTGCCCGTCGCGAGGCCGTCGGTGAGGCCCTGGGCGAGGCGGTGGGCGAGGATCGCGGCCTGGTCGAGAGAGGCCTCGAAGGCCGCGATGCGGCGGTAGGCGGCGCCGAGTCCGCGCTGGTGGTCGATCGGGAGGCGGGGCAGCTCGGCGCGGCGGATGTCCAGTCGCGCGGTGGTGGAGGCATGGCTGGCGGCCCGCCGGGCGACATGGGTGGAGCGCAGCTGTCCGGCCAGGAACTCGGGGTCCAGCAGCGCCGGTTCGGGCCGCAGCGCGTGGATCTGCCGACCGAGGGCCACGCCGTCCAGCGGCCCGCCCGCCTCGACGACCCGGGCGACACCCGGCCCCAGCGCGGGCACCAGGACGTCTCCCGGCCGGGTGGTGAACGGCGGCCGCCCGGCGTCCAGCAGCGCGCTGGGCGCCGTACCGGCGATCAGGTCGCCATCGGTCAGCAGGGCGATGCCCGACCCGCCGTCGCCGCCCGGGCGGCTCGGCGCCCCCTGGCCGGAGGAGTACACCTCGACGGCCCCGGCCCGGGCGAGTTCCCCCACGGTGACGGCGCTGGCGGGCCGCGCCGGACCGGCGGCGGCGACGGCGGGCAACAGGGCTGCCGGGTCGCCGAGTTCACCGAGCAGCTCGGTGAGCCTGCCCCGCAGGTGGAGCAGGCCCTCCGGGCCGCCCGAGGGGACCGGCGGCGGGAGGTGCCGGGCGGGCGAGAGGTCGGTCTCGTCGTCGAGCAGGTCGATCGCGGCGACCACTCGCCGCACGCCCGGGCGGTCCGCCGGGAGCGGTGTGCCCGCCGTGGCGGCGGCGTCGAAGGCCCGCCAGGCGTCCAGCACGGTGCGGTGCAGCTCCGGCCAGTTGATCCGGTCGCGGCCGCCCTCGCCGGCCGCCTGCCCGGCCCCGGCGTCGAGCAGCAGCACCTGCCGGAAGCCGTCCCCGGGCCGGGGGCCGCGCAGCACCCACAGGTGCAGCGGCACCCCGTACGGCGGGGCGGCCCCGGCCGGGAGGGCGATCACGGCGCGCAGCGCCCCGGAGCGCAGCAGTTCGGCCCTCAGCCGGCGGCCGGCCCGGCGGGAGGCGACGGTGGGGGGCAGCAGCAGGGCGGCGAGGCCGCCGGGACGGGTGTGCGCCAGGCAGTGCAGGACCCAGGCGAGTTCGGACTCCCCGCGCGGCGGCACCTGCAGACTTCCCCAGCGGCTGTCGTACTGCAGCTCGTCGTGGCCCCAGTCGCGTTCGTTGTAGGGCGGCTGGCAGAGCACGGCGTCCACGGCGAGCCCGGGGTGGGCGTCGGCCCGCAGGGTGTCGCCCGGGCGCAGGTCCAGGGCGAGGGGTGCCGCGCCGCCGTCGGGTGCGTGCAGGGCGAGGCGGAGCAGGGCCAGCGCGGTGAGCACGGGGTCGAGCTCCTGGCCGTACCGGGTGGCGGTGGGCGGCACGGCGAGCAGCAGTGCGCCGAGGCCGCAGGCCGGGTCCAGCACGCTGCCGGGGCCGCCCTCCCCTCCCGCCGCCAGGGCGGCGAGCAGCCGGGCGGCCTCGGGCGGGGTGGGGCTGAGCTGGCGGGTGTTGGCCTCGGCGTGGCGGGCCAGCAGCTGTTCGTACACCGCGGCCGGACGGGCCACGGCGTCGGCGCCCGTCGTCGGCTCCGGCCGCTGCTCCGCCACGAGCCGGGCGAGCTGCCGGGCCAGGTCGAGCTCGGTGCTGCCGTACAGCGCCGGCAGGGCGAGCAGGGCGGCGCCCGCCGGCCCGAGCAGCCGGGCGGCGAGGTGGTTCAGGGTGCGCGGCAGGGCGGTGGCGAGCCGGGTCTCGGGCTCGCCCGCCAGGGCGTCCCAGCCCGCGGGCTCATGGCGGAGCAGCAGCAGGAAGGCGCCGGCGCCGATCAGCGGTGCGGCGGGGTGCCCGGCCGGATCGCGGAGGGTTTCGAGCCGGCGCCAGGTCTGCTCCAGCAGCGGCAGTTCGGCGAGTTTGCCCTGCGCGCGCAGCCACTCCTCGACCTGGTCCAGGCGGAAGGTCGGACTGCTGTCGCTGCCGCCGGCCGGACGCGGGAAGTCGGGGTGCCGTCGGCGCCAGTTGCTGACGGCGGCGCGGCCGACCCCCGCCAGTCGGGCGATCTCGACGGCGGTCACCTCGGGACGGTCCGGCATCTGAGGCTCCTTCTGGCGGCAAGGCACGGCTGTGGCCACACAGCATAGCCACGCCGCCCAAATCCATCGTTCACACGTGAACAGAGAGGTTTCATGAAACGCCGTTGACATTGTTCACAGTTGAGTGGTGTGATCTGGTCATCGCCGAAAGCGGCAGCCGCCGCAGCGAAGCCGAAGCAGCCCTCACCGCATGGGAGTTCACGTCATGGCCAGTACCGCCACCGCCGTTCGCCGCAGCGCCGCCCTCCTGCTGGGCGCCGGCCTGGTCGTCCTCGGCGCCACCGCCTGCACCTCGACCGGCTCCTCGGTCTCCACCGAGGCCAAGCAGACCTCCGCCGCCGCACCGGCGGGTGCGGACAAGAAGTCGGACGCCCCGGCCGCCGCCAAGGTCGGCGACACCATCTCGCTCAAGGGCTTCGACAAGGCGAACACCGCAGACGTCACGGTGGTCAAGATCGTCGACAGCCCGGAGGGCGCGGACGAGTTCACCAAGCCGGAGGACGGCAAGCGCTTCGTCGCCGTCCAGTTCAAGATCAACGCCACCGGCACCAAGGCCTACAGCGACTCCCCGGCCAACGGCGCCAAGCTGCTCGACGGCCAGGGCCAGTCCTTCAGCCCGACGTTCTCCGAGACCAAGGCCGGCCCGGGCTTCTCGGGGGGCACCGCCGACATCGCCCCCGGCGAGAGCGGCATGGGCTTCATCACCTTCGAGGTCCCCAAGGACACCAGGATCGCGAAGGTCCAGTTCGGCCTCGACAGCGGCATGGCCCCGCAGACCGGCCAGTGGACCGTCGCCTGAACCGCCGCGCCGGGCACGGACCGAGCCTCCGCGTCGGGAAGGGACCGAGCCCTCGCGCCGGGAAGGGACCGAGCCGCCGGGCACGAAAGAGGGCGGTCTCAGGCCCGGCTGAGCCTGAGACCGCCGAACGACCGGCCGACGACCGCTACTTCCTCGCGCCCGCCAGGTCGTCGAACATCGTGGTGAGGAACTCGGTGCACCAGCTGAGCAGTTCCCGCCCGACCAGCGGCTTGCCGCCGATCCGGCCGGTGCTCGGCCTGGGCACCAGCACCTGCTCGGCCGCCGCCTTCACCTGGCTGCGCGGGTAGAGCCGGTTCAGCCGCAGCTGCTGCGACTCCCGCAGCGAGACCGGGCCGAAGCGCACGTTCGCCCCCTGCAGGGTGATGTCGGCGACGCCGCAGCGGCGCGCGAACAGCCGCAGGCCTGCCACCAGCAGCAGGTTCTCCACCGGCTCGGGCAGCTTGCCGTAGCGGTCGGTGAGCTCCTCGCGGACCTGGACGATGTCCTCCTCCGAGTTCACCGCCGCGATCGACCGGTACGCCTGCAGGCGCAGCCGCTCACCGGGTGCGTAGTCGTGCGGCACATGGGCGTCCACGGGCAGCTCGATCTTCACCTCCAGCGGCTCCTCCTCCGGCTCCGCGCCGCCGGCCAGCGACTCGCGGAACTCGGCCACCGCCTCGCCGACCATCCGCATGTAGAGGTCGAAGCCGACCCCCGCGATGTGCCCGGACTGCTCGCCGCCGAGCAGGTTGCCCGCGCCGCGGATCTCCAGGTCCTTCATCGCCACGTACATACCGGCACCCATCTCGGTGTGCTGGGCGATGGTGGCCAGGCGCTCGTGCGCGGTCTCGGTGAGCGGCTTCTCCGGCGGGTACAGCATGTACGCGTAGCCGCGTTCGCGCCCACGGCCGACCCGGCCGCGCAGCTGGTGCAGCTGGGAGAGGCCGAAGGTGTCGCCGCGCTCCACGATCAGGGTGTTGGCGTTGGAGATGTCGATGCCCGACTCGACGATCGTGGTGGAGACCAGGACGTCGAACTCCTTCTCCCAGAAGTCGACGACCACCTTCTCGAGCTGGGTCTCCCCCATCTGCCCGTGCGCGGTGGCGATCCGCGCCTCGGGCACCAGGTCCTTCAGCCGGGCGGCGGCCTTGTCGATCGTCTCCACCCGGTTGTGGATGTAGAACACCTGGCCCTCGCGCAGGAGTTCACGCCGGATCGCCGCCGAGATCTGCTTCTCGTCGTACGGTCCGACGAAGGTCAGCACCGGGTGCCGCTCCTCGGGCGGGGTGGTGATGGTGGACATCTCCCGGATCCCGGTGACCGCCATCTCCAGGGTGCGCGGGATCGGCGTCGCGGACATGGTCAGCACGTCCACGTTGGCCCGCAGCTTCTTCAGCTGCTCCTTGTGCTCGACGCCGAAGCGCTGCTCCTCGTCCACGATGACCAGGCCGAGGTCCTTGAACCTGGTCTCGCTGGAGAACAGCCGGTGGGTGCCGATGACCACGTCCACCGAGCCGTCGCGCAGCCCCTCCAGGACCGCCTTGGCCTCGGTGTCGGTCTGGAACCGCGACAGCGCCCGTACGTTGACCGGGAAGTTGGCGTAGCGCTCGGCGAAGGTGGAGAAGTGCTGCTGCACCAGCAGCGTGGTCGGCACCAGCACCGCCACCTGCTTGCCGTCCTGCACCGCCTTGAACGCGGCTCTCACGGCGATCTCGGTCTTGCCGTAGCCGACGTCGCCGCAGATCAGCCGGTCCATCGGGACGGACTTCTCCATGTCCGTCTTGACCTCGGCGATGGTGGTGAGCTGGTCGGGCGTCTCCGCGTACGGGAAGGCGTCCTCCAGCTCCCGCTGCCAGGGGCTGTCCTGGCCGAAGGCGTGGCCGGGGGCCGCCATCCGCGCCGAGTACAGCTTGATCAGGTCGGCGGCGATCTCCTTGACCGCCTTCTTGGCGCGCTGCTTGGTCTTCGCCCAGTCCGCGCCGCCGAGCCGGTGCAGCGTCGGGGCCTCGCCGCCGACGTACTTGGTCACCTGGTCCAGCTGGTCGGTCGGCACGAAGAGCCGGTCGCCGGGGTGGCCGCGCTTGGCCGGGGCGTACTCCAGCACCAGGTACTCGCGGGTCGCGCCCTGGACGGTGCGCTGCACCATCTCCACGTACCTGCCGACGCCGTGCGCCTCGTGGACCACGTAGTCGCCGGCCTGCAGGGCGAGCGGGTCGATGGCGTTGCGGCGGCGGGACGGCATCCGGCGCATGTCCTTGGTGGAGGACTTCTGGCCGGACAGATCGGTCTCGGTGACGACGGTCAGCCTGAGGTTCTCGTCCACGAAACCGTGCTCGATCGAGCCGCAGGAGACGTAGACGACGTCCCGGGTCGGCGCCTCGGCGAGGTCGGCGACCAGCCGGGCCGGAATGCCCTCGTTGCCGAGCACCTCGGCCAGCCGGACGGCCGGGCCGTGGCCCTCGGTCACCATGACGACCCGCCAGTCGGCACTCAGCCGCTCCTTGGCGTCGGCGATCGCCCGGGCGGTGTCGCCCCGGTACGCCTCCACCGCGTGCATGCCGAGGGTGAGCGTGTTGGCATCCGCCTCCAGCACCTCGCTCATCGAGGAGTCACTGGTGGCGAAGGGGCTGACGGACCACCAGGGCAGCCCGATCTCGGCCGCGTGCTCGCGCACGTCCGCCAGCGACCAGAGCGAGGCGGCCGAGACGTCGATCATCTCCAGGTCGATCGGCCGGTCCCCGCCGGCCGCCGCCGCCACCCAGGAGGCCTGCAGGAACTCCTGGCTGGTCGCCACCAGGTCGGCCGCCCTGGTCCGGACCCGCTCGGGATCGCACACCACGGCCACCGAGCCCGACGGCAGCACGTCGAGGAGCAGCTCCATGTCGTCGACCAGGACGGGCGCCAGCGACTCCATGCCCTCCACCGCGATGCCCTGGGCGATCTTGTCCAGGATCTCGGCCAGCGCGGGGTGCTCCTGCGACAGCGCCCCCGCCCGCGAGCGGACCTCGTCGGTGAGCAGCAGCTCGCGGCAGGGCGGCGCCCACAGACCGTGCTCGGCGATCTCCAGCGACCGCTGGTCGGCCACCTTGAAGTACCGGATCTCCTCGACGTCGTCGCCCCAGAACTCCACCCGAAGCGGGTGCTCCTCGGTCGGCGGGAAGACGTCCAGGATGCCGCCGCGCACCGCGAACTCGCCGCGCTTCTCGACCAGTTCGACCCTGGCGTAGGCGGCGGCCGACAGCCTGCGGGCCACCTCCTCCAGGTCGTGCTGCTCACCGCGCTGCAGCGCCACCGGCTCCAGCTCGGCCAGCCCCTTCACCTGCGGCTGCAGCACCGAGCGCACCGGCGCCACGATCACCTGGACCGGGCCCGCCGCCGGGTCGTCGGCCCGCGGGTGGACGATCCGGCGCAGCACCGCCAGCCGTCGGCCGACCGTGTCCGAACGCGGCGACAGCCGCTCGTGCGGCAGCGTCTCCCAGGCGGGGAACTCGGCCACCGCGTCCGGCGGCAGCAGCGAACGCAGGCTGGCCGCCAGGTCCTCGGCCTCCCGGCCGGTGGCCGTCACGGCGAGCACCGGCCGGCCCTGGTCACCAGCCTTCGCCGCCAGCGACCGGGCGAGCGCGGCGATCGCGAACGGACGCGCGGCCGGTGGCCCGACCAGGTCGAGATGGGACCTGCCCCCCGCGGTGGTACCGGCGGCCGCGGCCTCGATCGCCTCGGCGAGCGCGGCATCCCGTACGACGACATCGAGCAGTCCGGACAGGCTCATACGAGTCTCTTCTTCGTCCCGTGGCTGGAGTGCCCAGGCGCCGGACGACCGGCCGGGCAACACGAACGGCCCGGCACGCGGCGCGCCCGGGGGAACTCCAGCCTACGCCGCGGCGCCGACGCGCACGCGAAGAGCACCACCGAGGCCCATCGCGATCATGCAGCGGAGATCACACGAACTGGACATACTCCTGTCACTGCCTGTCCATGGTGGTCGCGCAGGATTGAGTTCGTGCCCGCCGCACCCAACCGTGGGGGATGGAGGCGGTGGCCACCGACGCACCCCGATGGGGGTCGGGAGTGCGTGGCCGGGCGACCCTGGGTGGGGGCGCCCGCGCCCATTCGCCGGGAGTCGTGGCGCCCTGTCCTGGAGGGCGCCACGAGTCCTGGCCCGTCGTGACGGCCCTTGCGTCCGGATGGGACGAGCCCGCCGTGGAACTCCGAACGGCTTGAGGACGAGGGCGGGCGCATCAGCGCGCCGCGGCCGGCCCGCCGAGAGCGGCACGGCTTTCGAGATCTTCCGTCCCGCACCGCCGCGGCCCGAGCCGGTGGCCCGGGCCGCGGCGGGAGGGGTTCTGACGCCGGTGCGCCTAGCGCCGGTGCACGACCTGGCTCGGGTACTCCGCACCGTCGTCGACGATCACGATCTTCGGGACGATCCGCCTCTCCTCCGGCGCCGGGGCGGCCGGCTCGGCGGGGGCGGGGGCGAGGGCCGGGGCGGAGGCGGCCTGCGGCGCAGCGCTCGGCCGCGGCGGTACGGGGGCGAGCGCCCGCAGCGCGGTGGTGGGGTTCTCGGCGGTGGCCGGCAGCCTGAGCTCCCGGGTCTCGTGCGCCCCGTCCGGCTCCGGGGCCGGGCGAGCCGGTTCGACGGCGGCCCGCTGCGGCGCGGGGGCGGCCTCCAGCGCCCGTACGGCCGCGGCACCCTCGACGGCGCCGACCGCCGCACCGGTCAGCGCGGCCAGCGTCCGCTTGATGTGGTCCAGGTGCAGCTGCACCTGCTCGTGCCGGGCGGCGTACTCGCGCTGCTCGCGCTCGCTGGCCGCCTGGATCAGTTCGGCCTCCCGGCGCGCCTCGGCGACCAGCCGCTCGGCGATGGCCTGGGCCTCCGCGTCGGTGACCCGGATCTGTGCGAGTACCTCCTCGCGGTGCTGCTCGGCCTCCCTGAGCCGGCGCTCCGCCATGGCGGAGATCTTCTCGTCCTCGACGTCCGCCTTGGCCTCGGCGGCGGAGAACATCTCGTCCGCGCGGCGGCGCAGTTCGGCCAGCTTGGCCTCGGCCCGCTCCTCCGCCTCGGCCGCGCTCACCCGGACCTTGGCGGCCTCCGCCGTGGCGATGTCCCGGATGCTGCGGGCGTCCCGGTCGGCCTCCGCGCGGATCCGCTCGGCCTCGGCGCTGGTGCTCTCCGCGGTGTGGCGGGCGAAGGTGTCGGCCTCGCCGCGGGTGGTGGTGGAGAACTCGCGGGACTCGGTGGCGGCCCGCTGCCCGGCCTCGTACGCGTTGTTCCTGGCCTCCTCGGCGGCGCGCTCGGCGGCCTCCTGGATCGCCTGCGACTCGGCCTCGGCGATGGCCATCAGCCGGGCGGCCTGGTCGCTGAGCACGTGGTAGTCGGGCTCGGGGGCGTCGGCGGCGGCCTGGACGATGTCCTCGAGCCGCTTCTCCATCTCGCGGATCCCGGCGCCGAGCACACTGAGCCGCTCCCACGCCCGGTCCCGCTCCGATGTCAGGGACAGCAGTGCCCGCTCGACCTGGTCGGGCGCGTAACCGCGCCGGGTCAGCATGAACCCGTGCTGGGAGACGGCGTCGCTCATGGGCTCTTCCCCTCGTGCTCGCGGGCTGCGCAGCCCATGGTCGGACGTGAACAAGGACGGGACCGGTCGGCCCGTCCTCTTGACCTATTTTGCGCGGATACGGAGGAAACCCAAACAGGACAGCGCCACTCGACCGCGTGAACGGGTACCCCGATCAGTCCCGTTCCGCTTGCTCGAAACCTCCCGTGCATCGCGCATGACCAGTAAGGACGTTCGGCGGTCGGCTCCTGGTTCCCCGGCCCCGGCCGGCCTCACCGGAATGTCCGGTTCTCCTCCTGGCCCGCCGGACGCGTACGGGCCGTGCCGGCGCGCCGGCACGGCCCGTACGAGGGTCCGCGAGGATCAGAGGATCCCGTCCCAGAACTGTTCGAGCAGCACTCCCCACCAGGTCTCCGGCGACTGCAGGGCCGCCGGGTCGATGGCGAGCAGCTGGGCCTGGAAGTCGGTGGTCCACCGGCCCGCCTGCTCCGGGGTGAGGCCGTAGCGCAGGCGCCACATCCGGCCGAGCAGGGCCAGGCTGCGGACGAACTCCGGGACCCCGGAGTTGACGAAGCGCACCGGCTCGCCGCCCGGCTCCATCTCGACCGAGATCACCGCGGCCGTGCCGTACTGCACGCAGAGCTGGCGGCCGTAGTCACTGCCGAGCACCAGGTAGCCGCCGAAGTCCGGACCGGTCGGCAGTCCGCGCTCGGCGGCCAGCTCCGCCAGGGTCGGGATCGGCCTGCCCTCCTGGGCGTGGGCCCAGAAGAACGGCGCGAAGTCGCGCGGCAGCCCGGCCCACACCAGGGTCTGCGCCACCGCCTCGGGCACGCCCTGCCTGGAGACCGCCCGCTGCTCGAAGCGGAACACCCCCGGACCGAAGGCCTGCCCGAGCTCGCCCGCGAGCTGCTGCGGGGCGAGCGGCGGCAGCTGCGGAACGCTGCCGGGCGGCGGCAGCGGCGCGCGGACCGGCCGCGGGCGCTGCGGCGCGGCGGCCAGCTGGTGCAGCTGGTCGACGTGGTCGACCAGCACCGCCATGCCCGCCTGCCGCGACTGGTGGTCCCGGCCGTAGGGGGCGGTGTGGCTGAGCCGGACATTCGGCCAGGAGGCACGCGCCATCCGGGCGCAGTAGCCGCCGGGCACGTCGCACAGCTCCAGGTCGGTGTGGAGTTCGAGCACCTGGTCCGGCGGGACGTTGAGCCGGCGCAGCTCGTGCAGCGCCTTCCACTCCGGGTGCGGGGTGCCCGGCTCGCTGCGGAGGATCAGCTTCTGCTCGGAGCCGTCCGGGCCCCGGTAGCTGACCACGGCCGCCGTGCCGGGCCCGATCGACGGCACACCGGGGGCACCGCCCGGCGCACCCGCCACCGGGGGCGCGCTCTGGACCGGCACGGCCGGGGCCGGCGGGGGTACGGCAGGCCCGGGCGCACCGGCCACGGGGTAGCCGTAGCCGACACCCGGCACCGGAGCGGGCCCGGGCGGCGACGGCGGCACACCGGGCGCCCCCTGAGGCACCGGCGCACCGGCCACGGGGTAGCCGTACCCGACACCCGGCACCGGAGCGGGCCCGGGCGGCGACGGCGGCACACCGGGCGCCCCCTGAGGCACCGGCGCATTGGGCATCACGGGAACACCGGCGCCGTTCGGCACACCGGGCGGCGGAACGGCCGGGCCGCCGTGCGGCGGCGTGCCGTGCCCCGGAGGCGGCATCTCGATCGCCTGGGCCAGCTGGGTCGCCTCGTACGCGATGCCCGCCGCAGCCGGGTTCGGCGCCGCGGGGGCGGCGGGCCGCTGGGCTCCCCCGCCGAGCAGTTCGGCGGGCGGCGGGGGCGGCGGCGCGGTCGGCATCGAACGGCCGCCGGGCCCGGCCTGTGCCGGGACGCCCGCGGCGGGCCGCAGTTCGGCGGGCGGAGGCGGCGGAGGCGCACTCGGCCCCCGCCCCCCGGCCGCCGGGCCGGGCTGGGCGGCGGACGGACCGCGCAGCTCGGCGGGCGGCGGAGGCGGCGGCGCGGTCGGCGCCGAACGGCCGGCCGGCCCTGCGGACGGGGCCTCGGTCGCCCCCGGCCCGCCGGGAACCCCCGGGGCACCGGGCAGACCCATCAGGCCCGGTGCACCGTCGGTCGCGAGCATCGTGGGCGCGTACTCGATCCCCGGGCCACCGGCGGCGGGAGCTTGGGAGGGCATCGGCGGCGTGGACTGGAGCGCGGGCTCACCCGGCGCGCCGTCCGGGGCCGGGTGGTCACCGGGCAGCACACCGCCGGCGTACGGGATGGGGGCTCCCGCCATCGGCACGGGGGCTTGCGGGAACGGTGGCGCGCCCGCTGCCGGGACGCCGGGCACCGGGGTACCAGGCACCGGGACGCCGGGCACCGGGGTACCGGGCGCCATGGCGGCCATGGGCTCGGACGGGCCCAGCATCGTCGGGGCGTCGCCCGCCGGACGGTCCGAGACGGGCGGCGCGGTCAGCCGCACCGGCTGCGCGGGCGGCGGCACGGGGAGCGCGCCGAAACCGGCGTCAGCGGCGGCACCGGCCGCCCCGTCGAGGTGCGCGGCCTCCGCCGCGATCGCCGCCTGACCTGCCTCCTCAAGCCACTGCGGAGGAGTGAGCAGGAAGGAGGTCGCCTCGACCGCCCCCTGGACGGGCTTGGCCGCACCCGCCGGGTTGGGGGCGCTCTGCCCGCCGTACTGCTCCTCGTACAGGCGGACCACCTCGTTGACGGGCAGCGGCGGCCAGAGCGTGCTGGCCCCGCCCTCCCGGGCGATCACCATCCGGATCTCCGTACCCGGACCGACCGGTCCGGCCGGTCCGCCGGCGGTGTCGGACGGGGCGGCCGCCCGGTCCTCCGCCCAGCAGACGAAGCCCAGGTCGAACTCCCGTACCCGGACCTCGCGCTGCTGCGAGCGCGGCACCCCGCCGTTGATCCAGTCGTCGGCCAGTTCCTGCGCCTGCGCGTACGTCACCACGCCAGGTCCACCCCTTCAGTCCTCCTGCGGCCTGCGCCCCAACGCATCATCAGTTCACCGGTACGGCGCGGGCGAACCCGCCGTCCACCATCATCCCCGCCACGGTCTCCAGCTCCGGCGGGCTGCCGGCCAGCCGGAGCAGGAACTCGTCGAAGGTCGCGCCGCAGGGCAGCAGCAGCCGGGCGACCCGGTCCTCGGGGCTCTCCGGCGCGCCGGTGTCGCGGGCGTCGTCGTAGAGGCAGAACCAGACCGAACCGACCTGCTCGCCGCGCACCTTGAGCGCGAGCAGACCACCCTGGACGTAGGCGATGGCCAGGTAGTCCTTGGTGAGGTGGTCGCGCAGGCACTTGTTGGCATAGACCAGGTCGCGGATCCCGTACTCCTCGCTGAGCGTCAGGAACGGCTGGTCGAGCAGCAGACCGAACTCGGTGTCCAGCGCGACCCCGGCGGGCCCCCGGCCGCCGGCCAGCTTGAGGAAGCTGCGGTAGGCGGCGGGCAGCGGGTGGCCGAGCCGCTGCTCGGCCCGCTGCACCAGGTCCTCGCCGACGCTGAGCGGGTCGCCGCCGTCCATGGCGAGCGGGAAGTGCGCGGGGCGGTGCTCCTGGAGCGGACGGGTGCCCCGGCGGCCGTGGTCGGCACGGGAGCAGGCCAGCCCTCCGTGGTGCCGCAGCAGCGCCTTGACCTCGACCGGGATCAGTTCCATCCGGCGCCAGCCCGGCGCCGCCCGGCCCACCACGTGGTGCCAGGTCCAGCCGGGCGGGGTGGCCACGCCGGTGGCCAGGTCGGCCCAGAGCTCATGGCCCCGGGTGAAGAGCGCGGCGTTCGCCGACACGTAGTCGGTGAGCCGCAGTTCGTCCACGCCCAGGTCCTCGGGCGGGTCGGCGACCTCGGCGGCGGCGACCGCGTACGGGCTGAAGTCCGGGTAGCCCCGCTCGTCCACCCGCACCCCGACCGGGTGGCTCGCGGCCCGGACCGGGTCCGGGAAGTACACCACCTGGCCCGCGTACGCCGCGTTCGGCGCCGCGGCGATGCCGGGCCGAGTCGTCATCTGGTTGCCCCCACTGGCTGCTGCGACCTTGTCCATGCCGATTGCTGGACCCAGCCTAGGGGGTCCCCGCACCACCCTGCCGGGACGGTCCGGAGAGCCTCCGCAGCGACGGGACAACGATCAGGGGCGCGGGGAACTGCGCGAGTCGGAAGGCGACTGCGGTCGGTCGGATCTGTCGAGCCGGTTGCACCCCGAGAGCCCGTGGGGCGGTGCACCTTGTCCGCCGGAGGTACGTGCGGCATCGATGCCTCCCGCTTCGCGCAGTTCCCCGCGCCCCTGATGGTCACCCCGCTGCCCTGAAAGGTGCGTGTCCGAAAGGTCCGTGCCCGAGAAGTCCTGCCCTCAAAGGGCTCAGCGCAGGGCCTTGACCAGGACTTCGGCCACCCGCTCCTGCTGGGCCGCCGTGATCTGCGGGAAGAGCGGCAGGGTGAGGATCTCCGCCGCCGCCCGTTCGGTGACCGGGAAGCTGCCCTCGGCGTGGCCGAGTTCCCGGAAGGCGGGCTGCAGGTGGACCGGCACCGGGTAGTGGATCCCCGCGCCGATCCCGGCGGCGTGGAGTTCCGCGAGCACCTCGTCCCGCCCCCGGGCCACCCGCACCGCGTACAGGTGCCAGACGTGCTCGTTGCCGGGCAGGGTGCGCGGCAGTGAGATCCCCGCCAGCCCGCCGAGCAGTTCGTCGTAGCGGGCGGCGGCGGCCCGGCGGGACTCGTTCCAGCCGGGCAGGCGGCGCAGCTTGGCCCGCAGCACCACGGCCTGCAGGGTGTCCAGGCGGGAGTTGAAGCCGAAGGTCTCGTGGACGTACTTGCGTCCCGAGCCGTGGTCGCCGATCAGGCGTACGGCGGCGGCGAGTTCCTCGTCGTCGGTGACCACGGCGCCCGCGTCGCCGTACGCTCCGAGGTTCTTGCCCGGGTAGAAGCTGGTGGCCGAGATGCGGCCCCAGGAGCCGGAGACCCGGCCGTCCTGGCGGGCGCCCTGGGACTGGGCGCCGTCCTCGATCACCGGGCGGCCGTCGGCGAGCTCCAGCAGGGGCCGCATCGGGGCGAGTTGGCCGTTCAGGTGGACCGGGATCAGCGCGGCGGCACCGGGCAGCGCCTCGGCGGCCCGGGCCGGGTCGATCAGCAGGTGCTCGGGGTCGACGTCGACCAGGACCGGCCGCAGGCCCGCGCGGACCACGGCCTCGGCGGTGGCCACGAAGGTGTTGGCCGGCAGCACCACACCCGAGCCGGGTGCCAGCCGCAGCGCCCGCAGGGCCAGTTCCAGGGCGTCGGTGCCGTTCGCTGTGCCGACCGCGTGCCGTACCCCCGAGAACCGGGCGTACTCGGCCTCGAAGGCGGCGACGTCCGGCCCCTTGATGTAGGCACCGGTGGCCAGCACCCGGTCGAAGCCCTCGCGTACCTCTTCGGCCACCTCGGCGTGCGCGGCTTGCAGATCGACGAGCGGAATGGCGGTCATACGGGCCCCCTCGGGCGGCTCTGGGACAGGACGGTCGGTCGATGGCGCGGGTGATCGGCCAGGCGGCGCCCCCGGGCGCGGGCGGCGCACCGAGGGCGCGGGAAGCGCGCGGGGCCCCGGCCGGAGGCCGGGAGCGGAGGACTCCCGGTTACCCGACGGCCGGGTCGCACCCCGGACTTCTCACCCCACGGCGGCGCGCACCGCGGCGACCACCCGGTCCTGCTGCTCCTCGGTCAGCGAGTGGTAGAGCGGCAGGATCAGGGAGCGCCGGGTGAGCAGTTCGGTCGCGGGCAGCGGTACCCGCCCGGTGCCCTTGTACGGGGCCTCCAGGTGGGCGGCCATGATGCCCCGCCGGGCGGAGATCCCGGCGGCGGCGAGCCGGTCCAGCACCTCGGCGCGGTCCGGGGCGCCCTCGGGCAGCAGCAGCCAGCAGCTCTGGTAGTTGCCGCTGCCGTGCTCCGGGTCGGCGACCAGACGCGTCCCCAGCGGCCCGAGCAGGGCACGGTAGCGGTCGGCGAGTTCGCGGCGGCGGCGGACGAGTTCGGGCAGCTTGCGCAGCTGGACCAGGCCGATCGCGGCCTGGACGTCCGTCATCCGGTAGTTGAACCCGATCTCGTCGTAGGTCTCCAGGGCGGCGGCCCCGCCGCCGGCGTGCCGGTCGGTGGCCGAGACGCTCATCCCGTGCTCGCGCAACCGCCGCAGCCGGGCGGCGAGTTCGCCGTCCTGGCAGGTGACCATGCCGCCCTCGCCGGTGGTGAGCAGCTTGCGCGGGTGGAAGGAGAAGGCGGCGATCTCGGCGGTGCTGCCCGCCGGCCGGCCCCGCAGCAGCGCGCCGGCCGCGCAGGCGGCGTCCTCGACCACGGCGATGCCGCGCGGGCGGGCCAGCGCCCCGATGGCGTCCAGGTCCACCGGGACGCCGCCCTGGTCCACCGCGATCACGGCCTTCGTACGCTCGGTGAGCAGCGGTTCGACGGTGCCGGCGGTGAGGTTGCCGCTGGCCGGGTCCACGTCGGCGAAGACGGGCACGGCGCCGAGGTAGGTGACGGCGTTGGCGGTGGCGATGAAGGAGAGCGAGGGCACCACGACCTCGTCCCCGGGGCCGACGCCCGCCCCGATGAGGGCCAGGTGCAGCGCGGTGGTGCAGGAGGAGACGGCGACGGCGTGCGGGACGCCGAGGTGGGCGACGAAGGCCCGCTCGAACTCGGCGACCCGGGGGCCCTGGGCCACCCAGCCGGAGCGGACGGCCTCGGCGGCGGCCTCGGCCTCCTCCTCGCCGAGCCACGGCACCATGACGGGAATGTTGGTCACTGTGAACTCCGAACTACGCGGCCGGACAACAGGGTTACTGCTCGCGCCACCAGGCGACCAGCTTGCGCAGGCCGTCCTCCAGGCCGGTCTCCGGCTTCCAGTCGAGGTCGCGCCGGGCGGCCGAGATGTCGGCGAGCCGCCGCACCACCCCGCCGGCGGTGCCCCTGGCCGGGCCGTGCTCGACGTCGAGGCCGGAGTCCATCGCGGCCAGCAGGGCGTCGGCGAGGCCGCGCAGCGAGACCTCGGTGGAGCTGGCGATGTTGTAGACCCGGTCGGTGACGGGGGCGGCGGCGGCCAGCAGGTTGGCCCGGGCGATGTCCTCGGTGTAGACGAAGTCCATGGTCTGCGCGCCGTCGCCGAAGATGAGCGGCGGCTGCCCGGCGGCGATCCGCTCCATCCAGCGGATGAACACCTCGGTGTACCTGCCGTGCACGTCCATCCGGGGCCCGTACACGTTGAAGTAGCGCAGGGCGACGTAGTCCAGGCCGTACATGGCGTGGAAGCTGCGCAGCAGGCCCTCGTTGAAGACCTTGGCGGCGCCGTAGAGGGTGTCGTTGTTGTAGGGGTGCTGGGTCTCGGGGGTGGGGAAGGTGTCGGCGAGGCCGTAGACGGAGGCGGTGGAGGAGGCGATCACCTTTCCGACGCCCTTCTCGGCGGCGGCCTCGACCACGTCGAAGGTGCCGTCCACCATGACCTCCAGGGCGAGCCGGGGCTCGGTGGCGCACTGGGTGATCCGGATCGCGGCCAGGTGGAAGAGCAGGTCGGTCGCGGGGTCGAGCAGGTCGCGCAGCAGCGCGCGGTCGCGGATGTCGCCGTCCACCACCCTCAGCTGCCCCGGGGCGGCGACGGACTCGGCGTGCGCGAGGTTGGCCATCCGGCCGCGGACGAAGTTGTCCAGCACCACGACCTCGCGGGCCCCGGCCGCGAGCAGCTGGTCCACCACGGTGGAGCCGATGGTGCCCGCCCCTCCGGTGACCAGGCAGCGGGAGCCCTCAATGGTGACAGCGTTCATCGGGCGGCAGCCCTCTCCTGAGTGATGGTCGGCTGTTCGGCGTCCACCGGCACGGTGGCGCCCCGGAGTTCCAGACTGCGGGCGGCGGCGTGCAGCAGGCGCAGCACCCGCAGCCCGGCACGGCCGTCGGTGAGCGGGGCCCGGCCCTCGGTGACGGCGCTGGCGAACTCGGCCATCACGGCGCGCAGCGCCTCCTGCTCGGACAGTGCGGGCGCGACCATGTCCCCGACCCGGTACGAGACCTGGGCCTGGTGGCGGATCTCCTCGGTCAGCCGCTCGGGCGGGGTGAGGTCCACGCCCCGGTCGTGGATCGCCAGGCGGGCCTGCGGGTTGAGGTCGTCCCAGACCAGGGTGCGCCGGGACCCGCCGATCAGGGTGGTCCGCACCTTGGTCGGGGAGAGCCAGTTGACGTGGCAGTGGGCGAGCGCGCCGTTGCTGAGCCGCACCGTCAGGTACGCCACGCAGGCGCGCCCGGCCCCGATCGGGTCGGCGGCCTGGGCGCTGACGCCGACCGGGACCACGCCGGGCGGCAGGACGAAGTCGAGGATGGACAGGTCGTGCGGGGCCAGGTCCCACAGGACGTCCACATCGGGCTGGACCAGGCCGAGGTTGATCCGCACCGAGTCGAAGAACTGCAGGTCGCCGAGGTCACCGCCGTGCAACAGCTCGCGGATCCGGCGGACCACCGGCGTGTAGCAGAAGGTGTGGTCGCACATCAGGACCAGCCCGCCGCGCTCGGCCAGTTCGACCAGCTCGGCGGCCTCCTCGGCGGTGGTGGTGACCGGCTTCTCGACCAGGACGTGCTTTCCGGCCCGTAACGCGGCCCGTACCAGCCGGTAGTGGGTGGCGGCGGGCGTGGCGATGGCGACCGCCCGCACCCGTTCGTCGGCCAGCACCTCGTCGAAGGAGGTGGTCGTCCCCACCGTGCTGTACCGGCCGAGCACCCGGCGGGCGCGCTCCTCGTCCAGGTCGCAGAGCCAGTGCAGGCGCAGCGCCGGGGTCTGCTGGGCGTTGCGGACCAGGTTCGGCCCCCAGTACCCGGCGCCGACCACGGCCAGGCCGATCCGCTCCGGCGCGGCGGCGTCCGCACCCCGCGCGTCGGGCTCCTGACGCGCCCCTTGCCCGGCAGCCGGGCCGCCCCTCGCCCGTGGTCGATCCGGTTCGCCCGCAGGCGCGTACGTCATCGCAAGACCCCCCTTGCCCGGCGCCTGGGCACCTCGTGGCCCGGCAGCCCCCACCGCCCCTGTCCGGAACCGGCCCGAACCGCTCCCCGCAGTTCGAACGGCCCTGCTCCGCTGCCCGAACGCTACCGGCCGCCGCCACCGGTCGTGGTCCGAATCCGGAAACCCGCGGCCGTACCCGCCACCGCCCGAACGGCCCCGAAGCGGCGGTCCCTCCACCCCGAGTCGGCGATCGTCATGGATGTTTGGCAGTCTTGGATCCTCACCGCAAGGTGTCACCGACCGTCAGCAGACCTCCGGCAGCCCGAGCCTGCCGGGCAGTGGAGAGCGAGGAGCAGCGTGCAGCACCCGGAACAGCCAGGCGCGGCCCCGGTGTTGCGCCACCACCGGGACAGCCTGCTGCCCGCGGTGGCCGCCGCGCTCTCACTCAGAAACGGCGAGGTGCACACCCTGGCCGGTGACAAGCCGGAGAACCGGCCCCGGCTGCACCCCCTGGTCGGCGACTTCCTCGCCACCCTCCCGATGGAGCACCGGGAGCGCTTCCTCGGGCGCTGCCCGGAGGCGGTACTGCTCTCCCAGTACCTGGTCAAGGTGGACTCGGCCCGTTCCAAGCGCGCCTCCCGCAAGCCGCTCTCCATCCAGGACGCCCGCAAGGCGCTCAAGGGCGCCCGGCTGACCACCGTCCGGATCCGCGAGGAGGGCGACCCCGCGCACGGTACGCACGCGCCGCCGTGCCGCTCCTGCGCCCCGCTGCTCGAACACCTCACCGTCGCGAGCGTCGCCATCGGACCTACCGCGCCGTAAACCGCCGCGCCCTGTCCGCCGCCCCGTAGCCGACCACCGGAGCACCTCCTGAACGCGTCCGCCCTCCGCACCCAGCCCCGCTTCCCCGCCGATGTCGCCGCCGCACTCAAGCAGGCCGGCTGGCACCCGGGACGCTGGGAGATCCGCCAGGCCGAGGAGTGGGCGGACACACTGGCCGGTCACGGCAGCCCGGCCGGGCCACGGCACACCGTGTTCCCGGCCGCCGTGGAGGTCTGGGCCGAGTTCGGCGGCCTGTTCCTCGACCAGTCCGGCGCCGGCCGGCTGATGGCCCGTACCCCGTTCCTGATCGACCCGCTCTGCGGACTGCACCAGCCACGCACCCTGGCCGACCTCGGCCGGGCCCTGGGCCGCCAGGTCGCCCCCCTCGGCGAGGAGCAGTACGGACTGGCCCTGCTCGCCATCGACGAGGACGGCCGCGTCTACAGCCTCGACCACACCGGCGAGTGGTACCTCGGCCCCAGCATCGACCACGCGGTCACCAGCCTGGTCCTCGGCCACATCCCGGAACGCCTCAAGGTCCAGCCGTAGCTCTCGATACGCCACAGCCCCGGCCGGATGTTCCGTGCCGGGGCTGCCTGGTGCGCGGCCAGTGAGTCAGAGAGTCGGGAACTCGCCTTCCTTGACCCCGGCCACGAACGCCGACCAGGCATCGGCGGGGAAGACCAGGGCGGGACCGTGCGGGTCCTTCGAGTCCCGGACGGGGACGACGCCAGGGACGCCGTCGGCGACCTCGACGCAGTTGCTCTGCGCACCCGAGAACGAAGACTTGCGCCACATGAGTCCAGCAGCAGGGGCGGACGACAGGGACTTGCTCACCATGATCTAAACCATTCCCTTTGCGGTGCGCTCGATGAGCGCGATTGATTCTGTGCGCGGCATCGATTCCGCCAGGACTCGGCGGATACGGCGTACGGCCCGGCCACCGCTCAAACGGTGAAGACCGTGCTGCACTCCCACAACTACGCGATTCTTGTGGGGCCCTGTGGAACCCCGTGGGTCAGAGGGCTGGGAACTCCCCTGCCTTGACCCCGGCCACGAACGCCGACCAGGCATCGGCGGGGAAGACCAGGGCGGGACCGTGCGGGTCCTTCGAGTCCCGGACAGCCATTCCGCTGGTGACGACCTGGCCCGTCTCCACACAGTCGTTTGCCTGTGCGCTGTAGCTGCTCTTGTACCAACCCCGGGCGGAGATCTCCGGCACGGTCATGCGCTCACCCTCTTGTCTGATCTCGTACTCATGTCTCCGCCGCGATGGCGGTGATCATATCCAGCGACTGAGCGGGGTTCAGCGCTGAAGACCGCAGGTACTCGAAGACGAGCCCGTAACCATCGAGCTCCGTCTCTTGCTCCAGGTAATGGCTACTCGTCAACGTCTCCAGGAACACCGCTCCCGGGGTGGGCGAGTCCGTGAACCCGAACATCACGAACGCTCCACATGCCCCAGCGGTCGCGCCAACGTCGAGCGGAACAACTTGCAGCGTGACGTTGGGCAGTTGTGCCGCCTCGGTGAGGTAACCCAGCTGTGCTCTGCGCACGTCCACGCCACCCACCGGGCACCGCAGGGCCGGTTCCCAGATGATCGCCCAGAAGCGAGCCGGGTCCGGCTTGACCAGAACATCCTTGCGCTCCATCCGGACCTCTACCAACTGGTCGATGCGTTCCGGGCGGACGGCTGCCGGATTGGCCGCCAACAAGGCGCGGGCGTAATCCTCGGTCTGCAACAACCCCGGCAGGACCAGCGGTTGCCATGTCCGGATGTACCGGGCATCTCCTTCCAGACCGAGAAAGTCGGCATAGGCGGGCGGAATGGTGTCACCGTAGTCGTGCCACCAGCCGCGCTTCTTGCTGTCCCGTGCCAGACGCTCAAGGACGTCTCTGTCTCTCGATTCGGCGATGCCGTAGAGGTCCAGCAGGATGCCGAGATCGAGTCGCCGAATGCCAACCGCGCCGGTCTCTATGCGGCTGATCTTCGCGCGGGAGCACTTGAGTGCGCCTGCCGCGTCCTCGGTCGTCTTGCCCGCCGATTCTCGGAGTCGGCGAAGCTCCGAGCCCAGACGACGGCCACGCACGGTCGGCCTTGATTCGTCGGTCATGCCCGCTCCTCCCTTGACGCGCCCAGTCTGCCCCCTGACGGGCTGTCGAGGCCAAGAAGAACCAATCTGCACAGTTGCATCTGTTCTTGTTGCAAGTCGCACCGACACAGGAGCATGCTACGTGTAGTAGTCGTTTGCTAGACACAGCGTGATCACGGCGGCTAGCCACTCGGGCATTCCCATGCCTTCCTTCAGCCATCGAGACCGCCAACCGATCAAGCCCAACTGCCAAGCAAGGAAGGCGTCTTACCATGTCCGGAACGTTGGAGAGTCCGCCCGCGACGGCGGGTGAGCACTCGTGCTGGCTGCCGCGTCACCGCAAGTCGGCGAGCAGAGCCCGCAAGTTGCTGCGCGACTTCCTCGCCGGGCTCGACGGCGGCGAACAGTACGCGGAGACCGGCGAGCTGCTGCTCTCCGAACTGGTCGCCAACGCCGTCGAGCACGCGGCCGTCCCGCCCGGCCGCCTGATCCAGATCCGCTTCGAACTCTCCCCCGCCGCACTGCGGATCGAGGTCCACGACGCCAACACCGGCCACCCGAGAGCCGGTTCAGCCGACGAGGACGACGAATCCGGCCGAGGCCTCTGGCTGGTCGACCAGCTCTCCACCGCTTGGGGCTGCCACCCCAGACCGGGCGGCATCGGCAAAGCCGTCTGGTGCCTGGTCGGCCCGGCCCGGCGGACCTCCTCATGAACGCCCCGAACACCGGCAACGCCCCGGTCGTCGTGGAGATCGAGGGCATCACCGGCCCCGCGACCTTCACTCGCCTCCCCGACGCCCTCGCCGCCCTCTGGGAATCCCTGCGCCTGCTCCCCCTCGGCGCGCTCCAGGCCGACGCCTTCCGCTACTTCCTCACCCGCCCCGACGCCGCCGAACGCACCCTGGAGTTCCTCCGACGCGACGGCGGGCTCAACCTCGCCTTCACCCTCGACGGCCAACCCCACACCGTCCGCCTCCGCCCCCACCATGCAGAGCCCGACTACGAACGGTGAACACCCGGTGGCCGAGCACACATCCGGCGCCGGCGGCCGCCTGTAACCGTACGGTCGATGAGGTGCCGCCGACCCGGTCCGGCGGTGCCGCCCCTCGCCGCGGTGGGGCCGGCCCCGGGCGCTCACGGCTTCGTGCCCGCCCGCGCCGGAGCCACGTCCCGAGGCTGATCGCTAGTCGGCGTCCAGCTGGAAGGTCCGGAGCACCAGTCCGTCCCGGTCGTACACGGCGACCCTCGACGGCGGCTGTTTCCCCGCGGTGACGAAGTGGTCCCTGATCCTGGCGACCGCGCCGGACAGTGCCGCGCCGGTGTTCTCCGGGAGCGGTCCCGCCGACTGCCAGTGCATGGTCAGCTCCCAGCGGCGGCCTCTGCCGTTGCCGCGCGGCGCGGTGGGCTCGGCCTCGAGGTGCAGCTCGTCGAGCAGGTCGAGGATGACGTTCATGTCGTCGCCGGATATGTGCGCGAAGTTCTCTTCCACCAGGATCTCGTCCATGCATGCTGACTTACCCCGGTGCGCGGGGCGGTCAACCGGGTGGCGGACACGGCCGCGGTGCGGCGGGACGATGCGTCAGGACCCGCTGCTGCCGGAGCTGATCGCCCGGGGCGCGGGGCGGAGGACGATCCCGACGGCCCCTCCGGCGGGTGCGGCCACCGGCGCTGATCCGCCACCCGACCTGACACACCACGGTGGAGACCGAGGTCCGGAGTTCGTCAACGCGCCTCCGGCCCCCGTCCATCGGAGGTCGACACTCTGTTGACGGCCAGGGGCGAGCCTTCCACGGGCAGTTCCTCGGGCCGCCCGGCCGCGTGATCCGGATCCGGTTCGAACTCTCCCCCACCCCACCGCGGATCGAGGTTCACGATGCCAACACCGGCCCATCGACGTCCGGTTCGTCCTACGGGGACGACGAGAATAACTACTATCTTTCCGCGTGTGACAAACGATCACCCGAAGCCTGCGGGGGGCTGGATGGCGGAGCGGACCGATGCCGTCCCACCCAGTAGCCTGCCCGCGCTGAGCGACCGTGACGTCCGGGTCTTCCAGTGGGTGGTCGCGCACGAGCGGTTGGAGGCGACGGCGGCCGGGGAGCTGGGGCTGTCGGAGGCGGAGCTGGCTCAGTCGGCCAAGGCGCTGCAACGGCTGCACCTGCTGCGGCAGTTGCCCGGCGGGCCGGGCGGCGAGGTCGAGCTGGTGGCGGTGGCGCCCCAGCTGGCGGCGGCCAGCTTGCTGGTGCCGGCCGAGGCGGAACTGCGGCGGCAGTTGGCCGAGGCGGAGCGAGTGCGGTCCGAACTGGTCCAACTGGGCCTGCTGTACACCAGGAACCGGTCGGGGCAGGGACCCGAGCAGTTGCAGGAGATCCTCGAACTGGATGCCGTCATCGATCTGATCAGCTCGCTGACGGCCAGCTGCCACAGCGAGGCGCTCACCTGCCAGCCCGGTGGCCCCCGGGCGCCGCACCTGCTGGAGCAGGCGTTCACGCGCGACCTGGCGATGATCCGGCGCGGGGTGCGGATGCGCACGCTCTACCAGCACACCTCGCGCCGCCACCAGCCCACCCAGGAGTACGTCCGGCGGGTCAGCGCCGCCGGTGCCGAAGTGCGCACGCTGCCCGCGCTGTTCGGTCGGATGATCGCGTTCGACCGGGAGGTGGTGATCATCCCGCATCACGAGTCGCGCGACGGCGCGGTGGTGATCCGGGACCCCTCGACGGTGGCGCATCTGTGCGGCACCTTCGAGCACTCCTGGGCCCTGGCCGATCCCTACGCGCCCGCCGCCCCCGGCGACCTCTCGTTCGACGAGGTGAAGCAGGCGATCGTCCGGCTGCTGGCCGAGGGGATGAAGGACGAGATGATCGCCCGCAGGCTCGGGATGTCGCTGCGGACCTGCCGCAAGCACATCGCCGAGACCATGGAGACACTGGGCGCCAGCAGCCGCTTCCAGGCCGGCTACCTGGCCTATGCCCGGTCCGGACCGCTGGACCGGGCGTAGGCCACCGGTCAGGACGGCCGCAGGCGTACCGGGAGGGCGCCGAGGCGGCGGTGGTGGTGTCCGCCGAGCCAGCGCAACTCGTCCACCGGTACGGCCAGGTGGAGGCCGGGCCAGCGGCGGACCAGACCGCCGAGCGCCGCCGTCAGCTCGGCCCTGGCCAGCGGGGCGCCCGGGCAGTAGTGCGGGCCGAGGCCGAAGGTGAGGTGACGGCCGCTGCCGGGCCGGTCCAGGTCGAGCCGGTCCGGTTCGGCGAAGCGGCGCGGGTCGCGGTTGGCCGCCAGGACGGACAGCAGCACGGTGCTGCCCGCCGGGATCACGGTGCCGCCGATCTCCAGGTCGTCCCGTGCGATCCGGGGGGTGCCGAACGGTCCCGGCGTGTCCCAGCGCAGCAGCTCGTCCACGGCGCCCGGCAGCAGCGCGGGTTCGGCGTGCAGCCGGGCGAGCAGCTCGGGATGGCGGGCGAGGGCGAGCACCGCGAGGCCGAGCGCCTGCACGGTGCTGTCGAAGCCCGCGGTGATCAGCATCGCGATCAGGTCGACCAGTTCGTCCTCGCTGACCCGGCCGCTCTCCCGCCAGGCCCGGACCACGGCGGTGTGGACGTCGGGGTCGGTGGCCGTGGCCGTGGCGGGTTCGGCGTCGAGCCGGGCGTGGGCGGCGGCGATCAGGGTGCGGACCACCGCGTCGAGGTCGGTGACGACGCGTTCGAGGTCGTGGCGGTTGGTCAGATCGATGAGCGTACGGCTCAGCCGGGGTATCTCCGGCCCGGGGATGCCGAAGACCGTGCAGAGCGCCTCGAAGGCGAAGGGCGCGGCGAACTCGGCCATCAGGTCGACCGGCCGGCCCTCGGTCAGTGCGTCGAGCCGGGCCTCGGCGAGCTCCGCGATGCGCTCCTGGTGGGCCGCGATCCGGCTCGCGGCGAAGGCGGCGGTGGCCAGGCGGCGGATCCGGGTGTGCTCGGGCGGGTCGTAGTTGACCAGCGTCAGGTCGAGGGCGCGGTGCGGGCGGTCCGGCTTCGGCGGGCGGCTGTCCAGGGAGAGCCGCGGGTCCAGGAAGCCGGCCCGGACGTCGGCCTCCCGGGTGACCACCCAGACCGGGCGCCCGGCCGGCGTGGTGGTCCGGACCACCGGGCAGCGCTCGCGCAGCTCGGCGAGGACGGTGTCCGGGGCAGCGAGGAAGTCGGCGCCCAGGGGCGAGCGGGACGGCGGGTTCAACGGGTCCTCCGGTCGGTGGTGGGCAGGTCAGCGGATGAGCAGCAGCTCGCGCAGGGCGTCGACCACGCGCAGGCCGGCCGTCCGGCCGGGGCCGTCGAGCAGGGCGAGTTGGCTCAGCGCACGGGCGGCGGCTGGCTCGATACCGGGCGTGTCGAGGCCGGCCGGTACCCGGCGGTCCAGGACGGCGCGCAGGGCGGTGGCGGCCTGCCGGGCGAACATCGCGAGCAGGTCGAGTTCGCCGAGGTCGGAACGGGCCTGCGGGCTCGGGTCGAGCACTTCGAGGACGCCGAGGACGCCGGAGGCGTGCAGCAGCGGCGCGGCCATCAGGGCGTCGGGTACGTAGCGGGTGGACTCGGCCAGATCGCGGGCGAAGCTGTCGTTCCGGGAGAGGTCGTCGACCACCATCGGCTCACCGGTGTGGACCACCCAGCCCGCGATGCCGCGTCCGGCCGGGAAGCGGGTGCCGACCAGGAACTCCTCGCCCTGGCCGGAGACCGCCTGGAAGACCAGTTCGTCGCGGTCGCGGTCGAACAGGAAGATCGAGCTGGCCGCGGCGCCGAAGATGGCCCGGGCGGTGTCGACCACGGACTGGAGCAGCTCGCGGGCGACCGGGTCGGGCGTGGTCGGGTGGGTGGCGGTCGCGGTCATCGGGCACCTCGGTCGCTGCTGGTGTGGACGTTGGCTGCGGACAGGTAGAGCATCGACTTGAGCTGGAACGGCGTCAGGCCCGGGTACTTGGCCAGTACCAGGGCGCACAGGCCGGCGATGTAGGGAGTGGCGAAGCTGTTGCCGGTGGTGCGGATGGTGCTACCGCCGAGCCAGGGCACCGCGATGTTCTGGCCGGGGGCGAAGAACTCCACCGGCGGGCGCGGGTTGTAGAGGAACAGCTCCGGGTCCTCCTCCTGGTGGCTGCCCACCGAGATGACCGAGGAGAACCGCCACGGGTAGCTCTCCACCGGGGTGTTGTGGGCGGAGGCGACGATCACGCTGCGGCCGAAGTACGCCTGGTCCGCGATGGCGCGCAGCACCTCGGTGTACTGCTCGCGGGTGGTGGACAGGCTCAGGTTGATCACGTCGAAGCGCTGCTCGACGGCCCAGCGCAGCCCGGCCAGCAGCACCTCGCCGGTGCCGGAGAAGCGCTCGCCGAGCACCCGGACGCTGTGCAGTTCGCAGTCGGGGGCGGTGCGGCGGATGATGCCGGCGCAGGCGGTGCCGTGGCCGCAGCTGTCGCCGCTCTCGGTCGGCTCCACCCGGGCGCCGTCGCCGTCGGCGCGGACGACGTACGAGCCGTCGACCCGGCCGACCAGCGGATGGTCGCGCTCGACGCCGCTGTCCACGACGCAGACCCGCACGCCGCGGCCGGTGGAACCGCCCCAGGCCCACTCCCTGGTCAGCGCGGGGCCGTCGGCGGTGACCGGGATGTCCGCCGGGCGACGGCCACGCAGGCTCCAGGTGAGCGCGGGCGTGGATGGCTTGGTCATCGGGAGGCTCGCTCCTTGGGGGTCGGTCCGGACGGGCCGGACGGTTCGGCGGACTCGAGTCCGGCGGCCCAGCCGGCGCCGACCAGGTGTCCCTTGGCGGCGAAGTGACGGGCGGCCAGCCGCGCGGCGGTGACCGCGCGGGTCCGGTCGCCGACGGCCAGGGCGGTGAGTGCCCGGTCCAGGGCGGCGGTGGCCCGGACGACGGGCGAGTCGGTCCGGGCGGCATCGGCCAGGGCGCGTTCGGCCAGGGCGGAGGCATCGGCCGGGGCGGAGGCGGCGCGCAGGCGGGCGAGGGCTCCGTGCAGGGCGGCGGCGTCGGCGGGGGGAGGCGGGGCGTCGTCGGGGGCGGGCCCGGCGGCGGTGAGGGCGGCGAGCGCGGCGGGGTGGTCGTCCGCGGCGAGCAGGGCGCGCGGCAGGTCCCGGGTGATCGCGCTGAGCAGGGCGGTGGCACCGAGCTCGTGGCAGGCGGTCTCGGCCGCGCGGAGCAGCTCGACGGCCTCGGCGGGCCGGTCGGCCAGCAGCGCCACCTCGGCCTCGAACACCGGCAGGAAGGCCCGGGCCTCGGCGAAGCCCAGCTGGTCGGCGACCCGGCGGGCCTCGTCCAGGCAGCGCTGGGCCCCGGCCCAGTCGGCGCGCAGGGCCAGCAGGACGGCGAGCGGGAGGTTGAGGGTGACCTGGACCGTCCGGCGGCCGGTGCCGTGCTCGGCCAGCAGTGCGCGGCAGCGGGCCACCGCCACCGGGACCGGGACGGGACCGAGCCAGAGTGAGACCCCGATGGCGCCGAGCGCCGCCGCCCGTTCCGGTTCGGCGTCCGCCCGTACGGCGTGGTCGAGGGCGCGGCTGAGCAGGCTCTCGGCGGCGCCGTGCCGTCCGAGGAGCTGCTGGTGCTGGGCCAGGCGCAGGCAGGCGCGGGCGATGCCGAGGCTGTCGTCGGCCGCCTCGAAGAGCGGCAGCACCTCGCCGGCGGTACGGGTGGCGTGCTCCAGGGCGGGGCCGGGGTCGAGGACGGCCAGCGCGAGCCGGGCGTGCGCCGCCAGTACGGGCGGACCTGCGGCGGCCACCCGGCGCAGCAGCCGGCGGCCCTCCTCGGTGCGGCCGGTGGCCAGCCGGACCTCGGCCAGCCGCCAGGTGGTCGGCAGCCAGTCGGGCTCGCCAGGCCGGGCCAGGGTGCTCGCCTCGGTCAACAGCTCGTCGGCCCAGCCGAGGTCGGCCCGGGCCAGCGCCTGGGCCCCCGCGGCGGCCAGATGGGCGGCGGCCCGGCGGCGCAGCTCCACGCCGTGCGAATCCAGCAGGCCGAGTTCGCCCCGGTAGCGGTGGGCCCTGGCGAGGTGGCCGCCGATCAGGCTGTCCGGCGCGGCGCGGTCGGCGAGCAGCCGGGCGACGCGCTCGTGCCGCTCGGCCCGGACCCGCTTGGCCGTCCCCTGGTAGGCGGCCTCCTGGACCAGCCCGCTGCTGAACCGGTAGCGGGCCGCTCGGCCGTCCGGCTCCACCAGGCGCCGCCTGGCCAGCCGGTGCAGTGCGGACCGGACCGGGTCGGAGCCGGCCGGGTCCGGCTGGAGCTCGCCGCCGGGCCCGCCCTCCGGACCGCTGTCGGCCAGCCGCGCCAGCTCGTCGCCGTGGAACTCGCGGCCGACCACGGCGGCGAGGGTCAGCGCGGTCCGCTCGGCGGGGTCCAGTGCGTCGATGCGCGCGCCGAGCAGCGCCTGGAGGGTGGGGGGAAGACCCTCGGGGGTGCGCTGCTCGGTCGTCATGGCGAGCAGCTGCTCCAGATGGAACGGGTTGCCCTCGGCCCGGCGCAGCACCTGGGCCCGGGCCCGGGCCCGGCCCTGGTCCTGGTCCTGGTCCTGGGCCTGGGCCCGGCCCTGCTCGGCGGCCGGGTGGCCGACCACCTCGGCCAGGGCCTGCGCCAGCCGCGCGCTCTCGGTCGGGGAGAGCCCGGTCAGCTGGACCTGGTGCCTGCCGCGGGTCAGCTCGGGTCCCTGGTCGAGGAGTTCGAGCCGGGCGAGGCAGAGCAGCAGGACCGGCCGCCCGGCGAGCGCGGCGGCCAGCTTCAGCACGGTCTCGCGCAGGACCGGCGTGGCCCAGTGGAAGTCGTCCAGGACCACCACCACCGGGCGGCGGCGGGAGAGCGCTGTGAGCAGCTGGACGATGGTGGCGCAGGTGTCCTCGGCGGACGGGCCGGGGGTGCCGTCGTGGAGCAGGCCGTTGCGCAGCGTCTCGGCGGCGCCGGTCTCGTCGCTCCGCCCAGTGTCGGCGAGGAGTTGGCGCAGCGCGTCGGCCAGCGGGCTGAGGCTGCCGGCCTCGCCGTACGGGCGGCAGCGGCCGAACCCCCGGCGGGCCGGGGTGCGGTGCAGCCACTCGCGCACCAGTCGGGTCTTGCCGAGCCCGGCCTCGCCGAGCACGACCACCAGGCGGCCCTCGGGGTCGGCCGAGGACCGCGCCAACGCCTCGTCCAGCTCGGCGAGTTCGCGCTCACGACCGACGAACGGGGTGTCGAAGCGGCGGGACAGCTCAGGATCGTCGGCCCGCAGGCCGAGCAGCCGGTAGGCCTGCAGCGGCTCGGCGCGGCCGCGCAGGGCGAGCGCTCCCGCGCTCTCCACCACGGCGGCGGGCCCGGCCGCGCGCAGGGTGTCGGGGCCGATCAGGATCTGGCCGGGGGCGGCGTTCTGCTCCAGCCGGGCGGCCACGTTCACCACCTCGCCGGAGACCAGCGCCTGCCGTGCCGAGGCGTCGGCGTTGGTCACCACCTCACCGGTGTTGACGCCGATCCTGACGTCGAGCCGGACACCGAGGCCGGTGCTGAGGCCGGCGTTGAGGCCGGCCAGCACCGTCCGCATGTCGAGCGCGGCGGCCAGCGCCCGGCGGGCGTCGTCCTCCTGCATCGCCGGGATGCCGAAGACCGCCATCACGGCGTCGCCGATGAACTTCTCCACCCGGCCGCCCTGCGCCTCGACCCGGCCGGTCATCAGCTCGAAGTAGCGCAGGGTGATGGCGCGCAGGGCCTCCGGGTCGAGCCGCCTTGACAGCGCGGTCGAGCCGACCAGGTCGCAGAAGAGCACGCTGACCACCTTGCGCTCGTCGGCCCGCCGGGCCGGCGATGAGCCGACCGGGCCGGTCGGCGCGCCGCAGTGCAGGCAGAACCGTGCGGTGTCGGGCAGTTCGCCCTGGCACGACGGGCATGTCATGGTCTGCCTCCGGGTGGGCCGGCTTGGAGTCGGGGATGGAGCGGCTCAGAACAGGGCGCCGCCGGCGACCGCGCCGTGCGCCTGGACGTCGGGGGCGACCTCGTCCAGCCGGGCCTTGAGGTCGACCAGCAGGGTGAGCTCCTCCTGGCTGAGCGAGCCGAAGACCGCCAACTGCTCGTCGGTCAGCGCGTCCACCGGGAAGCCGGCGGCGGCCAGGGCGGCGATGCCGTCCCACTCGGGGGTGCTCATCGGTCGTGGTTCCTCTCGTCTGGGACGGTGGCGGGTACCGGCAGCGGAAGCCGGGGGCGGGCGAGGCCGAGGAACAGGTCGGTGGCGGCCGCGACGGTGTGCAGCGCGCTGACCGCCACGGCGGTCTCCTGGGCCCGGTCGAGCGGCAGCCGGTCGAGCAGCAGCTCCAGGTCCGCGCCGTGGCCGCGGTCCAGCTCCGCATGGTGGTGCACGGTCTGGAAGGCCGCGTCGGGCAGCCCGGTCTCGGTGGCGAGCCGGCGTGCCAGCCAGGGTGCGGGGGCGTTGCGCTCCAGCACCGTGACGTAGCCGAGCAGCGCGACCGGGTGATGGTGCTCGATCCAGTAGTACTGCGGGCCGACCAGCCGCGCCACCACCGGCGGCGGCTGCCGGTCGGTCCCCGGCGGCTGCTCTCCGGCCGCGGCCAGGTCGGCCAGCAGCCAGTCGTCGTGGCCGGACTCCTCCTCGATGTGCCGCTCCAGGTAGTGGCGCAGCGGCACCGCCACCGGATCGGCCGGGCCGCGTTCGGCGCACCGCCGGGCGGCCAGCTCCATCAGCGGGACGGAGGCCCGGATGACCTCGTGCATGGTGCTGAGGTAGCGGCCGTACCGTTCGGCGAGCCCCTCGGGGCGCCACAGCGCGGCCAGTGCGGTGTGCAACGGCGGTGCCGCGAGGGCGAGTTTGAGGTTGAGCGCGGCGCTGCGCGACAGTGCGGCGCTCATGCCGGCGCCTGTTCGGGTACGGCCGGGTCCTCGGCACGGCCCGGTGCCACCAGGGCGGCGTACCGGGCGCTGCCGAAGCGGCGGACCAACTCGGTCGGGCCGGCGGCGCGTTGGATGCGGGCCGAGGCGAGGTCGATCAGCTCGCCGACCGGGCCCGAGCCCTCCCGGGTCGCGCCGTCGATCACCTCGGGGTGGTCGGGCAGCAGCCGGCAGCCCGCGCAGTAGCCGGTGCAGGCGGCCGGGGTGCCGTAGCGGTGGTAGAGGTGGGCCGGGCCGAGTGCCCGCAGCATCCGCAACACCGGCCGGGAGAGCGCCCGTTGACGGATCCGCGACCAGTCGTCCGTGGCGGTGTGGCCGAGGAGCAGGTGCGGCGGGACCGGTCGGCGGTCCACCGTCTCCTGACTGCAGCAGGCCAGCACCGTGCCGTCGTGCGCGACCACCGGCCAGGCGGCCATCGCGCAGGGCAGCGGCCGTCCGGCCGGGCCGGGGGCGGTGGCCGCCCCGGTGGCCCAGCCGGCCGCCCGGCCCACCGCGCGCACCTCGTTGACCAGCATCGGCACGGCGTCGCCGAAGGTGCGGCGGACGTCGGCCGTCAGCTCGGCCAGGTACGGGTCGTCCGGTCCGACGCCGGTGAGGTGCAGGCTGACCGGCACGCCGGCGTCGAGCACGGTCCGCAGGGTCCGGAAGACGTCGGCGCGCGCCACCTCCCGTTCGTGGAAGGCGTCGAGGCTGGCCGAGAAGTGGTCGAGCGCGGTGAGTACGGCCCGAATCCGCTCCGGCGGCCGCGCCGCGCGGGCGAAGAACATGCCGCTCAGCAGCGCGGTCCGGGTGCCGGCGGCGCGGGCGGCGGCGATCAGCTCGCCGGCCAGCTCCGGGCGCAGCAGCGGCTCGCCGCCGGTCAGCAGCATCAGCTCCGGACGGTCCGCGGTGGTGAAGGAGCGGACGAAGCGGAGCAGGTCGGCCGCGTCGGCGTCGACGCCGAGCATCGACGACGAGGTCGAGCAGTGGGCGCAGGCGAGCGGACAGCGCTGGGTGAGCATGACCAGCAGCCCGGCACAGGGCTCCGGACGGAGCCCGATCAACTCGGCCAACTCCATGGCCACCCCTCCTGTTCGCCCCTCGACGCGTTCGCCCCTCACCCTGCGCGGGGCCGGTTGGGAACGGGTTCAGCACGCCGCCGAATCCGGTATATCCGCAGCTCGAAGTGGGTCCGGCGGGAGGGATCCGGGGGCTGTGGCGGGGGCCTGGCGGCCGGTGCGGGGCCGCTGAGCTGGGGCTCGGCGGAGGCTGTACCGGCGCTGAACCGATCCCGTGCCGGGCGTTCCTAGTACTGCAATCACAGTTATGGGATGTGGCCTCGGCGTTTGTAGTGGCTGAGGCGGGCTCGGGTCTGGCTGAGACGTCGCCACCATGACCAGCGCAGATGATGCGCCGGAGTGAGGTGGTGGGGGTGGAGGATCAGGCCGATGAGGCGGCGAATCTCCGCGACAGACAGGGGTATGAGGTCGCTTTGTCCTAATCGGCAGCCCCTTTTTCCAGCTCGTGGGCGCGGATCGCGGTCAGCGCGGCGAGGGCGGCCATGGACAGGGTGATGTGCCGGTACCAGGCGTCGTAGCGGCGGACCTGGTAGTGGTCCAGGCCACACTCGTTCTTCGCGACCTGGAACGACTCCTCTATTGCCCACCTCGCCGCGGCGACCTTGACCAGGTCTTTCAACCGGGTGGCCACAGGCCCGTAGCACACGTAGTGGGCGATCTCGGTCGGGTCGCTGACCGAGCGGCGGGCCAGCACCCAGTGCCCGACGCCGTCCTCCCACACCGGGCGGATCGCCACCCTGGCCCAGTCGTAGACCCGCTCGCCATGGGAGCCCTTACCACCGGACAGGCGCTTCCAGGCCTGCCGCGGCAGCGCGGCGACCAACTCGTCGACCCGGACCTCACGCCACCGCGTCGTGATCACGGTGTCGTTGACCCTGGTGGCCAGCACATACCCGATGCCGCGCTGCTCCAGCCAGACCCGCAGGTGCTTGACCTGCCCGTAGGCCTCGTCCGCGGTCACCCACGCGAACGGCACCCCGGCGTCGATCGCGCGCTGCAGCATCCAGCGGAAGTGCTCGTTCTTCGTCGCGAACGGCACCTCATCGGGCACGCCGGCCGCCCGGCAGCGCTCGCGGTCGTCCGTCCACGAGGCCGGCAGGTACAGCTCCCGGTCGATCAGCGCGCGGCCCTTCGCCGAGGCGTAGGCCAGGAACGTGCCGATCTGGGAGTTCTCCGTCCGTCCCGCCGTCCCCGTGTACTGGCGCTGGACCCCGGCCGACCGCGTGCCCTTCTTCAGGAAGCCGGTGTCGTCGCCGATAAGGATCCCGTCCTTGGCACCGATGGTCTCCACGACGAAGTCCCGCACGTCGTCACGGACATCGTCCGCGTCCCAGTCCGCCTCGCCGAGCAGGCGTTGCATCCCGATCGGATGTCCCTCGCCCGCGCGCTCCGCGAGGGTCCACCCGTTCTTCCTCTCCAGCGGAGCGATCAGCCCTGCCATATACGTCAGGGCACGCGCACGCGGCTCCGACCTGGAAAAACGCGCAGCGAACCGCGCGTGCAGCCCGGACAGCATCTCCTGCCAGGCCTCAACCTGCCCCACCCCGAGATCCACAGACACGGCGAAACACAACCACAGCCACCGGCAGAACTCACAACCGCCCCACCCGTAACTGTGATTGCAGTACTAGCTTGCTCGGTGTCGGCGGGAACGGCCGCCGGCTCGTCCCAGCACGCGGGGTGGGCATCCCGTGTGCCGAGTTGTGATCGGAGAGTGCGATGGCTGAGAACAAGCCCGAGGTCGTGGCCGGCAGCGAGGGCTACAGCGGCTGGTGCGGCATCTACGCGGGTCCGCAGAACACCGAGGAGGCGGAGGTCGTCGCCCACAGCGCGGGCGCCAGCAGCTGGTGTGCCATCTACGCGACTCCGCAGAACGCCGAGGAGGCGGAGGTCGTGGCGCACAGCGAGGGCTACAGCGGCTGGTGCGGCGTCTACGCGGGCCCGAAGAACTCCGAGGAGGCGGAGGTCGTGGCGCACAGCGAGGGCTACAGCGGCTGGTGCGGCGTCTACGCGGGTCCGCAGAACACCGAGGAGCCGGAGGTCGTCGCCCACAGCGGTGAGGCCAACCCGGGCTGCGTCGTCTTCATCGAGCGGCCCTCGGTGGCGGACGGCCCGGAGGTCGTGGCGCACAACGAGGGTGAGGACACCCCGTCGTGGTGCGGCGTCTTCCTCCAGACCCCCTGATCCGGATCCGTACGGGGCCTGCCGCCCAGGCGGCAGGCCCCGGCCCCATCTCCCCGCAGTCCACCCCTTTTTGGAGGCAGTTGTGTCCGCAACACGACCCGCGACCGCGGGTGACGGGAGCCGTCTGATCAAGGCGGAGAACGGTTGGTGGTTCCTCGGCGCCGGCGGCGTCGCGCGCGTGCGGCCGACCCAGGTCGGTCCGGACGGCACGCTGCTGCCCGACGCCGAGCACTACCTGCGGGAGGCCGGGCTCTACCGGGCGAAGCCGATCCGCTCGTACTCGCTGACCGTACTGACCAGCACCTCCTGCAACCTGGGCTGCGGCTACTGCTTCCAGAACACCGGGCAGGACCCGTCCGGCGGCAGCCGCCCGCCCCGGATCAAGCACTCCCGGCTCGACTCGGACATGATCACCCGGGTGCTGGACTTCACCCGCGCGCGGATGGCGGAGGCCGGTCTGGACCGGCTGGCGCTGATGCTGTTCGGCGGCGAGCCGCTGCTCAATCTGCGCGGCGCGCGTGAACTGCTCCTTCGGGCGGCCGAGTTGGGCGAGCTGGAGGCGGGCATGGTGTCCAACGGCACGCTGCTCACCCCGCTGGTCGCCCGGGAGCTGTACGCGGCCGGACTGCGCACCGTGCAGATCACCTTCGACGGCGACCGGGGGGAGCACGACGAGATCCGGGTCAAGCGCTCCGGCGGCGGCACCTTCGACCTGATCGTCCGAAACCTGGCCAAGGCGATGGCCGCGACCGACCTGCGCTGGCACCTGCGGATCAACGTCTCGCACTACAACCGGCACGGCATGGCGAACCTGGTCGAGCGCCTCGCCACCGAGCTCGACCCGACCCGGGCCAGCCTTCAGTTCTCCCTGGTCGGCGACGTGGGCGTGGGCTACGGCAACGAACTGGACTACGGCACCCCGCTGGCGGGCGAGTTCACCCGCTGGCACGCCCGGGCGATGGAGCTCGGCTTCGCCATCACGCCGCCCAAGGCGGACACCGGCTGCCAGGCGTGCTCCTTCCGGGACGGCAAGTACGGCGCGGTGGTCAACGCCGACGGTGTGCTGTCGAGTTGCTGGGAGACGGCCGGGCGTCCCGGCTGGGAGGTCGGCACCATCGACGACGGCTACCTGTCGGCGACGGCGACCGAGGGCCGCTGGATCGCCTGCGACGACGAGTACCGCCTGGGCGACCACGCCGAGGCGCTGGCCGCGTTCCAGGACGAGGTGGACAGCGCCCTGCTCGCGCTCATGTACCCGGCCGCCCGGCGCTGAGCCGCGCCCGTCTCGGAGGTGGACCATGGCTGACCCCGGGGTGCTCCGCGCCAACCGCGACTTCCGCCGGCTGTGGATCGGCTCGGCGGTCTCGACCCTGGGCTCCCAGATGTCGCTGATCGCCTTTCCGCTGCTGGTGCTCTCGCTCGGCGGCGGCGCCACCCAGGCCGGACTGCTGGGCTCCTGCTCGCTGGTCACCCGGATGGTCTGCCGGCTGCCCGCCGGGCAGCTGGCCGACCGGATGGACCGGCGCCGGCTGATGATCGGCGCCGATCTGGTCCGGCTGGTCGCGGTCGGCAGCATCCCCCTGGCGGCCGGCCTCGGCCCGCTCGGCTATCCGCAGCTGCTGGCCGTCGCGGTGGTCGAGGGCGTCGCCACCGCGGTCTTCAGCCCGGCCGGCCTGATCGCGGTCCGGGACGTGGTGCCCGACGAGCACCTCTCGGACGCGCTGGCCAAGGACCAGGCGGCGCTGGCCGCCACCGGTCTGGTGGGGCCGTTCCTGGGCGGCTGGCTGTTCGGCCTCGACCGGGTGCTGCCGTTCACCGCCGACGCCCTGTCGTACGCCGTCTCCGCCTGGCTGCTGCTGCGCATGGTCACCCGGCCGCGACCTGCCGCCGGGGACGGACCGGCGGACGACGGCGCGACGGCCGGGCTGCGCTGGCTGCTCGGCCAGCCGGACCTGATGCGCGCGATGGCCTTCGGCGCGCTGCTCAACCTGGTCGGCGGCGCGGCCGACGTGGCCATGGTGGTCACCCTGCGGGACACCGGGACCGGTGGCACCACGATCGGTGTGGTGATGGCCTGCGCCGGGGTCGGCGCGGTGCTCGGCTCGCTGGCCGCGCCGCGGGTGATGAAGCTGCTGCCGCCCAGCCGGCTCTTCCTGCTGATCGGCACGGTGTGGTCGGGCGGACTCGCGGTCGTCGCCCTCACCCAACAGCCGTGGCTGGTCGGCCCGTTGCTGGTACTGCTGATCCTGCTCACCCCGCCGGCCGGGATCGTGGTCGGTCAGGCACTGATCAGCCGCTCCCCACGCGAGCTGCTCGGCCGGGTGAGCACCGCCGCCAACCTGCTGATCGCCGGTCTGGCCGCGCTCGGCCCGATGCTGGCCGGCACGCTGCTCGACGGCCTCGGCATCCCGGGCAGCTGGCTGCTGCTGGCGGCCCTGGTCGCCGCCACCACCCTGCTCTCGGCGGTACCGCTGCTGCGCGGGGACGAGCTGGCCGTCTCAGGACCGCCGGCGCCGACCGGTCCCGAAGCGGCCCGTCCCGAGGCCGCCCGTCCCGAAGCCGCCCGTCCCGAAGCCGCCCGTCCCGAAGCCGCCCGTCCCGAAGCCGCCGGTCCCGGAGCGCCACCGGCCGCTGCGGCCACCGCCCAGCATCCCGCCGAGGAGTTCCATGACACCCTCCCCTGACCTCCCGTTCCCCGACTACCCGCCGGCTCCCCGCATCGAGCTGGTCGAGGAACTGCACGGGCACCGGGTCGCCGACCCCTACCGGGTCCTGGAGGACCCGGCCGATCCGCGTACCGCCGCCTGGTCCGCCGCCCAGGACGCGCTGTTCGTCCGGGCGAGGGCCGACTGGCCGGCCCTGGCCCGGGTCCGGGCGAGGGTCACGGAGCTGCTCGACACCGGTTCGGTCTCCGCACCGCTGGTGCGCGGCTCCCGGTGGTTCGCCACCCGCCGTGCGCCGGGACAGGACCAGCCCGTCCTGGTCGTCACCGAGAACGGCGCCGAGCGCGTACTGCTCGACCCGCTGGCCCTCGACCCGAGCGGCCGTACCGTGCTGGACGAGTGGACGCCCAGCTGGGAGGGGGAGCTGGTGGCCGTCCAGACCTCGGTCGGCGGCACCGAGGACTCCGTCCTGCGGGTCCTGGACGTCACCACCGAAGCGGTGCTCGACGGCCCGATCGACCGGCTGCGCCGCGCCACCGTCGCCTGGCTGCCGGGCGGCCGGGCCTTCTACTACGTCCGACGGCTGCCGCCCGAGCTGCACCCGGGCGAGGAGCACTACCACCGCCGGGTCTGGCTGCACGTCCTCGGTACCGATCCGGCCGAGGACGTGCTGGTGTTCGGCGAAGGCAGGCCGGCCGACCAGTACTACGCGGTCGCCACCACACCGGACGGGCGGCTGCTCACCGTCACCGCCACCGTCGGCGCCTCGCCGCGCACCGACGTCTGGCTGGCCGAGCTCACCGGAGCCGATCCGGCCAGGCCGCCGCTGCGACCGGTCCAGCAGGACGTGGACGCGCAGACCGTGGCGCATCCCCACGCCGGCGCGCTCTACCTGCGCACCCGGCGCGACGCCCCGCGCGGCCGGGTCGAGCTGGTGACCGGGGACGGCGGGCGCCGGGTGGTGATCCCGGAGGACCCCGAGGCGGTGCTGACCGGCTTCGCCGTCCTGGACGGACCCGAACTGCCCCGCCCGCTCGCCCTGGTGACCCGGACCAGGCACGCACTGTCCGAGGTCACGGTGCACGACCTGGCCGACGGCGAGCGGCTCGGCGGGCTCGCGCTGCCGGGAAGCGGCACCGTCGGCGCGCTGCGCACCGCGGCGGCCCCCGGCCATCTGGCCTGGTTCGGCTACGCCGACCACGCCACCCCGCCGCACGTCCTGCGCTACGACGCGCGCACCGGGCGCGTCGATCCCTGGGCCGCCCCCGGCCGCGCGCCGGCCGCCCCGGTGCGGACCCGCCAGGTGGTCTACCGCTCGCACGACGGCACGCCGGTGCGGATGTTCGTGATCGCGCCGGAGGGCGAGCCGGACGTGCCCAGGCCGACCGTGCTCAGCGGATACGGCGGCTTCGGCGTCCCGGCCCTGCCCGGGTACGCGGCCCAGGCGCTGGCCTGGGCCGAGGCCGGTGGGGTGTACGCCTTTCCGTGCCTGCGCGGCGGCGGGGAGGAGGGCGAGCGGTGGCACCGGGCCGGCCGGCGCGAGCACAAGCAGAACACCTTCGACGACCTGGACGCGGCCGCCGACTGGCTGGTCGCCGAGGGCTGGGCCGACCCCGGGCGGCTCGGCCTGGTCGGCAGCTCCAACGGCGGGCTGACCGCGGCCGCCGCGCTCACCCAGCAGCCCGAGAAGTACGCGGCGGTGGTCTGCGTCGCGCCGCTGCTCGACATGGTCCGCTACGAGCGCTCCGGCATGGGCCCCAGCTGGCGCGACGAGTACGGGAGCGCGGACGATCCGGCCGAACTGGCGGTGCTGCTCGGCTACTCGCCCTATCACCGGGTGCGCCAGGGCGTGCGCTACCCGGCGGTGCTGCTCGCGGTCGCCGACGGGGACACCCGGGTCGACCCGCTGCACGCGCGCAAGATGTGCGCCGCGCTCCAGCACGCCACCACCGGCCCCGGGCCGGTGCTGCTGCGCCGGGAGTCGGACGTCGGCCATGCCGAACGGGGCGTCGGCGCGCTGTCGGGGCTGGTCACGGACGTACTGGCGTTTCTCTTCGACCGCCTCTTCCCCGCTCGGTGAACAGGAGTCAATTCGTATAGGTATTCGTCCGATTTGCGTCGCGGGTGAGTTGCTGCATGCAGCATGCTGCACGACGCGCCCCCTTTGCCAGGTCGCACCGGAACGGCAGTCTGAGGAGCAAGGAATCCACCAAATCTGGTCGATTCATCAGAAAAGCTCCCATGGGGGACCACATGAACCATCCGCGTCTTCTGCTGGCCGTGCTGGGTGCGGCGGGCCTGTCCGTCGCAGCCGCTCCCGTCGCGTCGGCCCAGACCGCCCAGAACGCCCCGGCCACCCAGACCGCCCCGGCCACCCAGACCGCCCCGGCCACCCCGGCCGGCCTCGCCGCCGCCACGACCGAGGGCCCCGCCGTGGACCGTGGCACCGCGACCGCCGTTCACGTCGACCCGGCCGACTTCAGCCTGGCGGGCCACCACTTCGTCATCCCGATCGTCACCGACGACACCGGCTGGGGCCACTGAGCCCACGACCGCGCACCCGGGGTGGAGCTCCGGTCGGAGTCCGGCGCCGTTCGTCCCCGGCCTGTTCGGGGGCGCGTCGGGGGCCCTGCTGGTGCGGGGCGCTGACTCCGCCCCGGGACGGCCGCCCCCGGGTGCACCCGCGGCCGGCCAGGGAGGCACCGGCCGAACGGGTCCGGCTCCCCTCCGCGGGCCGGCCCCGAGGTACCGCGCCATCCAGCGTTCTCGTCACCGGGGGTCGACGCCATGCTGCACCATCTCGCGACACCGCGCTCCCAACCGTCCGCCGTCACGAACCGGGACTCGGCCACGGTCCGGTTCCGGGTCCTGGGCGAACTGGCGGTGGAGATCGACGACAGACCCGTTCCGCTGGGCCCCATCAAGCGGCGGCTGCTGCTCGGCACCCTGCTCTGCCGGGCCAACACCACGGTCTCCACCGACGTGCTGACCGAGGCGCTGTGGAGCGACGAGCCGCCGCGTTCGGCCCGCAAGAACCTCCAGGCGTACGTCTCGGCGCTGCGCAAGCTGCTCGGACCGGCGGGCGGTCCTGACCGGCTGGTGCACAAGCCGGCCGGCTACCTGCTGCGGGTCGACCCGGCCGAGCTCGACCTGCTCCGCTTCGAGGAGCTGGCCAGGGCGGGCCGGCAGGCCGGTCGGCTCGGCGGCGGCGCGCACGCCGCCCGGCTGCTCCGCGAGGCCCTCGACCTGGGCAACGGCCCGCTCCTCGACGACCTCGTGCACGGCGACGTGATCGGAGGGGAGGCGGTCCGCTACGCCAACCGCCGGCTCGCCGTCCACGAGGACTGGGCGGAGGCCGAGTTGGCCGCCGGCCGGCCCGCCCTGGTGGCCGAGCAGCTGGCCGAGCTGGTGGCCGAGTACCCGATGCGCGAGCGGCTCTGCGCGGCCCAGATGACCGCGCTCTACCGGGCCGGACGGCAGAGCGAGGCGCTGGCCGTCTACGACAACCTGCGCCAGCTGCTGGCCGGCCAGCTCGGCCTGCGGGCCAGCCCGGCGCTGGAGGCGCACTACCGGGCCATCCTGAACGGGCGCGACGGAGGCGACGGGAAGCATCCGCCCGCCGCCGCGACCCGCCGCTCACCGGCCGCACCGCACCAGGAGCGTCCGCCCGCCGTGCTCCCCGCCGACCTGCCGGACTTCACCGGCCGCACCGACCAGGTGCACGCGCTGGCCGACCTGCTCGCCGGGGAGGGGCGGCTGGTGGTGATCAGCGGTCCGGTGGGCACGGGCAAGAGCGCGCTCGCGGTGCACGTCGCGCACCGGCTGGAGCGGCAGTACCCCGACGGCCGGATCAGCGTGCGGTTGCGCCGGGATGACGGCACACCGCGGCACACCGGCTCGGTGATGGCCGAACTGGCCAGGATCACCGGCCTGGTGGAGACCGTGCGCCCGGAGGACGAGGAGGAGGTGGCGGCCGTCTGGCGGTCCTGGCTGGCGGCCCGCCGGGTGCTGGTGGTGCTCGACGACGCCCCGGACGAGTCCGCCGTCCGGCACCTGCTGCCGGGCGCCGGGCCCAGCTCGGTGATGATCACCAGCCGCAGCCGGATGGCCGGCCTCGGCCCGCACCACCTGCTCGAACTCCCCTCGTACAGCCAGGCGGAGGCGGTCGAGCTGCTCGCCCGGATCGTCGGCGAGAACCGGGTCCCGGCCGACCGGGACGCCGCCGAGCGGATCGTCGCGGCCGTCGGCCGGCTGCCGCTGGCCGTCCGGGTGAGCGGGAGCAAGCTGGCCGTGCAGCGCCAACTCCCGCTCGCCGACTACGCACGGCGCCTCGAGCAGTCCGGCTCCCTGCTCGACGAGCTGGTCGCGGGCGACCTGGCGGTCCGCACCAGGTTGGCCGAGTGGTGGGGCGGACTCCCCCAGGTGGTCAGGGGTGTGCTGCGCCGCCTGGCCGCACTGCCCTCCCCGCTGTTCAGTCTCGCCGAGGCGGTGACCGCGCTCGGCTGCGGCGAGCAGACGGCCCAACGGGTACTGGAGGGCATGATCGAGATCTCGGTGCTGAGCTGTCCGGTCGCCGAGGTCTCCGCCCACGCGGCACTCTACGAACTCCCCGCCCTGGCCCAGTCCTACATCAGGGAACAGGCCGAACTGCCGTAGCGGGCCACGGCCGGGGCAGCCCGGCCGCTGAGCCGGGATCCCGTGCCGGCCCGGGCCCACGTCCTGAGGAAGTGACAGGATGATGGCATGGCCGAGTCCCAGGTTCCCGACCGTCACGCCCAGCTGCTGGCGTACGCACGGAGTCTGACCCCTCCGTCGGGTTGGAAGATCGAGGTGTCCGGCGACGAGATCATCATGATGGCGGGGCCGTCGGTGATCCATCAGCGCAATCTGCTCATCGTCCGGGAGCAGTTCGACGCACACCGCCCCGCGGACCTGATGCCCAGCGAGAACACCGACCTGGCCTCGCCGAACGTCGGCAAGCTCCGCAATCCCGACCTGACCTACATCCCGATCGCAGTGGTCGAGCACGGCGGGAACGAGGTCCCGGCCGAACAGGCCGCGATCGCGGTCGAGATCGTCTCTCCGTCGAACCCGGAGAACGACCTGGTCGGCAAGGTCCGCGACTATCCCCTGATGCACATCCCGCTCTACCTGCTGATCGACCCCCGCGACGGTGTGGTCACGCTCTACTCCGAGCCTGCGGACGGCGTCTACCACCGCCGGTGGAACGGCAAGTTCGGCGACCGTGTGCCGATCCCGGAGCCGTTCGCGTTCGCCCTGGCCACCGGCGCCCTGATCCGCTACCCGGCCTGACGCACGGGGGGCGTCGGGCCCGGCGCCGACCTCAGGACAGCCGCTCCGCCGGGACCGCGAGCCGGGACGGCAGGACCGCCTCCACCCGGAAGCCCCCGTCCTCCTCCGGGCCGGCCGAGAAGCTGCCGCCCAGCGCCAGCACCCGCTCGCGCATCCCGACCAGGCCGTTGCCCCCGCTGGGCAGTGCCACCCGGCTACCGCCGCCGTCCGCACGGTCGTTGACCACGGCCACCCGGACCCCGTTCGGCACGTACGCCAGGAGCACCTCGACCCGCGCCCCGGCCGCGTGCTTGTGCGCGTTGGTCAGCCCCTCCTGCACCACCCGGTACGCGGTCTGCTCCGCCTCGGTGCTGAACGGCCTGCGGGTACCGCTGACCGTCAGCGTCACCGCCATCCCGGCCGCCTCGGACTGCTCGACCAGCTGCGGCAGGTCCTCCAGGCCGTCCTGGATCTCCACCGCTTCCTCGGACATCCGCAGCACGCCGAGGATCTCGCGCAGCTCGTTCAGCGCCTGGCGCCCGACCTCGCCCATCAGCCTGGCGCTCTGCGTCGCCTTCTCCGGGTCCTTGGCGGCGATACGTTCCAGCGCCGAAGCGTGCACCACCATCAGGCTGACCCGGTGCGCCACCACGTCGTGCATCTCGCGGGCGATCCGGGTGCGCTCCTCCAGCCGGGCGCGGCGGGCACGTTCCTGGGCCTGCTCGGCCAGCAGCGCCAGCTCGGTCTCCAGGCCCTGGGCGCGGTCCTTGAGCGACTCGACCAGGCGGCGGCGCGCACCCACGTACAGCCCGGTGACCACCGGCAGCACCGTCAGACCGCCCGCGACCAGCGCCGCCAGCACGACGAGCAGCCAGGTCGGCGGGAGCTGGTCGGGCGTGGCGCCCTGGGGCCGTTCCTTCCCGGGCGCCGGGTGGAACATGGAGAACAGCACCATCGCGAAGGTCTCCAGCAGCGCCACCGCGGAGAGCCCGAGCACCCGCCCCCGCCGCGAGGGCCACTCCCAGGTCCCGGTCAGCGTGTACAGCGAGACCACCAGCAGTACGACCCCGAACATCCCGGGGACGAACACCAGCGCCACCAGCACCGGCACGGCCGGCCAGCGCCGCCGCACCACCAGGCTGACCCCGGCCAGTGCTCCCAGCACCGCCGACACCGCCACCGGTCCCACGCCCCAGCCCAGCCGGTCGTGCACCGTTCCGTACGCGCCGAAGGCACACTCCAGCCCGGCCAGTGCGGCCAGACCGCTGTCCAGCAGCACGCTGCGGCGCCGACGCCACCACCACAGCGAGTGGACCGGCCTGCCCCCGTCAGGCGACTTACTCATGGGAGACAGCGTACGGGGGGCTTATTGACGTCCGCTGAACGCCCGCGTCCACCGGGTACGGCTCCCGCGACCGGCCCTGGTCCGGCGCAGCCGCCTCCCGCCGCGCGCACCCGGCCGACCGGGCGGCGCCCCGCACCCCGAGGGGTCTCCCCCTCACCGCCGGGAGGCCGTCCGCGCCCCTGAGTAACCGCCCCCGCCACCGGGAAGGTTCCGGCGGTACCCCGGGTCCAACCGCCTGTCCGGCATACGGTTATGTCACCATCGCGGCACCCGGTGCCACCTATGCTGGTCGCGTCGGACAGCGCGGTCCGCACACGTCACCTTCACAGTGGTGATGAGAGCCGTTGCCGAACCCCACCACATCAGGGAGCCAGCCGTGACCGCTCCGGTCCCCACCTCTGCGGACAACCCAAGCCAGCCGGCCGACCCGGCCGCCGACAACGCGGCCCTGCGCGCGGACATCCGCCGCCTCGGTGATCTGCTCGGCGAGACCCTGGTCCGCCAGGAGGGCCCCGAACTGCTGGGCCTGGTCGAACAGGTGCGACTGCTCAGCCGCACCAACGGCGAGGCCACCGCCGAACTGCTCTCCGGCATCGACCTGGACACGGCCGCGAAGCTGGTGCGGGCCTTCTCCACGTACTTCCACCTGGCGAACGTCACCGAACAGGTGCACCGCGGCCGCGAGTTCGCCGCCCGCCGGGCCCGCGAAGGCTCCCCGCTCGCGCTGACCGCCGACCAGCTGTCCGACGCCGACCCCAAGCACCTCTCGGACACCCTGGCCCACCTCGCCGTCCGCCCGGTCTTCACCGCGCACCCGACCGAGGCCGCCCGCCGCAGCGTGCTCAACAAGCTGCGCCGGATCGGCGAGTTGCTGGAGCACGCTTTCAGGCAAGAGCAGAGCCACCGCGAGCACGCCGCCACGGGCCTCGCCACCACCGACCCCGAGCGCCACACCTCCGCCCGCCGCTCCGCCGACCGCAGACTCGCCGAGGTCATCGACCTGCTGTGGCAGACCGACGAGCTGCGGATCGCTCGCCCCGAGCCCACCGACGAGGCCCGCAACGCCGTCTACTACCTGGACGAGCTCTACCGCGAGGCCGTCCCCGAGGTGCTGGAGGAGCTGCACGAGGAGCTGGCCCGGGTGGGCCTGAACCTCCCCGAGGGCGTCCGCCCGCTGACCTTCGGCACCTGGATCGGGGGCGACCGCGACGGCAACCCGAACGTCACCCCGAACGTCACCTGGGACGTGCTCAACCTCCAGCACGAGTACGGCATCAAGGACGCCCTGGCCACCATCGACGACCTGCGCGCCACGCTCTCCACCTCGGTCCGGCTGGCCGGCGCCTCCGACGAGCTGCTCGCCTCGCTGGACGCCGACCTCAAGCTGCTGCCCGAACTCAGCCCGCGCTACAAGCGGATGAACGCCGAGGAGCCGTACCGGCTCAAGGCCACCTGCGTCCGCCTCAAGCTGGAGAACACCCGCGACCGCCTGGTCACCGGCACCCCGCACACGGCCGGCCGCGACTACCTCGGCACCAACGAGCTGATCGCCGACCTCAAGCTGATCCAGGACTCGCTGCGCGCCCACCGCGGCGAGCTGATCGCCGACGGCCGCCTGGCCCGCGCGATCCGCACCATCGAGGCCTTCGGCCTGCAGCTCGCCACCATGGACGTGCGCGAGCACGCCGAGGCGCACCACCACGCGCTGGGCCAGCTCTTCGACCGGCTCGGCGAGGAGGCCTGGCGCTACAACGACATGCCGCGCGAGTACCGGCAGAAGCTGCTCGCCAAGGAGCTGCGCTCGCGCCGCCCGCTGGCCCCGACCCCGGCCCCGCTGGACGCCGCCGCCACCAAGACCCTGAACGTCTTCAACACCATCCGCGAGGGCTTCGAGCGCTTCGGCGACGAGATCGTCGAGAGCTACATCATCTCGATGTGCCAGGGCGCGGACGACGTCTTCGCGGCGACCGTCCTGGCCCGCGAGGCCGGACTGATCGACCTGCACGCCGGGATCGCCAGGATCGGCATCGTGCCGCTGCTGGAGACCACCGAGGAGCTCCAGCAGGCCGACCGGATCATGGAGGAGATGCTCTCCGACCCCTCCTACCGGCTGCTGGTCTCGCTGCGCGGAGACGTCCAGGAGGTCATGCTCGGCTACTCCGACTCCTCCAAGTTCGGCGGCATCACCACCTCCCAGTGGGAGATCCACCGCGCCCAGCGCCGGCTCCGCGACGTCGCCCACCGGTACGGCATCCGGCTGCGCCTGTTCCACGGCCGCGGCGGCACCGTCGGCCGCGGCGGCGGCCCCTCGCACGAGGCGATCCTCGCCCAGCCCTGGGGCACCCTGGAGGGCGAGATCAAGGTCACCGAGCAGGGCGAGGTCATCTCCGACAAGTACCTGCTGCCCTCGCTGGCCCGGGAGAACCTGGAGCTGACCCTCTCGGCCACCCTCTCCGCCTCCGCGCTGCACACCGCGCCGCGCCAGGCCCCCGAGGAACTCGCCCGCTGGGACGCGGCGATGGACCAGGTCTCCGAGGCCGCCCACACCGCCTACCGCGCCCTGGTCGAGCAGGACGACCTGCCGAAGTACTTCTTCGCGGCCACCCCGGTCGACCAGCTCGCCTCGCTGCACCTGGGCTCCCGCCCGTCCCGCCGCCCCGACTCGGGGGCGGGCCTGGACGGCCTGCGCGCCATCCCGTGGGTCTTCGGCTGGACCCAGTCCCGCCAGATCGTCCCGGGCTGGTACGGCGTGGGCTCAGGCCTGGCCGCCGCCCGCGAGGCCGGGCTCGGCGACGTGCTCGACGAGATGTACGGCCAGTGGCACTTCTTCCGGAACTTCCTGTCCAACGTCGCCATGACGCTGGCCAAGACCGACCTGCGGATCGCCCGCCACTACGTCGAGCAGCTGGTCCCGGCCGAACTGCACCACGTCTTCGACCAGATCACGGCCGAGCACGAGCTGACCCTGCGTGAGGTGCTCCGCCTCACCGGTGAGAGCGAACTCCTCGAACACAACCCGGTGTTGAAGCAGACCTTCACGGTCCGCGACGCCTACCTCGACCCGATCTCCTACCTGCAGGTCGCACTGCTGCGCCGGCAGCGCGAGGAGGTCGCCGCCGGACGGCCCGAGAACCCGCTGCGGGCCCGCGCCCTGCTGCTGACCGTCAACGGCATCGCGGCCGGGCTGCGCAACACGGGCTGACGCTCACGGCCCCTCCGGACGTTGGGAGACCACCGGGGGCGCGGGGAACTGCGCGACCAGCCCTCTACGGAGGTGCCTGGTTGTTCGCGTGGTTCCCCGCGCCCCTGGGCGCTCCCGAGAGGCCTGGCCCGTAGGGCCGTTCAGTGGATGGTGACCTGGCCGGCGCGCTTGCGCTTGACCCAGAGGGTCGCGCCGCCCGCGACCATCACCAGGCCGCCGCCGACCGCGTACAGGCCGGCCGAGCCGCCCACCTTGCCACCGCTGACCGGCGGCGTCAGCTGCGCGGCCGCCGGCTCGGGCGCGTCGCTGCTGCCCGAGGAGTCGGCGGCCTGAGCCACCGGTGCCCCCAGTGCGGTGAGGCCGACGAGCATCGCCGCTCCGCCGACCGCACGCCCCACCCGGACGCGATGTGACCGAACCATGGTCCTTACCCCCAGATTCCTGCGCTCAATCCTGCGCGTACAGGGGATGACCGTATCCGATCAGAGGTGGCGTTCCCACACCGATCACGGCCCCTCCGCGCAAGCGTTGTACGACCGTTGTGCAAGGAGGCGCGCCGGATTGACATCACGTCAGAAGATCGTCAGAGCCGCGTCAGGAGTTCACCGCGAAGCCGTCAGGAGTTGTAGGTGCCCTGGGCCCGTTCGAGCCCTTCGGAGAGCAGCGCCTCGACCGCGTCGGCGGAGCGGTCGACGAACCAGTCGAGCTCCTTGCGCTCGGCGGACGAGAAGTCCTTGAGCACGAAGTCGGCGACCTCCATCCGGCCCGGCGGGCGGCCGATGCCGCAGCGCACCCGGTGGTAGCCGGGGCCGAGCGACTTGGTGATGGACTTCAGGCCGTTGTGGCCGTTGTCGCCGCCGCCCAGCTTGAGGCGCAGGGTCGCGTAGTCGATGTCGAGCTCGTCGTGGACCGCCACGATCGCCTCGTTCGGCACCTTGTAGAAGTCGCGCAGCGCGGTGGTCGGCCCGCCGGACAGGTTCATGAAGGTCATCGGCTTGGCCAGCACCACCCGGCGCCCGCTCAGGCGGCCCTCGGCGACCTGGGCCCGGCTCTTGTGGGCCTTGAACCTCGCCCCGATCCGCTCGGCCAGCAGGTCCACCACCATGAAGCCGATGTTGTGCCGGTTCCGGGCGTAGCTCTCGCCCGGGTTGCCCAGGCCGACGATCAGCCAGGGGCCCTCGTACGCTTCGTCACTCATGAACCGCTCCTCACTTTTCCTCATCATCCCGGACATGCCGCTGCCCCGGCCCGCTCCAGCGGAGCGGACCGGGGCAGCGGTCGAATGAGCTACTGGGCTCAGGCCTCGGCGGTCTCGCCCTCGGCGGCCTCGGCGGCCTCGGGGGCCTGGGCGCCGATGACCTGCAGCACGACGGCGTCGGCCTCGACGGCCAGGGAGACGCCCTTCGGCAGGACGATGTCCTTGGCCAGGACCGAGGCGCCGGCCTCCAGGCCCTCGATCGAGACGGTGACGGCCTCGGGCAGGTGGGTGGCCTCGGCCTCGACCGGCAGAGCGTTCAGGACGTGCTCCAGCAGGTTGCCGCCGGCGGCCAGCTCGCCCTCGGTGTGGACCGGAACCTCGACGGTGACCTTCTCGCCACGCTTGACCAGCAGCAGGTCGACGTGCTCGATGGTGCGCTTGATGGCCTCACGCTGGACGGCCTTCGGCAGCACGTACTCGTCCTTGCCCTCGATCGGCACGACCAGCAGGGCGTTCGGGGTCTTCAGGGCCATCATCAGGTCGTGGCCGGGCAGGTTCAGGTGAACCGGGGCGTGGCCGTGGCCGTAGACGACACCGGGGACCAGGCCGGCGCGACGGGCGCGACGGGCGGCACCCTTGCCGAACTCGGTACGGGCTTCAGCGGCAAGGCGGATCTCGGACACGACGGCACTCCTCGTGAGAACTGGACGCGGGGTGCGGACGACAGACGAAAAACCGCCGGGGCACACCCTCAAGTACGTTGGGGGGCCACTCGGCGGCAGACGGGACTGCAATCGGCCAAACCACGGCCGAGGCAGCGCGTCGATCACGGATCAGGTACCCGTACGGGCACACGACATCCCTCGCCGAGCAGTCTCAAGAGTCTAACCGCACCCCCCAGCGAGCACGAAATCGGCCCCGGCGCCGGAAGGCGCCGGGGCCGTTCGTGCGGCTACCCGATCAGTGCACGCCCTCGAACAGGCTGGTGACCGAGCCCTCCTCGAAGACCTCGCGGATCGCGGCGGCGATCGACGGGGCGATGGAGAGGGTGGTCACCTTGTCGAGCTGGAGCTCGGCCGGGGTCGGCAGGGTGTTGGTGAAGACGAACTCGCTGACCCGGGAGTTCTTCAGGCGGTCGGCGGCCGGGCCGGAGAGCACACCGTGGGTGGCGGCCACGATGACGTCGGCGGCGCCGTTCTCGAACAGCGCGTCGGCGGCGGCACAGATGGTGCCGGCGGTGTCGATCATGTCGTCGACCAGGACGCAGACCCGGTCCTTGACGTCACCGACCACCTCGGCCGAGAGGATGGTGTTGGCCTGGGTCATGTCGCGGCGCTTGTGGATGATCGCCAGCGGGGCGTCCAGGCGGTCGCACCACTGGTCGGCGACCTTCACCCGGCCGGCGTCCGGGGAGACCACGGTGAGCTTGTCGTTGGAGACCTTCTGGCCGATGTAGTCGGCCAGCAGCGGCAGCGCGAACAGGTGGTCCACCGGGCCGTCGAAGAAGCCCTGGATCTGCGCGGTGTGCAGGTCCACGGCCATCAGGCGGTCGGCACCGGCCTGGCGCAGCAGGTCGGCGACCAGGCGGGCCGAGATGGGCTCGCGGCCGAGGTGCTTCTTGTCCTGGCGGGCGTAGCCGTAGAACGGCAGGATCGCGGTGATGCTCTTGGCGGAGGCCCGCTTCAGAGCATCGATCATGATCAGCTGTTCCATGATCCACTGGTTGATGGGAGCCGTGTGGCTCTGCATCACGAAGCAGTCCGCGCCGCGGGCGGAGTCCAGGAAGCGGACGTAGATCTCACCGTTGGCGAAGTCCAGGGCCTTGGTCGGAACGAGCTCGGTGCCGAGCGCCGCCGCGACCTCCCTCGCCAGTTCGGGGTGGGCACGGCCGGAGAAGAGCTTCAGCTTCTTCTCACCCGACGTCGTGATCCCGCTCACTGCACCGTCTCCTCGCGTTGCTGCCGCTCATGGACCCGCCGCGTCCGCGCCAGGCAGGCGCCCGGCCGGTGGTCAACGGGGGATTGGGAGTACGCCCGGACACGGGCATTCAGCCCAGTGGCGCACGTATGTACTCCAGGTTACGCGTCCCGGCGGGAAGCGTGGGCCCCGGGCTCGTACTCCCCAAGATCCACCGTCGTCCGCTCAGTCCTCGACCGTAGCGGCAGCCTCACTCGCCGCAGCGGCGGCACGCGCGGAGTCGGTGCCGGGGCGCTTGCGCTCCACCCAGCCCGCGATGTTGCGCTGCTGCGCCCTGGAGACACCCAGCGCGCCGGCCGGGACATCGGTGATGATCACCGATCCGGCGGCGGTGTAGGCGCCGTCCCCGATCGTCACCGGGGCGATGAACATGTTGTCGGAGCCGGTGCGGCAGTGGGATCCGATGGTGGTGCGGTGCTTGTTCACGCCGTCGTAGTTGACGGTGACCGAGGCCGCGCCGATGTTGCTGCCCTCGCCGATCGTGGTGTCCCCGATGTACGACAGGTGCGGCACCTTGGAGCCCGCGCCGACCTCGGAGTTCTTGATCTCCACATAGGTGCCGGCCTTGGCCTTGCGGGCCAGCTTGGTGCCCGGACGCAGGTACGCGTACGGCCCGACCGAGGCCGCCTCGCCGATCTCGGCGCCGACCGTGGTGGCGTTGCTCACATGGGCGTCGGTACCGACCAGGGTGTCGGTCAGGGTGCAGTTCGGGCCGACCTCGCTGCCCTCGCCGAGGTGGGTGGCGCCGTGCAGCTGGGTGTTCGGCCGCACGACCGCGTCCGGCTCGTACGTCACCTGGACGTCGAACCAGGTGGACGCCGGGTCCACCACGGTGACGCCCGCGCGCATCGCGCGCTCGACCAGCCGGGCGTTCAGGATCCGCCGGGCCTCGGCCAGCTGGACCCGGTCGTTGATGCCGAGGATGTCGCGGTAGTCGTCCGCGACCACCGCGCCGACCCGGTGGCCCGAGGTGCGCAGGATCTCCAGGGTGTCGGTGAGGTACTCCTCGCCCTGCGAGTTGTCGGTGCTCAGGCGGCCGAGCGCCTCGGCCAGCAGCTTGGCGTCGAAGGCGAAGACACCGGAGTTGATCTCGTCGATCGTCCGCTGGGCCTCGCTGGCGTCCTTCTCCTCGACGATCGCGGCGACCGAGCCGTCGGCCTCGCTGCGCAGGATCCGGCCGTAGCCGAAGGAGTCCGGGACGACCGCGGTGAGGACGGTCACACCGTTGCCCTGCTCGGCGTGCGCCGCCACCAGCGCGGCCAGCGTCTGGCCGGTCAGCAGCGGCGCGTCGCCGGTGGTGACCACCACGGTGCCGTCCGGCTCGATCCCGTCGGCCGCCAGCGCCTCCAGCGCGGTGCGCACCGCGTGACCGGTGCCGTTCTGCTCCAGCTGGACGGCGGCACGCACGCCCTCGTACCGCTCCGCCAGGTGCTGCTCGACCTGCTCGCGCATGTGACCGACCACCACGACCAGGTGCTCGGGGGTCAACTCCTGGGCGGCCGCGACCGCGTGACCCACCAGCGTGCGCCCGCAGATCTCGTGCAGCACCTTGGGCAGGCGCTTGGACTTCATCCGGGTCCCGCCACCAGCGGCGAGCACGATGACGGCGGCAGGGGTGTTGGCGCTCACGCGGGAGGCTCCTCGGTCGTTCGTGGGGAGGGATCGGCACGGCGGGCCCGAGCCACGGATCCGCACCCAGGCAGACCTGAGGATAGTGCGATCACGGCCGACCGGAGTTGTCCCCCGGCCCGCTCAGCGCTCGGCCGGGGGGTTGCACGGTGTGCTCCCGGAGGAGGATTCGAACCCCCATAAGCTGGACCAAAACCAGCTGTCCTGCCCTTAGACGATCCGGGACGGACGGTATCTCGCCACCCGCAGGGGACAGCGCGGTCCACAGCCTACGGGGTTCCAGCCCGGGCATCCACCACCAATCGCAAAGAACCCGGCACTCCCCGTACCCACACCGGTCCCGGCTCGCGCCGCGACACGTCCGCCAGAGCCGCCCCGCACTACCTACGATGCCGTAGGTTACGGTCACGTAGGTTTCGCTGCTCCCACAAGGACCGCATATGACCATGCAGGCCAGCGAAGCGCCCCCGGAGCCGTCCGGGGCCGCCGCCATCACCCAGCTCTCGGCCACCAGAGGCGGCGAGCGGCAGGGCCCCGTCGAGCGGATCTCACTCGCACTCTTCATCTGCGTACCGTTCCTGGCCCTGCTGGCGGCGGTGCCGGTCGCCTGGGGCCGCGGGCTCGGCTGGCGGGACCTGGCGATCACCGTGGTGATGTACTTCCTCACCTGCCACGGCGTCACCGTCGGCTTCCACCGCTACTTCACCCACGGCGCCTTCAAGGCCAACCGCCCGCTGCGGATCGCCCTGGCCGTGGCCGGCAGCCTGGCCGTCGAGGGCCCGCTGGTCCGCTGGGTGGCCGACCACCGCAGACACCACCGCTTCAGCGACCGCCAGGGCGACCCGCACTCGCCCTGGCGCTTCGGCGAGACCGTCCCCGCGCTGGTGAAGGGCCTGTGGTGGGCGCACACCGGCTGGCTGTTCGACGCCGAGCAGACCCCTCAGCTCAAATACGCCCCCGACCTGGTCAACGACCCGGCGATGCGGCGGATCTCCCGGCTGTTCTGGCTCTGGACCACCATCTCCGTACTGCTCCCCCCGCTGGTCGGCGGGCTGCTCTCGCTCTCCTGGGAGGGGGCGCTGACCGCCTTCTTCTGGGGCTCGCTGGTCCGGATCGCGCTGCTGCACCACGTCACCTGGTCGATCAACTCCATCTGCCACGCGGTCGGCGCGCGCCCGTTCCGGTCCCGCGACCGCTCCGGGAACGTCTGGTGGCTGGCGGTGCTCTCCTGCGGCGAGTCCTGGCACAACCTGCACCACGCCGATCCCACCTCCGCCCGCCACGGCGTGCTGCGCGGACAGCTCGACTCCTCGGCCCGGCTGATCCACTGGTTCGAGCGGGCCGGCTGGGTCCACGACGTGCGCTGGCCCGGCCCGGAGCGGATCGCCGCCCGCCGCACCGGGTGAGCGAGCCCGTCGTCGAGAGGTGCGCCGAATCGAGCTGGGGCATGAGCCGCTCCCTGCAGCATGATGTAGGGGTGAACGGGAGCAACGGAGACAGCGCAGGCGGCCAGCACCGGACCTCGGGAGCGGGGGCCGCGAGCCCCGAGGCCCCCCGTACTCGCTCCGCCGCACCCGCCCGCCCCGCGAAGGGCGGCCGGGTCCGGATGACCGGCAAGCAGCGCCGCGAACAGCTGCTGGACATCGGCCGCTCGGTCTTCGCGGAACGCGGTTATGACGGCACCTCGGTCGAGGAGATCGCCGAGCGGGCCGGGGTGTCCAAGCCCGTCGTCTACGAGCACTTCGGGGGCAAGGAAGGGCTGTACGCGGTCGTGGTCGACCGCGAGATGCAGCTGCTGCTCGACATGGTGACCGGCGCACTCACCGGCGGGCACTCCCGCGAACTGCTGGAACAGGCCGCCTTCGCGCTGATGGACTACATCGACACCTCCACCGACGGCTTCAAGATCCTGGTCCGGGACTCGCCGGTGGCCCAGTCCACCGGCACCTTCGCCTCGCTGATCAGCGACATCGCCACCCAGGTGGAGGACATCCTGGGCCTGGAGTTCAAGGCGCGCGGCTTCGACCCCCGGCTGGCTCCGATGTACTCCCAGATGCTGGTCGGCATGGTCGCGCTGACCGGCCAGTGGTGGCTGGAGGTGCGCAAGCCACAGAAGGCCGAGGTCGCCGCCCACCTGGTCAACCTCGCCTGGCACGGCTTGGAGGGGCTGGAGCGCCATCCGAAGCTGGTCGGCGAGCGGAAGCAGTAGCCGGGGGCTCCCGGCAGGAGCTTCCGGCCGGGGCGGCCAGGTGATTGGTGGGGATACGGGAGGTTTTCCCGATGTCGGGAGTGTTCATCTTGACGTCAAGAGGCTTCATATCGACACACCCACCGATACACTGATCCACATGGAGGACGAGGTCGACCGTCTGGTCGCAGCATGGCGTCGCGAACGCCCTGACCTCGACGTTGGGCCACTGGAGGTGCTCAGCCGGGTCAGCCGGCTCGCGCGCCACCTCGACCGAGCCCGCCGCACCGCCTTCGCCGAGCACGGTCTCGAGCCCTGGGAGTTCGACGTCCTGACCGCCCTTCGCCGGGCCGGCTCCCCCTACCAGCTCTCCCCCGGCCAGCTGCTCACCCAGACCCTGGTGACCTCCGGCACGATGACCAACCGGATCGACCGGCTGACCGGGAAGGGCCTGGTCAAGCGGCTGCCCGACCCCGACGACCGGCGCGGTGTGCTGGTCCGGCTCACCGATGACGGCCGCGACCGCGCCGACCAGGCGCTGGCCGGTCTGCTCACCCACGAGCGCGCCCTGCTCGCCGAGCTCAGCCCCACCCAGCAGCACGACCTCGCCACCCTGCTCCGGCAGCTGGTCGCCCCCTTCGACAGCGCCGGGTGACGCGCCCTCAGCGGCATGGGGGTGCTCCCTTCGCGTGATTCCCGGCCCCCGGGTGCCGCGCGGGCCTTCCCTGAAGGGCGAGCCCCCGTACGGGGTGCCTACGCCCGGGCGGAGTTGGCGGCGGGGAGGGGCGGTTCCGAGGGGCTGACGCCTGCCCGGCGGGCGACCGCGACGGCGGCGAGGGTGGAGTGGACGCCCAGTTTGCCCAGGACGTTCTGCATATGGGTGCGGACGGTGTGCGGCGAGAGGTACAGCCGCTCGGCCACCGCCTGCCGCCCCAGCCCGGCCACCATGCAGCGGAGCACCTCCTCCTCACGGGGAGTCAGCGTCTCCACCAACCGCTCGCTCTCGGTACGGTCACGCCGGGCGGAGGTCAACTCCCGCACCACACCGGTCAGCAGCGCCGGCGGCAGATGCGTCTCACCCCGCAGCACTCCCCGGATCACCGCCATCAGCCGGGGCAGCGAACTGTCCTTGGCCACCCAGCCGCAGGCCCCCGCCTGCAGCGCGCGCACCGCCCGCCCGGTGTCGTCCTCGGTGGCGAGCACGATCGCCCGCAGCGCGGGGTGGTTGCGGCAGGCCCGGGCGAGCAGGGCCAGCCCGTCCGCGGCCTGAGCGGCACCCGGGGCCGCCACCGGGGGAGCCGGGACGCGGTGCGGTCCGCTCAGCGTCAGTCCGGGCGGCCGGCGGGCGGGCACGGCGACGGGGAACTGTCTGGCACCGGGCTGCGGCTCGGCCTCGGCGAACGTCCGCGGACGGCGCGGCGGCGGACCGGCCGGGCTCAGGTCGGCGTCGATCAGGACCACGTCGAAGGCCCTGCCCTCGGCGGCGGCCCGCTCCAGCGCGCGTTCGGCCGCGAGTGTGCTGCCGGCCGCACCGACCTCGACGTCCGGTTCGGCGGCGAGCGTGGCCGCCAGCGCTTCGGCGAAGATGCGGTGGTCGTCGACCACCAGGACCCGGATCCGCCCCATCGTCGTACCCCCCTGCTCAGGCGCCCGACCCCCACAGGTACCGCACTCAGGGTACGGCGCGCGGGGCGACTCGGCGGAGGTTTGGGGAACTTTCGGCCCTTGCCCCGCGCGACGTCAGGATGTACTGAACCAGACTACGCCCAAGCCGGGTTGATGCTGTGTCAGATCAGCCGCGCCGAGCCCGCGCCGGGCTCCCGTCAGGAGGCCGCGCCCTCCTGCGCCAGTGCGAAGGCCCAGGCGTCGGCGACGATGTCGTCCAGCAGCGGGCGGGCGGGGCGCCAGCCGAGCAGCTCGTGGGCCCGCTGCGCCGAGGCGACCAGCACGGCGGGGTCGCCGGGGCGGCGCTCGGCGGTGACCACCGGGATCTCGCGGCCGGTGACCCGGCGCACCGACTCGATCACCTCGCGGACCGAGAAGCCGCTGCCGTTGCCGAGGTTGCACACCAGGTGCTCGCCCGGCCTGGCGGCGTCCAGGGCCAGCAGATGGGCCTCGGCGAGGTCGGCGACGTGGATGTAGTCGCGGATGCAGGTGCCGTCGGGGGTCGGGTAGTCGTCACCGAAGACGGCGATGTGCGGGCGCCTGCCGAGAGCGGCCTGGAAGACCAGCGGGATCAGGTGCGACTCCGGCTCGTGCCGCTCACCGTGGGAGCCGTACGCCCCGGCCACGTTGAAGTAGCGCAGGCTGACGGCGGCGAGGCCGTGGGCGGCGCACTCGCCGGCGATCAGGTGGTCCACGGCGAGCTTGGTGGCGCCGTAGGTGTTGGTCGGGGAGGTGCGGGCGGTCTCGGCGATCGGGACGCCCTCGGGCTCGCCGTAGACGGCGGCGGTGGAGGAGAAGACCAGCCTGCGCACCCCCGCCTTGCGCATCGCGCTGACCAGTTCGAGCGAACCGGCCACGTTGTTGCGCCAGTACTTCTCCGGGTCCGCGACCGACTCGCCGACCTGCGAGGAGGCGGCGAAGTGCAGCACCGCGTGGTACGAACCGTCCAGCACCTCGGCGGCGTCCTGGATCCGCCCCCGGACGAACTCGGCGCCCGAGGGCACGCCCGCCAGGAACCCGGTGGAGAGGTCGTCGAGCACGGTGACCTGGTGGCCGGCTTCCAGCAGGTGGGCGGCGACCACGCTGCCGACGTAACCGGCCCCGCCGGTGACCAGGTACTTGTTCACGATGCGACCTCCCGCAGGCGCTGTGCCGCCGCCTCTGGCGACACGTCGTTGACGAACGCGTCCATTCCGGATTCCACCCCGGCCAGGAACTTGAGTTTGCCCACCGTACGCCGGATCGTGAACAGCTCCAGGTGAAGCGCGAGTTCGTCACCCCCAAGGGTGGGCGCCTGGTGCCAGGCCGCGATGTACGGCGTCGGTGCGACCGGGGCAGTGTGCCCCGCCCGCATGAAGAGCCGGTCAAAACGGCGCAGCAGTTCGAGGTAAAGCTTGGGAAACTCTGAGCGTTCGGGCTCGGTCAGCCGGGTCAGGTCGGCGACCCTGCGGTTGGGGTAGAGGTGGCACTCGTACGGCCAGCGGGCCGCGTACGGGACGAAGGCCGTCCAGTGCTCGCCCGCGAGGACCAGCCGTGCGGGGTCGGCGAGTTCGGCGGCGAGCAGGTCCTCGAAGAGGTTGCGGCCGGTGCGGGCGCGGTGGGCGGCGGCCTGCTCGGCCATCCGGGCGGTGCGCGGGGTGGTGAACGGGAAGGCGTAGATCTGGCCGTGCGGGTGGGCCAGGGTGACGCCGATCTCGGCTCCCCGGTTCTCGAAGCAGAAGACCTGCCGGACGCCCGGAAGAGCGGAGAGTTCGGCGGTCCGGTCGGTCCAGGCGTCCAGCACCAGGCGGGCCTTGGCCTCGGTGAGGTCGGCGAACGAGAGGTCGTGGTCGGCGGTGAAGCAGACCACCTCGCAGCGGCCGGTGCCGGGCGACGAGAGGTGCAGCGGGCCGGTGCCGACGACAGCGGCGGCCGCCGTGCCGAGGGCCAGGGCGGGGAAGCGGTTCTCGAAGACCGCGACGTCGTAGTCGGCGGCGGGGATCTCGCTCAGCCGGCCGTCCCTGGAGGGGCAGAGCGGGCACTCGTCGGCCGGCGGGTGGTAGGTGCGGGCCTGGCGGTGGGCGGCGATGGTGACGTGGTCGCCGGTCACCGGGTCGCGACGCACCTCGGACCGCGGGGCGACGGGGTCCAGCGGGCGCAGGTCGGGGGCGCCCCGGGGCGCGGCGTCGTCCGCGTCGAAGTAGATGAGCTCGCGACCGTCCGCGAGCTTGGTCGTGGTCTTCCTCACGGCCTCGCCTTCCTCGCAGGATGGAAACACAATCCAACACAACCAACCACAAGTCAACATGTGAGGATGTGCGCCGAGGCATACGGGACTTCTCACTCCGCCGATTGCCCGCGCGACCGGCCCGGCGCGGGCCGCACGGCCGGGCTCCCCCGCCGCACTCTCAGCGCGGACACCTCGGCCGGCCGGGGGCGGAGACGGCGCATCCGGCGCGCGACCAAGACACGGGCCGCCCACGATCCGCTGCTTCCGCCGGACACCCGAGGACCTGGCCCCGGGAACATGCTCAGCCGCGCGGCGCCCGGTCCAGGAGGCCGGTGCGGGCCGCGACTGCGGTGGCTTCCAGGCGGGTACGGGCGCCGAGCTTCATCAGGACCCGCTGGACGTGGGTACGGGCGGTACTGGGGGCGATGCCCATACCGGCGGCGATGGCGGCGGTGTCCTCGCCCTCGGCGATCCGCAGCAGCACCTGGACCTCACGCCGCGTCAGCAGCCTGAGCAGCCGCAGCGCGTCGTCGTCCGGCTCCGCCGCCGGCCGGAGCAGCCGCTCGAAGGCGCCCTGCAGGACGTCCACGGCGACCGCCGCCTCCCCGGCCCGCACCCGGGTGATGGCCCGCTCCACGACCTCGATCCGCTCGTCACTGCGGACGTAGCCGGCGGCTCCGGCCGCGAAGGCGGTCGCGACCCGCCCGGGTTCGCCGACCGGACCGAGGACCACCACGGAGATCTCGGGACGCTCCCGGCGCAGCCGCCGGACGGGCTCGAAGGCGTCCGGCTCGCCCGGCCCCGCCACACCGAACAGGCAGACCTCGGGGCGGCGCCCCACGATCAGTTCGCCGACCGTCCGGGACGGCGAGCCGATCGCGAGCACCCGGTGCCCGCGCAGCTGCAGGGCCGCCGCCAGCGCCTCCGCCAGCAGCCGGTGGTCGTCGACCACCACGAGCCGAACGCCCATGGCGCCCTCCCAGTCCCCGTCCGGCCGGCCCACGGAACCGCCGCACGGCCGACCGCCAATGACCCACCATCACAGCGCATACCGAGCCGGGACCGCTAGGCCGCATGCCCCCACAGGCCATGCGGCGCGACCGGCGCGGAACGTGCCGACGGAACCGGCGATGTGAAACGACGAAGGCCCCCGCCTTGCGGCGAGGGCCTCGTGCTCTGCTGAGCCCCCAAACGGAATCGAACCGTTGACCTTCTCCTTACCATGGAGACGCTCTACCGACTGAGCTATAGGGGCCTGTCCTGCGGGCTTTTCCGTCCCGCTCGAACGAGGAAGACATTACCCGGTCAGCGGCCCGAAAGTGAAATCGACCCCTGCGGACGGCCGCACCGCGCCCGGATCACCCGCCGGGGCGGCCTCAGTCGGTGGCACAGGGGCAGCGGGACTCGTCGAACGCCGCCCGGGCCTCCAGGACGGAGCCGCTGTGCTCCTCGACCCACTCGGCGACCGGAACCAGCCGCTCGGCAAGCGAGTGGCCCAGCGACAGCAGGCCGTACACCACCCTCGGCGGCGTCTCGGGGTGGACGGTGCGCCGCACGAGCCCGCTCCGTTCGAGCTCGCGCAGGGTCTGGGTGAGCATCTTGCGGCTCACTCCGGTGACAGACCTTTGCAGTTCGGAGAACCGCTGTTCACCCAGCTTGTGCAGGCTGAGCAGGAGAAGCAGCGACCACTTGTCAGCGAGCTCGGCGAAGACGTTCCGACTCGGACAGAAGGCGGCGAAGACGTCGTAATCGGAGTGCTGCTGCTGGATGGCCATGTGACCCAGGGTACGCCGACGGTCTCCGATCAGTACTTGGTAACCAATAGAGACTTGGTCTACATTGGAGACCGAAAGGCCGGGGAGCGGCTCATCACCCTCCCCGGTCCTCCCGTTCGTCACGACGTCACAGGAGTCATCCCGCCATGACCACCGCCACCCCCACCGTCGCCATCGCCTACCACTCCGGCTACGGCCACACCGCCGTCCTCGCCGAGGCCGTTGCCCGCGGTGCCGCCGCCGGTGGGGCCGAGGCCGTCCTGATAGCCGTGGACGCCATCACCGACGAGCAGTGGGCCCAGCTGGACGCCGCCGACGCGATCGTCTTCGGCTCGCCGACCTACATGGGCACCGCCTCGGGCGCCTTCCACACCTTCGCCGAGGCCTCCTCCAAGCGCTGGTTCGTCGACGCCTGGCAGGGCAAGCTGGCGGCCGGCTTCACCAACTCCGCCTCGAAGAGCGGCGACAAGATGCACACCCTGCAGTTCTTCACCATCCTGGCCGCCCAGCACGGCATGCAGTGGGTCAACCTGGGCCTGAAGCCCGGCTGGAACAGCACCACCGCCTCCGAGGACGACCTCAACCGCCTGGGCTTCTTCCTCGGCGCCACCGCGCAGAGCAACAACGACCAGGGCCCGGAGGGCGTCCACAAGGCCGACATCGCCACCGCCGAGCACCTGGGCGAGCGCGTCGCCAAGCAGGCCGCCGTCCAGCTCGCCGGCCGCGCCGCACTGGGCATCTGACGGACCGGTAGGCAGCACCCCGGGCTCGGGGGCCGCACGATCAGCGCTCCACGGGGGTACTCGGCTGGTCGTGCGGCTCCCCGCGCTTCTGGCGCACCACCACCGCCCCGAGGGCGAGCGTCCGCGTCTCCGTCAGCGCGCGCAGACAGAGCAGCGACACCACCCCGATCCCGGCCATGTACCAGCCCACCGGCTCCGCCGTCCCGTACGCCCCGGTGAGCTGGGCCGCCACCAGCGGCGCCGTCGCCCCGCCGACCACCCCGCCGATGTTGAAGGCGAGCGAGGCGCCCGTGTACCGCACCCGGGTCGGGAACAGCTCCGGCAGGTAGGCCGCGACCGGCCCGTACAGGCACCCGAGCACCGCCATCGCGCTGAGCACCCCGAGCGCCACCAGCGGCGTGCGCACCGTCTCCAGCAGCGGGAAGAGCACCAGCGAGCAGCCGATCGCGAACACGGTGGCCAGCTGCAGGATCCGGCGCCGGCCCCAGTGGTCGCTGCGCCCGGCGCAGTACCAGGCCGCCGCACCCTTCACCACCGCGCCGATCAGCAGCAGGGTCAGCATCAGCCCCCGGCCGATCCCCAACTGCTCGGTGGCGTACGCCAGTGCGTAGGTGGTGGTCAGGTAGAACAGCGCGTACCCGATCATGATCCCGCCGCCCGCCAGCAGCACCGTGCGGCCGTGCTCGCGCAGCACCTCCGCGGCCGGCACCCTGGCCCGCTCGGTCTGCCGCGCGAAGACCGGGGTCTCGGAGATCCGCAGCCGGACGAACAGCCCGACCGCGACCAGCCCGACCGAGGCGAGGAACGGCACCCGCCACCCCCAGTCGGCGAAGGTCTGCTCGCTCAGCACCTCGGAGAGCAGCAGGAACACCCCGGTGGCGGTGAAGAAGCCCAGACAGGGCCCGAGTTGCAGGTATCCGCCGTACCGGCCGCGCCGCTCGGGCGGGGCGTTCTCGGCGAGCAGCAGCGCCGCGCCGCCCCACTCCCCGCCCAGCCCGAAGCCCTGCAGGGCCCGCAGCAGCACCAGGGCCACCGGCGCCCAGATCCCCCAGGACCGGTAGCCGGGCAGCACGCCGACGGCCACCGTCGAGAAGCCCATCAGCAGCAGCGAGACCACCAGGGTCGTCTTGCGGCCCAGCCGGTCGCCGAAGTGCCCGAACACCAGGGCGCCCAGCGGGCGCCCCACGAAGGCCACCGAGTACACCGAGAAGGACGCCAGCAGCCCGCCGGCGCGCCCGAGTTCCGGGAAGAAGACCTTGCCGAAGACCAGTGCGACGGCCGTCCCGTAGATGAAGAAGTCGTAGTACTCGATCGTGGTGCCGATCATCGCCGAGGCGGCGACCGGGCGCAGGTCCGGTGCGCCCGTTGACGGTTGTCGGGACGATACGTCAGGAGTGCTCTCTGGTGCAGGAGTCATGCCACCCACGGTGACTCCACCGGCACCTTGGGTGACATCAGGCACACGGGTGAACCGGGAGTGCACGAACCGCCGCCCGCCCGGGGGATGCACCGAGCCGCCGGTCCCCGGGGAGCGGGAGTGCAGCGACCCGCCGACCTCCGCAAGCAGAGGGCCGAGGCGGCCCCCGCAAGCACGACCGGGAGCCGGACGGTCCGTCAGCCACTTCGCCGACGCCGTCGAAGATTCCGCCGCTCAGGCGCCGATAGACTTGCCGTGACCCGGTTCACCCGGTCCGACCTCATCTGCCGCGCAATGTCGCACAGCAGCGACGTCCGCCGCCCTCGTGGGCGGGCCAGGACATCAGCGGAAGGCATGTGACCCCCTTGTCAGCCCCTGGACCCTCAGGACCCGGCAGCCCTCCCCCCGACCGCTCGCCCGCGTGGTGGGCCCGGGCCGCCCGGCCGGTCAGACCGCCGATGCCCCGGGCGCTGATGGTCCGGGCCGCCCTCGGGATGGGGACCCCGCTCTTCCTCGGCCTGCTGCTGGACCGGCTCGACCTGGGCGTCTTCGCCGGTCTCGGCGCGATGCACGCGACCATGAACGACCGCGTCGAACCCACCCGGCTGCGCGCCCCGAGGATCGCCGCCGCCCTGCTCGCCTCCTCCGTCGGCATGCTGATCGGCACCGCCCTCCAGCACGCGGGCAGCGGCCCCTTGACCGTCGGCCTCGCGCTGACCGCCGTCGCCTTCGCCTCGGGCGCGATCAGCGCCACCGGGCCCCGGGGCTCGGCCGCCGGCATGCTGCTGCTGGTCTCGGCCTCCCTCGGCGGCGGTATGGCGCCGCCGCACCCGTGGTGGGCGGCGCCGCTGATGATGCCGGTCGGCGCGGCGTACGTGGTCCTGCTCGGGCTGCCGCGCCGCGCCCACGGCACCTTCCCCCGCTCCGACCCGCGCCGCCGGGCCCTGGCGGCCGCGTACGAGGCGCTCGGCGACACCCTCGCCGCACTCGGTACGCCGCAGGGCGCGGCCCGCCGCCAGGTGCTCACCGCCCGGCTCAACCAGCTCCAGGACCTGCTCCCGCACACCCGCCCGGGCCGTCAGGAACCGGACCACGTCCAGCGGTTGCGCCGGATGTACGAGGCCGGGCTCGCCGCCACCGAGACCGCCACCGGCCTGCTCTGGGCCTGGCGCCCGGTCCCGCCCGCCGTGGCCGAACTGCCCGGGAAGCTGGCCCGCGCGGTACTCGGCGGCCCGCAGCCCGAATACCCCGACTGGGAGCCCGCCACCCCGGCCCACAAGGCCCTGGACGCCGCCCTGCGGGCCGCCACCGACACCGTCGCGGGCCGCCCCGCCGAACTCGGCACCGCGCCCGTACCGCCCCCCGACCCCTGGCGGCTTCGGGTCCGGCTGTTCTCCGCGGGCTCGGTCCGGTACGGCGTGCGGGTCGCGCTCTGCATCGCGGTCGCGGAACTGACCACCGCCGTACTGCCGCTCAACCGCAGCTACTGGGTGCCGATGACGATCGCCTTCGTCCTCAAGCCCGACCTCGGCTCGGTCTTCCTGCGGGCCGTCAGCCGCTCGGTCGGCACCGTGCTCGGCGTGGCGGTGACCGCCGCGCTGCTCCTGACCACCACCGACAAGTGGGCGCTGGCACTGATCGCCTCCGGCTGCGTGGCGCTGCTGCCGTACTCGGCGGCCGCCCACTACGGGCTGAACACCGCCGTGATCACCCCGATGGCCCTGATCCTGGTCCAGCTCGGCGGGGAGAGCGGGGTGGCCGAGTTCTGGCCCCGGGTGCTGGACACCGCCCTGGCCAGCCTGATCGTGCTGGTCTTCGGCTACCTGCTGTGGCCCGAGCGACCCCCGCACCGGATCGAACCCAGGCTGGTCACCGCGGCCACCGCGCTGCGCGCCTACCTGGCCTCGGTGGTCGAGTCCCCGCAGGCACCGGTCGCCGAGGTCTGGCTGCGCCGCACCGCCTACCGGGCCCTGGCCGACGTCCGCCAGGAGGTGCGGCAGGGACTCACCGAACCCCCGCCCGCCGGACGGCTCGCCGCCCAGTGGCTGACCGCGACCGCCGCCCTGGAACGCCTCAGCGGCGCGGTCGCCGCCTACGCCGCCCAGATCCGCTACGGCGGCCGGACCCCCGAACCGGCCGAGATCCAGCGGGTGTTCGACGCCCTCGACCACCTCACCGCCGCCGCCCGCGCCCACCAGCCGCCCACCGGAAAGGCCGCCCGGCCGACCGGACCGCACGATCCCTCGCGCAGCGCGATCGGCCGGGCGGCCGACGAACTCGACGTCCTGCTGGGCTGACGACCGGTCAGCAGCAGCCCCCGCTGGAGCCGCCGTCCTGGTGGACGGCCGGCGCGGGCATTGGAGCCGCCGAGCCGGGCATCGCCGTGAACAGCAGCCCCAACCCGGCCAGCACCCCGACGGCAGCGGCGACAACGGACTTGCGCATCACGAGCCTCCTGGAACTCCGACGAACGGTCGTCCGAGTCAAACCCGGTGGGCCCGAGCCGTCAACGGCGCGATCCGGTCAGACCTGCTCGGCCAGCTCCAGCCAGGCCATCTCCAGCTCCTCCTTCTCCTCGCGGACCTTGCGCAGCCGGCCGTCCAGCTCCGCGACCTTGGAGAAGTCGGCGGCGTGCTCGGCGAGTTGGGCGTGCAGCTTGGACTCCTGGTCGTCCAGCTTGGCGATCTGCCGCTCCAGCTTCTGCATCTCCTTCTTCGCCGCCCGGACGTCCGCGGCGGACTTCTCCGCCACCGGGGCCGCCGGTACCGCGGCGACCGCCGCCGAAGCCGCCGACTCGGCCAGCTTCAGTCGCCGCTCCAGGTACTCGTCCACCCCGCCCGGCAGCATCCGCATCCGCTGGTCGCCGAGCAGCGCGTACACGGTGTCCGTGGTCCGCTCGATGAAGAACCGGTCGTGGCTGATCACGATCATCGACCCGGGCCACCCGTCCAGCAGGTCCTCCAGCTGGTTCAGGGTCTCGATGTCCAGGTCGTTGGTGGGCTCGTCCAGGAACAGCACGTTGGGCTCGTCCATCAGCAGCCGCAGCAGCTGCAGCCGCCTGCGCTCACCACCGGACAGGTCCCCGAGCGGGGTCCACTGCTTGTCCTTGCCGAAGCCGAACTGCTCGCACAGCTGACCGGCGCTCATCTCCCGGCCCTTGCCGAGGTCCACCCGGCCGCGCACCTGCTCCACCGCCTGCAGCACCCGGGTCTGCGGGTCCAGCTCGTGCACCTCCTGCGAGAGGTACGCCAGCCGCACGGTCTTGCCCACCTTGATCACACCGCCCGAGGGCTGCACATCGCCCTCGGTGGCGAACGCGATCTGCATGGCCCGCAGCAGCGAGGTCTTGCCCGCGCCGTTGACACCGAGCAGGCCGATCCGGTCGCCGGGGCCGAGCTGCCAGGTGAGCCGCTCCAGCAGGAGCTTCTCCCCGGCCTTGACGGTCACGTCCTCCAGGTCGAACACGGTGCGGCCCAGCCGGGCGTTGGCGAACTTCATCAGCTCGCTCTTGTCACGCGGCTCGGGGACGTCGGCGATCAGCGCGTTGGCGGCCTCGATCCGGTAGCGCGGCTTGGAGGTGCGGGCGGGGGCGCCGCGGCGCAGCCAGGCCAGCTCCTTGCGGGCCAGGTTCTGCCGCTTCTGCTCCTCGGTGGCCTCGATCCTGGCGCGCTCGGCACGGGCGAAGACGTAGTCGGAGTAGCCGCCCTCGTACTCGCGGACCTCGCCGCGCTGGACGTCCCACATCCGGGTGCAGACCTGGTCCAGGAACCAGCGGTCGTGGGTGACGCAGACCAGCCCGGAACGGCGCTTCTGCAGGTGCTGGGCGAGCCAGGCGATGCCCTCCACGTCCAGGTGGTTGGTGGGCTCGTCCAGCACGATCAGGTCCGGCTCGCCGAGCAGCAGCTTGGCCAGCGCGATCCGGCGGCGCTCACCACCGGAGAGCGGCCCGATCACGGTGTCCAGGCCGTCCTTGAAGCCGGGCAGGTCGAGACCGCCGAACAGGCCCTGGATGATGTCGCGGATCCGGCTGTCGCCGAGCCACTCGTGGTCGGCGCGGTCCGCGATCACCTCGTGCCGGATGGTGGCCTTCGGGTCGAGCGAGTCGTGCTGGGTGAGCACCGCCATCTGCAGCCCGCCGGACCAGGTGATCCGGCCGCTGTCCGGCTCCTCCAGCTTGGCGAGCATCCGGATCAGGGTGGTCTTGCCGTCACCGTTGCGGCCGACGACGCCGATCCGGTCACCCTCGCTGACGCCGAGGCTCACGCCGTCGAGCAGGGCCCGTGTGCCGTAGACCTTGGTGACGGACTCGATGGTGGCGAGGTTGACGGCCACTGCTGCTGCGCTCCTGGGAGGGGTCGGGAGTGTTCTCCGAGCTACCAGCCTAGTGGTCGCCGTCCCCCGGGTGGACTAGAAGAAGATCGCCCCGATCGCACCCAGCGCCAGCGCCCCGAACAGGCTCAGCATCGCGGCCGCCCCGCAGAACACGAACAGGCCGAGGAGCAGCGGTATCAGCGTCCCCCAGGGCTGCGGGTTGGCCCGCAGCGGAACGCCCTTCTCGACCTTGACCCTCCGAGGCCCGGCGGCCGGGAGCATCAGCAGGAACGAGGCCCCGCAGAGGATGCCGAAGATCCCCGCCAGGTCCATCCCCGCGTTCAGCACCCCGGGCTGGACGTAGCCGCCGCCGTCCGTGCGCCGCAGCTCGGCGGGCTTGCCGACGTCCACCCGGGCGTCGGTGATGTGCGCGGCCGGGTCGGTGGGCGAACCGTCGTGCGGGACGAAGGGGCCCTGGCAGACGCGCTGGCGGCCCTTCCCCGCGCCCACGGTGTGGCAGTGGGCAGCGGTGAAGGTGCCCGGCGTGCCGGACGTCCCGGACGTGTAGCGGAGCTCGTCCGCCGGGAAGCGCACCAGCCAGCCGGCCAGCGCCAGCACCCCCACCGCGAACAGTGTGCCGACCGCCGTCAGCAGCCGGCTGGGCCCTGGGTCCTTCGCCGGCACGCGCCGCGCTCCGGCGTTCTCCTCCGCACCTGCGGCCTGCTGTTCCATCCCCGTACCTCCCGTGTTCCGGCGGGAGCGTAGCGGGGCTTTCCGACAGCCTCAGCACGGCGGTCAAAGTAATATCCTGAACAAGATCCAGCGGAACGGCCTCCCGCGCGCGGGCGTTCCCCACTCATGGTGCGCTTACTGACCGGGCCGTTCGCGGTCCTGCTGATCGTGGTCCCGCTCTTCCTGGCGGCCGCCGTGAAGACGGCCCTCGCCCGCGCCCAGCGCCGGGGGCTGCTCCCCGGCCGGCTGGCGGTGTACGCCGAGCCCGGTACGCGGGGCGCCGGGGCGACCGCCACCGAGGAGCTGCACGCCCTGCTCTACCCGGGCAAGCGGGTCCAGCTGGAGGAACGGCGGATCGCCCTGGTGCTGCGCGACGACGAGCACGACGGCGCCCCCAAGCGCACCGGTATCGACCTCGCCGCGGGCACGGCCAGGATCAGCAGGCCGTCCGGCACCGAGCTGCCCTGAGCCACCGGCGGCGGGCTCCCGGCTGTACCGAGCGGCCCTGAGCCACCGGCGCCCCCACTCTCCCGGCGGGACGGGACCCCTGCCGCCCCGGATGCTCAGTGCACCCGGGCGCCGGGCACCGGACCGTACGTAGCGTGAGCGGCCCGGCAAGTCCCCGAAGCCTCGAGGGACTTGGCGATGGCGGCCGCCGCTTCCGCGTCCTTCGCCAGGAACGCGCAGGTCGGCCCCGAGCCGGAGACCAGAGCGCCGATCGCCCCGGCCTCGGTGCCGGCCCGCAGGGTGTCCGCCAGTGCGGGGCGCAGCGAGATCGCCGGAGCCTGCAGGTCGTTGGTGAGGGCGGCGGCCAGTGCGACCGGGTCGCCGTCGGCGAGTGCCGCGAGCAGTGCCGGGTCGGCGTCCGGGGTGGGGACGTCGGCCTCCGAGGAACCGGTGCCCGCCTCCTCGCGCAGCCGGTCGCACTCACGGAAGACGGCCGGGGTGGAGAGGCCGCCGTCGGCGACCGCGAAGACCCAGTGGAACGCACCGGAAACCGGCAGCGGCTGCAGGATCTCGCCCCGGCCACGGCCCAGCGCGACCCCGCCGACCAGCGCGAACGGCACGTCCGAACCGAGCTCGGCGGCGAGTTCCAGCAGCGTCTCGAACGGGGTGTCCAGGCCCCAGAGCGCATCGCAGGCCACCAGCGCGGCGGCGCCGTCCGCGCTGCCGCCCGCCATCCCGCCCGCGACCGGGATGGCCTTGGCGATGTGCAGCCGGACGTTCGGCGTGAAGCCGTGGTGGGCCGCCAGCAGGCGGGCCGCCCGGGCGGCGAGGTTGCTGTCGTCCAGCGGCACGCTCGCGGCGTCCGGCCCGCTGCAGGTGAGCGTGACGCCCTCGCCCGGCTCGGCCGTCACCTCGTCGCCCAGGGCGACCGCGAAGAAGACGTTGGCGAGGTCGTGGAAGCCGTCGGCCCGCAGACCGCCGACGCCCAGCTGGACGTTGACCTTGGCGGGCACCCTCACCTTGATCACTGCTGGTGCGCCTTCGGCTTGTGCTCGGCGATGGCCGCGAACTGTTCCACCGTCAGCATCTCGCCGCGCAGCTTGTGGTCGATCCCGGCGGCGGCCAGCGCCTGCTCGGCGGCGGCCGGGGAGCCGGCCCAGCCGGCCAGCGCGGCCCGCAGGGTCTTGCGGCGCTGGGCGAAGGCGGCGTCCACCACGGCGAACACCTCTTCCCGGCTGGCGGCGGTCTTCGGGGGCTCCCGGCGGATCAGCGAGACCAGGCCGGAGTCCACGTTCGGCGCGGGCCAGAAGACGTTGCGGCCGATCGCCCCGGCCCGCTTCACGTCCGCGTACCAGTTGGCCTTGACCGACGGCACGCCGTACACCTTGTTGCCGGGCTTGGCGGCGAGCCGGTCGGCGACCTCGGACTGCACCATCACCAGGGTGCGCTCGATGCTCGGGAAGGTGGCCAGCATGTGCAGCAGCACCGGGACGGCCACGTTGTAGGGGAGGTTGGCGACCAGCGCGGTCGGCGCCGGGCCGGGCAGCTCGGTGACCTCCATGGCGTCGGAGAGCACCAGGTTGAACTTCTCGGCCTTCTCGGGCATCCGGGCCGCGACCGTGGTCGGCAGGTGCTGGGCCAGCAGCGGGTCGATCTCCACCGCCGTGACGTGCCTGGCGACCTCCAGCAGTGCCAGGGTCAGCGACCCGAGCCCCGGCCCGACCTCCACCACCGCGTCCTCGGGCGTCACCTCGGCGGCCCGGACGATCCGTCGCACGGTGTTGCCGTCGATGACGAAGTTCTGCCCACGCTGCTTGGTCGGCTTCACGCCGAACGCCTCGGCCAGCTCGCGGATGTCGGAGGCGCCGAGGAGGTGGCTGTCGGAAGGGGTGGGGTCAGTGCTGCTCACGCGCCAAGGATACGGGCGGGAGCGGTGGTCAGAGTTCGACGGCCTTCCCGAGGTCGATCTCGACGGGGTAGGGCAGCTCGGTGCGGAGCACGTGCTCGTGCTGGGCGACCGGGAGGTAGACGCCCTTCTCCTCGTCACGGTGGAACTCGTGGACGACGGGGAGGTTGTCGATGCCGCGCTCGACCCGCCAGTAGTAGGGGATCTTCTTCTCGGCGTACTGCGCGGGCTTGCGGAAACGATCGGTGGCCCGCGAGCCGGGCGAGACGACCTCGACCGCGAGAACTACGGACTCCACTGGAAGGCACTCCGGCTCGAAGACATCAAGCCCGGTCCTGTCGAAGACCACGACGTCCGGCTTGCACGTGTTGTGCTCGTCGAGTAGGACGCAGCTCTCGACGCTCCCCGCGTATGACTCGACCCGGGCGCCGCGCAGGGCGTTGTACAGCGCGTTGCGCACCTGGTCATGCCACATGCTCGCCAGACCCCTCGGCACGATGACTCCGTCCACCAGCTCCCAGTCGAACGGCAGGTCGAGGTATTTGACCTGCTCGTACGTCCAGCCCTGGGACGGTGCGTTCATCCAGTCGATCGGCTCGGCGGTCATCGCCACCTCCCTCACTGCACTCATGCTAGCCAGCATGGCGGCGCGCCGAGGGTGCCGAATCGTCTCTCCACAATCCGATCTTCGTGCGAGTCGCGGTCGCGCCGGTACCTCAGTACCCGAACGCCCGCGCCGTGTTCGCCGCGATCGCGGTCGCCAGCTCGTCCTCGTGCAGGCCGAGCGTCGCCGCCATCGAGCGGACCGTGACCGGGATCAGGTACGGCGCGTTGGGACGGCCCCGGTACGGGTGCGGGGTGAGGAAGGGGGCGTCGGTCTCGACCAGGATCCGGTCCAGCGGGGTGGCGGCCAGGGCGTCCCGCAGCGGCTGGTTGGCCTTGAAGGTGACCGGCCCCGCGAAGGAGAGGTACCAGCCGTGCTCGGCGCAGACCTTGGCCATCTCGGCGTCACCGGAGTAGCAGTGGAAGACCGTGCGCTCGGGGGCGCCCTCCTCCAGCAGCACCGCGATGACGTCCTCGTGGGCGTCCCGGTCGTGGATCACCAGGGCCTTGCCGTGCCGCTTGGCGATCTCGATGTGGCGGCGGAAGGACTCCTTCTGCAGGTCCACGCCCTCCGGCCCGGTACGGAAGTAGTCCAGCCCGGTCTCGCCGACCGCCTTCACCTGCGGCAGCGCCGCCAGCCCGTCTATCTCGGCCAGCGCCGCGTCCAGCGCGGTCATGCCGCCGGCCGGGCGCCGCTGCCCGGACCACCCGTCGGGGTCGCCGAGGAAGATCCTCGGCGCCTCGTTGGGGTGCAGCGCCACGGCGGCGTGCACCTGCTCGAACTCCTTGGCCAGGGACGCCGCCCAGCGCGAGCCGGGCACGTCGCAGCCCACCTGGACCACCGTGGTCACCCCGACCGAGGCGGCCTTGGCCAGCCCCTCGGCGGGAGTGCCGGACTGCATGTCCAGGTGGGTGTGCGAGTCGGCCACCGCCACCGCCAGCGGCTCGGGCAGCGGCGGCGGGGTCGAGCGGTCGTCCCTGTTGTCGGCCATCAGGCGGTCGGCTTCTCTTCCAGACGGGGGAACAGGATGTCGCCCTTGGTGACGGTGGACCCGGCGGGCAGCCGGCCCCAGTCGGCGACGGTGGCGATGGTCTGCGCCTCCAGCGCGCCCAGCGACTCCTGGGCGCCCAGCGAGTCCCACAGCTTCTGCGCGGCGACCGGCATCAGCGGGTTGAGCAGCACGGCGGTGGCCCGCAGCGCCTCGGCGGCGGTGTAGAGGATGCTGGCGAGGCGCGCCTGGCCCTCCTCCGATCCGTCCTTGGCGACCTTCCACGGCTCCTGCTCGGTCAGGTAGCCGTTGACCAGCTTGATGAAGTCGAAGACCGCCGCGATGCCGCCCGCGAAGTCCAGCTCCTCGCCGATCTTCCGGTCGGCCAGCCCGGTGGCCTTGACCAGCGCGTCGGCGACGGCCTGCTCGGCCTCCCCGTGCGCGGTGGCGGCGGGCAGCGAGCCCTCGAAGTACTTGCCGACCATGGCCGCGACCCGCGAGGCCAGGTTGCCGAAGTCGTTGGCCAGCTCGGAGGTGTACCGGGCGGTGAAGTCCTCCCAGGAGAACGAGCCGTCGGTGCCGAACGGGATCGCCCGCAGGAAGTAGTAGCGGTACGCGTCCACGCCGAAGTGCGAGGTCAGGTCGGTGGGCGCGATACCGGTCAGGTTGGACTTGGACATCTTCTCGCCGCCGACCATCAGCCAGCCGTTGGCGACGACCCGCTTGGGCAGCGGCAGCCCGGCGGCCATCAGCATCGCGGGCCAGATCACCGCGTGGAAGCGCAGGATGTCCTTGCCCACCAGGTGCACCGAGGCCGGCCACAGCTGCTCGAAGCGCGCCTGGTCCGCCCCGTAACCGGCGGCGGTGATGTAGTTCTGCAGCGCGTCCACCCACACGTACAGCACGTGCTTCTCGTCCCAGGGCAGCGGCACGCCCCAGTTGAAGGTGGACCGGGAGATCGAGAGGTCCTGCAGGCCCTGCTCGACGAAGCGCAGCACCTCGTTGCGGGCCGAGGCGGGCGCGATGAAGTCGGGGTTCTCGGCGTAGAACTCCAGCAGCTTCGGGCCGTAGGCGGACAGCCGGAAGAAGTAGTTCTCCTCCTCCAGCCACTCGACCGGACGCTTGTGGATCGGGCAGAGCTTCTCGTCCTCGCTCGCGCCCGGCAGCAGCTCACCGGGGAGCTTGTACTCCTCGCAGCCGACGCAGTACGGGCCGGAGTAGCCGCCCTTGTAGATCTCGCCCTTGTCGAACAGGTCCTGGACGAACTCCTGGACGCGGTCGGTGTGCCGCTCCTGGGTGGTCCGGATGAAGTCGTCGTTGGCGATGTTCAGGTGCTGCCAGAGCGGCTTCCACGCCTCCTCGACCAGCCTGTCGCACCACTCCTGCGGGGTGACGCCGTTGGCCTCGGCCGTGCGCAGGATCTTCTGACCGTGCTCGTCCGTACCGGTCAGGTACCACACTCGCTCGCCGCGCTGGCGGTGCCAGCGGGTGAGCACGTCGCCCGCGACGGTCGTGTACGCGTGGCCCAGGTGCGGGCGATCGTTCACGTAGTAGATCGGGGTGGTGACGTAGTACGCCGAGTCCGGGCGCTCGGTGGTGCTGTGGTCTTCAGTGGCCGCCATGCTCAGAAATCTTAGTCGCGCGAAGGAACCACCCTCGACCGACTTGTTCGAGGGTGGCTCCTTCGTACACGGATGCGTACCGCGGCCCTCCGCCGCGCGGGACGGTTCAGGCGGCGCTGGAGAACATGCTCCGCACCCACGCGCGGAACCCGCGTCGCACCCGGACGGGGCGGTCGACCGGCGCGTCATCCGGCTCGGCGTGCCTGGCGTAACCGGGACCGTGGTGCCAGGACTGCTCGGCGCTGGCGACCCGGCCGGCCCTCATGATCCGCACCTTGTGCCCGCCGCAGCCCGGGCAGGTGGGCTGGAGCAGCGGCGACGGCACCCGGACACCGTTCGCGTGGTACTCGAACACGGTGTGCCCGTCCTTGGACACGTGGTGCTCGATCTCGTACGCCTGCTCCCAGCCGTAACCGCAGCTCAGGCAGGCGAACGAGTAAGCCTCCCGGACGGTCTCCACGGGGGTGGCCGGCCTGCTCGTCAGGCCGAGCCCGGCCGACCCGGTGTCGCGCACTGCACTACCACTCAGAGGGCTACCGATCGTCTCGCTCATAGCCGTCTCCCAGCGCCCGCCGGACACCCGTCCGGCTCGGGTCTTTCCCTCTCAGGGAATGCCCGGGACATGCCTTCCGCTACCCGGCTTGCCAAGTCTTGGCGCCGAATTGGAGAGGGCTGTAGAAAGCCGCGTACGACCGACGGATCGGGGGCACGTCCCGGCGCTTCCTTCCAGGGTAGGACCGGCTCAGGGCTCCGGCACCCGCATCCTGAGCTGCGACGTTCGGGTGAACCCGGCCCGCGGGTCGGCGCCGTGCCCGGACCGGCCGGCCGTGGGACCGGCGGCGGCCCCGCCCCCTACTGCCGGGCGGTCTTGGCCGCCACCACCGCGTCGAAGACCTCCCGCTTCGGCAGCCCGAGCTCCACCGCCACGGCCGCGATGGCCTCCTTGCGGCGCTCCCCGGCCTCCTCGCGGGCCGCCACCAGCTCGGCCAGCTGCGCCGGGCCGTACTCCTTGGGCGCGGCCGGCGGAGCGCCCGCGACCACCACGGTGATCTCGCCCTTGACGCCGTCCGCCGCCCACCGGGCCAGCTCGTCCAGCGGGCCGCGCCTGACCTCCTCGTACGTCTTGGTCAGCTCGCGGCAGACCGCCGCCGGACGGTCCGCGCCGAACGCCTCCGCCATCGCGGCCAGGGTCTCGGCGATCCGGTGCGGGGCCTCGAAGAACACCATGGTGCGCGGCTCGGCGGCGATCTCCGCCAGCTGCCTGGACCGGTCGCCGGACTTGCGCGGCAGGAAGCCCTCGAAGGTGAACCGGTCCACCGGCAGGCCGGACAGCGCCAGCGCGGTCAGCACCGCGGACGGGCCCGGTACCGCGGTCACCTTGATCTCGGCGTTCACCGCGGCGTCGACCAGCCGGTAGCCCGGGTCCGAGACCGAGGGCATCCCGGCGTCCGTCACGAGCAGCACCCGCGCGCCGCCCCGCAGCGCCTCCACCAGCTCGGGCGTCCTGGCCACCTCGTTGCCCTCGAAGTACGAGACCACCCGCCCCGCCGGGGTGACCCCCAGCGCCTGGGTCAGCCGGCGCAGCCGCCGGGTGTCCTCGGCGGCGATCACATCCGCGGTGGCCAGCTCGGTCAGCAGCCTGGGCGGCGCGTCCGAAACATCACCGATGGGCGTTCCTGCGAGAACCAGTACTCCTGTCACACCCCCATCCTCCCAGAGCGGACACTCCCCCGGCCGCACACGGTTCGGCCCACCTGACGGCGCGCGCGGAAGACCCCGCGCCCGCGCCGCCGTTGCCCGCGCGCGGTCGCGCCGGGCCCCGCGCCCCTCCGGTCCCCCTCTGCCCCGGGCTCTCCCTCCGTCCCGCAGGGTTTCCCCCTTGCCTGCTCATGCCCCGCCCCTACGATGTGGCGGGTGAGCGGCGAGAAGGCACCCGAGAGGCCCGTTGGCGTGGACCACCCCGAGCAGGGCGGCCTCGCCGTGCTGCCCGCGCCCGACGGCCGGCCGCCCGCGGCGGCCGTCCCCGCCCCTCGCGCGTCGGCCCCGCCGCGCTCGGTCTGGGCACGCGGTCTGGCCCGGTACGGCTACCAGGCGCCGGTCCGCCCCGAGCCCGCCGAGCAGCTGGTCCCCCCGATGCCGGACGGCCCCGGGGTCACGCCCCGCCTGGTCCCGCCCGCACCGCTGGCGGCGCGGTTCGGCATCGCCCTCCCGGCCCCGCTCTGGTCCTGGCTCTGCCGCTGGTCGGGCTGGATCGGCCCGCTCGCGGTGGCCCTGTTCGGCGGGGTGCTGCGCTTCTGGGGCCTCGGCGAGCCGAACTCCCTGATCTTCGACGAGACGTACTACGCCAAGGACGCCTACGCGCTCTGGCACGTCGGCTACGAGACCAGCTGGCCGGACGACGCCAACTCGCAGATCGTGGCGCCGCACCCGAGCGTCCCGTTCCGCACCGACGCGGCGTACATCGTGCACCCGCCGGTCGGGAAGTGGCTGATCGGCATCGGCGAGCAACTGTTCGGGATGCACCCGTTCGGCTGGCGGTTCATGGTGGCGCTGCTCGGCACCGTCTCGATCCTGATGCTGGCCAGGATCGCCCGCCGGCTGTTCCGTTCGACCCTGCTGGGCTGCGTCGCCGGCCTGCTGCTGAGCGTCGACGGCCTGCACTACGTGATGAGCCGCGCCGCGCTGCTCGACCTGATCGTCATGTTCTGGATGCTGGCCGCCTTCGGCTGCCTGCTACTGGACCGCGACCGCACCCGGGCCCTGATCGCCCGGCGGCTGGAGACCCGGCCGGGCGGCGAGTGGCTGAGCCTGGGCTGGCGCCCGTACCGGCTTGCGGCGGCCGTCTGCATCGGTCTGACCTGCGCCACCAAGTGGAGCGGGATGTACGTGCTGGTCGCGTTCTGGCTGCTCGGCGCCTGCTGGGACATCGGCGCCCGGCGGATGGCGGGCGCCAGGCACTGGCTGCGGCTCGGCCTGTGGGACGCGACGGTCGCGCTGCCGCTGCTCTCGCTGATCGCGACCGCGGTCTACCTCGCCTCCTGGACCGGCTGGTTCCTCAGCAGCGCCGTCCCCGGCCAGGGCGGCTACGGCCGGGACTGGGCGGTGCACCGCGCCGGGCTCTCGCCGGAGTACGTGTTCGGCGTGAAGATGCCGTTCCAGTTCGACATGAGCTGGGTGCCGGACGCGCTGCGCAGCCTGTGGCACTACCACGCGACGATGTACAGCTTCCACGTCAACCTGCGCGACCCGCACACCTACCAGTCGAACCCGTGGAGCTGGCTGTTCCTGGGCCGGCCGGTCTCCTACTTCTACGAGTCCCCGAAGCACGGCCAGTCCGGCTGCACCGCCAACGAGTGCGCCCGCGAGGTGCTCGGCATCGGCACACCGCTGCTGTGGTGGGCGGGCATCGCCGCGCTGGCGTACTGCCTGTACCGCTGGGCGCTGCGGCGGGACTGGCGGGCGGGCGCGGTGCTCTGCGGCCTGGCGGCCGGCTACCTGCCCTGGTTCATGTACCAGCAGCGGACCATCTTCCTCTTCTACGCGGTCGCCTTCGTCCCGTTCCTGGTGCTGGCCGTGACGATGCTGGTGGGCGCGCTGATCGGCCCGCCGAACGCCACCCACGACCGCCGGGTGATCGGTACCACGGCGGCGGCGCTGCTGGTGCTGGCGATCATGTGGAACTTCCTGTACTTCCTCCCGCTGTACACCGGCCAGATGATCCCGATGGACGACTGGCGGGCCAGGATGTGGTTCACCAGCTGGATCTGACGCCGGACCCACCCCTGAGGTCCAGACCTCCGATACCGAATATGTCACGAGTGCAGACTCCGCATGGGGCTGACGGAACCGTCCCCCTAGGGTGGGTCGGACACTCTCTAGCCGCGGGGGGAAACCGCATCATGCACAAGGGCGTGAAGATCGGCATAGGCGTCGTCTGCACCGGCATGCTCTCGGTCGCCGGGTACGGGGTGTACAACATCGCCGGTGCGGTGATGGACGGGCGGACGGGCCAGTCGGACGCGGAGCCCCACGTCCGTACGGCGACCGCCCAGGCCCCCACCCGGCAGCAGGCCGAGGACGGGGCGAAGGCCTTCCTGGCCGCCTGGGCGAAGGGCGACCTGAAGACCGCGGCCGCGCTGACCGACCAGCCCGACGCCGCCACCGCGATGCTGGCGGCCTTCCAGGAGAAGGTCGGGCCGAGCTCGATCGAGCTGACCCTCACCGGAGCGCCGACCGCTTCCGGGGCCCCCTCGCCGGCGCCCTCCACCCCGGCCGGACAGGTCCCACTGACGTTCAGGGCCACCGTGCGGTTCACCGGCAGCCCGACGCCGTGGAGCTACGACGGCACGGTCCCGATGGTCGAGATGAACGACGGCAAGAGCGCCGTGCACTGGGCCCCGACCGTGATCCACCCGCATCTGACCCCGGGCCGGAGCATCTCGGTCCGCCCGCTGCCCGCCTCCTCCGCCACCTCGCTGACGGACCGCGACGGCGGCTCCCTCGCCGACTACCCCTCGCTGCAACCGCTGCTGGGCGAACTGGCCGACCGGGTGCCCCAGGGCGCCCCCGGCACCGCCGGCACCGCCGTGGTGATCACCGACGACAGCGGCCAGAGCAGCCAGGAGAAGCTCTTCACCGTCACCGAGCCGAAGGGCGGCCAGAAGGCCAGGCTGACCATCGACGGCAAGCTCCAGGCCGCCGCCGAGAAGGCCGTGCGGCAGGCCTCCGGCGGGGACGGCAAGCCCGCCTCCCTGGTCGCCGTCGAGCCCAGCACGGGCAGCATCCTGGCCTTCGCCAACGCCCCGGCCGCCGGGCAGAACCGGGCCTTCCTCGGCGCGATCGCCCCCGGCTCCACCATGAAGGTGATCACCGCCGCCGCCCTGCTGGAGAGCGGCGTCTCCGCCGACGCGACCATGCCCTGCAAGCAGAACTACTCGGTGAACGGCTTCAGTTTCAAGAACGACGACGACGAGTCGGGCGAGGGCTGGAGCTTCAGCAAGGACTTCGCCCAGTCCTGCAACACCGCCTTCATCCAGCAGGGCATGACCACCCTCACCGGCAGTCAACTCCAGGACACCGCACGGAAGTTCTTCGGCATCGGCCCGACCTGGAAGACCGGCCTCAAGCTGTCCCCGGCCAAGGTCCCGGCCCCGGGCAGCGCCACCGAGCGGGCCGCCCAGCTGATCGGCCAGGGCCAGATCACCATGAACTCGCTCACCATGGCCTCGGTCGCCGCGACCGTCCAGAACGGCACCTTCCACCAGCCGATCCTCATCCCCGGCTACGACCAGGTCCCGGCCGGGGGCAGGCTCTCCTCGTCCACCCTGAAGTCGCTGCGCCGGATGATGCACCTGACCGTCACCAGCGGCACCGCGCGTTCCGCGATGTCCGGGATCGGCGGGGACACCGGCGCCAAGACCGGCACCGCCCAGGTCGGCGGCCAGTCCTCGGACAACAGCTGGTTCACCGCCTACCGCGACAACCTCGCGGTGGCCGCCGAGGTCCAGGGCGGCGGTCACGGCTCCGAGGCCGCCGCGCCCGCCGCCGCCACGGTGCTGGCCGTCGGCAACGACGGCTGACCCAGGCTCCGTCCCGCGCAGCTCCTCCCGATCGCTCAGCCCTTCCCGTAGACGGCCTCGACGTTGTCACTGGCCGGGTGACTGCGCCCGGCCGGGCCGGCGGCGAAGGCCCGCAGCAGGTTCTCGGTGACCTGCCGGGTCATCGCTCCGGCCCTGGCGTCCATCCCGTGGTCGGCCCGGCCGCCGCCGGGGCCGTTGGCGTCCAGCGACTCCACCCAGCGCATCGTCCCGCTCGCGAACACCCCGGCACCGCTGGGCACCGTGTAGTAGGCGGAGTCCGCGAAGCTGCGCCGCCCGTCGCAGACCACCGGCGAGTGCGCCAGGATCTCGATCGGCCTCGGTGTCGGGAAGCCGGTGAGCACCCGGTCGTACTCGACCCCGACCAGGTGCGGAAAGCCGTCGCCCTGCCCGACCCCCGTCCCGGCGAACAGCCAGTGGCCCGGGTTGGTCACCACGTAGGGGGCGTCCACCGGGTAGCCGTCGTAGATCACCCCGAGCAGTGAGCTCTCCGGGTCGGCCCCGGGCTGCTCCCGGAAGTCGGTGGTCGCGGGCTTGCCCGACCGGTAGCCGGGGTCCTCCTGCCAGGCGCCCTTGTAGCAGACCACGGTGCGGTCCGGCCCGAGCTCCGAGGGCTCGAACCGGATCCGGCGGAAGCAGCAGTTGGCGCCCAGGATCGCCACATTGGTCCCGGCGTCCCGGGCCGCGGTGACGTGCTGCCGCTGCTCGGGCGACCAGTACTCGTCATGTCCCAGCGACAGCACGGCCCTCGCCCCGTGCAGCAGGTCCGGATCGCGTGCCACGTCCACCCCGGTGGTGTACGCCAGCTGCAGACCGAGCTTCTCCGCCAGCGCGATCAGCGGCGCCTCGTACACCAGGAACAGCCCGGCGCCGTCGTCGTACAGGTACGGCCGGTCGAAGGTCACCTCCAGCGAACGGGTCGCCAGCCCACCGGTCGGACCGTTGTAGAGGCTGTACCCGCCCCACTCGTTGTACGCCTGCCAGGTGGCCGGGGCGTTGACGATCACCGTCTTCCCCGCTGTGCCGGCCGACCGCACGGTGACCGGGACGAACCGCTGGCCCGAGCCGTCCTCGGCGTCCAGCCGGAGCAGGTAGGCGCCCTCCGGCCAGCCCGTGGTGTCCACCGCGGTGCTTCTGGCCCAGTCGGTGCGGACCGCCCTGGTCCGCTGGTCCACCGTCGGATCGGCCTGCCTGCTGCCCGGCAGCCGCCCGGAGCGCCACACCAGCCGGCCCCGCGCACCGCCGTACCAGCCCATCCGGTACGCCGAGACGGTGTAGGCGGGCGCGGTGGTCGACACATGCAGACCGAACTGCTCCCCCGGCAGCACACTCACCCGGTCGGCGAACCCCTCGATCGCCCGCGCCGGACCGGCCTTGCTCACCGCCCAGTCGGCGTCGCCGGGCCGCGCGTTCTCGGCCTGGGTCGCGGACGGGCTCGGCGACGGTGCGCCGGTCGGCCTCCCGTTGCCCGCCACGCCCGCCGCGGCCGCCCCACCCTGCGTACCCGCGGGACCGCAGGCGCTCAGCCCGGCCGCGGTCCCCACCGCCATCCCCAGAAACCGCCGCCGTCCGGTGCCCATACCCGACTCCCCTGCCACCCGTGAACTCCCCCGCTCGGTCCGCCTCCGGGGCCCATCGTTACGCATCAAACCCCCGATCCGCCCCTGCGGCATCCCGGATGCCGGACGGGGAGGCGCCCGCAACGGCCGAGGGGCCACCGGAAGCCTTCCCGGTGGCCCCTCGGCCGCTCCTCCCGCCGCCGCGGCTCAGCCGGTCGTGCTGAGCTCGTTCTCGGCCCGGTTGAGCTTGGAGTGCTTGACGCTGAAGCCGAAGTAGAAGGCGGCCGCCAGGGCGAGCGCGATCCCGAAGAACAGGTAGGTCACCGGGTGCAGCCCGGAGATCAGGTAGGCGCAGAAGCCGATGCTGAGCAGCGGGACCACCGGGTAGCCGGGCACCCGGAAGCCGCGCGGCAGGTGCGGCTGGGTACGGCGCAGGATGATCACGCCGACCGAGACCACCGAGAAGGCCACCAGCGTGCCCAGGCTGGTCAGGTCGGTCAGGATGTCCAGCGGCACGAAGGCGGCCAGGACGGCGACGCCGGCGCCCACCACCAGGGTGTTCCAGACCGGGGTTCCGGTCTTCGGGGAGATCTCGGCGAACTTCTTCGGCAGCATGCCGTCGCGGCCCATCGAGTACAGGATCCGGGTCTGCCCGTAGATCACCACCAGGGTGACGCTGAAGATCGAGATGATCGCGCCGAGCGCGAACATCAGGCCGGGCCAGCTCTGGCCGGTGATGTCCTGGAGGATCTGGGCGAGCCCGGCCTCCTGGCCGTCGAACTTCCCCCACGGCTGGGCGCCGAGCGCGGCGATGGCCACCCCGATGTACAGCATGGTGACCACGACCAGCGAGATGATGATCGCCATCGGCAGGGTGCGACGCGGGTTCCTGACCTCCTCGCCGGCCGTGGAGACCGCGTCCAGGCCGATGAACGAGAAGAAGATGCTGGACGCCGCCACCTGGACGCCGCCGACGCCGAACGGCATGAACGGGCTCAGGTTGCCGGAGTTGAAGCCGGTCAGGCCGATCACGATGAACAGCAGCAGGATCACGATCTTGATACCGACCATGACCGCGTTGACCTTGGCCGACTCGCTGACCCCACGCACCAGCAGGAGGACCACCATGGCCACCAGGACCACGGCGGGCAGGTTGAAGTACCCGCCGTCACCGGGCGGCTGCGCCATCCACTCGGGGATCCTGAAGCCGAAGGCCAGATCGAAGAACTTGTTCAGGTACTGCCCCCAGCTCACCGCGATCGCGGAGGCCGAGACCCCGTACTCCAGCAGCAGGCAGACACCGACCCCGAAGGCCACGATCTCGCCGAGCGTCGCGTAGGCGTAGCTGTACGAGGAGCCGGACACCGGGATGGCGGAGGCCATCTCGGCGTAGCAGAGCGCCGTCAGACCCGCCGTGACCGCCGCCAGCACGAAGGAGATGATCACCGCGGGACCGGCCTGCGGGACCGCGCCGCTCAGCACGAAGAAGATCCCGGTCCCGACCGTCGCACCGATGCCGATCGAGGACAGCTGCCAGAGCCCGATCGAGCGGCGCAGATGGATCCCGGACCGGCCGCCCTCCTCCGGAGCCCCGGCGGGAAGGCCCTCGGGCGACCCGGCCTCGGAGATGAGGGTGTCGATCGGCTTCCGTCTGAACAGACGCGCGCTGGGGGAACTCTGGGTGGTCAACGCGGTGGTTCCTTCTGAGCGGGGAGGATGCTTATACGAATGGTCGCATAAAACCTCACCGACCGGACAGCGAGCCGGCGGCGCGGCGGGGCCTTTGCGGCACTTCGGCGGGCCGACCGGCCCGCCGGATCGCCAAGACCCACGGCGCGGACGGTGCCCGAGCGGCCGGCCAGGAGACACCCATCGCCCTCGACCGGCCCACCCACAGGCTGTGGACAGGTCACCGCACACGCCGTCAACACACCCCGCACGCCAAGCCGGTGGCCGGAATCCCGGCCGCAGGACGCCCTCGCTCCCCCGGCCTGCCCGCCGGGAGGGCCCTTCCGCGCGGCGACGCACCCCTCGACCTCGACGGCCGTTTGTCATGCTTCTTGCCGATGATCGCGATGTGTCCGATATCACCCTCGCACCGCACTCCGCGCACCGCACTCCGCCGCACCGGGTCCGCCGAGGCGGCCGAGCCCGCTCCGGCCTTCCCCGGCAAGGCAGTTCGGGCACCCATGGGGCATTGGTCTTTCCAAACTGATGATCCATAGGATGCGGCCCGTGACGACCATGAGACGACGATTGCCGGTCAGGCGGCCGCTGGGCCTGCTGGCCGCGCTGGCGATATCCGCCGGAGCCCTGCTCAGCGGGCTGCCCGCGCAGGCGGACGAGACCACTCCCACCAGCCCCACCAGCTCCGACGCGCCACGGGTCGACCTGATCCTCGACGTCAGCGGCTCGATGCGGACCGCCGACATCCAGGGCAAGAGCCGGATCTCGGTCGCCCAGCAGTCCATCGACGAGGTGATCGACGCGCTGCCGACCGAGACCGACTTCGGCATCCGGACCCTCGGCGCGACCTACCCGGGCAACGACAAGACCATCGGCTGCAAGGACACCCAGCAGCTCTTCCCGATCGGCAAGACCAACAAGGTCGAGGCCAAGACCGCCGTGGCCACCCTGCGCCCCACCGGCTGGACCCCGATCGGGCTCGCGCTGCGCGGGGCCGCCCAGGACCTCGGCAACGGCGACACCACCCGCCGGATCGTCCTGATCACGGACGGCGAGGACGACTGCGCCCCACCCGACCCCTGCGACGTCGCCCGCGAACTCGCCGCCCAGGGCACCCACCTGGTGGTCGACACCCTCGGCCTGGCCCACGACGACAAGACCCGCCAGCAGCTGCTCTGCATCGCCAACGCGACCGGCGGCACCTACACCGACGTCCGCACCGGTGAGCAGCTCACCGGCAAGGTGAAGCAGTTGGTCAAGGAGTCCGGGGACACCTACCGGATCACCCCCGCGAAGACCGCCGGCACCGACAAGTGCGAGACCGCACCGCTGCTGACCCCCGGCGTCTACAGCGACCGGGAGAAGTTCTCCGAGCACCGCGTCTACCGGGTGCCGGTCAAGGCGGGCCAGGAGCTGCGGGCCTCGGTCAGCGTCGCGATGGACCGCGCGGTCGCCCGTGACTACGGCGTACTGCTCCAGGCCACCGACCCGACCGGACAGGAGCTGGTCCGCGGCACCGACGCGGGCAGCGGCCGCACCGACGTCGCCTCGACCGGCGTGCGCTGGTCGGCCTCCGACGCCGTCGGCAGGACCACCACGACCGGCAGCTCGGCCGCCACCAACGCCGACCACACGGTCTGTCTGGTCGTCAGCAACTCCTTCGCCCCGCAGCCGGGCGTGTCCACCGACCCCGGCCTGCCGCTGGAGCTGACCGTGGACGTGGCCGCCGCCTCCCCCGCCCCCGACGGCCCGGCCGCCGGACTCGGCCGGGGCTGGGTGCTGCTGCTGGTGCTCACCGGTGCCGGCCTGCTGACCGGCCTGATCTTCGGCTGGCTGGCACGCTGGCGGATCGCCGTCTGGCAGGAGAACTGACGATGCGCACCGGACTCACCACCGCACCGCGCCGCCTCACCGCGGGCGCGCTGCTGGCGCTCGGGCTGCTGCCCGCACTGGCGCCCGCGGCCTCGGCGGCCTCGCCCTCGGCGAGCCCGTCCGGCGGGAGCCAGGCCCCCGCCACCACCGCGGGCAGCTCCTTCCTGACCGCGACCACCCTGGCGGCCGGCCAGGAAGCCGATGTGGCCGCCTCCACCGGTGACTACCTCTACTGGGCGTTCCCCGCCTCCGAGGGGCAGACCGACACCGTGCAGGTGACCGTCGCCCTGCCCCCCAGCATGGACCGGCACTCGCCGCAGACCTGGACGGTGGAGCTCTTCGACGGGCTGCGCCGCCGCCAGTCCTGCACCGCGGGGCCGCAGAACGCGACGGCGGCGCCCAAGGACGCCTCGCTCTCGGTCAGTTGCACGCTGCGGCAGATCCGCTCCTGGGCCGAGCCCTGGTCAGGCGACCCGCTGCCGGGGACTTACTACATCCGGCTCACCACCAGCGACGTGGACCAGCAGGACCTCGGCCTCGCGGCCCAGGTCAAGCTGCACATCGCCGCCAAGGGCGGGCCGGACGACGCCCAGCCCGAGGGCGGCGAGCTGAAGGCGCCGCTGGCGCCCCCGGTCAACGCGGGATCGGCCGCCGCCGGCGCCTCCGCCGCACCGACCGCGGCGGCGGACGGCTCGGGAGCCACCCGGGCCGCCGCACCGGTCGCGGCGAAGACGCACTGGTACTCCAACCTGTTCTCCGGCTGGAACACCCGGTGGTTCTGGACCCTCGGCGGTGGCGCCCTGGCCGCCCTGGCCGGCGTCGGGGGTTACAAACTGACCCGCCACCCGCACGGCAGCCGGCTCACCCGGCCCCACGGTCCGCACAGCTGACCCGAGCCGACCCACCGCGGGCCCGGAGCCGTACCGACGGCTCCGGGCCCGCCGCGTTCTCCGGGCGGTTGGCCGAAATCCGGCCCTCCGCTTAGCACTGCGGGACCGTTCGATTGACGGATCGTCATCCGATCCGATTGCCTATGCGACGACCTGGGCACGGAGGGTGACCATCCGCTCTCCGGGCCCACCCTTCCTCCCACCACGGAGACGACGTGCGCCTTCGCCCGTTCCTAGCGCCGATCCTCGCGGCCGCCGCACTCCTCGCCCCCGCCGTACCGGCCGCGGCCGCCACCGGCCCCGCCGCCGGTCCCGCTGCCGCCCACACGACGGCCGCCCACGCCGCGGCCACCCGCCCGGTGAATCCGGCGGACGAGTGCTCGGCCGACTTCCACGGCGGCGACCCCCGACTCGGCCCCCAGGACCTGCCCAGGACCGGCCAGGTCGGCCGCGAGCTGATCGGCTACCGGCGCACCGGCGGCCTGACCGAGGAGAAGTTCCTCGCCACCTACTACAGCCCCACCGCCAACTCCGGTTCGCCCGGCTGGGTCTACCCGCCCTCCGACGGCTACGTACTGCGGCCCGACGGCACCCCCGTCGAGTTCACCGTCAGCCTGTTCCCCGGCCAGGCCATCGACCGCTACGGCAGCGAGTACGGCGGCTTCCTCGCCCCCGAGGGCCTCCCCTACGCCGCCCGCTCCATTCCTCCGCAGAGCCTCGACGGCAACCCCGCGGCCGCCTGCAACTACCACGACTACCGCGTCCTCAAGCCCTTCGCCGTCCACGCCGGACCGATCGCCCCCTGGTTCGGCCAGCCCGGCTACGGCCTCCAGTACCAGCTCGACGCCGCCCTCGTCCCCAGCGCCCCGACCCGCCTCAACGTCCTCTGGCTGGTCGACAACGGCTACCTGGCCCGCCTGAACTGACCGGCCCCGCCCCCTGGCTGATCCCACGACAGCCAGGGGCCCCCGGGCACCAATTGCCCACAGACGCTCGAAGGCCCTCCCGGATGATCCCGGGAGGGCCTTCGTGTTGGGTGGAGCTGAGGGGATTCGAACCCCTGACCCCCTCGATGCGAACGAGGTGCGCTACCGGACTGCGCCACAGCCCCAACGAGAAAGAACTCTAGCACCTTTTCGAGGGGGCTCGTGACCACCCCCCTGACAGCAGGACGCCCCGCCGCAGGTCGCTGACCGGCGGCGGGGCGCAGTGGAGACGGGGCGGGCTACTCGTTGGCGGCCCGGGGGCGGGTGAGGTACTCCACCTCGGGCGCGGCCGGGGCGGCCTCGGCGTACTGGTCGAAGAGAGGGGTCCTGCGGGGCTCGGCGGAGCGGCCGGAGTCCCAGGCGTCGCGTGCGTTGAGGTCGAGGCCCCGGGTGACCCGGGGGGCGACCGGGGCGGTGACGTACGTCGGCAGCGGGACCGGGACGGGCTCCCAGGACTCCGGCCCCGCGGCACCGTTCTCCCGCATGCCGTCCACCCACTCCTCGTGGTCGGTCGCCTCCGCCAGGGCGGCGGCCGAGCTCTCGGCCGGCTCGCGGTGCCCCGCCCCGGCCACCCGCAGACGCGGGCGCCCGGAGTCGGCGGGGCGCTCGGGGGTCCGCTCCCCCGCCCGGCCCGCCGGCCGCTCCGCCCCGTGCTCCGCCGCCGGCCCGTCCACACGCTCGGTGGCCGGCTCAGCCCCCCGCTCGGTAGGGAACGAGCCGTCCCCCTCCTCGGCCTCGGAACGGCCCGCACGGGCCCGCTCCCGCTCACGGAGGCGCTCGGCGGCCTGGGCGGCACGGGCGCGGTCCAGCTTGACCTCGTACCGCTGGCGCTCAAGCCGCCTGAGGTAGCCGATGTAGAAGGTCAGGAGGGCCGCCGGGACGGCCGGGACCCAGAGGAAGGCCACGCCCGCCACCGCGGCGATCACCGCGCCCGCCGCAAAGGCGAGGAAGAGCGTGGTGACCATCCGCCGCCGCCGGGCCAGCAACTGGGCCCGCCGCTCACCGGGGTACTCCTGCGCCCCCCGGTGCGGCGCCCCCTGGGCCGCCTGGGAGGGGACGTCCGAGTCGCCCCCGTCGGCGGACTCCGAAGAGTCCACCGACCCCGTACCGGGGACCGGCTCCGAAGCCGGACTGTCGTCATCGTCACCGAGGGACCGGGCCGCCCGCCGCTCCAGCGCCGAACGGCCGGCCAGCAGGCGGATCGCGGTACTGAAGCGTTCCGTAGGACGAGCCTCGTTGAGTTCGTCCTGCCTGCGGAGCCACATCGGCACCAGATAGGCAGCCCAGGCCCCTACGATGACTGCGTAGATAAGGCCGCTGCTGCTCACCTTTCACACGGTACGGGGGTCGGCGAAGGCACTGCAGCAATTTGGCGCGGCGTGTCGTGTGATCAAGCTGATTCTCCGACTATTTTGCCGGTATTTGTGACCACTCGCGGGCGTGGCGATGCCATATCGATATCTTCTAATCGAACATATATTCAATTACCGTGGTGACCTCGGTAACTGACCGCACGCCAGCGGTTGAGCAGGCCCTCCGGCACCTCTTCGGCGGTCAGCGCATAGACCAGGTGGTCCCGCCAGTCACCGTCGATGTGCAGATATCGTGGACGCATTCCCTCCGAGCGGAAGCCGAGCTTTTCGACGACCCGGCGGCTCGGACCGTTCTCCGGCCGGATGCAGACCTCGATCCGGTGCAGGCCGAGAACCCCGAAGCAATAGTCCACGGAAAGCGCGACCGCGGTCGGCATGATCCCCCGGCCGGCCACCGCCTCGTCGATCCAGTAGCCGACGTTGGCCGAGCACATCGAACCCCAGGTGATGCTGCCGACCGTCAGCTGCCCCACCAGTTCGCCCCGGTAGAGCACCACGAAGGGCAGGATCCGCCCGGCCGCCGCCTCGCCGCGCAGATAGCGGACCATCTGCCGGTACGTCGGCCGGGGGCCGGCCGCCCTGAGGGGCTGCGCGGGCGGGACGGTCGCCTCCCAGCGGCGCAGCCAGTCCCGGTTCCGCCGGCTGACCTCCTGCCAGGCGCGCTGGTCACGGACCCTGATCGGGCGCAGCGTGACCTCGCCCGCGCGCAGCTCGACCTGCCAGCCGCTGTTCAGTTCGCGCCTCCCTCGGCAGCGGCGGACCCGGGAGTGCCGTCCTCGCCCGCGGCGGGCCGGGCGGGCCGGTCGCCGCCCGCGGCCGGCGCGGGGTGGTCGCCGCCGCCGAGCTGGTCCACGGCGTGGGCGAGCAGCGGTTCCAGTACCGCCAGGCCGTCCCTGACGCCGCCGGTGGAGCCGGGCAGGTTGACGATCAGGGTGCGCCCGGCCAGGCCCGCCAGGCCCCGGGAGAGCGCCGAGGTGGGCACCTTCTCGCGTCCGTAGGCCCGGATCGACTCGGCGATGCCGGGGATCTGACGGTCGATGACCCGGGCGGTCATCTCGGGGGTGAGGTCCATCGGCGAGATCCCGGTGCCGCCGGTGGTGAGGACGACGTCGTAGCCGGCGGCGACGGCCTCGCGCAGTACGGCCTCGACCGGGTCGCCGTCCGGGACGACCCGCGGGCCGTCCGCCTCGAAGCCCATCCGCCGCAGTCCGGCGACCAGCAGCGGGCCGCCCCGGTCCTCGTACACCCCGGCCGAGGCCCGGTTGGAGACGGTGACCGCCAGTGCCCTCATCGCGAGGCCTCCGGGGCGTACCAGTCGCCGCTCTTGCCGCCGGTCTTGCTGACCACCCGGACGTCCTCGATCGCGGCGCCCTTGTCGACCGCCTTGACCATGTCGATCACGGTGAGGCCGGCCACCGCGACCGCGGTGAGGGCCTCCATCTCGACGCCGGTCCGGTCGGCGGTCTTCACGGTCGCGGTGATCTCGACGGCCTCGTCGGCGACGGTCAGGTCGACCTTGACGCCGGAGATGGCGATCGGGTGGCAGAGCGGGACCAGGTCGGGGGTCCGCTTGGCTCCCATGATCCCGGCGATCCGCGCCACGGCCAGCGCGTCGCCCTTGGGCACGCCCTCGCCCCGCAGCAGTTCGATCACCCGTGGGGCCACCCGCACCCGTCCGGCGGCCACGGCCGTCCGTACGGTGGTCGCCTTCTCGGAGACGTCGACCATGCGGGCGGCGCCGGTGTCATCGACGTGTGTGAGACGGTCGCCGGAATGCTCTCCGGAGGGTGCGGTCACGGGGAAACTCCAGGGGTACGGCCAGGGCCCGCGGCGCGAATACCGCGCCGCGGGTACGAATACCGCGCTACCGTACCTCCCCGGCCTGCTCAGTCCGTGAGAAGGACCACATCCACGGTGCTGCCCGCGGTCAGCGAGGTGACCTCCTCGGGGACGGCGATCAGGCAGTTGGCCCTGGCGAGCGCGCCGACCAGGTGCGAGCTCTCGCCGCCGACGGGGCGCACCTCGCCGTTCTGGTACCAGCCGCGCAGGTACTGCCGCCGCCCGGCCGGGGAGCGCAGCTCGTCCGCGCAGACGGCCCGGACCACCGGGCGGTGGACGCCGGTGGCGCCCAGCATGGTGCGGATCGCCGGGCGGACGAAGAGCTCGAAGGAGATGTACGCGCTGACCGGGTTGCCGGGCAGCGCCAGCAGCGGCACGCCGGCGCCCGCGCCGATCCGGCCGAAGCCCTGGGGCTTGCCGGGCTGCATCTTCAGGCGGCGGAAGTCGACCCCGGCGCCCTCGCCGCCCTCGACCGTCCGGAGGGCCTCCTTGACCACGTCGTACGCGCCGACGCTGACCCCGCCGCTGGTGATGATCAGGTCGGCCCGGCCCAGCTGGTCCTCCAGGACGGAGCGCAGCGTGGCGGTGTCGTCCGGGACGCCGCCGACCCGGTAGGCGATGGCGCCCGCGTCCCGGGCGGCGGCGGTGAGGGTGAAGCTGTTGGAGTCGGAGATCTGCCCGGGGCCCACCCGCTCGCCGGGCTGGACCAGTTCGCTGCCGGTGGAGAGCACCACCACGCGCGGCCGGGGCCGGACCCGGACGGTGCCGCGGCCGATGGCGGCCAGCAGGCCGAGCTGGGTCGGGCCGAGCACGGTGCCCGCCGGGAGCACCCGGTCTCCGGCGGTGATGTCGCTGCCGCGGCGGCGGATGTACGCGCCCTCGTCGACCGGACGCAGGACGCGCACCTCCTCGCTCTCGACCGCGGCGCCCATGCTGTCGACGGCCTGCCCGGTGCCGGTGCCGCCGTCGGTCCACTCGACCGGGGCGACCGCCTCGGCGCCGGGGGGCATCGGGGCTCCGGTCATGATCCGGGCCGCCTGCCCCGGGCCGACCTTGGGCAGTTCGCCCGCGCCGGCCGCGATGTCGCCGACCACGGTGAGCACCGAGGGGTACGTCCTGGTGGCTCCGGCGGTGTCCGCGGTGCGCAGCGCGTAGCCGTCCATCGAGCTGTTGTCGAAGGGCGGCAGGTCGGTTGCGGCGACCACGTCCTCGGCGAGGGTGCAGCCCTGGGCGTCCAGCAGCTGGAGTTCGATCGGCGGGAGCGGCGCGATCTGCCCGAGGATGTCGGCGAGATGCTCGTCGACCGTCCACATCCGGGGCGGGGCCGGGGTCGAACTCTCTTCGCAGCAGGGGTCGTTCGTCCCGGTCATCGCCTCACGCTCGCCTTCTCCGCAGCTCGGTCGCGCTCCAGCGGCCGGTCGGCCGCGGCTCAGTCCTGCATCTCGGTGGCCACGAACTCCCTGAGCCAGGAACGGAACTCCGCGCCCAGGTCCTCGCGCTCACACGCAAGTCGGACGATAGCGCGAAGGTAGTCGGCGCGGTCGCCGGTGTCGTAACGACGGCCCTTGAAGATCACACCGTGCACCGGTCCGCCGGTGGACTCGTCCCGCTGGGCCAGCTCGCGCAGCGCGTCGGTCAGCTGGATCTCGCCGCCCCGTCCGGGCTCGGTGTCGCGCAGCACGTCGAAGACCGCCGGGTCGAGGATGTAGCGCCCGATCACCGCGTAGTTGGACGGTGCGTCGGCGGTGTCCGGCTTCTCCACCAGGTCGGTGACCCTGAACACGTCGTCGCCGAGGCCGTTGGGCTTCACGGCGGCGCAGCCGTAGAGGTGGATCTGCGAGGGGTCGACCTCCATCAGCGCCACCACCGAGCCCCCGAGCTCCTGCTGCACCTCGATCATCCGGGACAGCAGCGGGTCGCGCGGGTCGATCAGGTCGTCACCGAGCAGAACGGCGAACGGCTGGCCCGCGACGTGCTGTTCGGCGACCGAGACCGCGTGGCCGAGGCCCTTGGGGTCGCCCTGGCGGACGTAGTGCATGTTGGCCAGACGGGCGGACTCCTGGACGCGCTTGAGCTTGTCCCGGTCGCCCTTGCGGGCGAGCAGCTCCTCCAGCTCGTACGCCCGGTCGAAGTGGTCCTCCAGGGCGCGCTTGTTGCGTCCGGTGACCATCAGTATGTCGGAGAGCCCCGCGGCGGCGGCCTCCTCGACGACGTACTGGATGGCCGGCTTGTCGACGACCGGCAGCATCTCCTTCGGCGTCGCCTTGGTGGCCGGCAGAAAGCGGGTCCCCAACCCGGCGGCAGGTACAACCGCCTTCGTGACGGGCATACGGGGGTGCGTCTTCGTCATGGCGTTGACCTTACTAAGGCAGGGTTCCGCTGAACTGAGATCCGGGTTAACCGACCGTGAAACCCGAGATCACCTTCGGATCCCGTCGTGGGCGGCGGCTGTGGCGGCAGTGGTGCGGGCGGCACCGATGGAGGTGAGCGGGGCCGCCTCTTCGGTGCAGGGCGCCAGATTACCGGTGTTTTCAGAGCTTTCGCGCCGAATATTCGTATCTTCCGGTTGATCCGTGGATGTCGCGGGTCTGCCGCCACCCGTGCTGCGGGTGAGGACAGTTGGGTGCGAGTGCCGCACGGGACTGGTGCGGTGCGCGGGATCGGCGGGTCTCGTGTGGCTGACGGGGCTCTCGTCCCCGATACGGTCGGGCTGGTCCGCGGTGCGCCAGCAGTCGCCCCCGGCGCTGCGGGCACGGGCCAGCGCGCGGTCGGCGGCGCGCAGCAGGACGGCTGGGTGCACACCGTCGGCGGGCAGCACCGCGACACCGACGGCGGCGGTCAGACCGTTGCCGCCGGGCGGCCTCCGCGGCTGCGGGCCCGCGGGCGACCAGTCCAGCAGCTGGTGCCGGCGCACCGACCAGCAGAGCCGCTCGGCGACGTGGGCCGCGCCCTCGGCGCCGGTGTCCGGCAGGACCACCAGGAACTCCTCGCCGCCGTACCGGCCCAGGGTGTCCGAGCGGCGGATCTCCACGCTCAGCCGCTGGGCCAGATCGCGCAGCACGGCGTTGGCCCGGCGTCGCCCGTGCCGGGCGACCACCGCCTCGAAGCCCGAGATCTCCACCATCAGCAGCGCCAGCCGGCGCGGGCCGCTGTCCGTCCCGGACCTGCGGGAGCGCTCCACCTCACGGTCCAGGGTGAGCTGGAGGTGGCGGTAGTTCCAGACCCCGGTCTGCGGGTCGCGGGAGGCGGTGCGCCGCAGTTCGTCCCGCTCGGCCTCCAGCTCGGCGATCCGCTGACGCAGCCGGGACTCCCGCTCGGCGGAGCACGTGGCGAGCCGACGCAGCCGCGTACCGGACAGCACGGCCGTGGCCAGCCCGGTGGCGCTCAGCCCGGCCAGGGCGCCGGCCAGCAGCTGGGTGGACATCCATCGCCTTCCGCATGTCAGGCTCTGAACGCCGGCCGGCACGGGACGGACCCGTGGCGTCGGCGGGAGCGGAACCCAGGAGGATCCATTGCACAACGAGAAGGCCGGGCTGAGGTCACGGTTGCTCGCGGACCGGCGTGCACTGTCGCCCGAATGGCGGGAAACCGCCGCTGCGGCGCTGTCCGGACACGCCGTGGAGCTGGCCGAACCGGGGCAGACCGTCGCCGCGTACGTCTCGGTCGGCGCGGAGCCCGGGACCCGGCCGCTGCTGGAGGCCCTGCGGGCGCGGGGAGTGAGGGTGCTGCTTCCGGTCCTGCTCCCCGACAACGACCTGGACTGGGCCGAGTACCGGGGCCCCGGGGAACTGGCCCCCGCCGGGCGCGGGCTGCTGGAGCCGACCGGGCGGCGGCTCGGCCCGGAGGCGGTCTGCGGCGCCGAGCTGGTGCTGCTGCCCGGGCTCGCGGTGGACCGGCGCGGCCTGCGCCTCGGCCGCGGTGGCGGCTCGTACGACCGGGTGCTGGCCCGGCTGGCCCGCGCCCGGGCGCACCCACTGCTGGCCACCCTGCTGTACGACGCCGAACTCCTCGACGCCGTCCCCGCCGAGCCCCACGACCACCCGGTCCACGCGGTGGTCACGCCCGGCGGGCTGCACCGCTTCGGCCCTCACTGAGCGGCTCGGAGGGCACAGGGCCGACACGGACGTGCGAGGGCGCGGGGACCCTGCGCGGCCGTGCACCTCCGTGGAGGCCGGTCGCACGGTTCCCCGCGCCCTGAGTGCTACCCCTTCGGGCTCACTGCGCGCTGAGGACCAGCTTGTGCTTGGTGGCCTTCTCCACCGCGTCCGCCGACCAGGCCCAGGGCAGGAGGTTGCCGCCGGCCCACAGGGAGGTCTGGTCGTTGTAGTTGGCGTGGAAGGCGTGGCCCGAGGCGCCGCCGACGGTGATCCAGCGGGAGGCGTTGAAGTCGCTGAGGTCGACGACCATCCGCATCGAGGGGATCCAGTCCACGTCGTACCCCGCCGCCGCGTTCCACCCGGAGGCGTTGACCGCCGCGCTGCCGCCGGAGAGCTGGTACGGGCCGCGGTTGAGCAGCTGGTGGACCAGCCCGGAGGCGATCGAGGAGTCGTCGGTGCCGAGCGTCTGCTCCTTGAGGGTCAGCGAGTGCAGCCGGCCCCAGTTCCAGGTCTTGATGTCCTTGCCCATCTGCGCGGTGAGGTCCTGGCGGGCGTCCTTGAGGGCCTCGGCGAGCAGGTTGTTCAGGCCGTGCTGCTGGACGTGGTTGGAGTCGACGTAGTCCCACCACGGGCTCTTGGGATTGGCGAGCTGCTGCCGGACCACCTCCGTCCAGCGGTCGCCGCCGTCCGGCTGGGCGAAGTGCGCGTCACGGGTGCCGCACTCGGTGACCGGTCGCGTGTCGGCGCCGACCGCGCCGTCGGGCAGCGTGCTGCTCTTCTGACGGACCAGCAGGCAGTCGCCCTTGGCCCGCAGGTCGGCCGGGAACTTCTGGCCGAAGGCGAGGGCGAGCAGCTGGCGCCAGACGCCGTTGTAGTACGCGGCGGCGGCGGAGTCGGCGTCCTGGCGGTAGTTCCAGCTCTTCAGCAGGTCCTGCGCCTCACGCACGTACGGGTCGGTGATGTTGACCTTGAGCAGCAGCGGGACCAGCGTCTGTGCCATCACGTTGGTGTTGTCCAGCTGCATCGACTGCATGTCGTCCAGCGAGATCTTGCCGCCGTTCTTCAGCTTGCCCTCGATCAGATCGGTGATCTGCTTGGCCCGGGTGCCGTACTCCCAGTCCTTGGTGAGCAGGTACTGGTACGACGGGTCGACCACGGCCTGGTTGGCGGTGACGATGTAGCCGCTCTTGGGGTTGAAGCTGTACGGCAGGGAGTTGAAGGGCACGAAGTCCTTCTGCCAGCCGTAGCTGGAGTCCCAGCCGGGCGCCGGGTAGGTGCCGTCGCCCTTGGTGCGCTGCGGGATCATGCCCGGCGCCTGGTAGCCGATGTTGCCCGCGGTGTCGGCGTAGATCAGGTTCTGCGCGGGGACCGCGAAGTCGGCGGCGGCGGCGCGGAACTCGGTCCAGTTGGTGGCGCGGTCCAGCATGAACACGGCGTCCATGGTCTTGCCCGGGATGAGGGCGGTCCACTGGAGTGCCACGCCGTAGCCCTGGGCGCGGTCCGGGGCGGAGTTGCCCGCGGGGGCGTACTTGCCGACGGTCTGCTCCTCGGAACTCTGGTCCGAGATGAGCGGGCCGCGGTTGGTGGTGCGGACGGTGATGGTCCGGTCGGCTCCGCCGGCGACCTTGATGGTCTCCTTGCGGGTCTGGAACTTCACCTGCTGGCCGTCGACCAGGTAGCTGTCGGGGCCGGTGATCTTCTCCAGGTAGAGGTCCTGGACATCGGCGCCGAGGTTGGTGAAGCCCCAGGAGATCTTCTGGTTGTGGCCGATCACCACACCGGGCATGCCGGCGAAGGTGAAGCCCGAGGTGTCGTAGGCGCACTTGGCGCTGACGGTCCGGCAGTGCAGGCCCATCTGGTACCAGACGGAGGGCAGACCGGGGCCGAGGTGCGGGTCGTTGGCGAGCATCGGCTTGCCGGTGGTGGTGTGATCGCCGCTGACCACCCAGGAGTTGGAGCCGATGCCCTGGCCCTGCGGACCGAGCAGCTGCGGCAGCCCGGCCATCTTGCCGGAGATGTCAGTGAACAGCGACTCGGTGGCGGCCCGGCCCTGGGCGGTCGCGGCGGCGGTACCGGCCGGGGCGGTGGAGCCGTCGGCGGGGACGTAGTTGCCGTCCTTGCCGACCTTCCCGGTCTTCACGATGGTGCCGTTGCGGTCGTACGGGTAGTCCGGGTAGAGCTGGGCGATCTGGTCCTGCGTGAAGTCCTGGGAGAGCAGCGAGCGGTCGATCTCCTCCTGCATGTTGCCGGAGAGGTTCCAGGCCATCGCCTTCAGCCAGGCCACCGAGTCCACCGGGTCCCACGGCTCGGGCTTGTAGCCGCTGTTGACCGTGCCGAGCAGGGTGTACTCCAGCGAGGCGCTCTGGCCGCCGGGGTGCTGGCCGAGCCAGGCGTTCACGCCGTCCGCGTAGGCCTTCAGGTACTTCTTGGTGTCGGCGGAGAGCTGGGTGTCGTACTCCTGCTGCGCGACCTGGCGCCAGCCCATGGTGCGCAGGAAGGTGTCGTTCTCGACCTGGCCGGAACCGAACATCTCGGAGAGCCGGCCCGAGGTGATGTGACGCCGGACGTCCATCTCCCAGAACCGGTCCTGGGCCTGGACGTAGCCCTGGGCGCGGAACAGGTCCTCGGGGGTGTCGGCGTACAGCTGCGGAATGCCGTTGGCGTCGCGCTTGACGTCGACCGGCGCGGACATGCCGGCCACCGAGACGCTGCCGTCGACGTCGGGGAAGGAGGCACGGACGGCGCTCACCGCCCAGTAACCGCCGCCACCGACTGCGGCCACGAGCAGCACGACCAGCACGAGCACGATCAGACGGGCGCGCCGGAACTTCTTCGAGCGGGGCATCTGGGTCCTTGGCTGGGGTTGCGTTTACGGCCGTGACAGGTCACCACATTAGGGCGACTCGGCTGGCGGACATGCACCGGGGACGTCCACGGTCGGCCGAGGTGGACCCTATCCGGTCTCGATGGGCGGAGGTCGACAATCAAAGAGCAGGTAAAATGTTAGACTGAGTAACAAGTCGCCGAACGAGCCATTCGTTTCCGGCCATACTCGCCTGCCCCCGACCGCCCCTTTGACGTGCCGAGGTGCCACTGCGTGACTGTCGACCACCTGAACCGCTTCCTGCTCGAGTTCTCCGTGATCCTCCTGTTCGCGGTGGTGGCCGTGCGACTCTCCACCCGATCAGGGCTGCCCAGCCTGCTGATCTACCTGGGGATCGGTGTCGCGCTGGGCCAGAACGGCCTCGGAGTCAGCTTCAACAACGCCGAACTCACCCAGGTCCTCGGCTATGCGGCCCTGGTGGTGATCCTCGCCGAAGGCGGCCTCAAAACCAGCTGGAAGGCGATCAAGCCGGTCATGCCGGCCGCCTCGGTACTGGCCACCGTCGGTGTGGCGGTCAGCGTCTTCGTCACCGCCGCGGGCGCGCACTGGCTGGCCGGTTTCGACTGGCGGGTCTCGCTGCTGCTCGGCGCGATCGTCTCCTCCACCGACGCCGCGGCGGTCTTCTCGGTGCTGCGGATGGTGCCGCTGCCGGCCCGGCTGACCGGCCTGCTGGAGGCCGAGTCCGGCTTCAACGACGCCCCCGTGGTGATCCTGGTGGTCGCCTTCGCCACCACCGGGCCGATGGACTCCTGGTACGCACTGGTCGGCACGATCATCGCCGAGCTGGCCATCGGCGCCGTCGTCGGCCTGGTCGTCGGCAAGCTGGGCGCGTACGCGGTCAAGCACGTCGCACTGCCCTCCTCCGGCCTCTACCCGATCGCCGTGATGTCGCTGGCGGTCCTGGCCTACGCGGGCGGCGCGCTGCTGCACGGCTCCGGCTTCCTGGCGGTCTACATAGCCTCGGTGATCCTCGGCAACGCCAAGCTGCCGCACGGCCCCGCCGTCCGCGGCTTCGCGGACGGACTGGCCTGGATAGGGCAGATAGGCATGTTCGTGGTGCTCGGCCTGCTCTGCAACCCCGACACCATGGGCTCGGCGGTCGTCCCCGCGCTGGTGATAGGCGCGGTGCTGGTCTTCGTCGCCAGACCCGCCTCGGTCTTCGCCACCCTGACGCCGTTCCGGCTGCCCTGGCGCGAGCAGGCCCTGCTGAGCTGGGCCGGGCTGCGCGGCGCGGTACCCATCGTGCTGGCGACCATCCCGCTGGTCGCCGAGGTGCCGCAGGCACAGCAGGTCTTCAACATCGTCTTCATCCTGGTCGTGGTCTTCACCCTGCTCCAGGGCCCGACCCTGCCACTGGTCGCCCGCCACCTGCGGATCTCCGACGGCTCGCTGGGCCAGGACCTGGACATCGAGTCCGCGCCGCTGGAGCACCTGCACGGCCGGCTGCTCTCCGTCGCGCTCTCCGGGGAGTCGAAGATGTCCGGCGTCGAGGTGGGCGAGCTGCGGCTCCCCGCCGGGTCGGCGGTCACCCTGGTGGTCCGCGACGACAGCAGCTTCGTCCCCGACAAGACCACCGTGCTGCGGGCCCAGGACGAACTGCTGGTGGTCACCACCGAGGAGGTCAGCGAGGCCGCGGAGCGCAGACTGCGGGCGGTCGACCAGGGCGGAAAGCTTGCCGGATGGCTCAACGGACGCTAGGTTCGGTGCTTTTCCGCGGCGTTCACCTTGCGTTGACCGGGCGGAACGGGTCCGAAGTGCGTACTATGGACCAACTCATCTGTTTTCATCACCGAAAATCCGCTACATCTGTCTGATGCAGAGTTGGCGCGACCGCTCGGCGGCCGTGGTCCCTCCGCTGCCGGCCCGCTGCTGAGCCGCACCGGCCGAGGTGGACCCCCGGTATCTACCCCGGTCAACGCATGAGAGGACGACTCTCGGCGCTGCCGGGCCACCCCCGTTTCCCGGTCGGTGCTACCAGACAGCAGGAAGGACCGACCGTGACGGCGCGCCGAACGGTCGCAGAGCCCACCCCTACCCGCGTCGGCTACGGGACCCTGCTCCGCACCCCCGGAGCCTGGACCTTCCTGGTCCCCGCCTTCGCGGCCCGACTCCCCTACGCGATGCTCAGCGCGGGCATCGTCCTGCTCATCCAGAGCGCCTACGGCTCGTACGGCACGGCAGGTCTGGTGGTGGCGTTCGCCGCCGCGACCCAGGCGCTGATCGGACCGCAGACCGGCCGGCTGTCCGACCGGTACGGCCAGGCCACCGTGCTGGTGCCCACCGTCGTGGTGCACGCGGTCTCGGTGGGCGCGCTGATCGCGCTGGCGCTGGGCCACGCGCCGACCTGGACGCTCTTCGTGTCCGCCGGTGCGGCCGGCGCCAGCGTGCCGCAGATCGGCGCGATGGTCCGGGCCCGCTGGGTCGCCAAGCTCTCCGACTCGCCCCGGACCCTGAACACCGCGTTCGCCTTCGAGTCGGTGACCGACGAGTTCACCTTCGCGATCGGCCCGGTGCTGGCCACCGGCATCACCGCCCTGGCCTCGCCCTCGGTGGCGCTGATCACCGAGGCCGCGCTGACCGTGGTGGGCGGCCTGGCCTTCGCCGCGCAGCGCCGTACCGCGCCCGCGCTGCACCCGTACGTGCCCGGCGCCGCGCAGGTGTCGGCGCTCTCCTCGCCCGGCGTCCGGCTGCTGGCCGGCTCCTTCCTGGGCGTCGGCTCCGTCTTCGGCGCCATGACGGTCTCGGTGGCCGCCTTCGCCAGGGCCGAGGGGCAGCCCGACCTCAACGGCGTGGTGTACGGCATCTTCGCCGGCGGCAGCATGCTGGCCGGTGTGCTGTACGGAATGATCTCCTGGCGGCGCTCGGTCAAGCAGCGGATGCTCGGCAGCTACACGCTGCTGGTGCTGGGCTGCTCGACCCTCTGGGCCATGCCCAACCTGGTCGCGCTGTCGATCGCCGGGCTGTGCTGCGGTCTGGCCATCGCACCGACCCTGATCAGCGGCTACACCCTGGTCGAGACGCTGGTCTCGGACGGTGCCAAGACCGAGGCGTTCACCTGGCTGACCGGCGCCATCGGGCTCGGCCTGGCCGCGGGTTCGATCGTGGCCGGGATGCTGGTGGACTCGCACGGCGCCTGGGCCGGCTTCGTGGTGCCCGTCATCGGAGCCGGGCTCGGCCTGGTCGCGCTGGTCTCGCTGCGCCGCCTGCTGGACGCTCCCGGCGAGAGCGGCCGCGTCGTGGCACAGGGCGGGGCCCAGGTGCGGCTGGCCGGGGCGTCCAAGGGCTGAGACCGGTTCCCCGCTCCGGGGCCGGGGGCCGGGGCGGGGACATCTCACACCCGGCGACGCTGGACTGATCCAGCGGAATGCCGCATCATTGACCGTCGTTAGCACTCATCAGGCGAGAGTGCCAGGAGGAAGACAAGTGCCCACGTACCAGTACCAGTGCACCGAGTGCGGCAACGGCCTGGAGGCGGTGCAGAAGTTCACCGACGAGGCGCTGACCACGTGCCCCGACTGCCAGGGAAAGCTCCGCAAGGTCTTCTCGGCCGTGGGCGTGGTCTTCAAGGGCTCCGGCTTCTACCGCACCGACAGCCGCTCCGCTTCGAGCAGCTCCGTGAGCTCCTCGTCGTCCTCGACCTCGTCGTCCGGCGCTTCGTCGTCCGGTACTTCGTCGTCCACGTCGGCTCCGGCCCCCTCGGCCGCCGCGGCGAGCACCAGCACCGCGAGCTGACACGGCACGGCACCGCCGTCCGCGACATTCGCGCGAAAGGCCCGGGTTCGGAGACGAACTCCGGGCCTTTCGTATGACCGCACCACTCCTGTGAGTGAAGTGGGTTGTCCACAGGGCCGGGTTTTCCACAGGAATCCGCGGGGGGATTCCCCGACAGGTGCGGTGCGCGCACCCTGATGCGCATGACGACCTACCTGGAACACCACCGACTGCACTCCCACCCCACCGCCACCACGACAACGGCCATGTCCTCGGCCGTGCCGCCCCGGCGCGCCGTACCGCCCTTCCCGCCGATCCGCCGCAGGGGTGGTGGACGGCACCGGCTCCAGCAGGCCGTCCGGCACCGGCCCGGGGTGGTGGTGACCGGGCTGCTGGCCGCCGCCACCGCGCTCACCGCCGGGCCACTGCGGCCCGGCCCGTCATCGCCCGCCGCCCCGGCCACGGCCGCGACCACCCCACACTGCACCGGGGCGGCGCCGCCCAGCGGCTGAGACTCCCGGCGGCTCAGTAGCGCGGCGCCCGGTGACACCGGGCGGGACCGGGCGATCAGTCGCCGTGGTGCGGCGGCCGCTGGCTCAGATACCAGTCCAGCCCGCGCCCACCGAGCTCCGCCGCCTCCGGGCGCTCGCCCCAGCCCCGGTCGGTGTCGTCCCGCGTCTGCCGGTCCAGCGGGTCGCCGAAGACCAGCTTCGCCTTCGGCCGGGTCGGTTCTTCCTGCTCGGCCATCTCTGCTCCGTTCCTTCTCAACTGCATCCAGCGTAGGCGGCACGGCGCCGGCGGCCGCGGACAGCGCGGGGCCCCGGTCCGGTCGGTATCGGACCAGGGCCCCGAGGGCGCTAAGGTCAGGCGGCCTCGAACCCCGCGTGGTCGGCGATCTTCTTCAGCTCGGCGAGCGCGTGCTTCTCGATCTGGCGGATCCGCTCCCGGGTGAGCCCATGCTGCTTGCCCACCTCGGTCAGCGTGCGCTCACGGCCGTCCTCCATCCCGTACCGGGAGCGGATGATGGAGGCCGTCCGGTCGTCCAGCCGGCCGATCAGGTCATCCAGCTCCTCACGGCGGAGCATGACCATCACGGCGTCCTCCGGGGAGACCGCCCCGGTGTCCTCGACCAGGTCACCGAACTGGGTCTCGCCCTCGTCGTCCACGGACATGTTGAGGCTGACCGGGTCACGGGCCCAGTCGAGCACGTCCTTGATCCGGTCCTCGGTGGTGTCGAGTTCGGCCGCGATCTCGGCGGGCTCGGGCTCGCGGCCCAGCTCCTTGGCCTTCTCGCGCTGCACCCGGCGGATCCGGCCGAGCTCCTCGACCAGGTGGACGGGCAGTCGGATGGTGCGCGACTGGTCGGCGATCGAGCGGGTGATCGCCTGGCGGATCCACCAGGTCGCGTAGGTGGAGAACTTGAACCCCTTCGCGTAGTCGAACTTCTCGACCGCCCGGACCAGGCCGGCGTTGCCCTCCTGGATCAGGTCGAGCAGGGGCAGGCCGCTGCGGGGGTACCGCCGGGCGACCGCGACCACCAGGCGGAGGTTCGAGCGGATGAAGACGTCCTTCGCGCGCTCGGCGTCATCGGCTATCGCCTCCAGCTCCTCGCGCGTGGTGCTCTCGGGAATGGCGTCCTCGTCCAGCAGGTGCTGGGCGTAGACACCCGCCTCGATGCGCAGCGAGAGCTCGACCTCCTCGGCGGCATCGAGCAGAGGCGTCCGGGCGATCTCGTCGAGGTACATGCCGACAAGGTCGCGGTCCGCCTCAAGGTTGTTCGGGCGGGCCGAGCGAGTGCGGTCGGCACTGCCACGGACGACGGCACGAGTGGCCATGCTTGCTCCCTTGCTGCTGGTGCCGGTCTGCCTCGACTTCACCCCCCGACGGGGCGAGCCGGGGCCGAAGAGAAGAGGCAGAGAGTTGAAGGCAAAGAGATGCGGGCCCCGTGAAGGCTCACACGTAACGATCCAACGCACAGATTTCGGACAACATTCCCAACTCGGCCAGATTCTTCGCGCGATGCAGTATCCTGCGGAATTTGGTCCATGATCACGCACATTGTGTGACCGATTGGAGACAGGGTGTGCCTAAATCGCCCCGTCCACCGAATCAACGAATGAGATTCGACATCCGCAGCCTCTCCTCACAAAAGATGCAAAATCGCTATCGGCGCGGTGCGGGCTCCACCCCTGCCCCGGGGAAGGTGTCAGCCATGCACCTGCCCATCGACGGCGCCATCGCCACCCCCGCCCGGCGCCGCCGCAGCCGACTGCTCGACTCCGCGGCGGCGGCCCTCGGCTGCGCCGCCCTCCTGGGAGTGCTCCTCGCCCTGGTGGCGAGCCACTGGGGCCCACTGGCCCGACTGGACCGGTCCTGGGTGGACGCACTGCACGGCTTCGCCCGCGGCCACACCGCCTGGACGGCCTCCATGCAGATGGTCTCCGACATCGGCGGCCCGGCCACCACCCGCATCGTGCTGGGCGTGGCGGCCGTCTGGCTCTGGATGATCGGCGCCCGGATGCTGGCCGGCTGGGCCGCGGCCCAGCTGCTGCTCGGCTGGCTGGCCGGCTGGGGCGGGAAGATACTGGTCGACCGAGCCCGGCCGCACTTCGCCGACCCGGTGTCGTACGCCTCGGGCGCGGCCTTCCCCTCCGGGCACGCGATGGCCTCGGCGATCACCGGCGCCGCCCTGGTGATCCTCCTCTGGCCGCACGCCAACCGCGCCGGGCGGGCCGTCGCCTGCACCGTCGCCGCACTCGCCGTCCTGATCATCGGCTGGACCAGGATCGCCCTCGGTGTGCACTGGCCCAGCGACGTCCTGGCCGGATGGCTGGCGGCCGGCCTGGTGGTCGCCGGAGTGACGGTCGCGGTCGAGCTGTGGCGGCCCGGCGCACTGAACCGGGACGTGCGCCGGATCGACCGGCACACCCGGCCGAGGGTGCAGCGCGTCCTGGCCTCGGGAGAGACGGGGGCGCGTCACGAGGGTGAATCCGCCACCTCACCTGACGGTCAGTGAGAAAGGTCACATCCCGTTGGAGTGATCTTCGAAGGGGAATCGGTACAGTGCCGCGCCGGCCAAAGTCCTCCGTGCCGCCATCAAGGAAAACACCGCAAATCTGGTCATTAGGGGCAGGCTTCCGTCCGGTTGGAGCGGATTCCGGACCATCCGGCACCGGTGGGAGATCTCGGGCACACGGCACACCGCTCCCCATCGAGTGCCGAGTTGAGGCAGACTTCTCCGGCTGGGTGCAGCTGCGCCCAGTCCCGGGGGAACCAAGCACGACGGCGCGGACCGAGCCGGTCGTACGAGGCAGCACCGGCTCCGTACACCAAGGGACCGCCGGACAGCGGTTGTGGAAGCCCCGTGACCGCGCACTGCCCAGGCACCGAGTGACGGGGGTCCGATGACCATGCACACGACGGGCGAGCCTTCCGGCTCGTACGGCGACCCGCCCACCATGCCCCTGCGTCAGATCACCGACGAGCAGTTCATGCCGCCCATGCCCCCGCAGGCACAGCAGCAGCCGCAGTACGGTGCACAGCCGACCATGCAGCTGGGCACCCAGCTGCCGCCGCCGCGCCAGCCACTGGAGCAGCCCCCGGCGGAGGCCGAGGAGGCCCCGGCGGACAAGGGGTCCTCCACCGCCCGCAACGGGCTGATCATGGCCCTGGGGTCGCTCACCTCGCGTGCGCTGGGGTTCGTGCGGGCCGGCGTGATCGCCGCCGCGCTGGGTACCCACCAACTCGCTGACGGCTATGCCGTGGCCACCCTGCTGCCGACCACCGTCTACATGATGCTGATCGGCGGTGTGCTCAACTCGGTCTTCGTTCCCGAACTGGTGCGCGCCGCGCAGACCCACAAGGACCGTGGCGTCGCCTACACCAACCGTCTGCTGACGGCCTGCGGTGTGGCGTTGATCGTCATCACCCTGAGCGCCTGGCTCTTCGCACCGCAGATCGTGGACTCCTACACGAACTACGGCCCCGCGGACCACGTCCAGCGGGACCTGACCATCGCGCTGGCGCAGTACTGCCTGCCGGCCATCCTGTTCTACGGCGTATTCGGCCTGCTCAGCCAGGTGCTCAACGCGCGTGACCGCTTCGGTGCGATGACCTGGGCGCCGGTGATGAACAACGTCGTGGTCATCGGCGTCTTCAGCCTCTACATCGGGATCTGCAAGCACGCGGAGACCGCCGACCAGATGAGCAGCGGCGCCAGCATGCTGCTGGGCATGGGCACGGCGTTCGGCATCCTGGTGCAGGCGCTCTCCGTGCTGCCCTCCCTGCGCGCCTCGGGATTCCGCTTCCGGCCGCGCTTCGACTGGAAGGGTGCCGGTCTCACCACCCCGCTGCGGGCGGCGGGATGGGCACTGCTGCTGGTCGTGGTGACCCAGCTGTCGTTCAACGCGATCACCAACATGGCGACCGGCGCGGGCAACCGGGCCCAGGGTCTGCCGATGGGCCTGGGCTACACCCCCTACAACAACGCCTATCTGCTCTTCGTCGTCCCGCAGGGCATCATCACGGTCTCGATGGTCACGGCGATCCTGCCGAGCCTGTCGCGTGCGGTGAGCTCGGGCCGTTTCGAGGATGTCGGCCAGGAGTTGGCCCAGACGCTGCGCAGCTCGGCCGGAATGATCATCCCCGCGATGGCGATCTTCCTGTCGATGGCCAACCCGGTCATCGGCCTCGCCTACGGGCACGGCAGCCAGGTCAAGGCCGCGGACGTCAACGTCATGTCCGAGGTGCTGATCGCCTTCGCGATCGGCCTGCCCGCCTTCTGCGCCCAGTACGCGCTGGCCCGAGGGTTCTACGCGATGAGTGACGCCCGGACCCCGTTCTGGCTGACCACGGTGATCGCGGGCAGCAACGTCGCCTTCTGCGCCGTCGCGTACTACACCCTGCCGGTGCGCTGGATCATCGTCGGCATGGCCTTCGCGCAGACTCTGGCCACCACGCTCGGCGTGATCATCACCGGCCGGGCACTGAGCAAGCGGCTGCGCCGCGAGGCGGCGGCCACGGTGCCCGCCGACGCCACGCTCGAGATCGGCGGTGGACGGCGCGGCCGGATCCGCAGCGGCCTGGACGGCGTCCGGGTGACGACCTTGCACGTGGGGCTGGCCCTCGCCTGCGCACCTGGCGCGCTCGCGGCCCACTGGATCGTCGGTCAGTGTGCGGACTCGCTGGGGCGCGGCATCGTCGGCAACTTCGTCGGCCTGGGCGCCGGTTCGGTGGCGGTCCTGATCTCGGTGCTGGTGCTCGCCAAGCCGCTCGGTGCCGCCGGTGCGGTGGCCCCGCTGGCCCGGAAGCTGCGGATCCCGTACCCGGCCCCGGCAGTCGCCAACAGCGGCAAGCACCGGCGGTAGGCCGCACCCGCCGGCCGAGCGGGGCGGTCTCCTCGGGCCCGCCCCGGCCGGACGCTTCAGGCGCTCTCCGCCTGCGGCAGCACCTCGCGCAGGAACCCTCGGGGGAAGCCCCGTCGCCGGTACTCCCTCGGGTAGCCGATCGAGACCTCCTCGAAGCGGATCCCGTCGTGGACCGTGGTGCGGGGGATGTGGAGATGCCCGTAGACCACTGCGGCCGCGCGGTACCTGCGGTGCCAGTCGGCCGTCCGCTCGGTGCCGCACCACTGGGCGAACTGCGGATAGCGCAGGATCGCGGTGTCCTCGCGGACCAGCGGGAAGTGGTTGACCAGAACGGTCGGCAGGGCGGGGTCGAGGGCGGCCAGCCGCTGCTGCGTCCAGGACAGGCGGGCCTCGCACCAGGCGGCGGCGTCCGGGTACGGCTCCGGGTGCAGCATGAACTCGTCCGAGCACACCACGCCCGACTCATAGGCCTGCTCCATCGCCTCCTTGCGGCTCAGCCCCGGTGCGCGGAAGGAGTAGTCGTAGAGCAGGAAGAGCGGCGCGACGGCCACCGGGCCGCCCGCGCCGCGCCAGACGGCGTACGGGTCCTCCGGTGTCAGCACGCCGAGGCGGCGGCAGATCTCCACCAGGTGCCGGTAGCGCGCCTCGCCCCTCAGCTGGACCGGATCCGACGGCGGTGTCCACAGCTCGTGGTTGCCCGGAGCCCAGATGACCTGCGCGAAGCGGCTCCTGAGCACGCCGAGCGCCCACTCGATCTGCTCCACGGTCTCACTGACGTCCCCGGCCACGATCAGCCAGTCCTCGGGCGAGGTCGCCAGGATCTCCTCCGCCACGATGCGGCGGTTCTCCGCATGGTGGACGTGCAGGTCGGAGACCGCCAGCAGACGGCCGGGCCGTTCGGTGCTCTCGCTCATCTGGCCATCATCTCGTTCGGGAAGCGACCTGTGGGTCAACCGATGTGAATGATGGTCAATTCCCGGCAGGGGATGCGGATCCGACCGCCCCAGCCGGGAGGATGCGGATCCGACGGCCCCGGTCGGCGGATGCGGATCGGTCCATCCCGGCCGGGGGTTGCCGAGACAGCTGACTCGGCAACCCCCGGCAGGAGGTGCGGGCGGAGGGCCGGCGCGGGCGACTACATGTTGATCATGTGTCCGGCCAGGCCGTGGATCGCCTCCTTGACGGCCTCGCCCAGCGTCGGGTGGGCGTGGACGTTACGGGCGATCTCGGCGACGGTGAGGTCCCACTGCTGGGCCAGGGTCAGCTCGGGCAGCAGTTCGGTGACCTCGGGGCCGATCATGTGGGCGCCGAGCAGTTCGCCGTACTGGGCGTCGCTGATGATCTTCACAAAGCCGACCGTGTCGCCGAGGCCGTGGGCCTTGCCGTTGGCCATGAACGGGAACTTCGCGACCTTGACGTCGAAGCCCTGGCTGCGCGCCTGCTCCTCGGTCCAGCCGAAGCTGGCGATCTGCGGCTGGCAGTAGGTGGCGCGCGGGATCATCACGTAGTCGAGTTCCATGGTCTCGGCACCCGCGATGGTCTCGGCGGCGATGACACCCATCGACTCGGCGGCGTGGGCCAGCATCAGCTTGGCGGTCACGTCGCCGATGGCGAAGATGTGCGGCACCGAGGTACGGCAGCGGCCGTCCACGTCGACCGCGCCGCGCTCGGTCAGCCTGACCCCGGTGTTCTCCAGGCCGTAGCCGGTGACCCGGGGAGCGAAACCGATCGCCTGCAGGACCTTGTCGGCCTCCAGCACGCGCTGCTCGCCACCGGCGGTGACGGTGACCTTGACCTTCTCTCCGGAGTCGTCGATCGCGTCGACCCGGGTGGAGGTCAGCACCTCGATTCCCAAGCGCTTGTAGCGCTTGAGCAGCTCGGCGGAGACCTCCGCGTCCTCCAGCGGCGCCATCCGGTCCAGGAACTCGACGATGGTGACCTTCACGCCGTAGTTGTGCATCACGTACGCGAACTCGACACCGATCGCACCGGCACCCGCGATGATGATGCTCTCCGGCAGCTGGTCGGCCAGGATCTGCTCCTCGTAGGTCACCACGCGCGGGCTCAGCGAAGTGCCGGGCAGCAGACGCGGGGTGGCGCCGGAGGCCAGGATGCAGTGGTCGAAGGTGATGGTCTGCACCGTGCCGTCGGCACCGGTCACCTGGAGGGTGTTGGCGTCGGTGAAGTGACCCCGGCCCTCGAACTGGGTGATCTTGTTCTTCTTCATCAGGTAGTGGACGCCCTTGACCCGGCCGTCGGCGACCTGGCGGCTGCGCTGGAACGCTTCCTTGTAGTCGAAGCTGATCCGGCCCTCGACCTGGATGCCGTACGTCTTGGTCTCGTGCGTCAGGATGTGCGCGAGCTCGGCGTTCCGCAGCAGCGCCTTCGACGGGATGCACCCGACGTTGAGGCAGACCCCGCCCCAGTAGCGCTCCTCCACGATGCCGACGCTCAGGCCGAGCTGCGCGCTGCGGATGGCAGCGACGTACCCGCCCGGGCCGGCACCGAGGACAACGACATCAAAGTGGTTGGTCATTTTCGCCTTCGATTCGGTTGGTGACCGTGTCCGGGTTCAACCGGACAGCCGGCTCCGGAGAGTCCGACCGCCCCAAGCCTGTCCTATCCGGGAGCGCCGGTCACCGTGGCCCCCCGGGTCTCCCGGAAGGCCCCGGGGAAGGACGGCGGGGATCAGGCAATTCTAATGGTGCTTGCTGCTTTTTGCCGTTAGCTATGTTCGGCGTCGCACAACCGGCGGTCCGGGCATGATGGAGCCATGAGCAGCCCCATGGCCTCGGCGGTCGACGATCTGCCCCTCACCGGCGAGTCCCTCGCACTCGATCTGGTGAACACCACGTTCATCCAGGGCGGTGCCCGTGGTGCCCTGGTGGACGCCCTGCGGGAACCCGCGGACCTGGATCGCTGGCTGCACACCCGGTCGGCGGACTTCGGCGAGTCACTGCGCCCGCTGCTCGACGGGAGCGTCCCGGCCACCCGGTTCCACCTCGACCGCTACCGCGAGCTGCGCGCCGCGCTGCGCGACCTGGCCGCCGCCACCGTCTCGGGTACGGCTCCGGCGCCGGACACGGTGGCCGCCGTCAACGCCGCCGCACGGCTCTCGACCGGCTGGCTGGAGCTGGACCCGGCCCGGCCCGGGGTCCGGGTACCCCGCTGGACCGAGCCCGATCTGCACCTGGTCGCACTCGGCGAGGTCGCGGCGGCGGCCGTGGCGCTGTTCACCGGTCCGTCGGCCGGGCAGGTCCGGGCGTGCCCGGCACCCGACTGCATCCAGTACTTCGTCAAGAGCCGCACCCGCAGGGAGTGGTGCACCAGTGCCTGCGGCAACCGGGTCCGGGTCGCCCGGCACAGCCGCCGCCACCGCGAACCGGCGGCCGGGCACTCGCCCGACTAGGGCGTGTCGGACACGCCCCGGGGCCCGGAGGCCGCCACCCCTGGGATCAGCGCTGCGCGCCGCCGAAGCGGTGCCGCAGGTTGGGATCGTCCAGCCACCATGGGCGCGTGCCCTGCGGTTCGTCGTCCTCCTCGGCCTCGGCCCGCGCGGCGACGGGCGCCGCCTCCCCTGCGGCCGTCTCCACTACGGCGACCTCCCTCGCCGCCTTCGCCGCCTGCCGCTTGGCCGTCTGTGCCTCGTACTCGGCGTCCAGCGCGGCGTCCACCGCCGCCGTTTCGGCCCGGCCGGTGACGATCATGCGGCGGATCAACGCACAGAGGAAGGGCAGGCCGATCAGGTCGCCCAGCACCCAGATCACGTTGCCGCCCCAGGTCTGGTCCTGCAGCAGGGTCGGCCCCCAGGTGCGGCCCAGGCCGGCGTAGTACGACTCGGCGATCACATGGTGGCCGTAGATGAGGATCAGGGCGAGACCCGCGTCGAAGATCACCTCAGCGAAGGTGATGACCAGGCTGACCAGCAGCGGGTACTCGTGCGCGACCGGGTCCAGCTGTAGCCGCGGCCAGTAGTACAGCAGGCCGAGGGCGACCAGGGAGAGGTGCAGCCCGATGTTCCAGGCGTCGCTGGTGAGGGTCTTCTCGTACCAGGGAGTGAAGTAGAGCAGCCACGGCGGCGCCATCAGCAGCACCGTGGACACCGCGGGGAACATCAGCAGCCGGGAGGGGCGGCTGCGCAGTACGCGCATGATCCGCTCCCGGCGGGCCTCGGGCGCCGTCTCGACCAGCAGCGACACGGGAGCGCCGAGGACCAGCAGGAACGGCACCAGCATCAGCAGCAGCACGACCTGGACGGCCCGGTCGGTGAACAGGATCCGCTCGTACACCCCGAGGCCCGAACAGGTCACCCAGACCCAGACCAGCAGCCCGCCGAGGAAGGCGGCGGTGCGGTGGAACGGCCAGCGGCCGGCGGCGGTCGCGGTGCCGGTTCCGGTGCCGCCGGTGCCGTCGCCGGCGTCCTTGTTGCCGGTCGCGCCACCGCGGTGGTACGCCCGGACACCCAGCAGGTAGGCGCCGCCGAGCAGGACTGCGAGGGTCAGGACGACGGGCTCGGCGGTCCAGTCGGTGGCCAGGCCGGCCCAGTGCCAGGGTGGCGGGCCGTCGTGGCCGAGGGCGAGTGCTGTGGTCGGCATCCGGTGGTTCTCCTGTTCCGGCTGGTGCGGGCAGCCGGTCGGTGCGGGGCAGCCGGCCGCCAGGCGGCCGGTGGGTGCGCTGCGGCGCTTGCGGCTCCTCGGACATGATGGCCGACGGCCCGACGATCACCGGAACGGGGTCCGGAACCCCCTGTGGTCCCGTCGGCGTCACTCTCGTGCGAGGATGCGTCGTCTACTACATCACTGTCGAAGCCGCCGAGGTGGGGAATCCGTGACAGACAGCCCACGAAGCACCGGGCGCAGGCTGGCCACCCGCCGCCGCAACCTCGAACTCTTCATGCTGGCTGCGGCGATCCTGGTCTGCCTGGCGGGCTATGTGACCGCCAACGAGGCGATGAACCACACGCTGCCCAAGGGGCTGGTGGTCTACGGCCTGAGCCTTCCGCTGCTGGCCATGGGTCTGCACCTGGCGGTCCGGCGCTTCGCCCCGTACGCGGACCCGCTGATCCTCCCGCTGGCCGTCTTCCTGACCGGCTTCGGCCTGGTCCTGCTCAACCGGCTCGACCAGTCGTACGCGCTCTTCCACGCCGCCAAGGGTGACTACCAGAAGCTCCCGGCGGCCCCGAACCAGGTGATGTGGGTGTGGATCGCCTCGCTGGTGGCGGCCGGGCTGATCATCGTGGTGAAGCACCACCGGTTCTTCCAGCGCTACGTCTACCTGCTCATGGCCGGTTCGATGACCCTGCTGGCCGCACCCGCCTTCTTCCCCTCCAGCCCGGAGGACTTCGGCGCCAAGCGCTGGATCAAGCTACCCGGGATCCAGCTCGAGCCGGACGAGTTCGTCAAGGTCGCCATCACCGTCTTCTTCGCCGGCTACCTGATGGCCAACCGCGACGCGCTGGCGCTGACCGGGCGGAAGGTCTGGGGCATGAACCTGCCCCGCGGCCGCAACGTCGGCCCGGTGCTCGCCATCTGGGTGGCCAGCCTGCTGGTGCTGATCTTCGAACGCGACCTCGGCACCTCGCTGATCTTCTTCGGCATCTTCGTCGTGATGCTCTACGTGGCCACCGAACGGACCAGCTGGGTGGTGCTCGGTCTGCTGATGGCCGTCGGCGGCGCCGCCGTGGTCGGGACGATCGAGCCGCACGTGCACGGCCGTGTGGAGGCCTGGCTGCACCCGCTGGACATCTACAAGCCCGTCCACAACCCGGCGCTGATCTCCGACCAGCCCGCCCAGGCGATGTTCAGCTTCGGCACCGGGCACCTGCTGGGCACCGGGCTCGGCCAGGGGCGGCCGTACCTGATCGGCTTCGCCGGGCGCAGCGACTTCGTCTTCACCACCATCGGCGAGGAACTGGGCCTCGCCGGGGTCACCGCCTTCCTGCTGATCTACACGCTCTTCGTGCAGCGCGGACTGCGGACGGCCGTCGCACTGACCGACCCGTTCGGCAAGCTGCTCGCCACCGGCCTCTCGGCGGCCGTGGCACTCCAGGTCTTCGTGGTGATCGGCGGCGTGACCGGCCTGGTCCCGCTGACCGGTAAGGCCCTGCCGTTCCTCGCCTCCGGCGGCTCCTCACTGACCGCCAACTGGCTGCTCACCGCCGTACTGATCAAACTCTCCGACGCGGCCGGACGCGCCGAGCTCGAACCCGATCCGGCACCGATCCCGCCCGTGCAGCCGACCATGGCCGTGCCCGGCGCGCCCGCACCCGCGCCCGCGCTCTGACCCTCCCTGGCACCCGGGGGCAGCACCGGCTCCTCCCGCCCCGGCACGCGGCGGTCCCAAGCGTGGGGCGGCATGGCTGACCGGACCACTGGACTAATGGGCAACCGCACGACACTACGTTAGCGAAACGGTCCACACTGCCTGGACATCGCCGCAGGCCCGGAGTGGAACGCCGATACGGACTTCGACGTCCGCCTGCAGGACGTACCGCTCACCAACCGACGCCCGAATGTCGTCGTCTATCGCGCGGACACCATCGACATCACGCCGACCAGCCCCGCGCATGTACTGCTGGCCGTCGAGGTCGTCTCCCCGGGCTCGGAGACCACCGACCGGATCGTGAAGGTCGATCAGTACACCAAGGCCGGGATCCCTTTCTACTGGCGGGTCGAGCAGGCCCCCACGGGCGTTCCGCTGGTGTACACCCACCTTCTCGATCCGGCGCGAAGGGCATACCGCGACGGCGAGGTGTTCACGGGCCTGATCAGGACTCCGGCGCCCTTCCAGATCGAGATCGACCTCGGCGCGCTCTGACCCGCTCCAACCGGTTCGCGCCACAGCCGCACAGCCGCCCGAAGGCTCAAGGGAAGACGGGAAGACCGGGTCCACCGGGCCCTCTGCCCCGGGCTGATGGGCTGGACCGGCCCCGCGGTCGGCCTCCCGGCTTTCTCCCGCTCAAGCAGTCAGGGCCCCGAACCGGTCATGGTTCGGGGCCCTGCGCGCTGCGTGCCCCAGGCAGGATTCGAACCTGCGACACCGGCTTTAGGAGAGCCGTGCTCTATCCCCTGAGCTACTGAGGCGGGGCTTGTCCTAGACCTCGCACGGGCTCGGTGCTCCGAGCCGTGATCGGCCTGCCGACAAGGCGTTGAGCGCCGCGGTGCCGGGGTTGCGGGCTCTTCGGCCGTGGGTTTCCACGGGTCGGAGTGCAACGCCCGCCGGACGCTCGATCCACAGGGTACCGGATCTCGGGTCGGGCGAGCGCTGATGTGGTGGGACTGATGGGGTCCGATCGTCGCGCGGTGGGTCGTCGGGCGGTTGCGGGGCCCCGAGACCGCCGGTGGACGGCGGACGACCGAGGAGGTCTCAGCCGCCCGGAGCCCATCTTCGGCGGACGGCTCGCCGCTCCGGCGCCCGGCCTCCACCGAGGCCGCGAAGGGGTGCGAGACCCGTCCGGGGAGCAGCGGGTACGCTGAGCCGCCGACGAGCCGCGAGCCGGGGGGCCCATGAGCATCAGGAGCGCACTGACGGCAGCTCAGCTGATCGGTCTGCTGGGCGATCACGGAGTGTTCGACTGCTGGGACACCCCCGTCACGGCGGTCCCCGCCGACGAGGGGTACGCGGCGTCGCTGGCCCGGGCCCGGGCGCGGACCGGGCTGGACGAGGCGGTGACCACCGGGCGGGTGCTGGTGGGCGGGCGGCCGCTGGCGGTGGTGGTGTCGGAGTTCGGGTTCCTGGGCGGCTCGATCGGGGTCGCCACGGCCGAGCGGATCACCCGGGCCGTGGAACGGGCCACGGCCGAGGGCCTGCCGCTGCTCGCCCTGCCCGTCTCCGGCGGTACGCGGATGCAGGAGGGGGCGGCCGCGTTCCTCTGCATGGTCCGGATCGCCGCCGCCGTCCAGGCCCACCAGGCCGCCGGGCTGCCCTACCTGACCTATCTGCGCAACCCCACCATGGGCGGGGTGTTCGCCTCCTGGGGCACGCTCGGGCAGCCGGTACTGGCCGAGCCCGGGGCGCGGCTGGGCTTCCTCGGCCCCCGGGTGTACGAGGAACTGCGCGGGGTCCGGCTGCCGGAGGAGGTCCAGCAGGCCGAGACGCTGGCCGCCCGGGGGCTGGTCGACGCCGTGCTGCCACCGGCCGAACTGGCCGCCTTCGTCGGGCGGTTGCTGGCCATGCTGGACCGCCCGGCCGCCCCGGGGACACACCCGCGGGAGCCGGCCGGCCCCGCGGCGGGCGGACGGGCCGACGCCTGGGATTCGGTGCGGCTGACCCGGCGGCCCGGTCGGCCGGGGGCCCGCGAGCTGCTCGCACGGGCCGCCGGGAACGTCCTGCCGCTGACCGCACCCACCCCGACGGAGGAGCGGGCGGAGGGCGCGCTGGTGCGCGCGCTGGCCGAGTTCGGCGGCCGGCCGGCCGTGGTGGTCGGCCAGCAGCGGGCGGCACCCGGCACCGAGCGCCCGTTCACCGCCGCCGACCTCCGGTGCGTACGGCGCACGGCGAAGCTCGCCGAACAGCTCGGACTCCCCCTGGTCACGGTGGTGGACACGGCCGGGGCCGAACTCTCCGCCCAGGCCGAACTCGACGGCGTGGCACTGGAGATCGCCCACTGCCTGAGCACGCTGATCGCGCTGTGCACCCCGGTCCTGGCGGTACTGCTCGGCCAGGGCTCGGGCGGTGGCGCACTGGCCCTGCTGCCCGCCGACCGGGTACTGGCGGCGGAACACGCCTGGCTGGCACCGCTGCCGCCGGAGGGCGCCTCGGCGATCGTGCACCGGGACGGCGAGCACGCGGCGGAACTCGCCCGGGCCCAGGGCATCGGCGCGTACGACCTCGCGGCGGCCGGGCTGGTGGACCGGGTACTGCCCGAACTCCCGGACGCGGCGGTGGAGCCGGACGCCTTCTGCGACCGCGTCGGCCGGGCGATCGGCCAGGCACTGGGCGAACTGACCGCCCAGCCGGGGCACGTCCGCACCGCCGCCCGGGCCGCCCGGAACCGCCGCCTGGGCGACCTCACCACCGCGGACTGACCGGGCCCACGAGTGCGGACCGGCCGGGCTCGCGAGCCCGGCCGGCTCCCGTATCCTGACCCGGTCCACCTCGGGAACTGACTGCCAGTCAGTCGAATCGATCGCCTGAACCACCCATGGCCACCGAACACTTGAGCCATCCTTCGCATGTGCTCCGCAGCGTCTGGTGCTGGCCGGCCCTGACGACCCTGCTGCTCGGCCTCTACCGGATCACCACTCCGGAGCCCTGGCGCGACGAGATCTCCAGCTGGAGCGCCGCGAACCGGACCCTGCCGCAGCTGTTCGCGATGCTCGGCAACGTCGACGCCAGCAACGGCGTGTACTACCTGGTGCTGCACGCCTGGACCGGGGTGTTCGGCGACTCGGTGCTCAGCCTGCGGCTGCCCTCCGCGCTGGCGATGGCGGCGGCGGCCGCCTTCACCGCGCTCGCCGCCCTGCGGTGGTTCCGCAGCCGGGTGGCGGCGGTGGCGGCCGGACTGCTGCTGGCGGCGCTCCCGAACGTCTCGGCGTACGCGCAGGAGGCCCGCTCGTACGCGATCGTCACCTGCGCCGTGGCGGCGGGCGGCTGGTGCCTGCTGCGGGCTCTGGAGCGGCCCCGCGCGGCCCGCTGGGCCTGGTACGGACTGTGCACGGCGCTCGCCGGGGTGTTCCACCTGGTCTCGTTGAGCAGCCTGGCCGGGCAGTGCCTGCTGGTGGGCCTGCACTTCCGGTCGGTGCGGGACGCCCGGGTACTGCGGCGGTTCCCGGTGGCGGCGCTGGCGGCACTGCTGCCCACCGTGCCGGTGATGCTGCTGGGGCGGCGGCAGTCGGGGCGCCAGCTGGACTGGGTCGCCGTCGCGACCCGGCACCGGCTGCGGATGTTCTGGCCGGAGTTCCTCGGGTCGTTCTCGGTGATGTACGCGTTCCTGGCGCTCGCGGCGGCCGCCCTGCTGTGGCGCGGCCGCCGCACCGCGGCGGTCCAGGCGGCGGCGCTGGCCGTGCTGCCGGTGCTCGGGGTCTGGCTGGTCTCGCAGGGCCGCACCTCGTACTTCGTCGACCGCTATCTGCTCTTCACCCTGCCCGCCTGGGCCGCGCTCGCCGGGGGCGGCGTCGGGGCGGTGCACGCCGCCGTACGGGCCCTCGGCGCCCGGCCGGCGCCTCCGGGGGCGCGGGACCCCCTGAAGGCGCTTCCCAGGGCCTGGAGGCCGACGGGCCCGGGGCTCGCCGCCGCGCTGGCGCTCGCCGTGGTGGCCGTGCCCGGACTGCTCGGGCTGCCGGAGCAGCGGGGGGCGCGGCATGTGACGGCGCACACCGAGACCGACTACCGGGGCGCGGCGCGGCTGGTGGCGTCCGGGTACCGGGACGGGGACGGACTCGTGGCGGTGGGCGGGCGGAAGGCGTGGATGATGGTGGGCCCCGGTGTGGCGTACCACCTGCCGGGCGGTGTCCGTCCCAGGCCGCTGCTGATCGCCCGGACGGCGGTACGGGCGGACGACCTCTTCCCGACGGAGTGCCCGGTTCCGGTCCGCTGTATCGGTGACGTCAGCCGTACCTGGGTCGTTACCATCGGCACTGGCGACGACCCGTACCAGGCGCTGCCGGCCGACCAGGCCGGTGCCCTGCGAGCGGTGTTCACCCCGAGCGAGGTCCGGCATGTGCGCGGGCTGACGGTGTCGCTGCTGGTGCGCGCACGAGGGCGCGCGTAACGGCCCGCTGCCACTCCCGCCGCTTCGAAAGGCACAGACGTGACTGCCCCCAAGGAGAGCCCGGAAAAGGGCACCTTCGCCGATCTCGGCCCGGTGCTGGTGATCATCCCGACCTACAACGAGGTCGAGAACGTCGAGCGGATCGTCTCCCGGGTGCGGGCCGCCGTTCCCGAGGCGCACGTGCTGGTGGCCGACGACAACAGCCCCGACGGTACCGGCGAGGCCGCCGACAAGATCGCCAACAGGGACGACCACGTCCACGTCATGCACCGCAAGGGCAAGGAAGGCCTCGGCGCCGCGTACCTGGCCGGCTTCCGCTGGGGCATCGAGAACGGCTACGACGTCCTGGTCGAGATGGACGCCGACGGCTCCCACCAGCCCGAGGAACTCCCCCGCCTGCTCACCGCCCTGCGCGGAAGCGACCTGGTCCTCGGCTCCCGCTGGGTCCCCGGCGGCAAGATCGTCAACTGGCCGAAGTCCCGCGTGCTGCTCTCCCGCGGCGGCTCCACCTACTCCCGCCTGATGCTCGACGTCCCCATCCGCGACGTCACCGGCGGCTACCGCGCCTTCCGCAAGGAGACCCTGCTCGGCCTGGGCATGGACCAGGTCGCCTCGGCCGGCTACTGCTTCCAGGTCGACCTCGCCTGGCGCGCCGTCAAGGCCGGCTTCAAGGTCACCGAAGTCCCCATCACCTTCATCGAACGCGAACTGGGCGCCTCCAAGATGAGCCGCAACATCGTCGTCGAAGCCCTGCTGCGCGTCACCGCCTGGGGCGTCGAAACCCGCCTCCAGCAGCTCACCGGAAAGAAGAAGTAGCCCTCCCCGCCGACCCGTTCGAGTGAACCGCCCGGGGTTTGCGGCCCTGGGGGACGAGGCGGCCGGTTCCGGAACACGACGTGGGGGGCAGGCGCCGGGCGCCTGCCCCCCACGTGTCGGTCGAGCCGCCGGTCAGAGCAGACGCAGCAGGCGGGACGTGATCGACGGCGGGTTGAGGTCGGACTTCAGGGTCACCGGGACCTCCGTCCTGTCGTCACCCTCGCCGGCCGAGACGGTGCCGACCTCGGTGCCGGCCTTGAGGGTGTGGCCGATCTTGGCCGAGTCCAGGGTGAGCTTGGTGGTGACACCGGACCAGCCGGCCACCGTGAGGTCCTTGGACGCCACGACCGCGACCTTGCCGCCGAGACCGTCGTCCACGTAGCCGACCACGTCGCCCTGCTTGGCGAGGGTCTGGCCGGTGAGGCCGTTCTGGGCAGCGGTGATGATCTTCTGGCTGACCGTCTGGGCGGCCCTCAGGACGTCGTCGGTGGCCGTCACCGGCTGGTTGAGCGTGACGCCGAGGATCATCCGCTTGGTGCCGCCGATCTCCTTGACGGCCGCCCACATCAGGCAGGACTTGGCCGCGGTGCTGGAGCCGGTCTTGACGCCGATGACGCCGTTCTTCGGGGACAGCAGGTAGTTGGTGTTGTAGATCCGCTGGTTGTTGAAGATGGTGTCCGGGGTGGCGACGACCCGCTGGAAGACCTCGTTCCGCATCACCTGCTCGGCGAGCTTCAGCTGGTCCTTGGCGGTGCTCTTGGTGTTGTTGTCGTAGCCGGCCGGATCGGCGTAGGTGGTGTTGGTCATGCCGAGCTTGGCGGCCTGGTCGTTCATCTTCTTGACGAACGCCTCCTCGGAGCCCGCGTCCCAACGGGCCAGCAGCCGGGCCACGTTGTTGGCCGACGGGAGCATCAGCATCTCCAGCGCCTCGTACTGGCTGAGCTTCTGCCCCTCGGTCAGGGTGACCCGGGACTGGTCGGCGTCGCTGGACTCCGAGGCGGCCTGCTTGTCCACGGTGAGCGTGGGGCCGGTCTCGCCCTTCTTCAGTGGGTGGTCGCGCAGGATGATGTACGCGTTCATCACCTTGGTGACGCTGGCGATCGGCTGCGGGGTCTCGTCGCCCACGCTGCCCAGGCTGCCCACGCCGACCACCTCGGCGGTGGCCTGGCCCTTGGTCGGCCACGGGATGTCGAGCTTGTCGCCGTTGAAGGTGAACGAGTCGGCGAGGGACAGCTTCGACTTCGGGTCCGGCAGCGGACGGAGCAGCTGGCCGACCGCGAGCACGCCGAGCACCACGGCCAGGAAGACCGACCAGATGGTGACCCGCTTCATCGTCCGGCGGAAGGGCGTGACCGGACGGCGGCTGAGCGCGGCCAGCACCTCCATCGCCTCGGAGGTGTTCTCCGGACCGGGCAGCGGCGGCGGGGTCGGCAGCGGCTTGGGCGCCGGTACGGGGCCCGGGTCGGGCACCGGCAGCGGCTTGGGCGCCGGGGCGGGGACCGGCGGTACGGGCACCGGGCGGGGCTCCGGGGCCGGCCTGGGCTCCGGCTCGGGGGTGGGCTCCGGTTCGGGAGTGGGCTCGGGCGCCGGGGTCGGCTCGGGCGGGGGCTCGGGAACGGTGCCCTCGGACGGCTTGGCCGCCGGCCGGCCGGCGGGCCTGGCTCCCCGGGCGTCGGCGCGCTTCGCCTCCTCGGCGTCAGCGCTCTTCAGCTCCTTCGTCTCCTCCGACGGCTCGGCCGAACTCGGGTCCTCCTTGGGGCCCTTGGCGTCCTTGGCTTCCTTGGCTTCCTTGGCTTCCGGGAGTTCCTTCAGCGCCGCGCCGCCCACCTCCAGGCCGTCCCGCATGGCGAGACGCGGATCGGCCCCGGCGGCCTTCTCGGCCTTGCTCGCGGGCGCGCCGGCCGACTCAGCGCCGCCGTCCGATCCGGCGGTCTTCGCGGCCGAGGACTCGGCACCGTCCTCGCCCTTCACCGGCGGCTTTGAGGACTTCGCGGCCTTCGACGCACTCTCCCGGAGCTCGTCCGGGATACGGAGCGCCGTGGTGCGGTTGTCCACCGGCAGGCGGAGCATGGTGGTCTTGCTGTCCACGTCGCGGACGGTCAGCTGAACCGTGGCACCGCCCCGGACGGCCTTCCCGGTCTCGGAGTCAGCCGCCGCACCGGTGGCGGCAGCGGCCTCCCGGTCGGCCTCGGTGCCGTCCTCGTCCTCGGCCTGGTCAGCCTTGCTCCCGGCCTTGGACTCCTCGGCCCCGATCTCGGTCCTGACCTCGGCCTCGGTCTCAGCCTTGCTCCCGGCCTCGACCTTCTCGGCCCCGGCCTTGGACTCCCCGGCCTTGGACTCAGCCTTGGAGTCCTGGGTCCGGGCCTTCACCTCGGCCGCACCACCGGGCTCGCCGCCGGCCGCCGACGCGGCTCCCTCGGCGGTCTTGCCCGCACGGCCGGAGCCGGCCTCGGTCTCGGCGTCCCCGGACCCGCCGGCGGCCTTGGCCGCACTCCCGGGCTTGCCGGCGACATCGGCCTTGGCGCCGGTCCGCTCGACTGACCGCTCGGACGCGGTCGCCTCCGCTTCCCCGTCGCCGTGCACCTTGTCGGGGAACTCGCCCACGTAACCCATCCTCCTCGTCCGCCCGGCCGCCGCCGCCCGAGCCCGTGCCGACCCGCCCACGGGCCGACCTGATTTGGTACGGCTTTTCGCCGCGCCTCTGTAGCTGTACAGTCTCCGCCACCGGCGGCCGCTTTGGCTGCCGCACCCCGCCCGACCGGCCGTTATTCTCCCCGCCGGGTCCTGCGGCGACCAGTCTGAGAGTCAGACGCGGGGCCTGAGGTGGCCGGTTCCCGCCTACGCGCCCAAGGTCACGATTCGGAGGCGCACTCGACAAGCCACTGTGAGAGGCGTCACTCTGTCATTCATCCACGCGGGGAGGCTTGGATGGGCAAGAGCCGCAGAACAGTTCCCGAGGAACTCTTGCTGCTCGCACTGGACCCGAACACGGGTACCACGGCGCAGCCGCAGACCCTCGACCTCGGACTCGCCGGGGCACAGCTCGTCGAGCTGTCCCTGGCCGGAAGGATAGTCCCGGACGGGGACCGGATCGCCGTGGTGCTGCCACGGCCGACCGGTGATCCGACTCTGGACCATGCGCTGGAACTGCTGCGCCGTCGCGGCAGTCCGGTGCGGGCCGCGCACTGGATAGGCGGACCCCGGCTGGGGCTCCGTCAGACGTACCTGGCGCACCTGGAGCGGTGCGGCATGGTGACGGCGGTGCCGGGCCAGGTGTGCGGCGTACTGCCGACGACGCGCTACCAGGCGTCGGACGACTGTACGAACGCCGCCATAAAGCAGCGCCTGGACACCGCCATCCGTACCGGGGTACCGCCGGACCCGAGAACGGCCGCGCTGGCCGCGCTGGCGCACGCCGTAGGCCTGGGCAAGCACCTCTACCCGGGCAACGAGGGAAGATCGTCGAGGTCGCGCCTGCGCGATCTGATCCGGTACGACCCGCTCGGCGGGATGGTCGCACACGCCGTGATGGACGTTCAGAACGGTCTGCCCGCACCCGCGAAGGGTGGCGCGGCGGACGGACGGGCCCCGGCGACAGGGCGGCCGGCGGTCGCGCGGACCGCGGCCGGCAGCCGGAGCGTCGCGGCGCGAGTAGGCGCGCGATGAACGGCCCGCGCCATTAAGCGATGGACAACGTATGCGAGGGGCGGCCCGCCCGGCAGTCGAGTGCCGGGCGGGCCGCCCCCCGCCTTTCTCCGGTTTCCCCGGTCTCTCCAGGTGGTGGCGGCTCCCGGCACCACCGCTTCTCCGGCATCACCGCGTTTCCGGCATCACCGCATTTCCGGCACCGTGGCGTGGTCGCGGCACTGCGGCGCTTCCGGCGGCCGAGCCGCCCATACCGGTTCGGCACTCCGGACGCAAGGGGGACGGTCCTGAATGGGCGTTTTTCCGATGATCTGTTCTATTGCACTCAGGTGAATCCCCGGCGCCGACCTGAGCCGAAATGACATGCTGCTCCAAGTCAGGGGGTTGGTACCAATTTCCACAGTGTTCCGAGGTGCGCCGTACCCGGGCGTGCCAGAGGTACGGCCGGAGGTCGATGTGTCCGCCAACGTCAATCCCACGGTCCGGCGACGACGGCTCGGCGCCGAACTCCGCCGCCTGCGCGAGCTGAGGGGCATGACGGCCGAGGAGGTGGCCGGACGGCTGATGGTCTCCCAGTCGAAGATCAGCCGACTGGAGAACGGCCGACGCAGCATCAGCATGCGGGACGTGCGCGACCTCTGCGAGGTCTACGAGGTGACCGACGAGCGGGTGCGGGCCGGGCTGATGGAGATGGCGCGGGAGTCCCGGCAGCGCGGCTGGTGGCACGAGTTCGGCGACATCCCTTACAGCGTGTACATCGGCCTGGAGGCCGAGGCCTCCTCGATCCGGTCGTACGAGTCCTCCTTCGTGCCCGGTCTGCTGCAGACCCGCGAGTACGCCGAGGCGGTGGTCGCGGGCACCCAGCCCGACACCGATGCCACCTCCGTCCGGCGCAGGGTCGAGGTCCGGCTCAAGCGGCAGAACCGGATATACGGGGAGAACCAGCTCAGCAGCCTCTGGGCGGTGATAGACGAGGCGGTGCTCTGCCGGGAGGTGGGCAGCCGCGAGGTGATGGCTGACCAGCTCTTCCAGCTGCTCCTGCTGAGCGAGCGGTCGAACATCAACCTGCAGGTGATCTCGTTCCAGCACGGTGCGCATCCCGGCATGACCGGGACATTCTCCCTGATGGAGTTTCCGGAGTCAGCGGATTCCACAGTCGTCTACTTCGAAGGAGTGACGAGCGATCTCTACCTGGAGAAGGACGCGGATGTTCGTCGCTATACCAATCTCTACGACCACCTGCGGGCGGCAGCGCTCAGCGTTGCGGACAGCCGGTCTCTGATACAGCACTATGCAGAGAGGTTCAAGAGATGACCACGAAGACCACGGGTAGCCCCACCTGGCTCAAGAGCAGCCACAGCGGCGGTAACGGTGCCTGTATCGAGATCGCCGTACCGACCGGCGTGACGGTCGCCGTCCGCGACTCCAAGGACCCCGAGGGTCCGCAGCTGCACTTCTCCAGGTCGGCCTGGGCCGCCTTCGCCTCCGCTGCGGGCGATGGCGCGTTCGGCCGGGTCTGAGATCCGTTGGTCTTCGATCCGTCGGTGCCCGCCGCGCCCGTTCGCGGCGGGCACCGACGGGTCCGGGGTGGTCAGGGCACCGGGTAGCGCTCGGTCCACACCGCCCGTTCGGCGGGCGGGAGTTCGGGGCCGTGCAGCTCGGGGCCGTGCAGCAGTTCCAGCACGAAGTCGTCGGCCAGTTCCAGGATCGTTCCCCGGCCCTCCAACTCCGCCAGCAGCACGGGCGGCAGGGCGCTCTCCCCGTGCAGGACACCGAGCAGGTTGCCGCAGATCGCGCCGGTGGAGTCACTGTCGCCGGAGTGGTTGACCGCAAGCAGCAGGCCGGACCGCAGATCGTGTGCCACCAGGGCGCAGTAGAGCCCGATCGCCAGCGCCTCCTCGGCCACCCAGCCCTCGCCCAGCGACTCCACCCGCTCCGCGGACGGCTCCCCGGCGCGTACCGCGTCAAGTGCGCCGCGCAGCGCGGCGGTTGTCTCCTCATGCGCCGGGCGCTCGGAGAGCAGGGCCAGTGCCAGGTGCACGCCCTCCTCCAGGGTGCCGCCCCTGGCCGCAGTGTGGACGATCACCGCGAGCGCTCCGGCGGAGAGGTAGCCGGTGGGGTGGCCGTGCGTCAGCACCGAGCACTCGACGGCCAGTTGGAAGACCAGCTGCGGCTCCCAGGACACCAGCAGGCCGAACGGCGCGGCGCGCATCACCGTGCCGCAGCCCTTGGAGTGCGGGTTGCGCGGCGCCTCCAGGGTTCCGGGCCGGGCCGCGTCCGGACCGGTCAGACCGCTCAGACAGGCCGTCCCCGGGGCGCGCTCGGCATACAGCCACTCCTGGCGGCCCAGCCAGCCGAGCCCGGGCTCGCGCTCGTCCGGCCCCCAGGCGCTCTGGGTGGCCGCCCAGCGCAGATAGGCACGGTGCACGTCGGTGGGCGGGTGCCAGGAGCCGCCGTCGCGGCGGATGTGCGCCCGGATCAGGCCGTCCAGGGTGAAGAGCGCCATCTGGGTATCGTCGGTGACCGCCCCGCGCCGCCCGTACGCGGGCACGTACCCCGTCACGCCCTGCGGGCCGTGGGCGGCGCGTATCCGCTCCAGCGGCTCGAACTCGATCCCCGCGCCGAGTGCGTCACCGATCGCCCCGCCCAGCAGACAGCCCCGTACCCGGCTGCGGAAGTCCTGTCGCTGCGCGCGCGACCACAGTGGCAACACGGGGTGGCACCTTTCGTCGGCCGTCCGGGCCCGGGCGGTGCCGGCCGCCGGACGACGGAGGATCCGTACACCTGAGCGGACCTCACATGCCCCCGCACTGTAGTCGAACGTGGTGACGGGCCGACCGGACGGAACTCCCGCGCGCCGCCGGCCGGCACCCCACGCCCTTAGACCGACCGGCAATAGGGCGCGCGGCGTCGCGTGCCGATAGCTCTCGCCTGAACGCACATCCCTCGTCGCGCGCAGCGCCGCTGCGCTCTCCTCACGATGCACGCCCAGACTCGGCTCTCGACCCGCTCCTCGATCCACGCTCCCTATCGCCGGTCGGTCTTACTCCAGGACCGGAAGCAGCTTCGGCAGGTGCCCGTCCGAGGCCAGGGCGGCGGCGCGGCGCTCTGCCGGCACCTCGCCGTAGGTGGTGGTGCGCTGGCGGGCCGGGCGGCCGACCGCCTCGGCGATGGCCTCCAGGTCGCGGATGGACTTGTAACTGCCGTACGCGGAGCCGGCCATCCGGGAGATGGTCTCCTCCATCAGCGTGCCGCCCAGGTCGTTGGCACCGGAGCGCAGCATCTCGGCGGCCCCCTCCGCCCCCAGCTTCACCCAGCTGGTCTGGATGTTGGGGATGTGCGGGTGCAGCAGCAGCCGGGCCATCGCGGTGACCGCCCGGTTGTCCCGCATGGTCGGCCCGGGCCTGGCGATGCCCGCCAGGTAGACCGGGGCGTTGGTGTGGATGAACGGCAGGGTGACGAACTCGGTGAAGCCGCCGGTCCGTTGCTGGATGTCGGCCAGCAGCCGCAGGTGGCCCAGCCAGTGCTTGGGGGTGTCCACGTGCCCGTACATCATGGTGGAGGACGAGCGGATGCCCAACTCATGGGCAGAGCTCACCACTTCGACCCAGGTGGCGGCGGGCAGCTTGCCCTTGGTGAGGACCCAGCGGACCTCGTCGTCGAGGATCTCGGCGGCCGTGCCCGGGATGGAGTCCAGCCCGGCATCCTTGGCCTGCTGGAGCCAGTCCCGGATCGAGAGCCCGGTCCTGCTGGCCCCGTTGACGACCTCCATCGGGGAGAAGGCGTGCACATGGATGCCCGGCACCCGCTCCTTCACCGCCCGGGCGATGTCGAAGTACGCGGTGCCCGGCAGATCGGGGTGGATGCCGCCCTGCATGCAGACCTCGGTCGCCCCGACCTCCCAGGCCTGGGCGGCCCGCTCGGCGACCTGCTCCAGCGAGAGGGTGTAGGCGTCGGCGTCGGTCCGGCGCTGCGCGAAGGCGCAGAAGCGGCAGCCGGTGTAGCAGACGTTGGTGAAGTTGATGTTCCGGGTGACGCAGTAGGTGACGTCCTCGCCGACCACCGAGCGGCGCAGGTCGTCGGCGATCCGGCAGAGCGCGTCCAGGGCGGGCCCGTCGGCGTGGAAGAGCGCCAGCGCCTGCCCGTCGGTGAGCGCGGCGGGGTCGTCGGCGGCGACGGACAGCGCCTCGCGCACGTCACCGTCCAGTCGCTCCACCGGAGTTGCCGCGACCTGTTCGCGCAGCGCCTGCCAGTCGCCGTACACGTCCTCGAAGTCCGCGCGGCGGTCACCGGTGCGGCCCTCGGTGTCGATGGTGCGGTGCAGGTCGGTGCGGCCGGAGGAGGAGGGCAGGTCCTCGGGCTCCTGCCAGGGCAGGCCGGTGGGCATGGCGTCCGGGCGGGCCAGACCGGTGGCCGGGTCGGCGAGCGCCGTGACGTGCGGCAGGATGCGCGGGTCCAGCCAGGGTTCGCCGTGCAGCACGTACTCGGGGTGGACGGCGAGCCGCTCGCTCAGCCGGAAGCCCTGCGCCTCGGTACGGCGGGCGAGTTCCTCGATCTGCGGCCAGGGGCGCTCGGGGTTGACGTGGTCCGGCGTCAGCGGGGAGACCCCGCCCCAGTCGTCGATGCCCGCGCTGATGATCAGCTCGTACTCTCCCCCAGCCTCCGGCTGGGAGGGGCCCCCCACCACCAGGTTCGGCGGCGCCTGGATCCGGGCGGAGGGGCCGAGTACCAGGCGGGTGACGGCGATGACCGCGGCCAGTTCCGCCAGTTCGGCGTCGGGCATGGCCCGCATCGCGGTGTCCGGCTTGGCCCGGAAGTTCTGGATGATCACCTCCTGGATGCCGTGGTACTGCCGGGCGACCCGGCGGATCGCGAACACCGCGTCCGCCCGCTCCTCGTAGCTCTCGCCGATACCGATCAGCAGACCGGTGGTGAACGGGACGGAGCTGCGTCCGGCGTCCTCCAGCACCCGCAGCCGGACGGCCGGATCCTTGTCGGGCGAGCCGTGGTGCGGGCCGCCGGGCTCGGACCAGAGCCGGGTGGCGGTGGTCTCCAGCATCATCCCCATCGAGGCCGCGACCGGCTTGAGCCGCTGGAACTCGGTCCAGCTCACCACCCCGGGGTTGAGGTGCGGCAGCAGACCGGTCTCCTCCAGGACCCGGATCGACATCGCCCTCAGATACGCCTGGGTGTCGTCGTAGCCGTGCGCGTCCAGCCACTCCCGGGCCTCGGGCCAGCGGTCCTCGGGGCGGTCGCCGAGCGTGAACAGGGCCTCCTTGCAGCCCAGCGCGGCACCCTTGCGGGCGATGTCCAGCACCTCGTCCGGCGACAGGTACATCCCGTGACCGGCCCTGCGCAGCCGGCCGGGGACGGTGACGAAGGTGCAGTAGTGGCAGCGGTCCCGGCAGAGCCGGGTCAGCGGGATGAAGACGCTCTTGGAGTAGGTGATGGTCCCCGGCCGGCCTGCCTCGGCCAGGCCGGCGTCCCTGATCCGGGCCGCGACGGCGCAGAGTTCGCGCAGGTCCTCGCCTCTCGCCTGGAGCAGCACCGCCGCTTCCGCGACGTCCAGGGCGACGCCGTCCCTGGCGCGGCGCAGTGCACGCCGCATGGAGGTGACGGTCGGTGAGGTACGTGAGGCATCGGTTGCGGCCATGCAGCGAAGATACCCAGCTTTGCTACGTTCGGAGGACCCGACCCTGATAAGGACTCAGGGTTGACTGCGTCGTCGGATGTATGCAGATCTGGCCCTGCAGGGCGATGTCAAGGCCCCTCCCAGCGGTCTCTAATGGAGTTGGCAGAACACTTCAGTGCTACCGAGAGGTTGGACATGGTGGAGCAGGACTTCGCGTACCGGCCGCGTCGCCGGGCCGCGGTGCGCGCGCTGGTACCGGTCGGGGTGATAGCCGCCGCGGCGACCGGGATCGGGCTGGTACCCGCGCTGGCGAGCGACTCCTCGCCGAACCTGCCGTCGCTGACGGCGGAGCAGCTGGTCGCGAAGGCCCTCGGGTCGGACACCCAGTCGCTGTCCGGCACGGTGAAGATGTCGGCGGACCTCGGCGTGCCCGCTCAGCTGCTGGGTGCGGCAGGCGGCTCCCTCGGCGGCGCCGCACACGGCGGCGGTCGGGCCGGCGCGGACCCGACGGCCAAGCTGACCGGGCTGCTCGGCGGCGAGCACACCCTGCAGGTCGCGGTGGACGGCCCCGACCGCCAGCGGATCGGCCTGATCGAGAACCTCGCGGGCTACGAGCTGGTGCACAACGGCGACCAGCTCTGGGCCTGGGACAGCGGCAGCAACCAGGCGCTGCACCTGACCGCCCCCAAGGACGCGGCCCAGCACGGCAGGGGCGGGCACGGCGAGGCCGCCAAGGCCCCGCTCACCGGCGCACCGACCACCCCGCAGGAGGCGGCGAAGCTGTTCCTCGGCCAGAGCGCCGCGACCACCTCGGTCACGGTGGACGGCACGGCGACGGTGGCCGGCCAGAAGGCGTACGAGCTGAGTGTGAAGCCCAAGCAGTCCGGCTCCACCATCGGTGAGGTGCGGATCGCGGTGGACGCCGACAACGGCGTGCCGCTCGCGGTGCTGGTGAACGCCGCCGACGGCAGCAAGGTGCTGGACGTGCACTTCAGCTCGGTCTCCTTCGCCAAGCCCGCCGCCTCGACCTTCGACTTCAAGGCCCCCAAGGGCGCGAAGGTGACGGACCGCCCGGCCGGCGCGGCCGAGCAGCACAAGCAGCCCGGGGCCGAGCCGCAGTCCGGGCCGAACGAGGTCAGGACGATCGGCGAGGGCTGGACCGCGGTGCTGAGCGCCAAGCTGCCCAGCGCCCCGGCCGCGAAGCCCGACAGCGCCCCCGCCGACGGCCACGGAAGGCACGGCGGCTCCTCGCTCCCGCAGGACCCGGCGGCCCTCGCCAAGTCCTTCGGCAAGAAGGTCGACGGCGGCTCACTGATCAGCACCAAGGTGCTGAACGTGCTGGTCACCGATGACGGCCGGGTCTTCGCCGGCGCCGTGACCCCGCAGGTGCTGCAGAACGCCGCCGGGGTGAAGTAGTGACGACTGCTCCCGACACGGAGCAGGTAGGGGGTCGGGCCGCCGCGAGCGGCCCGGCCGCCGCCACCGCTCCGGACGACGTGATCCGCACCAGTGGGCTGACCAAGCGGTTCCGGGGCGGCCAGCTCGCGGTGGACGGGCTGGATCTGACGGTGCCCAGGGGCAGTGTGTTCGGCTTCCTCGGGCCGAACGGCTCCGGCAAGACGACGACCATCCGGATGCTGATGGGCCTGATCGCGCCCTCCTCCGGCCTCGCCACGGTGCTCGGGGCCCCGATGCCGCAGTCGGTCGGCGCGGTGCTCCCCCGGGTCGGCGCGCTGATCGAGGGCCCGGCCCTGTACGGCTTCCTGTCCGGGCGGGACAACCTGGCCCGGTTCGACGCGGCCGACCCGACCTCCGACCCGCGCACCAGGGCGCGCCGGGTCACCGAGGCGCTGGACCGGGTCGGTCTGGCAGCGGCGGCGGGCAAGAAGGCGCGGGCGTACTCGCTCGGTATGAAGCAGCGCCTCGGCCTCGCCTCCGCGCTGCTGCAGCCGCGCGAACTGCTGGTGCTGGACGAGCCGACCAACGGCCTGGACCCGCAGGGCATGCGGGAGATCCGCGCCCTGATCCGCGAGGTCGCCGCCGAGGGCACCACGGTCTTCCTCTCCTCCCACCTGCTGGACGAGATCGAGCAGGTCTGCACGCACGCCGCGGTGATGTCCAGGGGCCGGCTCGTGGTGCAGGGCACCATGGCCGAGCTGGCCGGCCGCGCGCAGGGCCGGCTGGTGGTCCGCACCCCGGACGTCACCGCCGCCGAGAAGGTGCTGACCGAGCACCGGGTGACCGACCTGCGGATCAGCGAGGCACGGCTGGACGGCCTCGCCGCCGCGGCCGACGAGGAGTCGCTGCCAAGGCTGTGCGCGGCGCTGGTCGCGGCCGGGGTACGGGTGCACGGCTTCGGTGTGGAGCGCGGCACGCTGGAGGACGCCTTCGTGGCGCTGACCGGGGAGGGTTTCGATGTCGCAGGCTGAGGTGGTTCCGGCCGGCGAGGTGCCGCGGGCGCCCGAGCGGCCGACGGCCGTGGCCGGCCCCAGGCCGCAGACGGTGGCGGGCTTCACCGCGCTGTTCCTGGGCGAGCTCCGGCTCACCTTCCGCCGGACCAGGACGATCGCGCTGCTGGGCATCCTGGCCCTGCTGCCGGTGCTGATCGGCGTGGTGGTGCGGATCGAGACCGGTGGCGCCTCCAACGGCGACGGTCCGGCCTTCATCGCCCAGGTGACGCAGAACGGCCTGTTCCTGGTGTTCACGGCGCTGGCGATGGCCCTGCCCGTCTTCCTCCCGATGACGGTGGGCGTGGTGGCCGGGGATTCGATCGCCGGTGAGGCCGCCACCGGAACGCTGCGCTACCTGCTGGTCGCCCCGGTCGGGCGGACCAGGCTGCTGGTGGCCAAGTTCACCGCCGGGCTGGCGTTCTGCGTGGCCGCGACCATGGCCGTGGTGCTGGCCGCGGTCGCCACGGGCGCGGCCCTCTTCCCGCTCGGCTCGGTCACCCTGCTGTCCGGCGACACCCTCGGCTTCGGTGCGGCGCTGCTGCGCGCGGTGCTGGTGGCCGGCGTGGTGGCGCTGTCGCTGTCCGGCCTGGTGGCGATCGGGCTGTTCGTCTCGACCCTGACCGGCAGCGGGATCGCCGCGATGGCGACCACCGTCGGCCTGGTGATCACGGTGCAGATCCTGGACGCCTTCCCCCAGCTGCACGCGATCCAGCCGTTCCTGTTCACCCACCAGTGGATGAGCTTCGGCGATCTGCTGCGCCAGCCGATGCACTGGGACAACGTGCTGCAGAACCTCGGGCTGCAGGCCCTCTACATCGCGGTCTTCGGCTCGGCCGCCTGGGCCAGGTTCACCAGCCGGGACATCACGGCGTGACGGCGACCCGGGTGGCCCCGGCCACCCGGGAGGCGGCCACCGTGCAGGCCAGCAGCGGCAGCTGGGCCGGGGAGATCAGGAAGAGCGGCGACCAGTCCGGGCAGACCAGCCGGACCCCGGCCGTCAGGCCGTACAGCCGGGCCCGGTGCGAGCCCCTGAGCTCCACCCGGTCCAGCCGGTAGGGCGGCTTCAGCACCAGCGCCGGGCGCCCCTGCCGCCGCCACTGGATGGCGGGCTGGCCGCCCGCGCCGGAGCTGAGCAGGAGCTCGCCGCTCTCGGCGGCATCCAGCTCGCGCCGTACGGCTGGCACCCGTACGGTCCTGCCTGCGGCGAGTGCGGCACGCTGGAACGGCCTGGCGAACTGCCCCGTGAGCTGGACCATCGCAACCCCTCCTGCTACCCCTTCGCGGGGACGGGTACGGCTTCCGGACGTTGGTAGCCGGACGTTAGCAGGAGAGGGGCATGGTTGAAGAGCCCCCAAAGGACGTGTTCACACGGAGGAGTCCAAGCCACCACGGGGTGTGACGCCGCACGGTCCCACGGGGCCGCCCGGCGGCGTTCCGCTCGGGCCGCCCGGGTCAGCTGCTGCGGACGGCGGCCTCGGCCCGGGGCTCGTCCGAGGTGACGGACACCGGTGCCGTCCGGCTCTCCCGGGACTTCCGCAGCTGGCGCAGTGCGTCGAAGGTGAGCACCGCCAGCGCGATCCAGACCAGTGAGAAGCCCGCCCAGCGGGCCGACGACATCGACTCGTGGAAGACCAGGACCCCGCACAGGAACTGGAACACCGGCGCCAGGTACTGCAGCAGCCCGAGCGTGGTGAGCGGGACCCGTACGGCGGCCGCGCCGAAGCAGAGCAGCGGGATCGCGGTCACCACACCGCTGACCATCAGCAGCCCGGTGTGTCCCCAGCCGTAGCCGGCGCCGGTGTGCCCGAGGGTGCTCTTCCCCTGCACCTCCAGATAGACGAGGTAGCCCACCGCGATCGGGAACATCGCGGCGCTCTCCACCGCGAAGCTCTCCAGACCGCCGAGCGCGACCAGCTTCTTGAGCAGGCCGTAGGTGGCGAAGGTGAGCGCCAGGGTGAGCGCGATCCACGGCGGGCGCCCGTACGCGACGGTGAGCAGCACGACCGCCGCGGCGCCGATGCCGACCGCCGCCCACTGGACGGAGCGCAGCCGCTCGCGCAGGGCCAGCACGCCGAAGGCGATGGTGACCATGGGGTTGATGAAGTACCCGAGGCTGGCCTCCACGACGTGCCCGGAGTTCACCCCCCAGATGTAGACACCCCAGTTGACCGAGATCAACGCGGCGGCCGCCACCGAGAGCGCCAGCCTGCGCGGCTGGGCCAGCAGCGGCCGGATCCACGACCAGCGGCGCTGCACCAGCAGGATCAGCAGCACCGCCACCAGGGACCAGGTCATCCGGTTGGCGAGGATCTCCGCGGCTCCGCTCGGCTCCAGCAGCGGCCAGAAGAGCGGGAACACACCCCAGATCCCGTACGCGGCGAAGCCGAACCAGAACCCCTTCCCGGTCTCCTGCTCGGACCCCACTGCCATGACCGGCCTGCCCTCCACGCGCGCACAGTTGCTCGTGCCGACCGTAGCGGCTGAGGGTGAGACTGTCATCTCCGTTTCCACATTTTGGTCATGACATGGTCCGTGAGCGCCGGCCCGGCCGGATGCCACCGGGGGTGCGGGGAACGGTGCGAGGGCCCCTCGCGACTGCGCGGGGCCCTTCCCGCGCCCCCGGGCACGGCCCCGCCCCTACGTCGAGGGGGTCGGAGCGGACGGGGTCAGAGCGCCGCGCCGAGGGTCTCGGCGAACGGGGTGGTCGGGCGGCCGATCAGCCTGGAGAGGTCGCCCGTGCCGCGGGCGAGCTCGCCGCGGGCGATACCGGCGTCGACATCGACCAGGATCCGGGCGAAGCCCTCGGGGAGGCCGGCGGCGAGGAGGGCCGCCAGGTGCTCCTCGGGGGTGACGTTCCGGTAGACCACCGGCTTGCCCGAGCGGGCCGCGAGCTCGGCCGCGTACTCGGAGAAGCTCCAGGCGACGTCGCCGCTCAGCTCGTACACCCGGTTCTCGTGGCCCTCGCCGGTGAGCACCGCGACCGCCGCGTCCGCGTAGTCCCGGCGGGCCGCGGAGGCGACCCGGCCGTCACCGCTGCTGCCGAGGACGACGCCGCGCTCGGCGGCCCCGGCGGCGTCGGCGGTGTAGTTCTCGGTGTACCAGCCATTGCGCAGGAGGGCGAAGGGCAGCCCGGACTCACGGATCATCGCCTCGGTGGCCTTGTGCTCGTCGGCCAGCGTGAAGGTCGCCTCGTCGCCGCCCAGCAGACCGGTGTAGGCGAGCAGGGCGACCCCGGCCGCCTTCGCCGCGTCCACCACCGCGCGGTGCTGCGGGACCCGCGAGCCGACCTCGCTGCCGGAGATCAGCAGCACCCGGTCCCCGGCGCCGAAGACCCCGGCCAGGGTCTCGGGCCTGCCGTAGTCGGCCACGCGGACGTCCACTCCGCGCGCGGCCCACTCGGCGGCCTTCTCGGCCGAGCGGACGGCCACCGCCAGCTCGCTCGCCGGGATCCGCTCCAGCAGGCCGGCGACCACGAGGCGGCCGAGCTGTCCGGTGGCACCGGTGACGACGATCATTTCTGCTCCCTGGGACTTTCGGGGGTTGTTGCCTGCCTCCTCACCGTACGGAGCGTACTAACCTTTCGTAAGTACCCACTTCAAAGTACGGTACTGATATGAAGGTAAGTGCAGACCTCTCGCCGCTGGACCGCGCGCCCGACGTGACCGACCGGATGTGCCCCTCGCGCGGCGTCCTGGAGCACGTCACCAGCCGCTGGGGCGTCCTGGTGCTGATCGCGCTGACCGAGCGCGGCTACCGGTTCAGCGAGCTGCGCCGCCGGGTCTCGGGGGTGAGCGAGAAGATGCTCGCGCAGACCCTGCAGACGCTGGAGCGCGACGGCTTCGTACTGCGCGAGGCGCACCCGGTGATCCCGCCCCGGGTCGACTACAGCCTCACCCCGCTCGGACGGCAGGCCGCCGCGCTGGTCTCCGAGCTGGCGCACTGGGTGGAGCACCGGCTGCCCGAGGTGCAGAGCGCCCGCGCGGCGTACGACTCCCGTCCGTGACCCCCCGTCAACCCTCCTGGCGCTCACCACGACCCGGCAGCAGCAGGGCGCCGAGCGCGGAGCAGGCGGCGAAGGCGCCGGCGAACAGCAGGGCCCGGCCGTACCCGGCGGCCAGCGCCTGCGGCAGCGGCCCGCCGTGGGCGGCGGCGGTGCGGGAGGCCACGGTGCCCAGGAGGGCCAGGCCGAGCGCGCCGCCCACCTGGCGCGAGGTGTTGACCAGCCCGGAGGCGAGGCCCGCCTCGGCGCGCTGGGCACCGGCGGTCGCGGCCACGGTCACCGGCATCATCGCCAGCCCCGTCCCGAGCGTGCAGAGCACCAGGGGCGCCAGCACCTGGGTGGCGTAGGAGCCGTCCGCGGAGATCCGGGAGAGCCAGCCGAAGCCGACCGCGGCGAGCAGCATGCCGGTGACGATCAGCGGCCGGGGGCCGGTGCGCGGGACCAGCCGGGTGGCGAGCTGCGCGCCGACGATGACCGAGAGACTGCCCGGCAGGAAGCACAGGCCCGCGGACAGCGCGCCGAAGCCGAGGACCTGCTGCATGTGGAGCGAGAGCAGGAACCACATCGCGAACATCGCGGCACCCATGAAGATCATCACCAGGTTGGCGGTGGCGAGGGTGCGGCGGCGCAGGACGCCCAGCGGGACCAGCGGCTCGGCCACCTTCGCCTCGACCGCGACGAAGGCGGCGAGCAGCAGCACTCCCCCGGCGAGTGCCGCCCAGACGGCGGGCGAGCCCCAGGAGTGGGTCTCGGTGGAGATGATCCCGTAGATCAGGGCGGTCAGCCCCGCGGTGACCGAGAGCGCTCCGAGCAGGTCCAGCCGGCGCAGCCCGCCCCGGCCCGCGTCCGCAGCGGGTACGTGGAGCGCGGCGACCGCGAGCAGCACCACACCCAGCGGGACGTTGACGAAGAAGACCCAGCGCCAGCCCGCGTACTGCGTCAGGACCCCGCCGAGGGCCGCGCCGGTCGCGCCGCCCGCCGCCATCACCGCACTCCAGGCACCCATCGCCCGGGTCCGCGCGCGGGGCTCGGTGAAGGTCGTCATGATCAGCGTCAGGGTGGCCGGGGCCAGCACCGCACCGCCGACACCCTGCACCGCCCGGGCGGCGATCAGCCAGGCACCGCCGGTGGCGAGCCCACCGGCGAGCGAGGCGAAGGTGAAGGCGGCGAGGCCGCCCAGGAAGACCCGCTTGGCGCCGACCAGGTCGGCGGCCCGGCCGCCGAGAAGCAGCAGCCCGGCGAAGCCGAGCGTGTAGGCGTTGACGATCCACTGCTGCCCGGCGGAGCCGAGGTGCAGCGCGGAGCGCATGTCCGGCAGGGCCACGTTCACGATCGAGACATCGAGGATGACCATGAACTGCGCCGCGCAGGCGAGGACCAGGATCGCGGCGGTGGACGCGGGTCTGCGGCCGGCGGTGTCGGGGCGAGCGGATATGGCCGTGGTGCCGCTGGTCATCTGGATGCCTCTCCTCGGCGCCTCTCGCGGGCCCGGGCCCGCCGGTCGCCAATCAGAGTAGCTCTAAAAATAGAGCAGCTCTATTTCTTTTCGGAGGGCGGGCTATCCTGGCCACATGCCGACCGCCCACCCCACCGCCCCACCCCCCACCGGCATCCGCGTACGCAAGCGTGAGCGCACCCGCCTGGCGATCGCCGACGCGGCCTTCGAGCTCTTCGCCGAGCACGGCTTCGACGCGGTCAGGCTCACCGAGGTCGCCGCCGCCGCCGACGTCGCCCCGGCCACCGTGTTCACGCACTTCGACTCGAAGGAAGACCTCTTCTTCTTCCGCCGGCAGGAGCTCAACGAGCACGTCTTCGAGGCGGTCGCCCCCGCCGCCACGACCGCCGAACTCCTCTCCCAGCTGAAGGAGTCGTACCGTTCGGCGTTCCGCCGGCTGCACTCCCCGGACGTGCTCGACCGAAGCCGCGTCTTCGCCCGGATCCTGCTGGACAGCCCGACGCTGCGCCGCACCTACCTCGGCGTCGTGCGCGAGCGCCAGGAGGTGCTCACCGCCGCGCTGCTCGACCTCGCCCCGGACGGAGCCGACACCGCCGAACTCGCCCTCTTCGCCCGCCTGGTCGCGGCCGTCAGCACCGCCGCCCACGAGGAGCTGCACCGGGGCATGGCGGCCGGCGAACCCGTCGAGCGGCTCCAGGCCGCGGCCGACGAGATCCTGGACCGCGGCTTCGCGCTCCTCACCCGCGCCTACGAAGGCACCGCGCTCCTCACACCCGGCTGATCCCCCTCCCGGCCACCAACCGACGTCCACCGGCTCCGCCCCGGCAGGTCGAAGCTCATCGGCGGTTCACCGGCAGGGGGAAGGGATCCGGGGACGGGCCGGCAGCTCACCTTCCCGGACCGGCCCGCGCGAGCCCCCGGAGGGACACCGTGTGCGTGGAGGAGAACTGCCGGCACCACAGCAGGGCGGACGATTCACCGGATTCGTTAGGTCGTCGACGCGTGCTCCAGGCCGGACTGGCCGCCGGGGCGGCCGCCGCGGTCACCCTCGCACCGGTCGCCTTCGCGGCGGCCGCCGAGGGCGAGCGCACCCAAGTGATCACCGGCCACCTCCCCACCGGGGCGGCCGACTTCGTCTACCTGCCGGTCCGGGTACCCGCCGGGGTACGGGAGATCGCCGTCTCGTACGACTACGACCGGCCCGCCGTGCCGCCCGGCACCGCGGGCAACTCCTGCGACATCGGGATCTTCGACGAGCGCGGCACCGGGCTCGGCGGGCCCGGGTTCCGGGGCTGGTCGGGCGGGTTCCGGACGTCGTTCGCGCTCAGCCGGGGCGCGGCCACCCCCGGCTATCTGCCGGGACCCGTCCGGCCCGGGACCTGGCACGTGGTGCTGGGCCCGTACCAGGTGGCACCGCAGGGGATGGACTACCGGGTCGAGGTGACGCTCCGGTTCGGCGACCCCGGGCCGGCGTTCACGCCCTCGTACCCGCCCGAGCGGGCCCGCGGGCGCGGCCGGGCCTGGTACCGGGGCGACTGCCACCTGCACACCGTCTACTCCGACGGCCGCCGGCTGCCGGCCGAGGTGGCCGCGGGCGCGCGGGCGGCCGAACTGGACTTCATCGTCTCCACCGACCACAACACCCCGTCCTCGCACGGTGTCTGGGGCCCGCTGGCCGGACCCGACCTGCTGATCGTGACCGGTGAGGAGGTCACCACCCGCAACGGCCACTGGCTGGCGCTCGGCATCGGGCCCGGGGAGTGGATCGACTGGCGCTACCGCTCCCGGGACGACGCCTACCCGGGCTTCGTGCGCCAGGTCCACCGCTCCGGCGGCCTGGTGGTGCCCGCGCACCCCTACTGCCCGTACGTCGCCTGCCAGTGGAAGTTCGGCTACGAGGGCGCGGACGCGGTCGAGGTCTGGAACGGTCCCTGGACGTACGACGACGAGTCCGCCGTCGACAGCTGGGACGCCCGCCTGGCCGAGTCGCTCCGGCACGGGCGGCCGTGGCTGCCCGCGATGGGCAACAGTGACGCGCACAGCGTGCCGCAGGTCATCGGCCTGCCGCAGAACGTGGTGCTGGCCGAGGATCTGACCCGGGCCGATGTCCTGAACGGGATCCGGTCGGGCCGGAGCTGGATCGCCGAATCCGCCGGTGTCCGGCTCGACTTCACCGCCACCGGGCAGGGGCGGCAGGCGGGGATCGGCGAGCGGCTGACCGTGCCCGGGGACGCACCCGTGGACGTCCGGCTGGAGGTCTCGGGGGTGCCCGGAGGCACGGTGCGGTTCGTCACCGACCAGGGGCAGCTGCACCAGGAGTCCCTGCCCGCCTCCGGCGCCGGCACGGTCACCTGGCGGACCACCGCCTCGCTCGCCACCTACGTCCGTGCGGAAGTCCGCCACCCGAGGGCGGACGGCACCCCCGGCCAGGGCAACACCATGGGCCCGGACCTCCCGTGGGGCCCGATGGCCGCCCTCACCAACCCGGTCCTGCTCCAAGCCGCCCGCTGACCGGCGGAAGGGCCGGGGTTCGGGGGCGCGGGGCTCTGCTCAGATCCGGGCACGGCCGGTCACCCACAGCCGGTCGAGCAGAGCCCCGCGCCCCCGCCGGCCCCTCGACGGCCCCGGGGCGCTGCCGGCCGTCCGTCGGAGCGGTCAGGCGACCGTCCAGGTGTCGGCGCCGGTGAGGAGGGCGGCGAGGTCCCCCTCCCCCTTGGCCGCGACGGCCTGGTCGAGCTGGTCGGCCATCAGGGTGTCGTAGACCGGGCGCCGGACGTCCCGCAGGACGCCGATCGGGGTGTGGTGCAGGGCGTCGGCGTCGGCGATCCTGGTGAGCGCGAACGCCCTTGCGGCGCTGAGGTGGTGGGCGTCGTGCACCAGTACGTCCGACCGGTTGTCGTCCGTCACCTCGGCGACCCGCAGTTCGCCGTCGGCCCCCAGGAAGAGGCCGTGGCCGGCGAAGAGGACCGGCTGCCCGTGCTCCAGCCGGATCAGCGCCTCGTCCCGGGTCGCCGGGTCCTTGAGCACCTCGAAGGCACCGTCGTTGAAGATGTTGCAGTTCTGGTAGATCTCCACGAACGCCGTGCCCTCGTGCTCGGCGGCGGCCCGCAGCACGGACTGCAGGTGCTGCCGGTCGGAGTCGATGGTGCGGGCGACGAAGGTGGCCTCGGCGCCGATGGCCAGCGAGAGCGGGTTGAAGGGGGCGTCCAGCGAGCCCATCGGAGTGGACTTGGTGATCTTGCCGACCTCGCTGGTGGGCGAGTACTGGCCCTTGGTGAGCCCGTAGATCCGGTTGTTGAACAGCAGGATCTTCAGGTTGACGTTGCGGCGCAGCGCGTGGATCAGGTGGTTGCCGCCGATGGAGAGCGCGTCTCCGTCACCGGTGACCACCCAGACGCTCAGGTCGGGGCGGGAGGCGGCGAGGCCGGTGGCGATGGCCGGGGCGCGGCCGTGGATGGAGTGCACCCCGTAGGTGTTCATGTAGTACGGGAAGCGGGAGGAGCAGCCGATCCCGGAGACGAAGACGGTGTTCTCTCTGCGGATGCCGAGCTCGGGCATGAAGGACTGGACGGCGGCCAGGATGGCGTAGTCGCCGCAGCCCGGGCACCAGCGGACCTCCTGGTCCGTCTTGAAGTCCTTCGCGCTCTGCGGTGACTCGGCCTTCGGCACCAGCCTCAGCGAGGGGAAGTCGGCGGTCCTGCCGCGGGGCTCAGCCATGGTTCTCCTCCAGCGTTCCGATCGCCGCGGACAGCACGTCCGCCAACTGGGCGGCCTTGAAAGGCAGTCCGCGCACCTGGTTGTAGGACTGGGCGTCCACCAGGTACTTGGCGCGCAGCAGCAGGGCCAGCTGGCCCAGGTTCATCTCGGGTACCACGACCCGGTCGTAGGACTTCAGTACGGCACCGAGGTTGGCGGGGAAGGGGTTCAGGTGCCGCAGGTGGGCCTGGGCGATCCTGCCGCCGTCGGCCCGTACCCGGCGTACCGCCGCGGTGATCGGGCCGTAGGTGGAGCCCCAGCCGAGCACCAGCACCCGGGCGTCGCCGCTCGGGTCGTCAACCTCCAGCTCCGGCACGGTGATTCCGTCGATCTTGGCCTGGCGGGTGCGGACCATCAGGTCGTGGTTGGCCGGGTCGTAGGAGATGTTCCCGCTGCCGTCCTGCTTCTCGATGCCGCCGATCCGGTGCTCCAGACCGGGGGTGCCGGGGACGGCCCAGGGGCGGGCCAGGGTCCGCGGGTCGCGCTTGTAGGGCCAGAAGACCTCGGTGCCGTCCTCCAGGGTGTGGTTGGGCCCATGGGCGAACTCCGCCCTCAGGTCCGGCAGCCGGTCGACGTCGGGGATCCGCCAGGGCTCGGAGCCGTTGGCCAGGTAGCCGTCGGAGAGCAGCATCACCGGGGTGCGGTAGGTGATGGCGATCCGGGCCGCCTCCATGGCGACGTCGAAGCACTCCGCCGGGGTGGCGGGGGCGACGATCGGCACCGGGGCCTCGCCGTTGCGGCCGAACATGGCCTGCAGCAGGTCGGCCTGCTCGGTCTTGGTCGGCAGACCGGTGGACGGGCCGCCGCGCTGGATGTCGACCACCAGCAGCGGGAGTTCGAGCGAGACCGCGAGACCGATGGTCTCCGACTTGAGCGCCACGCCGGGACCGGAGGTGGTGGTCACGCCGAGCGCGCCGCCGAAGGCCGCTCCGAGCGCGGCGCCGATCCCGGCGATCTCGTCCTCGGCCTGGAAGGTGCGCACACCGAAGTTCTTGTGCCTGCTCAGCTCGTGCAGGATGTCCGAGGCCGGGGTGATCGGGTACGAGCCGAGGAACAGCGGCAGCCCGGAGCGCTCGGCCGCGGCGATCAGGCCGTAGGCGAGCGCCAGGTTGCCGGAGATGTTCCGGTACGTGCCGGCGGGGAGCTTGGCCGGCGGGATCTCGTAGGAGACCGCGAAGCTCTCGGTGGTCTCGCCGAAGTTCCAGCCCGCGCGGAAGGCCTGGATGTTGGCCTCGACGATCTCGGGCTTCTTGGCGAACTTCTGGCGCAGGAAGTTCTCCGTGCCGTGGGTGGGCCGGTGGTACATCCAGGAGAGCAGGCCGAGCGCGAACATGTTCTTCGCCCGCTCGGCGTCCTTGCGGGCCAGGCCGCTGTCCTTCAGGGCCTCCAGGGTCAGCGTGGTCAGCGGCACCTTGTGCAGGTTGTACGCGGAGAGCGAGCCGTCGGCGAGCGGGTCGGCCGCGTAGCCGACCTTCGCCAGCGCGCGCTTGGTGAACTCGTCGGTGTTGACGATGATCTCCGCGCCGCGCGGCAGGTCGGGCAGGTTGGCCTTGAGCGCCGCCGGGTTCATCGCGACCAGCACGTTCGGGGCGTCGCCCGGCGTCAGGATGTCGTGGTCGGCGAAGTGCAGCTGGAAGCTGGAGACACCCGGCAGCGTCCCGGCGGGCGCCCGGATCTCGGCCGGGAAGTTCGGCAGCGTGGAGAGATCGTTGCCGAACGAGGCGGTCTCCGAGGTGAACCGGTCACCGGTGAGCTGCATACCGTCACCCGAGTCGCCGGCGAACCGGATGATCACCCGGTCCAACCGCCGGACCGGCTTGGCACGCGCCTGCCCCGGTGGTGGGGGTGCGGCCCCCGGACCGGTGCCGTCCGAGCCGCCCACTGCCTCTGTCTGATCGACCTGGCTGGTCACTACCGCGGACCTCCTCGTGGGCACCAGCCGCGGGCGCGGGCCCTGTGCCCCGTCCGCCTGGTGCACCAGAAGGCATCCTAAGCTCGCTTACGTTGACCGAGCCGTAACTTCCGAATCTACGGCGCAGACTTCGCCAGCTCGCCGCTGAGCCTCTCCCACTGGTAGTTACGTGGTCAGCGCTCGATGGGATGGCCCATCCTCAAGATCAAGATTACTCCTCCGGGGCCGGGCGCCGGCCTCCCGGATCCGCCGCCGGGGCCGGCCCTCCCGACCGCCGGGGATCAGCCCTCGAGGTACGTCAGCACGGCCAGCACCCGGCGGTGGTCCTCGGGGCTCTGCGCCAGGCCGAGCTTCTGGAAGATGTTGCTGACGTGCTTCTCCACCGCGCCGTCCGAAACCACCAGCTGCTTGGCGATCGCCGTGTTGGTCCGCCCCTCGGCCATCAGGCCCAGCACCTCGCGCTCGCGCGGGGTCAGGCCCTCCAGCACGTCGCCCTTGCGGCTGCGGCTGAGCAGCTGCTGCACCACCTCCGGGTCCAGCGCGGTACCACCGCCGGCCACCCGGACCACCGCGTCCACGAACTCGCGGACCTCGGCCACCCGGTCCTTCAGCAGGTAGCCGACGCCCCGGGTGGAACCGGCCAGCAGCTCGCTCGCGTAGCGCTCCTCCACGTACTGCGAGAGCACCAGCACGCCCAGGTCCGGGTAGAGGCCGCGGAGGGCCACGCAGGCGCGGACACCCTCGTCGGTGTGGGTCGGGGGCATCCGCACGTCCGCCACCACCACGTCGGGGAGGGCGCCCGCGGTCGCCAGCTCCTGGACGGTGCGCAGCAGCGACTCCCCGTCGCCCACACCGGCCACGACCTCCAGCCCGCGGTCGGTGAGCAGGCGGGTCAGGCCCTCCCGCAGCAGGACCGAGTCCTCGGCGATGACGACGCGCAGCATTCTGGCTTGGCCCTTCGGGTCGGAGAGGTTCTTCAGCGGGCCGGCGGGTTCACGTCCCGGGGCGCGGGCAGCCGTGCGGGGCGGACGGCCCTGCGGTCCGAGCGGCCCGTGGGCGGGTCGCACCTCGCCCCACCGGGCGGGACGGTACCGGGAAGCGCACGGCACGGGGGCTTCCGCTCCGCACGCCGCGGCGCCGGTGTCCTCCCGGGCGGCGGGTCGGTCACACCGGTCGAGGGGTCGGTCACATCGTGCGGATGGCGACCGAGTCGCAGAGCCCCTGGAGGGCGTCCTTGGCCGAGCAGTCCGGGAGCGGGGCCAGCAGGGCGCGGGCCTCCTCGGCGTAGCGCAGCGTCTCACGGCGCGCCCGCTCCAGCGCCGGGTGCCGCCGGAGCAGCCGGAGGGCCTCGGCGTGCAGCTCGTCGTCCGCGGCGAGGTCGAGGGTGAGCAGCTCGCGCAGGCGCACGTCCGAGGGGTCGGCCGGGTCCACCGGGGTCTGCTGGAGCAGCAGGACCGGCAGGGTGGGCACGCCCTCGCGCAGATCGGTGCCGGGGGTCTTGCCGGACTCGTCGCCGTCGCTGGCGATGTCCAGGACGTCGTCGGCGAGCTGGAAGGCAGTGCCGATCTTCTCGCCGTACTGGGTGAGGGTGTCGACGATCCAGTCCTCGGCGCCGGCCATCAGCGCGCCGAAGCGGCAGGAGACGGCGATCAGCGAGCCGGTCTTGCCCGACATGACGTCCAGGTAGTGCTGGAGCGGGTCGTCGTCGGGGCCGGGGCCCGCGGTCTCCAGGATCTGGCCGGTGACGAGCCGTTCGAAGGCGTCGGCCTGGATCCGGACGGCCTCGGGGCCGAGCTCGGAGAGCACCTGGGAGGCGCGGGAGAACAGGAAGTCGCCGGTGAGGATGGCGACCGAGTTGTCCCAGCGGGAGTTGGCGCTGGGGGCGCCCCGGCGGACGGGGGCCTCGTCCATCACGTCGTCGTGGTACAGGGTGGCCAGATGGGTCAGCTCGACCACCACGGCGGAGGTCACCACACCGGCCGCGTTCGGGTCGCCGAACTGCGCGGCCAGCATGACCAGCAGGGGGCGGAAGCGCTTGCCGCCGGCCTGGATCAGGTGACTGGCGGTGATCGTGATGAACGGCACGTGGCTCTTGACCGTCTCGGTCAGTGCGCGCTCCACGGCGTCCAGGCCGGCCTGGACGTCGCGGGTCAGATCGCGGTCCTGCACGGTCAGCCCGAAGGGCCCCACGACGGTCACGAAGACCACTCCTGTCCCTGGTCGATCTAGCGGCCTGGTCCCTGAGTGCCGCCGCTGGCCTACAAGGAGGGTATCCGGTCGTGAGTGGATCACCAGCACGGGCATGGGCCCCTGTTGCGCGTGGCCCCTCGCCCCCGTCCGACGGCCGGGTGGCACCCCCGCCCGTTGGCGGGGCGGGGCGGGAGAACGGCCGGGGCCCGCGGCGGTGTGCCGCGGGCCCCGGCCGGGTGGTGTGTCAGCGGGTGTGGAACTGTTGACGGACCGGTGGGGAACCGGTGAGGAACCAGCGGACGGACCGTTAACGGACGAAGAACGAGGCCTTGCTCGCGAGGTCCAGGAAGTACTGCGGCGCGAGTCCGAGGACCAGCGTGACCAGGACGCCGAGGCCGATCGCGGTGGCGGTCAGCGGGCTGGGCACGGCCACGGCCGGACCGCCGGCCTTCGGGTCGGAGAAGAACATCAGCACGATGACCCGGATGTAGAAGAAGGCCGCGATCGCCGAGCTCAGCACACCGACGATCACCAGCGGGGTCGCCCCGCCCGCCGCCGCGGCCTGGAAGACCGCGAACTTCCCGGTGAACCCGCTGGTCAGCGGGATGCCGGCGAAGGCCAGCAGGAAGAGCGCGAAGACCGCCGCCACCAGCGGCGAGCGGCGTCCGAGCCCGGCCCAGCTGGACAGGTGGGTGGCCTCGCCCTTGGAGTCGCGGACCAGGGTCACCACCGCGAAGGCGCCGAGGGTGACGAAGGAGTACGCGAGCAGGTAGAAGAGCACCGCGCCCAGGCCCTGCCGGTTGGTGGCGATCACACCGGTGAGGATGAACCCGGCGTGCGCGATCGAGGAGTACGCCAGCAGCCGCTTCACGTCCTGCTGAGTGACCGCCAGGATCGCGCCGGCCACCATGGTGAGGATCGCCACCGCCCACATGACGGGCCGCCAGTCCCACTTGAGGCCGGGGAAGGCCACGTAGAACAGCCGCAGGAAGGCGCCGAAGGCCGCCGTCTTGGTGGCGGCCGCCATGAAACCGGTGACCGGGGTCGGCGCGCCCTGGTAGACGTCCGGGGTCCAGGCGTGGAACGGCACCGCACCGACCTTGAACAGCAGGCCGACCGAGAGCATCGCCAGGCCGATCAGCAGCAGCACGTCGTTCTGGGTGGTGACCGCCAGCGCGGGTGTGACCGGGGCGACCCCTGACACCACGTCCGCGATGTCGCCGAGCTGGACGCTGCCCGCGTAGCCGTACAGCAGCGCGATGCCGAACAGGAAGAACGCCGAGGCGAAGGCGCCCAGCAGGAAGTACTTGACCGCCGCCTCCTGGGAGAGCAGCCGGCGGCGCCGGGCCAGGGCGCAGAGCAGGTAGAGCGGGAGGGAGAGGACCTCCAGCGCCACGAACATGGTCAGCAGGTCGTTGGCCGCCGGGAAGAGCAGCATCCCGCCGACCGCGAACAGGGTGAGCGGGAAGACCTCGGTGGTGGTGAACCCGGCCGTGGTCGCCTGCCGTTCCTGCTCACCCCCGGGTACGGCGGCGCCCTGGGCGGCGAAGGCGTCCACCCCGTGCCCGTTCAGGCGCGGCTCCAGACGGCGCTCGGCGTACATCAGCACGGTGACCACCGAGGAGAGCAGGATCACGCCCTGCAGGAAGAGCGCCGGGCCGTCGATGGCGACCGCGCCCATCGCCAGCAGTCCGGACCTGGTGGTGGCGTGCCCCTGGGCGGCGAGCACCACCACGGCGGCGAAGGCGCCGCCCAGGCCCAGCAGGGAGACGGCCACCTGGGCGACGTAGCGGTGGCGGCGGGGCAGGAAGGCCTCCACCAGGACGCCCGCGATCGCGGCGCCGAAGACCACCAGCATCGGGGAGAGCTGGCCGTACTCGATGTGCGGGGCCGGGATGCTGGGGCTGTTGCCGCCAGCGGCGGCGAGCCACAGGGACTGGCTCACTTGTGCTCACCTCCGGTGGTGGCGGCGACCGGGTGGGCGGGCGCCGGGTCGGTCTGGTGGACCTGGGAGAGCGTGGCGTTCACCGCGGGGTTGACGAGGTCGGTGAGCGGCTTGGGGTAGACGCCGAGGAACAGGGTGAGCGCCACCAGCGGTGCCACCACCAGGAGTTCGCGCAGCCGCAGGTCGGCCATGCCCTCGACCCCGGCCTTGACCGGGCCGGTCATGGTGCGCTGGTAGAGCAGCAGCGCGTACAGCGCGGCGAGCACGATGCCGAAGGTCGCGATGACGCCGACCGCCGGGTACTTGGCGAAGGTGCCGACCAGGACCAGGAACTCGCTGACGAAGGGCGCCATCCCCGGCAGCGAGAGCGTGGCCAGGCCGCCGATCAGGAAGGTCCCGGCCAGCACCGGGGCGACCTTCTGCACCCCGCCGAAGTCCGAGATCAGCCGCGAGCCCCGGCGGGAGATCAGGAAGCCCGCGACCAGCATCCACACGGCGGTGGAGAGGCCGTGGTTGACCATGTAGAGGGTGGCGCCGGACTGCCCCTGGCTGGTGAAGGCGAAGATGCCCATGATGATGAAGCCGAAGTGCGAGATCGACGCGTACGCCACCAGCCGCTTGATGTCCTTCTGACCGACCGCCAGCAGCGCGCCGTAGACGATCCCGACCAGCGAGAGCACCAGGATGTACGGGCCGAAGGTGCGGGAGGCGTCCGGGAAGAGGCCGAGGCAGAAGCGGAGCATCGCGAAGGTGCCGACCTTGTCGACGACCGCCGTGATCAGCACCGCGACCCCTGCGGTGGACTCGCCCATCGCGTTCGGCAGCCAGGTGTGCAGCGGCCAGAGCGGGGCCTTCACCGCGAAGGCGAAGAAGAAGCCCAGGAAGAGCAGCTTCTCCGCGGTCGGGTCGATCACCAGCTTGCCGCCGGCGATGGCGTCGGTGAGCACCGGCAGGTCGAAGGTGGCCTGGCCCTGGTCCTGCGCGATCACGTACAGGCCGATCACGGCGGCCAGCATGACCAGGCCGCCGAGCAGGTTGTAGAGCAGGAACTTCACGGCCGCGTAGGAGCGTTGGGCGCCGGAGTCCGCACCGCCCGCGCGGTCGCCGAAGCCGCCGATCAGGAAGTACATCGGGATCAGCATGGCTTCGAAGAAGACGTAGAAGACGAAGACGTCGGTCGCCAGGAAGGAGACCAGCACCATCGCCTCCACCGCCAGGATCAGGGCGAAGAAGCCCTGGGTGCGGCGGACGTTCTCGAAGGTGCCGTCGGGGGTGCGGACCGGGTCCGCGTCGTTCCAGGAGGCCAGCATGACGATCGGGACCAGGACGGCGGTGAGCAGCGCGAGCACCACCGCGATGCCGTCCACCCCGAGCGAGAAGCCGATCCCGAAGCTGCGGATCCAGGGGTGGGACTCGACGAGTTGGTAGCGCGGCCCGCCGGGCCTGAAGCTCGCGGCGGCGGCGGCGGTCAGCGCCAGGGTGGCCGCCGAGACGGCCAGCGCGACACCCTTGCTGGTACGGCGGCGGGCCTCGGAGGAGCCGGCCGGCAGCGCCGCGGTGAGCACCGCGCCGACGGCCGGGACGGCGCAGGTCGCGGTCAGCAGGTAGCTCATGGCCGTCCTTCCCGTTCCCGCCCCGAGCCGAAGGGCGCGCCGGTGCCGTAAGGGAGGAACGAGGAAGCGAGCGACGAAGGAGGGAGCGCGGGAGCGACGACTGTCGGCGCCGGGTTGGAGCGCCCGGAGGCGAGCGGGCGAGTAGCAGTCATCAGACGGACCTCATCAGGAGAGTGGTGGCGGCCAGCAGCAGCGCACCGCCGAACATCGAGAGCGCGTAGGAGCGGGCGAACCCGGTCTGGATCCGGCGCAGGCGGCTGGAGAGGCCGCCGATGGTGGCGGCCAGGCCGTTGACGAAGCCGTCCAGGCCCTTGCTGTCCAGGTAGACCAGCGCGGCGGTGAGCCCGGCGCCGGGGCGGACCAGGACGGCGTGGTTGAAGTCGTCCTGGAGCAGGTCGCGGCGGGCCGCCCGGGTGAGCGGCGAGCCGACCGGCGGAGCGACCGGGACGGGCGAGCGCCCGTACATCAGGTACGCCAGGCCCACGCCCGCCAGCATGCACAGGGTGGTGAGCAGGGTGACGGTGAGCGGCTGCAGCGGCGAGTGGCCCTCCGAGTGGCCGGTGACGGGCTCCAGCCACTTCAGGAACGCGCTGTTCAGGGCGAACAGTCCGCCCGCGAACACCGAGCCGACGGCCAGCAGGATCATCGGGACGGTCATCACGGCGGGCGACTCGTGCGGGTGCGGCTCCTGGCCGGTCTCCGCCGAGGGCTGCCAGCGCTTCTCCCCGAAGAAGGTCATGACCATCACCCGGGTCATGTAGAACGCGGTGACGGCGGCGCCGACCAGTGCGCACAGGCCGAGGATCCAGCCCTCGGTGCCGCCCTTGGCGAAGGCCGCCTCGATGATCTTGTCCTTGGAGAAGAAGCCGGACAGGCCGGGGAAGCCGATGATCGCCAGATAGCCGAGGCCGAAGGTCACGAAGGTCACCGGCATGTACTTGCGCAGGGCGCCGTAGTGGCGCATGTTCACCTCGTCGTCCATGCCGTGCATGACCGACCCGGCGCCGAGGAAGAGCCCGGCCTTGAAGAAGCCGTGGGTGACCAGGTGCATGATGGCGAAGGCGTACCCGATCGGGCCGAGACCGGCCGCCAGCACCATGTAGCCGATCTGCGACATGGTGGAGCCGGCCAGCGCCTTCTTGATGTCGTCCTTGGCGCAACCCACGATCGCACCGAAGAGCAGCGTCACCGCGCCGACCGCCACCACGGCGGTCTGCGCGTCGGGGGCCAGGTTGAAGATGGCGGCCGACCTGGTGATCAGGTAGACCCCGGCGGTCACCATGGTGGCCGCGTGGATCAGGGCCGAGACCGGGGTCGGGCCCTCCATCGCGTCGCCGAGCCAGGACTGCAGCGGCACCTGGGCGGACTTGCCGCAGGCCGCGAGCAGCAGCATCAGGCCGATCGCGGTCAGCTTGCCCTCGCTCGCCTGTCCGGCGGCCCCGAAGACGGGCCCGAAGGCGAAGCTGCCGAACTCGGTGAACATCAGCATGATCGCGATCGACAGGCCCATGTCGCCGACCCGGTTGACGATGAACGCCTTCTTGGCGGCCGTCGCGGCGCTCGGCTTGTGCTGCCAGAACCCGATCAGCAGGTACGAGGCGAGGCCGACGCCCTCCCAACCGACGTACAGCAGCAGGTAGTTGTCGGCGATGACAAGCAGCAGCATGGCTGCCAGGAAGAGGTTGAGGAAGCCGAAGAAGCGGCGGCGCTTCTCGTCGTGGGCCATGTAGCCCACCGAGTAGAGGTGGATCAGGGTGCCGACGCCGGTGATCAACAGGACGAAGGTGACGGACAGTTGGTCGAGCTGGAAGGAGACGTCGGCCTGGAAGCCGTTCACCGGGATCCAGCTGAACAGGTGCTGGTGCACCGCCCGCGCCTCGGCCCGCCGTCCCAGCATGTCCGCGAACAGCACGGCGCCGAAGACGAAGGAGAGCGCGGCGGCCAGCGTGCCCAGCCAGGGCCCGGTCCGGTCGAAGGACCGGCCGCCGAGCAGCAGCAGGGCCGCACCGGCCAGCGGAGCCGCGACCAGCAGCGGAATGAGTGAGTTCACGTGTTGGGCCCTCCGCCTACAGCTTCATCAGGTTGCTGTCGTCGACCGAAGCGGAGTGCCTGGTCCGGAAGATGCTGACGATGATGGCGAGGCCGACCACGACCTCGGCCGCCGCGACCACCATGGTGAAGAAGGCGATGATCTGGCCGTCCAGGTTGCCGTGCATCCGCGAGAAGGTGACCAGGGCCAGGTTGGACGCGTTGAGCATCAGCTCGACGCACATGAACAGCACGATCGCGTTCCGCCGGACCAGTACGCCGCTCGCGCCGATGGTGAACAGCAGTGCGGCCAGGTAGAGGTAGTTGACGGGATTCACGTCTCGTCCTCCTCCTTCTTCGGAGCCTTCTTGGGGACCGTCTCCAGTGCCTTGTGCGGCCCGGTGACCGGCGGGCGGGCGGACGGCGGGCGGCCCAGCCAGTCGGCGGTGGCGGACTCCAGCTCGGCCATCCGCCGCAGCATCTCCTGGCTGACGTCGCGGATCTGGCCGCGCTCGCGCAGGGTGCCCATCACGGAGTCCTCGGCGACGGTGCCGTCCGGCAGCAGGGCCGGGACGTCCACCGCGTTGTGCCGGGCGTAGACGCCGGGGGCGGGCAGCGGCGGCACCTGGATGTTGTCCCTGATCCGCTGGGCGGCCAGCTCGCGCTGGGTGCTGCGGGCCCTCACCCGTTCACGGTGGGTCAGCACCATGGCGCCGATCGCGGCGGTGATCAGCAGGGCGCCGGTGACCTCGAACGCCCAGACGTACTTGGTGAACAGCAGCCTGGCCAGCCCCTGCACATTGCCCTCGGCGTTGGCCTCGGCCAGCCCGGTGAAGTGCCCCAGCTTCGCGTTGGCGATGCCCGCGATCAGCAGCACACCGAAGCCGAGGCCGCAGAGCGCGGCGGCGATCCGCTGGCCCTTCAGCTGCTCCTTCATCGAGTCCGCCGAGGTGACGCCGACCAGCATCACCACGAACAGGAAGAGCATCATGATCGCGCCGGTGTAGACGACGATCTGCACCACGCCCAGGAACACCGCGCCCTGCGCCAGGTAGCAGACGGCCAGCGCCAGCATGGTCGCCGCCAGGCAGAGCGCGCTGTGCACGGCCTTCCTCATCAGCAGCATCCCGAGCGCACCGCCGACCGCGACCACGGCCAGCACCCAGAACTGGACGGCCTCTCCGGTGGAGGTCACGACCGCACCTCCCGGTCCCGTGCCGTGCGCTCCTGCTGCTCCGTGCCCGGCGCGGCGGCGGTGATCTCGCCCCGGTAGTACGCGCCCTCGTCGGCGCCCGGGTAGATGGCGTGCGGGGTGTCGACCATGCCCTCGCTCAGCCCCACCAGCAACTGCTCCTTGGTGAAGATCAGGTCCGCGCGGGAGTCGTCGGCCAGCTCGTACTCGTTGGTCATGGTGAGCGCCCTGGTCGGGCAGGCCTCGATGCACAGCCCGCACAGGATGCAGCGGGCGTAGTTGATCTGGTACACCGCGCCGTAGCGCTCACCGGGCGAGTAGCGCTCCTCGTCGCGGTTGTCCGCGCCCTCGACGTAGATCGCGTCGGCCGGGCAGGCCCAGGCGCAGAGTTCGCAGCCGACGCACTTCTCCAGGCCGTCCGGGTGCCGGTTCAGCTGGTGGCGGCCGTGGAAGCGCGGCGCGGTGGGCTTGTGGTACTCCGGGTACTGCTCGGTCAGCCGCTTCTTGAACATGGCCTTGAAGGTCACGCCGAAGCCTGCGGCCGGTCCGAGCATCGACGGCCTGGCCGTCGGCTCGGGCCCGGTGGTCCTGTCAGTCCTGTCGTCCGACATCCCGGTTCAGCTCCCTTCGGAATGGTCGGGCCCGTTGAGGGCGTCCTGGAGTTGCGGGGCCCGGCTGCGGCGGCGCGGTACGGGCGGAAGCTGCTGGCCCGGCAGCGGCGGCACGGGATAGCCGCCGGCCATGGGGTCGAACTCCCCGCCCGGCGGGGCCCCGTGGTCGGCTGCCGCGGGCTCGGGCTGCTTGCGGACGAAGTCCCGCAGCAGTGCCAGCAGGAGGATCACCCCGATCGGCGCGCCGACGTAGAGCACCACCTGGCCGAAGTCGTAGCCCTCGTTGCGCAGCGCCCGGACACTGGCCACCATCACCAGCCAGACCAGCGAGACGGGAAGCAGCACCTTCCAGCCCAGCTTCATGAACTGGTCGTAGCGGAGCCTGGGCAGGGTCCCGCGCAGCCAGATGAAGAAGAACAGCAGCAGCTGGATCTTGACGACCATCCACAGCAGCGGCCACCAGCCGTGGTTCGCCCCGGGCCAGAAGCCGGAGACCGGCCACGGTGCCCGCCAGCCGCCCAGGAAGAGGGTGCTGGCGACGGCGGAGACGGTGACCATGTTGACGTACTCGGCCAGCATGAACATCGCGAACTTCAGCGAGGAGTACTCGGTGTTGAAGCCGCCGACCAGCTCGCCCTCGGCCTCGGGCAGGTCGAAGGGGGCGCGGTTGGTCTCACCGACCATCGCGATGATGTAGACGACGAACGAGACCGGCAGCAGCACCGCGAACCAGGTCGGCTCCTGGGAGGCGACGATCTGCGAGGTGGACATCGAGCCCGAGTAGATGAACACCGCCGCGAAGGACAGCGCCATCGCGATCTCGTAACTCACCATCTGGGCCGCCGAACGCAGACCGCCGAGCAGCGGATACGTCGAACCGGAGGACCAGCCCGCCAGCACGATCCCGTAGATGCCGACCGAGGCCACCGCCAGGATGTAGAGCAGGGCGATCGGCAGGTCGGTGAGCTGCATCGGGGTACGGGTCCCGAAGACGGACACCTCGTCGTCGGCCGGGCCGAACGGGATCACCGCGAAGGCCATGAACGCCGGGATCGCGCTGACGATCGGCGCCAGCACGTAGACCACCTTGTCGGCGTGCTTGACGACCAGGTCCTCCTTCAGCGCCAGCTTCACGCCGTCGGCCAGCGACTGGAGCATGCCCCAGGGCCCGTGCCGGTTGGGGCCGATCCGCAGCTGCATCCAGGCGACGACCTTGCGTTCCCAGACGATCGCGATCAGCACCGTGAGCACCAGGAAGGCGAAGCAGAACACCGCCTTCAGCAGGACCAGCCACCACGGGTCGCGGCCGAAGAAACCGAGGGTTTCGTACGCGGCAAGCATCATGACTCCTCCGCGGGGACTGCCGGGTCCGAGACGGCGAGGGCCGAGTCGGCCGCGGCGATGGTGACCAGGTGGCCGACCGTGGTGCCGAGCGTGCGATGGGCACCGCCAGGAGTGGAGTTCAGCGGTAGCCAGACGGTGCGGTCGGGCATCGCCTCGGTGACCTCCAGCGGCAGGACCAGCGAACCGGACGGTCCGGTGACCCGGACGGCCCGGACGGCGCCGATCTCCTCGGCGGTGGCCGCCGAGAGCCGGACCACGGCGGCGTGCCGGGTACCGGCCAGATGCTCGTCGCCCTGCTGCAGGGTGCCGTTGTCCAGCAGCAGCCGGTGGCCCGCGAGCACCGCCTGCCCGCCGGCCGGACGGGGCAGCGCGGCGGGGTGCGCGGCCGGCGCGGCCGGGCACTCGCCCGCCCACGGCGCGAAGCGGTCCAGCTCCAGCCGGGCGGCCCGGACGTCCGGCAGGCCCAGCGGCCGGCCGATCGCGTCCGCCAGCATGTCCAGCACCCTTACGTCCGAGAACAGTTGACTACGCATCAGCTGGTCGGCCTTGAGCGCGGCCTCGAACATCCGCACCCGGCCCTCCCAGTCCAGGAAGGTGCCGGCCTTCTCCGCCACCGCGGCCACCGGCAGTACCACGTCGGCCCGTTCGGTGACGGCGGACGGACGCAGCTCCAGCGACACCACGAACGGCACCCGGGCCAGCGCCTCCCCGGCCAGCGCCGGGTCGGCCAGATCGTCCAGGCCGACGCCGCCGACCAGCAGCGCGTCCAGCTCGCCGCGTGCGGCGGCGGACAGGATCCGGTCGGTGTCCCGGCCCAGCGGGGCCGGGAGTTCGGCCACACCCCAGAGGGCGGCGGCGTCGGACCGGGCGGCCGGGACGGACACCGGACGGCCGCCGGGCAGCAGCCCGGGCAGCGCGCCGGCCTCGATCGCCCCCCGCTCCCCCGCCCGGCGCGGCACCCAGGCCAGCCGGGCCCCGGTCTCCCGCGCGAGCCGCACCACGGCGGTCAGCGCACCGGGCAGCGACGCCAGCCGCTCACCGGCCAGGATCACCGCGCCGGGGCTGCGCAGCGCGTCGGCGGCGCGGCCGGCGTCATCCGTGAGCACCGCCTCCTGGCTGCTCGCCCGCTCGCCTCCGGGCACTTCGGCAGCGGCTCGGGGCGCGGCCAACGCAGTCAGCCACTCCGCCTCGGTGCCGGGCGCGGCGGGCAGCAGCGCACCGTGCAGCTTGGCCAGCCCCCGGGAGGCGTGCGAGGCGATCGAGAAGACCTGGAGTCCCCTGGCACGGTTGGCCTTCCGCAGCCGCAGGAAGACGATCGGCGACTCCTCCTCGGCCTCGAAGCCGACCAGCAGCACGGCGGGCGCCGCCTCGAGTTCCCGGTACGACAGCCCGGTTCCGTCCAGGTCCACCCCGTGCCCGGCGACCACCGAGGCCAGGAAGTCCGCCTCCTCACCGCTGTGCGGCCGTGAGCGGAAGTCCACGTCGTTGGTGCCGAGCACCACCCGGGCGAACTTGGCGTAGCCGTACGCGTCCTCGACCGTCACCCGGCCGCCGGTGAGCACCGCGGCCCGCGCCCCGCGCAGCCCCTCGGCGGCGCGCTCCAGCGCCTGGGGCCAACTGGCGGGCACGAGTTCGCCGTTCTCGGCGCGTACCAGGGGCGTGGTGATCCGGTCCGGCGACTGGGCGTAGCGGAAGGCGAACCGGCCCTTGTCGCAGTTCCACTCCTCGTTCACCTCGGGCTCGTCGCCCGCCAGGCGGCGCAGCACCTTGCCCCTGCGGTGGTCGGTGCGCTGAGCGCAGCCGGACGCGCAGTGCTCGCAGACGCCGGGCGAGGAGACCAGGTCGAACGGGCGGGAGCGGAACCGGTAGGCCGCCGAGGTCAGCGCGCCGACCGGGCAGATCTGGATGGTGTTGCCGGAGAAGTACGACTCGAACTCGTCGCCGTCCCCGATGCCCACCTGCTCCAGCGCACCGCGCTCCAGCAGCTCGATGAACGGGTCCCCGGCGATCTGCTGCGAGAAGCGGGTGCAGCGGGCGCAGAGCACACAGCGCTCCCGGTCCAGCAGCACCTGGCTGCTGAGCGGGATCGGCTTGGCGTAGGTGCGCTTCATGCCCTCGAAGCGGGAGTCCGCCTGGCCGTTGGTCATCGCCTGGTTCTGCAGCGGGCACTCGCCGCCCTTGTCGCAGATCGGGCAGTCCAGCGGGTGGTTGATCAGCAGCAGCTCCATCACGCCGCGCTGCGCCTTCTCGGCGACCGGCGAGCTGAGCTGGGTGTGGACCACCATGCCCTCGGCCACCGGGATGGTGCAGGAGGCGACCGGCTTGCGCTGGCCCTCGATCTCCACGATGCACTGGCGGCAGGCACCGGCCGGATCCAGCAGCGGGTGGTCGCAGAAGCGCGGGATCTGGGTGCCGATCTGCTCGGCGGCGCGGATCACCAGGGTCCCCTTGGGGACCTGGACCTGGACGCCGTCGATGGTGAGCGTGACGAGGTCGGTGGTTGTCTCGGTCCCGGTGGTGGCACTCACGCGTGCACCTCCCTCTCGGTGGCGGACGGGTGGGCGTCCAGCCGGTCGGCCCAGACCGTGGCGGCCGCCGGGTCGAAGGGGCAGCGCCGCTCGGCGAGGTGCTGCTCGTACTCGGCGCGGAAGTACTTGAGTGAGGAGGCGATCGGGCTGGCGGCGCCGTCGCCGAGGGCGCAGAAGGACTTGCCGTTGATGTTGTCGGCGATGTCCGCGAGCTTCTCCAGGTCGCCCTCGACGCCGTCGCCCGCCTCGATCCGTTTGAGCAGCTGGACCAGCCAGTACGTCCCCTCGCGGCACGGGGTGCACTTGCCGCAGGACTCGTGGGCGTAGAACTCGGTCCAGCGGGTGACCGCCCGGACCACGCAGGTGGTCTCGTCGAAGATCTGCAGCGCCTTGGTGCCGAGCATCGAGCCGGCCGCGCCGACGGCCTCGTAGTCGAGCGGGACGTCCAGGTGCTCGTCGGTGAACATCGGCGTCGAGGAGCCGCCCGGGGTCCAGAACTTGAGCCGGTGCCCGGCCCGCACTCCCCCGCTGATCTCCAGCAGCTGGCGCAGGGTGATGCCGAGCGGCGCCTCGTACTGGCCGGGGTTGGTGACGTGCCCGGAGAGCGAGTAGAGCGTGAAGCCCGGGGACTTCTCGGTGCCCAGCGTCTTGAACCAGTCCTTGCCGCGCGCCAGGATCGACGGCACGGAGGCGATCGACTCGACGTTGTTGACCACCGTCGGGCAGGCGTAGAGACCGGCGATCGCCGGGAACGGCGGCCGCAGGCGCGGCTGGCCGCGCCGTCCCTCCAGCGAGTCCAGCAGCGCCGTCTCCTCACCGCAGATGTACGCCCCGGCGCCCGCGTGCACGGTGATGTCCAGGTCGGTCCCCGAGCCGAGGATGTTCCGGCCCAGGTACCCGGCTTCGTACGCCTCGGCGACCGCCGCGTGCAGCCGGCGCAGCACCGGGACGACCTCGCCGCGCAGGTAGATGAACGCGTGGTCGCAGCGGATCGCGTACGAGGCGATGACCATGCCCTCGATCAGCGAGTGCGGGTTGGCGAAGAGCAGCGGGATGTCCTTGCAGGTGCCCGGCTCGGACTCGTCGGCGTTGACCACCAGGTAGTGCGGCTTGCCGTCGTTCTGCGGGATGAACTGCCACTTCATCCCGGTCGGGAAGCCCGCGCCGCCGCGTCCGCGCAGCCCCGAGTCCTTGACCAGGGCGATCACGTCGTCCGGGGGCATGGCGAGGGCCGCCTGGAGGCCCTGGTAGCCGTCGTGGCGGCGGTAGGTGGCCAGCGTCCAGGGACGGGTGTCGTCCCAGGACGCGGTCAGCACCGGCGAGAGCAGCTTCTCGGCCGGCTCCACGGAGGTCATCACGCGTCCGTCCCTTCGTGCCGGGGGGAGACCACCTTGGTTCCCGAAGTACCGGGCAGCGCCTCGCCCCTGGCGAGCCTGAGCCCGGCCAGCGAGGGCGCACCGCCCGCACCGGACTCGTCCACCGCGTCGGCCCGCTCGTCGGGGAAGCCGGCCAGTATCCGCGCGGTCTCCCTGAAGCCGCACAGCCGGGCGCCCCGGGTGGGCCGCACCTCGTCACCCGCACGCAGCCGGTCCACCAACTGCCGTGCGCTCTGGGGGGTCTGGTTGTCGAAGAACTCCCAGTTGACCATCACCACGGGCGCGTAGTCGCAGGCCGCGTTGCACTCGATGTGCTCGATGGAGATCGCGCCGTCCTCGGTGGTCTCGTTGTTCTCGATCCCGAGGTGTTCCTTGAGCTCGGCGAAGATCTGGTCGCCGCCGAGCACCGCGCAGAGCGTGTTGGTGCACACCCCGACGTGGTAGGTCCCGGCCGGGCGGCGGCGGTACATGGTGTAGAAGGTGGCGACGGCGGTGACCTCGGCGGTGGTGAGCTCCAACTGCTCGGCGCAGAAACGGATTCCGGTCGCGCTGACGTAGCCCTCCTCGGCCTGCACCAGGTGCAGCAGCGGCAGCAGCGCGGAGCGGGCGACGGGGTAGCGGGCGATCAGTTCGCGCGCGTCCGCCGCCAGCCGGTCGTGCACCTCGGGCGGGTACGGCTTGGCCGGCAGCGCCGGCAGGCCGAGTTCGACGCTGCCCTGAGAATCGGTCACCGGTCCACGCCTCCCATCACCGGGTCGATCCCGGCCACCGCGACGATCACGTCGGCCACCTGGCCGCCCTCGCACATCGCCGCCATCGACTGCAGGTTGGTGAACGAGGGATCGCGGAAGTGGACGCGGTAGGGCCGCGTGCCGCCGTCGCTGACCACGTGCACCCCGAGCTCGCCCTTGGGCGACTCCACCGCCGCGTACGCCTGCCCGACCGGGACCCGGAAGCCCTCCGTCACCAGCTTGAAGTGGTGGATCAGGGCCTCCATCGAGGTGCCCATGATCTTGCGGATGTGGTCGAGCGAGTTGCCCAGTCCGTCCGGGCCGACCGCCAGTTGGGCGGGCCAGGCGATCTTCTTGTCGGCGACCATCACCGGCCCCGGCCGCAGCCGGTCCAGGCACTGCTCGACGATCCGCAGCGACTGCCTGATCTCCTCCAGCCGGATCAGGAACCGCCCGTAGGAGTCGGCGCTCTCGGCGACCGCCACCTCGAAGTCGTAGTCCTCGTACCCGCAGTAGGGATCGGTCTTGCGCAGGTCGTGCGGCAGTCCGGTGGCGCGCAGGATCGGTCCGGTGGCGCCGAGGGCGAGGCAGCCGGGCAGGTCGAGGAAGCCGACGTCCACCAGGCGGGCCTTGAACACCGGGTTGTCGGTGGCGAGTTTGTCGTACTCGTGCAGCCGCGAGCGCAGCAGCCGGACCGCCTCGCGGGTCTGGTCGATGGCCCCGGGCGGCAGGTCCTGGGCCACCCCGCCGGGCCGGACGTACGCGTGGTTCATCCGCAGTCCGGTGACCAACTCGAAGACGTCCAGGATGACTTCGCGGTCCCGGAAGCCGTAGATCATCAGCGTGGTGGAGCCGATCTCCATACCGCCGGTGGCCAGGCAGACCAGGTGCGAGGAGATCCGGTTGAGCTCCATCATCAACACCCGGATGACGTTCGCCCGTTCGGGGACGTCGGCGCCGATGCCGAGCAGCTTCTCGACGGCCAGGCAGTACGCGGTCTCGTTGAACAGCGGCGTCAGGTAGTCCATCCGGGTCACGAAGGTGGTGCCCTGGACCCAGTTGCGGAACTCCATGTTCTTCTCGATGCCGGTGTGCAGGTAGCCGATGCCGCAGCGGGCTTCCTTCACCGTCTCGCCGTCGATCTCCAGGATCAGCCGCAGCACCCCGTGGGTGGACGGGTGCTGGGGACCCATGTTGACGATGATGCGCTCGTCGTCGGCGCGCGCGACGGCCTCGGCCACCTCGCCCCAGTCGCCACCGGTGACGGTGAAGACCCGGCCCTCGGTGGTCTCCCTGGCAGCCGCCTCGTGTTCGGCCCCGTGCTCGGATTGGATTGGCATCAGCTGTACGACCTCCGCTGGTCGGGTGCCGGGATCTGGGCGCCCTTGTACTCGACGGGGATGCCGCCGAGCGGGTAGTCCTTGCGCTGCGGGTGGCCCAGCCAGTCGTCCGGCATCATGATCCGGGTCAGCGCCGGGTGGCCCTCGAAGACCAGCCCGAAGAAGTCGTACGCCTCGCGCTCGTGCCAGTCGTTGGTCGGGTAGACGCTCACCACGGACGGGATCCGCGGGTCGGCGTCCGGTGCGCTGACCTCCACCCGCAGCAGCCGGCCGTGGGTGATCGAGCGCAGGTGGTACACCGCGTGCAGCTCGCGCCCGCTGTCGTGCGGGTAGTGCACGCCGCTCACGCCGAGGCAGAGTTCGTAGCGCAGCGCCGGGTCGTCGCGCAGGATCCGCACCGCCCTCAGCAGGTGCTCGCGGGCGATGTGGAAGGTGAGTTCGGCCCGGTCCACGACGGTCTTCTCGATCACGTCCGCCGGATCGAGCCCCTGCTCCTCCAGCGCGCCCTCGAACTCGTCGGCCACCTCGTCGAAGCCGTGACCGTACGGGCGGGTGCTCGCGGGGGGCAGCGCGATCGGGGCGGCGAGGCCGCCGAAACCGGAGGTGTCGCCGGTGTCCTTGGCGCCGAACATGCCCTGGCGCTTGCCGATCACCTCGACCGGGAGCTCGGTGCGGGTGGCGGGGACGTCGGCGCCGCCCGCACCGGTGTCCTTGGCGGTGCCGCCCGCGCCGGTGTCCTTGGCAGTGCCGCCCGCGCCGGTGTCCTTGGCGGTGCCGCCCGCACCGTTGGTGTCGCTCATCGCAGCAGCCCCCGCATCTCGCTGGTCGGGGTGGCCCGCAGGGCGAGCTCCTCGGCCGCCTCCTGGGCGCGGCGCTTGTTCACACCGAGCTGCTCGTGCTGGATCTTGTCGTGCAGCTTGAGGATCGCGTCCATCAGCATCTCCGGACGGGGCGGACAGCCCGGCAGGTAGATGTCCACGGGAACGATGTGGTCGACACCCTGGACGATCGCGTAGTTGTTGAACATCCCGCCCGAGGAGGCGCAGACGCCCATCGAGATGACCCACTTCGGGTTGGCCATCTGGTCGTACACCTGGCGCAGCACCGGGGCCATCTTCTGGCTCACCCGACCCGCCACGATCATCAGATCCGCCTGCCGGGGCGATCCCCGGAAGACCTCCATGCCGAACCGGGCCAGGTCGTAGCGGCCGGCCCCGGTGGTCATCATCTCGATCGCGCAGCAGGCCAGTCCGAAGGTGGCCGGGAAGAGCGAGGCTTTGCGCACCCACCCCGCCGCGGTCTCCACGGTGGTGAGCAGAAAGCCGCTCGGCAGCTTCTCCTCGATACCCATCAGATCCCTCTCAGTCTTCTCAAGTCCGGTGGCTTGTCCCCCCGTTCACAAACCGGGTTCGCTCAGTCCCACTCCAGACCGCCGCGGCGCCACACGTAGGCGTACGCGACGAAGACGGTGGCGATGAACAGGAGCATCTCGACCAGCCCGAAGATCCCCAGGGCGTCGAAGCTGACCGCCCACGGATAGAGGAAGACGATCTCGATGTCGAAGACGATGAAGAGCATCGCCGTCAGGTAGTACTTGATCGGGAACCGACCGCCGCCCACCGGCTGCGGGGTCGGCTCGATGCCGCATTCGTAGGCCTCCAACTTGGCCCGGTTGTACCGCTTGGGACCGGTGAGTGAGGCCATCACGACGGAGCCGACCGCGAACGCCGCCGCGATGGCACCGAGTACGAGGATCGGCGCGTAGGCATTCATAGCCCCCGCTCCCTCCGTCCAGTCGTCCTTGACTGCAGATCGGAACCGACGGGTCACACTGCGGTGAACCCGCGATCCGGTTCCCCGGACCCGCCTCATGTGAGGCAGTTCACAAAGCCCCGGATCGAGCGCATCCTATGCCCGTCCGCTTGTGATCTGCGACACGCAGTTCCCGTCGATCTTTGTGATCTACGCCACCTGACAAACGATCGCCAAGGCGATCAAGCCACGATTCATCAACGCAACGAAGGCAAATGAACACATACCGTCGCATTCTCCTGTGAAGCGACTGGTCAGAGGCACCTGCCTATATCAATGATGCGGCGTGCCACGCAAATCCCATGGCTTCATGTTGACGTGATAAAGGGGCTCACTCGCCAGGGTGGATCATCTCGAACGCGCGCTTGACCTTTCGTTCACAAGCTCACGAGAGGCGGGGAGAACGAACTCCTGTACGAAAATCTGCATGAGGATTCGCGTCGCGCTCGCGGGCGCCACGGTCGCGCGGGCGCCCTCGGGGTGCCGACGCGGTCCTCGTGGCTGCCCGCCCGGCCACCCCTGCGGCCGGCATCCCGCAGTCCCGGAAGGGAGGATGGACGGCCCCCTTCCGGGGGTCAAACCCCTCTGAAACCGGTGCACTTCACTACGCCAGGACGCGGATCAAGGCTGCCGACCAGCGGCTTGGTACCCTGCGCCATCAATGTGCTACGTTCCGTGACATCAACAGAACATGGGCGACCCCGGCGGTGCTACAACACCCCGGGGTCCGGCACCAGGAGCCAGAACTCCGATGCGCGTACATCGTACCGAACACACGCGTAACTTCCTCGTGTTGTCGAACCACGTGCTGCAGAACCGTCGACTCAGCTACACCGCCCGTGGCCTGCTGGGCGATCTCCTCTCCCGCCCGGACGGCTGGCGCGAGGACTGCCGGCAGATGGCCGACTCCAGCCCGCAGGGGCGCGCCGCGGTCCGCAAGGCCCTCCGCGAGCTGATCGAGGCCGGGCACTACCGGATCGAGAAGGTCCGCATGCCCGACGGCACCATCCGCTCGCAGGCCCACGTCTACGAGGTCCCGCAGCTGCCGGCGGTACCGAGTGTCACCCGTCCGGTCTCCGGCAAAGCGGCAACCGGCCGCGCTGACAGCCCTCTTGTAAAGGACCGGTACCAAGTACCCACCCACCCCGCCGACTTGACCGAGCAGGCCGAGCGGGCCGAGCAGGCCGGCGAGGCGGCCGACCGGCCCGAGGGGCGGGAGGAGTGCGGCGATCCCGATCAGCACCACGAACCCGCCGCTCGCGCCGCTCCCGCTGCTCCTGCTGCTCCTGCCGATCCCGTTCAACAGCCTCCGGCCGCACCGGTACCGGACGAACAGATCCGGCAGGCGGCCGCGACGCTGTTCCGGGTGATCCGACCGGAACCGCGCCTGCGCCTGGGTGAAGCCGAAGCCGTCGAACTCGCGCCGCTGGTCGCCCAGTGGCTGGATCGCGGCAGCACCCCCGGCGACCTGGCCCAGGCCCTGCTGCCCGGCCTGCCCGCCATCGTGCACTGCCCCGCAGGAGTGGTCCGCGACCGCCTGAAGCGCAAGATGCCGCCCACTCCCGGATCCGCCCCCGACCCCGGACTGCCCTTGGCGGCCCGGTACTCCGAGTGCGCCGAGTGCCACGATCCCGTGCCCTCGCCGGGCATCTGCCGCGCCTGTGCGGGCCTCGGCACGCCGACGGTCGCGGTCGGCGGCGGCGCCCTGGTGGCCGCCGCCGGGGCCGCACGCGTCAGAGCGGCAATGCGCGCGGTCAGAGGCGGTCCGGCCTCCGGGTCGGCCTCGGGGTCGAACTCCAGGTGGTCCGTGGCCGTACCCGCGTGACGACCGCCGGCTCACTGGCTCACCGGCCCCATGGTCGCTCGAAGTTCACTCCATCACGGGAGAGTTGGGACCAATCCGGCCCTCAGAGGGCAGGCCTCTCGGGGGATCGCGATGGGCCCCGGCCAGGCCGTGCACAAGTGGCCTGGCCGGGGTGGTCGGCCGGTCCTCGGGGAGCCCGATCCCCTGTTCCGGCCTGCCGCTTCGGGAGATCCAGGAACCCTCCACGGCGCCCGCGACCGGCAGTGGCGCTGCGGTGGCGGGGGCTCGAGTCGCCGTCAGTCCGCGATGGCGCGGCCTTCGACGTGGTAGACGGGCGCGAACGGGTCGGTGAGGCGCAGCAGGGCGGACCAGATGCGGTGGGTCTGGTCGTCGGTGCAGCGGTCGGGGATGAAGTCGGGTTCGACCCAGGCGATTTCGCTGATGGCGGCGAGCGCCTTGGCCGGGATGGTGGCGGTGGCGGCAGTCTGCGCGGAGACCTGGGCGGTGAAGATGTGGTCGATGCTCTGGAGTGCGTGCATCCCGGGCGTGACGTCGATGATGAGGGCGTCGGCGAAGGGCAGGTCCAGCCCGGTTCTCGCTCGTACGGTGCGCGTGGCGGCGAGGTGCGGCAATTCACCCTGGCGGGCGATACCGCCGGGCAGGGTCCAGCCGTCCTGGTCGTCCCGGTTGACCAGCAGGACGAAGCCTCGCGGATTGGTGATCAGGGCCTGGCATCCCACCCGGATCCGGGACTGTTCGCCAGGGGCGATGTCAGCGTGCGCCATCAGCGCTTCTCACTCTCGGTTGCGCCAGTAGGTGGTGCCCCGCACGGGGCGGCAGGGTGTCGCACGGCGGACCGCTACGCGCTCAACTCCCGCCCGACGACGTACAGTCCGTCACGCGGAAGAGCGGGGGCCACGCCGCAGTCGGCGAGCATGCGAGCCACCAGGGACCAGGACTCCCCGTCGATCAGCCGGCCGGTCAGCCTGGCGTATTCCGTCAGCACCTCGGCCAGCGCCCGCGCCACACGTGCGTGACAGCCTCCGAGCGAGACGTGAGGCCCCTCGTGCACCCCGCGCCCGCTCACGACGGGCATCACGTCGATGCCGGACGGCAGACCCGCGAGCTGCCAGGCGGTCTCCACGGCATCCGCCGCCGCCTCGGCTTCCGCGCGGTACTCGCGGAGTCTGTTCGTCTCGCTCTCCAGCCCACTCATGTGCACACTCCGTCCCGAGGTCGTTGCGTTCCGCTACCGACGGCGACTCACTGTCCCCTACCATCTGGGACTGTTCAACTTGTCCCGCACACCGGTGGAATAGGACATGGCCTTTGAACCGCAGGGAACTTGACCCGAAGTCATCCCCGCGTGCAGCGTTCGGCGCACAACTTCGCAGCTCACGCGAAGCACGGGACTGGACCCAGGGCGAGCTGGGCGAGCGCATGGGAGGGTACTCGGACAGCTACATCTCCGCCGTAGAAACGGGTCGTAAATCCACCTCCCGTGACTTCGCCAGAGCGGCTGACAAGGCGTTCGGAACCGGTCAGACACTCGAACTGATGTGGATCGGCCTGCGGCGCAAGGGATTCATCGAAGGGTTCCCGGAGCACGCTGCCCAGGAGGCCCGCGCGGCAGAGATCCGGATCTTCGAACCGAACATGGTCCCAGGCCTGCTCCAGACCCGGGCGTACGCCACTGCCCTGGAAGCTGCGGCAGTCCAGCGCGGTAGTACCACGCCAGATCAGGCGGAAGAGCGCGTAAAGTTCCTGGCCACCCGGCAGCGCCTTCTCAAGCGGCCAACACCCCCACTCATCCACGCGGTGATGGACGAGAGCGTCATCCGTCGGCCGGTGGGCGGCCTGGAGACCATGCACGCACAGCTTGACCACCTGGCCGAGCTGGCAGGGCGCCCTCACGTGCTACTCCAGGTGGCTCCGTACGCCTTGGCCGAGCATGCTCCGTTTCGGTCCGTCATCACCCTGTTGACCTTTGCTGACCGGTCCGTGGTCGGCTACACCGAATCAGCGGAACAGGGCTACGTCGTGCGGAAGGACGAGACTGTCAGGGACTGGGAGAGGGCTTACGATCGGCTGCAGGTGGAAGCGCTGACCAGAGCCGCATCCCTCGATCTCATCCGCAAGGCACGAAAGGAACTTCAGCAATGACCGACCCAGACCTGTCCGGCGCTTCCTGGTTCAAGTCGAGCTACAGCGGCAACGGCGGTACCTGTGTGGAGGTTTCGCCCGACTTCCCCGGAGTCGTCCCCGTCCGGGACTCGAAGGACCCCGAGGGACCTTCTCTGATCTTCTCCACCGACGCCTTCGCCGCCTTCGTGGCAGGCGTGAAGAGCGGTGAGTACGGCGCCGTCTGACGAACGACAGCACAGGGCGGGACTCCACCGGTGAAGGTTTCTGGTGGGGTCTCGTTGCGTCTCAGTGGATGCGCTCGCGGCACTGCCGATCGATGACTGACGGCCCAACCGCCCTGACACATACGGTGATTGATCCCGCCCCTGGCCCGCCGGGTACGCGAGTGAGCCCGCACAGCGCCCGCCCTGCGCCCCCGAGCGCCCTTCGCCGCTATCCCTCGCCCAGCAGCCCGTTCCGCCGGGCGATCTCCTCGATCTCCGCCGGCGTACCCGACATGATCACGCGAAGGTGCTCGGTGACCAGCTCGACCGGCCAGTGCCACCACGCGGCCCTGAGCAGCCGCTCGACGTCCTCGTCGTCGAACCGCCGCCGGATCGGCCGCGCGGGATTGCCGCCCACGATGGTGTACGGCGCGACGTCCGCGGTGACCACCGCGCCGGTCGCGATGATCGCGCCGTCGCCGATCCGCACCCCCGGCATCACCGTGACGCCGTAGCCGAACCAGACGTCGTGCCCGACCACCGTGTCGCCGCGGCTCGGCATCCCGGTGACCAGGTCGAGCGTCCGCTCGGTCCAGGTGCCCCCGAACATGGTGAACGGGAAGGTCGAAACGCCCATCGTGGGGTGCTCGGCGCCCGCCATCAGGAAGCGGGTACCGCTCGCGATCGCGCAGTACCGGCCGATCACCAGCCGCTCGGGCCCGTACGCGTACAGCACGTTGCGCCGCTCGAACCCGGTCGCGCCGTCCGGGTCGTCGTAGTAGGTGTACTCGCCCACCTCGATCCGCGGATCGGTGACCAGGTTGCGCAGCAGGACGACGCGGTCGTGCCCGGCCAGCGGGTGCAGGACGGCGGGGTCGGGGATCACATCGGGCACAGCGGCACCTCCGGAACTCGGACTCGGTCAGACCTAACGCGACCAACGTCGCATTAATATGGATCATGCCAGCGTCGTCACCGGCCTGGCAACTCTTAATGCGACTGGAGTCGACTTTGTCTAACGCCACCCCGACACCCCGCCCGGGCGGCCGGAGCGCCCGCGTCCTGGCCGACGTCGTCGCGGCCACCCTCGCCGAGGTCACCGAGAAGCCGTACGACCGGCTCACCGTGGACGCGGTCGCCACCCGGTCCGGCGTCCACAAGGCCACCCTCTACCGCCGCTGGGGCGGCATGGACGGCCTGATCGCCCAGGCCCTCACCACCTCCGCCGAACAGCCCTGGCCCATCCCCGACACCGGCTCGGTCGACGAGGACGTCCGCCTGCTCGCCCACGAGGTGTACGCCACCTTCACCGACCCCGGACTGCGCACCACCCCGACCGCCCTGATCGCCGCCGCCCTCCGCTCACCCCAGGGCTCCGAGGCTCTGCACGCCTTCTTCACCGCCCGGCACCGGCAGGCCTCCGCGGTTGCCGCCCGGGGCGTCGAACGCGGCGAACTCCCGTCCGGCACCGACCCGGTGGAGCTGGTCCGGGCCGCGACCGCCCCCCTCTACCACCGCCTCTTCCTGACCGGCGAACCCCTCGACGAGCCCACCGCCGCCCGCGCCGCGGCCGCCGCCCTGCTCGCCGCACGCGCGGGTCTCTTCCCCGCCCAGCCGCAGTCCGACTCCGCCTCCCCGCAGCCTCTCTGACACCCGTCCGCCCCACGCATACCGGGCTCACCCCCAGGGCATCAGTGAGTACGCCATGCCAACTGCCTTGGCACACAACCCGGGAGGGAACCCCGTATGAAGCACAAGCACTGGGCACTGCCACTCGCCGCCGCCATCGCCCTGCCCCTCGGCCTCACCACCACCGGAGCCGAGGCGGCGACCCCCAGCCCCGCGCCCACGCCCGCGCCCGCCACCTGCACCTACACACCGGCCGTCCCGGCCGACAACTTCAAGGGCATACCGGTCTTCGACCCGGCCAAGGCCGCCAAGCCCTACCACGCCACCCTGCGGACCAACCAGGGCGCCATCACCTTCCAGGCGCTGACCACCAAGGCCCCCTGCACCACCTTCTCCTTCCGCTTCCTCGCCGAGCACTCCTACTTCAACCGCACCCACTGCCACCGGCTCACCACCAAGGGGATCTACGTCCTCCAGTGCGGCGACCCCACCGGCACCGGCAGCGGCGGCCCCGGCTACTCCTTCCCCGACGAGAACCTCACCGGCGCCACCTACCCCGCCGGCACCGTGGCCATGGCCAACGCCGGCCCCAACACCAACGGCAGCCAGTTCTTCTTCGTCTGGAAAGACACCAAGCTCTCCCCCGCCTACACCCCCTTCGGCCGCATCACCGCCGGCCTGGACGTCCTCCAGAAGATCGCCGCCGCCGGCGAGGACGACCAGAACAACCCCGGCGACGGCTACCCCACCCTCCCCGTCAACATCCGCCAGGTCCACATCACCAACCACTGACGCCCAACTCCCGTACGGCAGCGGCCGACCCGCGCCGTACGGGTCCGTTCGCCGTCCACAGAGCCCATCTGTCAGAGCATCAGGTTAGATACATGGGGCAGACCTCATGAACTGACGGGAGCAAATGGTGGCCGAGCCGAACAGCCGGATCCTGCAGCCGATTCCGGGCCTTTATGAGCAGGTGGTCACGGAGTCCCTGGCGGAACGACTCGCGGGTTTCGACGAGTCCGGCTGGCACATCGCGGAACGCGAGGTGGGAAGTGAGTCGTCGTCCTCCGTACTCGCCCGCCATCTGGGTTCCACCATTCAGCAGGCCCTGTCCGCCCTGGATCCCAAGGAGCGGGTCGACGTCGCCAACAAGGTGCTTGGCGCACTGGCCGAGCACGCCAAGACGAGCGAGTTCGCCGACCCGGTCGTCTCCGGCTCACGTGACTCCGGGCCCCGCGAACTCGTCGCCATCGCCGAGAAGCAGGCACCCGGCGTCTACAGTGTTCGGCCGCTGACTCCGTTGTCGGAGAGCGCGTTGCTGACCAATGCCCCCGAGGAGCAGACCCTCGGCCACGAACTACGCGCTGAACTCGCGACCGCTGACCGCGTCGATCTCCTGTGCGCCTTCGTCAAGTGGACCGGGCTCCGGGTGATCGAGGAACAACTTCGCGGTCTCAAGGAGCGCGGCGTGAAGCTCCGGGTCATCACCACCACCTACCTCGGAGCGACCGAGCGAACCGCACTCGATCGGCTGGTCCGCGACTTCGGTGCGGAGGTGAAGGTCAACTACGAAATCAGGTCCACCCGGCTGCATGCCAAGGCCTGGCTGTTCCGCCGTGCCACCGGCTACGACACGGCGTATGTCGGCAGTTCCAACCTGTCGCGGGCCGCGCTCCTGGACGGCCTGGAGTGGAACGTCCGGCTCTCCGCCGTGGCAACGCCCGCCGCGCTGCGGAAGTTCGAAGCCACCTTCGACTCCTACTGGGCGAACCCGGCCTTCAAGAACTACGACCCCGACGCGGACGCCGACGAGCTGGACCAGGCTCTCCACCAGGCCGGTAGCAGCGAGCGCCCCGACGACCGAAAGATCTCGCTTTCCGGCCTGGAGGTGCGGCCGTACCAACACCAGAAGGACATGCTCGAACGCCTCGGCGTGGAACGCGAGGTGCACGACCACCACCGAAACCTGCTGGTCTCGGCCACCGGAACCGGCAAGACGATCACGGCCGCGCTGGACTACCGAGCACTCTGCCAACAGCTTGGCAGAACCCCGTCCCTGCTCTTCGTCGCTCACCGAGAGGAGATCCTCACGCAGTCGCTCCGCGCCTACCGCGAGGTGCTGGCCGACGGTACCTTCGGTGAGCTCATGGTCGGCGGCCGTCGCCCCGAGGAGTGGCGGCATGTCTTCGCCAGCGTCCAGTCACTGCATGCCCGAGGGCTCGGCGAGTTCGCACCTGATCAGTTCGATGTGATCGTCATCGACGAATTCCACCATGCCGAGGCCACCACCTACCGAAGGATCATCGACCACTTCAAACCGGTGGAACTGCTCGGCCTGACCGCCACCCCCGAGCGCGCCGACGGCAAGCGGGTCCAGGACGAGTTCTTCGAGGGGAGGATCGCGGCCGAGATGCGGCTGTGGCAGGCCCTTGAGGAGGATCTACTCTGCCCGTTCCACTACTTCGGGGTCCACGACAACACCGATCTGAGTGCCGTCCGCTGGCGTCAGGGCGCCTATGACAGCGCCGAGCTGACGAACGTGCTCACCGCCGGTGACGCCCAGGCGCGGCAGGTCGTGAAGGCCGTCCGCGAAAAGATCGCCAACCCATCGGCCATACGTGCGCTCGGCTTCTGCGTCTCGGTGCGGCACGCCGAACACATGGCGGACGCCTTCCGCAGGGTTGGGTTCGCCGCCGTCGCGCTGTCGGGAAACACCCCCTCGAACCAGCGCAAGGAAGCGCTGGACAGACTGAGGAGCGGCGAGCTCCAAGTCCTCTTCACCGTTGACCTGTTCAACGAAGGCCTGGACCTCCCGGATGTGGACACCCTCCTGTTGCTCAGGCCCACCTCCAGCGCCACCATCTTCCTTCAGCAGCTCGGCCGCGGGCTGCGCCGCTCACCCGGCAAGTCGGTGCTGACCGTGCTCGACTTCATCGGCTATCAGCGCAAGGAATTCCGGTTCGAGGAGCAGTTCGGCGCACTGACCGGCCAGACCCGCAACCGACTTGTCGACTCCATGGAGAACGACTTCCCGCTGCTCCCGTCGGGCTGCCAGATCGTGCTCGACCGGGTGGCCAAGGACATCGTCCTCACGAACATCAAGGAGCAACTCAACGCCAACATCAAAACCCTTGTCCAGGAAGTTCGGTCGTACCGCGAACCACTGCTGCGGACCTACCTCTTCGAGAGCCGTCGCGACATCGGCCAGATCTACGCCCGCCACTCCTGGACAGGCATCCTGCGACGTGCAGGACTCATCGACGATCCCGCCCCCGATGGCGAAGAAGCGCTCCTGAAGCGCGTCTTCGCCCTGCTGCACGTGGACGACCCGGATCGAGTACAGGCCTACACTCTCCTGCTCTCCGACGATGCGCCGCTCCATGCTGATCTCGATCGCCGGATGCAGACCTACGCCGCCATGCTGTTCTTCTCACTCTGGCCGAACGGTGGCGGTTTCGCTTCGATCGACGCTGGCCTGCGGTCGCTTCGAGTCCAGCCGAGGCTGCGCAATGAGCTCCGCCAGGTCCTCGCCTATGGCCTTGAGAGCGCAACACACGCCCCCAAGCCGCTTGGCCTCAGCCTCGGCGCGCTCACCGGTACCCCTCTTGCCGTCCACGCCCACTACAACACGCCCGAGATACTGGCTGCGCTCCGCCTAGCCTCCTTGAAGCGTCTCCCCTCCACCTTCCAGTCCGGCGTGGCCTGGTGCGAAGAGACCGAGACGGACGCGCTGCTGGTCACGATCAACAAGGACGCCAAGGACTTCTCCGAGAGCATCCGCTACCGGGACTACGCCCTGAGCGAGGACCACTTCCACTGGGACTCGCAGAACAGCACGTCCGCAACCTCGCCGACCGGTGTTCGCTACCAGAAGCACCGAGAGCGCGGTTCCAACGTGCTCCTGTTCGTTCGCCAGTTCAAGAGGAACGAATACGGCAAGCCGTCACCGTACGTACTTCTTGGACCGGCATGCTACGTCTCGCACAAGGGCGAACGCCCCATGGCTGTCACCTGGCGGCTCCAGACTCCGCTGCCCTCCGATGTCCAGCACTTCACCGCGATCACCGCAGGATGAACCCAGCCGTCACACGGAGCTGTTACGGACGGCCTTCATGACCAACGTGGCCGTAACCGGAGCTACTGACCTTGCCTGGGCGCACCGGTCACGCCCCGCAGTTGAACGGGTCCAGCTCCGGTGGGTCGAGCGCGGTCCACAGCGAGAGGGTGTCGGCCACGAGCAGGACGGCCACGAGGAGCAGCAGCAAGGCCAGCCCCGCCTGGGTGGCGCGGACCGGTGCTCCGCCGCCTCGCGGGGCGGTGGCGATGAGGCGGACCAGCCAGATCGCGGTGATCAGGGTGAGGAGGGTGGCGAGGGCGCCGAGGCCGATGACGAGTGGTGGGACCGGGCCGGCGTGGTGGCAGTGCCTGGTGGGCTCGCGGACGTAGTGGTCGTAGAGCATGCCGTCGGTGATCTCGGCGGCCACCGAGGCCACGCACAGCAGGAAGGCCCACAGGGCCGCGCGCAACCACAGGCGCCGGTCCGGCAGTTGGCCGTTGTCGAGCACGTACGTCCCCCGTCGAATCCGGCCGCCCGCTCCCTGGACAGCGCGCCGGGCAGCGCGCCAGGGAGCGTAACGGCGTCAACGGGACACGGCAAACCCGGCGGCAGGGGTCAGGCGTTGGGCGCGACCTTGGCCAGGCCGTTGATGATGCGGTCCATGGCGTCGCCGCCCTGAGGGTCGGTCAGGTTGGCGAGCATCTTGAGGACGAACTTCATCAGCATGGGGTGGGTCAGGCCGCGCTGGGTGGCGAGCTGCATGACCTTCGGGTTGCCGATCAGCTTCACGAAGCCCCGGCCGAGCGTGTAGTAGCCGCCGTAGACGTCCTTGAGGATGCGGGGGTAGGCCTGCAGGGCGCGCTCCCGGCCGGCAGGGGTGACCCGGGCGTGGGCCTGGACGATGACGCCGGCGGCGATCTGGCCGGATTCCATCGCGTAGGCGATGCCCTCGCCGTTGAACGGGTTGACCATGCCGCCCGCGTCGCCGACCAGCAGCAGGCCGCGGGTGTAGTGCGGCTGCCGGTTGAAGGCCATCGGCAGAGCGGCGCCGCGGATCGGGTCGGTCATGTTCTCGGGGGTGTACCCCCACTCCTCGGGCATGCCGGCGCACCAGGTCTTCAGCACCTCGCGCCAGTCCAGCTCACCGAAGGAGGAAGAGGAGTTGAGGATGCCGAGGCCGACATTCGAGGTGCCGTCACCCATGCCGAAGATCCAGCCGTAGCCGGGCATCAGCTCACGCCGGCCGCCGCGGGTGTCCCAGAGCTCCAGCCAGGACTCCAGGTAGTCGTCGTCGTGGCGCGGGGACTTGAAGTACGTCCGGTACGCGACGCCCATCGGGCGGTCCTCGCGGCGGTGCAGGCCCATGGCGAGGGAGAGCCGGGTGGAGTTGCCGTCGGCGGCGACCACCAGCGGGGCGCGGAACGTCACCGGGCGCTTCTCCTCGCCCAGCTTGGCGGTGACACCGACGATCCGGCCGGTGCGGTCGTCCAGCACCGGGCCGCTGACGTTGCACCGCTCGTACAGCCGGGCGCCGGCCTTCTGGGCCTGCCGGGCGAGCAGTTCGTCGAAGTCCGCGCGCTTGCGGACCAGGCCGTAGTCGGGGAACGCGGAGAGCTCGGGCCAGTCCAGTTCCAGCCGGACGCCGCCGCCGACGATCCGCAGTCCCCGGTTGTGCAGCCAGCCGTTCTCGGTGGAGACGTCGATGCCCATGTCGACCAGCTGCTTGGTGGCGCGCGGGGTCAGACCGTCGCCGCAGATCTTCTCGCGCGGGAACGCGGTCTTCTCCAGCAGCAGCACGTCGAGGCCGGCCTGCGCCAGGTAGTACGCGGTGGTCGAGCCCGCCGGGCCGGCACCGACCACGATGACGTCGGCGCTGCTCTCGACGGTGTCGGCGCTCGGGTCGACTGCGGTCTCGGACACGGTGGGCACACTCCTGCGGGCGGCGGGTCGGACTTGGCAACGACGAGCACGCCCGGGCCTGGGAGGGCCGAAGCGGGCTCGCACGAGTCTAACGAGGGCGGATCAAGGCGGTGGTCGGCGCCTGCCGGCGCTCAAGGACGCCCCGTGGGGCCGGAAGGGCCCCACGAAGCTCGGCGGCGTCCCGCGGAGCGCCGTGGCGACCCGCGGGGCTGTGGCGTCCCGCGGGGCTCGGAGGCGTCCCGCGGGGTTCAGAGGTTGAAGCCCCGGTGCAGGGCGACGATCCCGCCGGTGAGGTTGCGCCAGGCGACCTTGGACCAGCCGGCCTCCTGCAGCCTGACGGCCAGCGCGGGCTGGTCGGGCCAGCTCCGGATCGACTCGGCGAGGTAGACGTACGCGTCCGGGTTGCTGCTGACGGCGGTCGCCACCGGCGGCAGGGCGCGCATCAGGTACTCGGTGTAGACGGTCCGGAAGGGCGTCCAGGTCGGGGTGGAGAACTCGCAGATCACCAGCTTCCCGCCGGGCTTGGTGACCCGGCGCATCTCGCGCAGCGCGGCGTCGGTGTCGTGGACGTTGCGCAGGGCGAAGGAGATGGTGACGGCGTCGAAGGTGCCGTCGGCGAACGGCAGCCGGGTGGCGTCCCCGGCGGTCAGGGCCAGCTCGGGGTGGCGGCGCTTGCCCTCGGTGAGCATGCCGACGGAGAAGTCGCACGGTACGACCTTCGCCCCGGCGTCCGCGAAGGGCAGCGAGGAGGTGCCGGTGCCGGCGCCGAGGTCGAGCACCAGCTCACCCGGCCCGGCGTCCACCGCGTCGGCGACCGCGCGCCGCCAGGCGCGGGCCTGGCCGAGCGAGATCACGTCGTTGGTGCGGTCGTACTTGGCCGCGACATCGTCGAACATCGCGGCGACTTCGTGCGGCTGCTTGTCCAGGGAGGCTCGGGTCACGTACCCCATTCTTCACCCTGGTGGCCACCGGCCCGCCGAGGGGTGTGCACACACCGCTCAGCGCAGCGCGCGCCGCCCGCCCCTGCGCCGCCGCCGGGAGCGCTTGCCATGGGTGATCGAGGGCATCCCCTCGCCCAGTGCCTCGGTGGCGAAGGCGACGGTGGTGCTGATCCGGCCGCTGCGGCCGCGTCCGCGGGTCCGCAGCCGGACGTACTGCCCGGCGGACTGGACGGCCCGCCGGTGCCGCCAGATCCGGACCACGCAGCCGGCGAACAGCAGCAGCGCCACCGGCACGCTGATCCGGGCCAGCCCGACCCCGGCCGGCTGGGGGTAGCGCTTGCCGCAGACCCGGACGGCGCTCAGGTCGTCGGCGGCGTGCTCCAGGCAGATCCGGTCGCCGACCTTGGCACCCTCGGGCAGCCAGAGGTCGGCCGCGGTGCGCTGACGCCCGTCGACCTCGTAGCTGACCGTGCTGTAGGTGGCGCTGCCGGCGGGGAGCTGGGTGACGGTGCCCTCGGTGCGGACGGGGTGGGCGGCGATCCGTTCCGCCTGGTCGGCCTGGCGCCAGCCGAGCAGGCACATCCCGACCGCGAGCACGGCGCTGAGCACTGCGGCGAGGTACCAGCCTCGGCCGAGGCGCGCGCTGCGAAAGCGGGGGACGGTCGCGGATCGCATGGTTCCTGTCCTGGCTGCCGGACAGGGCCCCCGGGGGAGGGGCCCGATGGTGAGGTGACCCGTCCAGCCGCTGGGGAGGCGATCTGAGGGGCTGTCCGGGATCGTAGCCGCTGGCGGGGGCTCAGGTCACGGCAACGATCAATCAGTTCATCGGACTGTCCAGCTTTCGCGCCGGTTTCCGGCCAGATTCCGTCCGTATACCAGCCACCCTTCGGTCGCACCGGGCGTTTCCTCAGCGCCGCCGGTACAGCAGCCTTCCGCCGAGCACCGTGGCCAGACAGCGGCCCGCGCCCGCCGACTCCAGCTCGGCGACCGAACTCACATCGAAGACCGCGAAGTCCGCCCGCCCGCCGACGGCCAGCGGCCGGTGTACGGCCTGCGCCAGTCCGGTGCCGGCCAGCGGGTCCAGACCGCCCTCGGCACCGTCGCCGTCCAGCGCGACCAGCCCGGACCTGGCCACCGCGGTGCGCACCACGGGCAGCTCGAAGGGCCCAGCGACCGCCGTGGTCCCGTACGCCAGCATCCGCTGCAGACCGCGTCTGGCGCTGCCGCCCCGCCGCTCCTGGTCCAGCTCGCCGAAGAGCCCGGCGGCGGCCGCCTCGGTCAGCGGCTCACTGCCCAGCTCCTCCCGGGGGTCCGGGTGGTACGCCCGCTCCAGCAGCCACTGGCCGTGCGGATTGCACAGCCCGGGCACCAGCAGCCCGCCCCACGCCCGCTCCCTGGCCCCGGCCACCGCACGGTACGGGCCGATCGCGGCCACCGTCGCGCCGTCGACCAGCACCGCCCCGTCGTGGATCGGCGGGGCGGCGGGGTCGGCCACCAGGACGGCGGCCCGGTGCAGCGTCAGCATCGGTTCGGACAGCCCATCGGCTCGAAGCGGCCGTCAGTTGGAGGAGAGGATCTTCAGCTCGGGGTGCGCCGTGCCGCCCACCGGTCCCTCACCCGAGGGGGCCACGCCCACGCCCCCGCCCTCGATCGCGATGGAGGCGATGTGCGAGGCGACCCGCGGGTCGACCGGGTCGTCGGCCGGGTCGGCCAGCACCCGCAGGTGCTCGTAGGTGGTGGAGCGCTGCGCGGGCACCCGCCCGGCGGTCCGGATCAGGTGGATCAGCTCGGTCAGGTTGGAACGGTGCTTGGCACCGGCCATCGAGACCACGTTCTCCTCCAGCATCACCGAGCCGAGGTCGTCGGCGCCGTAGTGCAGCGAGAGCTGGCCCGCCTCCTTGCCGGTGGTCAGCCAGGAGCCCTGGATGTGCGCCACGTTGTCGAGGAAGAGCCGCGCGATCGCGATCATGCGCAGGTACTCGAAGACGGTGGCCTGGGTGGAGCCCTTGAGGTGGTTGTTCTGCGGCTGGTAGGTGTACGGGATGAAGGCGCGGAAGCCACCCGTACGGTCCTGTACGTCGCGGATCATGCGCAGGTGCTCGATCCGCTCGGCGTTGGTCTCGCCGGTGCCCATCAGCATGGTGGAGGTGGACTCGACGCCCAGGCCGTGCGCGGCCTCCATGATCTCCAGCCAGCGCTCGCCCGACTCCTTCAGCGGGGCGATCGCCTTGCGCGGACGCTCCGGCAGCAGCTCGGCGCCGGCGCCGGCGAAGGAGTCCAGGCCCGCCTTGTGGATCCGGGTGATGGCCTCCTCGATGGAGACGCCCGAGATCCGGGCCATGTGCTCGACCTCGGAGGCGCCCAGCGAGTGGATCACCAGCTGGGGGAACTCGGCCTTGATCGCGGAGAAGGCGCGCTCGTAGTACTCGACGCCGTAGTCGGGGTGGTGCCCGCCCTGGAACATGATCTGGGTGCCGCCCAGCTCGACCGTCTCCGCGCAGCGGCGCAGGATCTCGTCGAGGTCCCGGGACCAGCCCCGGTCGCTCTTCGGCGGCACGTAGAAGGCGCAGAACTTGCAGGCCGTCACACAGACGTTGGTGTAGTTGATGTTCCGCTCGATGATGTACGTCGCGATGTGCTCGGTCCCGGCATACCGGCGGCGGCGGACGGCATCGGCGGCGGAGCCCAGCGCGTGCAGCGGCGCGTGGCGGTAGAGGTCCAGCGCCTCCTCGGGGGTGATCCGGCCCCCGGCGGCCGCACGGTCGAGAACGGCCTGCAGGTCAGTGGCGAGGGGGGTGCCCCCGGCCGAAGGCTGGGGGAGGCTCTGCTCGGACACCTGGCGGGCCTTCTTTCTCTCCGACGTCGGGTCTCCTCGACCGAGCAGGGCAGGGGACGGAGCGCTCGGCCGACATGACCGAACCAGCCTACGCCAGCACGGTTGCGCCGCTTTTGCGCCCCCGCCCCAGCCCTGCCCGGCCGGGTCCTCCGAGGGGTCGGAGCCGCGGCCGGGACCGCGGTGCTCAGCCGACCGGTTGGGCCGACTGGAGCAGTCGTACCGTCACATCGGGTGCGAAACCGCTGTCGTGGCCGGTGCGCCGGGCGAACTCGGCGATGCCCGCCAGCTGCCGTTCACCGAGTGAGAAGTCGAGCGCCTGGCTGAAGTACCGCTCCAGCACGGCCGCGTCGAAGGCCTCCCAGCGGGCCGCCTGCGCGGCGACCTTCCCGGCCTCCGCCAGCGAGAGGTCCCGGGACTCCAGGAAGGCCCGGTGCACGGCCTCGACCAGCTCGGGGTAGCGCTCCACGTAGTCCCGGCGGGCGGCCCAGACCGCGAAGACGAACGGCAGTCCGGTCCACTCCTTCCACATCTCGCCCAGGTCGTGGACGGCCAGCCCCTGCTGCGGCGCCTGCTCCAGGTAGGCCCGCAGCGCGGGGTCGCCGATCAGTACGGCGGCGTCGGCCTGGGCGAGCATCGCCTCCAGATCGGGCGGGCAGCTGAAGTACTCCGGGCGTACGCCCTCTCGCTCCTCAAGCAGCAGGCGCGCCAGGCGCACGGAGGTGCGGCTGGTGGAGCCGAGTGCGACTCTGCGCCCGTCCAGTTCGGCGAGCGGGAGTCGGCTGACGATCACGCAGGACATCACGGGACCGTCGCTGCCGACCGCGATGTCGGGCAGGACCACCAGTTCGTCCGCATGCCTCAGGTACTCGACGCAGGTGATCGGGCCGATGTCGAGCGAGCCGTTCACCAGCTGGTCACTGAGCTTCTCGGGGGTGTCCTTGGTGAGTTCCAGGTCGAGCAGATTGCCCGTCCGGGCCAGTCCCCAGTAGAGGGGCAGACAGTTGAGGAACTGAATATGTCCCACCCGGGGTCTTACCGCCGCCGAGCCACTCGCTTCCCGTCCGGTCACCGCACGCTCCCTCTGGCTGCTCTGTTCGTACTCTCCCCGCAGGGTATGCCTGTCCCCTCGCGGCCCCGACACCAGCCGTCCGGCATGCCGCCGACCGGCTGTCGGCGGCTTCCCGGACGGCCCGCAGACGGCCCCCCGACAGGCTGCCGACACATGGCTGAATCACTGCGACACACCCGGCGATGTGCCTTCGGTCACCCCTGGTCGGGGCCGCCCCCGCGTGCTACCGTTCCACTCAGTTGCAGTTTGATTCCCCTTGCAGTACTTGAAGCCTGCGGAGCATGTAACCGCGGGCTTTTTGTAGTTTTTCAGCATTATCGAAAAACTCCGGAACAATCCGGAGGCAGGGCGATCAGCGCAGCGGACCGGATGCCACACGGTGTGGCCTCCAACACGTCCCTCGCAAGGAGAACGGCATGGCTCAGGGAACCGTCAAGTGGTTCAACGCTGAGAAGGGCTTCGGCTTCATCGCCCAGGAGGGCGGCGGCCCCGACGTCTTCGTCCACTACTCCGCCATCAACGCGAGCGGCTTCCGCTCGCTGGAGGAGAACCAGAACGTCTCGTTCGACGTCACCCAGGGCCCGAAGGGCCCGCAGGCGGAGAACGTCACCGTCATCTGACATCTCCTCTGATGATCTGATCGCTCGGGGCCCTCACCGGCCCGAAGGCGGCCGCCAGGGCCGCCCCCAAGAGCATGACGAGCAGTACCAAGGGGGCCCGCCACGTCTCGTACGCGGCGGGCCCCCTGCCTCTGTCCGCGGCCGGCAAGGGCATGATCGAGCCATGCGCCACCTCCGTGCCGCGCCCGCCGCGGCCAACCGCGCCCTGCACCGGATCGGCATCGACGCCTTCCTCCTGCTGCTGCTCGGCACGGTCGGCCTGGCCACCCTGTTCCCCGCCACCGGTGCCGCGGCCGGCGTGGTCAGCGGTGCGGTGAACGTCGCGGTCGGGCTGCTGTTCTTCCTGTACGGCGCCCGGCTCTCCCCGCAGGAGGCACTGGCCGGCGCCCGGAACTGGCGCCTGCACCTGCTGATCATCGGCTGCACCTACGTCCTCTTCCCGCTGCTCGGGGAGGCTTCCCGGCTGCTCCCGGAGAGCGTGCTGCCGCCCTCGCTCGCCACCGGCGTCCTGTTCCTCACCCTGCTGTCGTCCACCGTCCAGTCGTCCATCGCCTTCACCTCGATGGCGCACGGCAACGTGGCGGCGGCCATCTGCGCCGCCACCTTCTCCAGCCTGCTGGGCATCGTGCTCACCCCGCTGCTGGCGGCCTGGCTGCTCTCCCAGGGCGCGGGAATCCGGCTGAGCGGGGGGCAGATTCTGGACATTGTGCTGCAGCTGCTGATGCCGTTCGCGCTCGGCCAGCTGCTGCGCCGCCGGGTGGGGCCGTGGATGCGGCGCAACCGCGCGGTGACCCTGGTGGTGGACCGGGGCGCCATCCTGCTGATCGTCTACAGCGCCTTCAGCGAGGGCGCCCGGGAGGGCATCTGGGGCCGGGTCACGGCCGGGCAGCTGCTCTGGCTGGCCGCGGTCTGCCTCACCATGCTCGGACTGGTCCTGGTCTTCACCGGCACGGTCGCCCGCCGCCTCGGCTTCGACCGCGCCGACCGGATCACCGTCCAGTTCTGCGGTTCCAAGAAGAGCCTGGCCAACGGCATCCCGCTGGCCACCATCCTGTTCCCGGCCGCCTCGGTCGGTCTGCTGGTCCTGCCCCTGATGCTCTTCCACCAGATCCAGCTGATGGTCTGCACCGTCCTCGCCCAGCGCTGGGGCCGTGCCGTGGCGCAGCCCTGACGCCATGCCCCGGGCCCGGAACAGCCGAGAGCCCGCACCCGGTGGGAACCGGGTGCGGGCTCGGGGCCGGCGGACCGTCAGGCCGCGACGGCGACCTCGGCGACGGGAGCGTCATCGATCAGCTCCCCCGTCGGGCTGTTGTAGGCCGCGAGGTCCAGGGTCTTCTCGCGGGCCGCGACCAGGATCGGGACCACGACCTGGCCGGCCACGTTCGTCGCCGTACCCTGAACACCTACGTCACTTCCAGTGATCGTTCACCTTCAGGGGGTAGTAGTGGCTAAGCCCAAGCGGGTCGGCATCTACGTCCGTATCAGCAAGGATCGCAAGGGGCAGGAGCTCGGCATCCAGCGCCAGGAGAAGGCGTGCCGAGAACTGTGCGAACGGCTCGGATGGACCGTTCTCAAGGTGTACGCGGAGAACGACATGTCCGCTTCGACCACCAGCAGGAAGACGCGCCAGGTCTACTCGGAGATGCTCAAGGACGCCCGCTCCGGCGTGATCGACGGCATCGTCGTGTACTCGATCGACCGCCTCACCCGTCGGATCACCGAGCTGACCACTTTCCTAGAGGAGCAGAAGGAGTACGGGTTCTCCTTCGCCACCACGGAGGGAGAGGACACCTCCAGCGCGTCGGGCCGCATGATCCTCACCATCAAGGGCGCGGTCGCCCAGCAGGAGACCGAGCGCATGTCGGAGCGAATCAACGCCGCGCTGCTGCAACGCCGGGAGAAGGGGAAGCCCCACGCTGGTGGACCCCGCGTGTTCGGCTTCGAGCCCGACTCGGGTTTTCAGCGCATCGTGCCCGACGAGGTGGAGCTTATCCGACTCGGCTACGACATGCTGATGGACCGCAAGACACCGGGCGACGTGGCCCGCGCATGGAACGACAAGGGCGGGCGCTCCTCCGGTAGCGCGACGCTGTGGACCCCGCACAAGGTCAAGCGTGTCTTCCGATCCGAGCGGCTCGGCGGGATCATCACCCACAAGGGCCAGGTCATCGGGGACAGCATCTACCCGCACCCCTTGACGAAGGAGGAGTGGGAGAACGTACAGACCGTGCTCGACAGCCGTGCGACGCCGTCTGTCAAAGGCTCAGGACGACGCAAGCACCTCTATTCGGGGTTCCTCAGGTGCGGCAACTGCGGTGCCAGCATGGCCATCCAGTGGACTTCCGACAAGACCCGCACCTTCCGCCGGACTCACTGTGCGAGTGATCGCACGGGAGTCGAAGGACAGCTCGGGTGCGGCAAGGTGAGCCGCGCTTATACGTGGATCGAGGACCGCCTCAACGAGGTGGTCGAAGCCGCGCTGCTGGCCCGCCAGCCACAGATCACGCAGTCGCCGGTAACCGATCTCACGGACGAGATCACCAGCCTGGAGGAACGCATCAGGCTTCTCCGCCTCAGGTGGAAGGAGAAGAAGATGGAGGACGAGGACTACTTCGACGCCTTGACTCATCTGCGCGGCGAGCTTCAAACGCTTCGCACGCAGGAGGCGGCTGCGGCCGTAGCCGCTTCACAATCCGAGATCGACGTGTTGACCGTGTGGCGCGACGACGACGAGACCAACCTCGAACGACGCCGGGCCATCGTCGCAACGGTGATCGCGGAGGTCAAAGTCCACAGCGTCGGGCGGGGCCGCCGAAAGCCGCCGGAGATCGACTCCATCGAGGTCACTCCGGTTGGCCCGCGAGCCCAGCATGACGAGTCTCGGCCGTCCGACGAAGCTCGGTGACATACCCGGCTACGACGCCCGAAAGTTGGGCGTCGTAGTCCTCCGGCGGAACCCATCTGGAGATGATCTCCGCGATCCACTCGGGGACCGACTGCCCCTGCCTCTCTGTCATCACCCACCGCCCAAGGCATCGCGCGCCTCAGCACGGTTGACGGCGAGGTCTTCGGCGATGCCTGCGGCGATGAGTTCTTGGGCGGAGGTGTCGTGGCCGGAGCCGACGTAGCGCCAGGTGGATTCGGTGGTGGTGTCGGTGTCCCAGTCGGCGAAGAGCTGGCGGTCACCGGCCAGGGTGCGGGCGTGCTCTGCTCGGTCGGCCCGCAGCTGACCGTACGTCGTGGAGTAGGCGCGGGTTTTGGTGAGGCAGTGGCCTCGATAGCCGAGCATGTGGGCCCAGGCCCGCAGGCGCAGGTGTTGAAGTTCGGGGAGGCCGCCGAGGCGCCAGGCGGTGGCGATCAGGGCCCGGATGTGGTCGGTGACACGCAGCGCTCGGATGTCGGCGAGGGAGTCGATGCGCCGGTCTACGGCTCCGGCGGTCTCGACGCTCTTGCTGGTGTATTTGGCGACGTAGGCGGCAACGGCTTCGTCGGTGATCCGGCCGCCGCTGCTGTCGTTGGTGAGCGGGTGGGCGTCGAGCTGGGTGCCGAAGCGCAGCCGGATGTCCCCGTAAGCGGCCGAGTCAGGGGGTGCGAGGGCGACGGCGGCAGCTGCGGAGTGGACGGTCTCCAGGAGGAGATCGGTGGTGGCCCAGGCGGGAGGCGGGGTGCCGGGGCCGTCGGGTCCGTCGAGGCGGATGACGGCGTGGAAGTGGATGGCGCCGCGCTTCTGGTACTCGGCGACCTTGGCGGCCGAGACCCGCAGCAGCGTGCGGACGGCGGTTCGGCCGACTCCGGCGCGTGCGGCGAGGTGGTGGTAGAGGTTGTCCCGGAACGCCTTCCACAGCGTGGGGGCGGCTGAGTTCCACAGGACGTGGCCGACGTAGTCGTAGCAGGTGGGGCACAGAGGCTGTCCGATGAGCGGGTCGCCCTCGGGGTGGTGTTGGCCGCAGCTGTGGCGGTTGCCCGTCGGGCAGCGACCCGGCCGGCCAGCGGGGTGGCAGGTGCCGCTGCGGTGGACGGGGCCGAAGCTGGGGGCGGTGAGGGTGATGAACAGGCGCGGGTGCGCGGCGACGCTGGCCGGGACGCCTTTGCCGCCGCTCAGGCCCGCACGGACCAGGTGGAAGGTGTCGCCGGAGTGCTCCCAGGAGCAGGGCTGGCAGCGGGTGGCCCGGCGGTTGCGGCAGCGCACGGCCAGGCGCCCGCCGGGCTCACTCGCGGTGGTGTAGTGCCGCAGCACCTCACCCGTGCTCCGGTCCACGGTGGTGGTGTGCCCGGCCAGGTAGACCGGGTGGGCGCAGCCGCCGGTGGCGTGGATCTGTTCCAGCCAGCGGCCGAGCTGGGGCATCTGTCCGAGGCTCACCAGGTCCCGATCGATCAGCGGGAGGGCCCGCAGGCGGGCTTCATGGTCGAGGTGGGCGCGGCGTGCGGCGGGGTCGGTGAAGGCGTTGGTCATGGGGGGTGTCTCCAGGGCCAGGGGGCGCCGGGCCCCGGCCAGGCCAGGCAGCATCTGGCGTGGCCGGGGGCGGCGAAGGGGCGGGTGGGGTGGCCGGTGGCTGGGTTGGATGGCATGGGAGTCAGGGCCTTTCAGTGGGTGTGGGTGAAGCCCTGGACGAGCCAGGTGACGGCGTAGACGATCGGCTCAGTGACGTGGACGCGGTCGAGGAAGATGCCGAGCAGGACGGTCAGGGTGACGTGCCAGGTGCGCAGTTCACCGGAGCGGACCAGGAGGATGACGACCACGGCGATGAAGGCGATCAGGAGGACGGCGAGGCTCACAGGTGGATCCCTTCGGTGTCGTCGCCTTCCGCCGCACCCACCGGCCCGGTCGTCTCGGTGGTCTCGGTCAGGCCGGGCCAGGAGGGGGCGAGGTGGGCGTACTTGCGGGCGGTGCGCCGGGCCTGTGTGGGGGTGATGTGGATGGAGCGGGCCCGCAGCCACTGGCCGTCGTCGCCGATGGTGATCGCGACGCCCTGTTCGGTAGGGGTGATCTGCTGGGCCGCGGCCAGGGCGTCCTTGTCGAGGTCGCCGAGTGCCATCTCCGCCGTGCCGGGGTCGCTCACCCGGTGGCAGACCCTCCCACCGAGCTGGGCCCGCAGGGCGGTCACGCCGGGGCCGAGGTCGGAGCCGACCCGCTGTCCGGCGATCACCAGGTGGATGCCGAGGGCTGCGCCGAGTTGGACGAGGCGGAGGAGGTTGGTGGAGATCTCGCCGACCTCGGCCTTGTCGTCGCGGGTGGCCATCAGGTACAGCTCGGCGACTTCGTCCACGATCACGACGATGGGCATCAGGCGGTGCCGCGCGGGCAGGTCCCAGATGGAGCGCACCCCCGCCGAGCGGCACAGTTCCATCCGGGCCTCGGCCTCCCGCACCAACTCTGCGATCAGCTGAGCGGCTTGGGTGCGGTTGGCGGCCAGGGCGGAGAGCCGGGGCCCGAACAGGGACAGTTCCATGCCGCCCTTGAGGTCGATCCCGAACAAGGCCACCCGCTGGCGGGCGAGTTGGCTGACGAGTGCGGCGATCAGGGTGGACTTGCCGGAGCGGGTGGCGCCGACGATCAGCCAGTGAGGCACTCGCCGGAAGTCGATCAGCCACGACTGGCCGTCCTCCCGCGTGCCGACCAGGGCCCGCAAGGTCTCCGGCCGCAGCAGATAGGGCAGCGCAGGGGCCGCCAAGGGGTCCCAGGCGAGCGCGGTCACCGTCGCAAAGCCCCGGGTCGTACTGGTGACCCGGACCGCGTACACCCGCCAGGTGTGAGTGATGGCGTCGGTCGCCTTGGTGAGCTGTTCGGGCACCTGCCCCGGGTGGAGCCGCACCTGGACGGTGAAGCCGCCGCGCCGCAGCCTCGGCATCCCGAGCCGGGGCGGGATGGGCTTGAGCGGATCACCGCGCACGACCAGGTCGCCGAGCAGGGCGTTGGCCGGTCGGCGCGGCACCGCCAGAGCGAGGGCGGTGGTCAGTCGGCGCCAGCTCAGCCGGGCACGGAGCACGGCGGCCGGGTAGCCGAGCAGGCACCACCACACGTACGGGTGCCGATCGCGCAGCACCGGCCGCAGAGCGAGGACCAGCATGACGGCGGCGAGCACCAGCACCCACAGCAGTTGGAGCAGCATCAGCCCTCACCGCCCATTTCCGCCGCCGCGTTGTGGGCCTCGGTGACGAGGTCGCGGGCCAGGCCGGCGGCCCGGTCGGCGAGGGTGGCGATGCGGGGGAAGAGGAGGCCGCCGGTGTGATCGGCGGCGAACGGGTCGATCTCCGGCGCGAGTTCGCCGAGTTCGAGCAGCACCCGGCGCAGGCGCACCCGCATCTGCGTCCCGCTCACGCGTCACCGCCCTTACGCGCGGCAGCGGCGGCCGGTGCAGCAGCGGGGGTGGGGGTGATGGCGTCGGCGCGGAAGCTCAGCCCGTGCCGGTCGCCCATCGCCCACGAGACGGCGACCAGGCCGCTCACGGCTACGCGGACGCCTTCGGTGACGCCGACGGGCTCGCCCGACACGCTGATCTCGATGATCGAGGCCCGGCGGCCTTCCTGGCGCACCGCGACGCCGACGGTGAAGACCGTCTGTCCGTCCCGGTCCTTCTTGATCTCTCCGGTCTCCCGGTTCGCCAGCCGCGCTTCCGGGGCGACGATGCAGGTCATCGTGCCCAGCCGGGCGACATCCACAGGGATGGACTGCATGAAGCACTCTCCTACGGACCCACCAAGGCCGCATGACGACAGTCGTCAAACGTACTTACCTTTGGCGGATTCCCGATGATGGAGCACCTTGACGCCCCTCCGCAAGTGGATTCATGCTTACGTTTGACGAATCAAGACTGACGACAGACCGCACAGGCCGCCCGAGCTGGGCAAACACCACTCACAACGAATCGACAACAACACGACGCGGGCCAACATCCGGGCCCGCAGCAGGAGTTCAACGGACATGGCGATCATCCGGAACGAGGCCCTGCACAAGCAGGTGGCCACCGCAATGCGACAGTCCATCGCCGACGGCGAATGGCCACCCGGCAGCCAGCTCCCCACGGAGACCGACCTCGCCGCCCGCTACGGCGTCTCCCGCCCAACCATCCGACTCGCCGTCGCCGCCCTGCGCACCGAAGGACTACTGGACGTCAAGCAGGGCCGGGGCACCTTCGTCCGCGCCGCAGCCCTCGGCCCCACCGGCGCCATCGAACGCACCATCACCCGCAGCGGCAGCCGCTACCAGACCCCATCGGATGACTGGTGGACGAACGCGGAGGAACCGACCGTCTTCCGCACCCGCACCGACCCCATCACAGCCCCACTCCTGGCCATGGACGAAGGCGAACTGATGATCTCCGTCGACCGGCTGATCACCGACCCCGCCAACAGCACACGCGCCCTCCACCGGCTCCTACTGCCCATGGAACGCATCGACGGCACCCCGCTCGCCGACACCCCGGACGTCACCCCGGCCAAGGCGTACGCCATCCTCGCCACCGCAGGCCACGACCTCACCTGGCGCGAACAAGTCACCGCCAAGGTCCCCACTCCCGACGAACGCGAAGCCCTCAAACTCTCCGAGGCCGCCGTCCTCCTGGTCGTCCACCGCACCACCACCGACCGCGCCAGCGGCCAGCCGCTCCTCCTGGAGACCACCCGCCTCGGCGCCGAAACTATCGCACTCACCTACGCCATCGATACCCAGCAGCCCACGCCCAAACCGACGAGCCGCAGTGACACCAAGCACCGGTGAATGATCCAGAATCAACTACGCTAAAGCGCGTTCCGAGTTGGCACTTAATGGTTCTCTCCATCGCCACTACCGGTCTTCTCGGCCGCCAAAAACGCGGCGCGCGCTGCCGCTTCAGAGGCCTCTTTCATAATCCCCATATTCCTCAACTTGTCGGCCAGATTCTTCCAAACGTTGACCCCAGAAGCCTTATCGCCGAGGTCGCGGTATAGTGAACTTGCATTCCCTGCACACTGGATGAGCATCGCAACATATCCGGTTGAGATGAGCCCATTCTCGCTAACATCGACGAGGGCAGACCAGATGTATGCCGCAAAGCGCAGATCATTCATTTCGCGATACAGAAATGCGACTTGAGCGCCAACGTCGAGCACCATTTGTGGCGGGAGATTAGAAATGACACCCCCAAGAAAATCTCGCCAAACATAGGCTTCGGCAATTCCGTCTCCGCTTGTGCGATATAGTGCGGCCGCACGGTTGACAGCTTCAATGGCGCACTGCAATCTCCCCTCCCGGCCTTTATGGGATCCGGCGACCTGACCGATCACAGAGCCGAGCCGTTTCCACAAGTAGGCCTCTAGATCTCGATCTCCAATCTTCCGATAAAATGAAGCGGCATGCTCCGTGACTCCGACAGCCGACTCAATCAAATCCATTTCAGCAAAAGCTACACCGAGACTCCCCTGAACAAGCGCCCCACCTTCCAAGTCTCCAATCTTCTGATACAAATCAATCGCATATTCTGCGCACTCGTGAACTGCGATTCGCTCCTGTAGAGAGATATCAAAACGCGGCTTTTGCATAAGCGCAAAAAGGAGCGATGCCCAGAGGTCAGCTTCAGATGCCATGTCTCTGCGCTCCCTATACATGGAGGCTGCACTCCTGGCATGCCGCATGGCCTCTGCATCTCCGCCAGCCCGACATAGGGCAACACTGAAGTCTCGCCACAGATCCGCTTCTGATTGACCGTCTCCGATCTCGCGATACAGACTCGCCGAGCGCTTCGCCATCTCAGTCGCCTCTCTCGTATTCCTGGCTTCACATAGGACCATCCCTAGCTGCTTGCAGAGGTCAGCCTCATTGCGTGTATCTGACGCCTTCTGGGCGCGCAGCATGGCCATTTGGGCTTGGCTTTCCGCCATTCGCGCAGCCCATTCTTCTTGCGTCTTTTTGAGAGCGTCCTCAAGCAGCGCCTGCTCCGCTACCTTCTGCTGAGTCACAGCCTCAGCTTCTTGTTCCGCTCGTTCTAGTTGGCGCTCGGCGGCAAGGCAGCGTTCTTCGGCTTCTACAGCTCGCCCCCTGGCTCGTTCTAGTGCGTGCTCCAGTTCAGCGATCCGCCCCTGGAGGCTGTGATGTAGAGCATGAAGTCGCTCGTTTTCTTCCGTGACTCGGTCAAGTTCAACAGCATAGCGGGCGGCCTGCGCATGCATGGATTTCTGTAGCCTGGCAGCTTCCAACGCGTGGCGATGCGCTTCCTCCTCAACCCTCCTCAGCTCCTCTTCGAGCAGCTGGACCGTGCGGGCGGTTTCTTCAGCTTTTTGATGAGTACTATTCACCTCATCTCGCAGTGCTTGGAGTAGGGCGACATTAGGGGCCATCTCCTGTTGAGCGACGCGATGGATATGGCGTATAGCGTCGCGCGCTTCCTCGGTGAGCGCTTGCCCCGTATGAGACTCGACGTCATTCATTAGCTGCTCAATGAAATCCGCTCCCGGCATCTCCTGCCCGCTAAAGTAACGGGAAAGTGTCGACGCACTGCGGTGCAGGCTTGCAGCGTACGTCGTCATGTTTGTGGTCAGGCGCTCAGCAAGCATTCGAAGGTTGGCTGCAAGCGTGCGGACGTTCGGACTGAGGCTGTCGGGTAGATCGCTGGTGAACACGATCCGCCTGCGACTGCTCCTCTGTCCCGGCACGGCACGGCCGGGAGCCGGAACGGGCATCCCCTGACCAAGTGGCGCGCTTGCGGCCTGAGTCTTGCTGTCGCCCACGTGTTCCCGCCCTCTGTGACAGTTCCCGTTGTGTGTTGCTCGCAACGTGTTGCTACTTACCGCAAGATGCCTCGTCCAACCAATCTAGGGGCACAGCCGCACCGACGATGCGGCTCTGGACAGAGAGTTGGCTATGCGTCAGGGACGATCACTGGTCAGTGGCAGCTCGAAGGGTGGCGGAAGTTTGGCCTTGAAAGCGGCCGGGAGCGCCGGCCTTGTCAGCGGTGGAGCCGGGCTGACCTTCCTGGTCAATGGCCCGTGGTGGATGTTCATGGGGTGTATCGGGATGGGCATGGTCCAAGTCGTAGCCCTCACCATCGTGAGCGTCGTACATGCCATCGCCCCTCAGTCGTCGAGCGACCGCCGTCAGGTGTGGGACACCGTTCTCAACAGGTGGGCTTTTCACCGAGGTTGTGATCTTCGTGGCCGTCGCTTAGAGATCCATCGAGACCGTCATCGCGACGGTGGGCTAGCCGCACGAGATGCGCCAAAGGCCTCACCACGACAGCATGGTCTTCAGGCAGCAGGTTCTCACGCAACACGAGATCGACGCCTGAGGTGCACTACCCTCGCGCTGTTGAGCGTACAGACGACCGCGCCTGCCATGAGTGAAGAAGCTACCCGATCAACTCGTCCGCCTCTCCTTCACAGCGAAGGACGCGTATCAGGTCGTACTCCGCGTCGCCGTCGAGCTACAGCACAAAGAGATCCGGACACTAGCAACACCAAAGCGGAGCGGCGATCATCCAGGAAGCATTCACCGACCGGGGAAACCAACGCCTCGGGGTCACCCGGCTCGCGTCATGTCTCGTGAGTGGCGCGAGCACCGCGGGTAGAAGCATCCAACGCCAGCTAGCGCACCTGTCAATCCGTTTCCGCATGCTACGCCCGGCTTGGTGCTGAGCCTGTCGCACATCTTCTTCACTCACTCAAGCGGCGGCGCGTGCGCGCCGCCGGGCGCCCCCTGCCGCCCCGGCCGGGCATGCGGCCTTGCGGCCGTTCCGGGCCGGGCGGCAGGCCGCCCTGCACTGGCCGGCCGCCGGGTTGAGCGGGCCGAAGGCTGCCGCGCCGTGGCTGGGCCGGGTAGCGGCGGGAAGCTTTACGCACCTTGTCGAGCCGGAACCCGCGTCGGACGCACCCGGGGGGCCACTCGGCCAAATTGCGGTCAGGCCCAGAAGCCTGCCCGAGATCGCGGGCCAGCTTACGGCCCCCCGGCCACGCCCGACCCCAGCACGGCAAGGACACCGCCCAAACCTTCCCGCCACCACCCGCGCGCACCCGCTCACCACCCACCGGCTACCGGCCACCACCGCCACGGCGCCCGCCGTCAGGCGGCGTCCCGTCGCGCCTCGGCCGCCAGGTGCAGCAGCTCCTCCAGGCGTCGCCAGCCCGCCTCCACGCCCTCCATTCGCACCACGCCCCGCCCCTGCGCATCGGTGTCCGCGATCGCCCGCAGCTGCCACCGCTCCACCCCGCACCCGGCCAGCAGCTCGTTCAACTCACCAGCCGCCGCCCTGGCCTGGCGCCAGCCAGCGGCGTAGTCCACCCCGCGCAGCCACAGCCACGCGTCCGGCTCCAGGCCCTCCGCCGACCCTCCGAAGAAGTCGCCATCCCCGTCCAACTGACCGTCAACTCCCCTGTGGTCAAAGGCTCCGACCGGGGATCCGTGCACGGACATGCCGACAGCCCCGGTACCATCGGCACCGGGCTGACGCCCACCGGACCACCCCGCCCCTGCCAAGGATCAGGGGTGGTCCGGCAAGTCTTCAGTTGGCCCTGATCACGACGCCGCCCGCTCCGCCGGGCGCACGCGCACCGAGTGCGAGCGGCCCGACATGGCGAACGTCAGCTCCAACCGGCCATCGCGCTCCAGGAATTCGGTCACCCGCTCCGCCGCGTCCACCTCGAAGAACTCCCGGTACGCCTCGTACTGGAGCGAGCCCAGCGGCAACGCCCGCAGCGACCGCCACAGCGCGTCCAGGGCTTTGGGGAGCTCATGGAAGGTCGCCGCTTCGGTGATCCCCTCGATCTCCACCGTCACCGGGCCCGGACCGCCCGCTCCACCCTTTCCCGTGATCATCTTTCGTCTCCCGCCTCACGCAGCGCACCGCCTGGCGGGCCCGAAGGGCGCGTCTCGACGCGGTGCTGGTCCAGAACCTCACGGACGGCGTTCTCGCTCGCCCCCAGAGCCGCCGCGATCTTCCGCTGCGACAGCCGCTCCCTGACGTACATCGGGATCACCACATCGGCCGAGAGCTTCGGCCACTCCTTGCGATCCCGGGCAACCCCATAGCGGGCCAGCAGGGTGGCAATGGACCCCACCGGGATGCCGTGCGCCCGGCTGATCGCCACCCACCGCCGCCCAGCCCGGTAATCGGCGATCACGTCCTCGGCGACCGCATCCCACTTACTCGGCCGCCGCTCCTCACCACTCACGCCGAAACCTCACCCGACCGCCGAGGGTGACGCTTGTGCACCGCCACCACCTCACCGCCGACACTGATGAACCGTGCGCCCGAACGGCGAAGACCCGCACCGCAGTAGAAGCACCGCCACATCTCGACGCGACTCGACCGATGCAGGAAGCCCATCAGGCACCCCCGCCCGTGCCGCACACAGCCCAAACGAACTTGCCGAGACCCCGACGAGGACAGCACCCCCAGGCGTTCGACAGGGTCTGCACCAGTCGCAGCCCCCGACCGGACTCAATGTCGTCGTCCGGCCATGGGAGCAGCACCGGACGGTCACTGCTCGCGTCGTGCACCTCGATCCGGAGTTCGCCGCCCAGCAGTTCCAGCCGTACAGCGATCAACCGACCGGGCACACGTGCGTGAGCAACCGCATTGGTCACCAACTCGGAGAGAACCAACTCGGCAACGTCCGTGAGTTGTTCGCTCTGGCTGTCGACAAGGAACCGGCGCAGCATGCTTCTCGCCTCACCCGCCGAACGCTTCTGTTGAGGCAGCCAGCGTTCCGCCACTGAGGCACCGGCTCTTGTCGCGACGGTTGACATCTCGCACCCTCCTCGGACGGCAATTCATGGCGTACGGAGAAGGATTCAGCGATGGCGGGCGCGGCCGCTCCCCCACGCTGGGTATACCTACGATGGGTACACTTGGTGAGCATCACGCGACTCGGCGTCAGGTCGGCCCACGGGGAAGTGATCATGCCTGAAGCTCCAACGCCCGCTGCTCTCCCTCCGCACGTCCTGGAGCGCGCCGACGTGCGCAACGCCCTGGACCGGCGAGATCTGGGCGAGGTCTTCGCACTGGCCCGAAAGTGGGGCGGCATCAGCTTCACCAAGATCGGCGAAGCCATCGACATGAAGGCCGAACGCGTCGGCAAGCTCGCGCGCGGTGAAGGCTCGATCACAACCCTGGAGAAGATCATCCAGGTCGCGGACGGACTGCGGATTCCTGGTCACCTCCTCGGCTTGGCCGCCCGGCCCTGGGAACACGGCACTGTGGTAGGAGTGATCGCACAACCGCCAGCCGCCGTGGCTCTGCCCGCCGCAGCAAGCTTCGGCCTGTGGGAGGTAGCTGAGATGGTGCGACGTATCGAGCAGTCCGACATAAACCCAGCGTCGATGGAGTCGATCGAAGCCGCGATCTACCAGCTCTGCCGGGCGTACCCGTACGCACCGGCTGCGGAACTCCATCAGAAGACCCGTGAGGGAATCGACTTCGTGACCCGGCAGTTGGACCGCCGGATCTCACTGAAGCAGCACCGGGATTTGCTGGTGCATGCCGGGTGGCTCTTCCTGTTGGGCGGCTGCCTGGAATACGACATGGGCCAGGTCGAGGCAGCGAACCTCAGCAAGGCCGCCGCCCTTCGCATCGGGACCGAGACAGGCCATGGGGAAATGACCGCTTGGGCCTGGGAGCTTGAGGCATGGTTCGCCCTCACGCAGGGGCGGTACGCCGATGTGATCAAGGCCGTCGAGGCCGGCCACACCGCCGACTCCAGCCACTCCATCGGTGTCCAGCTCTACGGCCAGGCAGCCAAGGCGTTCGGCCGCATGGGTGACGGCCGAGCCGTGCGGGACGCCCTTGAAGCCGGACGGGCCAGGCTGGACCGCCTCCCCCGGCCGGAGCACCCTGACCACCATTTCGTCATCGACCCCGACAAGTGGGATTTCTACGCGATGGATGCCTACCGGCTCCTCGGTGACGACGACCGTGCCGCAGTCCACGCCCGCGAGGTCATCCGGGTCGGCACGGCACCCGACGGGTCTGAGCGCTCACCCATGCGCATGGCGGAGGCCCGGCTCACGCTCGGCGTTGCCGCAGCCCGGCGAGGCGAGCTTGAAGAGGCCGTAGCCGTCGCTACTCGCGCCCTCGCGACCGAGCGAAAGTCTCTGCCATCGCTCCTCATGATCGCCGGAGAACTGGACCAGGAACTTCGGACGAAGTACCCGAAGGAGCTACTGACCGGGCAGTTCCATGACCAAGTGATCACTATCGGCACGGAAAGCAAGCCTGCGCTGCCGTTCTAACCATCGGGGTGGCGAGCCGCCACGGCGGCCGACTCCACCCCGCCCGGGACCTAATCGGCGCATAGCCCGGCAAGGCAGAGGGCTCCGCCGCGAAGGCCTGCACAAACGGTTCGAGCCCTTCCCAGATCACCCGGGAAGGGCTCGAAGCACTCAGGCTCAGGCAGCAGCCATGGCCACCTCAGGGCGCGCGGCCCGGTCCTCGTACAGCTCGCCTGTGGGGTTGTTGTACGCCTCGCGGTCGAGGATGCCCTCACGAGCAGCCACGATCAACGTAGTTACAACTTGACCGGCCACGTTGGTGGCGGTGCGGACCATGTCCAGGATCGGGTCGATGGCCAGCAGCAGACCGACGCCCTCCAGCGGGAGGCCCAGGGTGGAGAGGGTCAGCGTCAGCATCACGATCGCACCGGTCAGACCGGCGGTGGCGGCGGAGCCGATCACCGAGACGAAGGCGATCAGCAGGTAGTCACCGATGCCGAGGTGGATGCCGTAGACCTGGGCGACGAAGATCGAGGCGAGCGCGGGGTAGATCGCGGCGCAGCCGTCCATCTTGGTGGTCGCGCCGAACGGCACCGCGAAGGAGGCGTACTCGCTCGGGACGCCCAGACGCTCGGTGACCCGGCGGGTGACCGGCAGGGTGCCGACCGAGGAGCGGGAGACGAAGGCCAGCTGGATGGCCGGCCAGGCGCCCTTGAAGAAGTTCACCGGGTTGAGGCCGCCGGCGAAGCGGAGCAGCAGCGAGTAGACCACGAACAGCACCAGCGCGCAGCCGGCGTAGACGTCGACGGTCAGGGTGGCGAAGGGCTTGAGCAGGTCCCAGCCGTACTTGGCGACGGACTTGCCGATCAGGCCGAGGGTGCCGATCGGGGCGAGCCGGATGACCCACCAGAGCGCGGTCTGGGTGAGTTCGAGCACCGACTCGCTGAGCTTGCGGACGGGCTCGGCCTTCTCGCCGATCTTCAGGATCGCGGCGCCGGTGACGGCACCCAGGAAGACGATCTGCAGGACGTTCACCTCGACGAACGAGGTGGCGATGTTGCTCGGGATGATCCCGGTCAGGAAGTCGACCCAGGACCCCGCGTGGTCGGGCGCCTTGAGACCGGTGGTGGAGAGGTCGGCGCCCTTGCCGGGGCCGGTGAGCAGGCCGAGGCCGAGGCCGATGCTGACGGCGATCAGCGAGGTGATCAGGAACCACAGCAGCGTGCGGGCGGCCAGCCGGGCGGCGTTGGTGACGTTCCGCAGGTTGGCGACGCTCACCACGATCGCGGTGAAGACCAGCGGCGGGACGGCCAGCTTGAGCAGCTGGACGAAGGTCTTGCCGATGGTGTCGAGGGTGCTGGTCAGCCAGGAGACGTCCTGGACCCGGGCGATGTAGCCCAGGAGCAGACCGAGGACGAGGCCGCCGACGATCTGGACCCAGAAGGGAGTCTTTCGGACCTTCCCGAACAGGGAGGGCGCCGGAGTGGAGGGCGCTGTGGACATGGTGGTGCGGCTCCGGGGGGACGGGGCGGGAGGGGGTGGGCGGGACACGGCGGCACGGCGACGGGCGACAGGCGGTACGGGCCTGGGCGTCAGTAGGGGCGTGCCGCCGGCATACAGCTGGGCGCGCGACAGGGGCGCGGACTGTCCACAGCACCGGGCAGGCACGAGCACGGCATGAGCGGGGTGCTCATGCCGTTCCGCGAAGGCGCGCCTGTGGTGGTCATGGCCCACACAGTAGCAACAAACCTTTGAGATGTTCAAAGTACTTGTTTGAGTTTTGGCCGCGAACCATCGCGGGCGCGCCCCCCTGGGCGCTCCGGACTACTTCCCGAAGGCGGCCTTGATCACGGCCTGGGCGACCGGCGCGGCCAGGCCGCCGCCGCTGACGTCCGCACGGTCGGCGGAGCCGTCCACGACCACCACCGCGACGGCGATCTTGTGGCCGCCGCCGTCGTCCGCGTACGAGGTGAACCAGGCGTACGGGGTGCCGCTGTTGTTCACGCCGTTCTGCGCGGTGCCGGTCTTGCCGCCGACCGTCACGCCGTCCACCGCCGCCGACTGCCCGGTGCCGCCGGTCACCACCGTGACCATCGCGGACTGGAGTTGGCGCGCCGTCTTCTCGCTCATCACCCGGGACAGCTGCTGCGGCTTGAAGTCCTCGACGGTCTTCCCCTGGTGGTCGGTGAGCTTCTCCACCATGGACGGCTGCATCAGCACACCGTCATCGGCGATCGCGGCCGAGACCATGGCCATCTGCAGCGGCGTCGCGGTGACCGAGAACTGGCCGATCCCGGTCATCGCCACCTGCGAGGGATCCAGCTTGTCCGGGTAGACGCTGGTGGCGGCCCGCACCGGGGTGTCCAGCTTGCTGAGGTTGAAGCCGAACTCGGCCGCCTGCGCGGCGAGTTTCTCCTCCCCCAGGTCGGCGGCCAGCTTGCCGAAGACGTTGTTGCAGGAGTACTGGAGCGCCACCCGCAGCGTGGCGTTGGTGCAGGGCGCGGCGGGGTTCTCGTTGGTGAGCGTCCGGGTGGTGCCCGGCAGGACGTAAGGGTCGGGGCTGACCGTGGGTGTGTCCACGTCCGGGTACAGCCCGTTCTCCAGCGCGGCGGCGGCCGTCACCAGCTTGAACGTCGACCCCGGCGCATAGGTGGAGCGCAGCGCGTGGTTGAGCATCGCCGAACCGCTGTCGGCGCTGAGCAGCTTCCAGGCCTGCGCGTCCGCGGCCGAACGTCCGGCGATCGTCGAGGGGTCGTACGAAGGGGTGCTGACCAGGCCCAGGATGGCGCCGGTCGCCGGGTCGATGGCCACGGCCGCACCCTCCTTGCCACCGAGCGCGTCCCAGGCGGCCTGCTGCACCTTCGGATCGATGCTGGTCACCACGTTCCCGCCGGGCGGAGTGGTCCGGGTGATCGCGTCGGCGGGCCCGGCCAGCCGGGGATCGGTGCCGTCGAGCAGCCCCGCGTACAGGCTCTCCAACTGCGTCGAGCCGTACGCCTGCGAGCTGTAGCCGGTCACCGGCGCGTACAGCGGGCCGTCGGTGTAGCTGCGCTTGTAGGCGAGTTCACCGCCGGTCCGGGTGGAGCCGGTCACCGGCTGCCCGCCGACCAGGATGTCGCCCAGCGGCTTGCTGTACCGCTGGATCGCGATCCGGACGTTGTTGGGGTTGTTGTCGTACGAGTCGGCCTTGGCCACCGTCAGCCAGGTGGCGCGGAGCATCAGGGCCAGCACCAGCAGCAGGCAGAACGCTGCGGCGCGGCGCATCGGCCGGTTCATGCCGCCGTACCGGGTCGAGGTCTTCATCCGGATCCTGTAGGGCCACCGAGGCGGGCTTCCCGTCCGCGCGACGGCCTGGTCACGGCCGTCGGTCCCAGGCGGCCTGGCGTAACTGCTGTCCTCTTGGAGGCATGGACGTGCCGCGGCAGCCGCCCAGTTCCCGATGCGACCAGCGCCACACTCGTCGGACCCGGCGCCGCCCGGGGCGCGGGGAGCCGCACGACCGAGCCGGTCCGGCGCCGCACGACCAGGCCGATCCCGCGCCGCCCGGCCGGCCGCACAGCCCCGCGCCGCAGGGCTCCCTCGCGGCCGTGACGCCTGGGGCCCGAGGCCCACGGCCGATTGACCCGATCTAGTTATACGTATAACTTGGCATACGATCCCACTTCACGTATGCCGCTCGAACGGAAGAGCCAAGTTCCATGGGCTACCTCGCCCTGCTCCGCGCACCCCATGTCACCCGCCTCCTGTTCGGCACCCTCCTCGGCCGCCTCCCCGCCGGAATGACCGCCCTGGTCATCGCCCTCGCCCTGCGCGAGGCCCACGCCCCGTACAGCAGGATCGGCCTGGCCACCGCCGCCTACGCCATCGCCGCCGCGATCGGCGGGCCCGTCCTCGGCCGGATCGTCGACGCCACCGGCCAGCCCCGGGTCCTGTTCGGCTCCGCCCTGGTCGCCGGCCTCGGCTACGCCCTGCTCGCCCTCGCCCCCGGCTCGGCGATCGCCGCACCCGCCGGCGCCGCGATAGCCGGACTCGCCATGCCGCCGCTCGAACCCTGCCTGCGCGCCCTGTGGCCCGTCGTGGTCGAGGAGGAGCAGCTCGACACCGCGTACGCCTTCGACTCCGCCTCCCAGCAGGTCCTCTACGTCGCGGGCCCGCTCACCGTGGCCGGCATCTCCGGCCTCTTCGGGCCGACCACGGCCCTGTGGACGGCCGCCGCGCTCGGCCTGCTCGGTGTCCTGGTGGTCGCCACCGCCGCACCCTCCCGCACCTGGCGGGCGCCCGCCCGCGAGGCCTCCGCCGGGCTGCTCGGCCCGCTGCGCTCCCCCGGTCTGGTGGTCCTGCTGGTCGGCCTGGCCGGATCCGGCTGGGCGGTCGGTGCGCAGAACGTCCTGTTCATCGCGTACCCCGAGAAGCACCCGAACAGCCTGCCCGGCGGCGCCGGCTCCCTGCTCGCCCTGGCCGCCCTCGGTGGACTGCTCGGCGCGCTCGCCTACGGCGCGGTCAAATGGCGCAGCACCACCGCCACCCGCACCTGGCTGATCGCGCTCGCCATGGGCGCCTCCTACCTGCCGCTGCTGCTGCTCCCCTCGCCCGTCCCGATGGCGGTCCTCGCCTTCGTCTCCGGCATCGGGCTGGCCCCGATGCTCGCCGCCGCCTTCGTCCTGATCGCCGAACTCGCCCCCACCGGCACCGTCACCGAGGCCTTCGCCTGGCTGGTCACCCTCTTCGCCACCGGCAACGCGGCCGGCTACGCCGTCTCCGGGGCCCTGGTCGACTACTCGCTGCGCGCGGTCGCCCTGTGCGCCACCGCCGGCATCTGCCTCGGCGGTCTGCTGCTGTTCGCCACCCGGCGGCTGTTCCACCCCGCCGCGCTCCCGGCACCATCCGGTCGGACGGCGGACCAGGTTCTGGCCGGCTGAGGCCGAACCCCGCCCGGCACGGGGCCGGCCATGTCCGCCACCGGCCTTGCGCGCCAAGGGAGTTGCCAGATCATCGGCCGTCGGCCGACGGCGCCTCACAGGTGGAGCTGCGGACCACGAGACCGGCCTCCAGTGGTTCGACCGAGCCCACGCTCTCGCCGCGCAGCAGGGCGGCCAGAGCGGAGACTCCGACCCGGCCGAGCGCCTCACCGGGGAGGTCGACGGTGGTGAGGGGCGGTGCGAGCAGGTCGGCCACCGGGATGTTGTCCATGCCGACCACCGAGACGTCGGCCGGGATGCGCAGGCCGAGGTCGGCGGCGGCCTGGTAGAGGCCGGAGGCCACCACGTCGTCGTCGCAGACCACCGCGCGCGGCCGGTCGGGCGCGCTGAGCATCCGGTACGCGGCCGAACGGGCGGCCTGCTGGCCCTCGTTGAGGGTGACCCCGAGCTCGACCACCTCGAGTCCCCTGGCTGCGGTCTCGAACGCGGCCTGCCGGACCCGGAAGGTGTACGCGGAGTGGGTCGAGCGCAGATGGCCGATCCGCCGGTGGCCGAGACCGACGAGGTGTTCGACGGCGGCCCGCATGCCGCCCGCGATGTCGAGTTCGACGGTGGGCCCGACCCGGCCGCCGAAGGGCGCCGAGGGGTCGGCGTCGAGGAACACGGCGGGTACGTCGGCGGGCAGTTCACCGAGCTGGCTGTCGTCGGGCGAGCAGAGCAGCAGGCCGTCGAAGCGGCCGGTGGTGGCCGCCTCGGCGAGCGTCGCACTGCTCCAGCCGGAGCTGACCACCACGGCCAGGTCGTGCTTCCCGGCCTCCTCCTGGACGCCGACCAGGACCCGGCCGAAGAACGGCCCGAGCATGTTGGGCACGGCGAGCAGGATCATCCCGCTGCGGCCGAGCCGCAGTTGGCGTCCGGCCGCCTGCGGCCGGTACCCGAGGCTGCGGGCGGCCTCGCGGACCCGCTGCCGGGTGGCCTCGGAGACCCGGTGCCCGGACTCGGCGCCGGAGCAGACCAGTGAGACGGTCGCCTGCGAGACCCCGGCCAGGCGCGCCACATCCCGCCCGGTGGGCCTGCGCCCGGGTGCGGAGGCCTCTGCGAGGGACTCCGGCACGGCCGGGCCCGATCCGGCGGGGCGGGGCCCGGCGCGGTCCGGGGTCGGTGCTACGGAGGTCATGGCGCGGGTACTGGTCGGCTGCCCGTCAGCCCTTCACGGACGCCGCACGGGCGGCCTCGTCAGCCGCGTCCTCCTCGGCGTTCTGGGCGGCGATCCGCTCGGCGGTGCGGCTGCGCATGCCGGAGAGCTTCTCGGTGAGCTGGGCCGACATCTCGTCCCGCTGCTTGCTGAGCAGGACGTAGCTCAGCGGGGCGGACACCAGCGCGGCGAGCAGCACCAGGAAAACGATCCCGGTGGTGCCGACCACTGGGATGATCCCGAAGTGGCCCAGCAACAGGGCGATCATCAGACAGCCGAGGAAGATGCTGGCCCGCATGGAGGTGTAGCGGAGCGTGGCGTGCTTCCCACTGCTCACGTTGCTGCTCACGGTGGACTTCCTTACTGCAGGGGTACAACCGGCCGGATCGGCGCACAGGGCACCGGTCTCCCAGTGAAGCATGCCTCACGTCCGATCCGTCCGGGCGGGCACCCGGGGTGGCACCCGGGTCAGCGCAGGTCGAGCCACATCGTGACGTCGTCGCGGTCGTCCCCGGGTGCGACCCGGATCGCCCCCGGCACCCGGCCCACCTCGGCATAGCCGCAGCGGGCATAGAACCGCTCCAGCCCGAGTCCGCCGCGCAGGGTGAGCCGGAGGGCGTCCAGGCCCCAGCCACGGGCGATCCGCTCGGCCTCGGCCAGCAGTTCGACGCCGTAGCCGCGCCCCTGGAACTTGGGGTGGACCATGACCCGCTTCAGCAGCCGCCAGTGGTCCATCAGCTCGAAGCGCATGTCCTCGAAGAACAGCACGCCGGCGAGCATCCCCGTCTCGCTCTCGTGGGCGACCAGCAGCCGGTCGGGCAGACCGGGGCCGACACCTGCGAACTGCTGCTCCGCCGTGACCCGCACCCGGTCCTCGGTGACCGGCGGCACGAAGCCCACCGCACCGCCGGCGTTGCTCACGTCCGTCCACAGGCTGACGATGTCGTCCCGCAGCCCGGAGGTCAGGTCGGGGTCCAGAGTGAAGATCAGCGTCATGGGCGCAGAGCCTATCCGCCTGTTACGACAATCTGCCCGGGCCGACCGGGGGCCGGCCTTTCCGGGAGGGCCGGGGGCCACGCCGGTCTCAGCCCGGCAGCCGGTCGGGTACGCGCCGGGGTTCGCGGATCGGCCGCACCGGCAGCAGCGCCGCGACCACCGGAAGTCCGGCCACTCCCCCGACGGTCGGCACCATCCCATCCCGGCCCCGGAGAGGCCTGGGACGGCTGTGCCCGCTGTGGCCGGAGGTGCTTCACGAGCGGCGGCTCCGGCCCGGACCACCGACCGGTTCCGGTGGCGGTGCATCACCGTCCGGCAGCGGTGGACCGCCTGAGCGGCGAACGATTCGGGAGCCGGAACGGATGGCAGCTGCCGGAACGGATGGCGGCTGCCGTGCACACCCCGAGCACGTCGCGAGCCGCCATCCCTCCGGGACGCGGGCCCTGAACCCGCGCACGGGCGCTCCGCACTCGCCAAGGGGCACACCCGGGCGACCGGCAGTCGCAGCAATCCCCCTGCTGACCCGGTTCGGGCGCTCCCTCGACGTCCCCTCGCAACGGAGAGCTGCACCCAAGAGTGATCAGTCGGATACGTCACGTCAATGGGTTGTCTGAAATTCGGAATGGTTGCGGCGCATTTCCTGACCGACGGGGGCGCGATCCGCGCGATACAGGCGCAAACGGCATGCATCCGGCGCACAGTAACGGATCTGACATTTCGTCAGACGGTCTCGCCGGTGCACCCGGCGAGGAGCCGGGCGGCCGTCGGACCGGTGCCTCAGCGGGCGTACGCGCCCGCCGCAGGGGCCTGTCCTACCGCCCGCCCGACCGCCGGGGCCGAGCCGATCTCGCACCAGACCCGCTTGCCGGAGCCGTCCGGGTACCAGCCCCAGCGGTCGCAGAGCATCTCGACCAGTTCAAGCCCCCGGCCGTTGGTCGCATCCCCGGCCGCGTGCCGGGGCGCCGGGGCGGCCCGGCTGGCGTCGGCCACCTCGACCCGTACCAGGACGCCGTCGCCGCCCTGGACCGCCGCGTGGTTCACACCGTCCGGGCCGGCCGCACCGTCCGCAGCCTCGGTACCGTCCGCGCCGTCCGCGCCGTCCACGCCGGAACAGCAGACCGGCATGGAGAGCCGCAGCACCGCCGGACAGCCGGTGTGCACCACCGCGTTGGTCACCAGCTCCGACACCACCAGGACGAGGGTCTCGGCGAGCTGCTCGTCCGGCTCGACGCCCTGACCCTGGAGCCGCGAGCGCACCCACCGGCGCGCCCTGCCCACCTCGGCCGGGTCCGCCTGGACCGCCAGCTGCACCTGAAGTACCTGCACCGCTCCACCACCCGCACTCGCAGTTCGGCCACTTTCCCGACCGCCCGACCGGGCAGCAGGGCACTTGATCACGCCGGTCCGGCAGGCCGCGAGCATTCCGAGGCCCGATCGGACTGCCCATGGCTCGAACCGCCCATGGCTTCGTCACGAATACGCCTCAGGATGATCCGGCAGATCGGACGCAGCAAGCGCTTCGGGCATATTCCAGCGATCGAGGGACAGTGCAGTGCATACTGTCCCGCTCACCCTGACGAGCTTCGCACCGGCGCTCGTCCGGTGGCCCGACGAGGCCCGGTTCACACCCGCGCACGAGCGTAACGAACGTACCGCCACCAGCCCTGGATCCGGCGATCGCCACGAGGGAACCACCCGTCCCTCATCCGTCCCCCACCCCTTGGACATCAACTTCCAAGCCATTGCACTAATCTGACGATCAGATACCTTTCCAGGACTTCTTCCGGTGATTACACCCCGGCCGGGAAAGACCCCGGGATAACGTGGATCCACAGGCACGGAGAATCACCCGGCAGGCTGTCGGCCCGGCAGACCGGACCTGATCCACGGACGAGGGAGGGGCCATGGCCGCTGGCGCGCCCAGCCCGCGTCGGGTCACCCCGAGTGCTGCTCCCGGTTCCGCTTCGAGCGCCGCTTCGGGCGCCGCCCGGGGTGGTGGCCCGGGGTGGGACGAGCTGATCCGGTGGCGGCTCGCCCGGGGTGAGGAGACCGCCCTCGGCGAGCTGTACGACCGCTTCGCCCCGCTGGTGCACGGCCTGGCCGGCTGCATCCTCGACGACCGCACCGCCGCCCAGCAGCTCACCCGCGAGGTCTTCGCCCACCTCTGGGAGCACCCCGGCTCCTTCGACCCCGCCCAGGGCTCGCTGCGCTCCTGGCTCGGCGCGCTGACCCGCCGCCGGGCCCTCGACCGACTGCGCGCGCTGCACACCGACGACCGCGAGCTGCGGGCGCGCGCCGGCGCGGCCCGGGCGCAGTCCGCCGTCGAGTCCCTGCCCGATCCACTACGCGAGACCCTCGCGGTGGCGTACTTCGACGGCCGTACCTACCAGGAGACGGCCCTTCGGCTGGGCATCAGCGAACAGGACGCCAAACAGCGCATCCGGCTCGGGCTGCAGCTGCTGGCCGGCCGGCTCGGCGAGGGCGAAGACGAGGGCGAGGGCGAAGGCCAAAGCAAGGGTGAGGGCGACGCTGAGGACGACGACGAGAGCCCCGAGCACAGCGGCGGCGTGAGCGGCGGTGGCGTCGCCGTCCGGTACGGAGCCGGACGTCCGGACGCGTACCCCACGGGCAGCGGGCACCACGAGGCGGGGAGCGCGGTAGCGCGCGGATGCGCCAGTCGCGCGGACACCGCGCGCGAGTATGAGGGGCGCACGGATGCGGGGCCTTCGCACCCGGCGCACGCTCATCCGGCGCCCGGGCGTGCGCGGTCCGCGCCCCCGGACCACGGGTGTGCGGGTGCGGCCGGGGCGGGCGCATGAGCATCGACGACGCGCGGCACGACTCCCTGCGCTCCCTACTCGGTGCCTGGGCGCTGGACGCCTGCCCGCGCCGGGAGGCCGCCGAGGTGGCCCGGCACCTGACGCTCTGCCCGGAGTGCGCCGAGGAGGCCTCCCGGCTGCGGAACGCCGCCGCCCGGCTCTCCGCCGACGATCCGCTCGACCCGCCCGGGTCGCTGCGCCAGCAGGTGCTCGACTGGTGCCTCGCCCGACGGCCCGCCGAACTGCCGGTCCCGGCCTGGGCCGCACCGTACGCGGCCGAGACCGCCAAGCTGGACGCGCTGCTGCGCGACCTGGGCCCCGATGAGTGGCACGAGGTCGCCGAACTGCCCTGGCACGGTGGGGTGCAGCGCTGGCGTCCGGCCGAGGTCCTCTGCCATCTGGCAGCGGTGGACGGTCTGCTGGCGCCCGCCCTCGGGCTGCCCGACCCGGTACCGGGAGCGGCCGGGCCCGCCGGCGTCCCGCCCCGGGTGCCGCCACAGGCCGCCCCGGGACTCCCTTCACAGCCGCCGCCACCGGGCCACGGGCCGCTCGGGGTGCTGGAGCGCAGCGAGCGGCTGATGGCCGACCTGGCCGGGTCGGACCCCGCGGCCGTCCGCTCGGTCTGGCGGCGGCACAGCCAGACCCTGGTCCGGGGCGCCGCGCTGCGGGCCGACGGCGCCGCCCCGGTCGACTTCGGCTTCGCCACCGTGCCGCTGGGCGACGCCTTCCTCGACCGGGCCTTCGAGTGCTGGATCCACGGGGACGACATCGCCCGTGCGGTGGACTACCCCTACGCGCCGCCGAAGCCCGGGCATCTGCGATCCATGATCGACCTGGCCGCCCGGATGCTCCCGCTCGCCCTGGCCGAACTGCGCCAACCCCAGCCGGAGCCCGCCGGGTTCGGCGGACCGCCACCGCGCGGACGGGTGGTCCGGATGGTCGCCGACGGCCCGGGCGGCGGCGAGTGGCTCATCCCGCTGGACGGTCCCGGACCGCCGCCGGACGACGCCGACCCGATCGCCTCGATGGTCCTGGACGGCCTGGACTTCTGCCGGCTGGCCGCCGCCCACCAGCACCCCGAGCACGTCCTGGTCGGGGAGTTCGGCGACCGCACCGCGATCCGGGAGGTCCTGCGGGCGGCCCCGCTGCTCTCCCGCCCGTAGCGGCGCGGCCCTTCCGTCCGCAGCGCTGCCGCCCGACCGCGCACCGAGGGGGCGCCAGGCCCTAGCCGAAGACGACGGTACGGCTCCCGTTGAGCAGCACCCGCCGCTCGCTGTGCCACTTCACCGCGCGGGCCAGCGCCTGGCACTCGACGTCGCGGCCGAGCGCCACCAGCTGGTCCGGCGTCACGTCGTGGGTGACCCGGGCCACCTCCTGCTCGATGATCGGGCCCTCGTCCAGGTCGGCGGTGACGTAGTGCGCGGTGGCACCGATCAGCTTCACGCCCCGGGCGTGCGCCTGGTGGTACGGCTTGGCGCCCTTGAAGCTCGGCAGGAAGGAGTGGTGGATGTTGATCATCCGGCCGGACAGCGCCTTGCAAAGGTCGTCCGAGAGCACCTGCATGTAGCGGGCCAGCACCACCAGGTCCACGTTCTCCGCGGCGACCAGGTCGAGCAGCTGCTGCTCGGCCCGGGACTTGGTCTCCTTGGTGACCGGGATGTGGTGGAACGGGATGCCGTACGACTCGGTGAGCTCGCGGAAGTCGGTGTGGTTGGAAACCACGGCCGCGATCTCGATCGGCAGCGCGCCGATCCGGGTCCGGAAGAGCAGGTCGTTCAGGCAGTGGCCGAACTTGCTGACCATCAGGATGACGCGCATCCGCTCGTCGGTCGGGTGGATCTGCCAGTCCATCCGGAACGAGGCGCCGATCGCGGCGAAACTGGCCCGCAGCTTCTCCGTGCTGACCGGCTGCTCGGCGGAGAAGTGCACCCGCATGAAGAACAGCCCGCTGTCCCCGTCGCCGAACTGCTGGCTGTCGATGATGTTGCAGCCCGTCATGAAGAGATAGCTGGAGACCGCGTGCACGATTCCCTGCTTGTCGGGGCAGGACAGCGTGAGGACGTACTGGGTGCTGGCCGGCTGCTGTTCCACGGTGGGGCTTCCCGTTCTGAGGTCAATGGGTGCGCAGGCGGTCCAGGGTGTCACAAACCGGACGCCACTCGCCGCACTGCCCGTCATCCGGAACGGATCGTCTCTGCCGCGCGCCGGGCCGCCGTCCGGGGCGGAGGGCGGCCCGACCGGGGCCCGAGCGGCTCCGCCGGCTCACCTCCGCCCGGGAGGCCTCAGTTGATCTTGGTGAGGATCCGCAGCACTTCCAGCGATCGCGGCGGCGCGTCCGGGTCCTCCCCGTCGCTGACCGCGAGCGCGACGTGCGCCTCCCGCGCCGCCCGGACCGCCTCCGGCCAGTCCGGGTGCCCCAGGTAGCTCGCGGCGGGGGCATCCGCCCCGACGGCGTGCAGGATCCGCAGCACCCTGAGCACCGCGTGGTCGACCAGCGCCGCCTCTGTGCTGTCCCGGAATATCGTGCCGACGTACTTCTCGGCCGACCAGCGGTCCAGCCAGGTGTCCTCGACCAGGCGGTACACGGCGTCGGTCACATCGCCGTAGCCGCTGTGCCCGGCCAGCCAGGTCTGCTGCTGGAAGGCGGGATCGGACAGCATGTGCAGTGCGGAGCGGAGGCGGGCACGCCACCGCCACCAGGGCAGGTCGTTGAGCGGCATACCGCCCATCGTGCTGGAGCGGTGCGCGCCACGAGGAGTGTTTCGGGCAGACCGGTACGGAGAATCTGAAGTGGCGGACATGGGCAACGATCGTACGTTCCCCCACCGTTAGCGATCCACACGAGCTCTACACGCGTCACTCCGGGCCAACACCCGGAGTTCGCGCTCCCTTGCCGCGGCGTTTGCCCGGCGGACCTCTCCCTGCACCCGACCGGGTCAAGGCTTGAGCGGCCGTACGCCCAGTAACCCGGGGAGGGCACCACCATGGAACCGAGCGGACATCCGGACCAGCGGCATTCGACCGGCGCCCGACAGCCCGTGCCCAACCGCCGGCGCACCATGGGGGCGCTCGCCGCAACTGCCGCGCTACTGCCCGCACTCCTCGCCACCTCGGCCTGTACCGGCTCCGCCGACGCCGCCGCGACCGCGGACCGCGAGGTCACCCTGATGACCTGGGCGCCGTCCGACACCGGTGCCGCCGACCGGCCCGGTATGACCGCGCTGGCCGCGGCGATCGGCCGCGAACTCAACGCCGGGGGTGGCCTGGCCGGCCACCGGGTCACCGTCCTGACCTGCAACGAGCACAACACCTCCGACGGCGCCACCGCCTGCGCCCGGCAGGCCGTCGCCGCCCACGCGGCCGCCGTGGTGGGCTCGTACAGCCAGTTCGGCAGTGACTTCATCCCCGTGCTGGAAGCCGCCCAGATCCCGTACATCGGCGGATACGGGCTCTCCACACCGGAGTTCAGCAGCCCGCTCTCCTACCCGGTGAACGGCGGCACACCCGCGCTGATCGCGGGGAGCGGCCTCCAGCTGGTCGAGGCCGGCTGCAGGACCGTCACCCTGATCCGGCCCGACACCCGCGCCGGCGACACCCTGCTCGGCTACCTCGCCGGAGCCCTCGGACCCGCCAACGTCAGACTGGTCGACCTCCGCGCGCCCGAGCAGTCCAGCGACTACGCCGCCATCGCCGCCAAGGCCATCGGCGAGGACCGGCCGGGCAGCTGCGTCACCAGCGCCCTCGGCCCCGAGGCCACCTCCAACCTGCTCGACCCGTACCGGCGGCTCGGCCCCAAAAACACCGTGCTGGCCTCGGTGATCGGCAGTTTCCAGCAGTCGGTGGTCGATTCCACCGGCGGCGACAGCGGACCGCTCGGCGGCGCCTACGCGACCGGCTGGTACCCGCCGGAGAGTTCGCACGTCTGGGACGCGCTGCGGACCACCGTGCGCGGCTACGGCAGCAGCGACGCCCCCATCGACGTGTCCGACCCCGGGGTGCAGACCACCTGGGTCGCGTACGAGGTCCTCCGGCAGGCCGCCCAGCGGGTCGGCGAGGGGAAGGCACTCACCTCGAAGGCGCTGCGCAACGTCCTGGACAGCGGCGAGCCGATCGACACCACCGGTGCGACCCCTCCGCTCAACTGGGGACTGACCAGCATGCTCCCCAGCGCGGACTCGCCCCGCCTGGTGAACACCTCGGTCACCTACCAGCGGGTCAAGGACGGACGCCTGACCGAACCGCACCCGGGCTTCGTCGACGTCCGCTGGGTCCTCGTCCACGGCACGCCCCCGGCCTGAACCGCACGCCCGGGAGCCCGGAGGCACGGGCGAACCGAGCGCGGGCCCGGGCACATGCCGCGGCCCGAGGGCCTGTCCGGCGGATCTTCTCGCGCGCCCGGAAAGCTCCGCCGGGCGGGCCCTGAGCGCCGCCTCAGAGTTCGCTGGTGCTCTTGGTGGGCAGGTTGGTCTGGGCGGCGATGGCGTTCCAGAGGGTCGCGGCCTGGCCCTTCGCCGTACTGGCCGTACCGCTGGCGTCGTTGGCCGCCTTGAGGTGCGGGTTGTCCTGCTTGGACGGGTCGCAGCCGGCCGCCGAGTCACCGGCCCAGCCCGCGTACTCGCGGTCCGCGGTGGCCGACGCCTGCCAGGCCTTCTGCAGCTGCGCGACCAGCTGGGTGCCGCTCGGAAGCTTGTCGACCTTCAGCCCGTTCAGCCCGGCGACCAGCTGGTCGCGCTGGGTGGCGGCCTGGGCGAGCGCCTGCTGCGACTCCGGCAGCTGCTGGCACTTGTTGACGGCGGCCACCGCGGCGATCACGCTCTGCCGGCTGGAGCTGGCCTTGCCCAGCAGGTCGGAGATCGCCTGGGCCTGGGCCTGCAGCTGCGGGTCGGCCGCCGCCGCGCTGCCGGAGGCGGCCGCACTCGGCGCGCTGCCGGCGACCTTGGCGACCGGGGTCGTCTTGGCGGCGGCGGTGTTGTCGGTCTTGTCGCCGCCGCCGCTCATCAGCATGGCGGCCACGATGGCCACCACCGCCACACCGCCGACGGCCGCCCCGCCGAGCAGCAGCTTGTTGGAACGGCGCCCGCCACTGTCCTCCGCGCCGGGAGCGTACGCCGAGGGCGCACCCTGGTACCCCTGCGCGGGCGCACCCGCGTACGGCTGCTGCTGCGGCGCCCCGAACTGCTGCTGGCCACCGAAGGACGGCTGCCCCTCGAAGGACTGCTGCCCGCCGTACGAGGGCTGGCCCCCCATCGGAGCCTGGCCCAGCGGCGGCTGTCCCTGAAGCGGCCCGGCCGCGGTCTGCTGCCCGCCGAACTGCTCGGCGGCGCCGAACTGCTGCTGGCCGCCGAAGGACGGCTGCCCGCCGAAGGACTGTTGCGCGCCGAAGGACTGCTGCGCGCCGTACGAGGGCTGGCCCCCCATCGGCTGCTGGGGCATGCCGCCACCGGCCATCGGGTCGCCGGCCGGGTACGGCGGCAGGTACTGCGTGGCAGCGGCCGAGTCGGCCTGCGGCTGCTGGACGGGCTGGTGCGGGGCCCCGCCGACAGGACCGCCGAGGTACTCGGGGCCGCCCTGGAACTGCTCGGTGGGCACGTCCTGCTGCTGCGGCGGCGGGGCGCCCGGGGCACCGGCGGGCTCGGGCCGGAACAGGTCGTCCAGGTTGAAGTCGTTGGAGCTGGAGTACGAGCGGCGCTGGCTCAACGCGATTCCTCACCTGTGTGTGGCGCCTGGCACGCGCGGGCAGGCGACGGCAGCCGGGCGGCATCCCACCGCCCGAACCGTCGAATCCGCGTATGCACCCGGGCCTTCCTCGGTTCTTCCGCGCGCTCGCTGACGGCGGACCACGGCTACTCGGCACGCCCGGCGACGCTCGCGCCGCCGTACGGCGCTTGTAACGCCGAATATCGGGCCCACGCTACCTGTTCGCCGGCACGGGTGACTACGTGGGCCGGTCTTCTCTCACGCGGCCTCCACGTCGACCCGGGCCTGGAACTCCCGGACCACCCGGTTGTCCCGGTACGGCTCGAGCCTGCGGCGGAAGTCGTCCAGGTACTCCACACCGCGGTTCGACCGCAGCCCGCTGAGCAGCCGGATGGCCTGCGCGCCCGTCTCACAGGCCCGTTCGACGTCGCGCTGCTGGAGCTGGGCGGTGGCGAGCAGCACCAAGTCCACCGCACGGCGCCGGACCCGGGTCGGCGGGTGGAGTTCGAGCGCGGTCCTGGCGTAGCGCTCGGCCTGCGCGGCCTGTTCCAAGTCCCGGTGGCAGTGCGCCAGCTCGTCGGCCAGGTAGGCCTCGTCGAAGTGGACGATCCAGTCGGGGTCGTCCTGCGGGTTGCGCTGCTCCATCGCGGCCACCGCCTTGGCCGCCACCGCCTCGCAGGAGCGGGCGTCGCCGAGCAGGGCGTGCCCCCTGGCCTCCGCCGCGTAGAACATCGCCATCGCGGTCGGGGTGGCCACCGTGCGGGCGCCCTCCTGTGCGGCGCGGGCGAGTTGGGCGATCTCACGCGGATTTCCGAGGGTCGCCGCCAGGTGGCTCATCGAGGCGGCGAGCACATAGCCGCCGTACCCGCGGTCGTCGGCGGCCTGGGCGAGCCGCAGCGCCTGGATGTAGTACCGCTGGGCGAGGCCGGGTTGACCGGTGTCCACCGCCATGTAGCCCGCCAGCTCGGTGAGTCTGGCGACCGCGGCGAAGAGCTGACGGCCGGTCTCCTCCCGGTACGCACCGCCGATCAGACCGGAGACCACGGAGTTGAGGTAGTGCACCACCACCGGGCGGACGTGGCCGCTGCCGAAGCGGTGGTCCAGCTCGACCAGCATCTGGGTGGTCGCCCGGATCGCCGCCACGTCGGCCGGGCCGACCCGGGGGCCGCCGGTGCGGGCCACCACCGGGTCGGGCGGGGTGATCAGCCAGTCCCGGCTCGGCTCGACCAGCGCGGAGGCGGCCACCGTCGCCCCGGTCAGGAACTCGCGGCGGCCGACGTCGCTGCGCCAGAGCTCGCAGACCTGCTCGAGGGCGGCGCTCAGGGTGGGCGCGAACTGCAGCCCGACACCGGAGCTGAGGTTCTTGCCGTCGGCCATGCCGATCTCGTCCACCGTGACGCTCCGGCCGAGCTTGCGGCCCAGCGCCTCGGCGATCACGGCGGGCGCCTGGCCACGCGGCTGCTGACCGCGCAGCCACCGGGCGACCGAGGTCTTGTCGTAGCGCAGGTCGAGGCCGTGCTCGGCGCCGCAGAGATTCACCCGGCGGGCGAGCCCGGCGTTCGAGCAGCTCGCTTCCTGGATCAGCTGCTGCAAGCGCTCGTTGGGCTGTCGTGCGACAAGTGGTCTCGCGGCCATGGGTTTCGCCTCCCCACGCCCCCGGCCCTGGACCGGAGGGCGACGATTCTGCATGCTCTGGTGCCGACGTGCCGACCGGTTAGGGCTTCTGACCCCAGATTAGCGATCAGCGACACCAGCGGGATACCCACGGTGAGCAATCCACTCCCCGCGCGCCCTGCCAAATGCCCCTGTGCGCCCCCTGCTGCGCCGGGCGCGACCCCCGTTCGACTGCACTGCGCCCTACCGGGGTTGGGCGTCATCACCGATACGGGTGACATCGCCTCCGGCGGTTTGACCGCCCCGATCGCAGCCGTAACCCCACTCACTGACGGTAGTTGAGCACCGCGTGGATGACACCCCAGGAACCCAGTCGCAGGAGCTGCCCCCACTTCTCGTCGAAGCCGTCAGATACGTGGAGGACCGGCACTGGGAAGTCGTCCCCGGCGCATGGCTGATCGAGGGGGACGGCCCGGCGCGCTGCTCGTGCGGCGACCTCGGCTGTGCGCTCCCCGGCGCACACCCCGCCAGCCCCGACTGGCGCCGCGAGGCCAGTTCCGGCCCCGGCGTGGTCCGGCACTGGTGGACCAGGACCCCGTCGGCCTCGATCCTGCTGCCCACCGGGCGCTCCTTCGACGTACTGGACGTCCCGGAGGTGGCGGGCTGCCTGGCGCTGGCCCGGATGGAGCGGATGGGACTGCAGCTGGGCCCGGTGGTGGCCGTACCGGCGGCGGCCGGGCAGATCGGGCGGCGGCTGCACTTCCTGGTACTGCCCGGCGGGCAGAGCAAGCTGCCGGAGCTGCTGCGCAGGCAGGGCTGGGCCCCCGGCCGGCTCGATCTGACGGCCCGCGGCGAGGACGACTTCATCGTCGCCCCGCCCTCCCGGGTCGGCGGGTACCGGTTCGCCCAGTGGGCCCGGCCGCCGTCCGCGCTGAACCGCTGGCTGCCGGACGCCGCCGAGCTGATCAGCCCGCTCGCGTACGCCTGCGGGCGGGGCGGGGCGACACCCGCCGCCGCGCCGAGGAGCCAGCCGGTGGCCGCGCGCTGACCCCGCCGCGGACGGCCGTCCGGCGGTACCCCGGCCACTGCCCTACGCCTATCGGGTGAGGGGCGGCGCTGCGCGACACCACACGCGCACCTGACGGGCCCTGTCTCCCACCGGAGGCAGGGCCCGTCAGACGCATGTGCGGATAAAAGACCGGTGTACCCGATCGTCAGGAGCGAAAGCCCCTCGTACGAGTGACGGCACTCAAGGATTGCGGTGATCTGCCGAGGGGAGGAATTCCGACGAGAGGGGCGGCCGGCGAGACGGACAGGAGGGCAGCGCAGCAGGACACCGCAGGGCACAGGGCCACAGCGGGGCACCAGGGGGCAGCAGGACCGGGGGACACCGGGGAGGGCGCTCGGACGGGGAAGCCGAGCGCGGTGGACGGGGAGGAAGCCGGGGGGCCGTGGTACCGACCGCGCTCGGGGTGGTCGAGTGGCACGGGCCGGGGGTCGGGGAGGGAAACGGGGAGGACTGGGGAGGGCCGATGAGCCCGGTGCACGGGGATGCACCGGGCTCATCGGCGTTCGGCCGGACGGCCCCTCCTCGGGGGCCGAAGAGCGCACGATGAGCCGCTCGGGACGGAGGACGGCTGCGGCCGGGCCGCACGCGGCGCCCCTGACGGCCCCGGCGGGGCGTGGGGCCCCGCTTCGCGCGGGTGCGCACGGCCCAGGTGCCCGCCGCCCCGCCTCCTGACGACGGCCACCCGCTCACGCCCGGACGGGGCACCCCCGACGGCTCAGGGCTGGGTGACGAAGACGTGGGCCGTGATGTCCTTGCCCAGTTCGGCCGGGCTCTCGCCGCTGCCGACCAGCAGACCGCCGACCCCGGCCGCGACCTGGACGGTGGCACCCGGGCGGACCCCGGCGCGGCGCAGCGTACGCATCAGGTCCTCGTCGGTCTGGATCGGCTCACCGATCCGGCGGACCACCACGCTGGTCCCGCCCTCGCCCGGCTGCACCGCGTCCAGGGTGACCAGGCCGGCGTCGAAGCCCTCGCCCTCGGCCTTGGTGTCGCCGAGCTCGTCCAGACCCGGGATCGGGTTGCCGTACGGGGACTGGGTGGGGTGGCCGAGCATCGCGAGCACCTTGCGCTCCACCGTCTCGCTCATCACGTGCTCCCAGCGGCAGGCCTCCTCGTGCACCTCCTCCCACTCCAGGCCGATCACGTCGACCAGCAGGCACTCGGCGATGCGGTGCTTGCGCATGACCCGGGTGGCGAGCCGGCGGCCGTCCTCGGTCAGTTCCAGGTGCCGGTCACCGGCGACCCGGAGCAGGCCGTCGCGCTCCATCCGCCCCACGGTCTGGCTCACGGTGGGGCCGCTCTGTTCCAGGCGCTCGGCGATCCTGGCGCGCATCGGGGTGATGCCCTCTTCCTCCAGCTCCAGGATGGTCCGAAGGTACATCTCAGTGGTGTCGATCAGCCCAGACATCGCAGCCGGCTCCGTTCATCGGTGTCCTCACCGCCAATTCTGACGTACCGCGCGGACAACCAGAGCCGCCCGGGCCTTATGCCCAGGGCATTTCGCCCCTGTTGACAGCGGGCCACCGCAGGCCGCACCGTGCTCGCCGTAGCTTTCTCCATGGCTTTCCCGAACCGCGGTCCGGACCGTCCCGACCGCACAGCACGGTACGGAGATCTGATGAGCGACCTGGCCGGGCAGTACTTCGATGCCGCGGTGGCCCACCTCCAGCGAGTCCGTACCGAGGAGGCCCGGACCATCGAGCAGGCCGCGTCACTGCTGGCCGACGCGGTGGCGGAGGGTAGGAGGATCTTCACCTTCGGTGCCGGGCACTCCTCGCTGGCCGCCCAGGACGTGGTCTACCGGGCCGGCGGACTGGCCGTGGTCAATCTGCTGAACGTGCCCGGCATGGTCGGGGTCAACGTGATGCCCGCGCCGCTCGGCAGCGCGCTGGAACGGGTCTCCGGCCTGGCTCCGGCCACGCTGGACCTCACCCCGGCCCGCGCGGGAGACCTCCTGTTCGTGATCTCGCTCTCCGGACGGCAGGTCATGCCGGTCGAACTGGCCCAGCACGCCAGGTCGCGCGGGCTGCGGGTGATCGGGGTCACCTCGCTGGCGTACCCGGCCGAGGTCTCCTCGCAGCACCCGTCCGGGACGTACCTCAAGGACCACTGCGACGTGGTGCTGGACAGCAAGATCGCGGTCGGTGACGGCGAGCTGTCGCACCCCGGCGCCGGGACCACCTTCGGCTCCGTCTCCACCGTCGTGACCAGTGCGCTGATGCAGGCCGTGGTCGCCACGGCGGTCGGGAAACTCACCGACCGGGGCATCACCCCGCCGCTGTTCCGCTCCGGCAACGTGGACGGCGGCACGGAGTGGAACGCCCGGCTGATGGCCGAGAACGCCGACCGGATCTACTACGCGTACTAGGGGCTTCGGACGGGGGCGCGAGAGCTGCCCCGGCGGGCGCCCGGCGGCCGGAGATTGGCCGGAGGCGACGCGTACCGGACACGTGGCCGGGGCAGTAGGTACCTGCTGGTGACACGGCGAGGCAGCAGTGGGGGCCGACATGGCAGCGGAGTCAGGGCGGTCGAACCGGCGCTTCGAGGAGCGCGAGCTGCTGCCCGAGCTGTTCTGGACGGCGGACTCCTCCTCACTGCAGGGGCAGCACCGCGCCGTCGCGCTCTCCCGCTGGGAGCTGCTGCTCCTGGTCGCGGCGGCGGCCTCGGGTTCGGCGGACGGCACGCGCTGGGCCTGGACCGCGGCCTTCGCCTACCTGTGCACCGTCGCCCTCGCGGCCGTGATCGGCCGCCAGAACCCGCAGGGCCTCTGGTACGAGGGCCGGGCCGCCGCCGAGTCGGTCAAGACGCTCTCCTGGAAGTACGCCGTCCGCGCCGACGCCTATCAGCCGCCACCGCGCACCCTGCCCGATGCCGAGCTGCTGTACGACGCGCAACTCGGCGGCATCATCGGCCAGTTCGGCGCCAGCCGGGCGATCCCCCGGCTGGACCGGGTACAGGCCGAGCTGGCCACCTGGCGCGGACCGGTGGACGGGCGGGCGCCCAACCACCCGCAGATCACCGAGACCATGGCGGCACTGCGTGAGCAGCCACTGGCCGTCCGGCGCGAGGTCTATCTGCGGGAGCGGGTGCGGACACAGCGCGACTGGTACCGGGCCAAGGCCCGGCAGTGCGCCGTCGCCAGCCGCTGGACCAGCGTGTTCGGCATCGCGCTGCCGATGCTCGGCCTCGGGCTGGCGGTGCTGCGCGCGCTCGGGTACTTCGGCTACGACGCGCTCGGCACGGTCTCCGCCGTCGCCGCCTCGATCGCCGCCTGGGCCCAGCTGCGCCAGTACCGGCCACAGTCGGCCGCCTACTCGCTGGCCGCCTCCGAACTGGCCGTGATCGAGGCCCAGTTGGGCAGCCTGGAGGTGGGTTCGGGGGAGGCCGAGGAGACCTGGGCCCGGATCGCCAGGGACGCCGAGGACGCGATCTCACGGGAGCACACCACCTGGCAGGCCCGTCGCGAGGTCAGGAACCTGGATGTGGCCGGGTGACCGGCCCTCAGAGCGGGCATGTACCAGACATGGACATTTCCGACGGCGCGGTGCGACGCGGCCCTGCGGCGCCGGTTGCCGCCGACAGAAGATCCCTGGCAGCCAACTCCCTTACCCTGGAACTGCGTTAAGGATCTCTGTCCCCTGACGAAGGAGAGACCGAGTGGCCGAACTCCTGGTCCATACCCCTGACGGCCGCAGGCTGGCGGTGGACACCCACGGAGACATGCAGGGCCGTCCGGTCTTCCTGATGCACGGCACCCCCGGCAGCCGGGTCGGCCCGCTGCCGCGCGCCTCGGTGCTGTACCGCCTCGGGGTGCGGCTGATCTCCTTCGACCGCCCCGGCTACGGCGACTCCACCCGCCTGCCCGGCCGCCGGGTGGGCTCGGCCGCCGCCGATGTGACGGCCATCGCCGACGCACTGGGCATCGGCGGCTTCGCGGTGCTCGGCCGCTCCGGCGGCGGACCGCACGCACTGGCCTGCGCGGCGCTGCTGCCGGACCGGGTCACCAGGGTGTCGGCACTCGTCTGCCTGGCCCCCCGGCACGCGGAGGGGCTCGACTGGTACGCCGGGATGACCGAGGCCAACCGGCGCGGATACAGCGAGGTCGAACGCGGCCCGCACCGCTTCGTCGACGCCTTCCAGGTCAGGTCCCGGAAGATCAAGGACGACCCGGCCGCCCTGATCAAGGGCCTGGTCCCCGAACTCCCGCCCGCGGACCGGTCGGTGGTCTCCGACGCCGGAATCCGCCGGATGCTGCTGAGCACCTACCGGGAGGCGTTCAGGTACGGCGCCCACGGCTGGATCGACGACGTGCTGGCCTTCACCACCGACTGGGGCTTCAAGGTGGAGGACATCACCGTTCCGACCAGGCTCTGGCACGGCGCCGACGACCAGTTCTCCCCGGTCGAGCACTCCCAGTGGCTCGCCGACCACATCCCCGGCGCCGAGCTCTACCTGGAGCCCGGCGCCGCCCACTTCGGCGCCCTGCGGGTGATGGCCGAGGAACTGAAGTGGGCGGCCGGGGCGGCCGGCTGACCTTCGAACCGGCGGGGCGCGCCCGGCTAGCGGGTTCCGATCGGCGTGAGCGGGTCGGAACCCGCCAGGACGGCGAGGACGTTGTCGACGGCCAGGCCGCCCATGGCCTGCCGGGTGCGTACGGTGGCGCTGCCCAGGTGCGGTGCCAGTACGGCCCGCTCCTGGGCGAGCAGGGCGGCCGGCACCTCGGGCTCGTGCTCGAAGTTGTCCACGGCCGCCGCGAACAGCGCGCCGGAGTCCAGGGCGGCCGCCAGCGCCTCCTCGTCCACCACTCCCGCGGTCATGCTGACCACCACCGCCCCCTCGGGCAGTCGGGCCAGGCGTTCGGCGTCGAGCAGGTGCCTGGTAGCGGCGTTGAGCGGGCAGGTGACCACCAGCACCTGGGACCGGTCGAGCAGTTCGTCCAGCGGGAGCCACCGGGGATCCCCCTGGGGAGTGTCACCGGACGGCCGGGTTCGGTTGTGGTAGCAGACCGGCATGTTGAAGGCCGCGGCGCGGCGGGCCACGGCCTGGCCGATCCGTCCCATGCCGAGGATGCCCAGCGGGGTGCCGGACAGTTCCATGCCGAGCAGGAAGTTGGGCGCCCAGGCCCAGGGGCGTCCGGAGCGCAGCAGGCGCTCGCCCTCGCCGAGCCGCCGGGTGGCGGCCAGCAGCAGCGCCCAGGCCATGTCCGCGGTGGACTCGGTGAGCACGCCGGGGGTGTTGGTGACCGTCACCCCTCGCGCGGCGCAGGCGGCGAGGTCCACGTTGTGCGCACCCACCGCATGGTTGGCGACCAGCCGCAGGGAGGGGCCGGCCGCGTCCAGGAACTCGGCGTCCACCACGTCGTCCAGGGTGGTGATCACGGCTGTCCGGCCGGCCACCGCGCTGAGCAACTCGGGCCTGGCCATGGGCAGATCGTCGTCGTGCAGGGTGACGGCACAGAACGGCGTGAGCCGTTCCAGCACCCCCGGAGCGAGCCGGCGGGTGACGAGTACGGACGGCGGCGGCAAGGTCTCGGTCACAGCCCGGCAGCGTACACGCCCCCTTGGGAGGCGGCGGGGAACTCCTGCGGTCCGCCCAAGGGCCGCCCCGGCCGGCAGGACCCGGGCGCCTCCGCCGGAGAGCGGAGGCGCCCGGTGCGGGTCCGGTCCTACACCGGCTGGGGCTCGAGGTCGCGGTTGATCCGCTTCCAGCCCCGGGCGGAGACCGTGTTGGGGTGCTCCTCGCCGAAGAGGCGGATCAGTTCGGCCACCGCGTGGTCCCGCAGTTCGGTGGCCTGGGAGAGCCGCCCCGCCTTGCGGAGGGTGACCCCCAGATTGGCCTCGCAGGCGACGGCGTCCGGATGGGCCGGGTTGTACCGGCTGCACAGCCCCGTGTAGGCCGTCCGCTCCAGGTCCTCCGCCTTCGCCAACTGCCCGTCCTCGCCGTACGCGTTGGCCAGGTTGATCATCGCGTTGAGCGTGAACGGGTGGTCGGGCCCGAGCACCCGTTGGAGACCCTCGACGGTGTGCCGCCCGCGCCGGATCGCCTCCTCGACCTCGCCGCTGCCGCGCAGGTAGATACCGAGGTTGTTCTCGCAGGCCAGGGTGAACGGGTGCTCGTCGCCGAACAGCCGCCGGTGGCCCTCGTAGACCGTGGTGGCGAGGTCGCGGGCGGCCTCCTTGTCCCCGGAGGCCGAGTGGTCGGCCGCCAGGTTGAGCGCGCAGGCCAGGGTGTCGGCCGCCTCCGCGCCGTACCGGTCGAGGTAGCGCTCGTAGGTCTGCATGGTGAGCTGCCGGGCCTCGCGCAGATGGCCCTCCCTGCGCAGCGACACCGCAAGGGACTTGGCGTTGCGCAGGTTCTCCGGCAGGTCGGGCTGGAGGATGTCGGCGAGCTCCTCGGTGACCTCGCGGAGGAGCTCGATGGAGCCCTTGTAGTCGCCGACCTCGCGCAGGTCGCGGGCCAGGTTGGACTTGCTGGAGAGGGTGTACGGGTGCCTGGGGCCGAGGACGGCGAGCCGGCGGTCGAAGGTCTCCTGGTCCAGGTCGCGGGCGGCCTCGCTGTCGCCGACCAGGCGGTAGTCGATGGCCAGGTTGTTGGCGATGGAGAGGGTGCGGGCGTTCTCGTCGCCGAACAACTCCCGGAACTGGCTGTAGGTTTCGAGGTCAAGGTCGAGTGCGTCCTGGAACCGGCCGAGCGCCCGCAGGTCGGCGCCGAGCGAACCGGCGGTCATCAGGGTGTACGGGTTGTGCTCACCGAGCAGTTCCCTCTGTCCGGCCAGGGTGGACTCGTCGAGCTGCAGCGCGTCGGCGTAGTTGCCCTGCGAGCGGAGCACGTTGGCGAGCTGGAAGTTCAGGCTGAGGATCTGGCGGCGCAGGTTGCGGCGCTCTAGCTCGTCCCTCTCCCCCGTCAGCCGCTCGACCCAGGTGGTGTCCAGCTGCTCGGCCAGGGCGCGGGCCCGGTCGAGGTCGGTGCGCTTCCAGAGGTAGCGCACGCGGTCGATCAGCAGTTCACGGGTCTCGCGCTCGTCGCAGTCCTGGGCCCGGGACGGTGCGAGGTGCGGCCAGATCTTCTCGAAGCGCGGCCAGTTGGCCGGGTTGTCGGTGTCGCCGAGCACCGGACGGGCGCCGACCAGGATGCGGTGCACCTCGTGCATCGCGTTCACCCGGTCGTCCTCGCTCATCTCGGCGCGGACCACGGCCTGCACCAGGCGGTGCACCTGGAAGCTGTTGCTGGCCGCGTCCACCTTGGCCAGCGCGTACCGGCCGACCGCCTGGATCACCTTGCCGAGCATGAAGGTGTCGCTGAGGTCCTCGTCGTAGCGGACCAGGGCCCGGATCATCTGGTCGCTGTAGAACAGGTCCATCGAGATCGGCTCGGGTGCGAAGAACGCGCAGAGCTGCAGCAGCCGTACCGCCGCCGGCGACTGCTCGCGCAGCCGGGCGATGGAGACGTTCCAGGTGGCGCCGACCTGGCTGGGGTAGTCGGCCGGGCGTCCGACCGCGAGCGCCTTGGTGGCCTCCGCGTGCAGCTGGGCGACGTAGGTGTCCACGGGGGTGCGGGTGGTGTCCAGCCAGGCCGCGGCCACCTCGACGGCCAGCGGCAGGTCGCCGACCGCCTCGGCCACCCGGTCGGCGTCCTGGCGGGAGAGCCCACGGGTACGGCGGGTCAGGTGCTCGATGCTCTCGCCGCGGGTGAAGACGTCGACCCCCAGCACCCCGGCCTGCCCGGACCAGGCCTGGTTCCGCGAGGTCACCAGGATGTGCCCGGAGCCGCCCGGGAAGTACCTGCGGATCTCCGAGGGCTCGTCGGCGTTGTCGAAGATCAGCAGCCAGCGGGAGGTCGGGGTGCCCCTGCGCAGTGCCTCCCGGGCCGCCTCGGCCGCCTCGTTGACGCTGTCGCCGACCCTCAGGCCGAGCCGGTTGGCCAGGTCCGCCAGGGCGGCGGGGACCAGTTCGGTCTGCTCGGCGTCGATCCACCAGACCAGGTCGTAGTGCGACATGTACCGGTGGGCGTACTCCAGCGCCAGCTGGGTCTTGCCGACACCGCCGAGCCCGTAGAGCGTCTGCGGGGTGGGCAGCACCGCCGTGGGCCCGCCCACCAGTTGCTCGCGCAGCTCGTCCAGGACCTTGGCGCGCCCGGTGAAGGAGGGGTTGCGCTGCGGCACCGACCAGTACGAGGGCTTGGTGCCGGGGAAGCGCGGCACGGCCCCGCCGCCGCCCTCGCCGTTCGCGCTCTCGCGGCCCAGCGCGCGCAGCAGGATCGCGGCGGCCTGGTCCTCGTCGCGGCCGACCAGGTCGACCGGGTTGCGGCTGTTGAACGGCGCCGCGAGGCGGACGTCGCTGACCCGGACCGGGACCAGCTGGCGGCGGGTGCCCGCCGGGTCGAACCCGGCCATCGAGTCCCACAGCGCCCTGGCCTGCGGCGAGCGCAGATAGGCGGCCGAGAACACCGCGACCGTCCGGAAGGCGGCGTCGATGCCCCGCTCGGTCTCCGAGCGGGAGTCCGCGCCCGCCCCCAGGTCCCTCGGCACCACCCGGAACCCGGCGTTCTCCAGCACGGCGGCGATCCAGTCCGCCCACATCCGGTCCTCGGGCACATAGCTGAGGTACAGGTCGGCCGGGACGGTGGGGCGGCGCCGGGTGTAGGCGTCCACGAAGCGCAGCCGCACCTCCTCGTCCACCGGCGGCAGTCCGGCGACCCGCCCCTTGGTGATCACCGAGGTGATCCGCTCGCAGGCCGCCAGCATCGAGGTGGGCGTGCCGACCTGGTCCCCGAAGGTCGCCAGGATCTCCTCGTAGGCGTAGAACGGCCGGTACGGGACCTCCACCGACCCCCAGTACTGGGCGAGTTCCTCCTCCGCCAGGCCCTCGGGCAGACCGGCGAAGCGCAGCCTGGCCAGCGCCCGCCCGGCGTCCGCCTTCTCCTTCTCGCCCTCGTCGATGCGCATCGGCACCGGCAGGATCCGGATGCCGCGCTCCCGGTACCGGTCGTTGATGTGCTGGGCGATCTTGGAGGCGCCGTCGATGGACTGGTCGCTGAGGGTGAAGCAGACCACCAGGTCGTCGGGCATCTGCACGGTGCAGATCTCGGCGATGTCGGACAGGCCGGTGCGGCTGTCGATCAGTACGTAGTCGTAGCGGCGGCTCATGTCCCGGCGCAGCGCGTCGAAGAACTGCCCGCCGTCGAACCGCTCGTAGAACAGGTCCCAGTCCAGCCGGCCGACCGACTCGGAGTAGTCCCGGTTCTGCTGGCCGGCCGAGAGGAAGTCCAGGCTGCCGCCGGGCGGGAAGCCGGGCCAGGAGAGCGACAGGGCGTGCGGGTGCACCCGGGCGAAGTCCTCGTGCCAGCCGGGGGCGTGGTCGACCTCGCGCAGCGCCTCCTCCCGGTACTCGGTGATCAGGTCCATCATCCCGGTGGTCCCGGCCAGCGCGGCCGGGTCGAGGAAGGGGTGGAAGAACCTGGCCAGGCCGGGCGCCTCGAGGTCCCAGTCGACGGTGAGCACCCGGAATCCGTTGGCGGCCAGGATCCAGGCCGTGTTGGCCAGCGCCATGGTGCGCCCGGTGCCGCCCTTGTACGAGTAGAAGGTGATGATCCGGCCCTGCCGGTCCTCGTTCGCCTGCGGCTCGCTCTCGGCCGGCGCGGTGGTGCTCGGGGCCCGCAACCGCAGGTTCCTGGTCGGGTTCTCGGTCATGCCTCTCCTCCCCCTGGACCGGCCCCCGACTGTGGACCGTCCTCCTGGTCACGGGCCGCCTCCTGACCGCCCGGATCGCTGCGTCCCACCCCGGGCCGCCACGGCCTGGGCTCCCCGCCGAAGGCTTCCCGCAGGCTGGGCTTGGGTGCGCCCGACCTGGTCTGGCCGCTCCTGGTCCGGTCCTCGAAGGCGTACTTGGCCCGCATCGCGGCCCGGGGCAGCGCGTCCTCGAAGTCCTCCAGCGTGGCCAGTCCCGCGGCGTCCTCCTGGAAACTCGGTTTGGCTTCTCGGCGTTTCAACTTCAGTGTCCTGGCGCTGAGTTCGGAGAGCGACAGATCGTGCTCGACGCAGTCCGCATCAGAGGTGTTCCACGGTTCGAGCACGCTCACCCAGGGCGGGTTGCCGCGGTCGAACCGGGCGACCATTTCCCGCCGCTCCTCGTCCCGCAGCGCCCAGCGGTCCAGCAGCACCACTCCGGGCGCGGCGGGCTCCCGGTTGGAGAGGATCTCCTCGACCTCCTGGTCGAACTCGTGGATGCTCGGGTGGAAGCCCAACTGCTTGGCCAGCCGCATCGCGTGCTCGGCCAACGGCCGTGCGGACTGCGGCTGGTAGGGGTGCCAGTCGATCCGGCGCTGCCCGTAGTAGTCGGGGTTGCGCCCCGGGGGCAGCTCCGACTGGCGGTAGGAGAACACCGAGATCCGCAGCTGCTTGGTGGGGGCGAGCGCCTTGAAGGCGCTGGGCTGCGACTGGAAGTCGAGCGGCCGCCCGACCGGGATGACCGTCTCCTCGGCGACGTCGACGATGCGTTTCGCCAGCCGGTGCACGGCCAGTTCGTACGAGGCGCGGAAGTAGCTCAGCTTCATCAGCGCGTACAGGCCCTCGGCGGCGTAGTCCGGGCCGAAGCCGCTGTGGTTGAACTGGAGCTGGCTGGCCACCTCGGGCAGCTGGTAGTTGCCCATGGCGACCCAGAGCACCGGCACGATCCCGCTGGTCCGCTCCGAGGTGGAGCGCTCCGGGTAGACCGGCCGCTGGGTGAAGGAGTACCACTCCTGGCCGCAGGCCAGGCTGTTGAAGTAGCGCGGGGAGTAGAGCGGGACGAAGACCCGGCAGGTGGCCAGTTCCTGGGAGAGCCGTTTCGCCCACAGCGTCCCCTGGTGCATGGACTGGTCCATGAATCCGACCGGTGCGCCCTCCGGCAGGTCGGTGAGCTGGAGCACGGCCTCGCAGAGGTCCTCGTACAGCTTGCTCACCCAGTGGTTGGGGTCTCCCGCTCCCCTGGTGCCCGCTCGCGGGGTGTGCGCGTAGCTGAGGAAGAAGTACGGCCGTGCCGTGTCCTCGTCCCAACCCCCAGGGTCGTCGTACACACGCGCCTCCCCCGAGACCGTCCGGTGTGTGATGTGGTGTACCGCACCGGGCGTAGCCGCTGCTACGTCCGGTCTCCGGTTACGTCGTTCCCCCGCAGAGGGGTTGTCAGTCTAGGAACCCAGGCTTCCCCAAGGGAATAGGGCGACACCGGTCGACAGCACGTGCTCGCGTCACTCAGGGTGGCTGGACTGCGGAGACTCAACTACGGTGATCACGAAGGTACTTGTCCGCCACATCCACTCCTTCGGAAATCCGCAGGAGGTAGCAGCTCGCATCACCGAGAGTACCCGCGAGCAGACTCGGCATGCCCGTTTCCAGTGCGGAGGTCATCGGCTCGAAGTGCTCGTCCCGCAGGTGGACGGCGTCGAAGTGCACCCAGCGCCGCTGCCCCCTGGGATCGGTGACGACACAGCCGTAGCGCTGCATCGGCGGGTCGGCCTGACGGTACTCGGCGAGGTGGAACGCGGTGCAGCACCAGATGGGCACGCCGATCAGCAGGGCCCTGGCCCCCCGGTCGTACAGCTTCTGCACCGGTGAGTGCCGGCCCAGGTGGCCCGCCCAGCGGTGACGTCGCATCAGTTCACGGGCCTGGCCGCCGAGTGCGGCGAAGGAGGTCTGCGGATGACTGCTGCGCACCGCGCCCGGTTGCCGTCTGACCAGCTCGGAAAAGTGGCCGAGAATCCTCGATGTCGGTGTCCCGGCACGGTCGAACGGGGGTTTGGCCTCCCAGTACGCCCGGCGCTGCTCGGGTGTCATCCCCTCGGTGGGGGCCAGCGCCAGCCGGGAGGTGCTGGAGTTCTCCGGGGTCGCCGTGTAGACCACCAGGGTGCCCTCGGGGCCGAGCACCCGCCGCAGGGCCGCCAGCAGGGTGCCGGCACCGTCCGCCATCGGCCCGATCGAGCGGAGTGAGGACTGCACCAACAGGGTCTCGCCCCGCTCCACCCCCAGCCGGGCCAGGTCCCGCGCGAGCCGGTCCACGTCGTGCATCGCCGCCCCTCCCCGAGGTCCGCGCTCCCTGTTCCCGGTCGGCCTCAGGCGTCGGTCAGCGCGGTCCGGGCGCGCCACTCGGCGAGGTTACGCTCCGCGATCCGGCGCGCGGAACTCTCCGCCTCCGCGGGGAGCGGCAGTTGCAGCGAGGGTTCGAGCCCGGCGCGCATTCCCTCGACGAAGCGTGCCCCGAGCGCCGTCAGCGCTCCGGAGCCCGCCAGCGTGTCCAGCGCCTGAGCGGTGTGCGCCCGCCAGGTCGCCAGCTCCACCCGCGCGTGGTCGGCCGGCTCGCCCGGCAGCCCGTCGTAGGCCCGGACCCGGGTGGCCCAGTACTCGGAGACGGCCAGGTGCGCATAGGTGCCCTGGAGCAGCCCCTCCAGCGGGCGCGGGTCCGGCCGCCAGGGCGCGTAGTAGTGTGCCTGGTCCGCCGGGTCGTACAGATCGTGGAAGTCCAGCACGGCACCCAGTTTGACGTGCTGGAACTCATGCGTGACCAGCAGCGCCAGGGTGGGCGCGGTGGCGGGCCTGGCGATGCCGACGGTGCCGAACGCCTGCCGGGCGGCCGCGCTGACGTCCCGGCCGGCCTGGGCCGGGCGGAGCGGGGTGATGGTGCCGAGTCCGACCCGGATGCCCGGGGCATGGCCGGGCAGATCGCGCAGGATCAGCTCCCAGGCCTCGCGCAACGCCCCGGTCCAGTTCAGCAGTTCGAACTCGCCCAGGCGGTCCTCGACCGGCCACTGGTGGCAGTCGCGCTGCGGGTCGGTGTCCTCCAGGGCGACCGTCCAGCCGCCCGCCAGCGCCAGGCGCCGGACGGGCTGCCACTGCTCGCCCTCCGGCGAGTCCCAGCCGACCCGGACCCCGCGAACGGTGAACCCGTCGGCGTTGCCGTGCAGTTCGGCCTGGCCGGCACCGACCGTGAGGACCCGGCCGAGCGTCGGCAGGTGGACCGCGCCGCCGCGCACCGGCACCGGCAGCTCGAAGTCCAGACCGGCCCGCAGCGCGGCGGCGGCGGCGATCTCGGCGAGCGAGCCCAGGTCGGCGCCCGGCTCACCGCTCAGGCAGCGCACCGCCCAGGCCCGGACATAGGGGTGGGCGAGCACCGCGTCCAGCGCCTCGGGCGCGACGGCGTCCAACTCGGTCAGCAGCGACCATGCTTCGGACGGCCCGGTGGCCAGCGCGGCCAGCAGCCGCCGGGTGACCCCGAGTTGGGAAGCGGCCAGCGCAGCCACGGTCGGCGCGTCGCCGTGGCCCCGCGCCAGCTCGTCCAACTGGCTCTCGGTGAGCACGGGTTCGACCGGTGCGCCCTGGGCCGGGACGGCGACGCGGGCGGCCACCCGGTCCCGGATGGTGGTGATCAGACTCATCAGGTCCCCGCAGAAGACGGAGGGATTGGCGAAGTCCCGTCCGCTGCGGTAGCGGTGGGCGTAGAGGCCGCCGCCGCAGGAGCGGACCACGGGACAGGAGCGGCACTCCTCGCACAACCCGGCCAGCCCCGACTGGCGTTCCACCATCCCCGGGTGGGCAGCCACCTCGTCCAGGCTGTGGTCGAACAGGTTGAAGCCGGTGGTTGGTGCGCCGTCGTAGGCGGTCTTCAGGCTGTCCGCCTGCTCCAGCGTGCCGTCGGTCTCGATCACCACCAGGTCGGCCGGGTCCAGCCCGAGCGACTCGGTGAGGCTGGACTGCCCGCGCAGGGTGCGGTGCACGGAGTCGAAGGTACGTACGGGGACCGGACCGCCCGTGCTCGTCCAGCGGTCGTAGACGGCCATCAGCCAATCCGCGTAGGGCGTCCGCCCCGCGCCGTCCGGCCGCTTCGGCGGCTGGTCCCAGGTGGCGTGCGGCAGCAGGAAGTCGATCCGGGGCGGTTCGAGGGCGACCAGTGCGTCGTAGACGGCGACCGGGTCGTTCTCCACGTCGATGGTGCAGAGCAGCCCCGCGTACAGATGGCGGTACTCGGGGAGCCTCAGCAGCTCGACCGCGGCGAGCACCTTGGCGTGGCTGCTCCGTCCGTCGGCGAAGCGGCGGTGCCGGTCGTTGGCCGCGCGATCACCGTCGAGCGAGATCCCGACCTTGATCTCCAGCTCGGCGAAGAGGTCGCAGAAGTCCCGGCTGAGCAGCACACCGTTGGTGTGGATCCGCAGGTCCAGGGCGCAACCGGGCGGGAGGGCCCGGCGGAGTTCCTCGGCGGCCCGCCGCAGCAGGGCCGGGCCCGCGAGCAGTGGTTCGCCGCCGTGGAGGACGACGTGGACGGCCGGCAGACGGTGTGTCCCGGCGTGTTCGGCGATCCGCTCGGCCGCCGCCACCAGCACCCGCTCGGAGACCGCGCGGGGTTTGCCACGCCAACTGGTGTCGGCGTGCTCGTACACGTAGCAGTGGTCACAGGCGAGGTCGCATCTGCTGTGCACTTTGAGCACGAACTGCGAGAACGGGACCATCAGGGGGGACATCAGCGTCTGCCGGCCGTATCAGCCCGTCAGATAGAGGAGTTGAAGGCCGCCACGGCGAGTCGGCCGGAGTCGGTGCCCGGCAGCACCCGGTGCAGGTCTGCGGTGAGGGTGTCGGTGCCCAGAGCGGCGAGTGCGGCGAGCGAGGCCCGTGGGGCTGGCTCCTCGACGGCCTCGCGGTCAGCTGGCCCGGTGACGAGTGCGGCGACCATGTGATGTCTCGTTTCTGCGAGTGGAACGGTGAGGAAGCGGGTCAAACACAAGACCTCCCCTCGCCCTGGTCCACCCAACGGCGAGTATCCCGAGAGGTGACTGCGGTTTCCCCGTTACTAGTCCGTCCGGGTGAATTGGTTCAGCATGTTGAGCGAATCGCATTACTGCGACTGACGGCATCGGCTACAACCGCAGTCCGGGTCGCCGAAACACGAGCATATGGGCAGAACCGGGAGAAACACCCGTTCGCGCGGCCGATCCATCGGATCGGCGGAGCGCCGTACTACTGCAACCGGCGTAGAACCGATCGAGCCCCGTCCAGCGCTCCGCGTCCCGCTACGGGCAGAGCCGCTCGACCCGCCAGCCGCCGCCCTCCGCCACATAGCGCAACCGGTCGTGCAGCCGGTTCTCCCGGCCCTGCCAGAACTCCACCCGTTCGGGGACCACCCGGTACCCGCCCCAGAACGGCGGCACGGGCACACCCTCGCCCTCCGGGTAGCGGCGTTCCAGCTCGGCGTAGCGCTGCTCCAGCACCTCCCGGCTGCTCACCGGGCTGGACTGCTCGCTCGCCCAGGCGCCGAGCTGCGAACCATGCGGCCTGGTACGGAAGTAGGCCGCCGTCTCGTCCCGGCCGACCTTCTCCACCCGGCCGGTGACCAGCACCTGGCGGGCGATCGCGACCCACGGGAAGAGCAGCGCCGCATGGGGGTTGACGGACAGTTCACTCCCCTTCTGCGAACCGTAGTTGGTGTAGAAGACGAAACCGCGCCGGTCGTATCCCTTCAACAGGACGGTGCGCGAGCTCGGCCGGCCCTCGGCGTCGGCGGTGGAGAGCACCATGGCGTTCGGCTCCGCCACGCCGGCCTCGTCGGCCTCGTGGAACCAGCGGGTGAACTGGGCGACCGGGTCGGCCGCGAGCTGCTCCTCGACCAGGCCCTCGTGCTGGTAATGCTTGCGCATCACGGTCAGGTCCGGACCCGGCCGGTCCTCGGTCGGCGTGGTCAGGGGTGTCGGGTGGCGTTCCGCGGTAGGCACGCCAACATCATCCCGTACGACAAGCGTCGGGTACCGCTACGTCCGGGGAAACCTGGGCGGGAGATCCGGTGTCCCACCGCCGTGCCGCCGTGCTTCGGCCGGTGACTATGTCCGTAATCATCCGGATAGCTCCGGGAAATCCGCCGCCGATGCCGCCCATGGGGCCGGGTTGGATGTGGCACAAGGGGAAACATCACCATGGTGGTGTATGGCGCAATGCACTCCGTGCCTGCCACGCTGGCACCGAGTGCCAACCACCATCGGTCACCCGGCGGGACCGCCCCACCATGGCACCCGCCGGACCGGATCACTGAAGGAGCCGTCTGATGTCCGATTTCGTACCCGGGCTTGAGGGAGTAGTCGCCTTCGAGAGCGAGATCGCCGAGCCCGACCGTGAAGGCGGCGCGCTGCGCTACCGAGGCGTGGACATCGACGACCTGGTCGGTCACGTCTCCTTCGGGCACGTCTGGGGCCTGCTGGTGGACGGCAAGTTCAACCCGGGCCTGCCCGCCGCGGAGCCGTTCCCGATCCCGGTGCACTCCGGTGACATCCGGGTCGACGTGCAGTCCGCCCTCGCCATGCTCGCGCCGGTCTGGGGCCTCAAGCCGCTGCTGGACATCTCCGCCGAGCAGGCCCGCGACGACCTCGCCCGCGCCGCGGTCATGGCGCTCTCCTACGTCGCGCAGTCCGCGCGCGGCCAGGGCCTGCCGATGGTGCCGCAGCGCGAGATCGACAAGGCCGAGACCGTGGTCGAGCGCTTCATGATCCGCTGGCGTGGGGAGCCGGACCCCAAGCACGTCAAGGCCGTTGACGCGTACTGGACCTCCGCCGCCGAGCACGGCATGAACGCCTCCACCTTCACCGCCCGGGTCATCGCCTCGACCGGTGCCGACGTGGCGGCGGCCCTCTCGGGCGCCGTCGGCGCGATGTCCGGGCCGCTGCACGGCGGCGCGCCCTCCCGGGTGCTGCACATGATCGAGGAGATCGAGCGCACCGGTGACGCCGTCGGCTACGTGAAGAAGGCCCTCGACAAGGGCGAGCGCCTGATGGGCTTCGGCCACCGCGTCTACCGTGCCGAGGACCCGCGCGCCCGGGTGCTGCGCCGGACCGCCAAGGAGCTCGGCGCACCGCGCTTCGAGATCGCCGAGGCGCTGGAGAAGGCCGCGCTGGAGGAGCTGCACAACCGCCGCCCCGACCGCGTGCTGGCCACCAACGTGGAGTTCTGGGCCGCGATCATGCTGGACTTCGCCGAGGTCCCCGCGCACATGTTCACCTCGATGTTCACCTGTGCCCGCACGGCCGGCTGGTCGGCGCACATTCTGGAGCAGAAGCGCACCGGCCGCCTCGTGCGCCCCTCCGCGCGCTACGTGGGCCCCGGCGCGCGCAGCCCGCAGGAGGTCGAGGGCTGGGACGCGATCTCGCACTGAGCGCCGCGAGACGACTGACGGCATATCACTCTTTCGAGCGGGCCCGGAAGTACCCTCCGGGCCCGCTCGCCTGGGAAAAGATCACATCTCAGCGGGCGGACGAACCTACCGCCGGCGCGATCCGGACCACTAGGCTGCGCCCGTGGCTCAGATCCAGATCCCCACCGACAATCTGCCCGCTGACGGCCGCTTCGGCTGCGGTCCGTCCAAGGTGCGCCCCGAGGCCCTGAGTGCCCTCGCCGCCACCGGAACCTCACTGCTGGGCACCTCGCACCGCCAGGCCCCGGTCAAGAACCTGGTCAAGCGCGTCCGCGAAGGCGTGAGCAGCCTGTTCTCCCTCCCCGAGGGATACCAGGTGGTGCTCGGCAACGGCGGCTCCACCGCCTTCTGGGACATCGCGGCCTTCGGCCTGGTGCGCGAGAAGTCCCAGCACCTCAACTTCGGTGAGTTCTCGGCCAAGTTCGCCGCCTCGGTGAAGGCCGCGCCCTGGCTGGCCGAACCGTCGGTGATCAGGACCGAGCCGGGCACCCACCCGCTGCCGGCCGCCGAGGCGGGCGTGGACGTCTACGCGCTCACCCACAACGAGACCTCGACCGGTGTCGCCATGCCGATCCGCCGCCCGGCGGGCGCGGACGAGGGCTCGCTGGTCCTGGTGGACGCCACCTCGGGCGCCGGCGGCCTGCCGGTCGACATCACCGAGACCGACGTCTACTACTTCGCCCCGCAGAAGTCCTTCGCCTCCGAGGGCGGGCTGTGGCTGGCCGCCTTCTCCCCGGCCGCGCTGGAGCGCGCCGCCGGGATCGCCGCCTCCGGCCGGTACATCCCGCCGTTCTTCGACCTGCCGACCGCGATCGACAACTCGTCGAAGGACCAGACCTACAACACCCCGGCGATCTCCACCCTCTTCCTGCTGGCCGACCAGCTGGAGTGGCTGAACGGCAACGGCGGACTGGACTGGGCCGTCAAGCGGACCGCCGAGTCCTCCTCGATCCTCTACACCTGGGCCGAGCAGTCCTCCTTCGCGCAGCCCTTCGTGGCCAAGCCCGAGGAGCGCTCGCAGGTCGTCGGCACCATCGACTTCGACGAGTCGGTGGACGCCGCCGCGGTCGCCAAGGCACTGCGTGCCAACGGGATCGTGGACACCGAGCCGTACCGCAAGCTGGGCCGCAACCAGCTGCGGATCGCGATGTTCCCGGCCGTCGACCCGTCCGACGTGCAGGCGCTCACCGCCTGCATCGACTACGTGGTCGGCCGGCTCTAGGCGTACCTCCGCGGGGCCGGTCGAAGTCGCGGCCGGCCCCGAAGGCTCCGGTCGACCGGCCGGGGTGCCCCGTCGAAGGCTCCGGGCAGCGCCGTCCTCCGGCGCTCCGGCCGCCTCGGCACGCACCGGGCGCCGGGGTGCGGCCGGCCCACCGGAGAAGGCCGAAGGCGGTCACCAGCCGGTTTCCGCCCGCGGTCGGCCGGGCAGGGGGAGGGGCGCCCGCCCCCGCGCCTACTTGTTCATGAGCGAGCTGATCAGCACTACCGCGAGCAGCATCACGAGTGCGCCGGAGACGATCCGCATACGAGTCTTGGGGTCCACGTCCATCGAGGGTACCGGGTGGCTCCGCAAGCCTCGGCACTCCCCCGCTCCCGTCGCCACACCCCGCTGAGCTCCCGGTTCGGGTCCGACGGCCCCCGCCGGGCGGGCTGTCGGCCCCGCCGGCCGAGCGGGCGGGCCCCGGCGGGCCAACACGCCCCGGGGTCCGGTCCATGGCGTTCGAGGCGCCGCTCCCGCAGGCTGGGCGCATGCTGACCTACGACTCCGCGGGCTTCAGGCTCGGCGGCCGCCCGCTGCGGATCCTCTCGGGCGCCATGCACTACTTCCGCACCCGCCCGCAGCAGTGGCCGCAGCGCCTGGCGGCACTGCGTGCGATGGGGCTCAACACGGTCGAGACGTACGTCCCGTGGAACCTGCACGAGCCCAGGCCCGGCGAGTTCCGGCGGCTGGGCGAGCTCGCCGGCTTCCTGGACGAGGCGGACCGGCAGGGGCTCTGGGCGATCGTCCGCCCCGGGCCGTACATCTGCGCCGAGTGGGACAACGGCGGTCTGCCCGGCTGGCTGACCTCCCGGGTCGGGCGGCGGGCCAGGACCGCCGATCCGGCCTATCTGGCCGCCGTGGACGGCTACTTCGACGCCGTGCTGCCCTCGGTGGTGGCACGGCAGGTGGACGCGGGCGGCAATGTGCTCATGGTGCAGGTGGAGAACGAGTACGGCTCGTACGGCAGCGACGCCGGCTATCTGCGGTACCTGGCCGACGGGCTGCGGCGGCGGGGCGTGACCGTGCCGCTGTTCACCTCGGACGGCCCGGAGGACCTCATGCTCACCGGCGGCACCCTGCCCGGGGTGCTCGCCACCGTGAACTTCGGCTCCGGTCCCGAAGCGGCCTTCGAGGTGCTGCGCCGGCACCGGCCGCAGGACCCGCCGTTCTGCATGGAGTTCTGGAACGGCTGGTTCGACCACTGGGGCGAGCCGCACCACACCAGGGACGCCGCCGACGCCGCCGACACCCTGCGCCGGATCCTGGCCGCGGGCGCCTCGGTCAACCTGTACATGGCGCACGGCGGCAGCAACTTCGGCACCGGCGCCGGGGCCAACCACGCCGACCCGCCGTTCAACTCCACCGACTGGACGCACTCGCCGTACCAGCCGGTCACCACCTCGTACGACTACGACGCCCCGCTGGACGAGCGCGGTGCGCCGACCCCGAAGTACGGGCTGTTCCGGTCCGTACTGGCCGAGTTCGCGGCGACGCACCCCCACGAGGCCCGGTACCGCTCCGCGGTCACGCCCCGGTTCCCCGCACTGCCCGCGCTGCTGGGCCCGGTGACGGTCGAGCTGACCGAGCGGGCGCCGATCCCGTTCGGCAAGGCGGTGGAGTCGGCCGTCCCGCCGGCCTTCGAGGAACTGGGGATCGAGCACGGGCTGGTCAGGTACACCTTCCGGGTGCCGGGGCCGCGGCCCGGACTCCCGCTGACGGTCGAGGGCCTGCACGACCGGGCAGTGCTGCTGGTGGACGGCGAGCGGGTCGCCGAGCCGGCCCGCGGGGTGCCGGCGGAGCCCGTGACGGTGGCGGGCGGAGCGCTGGTCGAACTGCTGGTGGACTCGCTCGGGCGGGTCAACTACGGACCGCACGGCGGGGAGCCCAAGGGCATCACCGGCGGTGTCCGGCACGAGCGGCAGTACCTGCACGGCTGCCGGGCCGAGGTCTTCGACCTGGACGCGCCGCTGCCCGAACTCGCCTTCGGCGGCGACGGCTTCGGCCTCTCCCGGGGAGTGCTCACCCTGGACGCGACCGGTGACACCTACCTGGCCGTGCCCGGCGGCGGCCGCGGCTGCCTCTGGGTCAACGGCTTCCTGCTCGGCCGCTACGACGCCGCGGGACCGCAGCAGACCCTGTTCTGCCCGCAGCCGCTGCTGCGGAGCGGCCGCAACGAGCTGGTCCTGCTCGAACTCGGCGACGCCGAGCCGCGGTTCGTCGAACTGCGGGCCGAGCCGTCGATCGGGGCGGCGGCGCCGTAACCGCCCGACGGGTTCCGGCGCGGCCGGGGAGGCACGGCGGTGCCCTCCGCGAGGACGGCACCGCACGGCCGCCGTGACGCGTGGAAGAAGCCGCTACGGAGCCTCCCAGCGGGCGAGCGGCCAGGACCGCAGCTCCTCGTACCTGGCCGGCCCGTAGCCGATCGTGCTGCGCATCAGCCGCACCTCGGCGGCCTCCCACTCGCTGCCCCGGAACCCCTCCAGGGCCGCCGCCATCCCGAGCAGCTCCCCTGGCGCGGACCGCCGCACCGCCCGGCTGTGCCCATGGCCGGAACCTGCCCGGGCCAGCGTCAGATGCGGATGGAAGCCCCGCTCGTCGGCCTCGATGCCGAGCCGGGCGACCCCCTCCCGGACGGAGTCCGCCAGCCGCCGCAGCGCCCAGGTCTCCCCCTCCAGACCGACCCAGAGCACCCGGTCGCCGAAGTGACCGCCACCGGCCAGCCGCAGCCGGTGCGCGCCGTTGACGGCCGCCGCGTCGGCGAGCACCTCCTCCAGCCGCGGGAGGTCCGTCACCGCGACCTCGCCGAGGAAGGCCAGGGTCAGGTGCCAGCCGTCCACTCCCGTCCAGCGCAGCCGGTCGGCGCCCGGCAGCTCCCGCAACGGCGCCACGGCGTCCGCCAGTTCCTGCATCGCCACCACCGGCGGGTCCACCGCCACAAAGAGCCTCATGGGCCCATCCTCCCCGCCCCACCTGCGCTTCGGGCCCCGACACCCCGCCCGGGAGCCGGACCTGACAGCCCTTCCACTCGACCTCCCGAACGGATAGAAACGACTCCATGAGGATTCGTACCGGTGGCCCCGACGACACGGCCGACGTCCTGGAACTGCTCGACGGCGCCGTGGCCTGGCTGGTCTCGCTCGGCCGCACCGGCCAGTGGGGCGACCAGCCGTGGTCCGGCCGCCCGGCGACGGCCCAGCGCGTGCGCGACTACACCCATGACGCCGACACCTTCCTGGTCCGGCTCGCCGAGGCCGAGGACGGCACCGTGGTCGGCGCCTGTGTGGTCTCCGAACAGGCCAACATCCATGCCACCGTGGTCGAGGAGCGCGAGCTGTACATCCGCAACCTGGTCACCGACCGCAGCCGCAAGGGCTCGGGGATCGGAGCGGCGCTGGTGGCGGACGCCCTGGAGGAGGCCCGCCGCCGGGGCATCACCCTGGTCCGGGTGGACTGCTACGCCGACGGTGACCGCCGGCTGGTCGGCCAGTACCTGAAGCTGGGCTTCACCCCGACCGACGCTTTCGAGGTCGAGCAGCCGAACGGCCCCTGGCGCGGCCAGGTCCTGGAGATCAGGCTCTGACCGGCGGCAGGGGCCGCTCCGATGTGACGAGGCGTCAGCAGGCGGCTGCCAGCCGCTGCTTGGCGATGCCGCGCGGCACCACCGCGACGACCCGGCCGCCGCGCCCCGGGCGCAGGTCCACCCGCACCCGGAGGCCGGCCACCCGCGCCAGCACCAGGCCGACCACGGCGGCGGCCAGCGCCGACACCACGCCGCAGGCCAGCAGGCCCAGCCGGGGCCCGTAGGCGTCGGTGACCCAGCCCACCAGCGGGGCGCCGATCGGCGTTCCGCCGGTGAACACCAGCACCAGCAGGCCCATCACCCGGCCCCGCATCTCGGGGTCGGTGGAGAGCTGGAGCATCGAGTTCACCGAGGTGTTGAAGGTGAGACCGAAGACGCCGATCAGCGGCAGCAGCAGCGCGAAGGTCCAGTACCCGGGCGCGAAGGCGGCCAGCACCTCCAGTGCACCGAACGCCAGTGCCGCCGCGACCAGCTTCCGCAGCCGGGGCGCGCCGCGGCGCGCGGCCAGCAGGGCGCCGACCAGCGAGCCCACCGCCATCCCGGTGTTCAGCAGACCGTACTCGCCCGCGCCGACCTTGAAGACGTCGTACGCGAAACCCGACAGCACGGTGGCGAAGTTGAACCCGAAGGTGCCGATGAACCCGGCCAGCACCATCGGCCAGAGCAGCTCCGGACGCTCCTTCACATAGCGGAGCCCCTCCCGGAGTTGGCCCTTCTCACGGGCGATCGGCTCGATCGGGCGCAGCTCGCTGCCGCGCATCGCCAGCAGTCCGCCGATCACGGCGGCGAAGGACAGCGCGTTGACCGCGAAGGCCCAGCCGCTGCCCACGGCGGCGATCAGCAGACCGGCGACCGCCGGGCCGACCAGCCGGGCGGTCTGGAAGTTGGCGGCGTTCAGGCTGACCGCGTTGGCCAGGTCCCTGGGGCCGACCATCTCGCTCACGAAGGCCTGCCTGGTCGGGTTGTCCACCACGGTCACCAGGCCGAGCAGCAGCGCGAAGGCGTAGACGTAGTACTGCGTGACGATGCCGGTGACGGTCATCACGGCGAGGCCCGCGGCCAGCAGGCCCATCACGCCCTGGGTCACGATCAGCAGGCGCCGCTTGGGCATCCGGTCGGCGAGCACACCGCCGTAGATGCCGAACAGCAGCATCGGCAGGAACTGCATCGCGGTGGTCACACCGACCGCGAAGGGGCTGCCGGTCAGGTTCAGCACCAGCCAGTCCTGGGCGATGCGCTGCATCCAGGTGCCGGTATTGGAGACCACCTGGCCGGCGAAGTAGTAGCGGTAGTTGCGGATCCGCAGGGAGGAGAACATCCCCGTGGACCGGGCGGAACGCGCCCCGGTGGGGCCCGGCGCGGCGGCGGGGGCCGCCGCGGTGCGTTCGTCGGGGTCGTCGTCGCCGCTGCCGGGCAGACCCACGGGCATGGGCGCCTGGCTCTCGGCGGCGGCAGCGCCGGCTGCCTGGTCGGTGGTGGAGTCGTCGGTTCGGATGGCGGCGGCGCTGGCGGCGGCCGGCGGTGTCACGGTGGTCTCCCCTCGGTGCGCGGCGATCGGCAGGGCGATCGCCGCGCGGCTGGTGTCAGGTCGTGGTCCTGCGGTGATGCGGTGCTCCTTCTTCCGGTCCCGGAACGTCGCGGACGGTGTCGCTCAGAGGTGGGCCAGCTTGTAGAGAACCGGTGCGGCCTCCTTGAGGACCGCCCACTCCTCCTCGCTGAGCCCCTGGGCCAGTTCGGCCAGCCAGGCGTTGCGGCGCCGGCGGCTCTCGGCAAGGATCGCGTCGGCCTGCTCGGTGCTGCTGACGACCACCTGACGGCGGTCCTCGGGGTGCGGCTCGCGCCGGACCAGCCCCTTCTCCTCCAGCATCGCGATGATCCTGGTCATCGACGGCGGCTGGACGTGCTCCTTGCGGGCGAGCTCACCGGGCGTGGCCTTGCCGCACCGGCCGAGGGTGCCGAGCACCCCCATCTCGGTGGGGCTCAACGACTCCTCCACACGCTGGTGTCGCAGTCGTCGGGCAAGGCGCATCGCGGACGACCTCAGCTGGCTTACGGCTGCGAGGTCGTCCTCGGACATCTCGGGCATGTCCTTAGCCTATGTCATTACCCTCGCTAAAGAAAATTGATTACGGCGCGAACCAGCCCCGCGCGCCCCGCTCCCGGCGGACCTGCGGTCAGCGGCCCTCCGGGCGCGCCCCGCCGGCACCGGCCCGCAGGTCGATCGCGGCCACGCCGTCCGGCATGCCAAGCGTCAGCAGAGTGCCGGTCAGCGCCATCGACCAGACCTCCGAGCCCAGCCGCAGATCGTGCACCCCGCCGCCCCGGCCGAGGCTCCGGACCCGCACCAGCCCGTCGGCCCAGGCCGCGGCCACCAGCGGCCCGGCCGCGGTCGAGCTGACGGCCACCGCCGTCACCGGGCAGCCGCGCCGGTCGGACGGTTCGGCCATCGGGTCGGATTCGGGCCCCCAGAGCCGTACGGCTCCGTCCAGGCCGCCGCTCACCAGCAGTGGGACCTCCGGGTCCGACAGCCCGTGGCCGCCCGTCGCGGTACCCGCCAGCGCGGTCACCGGACCGCGGTGCAGCCGCTCGCCGATCACCTCGCCGTCCTCGTACCAGTACACCGAACCGGCCGTGTCCCCGAAGGCCGGTGCGGCCTTCGGGAGCGGGCCGAGGGCCGCCACCGCGCTCAACTCCTCGGCGTCGGAGGAGATCTGCTCGAGTGCCTCGGACAGCTGGTGCGGTTCCAGACCCGGGCGCGACTCGGCCGGGGCCACCAGCTCCGCGCCGCCCCACGCGTCGAGCAGCACGACGGAGCCGCCGGCCGTCACCGCCAGGGCGCGCAACGGCCTCGGGGAGGGCACCGCCACCGCGCCGAGCCGCCGTCCGGTGGCGGCGTCGTAGCAGCGCACCGAACCGCCGGGATCGGCGACCAGCACCTGGGAGACGTACTGCGCCGCTCCGGCCGCCATGGTGACCGCGGGGCCCGGCCAGCCCCGGCCGGCCCGCCGCCACCGGGCCCAGCGCCCGGACCAGGCGCCGGGCAGGGCGGCCAGCGCGGACGCCGCGGCGGGGTCCACGCCCAGCAGCCGGGTGCGCAGCACGGCGGCCCTGGTTGCGGGATCGGGTTCGTCGATCAGGGCCGGGCCCGCGGCGTCCCAGGCCAGGGCGACCGGATCCGCCCGTCCCTCGGTCGCGGCCGTCACCGCCACCGGCCGGGCCAGCGCGTACAGCAGCGGATCGGCCGCCACCGGCCCGAGGTCACCCGCGTCGGCGGCGGCCGTCCAGAGCTCCGAGAGCAGGTCCTCGCCGGCCGCCCGCAGATCGGGCGAGCCCTCGGCGCCACGGGGCACCCGGGCGATCAGTTCCGCCGCACCCGCCGGGGGCGGTGGCGCGGCGAGCCCGAGGGCCGGCCCCGGCAGGGGGTAGGCGTCGGCGTCCGCGCCCGCCTCGGCGCACCACGCGGTGAAACGCGCCCGGTCGGTCCACTGCAGATCGTCCAGCTCCAGCACGGCCGGGGTGACCGCCGCCGGCAAGGCACCGGCCGCCTGCCCGCCGGTGGACGCCTCCACCACCAGCCGTACGTGTGCCAACTCCAGCATCGGATCGAGCAGTTCGGACACCAGTCGGCCGGGATCGGCCGCCGAGTCCAGCTCCGGTACGCAGATCACGGTGCGCCGGTCGTCGGCGGCCAGCGCCTCCAGCAGGGGTCCGACGCCGTGCGCGACCACTCCGAGCTGCTGCCCGAGGGTCCAGACCGCGCCGCGTACGGTGACTCCTGCGGCGGGCAGTACCGCGTGGATCCGCTGGGCGTCCGGCGTCTCGGCCGTGGTGCAGCCGCCCACCAGCCAGGCGAGCAGATGTGACTTCCCCGCCCCGGGCGGCCCGGAGACCCGGCACAGGCGCGGTGCCCGTGGATCGTCCAGCCAGCCCAGGAGCGCCAGGCCGGCCGCCCGGCGTCCCGCCGCGAGCGGGGGTATCCAGCGTGCGTTCCCTGCCATGCCCACCCCTCCCGAACGGACCGGTCCTACCGGCCCTGCTGTTCCGCCAGACTGATCATCAGTGCCTTGATCCCCTCGTCCCTGGACTCCGCGGTCTCGCCGTAGTCGAAGCTGTGGGTGAAGGCCGCGTTCGGGAAGGTCTCCGCCAGCCACAGCGCGCAGTAGTGACCGGGCATCAGACACGGCTCCAGCTCGCAGTAGACGCGGGTGACCTGCTCAGGCTCGACGCCCTGCGCCCGCAGGCGGTACCAGAGCAGCTCCTCCGGGTGCGCCGGCCCCGCGCCGCCGTTGCCGGTGACGATCTGCTTCTCCCCGTGCTCGTCGAGGTACTCGAAGGCCGCCGAGGAGTCGATGTTCAGCGGCCTGCGCAGATCGTCCAGCACCCTCGACCACCAGCTCTCCCGGTCCTCGAAGGCCGCCGGGTCGGCCCGGAGCAGCTCCTGGCGCAGCTCCCGGTAGGCGGCCAGCGCCGAGTCCTCGTCCTGGGTGTCGCTCATCGCGGGCAGGTAGCGGTCCAGCAGGAGGAGCCCGGTGGCGAAGGCCTCCACGCTGCTGCTCACGGCCAGTTCGGGCAGGTCGACGCCGAGCACCACGGCGCGGACGGAGCGGTCCGGTGCGAAGTAGAACTGGGCCCCGCGGTCGGTACCGATCCGCAGCTGACCCGCGACCGGCCCGGCGTCCAGCTCCCACTCGGCCGCGTACTCGCCGAGCGAGAGCGGGTCCTCCTGGTCGGGCGAGCGGAAGTACGGCCCCACCTGGAGCGGCAGACCGGGACTGCGCAGCGGCCCGGCCGGGGCGACCGGGAGGCTGTACAGCCCTCGCTCGCCGAAGTGCGCCAGCAGCGCGGCCGACAGCTCTTCACTCATCTGCGCAGCACCAATCTCTCAACTCACAGCGGCGCACGGTCCGTCGGGAACATCCTCCGGAACTCCGCGCCACACTCGAACGGCAGGCGATCCCACGCGGTGCCCGACCCGCCTACAGCATCGGGTAGTCCTCCAGGTACATCTCCCAGAAGTGGGCTCCGCTCTCGAACGGCAGGCTGTCCCAGGCGGTCATGTCCTCGCGGATGATCTCCTCCACGTCCGCCCAGTCGTAGGGATCCGGGTCCTCCTCGGGGCCCGGCTTCTCCACGGCGACCTTGTACACCAGGTAGCTCAGCGAGGAGAGGTCCCGGTGGACCAGCTCGTAGCGGGTCTCCGAGTCCGGGTCCGAGACCCAGATGGTGCCGTCGGAGGGCCTGACGAAGACGAACGCCTTGTAGAGCTCGCCCAGTTGCGAGAGCTTCCCGTGCGGGGTGTCCACCGGTTCCGGCTCAAGGGGCTCGACCAGGGCCCAGTCGGGGTGGGCCGGATCCCGCTCGGCCAGGTCGGCGAGCAACCGGAAGAGCCCGTTGGAGTGCGGGATTCCGAACTCCACGGCGAAGCGCGCGGCGTCCTCGTCGGGGAAGAGCCGCGCGGCGGCCTCCGGCCGCAGTCTGAGCAGACCGCCCGCCGGTGTCTCCCGCGCGATCGCCTGCCAGTCGACCTGTACCAGCACCTGTCACTCCTCCCGGTCCGCCGCGCCGACTCTACTGGCCCTTGCGGGCCCGCTTGGCCCGCCTGGCCTCGGCGGCCGCCTTGTCCAGCTGCCCCTGCGCGTCGAAGTCGTGCTTGCCCATCGTGCCACCGTATTCGCCCGCGCGGTGATCCTGTGCGAGTCGGTCGACATAGGCCTTGTGTCCCCAGTCGCGGTCCTTCTGGGGGACCTTGCTGTCGTAGTCGACTCCATGGGAGACCTTGAGGTCGGGGTTGTGCGGCTCGAAGTGCCTGGCCAGCCAGCGTTCGCAGTTCGCGTCCTTCTGACAGGGCGCCCGTTCCGTGTACAGCTCCTTGACGTGCTGCTCCCTGCCGCCGAGCAGCGGTTTCCCGATCGACCGCTCGGAGTGGCTGCGGAGGTCGCCGCTCCGCCCCACCAGGATGAACTCGCCCTTGTCGTCCTTGTACCGCAGGGCCGCGTAGTTCTTGCCCTTGTAGTCGGATTCGGCGCGGCGGGCCTCCTCCACGGCGCGGGAGAGTTCGGACGGTTCGTCGATCTTGTCGCTGTGCACCTTCTCGCCGGGCTTGACCGGCTTGCGGGCGTGGTACTTGGAGTCCAGCTCCTTCTTCGACGGGTCCTTGACCTTCCCGCTGGTCGAGTCGAGGAGGGTGTGTATCCCGGACTTGTCCTTCGGGTCCAGGTCCACGAGCTTGCCGCCGCGGATCTCCTGCACCCGGCCGTCGTCGTGGATGAAGTACTTCTTGCGCCCGCCTCCACCGCCGCCACCACCGCCGCCGCTCGGGCCGCCGGGCTTGTGGGGTTCATGGGGCGGGTTCTTCCGCGAGCCGTCCAGCATCCGCTTCAGGTCGCCCGCGTGGGTGGCGTCGGTCTCACGGGTGTTGTGGGCGACCTTCTTCAGGTTGTGCCCGGTCGAGTCGTAGAGGTCCTTGACCGCCTTGCCGGCATTCTGGGCCAGCGTCTCGCCGACCTTCTGCGCCCCGCGTTCAAGTGCCTTGACGATCTGGTTGGTCACTCGAAGCTCACCCCCGCGATCTTGGCCTGGAACGCCTGCGCGTGGCCGGCCACCGTCTCGGCGTGGTCGTGCATGGTCTGCGCGTGTGCCTCCAGCGCCGCGGGGTCGATCCGGAAGCCGGTACCCGAGGCACCGCCGCCGGACACCCCCAGCGCCGACTCGGCGGCCTGGAACACCATCCCGCTGACCGCCCGCCCCACCACCTCGGCCAGCGGATCGATCGCCGCCTCGATCACCTGGCCGATGACGTACTGCTCCAGCTGCTGCTCCAGGTAGTTGACCAGCTTCCGCGCCGCCGCCTCGATCGCGACCACCGCCGCCTCGGCCAGCCCGAAGGTCGCCACCGCGGCCGCCTGGTCTGCCACGAACGCCGCGGCCATCACCACCAGTTCGGCGATCGTCTCGACCTTCATCCCGACGATCACGTCCGCGGCCACGTCCAGCGCCGTCGCCACCGTGTGGCAGGCCTGCACCAGCTCGTCCATGTGACTGCTCGACAGCTGCGACCACTTGGCCATCAGCGCCTCGTACGACGCACCCTCGTACGACTCACCCAGCCGCTGGACCGTCGCCGTCGAATCCCGGTGGGCGGAGTCGATGTTGTCCGCGAACTCCCTGACGTGCGAGGCGAACTCGCGGACCTTGTCCTCGTTCACGGTGGGCCAGTTGATGCCGATGAACGACAGTAACGACACCACCTCGTCCGGCAGCTCGATGGCCATTGGTCAACCCCTCGCAGCGACATCCGCACCTACCATCGGATCGTAGCCGGTACCGCCGGATCATCAAGACGGCCATGCTGAAGTCGAGTTGAGACGTTCACCTCACCTCCACACCGCTCCTTCGCCGGGCCTCCATCTCACGGAGCACGCCTGGGAATCCCGTGGAGTTTCGCGCGCGACTCGTGACCTGATCGTGAAGTACCCGCACTGAGCTGCGAGTTCACCGAAAACACCAATCTTGCCCACATCCGGGGGTGTGGCTACTGTGCCTCGCTGTCAGGAACACGGCACGCCCGGCATGAACCACCCGTCCAGGGAGTCCCCTTTGGGTCACATGAACCATGCTGTCCACGGCTGGCTGATACCGGCGATCTCGTACGCCATCGCCTGTGTCGGCTCCCTGCTGGCGCTGCGCGGCACCCGCTGGGCCCTGCTCACCGAGGGACGGGGCCGGCGCAACTGGCTGATGTTCGCCTCATTCTCGCTCGGCTTCGGCATCTGGAGCATGCACTTCATCGCCATGCTCGGCTTCACCGTCTCGGGCGTCGAGATCCACTACGACGTACCGCTGACCGCGCTCAGCCTGCTCGTGGCGGTCGCGGTGGTCGGCGCGGGCATCTTCACCGTCGGCTACAGCAGGCGGCCGCTCGGCGCGGTCCTCGTCGGCGGGGTGTTCACCGGCCTCGGGGTCGCGGCGATGCACTACCTGGGGATGGCCGCGATGCGGCTGCCCGGTGCGCTCTCGTACGACCACCTGACGGTCGGGATCTCGGTCGCCATCGCGATCCTCGCCGCCACCGCGGCGCTCTGGGCGGCACTGAACATCCGGGGCACGCTCGCCGTGGCGGCCGCCGCCCCGGTGATGGGCGTGGCGGTCTGCGCGATGCACTACACCGGCATGGCGGCGCTCTCGGTGCACCTCGATCCCGGCCGGGACTCCGTGACCGGCGGGGTCGTCGCCCTGCAGTTCGTCTTCCCGCTGGCGGTGGGCTTCGCCGCCTACGTCTTCGCCAGCTCGCTCGCCTTCGCCGTCGCCCCCAGCAAGACCGCGAAGCGCCCGCCCGCCCTCGCCGGCCGGGCGGCGCCGCTGCGCCGTTGAAGGCCGCGCGGGTGCCGCACCGTGGTCGCACAGGTGCGGCACCCGCGAGCCGTGACCGTTCCGGCGGGATGCCCCGGTGGACGTCAGCCGAGCAGGTGCTCCGGGGTGGCCACCGGGCAGGCCTTGTGCACGAAGGCGCGCCGCAGCGCGTGGTAAGGCTCCTGCGGATCCCAGAAGTTGCGCCGCATCTCGGCCAACTCCTCGGCCCGGTAGGCCGCGAGAGGCTTCACCGCCTCGTCGTCCGCACGCCGACGCTTCTTCTCCAGCAGCCGCTGCTCCAACTCCGGTGCCGCCGCCAGCGCTTCGGCGCGCCGCACCGTCCAGGCCCGGAACTCCGCCGCGCTGCCGGGCTTGGTCCGGTCCACCAGCCCCAGCAGCCGGGCCTGCCGGGCACCGACCGGCAGCGCCTGCGTGGTCAGCCGGGCCGCCCACTCGGCGCCCACCCGGCGCGGCAGGGTGTACGTCCAGTACTCGGAGCCGTGCAGGCCCATCAGCCGGTAGTGCGGGTTGAGCACCGCCGACTCCCGGCACCACACCTCGTCCGCGGCGATGGCCAGCATCAGGCCGCCCGCCGCCGCGTTCCCGGGCAGGGCGGCGACGGTGACCTTGTCCCCGGTGGTGAGGACCGCCTCGACCAGGTCGTCCATGGCGTTGATGTTCTGCCAGGACTCCTCGGCGGGGTCGGCGGCTGACTCGATCACGTTCAGATGGATGCCGTTGGAGAAGAAGTCCCGGGCCGGGCCGAGCACCAGCACCGAGGTCGGGCGGTTCACGGCCTCCCGGTACGCGGCCAGCAGGCGGCGGCACTGCCCGGTGCTCATCGCACCGCCGGGGAAGGCGAATTCGAGGTAGCCGACCCGCCCCTCCTCCCGGTAGCGGATCTCCGACCAGGTGCGGTTCCGCCAGGCCGCCGCCACCGGTGAGATCGGCGACTGGGGTACGCCGGCCAGCAGTTCACCGAGCACCTGGGCCGCCGGCAGCTTGTAGGCGGCGGGTCCGCCGGGGGTGCGGCGCGGGCGCAGCTGCGGGATCCAGACGGCGCCGTCCACCGTTGCCCGGCAGATCGCACCGTCCCGGGTGGCGATCACCGCGCCGGGAGCGCCGCGCAGTTCGTCCTCGGCGTGCCCGCCGTGCAGGAAGTACTCGCGTCCGTACAGCTCGTCCAGCACACCGGGCTGCGAGTCGGCGGACCGCAGCTTGCGCAGCACCGTGGCGGTGTCGTCCGCCGCCCAGTCGATCCGCCGGAACTCCTGCGCGTGGTACGGGCGCAGCCGGCCCCGGACGTCCCAGCGCCCGTAGTCCAGCGGCTCGGGCGTGAACCATCCGCTCTCGAAGCGCTCCACCGCCAGCAGCACCGCCTCAAGGGCCGCGTCGGCGACCTCGTTCCGGTACAACTCGCTCTTGCCGCACGGCGGTACGGGGTACGGCACCGAGGCCCAGATCGGTCCCGCGTCCATCTCGGCGACCGCCTGCAGCACCGTGACGCCCCACTCGGCCGCCCCCTCGTGGATCGCCCAGTCCAACGAGGACGGGCCGCGGTCGCCCTTGGGGCCGGGGTGCACGATCAGCACCGTGTGCCGGGACCAGATGTCCCCCGGTATCGCCTTGGTGAGCATCGGCGCCAGGATCAGATCGGGCCGGAAGCGGGCCACCCCGGCCCGTACCGGCCCGTCCCCGAGGGCGAGTTCGACGCCGACGGTGTGGCCCCGCTCCCGCAGTTCGGTGTGGACGCGCTGAGTGAGGCTGTTGAACGCGCTGGCGATCAGCAGGATGCGCAAGGTGCCCTCCGACAGTGTTGTCAGCAGTGCTGTGTGGTCCCCCGGCTCTGTCCGGTCCCGACCCGCGCAGGCACCGCCGACGGTACGCACCCCGCGACTCCACGTCACCGGGGCGTGCGACACGGACACCCGCCCGACCCCGGGCCGGGCCATCCAACCATGGTCATGCCACGCAAGTACCCGTGATCATCCCAACTCCCCAACCCCTCACGGTGTTCGCACAAACCCGCGACCAGGCGCCCGATCGCCCTACAGAACGATCACCGCCCGACCGCCTCCGCCGCAGCCCGGAGGCCGTGCCCGGCGACCGGAGGGGGCGCCTTCGCGGCACCTGTCCGGCACCTCGGGCGCGCTCATGAAGTTGTCCAGGCCGCGCCCGTCGCTCAGGCGGACTCGACGGTGAGCAGGAAGGCGTCGGCCGTGGCGTCCATCAGCAGCTCATCGCGGGGGCGGCCCAGCCGGTGGCCCGGGCGCTCCTCGCCGTTCAGGAGTGGCGCGTGTGCCGTGGAGTGGGTACCGGCCGTTGGGCATGCCCGGAGGCCTGTGCAACCTTTCGCACGGCACTCGGCATTAGGGATCCGGGCGGCGCATCCGGCGGTGCCCTCGACGGGGAGGAGGGGGCCCTGATGGCACGGATCGCGGCGAGTTCACGCGACGCCGAGTTCACCGAGTACGCGGCGTCCCGGGCCGGGTGGCTGCGCAAGATCGCGTATCTGCTCTGCGGTGACTGGCACCGGGCGGACGACCTGGTGCAGGAGAGCATCACCAAGCTCTATGTGAACTGGTCCCGGGCGGGGCGGGTGGAGAACCGGGACGGCTATGCCCGGACGGTGCTGGTCAACACCTTCCTGGCGGAGCAGCGGACCTCCTGGTGGCGTCGGACGCGCACGGGGGGCACGGCGCCGGATCAGGCGTCAGCGGGGACGGACGTGGACGTCTCGCTCGACCTGCGGCAGGCCCTGGCCGCGTTGCCGCCACGGCAACGGGCGGCGGTGGTGCTGCGGTACTACTGCGACCTCTCGGTCGATCAGGCCGCCGACCTCCTGGGGTGCTCCGCCGGAAATGTGAAGAGTCAGAGCTCGCGCGGTCTGGACGCGCTCCGGCGTTCGTTCGTGCAGCGACCGGTTGAGGGGAGCAGGGCATGAACGAGGAGACGGAACTGGCCGCGGAACTCTCGGCGTTGGCCGAGGGGTCCGCCCCGCCGAGCGGGGTGGACGTCCATGAGGCGCTGCGGCACGGTCGGGGCCGACTGCTGCGGCGTCGGGTGGTGCTGCTGACCGCGGCGACGGTGGTGGTGGCCTCCTCGGTCGCACTGGCCGCGGCGCTGCCCGGCAGTGGCAAGGCGGAAGGACCTGCCGCGCGGCCGACCGTGACGGTGTCCCCGTCGCCGAGCGGGGTGAGTACGTGGAACCCGATCCCGCCTCCGACCGGACCCGCCGCCGCGCCGTCCGGCAGCAGGACGCCCGCCCCGTTGACCGGCATGGATCCGCTGATCTCCGACGGCCGGTTCGGCTGGCTGCCGGACTCGATCAAAACGATCAGCTACTCGCTCGAGTCCAACGGCGGGTGGGCGAACGCGCAGGGCGATCCGGAGAAGCTCGGGAGTCCCTCCTTCCACCTCAAGGTCTACCCGGCGGGGGTGACGCCCGAGCTGCCGAACTTTCCGGACGGGAAGCCCAACCTGCCGGGCTTCACGCCTGGAAATCACGCAATCCGCGTCGATGCCCCACCGGTCAACGGGCGGGAGGCGTACTGGATCACCGCGAGCGATCCCAATTTCGCGAAGGATCTGAACCTTCTGCGCTGGAAGACCGCGGAGGGCCGGTGGGCGGAGCTCGACTCCGGCCACCTCCCCGATGAGGACGGACAGCGGCTACCGCTGCGGGTGGCGGCCGGCGTGACCACGGGCCACTGGCAGGTGCCGCTGCCGCTGCGGATCAGCGACATGCCGAAGGGCTACACGGTGAACTCGGTGACGCTCGACCAGTCGCGCGACGGCAACGACTTCAGGCTGGACATGAGCGTCGGGGCGGCGGCCAACGAGGTCATCGCTGTCACGGTCAAGCCGGACGTCCCGGAACCGGAGCAGACCGGGCCGAGCGGAATGCCGATCAAGCAGCAGCCGATGACGTGCAAGTCCGAGCACGGCGTGAAGGTGTGCATCAAGGCCCTGGAGAACCCGGAGCACGTTTTCGACCCGGCCAGCGGCGCACAGGGCCTGCTGAACAGGATCACCCCCTTCGGCACGGACCAGACCAAGTGGAGCACTGCCATGCTCGGCTGACGGTTCGCCACAGACACGTACGCCCGGTGCGCACGGGGGCAACGGGCGTACGTCTGTGCTTACCGGATCAGTGGCGGTACCGCTCCGAGTTGTACGGGCCCTCCCTTGGGGATGGCTGGGGAGACGTACCGGCTGCTGGCGACCACCGGGCGGCTCGGCCGGGCCGCCGCGCGATACCAGCGCCGCTTGGGCTGCTGGGTGTCCTGTGAGCCCGGCCGCAGTGGTCCCCGACGTTCAGCGCACGGCGCTTCGACACCTACGCGGGGGCGGCCAGAACATGGCCGAGGCTCTCCAGCCCTTCGGCCTGGCAGAGGTGGTCCGACGCCCCGTCAAGCTCCGTCTGGAGCAGTTGGTAAGCAGCGCCGGTGGACTGGCCCCAGTACATGGCCCCGCGCCAGAGCCGGCGGCCGTAGCCGTGGCCGCGCTGGTCGGGCAGCACACCGAAGTACTGCGGAAGAAACCGCGCGGTTCCGGCCGAGTCCTTCATGGTCTCCATCGGGCCGATCGCTCCGACCACCCTGCCTTCGGCAGCAACCGTGAGAATCGGACCGTCAAGGTCACCGGCCCGGAACCGATCCCACAGGAACGCGAACCCGTCGGCGGCCATCCGGTGGGCGAAGTCGGCGAACGTGGCCGCCACCGCAGGCGGGAGGTCTCGCAGATCTCGCACGGTGGCCTCTGGCGGCTCCGGAGGTTCGAAGGTCTTGAGCTGGACTCGCGTGCACTGCTCCCCGATCAGCGGGGTTGCCTCAGGAGCCTGGAACCAGATGATCCGGGCCGTCTCGGCGCCGTGGTCGGCCCGGAGCTTCGCCGCTTCATCCCGCAGGGCCGCGAGGTCCGGTCCCGTGGCGCCGTAGTAGTGCAGACGTGCAGCAGACGAGCCTTGTCGGCCATGGGCAGCCCCTCGAACGTCTTCAGGCCGAGGTAGCAGTGCTCACAGTCGTAGTTGCACCCGAGGTTGATCTCCCACGACGCACGGCTGTACTGCGGATCCGCCTTCTGCCGGACCAAGAGGAAATCACAGGCTGGGCGAACGGGAGCGAGGTCCAGGGCCCAGCGCTGTCGGGCAGCCTTGATCAACCAGGGCGGCGCGGGTTCGCCCGTGGTGGCGGACCGCTCCAACTCGGTGAACCGGCGTAGCGGAATCTTGATGCCGGCAGTACTCCCGGGGCAGACCACCAAGTAGTCGTCCAGGAACCGGCTCGCGATGAGTTGATGCACCTGCGGTACCTCCTCAGTGTTGGCGCCGACTGCCGCGTTGGTATCGGTTCGGCTGGCACGGATTCGCGATCGGGCGAGACCGAAGCGGCTTTCAGGACGAGGTGCCCGAACGGCTCACGACCTGGGCCTGCGTGGTGCGTTCCAGGACAGGATGGCGGTCGTCAACAGCGGTCATGTGGTCAGCGGCAACCTCGAACCACACGACCTTGCCCGCACCGGCGGGGTACCAGCCCCATGCGTGAGCCAGTCCGGCCACCACAGCCAAGCCCCGTCCGCCCGTCACACAGTCCTGCGCTGCCTCCGGGTCCGGAGGCTCGAGATTGGTGTCCGCAACCTCTACTCGCAGCCGCTCACCGGTCCACCGCACCGTCACCTTGGACCGCGCCTTCGTGTGCTCCATTGCGTTCGCCAACAACTCGCTGGCGCACACGGCCACGTCAGCCAACGCGTCCTCGGGCAGCGGGACCTTCCAGAACCGCGCGACGTCCACGATCAACCGCCGAGCCGATGGCACCGCAGCGGCGTCAGGCTCGACATCCCAGTCCTGCAGCACCGGAAACGACGCCATGTCCAACGCACTCATCCGTTCACCGAACTCTTCGGCTGAAGAGCGTCAGGCAGCGTGTAGCAGCCCCGCGCCGCGACGTTTGCGATCACGCGAACCTCCAGCCAACAGGTGGGTTGGGGACAGAGCTCTCCCCAGGTCAGACCGGGGTGAACACTGCTGTTGCCGCCGCCCAGGGAGGTTCCCGACAGAACCGGGTCACCGACCCCTCTTCCCGAGTGGCTGACCCCCAGTCAACCCTCCTATCAACACAATCGGTACACCCGACAACACGTAGAGTGGTTTACGCGGTTTACAGCTCCACCTCAGGAGATTGATCGTGGCCACACGCAGACAGCCCAACCGCCAGTTCAGGGAAGTGATTTCAGCCGATGGCTGGACCTATGAGGCACTGGCCAAGGCCGTACGACGCATCGGCGCGGAGAACGGTGAGACGCTGCTCACCAACAAGTCGGCCGTGGCGCACTGGATCACCGACGCACAACCGGCCGGCCAGGTGGGCCAGTACATCGCTGAGGCGTTGTCCCGCCGGGCCGGACACCGGATCACCTTGGCCGAACTGGGCTTCGCCACCCCCGAGGACTCGTTGGCGGCCAGCAGTGATCCCGTCGAGGCAGCCGCCAACCTCGGCCGTGCGGATGTCGAGCGTCGTACGTTTCTGGGCGTTGCCGCCTTCACGACCGCAGGCGTGGCCATGCCTCTGCTCTACGACCCCGAGCCGGTTTCACGTTTGATGCGCGCCCGCACCGGCAGGGCCCGGGTGGGCGTTGAAGAGGTCGAAGTCGTCCGGCAGATCACCGCCGTGTTCAGTGCGGCAGACGAGCGACTCGGTGGTGGGCACGGGCTGACCACCGTGACCGCCTACCTTGCTGACACCGCTGCCCCGATGCTCAACGGTCGCTTCCCCGACGAGCGCACCCGGGGCCAGGCTTTCGGAGCAGTTGCCGAACTCGCCTACCTCGCCGGCTGGAAGCACCACGACCTAGGCCAGGAGGGCGCGGCCCAGCACTACTACCAGGTTGGCTACCAACTCGCTGTGGAGGCTGACCCACACGGCCACGCAGGATGGATGATGCGGGCGCTGGCCCATCAAGCTCTCAGCCTCAAGCAACCGCACCACTGCGTCGCCCTGATTGAGAATGCCCTTGCGCGCAGCGTGGGCCGCGTGGACGGACAGACCGAGGCACTCCTCCACATCACTCACGCTCGCGCTTTCGCAGCCACCCGTGACAAACCGGCCGCGGCCCGAGCACTCCTTGCCGCCGAGAACGCCCTCACCCGCGATGGCGACCCGCAGCCCAGTTTCTCGCTCGTCAGCGGCCCGGCGGCCGGCACAGTCGCCAGCCACACCGCCCGTACGCTCACCGATCTCGAAGACCACGCGGGAACTGAGCAGCAGCATCGCGCCGCGCTGGTCCGCTGGGACGCTGAGAAGTACAAGCGCGTTCACGCCCTCACGTACGCCGATCTCGGCGACAGCCTGGCCGCCCAGGCCCGGGCAGACGAGGCCGTGGCCACCTGGGGCCGTGCACTCGACCTCATGGAGGGCATGACCTCGGATCGCACAAGAAGGGCGATCTCCTCGATCAGACCAAGCTTGGCGATCTACCGTAAGCGGGGTGTTCCCGGAGCCGCCAACCTGGAACACCGAGCACGCGAGGCACTGACCTGACAGCCGCACCGCAGGAAGGACCGATCGACGTGGCCCAGCCGACCACCGACCAGACCACCGCGCTCAAGCCCGCTACGGAGTCAATGACCCTGCTGGTCGCTGCAGTCATCGTTCACGACCGCGAGACTCAGCGTGTCGCGCTCCTGCGGCGCGGTCCCAAGGCCAAATTCGCCCAAAACATGTGGGACCTTCCGGTCGGCAAGAGCGAGCCGGGCGAGCCCATCACGGAGACCGCGATCCGCGAGCTGAAGGAAGAGACCGGCCTCGTCATCACGCCGGAAGACCTGCATCTGGTCCACGTCATCCACGGCGCCCGTGGGGTCGAGGCCCCCAACGGCTTCCTGACCGTCGTCTTCGCCGCCCACTCCTGGTCATGCGAACTCACCAACGGGGAGCCCGACAAGCATTCTGAGGTTGCCTGGGTGAGCACCGACGCCATCCCGCAGGAGTTCGTGTCGACTACGCGGACGGCCCTGCTCGGTTACCTCAACGACGGGCCCAGCGTCTCTCTGGACTCGTGGCCCGGCTGATCCCCGACGAAGGCGAAGCGATCCCTCCTGATAGCAACCTACTCGGGCCGTCGTGAGCCAGTGCGGTGCAGCACGAAGGGCCACACCGGAGGCACGTCTCCGAGGTGGCCCTCGCATGCTCCATGGGACAGCTACTTACCCAAGCCCCAGCGCCGGCATCAGGTAGTAGAAGGCGAAGACGCCCGCGACCGCGTACAGCGCCACCGGCACAGACCGGCCGCGGCCGGCAGCCAGGCGCAGGACGCAGAAGGTGATGAAGCCGAAGCCGATGCCGTTGGTGATCGAGTACGTGAACGGCATCATCACCATGGTCAGGAAGGCCGGGACGGCGATGGTGTAGTCGCTCCAGTCGATATCCCGGATGGAGTTCGCCAGGATCAGGAAGCCGACCGTGACCAGCGCGGGGGTGGCCGCCTGCGCGGGGACCATGGTGGCCAGCGGGGTCAGGAACAGGGCACCCAGGAAGAGACCGCCGGTGACGATCGAGGCGAAACCGGTGCGCGCTCCCTCGCCGACGCCCGCCGTGGACTCCACGAAGCAGGTGTTGGCCGAGGAGGAGGTGGCACCGCCGAGGGCGGTGGCGACGCCGTCGATCATCAGCACCTTGTTGATGCCGGGCAGGTCGCCCTTCTCGTCCAGCAGGTGCGCCTCGTCCGCGACACCCAGGATGGTGCCCATCGCGTCGAAGAAGCAGGACATCAGCACGGTGAAGACGAAGAGCACACCGGTCAGCACACCGACCTGGTGGAAGCCGCCGAACAGGCTGACCTTGCCGACCAGTCCGAAGTCCGGCGCGGCGACCGGGTTCCCGGGCCAGGCGGGGACGGTGAGGCCCCAGTGCATGGCCGGGATGCTCGCCAGCTTGTCGACGACCACCGCGACCAGCGTCATGGTGGCGATGGAGATCAGGATGGCGCCGGGCACCTTGCGGATCACCAGCACCAGGGTGAGCAGCAGGCCCAGGATGAAGATCAGTACCGGCCAGCCGTTGAGGTGGCCGTTGCCGCCGAGCTGGAGCGGGACGGTGGTGTGGGCGGCGTCCGGGATCCGGCTGACGAACCCGGAGTCGACCAGGCCGACCAGGCCGATGAACAGACCGATACCGATCGCGATGGCCTTCCGCAGGCCCAGCGGCACCGCGCTCATCACCCGCTCGCGCAGCCCGGTGGCCACCAGCAGCATGATCGCGAAACCGGCCAGCACCACCATGCCCATGGCGTCGGGCCAGGTCATCTTGGGCGCGAGCTGGAGGGAGACGATGGTGTTGACGCCGAGCCCGGCGGCCAGGCCGATCGGGACGTTGCCGATGACGCCCATCAGCAGGGTGGTGAGACCCGCGGTGAGGGCGGTCGCCGTGACCAGCTGGCCGCTGTTCAGATGGGCGCCGTTGATGTCCGTGCCGCTGGCAAGAATGATCGGGTTCAGCACCAGGATGTAGGCCATGGTGAAGAAGGTGGCGATACCGCCCCGGATCTCGCGCGGGAGGCTGGAGCCCCGCTCGGAGATCCGGAAGTAGCGGTCCAGGGGGCTCTTGGGGGAGAGGGAGTCCTGGGAAGGCTCGGGCGACGTGGCGGTCGGCTGGGCCGTCGGAGACATACGGGGGGTCCTCGTCGAATGGGGGCGGAGGAGGAGGGGGCGACCCGGGGCGACGGTGACCGGGTCCCGGGGGCGCGGCGCGGTCAAGGCAACACGCCGGAGCCAACCGGACCTCAAGTATGTGTTCCTCGGTCGTGCACGCGCCATCTTCGCGCGTAGAAGGCATCCCTTACGATCACCGACCGTATGACGGCCGTTCACCCCCGGCGTTTTCAGGCTATCGCGCGGCTCCGGCCGTTTGAAGGCCTCCGGAGACCCGGCCGACCACCCGGGCCACCGCCCCCGCCCCACCCGTACCCTTGGGGCCATGCTCAAGACCCCGCTGCGCCCCTCTCCCCCGCCGCTCGAAGCGAACGACGTCGCGATCGTCGGCGGCGGCACGGTGCTGTGGTTCGTCGCCTTCCTGGTGCTGCTGCCGTTCCACGGCGCGCTGGAGAAGAACGGGCACGGCAACTGGCAGTGGATCTGCCTGGCCGGCGGCTGCCTCGGACTGATCGGACTCTGGTACTGCCGCGCCCGCCGGGACGCCATCAGGCGCAGCAAGGCCGCCGCCGAGTTCCCCGAACCCCCCGCCACTCGGTTGGACTGAATCGCCCCACAGGGGGGCGCATAGGACAAATCACCCGTCTAGAGTCGGTCCCATGACTCATCCGGCGGAAGAGACAGCGGGCACCGGCCGGGATTCGGCGAATCCGGGCGCCCACTCGGGACCGGGACCGGGCCGCCCGAGCGGCCTGACCGAGGCGGAGGTCGCCGAACGAGTCGCGCGGGGCCAGGTGAACGACGTACCGGTCCGCTCCAGCCGCTCGGTCCGCGAGATCGTCCGGGCCAACGTCTTCACCCGGTTCAACGCGATCATCGGCGTCATGTTCGCGATCATCCTGGTGGTCGGACCGATCCAGGACGGGCTGTTCGGCCTGGTGATCGTCGCCAACACGGGCATCGGCATCATCCAGGAGCTGCGGGCCAAGAAGACCCTGGACAGCCTGGCGGTGATCGGCGAGGCCAGGCCGCAGGTCCGCCGGGAGGGCTCCGTCCGGCAGGTCGCGGTGGCCGGGATCGTGCTGGACGACACCGTGCTCCTCGGCACCGGCGACAAGGTGGTCGTGGACGGCCTGGTCACCGAGGCGGACGGGCTGGAGATCGACGAGTCCCTGCTCACCGGTGAACCCGACCCCGTACTCAAGCACCCGGGCGACCCGGTGATGTCCGGCAGCTTCGTGGTCGCCGGGGCGGGCGCCTTCACCGCCACCAAGGTCGGCCGTCAGGCGTACGCGGCGCAGCTGGCCGAGGAGGCCACCCGGTTCACGCTGGTCAGCTCCGAACTGCGCAGCGGCATCAACAGCATCCTGCGGTTCATCACCTATCTGCTGATCCCGGCGGCGATCGGCCTGGTGGTCAGCCAGCTGGCGGTGGAGCGGCACGACTGGAAGGAGGCCGTCCGCCGGATGGTGGCCGGCATCGTGCCGATGGTGCCGGAGGGCCTGGTGCTGCTGACCTCGGTTGCCTTCGCGATCGGTGTGGTGCGGCTGGGGCGGCAGAAGTGCCTGGTCCAGGAACTGCCGGCGATCGAGGGCCTGGCCCGGGTGGACACCGTCTGCCTGGACAAGACCGGCACCCTCACCGAGGGCGGGATGGACGTGGTCGAGCTGCGCCCGCTCGCCCCGGCCGCACCGCCCGCCCGGCCGGTCCCCGCCGAGGTGTCGGTGCTGCGGCAGGCGCTCGGCGCGATGGGCCGCGCGGACGCCCGTCCCAACCCCTCCATGCAGGCCGTGATCGACGCCTACGGCGGCCCGGACGGCGAGGACGGCTGGCGGGTGCTGGAGGCCATGCCGTTCTCCTCCGCCCGCAAGTGGAGCGGGGTGCAGTTCCTGGAGCCGCAGGGCGGCGAGGCCAGCTGGCTGCTCGGCGCGCCGGACGTGCTGCTGCCCGAGGACCACCCGGCCCTCGGCGAGGTGGACGAGCTGGGCGCCAAGGGCCTGCGGGTGCTGCTGGTCGGCCGCTCACCGCTCCCGCTGGACGCGCCGGACCCGGCGAGCGAGCTGGATCCGCTCGCCCTGGTGGTGCTGCAGCAGCGGCTGCGCGATGACGCGGCGGCCACCCTGCGGTACTTCGAGAGCCAGCGGGTCGAGGCGAAGGTGATCTCCGGCGACAGCGCGGTCTCGGTCGGCGCGGTCGCCTCCCACCTGGGCCTGCCCGGCGCCGAGCGCGCGGTGGACGCCCGTACGCTGCCGAGCGTGTCCACCGAGCTGGCCGAGGTCGCCGACCGGACCACCGTCTTCGGCCGGGTCACCCCGCAGCAGAAGCGCGAGCTGGTCGGCGCGCTCCAGTCGAGCGGCCGCACCGTGGCGATGACCGGCGACGGCGTCAACGACGTGCTCGCCCTCAAGGACGCCGACATCGGCGTGGCCATGGGCTCGGGCAGCGAGGCGACCCGGGCGGTGGCCCAGATCGTGCTGCTCGACGACCGCTTCGCCACCCTGCCCTCGGTGGTCGCCGAGGGCCGCCGGGTGATCGGCAACATCGAGCGGGTGGCCAACCTCTTCCTGGTGAAGACGGTCTACTCGGTGCTGCTGGCCGTCCTGGTGGTGATCTGCCACGTGCCGTACCCGTTCCTGCCCCGGCACTCGACCGTGCTGAGCTCGCTGACCATCGGCATCCCGGCCTTCTTCCTGGCGCTCGCCCCCAACAGCGAACGGGCCAGGACCGGGTTCGTCCGGCGGGTGCTGCGGCTCGCCGTCCCCGGCGGCCTGATCGCCGGTACGGCCACCTTCACGGCCTACATGCTCGCCCGGGCCGACCACGCCACCGATCTGAAGGCCGACACCAGTGTGGCCACCCTGACCCTCTTCCTGGTGGCGATGTGGGTGCTCGCGATGGTGGCCCGGCCCTACAACTGGTGGCGTCTGACCCTGATCGGCACCATGGGCGCGGCCTTCGCCCTGGTCCTGTGGGTGCCGTTCCTGTCGGACTTCTTCCAGCTCTCCCTGGTGGGCCTGCGCGACCCCCTGGTCGGAGTGGGCATCGCGGTGGTCGCGGGGATCCTGCTGGAGATCGTCTGGCGCTTCGTCGTCCGCCGGACCCCTGACGGCGGCTGATCGGACACGGCCCGGCCGGCTGTGCCGGGCTCGGGACCACGGTACTGATCTACCGCAGGCTCCGAGCCCGGCGCGGGGCTCAGGACTCGAAGTCCCGGGCGGCCAGCAACTCGTAGGCCCGGTCGGGTTCGGTGAGCGCGGCCAGGATCTCGAACCGCCGGTGCCACTGGCCGACCGACCAGGCGAGACCGGCCGCCAGGCCCTCGGGGGTGGCCGCGTGCAGCAGACCGGGCACCGGCGGCACCTCGAACTCCTCGTCCTCGTCGGCCGCTTCGGTGTCCTCGGGGTCGTACGGAAGCTCGGGCGCGGTGGCGGCGTGGTCCCAGCGCCAGCCGATCGCGGCCTCCTCGCCGTCCGGGCCGACCACCAGCAGTTCCTCGTGCTCCTCGTACACCGCGGGGCAGCCGGGCAGCAACTCCCGCACCACGGCGGGGGTCCGGTGCAGCGTGCCCTCGGAGAGCACCCGGCCGCCCGCGAGCTCGCTGGCGAGCGAGACGTGCAGGCGCTCGGCGAGGCCGGCGGCCCGCTCGGGAGCGACCGGCAGCACCGGGTGGTCATGCAGGAGTTCGACCAGGTCGGGGGCGTCGGCGACGACCGCCTCGGCGGCGTCCACGATGACCGTGCCGTCGGGGCGGCGCCCGGTGTCCGCGTCCAGCGGCGGGACGGCCCGCACCATGTCCAGCGGCTCCACCCGGTCGACCGGCAGCGCGGCCAACGCACTGTAGACGCCGTGCAGTTGACGGTGCGAGACGGTCGACGCCGGGTCGACCAGGCGGTCCAGCAGCTCGTCCGGGCCGTGCGGCTCGGCGAGCAGCGCGGCCAGCGTGGTACGGACGCCCAGCGCGTGCAGGAAGGGCTCGTCCAGGCCGGTGCGGGCCTCCTCGTAGAGGCCGCGCAGCAGCGGGTCGGCCCCGGCCGCGCGCAGCCCGGCGGGCTCCCGGCCGTCCAGCACCGGGTGGTCGCGCAGCCACCAGGCGGTGTACGGCGGCAGGTCGGTGTACGAGCCGTCCGGCAGCAGGGTCCGCACCGGATTGACCACGGCGTCCCGGTACGGCGGACGGGCCAGCAGGGCCAGCGCCTCGGGCCAGGCGTCGTCGTCGATCAGGTCCAGGTCGCGCACGGCCAGCAGCTCGGCGGCGACCGGCGGCACACTGGGCTCCGCCTCGCCGTCGGCGTGCAGGGCCTCCAGGGCGTCCTCGCACCACTCGGCGAGGCCGTCGGGGGCCTCGTCCAGCAGCCCGGTGGGACGGCCGCCGGCGGCCCGGTCGGCGGGCACGGTGGGGTCGAGCCGCTCCAGGTCGTCCGGGTCGAGCACCACGTCCTCGGCGCGGACCAGTACGAAGTCACTCAACGCGCCTGCCGCGGCCAGGACTTCGGGCCCCCAGCGCTCCAGCAGGTCCTCGTCCACGTACCCGGCGTCCTCCTCGCGGGCGAGCGCGGCGAGCGGGCTGTCCGGCAGGATCAGCTCGCCGGCGCGGGCGAGCTCGCCCTCGTCGTCCACCAGGGCGAGCCGGGCCAGCCAGGGGTGCTCTCCGGGGGCGGCCCCGGCGGCCTTGACCAGCGCCAGCACGGCGTCGGAGAGATCGACCGCGGCGTCGAAGTCGTCCTCGCCGAGCTCCAGCGAACGGGCCACGGCCGCCCGCACCTCGGGGGTGTCCAGCACCCCGGCGGGGGTCGCGGTGCCGGCGCCGAGCCTGGCCAGCAGCGGGTGGGCGGCCTCGGGGTGGGCCAGCCGCAGATCGAGCAGTCCGAGGGCCTCGGCGAGGGTGCCCGGGTAGCCCTCGTAGCCGGCCCAGTCGGCGGCGTCGGAGGGCAGCAGGACCCGGCGCGGCCCGGTCACGGTACGGCCGTCGGCGAGCGGGACCGGCAGTGCGCCCAGCGCCTCCGGGTCCGCCCCGGCCAGCGCCGCGTACAGGTTGCGCCACCAGGCGGGCTCCCGCTCCAGGCCGCCGAGCTGGTCGACCACCTCGGCCAGCGGCACCCGGCGCACCCCGAGCACCCGCAGCTCGGTGCGGCGTTCGAGCCCGGCCGGGAGCAGTCCGGGGAAGATCGGGGCGAGCGCCTCCACCACCGAGTGGTCCGCGCCCTCCAGCAGCGTCGCATCGCGCGGCCGGAGTGCCGGGGTGCCCTCCTCCACCGGCGCCGGGTGCGGCAGGAACGGTGTCCCGGGCAGCCGGCCGACGACCGCCGCGCGCAGCGCGTTGTCCAGCGTCCCCTGCCCCAGCGGGCCCGGCACCAGCGAGAGCGAACCGAGATCGGCGCCCCTGGCCCGCAGCAGATCGGTGTACGCGTCGGCGGCGCGCTCGGTCAGGAAGTCGGTGAGCGGCCCGGACGCGACATGCCGCCGGGTCGGGTCGAGCGGGTATCCGGCGATCAGCAGGGCCGGGACGCCCAGCGGTTCGTCGCTCGGGGTGGGCGCGTGCACCACGGGCAGGGTGCGCAGCGGCTGCGGAGCGCCGTCCGCGTCGACCGGGAGCGCCCAGGTCACCGTCCAGTACGGGCGGGCGCGTTCCTCGGTGGGCCGGTCGGCCAGCAGCTCGGGGGCGGTGGCACCGGCGAGGGTGACGGTCTGCCAGACGGTCTCGGCGCCGTTGTCGGTGATGGTGACGGTGGTGATGCCGTCCGGCCGCTGCGGTGCGGCGGCCCGGGTGAGCGTGCGGATCCCGTCCGGGGTGTCGACCACCACCTCGGCCAGGCCGGGCAGGGTGAGCAGCAGGGCGTCGTCGATCTCGGCGAGCAGCCGGCGGGTCAGGTCCTCGGCGGCGGTGTCCCGCAGCGGCAGCACCACCACCGTGTCGTACCCGTCGGGCGCGGCGCCCTCGGCGGGGAACGGCAGCCGCAGCAGCGGCACATGGCCCTCCCGGCGGCGCAGCTCCTCGGCCAGCTCTCCCCGTGCCTCGGTGAGCGCGTGCGCCTCGGACAGCGACCAGCGCACGCCGCCGTGGGCGCTCAGCACGGCGGGCTCGTCGGTGACCGCCAGCACGGCGGAGAAGCCGACGCCGAACCGGCCCACGGCGGTACCGTCATCGGCCCGCTTCGCCGAGGCCCGCAGGGTGGAGAGCGACTCCACGGCGGTGGCGTCCAGCGGGGCGCCCGTGTTGGCCGCGGCCAGCACACCGTCGTGCAGGGTCAGCCGCAGCCGCCCGGGGGCGGAACCGGCCCGTGCGGCGGCGTCGGCGGCGTTCTGCGCCAGCTCCACGATCAGCCGGTCACGGTAGCCCCCGAGGGCCAGCTCCTCCTCCGCGTTGGCGTCCTCCCGGAACCGGGCGGGTGCTGCGGTCCACGCCTCAAGGACCCGGCGGCGCAGCCCGGCCGTGTCGAAGACGTCGGGGGCCTGCTCGTCCGTACCGCTGCCGATGATCCGAGGCTCCACTGGCCTTGCCGCCTTCCGCCGTCTGCACCCTGCCCTGCGTACGGTGGGCATTCTCCCTCGCCCGACCCGGTGCCACCGACCAGGGGGCGGACGAGGCGCTTCGGGCACGGCGGACGGCCCCGGAGGCGGCACGGCGGACGGCCCCGGGCACGGGAGTGGTGATGCCCCCCAGGGCGCGGGGAACCGCGCGAACCGGAAGATCCCACCGCCGCGCCGGACGTCCTCGGGCAAGGCGCACCGCCCCCGAGGGTGCCGCGGCTTCTTCCGGCGGCGCCCCCGGGGCTTCTCCCCGTCAGGAGTGGCCCAGCTCCTCGGCCGGGGCGTCCGGCTCGACCGAGCCGCTGGAGCGGTCGGGGTGCAGCTGGAGCGGCTCGACCTTCAGCTCGTCCAGGATCAGCTCCGAAGGCACCGGCGGAGCCGGCAGCACCGCCGCCTCCGAGTGCCCGCCGCACCCGTAGGAGAGCGAGACCACCTGTCCGTCCGCCGGACCGAACTCATTGCCGCAGATCCCGAAGGCCTGCCCGAGCGACCCGCCGATCGGCACCAGGAACCCGCAGCTGGTGCAGTGTGCCGGCGCGGACTGCGCCATCGGCGTCTGCGGACCGTAGGCGGTCTCCCAGCGCTCGGCGGCCAGGTGCAGTCCGAACCGGGAGAGCACCCGGGGCCGGCCCATGCCGAGCTCGTCCGCGACGGCGCTGATCTGGGCGCGGGCGGGCGCGGGCTGGACGCCGGCGTCGGCGACCACCACGTCCTCCTCGGCCGCCAGCGCGACGGCGGAGTTCGGGGCCGGCTCGTCCTCGCCGGTCCAGCCCGGCTCCAGGCGCAGGTCGTCGGCGCCGGTCGGCAGCAGGTCCCCGGGCCCGAGGTCACCGGGACGCAGCCGCTCGCTCCACGGCACCCACTGCGGAGCCAGCACCGCGTCCTCGCCGGGCAGCAGCACGACCTCGTCCAGGGTGACGTTCTTGGCTCGCGGTGCGCGGGCCACGGTGACCGCACAGTGCCAGCCGCGGTAGGCGGCGTCCAGACACTCGAAGGTGTGGGTCACCACCCGGTCACCGTCCGCCTGGACGCCGAGGTGGGCGCCCACGATCTCGGCCCCGACGCTGTCGACGGCGGCCTGGCGGGCGAGTTCGACGGCCTCGGCACAGAGCCGGTCGGGGGTACGGCTTCGCATCGCAGCACTCACGGCGTCGATTCTCTCCCAGTTCTGTTGCCTGCGGTCCATGACCGGCGGTCCGGTGCCGTCGGTCCCTTGCCAGCGTTCCGGCGCCCGCTCCGCGCGGTCACCCACCGCGGTGGGACTCGAGGAGCTCTCCGGGAGATGCTCCCGGGAGAAGGCTCCGAGAACCTCCACCGGACCGTGCCACGGGTTCCGGTCCCGCTGGTACCGTGCTCCTATTCTGCGCGACCCGGCGCCCTCGCGGGGACCGGCCGCGCCGCCCACCGGGTAGCGCACACGCGAAGTGCAGGCTACCCGCCGTCCGGCCCCCTCCGACAGTCCGGTGCCGAGGTCCTGACGGAGCCGCGCCGATCGGCGCCGGTTCCCTCGTACGGCGAGGGTTTGTCGGGCAGGATGACGTACGTGGCGGACGAGACCCCGTCGCGGCACGTACCGCACGACCAGCAGGCCGGCGGCACCCCGGGCCCGGATCCGGATCCGGCCGACGTGCCGCGACCGCAGTACCCGGTCCCCCCGGACGGCGCCGCGCCGCAGTCGGAGGGCGGATCCGACCCGCCCTCGGCGGCCGCGACGCCCACGCCCGAGCCCTCCACCGCCGAGCACGAACCCTTCACGCCGCCCGGCGGACACCGCAACCTGCTGATCCGCTGCGCCTCCGCGGCCGGCCTGCGCACCGGCCGGCTGGTGCACGGCACCGGCCGGCGGATCCGCCGGGCGACGGCCGCCGAGGGCGCCGGCGAGTCGGGCCTGGCGAAACTGATCGAACTGCACGCGCTGAACTCCTTCGGCGACATGCTGATCACCATCGCGCTGGCCTCGACCATCTTCTTCTCGGTCCCCACCGGCGAGGCCCGCGGCCGGGTGGCGCTCTACCTGCTGGTCACCATGGCGCCGTTCGCCCTGCTGGCCCCGGTGATCGGCCCGCTGCTGGACCGGATGCCGCACGGCCGCCGCACCGCGATGGCGATGTCGATGCTGGTCCGCGCGGTGCTGGCCTGGACCATGGCCGGTACGGTCGCCGACGGCGGCCTCGCGCTCTATCCGGAGGCCCTCGGCGTACTGGTGGCCTCCAAGGCGTACGGAGTGGTGCGCAGCGTGGTGGTGCCCCGGCTGCTGCCGACCCGGCTGTCCCTGGTGAAGGCGAACTCCCGGGTGACCCTGGCCGGGCTGCTGGCCACCGGGCTGGCGGCGGGGATCGGCGGGCTGCTGCACCTGCTCGGGCCCGGCTGGCCGCTGCGCGGCGCCCTCCTGGTTTTCGTCATCGGCACCCTGATGGCCTTCCACCTGCCGCACGAGGTGGACTCCGCCCAGGGCGAGCAGCGCGCCGTCCTGCACGCCGACGACCAGTACCCGGCGCCGCCGGACGGGGTCACCGTGCTCCCGGAGAAGGCGAGCCTGCGCACCGTCGGCCCGTCGGTGATCCTCGCCCTGCGCGCGGTGGCGACCCTGCGCGCGCTGGTCGGCTTCCTGGTGATGTTCCTGGCCTTCCTGCTGCGCGAGGACCCGGTGGGCGACCTCGCGCCGACGGTGAGCCTCGGCATCATCGCGGCCGCGGCCGGCACCGGGAACGCGCTCGGCTCGGCGCTCGGCTCCTGGCTGCGCACCAGGGGTTCGGAGGCCACCGTGACGGTCATGCTGCTGCTGGCCACGCTGGCGGCGGGGGCGGCGGCGCTCTGGTACGGACTCGTCACGGTCGCGCTGGTGGCGGGCGCGGCCGGGGTGGCCGCCTCGCTCGGCAAGCTGGCCCTGGACGCCCTGATCCAGCGGGACGTCCCCGAGACGGTCAGGACCTCGGCCTTCGCCCGCTCCGAGACGATGCTCCAGCTGTCCTGGGTGGCGGGCGGCGCGATCGGCATCCTGCTGCCGCTGGACGGCGCGCTCGGTCTCTCGGTGGCCGCCGGGCTGGTCGGCCTGATGCTCCTGTGGACCGTACGGGCCCTGCTCAGGATCGGCCTCCGCGGGCCGGCGGCCCGGCCCCGGGTCGCCTAGGCGCCCGGCGCTCCCCGCGCGCCCGGAAGGTTCCCGGGTGCCGAGCGGCTCCACGTGACACGGGCGGAGGAGACTTGGCCACCCGCGCGCACCTTGATCGGCGCTGCCCGGTAGATTCATGCCCATGAGCCTCAGCACCCGTGTCATCGCCGCCGTCGGCGCCGTTGTCGTGATCGGCGCCGGCACGGTCGTCGGTTCCGTCGCATACGCCAGCAACCAGGGTCAGCCCGAGCACCCGCTGGCCACCCTGGTGGTCGGCCGGTCCTCCATCCACGCCGGGCCGACCTGCTACAACGACGGCAAGCCGCTGAACAAGGACGCCATCGCCAAGTGCCAGGCCGACGCCAAGAAGGCCGGTGACGAGGGCACCCTGCCCTCGTCCGACGTGACGAACGGCGACCGGATCGGCGTCGGTGTCGACCCCGGCGTCGCCGACACCGGCTGGTGGGCCGCGACCGACGGCGGCCAGGGCCAGGCCCAGCTCGCCTCGCTGCGCACCGGCTCGACCTTCTCCGGTCTGCAGCCCGCCTCCACGCTGCTCTCCACCAGCTCCGCGAACACCCGGGTCACCGTGGTCGAGAACGACGCGAAGACCGGCGACATCATCGCCGCCTGGTTCTTCGACCTCAAGAACAAGGACTTCGTCCCCACCGCGCAGTGACACGGCGTCCGCTCGACGGCGAGCAGCCCGCGGCCCAGGCCGCCCGGCTGCTCGTCGTCGTCGCCGTTCCCGCCGAGGCCGAGGCCGTGCTGCGCGGGCTCGGCGGCAGCGCCGTGCCGGTCCCCGTCCCCGGCGGTGAGCTGCACCGCGCCCGGCACGCCTGCGGTGTGCCGGTGGACGTCCTGGCAGGCGGCGTCGGCCCGGCGGCGGTGGCCGCCGCCACCGCGAGCCTGCCCTGGCTGCACCGCTACGAACTGGTGGTCTCGGCCGGGATCGCGGGCGGTTTCGCCCCGCACGCGCCGATCGGATCCGTGGTGGTCGCCGACGAGATCCTCGCCGCCGACCTGGGCGCGCAGACCCCCGAGGGTTTCCTGGACGTCGCCGAGCTGGGCTTCGGCAGCGTCCGCCACACCCCGGTACCGGCCGCCGTCCGCTGCGCCGCCGAGGCCCTGGGCGCCGCCCGCGGCACCGTACTGACCGTCTCCACCGTCACCGGCAGCGCCGAGCGGACCGCCGAGCTGACCGCCCGCCATCCGCGCGCGCTGGCCGAGGCGATGGAGGGGTTCGGGGTCGCCGAGGCCGCCGCCCGGCACGGGGTGCCGGTGTTCGAGCTGCGGACCGTCTCCAACACCGTCGGCCCGCGCGACCGCTCCGCCTGGCGCATCGGCGAGGCGCTCGGCGCGCTGGAACGGGCCTTCGCCCACCTTCCGTACCCTGAACTGCTCCAGGAGGCCGGACATGGCTGAGCCGCTGCAAATCGCCTACTCCCCCTGCCCGAACGACACCTTCGTCTTCCACGCCTGGGCCCACGGCCTGGTCCCGGGCGCGGCGGCCCCCGAAGTGACCTTCGCGGACATCGACATCACCAACGGCCTCGCCGAGCGCGGGGAGCTGGACGTTCTGAAGATCAGCTACGGCCAGCTGCCCTGGGTGCTGGACGAGTACGCGCTGCTGCCCTGCGGCGGCGCGCTGGGCCGGGGCTGCGGCCCGCTGGTGCTCACCCGGGAGCCCGGGACGGACCTGACCGGCCGCCGGGTCGCGGTGCCGAGCGAGCGCTCCACGGCATACCTGCTGTTCCGGCTCTGGGCCGCCAAGGCGGTGCCGGGCGGGTTCGGGGAGATCGTGGTGCTGCCGTTCCACGAGATCATGCCCGCCGTCCGGGACGGGCGGGTGGACGCCGGTCTGGTGATCCACGAGGCCCGGTTCACCTACCAGCAGTACGGCCTGCACAAGCTGGCCGACATGGGCGAGGCCTGGGAGCAGGACACCGGTCTGCCGATCCCGCTGGGCGCGATCATCGCCCGGCGCTCGCTCGGCGCCGAGCGGCTGCGCGAGCTCGCCGCAGCCGTCCGCACCTCGGTCGAACTGGCCTGGCAGGACCCGTCGGCCTCCCGCCGGTACGTGCTGGCGCACGCCCAGGAGATGGACCCGGACGTCGCGGACCAGCACATCGCGCTCTACGTCAACGAGTTCACCGCCGACCTCGGCGAGGCCGGCTACGCGGCCGTGCGCGGCCTGCTCACCCGGGCCGCCGCCGAGGGGCTGGTACCCGCGGTCGACCCGGGCGCGCTCGACTTCTGAGACGCCCCGGCGGGCGGCACCCCGGGCACGGGAAACCGCACGGGAGACCGCGCGGCTTCGCGGTCGGTCTCCCGTGCGGTTCCCCGCGCCTTCGCCCGCTCGCCGGGCCGCGTCCAGCCCGCGTGGCCGGCTCCGCGCGCCCGGTGCCCGGACGTCAGATGTCGAACTGGTCGGCGACCGCCCGCAGCAGCACCGCGAGCTTCTGCCCCGCGGGCTTCGCGGGGTAGCGGCCTCGCTGCAGCCCGGGCAGGACCGCGTCCAGCGTGGTGATCAGGTCCTGCACGATCGGCGCCATGTCGTCCGCGCTGCGGCGCTGGGCGGCGGCCACCGAAGGCAGCGCCTCCAGCAGGGTGACGGCCATCGCCTGGTCGCCCCGGTGGCCGGCGACGACACCGAACTCGACCCGCTGACCGGGCCGGAGCGAGGTGACCCCGGCGGGCAGCGCCTTGGTGTGGACGAAGACGTCCCCGCCGTCATCGCGCGACAGGAAGCCGAACCCCTTCGTCTCGTTGAACCACTTGACCTGGCCGGTGGGCATCTCGAAAAGTCCTCGGTGTGGGTGCGGGGCGATCTCGGCACGAGGGCCGCGGACCGCCGGGTGGATGGCGAGCCGACCGCATGGACGGAAGGGCCGGACTCGGTCTGCAGACTAATGATCCGTCAGCGGTTCAACCGCTCACCGTGGGCCGGACACTCGCTTGGGGCCCTGCTCCGGGGATCCGTGCGCGGATGGTGCGTGCGCCGCTGAGGCCCCGGCCGCCACCCCGGGCCTGGTGCTGCCGGGGCGCGGCATAGCGCTGTCCATGGCTCACACCCCCATCGGGAAAGCGGGACGTCCGGACGGCCCCGTGCGTTGGCTGCATACCCTGGTCAACGGGCTTCCAAAACTCCCAGTTCCCGGGGAACTGCATGCAGTGACGGGGCGTCCGGACGTCGGAGGAGCGCCGGGGGCCGGAGGACTCAGGCGGCGTTGCCGCCCGGGGCCGCGGTGGGGGCGGTGAGGTGCTCTCCCAGCCAGCCCAGCGAGGCGGGGAGCATCCGGTTCCAGGTGTTGAAGTTGTGGCCGCCGGTGTCCAGGGTGATCGAGGCGACCTTGGTCTCGCTGCCCTTGGCCGCCTTGATGAACTTCTTGGTGTCCGCGTAGTACTTCCCGTCGCCCTCCTTGGGCCCGCCGACCAGCAGCGAGACCTTCGGCTTGGGCAGGTTGGCCAGCCGCCAGCCCAGGTTGGCCTGGTTGCGGCGGTCCTGGCTGCCGGCGAACAGGTCACCGGTGGTGGCGTCCTCGGCGGCCTTGTAGTAGCCGGAGAGCGAGACGGCGGCGGCGAACACGTCCGGGTGCTTCATCGCCAGCTTGAGCGCGCAGTAGCCGCCGGTGGAGTTGCCGATCACCCCGAAGCCGCCGGGGCCGTCGGCGACCCGGTAGGAGTCGCGGATGGCCTGCGGGACGTCCTTGGCGAAGTAGGTCTCGGACTGCGTGCTGTCCGGGATGTCCTCGCACTCGGTGTCGCGCGGCATCGCCGGGGACGGCCGCATCATGATCAGGATGGTCGGGTTGGTCTTGCCCTCCTTGATGAGCTGCAGCTCGGTGGAGGGGTAGTTCAGCTTGGTGATCAGGTTCTTGGCGTCGCCGGGGAAGCCGGTGATCGCGATCGCCGCCGGGAACTTCTTGTCCTTGAAGTCCGCCTGGAAGTACTGCGGCGGCAAGTAGACGTAGCCGTCGGTGGACAGGCCGGTGCTGGCACCCGGGATGCGGATCTTCTCCAGCTTGCCGACCACCGCCGGGTCACGGCCGACGGTGTTGGCGCCGCGCACGTTCTCGCTGGAGATCTGCTGGACGGCGGGGCGGTCCTTGCCGAGCGCGTTCTGGATGGTCACCGGGCCGTCCTTGCCGGTGCCCAGCAGGTCGGCCCAACTGCTGTAGAAGGCGAAGTAGTTGTTGGCGACCAGGCCGAGCGTGCACATCACCGCGAGCTGCGTGCCCAGGATGGTGCCGAGCCGGCCGAAGACCGCCGACACGGAGCGCTTGGCGAGCCGGGGCCACACCCAGACCGTGCCGGCGACCATCAGAATCGAGATCAGCGCGGACAGCGCCAGCACCTTGTGACTGGTCAGACCCATGCCTAGTTACGCCCCTGCTCCACCCGTTGGCCCTGCTCCACCGCCGGCCATGCTTCACCGTTGCCTTCACGGCACCGGCCTTCGCCCGGGGAGACTCCCGTCGGAAGACCGACATCCTCCTAGGGTGCCTGAGAGTTCCCTGGGAGACCTGAGCGCCAGGGGTGAGCCTACCCCCGCCGATCGGCGGGGGTGTATGGGGTCTGCGACACTGGACCGTCGGTACCGCGTCGACGCGGGCGTCAGAGCCGGACCCAGCTGGAGGAACGGGCATGAGCAGCACCAAGAGCCCCGGCGACGGGCTGGTCCGGGCCGGCTCGATCGTCTTCCTCGTCGGATCGATCGCCACCATCGTGACCTTCGTCCCGCTCTTCTTCGACCTGCCGCGGTTCCCGAGCATCGCGTACTGGGTCTGCATGCTGATGCCGGCCGGCTTCCTGCTCGCGCTCTGCGGGCTGCTCCGCTCGGCCCGCGCCCAGCGCCGCCGCGCCGCGGCCTAGCCGTACGGCGGGTCCGGGGGCGCGCACGGGTCGCGCCGCCGACCCGCCCCCGGGGCGGTGCCCCGGCCCACGGCCCAGCGGAGGGCTTACCGGTAGGACGCGAGCCAGGCCGGGAACTCCGTCAGGTCGGCGAGCACCACGTCCGCGCCCGCCTCGTGCAGTTCCGCCCGGCCGTACGGCCCGGTGGCCACGCCGATCGCGACCGCGTCGGCGGCCCGTGCGCCCCGGATGTCGCCGAGGTGGTCGCCCACGTACACGGCCGCGCCGTGTTCCCGCAGGGCGTCGCCCTTGCCCTCGGCCCAGGTGTCGCCGACCACGATGTCCGGGTCGAGGCCGACGTGGTCCAGCTGGAGCCGGGCGTTCGGCTCGTACTTCCCGGTGATCACGGCGACCCGGCCGCCCCGGGCGCGGACCGCGTCGAACGACTCGCGGGCACCGGGCAGCACCAGGGTGCCGGGCACCGCGTACTCGGGATAGAGCGCCCGGTAGCGGATCACCATCTCGGCCACGTGCTCGGCCGGGAACCAGTTCGCCAGCTCGCGTTCGAGCGGCGGTCCCAGCCGGGTGACCGCCAGGTCGCTGTCGATCCAGGTGCCGGTGGCGTCGGAGAGGGCCCGGTAGGCCGCCTTGATGCCGGGCCGGGTGTCGAGCAGGGTCATGTCCAGGTCGAAGCCGACGGTGAGAACCATGGGGACCAGGGTATGCGGGCCGCCGCCGCACCCCGGGCCGCTCGGGCGACCGGGAGGCTCCACCGGCCCCGGTGCGGCGGCTCCCGGGCGCGCCCGCGGCGCCGAGGCCCGGACAGTACGGCAATTCGGACATACTGGGCGGGCGGCCTTCGCGATCATCCGCCGGGGCCGCACGTCCGCGACCACAGCCCGCGAGGAGCGTCCGATGCCGCGTCAGCTCTCCCGCCGCAGCGCCCTGCTCGGGCTGGCCGCGCTCGGTTCGGAGGCGCTCGCCGGGTGCACCTCCCCGTCCGGCGGTCCGGCGCACAGGAGCGCCTCGCCCGGGCTGCCGTCCGGCCAGTCGCCCACCCTCCCCGAGACCGGGCCGCCGAGTCCGCGTCCGATGCCCAGCACCACCGTCACCGCCGCCACCGGCACGGTGGTGGTCCCCGGCTCGCCGGTCCGGGTGGTCACCCTGGACACCGCCGAGCTCGACTCGGCGATCACCCTGGGCATCAGCCCCGTCGGCGCCGCCCGCGCCCCCGCCGACCGCGGCCTGCCCGGCTACTGGCCCGCCTCCTGGCTCACGAAGATCGCCTCCGTCGGCACCGTCGGCAACCCCGACCCCGCCAGGATCGCCGCGCTCACCCCCCAGCTGATCCTCGGCAACCAGACCCGCGACGGCGCCCACTACGACACCCTGAGCCGGATCGCGCCCACCGTGCTCACCCAGACCACCGGCTACCCCTGGAAGGCCGACTTCCAGCTGCACGCCCAGGCGCTCGGCCGCCAGGAGCAGGCCGCCGCGGTCGTCGCCGCGTACGGCCGGCACGTCGCCCAGGCCTCGCAGGCCATCGCCGAGGCGGGCTCCGCCGGGAAGCGGGTCAGTATCGTCCGCTTCGTCGAGGGCTCGCCCAACGTACGGCTGTACGGCAGGCAGAACTTCATCGGCACGCTGCTCGCCGACCTCGGCCTCGGGCGGCCCGATCCGCAGAACGTCGACCAGTTCGACGTCGAGGTACCGCCGGACCAGATCGCCAAGGCCGACGGCGACCTGCTGCTCTACTCCACGTACGGCGATCCGGCGAAGGCCGGGACCGCGGCCGTACTCGCGAGCGGCGGCTGGCAGGCGCTGGGCGCGGTCAAGGCGCACAGGGCCTTCCCGGTGGACGACCAGCTCTGGTTCGAGGGCATCGGCTACACCGGCGCCAACCTCGTGCTCGCCGAACTCCAGCGCTTCCTCGGCGGGTGACCGGCGGCCGGTCAACCCTTCCGGTCGCGGCGGAGGTTGAGGGCCAGCAGGAAGAGCGCCGAGAGGACCGCCGCCAGGCGCAGCACGCTCGGCGCGGACGCCCAGGCCTCGTGGTTGAGCTGCTCCGGCGCGACCGGGGAGCCCCAACGGCCCTTCGCCCGGCCCCAGATCCAGACCGTGTAGGCGGTCATGGTGATCAGCGGGATGCCGAAGACCGCGAACTTCTTGGTGAGATCGCCCAGTCTGGCGGAGAGGTACGCGGCCGCCCAGCCGATCAGCATGACCAGGATCTGCCCGGTCGCCGCTCCAGCGAGCAGGAGGATCGCGGCGATCAGCAGCAGCGCTGACGGGCGGCGGCCGGCCAGGAAGGCCGCGGCGCGCGGCGGTTGACCGGCGGGGGCGGCGGAAGGGGTGCCGTCGGGGGCGGACTCGGTACCGCCGGAGTCCGCCTCCTTGCGCTGGTCGGGGACGGCCGGCGCGGCCGGGGGCTCGGCGCTGCCGAAGTCGAAGGTGACACTGTCCCAGCCGGGGAAGTCGGCCGCGCTCAGCCCGGGGCCCGAGACGATCCGCCTGGGGCGCGAAACCGACTCGCCCTCCGGGGGCGTGCCCGCCGCCGCGGCGGGCTTGGTCAGCGGTACGGAAGCCGGGGCCGGGGGCTGCTCCGGCACCTCGGGCGCGTACACGCTCTCCGACTCGGGCGCGGAGCCCCCGCGCTGCGGATCCGACTGACCGAGGACCCGCCACGGCCCGTCCACCCGCCACCACTCGCCGCCCGCACGGCCACCCTCGCGCCCGTCCGCCATCGCCCCGCCACCCTGCCTCGTGTAGCCGTGCCGCCGACCGCCGACGGTACCCACTCCCCGAGTACCCACGCGAGCCCCGCACCGTGAGAAGCCCGAGGAGCCCACCCGCCGCGGGAGCGCCGGAACCGGCAACGGCCGGTGTCTCCCGGCGGGCGCGGGGAGCCCTGCGGGGCGGCTGCGGTGCCGGCGACGAGGTGCGGCGCCCCGAGGTACGCGAGAAGCCCGCCGCGGCCGTGCGCGCCTTCCCGCGCGCCCCCGGCGGGTCGCCGCCCGCCCGCGGTGTGCCCGGAGTCCCGCCACTGCCCGTGCCCCGGGGGCGCGTTGCGGCTCGCCGACCGGGTCCGCGCGTCCACTCGGGGACGCGCTCCAAGAGGTGCAGACTAAGCTGATTCGGATGACCGCATCGCAGCGCGCCCCGCGCCCCGGCCGGACCGCCGCCGCACCCCGTACGCTCGCCGAGGAGCTCCGCGCCCGCAGCGACGAGGCGCTGGCCGAGCTGCTGCGGGCCCGCCCCGACCTGCTGAACCCGGTGCCGAGCGACCTCACGCAGCTGGCCGCCCGGCTCTCCAGCCGGGCCTCCGCACTGCGCGCGCTGGAGCGCCTGGACCGGTTCACCCTGCAGGTCGCCGAGGCCCTGGCAGCCGCCCCCGACGGCAGTTCCGAGGCCACCGTCCGCAATCTGCTGGCCGGCCCGGCCCGGGTCAGGCCGCACCCCCAGGCGACGGCGGCCGACCGTGCCGCGGTCACCGCCGCCCTGCCCGCCGCGCTGGCCACCCTGCGCAGCCAGGCCCTGCTCTGGGGCCCGGACTCCGCGCTGCGACTGGTGATCGCCGTCCGCGAGGCGCTCGTGCCCAGCGCGAACAACCCGGGCCGCACCGGCCTGGGGCCCACCCTCGCCGAGGCGACGATCGGGATGTCCCCGGCCCGGCTCCAGCAGCTGCTGGCCGGCGCCGGACTGCCGCCGACCCCGGACCCGGTCACCGCCGTGGCCGCACTCACCGGGCTGCTCGCCGACCGCAAGCGCTGTGCCGCGCTGCTCGCCACGGCCCCGGAAGCGGCGCTGGTGCTGCTGGAGAAGCTGGTCTGGGGCCCGCCCACCGGCACCGTCCCGGACGCCGCCCGCCAGGTGACCGCCGAGGAGGCCCGCAGCCCGGTCGAGTGGCTGCTGGCGCGCGGGCTGCTGCTGCCGTCCGGTCCCGGTTCGGTGGGGCTCCCCCGCGAGCTGGCACTGCACCTGCGCGGCGGCCGCAGCCACCGTACGGTCGAGCCGGCCGCGCCCGTGCCGGTGCCGGGCCCTGAGCGCGATCCACAGGCTGTGGACGGCGCCGCCGCCGGGCAGGCGTACACCGCCGTCCGCACCGTCGAGGAGCTGCTGGACGCCTGGGGCCTGCAACCGCCCGCGGGCCTGCGCGCCGGCGGACTCGGCGTACGCGACCTCAAGCGGGCCGCGCTCACCCTGGAGTGCCCCGAGCCCACCGCCGCCTTCTGGCTCGAACTCGCCTACGCCGCAGGGCTGCTGGCCCCGGACGGCGAGGCGGACGAGCGCTGGGCGCCCACCCCGGCGTACGACACCTGGCTGCAGCAGCCCGTCGCCGAACGCTGGGCGCTGCTCGCCCGCGGCTGGCTCGCCGCGACCCGGGTGGGCCGGCTCGCCGGCACCCCCGACGGCAGGGGCAAGGCCCGGGCCGTACTCGGCCCCGAACTGGACCGCACCCTCGCCCCGTCGGTCCGCCGCGCCACGCTCACCCTGCTGGCCACGCTGCCCCCCGGCGGCACCGCCGACGCCGACGCGCTGCTGCCCGCACTGCGCTGGCAGCGCCCGCTGCGCGGCGGCCCGCTGCAGCAGGACAACCGCGAACTCCGCGACCACCTGGTGGAGTTCACCCTGGAGGAGGCCGAACTGCTCGGCCTCACCGGCCGCGGCGCGCTCGCCGCGGTGGCCCGTCCCCTGCTGGACGGCGGCGACCCGGTACCGGTCCTCGCCCCGCTGCTGCCGCAGCCGCTCGACCATGTGATCCTGCAGCCCGACCTCACCGCGATCGCCCCCGGACCGCTGCTCACTCCGCTCGCCCAGGCGCTGGCCCTCTGCGCGGACGTCGAGTCCAAGGGCGGCGCCACGGTCTACCGCTTCACCACCGAGTCGGTACGGCGGGCGCTGGACGCCGGACGCACCGCCTCCGACCTGCACGCCTTCCTGGGGCAGCACTCCAGGACCGGCGTCCCGCAGCCGCTGACCTACCTGATCGACGACGTCGCCCGCAGGCACGGCGTCCTGAGGGTGGGCGCCGCCTCCTCGTACCTGCGCTGCGACGACACCGCGCTGCTGGCCGAGGTGCTCGCCGACCGGCGGGCCGCCGAGCTGCGGCTGCGACTGCTCGCGCCGACCGTGCTGGCCGCCCAGGCACCGCCCGAGACCCTGCTCTCGGTGCTGCGCGGCATGGGCCTGGCGCCGGCCGCGGAGTCCGCCGAGGGCGATGTGCTGGTCACCCGCCCCGACAGCCACCGCACCCCGCCGAGGAGCGCACCGGCGCCGGTCCCCGACGGACCGCCCCGCCCGGACGACGTCCTGCTGGGCGCGGCGATCAAGGCGGTGCGCGCGGGCGACCGGGCGGCCACCGCCGTCCGCAAGGAGACGGTGGCCGGTCCCGCCGCCACACCGCAGCAGACCGGACCGGCCCGCACCGATCTGCGCCAGCTCCCCCGCACCGCCGCCGCCGACACGCTCGCCGCCCTGCAGACGGCCGTCCTGCTCGGCGAGCGGATGTGGATCGGCTACATCAACGCGGAGGGACTGGCCTCCCAGCGCGTCGTCGACCCGGTCAAGGTCGAGGGCGGCTTCGTGACCGCGTACGACCACCTCACGGACGAGGTACGCACCTTCGCCCTGCACCGCATCACGGGCGTCGCCGAGGTGGACGACAACGACTGAACCGGCCGCGGGACCCGCGGCCGGTCGAGGGCCGCCGGCAGGCTACGCCGCGGCCCTGTTGCCACTCGGTCTCAGTGCCCCGGCTGCGGCTGCTGCTGCCCCTTGGCCGCCAGGTCCTTGGCGTGCTGCTCCTTGGCCTGCTGCACGATCTTGTTGGTGTCCGGCAGCGAGACGTCCTGGCCGCTGATCAGGCTGGCCGCCCCGAGCCCCAGGTAGGTGAAAGGCCCGCCGGTCTCGCCGAGCCCGGCCAGGGCGTGCGCGGGCGTGGCAGTGGCCGCGAGGGCGGCACCGGACAGGACAACGGCGGAGAGAACCCGCTTCGGCGTCTTCATGCCCGGCTCAACGAGAGCCCGCGGCACGGGTCACGTGCTTTGCCCCGAGTGCGGGACACTGGAAAGTCTGCGACCGGACCTACGGAGGTTTCACAGCGTGAACGACGGACCGCTCATCGTCCATGCGATCAAGCCTGATGCGCATACTAGCGTGACATCCCCGTAGAGCGGCCCATCCGATGACCAGCCGACCGGTACGCTCACGCGGCATCAGCCAGCGACCATCCACCAGATACTGGGCACACGGAGAGCCCCGCCCATGCGCCACGGGGGGTGGGCACGCATGGGCGGGGCGGCTTGGTGCACCTACAGGCCAGGGAGCAGGCGCGGGTGCCTCATGTGCGGCCGGTACACAGGTACCGCAGGAACATGGACAGAAATCCTGATCCTCACAGCGTGCTGCCGCTCCGAGCACCGCCAGGTGGTACCCGGGATGGTGTAGGGCCAGATGGCCACCGACAAATCCCAGTGCGTCTTGCCGGTGATGTGTTCACCCTCGTATATGCAGTAGACCTGCCATCCGGCGGGGCGCGGAGCGATCCACGGCCTTCGGTTCAGGATCCTGCCGATGGTCTCCGCCAACTCCACGCACTGAGCGGACGGAGGTGACTTCGACAGATCCCCCAACGCGCCTACGCTGTCGGGAACTTCGGTGTTCAGCTGGGTTCTTCCTTCGGTGAGATGATCCACGCGATCACCGGCACATGGCCGAAGGTGCGGTGGCCCGGTTCGTCCTTCACGTGCTTGAAGGGCCACCCCTGCGCTTGCTCGAAGTTCTCTTCGATCGGCCCCACAGCACCGCACCGAGTGCCTTCCTCGTCCTCACTGAGGCACACGAAGCGGTGCGTGGTCCGAGGTGTGTCGGGTTCCTGGTCGGCCCGCCGAAGAGTCCAATCCACGAATCTGAAGAACCGGCGCTTCTTCAGGACTACTTCGCCGCTCATTGCCCCTCCCCCGCCGCTGTGTCGGCAGGCCGCTTCGGCTCTGCCGTTCGGTACGCGTCGCGGGGTGGGTGGGCGTCGAAGCAGCCGAACGGTGGCCTGTTGCGGTTCACGGCCATTGCAGCCCCTCCGCGACGTAGAACTCTTGCAGGGAACGGGCGGTGGCTGCCCTTGCGGCCTCTCGAAGCTGGCGCATGGTGTCCGACTCCGACACGGGCTCCAGCGGGCGCTCAACGGGCTGCTGGGGCTGCTCCTGGTCGTCCTCGGGATTGGGAACGTCAGTCACAACTGGCCACCACCGCGAGGGGAACAGAGCGGCCGAGCATTGGGGCCATCGCACTGCCGTCGGCCTTCCCGCTGTCCGGGCATCGCTTGTTGTCGCATGAGCAGAACGCCCAATCCTTGGGCGTGCCACGGCCGTTGCCCCGCAACCTCTCGAAGTACTGCGGGTCGTAATCATCCAGGGGGCGCCAGCCCTTGGGTGGGAGAACCTGTTTACGCTGCTCCGTCACTGGCACGGCTCCTCTCCGTATCGACACGAAGAGGCTCCCGTCACGGGAGCAACACCAACAGGGACGGAACGTCCTACTTCTGCACGCTAATCCGTGACGCCCAGAAGCCGCGCCAGCCTCCGCAAGCCCGGAGGCCTTGCGGGACCCGACCACAGATCGGAGACGATCGCCACGGCCAGCGTGTGATGCCGCATCCAGCCCGGAGCGACCCGCTGAAGACGCTCAAGGGTTGCCACGGCCCCGGCAGCGTCGCCCATGTCAGCGTACGCTCGCGCCACGTCCAGGAGCAGCCACGTGCGCCACGACGGCGGAGTGTCAGCGCTGAGCCGGATACCCCGGGCCAGAACCAGCGCCTCATCCGGGCGAGCATGCTGGACAGCAAGGCGTACCCGCTCGATTCGCACGGAAGACCGACTGAAGACGCTCACCATCCGACCGTCGGCAGGGGCAGACATCCGGGCGAGCCGCGCCGTTGCCTCCTCAGCAGTCAGCATCATGTCGGACGCGCCGTCGTAGTCACCGCTGCGCGCCGTGCTGGTCGCCGCCGACATTCTCAGCGACGGGCCAATTGTGACCGCTGAACGGCGGATGAATCGGGACCCACCGGAGCAAATCCGACCCTTCTTGTAATCGTCTGATCATCCTGATCCCCATCGAGGGTCAGGAGGAGAGGGTGATTCCCGTGGAGGACTGGGCTGAGATCCGCCGACTGCACCGGGCCGAGGAGATGCCGATCCGGGCAATCGCCCGCCACATGGGCATCTCGAAGAACACGGTGAAGCGAGCCCTGGCCACCGACCGGCCGCCGGTCTACCAACGCCCGCTGAAAGGATCGGCCGTGGACGCGGTCGAGCCGGCCATCCGCGAGTTGCTCAAGCAGACCCCGACGATGCCCGCCACGGTGATCGCCGAGCGGATCGGCTGGCAGCGCGGGCTGACGATCCTCAAGGAACGCGTGCGCGAGCTGCGACCGGCCTACCTGCCCGTCGATCCGGTCTCCCGCACGGTCTACCAGCCGGGCGAACTCGCCCAGTGCGACCTGTGGTTCCCGCCGGTGGACATCCCGCTCGGCTACGGCCAGTGCGGCCGGCCCCCGGTCCTGGTGATCGTGTCCGGATACTCGCGGGTGATCACCGCGCGGATGCTGCCCTCCAGGCACACCGGCGACCTGATCGACGGCCACTGGCGCCTGCTCGCCGGCGGCTGGGGAGCTGTCCCGAAAATGCTGGTCTGGGACAACGAGCCGGGTGTCGGCAAAGGAAAACTGACCAGCGAGTTCGCCGCGTTCGCCGGCCTGCTCGCGGTCAGGATCCATCTGTGCCGGCCACGCGACCCGGAGGCGAAGGGCCTGGTCGAGCGCGCCAACGGCTACCTGGAGACCAGCTTCCTGCCCGGCCGCACCTTCACCGGCCCGGACGACTTCAACCGCCAGCTGACCGCCTGGCTGCAGATCGCCAACCGGCGCCAGCACCGTTCGATCGACGCCCGGCCGGTGGACCGCTGGGAGGCGGACCGGGCCGCGATGCTCACCATCCCGCCCGTCTCCCCACCGCATTGGTGGCGCTTCCACACCCGCATCGGCCGCGACCACTACATCCGCGTGGACACCAACGACTACTCCGTCCACCCCCGCGCTATCGGCAAGACGGTGATGGTCCGTGCCGACAACGAGCAGGTCACCGTCATCGCCGGCAACGACATCGTGGCCCGCCACACCCGCTGCTGGGCCAAACACCAGTCGATCACCGACCCCGAGCACGCCGCGGCGGCCCAGACCCTGCGCGGTGAGGTCATCTACCAGCAGGCAGCCCGAGCGCAAGCCGCCCGCGCCGCCACCCTTCTGGACCCCGACGGCCTCGGCATCGACGTCGAGCAACGCGAACTGGCCACCTACGACCGCATGTTCACCCTCATCGAGGGCGGAGCCGGAAAGGAGGACACCTGATGCCCCGCACCACCACCGCCGCCACGACCGACGCGACAGCCCCCGGGCCCGACGGCCAGGCGGCCCGAACCGGTCGGCAGACCTCCGCCGACCTGGCCTTCTATGCCCGTGTGATGAAGGCGCCCGCGCTGCTGGACGCCGCCGAGCGCCTGGCCGAACGCGCTCAGGCCGAGTCCTGGACCCACCTGGAGTTCCTGGTCGCCTGCCTGCAGCGCGAGGTGGCCGCCCGAGACTCCCACGGCGGCGAGGGCCGCATCCGCGCCGCCCGCTTCCCCGCGATCAAGACCATCGAGGAACTCGACCGCACCCATCTGCGCGGCCTGACGCGCCAACAACTCGCCCACCTGGCAACATTGGACTTCATAGCGGCCAAGGAGAACGCCGTCTTCCTCGGCCCGCCGGGCACCGGCAAGACCCACCTGGCCACCGGGCTCGCCATCCGGGCCTGCCAGGCAGGCCACCGGGTCGCGTTCGCCACCGCCGCCCAGTGGGTCGACCGCCTGGCCGCCGCCCACCAGGCCGGACGACTCCAGGACGAACTCGTCAAACTCGGCCGCTACCCGCTGATCGTGATCGATGAGGTCGGCTACATCCCGTTCGAGGCCGAGGCCGCGAACCTGTTCTTCCAGCTGATCTCGAACCGCTACGAGAGGGCCAGCGTGATCGTCACCTCGAACAAGCCGTTCGGACGTTGGGGAGAGGTCTTCGGCGACGAGACCGTCGCCGCCGCCATGATCGACCGGCTCGTCCACCACGCCGAGGTCCACTCCCTCAAAGGCGAGTCCTACCGCATGCGGGGCCGCGAACTCGGCCGCGTTCGCACCACCGACAACGACTGAACAAGAAGACCACCGACGACGCAAAAGGGCATAAAAGGGTCAGAACTCAAACGCCCAAAGTGGGTCACGGTTCAGCCGCCGCCGACAGACATGACCAAGCCGCCCCAGACCCGCAACCCCTCAGCGCTGGTCACGTGGTCCCGCTCCACCCCGTCCGCAGCGTGTACCGCCAAGGCTTGCGCGTCGTCCAATCGGTTCTGACGCTGGTACGCCCAGGCCACCGAGTTGCAGATCATCGCGGGCAACAGCGGGTCCTCGGACGAGTCGGCAGCACCTATGGCGCGCTCCAGACTGGACAGCCCCAGGTCGGTCTTGCCCAGTCGGATTGCGAGGTGGCCACCGAGTTGCAGTGCCTTGCCCAGGGCATGCTGGCCGGCCAGCCTGTCACGGCCTGTGCCGACAGCAGCCGCAAGCCGGGCATCCGCGATGATCCCGGGAAGCAGCTCCATGACCCTGCCGAAGTCGGCGGCGTGGTAGAGGGTCCAGGCTTCCGCGATCTCTGCACGGAGCAAGGGCAGGGACAGAGCGTCAGCCCCGTCCGGCGTCGGCGGTGGAGCAAACAACGGCGGCATGATGGCCCGGCGCACCGCGACCAGCTCAGGCGGTTCCGCGTCCCCCGTGGACGGCACAGCGGGCGGGTCCCCGAGCAGCGCCGTCACCTCCACCCCGAGACCCTTCGCCAAGGCATGCAGCGTCGGCAACCGAGCAGAGTGCTTGCGTCGCTGCTCCAGCTTCTTAACGACATCCACCGATACGCCCGACTTCGCCGCTAACCCTTCCTGGGTCAGGTCAGCCAGTCGGCGGAGCCGCGCCAAGCGCTCCCCAAGATGCTCGCTCGCCATGGAGGTGAGAGTACGCCCGGCCGGTGGAGAGCTTGGGCTAAAAAATGGATCACACCCAGGGCGCGTGCGGCGAGTTGGGGCCGGGAACGCCGAGCGGCACCGCGCCGAGCTTTCACAGCGGCTACGCCCCGGCACCAGAGACAGGCGAAGAGCCGCCCACCCACAGCGGGGCAGACGGCTCTCAGAGGGCTTGCAGGGGCGGCTACTTGTCATCCCCGAGGGCCCGGTACAGCGTCGCGCGGGAAACGCCCAGCGCCTTCGCAATCGCGGTCACGCTCTCCCCCTTGGCACGGCGGGCACGGGCTATCGTCAGCTTGTCAGCGTCCATCACAGCCGGACGGCCGCCGGTCCGGCCCTGCGCCTTCGCGGCGTTCAACCCCGCCTGTGTGCGCTCCTTGATCAGCGACCGCTCGAACTCGGCCATGGCACCCACAACTTGAAGCATGAGCCGTCCATCCGGCGTGTTCGGGTCGATGCTCGCAAGGGCCCCCGTCAGCACCTTGAACCCGATCCCCCGGACCGACAGCGCGTCCACCATCGTCACGAGGTCGATCAGCGAGCGGGCGAACCGGTCCAGCTTCCACACGCACAGCGTGTCCCCGGGGCGGACGTAGTCCAGCACGGCTGCAAGCTCCGGACGGTCCGTGCTCTTCCCGCTCGCCTTGTCCGTGAAGATCCGGGAGCAGCCTGCTTCCCGCAGCGCGTCACGCTGAAGCTGCGCCTCCTGGTCGTCGGTGGAGACTCGCGCGTAGCCGATCAGGTGGCCGGTGGTCTTGTTCGTCGCCATGCCCAGATCGTCTCAGAACTCGTCTCACAACACCAGGGGTTTCAGGCAGGTTTTGAGACGGGTTTTGAACGCCTAACCATCTCTTCCGAGGCCCGTTCGCCGACCGTCTCACAAACCATCGTTTCTGAGAAGCCTTCCGAAGGTGACCCACCGTCACGATGCCTCCAGGCATACCCCCGGGTCTCTGTTTCGCGACGACGTGCGCACCCCCGGGGGCCGGGTCCCTCAGTGCCTCATGCCCAGAGTTCGACCCACCCCCGGTGTGCCCCCAGACCCGTACGGGCAGCGGGACCCAGCACCTCAACGATCCCCGGCGCCCCCGCGCCAGGGTCACCCCCACCCCGTCCGCGCACTCCCCGTCGCACCAAAGGTCCAAAGTGCCCAACTAACCCTTATTTTCTAAACCCCCTAACGCGAGTAAGAAGAGATAGGAAAAAGGCTGGAGTTTCGACCTTTTCGCCCCTCGGCGCAACGCCGAGTGACGAGACCGTGGGCCCGGGTTCGACGTAATTCGCGGGTTCTAGAGGGTCTCCGGGGTTGAACGTGCAGGTCATCGGGCTGCGGTGGGTGCTGGCGCCCGAGAATGCCTAGAGACGCGACTTTTCTGATTCTCCTGCGCTGGCCTGCTGCTTCGGCCTATCGTCTGGAGTCGTGTACGTGAAGACGACGAAGCGGGAGAACAAGTCCGGGACGGTCCGGTACCTGCACCTAGCCCACAACGAGTGGGACCCGGTGAAGGGGCGGGCGGTGCCGAAGGTGCTGTTCACCTTCGGCCGCGAGGACGACCTGGACCGCGACGCGGTCAAGCGCCTGGTCGCGTCTCTATCGAGGCTGCTGGAGCCGGGGGACACCCTGGCCGCGACCGCCGCCTCCGACCTGGAGTTCGTCTCCTCGGTGCCGTTCGGCGGCGCCTACGTACTCGACCACCTCTGGCGCCGACTGCGGATCGATCAAATCGTGGGCCGAGTCGGGCAGCCCAAGCGGGGTCGCCGCCGGGACATGGCCGCGACCGAGCGGGTGCTGTTCGCCCTTGTCGCCAACCGCGCGCTGGCCCCGTCCTCGAAGCTCGCAGCCGCGGACTGGATCACGAACGACGTGCACATCGACGGCCTGGCCGATGCCGGCGAACAGACCTGCTACCGGGCGATGGACTGGCTGCACGAGGTCAAGGACGACCTGGAGAAGCAGGTGTTCGACGAGGTCGCGAACCTGCTGAACCTGGAGGTGGACCTGCTGTTCTTCGACACCACCAGCACCTACTTCGAGCTGGAGGAGCCCGACGAGCCGGTCGCCCGCGACAACGCCGGCCGCAGGCTGGAGGGCGACGGCCAGGCAGGCGGCGACGCGAAGCCGGTCGGGTTCCGGACCTACGGCAAGTCGAAGGACTCCCGCGACGACCTGCCGCAGATCGTCATCGGCATGGCCGTCACCCGCGACGGCATCCCGGTGCGCTGCTGGTGCTGGCCGGGCAACGCCTCCGACCAGACCCTGATCCGGCAGGTCAAGGACGAGATGCGGGACTGGACCCTCTCCAAGATCGTGTGGGTGGCCGACCGCGGATTCTCCTCCGCCGAGAACCGCCGCTACCTGCGCAAGGGCGACCACGCCTACATCATCGGCGAGAAGCTCCGCTCCGGGAGCCCCGAGGTGCAGGCCGCCCTGTCCCGGCAGGGCCGCTACCAGGACGTCGGCGAGAACATGCGCGTCAAGGAAGTGCGGATATCCGACACCGACCGGTTCGTGATCTGCCACAACCCTGAAGCGGCCGAGCGTGACCGGCACATGCGCGAACAACTCGTCGCCCAACTTGCCGACTTGATCGCCGACACCGACAAGCTCAGCGACTTCAAGCGGGGCGAACTGCGCGGCAGGATCGCCGACAAGCCCGGCCTGAACCGCTACCTTCGCGCCACCCCGGCCGGCAAGCTCCGCATCGACCAGGCGAAGATCAAGGCTGAGGAGAACCTCGACGGGAAGTACCTCCTGCGCTGCTCGGACCCTCACCTGAGCGCCGAGGACATCGCGCTCGGCTACAAGCAACTGCTGGAAGTCGAGCGCGGCTGGCGCGACATGAAGCAGATCATCGACCTGCGGCCCGTCTACCACCGACTCGAAGAACGCATCCGAGCCCACGTCGTCCTGTGCTGGCTCGCTCTCCTGCTGATCAGGATCACCGAGACCACCACCGGCGACACCTGGCCGCACATCCGACGCGAGCTCGACCGCCTCCACCTGGGCACCTTCACCGGCCCCACCGGAACGTTCCAGCAGGTCACCGCCCTGACGAAGCCTCAGCGGGACCTGCTCGCGAAGCTGCAGATCCCCGTCCCCAAGCAGGTCGTCGCGCTTCAGCCCGCAACCCGCTGACCAGCAGAAACGCGACCGCCTAGAGAAACGCCCTCCAGGCGGTCACAAGCACGTCCGCCCAGGTCAGACCCCGGATTCGCCACTCCAGGCTGCCGAATTATGTCGAACCCGGGGTGGGGATGACGACGGAGCGTGTCCGCGCAAAGGGTCCAAATAGCCGTGCGAGAGTTTCCGCTCACTGCCGATCAGCGCCGGGAGGGGCAGGGGGCACCCGCCTGGGGGCAGGCTCGAAGTTCTCTGCGATCACACTGATTTGGGCTTGACTCGTTCAGCAGCCCAACCGCCAGGCTGATTCTTCGCGGTCTCACGGTTGTGACACACAGTGCACAACGGCCGAAACCTGTGCCACGCGTCCGGATCCGCCACACCCTGAGCGACCAACTGCCTTCGCGACAGCGGGAAATGGTCAGCAACGGTCGACGCCCTGCCGCAGAGCAGGCACCACGGGTTCGCGTAGATGTACGCCTTCCGGATGCGCTGCCAGCGGGTCCCGTAGCCGCGCTGCCCGGTCGTCCCTCGCTGCGCCTCAGCCTCGCGCCTGTGCCGCTCACAGCGGCCACCAGTGGCCAGCTCGGGGCACCCGGGGATCGGGCAAGGGGGCGGGGTCTTCGCGGCACGGGGGGCCTCCTCGGCAGAGCGGGGCTTAACCCCGAAAGGACGTTATGGCCTCATCTCTGGCGGAGACATGAGTAGGCCCCCTCCTGGAGAGGGGGCCTGGCACTGAAGTGAGGTCAGCGGACATCGAACGAGTGCTGGGTGTACCCGTGGCCGACATTGGCGGCACAGTCGACGAGTACGGCGTAGGCGCCTACAGAGACGTTGGCGGGGTTCATACATGTGCCGCGGTCCTGGTTTTTCAGCAGGTACCGATTGGGTTTGCTGGAGTCCAACAGGGAGAAGATCTGCTCACTCCAGCGAGGGTCGCACGGACGCTGCTGAAGCGCGTCCCCGTTACTGTTCACAGCAGTGATGCACATGTCACTATTGAGGTTGCGCAGAAGAAAGGTCGTGGTGGTGACCGGATCGATAGCCCACTTCTGAGCCAAATCGTTCGTGTCGGTCTGATACTGGATCCCCTCGCCGCCAACGGTCGAGTTGCCCGCGACTCCAAGGACGAAGCCGCTCTGCCAGTTGCGGACCTTGGTGCCGCTCAGCGGCCCCGTCGCGTCAGCTGTACCCGCCCCAAGGACGGTCGCGCCCAGCGCTAGAGCGACGATGGCACAGGCAGATCGAATGCGCATAAAAGACTCCCTCACCTCAAGGCGATCAGTGCTGTCCGTGTCCGCTAGGTCACGAACAGCATGCTGCGCCGCTATGGGGACCTTTCCAAAGCGGCGCGACGGCCAGGGGGCTTGGGTCGCCCGAATGAGCAGTTGGGCGCTGGCGCGCTGCTACTCGTCCCGAAGGGCAGCGCTGCGGAGCAAGGGCACGGACCTGGCCCGCTGGACCGCCCGCGACCTCGAAGCCGTCGCCGGCGCGCTCAATACCCGGCCGCGGAAAACACTCGGCTGGAGAACTCCTGCGGAGGCCCTCGGCGATCAGCTACTCTCGCTCCAAACCAGCGGTGTTGCAACGACCCCTTGAACCCGGTTTATAATCGTCGTTCGCCTTGGCGCCCGCCCCCGGACTCGAACCGGGGATCTCTCCGACCGACGGCGCCCAGGCGGGGCCGGTGTCGCGCCCCTCTGCCGTTGGGTCAGCGAGACTGGTTCCCTCGCCGGCTGAGCCGGTCCGAGGCTTCGTTCCCGCCCGCCCGGTGGTGACGTGGTGACGCTCGAAGCTCTAAATCTGGTTTCTCTAGACATGTCTAAGAGAACCTAGAAATAGCTCTCTAACCGTCACTCCACCACCACCCCCACTGTGGGGCGGGCACGCGAAAGCCCCGATCGGTCGACGTGACCAGCCAGGGCACCTCAGGGGTGCACGGGGGCAGCCTGACGGCCAGTACCCGCCCCACCAGCCGTCATAGCCGCCGAGCACCGAACCGCCTGCTCCTGGGGGCAGTCAGCGTCCCACCAGGAGCGGCGGAGACCACTCGTCCAACAGCCGGTCCTTCTTCGACGTATTGCACACCACGCACACCACACGCATGTTGGCGACCGTCGAGAGCCCGCCCCGCGATATCGGGGTCAGATGGTCGATCACGCCCCCTCTGGCAGCGCTGCGGAGCAGTGGAAGCACCCGGCATCCCCATGCGCCTCACGCACACGACGTTGAAGCGTCACCCGGCGCGCAACGATGCGCTGCACCTTCTGACACGAACGGCACACGCCATCACGGAACTTGAGGACCACAGGCTTACCGCAACGTCGGCAAGGCACCGGCTCAGACTTGGTCCGGGCGCGCTTACGCAGGTGCTCGGCAGCGCGACGGCACCGATCCGAACAGTAGGAACGATCCCGGCCACCTGACAGGCCCACAGGCTCCGAGCACCTCGGCCCCTGGCACGACTTCCGGGCGGCCTCTTGCCGCTTCTGCTCCAACTGCTTGCTGTGCTCTGCACGCCGGGACTCGTCCACTTCCTCAGCACACGGCACGCAATACAGCGCCCACGCAGCACGGCCGTGTGGCTCATCGCAACGATGGCAACGGGGAGCACCAGCGGCAGCACGCACCGCCTCCCGCGCACGGCGGGCAGCAACCTGCAACCGGGCGGACTCAACACAGAGCGTCGCGCCGCACGTCGCACGGTCGGACCGGGGGCGCGGAGTACCGCACTCCGAGCATGTAGCTCGCGACTCATCAAGGGCCGTCAAACGGAACCCCACCTCATCCATTTAGAGGCTGCGCAGATAGGCGGTTGGTGGGACCAGTCGGCGGACGAGACAGGCACAGGTTCCTTGATCATGGAGTTGCGACGCTCTGTGATCATTGGGGAGACCTGTGCCTGTGCTGCCATTCTGGCTGACCGAACCGCTCTGGGACCAATTCGCCGCCCTGCTGCCGCAGCGGCCACAGTTCGATCCAGCCCACCCGCTGGGCTGCCACCGACGCCGGATCAGCGACCGGATCGTCTTCGACAAGCTGCTCCAAGTCCTGCGGTTCGGTTGCTCCTACGAGGCGATAGCGGACTCGACCTGCTCGGCCGCCACGATCCGAGGCCGCCGCGACGAGTGGATCGGCCTGGGCCTGTTCGCCCGCCTGAAGCAGATCGCCCTCCAGGCCTATGACCGCGTCGTCGGCCTCGTCCTCGACCAGATTGCCGTGGACGGCGCCATCACCAAGGCCCCCGGCGGCGGCGAAGCGGCCGGACGCTCACCCGTCGACCGGGGCAAGCAGGGCATGAAACGGTCCGGGATGACCGATGGCTACGGCATCCCGCTCGGCCGCGTCCTGGCCGGCGCCAACCGCCACGACTCGCCGCTCCTGGCGCCAACTCTCGATCTCCTGGAGGGACTTGGGCCGTTGCCCGACGAGATCACCGTCCACCTCGACGCCGGCTACGACTCGGACAAGTCCCGTGCCGTGCTCGACGAGCGGAAGCTGTGCGGTCAGATCGCGCGCAAGGGGACCAAGGCGCCGGTCCAGGCCACCCGGCGATGGCATGTCGAGCGCACCCACGCCTGGCAGAACGCCTTCCACCGCCTCGCCCGCTGCTACGAGCGCCGCACCAGCGTCATCGAAGCCTTCTTCGACCTCGCCGACACCGTCATCACCGTCCGCAGTCTGATCCGCCGAGCCTGGACCACCCACCGCTGGGACACCCGCCCCCGACGCCGCCCATGACCAGCCGCCTATCTGCGCAGCCTCTTAGTTGATCATGAAGACTGGCGGCGGGAGCGCCACAGGCCAGTAGCCCCAAGGGCTGGGACCGGGTGCCGGGTGGGGTGCAAAGAGGCAAAGCAGGGCCATGTAGCGCCCCCTCCAGCAACATCGATCCGCCATTCCCCCGACGAAACTGCGACCGAAGTTCAACGCCGCACACGACCCTAAGCGGAGCCTCTGACAGAACCTCCGCAGGTCACACAGGCTGCCAGGAGAGCCGGACGAGCCGCCACCAAGATTCCCCATCACCGAGCCGTGAACGGCACTCAGCCATGCTCGGAACAACTCAAGCCCACAGCCAACGACACGCTTCGGACACGCCGGCCGACTGAGACCCGAGCGGCTGTACGGCCGTCTACGGACACGAAAGAGCCCCCGCCGGGCGGTTGCCAGACAGGGGCTGTATGCGTCGCTACGGGCGGCTCCTACGCCTCCGCCTCACGCATTACGAACTCTCGGACCACGTGCTCAACATCCTTACCGTCTGCGTCGGCACGCCGGACCTTCCCGTCCTCGCCGAGGTGGACGGCCAGTCGAGACATGTCCAGCGTGCGACCGCTCTTCGTGGCCGGGGAGACCTCGACGTACGCGCCAGCCTCAAGTAGCAGATCACGCTTGCCCGCCGTGTCAGCTGCCTCCCAGTGCTGCGCGAACGTCTGCCCTGTCGGTACCCCGACCACCCCAGCAGGCTTGGCTTGGCGCTGCTTCTCCTCCAGCGAGGCGATGCGCTCTTCGAGCTTGGCGTACTGCGCAGCGAAGCGGTTCGCGCCGTCCTCGCCCTTGAACAGGCCACGGTCGTACCGGTCCTTCTCAAGGTCGTTCAGTGCTTCCTTCGCCTGCCTGATCTGCGGCCTGAAGTCCTCGCCGACGTGCTCGACCATCCGCACCACAGGGAGCCGACCGAACGCATCGAGGAACTTCGCCTTCACCTGCGCTTCCATCGCCTCACCGGCGATGCTCACGCCGTAGCAGTCGATCTGCTCACCACCTTGCCGCTTCTTCAACCGACCGATGCACCGGTACCGGGTCTGCCCCTTGGCCACGTAGGTGTACATGCGGAAGCCGCAGAGCGCGCAGTGCGCGATACCGCGCAGCAGCGATGTGCCCTCGCGCCGCCGGTCGCCAGGGCTGGCGCGCCGCTCCAACTCGTCCTGGAGGGCCTGCCAGGTGTCCATGTCCAGGATCGGGGTGCGATTGACCAGCGGCAGGCCGTCCGTGCGCAGGATGGGCCTGCCGTCCTCGATCACCTGGCCGAGCAACTGCGGGTTGGTGAGCAGGCTCCGAAGCGTGGTCGTGTACCACTTCTTCGAGTCGCTGCGCTTCCCGGTTGTCTGCCGCGAAGAGTGGCCGGGAGAGGGCACGTTGCCCTTGCTCAGGTCCGCCGCGATGGTCATGAGCGAGTCCTTCGCCAGCACCCGCTCCACGATCGTGTGAATCGTCTTCGCTTCCTCCGCGTTGACCTCCAGCACCTTGCCCGCGCCGTCCGGATTCGGGACGACGCGGTAGCCGTACGGGACTCGTCCCCCGGTGTAGCGGCCTTCACGGCGCAGGTGCTCGTGAGCGCTGGAGACCCTCATGCCGATGGTGTCGGACTCCAGCTCGGCGAAGACCGCGATGACCTTCGCCATGGCGCGCCCCATGGACGACGTGAGGTCCAGCGGTTCGGTGGCGGACGCCAGTGCTACGCCCTGTGCCTCCGTGATCCGCATGATCTCGGCGAAGTCCACGGTGGAGCGTGCAAGTCGGTCGATCTTGAAGAACACGATGACATCGAGCTCGGGTAGCCTCGACAGAACCCGCTGGAGCCCCGGACGCTCCAGCCCGCGCGAGAAGCCGGAAACGTCGATGTCTTCCTCGACCGCTACGACGGTCCATCCGCGCGCCGCGCACAGTGCCTCACAGGCCGCTCGCTGGCGCTCCGGGGAAGTACTCTCCTCCGTTTCGCGCGATAGGCGAACATAGATAGAAGCGCGCATTCCAGGCGCGTTGGCCGGAACGCCCTTCCGGCGCCGGGCCCGGGGCAGGGCCCGAGCAGTGGCAGTTGTGGTCTCTGTCACCCTGACGATCCTAATCGTGGAGGTATGTGTGTCCTGCTTGATCGTCCAGAGCGACAAGACGCTGCTGCTGGAGATCGACCACCCGAAGGCCGCCGCCTGCCGCCGGGTGATCGCGCCCTTCGCCGAGCTGGAGCGCGCTCCCGAGCACGTGCACACCTACCGGGTCACCCCGCTCGGTCTGTGGAACGCGCGGGCCGCCGGGCACGACGCCGAGCAGGTCGTGGACGCCCTGGTGACCTACTCCCGCTATCCGGTACCGCACGCGCTACTGGTGGACATCGCCGAGACCATGGGCCGCTACGGCCGCCTCCAGCTCCTCAAGCACCCGGTGCACGGCCTGGTGCTCACCACCACCGACCGGCCGGTGCTGGAGGAGGTGCTGCGCTCCAAGCGGATCGCCCCGCTGGTCGGCGCCCGGGTCGACCCCGACACCGTGATCGTGCACCCCTCCGAGCGCGGGCAGATCAAGCAGGTGCTGCTCAAGCTCGGCTGGCCCGCCGAGGACCACGCCGGGTACGTGGACGGCGAGGCGCACCCGATCCACCTGGAGGAGGACGGCTGGGCGCTGCGCCCGTACCAGCGGCAGGCCGTCGAGGGCTTCTGGCACGGCGGCAGCGGTGTGGTCGTGCTGCCCTGCGGCGCGGGCAAGACGCTGGTCGGCGCGGCGGCGATGGCGGAGGCCAAGTCGACCACGCTGATCCTGGTCACCAACACCGTCTCGGCCCGGCAGTGGAAGCACGAGCTGGTGAAGCGGACCTCGCTGACCGAGGACGAGATCGGCGAGTACAGCGGCGCCCGCAAGGAGATCCGCCCGGTCACCATCGCCACGTACCAGGTGATGACCACCAAGCGGAAGGGCGTCTACCCGCACCTGGAGCTGTTCGACGCCCGCAACTGGGGCCTGGTGGTCTACGACGAGGTGCACCTGCTGCCCGCGCCGGTCTTCAAGTTCACCGCCGACCTGCAGGCCAGGCGGCGGCTCGGGCTGACCGCGACCCTGGTCCGCGAGGACGGCCGCGAGGGCGACGTCTTCTCGCTGATCGGGCCCAAGCGCTTCGACGCGCCGTGGAAGGAGATCGAGGCCCAGGGCTACATCGCGCCGGCCGACTGCTGCGAGGTCCGGGTCACGCTCACCGACTCCGAGCGCCTCGCGTACGCGACCGCCGAGCCCGAGGAGCGGTACCGGTTCTGCTCCACCACCGCGACCAAGCGGCGGGTGGTGGAGGCGCTGGTCAGGAAGCACAAGGGCGACCAGACCCTGATCATCGGCCAGTACATCGACCAGCTCGACGAGTTGGGCGAGGCGCTCGACGCACCCGTGATCAAGGGCGAGACCACCAACGCCCAGCGCGAGAAGCTCTTCGACGCGTTCCGGAGCAAGGAGATCAGCGTGCTGGTGGTCTCCAAGGTGGCCAACTTCTCCATCGACCTGCCGGAGGCGACCGTCGCCATCCAGGTCTCCGGCACCTTCGGCTCCCGCCAGGAGGAGGCCCAGCGCCTCGGCCGGGTGCTGCGGCCCAAGGCGGACGGCCACGCGGCGCACTTCTACTCGGTGGTGGCCCGCGACACCGTGGACCAGGACTTCGCCGCCCACCGGCAGCGCTTCCTGGCCGAGCAGGGCTACGCGTACCGGATCATCGACGCCGACGACGTGTAGCGGGGCACCTCACGACCGGTCGGCGGCGGCCGCCGACCGGGAGTTGAGGAGGGGTCAGAGCCCGACACCGTCGCGCCCGAGGAAGACCACCCGCGCGGCGGTGTCGAGCATGATCCCCATGTTGCGGACGGCCTGGGCCATCGGGCCGCGGCGGCGGTTGCCGGCGGTGCCCCTGGCGGGCCGGTGCTGCTTGACGCGTTCGCTGTTCATGTCCTCAACGCTAGGTCCCGCCCCGCCGCCGGGTCGTCAGTCCCAAGGGCGCGATGACCGGGCCGTCCGTCCTTCTCCAGGCGTACGCGACCCCTACGTCAGGGCGCACCCGACCCTGAGAAAACGATTAGCGCAGGACCCGGCGGCGGTCTATGATCTCCGGTCTTGCCGCCTCCCGAACCGTGGTGCCAGCCGTCGGCAGCCGTGGGAGGTCCGGCCGGTCGGCAACCGGCCGTGTCCTTCACTGTGAGCTACCACGAGTCCGCTGCCCCATCGCGAGGGCAGCCGGGAAGGTTCGCTGTGCACGCCCCCACCGACCACCCCTCCACCGATCCCCTGCAGCGCGAGCGCGACCATCTGGCCTCCTCCAGAGCCGCGTTGAAGGCCATGCGCGAGGACGTCGAGTCCCTCGACCTGCGCGACGTCACCGGCACCTGGGTCTCCACCCTCGTCCTGCAGAAGCAGGTCGAGCAGCGCATCGCCGCGCTGGCCGACCTCGCCCACACCCCGCTGTTCTTCGGCCGGCTGGACTATCTGCACGCCATCAACGAGGAGTTGGCAACAGGAGGGGCCACGCGAAGCGTGTCGAGCAAGGGTGGTGGCGGGCGACGGGAGGGCGGCTCGGGTGAGCGGTTCTACATCGGGCGCAGGCACGTGCACGACGCGGACGGCGACCCGATGGTGATCGACTGGCGCGCGCCGGTCTCCCAGCCGTTCTACCGGGCCAGCCGCAACGACCCGATGGACGTCGAACGCCGCCGCCGGTTCGGCTACACCGGCGGCGAGTTGACCGCCTACGAGGACGAGAACCTCACCGACCCCGCGGAGTCCGACACCCGCTCCGCGCTGCTCGCGGCCGAGATCGAGAAGCCCCGCGTCGGCCCGATGCGCGACATCGTCGCCACCATCCAGCCCGAGCAGGACGAGATCGTCCGCGCCGACATCGCCGGCACGGTCTGCGTCCAGGGTGCCCCCGGCACCGGCAAGACCGCCGTCGGCCTGCACCGAGTCGCCTACCTGCTCTACGCGCACCGCGAGCGGCTCGCCCGCACCGGCACCCTGGTGATCGGGCCGAACAGTTCCTTCCTCCACTACATCGAGCAGGTCCTGCCCGCCCTCGGCGAGTTGGACGTCGCCCAGGCCACCGTCCAGCAACTCGTCGGCCATGTCGAGGTACGCGGCACCGACAGCGCCGAGGCCGCCGTCGTCAAGGGCAGCGCCCGGATGGCCGAGGTGCTGCGCCGCGCCGTACGGGCCGGGATCAGCCTGCCCACCGAACCCTGCGTGGTGGTCCGGGGCTCCCGCCGCTGGCGGGTTCCCGTGTACGAACTGGTCGAGATCATCGAGGAGTTGAAGGACCGCGACACCCGCTACGGCGCGGCCGGGGAGGCACTGCCGCAGCGCATCGCACACGCCGTCCTGCTGAAGATGGAGCAGGGCGGCGAGGCCCCCGACGACCGGGTCCAGGACGCGGTCGCCCGCAACTCGGCGGTCAAGGCGGTGGTCAAGCAGTGCTGGCCGCCGGTCGACCCGGCCAAGCTGGTGTACCGGCTGCTCACCGACGCCGAGTTCCTGGCCGAGTGCGCTGACGGGATCCTGGACGCCGAGGAGCAGGCCGCGATCCGGTGGCCCAAGCCGGGACGCTCCCTGAAGACCGCCCCCTGGACCCCGGCCGACGCCGTGCTCGTCGACGAGGCGGTCGACCTGGTGCAGCGCACCCCCTCGCTCGGGCACGTGGTGCTGGACGAGGCGCAGGACCTCTCCCCCATGCAGTACCGGGCCGTCGGCCGCCGCTGCTCCACCGGCTCGGCGACCATCCTCGGCGACCTCGCCCAGGGCACCACCCCCTGGGCGACCGGCAGTTGGCCCGAGGCCCTGCAGCACCTGGGCAAGTCCGCCGCCCACATCGAGGAGCTCACCACCGGCTTCCGGGTGCCCGAGGAGGTCATCGCGTACGCCTCCCGGCTGCTCCCCGCGATCGCCCCCGGGCTGGCCCCGGCGACCTCGATCCGCGACACCCCCGACTCGCTGGCGATCGAACGCGTCCCGGACGGGTCCACCGGACTGGTCCCGGCGGTCGTCGAGTCCTGCCGCAAGGCGCTGGACCGCGAGGGTTCCACCGGCCTGATCGCCGCCGACGCCCGGATCCCGCTGCTCGCCGAGGCCCTCACCGAGGCCGGGCTGCCCTTCCTCGACCCCGGCACCGAGACCAGCGCCGAGGCCCGGCTCACCCTGGTCCCGGCCTCACTCGCCAAGGGCCTCGAGTACGACTACGTGGTCCTGGACGAGCCCGCCGCCGTGGTCGCGGGCGAACCGGACGAACGCACCGGCCTGCGCCGGCTGTACGTCGCCCTGACCCGTGCGGTCTCGGGCCTCACGGTGGTCCACTCCGAGCCCCTGCCCGAGCAGCTGCGGGGCTAGCCCGTCCGGGCTGCGGGCAGCTGACCGCCGGGCGGCGCGGGGCGGGTCGTTCCGCTCCCCGCGCCGCCCGGCGGTCGCGGCCGCTCCCCGGCGAGCAGTGCTCAGGCGTCGATCAGGGCGCGCCATTCGGCGACCCTGGCGGGGTCGCCCGGGGAGGTCCAGCCGCCCGCGCGGACGGCGCCGCCGATGTGGAAGGCGTCGAAACCGGCCGCCCGCAGCTCCGGGACGTGCTCGGCGCGCAGTCCGCCGCCGACCAGGATCCGCTGCCGGTAGCCCGGTTCGCCGGACTTGGCCAGCTCTCCCGCCAGGACGCCGAGTCCGGCGCCCACCCCGGCCGGTGCGCCGGAGGTCAGGAAGGTGTCCAGGCCCGGCAGTTCGCCGACCGCGGCCCGGACCGCGGCCCGGTCGGCGCTGTGGTCGATGGCCCGGTGGAACGTCCACCGGCAGCCCGCGACGGCCTCCGCGACGGCGGCGGTGGCGGCCAGGTCCACGGCACCGTCCGCGTCCAGGAACCCGAACACGAACTCCTCGGCCCCTTCGGCCCGCAGCGCGGCCGCGCGGTCGCAGAGTTCGTCCAGGCCGCCCGGCGCGAAGCCGTCGCGGATCCGCAGCATCACCCGCAGCGGGACGGAGACGGCGGCCCGGATGGCCGCGAAGTCGGCGACCGACGGGGTGAGCCCGTCGGCGGCCATGTCGGTGACCAGTTCGAGGCGGTCGGCGCCGCCGGACTCGGCCGCCTGGGCATCCTGCACCGTCAGCGCGATGACTTCGAAGATTGGTCTAGACATATCGCTACCTTGCCACACCGGCTTCCGGCGCGGCGACCCGCCCTCGCCCCGGGCCGGCGACCCGCCCTCGCCCCGGGCCGGGGGCCATTCCCCGCCCCGGCCGTGCCCGGGTCGGTGGGCCACCGGCGGCCCGGTCGCCGCCCCACCGGCCGCGCCGCGGAAGAACCGCCGTACCCACCTGCCCGGCCGCCCGCCCTGACGCGCCGTCCGCCCGTTGCGCCACAATGGCCGCCATGCCCACCGAGCCCCGGTACGACGACCTGCTCGACCGCTGGAACGCCCTGCTGACCCGCTGCGGCGCCACCGCCGACCCCGCGGCCTACGGGCGCGACCTGCTGGACCGCTGGGCCGAGCCCCAGCGGCGGTACCACACCACGGCGCACCTCGCCGCGGTACTCGACCACGCTGACGCGCTGGCCCCACACGCCGAGGACCCGGACGCCGTCCGGCTGGCGGCCTGGTTCCACGACGCGGTCTACCGGCCGGACCGATCCGAGAACGAGGAGCGCAGCGCCCGGCTGGCGGCCCGCGCACTGCACGAGGCCGGCCTGGCCGAGGAGCTGACCGCCGAGGTGGTCCGGCTGGTCCTGCTCACCACCACCCACCGCCCCGAGCCCGGGGACCGCAACGGCGAGGTGCTCTGCGACGCCGATCTGGCCGTGCTCGGCGGCCCACCCGAGGCGTACGCGGCATACGCTGCGGCGGTGCGGGAGGAGTACGGCTTCGTCCCCGAGGACGCCTTCCGCGCCGGACGGGCCGCCGTGCTGCGGCAGTTGCTCGATCTGCCCGCCCTCTACCGCACTCCCGAGGCCCGGGAGCGCTTCGACGCCCCGGCCCGGGCCAATCTGACCGCCGAACTCGCCGCGCTCGGCTGAACACCCTCCGGGGGCAGGGCTCAGACCAGCTGCCCGACCGGCGCCACCACGGTGCCGTTCTTGCCGCACACCCAGTGCGGCTCCGGGCCCAACTCCGGCTCCACGCTCAGCGCATGCGGGTCGCCCTCGGCCGCGCAGACGGTGCACAGCGGCCACCGCCCGTACTCCTCGAGCAGGGCGTCCTGGATGTCCTGGGCCAGCAGCCCGAGGACGAACTCGACTCCGGCCGGCCACTGCTCCAGCCACCAGCGGCGGTGGACGACCGCCTTCTCGACCAGCGAGACCACCGCCGCCTCGGCGACGTCACGGGCGGTGAGGTCGGCGAGGACCAGGGCGCGGGCGGTGTGCAGGGCGGTTTCGATCTCAGAGCTGGCCATTGACCCATTGTCCCGCAGGTCACTTGGCGGCCGGGAACGCCGCGAGGGCGGCCTCCCCGCAGTGGGGAGACCGCCCTCGCAGACGATCAGAACTCGCCGATCCTCGAAGAGGATCAGAAGTCCATGTCACCGCCCGGCATGCCGCCGCCGGCCGGGGCAGCGGCCTTCTCCGGCTTGTCGGCGATGACGGCCTCGGTGGTGAGGAACAGAGCCGCGATGGAGGCGGCGTTCTGCAGCGCGGAGCGGGTGACCTTGGCCGGGTCGATGATGCCCTGGCCGATCAGGTCGACGTACTCGTTGGTGGCGGCGTTCAGGCCGTGGCCGTTGGGGAGGTTGCGAACCTTCTCCACCACGACGCCACCCTCGAGGCCGGCGTTGACCGCGATCTGCTTCAGCGGGGCCTCGACGGCGAGCTTGACGATGTTGGCACCGGTGGCCTCGTCGCCGTCCAGCTCCAGCTTCTCGAACGCGACCGAGGAGGCCTGCAGCAGGGCGACGCCACCACCGGCGACGATGCCCTCCTCGACGGCGGCCTTCGCGTTGCGAACGGCGTCCTCGATGCGGTGCTTGCGCTCCTTGAGCTCGACCTCGGTGGCCGCGCCGGCCTTGATGACGGCCACGCCGCCGGCCAGCTTGGCGAGGCGCTCCTGGAGCTTCTCGCGGTCGTAGTCCGAGTCGCTGTTCTCGATCTCGGCGCGGATCTGGTTCACCCGGCCGGCGACCTGGTCGCTCTCGCCGCCACCGTCGACGATGGTGGTCTCGTCCTTGGTGATGACCACCTTGCGGGCGGTGCCCAGCAGGTCCAGACCGGCGTTCTCCAGCTTGAGGCCGACCTCCTCGGAGATGACGGTGCCACCGGTGAGGATGGCGATGTCGCCGAGCATGGCCTTGCGGCGGTCACCGAAGCCCGGGGCCTTGACGGCGACGGACTTGAAGGTGCCACGGATCTTGTTCACGACCAGGGTCGACAGGGCCTCGCCCTCGACGTCCTCGGCGATGATGACCAGCGGCTTGCCGCTCTGCATGACCTTCTCCAGCAGCGGGAGCAGGTCCTTGACCGAGCCGATCTTGGAGTTGGCGATGAGGATGTACGGGTCCTCGAAGGTCGCCTCCATGCGCTCCAGGTCGGTGGCGAAGTAGGCGGAGATGTAGCCCTTGTCGAAGCGCATGCCCTCGGTGAGCTCAAGCTCCAGACCGAAGGTGTTGCTCTCCTCGACGGTGATGACGCCTTCCTTGCCGACCTTGTCCATGGCCTCGGCGATCAGCTCGCCGATCTGGGTGTCAGCGGCGGAGATGGAGGCGGTGGAGGCGATCTGCTCCTTGGTCTCCACGTCCTTGGCCTGGGCCAGCAGCTGGTCCGAGACGGCGGCGACGGCCTTCTCGATACCGCGCTTCAGGGCCATCGGGTTGGCGCCGGCGGCGACGTTGCGCAGACCCTCGCGAACCAGGGCCTGGGCCAGCACGGTGGCGGTGGTGGTGCCGTCACCCGCGACGTCGTCGGTCTTCTTGGCGACCTCCTTGACGAGCTCCGCGCCGATCTTCTCGTACGGGTCCTCGAGCTCGATCTCCTTGGCGATGGAGACACCGTCGTTGGTGATCGTGGGGGCGCCCCACTTCTTCTCAAGGACGACGTTGCGGCCCTTGGGGCCCAGCGTCACCTTGACTGCGTCGGCAAGCTGGTTCATGCCGCGCTCAAGGCCGCGGCGAGCTTCCTCGTCAAACGCGATGATCTTGGCCATCGGAAGTGGTCCTCCAGGACACGGTCGACTGCTCGGACCAGGAGTGCCCGCGACGGACGGCCCTCGGGAACGGGGGTCCTTTCCCCTACCGCTCCCCGGGACCTCACCGACCCGGTCCGTTTGTCACTCTCAAGCGGAGAGTGCTAACGCCAATGATTAGCACTCTGGGATACCGAGTGCAAGCCCAATGCGACAGTGTCGACCGGCAGTCGGCGATCACGGCGGCCGCGGCCGCCACGGGGCCGGACCCCCGAAGACGGCGGTGGGCCCGTACGACTGGTGTCGTACGGGCCCACCGCTCGAATCGACGTGAGCGCCAGCTCGTGACCGAGCCGAGGCCTCCGCAGGCCGGAAGGTCAGACCGCAGCGGCGCGGACCATGTCCGCCTGCGGGCCCTTCTGCCCCTGGGAGATCTCGAACTCGACCCGCTGGCCCTCTTCGAGGGTGCGGTAGCCGTCCATCTGGATCGCGCTGTAGTGGACGAACACGTCCGCACCACCGTCGACCGCGATGAAGCCGTAGCCCTTCTCCGCGTTGAACCACTTGACGGTGCCCTGAGCCATTCCGAACTCCCCTTGTGCTGTGCTGGCCCTTCACGGACCCGCAGGGTGCGGGCCCAGGCTGGTAGGCAGGCCCGGGGAACCCCCCCTGGGCGCAGCCGTGCACGCCGCAAACCTCCGCCGTTCCCCGGGAGTTGCCGGGCCGACGGGTGATTGCGTGCGACCGCCGCTGAATGTATCCGGACAGGTGCCCTCTGCAACAGGCCCAACTTCTGGGAATTCCATCCGGAAGCTTTCGGAAGCCGTGGGATAAAAGCGGCACACCGTGCCGATTCCTGCCGGGCATAATGGACGAACGGCCGCAAATCGCCGGTGAATTTCTGACGTCGTCCTGACATCCTCTGCGGCAGACTGCCCGAGGTCCGTCTCAGCGGCCGGAAGAGCCCTGCGTACCCGATCGGCTGTCGGAGCGTCAGTAGCCGGCCGGCCGCGGGCCGCGCGCTCCCGGAGTACCGCCGACGGGGAGTCCGCCGGCACGTGCGCACTTTACCTCCACTTCAGGTCGCACTTTTCCATCGACATGCCAAGAGCCGCCGACCGGCACGGAAATAGGCATTCCATGCCCGCCGACGGCTCCGGTGTGCTAGCCCCGGGGCGTCGGGGCCGGCTGTCGGGCGGTCAGCAGCCGCCTGCCACCGCGGGGATGACCGAGACGCTGGCGCCGTCCCCGATCTCGGTCGCCAGGCCCTCCGCGAAGCGCACGTCGTCGTCGTTGACGTAGACGTTGACGAAGCGGCGCAGCCGGCCCGTGTCGTCCAGGATGCGGGCGGCGATGCCGGGGTGGTTGGCGTCCAGGTCGGCGATGACGGCGGCCAGGGTCGCGCCCTCGGCGGTCACCTCGGCGGCACCGCCGGTGTAGGTGCGCAGGATGGTCGGGATGCGGACGGAAGCGCTCATGGTGCGAAGCTCCTAGGTGGGGTGGTCGTGAGGCGCCGGGCGGGCGGGATCAGGCGGATGCCAGGCCGGCGGCGCGGAAGGAGTCCAGCGTCGGGCGGATGGTGGCGGTCAGGCCCGCGTCGGCCACCGCGTCCAGGGTCTTCAGGCCGTCGCCGGTGTTGATCGCGACGGTCTCCTTGGCCGGGTCCAGCCGGCCGGTCTCGACCAGCTTCTTCAGCACGCCGACGGTCACCCCGCCGGCGGTCTCGGCGAAGATGCCCTCGGTCCGGGCCAGCAGCCTGATCGCGGCCACCACCTCGGCGTCGGTGACGTCCTCGACCGCGCCGCCGGTGCGGCGGGCGATGTCCAGCACGTACGGGCCGTCGGCCGGGTTGCCGATCGCCAGCGACTTGGCGATGGTGTCCGGCTTGACCGGGCGGATCACGTCATGGCCCGCCTTGAAGGCGGCGGACACCGGGGAGCAGCCCTCGGCCTGGGCGCCGAAGATCCGGTACGGCCGGTCCTCGACCAGGCCGAGCCCGATCAGCTCCCGCAGCCCCTTGTCGATCTTGGTGAGCTGGGAGCCCGAGGCGACCGGGACCACGATCTGCTCCGGCAGCCGCCAGCCGAGCTGTTCGCAGATCTCGTACGCCAGGGTCTTGGAGCCCTCGCCGTAGTACGGGCGGAGGTTGACGTTGACGAAGCCCCAGCCCGCACCGGCCGGGTCGCCGATGAGCTCGGAGCAGAACCGGTTCACATCGTCGTAGTTGCCCTCGATGCCGACCAGTTCGCCGCCGTAGACGCCGGCCATCACGACCTTGCCCTGCTCCAGGTCGTGCGGGATGAACACGCAGGACCTGAACCCGGCCCGGGCCGCCGCCGCACCCACCGCACCGGCCAGGTTGCCGGTCGAAGAGCACGACAGGGTGGTGAAGTCGAAGGCGCGGGCCGCCTCGATGGCGCAGGCGACCACCCGGTCCTTGAAGGAGTGGGTCGGGTTGCCGGAGTCGTCCTTGATGTGCAGCTGTGCGGTGAAGCCCAGCTCCCGGCCCAGGTTGTCGGCCTTGACCAACGGGGTCCAGCCGGGGTTCAGGTTGGGCTTGCCGGCCACGTCGGCCGGGACGGGCAGCAGCGGGGCGTAGCGCCAGATGCTGGCCGGGCCGGCCTCGATCCGCCGGCGGAGCTCCTCGGCGCCCTGACCGGAAGCCTCCGCGGAGCCGAAGTCGTAGGCGATCTCCAGCGGACCGAAGCACTCCAGGCAGGCGAAGCTCGGACCGAGGGGGAAGCGGGTGCCGCACTCGCGGCAGGACAGCGCGGTGGCGGGGCCGAGGTCGACGGTGGCGACAGGTACTTGGGTAGCGGTAGCCATGATGGCGGAGGCCTCTCTCCTCATCTTCCCCATGGCGCGGTCGCGTCACGGGCCGGAATTGGCACCTGTCCCGCCGGGGCCTGTGTGCCTGCCGAGCGAGAAGGTTGCCGGGACGTCAACGGGCCGTTCCCTCAGTCCCTCTGGATGAGCTCTGTGAAGTTGTGGTCACCCTGGTGATGCCGGTGACGCGGCGCGACCGACCCCGCGATGCGAAGGTCCGGCCGAGTTACGAAGACTGTAGCCGAAGGTGTCAAGCTCAAAGGAGAGCGTCCGACCCGCGAGACGGACCCGTCCGTTGCCACCCGACCACAAGGAGCGACACCGTGCTCGACCAGCAGACCGAGGCCCCGTTGCCGGAGGTGGAGCGCTGGCTGCGCGACCATTCCTGGACGGCCGCCGACCGTCCCGCCGAGGCGCTGCTGGCGGCCAAGCGGGCGGCCGGCCGGGCAGGCACGGTCAGCGTGGTGCTGCCCGCGCTGGACGAGGAGCCGACGGTCGGGGAGATCGTCCGGACGATCCGGCGCGAACTGATGGAGCGGCTGCCGCTGGTCGACGAGCTGGTGGTGGTCGACTCCGGCTCGGTGGACCGGACCGCCGAACTGGCCGCCGCCGCCGGTGCCCGGGTGGTGCACCGCGACGACCTGCTGCCGCGGATACCCGCCGTGCCCGGCAAGGGCGAGGTGCTCTGGCGCTCGCTGCTGGCCACCTCCGGTGAGATCGTCTGCTTCATCGACGCCGACCTGCGCGAGTTCGACCCGGCGTTCGTCTCCGGGATCGTCGGGCCGCTGCTCACCGATCCCGGGATCCAGCTGGTCAAGGCGATGTACGACCGGCCCCTGGAGACCGAGGGCGCGGTGGTGCCCGCCGGGGGCGGCCGGGTCACCGAACTGGTCGCGCGGCCGCTGCTCAACCTGCACTGGCCGCAGCTGGCCGGGTTCGTCCAGCCGCTGGGCGGGGAGTACGCGGCGCGGCGTTCACTGCTGGAGCGGCTGCACTTCCCGACCGGGTACGGGGTGGAACTCGGCCTGCTGGTGGACGCGCTGGACGAGGTCGGCCTCGACGCCCTGGCCCAGGTGGACGTCGGCGTCCGGCACCACCGCCACCAGGACGCGCAGGCCCTCGGCCGGATGGCCGCCACCATCTACCGCACGGCCCTGGAACGCCTGGAGCGCACCCACCGCCTCAAGTCGGCGGCCGACCTGGTCCACCCGCACCTCACCCAGTTCACCCGCGACCCGCTCGAGCACGGCTTCACCTCCCACACCCACCCGGTCACGGCGCTGGAGCGGCCCCCGATGCGGACGGTCCCGGAGTACGCGGAGCACCCGGTGCGCCGCGCCGCCGGGTGACGGCCCGCGCGGTGCGGCCGCCGCGATGTGCCGCCTGAGGTGCGCGTGGTTTGCGGCCAGTGCCGCCCGGCAAGGTTGAAGACGTGACCCCTCCCTCTCGCGACGAGAGGGCTTCCCACTCGGTGGCCCCGTGGAACCTCGTGACTCCTCCCCGCCAAGGGGGAGGCTTCTCACCCGGCTCCGCAGAACCTCATGACGGCCAAGCCCTGACCGCTGCCTGTGAGCAGGTCACCGACCGTACGGATCCGCAGTGCTCCCAGCCACCGCACACCGGGAGCCCATCCCTTCGGATGAATCCGCGGCCCTGAGAAGAGGACTGATGGCCGACTTCGCGACCGAACGTTCGAATCCGACCGGCAGGGCACCGATCCTGGTGGCCTCGAACCGCGGCCCGGTGTCCTTCACCCTCGAGGACGACGGCTCACTGACCCTGCGCCGGGGCGGTGGCGGCCTGGTCTCCGGCCTCTCCTCGATCGACGACCCCTCCTGTGTCTGGGTCTGCGCGGCGCTCGGCGACGCCGACCGCGCGGCGGTCCGCCGCTCCCCCGAGGGCCGGCTGGACCTGGGCGGCTTCGAGGTCGGCGGCCAGGCCGTGCGGATGCTCGACATCGACCCGGGCACCTTCAACCGCGCCTACAACGGGATCGCCAACTCCAGCCTGTGGTTCGTCCACCACCTGCTGTACGACACCCCGGTCTCGCCGCTGTTCGACGAGCGGTTCCGCCGCGAGTGGGAGTCCTACCAGGCGTACAACACCGCCTTCGCCCGGGCACTGGCCGCCGAGGCCGCCCCGGGCGCGGCGGTGCTCGTCCAGGACTACCACCTCTCACTGGTCCCGGCCCTGCTCCGCGAACTCCGCCCCGACCTGCGCATCGGCCACTTCTCGCACACCCCTTGGGCCCCGCCCGAGTACTACCGGATGCTGCCGGACGACGTCGCCGAGGCGGTGCTGAACGGCATCCTCGGCGCCGACCGGGCGGCCTTCCTGACGCTCCGCTGGGCCCTCGCCTTCGCCGACTGCTGCGAGGCGGTGCTCGGCGCGACGGTGGACCGGGACGCCCTCACCGTCACCCTCCCCCCGTCCCCGGCCGAGGGCGCCCCCGCCGGCCGCACCGTCCGGCTCGGTGTGCACGGCCTCGGCGCCGACGCCGACTTCCTCCGCACCCGGGCCCACCAGCCGGACGTGGACGCCAGGCTGGCCGCCCTGCGCGAGTCGGTCGGCGCCTCGGCCGACGGGACGCCGCGCCGGACCGTCGTCCGGGTGGACCGGACCGAGCTGAGCAAGAACATCGTCCGCGGCCTGCTCGCCTACCGGCACCTGCTGCGCACCCGCCCCGAGTGGCGGGACCGGGTGGTGCACATCGCCTTCGCCTACCCCTCGCGCCACGACCTGCCCGAGTACCGGGAGTACACGGCGGCCGTCCAGCGGATCGCCCAGGAGATCAACGACGAGTTCGGCACGGCGAGTTGGCACCCGCTGATCCTGCACGTCAACGACGACTTCCCGCGCTCGCTGGCCGCCTACCGGCTTGCCGACGTGGCGCTGGTCAACCCGATCAGGGACGGGATGAACCTGGTCGCCAAGGAGGTTCCGGTGGTCTCCGACGCCGGGTGCGCCCTGGTGCTCTCCCGCGAGGCCGGCGCCTACGCCGAACTCGCCGACGACGCCCTCCCGGTGAACCCGTACGACATCGTCGCCACCGCCGACGCCCTGCACCGGGGCCTGACCATGCCCGCCGGTGAACGCGCCGACCGGACCAAGCGCCTGGCCGCCGCGGCCACCGCGCTCCCGCCCCAGCGGTGGTTCCTGGACCAGCTGCGCGCCCTGGACTGACCGCTCCCCGGGGGCGGGCGGGCCGGGGCGCGGGGCACGCTCCAACGCGGTGCCCACCGGCCGCCCCCGGGGAGTCAGCCGGCCGAACCGATCCGGTCCGCCAACCCGTCCAGCAGCGCGGCCAGTCCGGACGGTCCGGGCACCGACAGGTCGGCCCGGTCGGCGAGTTCGCGCACCTGGGCCTCGCCCTCCACCATCCCGCTGCTGCACACCAGCAGGCCCGGCAGCCCGTCCGCCCGCCGCTTCTCCACGGCCGCGTACGCGGGCAGGTCGCCGAGGTCGTCCCCGGCGTACAGCACGGCGCCGGCCGCCGGGCGCTCGGCCAGGAAGGCGGTCAGCGCCGCCCCCTTGTCCACCCCCGGCGGGCGCAACTCCACGACGTAGCGGCCCGGTTCGACCACCAGGCCGTGGGCGGCGGCCAGCCGGGCGAGCGGTTCGCGGAGCAGATCGAGCGCGGCGTCCGGGGCCTCGGTACGACGGGTGTGCACCGCCAGCGCGCGGCCCTTGTCCTCGACCCAGGTGCCGGGGTGCGCACCCGACCGCTCCAGCACACCGGGCAGTCCGGCGCGGACGGCGGCCACCCCGGGCGGCGGCTCGGGAGCGGTCAGCTCACCGGTCCCGGCCTCCCAGCGCTCGGCGCCGTACTGTCCGAGCACGGTGAGGTGTCCGAGCCCGGGGGCGTCCGGGAAGCCGCCGTACCGCGCGGCGACGGCCGCCGGGCGGCCCGTCACCACCACCACCGCACCGACCAGCGGAGCGAGTCTGGAGAGTGCGGCCACCGCGCCCGGATGGGCACGCGCCCGCTCGGGATCGGGAACGATCGGGGCCAGCGTCCCGTCGAAGTCCAGCGCGATCACGGCCTCGGCGGGCGCCGCCAGCAGGGCCGCCAGACCCGCCTGCCCGGCCGGGGTCCTCGGTACGAACCGTCCAGTCCTACCCATGCCCAGCACCGTACCCGTCAGGCGCGCGGGCCGCCGCCGAGGGCACGGACGGGCCGCCCCGGCAGGATCGTCTTCCCGCCACCGGGCGCCGCCGTCGGAACGGTTACCGCTGTGAGCGCTTGGCCGCCCTGATCCGGCGGAGCCGGTTGACCAGTACCGGGTCGTGCGCGAGCGCCTCCTCGCGGTCGAGGAGACCGTTGAGCAGCTGGTAGTACCGGGTGGCCGAGAGGTCGAGCTCCTCCCTGATGGCACGTTCCTTGGCACCAGCCGTACGCCACTGACGCGCCTCCAGCGCGAGCACCGCGAGCTCCCGCTCACTCAGACCGGACACCACACCCACCTCCCTCTTCGCCGGGCCGGCACCAGGCCCGTCCGGAGCGTCCCCGTACGGAGTGTCATTGTGCCCGGCCGCTCGGACACACCCTGTCGTCCCCGCCGCCCCCACCGCCCGGCTAGCGTCGGGGCATGACCAACAGCTTCGCTCTGCACATCCCCGGCCTCGACCTCGAACCCGAGCCGCTCGACCCCGCCCAGATCGTCTCCGGCACCCCGGAGGTCACCGGCAAGGTGCTCTGGGAGTCCGAGGACGGCCGCCGGCTGCGCGGGGTCTGGCAGATCACCCCGGGCGTGGTGACCGACGTCGAGGCGGACGAGCTGTTCGTGGTGGTGAGCGGACGCGCCACCATCGAGATCGAGGGCGGCCCGACCCTGAACGTCGGCCCGGGTGACTTCGCCGTCCTGCGCGAGGGCGACCGCACCACCTGGACCGTCCACGAGACCCTGCGCAAGGCCTACTCGATCGACCTCGGCGAGGACTGAGCCGCCGACCGGCAGCTTGGACCGACCGGCAACAGGGCCCGCGGCGTCGCATGCCGGTCGGTCTTGGCTGAAACTCCGTCACGTGGTGCGGATGAATATCGCGCCGGCCGGCGTTACGGCGGTCAGGACCCGTACCGCCGGCCCGAGAGGACACCGCCATGGCCGAGACCAGCGCCGTCAACGGCAACCCCTTCAACCTCTCCGTGATCGAGGAGTTCCGCGCCAACCAGGGCAGGGTCGGCGGCTCGTTCGAAGGCGTGCCGCTGCTCCTGCTCACCACCAAGGGCGCCCGCACCGGCCTGGTCCGCACCACCCCGCTGGTGCACCTCGCCGATCCGGACCGGTTCGTCGTCCTCGCGTCCAACGGCGGCGCCCCGAAGGCACCCGCCTGGTTCCACAACCTGATGGCCGCGGGCGAAGCAACCGTGGAGGTCGGCGCGGAGCGCCTGCGGGTCCGCCCCGTCCTGGTGGACGAGGCCGAGCACGATGAGCTCTGGGCCCGCGCGGCCGCCATCAACCCCGACTTCACCGAGTACCGCACCCGCTCGAACCGCACGATCCCGATGGTCGCCCTGGTCCGCGCCTGACGACCGGCGCCCCCTCAGTCCGAACTCCCGTGCACACCGCCGGAGTTCAGACCGCGATCACCCGCACCCCGGCCTCGGTGAAGGCGGCGGCCAGCTCGGGGTCGACGCCCTCGTCGGTGACCAGGGTGCCGATCCGGTCGACCCCGCAGATCCGGGCGAAGGCCCGGTGGCCCAGCTTGGAGGAGTCGGCGGCCACCACGACCCGGCGGGCCCGTTCGGCGAGCAGCCGGTTGACGCTGGCCTCGCCCTCGTGGTGGGCGGTCGCCCCCTGCTCGGCGTCGAGTGCGTCCACACCCAGCACCGTGACGTCCAGGGTGAGTTCGTTCAGCACCAGCCCCGCGAGCGGGCCGATCAGCTCGTACGACTGCGGCCGGGCGACCCCGCCGGTCAGCACGATCTTCACCTGCGGGCGGACCGCCAGCTCGGCGGCGATGTTCAGGGCGTTGGTCACGATGGTCACGCTCTGCCCGGGGCCGCCCTCCGGCCGCTCGGCCAGGTCGGGGCGGACCGCCAGCGCGCGGGCCACCTCGGTGGTGGTGGTCCCGCCGTTGAGGCCGACCACCTCGCCGACCGCGATCAGGCCCGCCACCGCCGCACCGATCCGCTGCTTGGCGTCGGCGTTCCGGGCCGTCTTGTAGCGCAGCGGCAGGTCGTAGGAGACGTTGTGCGCCACCGCCCCGCCCCGGGTGCGGGTGACCATCTGCTGACGGGCGAGCTGGTCCAGGTCGCGCCGGATGGTGGCGGCGGAGACCTCCAGCGCCTCGGCGGCCTCCTCGACCTCCAACTTGCCCTGCTCGGCGAGCAGTTCCAGCAGGGCGTTCCACCGCTCGTACCTGGACACGCTGGTCCGCTCCTCCTGTACCGACGCAACCGACGCAACCGGCGTAGCCGGCGCGGTCGGTACCGCGCGCGGGTACGCGAAGCCTGGACAGCTTTGCACATCAACGCCGCCCGAGCGTGCTCCACAACCGGCCGACCGCCGCATCGACGCTCGAACCATTGCGTAATACTGCGCGAAACCGCTATAACGCAATCAGATTCAAGCATTGCGGTTTCACAGGTTCTGGAGCCGCAGCAATGGTCCTGAGCACTCCGAGGAGCTCGTACCCATGGCTTTGACTTCCCTGACCGGCGAGGAGCTCGCCACCCAGCCCGCGAACTGGCGCCGCGCCGCCGAACTCGCCGCCGAGTCCGCCCCCGCCCTGCCGAAGCGCGGTGAGCGGGTCGCCGTGATCGGCTGCGGCACCTCCTGGTTCATGGCCCAGGCCTACGCCGCCCTGCGGGAGGGCGGCGGGCACGGCGAGACCGACGCGCTGGCGGCCTCCGAGTTCCCGTACCGCCGCACATACGACCGGGTGCTGGCGATCAGCCGCTCGGGCACCACCACCGAGGTGCTGGACGTGCTCGGCCGCGTCCGGACGCCGGCCTCGGCCATCACCGCCGATCCCGGCACCCCGATCTCCCGGGCCGCCGACCGGCTGCTGGTACTGGACTTCGCCGACGAGCGCTCGGTGGTCCAGACCCGGTTCGCCACCACGGCACTCGCCCTGCTCCGCGCCCACCTGGAGCTGGAGGGCGCACTCCCGGCCGGCGTCGAAAGCGTCCTGCGGGCCGCCGAGGACGCCGAGCGGGCCATCGCCCAGCCGCTGCCCGAGGGTCTGCTCGCCGCCGAGCAGGTCACCTTCCTCGGCCGGGGCTGGACCTACGGCCTCGCCCAGGAGGCCGGGCTGAAGATGCGCGAGGCGGCCACCGCCTGGACCGAGGCGTACCCGGCGATGGAGTACCGCCACGGACCGATCAGCATCGCCGCCCCCGGCCGGGCGGTCTGGTCCTTCGGCGAGCTGCCGGACGGCCTGGCGGCGGACATCGCCCGCACCGGCGCCCTGCTGGTGGCGGACTCCGGCGCCGACGGGCTGGACCCGCTGGCCGACCTGGTCAGGGCGCAGCGGCTGGCCGTCGCCCTGGCCGCCTCCCGCGGCCTGGACCCCGACGAGCCGCGCGCCCTCACCCGCTCGATCATCCTCGCCTAGGACACGCCCCCACCCGCCTGCGGCACAACCCTGGACACTCCCCGGCGCCATCCGTACAACAGGGAGAACGGCCGCCCGAGCCTCCGGCACCCCCGTGCACCCCGGAGGGCGACCAAGCTCACTCCTGATGGACCAGACCAATCCGCCAACTGGACTAGACCTCTCTGACCTGGCCAAGGGAAACTGTCACCCGTGAAGCACGTCATCGCACTCGATGTGGGCGGCACCGGCATGAAGGCCGCGCTGCTCGCCCAGGACGGCTCCGTGCTGTTCGAAGCACGCCGGCCGACCGGGCGGGAACACGGCACCGACGCCGTCGTCGCCACCATCCTCGACTTCGCCGCCGACCTCGCCGACGAGGGCCGCAGCCGCTTCGGCAGCGCGCCGCTCGCGGCCGGCGTCGCCGTGCCGGGGACGATCGACGAGAAGAACGGGATCGCGGTCTTCTCCGCCAACCTCGGCTGGCGGGACCTGCCGCTGCGCAAGCTGCTCGGTGAGCGCCTCGGCGGCCCGGACGGCGGGAGCATGCCGATCGCCCTCGGCCACGACGTCCGGACCGGCGGGCTGGCCGAGGGGCGGCTCGGCGCCGGCCGGGGCGTGGACCGGTTCCTGTTCATCGCACTCGGCACCGGCATCGCCGGCGCGATCGGCATCGAGGGCCGGATCGAGGCGGGCGCCCACGGCTACGGCGGCGAGATCGGCCACGTCGTGGTCCGGCCCGGCGGTCCGGCCTGCGGCTGCGGGGCCCGCGGCTGCCTGGAGACCCTGGCGTCGGCCTCGGCCGTCTCCCGGGCCTGGGCCGAGGCGAGCGGTGTCCCCACGGCGGACGCGGCGGCCTGCGCGGCGGCCGTCGAAGCCGGGGACCGACGGGCCGCCGCGGTCTGGCGACGCGCCGTGGACGCCCTCGCGGACGGGATCGTGCTGGCCCAGAGCCTGCTCGACCCCTCCACCGTGGTCGTCGGCGGCGGACTGGCGGAAGCCGGTGACACCCTCTTCACGCCCCTACGCGCGGCGGTCGCCGAGCGGCTGACCTTCCAGATGCCCCCGAAGGTCGTACCGGCCATGCTCAAAGACACCGCCGCCTCCCTGGGCGCGGGCCTGCTCGCCTGGGATCTGCTCTCGATGGAGGTGACCGCGTGACGACCGCGCGGAATCAATCAGCGCCCCTCGGCCTTCGGCCGGAAAGCGCCCCCTTCCCCACCGGTACCGCGCTGGCGGGCGCCCGACTGGTACTTCCGGACGGCGTCGTCGAGCACGGCCGGCTGGCCGTCGAGGGGACGCGGATCGCGGGCCTCGGCGGCGAGACCGCACCGGGCGACCTCGACCTGACCGGTCACACCGTCGTCCCGGGCTTCGTCGACCTGCACGTGCACGGCGGCGGCGGCGCCTCGTACGCCTCCGGTGCGGCCGAGCAGGCCCTCAAGGCGGCCCGCACGCACCTGGAGCACGGGACCACCACCACGGTGGCGTCCACCGTCACCGGCGAGATCGACGACCTCTGCCGCCAGGCGGCCGTGCTCGCCGAACTGGTCGAGGACGGGGTGCTGGCCGGCATCCACTTCGAGGGCCCGTTCATCTCCCCGGGCCGGTGCGGCGCCCACCGCCCCGACCTGCTGCGCGACCCGGACCCGGCGCTGGTGCGCAAACTGGCGGACGCCGCGCGCGGCCACGCCAGGATGTTCACCCTCGCGCCGGAGCTGCCGGGCGGCCTGGAGTCGGTGCGGATGCTCGCCGACCTCGGCATCATCGCGGCCGTCGGCCACACCGACTCCGACTACGACAAGACGCTGGAGGCGATCGAGGCCGGCGCCACCGTCGCCACCCACCTGTTCAACGCGATGCCCGGCATCCAGCACCGCGCCCCGGGCCCGATCGTCGCCCTGCTGGAGGACGAGCGGGTCACCGTCGAGCTGATCAACGACGGCGTCCACCTGCACCCCTCGGTGCTCGACCTCGCGTACGGCACGGCGGGCGCCGACCGGGTCGCGCTGATCACCGACGCGATGGGCGCGGCCGGGATGGGCGACGGGCTCTACCCGCTCGGCCCGCTCCAGGTCCGGGTCGAGAACGGCGTCGCCCGGCTGGTCGAGGGCGGCGCCATCGCCGGCTCCACCCTCACCCTCGACGTCGCCTTCAAGCGCTCCGTCACCGTCAACCGCCTGAGCCTCGGCCAGACCGTGCGGTCCCTGTCCACCGTCCCGGCCCGGCTGCTCGGCCTGTCGGACTCCATCGGCTCCCTGGAGGCGGGCAAGAACGCCGACCTGGTGGTGCTGGACTCCGACACCTACGACCTCGTCGCGGTGATGCGCCGCGGGGAGTGGATCACAGGCGGAGACCGCTTCCGCACGGTGGCCCGTACGGGCTGAACTACCTGCCCCGCCAGGGGGTGAGTAGCGGCACTGCGTCCCGCTACTCACCCCTCGGGCGGGACGACCGGGACGCTTCCCGTACCACCGAGGCGATCGCCGCCGGGCCGGCCCGGCGCGCTCCGCCGACGGGCGGTTGTCACCAGGGCGGGTTGGAGTCCGACTGCGGCCTGATAGCCACCTGGTCGATCGGAAGGCTGCTCCCGGCCGGGACCGAGATCGAGATGGTGTTGGCCCCGGCCTGCAGCTGCGGCCATATGTTGCTCCGGGTCCAGGCCTGGTCGGGATCGCTGGAGTGGGTGTAGTTCAACAGCCCGATCGGGGTCGAGAACTCCTTGCCGTTCACCATCACGGTGCCGTTGATGTCGGCACCCGGGTTGTTGTAGTGCACCCAGAACTTGTACGTACCCGCCGTGGCCACCGAAATCGTCCAGCTCACCGAGGAGTTGGGCCCGCCGGCCAGGGTGACGTAACTGCCGTCCTGCGACTTCGCGTTCTTGATGCTGTTGCCCACCTCGGCGTTCTGCAGCTGCAGCTTGGAGGCGTCGGCGATGGTGTCCGTCGACGGCGCCGGCACCGAGGGTGCGGCCGAGGAGGCCGCGGCGCTCGGGTTCGCGCTCTGGCTCGCCGGTGCGCTGGGGCCGTGGGAGGCCTTGGCGGCCCCGTCGGACTTGCCCGGGTCGCCGTTGGACAGTGCGATTCCGCCGCCGATCGCGATCGCGGCGATCACCGCCACCACGCCGATCACCGCGGCCTTGCCGCGCCCGCCGGAGGCCCGCTCCTCGCCCGGCTGCGGACGGGAGCGCTCCGCGTAGCGGCTCGGCTGCTGCGGCACGGTCTGGGTCGGCGAGGCAGCCGCCGGCGGCTGCTGCTGCCCGTACGGCGGGCGCGGGTGCTGGCCGTACTGGGCCCGGCCGACCTCCACCGGGCGCGAGTACGAGGTCCGCGGCTGCCCCGGCACCGGGGTCGTGTCGGGTGCCGCCTCACCCTCGGCCGGGCGGTAGAGGTAGGCGAACGGGTCGTCCTCGGCCGCGCTCTCGGGCGCGCCGTTGCTGCCGTCCGTGGTCACGGTGGTCAACTCCCCATCGCAGCGCACCGCACGGCGGTGCGCCGTACGGGCCAGTGGTGACGGTCGTACCCGGGAACCCTACCTTCCGGACCCGACAGCAAGGAAAGGCGCCCTGAGCCGTGCTCAGCCCGCGCGCCGATGCGAACGCTCTCCGCGCGCGCCCCTCACACCGCCTCCACGCGCCCGCTTCTCGTCGTACATCCGCTCATCGGCGGCGTGCAGGACCTCCTCGATGCTCATCCCGCAACCCGCCCAGCCGATCCCCAGGCTGACGCCGACCCGGGTGGTCCGGTTGTCGATCCGCATCGGCGGGACGATCGCGTTGCGCAGCCGCCCGGCGAGGTCCTTGGCCTCCTCGCGGCCGATCCCGTCGGCCAGCACCACGAACTCGTCCCCGCCGAGGCGGGCCACCGTGTCGCCCTCGCGCACGGCCTGCTGGAGCCGTCTGGCCACCTCGATCAGGACCGCGTCGCCCGCCTTGTGCCCGAACCGGTCGTTGATCGACTTGAAGCCGTCCAGGTCGCAGAAGAGCACCGCGAGCCCCTTCTCGACCCCGCCGCTCCGGAAGGCGCCGCTCCACAGCTCGCCGCCGCCCTCGGAGGGCACCACGGCGTGCACGTGGTCCGGCGGCGGCTCGTCCCGGTAGCCCGGCGGGCGCCCGGTGGCGAAGTCCGCGCGGTCCCGTTCCGGCGAGCGCGAGTCGCCCCCGTCCCCGGAGCCGTCAGGGGCGCCGTAGCCGTGCGTCAGCGGGGCGGGGGCGCCCAGCCCGGCGTACGCGCCGTGCGCGCTGTACGAGGCGGTCTGGGCGGCGTACGCGGGCTGTGTGCGCGGCGCCCCGAACGGGTCGCCGTAGGCGGTGTCGGGGTACCCGGGCGGGGCGTAGCCCGGCGGGACGCACCCCGGCGGAGTGAAGCCGATCTCCGGGTGGGCGATCTCGGAGCGGACCGCGCCGTGCCCGGCCGGTGTCGGCAGCTGCGGCTGGTCGCACAGCCGGCGGGCGAGCCTGGACCGCAGCTCGGCGCTGTTGGGCAGGCCGGTGAGCGCGTCGTGGCTGGCCCGGTGGGCGAGTTGGAGCTCGTGCCGCTTGCGCTCCTCGATGTCCTCGACGTGGGTCAGCAGAAAGCTCGGCCCCTCGGCCGCGTCGGTCACCACGGAGTTGCGCAGACAGACCCACAGGTAGCCGCCGTCCCGCCGGGAGAGCCGTAGTTCGGCCCGGCCCCCGTCGGCGCTGGTGCGGTGCAGCAGCGCCAGGTCGTCGGGGTGCACCAGGTCGGCGAAGCGCTGCTGCCGCAGGGTCGCCCTGGGGCGGCCGAGCAGCCGGCACAGGGCGTCGTTGACCCGGCTCAGCTGGCCCCGCCCGGCGCCGTGCAGCTCGGTGATGGCCATCCCGCTCGGCGCGAACTCGAAGGCCTGCCGGAAGCTCTCCTCGCTGGCCCGCAGCGCCTGCTGCTCCTTCTCCAGCCGGGCCAGCGCGCGCTGCATCTCCGCGCGTAGCCTGGCGTTGCCGATGGCGATGGACGCCTGCAGGGAGAACATCTCGAGCGCCTCGCGGGTCCACGCACCCGGGCGCTTGCCGCTGCGCGGACGGTCCACCGAGAGCACCCCCAGCAGGTCGCCGCCCGCGCTGTACATCGGGGCGAGCAGGGCGTCGGAGGGGTGCCAGTCGTTGGCGTACACGGGCAGCGGGCCGTCACCGGTCCAGCGCGGGATGTCGTGGCCGACGGCCCAGCCCCGGTCGTGCGGCAGGAAGCGCAGCGTGCCCCAGTGGTCGCTGACGCCCAGCAGCCGGTCCCAGGACTCCCGCGACCCGACCTGGCCGAGCAGCACGGCCGGCCCGCCGAAGGCGCTCTCCTCGATCTCCCAGACCGCCGCCACCACCAGATCGCCGTCCGGCCGCACCAGACTGACGGCGGCCGCGTCGAAGCCGAGCCCGTGCACCGCGCCCTCGACCACGGCCTGCAGGGTGCCTGCCAGGCTGCGGGCAGCGTTGAGGTCCGCCACGACCCGGTGCAAAGTGCGAAGGGTCGCCAGGCGGACGTACGGCTCCGACTCGGCTTCCATGCGGGGGCTCCCCGGCTGCTTCGGATAGTTCTTGATTGGTTATGGTCCGATTGCCAGAAGAACTGAATCACAGCGAGCACTGCGATCGGCACGCTCGGTCAACAATAGGCCACCAGTTGTGACTCAAATCACACAATACATAGGTGTGCATATGTAGTTCAGATATCTGAAACCCTGCCGTTCCCGGACAATCACGACCATCCGCTGGTAGGCGGCCGGATTCCGCCGCCGAAGCCCCATGGCCGCCGGGAGGCGTCCGCCCCCGTCCCGGGGTGGGCCGCCGCCCGTGCGCCGGACACCCCGATGGGACCGCAGGCCTAGGCGGTCCTACGACCAGGGCCCGATGCCGGCCACCCACCGCGCCGACTACCGTGCGGTACGTGCACTCCCCACAGTCAGCCTCCGCCGCCCCGACCGCCACCGCCGACGAGTTCCGGGCCGCGCTCGCCCAGCTCGCCGCCGGCGTCACCCTGGTGACCGCCCACGACCCCGAAGGCGGGGCCGACGGCGAGGACGCCGGGATGACCGCGACCTCGTTCCTCTCGGTCTCACTGGAACCGCCGCTGGTGCTGGTCTCGGTGCGCGAGGACTCCCGGATGGACGAGCTGCTCTCCCGGGTGGACACCTGGGCGGTCTCCCTGCTCGGCGAGGAGCACCGGACGATCGCGTCCCGCTTCGCCATGAAGGGCCGCCTCAGCGACCGCCTGCTGTTCGCCGACACCCCGCACCACCGCGGCGAGTTCGCGAACGCCCCGCTGATCGACGGCGCCCTCGCCACCGTCGAGTGCCGCACCGAGCAGCGGGTCTCCGCGGGCGACCACACCCTGCTGATCGGCCGGGTGCTGGCGGCCCACGTCCCGGGCCCGGACACCAGGCCGCTGCTCTACTTCCGCACCGGCTACCGCAGACTGGGCTGAACGCCGGGCGACCGCCGCGCCCGGCCCGGTCGACCGCCCCCGACGGGACGTCGGCCGCCAGGGCCATCCCGCTCGGCCGCACTCCGGAGAGCCCCACGCGGACGTCAACTCGGCCTGTGCGCAAGGGCGTCAGTACGCCGAAGGCCGGCCCCGCCCCTGCTTCAGCTCCGACCTGCGCCGCTTGTCCTGCAGCCGCCGCTCGACCATCCCCCTGCTCGGCTTGGTCGCCCGCCGGACCTTCGGCGGCGGCGCCGTCGCCTCCCCCAGCAGGGACGCCAGCCGCGCGGCCGCGACCTCGCGGTTGCGCCACTGCGACCGGTGCTCGGAGGCCCGGACGACCAGCACCCCGCCGTCCACCAGCCGGCCCGCGAGCCGCTCCAGCGCCCGCTCCTTCCAGACCTGCGGCAGGGCGTTCGAGGCGGCCAGGTCGTAACGCAACTCGACCTGGGTGTCGGAGGTGTTGACGTGCTGGCCACCGGGACCGGACGAACGCGAGAAGCGCCAGACGAGCTCGGCGTCCGGTACGACCACCGAGCCCCGAACGCGGATTGGCTCAGGCATACGCCCATCATCCCGCCACGGCGCGCCCGGGTCACCCGGTTATCCACCCGTCGACTCGGCGCCTTCCCCCTTTGTCGCCTTCTCCACTTGTCCACAGCTGTGGACAACCACCGCCGGTCCCCCGCGCCCGCTCCCGCATGCCGGACAATGGCGTACGTGATCGAGCTCGACTACTCCCTCTCGGACCGCTTCCCCGACCCCCCGCAGACCGACTACCGCAGCGCCTCGGTGCGCAGCCTGCGGTACGACCTGTTCTGCGGCGACATCTTCCTGGAGGCGGACGGCCGGGACTTGTCCACAGCCTGGGGATGGGTTCCGGTGCTCGACTTCGCCTGGGCGCTCTGCGACTCCGTGGAGGAGCTGGACCGCGACGCGCGCGGCAGCCGCTCCGCCGCCGTGCAGACCTTCGACCTGGACTTCACCCAGAACACCGAACTGCTGCGCTTCGCCCGCCGGTTCGGCCTGGTGGAGATCAGCGCGACCTGGCGGCGGAACACCCCGCCCGCCGTGGTGCGCCACGCCGAACTGCGCCGGGAGGCCAGGGACTTCCTCCAGGACGTGATCGCGGACCTCACCGAGCTGCACGAAGGCCTGGGCGACAACCCCAACATCTGGACGCTGCAAGGGAAGTACCCCCGCGTCTGACCGGCGTCCGCGGCCACCGCACTGACGGCGGATCAATCCAGGCGGGCTGGAACCACCTTCGATCCCTTTACGTTCTTTACCTTCAAGAGCAACGAAGGGACACCACACACCATGCCAGTCAGCCTCTCCAAGGGTGGCAACGTCTCGCTGACCAAGGAGGCCCCGGGCCTGGCCGCAGTCACCGTCGGCCTCGGCTGGGACGTACGGACCACCACGGGCACCGAGTTCGACCTGGACGCCAGCGCGATCGTGCTGAACGCGGACGGCAAGGTGCTGTCCAACGGCCACTTCGTCTTCTTCAACAACACCAGCACCCCGGACGGCACCGTGGTGCACACCGGTGACAACCGCACCGGTGAGGGCGAGGGCGACGACGAGCAGATCAAGATCAGCCTGGCCGGCCTGCCCGCCGAGGCCGCCAGGATCGTCGTCCCCGTCACGATCTACGACGGGGTCGCCCGCGGCCAGAACTTCGGCCAGGTCCGCAACGCCTACATCCGCGTGCTCAACGCGGCCGGCGGCGCCGAGATCGCCCGCTACGACCTCTCCGAGGACGCCGCCGTCGAGACCGCCATGATCTTCGGCGAGATCTACCGCAACGGCACCGAGTGGAAGTTCCGCGCCATCGGCCAGGGCTACGCCTCCGGCCTCGCGGGCATCGCCCAGGACTTCGGCGTCGCGATCTGACGCACCCGCACCGACGGCGGACGCCCGGCCCCTTCGACGGGGGCCGGGCGTCCGTTGTCGGTACCGCCGGTCGTTACCGCTGCCGGCCGTGCTTGGCGCGCAGTTCGGAGACCTCCAGGAGTTCGGTCTCGTCGTGCGGGGTCAGGTCCACCACCTCCGGGCTCTCCTCCCCCGGTGCCGACTGGCCGGGGGCCGCGGCAGCGGGCTCGGCAGCCGTCTCGGTGGCCTCCGGGACTCCGTACCGGACGCTCTCCGCCACAGCCTCGTCACCGACCACATCCGCCAGATCGGCCCGCTCGCCCAGCTCCGCCGCACCGCCCGTGACGGGCGCCGGAACCGCCGGACGGACCGCACCGGGACGCCCGAAGAAGCTGAACCCCGAGGACCGGCCGGCCCCCTGCGGACGCGGACGCTGCTGCCGCGCGGCGGAAACGCCGGGAGCACCCTGCGCGGCGGCACCCGCCACCCCGAGGGCCCGCGGCGGCATCGCACCGCCGAGGACACGGGGCTGCGGCACCGCCGCCTCGCCGGGCGTACCGTCCCCGGCACCCGGCCGCGGCACGGACGACACCGACGGCGCCGGGCGCGCGGGCAGCGGACCGAGGGCGGGAAGCCCGGCGGACCGCGCCGGAGCAGTGACCTGCGCGGCGGCCCTGGCCTCCTGCGGCGGCGCGGGCCTGGGCGCGACCGGCGCGGCGGGCACGGCGGGTGCCGTCGGCTCACCGGACGAGGCGACCGGGGCAGCCGGAGCGACCGGGGCAAGGCGAGGGGTACGCCCCTCACCCGACGCGACGGGCCCGGCCGACCCGTTCCGAGCGGCAGGCTCGGCAGGCTCGGCAGGCGTGGCAGGAACACCGGGCACGGCAGGAACGGCAGGCGCCGCAGGAACGGCAGCGGGCCGGGGCACCGAGGGCACCACAGGCACGGCGGGAGTGGCCGGTGCCACCGACACCGCCGGCACCAGCTGAGCCGCCCCCGACGCGCCCCCGGCCGCCGCAGCCGTACCCGCCGCCGAGGCCGGAACCGCCCGCGCCTTCGGCCGCAGCTCCAGCTGCGCCCGCGCCGGACCCTCGCGGCGCGCCGCGGCCCGTTCCGCGTCCCGCTCCAGCTGCCGCAGCACGGACGCGGCACGGACGTACGCGGCCGGGCTGGCCGGGTGCACGGGGCGGGTGGCCGCAAGCGCCCGCTGGGCCGCCTCGGCCTCCTTCGTGGCCTGCTCGGCGATGGCGACGGCACGCTCCCGGAGCAGCCGGGCGATCTCCGTCTCGGCCTTGGCCAGCCGCGCCTTCTCGGCGGTCAGCCGCCGCCCGAACCGGGTGGCCCGTTCCTCGGCCACCTCTGCGGCGTACTCGGCCTCGGCGATCTGCTCCTCGTAGCGCTCCTCGGCCACCAGCCTGCGCTTCGCGGCGGCCTCGGCGGCCTGCTTGGCGGACCGGTCCCGCTGGCGCAGCAGTACGGCCATGCCGACGGCGCCGCACACCGCCGCCACTCCGACCGACCGGACCAGGGGCACGTCGGGGCTGACCACCAGTGCGGCCAGTGCGGCGAGGACGAGGGCACCCGCCGCGATGGGAGGTGCGGCCCGGCCGAGGACGGAGGATTGACGGTGGCGTCCACGTGACATGACCAAGAAACTAGCGTGCGAATTGGGGAGCTGTCAGCCGCGACACTCTTTCGGCTCTTGACAGCGGACCGGAAACACGTCAGGTACCCGAACCATCACCCGGCGTCATGGCGGCCCGGGGCCGATGGAGGGCCGAGCGCGCGGGGCCCGCTCTCCGTTCAGCGGGGCGAGGCAGCGGGCCCGGAGGGGTCGTCGTGGTCCTCGGGCAGCCGGCAGACGTGCTGCAGCCAGAGCGCGGCGGCGACCACCCCGGCCCCCGCCAGCACCGCGAACCCGGCCGTCACGGCCTGCTGCTTGCGGGCGGTGACGTCCAGCAGACCGAGCAGGTAGACGCCGACACCGCCGTAGATTCCGGTCACCACGGCCGAGACCAGCGCGCTGGCCTGGCCCAGGACCACCGCCCGGGCGGCGCTCAGCGGGTCCACCCCCTTGGCCCCCGGCTGCCGCTCCCGCATGGCCTTCAGCCGGCCCCGGAGCGAGATCGCCGCGGCGAGCAGGACCACGGCGACCACCGCCAGCACGATCGGCGCGGCCGTCGGCACGCCGGGCAGCTGGCCGAAGGAGTCCCAGAGCTTGGCACCTGCCCAGGCGAGCACCGCCGCCACGATGGCGATACCCAGGAGCAGGCGGAGGCGGAGCGGCTTCACTGGGACTTGGGTTCCTTCCCGACGTACGCGACGGCATGAGGCACCCCGGCCGGCGGCCGGGGACCGATCTGACGGACGGCCGCACCAACGCGACGTCACACGCCACCGTACCCGGGCCGCCCCCGTCCGATCACTTACCCGTACGGCCGACCCCCACCGCGAGGTTCCCGCCCCGGCACGCACCCCGCCCCGGACGTCCGAACCCCGGCCGTGCCCGCAGGGACAGGCGGGCGGGGGAGCGGACCCTCGCATCCGGGCCCGCTCCCCCACGAGGCCTTACTCCGGCAACCGCAGCTGGATGTCCTCGCGCCGCCAGACCCCCGCGGCGGCCTCCTCGCCCAGCCCCTTCAGCAGGTCGGCGAGCCGGCCGTGCCCGGGCACCTCCCCGTCCGGCTCGGCGTCCAGCCAGGGCGCCAGCACGAAGGCGCGCTCGTGCGCCCGGGGGTGCGGCAGCAGCAGGTGCGGGTCGTCACTGGTGACGCCCTCGTACGCGAGGATGTCGACGTCCAGGGTGCGCGCGCCCCAGCGGACGGAGCGGACCCGCCCGAAGGCGTCCTCGACGGCATTGGCGCGCTCCAGCAGCGAGCTGGGCGGCAGGGTGGTGCGCAGCACGACCACGGCGTTGTAGTAGTTCGGCTGCTCGGCGGGGCCGCCGACGGCCTCGGTCTCGAACACGCCGGAGACGGCGGTGACGCGGATGCCGGGGGTGTCCTCCAGCGCGTCCACGGCGCCCTGCAGGGTCTCCAGGCGGTTGCCGAGGTTGCTGCCGAGGGCGATCACGGCGTGCCTCGGATCGTGCAGGGTCGAGTCGGCACTGTCGACTCGACGCTCCAGGTCGAAGGTGCTCGGCGGGGCGGTCGGGTCGGTGCTCATCGGTATCCCTCTACGGCTCGGGCTGTGGGACATTGAAGGGTACGCGTCATACGCGGCCCCGGTGAATGGTGACGGTCACATCGTCGAAGGGGACGGTGATCGGGGCGTCCGGCTTGTGCACGGTCACCTCGACCTCCTGAACCGCCTCGTGCTTGAGGCACTGGTCGGCGATCCGCTGGGCGAGGGTCTCGATCAGGTCGACCGGCTCGCCGGCGATGATCGCGGTCACCTCCTCGGCGACGAGGCCGTAGTGCGCCGTGCGGGTGAGGTCGTCACCGGAAGCGGCCGGGCGGGTGTCCAGGAACAGCACGAGATCGACCACGAAGGTCTGGCCCTCGATGCGCTCCCGCTCGAAAACGCCGTGATGGCCCCGGGCACGCAGGCCCCGCAGGGTGACGCGGTCCAGCAACTCACTTCTCCCACCTGGACGGGCCCCGCCCTGGGGGGCAGGGTGGCGGGCCGAATCGCCCGCCGGAATCGAATCTACCTGCGAGCCCCCGCGGACCTGGACCGTCCTACCCGGCACAACCACCCCTCACGCACGCCGGATCGGCGATTGACGTGAAGGTTGGGTGTCCGTCCGCGGAACGGGCGGGCCCCGGCCGGCCACCCCCTGCGGAGCCGGTCCGCGATCAGTCCTCGCCCTCGTCGTCTCCGCTGGTCAGGACGGGTGAGCCATGGTGCGACCAGAGCTTCCAGCCGTCCGCCGTGCGCCGGAACAGATTGGTGGAGACGACCTTTCCGCCGATCAGCGGACCGAGCTCGCCCTCCTCCTCGGCCTCACCGCCGGAGAGGATGTTCTCGGTACACGTGACAAGGGCCACATCGCCCTGCAGCTCGACCTCCACGTCGGTCAGGAAGAACTGGATGTACTCCGTGTTCATCATGATCAACATGTAGGAGCGGGTCACCTGGGCCCGGCCGCGCAGCACCGGCCAGCCGGGGTGGACGCAGATCACCCCGCCCTTGTCGTCGGCCTCACCCGCGCCCAGCCAGATGGACTCGACGGCCTCCAGATCACCGTTCTCCAGCGCCTCGTAGAGTGCCCGGTTCGCCGCCAGGACGGCCTCCCGGTCCAGCTCCGGCGCCGCCTCGCGGCCCGTGCCGCTCACCCTGCCGTCACCCGCCATGCTTCCTCCAGAGCCGTGCCAAGCCGCTACCCCCTCCTCGCCGCCTGCTGCCAGGCCGCGACCACTCGTACGGCGTCGGCCGTGCCGGCCACGTCATGGACCCGGACCGCCCACGCACCGGCCCGGGCCGAGAGCGCCGAGATCGCCGCGGTGGCGTCGTCCCGCTCCCTGACCGAGCGCGGCTCCCCGGTTTCCGGGTCGGCGAGCAGCGTACCCAGGAACCGCTTGCGCGAAGCGGCCACCAGCACCGGGCGACCGAGCGCGGTGAGCGCGTCGAGGCGGCCCAGCAGGGCCCAGTTGTGCTCGCTGGTCTTGGCGAAGCCGAGACCCGGGTCCAGGATCAGCTGCTCCTCCTTCACCCCGGCGGCCAGCAGCTCCTCCATCCGCTGCGCCAGCTCGGCGGCGACCTCGCCCACCACGTCCCGGTACACGGCCAGGCCGTCCATCTCCGCGGACTGGCCGCGCCAGTGCATCACCACGAAGGGGGCGCCGGTGTCCGCGACCACCTGGGCCATCGCCGGATCGGCCAGGCCGCCGGAGACGTCGTTGACCAGCCGGGCCCCGGCGGCCACCGCCTGCTCGGCGACACCCGCCCGCATGGTGTCGATGCTGACCGCCACCCCGGCCGCGGCCAGCTCACGGACCACCGGGATCACCCGCCGCAGCTCCTCCGCCTCGGTGACCCGGTGGGAACCGGGACGGGTGGACTCACCGCCGACGTCCACCATGTCCGCGCCGCTCGCGGCGAGCCGCAGACCGTGGGCGACTGCGGCGGCGGGATCGAGCCACATGCCGCCGTCGGAGAACGAGTCGGGGGTGACGTTGACGATGCCCATGACCGCACAGCGGTCGAGCTGGGGAAGCCCGGGAAGGTGGATCATAGGGCCATTATCGAGCCGTGCGAGGCCGGAAATGCGATGACGGCTGACAGATTCCAGAATCCGTCAGCCGTCATCGGTCATTCACCACCGGTCATCGGTGAGCCGTCATCGGCCATCCCTCACCGGCCGTCCCGCACCGGATGCCGCGGAGCCGGACCGCGGCTCCTGCGACACCCCGCCCGCTCACGCCGCCTCGGTCACCGAACCGAGCCGCGCCGCCTCCGGCATCAGCCCCTCGCGCTGCCGCTTGCGGCCGAACTTCGGCATGCCCAGCGTGATGAACGCCTCCGCCTGCATCACGGCGAAGCCGATCCGCGGCAGGTCCCGGGTCTGCGGGTAGACCAGGAAGCGCGGCTCCCAGACCGGCTGGAACTTGGCGTTGAACTTGTACAGCGACTCGATCTGGAACCAGCGCGAGAGGAAGACCAGCAGCCCGCGCCAGGCGCGCAGCACCGGCCCCGCACCGATCCGCTCGCCACGGGCCAGCGCCGAGCGGAACATCGCGAAGTTCAGCGACACCCGCTTGACGCCCAGGTTCGGGCTCTCCTGCAGCGCCGCCACGATCAGCAGCTCGTTCAGGCCCGGGTCGGCCGCGCGGTCGCGCCGCATCAGCTCCAGCGAGATGCCGTCCTTGCCCCAGGGCACGAAGTGCAGCACGGCCTTCAGGTCGTCGCCGCCCGGAGCCTCGCCCTCCTCCGGAGCCTTGTGGGCCGTGACCACCACACCCCCGTCGTCGCTCGGGTCGCCGAAGCGGCCCAGCGCCATCGAGAAGCCGCGCTCGGTGTCGGTACCGCGCCAGCGGGCGGCCGCGTCCGCGATGCGCCGCTTCTCCTCCAGGGTCAGCTCGGAGACCCGGCGCACCTTGCAGGAGTAGCCGTTGCGCTCGATCCGCTTCACCATCTGGCGGACGTTGCGCATGGCACGGCCCGACAGCGAGAAGGCGGAGGTGTCCACGATCGCCTCGTCGCCCAGCTCCAGCGCGTCCAGGCCCGCCTCACGGGTCCAGACCTCGCCGCCGACCTCGCTGCAGCCGACCACGGCCGGCACCCAGGCGTGCTCACGGGCCTCCGCCATGAAGACCTTGATCGCGCCCGGCCACGCCTCGACGTCACCCACCGGGTCACCGGAGGCCAGCATGACACCGGAGATGACCCGGTACGAGATCGCCGCCTTGCCGCTCGGCGAGAACAGCACGCTCTTGTCCCGGCGCAGCGCGAAGTACCCGAGCGAGTCGCGCGCCCCGTGCCGCTCCAGCAGCGCCCGGACCTTCTCCTCGTCCTCGGCGTTCAGCACCGGCTCCGGCTTCTCCGGACGCAGCGCCAGGTAGGCGGAGATGAAGGCCGTCATCAGGCCCAGCGCGCCGAGCGAGTACGCCACCAGGTCGGTGACCCGCTCGGTGTGGTACCGGACCGGGCCGTCGAAGCCGAAGAGGCCGTACACGGTCTCCTCCAGGCGCTGCGTGAAGGTCGGGTGCCCGATCTCGGAGCTGGGGTGGACGCTCACGATCACCATGCCGAGCAGCACGCTGAAGGCGCCCATGACCACCAGGTTGACCACGGCCCGCCAGCGGGTGCGCGGGTCGGCCTTGGCGTAGAACTCGCGGCGGTGGACCAGGATCACCACGAACAGCGCCAGCGAGACCACCGCCGGGCCGATCTGGTGCCAGCGCAGCAGGTGCAGCGCGAAGCTGACCGGCAGCAGCACCACGACCGCCCGCCAGGCGCGCCGCTTGCGACGGCGCAGCGCGTGCGCCAGCAGCACCAGCAGGGTGCCGACCATGAGGGTCCCGACCGCGGCCAGCGTGGTGGTGCTGCCCGGCAGCTGCCCGGCCCAGCTGTGCACCCGGGTGTGCCGGAGCCTCGGGAAGACGGCGCTGGCGATGTCCAGCAGACCGATCAGCAGACAGGCGTACCCGACGGCTCCCGGCAACCAGGCGCGGGGGACGGAGGCAGCTTGGCTGCGCAGCGTCTGCAGCCCCCGACGACGGGGCTGCTCGGGTGACGGCTCAACGGACACGGGAACGCTCATAAAAGCTCAGGGTAGAGGCTGGAACGGGCTGTCCTGTCACTCCGGGGGAGGAGCTGTGATAGACCTTCATGACTATTCCTTGGTCTGGCAATCCGTTCGTCAAGGACGCATCCCCGAACGGTAATCTCCCGGGGACACCCCTGCGGCACGGACGCCTCGGGGACAGGGACGCCGCCCGGCCGGCGGGTCCAGCGGGACGGCTGAACGCCCGGACGGCGGCGATGGCAGGTGGGTGGCCCAACGCCGACACGGCGCGCCACGGGGACGTCCGCACACGCGTCACACACGCTGGACGCCGCATTCTAGAGCTTCGGTTGCACCCTCCGCAGCGGGCGCGACGCGGCCGGTCCGAAGCCGTGACGGACCCCGGGCGGCGCAGCCCCACTGGCTGCCCCGAGTCCAGCGCCCCACGATGAACCCTGGCCCCACTGCTACCCAAGGGAGGGCGAATCCGGATGGAACTGACCAGCAGTGCGCTGGTGTACTCGCTCACCGCGCTGGCCACCGCCTCCCTGTTCTGCACCCTCTGGCTGTGGCCCCGGCTCGCCCGCCAGCACCCGCTGCCGATGCTCGGCCGGGTCGGCCTGCTGACGGCCGTTCAGCTCTCGGTCCTGGCGGTGCTGGCCCTGTCGGTCAACAACTCGTACGGCTTCTACACCTCCTGGAACGACCTGCTCCACCCGGGCGGCGCGCCGCTGGCCCTGGCGGGCTCCGAGCGCCCCAAGGGCGCCGCGCCGAAGAGCGGCGGCCTGGTCCGGCCGACCACCGAGGGCGGACTGGAGACGATCAAGGACCTGCCGCAGGGCAGGCCCGAGGAGGTCGGCCGGGTCGACTCCGTCAAGGTCACCGGGACCGAATCCGGCCTCCTGGACCAGGTGTTCATCTACCTGCCGCCCGAGTACTTCATCCCCCGCTACTCCCGGATGCGCTTCCCGGTGCTGCTCACCCTGGCCGGCTACCCGGGCCCCTCGCTGCATCTGATCGAGGGTCTGCGGGTGCCGCAGACCGCCTGGGAGCTGGAGCGGACCGGCCGGACGGCGCCCACCGTGATCGTGATGGCCCGCCCGACCGTCGCCCCGCCGCGCAACACCGAGTGCGTGAACGTCGCGGGCGGCCCGCAGACCGAGACCTGGTTCGCCAGGGACCTGCCGGACGCCCTGCGCGCCAGCTACCGGCTCAGCCGCTCGGCCGCCTCCTGGGGGGTGCTCGGCTACTCCACCGGCGGCAGCTGCGCGCTGCGCCTGGCCATGCGCCACCCCGAGGTGTACGCCGCCGCGACCGGCATGCACGCCGACTACCAGGTGCCCGACGACCACTGGACCGACGGGGACCTGTTCGGCGGCAACCAGACCGACGCCCAGCACAGCGACCTCAACTGGCGGCTGCGGAACCTGCCCGCCCCCAGGGTCTCGCTGCTGGTGGTGAGCACCAGGGCGGAGGGGGACTTCGCCCAGACCCAGGCGTTCCTGGCCAACGCCAAGCGCGTCGCCGACGCCGACCCGGAGTTCCGGGTGGACTCGCTCGTCCTGGACGACGGCGGCCACAGCTTCGAGACCTGGCGGCGCGAGCTGCCGTCCGCGCTGGAGTGGATGAGCGACCACCTCAAGACGCCGCAGGACCGCGAGCCCCGCCGGTAGCCGCCCGGGGAGCGCTCTCCCCCGGCCGGGTGATTCCGCCGCCGGCCACCCGCCTTGGGGCCGCCGCCGGGGAACGTCTCCCCGCCGACCGCAACCCCAGCACGCGCCAGGAGGCCAGATGCTCGGCTCCCGATCGCTCTTCGACGAGATCTACCGGAACGACGAGGCCTACCGCCTCTTCTGCAGCATCGCGGCCGGTGGAGAGGACCAAGGCGGCTGGGAGAACGAGCGGATCCAGTCGCTGACCACCGATCCGGTACTGGCCCCGAAGATCGGCCGGCACGGCGCCGACGAACGCAAGCACGGCCGGATCTTCACCCAGCTGCTGCACCGGCGCGGCCTGGACAAGGTGGCCGTCCCACCGGACACCGACTACTGCATGCTGCTGGAGCGCAGGGGCTTCGGCCTCTCGCACGAGCGGCTCGCCCTGGACGTCCCGCTGACCGACCGCGAGATCATCACCTACCTGGCGCACAGCCGGGTCACCGAGCAGCGGGCCGCCGAGCAGATGCGGCAACTGGTGAAGGCGTACGGAACCAACCCCGAGCTGGCCAGAGCCATGCGGATGATCTCCGCCGACGAGGACAACCACCTCGCGTACTGCCACGAGGAACTGCTCCGCCTCACCGCCCAGGGCCACGGCCCGTACATCCGGCACGTCCTGGACCGCACCGCCCGCGGCGAGATCCGCACCCACCGCGACGTCGGTCTCGCGGTGCTGGGCGCGATGGGACGGATCCTGGGCTGGCCCCGCTGGCAGCGGGCCGTCCTGATCGCCGGTGTCCAGGCCCTCTACCTCTACGACCTCACCCTCGGCCGCCGCCGGATGGTCCGCCTCCGCATGCCCGCCAAGCGCAACGCACTCGGTGCCTGAAGCGGGGGCCTGAGAGGCCGGGGCGCGGGCGCCGCCGATCATCCGCGTACGCGGGGCGGAAGGCCCCGCGCCCCGGGGGCGGTGCGCCCTACCGTCCGATGATCAGGCTCATCGCCTCGGCACGCGTGGCGGGATCCCGCAGCTGCCCCCGTACCGCCGAGGTGAGCGTCTTGGCCCCGGGCTTGCGGATGCCGCGCATCGACATGCACATGTGCTCGCACTCGATCACCACGATCGCGCCGCGCGGCTCCAGGATCCGCATCAGCGAGTCGGCGACCTGGCTGGTGAGCCGCTCCTGCACCTGCGGACGGCGGGCGTAGACGTCCACCAGCCGGGCGAGCTTGGACAGCCCGGTGATCTTGCCGCTGACGGAGGGGATGTACCCGACGTGGGCGACGCCCTGGAACGGGACCAGGTGGTGCTCGCAGGTGGAGAACACCTCGATGTCCTTCACCAGCACCATCTCGTCGTGGCCGAGGTCGAAGGTGGTGGTCAGGACGTCCTCGGGCTCCTGCCAGAGGCCGGCGAATATCTCCTTGTAGGCACGCGCGACCCGAGCCGGGGTCTCCAGCAGGCCCTCCCGGTCCGGATCCTCGCCGACCGCGAGCAGCAGCTCCCGCACCGCCTTCTCAGCCCGTTCCTGGTCGAACGCCCGGACCGGCACGGGCTGGTCGAGAGTCACCGGGTCGATCATGCGTGCCTCGCTTGTGGTCGTCGTACGGAAGGTCCCAGCAGCACGGATGCCGCGCCTCCAGGGTACAAACCCCGGTGACGCGGCATCCATTCCGTACAGGTACTCAGCTCTCCGTCGAACCGTCACCGGCGATCGGGGGCAGCTTCATGATGTCCACCTGGGTGGTCTCCGCGGCGGAGGCGGCGATGCCGTTGGTCAGCGCCAGCTCCTTGGGCGACTGCACCGGCGGGCGGGTGGACGGCGTACGGCGGGAGGAACCGGTCCAGGCCGGACGGGCCGGGCGCTTCACGATCGGAGCGAAGATCTCGGCGATCTGCTCCTTGTTCAGCGTCTCCTTCTCCAGCAGCTCCAGGACCAGGTTGTCGAGCACGTCGCGGTTCTCGACCAGGATCTCCCAGGCCTCGTTGTGCGCGTTCTCGATGAGCTTCTTGACCTCCTCGTCCACCAGCCCGGCGACCTCTTCCGAGTAGTCGCGCTGGTGGGCCATCTCGCGACCGAGGAACGGCTCGGAGGAGTCCGAACCGAACTTGATCGCGCCGAGGCGCTCGCTCATGCCGTACTGGGTGACCATCGCGCGGGCCGTCGCGGTGGCCTTCTCGATGTCGTTCGAGGCGCCGGTGGTCGGGTCGTGGAAGACCAGCTCCTCCGCCGCGCGCCCACCCAGCATGTAGGCCAGCTGGTCGAGCATCTCGTTACGGGTGGTCGAGTACTTGTCCTCGTCCGGCAGGACCATGGTGTAGCCCAGGGCCCGGCCGCGGGACAGGATGGTGATCTTGTGCACCGGGTCGGCGTTCGGAGAGGCCGCCGCGACCAGGGCGTGACCGCCCTCGTGGTACGCGGTGATCTTCTTCTCCTTGTCGGACATGATCCGCGTGCGCTTCTGCGGACCCGCCACGACGCGGTCGATCGCCTCGTCCAGGATGCCGTTGTCGATCAGCTTCTTGTCCGAGCGGGCCGTCAGCAGGGCGGCCTCGTTCAGGACGTTGGACAGATCGGCACCGGTGAAGCCGGGGGTGCGCTTGGCGACGGCCGAGAGGTCGACGTCGGGCGCGATCGGCTTGCCCTTCTGGTGGACCTTGAGGATCTCCAGGCGGCCCTGCAGGTCCGGGCGGTCGACGGCGATCTGCCGGTCGAAGCGGCCGGGGCGCAGCAGCGCCGGGTCCAGGATGTCCGGGCGGTTGGTGGCGGCGATCAGGATCACGCCGCCCTTGACGTCGAAGCCGTCCATCTCGACCAGCAGCTGGTTGAGGGTCTGCTCGCGCTCGTCGTGGCCACCGCCGAGGCCCGCACCGCGGTGCCGGCCGACGGCGTCGATCTCGTCGACGAAGATGATCGCCGGAGCGTTCGCCTTGGCCTGCTCGAACAGGTCACGGACGCGGGAGGCGCCCACACCGACGAACATCTCGACGAAGTCGGAACCGGAGATCGAGTAGAACGGCACACCCGCCTCGCCCGCGACGGCGCGCGCGAGCAGGGTCTTACCGGTACCGGGCGGGCCGTAGAGCAGCACACCCTTGGGGATCTTGGCGCCGACGGCCTGGAACTTCGCCGGCTCCTGCAGGAACTCCTTGATCTCCTGGAGCTCCTCCACCGCCTCGTCCGCACCCGCGACGTCCGCGAAGGTGGTCTTCGGGGTGTCCTTGGTGAGCAGCTTGGCCTTGGACTTGCCGAACTGCATGACCCGGGAGCCGCCGCCCTGCATCTGGTTCATCAGGAACAGGAAGACCAGCACGATGATGACGATCGGCAGCATCGACAGCAGCAGGCTGACGAAGGTGGACTGCTTCTCGGGGGTGATGGTGTAGCCCTCGGGCAGCGCGTTCTTGTCGCCCGAGTTGATCTGGCCCTGCAGGGTGTTGGCCACGGCAACGCCCTGGTCGCCGACGTACGACGCCTGGAACTTGCTGCCGGACGGCACCCGGCCGCCGGTACCGGCCGAGGGCAGCTTCGCGCCGTCCTTCAGCTGGATCTTGATTGTGTTCGAGTCACCAGTAGTGATCTGCGCCGACTTGACCTGCTTGGCGTCGATCGCCGCGACGACCTGCCCGGTGTCCACCGTCTTGTAGCCGTTCGAGTCCGAAACGACCTGCATCAGCACGACAACGGCAAGGACGGCCAGCACGATCCACATGATCGGCGCACGGAAGTATCGCTTGACGTCCATCCATGCGGGGCGGTGACGCCCCGTCCCTCCTGCCACTCAACGGCGCTGCTCGGCTGTCGGCCGACGGCGCATCCGGTATGTGCTCATGAGAAGAGCGGTTAATTGGACCGTACCGCAGCCACCCCCGCTCACGACGAGAGCTGGGCGACACGACGTATTTTCCTACCCCCGCTCAACGGGTGGGAACAGCGACCTGTTCCCACCCGTCGCCCGAACGGTGTCAACCGTCCGGCAGCGGCCGGTCAGCCGCCGTAGACGTGCGGGGCCAGGGTGCCGATGAACGGCAGGTTGCGCAGCTTCTCCTGGAAGTCCAGGCCGTAGCCGACGACGAACTCGTTCGGGATGTCGAAGCCGACGTACTTGACGTCGATCTCGACCTTGGCCGCGTCCGGCTTGCGCAGCAGGGTGCAGACCTCCAGCGAGGCCGGGTTGCGCGAGCCCAGGTTGCCCAGCAGCCAGGACAGGGTCAGACCGGAGTCGATGATGTCCTCGACGATCAGCACGTCCCTGCCGGCGATGTCGGTGTCGAGGTCCTTGAGGATCCGCACCACGCCGGAGGACTTGGTGCCCATCCCGTACGAGGAGACCGCCATCCAGTCCATCGTGACCTGCGAGTGCAGGGCCCGGGCGAGGTCGGCCATGACCATCACCGCGCCCTTGAGCACACCGACGATCAGCAGATCCCGCCCGGCGTAGTCCCGGTCGATCCGCTCGGCCAGCTCAAGCAGCTTGGCGTCGATCTCGTCCTTGCTGATGAGCACCTTCGCCAGGTCGGCGCCCATGTCGTTCTGATCCACCGGGGATACGTCCTCAAACGTTCGGGGTCCTGTTTCGGCGACGGCCCCGCGACCACTGCTCAGCTGTCGCTCTGTCGCCGAAAGACCAGCGTGCCACACCTTCGGGTGACCTCGACGCCCCCGGGTAGGTGTAGCGGGCCCTGACCGCGCCAACCGGTGACCAGTTGGTCGACCGTCTCCAGGTGCCGGGCGAACAGGTCACCGCCCGGGCAGCCCGCCCGCAGCGCGGCCCGGCGCAGCACCCGGCGGCGTACGGCGGGCGGCAGTTCGGCCAGTTTGCCGGCGTCCAGTGTGCCTTCGCCCGTACGGAGGTCGCGCTCCGCGAGGGCCGCCCACTGATCGAGGGCGTCCGCGTCGTCGCGGAACAGCCGGGCGGTCCTGGCCAGCGCCTCGACCACCCCGGTCCCCAGGTGCTTCTCCAGCACCGGCAGCACCTCGTGGCGGACCCGGGAGCGGGTGTAGGCCGGGTCGGAGTTGTGCGGGTCGTCCCAGACCGGGATGGACTGCGCCGCGCACGCCTGGCGGGTGGCGGCCCGGTCCAGCTCCAGCAGCGGCCGGCGGTAGCGGCCCTTGTGCGCGGGCATCCCCGCCAGCGACCGGGCGCCGGAGCCTCGGGCCAGGCCCAGCAGGACGGTCTCCGCCTGGTCGTCCCGGGTGTGCCCGAGCAGTACCGCGATGGACCGGTGGCGCTCGGCGGCGGCGTCCAGCGCGGCGTATCTCGCGTCCCGGGCGGCGTTCTCCGGGCCGCCCTGCTGGCCCACCTGGACCGGGATCACCTCGACCGGGTCGAGGCCCAGCTCACGCAGCCGGTCGGCGACCTGTTGGGCGCGCTCGGCGGAGCCCGGCTGCAGGCCGTGGTCGACGGTCACGGCCCCGACCCGCAGGCCCAGCTTGGGCGCCTCGAAGGCGGTCGCGATGGCCAGCGCCATCGAGTCGGCGCCGCCGCTGACCGCCACCAGCACCAGCGGGGAACCCGGTGCGGCAGGGGTGCGGGGCAGTCCGGAGGGGTGGCGGCGGGCGTTTCCGATCAGCCGGGTGGCGGCCGGGCCGCTGCCGGCCAGGGCGGCGGGGGGACCGCCGGCGCTGGTGGCGGCGGTCGCGGTGCTGGTGACGGTGACCGGCGCGGACGCGGGGCGGGTACGGGGAGCCGGGGCGGTGAGGCTCACGCCGGTCTCGGCGGCGAGCTCGGTGAGGGCACGGCGGACGGCGAGACGTATCGCCGCGACGGCGGGGTGTGGGCCCACGGTGAGGCACTCCTTGGCAGCTGAGGGACGGAGCGGGGCGGTGAGGGGGCCGGCCGGGCGTGACACCCTGTCAGCTATCGGTCACCAGGTGCTCACAGATGGTCGCAGAATCCGGGCATCGGCTACGCCACCCGCGCCACCGGTACGACCACGGTCCCACGTACGGGTGAATGCAGAAACGTTCCTGCACCCCCGCCAGTACGCCTGCACCACCCATGTGGGCTCCCGAACGCCCGCGCACCCTCCGGCCGCGGCACCGCGCGGGCGGATGCGCCGGCACGCCACCCGGGCACGCCGCACCTCGGCGCGGGCGCGCGGCACCGCGCGGGTGGCGGTGCGTCCTCGGAGCGGGCCGGTTCCGCGGGCTTCCGCGCCACCGGGGCGCACTCCGGCCGACCGGCCGTCCCCGGGCCGGTCAGCCGGTGACCCGGGCGACCCAGGCGGCGGGGTCGTGGATCTCCTCCTTGGTCGGGAGGGTGTTCGGGGAGGTCCAGACCCGGTTGAAACCGGCCATCCCGACGCGGTCCACCACGTCCCGGACGAAGACCGCCCCGTCCTGGTACTGGCGCAGCTTGGCGTCCATGCCGAGCAGCCGCCGCAGCATCAGGTCGAGCCGTCCCGTCCCCCGGTCCCGCCGCTGCTGGAACTTCTCCCGGATCTCCGCGACGCTCGGCACCACCTGCGGGCCGACCCCGTCCATGACCACGTCCGCGTGGCCTTCGAGCAGCGACATCACCGCCGTGAGCCGGCCGAGGATCTCCCGCTGCTCGGGTGTCTGGACCAGGTCCAGGAGCGTGGCGGGCGCCGAGCCGTCACCCCGGCCGCCGAGGCCCGGCAGACCGCCGCCGACGGTGTCCCTGACCCGTTCCAGCAGCGCGGCCGGGTCCACGTCGGTCTGCGCCAGGAAGGACTGCACCTCGGACTGGATGTGGTCGCGCAGCCAGGGGACGGCACTGAACTGGGTGCGGTGGGTCTCCTCGTGCAGGCAGACCCAGAGGCGGAAGTCGTGCGGGTCGACGTCCAGCTCGCGTTCCACGTGCACGATGTTCGGCGCCACCAGCAGCAGTCGGCCGGGGCCCGGCGACAGCGGCCCGGACTCGGGCCGGGAGCCGTCCTCCGCGAAGAGCCCGGCCGGGCTGTCCGGGGCCACCGGCGCCTCGGAGCCGCTCCCGGGACCGAGCGCGGCCGGGGCGAAGGTCTCGTACTGGCCCAGGACCTTGGTGGAGAGGAAGGCGAGCACCACGCCGACCTCCACTCCGGTCGCCTTCTCGCCGACCGAGCCGAACAGGGCGGCACCGGCCGAGTCGCGGCGGCGCGCCTGCAGCTTGTCCACCAGCGGCTGGACGATCGTCCGGAAGCCCGCCACGTTGGCCCGCACCCACCCCGGGCGGTCCACCACCAGGACCGGCGTGCCGACGGCCGAGACCAGACTGCTGGAGCGCATCCCGGTGTACTCGCGTACGTGCTCCTCCGCCGCCAGCGCGTGCCGGTGCAGCTCGGAGACCACCTCGCGGGCCTGTTCCCTGGTCACCTCGGGACCCGGTCGGGCCAGCCGGGTCGCCGTCGCGACCGCGAGTTCCCAATCGACCATGTCGGCACCGCTGCTCGCGCTCGTCATGCCATCACCGTACGTGCTCACGGCGGCCGAGGGGAGACAGTCGCGGCCCGTCCCCGAGTGGCCGGTCGGCCGGACGACGGCGGAGGAGCGCGCGGTCCGGCGGCGGCGCATACCGCCGCCCGGGGCGCAAGGGCTCCGGGGTGGCCGCCCGAACGCGCCGGGCGCTCCGCATGCTTCCCCGCGCCCCCGGAGGTCCTACCGGCAGCCGCAGGCGGCCAGGCGGGCGACCGCGCGGTCGGTGGCGGCGCGGGCGGCGGCACCGTCGCTGACGCTCTTGTTCATGAAGGCGAAGACCAGCACCCGGCCGTCGGCGTCCACCACCGTGCCGGCCAGGGTGAAGACGCCGCTGTCGCCGAGGGTGCCGGTCTTCGCCCGGACGATCCCGGCCGCGTTCTGCGCCCCCGAGGAGGCACCGAACCGGGAGCGCAGGGTGCCGGTGAAGCCGGCGATCGGAAGACCTGTCAGCACCGGTCGCAGTTCGGGGTGTTCGGGGGAGGCGGCGACCGAGAGCAGCTTGGCGAGGACCAGCGGTGAGATCAGGTTGCCGGTGTACAGCCCGCTGCCGTCGTTGATGACGACCCCGTCCATCGGCACGCCCAGCTTCTGCAGGGTCTCGGTCACCGCGGCCACCCCGCCGTCGAAACTGGCGGGCTTGTGCGCGGCGAGGGCCGCCTGGCGGGCGAGGGCCTCGGCGAGGGTGTTGTCGGAGGTAGTGAGGGTCCGCTCGACCAGGCGGGGGATGGTCGGCGACCTCACCTCGGCGAGCTGCTGCGCGCCCTGGGCCGCGGTGACCTGCGTCGCCTTGCCGTCCACCGTGATGCCCTGGGCCCTGAGGAGCCCGGCGAAGGTCTCGGTCGCCTGGTCGGCCGGGTCGGTGTAGCGCGAGGGGGCGTCGATGGTGGCCGTCGGGTCGACCTTGCCCTCGTCGGCCATGAGCGGGGTCACCGGGGCGATGTTGGCGTAGTCGTTCTCCTTGTGCAGCAGCGGACCGCTGTAGAGCGAGGTGTCGTAGCCCAGCTTCACCGTGGGGGTACCGGCGGCCTTGAGGGCGTCGGCGGTCTGCCGGGCCAGTTCGGTGAGCGAGGCCGGGGCGGACTCGGCGTCCACCGGGAGCCCGCCGACCTGGACCCGGTCCTGCGGCAGCACGGAGAGGGTCGGGTCGCCACCACCGACGAGGGTGATCTCGCCGGGGGCGGCGCCCTTGACGACCCTGGTGGAGATCCGGGCGTCGGCCGGGAGCAGCGCGAGGACGGCGACGGCGGTGAGCAGCTTGGTGGTGGAGGCGGGGGTGGCGGGCGTGGTCTCACCGGAGCCGTAGAGGAACTGACCGGTACTGCCGTCGGCGATGGCGAAGTTCAGCGTGCCCAGGCCCCTGTCCTGCAGCACCTGTGCCAGGTCGCGCTGGAGACCCGCCGTGGTCGGCAGCGTGCCGGGCCCGGCCACCGGGGCGGCGAGCACCGGACCGCCGGTGGCGACCGCGCGCGGGGCGGCGTCCGGCGGAGCCTGCCGGTTCGCGGGGGACGCGGTGCCCGCACCGTCGGCCGCGGCCCGGCTTGGGCCCGCCGCCGGGGAGGGGTGGGCGGAGGCCTGTTCCGGGCCCGTGACCAGCCCGCCGAGGGCCAGGGCCGCACCCAGCACCCCGGCGACCGCCGTCCTGCGCCCGCGTCCCGCCCCTGCACTTCGCTGCACCGACCCGCCCCTTTCCTGAGCACACCCCACCGTAGGAGACACTTGGATTCTGTCAGTCCCTACCTTGGAGGAACCGTTGGAGTTCGACGTCCTGATCGAGATCCCGAAGGGCTCGCGGAACAAGTACGAGGTCGACCATGAGAGCGGCCGGCTCCGCCTCGACCGCATGCTCTTCACCTCGACCCGCTACCCGGCCGACTACGGCTACGTCGAGGGCACCCTGGGCGAGGACGGCGACCCGCTGGACGCCCTGGTCCTCCTGGAGGAGCCGACCTTCCCGGGCTGCCTGATCAAGTGCCGCGCGATCGGCATGTTCCACATGACCGACGAGGCCGGCGGCGACGACAAGCTGCTGTGCGTCCCGGCGACCGACCCGCGCTGGAAGCACCTGGCCGACATCCACGACGTCCCGGAGTTCGACCGCCTGGAGATCCAGCACTTCTTCGAGGTCTACAAGGACCTGGAGCCGGGCAAGTCGGTCGAGGGCTCGCACTGGGTCGGCCGTGAGGAGGCCGAGGCCGAGATCAACGCCTCGATCAAGCGCCTGGAGGAGCAGGGCGGCCACTGAGCCCCCAGCTCACCGGTCTCGCCTCCCGAGACCGCCTGCCGGGGCGAGCAGCACTGCTCGCCCCGGCTTTTTGCTGCCCGCGCAGCCACGTCCGCCCCTTATCTACGGTTTCCAGGCTTTCGCCGGGTTTTTCGCACCTTCCCCGAGCAGCTCCGGCGGGGCACACTGGGCAGGGGAGTTTTCCCGACACCGTGTCGGCAAGATGCCGGCCCGGGAGCACCGCCCCGCCCACCGACCGGACCGGAGGCCCGAATGCCCAGCCACGAGCCGCCCACCGCCTTCTCCGCCGTGCTGCGCTCCGCCAGCAGTGCGGAGCACGAGGCCGCCGAGCAGTCCTCCTTCATGTCGCACCTGCTCACCGGCCGGCTCGGCCGCGATGCGTACGCCGAGCTGTCCGGGCAGCTCTGGTTCGTCTACCGGGCGCTGGAGGGCCGGGCCGCCGAGCTGGCGCGGCATCCGGTGGTCGGCCCGTTCATCGACTCCGCGCTGTTCCGTACGGCCGCGCTCGAACGCGATCTGGAGCACCTGCGCGGCCCCGGCTGGCGGTCCGGGCTCACCCCGCTGCCCGCCACCGCCGCGTACACCGCCCGGATCGAGGAGCTCGCCGCCGACTGGCCGCACGGCTACCTGGCCCACCACTACACCCGTTACCTGGGCGACCTGTCGGGCGGTCAGATCATCCGCGGCATCGCCGAGAAGACCTGGGGCTTCGAACGCAAGGGCGCCGGCGTCCACTTCTACGTCTTCGAGGAGGTCGGCAACCCGGCCGCCTTCAAGCGCGACTACCGCGCCAGGCTGGACGCCGCCGGGCTCGCCATGGACGAGGTCGAGCGCCGCCGGGTGGTCGACGAGTGCAAGCGCGCCTTCACCCTCAACAGCGCCCTGTTCGCCGATCTCGACACCCGCTACCCGCTCAGCGCCTGAGACCGACCGGCAATAGGGAGCGTGGATCAAGGAGCGGGGCGAGAGCCGAGTCTGGGCGTGCATCGTGAGGAGAGCGCAGCGGCGCTGCGCGCGACGAGGGATGTGCGTCCAGGCGAGAGCTATCGGCACGCGACGCCGCGGGCCCGCTCGCCCCGTACCGCCGCCCAGCGGCCGAACCCCCGTCGGGGCGCCGCCGTTGACCGCGGGTCGGGCCGCGGCGGCAGGGCTCAGTCCTCGGCGTCCAGACGGAAGCCGACCTTGAGACCGACCTGGTAGTGCCCGATCCGCCCGTCCTCGATGTGTCCGCGCACCTGGACCACCTCGAACCAGTCCAGGTTGCGCAGCGTCCGGGCAGCCCGGTTGATGCCGTTCTGGATCGCGGCGTCGACACCCTCCTGCGAGGAGCCGACGATCTCGGTGACGCGGTAGATGTGGTCGCTCATGGCGGTCTCCTGGGTACCTGAGTGGCGGCACGGCTCCCCCGCTCCACCGTGCCGCACCAGGACCCGGCCCGCACCCGGGAGGGCCCCGGGGCGGCTCTCACCGGCCCGTCAGAAGGCCGCCCGCACCTCGCCGACCACCGCGCCCCCGCCGTGCAGCGGCTCGGCGCCGATCCGGTCCAGCACCTCGTGCCGGACGCCGAGCCGCCGCAGCGCCTCGGCCAGCACCGGTCCGCGGGCCCGCTCCGCACCGTCGTCGATCTTGAAAGCGAGCGCCTGTCCGTCCGGCAGCGCGACCACCTGGACGGCCTCGGCACCCATCTTGGACAGCGCCCCGGGCACCGCCCGCATCAGCCAGGTGTCGGCGCGGCGGGTACCGGCGACGTACTCGGGGTGGGCGCGCATCGCGTCGGCGACCCGGCGCTGCACGGTGCCGGGCTCGGCGAGCAGCAGCGCGCGGTAGGCGCGGGCCAGACCGGTGAGCGAGACGGCCAGCAGCGGGGCGCCGCAGCCGTCGACGCCCAGGTGCGCCGGGGTCTCGCCGGTGGACTCCGCCAGGGCCTCCCGGGCCAGCTGCTGGATCGGGTGCGCCGGGTCGAGGTAGCTCTCGGTGTCCCAGCCGTTGGCGACGCAGGCGGCCAGCCAGCCGGCGTGCTTGCCGGAGCAGTCCATCATGATCGGGCTGCGGCGTCCGCCGCTGCCGAGCAGCTCCTCCGCCTCGACCTGGTCGAGCGGGAGCTCGGCGGGGGTCCGCAGGGCGTCCTCGGTGAGCCCGGCACCGCGGAGGATCTCCCTCACCGCATCGCGGTGAAACGATTCCGCGGAGTGGCTGGAGGCCGCGAGCGCGAGCAGCTCCCCCTCGATCGCCAGACCGGCGCGCAGGGTCGCCACGGCCTGGAACGGCTTGGCGGTGGAGCGGGGGAAGACCGGGGCGTCCGGGCGGCCGAGCGCCAGCCGCACCGAGCCGTCGGCCGCGAGCAGCACCAGCGAGCCGTGGTGACGGCCCTCGACGAAGCCGGAGCGTATGACCTCGGCGAGGACGGGCAGGGCGGCGGCAGACTGCGACATCGGTGAAGCTCCACGGTGAGGGTGGCCAGGCGGGGAAACGTGTGCGCCGGCCGCCTCCGTCCCGTCCCGCGGATCAGCCGTCCGCGAGCAGGTCCTCGACCCGCGCCTCCCCTTCACGGTACCTGCGGGTGATCTCCGCACTGCAGCCGTCCGCCGTGCGCTGCAGAATCTGTCGCCGACCCGAGACCTGGCGCTCGTGCTCGGCCAGCCGCTCGACGGCGGCCAGCAGGTCGGCGGTGGGGCGGGCGGCCAGGTCGGCCAGCTGGACGTCCCCGATCAGGGCGTCGGCCTCGCGCCGGTACCGCTCGCCGCGCGGCGTCCCGAGCGTGACGTGCCGGGCCGGGCGGCGGACGACCGAGGGCGGGTCGGCGAGGATCGCCGGCAGCCGGTCCAGCAGGGCCACCGACTCCGCGCCGGCCTCCGGGTGGGCGCCGTGTCCGAGGACCGTACCGGCCGCCGGGACGGCGGGGTGCACCCGGCGCCGTTCGAGCTCGGCCTGCAGGATGTCGAGCCGGCCCTGCAGCAGCCGGCGGAGGTACGAGAGGTCGGCCTCCTGCTCCTGGGCGTCCCGGCGGAGCGACCGCAGCTCCTCCAGGTCCAGCCCGGCGAGGTCGCACTCCGCGGGGCCCTCCCACACCTTGGCGCCCGGCTCGGCGTACCCGTACGGCTGACCGTGGGCCGTGCTGCTCGCGTCCATCACCAACCACCTACCGCTGTCCTGGTCACGCTGTCCGATCCCGCCCCGGGCACCTCGTCCGGCCCGTGCCCGCACGCTGCCGCTCTGGGGCACGCCTAGGCGCCCCTGCGGGGTTCCCCCGGGGCGCCGCTACCACCCGTCCGGGTTATCCGGCCGGAACGCGGGCTCTGCCGTTCGAACACGACGGATCCGCGCCTTGCTACGCCCACAGCGTGCCACCCCGGCCCCGCCGGTGCACCGACCTGCCACCCGAACGGCCCTCTGGCGAACAGGGGTGGCTGATACGAAGAGAGCAATCCGCAGGCAGCACCAGGTCGCTACCGGCGCGCGTTGCTAGACCCCGGCGCGCGCCGAGGTGTTGTGCGCCTCCGGCACAATGGCGGCATGCGAGCAGTGGTGCAGCGAGTGGCCGGGGCCAGTGTGACGGTGGACGGCGAGAGCGTCGGATCGATCGACGGACCGGGGCTCTGCGTCCTGGTCGGTGTCACCCACGACGACACCCCCGCCAAGGCGGCCCAGCTGGCCCGCAAACTCTGGACGCTGCGCATCTTCGACGGCGGCGGGGACACCGGCCCGGAAGGCGAGCGCGCGAGTCAGAGCACCGAGCGGTCCTGTTCCGACCTGGGCGCCCCGCTGCTGGTGATCAGCCAGTTCACGCTGTACGGGGACGCCCGCAAGGGCCGCCGCCCCACCTGGAACGCCGCCGCCCCCGGCCCGCTCGCCGAGCCCCTGGTGGACGCCGTGGTGGCCGAACTGCGGACGCTCGGCGCCAAGGTGGAGACCGGCCGGTTCGGCGCGGACATGAAGGTCGCGCTGGTGAACGACGGTCCGTTCACGGTACTGCTGGAGGTCTGACCGCCGCTGTGGCCACCCGCGCGGCCCGGGACTACTGCGGGACCACGACCTCCTGCGCCGCCGGCACCGTACCGGCCAGCAGCTGCACGTCCACCGGCACGTTCCGCTTGACGATCGCCAGGGCGATCGGCCCCAGCTCGTGGTGGCGCGCCGAGGAGGTCACGAAGCCGAGTGCGCGCCCCTGCGGGTCGCTCGCCAGCCTGACCTCACTGCCGTGCGGCGGCAGCGTCTCCTCCAGGCCGTCCAGGTGCAGGAAGACCAGGCGGCGCGGCGGGCGGCCGAGGTTGTGCACCCGGGCGACCGTCTCCTGGCCCCGGTAGCAGCCCTTCTGCAGGTGCACGGCGGTGGTCAGCCAGTCCACCTCGTGCGGGATGGTGCGGTGGTCGGTCTCGAAGCCCAGGCGCGGGCGGTGCGCCTCGATCCGCAGCGCCTCGTACGCCCAGATCCCGGCGGCCGGACCGTAGCCGGCGGTGAGCTTCTCCAGCTGGTCGCGCGGCACGAACAGGTCGCGCCCGTACGGGCCCTGGGCAGAACCGCCCGGCGACAGCTCGCGGACGGCGGCGGCCCCCTCGGCGGAGGCGGTGGATCCGTGCGGCAGGTGCACCACCGCGTAGTCGGCGGTCGCGTCCCTGACCTCGACCCGGTAGAAGAACTTCATGCTCTCCAGGTACGCGACCAGCGCCTGCTGGGTGCCGGGCTCGACGTGCGCCCAGACCGTGCTGCCGTCGTCCACCAGGTAGAGGGCGTGCTCGACGTGCCCGTGCGGGGAGAGGATCAGCGCCTCGGTGGCCTGCTGCGGCGGGAGCTGGCTGACGTGCTGGGTGAGCAGCAGGTGCAGCCAGGACAGCCGGTCCTCGCCGGTGACGGTGACCACGCCGCGGTGCGAGAGGTCCACGAAGCCCTCGCCTGCGGCCAGCCGCCGCTGCTCGGGGAAGATCTCGCCGTAGTGGGCGGCCACACCCTCGTCGGGGCCCTCGGCGGGGACGGCGCCGGGCAGGGCGAGCAGCGGGCTCTTGGTACCGGTCATACCGGTCAGCTTACGGCCGTTCCCGCGGCAGCTTGGCGGTGCAGTCGGCGCAGCGGCCGAAGATGGCGAAATGCTTGAGGTCGGTGTCGAATCCGTGCTCCTCGCGCAGGCTCTCGATCAGCGGCGCGGCGATCGCGGTGTCGGTCTCGGTGATCCCGTCGCAGTCCCGGCAGACCAGGTGCAGATGGGTGTGCCGGCCGGCCAGGTGGTAGGTGGGCGCGCCGTGGCCGAGGTGGGCGTGCGAGACCAGCCCGAGCTCCTCCAGCAGCTCCAGCGTCCGGTACACGGTGGAGATGTTGACCCCGCTGGCGGTCTTCCTGACCTGGCAGAGGATCTCGTCGGGCGTGGCGTGGTCGAGCACGTCGACCGCCTCCAGCACCAGCTGGCGCTGCGGGGTGAGGCGGTAGCCGCGCTCACGCAGGTCGGCCTTCCAGTCGATGGGAGTGTCGGTGTTCGCCACGGTGCTGCCCCTGCCCGGTTCGAGGTCGTGAGACAAGTGTAGGGACCGGCCGTTCGGCCGGTCCCTGTCTTGCACGCCGTACGTCGGTACTCCGCGTACCCGGTGGACGGGGCTCAGCGGAAGAAGGCGATGCCGTCGTCCGGGAGGTCCGCGATGTCCTGGACCAGCTTGGCCGGGTTGAGCACCTTCTTCAGCTGCGCCGACATGTACGGCCGCAGCGGAACCTCGGGGGCGGCCTTCTCGCCGACCCAGAGCAGCTCCTCCTTCACCAGACCGTAGAGCCGCTTGCCGCCGCTGTACGGGGCCGCGCCCTCGATCCGGGCGACCGCGTCGGTGGCGAGGTCGATCTGCGGCTTGCCGTCGTGCAGCTTGCCGTACCAGATCTCCACGGTGCCGTCGTCGCGGACCGAGGAGAACTCGATCTCACGCTCGCCGCTGGTGCCGTGCTGGTTGGTGGTGACCCGCCAGAAGCCGTGCTCGCTCTCCAGCGGACGGACCTTCTCGCCCTCGTTGTTCAGCACCCAGGTGCGGGAGCGGAACTCCAGGAAGGGACGGCCGTCGTGCCGGAAGACGAGCTCCTGGCCGAAGTTGCACTTCTCCGTGCCGGGGAAGTCGTAGACGCCCGCCCCCTCCCAGGTACCCAGGAGGAAGGCCAGCGGGACGACGTCCTTGTGGAGGTCGGAGGGAATCTCGATCATGTTCCTGGTCGCTGTCGTCGGGGGTGGACTCGACTTCAACCGTACGGCAGCCGGGATCAGCGCTGACCCTGGTACAGCTTCATCACGGAGAAGATGGCGAACCAGGTGATCAGGACCGCCATGAGAGCAAGCAGGCAGTCGAAGAAGATTTCGAGACCGGTCACGGGACGCTCCCAGTAGCGGGGAAGGCGGACAGTACGACGGCGCAGAGTCTATCCGCCGCCCTTCGCCGGGTCTCGGTGAGCCCCGACTTCCCGTCGCTATGGTGGCGTCATGACGAAGAAGCTGGTCATCAAGGTCACAGCCGGGGCGGACGCGCCGGAGCGCTGCTCCCAGGCGTTCACGGTGGCGGGGGTCGCCGTCGCCAGCGGGGTCGAGGTCTCGCTCTGGCTCACCGGTGAGTCGTCCTGGTTCGCGCTGCCGGGACGGGCGGCGGAGTTCGAACTGCCGCACGCCGCACCGCTGCCCGACCTGCTGGACTCGATCCTCGCGGCCGGCACCGTCACGCTCTGCACCCAGTGCGCGGCCCGGCGGGACATCACCGAGAAGGACACCCTGGACGGCGTCCGGATCGCCGGTGCCCAGGTCTTCGTCAGCGAGATCATGGCCGACGGCGTCCAGGCCCTGGTGTACTGACGCCTCAGGGGCGCTGCTCGTGGTCCGGGTGGTCCCGGTCGTGGCCCGGCTGGTCCCACCTGGGGTCGTCCCAGCGCGGATCGTTCCACCAGTCGTCGTCCGGGTCGCGCTTGTTGGCGAAGACGGCGGCGAGCGGCGGGATGACCATGGCCACCAGGCACATCCCGATCGCGGCCGGAAGCGACCAGAACCGCACCACGCCCCACGCCAGGACGAACATGCCGATGCAGATGCCCATCATGACGAAGTAGCGGACGTGGCGCCGACGTGCCTGCACGTCTCCAGGGTATGGCCGAGGGCCCCCGCCGTGGCAGGGGCCCTCGGTGCGTTCGCCCGTGAGTCGGGCAGGACCGCGTCAGACCGCGATCGGAACCTCGGTCTGGGCGCCGAGGGAGGCGACCACCACGCGGTCCACGGTCGCGCCCGGTACCAGCGCGCGCAGCGTCCAGGTGCCCGGACGGGCAAAGAAGCGGAACTGACCACTGGCCGAGGTGGGCACCTCGGCGGTGAAGTCGCCGTTCCCGTCCAGCAGTCGGACGTAGCCGTGCACCGGCTCGCCGTCGCGGGTCACCGAACCCTGGATGATCGTCTCCTTGGCCACGTCAACTCCTGCCAGGTCCGGGCCGCCGGCCTTCGCACCGCACATGTCTGTCTCTCCTCCGCTTACCGGTGTCGGGCCGGGTGATCAGTTGCCGAGCTCGATCGGCACGCCGACCAGGCTGCCGTACTCGGTCCACGAGCCGTCGTAGTTCTTCACGTTCTGCTGGCCGAGCAGCTCGTGCAGCACGAACCAGGTGAGCGCCGAGCGCTCGCCGATCCGGCAGTAGGCGATGGTGTCCTTGGCCAGGTCGACGCCCTCGGCCGCGTAGAGGGCCGTCAGCTCCTCGTCGCTCTTGAAGGTGCCGTCGTCGTTGGCGTTCTTGGCCCAGGGGATGTTGCGGGCGCTCGGGACGTGGCCCGGGCGCTGCGACTGCTCCTGCGGGAGGTGCGCCGGGGCGAGCAGCTTGCCGCTGAACTCGTCGGGCGAACGGACGTCGACCAGGTTCAGGTTGCCGATCGCGGCCAGCACGTCGTCACGGAAGGCGCGGATCGAGCTGTCCTGGGCCTTGGCGCGGTACTCGGTCGCCGCACGCTGGGGCACCTCGACGACCAGCTCGCGGGAGTCCAGCTCCCACTTCTTGCGACCGCCGTCCAGCAGTCGGACGTCGCCGTGTCCGTACAGCTTGAAGTACCAGTAGGCGTACGAGGCGAACCAGTTGTTGTTGCCGCCGTAGAGCACCACGGTGTGGTCGCCCGCGATGCCCTTGGCGCTGAGCAGCGCCTCGAAGCCGGCCTGGTCGACGAAGTCGCGGCGGACCGGGTCCTGGAGGTCCTTCTTCCAGTCGATCCGGACGGCGTTGCGGATGTGGTTCTTCTCGTACGCGGAGGTGTCCTCGTCCACCTCGACGATGACGACCTTCGGGTCGTCCAGGTGGGCCTGGACCCAGTCGGCGTCGACCAGGACGTCGCTGCGGCTCATGGGATTCTCCATCCGGGGGCGGTTGGCGGAAGGCTGCTTGAGGAGGTGCTCGACTGCGCCCCGTCCGCACATCTGTCCGGATGGCGAGACGAGGGTGTTGCGGATCGCGCCGTGCTCAGTTCGGAGGATGCCGGCGGCTCTGGGCGGCAGAGTGCCAGTTCAGGCCGGGGGCAAGGGATTGGGCGGGCCGGGAGTACCGGCCGGAACGCCCGGTCAGCGCATTCGACACAGGCAGGCGGCCACGCGGCACAGGTCTACCGCCCGCCGCTTGGTGAGTTCCGCCTGTCGCTTCATGCCGACGATGCTAGGGACAAGGCCCGCCCGCTGTCACCAGGGTGCCGAATACTGAGATTAAAAATTCCGCATGCTGGGATTCGGGGATTTTTCCGATGACCGGGGTTTAGCCGGCGCCGTTCCGGGGCGACCCGAAGCGGCGCGACAGGCCGTTCCATGAGCCCGTGATGGACAGCCCGTCTCGCAGAGCGATACGCGACAGCGGCGCCGGCCTGCCGTCCGGCCCGGTGCCGGCGGCCCGGGTCAGCCGATCAGCTTGACGTCGCTGCCCTGGAAGGTGAGCTTCAACCCGTCCTGCTGCGGCGTCACACTCTCCAGGCTCAGCCCGCCCGGCAGATCGGTCAGGGTGAAGCTGTGCGGGCCCAGCAGGCCGTTCGCCGTACCGTTCAACAGCGCGCCGAGACCGGCGAGTTGGAAGCCGTCGGCGGTGATGGTGTCGCCCTTGCTGTGCACGTCGCCCTGGCCGAGCGGCATCCCGCCGACCGAGGCCTTCACCTTGCCCGGCCCCCCGTAGGAGAGCTCGATCCGGTCGGTGCCCGAGACCAGTTGGGCCACGTCTGAGTAGGCGACGACACCGCTGCCGCTGCCGCTGTGCACGGTGGCGCTGCGCAGGTCGCCGCCGACCTCGACCCCCGACAGCCGCATGCTGAACGAGCGCAGCGGCACCTTCTCCCGGCCGTCGCTGACCGTGACGCCCTCGCCCGAGAGCCGGACGCTGTCGAAGCGGCCCGCCACCGCCTGGGTGAGGAAGGGGAACCCGTCGATCGAGACCGTCGGCCGGCCGCTGATCACCCCGGTGGAGACCAGCCGGTCGGCCGCCTCGTCCTGGGCCACGCCGACCGCGATCCGGTCCGCGCCCACCAGCAGTCCCAGCAGGACCGCCAGGCCGATGATCAGCTTGAGCCCGCCACGCATTCCGTACCTCTCGTCCCCGTCCGGTCCAAGCACCGTACGGACCTACGACGAACCGGATCCGGGGACGGTTCCGGTCCCCGGACGCGCCGCCGCCCGCTTGGGGCAGCGCCCTCGGGCGCGCGGAGCCGCGCGGCTGCCCGCGCGCTTCCCCACGTCCCGTGCCCGACGGCGGTCACCCTCCGGCGAACGGGGGCAGGACCTCGACGGTGCCGCCTTCGGTGAGCGGGACGGCGGTGTGGTCCCGGCGGCCGACCTGCTCGCCGTCCACCAGGAAGGAGCAGTGGTCGAGCACCTCGCCCAGCCGCGGACGGCCCGCGTGCCGGGCGCGCACCGCGGCGAGCGCCTCTGCCAGCGTCGCGGCCAGGTACGGCTCCTCGGCGGTCTGGGCGGCCGCCTTGGCCGCGGCCCAGTACCTGATGGTCCCCGTCACCCGTACCGGTGACGTCACCCGCACGGGTGAGATGAGCGCGTCGCCGGCATCGGTGGTCGCGGCCATGGCAACCCCTCCTCGTCGTCCTGGCCCGGTGCGGCCGTCCGGCTCCCTGTCGCCGGGCCGCCCGTTGTCCGGCGTACACGTACCGTGCGGCCGGTGCGGCTCCCATGATGACCGAAGCGGGCCGCCGGCCTCGAACGGGCCGGCCTCGACCGGACGGCGCCGGGCCGGGCGGCACCGGCGGGGAGTCAAAGCCGGGTCAAGGCCGGTTCATGGCCGGTTCATGGCCCGCCCTGGCGGGAGCCGGCCCGCCGGGGCCGTGTGGCCCAGCCGACGTTCCGACGCTCTCCCCCCGCGCGGAGCGGTCGGCTATTCTCGTGAACATAAGGGATCCGGGCAGAGTCGCCCCCGGGTCCTTTCGTGCATTCAGGACACCCACCACGGACGTCCTCACCGCCGGTGCCCCACCCGCGCCGACCACGAGGACCGCCCCGGGCCGCCACCCGGTGCGGGAGCAGACCCGGAAGGTTCGCGGATGAGCAGGGCACGGACGGAGTACCGGAGGTTGCGGGACCTCCTGTGCGCACCCCGTGCTGCCCTGCGCCCCGCGGAACCGGCCGGCACGTCCCCGGTGCAGGGTCCTCCCCCGGCTCACCCTCACTTCGCAGCCGACAGTTCCGGCTGTGGCGGCAGCCGTACCGCTGCGACCGCGACGACCCGGAAAGGGGACCACCGGGTATGAGTTCTCTCCTGCTCCTCACCAACGCACTGCAGCCGTCCGCCGAGGTGCTGCCCGCCCTCGGACTGCTGCTGCACAACGTACGGGTGGCGCCCGCCGAGGGCTCGGCCCTGGTGGACACACCGAGTGCCGACGTGATCCTGGTCGACGGACGGCGTGATCTGCCACAGATCCGCAGCCTCTGCCAGCTGCTGCGCTCCACCGGGATCGGCTGCCCGCTGATCCTGGTGGTCACCGAGGGCGGACTGGCCGCCGTCACCGCCGAGTGGGGGATCGACGACGTCCTGCTGGACACCGCCGGGCCCGCCGAGGTCGAGGCCCGGCTCCGGCTGGCGACGGGCCGGCTCCAGGTCACGGCGGACGACAGCCCGATGGAGATCCGCAACGGCGACCTCTCGGTGGACGAGGCGACCTACTCCGCCAAGATCAAGGGGCGGGTGCTGGACCTCACCTTCAAGGAGTTCGAGCTGCTCAAGTACCTCGCGCAGCACCCCGGCCGGGTCTTCACCCGGGCGCAGCTGCTGCAGGAGGTCTGGGGCTACGACTACTTCGGGGGCACCCGTACGGTCGACGTCCACGTCCGGCGGCTGCGGGCCAAGCTGGGGGTGGAGCACGAGCAGCTGATCGGCACCGTCCGCAACGTCGGCTACCGCTTCGTGGTGCCGACCGCCCCGGACAAGGGCGAGCGTCCGGGCGTCGAGGCGCCCCTGGCGGCCGTGCAGCGAGAGGCCTGAGAGGTCTGGACAGGGCACCGGGCCGGCGGTCGCGGCGGCGACCGTCCGGCTTGTCCACTTCTGCACCAACAGCATGGTCACAGAGGTGTGTCATCCGTGACACGGTTCAAGCCACTGTCGTGCCACCCGCGTAGACTCCCTGCGTGGCCAAGGTGACGCGCGACGATGTAGCCCGACTGGCTGGGACCTCGACGGCGGTCGTCAGCTACGTCATCAACAACGGGCCGCGCCCGGTCGCGCCCGCGACCAGGGAGAAGGTGCTCGCGGCGATCGACCAGCTCGGCTACCGGCCGAACAGCGTCGCCCAGGCGATGGCCTCCCGCCGCACCAACCTGATCGGCATGGTGGTGCCCGACGCCCGCCAGCCCTTCTTCGCCGAGATGGCACACGCGGTGGAGCGAGCGGCCTCCGAGCGCGGCAAGCTGGTCCTGATCGGCAACTCCGACTACGCGGACGACCGCGAGGTGCACTACGTCCGCGCCTTCCTCGGCATGCGGGTGTCCGGCCTGATCCTGGTCAGCCAGGGTCCCTCCCAGCGCGCGGCGGAGGAGTTCGCCGCCATGGAGGGCGCCAAGGTGGTGCTGCTGCACCGCCGCCCCGAGGCGATCGACGACGTCGCGGTGGTCAGCGACGACGTGGCCGGCGCCGAGCTGGCCGTCCGCCACCTGCTGGAACACCACGGCCACCCGTACGTGCTCTGCCTCGGCGGCCCGGTGGAGGCGCCCGCGCCGGGCGACCCGGTCATCGACCACGTCGAGGGCTGGCAGCGGGCCATGGACGCGCACGGCCTGCCCACCGAGCCGTACCTGATGGACGCCCCGTTCCACCGCTACGGAACCTACCAGGTCGCGCTGGAGCTGCTGCGCTCCGCGAACCGGCCGCCGGCCATCTTCTGCTCCACCGACGACCAGGCGATCGGTGTGCTGCGGGCGGCCCGCGAGGTCGGCCTGCGGGTGCCGGAGGACCTGGCGGTGGCCGGTTACGACGACGTGCCCGAGGCCGCGTTCGTCGAGCCGCCGCTGACCACGGTGGCCTCCGACCGGGACGCGATGGCCAGGGCCGCGGTCGACCTGGTGCTGGACGACTCGCTGATGGTCCCCGGCTCCGACACCGAGCGGGTGCGCAAGTTCCCGTCGCGGCTGGTGGTGCGGCGTTCCTGCGGTTGCAACGGACCCGCTGAGAGCTGACCGGACAGGCCGGTTGATCCGTACGCTGACCTGGCTTTATGAGAAGTCAACAGGCTTCTCGGCCGGTTCAAAGTCGGTTCTCATCAGATCTTCATGCAGCAGGCGGACGTTGGTCCCATGAGCGATCAGCACCGCACCAACGAAGAGCAGTCGGCCTCCGGTCCGTACGGCACCGGGTCGGACAGCAACGCCTCATACCGCT
>NZ_JBPQGP010000004.1:0-22463 GCF_051374625.1 Kitasatospora sp. HPM-01-4 | reverse complement strand
CTGCTGGACCTGTGGGTGTGATCAGGCGACTTGGCGGCGGGGCAGTTCGGGGCGGTTGCCGCCGAGGCAGAGCATGACGAGCGCGATGACGGCCTCGGCACTGCGGAAGCCGAACCCTCGTCGGATGATCAGGCGCGTCTTGGTGTTGGTGGATTCGATCAGCCCGTTGCTCAGCTCCTCGACGATCGCGTGCAGGATGGCGTCGTAGTGGCGTCGGACCTTGCGGGCGAGGTCGACGAAGGCGGGGATGCGGCAGCGCCTGGCCCAGGACAGCCAGCGGTCCAGCGCGGCGACGGCAGCGTGGACGCCTTCGGCGCGGGCGATCCGGTAGATGGTGCGTAGTCCTTCCTTGAGCAGATAGGCGCGGTGCAGGCGCGGGTCGTTGGCGGCGATCCAGGCGAGTTTCGCGCTCTGCCGCTCGGTGAGGTCCTCGGGGTTCTTCCACAGCGCGTGGCGGGAGTGCTTCAGCCTGCGGGCCAGGTCCGGGTCCGCGGCCTGGCGGCGGGCCCGGTTCCAGCTCGCGCGGCGCTCCTCGTCCAGGGCCTCGGTGGCCCAGGCCACTACATGGAAGGGGTCTATGGCGCGCACGGCGTTCGGGGCCCGCTCGGCGACCACGTCGGCGATCCACTCGGCGCCGTCGGCGCTGAGGTGCGTGAGCCGATGGGCGCGCTCGGCGCCCAGGGCGTCGAAGAACGAGCGCAGGACGTCCTTGCCGTGGCCGTCGGCCATCCACACCACGTGCCGGGTGTCGTGGTCGACGACCACGGCCATGTACTTCTGGCCCTTGCGGTAGGAGATCTCGTCGACGCCGATCCGCCGCAGCCCGGCGAGGCGGTCGATCCCGGCGTCCGCGTCACGCTGGTAGCGGGTGAGGATCGCGCCGACGGTGCGCCAGGCGACCCGCATCAACTGCGCGGTGGCCGACTTTGAGCACTCGGTGGCCAGCCAGGCGACCTGCTGGTCGAAGTCGCGCGTGTGCCCGGCGTCGTGCCGGGCCCAGGGCACCGCCGCGACCACCACCCCGTGCCGCTCGCACGACACACGTGGGGCATCGGCCTCCAGGAACAGTTGCAGCCCTGCCGCGTCCAGGTGTCGCCACCGCCGGCGTCCTGCCCCGGCATCGAACCGCGGACAGCGACTGCGACAGATCCCGCACCGGCGACGCGCCCGGGACCGCGGACGCACCGCCACCACCATGACCTGCGCTTCCTCATCGAACCAGGCGTCCTCCGGCACCGCCTGCTCGCATCCGACCAGCGACTTCAATACCGTGGTGAACCGCACGCCGTTCTCCCTGCGCAACCGATCTCGGGCCTCAACACCTCAAGATCTGCACAGGGGACGGCGTGTGCTGTGTCAGGCGCTCCGCACCGACCCACAGATGGAGCAGAAGAGCCTGTTTTCGAGCACATCACCGGTGCAGGCGAGGGCGCCCTTCACCTGTTCGGTTGGACAGCTGCTCGATCAGGTTTCGGGCGGCGGGCGCTTCTGGGCCGGCGGCGTCGAGCGCGCTCAGGGCGAGACGGGTGGTGAATACGGCCAGGCCCTCCTCCGGTTCGAAGGCAAGGCAGTGGCGGATGGCGGCCTCGGCGATGCGCGCGCCGCCGGGGCGGCACAGCGCGGTGAGTACTGCGGTGACGGCGTCCTCCCAGGGGTCACCTGGCCCGGCGACGGCCAGCTTCAAGGGGCAGGCGTGCTGGCCGGATTCGGGCCCGGCCGCGTCGTGCACGATCGTCGGCAGCCGTTGGTAGCCCGTCGGCAGCGCGTCCGGACCGAGGTCGGCGGTACGGGCCGGGATCAGCAGCACCGGCCGGCCGTCCACCCGGGCCTCCGGCGGCGCCGGCGCGAGCGACAGATAGTCCCCGAAGCCCAATCCTGCTGCGACCAGGGGTGTGCCGGCGTATCCGGAACGCGGCGGACTCGTGGTCGCGATCGTTCTTCTGATCCTGCCCCTACCGTCTGTTCCTACCGTCTGTTCCTACCGTCGGCCCCTACCCTCTATGCGGCACGAGGCCGGTTTCGAAGGCGATGATCGCGAGGTGGACGCGGTCCCGAGCTTCGAGCTTGGCGAACAGACGCGCGACATGGGTCTTCGCGGTCGCCGCGCTGATCACCAGCCGCTCGGCTATCTCGGTGTTCGACAGTCCCTGTCCGATGAGTGCCAGCACCTCGCGTTCCCGGTCGGTGATCCCCGCGATGGGACTCGTGTCCGCGGCGGGCCCGGCGTCCGGTTCGGGGGCCGCAGGGCCGGATGTTCCGGCGAAGTCCGCGATCAGCCGTCGGGTCACGCTCGGCGCGATCAGCGCGTCGCCCGCGGCCACCACGCGGATCGCTTCCAGGATCGCGTCCAGGGCCATGCTCTTGAGCAGGAATCCGCTGGCCCCGGCGCGCAGTGCGCCGTAGACGTACTCGTCGTGGTCGAAGGTCGTCAGCACCAAGACCTTGGGCGGGTCCGGCTCGGCGGTCGCCTGTCGGGTCGCCTCGATCCCGTCCACGCCCGGCATCCGGATGTCCATCACCACGACGTCCGGCCGCAGTTCACGCACCAGGCGCACCGCCTCGCGGCCGTCGCCGGCCTGGCCGACCACCTCCAGGTCGTCGGTGTCGCCGATCAGGATCCCGAGCCCGAGCAGCATCAGCGGCTGGTCGTCGACCAGCAGCACCCGCACGGTCATGCCGGGAGCCTCGCCGTCACCCGGAATCCGCCCTCCGGACGCCGGCCTGCGCTGAACTGGCCGGACAGCAACGTCACCCGCTCGCGCATGCCGAGCAGGCCGAAGCCGCTCCCGCCGGCCGCGGAGAGCCTCGGACGGCCCGGCCCGCCAAGACCGTCGTCCCCGTCGTCCACCACCTCGATCGTCACTCCTTCCGGCTCGTAACCGACCGCAACCCGGCACGTCCGAGCCCTGGAATGCCGCACCACGTTCGTCACCGACTCCTGGATGATCCGGAACGCCGACAGTTCGATCTCCGGCGGCAGTGGACGCCGCTCGCCCCGCCAGGTCACATGAACACGCACCCCGGCGCCGGCCGTGCGTTCGGCGAGCTGCGGGACGTCGGCCAGGCTGCCGGCCGGCGCCAGCGGAGCGGCCTGCGGCGTGGCGTCGTCCGGCTCGGCGCGGCGGAGCGCCCCGAGCATGCGCTGCAGCTCCAGCAGCGTCTCCCGGCTGGTGGTCTCGATGCCCGTCAGCGCCTGCCGCGTCTGCTCGGGCTTGGTCTCCACGACCCGCGCCGCCGCTCCCGACAGCACCGTGATGATCCCGATGCTGTGCGCGACGCTGTCGTGCAGCTCGCGGGCGATCCGCAGCCGCTCGGCCATGACGACGCGGGCCGCGGTCTGCTCCTGCAGGGCTTCGAGGTATTCACGGCGTTTGCGATACACCCCGCCGAAGACCCACGCGACCGCGAACCACAACGCGAACTGTCCGGCCCACTGTGCCGCGTCGCCGACGGTCTGCTCGCGGTCGTGGATGCAGTTGACGAACGCGGCCGCGACGGCCGCGACGGAGCCGACGGCGGCAGCCTTGGGCCGCCGGACGGCGAGGTACCCGCCCAAGCCGACGAGCAGGACGAACACGATCAAGGGCCGCGCGCCGAAGGCGTCGCCGAGGACTGCTTCGCCCAGGACCGCCGCGAAGACCGCCGCCGGCAGACGGCGCACCAGCAGAACCGGCAGGGCGAGCACGACGCAGAGACCGAGCAACTGGAAGCCCCCGAGGTGGGGGAACCGGAACAGGCCGTCGTACTGCGCCCAGTTGGGCAGCATCGTCAAGGCGAGAATCAGCGCGTACAAGCAGGCGGTGGCCAGCACCACGGCCTGTGACATCAGCCAGGTCACGCGCTTCGATGTCGAGAGACGCTGGAGAAGCTGTTCCATACGGAGATCGTATTCAGCGGCGTCGGCTCTGCGCGTCGCCCCGGGGATGTACGCCGGATACGCCCCCGGGCCGATGGCCTGGGAAGAGGTGACATCCGCCGGCCGACGCGGTGGATCGTGGTCCGTTCCTAGGTTCGTGGTCATGACGAATGCACCGATGATCGATCTTCGCGACACGCGTCTCCCGGCTGCCCACCTTCGCTGACGGTCCGACATCCGGCCGCGTCGGCAGCCTCCGGCACCGCCTGTGCTTCCCGCCGCCGGGCCTGGCAAGACTCTGCCCTTGGGCTCCTGCCGGGCCCGAACGTGATCTTCGGCGACGAGATCAACTGCGTTGACGGGCAGGCGGTTGACCATACTTCAGCAGTTGGCAGGTGTTGGAGTTGCTGCCGCGGCTGCTGGACACCGTGAAGGCGATCTCGGCTGACGCCGGCGCCCCCGCCCCGGCGTGGAACTTCTCCCAGGGCGTGCGCAAGGGCCCCATCCTGCCGATGCTGGTGGAGGTCGACGCCCAGGCGGTCATCGGCTGATCCGCGGTGCTGAGAAGCGATTCTCAAAGCGGACGTAGCTTCAAGTTTTAGCTGTTCAGGCATGTAGTCGTCGCCGGGTAGGCAGGCTGGATCCGCTGTGTTCACGCTCGCTGTGTGCGGAGGTGGCGAATGCCGTCAGTGCTGGGGCTGCTGGAGGAACGCGAACGGGCCGCGCAGGCCCGGGTGGAGGAGCTGCGCGCCGAGCTGGAACGGGTCCGGGTGGCGGTGCTGGAGGCGGAGGAGTCCGCGCGGCGCGCGGCCGTCGCCCGCGAGGAGGTCGTCGATGCCCTGGCCGCCGTGCCGGGCGTGCTGGACACCGCGGTGGCGGAGGCTGCGGGTGGTGTTGCGGCCAGGGTCGAAGTCCCGCCGTGGCGTCGGGGGTTGGATCTTGCGGTGCTGCCGGGCGACTGCGCGGCGATCGTGGCGCTGGTCGAGGACGACGCGGCCGGTGGCGGGGGCGGCGTGCGGGCCCGGCAGATGCGCGATCATCTGGGCTGGCGGGCCAGTGACGCGCGAGAGCAGGCCGCTCGGTTCCGTGCCAAGCGGCTGGTGGAGCGCGGGTGGTTGAGCGAGGACGGGCCGGGGTTGTTCAAGCCGCGGCCGGGGCGGGCCGGCTGAGGCGGCGGGCAGCGGGGGCACCCCGGCGGGCCAGTCGCCGGGTGGCGGGGATGCTCGCGGCCCACCAGAGCATGGCTTCGGCGCTGTCGGTGCGGGTCTCGTAGTCCCGGGTCAGGCGGCGGGCCCGGATCAGGTGGGAGAAGCTGCGTTCGACCACCCAGCGGCGCGGCAGCACGGTAAACCCGGCCACGTCGTCGGGGCGCTTGACGATGGTCAGGGCGAGGGAGAGGACGGTGCAGGCGAAGCCGATGAGCCAGCCGGTGTAGCCGCCGTCGGCCCAGACCAGGGTGATGGCGCGGTGCCGGGCGCGCAGGCGCCGCAGCAGGTCGCGGCCGGCGTCTCGGTCGCTGACGGACGCCGCGGTGACCATCACGACCAGCAGCAGGCCCAGGGTGTCGACGGCGATGTGCCGCTTGCGGCCGTTGATCTTCTTTCCGGCATCGTAGCCGCGCGAGGCGGCGGGCACGGTGGCGTCGCCCTTCACCGACTGCGAGTCGATGATCGCGGCGGTGGGCTCCTCCTTCCTGCCGGCCAGCTCGCGCAGGCGGGCGCGCAGCCGGTCGTAGAGCTCCTTGATCAGGTCGTTGTCGCGCCAGCGGCGGAAGAACCGGTACACAGCCCGCCACTTGGGGAAGTCGGTCGGCAGGCTCGCCCAGCGCACGCCCTCGGCCACCAGGTAGCGCACAGCGTCGATCATTTGACGGTGGCAGCGCCCTTCGGGGCGCCCGCCGCGTCCGTTCATCCAGGCCGGGACCGGCAGCAGCGGCCGGACCAGGGCCCATTCTGCGTCGGTCAGGTCGGAGGGGTAGCGGCGGGTGCGGTCCGGATGGTCGGCGGCGTTGCCGAACTGGTGGGCGAGGCAGTCGCACGGCGACACGCCGAAAGTAGACGTGGACGGGGCAAGCACGCCACAGTGGGACACCAGGGCCTCCTGATGCTCAGTTGACTAGACATCACCGAGCTGTGCAGGAGGCCCTTTCTCTATGCCTCGATCAGCGACCGATCACCCGAACGAGGTCAACACGCGCGACAGTTCGATCAGCAGGTGTGCCATTCGCTTTGGGAATCGCTTCTGAAGTCAGGGGCCTCATTCGGCGGGGCGAGGCCCCTGCTTCTCAGGAAGAATCAGGCCCCTGGAAGAGGCGCCCGCGGGAAGATACATCCGTGGGCGGATTCGTGCCGACGATGGCAGATCATAGCTTCGAAGCATGCTTACTAACCGACGCCGCCTGGCGGCCTCCGCGATCGTTGCTCTGTCTGTCTCCGCCACTGTTCTCGCCGGGACCGGCGCGGCCTTCGCCGAGGCGCCGCACGCCGGTTCGATTTCCGTCACATCGGCCACCACACAGGCCGCCACTCAGTACGCGCTGCCGGCACCGACCGGTCCGTACGCGGCCGGCGAGGACGTGCTGCACCTGACCGACACCAGTCGGCTGGACCCGTGGATGCCGTCGGCGGGATTCCGGCAGCTGACTGTCTCGATGTTCTACCCGGCGCACTGGGAGACCGGGCAGCCGGCGCCCTACATGAGCCTGGGTGAGGCGCAGAACTTTGTGGCCCTTCGCCTGAAGCCCAACGGCTTCGGGAGCACCACCCCGGAGGAGATCACGGCCATGTGGACCAACGCCTTCACCGGCGCCAAGGCCGCGCCTGGCAAGTTCCCGCTGGTTGTGCTGTCGCCGGGGCTGGGGAATCCGAGGGGCACTTTGACCGCGTTGGCGACTGAGCTCGCCAGCCACGGCTATGTGGTGGCGCTGGTCGGGCATCCGTACGAGGACAGCGGCGAGCAGCTCGCCGACGGCAGCATCGCGCCGTGCCTCTGCCTCCAGGCCAAGGTTACCGACGCGTTGGCCGCGCAGATTATCGCCGACCGCGGGGTGGACGTGAAGTTCGTCGTCGACCAGCTGACCGGAGGGCATGTCTGGGACCTGAGTCACCTCATCGACAAGCGCAGCATCGGCATGGCCGGGCACTCGATCGGCGGAGCCGCCGCAGCCGCGGCGATGCAGGACGACCCGCGGATTCAGGCCGGTGTGAACCTCGACGGTACGTTCTTGCCGGCGATCCCGTCTGGGGCCCTCGGCGGGCGGTCGTTCATGCTCTTCGGTGGGCAGGGCGAACACTCCGAGGGCGGCGGGGACCAGACCTGGAACGACAGCTGGAGGTCCCTGACCGGCTACAAGCGCTGGTTCGCGGTGTCCGGGGAGAATCACAATTCGTTCAGCGACTTCTCGATTCTGGCCGAGGACGCGGGGGTGTCGCTGCCCGGGCAGACCCTGGACGGCTTCCGGAGCCTGCAGATCACCCGCGACTACGTCACAGCCTTCTTCGACAAAACCCTGAAGGGAATGCCAGAGCCGTTGCTGGACGGGAACTCGCCGGCCTATCCCGAAGTCGCGGCCCAGCCGTAGGCGCGGTTCCCGCCGCGGAATGGCCCTATGAACGCGCGATAGACCCCTTCAGGGCGTGGGGATGGCGGCCCATCTCCGCACAGCCCCACGGCCTTGAAGGAGCTCACTGAGGTGATCTCACCGAGCGGTGAGTCAGTTCAGGTCCTGCGGGTGGGTGGCTTCAGTCGAGGCTCTTGTCGGGTCCGGCGTGTGTGGAAGGATTCGACGCCGCGCCAGGGTGAGGGACCGCCGAGCGATCTGTCGAGGTGGTTCTGGGACGAGTCGAGTAACCGCCGGGCTGCGTTGCCGGACCAGGCCGCCGACCACCACATCGTCACGACGAAGTGCGGCCGGCCGACAAGGCGACCTGCCGCCGGATCGTCCAGAGACGCGCATCACTTGCGCAAGACCGCCGTGGTCTCTGCCAACGACTCGCCGGTCTGTCTTTTGACGCCAGCGGCTTCAGCGCGGCTCATGCGGCGTCGGGCAGCTACCGCGATCAGGGCAACCGTCGTGCCGGAGGCGATTGCGATCATGGCCGCCAGCAGATACCGCGCGCCGTCTCCGGTCAGCGGCTGCGGCAGGTAGTCGAGCGTCGTCTTTCCAACGCCGACTGTGACCGCCACGGGGCCAAGTCCGATCAGCGCGCGCATGCACGCCTTCACAGGACGGGATGGCCAGTGGCACGCAGCCTGCGAGATCCATCTGGCGGGGACGCCTGCGTCGTCGAACATGAAGAGAAACTGTGGTCAGGCAGGCGGGTTTTCCGGCGGCCGGATCTCCCGCCGCGCCGGATCGACGCGACAAATGCATCGTGTGCATCTGCGTGGCCCGGCTGGGCCGCGCGCATTGCCAAGGGCCGTGAAATGCTGTTTTGGAGCAGCCCGACACGGTCCTGGGGCCGCTGGCGTACCGGCGGCGACGGTTTGTTCTATACCGGCCCTTAGGCGGCGCCGGCGATGCGGCGCGCACCTCCCAACCGCCGGGGCAGGGCCGGATCGAGGAACGCAGTTGCCTGGCAGCGTGCGCGTGATCGTCTGGATGCACCAACGAGGGCTCGCCGCTGCCGGGCCTTCCCGTGCTGTTCATCGTCTCCGGCGGCAGATCCACCCGGACGCCACCCCCCCGCGGTGTCAGCAGCCGCATTCCTCGCCGCGCCAGGCTTCGATGCCTTCGCGGACGGCCAGTCCGGCGGTTCTGGGTGCCCTCGCCGCTGGTGGCGCCGGAGTCCAGGACCGCGCCCAGGCGGTGCTTGGCGCGGCCCAGCAGCGGCATGATGATCAGCGAGGAGATCGACAAGGCGATGCCAAGCCAGCTGGTCGACGGCTTGTCGCCGGCGGCCAAGGTGGTGACGGCGTCGTAGGCGATGTAGGGGGCGAGCAGGAAGAACGTGACGGCGACGGCTTTCTGCGCGCGGGACTCGGCGGTCTCGGACAACATCCGGCTGCCGCTGAATCGCCAGACGATGATGACCGAGGCCAGGCCCTCGATGACGGAGTCCAGGCCGAAGCCGAGCAGCGCCACCGACGAGGCGAGAATCGCGGCGATGATGGCCACGGTGCCCTCAAGCGCCATGTAGCCCAGGGAAAACCAGGACAGCAGCTTGGCTTTGCGCGCGGCGGCATGCCAGGCGGCGTCCCGCACGACCGGCGGTCGGCAGCACGCGTCGGCGCAGCCCGGTTCGCAGTGACAGCCTCCGGGCTCGGCAGCGGTCGGCTCGGCGGCGGCGACGGTCGGCTCGATGGCGGTCGGCTCGGCAGCGGTCGGCTCGATGGCGAGGGCGCCGGGGGCGGTCACGCGAGTTCTCCGGTCGCGGTGCCGTAGGCGGGACACAGCGCGACTGCTTCCCCGGTGGCCTCAAGTATCTGCTCGGCCGCGGCGAGCAGGGCGGTCAAGGACGGCTGGGTCAGGGTGAACACCGAGGCCCGACCGACCGGCCGGGAATCCACGAGCCCGCAATCGCGCAGGCACGCCAGATGCCCCGAAACCGTCGACTGCGCCAGGCCCAACTGCTCGACCAGGTCCACCACCCGCGCCTCGCCCTCGGCCGAGTGCCGCACGATCGCCAGCCGCGCCGGGTCGCCCAGGGAACGGAACAACGCCGCCGCCGGGACCAGCACGTGCCGATCGGGGGGCTGTCGATGAATTAGTGGGTTGCTTACGGAAGTTGGACTCGTTGATGTGGTATGGGTCGCTTTGATGGGTCGATGGAGTCGTTACGGGCGAAGTTCGAGGCGGTGACCCCGCACCTGAACGAGCGGCAGCGCCGGATCCTGTACGGCGCGGAGGCCCGGCAGCTTGGACACGGCGGGATCGCCGCGGTGGCGCGGGCCGCGGGGGTCTCGACGGGCTGCGTCAACCGTGGCCTGGCCGAACTCGATGCGGGAGGGGATCCGGACGGGCGGGTCCGGCGGCCGGGGGCCGGGCGCCCGGCCCTGGCACAGAAAGACCCGGGACTGGTGTCGGCCCTGCTGGAGCTGGTCGAGGACAGCACACAGGGTGATCCGATGAGGCCGCTGACGTGGACGACGAAGTCGCTGCGCCGCCTCGCGGACGAGCTCGCCGCCCAGGGCAGGAAGGTGGGCCGCGATACCGTCGCGGCCCTGGTAGCGGGGATGGCGGTAGCCGGCCAGCCACCTCAGGTTCGCCGCGAACACCGCATCCAGCGGCTCCAGGCGCCGGTAGCGCCAGCCGACCAGGTCGCACGCCGCCCGGACCGCCTGCGCGGCACGCAGCGCCCGCTCACCGCCCGCCTCCGCATGCCCCGGGCAGTCGGCCAGCAGGGCGGTGCCGTCCGCGTACCGGGCGAACAGCTGCGGCACCCACGAGCGCGCCGAGCCCCCACGGTCGCGCCACACCAGCCGCACCGGCCGCCCTGCCAGCCCTGTCACCTGCGGGTCGCGGTCCAGGACCATCAGCTGGGCGCGCATCGCGTTCGACCCGGCGACCACGTGCCGCCCGGTGGTCGCCGACCACCACAGCCCCGGCCCCCACCGCCTCCCGGGCGGTACCGGGAAGGCGGACACCGGCGCAAGGTCCTCGAAAGCCACCGCCACGCAGACGTCCTCCCACCGCTGCCGCACCTCCTGGCCGACCGGATCGAGGAACACCGCCTCGAACCCCGCCCGCCCATCCACATCCACCGGGCCCGCGGACCCATCCGACCCGGCCCAACCGTCCACGCCGCTCACGTTCTCAGCCAACCCGCCACACACGCCCACGCGGACGGCTTTCCCCGTTCCCGCCCCGCCCCGTGATCTGGTGCGGTAGAGCGCTCCACACGCGCCCGCGTTCTCACCCGGACCCACACCCCAGCGGGCCCGAGCCCGCCACCGCCCGCCCATCGCCGCTCCACACCCGGCCCCCGGGCCCAACGGCCCGTCAGACCCCCTTCTACCGCCCCGCCCCGCCACCAGCCCCGAGCACCTCGGCGAGCGCGCTCGGGGACAACCCCGCCCACGCGGCGACGTCCTCGACCCGCACACCGGCCTCCACCGCGGCCCCCGCGACCTCCCGCAACGCCTCCCGCAACCGGCTGGCCGCAGAGCCGATCCCCTTCAACAGCCGCTCCGCCGCCTCCGCGCTGCTGCCCCGCTGCGCCCCACGCAACTGCAGCAGCTGCTCCTCCGTGTCGTCCAGCAAGCTGCCGATCAGCATCCGCTGCTCCGGTTCCACCGCCGAGCGCCACACCGTCCCCGAGCCCGGCAGCCTCGCGTCCTTCGTCAGCGCCCGCAGCTGCGCGGCCATGCTCGGCGGCTGGAGCTCCCGGCGCACCCACCACAGACCGTCCCGTTGACCGGGCGGCACGGCCACGCCGCGGCGCCGGCGGATCACCGCACCCATCCAGGCGATCAGCGGCCCGCCGAAGTCGACCGCGGCCAGCGGCCCCAGCCACTGGCGCCCCACCCGCTCACCCAGCCGGCGGCAGAACGCCCCGTCCGCCGGCAGCGCCCGAGGCCGCCCGGCCCCGCTGTCCCGCCAGACCAACTCGGACATCACCGGATCCAGCAGCGCCCGCGCGACCTCCACCACCTCCGGGAAGACCGCCGCATCCCGCGCCACCGCCCGCCACCGCCAAAAGTCCCCGCTCGCGTCCCCGCCCGCCAGGGCGTGCAGCCGAGCCGGCCACACCCGCTCATCCGGCCACTCCAACGCCAGATCCCACCACCGGCACACCACCGCATACGCCACCGCAAACACCTCCCCGGGCCCCACCCCCGCCCGCACCGCACGCCGAGCCACCCGCACCCAACGCCGCTGCGCCGCCACCACCTCCGGCAGGCCGCGCACGTCCAGGAACTCCAGCGTCTGGTCCGCGTCCGCGTCCAGCAGCCACCGCCCGTGCCGCGTACACACCCGCTCCCACCGTTGCGCGTACCGCATAACCCGCACCGGCGCTCCGGTGCGCCGGGCCGTGCACGAGCGGTACCCGAACGCCACCGGCCCCACTCCCGCACCGCCAACCCGCCATGCTGCCTGTGGCCCGTTCCCGCCCGCCCGCGCGGTCGTCAGTTTCTCGTCGGCCAGCCCCCACGCAGGCAGCGCCCGCCCCAGCACCTCCTCGCCGACCCCGCACAGCCCGGCCAGTACCCGCTGCCCTGCCCCGTCCAGCAGCATCTCGGCGTCCGCCCGCTGCGCACCGCTCTCGTGCCGCGGACGGTGGCCGCGCCACTGCCAGCGCGTCAGCACGGCAGCGCTGTCCACGCCGTAGCGGGCAGCGACCCGGCCAAGAAGCGAGAAGGTCGTCTCCCCAGCGAGAGGGGACACACGGAAGATCCCGGAAGCCATGACCCCAGCCTGGCGAAGAGCCGCAAGTCATGACGGCAAGTTCCTACTTCCCACTTCGGGCCCTGGTGACAAGCCGTTCCCGTCAACGGATGGTTTCGTGCTGCCTCAACCCGGTGAATGTGCGCTGAAATGTGCGATCCAGAAGTGACTTTCACGCTAGGGTGTGTGGTGTGAGAGGTGAGGTTGTGACTGACGACCTGTTCGCGTCGATCGACGCGCTGCTGGCCCGGCCGCGTCCGGTGGACGACCTGCCGGTCCCGGCCGAGCGGGAGCGGCTGCGCAAGGCTGGCGACTACACCCAGGAAGAGCTGGCCGCGGCGCTGAAGACCCGCAGGGAGACGATCGTGCGGTGGGAGGCCGGGACGACGGAGCCCCGCCCGCCCAAGCGCGAGGTGTACATCCGATTCCTCGCGACGCTGGCGCTCCAGCATGGCACTGTGGAACCTGCCGAGTGGCTGCGCCGCGCGCAGGCCGCCGGCCTCGTACGCGGCGACGGCGGTGTTGCGTCCGCGCCGGTCCCGGCCGAGACGGTGCGGCAGACCGACGTCCCGGAGCCCGCCGCCTCCCCGGCTGCCCTGGGCACGGCGCCGGAGGCGTTCGTGGCCGCGCCGACGCCGGAGCAGAGCGCTCCAGCCACGCCGACGGCGCAGGTGGTGATGCTGGACCAGAACCCGGACGGCTCGCTGCTGATGGTGGCGCCGGAGCCGTGTGTGCAGTGCGGGCAGCCGTCGGTCTACCGGGCCCAGGGCCACCCGATGCATCTGGGCGGGTTCTGCCGCCCTCCCGTCCCGGCCGCCGTGCCCACCGTCGCGCAGCAGCGGTCTGTTCCACAGGCCTCAGCCGAGCCTGCCGCCCCGGCCGAGCCGGCTCCCTCGGTCGCTTCGGTCGCTGCGCCCCGCGAGGTCGCCCCCACCGTCGGCCCGGCGGTCGCGCCGCGCCGCGCGGCGACGTCCTCGCGTCCGGTGGCGTCGTCGCGGGCGCGCAAGGCTCCGGCGAAGAAGCCGGCCGCGGCCGAAGGCCCGGCCGACTGGGAGCAGGCCGCGTCAGCCCGCTTCCCGGCAGGTCCCCTGGCGGTGCTGGACGTCGCCCCGACCGGCAAGGGCCTGGTGGCCTACCTCGCCGACGGCACGGTGGCGCCGACCGCCCCGTCCGGCCGGACGCTGGCCGATGTCGTGGAGTGGGCGCTGGAGACCAAGTTCGGCTCGCCGAGGTTGCACCGGCACGGCAAGGACGGCGACCCCCTGGTCGTCCTTACCGACGCCGCGCTCGCCGAGCTCGGCCTGCCCCCGCTCGGCCGGGACGAGAAGCGCGAGTTCGTCCAGCGCCTCGGGCAGCTGGCGAGGACCCACAAGGCCGTCAAGGCCCTGGAGAAGGCGGGCTGGCTGCTTACCCATCGGGGCCTCGGGCCGTGGGCGCGGGTCTACCGCACCCCCGAGGACGGCAAGCGCGTCTGCGTGCAGCTGTGCATCCCGGGCTGGGGCGCGCTCGCCTCGGGCGGCTGGCAGATCCCGGACGGCCTCGCCGCCCCGGACCTGGCCCGGCTGCTCGGCACCTACGCCACCCGGATCCTCACCCCGCGCGGCTCCACCGCCGTCTCCGGCCTCGAGCTCGTCACCGCACTGCGCCCGCCGACCCGGGCAGTGCGCACCGAAGCGGGCTGGACGTCCGGGCCGGTGGAGGGCTCCCGGCCCAAGACGGCGTTCGACCCAGCGCCGCCGGAGGTCCCGGACGTGCACCCGCTCGCGGAAGGCCGCGGCCCGGGGCAGGAGCTGGTGACCGAGGCGTGGGACTGGTTCCGGGAGCTCACCGAGGAGGAGAAGCGCACGGCGCTGTACGGCGTCGGCTTGGACGTCAACATGGCCTTCCTCGCCGCCGCCGGCCGCCTCACCCTGCCGCTGGGACCGCCGGTCCACGTATCGAACCCCGCCTTCGACAAGCGGATCCCCGGCTCCTGGTGGGCCGACCTCTCCCATGTCGAGACCGACCCGCTGCTCCCGTCGCCGTTCACCGCCGACGGCTCCCGCCCGACGGGACCTGCCTGGTACAGCACGGTGAAGGTCGCGTACGCGGTGGAGCTCGGCGCCCAGGTCCAGCCGACGGAGGCGTACCTGCGGCATGAGCACGGCCCCTACCTCGACCCCTGGCACAAGCACCTGCGCCAGGCGTACCTGGACACCATGGCCGCCCTCGGCGTGCCGCAGGACCTGGCCGACACCGACCCGCTCGCGTTCCTGGACGCCATGACTGCCGTCAAGACGACCGGCGACCCAGCGGAGCTCGCGGTGCTGCACGCGATCAAGCAGACCGCCAAGGGCACCATCGGCAAGATGCGTGAACGCCCCCGCGGCCACGGCTACAAACCCGGCGAACGCTGGGCCGCCCTGGACCGCCCCACCTGGGACCCGCTGATGCGCGCCCTCGTCATCGACACCGCCACCGTCAACCTCCACCGCAAACTCCGCAAGATGGCCGCCGACACCAGCCTGCACGCCTTCGCCGTGCTCTCCGACTGCGCCGTCTTCGCCTCACCCGGCCCCGGCGCCCTCGACATCCTCACCAAGACCGACGCCACCCTCACCACCGCCCTGCGCCTCGGCGTCAGCCCCGGGATGGTCAAGTTCGAGGGCAGCAGGCCGATGACGGAGATCGCCGAGTTGCTCGCCGACGAAGCCAACCCCGCCCGGCACATCAAGACCGGCGGCGTCGTCTCCGCCGACGAGTAGCCCCCCGTACGGCCCGCCGGCACCCGCACGGCGGGCCGCCCACCACCATCACCACGACGACGCCGTCCCGGCCGAGACGGCAGGAAGGACCTGATGCCCCGTGGGGGAGATCGACGAGGGCCTGGAGCGCGCCGAGCGCACCCGCCCCATCCCGGTACACCTCAACACCCGGGTGCGCTTCCTGTGGGAGAAGGTCGCCAAGAACGACACCGCCAAGCTCGCCCGGGCCGCCGGTGTCTCCGTGCGCACCGCCCAGCGCTGGACCCACGCCCTCAAGGCCGTGGCCGACGGCGAGCTGACCGGCGACATCCCCATGACCAAGGCCAACGCCGCCAAGATCGAGCGGGCCGTCCGGACGGCCTGGCAGCCGCGGGTGAAGAAGCGGGTGCGCCGCGACGCCGAGACGAAGGGGTTCATGCTGCACATCCAGGCGACCTTCGGCTACAGCTCGGCGGCCGGCTCCACCGACGACCCCCGCCCCCGCACCATCACCCACAAGATGCCCGGCGACGTCGCCCAGAAGCTGTACGCGGCCCGGGACGCCGGAGCCGGCCAGGCCGAGCAGGAACGGATCCTCGCCGAAGGCCTGCGCGAGCACTACTTCAAGGACAACGGCCACCGCGCCCGCGGCCTCGACGTCGAGCTCAACGACGTCGCCTGGATGGACGTCGAGTTGTAGAAGCACCATCCGCCCTCACGTCACGACCGCTCATGAACGCATGGACCCGGGGAGAGACGCCGGACACGACCCGGGCTGCCAACTCCACCCGGGGCCTGCACAGCGGATCGGGCCCCAGCCAGCCCTGACCCGGAAACAGACCGAGAATACCGGCACTCCCTCACGACCGAGGCACCGGAAGGCCGACACCCGCAGGGTGACGGCCTTCCGGCACTTTCTCGGGGCGACGCGGCGTCGCGCCGATCACGAACAACACCGCAGCGGCGACTGAGTCGCCCCGCTACGCCCACTCGACACCGTGTTCGGCGAGCTGCGCGAGCTGGCCCGCGGTCAGCTTCGCCCGGCGGGCCTTCTGGTTGTTGAGCCAGGTGCCCAGGGCGAAGTGCGACACGACCACCTGCTCCTCGCCACCGGGGCCGGCCTCCACGGCCTCCACCGGCTCCTTGTGCGGACGGGGCACTCGGGGATGCCGCTCGCGCCCGACGAACTGGGCGAGCGCGGCCAGGCCCTGGGCGAACCGGTCGGTGCGGGACACCTTCGGCTTCGCCTCGGCGGCGGCCTTGGCGGCCACCAGCCCGGCGTCGGCCTCGATGCCGATCGCCGTCAGCAGGTCCCGCTGGTCCTCCTCCAGGTCCGGCCAGCCGGCCCGCTGCGCCCACGCCCAGCGGCCGAGCTGCTCGCCCTCGAACACCGTGTCCGCGGGCAGCCGGGTCCAGTCGACCAGGCCGTCGGTGTCCAGCCACCACTGCCGGGCGGTGGCGTAGGCGCGCTGCCAGGTGATCGGCCAGGTGGGGCACCACCACGGGTCGATCTCCTCCAGCGCCCGGCGCCGCTCCGGCGACAAAGCACCCTGCTCCCCGGCCGGCATCTGCGCCGCGGCCCGCAGCTCCGGCACCTGGAGGAGGCCGCCGACAGCGGTCGCCGCCGGCAGCGGGGGCCGGACCAGCGGTTCCTCCACATGGCGGACGTGACCTATCGCTCCGGCCGCACCGCCCACGCCTTGCCGACGTGGCGCGGTCCGATTACCGCAGTCAGTGGCTGGACCCTTGGTGAGCCGGAGAAGCCGGAGAAGGAGTGACGGCGCTCAGGGCCGAAGGCCCAAGACCAGGACGTGGTGGGGCGCTGCCCCTTCCCAAGGAATCGCGATGCCAGCGAACTGGTAGCCCCAGGCGCGGTAGGCGGCCTGGGCGGCAGCGGCCTCCGGGCGGCTGTTCAGCAGTATCCGCTCGTTGACCACCGCCTCGGCCAGCACGGCGTGCAGCCGGGTGGCGATGCCCCGACGCCGCCAGGCTGGTCGGACCGCCAGCTCGAACAGGCCGAAGGTACGCGACCCGGTCTCGCGGCGCAGCTGGTCGGGTACCGGTGTGGTGAGGGTGTCCCACCACCTGGTGGTCGCCGTCAGCGGGTGGCCGTAGGCCATGCCGACCACCGTGCCGTCCGGGGCGAAGGCGACGGTGGCGAGGAAGCCGGCCTTGCGGGTCTGGGAGCGGAAGCGGCGGAAGGCGCGTTCGACGTCGGCCGGGCTGGTCTCGCCGTACGGCGGCTCGGTGAAGGCCTCGGCGAACACCGCCTTCAACTGCTCTTCCAGCTGGGCGGTCTGCTCGCCGTTCAGCAGCCGCACCTCCACCTCGCCGCGCGCCTCGGTCACCGGCTTCTCCTGCTGCTCCTGGTCGTGGTGGTGATGCCGAGGATGCGCAGTTGCTCGACGCCGTCCCGTGCTGCAGCCGTGCTGATGGTGCTGGCGGTGCGGGCGACGGCGCGCAGCCGGTCCGTGCAGCGCGCGGAGGTGATGTGCTGGGCGGCGGTCGCGGCGGTGACCGCCTCGGCGAGTGCCTCTTCCAGTTGGCCGGCGGCGAGCAGCACCTCGGCGAGCCGGGCTCGGTACAGCGCGGCGTTGCGCGAGTAGCCGGCGCCGAGTTGGGCGAGGGCGGCGCGTAGGAACGGCACCGCGTGCTGTGGGTGACCGGCCTCCACGTGCCAGGCCGCTGTGGCGTAGTCGATCTCCCGCTGCCCGGCGAACGCGGTCCAGGCCGGTGCGTCGGTATCCCGGTCGGAGCGCTCCTGCCAGCCGAGGGCCTGGGACAGGGCACGGCGGGCGCCCTGGTGGTCGTCGGCAGCAGTCATAGCTCGGGCCTGACGCAACGCCACCACGCTCCGCACGCGCGGGCCGCCGTGTACCTGGGCAAGCTGGCCGGCGGCCGTTGCCGCCGCCACCGCCTCCCACGGCCGGTGCTGCTCGACCGCGAGCAGCGACAGGCTGTCCAGGGCTCGCACTTCCAGTAGCGGATCATCGACCAGTCGTGCGGCGGTCAGCGCCTGCGAGCACGCCGAGCGGGCCTGGGCCGGTCGCCCGGCGTCGAACTCCATCCACCCCAGGTGCGAGTGCACGGTGCCGACCAGGGCGTGCAGGTCCCGCCCGACTCGCTCCACGTAGGTCCGGCCGGTCAGGGCGCGCTCAAGCGTGCCGAGGACCCGGGTGGCGGCCGTGCGGGCGGTCCGGCCGCCGGCCGTGTGGTCGATGGCGTACAGGCCGGCGACGTTCGCGCGCAGCACCGCCACGTCCGCCGCCCCGATCCGCCGACCTGCCCGGGTGGCAGGCAGCACCGCGGCGCCCAGCACCGTGCCACCGACGTCGGCCACAAACCGCCTGCGCTCCACAGGACCATGGTCCGCCACCACCGTGCTGCGCCGCTCGGCCGGGACGGCGAAGCACGCCATCTCCTCCAGCGGCACACCGAGCAGCGCCTCCAGCACCTGCTGCTGTCCCGGGTGCGGCAGCGGTGGGTCCGCCGACTCCCAGCGGCGCAGGTGACGCACACTCACCCCGGCCTGAACACCCAGCTGCAGCGCCATCGCGCCGAAGGCCGTCACGAACGTCTCCTGGTTGAAGCCGGCCGCCCTGCGCAACTCGGCCAGCGTCCGCGCACCCACCGCGCACCCCCTTCGCTGTCTGCACCCACCCTGGCACCAATCGCGGGGCCATGTAGCCGAAATGTCCGGTGAAACGTCCGGTCGGATGTCCCCTCACCCACCCCGCCCAGGCGGTGAACTGGACTCCTGCCCGCGAACGCCAGGGCCGCAGAGCCCGGCAGCAGCGAGCCGGCGGCCGTCGCCAGCATTCCCCCGTGCTGACGACGGCCGCCACCACCAAGCTGACGCGCCATCACCCCTCGGGAGTCCCTGATGCCGCTGCGCCCCGGGCGCGGGCTATACCGCCTCACCATCACCGCCACCGACCCCGACCCCGACGAGCGCATGGCCTGCATCGCCCCGGCCCGCCGCGTGGTCAGCTCCGTTGCCACCGACTGGGGCGTCACCGACAACGCGGTGGACGACCTGGTCGCCGTTGCCGGCGAACTGCTCGCCAACGCCGCCCGCCACGCCGGACCCGACGTCGTCCACGCCCAGCTGCACCTGGACGGCGCCGGCGACCGGCTGCGCTTCGAAGTTGAGGACCGCTCTCCCCGCCTCCCGGAGGTGGTCGCCGCCCTCGGCGACGACCAGGCGGTGGCCGGCCGCGGTCTGCTGATGGTCTCCGCCCTGGCTGACCAGTGGGGCTCGATCCCCACGCAGACGGGCAAAGTGGTCTGGGCGGAGCTCACCCTGCCGCTCCCCATCGACATGGCCGCCGTCGCCAGCCGCATCCACCGGGCCGCCGTCCGCGCCGACTACACCACGGCCGCCCGCATGGGCGACGAACCCGCCCGGATACCGCTCGGCTACCGCCACCCCACCAACAGACCCCGGGGTCGCACAACCCGCCCTTGAAACCACCTTCCAAGAGCCGAGTGCCGGCTGTCGCCGGTGATGGTCGAGGAGCTGGTCGACCGATGGGGCGTCAACCCTGAGCGTGGGCGCCGCCGGTGGTCTGACGCCGGCTACCCGGGTGCGGAAGGGGACGTGGGGCGTTGGGCGCGATCGGCTCCGATCGAAGTTGGCACCTTCAGGACGATCAACTGATTGAGATCATCCGAAAACTTTGCGTAATTATTTTCCGTCTGGGGCTGCACGATAGGCCGTGCCGGAGCGCTGTGAGGGTGGAAGCGGTTGCTTCCGCGCCGAACGGGGGGCGGCGTTCACATCACTCCGTGGGGAGGGGCGCGTGGCCCAGCAAGGCGTCGTGCAGTTGGTGGAAGTGGCCGTGGCGGTCAGGGTGTTGGGGCGAGATGGGGTTCATCTGCTCCGGCGCCTGCTGGGCGCCGGGGTGCGGATCGGCCTGGCCGATCTGGCGGCCGGTGGCCGCCGTGCCGGCACCGGTAGCGAGATCGGGGAGGGGGAGTGACCCGGGCCGACTCGGCATCGGAGGACGACTTCGCGGGCCCGGCACAGTTCCGCGTGCCGCCGGGCCCGGTCCCGTTCACCTCCTGGCCGCAGGACTGGCAGATGTCCTACACGGCCTTCCATTCCCACGTCTGCAAGAAATACATGGCCTACGCCTACCACCAACTCGGATCGGACGCGGACGCCGAAGAGGCAGTAGATGCCACGTTCGACACCGTGGCGGACAAGTGGGGGCAGATGCTCCGGATGGACAGCTTGGGCGGGTATGCCTGGACGGTCCTCAAGCACCGCATCATCGACCAGGCCCGCCGGCGCCAGCGGACCGGGACCCGGATGGAGTTCGCCGCCTTCGAAGCGGCACACCCCGGACCGAGTGCGACCTGGCGGCATAAGTCCAGGTCAAGCGGCGGCCGCCCGGCCGTGGTGACGACCGGCCATATATGGCCGGTCGCCATGACCTGTTCAGCGAACCACCGGTCCCCGAGTCTCGGAGGCATGAGAAGCCACATAAGTAGAGTCGCGAAACTGCTCACCGCGCCGGCTGTCGTCCTGGGCCTGCTTGTGCCTGCCCTCGCCACGACCCCCGCAGCCGCCGCGACGGACTCCTACACCTTCACCAACACCGACGGGACGCTGAACGCGACCGGCAACGACGACGGAAACCAGATTTCCGTCACCCCCCAAGGCACCAACTACACCGGCTTCCGCCTGATCAAGCTGGGCGACCCGGGCCAGTTCGAGATCGCCAACACGTCCTCGGGGAAGTGTATTTACGCCTCCTCGTTCGCCACACAGAAGTCGTGTGGTCAGGACGGCGAGCAGTGGCACTTCCGTCCGGTCGACGGAAAGCCCAACAGCTTCGGCCTCGTGCGCCGCGACGCCAACACCGGTGCCGAGTACTGCCTGGACAACGCCGGTGGGCTGCACCTGTGGGGGATCCTCGCCAACCCCAACCTCTGCAACGGCAGCCCGAGCCAGGAATGGACCATCCCGGCGTCGAAGGCGGCTGAGGCCCGAAGCCTGGCGCTCGACTACTACGCCGACCTGTGCTCCAAGCAGACGTCGACCTGTTCATGGACCGAAACCTCCGAAGGCCAGCCCGAAGCGCTGCCCCGCGTGCAAGCGTCCTCGGTCTGGTACAACGACACTTCCGATAAGATCACCCAGGTCTTCACCACCATCTACCATTCCGGGTGGTCGCAGTCGTTGTCGTCGGGCCTGTCCACGTCGGTCGGCGTCTCGGTTCCCGTGCAGGCGATGATCTCCGCCCAGCTGACGGCGACGACCACCTACCAGTCGGACTCGAGCACCATCAACGGTGTCGTCGTCACCGTCCCCGCCAAGAACTACGGGTGGGTCGACTTCGCGGCTGTCGGCAAGCAGGTCACCGGCACGTGGACGTTCGACACCGACCACCAGCCGTGGACCACTGACGCCACGGTGACCGTGCCGGTGGTCAACTCCCCGGCGGGCTCCACGATGTACGTCGCACACACCAGCTCGGACATGCCCACCAGCAGCACCAGCCCGGCGCAGAAGCCCGCCGTGCAGACCTTCGCCGCCACCTCCACCAGCGCGAAGCTTGACCTTCCGGCCGGAACCCACCTCGCTCCCACCGCGACCGGCGCGGAAATCGCCGACGCCCAGGACAACCCCATCATGCGGATGCAGCCGGGCAGCGTGACCGACACGAACGGCGTCCAGCACGCCTTCAAGCTCGCGGTCAACGGCAACACCCTCACCCAGACCCTCGAAGGCGCCACAGGCACGACGATCGAGGGAACCGAGAATCCGTCCTCGGTCACGTTCGGCCCGGGAACCTTCCCCGGAAGCACGCCGCTGAAAGCTTCCGCCGGCAAGACGGAGGGCCTGAAGGTGCAGCCCCTGCGGATGTCGCCCACGGACAACATCGATGATGCCTGTGCCAGGTACAACGGCCACACCTGCTCGGACGCGGAGAAGAAGGCGTACGAGGACAAGCTCAAGAAGGACGCGGAGTGGAACAAGTGCGTGGACCAGTGGGCCGTCGGTAGCGCCGTCGTCGGAGCCCTCGGGGGTTACTTCACCACTGGAGTCGGAGCGCTCCCGGGCGGCCTCATCGGATGGGCCGGCGGAGCCGCCGCGGGGCTGGTCGTGTGCAGCTTCTGACCCGCACCACCTGAACCGACTGGTTCCCCCTGCCTGTTGACCGGGCAGGGGGACGCTGCGTTTTCTGCGGGCCGACGGCCCGGAGATCTGCTGGCCAAATGCCTTGCCCTGGGGTGTGTGGATGCTGCTGGCACGGTAGTGGCTGGTCCTGTCGTTCCCGGTCGCTGGGGGTGGGGTTGTGTCGTTGCGGCCGGAAGAGAGGCCTGAGGTCCCCGAGGCGACGGCGCGGGTCGCGCGGGCAGCGGCAGGACGCGGGGCCTCGCCGTTGGCGATGCGGGTGCGGGACGAGCTGGGCGGGCTGTTCGCGGATGCGGAGTTCGCGGAGGCGTTCGGCCGCCGGGGCCGGCGTGGATGGTCGCCGGGACAGCTGGCGATGGTGACCCCGTGCTGCCGATGGCGGAGAACCGCCTACCAGACCACCCCTAGGTG
>NZ_JBPQGP010000003.1:0-4664 GCF_051374625.1 Kitasatospora sp. HPM-01-4 | reverse complement strand
GGCTCTGGCAAGATTTTCGTAGCCGGAGATCGTCTTGGTTCGGTGGGTGCTCGAACCGCGTTGCGGTCTGCCGTTCCACTGGCCTGGATGGTCGCACGGCTACTGAACCGGACCAGCCAGCGTTTCGATCGACAGCGGCGGGCAGCTCTCCTCTGTCCGGGTAAGGCTTGCCAGCTCTTCCGAGGGTTCGTCACCATCTCGAAGGGCCACGACGTATGCCCTTGCATCCCGCAGACTCAGCCGCGGGGCCTGCTTCCGCAGGTGGCTCATCGCGGCCACGACCCCGGCGGAGTGCATCAGTGTGCGAACGGACGAGGCCAGTGGGTCAGGCGGTCGGATGCCCTTGATCTGCTGGAGGTAGAGCTCCTCCCAGTTCTCGGCTATCCACGTGGTAGCGGGGACGTGGTGGATGCTGCCGTCGTGCCGGTCCACCAGGTAAGGGCCGCTACCAACGAGGCTGTCGCGAACATCACGGGTGCGGGCGTACTCCGCCGAGTTCCAGAAGACGAGCCAGCCGACCGTATGCTCCTCCACGTCGCAGACGGCGAGCTCGCGGAGCGGTCCTACCCACGTCAGCCGCTCTCGGGCCAGCAGGGACTCGACAAGCTCGACGGCGCGTTCCTTGGAAATCACGCTTCCATCATTCACCGCAGGTCAATCGGGTTTCGGGGGGCGTGGCCGCGCCCGCGTCGAGATCTCAGACGCGGTCTTCAGGCCGTGTAGCGGCGGCGGAGGTGGGCGATCAGTACGACCCGGTGGCGGAGGAGCGGCACTCCGGCACGTCCTGCCATGATGCGCTTCTGTAGCTTCACGTCGGTGATGCGGCCTTCGTTGACGCCGGAGTTGTAGTGCGTTGTGATCCCCTGGCGGACCGCGTGCTTGTCTTCGCGTAGGGCAATGGCCATCCCGGCGAGAGGCGGCAGTCCGCTGGTAGTGAGCTGGTCGAGCCAGCCCGGGAGGGGTGTGCCGTCGCGGGCGTCGAGCATGGCGGCGAACTGGCGGACCAGGTCGTGGGTGCGGTGGAGTTCCGGGCAGTGATCGAGCAGTCGGCGCAGGCGCTGGCCGGTCTGGAGGCTGTGCCGGTGGGGTGCGGTGATGATCCAGCGTGCGGCTTCGCGTGGGGACGGAGGCCGTTCGCGCGGCTCGTCCAGCGGTAGCCCGCGCCGCAGGGGTGCGAGGGCCATCTTCACGCGCTGGTAGTGGCCCAGGTAGCCCTTGCCGAGGAGTTCCTGGTGCAGGGTCTTCGCGCTGTGCTCGCCTTCGTCCCAGCGTTGTTGCAGGTAGTCGAGGTATGGGTCCAGGGCGGAAGGGCGTCGGGGAGCCCGGCGCATTACCTCGTGCCAGGTGCGGGCCCGGGCGTACTTGCGCACCGTGCGGCGGTCAAGCCCGAGCTCTCGGGCCACGGCACTGTAGGGACGGCCGGTACCGGTGAGCGCGTGCACGGCCTCGAACAGTCGCTGGGCATGACGGCCGGCCGCAGTGTCCGCCGGGACGGGACCCGCTGCCGCTTCGTCGGTGGGCTCTGACCCGGCCGGTTCAGCGGCCGGCAGTGCGGCGGGCAGGCAGCTGCGGTGGGCAGCGGCGACTTCCTGAACGCGCCGGGACAGGCCTTGCCACAGGTGGAAGCGGTCGCTGACCTGGACAGCGTCGGGGGCGCCGGCAGCGATGCCCTGCCGGTAGGTGAGTGAGCCGTCGCGGCAGGCGATCTCAACACCGGGATGCTCACGGAGCCAGCGGCTCAGCTGTTCGGCGTCCCGGCCTTCCCAGAGCGTCACCGGCAGACGGGTGGTGGCGTCGACGAGGAGTGTGCCGTAGGTGTCGCCGTACAGCGCGAAGTCGTCCACCCCCAGCACCCGGGGTGTCACCGGCGCGGGCAGCGGTACCCGCATCAGCTGGGAGAGCACGGTGACCGCGAATAGCACGATGCCCAGGACGCGCAGCATCCGGGCCCCGCCCCGGCCCGCCAGCACAACGCCGACCGCCTCGACCAGGTGCTGCAGCAGCGGGGTCCGTCGCTGGTACGGCACCGTCAGTCCTGGTACCTGCTCGGCGAAGGTCACCTTCGGACAGGCCAGGTTTTCGCAGTACAGACGTCGCACACTCAAGTCGATCCGAACCGGCCGGCCGCCGACCGTCCCGTCGGCCAGGTGCCGTACGTAACGGCTGTGGACCCACTCGCTCAACGCCCCGCAGCCCGTACACGCCGCTGGACCACCGGGCTCGTGTGCGGGGCGTGGACCGCCACGACAGCATCGGAAACCTCGACCGCAGACAACCAGCAGATTGGCCAAGTGCGGTAACAGGGAGGCCAGTTCAACAGAACACAGCCAGAGGATGCCCAATGGCAAACCAGCCGACCGCTGCCCCGGGATGATCTCTGCCTACGAAAATCTTGCCAGAGCCACGTTCACGTGTACGCCGACATACGGGACACCTTCCCCAGCGACCGGAGATACACGTGGTCCACGAGACTGGTCTACCAGGCCCCCTGCGTCCAAGGGCGCGGTGAACTTCGCCGCGGGGTGGCTGCCGCCCTGCGCACGGGCCGCACGTGGTGCAAGCCGCAGCGCCAGGCTGCCAGCCGCTAGCCCCGGACTTCGCACATGGGGTTTTAGAAGCCGTTGTCGTACCGAACTTGATCGGCGTGTTTTCGCAGCTCAGGCATGATGTCGGCATGGGCGAGGCATGCTCAGGCCGTTGGGTTGTCTCGCTGGTGGAGGTATCGGGATGGCGTCGGTCGTGGGTCTTCTTGAGGAGCGGGAACTGGCCGCGCGGGAGCGCGTGGAAGAGCTTCGAGAGGTGGCCGACCGGGTGCTCGCCGAGCTCGCGGAAGCGGAGACGGCCTGGCACGAGTGGTTGATCGCCAGGCAGCGCGTCGGCGAGGTCCTGTCCGTGCCGCGGCCCCCGGAGGCAGGTGAAGCCGGCTCTGTAGCCGGTGAGCCTCCCGTGTCGGAGCCCGCCACGAACGCGCCTGCCGAGGTTCCCGCGCCGAGGGCTGCTCGAGCGGGCTCGATCGTCCCGGTGTGGCGTCCCGCGCTGTCCGTGGACGCGCTCGCTCCCGACTACCAGCGCATCCTCGCCACGCTCGCCGAGCAAGGGACCGGCCGGAACGCGGTGATGACGTGCCAGGAGATCGCCGCCGCGCTCGGGCTGGAGCCGGCCCCGGCGAGCGTGGAAAGGGGTCCGGTCGAAGATGAAGCGGCTGACTTACGGGGCTGGGCCGTCGAGCCGTCCCCGGGCCGGTTCACGCTCGCCGCCGGGCCAGCCGCCGCGTCATGAGCATCGTCATCGACCAGAGCACCATCTGCTCATGCACGGCGGGCAGCGTCTCGTAGTCGCGCACCAGGCGCCGCGAGCGCATCAGCCAGCTCAGCGTCCTCTCCACCACCCAACGCCCTCGGCAGCACCACGAAGCCGGAGACATCGTCGGTCCGCTTGACGATCTCAAGGGTGAGCCGCAGCTTCTCCACCGCCCAGATGACCAGGCGGCCGCGCTGCCCACCGTCGGCCCAGACCAGGACGATCTTCCGGTAGCGCGCCCGCACGCGCTCCAGCAGGGGCATCGCGCCATCCCGGGTCGTCACGTCGGCGGCGGTGACCAGCACGGCCAGCAGCAGCCCGAGGCAGTCGACCACGATGTGACGCTTGCGCCCCGGCACCTTCTTCGCCCCGTCGTACCCGCGTGAGGCCGTCGGCACCGTGGCCCCGGCCCGCAGGGACTGCGCGTCGATCACCGCGGCGGTCGGCTCCGGGTCGCGGCCGGTGTCCTCGCGCACCAGGCCCCGCAACCGGTCGTGCAGCTCCGCCAGCAGGCCCCGCGCGCGCCACCGCCGCACGAACGCGTAAACGCGGTCCCACGCGGGGAAGTCCGCCGGCATCGCCCGCCACTTGATCCCGTTGTCCACCAGGTATCGGACAGCGTCCAACATCTGCCGGTGGCAGTAGCCCTCCGGCTGCCCACCCCGCCCCTCCAGCCACGACGGAACGGGCAGCGCGTCCCTCACGATGGCCCACTCCGTGTCCGTCATGTCCGAGTCGTAGCGGCGCACACGGTCCGGCAGGGTCACCCGCATTCCCGAACCGGTGAGCGAGACAATCACACGATCGGGCAGCCGAGTTGGACTCAACCGGCAGGACGGCGAAAGACTGCGACACAGGGCCTCCTGTGCTGGTTCGGGCGTCGACAACCTCGAACTGAACAGGAGGCCCTGCCTTCATGCGCGCACCAGTTGGAGATCACCCGACCGGGGCGCCTCAATCGAACCGATGCTCACCATGATCGGTACGACAACGGCTTCTGAGCGCAGGTCGCCGATTGCGGCCACGTCGATGCCGACCAGCAGCCGTCAGGCGGTCTAACTGGAGGCAACTGCCCCGCAAACCTCGGGCTGGTCACGCAGCAGGGCCAGGTCGGCGATCGCCTCGCCACCATCGGCGAGCATCACCGCCAGATTGACCAGTATCCGACCCGAGTGGTGGCCGATGCCACGCCGAAGCAGCCGCTGCAGCGCCTCGCCGAAGGCATGCGCGAGGCCGGTGGCGTCGGCGAAATCGGCCAGCAGGCGGGATCCGGCATGGTTGACCACCCCGCGTCCGTCCGTGGAAACGACGAACTGGGGACGTGACCCGGCAGCCTTCACGTAGAAAGTGCCTTCATGCTGGGC
>NZ_JBPQGP010000002.1:0-22100 GCF_051374625.1 Kitasatospora sp. HPM-01-4 | reverse complement strand
AGCCGAAGGCCCACCTGCAACACGTACTCACAGCCATCGCCGTGAACATCGAACGACTCAGCGGCCGGTCAGCCACCGAGGAACTCCCGTCACCGAGACCGCCGACCGCCTACCAAACCTTCCTGGATGAGAACGACATCCCCCGGCTGAAGTCCTGGCGGACCCTCGGTACGTGAGCCCGATCGTCCAAGATCCCCGACAGAGTCAAGCTCAGAAGTGTCCACTGTTCGGGGCGGAGCCCGCTCGGCTGGGAGATCCCAGCCGAGCGTCTGTCCGAACTGCTCGCGGCCTGAACAAGCGACCACGTGTTGCAGCGATCCCTGGAAACCGCTTTCGACGGCCTATGCCTTCGTCGTCTTTTGAATACCGTTGCCGTGCCGGCCCGGTGCACGGGCGCCTCTGCGGGTCCGCTCAAACGACGCCGGTCGAGTTCCCCAGCGCGCCGGCGGTTCTCAGGCAGGCGTGGTTCAGCCGCACAGGGCCGCGTCGACGGCATCCTCGGCCGGCTGCAGGTCCGCCATGCTGGTCGGGTCGGCGGTCATCGTGACGCTGGCGGCGCGTCCGTCGTCGGTGGCGGCGCTCCAGGTTCCGTAGCCGGGGATGCTGCCGTTGTGCCACCAGACGGTCTTGTGGCACGACAGCTGTGTCCTCATGATCCCCAGTCCGTAGTCGTAGCCGGGCATGCCCGTGGGGACGGTGGTGCGCATCTGCTCGAGCTCGGGGCCGCTGAGGAGGTGGCCTTCCTTCATGAGCTCGGAGAAGAACCGGGTGAGGTCGGAGCTGGTGGAGACCATCGCGCCCGCCGCCCAGGCCGCGGAGGGGTCGATCTCGGTGACATCACGCAGCGATCCGTTTGGGCCGTCCTTGTGGTAGCCGTGGGGGTGGGGCCCTCGAAGGGTGGTCTCGGCGGGGGCGGGGAGGTAGGTGCGGCGCAGCCCGATCTTCTCGGTGATGCGCTTGTCGACCTCCTCGGCAAGGGGCTGTCCGGTGACCTTTTCCACGATCATCCCGGCCACCAGGTAGTTCGTGTTGCTGTACCCCCAACTCGTTCCCGGGGCGAAGACGGCTTCGTGTCGCAGCGCGATGTCCAGGGTGTCGCGGGGAGAGAGGTAGCGGCGCTGGAGGATGTCGTCGGTGACGTCGTCCTCGTAGTCGGGAAGTCCGCTGGTGTGCTGCAGGAGTTGACGCACCGTAATGTGGCGCCCGTCGATACCTTGCCCGCGCAGGAGGCCGGGCAGGTAGGTCTCGACCGGGTCATCGAGGCGGATCCTGCCCTCGCCGACCAGTTGCAGCACGACCACCGCGGTGAACGTCTTGGTGACGCTGGCGATCCGCACCTGGCTGTCCCGGGGCACCTTCGCACCGGTGGCCAGGTCCCCGACGCCCGCGGCATAGGTACGGGTGTGGCCGGCCTGGTCACGGACGGCGGCCAGAGCGCCAGGCACGTGATCGGGGCTCACCATTGCGTTCAGACGCTGCTGGGTGGCGTCCGGCCTGGCGGCCCCCGGGGCGGCGTCGGCGGACGGGGCGAGCGTGCCGAGGGCGAGGGCCCCGAGGGTCACGGCGACGGCAGCGTGAGTCGTCCTGCGACGCAGGACGTGGAACCCAAGCGGTGTACGTGAGTTCATGGAATGTCACCTCTGATGGTGTGTGTGGTTTGGTGTTCGCCGGGGTTTCCGGCGCGGTCAGTGCCCGGAGAGGTTGCGGCGGACGCACTGGACGTACTGGTGGAGGCCGTCGGGGCGGTAGCACTCCTGGGTGTGGTTCGCGTACCAGGCGATGAAGGCGGCGGCCAGGACGGACAGCGCGATCGTGGCGAGCGAGAGCAGCAGGCCGACGAGCGCGCGGCCCCGGCCGGTGCCGGTGCGTCCGGACGCTCGCAGGGCGATGGTGCCCGTGATCAGGCCGGCGGCGCCGAACAGGGCGCCGACGACCGCGAACGAGGTGAACAGGCCGAGCGTGCCCAGCGCCACGGCCGCCGTCGCCGGGGTGTCGCGTGCTGCTGCGGGCCGGGCGGCCGTCGTTCCAGGGGCGTGCATCCGCTGTCCTTCCGTGATCGGCCCGGTCGCTCCGGGCCTGACCGATCCTGGAACACGGCGCCCCGTGCCCGCCTCCCGGGCGGGAGGGAAACCGCGCTCCCCCGATCGGGGGAGGAGGCCGGGGGTGCGGGACGTCATACTCGGCGTCCATGACCTGGGGAATCCGGCCGTTGCTACGCGGCTCCACATACACGGGCGTGCTGTTCGCGTTCCCCGGCGCGGCGGCGAGCACGGTGCTGCTGCCGTTCGCCGTGCTGCCCGCGCTGCTGCGGGAGTCCGGCCCGTACGGGGTGCGGGCCGCGCTGGTGCCGGTGGTGTGGGCGGGGCTGATCGCCGCGGCCGGGCTGGCCCGCACCACCGGGCGGGTGCTGATCGCGGGGGCCCGCCGCCTGCTGGCCGCGCCGCTGCCGGAGTCGGCCGGGCCGCCCGGCGTGGACTGGCGGCGGACCCCGCTGTGGCTGCTGCTGCACGTCGCCGCGGGCTGGAGCGCGACGTTGACGGCCAACCTGCTGCTGGCGGCGCCGGCCCTGCCGGGGCGCCGGCTCGGCGACGAGGCGAAACTGTCGCTGTTCGGCCGGACGCTGCGCTCCGGGGACGGCTGGGCGAGCTGGGCGGCGGCCCTGCTGTGCGTGCTGCCGGCGGCGCTGGTGTGCGTGGCGGTGTCGGGCGTCCTGCGCCGACTGGCACCGCGCCTGCTCGGCCCCTCCCCGGCCGAACGGCTCGCGCCGGCGGCCGCGCGGGAACGGCGGCTGGCCGAACGCAACCGGCTGGCCCGGGAGTTGCACGACCCGATCGGACACACCCTGACGGCGGCCACCATCCAGGCGGCGGTGGTCGGCGAAGTGCTCACCAGCGATCCAATGGCCGCCCGGGCCGCCCTGCGCGGCATCGAGGAGTCGACCCGGGCCGCCTCGGAGGACCTCGACTACGTCCTGGGCGTGCTGCGCGAGGAGGCCGCGGGCACGGCACCCGCCCGGACGCCGACCGACCTGCCCGAACTGCTCGACCGGCTGCGGCACACGGGCACGGTGGTCGAGCCCGACCTGTCAGGCGACCTGGCCCGGGTGCCGGCGGCGCTGTCGCGGGCGGCCTACCGGGATCCTCCAGGAAGGGGTGACGAACGCGCTGCGGCACGGCGCGGACGGTCCGATCCGCGTCACGGCGGCGCTCTCGCTCGACGGCCTGGCCCTGGGCGTGGCCAACCGGACCGGCCGCGGCCGGAGCGGGCGGGCGGCCTTCCCGACCTCCGGCCACGGACTCCCGGGCCTCGCCGAACGGGTGCGCCTGCTGCACGGCGAGTTCCGGGCCGGGCCGGCCGGCGCCGGCGCTGGGTCCTGGAGGCCCGCCTCCCCGTCCGGACTCCCGCATGAGCGCCACGCTGCTGATCGCCGCCGACGACGCGGTGACCCGCAGCGGCCTGCGCGTCCTGCTCGCGGCGCAGCCCGGGATCACCGTGGTCGGCGAGGCCGCCGACGGCCCCGAAGCGGTCGAAGGGGCCCGGCGGCTGCGGCCGGACGTGGCGCCGATGGACGTGCGGATGCCGCGCTGCGACGGCATCGAGGCGACCCGGCGGATCCTCGCGGAAGTACCGGACCCGCCCAAGGCCATGGTGATCACCACGTTCGAGAACGACGGCCACGTCACCGCCGCGCCCGGCGCCGGGGCCAGCGGGTTCGCGCTCGAACGCCTCCCCGTGCCCCGCATCGCCCAGGCCGTTCGGACCGTCGCGGCGGGGGAGGAGATCCTTTTCCCGGCCGACCTGCGCCGGATGGTCACCGCCCGCCCGCTGGACTCCGCGAAGGCCCCGCCGGACGCCGGCCTGACACTCCGTGAGGAGGCCGTGCTCTGGCTGATGGCCACCGGACGCTCCAACCCCGACATCGCCCACGCGCTCACCGTCAGCCCGGAGACCGTCAAGACCCACGTCGGGAACATCCTGACCAAGCTCGGCGCGCAGAACCGCACCCACACCGTGGTGATCGCCTACGAATCCGGCCCGGTCCTCCCGGGGCTGCCCGGCTGACGACCCCGCCGGGCACCCGGGCCAGGCGTGAGGTCCGGCCCCCTGCCCCGGGGAGGCCGGTTTGGCGGAGCGCCCGAGTATCTGCCTCACCGCGCCAAGCGGTCACCGCTGCCCCCGGCTGGGAGTCGCGGCGCGGAACAGGGTGGCCGGCACCTTGGGGTGGTAGCCGGGCGCCGTCGGGGCGGGTGGCTCGGCCTGTTCGGTGCGCTGCCGTTCATGGTGAGCCGGAATGTGGGTGATGACCTCGTCAGGCGTCGGGTTTGATAGTGGAGTCGGGTATTGGAACTCCGCGCACAGCGGTGGCCGTTCGCGTTCCCGCAGCGGCCCCCGCCGGCAAGATCACGGTCTACGGCTGGAGTATCAGGAGGCCGGGACCGGGTCCCGCCAGATGTCCATCGGCACGGCGCGGACCGCGCGTCCGTGCGCGTCGAGGATCCGGCCCATCCGTTTCACGGTGCGCAGCGAGATGCGGCGCTCGGCCACCCGCAGGTCGGGGAACCTGCGGGCGAGTGCGGTTTCCAGTCGCTGGACGTCGGCGAGGGAGCGCTGCCAGACGGAGAGGATGAGGTTGTGCGTGCCGGTGACGGACACGCACAACCGGATCTCGGGGAGTCTGGCGAGCTGGGGGCCGATCTCGTCGAGTCGGTCCGGGGGAAGGTCGGCCCGGAAGGTCGCCAGGACCGGCCGTCCGGCGTCGCGGGCGGCGATCTCGCAGCGGAAGCGGATCGCGTCGGAAGTGGCCAGCCGGTCGAGGCGGCGGCGCAGTGTGGAGGGGCTGAGCCCGGTGGCGGTGGCCAGCTCGGCCTGGTCGAGGCGGCCGTTGACGCTTAGTCTGATGAGCAATTCCCGGTCTTGTTCCCGGACTTCAGCTCGTACTCCGGACGGTGGCCCGTCGCCGGCCGGGTGATCGTCGTGGAGTTCCTCGCGCTGGGCGGGGTCCAGTGAGTCCAGTCGCCAGCGGATCCCCTCGGCGTAGAAGCCGGTCGCCAGGTGGGCGCGGACGGCGTTGATCCCGGGGAGCCGGCCGAGCCGTTCGGTGGTGTACCGGGAGACCATCGCCAGGTCGGTGAAGGCCGCGGTGACGGCGAGGTCGCAGCCCTGGGAGACGTGTTCGATGCTCATCACGTGCGGGTCCTCGGCCAGGTCGTCGGCGATCCGCCGGAGCCGGTCGGGAGCGCAGTCGAGGTCGAGGTAGGCGACGCACCCGCGGTCCTCGGGGTGCGGCAGGCCGTAGGCGGTCACCCAGGCGATCCCGGCCTGCGAGAGCCGGCGCCAGCGGCGGGCGGCGGTGACCGGGCTGATCCCGAGGGTCTGGCCGAGCAGCGACCAGGGCGCCCGCGGTTGCAACTGCATCGCGTTCACCAGGGCGAGGTCCAGCTCATCCACCGTCACCTCGGCGCCGGTCACCGTCGACTGCCGGTGGAATCGTTCATCGGAGGGCCTCCTCATGGCGTGATCCTGCGAAATCGCGGGAAACTCCCGCGACGAGATCCAGAATCACGGAACAAGATCGTTCTGCACAAGTTCCCGCCGCACGCGGGTTCGACGGAGGCACCTGTGTCCTTGCACGATGACGCTCTCGCTCTGGCCCCGGATCTGGTCCGGCTGCGCCACGACCTTCACCGGTTTCCCGAGTTGGGCTTCCAGCTGCCGCGCACCCAGGAGCGGGTGCTGCAGGCCCTCGACGGGCTGCCGCTGGAGGTGAGCCAGGGCTCCGCGCTGAGTTCGGTCACCGCGGTGCTGCGCGGCGGGCGACCGGGGCCGGCGGTGCTGCTGCGCGGCGACATGGACGGCCTGCCGGTCGCCGAGAAGGCCCCGCTGCCGTTCGCCGCCGAGAACGGCGCCATGCACGCCTGCGGACACGACCTGCACACCACCATGCTCGCGGGTGCCGCACACCTGCTGGCCGCCCGGCGCGAGCAACTGCACGGCGACGTCATCTTCATGTTCCAGCCGGGCGAGGAGGGATTCGACGGAGCCGGCGCCATGCTGGCCGAGGGCGTGCTGGACACGGCCGGCCAACACCCGGTCGCCGCCTACGCCTTGCACGTCGCCTCGGCCATGCCGCATGGGGAGTTCACCTCCCGGCGCGGACCGATCACGGCCGCCTCCGGCTCGCTGAACGTCACCGTCCACGGTACGGGCGGCCACGGCTCGATGCCGCACAGGGCGAAGGACCCCATCCCGGTGGCCTGCGAGATGGTCACCGCCCTGCAGACCATGGTGACCCGCCAGTTCGACGTGTTCGACCCGGCGGTGGTCACCGTCGGGCTGCTCCAGGCCGGCACCCAGCGCAACGTGATCCCCGAGACCGCCCGCTTCGAGGCGACCGTGCGCACCTTCTCCGCCCAGGCGCAGTCCAGGGTCGCCGACACCACGGTGGAGCTGGTCCGGGCCATCGCGGCCGCCCACGGCCTGCGGGCGGAGGTCGAGTACATCGCCGGGTACCCGGTGACCGTGACCGACGCGGCCGAGACCGACTTCCTGGCGGACACCGTCCGGGAGGTCTTCGGCGAGGAACGCTTCCGGACGCTGCCGAACCCGGCGACCGTGTCGGAGGACTTCTCCCGGGTACTGGACGCCGTTCCAGGCTCCTTCGCGTGGCTCGGCGCCGCCCCGAAGGGGAGCAACGCCGAGGACCTGCCGCCCAATCACTCGCCCTACGCGCAGTTCGACGACGCGGTGCTCCCCGACGGCGCCACGCTCTACGCCGAACTCGCCACCCGCCGCCTGGCCGCCTGAACTCCGCGCAAGACAAGGAATGCTCACCCACATGACCGAACCGCGCGACGTGGTCGAGCAGCAGCTCGCCGAGTACAACAGCCACGACATCGATGCCTTCGCCGCCCCCTACGCCGAGGATGTCACGGTCCACCGGCGTGCCGGGACTGTCACGGGCTGACCCCTCCCGCACCCCCGGCCGCCCCGGCCCGTCCAGGCCGGGACGGCCGCTCGTACCCGGCCGCCCTGTACGACCAGCGATGCAGGGCGTGTGAGTGGGCGCCGCGGAGTCTTTGACCTGGGCCGGTTGTGCCACTGGAGGTGCCATACCGAGCGGTCACCGATCCGGCTGCGCCCGGCCGGGGTTGCGGCCGACCACCCTCGTTACCCGGTGTGTTCGGCTGCCCGGGTCCGGGCCCGGGCGATGAACTCGTCCACGACCGGACAGCCCGTCTCGACCTGGCCGACCAACTCGTCCAGTTCGGCCGGTGAAGCCTCGTCGACCCGGAGAATCATCCGGGCCCAGCCGGGCGGCTGCCCACGGTGGAACGCGAAGCCGGGCCGGCTGATCTCCGCCCACAGCTTGCTGCGGTCGAGCAGCCGCCGCATGGTCGGGACGGTCTCCTCCCGCAGGACCTCGGCCATGGTCCGGCCCGCGATGTCAGAGTCGATCCGTCCGACGTACGCCCAGTCCGCGTTGAGCGGGCTCACCTTGTGGGGGGCGAAGGCGACGTGCTCCGGGGGCATCACGCTCCACCGCACGAGGGCGGCCGACGCGTCCGGAGCCTTCTTGCCGGCGGACTCCCAGCTCTTGCGGTAGCTCCACGCCCAGGAAGCCGCCGGCACGATGAACGCCTTGACGGCGAACACCTCCATCGCCGCATCGAGGCGCCGGGACTGGAGCTCCGACAGTGCCTGGTCACCGTTGTCCGCCGCCAGGCAGGAACACCTGCCACTTGCGAGTCAGGCCGGCCTCCTTCGCCACCGGCACCACGTACCGCCAAGTCCATGCCTCAAGAGACATCATCTGCTCCCGTGACAGGGGATCGTCATGCTGCCAAGGTCTACGAGATCGGCCGTCAGTGGAAGCGCCGCCCCGGTGGCCGTCAGTGGAAGCGCCGGCCCGGTGGCCGTCGGTGGAAGCGCCGGCCTGGCGGTTGCTGCTGGTCCTGTCACCAGGAACGCGAGGAACGGCTGGAACGGGAAGCCGATGTCGTTGACATCGCTACGCGGCTGATGCTGGTCTACGAGGACGGAAGGCCCGCGCTGTTCCCGAGTCCTCACGGACGAATGCGGATGATCGTCTTTCCCTGGCGTCGCTCGGTCGGGTTGAGGGCGGCGACGGCATCGTCGAGGGTCGCGACGTTGCCGATGTTCGTGCGCAGTCGTCCCTCCCGCACCCGCTGGACGATCTCACCCAGTTGGGCACGATCGGACTCGACAACGAAGTCGATCGCCAGGCCGTGGGCGGGCCGCGCCTCAGGCGGCCCGACGACGGTTATCAGTGTTCCTCCGGCCCGGATCAGGCCTGCGGATCGCTTCTGGATGTCGCCGCCGATGACGTCGAAGACCAGGTCGACTTCGCCGACGTCTTCCAGGGTGTCGTTGTCGAGGTCGACAAACTCCATTGCGCCGAAGTCGAGTGCCTTCTGACGGTCAGCGGCACGTCCGGTGCCGATGACGTGGGCGCCGGCCTCTCGTGCGAGCTGCGTCACCATCGTCCCGACCGCGCCGGCCGCGCCGTGCGCGAGGACGCTTTGCCCCGCCTGGAGGTGGCCGTACTGGAACAGTCCCTGCCACGCGGTGAGGCCTGAGATCGGCAGGCTCGCGCCCACGGTGAAGTCGACGTCGCCCGGCAACGGCGCGAGGTTGCGTGCCTCGACGGCCGCGTACTCGGCGAGGGTGCCGTCGCGATACCAGTCGGTGAGGCCGAACACGCGCTGTCCCACCGAGAGACCCGCCGTGCCGTAGCCGAGGGCGGTGACCACTCCGGCCAGCTCATGTCCGGGGATCGACGGTGTTCGGTCGCGGTCGAGGCGATCGGTCCATGTCGAGGGCCACGCCATCTCGGTTGGGACGAATCCCGACGCATGAATCTGAACGACGACATCGTTTATCGCCGGCTCCGGCCGGGGCTGCTCCGTCAGCGTCATCCCGGCCGTTCCCGCGGCCTGGTCCATCACCACGATCGCTTTCATTTGGACACCTCTCTGTATCAGTCCTCGCCCAGCATCCCGCCGACCCCGCCTCCACGCCGCCTGGCCGGGACGTTGAGGGTGAGCTCGGCGGCCGGGAGCACGGGCTGCTCGGCGATGTCCGTGGCCGGGTCCGCCGCCGGGCGGCCGGGATGACCCTGGAGAACCCCCAGCAGGCGCTGCACCGGGCCCGGGATGACGAGCGCACCGCCGACCGGCACACCGACGCTGGGGACGAGACCGGTGCCGCTACCGCGGCCGCCGTCCGCGCCGAGTGGCAGCGCGTACGCGACCACACCGCCGAGACCCGAGCCGAGCGCTACGACCCCGCCTTCGATACCGTCCTGCAGGACGCGCTGTGTCGTGAGAGCCACCGCCGGGATGTCGCCGACCGCGCCGCCGAGGCCGCCTACCACGCTCACCGGACCACCGATGTCGCCCACCGCCGCCTGGCCGGCACTGCCGCCCAGCCCCACCGCGAGCTGATGCAGACCCTCGCCTGCGCCGAACGCGGCAACGTGCCGAAGCAGGAGAGCACCCTGGAGTACGGCCCCCAGGGACGGCAGGAGTGGACCCGTCGGCCCGGCGGCCGCTGCTGGCCCTGCCACCAGGAAACACACGGAGCGCCTGGGGCGGGAGGCCGAGGCCCAGGTGCGGCTGGAGGCTACCCGAGAGGCGAACGCCGTGCTGCGGCCGTGTTGGTCGTGCCGGGGGTCTATCGGCGGGGAGCCGGCTCACCGCTGGAACTGACCGGGACGGCCGGCCTGGGCCGGTTGGAGTGCCCGCAGTGCGTCAGCGACCGGGAGGTGGAGGAGCTGGGCCTGCTGGTGTTGCCGGTCCCGACCAAGCGGGAGCCGGTGGCCGGGCTGGTCTGCGCTCCGGACGATCCGTGGTGGGAGGCGCGGGTGCTGCACGCGAGGCTCTACCCGGCGAAGGACCGGGCGTGACCTGTGGGTGTTGTGGGGCGTGGAATGGCCTCGCCCGCCGGGTCGTCTGGACCTTTGATCGTGCTTGTTGGGGGGTGTCCGGTGGGTGGCGGCTGGGTTGGTGACTGTGTGTGGTGGTTGGTTGGAGGTGGGGGTCAGGTCGGTCTGCTTGGGGGCCGGTGGGTGATGTTGGGCGTGCATTCGGGTGTGAATTCCGCCGGGTATTTCGTTCGGTTGTTTTGGCGGATTGGTTGCCGGTGGTGGTCTGAATTCGGGTCGGAATTGCGGGGCTGGGGTGGTGGCGGGGGCGCTGTTCGGCTTGGTGGGCCGGGCTGGGTGCCGCGCGGTGCCGGTTGTCGGGGTGGTGTGGCGGCCGGTGTGGTCTGGGCCGGGTGCCGTCCGTTCCGGGCCTGCTGTGCCTGCTCCGGCCGGGCTGCGCCCCGCCTGCCCGCTTGCCGGGCGCCGCCGTCCCGCTGCGGCAGTTCACCCTGGCCAACTCCCATCACCGCAGCCACCCCACGCAAACCCGGGCACTGCACCGCTACCCGTGCCGGCGCAACGCCAACGCCCGCCACCCCGACGTACTTGCCGCCCATCGCAAGGAACGCGCCCGCATCCGCAGCGAGAAGGGCATCCGCTGGGGCGGACGCCCCCTCAACGCCGCAGCCTGACCGACCGCGAACCGCAGCCCCGGAGTGCCGAAAGGGACAAGTTCACGAGAAGGACAGCGACAGAAGGACGACTCAGGAGGCGGACGGCTCGATCTCCCCTGCAAAGACGATGACCTGGTCGATGAGGCTCCGCCGCAGATGGACGATGTCCGTTCCCGCCAGGCGGGGGCCTCCGTCCGGCGTGGTGAAGACCCATTGGTACCGGGCCCACTCGTCAGGCATGTCCACCGCTGAGCAGCGCACCATCGTGCCGGTCCCCGCCGGGTGGCGCCGGATGTCCAGCACGAACCGCTCGACCGCCGCGATTCCTTCGATGCGACCCAACGGCCCCCAGAAGACCACGTCTGAGGTCAGGGCCTGGGAGAGCAGGGCAGTCACATAGCTGTCGTCCGAGGCGTTAAACGCGGAGATGAACGTGTCGATCGCGGAGCGTGCCGTCTCTTCCTGCATGCCCCAGTAATACCAGCTGTTGCGCGTGCGCTCGTCCCGCGAGCCGCCTTCCGATCACGGTGGACCTCCCGGTCACAGCACTAGGTGCCGGTAGTCCTGGCCGCTGTCCCGGGGCTGGCCTTCTCCTGGTGGTGGTGCTCGGCGGTCTGGTTGTCCCGTGCCACTGATCCTTGACCGATTGCCACTGAAGTTGGACCACTGTGCGGTTCGTGCCATCGAACCTTGACCACCCTGGTCAGACCAGTTCCGGACCAGTCGACGGCTCCGCGCCGCCGGACGGCTCCGGGGCTTCACGGTCGCTGGAGCCGAACTGCTCACCGATGTTGTTCCACATGAAGCCGTCCCGCCAGCCCGGCTTCGCGCTAGCCCAGCCGAGCAGCGCCCCGAGGGCCTTCTCCTGGGAAATAGTCAGTGTCTGGTAGTGCAGCCCAGCCACGCCGTCCCGGTATTCGAGCTGGAAGGTGTTGTTCTCGCGGAGCCGGACCTGGATGTACCAACTGCCGGGAAGCTCCTCGTCCACCCGCTCCAGGACCATGTGAGCGTTCCCCCGCCGCAGGTTGGCCAGCATCGTCCCGATAGCTGGCTTGGACGCGCGTTTCACCACATGGCCGCGCTCGTTGGTCGCAATCAGCATGGCCAGATCATCCAGCAAGGGACTGACACCGCTCGGTGAGGCCCTGACCAGGGTGGTCAAGGTTCGGTGGCACGAACCGCGCAGTGGTCCAACTTCAGTGACAATCGGTCGAGGATCAGTGGCACAGGACACCGGTGGTGGGGTCGGGGGCAACGCGGTGTTGCGCTGGGGTGCAACACGGGGCGTGTTGCGGGTCTGACCAGGTGTTATGTGGCTGGGAGCGGGGGGCGGGTGGGCGTGTTGCACCTCGTGCCCGGTCCGCCGGCCTCGGCGGCGCCGCGCCCCGCCGGTCCGTTGCTGGGCCCTGGCCGTCGTCCTGGCCGGCCGCCAGGCCGTCCTGCTGCGCCCGGTGCGGCCGTCCTGCCGCCGGGCCCTGGTGGCGCCGTTAGGGTCGTGCCTTGCCCGCCCGGGGTGCCTGGCCCGTCCGGCCGTCGCGGGCCGCGCTCCCCGCCGTCCTGGCCTGGTGTTCGGTTTGGTGTCGCCGCCCCGGGGATTTCGTCGTTGACGTTGGGCGGGATTTTCTCGGCGGTCTGGAAGGGCGGTCGCCGTGTTGGTGTGGAGGGCCGTAGGCCCCTTTCCGGCGTGCCTGAATTAGATTCCTGGCCGCTGCGCTTTGCGAGGCTTTCGGATTGCCGCCCGAAAGAGAGCGAAAGGGAATTTGCATTCTCACCGGAAGTGCCGCCAGATAGAGACGGGATAGACGGTTGACGCGAGGTTGCCTGTTCGCGTCCCGCGCCCGCCCGGAGACCGGTAGGATAGACGTGTTCGGAAGCCGGAGAAACGCCGCCGGATATGCTTCGGATTCCGGTCCGGAATCTGCGGTTGAGGGCCCGTCAGCCACCGCCGTGCGGGGCGCCCGTAAGGCCCGCTACCGGGGCCGGGGAGGCCCGAGCCGGACCGGAGGGCTGATGGGTGGCGTGTGGGTTGCAGTGGTGGTGTGCCGCCAGTTTTCAGTGGCTGGATGGTGGTCGCTGCTGGTCAGTGCCATGTGTCGCTGAACGGTGGTGTCGTGTCCGTACTGAAGAGCAGTGTCGCAGGCTGGCGAAGTGCCGATGTCGCCTGTGACAGGGACCGCGATCCGGGCGGCGCGGGTTGTACCGGGCGGTCACTGAGCGGCGGCGCAGTGCCTGAGGTGGAACTCGACGGAACGGCACAGGCTCAGCGCGTCCTGCGGGTCGTCGGCCCGGTGGCTGAACCGGCGGATGAGCACCACCGAGTCGAGTGTGACGCCTGCGCGGGCCAGCACGAACAGCAGGGTGAGCAGGGCGGCGCGGGCGTTGCCGTCGTCGAACGGATGGAAGAAGCAGACATCCAGGTAGGCCCGGGCCGCCCTGGCGGCCAGCGAGAGCCGGCTGTCGGCGGCTTGTGCCAGACAGGCGTCGAGGCGGGTGTGGGTGTCGGGGCCGATTCCGTAGCGCTCCTTGCCGCCCTTGGCGAAGGCGGGGTGGGCGCGCAGCAGTGGCGGCTCGGGTGCGCCCAGTACGTGCTGCTGCCAGCGGCGGAGCAGCTCGAAGTCGAGCGCGGCACCACGCGCCGCGTCGGCCCGCACCAGCTCCAGTGCGGTGAGCAGGCCGGCGGCACGGGCGGGGTCCACTGCGGCGTCGAAGGAACGGAAGTCCTCCGCCGCGCCGTCGCGGGCGGGGGCCGCCGGTCCACTGTCCGCGCTGTCCTCGCAGTCCGGCCGCGGCACGCTCTCGCGTACCGCGAGCCAGCGCTTCAGGTGGTCCGGGAGCTCGCCCGGGTCCGGTGACCAGTGGGTGTCCTGCTGGCGCAGTGGGCCGACGAGCCGCTCAGCGATGTCCTCCGCCAGCACGGTGTCCGGCGCGGTCCAGCTCTTGAACCGGCCGCCAATTGCCTGTTGCACCAGCTGCTCGGCCAGCTCGGGGGCGACACCCCAGTGGCTGAGGAACCAGCTCAGGACCTGCTGGCAGTGCCCGTACCAACCGCTCTCGGCGCCTGTCCGGTCGGCCACCTGCAGGATCAGGTTGCGGGCGGTGCGTTCCCACAGGATCCGGTCCGTCTCCAGGGTCTCCCAGTCCAGGGGGTAGGCCTCGAACCACTTCGCGAGGTGCTCCAGCCACTCACGCCATTCGCACAGCGCCGCCACGACTTGGTCGAGGGTCTGCTCCGGGGTGGTGATCGAGTGCGACCCGCAGCACCAGTTCCCGACTGGCCCGCCGTCGACGTCCCCCTCGCCGAGCGACCAGCGCCACCCCGCCGCCCACCGGCCGTAGCGCTCTATCAGCACGTGCGTCATGGCATCGGACCAGGGCTTGGCCACCTCCCAGGCCCAGTTGGCTTTGGTCAGATCGAGGCTGGGGTCCTGCCGGGAGGGTACCCGCCGCGCCGGGCCGAGGGAGTGGACCACCTGCGCCGCCGAAGCGGGGTCGAAAGGGTGGCCGGCGGGGTCGACCTCGTCCCAGGTCAGGCCTGTGGGGTAGAGCGCATTGAACACCCGGTCAGGGTGCCATGGGGGCCAGGGGTGTGAGCAACGCTATTTCCGCCAGGTCGCGGCCAGGCGGACCGCCACCAGGACTCCGGTTCCGCCGGGTCGCCAGGCCCCTGGGGGACACCCGGGAGGGCCACCCGCCCGTCGCGCTGGTCCTCACCGGCGCTGGCGTCACGAGGCTGAACAACCGGGCCGCAGTGATCTGATGGTCTGCATGGGAGTGTCAGTTGCACGTCATTGTCATCACCCGAATGTCCCACCCCGGCCCTGTGGGGACGGGACACCGCGATGCTACTCACTGACGAGGATCCGGTCGTCCGCACATGTGCCGCGCTCGGCACCGCGGACCCGTCGGCCGCGCATGGGGTCGGTCGCCAACCGGGATGCATGGCTGCGTACAGCCGGGCCGCCCGCGGATCGCGGGGAGCATCGAGTCCTTGTGCAGATCGTAGGGGAGTAGACCATGGCCCGCTGATCAGGCGCGCCCGGCGGCGGTGTCCCAGGGACAACCGCACGAGCAGCGTCGTTCCGCTGAACGATGCCGTCGTCCTCAACCCAAGGCTCCAGCTGTCAACGACGCCGGCTTCCGGATGTGCTGCTCCCACTGAAACACGGCGTCGTGGTGCTTCCGTCCATCGTGTGGAACTGGTCGGCGTGTCGGGATGGGCTCTGCGTTCGCGGGACAGTTCGCCTTCGTCAGACGACGGCGTTCTTTCAGCGGATCGGAGGTGGCCGTGAGACCCGAACAGCAGGGGATGCCCCCGCCGATCGATCCGCGCCAGCCCCAGCCGGCCACTGCAGCAGGACGTGAGGGATCGGTGGCCCGGTTGATAGATCTGGACAGCCGGGGTGAGTTGACGACCGCTCATGTGCGGCTGGTGGCGTCCGCGATGGGGGTGACGGAGCGGGCGGTCTGGTACTGGCTGGCTGCTGCTCGCACGGAGGGGCGTCTTTCGGCCCGGCCGCGCGAGCGTACGCTCGTCACTCCGGAGGTTCGGCGTCTGCTGGCTTTCTGGGGCGGGAACACCGCCGCGGTCCACCGTGAGCTCGCCGCTCGGGCCGCCGACGATCCCACCGTCTCCGTTCCGTCGCTGCGGGCTCTGCAGCGGGCGGTGCGCAGGGAGTTGTCGGTGGGGGAGCGGGCGGGTCCGCGGGGCGGGAGGCGGCCCGGCGGGCGTATGACGTGTTCGGGAAGCGGCCGGTGTTGTGGCGTAACGCGTGCTGGGAGGGCGATCACAAGCAGGTGCCGGTGCCGGTGCAGGTCGAGGTCGAGGGCGAGCTGGCGTGTCCGTGGATCACCTGGTTCATTGACTGCGCCACCAAGTACATCCTCGGCCTGGCAGTCACGCCGCACGCCCCGTCCAGGGACGCGGTGCTGGCCGCGCTGCGTGCCTCGATTACCCGTACCGAACCGTTCAGCCCCGCGGGCGGCCTTCCTGCCCTGGTGCGTGTGGACCGGGGTAAGGAGTTTCTGTGCGCCACGGTGACGGCGGCGCTCGGTGCGTTCGCCGTCCCTGTCCATGACCTGCCGGCCTACAGCCCGCACCTGAAGGGCACGGTCGAGGCGCGTCTGGACGTCGACTTCACCAAGCTCGATCCCGACCAGCAGGAGGCTGAGTGACGCCGGGTCGAGTCGGAGAATGTGGAGCTCAGAGAGATCCGGGAGTCTCTGTAACGGCCGCACTACTCCCCCGCGGCGCGCGGCTTGTGATCTCCCCCCAAGGAACCGGGGGTCAGTCCGCTTCTGCTCCCCGCGTGGCGCCGGGGAGTTGGTGAAGTCCCGGGACGGGTGAGGGCAGAAGCCACAGGAACGAGGCAAGGGCGCCGATGACGGCCACCCAAAGGGTGGGGCGCAGGCCGATGGTGCTGGCGAGGGCGCCTCCGGCGAGGGAGCCCAGCGGACGCATGCCGAAGTTGACGGTTCGGTAGGCGCCGAAGACGCGGGAGCGCAGGTTGTCCGGTACGACGGCCGCGAAGATCGATCCTGCGGCGATGTCCAGCCACATCATGCCAACTCCGGAGGCGAACTCGGCGGTGAAGAGCAGGCCGAGGACGATCGGCGTGGGGCCGTGTGCGGCTGGGATCAGCAGCATCGGGGCGGGGAAGACGATGCAGCCGAGGAGGAAGGTGCGGCCGACCCCGATGCGCTTGGTGAGCGGGCCGGCGCAGAGTGCGCCCAGGAGCCCGCCGACGGCTCCTGTCCCGAGTACCACGCCCAGGAGGCCGGGGCTGAGGTGCAGCGTGGTGGTGGCGTACAGGATGAACAGTGCGCTGACCATGAAGGTGAACAGGTTGACGGTGGCGGTGGCGGCCAGCGCTGCCCTCATGATGGGGGAGCCGGTGATGAAGCGCCTGCCGGCGGCAAGCTGGCCGCCGGTCTTGAGTTCGGCGGGTGGTTCGACCGGGGCGATCCGCGACTGGAACAGTGCCGAGCCGATGAAGGAGAGAGCGTCGGCCAGCAGTGCCGACGGTGCCGAGAGCAACTGCACCAGGACGCCCCCGATGCTGGGGCCCGCTACCTGGGTCATCGCCCGGCTGCCGCTGACCAGGGAGTTGCCCTCGACGTACTGCTCGGAGGGCACCATGGCGACGAACAGCGGTGCGGTGCAGACATCGAAGAGGACGGCCAGGGTTCCGGTCGCGAACGCCACAGCGTAGAGCTGCAGGAGCGTGAGCGCGTTGAAGGCGTACGCGAGCGGAATCGTGGCGATCAGGGCGGCGCGGCCCAGGTCGGCGGCGATCATGACTCGGCGCCGGTGGGAGCGCCGGTCGGCCCATGCGCCGGCGTGCAGGGCGAAGAGCAGGTTGGGCAGCCACATCGCGGCGGCGAGGTAGCCCATCTGGGCGGCGTTGGCGTGCACGGCCGTGACGGCGATGAGCGGGATCGCCAGGGCGGAGACCTGGTCCCCGAGGCCGGATACCGTCTGGCCCGTCCAGTAACGGCGAAAGACCGTGTCCCGCAGCAGCTCGGGGAGCCAGCGCCGTCTCGGCGACTCGGGTATGCGGGCGAGCGAGTCGCTTGCGCCAGGGGCGGTCACGCGTCCGCGTCCGTTCGTCCGTCGTGGTCCGTGATCCGGCTCGGGAAGGCCAGGTGCAGCAGCGTGACCGGGCGGGAGTCCTTGGGCCGTTTGCTGGCATCGCCGAGCCGTTCCAGGTAGGGCTGCATCAGGTCCTGGACCCTGTCGCCCAGTTCCTGCAGTTCCGCGGCTGTCAGGTGGAGCAGGCTGTCGCCGAACTGCGCGGCCTGTCGCCACTGGGGTGACTCCTGGGACTGCTGCTGCACCCAGCGCGCGGTGAGCTCGAAGTACCGCTCGGCGATGGCCAGCTGAAGCGCCTCCGTGGCAGCGGCAGCGGGAGGGTCCTGGAGGCCGGTGTCCCAACTGGTGAACATGGCGGTCGCCTGCCACGGCTTCTCCCGGCCGCGACCTCCTCCGGCCTCCTCCACCAGGCCGTACTTGGCCAGCTGGCGCAGGTGGAACGAGCAACTGGCGACACTCTCACCGACGACTTGGGCCGCCTGCGTGGCCGTCAGCGGACCGTCCCGGCGCAACAGCCCCACCAAGGCCATCCGTGTCGGGTGGGCGTAGGCGCGCAACGCCCGCGGGTCGGTCAGTCGAACGGAAGGGAGCGGGGTCTGATGCATTATGTAAAGCTATCTTTAGAAAGAATTCTTTACAAGCATTCGCCACCGTTCGGCGCCAACCAACCCGAAGTCGACCGGCCAGCCGTCAAGCGCCCTGTCGCGGCAAATACCGGATCTACCGCGACAGGGCCCCTACGCTCCGAGTCGACAAGCTGGAGCCCCTGGTGCGTGCACCCGCCTTCCGCATCGCCTGCTGCCTGTGCGGCAAGCCCATCCCCCTGAGCCAGGACATCTACGAACTGGGCGCAGAATGGTAGCGCCGGTACCCGAAGATGCGGGGCAACCTCGCCGACGACAACTGCGCGCTGCGCACCAATACGTGGGTTTGCGAGCAGCGCGACGATGGCTACCTCGAGGGGCACATCCCGGCCCGCATCAACGGACCGGACATCGACTCCTGGAGCCACGTCCGCTCCGGCACGCACAAGGCCATGGTCATCAGGAACCCACGCTCCGGGCTGTTTCAAGGGGCGGAGGAGTACCTGCGACACACGGCCCGGCGCACGGGCGTGGCCCCAGGAGTAGTCGAGCGACTGGGTGCCGCGCCGGAGGAGTGGGACACCGAGCGCGGCCGGCGGCCGGGGACAGTCAGGGTGTGAGCCCCCGCTGCTGACCGGGCGGCCGAACGGGGGACGTGCTGTCGGCGGTGTCTGCGACGGTGGCGACGGATGGGTTGCTGGAGGTGGGCATGGACTACCGGCGGATGTCGACGGAGGCGAAGGCGGCATTCCTGGCGGAGCGGCCGCGCTGCGAGTTGTGCACCAGGCCGTCGGTGCAGGTCGATCACGATCACGTCTCCTACGAGGTGCGCGGCGCGCTGTGCCGCCGGTGCAACTCCCGGCTCGGATCGCGGGAGGCAGCGCTGCGCCTGCCTGCGGGGCTGTTCCAGAGCCTGGCGGGGGATCTGCATCGGGCGCTGTGGCGCAGCGGGACGGTGGAGCTGGAGCCGTACGCCGGGGACTTCGGCTACCTCGGGCTGACGATCGAGGAGTACGCCAGTCGGTTGCGCGCGGTGCACGAGCGGCTGGTGCTGCCGTACGCGTACTGGGCGCCGGTGACGGAGGATCCGGCGATCAGGACGAGGGTGTGGACGAAGATCGGGCCGCTGTGCGACGACGCGGAGGCCGAGCGGCATCGGGCACGGCTGGTGGCTGCGCCGGCGCCGTGCTGGGTGTGGGTGACGCGTGAGCCCGACGACGGGGTTAACAGCCCCGCACCCCGCTCCTTGGTCGTGGCGGCCGACTCCACCGAGGGGGCCCGGGGGCTCCACCAGCAGCTGCGCGGTCCCGTCGACATGAGCCGCCACGAGGCCAAGGACCGCGACTTCGCCGACCTGGCGGTGCCGGTACTGCTGAGCCAGCCCCTGACGGCGGAGCAGTTCCGCGCTGCGCACTGGAGTGACCGCGAGCAGGTGCCGGCGACGGACCAGGAGCTGCGGGAGCTGCTGCTGCGCTATGGCTACATGGCCGACTGGCTGGACCTGGCGGTGCAGATCGTCCTGGAGGACCTGGGTGATGACCTGCCGGACGCGAGGTGGGCGGTACCGAGCCGGGCCCGGCACCACTGGCTGGTGCTGTTCGCTCACTGGCGCGACCGGCGGGCAGCCCCGCAGGCAGTCTGACCTGAACCAGCGAGGGGCGCGCGGCACTGCCGCGCGCCCCTTTGTTCTGGACTTCCAAAATGAAGGGCCCTACTATTTGGTTGTCTCCTACTGTTAGGGAGTGTTTTGTGAGGATCAGCATCGGCGGCGAGCAGGTCGAGGTGCCCGACGACCTGGGCGCGGCGCTGCTTGCCGGGCTGCGCGGTGAGCGGTTGGTGGAGCCGCCACAGGCCTCCGGTTTCGACGACTTGGTGGCCCTGGTTGCCCGCACCAGCCGGCTCATTCAGCACCTGAACGTGTTCCGGGAGGTGGCGATGTCCCGTGCGGACGCCGCTGGCGCCTACTCGAACCGCAGCGCGCTGGCTATGGCGGCCGCGATGTCCGCGTCCCAGCTCGGCCGGGTGCTGCAGGGCCACGGGCTGCCGAGGGACCGCCGCACCGGCGGTGTGGACCTGGTCGTCGGCTTCCGTACCACCGACGACGGGGTCCTGCACCACGCGGCAGAGGAGGACATGGCGGGCCTGCCGTCGTTCACCCTGCGGGCTGCCCAGGAACCGGACCGGCCAGAGCCGCGACGGGACGACGTCTTCGCGGACCGGGAGCTGACCTTCTACTACCGCCCCCAGGTCCCGCTCGCCGCAGCCGGCCTCGGCCGCGGCGCCGGCTACACCCTGCGCGACGCCGACCAGAACGTGATCGGCTGCGTCACCGAGGACGTCTTCGACGCCCTGTTCGGTGACCCCCGCCTCGACCCGACCCGACTCAACGGACGCTGAGGAGCAACGCCCGATGTCCGACGAACTCTTCGACTCCGTCGACGAGCTGCTCGCGGCCGTGCGCACCGGCCTGCCGGTCCCGGCGGAGCGCAAGCGGCTGCGCCTGGCGGCCGGGCTCACCCCGACGCAGATCGCCGCGGCCCTGCGGGTGGACTCGGCCCTGGTGCGGGGCTGGGAGGACGGGACCGCTGTCCCGGGCCCGGACATCACCCCGGCCTACGCCCGGCTCCTCGATGGCCTGGCCGCCCGCTTTCCCGCGCCGGAGGAGCCCGCCGCCGCCCCGGCGCTGGCCCCGCCGGCGCCCGAGCAGCAGGCTGCCCCGGCGCCGCAGCAGGTGATGCTCGACCAGAACCCGGACGGCTCCCTGGCGATGGCTGAGGCGGCGTCGTGCGTGCAGTGCGGCCAGCCCTCGGTCTACCGCGCTCAGGGCCGCCCGATGCACCTGGGCGGCTGGTGCCGCCCGGCCGCCGCCCCGGCGCCATCGCCCGCCGCGCCTCAGGCCGAGCAGTCTGCCCCCGCCCCTGCCGCCCCCGCACCCGTCACCAGCACGCCGGTCGCCGCGCCCGTGGCTACTCCCGCTGCTGCAGCGCAGTCCCGGCCCACGCCCCGCGCGTCGTCGGCCCCGGCGGTACGGTCCGGTCAGCGCCCGGCTGCGGCCCGCACGAGCCGTCCCGCCCCGGCGCGCCTCGCTGGCCCGGCCACCTCGGCTGCTGCTGCCCGGTGGTGGCCGGCGGTCGCGCTGGACGTCGCCGACGGCGGCGGCTGGGTGCTGGACGTTCCGCAGGTCCCGGCCCCGGCTGGGCCGAAGCTGGCTGACTGGTTCGCGTGGCTGGGCACCGGGCTGCCGCTGCGCGTCGAGCGGGCCCACCCCTCCGGGCGCGGCGGTGACGGCACGGTCTGCCTGACCGCGGCCGCGCTCAAGCAGCTCGGCCTGCCCGCCGCCCTCCCGGCCACGGAGAAGGCCCTGACCGCGCTGCAGGCCAAGATGGCGAAGGCCGCGGCCAGCGTCGGCATGGAGCTCAGCGACCACATCGGCCCGGCCTTCCACGTCTTCCGCTGTAAGGGTTCGGCTGGCGGCCCGAAGTCCTCGGTGCGGGTCACCGTCGCGTCGTGGCTGGGGCAGGGTGACTCCCGCCAGCAGGCCACTAGCGCCCTCGCGGGCCCTCTGGCCACCGCCCCCGATGGCGCTAAGGACGGCCAGACGTTCGCTCGCCGTTTCCGGGCCTTCACTACCGACCTCGGCGTCGCGCCGGGCGCGACCACCGCTTCCACCGCGATGCTGCTTCTGGACGCGGTCCGCCCGCGTGTGGAGTGGGTCAAGGACCAGGTGACGGGGGAGTGGTCCTCGCACCTGCGCGAGGGCGCCCTGCCGAGCGGTGACCTGTGCGTGCCGCCGGCTGTCGGGGCACGGCACCCGCTGACCCGCGAGCTGCTCTCCAAGGGTGAGGCGGTGTGCGAGGAGGAGGACTACAAGTGGTGGGCCCGTGAGCTCACCGCCGAGGAGGCGGGCCGCCGGTTCGCGGTCGCGGTCGACGTCTGCGCGTCCTACCTGTCCGTCACCGACTCCCTGCGCCTGCCCGTCGGCCCGCTGGAGCGCGTGACGAACCCGGCGTGGGACGGCGGCAAGACCGCTGGCCTGTGGTGGGCGGATTTCACCGCCACCCCGGTGGACGAGCTGCTGCCGCACCCGGCCACCTTCCACGGCCGCCCGCCGACCGGACCGGGCTGGTACGCCACCCCGACCGTCGCCTACATGGCCACCACCTACGGTGCTAATTCTCAATTGGGCGTCCCAGATTCATCTCATTGAGATGTCACCGATGCGACAGTATTGGTGCGGGCAGTGGCACTTGGAGGCTCTTGAGCGTGTGTCACCTAGCGAGAATCATGTGTGACATCTCATGAAAAATGCCAGGTCATCATCATGAGAATCGTAATAGCGATAGGCCTCTGACCAGCTATTTTGGGCTCTT
>NZ_JBPQGP010000001.1:0-33096 GCF_051374625.1 Kitasatospora sp. HPM-01-4 | reverse complement strand
CGACTCAAGACCGGTCCGCCGGTCCGCTGACCGGCGCGGGTTTCATAAACCGGCCCTCGCCCGAGGTACCGCGAAGAACCGCCCTGACCTGCGCCGTAGGCAGGGCGGTTCTCCTTTTGCCTCCGGAATTGAGGAGTGTTGGACCCGTTGGGTCCAATAGGTCCGATCAGGCGCCGGCGGGGGCGGTGTAGGTGATCCCGAGGTCCCCGGCAGCGCTGGCGGCCAAGGCGACCACCTTCCAGATGGCGGCGGGGATCTTCGGAGCAGGGTCGTCCCACTTCTCGCCGAAGAACTCCACGACCAGCGCGCTGGTCTTGCCGTTCGTCCCCTTGACCGAGAACGTGACCTGCTCGGCCTGCCAGGGGTCCTGCTGGACGCCGGCGAACTTCACCCGTGCGTGGTACGCCTCGTAGGCCTTGCCGCCGTGGGTGAGGGCGAGCGTGCCGCGCTGCAGGTCGATGCCGACCTCGATCTGGGTGTCCTCCCGGACGACGGCCGGGTTGCCGGTGGCGCTCAGCTCCATGGGGTGGTCCTCTCGTTGGTGGTCGTTGACGTGGCTGGTCTTCGGTTCGCTCGTGTTCACGCGGGGCCGGCCTCCGGATTCGTCCAGGGCTTGCCCCAGCCGATCGCCCGGTCGAGCGCGGCCAGCAGCGCCGGCTCCCAACCGGCGGCCGCCAGCTCTGCGGTGCCGCGCAGGCCTGCCTCGCCGAGCACGCCCAGGAGCACGCGGTGCTCGATGCCCGCGGCCCAGGCGTCGCGCACGGCCTGACGGGCGACGACGCGCGCGGCCAGCTCCGCAGTGGAGCCCTCGCCGCCGTCGGCCCGGGCTGCGGCCAGCGCCGTCCCGGCCGAGGCGACCGCCGCCAGCAGCCCAACCGCCTGCTCGGCATCCACCTCGCGCGGCGCCCGCTCGGCCTTCGGCGTCACGCCGCGCCGCAGCTGCTCCATGCGGGTCGGCAGCGGCGCCCAGGAGGGCTCGCCAGCCAGCTCGTCGTTGGTCTCCACCACCGCCCGGGTCCAGGCCCGGGCCAGGCCGCGCGGCATCAGCGGCGTGCCCGGCGGCACCGCCTGGCCGTCGTGGTGGTTGGCGTGCAGGGACACCCACAGCGCGGTCGCCGTGCCGCCGATCCGGGCCAGCAGCGCCTGGCGCTCCGTCAGCCAGCGCCGCAGCGCCGCCCGGGCCAGCCCCGACAGCGCCACCAGCTCCGGGTACGCCTGGTCCTCCGCCCAGCCCTGCGGCCGGCGCAGCAGCCGCACCTCCTCCAGGGTCGGCGACAGGTCCTCCAGGGCGACCGCGCACAACTCGCCGGCCCGGGCGGCGGTGTCCGCGACTACCGCGCCGATCGCCAGCATCCGCACCTGTCCCACCCGGGCGTCGGCCCGGTCCGCCAGTTCGCGCAGCGACTCTCGCAGCAGCGCCCGCGGCCGCGGCGCCACCGGCCGCTTGCTCGGCGGGTCCGGCTGCGGCGGCAGCTGGGCGAAGGCCTCGGCCTCGCAGGCGGTGACCAGCAGGCCCAGCACCTCGATGCGGGTCTGCTCGCTGTTGTCGGAGGCCCGCCCGGGGTCGCGGGCCGCGCGCACCCGCAGAGCACCGCTTCGGGCCAGCGCGAGGTAGGCGCCGACCGACTCGCGGCGGAACAGGGTGCGCGCGGTAGCGCTGGCGTCGTCGCTGAGCGGGTGGTCGGCGTGGCCCAGGGCTCGGCCGTACTCGTTGGCCGCCCACGTCACCTGGCGGGCCCGGGACGCGGAGACGGCCGGCCAGGAGTTCACCTCGGCGGCCGCCGCCTGCAGAAGTGCGCGGCCGGTCAGCGCGCCGTCCACGGTCACTACGCGCCCCCCTCGCCGCGACGGGTGGCCTGCCGGACTCCGCGCGTCGCCGGCGACCAGGACAGCGCCTCGCCGCCGTGGAACTGGCGGAAGGCGGTGTCCTTGGTCAGGGTGGCCGCCTCGGCGATCTGCGACCAGGTCGCCGGCCTCTTCTCCGGCATGCCCTTGCCCTGCAGCGCACTGTCGGCCGCTTCGTGAGCGGCCCGCCCGGCGGCGTCGGCCAGCAGCATCAGCAGCTCGATCCGCATCAGCGGGTTCCAGGCCAGGCCGACCGCCTGGGCAAGCAGGGCCACCCGCGCGTCAGCCGACTCGGCTTCCCGGGCCTGCCCGGCGAGGTCGGCGATCTGGTCGACCAGCATGTCGACGTTGTCCATCCGAATCCCTCCGTTGTGTCCACACAACAACGGGGAGAGCGTAGCCGGTTCCCGTTGTCTGCACACAACGATCCGGAATATTGGGCCCGTTAGGTCTAACGGGCCCAATTTCTCCGAGGGCACGGCGCTGCGGCTACTTCTCGCTGGCCTTCTGGGCGTCGGGCGCGACCTTGCGCAGCCGCTCGGCGGCCTGCAGCAGCCGGGACATCTCCACCATCACCGTGCCGTGGGCGTCGCTGTCGGACGGGATGAACCCGGCGCCCTCGCGCAGCTGCTCGACGAGCGTCTCGATGGCGCGGGCGACGTCGGTGATCCCGCCGTCCAGGTCGCCGCTGGACGTCAGCCGTTCCTCGGCGCGGGCCAGCGGACCCTCCGGCTCCAGGCCGCCGCGGTCGAACTCGGCCCCGGCGTCCTGGCGGTGCTCGGCGACGACCGTGGTCAGGCCCAGGGCCGGGCGCATCCGGTGCGTCCCGTCGGGGTTGTCCGGGGCGACCGGCTCGGCGCACGGGGTGAGGTGGGCGACGACGCTGTGCACCGCGTCCTCGATCGGGCCCGGGCGGCTGACGGCGTGCTCGGAGAGGAAGAGCGGGGTGTCGCCCGGCAGGGCGGCGAGGATGGCGGCGAGCTCCCCGGTGGTGGTCACCGCGCGGGACGCGGGCAGACCCTGCCTGAACCGGGCGGTCGCGGCCTCGGCCTCGGCGAGCAGCTCTTCCTTGGACGGCTCGGTCATTGCTCGTTCTCCTGCGGGTCGGGGCCGGCCGCCGCCTGCGGCTCGGCGTGCTGGGCGTTGATCCGGGCGGCCATCTCGCGCTGCTTGGCCGCCCGGGAGAGGTGTTCGTCGGCGAGGGTGGGCTGGAGCTGGGCCAGGCGCTCGTACACCTCGGCGCTGCTGGTGTGCACGTCCTCCCAGCGCCGCAGCGCGGCGACCCGGGCCTGCCGGTCGTCGAGCGCGGTGAAGGTCGCGTTGTACGCGTCGGTGCCCTCGGTCTGCAGCTCGGTCAGGCGGATCTGCAGCAGCCACGCCTCGGAGCGCTCCGCGTCGGCGCCCTCCTGTTCGACGGCGTTGCGCGGGTCGACGGCGGCCAGGCCCGAGGTGATGGCGAACTCCTCGCCCGGGTACAGCTCGGCGTACCACCGGTCCAGGGTGTGGGCCAGGTGCGCGCTGCCGAACCGGCTCGCGTGGCGGCGGTGCAGCAGGTTCCAGCCGCCCACCACGGTCCCCCACCGCTCGTGGGCGGTCTGCTTGGTGGTGCTGGCCGCCGCGCCGATGTCGGCCCAGCTCGCGCCGCGCTCGCGCTCGACGATGACGGCCCGTTGCACGACCACGTCGGCCAGGCGGCGAAGGTCCAGCGCGTCCTTGAGGAAGGTGCCCGGCTCGGCGGCCGCGGTCCGGGGCTTGAGCGGGTAGTTCTGCAGGATTTCGTGTGCCAGCTCGCTGAGCGCGTCCGCGTGCGCCACGTACGCCTCGTCCAGCGGGGTCAGCCGGGCGTTGCCGGGTGCCGTGATGGGGTTCTCCGGGGTCTCTGCCATGCCGTCAGGATAGACCTGACGGCACCAAATCGTCAGGTTTTCCCTGACGAAACCGGGGAGTGCGTCAGGGAGGACCTGACGGCGCGCGGAGGCCCGGACGCGCCGGGGGTGCCGGCGATTGGACCTGTTGGGTCCAACGGGCCTGACATGGCCTGGCCTGCGACGCTCCACCGGGGCGCGAGGCTCCGCCGGTCCTGACTTCAGGTCAGCTGACAGGGGGCCAGGTGGGAGACTGTCGGGATGAGTACCGCGCGCCGCCTGCTGAGCACCGGACCCCTGCCCGTCGAGCACCGCCAGGGCGAGGAGCAGGCCCTGGCCCGCCGGCGCGGCGGTTCGATCGAGCGGCTGCTGGTGCCGGAGGCCGGCGCAGGCGTCGAGCTGGCGGTCGCCGAGCAGGGCCCGCGGCCCGTCCGGCGTCCGCTCGGCGGCGGTGTCGAGCAGGGAAGGGATGAGCCCGCCGGGGAGGTCGGGAGCGCCGCCGGCTGACCGCCCTGCCGATCAGCTGGGCCGTGCCGGTCCGGCGTGGCTCTCGTTGGCAGGCCATGGGGTGGAATCTCACGGAGGAGGGCGCCGGGCGGCACCGCAGGCCGCGCGGCGAGAGCGCGCCACGGATCTGCACCTGCGGCACCTGCAGCGGGCCGGCGGTGTGTCCGCCGCCGACTGGGCCGCCCCGGCACGCCAGACCCCGCCCGGAGGAGCTGGCCGTCCTGGTGACCACCGAGCCCGAGCCGGCCGAGGCTGACGACGACCAGCCCCTGGCCCCGGTTGTGCCGCTGCGGCGCCGGGTCCGCTGGAACCACTGAGGCAGGACACCGGGCCTGATCGACCGCCAGGGCGGCGCCACAGAAGGCCCCTGGCGCCCCGTCGCGCCGCACCCGCCCCCCGCGATGCGCGAACCCGAGATCGCCCGGCAGGCGGCCGCACAGCACCCCGGGCCGGTCCTGCCGCAGTCAGCCCGGGCGTAGCCCGGTCCTCTTAGGTTCTGACCTCGGCCACCGGCGGGCCGCGCCCGGCACCGGTCGGGCGGCCGGTCACGGCCGCACGGGCGGGGACGGAGCACGCGCGGCCCGTAAGGCAGCACTACCGGCACTCTGCGCACCGCGCACCTTCCTGGGTTTCCGCTTCTCCACGTGCCAACGGCGGCCAGCCACTACGCGCGGCCGGGGCCGTGCCGCCTCGCGGCGCGGCCCCGGCCGCGCCCTCTCCCAAACCCCTAACAGGCCCTCGCGCCCGTATCCGGCACTGTGTGCCGACCTCCGCCGTACTCGGGTGCGGGTCAGAGGTGGCTCGGGTTCCTGGCCTGGGCTTTCCGGGTGGGGGGTCGCCTCGGCGACGGTGGGGTGAGCGGGTATGGCGGGGACCACGGCGGGGTTTCGACTGAGACGGGCCGGACGCGCTAGGGCCTGTTAGGGGGCTTTGGGCTGGCGGATCGGTTCCGGCGCTTGCGCCGGCGGGCGCGGCGACGCCGCTGCGACGGCCGGCCACCTACTACCTGTAGGTGGCCTACGGCGTTCAGCGGCGCACGCGCCGCAAGGCGCAACCCGTCTTTGGTCTAGGTCAACTTGGTCTAGTTGACCTTGGTGTAGTTCTGGCGCGGCGTGTTTGCCACCTCGCACGGTGGCGTTTTCACCGCCGCGCGAGGTGGCGTTTTCACCACCACCGGACGTGGTAAAAACACCACCTCCGGGCTGACCTGCGGTTTTACGCGAAAACGGGCCGAAAACCGGGGTGGATGCGCCGCGAAACCGGGCCGGTTTTCGGGGGAGGACGGTCAGCGCGGACCGCCCTCGGCGTCGGGCGGATCCACCGGCGAGCGGCGGATTTCGTACCAGCGCCAGCGGTGCCGGGCCGCGTCGGCGCTGAGGTCGAAGGCCTCCCCGATTCGCGCCCAGGAGGCGCCGGCGGCCCGCTCGGCCAGCACGGCGGCCACCACCAGGTCCCGCACGTGCCGCTCGACGTCGGCGGCCGCCGTCGCCAGCAGGCCGGGCGCCCTGCCCTCCGCGAGGGTCACCTGCAGCAGCACCTCCCGCATCGCTTCGACGCGCAGCTGCAGCTCGCCGCCGAACTGGGCGGTGGCCGCGTACGGCTCGGCGGCCCGGGCGGCCCGCTGGCGGGCGCGGTAGGCGGACTGGCGGCAGGTGCGCGGCCGCGGGCAGTACCGCCGGCCCCGGCCGCTGGCCAGCGGAGCCCGGCACCACTGGCAGCGCCGACTGTCACCCACCAATGGACCGTACGGCCGCTGAGCCGTGACGGCCACCGCTCCGTTGTCCGGGCACAACCGGCGGCCGATGTGAGCGGGATGCCGTTGGTTCGGCACAACGAGAGTGGGCAAGCCGATGCCCCGGGGCGGCGGGCGCCGCCCCGGGGCGAGGTCGGGGGTTCAGTTCTGGTCGGTCAGCGGGCGGCGGCCAGGCCGTCGGCCTGCAGCTGTCGGACGCCCCGGCACGGGCCGCACAGCCCGTCGTCCTCCACGAAGGCGGTGCGGTGGCAGTCGGTGCCGTCCCGCTGCGTTCCGCGGCACGGCACCACCTCCCACGCGCTGCCGGAGGGGGCGGAGGCCTGCGCCGGGTCGTCGGCGGCCGGGCCGTCGTGCGGGGCGGCGACCCGCGCCATGCGGGCGTCGTGGGCCTGCCGGGCCGCGGCCTGCACCGCCATCCGGGCCGCCAGGAGCTGCCCGAACCGGCTCGCGCCGTCCCGGGCGGCCGCCTCGCGGGCCTGCCGAGCTAGCCCGAGGGCCACCTCGCGGGCCACTTCCAGCTGCGCGGCGCGGTGCTCGCCCGTGACGAACGTGCCGTCGATGGCCGCCTGGTCGGCGGCCTTCACGATCTGCTGCTCGATGTCCTCGGCGCACGGGTCGCAGACCTCGCCGCCGGTGCCCCGCTCCCGCTCGCAGGCCGGGCAGACCGCCTGCAGCCGGTCCGCCTGCCGTTCGGCCTGGCGCACCCGGGAGCGGGCGGCCTTGTGGTCCTTGGTGCGCTCGGCGCACAGCACGCAGCCGGCGCCCGTGGCGAGCACCCTGCCGTCCTCGCAGCCGGGGTCCGGGCAGTCGCCGGTGCGCAGCATCGCCACGGCGGCGCCGACCGGCCGGGCGAGCTCGCCGGCCTCGAACTTGGTGGCGTAGCCGTGCTGCACCCAGCGCCGCGACACCCGGTCGACCAGCTCATCGACCGTGCGGGTGGACAAGGCCTTCGTCACCGCGGTCACCAGGGTCTTCGGGCGGTCGGTGTGGGCGGTCTCCTTCATGGCGTTGCGCAGCTCCTGAGGGAACGCGGCCAGCACCTGCAGCACCGCGTCCGGCAGCGCGATCTCGTTGGACCTGACGCCCGCCGGCTTCGGCCGCGCGGGCTTCGGCGCGGCGGCCGCGGCGGCGTGGTCCGGCGGTGCGGTCTCCGCCGCGGCCGGGCCGGCCTGCGCCGGGACCGGGGCCTTCGCCGTCGCGGTCCGGCCCTCCGACCTCGCCGAGCGCACGTCCGGGTTCGCCTCGTAGAACGCCTGCAGCGAGCGCAGCCCCTCGAAGCCGGCGGGCGGGTTGAACCGCACGACGTACCGGTACCCGCGGCGCATCCCGCCGTTGTACCGGTACTCCTCCACCCGGAGCGCGCCCAGCTCCGCCAGCTCCTGCCGGTACCGGGCGACCTGCCGGTCGTCCTTGAGGCCGAGCACCCGCGCGATGGCGACCTGCTTCGGGCAGGCGATCCGCTGGCCGGGCGTGCGCTGGTTGATGTGCTCCGCCAGGAAGGCGTACATCCGGTACGCCTGCGCACTGCACCCGCACAGCAGCAGCCAGACCGGAACCATCGTGAAGAACGTCGGCCAGTCCTCGTCTGGGACCAGCTCTTCGCCCTGGTCGTCGTCGTACTCGAACCCGCTCACCGGTCACCGCCCGGCGTGTCGATCGCCAGGGCATGTGGTGCGGGACCAGTGGTGTTGCGTACGCTCAAGGGAGCGCACCTCCTGTAGCTAAGAGCAAGGTGCTTTGACCGGGTCCGAGCGTTGGCCCGCTCGTTCGGTCCGTACATGGCCCCGCTTCTGCGGGGCCTGTTGCGTTCTAGGGGCCCATCTTCTCCCGTGGTCGCGCCCTCTCCGCAGGTGACACACCCGCGTCATTGCTGGACAGTAACGCCAGAAGCTGCATGGCCTGCGGGCTTTTATGCCAGCTGGGCGTCACACGGTGGCGAAGGTGCGGCAGACGGCGGTCGCGTCGTCGCTGCACTTGAACCTAGGCCACCGCTCCCCCACCGGGTCGCCGGCCTCGGTCCGCCGCGTGCGCTCGATCAACGCCGCTGGCCCATCGCCCTGCAGCACGTCCAGCAATTCCGGCCACGTCAACTCGCCGAAGGTGTCGACCAGCCTTGTGGCCCCATCGGTGAGCAGAGCCGCCCGGTGGACGGATGAGCGGGGAACGCTACCGGTGATCGCGTGGCGCGCGGCCTCCGGCTCGGTGCTGGCCACCCAGTAGCCACCCGGGCGGTTCCGGACTTCCCGCTGCGCGGTGACCAGGATCGACACGAGCGCGGCCTGCTCGGCCGTGCCGCCGGGAAGAGCGAGCGCGGCCGCGAGCTGGTCGCCCGCGACATCGTCCACCCGCTTGTCCGTCAGCACCGTGCACCCGTCCGGGCCGTCCAGGAGCAGGACGCTGTCCGACAGCACCAGGTAGTCGAGCTGTTCGCCGCTTTCGCGGAGCATGGTGACCGTTGTGGCCGGCACCGCTCCCCCGTCGAGTGCGCAGGTTCCCCGGTGCAGATCGTTGACTTCCCGGATCACGCTCGCCAGGGCATCGTCCAGCGGGACGGCCGCGGCTTCCGCTGCCGCGAGAAGCCGAGTGCCGACCTCCCGGACGAACCAGGGCGTACCGTGCACGCAGCCCATCGGCAGGTCGCGGGGGGCGGACAGGCCGTCCAGGACGACCACGGAGTTGAGGCCAACGAAGACGGCGTCTTCGTTGGCCCGCTCGCCCCCAGGGGCGGAGGCGGCGCTGATCTGCATCATGATCCCTCGGGTCGGTAGAACGGGGTGATCCGCTCGCTGCTGGTGATCTCCCGCGTCTTGGGGTCGAACGTCGAGCGGATCAGCACTGAGAAGCGCCGGGTCTTGAGGGTCTGGTACGCCTCGGGCATCCCGGTCTGCAGCCAGTGGATGACCCCGGCCGACCCGATGGCGTGGATGCCGGCGACGTACAGAAACGTGCCCCGGCCGTCCGGGCGGGGGAGCCGGGCGAAGTACGCGACGTCGGCCGACTGGCCGTCCGCGTCCATGGGCGACCGGTACTCGACAACGGACTCCGGGTCGGAGTGGTCCTCCAGGTGCCACCCGTTGTCGTCCTTGTCGAACCGGAGGTGCCGGTCGGACTCGAGGATTTGGGCGATCAGCGGCGACAGGCGGGGTCCGCAGATCACCACCAGGTCGTCCCGGTTCAGGTTCACGAGCCCGGGCGGGGGGATGACCTCATACCGGGCGTCGAGCTGGAGCTGCGCCGCCAGGTCCCGCAGGTGCTCGTACGACCGGAAATCCTCGGCGGCCACCACCGGGGCGACCAGCGGGTCCTGCTTCGGACGGTTCTCGACCTTCCCCCCGAGCGCCACGGTCAGCGCACCGGTGCCGAGGAATGCGCGGTGCACCGGCGGACCGCTCTTGCCGCTCTTGATCTGGGAGACCCTGCCCTTGCTCAGGCCCAGCGCCGCGCCGAGGTCGTCAGCAGTCATCGTCTTGGCTCGCAGGATCTCCTGCATCGCCTCGTTGCGGACCCGGGTGGCCTCGGTGGCCCAGTCTGCGAAGTTGCTGGCCAGCGTGTTCGCGGTCTTGGCGCGCGTGAGCGGGTCGTCCAGCTGCTCTAGGGCTTTGAGCTCCTGGTTTTCCATGGCACTCCTTCCTCCGTCGTCGTCAGGTTTAGCCCATTAAACACCATCGCGCAATGGCCTTGACTCGCTGCGGAGCGTCGGCCTATGGTCATCCCACAGCAACGGTTTAGCGAGCTAAACCCGAGCGAAACAGTGGGGGAAACCCTCCTGTTTGCCGTGCCCGCTAGGCGGTCCGCGGCACCCCGCCGGCCTCACGGCTACCGGCGACCGCGCGCCTCGTTGCGAATGGGTCGTCATGAGCTGGAGGAACCGGTCGGTCTTTGAGAACTCAACAGAGTGCTGAACTTCGGGCCGCGGCGCCCCTGCCGTCCTTCAGGACGAGACAGCCCTCTCACCTGCGGGTTTCCCATGGGTGGGGTCTTGAGCGGGGGGCTGGCCGCACGGCAGCCCGAGAGCAGATCACCAGTGGACCCCGGGGGTGGGGTCGGGGTGCGACTCCCCGTCTGCTCACGAGCACCGCGTCCGCGGTGCGGCCCCCGGCACGGCGCTCGCAACGCCATGTGTGCCGGGGGCACGACGGACCACCAGCTGTAGGAGCTGATCCGCATGACCATCATGCCGCCCGACCTGCCGCTGAACGCCAGCGGGATCGTCAGCGACATCTACGACTCCATCGGCGAGGCCTTCTCGGTCTTCGCCGAGGTGCAGAGCCTGGCCGGCCTCGGTATCCACCTCGCGGTCGAGGTGGAGCCGGGCCGGATCTGCGCCACCCTCACGGTCGAGCCGCGTGCGGCGGCCGTGCTGCCGGCGCTGCTGGCCGAGATCGACGCGGCCCGGCCGGGCGCGCTGCCCGGCGGCCGACTGGTCGTCACCGGCTCGATGTGCCAGGGCACCGTGATCGTCCGGGTGCTCATCCCGGAGAACTGGGTGAGCGCCGAGGAGCTGGCGGTGCTGACCGGCACCGTCTCCGCCGACCCCTCCACCCTGCTGTGACCGCCGAGGAGCAGGCGGCCGCCGTCCGGGCCGCCCAGGAGGCCGCCGACCGCGCCGAGGCGATCCGTCTGCAGATGCAGGCCGAGCTGCAGCGGCACGGACAGACCATGACGCAGATGGGGGTCGGCCAGTGATCCGGTTCATCAAGGCCAGGAAGCACCGCGTCCGCCTCCTGGAGGAGCGGATCGCCGAGCTGGAGACCGAGAACAGCCGGCTGGAGCTGGCGCTGCTCACCGAGAACAGCCGGCTGAACCTGGTCATCACCGACCTGAGGGTGCAGCAGATGGTCGAGGAGCAGCTGTGGGGCACGATCGCGCGCCTGGTCGAGCTGGCCGAGGCGCCGATCTTCGCGCTGGTGCGCGACGGCCGGGCGGTGGGTGTGTACCGCTCCCGGGAGGCGGCGCTGGACGCCGCCCAGCGCCGTGACCCGGACCGCACCTTCTCGTGGCAGCCGGCCGCGCCGGAGGCGGACCTGCGCCAGGGCTGGGTCATCACCACGGTTCGGCCGCCGGCGCTGACAGCGCGGGAGCGGGGGCCGGTGCGGGAGGAGGTGCTGGCCTGGCGCGAGCACCTGTCGGCGGTGCGCCGCCAGCTCGTAGAGGAGGGGCTGGCGCAGGAGGCGCTGGCCATCGAGGCCCCGCGGGGCGGAGAGGCGGTCGAATCGTGAGCACGCTGAACACCACCCACGCCCAGGCGTTCCACGCGGAGCACGGCGACCCGACGACCTGGGCCGCGGTGGACTTCGAGGTCCACCAGAACCTCGCCCTGATGGACCGGGCGGCCCGGCGCGAGCGCTGGCGCCGCCCGGTGCGCCGGGCGGCGGCGCTGCTGCTGACGGCCTACGTGCTGCCGCTCTACCTGCTGGCCGAGGTCGTCCACCAGGTGCGCGGCTTCGCATGGCTGCCGCTGGACCACCACCTGGACCGGGTCGACGACCGCTTCGCCGCGATCGAGCAGTCCGGCATCCGCGCCGGCGACCAGGCGTTCGTCGAGCGCCTGGGCGCCGCGGTGGACCGGGTGACCGACAAGGTCAGCCGGCTGGTTGCCGGCCCGGCCCGTCCCTGACCTTCCCCGACGACCCGAGAGGAGTCGCCAGTGTCCACCGTGGTGGACCTCGCCACGCTCCGCCCCGTCATCGGGGCGGAGCCCACGGCGGCCGAGATCCTCGCGGACGCGAGGGCGGCCGCCCAGCAGATCCTCGACCAGGCCCAGCAGGAGGCGGACCGCATCGCGGCCGCCGCCCGGGAGCGCGTCGAGCGGGCGCTGGCCGAGCAGGCCGGCGCCGAGGAGAGGCGCCAGGCGCACGAGCGCCAGGCGATCCGGGCCAGGGAGCTGGCCGAAGCCGAGACCGAGGGCGCGGCCGAGATCGTGGCGGCGGCCCGGGCCCAGGCAGCCGACCTGCTGGACCAGGCCGCCGAGCTTGCCTCCCGCCGCCGCACCACGGCGGAGGAGGCGTACGCCAAGGCCCTGACCGAAGCCGAGGAGATCCGCAGCGGGGCGCAGGCCCGGGCCGAGGAGCTACTTGATGAGGCAAGGGAGAAGGCGGCCGAGGCGGAGTCGATCCGCGCGGCCGCCGTCTCCGAGGCGGAGCTGACCGCCCGGCGGGCCAAGCTCGACCTGGACGAGGAACTCGCCGAGCGACGAGCCGGGATCGAGGCCGAGCTGGCGACGGCACGTCAGGCGGCCGACCGGGAGCGCGCCGAGCTGCAGGAGCAGCACCGGGCGCTGGTCGAGCAGCACCGCGCCGAGCACCAGGAGCAGCGCGAGGCGCTGGCCGCCGAGCTGGAAGAGGCCCGGCGCGCCGCCGAGGCGGAGACCCGCAAGGCGACGGCCGCGCTGCTGGCCGGCGCCGAGAAGGAGAAGGCGCAGCTGCTGAAGGAGGCGGTCGAAGCCACCGGCCGCGCCGAGCAGCTGCAGCGCACCGCCGAGGCGACGCTGGCCAAGGCTCAGGCCGCCGAGGCCCGCAAGAAGAAGCGGGGCGGGTGGATGCGGTCGGCCAGCCGCCGGTTCTGGGGCATGGCGCCCTGGATCGGTCTGGGCGCGGCGGTCGGCCTGGCAGCACAGGGCGAGTACGAGCTGGCCTGCCTGGTCGGCATCGACCCGCACGTGGCCCCGCTGCTGCCGGTGGCGATCGACGTCTACGCGATCACCGCGTTCCGCCGCAAGACCGACGTGCCGTGGGCGCTGGGGATCATGGCCGCCGCGAACATCGCGGCGCACCTGGCCGCCCCGTCCACCGGCCCGCGCCCCCTGATCGTCGGCGTGGTCCTGGTCTTCGTCACCGTGGTCTGGCGGGTGCACAACCTGATCGACCACGGCGACGAGGTACCGGCCGACGAGCAGCAGGAGGAAGCCGGTAGCCCGGCCGGTACCGGCAGCGGTAACCCGACCGGTACCGGCGGCGCTACCGGTACCGGTAACCCGACCGGTACCGGTAGCGGTAACCGCACCGGTACCGGTGGCCGCCACCGCACCGGTAAGCGCGTCCAGCGGGCCACCGGTAAGGCGGCGGCGGAGCGACCCGGTGAAGAGCAGCGCATCGCGGTGCGGGCCCGGGCCGCCGAGATCATCCGGGCGGGCGGTACCCCCTCGCCCACCGCTCTCGCCGCCGAGTTCAACATCGCCGACCCCGAGTGGGTCAGGAACCAGATCCGCGCCGCCCGTACCGCTTCCTGAGCGGTACGGCGGCGGCACCACGCACAGCCGCGGGCCGGGCCCGCCCTTCGCCCCCGAGGAGACGGCGGGCCCCACCCCCCTTGGAAGGAGAGCGGTCGTGACGACCGACAACACCCCGGTGACCCGGGACTACCGCCTGCTGGTGCAGCCCGACCGCCTGTCGAACTGGACGGCGGACCGCCAGCGCGAGCACGGCGCGGACCAGGCCGAGTACGAGCAGGTGCTGGCCGCGTTCCAGACCTACCTGCGCCAGCAGCACGTCGAGGGCGACGGCCGGTGGTCGGCCCGGTGGCGGGCCCGCAAGGTCGAGAAGCACATCAAGAAGCTGGCTAAGGCGTCGAAGCAGGCCGCCGGCGCCGCCGAGGGCCTGCGCACCTCCTACGCCGAGCACCAGCGGGTGGTCGCGGCGCTGCCCGGTCAGCGGGCCGCGAAGGCCGCCCGCAAGGGCAAGAGCGGTCCTGCGGAGATCGACAAGGGCCTGAACAAGGCGGCCCCGGCCGCTCCGCCGGTCCAGACGGCGAGGCCGGCGGGGCAGATGCCGCCGGGTGGCGTGCTCGCCCAGCCGCCGAAGCCGGTGGCCGAGACGCTGCGCGGGATCAACGAGCTGTGGCAGCGCAAGGGGGCCTGATGAGCGAGTCGATCGAGCAGGCCCGCCGGGCCAACCTGGCCGCGCACTGGGCCGAGCGCCAGGAGCGCTACGCCAAGCGCGGGCCGAAGGGGATCGCGGAGGCCTGGTGGGACCGGGTCAAGGCGGTCGGCACGCAGAGTGAGCGGGCCGGGGATGCGGAGGTGTGGGAGGACTTGGCCCGCACCTTGGCGAACTTCTGCGCCCGCTACGAAAAGTAATCATCACCATCATCATCACCACGGCAGGCGGGCCGATTCCGGGGGGCCAGGCGGGCGTGCGGGCGCATGGGCGCGCGGGCGCGCGAGGATCCCCCATCCGGTCACTGCCTGTCAACCCGGGAGGAACCCGTGTCTGACGACGATGACGACAGCGGCGGCGGGACGGTGGTCACGTTCCGTCCCCGTGGCGGCGGCACCCCGCCGGGGATGCCGCCGCTTCCGGGGCTGCCGCCGACCCCTCCCCCGGCCCTGGAGGAGCCGGAGGACGAGGACGAGGAGGAGCTGCCGGTGCGTGAGCGCCGCAGCCCCGCCGACTCGCTGGCCGAGTTCGGCGAGCGCCGTGCGGCGATGCCGCCGCCGCCGCCGCGGTGGGTCCCGGCCACCTTCGGCGCCGAGGGCCTGGAGGACGAGTACGACGACGAGGACGGCTGGGACGAGGAAGGGGAGGAGGACTCCGAGCCGCCGCACTACGGGGCGCTGGGCCTGGGCGCGATCATCGCGGTGGCGGTCGCCGCCCTGCGCGGCACCTACACCGCGGTGCAGGGCTGGAACGAGCGCCGCATGGCCCGCCAGGCCGAGACCGCGCAGCTGCGCGAGGCGCGCCTCGCGCAGCAGGTGCAGCGCACGAGGCACGGCACCGCCATGCAGGGCATCGCCCACCAGGCCGCCCAGCAGCAGGCCCGGGCGACCCAGAGCGGCCCGGAGTTCGGGCGCCGCTCGCTGGGCTCCGGCCCGGCCGGGGCGGCCGCCGGCGGCGGGGCCCGCTCCGGCTCCGGCTCGGCGACCCGGTCCCCGCAGTCGGCGCCGGCGGCGAACGCCGGGCGCGGCAGCGGGGCGGGCGCCGGCGGCGGGTCCCGGACGACCAGCACCCACGGCTCCACCGGCACCGGCGCCTCGCGCGGCGCGGGCGCCGCGGACCGCTCGACCAGCCGCAGCACCAGCGACCGCCCCTCCCGGGGCGTTCTCGCCCCCGGCCGGGCCCGGGGCGAGAACGGGACGACGAGCCCGGCGGCGCTGGAGCGGGCCCGGGGCCGAGCCCAGCGGGCCGCCGACCGCACCAGCGGCCGGGAGCGGCGCCGCGACGCCGACCACGCGGCCGCCCTCGCCGAGCGGGGCGAGAACCGCGCGACGGCCCGCCAGGCGGCCGAGCAGCGCAAGGCAGCCCGTACGAAGCGGCGCGAGGAGCGGGCGGCGGCCCGCAAGGCGGAGGGCCGGACCGGCCTCGGGGCCGCGGTGGCCGAGGGCGCCGAGCGGCGCCTGGACAAGCGCCGGGCCGAGCACACCGCAGCCCACGACGCCCGCAAGGCCGCCCGTGCGGCCCGGCGGGCGGCCAAGGCCGGCGGCGACAGCCCGGCCGACGGGAGCAGCGAGAAGAAGGCGCCGGCCACCACCGGCCCGGAGGCCGCGACCTCCAAGGCCAGCCTCCGCAAGGCCGCCCGCGCCAAGCGGCGCGAGGAGCGGGCAGCGGCCCGCAAGGCGGAGGGCCGGACCGGGCTGGGCGAGGCGGTGGCCGAGGAGGCCGAGCGGCGCCTGGACAAGCGCCGGGCCGAGCACACCGCAGCGCACGACGCCCGCAAGGCCGCCCGTGCGGCCCGACGGGCGGCCAAGGCCGGCGGCGACAGCCCGGCCGACGGCAGCACCGGAAAGAAGGCCGGCGGCGACGCCGGCGCCAGCCCGGCCGACGAGCCCAGGAAGAAGAGGTCCAGGGTGAGGATCACGCGCGGGTCGAAGAAGGCCCCGCCCGCGGGCCCGGGGGTCGGGAGCCCGGCCGCCCGGCGCAAGGCCCGCCGCAAGGAGCGGGCCGAGAAGGAGCGCGAGCGCACCCGCGGCCCGGAAGCCGCGGAGACGCCCGGCGCCACCGGATCCGGGCCCGGCGCCGGCTGGGCCTTCTGGACCCCGCCCCCGCCGCCCGGCGAGGAACCCGGCCCCGGGGAGAGCCGCCGCAGCCGGCGCACCGCCTGGGAGTCGGTGTTCGCCGCCGAAGCCGACGCCGGCGAGGTCGTCACCGGCGTCTGGCGCGAGAACCTCCCGGGCCAGTCGGCCCGCTCCCGCCAGCGGGCCGGAGCGATCACCCAGGGCACCCCGGCGCCGCCCGCGCCGGGTGCCGTGAACCTCACGAAGGAGACGCGCGTGAGCGCAGTGTCGATCCCGGGGATGCGAAACACCCCGGCCTCCGAGCACATGACCGAGGTCACCCTCGACGACGTCCTGGAGAAGCTGACGGCTTCCAAGGACGCCTGCTTCGCCACCTACGACGAGTGCGCGCAGCTGGCCGACCGAGCCATCCAGCTGCGCGACCAGCTGGAGGAGCTGGCCGTCGACCTGCGCGAGCGCCACAACGTCATCGGCCGCATGACCAGCTCGGCGATGGCCCGGCTGGCGGAGTCGATGGACCTGGTCCACCGCAAGGCCGAGGAGATGCGCTCCGAGTCGCTGAACGCCGCCGAGGCGGTCGAGGTCGCGCACACCGAGATGGCCGACGCCTACCAGCCCGTGCAGCAGGCCGCCTTGGACGCCGGCCTGGAGATGCCGAGCGCCCGTATCCACAACGAGGAGTGACGATGACCGACCTGGTGCCCTACGCCCCCAACTTGCCCGAGCCCGGCGGCGACCGGCCGAACTTCCTCAACCTGGCCCGGCGGATCACGGTGCTCACCGCCTCCGCCCTGGCCCTCAAGGAGGGCCTGCGGAGCCTGCAGAAGCGGATGGAGGACGACTCCGAGGACATGGTGAAGCTGTCGGCGATGTGCGCCGAGGCCGAGGTCGAGCCGCGCTTCCTGGCGCTGATCGAGGAGGCCGGAGCGGCGCTGCTGGCGGTCGCCGAGGCCTCCGGCGCACTCGCCGGCGCCGCCGACGACATGGAGTCCAACTCCCGCGCCTTCAACGACGCGCACGAGGGCGAGTACCGCGGCGTGTACGAGGCGGTGCAGGCCTCCGGCGTCCAGCAGGCGAAGGCCGGCTTCTACCGCAACCGCTAGCAGCGCAGCTCAAAGCCTGTCGGACCCATTGGGTCTAACAGGTCTAACCATCTCGCGGGGCCCGGGAAACCGGGCCCCGCCCACATCGAAGGGAAGACGATGGCGACCGACCTGGCCGCACCGACCACCATCCCCGAGCTGCCGCCGGCCTCCGTCGCCGACCGCGGCCTGACCCCGAAGGCCGCCCGCCGCTGGGCCTGGGCCGAGCGGCTGCTCTACGGCACCGGCGGCGTGGTGACCGCGATCGGCCCGCACATGGGCAACCCGCTGGTGCGCGGCATCGGCACCGGGCTGGCGGCCGGCGCGCTGGCCGGCACCGCCTGGTGGCTGTGGAAGCGCAGCGAGCACCACCACCACACCCTGCTGGTCTCCTGCACCCGCGCCGTCCCGCTGATCGGCTACGCCGGGACCTGGCTGGCCCTGCAGCACATCCCCGGCCGGCCGTGGTGGGAGTACGCGATCCCGGCCGCGCTGACCGGCCTGATGGGTTGGTGGGTGCCGCTGACCCGCTCGGTCGGCCTGCGCCGGGTCGTCGCCCGGCTCGAAGACCCCGAGCTGGTCTTCGACGACGAGGCCAGCGTGTGGGAGGACGAGGAGCCCGAGGAGGAGGACGGGCTGGGGTTCGACCCCACCACGTTCGAGGGCTACCTCAAGGCCCGGTGGGCGCTGTCCCCGACCACCGCCGGCACCACGCTGGAGCAGATCCACCAGCACGACCCCGACGCCCCCGACTTCGACGCGGTGATCGTCGCCAAGGCCGGCCAGGCCGTGCCCCGCACGGTGGACCGGCGCACCGTCGCCGCCGTCTTCGACGTCCCCGAGACGGTGGTCGAGCTGAAGCCGGTGCCCGGCTCCGGCCCGGGCCGCCTGGCCCTGAGCGTCACCCCGTCGCAGATCGAGGAGGACATCGAGGCGGCCGGCCTGCAGGGCCTGTGGGAGCGCAAGGTGTCCGGCGCCGGCGGCGCGGCGCCGGGCATGCGGATGATCGACCACCAGATCGGCGAGGACCGCATCCGGATCCTGGTCGAGGCCGACGAGGACCGCCTGATCGCCCTGCCCCGCCGCAAGCTGGCCCGGGCCCTGCAGGTGGACGACCCGGACCTGCTGATGGTGGAGACCGACGGCATGGCCCGCGGCGTCGTCACCGTCTACCGCGAGCACCCGCTGATCAACGTCCCCGAGCCCACCATCGAAGACCTGACGATGGACGAGCGGGGCATGATCACCATCGGGGTCCGCCACGACGGCCGCCCGTTCAAGATGGCGCTGTACGACCCGGAGCTGGGCGCGATGACCGACCTGGCGGTCGGCGCACCCGGCGCCGGCAAGAGCGTCTTCCTCAACCTGCTGCTGATCGCCGAGCGGGCCTCCGGCGTCGTCAGCATCGTGGCCGACGCCCAGAACGGCATGAGCCTGCCGGAGGCGAAGGGCCGGGTCTACTCGTTCGCGACCGGCCTGGCGGGAGTGGCCGCGACGCTGGCCGCGATCTGCGCGCTGGCCGACTACCGCGAGCAGGTCTCCACCGCCAACGGCTGGGGCGGCTTCAAGATCGGCGACCCCTGGCGGCTGGTGAACGTCACCATCGACGAGATCAACCTGGTGCTCGGCGCCCAGGCCGCCGTACCGCCGGAGTTCCGCAAGTGGTGCACCGGGATGATCGCGCGCGGCCAGCAGACCGGCCGCAAGTTCGGCGAGGGGGTCCGCTTCGCGGGCCAGTCGATCCACGTCACCGACCTCGGCGACGCCGAGAAGATCCGCGCCAACGCCAAGCAGGGCACCGTGTGGATGGGCCGGGTCAACAGCTCGACCACCCGCCAGATGGCGCTCGACATGGTCACCGACGGCACCGAAATCAGCAGCATTCCGATGTACTTCGGCGGCGGCCAGGGCGACGTCGAGTCCGCCTGGTCCGGCGCGGAGGCCCCGCGCGGGCCGGTCACCGCCGGGATGGCCTGGGCGCTCCAGGGCGGCCGCGCCACCTTGATGCGCGTCTTCAAGGTCATCAAGGAGAACCGCACCTTCCCCAAGCTGATCGAGCTGTACGAGGCGCGGCCGATGCCGGTCCTCACCGAGCCGGAGGACGCGGTCTTCCAGGCCGCCTACAAGGAGGGCTACGCCATCGCGGAGGCGCTGCTGGCCGGCGAGAGCGGCGGCGGCGACGGGGACGGCGACGAGGAGGACGGCGGCCGCAAGCGCCGCAAGAAGACGGCGGCCGTGCCGACCACGCCCCGGCCCACTGTCGCGATCCCCGCCCCGCCCAAGTCGCTGCGCGACCAGGTGCTGGACGCCCTGGCCGACGGCATGCCCCACCCGATCCGGGAGATCCGCTCCGCCGTCGGCGTCGGCACCCCCGACGGGCCGAGCGTCGATTCGGTGGCCAACGCCGTCTCCAAGCTCGCCGCCAGCGGCCAGCTCGTCCAGGCCAGCCACGGGGTGTGGCGCCTGGCGCCTCCGAAGCCCGCGAACGAGGACTGAGCAGCACAGCACCGTCCCTGTCGGACCCATTAGGTCCAACAGGTCCAACCAGCCGTTTCCGGGGGCCGGCCAGCCCGGCCCCCGGCACCTCAAAGGAGCACCCCCGGTGAACCACCACCCCGACACCCGCCTTCCGCTGACCGAAGCCCAGCAGGCCGCCGAAGCGGCCCGCCTGATCGCGGAGGGGTACAGCGACACCGCCCCCGTCGCCACCTACTACCGGGACGTGACGCCCGTGCCCGCCATCGGCAGCACCCCGCCCGTCTACTCAGGCACCCGCGCCCCGATGAGCCAGCGTGCCGCCGACATCAGCGGCATCATGCTCTCCGCCGGCGTCGCCTCCGTCCCGATCTCCGGCGGCCTCTCCCTGGTCCTGTGGACCGTCGGCCACGTCAACCCGATCACCCTCGGTGTCATCTGCGTTGCCCCCCTCGCCGCCCTCAGCGCCATCTCCCGCGTTCTCAAGGGGGCAAAGGAGGTCGCGGAAGCCGCGCCGCCCGTGATCCACCAGCACTACCAGGGCACGGTCATCCAGGACCACACCGAGGTCACCAGCCACACCCGCGGTCTTATCGCCCGCACCCACAACCAGATCGAGCGGGGAGACCACCGATGAACCGCACCGACACCGGCGGCGAGGTACACGAGACCACCAAGGCCGAGGCCGCAATCGACCCCGCCCGGTACGAGGCGGCGAAGGCGGACGTGACCGCCGAGCTGGTGCGCACCGACGCCAAGGCGGCCACCCTGCTGACCGCGCTGAGCCTGCCGCTCGGCGTGCTGGTCGTCGCGGTGCCCAGCCACCACCTGGCGCCGGTGACGACCGCGCTCGTCCTGCTCGGCGGCGCCGGGCTGGTCGCCGCCGGCCTGCTCGCCCTCGCCGTCATCCGGCCGAACCTGACCGTGACCCGGGGCACCTGGCTCTACTGGGCGAACTGCACCACACGCCAGCTCGCCGCCGACCTCGCGGCCGACCAGCGCGAGGCCCGGCTGCTGAACCTGTCCCAGCTCACCCGCCGCAAGTACGCGCGGCTGCAGCGGGCCGTGGACGTGACCGCGCTGTCCCTGCTCGTCCTCGCGGCGGCGCTGGCCACCGCCCTGACCTGACCGGTGACGAGATGTGCGCGAAGGCCCCGGTCCGACCGGACGGGGCACCAAGATGGCGGGGTGGGGCCGTTGGAGCCGGCCCCACCCCGCCTACACCGTAGAGGAGCAGAACCGATGGCACCCGTGATGCTGCTGCCGGAGAACGAGGAGTGGCTGCACGCCCTGTTCGTCATCGAGGACCCGCTGCTGGTCGCGCTCGCAGAGGCGAGCAACCGCGCGGCGGCCGGCGACGAGGACGCCCCGCGCCTGCCCGAGGGCCTGGACGGCGAGGCCGTCTACGCAGCCTGGGGCCGGATCGTGCGGGCGCTGCCGGAACCGCTGTGGAAAAAGGACGTCAGCCTCGGCGGGCACCAGCTGTTCGCGCCGGACGGCCGCTGGGAGCACACCCCGCTGTACGCCGTCGAGATCGACCCGGCCGACGTCGAGCAGCTGGCCAGCCTGTTCGACCACCTGCGCACCGCGGCGCACCGGGCGGGCGAGGACCTGTTCGTGCTCCTGGAGGAGGCGGCCGAAGAGCGCGCCGAGCCCGGCCGGCGCCCCGTGGTCCAGCAGGTCGTCGCGGACGTGGCCCGGGCCGTTTCGGCGCTGCAGCTGGACGCCACTGACGACGACACCCGCACGCTGCTGCAGGCGCTGGCCGCGGCCGCGCCCGGCGAGCGGATCGTGCTCACCGAAGCCCAGGAGGAGGCCTACCGGCGCCTGGCGGACCGGTTCACCCTCGCCATCGCCGACCCCGGCGACCAGGCGCTGACCCGGTTCACGTTCTGATGGGCGAGCGGTACACCGTCGAGGTCGAGCCCGAGGTGCGGGCCTGGCTGGAGACGCTGGCGCAGACGGACTACGCGGCCGTCGAGCGCGCCGCCGACATCCTCGCCGAGCAGCCGACCACCCTGGGGGAGCCGCTGTCGCGCCACCTCGGCGGCCAGGTGCGCGAGCTGCGGGTGAACCTGCGCGGCACCGCGATGCGGATCACCTACTGGCTCGCACCCGGACGCCGGATCGTGCTGCTGACCGTGTTCCGCAAGACGCGCATGCGCGAGACTGGAGAAGTCGAGCGCGCCCAGCTGGCCCAGAAGGCCTGCGAGGCCGGCCACGCGCCAGCGGGCGACCACGACACCTACGACAGGAAGGCAGCACGGTGACCACCGGCTACCACACCAGGTGGGTCATCCCGGACGAGCACCGGGAGTCCCCGGAGTACATCGCGGCCGGCCGACGGATCGCCTTCGGGCAGGCCGTCTACGACTGCCGCAGCCAGCTCGGCCTGAGCGAGACCACCCTCGCCGAGCACGCCGGCCTGGACGAGGACGACATCGAGGCGATCGAGACCGGCGGAGTGGAGCCGACGCTGGAGCTGATCGAGCGCCTGGCCCGCGCGATGAACGCCGCCGTGCGGATCGAGCCCGGCGCGGAACTGGCCATAAGGTTCGAGGCCCGCGCCGCCTGAGACAGCAGACCAAGAAGCCCCCCGGCATCGCGCCGGGGGGCTTTTTTCATGCCCGCGAACGAGCCGGCGAGCGTCACGGACGAGGCATCCGCCTGTGGTGCCAGGGCCGCTTGCCGCGCCCTGGACCCAGGCCCGGCGGGGCACTCTCCGGCGCGAATCCGACGCGCTTTCAGCCGGCTCCGTACGCGCCGGAAAGCGCCCCGCACCCGTGCCGCCTCCGCCCGAATCCGGCACCACCCGCCGCACCTTCCCACCCCTTGTCCGGCATCCGCCGCCCCCCTTGTCCACCCCCCCGCAACCACCCCAACCAGCACCACCAAACCGACCGAACACCACCAGCACTCAACCCAAACCCAGCAACCGACCCACCATCAAACAAACCGACACAACCGACAATCACACCCAAAAACACCACCCACACCACGACACGCCACAAACCACAAGACCACCTACAGCACTCCAGGTATCTTCGATACACGATCATGGTCCGCGCGGCGGACATAAGGGGACATCAGGGGGTGGATCGGCAATATGGGGTGGGCGACGCCGATCCGCGCTCCGGAGCAGGTCGACTACCGGCTCGCGCGCGACTGCGGGTGCGACGTCGAGCACGACGCACAGGTGGAGTACCGGCTGGCCGCGCCGCGCGATCTGCGGTGGATCGGCAGCGGCCTGGCGGAGCTGGACCTGGCCGCCGGAGAGGCGGTCGACGCGGACGCGGCACGGGCACTGATGGACGGCCGGGACTGGCGCACCGGCGAACAGCTGGTGGCGCGCAAGCAGGTGCTGGATCCGCGCGGCAAGCTCGCCGCCCACGTCCTGGTCGACGCCGTCACCGCGCTCGCCGAGGCGGACGGGATCACCGCGGCCGAGTACCTCGGTGAGGACCCGCTGGCCAAGCGCCTCGCGCGGGCCGAGCGCGGCATCCGCCGCGACGGCGAGCGGCACCTGCTGCCGCTGGCGGACGTCGAGCGCCTGGCCGCCGCGGCCGGCCTGTCGGTGGACGAGTTGTACGGCGACCAGGCGGTCGCCGAGGCGCGGAAGTGGATGCACCACCGGGTCGATGTCGGCCTGCGCGGAGTCGACATCGTGCTCGATCTGCCAAAGAGCATCTCGACGGCGTGGGCGCTGGCCGGTGACGAGCTGGCGGCCGCGATCGAAGAGGAGTGGATGGAGTCGGTGACCGAGGCGGTCGCCGCGCTGGAGCAGTGGACCGCCTACGGGATGGCCGGCCACCACGGCGACGGCGAGCAGGCCGAGCGGATCGCCACGAGCGGCTTCCTCGGGTGGACGACGCTGCACCGCTCGGCCCGGCCGGTGGACGGCGCGGTGGGCGACCCGCACCTGCACGTCCACGTGAACATCGCGCACATGGCCAAGGGCGCGGACGGGAAGTGGCGCACCATCGCGGCCGGCGCCGAGGACCTGCTGCGGCACGCGCACCTGACCAACGAGATCGCCGAGGCCCGGCTGCGGCAGAAGCTGACCGAGCGGCACGGCGCGCGGTTCGAGCGCTCGGAGACGACCGGCGCGTGGGAGCTGGCCGGCATCGACGAGCAGCTGCGCGAGGCGTTCTCCCGCCGCCACCACCAGGTCCTCGCCGAGGCCGGTGAAGGCGCCACCCGCGACCAGCAGAAGGCCGCCGCCCGCAAGACCGCCGAGGCCAAGCACGAGAGCGACCAGGCGGCCGAGCGCACCAGCTGGCGCGACCGCGCCGCCGCCACGTTCGCCGGTGGCGTCGAGCACCTGGGCGAGGCCGAGCGCCAGGCCGTCCTGCAGCGCGCGGGCGGCGCGGTGGACGCGATGGTGACCGCCGCGCTGCCCGGCCCCGACGGACCGGCGGCGCCCACCGCCGGCGGTCGCGGACCGGGCCCGCTGCTGCCCGGGCCCCGGCAGATCGCCGAGCAGATCTGGGACGCCGAGCACGGCCTGGTCGCCGCGCGGAAGGTGGTCGGCCACACCCACGTGTTGTCCGCCGTGGTGCAGCAGCTGCCCTACCTGGACAGCGTCGAGCAGCTGACGGAGCTGACCGGCCAGGTGCTCGCCGTGGAGGGCCACGCCGTCCAGCTGCGCGACTCCAACCGCGCCCACCAGGTCCACCGGCAGCGCTACACCCACGCCTCCGTCATCGAGGCGGAGTCGACCATCATCACGAGCGCCACCACCGGCCTGGGCGCCGGCCTGGCGCAGCTCACCCGCGAGGCCGCCGAGCTGACGATCGCCACCGTCGAGGTCGCCAAGAGCACCACCGAGCGCGAGTTCCGGTTCAGCGACCAGCAGCGCGCGGTGATCGAGCGTTTGCTGACCGCCGGCCACGCCGCCGACGCGGTGATCGGCGTCGCCGGGGCGGGCAAGACCACGCTCATGGCCGCCGCCCGCACCGGGTGGGAGGCGGCCGGGCTGCGCGTGGTCGGCGCGTCCACCGCCGCGGTGGCCGCCGCCAACCTGGCCGCCGAGGCCGGCATCGACTCGCGCACCGTCGCCGCCTGGACCCGCGAACTCAACGGCGGCCGCGGCCTGGACGGCGTCGGCGTGCTGGTCATCGACGAGGCCGCCATGGTCGACGACCGGGCGCTGGCCGCGCTGCTGCGCCACGCCGCCGAGACCGGCACGAAGGTGGTCGCGGTCGGCGACCCGCTGCAGCTGCGCGCGGTCGGCATCGGCGGCGGCTTCGCCCGGATCCACCAGCTGGTCGACGGCCTGGTCCTCGACGAGAACCGGCGCCAGGTCGACGCGGTAGAGCGGGCGGCGCTGCAGACCTGGCGCGAGGGCGGGCGCACCACCGCCCTGGCCATGCTCGCCGAGCGCGGCCGGGTCCACGCCTGCGACACCGCCGAGCAGGCCCACCAGGCGATGCTCGCCGCCTGGAACAGCGCCCGCGCCGACTGGGCGGGCGACCCGCACGGCCAGGTCGAGCAGCTGCTGCTGCTCGCCGCCCGCCGCGCCGACGTCGCCGAGCTGAACGCCGGGGCCCGCGCGCTGCGCGAAGCCGCCGGCGAACTGCCCGGCGGCCACGCCTTCCGCACCGCCGACGGCACGCTGGAGTTCGCGACCGGCGACCTGGTGCACGTACGACGCAACGACTACCGCTCCCGGCGCGGCGACGAACCGGACGTGCTGAACGGCTACCGCGGTGTGGCCCTGGAGACCGACGCCCGGCGCGGCGTGCTGGTCGAGTGGCGCCGCCCCGACGGCGCCGGCGGCCACGTCGTCCAGTCCGCGTGGATGAGCCCGGCCGACGTCGCCGAGGGCCGGCTCACCCACGGCTACGCCATGACGATCGGCTCGGCCCAGGGCCTGACGAGCGAGGTGACGATCGCCTCCGGGCACGGCGCCGACGCCCACAGCCTCTACCCCGCGCTCAGCCGCGCCCGGCAGGAGACCCACCTGTGGCTGCCGCTGGCCGAACTTGAGGACGACACCACCCGCCTGACCCTCGGCGACCCGCGCTCGCAGACCGAGCGGCTGGACCGGGCGGTGGCCGCCTACGGCCGCCAGCTGGAGCGCGACGGCGACGACGTGATGGTCACCGACGAGCTGCCCGGCCAGCGCACCCCCGACCAGCACGGCCCCGAAGGCCCTCACGAGCCCGGGCACCGCCTCGCACCCCCCGCCCCGGTGCCGGGCGGCCGTGCCGCGCCCGCAGGCCTGCAGGAGGACGCCGAGCGGCGCGCGGTGGCCCTAGCCGAGCCCGAGCCGCCCGCAATCCAGCGGCAAGCCCGGCCCCAGGACAACCCGTGGCCGGTGCAGGTCGAGCGGATCGACGCGCTGCTGGAGCAGCACCGCGACGACCAGGCGGCCGGGCACCCGCGCCCGACCCCGCAGCAGGAGGAAGAGGCCGCCCTGCGCCAGGAGCTGGCCCGGGCCCGGGCCGAGATCGAGCAGCGCGAGGCCGCCGAGCGGGCCGCCCGTGACGCCGCCGCCCCGCACTGGCGCCAGCGCCCCTACGGCCCGTACACCGCCGGCCAGCTCGCCACGCAGCTGCAGGTCTCCGAGCACGACGGGAGCCACGCCGTTCGCTTCGCGGCCGGCCTGCAGCAGCGCGCCGACGCCCTGGCCGCCGTCCTCGGCACCGACCAGGCCCCGGCCGCCCAGCGCGCCGCCGACATGCTCGGCGCGCTGGCCGCCGCCCAGCACCAGGCCGCCCAGGCCGAGCACCACCGGCAGCTCGCCGACCAGCTCAAGGCCCGCATCGCCGAGATGTACGAGGAGAACCACAAGATCCTCCACGTGCACAGCAAGGTCAACGAACGCGCCGGGAAGTGGACCAGCAAGGTCACCTTCCGCTCCGGCGGCATGCGCGAGGCCGCCGGCCACATGCGCGACCTCCTGGACCAGCGCGTCCAGCAGATTGCCGACCTGCGCTCCCAGGAGAACGAGCTGCGAGGTCGGGCCGCCGACGAGGCCCGCGACGCCCAGCGCCAGCACGCCCGCAGCGGCATCCACGACGGCGAGAGCCCGGCCGAGTTCAGCAGGCGGATCACCGCCGCCCTGCAGCTGGCGGACCGCCAGGACCTGGAGCTGCTGCGCAAGCAGGCCAGCCAGAGCCTCGGCACGGCCGCCCAGCACCAGGCCACGGCCGACCAGGTCCGCGCCGAGCAGCAGCTGCGCGCCGGCCTGTCCCCCGAGCGCGCCAGCACCGAGCAGCGCGAGCGTGCCGCCGCCCGCCAGCGCACCGCGCAGACCCGGGCGGCGCGCCAGGAGCAGCTGCGCCAGCAGCACGAGCAGTACCACTACCGGCCGCCGGAGCCGCCCTCCCCCAGCCGCGGCATCAGCAGGTGACCGGCCCGGGTCCGGGTGCGCCCCCCGATCCCCGGGCGCACGGTGGATCTATGGCGCTGATCATCCTGCTGGAGCTGGTCGAGCCCGCCGACGCGCGGGTCCTGCAGGCGACCGGCGAGTCGCCCGACCAGCTCGCGGTGCGCCGGGTCCACGCCGCCGTCGCCGACCCGGACGTCCCCGGCGACCCAGGCTCGGACACCCTCTGCGGCGCCGACACCAGCGCGATGATCACCGAGCGCTGGAGTGCCGGTCGGCCCGGTCAGCGCTGGCCGCCGCGCTGGCGCGGCTGGATCTGCTCGGACTGCGACGCCGTACTCCGCTCGGCCCCCTGACGGCTTCACCAGGAACCCCTCAGCACAGCTCAGGCGGGATTAGCCCTACTGGGCCTGTTAGGACCAACAGGGCGCCACGAGGGTCACTGGTCGGCGGTTCGGGGGACGGCGCACTGGTCGAGAACGATCCACGGGTGGTGCCCCTCGCGCTCGCACACTGCGCGCAGGCGCAGCGGCAGGGTGGCGTTCCTCTCCCGCCAGTCCTCGGGGTTCTGGAACCAGCCGGGCACCAGCGTGGCCTCCAGCGCGCAGGGGATCGGTTCACCACGCTCGACATCGAGCAGCACGCGCTCGCGGCCCGGCTCACGAACGCCGTCGACCCCCGGCTGGATTCGCAGTGGACCCCAAATGACAGCGGCCAGCTCCTGCGGGTCGGGGCCGCCGGGGCGCGGACTGTGGTCGACGCCAGCCTCGTCCCGCACGGTCAGGGTGAGCGAGTCGAGGCGGTCCAGTCCAGCCGGGCCGACCAGCTCCACGGTCAGCCGCCAGTGGTCCCTCCCGCGTTGGGTCAGGGTGAACTCCAGCTCCGGCGTCAGCTCGCGGTGCCAGCGGTCCCGCTCGATGGCGGCCACTTCCCGGGCCGTGGCCGCCGAGTCGGAGGCCGCGGCCGCCGCCTTGCGCGTCGCCCACCACGCCAGGCCGGCGGATGCCGCCGCAGCGATCGCGCCGACGGCCGTCCAGATGGTTGCTGCATCCATGGCCCGGGACGGTACCGCGTCTGACGCCTTGTCAGGCTGTACGAGACTCCGTACAGTCGTCTGTACGGACTACCGTACACAGGAGGGGGCTTCCTCATGCTGACCACCGTCGTGGCGATCCTCGGCACCCTGGCCGGCGCCATGCTCACCGCCCTGCTGCAACAGCGCGCCCAGCGCGCCGACCGGCAAGACGGCCAGGCCGCCGAGACCCGCAAGGAGGCGCTGGACGCCGTCGTCGCCCTGGTCGCCGCCGTCAGCGCCCACCGCGCCGCGATGTGGCGCCGGGAGGACCATCGCCTGGCCGGCGAAGCCGCCGAGGAGGACACGACGGCCACCCGGGCGACCCGTGCCGCCGTCACCGAGCCCTCGGTGCGCGTGGCGATCTTGCTGCCCGCCCTGCGCGACCAGGCCGAGGCCGCCATCCGCGCCTCCTACGCGCTGCGCGGTGCCACCACCCCCGACGCCCTGGAAGCGGCCCGGAGCGCCTCGGTGACGGCCGACCAGGAGCTGGTCACTGCCGCCGGGCGCCTGCTCGCCGCCGCCTGACCCGCCGCCACCACCGAGGAGAGCGCGATGTTGCAGACCACCCGACACGACGACCCCGACCGCGCCGGACGCTACGGCTCCGAGGTCCTCACTGCGATCAGCCACGACGACCGCCAGCTGCTCCCCGGCCGCTCCCTGGCCGACGCCGGGGAGTTCACCCACGCCGTGCTGCACGGCCTGGTGACGCTGCGCCGCCTGGAGCGCGACGGCCAGATCCACGGCGCCGAGGACGACGGGATCGCCCTGCGCCACCTGCTCGCTGTGGTGGAGACCCGGCTGCTGCCCCGCCTGGAGGGCCTGCGCGACGCCCTGACCCGCACTCACCAGGACCGGCACCTCGGTACGTACGCCGATCTCGCCGACGCAATGGGCGTGGCCCGCTCCACCGCCTCCACCCGGGCCGGCGCTCTGCTCGCCCGCAACCCCAGCGAGGGCGAGCAGTGGGCCACCGGCGCCCCCGTGCCCGCCCCACCGCTGTCGCTGACCGCCGAGGAGGCGCTCACCCAGGTGCAGCCGCTGCTGCTGGCCCTCGCGGCCGGCACCGCCGACCGCGAACAGGCGCTGACCGCCGCCGCCCTGCTGCGACGCCTCGCGGCCATCGCGGGCGCCCGGCGCGGCACCCTGCCCTCCGACACCGGCGACCCGTGGGTCGACTTGATGCGCCGCGTCGAGCGCGACGGCCCGCAGGTGTGCGCGGCCGGCGACCTGCGGGCGCTGGTGCCCGGTCGCGACCCGCAGACCTGGATGCCCGGCTACGGCCTGGACTCGCTGCCCGCGCAGCTGCCCGCCGATGACCGCGCCCTGGTCCTGGTCTACCGGGGCGGCGCGCAGGCGATGAGCCTGCCCGCCGCCGCCAAGCAGGGCGCGGCCGCCCTCTCCGCCGCCGCCGAGACCTTCCTGCAGCTGCAGCGGATGAGCGAGCAGGAAAAGCGGCTGCGGACCCGGGACTGACGGGCCGTCCCCGTGCTGGCCGGGCACCCGGCCAGCACGGCAGGCCGTGCCCGGCCCGGCCTGCTCCGGTCCGCCAGCGGCCAGCTCACCTCGCACCCCCGTCCGAGAACTGCAGCTTCGCCGAACCGCGCCGAACCGCCGGCCCCGACACCGTGACCACCGCGCTACTGAACACCAAGCTCGTCATACCCGGGGTCAACGGGACAACCGGCCGGGAGGGTACGACCGCCGGCCTTCCAAAGCCCCGGGGCGCCGCCGAAGGGTGCCGTGGGGAAGAAGTCGGCGCCGCCAGCGGCACACTGCGCCCCCTACCCCCGCAGGTCAGCGCCCTTGTCCGTCCCACTCACCGAGGCCTTCGTGGGCAACTCCGTGGGTAACTCCGCAGGCAACTCGCCAGGCAACTCGCCAGGCGACTCCGTGGGCAACTCCGTAGGCAACCAAGATCACCCGCGCGCGGGTGCCGTCCCGCCGACCCCTCCGGCCCGCCGAAGCGGGCGGAGGAGACGCTTTCGGCGGCCCTGTTAGACCCAACGGGTCCAACAGGGCCGCCGAGTGTCAGCTACCGGTGGGGCCGTCCTCCAGGCCGGGCAGGCCGGAGGCGTCGCTGCCGGGGGCCAGGTACTCCTGCAGGGCCCGGCGGCGGGACGCGCGCGCCGCCGCCGACCAGCGCGAGGCGGTGTCGGCGTCGTCGGCGTCGAGGTGCCGCCGGGCGAGTTCGGCAAGCCAGGCCGGGACCGAGTGCCGGAGTTCCACGCCGTCGAGCGTTTCGCGTACCGCGGTCCGCTCGGGGCCCTCGGGCAGCGCGCGGCGCCGGCGGTGGAGGACGTCGAGCACGACCACCTGGCCGATCCGCAGGAAGTCGCGGTACTCCCGCCCGCCGGCCTGCAGGCGGTCGGCGGCCTGGTCCACGGTGAGTGCTCCGCCACTGCGCTCGGACAGGGCTGCGGCCAGCAGGCCGGTCTCGGCCTGGCGGGCCGCGTCGAGCCGGGCGGAGAACTCCGCAGTCGGCATGTCCGGGTGGTGGTCCGTCAGCTCCCGCCCCTCCTGGATCCAGTCGTGGGCGCCGGCGTCCGGGTGCCGCGGGCCCCACGTCTCCGCCCACCGGTACGGGCCGCCGGTGCCGACCTGCAGCAGCACGGCCGCGCAGCCGACGCCGTTGCGGCCGCCGGTGAACCAGCCGAACGAGGTCCAGCCGCCCTTGCTCTCGTCCCACACCCGCAGCTCGTACAGCGGCGGGTGCTGCTCCCCGATCCGCCAGGCGGGCTCGGGAGTGGGATCGATCGAGTCGGGCCGGCCGGGCACCGCTGTGTTGAACGGCAGGTGGGGCACGGCCGGGCGGGCCGGGTTGGCGTCGAAGGTGTGGAGCAGGGCGGGCATGGTGTTCAGGATCTTGTCGTGCTGCCAGACCTGCGCGCGGACGTCCCCGCTGTGGGCGAGGCGCTTGGGCGCCTGCAGGTGGTGGGTGACGTAGGCCCGGGCCAGCTCGGCGGCGCGCTCAACGTCGGCGCACCAGGCCCGCGTGTGCCAGGCCGGGGCGCTGCCGCCGTGGTCCTCACCGACCACGCCGTCGGGGACGTGGAACACCCGGACCTCGAACGGCAGGTCGGCGCTGGGATACAGCGGGTCGAACCCGGCGATGATGTCGCCGGGGCGCTCGACGCCCCAGCCGTTGTGGGCCCACTGCCAGCCGGCGCTGGTGGTCGGCCAGTGCACGAGCGGCCACAGTGCCGCGACCTCCACCCGCCCGTCGGCGGTGCGGTGCGGCACCGGCACCCGGGTGCCCTTCTCCACGGCCCGGGCGGCAGCGGTCTGGTGGGCCATCTCGCGGATCAGCCAGCCGTCGGAGGCAGGCTCGGCCACTCCCCAGCGCTCGCGCTCGCTCTCGCGCTGGAATGCCGGCGGCTCCTCCAGCCACTCGACCCGGACGGGCGCGACGCCGTGCCGGGTGACGACGTCGGCGAGCGAGGCGAGCACCAGCTCGTCCCAGCCGTACCGGACAGTGTCGGGCCCGGCGGCGGTCAGCGCGGCGGTCAGCGCCCTGGTGAACTTCTCGCCCTGGCGGGCGGCGGCGCGAGCCTTCCGGCTCGCGGTGGACTGCTTCTTCGGCATGACGACTCCCAGGTGCACGGCGGTCCCCACGCCCCCGCCGGCCGGATGTCGAAAGGGCCGGAATGCAGGAGGAAGTGCTGCTCAGTCAGCTTCGCGGGCCCCGGGAGACCTTGGCCCGGTGGCCACCGCGGCGTGGGCGCGGTGCGGGCGTCCGGCGGTGCGCGTCCAGCCGGTCAGATCACGGTAGCGGCTCGCGCCGCAGCAGCAGGACCGATTAGACCTAACAGGCCTAATCGGCGCGCCGGACGGATCCGCACCCTGTTGGGTCTAACAGGCCCAACGGGGCCGATACCGTCGTCGGTAGTACCGCGAATGGCAGCGGATGGCAGAGGAGTCCACTTGTGTCCACGATTGCGCTGAAACCGCTACCAGAGTCGACGGACGTGCTGGATGTGGTGCGTGACTGGCGGATCGACGAGCTGTGCCCCCTGCTGACCGAGGAGCTGGAAGCCGAGTTGGAGGCCGCGCTCGACGGCCTCGACTACGGCCGCGACCTCCGCGCCCGCATCTTCGTCCCGCCGGGCCTGGTCGCCCCGGCGGTGCTGCCCGGCGGTGACCACCTCGTCTTCGTCTGCGTCAACCAGAAGGGCGGCGCCGGCAAGACGACCAGCGCGCTGGAGCTGGCGTGCGCGCTGGTGGCGATGGGCTACACGGTCCGGCTGATCGACGCCGACCCGCAGCTGGCCGCACTGTCCGCCTGGCTGCTGCCGAACTTCGACGGCATCCGCCCCGAGGAGCGCTACACCCTCACCGATGTGCTGTTCGGCCGCCAGCCGTTGGACGAGGCGACCTACTCGACCACCATCGAGGGCCTGTACCTGGTCCCGAGCGGCGACAACCTCTCCACCGTCGAGTACGACCCGAAGGCCGGCCGCGACGGCTCGCTGCGCGCGGCGATCCGCAAGAGCAAGGCGCCGATCGACATCACGATCATCGACGCGCCGCCCGCCCTGGGAAAGCTCAGCATCAACGGCCTGATCGCGGCCAACAAGGTCATCGTGCCGCTCAAGGTCGGCGCCCTGGACAAGAAGGCGCTGGTCGAGCTGCACCACACCATCCGCGCCGTCCAGGAGGACGCCAACCCGCAGCTGCAGGTGGCGGCCGCGGTGATGACCGCCTGGGACAAGAGCCGCTACGCCGCCAAGGTCGCCGCCCAGCTGCGCCGCGACTACCCGGAGGCGATCATCGCCCCGGCCCGGCGCTCGGTACGGGCGGCCGAGGCCCCGGAGAAGCACCTGCCGGTGCGGGTGTTCGCGCCGGACGCGACCACCGTCTATGACTACGACCAGTTGGCCCGGCTCCTGCTGCCGGCGAAGGGAGCCACCGCGTGAGCAAGCCGTTCGGAGACAAGGGCGGTGCCGCGGGCCAGGCCGGCGGCAGCGACATCCTCGGCCGGCTGATCGGCGACCGGCCGATGTCGGGCAAGAAGGAGAAGGTGCCGGCCTACCTGCCGGTGGAACTGCTGGACCGGCTGCGCAACACGGTGGTCGGCCTGCAGCGCGACCCCAACGTCGAGGACCCGCCGGTCTCGCTGTCGGCGTTCGTCGAGGAGGCCGTCGAGGCGGCCATCGCGGCAGCCGAGTACGAGCACAACGGGAACCGGCCGTACCCGCCGCGCCCGCACGCC